>NZ_SRXY01000001.1 GCF_004804335.1 Pacificoceanicola onchidii
ACCTGCTGCTCACCATCGAAGCGATGAAAATGGAAACCGGCCTCCACGCCGAACGCGACGCAACCGTCAAAGCCCTAAACGTCACACCAGGCGCTCAAATCGACGCAAAAGACCTACTCATCGAGCTCGAGTGACAACAGGCGAATCTATCAAAACATCCCGGCCCGCAAATCCTGTTTTTGCGGGCCGGGAGACCGCAGGCTTCCCCAGCGGCACCCTCTAAAAGCCCCTGCTTTTCTTGACTTTCTCGCGTGGGTTGCATTTGGCATGTTTTTTGTGACGCAGGTCACATTCAGCCCGGTATTTGCCACGAAATCGACAGCTTTTCGTTGCCGCACCCCTCCCGAACCGTTACTCATTTATTAATCTTCGGAACCAAGGGATTTCGTATTCATGAAGCATTTTGTACTTTCTGCCACAGCCGCAGTTGCTCTGGCCGCCTCTGCGTTTACCGCAGACGCTTCAACGGTTAACGGCGTTCTCGACGGGACCGGTCTTCGCACCGACGGAGGAACTGTTTCTCTCGGTGCTTCTCTGTCCTTCATCACAACCGGAACCATCAGCTCCGGGGAATATGCCGGGTACACGCTGAGCAGCATTGACCCGCTGACGATGGCAACCGGTGCGGTCAATAACGGGGAATCCTTCTCTGCCAGCGATGGCATTGACTTCGTCACCTTCACGATCACAGACACTGCGGTCGCCTCGATCAATTCCAATGGCCCTGGCACGCCGGCTGGCTGGAGCCTCGCAGGATATGTGTCCGTGCTTGGCACCAACACCGGCCTGGCGCCGTCCGCGAGCTTCTCGCTGGCTGGTACAAGTGTCGAAGGTGCAGGTTTCACCTTCTTCATCCAGACCCCGCCGCAGGACTTCACCCCGCCGTCCGAAGTGCCGCTGCCCGCAGGCATGCCGCTTCTGCTTGGCGCTCTGGGTGGCCTCGCCTTCCTGCGCCGCAAGGCGAAGTAAAACGTCTGAGCTGATACGCTCGGTACAAGATCAAAAGGCCGGAGGCACCGCCCCCGGCCTTTTCTTTTGTGGGAGCAACAAGCTTTCCCCGCACCACCCGTTCGCCTTTGCAAACCTCAAGCCCCCGGAAAAACAAAACGGGGCCCGCAAAGGCCCCGTTTCTTGAATTAACCTTAGAAACCCGGATCAGGCTGCGTTGACGTTCGCCGCTTTCTTGCCCTTAGCCGGTTTCTTGTCACCTGCATTGCTGTCGATGAAGTCGAGCATCAGCGGGCGGATGTTGTTGCGCCAGCTCTTGCCCGCGAAGATACCGTAGTGACCAGCACCCGGCTCCACGTGAGAGGCCTTCATCTCGTCCGGCAGGCCGGTGCAGAGGTCAAGCGCGGCAATACACTGCCCCGGCGCGGTGATGTCGTCTTTCGCGCCTTCGACGGTCTTGATGGCGACATTGGTGATCTTGCCCATGTCGACCTTGTGGCCATCGACCACAAATTCGTTCTTGGCAATCTCGCACTTCTTGAAGATGCGCTCGACCGTCGACAGGTAGAACTCCGCCGGCATGTCCATGACCGCCAGGTATTCGTCATAAAAGCGGTTGTGCGCGTCGTGATCGGAGGCCTCATCACGGCACACGCGCAGGATCTGCTCCTGGAACGCCTTGGAGTGACGATCCGCGTTCATGCTCATGAAGGACGCCAGTTGCAGCAGGCCCGGATAGACCATCCGCCCCACGCCCTTGTACTTGAAACCGACGCGCTGGATCATCGTCTCTTCGAGCTGGCCCATGGTCACCCGTGCGCCAAAATCTGTCACATCGGTCTGAACCGCATCCGGGTTGATCGGCCCGCCGATCAGGGTCAGCGTGCGCGGCTGTGCCGCAGGGTCAAGCTCGGCGAGATACGCCGTTGCGGCGAGCGTCAGCGGCGCAGGCTGGCAGACCGCAACCACGTTTGTGTCCGGCCCCAGATGGCGCATGAAGTCCATCAGGTAGAGCGTGTAATCCTCGATATCGAACTTGCCCGCAGACACCGGAATGTCCCGCGCGTTGTGCCAATCGGTGATGTAAACCTCGCAGTTCACCAGCAGCGATTTTACCGTGGAGCGCAGCAGCGTGGCATAGTGACCGGACATCGGCGCAACCAGAAGGATCTTGCGCGGCTGTTCTTCGCGGCCCGTCACGTTGAAGTGGATCAGATCGCCAAACGGCTTTTCCACAACAGTTTCAATGCTTACGAGGTGGTCTTTGCCGTCGTCGCAGGTGAAGCTGCGAATGCCCCAGTCCGGCTTCACGACCATCCGCTCGAACGTGCGTTCCGTCACCTGACCCCAGGCCGCCATCCAGGCCAGACCCGGGTTCGGGATCGCGGCGAAGGCCGGATAGGAGGCCATGGTCTTCGCCGTTGCACCAAGCCATTGGCTGGTGTTCCGGAAGGTCTCCATCATATCATAGGTCGCCATGTAGCGCATGGGCTCTGCTCCTTCACGTTGTCTGCCCCCCGACATTTTCGCGTCAGTCGAGCCATTTCGCCGCTTTGCCTCCCGTCAAAGGCGGCGTTATCGTAGGGGAAGATCATAGGGGGGAATCGTTAACATGACAACGAACACTGAAGTCGCAGGCGAAAATCGCGAAAAACTCGAGGCAAATCTGGCCCGTGTCGAGGAGTTGCAGCAACGATTGATCTCCGCGATTTCCAAGCGCAAGCCCACCCCGCAGGCTCTGAACGGTCCCGAAAACGAATTCTATTCCAAGGCTGCACAGGCCTATTTTCAGGAATGGATGACCAATCCGGCCAAGGTTCTGGAACATCAGGTCGAATACTGGGGCAAGACGCTGACGCATTTTGTCGAAGCCCAGCAAACCCTCGCCCGTGGTCAACTCAAAGCCCCCGAGAACCCCGGCCCCCAGGATCGACGCTTCAAGAACCCGCTTTGGGATTCGCACCCCTATTTCAATTTCGTCAAGCAACAGTACCTGATCAACGCCAACGCGATTCGGGAAGGGATCGAGAAACTCGAAGAGCTGGACGATGTCGAGAAAAGGCGCCTGCGCTACTTCTCGCAACAGATCGTCGACATGCTCGCCCCCACGAACTTTCTCGCCACCAACCCCGATGCGCTGATGAAAGCGGTGGAAACCGAAGGCGAAAGCCTCGTGCGCGGGCTGGAGAACCTCGTCTCCGATCTCGAAGCCAACAACGGCGAGATGCTCGTCCGCCTCGCGGATGAAAGCGCTTTCTCCATCGGCGAGAACATCGCCACCGCTGAAGGCGAGGTGATTTTCCGCAATCGTATGATGGAAGTGATCCAGTACAAGCCAACCACGGAAAAAGTGCACGAAACCCCCATCGTGCTTTTCCCGCCCTGGATCAACAAATTCTACATTCTCGACCTCAAGCCTCAAAACAGCCTGATCCGCTGGGTTGTTGATCAGGGTTACACGCTCTTCGTGGTCAGCTGGATCAACCCGGACGCCTCTTATGCGGACATCGGTCTCGAAGAGTATGTCGAAGAAGGCTACCTCAAGGCGATCGGGGTCGCCAAAGAGGTCTGCGAAGTCGATAAGGTCAACGCGGTGGGCTACTGCATCGCGGGCACAACCCTGTCGCTCACCCTGTCCCTGATGAAGAAGCGCGGCGACAAATCGGTCAAATCCGCCACCTTCTTCACCGCGCTCACCGATTTCTCGGATCAGGGGGAGTTCACCCCTTTCCTGCAGAATGACTTTGCCGACGGCATCGAGCAGGAAATCGAACAGGAAGGCATCCTGCCCTCCTTCATCATGGCGCGCACCTTCAGTTACCTGCGGTCCAATGACCTGATCTACGGGCCCGCCATCCGCCACTACATGATGGGCGAGACACCCCCGGCCTTCGACCTGCTCTACTGGAACGGCGATGGCGCGAACCTGCCCGGCAAGATGTTCAAGGATTACCTGCGCGCCCTGTGCCAGCGCAACGAGTTCGCCGAAGGGACGTTCGAATTCCTGGGCGAGACCCTGTCGGTGAAGGACGTGGACGTGCCCCTGATGTCCATCGCAACTGAAACGGACCACATCACCGCCGCCCGCGACGTCTTTCGCGGCGTGCAGATGATGGGCTCCAAGAACAAGCAGTTCGTGCTGGGCGAATCCGGCCACATCGCCGGGATCGTCAACCCGCCGACCAAGAACAAGTACGGCCACTACGTCAATGATGACCTGTCGCTCGACTTCGATGCGTGGAAGGAAACCGGCGAGAAGCACGAAGGCTCCTGGTGGCCGCATTGGGAAGCCTGGCTGCGCAAGCGTTCGGGCAAGAAAGTCCCGGCCCGCGTGCCCGGCGATTCGCCTTACAAGAGCCTCTGCCCTGCACCGGGAACCTATGTCGCGATCAAAGCCCGCGATCAAATCTGATAGAAATCAGCGACTTGCCGATTTTTTCTGCGGTGCAGCAAATAATTCTTGAAATGCTGCACCGCAGAATGCATATTCTTCTCAACAGCACGGAAAGAGGGGTGGGCCCTCGCTGTACAGAAAAGGATAAGCAAGATGGCAAAAGCACAAGATTTCACCGGCATGTTCAAAGACATGATGGGCTCCTTCCCGGTCGACACCAAGGCCATGGAAGACGCATTCAAGACCTCCGCAACCATGAACGAGAAGCTCGCTTCCGTCGCTCTGGAAGCCGCTGAGAAGTCCTCCGAGATCTCCTCCAAGTGGACCAAGGACACGCTCGCCAAGATGGCCGACCTGTCCAAAGCCAAAGCCGAGCCGGCAGACTACGCCAAGTCCGTGACCGACTTCGCGTCCGCTCAGGCTGAAGTTGCCGCCGAAAACATGGCAGCCTTCGCTGAGATCGCCAAAAAAGTTCAGATGGACACCGTCGAGCTGATGATGGCCGCTGGCAAAGACTTCTCCGAAGACGCAACCGCAGCCGTCAAGAAAGCCACCGACGAGCTGACCGCGACCGCGAAAAAAGCGACCGCAGCTGCGAAGTAAGTAAGTAAGTCATCGCCTCCACTCCTCCCCGGAGGCGATACCAGGATTTGCGCCTTCTCCTCCCATTTCGGCGCAATATCCTAGGGCGGGTACCGCAAGGTATCCGCCCTTTTTTCGTCTGCGTTTTTCTCCGAAAAAACGCAGACGGTGGCAAAGTCGCACTTTCTCAAAGAAAGTGTCGACGCCACACCCCGAGCATTCCGGGCGCGGCGCTCCCAAGCCCCGTCTTTTTCGACGAGTGGGCAAGGTCGCAGTTTTCACCGAAAACTGTCGACGCCCACACCATGAGCATTCCAGGCGCAGCGCTTGCCACCGGCCCAAACGCTCACGGACCCCCAAAACCGCCCTGCCTTCACTCCACACATTCCAGGCACTCGCTCTGCCCCGCGCCAAGTTCCGTCCACGGAACTTGCAAAAGTCTTCGAAGACTTTTGTCCCCAGCGCCTCACCGCCGCTCCTGGAAAAATTCCTCGAAAAACCCGAAATTCCCTCTTGCGCCCATCCGCCCCCAAGGCTAAATCCGCCGTCACCAACTGGTACGCGGGCGTAGCTCAGGGGTAGAGCATAACCTTGCCAAGGTTAGGGTCGGGCGTTCGAATCGCCTCGCCCGCTCCAGTTCGGTCAATTTCGGGATGCGCCGCCTACCCAGCGGAACCGCCGAAACGGGCCAAGACGAAAATGGTTTGCGGGCGTAGCTCAGGGGTAGAGCATAACCTTGCCAAGGTTAGGGTCGGGCGTTCGAATCGCCTCGCCCGCTCCATTTTCCTCCCACCCATCCAGAACAGCAGAGCAACAGGTTGCACAGCGCCGCTCCGTGCCCTCTTCCCCCCTTGCCGTCCCGCGCCTATAAGGCCCTCGATTGCCAAGGAGAAGACCGCGATGCGCACCGCCACCGTAAGCCGCAAGACAGCCGAGACCGCGATTGAGGTCACCGTCAACCTCGACGGCACCGGCGTCTATGACAATTTGACCGGCGTCGGCTTCTTCGATCACATGTTGGACCAGCTCTCGCGCCACTCGCTCATTGATATGACCATCCGCGCGACAGGTGATCTGCACATCGACGATCACCACACCGTCGAGGACACCGGCATCGCCATCGGGCAAGCGCTGGTCGAGGCTCTGGGTGACAAAAAAGGCATCCGCCGCTACGGCGAATGCCACTTGCCGATGGATGACACGCAGGTGCGCGCGGCGCTCGACTTGTCGAACCGGCCGTTCCTTGTGTGGAACGTGGATTTCCCCACACACAAGATCGGCACGTTCGACACGGAACTGGTGCGCGAGTTCTTTCAGGCGCTGGCGACCAATGGCGGCATCACGCTGCACATCGACCAGTTGCACGGCTTCAACTCGCACCACATCGCCGAGGCCGCTTTCAAGGCCGTCGCCCGCGCCCTGCGCATGGCGGTCGAGCCGGACCCGCGCGTGGCGGACAAGCTGCCGTCAACCAAGGGCGCCCTGTAAAGGGCGCTCTCGCAGCAGAACCCACTCCGCGATCAGCAGGTTCGGCACCCAACACAGCCAGGCGACGATCAGGTAGCCTGTTTCAAACCCGAAGCCCATGCCAAGGAACGGCATGTAGACGCGCAGCGTGACCGCTGCAAAGGTCAGCGCCGCTGAACGGATCATCCAGCGGCGGTGCTCTGCGATGCGCTTCATCATGGCCAATCGCACAGCCTGCACCGTGGTCCCGACCCAAAGCACCGCCAGGATCCCAAATCCCCAGCCCGCCACCGGGCCAAACACCGTGCCGGCGGCCAGCACTAGCCCCGCCACGCCGGACAGCACAATCGCCAGGGCATAGACTCGCCCCATCCAGCGATGCAGCGCCGGGCGGCGCATCCGGAACCGCGTGGAAAACTGGAACGGCATAAGCGCCAGTGCCACCGGGGCGAGCCCGATATGCGCATAGAGCGCCAGCGCTTGGCCATCGAGGAAATGCGCCATGTGCGGCATCCCCGCCTCGACCCCCAGCACCAGAAAGCGCCACGATACGAGCGCCACCAAAAGCGACAGCCCCCAGAACAGATATCCTCTTATGCGCAGAACCATAACGCCCCTCCTTGCCGAATCTTGACAGTGTAAACTTGACACTGTCATATAGACATGGACTTGACGCCGTCAAGTTTCTCATCGAAGACAGGATCCATGGAGTTGACCAAGGAAAAATCACGCCACCACCACGGCAACCTGCAGGCCGCTCTTGTCGAGGCCGGGATCTCGATAATCCGCGCAGATGGCCTCGAGGCTTTGTCCTTGCGCAAATGCGCCGCCATGGCCGGCGTCTCTCACGCCGCGCCCGCGCATCACTTCGGCAATCTCGACGGTCTGAAACAGGCCATCGCGCAGGAAGCCTTTGCACGCTTCACGCAATTCATGCGCAGCCATGCAGACGCCGGGGACGACACGCCCCGCGCTCGGCTGCATGGTATTTGCCTTGGCTATCTCGCCTTCGCGCGCGCCGAGCCCGCGCTCTACGCGATGATCTTCTGCTACACGCCCAATACGCCGCCTGCGGACAAAGGCCCGAACGATATCGCCCGAGACCGAACCCGCGGCCCCGCCTACCAGCTCCTGCGCGAGACCTGCGCGCCTTTTGTTCCAGCGGGCACCGATCCGGTGGTGATCGAAACGCAGGTCTGGTCTCTCGTGCACGGCTTCGCCCTGCTCTGCCAACACGGCCGCCTCGGCCCCGAGCCGCCCTCCGATGAGACCGTGCTCGCCATGCTCGACCGGATCGGTTGACCACGCGAAAGGCCGGTGCGGGAATAGGGTTGGCCTTGAGCGGCCGTTCATCTCACCCCAGGCGCGGAATCAAGGCCGCAGGCCGCCGCGCCCATCGACGGGCCGTCCCCACGGCACGGCGATTGGGTTGATGCTGGGAACTACACCGGCCTAGCGCGCCAGTTTCTGAGATAAATCGAGGGGATCAGAAGGAGGATCGCCGTACCACGGCCCGTCGATGGCGCGGCTTGTGCGCTGAGCATGAGGTCCCGGATAAAGTCCGGGACGGGGTAGGCTCAATGTCCGCTCAAGGCCAATACCTCCCCCTCCATACACCCGCGCCCAGACCCATGTTGACATTCCCCCGGTTTCACGCGACCCACGGGCGCAATCCCAAGGCCGACCAAGGAGGCACCCTGCCATGCTCACAGCGATCATCGACTATGAAAGCGGCAACCTGCACTCCGCCGAAAAGGCCTTCCAGAAAATGGCGCAGGAAACCGGCGGCGCGGAAGTGCGTGTGACCACCGACCCGGACGTGGTCGCCAAAGCCGATCACATCGTCCTGCCCGGCGACGGCGCCTTTCCCGCCTGCGCCAGGGCGCTGCGCGCCTCCGGCTGCTTTGATGCGATGATCGAAGCGGTCGAAACCCGCGGCCGCCCGTTCCTCGGGATCTGTGTCGGCATGCAGCTGATGGCCCGCAAAGGCCACGAATACGAAGATACCGACGGGCTTGGCTGGATCGACGGCGAAGTCTCCGCCATCTCGCCGCGCGATGCGGCGCTGAAAGTCCCGCATATGGGCTGGAACGATCTGGTCATCGACAGCGCCCACCCGGTGCTGGACGGGCTGAAAACCGGCGATCACGCCTATTTCGTCCACTCCTACCAGATGGCCATGACGGACCCGTCCCAGCGCATCGCGCATGTGGACTACGGCGGCGATGTCACGGCAATTGTCGGGCGGGACACCATGCTTGGCCTGCAGTTCCACCCGGAGAAAAGCGCCGGAGCAGGCCTGCGCATGATCGCCAACTTCCTCAGCTGGCGACCATGATATCCTTGTCAGCCGGGCCTTAGCGAATCCGGCTCCAGGTCTGGCTCGAACAGAGCAAACCACCCGCCACGCAGCCCGACAGTTTCAGGCTGTTGCCACTGAGTTGCATCTTGCCGGTGTAGATCTTGTTGTTCGACGGACGCCAGACCTTGCCCTTGTAGGCACCGCCCCCCTGCGGCGCCATGCTGCGCACCAACTGTTTGCCCTTGTTCGGGGAATTGTACTCGCCCGACGCATTGAACGTCCGGCTGATGACACCGCAGACATTTGCGCCGCACGGGCTGATCGTCACATGCGCATAGGCCCCGTCATCCACCTGCGTCTTCCAGGTGCCCACGGCCGGATCCGCGCTCGCCATCCCCGCGAGAGCGATCAGCCCCGCCGCCAGAAGTGTCGTCTTCATCTTTATCTCCTCCCTGAGTGTCCGGGCAGCTTGGCGCAGGCGGCTTCTCCCGATCAAGATTGACGTAACGGCGCGCCGCGTCATGACGTTACAGCATTTTCGCGCCCTCCGGTGCTCCCGCTCCGCCTGACGTACTCAAAACCAGCCCCAAAACCCGCGAAAAGATGCCCTTCGATCCCGCATTTTGACGCGGTGCAGCATGAATGGTTGCACCAAAGGCCACGTCAGACTAAGGGGCTGTCAAGACTTCCAAAAGGATGGGCGAGATGATCCTGTATCCCGCGATTGACCTCAAAGACGGCAAGGCCGTCCGCCTGCTTCGGGGCGACATGGACAAGGCCACCGTGTTCAACGACGATCCCGCCGCGCAGGCGCTGGAGTTTGTTGCGGCTGGCTGCGAATGGCTGCACCTCGTCGATCTCAACGGCGCGTTCGCCGGCGAGCCGGTGAACGGCGCAGCGGTCGAAGCGATCCTCTCGCAGACCCGGACACCGGCGCAACTCGGCGGCGGCATCCGCGACATGGCAACCATCGAGATGTGGCTCTCCAAAGGCCTCGCTCGCGTAATCCTCGGCACCGTTGCAGTCGAAAACCCGGCGCTGGTGCGCGAAGCCGCAGCGGCCTTCCCGGGCAAGATCGCCGTCGGCATTGACGCCAAGGACGGCCGCGTGGCCACCAAGGGCTGGGCCGAAGTCACGGACGTGGACGCAGTCGAGCTGGCAAAATCCTATGAAGACGCCGGCGTCGCGGCGATCATCTACACCGACATCAACCGCGATGGCGCGATGCAGGGGCCAAATGTCGACGCCACGGCAGCGCTGGCCCGTGCTGTCACCATCCCGGTCATCGCCTCGGGCGGCGTTTCGTCTCTCAAGGATATCAAAGCCCTGCGCGACTGCGACGCATCGCTGAACGGCGCGATCTCCGGACGGGCGCTCTACGACGGCGCATTGGACCTGAAAGAAGCCATCAAGGCGCTGCGCGGCTAACCCGCACCCACTACAGAGGATTTGCGCCGGGTCTGTGACCCGTCGCCACGCGGGGGCGCGGCCTGTCGGCCGCGCCCCCGTCCGCATCCGATCTGCGACATCGCTTCCCTTGCCCGCCCTCTTTGGCAGTGCTTCACTGATAGCGCGAACAGATCATAGGTGCGCTCATGCCGATCACCAAAACCCGCTTCCCCGAAACGGCCAATCTCTGGACCCACGCCCAGCCCGGCGACTTCGTCGACGGCTACGCCGTGCGCTCGGACCTGCCCCTGAAAGACGCCCTGACCAAAGCCCTGCGCCTGCCCGGCTGGGCCAACGCGCTGCTATCCCTGCGCAACCTCCTCGTGGCCCCGCTCGGCCTGAAAACCGGGCCCACCGACAGCGACGCGATCTTCCCGGTCACCTACGAGACAGAGCAGGAAATCAACATCGGCATCAACGATCGCCACCTCGACTTCCGCATCGGCCTCGCGCGCCAGGGCGAGATGATCCACATGGCCACTTGGGTCCACCCCCACAACCTTTTCGGCCGCGCCTACCTGATCCTGGTCATGCCCTTCCATATCCTGATCACCCGCACCGCCCTGCGCCGACTGACAGCATAACCGCCCCCATACGGACCCTGTCTTCTTCTCTGTCAAAATATCCACATTCCGCCGCTACCACCTTCACAACGCCCCCGCTTTCGCGCTACCTCAGCGACATGTTGAAAACCCGCATCATCCCCTGTCTCGACGTCGCCGATGGCCGTGTGGTCAAAGGCGTCAATTTCGTTGATCTGGTCGACGCCGGCGATCCCGTCGATGCCGCCCGCGCCTATGATGCCGCCGGGGCGGACGAGATCTGCTTTCTCGACATCCACGCGACCCACGAAAACCGTGGCACCATGTTTGATGTGGTCACCCGCACCGCCGAGCAATGTTTCATCCCGCTGACCGTCGGCGGCGGCGTGCGCACCGTTGCCGATGTGCGGGCGCTGCTGCTCGCCGGGGCCGACAAGGTCAGCTTCAACTCCGCCGCCGTGGCCAACCCCGATGTGGTGGCCGAGGCCGCCGATCACTTCGGCAGCCAGTGCATCGTCTGTGCCATCGACGCCAAAACCGTCTCCCCCGGCAAATGGGAGATCTTCACCCACGGCGGGCGCAAACCCACCGGCATCGACGCCGTGGAATTTGCCACCATGATCGCCGCGAAGGGCGCAGGTGAAATCCTGCTCACCTCCATGGACCGCGACGGCACGAAGTCCGGCTTCAACCTGCCCCTGACGCGCGCCATCGCCGATGCGGTCAGCATCCCGGTCATTGCCTCGGGCGGCGTGGGCGAACTTGACCACCTCGTCGAGGGCGTCACCGAAGGCCACGCCTCCGCCGTGCTGGCCGCCTCGATCTTCCACTTCGGCACCTACACCATCGCCGAAGCCAAGGCCCATATGGCCGCTGCGGGCGTGCCGGTCCGGCTGTGAGCGCCGCAGGCACCTCTGACGGCAGCAATGTCGTGGTGCGTGAAGGCGCGGTCGAAGAGACCACCTGCAAACGCACCGGCAAACCTGTCACCATCGTCACCGGTCATCTCGACGTGGGCGACATGTCCGCCGGATGGTACACCGTCGCTGTCACCCATGGAGCCACGGACCAACTGCCGCTGCTGCGGCTCTACATCGGCGATTGGTCCGAGACGGCCGGCCCGCAGGAACGCTGGGGCATCCGCATGGGGATCGACCGCGACGGCGCGCATGTGGTGGACTGGCCGGAGGCGGACATCACTGAGGCCACCCCGATCTTCACCCCGCTCAGCCGCGCCCAGATCCTCGGCACGCCCATGGAAGCGCAGATCTGGACCCTGACAAACCGCATCCTGACCCGCGATTCCCGCCTGTAAGCGCCATGGACTGGGAGGCCATCACCGTCGAAGAGACCGCGTCCCTCACACGAACTCCCTGTGAATGCTGCGGAAAAACGACCCTGCAGGCAGACGGAGACCTGCATCACGGCAACGTCTGGATCAGTTGCTACTCGGTTCGCTGGTCGAACTGCTCTGATGCCCCGCCGCCGCTCCTGACGGTCTATGTGGGTGACGGGTCAGACGGCGCGCGGGCCGATCAACGCTGGGCGATCCGCTCATATTGGCGCAGCGAAGGGCTCGGGCTTGACGACTGGTCCGCCGAAGAGCGCGCCGCGATCACGCTCTTCACGCTGCTGGATCGCGAAGATGTACTCGACACGCCCTTTGCCACGGAATACTGGTCCATGATCGACGCCATCATCATGAAAGACAGCCGGTTGGAGGCCCTACGCGCATGACCCTCGAAGAGCTCGAACAGATCGTCGCCACCCGCGCCGCCGCCTCCCCGGACGAGTCGTGGACCGCCAAGCTGCTGGCCAAAGGCCCGGAGAAATGCGCCGAGAAGTTTGGCGAAGAGGCGGTGGAGGCCATCATCGAAGCCATCAAGGACGACCGCGAAAAGCTCGCCTGCGAAGCCGCGGACGTGCTCTTCCACCTGCTCGTCATGCTCAAATCCCGCGACGTGCCCCTTTCGGCGGTCATGGCGGTACTGGCGGGGCGGCAAAGCCAATCCGGCCTCGCGGAAAAAGCCTCGCGCGCGTGAGGCGCGGTCCACTCCCGCTATACGGGCACAGCACACAGAAACTTGAAAACAAGGGCGACGCAGGGTAAACACTTCGCAAATTTTATTTGCCTCCGGGGATTATTCCATGCGTCGCACCGCGCTTTCTCTCGCTGCCCTTGCGTTTTCCGCCACAACCGCCACGGCCGTGCCCGTGTCCTATTCGGTGAACTTCACCTACCCCGGCGCCCAGTATTACTGCGTCGGCTGCGGCGGCGCATATGGTCCGCCCACCACGGCCGGCGGCACGCTTTCCGGCAGTTTCACACTGGACGGCTCTCTGACCGGGACCGACATCTTCACCGACTTCAACTTCACCAGCGGCATTCCTGAAAACGTCGAGCCTTTCGTTGGCATGCCCGAACAGGTGGTCAGCTACACCTTCGGGGACCCTTACGTCACCATCTCCGATCTTGGCGGCGGCAGCTTCTCGATCCGCAACCACTATGGTCATTCAGGTTTCCTGGACAGCGAAGGCTGGGTGTCGATTCTCTACATGACCTTTGCGGATATGGGAGATATCGGAACGTCAGAGCTGGAGGTGGACTTCAACGAACTGTTCCGCCTGCGCGGCTATACCGGGTTCGGCTACTATGGCCACACCTTCCGCGAAGACAGCCGTGGCCAGAACGTCGGACCATCGGTCGATTCCGCCGCCTCCGCCACGCTGATCTCCGCCGTGCCTCTGCCCGCTGGCGGGCTGCTGCTGCTCACCGGTCTGGGTGCCATTGGCCTGATGCGGCGCAAAAAGGTCTGATCCGGGCGGGCCAAATTCCATCCATGGAATTTGCAAGGTCCGTCCACGGACCTTCACCGCGCAGGCTCAGAGCTTTGACGAAATCACCCCGGTGTTAAAACCGCCCATGCGCAGCTCGCCGAACAGGCGTTGATATTCGATCTTGGGGCAGCGGTTCTGGATCACGTCCACCCCGCGCGCCTCCGCCATCGCCGCCGCTTCGGCGTTCTCAACGCCGATCTGCATCCAGACCGTCCTGAGCCCGTCAAAACAGTCCAGCGCCTCTTCGACGATGGGCGGCACGTGTTCGGAGCGGCGGAAGATATCGACCATATCGACATCCTTCGGGCAGTCCTGCAATGACGCCCGTACCTCTTGTCCAAACAGCATCTTGCCCGCGTGGCCCGGATTCACCGGGATCGCCGTGAAGCCTTTCAGCGACAGGTAACGCGCCACGTAGTAACTCGGGCGCACAGGGTTCATCGACACGCCCACAACGGCGATGGTTTTGGTGCGGGTCAGGATCTTTTTCAGAAAGGCGTCAGAATAGCTCATGCGCCGACTTTAGGTCGCGAGACGAGCGATTGCACTATCGCGTTTCGAGAAAAGAAAAAGCGCCCGGGGCAACCCCGGGCGCCAGTCACGGAACGAGGGACAGTGAAGACAACGCGGGGGTTCCGGCCCCGCGATGGTACAAATGATATAGGCACGAATGTCACAGTAAAAAGGGGGTTTCACCACTCTGTGAAGTTTTCCTTGACGCGCCCCTCAGGACTGGGCCGCAGCCTGCCGTTTCGGCATAACCCGTTCCAGAGTCGCATGAAATTTTTCTGACGGATCGTGGCCAACCTTGCGCGCGTGGCGCAGCAGGAAGAGCTTTGCCGTCCCGGACCACGTCCCGACCGAGGGCGCGTTCTCATCTGTGGGAAAGCGCGCCTGCCACCCTTCCGGCAACGCAATGCCGCAGCGCTCCAGCCGTTCCAGCATCCACACCAGAGGAATGTTCGACAGCCCCCGCGCCTCGTTGAACCCGCCAAGCTGGCCGCCGATGTCACCATGCGAGCCGCGGAACCAGACCTGCTCCATCTCGCCCTCCCAGCCCGGGCATTCGGTCCAGAGCACGGGCGCAAAGGCGAGGCGCTTTTCGTCATAGGCCAGCGCGTGAAAGCCGTGTTTCACCGAAGCGCCGATGTCGTGGTTGTGAAAGCCGTGGCTGTCCCGATAGAAGCGCCAGAGGATCGGCACGCGAAAGCCCAGCGCCTTGACCGTGTCCCAGACCCCGATCATCTCGATGGGCGACTCGGCGTGGCAATAGCGGCGGTGAAACACATCCGCCGCCCGCCCTTCGGGGTCATATTGATACAGCCGGTAGGCCTGCCGGATGTTGCGCACCGTGGCGTGTTTCGCCTGCACCAGCCCGACCTGGTCAATGACCCCCGCCAGCGAGCGCACCGCGTAGGCCCCGCGCGAATAACCCATCAGGAAGATGCGATCCCCCTCCCGATAGCGCGAGGCAAGATAGCCATACGCACGCCGGATCTGACGGTTGATACCGCGCCCGACGATGATGTCATGGGTAGAGCGCCAGTCGGACCATTGCACGCCGGCCTCATAGTAGACGGAGGTGCCCGGCGTTTCGGTCAGCAGCTTGTAGGTCAGCCCGGCGTTGGTCTCCTGTCCGGGTGTGAGCGAAGACATGGTGCCGTCAAGGATGATGACATGGTCCACCGGCCCGCGGCGCGGCGCAAAGGAAGAGTGGCCCCGGGCGAAGCGCCTCTGAAGCCATCCAAGAACCGTATCACTCAGCCGCGTTTGGCGCATCCTTCAACATCTCCCACACCCGCATCGGGGTGAATGGCATATCAACCTGTTTGATCCCCCGCGCCCACAGCGCGTCCTGAACCGCATTGCCCATGGCCGCCATTGCGCCCACGGTGCCCGCCTCACCGCACCCTTTCATGCCCATGGCATTGGCGGTGGAGGGGACCGGCTCTGTTTCAAACCCGATCATGGGCATTATATCGGCACGGGGCATGGCGTAATCCATGAACGTTGCCGTGAGCAATTGGCCGTCCTCGTCATAGACCACCCGCTCGACCAAAGCCTGCCCCAGACCCTGCGCAACCCCGCCATGCACCTGCCCCTCGGCCAGCATCGGATTGATAAGGTTTCCGAAATCATCAACCACCGTGTAGCGCTCGCAGGTGACAGAGCCGGTTTCGGGGTCAATTTCCACTTCCGCGAAATGCGCACCATTGGGGAAGCTGCGCGCGGGAAGTTGATCGCGCGCGCGCCAGATCAACAGATCCTCGCGCCCGGCCTCCCGCGCCATCTGCGCGGCTTCCAGCATGGTCGGTGACAGGTTCGAACCATCGGCGCGGAAGCGTTCGTCGTCAAAAGAGACCTCGCCCGCCGCAACGCCCATTTCATCGGCCAGAAAGGCGGAGAAGCCTTCGATCATCTCGCCAACGGCCTTCAGCGTGACGTTGGTCTGCACGGTGACAGAGCGCGACCCGCCGGTGCCGCCGCCCGATGCAATCAGGTCGGAATCGCCCTGCACCACCGTGATCCGATCCGCCGGGATGCCGGTCTGGTCAGACAGGAACTGTGCATAGACCGTCTCATGGCCCTGCCCGTTCGACTGTGTTCCGACATAGATCAAAGCGCCGCCGCCTTCCGTAAACTCTACCTGCACGCCTTCGCTAGGATCGCCCAGAATACTTTCGATATAGTAACACAGGCCCAATCCGCGCAGTTTGCCCTGCGCCTCCGATGCGCTGCGGCGGGCGGCAAACCCGGCCAGATCGGCGCTCTCTTCCGCATGGCTCAGCACGCGCGGGAAATCACCGACATCATAGGTCTCGCCCGTAACGGTCTTGTATGGGAACTCCTTGACGAAATTGAGGCGGCGCAGCTCCTGCGGGTCCATCTCCAGCTCGCGCGCCGCGCGGTCCATCATCCGCTCCAGCACGTAAATCGCCTCGGGCCGCCCCGCACCGCGATAGGCATCGACCTGCGCGGTGTTGGTGAAAATCCCCTCGCAGCGCAGATAGGCCGTCTGGATGTCGTAGACACCGGTCAGCACGCGGGCAAAGAGGTTGGTCTGGATCGCCTGCGCGAAATTCGAGCAATAGGCCCCGAGATTACAGATATTGTGCACCCGGTAGGCAGTGATCTTGCCCGCCTCGTCAAAGCCCAGTTCGGCCAGCGAGACCAGATCGCGGCCCGCGTTGTCCGACAACATCGCCTCCGTGCGGTCCGACATCCAGCGCACCGGACGCCCCAGCATCCGCGCCGCCAGCGGCACGGTGAAATACTCAGGGTATGGCATGGCCTTCATGCCGAAACCGCCGCCCACATCCGGGTTGGTCACGCGGATCATCTCCGGCTCCAGCCCAAAGACGCGGCCCAGCTCGCCCTTCATCCCCCAGACGCCCTGCCCGTTGAAAGACAGATGCACCCGGCCCTCCTGCCATTCGGCAAAACAGCCGCGCGGCTCCATGGAATTGACGATGATCCGGTTGTCATCCACCTCCAGCCGCACCACCCGCGCGGAGTTCTCCAGCGCGATATGCGTCGCCTCCGCATCGCCAATGGCCCAGTCAAAGGCGCGGTTCTTCGGGGCCTCGATGGGGTAGATCGGATCGCCCAGCGGGGCCAGCCCCATGTGCACCGGCAGGTCTTCGTACTCAAACTCGATCAGCTCCGCCGCATCCCTCGCCTGCTCCATGCTCTCGGCGACGATCAGCGCAATCGGCTCACCGACAAAGCGCACGCGCCCTTCGGCAAGGAACGGGCGGCGCGGATTTGCCCCCTTGCTGCCGTCGCGGTTGGGCATGACGGTGTAGCTCATCGCCTCCGTGATCCCTTCGGCGGCCAGCGTTTCCGAGGTCATCACCAGATGCACACCCTCCGCCGCTTCGGCGTCTTCGGTGCCGATGGCCTTGATCTCCGCATGGGCCACGGGCGAGCGATAGACATAGGCGTGCAGCGCCCCGCCCGGGGTGATGTCATCGACATACCGCCCCTGCCCGGTGAGAAAGCGGGTGTCTTCAACCCGTGTGACTGACTGGCTTTTTCCGAACTTGTCCATGGCGTGCCTTTGAGACTGGGTGCGCTTTGGAGCAAAGAGTAGAGGTTGCCACGGCGGTGTCCAGCGGGTTCGGCGCCTCGGGTCAGGACGCTAGCCCGTCACAACCACTTGTGCGCGGCCGTATCCGTTGAATCCGGTGGCAAGGCAGAGGCTGTAGGCCCCCATGCCGCGGATCACCAGACGGTCCCCCGCCGCAAGGTCCTGTGGCAGGGGCAGCGGCTCCGGCAGCCGGTCAAGGCTGTCGCAGGTCGGCCCAAAGACAACGCGCGGCGCGCGCGGGCCGCTCCGGGGCATGCCGTCCGGGTCAAGCGCCGTGATACGCTCCGGCGCGGGCAGATCGCGCCACTCCATCAGCGCGCCATAAAGCCCGTCCGACAGGAACACACCCTCCTCGCAAAGCGCCTTGACCCCGAGCACAAGCGTGAAGCTTTCGGAGACCATCGCCCGGCCCGGCTCGCAAACAAGCTTTGGCGCGCCGCGCCCGAAGGACGCGGCCACGGCGGTTTCGATTGCGGCAAAGACAGCCTGCAGATCCGGTGCAACGCCGCGATTGGCGGCAAACCCGCCGCCCACGTTCAGCCGTTCGAGCTTTATCCCGGCCGCTTCGGCAATCTCTGCCGCGGCCGCGATATAGCGCCGCCACGGCTCGGGATCGTCACATTGCGTGCCGGGATGGAAGGTGATCGACGCCCGCGCGCCGCGTCCCTCGACCGCGCGCAGGAGGGCCTGCGCCAGCTCCGGCTCCGCGCCGAATTTCGAGCCAAAATCATAAGCCGCGCCTTTCACGGGCAGCTTGATGCGCACGGCAATTTCCTGCCCCATGATCTCGCCCAGCTTGTCCAGCTCGCTGATCCGGTCGATGCTCCAGGAGGTGATGCCAAAGCGCTTTGCCGCCGCGATCTCCGCCGCGCTGCGCACCGGGTTGTGGTAATGCAGCCGCGCCTCGGGACAGACCGCACGCACCGCCCGCATTTCATCGACCGAGGCCACGTCAAAGGCGCGCATGCCCGCCTGACACAGCGTGCGGAGCACATGGCGCTCCGGGTTGGCCTTGACCGCAAAGGTCACCTCTCCGGAAAAAGCCGTCTCAAACTGGCGGAATGTTCGGATCAGCGCGGCGGGGGAGAAGAGATAGACCGGCCTGTCCGGCTCGGTCCCGGCCAGAACCTCGGCCAAATCAAACGGAAAATCCGGGTGAATACCCATCGCGCGCGTCTCCTGCTCTTTTGTTTTTTGCGTTTCCGCTATCCAGCTTGCGCAAAGACCGCTACGATTTCACGTGTCAGAATGACGAATTGACTCATTGGATTGCCCAAATCGGCGAGAGAGACATGCAAATCGACGAAACCGATCAGGCGCTGATCGCGCTCCTCTCCGACAACGCCCGCCTGCCGGTGGCCGATCTGGCCCGGCAGCTTGGCATTGCGCGCACCACGGTTCAGGCGCGGATCGAACGGCTTCTGGCAAAGGGGGCGCTGGAGGGGTTCACCGTGCGGCGCGGCCCCGGCCTGCGCGCGCCTTTGCGGGCCACGGTGCTTGTCTCCATCGCGCCGCGCGCCGGGGCGCAGGTGCTGTCGCGGCTCAAAACCATGCCGGTGGTGGAAGAGGTGCACACCACCTCGGGGCGGGTGGACATGATCGTCACGCTCTCGGCGCAAAGCACCGAGGAACTGGACGAAACACTGGACCGGATCGGGGCGGTGGAAGGTGTGAAAAGCTCGGAGAGCCTCATTCACCTCAGCACCAAGATTCAGCGCGGGTGAAAATTTTGCCGGGACAAAATTTTACTCGGGGCGTTGCCCCGGACCCCAAGGTATTTTTAGCCCAAAGAAACCGGGATCAGGCGGCGCTGTCTTCTTCGTCTTCTTCGATGCCGTAGGTCTTGAACAGGCCAGCCTGGGTGATGAAGAAGAGGATGATGGCTGCCGTGAGGCCGAAGGTTTTGAAATAGACCCAGATTTCCGTCGACATCGTGCGCCAGATGATCTCGTTGAGCGCTGCGAGGCCGAAGAAGAGCATCATCACGCGTTTTGTCAGGATCATCCAGCCTTCGTCCTGAAGCGGCATGACTCCTTCCATGACCGCACGCAGCCAGCTTTTGCCGCGCATGAGGCCGATCGCCAGAGCGCCGCCGAAGAGCACGTAGATCAGCGTGGGTTTCATCTTGAAGAAGCGGTCATCGTTGAGCCAGACCGACAGCCCGCCGAAGACAACGATCAGCACCGCCGTGACCGCCTGCATGCGGCTGAGGTGGCCGGTGAGTTTCCAAAGAATGCCGGTGGCGATCAGGAAAACCGGGATGAAGGCGGCAGTGACCACGATGAAGCCTTCGTAATCGGTGCCCCCAAAGGTGAAGACCTCGTCCTTGAGCCAGAGATAGGCGCCGAAGAAGGCCAGAACCGGGCCCATTTCGAGCGTGGTTTTCAGGCCGGGGCTGATTTCTTTTTGCGACATGTCAGGCTCCTTTGGACCTCAGATAGGGCGTTCAGCCGCCAAACTCAACGATCACCGCGCCCAGCGCGATCAAAGCCATGAGAGCGACGCGGCGCGGGCCGACGGTTTCCTTCAGCGCCAGCCAGCCGATGAGGGCGGCAAAGACCGTGGAGGTCTCGCGCAGGACCGCCGCCTCGCCCACCTTGTCGAGCCGCGTGGCGAGCATGATGCCGCCAAAGCTGGCGTAGGCGATAAGCCCGCCGATCACCCCGCGCGAGAGCAAGGGGCCAAGCGCCGGAGGGTGAGACATCGTGCGATAGCGCAGGGCCGCCACAATCGGGATGGCGATCCCGTCGATCATGAAAAACCAGGCAAGGAAGGTGAACGGGTTGGCCGTGGCGCGGATGCCGTATGCGTCATAGGTCGTGTAGAGCGCGACAAACAGCCCGGTGGCAAAAGCAAAGCCCAGCGCCGGGAGCAGGGTTTCGCGACCCAGGGTCAGCGTTCGGTAATTGTAGAGCGCGAGGCCGAAGATCCCCGCCAGCAGCGTGGCGACACCGGCCCATTGCACCGCGTTGAAATGCTCATGAAAGATCAGGCTGGCCCCGATCACCGCAAACAGCGGCCCGGTGCCGCGCACCACCGGGTAAACCACCGTATAAGCGCCGCGGGTGTAGGCCATGGCCTGAAGGATCTTGTAGATCGTATGGATGACAAAAGCCCCGGCAAAGATCACCCACATATGCGGCTCTGGCCATGGCACCACAAAGAGCGCAAAAGGCGCGGCCATCAGGCCGTAGGAGGCATCAATTGCCCCGCGCGAGAGCCAGGGATCGTGCCGCCCCTTTTGCAGCGCGCCAAAGGCGGCGTGCAGAAAGGCGGCCATGAGCGCGAGGCCAAGGGCCACATGGTGGCCGGTCTCGGTGCCTTCGATGGAGATCAGCCAATCGGTCATGGACCGGCTTTGGCGGATGCGGCGATCAGATGCAAGCACCTGCGCCCGCCGCCGGAGTGCTCCGGGGCGGGGCCGGGCCATTTGGCCCGAGGGAGGAAAAAGAGGCGGCCGCCTGAAGTTGCGGACCTTTTCGCGGGGGGGTGGCCCCCGTGCCCATCCTGCGGCGTCACCCGCAGGCTCATTTCTACGGAATCGCGATCCCGCTGTGAGACGGGACAAGATCCTTGGCACGTTTGTGCAAAACCCCGGATCAAAAAACGCAGTCAGGCTGTCGCCGATCCGCGCGTATTTTGATGCTGGTTTGTTAGGGCTTGCGCCAAACGCTTGCTGTGGTCGACCGGGGAGAAAACTGCAGGATCGGAGTTAGGAAAACCTTGCGGTACCGTGCGGTGGGGGTTGGCGGGCTCAGAATGGGTGTTCGGTGTGCGGGCGAAACGGGGCGATCACGGGTAACGCATATGGCTTCTGCGGACGTTGAGCAAAGCGCGTCCCGAACCTGACCCGGGACCTCCCGGTCAATGCACGATCCGGGCCATCATGCTGGAAGCATGTCTCCGACATGACGGGCCGTGGCGTGGCGCCCTTCGGGTTGGATTCCGCGCTGGGGCGCCGGGGACGGAAGCCTTTCAGACATGTCATTTTCGAAACAAAACGCCACGCCAGTTCAAGAACACCCGAGTTAGCCCCGCGCCCACAGGTCTGCGTCAGCCGCTGTGCGTCCCCCGGATCGGGTAATCATTGTCCAGTACGTATTTGATCCGCGACGGCAGGCGCTCCAGTTCCGGCCGCAGGAACGGCGCGTTGGAGATGTCGACCATGTGCAGATTGCCCTCCGGGTTGATCAGGAACAACCCCGGCTCCGCGAAAGGACGATCGGTCTCCTGCGGCGAGCGCGGATCGGAGATGTAAAGGCCAAGGGTCTGCATCTGATCCGGCGTCAGGCCGAACCCAAGCGGCACGGTCACGCCCAGATCGGCCTTGAGTTTGCGCGCCTTGGCTTCGGTGTCGGCGGAGATGGCGGCCACTTCGATGCCCATCCCGGCAAACTCGGACTGCTTCGGCTCCAGATCACTCAGGTACTGGCGGCAGATCGGGCAATGGATGCCGCGATAGACAAAGATCAGCTGCCAGCCCGGCTGCTCCGGACGGCCCAGAGTGATCGTGCCGCCTCCAAGGCGGGCAACGTCGGTGACGGGAAACGGTTGGGCGGAGGAGAGAGCGTGCGGCATGGGATGTCCTGTTCTGAAAAGCGCCTGAGGCCTGATTGGACCTGACAGGTGGCAAGGCGAAAGACCCTGCGCAACCACGCCTCACTCAGTCGTGAGCGGATCGGGCGTTGTCATCCAGTGCCGCGCCCGCCGGTCCATCATGCGCCGCCACAGAGGCGGCACCAGCGCGATCACCGCCATGACCGGCAGCGATTGCGGCAATACGGGCATGGCCTCCCGGTCAAGATCCAGCCCCGGATAAGGCACAGAGGGCCGCGTGTGGTGGTCCGAATGGCGCGGCGCGTTGAGCATCAGGGCAGAGGAAAACCCATGCGGACTGTTCCACGAATGATGCGGGCCAACCGGCTCCAGCCGACCGGCGACCTCTCGCCGCCGAAGCCCGTAATGTTGCACGTAATCAGACAGATAGAGCTGTATCTGCGCATAGGCCGCCAGCGCCAGAAGCCAGAACACCCCGGCCCCGCCGCCCATAACATAGGCCACGCCGAGGGAGGCCAACGCCCCGAGCCCATAGCCGCGATACGGGTGCATGCCGCGCCCGCGCCGAAACCGCGTCTCGGCCCTGTACCCTTCGATCAGCTCCCCCCGCCAGGCGCGCAGCAGGAAACGCCAGAACCCCTCACCGGGGCGCGCGGAGTTGGGATCGCGGTCGGTGGCCGCATGCACATGATGCACCCGCACATGCGCCGAGGCGTGATGGCCAAAGAGCACCGCCGAATAGACCGCCATCCCCAAAAGCCGCAGGCTGCGCGCAGATCGGTGGATCAACTCATGCGCATTCGAATTGCTCACCTGCCCAAGGAACAGCGCCAAAGCCACGAAGAGCACGCCCTTCTCCCAGATCGGCATGGCGCCAGCCAGCACCGCTATGCCGCCGTAAAGCAAGGGAAAATGTGCCAAAGCTAGCAAGACCGCCAGCCCGTCCCCTGCGGGGAACTCCGCACCGGGGTGATCGGGAGCCGCCAGAGCCGTGATCTTGTCCATGAAGAAGGTGAACACGGTGATATAGAGCAAAGCGGCCACGGCCCAACCACCACCGAACGCCATCCCAAGCGCCAGCAGAATCACCATCCCCCATGTCACTCCCGCAAAACGCGCCATGCCCTGCCTCAATCTCCCTACCGACCCTAACATATTAACCAATTTCGTCACGCTTCGGGCGAAACCGGCGCAACTCTAAGCCAAATCGGTTGCGAATTGATGAGCGCCGCCGATACTCAGGCCAAAATTCGGAGCCTTCATGATCCCGCTGTCGCATTTTGATCTGCTCTGCGTCGCCATCTTTCTCGGCGGCGCGCTGGCCTACCCGCTCCTAAAAGCGCAAACGCTGACCCGGAGCATGGTCAAGACGCTGGCGATCCTCGCCCTCATTCCAATCGCGCTGAACCACGGCGCACCTGTCGTCGCTCTGGCCCTGCTGTTCTCCGCAATCGGCGATTGGTCCCTTTCCCGCCCCGGAAAACGCGCCTTTCTGATCGCTATGGTCACCTTCCTCTGCGCGCACCTCGTCTACATCGCCCTGTTCTGGCAGATCCTCGACACATATGGCGCGCCCCCCTGGCCAGACCGCCGCCACCGCGCGCTGATCATCCTCGGAGGGTTTGCCCTCTGGACCGGCTACCATGTGATCCGCGCTGCCGGAGACCTGCGCGTACCTGTCGCCCTCTACTGCGCCGCGATTGCCGCCATGGCCGTGCTTGGCGTGCAGATGCCACAGACCGCCGCCGGAAAGCTGATCAGCGCCGGGGCAATCCTCTTCGTCATCTCCGATGCGCTGATCGGGCGCGAGACATTCCTGCGCAAATCCTTCCCGGGACAGCCCCTCCTCATCTGGATCACCTACTGCGCCGCGCAGGCCCTTCTGACCTACGGTTTACTCGCCCTGTTAAACGATAAAGCCTGACCCGCCTGTTTCTTCTCTGTCAAAATATCCAAAATAACGCCGCAGTCGCCCGCTCAATCGTTGCGATAGACGGCACAGAGGCAGCCGCTTTTCTTCAGCCGCGTGCAGAGTTTCCACGCCGCGTCCCGCGTGTTCCGGCCAATGCGCGCCATGTAATAGCCGCCCTGCGGCGAGGCGCGGCTCTTCTCCCAGATCAGCACCGGCTCTTCGCCGTTCAGCACCCGGGTGCAGCGTGCCGTCCTGCGGGCAAACAGGTTCAGCGCTTTTTTCTTCGTTGTCCCGAAGGCCAGTTGCACGCCGTAGGGCTTCACCACCGGCTCGGGCGGGGGATAGGCGGTCAGGATGCGTTTGCGGGCCAGCTCATGGCAGGCGCTCGCGAAAGGTTTGTCCTTTTGCAGCCGGAAGTCATGGCTGTCCGGCGGCGTATCCGCCCACGTGCGGGCCGGGATTCCGGTGATGATGCGCACATAGTTGATCGTCTCTTTCGCCAGCCCACCGGTCCCGGCCACAAGCCCATCCGCGCGCCGTTCGCCGCCGTTATAAGCCACCGCCGCCAGCCCGTGGTTGCCATAGCGCCGTCGCAGCTCCCCCAGATATTCCGCCGAATATTCAAGCGCTTCGGCAGGATTGTAAGGATCGCGCAAACCGCGCAGCTTGGCCGTTGAGGGAATGAACTGGGCGATGCCCTGCGCGTTTGCGTGGCTCAGCGCATTGGGGTTGAACCGGCTTTCCTGCCAGATCAGCCGGGCAAAGAACCCCGCGTCCAGACCATGCGCCCCGGCAAAACGCTCGATCGCCTGACAGGTGTCATAGACAAAATGCGCGGGCCTGATGCATTGCACGTAGCCAAAGGCCCCCGCCGAACACATCGTGCCCGCCTCCCGCGCATGACCCGCGCCGGGCAGAAGCAGGATCACCAAAAGCACCCATCGAAACACCATGCGCAAGTACAACGCGCGCAGGGATAGAGGTCAACTCAGACTTTCATTACCCTGCCGGGCGTATTAGGTGGTTGAAACAAAGCGGCTCACAATTTCGGGATGGTCCATGTCCTTCTTCGGCAAACTCAAGAACAGGCTGTTCAAGTCTTCCTCCAAACTCGATGAGGGGCTGGAGGCCATTGTCGAAGACGGTGGTCAGGAGGAAGTGCCCGAGACCCCGGTTGAAGCGCCTGTAGAGCCCCCTGTCGAGACGCCGCAAGCCCCGGTCGAAACTCCCCCTGCCGCGCCGCAGGAGGTGCCGGAGCCGGCCCCCGAACCGGCACCCGCGCCCGAGCCTGCCCCTGAGCCTGAGCCGTCGCTACCCGAACCCAGACCAGAGCCGGAGGTGATCCCGCCAGCGGATCCGGAGCCGGCCCCTGCCCCGGTTCCCGAAGCCCCGGCCCCGGCAGAGCCCGCCGCGCCCGAAGCTCCGGAAGAGGCCCCCGCGCCGGAAGATACGGACGAGGCCCCCGAAGACCTCTCCATCGCCGCCGCGCTCGAAGAGGCCCCCGCAGAGGCCGCGCAGCCGGGCCTTCTGGGCCGTCTGTTTGGCCGCCAGTCCGGCGCGCCGGTGGTCAAGCGTGTGCTTGACGATGATATGGTCGAAAGCCTCGAAGAGCTGCTGATCGCCTCGGACATGGGGGTCGATACGGCCCTGCGCGTCGCCGCGAACATCGCCGAAGGGCGCATGGGCAAGAAACTTTCGGTGCAGGAGATCAAGCAACTGCTCGCCAGCGAGATCGCCCGCATCATGGAGCCGGTGGCCCGCCCGCTGCCGCTCTACCCGACCAAACCTCAGGTGGTTCTGGTGGTTGGGGTGAACGGCTCCGGCAAGACCACAACCATCGGCAAACTGGCCAGCCAGTTCCGCGCTGCGGGCAAGAAGGTGGTGATTGCCGCAGGCGACACTTTCCGCGCCGCCGCCGTGGAGCAACTTCAGGTCTGGGGTGAGCGCGCCAATGTGCCGGTGCTGACCGCACCCGAAGGCACGGACCCGGCGAGCCTCGCCTTTGACGCCATGACCCGCGCGCAGGCCGACGGCGCGGATCTTCTGATGATCGACACCGCAGGCCGGTTGCAGAACCGCGCGGATCTTATGGAAGAACTGGCCAAGATCGTCCGGGTGATCCGCAAGAAAGACCCCGAAGCGCCGCACAACACGCTCTTGGTGCTCGATGCCACCACCGGGCAGAACGCGGTCAATCAGGTCGAGACCTTCCAGAAGCTTTCGGACGTGTCGGGCCTTGTCATGACCAAGCTCGACGGCACCGCCAAGGGCGGCGTTCTGGTGTCTCTGGCGGACAAGTTCGGCCTGCCGATCCATGCCATCGGCGTGGGCGAGCAGATCGACGATCTTGCCCCGTTTGATCCCGAAGAATTTGCCGCCGCATTGACCGGGCTGGAAGGATAACCCTCCGCCTCGGCCCGAAAAACCGGCGGGGCCTTGCGCAAATTAACTCAAAAGCAACTAAATTCTTCCCCGTTCGGCGGGCCTTGGGCACAATGGCGGCATGACACGCACAGCCTCTCTTGCCCTTGGCCTGTTTCTTGGCCTGAGCCCCCTCACCGCCATCGCGGCAGAATCGATGTCGGGTGGGGATTTCGAACGCTACGTTGACGGAAAGACCCTTTATTTCGGCCTCGCGGGCAAAGCCTACGGCGCCGAGGAGTACCTGCCGAACCGGCAGGTGCGCTGGTCCTTCCTCGATGGCAAATGCAAGGATGGCTACTGGTACGAAGAGGCCGGGTCGATCTGTTTTGTCTACGAGGACAAGCCGGAACCGCAGTGCTGGTCCTTCTTCCAGGAAGGTGACAAGCTGCGGGCGGTGTTTGAAAACGATCCGACCAGCACGGTGCTCTACGAGGCGCAGCAGGACGAAGAACCGATGCTCTGCTACGGGCCGGACGTCGGCGTGTAATCCCCCGGCGCGGGGCCGGGGGACCGGGTCAAACCGGGATTACTTGCCCGAAAGCTGCTGCAGCGCGCCGGCCCAGTCTTCGACATGGTAGGTGCGGGCAATCTTGCCGTCTTCCAGCTCGTGAATGTCGATGGTCAGGATGTCAAAGCTGCGGCCCTGACCGTCCACGCCAAAGAACGGCGCAACCGGGGTGCCGGTGGCACGGCTGCGCACCACAACCACGTCGCCGCTTTCGTGCATCGCCTCGACTTTCCAGTTCATGTCCGGGATCAGCTTGGAAAAGCCGCCCATCTGGCCAAGGAACGCCTCGCGGCTCTTGGACTTGCCGGAGTAGTCGCCGATGCTCTGCCAATCCGCTTCCGTCACCTCCACAAGGGCGGCCTGATGGCTTTCGGAGCCGGGGTTGCTGAGCAGGTCATAGAAAACCTGAACGGTCTCGGTGTTGTCGGCAAGAGCGGCACCGGCAAAGGAAATGGCGGTGGCGATGCCAGCGAAAAGCGTGCGTGTCTTGGTCATGGGATCTGTCCTTTTGCGATTGTGAGGACCGCGTTTGTCGTCTGACGTTTGTCGCGGTGCGTGCCGTTAAGATGGACAAATCTCCAATGTTTCATAAGATAGGATATTTAAATCTCACTGTTCGGATTTCTTGAACTATGATCGACCGCCTGCGCCAGTTGGCCATCTTTGCCCGGACCATCGACCACGGCTCCTTTCGCGGGGCGGCGCGGGATCTGGCGCTGTCGCCTTCGGTGGTCAGCCACCATGTCTCGCAGCTCGAAGAGCAGCTTGGCGTGCCGCTGATCTACCGCTCGACCCGCAAACTGAGCCTGACGCCGGAAGGGGAGCGGCTTCTGGCGGCGACGCACAAGATGCTGGCGGCGGTCGAAGGGGAGCTGGCGGACCTGTCCGCCGAGGCCAAGGAGCCCAGCGGCACCCTGCGGATCACCCTGCCCGCCGTTCTGTCTCAATCGGTGCTGATGGCGCGGATTGCCGCCTTCTCCGCCCGCTATCCCCGCATCGCGCTGACGCTGGATGTCTCGGACGTGCGGCGGGAGCTGATCGCGGATCGGTTCGATCTGGCCATTCGGCTGGGTGCGGGGGCCAGAACCTCCGCCACCTCGCGCCGGTTGTTCGACCTGCGCCGTGTGCTGGTGGCCCCGCGCGCCCTGGTCGACGCGCGCGGGCCGGTCTCCCACCCCGCGCAACTTCAGGACTGGCCGTGGTACACGCTGGAAGCGGTGCATGCCCGGACCGAGCGGTTCACCGATGCCAGCGGTCAGACGGCGACTGTCCGGCTGGAGCCTATCGCGCAGACCAACGACGTATCGGCGCTCTACAGCCTGTCCAAAGCCGGGGCGGCACTGGCGATGGTGCCCGATTTCCTCGCACAGGACGACATTGCGGCGGGGCGGATGGTGCATGTGCTGCCGGACTGGAGCCTGCCTGCGATTGAGGCTTTTGCGGTCTGGCCCGCCAATGCGCCGAAACACGGGATCGTGCATCTGGCTCTGGACGCCCTGAGCGACCGCCCCCGCCCCTCCCGGCGCACCGGGGCAAAGCCCCGGCCTACCGGACCGGCACTCTGACACCTCCCGAGACGCACAGTCTCAGGCGGCGAAGCCTGTGCTGGCGCTGCCGGGCCGCGTGCTGACCGCCGCAAACCCCTGCCGCAGGTAGTCCTGCATCACCGCAACCAACTCGCGCCGGGTGCTGGTCCCATACATGTTGATCGCCTGCAGGCCCTGATCCGGCAGGATGCCGGGATCAATGTACTCCAGAAACTCCGGCGCGTGCCCTTCGAGATGCGACGTCACCGCCAGATCGGCGCTGACCGAGGCTTCGACCGTGCGGTCGCTGTCCGTGGTCACCGCCATCTCCCAATCAATCCCCGCCTTGTCCAGCAAGGCCAGCGCCGCAGGGCGGAAGCCGCAGTTCTGGTTATAGGCCAGCCGCAGGGGCCGCGCCCGGCAGGCGGTGCCCCCCGGCGCGCCAACCCAGCGCAGCGGCACGGAGGCCAGCGTTTCGCCCCCCTCGCCCACCGTGTCTTCGGTGGTCAGGATCACATCCGCCTCTCCCTTGGAGAACAGCCCCTTCACGTCCCGCGTATAAGAGCTGACCAGCCGCACCTTCACACGCGGATGGCTGCGCCCCATACGCCGCAGCACCTCGGGGATCACCGGGTAGACGATGTCATGCGGCACGCCGAGCACCAGCTCGCCCTCCCAGCTCTGATCGGTCAGACGGCTGTAAATCTCGTCGTTCAGATCAATCATCTTCTGCGCATAGGTCTGCAGCTGCACCCCGGCGGGTGTCAGCGTCACGCCGCGCCCCGAGCGCTCCAGCAACTTGAGATCGAGCATCTCTTCGAGCCGTTTGAGCTGCATGGAGACCGCCGATTGCGTCAGGTTCAGGAAACCGGCGGCCCGTGTCACACCCCCGGAATCGGCCACGGCCAGGAAAGAGCGCAGGGTGGTGATGTCGAGATTTCGCATTCATCAATCCTCGTGATGGAATACTTAAAGAACATTCGTTTCACAAATGATCGCACATCCTGCATATCATCACCATACGAAATGACCAAGTCCGGTATCATCACAATTCTTGAAGGAGACTATCATGATCCGTGCTCTACCCCTGATCGCCCCGCAGATTGCGCTGCGCCCCCTCTCCCGCCTCGGCCAGTGGGCCGCGCTTGCCCGGCAACGCCGCGCTCTGGCCAGGCTTGACGACGCGGCGCTGAGCGACATCGGATTGTCGCGCGATGCGGCACAATCCGAAGCCAGCCGCCCGTTTTGGGACGCTCCGTCAAATTGGCGCATTTGAAACCTGTCTTTCGGTCGCAGATCGGCCGGTTGTGCTTGAAAAACGCCGGGGCTTCCCCAATATTCCATTCAGGGTCCACGCTTGCATTGGCACGCGTGGGGTCCGCGCCTGTCGCGCGGAGTTGAACAGGGATTAATCGGAGGCTTTTCATGGCTGACTTTAACACGATCCGGGCTTCTGGCGTCTCCGGCGCCCGCGCCGCCCAGATTGACGAAGGGCTGCGCGCCCATATGAACAAGGTCTACGCGACGATGTCCGTTGGCACGCTGCTGACGTTCCTCGTGGCCTGGGCTGTTGGCTCCAACGCCGATCTGCTGAGCATCTTCCGCGACCCGGCGACGCTGCAGCCGAATATCCTCGGCTGGATCGTGATGTTCGCACCGCTGGGCATGATCTTCCTCTTCGGCGGCATGATCAACCGGCTGTCAATGGCTGGCGCACAGCTGTTCTTCTATGCGTTCGCGGCCATCATGGGCCTGTCGATGGCGTGGATTTTCGTGGCCTTCACCGGCTACTCGATCGCGCAGATCTTCCTCGTGACCTCGATCGCCTTTGCCGGTCTGTCGCTCTGGGGCTACACCACGAAAAAGGACATCTCCGGCTGGGGCTCCTTCCTGATCATGGGTGTGATCGGCATCATCGTGGCGTCGCTGCTCAACATCTTCCTGCAATCGCCGGCGATCTATTACGCCGTGTCGATCCTGGGTGTGCTGATCTTCGCGGGTCTGACCGCCTATGACACGCAGAAGATCAAGAACGAGTACATCCAGCACGCCGCACATGCGGATCAGGAGTGGCTGGGCAAAGCCGCCATCATGGGCGCGCTGAGCCTCTACCTCGACTTCATCAACATGTTCATGTTCCTGCTGCAGCTGTTCGGCAACCGCGAATAACATTTGCACCATGACACTTACGAAAGGGCCGGTCACCGCGACCGGCCCTTTTCGTTTGGCGAGGTTTTTATTGCTTGGTGCGCGATCCGCGCTAGGCTCAGGGCAACCACGGGGGAGACTGGTCTATGCCAAAGATCACGCGCGAGGCAGTGAAGCGGGAAACGGGAGACGGCGCTTGCGGGCCTTACGAAGAGCTGAGGTTCAGCGACAGCGGCGGGCTGACCCAGTTCGGCGCGCATGAGGAAATCCTGCAACCGGGCTCCAGCTCATCCACGCTGCACTGGCACGCGGAAGAGGACGAAATGGTCTATGTGCTCGACGGCAATGTCACCCTGCGCGAAGGCGACACGGAAACGCCGCTCACCGCCGGTGAGGCGGCCTGCTTCAAGGCCGGGGTCGAGACAGGCCATTGCATCGAGAACCGCAGCAAGGCCCCGGCCCGCCTTCTGGTCATCGGAACGCGGGCCGTGCGCGACCGGGTGCACTACCCCAACCACGACCGCGTCCAGCACGTGGACCGCGCCCATGACGAGCGCCGCTGGAGCAATGAGGCGGGCGCGCCCGCCGATCCGTTGCCATAAAGACTCGCCCCCGCACGGTTTGGCCGGAATTCGCCGATGACCCCTGTGCGGGGATTCACCCAGGGCCCTAGAAGCGTTATACTATAACGCAAGTTGCCCAAATCCGCAGAGAGACGCCATGAAAACCAGTCCGATCGCCCTGCTCGCCGCCCTTGGCGCCACATCCGCTGCCGCCCAGCCGGACACATGGGACCTGCTGGATGATATCGAGATCGACGAGATCGTGACGGAAACCTCCTACGAGGTGAAAAAGCGCTACCCGGCCGGGATTGCCGAAGCCCCGCAATCCATCACCATCACCGGCTACGCCGCCCCGGCGCTGCCCGGTGAACTCGTCCAGGAACTGATGCTGGTGGCGGACATGGGCACCTGCCCGTTCTGCGGCAGCCTCGATCACGGGGCCTCGCTGATGGTCTCGCTGGCCGAGCCGATCCCTGCGGTGGACGAAAACAAACGCATTACCCTGCAAGGCACCCTGCGCCGCGTCACGGACCCACAAACCTGGCAGGCAGTGATCATGGAAGACGCGCGGATCGTCTCCGACTAGGGCCTCCACCGCCTCCCGATCAAACACAGAAAAGGCCGCTGCAGGAACCCTGCGCGGCCTTCTTCGTTCCGAAAGGAACGCGCAAGATTACTTGATCTTGCCTTCCTTGTATTCCACGTGCTTGCGCGCAACCGGGTCGTACTTCCGGATGACCATTTTCTCGGTCATGGTGCGTGCGTTTTTCTTGGTCACATAGAAGTGGCCGGTGCCTGCGGTCGAGTTCAGGCGGATCTTGATAGTCGTCGGCTTCGCCATTGTCGTGTCTCCTGGGGTCGTGCTGCTACAGGGCGGCAGCCCCGTGAAAATCGTTCGAGCCTGCCTTTTACCCGCACCGCCCCCCGAGTCAACGGGGTAGGCGAGAAAATAAAGGCGTTTCGGGCGAAACCCGAAACAGAAGAACGCGCGGAAGGCCTGTAAGCCGGATTCTGTCCCGGCGCCGGTCTCCCGGGCGCCTTGGACGGCCATTCCTCTGGGCCATGCGTTGCCACATGGCTCAAGCTGCCAACCCGGACCACTCGGGGTGAAGCCCCCCTGCCCCGATATTCCGACCCGGGAAAACCCGAAAGGGAATCAGGCGGGCGCGCGGTCCCTATTTGGCATTGCTCCCGGTGGGGCTTGCCATGCGGGGTCTGTTGCCAGCCCCCCGGTGGGCTCTTACCCCACCGTTTCACCCTTACCCCATCCGAAGAAGGGGCGGTTTCATTTCTGTGGCGCTCTCCGTCAGGTTACCCTGCCCGGGCGTTACCCGGCACCGATGCTTCAGCGAGTCCGGACTTTCCTCTCGCTCTCCAAGGAGAGAAAGCGGCCGTCCAGCCTTCCGCGCAAGCGCCGCAATAAGAAGCGCGGCCGCAGCCGTCAATCCCCTGCTTCTTCTCTGTCCAAATATCAATGCCCCGCCACACAAACGCAGGCCGCCGGATCACCGGACGCGCGCCGCAGGCGCGCGGAGGAGGCAGCGCAGGCTCAGCGCAGCATCAGCGGCATGGCAAGCCAGCGGCGCAGGGCGTCCGCCACGGCTTCGGGGGCTTCCAGCGCGGGCAAATGCCCCGCCTCTTCGATCACCTCCAGCACCGCGCCGGGGATCAGGTCGGCCATGAAAGCATGGCGTTTGACCTCAAAAAGCGGATCCTGCCCGCCGCAGAGCACCAGCACAGGCACCGCGATCTTGCGCAGCGTCCCCTGCTGATCACGCCGCCGCTGCAGCGCGCGGGCCTGCCGCAGATACACCTCAAGCCCCAGCACCTCCGCCATGTCCCGCGCCAGCGCGAGAATGTCATTGCGATACGGTCCCGGTGCCAGTGCCTCCAGCGGCAATTCATACTCCAGCACCTCGCGAAACCGCCCGGTCTTGGCCCGCACGATGCGCGGATCGCGCTCCGCCGCCTGCTGCGGGGTGTCCGCCAGCGGCGAGGTGTCCATCAGAGCGAGCCGCGACACCCGGTCCGGCGCGCGCCGCGCCACCTCCAGCGCCACCATGCCACCCATGCCGTGCCCGACCAGCGCGCAGCGTTTGGGCAGCAGATCGAGCATGCCGGAGGCAATCTCTTCAATCCGCTCGCCCTGTGTCGGGGCGATGCACATGACAGCAAAATCGCGGCTCAGATCCGCCAGTTGCGGCCCGAAAGCGCGCGCATCGGCCAGAAGCCCCGGAATGAAGACAACAGTTTCGCGCACGTCCCAGCCACCCTTCGGTCCGGCGCGGCCCAGCAGACACGCACCAAGAGAAAACTTATAGTTTCCGGCACATTACCAGACCCGTTCGCCTTGGAAAGAGCGGAAAGAAAAACCGGCGCAAATTTGCGCCGGTTCATTAGAGTAGGTCACGGGGCGGAGACCACGGCTCACCCGTCCGCCTGCATCCGATCCCAGAAAACGCCCAGATGCTTGGAGACAATCTCGTTGTACCTATCGCTTTCCTTGAGCTTCGCCAGCCCCGCATTGAAGCGATACAGGAACGTCGTCCCGCGCCAGTGCCGCTTGGAAATGATCATATGCATGCCCAGCGACGACACCGGCCGGTCCAGCGGCACAACCTGCCCCTGCAGCCCCATCTCCTTGGTCACCTGCGCGCCAAGGAAGACGTTCAGAGACACCGCATCAACTTCGCCATCCAGAAGCTTGTTGAAACAGGCCGGCTCATCGTCCGCGCGGACCAGTTCGACCTTGCCGGTCGTCAGCCATTGCCGTTCCGGCGTGTCGAGGTCAAAGGACAGGAAGCCATCGGGGCGGCAGATCTTCTTGCCAAAGATGTCCTCATCCCGCTCGAAGGTGAAATCCGAGCCGTCCTTGACGAAGAGCAGCATCAGCACTTCGGCCAACGGATCCGAGAAGTGGTAGTTCACGCAGCGCTCTGAATCGCGCTGGGAGTCGCAGTCCGGCTGATACCACGGGAAGCCCATGTCAAAGGTCTTGTCGTTGAGCGCCGGGAAATGCTTGCCCCAGTCATTCTCCCAGGTGATCGAATAGGTCACCGGGTCCGGCGTGGTTTCCATCGCCGCGTTGACAAGCTCCGTCAGCATCCCCTGCCCCGGCCAGCCGAGATCGGTGAACGGCTCGTAGTTTGAGCCGGTCAGCAGCTTGAGCTCCGCGTTCTCCACATCCGTCTGCAAGGGGGTTGCATCGGCGGTGACCGTGGTCGCCTCGCAGGGAATGATCAGCATGTCACCCGGCTTGACCTGGAACACCGAAGCGGTCAGCGCGACCTCGTTGGCATAGTAGATCAGCGTCCACTTTTCCGGGTCACCATAGCGCGCCTCGGCAATGGTAAAGATGGTCTCACCTGCCCCGACGCGGTGCGCGGTGGGGGCGCAATCCTGCGCCAGTGCCGCGCCGCCGGTGAGGCTTCCAAGCGCCGCGACGATCCCCGCCGCGGCCATCTGTGTCCAGTGACCCATGGATCAGAGCCCCGCCCAGATGCTGGACATATGGGTGTCGATCACGTTGAGGTACTCTCCGCTCTCGCGCATCTCATCAAGCCCCGCGTTGAACGCGCCAATCAGCGCATCTGCGCGCGGGTTGTTCTTGTGCGCAACCACATGCAGCCCTTCGATCGCCAGCGGACGGCGCAGCATCAGCTCCACATCCGAGGTCAGCCCCATGTCCTTGAGCACCACGCGGCCGGTGAACTCGTTCATCGCCACCGCATCGGCGCTGCCGTTCACCAGACGGTTGAAGCACTCCTCGGCGCTCACCGGCTGCTGCAGACGCGCGCCCATCTTGGTCAGGTAGTGGCCGCCACCTTGCCGGCTGCCCGCCTCAAAGCCGAGCGGGCTGCACACGCGCATACCTGCAAGATCGGCTTCGCTGTTGAAGGTGACCGGACGATCACGGGAGGTGAAGAGCACCACCAGCATCTCGAACATCGGCTCAGAGAAGACGTAATCGGTGCAGACCGAATTGGTGTCGCCCTCTTCGCAGCGCGGCTTTTTCCAGGGGAAGGCCAGATCCACCATGCCGTCGGCGAGCATCGGGTCAAGGTGCACGGAGCGGTCGTTGACCCAGTAGAACTTGTGCTGGCCGGTGCTGTCATCGGCGACAAAGGCGCGATTCACCAGATCGGTGATCATGCCCGAGCTCATCTGGAGGCGGTTGGTGAAGGGGCGGAAATCGTCACCGGCGAGCAGGCGCACATCCACGCCCCCCGCAGCCTCGGCCGCGCTGCGCTGGCGCGCGGCCAGCTGCGCTTCGGTGCTGACCGGCGCGGCGGCCGGGGCGATCTTCGGCGCAGCGGTTGCGTTGGCTTCGACAACGGTGCCGCCTTTGAGGCCCGTCGGCAGGCCGTCGATGCAGGGCATGCGGTAGGTCGCGCCCACGCGAATGCTGTCCGGGCTGGCGATGATGTCGATGTTGTTGCGGTAGATCGCGGACCAGGCGCCGACGTTCTTGTAGAGCTTGTCAGCAATCAGCGACAGGCTGTCGCCGCGTTGGACGGTGTAAAGCCCGCCGCAGGTGTCCTGCGCCTGGGCCGACAGTGTCGTGGCCGTAACCACAGCGGCAGCAAGCGCGCTCGCGCGTTTCAACATAGCAGCATCCCCCTAGATTCTGTGCCAGAAATCTGGCGCATCTAGTGGTCACTCGTCAACCTAAACGCAAGTACTTGTGGTCGACCATAGTGGCTTCCGACATGTTAACAAGGCGTTAACAGCGATATTTATTATTTACGTCGCGCCAACAGAAGCGTGTGACCATGGGTCTCGGGATCGTTTGGCGCAAAGCTTTCGGTCTCGCAACCCGCAGCGCAGAGAATCGCCCGGTAGTCCTCTTCGCTCAGTGAGGCGTGATAGACCGGCGCGCCGTTCACGTGGCCAAGCGCCTCGCCCGCACCCGGCCCCACGGTTAGCAGCAGCCGCCCGCCGGGATTGAGGTGGTCTGCGATGCGCGGCAGGGCCGCGCGCTGTTCGTCCATGGTGAGGTGAAAGAACGAGCCCCAGCCAATGATCGCATCAAAACGCTGGCCCAGATCCAGCACGCGCATGTCTGCGTTGATCGCCGCTGCCTTCGGAAACCGATTTCGGAAAATCTCCAGCATGGGCTCGGCAAAATCCGCGCCGGTCAGGGCAAAGCCCTGCTCGGACAGATAGCGGCCAATCGGCTCCCCGGCGCCGCAGCCCAGATCGAGCACCGGCCCGCCTCTGGGCACATCGCGCAAGGTCCGCTCCAGCCAGCCGCGTTCAAACAAGCTGCGCCCACGCTGCGCATCATACGCGGCGGCTTCGCGCTCATAGGTGGCTTGGGTTGTCTCTGAAAGTCCGGGTGGCGGTGTCTCGGTCATACCCCCCGATGTGCCACGATCTGCATCCAGATGGCCAGCGAATCGTAGAGCGTCCATTCCCGGCGCAGCCCCTGCGGGCCGAATTCCGCGTGGCTCATGCCCATGATGTGCACCGGCGCGCCTGTCGGTGGCCCGAAAATGCCCCAGCCTTCGTGCCGCCCGGACAGCGACCAGCGCACCGCCGCGCGGGCCGGCATCAGCGGCTCTTCGCATCCCATCGTGTGGTGGACCCTGAACTCCGCCGAGGGGAAAGCCGCGCGCAGGCCCATCCAGAATTGCGTTGCCGCATCATGGCCAAACTGCTCGACGCCGCCGGGAAAGCTCAGCCCGCAGGCCGCGTCGTACTGGTCCGTGATGGTCTGGAGCTCGCCATCCAGAATCCGCGTCAGAAGCTCCGCAAACGCCAGTCCCCACTGGCTGCCGTTGCCTTCGCCGGTATAGGGCCCCTGCTGGTCCACCTCCGGGCGAAACGGCATGGTCTCAAGGTCCGCGCGCTGCCACAGATCGGCCGCCAGCCGCTCTGGCTCCAGCCCCAGTTGCGCGCAGACCGCGCCATGATCCCGCACGCTCCAGATGTCGCTGATGCGGTTGTTTTTGGCATAGGTTTCAGACAGTTCCCGGTAGCGCAGCGCCCGCCCCGTGGGCGCACCGAAAGGACCGGGACCGCGATGATGACCCTGCAGCCAGACCCGGCTGGCGCCCAGAAATCCGCGCTCTTGTTTGCCGGTGCTGAACACGTCTTCGGTCAGCGCAACCTGATCGGGCACCGCCACCATCTGTCCTTGCAGATCCGCCAGAACCGACCCTGTGCCAAAAGCAATCCCGAGCGCGTCGCGGCGGATCACATGGGCATGGAAACAGGATTTCAAAGCGCCCGCGATGGTCCGCTCGCTGCGCATCACATGGGTGGTCTCGCGCAGGAAATCGTTGAACGCCGGGTCAGAGCCGCTCGCCGCGCGGGCGGCGGCGATCTGCCCCAGAGGCTGGTTCGATTGGGTCATGCGCGGCAGGTTGGCCAGCGGATGGCTATGGGCGGGATGTGCACTCATCTTCGGAGCGCCTCGGGCTGAGAGGGCATGATGCGGGTTCTCCGGGTTGATCACGCGGGGGCGTCATCACCTTGGCAAGCTCAGCCCCGTCCTTCCCGAATTAACCGCACAAGGGTTGTGAAGTAGTTAACCTTGAATCCCGCTTCAAGAAGATCGCCGGGTGTGTCTTGCCGGATCTCGCTCCAACCCTGCTCGGTCCAATGCCGCCGCAGCATGTCCAGCCCTTCGAAACTGCCCTGTTCGATCACCGTGCGTTGCAGAGCCACGCGCAGATGGTCCGGCAGACCGGCAAAGAAATGCCGCGCCTCGGCCTCCTCCTGCGCCTGCCAGATCTCCGACAGGCATTGCCCCTTCTCGTCCCAGAGCACGGCCTCGCGCATGAAGGGGGCCACGGCTTCGGTCCAGTAGACCCCGTGCCGCTCCTCCGCCAGATAGCCAAGCCGAAGCAGTACAACGCCGATCTTGCGGTGTGTTTCGGGCAGGGTGAACGCCGCGCGCGTATCCGGCAAGGTTTCCGCATGGCCCGCCGCGTGGGAGATAAAAGCCTGAAAGGTATGATCAAAATCAGCCTGCACCGGGCTGAGCCGACCAAGGTGCGGGCGCAGATCCTCCCGCGCAACAACACGTGTGTAAACCCCGCCGCGCGCCCCCGAAGCAAAGATGCCAAGCCGCACCAGCGCCTCCGCCCCCACCCCGATCACCGGGGACGGGGCCACAAGGCTGCTGCCAAAGGCGCTCTGCTCCATGCCAAGCGGGATTTCCCGCGCGAGGTACTCGGCGGCCAGCGTCAATCCCTGCCGCTGTGGCAGGGTCAAAGGCGCATCCTTGGCGCTACGGCTTCGAAGCGAATCGGGCAAAGGGGCACTCGTCTCAACTGGTCTGCCCGGACTGTGCCAAGGCGAAAGGCGTCAGGCAAACACTGTGCACCCGCAGAGTTAACGTAAGGGTAACACGGCCCCGGAAATGCCCGGAAAATCGGCATATCGCGCGCGCCGCTGCGCCTCTGGCTCGGACGGCGCGGCACCGGGCCGCAACAGGCAGCCTTTCGGCGCGATATAGCTGTCGATGCGGCGCTGCGGCTTCGGCCGCCAGGAAATGTTGAAAGCGCAGAGCTTGGGAAAAAACCAAACCTCGGCAAACGGCACGTGATCATAAAGCCACCACGCCAGATCCTGCCAGTCGCGCCCCTGCGCGTACTGATCGGCAAACCAGGGGATCGCAATGGAGGCCCCGGCGATAGGCCGATCCGGGATGTCCCAGATATGGCACTCCAGATGCCAGTCATTCGCCGCGCAATTCAGCCCGTTTTCATTGCCAAACGCGTTAAGCGCAGGGGCGCGATAGCCCGAGCGCACAAAGATCCGCCCGAAGGTCTCCTGAAGCGGATCCAGAATGGTCTGACAGAACGCTTCACCCCTTTCGATGGCCAGATCCGGGTCTTCCGGGATGTTCGGGATACCGTAGAGGTTGCCTATCTCCGAATGCAGAAACTCGCGCAAAAAGAAGTGTTTGGACAGGCGCACACGGCCCAGATCCTCCAGCCCGCGCATGGATTTCGGTTTGCGGCGTGGCATTACCCGTAGCCGTTCCAGCGAAAGGCCCCTTCCGGCCCCAGCTGTGAAAACGGATTGTGTGCCACTTCCCAGACATGGCCCTCGGGGTCCTTGAAATAGCTGATGTAGCCGCCCCAGAAGACCTCATGCGGGGCCTTGAGCACCTTGGCCCCCGCCGCTTCGGCCTTGGCCGCCAGAGCGTCGACCTCTTCGCGGCTGTCGACATTGTGAGACAGGGTCGAGGCCCCGGTGCCGATCTCATCCGGCGACAGGCCCATATCCCGCGCCAGATCCTCCAGCGGATAGAGGCCCAGCGTCTGCCCCAGCAGATCAAAGGCAACCACCCCGTCCTGCGTCTCCACCCGGCGCCATCCGAGCGCCTCGTAAAACCCCGCCGCCGCATCCATGTTGCGCACGCCCAATGTGATCAGGCTGATCCGTTGTTCCATCTCGTCTCTCCCAAACGTTTAATCCACTCCGTAATCCTCTCCGCCAGCGGCACCGACTGCCCGGGCGAGAGAATATCCCCTGCAATCACATGGTGATAGCAGTCGTCTTCGGCCCCCATATGCACGGTCTCCACCGCCACCGATCCACCCCAGCGCGCCGCCACATGGCGCGTCTGCCCATGGTCGATGATCGCGTCATCTGGATCAAAAAGCACCATGGCCGGGGTCTTGATCGCCGCGTAGTCAATGCTGCGCGCCGCCCTGACCGCACGCGCCATGGGAAACAGCGCCGCCGTGGGATAGCGCGTGGTCCAGAACACGCCATGCGCCGCGTTGCGCACCTCGATCTGCCGTTCTTTGCCGGCCACGATTGGCCCCCAGATTTCAACACCCGGCCAGGTCAAAATCCGCGCGGCGGCGGATTTGATACGGAAATTCGGCGCGAGCATCACCACGCCGTCCACATCCGCCCCCTCGGCCAGCGCCAGCGCCGCCAGCGTGGACCCGGTGGAACAGGTGATCAGAACGGTTCGCTCCCCGATCCGCTGACCAATCGCCACAGCCTGCCGCAGGTCGTCAAGCCAATCCTCCAGCGTCGCCTTGCCCATCTCCGCGCCCGGCACCCCGTGCCCCGCAAGCCGCGTGAAAAACAGGTTGGCCCCAAGCGCCTGCGCCACCAGATCCGGCATCGGACGCAGCTCTTCGGAGGTCGCTGAAAACCCGTGGATATAGACAAGGCTCAGCCCTGTCCGCACGCCCGCGGCCCCGGCCCAGATCACGCGCTTTTCCGTGCCGGGTGTGATCCCCGGAACCCGCGCCTCCCCGGCGGCCAGTTCAGCATCCAGATCACCCAAGCCCCGCCCCATAACTCAGCCCAGAACCTCCAGCACCGCCTCTTCGATCAGCGCGAGGCACTCCGGCTCGGAAAACCGGTGATCGGCTCCCTTGACCAGCGTCAACCGCACATCCGCACCTTCGATATGATCAAGCAAAGCCAGAGCGGTCTCGCGCGAAACCGCCTCATCCTCGGTGCCCTGCAAAAGCCGCACCGGCCAACCCATCGGCAGCGGCGCGCGCAACACAAGGTTCTCGCGCCCGTCCTCGATCAGCCTCCTTGTCACGATATAGGGATCCTCATAGGCAGACGGCAGTTCGACCCCGCCCTCTTCCATCACCGCCCGGCGCTGCGCGTCGTCAAACCCGGCCCAAAAGCCATCCTCGGTGAAATCCGGCGCCGCAGCAATTCCGACAAATCCCGCGACATCAAGCCGTTGCGACAGGATCGACGCGATCCAGCCCCCCATGGAACTGCCCACCAGCACCACCGGCCCCTCCGTCACATGCCGCACCACGGCCTCGGCATCCGCCGCCCAGTCGCCAATGCAGCCGTCCTCAAACACCCCGCCGGAGACGCCATGCCCGCTGTAATCGAGCCGCAGAAACGCCCGCCCCCGCGCCTTCGCCCATGCCTCCAGATGCACCGCCTTGGTTCCTTCCATGTCCGAGCGATAGCCCGACAAAAACACCACGCAGGGACCGGTTCCCGCCGTATACGCATAGGCCAAACTCTCCCCGCGCGGCCCGTCAATGTAAGCAATCTCTGTCATGCTGCCTCCAGTTCAATCCGCCGCACACAATAGGCAGCACCGTCAGAAACCCAAGCCCCGAGCCGGCTTTCTTCTCTGTCCAAATATCCAATCGAACCCAAGCGCATCCTCGCCCTGCGATTGCCCGGGCGCAGCAGCCCGTAGGCCGGGGCTCTGCCCCGGCATCGCCTCACCCATCCACGCTCTGCGCCAGCACGCGGGAAATCACCGTCAGGCTCTCCCCGCTCTGCTCTTTCCAGGTGTTGAACGCGTCCTGCACCGCCTTCTTTGCACCCTTGGAGGTCGGCGCCTTGTCGATCACCCCTTCCGCGATCAGCCGCGTCACAACGCTGCCCGACAGGATATAGCTCTCCTTGCCCAGCATCCTGAGCGCATAGGCCCCCGTCGCCCCGCCCAGCCGCGATCCTTCCTTTTGCAGCCAGGCCAGAAGCCCCGCGTAATCCTCCGAAGGCCAGTCGCCGATGCGGCGGCCAAAGCTGCCGTACTCCCGGCTGACTTCCTGGATGAACACCGCGTTTTCCTGAATGGCCCGCACCTTGGGCGGGCTGCGCACAATCCGGGTGTCGGTGATCAGTTCGTCAAACCAATCGTCGGACATATGCCCTACGCGTCCCACGTCAAAGCCATGGAACGCCTCTTTGATCCCCGGCCATTTCTTGTCCACCACGGTCCAGCTGATCCCGGCGTTCATGATCCCGCGCGAAAACTGCGCGAGCCAGCGGTCATCCGGGATCGCCGCCAGTTCGTCCGCCGACTTCGGCGGAGCCGTGCCTTCCAGCAAAACCGCCCGCCCGCCTTTGCGATCGGCGGCAATGTTCAGAATCTCTTCATAGCTGCGCATGACAATGCCCTCACCCGGCTCCCCTTTGGCGCGAGCGTGGCACAGCTTCGCGCGCAATGAAAGAACGAAAATAGAACACGCATCCAATTCCCCCCCGGGTCCCCCCACCGCTTGACACCTCCGCCGCGCCCCGCCAAAAGGCGGCCACACATAACCCGCAACCGGGCGTTCCGTGGGCGCCAAAACGACGAGGAGCATGGCCATGAGCCAGATTTCCCTGACCTTTCCCGATGGCAACAGCCGAGACTTTGACAAGGGCGTAACCCCCGCCGAAGTCGCTGCATCCATTTCCAAATCCCTTGGCAAGAAAGCCATCTCCGCGATGGTCGACGGCCAGCACTGGGATCTCCAGTGGCCGCTTGAAGCGGATGCCAAGATCGCCATCAACACCATGGCGGATGAGGCCCCCGCGCTGGAGCTGGTGCGGCACGACCTCGCGCACATCATGGCCCGCGCCGTGCAGGAGATCTGGCCCGACGTCAAAGTCACCATCGGCCCGGTCATCAAGGACGGCTGGTACTACGATTTCGACCGCGCAGAGCCCTTCACCCCCGAAGATCTGGGCGCGATCGAAAAGAAGATGAAAGAGATCATCAACGCCCGCGATGCCGTGCGCACCGAGGTCTGGGACCGCGACGTGGCGATCAAGTACTACGAGGATCGCGGCGAGCCCTACAAGGTCGAGCTGATCGAAAGCATCCCCGGCGACGAGCCACTGCGCATGTATTGGCATGGCGAGTGGCAGGATCTCTGCCGTGGCCCGCACCTGCTGCACACCGGACAGGTTCCGGGCGACGCCTTCAAACTGATGAGCGTGGCCGGTGCCTACTGGCGCGGCGATTCAAACCGCGCCATGCTGCAACGCATCTACGGCACCGCCTTCCGCAACAAGGAAGACCTGCGCAAGCATCTGAACATGCTCGAAGAAGCCGCCAAACGCGACCACCGCAAGCTGGGCCGCGAGATGGACCTCTTCCACATGCAGGAAGAAGCGCCGGGTCAGGTGTTCTGGCACCCGAACGGCTGGACCGTCTACACCGCCCTGCAGGACTACATGCGCCGACAGCAGCGCAAAGGCGGCTATGTGGAGGTCAACACCCCGCAGGTCGTGGACCGCAAGCTCTGGGAAAAATCCGGCCACTGGGAAAAGTATCAGGAGAACATGTTCATCGTCGAAGTGGACGAGGAACACGCCCGCGAAAAGGCGGTCAACGCGCTCAAGCCGATGAACTGCCCCTGCCACGTGGAAATCTTCAAACAGGGTCTGAAATCCTACCGCGAGCTGCCGCTGCGCATGGCCGAATTCGGCTCCTGCGCCCGCTACGAGCCGTCCGGCGCGCTGCATGGCATCATGCGGGTGCGCGGTTTCACGCAGGACGATGGTCACATCTTTGCCGAGGAAAGCCAGATCGAAGCGGAATGCAAACGCTTCATCGCCTTCCTGTCCGAGATTTACCGCGATCTGGGCTTTGCGGAGTTCCGCGTTCTGTTCTCGGACCGCCCGGAAACCCGCGCAGGCTCGGACGAGACCTGGGACAAGGCGGAAAAGGCCCTTCTCGAAGCCACCCGCGCAGCAGGCGTGGAGCCCGAGATGAACCCCGGCGAAGGGGCATTCTATGGCCCGAAGCTGGAGTTCTCCCTGACCGACGCCATCGGCCGGGTCTGGCAGTGCGGCACCTTCCAGGTGGACTTTGTCCTGCCCGAACGGCTCGACGCCACCTACATCGGCGCAGATGGGGCCAAGCACCGTCCCGTCATGTTGCACCGCGCGACGCTCGGCTCGTTCGAGCGCTTCATCGGCATCCTGATCGAAGAGCATGCAGGCAAACTGCCCTTCTGGCTCGCCCCGCGTCAGGTGGTTGTCGCCTCCATCGTCTCCGAGGCGGATGAGTATGTGCGCGAGGTTGTCGCCGCTCTGCAAGCCGCCGGCGTCCGGGCCGAAGCCGACATCCGCAACGAAAAGATCAACTACAAGGTGCGCGAGCACTCGCTGAGCAAGGTCCCCGTGATCCTCGCCATCGGCCATCGCGAGGTTGAGGAACGCACCGTCACCGTGCGCCGCCTTGGCGAGAAGCAGACCAAGGTTCAGGCTCTGGACGACGTGATTGCAGAGCTGAAGCAAAGCGCGCTGCCCCCGGATCAGGCCTGACGCCACACAGTTCCCGGACTACAGAAGAACGGCCCCCGCTGCGGGGCCGTTTTTTTTTGCGCAATCCCACTCGTTTGCATTCTTGGCTGGTTTCCATATCCCGACACGGCTCGGCCTGTTGCGTCACCGCCGCAAACTCTGATCGGCTAGCCTGCCGGCACCCTCAAAGCCACCCTCTTTGCCAACCCGTGACAACACACGGAAAAATTGTTAACCAAATTCACCTTTTAATCGTGAAGCGGGTAACCAGGGGGCCTTCACATGAGAAAATCACTCAAACGTCTCGGCGCTGTGGCCACGGCTGTCACGCTGGCCGCCGGTCTCACCGCAAGCGCGGCGACAGCGGCAACGGTCAGCGTCACCTATGGCTTGCTGCTCTCCGCCACCTTCGAAGGCACGTTGCAGGGCGATGGCAACACCTTCCTTGTGACCGGCGTGCAGGATTTCGCGACGATTGCAGGCCTGCCCGCCGCATCGCTGACGTTTGTCACATCCTACGATGCACTGGGTTTTGCCGTGCCCGGCGCCCTCCCGACGATTTCGCTGGACGGCTCCTCGTTGGACATCCTCGCCTGTGAAGACGCCACTTGCGAGGGCGGTTTCCTGTTTGCGGTGAACTCGGTTGCCTCCGCAACAATCGGCGGAGACATATTCGCGCGCCTCACCTCGGGAACCACGACTCCCACGGCCTTTGTACCCTCTGCCTATTCGGCCACGCTGAACGAAGCGGCCCCCGTACCGCTGCCTGCGGGCTTGCCGCTTTTGCTGGCCGGGATCGGCGGGCTGGCGCTGCTGCGCAGGCGCACACGTCGCTGAAATATTGCTGACATGCGGCGTGATCTGTGACGTCGCGCCCGCCCAGCTTGCGCAAAGACTGTAACATTCCAGCGCTGGAAGCATGACACAAGGCTCCGAAATGTTTCGGGGCCATTTGCTTTGCCCCTGTTTTTATTGACTTTCTGCGGTTGCAAAACCTCACGAAACCCAGCCCGCGGCTGACAGGCCTGTGATGCACGGGGGCGTGAATGGTTCTGAAACAGTTTCAAAGGCAGAGTGAAGAGGTCCCGGGCAAACGCCACGGGGCACCAAGTTTCAAATCGTTCAAAGACTGACCAGACTGAAAGGAAGTCCAATGTCCAAGACCCTCAAAACCGCTGCCATCGTTGGTGCTGTTGCTGCCTCTTTCGCTGCCACCGGCGTGCACGCGATGGACAAGGAAAAGTGCTTCGGCGTGAGCCTCGCGGGTGAAAACGACTGCGCCGCCGGCCCCGGCACCACCTGCGCGGGCAGCTCCAAGGTTGACTATCAGGGCAACGCATGGACCCTGGTGGACGCAGGCACCTGCGCCGACATCGAACTGCCGGCCATGGCAGACGGCACGGCCCGCATGGGCAGCCTCGAAGCGCTCGAGCGTGACCTGCCGTCGACCTAAGACCCGTCTTTGACAATACGGGGGGCGGGGCTCAGCCCCGCCCTACCGCCTGTTTCTCTTTGGAAATGACCGTCATGTACGACTTCGAACCAAACCTGCCGCCCCTGCCCGGGGTTGGATACAAGCCCCAGCATTACCGCGACATCCTCGAAGAGGCGGCACCGGTTGGATGGCTCGAGGTTCATGCGGAGAACTACATGGGCGCGGGCGGGCGCCCGCTGGCGCAAATGCGCGCCCTGTCCGAGCGGTTTCCCATATCTGTGCATGGCGTGGGCCTGTCGATCGGCGGCGCGGGCCGTCTTGATCCAGAGCACCTTGCGCGGCTCAAACACCTTGTGGGCTGGCTGAACCCGGCGAGCTTTTCCGAGCATCTGGCCTGGTCCACCCACGACAGCCACTTCTTCAACGATCTTCTCCCCCTGCCCTATACCGACGCCACGCTGGCGCGCATCTGCGATCACATCGACGAGGTGCAGGACGTCTTGCAGCGCCCGATGCTGCTGGAGAACCCTTCGTCTTACCTCGCTTTTGCCGAGAGCACCTGGGAAGAACCCGCGTTCCTGCGCGAAATCGCCCGGCGCACCGGCTGCGGGCTGCTTCTGGATGTGAACAATGTCTTTGTCTCCGCCGTGAACCTCGGGTTCTCGCCGCAGAACTATATCGACGCCTATGATCTTGACCGTGTTGGCGAAATTCACCTTGGCGGGCATGACGAGGACGAGGACGATCACGGCGCGCCGCTGCTCATCGACAGCCACGGGCGCGAGGTCGCCGATCCGGTCTGGGCGCTTCTGGATTACGTTCTGGAACGCTCGGGGCCGAAGCCGATCCTGATCGAATGGGACACGGATGTGCCGGACTGGCCGGTTCTGCGCGAAGAGGCTGTGCGGGCGGACCGCGCTCTGGCCGGAGTGTTGGTATGAGCGGCGCAGATCTTCGGGGCGCTGCCCCGTCGCAGCCCGAGGCTGCGACTCCCCGGGATATTTTGAGCACAAAGAAACCAAATCCCGTCTCGCAAGCGGGTTTTCTTGGCGCGCTGCGGGATGCGGAGCTGGACGTGCCCGACGGGCTGATGGATGGCGAAGGCCGGCCCGCGGGGCGGCGGTTTGCGGTGTATCGCAACAACGTCGCCGTGTCGCTGCGCGAGGCGCTGGAGGCCGGGTTTCCGGCTGTGGCCAAACTGATCGGGCCGGAGAATTTTGCACGGGCCGCCGGGATGTATCTGCGGGCGGAACCGCCGGGTTCACCCCTGATGATGGGCTATGGTGCTGGATTTGCCGATTTTCTGGCGGGGATCGAAGCACTGAACAGCATCGGCTACCTGGCCGATGTGGCGCGGCTCGAATTTGCCCTGCGCGAGAGTTACCACGCCGCCGATGCGCCCGTTCTGAACCCGGCGCGGCTTCAGGACCTTTCGGAAGAGGCGCTCATGGCGGCCCGTCTGGTGCTGGCTCCAAGCGTTCGGCTGCTGCGCTCGCCCTGGCCGGTGCTGTCCGTCTATCGCTTCACCATGACGCCCGGCAGCCCGAAGCCGCAGGCGCAGGCCGAAGACGTGCTGATTGCCCGCCCCGAGTTTGACCCCGAGCCGCATTTGTTGCCCACGGGCGGCGCGCCCTTCCTTGCCGCCGTTCAGGTCGGGCAGAGTTTTGGCGCGGCTCTGGAGGCTGCGGGCGAAGACTTCGATCTGGGCGCGATGCTTGGCCTGTTGCTGCAGACCGGCGCGCTCAGCGACATCATAACGATCCCCTAAGGAGCCCCCCATGGACACCCTGATCTCTCTTCACAACCGCCTGTTTTCCATGGTCGAACGCTTTGGTGACGGGCTCTTGCCGCTGCTCTCGCGCCTGGTTTTTGCAGGGGTGCTGTTCCACTATTTCTGGGCGTCGGGCCTGACCAAACTGGGCGACGGTTTCTTCGGTTTTCTCAGCCCCAGCGTCGGCGCCTACGCGCAGATTTTCCCCAAGGCGATGGAAGCGGTGACCTATGACACCTCTCAACTGAGCTGGTTCCACTGGCTCGTGGTCGTCGCTGGCACATGGGCGGAGTTCATCCTGCCCGTGCTCATTGTGATTGGCCTGTTCACCCGCCTCGCGGCGCTTGGGATGATCGGGTTTGTCGTGGTGCAGAGCCTGACCGACCTCTACGGCCACGGCGGCATCGAACACGAAGGTACGCTGGGCGCATGGTTTGACCGCGCCGCCGACAGCCTGATCCTCGATCAACGCGCCTTCTGGGTGTTTGTCCTGCTCACGCTGGTGATCAAGGGCGCAGGGGTTCTGTCCGTCGACCGGATCCTGAGCGCCCGCATGGGCGGCCAGCCGGTCACGGCCTGACCTTGTCAGCAACCTGACATTCAAACAGCGCCTGACCATTCAGGCGCTGTTTTGCGTTCAAAGCTCAGAAATGCGCCTTCGGCTCGTCCGGCTTGCCCGCCGCCAGCGCCAGGATCCCGCCAAGCCCGGCAAAGGCAATCGGGAACATGGTGAAGACGTTGAAGCCAAAAGCCACATACATGCCGAGTGCCGAGACCAGCAGCAGGATGCCGCCCCAGAGCGCGCGCGCCTTTGCCATGGCGCCGCCCGCAATCGCCAGCATGGGCGACAGGATCGAGACCACGCGCACCAGCGCCGGATCGTCGAACATGCCGAACACCTCTTCAACCTCGTTGAAGTTACGCGCAAGCTCCGTGTAGCCGAAGCCGAAAAAGCCGACGAGCATCCCGAAGACGCCCGCGATGATCCCCAAAGTCAGTGCCGCGTTGCGCATCAGGCCGCTCCTAGGGCGGATTGCGCCGCCTTGTCCCAGCCCAATGTCATGCTCTCGCCATCGACGATCAAGGGGCGTTTCATCAAGGTCGGATGCGCTTTCAAAAGATCCAAAGGCGCGCCCGCCCGCTCAGAATCACTCAGGCCCCGCCATGTGGTGGACCGCGTGTTGAGCAATTTTTCGCCGAAGGCCTCCAGGGCGGCTGTCAGAACATCCTGTGGAATTCCGTCTTCCCGCACATCCATAAATTGTATGTCCGGCAGGGCTTTGCGCGCCTTTCTGCACGTATCACAGGTTTTCAGACCATAGAGGATCATGCCAATTCCTTCGTCGTTTGCGTTCACATAAGGGGCGAAAGACTGAAATACGAGGACGTTTTGCTTGATTTTTACAAAAGCGCTGCAAATCCTAAGGCTGTGACTTTCGACGATCAGCCCCGGAACACCGCAACGTCTCTTGCAGCTAAGTTCTTTCCTGAAAGGCGAATGTGACGAAAAGCCCCGCAACAGTCGGGGCTGTTTACTATGACTGGGAAAGGAGCACGGGGATTATGCCGAACGGCACCGTGAAATGGTTCAACACGACCAAAGGCTACGGGTTCATTGCCCCTGATGAAGGTGGCAAAGACGTATTTGTTCATATTTCTGCGGTAGAGCGCTCTGGTCTGACCGGCCTCGCCGACAATCAGAAAGTCAGCTACGAGCTGCGTGAAGGCCGGGATGGCCGGGAAATGGCGTCCGATCTTCAGGCGCTCTGAGACCTGACGGCAGACGATCTGCCGGATCAGACCAAGATGAGGCAGTGGGCCGCGCTTTGCGGCCCACGCTGCTCTGTTGTGCCGCTCGAACCAGCGGGTTTCACCGCACCGACGCTCTCAATTTGAAACACTAAATGCGCCTTGGACCGGGGCTTTGCGGCTATACTGCCCTTACACCTGAAACGGGGGCTTTGGATGGGTCGTGAGTTCAAGATTATTCTGGCGGTGCTGATTGGCGGGCCGGCCTTTGTCATTGGTGTGGCCCAGTTCAAACCGCTCACCTCCTGGGAGCCGCCCGCCGATGCGCGCCAGACCGCGAGCCTGCCGGAAGTGGCGAAAGACGGCGGGTATGCGCTCTGCCGCGAAACCATGCCCGGCGTCGATTGCGCCTGTTTCCAGCAAAAGGCCACGCAGGTTCTGCAGGATGATCGGCCGCGCGTCGGTGGGTTCCGTTATGCGGATCAATGGGAACTGGCCAAGGCGCAGGCGAGCGAGTCCTGCTCCTGATCTCAGGCGGACTTCAGGCGGACTTCAGGCGGATTTCAGTACCTGACCGGACTGCCCCGCAGACCAAGCCCGCACCGCCTCGCCAAAGGCTTCGAACAGCGGGCGCGAGACCGGATCATTCGCAGCGTCCCATTCCGGATGCCATTGCACCGACAGGGTAAAGCCCTTGGCCCCCTCCACATGGATCGCCTCCGGCGTGCCGTCGGGCGCAAGGCCCTCGATCACGATACGCCGTCCCGGCGTCTTGATCCCCTGCCCGTGCAGCGTGTTGGTCATCACCTCGTTCGAGCCGAACAGCCGGTGAAACACGCCACCTTCGGTCAGGTTCACCACATGACGCAGCGCGAATTTCTCTTCCAGTGTGCCATCGGGAGGCATGCGGTGGTTCATGCGACCCGGCAGATCGCGGATCTCCGGGTACAGCGTGCCGCCCATGGCCACGTTGACCTCCTGAAATCCCCGGCAAATGCCCAGAAACGGCTGCCCGCGCTCCACGCAGGCCCGCACCAGCGGCAGCGTGATGGCATCGCGCGCGCGATCATACGTGCCATGCGCCTCGGTCGACGCCTCGCCATATTCCTCCGGGTGGACGTTCGGGCGGCCACCGGTCAGCAGAAAGCCGTCGCAGGTGTCCAGCAGTTCCTCGACGCTGAGGAACCGCGGATCGGCAGGAATCAGCAGCGGCATACAGCCGGAGACTTCAGCCACGGCCTCGGAATTCATCGTCCCGCCCGCATGCGCGGGGTACTGATCGTTGATCAGGTAGGTGTTGCCGATGATGCCAACGATAGGCCGTGCCATATAAATGCTCCGTCTGTCCTGCGTGTCGACCTTACAAATAAACCATACTGTCCCCTTACGAAAGATGAAGAGCCCTGCAGCAGCGCACAATGATGCCGCAGGACCTGTGAAATGAGCACCAATTGCACAGTTTGTCGCGCCCCCGAAACCGGGTAGCCTGCCGCCATGGCAACACATCCCGTTGATCTTTCCAAATGGCCGCGCGCGGCGCAGTACCGGCTGTTTCGCGGCTATGAACGGCCCCACTACGCGATCACCGTACGGCTTGATCTGACCCATGTGATGGCGCGCAAGGCCAGCGGGCTATCCCCTTATCACGCCTGCCTTTTTGCCATTGGCGCGGGCATTCACGCGGTGCCGGAACTCTGCATGCGCTTTCGCGGCGAGACCGTTGTGCGGCATGACAGGGTGAGCCTGTCGATGCCGGTTCCCCGCGCGGACGGGGGCTTCAACTTCGGCTATGTGCCCTTCGATACGGACTTCGCCCGCTTCGACAAGATCGCGGCGCAGCGCATCGCGCAGGCCCGCGCCGCGACAGATCTGAACCCGATTGATGACAGCATAGGTGATGCGGTGGTCTTTGCCTCCTGCCTGCCCTGGCTCGATTTTACCGCGCTCGACAACGCCCTGCCCAACGCCGAGGACTGCATTCCGCGCGTCAGCTGGGGCAAGATCGTGCCGGAACAGGGGGGCTTTCGCGCGGCCATGACCATACAGGTGCACCACGCACTGGCGGACGGGGCGCATCTGGGTGTGTTCTTCGAGACCGTACAGGAAACGCTGGGCGCGCTGTGATCAGCCGCGCGGCATCTTCAGCGTCATATTGCGCCCGCCCTTGGTGTAGCGCAGCTCGCTTTCGCTGATCGAGGCCACCCGGCCGCCATCAATGCGGTCGCCCACTTTCACCTTCTTGTAGCTGCCCGAGGGCAGCCGCACGAGCGCACGGCGGTTCGACGGCGTACCGTAGATACCGATCAGGCTGACCTTGCTGAGGTTGATCGCGTTGCGCACCGTGGCCGAACGGGCAACGCTGCCCGCCGTGGTGCCGCTGGGCTGCACCGTGCGCGGCGCAATGGCTGCGGCAGAGGCTGTCTGAACAGGTTCCGCCGGACGGCTGCGCTCGGCGCGGCGCACAATCGCCTGCATGTTGCGCGGTCGGGTCACCGGCACCAGAGACCGTGCAATCGCGCGATCCGTCGCGGGCGCTTCCGGCTCTTCCTCAACCGCCACTTCCTGTTCGGTCCGGGGCCGCATCACCGGGCGCAAAGCGGCCAGTTCGGCGTTGGAAATCCCGGTCTGCGTGGCGCGCTCGCGCTGCTCAACGATGTCATCGGGGCGGGCTTCGGGGCGGACGCGGCTCAGCGGGTTTTCCGTCTCTCCTGCCGCATCCGTTCCCGGCACAGGCGGCGGCGCGGCAGCAACCCCGCGCAGCGGCGGCACCACGGGCGGACGCCCGGTATAGATGCGCAGACCATCGGGGCTGAGCGCCCCTTCCGGCGTGGCGCGGATAAGCCCGCGCGGATCAAAGTTGAACACCATCCCGGCGGGCGGCGGCAGGCCCGGGTCCAGCATGGCAAACTCCGGCCCGATCTCCGCCGCACCGGGCAGCGCCACGGCGTCGGATTTCATCACCGTGGGATCAAGCGAGGCGGCATAGACCTCGTCGATGGCGTCCTCGGGCGGGGTCAGCGGCGCGCTCGGCGCACGCAGCCAGACGCCGGTCGCCGCATAGGTCGCGGCGGCCTCTTCCGGGGTCGGCGCGGCCTGCGGCGCGATGGGCTGTGTCGGGCGCGGCGCGGGAGACGGCACCGGCGTGCCCAGCCCCAGCGAGGCCACCTGCAAATCTTCCGCCACCTCGTCCTCGGCTTCGGCGCTTTCCTCTTCGGTCGCGGGCGCGCGCGCAAGCGGGGTTTCGGGATCGGCGCTCGGGATCGTGGCGGTGCCTTCCGGCAAGCTCGCCACGGCTTCCGGCTCATCAGAGCCGAAGAGGCCCGCCAATCCGTCCTGCATGAAGACAGAGGCCCAGGCCGCAACCCCCACAAGGAACAGCAGCAGCGTCGCGGTCAGCATCAGCCCAAGGTAACGCGGCTTGCCGCCGATCTCCTGTCCGCGCGCGCCAAAAACGGTCATCCGTTCCGCTTCGCTCTGCGCGGCCACGGGCGCGCCCTTGGCAGGCATCGGCGGGGCGGGCGGGGTTTTCCTGGCCGCAGCGTCCGGCGCCGGGCGGCGCGCGGCGATCTTGGCCAAAGCGCCGTTTGACGGCGGCTCGCTGGCCGGGGCGGCAAGCGCCGGATCCGGCGCGGGTATCTCGGGGGCCGGGGCCGGTTCGGCCACCGGGGCCTTGGGAACCGGTTTGGCAGACAGCGTCGGGCCCGCAGGGGCGGGTGCCGCGCGGCCACTGTCCAGCTTTGGCACGGCGCGCGCCGGGGCCTCGGGGGCCGCCTTTTCCGTCTTGTCCGTCTTGCCTTGGCCGCGGCGCGACAGGAACCGCATCGCGCCCGCCACCGCACCGCCTTTCTTCGCGGTCTCGGCGCTGTCCGGCGCATCCTCGCCTGCGCGCGGCGCGGTCAGGCTCTGTGCCAGCTCCGGCGCAGGCGCTTTCGGCGGTTGTGGCTTGGCAGGCGCATCCACCGGCGCGCCGGGCGTGCGGGCCGCAAGGGCCAGTGCGCGCGCGCGGGCCGCATCCGGCGCTTTTGGCTCGGCTTTCTTCGCAGGCGCAGGCGGTGTATCCGCCTTCGGTGGCTCGGCCTGCTCCTGCTTTGCTTCCGGTTCAGGCACAGGTTCAGCGGCTGGCTCAGACGCTGGTTCAGGGGCTCGCGCCGGGGTCTGCACCACCGGGGTGAACCGCGGTTTATGCTCGCTCTGCGGGATCTCGGGTGTGCTGGCGGTATCCGTCTCGGACAGCGCTTCGCGCACGGTCGAAAAATACAAGGACGCCCCGGCATCGGGATCCCCCGGCGTCAGCTCGGGCGGCGTCACCGGCACTGCCTGCGGCGGCTCTTCGTGCGGCGCGTCCTCCGCAGTCAGCACCACAGGCTCCGGTTTCGGCTCAGGCTCCGGCGTCGGTTCTGGCTCCGGGGCAGGCTCCGGTTTCGCCTGGACTTCCGGCTCGGGCGCAACCTCCGGCACAGGTTCGGGAGCAACCACGGGCTCCGGCGCCGTCTCAACCGGAAGATCAAGCTCCGCCTGTGGCGGCGGCGGCACCGGCGTCAGCGCCGCCTCATCCGCCTCGACAATCTCAATCGGCGCTGCAAGCCGCTTGACCCGGCCTTTCCAGCTTTTGACCTTGCCGAAATGCACCGCGCCCTTGAACGCCCCTTCGGGCGCAATCGCCGCGTGGGACACGCCGTCAAAGCCGTGCGTCTTTGCAAAACTCTCCGCCTCGTCCAGCGTCTCGCGCGCGACAGCGGCAATCAGGATACGCCCGCGATCGACCACCTGATCGAACACCAGCTCGTCCACCTGATACGGTGTCGCCCCTTCCAGCGCCTGCTGCACCGCCTCGGTGCGCGCCGCTGCCGGACCGCCGGGATCGGGCGTGTCGAGAAAACGGATCTGCTCATTGGGAATGACCAGCACCACCTTGCCGCCTTCGGGATCCAGCGCAAGCGCCTGATCGCGCAGCGCATTGACCGCCGCGTCCAGATCCGGAACGTCCAGCGCCACCTCCGAAATCCGCGCCCAGCGGCCATCCACATGGCGCAGCAAGGCAATGCCTTCGAAAGAGAGGGAAAGAGCAAAATCAGGTACCATGCCCGGTCTCTACCAGTCCCGCTCTCATGGCGGGAGTCCAATTCCTGTACACCCCCAGTATATAGCAAGCTTTTGCCGAGGAAAAGAAAAGCTGCGCTGCGGGGGCTTGCCGCAGACGGCGCAAGCCCTGACATTGAAGAGACAGCTTTTCAACCGGAGGCCCCTTCCATGCTGCGTGTTGCCCTTTTTGCCGTTCTGGCCCTCTCCCTGCCCCTCTCCGCCGCCGCCGAAGATGCGCCAACGCGCACCCTGACGGTCTCGGGGCAAGGCACCGTCACCGCCGTTCCGGACATGGCGCGGCTCAGCCTTGGCGCGCGGGCGCTGGACAAAACGGCCCTCGGCGCGATGAACCAGACCTCCGAAACCCTTGAGGCGGTGCTCGCCCGGCTCACCGAACTGGGGCTTGACCCGCGCGACGTACAGACCAGCGCGCTGCGGCTCGATCAGCGCTGGCGCAACGGCAGCCTCTCCAAAGGGCAGGAATTCGAAGGCTATGAGGCCTCGAACATGCTGACCATCCGCGTGCGCGATCTCGACCGGCTGGGCGATGTGCTTCAGGCGGTGCTCGATGACGGGGCCAATTCGCTGGCCAACCTGCAATTCGACGTGGCCGACCCGCGCCCGCTTCAGGACGAAGCGCGCCGCGCGGCGGTGCGCGATGCCATGGACAAGGCCCGGCTCTATGCGGGGGCGGCAGGCGTGCGGCTCGGGCCGGTGCTCTCGATCACCGATTCCGCCTCGCCCATGGTTGCCAGCCGCGACATGCCCGTGGTCGCCTTCGCCGAAGCCGCCCGCGTGCCGGTGGCCGCAGGCGAGATCACCCTGCGCGGACAGGTGACCATCGTCTTTGGCCTCGAATAACGCGTTTTTCCAATGGCGCGAGGGGGCGCTCTACCCCTCCGCCACCATGCGCACGCCTTTGGTCCAGAACCGCCAGCCCAAGGCGACCGCAGCCACCGCAAGACCCAGCGTCAGGCCCAGCCAGACCCCCATGCCGCCAAAGCCAAACGCGATGCCAAAGCCGTAGGCCGCCGGCATCCCCACCCCCCAATAGGCAAAGACCGCCCAGAACAGCGGCACTCTTGTGTCCTGCAAACCCCGCAGGAAACCGATGTGCAGCACCTGCGCCGCGTCCACCACCTGGAACAGCGCCGCCATCATCAACAGGCCGGTGCCCGTGGCGATGATCGCCGCGCGCGCCGGATCCGCCTTGTCGATGAACGCCCCGATCATCAGCTCTGGCAAAAGCAGCATCAGCGCCACCGAGGCCACGGCGGCAATCGCGCTCATCACCAGCGTCACCTTCGCCCCGCGCACCAGATGCTCCCGGTCGCCGCGCCCCATGGCGTTGCCCGCGCGGATCGTCGCGGCGTTGCTCAGCCCCATCTGCACCATGAAAGTTGCCGTCGAGATCTGCAGCGCAATGCCATGCGCGGCCAGATCAATCACCCCGATCCAGCCCATCAGGACCGCTGATCCGGCAAAGAGCGAGACCTCCGCCAGCGTGGTCAGCCCGATCGGCAGGCCAAGGCCAAACACGCGAGAGAACATCTCCCAGTCGGGTTTCCAGAACCGCACGAAAATCTGGTGATCCGGCAGGGTGCGCAGCGCATAGATCACGATCAGCACCATGCCCGCGAGGCTCGACGCAACCGAGGCCACCGCCGCCCCGGTGATCCCCAGTTCCGGCGCGCCCCAGTTGCCAAAGACAAAGGCATAATTCGCCAAGGCGTTCACCACCGCCGCCGCAACAGTCACCCAAAGCACCACGCGGGTGTACTCAAGTCCCGCCAGATAGCTCTTGAAACACATGATCCCGAGCGCGGGCAGCATCCCGAACCCCGCCAGCCGCAGGTAGGTCTGCGCCATCCCGGCGGTCTCGGCGGTCTGCCCCATGGCCATCAGGATCGGCCCGGAAAACCAGAAGAGTGGCAGGCTGACCGCGAAATACAGCAGCGACCACCACAGCGCCATGCGCGTGGCGCGGCGGATCTGCACATCATCGCCCTGCGCCGAAAACGCCGCCACCATCGGCATGATCGCCCAGGCAAAGCCGCTCCCGAGCAGGAACAGCGTAAAGAAATACGAGCCCGCCAGCGTCAGCGCCGCCAGCTCCGGCACCCCGTACCAGCCCATCATGATCGTGTCGGTCAGCCCGATGGCAAACTGCGCCAGATGGCCGCCGATGATCGGCAGACCCAGCGTCAAAATAGCCTTGGCGTGGCCTTTGGAACTCAAAACGTCGCGTGTCATCACACACGCTTAGGCCCTGCACAAAAAACCGGCAAGACCCAAGAGTACAGCATCACAAATCGCGATATATCCGCGCCTCAGCCACCCTCCGGCGCCACCGCCTTCTGGTACAGATGCCATGTGGTGTGGCCAAGGATGGGCAGGGTGAAAATCAGCCCGAGGAAAGCCGGAACCAGCGACAGCATGATCGTCGCCGTGATGATCGCCGCCCATGTGAGCATGACCACCGGGTTCTTCTGCACCACCCCGATCGAGGTCAGCATTGCCGTCACGAAATTGGTTTCCCGGTCGAGCAGCAGCGGCATGGCCACCACCGTCACCGCAAACAGCGCCGCCGACAAGATTGCCCCCGCCACCGAGCCAACCGCCAGAAAGGTCCAGCCCGCCGGGGTAAAGAACACCGTGTAGAGGAAGCCGTCAAAGTTCGAAAAAGACGCGTTTTGCAGGATGATCGCCAGCCACAGCCGGATCTGGTACATCCAGACCCAGAAGATGAACAGCGTGACAAAGGCCATCCAGCCCATCTCGCGCTTTCGCTGTGCGGCCATGACACCAAGGATATCGGACCAGCCGAAATCCTCGCCTCGCTGCATGCGCCGCGACATCTCGTAAAGCCCGGCCGCGGCAAACGGCGCAACGAGCGGAAAGCCGACAACCGCCGGAATGATCATCCAGATCTGTCCCAGCCAGACCAGGCACCAGACAAAGCCGATTCCGAACAGCGCATAAAACAGACCAAAAAACCCGCTCATCACCGGCCGCGCCAGAAAATCCGCAAAGCCCGCCTTGAGCGCCTCTCGGATGTCGTCGGGCGTGACCGTGTTGATCACCGGCATGCCGCCCGTAGGCGGCGCTGTGGCCGCTTCTGTCTTGGAAGTCATGACCCTCTCCTCATCAGGGGTGCGCGTCCCTGCCCCCGAGCCTAACCCCTATTCCACTTTCACCCAAGCCACATCCAGAAGTGCCTCGTAATCCGCGCCGTAGGCCACCAACCCGATGCTGGTCACCCGCGCCGGGTCAAATGTCGCCTTCAGCCCGCCCTGCGCTGTAAACCGGCTCCAGGGCAGGACAATCTCCTCCCACTGGCCGGAGGTCTCGAACTCAGCCGCAAAATAATGCCAGGGCCGCAGCGAACCCGATGGCCGAAGGTGCACAAAATACCGCGCCCCATTGCCCCGCAGCCGAAGCCGCAGGCCCGTGCCCTGCTCCAGCAACGCCCCGTCAAGCGCCCGGCGCATCTGGATGAAACCGCCGTTGTTCGCCGTGCTCACCGTGCCGGTCAGCCGCGCAAATTGATCCGCCCCCTGCCGCACGAGCTGCATCGTGCCGTCCGACACACCGCCCATCACCCGGTCACTCACATAGCGCCATGCCTCGGCCTCGCCGTCGGTAAAATCTTCGATCATGAGCCCCCCGGCTTTTGCCGCCGTGACGGGCCAGCACAACGCCGCCCCCGCGCCCGCCAATACCCGCCTGCGGGTCATTCCGTTTCTTGTTTGCATCGCTGCGCCTCCATATGCACCGTCACCTAGCCCCGCATCCGGCCTGTGCCAGTGGTGGCGCTTGGAAAACTGCCCTATGAGGGATGGGCGATGCGCTATGAAATGCGAAAGGATGCCGCCATGACTGCCGCTCTGCACAGCCTGCCGGACGCGGCGGACGGGCTGGCGTTCGAAGCCGATCTCTTCTCCGGGACGGACGCCGCCGTCGGGATCTGGACCGCCGCCACCCGCGCCCTTGTCTGCCCCAAGGCCTACCAGGCCCGCAAAGGTTTTGCCGAAGCTGCCGAGGCCTCGCGCCAGCGCGGCTGGCCCGTGCACCTGCGCCCCACCGGCGGCGGCATCGTCCCGCAGGGGCCGGGTGTGGTGAACCTCGCGCTTGCCTTCAACGCGCCCAAGGACTTCAACATCGAAGACAGCTACCGCCTGTTCACGCAGGTTATCATCGACGGCTACGGCGCGCACGGGGCCCTCATGCATCCGGGCGAGACACCGGGCAGCTTTTGCGATGGCGCGTGGAACCTTTCGGTCGCGGGCCGCAAACTCGTCGGCACGGCGCAGCGCTGGCGCCCGGTGCGCGGCGGGCGGCCGCGCGTGCTCGTCCATGCGCTGATCCTGACCACGGACACCTTCGGCCCCGGCGCCCGCGCGGTAGACGCCTTGCACGCCGCGCTCGGCCTCGATCCAGTGTCCGAGGCCGTGCACACCAGCACCGAATCCGCCTTCGGCCTGACCACCCTGCCCGCGGAAGCGCTGATCACAGCCGCAAAAACGGCGCTCGCTTCAATTCACACGCCAAACACTTAGGGTCAGGACCCATGGATTTACGACGCGCAGTTTGACAGATTTTGCTCCAGACAAGGCATAGAGCCGCAGGAATAGTTATCTATTTCAAGGCTCTATAACGCAGATTGGGGCAAAATCCGTCAAACCCGGAGGGCAAGGAGAAATGCACGCTCTCAACGGCGTGGTTTCCTTGCCAAGGCAACCAGCCTTGCCTGCGAAATCCAAGCCACGGATACCGCACATTTTTCCTTGCTGCGCGCCGTAAATCCATGGGTCCTGACCCTAGGACGAAGCCTCTTCGTCAGGCGGCCTCTGCCCGCGCCGCAAGCCAAGCTTCGGCCGCCGCCTCTTCGTCCAGTTCAAACGCCTTGATGGCAATGCCGGGGATCACCGCCCCTTCGATCTCGGCGGCGGTGCGCAGCAAGGCTGAATCCGTCAGAACGGCTATGCTGGAAAAATGCCCAAACAGGCCGAAAAGCCTTGGCAATTGCGCCATCTTGATGCCGATGGCTTCAAAGGAGGGCATGGCAAATTCCGGGATCCGGTAGAGGATCTGACCGCCCTGCATGCCAGAGGCCATCTCGACAAAAGCATCCAGCCCGTCGCGCATCTCATTGGCCCCAACCGGTCCGTCGAGCAGAATATCAATCCGGTTCGGCGCGGGATTTGTCAGTTTCAACATGGCAGTCTCCTCGTCCTTCTGGGGCGTTCCGATCTGTCACGCTGGAAAAAGAACGGCGGGATAACCCCGCCGTCCTCTCGTCTCATTTCGGCATGCGGCGCGCTTATTCGCTGCCCTTGCGCGCATCGGGGTGCAGCGTTGCGCCCAGAATGTGATCGGCGCGGTGGATCACATGGCCGGCGCCGCCCGCGATCAGCGGATCGGGAGGGGTGGCGATGCTCTCGTCCTTGCCCGGATAATCCAGCGTGCTCAGGAAGTGCTTCATGCAGTTCAGGCGCGCGCGCTTCTTGTCGTCGGACTTGATCACGGTCCAAGGCGCATCAGCGGTGTCGGTGTAGAAGAACATCGCCTCCTTGGCCTCGGTGTAATCGTCCCACTTGCCAAGGCTTGCCTTGTCGATCGGCGACAGTTTCCACTGCTTGAGCGGGTCGGTCTCGCGGCTGGCAAAACGGGATTTCTGCTCGGCCTGCGTGACCGAGAACCAGTATTTGTAGAGCCGAATGCCGGAGCGCACGAGCATCCGCTCAAGATCCGGGGTCTGGCGCATGAATTCGAGGTACTCGGTCGGCTCGCAGAAGCCCATGACCCGCTCTACGCCCGCGCGGTTGTACCAGGAGCGGTCATAGAGCACGATCTCCCCTTCGGTCGGCAAGTGATCGATATAGCGCTGGTAATACCACTGTCCGCGCTCTTCGTCCGTGGGCTTGTTCAGCGCCACGACGCGCGCGGAACGCGGATTGAGGTGTTCGGTAAAGCGTTTGATTGTACCGCCCTTGCCCGCCGCATCGCGCCCTTCGAAAAGCAGCACGAATTTCTGACCCGTCTCCTGCGCCCAGAGCTGCACCTTCAACAGCTCCGCCTGAAGCTGCGCCTTCTCCTTCTCGTATTCCTTGCGCGACAGCTTGGTCTTGTAGGGATACTGACCGGTCTCGAACGCCCGGCGGATCTCGTCGGTGGTGGGGTGCGGCTTGGCCGGTGCTTTGGGCACATCGGTGCCCACAGCCTTGGCCGCAGCCACGGCAGCTACGGGTGCTTTCACGGATTTCACGGCGGTCGTTGTCATACGCGTCTCCTGCAGGTTTCAGATTTCGCGCGTTTCTACCCCGGCCAAACGGCCCCCACCTTGACCCCTGTCAAATTGTGAACGGATTTCTCACATTTTTATGACATCCCGCCAGGAATGCTCCGGCGCAAAGCCCAGCACGTCCCGCGCCTTGCGGTTGCAATACATCGTCTCGTTGCCTGTCATCTCGCGCTTGACCGGAATGCCTTCGTAGAACTGCTCCCGCACCTGCGCATTCGACGCGCCCACCGACAGATCGTCATTGGCAACGTTGAACACCTCATACCCCAGCCCGTCCACGGCGAGGCACCGCATCACCATCTGCCCCAGATCGCGCACATCTATATAGCCAAAGATATTGCGCTCGCGCAGCGCCGCATCCGCCACGAAGGCCGGGAACAGCGTCTCGTACTCCTCCGGCGCGATCACGTTGTTGATCCGCAAGCCATAAACGTCGATCCCGGCGCGCGCCTGAAACGCCCGCCCGGTCGCCTCACCCACCACCTTGCTCATCGCATAGGCATCCTCCGGCTCGGTCGGGTGATCCTCATCCACCGGAATATACTGCGGTTTACGCACCCCATCGGCAAAGCAGATTCCATAGGCCGTCTCCGAACTGGCAAAGATCACCTTCGGGATTCCCAGCTTCACCGCCGCTTCCATGACATTGTACGTCGAGAGCGTGTTCACCCGGAACGTCTCGCAATCGGGCGCAATCAGGATCCGCGCCAGCGCCGCGAAATGCACCACCGCATCAAACTTCGGCACCCCTGTCCCCGGCGCCAGCTCTGCGAAATTCGCGTAACCCGACAGCGCGCTGAACACCTGCCCCGGGTCGGTCAGATCGCAGATCAGGTTGTCCACCCCTTCCGCCTCGAGCGGCGTCAGATCGAGGTTCAGGACCGTATGCCCTTCTGCGGCCAGCATCGGCAGAATATGCCGCCCCGCCTTGCCGCTGCCGCCGGTGAATGCAATGCGCATGAGATGCCCTTCCCTGGTTTTCCACCCTAGAGGTAATGCGCTTTGGCCCGTCCTGCAAAGACACGGGCTAGGGAAATTTGGACAACCAAGTTCGCCCACCCAAATGCGCGGAATCAAGGCCGCAGGCCGCCGCGCCATCGACGGGCCGTCCCCACGGCACGGCAATTGGGGTGTCGTTAATCGCCACACCAGCCTAGCGCGCCGGTGACTTGAATAAATCAAGGGGAACGGAAGTTGGATCGCCATGCCACGGCCCGTCGAAGGCGCGGCTCGTACTCTGGCCATTTGGTCCGGGACAGGTTCGTTCTACGCCCAAACGCACCCCCGGAGAGTTTGCCCGTTGCGCGGAACCAGCCTTCACCCCATTGATTTTCCCGCGCGCATCCGGCACATCGACTGGAACACGCAAGAGGGACACCCATGACTCGCATCGACGCCACCTTTGCCCGCCTCAAGGCCGACGGAAAGAAAGCCTTCGTTTCCTACATCATGGCGGGCGATCCGGACGTGGAAACCTCCCTCGCCGTGATGAAAGGCCTGCCGGACGCCGGCGTCGACATCATCGAACTGGGCCTGCCCTTCACCGATCCCATGGCCGATGGCGAAACCATCCAGCTCGCCGGTCAACGCGCCCTCGCACACGGCATGTCCCTTGACCGGACCCTTCAGATGGTCCGCGATTTCCGCGCCGGGAACGACACCACGCCGATCGTGCTCATGGGCTACTACAACCCGATCTACAATCGCGGCGTCGACACCTTCCTCGCCCAGGCAAAAGAAGCCGGCATTGACGGGTTGATCGTTGTCGACCTGCCGCCCGAAGAGGACGAAGAGCTGTGCATTCCGGCGCAGAACGCCGGGCTCAACTTCATCCGCCTCGCCACGCCCACGACCGATGACAAACGCCTGCCCAAAGTGCTGCAGAACACCTCCGGCTTTGTCTACTACGTCTCGATCACCGGCATCACCGGGGCCGCCGCCGCGCAGGCCGCCGAGGTCGCCCCGGAAGTTGCCCGCATCAAGGCCCAGACCGACATCCCCGTGATCGTCGGCTTCGGCATCCGCACCCCGGAGACCTCCCGCGAGATTGCCAGCGTGGCCGACGGCTGCGTTGTCGGCTCCGCCATTGTCTCCGAGATTGCCGCAGGCAAGAGCCCCTCTGACGTGCTCGCCTTTGTCAAAGGTCTGGCAGACGGCGCGCATTCGGCCTGATCTGCCGCCTCCAAGCATCTGAAATCTCTACAATACCCCGGCCCACGCGGCCGGGTCATCCCCCCCTTTCTGAACCATCGGGCGCATGTCCCATAACCTCCGGGTGGGACTGGCATAGCAACCGCGCCATCGCTGCGCCCAGCGTGGCACGGCGGACCGGCTTGGCCACATGTGCATCAATCCCCTGCCGCAGGTATTCCTCCACCTGGTGCGTCATTGCGTTGGCGGTCAGCGCAATGATCGGCACGCGCGGCAGATCGCGGGCCTGCTCGAACTGGCGAATAAACCCGGCGGCTTCCAGCCCGTTCATTTTCGGCATGTTCACATCCATCAGGATGAGATCAAACGGGTTGGCGCAATGGGCCGAAACCGCGGCCGCACCGTCCTCAACCATGGTCAGGTCAAGCCCGTAGCGCTTCAACATCAGGTCGAGCACCCGCTGGTTCGTCAGATTGTCTTCCGCCGCAAGAATGCGCCACAGGTGACAGCCCAGCAACAGCTCCCAATCGCCGCCCTGCGTGGCCGGTGTGGCCACGGGCTGCGCTGCATCCACCGCAGCGCCCACATCGAAACTGGCATGAAAGGACGAGCCGCCGCCCTCGTTCGGGGCAAAGGTCAGATCACCGCCCATCAGGCGGCACATCTCCCGCGCGATGGCGAGGCCAAGCCCCGTCCCGCCAAAGCGCCGCGTCACCGACCGGCCCGCTTGTGAAAACGGTTTGAACAGCGTCTCGCGCTGCTCATTGGGCACGCCCCGCCCGGTGTCCGTCACAAGGCAATGACCACCTTCCGCATCGACCCAGACCCGCAGGGTCACGCTGCCGGACTTGGTGAACTTGATGGCATTCGACAAAAGGTTGCTGATCACCTGTCCCAGCCGGGTGGGATCGCCGCGAATCTGCCGCTCCGCGCTCGGTTCGATGGTCACCGCCATCAACAGCCCCTTCTCCCGCGCCTTGAAACTGAACAGTTGCTGCGCCCGGTCAATCAGCTCCGGCAGGTCAAAGGGGATGGTCTCCACCTCCATCTGCCGCGCCTCGATCTTGGTCAGGTCCAGAATGTCATTCAGCAAGGAGAGCAGCGTTTCCCCCGACGATTGCATCAGCGCCGCCATGTCGGCCTGCTCGTCGGTCAGACCGGATTCCGCAAGCGCGGACCCCATTCCAAGAAGTCCATTGAGCGGGGTGCGAATCTCGTGGCTGATCATCGCGAGGAAGGCGCTTTTGGCGGCGCTCGCATCTTCGGCCAGCGTCTTCGACGCCTCAAGATCCGCCGTCCGCCGCGAAACCTCTTCCTCAAGATGGCGCGCTTGCTCACGCAAAGCTTCGTTCAGCTCGAAAAGCTCGCGGCTTTTCACCTCCAGAAGCGTCTCCACCTCCTTGCGCGCCCTGCGCTCCCGATCATACCGCCTTCGGCTGACACGCTCGGGATCTACCTTTGGATGTGCCGCCTGAGATCCCACCACTCACGCCGCCCGGCGAATCACGAACCGCGCGCCATGCCCTTCGACCTGTTCGCTCGCGTGCTCCTCAATGTCCATCGGCTGCTCGAAATGCTTCACACAGGCCTCCACCAACCCGCGGCAAAACGCCATCAACGGCCGGGGCGAGCGGTAGTCCATCTGCAGCGCATCTTCGCCAAGCCACTCTGTCTCGAACCGCGGCAGCTCCGCATCCGGGTAGAGCTTGCGCACCTCCACATGCACCTCCCCCTCGATCGCATCCAGCATCTCCAGCGCAGACCGCTTGCTCTCGAAAAACGCAGGATATCCTACGACAAACCGGTCGAACATCCAGTGCCCGAAGGCGACCTGCAACGCCTCCCCGCTCATTCCCGTCTTCTCGCTCAACGCGCCGACAATCGCGAAAAGCTCCGAACAGGGGTAGCTGCCCACGGAGGAGTAGGCCCCGCCCGTCTCCAGCTCCAGCCCATCCAGAACCTCGTCAACCACCTCTTCCCCGACAGCCGCCTCCGCCATCTCCAGAAGTTCCGTAAACACCAAGCCCTTCACCAAACCATCTCCGTACTGCGCCGCCCCCTCCTTACCGCACCACCGGTAAACCCCAGCTTAAAACCAGCCATTGCACCTTTTGCCCCAAACCGGTAACAATACCTTACCAATTCGCAGCAAAACCCGGATCACCCCATGCCCGTCATCACCGAAATCGCTGACCTCAAACGCATTTACCGCCGCCGCGTGCCGAAAATGTTCTTCGATTACTGCGAATCCGGGTCCTGGTCCGAACAGACCTTCCGCGAAAACACCTCCGACTTTGACAAAATCTACCTGCGCCAGCGCGTCGCCCTCGACATGGCCAACCGCTCCACCGCCACACAACTCATCGGCCAGGACGTCTCCATGCCCGTCGCTCTCGCCCCCGTGGGCCTGACCGGCATGCAGCACTTCGATGGCGAGATCAAAGCCGCCAAGGCCGCTGAAAAATTCGGCGTTCCCTTTTGCCTGTCCACCATGTCGATCTGCTCCATCGAAGACGTGGCCGAGAACACCTCCAAACCCTTCTGGATGCAGGTCTACACGCTCAAAGACGACGCCTTCATGCAGAACCTCTTTGACCGCGCCAAAGCCGCCAAGTGCTCCGCCGCCGTCATCACCGTCGATCTGCAACTCCTTGGCCAGCGTCACAAAGACCTGAAAAACGGCCTCTCCGCCCCGCCCAAACTCACCCCCGCCTCCGTCGCCAACATGATGACCAAGGTGCAGTGGGGCCTCGGCATGCTGCAAACCAAACGCCGCTTCTTCGGAAACATCGTCGGCCACGCGAAGGGGGTCAAAGACGCCTCCTCCCTCTCCTCATGGACCGCAGAGAGCTTCGATCAATCGCTCGACTGGGACCGCATCCGCCAGTTCCGTAAAATGTGGGACGGCCCGCTGATCATCAAAGGCATCATGGATGTGCGCGACGCGCTCGAGGCCCTGAACGTCGGCGCAGACGCCATCGTCGTCTCCAACCACGGCGGCCGCCAACTCGACGGCGCTCTGTCCTCCATCCGCGCATTGGAGCCGATCATCGACGCGGTCGGCGACAAAATCGAAGTCCACATTGATTCAGGCATCCGCTCCGGCCAGGACGTCCTCAAAGCCACGGCCCTCGGCGCCAAAGGCTGCTGGATCGGCCGCGCCTACGTCTACGGACTTGGGGCCATGGGCGAGGCCGGCGTGACAAAGGCGCTGGAGGTCATCCACAAGGAACTCGACACCTCCATGGCGCTCTGCGGACATAGGGATATTCAGGGCGTCGACCGCGATATCCTGATGGTGCCGAAGGGGTTTTCTGGGGATTGGGGGTGAACGTGCTTGGTTCCAAACCCAAACAACCGGGGAACCCTTACGTTACCTCAACTATTGCGCGCGCCGTCGAACTTTTTGAGCGCTGAATTGTCCGAACTAAGGAGAGACTGCTTCGTCGGGTTCTTCCTCGGCCGCCGATGCACTACGTTTCTCCAACAATCTCGTCCAATTGTTGGTCGATCTACCTTGATACCGAAAGTCAGTCGACAAATACTCTTTCAAGTGATCTCGCAGAAGTTGCATCTTGAGGTCGGTTCGCAATTCATAAAGCTCGCGGTCTGTCAAATCCAACCCCTCCTGCGAAGTGTTAGACGCGTCCGTCGCCACGATGCTAATTTTTGAAAGGTTCAGCCGTTGTTGATTGATCCGCATGATTTCCGCAATGAACACTCTGGCCAATTTGTAACAGGCTGTAATTATTGCAGTCGCAATTATGACGTAGGGTATTCTCGTTAGTAATATTGACCATATTTTTGCGGTTCCCCCCTCATCGTAGACAGTTGTCAAATTTGCAGCGTTAAAGACCAAAAGTCCAGTTACAAGAACCATAAGTGCAATGGGCACAGCTGCAAGTTTCCAATAGGTTCCGATGTTCTGACCACCCTGCGAAACGAACCCACCGATTTCGGTAGGAAACATGTTCACATCGTCTTCAAGAGCACGCAACTCTTGCTTTAGCTCGGCAACACTCTTTGCCAAACTTTTTCTCTCAGTGGTCCTCTCAGCAATAATTTCCTGAACTTGCACACTTCTCTCATCAAGATTCGAAATAGCTTCTTCGCGCGATGCTATGTCTTCTATTAGCCCTTGACGTTGCTCGGTCAGCCTTCCGATATTCGCGTTAAGTTCTGCTACCTTGGAATTGGAATCAGAAATTTCCGACAGAAGTTTTTCACGATGCATTTCAATATTTTTGGCTTTTTCATTTGCCGCTTCTGCTTTTCTTATTTCCTTACGGGCTTCTTCGGAAACATTTTCCTTATATTGATCGAGTTTCGCCACTAGACGAATAAAATCCTCCAGTTCATCAATTTGAAACCCTAACAGCCGGACCCGAGTAATCTGCGTGTTCGTTAGCCACTTTTTAGGAGGCTTGAAAGAAACTCTCCGGACTAGTTGATTGATGGAGGCTCTATAGCCTTCGTTGCTTCTCTTTGAAAACTCCTGACTTCCCTCTCCACCTTGAGCCAATGTCCAGCGAAACTCAAACTCATTAAATGTGCTGTAGTTTTCTTCATCAACGATGACTTCGACCAAGAAAACTGGCTCGGCAAATTGAAAATCGAACCACCTATTGGAACCGCTTATCGGAGACGGGTCTCCCGAGTTGGCCACCAGTTTAGTAGTTTTTCTACCCTTCCCAAGTAGTAACTCAAACGGTAGGTCGGAAATTTCCGGAATTTCAGTCCCATCAATTTTCGCGGCCTCCTCTTCGGCTTTTGCGAAGTCAGTATCTGAAGACAAATCGGCACCATTTTTCGAAGCAAGATTGATTTTTGGATATAGTGGTAGAGTAATACACTCTAAAGATGCAATCAAACAAGATTTCAAGTAAGTGCGGTCGCATTTGAAATACCTATAACAAACGTTGTTTCTCCAAAGTGATCCTATCCGCCTCCAACGATTTCCGCGCTCTGATCAAGAACCGACCGGCTCGATGCAACGTCTGGACAAATTAACCCATTGTTAACAAACAATGTTTCGCGCGCGAAACATTTATGGGATCACCAGTCCGAGGGGCCCCACCCGAATCGCCTTGTCTTCTCCCCCGATCCGGTGTACGCGCAGCCCTTCATCGCAGGGTGACAGCCTTGGAGGCACCCTGCCCTAGACATATTGGAGAATACCATGGCTGGAGAGATTCCGGATCTCATCGCCTCTGAACGTACGGGGACAGGCAAGGGCGCCGCTCGTCAGGCCCGTCGTGACGGCCTCGTTCCGGGGATCGTTTTTGGTGGCGACACTGACCCGCTGCCTATCAACATCCCCTTCAACGTGCTGTTCAAGCGCCTCAAAGCAGGCCGTTTCAAGTCCACCCTTTTCAACCTGAAAGTCGAAGGCCAGGAAGACGTCCGCGTCATCTGCCGCGACGTTCAGCGCGATGTGGTCAAGGACCTGCCGACCCACGTCGATTTCATGCGCCTGCGCCGCACCACGAAAATCAACCTCTTCATCCCGGTTGAGTTCGTCGGCGAAGAAGTTGCTCCCGGCATCAAAAAAGGCGGCGTTCTGACCGTCGTGCGCCCGGAAATCGAACTGGTTGTCACCGCCGGTGATATCCCCGAGAAGGTCGAGATCGACATCTCCGCCCTGAACATCGGCGACATCATCCACATCAGCGACGTCACCCTCCCGGAAGGCGCCAAGCCGACCATCGACCGTGACTTCGTCATCGCCAACATTTCCGCCCCGTCCGGCCTCAAGGCCTCCGACGATGAGGAAGAAGGCGAAGCAGAAGAAGCGGCAGCAGAGGGCGAAGAGGCATAAGAGCCTTTCCCTTTTCTATCGCACGCAAAGAAGGCCCCTGCCCACGCGGGGGCCTTTTTGATACCAGATCAGACAGTTCTTAAGTGAACAAACGGCAAGAAAGGCTTGGCTCACCGCGCGCAGCATTGACTTACTTGCAACTGATCCATGCCTTTGCGCCAACCGGAAAGGTCAGATCACGCTGGGACGTGCCGCACGAATAGTTGACGGTCAACACCATAGGTTCTGTCTCCCCGCCCGGCAGAGGACAGATATCGCCGTCGACCGTGAACTCCGGGCAATCCTTCAAAGCGTGGCACTTGTACTGCAAAAACGGCGTCGCATTGCAGAATTTGTCCGGATATCTGGCCGAAGCAATGGTGCCCATGTTGATCACAATGGTCGGTACCGCGTCCAGACGCTCCACAGCCCGGGCATCGCGCAAACGCTCCGCCTCTTGCTTCCGGAAATTCGCAGATTTGGATCGCAACTCGGCGATGTCCTCGCGCAGCCCCTCAACCTCTTTTTCCTTTTTCAGAACGGCCTCCCGCGCGGTCAACAACTCCAGCCGCTTCTCAAGGTCCCGCAACTCATCACCCAAAGCCGGAGCCGCCAATATCCCCAGGGCCAAGGCTGTCAGAACAACTTTCATTGGTCCATCCTCGGCGTAGCGACCCCATTGGCATCCACATCAAACCCGGGCACCTCAACCAGTGTCAGCCCGTCCTTCATGATCTGCTGAATACCTACAGTAAAATTCAGGCCTTCCTCATCGAAACTTGGGCGCAGAGTGATGAGTGGAGCCGCCCCCTGTGGACTGGGGCAGTTGAAGTAAAAGCAGGTTTGAAAGGTCGGCGGGTTCCCTGGGTCGGGAAAGCACTGCACATCGCACCGTTGCATCCTTGTAATACCCGCCGCGTCCGACGTTGCGCCGAGCACACTCAAAGCATCAATCTGACCCGCGCTGTTGGCGAAATACTCAATCGTCAAATCGGAGGTCGTGCCATCAGAAGAGACAACCGCGCCGGGCAGATCCCTCTGAAATTTATAAAACGGCCCTTCGACCGCATCCTGCGCAAAGACAGCGCTTGGTGCAAAAATCAACCAGGTGGTAACCCTAATGCAGCTTCGCATTTCCCCCAATCCTCCTCAGTATTTCCAAAAGGCAAACCCCAGCCTTCGTAACCCACAACCACAGGGCGTTGGTATGTTTGGCTGAATGTCGCGCCAAGCGCGCTGAACCCCTCAAACGCAAAGCTTGTCGCGCTGCCATCCCCCGGGTTCACATCGCGCACCGCCGTTGACAGCGCGTCGAGGTCTTTCTCCAATTGTGTCGTGTTCAACTCCGGTGCCTCGCCCGCTGTTTGGTTAACCGTAACCGTGACAGCCGGCACGTCCGGTGTCTGGGTCTTTTCTGCCCCGTCTTTGGCTTGCGCGGCCGAAAGCGCGCCGAACCGGGCATCAATAAACGTGTATTCAATGCGCCGTGTGAGATAGACTTGAGTGATCAGGAAAGAAGCAAGACACCGTTCGTCCTGAGGCACGATGCGGCGCCCCGCGCTGATCGCCTTGAGGTATTTGTCCTCAAGGGCCCGGCGCACCCACAGCGACCCTTGTTCGCCAACGAAAATCGCCTTTCTGAGAACGTCCTGATGATCATATTTCGATTTCACCAGTTTGACCTTTGGGATGCCGTAGCTTCGCACGTCGCCAAAGTCCACACGGACCTTGGTGCGTGCCCCAAACCCCAGCCCCAATGCGGCCAAGGGCGAAGCCCGACCAAGCCCAAACGCCGCGCCAGCGTCGGCAGTTACAGCCGGAAGCGCGACGATTGGAAGGCTCTCGATTCGCTCCTGATCCCGGCGCGTAAATCCGGTCCCGAACAGGTCGGTTTGGCCCGGGGCATTTTCGGTGAAGCTGGTGCCCCCGGCCGTTGTCCGAAACACCAGGCGGCTTGCCATGTGCTTCTCTGCTTTTTCAAGAACGGACACATCCTCACCGATCCATTCACGCAGCGTGTCATTTGCCCCACCGGAAGACAGGGCCATGATATCTCCGACCTGGATGTTTTCTTTTGGGGGAAAGACCGGAATAATTCCGGTCTTGCGCGCAATCTCACTGTATTCCGCTTGAATATCCCCATTTGGGCTTCCACAGGCCGCCAACAACAAAGCGCAGCCAGCCAAAACTCTGTACATCCCACTCCCCCTTTTTCAAAAGTTAACCAAGGAACAGCATGTCGTTCAATCATAAAGTGAAGCCCACACATGGGCACGCCCATAGGTATATTGTTTTTTGTGCCGTTGAGAATATCTGCCGATCGGCCTAGGAAGACATCACAAGCGACCCTGGAGGCAACCATGCAGATCTTCGTCGGCCTCGGAAACCCCGGTGCCAAATACGCCGGCAACCGCCACAACATCGGCTTCATGGCCCTCGACCAGATCGCTTCGGACCACGGCTTTGGCCCCTGGAAGACGAAGTTTCAGGGCCAGATTGCCGAGGGCCGTCTCGGCTCCGAAAAGGTCCTCCTGCTCAAGCCCGAAACTTTCATGAACCTCTCTGGCCAATCCGTCGGTGAGGCCATGCGCTTCTACAAACTCGAACCCGGCGACATCACCGTTTTCCACGACGAGCTGGATCTCGCCCCCGGCAAATGCCGCGTGAAAATGGGCGGCGGTCATGCCGGGCACAACGGCCTTCGTTCGATCCATGCACATGTCGGAGAGGCCTACCAGCGCATCCGCCTCGGCATCGGCCACCCCGGTCGCAAGGAGCTTGTGGCGGCCTATGTCCTGCATGACTTCCACAAAGCCGATGGAGACTGGCTCGACGATCTGATGCGCGGGATTTCAGACGGGGCAGCGGCCTTGGCGGACGGAGATACCTCGAAATTCTCCAACGCCGTCGCTCTGCGCACCGCCCCGCCGCGTTCGTCCAAAACACCCAAGAAACCCGAAAAGAAGCCAGAAGCTGCGCCCGATCCGGAACCTGAAGCGCAGGATACACGCAGCGCATTGCAGAAGCTTGCGGACAAATTTCGATAGGAGTGCCTGATGTTGGAAAAAGACCCGGAAATCAACGTACTCGGCGGCAAACTTGAGATTTGCGGCATGGATCCCAAAACCGGTTTCTTTCGGGACGGCTTTTGCAACACCTGCGCCGATGACACCGGGAGCCACACGGTTTGCGCCGTGATGACGGCGGAATTTCTGGCTTTTTCCAAGTACGTAGGGAACGATCTTAGCACGCCGCGCCCGGAGTATGGCTTTGCAGGGCTGCAACCGGGAGATTGCTGGTGTCTATGCGCCTCTCGCTTCTTGCAGGCACATGACGAGGGATGTGCGCCAAAGGTGCATCTTGATGCGACGCACCAACGGGCTCTGGAGATTGTAGATATTGCGATATTGAAAGAAAATGCCGCCTGATTTGGCATTTTTCTTGATAAAGGTAGATTATTTGCAACCCCGGTAGAGCTGCCTGGAATTCGTATTGAAGGGCTGGATCGTTGTCTCCGCTGCGACAAACCCTGAGAACAACCCGATTTTTGGATTAACAAAAACGCCTGATTTTACGATTTTGGCTCACATACACTGTCTACTCACAGAGTTATCCACAGGATCGCTTCTTTCCCGCTGATAGGTGGCAGAATGCGGCTTGGCCTGCAACCGTTCGGATCGCGAATGGCGCATCAAGAAGGCAGGAAAAACTTATATTTTTCAGATGATTGAATTCGACACTTCACGCATCGCGCAAAGAAAACGGAGCCTCTGACGGGCTCCGTTTTGTCATTGTCCATGTCCATAATGCAGGACCGCGTTCTGTCAGTCCGCGGTGCGCCCCTCGGTTCCGGACATATCGACACCCAGATGTTTGGCCACGGTGAAGATGTCTTTGTCGCCGCGCCCGCACAAGTTCATGCAGATGATGTGATCTTTGGGCAGCTCCGGTGCGATCTTCATCACATGGCCCAGCGCGTGGGACGGCTCGAGCGCGGGGATGATGCCTTCGGTTTCGCAACACAGCTGGAAGGCCTCCAGCGCTTCCTTGTCGGTGATCGAGACGTATTGTGCGCGGCCAATGTCGTGCAGCCACGAGTGCTCCGGCCCGATGCCCGGATAGTCGAGGCCCGCCGAAATCGAGAAGCCTTCAAGGATCTGGCCATCCTCGTCCTGCAACAGATAGGTGCGGTTGCCGTGCAGAACGCCGGGGCGACCGCCGGTCAGGGAGGCGCAATGCTCCATCTTGTCGTTCACGCCTTTGCCGCCTGCTTCGACGCCGATGATCTTAACGTCTTTTTCATCCAGGAAAGGGTAGAACAGGCCCATGGCGTTGGAACCGCCACCAATGGCCGCAACGAGCGTGTCGGGCAGGCGCCCTTCGGCCTCCATCATCTGTTCCCGGGTTTCCTTGCCGATGATGGCCTGGAAATCGCGGACCATGGCCGGGTACGGGTGCGGGCCGGCGACGGTTCCGATGCAGTAGAAGGTGTCGCGCACGTTGGTCACCCAATCGCGCAGTGCGTCATTCATGGCGTCTTTCAAAGTGCCGCGGCCGGAGGTGACCGGGACCACCTCTGCACCGAGGAGCTTCATGCGGAAGACGTTGGGCTGCTGGCGCTCAACGTCATGGGCGCCCATGTAGACGACGCATTTGAGGCCGAACTTGGCGCAGACGGTGGCCGTGGCGACGCCGTGCTGGCCTGCGCCGGTCTCTGCGATGATGCGGGTCTTGCCCATGCGCCTGGCGAGAATGATCTGGCCAAGCACGTTGTTGATCTTGTGTGCGCCGGTGTGGTTGAGCTCGTCGCGCTTCATGTAGACCTTCGCCCCGCCGAGGCGTTCGGTCAGGCGTTCGGCGAAGTAGAGCGGCGACGGACGGCCGACATAGTGCTTCCAGAGGAAGTCCATCTCGGCCCAGAAGGAGGGATCATCCTTGGCCTTGTTGTACTCTTCCTCGAGGCTCAGGATCAGCGGCATGAGCGTTTCAGAGACGAACCGCCCGCCATGGATACCAAAGCGGCCCTTTTCATCAGGGCCATTCATGAAGGAGTTGAACAGATCGTCCGCCATGTGAGTTCTCCGCGTTTGCTTCCCCTCTACTTAGGGGAGGCTGCGGGCAATGGAAATGCGGAAAATTGCCCGTTCGGCTTTAGCGCGCAGCGGCGCGTTCCAGGGCGGGATAGCGCAGGCCCAGCGTGACGCCACGGGCCAGCATCGAGATCAGCATTGCGGCCCAGAGGCCGTGGTTGCCCATGGGTTCGAGCAGCGCCCAAAGCGCGACAAGATAGATGAGGGCGGAGACCAGCATCATGTTGCGCATGTCGGCTGTGCGGGTGGCGCCGATGAAGATGCCATCGAGCATGACAAGGCCGAGCATGAAGATGGGCGTGGCGACCATCCATGGCAGGAAGGTTCGGGCGGCGGTCCGGACCTCCGGGTCCTTGGTCATGATGTCGATCAGAAGCGGGCCGAAAAGGGCAAACCCGGCGGCGAGGGCAAGGCCGAAGATCAGCGCCCAGAGGGAGGTCATGCGGGCGGCGCTGCGGATGCGGGCGACGGCGCGGGCGCCAAATGCCTGGCCGACAAGCGCTTCGGCGGCGAAGGCGAACCCGTCGAGGGCGTGGCCGGCGATGTGCAGGAACTGCAGGAGGACCTGATTGGCCGCGAGCGTCACGGAGCCGAAGCGCCCGCCAAGCAGCAGGAAGGAGACGAAGATGGCCTGCAGGAGCAGGGAGCGGATGAGGATGTCGGTGTTGACGAGCGCCATGCGGGCGAGGCTGGGGCGGTCAAAGACGCGGGACCAGATCCGCCAGTCGGGTTCGCGGAAAGCGGAGCGGCAGAGCCAGAGGCCGAGCAGCAGCCCGGACCATTCGGCGAGGAAGGTGGCGAGGGCAACGCCGTCGACGCCGAGGCCGAATTCGAGCACGAAGAGCAGGTCGAGGAGGATATTGACGCCGTTCATCCACAGTTGGAGAAGCAGCACGTCACGGGTGCGTTCCTGGGCGATGAGCCAGCCGGTGATGCCATAGAGCGCGATGGCGGCGGGGGCGGACCAGATGCGGATCTGCATGTAGGCGCGGGCGAGGTCTTCGACCTCGGCTTCGGCAGGAGACAGACGGAAGGCGCCGGCGAAGAGCAGGTCTTGCAGCAGAATGAGCACCGCGCCGGCGATGAGGCCGATCATCAGGACGCGGGTGAGCAGCGCGGCCACTTCGCCGCGATCGCCCTGCCCCGAGGCCTGCGCGGTCAGGCCGGTGGTGCCCATGCGCAGAAAGCCGAAGATCCAGTAGATCGCTGTAAGGATAATCGCGCCGACCCCGACAGCGGCGATGGGTTCGGGCGCGGGAATCTGGCCCACCACGCCGGTGTCAACCGCGCCGAGGATCGGGACGGTGGCATTGGCGAGCAGGATCGGCACGGCAATCTTCAGCACACGGCCATGGGTGATGGGTTTGTCTGAGGTCATGGCGGGCGTGGCTCGGGAGGAATGCTTGGAAGTAAGTGTGTCTCCTCAATACAGGAAACACGGCGCTTCGGAAGGGGTGGATGGGTGATGCCCCGATTGGGAAAGAGTTGAACTTGGGTTCGACGGTGAAAGCTTGAGCAGGTCTTCCCCTCACACTAGGCACGGAATCAAGGCCGCAGGCCGCCGTGCCATCGACGGGCCGTTCCCGCGGCACGGCGATTGGGTTGTTGCTGGGAGCCACACCAGCCTAGCGCACCAGTGACCGAAATAAATCGAGGAGAACTGAAGGAGCATCGCCGTACCACGGCCCGTCGATGGCACGGCTTGCACTTTACCCCTGAGGTCCCGGATCAAGTCCGGGACGGCGTGTGCTTGATGTTCACGCGAGATCAGACGCGATCCGTTAGTCCCCGGGGCGGGGCATGAGGAAGTGGGCGGTGGCCTGGGCGATGGGGCGGTCGCGGTTGTCTTGCCAGGCTTCCGACTGGACAGAGGCATAGCGGCGGCCGGAGCGGGTGACGCGGGCGCGGGCATAGGCGTCACGCGGCAGGCCGGTGCGCAGGTAATCCACGGTAAAGTCGATGGTTTTCGGCAGGCGCGGCAGTTTGCCCCGTGCCATTTCCTCGGCGTCCAGCGTGCCGTTCTCGATGTCTTCCCAGAGCCAGACCCAGCTGAGGCTCATGAGCGCGGTGATCTCAAGGAAAGCCGCCGTGACACCGCCGTGGATGGCGGGCAGCGTCGGGTTGCCGATGATCTTGTCCTCGTAAGGCAGGATCGCGGTCAGCTCATCGCCGCGCCGGTCAAAGGTAATCCCGAGATACTGGATGTAGGGCACGCCGGTGACGAGCGCCGAGAGGGCCGCATCGCGGCGCTGCTTGATGACCTGGACCGGTTCGGGCTTCTTGCGCGGGCTCATGCCTTTTTCTCCTCGACGGTAAAGGCGCCCGTGGCGCTGGCCACGGGCCGCTCGCGGTCCGCATCATAAGCCGTGGCGCGCACGAAGGCGACGGAGCGGGTGATGTGGTAACATTCGGCAAGGCAGGTGATGGTCTGGCCGGGCGTGGCGGGGCGCATGTAGTCGATGCGCAGGTTGATCGTGGCCGTCCCGCCGGGCGATTTTGGATGCGCAATCACCGAGGCCCCGCCGGTGGTGTCCATCAGAGCAGAGACCGCACCGCCATGAATCACCCGGCTTTCGGGATCCCCGATGAAGCGTTCGTCATAGGGCAGCTCGATCTCGGCCAGCCCGTCTTCGATGCGCAGCACCTTCATGCCCAGCGCCTTGCAGTGCGGCAGGTACTCGATGAATTGCTTGGCAAGGGTGGATTTATCGACGGCCATGGGGCGCTCCTGTGGACTTGCCTTCACCGGTGGCTCGGTGCGCGACAGAGGTTCGCGCCCGGCCTCGAGGGCGGGTTTTGATTTTTCGCTTTGAACTCGTCAAAAGCATCAACGTCTTGCCTTTTCGACACGTCCCGCCACTTCGCGCCCGCCCTGTGGGGCGAGGCCGGGCGCGAACCGGATCGGCAAGCGATCCGGGGGCCTCTCTCATTCGTCTCGCAAAACAGAGTTAACCGTTTGCTTGGGCTTCTTTATGGGTCGCCCCGTCCGAAGCCGCAAGCGCCGCGTTTGCCCGGTTGTGCTTGACGCGAACCCGCCCTATCGTCACCCGTGGAAGAGGATGATCATGACCACCCAGACCCGGCTCAGCTTCAAGGAGATGTGCGCGAAGTTCGACGTAACGCCGCGCACGCTGCGCTATTACGAGTATATCGAGCTGCTCACGCCCGATCGCGAAGGACGCTCGCGGTTCTATGGTCCGCGCGAAGTGGCGCGCATGACGCTGATTCTCCGCGGTCGCAAGTTCGGCTTCCAGCTCGAAGACATCCGTCAATGGCTTTTGATTTACGAAGAAGACGGCACCGAAGCCCAAATGCAGGCCTGGATCGCCATGGCGGACCGCCAATTGGACGAGCTTGCCGAGCAAAAACGGCAGCTCGACGAGGCCATGGCAGAGCTGAAATCCCTGCGAGACCGCACGGAAGCCAGCCTCAAAGGCTGATCGCCTGAAATTTTAGAGAATATTTTCAGCAATTTACGACCGAAACGTTTCGGAGGGTAAGGTTTTCCTGACCCTCGTTAACCTTTATGAACGGTTTACCATGGCGCGCGCATGGGGGTGACGTTAGTTGATGTTACGTCAACAGGGTTTGTGACGTAGCGTATGAGTTACGTCAACGGTTTTTCCCATTGTATGGATGTGAGGAAATTCGCACTTCACATCCAGTTCGTTGAAACACGAGGGCTGTGAAGAGACATGACTGAAGACAGGATAATGACAATCCGGGAAATGTGCGATGTATTCGAGGTAACGCCTCGAACCTTGCGCTTCTACGAACAGAAGGAATTGCTGTTTCCCATTCGTGAAGGCCAGAAGCGGCTGTATACCCGGCGCGACCGCGCCCGCCTCAAGCTGATCCTGCGCGGCAAGCGTTTTGGCTTCAGCCTCGAGGAGATCCGGCAATTGCTGGACCTGTACCATGTGGGCGACCAGCAGCAGACCCAGCTGCAGCGCTCCTACGAGGTGGCACAGGACCGGCTGCGGGATCTGGAAAAGCAGCGCGACGATCTGACCAAGGCGATCGACGAGTTGACGGACCAGATGAAGTGGGCGGAACGGATGCTCGCCACGCTGGCCCAGAAGAAAAGCGCGGCCGGATAACCCTCGGCCGCAAGGCACCCGAGGAGGAATCACATGCCAAGCTACACCGCACCGGTCAAGGACCAGCTGTTTGTTCTGAGCGATCTGCTCAACGTCGCCGGGCAGGACGTGCCGGGCTATGAAGAGCTTGACCGCGATACGCTTGAGGCGGTTCTGGATGAGGCGGCGAAGATTGCCGGAGGCGTGCTGGCGCCGCTGAACGCGGTGGGCGACAGCGAGGGCTGTACGCTGGAGAACGGCGTGGTGCGCACGCCCGCAGGCTTCAGGGACGCGTTTGAGCAGGTCAAGGAAGGCGGCTGGACGGCGCTGGATTGTGATCCGGAGTATGGCGGTCAGGGGCTGCCGTATGTGGTGAACACCGCCGTGGGCGAGCAGTTCTCTGCCGCGAACATGGCGTTCAACATGTATGCGGGTCTGACGCACGGGGCCTATTCGGCGATCCACGCCCATGGCAGCGAGGCGCAGAAGGCGCAGTTCCTGCCGAAGATGGTGACCTGCGAATGGACCGGCACGATGAACCTGACGGAGCCGCATTGCGGCACTGATCTGGGTCTGATGCGGACCAAGGCCGTCCCGCAGGAAGATGGCAGCTACAAGGTCAGCGGTCAGAAGATCTTCATCTCCGCCGGCGATCACGACATGAGCGAGAACGTTATTCACCTAGTGCTGGCGAAGATTCCCGGAGGGCCGGAGGGCATCAAGGGTGTGTCGCTGTTTATCGTGCCGAAGTTCCTGGTGAACGACGATGGCTCGGTGGGCGAGCGCAATGGTGTGTCTGTCGGCAAGATCGAAGAGAAGATGGGCATCCACGGCAATTCGACCTGCGTCATGAATTATGACGAGGCGGAAGGCTATCTGATCGGCGACGCACATAAGGGTATGCGCGCGATGTTCACCATGATGAACGAGGCGCGTCTGGGTGTGGGCCTGCAGGGCTACGCACAGGCGGAGGTCGCGTATCAGAACGCCGTTGAGTATGCCAAGGATCGTCTGCAGGGGCGCGATGTGACCGGGGCGAAGAACCCGGACGGCCCGGCCGATCCGCTGATCGTGCACCCGGACATTCGCCGCAACCTGATGGATCAGAAGAGTTTTGTCGAAGGCGCGCGGGCCTTCACCTATTGGGGTGCCGCGATGATCGACCGGGCGCACCGCTGCGAGGATGCCGCCGCCGACGGGCTGATTTCGCTGCTGACGCCGGTGATCAAGGGGTTCCTGACCGACAAAGGTTTCGAGATGGCCACGGCCGCGCAGCAGGTTTACGGCGGCCACGGCTATATCGAAGAGTGGGGCATGTCCCAGTTCGCCCGCGATGCGCGGATCGCGATGATCTACGAAGGCGCGAATGGCGTGCAGGCGCTGGACCTTGTTGGCCGCAAGCTGGCGCAGGACGGCGGCAAGCACGTGATGGCCTTCTTTGCCATGGTCACGGACTTCATCAAGGAGACCAAGGGCCGCTCGGACGCCTTTGAAAAGGATTTCCGTGAGCCTCTGAAGGCGGCGTCGAAGGATCTTCAGGCGGCGGGTATGTTCTTCATGAACAACGGCATGAAGAACCCGAATGCGGCGCTGTCGGGTTCCTATGACTTCATGCACCTGTTCGGGCATGTCTGCCTTGGGCTGATGTGGGCGAAGATGGCCGTGGCCGCCGAGGACGCGCTTGCAGCGGGCGCGTCGGACAAGGGGTTCTACGAGACCAAGATCACCACGGGGCGCTACTACATGGCGCGGCAACTGCCCGCGACGGGGATGCACCTTGCCCGCATCGAAAGCGGCGCGGAGACGGTGATGTCGCTGGATGCCGAGGCGTTTTGAACCAACGCTCTGTAGGCCGGGGATTTTCCCCGGCCTTTTTCATGGGGCAGGTTACAGCGTGTGTTGGGGCTGGTGAGGTGTCCAGCGCACACCCGTCCCGGACCTGATCAGGGGCCTTTTGATCAGCGCTCAAGCCGCGCCATCGACGGGCCGTGGTACGGCGACGCACCCTTTGATCCCCTTGATTTATCCCAGAAACTGGCGCGCTAGGCCGATGTGACGCCAAGCACCAGCCCAATCGCCGTGCCGTCACGCCAAAGGCGTGCCGAGATTTTGCTGGCGCACCTCTGGTGCGACGGGACGGCCCGTCCCTCTCGACAGACTTTTCTTTGAAAAGTCGTCTGTTGGGCAAAGGATGGGCGCGGCGGCCTGCGGCCTTGATTCCGCGCCGTTGGCGAGAAGAATGAGCGTCACAGTCCCAATGACCTTTCCCGGCCAGAACCCGCAGTCAGGCGTTCGGGTCTTTTGTGCACCAGGCATCTTCATAAGCGACCCAATGCATCGGCCCGTCCGTGGCGTTGACGATGACCAATCCCGGCTCTGTCGTGATGATCGAGGCGGACAGCATGTTGAGGAAAACCGCGAGGGCTTCGGCGGACAGGCACATGGCGAGGCTCCTTTGTTGAGGCCGAAAACCGGCCAAGGCATCCTCCCACATTGCTGGTGAGACAAGCCTATCACCAAAATCCTAACAAATCGCACGGTAACGAAGGGTAACCCCTGCGTGCGGTGCGTTAAGCATGAATTCTAAGCGAATGATGAAGAAATAAGCAAGATTGCCGGGCACGCCCCTCTTGCCAAAGCAGCGACACTCTCACACGATAGCGCGAACAACAGGCAGTCCACCCTTATGAAGTCGGCAGACCAAAAACTTGATGATGCCGCCCGCGCGGCCTGGCTCGCCTATGTGGCGGGGATGAAGCAGGATGAGATCGCAGCGCAGATGGGGATCTCGCGGCAGGCGGCACAGCGTCTGGTGGCGCAGGCCATGCAGGCCGGGCTGATCAAGACCCGGATTGATCATCCGGTGGCGGCCTGTATGGATCTGGCAGAGCGGATGCGGGCGGATTTCGATCTGGACATCTGCGAGGTGGTGCCCTCGCTCGGCTCCGAGACCGCCAGCGGGATCGCGGTCTCGCACGCGACGGGCAACATGATCGAAAGCTGGCTCCTGCGCGAAGCGCCGCAGATCATCGGGCTCGGCACCGGGCGCACCCTGCGCGGCGCGATTGAACATCTGCCGCATCTGGAGTGCGGGCAGCACAAGATCGTCTCGCTCACCGGCAACATCGCCCCGGACGGCGCGACGGCCTATTACAACGTTCTGTTCACCATTGCGGACAAGGTTTCGGCCCAGACCTATCCCATGCCGCTGCCGGTGATTGCCGCCAATGCCGAGGAGCGGCGCACCCTGCTCGATCAGGCGACGCTTGCGACGACCCGGATGCTGGCGGAAAAGACCGATGTGCGCTTTGTCGGCGTGGGCGCGATGATGGAGCACCCGCCGCTGGTGGCGGATGGGTTCATCACCGATGCCGACCAGTCGCGGTTGCTTGAGAAAGGCGCGGTGGGCGAGATCGTCGGCTTTGTCTTTGACGAGACCGGCGCGCTGGTTGCCGACGAGATCAACGAAAGGGTCAGCAGCGCCGCCCTGCGCCCTACCCCCGGCGGGCCGGTGATCGGCGCGGCCAACGGCGCGGGCAAGACCCGCGCGATCCGAGCCGCATTAAAGGGCGGTTTGCTCGACGGGCTGGTCACCGACGAAGAGACCGCCCGCGCGCTTCTGGCCGGTTAAGCAAGGCTCTCCCAAAATCCGAACTTTCTGCACCTGCAGCATGGCCTGCGGGGTCATGCCACATGTGCCGATTGTCGCATTGACGGGCTTCGGCATTGTGCAGGTGCAGCGTAGAAAAACGCTCCGAAACCGATTTCGGAGCTTGCCGAAACCGGTTTCGGAGCGCCTCATGCTGCAAGGGAGGACGAATCGACGATGTTTGGTGACCAGGTCATTTCAGCAAAACGGACCCGCGCGAAGCGGGTGACGATTTCTGATCTGGCACGCTATCTCGATCTGACCAAGGGCACCGTCAGCCGGGCCCTGAACGATTACCCCGACATTTCGGACAGCACCCGCGCGCGGGTGCGCAAGGCGGCTGAAAAGCTGGGTTATCGCCCGCTGAGCCATGCGCAGGCGATCCGGACCGGCCGCACAAAGTCCATCGGGCTGGTGCTGGAAGTGACGGAGCACGACGCGCACCGCCCGTTCGTGGACAAGTTCCTGGCCGGGTTGTCGGAAGCGGCCTCGAAACAGGACTGGACGCTGACCGTCGCCACCGCTTCGACGGAGAGCGACACGCTGCGGCTGATGCAGAAGCTGGCGGACGAGCACAAGGCGGACGGGTTCATCCTGCCGCGCACGCGCCTGAGCGATCCGCGCGTGGATTACCTGCGCGATCATGACATTCCTTTTGTCCTGTACGGGCGCACGGCGGATCCGACGGGCTGCGCCTGGTTCGACATCCAGAGCGAAGACGCCATGCGCGATGCGGTTCTGATGCTGGGCGCGCTGGGTCACAAGCGGATCGGTTTTGTCCCCGGCAGCCCCGGCTACACCTACGCAAAGCTGCGCCTCGAAGGCTACAAGGCCGGGCTGGAGACCGCCGGGCTCAGCTTTGACGAAGCGCTGGTGGCCGAACCTGCGGTCAACGCGGCGGCGGGTGAAGCGGCGGCGCATATGCTGGTCTCGCTTGACCGTCCGGCCACGGCGATTGTCTACAGCGTCGATCGGGCCGCACTGGGGGCCTATGAGGCGGCAAAGACGCGCGGGCTGACCATTGGGCAGGACCTGTCGCTGATTTCTTATGACGGCATCCCGGAGAGCGCGATGATCGTGCCACAGCTGACCACCTGGTCCGTGGATTCGCGCGGAGCCGGAGAGCGGCTCGCGGAGATGCTGATCCAGGTAATCGACGGCTCCGAGCCGGAGGCGTGCCGGGCGCTGGTTCCCGCCCGGCTGTTGGATCGGGGCTCTCACGGCCCTGCTCCGAAACACGTGTTAACACCAACCAAAACCACACTTTAGGGAGAGACTGAAACCATGACAAAGCACATGAGATTGCTGACAAGCAGCGCCATGACGCTGGCGTTCCTTGCGGGCGCGGTACAGGCGGACACGATCCGTTTCTGGACCACCGAGGAGCAGCCGGAGCGCCTTGCCAAGCAAGAAGAAATGGCCGCGGCCTTTGAAAAGGCAACCGGCACCGGCGTTGAGGTGATCCCGGTTTCGGAAAGTGACCTTGGCACGCGCGCCACGGCGGCTTTTGCGGCAGGCGATCTGCCGGACGTGATCTACCACACGCTGCAATACGCCCTGCCCTGGGCTGAAGCCGGTATCCTCGACACCGAGGCCGCCACCGAAGTGATCGAGTCCCTTGGCACCGACACCTTCGCGCCGGGCGCCATCGCCATGGCCGCCTATGAAGGCGAGACCGCCTCTGTTCCGGTTGATGGCTGGACGCAGATGGTTGTCTACCGCAAGGACCTCTTCGAGGCCGCCGGTCTTGAAGCGCCGACCTCCTACGCCAACGTCGAAGCGGCGCTGGCCAAGCTGCACAACCCGCCAGAGATGTATGGCTTTGTTGCGGCCACCAAGGTGGACGAGAACTTCATGAGCCAGGTTCTGGAGCATGTCTTCCTCGCCAATGGTGTCTCGCCGGTTGGTCCGGATGGCTTCCAGCCGCTGGATGAGGCCAAGACCATCGAAGTGCTGAACTTCTACAAGGCCATCGCGGAAGCGTCGCCTCCGGGTGATCTTTACTGGGATCAGTCGCGCAGCCTCTACTTCAGCGGCAACGCGGCGATGATCATCTGGTCGCCCTTCATCCTCGACGAGCTGGCCGGTCTGCGCGACAGCGCTCCGCCGACCATCACCGACGATCCGACCAGCTCCGAGCTGGCGTCCAAGACCGGCGTTGTGACCACCTTTGCAGGCCCCTCCAACCCGGACGGCGCGGCATGGGGTGACATCCGTTACTTCGGCATCACCTCTGACGCGGACACCGACGCGGCGATGGACTTCGTGAAGTTCTCGATGGATGACGGTTACGGCCAGACCCTGTCGATTGCGCCGGAAGGCAAGTTCCCGGTCCGCGCGGGCACCGCTGATGCGCCGAACAAGTTCAAGGACCTCTGGGCAACCCTGCCGGTCGGCGTGGATCGCAAAGCCCCACTGGGCGACCTCTATGACAAGGCGATGATCGACGAGATCGTTGGCGGTCTGGACGTGGCACAGCGCTGGGGCGTGGCGGAAGGTCAGCTTGGCCTTGCCTCCAAGATGATCAACAGCCAGGCGATCAACCGCTTTGTGCGTGAGTTCATCGACGGCGAAATCGACGCCGCAGCGGCCGTTGCCGCGATGAACGAGGCACTCGGCGCGCTCGAGTAACCTCCCGAGGCGGGCTGCCGGACCCCCGGTGGCCCGCCCGCTTTTGAAGGCTTCCGACTTTCTTTCCTGCACGCTGCAAGACACCGCACGGGGTCTTGCCCGAACCCGACTGGCCAAATCATGACCCAAGTCCTCCCCCCGACAGGCACGACGCCCCTCGCGAAACGCGAGGCGCGGCTGGCCTGGGGCCTTCTTGCCCCGACCCTGACCAGCGTGGCGCTGGTTGTGGTGCTGCCGCTTCTGGCGATTTTCTGGATTTCTTTCAAACCGATCGGTCTCTCGGACCTGCGGCCAGCGGCCCCTGTGGTGCGCGAGAGCCTGCGCGGATCCGACGAAAACATGCGGATCGAATACCGGGTACGAAACTCCTCGCAGGACACGGAAGTGACCGAGGTGACGCTGGCCGATACGATCCCAAGCGGGCTGACGCTTAGGGCCCTGCCGGACGGCTGTTCGCTGGATGGTGCGGCGCTGTTCTGCGACATCGGCACGCTGGAGGGCGGCTACAACGAACGGCTGCGCATCCCGGCCACGGCGGCGGACAAGGACGCGATGGAAGCGCTGGCCGAGGGCAGCGCGCCCATCGTCACCGGCGAGTCGGACAGCATCCTGACGAACTTCGAGTTCTCCTTTGTGAACTTCGCCCGCATCTTTGACGGCGACGAGTTCTGGGGCGTGCTTGGCGTGACCATGTTCTACACGGTGGTCGGCACCATCGGGGCTTTGGGCGTCGGCCTGTTTGCCGCATTGCTGCTCGACAAGAGTTTCAAGGGGCAAGGCATTCTGCGCGGGCTTTACCTGTTCCCCTATGTCGCCCCGGTGATCGCGGTCGCCTTCTCATGGCTGATCCTGTTTGATCCTTTCTCCGGCTCTGCGAACGCGCTGCTGATCCAGATGGGCGTGACCGATGACGCGATCAACTTCTTTGGCGAGAAGCCTCTGGCGCTGATCATGGTCACGGTCTTCGAGATCTGGCGGTATTTCCCGCTGTCGTTCCTGTTCATCCTTGCGCGGATGCAGTCCATCGACACGGATATGTATGAAGCGGCTGACATGGACGGGGCATCGCCGTTCCAGCAGTTCTGGTATCTCAGCCTGCCGCAACTTCTGGGCATCCTGTCGGTGCTGTTCCTGCTGCGCTTCATCTGGACCTTCAACAAGTTCGACGACATCTTCCTGCTGACGGGCGGTAACGCCGGGACGCGGACGCTGACGGTGAACGTCTATGAACAGGCCTTTGCGGTCTCGAACATCGGCGCGGGCGCGGCGGTTGCAGTGGTGATCTTCCTCTGCCTGCTCACCTTCTCCGTCTTCTTCTTCAAATATGTAAGCCGGGAGGAAGGGCTATGAGCGTCTTGCGACAAGGCTATGTGATCGGTCCGATTATTGGCGTGATCTGGGTGTTCGTGGCGGCGGTGACCGTTGCCGTGGCCATGAGCTTCGCCACCGGGGACGCGTTCCGCCCCTCGGCGCTGTATTCCCTGATCGTGGGCGCGCCGTTGGGTGTGGCCTGCCTGGGGGCCGCGCGGGGTCAGCTGATCCTGGCGGCGGGCTGTGCGGGGTTTGTCCTGCTGATGCTGCTCGGGATCGGCCCGGTGCTGACCGAAGATGTCGGCGTGATGGGGAAGATCATCGCCGGGCTGGTGCTGGGTCTGGCCGTGTGCTGGCCGCTGCTGGCCTTCCTGAAGGAAGCCCACAAGGGCGAGATGACACGGCACATCTTTGAAGATGCGGTGATCCGTTTCCTCACCGGCTTCGGCTATGTCTTCTTCACCGCCATCGTCTTCATTCCCTTCTACGTCATGGTCATGACGAGCTTCAAAAACCAGTCGGAGCTCATTCAGAACCCGCTGGATTTCTCGCTTGATCTGTCGAAGGGCTGGGACCTGTTCCGCTCGTACACGGAGCTGTTCGCGGACTTCAACTTTGGCACCTACCTGCTGAACTCCATGTTCATCTCGGTGATGGCGGTCTTTATCACGCTGCTGTTCAGCGTGCCCGGCGCCTACGCGGTTGCGCGGCTTCGGTTCAAGGGGCAGGCGATGATGTCGCGCTCGATCCTCTTGATCTACATGGTGCCGATCATCGTTCTGGCGCTGCCGATCTACATCGCCTTCTCGATGACGGGTCTGCGCAACACCATCATCGGTATCCTGCTGATCTATCCGGTCACGACGATCCCAGTGGCGCTCTACATGTTGCAGGGCTACTTCCGCGGTCTGCCTGCGGAGATCGAAGAGGCGGGTCTGATGGATGGTCTCAGCCGGCTTGCGGTGATCTGGAAGATCACGCTGCCGCTGTCGCTGCCGGCGCTGGCCTCGGTGAGCCTCTACGTCTTCATGATCGCATGGAACGAGTTCCTGCTCGCCTTCATGCTGCTGGATGATCCGAGCAAGTTCACCCTGACGCGCGGCATTGCCAGCCTCAACTCTTCTGAAATTCCAAGGCAACACCTGATGGCCGGATCTGTCGTTGCGACCGTGCCGATCATGGTGCTGTTCCTTGGCCTTGAACGCTTCATGACCAAGGGCCTGACAGCCGGGTCAGTCAAAGGATGAAACCGATGAGCAAAGATACGATTAGCATGGATGAGCAGGCACGTGCCATCCTGCGCGGCAACGACCGCGGCGGCTACACCGTGCCGACGGCGGGGCTCTACCCCTACCAGTGGAACTGGGACAGCGCCTTTGCGGCCTGGGGGTTTGCCCAGTTCGATCTGGAGCGGGCCTGGGACGAGCTGACCACGCTGTTCGACGGTCAGTGGCCGAGCGGCATGGTCCCGCACATCCAGTTCCACCAGCCGGATCCGGGGTATTTCCCCGGGGCCGACGTCTGGGGCGCGGAGACCAAGGGGCCGGTGCCGAGCTCTGGCGTGAGCCAGCCTCCGGTTGCGGCGACCTTCGCCCTCGCCGTGTACCGCAAGAACCCGGATCAGGGACAAGCGGCGCTGAAGGCGCTGTTCCCCAAGATGGTGAAGTGGCACCGCTGGTTCATGGACTGGCGCAATGACAATGGCGCGATCTTCATCACGCACCCGTGGGAAGCCGGCCGGGACAACGCGCCGGACTGGGACGAAGCCATGGCGGCGATCGATCCGGTGGGTGTCGGCGAATACACCCGCCGCGACACAAGCCATGTCGATCCGGCGATGCGCCCCACGAAGGCAGACTACGACCGCTACATCTGGCTTGTTCAGCGTGGCAGCCGTCTGGACTGGGACGAGGCGGCGATGGCACAGGATATGCCGTTCAAGGTGGCCGATCCGACCATGACCTTCATCCTGCTGCGCGCCAACCGGGATCTGGCGACAATCGCCGATGCCCTGGGCGAAGACCGCACGGAGATCGACGGCTGGACCAAGGTGCTGGAGGCGGGCACGGCCCGGCTGCGCAACCCCGAGACCGGCAGCTACAACGCGGTCAACCTGATCACCGGCAATCACACCGGGAACGTGTCCAACGCGTCTTTCCTGTGCTGGTACGCGGGGATCGAAAGCGCGGACATGATGCGCGAGCTGCATGAGGCTTTCGAGACCTGCAGCTATCCGGTGGCAAGCCACAAGCCCGGAGACGAGACCTTCGACGCCAAGCGGTACTGGCGCGGGCCGACCTGGGCCATCGTCAATGCGCTGATCGGGTACGGTCTGGCCGGTATGGGCCATCATGCCGAAGCGCAGAAGCTGCGGGCGCTCACCGCCGGGCTGATCGCGAAATACGGTTTCGCGGAATACTTTGACCCCACATCCGGCGATCCCGCCGGGGGCGGGACGTTTACATGGACGGCGGCCGTATGGCTTGCCTGGGCTTCGCCGAACGTGGAGGGCGCATAATGGGATCGATCAAACTGAATGCCGTAGAAAAATGGTACGGCTCGGCTCAGGTTATCAAGGGCGTTGACCTTGAGATTTCCGATGGTGAATTTGTCGTCTTTGTCGGCCCGTCGGGCTGTGGCAAGTCCACCCTGCTGCGGATGATCGGCGGTCTGGAAGACATCAGCCGCGGTGTTCTGGAAATCGACGGGCGCGATGCCACTGCCGAGCCGCCCTCGAAGCGCGGCCTTGCGATGGTGTTCCAGAGCTACGCGCTCTATCCGCACATGTCCGTGCGCGACAACGTCGGGTTCTCGCTGAAAACCTCCGGTGTGCCGAAGGACGAGATCGCCCGCAAGGTGGATGAGGCGGCCGAGGTGCTCAAGCTTGGGCCCTATCTGGAACGTCGCCCCAAGGACCTCTCTGGCGGCCAGCGCCAGCGTGTGGCCATCGGGCGCTGCATCGTGCGGGATCCCACGGCCTTCCTGTTCGACGAGCCTTTGTCGAACCTTGACGCGGCTCTGCGCGTGGAGATGCGCTACGAGATCGCCAAGCTGCACCAGTCGCTGAAGTCGACGATGATCTACGTGACCCACGATCAGGTGGAAGCCATGACTCTGGCGGATCGCATCGTCGTGCTGGAGTTCGGCAAGATCGCGCAGGTCGGCTCGCCGCGCGAGCTGTATGAGCGGCCCGCAAACCTGTTTGTGGCGCAGTTCATCGGCAGCCCGAAGATGAACATCCTGCCCTGCACCACCTCCGGCGGCGAATACCGTCTGGAAGGCGGACGCGGCGGCGCGTTCACCGGCGATCATGGTGCGGTGCACCTGGGCATTCGCCCGGAACACATCGCGGTCGGCGCTTCTGGCAGTGGCCAGTGTGACGGGGTGGTCGACGTGATCGAATACCTCGGCGCGGACAGCTACCTGGTGATCGACTGCGGTCCACTGGGCAAGATCACCCAGCGGTCCAGCGGTGACGTGACCCACGCGCCGGGCGATCAGGTTGGCCTGACCTTCGACGCGGACCGGTTGTCGTTCTTTGATGGGGACGGCCTGCGCGTCTGAGCGGGCAACGGACCTAAGGGGGCGTTTTGTCCCCTCCCCCAAGGCGCGGTCTCAGGCCGCGCCTTTTGCATGAGGTCCCGGATCAGGTCCGGGACGGGGCGTGTTCAACGCGCCAGAAGGGCCAACTTCAGCGCGCGACCGCAGCCGCCACCCGCGTCACCTGCGGCGCATCCGGCGTGTCGGGCCATGTGACCAGCACGATGGCGCAGCCGGTGATCTTGTTCTCGGCCACCAGATCGGGCAACCCGGCGAGCGTGCCGTGATAGGCGCGCTCGTCCGGTTTTGACACCTCGACCGCCACCGAAACCGGCGCATCCCCCGGCAGGCCGCGTTCCATCAGCGCGCCCGCGATCCGCCCGGCCTGCGCCACCCCCATATAGAAGGCCGTTGTTGTGCCCGGGCCGCTCATTTTCGCGGTATCGGGCAGAGGATCCCCGGCCCGCGCCATGCCGGTGGTCAACACCAGCGTATTGGCCACGCCGCGCTCGGTCAGGCTCTGGCCCATCGTCGCCGCCGCCGCGCAGACCGCCGTGATGCCGGGGATGATTTCAACGGGGATGGCATGGTTGTTGGCCGCGGCGATCTCCTCTCCCGCCCGGCCAAACACCCCCGGATCCCCCGACTTCAGGCGAACCACGCGACGGCCCTTCAGAGCCTCTTCAACGATGACGTCATTGATCCTTTGCTGCGGCCAGGAATGGTTGCCCACGTGCTTGCCGACAAAGACCAGCTCTGCGCCGGGCCGGACAAAACCCAGAACCTCGTCATCGACGAGCCGATCATAGAACACCACATCCGCCGCCCCGATGCGGTTCACCGCGCGCAGGGTCAGAAGGTCCTTCGCCCCCGGCCCGCAGCCGATCAGCGCGATCTGCCCCTGCCCCGGCACCGGTTCGGCCGTCTCGGCCCCACGGCGACGGATGGTCGGCAGGCGATCGGCCATATTGCGGACAAAGCGCAGGATGGTGCCGGGCAGCGGAGTGGCGGGCGCGGTGGGCATCAGGCTTTTCATGGCGGCTCTCCTTCAGGCGGCCCGCGCGCGGGTGCGTGCGGTCCAGAGGTCTTTGGTGTGGGTTTCAGGCGCGTCATCGCCCAGAGTGCTCAGCGCCAGGGCAGCGGTGCCGGTGACAATGGCTTCGGCAAAATCATCGGTGAGCGCGCCATCCCAGAGCGCGGTCAGCGCAGAGGCATCCCGCGCGCCGTCGTCAAGACGGCGGGTTTCGTCGCGCAGCATCGGCAGGCTGTCTTCCCAGGGCGCACCGGCGCGCAGGCCAAAGCCCGCGATGGCCTTGGCCGGATTGCGTTCAAACTCGCCGCCGCCGCCCTTGATCACCGAAAGCCCCTGCCAGCCCAGAAGATGCGCGGCATCGGCCTGCAGCAGGCGATAAGACGGATGAAAAACGCCCTGCACGCTGGCAGAGGCCCGCGCCGGGTTGAGCATGCGGCAGACGGTGTTCACGCAGGAACGCAGCCCCAGTTTGCTGCGCAGGCCCAGCAGCGCGAACAAGGCAGGCGAGAGCGTCTCCAAAGGCAGATAGGCGATGCCGTCACGGTCCAGCAGGCGACCGGCCGCTTCGGGGCCATCGGCCAATCCTATGCCCGCCGCAGCCAGCCCGCCGCGCACAGCCGGGTCCTGCCCGTTCCAGCCATGGATCAGCACACGGTGACCGGCCTGCGCCACGAGTTTGGCGGAAAGCAGGAACCACGGCAGGCCGCGCGTGCGCCCGGCGGCATAGCTCGGCCAGTCCAGATCCGCTTGCGGCATGACGGGCAGCGCGGCCTGCGCACCTGCGGACAGGCCCGCGATTTCCGGGGCCTCCTCGCCTTTCATCCGGAGCAGCATCAGCAAGGCGCCGATGGCTTCGGGATCCGCCGTGCCGGAGAGCATCTGGGTCATGGCGTCCCGGGCTTCGTCAAAGGTCAGCGACCGCGCGCGGCCCGGACCACGGCCCAGCGTTCTGACGTGCCCGGACAGGCTCATTCCGCAGCCTCCCGGTGCCGCAGACGTTCAAGGATCGTTGCGATTTCAGGACGGCAGGAGCCACAGTTTGTCCCGGCGCGCAGGGCCGATCCCACCGCATCCACGCTGATCAGACCTTCGGTTTCGACAGCGTTGACGATGGTGTTCACCCCCACGTCGAAACAGGCGCAAAGCGTCGGGCCCGGATCCGGGCGGCCCACGGGCGGACGGCCCGTGAGCACATCGGCCTGTTCTTCGCCCGGCAGCTGCGCGAGGTAGTCGCGCACCACGGCGACCGGCTCGGGCGCGATGAAGAGAGCCGCAATGATCCGGCCCTCTTCGAAGAAGGCGATGCGGGCGGAGCCGCGGTTGACGTCGACCAGCGATTGCACCTCTGCATCCGGCAGGCCAAAGAGCGCGCGCGCCTCGGCCTCCCAATCGGTGACCTCCTTCAGTCCGGCCATTTCCATGCGCCAGCCGGATTTGGTGCGGGCGCGGGCCCAATACTCGGCCTGCGGATTCAGGGGTTGTGCGCTGACGGCAAAGCCGTACCAGCGGGCCTTGAACGGCGAGACCGCGACGACGGAGGCCTTGCTTTCCGGCTGGCCCGAGACAGGATCGGTGACAGCCGCCACCAGCGTGTCAATCCGGGCCGAAGGCGCGGTCTCGCCGGTCCAGTGCATGGGGGCAAAAACCTGCCCGCGGGTCACGGCATCGGTGATGCGGGCGCGCAGGATGCCTTCGCCCTGTGGGCTGCGTACGCTCACCAGATCATTGGGTTTGATCCCGTGGTTTTCTGCGTCGAGCGGGTGGATTTCGAGGAAGGGTTCGGCGAGATGCGCCGACAGGCGCGGTGAGAGAGCCGTGCGGGTCATGGTATGCCATTGGTCGCGCAAACGTCCGGTGTTGAGCACGAAGGGAAAGCGCGGGGCGCGTCGGGATTCCGGCGGGCGGTGCGTCAGCGGCAACATCTTTGCCTTGCCGTTCGCGTGGTAGAAGGCCCCGTCCGCAAAGAAGCGTCCGCCCCGACGCGCGGCGGAAACCGGCCAGCGGGTCGGCTCCAGCGCGTCAAAGCCCGCATCATCCAGATCGCTGAAACCGGAGATGTCGAAATCGCGACCGAACTGCGCCGCCACGCCGGAAAGCGCGGCGTATTCGCGGAAAATCTCGGCCGGGGTTTCAAAGTCGAAGGCGTCGTGCCAGCCCATGCGGCGGCCCACGGCGCACAGGATGTCCCAATCGGCGCGCGCCGCGCCGGGCGTGGCCAGGACCGTGCGCTGGCGCGAGATCGTGCGGTCCGAATTGGTCACCGTGCCGGATTTCTCGGCCCATGCCGAAGCAGGCAGAACCACATCCGCCAGCCGCGCCGTGTCGGTCTGGGCCGTGATATCGGAGACCACGACAAAATCGCAGCCCGCGATGGCGGCCTGCACCGCGCTGGCATCGGGCATGGAGACGGCGGGGTTGGTGTGGATGATCCACAGCGCCTTGATCTTGCCCGCGCCCACGGCGTTGAACATGTCGACCGCCTTGAGTCCCGGCTGGGTCGGGATCGTGGGGGCGGACCAGAAGTCCCGCACGGCGGTGCGGTGTTCGGCGTTTTCGATGTCGAGGTGGCAGGCCAGCATGTTGGCCAGACCGCCCACCTCGCGCCCGCCCATGGCGTTGGGCTGGCCGGTGACGCTGAGCGGGCCAAGACCCGGCTTGCCGATGCGGCCCGTGGCGAGGTGGCAGTTGAGGATCGCGTTGACCTTGTCGGAGCCGGAGGAAGACTGGTTCACGCCCTGGCTGAAGACGGTGACGACCTTTTCGGTGCCGAGCCAGAGATCATAGAATTGCCGGACAAGCGCCGGATCGAGCCCGGTCGGCTCAAGGCTGCTTTGCCGGGCGGCGGCGAAGGCCTCTTCGGCCCCGTCGACGTTGCCGAGGAAGGCCGCATCTGTCACGCCGCGCGCCTCGATCTGCGCCAGAAGGCCGTTGAACAGGGCGACATCGCTGCCCGCTTCCAGCGGCAGGTGCAGCTCGGCCATATCGCAGCTGGCGGTGCGGCGCGGGTCGATCACGACGATTCTGGTGCCTCGCTCCTTACGCGCGGCCAGAACCCGCTGGTAGAGCACCGGGTGGCACCAGGCCAGGTTGGAGCCCACCAGCACGATCAGGTCGGCCTCTTCGAGGTCTTCATAGGTGCCGGGGACGGTGTCCGTGCCAAAGGCGCGTTTGTGCCCCGCCACGGTGGAGGCCATGCAAAGCCTTGAATTCGTGTCGATATTCGCCGACCCCATGAAGCCTTTCATGAGTTTGTTGGCGATGTAATAGTCTTCGTTGAGAAGCTGGCCGGAGACGTAGAAAGCCACGCAGTCCGGGCCGTGCCGGGCAATGGCCTGACCGAATTTGCCGGCCACGAGGTCCAGTGCCGTGCCCCAATCGCTCTGCGCGCCGCCGATCTGCGGGTGCAGCAGACGCTCGCCCAGACCGACGGTCTCGCCGAGGGCAGAGCCCTTGGAGCAGAGGCGGCCGTAGTTGGCCGGGTGGTCCGGGTCTCCCCGAACGTCGAGCCCGCCCTGCCCGTCCGCCTTGAGCAGAACGCCGCAGCCGACACCGCAGTAAGGACAGGTTGAGCGGACTTCAGACATCAGGCAGCACCCCGCGCCAGAACGCTTTCGCGTTCGAGCAGAACCCGCGTGCCGTCGAGCCGGACGGGATAGGTCTGCAGGTGTCCTTCGCCGGTGCCGAGCAGCGCGCCGGTTTCGAGGTCAAAGACCGAGTTGTCGATCGGGCAGGCCACGCGGGTGCCATGCACGATGCCTTCGGACAGCGGCCCGCCATCCTGCGTGCAGGCGTTGGAGGTGGCAAAGACCTGCGCTTCGCCGGTGCGAAACAGGCCAATGTCGCCGAAATGCGTTTTGACAACGCGGGCGCCGGGCAGAGGGATGTCATTGAGGTCTGCAACGTCGATCCAGGACATGGATGCTTCTCCTGTGTTGGGCGGTGAGGTCCCGGGTCAGGCCCGGGACACGTCTTTCTTATTCGGCGGCGATTTGGGTCAGATCGGCCACCGGGGCGAACTCTTCGGGCTTGTCCGTATGTTCGGCCCACGGATCCTTGCGATAGACGGACTGGCTCAGCTCGAAGGCCTCGTTGAGGCGCTTGCGCTCTTCGAGATCGTCCACAACCCGTTCCTTGACCCAGTCGAGGCCAACCTTGGCGACCCATTTGTAAGGGCGATCAAGGTACTGGGCGTTTTCGCGGTAGAGCTGCATGAAGGCGGTGGCCAGTTCGATGGCCTCCTCTTCGGTGGCCACATCCGCCAGACGTTCGGTTTCCTTCACGTCCATGCCTGCCGCGCCCGCGACACCGATCTGGTAGCCGCTGTCGACGCAGACCACACCGATGTCCTTGCAGGTGGCTTCGGCGCAATTGCGCGGGCAGCCCGAGACCGCCAGCTTGACCTTGTGCGGGGTCCAGGAGCCCCAGAGCTTTTTCTCAAGCTTGATGCCAAGCCCGGTCGAATCCTGTGTGCCGAAGCGGCAGTGATCCTTGCCGACGCAGGTTTTCACCGTCCTGAGGCCCTTGGAGTAGGCGTGGCCCGAGACCATGCCAGCGGCATTGAGATCGGCCCAGATGTTCGGCAGATCCTCGCCTTTGACGCCCAGAAGGTCGATGCGCTGACCGCCGGTGACGTGCACAGTGGGCACGTTGTACTTGTCAGCGGCATCCGCGATGGCGCGCAGCTCGTCCGGGGTGGTCATCCCGCCCCACATGCGCGGCACGACCGAAAAGGTACCGTCCTTCTGGATGTTGGCGTGGCGGCGCTCGTTGACGAAGCGAGACTGCGGGTCATCCTGATATTCAAGCGGCCAGTCGGCCAGCAGGTAGTAGTTCACCGCCGGGCGGCAGGTCGGACAGCCGTTGACCGTCTTCCAACCCAGTTCCTGCCAGACAGCCGCCTGGGATTTCAGACCTTTGGCCTTGATCAGGCGGCGCACGTCCTCATGGGTGTGATCGCAGCAGCCACACATGGGCTGGGCGGTCGGCGCGGCGTAGGAATCGCCGAGCGTGACTTCGAGAAGTTGCTCGACCAGCCCGGTGCAGGTGCCGCAGGAGGCAGACGCCTTGGTGGTGGCGCGCAGCGCGGGAATGTCCGTCGCCCCGTCGCCAATTGCCTTTACAATGGTTCCTTTGCAAACGCCGTTACAGCCACAGATTTCCGCATCATCCGGCAAGGCTGCAACGGCTGAGAGAGGGTCCACAGCGGCACCTCCCTGATAGGCCGGGCCAAAGATCAGCGTCTCGCGCATCTCGGAGATGTCGGTGCCGTCCTTGATCAGGCCAAAGAACCAGTTGCCATCGGCCGTATCGCCGTAAAGCACCGCGCCAATGACTTTGTTGTCCTCGATCACGAGGCGCTTGTACTGGCCACGGGCGGGATCGCGGAAGACTATGTCCTCGCGCCCTTCCCCTTCGGCAAAATCCCCGGCGCTGAACAGGTTACATCCGGTGACTTTCAGCTTGGTCGAAAGCTCCTTTTGCGCAAAGGCCGCCTCTTCACCGATCAGGGTTTGCGCCACGACCTTTGCCTGATCGTAGAGCGGCGCGACGAGACCGAAGATCGCGCCGTTGTGCTCGATGCACTCCCCCACCGAAAGGATGTTCGGGTCAGAGGTGACCATGGCGTCATCCACGTGGATGCCGCGCCCGCAGGCCAGACCGGCCTCGGTGGCCAGAGCCGTGTTCGGGCGGATGCCCACGGCCATGACCAGAAGATCACAGGGCAGTTCGGTGCCGTTCTCAAGCTCCAGCGCGCGGACCTTGCCGTCCTCACCGAGGATCTGCTTGGAGTTGGTGGAGACCAGCACGTTGATGCCGCGCCCCACGAGTTCCTTGCGCAGAAGGTAACCCGCCGCCTCGTCGAGCTGACGCTCCATCAGGTGGCCCATCAGGTGCACCACGGTCACGTCCATGCCGCGCAGTTGCAGACCCGCCGCCGCTTCCAGCCCGAGCAGACCGCCGCCGATCACAACGGCCTTGGCGCCGGGCTTGGCGGCCTCGTCGATCATGCGGTTGGTGTCTTCGAGATCGCGATAGGCGATGACCCCGTCGAGATCATGACCCGGCATCGGGATGATGAAGGGGTTGGAGCCGGTGGCGATCAGCAGCTTGTCATAAGCCACGTCACCCTTTTCGCCGGTGACGGTTTTCGCGTCGCGGTCAATGGCGACCACCTTTTCGCCGAAGCGGCAGGTGACATCATGTTCCGCATACCAGGCGTCATCGTGGATGACGATGTCCTCGTAGGTCTTCTCGCCGGACAGCACCGGAGAGAGCATGATGCGGTTGTAGTTGCCGCGCGGCTCGCCGTTGAAGAGGGTAACGTCCCATTCACCCGGCTCTGCTTCGAAAAGGTGTTCCAGCGCGCGGCCCGAGGCCATCCCTGCGCCGACAACCACCAGTTTTTTCTTACCCATGGTTTTGTCCTTACGTGTCTTCGTGAGGCTGGCGGCGGGTGCCGCAAGCCGGGTTATCCTGCTTTGCGCTCAGCGCCGTAGGCCGCGTCGATCATGACCCCTGCCAGGGTTGCGTAGGCCTGAGTCCAGGCCTCGCGGACCGCCGGTGTGAAGGCCTCGCCCAGCCCGGCCTCCAGCGTGCGCAGCAGCGATGCGCCAACCTTGTCGTAGTCCTCGGCGGCCACGCCGTAGTCCACGTGGCGCACGGCCAGCGCCTGGGCGACCGGAACGATCTTGTCCAGGTCGCGCAGACCGTTGACCACCGCCGCCAATGTCGCCATCAGCTTTGCGCCCTGATCGGCCATGTTGGCGCCTTCGAAGTACGGTTTCACCTCCGGGGCCGTTTCGAACAGATCGGCGTAGAATATCTTGGCCGCGGCGTCCTTGATCGGCACAACCTTGGCAAAACTGTCCTGTACGAGGCGGATGGTCTGGTCCTGCATGGCGCTCACTCCGCTGCGATGGCTTTGGGCTCGGGCTTTGGCTTCGGCTTGGCGCCGTGCTCATACTCCTCAAGGAAATCAAGCACCTGCTGGCGGTACGTGTAGTAATCCGGGTGCTCAAGCAGGGCCTTGCGGGTGCGCGGGCGCGGCAGGTCCACATCAACGATCTTGCCGATGGTGGCCTGCGGTCCGTTGGTCATCATCACCACGCGGTCCGCCAGAAGGATGGCCTCGTCCACGTCGTGGGTGACGCAGATCGCGGTGACCTTGGTGCGCGACCAGACTTCCATGAGAACCTCCTGAAGCTCCCAGCGCGTGAGGCTGTCGAGCATGCCGAAAGGCTCATCGAGAAGCAGGAGTTTCGGCGAGAGGGCAAAGGCGCGGGCGATGCCGACGCGCTGTTGCATGCCGTTGGACATATCCGCTGTCGAGCGGTCCATCGCATCGGCGAGGCCGACCCGTTCGAGGTAGTATTCGACCACGTCCTGGCGTTCCGCCTGAGAGGCGCGCGGGTAGACCTTGTCCACGCCAATGGCGCAGTTTTCACGGGCCGAGAGCCAGGGGAAGAGGTTCGGCGACTGGAAGACCACCGCCCGCTCCGGGTCCGCGCCGGTCACGCCGCGCCCGTCGAGGTTGATGACGCCTTTGGAGACTTCATTGAGCCCCGCCGCCATGGTCAGAACCGTGGATTTGCCGCAGCCGGAGTGACCGATCAGCGAGATGAACTCGCCTTTGTTCACCTTCAGGTCGAAATTCTCGACCACGGTGAGCGGGCCTTTGGGTGTGGGGTAGATCTTGTGCAGCTGCGAGAACTCGAGGAACTTGTCCTCGCGCGAGGAGCCGGACGCTTCCTTGACCACCGCAGGCACGGAATGGATCGGGGTGACATTCGGCAAGATGCGGCTGCCTTCGACGCGGCCTTCGATGCCCACATCCATCAGGTAGTTCGTGACCTGCATGCGCAGTTGTTTGAAGGTCTCGTTGGTGTTCATCTCCATCCGGTCGCGCGGGCGCGGGATGGTGACCTTGAACTCTTCGCCCAGCGTGCCATCGGGGTTCAGCGCGATGATGCGGTCCGCGAGGATGATCGCTTCGTCCACGTCATTGGTGATCAGCACGCAGGTTTTCTTGTCCTGCTCCCAGATGTGCTCGATCTCGTCCGCCAGGTTGGCGCGGGTGAGCGCGTCCAGCGCCGAGAGCGGCTCGTCGAGCAGAAGGCATTCCGGCGACATGGCCAGCGCGCGGGCCACGTTGACCCGCTGGCGCATCCCGCCCGACAGCTCCGCAGGGCGGCGCGCGGCGGCGTGGCTGAGGCCCACCATGTCGACGTATTTGGAGACCGTGGCCTGTTTCTCGTCCTTGGGCATCTTGGGGAAGACACTGTCGAGCGCGAGGCGGACATTCCCTTCGACCGTGAGCCAGGGCATGAGCGAGTAGCTCTGGAAGATCACGCCGCGTTCCGGGCCGGGGCCGTCAACGGGTTTGCCACGATAGGTCACGCTGCCCGTGGTGGGCATTTCCAGCCCGGCCATGAGGTTGATCAGCGTGGTCTTGCCGGTGCCGGAGAAGCCGAGGAGCACGAGGAACTCGCCCTCCTCCACTTCGAGGTTGATGTCCTTCAGAACGTCGGTGGCATGGGTGCCGGTGCCGAAGGATTTGGAAACGTTGTCAAACTTGAGAAAACTCATGTGACTTGTCCTTGCCTTGGCGCCTTAGCGCTGGTTCGTGAAGGTGAAGAGCGACTGCAGGGCATACATCACGCGATCGAGCAGGAAGCCGATGATGCCGATGGTGAAGACCGCCACCATGATCTTGGCGAGCGAGCTCGAAGAGCCGTTCTGGAACTCGTCCCAGACAAACTTGCCGAGACCGGGGTTCTGGGCGAGCATTTCCGCCGCGATGAGCACCATCCAGCCAACACCGAGCGACAGACGCAGGCCGGTGAAGATCAGCGGCAGGGCGGAAGGCAGAACCAGCTTGGTAATCTTGGTATAGGTGTTCATTTTCAGAACTTTGGAGACGTTCACCAAGTCCTTGTCGATGGAGGCCACGCCCAGCGCGGTGTTGATCAGAGTCGGCCAGAGCGAGCAGAGCGTCACGGTGATCGCCGAGATCAGGAAGGACTTGGAGAACAGACCGTCGTTGGTGGCGTAGACCGCCGAGACGATCATGGTCACGATGGGCAGCCAGGCCAGCGGGCTGACCGGCTTGAAGATCTGAACGATCGGGTTGATCGCCGCGTTGGCGGAGGGTGACAGGCCCGCCGCGATGCCAAGCGGCACGGCCACAACGGTGGCGATCAGGAAGCCGAAGAAGACGGTTTTGATCGAGGTCCAGATCTGTGCGTAATAGGTCGGCGCGCCGGTGAAGGCACGTTCCTTGGGCTCCTTGCCCTGCGCGATCAGACGTTCGTTGAGCTGGGCAACTTTGGCCTCGAAGGCGGCGCGTTTGACCGCCTTGGCCTGCGCGTCCTCATGCAGGTTCACCGCCTCTTCCCAGACCTGAGCCGGGCCGGGCACCGCGCCGAGCGAGGTCTGAACCTTGGGCGCGAGCGTGCCCCAGAGCAGCAGGAAGCCGACGATGGCAAGCAGCGGCACCGCCAGCAGGCGCCAGATTTCCTTCATCTGCGCCCGGGGGTTGTCCCCGGCGGCGGCTTTGAGGATCGGTGTCAGCCAGGCGAGGCCCAACACGCCGAACCACTTGTCAGCTGCGTTGATGTGGGTGAACAGACGCGCGCGCCGGGCTTCCCGGTCGGCCTCTGCGGCGAAATTCGGATCGACAGTTGTCATGATCTCGGGTCCTTGTCTCTCCCCCACCCCGGCCCTCCCCAAGGGGAGGGAGCGCGGATGGCAGGGTCAGCGGAGTGCGGCGGGACGGCCGCGCGCGGGTCATTTTGGGAGCGGCCCTCTCCCCCGTGGGGGAGAGGGTTGGGAGTGGGGGAAGGCGTCAGCCTTTAACCTCGGTGCCTTCGACGATCTGGGCGCCTTTCAGGCCGATCGGCAGGCTTTCGAGGTAAGCGTTGGGCGCTTTGCCGTCGTAGGGGATGCCGTCGATGATGTCGGCCGCCGGGGTCGGCGCCTTGTAGCCATCGCTGTCCCAGGGGAAGTCGGCCTCATTGGCGAGCCCTTCGTCCACCAGCATGCGGGCCGCTTCGAGGTAGATCTCCGGCTTATAGACCTGCTTGGCGACTTCGTCGTACCAGCTGTCCGGCTTGGCTTCCGCGATCTGGCCCCAGCGGCGCATCTGGGTCAGGTACCAGATGGCGTCGGAGTAGAACGGATACGTCGCGTTGTAGCGGAAGAACACGTTGAAGTCGGGAACAGAGCGCTTATCGCCCTTCTCATACTCGAAGGTGCCGGTCATGGAGTTGGCGATCACCTCGGCGTCCGCACCCACGTATTCCGGGCGCGACAGGATCTCCACCGCTTCCATGCGGTTGGCGTTGTCGTTCTCGTCGAGCCACATGGCGGCGCGGATCAGAGCTTTGGTCACGGCCAGCGTGGTGTTCGGGTTGGCGGCCTGGAATTCAGCCGACAGGCCAAAGACCTTCTCGGGGTTGTTCTTCCACAGCTCGTAGTCGGTGATGACCGGAACGCCGATGCCTTTGAACACGGCCTGCTGGTTCCAAGGTTCCCCAACGCAGTAGCCATAGATGGTGCCCGCTTCGAGGGTCGCCGGCATCTGCGGCGGAGGGGTCACGGAGAGCAGCACGTCTGCGCCAATCTGGCCGGAGATGTTTTCCGGGGAGTAGAAGCCCGGGTGCAGGCCACCGGCCGCGAGCCAGTAGCGCAGCTCGTAGTTGTGCGTGGAGACCGGGAACACCATGCCCATGTTGAAGGGCTTGCCTTCGGAGGCATACTGCTCGACCACCGGGGCCAGCGCTTCGGCGGAGATCGGGTGCTGCGGGCGGCCGTCATCCATTTTCGGGATGTTCGGCAGCATGGCTTCCCAGATCTCGTTCGACACGGTGATGCCGTTGCCGTTCAGGTCCATGGAGAAAGGCGTGATGATGTGGGCTTCGGTGCCGAAGCCGATGGTCGCCGCGAGCGGCTGACCGGCAAGCATGTGTGCGCCATCGAGCTGACCGCCGATCACACCGTCGAGCAGCACTTTCCAGTTGGCCTGTGCTTCGAGCGTGACGAACAGACCTTCGTCGAGGAAGTAGCCCTGCTCATAGGCCACCGCGAGCGGCGCCATGTCGGTCAGTTTGATAAAGCCAAAGGTCAGCTCATCTTTTTCCAGCTCCAGCTCGGCCATGGCCGGGCTGACAAGCGCCGTGGTGGCAGCAAGGCTCAGAAGAAGTCGCTTCATGGGTCGTGTCCCTTTCGGTTCTGATCATGTCCGGGGCAGCCCCGGAAAAAGAAAAAAGCCGTCGACTCACACCGCCAGGGAGGAATGGCGGAGGGTCGAGCGGCTTTGCTCAGGAAGTCCCTGTCTTAGGGAGAAACTCTTACCAGCGGGCGTCGTTGCTAGCTGATGTCCTCATATTGGCCGGGGCCAAGGGGCCGGTGCAAAGAAATATGAGTCAATTTCCGGCTTTTTTGCGGCAGCGCAGCATATTCTTCGCTGCAACTGCACAAAAAATGAGCATCACTCCGGGAGCGGCTCAAAAACACGCCCGTCGAAAAACGAGTCCTGCTGCAGAATCAGCGTGCCGCTCGCGGAGGGCACAGAGGCAGGGGCGCTCAGCGCGCCTTCGGTTTTCGAGGACGCCTCGGGCAAATCCGCCGAGGTTCCCTGCAAGGCGCGCCGATAGAGATCAGTGCGGCACACCTGCCGCGCCGCCAGCGCCGCGGCCCGGGGATCGCGGCCAATCCGCTCCGCGAGCCGAAGTGCGATCCATTCCGCCTGGCTGCGCCAGGGAAAGCCCGCCGCGCCGTGGTAAAACTCGACAAACCCCGGAACGCTGCGCTCTTCGCCTTTGGACGAGATGACCAAACGACCGGACAGCGCCCGCTCGACAAGGTCCGGCGACAGGTCGAGATAGGTTTTACGGGCGAGCATCTCGGTGGCCAGCATGCGCGAATCCGGATCGCCGAGCCAGCGCCCGGCCCGCCAGACCGCGCGGATCAGCCTTTCGGTGAGAGACGTTTCGGTTTCGGCCCAGTCGCTGCGCACGGCCAGCACCTTTTCCGGAGAAAAGCTCCAGATCGCCTTGCCCGGCAGCAACAGCGCGCCGACATTGTTTTCAACGGCCTTCGTGCCCCATGGCTCGCCGACGCAGAACGCGTCGATCTCGCCAGCGGCGATGGCTTCTGCCATGAGCGGTGGCGGCACGGTCCGGACCTCCACCGCTTCGGGCACCGCAAAGCCAAGGGCCGACAGCCAGTAGAACACCAGTTCCGCATGCATGGAGAACGGGAAAGGCACGCCGATGCGCAGGGTCTGGCCGGTAGCGGCGATCAGGGCCTTGCCGGCTTTGCCCGCGTCCTCGAAGTCAAAGTCATGGCCCAAAGCGCGGAGTTTCTCCTCCAGCGCGCGGCTGACCCCGATCACATTGCCATTGGCAGACAGCACAGAGACCGCCGAAAGCGGCGCCCCTGCCCCGCCATAACCCAAGGCCGCGGCAATCGGCACGGGAGAGAGCATATGCGCCGCGTCCACCTGACCAAAGCTGAGCATGTCGCGCAAACTGGACCAGCTGGGCGCGCGCCGCAGATCAAGCCGCAGCCCTTCTTCTTCGGCAAACCCCATTTCCTGCGCCACGATCAACGGGGCGGCATCGGTGAGCGGCATGAAGCCGATGGAAAGCTCCGTTGCTTTCATGACAGCAGCCCCGCCGCTGTCACCAGCGCCTGTGCGACCTCGGCGACGCGCTTGCCCTGATCCATCGCGGCCTTGCGCAGGATTGCGTAGGCCTCATCTTCATCAACGCCGCGCGCCTTCATGATCATGCCTTTGGCCCGGTCAATCACCTTGCGCTCTTCAAGCGCGCGCTTGGTTTCGCTCAGTTCCTTGCGCATGCGCTGGAACATGCGGAAGCGAGCGATGGCGGCGTCAAGGATAGGCCGGAGCCGATCCGGGCGCAGACCGTCAACCACATAGGCCGACACCCCCGCCTCGATTGCCGCCGTCGAAAGGCCGGCATCGGAGCGATCCACAAACATGGCCACGGGCCGTTCCATCGGACCAGAGGCCAGCGCCAGCCCTTCGAGCATGTCACGGGACGGGTTCTCGATGTCGATCAGCACGACATCCGGCTGAACCTCGCGGATGCGTCGGGACAGAGCGGTTGGCTCGGAGATGATCTGGATTTCGCACTCGCCCGCCTCTTTCAGGCTGTTGGCGATTTGCACCGCCCGATCCGCGTCGGCTTCGACCACGATTATGGAGATGCTGTCTGTCACTGGGCTGTGTGTCCACGCGTCTGGCTAACTCCCTTCTCGATGCTGCACCTGCAAAATGATGGCAATGAGAAAGCGGAGGATTGGGGCCCGCGCGCCGGGCATATGCCTATTTTTTGAGCAACTCTCGAAGCGGCTTTGCCGATTCCGCCTCCTTCGAAATCTGCGCACTGCGGGACACATTATGCCCGGTTTCTCGCCGCGGCCGCGCTGACGCCACTGCACCATTGCGCCAGCACAAAAAACTGTTCATGTGAAAACACTGGCGAAAATCTGCGCGCAACGGGTCGAGTATCGTGAAAATCCAAGCCCTTTTTCTGTGCCTGTGTCTGGTGGCTTGCGGAACCGTCCGGGAGTTGGACGGTCTGTCGCCGCCCGCGGAAGGCGCATCGCTTCAGACTGTGTTTGTCGCCACGCAGCGCAGCGCGGATCAGCTGGGCCAGTCCTTTGGCACGGCGCGGCAGACCGCGTTGAGTTTTGGCGAAGTGACCGTCTCCGTCCCGCCGAACCATCAGATTGGACGCATCGAATGGCAAAGCCCCACCCCGGATGCGCGCCGCGAGTTTGCCATCGTGGATGCGCAGCCGCAGGACAGCCTGAACGGCTTTACCCGCACGGTCTTTGACCAGCAAGACGCCGTGCCGGGCGAAGTGCTTGTTTACGTGCATGGTTTCAACACCACGGCGAGCGAAGCGGTGTTTCGCATGGCGCAGATCCAGGAAGACTTCGCCCTCGACGATCCCGGCGTTCTGTTCTCCTGGCCTTCTGCCGGACTGTCCACGGGCTATGCCTATGATCGGGACAGCGTGATTTACTCACGCGATGATCTGGTGACGGTTCTGGACGCGCTGACGCGAAAGGGGCGCCGTGTTGTGCTTGTTGCACATTCCATGGGCTCCCATCTGGCGATGGAGGCGCTGCGGCAGGCGCGGCTGACCGGCAATGACCGCTTGGTGGACAACATCTCGGCGGTGGTTCTGATGTCGCCGGACATTGATCTGGATGTTTTCCTGAGACAGGTGGAGGTGGCCGAACCCTTGCCGCAACCCTTCATGGTGCTGACCGCCGAACAGGACCGGGCGCTGTCGCTGTCCGGCCTGTTGACGGGGCGTCCGCGACTGGGGCGCACCATTGATCAGGGCTTGATCGGCCGGGACGACATTGCCGTTTTCGACTTCTCCAGCCTTGCCGATGGTCAGAACTACAATCACTTCGTGCCGGTGACCTCGCCGACGGCCATCGAGTTTATCCGCTCCCTGACCATGACCGGCGAAAATGCCCCGCACAAGCTTCGCAAGTTCCTCGCTTCCTCGAAGAAGAAGTAAGGCAGATCAGGCGGAGCGCGCCATCGAGACGTAGGTTTCGCGCAATCGCGTGGCCACCTGCCCCGGCGTGCCATCGCCCAGAGGCGCACCATCGACCGCGACAACCGGGTTCACAAAGCCGGAGGAGGAGGTGGAGAACGCCTCCCGCGCGGACGTCAGTTCGGCCACGGAAAACGGGCGTTCGATGACCTTGAGCTGAAGACTCTCGGCCAGCCGCAACACCGCCTGCCGGGTGACCCCGCGCAGGATTTCGTGGTTGGCGGTGTGGGTGATGATCTCGCCTGCCTCTGTCACGATATAGGCGTTGGCCGAAGAGCCTTCGGTGATCATCCCGTCCCGCGTCATCCAGACATCGTCAAAGCCCTGTTTCTTGGCGCGGGTCTTGGCCAGCGAGGAAAACAACAGTTGCACCGTCTTGATGTCGCTGCGCGCCCAGCGGCCGTCTTCGACCAGCGCGATGGACTGGCCGCGCGCGGCCAGTGCGTTGTCGACCAAGGGTTTGTCCTGGGTGAACATCACGAGGCTGAGCGGAGCCTCCAGCCCCGAAAAATCGAAATCCCGATCCGCCTGTCCCCGGCTGACCTGCATGTAGATCAGCCCTTCGGTGATAGCGTTTCGGGTGATCATCTCTTGATGAATGTCCAGCAAAACCGCCTTGTCCGGGGCCGGTGCCATGTCCAGCTCCGCCATCGAGCGGGCCAGCCGCGCCATGTGGGCGTCGAAATCCACCAAGGCTCCGCCAACCACAGAGGTCACTTCATAGACCGCATCGGCAAAGAGAAATCCGCGGTCAAAGACGGAAATCTTCGCATCACTTTCGGGCAGGTAAGCCCCGTTCACATAAACTGTCCGCATTGTCATGTTCCGATCAGAGGATCTGGCTGAGGAATTCCTTGGTGCGCGGGTCCTGCGCATTGTCAAAGAAGGTCTCGGGGGGGCCGTGTTCGACGATCACGCCCTTGTCGGTGAAGTAGATGTGATCGGCCACTTCGCGGGCAAAGCCCATTTCGTGGGTGACAAGGATACAGGTCATGCCCTCGGCAGCCAGATCCTTGATCGTGACCAGCACTTCCTTGACCGTCTCGGGATCAAGCGCCGCCGTGACCTCGTCAAACAACATCACGTCCGGGCTCATGGCGAGCGACCGGGCGATTGCCACGCGCTGTTGCTGCCCGCCGGAGAGCTCGCCGGGATAGCTGTTTTCCTTGCCTTCAAGCCGCACCTTGCGCAGCAACTCGCGGGCGCGGGTTTCGACCTCTGCCTTGTTCTGCTTGAGCACCTTGACCGGGGCCATCATGACGTTCTCAAGCGCGGTCTTGTGCGGGAACAGGTTGTATTGCTGGAAAACCATGCCGACCTTCTTGCGCAGTTCCAGCCTGTCGAGATTGTCGTCATGCACCTCCTGTCCTTCGACGGTGATGGAGCCGCCCTGAATGTCGTTCAGCGCGTTGATGCAGCGGATCAGGGTTGATTTGCCCGAGCCGGAAGGGCCGATGATGCAGATCACCTCGCCCTTCATGATGTCCATGGAAACGCCCTTGAGCACTTCCAGCGAGCCAAAGGCTTTCTTGACATTGTGGATCGAGACGATGGGTTGATCGGGTGTCCAGGTCATAGTCGGTCCTCCGGTCACAGTTTCAGGGCGAATTTGCGTTCAAGCCGGATGGTCAGACGCGCAATCGGGTAGCAGTAGACAAAGAAGATCAGCAGGACGAAGCCATAGAACGGCACCAGCAGTTCGGGACGGTTGTTCTCGGCCTCGATGGCCTGCCGGGTCAGGTTCAGGATTTCCTCGACGCCGAGGATCGAGACAATGGGCGTGGCCATGGTCAGGATCGCGTACCAGTTCATCCAAGGCGGGATCATGCGTTTGATGCACTGCGGCAGGATGATCTGGTAAAGCGTCTGGCGGCGGGTAAAGGCGAGGCTCTCGGCCGCTTCCCATTGCGCCGAAGGCACAGAGGCAATGGCCCCCCGGACGATCTCGGAGATGTTGGCCATGATCGGCAGGCCAAGCCCGATGACCGCCTTGGTCCAGTCGGGGATCGGAATGGTCACGCCGAACACGGTGACCTGGAAGGGAAAGCTCAGCATCACGATAAAGAGCAGCACCAGCCAGGGCGAGTTGCGGAAGATCTGGGTGATCCAGTAGCTCGCCACGCGGATCCCTTTGACCGGTGAGATCTGCCCAAGTCCGAGGAACACCCCCATGACCGTGCCAAAGAGCATCGTCATGACCGAGATCAGCACGGTAAAGACAAAGCCGCGCGTGATCAGGAAGGGCATCCAGCGCCAGAGCGCCTCAAGCGGGGTGGGTTTGCCCTCGCCCGTGCCTTGCGCCAGCGCCATCATCGGCCAGAGCAAGGCGGCGGTGAAGATCAGGAAGGGAACCCAGGGCGGGATGCTGGCCAGCCAGTGGCTGAAGTTCAGAGCGCGGGGCGTGTGGCGCGCTGTGGGCGCGGGCAACAGGACGGGCATGTCGGTGGTCGCGGGGGCCGTGAGGCCGGGAATCATGCGGCTCATGTCAGGCTCCGTATCCGGGGATGCGCATGGAGCGTTCCCACTTGTTCATGCCCAGCACCAGAATGCCGACCAAGGCGAGATAAGAGATGAACAGCACCAGCATCATCGGGTTCTGTGCCGAGGGAAAATCGTTCCAGATGGTGATCGACTGGTAGAGCAGTTCCGGCACCGCGATGACAAAGGCCTGTGTCGTGGTTTTCACGAGATTCACAAGGTTGTTGTTCAGGGACGGGATCGACACCCGAAGCGCCAGAGGCAGCACGATGTAGGCAAAGGTCTGAAGCCGGGTAAATCCCAGCGCCTCGCTGGCTTCCTGCGTGGATTTCGGCACTGCCTCGACGCCTGCGCGGAAGATTTCGACGTTGAATGCCCCAGCAAAGAAGGACAGCGAAATGATCGCCCAGCCGACATTGGAAATGATCGGCACTTCGAGCCAGCCATCGGGGCTGTAGGTCGGCGTGAACCGGCCCAGCGCGAAGTAGAAGAACAAGAGCTGCACAAATGGCGGCGTGTTGCGGAAAAACTGGATGTACCCCTGCACGATACCGCGCACAATCGCGCTGCGCGCACCCTGCATGGCGGCCCCGACGATGCCGATGATCACGCTGAAAATCACGCAGACGACGGATAGTTTGATGGTCATCCAAAGGCCACTGATGACCTTGTTCCACTGACGCTCTTCATAGAAGAAGATGAAGTTCCACGTCGGATGGTCGGCGGCAAATTGTCGGAAAAACTCCTGGAAAGCCTCCAGCATTCCGTCCCCTTCCTGTTGTGTGTCCTGTTCTGGCCTGCGCCCCGGATGGGACGCAGGTGCTGATTGGCGAGAGGCGCGGCGTTAGTCCGCGAGCCAGTCCTTGAAGCGCTCCTGCTCCTTGGCGAGGTAAGAGGTCGCCTGGATGCCCCACTTTTCCTCAAGCGCGATCAGCGTGCCGTCCACGTGCCAGTTGTACTGCATGCCCGACATAAAGCGGCCAAAGACGCAGTTTTCCTCGGCTTTCGGCACGGCCAGCGCCCAGGGGTTGTCGTCTTCGGTCGGCATCGGCATGCCAAAGCCATCCCATTCGCCCGAAGCGAGGTCAGCCATGATCGAGCTGTCGTCATAGACGAAGCCGACGCATTTCTTGTCGCGCAGAGCCTGCTTGGCTTCGGCATTGCCGGTGAAGGCGATGACCTGCGCGCCGTAACGCTCTTCAACGATCTGGTTGTAGAACGCGCCCTGCTTGCCGCAGATCGGCTTGTCGCGGATCTGTTCCCAATCGGCAAAGGCCAACGCGTCAGGTGCCAGCAGGTTGGTGCCGGAGGTGTAGTAGTTCGGGCCCACGATGCCGACGATCTCGCGGCGGTCCTTGCGGTCGGACATGGTGGCGATCATCAGGTCGATCTTGCCCTGCTCAAGGAACTGCATCCGGTTCGAGGATTGCACCGGCACCAGCTCCAGCTCGACGCCCATCGTGTCCGCCACGTCCTGCGCCATGTCGATTTCCATGCCGACGAGGCTGCCATCCGCGTTGCGATAGCCCCAGGGTTTGTAGTCCGCCTTGACGCCGACAACGAGCTTGCCGGAGGACATCACCTTGTTCCAGGTGTCGTTGCTGCACTCTGCCGCGGTCACGGCCGTGGTGGAACAAAGCACCGCAAAGGCGGTGGTCAGTGTGGTCAATGTCTTCATGTCATCTCTCCCTGAGATTGTGGACGTCGTTCCGCCCGGTTTGATCCCAGCCGACGTGTCTCGGACCGGCTGGGGAAAACGTGGCGCAGCAATTTGCGCAACTCCACGACAAACTCCGCATAGGCATTGCAAAATTTGCATAACGTTGGCGGTGATTGCTGCTATGATCCTCCGGAAAGGGAGGGTTTTCATGGAAATAGACTGGTTGGAGGACTTTCTCGCGCTGGCCTCGGGGGGCGTTTTTTCGCGCGCCGCAGATGCCCGAAATATAAGCCAATCCGCATTTACGCGCCGTATTCGCAACCTCGAACAATGGATTGGCCAGCCGCTGTTCGACCGGAGCGTGCATCCGGTGACGCTGACTCCGGTCGGCGAATCCTTCCGGGTGACGGCGCTGGAGACGGTGAATGCGCTCCACACGGCGCGCAGTGAAGCCCACGAAAAGCTGCAACGCGAAGGCGAGGTGATCAGCTTTGTCGCCCTGCACACGCTGGCCATCTCTTTCTTTCCCGAGTGGATCGCCGAATGCGCCCGGTCGCTGGGCACGCTGCGCAGCCGGGTCGTGGCTGCGGATTACTCGGGCTGTGTCGAAGATCTGATGACGGGAAACGCCGACTTCATGCTTGGCTATCACCACGCCTCGATCCCGACGATCACCGACAGCAGCAGCTACACATCGCTGGAAGTCGCTCGGGACACGCTTGTCGCGGTTTCGGGCGTCCATCCTGACGGAAGCCCAATCTTTGATTTGTCCGATCCCGGTCCCCTGCCCTTCCTGTGCTATACGCGCGACAGCTTCCTTGGCCGAATGACCACCCATGTCACCGAACGCGCCGGGCTGACGGAGCGGTTTGACGTGATCTGCGAAAATTCCGTGGCCGAAGCGCTGAAATCGGCCTGCCATGCGGGGCTTGGCGTGGCCTGGGTGCCGAAACTGGCGGCGGCGGACATGCTGGAGACGGGTCAATTGGCCCGGATCAGTGCCCCCGATCAGGAATGTACCATGCAGATCCACCTCTACCGGTCGATCGAACGCAGTCGAAAGATGATCGAACGCCTGTGGTCCTACAACGCCAGCCTGTAGCGGAGCCTTTTTTCGCAGCAGCGTCATGGCGCGCTCCCCATGATATCCGCAAAGAGCGCCAGCGGATTGACGGAGACCGAGACCGGCGCGGACCTTTGCCGCCCGGCGTAGTCCAAGGCAGCGGAGAACTTGGCGACAAGCGCATCATCGCCTTGCGGATTGTCCGGCATGCCTCTGGCCGAGCCACAAAACCCCGAAGCGCTGCGCCCGTCGCTCAAGGTCAGCGTCAGCCGCGCGCTCTCGGGATAGCGCTCCCGCATCTCGCCGGTTGACAGATCCGCCGCCTGGGCAACCTGCACTTTGTCCATGAGCGCTCTTTTGGCTGGATCATGCAAGGCCTCGGGCAGCAGATCCTCGAACCGGACACGGCCATGAAGCGCAACGCAGGCCAAGGCATAGGGCAGACTGAATTGCGCCTCCTGCGGGGTTTGCGGATCAGGGAAGACGAGGCTGATAAAGACAAGCTCGGGCACGTCTGCACGGATTGCGGCAATGTCTTCCGCCCTGCACGCCAGCGACGTCATCAGGGCGTTCATCTGGTCGATTGCGGCATGGGCGGCGGAGCAGACCGGGTTGGTCTTGAACAGCAGGCCCGGATCAACGAGGCGCCAGCGCTGCCCGAGCGTTTCCAGCGCGGACAGGTCCGCCTTGCCGCCGTTCAGCAGTTTGAGGAAGCCGCGCGCGTCCTCGAACGCCTGTTCCGGCCCGCGCAACCCGGTGCTGGCCATGCGGGCAAAGGTGATGGCGCGCCGCGCCGCGTCGCCGACGAGGAAAGGCTTGGCATCGCTGCCGAACACCGCCTTGCCGCCGCCCGTGGCCGCCGCCGCCATACCGATGGCCGATGCCATTTGCACTTCGCTCAATCCGAGCAGAACGCCCATCGCCGCCGTCGCCCCGGTCAGGCCGAAGGTGACGGTGCTCCACCAGCCCGCAAAGTAGTGATCATGGGTGCACAGATCAGCCAGCACATAGGTGATTTCCGATCCCACAACGAAGGCGCGCAGGATCTGGTCAGGCTCCGCTCCGATTTCCGCCGCAACAGCCAGAACCGCCGGGAGGATCACCGCCGAGCCATGCATGATGCCGGTGTAAGACGTGTCGTCGATGTCCCAGACGTGCGCCGCCATGCCGTTGATCGAAGCGGCCGTTTCCGCGTCTGACCGCCCTCCTGTCACCAGAGGACAAGGCCCCGCGTGCCGGGGCATGGCCGCTGCAACCCTCTTGGTGCCCGGATGCGCGCCACCGGCGATCATGGCCCCAAGGGTATCCAGCACCGCCCGCTGCCCGGCATGTGTCACCTCCGCCGGAAACGCCGGTGGGCGTGCGGCGAAGGCCGCAAAGCGTCGGGCGATCGGCTGGCTCATGCGGCCTCTCTGACTGCGATCCCGTAGGGCAACGCGTTTTCAAACAAGATGTCCCAGACGGACTCGGCCCATGTGACCGGGACAAGAATCTCGAAAGCGTCCGGGCCGGTGCAGTGCACAAGCACCGCCACGGAATGCAGGCCGGTTTGCAAAAACATGCCCGGCTTCAGCACATCGGGCGCGGTATCGACGGCGATCACCTGCGCCAGCACATCGCGCGCAATCGGCCCCGACAGCGTGATGCAGGTCCGTGCATGGCCAAGATCAAGCACGGCAAGTGCCGCGCTATTGAAAGGCGTCAGGTCCTGCGGTGTCTCGAACAACATCCTGTCCGGTGCCGTGCGCCACGCGCGGACGCCTGCCGCTTGCTGCGCCTGCCGGTAGCTGCCAAGCGCGGTCAGCCCGAGTGCTTGCAGGACCGGGTCCGCGGCCTCATCAAAATCGGACCAGCCGGCAATTTGCCAAAGCCCGGCAAGCGTACGGTTTCCAAGCACGACGCCCGCGTCACCCGGCGCGCCGAATTGTCCGGGCGTGATCCGCTCACGCAATGGGGATCTGACCTCAACCATTCTGCCGGTCTCCTTCCGGGTCAAAGAATTGCGGTGAGACCACTCTGGCCTTCAGGTCCTCGCCGCCCACGAAATTCACCACCCGGATCTCTTCCCCGGTTCGGGCCTTGCCGTTCTTCAGCAAAGCCAAAGCGATATTGCGCCCCAGGGCCGGGGAGTAGGTGGTGGAGGACACCCAGCCGTCGCCATGGCCCTTCGGCTCTTCGTTTGCCGCGAAGAGCAGCGATCCGGCCTTGGCCCCGGTGTCCCCGTCGATTTCGAGGCCAACCAGTGTTGGGCGTTCCGGGTCTTCGAGGACAGGGCGTTTGCGCAGAACCGATCCGACAAAAGGTTTCTTCGATGAAGCAAAGCCTTCGAGGCCAAGGTCCTTCAGCGTTGTGCGGCCATCAAGCTCCGGCCCGGCCACGTGGCCCTTCTCGATGCGCAGCGCGCCCATGGCTTCGGTGCCGTAGGGCCGCAGCTCAAAGTCATCCCCAGCCGAAAGAAGCGCCTCCCAGACATGGGCCGCGTGTCCTGAGGGCACATAGACTTCATAGGCCAGCTCCCCGGAGTAGGACATCCGGTGGATGCGCACCGGAACGCCGCTGATCTGCGCAAGGGTCCAATGATTGTTGGGGAGCGCATCGCGGCTCAGATCGGCCCCGGACACCGTTTGCAGCAAGGCACGGGACTTTGGTCCGGCAATGGCAAAGGCGGCCCATTGGTCCGTCACGGAGGTGACGTGCACGCGCAAGTCCTTCCACGCGGTCTGCAAAAGATGTTCGGCAAAGGCGAGGACCTTGGCGGCGTTGGCGGTGGTGGTGGTCATGACATAGTCATGCTCGCCCAGACGCGCCGTCGCGCCGTCGTCCATCACAAACCCGTCTTCGCGCAGCATCACGCCATAACGCAAACGGCCAATCGCCAGCGTCTTCCACCCGTTCACATAGACCCGATTGAGGAATTCGGCCGCATCCGGCCCCTGCACGGCAATCTTGCCCAGGGTGGACACGTCAATGATGCCGACATGCGTCCGCACGTGGGTCGCCTCGCGGATATAGGCGGCGCGCAGGTCCTCGTCCTTTTCCGGATAGTACCAAGGCCGCATCCATGCCCCGGCTTCCGTCATCTGCGCGCCATTTTCGGCGTGCCAGTGATGGAGCGGCGAGAGGCGCGTGGGGCGGAAGTGGCGGCCATGTTCATGCCCGACAAGCGCGCCCATGGTGATCGGGGTAAACGGCGGGCGGAAGGTTGTCGTGCCAACTTCGGGGATCGCCATCCCGCGCAACTCCGCCATCCGCGAGAGCGCGTTGATATTGGCGAGCTTGCCCTGATCGGTGGCCATCCCCAGCGTCGTGTAGCGTTTGAGGTGCTCGACCGAGACGTAGCCTTCGAGATGCGCCTGATCGATGTCACTGACCTTCACGTCATGCTGGAAGTCGACAAAGGCCTTGCCCTTGCAGCGCCCTTCTGCATCGAAAACCGCCCAGTTCGGGGAGAGATCGTTTTGCCAGAATGCGCCTGTGTCAAAGGCGGCGGGGCTGTCACCGGGCGCGCCCGTCGCGCCGGTCGCCCGGGCCGCCTCGGCACCGCGCCTCATGGCTTGGGTTATGACGTCTTCGAGCGAGGCCGCGGCGGCGCAGATCCCGGCAGGCTGCAACGGTTTGTCGGGATCCTCCGGCGCGATGAAGCTGCCGGAGGCGGCGTCATACACCGGCTTGCCGAAGCGCTGCGACCACAGGTGCACCGCAGGCGCCCAGCCGCCGGAGATCGCCAGAACATCCGCAGGGATGACGCGCACGGCCCCCGAGGTCCGGCTGCCGCGATCAACCGGGACCACGTCGACCGAGGTCAGACGTTTGCCGCCCTTGGCCTGCAAAACCCCGTGGCCAGTCAGGATGAAAACCCCTGCCTTTTCTGCACGGGCGCGCGTATCGGCGGCGACCTCGGCGCGCATGTCAACGAGCGTCACGAGAGCCCCGCTCCGCGCCAGATCCGCAGCGACACTATAGGCGCTGTCGTTGTTGGTGGTCACAACGGCACGCTCACCCATGAGCACGGCGAAGCGGTTCAGGTAGGTCCGAACTGCCCCCGCCAGCATCACACCGGGCAAGTCATTGCCGCCAAAGACCAAAGGCCGCTCAATCGCCCCGGTTGCCATGATCGCGCGTTTGGCATGGACCTGCCAATAGCGCTGGCGGGGCTGGGCGTCCTCGGGCACCCGAAGGTGATCCGTCACCCGCTCGACAAGAGCATAGGTGTCGCCATCGTAGGCGCCAAACGCGGTTGTGCGCGTCAGGATGCGCACGGAGTCCATGGCCTGCAATTCGGCCAGCACGGAAGCAATCCAAGCGTCGCCAGCGCCCCCAACCGGATCGGACAGGAGCGCGCCGCCCAGCGCCGTGTCCTGTTCCACAAGCAGCACCTTCGCCCCGGCGCGGCCCGCCGCGAGTGCCGCAGTCAGCCCGGCAACGCCGCCGCCAATGACAAGCACATCGCAGTACGCACCCCGCTTCTCATACCGATCCGGATCGGACAGCAGGCTGGCGCGCCCCATGCCCGCTGCCTTGCGGATGACGGTTTCGCACATCATCCAGAATTTCGTGGAGTGTTTGAACGGGCCGATAAAGGTCTTGTAATAGAACCCGGCGCTGAAAAACGGGCTGAGCCAGGTGTTCGCCGCCCCGATGTCGAATTGCAGGTTGGGCCAGGCGTTCTGCGAGGTTGATACCAGCCCGTCAAACGCCTCCGTCACCGTGGCGCGGGCGTTGGGCTCATGCCGGTCGCCGCTCCGCAGGTGAACCATGGCACCCGGCTCTTCCACCCCGGCAGAGAACACGCCGCGCGGCCTGTGGTATTTGAAGCTGCGCCCGACCAGCGACACGCCGCCGGCCAGCATCGCGGAACTCAGCGTATCCCCGGCAAAAGCGGGCAGGCTCTGGCCGTCAAAGGAGACGTTCAGCGGCTTGCTTCGATCAATCCGCCCGCCCTGATCGAGACGTTTCATGCCGCATCCTCCCGCGCCAGCCGGCAGGTGCCGATTTCATGGGTCAGCGTATTGCGTTCCAGCACAAGCCATTGACGGCATCCTTGTGCGTGGTGCCAGTATTCACGGTGCCAGCCGCGCGGGTTGTCGCGATTGAACACGTAGTCCAGCCAGGGCTGCGCCGCGCTTTCGTCCATGGCCGGACGGGTCACGCTGGCATCCTCGCCGTAGGTGAATTCGGTTTCGCTGCGAAGCCCGCAAATCGGGCAGTTGATCCTGATCATCGTCTTGTCTCAATGCGCATTCGGTTTCGGGCCCATGCCCTTTTCGTCAATCTGATAGCCGCGTTCGAAGCGGTTCAGCGTGAACTCGGCGTTGTCCGCGTGCGGGGCATCCCGCGCGATGGTGTGAGCAAAGCACCAGCCCGACGCGGGCGTCGCCTTGAAGCCGCCGTAACACCAGCCGCCGTTGAGGTAGAGCCCGTCCACCGGCGTCTTGGCGATGAAGGGGGAGCCGTCCATCGACATGTCCATCACCCCGGCCCAGTGCCGCAGCAGCTTGAGCCGCGAGACCGAGGGCATCAGCGCCTTGGCGCTGGCCAGCGTATGCTCGACAATCGGCAGCCCGCCGCGTTGGGCGTAAGAGTTGTACATGTCCAGATCGCCGCCCAGCACCAGCCCGCCCTTGTCGGACTGGCTGATGTAGAAATGCGCCGCGCCAAAGCTGATCACCGTGTCGACCAGCGGCTTGTAAGGCTCGGTGACAAAGGCTTGCAGACTATGGGTTTCGATAGGCAGTCGCAGCCCCGCCATACGGGCCAGATGCCCCGAATGCCCGGCCACACAAAGGCCGACCTTGCCCGCGCGAATGTCGCCGCGGTTGGTCTGCACCCCGACTATTCTGCCCCCTTCCCAGAGGTAGCCTGTCACCTCGCGCTGCTGAAGGATGTCCACGCCCCGCCGGTCCGCGCCGCGCGCAAAACCCCAGGCAACCGCGTCATGGCGCGCTGTCCCGGCGCGGCTTTGGTAGATCGCGCCATGGATCGGGAAACGGGCGTTTTCCGTATAGTCGAGATACGGCAGCCTGCGGCGCACCTCCGCGCGGTCGAACAACTCCGCGTCGATGCCGTTGGCCCGCATGACGTTGCCGCGCCGCCGCGCCGCATCCATCTGGCCCGGTGAATGACACAGGTTGTACTGGCCCCGCTGGGATATCATCACGTTGTAGTTGAGATCCTGGCTGAGGTTTTCCCACAGCTTCATCGAGCGTTCATAGAACATCGTGTTGCCGGGCATCATGTAATTGGAGCGCACGATTGTCGTGTTGCGCCCGGTGTTCCCGCCCCCGAGCCAGCCCTTCTCGATCACCGCGACATTGGTGATGCCGTGTTCCTTGGCGAGGTAATAGGCGGTGGCCAGCCCGTGCCCGCCCCCGCCGACGATCACGACATCATAAGATGCCTTGGGTTCAGGATCGCGCCAGGCGCGCCCCCAGGTCTTGTTGCCGCGCAAGGCGTGGCGAAAAACGGAAAAGGCCGAATAGTGGGTCATGGTGTGCCATACGATATGAGTCGGGCCACCTTTGCACCGTTTGATACTTTTCACCAAGTAAAAAATATCATTTGCGCGCTTTTCGTGCAAAACCTGCCTTGCACCCCGGCGAAAAATACCGTTTGCTTCAAAAAAATACCGGAAACTGCGATGAGCATCCTGCAAAACCTGCGTTCTGCGCTGCCTGACCTGCCCAAGAAGCTGGCCTTGGCCGCGCGTTATGCGCTCGATCATCCCGACCAGATGGCGCTGCACTCCATGCGCGCGACCGCGACAGAGGTCGGCGTGACCTCGACGACGATGCTGCGCCTCGCCCGGCATCTTGGGTACGACAGCTTTGACGATTTTCGCGCGGCGTTTCAGTCGGAGCTGGTGAGCGGTGTTTTCGCGTCCCGCGCCGGGGCCTTGCATGACGAAGGGCAATCGGACCAGGACGCGCTCGGCGATCGGATCATCAGCGCGGCCCGTGGCAATATCGGGGATCTTCACACAACTTTGCGGCAGGACGATCTCGATGCGATTGCGGTGCTGATGCGGCAAGCCTCCAACGTCTATCTGGTTGGCTCCGGTTCCTTGTTCTGGCTGGCCACGCTCATGCGCACGACCGGCGACATGGTGCTGCCGAACCTGCGTCTTGTCGGTACGGAGTTTCAAGTTGCAGCCGAGGCCATGTCCGCGCTGAAACCGGGCGATGTTGTGATTGGGTTTGCGCTGAACCCGACGGCAAAACGCACCGCCGACGCCATGCAATTTGCCCGCAAGAACGGCGCGCATCTGGTCGCCATAACCGATCGCCCCAGTTCACCGATTGCGGAAGGGGCGGAGCATGTGCTCTGCGCAAACACCGCCAGCCCGCATTATTATCCTTCCGTCGCGCCGCTCATGGTCATTGTCGAAGCCTTGCTGGCCACGGTTGTCGCCAGCGGCGACGGGCAAGAACTTCGCAGCATTCGCAAATGGGAAACCATCCGGTCGAGCAATCAGCATTACATCGAATACTGACTTCGGACGCCCGCACAGGGCCGGGACCCTTGCAAGTTTGCAGTGTCAGGCGCGGCCCGGGACAGGCCGCGCCCGCGCCGTTCAGAACGGGTAATGCTGATGCGGGTCTTCGATGGTGACCCAGCGGATCGAGGTAAAGGCGTCAATTGCCGCCTTGCCTCCGAACCGGCCATAGCCGGAGTCCTTCACCCCGCCAAAAGGCATCTGCGCCTCATCGGCCAGCGTCGGACCGTTGATATGGCAAATGCCGCTTTCGATCCGGTCGGCCACGGCCATGGCGCGCTGGATGTTGGACGAGAAAACCGCCGCTGACAGCCCATATTCGGTGTCATTGGCCACGCGGATGGCGTCTTCGTCGTCCTTGACCCGGATGATCGGTTTGACCGGGCCAAAGCTCTCCTCGGCGTAGATGGTCATGTCCGGCGTCACACCGTCGATCAGCGTCGCCTCGACGATCGCTCCGTCGCGCCCGCCGCCGGCGACGACAGTGCCGCCCTTGGCGGTGGCATCCGCGATGATCTTGTCCATCTTTTCCGCCGCCTCCGGCGTGACAAGCGCACCCAACACCACCTGATCCCGCGGATTGCCCGCAGGCAGCGCCGAGGCCTTGGCGGCGAGGCGTTCGGTGAAGGTGTCGGCGATGCTGTCCTGCACGATGATGCGCTCGGTCGACATGCAGATCTGGCCCTGGTTCATGAACGCCCCGAAGGCGGCGGCGTTCACCGCCGCGTCAATATCAGCGTCATCGAGGATCACCAGCGGCGCCTTGCCGCCGAGTTCAAGAAGGACCGGTTTGAGGTTCTGCGCCGCTTTCGTCGCGATGATGCGCCCTACTCCGGTGGAGCCGGTGAAGTTGATGTGGCGCACCTCGGGCGCTTCGATCAGGGCGTTCACCACCTCCGCCGCGTCTTCCGGCGCATTGGTGATCACATTCATCACACCCGGCGGGAACCCGGCGCGGCGGAAGGCTTCGCCGATAGCGAGCTGGGTCGCCGGGCTGAGTTCGGACGCCTTGAGCACCGCCGTGTTGCCACAGGCGATGGCCATGGCCACGGCCCGCGTGCCAAGGATCACCGGCGCGTTCCACGGCGCGATCCCAAGACAAACCCCCAGCGGTTTGCGCTGTGCCATGGCGAGCGTGCCCGGCTTGTTGGCGGGGATCACCTCGCCGAGGATCTGCGTGGTCATCGCCCCCGCTTCGCGCAGCATGCCCGCCGCCAGCATACAGTTGAACCCGATCCACGGGCCTGTTGCGCCAGTCTCGGACGTGGCGGCGGCGATAACCTCGGGGGTCATGGCGTCCAGCGCATCCGCCGCCTTGTTGAGCAGCGCCCGGCGCTCGGCAGGGCTGGTTGCGGCCCATCCGGGAAAGGCGGCCTGGGCCGCTTCGGCCGCTTTGCGTGCGTCCGCCGCGCCCGCTGCGGGGGCGGTGGTGGCAACCTCTCCGGTCACCGGATCAATGCGATCAAACGTGCGGCCGGTTTCGGCGGCAAGATCTTCGCCGCCGATCAACATTTTGACTTCCATGTCTTTTCTCCCTGAAACTCTTACGAAAGGCCGTTCGATTTGGCCTCGATATGGGCGCGCATGCCGCCGTCCGTGGGGATATTGACCCCGCGCAGCCAAACCGATCCGTCCGACAGCAGGAACGTCACAACCGGGGCGATGTCCGTGGGCGTGCCGGGGCGATCCATGACTTTCATGTCTTCCTCGACGCGCTCACCCAGGGTTTCGATGAAGTCCTTGAGGATCGGTGTCTCGACCGGGCCGGGTGAGACCGAATTCATCCGGATACCCCGGTCGCGCCAGGTCCAGCGGTTTTCATGTGTCCAGGCGACAAGCGCCTGTTTGGTGAAGAAGTAGCTGTTCTCATGGGTGATCTCGTTGGCGGCGCAGAAATCCGCGACCCCTGCGTGGGTCAGCTTTTCAGTTGCCTTGATCTTCTCGACCACGCCTTCCCAGCCCAGCCCGGCCAGTGAGGCAAGGTTCACGATCGACGCGCCGTCCGCCAGACTGTCCACGATGCCAAGCGTCAGCCTTTTCAGCGCCACGAGGTTGATCGTGACCACGGCTTCCGCCGCGGCGGTGGGCGGCACGCCTGCGATATTGGCAAGACCGTCCGCCTTGATGGCCGTCAGCTTCCCGATCAGCGTATCCAGCGCGGCCTCATCCATCAGGTCACATTGATGAAACCCGTCAAGCTCCATGGACGGCGCATTGCGGTCCACGCCAACCACCCTGGCGCCCTGCGCCTTGAGCTGCCTCGCGGTTTCCGCGCCAATCCCGGAAGCGACTCCGGTGACGATGATCGTTTTTCCTTCCAACATGTCTTTCTCCCGTTTCTTCAGTCTTTTGCCGCGCCCGCGCCGAGATAGGCGGCTTGCACCGCCGGATCGTTCAGCATGGCTTGCGCGTTGTTTTCACCGGTGATTTCACCGTTTTCGATGAGATAGCCGCGATCCGCGATGGCGAGGCTCTGCTTGGCGTTTTGCTCAACCAGAAGCACCCCCATGCCAGTTTCGCGGATGTGGCTGAGGTTGCCGAACAGCTCCTGACATAGGAGCGGCGACAGCCCGAGCGACGGCTCGTCCAGCATCAGCACTTCGGGGTTGGCCATCATCGCGCGGCCAATGGCGACCATCTGCTGCTCGCCCCCCGACATGGTGCGCGCGATCTGGTCCTTGCGCTCTATAAGCTTGGGGAACAGTTCCAGCACCCATTTCAGGTTCTTGTCCTTGGCGCGCTGAGCCCGTTTGGAATAAGCCCCGAGCATCAGGTTTTCCCAGACCGTCAGGTCCCCGAAAATGCCCCGCCCTTCCGGCACAAAGGCGATCCCGGCTTCCACGATCTCATCGGATTTGCGGCTGAGCAGGTCCTTGCCGGAGATGTCGATATGGCCTGTCGCCCCGCCTTCACAGATCCCGGCAACCGCCCGGAGCAAGGTGGACTTGCCCGCGCCATTGGCGCCCAGCATCACCACGATTTCACCGGGATTGACCGTCAGCGAGACACCCGCAAGCGCCCGGTGCAGCCCGTAGGACACGGAGAGATTTTCAATCGTCAGCATCAGGCGTCTCCCAGGTAAGCGCGGATCACGTCCGGATCCGACAGCACATCGGCAGGCGTGCCTTCGGCGATCTTGACGCCGGAATTCATCACCACGCAGCGGTCACAGAGCGAGCGGATCGCATCCATGACATGCTCCACAAGGATGATGGTCCGCCCCTCGCGGCGCAGGCTGGCGATCAGTTCGATGCCGATTTGCAGCTCGGACGGGTTGAGACCGGCCAGCCATTCATCGAGCAGGAGGATCTCCGGCTCCGACGCCAGCGCGCGGGCCAGTTCCAGCCGTTTTTGGTCAATGTAGGTGAGGCTGTCGATGCCGAGGTTTTTCTTGTCCCCGAGTTCCAGCCGGTCCAGCAACTGGGCGGCGAAGTCTTCGGCCTCCCGCCCCCAGCGCGGCTTGTGCGCAAAGGCGGCCCCCGCCATGACGTTTTCCAGAACCGACAGCTTCGGCAGGATCCGCACCAGCTGAAACGTCCGGGCCACGCCGAAACGGGCGATCTTGTGCGGTGGCAGCGGCGTAAGATCGTGCCCTTCGAGATCGATCTTGCCCGAGGTCGGCTTCAACGCGCCGGAAATCAGGTTCATCGTGGTGGATTTGCCCGAGCCGTTTGGCCCGATAATGCCCATGACCTCATGTTCACGCACATCAAAGCTCACGTCATTCACCGCGACCAGACCGCCGAAGCGCTTGGTCAGGCCCTGAACGTGCAGGATCGTGTCACCGGGGGTCATTTCGCGGCCCTCCTTGTGAATTTCTCCAACAGGCCGGTGAAGCCGTCGGGCAGGACGTAGACGATGATCAGGAACGACAGGCCAAGGAACAGCGTTGTCGAGTTCGGGAAGGACACGGAGATCGCCTCCCATGCCAGCGTGAAGGGGATAACCCCGACCAGCGGCCCCCAAAGGCGGTGCGTGCCGCCGAGCAGCGCCATGATCACCACGAGGAATGACAGCTGCGGCGAGAAGACCACGTTTGGTTCGATGTAGCTGTAGCGCGGTGCCACGATGGCGCCGATCAGCGCGGCAAAGAAGCCGGTGGACATGAACAGGATGACCTTGGACCAGGCGGTGTTGATGCCGACATGGCGCGCCACCTCTTCGTCATTGCCGATGATCTTCAGCGCAAAGCCAAGGCGGGAGCGGTTGATCCACCAGCCAAAGAGGAAGACCACCACCGACACGCCAAGCAGCATCCAGTAGATGTGCGCCTCGGTGAAATCGGTGAGCACGTAGAGCCCGCGTGAGCCAAGAAAATTGTTCTGCACCCAGCTGACAAGGTTGCGGATCATCTCTGCCAGCCCCAGCGTGAAGATCACGAAATAGACGCCGGACAGGCGCAGCGTGGCAAGGCCGATCAGGAGCGCCACGGCGGTGGCAACCAGCGGCGCGAGGATCGCCATGGACCAGAACGAAGTGTCGTAGTCCGACATGCCGGTGCCCACGAGGTAGCCGCCGATGCCGAAAAAGGCTGCTGTGGAAAGCGCGATCAGATGGGTTGGCCCGGAAAACAGCGACCAGCTGGTCGAGAGCGCGATGTACATCATCGCCGTGGTCGCGATGGAGAGCCAGTAGCCGTCATTGACCAGCGGGAAAATCGCGGCAAGCGCCACGAGAACCGCGCCAATGCCAAGATTGCGGAGTTCAGCCGGTTTCATGCGCGCCTCCCGAACAGGCCCTGTGGGCGGAACAGCAGGATGGCGAGGAAGATCACATAGGCCGCGACGAGCGTCAGGCCGGGGTCAATCACGCTGGCCACGGTGGTCTCGACAAGGCCAAGGATCACGGCGGCGACAATCGCGCCCCGGATGTCCCCGACGCCGCCCATGATGATGATGATCAGCGCTTTCATGGTGAAGATCACCCCGACGGAGGCCTCCAGCGTGATGAAGGTCGAGATCAGCGTGCCGCCGACCGCCGTCACCGCGCCGCCCAGCGCGAAGGCAAAAGCAGAGACCCGTTCGACATTGATGCCCACCAGCCCGGCTGCTTCGGTGCTGACCGAAACCGCGCGCACGGCGGTGCCCTGGTAGGTATGGGTGAGCCAGTAGTAGAGCCCGCCGCCGATGCCGATGGCGACAATGAAGGCCACGAGGCGGTTGAGTGCCACGGTCTGGCCGAGGATCTTGAACGGTTCGGCAAGGTAGGAATAGGTGAAGTATTCACCATGGATCGACACCATGATGCCGACCAGCGCAAAGCTCATGCCGAAGGTCGCCAGAATGCTGTCAACTTCCAGCTGGCCCTGCGTCTTGGCGCGCCGCACCAGCGGCAGCAGCAAATAGCGGTAGAGCAGCCAGTTGCCAGAAAAGGCCAGCGGCGCGGCGATGAGGGCGGTCAGGAGCGGGCTGAGGGCGGCAGCGGTGTACATCCAAAAGGCCGCCAGACCACCCAGAACGAGCATTTCGCCATTAGCGAGGTTCATGATGCGGGCGACGCCGTACTGAAGGTTCAGCCCCATCGCAATAAGGGCATAAGTGCCGCTGAGCAGCAGCCCGGACAGGAGAATATCCATGAGATTTTCCGACAAGAAGGGAAAGGAGCGCCCGGCGGGGAAGACACGCCGGGCGCAGAGGTGGCGGCTGGATCAGTTCCAGCCGTCCTTGGCCACGGGCGCGACGCTGTCGCCCATGCCCGTGTCGGCAACCGCGTGGAACACGCCGTCAATCCATTGCCCCACCGACCAGAAACGCATGGAGTTGTTCTGCTCGTCAAAGGAGACTTCGCCGATCACAGTGTCAAAGCTGTTGTCCGCGATGTAGGCGACGGTCGCTTCGCGGTCGATTGTCCCGACGCCTTCGATCGCCTGCTCCAGAATTTGCAGGGAGGCGTAGTAAGTGGCCGACGCCCAGTAATCCGCCTCGCCGCCGGTGATCTCAAGGTGCGCGGCCCGGTAATCCTGCATGGCGGGCGTATCGGGGTTGATGCCCCCTGCCCCGAGGTTGCCTTCGATCTTGGAACCGAACTTGCCGGAAAAGGCCGGGAAAGCCGTGGCCACGGCAGTGTAGAAGGCGTTGACCTGGAGGTCTTCGATGATCGCCTGCTCTGTCAGGGCGAAGGTGTCAGGCGGGTAGGACCAGGCCACAAAGGCGTCCGGCTCTGCGGCTTTTGCGCCTTTTACCACCGGCGACAGATCCGGCGTGCCAAGCGGGTAGGACTTGTCATAGACAATCTCGAAACCCGCTTCCTTGAACATCGGGCGGGCCTTGTCCGCCAGTTCGATCCCGAAGGCATCGGCCACGTTGACCATGGCCACCGTGTTGCCGATGGACCCGGCCTCGCGCAGCGTGGTCAGCGCATCGAGCGCGCCTTCGACAAAGCCGGTGGTGGTGCCCAACGTAAAGAACATGTTGGGGAAGCGCTTGGACAGTTCTTCCTGCTGATCGGTGATGGCCGAGACCGCAACCAGCGGGAAGTCATACTTGGCATAGATCGGCGCGGCAGCGATGTTGAAGCCGGTGCCGTAGGGCGAGAACATGAAATCGACCTTGTCCTGCGTGGCAAGGCGCTGAACCGCCTTGATGTGCTCGGACGGATCGGTCTTGTCGTCGTAGGTGATCACCTCGACCGGGCGCATGCCGCCGTCAACCTTGAGCCCGCCACGCGCATTCACCTGCGCTGCCCAAAGCTCGATGTTGGGCGTGTGCGTCACTGCTTCACCACCCGCGAGCGGGCCGGTGAGGTGGGCCACGACGCCGAACTTGATGGGGTCTGCGGCAAAGGCCGCGCTGGTCATGGCGGTGAGGGTCAGGGCCGAGGCGCCTGCGAGCAGCGCGCGCCGCTTGATACCGATGGTCATTTGAGTTCTCCTCCTGATAAAGTCTAGGGTCTTCGCGCATCCGAGGGGCTGGTGATCCAGCGCAGCTCGGTGAATTCCTGAATGCCCCACGCGCCACCAAACCGGCCGTAGCCAGAGGCCTTGACCCCGCCCACCGGGGCGTGGGGCGTGTCGTCGAACGTGGAGCGATTGATGTGGCAGACGCCGCTTTGAACCTGCAGCGCCACGGCTTCTGCGCGGGCGGGGTCCTGGCTGATAACCGCTGCGGCGAGACCGTATTCGCTGTCATTGGCCACGGTCACGGCTTCCAGATCGTTGCGGACACGGGTGATCGAAAGCACCGGGCCAAAGACTTCTTCGCGGTAGATGCGCATGTCCGGCTCGACCCGGTCCAGCAGCGTCGGTTCGAGATAGGCATCGGACACGCGCCCGCCGCCGATCAGCGTCGCGCCCTTGGACACCGCATCCCCGATCAGCCCGGCCAGACGCTCTGCGGCGGCGGCACTGACGACCGGGCCAATCTGGGTGTGCGGATCGCGCGGATCGCCGAGGCTCAGCTTGCAGCGCCGCGCTTCCAACCGTTCGACAAGCGCATCAGCAAGGGTTTCGGCCACGATCAAGCGCTCGGTCGACATGCAGATCTGGCCCTGATTGCGGTATCCACCGTCCAGAGCCGCCTCAACCGCAAGGTCAAGGTCCGCATCCCCCAGCACCAGCATCGCCGACTGGCCACCCAGTTCCAGCAAAGGGCGTTTGAGATGGCGCGCGCAAAGCTCCGCAACGCGCCGCCCGACACGGGTCGAGCCGGTGAAGTTCACGCGCCGCACCACCGGCGAGGCGATCAGGGCATCGGCCACGGCCTCGCTGTCCTCGCCGCGCGCGAGCAACACCTGCACCACGCCCTCGGGAAAACCGGCGTCAGTCAGCACGTCGCCAAACAAGCGGTAGGTGCGTGGGGCAAACTCGCTGCCTTTCAGCAGGACCGTGTTGCCACACATCAGCGGCGCGGCGATGGCACGCGCGCCCAGAACCAGAGGTGCATTCCAGGGCGCGATCCCCAGAACCACGCCGCAGGGCACCCGGATCACACGGCTGTTCAGACCCCTTGCCGCTTCGCCGCGCACCGCGACTTCCGCACAAACCTCATCCTCGTAAAAGGCCGTCTCGCGCAGCATTTCTGCACCGAAACGCACGTTCATCCAAGCCCAGTCACTGGCGGTGCCGATCTCTTCGGCCATCGCAAGGCAAAACGCCTCGCCGCGCTGCTCCAGAAGCTCTGCCGCCCTGCGCAGCAAGGCACCGCGTTCTGCCGCCGGGCGCGCGGACCATGCGGGAAAGGCCGCAGCCGCCCGCGCCGCGACGGACTGGCACCCGCTCGGGTCCAGAGCCGCCTCTGCGCTGACGATCCTGCCGTCAATCGGGCTGACCCGTTCGACAACCGGACCAGCGATGGCCCGCGGCTGATGTGCAGTTTGTCGTGTCATTCATGTCCATCGGGCGCGGCCCGACCTCCCTTGTTTTTGATTATGGGTAATGCATATTGTCATGGAATGCGCATTTCTGGGCATTCATTGTCGATTTATTGGAAAACGCCATGAAAGACAGCTACGCAAGAGCGCAACTCGAACAAGAAGCCCTGCATGATCGCGCGGTGCGCATTCATCATCCCGAATCCTATTCGACCATGCTTTTTCTCGAACAGGGGCGTCTGGCGCGTGATGAAACCGGGTTGGAAATCGATGGCCCGGCCCTTTGCTTCTGGCCACCGGGGGGGCGCCCGCCGCTGCGGCTTGTCGCTGGCGCGCGGGCGCGCATTCTGGGCCTCGGGGATACCATCGTTCTCGACGCAATTGGCGCGCGCGCCGAGTCTGTGCATCTGCGTATGCTGGTTGAGCAAAGCTTTCTTGCGCCGCTTCCAGAGGCCGATCTGCGCGATCAGGTCGACACGCTGATTGGATGGTTTGTCAAGGAACTGGCCGAGGAGGAGCGGCAATCGCCCATGTCTCTGTCGGCCATCCTTCGCCTGCTCTTTATCGGCGCTTTGCGGGTCTACAGGCCGGAACCGGCGGAGACCGGGGCCGAACTGACCAGCGTGTTGCGCCGTTTCCGGCACCTCGTTGAACTGCACTATCGCGAACACTGGCCCATGTCGCGCTATGCCGAAGAGTTGGGTGTGGACTACGACCGGCTGCAACGGATCTGCAAACGCGAGGTCGGGCGCAGCCCTGGCGAGCTGGTCCATGAACGTCTGACCGCCGAGGCCAAGGCGCGGCTCGAAAACACGGGCCTGCCGCTGAAACGCATCGCCGCCGACCTCGGCTTTGCCGATGCCACGCGGTTCAGTCATTTCTTCAAACGCCGGGCCGATATCTCGCCCGGCGCTTACCGCGCTATTGTCCGCAGGCCGCAGGGTGAGGATCTGACGGAACTGAGGCGCGGCTTCTCGGACTGGCCCTAACGCGCGCTCAGATGCAAACCGGCAATCATGCAGCGGACCGAGCCACCGGCGTGCTCGATTGTCGGAATGTCCAGCGGCAGGAGCGTGACATGCCGGTTCAGCACCGCCTTCTGCTCCGCCTCCAGAGACCGCAAGGCGCGCGATGACAAGGCCAGCACGATGCCGTCGCGCCCCTGCAACTCAATCGCATTGCCCGCGAAATTCGCGATCTGATCCTTGGTCAGATCGATGATGTCCCGCTCCCCTCGGCGCAGGCGTTCCGCCACTTCGCGGCGGCGCGCGGCATCAGGAAGGCTATCCAACCCGATCATCGCGAAATCGGTACCGATGCACATCAGGACATTGGTGTGATAGATCGGCTGCCCCTGCGCATCGACCGCATCAAAGACGACCGGTTCATAGTTGAAATGGGTGCAGAAGCGTTCCAGCAGGATTTCGCTCGTGCGCTTGGAGCGCGCCGCATAGGCCACCCGTTCGAGATGGTCGATCACCATAGCCCCGGTGCCTTCGAGGAACAGGTTGTCATATTCCAACCCGGAATAATCGATGATGTCCTGCACGCGGTAGTCCTGCTTGAGCATGGTCAGCACGTCCTGCCGCCGCTCTGCGCGGCGGTTTGGCGAATACATCGGGTAGACGGCCACATGACCACCGGAATGGGTGGAGAACCAGTTGTTCGGGAACACGGAATCCGGGGTCTCTGTGCCTTCATCTTCGAACAGGTGCACGCGCACGCCCGCCGATTGCAGCGTCTCTGCGGCGCGGGTGACCTCGGCATGGGCGGCCTGAGCCACGTCTGCGGCGTCGCTTGCCGCACTGGTCTGAAAATGGTTGTCCTGCGCCGTCTGAGCGTTGGGCGTGAAATGATGCGGACGGATCATGACGACGGAGGCCGGGGCCTGAAGCGAGGATCGGGGCATGGCAAAGGTCTTCCTCTTGCGAAACACTACCCAAGGTTTACCGCACCCGCCTGACACACTGCAGGGCCATGTTGCACCTTTTGCAAATGCTTTTTGCGCATTTTGTTAATATGAGTTATCATTTTTGCCATGCATGTATACGATGACCTTGACCGCAAACTGATCACCCTCCTGCGCGAAGACGGGCGGGCGCCGGTATCCAAACTGGCCGTGCTCCTTGGCGTCTCACGCGCGACGGTACAAACCCGGATCGACCGGCTTTTGGACAGTGGGGCTGTACTGGGCTTCACCATCCGCGCGCGCGAGGACAGCGGGCCGGAGGGCGTGCGGGCGATCATGATGATCGAGGTATCCGGACAATCGACCACGCAAGTCATCCGCAGCCTGCGCGGCATCCCGGCCCTGCATCAACTGCATTCCACCAATGGCAATTGGGACCTGATTGCGCAGCTGAGCGCCGAGAGCCTCGCGGACTTCGACAGGGTCCTGCGGGAAGTGCGCAGCATTCCCGGCATCACAAACAGCGAAACCTCGATTCTGCTGAGTTCGGTTTAACCCCTTTTAATGCGCCTGAAGCATCAATCAAAACAAAACGAGCATTGGTAAAATCAATTGGCATTCGGCTAACAACCGGCAAGCCAAGGAAAGTAGCCACATGCAGACAGATCCCGACATTGTTGTCATCGGAGGCGGAAATGCCGCCCTTTGCGCGGCCATGACCGCCGCAGAAGCGGGGGCACGGGTTCTGATCCTGGAGACCGCGCCGAAACCCTACCGGGGCGGGAACTCCCGACACACGCGGAACTTTCGCTGCATGCATTCGGGGCCACATGGACCGCTTGTCGAGAGTTACAGCGAAGAGGAATATTTCGCGGATCTTCTCAAGGTCACGGCAGGCAAAACCGACGAACATCTGGCGCGGCTCGCCATCCGCACATCCGAAGAATGCCTGCCATGGATGATCGAGCACGGGGTGCGCTTTCAGCCGTCGCTGTCGGGCACGCTTTCGCTCGCGCGCACCAACGCGTTTTTCATGGGTGGCGGCAAGAGCCTCGTGAACGCTTATTACCGCACCGCTGCCAAGCTGGGTGTCGAAGTTCTCTACGAGGCCGCCGTGACCCATCTTGAGCTCGAAGGAGACAAGATCACGCGGGTCGATTTCACTTATGAGGGGCAGAAGAAAAGCCTGTCTCCCAAGGCGGTGGTTGTCGCCTCCGGCGGGTTCCAGGCGGACACGGACTGGCTCACCCGCGCATGGGGTGAGCCTGCCAAGAATTTCCTGATCCGCGGTACCCCTTATAACCGGGGCATCGTGCTGGCCGATCTTCTTGATCAGGGGGTCGAGAGCGTGGGTGATCCGACCCAGTGCCATGCGGTTGCCATCGACGGGCGCGCGCCGAAATTCGACGGCGGCATCGTGACCCGGCTCGACTGCGTGCCCTTCTCGATTGTGGTCAACAAGGACGCGCAGCGGTTCTACGACGAAGGCGAGGACACATGGCCCAAACGCTATGCGATCTGGGGCCGTCTGGTGGCCGGTCAGCCCGATCAGGTTGGCTATGTGATCATCGACAGCAAGTCCTTGAATCTCTTCATGACCTCAGTCTTCCCTCCGCTCAAGGCGGACACGTTGGAAGACCTTGCGGACATGATGGGACTGCCCCCTGACAAGCTGCGGGCCACAGTGGATGAATTCAACGCCGCCTGCGGCGATGACAGCAACTTCCACCCGACCGAGCTCGACAACGTTGCAACAACCGGCATCACCCCGGCCAAGACCAACTGGGCCCGGCCAATCAATGAGCCGCCCTACTACGGCTACAGCCTGCGCACCGGTGTGACCTTTACCTATCTTGGTCTGAAGGTGGACGACCACGCGCAATGCAGCACCGCGAGCGGCCCGATCCAGAACCTCTGGGCCGCAGGGGAAACCATGGCCGGGTCCATTCTGGGCCAGGGCTATCTGGCCGGGTTCGGCATGACCATTGGAACCGTCTTTGGACGCATGGCAGGACGGGAGGCCGCCAACTATGCAAACTGATCTGATCCAGGAAGCCCGGCGCCAGGCCGAGGTGTGCAACGCCTGCCGCTATTGCGAAGGCTATTGCTCTGTCTTTCCCGCCTTGCACGCCAAGCGCGCCTTCAGCGACGGCGACATCACGCAGCTGGCCAATCTCTGCCACAACTGCCGTGGGTGTTACTATGCCTGCCAGTACACGGCGCCGCATGAGTTTGCGCTCAACCTGCCGCAGGCGCTGGCCGATGTGCGCGTGGACAGCTGGGAAAGCCATGCCTGGCCGGGCGGGCTGGGCAAGATCTTCCAGCGCAATGGCGTTCCGATTGCGCTGGCCGCCCTGATCGGCTTTGCCCTGCTGTTCATGATCGCCCGCGCCTTTGGCGAGGAGGGCGGCGAGCGGTATTACAGCGTGGTGTCCCATGGCCTGCTTGTGGCCATCTTTGCGCCCGCCTTCCTGTTCCCGCTCTTTGCGATCGGCGTTGGATTGCGGGATTATTGGAAAACCGTGGGGGGCGAAAAGGTCCGGCTGGCGCATGTCACCCAAGCCTTTGGGGCCGCCGCAAACATGAAGAATCTCAAAGGGGGCCACGGCGACGGGTGCAACTTCGAAGACGAGGACCGGTTCAGCCATGCCCGGCGCGCCGCTCACCAGCTGACCATGTACGGCTTCCTGCTCTGCTTTGCGGCAACCTGCTCGGGCACGATCCTGCACTATGTGTTTGACATTCAGGGGCCGCACGGGCTGTTTTCCCTGCCCAAACTCTTCGGCTTACCGGGCGGCGTTCTGCTCGCTTTCGGGACCGCGTGGATGGCGTCGCTGAAGCTGAAATCGGACCCCGAACTTGCAGCGCAAAACGCGTGGAGCGGCGAGATGGCCTTTATCCTGCTGCTGTTTTTCATCGCCATGTCCGGGCTCGCGCTCTTTGTCGCCGGATCCTCCGCTGTCATGCCGACGATCCTTGCCCTGCACCTCGGCGCGGTGCTGGCTTTCTTCCTGCTGACGCCCTACACGAAAATGGCCCACGGTTTCTATCGCCTTGCGGCCCTTGTCCGCGACGCCCAGTCAGGACGGTGACGCCTTGGTCAGCGGCGGCGCTGGACCACCCTTTGACCGCTCAAAGGGTTGACGCTTTCCGCCGCTGACTTAACCTGAATCGCCTTATGACAGACCGTTCCGGCGATACGCTTTCCCTGCTCATCCTCGTCACCCCGAACTTCAACATGGCGGCGACGGTTGGTTTCATTGATCCGTTTCGGGCCGCCAACTACCTGGAAGGAAAGGCGCGATTTCAATGGCAGGTCATCTCTCCGAACGGCGGGGCCTGCACCGCCAGCAACGGTCTGACATTGGAAACCACCGCCTTGGCCGAGGTCCAGAACGGACGCCGGGACATGGTTGTCATTTCCAGCAGCTGGGCGCCCGAGTCCTACAACTCAACCCCTCTGCACACGTCACTTTGGCGGTGGGCCGGTCAAGGGGTCACGCTGGGCGGGCTGGATACAGGCGCGTTCATTCTTGCCGAGGCTGGCCTGCTCAAGGGGCGGCGCGCAACGGTGCATTACGAGCACATCGACGCCATGCAGGAGCTTTACCCGAACGTCACGGTCAGCGAAGAGCTGTTTGTCTTTGACGAAGGACGGATCACCTGCTGCGGCGGGGCGGCATCGGTGGATTTTGCCCTGCATATCATCAAGGGCACCGCAGGCGATGCGCTGGCCAACGCCGCCGCGCGGTATCTGTTTCACCAAACCGTGCGCCCGCAAGGCGCAATGCAAAGCCCCGGTCTCGCAGAGCCGATGGGGCATCTGGCCCCGGCTGCGGTCAAACGGGCGATTGCGCTGATGGAACAGAACCTTGAGACGCCGCTGAGCATCCCGGAGATCTGCGACGCCATCAACCTCTCGCAGCGTCAACTGAACCGGCTTTTTGCCCGCCACGTCAAGAAAACCCCGATCCTGTATTACCGCGATATCCGGCTGGATCGGGCGCGCGGGCTGGTGACACAGACCGACATGTCCTTGCTGGAGGTCTCGGTGGCTTCGGGCTTTGCCAGTCAGGTTCATTTCAGCCGCGCCTACCGCGAACGCTTTGGTCTGTCCCCACGCAATGACCGGGTCGAGGGCCGGGTGCCGTTTGAGTTCCGCGCCTGGCCGATGCATCGCAAGGCGGATTGACGTCACCGGACGGCGAAAAAAATCAAGAACTCGGCCAACTGCGCACAGTTCGACTGGTTGATCGGGTCAATCCTGTTGGCACCGACCAAAGACACCCGGGTGCTTTTCCCGGCAGCCAGCAGGTTTCCCATGACCCAACAGCCGACCTCGCAACAGTTCGCAGATATCTCTCGCGGCTATGACGAAAACCCCTCTGCCTCGCTGTCTCTGCGGGCCGAGGCTTACACTGATCCTGCCTGGCACGCTGTCGACCTGCGCGAAATCATCGGCAAAACATGGCAGTGGGTGTGCCATGTGGAAAAGCTGCGGGAGCCCGGCAGCTTTGTCACGGTGGAGATCGCCGGTCAGCCCATCGCCGTGGTGCGCGACCGCGAAGGCGTCCTGCGCGCCTTCTACAATGTGTGCAAACACCGTGCGCACGAGCTTTTGTCCGGAGAAGGCCAGACAAGCCGCATCATGTGCCCCTATCACGCCTGGGTTTACAAGCTGGACGGCCAGCTTGTCCGCGCGCCCCATACCGAGAACCTCGATGGATTTCAGGCCAAGGATATCTGTCTCGATGCGGTTCAGGTCGAGGCGTTCTGCGGCTTCATTTATGTGAACCTCGACCCTGACGCCGCCAGCCTCTCGGAACTTTCCGGCGATTTGGAAACCGAGATCAAGCATTGGGCACCGGACATCGACGAGCTGACCTTTGCACACCGTCTGACCTATGACATCAGGTCCAACTGGAAGAACGTCGTCGACAATTTCCTTGAGTGCTACCATTGCCCGACCGCGCATAAGGATTTCTGCGAGTTGGTGGATATGGACACCTACAAGGTGACAACCCACGGCATCTACTCCAGCCACATGGCTGATGCGGGCAACACGGCAAACAGCGCCTATGACGTCTCGAACGCGACGGTGAAGACCCATGCGGTTTGGTGGCTTTGGCCAAACACCTGCATCATGCGCTATCCCGGCCGGTCCTCCATGATCATTCTCAACATCATTCCCGCCGGGCCGGACCGCACGCTTGAGACCTATGATTTCTACCTGGAGGAAACCACGCCCAACGAAGCGGAGCTGGATACGATCAGATACCTCGACGAAGTGCTGCAGGTCGAGGACATCAACCTTGTCGAAAGCGTTCAGCGTGGCATGAACACACCGGCCTTTGCCCAGGGGCGCATCGTCAATGACCCTGACGGATCGGGCAAATCGGAACATGCCGTGCACCATTTCCATGGATTGGTTCTGGATGCCTACAAACGGGCTGCCGGATGACACCTGTTTCCCTGTGCAAACCTCTGAGCTTTGAGCCACCTCCCGTCCCGGCCACCCCCACGCTTTGTCCCAGCGAAACGGCCAGACAGGAGGAAACAGGACGTGCCAGGACACCCGAATATCGTCGTCGTAATGGCTGACCAACTGGCGCCGCAGTTTTGCGGCGCTTACGGCCATCCCATTGCCAAGACCCCCAATATCGATGCGCTGGCGGCGCGCGGCATGCGGTTTGATGCTGCCTATTGCAACTCCCCGCTCTGCGCGCCGTCGCGCTTCTCTTTCATGTCGGGGCAGCTGATCAGCCGCATCGCCGCCTATGACAACGCGTCGGAGTTCCGCGCCAGCGTGCCGACGTTTGCCCATTACCTGCAAGCTTTGGGGTATCGCACCTGCCTTTCCGGCAAGATGCACTTTGTCGGCCCGGATCAGAAACACGGGTTTCAGGATCGTGTCACCACGGACATCTACCCCTCCGATTTCGCATGGACCCCCGATTGGGAGGCCCATGATGAGCGCATCGACAAGTGGTATCACAACATGCAGACGGTCAAGGAAAGCGGCGTGGCCGTGGCCACCTTCCAGACCGATTATGATGACGAGGTTGGCTTTGCCGCGCGGCGGTGGCTGATTGACCGGGGCCGCGACCGCGCCCACGGATCGGATGCGCCCTTCTGTCTGGTGGCCAGCTTCATCCACCCGCATGACCCTTACGTGGCGCAGCCGGAATGGTGGGATCTTTACGAAGACGTCGAGATCGACATGCCCGCGCACGCTTTGTCACCCGAAGAACAGGATCCGTTTTCGCGGCGGGTCATGGACGGGATCGAGGCCAGCTACGTGCCTTTGACCGAGGAAGAGGTGCGCCGGGCGCGGCGGGCTTATCTGGCGAACGTGAGTTATTTCGACAGCAAGCTGGGCGAGATCGTCAAGTCGCTGGAAGACATCGGCGCGCTTGAAGACACGATCCTCATCGTCACCGCCGACCACGGCGATATGCTGGGTGAGCGCGGACTCTGGTACAAGATGAACTTCTTCGAGCACTCCGCCCGCGTGCCGCTGATCATGGCCGGTCCCGGCGTAGCGCAGGGCGCGGCGGCCAACGCCTGCTCGCTGCTCGACCTTTTGCCGACCTTTATCGAGATCGGCGGCGGAGATGCGCAGATGCTTGGCGAGCCGATCGACGGGCGTTCGCTCATGGCGCTGGCCCGGGGCGAGGCCGATCCCGTGGACGAGGCCATCGGAGAATACTGCGCCGAGATGACCCCCTACCCGGTTTTCATGATCCGGCGCGGGCCGCTAAAATACATCCATTGTGACCCGGATCCGCCGCAGCTTTATGATTTGTCTGCCGACCCGCTGGAGACACGCAACCTTGCGGCTGATCCGGCCTATGCAAAGGCCGCCGCCGCGTTTGCATCTGAGGTCGCCGAACGGTGGGACAGCGAAACCCTGCGCCGCGATGTGATTGCCACGCAGAAGTCCCGCCGCGCGCTGCACGCCTCCATGCAAGCCGGAGCCGGGGAGCATTGGGACTACAACCCACCCAGCGACGCCAGCCAGCAATACGTGCGCAATCACATGGACTGGACCGAGGCCGCAGGCCGCTACCGGTATCCGCCTCTCAAGGAGCAATGACATGAAACTTCAGGGAAAAACTGCCCTTGTAACCGGCGGGCGTGGCGGGATTGGCCGAGCCATTGTCGCGCGGTTCCTGCGCGAAGGGGCCACGGTCTATGCCGCCGATCTGACGCCGCAGGGGTCGCTGGCCGAACATGACGACGACGGCAGCCGCTTTGTCGCGATGAACGTGGCGGATGAGGCCGCTGTGAAGGCCGCCATGCAGCAGGTCGATGCGGAAGACGGCAAGCTCGACATCCTCGTGAATGCCGCCGGGATCGAGATCGAGAAGACCATCGAAGACACCTCTTTGGAAGAATGGAACCAGAGCTTTGCGGTGAATGTGACCGGCACGTTCCTGACCTCGAAACATGCCCTGCCGCTGATGCGCAAGGCAGCTGCGGGCGGGGCCTCCGCCAGCCTGATCAACTTCGGCAGTTATGACGGGTTCATCGCCGATCCCGGTCTCGCCGCCTATTGCGCAACGAAGGGGGCCGTTCACGCGTTGACCCGCGCCATGGCCTGCGATCATGGCCCCGAAGGCATCCGCGTCAACGCGATCTGCCCCGGCTATATCGACACCCCGATGTTGCAGAGCTTCTTCACCGGGGACGGCTCGGGCGGCGGCGGTCAGTCGATTGACCAACTGCAACAGGCGGTGCGCGATGTGCACCCCATGCGGACCTACGGGACACCGGAGGACATTGCGAACCTCGTGAACTGGCTCGCCTCGGATGAGGCTCGCTATGCGAGCGGGCAGCTTTGGGTGCTGGACGGCGGGCTCTCCGCGCAAGTCCAGCAGATGAAACTGTGAAACTGGCAATTGCCCCCGGCGAGGTGGAAGCGGACGCGCAACCCCTGCTCTCCCTGCGCTTTGCAATTGGAGAACAGGCATGGCGCAACCCGCTCTGGATCCCGAACGGGCAGCGCCGCCATCTGGTCCTTGTCCCCAAGCCCGAAGAGGAGCCAACCTCATGAGCAGATCCGTCATCATCACCTGCGCGCCAACGGGCGGCATTCACACGCCCACCATGTCCGAGCATCTGCCGATCACGCCCAGCGAAATCGCCACCGCCAGCATCGAAGCCGCAGAGGCCGGGGCTTCGATCATCCATTTGCACGCCCGAGATCCGGACACCGGCAAACCCGATCCGAACCCGGATCTGTTCATGGAGTTCCTGCCGCGTATCAAACAGGCCACCAATGCCGTCATGAATGTCTCGACCGGCGGCGGGCTGGGCATGACGCGCGAAGAACGGCTGCGCGCCGCAACCCGCGCCAGCCCGGAGATGGCCAGCATGAACATCGGGTCGATGAACTTCGGCATCTTCCCGATGAAGGGCAAGTATTCGAACTGGAAACATGCCTGGGAGCCCGAGTTCCTCGACATGACCCGCGACTTCATCTTTCGCAACACCTTCGCCGATATCGAGTACTGTCTGAAAGAGCTGGGCGAGGGTCACGGCACGCGCTTTGAATTTGAATGTTACGATCTGGGGCATCTCTACAACCTCGCCTGGATCCGCGATCAGGGTTGGATCGACGGGCCGATCTTTGTGCAGATGGTGTTCGGAATCCTGGGCGGGGTTGGCGCGGATCTCGACAACCTGATGCACATGCACACCATTGCGAACAAGCTGTTTGGCGATGAGTATGAATGGTCGGTGCTGGCCGCTGGCCGTCACCAGATGCCCTTCACCACGCAAAGCGCGCTGCTTGGCGGGAACGTGCGCGTGGGGTTGGAAGACAGCCTCTATATCGGCCCCGGTGAGAAGGCCACGTCCAGCGCACAGCAGGTGCGGAAGATCCGCAATATCATTGAAAATCTGGGGCTTACCGTGGCCACACCCGAGGAGGCGCGCTTGCGCCTAGGCCTCAAGGGTGGCGATCAGGTGGGGTTCTGAGGGGAGGAAAAGATGCAGACAAAAATGCTGATCAATGGCGAGTTGGTGGCGGGCGCGGGTGACGCGCTGCCGATCATCGATCCCGCCACAGGCCGCGAGGTGGCGCAGGTTCATGAGGCGAGCGCCGAACAGGTCGAGGCGGCAGTGCGTACCTCCGAAGACGCGTTCGAGCGCTTCTCCCGCAGCACCCCGGCGGACCGCTCTGCGCTTCTGCTCCAGATCGCTGACGTGCTGGAGAGCCATCAGGACGAACTGGCCGAGCTTGAAAGCCTCGACGTGGGCAAACCCTGGCCAAGCGCGCGCGATGACGAAATGCCGCTCACCATCGACACCTTCCGGTTCTTTGCCGGGGCCGCGCGCACCATGACCGGCTCGGCGGCGGGCGAGTATGTTGCCGGGCACACCAGCATGATCCGCCGTGATCCGGTTGGGCCGGTGGCGGCGATTGCGCCTTGGAACTATCCGTTGATGATGGCCGCATGGAAGCTTGCCGCACCGATTGCGGCGGGGTGCACCGTGGTTTTGAAACCTTCGGAACTCACGCCGCTGTCCACCCTGCGCGCTGCGGAGTTGCTGAACGATATCCTGCCCAAGGGCGTTCTGAACGTGATCCACGGGCGTGGGCTGTCCGTGGGCGACCAGCTGATCAACAGCCCGGAAATGGAAGCGATCACCGTTACGGGCAGCCCCGCCACCGGCATGGCCGCGATGCGGGCCGCAAGCGAACAGATCCGCCACGTGCATCTGGAACTGGGCGGCAAAGCGCCGGTGATCGTCTTTGACGACGCAGACATTGACGCCGTGGCCGAGACCATCCGTTACGGCAGCTTTTTCAACGCGGGACAAGACTGCGCCCAACCCTGCCGCGTCATGGTGCAGGACGGCGTTTATGACAGGCTCGTGGCCGCCGTGGAAGCACAGGTCAAGGAAATCCGGCTTGGCGCGCAAAAGGCCGAAGGCACCGAAATGGGGCCAATCGTGTCTGCCGCGCAGCGCGACCGTGTCGCCGCCTTTGTCGAGCGCGCGCGCGGTTCATGCGAGGTCGTCACCGGGGGGGCAGCAGGCGACGGGGACGGTTTTTTCTATCAGCCGACGGTAATTGCCAACGTCGACAACAGCGCCGAAGTAGCGACGCAAGAGATCTTTGGCCCGGTGGTCAGCCTCTCGCGTTTCTCGGATGCGGATGAGGCGGTGCGCGTGGCCAACAGGGGACGGTACGGGCTGGCCTCCTCTGTCTGGACCGCCAACGTGGGACGGGCGATGGATGTCACCAGCCGCCTGCGCTACGGCTTTACCTGGGTCAACACCCACGGGGTCGGCACGCCGGAAATGCCCTGGGCCGCGATGAAAGGCTCCGGCACCGGCTGCGACATGAGCGTCTACGCACTGGACGCCTATACCTCCATCCGCCACGTGATGCTGGCCCATGGATAACTGTGCAATTGTCACCGGCGGCAGCCGGGGGATTGGCCGGGCGGTTGTGGATCGCCTGCTGAGCGATGGCTTTGATGTGGTCACATGCGGGCGCGGGGCGCGGCCCGTGGGTTTGCCCGATGCCGTGGTCTGGGTCACGGCGGATGTGTCAAAAACCGGCGACGCCGCCATGCTGATCGAAAAGGCGAACGCCGCTTTCGGGCGCATCGCCTTGCTCGTCAACAACGCCGGTGTGCAGGTCGAAAAAACCGTGGCCGACAGCGGCGATGACGACTGGGATCTGGTGATGAACGTCAACTGCAAAGGCGTCTTCAACATGTGCCGGGCCGCGCTACCGGACATGGCTGCGCACGGCGGCAACATCATCAACATCGGCTCGATTTCCGGCATGGTCGCGGACCCGAGCATGGCGCTATACAACGCCTCCAAAGCCTTTGTGCACGGGCTGACCCGGTCGATCGCCGTGGATCACGGCCCCAAGGTGCGCTGCAACGCGATCCGCCCCGGCTGGATCATGACTGAGATGGCCGAAGACGGTTTTGCACTCGCCGGCGATCCGCAGAGGGCCATGGCAGACGCGCTGGCACGCCATCCCGTTGGCCGGTTCGGGCAGCCCGAAGACATCGCCAATTTGGTCTCGTGGCTGGCGTCGGATCAGTCTACCTATGTCTCGGGCGAATGCTTTACCGTTGATGGCGGCATGACCGCCGCCTCGCCCCTCAATCCGGGATTGTTCTGATGGAATTTCAACATACAGCCTGCCTGGGCGGCGGCGTTATCGGGGCCAGCTGGACAGCCTTGTTCCTCGCCTCTGGGCGTTCCGTGGCCGTTCATGATCCAGCGCCGGGCGTTGAAAAACAGGTGCGCGACTATGTCGAGATGGCCTGGCGCACGATGACGGAGCTGGGGCTGACCGAGAATGGCAATCCCGATGCAATCAGCTTTCACAGCTCGGCGGCAGAGGCTGTGGCGGGGGCAGGTTTTGTGCAGGAAAACGTGCCCGAACGCCTGCCGATCAAACACGCCACCTTTGCCGAAATCGAGCCGGTTCTGGACGGCTCGGCCATCGTGGCAAGTTCGGCCTCAGGCCTGATGCTCAGCCAGATGCAGGGCGGCTGGAAAGACCCGGCGCGCTTTGTTCTGGGTCACCCCTTCAACCCGCCGCATCTGATCCCGCTGGTGGAGATCCTTGGCAACGACAAGACCGATCCCGCGGCTGTCGACGCAGCAGAGCGGTTTTATACCGGCATCGGCAAAGTGACCATTCGCGTCAACAAGGAGAAAAACGGTCATGTCGCCAATCGGTTGCAGGCAGCAATCTGGCGCGAGGCCATCTCTCTCGTGGTCGAAGGTGTTGTCAGTGTCGAGGATGCAGACAAGGCCGTCTGGGCCGGTCCGGGGCAACGTTGGGCTGCCATGGGGCCGACCATGCTGTTCAATCTCGGGGCAGGGGCCGGCGGCTTACAGAGTTTTTGTGACCATTTCAGTGACACGTTCAACGGCTGGTGGGACGATCTCGGTCAGGTTCATCTGACGCCGGAAGTGGCGAAAACCCTGATCGACGGGGTCGAGGACGCGGCCCGGGGGCAAACACCGGCTGAACTCTCCGCCCGGCGCGACGCGCTGATCACCGCAATGCAAAAAGCAACGGCGGGACTGCGCTAAGCCTGATTTGGGTTTTTCGTTCAGAGCGAAGTCTGCCGGGCGACGTCACATCGCCCGCCGGGCCAGCGCGACGGGATCTTCTGCCCGCTGCCAAAAAAGCCCGCCTGTTTCCAGAAGAACCTCGCTCAGGGCGTCAACGTCCATCGGGCGGCCAAAATAGTACCCTTGCAGGTAGTCACATCCCATGTCGCGAGCGATGCGGGCGTGCGCTTCGGTTTCGACCCCTTCGGCAACCACCCGTGTGTTCAGGCTCTTGCCGATGTCGACAATGGATTGCAGCAGATCCCGGGCGGTTTTGCATTCGACGACAGGCTGTAGGAACTGGCGGTCGATCTTGAGCACCGAAGGTTTGATCTTCAGCAGTCCCTGAACCGAGGCATGGCCGGTGCCAAAATCATCCACCGCCACCGTGACCCCAAGTTCGTGCAATTCGTCCAGTGCCCAGCGGATGCGATCCCCCATCTGTTCGAGGTAAACCGATTCCAGGATTTCCACCGTGAGGCGGCTGGGGCAGATGCCGGATTTGCGGATGTCGTGGATGAAGTTCGTATCTTCCAGCCGCCCGGCTGACACGTTGATGGCAACGCGCGGCAGCGGGACGCCCTCTGCGTCGATGTGGGCCAGCGTCTCGCGCAGCCGTGCAAATACGATTTCGTCGATGCGGTTCACGATCCCCATTGTCTCCGCCACCCCAAGGAAGGCATCCGGAACCAGAAGTCCGCGTGACGGATGCTCCCAGCGTACAAGAACCTCGGCGCTGGCAATCTGGCCCGTCTCTGCGTTGATGAGCGGCTGGAAAAACGGCACGAACTCCTGCCGGTCACAGGCGACCAGAAGCTCCGCTGCCAGCTGCTTGGTGGCGATCGCCTCTTCATGCATCTGGGCGGTGAAAAAGGACCAGCGGCCTCGCCCCTGCTTCTTGGCCTGGTACAGCGCCTTGTCCGCGTCGGCGACAACCTGATCGGGGTTCTTCATCTTGGCGTCAGCAATCGCAACGCCCACACTGGCGCTGGACGAGATGGTTTTGCCCTCGAATTTGAACGGCTTGCCAAGCTCGCGCACGATGTCGTCTGCAAGGCTGCTGATGCTCAGGGCACTGTCACCCAAAGGTTTGAGGACGATAAACTCATCGCCGCCAATCCGGGCAATCAGGTCGCCCTGGTCCGTAACCGAACGCAGCACCTCAGAGACCGATACAAGCAGACGATCCCCGGCATCATGCCCAAGTGAATCGTTGATCGCCTTGAACCGGTCAAGATCGACGTAAAGGATTGCAAAGTCCGTGCCGCCCTTGCGCAGTCCGCCCAGCCACGCCTTGAGTTTCTCTTCGAAGTGGCGCCGGTTCGAAAGGCCGGTCAGCGGGTCCTCGTTGGATTCACGGGCCACGGTGCGGGCCAGTTCATGCAGGCGTTTGTTCTCGCTCTTGAGCCGCAGAACTTCCCGCGTGTAATGCTCGATCAGCATCGGGCTGGCAGCGGCACCATCCGAAGAGGCGGTCTGCGCCAGAGGCTGCGCCTCTTCGACTTCGATCAACGAGCCAAGCCACCAACGGTTGCCGCTTTTTGAATCCGAAAGCGGTGTCCAGTTCATCTGAACCCGGATCCGATCCCCGTTCTTGCGGTTGGTCGGCGTGGTGATGGTAAACCGCTCCCACTTCATGAGACGGTCGATGATCAGCAGGTGTGTGCCCTGCTCCGTGTCCGCGCCAATCAGGATCGTCCCGCGCTGCCCTATGGCCTCTTCGCAGGTGTAGCCCATGATCGAGCAGAAAGCCTTGTTGCACCACTGGATGACCATGACAGCGCCGTCATCGTCGCTGGCCATCGCGAGCATCAAACCTTCAGAGCACTTCTGGGGCAAGGCTTCCAGGAGTTCTTCGGGAACGACGGACGAGACAATCGGGGCCATGCCCCACTGTACCCCGGTCGCGCCATCCACCAAAAAGAATTCTGTGTCAGCGGTTAACCAATCCTTGCCGCAAAACAGACAGAGCAAGCGAAGAATGTGACCTCGCCGCTTCGGTCTCCCGGTTAACTCGGCAAGTACTCGGCGCTCCAGCTTTCGCTCAACTCACCCGATCGGATCATGGCTTCGATGGCCTGATCTGCGTAGCCGATCTCTCTCAGGATCGCCCGTGTCGAGGAGCCGAACTTCTCAGACGGGGTCACGGCGATGACCTTGCAGCGTGCCGGACGCACCGCATAAGGATCCAGCTGTGTCACCTCATGGCCGCTTGGATGATCAGGGTAGACCGAGAAGGAGTAACTCCCCCGATCCGTTCCCACGGAGCCGTCCGCCTCGTAGGTGTTGCGCGCCCGCAGAGCGTCGAGGTTTTCGCAAATCGCCGCGCCAATGTCGGCGGCCTGCAAGCGTTCCACCCATTCCGAGGCCGGCTGCGATTGAAACGCGGTGGCGAGATAGGCTGCGCGGTCCTCCGGCTCCAGATCCGGCAGATCGCTCAGATCCTCCACGTTGCGGAACAACGGCAGATCGTTTTCATAGGCGCTGAGCAGGATATGGCGCCCAGATGCGGTGCTATAGAAACGGGTCAGCGCGTCATAGCCATTGGCCTCCGGGCCGCTGGGTTCATCAAACAACCCCCGCCCCTTGTAGTCGAAGGCAAAGGGCACCTGCAGCAACCCGCTGTTGGACGACAGCGAGGTGCGCCCGCGCCCGATCCGGCCAAACCGGTGTTTCTGATAAAGGGCAGATGCCACGGCCAAAGCCCCGCCAAAGCCGCACATCACGTCGATGGTGCCCACGTGGGCGTGCTCTTCGGGCCGGTCCATCGCCCCGCCAAAACGCAGCATGATGCCCGTGGTGGCCTGCACCAGATCGTCATAACCGATGTAATCCGTGCGGGTGCCGCGCCGCACACCGCTGAAGCAATCAAGCTTGCAGAAGATCGCATCGGGGTTGAGTTTGCGCAGGTTTTCCGCGTTGAGGCCCATCTTTCGGATCTGGTTGTCCGGCGCGTTCCAGACGATCACATCAACGGATTTCACCAGGTCTTCGAACACCTGCCGCCCGTGGCGCGACGTGATATCGGCGAGGATCGAGCGTTTGCCGCGCATCTGGGACATGCCGTAAATCACGGTGTTCCAGCTGTCGTACATCGGCTCGGACGGATCGAGCTTGATCACCTCTGCGCCAAAACGGGCGAGATAGCTGGCGGAATGCGGCCCGGCAATCACGTTGCACAGATCGAGCACCCGCACGCCCGAAAGCCAGCTTTCACGCGGCTGCGCTTCGGATGGGTCGGGCAGCTCTGTGCGGTGCCGCTTCAGGACCTTGAGCGCCTCGTCAAAAGAGACCCAGCGGCGCGGTGCGGGCTGCAGCGCCTCTTCGCCGCTTTCCTCCATCCAGACCACCGGGCCGGGCTGGGTCATGTCTCCATAAACCGGGTCGTGCACGTCGATCATCAACCCCGAGGTTTCGGCGTACTCGTCGTGAATCCACTCCTGAAGCCACCGCTGCGGCGCGCCGGGGATCAGACCGCGCCCGAACATCTTTTTCCACTCGTGTGAGGTGCGCGTCATGAACACCTCCTTCATGCGCGAGGCGATCCTGTCGGCCCAGTCCTTGGGCATCGGGTAGACCCCGAGCGAGGTTTCATTCTCCCATTCGGACCACGGCTTGTAGGTGTCTTCTTCCGAGGTCAGTCCCTCGGCCAGAAGCTCGTCATAAATTCCAAGGACTTCGAGGCAACGCCGCGCATGGTTCTTGTGGCTGGGGCAGACCACATAGAACATGCGGCCATCCTTGCACATGTAGCTGCGGAAAAACGGATCCAAGAGTTCCTGCAGGTCTTCATAAGCCACGTTCATCGGCAGGCCCTCGACGCGGCGGCGCTCGATCTCAACTTCGCGCTGGGTGAGGTAGCGCTCGGGCATATCTGCCACCTTGATCGAGTTGTAGCACAGCCCTTCCATGACGGCAGAGGCGAGCGGCACTTCGATCTGGTCCCCCTGCCCGGTCACCTGCCGCGCCTGCAGCGCAAGAACCGTCGCCGAGGCGGCGATTTGCGAAGCATAGGCGGAAGCCAGAGGCAGCGGCGAAAAGGACGGGTTGAGCCCCATCAGAACCCGGTTCAAACCCATATCGGTGAAGACACCGGAACTGGCGGAAACGATACTCTCATAGGCGCGCAGCTCGCGGCGCAGATCATCATTCGAGGCAAAGCCCGGAATCGACAAGGTGATCAACTCGGGCCGCTCTTCGCTCATCTTGGAGAAATCGATGCCCAGCGCCGCAAGCTTTCCGGGCCGGAAGTTCTCGATCAGTATATCGGCCTCTGCGCAAAGCGCGCGGGCCTGCTCGAGCCCCTCTTCGCTCTTGAGATCGAGCGTCACGATGGCCTTGTTGCGGTTCAGCGTGGCATTGGCCGGACTGTCCCACATCGGCCCGCCGGGCGGGTCGATATGCACAACCGTGGCACCAAGGTCGCCGAGCAGCATCGCCACGGCAGGCCCGGCGATGTACTGCCCGAAATCGACGACTTTGACACCCGTCAGCGGCAGGTTGGAAAAGGAATTGCGCATGGGTCTCTCCACGGGTCTGGATCCGCGTTAACGTCCGCTGAGCATCCAGTAGGCTGCTTTTTCGGCGATCATGATGGTGGGTGAGTTCGTGTTGCCGCTGGTGATTTCCGGCATCACGGAGGCATCCACCACGCGCAGCCCGGCGACGCCTTTCATGCGCAGGTGCGGGTCAAGGACGGCGGTCGGATCATCGTCCCGCCCCATCTTCACGGTCCCGACGGGGTGAAAGATCGTGCTGGCGATATCCCCTGCAAGACGGGCAAGCTCTTCGTCGCTCTGGTACTGCACCCCGGGTTTGTATTCCTCGGGCTCGTACGGAGCCATGGCCGATTGCGCCATGATGTCCCGCACCTGCCGCAGACTGTCGGCGGCAATCTTGCGGTCATCCTCGGTGTCCAGATAGTTCGGCTGGATCAGCGGCGCATCGCGGAAATTGCCGGAGGCGATGCGCACATGCCCGCGGCTTGTCGGATTGAGGTTACAGACACTCACCGTCATGGCCGGGAAATCATGCAGATCCTCGCCAAAAGCTTCGAGACTGAGCGGCTGCACGTGGTATTCGAGATTGGCGTGCGGACGGCTCGGATCAGACCGGGTAAAGGCCCCAAGCTGGCTCGGCGACATGCTCATCGGGCCGGAGCGTTTGAGCACATACTCAAGCCCGATCATGGCCTTGCCAAAGAGCGAACTGGTCAGGCTGTTGAGTGTTTTCGTACCTTTGACCTTGAAGACCGCGCGGATCTGCAAATGGTCCTGAAGGTTCTCGCCCACGAAGGGCTGATCCATGACCACATCAATGCCGTGCTGCCGAAGCAGGTCCGCCGGTCCGATGCCCGACAGTTGCAGGATCTGCGGCGAGTTGATCGCCCCGGCCGAGAGGACAACCTCCTTGGCGGCGGTCACATCAACAGGCGTGCCAGCGCGGTGAACCTTGGCCCCGGTGCAGCGCAGGACGCCATCCGGGCCGGTCTCTACATGTAGCTTCTCAACCTGCGCCTCGGTCCAGATGGTCAGGTTCTGGCGGTGTTTGACAGACCGCAGAAAGGCCTTGGAGGTGTTCCAGCGCCAGCCGGAGCGCTGGTTTACGTCGAAATACCCCACACCCGCGTTGTCGCCACTGTTGAAGTCATCTGTCTTGTCCACGCCGTATTGCTCGGCGGCGTCGGCAAAGCTGTCGAGCACATCCCATTGCAGACGCTGCTTCTCGATGCGCCATTCACCACCTGAACCATGCATGTCGGAAAAGCGGCTGTTGTCACCGGTCACCGGGTCTTCGCCGTTGTCGAGCCGGTAGTGATCCTCATGCGCCTTGAAATCGTTCAACACGCTGTCCCAGCGCCAGGCATCCTCACCCGTCAACTCGGCCCAGTTGTCATAGTCCCGCGCCTGACCGCGCATGTAGATCATGCCATTTATCGAGGAGCAGCCGCCCAGCGTTTTGCCACGTGGGTAGATCAGGCTGCGCCCGTTGAGGCCCTTGTCCGGCTGGGTGTTGTACATCCAATCCGCGCGCGGATTGCCAATACAGTAGAGATAGCCCACAGGGATATGAATCCACGGATAGGTATCTGGCTTGCCCGCCTCAAGCAACAGAACGCGATTCATAGGGTCTGCGCTGAGGCGATTGGCCATGAGACAACCGGCGGACCCTGCCCCGATCACGATGTAGTCGAATTCGGTCTGCTGTGCGCTCATGGCGTCTACCTCCCTGAAAAAGCTTGGGATTCACCCAAAGCGTCGCATCTCCCCCGAAGTCAGCCCTCGCGGCGCCCGCTGTTGCCGAACCTTGCCGAACGGACGGACCCACCGGAGCTGATCCCGGCTCTGCCTTCCTTTTTGCAAAAGATGCGTGCCGGAAACCAATGACAAATCACACAGAGTCATATTAAGAAATCTAATATGACTCGCCTATCCAACATCAACACGATCCTAGCCTTTGTCACCGTCGCGCGCGAAGGCAGCGTGTCGCGTGCAGCCGAGGTGCTCAACCTGACACAACCGGCCGTGAGCCATCAGATCAAGCGGCTGGCGGATGAAATGGGGCTGGCGCTGTTCGAGCGGACAGCAACAGGGCTGGCCCTGAGCAGCGATGGTGCGGCGATCCTGCCGAAGGCGGAGCGAGTTCTCGAAACGCTGGCCGAGTTCCGCCTGAGCGCGCGGCAGCGTTCCGGTCAGCTGGGCGGACGGCTGCGGGTCGGCACGATTGTGGACCCGGAGTTCATCCGGCTCGGCCGGCTTCTGGCCCTGCTCCGGCGTGAGCATCCAGCCATCGAAACGGAGCTGGTTCACGGGGTTAGCGGCGACATCCTGTCCTGGCTGCGCAAAGGGCGCATCGATGCCGGTTTTTATCTTTGCAGCCCCGATGACCTGCCGCGCATCGACATTGCAAACGGCGAGCCTATCACCGCCCGCAAGCTCGCGACATTCCGCTATCATGTGGTTGGCCCGGTCGGATGGGAGGCGAAAATTGCGCAAGCGGATTGGCGGGCGCTGGCGCGGCTGCCCTGGATCGGGACTCCGCCAACATCGGTGCACAACCGGTTGCTGGCGAAAGTGTTCCACCATGAGGAGCGGCAGCGGACCGTTGTGGCGCGGGTCGATCAGGAAGCCTCGATGCTGGAGATGGTGCGTTCCGGGCTGGGGTTGAGCCTCTGCCGCGATTCCATCGCATTGCACCAAAGGCAAACCTTTGGCCTGTCGGTCTGCGAGACGGTGTCCGTCCCGGCGTGCCTGTGTTTCATCACGCTGGAAAGCCGAAGAGACATCCCGACCATCGCCGAAACCTTCCGGCTGCTGGAGCAGGCCTGGTAGCCTTTAGCCCAATGTCAGCCCCTCACCCGGCGTCAGACAGCGCAACACCGTCTGCCCCCGCGCGGTGTCAAAGAAGCCTTCACGCCCCACCAGCCAATAGCCTGCCTCCGAAGTCAGAAGCTGGTCCGAGAGCCGGATCAGGCTGCGCCCGGCAAGCAGATCATCCACCACTCCAAGCCAGGCCAGCGCGACCCCCTGCCCGGCCAGTGCCATGTGCAGCGCGAGCCCGTGGTCGTTGACCTCGATGCGGTCCTCGGGCGCTTTCGAAGTGCCTGCGAACCAGTTATCCCAGCCCAGCCAGCGGCTCTCCGGGTCTTCTTGCTCGATGATGCGGGCATCCTGTTCGCCGATGGCCACCTGCCCGGCGAGAACCTGCTCCGCCACATGCGGCGCGGCCACCGGGCAAACCTGTTCACGGATCAGCAACCGGGCATCACGGTCCTGCCAAGTTCCATGACCAAAGGCGATCCAGCAATTGGCGGGCTCGCGCCACAGATCCGCGTCACGCTTGAGGGTCACCAACTTGGTCTTCTGCCCCAGCGCCTGAGACAGAAGCGGCAAGCGATACGAGAGCCAATAGGTTCCGATACCCGGATAGGTCGCAATCGCAAAACTGGCGGCCTGCGTCGTCTGCCGAATCTCTTCGGACGTATGCCGGATGGACTCGAAAGCGCGGGACACGGTTTCGTAGAGAGCATGGGCGTGCAGCGTCGGCATCGCGCCGCCGCGCTGCTTGTCAAACAGCGCCACCCCAAGATCCTCTTCCAAGCGCTTGATCTGATAGCTGATCGCCGGTTGCTGCACGTTGAGTTTGCGGGCGGCGGCGGTGAAGCTGCGCAGGCGATATGCCTCTTCGAAAGCGCGCAGGCCCTTGAGCGTCGGGAGGCCTTTTGTCATCGAATTTTTCAATCCTTGCGGTGATTTTTTCCGTATTTTAAGCGGAATGCTTTGATTTTATCACTCGGCGCTACAAAATTAGTCAACGAGAAGATCCATGCCTGCAGACATCACCGCCATTCTCTGCGCTGCGCGCGACCACACCAACGACGTGATCAAACCGAATGTAGACGCCTGGAACGCAAAAGGCGTCTGGCCGCGCGCGGCCTCGGACAAGGCCGGAGCGTTGGGGCTCACCGGGCTCTACGCGCCAGAAGCCTTCGGCGGACAGGGATTGCCGCTTGGCGAAGGCATCCGGGTCTACGAAGAACTGGGCAAGGGTGACGGCGCTTATGCCTTTGCCCTGTCCATGCACAACATCTGCACCTTTGCCGCCTGCGGCTATGGCACGGACGCCTTCAAGGAACAGTGGGCGCGTGATCTGACCGCAGGACGCAAGTTGGCCAACTTTGCCCTGACCGAACCGCAGTCGGGATCGGACGCGACCAACATGTACTCGCGCGCCATGATCAATGCAGACGGCACCTGGACGATCAATGGCGCCAAGGCCTGGGTCAGCCTCGCCGGGGAAGCGGACGTCTACTTCACCGTGGTCAAGACCACCGATCAGCCGGGCCACAAGGACATGGCGATGATCGCCATCCCAGCCGATGCTGAAGGCCTGAGCTTTGGCCCGCGCTACGACACGCCTTCCTACGAGTTCCTGCCGCTGGGCGAGATGTACATGAAGGACGTGGTTGTCTCCGAAGACAACATCATCCTGCCGGTTGGCCAGGGTCTTCAGGGTTCGCTCATGGCGATTGATATTGCACGTGTTTCGATTGCCTCGGGGTGCTGCGGGCTGATGGAAGCGGCGCTGGACACGGCACTGGCCTATTCGAAGAACCGCAAGATGTTCGGCGGCAAAAACCTCGATCTCGACGGCATCCAGTGGATGCTGGGCGACATTGCAACAGAGCTGGAAGCCTCGCGGCTGCTCTACCGCGCCGCGGCCAATGCGCTTGGCACACCGGAAGGTCCGCTGATGGCCGCCCATGCCAAGCGCTTTGTGCCGGACGCTGCGGTCAAGGCGGCCAACACGGCGACCCAGGTTCTGGGCGGCATGGGGCTTTTGAAGCCGTATGGGCTCGACCGATTGTCGCGTCTGAGCCAGATGCTGCGCATTGTCGATGGCACCACCGAGATCAGCCGCGTTGTCATCGGGCGCAGCCTGCAAAAACGCGCGCGGGATCTGCCGGACCTGCCGGTTCCGAAAGGCTTCGGCGAAGCCTGATCCCACATCTGATACCCGCAATGGTCAATTTGGGAGGAGCGACCAATGCAACAGCATTACGACAGCCTGGGCAAAGCCCGGGCCAACCATGTGCCTATGTCTCCGCTGTCCTTTCTGTCCCGCGCCGACAGGCTGCATGGGGACAGGACGGCGGTTATCTACGGCGAGACGCGGCGCAACTGGCGCGAGACGGTGGCACGCATTCGCGCCGTTGCGGGCGGGCTGCGCACCTTGGGGATCGGCAAGGGCGATACGGTTTCCGTCCTGTGCCCGAACATTCCCGAACTGCTGGAGTTGCAGTTCGCCGTACCGCTCACCGGCGCGGTGATCAACACGCTCAACACGCGGCTCGAGGCGGAGACCATCGCCTATATCCTCGATCACGCGGACAGCAAGCTGGTTATTGTCGACAGTGAGCTGATCCCGCTGCTGCAGCGCAGTTTTGCGCTGATGGGCAAGGCGCTGCCGATGGTCGAAATCGTCGATGGCCCGACAGAGACCCCGCAGGATCTTGATCGCACAAGCTATGACCAACTGCTTGCCATGACGGCACCGGAGATGGACCTCTCGTTGCCCGACGACGAATGGGACGCGATTGCGCTCAACTACACATCCGGCACTTCGGGCCGCCCCAAGGGCGTGGTCTACCACCACCGTGGCGCATACCTGATGGCGCTCGGCACCGTGGCTGGCTGGCAGATGCCGCATTACCCGGTCTACCTGTCCGTGGTACCGATGTTCCACTGCAACGGCTGGTGCCACCCCTGGGTCATGGCGATGCTGGGCGCGGCGATGGTTTTCACCCGCGTTCCCGCGCCGGACTTGTTGCTGGCGGCAATCCGCGACCATGGCGTCACCCACATGGGCGCGGCCCCAATCGTTTTGCAGATGCTCACCGAGCAGGAAGGCGAAGCGGGCACCCGGTTCGATCCGCCAATCAAGGTGATGACCGCCGGCGCCCCGCCGCCGCCTTCGGTTCTGGAACGCTCCCGCGCTATGGGCCTAGAGGTTATGCAGGTCTACGGGCTTACGGAAACCTACGGCCATATTGCCAAATGCCTGTGGCAGGATAGCTGGGAGGCAGCCTCTCCTGAAGAACTGGCCCGATTGCAGGCGCAGCAAGGCATCGCCTTCCCCATGGTCGACGCCGTGGCAGTGATCGACCGTGAAACCGGTGAAGAGGTCACACGTGACAGCCGTGAACAGGGCGAGATCGCCATTCGCGGCAACACGGTGATGAAAGGCTACTACAAGGATCCCGATGCCACGGCCGAAGCCTTCAAAGACGGCTGGTTCTGGTCCGGTGACGGTGCGGTGGTCGCCCCCGATGGCTACATGCAGATCCGCGACCGGCTCAAGGACGTGATCATCTCGGGCGGCGAGAACATCTCCTCTGTCGAGGTCGAGGCGGTGCTCTACAAACACCCGGCGGTGCAGGCCGCCGCCGTTGTGGCAAAACCGGACGAGAAATGGGGCGAAGTCCCCTGCGCCTTTGTCGAAACGCGCCCTGGCGAGACTGCGACGGAAACCGATATCATCGCCTTCTGCCGCGCGCATCTCGCCGGGTTCAAAACTCCGAAATCAGTTGTCTTTGCGGAGCTGCCCAAAACATCGACGGGCAAGATCCAGAAGTTCGAACTGCGCAAGATGTTTGGGTAAAACGAGCCCCTCAATGACATTCATCTCCCAATCGCGCCGTCTGCGCGAAACCCCGTTCACCAGCGGTGTCGTTGCGGCCGGGGTCAAGGCATACACGGTTTACAACCGCATGCTGCTTCCCACCGTATTTCAGGACGTCGAAAGCGACTATCGGCACCTCAAGACCCATGTTCAGGTCTGGGACGTGTCCGTTGAACGCCAGGTCGAACTGAACGGCCCGGATGCGGCAAGGCTCATGCAGATGATGACGCCCCGCAACCTGAGCAGGATGCAGGACGATCAGTGCTACTATGTGCCGATTGTCGATCACAAAGGGCGGATGCTGAACGATCCGGTGGCGATCAAGCATTCCGAAACCCGCTGGTGGATTTCGATAGCCGACAGCGATCTGCTGTTCTGGGTCAAGGGCCTGGCGCTTGGGGCCGGGCTGGATGTTGACGTATTCGAGCCGGATGTCTCACCGCTGGCTGTTCAGGGCCCCAAGGCCGATATGCTGATGGAGCGCGTCTTTGGTCCCATTGTGCACGACATCCGATTCTTTCGGCAGAAACGTCTCAGCTTCAACAGCCAGAGTTTCCTTGTGGCCCGCTCCGGTTACTCCAAACAGGGCGGGTTCGAGATCTATGTCGAAGGGACAAAAAACGGCATGCCGCTTTGGGACACGCTGTTTATGGCGGGCCGCGATCTGGAGGTCCGCGCCGGTTGCCCCAACCTGATCGAACGGATCGAAGGCGGATTGCTCAGCTATGGCAATGACATGACCATGGAGAACACCCCATTCGAATGTGGGTTGGGCAAGTTCTGCAATGCGCCGGATGACGTCGATTACATCGGCAAAAGCGCCCTGAGGGCAGAGGCCGCCACGGGTCCCAGCCGCCAGGTCCGCGCCGTGGCAATCGACGGCGCCCCGCTTCCGCCAGCGCAAGCCTGCTGGCAGCTGCACGACAAGGGAACACCTGTTGGCAAGGTCACCTCGGCGGTCTGGTCGCCGGACATCGGCACCAACGTGGCCATCGCCATGGTCGAGGCCAGCCACTGGGACGCGGGCAGAACCCTGACCGTTGAAACGCCCAAAGGGCCAAGAGCCGCACAGGTTCAATCCCGCTTCTGGAACTGAACACCGTCAATCAGACCTCGCGGGCCCGGTACGCCGAACCCGAGGTCACATCGTAAACATGGGAGGAATTACGATGGCCAAAGAACCACCCCTTATGGATCTTGAAATCGAGGTCGCCGACGGCGGCTTCTATGATGGATTCAGCAAGGACGTCACCATCACCGCCAAGATCCTGATCGGCGCGCTGATCCTCTGGGCCGTTGCATTTCCTGAAAATGCATCCTCGGTCCTGTCCACCATGAACAGCTTTCTGCTGTCGAGCTTTGCGACCTGGTACATCTGGGTTGTGGCCTTCTTTATCGTTGTTTGCGTGATCCTCGCGATCATCCCGTCCACCGGGCGGCTGCGCCTTGGCCTGCCGGGCGACAAACCGGAGTTTTCAAGCTTTTCGTGGTTTTCCATGATGTTCGGCGCAGGCATCGGCATCGGGATGCTGACCTTTGCCACCGCGGAGCCGATGTATCACTTCGGCCTGAGCCCGGAATCGATCACCGGCGAGGCCACAGCCTCCGGCGCGGACAATGTGCGCAACGCTTACAAATGGTCCTTCCTGCACTGGGGTTTTTCGGCCTGGGCCTGCTATGCGCTGGTCGGCCTGTCGCTGAGCTATTTCTCGTACCGCCGCAACCTGCCGCTGACGATCCGGTCGGGCCTGACGCCGCTGTTTGGCTCTGCCCTGTCCGGCAAACTGGGCCATGTGATCGACATCGTGGCTGTTGTGGCCACGGTTCTGGGCGTGTCGCAAACACTCGGTTTCGGCGTAGAGCAGTTCGTGGCCGGGATGCACCGGATCGGCATTGGCGACTGGCTCTTGAACGATGACGGCAAGGCGACCACGGCGGCTATCGTCGTTGCGCTGATCGTGATCATGGGGGCCTCAACCCTTTCGGCCCTGTCCGGTGTCGGCAAAGGCATCAAGTGGCTCTCGAACATCAACATGGGGCTGAGCTTCTTCCTGCTGGTGTTCTTCTTGATCTTCGGCTCGGCCACCTTCGGCCTGCAAGCGCTGTTTGTTGGCCTGTTCGACTACCTGATCGCGTTGCCCGGCCTGCTGTTCACCGTCTGGTCATCCGTTCCCGAGACGACCTTCAATGCCACCATCCCCGATGCGGTCAAAGCTTTGTCCGCTGAGGACATCTCTGCCATCTACGGCTCGGCCACCAGCCCCTGGGGATCGCTGGGATCGTTCACCGAAGCGCTTCCGGCCTCGGCCGCAGGTCTTTCGGAGGCAGACATTGCCGCAACCTACGCGGCAGCCGCAGACAGCCGCCTGTCCGGCTGGCAGGACGCCTGGTCCGTCTTCTACTGGGCGTGGTGGATCGCCTTTGCCCCCTTCGTGGGCGTTTTCCTGGCGCGCGTGTCGCGGGGTCGTTCGGTTCGGGAGTACGTTCTGGGCGCAATCATCGTGCCCTCGATGATGTGTTTTGTCTGGTTCACCATCGTCGGCGGCACCGCCATCGACCTGACCCTGAACGGCACCGCAGGCGATGCCATCTCCGGCGCAGGACAGGAAAAGCAGCTCTTCGCAATGCTGGACGTCATCTTGTCGAGCGGCATGGCCTGGGTGATGGCGATCATCGTGGTGATCCTGCTGCTGACCTACCTCGTGACCACGGCTGACAGCGCCGTCCTGATCGTCAACACGATCAACTCCGGCGGTGACGAAGGACCGAAGGGCCGCCCGCACATCCTGTTCTGGGGCGCGGCCCTGGCTTTGGTTGTGGGCGCGCTTCTGATCATCGGCGGACTTGGCGCGATCAAGACCGCGATGGTCATCGGCGCCCTGCCCTTCTCGGTGGTGATGGCGCTCATGGGGGTTGCCCTGATCAAGGGCATCGTCCGCGATGGCCGCCGCGAAGCCCGGGGCGTGCAAACCGTGCACACCGAAGACTGACGCAACGCGGAGAGCCGGATGCCTTCCGGCTCTCCCAACCCCGAAGAAAGACTGCCCTGATGACACAAGCGCCCCTTTTCCCGACATTCGAAAACCTGGCTGTCGATGCAGGCCCGGACGGCATCTGGACCGTCACCCTGAACCGCCCCGCCAAGCGCAACGCCTTGAACGAGGCCACCATCGAGGAGCTGATCACGCTGTTTTCCCAAGCGCCCCGGATGGAAGCCCGCGCCATCATCCTGACCGGTGCCGGAGACCATTTCTGTGCCGGCCTCGATCTGGTGGAACACCGCGACCGGGACCGCAGCCCAGCTGAATTCATGCATGTCTGCCTGCGTTGGCACGAAGCATTCAACAAGATGGAATACGGCGGCGTGCCGATCATCGCCGCCCTGACAGGCGCGGTTGTCGGAGGCGGGCTGGAACTGGCCAGCGCGGCGCATATCCGCGTTGCCGATCCAAGCACCTATTTCGCCCTGCCGGAAGGGCAGCGGGGCCTGTTCACCGGCGGTGGTGCCACGATCCGGGTCAGCGATCTTATCGGCAAAGACCGAATGATCGACATGATGCTGACGGGCCGCGTCTATCAGGGACAGGAGGCTGTCGATCTGGGGCTGGCGCAATACCTGTCCGAAGGATCGAGCCTCGATCAGGCGAGAGAAATCGCACAGCGGGTGGCCCAAAACCTGCCCTTGTCGAACTTCGCCATCTGTTCTGCGGTCAGCCACATGCAGAACATGTCGGCGCTGGATGCCGCCTACGCCGAAAGCGTCGTCGCGGGCGTGGTCAACACCCAGCCGCTGGCCCGTGAACGTTTCAACGCGTTTGCCAACAAGTCGGCCAGCCGCATTCGCCCCACCCCCTGAACAGGCACAGCGGACACACCATGACCAAGCTGGACCCCGGATCGCTGTCGGCCACACCGCGCACGGCTCAGTCGGTCACGCGCAACATGTTGTTTTTCCTCACGCCTTCCTTTTCTCCGATGAGCGTTTGCACCGCCATCGAAACGCTCGACAAGGCCAACGCGGCGGGCGCTTCCCCGGAATACCGATGGCGAGTCGTCAGCGTCTCCGGCGAGCCTGTGACGTCCCGCTCCGGTGTGACGCTCGCCGTGGACGCAGGATTGATGGCCTGCTCTTCGGACACGACCATCATCATCTGCGGCGGCGACCGGATCGACGATCCGGTGGAGCGCGACGTCGCCAACTGGCTGCGTAAATCGGCCCGCCATGGGGCACAATTTGGCGCTCTAGGTGGAGGCGCGAGCCTTCTGGCCTCCGTTGGTTTGACCCAAGGACAAAAGATTGCGAGCCATTGGCAAACAGCCCTGGCTCTGCAGGAAGTTCATCCCGACACCGAGTTCACCCAATCGGTGTTCGAGTTGTCGGAAAAGGTGATAAGTTGTCCCGGCGGCGCGGCAACGCTGGATCTGTTCCTCACGCTTGTCGCACAGCAAAACGACGACGACGTGGCGCAGGCCGCGGCGGCCTCCTTGATCTGCTCGAACATCCGGGACAAGCACAACGAACAGACCATGGCGCTGTCGTGTCGCTTTGGACACCTCAACAAACACATGACCATGGCGATCGAACGCATTCACAGCAGTATCGAAATGCCGCTATCCTCCGGAGAGATCGCTTCGGAAATCGGCGTCTCCACCCGCCAACTTGAGCGGCTGTTTTCCAAACATCTGCGCATGTCACCCAAGACCTACATCAACAAGATCAGGCTCGAATACGCGCGCACGCTGCTTCAGCAGACCCGCTTGTCAGTGATGGAAATCGCGCTCGCCACCGGGTTCCAGAACACGTCGCATTTCTCGAAGCTCTACAAGAACAGGTTCGCGGTGACCCCGACCGTTGAACGCGGCTTGAGCGCGTCGAAGAACCGCGAGCGGTGCTGATCCGGTCCGTCGGGGGTCGGTCAAAATCGGAGATGAATGGCTAGTACAGGCAACCCAACTTGGCGGCCTGCCGTTAAACATCGTCGCACGCAATTTGATCAATGAACGCCAAGCCGGGCGTTGGTTGGGACGTTGGAAGGTTGGAATGGGCTGCGTCAAAATCGCGTCCGCTGTCGCCGCCTCCTTCCTCCTGCCGCTCGCTCATTCGTGCATCCAACCAATTGGTGTGGCTCTTCGCAGACTCGCCATTTCAAAAGCAAGTGACTCGCGTTGTACCGGAAACACACTTCGGGAAGGTGTTTCGACTGCTCGCCGAACCCAAACTTCAGGCCGCTGGATTTGTTGAAGAAAGAATAATGGCTGTGCGGACAGTTTCGAGCTAGCCAGTCTCCCCCAAAATTCCCTGAAAACAGGGAAATTTACAGGGAATACGCACCGTTTCGGCGGCTTTTGGTGCCTGAGGCTCCGAAATAGATAGTTAGATCAGTGCCTTGTGGGAGAATTCCCTAAATCCACTAGCAGGGAAACTCTGGCGACCTTTCAGTGAAAAAACGATGGCTTTCAGGGAATGGAAATTTCGCTCAGGTTTCTGCCCCGATGATTTCATCAGCCGTTGTCAGCATTCGAACAAGCGCAGTCCTGAGACATGCAAGCTCCAAAGAAATGGCGACTTCGCTTCTGCCACAGAGGGTCAGGACTGTTTCAGCGACTTCATCCGAGTGCCGCATGAGTTCAATCAGGTGCACACCTGCGGGTCCGTGTGTCCCGGCAAGCCAGTTTTTCGTTGTTCGCTCGGAAGCCCCTGTCCAGTTCATGGTTGCCTTAATTGCTCGATGAGAACCTCCAAGTTCGCGCTTCAGCGCTGCGGCAATTTCCAGTCGGTAGTCTAAATTGTTCATGTGCCATTGTCCTAATTTGGAAAAATGTTGCCCATCTTCGGAAACACTTTTCCGAAAGCTGGCGTTTAAGCTTTGACACACAGGAATCACGGCCATTCCAAACAGATGTCGAATTCAACGAATGGAGGTGCTTTGCACTTGAGCTGGCGCGACGATCATGACGAAAGCCCCGATGCTCCCAAATTCCGTCGCGCTATCCGCGGGGCTCAATACGTGCGCATGTCGACTGAGCATCAGCGTTATTCGACTGAGAACCAGTCTGATGCCATAGCGCTATATGCGGAACAGCGAGGCATCGACATTGTGCGGACCTACTCTGATGAAGGTAAGAGTGGCCTGCGCATTCAGGGGCGCGATGGCCTGAAACAGCTTATCGACGATATTCAGTCAGGACGTGCAGACTTCGAAGTTGTCCTGGTCTACGACATCAGTCGCTGGGGCCGGTTTCAGGATGCCGACGAGAGTGCCTACTACGAATACATCTGCAAGCGCGCCGGAATTTCGGTTGTCTATTGCGCCGAGCAATTCGAAAACGACGGCAGCCCGGTCTCGACAATTGTCAAAGGCGTCAAACGCGCCATGGCCGGTGAATACAGTCGAGAGCTTTCACAAAAGGTCTTTACCGGACAATGTCGCCTGATCGAGCGCGGATACCGTCAGGGCGGGCCACCCGGCTTCGGCCTGAGACGCATGCTGATCGACGAACACGGTCAGCCCAAAGGGATTCTCGAACGGGGTCAGCACAAGAGCATTCAAACAGACAGGGTTACGCTAGTTCCAGGCCCCGACGAAGAAATCGCCATTGTCCATGAGATATTCCGGGCGTTTGTCGATGATCGAAAGTCAGAAGCGGAAATCGCGGAGAACTTGAACCTCCGTGGAGTTCTAACCGACCTGGGGCGTGCCTGGACGCGCGGGACCGTGCATCAGATACTAATCAACGAGAAATACATCGGGAACAATGTCTGGAACCGGAGTTCCTTCAAACTGAAGAAACTCCGCGTGCATAACGATCCGGATATCTGGGTCAGGGCCGACGGGGCCTTTGAGGCAATTGTTGACCCGGAGCTTTTCGCTGCGGCTGGTGCCATCATAGGCGCGAGGTCGGCAAAGCTGACTGATGACGAGATGCTGTCAGCCCTCCGTGACATGTTCCAAGCCCAGGGATATTTGTCGGGCCTGATCATCGATGAGGCGGATACGCTTCCTTCGAGCGGCTCATACCGCACGCGTTTCGGGAGTCTGCTTCGCGCATACCAGCTTGTTGGCTTCAAACCGGGTCGCGACTACAGGTATGTCGAAATCAACCGGCGTTTGCGGGACCTGCACCCGGATATTGTGGATCAAACAATCGACGGGATAGCGGCCGCTGGCGGAAGTGTGGAACGGGACCCGATTACGGATCTTCTGACAATCAACAACGAGTTTTCTGCCTCTCTCGTGATTGTTCGATGTCATGAAACCAGCGCCGGCTCCCTCCGCTGGAATATCCGTTTCGACACGAGTCTGAAACCTGACATCACTGTGGCGATCCGGATGGATCGCCCCAATCGGAAACCGCTCGATTACTACCTGCTCCCGGGCATCGATATAACACTGCCGCGCCTCCGGCTTGCTGAAAGCAACGGCCTGTCACTTGATGCCTACCGTTTCGATACTCTGTCCCCGCTTTTTGAAATGGCCATTCAGGTATCAATTCCGGAGGTCGCCTGATGAATGACCAATCTTCCCAAATTGCTGAAATGATCTCCATTGATCTGATTACTGTCATCAATCCCCGCATTCGAAACCGCAAAGCGTTTGATGCAATGGTCGACAGCATTGCTGAACTCGGTCTGAAGCGCCCAATTACGGTGGCAAAAAGGAAAGGCGAGGATGGCCCCTGCTATGACCTGGTTTGCGGCCAGGGACGGCTCGAGGCCTTTCAGGAACTGGGGCAGACCGAAATCCCCGCCATCGTAATCTCGGCGAGCAGCGAAGATTGCCTCGTCATGAGCCTTGTTGAGAACCTGGCGCGTCGCCAGCACAGGGCCCTGGATCTGCTGCGCGACATCAAGGGTTTGAAAGACAGAGGATACTCTGAGACGCAAATCGCGCGGAAAACCAACCTGTCGATGAAATATGTGCGCGGTGTTCTTCGGCTTCTGGAAAGTGGTGAACACCGGCTGCTCAGTGCCGTCGAAAGCGGCAAAGTTCCGGTGAGTGTTGCCGTCGACATCGCAGACGCCGAGGATACGAAAGTCCAGGATGTCCTTCGCCAGGCTTACGAAAACAACCTTCTGAGGGGCGGCAAGCTTCTGGCTGCGAAGCGCCTGGTAGAGGCTCGTCAGAAACACGGCAAAGGGCAACTCGGATCTGACAAAAAACAAAAACGGACGCTGTCTGTCGAAAGCCTGCTGCGCACCTATCAAAATGACGTCGAACGGAAGCAGATATTGCTTCAAAAGGCGACCGCAACCCGCAACGAACTGATGTTCCTCACCGAAGCCCTCCGGTCTTTGTTGAATGACGAAAACTTCGTGACGCTGCTGCGGGCGGAGTGCCTTGCGACAATACCGAAAAACCTGATGGACAGGCTTTCATCGAGGGTGGGAGAGGTGAAATGACGAGAAAGAAGCGTTCGAAATCGGTTGATCTGGCCTTCAAACAGGAACTTGTCCACGTTGCGCTGGATTGCATCTGTCCGCTCTATGCGGTCCAGAAAGATACAAAAGAGACCGTCAAATACGCGCAGGTTGCTGCATCCGTCAGGGAAGTTGGTCTGGTCGAGCCTTTGGTCGTCACACCGGACAAGTCCGACCCTGACAACTACATGCTGCTCGATGGACATTTACGCCACGCAATCCTGCTGGATATGGGCGAGAAACATGCCCTTTGTCAGATTTCCACAGACGACGAAGCCTTTACCTACAACAAGCGCATCAGTCGTCTTGCAACCATCCAGGAACACAAAATGATCCTGATGGCTCTGAAACGCGGCGTTCCGGAAGAGCGATTGGCGCGTGCCCTCAATATCAACATCAAGACGCTTCAGGAGAAGAGACGCCTGCTGGACGGGATCTGTCCGGAGGCCGCGGAATTGCTGAAGGACAAGCAGGTAACGCTGACAAGTTTTCGCATTCTCCGGAAAATGAAACCACTGCGTCAGATCGAGGCTGCAGAATTGATGGTCACCATGAACAAATTCACGGTGAACTATGCCCGTTCACTTCTGGCAGCGACGCCCGAAAGCCAGCTTATTAATCCAGAGAAACCTAAGGCTGCAAAGGGCGTTTCCCGCCACCAACTGGAGCTGATGGAGCGCGAGTCTGCCAACCTGGAGCGGGAGTTACGACTGGTCGAAGACACCTACGGCACCGATCATCTCGATCTGGTTTTGGCACGTGGATACGTTTCGAAACTCATCAGCAATACACGGATCACGCGATACATTGAAATGCATCACGCCGAGTTTCTGCCCGAGTTCGAAAAGATAACAGAGACGGAGGCTCTGACTTCCTGATCTCAGTGGCGCCGGTCAATTCGGACTGGATCACAACCGGGGACCCGGACCCATAGAAGCGCGGGGACCACAGGAGACGCCGCACGGTGGGGCGGATCAAGTGTGGCGGTGGGGATGGCGGCGATCCCGCACGGGGCCCACCAAGCCGGCATAATCCACCCGGCTGAATTGTGAGTATTGCTCACGACAAGGCGGCGCGACGGTTTTCCGCCGCGCCGCTTAAGCGCCATTATGTTAAGTCTGGCTCGAACAGGCGATCCGCAAGTTTTGTTAAGTCGGGGATACGTTCAAATCTACCCTTATTAATAACACGGATAGCAGCACGTTGGGCTTTGTGCCCGTGTTGATCGCCCTTCTCATGTTTGCCGATCTTGTCTCCCAGTTCGGGCAGTGGTTCGCCGGGTTGTGCACCGAACCACAGAAATTCTGTCAGCTTGAGAGATTCCGGATCGAAGCGCACCCAGATCACGCAGCCTGATGGTTTGTCTGCCAGCCGGACGTTGATCTTCTGCCTTGCGGTTTTGGCGCCGACAAAGCTGGATTTCATCTGTACATGTCGCTCAATGCCATTCGCTTCCAGCAGGATGTCATAGCCGCTGCGGTCGGTATGACTGCGCAGGATGTCCATTTCGATCCCGCGTTTCCACATCTCCCGGCAGAGTTCACCGAGAAAGCCGTATTCAAGATACTGTTCCCGAAGGCTGGAAGCATCGTTGTGCTTGGTGTCTTTCATTACTGCTCCGCATTGACCTGGGCATCAGTCACGCTTCCGGGACGCAAACAGTCAAGTAAAAAAAGAGACTCATAGTCTGTAGATTTAACGTCTGCATTCATGGCCCAAGATGGGGATGGATATTCGCAGGCTGGTCGGGCTGAATCTCAAAATATACCGCAAGGCTGCCGGTTTCTCTCAGGAGGGGCTGGCTTTGGAATGCGGTCTTCACCGAACCTATGTCAGCGGTGTTGAGCGGGGCGTGCGGAACCCGACTGTTCTTGTTCTGGCTCAATTGGCAGAGCCCCTCGGCATCCCGGCGTCCAAATTGCTGGAAGAACCAGTCGATGGGGAATGACACCAAAACCGATGATTGCCCGATCAGGCCAGCGCTAGATCTACGCCCTTTTGCCAGCGCCCTTCACCACATTGAACAGGGCGAGCCGGAGAAGGTCGACCCTGTCGACGTCGCAAGCGAGCTTCGTGAACGTGAAGCGTCAGAACTACCTCCCGAGCTGCTGGGTTGGCTTTGTGACTACCTTGAAGGCAGTATTGAAACCCGTGGCCGGAAAGGTGAATCCCCATTGGAGCGGCGCGTAATCGGCTTACATGCGGCCCACAGCTATGATGCCATTCGCAAAGCTCAGAATGGCGATCCAGATGCTCTGCCGGAAGCTGTGAATATCTGGCAATCGTGGGCGTCTGAAACTGAGGACAGCTATTCGCCATCTGAGGCCGCCTGGATGGTTGTTTCATGCATGTTCTACGGGCAGCCTGGAAGTCACAAAAAGCTGCGCAATCTTGCAGGTGCTGCAAGATCGCCAATCGGGAAATCCGCCCGGAAATAGCCCTTTGATTGTTGGGCAAGCTATCAGGCCAGTTTGCAGCCAGGGTTGTTCACGACGAGCAAATCTCCGGTGATGCCATGAACAAACAGAACCTTCCGACATCCCTGCCCACGGGCCGCATTGAAACCAGGCGAGTTTCCGACCTCAAACCATATGCGAACAACCCGCGAACGCACTCCAAAAAGCAAATCCGGCAAATCGCAGACAGCATTACGGCCTTCGGCTGGACCAACCCCGTTCTGATTGATGCGGACGGCGGGGTTATTGCCGGTCACGGCCGTCTCGAGGCTGCAAAGCTGCTTGGTATGCAAGAGGTCCCTGTCCTGCAGCTTGATCACATGAGTGAAGCAGAGAAACGCGCATACATCATTGCTGACAACAAGCTGGCAGAGAACGCTGGCTGGGATGATGAATTGCTGGCAATCGAGCTACAGGGCCTTCTGGAAATGGATATCGGTTTCAGTATCGAACTGACCGGTTTTGAGATGGGCGAAATCGATGTGCTGTTGAAGGATGACAAATCATCGGAGCCAGAGATCGTTCCGCTCCCGCAAACACACGCACCACCGGTCAGCCGAAAAGGCGATCTCTGGCTGATTGGTTCACATCGCCTGTATTGCGGTGATTCGCTCGAGCGCGCGTCATGGCAAACGCTGATGGGCGATGACAAGGCTCAGATGATCTTTACAGATCCGCCGTACAATGTGCCCATCGCCGGCCATGTGTCCGGGCTCGGGAAGAAGCAGCACCGTGAGTTCGCAATGGCGTCGGGGGAAATGAGCCAGGGCGGTTTTACCGATTTCCTGCGCAGTGCATTCTGCAATCTGACCTCAGTCAGCGCCGATGGTGCCATCCATTTCATTTGCATGGACTGGCGTCATATGCGCGAAGTCCTTGATGCTTCTGAAGGGGTTTATTTGGAATTCAAGAACCTTTGTGTCTGGGCCAAAACCAACGCAGGCATGGGGTCGTTTTATCGCTCGCAGCATGAACTTGTGTTTGCTTTCAAGCATGGTGGGGCAAGTCACATCAACAATTTCGGGCTGGGTGAAACCGGCCGGCACCGCACCAACCTCTGGACCTATGCGGGTGCAAATACTTTCCGCGCGGGCCGGATGGATGACCTTGAAGCTCACCCGACGGTGAAGCCAATAGACATGATCGCCGACGCGATCATGGATTGCTCGAAACGTGGCGGCATCGTCGCGGACGCCTTTGCCGGATCCGGCACGACGCTGTTGGCGGCCGCAAAGACCGGTCGCATTGGTGTCGGTGTTGAACTTGATGCGCATTACGCCGATCTGACCGTCCGCCGCCTGGCAGACGCAACCGGCGAAACAGCTATTCACGCAGACAGTTTCGAGAGCTTTGAAGCTGTCGCCAAGGAACGCGAGGCAGAACTATGAGTAAAAAGAAAGGCTACGAAGTTGGCTATGGAAAACCACCAAAGGCAACGCAGTTTAAAAAGGGGCAATCAGGGAATTCCAAGGGTCGCCCCAGGAAGAGTGAGAATGTCAGAACATTACTGCGGGAAACATTGAACCAACGCGTGCAGGTGCGCGTGAACGGCAAGGTAAAAACAATCCGTTTACGCGAAGCCTATGTGCAAAAACTCACTGAAAAGGCGATGAACGGGAGCATGCGTGACATGCTGGCGTTCCTGAAAGAGGTCGAACGGATCGCGCCGGAATTGCTTGAGAACGAAACCGCGCCCGAGCCTGTAATTTGGGAGTTCGTTCTGCCCGACGGACAGAGAATGAGCCACGATGAGTTTCTTGCGAGAGGCCCGGATTCGGAAGAGAAGTAAATGGCTGACCTTTCATCGACAGGGATTCCGCGGGACGGGGCAGAAAGGCATTTCCCGCTTGGGCGCCCATCAATGGGCTGGTTATCTGATCAGCCGCGCAGATACCGTGCGGCGATCATCTCAGCCGCATCCAGCTTTCGGTCAATATCTGCCAGGTGTTCACGCACCGTCATTGCGGCAATGCGGGCCTTTTCCGCGTCTATCCACGGTGACTGCCCCTCAAGTGCGGCAAGGGCCGCGTCTTCAAGCCGGGCCGTCACTTCCGCAAACAGGCGCTGAACCGTATCTTTCGGGTCGTTTTCCATAGCGGTGACTGACGCTTCCTTTGGAAAGCAAGTCCAGTGGTTTCTTTTGTGATCAGGATTAACCCGACATTCATCGAAATGTTTTCTGAATGTTCTTGCCTCGCGGGAATCCTGTCGCCATAGTGACAAAAAAATTCCCCGCGAGACTGAATCGCGGTACCGGAGGGCGCGCAGAATGACCGAATTCGAACTTCTTTTGCAGAAAACAGGGCACTCAGTCGCCGAAGCCGCAAAGAGTCTCGGCTATTCTGAGGGGCACATCTACCGCTGGAAACGTGGAGAGGAAACCCCGCGCGAAGGCGTAATGAACCTTCTTCGTATGGAAGTCGATGCGCGACAGCCGGAGACTTCCGGATCCGCATTTTCCTTTATCGATCTGTTCGCGGGGATTGGCGGGCTGCGCAAAGCTATGGAGAGCGCAGGCGGGCGCTGCGTGTTCACCTCAGAATGGGATCGGTTCGCCCAGCAGACCTATGATGCCAACTTTTCGGACAACCGCCCCATCGCAGGGGACATAACCGAAATCGAAGCCGAAGAGATTCCCGAACATGACGTGCTGGTCGCAGGTTTTCCCTGCCAGCCGTTCTCAATTGCCGGCGTCTCAAAAAAGAACGCCCTTGGCCGCGCCCACGGCTTTGATGATGAAACTCAGGGCACATTGTTTTTTGACGTGTTGCGGATCCTCAAGCATCACCGTCCCGCCGCCTTCATGCTCGAGAATGTGAAGAACCTGCGCAGCCATGACAAAGGTCGTACGTTCCAGGTCATCATGCGTAAGCTGCGGGATGAGCTAGGTTACTATGTGCCGGAACCCCGGGTCATTGATGCGGCCCATTTCGTGCCGCAGCACCGGGAGCGGATTGTCATAGTTGGCTTTCGCGAAGACGTAACGTTCAGCTTCGATGATGTTCTGCTGCCCCCCCATCGGGAGCGCCGGATGCGGGATATCCTGCACCCTGAAAACGGCATTGAGAGCCCCGAGGGGCATTACACTCTCGGCAATGATGCCAAAGTCAGCGACAAATACACTCTGACGGACAAACTGTGGAAGTACCTGCAGGACTATGCAGCAAAGCACAAAGCCAAGGGCAACGGGTTTGGCTTTGGTCTGGTAGACGGTGACAGCATCGCCCGAACCCTGTCTGCGCGGTACTACAAGGACGGATCCGAAATCCTGGTGAGCCGTGGCGAAGGAAAAAACCCCCGCCGTCTGACCCCGCGCGAATGCGCCCGACTGATGGGCTATCCTGAGGACTTCCGGATCCCGGTTTCGGATACACAGGCCTATAAACAGTTTGGCAACTCGGTGGCAGTGCCGGTTTTCGCCGAAGTCGCGCGGGTGATGGAGCCGCATGTCCGGGCAATTCTGCAGGGACAGGCGAATAGCCCGGTCCGAAAAGTTGGCTGACGTCCATTCCCCGGAAACCCGTAGTCGCAACATGGCGGCGATCCGGGGAACCAATACAAAACCCGAACTGCTCATCCGCCAGGGGCTACATGCCCGCGGATTTCGTTATCGGTTACACGATCGCAAGCTTCCGGGCAGGCCTGATCTGGTGCTGCCGAAGTACCAGGCAGTGATTTTCGTGAACGGCTGCTTCTGGCATTGGCATAATTGTCCGCTTTTCAAATGGCCGAAAACCCGGGAGGATTTCTGGCGGGACAAGATCGGCGGGAACGTGGAACGTGACCAGAAGAACATGGCTGCTCTGAAAGCCGCAGGCTGGCGTGTCGGTGTCGTCTGGGAGTGTGCACTGAAAGGGAAACGCCGCCTTCAGCCAGCAACCGTTCTGGATCTTCTCAACCAATGGCTCGTTGGAAATGCCACAGATTGTTTGATTGAGGGTCAGCGTCAGGAAACCACCGATACCCTTGCGTAGAGCTCCCGCAGAGCCGCTTCCAGCCGAGACGTCCCGATCCGCCATTGGGGCCGGACCTTCGCGCTGCCGTCTGCGTAGATTGTGTGGGCAGGGTCATAGTAAACCAGACCAGATGCGATCGCGCGCAGCAGACGCCAGACATCGGTGCCTTCACACATGAACCAGGGCGCGTTGAAGCAGTATTGATCACCTCCACCATCAGGATCCTTCCGGAGCCCGGCAGGTACATAGGCCGCCAGCGCGTGTTTTGTGTTCCAGGAGTTAGCCAGTTTTTCGAGAGACCACCCACCAATCAGATTGTCGGTGTCCGGATCTAAGATTCCAACGAAGATTTCATCCGGGTTGTCGCTGAACTTGCCGCTCACAGGGTCAAATCCTGAGACCCCAAGAAGGTATCCGGTCGAGTTGCTCCGTTTTCCGGCGCGATGCACCCCCGTGAAGCGGTGAGAGCCGTCTCCCTTTTTCCCCTCCCAGCCATAAGTCATCATGAAATCGCGAAACGTCAGGTCTCCCTCGGCGCCGAGATCAGCTGTTGGTGTCATCAGGCTGATCTTATCACCTCTGAAGGATTTGATTTCATGGCCATACGCATCGGGTTCCTTCAGGGCGTTGGTCTCGACACCGAGCAGGGCCTCCAGCGTGTATCCGGCGCCCTGGTTTCCTTTGAACGGAACGATCGTGCCACCCTTGTTTCTGACGGATGGATGCCAGCCGGCAGCGACAATCCCCCGAAGTTCGCGGGTCAGCTGTTCCTGGGGCGTTGTTGTTGTATCGCCGGTGACATTCAGAATGCCAAGAACACCTGAAATGCCCGAGGGTGCGAGCTCGGGAAAATCCGTTACGACCGGGTCATCACGTTCGGTCAGAAGCAACCCGAAGATTTCACCGGCCCGATTGGCCCCAATACCGAGGATGCGTTTACCGAACTCGGCTTGTCTGGTCCGTCGGATTGCAGCGGGTGCCCATTTGCACCCTTTTAAGAATCCCGACAGCCGGGCTTCCGGATACTGAAAATACTCGATCAGCTTCGTGTCAGGTGCGTGGTATCGATCGCCGTTTTCATTGAGCCAGAAGAAATTGAGATGCGCCTCGGTGATTGGCCGGCCTGCGGCAGATTTTCGTTTCTTTGTGCTGCTGCTTGGTTCGCGCAGGCGAATTTCGCGAACCGGGAACGCGTTGACCAGACCTTCAAGCTGGCTGGCAAGCACGATCTGGTTTTTGTCATTGTCCTGTTTGGGCGCGAGAACCTTGACGTAAATCCGGTCAACGCCCGCACTGCTGAATAGATTTCTGAACTGATCGATTGATGAAATACCCATGCGCGGACACTAGCGCGGTGGTTGTGTCAGGCACAATGGTGGTCACGGCCCAAAACCGACCATTGCCGTTGCTGTCAAATGCTGCGCAGCTGCTTTCCTGAAGCAGACATTCGACAAAGCTGCTCGAGCTAAGAAGACAGTATTGCGTCGCCGACCATCCAGCTCGAGCAGTATTAGGAGCATCACCGCTTGATCACACCGTGTGCTTCATAGGCATCTATTAGAGTGGTGGCGAAGTCTGCGGTCTTTGAAGTCATACTGCCCAAGTCCGGCCAGGCAAAAGGTTCGGTAAACAATGACAGCTCCTGCTCAACGTCCAGCCCGAGCTTTTTGGCGACCGCCAAAGCCGAAGTTGGTTCCTTGTTTTCCGGCCACAGCATCTCATCAAATGTGATCCAGACCTCTTCTCCATCTATGAGACTGATTTCGGCTCGCATAGCGCCCAAGCGTTCGTTGACTGACGCCGCGTCTTCAAGGAGCGCACAGCGGATGAGCAACGAGACAGTTTCCTCGTTCAAGTGCAGAGTCAGCCTGGGTTCCACAATCCGTATCTCCGGGTTCTCTCGTTGCGCCGTACCAAGCGTCGGCACTGGCTCCCCGGGATTCTCTTCGTCAAACGGTACAGCGCGGATATTGAGAGGATGCGTGCCGCAGTTCGGGCAGTGCCAAAAGTTTTCTGCAACTTGTGGACCTGAAATCTGCGCATCGCAGCTGTGACAATACCAGGTTGAGGCCTCTCCACCTCCCAGTGGGTGACGCGCAACTCCGTCAAGATTAGCTTTTGTAGAACGTCGGGGCCAATCCACTGCGATCTTTGCTCGGATGCGTGTCCTGCGCGCTTTTGCGATATTGAGGAGTTCAGCCAAAAAGGAAGGGTCTTTGATTGGGCTACTTTCTGCATGCCGCTCATCAATTTCCGCGATAGGTGCTTTGTACGGAGCTTCTGGAATGCGCAAATCCCATCCTTCCCCGGACACGACAACGTCCCCAAGGTGGTCACCAATCCGGTATTTGTGACTGCTAAGCTCACCTTCCTCGGGAGCTGGGTCATCAATGCAAGTGAATTCGCCTTGGGAAACCGCTGTTTCGGTCCTGGCTCCCGCTTGGCGCACAATTTCGCCGGTCTTCGCAAGATCCTCGTCGCTTGGAAGCCAGCCCTCCTTTGACGCATCGGTTAGTGCTTTCCAGTGTGCGAAACCCAACTCAGCGGCTAGTAAGTTCAAAGCTTCCGTGTGCGCCATAGCAGTCGCACGCGCATACCGTTTGCCAAGCGTCTTTAGCTTTTTCATATTGTGGTCAGTCATGTGTCATCTCCAATTGGATATGACTAGGTGCCCGCTGCTAATCTTCCCGCGCATATTGCGCAGAGTGTCATATCAAAGCTGAAAACGCTGCTTTGCTTTGCATGGCGGGCACACCGGCCTGCGTGAAGGCCATGATCTTGATATGACCTCTATCCGAATTGGTCAAGGTGGTCCAATCCGGACCATGAACATGATCCACGACGCCGCAGCTCAGCATCGCCAAGCCGGTCATTCGTGGCACGTTCGAGTTTTTTGGGTTGTTCTTTAGTTCTTCGCATAACGAAATCACGCCGATATCGCCTCGTGGAACAAGTTTCTGGAGGACGATAAGCGCCTGATCTTCAGCGCCGCCGCGCATGCCCAACCCGCGGTCGACTATCATTGTCAGCTTCAGAGCGTCGGTCGGGTTGCTGCTAAATCGAGCGAGAACAGGTTCTCAATAAACGACTGGTGGCCGTTCTCGATGGCCTCCGGTTCAATGCCGAGCTTCTCGGCATAGCGTGCGTTCATGCCCTCGATGATTGTCATGACATCTTCGCCGAGCAGTTCTGCCTTGGTCGGGAGTGTCATGGTGTAGGCATAGGAAGCGATCGGACTAAGATGCTTGGTGATCCGTGTCTTCTCAATCTCCGAAATCGAAGCCTGCATGCAGGCCTGGAAGCACCAATAGCAAGTCGCCCAGCACTCGACGATGTCGTCAGGTATCTGGTCGTGCTCGTTGCTTAGATAGAGCTGACGGATGGCCGGATCGTTGCCGCCGAATACGGTGAATAGCAGCCTTCCCATGACAAAGGGCCAGCTGTCTTTATCGCCTTCGGCAGGCAGAACCTGGATAGAGGCGCGCGGTGGTTGCTTGCCTTTCTTGGCGTCCGATCCCTTCCACGACGCAGCCGCGACAATCATCAGCAGTGCGCGCAGGCGCAGGATATCGCGATTGTCCAGCTTGCCGGTTTCTTGCCGCTCCTTGATGCGTTGGCCGAATTTGAGTGTAGCGCTGACGAGCTGGTCTTTGGTGACTTTGCGCTGTGCCGCTATGCGTTTGCGCGCCGCTTCCTCCCGCTCTTCCTCTTCCGGCGACTTTTTTTCTTTCCCGAAGTCCGCCCCAGCGGCGATCGCGGCTTCCGCGTTGTCGGTTTCATCGCCGAGATTGAACGCGTCGCGCATCAGGTCATCATCATCGGCCTCGTCGATCTCGTCGCGCTGGCCGTCCATGCCGAGGATGCGGTTCAGAAACCCGCGCACGAGCGTGACTTCGCTCCCCGCGAGGCTGTTATGTGTCAGGCTGGCTTGATCAGCGCGCGGACGTCGACCGGCGATAAATTGTTCGTAGCTGAGTACTTCATAGTGCGCCCCAGACTCGCCATCGTTACTGTGACCTGCTTTCGGGATCGAGATCGGCGCTTTGTCCTTGGCTGCATCCGGTTCGAGCCGTTCCAGGACATCGAGCACTTCCATCAGCATCAAACCGGCTTCGGTTTCTTCATCGAGACCGCGCAGGGCATTCTCAGTTTTGCGCGAGCGTGTCTCCCTGATGGCCGAGCTCAAGCGGTCGATGAGCGTGGCGATGGCGGGTGCCGACCGATGACCGTCAGTGAAGACCAGACGGACGAAGGACGGCCCGACATCCGTGCTGGAAATCTGGAAGCGCAGACTGCGCTCGCTGTGCAGCGGAGACAAGGTGCAAGGGATTACCGATCCGTTCTGATCGAGCAGTTCGATGGTGCAACCGGCGGGATCGATGGAGGATGCAGGCCGCCAGACCAGCACATCAACCCTGACCTCGAATTGGCCGGGAGCTTGTTCTGCCAGCTCTTCCAGCGGCAGATCGTCATCGAGTTCGGGTTCGTCGATTTCTGCGGGCTCGATCGTGTGCTCTTCATGGAGGACACCGGCGAGATCGAGCACCTGTATGATGGTGTCGGGCGGCAGCTTTCGGTAGAGGCAGACTTCTTCGTTCTCACCGACATAGCCCTCGCGACCGAGTGCCGCGAGCGTGCAGTTGGCGCTGCCGAACAGAACGTGATCGGCGTCAGGGGTTTGCGCGATAATGGTTTTTGCGTGGATGAAGCGTCCTTCCCGAAACCCGTTGCGACGGTAGAGTTTTAGGTTGGGTAGTGCGCTTGCGGCGTCCTTCGGGAACTGGACGACCGCAGGGTCGATCACCACAGAAACCTCTTCGGGTGATAGCCGGTCGTTCAGATAGGACAGTGCCGCAAGGCCCATGTCCCAATACGGGCTTACGACGATCAGCCGTGTGACCGGTTCGTCGATGAGATCGGCAAAGCGCTGGCCAATGCCGGTCTCTTCTCCCGTTGTCAGAAATGCGGCTTCGGTCTTGTCCGCGAGGCCCATCTTCTCGGACGAGGCGACCGCATCCCGAAGCCATGGCGCCCTTGCCAGCATCCAGTCTTGCTGGCCGCGCTGTGCTTCCTGATCATAACTGACAAAGCGTGTCAGATACTGCCATGCCGCCGCGACAATGCGCTGTTCTGCGGAATCTTCTTCACCGCAGCTGATTGTGCCGACCAGTTCGAGATTGCCCGCAAGGCCTGACGAGGTGATGTTCGCGGAGCCGACGATGATGCGACCGCCCTTGCGTCCAATTTGCAGGAACAGCTTCGGGTGAAACACCTGGCGGGCGGTCGCACCCGTGACCGTGTAGAGCTTGCCCGCATGGTCCGGCAGCGTCGATGCACCGGTGAGGGCGTGCGTCAGCATTCTGGCGTCGGGAATGACGATGTTGTTGCGACAGCCTGCACCGCACAGGCGCGGCAGTACGATGTTCTCGTAGGCGTCGAAATCGATCCCGAATGTCGTCAGGATGCTGCTGTGATAGCCCTTGTCGGCGAAGCGCTCGTAGAGTTTCATGCAACACCTGCCGCTTCTGCGCCAAGATCGGTCAGACCCTGACCTCCGACCAGATGGATGTCTTTGAGGAAGGTGATCGCGGGGCCGAGACGTGGGTTAGTGAAGACCGGCCCGTCCTTTTCGCGCAGCCTGATGCGTCCCTCATCCATCTCGATGAGAAAAGTGTAATCTCGTTGGTAGCGGAATTTGCGCAGCGCCACCCACATGTGGCGGCGTATGACCCGTTCCTCGACGATGTGTGCGATGATATCGGCAAACGGCTCCTTCAGGTTTCGGTCGAGGAAACGGGTCTCGCTCAGCAGCGAGCGGAAAGCGTCAGGATTGAAGTGGCCGAGCTCGGCAGCAATGTCGCGCTCGCCTACCTGACTGCGCTTATGGATGATCGCCAGCAGTTTGACGGCCTTCCACGCAAGTTCGGGTGAGCAGAATTTCTCGTCATTGCGCCCCGCTCCGCGCACGATGTCGCGCGAGAGCGACCACTCGGAATGCGGATCGTTCGCAGCGTAGGCATTTGCGGCAGGATTCAGTTCTTCGAAGAAACTCTCCCAGTCTTCTGGCCATGTGTCGGCAGCATCACGGATTTGATCGACGCAAAGGCCGATGAGGCGCTCCAGCGTGATTCCTGCGGGAAAATTACCCAACTGATCGAGCGCGAATTTGAGCAGTGTCTCCATCACGATGTGGCTAAGGTCGTTGGCATGATAGACCCACCAACGCTGACGCTGCGCTTCCAAAGAAGGGGATGCCAGATCGAGGGGGCGGCCTTCGCTTTCGTATCCCGCGTATAGAATCCATCTGATTTCATCCGGCTTGGGTTCACGGCCCAAAAGCCCCGCGACCTTCAGAATGAGCAGCACGCTCAGCCGTCGTGATAGTGCGGAGGCATCTTCTCTTTCGGGTTCTTTGAGCAAAATGTCCTGATAGCATGCGCGTTCCTTGCTTGATGGATCGATCTCGGAGGGTGCGAGTGCGGAAAACTCATCGAGCTCGGATATGCTAACAGAGCCGCGCTGGATCACTTCGAAGAAGCGACTGGCGAGCGGTCCCATCGCATCATCGAACACAGCCGCAAGCGGCTCGCCGATCTCTTCGGTGAGCACCGGTATCGGATGTCCTACGGTGGTGAGGATACCAATCTCGGAAACCTGACTGCCATAGGCAGCGCCATAGGCGCCCCACGCTTGCTGGAGATAATGTGTCTCGCTGCCGGGTTCGGCGTCCTGCGCAAATTCGATGGTATCGCCGGTGGCGTTGTTCAGTTTCTTCGTGGCCCAGTCGATTCCGGCAACACCGGTTTCGCCGCCATGCCGATAGGCGATCAGGGCGTAGAGCGCTTCGGTGCGGCGAATGTAGCGCTTCCATGTCTCGGGATTGGTGTCGCCGGTTTTCTGGCCGTAGGCCCGGTTGAGCCATGCGTAGAGGCCGTAATAACGCATGCGCAGCGTCACGTTGCTGATGCCGGGCAGGAACGTCTGATAGAGGTTGATGCTGCTATTCTGCATGCCAAGCGGATCGAGCCCGTTCTTGCTCCGGTACTCTGTCCACTCGGGGAAATTCACCTGCTCGTTTTCTTCACCATCCATAGACCTGTACTCTTGGTAATCGACTGATTAGAAATCATACTCGGTGAGCATGAACCCAAGATCAAACTGCTTTTGCACAGCGCGCAAAGCCCGAAGACCCTCTGGACCTGTCGCCTTTTCAATGCCATCGCCCTAGGATAACTGTGATTTTCCAACGGTTATGGGGCATTTCGGTGACCCATTGAAGGATGCATGGTTCGAACAACCTCGCACACCGTACCTATCAGAACGCGATGAAAGTTTGTCTGTGTGTTGACTATCGTTTCCGTCGACCCTAACCGGACATTGCTCGCAACAAAATTCGCTGCGATGCAGCTTGCGGTTAGAAGTCATTCAATCAAACAGTGCATTCTGCTTGCTGGATGAAGGTGTTCAAGCCAACATCATTAGGCATGCCATTCAGAGCCCAACCTAGGTGATGTTCTCGCCGAAAAATTGAAGAGATGAATTTTACTTACCTCAAAGGAATTACACTGTGAACGATGAGAACGATAAGTTAAAGGCATTGATGGGCGCAAAACGCTTCGATGTTGAACATGCTCTAGGGATGTACGCCCTCAGCTTCTTTCATTTTCCTGCAAAACATCTCTACGATAGCGATCTATTGGAAAGGCTAGGTGAGAGAGCACAAAACGCCCACATCTACTTAGTGGGTTTTGTGCCCAGAATCGATTTGGTGGGCGCGCGACAGGACGGACGAAAGCTCCTAGTCGAATTCCAAAGATGCCGAACAGCTTTGGCAGTGGAGCTCCCAATACCTGAGGGACTTGAACTCAATTACGTAGGAGAGACATGGCATTTTACCGACGAAGAAGGAAACCGCTTCGCACCAACTGAAGAGCAATTGATGCAAGCGTTCACTCTGCAGCATGGGACCCCGGAATTTGAAGTTGTCTATGTCGGGCAGGCGTATGGTAAAGATGGTTCACGTAGTGCCATTGACCGGCTTCGCAAACACGAGACGTTGCAGAAGATTGCACTTACGGGAGTGCCTGACGGATACCGACTTGAATTACTCTTGCTTGAGATCGAGCCAGCAACCACGATGTTCACTGTTTTGAATCCTTGGGCGAAAGACTCGTCAGCCGGCCAGGATCGGATCGGCCAAGGCCTCGACAAGTTATTTGGCACCAGTGAGCATGAACGTATCACACTTTACGAGGCGTCTCTCATTCGTTACTTTCGCCCACACTACAATACCGAATTCAAAAATAGTTTCCCTTCAACTCATCTAAAGGTATTGGCAGACTGTTACGATAAGGATTTCGCTGCTGTCGTAGCTGAGATATGTTTCGATGTTCCACCGTTTCAGCTGTTCTCAGAATCAGCTCCAGTTCAACAGGACATTATTGTTCGACATGATCTTCACAATGCTACGGATCGAAAGGTTTTCTTCTCTACTGAGTAACAGTTATCTCCCCGTCACATCCATTCAATGGCTGATTTCAGTGATGCGATGTATGTGCAGTCAAACCGGTTTTTCGACAAGCGGAAATTGAACTTCATTCATTCTTGCGTAGAATCATATCAAATGTGTGCTCGACACAGTTGAGAACTTGCCACTTAAGCTCGCCTCTTGATAGCAATGCGTAGAGTAAGGATTAAGCGTGTATCTGAATGAGTATTGAACCACTGCGGAAACGCAAAACTAGCGGCGAACTCTATACGCGACGGTCACCAACGATACAGTACATCGAGAAGAGCCTTCACTGGTCCTTCGATGATCTGCTTGACCGCGCGTCGATACGGGATAGGAATCGGGGCGAGTACGTCCCGTCTGAAGTGCTCGTCTATTATCTACGCCAGACGAAGTCAGACAATGCGGATGGTCGGTTCATTCAGCTCTACGACATTCTGCGCGATCGGGTTGAAGCAGCGTGTCCGAGGGCAAACCGGCACATGGGTGAAAAAGTTCATGAAGATGCGCGTCTTTCTGAAATTCGTGACGCAACCGTCGATCATGTCACGGAGCTGATGTTCACCGACCGGCAGGACTATGACGAACAACTCGATATCTATGAAGTTGTCTTCGACAAGGCTGTTCGCGCGGCGCACATCACGAAGCTCCGCAAAGTAAGCCGACGGGAAAACGCGAGCGAGGACATCGAGGACGAAGTCACCGGCGAGGTGCGCGCTATCGTCGAAGCCGCTCTGGACCGATACAAGAAAGTCGGCCTCACGGCTGAAGAGGATCTCGATTACCGGATTCATCTGCGTGACGCGATTAACGCTCTACCGACAGACGAACGAGAGGTAATTGATTTGATACTCGCAGACATTCCTATTGAGACGAACAAAGATGGCGAACCCTCGATGACGGAACTTTTGGGCTGCGTTGAAAAGACTGTGCGCAACCGACGAGAACGTGCTTTTAAGAAAATTCGGCAAGCGCTGGAACTGGAGGTTGGTGATGGCCAATAGAGAAGACGTCCTCAACGACTTCACCGTGGAAGAGGAGATGTCGCCTGCAATTCTCAAGGCATACCTCCAGCGTTTCCCGGAATTCACCCAGGACCTCCTTGCGCTCTTCAACGAACTGTCGATGAGCGATTTGGCGTCGGCTGAGGCAAGTCTTCCACTTGAAACCAAGGCTGTAAGCGCGGAAGCGCTGCGCGTCCAACACGTCCGACAATCCCTTTTCGGAACAGGTGTAAGGGAATTTGCCCGTGACCTCGGTCTTCCTCGAGCCTTCTTCACCGGCTTGACCGCCGAAGTTGTCCATATCGCGTCGATGCCAACGAGCCTGTTGAAAACTCTGGCAAATAAGCTCGGCGTACACATGCAGGATGTCATCAGCGGCATGCAGCAAGGGGATGGGCACGCCGTTTCGATGAAATCAGATGTAAAGCCAGGAGCCGTGCCACCGATCGACTTCCAAGATTACGTTGGTCGCGCCGGTCTTTCCGAGGAGGAGCAGCGCGTGTTGCAGTCGCTGCTATCTGATGATGGATCGGATTGAAGCGATACGCGCACGCGCGACCGATCTTCATAATCACCGTGTGAACAAGGGCGGCGATCCCACACAGCCTTATGAATTCGTTTTGGCTGAAGCCGGAGTTCGCGATCTTGAGGTTAGAAGACTTCCAGCGGGTCATCCGCAGCTCAAAGGCGGCAAAGCTCTTCTGCAACGGGCATCTGCCACCATCCTGCATGAAGACACGGGCAATATATTTCTCGACGCTTTCCTAGTCGCGCACGAAATCGGGCACCACGAATTTGGTGGTGAAGTAGACATACCGCCAACCATGGAGGTCGATCCAGCGCGGTCTGCAGACCCGTCATCTGTCGGCGCTGATCGAGTAGTCGACTATAGCAATCGCGCACGCGAGGAGGTCCAAATGGACCTCTTTGCACGCGAGCTCCTGTTTCCACGCTCATTGGCCTGGTCGTGGCATATCGACGAAGGTTTGAGCGCTAATGACATCACCAAGAAGCTGGGTGCCCCCTATCCGATGGTGGCGGTTCAGCTTTTTGATGCGCTCTTTCTTCCGCAGAATGAGCCGGATGAGGATGCGGCCTCGCCGCCCAAACCCTTGAACGAAGAACAGCGACGCGCGGCTGAACATGAAGGCAAGGCCTTGCTCCTGAAAGCTGGGCCTGGCACCGGAAAAACTCAGACGCTCGTCGGCCGGCTGTCGGTATTGAAGGACCGAAGCGTCGATCCAGAGAGCATCTTGCTGCTCACCTTCTCCAACAAGGCGGCCGGTGAAATGACGGATCGTGCCATGCTGGCCTGGCCGGAAGCAGCCGGGTCTGCGTGGATCGGAACATTTCATTCTTTTGGGCTCGACCTTCTGCGCCGGTTCCATGATCGGGCAGGATTGCCTCCGAACCCGCGCTTGATCGATGCCACGGAAGCCATAGCACTTCTTGAGGACGAATTCCCGCGCCTGAGGCTAAAGCATTTCAACGATCTTTGGGACCCAACCGACAATTTGCGGTCCATCCTTTCGGCAATCTCCCGGGCGAAAGACGAAGTTGTCGATCAACATCGCTACCGCGAGCTGGCGCAACAGATGGCTGATGCGGCGGAGGCGGAAGAAGACAAGATAGCTGCGGAGAAGTGCCTCGAGATCGCCTCCGTTTACGACCTCTATGAACAATTGAAATCCGAGCGTGGTGCGGTCGATTTCGGTGATCTTGTCGCCCGCCCAACGGCCTTGATCGAATCCGACGAGGCCGTGCGAAAGGAGTTGCAAGGGCGATATGAACACGTCCTTGTCGACGAGTATCAGGACGTGAACCGCGCAAGCGTTCGGCTTCTGCGCGCTCTCAAACCAGACGGCAAGAACCTCTGGGTCGTGGGAGATGCCAAGCAATCGATCTACCGTTTTCGGGGCGCGTCCTCCTACAATATCGACCGGTTCGAGGCCGAAGACTTCCCGGGTGGGACGTCGATGCAACTCAGTATGAACTACCGATCGTCTCAGGAAATCTGCGACACGTTCAGCGCTTTCGCGGCGACGCGCATGGCGGCTACGGGTTTTCAGGCAAATGCCTTCAAGGGCAAAAGCGGTGTATCGCCCTTTTTCGTTTCTGTTGACTCCAAAGATCACGAGATTGACGAAATCGCAGCACGCATAATGGCTGCCTGCGATGATACGACCGCGTTTCGCGATCAGGCCGTGATCTGCAAGGGAAATGCACGTTTGGCAGAAATAGCTGCGGGCCTCGAGGCGCGTGGGATCCCGGTGCTGTTCCTCGGTCCATTGTTCGACCGGCCGGAGATCAAGGAAGCATTGTCCCTCCTATCGCTCGTGATCGATCCAAGGGCTATGGGGCTGACGTGCATGGCTTCGATTTCGCCATTTCAGATGTCTATCGAAGACGTCGCCGTCGCCATCGAAACAGTTCGGGCTGGCAAGAAGCCTCTGCCGCTCGACTGGCGCATTATATTAGCAACAGCACCAGGGATGGGCGAGCCGGGTCGGGCCTCAGCGAAAGCTCTTATTAATGCGTTTGAGGGAATCGAGCCTACGACAACCGCGTGGCAGGTGATCACGAAAATCTATCTGGATCGCACCCGCCTTGCCGCCGACATCGCTAAACAGGCGCGTGAGGGGAACGCCAACCCTGCGCTTGCCCTCTGGCAATTCCAAAACTTCCTGCGCTCAACCCTTCCCGAAAAATCAGGCTACCCTATCCGCGATCTCCTGGAACATATCCGGCGTCTGGTGATCCTGTCGGACGAACGGGATTTACGCGATCTGCCTGCCGCTGCCCAGAGCATAGACGCTGTTCGTCTGATGACGATCCACGGAAGCAAGGGGCTTGAGTTCAAGGTGCTTCATCTCCCGTCTTTGACAAGCGGCTCGATCCCACGCTCGGCCAAACAGAGCCGTGGCCTTCCTCCACCCGACGGCATGATCGAGGGCCCGGTGTTTCGAGGATGCGACGCAATAGATGCTGGCCACGATGAGGAACAGCGTTGTTTGTTCTTCGTAGCGCTATCCCGGGCGGAAGACGGTTTGTTCCTCTACGCGCCCAACAAAAAATCCAATGGTCATCGGCAGAGCCGGTCCAACTTTGTCGACGACATTTCGGGCTATTTGTCCGATCAAGCCCCGATTTCCGCGGTGAGAGATGTCACAGGCGAGGCTGAGCGCTTCACATTGGAGGTCGATGGAATTGCCCGCATGTCGCCGTCTCAACTCGCGACTTTCGACAAATGTCCGCGGCGATTCTTCTTCGCCCATGTGCTGCAGGTTGGTGGGCGGCGCATGGAGTCCGCGCCCATGCGCATGCACAACGCCGTACAGGCTGTTGTCGATGAGTTGACAACTCGCCCAAACTACGCCCCCGACGAGACCGAGATGCGTACGATTATCGATGCCGCCTGGGCAGCGCACGGCCCGACTGACCACGGCTATGCCACCGAGTATCGGCAGATTTCCGATGAGTTGCTGCAATTCTTTATACAACTCCGGCACGGCGAGCACCGGCGGGTGCCGCAATCTCTCTCTCTTCGCTTCGGGGACGCCGAGGTCTTGGTGACTGCGCATGAGCAAATCGAGACCGGTCATTCGACGGTGTTCCGGCGTATCCGCACAGGTCGCAAGACAAGCACGGCGTTGGATGCTCTTGATGCTGCCGCGTTTCAGATTGCAGCTGAAGGACGCGGGGAGGCGGAATTCGTGTTCTTGACAGGCGGTGATCTGGATCGCCTGAGTATGTCCGAAGGTAAAATCAAAACCCGAAAAAAGAAGATCGCAGACGCTGCGATCTCAATCATTGAGGGCCGATTTCCACCCAACCGCAACGACCGATGTGCGCGATGCCCCTACTTTTTCATCTGTAATCCGCCACCATCCGGCACCCTCAGAAAAAAAATCGGATCAGGCTTACCGGATTCTTCCTGATGCCGCGATTGTCCTTGTGAAGGCGCAGACATGGTGTTTGTGACCTCAAAATGTACAAGGTCTAAAACTATGAAATCGCAAGGAAACACTCCTCGCTTCCCTGTTCTCATCGCCGATGAGGACCTCAACTTCAGAAAGCACGTCTTCGACGATCCAAAGGTCTTGGGGCGCCAGCTTATCGAGGCTGCAGGTGGTCGCCCCGTCGACGAGCATGCGGCCATCGCGATCCTACCCAATGGCGACTTCGAAGACATCCGGCTCGACGAAAGCTATGACCTACGTGGCCGTGGTGTGGAAAAGGTGCTCGTCGCCCGTTCCGATCGGAGCTTCAAGTTCAAGATCGACGACGCCGATCTCGAATGGCCTCGGGCGTGCATCAGCGGCTTCGTGCTGCGCAAGTTGGCCAAGTTGCCGCCGAACTACAACCTCTGGCAGGAAATCCCTGGGCAACACGACAAGAAGATCGCGGATACGGATGTGATCAACCTGGCCGATGCCGGGGTTGAGCGGTTCGTTTCGCTGATCGACCACACGACGGAGGGGGATGCCCTTCCGTCGAAAGATCAGGTCTATCTTTCTGGTCATGGCTACGAGTTTGAAGTGGTGACGGAATGTGGCAACACAGGGATCATCCTGAAAAACCTGCCGCTGCCGGTCGGCAAATTTAACCACACGGTGGCAGATGTTCTGATCCTGCTTCCCAGGGGATACCCGGACTGCCCGCCTGACATGTTCTACGTCGCGCCGAAGCTGACTTTGGCAGGCACCGGGCAAGTGCCAAAGGCTTGTACTGTTGAGCACCGCTTCGGTGGTCGCGTATGGCAGCGGTGGTCTCGGCACAATAATGCATGGCGTCCGGGCGTTGACGGGCTTCAGACTATGGTCGCCCGTGTGCAAACAGCGTTGGCGGAGGCCCGGGCGTGATGGAGGCATTGGATCTCATCCTGTTGGACCCGCACGAGGCGCAGATTCGGTCCCTGCTGACGGCGGGGGCCGGGTCGGAGCGCTCCGGCTATATGCTCTTTGGCATTGCCGATATCGAAGTCGATCCGTGGACACGTCAATCGCGGCGTCGGCTGGTTTCGCATCATTTCCATGCTATCGGCGGTGACGAGCTTGTGTCAGCGTCAGCGCGGCACGTCACTTGGCAGACCGATGGCTTCATGCACCTCCTGAACAAGGCTAAGGTGATGGGTCTCGTTCCTGCGCTGGTTCATACCCACCCCAAAGGCCAGGCCAAGTTCTCTGAGCAGGACGACCGCAACGAATCCGAGCTGGCCCGCACCGCACTTCTGAAGGGGACGCCAGGATTGATAAGTGTCGTTATCGCCGGCAATGGCGATCTCGCTGCACGGATTTGGACGCAGTCGGACAAAACAGATGACATCGATCGGATCCTCCATGTCGGACCTCGCATGCGTATCTCGAGCCTGAAAGGAACGCCGGCCGATTTTCTGGATCGCCAGGTGCGGCTCTTCGGGAAGGAAGCCTCGCGTCAAATTGCTGGGTTCCGATGTGGGATCGCTGGCGGCGGCGCGACCGGAAGTGCTGTTTTGCCCCTGCTGTTGCGGCTCGGGGTTCAGGAGGCCATCCAAATCGACAAGGACATCGTGGACGAGACAAATCTCAACCGCCTTCATGGCGCGCGGCGCTCGGATGTGGATTCCGAATTACCGAAGATCGCTATTCACACGCGAACCGTAGAGGAATCCGGACTCGGTATGACATTGGTGAGTGTGGATGCCTGGGCCGGAGACCCTGAAACCCGGGACGCGCTGAAAGCGTGCGATGTGATCTTTTGTTGCACAGATGACCACGCCGGACGGTTGTTTCTCAATCGCTTCGCGCGGTTCTACGGCATCCCCGTTATCGATGTGGGGCTTGCCATGCAGCGGCGCACCGACACAGCATATGATCTCTTCGCCCGCGTTTCGACACTTGTGCCTGGGCATCCCTGCCTGCTTTGCGGCGGTTACGTGGATCTCCGCCGCGCGCGCGAAGAAGCTACAAGACGCGACGACCCTGACGCTTACGAGAGGTTGAAAGAAGAAGCGTACGTTCTGGGCGAAGGCGATCCTTCTCCCGCCGTGGTAACCTTCACGACTGAAGCGGCGGCAATGGCGGTCAATGAGTGGTTGGCCGGTGTGACTGGGCTTGCTGGAGAGGCTGGTATGGTCCCCACCCGCATGCGGCGCTTTCACGCCAGAGATGAGCGTAGACCCTTGGTCGAAACGCAGCCGGACTGTCCCTGCTGCAACCAAGCAGCTACGCTTGGTCGTGGGGATATGCACCCCTTTCTGGACATGGTGAGCTGAAATGAAAAATATCATCTCGCGCCTTTTACGACGGCTGCACCTTCTACGTTTTGATGTTCTGACAACTCGCGCATCAACCTTGCCAGACCGGTCGATGCTTGAAGCCGGTAAGCTCACCATCGTCGAAAGTGGCGATGTCAAAAAGTGGGCGTGCATGAAGTGTCCCGGTGGCTGCGGTGAAATCATCAGTCTTTCGCTCAACCCCAACCAGCGACCACGCTGGCAGGTTTCGGAAGACTTTTGGGCACGGCCAACAATACATCCGTCTATTCATCAAAAGAACGAGTGTGGATGCCATTTCTGGATTAAGACCGGGCAGATCACTTGGTGTCGGGGAGGAAGACCATCCAAACGCCCCAAGGCAGATAGATGAAGGCTCAATGGTGGGTGCAAGCCGAAGGTCTGCTTGGGTGTTGGTTCGAAGATTGCCGACACAATGCAGCGAATAACCGGTTTCCGCCCTAGCCTAAAGAAACGACTGGACTTCAGAGCGTCATGGAGCGGTAGTGTTCGCACCTTTCAGTTCGCCCGGATCACCGGGCTCCACTCAGTACACGGCGTGGGATTGGCCCACGCAACAAAAGTGGAGAGAAACATGGCAACTGGAAATAGAACTAAGCCCAATGCTGAGCCAGCCAAGACCTTTAGGGCCAAACCTACACGGCGGGAGCAACTGACCAAGCTGTTGAACCGCAAATCCGGTGCCTCGATCGCACAGATACAAAAGGCTTTTGGATGGCAGCCTCATACTGCCCGGGCGGCGATTTCAACACTGCGTAAAAGGGGATCTCGGATCGAGCGAACCGATACAGACAAAGGAGCCGTTTATCGCGCGTTGACGGAGGGCTGAGACCATGGCCAGGAAACTCCGGTTTGACCTGAACCAGGCTATCTCAGATATCGAGCGACTTGACCGGGGTGGATGCCTTGATCGTTGGCGAGATGCGTTCGGCCGGCCTCCGCCAAAGCATCTCTCGCCTCAGTTCATGAAACGAGTGTTGATCTGGGATCTGCAAAACAAGGAACTGGGCGGGCTTTCCATCGGCACCGAGCGCCGCCTGAAGGAGATTGCTTCGGGCAAGACGCCCCCCGCGAAGGCAAAGCCGGGATCGCATCTAGTTCGGGAATGGAACGGGCGCACCTATCAGGTTGAGGTTGTCGACGGCGGCTATCTCATGGATGGACGGATATGGCGGTCATTGTCTGCCATTGCCCGGCACATCACAGGCGCCCGTTGGTCCGGACCGCGTTTCTTTGGAGTTCAGTGATGCGCCGGATCCGTTGTGCAATCTATACCCGCAAGAGCTCGGAAGAGGGGCTGGAGCAGGATTTCAACTCGCTGGACGCCCAGCGGGAAGCGTGTGAGGCCTATATTGCCAGCCAGAAACACGAGGGCTGGGAGCTGCTGCCCGATCATTATGACGATGGCGGCATATCGGGTGGTCATCTGGATCGCCCGGCGCTCCAACGGCTGATGCAGGCTGTGGACGAGAAACGTGTCGATCAGATTGTGGTTTATAAGATTGACCGCCTGACGCGCTCTCTGGCCGACTTCGCCAAGCTGGTCGACCGGCTGGATGCGGCTGAGACATCTTTTGTCTCTGTCACGCAAAGCTTTAACACCGCCACCAGCATGGGGCGCCTGACACTAAACATGCTGCTTAGCTTTGCCCAGTTCGAACGTAAGGTCACGGCAGAGCGCATCCGGGACAAGATCGCCGCTTCCAAGCGGAAGGGTATGTGGATGGGCGGGAGTGTCCCTCTGGGCTATCAGCCAGATGGTCGAACGTTGGAAATCGACGAGACCGAAGCTGAAACGATCAGAACGCTTTATGACCTCTATCTGAAACTTGGCACCCTGCGGGATGTAAAAGAACGGGCAGAGGATCTCGACCTCAGATCCCGGCGCCGTGAACGAGCGGACGGTCGGATCTCAGGAGGCACTCACTTCGACCGGGGTCATCTCCAGCATATTCTGAGCAACCCGGTCTATGCGGGCCGAATTCGGCACAAGAAACAGGTCTATGATGGACAGCATCCGGCCATCATCGATCCGGCGGTTTGGGACAAGGTTCAGGACATGCTGCAGAGCGGGGCGGTGGTTGCTCGCGGCTCCAGACAAAAAGCGACAAGATCCCCTCTGGCGGGCAAGCTCTTTGATGAAACCGGCGATCGCCTGACGCCCAGCCACAGCCGAAAGGACGGCAAACGACTTCGCTACTACATATCCCGCAGGCTGGTCAAAGATCGCAGCCGGAAGCATCCGGATGCCTGGCGGCTGCCTGCAGATCAGGTGGAGGGCTTGCTGGCTGAACTGGTAGGGCAGCATCTGACCAGACCCGGTGCCGCGGCAGTGATGACTGTAGATTTGACGGCAGCCGAACTGGCAGACGTGCCGAAAAAGCTTCAGGATCTGGGCGATGCAACGGAACGACTGGCTTTGATCGAACGAGCCGATCTGCAACAGGGTTTCCTGACAGTGCGGCTGGACGAGGCAATGCTTGCTGACCACCTCCGTTGCATGCCGGAAAAGATCAATCTTGCTGGATTGACAATCGAAGCTCCATTCCAGATGCGTCGGCGTGGTGTGGAACTGAAACTGCATCTCGGAGAACCACCGGCAGAGATCGACAGAACACTGGTGCAGAACATCGTGAAGGGGAGTAGCTGGCTGGCGATGGTTATCGCGGGTAGAACCTTCTCCGAAATTGCCGACACCGAAGGAGTGTCGAAGCGCCGGGTTCAGGACGTGACCAACCTGGCATTGCTCGCGCCTGACGTTCTTGACGGTATCGCTACAGGTGAACAGCCAGATGGCCTCACCACGGACTACCTGATCAAGAGCCGCTTCTCTGCTGTCTGGTCAGAACAGCGCCAACAGTTCGCTGCGCTCTGAAACAAAACACCCTGAAATCTGCAAACTAGTACCGCCGGAATCGCAAACAGAGACTGCGGCCAGAATTCCGTCTGGTTCGCGCTCTTATCTGCGTCTCTGCTGAAATCCTTGCCTGCCAAGCGCCCGAAAACACGCGACAATTGCGCGATAAACTTTCAACGTCTGAAAACAGGGAAGTGTTTGGCTGGGGTGGTAGGATTCGAACCTACGGTGCGCGGTACCAAAAACCGGTGCCTTACCACTTGGCTACACCCCAACTGTGGAGCGGTATCTAATGTGCGTTTTCGCGGGGATCAAGCCCCTATTCCGCAAAAAATTCATTCTCCGGCAAGCGCCTTTCCTTCGCCCGAGTTGCCGTCCTCCTGACCCGGATCATAGAAGGTGTATTGAGCGCGGCCAGCACGTTTTGACGCGTAAAGCGCCTGGTCCGCGCGTTCCAGCAAAACGTCAGGATCAGCCCCTTCTTCGGCGTTGATGCAGATGCCGATACTGGCCGATACATGACAGGCCTGACCTTCATGCATAATTGGTTGCTCAATGCGGCCGATCAGCCTTTCCGAAATGGCGCCCAGTCGCACTTCATTGACCAAGCCATTGAAAATCAATACAAACTCATCGCCACCCACGCGCGCAGCCGTATCGTCTGTACGTGTTACTTCAAGCATGACCTGCGCCACGCGCCGCAGGACGCGGTCACCGGCGGCATGACCATAAGTGTCGTTGACCTGCTTGAAGAAATCGAGGTCCATATGCATGACCGCAAAGCTTTGGCCACTCCGACACAGACGGTCCAGAACCTGATCCAGCGCGCTGCGGTTCACGAGGCCGGTCAGGCCATCCGTCGCCGCCCTGCGTTCTGCCTCTGTCTTGGCGCCCTGCAACCGCGTATTCAGATGCAACGAAGAGTTCAGAACCGCAGACTTCGCCTCGACGAGATACAGCATTTCAACGGCCAGATCGGTCGCGGCAAAATCCCTGCTGGTCAGCGCATAATCGCGCACCGCGTCGATAACGGAAATCCCGAAGGACAGGTTGATGACGACGCGCCCCGCGCCGTCTGACACAAGAACCCCCTTCAGCTGCGTGCGCTTGGGGTTGCGCAGCCGCACGTATAAAGTCCGCCCCTCATTGGCCAGAAGCTGCGCCATGTTCGTAACGCCGCGTGGCCGGTACAGATCGAACGCCTCGAGGAAGTTTGCGCCAATCAGCTTGGGCGTCTGCAACTTGTGCAGGGTCGGACCGACGCTGTGGATGATCCCTTCTTCGTCAATCAGAACATGCATCGGGCACAGCCCGCGCAGTATCTGCGCCGTTGATTTCATACTCCTTCCCCCGCTTGCTCTCCCGGTTGACTCAACTCGAACTCGCGGCCTTCCGCAAAGGCGGTCTCGACCAGGGTGATTTCGATCTGCTGAACCCGGCTTGTCCCGCCCTTGTGATCCAGAAGGACAAGCGCGCCATAGTCATCCGCCATCGCCCGCATCACACCGACCAGAACGTGGCTGAAACTGCGCATGTCGCCGGTGATGTTCAGAACGAAGTGGGCCGGATCCTCGTCGATCAACTCAATCTCAGGCAAATCAAGGTTTGGCACAGCAAGGCGCGCGCGCCCCGGCAAATCGTCCAAAGAGTGCAGGAATTCAATGAAATCCACGCCACCGAACCGCAGCAGGCGCCGCAGCCCTTCTCGGTTCGGGTGCGAGACGAGATAAGTGCCGATATCTTCGATGAACTGCGTGCTGGGCTTGTCCAGAACCGTCTCCGCCGAGCTTATCAGCGTGCGCAACATGGTCTTCTCATAGGTGAGCATTGCTTCGAAGTTGGGCGGATCAAGCCCCGCTTCTGCAGCAATCTCATCCCAGGTCGTTGTTCCATAGGTGTCTTCGACGAACACCTGAAACGTTTTCAAGATCAGACCATGAATCATGTCGGCACAAACCCCATCGGTTGGTGCCCTTTTTGACCTACGGACTCTTAATGGACGTGTAACAGAGACAATTGCGCCGATTTTTCACGGCCAAAAACCGCCTTCAATCGGTCAGCGGACCACCCCGCAACCGCAAAAACAGGCTTTCTTCGTCGTCATTTCGGAAAAAAGGCACCGACGCGGGCGGTCCAGGTTCGTGCAGCCGTGCCGTGACCTCTGCGAGAACGACCTCCGTGATGAACGGCAGATCGAATCCCCGAACCTCGTCCAGCGGTATCCACTGCAAATGGGACAACTCATCCTCGGCCGCTGCGAAATCGTCCGGATCGGACTGCAGAGCCTCCGCATCCACGAGGAAAAACCGCGCATCGAAGCGGCGCGGACGACCCGGCGGGGTGATCGCGCGAAACACGAACTGCAGCGAATCCGCCGCTGGTCTGTACCCGTTGCCGGCAAAGGCCAGCCAATCGCTTGGGATATCCGAAGGCCAGGGCGCCGGAGCGCCGAGGATTTGGCCGGTCTCTTCCCAAAGCTCGCGCACAGCCGCCACAGCCAGTGAGTTGGCGATGCCAAGCGGTGCGTCTTCATCAAGGCGATCCGAACAGAGGGAGGGCAGAGGGCGGGCAAGTTCCACGTGCCCATCAGCCGCGTCAACCGCGCCCCCCGGAAACACGAACTTGTTCGGCATGAACGCGGCTTTTGCACCGCGCTGCCCCATCAGAACGCTGGGACGCGCGCCCCGGTCGCGCACCACGATTACTGTGGCCGCGTCCCGGATCGCCGTTTTGTCAACCGGCGCGGCGGCTGCGTTGTTTGCTTCGCTCATGAACCCTCTGCTGCACTACGAAGAGGGACCCGGAAATCCGTGCATGCCGCGGACCCACTGGAAGGCCACGATCGCCCCTTTCAACCGAGGCAGAAGATAGAGCGACAGAGCGACAGAGCCAACTGCAAAGATCGTAAAGAGAATGAGCGGCTCCGGGCGGTACATCTCGAAGACGACCAGCAAGAGCGGTGCCATCACGTGACCGACAATCATGATCGCAAGATAAGCCGGTCCGTCGTCAGCCCGGTGGTGATGCAGGTCTTCACGGCAGACCGGGCAATGGTCCCTCACGGTCAGGTAGCCCGTCATCATCGGACCGGTGCCGCATTGCGGGCAACGCCGCCGCCAGCCGCGCCAGATGGTCGGCCAGAATGGTGTTTCTTCGATGTCGGTCATATCGCTCATGTCTCTTCGGTCCTTCGCGCAACAGAGTTCGGACGATGGCCAATGTGAGCGCTAAAAAGAAGTGCCCAAAGTGTCCTTGCGTCGGGATGTCGCAAAGGCTCTGACGCGGCCGTCAAAAAAAGATTCGAAATCTGCGACGGAACCTCTGGGCCACCCCGTTGAAGACTGCAGAGACGCCCCGAAGAGGGGCTGATCACAAACCGCAAAGATGCGAGCAGGAAGGAACCTGATGATGACGAAATATGCAACTCTGATGACGGGCGCGCTGGTGCTGATCATGGGCACCGCTGGCATGGCTTCCGCCAAGGGCGGCCCGGACCGCGAAGGGCGCGGCCAGATGATGGAGCAGTGGTTCTCCGAAGTGGATGCCAACGGCGACGGCAAGGTCACGGAAGACGAGATCACCGCTTTCAAACTCGCTCGCTTCCAGGAGGCGGACACAGACGGTGACGGCTTCCTCTCCGCCGAGGAAATGGCCGCCTATGGCGACAAGATGCGCGAAGAGCGCAAGGCCAAGCGCAGTGCCGCTCGTGCCGAGCGCATGATCGAGCGGATCGATTCCGACGACGATGGCAAGATCAGCGCCGAAGAAGCGGCGGCCATGGGCCCGGGCAGCGACAAGATGCTGGCGCGGCTGGACGCGGATGACGACGGCGCGGTCAGCCTTGAAGAGCTGCAGGAAATGCGCGGCAAGATGAAGCGCCGCTTTGGCGGCGGCGATCATGGCGGCTGGGGCAAAGGCGACCGTGGCGAGCGCGGCGGCATGCGCGGTGACCGCATGCCGTGGTGGATGCAGTAAGCACCCTCCGGACCGGGCTTTGCCCTGCCAGACTGGCGCGACGTGTCCCTTCAGCGCCAGTCACGGTCAGAGCCCGGTCCAATGGACGCGCTTGCGCCGCGCCTTCGGGCGCGGTAGCGCGGTGGAATGGAGCCGATGCCTTTTGATGCCATGAGCGATAAAAGCGACGACGATCTGCTTGCGGCCTATGCTTCGGGCGACGCTGCGGCGGCGCGCGCGCTGACTGCGCGGCTCGGGCCTAGGGTTTTTGCCCATGCCATGCGCATGCTTGGCAACCGGGCAGAAGCCGAGGATGTGGCGCAGGACGCATTGCTAAAGCTCTGGCGGATCGCACCCGATTGGCGGGAAGGCGAAGCCAAGGTCACGACGTGGCTCTACCGTGTCACCGCGAACCTGTGCATCGACCGGATGCGAAAGGCCCGCAGCGGACCGGCTTTGGATGCCATTCCCGAGCCTGTGGATACCGCGCCTTCTGCCGCCGCCGGGCTGCAGGCGCAGGCCCGCGCCGAGGCGTTGCAGGACGCATTGAACCAACTGCCGGAACGGCAACGACAGGCGGTCATCCTGCGCCATATAGAAGGGTTGGCCAACCCGGAGATCGCGCAGATCATGGACATCGGCCCGCGCGCGGTGGAAAGTCTCACCGCCCGGGGCAAAAGAATGCTGGAGGCGCTGCTCTCGGGACGGCGCGACGAATTGGGGTTTGAGGACGATGACGAAGCGCAAGGATGACGATCTGTGGACCGGAGCAACCGGCGGTCTCGAAGACTTCTTCGATGCGGCCCGGGCTGAAGCCCCCCTGCCCTCCGGCGATTTCATGGCCCGGATCGAGGCGCAGGCACTTGCAGCCCAGCCCGCCCCGACTGCCCCGAAATCGGCGCCGGGTCTGTTGCGACAGGTGCTTGAAACGATCGGCGGCTGGCCCGGCATGGCAGGGCTTGCCACCGCCTGCGCCGTTGGGGTCTGGATGGGCGTCAGCCCGCCTGCGAGCATCAGCCCCTACATTGGAACCGATGCGGCGGAAATCGACAGCTTTGGTGTCGATCCGCTCTCCGGGTTTGAACTTGCGTTGATGGAAGGCTGAGACATGGCAGACGATCCCAAACCCTCCGCACCGACGTCCTCCAACCGAATGAAGCCTGCTCTGCGTGTTCTGCTCTTTGCCTCGCTGGCTCTCAACCTTGTTGTGGCAGGGTTGGCCGCAGGGGTCATGCTGCGTGACGGCCCCGGCCACCCGCCGAAACGCGGTGGCGCGGACTACGTGATCCCGTACACGCGGGCCTTTGATGACGCGCAGCGCAAAGCAGTCTGGCGCTCCCTCAGACGCGATTTTGCAGAACGCCGCAAAGACGAAGATGCCGGCAAGGGTGTCATTGCCGGCTATCAGGACGCGCTTGCGGTCCTGACCACGGAACCCTTTGATGAAGCGGCCATGATGGCAGTGCTGGAACAGCAGACCGCCCGCGCGTCCGAGCGGCAAGCGACCGGGCAGCGTGTGCTCACCGAACAGCTCAAGGCCCTGTCTGCAAAGGAACGCGCGGCCTATGCCAAGCGTCTGGCACGCGAGATTGAAAAGCTCGAAGAACGGCGCGACCGTTGGCGCTCAGATCGGCGCTGAGGCAGGCAAGGCACCGAGCAGCTTCACCAAAAAAAGAGCGACCGCCCAAAACTGGGCGGTCGCTCTTTTCTGTGACGCGCTACAAGCCGCTATCAACCGCCAGCTTTGGAATCGCGCGGTTCCGGCCAGCGGGACGGAATAACCCGACCAGGCCGACCGCCGCTCTGATAAGGCTCTGGGAATGACTTCGTCACGGACTTCTGCTCACGGACCGGAAAGGCGGTGACCGTATCCGCCATCACCAGCGTGTTGCGCCCCTTGTTCTTGGCCGCATAGAGCGCGCGATCCGCCCCTTCGATCAGTTCCGTGGGATCTTCCATGCGCCCGGAGTGTCCCACCGCGACGCCAATGCTCAACGTTACCGTAACCGCGCTGTCGGGGCCGAGGCGCACAGGCCGGTCCGCCATCAACCGGCACAGGCGCTCAGCAGTGCGCTGAGCCTGTTCCCGCGTGGTGTCCGGCATCGCAACAAGGAATTCCTCGCCGCCGTAGCGCGCCACCAGGTCCGCGGCGCGCAGGTTGTCGACAAGACGTTTCGAAACCTCCTGCAGCACTGCATCACCCGCGCTGTGCCCGTAGGTATCATTGACAGATTTGAAGTGATCCAGATCGAGCAGCAAAAGCGCATAGTCGCGCCCCTGCGTCGCCCCCCGCTCCGCCAGCCGGTGCAGATGAGGCAGAGCGTAGCGGCGATTGTACAGCCCGGTCAGCGGATCGCACACCGCCGCGCGCAGGCCATCCTGCATGTTCGCCCGAAGCCGATCATTGATCCGCTTGCGTGCGATCTGCTTTTTCAGCCGCAGGGCCAGTTCTTCGGGATCGGGGCCGGAGGCAAGCAGATCGTTGGCCCCCATGTCGAGCGCCGCAGCCGCCTCCTTGCGCTGATCAGGCTGCGCCACGTAGATCAGGGACGAGTGCCGGATCGTGCGGTCCGAACGGATTTGCGGCAGGATCTTCAGACCCCCGCCTTCTGCCGTTTCGCCCTCGATGATCACAAAGACATCCGGCACCGCGCCGGTGATCTTCTGGGCCTCGTCCGCGGGGCTGATCTCGATCTTGTCGCTGAGACGACGGCCCAGTTCGGCCTGCAACGTCTGAACCGAAGACGCGCGGCCCGTGGTGATCAGCCGGACAAGGGCCGGCGTTTCAAAGTCAGAGGCCTGCTCCGCCAGCCCAAGCGCGCGGCGCGTGTCGTCGCGCAGCTGCAACTCTGCTTCCGCATCGCGGGCGCGCAGCAAGGAACGCAGGCGCGCCAGCATGACCAACTCGTCAAGCGGCTTGGACAAAACGTCATCCGCCCCCGCCGCCAGCGACACCAGGCGTTCGTTGATGTCATCTTCTTCATGCATCAAAACGACCGGCAGACGCGGGTCGCCCGCGATCGTGCGGATCTTCTCGATAAGGGAGCGTCCGGACATGTCTGGAAGGTTGGCAGCCGCGATAACGACATCTGGCCGTGCCTTTCGGAACAGTTTGAGCGCCGCGAGACCGCTGGCCGCCTGACTGACCTCGTAAAAGGCCGCCGACAGCTTGACCCGCAGGATAATACGGTTCGTGGGAACCGCATCCACTACCAGAATACGTCCTGTCATATATATCACCCTAGCATCGCGCCGTATGCGCTTGCACAATATCGCAGCTTCAGGTTTGCTCCCGATTGGTTAAGAAACCGTTTCGGAATCCTTTCTAAATGACTCAAGAGCGCGAATCCGCCGAACTGCTGGGCTTGCGAGCCGCGGCGTGGCTGGCGGGCCAAGATGATCTTTTATCAGTGTTTTTAGGCTCCACCGGAGCAAGCATTGATGATTTTCGCACCAATCTCGAATCCCCGGAGTTCCAGGGAGCGGTGCTCGACTTTCTGTTAATGAATGATGAATGGGTCACCAGCTTCTGCAACGCAGAATCACTTCCCTACGACCGCCTGATGCGCGCTCGGGCGCTTTTGCCCGGCGGCGACCAAGTACACTGGACCTGACCCCATGCCGCCAGTTTCCGCGCTTCTGTTCGACAAGGATGGCACCCTGTTTCACTTTGGCGAGACATGGAACATATGGGCCATGAACGTCATTGACCATCTCTCCGGCGGCGATGCGGCGGTGCGGGCTGCGCTTGCCGATGCCGCGCTCTTCGATCTCTCGAACCGGAGCTTCGATCAGGCCAGCCCGATCATCGCAGGCACCGCGCGGGAAGCGACCGCGTGCCTGCATCAGGCGATCCCGGACCGCGATCCTGATGCGCTGGAAGCCTTGCTCAACCAGATGGCGGCCGAAGCCCCCTTGGTGCCGGCCGTGCCGTTGCACCCGCTGCTCAGCGCCCTCAAAGGCCAAGGCTACGCCATTGGTTTGATGACCAATGACAGCGAACTGGCCGCGCATGCGCATCTTGAGGCCGAAGGGATCACGGCCCTGTTTGACTTCATTGCCGGTTTTGACAGTGGCTTTGGTGCAAAGCCCTCACCCGCTCCACTGCTGGCCTTCTCCGACGCCACGGGCCACGCGCCGGAAACCTGCGCCATGGTGGGGGACAGCACGCATGATCTGATCGCCGGGCGGGCGGCGGGGATGCAAACCGTGGGCGTGTTGACCGGCCCGGCACGCACCGAAACCCTCGCGCCATATGCGGATGTGGTGCTGCCCGATATTGGGCATCTCCAGGACTGGCTGGGCCTTCCATCATCCAAAAACGACTGATCTCGTCGTATTCCGGCATGTATCCCCGCGATACTGGTGGCCTCATGGGGCCGCAGAGCAAGGATACGCGCCATGGAAGACACCCCTGCCCCCACCCGCAAACGCCGCAGCGGCGGTCGAGCCGGTCTTGCTTCGCGGCGTGGCACCGCCGCGATCGAGCAGATGCCGTGGCGTCTGCCACTGAACATCGACCGCCCCACGGAGCCGCTCCCCGAAGAAGGCATGGCCCGTATGCACGATGCCACCATGCGCATTCTCGAAGAGATCGGGATCGAGTTCCTTCACCCGGACGCGGTCAAGATCCTGCGCGAGGCGGGCTGCACGGTAAACAGTGAGAACGTCCGCATGGACCGCGATCTGGTCATGCATTACGTGGGCCTCGCCCCGGACCACTTCACGCTCACCCCCCGCAACCCGGACAAGACAATCACCATCGGCAAAGGGCATATTCTCTTTGGCAACGTATCTTCGCCGCCGAACTATTGGGATCTTGAGATCGGTTCCAAGGTGTCGGGGAACCGGGAGCAATGCCGCAACCTTCTGAAGCTGACGCAATACTTCAACTGCATTCACTTCGCCGGCGGCTATCCGGTGGAGCCGGTGGACATTCACGCCTCCGTCCGCCACCTCGACGTGCTCTATGACAAGCTGACACTGACCGACAAGGTGATGCACGCCTATTCGCTCGGGCCGGAGCGGGTCGAAGACGTCGTGGAGATGGTGCGCATCGCGGGCGGTCTGAGCCACGAAGAGTTCGAGGCTTCGCCGCGCATGTACACCAACATCAACTCGACCTCCCCGCTCAAACACGACTGGCCGATGCTCGACGGCTGGATGCGGCTGGCGCGGCGGCGTCAGGGGCTTGTCGTCACCCCCTTCACGCTGGCGGGTGCCATGGCTCCGGTGACCATGGCAGGCGCTGTAGCGCAATCGCTGGCGGAGGGGCTCGCCGCCGTCGTACTGGCGCAGATCATCTCGCCGGGCGTGCCTTGCGTGATCGGCACCTTTACCTCGAACGTGGACATGAAATCCGGTGCCCCGGCCTTTGGCACGCCGGAATACATGCGCGCGACGCAAATGACCGGACAAATGGCCCGCTATTACAGGCTGCCCATGCGCTCCTCCGGCGTCTGCGCGGCCAACGTGCCGGACGGGCAAGCGATGTGGGAAACCGAGCATTCGCTTTGGGCCGCGATCCAATCCGGCACCAATATGGTCTACCACGCGGCAGGCTGGCTCGAAGGCGGGCTGATCGCCAGCCCGGAGAAATTCATCATGGACTGCGAAGTCCTGCAACAGATGCAACGCTACCTGGAGCCGGAGATCTGCGACACCTCGGACGACGGGCTGGCACTGGATGCAATCGAAGAGGTTGGTCCCAACGGGCATTTCTTTGGCACACAGCACACGCAGGACCGTTACACCACAGCCTTCTATCAGCCATTCCTGTCGGACTGGAAAAACTACGAGGCCTGGGAAGTGGCGGGCGGCGTCTGGACGGCGGAACGGGCGCATACGATGTACAAACGCATCCTCGCCGATTTCGAAGAGCCTCCGATGGACGAAGGCATCCGCGAGGAGTTGCAGAGCTTTGTCGCCAAACGCAAGGAAGAGGGCGGCGCGCCGACCGACTTCTGAGCGGGTAGCGGGGCACAGCCCCGCCCTACGGGCCATTTCAATCGGGGACCGGGGCAGGCGCAATATGCGACCGGTCACAAAGCGACTTGCGCCCCGGTTTCGTTCCGAGCAACAAGGACTCATGCTCAATACGATCACCCATGGCTCCGCCACCGACAAACCGCCCCTCGTCATCGTGCATGGCCTTTACGGCTCTGCGCGCAACTGGGGCGTCATTGCAAAACGGCTCTCCGATGAACGGCAAGTCATTGCCGTGGACCAGCGCAATCACGGCGAAAGCCCCTGGGCGGACACGCACAGCTATCCGGACATGGCGGGCGACCTTGCCGAGGTGATCGAAACCATCGGCGGCCCTGCCGACATTGTGGGCCACTCGATGGGGGGAAAGGCCGCGATGGTTCTGGCCCTGACCCGCCCGGATCTGGTGAACCAGCTGATTGTCGCCGATATTGCACCGGTTGCCTACGGCCACAGCCAAATCCAGTTCATCGAAGCCATGCGGGCAGTGGATCTGTCTCGGGTCGAAAAACGATCAGATGCGACAGAACAACTGGCTGCTTCGGTGCCCGACAAGACCTTGCAGAGTTTCTTCACCCAATCGCTCGATCTGAAGGGAAAACGCTGGGTTCTCAATCTTGACGTTCTGGCCTCTGAAATGGATAAGATCCTGTCTTTCCCAGAGGTTACAGGTCAGTTTTCGGGGCCGACCCTGTTCCTGTCAGGCGCAGAAAGCGATTATGTCCTGCCCGAGCATCGCCCTAAGATCCGAAGCCATTTTCCGAAGGCACGCTTCGCCAAACTGCCCGGCGCAGGCCATTGGCTGCACGCGGAGAAACCAAGGGATTTCGAGGCCTCCGTCCGGGCTTTTTTGTCCCTGACACGCTGACAGTGGTTAACAAACCGCTCTCAAATTCGGCTTTCTGAAAACTGCACGTCCCGTTTTCGAAAAGCGTCCGCCTGCGTCTTGTCGCGGGCGTCACAGATGGCACCTTAGGTTGCGCCCACAGGACCCGCCGTTGCCATGCCTTGTTCACCCTTCCAGAATTCGCAGCTCGCCCTCCAGCCACGGCAGGCGCTCGATGGCCGGTGCGACAACCATTTCCCGGATCAGCATGCGCGCCATGCGCGCCACGTCGCGCGGCACCTCGTCGGTCCAATCGGTCGAGGCCAGCAGGGAAATGCTGCGCGAGAACGGGCTGAACGGCAGCGGATGCACCTCCAGCTGATCGTGGTAGCGGCCCGCACGCATGTACCCGAGCGGCGTCGTGATCGTCCAACCCACGCCGCGCGAGACAAGGGTCATCAGCGACATATGCGCGCCAATCTCGAACCGTTCGGCAAAGCGCAGCTTGTGACGGGCCAGTTGCGCCTCGACCTGCTTGCCAATCACAAGTTCCCGATCATGGCGCAGCAGCGGCAGTCCGGACATCACCTGCTCGAGCCCGCCCCTGTCGGCTTTCGCACCTTTAGGGCACACAAAAACAAAGGGATCCCGCACCAACGGGTACTCGACAACACCATCGGTCATCGCACTGGGCGACGCCGCAATAGCCAGATGCAGGCGGCGCGCTTGCAGGGCTTCGGTGATCTGGTGGCTGGCGGCGGTCATCAGCCGAAAGCGGCAGCGGGTCATGTTCTCCGCCAGCAGCGTCACGAGGCGCGGCGTCAGATCGTTGTCAAAATCGTCGATCACACCGAGGCTGAGTTGGCTCAGATGGGTCAGATCCATGACCGTCAACTCGTTCTGCGCCAGCCTGAGTTGGCCAAGCACCGTGCGCGTCCGTTCGAGGAAAGCACGCCCTGCCGGGGTCAGCATCATTGGCCTGCGGGCATGATCCACCAGATCGACACCGAGGGCTGTTTCAAGATTGCGCATCTGCTGGCTGACCGCGGGCTGGCTGAGCCCCGTCGTCTCGGACGCGCCTGCAACAGAGCCGCTGGCGGCGAGCGCCTCGAACACTTCAAGACCGCGCAAGGTCACGCCTTTCATCAGCACTTCGCATCCTTCCCTCAACCGGCCCTATATTCGGGTTTTCCGAAACTATGCCTCATCCGTCAAGGAGCAAACCCATGCCGCGCATGATCAAATCCGCCCCGGGCCTCGCGCCCGAAGCCCAAGCCGACGTGCGCGACACGGTTCAGATCATGCTGGCCCGGATCAGGGACGGCGGTGATGCGGTCGCACTGGACTATGCCAAACGGCTGGACGGCTGGGAGGGATCGCCGCGTGTGACCGAGGCGCAGATTGATGCCGCCGAAGCAGCTGTTCCGGCAGAGTTGAAAGAGGCGCTCACCTACGCGCATGACAACATCCGCGCCTTTGCGCTCGCCCAGCGCGCCTCGCTGACAGAGTTCGAAACCGAACTGCGCCCCGGGCTGACCGCCGGACAACGGGTCATCCCGCTGGCCGCCGCCGGCGCCTATGTGCCGGGCGGACTCTATGCCCATATCGCTTCGGCGCTGATGACCATTGCGACCGCCAAGGCGGCTGGCGTCAAGCATGTCACCGCCTGCGCCCCGCCCCGCAACGGCGCAATTGACCCGGCGACGCTTTACGCCATGCGGCTCGCCGGAGCCGACACGATCCTTGCTCTGGGTGGTGTGCAGGCGGTTGCGGCCATGGCCTACGGCCTTTTCGACACGCCGGAAGCAGACATTTTGTGCGGGCCGGGCAACGCTTTTGTCGCCGAAGCGAAACGGCAACTGTATGGCCCGGTCGGGATCGACATGATCGCCGGTCCAACCGATGTGGCCATCATCGCTGACCGATCGGCGGACCCGGAGCGCGTTGCGCTCGACCTGATCGGGCAGGCAGAACACGGGGCGACCTCGCCTTGCTGGCTGATCACGGATGACGCCGGGCTCGCACACAAGGTGCTGGACGCCATTCCTCATACCCTGGCCCTCCTTCCTGAACCCAACCAAAGCGCTGCCCGTGCTGCATGGGACGCCATGGGTGAGGTCATCCTGTGTGAGAACCGCGAGGAAATGGCGCAGGTGGCCGACACCTACGCCCCGGAACATCTGCACGTGCAGGCCGCCGATTTGCCGTGGTGGCAGGGTCGGCTCACCGCCTATGGCTCGCTCTTCCTTGGGGAAGAGACCACGGTTGCCTTTGGCGACAAGGCCTCAGGCCCGAACCACGTCCTGCCCACGTCCCGCGCCGCCCGGCATACGGGCGGCCTCTCGGTGCATAAGTTCGTGAAAGTGGTGACCTATCAGAAGGTTGACGAAGAGGCCCTGCCCGATCTCGCCCGCGCCACGGCGCTGATCTCCCACGCCGAAGGCATGACGGGCCATGCGCTCACCGCCGAAGCCCGCGTGCCGCAGCCCCCGTTTCCGCGTGTTGTAAACGGGTAGATCAAAGCCCCTTGCAGGTCTGCTCGGCTCGCGCGGCGAAGGCTTTGTAGCGTTTCCAGAACGCCTCGTTGCTCGGGTTGTCCGATTGCCGGGTCACCTGCGCCTTGTGCGGATCGGCGAAGAACGGCACGGCCTTGCGCTGATCGCTGCTGCTCAGATCGCGGTTGGCCACCCCTTGGATACAGCCGCAAAGCCTGCGGTTCGCGGCCTTGCGCCCGGCCTTCAGGCAGGCCTGCGAAATCGGGCCACTGGCAAAACTCACCGAAGCCGCCCGGCTGATCGTTGCCCCACCATAATTGCGCTTGTTCCGATCTCCGCCACCACAGGCGGAAAGGGCCAGAACGGCCACCATCATCACACCAACTGTTTTCATGTCACCTGCTCTACCGCTATCGCCGCGCGGGTTTTCCCGTCTGTCCGGCTTTGTGCTCTTGGGGGGAGGATGCCTGAAAACGGGTCAGGGATCAATTCGCGTTTTGGAGAGGTGGCGGGGTGCTGCTCTATTGGGAGATTTGTCCGCTAAGGTGCAAGCCGCGCCATCGACGGACCGTGGTACGGCGATCCTCCCTGTGATCCCCTCGATTTATCCCAGCCACTGGCGCGCTGGCATTGTGTAGTGCCCGGCACCAACCCAATCGCCGTGCCGCGGGGACGGCCCGTCGATGGCGCGGCGGCCTGCGGCCTTGATTCCGCGCCGGGGCGCTTGATTCAAACTTCGTACTTTGGCGGCAACTCCGGCACAGTCTCTGTATCTTCCGCGACCGGTCCCTCGCATTGCCAACTCGCACCTCCAAAAAACTCCCAATAACTGCTCAGCATCTCGCAGCGTTTCTTGGGCCCAAGGTCATCGCCGGACAGCGTCCACACCGCTGCTCCAACACTGGCAACTCCTCCCGTCAATAACGCCAGCTTGCCAAACCAAGGCTTCCTTTGTAGCTCCAGATTATCCTTGGCTTCCTTGAGCGCAGCCTCAAGACTTGCGACGCGCGCATTGAGCCGCCCGATTTCTTCACGAAAAGCCACCTCGATGGCCTCGCTTCGTGCCCACCAAGACTGAAACGGGCATCAGGTTCACCAAAGCTTACTGGAAGCGTTCTCAATACAAATCTGGCGACAGAAGGCGTAACACTGTTAACTTCTGACCATGCCTGCAACTGTTCCGATAACTGCTAGAGTTCGAGATGGCGGTCATTCACATTCATACGCGCGCCTTCAGTTACTCAACCCCACTTGACCAAACCCCCAATCCCAAGCATATCGCAGCCTATGAGCACACCCCTGTCCCACATCCGCAATTTTTCCATTGTTGCCCACATCGACCACGGGAAGTCTACCCTGGCCGACAGGCTGATCCAGTCCACGAACACCGTGGCCGAGCGGGACATGAAGGCCCAGCTCCTTGATGCCATGGATATCGAGCGGGAGCGTGGAATCACGATCAAGGCGAACACCGTCCGCATCGACTATATCGCGCAGGATGGCGAGCAATATGTGCTCAACCTGATCGACACCCCCGGACACGTTGACTTTGCCTATGAGGTCTCCCGCTCCATGCGCGCGGTTGAGGGCTCGCTGCTGGTGGTGGACGCCTCCCAGGGGGTTGAGGCGCAGACGTTGGCGAATGTCTATACGGCCATCGAGGCGGACCATGAGATTGTCCCGGTTCTGAACAAGGTTGACCTGCCCGCCGCCGAGCCTGAGCGCGTGGCGGAGCAGATCGAGGATGTGATCGGGATTGACGCCTCCGACGCCTGCCTGATCTCGGCCAAGACCGGCATCGGCATTCCCGACGTGCTGGAAGCCATCGTCAACCGCTTGCCCGCGCCCGAAAGCGGCGATCCCGATGCGCCGCTCAAGGCGATGCTGGTGGATTCTTGGTATGACCCCTATCTCGGCGTGGTGGTGCTGGTGCGGATCATGGATGGCACGCTCAAGAAGGGCGACCAGATCAAGATGCTCCAGACCGGCGCGAAATACGGCGTGGACCGGATCGGTGTCTTCCGCCCCGCGATGGAAGCGGTTGAGGCACTTGGCCCCGGCGAGATCGGCTTCCTGACGGCGTCGATCAAACAGGTGCGCGATACCAAGGTGGGCGATACGATCACCACCGAGAAGAAGGGCTGCGAAGAGCCGCTTCCGGGCTTCAAACCGTCTGTGCCTGTGGTCTTCTGTGGTCTCTTCCCTGTGGACAGTGCCGAGTTCGAAGACCTGCGCGACGCGATTGAGAAGTTGGCGCTGAATGACGCCTCGTTCAGCTATGAGATGGAAACTTCCGCCGCGCTTGGCTTTGGCTTCCGGTGCGGCTTCCTTGGGCTGTTGCACCTTGAGGTCATCCGTGACCGGATCGAGCGCGAGTATAACATCGAGCTGATCACCACGGCCCCGTCGGTGATCTATCACCTCTACATGAAGGACGGCGAGCAGATTGACCTGCACAACCCTGCCGACATGCCCGATCCGTCGAAGATCGACCACATCGAAGAGCCGCGCATCAAGGCGACAATCATGGTGCCGGACGACTACCTCGGCGACGTGCTGAAGCTTTGCCAGGACCGCCGCGGCATCCAGCTTGACCTGACCTATGTCGGCGGACGGGCTATGGCGGTTTATGACCTGCCGCTCAACGAAGTGGTCTTCGACTTCTACGATAGGCTCAAATCCGTAACGAAGGGTTACGCCTCTTTCGATTACCAGCTTGAGGGCTACCGCGAGGACAACCTCGTGAAGATGTCAATTCTGGTGAACGACGAACCGGTTGATGCGCTTTCGATGATGGTCCACCGCGACCGCGCGGAAATGCGCGGGCGGGCGATGTGTGAAAAGCTCAAGGAGCTGATCCCGCGCCACATGTTCAAAATCCCGATCCAGGCGGCGATTGGCGGCAAGGTGATCGCACGCGAAACTTTGTCTGCGCTGCGCAAGGACGTAACGGCGAAATGTTACGGCGGCGATGCGACCCGGAAGAAGAAACTTCTGGAAAAGCAGAAAGCCGGTAAGAAGAAAATGCGCCAGTTCGGGAAAGTGGATATCCCGCAGGAAGCATTTATTTCTGCTTTGAAAATGGACAGCTAAGGCTGTCCGTTTTTATTTGCAGGCGGTGAAAGCGGGTTTTTCGTAGCAGGCTCCGGTTGCCTTTTTTGGAAGTCCGTCGTTTTCAAGTTAATATGCAGTAGGGTTTTATCTGCCAATGCGTTTAGTTTTCCCGTTGATTTTGGCCGTCTTTGCCAGCCAATCCACCGACGCACAGGAAATCCTGGGATGGCCAACTGACAAAACGCCTAGCGGTACTAAATTAATCTATGAGCTTTCAGATGGTTCCACGAGAGTTCGAGAGGTCTCTTATGACAACAGTGGAAACCCGGTCTTAAAAGTGTCCACTGACATCGAAGAGAATTACAACGACAACAAGGTGTCGCACACGATTTTCGCGGACATAATGGGAAATGTTACCAGTTTGGAATACCAACCCGGGCGATATGAAACCTACACCCCACACAACTGCTCAAGGGTCCTCGGTCACTGCGAGTATACGTTTACGAACATCAAAGGCCGCGAATTCAAGAGAGTTACCGAAAGTCAAATTCAAGGCGATTGGCTCATAGAAATTGTAAAGAGTGAGAGCGGTACCGAGCTTTGGACCACCCGAAGACAATTCTCGAAAGATGGTTTCTTGCAACGCCTTGAGCATTTTGGATCCTACGACGACTCGAGATTTGAAATGACCTTGAAGAAGGTGGTTCGCCCCTACGCAATCGAGCCATCGGAAAGAAAACCTTAACCCTCGCCGCAAACATCCTTGGCGTCCCCTCAATCTCCAAAACCCTTGCCCCACACCCCGTTTCCTGCTTGGCTACCCGGTAACCGGGACAAACCCGGACTTAAAATGCCAAGCACAGGGAGCGCTTAGCCGATGTCCGAGACCAGCCGTCCGATTCTGGAGATCAAGAATCTCACCATTGACCTGCCCAAAGGCGCGGATCGCAAGCATGCGGTGACCGATGTGTCGCTCACGCTAAACCGGGGCGAGATCCTCTGTGTGGTGGGCGAAAGTGGCTCCGGCAAGTCGGTGATGACCAGCGCCATTATGGCCGATGTGGCGGACCGGCTCACGGTGTCTTCGGGCGAGGTTCTGTTTGACGGCAAGAACGTTCTGAGCATGACCAAGGCCGAGCTCAATGAGATGCGCGGCGACCGGATCGCGATGATCTATCAGGAGCCCATGGCCGCGCTGAACCCGACGCTGAAAATTGGCCGTCAGGTGGATGAGGTGTTCGAGTTGCACCGCCCGGAGATTTCGGCGGAGGACCGCAAGGCGGAGACGCTCAAACTGCTTGAGCAGATGAAGCTGCCGAACCCGCCGCGCATTTATGACAGCTACCCGCATCAGGTCTCTGGTGGGCAATGTCAGCGCGTCGTGATCGCCATGGCGCTGGCTTGCAAGCCTGACATTCTGATCGCGGACGAGCCGACGACGGCGCTTGATGTGACCACGCAGGCCGAGATTTTGCGGCTGATCGGCGATCTCAAGGAGGTTTACGACAACGCAACGATCTTCATCACCCATGACTTTGGCGTGGTGGCCGAGGTTGCGGACCGCGTGGCGGTGATGTGCTGGGGACGTGTGATCGAGGAAGGCACCAAGGAAGAGATCCTGATGCACCCCAAGGAGCCTTACACCCAGCTTCTCGTCGATGCGATGCCGCTTCTGGAGACCACGCGCCGCCCGGACAAGAGCCGCAACGATGCGCCTGTGGTCGAGGTGAAGGACCTGCACAAGATCTACACCTCCGGCGCCAAGCAGGTACATGCGCTCAACGACGCCAGCTTTGTCCTGCGCTCGGGCGAGACGCTGGGCGTGGTCGGCGAAAGCGGCTCCGGCAAATCGACACTGGCCAAGACACTGATCCGGCTGGAAGAAGCCTCCGAAGGCTCCGTGATCATCCATGAAAAGGATTTCCTTGGGCTGACCGGCGAGGATCTGGTCGCCGCACGGCGCAACATTCAGATGATCTTTCAGGACCCATTTGGCTCGCTGAACCCGTCGCAGACCGTCGGATACATGGTCACACGCGGGCTGGAGCTGCAGGGCATTGGCGCGCAGCAGGCCCGGGCTCGCGCGATTGAGTTGCTGGAACAGGTGGGCCTTGGCGAAGCGGCGATGAAGCGCCGTCCGCGCAGCTTCTCCGGCGGTCAGCGCCAGCGCATCGGCATCGCCCGCGCCCTCGCCATTGAGCCGGATGTGGTGATCGCGGACGAGAGCGTCTCGGCGCTGGATCTGTCCGTGCAGAAACAGGTGCTCCTGCTGCTCAACGACCTGCAGGAAAAGTACAAGATGGCAATCATCTTCATCACCCATGACCTGCGCGTGGCGGCGCAGATCAGCGACTACATCACGGTGATGGAGAAGGGTGTCATGGTGGAGTTCGGCCCCGCCGAAGAGGTCTTCGAAAACCCCCAACATCCATACACACAGATGCTTCTGGCTGCAGCACCGGGCCGCGATTGGCACCCGCCCCGGCTTACCCCGCAGGAAGCGGCGGATATTGCCGCGAGTATCGAACGGGTGTGAGCCTCGCGGCACGTCGCTGAAACGGCAAACGCCGCATTTATACAGACCAATCGGCCCCCGCGCTCACGGCTCGGGGGGCTGTTTGTGCGGGTGCTCAAGCCCCTCTGCCATACTTGGAGCTTACTCCGAAGCGCCCCAGAGCCAGCCCCAGAACCCGCTGTCCTGAACCCCGTCCATCACCACCGCCGGCGGCGCAAACCCGACGTGCACAACACTCTGCAGGGCATCGCCGCGATGGTCCGTAAAGGTTGTCACCGGTCCGGGCGTGTTGGACAGCACGCCTTCGGGAGCCGTGACCGCGATGGTCAGCCTGTCGGACGGCACAGTATCGGGCAAATACACGAGCAGCACCACCTCAAGATCGGCAACCGCCTCACGCCCCGGGAACGCCGTGCAGATATCCACCAAAGACAGCGTTTCGGCATAGCCTTCGGGCGGCATGACCGCGCCTTTCTTCGGCACAAGCGACAACGCACCGAGCAGCGGCTCAATTTCGCGCCCGTCCACCGAAAACCGGTAGTCCTTCAGCAGGTAGTCCACAAACCCGTCGAAATCGTCTTCATAAGCGGCCTGATCCACGTGGTAGGTGACCTGCCCGTCCTGACGTTTTTCCTGCAAAAAAGGCGCGCGCGCGCGGCTCGTTTGTTCGCCCGAGGTTGGCAAGACGCCGCCAAAGACAAGCGGCAGCGGGAACCGCATCAAAACCGTGGCCTCGAAGTCATAGGGATCGGATGTGACGTGGATCTCCCTGCTTTGAAGCACGTCCTGTGCCTGCACCTGCGCGCCCAGAACAACCGCACCGACAAGCAAGGCCAATCGCGCTGAAGCCGCTACGGCATGAAACAGGGCTGTGATCATCGGCGCGCTCCTTGGCGACTTTGCGCGGTGCGTTTGCGAGAGGCCGGACACGCACCACGAACGCGGCCACCCCAGGAATCCGGGACAGACCATTCGATCTTCGGCAACGCGGCCTCCTGCTATCCCACAATTTCAAATATGTAAATTTGACGTTGGTGCCAGTGCCGTGACCGAAGGCCGCGCCGCCACTGGTTGGCAGCGCGCCGCCCCGCAAAAAACGCCTTTTCAACAGAGGCTTACCAAACGCGAGCCGCATCAAAACCGAGCTTCGAAAAACGTGCGTGCAAAAGCCGCACCCGAAATTAACCAATACAGACCAATGACATAGGCCTGTTAGACGATGGTCGTGTGGCCGAAATTGATCGATCACATAGACTATTCGAAGCCGGCAAGGCTATCTCGTATCCAGCGATATGCGGGCGCACATGCGGTGCTCTCGCGTGTCTTGCAAGACCTGTTAATCTAGGAGGTCATCTTGACCAAACTCATCACGCGCCGTACCGCGCTCATCACCCTTTCCGCAGCAGGCGCATCCCTTCTGGCAGCGCCGTCCATCGTGCGCGCAGCCACGACCCACGAAATCCAGATGCTGAACAAGCACCCCGAAGACAAGAAGATGCGCAACATCTTCATGCCGCACCTCGCGGTAGTCGAGCAGGGTGACACCATCAACTTCGTTGCAACCGATCGCGGCCACAACAGTGCTTCCGGCAAAGGCCAGATCCCCGAAGGCGCCGAAGCCTGGAACGGCAAAGTGTCCAAGGACATCTCCGTCACCATCGATGTGCCGGGCTTCTACGGCTACGTCTGCACCCCGCACGCCTCCATCGGCATGGTCGGCCTCGTGATCTGCAAAGGCGAAGGCATGATGGACAACATGGACGCTGTCCGCAACGCCAAGCAAAAAGGCAAGTCCCGGAAAATCTGGGAAAAAATCTGGGAAGAAGTGGACGCGCTGGACCTCACGGCCTAAAGCCACCACCTCATGAAAACGCTGGACGGGGACGCCCCGTCCGGCAACCAGCGCACGCTCTCAGGCAGCGCATTGCGGCGCAGGCCATCCATGCAAAAGTTGATCGAAACCGTAGCCCGTCAGCCCTGTGTAATCTTGTACACAAATGCGGGCGGAAGGTTGCGATACGTGCGCCCGACCCGTTCAACGCCGTAGCCGGATTTGTCCAGAACCCCCGTCCGCACGGGCGAGCGCGGGCTATAGGAAAACTGGATCACCGCCCCACCCGGTTTCAGGTGACGGAACACGCCGTCCAAAATCGCCAGAACCAGATCGTCCGGCATGGCCAATAGGCCAAGGCCGCTGACAACCGCCCCCACTGGCGCGCCGCCAAATAAGTCCATCTCTTTGAGATCAGCCGCGCTTCGGTTGTGGACCGCCACACCCGGGAAATCGGCTTCGAGCCGCCGGGCGAACGCTGTGCTCAACTCGATCAAAGCGAGATTTTCCGGCTTCACCCCCCGTTCCAACAGGGCTCTGGTAAACACCCCGGTTCCGGGCCCAAGTTCGATCACCGGGCCTGTGTCCGGACCTATATCTGCTGTGATAATCCGCGCCAGTGTTGCGCTTGACGGGGCGATGGCCGCCACGCGCAGTGGCGCACTGGCCCATTCTCGCAGAAACGAGCGATCCTCTGAACGGCATTTTCGCTGGAGGTTCTGCATGGTCACCACTTCCGCTTCCGTCACACCGGGCGAGACCGTAGGCTCTGGCACCCGCAAATCGCACACGCGCGGCCCCGAAAAGAGGCCACAAAAGTATCTAAGCAGATTGATCCCGTTAATAAAAGCTCTCAACCGATCATTGTCGGGATCGCCGGACTTTTCATCCTCAATGGGTCAGGACCTGGTCGGCCACCCGAACCGGTCGAACACAATGAAAGGCTCGCCCACGCGCGCAAAGCCCCCTATACAGGTGAGATGAGCTAACTCCACTCCAGCTGAGGCCAGCATGTCCAGACGCCACTACGATCTGCCCCCCTTCACAACGCTGGCAGCCTTTGAAGCGGCCGCGCGCCACCTCAGCTTCAAGAACGCGGCGCAGGAGTTGTCGGTAACACCGGGGGCCGTCAGCCACCAGATCAAGGCACTGGAGGGTGAGTTGGGGACCCCGCTTTTCACCCGTCGGCACCGCGGCGTCGAACTCACTGCGGATGGCGAAGCGTTGCACGAAACACTCTCTTCAACCTTCCGGCAGATATCGCGACAGCTGATACGGATCCGTCAAACCAGCGAGACCGATGCGGTCACTGTCGGCTCCACAACCGCCGTCGCCGCCCTCTGGCTTTCCCCCGCAATCATCGAGTTCTGGCGCGACCATCCGGACATTAACGTGCATCAGGTGACACAGGACCGCCCTTTCGGCAACACCCGAGACTTCGACTTTTTCATTTGCTATGGGCGCGCACCGCACCCTTCCTTGACCCATACGCCGCTCTACCGCGATGAGCTGGTTCCTGTTGCCGCTCCCGATCTGGCGGCGCAGCTTGATGGCTGCAGCCTGAAGGACCTCGCAGGGCAAAGACTGATCCATCTGAACGCCGCAAGCCCGAGCTGGACCAAATGGCCCGAGTGGTTTGATCGGCTTGGGTACACGGGCGATGTCGCGCCGGGCGCACGCGTGACCAGCTACTCTGTCGCCTTGCAGATTGCGCGCAAAGGGGCCGGTGTTGCGCTCGGATGGCGAAACCTGATCCAACCGATGATCACCTCCGGCAAACTGACCGTCGTGGGCAGCCATACCGTCCCCGCACCCCATCAATTCTACCTCGCAGGCCCGCCGGATGCGGAGCTTTCGGCGCATGCCCAAACGCTCAAGGCCTGGCTCCTGAAAACTGCGCGGCTGCGCTCGGATGAGATCAAATAAACCGAAAGTGAAGTTTTCCGATATTGAGCGAACCCGGACCTCTCCCCCAAAGTGCCTGTAAGCACTGCGCCAAGGAGACTCCCATGAACAAACACGATCCCCTGTCTTCGGTTCTCACAGAGGTGAACACGGCCAACGGGTTGCCGAACGAACATTATGTCGATGCCGATGTCTTTGACGAAGAAAAGCGCTCGGTCCTGTTTGCAAACTGGTCCGGCATCGGCTTCGGCAAGGACATCCCCGAAGCAGGTGATGCCAAGCCGGTGGACTTCCTCGGCATGCCGATCCTGCTGGTGCGGGACCGCAACGGCGACATCGGCGTGTTCCAGAATACCTGCCGCCATCGTGGCATGATCCTTGTCGACAAACCGCGCAAGATTGGCGGCGCGATCCGCTGCCCCTATCACAGCTGGTGTTATGCCCTGAACGGCGATCTGCGCGCGACCCCGCATGTGGGCGGCCCCGGTCAGAACACCCATGAAGACGTGCAGATGGACAAGCTGGGCCTTATCCGTATTCGGGCCTACGTCTGGCGCGACGTGATCTTTGTGAACGTGGATGGCAACGCACCGGCGTTCGAAGAGGTTCACGCCGAACTGCTGGAACGCTGGGGCGAATTTGAACAGCCGCTCTTTCATGGTGGTGAAACCTCCGGCTTCAAGCTCGAAGTCGCCACGAACTGGAAACTGGCAGTCGAGAATTACTGCGAAAGCTATCACCTGCCCTGGGTCCACCCCGGCCTGAACAGCTATTCCCGCCTTGAAGACCACTACAACATCGAAAAGCGCGGCCATTACTCCGGTCAGGGCACGCTGGTCTACCGCCAGCTCAAGGATGAAGACGACAACACCTTGCCGGACTTCGACGGGCTCAGCGACAAATGGAACGAAGGCGCGGAATACGTGGCGGTCTATCCCAACGTTTTGCTGGGCGTGCAGCGTGATCATGCCTTCGCCATCGTGCTGGAGCCGAAGAACTGCGGCCAAACCGTCGAACATATCGAACTCTACTACGCGCAACCCGAAGTGGACACGCCGGAACTGGACGGTCTGCGCGCCTCCAATGCGCAACTGTGGAAGACCGTGTTCGAAGAAGACGTGTTTGTCGTTGAAGGCATGCAAAAGGGCCGCCACGGCGAACTCTTTGACGGGGGTCGCTTCTCCCCCGCGATGGACGGCCCGACCCACAACTTCCACCATTGGGTGGCGACACAGGTCGCAAACGGTCGTGACACATGACAGGCTTTCTGAACGACGGTCTGGCACGGAATTTCCTTGCCGGGTCGTGGGTTGAGGGCGACGGCGGCGCGGTGATCGCTGTCGAGGACCCCGGCCTCGAAGAGCATATGGCCGATTGCGCGCAGGCGGGTGAAGCCAGCCTCGCCCGCGCTCTGGACGCGGCCCGCGCTTCGGTGGATCGCGGTGATCTGGCGGACATGAACCCACACGCCCGTGCCCGCATGATGCAGCGCATCGCCACGGAAATCCGCGCCCTCGCAGAGGAAGGCGCGCCCCTGCTGTGCCGTGAGAGTGGCAAGGCTTTGTCTGCGGCGCGCGACGAGTTCGAAGAGGCTGCGGCCTACTTCGAGTATTACGGCGGCATGGCCGACAAGCTTGAGGGCAAGTCGATCCCGCTCGGCCCCGATTACGCCGATTACACCCTGCTCGAACCCTATGGCGTCTCCGCCCAGATCGTGCCGTGGAACTTTCCCGTCTCCATCGCCGCCCGCTCCCTGGCCCCGTCCATGGCTGCGGGCAACGCCACGATTATCAAGTCGCCGGAACTGGATCCCATTGGTCTTGCCATGCTGGGCCGGGCGCTGGAACGAGCGGAGGTGCCCGCCGGGGCGGTCTCGATCCTGAACGGGATTGGTTTTGATCTCGGCGCGCGGCTCGTTGCAAGCTCCGAGATCGACCAGATCGTTTTCACCGGATCCGTGCCAACCGGACAAGCCATCCTTCATGCCGCCGCCGAAACGGTCACGCCCTCGTTGATGGAACTGGGCGGCAAATCCGCCGCGCTGGTTTTCGAAGATGCCGACCTCGACACCTTCGTTGCCAGTTTGCAGAGCGGCATTTTCTACAACGCCGGTCAGGTCTGTTCCGCCATGGCGCGCGTCCTTGTGCACCGCTCGATCTATGAGGCGGTCGTGGAACGCGCGGCAGCACTGGCCAATGGGCTGAGCGTCGGGCATGGGCTGGACGAGCCGGACCACACACCGCTGGCCTCCTCTCTGCAACTGACGAGCGTTGCAGAGCTGACCTCGACCGCCCGGCAGGACGGCGCGCGCGTAGCCGCTGGCGGCGCGCCCCTGGACCGCAAAGGCCATTTCATGGCGCCGACCATCCTGGCCGACGTGAACCCGGCCAGCCGTGTCGCTCAGGAGGAAATCTTCGGCCCCGTCGCCTGCTTCACCCCGTTTGACACGGAAGCCGAGGCCATCGCGATGGCCAATGGCACGGATTTCGGCCTCGTCGCCGGTCTCTTCACCAAGGATCTGGCCCGCTCCCACCGTGTCGCACGCAGGCTGCGGGCAGGTCAGGTGTTTGTGAACGAATGGTTTGCGGGGGGAATCTCGACGCCCTTTGGCGGCGTCGGAAAGTCCGGGTTTGGCCGCGAAAAAGGGCTGGAAGCACTCCAGAACTATGTCCGCACCAAGAACATCGCGATCTCGCTGAAAGGGTGACCCATGGAACGCGCCGCGCTGGAGAAGGCCCTGCTGGACGCCCACGCCCGCCACGATCAAGGCGCCTTGATCCGCCTATACACTATCGCCGGGGACGAGGCCGAGAAGCGTCAAGACATTGATGCGGCCTGTTTCTATCTGACCCATGCCTTTGTCTTCGCGCTGGAATCCGGCGCGCCGGAGGCCGAGGCGCTGAATATCCGGCTGGCCGAACGGGGCCGCGCCAAACGGCTCGAATTCTGAAACACGGGCGGCCGGTTGGCCGCCAGGCAACAACCGCGCCGCGAACGCGCACGAACTTGGGAAACATGCCATGCGAAGCGAAGCACAGGCCGTCGTCATCGGAGGCGGCGTCATTGGCTGCTCGATCCTCTATCACCTGACCAAACTTGGCTGGTCGGATGTTGTGTTGCTGGAACGGGACGAATTGACCTCCGGGTCCACATGGCACGCTGCCGCCAACATTCACGGGCTGCATGACAACACCAACATCACCCGCATCCAGCATTACACGATGACCCTCTACAAGGCACTGGAAGAGGAAACCGGGCAAAGCTGCGGCGTCTTTCAGCCCGGCTCTCTCTATCTCGCCCAGACCGAGGAGCGTGAACATCAGCTGCGCCTGCAGGCTGCCAAGGCAAAGCTCTACGGCATGAACTTCTACGAGGTCAGCATCGAAGAAGCCAAAAAGCTCAACCCGATGGTCAATTACGACGGCATCCGCTGCGTGATGTTCGAGCCCGACGGCGGCAACGTGGACCCCTCCGGCGTGACCAACGCCTATGCGGTTGGTGCGCGGCAAAGGGGGGCGGAGATCCACCGCTTCACGCCGGTCACTGCCACCGAGCAGCAGGCGGACGGCAGCTGGATTGTCCGCACGCCCAAGGGCGATATCAAAACGCCCTGGGTGATCAACGCCGCCGGGCTTTGGGGCCGCGAGGTGGCCAGACTGGCGGGCATAGACTTGCCGCTGCAACCAACCGAACACCAGTATTTCGTCACTGAAACCATGGGCGATGTGGCCAGCGCTGGCCGCCGCCTGCCGTCAGTCAGTGACCGCGACGGAGAGTATTACCTGCGTCAGGAAGGCAATGGCCTGCTTGTCGGGGCTTATGAAAAGGACATGAAGTTCTGGGCCGAAGACGGCACCCCGCTGGACTTCGCCCATGACCTTTTCCCGGATGATCTGGACCGGATCGAAGAGAACATGATGAACGCCATCGAGCGCGTGCCCGCCGTCGCCGAAGCCGGGATCAAACGGGTGATCAACGGCCCGATGATCTGGTCGCCGGATTCAAACGTTCTGATGGGGCCGGTGCCGGAAGTCGAAGGGTATTTCTGCTGCAACGGCATCATTCCGGGCTTTTCTCAGTCGGGCGGCATGGGTCTTATGGCGGCGCAGTGGATCGTCGAAGGCGAGACCGAGTACGACATGTTTGTCTGGGACATGGCGCGCTTTGACAGCTGGGCCACCAAGGACTTCACCATGGCCCGCGTGCAGGACCAGTACGCGCACCGCTTTGCCATTCACTTCCCGAACGAAGAGCGCAGCGCAGGCCGCCCGGCCCGCACCCGGCCAATCTACGAGACACAAAAAGAGAGGGGCGCGGTCTTTGGCCTGAACGCGGGCTGGGAGCACCCTCTGTGGTTCGCCGATACGCCCGGCGCTTCCGATACGAACGGTTTCACCCGCCAGAACTGGTGGGGGCCGGTGGGCGAAGAATGCAAGATGCTACGCGAACGCGCCGGTATCATCGACATCTCGAACTTCGCAAAATACCGCTGCAAAGGCCCCGGCGCGGCGGACTGGCTGAACGCCGTTTTTGCCAACACCATGCCCAAATCCGTGGGCCGTTCCTGCCTGACGCCGCTGATCTCCAAACGTGGCGGGATCGCCGGGGACTTCACCGTGACCCGCGTGGCCGAGGACGCGTTCTGGATCATCGGCTCGGGCATGGCAGAGCGGTATCACAGACGCTTCTTCAAGCAGGTCCCCCTGCCCGCTGGCACCACGTTCGAAAGCCAGACAGAGGCAATGTGCGGGTTCAATGTGGCCGGGCCGCGTTCGCGTGACCTGTTGCAACGGCTGACAAATGCCTCGCTCGCAACCGCTGATTTTCCGTTCATGCGCTCCCAGATGATCGAACTTGGCGGGGTGTCGTGCCTTGCCCTGCGCGTCTCCTTCACCGGCGATCTGGGCTGGGAGCTGCATTGCAAGACCGAAGATCAGGCAAAGCTCTACGCCGCGCTGATCGAAACCGGCAAAGCCCTGGGCGCAGGCCCGGTGGGCAGCCGCGCCCTGATGAGCCTGCGTGTCGAAAAGGGCTATGGCTCGTGGAGCCGCGAATACAGCCCGGAGTACTGGCCGCAGGAAGTTGGCCTCGAACGGCTGTGCAAGTTCGACAAAGACTTCCTGAATAAGGCCGCAGCGCTTGGCGTGGTGAACAATCCTCCCCGCGAGCAGCTTGTCATCCTGCATCTGCACGAAGCCGACGTTTCCGCATCCAATGCGGATGCCACCGGCGGCGAGCCGATTTTCAAGGACGGCAAAGGCATCGGGCGGGTCAGCTCGGGCAGCTACGGCTACTCCGTGGGCATGTCGCTTGCCTTGGGTTTCGTCAGGGACGCCGCTCCGGGAGACGAGGTTGATGTGATGGTGCTGGGCAAGCCGCACAGGGCCACGATCCTCGACAGGCCGCCCTTTGACCCGGACGGCCGGATCCTGCGCGGATAAGGCGCCCAAGGCGGAGCGGCCCTGTCACCGCTCCGCCTCTGTTCTCAAACCTCAAACCTCAACCGAGACCCTGCCAATCGGGTTCGAACAACAGGCGAGGATATAGCCTTCGGCAATGTCATCCTCGGAAATGCCGCCGTTGTGCACCATATGCACCTCGCCTTCGGTCTTGCGCACCTTGCAGGTGCCACACACGCCAAACGTACAGCCCGACGGGATATTGAGCCCGTTGGCCTTGGCCGCCGCGAGGATCGTGTCTGTCTCTGCCACCTTGGCCGTGACCCTTGATACCGCAAAGACAACCTCGGCCCGCGTGTCCTCATCCGGCACAACATCGTCCAGCTCGGGAAGATCCGCCTCTGTCTCCGCAGGTGCGTGAAAGCTTTCCTGATGGTAGCGGTTCATATCGAACCCCAGCCCCTGCAAAGCTTCCCGAACCACCTGCATGAAGGGTTCCGGGCCACAGCAGAAGACCTCGCGCTCAAGGTAATCAGGGGCCATCAGGCCAAGCATCAGCTGATTGAACTGCCCCTGATAGCCGGTCCACGGCTGGTAGCGGTCCGGTGTCTGGACCACCCATTTGAGATCAAGGCCCGGCAGGCGCGAGGCCATATGTTCAAGCCGCTCGCGGAAGATAATCTCGCCGGGCCTGCGCGCGCAATTGACAAAAACAATGTCCGGCTCGCTGCCCAGATCGAACATGAAGGTCGTCATCGACATCATCGGCGTGATGCCGGACCCGGCCGAGATGAACAGATACTTGTCGGCCTCAAAGTTCAGGTGTGTGAACACCCCCGCCGGACCAAACGCCTTGATCCGCACCCCCGGCGCGAGGTTGTCCAGCATCCAGCGGGTGCCGATGCTGTCCTCCTGCGCCTTGGCCGTGATCGAAATCGAACGCGGGCGCGAGGGCGACGAGGATACCGTGTAGGTCCGGTGCACGGTGCCGCCGGGAGCCGGGATCTCCAGCGTCAGGAACTGCCCCGGCAGGAAGTCAAACAACGCGCCCGAAGGGGCCCGAAACGTAAAGGTTGCGGTATTGTTCATCTCGGGGATGACGGACACGCATTCGAGCAGCTCGTCATCAGACCAGTTCGCGCGGGCGGGGATACCGGAAAGATCGTTCATGTTTTTACTCCGCCGCCAGAACGACAGGATCGAGCCGCCGCGTCATCGTGTTACAGTACCAGTCGACAAACCCTATGACGCCGGTTTCATGGGTCGGCGAATAAGGCCCCGGCTCATAGGCCGGTGAATTGATGCCCTTCTGATTGTCCTCGACCACCTGCCGGTCTTCGTCATTGGTGCCGATCCAGACCTCCGTCAGACGGTTCAGGTCGTAATCGACCCCTTCCACTGCATCCTTGTGTACCAACCACTTGGTGGTGACTTCGGTGGTCGTCGCGGTCAGAGGCGTGACGCGGAACACCAGCGAATGATCCGGCAGGAAATGGTTCCATGTTGTGGGATAATGATACTTGAGCAGCGTGCCCGCCGTCTCGTCCCGCACCCGGCCAAGCCGCTTGGCGGTGGCCGGGTCCAGATCCATGGTAAAGCTCTTCGCCCCCGGCAGAAGCGGCATCCGTGCGAGGCGGTATTGCATGTCCTCAGACATACGGAACCGGGACGGATAGCCCTGCGCCTCCAGCCGGTCAAAATGCGCCTGAAGATGCGGCGGGCTGACGCCCTCTTCAATGCCCGTCACCGTCGGATCATCGGTGAAAGACCGGCACAGGCCCGGGTGGTTGCCGCCGCAATGGTAGCATTCCCGGTTGTTCTCCCAGACCAGCTTCCAGTTGCCATGTTCGACGATGCTGCTCTCGTAAGCGACCTTGGCGTCGCTCAGATCGTGCACCGCCAGATAGGGCTCGGCGAGCGCAGCGAACGTGTCGAAATCCGGAGCGGTTTCGGCAAGGCAGATGTACAAAAGCCCGGCCACCTCCCGGCAATGCACCGGTTTCAAGCCGTGCTGGCTGGCGTCGAACCCTTCGCCCATGTCACGCGCCCACAACAGGCGACCGTCAAGCTCATAGGTCCACTGGTGGTAGGGGCAGACGATCTTGGGATTGGTCCCTTTGCTGCCTTTGCACAGCACCGATCCGCGATGGCGGCAGGCGTTGTGAAATGCCCGGATCACACCATCCTGCCCGCGCACGATGATCACGCCATATGCGCCCACCTGATGGGTGATGTAACTGCCCGGCTTGGGCAGCTCGCAAACCGGCGCCACGAAGAGCCAGTCGCGATAGAAAATCGTTTCCATGTCCTGCCGAAAAACATCCGGATCGGTGTAGAAGGCCTGCTCCAGCGCATAACCCGGCCTGCGCCGCGCCAGCATGTCGGTAAGGGGTGTCCCGTTCATCTTCGCTCTCCTGCCGCGTCCCCGCGACGATCTTGGGCGGGCGGCAGAACAGGACAGCGCACAGGGCGCGGCACAAGAGGAGACCGCCCCTGAAACAGCATCCCGACCGCCACCCGCGGTTTGACGTTTTGACAGGCTGGTTTCCGGACTTCGGCGGGGTCCATCGGACCGGGGCGCAACACCTTCCCAGAGCTCCTCCGCTCCAGTGGTTTTCATCGCGCCCCAAACAACACCGTTACCGTTGCGGGGGCAGTGCCGGAGTTTCACCGGCTTCCCAATTCTCCGCCTCCAAACCGTGATGAAGAGCGGCACCTGACATGTCTTTGGGTAAACCGTGGCCCTGCGCCGCGATCATCGAATTGCGACCTCGGCGAGAACAAAAAAGACAATCGCGACGAACCCCTGAACTCGGGCGTCCTCGCTCGGGTTTTGTCAGGTCACGCGGGACTTTGTCTGATACTTCGGATCCCGCCAAACCTCGCCCTTGATCACCTCTTCGATGATGTCACAGGCCGCGAGCACGTCCGATTCTTCGATGTACAAAGGTGTAAAGCCAAACCGCATGATGTTGGGCGCGCGGAAGTCACCGATCACGCCGCGATCAATCAACGCCTGCATCGCCGCATAGCCCTGCTCAAACGCAAACGAGACCTGCGATCCGCGCTCTGCCGCGTCTCGCGGCGAGGCCAGCGTCAACTCAGGGCAGCGCGCCTCGACCTCCCGGATAAAGGTCTCGCACAGCGCCACGGAGGCGGCCCGCAGATCGGCCATATCAACCCCGGACCACGCATCCAGCGCGGCATCGAGGATCGACAGTTGCACAATCGGCGGCGTGCCGACGCGCAGCCGTTCTGTGGACATGGCCGGACGGTAGCCCGGCTCCATGGCAAACGGCGCGTCATGCCCGAGCCAACCGGCCAAGGCGGGCTCCACATCAAGCACGATATCCGGGCGCGCATAGATAAACGCCGGCGCTCCCGGCCCGCCATTGAGGTACTTGTAGGTACAGCCAACGGCAAATTCCGCGTTTGACGTGGTCAGATCGACCGGAACGGCCCCGGCGGAATGCGCCAGATCCCAGATCATCACCGCCCCCACCGCATGGGCCTTGGCGGTAATTGCTGCCATGTCATGCATCCGGCCGGAGCGGTAATCCACCTGCGTCAGCATGACGACAGCCACCTCCTCGGTGATCGCTTCTGCCACCGCTTCGGGCGCGGGTGTGCGGATCTCATGGCCTTGACCTGCCGTAGAAACCAAGCCCTGCGCCATGTACAAATCCGTAGGAAAGTTGCCGCTGTCCGACAGGATAACCCGGCGATCCGGGCGCATTTTCAACGCCGCCGCCAGCGCCTGATAGACCTTGATCGAAAGCGTGTCGCCCGTGGCCACCGATCCCGCAGGCGCGCCGATCAACCCGGCGATCCTGTCCCCGACCTTCGCGGGCAATGCCATCCAGTCCGCCGTGTTCCACGCCTTGATCAGCTCCCCGCCCCATTCGCGCGTTATGACATCCGCAGCCCGCGCCGCAGCGCCTTTGGGCAACGGCCCCAGCGAGTTGCCATCCAGATAGATCACCCCTTCGGGCAGCTCGAAAAAGTCCTTGCGCGGCAGGGTCATAGCTCACCTCTCACATGCCAGAGTTCCGGGAAGAGTTCGACATCCAGCATCCGCCTCAGGTACGACACGCCGGCAGTGCCCCCGGTGCCGCGCTTGAAACCGATCACCCGCTCCACGGTGGTCACATGGTTGAAGCGCCAGCGGCGGAAGTAGTCCTCGATATCCATCAGTTTCTCGCCCAACTCGTAGAGCGTCCAATACCGGTCAATGTCTTCGTAGACCGCCTTCCAACGGGCCTGAACCTCCGGCAATGCGCTGTGCGGTCTGTCCAGATGCAGCGCCGGACGGTTGTCCTCGTGCCCATCCACGGTGCGGAACAGCAGGCCCACAACTTCGTCATAGAAACTTGGACGCGTCAGTTCCGCCTCCAGCGTGCCCGACACTTCCGGCACGTGGCGATGCGGCTCCAGCATGTTCGGATTGCGGTTGCCCAGGACAAACTCGATCATCCGGTACTGGTACGATTGGAACCCCGAAGACGGGCCAAGCGCCTCGCGAAATGCCGTGTAATCCGCCGGGGTCATGGTCCGCAGAACATCCCACTGGTTGTTGAGCTGCTCGAAGATCCGGCTCACCCGCGCCAGCATCTTGAACATCGTCGCCATGTCGCCGCTCTTCAAAGCCTCCCGCGCCGCGCCAAGCTCGTGCAGGATCAGCTTCATCCAGAGCTCCGACGTCTGATGCTGGATGATGAACAGCAACTCGTCATGCGCGGAGCTTTGCGGATGCTGCGCGGTCAGAACCGGGGTCAGGTGCAGATAGTCCCCGTAGGACATCGCATCCTCGAAATCCATCTTCGCCCCATCGGCACCGGGATCATAGGCCTCGGTCATTGCACCGCCTCCCTCAGTCACATGCATTGAATCCGTCTTGTTCCCTGACGGGAAAGCCCCCCATTCAGATCACGGTTCGAAGCAACATGTAAGGCGCGATCTGACCCGGACCACAGAGGCTCCCGCCACGGTGGCGTCAGGCGTCGTAGACCAGCCGAAACCCCTGGTGTGAGGTAGTGCTGTCAGCGGACGTGCCGGTTCGCGCGGCGATCCTGTAGCGATAGCAATAGCTTGCGTGACACAGGAACGAACCGCCCTTGGACAGCTTGAAGCCCGCCTTGCCCGCGTGAGCCTGTTTGACCGCTTTCTTGAGGGATTTCACCCGGAACGGCTGGGAGGTGTATTCCCAGACATTGCCCACCATGTTGTAAAGCCCATACCCGTTCGGCTCAAAAGAGCGCGCCGGGGCCGTCCCGTAATGCCCGTCCAGCAACAGGTTTTCATCCGGGAACCGGCCTTGCCAGATATTGCAGGGAAAGAAATCCGTGTCGTTTGGCTCCCGGTCTCCCCAGGGAAACCGCACATCCCCCAGACCGCCGCGCGCCGCGTGCTCCCATTCCGCCTCACTTGGCAAACGCCCGCCTGCCCACTTGGCAAAGGCCTGGGCGTCGTTCCAGCTCACGTGCACCGCCGGATGATCGGGATCACAGGCCGCCTCCGAGCCGGGACCAAGCGGCGCATGCCAGCATGCGCCCTCGATCACCCGCCACCACGGCACAGCCTCGACCGCGCGGGACGGCGGCGCGTCCATCGGCAACAGGTGCACAAAAACAAAGGTGTCGCCGAGCCGTTCCGCATCGGTGACATAGCCGGTCGCCTGCACAAACCGCCGAAAGCGCGCATTGGTGACAACCGTGGTGTCCATCTCGAAGGGCATCACGCGCTTTTCGCGCAGCGGCGCTTCGCCATCCACCGGCAATTCCGGCCGGTCCGTGCCGATCAGCCCGCGCCCGCCGGGGATCGCTACGCGTTCGGAGGTGTCCTGCTCGACCTCGCCCGTGACCTGCTCAGGTGCCGCCGGACCGCCATCAACCCGGCTCGGCGCGCAGCAGGCGCTCTTGCCGTCTGTCCCGCTCATATCGACGCCGCGCCGAGGCGGTGAAAAAGGTCAGGAGAAATACACATCGCTGCGGGTGATGTCCTTGGTCGCGGTTCGCCCGGACAGGCCCAAAGTTGTCCGGTATTCCTTTTCCAGTACCTCAAGCAGCGTCGTGATGCCAGACTGCCCCATGGCCCCCAGCGCATAGACCATCGCGCGGCCCAGCAGCACGCCAGAGGCCCCCTGCGCGCGGGCGCGGAAGATATCCATGCCGGTGCGCACCCCGGAATCCAGCATCAGCTCCACCCGGTCGCCCACCGCATCCGCGATCTTCGGAAGCCACGAAATCGAACTCCCGGCCCCGTCCAGCTGCCGCCCGCCGTGGTTGGAGACGACAATGGTCTCGATCCCCATGTCGGCGGCGATCTTCGCGTCTTCGACATCCATGATCCCCTTCAGGATCACCGGCCCGCCCCATTCCTTGCGGATCCATTCGATGTCATCCCAATCCAGCGCCGGGTCCACCATTTCCGCGGCCCAGGTCAGCAGGCTGGCAAGATCGTCCACCCCTTTCGCATGCCCAACCACATTGCCAAAGCTCAGCTTCGGTCCCGTGGCAAACTCATAGGCCCAGCGGGGCTTGGTTGCGATGTTGATCAGGTTCTTCAGATTGGGCCGGATCGACAGCTTGTTCTTCACATCCTTGTGGCGCTGCCCAAGCATCGACAAGTCCATCGTGACCACAAGCTGTGAACAGCCCGCAGCCTTCGCCCGGTGGATCATGTTGCGCACAAAATCGCGGTCCTTCACCACGTAAAGCTGGAACCAGAAAGGGGCCCTGATCGCCTCGGCCACCTCTTCGACGGAGGCGATCGACATGGTGGACTGGATGAACGGCACGCCGTAAGCCTGCGCCGCCCGGGCCACCTTGATCTCTCCGCCGATGTTCTGAATGCCCAGCATCCCGACTGGTGCAAACGCCACCGGCAGCTTGCCACGCTCCCCGGCCATTTCGGCGCTGGTATCGATCTCGGAAATGTCGACGCCAACCCGTTGCCGGATCAGCAGGCGCTCGAAATCGCTCTCGTTCCGGCGAAAGGTGCTTTCGGTATAAGATCCGCTTTCGGCATAGTCATAGAACATCTTCGGCACACGGCGCCGGTACAGCGCGCGAAAGTCGTCGACACAGGTGATTGTCATTGTCAGCCCCTCAATCCGCCCGATGTCACGCCATACCCACAGGCACGCGGTTCGGCTGAATGTCATCCGGGCGCGCCATGAGAATTTCGGTCAGATCGGCCTGCAACTGCGCATGATCGGGGTTGTCGAAGAGGTTCACCAACTCGTTCGGATCGCTTTCGAGATCGTACATCTCCCCGGCCCCGGACTTCAGATCCACGGTCAGCTTGGCCGTTTTGGACCGCACCGTGCGCAACGACAGGCCCACGCCCACGCGCCCCGGCAAAAGCTCCCATTCCGACAAGGCCCCATCGCGGGTGCCGTCCCCGGATATCACGTCCCGCATGGAGCGCCCGTGGATCTCCATCAGGCTGTCCGCCCCGGCCCAATCCATGAAGGTCGCCCCAAGATCCAGCGTCGAGAGCGGCTCGTGGCTGACCTTGCCCACGGGCACATCCGGCCCTTTGACAATCGCCCGGACATTGAGCAGCCCTTCGAAAGGCATTGGCCCTTTCAGAACCAGCCCGTGATCGCCCAGCCAGTCGCCATGATCGGCGGTATAGACAATGTAGGTGTTGTCCGCGAGACCCTGCGCTTCAAGCTCCGCGATGATCCGGCCCACGCTGTGATCAATCAGCGCAAGCTGGCCGTAGGTGTTGGCGATGACTTCACGCAGATGCTCGTCCGGCACCTCCGGGTAGCGCGAATAACTGGTGCGCACCTCCGCTCCTTTGCCTTCGATCTTGGTCTCGACCGCCGCCTGATGCCACCACGGCCGCCCTACGAAGTTGCGCTCCCGATGCTCGGGCAGATCAACCTCTTCGGGCCGGTGCAGCGAGGCCCAGGGCTCGGGGCAGTCAAACGGGTGATGCGGATCGGGGAAGGAAACCCAGAGACAGAACGGCTTGCCATGGTCCTGCTTGATGAAATCTATCGCCCGGTCTGCAATCCATGTCGAGTTGTGCCAGGCAACCGGCAGCTTCGAGGACCAGACCTGCGGCGCGCCCTTGTGATCGCGCGCGCTTTCCCACAGCAGCTTGTTTTTCCACTCGCCGCGCCCGTCGCTGTAGTACCACTCCTCATACGCCAACCCACCCGGCGGCTCTTCGGGCAGCCACCAGTTGTGCCCGATATGAACAAGTTCCGCGTGATCGAACCCCATGTAAGGGCCGCGCCAACCTTCGGGCACCTTGCGCGATCCGGGGATCGATTCCACCGTGTCGCTGTCTTCGAACACATGGTAGGTGGCGAAATGCGCCTTGCCGATCTTGCCGGTGTGATAGCCCGCGGCGGACAGTGAGGCGGCAAACCCCTTTTCACCCGTCTCCTTGTCCAGATCGATGCCATTGTCATGCACCCCATGGGTGCGCGGCAGCAGGCCAGTCAGGATCGAAGCCCGCGCCGGCTGGCAGACCACGCAGGGCGTGACAACCGTCTCAAGGCTTGTCCCTTCGCTGGCCAAAAGGTCCAGATGCGGCGTCTGCACGTTGCGGCCACGAAAGCCATAGCAATCGCCGCGCTGCTGGTCTGACGTGATGAACAGGATGTTGGGACGGGTCATGGGTTTGCTGCCTTTGGCTTGCGAAAGGAGAAATAGACGACGGCCACGGCCGCAAGGATGAAGATCGCCGCAATCGGGCTCTTCAGAAGGAAGAAAGGGTCGCCCCCGGTGGCCGAAAACGCCTGCCGCGCCGTGGCCTCAAGCCGTCCGCCAAGGACAAAGCCGATCACGAAGGGCAAGGGCGAGATACCAAAGCGCTTCATGAAATAGCCCAAGAGACCAAAGCCGAAGCCGAACCAGACCGCACTCATCGCCGTTTCCTGAACGTAGAGCGAGGTCAGCGTCAGCAGCAGGACAACAGGCAGCAGGTAGTGTTTCGGGATGCGCACCAGAACGCCGAGCCAGCGCATCATCGCCCCGCCCACCGTCCAGTTCAGCAGGTTGGCAATGATCATCGTGGTGAACAAACCAAAGGCAATCACCAGTTCCGGGTTCTGCTCGGTCGAGAATTTGAAGACCGCCGGACCGGGGTTGAGCCCACCGATGCTCTCCGCCGCAAGGATCAGGAAAACCGCCGCCGTATTGCCCGGAATGCCGAGCGACAGGACAGGGATCAGGTTTGCACCTGAGACCGAGGAGTTCGCCGCTTCCGTGGCCGCAATCCCTTCGGGCGCGCCCTGTCCAAACGCAGGGTCTTCCTTGGCTTTGTTGCGGTCATGCCTGCGTTTGCCCGTGGCATAGCCAATCGTCGCGGCCAGCGTTGATCCGATCCCCGGCAACGCACCGATGGAGGTGCCGATCAGGGCGGACCGGCCAATGTAAGGCAGGATGCGGCGGATGTCGGCCCAGTGCAGCCTCTGGTCCCCTTCATCGCGCGTCACCTCGATCCGCCCCGCCTTGCGCGACTGGTGCCACAGCCCTTCAAGCTCGAAGAAGATCGCCCCGATGACCAGAATGCCAATCACCGCGGCGGTGATCGGGATGCCATCCGACAGCGCGGGCGCGCCAAGGCTCAGCCTCGGATAAAAGTCCTCGCCCGTGCCGATATAGACGGCGAGCAGCCCAAGGCCACAGCTCAACAAACCCTTCGCCGCCGATCCGCCAACCACGGCCGCAATGAAGCTGAGCGACAGGATCAGCAGCGCCGTCTTCTCCGGCAGGTCAAGGTAGGCTTCGACCAGAATAGCGAGAAACGGCGCGCAGAGGATCAGAACGATGTCCGAAAACGTGTCCCCCGAAACGGACGAGAAATGCGAGATCCGCAGCGCCTTGCGGGCCTTGCCTGCCCGCGCCATCGGATAGCCGTCCAGCGTCGTCATATAGGCATCCGGCGTGCCGGGCGTGTTGAACAGGATCGCGGGTACCGCGCCGCCCACGGTGGAGCCTTTCATCACCCCGATCAGGAACCCAAGCACCGGCAAAAGCGCGTCAGAGTTGAAGCCGAAGACAGAGATGAGAATGGGCAGGGAAATCGCCATGGCAATCACGCTGCCGAGCCCCGGGGTCGCGCCCACGACGATGCCAAGGATCAACCCGAACGTGACCATCACCACGGTCACCGAGATCGGCAAACCCAGCAGCGAGAAGGCCTCAGGTCCTTGAAATACCGCAAGAACTCCCAGCCAGATGTAATCAAGCGTGCCAAGATCGGTCATCACACGTCCCCGTTTGGCGGCAGGAGGATATCGTCGAACGGCACGTCATAGAGCAGGATGATCCCGGCCACCGCGACCAGCGCAATCCACAGCGCGCGCCAGCTTGGCCGCTCCTCGACAAAGGTGATCATCGTGAAGATCATGGTCACACCGCCGAGCACAAAACCGATGTACTTCCACGGCGCAGTGTCGCGCAGCAGCCGGTATTCCTCGCTGGCAAACAGCGCAGCAATCCCCGGTCCGGCCCAGCGCATCAACAAAAGGCTGACGATGCCGATCCCGGCCATGGCACCGATGAAAATCAGATTGTCGCGGCGGGGGTACTCATCGCTCTCGCCTTTCTCCAGCAACAGCAACAAGCCTGCGACCAGGACAAACCCCATGGCCAAAGTCGGCGCGAGGCTGTCGCCGATGATGTACTTCCCGCGCTTGCGTTCGACGAGCCAGGTGTCCGTGTCCAGAGGGATCCAGACGAAGGCCACGACCAGCGCCACGGCAATACATCCCAGACCCAGTGCCGTGTTGGCAGAGAGTTTGCGCATAACGATCTCACGAGGTTTGAAGGGGCGTGTCGGGCGGCACTCATGGCCGCCCGAAGCGATCGGACGGTTATTCCGATGCAGCCTGGATCAACGCGCCGGACGCGTCGAAATCGTTTTGTACGGCGGATTCAAGCTCTGCGCCGTGAAGCACCACCGGGCCGCCAAAGGCGCGTGTGATAAAGGCGTTGGCCTTGCCGCCTTCTGCGTTCACCACATCGGCAATCGCCGCTGCAATCGCGTCGCGCGCGCCGGCGTCCATGTTCGGCGGACCGGCAAACATGAAGGCGGTCTCGTTCACGTAAGAAACGCCGTAATCCGTCAGCAACGGCGCATCCGGCGAGTTGATCAGCGCGTCACTGCGCGCCGAAGCCAGTTCCACCATGTCTCCGGACGCCACAGCCTTGGCCTGAACACCAGCGCCAAACCCGATGTCCATGTCCCCGGCGTTGAGCCCGTTCATGACAGCCTTGCCGCCGCGCACCGAGATGATGTTGAAGTCGACACCGTTTTCCTTGCCAATGATATAGGCCAGATCGCCAAGCTGACCGGTCATCACGCCAAAGCGGATCTGCTCGCCGCCCTTGGCCGCTTCGATCACGTCACCCAGCGTTTTCCAGCCTTTGGACGCAAGCGAAACCACCGCCATCTGCGTGCCCGCCGTCGTGCTGATCGGGGTCACATCGGTCGGCTGCCCGGCTTTCGCCGACGCCATGTTGTAGCCCAGCGTTTCGGTGACGATCATCGCAATGGCGGTGCCATCCGTCGCCTCGCCCTTGAGCGCGTTGACCGCATTCAGGCCACCTTTGCCGGTCACCTGCTCGGGAATGATTTTCCAGCCGTGCCGGGCTTCCAGCTCTTCCGCGATCAGCCGGGCCTGCGTGTCGGCTCCTCCGCCCGCGGCAAAGGCGATCATCATCTTGATCGGCCCCGGCGGCGTCCAGTCCTGTGCAAAGGCGGCTGTGGAAATGCAGACCCCGGCCAGCGCTGCGGCCGCAAGTTTAAGCGTCTTCTTCATGCTTTCCTCCCTGAAGCAATCGACGTGTTGGGATCATTTCTCACCTCAAATGGTGGAAAAGTCAACGATCAAGTTGACTTTTCCACGAAACCGGTCGAATCTGACTTTCGGAGGGAGGACCCAAAGCCATGGCTAAATCAGAAAGTGCGATCGATCTCGGCTTGCATCTGCCATTTCAGATTGCGCAGTTGCATTCGGCCCTGAGCGCTCAGGCCAAGGTGATCATCGCCCAATACGGCGATCTGAACCTGGCGCAGTGGCGAATCGTCCGGGTTGTTGCGCTCGACATTGCGCACAGCTCAACCGCCGTGCGCACCGCCGCCGGTCTGGACAAAGGCCAGTTCAGCAAGATGCTCGCCGTGTTGGAGGCAAAAGGCTACGTGGTCGTCCACCCCTGCCCCGAGGACAAGAGACAGCACGTGCTCGAACTCACCGACAGGGCGCGCAGGGCGCATGACCGGCTCGGCCCGGTCCTTGATGCCCGGCAACAACACCTCGTCGCGACCCTCACAACCGAAGAACAAGAGGTCGTGCGCAAAGCCATCAAGGCCATCGCCGCCGCCGCGACCAAGACCGATTTCGACATCACCCCACCCGAACCGGAAGACACCTGACCGATGAAGAAACCCTCGAACCTCCTGGTCATCCTGTCTGACCAGCATCAGGCCCATGCCATGTCCTGCGCTGGACATGCGGTTGCCAAAACCCCGCATCTTGATGCTCTGGCCGCGCGCGGCACCCGCTTCACCAACGCTTATACGCCGTCACCGATCTGTGTTCCGGCGCGCGCAGCCTTCGCCACCGGGCAATACAGCCACCAGGTTCGCCTGTGGGACAACGCCATGCCCTATACCGGCACGCCGCGCGGTTGGGGCCATGCGCTTCAGGACAAGGGCGTTCGGGTCGAATCGATTGGCAAGCTACATTACCGGACCATCGAAGATGATGCCGGGTTCGATGTTCAGCACATCCCGATGCATGTCCACGACGGGGTCGGCATGGTCTGGGGCTCGATCCGCAAGGAAGACGAGCGCGTTTACCACAAGGAAGTGCGCATGATGGGCGACTACGTCGGCCCCGGCGACAGCAGCTACACCCGCTATGACAAGGCGGTGACCGATCGCACCTGCGATTGGCTGTCGGACGCCGCCGGGGATCAGGAGCCGTGGTGCCTCTATGTCGGACTCGTTGCCCCCCATCACCCTCTTGTCGCGCCGCAGGAGTTCTATGATCTCTACCCGCTAGACAGCCTGCCGCCGGACAAACTCTCGCCAAAAGACGGCTACGAACAGCATCCCTGGATCAAGAAACTGGCCTTTGCCATGGTCGGGGAAGACGGTTGGAAGGACGCGCACGAACGGCGTCAGGCCATCGCCGCCTACTATGGTTTAACCAGCTACATGGACCACAACGTCGGGCGGATCGTGGCTGCGCTCAAGGCCAGCGGCCAGTATGAGGACACCACCATCATCTACAGCAGCGACCATGGCGAAAACCTGGGCGTGCGCGGGCTTTGGGGCAAGATGAACATGTATGAGGAATCCGCCTCGATCCCCCTCATCGTCGCCCCGGCCCCAAACGCGGAGGTGCGACCGCGCGCGCAATGCGCCACAACGGCCAGCCTGCTGGATGTCTCGGAGACCATATTGGACCACTTTGACGCCGATCTGCCGGGGCAGAGGCCCGGTCAGTCCCTCTACGCGCTTGCCGCATCACAGGACAATCCCGAGCGCGCCGTGTTCAGCGAGTATCACGCGGTCGGCGCGGTGTCCGGCGCGTTCATGTTGCGCAAAGGGCGTTGGAAACTCATTGAATATGTTGGCTACGCGCCGGAACTTTTTGATCTGGAGGCAGACCCGGAAGAGACAACAAACCTTGCCGGGCACCCCGAACAGGCAGCGGTTCTGGCCGCGCTCCAAGGCGAGATGCGCAGGATTTGCGATCCCGAAACGGTCGATGCCATGGCTTTTGCCGATCAGGAAAAGATGATCGAAAACTACGGCGGCAAGAACATCGCCGCCACCCTCGGGGCCCCGTCGGCCACACCGCCGCCGAAGACGGATTGATCCAGTTGGCGCATCCCGCGCCCGAATGCCCGAGGTTTTCCGTCCTCGAACGAACCCTCCACCGCACGACCACGGCCCTCAGGATCCGGCTCGGCGGCGGGTCTTGCCCTGCTCTTCGCCGGGACGGTCCAGTGTGTTCGCAAAGTGAACCAGCGCCTCCAGAAGGTCGTGCTTCCTGATCGGCTTGGCCAGGAAATCGTCCATGCCTGCGTCGAGGCAGCGTTGACGATCCTTGTCAAAAGCATTGGCTGTCAGCGCAATGATATGGGGTTGCCTGATCGCCAGATCCCGGATCCGACGGGTCGCGGACAGCCCGTCGAGTTCGGGCATGGACATGTCCATCAAGACAACGTCCGGCTCATGCTGACACAGTGCAACCGCCTCAAGGCCGTTCGTGGCCTGAGACAAGATAACAGGTTGATTCCTCAAATATTTCTCTATCAAGACGCGATTTGTCTGATTGTCGTCCGCCAAAAGAATGCGCAGACCTTCAAGATGTGACAGATCCTCACCGGTTTGCGCCTTCACCGGTGTTGGCTCAGCTTCGGCAGCTGGCAGCACGACGCTTACGGTGAAACACGTGCCTTTCCCGACCTCCGAGGTCAGCGCGATGTCCCCGCCCATGCGTTTGGCGAGCAGACGCGAGATCGTCAGGCCCAGCCCCGTGCCGCCATAGGCGCGCGTCACTGCCGCATCCACCTGCGAAAAGCGCTCGAATATCGCCGATTGGCGCTCTGGCGGGATGCCGATCCCGCTGTCTTCAATCTCCACGATCAGCGTGTCGGGCTGCGTTGCACTGGCAAACGCGCGCAAGGCGACTTGCCCATCGGACGTGAACTTGACTGCGTTGCCAAGCAGGTTCACCAACACCTGACGCAGCCGCCCCCCATCGCCGTACACATATTGCGGCAACTGGTCGTCTATCTCTGTTATCAGCGCGATCTTTTTCTGGCTCGCCTTCACGCGAAAAATGCTGGTCGCCCCAAGAATGGTCGCGCGCAGGTCAAAAACTTCGCTGCACATGACCGGCTCCCCGGACTCAAGACGCGACAAGTCCAGGATGTCATTGATGATTTTCAGCAGCGCGAGCGAGGAGTCGCGGATCATGTCCACGTTCTGCTTTTCTTCCGCCGGCAAATCGCCCTCGTACAAAAGATCCGCCGCCCCGACGATGCCGTTCATGGGCGTGCGTATCTCGTGGCTCATGTTGGCCAAAAACTCCGATTTGGCCCGGTCCGCCCTTTCCGCGCGCGCCTTCGCCTCCTGCAACTCCGAATTACTCTCAAGCAGGTTCAGGTTGGCCTGCACCACCTCTTCGCGCAGTTGAACATCCGCCGTCACATCCCAGTTGATCCCGATCAGCCACTCCGTGTCTCCCTTCGTCACATTGCTGGCCAGGGCGCGGATGTGGCGGATGCTGCCGTCGCGCAGGATGATGCGGAAGTCCGTGGACAACTTGCCGCTGGTCTTGGCATCATCAGCGCATTCAATCGCCCGGGCACGATCCTCCGGATGCAGCGCGTCCTCCCAGACACCGGCCGGTTGGATCCCCGGACCGCTCTGCGTTTCATAAAGCGTGCACATCGACTGGTCCCAAAACGTCTCGCCGGTGGCGAGATTACTTTCCCACACGCCGATCCTCGATCCTTTCAGAGCGATCTCGAGGCGTTTTGCCATGGTGCGCAGTTCCTGCTCCCGGTGGCGCAACGTGGCAATGGCGCGGCTGCGTGCCGATGCAAGCAGCCCTGACAGAACCAGCGGGGTCAGGATCATCAACCCGGCCAGCACCAGCCCGCCCCGGAGCAGCCAGAAGTTTTCCGGCGTCGCAGGCCAGCCTCCCTTGGGACGAGCTCCCAGCATCCAGGACCCTTCGGGCAGCGTGATTTCAACCTGAACCGGATTGTCCTCAAGGATCGCTGCATCCCCGAAAAACAACTCTCCTTCCGCGCCTGTGGCGTCCTTGCCCACAAGCGCCACTTCGATACCAAGATCGTTCGATGTAACCCCGGCTTCGGCCAGGACCAGGTCCACATCGATCACGGCGCTCACGATGCCCCAGAACGACTTATCAGCGCCGCTGCCGGTGAAAACCGGCAACCTGTAGATAAAGCCCGATCCGCCCTGAAGCAGATTGACCGGCCCGGCCAGAACGACGCCGCCGCTGTCGCGCACCCGGTAGGCCGCCGCCCTTTGCGCCGCATTCTGATGGTAGTCCAGCCCCAACACAGCCCTGTTCTGTTCAACCGGATAGACCATGGACACGACAAGACCGGGCGCCGCCGCGACGTTCCGAAACCGCTCGCGGCCTTTCGTAATCTGGGACAAAAGTGTGCTGTAGCGCGCCTGCTGCATATCCGGCTCGGTCGACAGGACGGCGGCGATGCTTCGGAACAATTCGATGTCGGCGTTTACGGTGCCTTCGAGGTTCGAGCGCAGCAGGCTCGCCTCATTGCGCACCGCCGCCCGTTGGCTTTGCATCGAAATCGTCGCGTTTTGCTGGAGGATGAAACCCGATGCCAAAAACACCACCCCGAACGCCAATAGGATCGCCAGGATGATGGAAACGTTCTGTTTTTTCACCAACGCCATTGAAGCGTTATTTTGACTGGAATGCATCAAACAACCCGGCAGACCGCATGGAATCGCCGCAAATATCGCCCATCCCGGTTCAAAATCGGTAAAGATGCCGGATTAGTCTGAGCGGACGGACCGGGTGCAATCCACCCGGTCCAACTGCCCCACAGTGCAGAGAGTTCAGCCGCCTTTCGGGACCACTTCGTAGCCGGGCTCTTCGGGTTCATCGTCCTGCATTTCCGGCGGGAAGCCCGGTGCGCGAATGTCCAGCCCGGTCGCCTCCTCCAAACGCTTGATAATATTTGGAGAAAGCTCCCGCTCTCCAAAGCGCGCGATACCGTCATCGAAAATATCAACAAGCATCGGCGCGATCTCCAGCGGCACCGCGTGGCGATCCGCCACCTCCTGAAACAACCCCACGTCCTTCTTCACAAGATCCATGGTAAAGGAAATGTCACGCGAGCCGTTCAGGATCACCTGGCTCTCGGTTTCATGCACAAACGACGTGCCGGACGAAATCTTGATCGCTTCATAGGCGGTGTTCAAATCCATCCCCGCGGCCTTGGCGGTGACAAGGGCCTCGCAGCAGGTCACAAGATTGGCCGTGGCGAGGTAGTTGGTCACAACCTTCAGCACCGATGCGGAGCCGAGGTCCCCGGTGTGCAGAATGCGCCGTCCCATGGTTTTCAGAAGCGGCACGATCCGCTCGAAGGTTGCCCGGTCGCAGCCCGCATAGATCGAAATGTTGCCTGTCGCGGCGCGGTGACAGCCGCCTGAAACCGGGCAGTCCACTGCTGCCCCGCCCCGCTCCGCGACCTGCGCGCCAAGGCGTTTGACCTCGGCCTCGTCAGTCGTGGACATCTCCATCCAGATCTTGCCCGCCGTGACCTCCGGCAGCATCTCCTCCATCACTGCAGCAGAAGCGGCCGGTGACGGCAGACAGGTGATGACCGCGTCACATGTGCGCATCAGTTCTGCCGGGCCCGCGCCGTTTCGTGCGCCCTGTGCGACGAACTCTGCGACAAGATCCGCATCAAGATCATGAACTGTAAGATCAATTCCGTTTCGCAACAGGGAGCCCGACAGCTTGCCGCCGACGTTCCCGAGGCCGATGAACCCAACTTTCATATGCGTCTTCCTACTCCGTGATGGGACAGAAGGGGGATGCCCTCTCCTAGTTCGTTGCACAGAGTGTCGCAGAAAGGAAACGCCGATTTCCCAAGCGGCCTGGCCCGCCCTTATTCCGCCGCGATGGCGTGGCCGCCGGGGCCGCCTTTGTTCAGGGTAAAGCTGCGCATCGCGGCTGCAAGATGGGTGGCGCGTTGGTCCAGATCATCGACCGCCGCGCGGGTCTGTTCCAGACCGGCCGCGTTGTACTGCATGGAATGGTCAATGTTGCGCGTGGCGTCCTGAAGCTCCGACACGCTGGTTTCGATGCTCTTCGTGGAGGTTGCGATGTTCTCGATCACGTCAACGGAGGAGACCACCTCGCTGAGAATATCGGCCATGGACTCATCAGACTGCCGGACCAGCCCCACACCGGACTCCACGTTCCCCGCCGATTTTGCGATCAGGCCAGAGACTTCCTGAACCGACTGGGCCGTACGTTGCGCCAATGCGCGCACTTCCGCCGCAACCACGCTGAAGCCAAGCCCCGCCTCTCCGGCCCGCGCCGCCTCGACACCAGCGTTGAGCGCCAGCAGGTTGGTTTGAAAGGCGATATCTTCGATCACACCGATGATCTTGCCGATTTCTTCGGAGGACTGCTTGATTCTGTCCATCGCTTCAATGGCGTTCCGGGACATGCCCCGGCCCGCGTCCGCCTTTTCGGAAATCCGTTCCACGGTGTCCCGCGCCGACATCGCGTCCGCAGCAGACCGCCTGATCGCACCGTTGATCTGGGCCAGATTGCGAGACGATTCCTCCAGGCTGGCCGCATCCTTCTCGGTGCGCGTTGCCAGCTCGCCCGTCGTGCTCGCCAGTTGCGCCCCCGAACTGTGAACCACGCTTGCGGCCTCCGTGACCGTTTCGATCACGTTTGACAGGCTGTCAAAGGAGGCATTCATGGAGGTGGCGATCTCCGCGAAGATCCCGGTGAACCCCTCTGGCATCCGGTAGGTCAGATTGCGCCGCTCAAGCTCTTCCAACCCATGTTTGACGGCAGTCAGCCCTTCGTCTGCCGCCTCCCCGATCCGATTCACATCCGCGCTGAGTGCCGCGAACACGCCCGACTTGTCGGTGACAGGGAGCCTCTGGGTGAAATCGCCCTTGGCGCAGGCTTCAACCACAAGGGCAAGCTCCGCCGCCGCCTGCTCCTCGTGCCGGATCTTCTCGGCAAAGGTCTCGAACGCCGAATCCAGCCGCGCGATTTCCTGTGCAGGGCGATTGGGGCGCCTGCGCGTCACCGTCTGCCCTTCAGCCACCTGCGACAAGGCCGCAGCAATATCTTTCAATGGCCTGCACTGACCGCGCAACCACAGCATGAGCAACGCCACAAAGGCGATGACAAACCCCGCAACCGTCATCATCACCGTTTGTACCGTGGACTGCTTGAGCTTTCGCGCCTCGGTGAAATCCGTCACCAACAGGGCCGAAAGCGCGGTGCCATTGGACAGAACGCCAACCTCATAAAGCGCCGCGACAAAGCTCTTCGCGCCGAAATCCATGATCGCCGCGGGGCGTTCACCGCCCAGTGCGGCCAGCGCTGCAGTGCCAAAAACACCGGCTTCAACGGTCACATCAGCGCCCGTTTCCACTCCCTCGGCGGCGGCGTCATGGTCCGATGCGGGAAACTCCGGCAGACCGCTGAACGCCCGGAACGTCGGGCTGGCGCCAGGCGCGGCTTCGACCAGCAGCGCGGTGCCGTTGATCATATGCGCCATGTCCGGCACCGCAACTTCGATATCCAGACCGAGCAACACCGTGCCGACAATCTCGCGCCCCCGGCGCAGCGGGAAGGCCAGCGCAGTGCCAAAGCGCTCATCGGTGATCTGCGTCACGCCGAACGTGTTGCGCCTTGTCTCCTGCGTTTGCGCCACAAACGGTGGGATCCCTGCCCCGCGTGCTGTCTGCGTATCTTCGTAGACCGACAGGGACAGTACCTGCTCCCCCGCCCCCGTGAACATGGTCAGATCCGTGACAACATGGGTGCCGGCCACGCGGTTGAAGGTCGGGCGCACCAGATCGTCGAGATCGCCATAACGCCCCTCGGCCATGGCCGCGCCGATCGCCCGTTCCCGGCCCATGATGCGGCTGAGGTCAATCAGAGGTTTCTCACTGCGCGACAGCAGCGCAGTGACCGCCGCCGCCGCATCATCCGCGCTTTTGGACAGGAGCGCCGTTTCGACACTGTCCACAACGCGTTTGCCGCCCACATAGAGACCGCCAAGGAGCACAGCCGTAAACAAAACAATGCTGGTTAAAATTCGGCTAGACAAGGTCATGATGAAATGCGCCTGTTTATGGGAAAAGGTTTATTCGATGGGATATCCTGCGTTGTACCAGGCCGGGAAACCGTCGCGGTAATAGCGCACTTCGGTGAAGCCCCAAGCCACGAGATTCTCTGCCAGAACGGCGGACATCAGGCAGCGCGGCCCGTTGCAATAGACCACGATCACATCCTCCTTGCGCGCGACCTCCAGCACCATATCGGCGCTGTCCGTTTGCTTGGCAAAGAAGTTGACCGCGCCGGGAACGCGGCCCGCCTCAAAGTCGGAGGGTTTGCGCGCGTCAAAGAAATGCGCTTCTTCCTCGAACAGCGTCATCGCCTGATCCGTGTCAACAACCGTGGTGCCGCCCACGGTGAATGGCGCTTCTTCTGCCGCGCTAGCCGCGCAAGGCAGGAGTGTCACAAGACAAACGGCAAGCCCCTTGAAAACGTTCAACATCGCAGATCCCTTTTTTGAAAACACCGGTTTCATACAGGGATGCATTCCGAAAGCCGAATGAATTGAGTGAACAAATCGACCAACTTTTGAATGTTTTCAAATGGTTAATTATCGCAATGTCAAAAGGCGTCGTAACAAGCGCCAAACATGTAAAAACCCCGACTGTCGCCGGGGTCATCACGGGCTTGGCGGAAAGTACGCCGCGCCGGGTTCTTTTTGTCTCTCGCGCCGCCGTCTTTTGCCGCGCAAGAGACCGATCATGGCCTATCGGGTAGGAACCCGCCGAGAGACCAAACGCGACGCGCCCGATCTCCGCCGGATCCGCGATCAGCCCTCGAACGGCAACGAAGAGTGGTGCAGCACAATGCGCACCGCGCCGTCCGCGTCCTTGCTGTAGCCAAAGGTCTTGTCGACCTTGATCGTGTTGCCGTCCTTGTCGGTGAAGAACATCCAACCCATCCAGATCCCGGTGTTGCCATCAATGAAGCTGGCCGCCGTCTCCGAACGCACCTCGCGCCACCCCTTGATGCCAAAGCCGCCGTCCTGCGGATAGTCCGCGTCGTGCCCCACGAAATAGGACAGGCAGCCTTCTTTTGTGGTGCGGAAGGTCTTCTCGCCGCCGCTCAGCGTCGGTTTGAACAGCACCGGGCCAAGGTTATAGCCATAAGCCGTGTCGATCACCGTGACAGCCAGAGCGCGCGCGCTCTCGATCCCGCCTTCCTCGTAAGCCTTGGAAATGGCAACAAGTGCGTCCCCCCAAGCGGTCCGGGCTGCGGTAAGATCCTGTTCGCTGATCATCGTATCAATCCTTGTCCTGAGCGTTTCACCGGGCGTGATGCGATATTTAAGCCAAAAGTTAAATAGTCAAGAATGGCACAGGCCGTATTTGCACCAAGCGCCCCGCTACATCGCGGGTTTCTCCGTTTTGCGCCGCAGCAACAGGCTCAGGCTGGCCTGCAGCTCTTCTTCGGTCATGTCCCGCGCGATCACGACAACCCGGCTGGTGGTGTCATCCCCGGACCAGGATTTCATCGGGACAGGCGCGTCGAACACGTGTTGAACGCCGTGAAACACAAAGGGATAGGCGAGCCCCTCGACATGCAGGATCCCCTTCATCCGCAGCACGTTCGGCCCCTTGAGCGCGATCAGCGTGTCCAGCCAGAAATCAAACACCTCCGCCGGGATCGGCGTCTCGACCGAAATCGAAGCAGAAGCAATTCTGTGATCAAGAGGCGCAGGCTGGGCGGTCGCAGCAAAGGGTAGAGCCGCAGGCTGAGCGCCGCCTTGCAGGACTTGCGAAAAACCGGACAACCCGGCGAGCGGATCGGGTTTGGCCGCCTCCGCGCCCAGCCATGCCGCAACATCGTCCTCTTGCACACCGCCCCGCATGGCAGACAGGCCAAAGAGCACACCCACGGGCACCCGGCCACGCTCCGCCCGCACCCGCTTCGCGGTGCTGTTGATCTGCTCCAGCCGGGCCTCGAAGCGGGCCAGCGCGGACGGATCGACCAGATCGGTTTTGGACAGCACGATCAGATCCGCCATCGCCAGCTGCTGGACCGATTCAAACTGCCGGTCGAGCGTTTCAGCGCCCGTGGCCGCATCCGCTACCGTCACAACCCCGTCCATCCGAAAACTTGCCGCGACGCTGTTTCCGGCGGCAAGGCAGTGCAGGATCGGGCCGGGATCGGCGATGCCGGTGGTCTCGATAATCACCCGGTCAAACCCCAGTTCACCCCGCCGCCTCCGCGCGCTCAACTTGCTCAGCGTCTTGATCAGATCACGGCGGATCGTGCAGCACAGGCAGCCCGACTCCATCAAGATCGTCTCTTCGGTCGCCGCCTCGATCAGGTCATGGTCCAGCCCGACATCCCCGAACTCGTTCATGATCACCGCCACGCGCCCGGCCTCGGGATCGCGGATCAAGTGATTGAGAAGTGTGGTTTTTCCGGCGCCCAGAAAGCCCGTCAGCAAGGTCACCGGTATGCGGTTGTCCATACTCTCGTTGTTCATGCCCCATCCTTGCTTGCCATATGTCCTGCCCGGAATGGTATGTTATCACATTGCCAAGCGCCACAAGATACATCGGGGCCGTAGCCCGGTTCACATGCCCGCGCATTCCCACACAAAACGCACAAAGGCCCGCAGGTTTCCCGCAGGCCTTCGGCACACGTCTCGTTTCAACCACGATCAGAAATGGATCGCAAAGCGCTCCCGAACCGCACGATCCAGATCCGGCGCGATCAGCGACGGGGCCTCGGACAGAATACCCTTCACCCGCGCCTGCGCTGCTTCGAGCAAGGCAGGCCGCCCCTGTTCATTCCAATCTTTTGGCGTCATCCGGTTGCCGATATCGGGATAAAGATACTCCGTCTGCATCAGCGACAGCGTCTGATCCGTGCCAAGGTAGTGCCCCGGCCCGTCATTGAGGCAAACCGATTTCATCACCTCCATGGACAGCGCATCTTCGGTCACGTCGATCCCGCGCACACAGCGCAGCGCTTGCCCGATGACATCGTTGCCCAGCACCATGCCCTCGGGTGAAAAACCCATGAGCGAGGCATACATGCCCACCGATTCATAGACCATGTTCAGCCCCGACAGGCCCGACAGCACATTGATGATCCCTTGCTCCCAACCGGCCTGCATGTCCGGCACCTTGCTGTCCGTCATGCCGCCCGCCGCGCCGCCGGGGATGCCGTAGAACCGGTGCATCTGGGCGCAGCCCGCCGACAAGAGGGCCTGTTCGGCTGAACCGCCCGACATCGCCCCGGTGCGCAGGTCCGAGACAAACGGCCATGTGCCAAAGATCGCCGGATGGCCCGGCGCGATGGCATTCACATAGACCACGCCCGCAAGGCACTCCGCCACCGCCTGCACAATCGCCGTCGCAATCGGCGCAGGGGCCGTCGCCCCCGCTTGCCCGGCCGAGAGCAGCAGAACCGGCATGCCCGCCGCGATGCACTTTTCCATCGCCTCGCAACTTTCGGTGGCAAACTTCATGGGCGGGACGACAAAACAGCAGGACATGGACATGAAGGGCCTTGCCCGCCATGCCTCTTCAGAGCCTGCCACAACGTGCAGCAGGTCCATCACGGGCTCGACCGTGATCGGATCCGAGATCGACGTGCCGATGTGCTTTTGCGTGCCGCTGAGACAGGCATAAGCCGTGTTGACATCCAGTTCGGTCACATCGCGAATATCGCAGGCCACCATGGTGCGCTGGAAGAAATGGATGTTGTCGAGGTTCTGCGCCAGCCGCGCAGAATCGTAGAGGTCCTTGATCGTTGACGGCTCATATTCGCCCGTGACCGCATCCACCACGTTCACCGCCGCGCCCGCCGTGCCGAAATGCACCCGCGTGTCCGTCAATTGCAGATCAAACTGCGAAGAACGCCCGTGCAGGGTGATGCCCCGCGCCGCCTTGGCCAGCATGTCCTCGACCAAGGCCCGCGGAAAGCGCAGGCGCCCGTCGTCGCCCAGGATCGCCCCCGCTTCGATCATCGCCTTCTGGCCGGTCTCCGGCGCCTGACTGACTCCGACCACCTCCAGCGCCTCAAGCGCCGCGTGGTGAATGCGCTGCACCTCGGCTTCGGTCAACGGGTTGTATTGCCCGCCTTTCATGCCGGGGCGGACGGGCCGCGTGTCTTCGCTCAATGGTGCCGCGCGCGAGGCCACGCGCGCCGCGCGCCCTCCCCCTCTACGCCGACGTTCCGGGGCTTCAGCAGATGCGCTCATTGGCTTTGCCTTTCTCTGATCGGCCCTTGGGCCCTCCTCCCTTGGGTCAGGAAGACGCGCGGTCCCCCTGACCCGAACCCCGCGCCCTTAGGCGCGCAGTCTTTCGTTTTCCGGATCCCACATCGGGGCGTCCGGCTGGACAACCGCCTTGCAGCGCTCCCCGTAGATATCGACCTCAAGCTCCGTGCCCGGCACCGCCAGATCGGTGCGGACCATGCCCAGCGCGATGGAACTGCCCACGCGATAGCCCCAGGCACCGGATGTGGTCTCCCCAACCACATCATCGCCCTGCCAGACCGTCGACATGTACGGCGCATCCGCCTCGCCCGCGTCCACCTTCAGCGTAACAAACCGCTTCGCCGGTCCGGACTGCATTTCAACCGAAAGCGCGGTCTTGCCCGGGAAATCCTGCGGCTTGGCAAGCCGGATGAAGCGCTCCAGTCCGCCTTCGACAAGGCTGTAGTCGGTCGACAGATCGCCTTTCCACGCGCGGTAGCCTTTCTCGATGCGCAGGCTGTTGAGTGCGAACATGCCGAACGGCTTCGCCCCGCCGCCTTTGACCGCCTCGTAAAGCGCTGGCATCACGGCGTTTTCCGCGTGCACTTCCCAGCCAAGTTCGCCAGCAAAGGACACCCGCGCCAAGGTGCAGGGCTGGCCCGCCACGGTGGCCTTCTGATGTGTCAGCCACGGCAAGGTCAGATCCGCATCGGTGCCGATCTTCTCGAAGAGCGCGCGGGATTCCGGCCCGGTGACAATCAGCGTGGACATCTCCCGCGTGTGATCGGTCAGGCTCAGCCCCTCGGGCAGCGTGCGTTTCAGCCACTCGAAATCGTGCCACTGCGCGGCGGCGGCGGTGATCAGCGTGTAATCGTCCTCGTCATTCTTGGCGACAGACATTTCGGTGACGATCCGGCCGCGCTCATCGGGGAAATAGGCCAGCGACATGCGCCCGGTCTTGGGCAGACCGCCCGCTGTCTGACTGCGCAGCCAGTCCGCCGCGCCCGTCCCGGTCAGGCGGTAACGCGAGAAGCCCGGCAGATCGAGAACGCCGACGCCATCACGCACCGCTTCGCATTCCTCGCGCACGCGCGGCTCCCACGGGCCAGCGCGGCCCCAGGTCTTGGTCGCCTCCTCGGAGGTGTCGTCGCCCGGCTGCGCAAACCAGTTCGCGCGCTCCCAGCCGCCGTAGTCCCCCATCTGGCCGCCCTGCGCCTTGATCACCTCATGCACCGGCGAGACCTTACGGTCCGGCGCGGCAGGCCAGCGGTGATGCGGGAAGTGCATGGCATATTCGTTGCCATAGACCTCCAGCCCCTTCTCAACGCAGTATTCGTGGTCGGTGTAATCGGTGAAGCGGCGCGGATCGACAGCCCACATGTCCCATTCGGTCTGACCGTCGACGATCCATTCCGCCATCACCTTGCCAGCGCCGCCGCCCTGCGCGATCCCGAAGGTAAAGACGCAGTTTTCAAAGGCATTCTTGACCCCTGGCATCGGGCCAATCAGCGGCAGGCCATCGGGCGCGTAGGGGATCGGGCCGTTGATCACCGACGAGACACCCACGCTCTGCATCAGCGGCACGCGGTCCATGGCGTCGACAACAATATCCTCGATCCGGTCGAGATCTTCCTGCCAGAGCTGGAAGCTGAAGTCTTCCGGGATGGCATCGCCGGATTCGGTCCATTCGCCCTTGCAGTTCGGCTCATAGGGGCCAAGGTTGTAGCCGTTCTTCTCCTGACGCAGGTAGTAGGACACATCCACGTCGCGGATCAGCGGCAGCTTGCCGCCGTGTTCCCTGGACCAGGCTTCAACCTCGGGGATCTGATCGGTCAGCAGGTACTGGTGGCTCATCACCATCATCGGCACCTTGCGCCCGCCATAGGGCAGGAACCACTCGCTGACCCGCTGCGCGTAATACCCCGCCGCGTTGACGACATAGTCACAGGCCACATCCCCCTGATCGGTGTGCACGATCCAGCTGTCATCCTCGAGCTGCGTCACACCGGTGGCCGGGCAGAACCGTTTGATTGTGGAGCCCAACTCGCGCGCGCCCTTGGCCAGCGCCTGCGTCAGCTGCGCCGGGTCGATATCGCCGTCGGTGGGATCGTAAAGCACGCCCAGCAGATCGTGGATTTCGAGGAACGGATAGCGCTCCTTGGCCTGCTCCGGCGTCCACATCTCCATCGGGATGCCCTGGTAGCGGCCCATGGAACAGGCGCGCTCGAACTCCTGCACGCGCTCCTTGGTGTGCGCAAGGCGGATCGAGCCGGACTGATGATAGTTCATCGGATAGTCGACTTCCTCGCCAAGCCGCGCATACAGCTCGGTCCCATAGCGCTGCATGTTCATGATAGCCCAGGAGGTCGAGAAGGTCGGCACGTTGCCGGCAGCATGCCACGTAGAGCCTGCGGTCAGTTCGTTCTTTTCAAGGAGGACACAATCGGTCCATCCCTTCTTGGCCAGATGATACAGTGTAGAGACGCCGACAACGCCGCCCCCAATAATGACCACGCGCGCCTTTTCGGGCAAATCCGCCACGGTTCTTCTCCTTATTCAGTGTCTTGCTGCCCACGGACCACTGGCTGCGCCGGGTCGGCACGCCAAAGGTGATCCGTGAAACGGTCCCGCAAACTATTACGTCTCGCGCTTTTCGGTTCAATTGGGCTGGCGCATGTGTTTTGATCGGTTTATCCGATTAGAGACCACAGCCACGACACCCGCCATGAACATCGACCAGATCGAAACTTTCCTGGACCTTTGTGAAACCAGAAGTTTCAACCGAACCGCGAGTCGCCTCGGGGTTACACAGTCCACCGTCTCGGGACGGGTGCGCACCCTGGAATCGGCGCTTGGCTGCACGCTTTTGCGGCGCAGCCGCGCCGGGACAGACCTGACGACTCAGGGTCTGCGCTTTGAACCGCACGCGCGCACCATGCGCCGCAACTGGACCGTAGCGCGCGAAGCGGTGCGCGAAACCGGTCAGGCGGCGAACATGCGCGTTGCCATCCAGCACGACATCCTCGGCGAGCGCGTCGCCCCCTGGATCACCGCCCTGCAAAGCGCACTGCCGGACACCGCTTTCCACGTGGAAGGCGATTACTCCACGCAGATGTGTGCCGACGTGGCCGACGGGTATGTGGATTTCGCCATCCTCTTCACCCCCAAACCCAACCCCGACCTGCACTTCGAAAGCATCGGGACGGTGAGTTACCAGATGATCGCCTCCGAGGCCGACACGCTCGATCAGGTCAAGGCGGAGAGCTACATCCTGCCGCTCTATTCTCAGGCCTTTGCCATGTCACACGCCGAACTGCTGCCCGATCTGTCGGTCAGCACCATCTCCTGCGGTGAACATGCGGTGGGCTGCGGGCTGTTTACCGCTCTTGGCGGGGCAACCTACGTCCTGCGCCGCACTGCGCAGGAAATGCAGGCTGCGGGCGAGGCCCGGATCGTCGTGGGCGCGCCAATCATCACCCAGCCGGTCTTTGCCGCGCTGCACCTGCGCAACCGCCACCGCGCCCCCTTCCGCCGGATCATGCGCACCCTGCGCGACGACGTGGTGGGACGGCCGTAACACCCGCCCTCCGGCGCGCACTCCTTCCCGTTTCTTTGTGCCTCAAAGATCCCGGGGCCCTGCGGGGCGTCTGAGTCTGCCACGCGCCGCCTGCGCGAGACGGATTTTGCTCGGCGCAAGGGTAGGCGGGTAAACAAACGATCCAGTGGATCGTTTGTCCGCCGTACGGCGCGCCGAAGTATGAATACGTTCAGCGCCAGATAACGCAGCGTAGAGCAAAATCCGCCGCACCCCTTCCCGTTTCTTTGTGCCTTAAATATCCCGGGGAGTCCGCAGGACGGGGCAGCGCCCCAAACAAGATTTTTGCCCCGAAAAATCTTACCGGCGCGCGCCCTCAGGCCAGGGCAGATCCGCCTGCGCCACCACATAGCTGTCGATCTTCGCGCTGATCCCTGCCGATGGCGGAGAACTGCGGCGGGTCTCAAGGCTGACGTGGATCATCAGGCTGTCCACCGTCGCCGCCACCGCGCCGCTCTCGTCCATGATCCGGTGGAAGAGCCGCAGCTTCTTGCCCTCCCCTTGCAGCACTTGCGTGTCCACCGTCACCCGTTGCCCCGCCTTCAGTTCGGCCAGATAGCGCACGGTGTTCTCCAGCGTGAAATAGCTGCCGCCCGACGCGATGTACTCCGCATCGCAGCCAACCATTTCCATGAAGCGGTCATTGGCCTTGGAGCCAAGCTCGATGTAATGCGTTTCGTTCATGTGGCCGTTGTAGTCGGTCCAGCTTTGCGGAATGGCGCGGGCAACGGTGATCGGCAAATCCGCCCCCTCTGGTTCCGCCAACAGCGCCTCATGCGCCCGGATCGTGCCCCCGGCCCCGCTGCCCGATTGCTTGAGCGCGCGCATCATGCCCACCAGATTGTCATCGCGCAGCCGCTCCAGCTCGCGGATCGTCATATGGCCCGATTGCGCATCGGACTGCCCCGCGATCAGATCCACAAGCGCGTCATTGAACTCCGGCACGTCCATCAGCTTGGTCCAGGGCCATTCCAGCGCCGGGCCGAACTGCGCCATGAAATGCTTCATGCCCGCCTCGCCGCCCGCAATCCGGTAGGTCTCGAACAGGCCCATCTGCGCCCAGCGCAGGCCAAACCCCATGCGAATAGCCTCGTCGATTTCCTCGGTGGTGGCGATGCCGTCCTTCACCAGCCAGAGCGCCTCACGCCAGACCGCCTCCAGGAAACGGTCCGCGATATGCGCGTCGATCTCCTTGCGCACGGGCAAGGGGAACATGCCGATGCCGCGTAGGATCTCCGCCGCGCGGGCCATGTGATCCGCCTCCCCAACCAGCTCCACCAGCGGCAGCAGGTAGACCGGGTTGAACGGATGCGCCACGATCACCCGCGCGCCTTTCTCGGTCAGCTCGGTGGGTTTGAACCCGGAGGTGGACGAGCCGATTACGGCGGATTCCGGGGCCAGTTCGGTGATCTGCGCATGCACCTTGTGCTTCAGGTCGAGCCGCTCCGGCACGCTTTCCTGCACCCAATCCGTCCCGGCCAGCGCCTCCCCCAGATCATCATGGAAGCTCAACGCCCCCTCATCCGGCAATGCTTTGTCATAAAGCGAGGGCAAGGCGCGGCGCGCGCCTGCCAGCACCTCCCCGATTTTGCGCTCCGCCTCCGGGTCCGGGTCAAACACGGCCACGTCCCAGCCATTGAGAAGAAACCGCGCGGCCCAGCCGCCGCCAATGACGCCGCCGCCGATGATTGTCGCTTTCATGTCATGCGCTCCGTATGTCCATCCACGGCAATTGCCTGCCCGGAAATTTTTGCCCCTTTGGGCGATGTGAGAAACAGGATCGTATCAGCCAGATCATCCGCCGTGACCCATGTGCGCAGGCTGGTGCCTTGTGCATAAAGCGCGCGTACGCTCTCTTCCGGCACCCCGCGCGCCGCGGCTTCCATGGCGATGACCCGTTCCATACGGTCCCCTTCGACCGCGCCGGGGCAGATCGCGTTGACCCGCACACCGCTTGGCCCAAGCTCCATGGCCAGCGTTTTCATCAGCCCCAGAATGCCCCATTTTGCCGCGACATAGGGCGCGCGGGTCGGCACGCCCCATTGACCGGAGGTCGACGAGGTCAAGACAATCGCTCCCGATCCCTGCGCCGTCATCCGCTGCGCCGCCCAGCGGCAGGCGAGGAAAGCTCCGTCCAGATTGGCCGCGATGCAAGCCTTCCACGGCTCGAAATCCATGTCTGCAAGCGGCGCGGCCGGACCGCCCGTGCCCGCATTGGCGCAAAGGACATCGACGCCGCCCAAAAAGCGCTCGGCTTCTGCGAAGAACGCCGCCATCTGCGCTTCATTGGTCACATCCGCCTTGACGCCCAGCGCGCCTTCGGGCGCAGAGCCGGGGGCGAGATCGCAATAGGCGACGCGTGCCCCTTCGGCCAGATACCGACGCACCAGACAAGCCCCGATGCCCGAGCCTCCCGCCGTGACAACAATCCGCTGGCCGCCAAAGCTCATTTCGGCGCCCGCTTCACCAGCCCCAGCTTTTCGCGCACGGCCTCCGGCCCGATGACCTTCGCACCCATGTTCTCAATCACGTTGACCGAGCGCTCCACAAGCTGCGCGTTGGTGGCCAGAACGCCTTTGTCGAGGAAGAGGTTGTCCTCCAGCCCCACACGCACGTTGCCCCCGGCCAGAACGGCAGCGGCGGCATAGGGCATCTGATCGCGGCCCAGCGAAAACGCCGACCATGTCCAATCGTCGGGAATATTGTTGACCATCGCCATCAGCGTGTTCAGATCATTCGGCGCGCCCCACGGCACCCCCATGCACAGCTGCACCAAAGCCTGCGGGGCGAGCGTGCCTTCCTTCACCAACTCCTTAGCAAACCACAGGTGGCCGGTGTCAAAGGCTTCGATCTCCGGCTTCACACCAAGCTCCGTCATCATCCCGCCCATGGCGCGCAGCATGCCGGGCGTGTTGGTCATGACGTAATCGGCTTCGGCAAAATTCATCGTGCCGCAATCAAGCGTGCAGATCTCCGGCAGGCACTCGGCAATATGCGCCATGCGTTCGGTGGCCCCGACCATATCGGTGCCGTCCGCCGTGGGCAGCGGTGCTTCCACCCCGCCAAACACAATGTCGCCGCCCATCCCGGCGGTCAGGTTCAGCACCACGTCAACCTCCGCATCCCGGATGCGGTCCGTCACCTCGCGGTAAAGCGCCAGCCGCCGCGACGGCGCGCCGCTTTCAGGATCGCGCACGTGGCAATGCACCACCGCCGCGCCTGCCTTTGCGGCATCAATGGCGCTCTCGGCGATCTGCTGCGGCGAGCGCGGCACATGCGGGCTGCGGTCCTGCGTGCCGCCCGATCCGGTCACGGCACAGGTGATGAAAACCTCGCGGTTCATGGTAAGAGGCATGTCAATTTCCTTCCTGTTTCGGCTCATCCGCCCCATCGGGCGGCCGCGCGAGGCGGGCTGTCAGGCCCGATGAGCGGGATGTGTCTGGCGCATGGATTGGACGCAAAACCGGTCCTCACGTTTGCCAAGAAATGCTCAGCGGCCTTTCCAGACCGGATCGCGTTTCTCGGCAAAGGCGCGCGCGCCTTCAAGCTGGTCCTCGGAGCGGTAGAGCGTCTCCACGGTGGCAAACTGGCTTTTGGTGATCCTGTTGAGCGCATCCTGGAACTTCATGTCCTCCGCCTCGCGCACCACCTCCTTGATCGCCGCAAAGACCAGCGGCGGGCCGGAGGCCAGCTGATTGGCCATCTCGCGCGCACGGGCCATCAAATCACCGGCGGCATGGATCTGGTTGATCAACCCCCAGCGCGCCGCCTCCTCGGCGTCAATCCACCGCCCGGTGAACAGCATCTCCATGGCGATGTGATACGGAATCCGCTTTGGCAGCTTGATCGAGGCCGCATCCGCCACGGTCCCGGACCGGATTTCAGGCAAGGCAAAGCTCGCATGATCGGCGGCCAGAATGATGTCCGCAGATAGCGCCAGCTCCAGCCCCCCGCCGCAACAGATCCCGTTCACCGCCGCAATCACCGGCTTGTTCAGCCCGCGCAGCTCCTGAAGGCCACCAAAGCCGCCGACGCCGTAATCGCCATCCACCGCGTCGCCCTCGGACGCGGCTTTCAAATCCCAACCGGGGCAGAAAAACTTCTCGCCCGCCGCCGTCAGGATCGCCACGCGCAGCTCGGGATCGTCGCGAAACTCGGTGAAGACCTCGCCCATGATCCGGCTGGTGGCCAGATCAATCGCGTTGGCCTTGGGCCGGTCCAGCGTGACCTCAAGCACGTGCCCGCGCCGTTCGGTTCTGATCGGGGTGTCGCTCATCTTGTCTCTCCTCCGGTGCGGATCAGCGCGTCCGCGGCCACGGCGCGCGTTTGCGTGCAGATCAACGGGTTGATCTCCACCTCTGCGGGACGGCGCGCCTCAACATAGGTCTGCAGAGCCATGATCGCGTCAAGCACTGCGTTTCTGTTCACCGGGGCTTTGCCCCGGTACCCGCGCAGCACAGGCGCGAGTTTCAACTCATTCAGCGCCGCGTCCACGGCCTGCCGCGAGGCCGGAACAAGCAATGTCGCCGTGTCCTGCAAAATCTCGGTCAGCGTCCCGCCCGCGCCCAGCGTCAGCACATAGCCGTGCGGGTCGGCCACCACCCCGACGATCAATTCGCAGACCGCGCCGGTGATCATTTCCTCAACCAAAAAGCGCTCTGTCGGCATGGCGGCGGCAGCCTGTGTCACCGCGCTGGCGCGTGTCAGCCCAAGCGCCACTGCCCCGGCTTCGGTTTTATGCGCAATGCCCTGCCCTTTCAGGACCACCGGAAAGCCGATCTCTTCCGACACCGCGCCGACCGTCTCGGCAACGGCCTCCTGCGCGCCCGGCACGCTCAACCCGAATGCCGCAAGCTCGGCCTTGGCCGCCGCCTCCGTCAGGGTCTCGCCGGACGGATCGAGATTGGGCAGGCAAAGCGGCGCGGCCGCCGCATCCTGCATCCCGATGAAGGCGGCGATCTCCATCGCGGCAAGCGCCTCCTCCATGCCGGTGAACGGAATGACACCCAGCCCCAAAAGCCGCTCTGCTACCTCTTCGGAGATGGCTTCGGCTATCGAGCCAAGCAACGCCAGAGGTTTGCCCGTCTGCTCCTGCGTGCGCTGGACGGCGGCGATGACCGGCTCCCATGCGGCAGGATCACAGCGGTCTGCGCGGGGGAAGTCGAGCACCACGCAGCCCATGGCCAAATCGCCGGACATCATGGCGCTGAAGGTGGCGGTCAACGCCTCTTCATCGCCCCAGATATAGGTGTGGTAATCCAAAGGGTTGGCCAGCGCGACCTTCGGGCCCAAGGCGGCGCGCAACGCGCTCTGCTGCCCCTCATCCAAGGGTGGAAAACGGAGCCCCCGATCCACCACGCCGTCGGCCATCAAACAGGCCTCCCCGCCCGAACAGGACAGCGAGGCGATGCGGTTCGATTTCAAAGGCCCGGCCACATGCAGCAGCTTGAGCGTCTCCAGCATGGCCGACAGGCTGGAGACCTGCCCGATGCCGAGCCGCGCGAACAACGCCTCCGCCCCCGCCGCGCCACCCGCCAGCGAGGCGGTGTGCGAAACGGTGGCCACCTGCGCCTGCTCCGAGCGGCCGACTTTGAGGGCAATCACCGGCTTGCCGCAGGCGTGGGCTTCCGCCGCAAAGGCCTCCAGTCGCCGCAGATCGCCAACACCCTCAACGTGCAAGGCAATCGCCGTCACCCGATCGTCGCGGAGCAGAGCCGCCGCCACATCCCACAGCCCCTGCTGCGCCTGATTGCCCACCGTGACCACATAGGCCAGCGGCAGAGCCCGGCGCTGCATGGTCAGGTTCAGCGCGATATTGGACGATTGCGTGACAATCGCCACGCCGCGCTCGGCACGGCTCCCGCCATGCTGATCCGGCCAGAGCGCCGCCCCGTCCAAATAGTTGATAAAGCCGTAACAATTCGGCCCGAGGATCGGCATCTCCCCCGCCGCGCGCAAAAGCGCGTCCTGCATGTCCGCCCCGTCGCCCATCTCTGCCTGCGCTTCGAGAAAGCCGGAGGCAAAGCAAACCGCCCCGCCCGCGCCGCGATCGACAAGCGCCTGCACCACCTCCAAGGTCGCCTCGCGGTTCACGCCGATGAAGGTCGCGTCCGGCGCTTCGGGCAAAGCGTCAATCGAAGCAAAGGCCGGCACCCCGGCCACGCTCTCGCGTTTGGGATGCACCGGCCAGACCGGCCCGGCAAAGCCGATTCGCGCGCATTGTTCGATGACATTGGCACACCACGCCCCGCCGCCGACCACGGCGATGGAACGCGGCCTCAGCAGGCGGTCCATCAGGCCCCCAGCGGACGCAGCAGGTCCCGACTGATGATGTGCCGCTGAATTTCCGAGGTGCCGTCCCAGATCCGCTCAACCCGCGCATCGCGCCAAAAGCGTTCAATCGGGAAATCGTCCATCAGCCCCATGCCGCCAAAAATCTGCAAAGACGTGTCGGTGACACGGGCAAGCATCTCCGAGGCATAAAGCTTGGCCGAGGCAATCTCCCGGTTCGACGGCAGATCATTGTCCAGCCGCCACGCCGCGGCCAGCGTCAGCCAATCGGCGGCGTCAATCTCGGTGATCATATCGGCGATCTGAAAGCCGACGCCCTGAAACTTCCCAATCGGCTGGCCGAATTGCTTGCGCTCGGCGGAATACTCCAGCGCCAGATCAAAACAGCGCCGCGCGCGCCCCACGCAGAAGGCCGCAACGGTCAGGCGGGTGGCGTAGAGCCATGTGTTCATCACCTCGAAGCCGCCATCGACCTCACCCAACACCTGCGCGTCCGGCAGGCGGCAATTGTCAAAGGCGAGGATGTAATTCTTGTAGCCTTTGTGGCTGACCGAATTGTAGCCCTCGCGCACGTCAAACCCCGGCGTGCCCCGGTCCACAAGGAACGTCGTGATGCGCTTCTTCGGCCCTTTGGGCGTGTCGTCCTCGCCGGTGGCGATGAAAACGATAAAGAAATCCGCGTGTTCCGCGCCGGAAATGAAATGTTTGGAGCCGTTGATCACCCAATCGCCGCCGTCCCGCCGCGCCTGGCATTTCATGCCGCGCACGTCTGATCCGGCGTCTGGTTCGGTCATCGCCAGAGCGTCCATGCGCTCACCCCGCACGGCAGGCAAAAGGTACCGCTCGCGCTGCTCCCCTTCGCAGGCCATCAGGATGTTCTGCGGGCGGCCAAAGAAATGCGTCAGAGCCATGGAACCGCGCCCAAGCTCCCGTTCCACAAGCGTAAAATCGAGATGGCTCAGCCCCGCACCGCCCACCTCCTGCGGGAAGTTGCAGGCATAAAAGCCCAGATCAATGCACTTGCGCTTGACCTCTTCGCCCAGCTCATGCGGCACCTGGCCTGTGCGCTCGACCTCCGCCTCATGCGGATAAATCTCGTTCTCCACAAAGCTGCGCACGGTGGAGACGATCATCTCCTGTTCTTCGCTCAGACCAAACTGCATCGGCTCACTCCCCGGCTGATTGATTAGGGTCAGGACCCATTTATTTGCGATGCGCAGCAAGGAAGAATGCGCGTTATCAGGCGTTTGGGTTTCGCAGGCAAGGCTGGTTGCCTTGTCAAGGAAGCCAAGCGGCTGAGAGCGTGCATTTCTCCTTGTCCTTCGGATTTGACGGGTTTTGCCCCAGCCTGCGTTATAGAGCCTTGAAATAGATGACTATTCCTGCGGCTCCATGCCTAGTCTGGAACAAAACCCGTCAAACTGCGCGTCGTAAATAAATGGGTCCTGACCCTTAAAGTCGTAGAGCGGTTGACGCGGGCTATAATGCGGAATTAGACATTTTTCATGCAAGAATGGACAACATCCCAGACCGAAACGCAGGAGGTTGTCATCCTGTTGTTCGAACGCTTCTCCAACCACTGCCTGGCCAATGCGGTGGAGCCCCTGCGCGCGGCCAATGAGATCCTGCGGCGCGAGGCATTTCGTTGGCGTTTCGTGACGCTCGACGGCGCGGAAGTGTCCTCCTCCAGCGGCCTGCCTGTCCTGCCCCATGGCCGCCTGCGTGACGAGCCGGGCGGCGCGTTTCTCTTTGTCATGACCAGCTATGATGTCACCCGCCTTGCCACCCCCGGCAGCGCCCGCGCTCTGACCGCCGCCGCGCGCCGCTTCGAAACCGTGGTGGGCTTTGACACCGGCGCGTGGCTTTTGGCCCATGCCGGGCTTCTGGACGGGCGCAAGGCGACCATTCACTGGAACGAGCTGACCGGATTTTCCGAGGCTTTCCCGGAAGTTGAGGTCTTGCCCGAACGCTACGTGGTGGATGGCGACCGGATGACCTGCGGCGGGGCGATGACCGCCTTTGACTTTGCGCTGGAGCTGATCCGGCGCGCGCATGGCACGGCGCTGCGGCTGGAGGTTTCGGCCTTCTTCTTGCACCAGAGCACGGAGGCACCGCAGGGCCGCCTTTTCCCGCGCGCCGCCTCGCCGCTTGTCGAACGCGCGCTGGCGCTCATGTCCGGGGCCTTGGAAGACCCTTTGCCAATCGACGGGATCGCCGCGCGCGCTGGGACCACGCAGCGGACTCTCGCGCGGGCGTTTCAGGCCGAACTTGGCGCCGCGCCGCGCGTCGTCTACAAGCGCCTGCGGCTTGCGGCGGCGCGGCGTTATGCGCAGCAATCTTCCTACTCGATTGCCGAGATCGCCCTGCGCTGCGGCTATGGCAATGCGGCGGCGATGACGCGGGCCTTCGTGGCCGAATACGGCGCACCGCCCAGCGCCTTTCGCGGGGAGGGCTGACCGCTCAGAGCACCGCGCGCTGCGTCAAGGTTTGCTTAACCCTGCCCGCCGATCCTTGACATCGGTTAACCATGAAAAGACAGGATCACCCTCCCGAAGCCTTCGGGATCGCGATTCCATCGGCGCGCGGGCCATCCCCCGCACACGGAGGCAGGGTCTGGCACCCCTGTTCCTGATCCGCACCTGGCGGCCGCCATCTTTCAAAAAAGCCTACAACAAGAAGAGCAGCGCTCCCCGCCCGGCCACCTCAGGCCGACGGCGGGCAGCACCGGTTGCGCGTGGCTTTCGTTTTGTCGCGCAAATTCATCCGAAAACCGGTGCCCACTTTTCGGATAGCGCTTTGGTTTCGTCGCGCAATTTGACCCGAAAACCGGTTCCCACTTTTCGGATTGCGGTCTTAGAACGGCAGTTTCATATCCGCCGGCAGACCCAGCTCTTCGGTGATCTTGCCCATCTCGCGCTGTGCGCGCTCGCTCGCCTTGGCCTGCGCATCCTTGATCGCGGCGAGGATCAGGTCTTCGACGACCTCTTTCTCATTGGGATCAAAAATCGTCGGATCAATGTCCAGCGCTTTCAGCTCGCCCTTGGCGGTGGCCGTGGCCTTGACCAGACCCGCGCCGCTCTCGCCGATCACGGTCATGGTGTTCAGGTCGTCCTGAAGCTGCTGAACCTTCGCCTGCATCTCCTGTGCCTGCTTCATCATCTTGGCCATATCGCCAAGCTGTCCCAGTCCCTTGAGCATACCGCTGTCCTTCCAATGTCAGATCCGTTGCGCCCCAGATAGGCTGCGCGCGCCCCGCCCGCAAGTCTTGCCCTGCCCTCAGCCCCCCGCGCCAAATCTCTTGCAAGAGATTTGCAAGATCCATCGATGGATCTTGCCGCGCCCGGCCTCAGTCTTCTTCAAACGGATCCCATTCATCCTCAACCTCGGGCAGCGCGTCTTCCAGCGCCTGACTGGCCACCTCCTGCGCGCTTTTGACGGCGGTGATCTCCGCCTTCGGGAAAGCCGCCAGCGCCGCTTGCACCAACGGATGCTCCGCCGCCTCCGCATGCAAAGCCCGCTTCGCCGCATCGCGCTTTTCCTGAATCGTCTCCGCCTCGCAGCCATTCACCAAGGTCACCGCCCAGCGGTTGCCGGTAAAGCGCTGCAAAGCCGTGCCGAGTGATTGGGCGAGGTTGGCGGACGCGTTCTCTGCCGGGGTAAACTCGATCCGGCCCGGCTGATAGGCCGCCAGTCGCACGCCGCTTTCCACGTCGACCAGCAGCTTCACATCGCGGTTGGAGCGGATCAGTTCGATCACGTGCTCCCACGTCGGATAATGCGCCAGCGCGTTCTGCGGCGCGACCGCAGGGGCCAAAGAGGCCGACGGCCCCGATGGCCCGCGATGGGTCGGCGCGGGCAGGCCCTGCGCCTCTGTCACGCTGCCACCCTGATGCGACAGCCCGCCCCCGGACGGCCCCGGCCCCGGCGGGGGCGGCGTGTCCTGCAGTTTGCGGATCAGCTCTTCGGGCGAGGGCAGCTCGGCCACATGGGTCAGCCGGATCAGAGCCATTTCGGCGGCCATCATGGCGTTGGGCGCGTTCGAGACCTCCTCGATCGCCTTCAAAAGCATCTGCCAGGCGCGGCTCAGGGGCCGCATCCCCAGACCATCGGCAAAAGCCAGCCCGCGCGCGCGCTCATCGGGGGAGATCGTCGGGTCTTCGGCCGCATCCGGGGTGATCTTCACCACGCTCACCCAATGGGTCAGCTCCGCCAGATCGCGCAGAACCGCAAGCGGATCCGCCCCGTCCGAATACTGCGCCGACAGCTCCGTCAAAGCCCCCGCCGCATCGCCGCGCATGATGCGTTCAAAGAGGTCCATCGTCCGGCCCCGGTCCGCAAGGCCCAGCATCGCCCGCACCTGATCGGCGGTCGTCTCGCCCGCGCCGTGGGAAATCGCCTGATCCAGAAGCGAGGTTGCATCCCGCGCCGAGCCTTCCGCCGCGCGGGTGATCAGCGCCAGCGCATCATCGGTGATTTCCGCGCTCTCGCTTCCCGCAATCTTGCGCAAAAGACCAATCATGTCCTCGGGCTCGATCCGGCGCAGGTCAAACCGCTGACAGCGCGACAGAACCGTCACCGGCACTTTGCGAATCTCGGTTGTGGCAAAGATGAATTTCACATGCGCGGGCGGTTCTTCCAGCGTTTTCAACAGCGCGTTGAAGGCGGAGGTGCTGAGCATGTGCACCTCGTCGATGATGTAGATCTTGTAGCGCGCCGAGGCCGCCCGGTAATGCACGCTGTCGATAATCTCACGGATGTCGTTCACGCCGGTGCGGGATGCGGCGTCCATTTCCATGACATCCACATGCCGCCCTTCCATGATGGCGGTGCAATGCTCGCATTTGCCGCATGGATCGGTGGTCGGCCCGCCCTGCCCGTCTTCACCAATGCAGTTCATGCCTTTGGCGATGATCCGCGCTGTGGTGGTTTTACCCGTGCCCCGAATACCGGTCATGACAAAGGCTTGCGCGATGCGGTCGGCCTTGAAGGCGTTGCGCAGGGTGCGGACCATGGCGTCCTGCCCGACGAGATCGGCAAAGGTCTCGGGGCGGTACTTGCGGGCAAGCACCTGGTATTCGGCGGGGGCGTCGGTCTCGGTCATGGGCGTCCTGTCTCGGGAGTCAGGCCTAAGGTATGCTCAGAGCGCGGCGGCGTCCATGGGGGAGTGACGGCGAGGCGGCGTTGACCTGGCGGGGCGGTTTGCCCCCCTCAGGCGCGGAACAAAGGCCGCAGGCCGCCGCTCCTATCGACGGGCCGTCCGCACGGCACGTCGATAGGAGCGGCTTGTGCTCTAACCCTGAGGTCCCGGATCAAGTCCGGGACGGGCGCGCGCTCCATGCCCCCGAAAAACAACCGCTCAAAACGTCTTCCGCGCGTTCAGTGCCGCCGAGATTGTCCCGTCGTCGAGATAATCCAGTTCCCCGCCAATAGGCACGCCCTGCGCCAATGTCGTGACGGTGACCTGCCCGGGCAATTGATCGGCGATGTAATGGGCGGTGGTCTGGCCGTCGATGGTGGCGTTCAGGGCGAGGATCACCTCGGTGATCTCTTCGGTTTCCAGCCGGTTGATCAGCCCAGGAATGCGCAGGTCCTCCGGCCCGACCCCTTCAAGCGCAGACAACGTCCCGCCCAGCACGTGATACCGCCCTTTGAACACGCCCGCGCGTTCCATGGCCCAAAGGTCCGAGACCTCCTCGACCACGCACAAGATACCGTTGGCGCGGCGCGTGTCCTCGCAGATCTCGCAGATGTCGGAGGTGCCGACGTTGCCGCAGTTCAGGCACTCGCGGGCGCTTTCGGAGACGGCCATCATCGCCTCGGCCAGAGGGCGGAGCACCTGCGCGCGCTTGCGGATCAGGTAGAGCACCACCCGCCGCGCCGAGCGCGGGCCAAGGCCCGGCAGGCGGGCCATAAGCGCGATCAGGGCCTCGATGGGATCGTTGCGACGGGTCATGCGGGACTGCCGGATGTTTGCGAAATGTTCGCGTCAGAATAGGCGGTCGCGCGGGGAAGGCAAGGTCCGGCGCTTACTCGTTGTGGCGCACGAATACCGCCGGTTGCCGCTGTGCTTTCAAAGCCCAGGACATCTGTTCGTCGGTCTCGATGGCGCAGGGGCGGACATTGCGCAGACGCTCCAGCGCCTCGTCCGGGGCTTCGCCGGCTTCGATCATCAGCCGCAGCGCCACCATGCCGGATCGCCCGCACCCGCCCCGGCAATGCACCAGCACCCGCCCGCCGCCCATCAGCGCGCGCCGCGCGCGTTCGGACACCTCGGGCCAGTCGTTGTCGAAGTTGCTGTTGGGCACGTCAAAATCGCGCACCGGCAGATGCACCCACCGTGTGCCGTGATCAACAATATCCGGCCCGAGCTTCTGCGCGCCCGCCTCGAACAGCTCGACATTGGTCACAAGCGTGATGACAAAGGCCGGGGTCCAGCTGGCGATATGCGCCAGATCCCCTTCGTAGTCGCCCCCGGCCCCGGGCAGAGGCGAGAGCGCAAGGATGCCTCCACCAACCGGCAGGGCGTGGATCACGATGGTCTCAGAGATGGCGCGCTCCAAGGCCGGAGGCGCGCGTTGCGTCTCTTCCCAACTTCTGGATCACCGTTTCTTTCATACCGTCCTGACCTGCACTGACCCGCAGGAGATGATACACAAAGTCGCGCGCCTGCCCATAGGGGTAATGCAGCCTATACAAAAGAAAGTTCGCGCGTGCGAAAAGGGGGGGCAGGCCCGGCCTGCCCCGCCCGGGGTCAGACAACCTGACCGGGATGCGCCTCGGCCCAGCCCGAAAGGAACTCTGACACGTCAGAGCGCCCGGCACCCCGGATCTGCGCGCGCGGCAGGGCCACACCTTCCTCCAGCGCCAGCCTCAGGCAGGCGATGTAATCGCCGCTCTCCCGGCCCGGATTGTTCTCCGAGCCGTGCACGATGGTGCCAAGCAACGTACCGCCATAGCCGTTGACGAAAGACATGTCCGGCCGCAAGCCAAGCAGCCAGACCAGCGCCTCCGGATCGCCGATCCACCCGGCCACATGGGTTGGGGTGATCTGCTCATGCGCATCGGGCCGGTCATAGGGCAGCCCGCGCGCCACCAGCGCTTTCATATGTGGCAGCCGTCCGGGCAGATGCAGCATATCGTTCAGCAAATACTGGAAGGCGGCGGGCAGTCTGGCCTCATCGATGAACGGCCCGTCCCGCCCCTCTACCGCGGCAACCAAGGGCGCGGCCTCCGGGCTGACCCGCGTATCCGCACCCGCTTCGCGCAGCGCCTGCGCCACCGCCGCATTGCCCATGACCACGGCCATTTCATAGGCCGACACGCCGTTCCAGCGCGCCGATGGCTCCGCCCCGGCTTTGATCACCAGCCGCGCCATCGCCGCATCACAGCTCCGGCGCGCGACCTGGTGCATCGCGGGGATCACCGTGGGCAATTCGCCCCCGACCGGTCCGGCGTTGTAGTCATCAACCTTCGCACCATACCGTAGCAACAACTCAACCGCCGCGTGATCGTTGAAGTCCATCGCGCGAAACAGCGCATTGGTGCCCGCCGGGTCCGCCCCGGCCTCAAGCAGCAAGGTCAGCCCGTCCAGATGGCCCAGCTCCGTCGCGTGGTAGAGCGATTCGTTGTCATTGGGGTTCGCCCCATGATCGAGCAGCCAGCGCCCCAGCACCATGTTGTTCGCATGACCAATCGCCCCGTAAAGCGCCGACAACAGATGATCGGAGCCGGGTTCAAACGGGTAGCCATCGTTCACATCAGCCCCATGATCGACAAGCATCCGGGCGATGGCGAGCATGTCTGCCTCCAGCTCCGGGCGGGCGTGGATCCATTTGGAAAATGCCAGGTGCAGGATCGGGCGGCGCGGGCCGATCTGCGTGGTGGCCAGCGCAGGGTCTTTGGCCAGCGCGGCCTCAACGGCCTCGCGTCGGTAGAGCGCGCATTCAAGGCCAAACAGCCCGTCGGCAAGATCGGGGAAGCGGTCCAGCAACGCGTCAACCTGTGGCGTCTGGCCGTGGTAGAGCGCGATCTTGAGCCGCTGCTGCGCAGTGGCGCGGTCAAGGCCGAGCGTTTCAGCCGCGCTCTTCAGCCTTGGCCAGCTGGCAAAGCCCTGCTCGCGGGCGATGATATGCAAAAAGTCGGCGCGCGTGAGCGCCTCGGCGGGTTTGCCGGGCGGGTATTGCTTGAGTTGTTCCACGGCCCATGTGTCACGGGCGATAAAGGCGCGATGCAAACGTTTGGCCGCAAAACGCAGGTCATCAAGGGAGAGATCAGACATGATCCGGGTTCCTCTGTCTCAGTGGCCCGCGATCCGCCGGTTCGGGCAAGAGAAAACCGAATATGGTCGGTCGTCAGTCTGAGGCAGGTGCGCGCGCTTTCCGCGGATCAGGTGGCCCCCTGCGAGCGGGCCTTGGGGCAAGCGTAGCGGATTGGGCAGCGCGTGGCTAGGGGGCGGTTTCTGGGCTGAAGGGGACGTTGAGCCGACCTCGTCCCGGACTTGATCCGGGACCTCAGGGTTAGAGCTCATGCCGCGCCTATCGACGGGCCGTGGCATGGCGATGTAACCGTTGATCCCCTCGATTTATCCCGGCCACTGGTGCGCTAGGCCGGTGTAGGTCGATACGACAACCCAATCGCCGTGCCGTGCGGACGGCCCGTCGATAGGCGCGGCGGCCTGCGGCCTTGATTCCGAGCCTGTGGTGAGATGAACGGCCGTTTCAAGCCAGAAATCCGCGCCTCAGGCCCCGCAGACCCCTTGCAGCCGCACCCAGTCGGAATCGCTGAGAACCGCGCGGCTGGCCTGGCCTGCGCGCGGGTCGGCTTCGATCAGGGGCAAGGTGCTCTCGCCGGTGATGTCGCGGGCGTAGGCATAAGGCGTGCTGCGCACCTCGGCGCGGGTAAAGGCCACCAGCAGCGCCTCAAGGGCAGGCTCGCTCTGCGCCCGTGTCAGCAGCACTTCGGCGTAGCTGGACAGCACTTCGTCCGGCAGGGCCCCGGTGGTGATCAACCGCAGGCTCGCCATCAGCCCGGCATGGTCGAGCAGATCCGCCAGAGGATCGCTCGCCGCACCGCGCACGGTTTCCGCGAGGATATAGCCCGCCGCCACATCCGGGTCCTCGTGGTCTTCGATCACCGCGCGCCCCAGCAGGATCAACCCGCCCGGCAGATGCGCGCTTTCAGCGACGCCCTGCGGCACCACCACCACCGCCCCTTCGCGGCCCGGCCCAAGAAGGCGCACCGCCAACCGGTCCAGCGGACGCAGCGCATCGGACGCCCGGCACGGCGCGCCGGTGACGCGGGTCATATGGGTCAAGAGCGTGTTGCCGATTTCCGCCCGTTTCACCGGGGGCACCACCGTGACCGCGTAGCGCTCCAAGGCGTCGGGCAGCCAGAACACCGCCCCCGCCGCCAGTGCGGCGGCAAAGCCGAGCCCCAGCACAAGCCGCAGCTTGCCCGGGCGGGGCCTGCGTTTCTCGATGGCCTTCAGCAGACGGTCAACGCCGGTGATCATTTCCGTCTCGGAGGCCGGCAGCTCCAGCGTCTCGCCCGGATCCCCATCGGGATGGTAGATGGCCGGGACCGCCGTGCCATTGGACCGGTTCACCGCCGCCAGCGACCAATGATCGAGGATCTCGCCGGAGATGGTCGAAATCGTCAGCGTGGCATCGCCCAAAGAGACAATCACCTCGCGCCGCTGATCCTCCGGCGTGGCGCGCCAGAGGCCGGTGGCTTCAAGCCGGTCAAATTCCTTCAGTGCGGTCATGGGTGGGCTGCTCTGCCTCTCAATTGCGCTGATCCTACGGGTTTTGCCCCAAGCGGGAAACCAAAAAGCGCATTTGCCGCAGGCTGAACGCAGAGGTTCCCTCCACATCGGGTTGAACCCAGATGCGGGGATGTGGTAAACAATTCTTACCAAAACATCCATTTTGCGTCGCAGCCCCCTACCCGCCGCGGCTCAGCCATGCCTCCAGACCGGGGACTCTTATGACCAACCAAGACCTGATCGCCCGCTTCACCGACATCTGTGGCAGCAAACATGTGCTGACCAATCCCAAGGCCATGGAGCGCTATTGCAAGGGCTTTCGCTCCGGCCAGGGCGCGGCCATCGCTGTGGTGCGGCCCGGCACGCTGCTGGAGCAATGGCAGGTGCTTCAGGCCTGCGTCGCGGCGGACAAGATCGTGATCATGCAGGCCGCCAACACCGGGCTGACCGAAGGCTCGACGCCAAAGGGCAGCTATGACCGGGACGTGGTGGTGATGTCGACCAAACGCATGGACGAGATCAAGCTGCTGGACGGTGGCAAGCAGGTGCTGAGCTTCCCCGGCGCCACCCTGTTCCGGCTCGAACAGATGCTCGATCCGCTGGGCCGCCAGCCGCATTCGGTGATCGGGTCAAGCTGCATCGGCGCATCCATCGTCGGCGGGGTCTGCAACAACTCCGGCGGCGCGCTGATCGAACGCGGACCGAGCTATACGGAGCTGTCGCTCTTTGCGCAGGTCACGGATCAGGGGCTGGAGCTGGTCAACCACCTCGGGATCGACCTCGGGGATACGCCCGAAGAGATCCTGATGCGGCTTGAGAAAGGCGATTTCGACACCACCGGGCAAACCACCAACCTCAAGGCCTCCGACACCGGATATGTGGAGCGCGTGCGCGACGTGGACGCCGCCAGCCCGGCCCGCTTCAACGCTGACAAGCGGCGGCTCTACGAGGCGGCGGGCTGCGCGGGCAAGCTGGCGGTCTTTGCGGTGCGGCTCGACACCTACCCGAAAAACGACCGCGAACAGGTGTTTTATATCGGCACCAATGACACGAAGGTTCTGGGCAAACTGCGGCGCGACGTCCTCTCGGGGTTCGAAAACCTGCCGGTGAGCGGCGAGTATATGCACGCGGATTGCTTTGATATTTCAGAGCGGTACGGCAAGGACACGTTGGTGATGATCGACAAGCTCGGCACCGACCGCCTGCCGCTGTTCTTCGCGATCAAGGGCGCGGTGGATGCGCGGCTGAACAAACTGCCGCTGCTGCCGAAAAACCTGACCGATCACGTCATGCAAACCCTGTCGCGCGTCTGGCCCAAGGTGCTGCCGGATCGTGTCATGGCGTTCCGGCAACGCTATGAACACCACCTGATCCTGAAGATGAAAGACGGCGGCATCGAAGAGGCGGAGCGCTATCTCAAGGCGCATTTCGCGGAGCACGAAGGGGATTTCTTTGCCTGCACCCCGCGCGAGGGCAAGCTGGCCGGGCTGCACCGTTTCGCGGCGGCAGGCGCGGCGATCCGCTTTCACAACACGCATCTTGGCCAGTCCGAAGATGTGCTGGCGCTCGACATCGCCTTGCGGCGCAATGACGAAGACTGGTTCGAAGTGCTGCCCGAGGAGATCGACGCACAGATCACCCACAAGCTCTACTACGGGCATTTCTTCTGCCACGTGCTGCATCAGGATTACATCGTGAAGAAGGGCGTGGACGCGAAGGCGTTGAAGGCGCAAATGCTGGAAATCCTCGACCAGCGCGGCGCGGAATACCCGGCGGAGCACAACGTCGGGCACCTGTACAAAGCCAAACCGGATCTCGCCGCCTTCTACCAGAGCATCGACCCGACGAACTCGCTCAACCCCGGCCTTGGCAAGATGAGCCGCAACAAGCATTATCAGTGAGGGGGGCAAGAAATCGCCAGCCCCTCGGCGCGCAGTTGTAGGGTGAAGTCGTTGAATGGCTACAGTTGATGGCAGCACGTTTCGCGCCCTGCCCGGCGCAAGATCGGTTATTCAATGGTTTGGCCGCGTCCCAAGGTTTCACGATGCCGAACTCTTCGCACATGATGTGTCACCGGATGCTCCGGGGTTTCTGAAGCTTCACAGCTGGACAATGACAGACCGTGTGGACACAAGCGGGGTCTTTGTCTGCGAAAACCACGCGGTGGTTACCTTCACGTTTGACCGCATCACTGCCCTGTCGCTCGAAGACACGGACACGGATGGCATTGTCGGCTCATTGCAGGTCATCGCCTTGCCCGGCGGCTCCGGCCGCCGCGTTGTCTGGGACAACAGCTGGGGCGTGTGGGGATGGGTGGAAGGGCGGGGCCTTTCGCTGGAGCTGACGCCGGGAGAGCCGTCGATCAATGCGTGACTTAATACCCGCCCGTCCAAACAACCTGCCTTCCATCCAAACCGTACGTCATCAACGCCCGCACTGGATCGTAACGGAACCAGACATGGTGGCGGCCATTCTCTTCCGTAAGAACGACCGGTTTGCCAAGCGCTTCCCCAATGTCTGCCATAAAGGCCAAAACCTGTGACGCCTGGGCCGGGGTTGAGACGTCATCCGGCGCAACATCCAGCTCGATTTCCCCGACCGTGAAGGCATGGCAGTTCACAGCAATGCCGTTCAGGTCAATCCGGAACAGATGCTGCGCATCTCCTCGAAACAGATCGGTGCAGTCTTTCGGGAACGGCCTCTTCTCACCTTTCCGAAAATACCCCGCACCCTGCGCCCGCAAGGCCTCGACCAACCGTGCCCAGTCCGCCTCTGTCGCCTCAAAGACATAGTTGTCACGAAGACTCCCGTCGATGTGAAAGGCCTGCATCATGTCCGGCTCGACGCCCCACGCCATTCCATGTCTCCTTTTGCCCGGACCCTCATCCCCGCCCCACGAAAAAGCCCCGGCCAATGCGACCGGGGCTTCTGTTTGTCGCGAAGGACGCGGCTTACTTGTCGTCTTCGTCGTCCTCTTCATCCCCACCCGAGGGCAAGTTGAAGAAGCTGTCGGCGTCTGCAAAATCGCTGTCGCTGCGGGTGTCTTCGTCGTCGTCCTCGCCGCGCGGATCGGAGAGGCTGAAGCTTTCCAGACCTTCGATGGCGGACGGCAGGCGCGGCTCGGCGTCCATCTCGAGGCTTTGCTCGGTGGAGACCAGCTTGCGGCGCTCGTCATCGGTCATGACCGCATCCTTGTTCTTCGCTGCCTTGGCCACGGCGGCATCCAGCTCGGACTGCTTGCACAGGCCAAGCGCAACCGGGTCAATCGGCTGCATGTTCTGGATGTTCCAGTGGGTGCGCTCGCGGATCGACTGGATCGTCGGCTTGGTGGTGCCGACCAGCTTGGCAATCTGGCTGTCGGCCAGCTCCGGGTGGAACTTGACCAGCCAGAGGATCGCGTTCGGGCGGTCCTGACGCTTGGAGAGCGGCGTGTAACGCGGACCGCGGCGCTTCTCTTCGTCTTGCGCGGCGGCGTTGTACTTGAGCTTCATCTTGTAGAGCGGGTTCTTCTCGGCCTGGTCGATCTCGTCCTGAACCAGCTGGTTGTTGGCGATGGGGTCAAAGCCCTTGACGCCCGCCGCAACGTCGCCATCGGCGATGCCCTGAATTTCCAGCTCGTGGAACCCGGTGAAGTCCGCGATCTGCTTGAAGCTGAGCGTGGTGTTGTCGACCAGCCAGACGGCGGTCGCCTTGGGGTGCAGAAGTTTGGCCATGCGTGCCTCCGTGCAAACGCTTGTGAAACGGCAATATTTCGCTCCTCGCCTCAATCCGGTGTGCCGGATCAGGGCGGCCCCGCTTTTCCGGGACGAGTTGCCGTTGTAGGGAAACCTGAAGGCTCTATAGTCCCATTGAGCCAAAGAAGGAAGAGAAAATGCGTGTGGTTCTGGTTTGGGCGTTGGCGCTCTGGGCGGGGATGGTTTCGGCCGAGGGCGAAAAGGCCGGGGAGTTTGATTATTACGTGCTGTCGCTGTCGTGGTCGCCCACATGGTGCGCTCTGGAAGGCGACGGGCGGGGTTCACCGCAATGCGACGCGGAGGCGGATTTCGGCTGGGTCATGCATGGGCTCTGGCCGCAGTACCACCGCGGCTGGCCGTCCTACTGCCGCACCGACGCGCGCCAGCCCTCGCGGGCCATGACAGCAGAGATGGCGGATATCATGGGCACGTCGGGGCTGGCTTGGTACCAGTGGAAGAAACACGGGGTGTGCTCGGGGCTCTCAGCGCCGGACTACTTCGCCCTTGCACGGCAGGCGTATGAGAGCATCACGCGGCCAGCGGTGTTCCGCAAACTCGACAAGGCGGTGACCCTGCCCGCGTCGCTGGTGGAGGAAGCCTTCCTGAAGGACAACCCCGGGCTGGAGCCGGACATGCTGACAATCACCTGCAAGGCAGGCCGCATCCAGGAGGCGCGCGTGTGTTTGTCCAAAGAGCTCGACCCCGTGCCTTGCGGGCGCGACGTGGTGAAAGACTGCTCCATGAAAGACGCCCTCTTCGCCCCAATTCCCTGACCGTTCTCAAAAGGAGCGCCTTTCAGCGCACATTGATCACTGGGGGCGTGGCCCCCAGACCCCACTTGGGGCTTCGCCCCGCCCTGCGGGCTCCCCAGGATATTTTTGGCACAAAGAAACACGGTGTTAACCTTAATCGGCCACCCTGCGGGCACGGTACAGGCGGGGACGCCGATGACCGTGCACGAAGAAGCCTTGGCTTCCGACCCGCCACCGAGCAATCGGGGCGGGTCTTTTTGATCGCCCTTGTTTCTTTGTGCCAGAAATATCCCCGCCGGAGGCATACCCGGCCACCCTCCGCAACAACGATAAAGAGCCGGGCTCATGTTTCGAAACTGTACCCGAAGCGTGTGATATCCTCGGCGCAGATATCCGCCACGTGATCCGCGAGCCCCTCATCATAGTAGTCCTGATACCTGCGGCGGTGCGAGCGGTTTTCGTGGGGAATATCAAGACGGAAGCCAAGGAGCGCCCAAAGTCTCTCTGCGTCCTCGGCAAGATGTTCGAGCCGCAGGCAGTAGGCCGGGTGCTCTGCCCCGGCCGCGTCGGTGAGGTAGCGGCGCACGGGCCAGCCGCGGATCGTCTGGACCGTGTGATCGTGGTGAAGGAAGTCTGCGAAGCCGAGCGTTTTGGCAAGCGTGACGGCCGCGTGGTCAAAGCCTTGCTGGCCGAGCCAGTGGTAGTAGCTCACCATCCGGTCCCAGGGATTGCGCACAAGGGTGACAATCTGCAGCCCGGCAATCTCTTGAGGGCTCAGGATCCCGTCGATATCTGCCAAACTCGCGTGTTTCCAGAGCCGTCCCGCCGGTGTCAGCCCTTTCAGCCGCCCACGGCGTTTCAAGGCTTTTGGCGTGTCGCCAATCAGGATGTCATCCTTGTGCGCGCGGCTCTCAAGGGCCAGCGCCAGCGAGGTGCCGCCGGTTTTGGGGATGTGCACGAAGATATAGCCGCGGCCGGGAGAAATGATCATGTTGTCTGTCTACCGCAAATCGGACTTTTCACCAGTTGAAACCCTCGTCATTATCCCCCGAAATCTGACGGGAGGGACGATATGGGTTGGATGCGCGATGAGACCGGTCTTGGCAAGCGGGCAGCGAATTATGTGCCGCTGACGCCGCTGTCCTTTCTGAAGCGTGCGGTTGGCATCTGGCCGGATCATCCGGCGGTGGTCTATGGCGCGCATCGCAAGAGTTATGCCGAGTATGCGGAGCGGGTGAGCCGTCTGGCTTCGGCTCTGTCCAAGCTCGGGGTGGCTTCGGGAGATGTGGTGGCAACGATCCTGCCGAACATCCCGGCGCAGGCCGAAGCGCATTTCGGAGTGCCCGCCTGCGGGGCAGTCCTGAACGCCATCAACACGCGGCTTGATCCCGATACGGTCGCCTACATTCTAGACCACGGCGAGGCCAAGGTTGTCCTGTGCGATCCGCAGTTCCTGCCCATGCTGGCCGAGGCGGTCGAGCGCATGGACGGCCCCGCCCCGCAGATCATCGAAGTGGCGGATGATCAGGCCGGGGTGCACGGGCATGGCCATTACACAGAGTACGAGGCGCTGCTGGCCTCAGGTGATCCGGATTTCGACTGGGTCATGCCGGAGGACGAGTGGGAAAGCATTGCGCTCAACTATACCTCCGGCACCACCGGGCGGCCCAAGGGTGTCGTCTACCATCACCGGGGGGCTTATCTGAACGCCATGGGGCAGGTGCTCAGCTGGCGCATGACGCTGCATCCGAAGTACCTGACCATCGTGCCGCTGTTCCATTGCAACGGCTGGTGCCACACTTGGATGATGCCCGCGCTTGGCGGCACGGTCATCTGCTGCCGAGACATCACCGCGCCTGCGATTTTTGACGCGATTGCCGATGAGGGCGTCACCCATTTTGGCGGTGCGCCAATTGTGCTGAATACGCTTGTGAATGCGCCGGAGGAGCAAAAGCGCGATTTCGATCACGTCGTAGAGGTCTTTACCGCGGGCGCGCCCCCGGCCCCGGCGACGCTGGCCAAGATCGAGCCGATGGGCTTCAACGTCACGCAGGTCTACGGGCTGACCGAGGTCTATGGCCCGGCGACGGAATGCACCTGGAAAGACGAGTGGGAGCCGCTGGAAGGCGCAGACCGCGCGGCGATCAAGGCACGGCAGGGCGTGGCGATGCCCTTCATGGAGGAGGTGGTTGTCACCAACGAGGCTTTGGCCCCGGTCACCCGCGACAGCGAAACCAAGGGTGAGATCATGTTCCGGGGCAACGGCGTGATGAAAGGCTACCTGAAGAATGAGGCCGCGACGGAAGAGGCCTTTGCGGGCGGCTATTTCCACTCCGGCGACATCGCCATCCAGCACCCGGACAGCTACGTGCAGATCGCGGATCGGGCCAAGGACATCATCATCTCGGGTGGCGAGAATATCTCATCAGTCGAGGTTGAAGGTTGCCTGATGAACCATGACGCGGTGCTGCTCTGCGCCGTGGTGGCCAAGCCCGATGAGAAATGGGGCGAGGTGCCCTGCGCTTTTGTCGAGCTGAAAGACGGGCATGAGGTGTCCGAGTCGGACCTGATCGCCTTTGCCCGCGAGAGGCTGGCCGGGTTCAAGACGCCCAAACAGGTGGTGTTTATGGAACTTCCCAAAACTTCGACAGGCAAAATTCAGAAGTTCGAACTAAGGAGCGTGGCCAAGGGGCTCTGACAAATTCTTTTTAGAGCGTTTCCAGTTATGATTGGATCACCAATGCTCTGTCACGCTTCGCATTCTCAAGCCATTGGTGATGCTTGTTGATTCTATGTAAACTGGAAACGCTGTAAAGAATTTGACCCGGAATTTTCTTAAATTCCGGCGCCCGGCCTCAAGGGCACGGCACAATTGGCGCAGTCCAGCTTTCGGTGACAAAGGCGAGGCTGGCCTCTCCGGCCATGTCCGTCTGTTTGAGCACCATGACCCGGTCAGAGGTCAGCGCCACCGGCACGCTTTCCGGCACGGCGCAGGCCAGATCGTAGAGCGTGGCATCCATGTTGCGCACGTTGACCGGGTTGCTCAGCCGACAAGTCGAGCCGCAGATCGCCAGCCGCCCACCCTTGAATGGGGAAAGCGCCCCGTCACAGCCTTCGATGGCGCGCTCGACGCAAAGACCATCGAGCGGCGAGGAACTCGTCAGCCAGTTCAGGCTGACCGCATTCATGTTGGAGGTCGGGAAGAAATCGCAGGGCAGCCCGTCCGGCAAGGTGTTGCAGGTGATGTTTTCGTGCTGCTCTTTCGGCAGGACCACGTCATTGACCAGAATGGAAATGGTGCTCGTGCCGCCCGAGACGTCCTCCTGCACGTGCATGCCGTTGGCATAGCCCGCCGAAGCCTGGTTCGCAGTGGAACACAGGTAGGTCTGGGTGGTCTCGGCGCAGGCGCTGTCGATGCAGATGCGCGCGCGCGGCGGCGTTGTGCTTTCGGTGAAATCGACACAGCCCGCAACGGCGGGGCTTGCGCCCGTGAGGGCGAGAGCGGCGAAGGCAATCCATGGGGTGTGCAAGGGCATGTCCTGACAGTCTTATTGCGCGCGGGCCTATGGGACCCGAATTTGACGCCAGAACGCCGGGAAGGTCAATTGCGGGTTGGTTAGGGTCATCCGGCGGGCGGGGCGGTGCTGGCGCGCGCGATCAACTCCACGCCGACCAGATCCACTGCGCCTGCCTCTCCGGGCTCGGCTTCCGGGGTTTGCAGGCGGCTCAGAAGCAGCTCCGCCGCACGCACGCCCAAAGTGCGCCGATCCTGCCGGATGGTGGTCAGCGCCGGGATGAAAAACTGCGACATTTCGATATCGTCAAACCCGATCACCGAGATGTCCTGCGGCACGCGGATGCCTGCCTCGGTCAGCGTGGCGATCAGGCCGAAGGCAACCATGTCGGAGGCGCAGAACACCGCCGAGGGGCGGTCCTGCATTGCGATGATCCGGCGCGCGGCGGCCTGCCCCGACTCCATCGAAAAATTGCCCCGCATGATCCAGTCGCTGCGTCCCGGCAGGCCGAGGCGGTCGCGTTCTTCCAGCATTCCGGTGCGCCGCGCGGCGGTGAGCACGTTGCCCTCCGGCCCGGTCACATGGGCGATGCGGCTATGGCCCAGCCCGTGCAGATGCCGCACCGCAAGCCGCGCGCCTTCGGCGTTGTCACTGCGCACGGACGGCAGCGGGCTATCCGCGACCCATTCACAGGCAAAGACCAGCCGCCCATCCGCGCCGCCCGCCGCAAAGGCAGACAGCTCTGCCGCGCTCAGGCTCCCATCGAGCGAAATGATCCCGTCGACGCGCGAATCGAGCACGTAATCGACCAAAGCCCCCTGCCCGTCCGACAGCCCTTCGGTGTCCTTGATCAGCACCGCGTAATCCGTGCCTTCGACGCGCGCGCTGATGCCCGCGAGGATCTGCGAAAAGAACGGGTTGCCAAGGTTTGGCACCAGAACCAGAAGCGCCCCGGCACGCTGTTTGCGCAGATTGCGCGCCGCCTGATTCACCCGGTATCCGGTCTCCCGAATCGCGTCCTGAACCGCCTTGCGAGCGCGTTCCGAGAGGATGTCAGGATTGGACAAAGCCCGGCTGACCGTCGCCGTGGAAACCCCGGCGGCGCGGGCAACATCCTGAATTCGGACCGTTTTCTGAGCCATCATTTCCCCCTGTTGGCGCCGCAGAATCACACTCTTGACAAGTGGGGCCCTGACGGATGATGATCATTGTAATCGTTTTCATTCGCCACAGTCCAGCGGTAAATGTAAACGATTACAAAGCCGCTTCAAGGGAAACGAGGAGCGGTTGCACAGGTGGCCTCACGGGTCATCACGCAACAAAAACGGCCGCAGGGAGGCGGCCATGGGAGGACGAACAATGAACATCCTGCGCACTGTTTTTGCAGGCACCACAGCGCTTTGCGCCGCCGGTGCCGTCTCTGCCGCCGATCTGGAGGTCACCCACTGGTGGACGTCCGGTGGCGAAGCCGCCGCCGTGGGCGAGCTGGCCAAGGCATTCAATGAAAAAACCGAACACAACTGGGTGGACGGCGCGATTGCGGGCTCCGGCAGCACCGCGCGCCCGATCATGATCAGCCGCATCACCGGCGGCGATCCGATGGCGGCCACGCAGTTCAACCATGGCCGTCAGGCCGAGGAGCTGGTCGAAGCGGGCCTGATGCGCGATCTGACCGAGATTGCCGAGGCGGGCAACTGGCGTGAGGTGATCAACCCGCCGTCGCTGCTTGATGCCTGCACCGTTGATGGCAAGGTCTATTGCGCGCCGCTCAACATCCATTCGTGGCAGTGGCTCTGGCTCAGCCACAAGGCCTATGAAGACGCAGGCGTGGCCGTGCCGACCAACTGGGACGAGTTTGCCGCCGCCGCACCGAAACTGCAGGCCGCGGGCATCGTGCCGCTGGCCATGGGTCAGCAGGGCTGGCAGCAGAGCGGCGCGTTCAACGTCATGATGATCTCGCTCCTGCCCAAGGACGTTTACCTGAGCGTTTACGGTGACAAGGACGCGGACAAGGCCGCCGGGCCCGAGGTCGCGCGCATCTTTGCCGCCGCCGCAGACGCGCGCGCCATGAGTGCCGATTCCAACGTGCAGGACTGGAACCAGGCTACCAACATGGTGATCACCGGCAAGGCGGGCGGTCAGATCATGGGGGACTGGGCGCAGGGCGAGTTCCAGGTCGCAAACATGACCGCGGGCGAGGACTACACCTGCCTGCCGGGCCTCGGCGTGAACAAGACGCTGCAGGCGGGCGGCGATGCCTTCTATTTCCCGGTGCTGAGCGATGGCGATCTGAACGCCGCGCAGGGCGAACTGGCGGCGCTGCTGCTGGAGCCGGAAACACAGGTGGCCTTCAACCTCAAGAAAGGCTCTCTGCCGGTGCGCGGCGACGTGGACCTCTCCACCGCCAATGACTGCATGCAAAAGGGTCTCGACATTCTGGCCACGGGCGATGCGATCCCGGATGTGAACCAGCTGGTTTCCTCCGACACGCGCACGCAGATCGAAGAACTGTTCACCGAGTTCTTTGCTGACGCCAGCATGACCCCGGAAGCCGCGCAGGCGCGGTTCGCCGATATTATCGCCGACGCTGACTGATCGATCCGGCGATATCAAGACCCGCTGCGCTCCTCCTGCGCGGCGGGTCCCTGCCCTGCTCTGCCTGACAAATAGACGAACCCTGGGAGGCGCCCATGGCCGCTTCACGCCCAAAGTCCCTCTTCCGCAACCTGAATGCCAAGATCGCGGCGATCCCGATGATCCTGACCGCCCTTGTGGTGTTCACCGGCGGAACGATCTGGACCGTGGCCTACAGTTTCACCAAGTCCGGTCTTCTGCCGAAGTGGAAGTTCATCGGGCTTGACCAGTACGAGCGCCTCTGGGGCAGCCGCCGCTGGATGATCTCGATCGAGAACCTGTTTATCTACGGCGCCTGCATGCTGGTTCTGAGCTTTGTGATCGGTTTCATCCTCGCGGCACTGATGGATCAGAAAATCCGCTTCGAGAACACCTTCAGAACCATCATCCTCTACCCCTTTGCCCTGTCGTTCATCGTGACCGGCCTTGTCTGGCAATGGCTGCTCAACCCCGATCTGGGGGTACAGAGCGTCATTCGTGCGCTTGGCTGGGAAAGCTTCGACTTTGACCCGCTCTACACCGCCGAGATTGCCATCTACGGCGTGCTGATTGCCGGGCTGTGGCAGGGCACCGGGCTGATCATGGTGCTGATGCTGGCCGGGCTGCGCGGTATTGATCAGGACATCTGGAAAGCCGCAAAAGTGGACGGCATCCCGGCCTGGAAGACCTACATTTTCATCATCATCCCGATGATGCGCCCGGTGTTCATCACCACGCTGGTGATCGTCGCCTCGGGCATCGTCAAGGTCTATGACCTGATCGTTGCCCAGACCGGCGGCGGCCCGGGCATCGCAACGGAAATGCCCGCAAAATACGTCTACGACTACATGTTCGGCGGCCAGAACCTCGGACAGGGCTTTGCGGCCTCAACCATGATGCTTCTGGCGGTGCTGATCGTGGTGATCCCCTGGGCGATGCTGGAATTCGGAGGCAAGAAACGTGGCTGACACTGCACAGAACGCGCTGAGCGGCCCGCAAGGCCCGAAACCCCGCAAGCGCCTGTCGCGCAACAATATCCTGATCTACGGCACGCTGATCGTGGTGGCGCTCTACTACCTGCTGCCGCTCTATGTGATGGTCGTGACCTCGCTCAAGGGGATGCCGGAAATCCGGCTCGGCAACATCTTTGCGCCGCCCGTGGAGATCACTTTCGAGCCATGGGTCAAAGCCTGGTCGCAGGCCTGCACGGGGCTCAACTGTGACGGGCTGTCGCGCGGCTTCTGGAACTCTGTCCAGATCACCGTGCCGTCGGTTCTGGTCTCGATCCTGATCGCCTCTGTGAATGGCTATGCGCTGGCCAACTGGCGGTTCAAAGGCGCGGACATGTTCTTTACCATCCTGATTTTCGGGGCCTTCATCCCTTACCAGGTGATGCTCTACCCGCTGGTGATCATCCTGCGCGAGATTGGTCTTTATGGCTCGCTCTGGGGGCTGGTGATCGTGCATTCGATCTTCGGCATGCCGATCCTGACGCTGCTGTTCCGCAACTACTTCACCGCCCTGCCTGAAGAGCTGTTCAAGGCGGCGCGGGTCGATGGCGCGGGGTTCTGGCAGATCTACTGGCAGATCATGGTGCCCATGAGCCTGCCGATCTTCGTGGTGGCGATGATCCTGCAAGTCACGGGGATCTGGAACGATTTCCTGTTCGGCGTGATCTACACCAAGCCGGATCTCTACCCAATGACCGTGCAGCTCAACAACATCGTCAACTCCGTGCAGGGCGTGAAGGAATACAACGTCAACATGGCGGCGACCCTGCTGACCGGGCTGGTGCCGCTGGTGATCTACTTCGTCTCCGGCAAGCTGTTTGTCCGCGGGATCGCGGCGGGAGCTGTCAAAGGGTGACATTTGTTGCGCGTACCATCTCCTGTAGGCCGGGGCTCTGCCCCGGAACCCCGAGGTATTTTTGGCCCAAAGAAGCGCAAGCCGCAGCTTTGCCAGTCAGACCTCTCAATTCGACACACACATGGGGCCGATGACATGACCGCCAGTGATCCAAGTATCTCTATCAAGAACCTCGACCTGAGCTTTGGCGCAGTGCGGGTTCTCAAGGACCTCAACCTCGACGTGGCGCAGGGTGAGTTCGTCGTTCTGCTCGGCAGCTCGGGCTGTGGCAAGTCCACCCTGCTCAACTGCATTGCCGGGCTGCTCGATGTGACCGCCGGGCAGATTTTTATCGGAGGGCAGAACGTCACCTGGGAAGAGCCGAGCAAGCGCGGGATCGGGATGGTGTTCCAGTCCTACGCGCTCTACCCCCAGATGACCGTGGAGGGGAACCTTGCCTTTGGTCTGAAGAATGCGGGTGTGCCGAAGGATGAGATCCGGGCCAAGATCGCGCGGGCGGCGGAGGTTTTGCAGATCGAGCCGTTGCTCAAGCGCAAGCCTGCCGCGCTCTCGGGTGGTCAGCGGCAGCGCGTGGCCATCGGGCGCGCCTTGGTGCGGGACGTGGATGTGTTCCTGTTTGATGAGCCTTTGTCCAACCTCGACGCCAAGCTGCGCGCCGATCTGCGGGTGGAGATCAAGCAGCTGCACGCCACGCTCGGCAACACGATGATCTACGTGACCCATGATCAGATCGAAGCCATGACGCTTGCGGACCGGATTGCGATCATGAAAGGCGGGCATGTGCTGCAATTCGCGGCGCCCCATGAAATCTACAACCGCCCCAATTGCCTCTATGTTGCGGAGTTCATCGGCTCGCCGTCGATGAATTTCCTTGATGGCGTGGTGAGCGGCGGAAGCTTTGCCAGCGACGTGGGCAGCTTTGCGCTGGAAGGCTACGGTTTTGCCGCAGAGCCCGGCACGGCCCCGGCGGTCTTTGGCATTCGGCCCGAGCATATCGCCTCTGGCGCGGCGGCGGCAGAGATGCCGATCCGTCTCGACAGCACCATCGAGCTGGTGGAGCCGCTCGGTTCGGACACGCTCGCGCGGGTGCGGGTGGGTGAGCAGAAGCTCTGGGTGCGCATGGACGGTCAGGCCAGCGTCACACCGGGCAGCGCCCTGCCCATCGGGTTCAGCGCCGAGCGCGCACATCTTTTCGACAAATCAAGCGAGGCGCGCCTGTAAGAGGCGCAAAGAGGACAAGACAGATGGACGTATCGTTTCAACTCTATTCGGCGCGCGATGCCGGGCCGTGGGACAGGACCCTGAAAACGCTGGCCGATCTGGGCTATACGCAGGTGGAGGGCTTTGGTGGGGTCTATGCGGATCCGGCCGCCTTCAAGGCGCTGCTGGACGAGAATGGCCTGAGCATGCCGTCCGGGCATTTCTTCCCCATCACCTCTTTTGAAGAAGGGCTGGACCAGACTCTGGCGGCGGCGAAAACACTGGGGATGGAGCGGCTCTATTGCCCGGCCCCGGAGGATGACCTGCGCAAGGACGCTGCTGATCCGGCGGCGTGGAAGGCGCTGGCGGCGCGGATCCAGACGGCCTCGGCCAAGGTGCGCGATGCGGGGTTTGCCTTTGGCTGGCACAATCACCACTGGGAGTTTTTCAACGAGGCTGAGGGCATGAAGATCCTGCTCGAAGAGGCCCCGGACATGGAATGGGAAATGGACGTGGCCTGGGTGGTGCGCGGCGGCGGCGATCCCATGGCGTGGATCGAGGCCTACAAGGGCCGCATCACCGCCGCCCACGTCAAGGACATCGCGCCCGAAGGGCAGTGCGAAGACGAGGACGGCTGGGCCGATGTGGGGCTGGGCACCATGGATTGGGCCGGGCTTATGACGGCCCTGCGCGGGGCCGGGGTCGAGCTGTTTGTCATGGAGCATGACAAACCTTCGGACGCCGCCCGTTTCGCCACCCGGTCCATCAACAATTTCAAAGGGTTCTGAGGCATGAGCACTTTAGGTATCGGCGTGATTGGCTGCGGCAACATCTCTGCCTCTTACATGACACTTGCGCCGCTGTTCAAAGGCATCGAGATGCGCGCCTGCGCCGATCTCAACGCGGACGCGGCAAAAGCACGGGCCGAGGAGTTTGGTCTGCGGGCCGAGACGGTGGAGGGGCTTCTGGCCGCCGATGACATTGATATCATTGTCAATCTCACCGTCCCGGCGGCGCATTACGAGGTCTCAAGGCGCATTCTGGAAGCGGGCAAACATTCCTATTCGGAAAAGCCCTTTGTGCTCACGCTCGAAGAGGGCGAGAACCTGCGCAAACTGGCCGAGGAAAAAGGCCTGCGGGTCGGCTCTGCGCCGGACACCTTCATGGGCGGCGCGCATCAGCTGGCACGCGCCGTGCTTGACGAAGGCAGCACCGGGGCGATCCGGGGCGGCACCTGCCATGTGCTGTCCTTCGGCATGGAGCATTGGCATCCGAACCCGGATTTCTTCTTCCAGCCGGGGGGCGGGCCGATCCTTGATCTCGGCCCCTATTACATCACCAATCTGGTGCAACTCATTGGCCCGGTGAAAGCCGTGGCTGCGATGACCGGCAAAGGGCGCGAGACGCGGACCATCGGCAACGGGCCGCGGGATGGTGAGCAGATTCCGGTGGATACGCCAACAACCATTCAGGCGCTTCTGGAGTTCGAGAACGGCGCGATCATCAATTTCGGCGCAAGCTGGGATGTGAAGGCGCATCGGCACCCGAACATGGAGCTTTATGGCCTTGATGCCTCGCTCTACGTGCCTGATCCGAACTTCTTTGGCGGTGATGTGGTGCTAGCCAAGCCAGAGGGCGAAGAGGTTGTGGCGGAGCGCGGCCATCCGTTCAGTGTCAGCAACACAAACGACGGGCGCGACATTCCACGGGCGAATTACCGCTGTGCCGGGCTGGCGGATATGGCGCAGGCGATCCTCGCGGGCCGCCCGCATCGCTGCAGCCAGGAGCTGGCCACTCATGTGGTCGAGGTCATGACGGCGATCCTGCAGGCCGGGGAAGACCGGGCGTGGATGACCATGCAGACCCGCTGCGAGCGCCCGGCCGCGCTTTCTCCGGACGACGCGCAGGCCTTGCTGGTCTGACCCAAGCCATCGCGCCCCGGCCTTGCGCCGGGGCCTCACGGGTACGCTTTCCACGAGGTCCCGGGCCAAGCCCGGGACGCGGCCCAGACAAGACACAGGACGACAAGAGATGATCCGCAACCCGATCCTGCCCGGTTTCAACCCTGATCCGTCGGTCTGTCGGCGGGGGTCGGAGTATTTCATCGCCACGTCCACCTTCGAATGGTTCCCGGGCGTGCAGATCCACCGCTCGACGGACATGGCGAACTGGAGCCTCGCCGCACGCCCGTTGAACCGCGCCAGCCAGCTGGATATGCGCGGCAATCCCGACAGCTGCGGTGTCTGGGCGCCGTGCCTGAGCTATGCGGATGGGCGGTTCTGGCTGGTCTATACGGACGTGAAGCGTTTTGACGGCAACTTCAAGGATGCGCACAATTACATCGTCTGGGCCGAGGAGATCGAAGGGCCGTGGAGCGATCCGGTCTATGTCAACTCCAGCGGCTTTGACCCTTCGCTGTTTCATGACGACGACGGGCGCAAGTATTTCATCAACATGCAGTGGAACCACCGCACGGACAGCATCGGCGGCCACCCGAAAAGCCCGGCGTTTGATGGCATTCTCTGTCAGGAATGGTCGCCTGAGGGCGGTTTGACCGGGCCGGTACGAAATATCTTCCCCGGCACCGCACACGGGCTGGTCGAAGCGCCGCATCTCTCCAAGCGGAACGGCTGGTATTATCTGACCACCGCCGAGGGCGGCACCGGCTATGAGCACGCGGTCACCATGGCGCGGGCGCGGGATCTGTGGGGGCCGTATGAGCTGCACCCGGACCTGCATCCGATCACAACCAAAGACGCGCCGGACAATGCGCTGCAACGGGCCGGGCATGGGCAACTGGTGGAAACACCGGACGGCGAGACATGGCACACGTTCCTGTGCTCGCGGCCGATTGATGCGGCAGGCAAGCGCGCGGGCAGCGGCTTTTCCCCCATGGGGCGCGAAACCGGGATCGAGCGCTGTGTCTGGCGTGATGACTGGCTGTACCTTGAAACAGACGATCAGGCCCCGCGCGAGATTGTGCCGGGGCCAGAGACACGCCCCTCCGCGCCCTTCATCACCCGCGTTTTCAGCAAACCCACGCTGCCGCCGGAGTTCCAATGGCTGCGCACCCCTCACCCGGAACGGATTTTCGAGCTGACCGGCTCGGCGCTGCGGCTGATCGGGCGGGAAAGCATCGGAAGCTGGTTCGAACAGGCTTTGGTGGCGCGGCGGCAGACCTACTTCCGCTACCGCGCCGAGACCACGCTCTCGGCCTTTGACCCAACCGGCTATCAACAGGCGGCGGGCTTGGTCACCTATTACAACCGCTTCAAGTTCCACTTCCTTGCCGTAACGCACGAGCCGCAGATCGGGCGGGCGGTGACGATCCTGTCCTGTGAGGGCGATCATCCCGAGGGCCGCCTGACCTTCCCGGTCACGCCAACCCCCGTCGGCCCCGGCCCGGTCGATCTTGCGGTGCAGGTGGATCACGCCCGCCAGCAGTTTTTTGTGCGGCAAGGCGACGACTGGACCCCGGTCGGCTCTGCGCTTGACGCAAGCGTTCTGTCTGATGAAGGCGGGCGCGGAGAACACGGCAGCTTTACCGGCAACTTTGTCGGCATGGCGGGTTTCGACATCACCGGGCAAGGCACGCCCGCAGAGTTTACACGGTTTGATTATGGTGAGGTGTGGGAATGACGCATTCGGTGGTCGAAGCATACAACGTGAACAGCGGCAGGACCGAGATCCTGCTGGAGGCGAACTTCCGGGTCGAGTCCCCGAACTGGAGCCCGGACGGACGGCGGCTTTATGTCAATGGTGGCGGACGGCTCTATTGCCTGACGCTTGGGGAGGCCAGCCTGCAACTTGTCTCCGGCGACGCAACGGTACGGGTGTCCAATGATCACGGCCTGTCGCGTGACGGATCCATGGTGGCGATGACCGCCTTTGTGCGCGACGACGAAGCGGGCCGCGACCGCACCGGCATTTTCCTCATTCGTAAGGCGTGGCAGACGCCTGCCCTTGTCACAAGTGCCGAGCCTTCGTGGTTTCACGGTTTCTCCCCGGATGGGTCAGACATCATCTACTCATGCATTCGGGACGACGTGTTCGCCATCGGTGTCAGCCCGGTGAACGGCGGGACGGAGACACTTGTGCTGGGCGGACCCGAGGGGGACGGCCACCACTACGACTGCCCGGAGTTCACCCCCGATGGCGCGGCGATCTGGTTCAACTCGGATCGGGCCGGCACCATGGACCTGTGGCGCGCGGATCCGCAGGGCGGCGCGCTGCACCGTATGACCCAAGGCCCACGCGCCGATTGGTTCCCACACCCCTCCCCCGATGGGCGGCATGTCTGTTTTCTCAGTTTTGCGCCCGGCACCCGTGGCCATCTGCATGACGCTCCGGTGACGCTGCACCTGATGCCGCAACAGGGAGGCGAAGTGCGGACGCTCGGATCGTTTCAGGGCGGCAATGGCAGCATGAATTCGCCCTGCTGGTCCCCGGATGGCGCGCGCTTTGCCTATGTGCGTCACGACCCTTGCAGCACAGGGGCCAACGCATGACCGCGTTTCTCGAAATCATGGACAGCGAGACGGGCCGCGTACACTGCCTGCTCGAAACCGAGCGGCATATCGAAGCGCCGAACTGGGCGCCGTCGGGCGACGCGCTGATCGTCAATGCGGCGGGCCGGGCGTATCATGTGGTCATCGGGGCACCGAGCCTGCAGGAGATCGACACCGGCTTTGCGCAGCTGAACAATGACAAGGGGCTGTCGCCGGATGGCACCCTGCTCGCCTTCAGCGACAAGACGGAAACCGGCAAGTCCTGCATCTACACCGTGCCAGCGGGCGGCGGCACGCCGCGCCGGATCACGCAGGAGGTGCCAAGCTGGTGGCACGGGTTTTCCCCGGACGGCGCGCGTCACACCTATGCCTGCGTGCGCGACGATCAGTTCGGCATCGCGACCTGCGCGCGCGATGGCGGCGACGAACAACTGCTGATCACCAGCCGCCACCATTACGACGGGCCGGATTATACGCCGGACGGGGCCTTTATCTGGTTCAACTCCGACCTGAGCGGAACCATGGACCTGTGGCGCATGGCCGCTGACGGCTCCAACCCCGAACGCATGACTCATGGCCCGGAGGTGGACTGGTTCCCGCATCCCTCCCCGAACGGGCGGCATGTGCTCTACATCGCCTATCCTGCGGGCACCGAAGGTCATCCCTTCGGCGTGTCCGTGACCCTCAAACTCATGCCAAGCGGCGGCGGCGCGCCGCGCGTGCTTGGCGCAATCTTTGGCGGACAAGGTGCGCTGAACGTGCCCCCCTGGGCCCCGGACGGCCGCCATTTTGCCTATGTCCGTTATTCTGAAGACCACAAACCGGAGACCTGAGCCATGGCTGGATCAATCAAGGGACCGGCGCTTTTCCTCGCGCAGTTTGCAGGTGATGAAGCGCCTTTCAACACGTTGGAAAACATCACGAAATGGGCCGCCGGGTTGGGCTACAAAGGCGTGCAGATCCCGACATTCGACAGCCGCCTGTTTGATCTGGACAAGGCGGCGGAGAGCGCGGCCTATTGCGATGAGGTCAAGGGCATCTGTGCCGATGCCGGGGTCGAGATCACCGAACTGTCGACCCACCTGCAAGGCCAGCTTGTGGCGGTGAACCCGGCTTATGACCATGCCTTTGACGCCTTTGCCCCGGCCTCTGTGCACGGCAATCCCGCCGCGCGTCAGGCCTGGGCCGTGGACCAGATGAAGAAAGCCGCCGTGGCCGCGCGGCGGCTGGGTCTGGATACCACCGTGAGCTTCACCGGCTCGCTCGCCTTCCCCTATCTCTACCCCTGGCCGCAGCGCCCCGAAGGGCTGATCGAGGAAGCGTTTGCCGAACTGTCCCGCCGCTGGCTGCCGATCTTTGACGCCTACGAAGAACAGGGTGTGGACATCGGGTTCGAAATCCACCCCGGCGAGGACGTCTTTGACGGCGCCACATGGGAGATGTTCCTCTCCGCCTGCAACGAGCACACGCGCTGCCGGATCAACTACGACCCTTCGCACTTCCTGCTTCAGGCCATGGACTACCTCGCCTTCATTGATCTCTACCACGACCGCATCTGCGCCTTTCACGTCAAGGACGCAGAGTTCAATCCCGATGGCCGACAAGGCGTCTACTCGGGCTATCAGTCTTGGGTCAACCGCGCCGGGCGCTTCCGGTCCCTAGGCGACGGACAGGTGGATTTCTCGGGCATCTTCTCGAAGCTGGCGCAATACGGCTATGACAGCTGGGCGGTGCTGGAATGGGAATGCTGCCTGAAATCGCCGGAACAGGGCGCGGCGGAGAGCGCGCCCTTCATTGCCAATCACATCATCGAAGTGACGGACAAGGCCTTTGACGATTTCGCCGGAGGCGAGACCGACATGGGCGCGATCCGCGCCATGCTGGGGACCGCATGATGAAACCGTTGAAACTGGGCATGGTGGGCGGCGGTCAGGGCGCCTTTATCGGCGGCGTGCACCGCATTGCGGCGCGGCTGGACGGCGAATGGGAGCTGGTCGCCGGGGCGCTGTCCTCCGATCCGGCGCGCGCCAAGGCCTCGGCGGCAGAACTGGGGATCGCGGACGCGCGCGCCTACACTTCCTTTGAGGACATGGCACAGGCCGAGGCCGCCCGCGCCGATGGCATCGACGCGGCGGCGATTGTCACCCCCAACCACATGCACGCCGCCCCCGCCGTGGCTTTCCTGCGCGCAGGCATCCACGTGATCTGCGACAAACCTTTGGCCGCGACGCGCGAACAGGCGGACGCCATCGCCAAGGCGCAGCGCGAGACCGGCAAGCTCTTTATCCTGACGCATAACTACACCGGCTACCCGCTGATCCGGCAGGCGCGGGAGATGGTCCAGCGCGGCGATCTCGGCGACATTCGCGTGGTGCATGTGGAATACGTGCAGGATTGGCTGACCGAAGCGCCGGACCCGGACAACAAACAGGCCGACTGGCGCACCGATCCGGCGCGTTCCGGCGCGGGCGGCTGCATTGGCGACATTGGCACCCATGCCTTCAATCTGGCGTCCTTTGTCACGGGCCTGAAAACCGAAAGCGTCGCCGCCGATCTTGATGCCTTTGTGCCGGGGCGGCGGGTGGACGACAACGTGCACGTCATGCTGCGCTTTGCAGGCGGGGCAAAGGGCATGCTCTGGGCTTCGCAGGTGGCCGTGGGAAATGAGAACGCCCTGAGCCTGCGCGTGCACGGGACCAAAGGCGGCATCGCATGGGCGCAGGAAAACCCGAACGTGATGACCTTCACCCCGCTGGGCGAGCCCAAGCAAATTCTGACACGCGGTGGTGCGGGCGCGACGGACGCCGGATTGCGGGTGACGCGCACGCCGGGGGGCCATCCCGAGGGGTATCTGGAAGGTTTTGCCACGCTCTACTCCGAAGCGGCGGCGCTGGTGCGCCACGTCCGGGACGGCACCGCCCTGCCCGTGGGGCATCATGTGCCGGGGATCGACGACGGGCTCGACGGTATGCGCTTCATCTCGGCCAGCATCGCCTCGTCGGCGGCCAACGGGGTCTGGACGCCTCTGGTCTGAACGAAGCCGGTTTCTTTTAGAAAAACCCGAGCAGGGTCAGGCGCGTTTTCTTCCAACGCGGATGTTTCGTGTTACACCATGGTGGACGCAGGCGGGATGCTGCTATGCGCCAGACGCAGCTAGTCAAAGCGGCCAAAAAATGGTTTAGCACTAAACAAAGTGCATTTCGGGAGGACACAGCATGGACGAGACGGCCAAGGAAACCCTGCGGCAAGCAGCCCTTTTCTACCACGAGCACCCCAAGCCGGGGAAGCTTGAGATCCGCGCCACCAAGCCGCTCGCCAATGGTCGTGACCTCTCCCGCGCCTACTCTCCCGGCGTCGCCGAAGCCTGCCTTGAAATCAAGGAAAACGACGAGAATGCAGCACGTTACACCGCCAAGGGCAACCTTGTGGCGGTGGTCTCCAACGGCTCTGCGGTGCTGGGGCTTGGCAACATCGGGGCGCTGGCTTCGAAGCCGGTGATGGAAGGCAAGGCGGTCCTGTTCAAGAAGTTCGCCAACATCGATTGCTTTGACATCGAGGTGAACGAATCTGATCCCGAAAAGCTGGCAGACATTGTCTGCGCGCTTGAACCGACCTTCGGTGCGATCAACCTTGAAGACATCAAGGCACCAGATTGCTTTATCGTTGAACAATTGTGCCGCGAGCGCATGAACATCCCCGTCTTCCACGACGATCAGCACGGAACGGCCATCGTTGTCGGCGCGGCGGCGACCAACGCGCTGCACGTGGCGGGCAAGGATTGGGGCGACATCAAGGTTGTCTCGACGGGCGGCGGCGCGGCGGGGATTGCCTGCCTCAACATGCTGCTGAAACTCGGCGTGAAGCGCGAAAACGTCTGGCTGTGCGACATTCACGGGCTGGTCTATGAAGGCCGGACCGAGGACATGAACCCTCAGAAAGCCGCCTTTGCCCAGGCCTCGGACAAGCGCACGCTCGATGACGTGATCGAAGGCGCGGACCTCTTCCTCGGCCTCTCCGGCCCCGGTGTCCTGAAGCCGGAAAACGTGGCGAAGATGGCCAAGCGACCCATCGTTTTTGCCCTTGCCAACCCGACGCCGGAAATCATGCCGGACCTCGCCCGCGAGGTTGCACCCGATGCGATCATCGCCACAGGCCGCAGCGATTTTCCCAATCAGGTCAACAACGTCCTGTGCTTCCCCTTCATCTTCCGCGGCGCTCTGGACGTGGGCGCGACCGAGATCAACGACGCCATGCAGGTGGCCTGTGTCGAAGGCATCGCCGCCCTCGCACGCGCCACCACCAGCGCCGAAGCCGCCGCCGCCTACAGCGGCGAGCAGCTGACCTTCGGTGCGGAGTACCTGATCCCCAAACCGTTTGATCCGCGCCTCTCCGGCGTTGTCTCGACCGCCGTGGCGCAGGCCGCGATGAAGACCGGCGTGGCCAAGCGCCCGCTCGCGGATCTCAACGCCTACAAACAGAAACTCGACGCCAGCGTCTACAAATCCGCCCTGCTCATGCGCCCGGTCTTTCAGGCCGCGCAGACCGCCAGCCGCAAGATCGTCTTTGCCGAGGGTGAGGACGAACGGGTGCTGCGTGCCGCGCAGGCGATCCTCGAAGAGACCACCGAACAGCCGATCCTCATTGGCCGCCCGGACGTGATTGGCCGCCGTTGCGAGCGTATGGGGCTGAACATCTCGCCCGAGAAAGGCCTGCAGATCGTCAACCCGGAGAATGACCCGCGGTACCGCGATTACTGGGGCAGCTATCACGAACTGATGGCGCGGCGCGGCGTGACGCCGGATCTGGCCCGCGCGATCATGCGCACCAACACCACCGCGATTGGCGCGGTCATGGTGCACCGCGGCGAGGCCGACAGCCTGATCTGCGGCACCTTCGGCGAGTTCCGTTGGCACTTGAACTACATCACGCAGATGCTCGGCTCCGAGCGGCACCGCCCGAACGGCGCGCTGTCGATGATGATCCTCGAAGACGGGCCGCTGTTCATCGCCGACACCCATGTCTGGTCGCTGCCGACGCCGGAACAACTGGCCGAGACGGCGATTGGCGCGGCGCGCCACGCCCGCCGGTTCGGGGTGGAGCCGCGCATCGCCTTCTGCTCGCAATCGCAGTTCGGCAACCAGACCGAAGGCTCCGGCAAACGCATTCGCGAGGCCATGGCCCTGCTGGACGAAATGCGCACGGACTTCCAGTACGAAGGCGAGATGAACGTCGACGCCGCCCTGGACCCGGAACTGCGCGACCGCCTGTTGCCCGGCGGCCGCCTGGAAGGGCCTGCCAACGTGCTGATCTTCGGCCACGCGGACGCGGCTTCGGCCACGCGCAACATCCTCAAGATGAAAGCGGGCGGGCTGGAGGTTGGGCCGATCCTGATGGGCATGGGTAACCGCGCCCACGTGGTCACGCCGGGCATCACCGCACGCGGCCTGCTGAACATGGCGGCCATCGCAGGCACGCCGGTGGACCACTACGGCTAACCCCCGGTCCGGGGCGGGCCAAAAGCCTTCCAAGGCTTTTGCAAATGCCTTGCAAGGCATTTCGTCCCGGCTCCAACGGATTGTCCCCTTATTGGGATCAAACTGCTTGATCCCGGGTGCCGCTGGCCTCCGGGGTTTTTCTTGCGGGGTATGAGCGCAAGCAGGCCCTGCCCCGCCGCAACGCCTCAGTCCGATTCCCTGCAAAGGCGGGGCAGATGAATCACAGGTGATTTGCAGCCGCAAACTTTGCAACTTTGCAAAGACGTTTTCTTACCCTGTATTCACAGCAAATTTCAAAGGACTTTGCAAAATTTCGCAACCCTATTTGGCGAAAATTCGCAAACTTCCTGCGGTAATCTGTCCTGTTATGCGCCAACAGGCTTGCCCGAACCGCATAGCGCACCCTAAGCCTGTGCCCAACCGATTTAGAGGAGGACGACCATGGGGTATCAAGAGGTCTATGAAGGCTGGAAAGCCGATCCAGAAGGGTTCTGGATGGAGGCCGCCAAGGCCATCGATTGGGACGAGGCTCCGCAAAAGGCGCTCTTTGATCGCGGCGACAACATGTACGAATGGTTCGCCGACGCAAAGGTGAACACCTGCTGGAACGCCGTTGACCGCCATGTCGAGAACGGCCGGGGCGAGCAGACCGCGATCATCTATGACAGCCCCATCACCCACACCAAGCGCGAGATTTCCTATGTGGAGCTGCGCAACCGCGTGGCCAATCTCGCCGGTGCGCTGCGCGCCAAGGGCGTGGAGAAAGGCGACCGTGTCATCATCTACATGCCGATGATCCCCGAAGCGCTGGAGGCCATGCTGGCCTGTGCCCGCCTTGGCGCGGTGCACTCCGTGGTGTTCGGCGGCTTTGCGGCGAACGAGCTGGCGGTGCGCATTGACGACGCCAAGCCCAAGGCGATCATCGCCGCGTCCTGCGGGTTAGAGCCGGGCCGCGTGGTGCACTACAAGCCGCTGCTGGACGGCGCGATTGAGCTTTCCGAGCACAAGCCCGACTTCTGCGTGATCTTCCAGCGCGAGCAGGAAGTGGCTGAACTCATCGAAGGCCGCGATTTCAACTGGCACGGCTTCCAGTACGGCGTTGAGCCGGCGGATTGTGTGCCGGTCGAGGGCAACCACCCGGCCTATATCCTCTACACCTCCGGCACCACCGGCCAGCCCAAAGGCGTGATCCGCCACACGGCAGGCCAGCTTGTGGCGCTGAACTGGACCATGAAGAACCTCTACAACGTGGAGCCGGGCGACGTGTTCTGGGCGGCCTCGGACGTGGGCTGGGTCGTGGGCCACTCCTACATCTGCTACGGCCCGCTGATTGGCGGCAACACCACGATTGTCTTCGAGGGCAAGCCCGTGGGCACGCCGGATGCGGGCACCTTCTGGCGGGTGATTTCGGAGCATAAGGTCAAGAGCTTCTTCACCGCCCCCACCGCCTTCCGCGCCGTGAAACGCGAAGACCCCAAGGGCGAGTTCGTCAAGAAATACGATCTGTCGTGCCTGGGGCAAGTCTACCTGGCCGGTGAGCGCGCCGACCCCGACACCATCGTCTGGGCGCAGGATCAACTGAAAGTGCCAGTGGTGGACCACTGGTGGCAGACCGAAACCGGCTGGGCCATCGCCGCGAACCCGATCGGGATCGAGGAACTGCCGACGAAACTGGGCTCGCCCACCGTGCCCATGCCGGGCTACGAGGTGACCATCCTCGATGACGAAGGTCACCCTGTTCCGGCGAATACACTTGGCGCCATCGCCATCAAGCTGCCGCTGCCCCCGGGCACGCTGCCGACGCTGTGGAATGCCGAGGAGCGCTTCAAGAAGAGCTACCTCAACACCTTCCCCGGCTACTACGAGACCGGCGATGCGGGCATCATGGACGAGGACGGCTATGTCTCGATCATGGCGCGCACCGATGACGTGATCAACGTCGCGGGCCACCGCCTGTCGACCGGCGCCATGGAAGAGGTTCTGGCCAGCCACCCGGACGTGGCCGAATGTGCCGTGATCGGCGTGACCGACAGCCTCAAGGGCCAGATGCCGATGGGCTTCCTCTGCCTGAACGCCGGGACAAACCGCCCGCATGAGGACATCGTCAAGGAAAGCGTCAAGCTGATCCGTGAGAAGATCGGCCCGGTTGCCGCCTTCAAGCTGGCCTGCGTTGTGGATCGCCTGCCCAAGACCCGCTCGGGCAAGATCCTGCGCGCCACCATGGTCAAGATCGCGGACAGCGAAGAGTTCAAGATGCCTGCGACCATCGACGATCCGGCCATCCTCGACGAGATCAAGGTTGCGCTGCAGGGCCTCGGCTACGCCAAGGGCTGATCCCGCAGTCACACGAATTGAAAGGCCCGGCCCCTGCGCCGGGCCTTTTGCTTTGAGCCTTGGGGGCAGGACCCGAAAGAGAAGAACGGCGCACCCGGTAAAGGATGCGCCGTTCCCGTCCCCAAATCCAATTGGGAGCCGTGTCAGGCGGGGCCACCAGAGACATGGGGACGGTGATCCCGCCGGACGAGGCCGGAGTGTGTGACCTGGTACCCAATCCAGAAAACCAATTACGGACCTGCGCGCCACTCTACGCACAAATCGACAGGTCAACTTTCGCAACACGTCAAAAAAACGCGCCGCGCTGCATACCACTCCGCCACCGGTTGAAATGGCGCAAAGGGCACAGCGAAAATTCCCATGCCAGCCCGACAACCGGTAACCCCCTTACTAAGCTGGAAAATCCGGTGTATGTATGTGACGTGCATCACAGAGTACGCTGTTTAATGACAGGCATTTTAGGCATCGGATTCCATGACCCCACCCTTCGGCCATCACGAACAGGCACAGGCGAGCATCCTGTTCGAAGCCCTGCAATCACAGGACGCAGCAGCACTCCGCGGCATCGCGCGCCCGGTGCATTACCCGGCCCATGCGCAGATCTGCGCAGAGGGCGGCGACGATGATTCTATGCTGCTGATTGAAACCGGCCGGGTGGAGATCAGCCTGACTTCGGTGGATGGCCGCCGGTCCATTCTGGCCCAGCTTGGCCCCGGCGATGTGGTGGGTGAAATGGCGGCACTGGATGGCCGCCCGCGCAGCGCCGATGCCGAAGCGGCGGGCCATGTCACCGGCCTTTTGCTGACCCGCGTGCAGGTGCAGACCTTTTTGCAGATGCGCCCCGAAGCGGCGCTTCTGGTGATCCAGACGCTGTGTGAGCGGCTGCGCAAGACCAACGCGCGGCTGGCCTCGCAGGCGCAGACGGACGGGCCGACCCGGCTGGCGCGGCTTCTGTGTCAGCTGTTCCGCGATTGGGGTCGCGAGGAGACGGATGGCAGCATCCGCATGACCGAGAGTTTCTCGCAATCGGACCTCGGCGACATGACCGGGCTGACCCGCGAGACCGTCAACCGCAATATCCGCGCCTGGGAGACCAAGGGCATCCTGCGCCGGGTGGATGCGACGCTGATCCTGACCGATGTAGAGGCGCTGGAAGGGTTGGCGCAATAGCGCGGCCTTCTACGCTCTGGAGCCTCGCCCATTCAGGGGATCGCCTCGCCCAGCGGGGATGATCTCACCCCAGTCCCGCCGCTTTTTGCAAAAGATGCATCACCTGCGTGCGCTCGTCTGCACTCAGACCGGCCAGCGACTTCTCGTTTGACGCCCGGATGGCCTGCGGGAGTTCGGCGGCTTTCTTGCGCCCCTTGTCTGTCAGAAAGATCAGCGTGGTGCGGCGACTGTTCGGGTCAGGCCGCCGTTCCGCAAAGCCTGCCTTGATGAGCGCATCCACGTTTCTGCTGGTGTAGTAGTCCGGAAAGTTGAGGCTGTTCCCGATCTCCCGCTGCGTCACGCCATCCTTGCCGGACAGGAACATCAGGTTGGAAAAGATCTTCAAATCGACGCCATGGGCCTTCAGGCGTTCCTTCATGTCAGCATCGATACGCCGCGCCAGCGTCTGAATCAGAAATCCGAAACTGTTTTCTCGGATCCCATCTGATTCAGGGACTTGGGTCATGACGTAGTGCCTCCTGCTCAATGCCATAACTCCGTGACTTGTTCGTTGCAAGTGTTGCAATTGCATATTTGTGTTTACAATAGTTGCAATTACAAGTTATGCGTATGCAAGTCAAGCCGGGCGAGTCGCGCCTGGCGGCACTCAAACTCCAAGGGAGGACATACTCATGCGGACATCATTCATCCCGGCTCTACTGATCGCCGCGCTGGCGGCCCCGGTTGGCGCTTTGGCGCAATCCAGCGAAGGGCGCGACCTTGCCAAACTGGCTTTCCGGTCGGTGGACAACGCGGAGCGCGGCTACATCGACCAGGGCGAGTTCACGAACTTCGGCAGCGACGTCTTTGTCTCGATGGACTTCGACGAAAACGACAAACTGTCCCTGGACGAGTTCCTGTCCTGGGACTTTGGCCTGGATCAGGTGGCCGAAAAGGCAGGCCGGGCCGAGGCATATGAGACCGCGTTGCGCGTGGTTTTCGCCTTTTGGGATCGTGACGGTGACAATCAGATCACCCGCACGGAACACCGCCGGTCCCTTCTGGCAGATTTTGCCCGCGCCGACGCGAACGACGACGCCGTGTTGACCGAAAAAGAGTTCCTGCTCGGCTTCTCCGTCAATGTCGCGGCGCGCGCCGCCATCAACCCACCCCCCGCAGAGTAACCGTAGCCAAAGGAGGGCCTGCCCCATGCTTCGCCAACAGGGACTTCTCGCCATTGCCGCAGTGCTGGCGCTTTTCATAATCCTGCATCTGGGTTTTCCGCCGGACGCGCATGGGCCGCGTACGACGGGGACCACGATGCTGGGCGGCATTGCATTTCTGCTGATGACGGCCTCTGTCGTCCTGTCCACGCGGCTGGACCTGTTCGAAGAGCTCTTCGGCGGGCTGGATCGCATGTATCAGGTGCACCGCGTGGCAGGCACCTTCGCGGCCGTCTTCGCGCTGGTTCATTTCTTTGGCGTGCCGAAGGACTTGCCCGAGGGCATGGATCCGGTTGCAAACGCGCTGGTGCCGTCGGCGCCTTTGGGAATGCTGGGGCTGATCTTTCTGGTCATCGGGCTCTTCGTCGCGCTGAACCGGAAAATCCGCTACTCGCGCTGGCGCCCCACTCATAAGGTCATGGCCCTTGTCTATGTTCTGGTCATCGGCCATTTCATGACCGCCCCCGCCATTTTCTTTGAACGGTTCAGCGCCTCCGGTGTTCTGCTGATCATCGCGGCGGCGATCGGCATGGTCGCGCTGGTCTACTCGCTGTTCGGGATGAACCGGCGCACCGCGGTGCCGTTCACCATCGAAGCCGTAAACGCGCTGGAGCGGGCCACGGAAGTCGTTCTGAAGCCCGTGGGCGACATGATCGACTTCAAGCCCGGCCAGTTCGCCTTTGTCGAGGTGCAGGGCAAGGGCTGGTCAGAACCCCATCCGTTCACGATCTCAAGCGCGCCGGGTGAGGATCGCTTGCGCTTCACCATGAAAGTCCTTGGGGATTGGACCCGCAAGGTGCGTGAAGAGCTGCAGCCGGGCGGGGAAGTCATGGTGCGCGGCCCCTATGGGCGTTTCGATGCGGCACGGGCGGCGGGCCGCAAACAGATCTGGCTGGCCGGCGGCATCGGTCTGACACCTTTCCTGTCGAAGCTGCGCGCAATGCAGCCCGGCGACGACCGGCACATCCACCTCGTCTATGCCGCGCGCGAGGAACAGGATGCGATTTTCCTCGACGAGCTGAAGGCCCGCGCGGCGGAGCTGGGCAATGTCACACTCATCCCGCTCTTCTCCGAAGAAGGCAACTTCGCGCGCGTCGACAAGATGAAGGAAAACCTGCCCGATCCCCTTGGCACCTACGAGTACTTCATGTGCGGGCCCAAGCCGATGATCGACGGCCTGATGAAGGACCTCAAAAAAGAAGGCGTCAGCCGCAAGAGCATCCACACCGAAGCCTTCGAATTCCGGTGACATGTCATGAAACGGTTCGAACCTGTCCTGCAACTGATCGCCCTGCTTGGTGGGGCGGTCACCTTTGGAACCGCCTACTACCTTCTGTTCCTCGCGCATCCGGCTTGGTCCGCGGCCCCTTTCGAAGCCTTCTTGCCGATGTTTCAAGGCCTTATCCTGAAGATTGGCATGAGCCAGATCATCGTGTCCAACATCGCGCTGGTGGCCTGCGCTATCCTGTTCTTTCTCTCGAAAGACCGGTTCTGGCTGATCGCCATCGCCCTGCTGCTCGTGAGCTTGCCGGTCACGATGTTTCTGCTGATGCCCATCAACCTCGCCTTCATCGAGGCCACGGATCCAAACCTCGCAAGCCAGGCCCCGGACCTGCTTCACCGCTGGGGCCTTTATCAAATCATTCGCACAATCGCTGACGGGCTCGCCTTCGCCGCGATGTGCAAGCCGGTCATCTGGCCAGCAAAAGCGGCCTGATCGGCCCATAGGGAGAACACCATGAAAGACGCACCATTCAACATCACAACTGTCCTGCTGGCCGTCCTCGGGGTCGGTCTTGTCGCGGGCGGCCTCTGGGGTGCCATCCTCAGTGCCATGGGTCTCACCGACTTCTGGGGCATCTTCCTGGCCGGGTGGCTGCCCGTCCCACTGGCCTCGCTGATCCGCCAGGGCGTGGCTGGCAGCGCCGCCAGCTTTGAAGGGGCGGACGGCAAATCGCCCATGGCCTTCTCCTTGCCGGTGCGCCTTGCCATCGCCGCCGTGATCGCAGCCGGCATCGCCTATGCCTTCAGCCTGAGTGAGTTCTACAGCCTTGGCTTTCTGATGGGCGCCGTCGCGAGCCTGATCGTGCAGACCTGCCTGATCGTCATTTTCTATGTCGCTGTCTCCAGCCGCAGCTAAGGGGAAAAACCCATGAACATCTGGATATTCGTCATCATTCAGGCGGTCATTTCGGTGATGATCACCTTCGCCCTGTTCGTGGTCATCCTGACGCAGGACATGGCGACCGGAATGAACTTTCTCTACGCGTTTTTGATCGGCCAAGTGCTTTCGATCCCGGCGGCCTTCCTCGTCTACAAACGCATGAACATCAGAAAGTAGGACGGTTGGCATGAAACGGACAATCGGATTCATCCATGAACTCGCGACAATTATGTACGTGGGCGGTATCCTGTCCCATATCGTGATCGGCGCGCTCTTTGCGCACAGCAGTCCCGAGACGACGATCACGGTTTACATCTACAAACTGCAAAGCGCCTATATCCTCATTCTGCCCGGACTTGGCCTGAAGATCGTAACGGATCTGATCCTCTGGTCCGCTTATGGCGAGCGTGCGTGGTGGATGCGGATCAAGCTGGCCTGCACGGCGTTCCTGACGGTCAATGCCTTTGTGTTTCTCGTCCCGATGATGCCGGAGCTTCTGGATCTGGCCGAGGCTTCGGTTCCGGCAGGCGCGTTGAGCGAAGCGTTCCTGTCTTTGGAAGGGCGGGAGCAGTTGGTGGGCATGTCCAACGTCCTTCCCCTGATCATCGAAATGCTGATGGGGGCGTATAAGCCTCGGATCACGCGCAAGGAACGTGCGATGGCCTGAGGTCAGCTGCGGGCAGACCGCCTGCGAGGCGGGCCAAACGCAGGGGCCGCCTCGTCGGTCTGCCCCATCAGAAATCCCTGTTGACCGGTTCAGAAGATCGCTCTATGCAAGTTCTTGCAGCTTTTTGCAGGAATTTGCATGCCCCTCAACATTCCAGACACAAGACAAGCGGAGCTTGCCGCACGTTTGCGCAACGGCCATCAGATCGTGGCGGTGGATGTGGCCAATGAATACGGCGTTTCGATTGACACGGTGCGCCGCGACATCCTAGCGCTTGAGGCAGAGGGCAAGGCGCAGCGTGTGCGCGGCGGGGCGGTGCCCATTGCCACGCCTGCGGCTCCTCTTCCTGCGCGCCTCGCGGCGGAAACCCCGATCTGTCCAAGCCTGATCACAGCGGCGCTCGCAGAAATCGGCGATGCGCAGACCCTGATCGTGGACGGAGGGCGCACCGTGCTGGCCGTTGTCGAAAACCTGCCCGCTCAGGACGGACGGCTGGTGATCACGCCCTCGCCCTGGGTCGCCGTTGCCTGTCAGAACGCCGGGATCGATGTCTTCCTGCTCGGTGGATCGCTGCGCGCCCAAGGCGGGATCGCAACCGGAGAGCTGGCATTGGATCGCACCGCCGGGGTCTCGGCGGATGTAGCTGTTCTGGGCGCTTGTGGACTCGATCGGGATTTCGGCCTGAGCACCGACGACCCTGACGAAGCCCAGATGAAACGCGCCATGCACAAGGCCGCCGGGCGCACGATCATCGTCACGCAAAGCGCCAAGATCGGACGGCGCGCCCGCCATCGCACGCTGCCCCTGTCCGAGATCGACGCAATCGTGTCCGACGCAAGCCCGGACACCGCCCGCGCTTTGCGCCCTTGCTCTACAAGACTGGTCCTGAACCCATGACATCAACAACAGATCGCGGACCCTCCGCAGCCGCCCTGCGCGCACAGGACCACGCAGCCACGGCAAAAGCGCGCCTCGCGACGCGGCTGGCCTTCTTTGCTGCCGGGTTTGCAATGGCCTGTTGCGCGCCCTTGTTCCCTTTCTTCAAATCGAATGTCGCGGCGGACAAGGCAGAGTTTGGCATCTTGCTGCTCTGCCTCGGGCTGGGGTCGATCCTCGCAATGCCCCTGACCGGCGTGATGGCCGCGCGGCGCGGCGCGCGCCCGTTGATCCTCTTGGGCGGGTACGGGCTGATTGTCATGCTGCCGCTTCTGGCGCTGGCCGGATCGCCCTGGGCCCTCGGCGCCGGGCTCTTTGTCTTTGGGGCGGCGCTTGGGACAATTGATGTGGCCATGAACGTCCATGGGGCCGAGGTCGAAGGCATCGAAAAGCGGCCCCTGATGTCGAACTTCCACGCCCATTGGAGCATCGGAGGCTTCTTTGGAGCCGGGTTGATCACCGTGCTTTTGTCCTTTGCCGTGCCCGTGGCGGTCTGCGCAGCCCTTGGCGCTGCCACGGCGCTGGTCGCCATGCTGGCGGCGCGGTCAGGGTTTCTGAGCGTTTCCGGCAAAGAGCCTGAACCCTTCGCAATTCCACGCGGCATCGTTCTGCTGCTGGCGGTGCTTGCCGGGATCACCTTTCTGGTCGAAGGGGCCGTGCTGGACTGGGGCGCCCTGCTGATCATCGACAGGGACCTTGCCACCGCCGAAAACGCGGGTGTCGGCTACATCCTGTTCTCTGTTGCGATGCTCATCGCCCGTCTCACCGGAGACCGCCTTGTTGCAAGGATCGGCGGGTTCGCCACGCTGGTCTTCGGCGGATTGGCCACGATGGCGGGGATACTGACCGTGCTGCTGGCCTCCTTTGTCCCGATCGCCCTGTTCGGATTTGTGCTGATCGGGCTCGGCGCGGCAAACCTTGTGCCTGTCCTGTTCAGCGCCGCAGGCCGGCAATCGATCATGCCACCGGGCATCGCCATTGCCGCAGTCACCACCACCGGCTACGCGGGCATCCTGCTTGGACCGGCGATGATCGGGTTCGTCTCGGACATCTCTTCGCTGGTGACGGCGTTTGTCCTGCTGGCCCTGCTCATACTGGCCGTGCCCTTGTCGGCCTACTGGGTCGCCCGTGTGCCCTGATCCCGGCGTCTTGGGAGTGCCCGCTTGCCGCGCAGCACGCGGGCGCTTCATCCGTTAGACAAACTGCTCGCGAATGAGCCGTTCTTCCAGCCCGTGACCGGGGTCAAACAGCACCCTGTGCGCGATGCTCGGCTCGGAGCGGATGTGCACCTGCGCCACGTCGCGCACCGCGTTGCTGTCCGCCTCGGCCATGACCGGGCGCTTGTCCGCCTCCAGCACCTCGAAACTCACCTCTGCCCCCTTGGGCAGCAGCGCGCCGCGCCAGCGGCGCGGGCGGAACGGGGCCACCGCCGTCAGGGCCAGCACATCCGCGCCAATCGGCAGGATCGGCCCGTGGGCGCTGTAATTGTACGCGGTCGAACCGGCAGGTGTGGCGACCAGCGCGCCGTCGCAGACCAGCTCGGCCAGACGCACCTTGCCATCGACGGAAATCCGCAGCTTGGCCGCCTGCGGGCCCGCACGCAGCAGCGAAACCTCGTTGATCGCAAGCCCCCGGCGTTCCTTGCCGGAGGTGCAGATCACCCGCATGGTCAGCGGGTTCAGAACCGCCTCTTCCGCCGCCTCCAGCCGCTCGACCAGACCGTGCTCGGAATACTCGTTCATCAAAAAGCCGACCGTGCCGCGGTTCATGCCATAAACCGGCGCGGGGTTCTCTTCGGTGCGGTGCAGGGTCTGCAACATGAAGCCGTCGCCGCCCAGCGCCACGATCACATCCGCGCCCTCCTCGGCATGATCGCCATAGCGCCGGGTCAGCCCGGCCAGCGCCGATTGCGCGATATCCGCCCGCGAGGCGCAAAAGGCGATCCTGAGTGACATGAGGTTTCCTGTGTGCTCCGATTGAAGCCAAAACAACCACAAAGCCCCGTCCAGCGCCAGTGATGGCGTAAGATAAATCTGCTGCGTCGGTTTAGAGCCTTTGCGCCCATTCTTGTTTCCGTTACATGAGCGTCAAATTCCCGGATTCTCCAAAGGAGCAAGGACGATGAACGCATCCATCCGCGACAACGGTTTCTTTACCGAAAGTCTGTCTTCCCGTGACCCCGAGCTGTTCGGTTCGATCACCGGCGAGCTTGGCCGCCAGCGCGACGAGATCGAACTGATCGCCTCCGAAAACATCGTCAGCCGTGCGGTCATGGAAGCCCAGGGCTCCGTGATGACCAACAAATACGCCGAAGGCTATCCGGGGCGTCGCTACTACGGTGGCTGTGATTATGTCGACGTGGCCGAGAACCTCGCCATCGAGCGCGCCAAGGAGCTCTTTGACTGCGGTTTTGCCAACGTGCAGCCGAACTCCGGCTCCCAGGCCAACCAGGGTGTCTTTACCGCGCTGATCCAGCCCGGCGACACCATCCTCGGCATGAGCCTTGATGCGGGTGGCCACCTGACCCACGGTGCCCGCCCGAACCAGTCCGGCAAGTGGTTCAACGCGGTGCAATACGGCGTGCGCCAGCAGGACAACATGCTCGACTATGACCAGGTCGAAGCGCTCGCCAAGGAACACCAGCCGAAGCTGATCATCGCTGGCGGTTCCGCCATCCCGCGCCAGATCGACTTTGCCCGCATGCGCGAGATCGCCGATATGGTCGGCGCATACCTGCACGTGGACATGGCGCATTTTGCCGGTCTTGTGGCCGCCGGTGAGCACCCCTCCCCCTTCCCGCACGCGCATGTGGCCACCACCACCACGCACAAGACCCTGCGCGGCCCGCGCGGCGGCATGATCCTCACCAACGACGAGGCCATCGCCAAGAAGATCAACTCCGCGATCTTCCCCGGCATCCAGGGCGGCCCGCTGATGCACGTGATCGCGGCCAAGGCCGTGGCCTTTGGCGAAGCGCTGCGCCCGGAGTTCAAAACCTACCAGCAACAGGTGATCAAGAACGCCCAGGCGCTCTCGGATCAGCTGATCAAGGGCGGTCTGGACACCGTGACCCACGGCACCGACACCCATGTGGTGCTGGTTGACCTGCGCCCCAAGGGCGTGAAGGGCAACGCCACCGAAAAGGCCCTCGGGCGCGCCCATATCACCTGCAACAAGAACGGCGTGCCGTTTGACCCCGAAAAGCCGACGATCACCTCCGGCATCCGCCTTGGATCGCCCGCAGGCACCACCCGCGGCTTTGGCGAGGAAGAGTTCCGCCAGATCGCGGACTGGATCATCGAAGTGGTCGACGGGCTCGCGGCAAACGGCGAAGAAGGCAATGCCGAGGTCGAAGCCAAGGTGAAAGCCGAGGTTGCAGCGCTCTGCGCCCGCTTCCCGATCTACCCCGAGCTCTGATCCTCTGAGGGATCTGAACAGGGAGCGGCCCATGCAGCGATGCATGGGCCGCTTGCGTTTTTCGGCAGTGTTGATCCCCGGGCCGCTGGGATAGACTGCGCCGAGCACATGGGAGACACGCATGGCACAGGCGGATTTTTGGGATGGCATCGCGGAGCGCTACGCCGCGCGCCCGTTGAGCAAACCGGAATTCTGGGAAGCGACGCTGGAGCGCTGCCGCCACTGGCTGGAGCCGCAAATGCGGGCGGTGGAACTGGGCTGCGGCACCGGCTCCACGGCGCTGCGGTTGGCGGACTGCGTGGCCAGCTACACCGGCACGGATGTCTCCGGCGAGATGATCCGCATCGCTGCCGCCAAACAGGCGCCGGAGGGGCTGAGCTTCCTTCAGGCCGATGCGTCCGCAGCGCTGGACGGCGGCGCGGATGTGGTTCTGGCCTTCAACCTTCTGCACCTGATCCCGGACCTGCCGGGGCTTTTGCGCGCGGTGTTTGCGGCGCTGCCCGAGGGTGGGCTTTTGATCTCCAAAACGCCGTGTCTTGGGCACAAACGCTGGCTGCGCCCGCTGATCGCCGGACTGCGCTGGATCGGCAAAGCCCCGCCGGATATCGGTTTTTTCCGAACCGACGCGCTGGAAGCGCTGATCCGGGACGCGGGTTTCGAGATCCTTGAGACCGGCGACTACCCCGCCAGCCTGCCCAGCCATTTTGTGGTGGCGCGCAAAGGCTGAGGTTTTTCGGGGCGCTGCCCCGCCGCCTTCGGCGACTCCCCGAGGTATTTTGGGCCCAAAGAAACCGGGGGCGTGCCTCTGCGCGGCGCGCTTCACAAAGCCGTGTGGTCGGTGCCCGCGGGATTTTATTGCATCCGTGTTACACTGGTGCCTTACTGCTCGTTCAGGGACTCACACTTCGCTTGAAAGGATTTCTCCATGACCCTCTTCAGACCCAGCCGCCGCGCTTTCATCGCGGGTTCTGCCAGCCTCGTGGCGCTGCATCCTTTCTCGGCCCAGGCCCAGGGCGCGCAGGCGCATTTGCGCATCATGGAGACCACGGACCTGCATGTGCATGTTTTTCCGTATGATTATTATGGCGACCGCCCGGTGGACACGGTTGGCCTTGCGCGGACGGCGGCGCATATCAACGAGATCCGGGCCGAGGCGACCAACACGCTTTTGGTGGACAATGGCGACTTCCTTCAAGGCAACCCGATGGGCGATTACATCGCCTATGAGCGCGGCATGAAAGAGGGGGACATGCACCCGGTGATTGCGGCGATGAACGCGGTTGGTTTTGATGCGGCGACCGTCGGCAACCATGAGTTCAACTATGGCATCGAGTTCCTGATGAAATCCGCCGCCGGGGCAGAGTTCCCGATTGTTCTGGCCAACGTTGCCAAGACCAAGGGCGCGAACCCGCGCGAAGATGAGACGCTGTTCAAGCCGTATGTGATTTTGGAGCGCGAACTGACCACCGGCTCCGGCGAGACGCATCCGATCAAGGTCGGCATCATCGGCTTTACCCCGCCGCAGGTGATGAACTGGGATCGCAAGCATCTGGAGGGCAATGTCGAGGCGCGTGACATCGTCGAGACCGCAAAGGCCTATGTGCCGGAGATGCGCGAAGCCGGGGCGGATATCATCCTGGCCCTGTCGCACTCCGGGATTGGCTCGGCGGATCATGCGGATGGCATGGAAAACGCCTCGGTGCCGTTGGCGGCGGTTGACGGGATTGACGCGCTGGTCACCGGTCACAGCCACCTTGTCTTCCCCTCGGCAACCTATGCGGAGTACGCCGGTGTTGACGCAGACAAAGGCCTGATCCACGGCAAACCGGCGGTGATGGGCGGTTTCTGGGGCTCGCACCTTGGCGTGATTGACCTGATGCTGGAGCGCGATGGCGGCGGCTGGCGTGTGGTGACAACAGAAAGCGCGACACGCCCGATCTCCAAGCGCAACGAGGACCGGTCGGTTACGGCGCTGGTCGAGAGTGACGAGGCGGTGTTGGCCTCGGTGCAACAGGAGCATGACGAGACGCTGGCCTATGTGCGCCGGGCCGTGGGCAAGACGGCCGCGCCGCTGCACAGCTATTTCGCGCTGGTGGCGGATGATCCGTCGGTGCAGATCGTCTCGATTGCGCAGAAATGGTATATCGAACAGATGCTTGCAGGCTCCGAATACGCCGGGCTGCCGGTGCTCTCTGCGGCTGCGCCGTTCAAGGCCGGGGGCCGGGGCGGACCGGAGTATTACACCGATGTGCCGGTGGGCGACGTGGCGATCAAGAACGTGGCGGACCTCTATTTGTACCCCAACACCGCCCGCGCGGTGAAGGTGACGGGCGCGCAGGTGAAGGACTGGCTCGAACGCTCTGCGGGCATGTTCAACCAGATCACCCCTGGTGAGACTGATCAGGTTCTGCTCAACCCCTCCTTCCCGTCCTACAACTTTGACGTGATCGACGGGGTGTCTTACGAGATCGACCTGTCGCAGCCGTCGAAGTTCGGCCCGAAGGGGGAACTGGAGAACCCGGATGCGAGCCGCATTTTGAACCTGACCTTCAACGGCGCGCCGCTGGATATGGATGCCGAGTTTGTCATTGCCACGAACAACTATCGCGCTTCGGGCGGCGGCAATTTCCCCGGCACGGGCGATACGATCATCTTCGAAGCGCCCGACACCAACCGGGACGTGATCGTGCGCTATATCGTCGAGCAAGGCACGATTGATCCCAAGGCCGACGCCAACTGGGGGTTTGCGCCGATGGATGGCACCTCCGTGCTGTTTGACACCGGACCGAAGGCGAAGGATTTCGCATCGGATGTCAAAGGCGTGAAGATCCAGGAAGCCGGGGATGGCGCGGACGGGTTTGCGCGGTTCCGGATTGATCTGTGACCCAGAACTGACCCCGCCCCGGACCTGATCCGGGGCCTGTTGACCTGAGGTTTTGCGCCGCGCTGACGCGCGTCGCCACGCGGGGCCGCTCTTCGTACGAAGAGCGGCCCCGTTTCACGCAAACTCCCCCTGACAGAACCAGCCAGACGACAGCGCGCCGCCGTGGGCGTAGAACAGCCAGAGCCGCGCGCCGTCTTCGGTGTCCACCGCCCAGTAATCGCGGGGGCCCGAGCGCCATTCGGGGTCTTCGAGCCACCATTCGGGCAGGATGCGCTCCGGCCCGCGCGTGCCCGCAACCCGGTACACCCGCCCGCGCCAACGGAAATCCGCCCCCAGACGGGGCTTGTCCGGCGCGTGCACAGGTTCGGGCCGCCAGAGCATCAGTGGGCGCGGCACACCCACATCCGGCCAATCCTCGGCGGGCTCGGTCCAGGCCGCCATGACCACCTGCGCACCCTTTTCCGGGATGTGGCTGTCGCCGGGATGGCGGCGGGTGATGGCTTCCATGCCGATGCGTGCGGACAGCCGGTTGAGCAGATCCTCCCGCGCCGGGCCGATCCCCCCTGCCTGCCGTGCCGCGCCCCGCGCGGCGGCCTCGGCGTGGCCCGCGATGGTGCGGGCGTGGATGACCTCATGCACCACCGCCTCCATGCGCAGCATGTCGATGCCGGGACCGGCGTCGATCTCTTCGACCTTCAACTTCAGAAGCGGCAGGATGCGGGCCGGATCGTGCCCGGCGACGGCGAGTTTCAGCGTCAGCCACTGCATGGTGTGATCGGCCCGGTGCGCCTCCAGCCGCAGGACGCGCACGCCGCGGCTCTTGTCCTTGAGCCGCGTACAAAGCGCCTCTGCCATGCGGGTCAGCGCCTCCTCCACGTCCTCGGCCAGACCAATCGGATCCGGCAGGGAGAGCCGGACGGAAAACCGCTCGGGGGGCACCGCCGGGCTGACCGGTTCGGGCGCGCTGCCGGTGGCTTTATCAAGCTGATCCACGAGGCCCCGCCCAAAGCGCCGCGCCAGCCCGGCGCGCGGCTGACCAATCAGATCTCCCACGGTGCGCAGGCCAAGGCGGTGCAGCTGGTTCTGCGTGTAACTGTCGATCCTGAGCGCCGCGACGGGCAGCGGCGAGATCGCGGACCAGCTTTTGCCAATGTCCGCGATGCGCCCCTCCGGCAGTTCCCGCGCGGGCGCGCCGGGGGGGGTGCCGCCGCGCTCCCAATGCCGCCGCTTGCCTTTGCTGGCGCGGGCGCGGGTGGCGCGGGCCTCCTGATCAATGGCATCGCCGGAACGGTGGTTGCCCACGTCCTGCTGGGTATAACGCGCCAGCGCCCAAGCCGCGCCGAGCGTGTCCGCGATGCCAAGCCGGACGGTGAGGCCAAGATCGGCGCAATCGAGCGCGACCTGCGCCGCCAGCGCCTCCTCTCCGCCAAAGAGATGCGCGCAGCCGGTCAGATCAATGACCAGCGCATCCGGCGGCTCCGCCCGGACCCAGGGGGAATAGCGTCCGGCCCAGCGGTGCAGCACGTCAAGAAACAGCGCCTCGCGGTGCGGGATGGCGGCGCGGGTGAGCAGATCGGCGCACATGGCATGGGCGTCGCGCAGCGGCTGGCCCTGATACAGCCCTGCGGCGCTGGCCTTTTTATTGAGCGCGGCGACAAGCTGCGCCTGCCCTTCCTCGGCCACGGTGACAAAAGGCGCATCCGCAAGCCAGGGCTCCGCCCGGATCAGGCGTTCAGCGCCAAGGCGCGGGAACCAGAGCGAAAGGACACGGCGGTGAGGCATAAGGGAACCGGCAGAATGTTCTTCTTATGTTCTAGTGCGGTTGGGCGGGGGAGTCGAGTCCGGGCGGGGTGACGGGGGTCGTTGCGCGCACCCGGGCGCGGACCTGATCCGGGACCTCCTGGAAGAGTACAAGTCGCGCCATTGACGGGCCCTGGCATGGCGATCCGATCTCTGTTCCCCTCGATTTATCCCTGTCACTGGCGCGCTAGGCTGGTGTGGTGCCCAGCGCCAAACCAATCGCCGTGCCGTCACGCCAAAGGCGTGCCGAGAGCATGTCGGCGCACCTTTGGTGCGACGGGACGGCCCGTCATGTCCGAGACATGCTTCCAGCATGATGGCGCGGCGGCCTGCGGCCTTGATTCCGCGCAGGGGTGCAAAGAACAAACGCCCCCTAAGTCGTCTCCAGGCAATGCCGCCGGAAGGCGCGTTTGAGCATGTCAAGCTCAGCCCGCAGAAGCTCCACCTCCGCGCGGATGTCATCGCCCATGACCTCCCCCGCAATCAGGGTGAAACTGTCCAGCAGAACCTCCGTATTGGCGTCGGTGATCAGGAAAGTCTGCACCCCGTCACCCAAAGCCTCCAGAGGCACCGGGATTTCCACCACCCAGGAGGTCTCCCCCGCTTCGGTCACCGTCACCCCGTGCAAAGACTGATCGCGCAGGGTCACCGAAATATCCGGCGCGCCCGCGTCCTTGACCTGCGTGGTCAGCAGCCCTTCCCAGATGCCCTCGCGGAACCGGGTCTTGGTCAGTTCGAAATTGCTCATCGGCCCCTATCCCCGGTCACAGTTCCGCCCGTTTGCGGCGGCTGAAGGTCAGATCGCGCAGCACCACCTGGTTCATCTGCGGCCCTTCAAAGATCAGGTCGAGCCACATGCGCTCGATCCGCTTTTCGTTCAGTTTCGTGTAGGCCAGATCAAACTCCACCCGGATCTCATCCTGATGCAGCGGCAGTTCGCGCACGATCTGTTCCGTGTTCGGCCCGTGTTTGATGTTGAGACGGGCGAAAATCTCCAGCCGCTTTTCCATCTCCACAATCGTATCGACGCGGATCAGATGTTGGCGCGAGAGACCGATATGCGCCGATTCCGGCAGATCCACCGCGAGGCTGAGATACGATCCGTCAAAGCGAAAGACGTCCATGCGCAGCCCGTAGGCCGCCAGATCCGCCGCGCGCATGTTGCGCAGCTGGCGCAGGGTCAGTTCGGAGGCGGCGCAGTCGTGAAAGAGCGTGACCTGATCGCCCAGCATGCTTTTCGATTTCACAGAAGACAGACCCGGACGCGGCAGCGGGCCGCACCACAGCTCAGGCCGCCACGCCCAATCCGCATCCGGCGGGCGCGGGAAAGCCTGATTGCCGATCACCGGCAGCGCCAGCCGGGCGTCCGCCACATGGATCAGCTCGTCCAGCTGCGCCTTGACCTTGCGGGCCATGCCGCGCTGGCGGCGCAGTTCCGGCAGCTCCGTCTCGCGCGCGGATTTGGCCATCTGGGTCCAGCGCCGCAGCGCCCCCAAATGCAGCGCGCGGGTCAGGAAGTTGCGCTTTTCGCCGGTCATTGGCTGTCCCATGCTCTGCCTCGTTCCGGGGTCACATCACCGCTTGAATTGCGGCAGTATTATCACAAATCCTTCGGATTGAATAAACGTCCGAACAATCCGCCCGGTTTTTTCTCAGCTGTGGCGGGGCTGGCTTCCGGCGCCGGAGCGCTATCGCCCCGCGCGCTGCTCAGGACCACGATCTGGTCGCGCACCCGGCCCAGCATCCGCCCGCCGCGCGCGCCGACATAATCGCTGCCTTCGGGCGCATAAAGAGCAAGCAGAACAAGGCGGTTCTTGAGCAGGAACGCCCCGCGCCAATGCCGCGCGGCCACGCCTTCCGGCCCATCGCCGCCGCTGCTCAGGTTGGCAAGGATCAGCCCGCGCTCGTCGCCTTCGTCCAGAAGCTCCGCCCCGGCGGCGGCGGCAAATCCCTGCGCCGAGGGCAGCGCCGCGTCAGGACCGGCAGGGCCAACGGTGACCGTGATCAGGACAGGCTCGACAAAGTAGCCAACCTCGCCGTCCGAAAGGCTCATGCAGGAAGCGATCAGCGCAAAATCCCGGCTGCCGCCGGTGTCGAGCGTCTTTGGGTCAATGCAGTAGCCTTCCGGCCCGGACACGGTGATGGCACCGCTGGCCAGCTTGGCCTCTGCTATCGGCGCAGCATCGCTTTTCGCACCGCTCTGCGCGCCCGGAAGCGGCAGACAGCCCGCAAGCCCCAGCGCCAGAACAGCCGCCACGCCCGCCTTTGTTAACCCGTTTCTCACCCGCATCGCGCCGCGATGACCTCCCACAAATCGTCAGTTCCAAAGCAATAGCGAAGCCAGCTTTGGGGGGCAAGTGTTTGCGAGCGTTGAAGAAACGCTTGACCGCCGGGCTTATCTCGCAAAGGGATTAGGCTGTGGAACATCGTTCATCGTTGGCTCGATGTTCAAAATTCCTGAACCAGACCAAAGGGCCACGTCGCGCAATTCTGCCCCGAATGCCAAGCATCTCTGACCCAGACCGGCTATTCCGCGGGCTAGCTGGCGTGGTTTGCATGCCGGACGAAGCGGGCGTTGGCAGTGAGCGATCCCGATGTGGAATGGCCTTAAGCAGTCATTGAGTTCACCCCGTCCCGGACTTGATCCGGGGCCTCATGGCTAGAGCACAAGCCGCGTCTATTGACGGGCCGTGGCATGGCGATCCCACCACTGATCCCCTTGATTTATATCAGAAACTGGTGCGCTAGCTAGACATTGCGCCCAGCACCAACCCAATCGCCGTGCCGCGGGGACGGCCCGTCGATGGCGCGGCGCCCTTCGGGCTTGATTCCGCGCTTATGGTGAGGGGAATGACTACTCAAGGCTCTTTGAGCCGGATCCTCCCGAACCCAAACTCGGCACTCTGGGCTCTTCCCCCTTTAGCCGCGTTCTGCGTCAAGTTCTGGATGCGCTATTTCTCAGATTTTGAACCCGTTTTGACGCAATAGTCGAATTCGCCAGACGTTCCACAGCCCCCTCTGCCTCCCCCCATCCGTAAGCCCACGCCGCCTAGGGTCCGGTTTTCCCGCGTTGACAGACGCGGGGGTGCGCCGTGATCATGTATGACATTACGTCAACCGATCTGCCCGGGGGGGACACCGTGCGCCATTTGATTGCCCTGACCGCCGCCTTTGCGGCCACAAGCCTGCCCGAACCTGCCAGCGCGCAGGAGATCATCGGCTTTGACCGTGACAGCTATGGCAGCGTCGTGCTCAAGCGCACGCAAAGCGCCGGGGCGGGCGGGATGCAGTTTGAACTCTCCGTCGGCCAGTACAACAACGAAAGCATTCAGAACTATTCGCCGCAGAGCGTCTTTGCGACCATGGGCCATTCGGTGGGCCGGCTCGATATTCTGACCGATGCGGGCATCTTCCCCTGCACCGCCTTTATCGTCTCCAAGAAACATATCCTGACAAACTATCACTGCGTGCCGGGTATCCTCGACAACACGCAGACCGGCGCGACCCGCATCGACGCGGTGCAGTTTGTCGCCGGGTACGTTCAGCAGGGTGTGGAGGAAGGCACGCGCACCTACACGGTCTCACCCGCCCCGGTGGAGGCGCATGAAGATCTCGATTACGCGGTGCTCGAAGTGCTCGGCAACCCTTCGGCGGAATACGGAATGCTGGAGCTGTCAGGCGGCGTGCCGCAGGACGGCGATCCCTATTGGGTCATTGGCCACCCCATGGGCGAGGCCCAGCGCATCAGCCGCGAGAAGTGCCGCGCCAACCGCCCTGCCCTGTCCGGTCATCAGCTTTTGCACACCTGTGATACGCTGCCGGGCAACTCCGGCTCGCCGGTGATCGACACCTCGCTGCGGCAGGTGATTGGTCTGCACCACGCGGGCTCAAAGCGCGATGCGGTCAATTTTGCCATTCCGATGAAGGATATTCTCAAGCGCTCGCAAGTGCTTGTGGCCGGGCTTGGCTCCGGGGTGGTGAGTGACGCCAGCGGTGGCGGCGAGACGCCCCCGCCCACCGAAGACACCGCCGGGGCAGACAAGACCGCCATGTGCGACGGGCTTTACGCCGAGGCCAAGGATCTGAACCAGTGCTTTGCCTATGACGCCTACCTGAGCCTCTGCGAAGGCCACCCCTACGCGGTCTTTGCCCAAGGCTATGTGGCCAGCCAGTGCGGCGATACCGGCGGTGAGAACGTTGTGACCCACGATCCCACGCCCCCGGCCCCGCCCGCCCCGCCGCAAACGCCGACCTACCTGCGCCCGTGGTGCAGCAGTGCGAACCTGAACAACACCGAGTGGGCGATCTGCAACGATGCTTATCTTGCCGGTCTCGATGAGCAGATGTCGCGCGCCTATTCCAGCCAGAGCCACACCTCCGCGAGCCAGCAGGGGTCGTGGCGCACCGGTACGCGGGACGCCTGCGGCAGCAACACCTCCTGTATCAGCCGGGTTGTGCTCGACCGGATCACCTATCTCAACAACCCGCCCGCCCCGCCGCCGCCGACCAATACCGGCAGCTATCGCTCCGTGCGTGGCAACTACACGCTTGGCTCGAACCAATGTTACATCGTGACCGCCTCGCGTACCTCCGTCTCCGAGGCCCAGCGTTTCATCGCGCAATGGTTCCCCCGGCACACGGGCACGCGGATCTTCCATGCGTCCAACGGCTATTACGGCGTTGTTTATGAGACCACCTCGAAGTCCCGCGCCGACGCGCGGCTGGCGCAGCTGAAGTCCCAAGGCACGATCCCCAGCGACAGCTATTGCTCTGTCGGCAGCCGCTATGTGGCGGAGATCGTCTATGGCAGTGGTGGCGGTGGTGGTGGCGGTGCGCCCGCGCCGTCGGGCTACACCATGTATGTGGACAACAACTCCGACATGTCGCTCAACGTGCGAAGCGGGCCGAGCACCTCGAACCGGATCGTGACGGAAATCCCTTCGGGCCAGACCGTCACCGTGGTCGGCTCTTCGGGAAAATGGTCGAACATCATCACCAAGGGCGGCACGCGCGGCTGGGTCTACTCGCCGCTTTTGACCTCGAACCGCCCTTCGGCCACGCGCACCTGCACCGGCTGGGTCACCGGGCTGCGCCCGATCTCGCAGTATAACACCAGCACCGGCGCAGGCTTCCTGTCGGTGCGCAGCGAGCCAAACACCAGAACCGGTCGCCGCCTGACCGAGCTGTACCTCGGCGACCGCGTGACCGTGCTGCGGCAGAGCGGCAACTGGGCCATGGTCCGCTGCGCCTCCGGCCAGTGCAAAAGCCCGTATCGGGGCATCGCCGGAGCCACCGGCTGGGCCTCCAAGAAATATCTGAGAATTCAGTGCAACTGACATTTCCCGGCTGAGTAGCCAACAGGAGAGACTTCATGAAAACCCCATTGTACGCCTCCGTTTTCGCCCTGCTGAGCGCCCCGGCTTTTGCCAATGACGCCATGCCGCTGCCCGAGATGGCCAGCGATCTGGACAAGGCCGCCTACGCGGTGCTCGACAAGCATTGCGCGCGCTGCCACCAGGATGGCGCGCTGAAGGAAGGCATGGACAAGGCCAAGTCCGGCTTTGGCCATGTGCTTGATCTCAAACGCCTCGCGCAGGACACGAAATACGTGATCCAGGGCCAGCCCATCGGCTCCAAGCTTTATGATGTGATTGGCGAATACAGCTTCCCGGCCATGCCGGACGATTGCACCATGTCCGAATGCTTCCCGACCGATGCGGAGATGAAGCTGGTCTCTGACTGGATCACCGAACTGGCCAACGCCGCGCCGCCCGCGCGGGAGTTTGTGCCCATGGAAGAGATGTTCGCGCTGGCCCAGGCGGACCTTGCCGCACAGCCCACCAACCGCCGCGACCAGATCCGCTACCTCAGCTTGCGCACGCTGCACAATGACACGGACGTCACGGCCGAGAACCTCGAAGGCTACACCGCCGCCACGGTCAAGCTGGTCAACGCCCTGTCGTGGAACCCCACGCCCTACCGCTTTGAACCGGTGGACCCGCATGGCGTGTTGATGCGCATCTACCTGCCGGAAATCGACTGGACCGCAGAGACGTGGGAGCATCTCGCCGCGCAATATCCCTATGCCATGAACAGCGGCACGGACCCGAACCTGAGCCAGCTTCAGCACATGGCCGGATCCCATGTGCCGATCATCCGCGCCGACTGGTTCGCCGCGACGGCCTCTGTCTCGCCGCTCTATTATGACCTGCTCGGTCTGCCCGACACGGTGCAGGGGCTGGAGGCCAAGCTGGGCCTGAGCATGGTGGCCAATATCAAGAGCGGCCAGGTGATCCGCGCCGGGTTCCAGAACTCGGGTGTGTCCACCAACAACCGCCTGATCGAGCGCCACGCGCTCAGCACCGGGTTCTTCTGGACGTCTTATGATTTCGCCGGCTCGAAGGAACGGCAGAGCTTCTTCGAGTATCCGCTTGGCCCGAAGGAAGCCTTTGGCGAAGAGCTGGCCTTCCAGCATGACGGCGGGGAGTCGATCTTTACCCTGCCGAACGGCTTTCACGCCTATTACCTGAACACCGAAACCGGCGCGCGTCTTGATGTTGGCCCGACCTCGATCGTGCGCGACGACGATTACAGCGACGGCACCGGTGAGGTGGTCAACGGCATTTCCTGCATTTCCTGTCACTCCAAGGGCATCCGCCTGAACGAGGACAAGGTGCGTGACGTGGCCATGGCCGACTTCTCGCTCTCCCCGGAATCGCGCCAGATCGTCGATCAGATCTACCCCGGTCAGGATGAGGTGGCCAAATACCTCGCCGCCGACACCGAGCAGTTCTTTGGCGCCATGCGCAGCGCCGGGCTGGACCCGGAGATCACCGCAGGCGGGCTTGAGCCGGTGCGGGGCCTTTTTGTCTATCACGTCGACCGTTTCATCAACTTCGCCCAGGCCGCCAATGAGCTCGGTATGAGCGAAGACATGCTGCGCCAGCGCGCCGGGTTTGTCGGCCATGACATGGCGAGCCTGATCCTGCGGCTTGACCAGTCGCCCATTGCCCGCGACGAATGGACAGCGGCCTATCCGGTGCTGCTGGAGAAGGTGACAGAGTACCGCCCGATCCCGCTGTCCAAGCCGAAGCCCGCGCATCTGACCGCTTCGGTCTCCAAGGTCATCACCGGTGCGGGCCACACCCCGCCGCCGCCCCCGCCCCCGGCACACAAACCGGCCCATGTGCCCACGTCTTATGATGATGCCGCCAAGGCGCCGCCGTTTGATCCCGGCCAGCACAGCGCGCCGCAGCAGAGCCATCTGACAGTCTACACCGACAAGCCGTCTTACAAGGTGGGCGAAGGTCTCAAGATCATCGTCGAGCCCAAGCATGATTGTCGCCTGACCCTGATCAACATCGACGATCACAAACGGTCCTGCGTGCTCTACCCGCATCCGGCTCTGCCAGACGATGTCATCCCCGGCGGCAGCCAGTATGTCTTCCCGCCGCGCGGCTCGCTGAAGACGCAATATGTCGGGGTCGAAACCATTCTGGCGATCTGCAACGGCGACAGCCACGCGATCCACGCCGAAACGCGCGACACCTCGCAGGTTTCCTGCGACGTCTCGCAGAACGCCAAGGGTGTCGGTGCCTACGAGACCATCGTGAACGAAGTGCTGGCGCTGGATCTGGGTGATGAGCACCAGACCCTGAGCGGCGCAAGCTTCAAGGCGGTCTCCTCGCACAATCCCCATGTGGCCAAAGCGCAAATTTCCGCGCCCGTCACGGCGCATTGAGGGAGGGTGGCATGATAGTTTTCTCTGAGCACAAAACAGGTTCGCACCCGACCTCGAGGGCGGGTCAGGAACTCGGCACAGACATCGCTCAAATGCACCCACGTTGCGGCTATTCAGGGGTTGCGCCACTTCGCACCCGCCCTGAGGGGCGAGGTCGGGTGCGAACCGGATCGACAAGCGATCCGGAGACAAGAGACCCAAGAAACGTCTTCACCTCTGCATTTGGCGCACTCATCCTGTCGCTGCTGCCCTTCATGGCTCAGGCCCAAACCGGGGAAATCTTCATCCCCGGCCAAAGCGAGGTGATGCAGCCTCCCGCCGCCCCGCAATCGGCCCTCGCCGCCTGCCTGTCCGAACCAACAGCGGCCAACTGCGCCGCCGTCTCGGACAGCGCCGAAGGGTTGGCCTTTGAAAGCGCCACAGGCTCCGCCATCCAGTTCGAAACGCTCGTGCTCGATCTTAACGACGGCCATGTGACCGCCCAGCCCGAGCCCCCCCAGCACGCGCCCGACTACACGGCACCTCCGCCGGACCACGGCAAAATCGCCCTGCCCGCCGTCGCCGTCACCATCGAGTTCGACTACAACAGCGCCCATGTCCGCGCTGACCAGATCGGCAAACTGGCTGGCCTGATCACCGCCTTTCAGGACCCGGCCCTGAGCGGCGCATCCTACGCCATTATCGGCCATACGGACGCCGTCGGCTCGCACGCCTACAATTGTGATCTGTCACACCGGCGCGCGACCTCTGTCACCGCCGCGCTGACCGGCGGTTACGTGACCCTGCCGCTCTATCCGGTGGGGTTTGGCGAACATGTGCTGAAAAACACCTATGATCCGCGCGCGCCGGAAAACCGCCGCGTGACCTTCATGCGCCTGCCCGCCTACCCTGAACAGGTTTTGGCCACGGCGGGCTCCGTCTGCGGCTATTGAGGCGAATCCACTGGACAAGACAGGCGGGCGGCGCAACTCTGGGGCAAAAGCCAACGGGAGCTGCCTCATGAAACTCTGGATCACCACCGCCGCCGCGCTTGTCCTTGCCACCGCCGCCACGGCACAAAACGACTGTGCCGCAGGCAAAACCCTGTCGGACGGCACGCTGACAATCGCCACCGGCAACCCGGCCTACTACCCTTGGGTGATGAACGATGCCCCGGAAAGCGGCGAAGGCTATGAAGCCGCCGTCGCTTATGCGCTGGCCGCCGAGATGGGCTTCTCCGCCGATCAGGTCACATGGACCCGTACCTCCTTCGATCAGGCGATCCAGCCCGGCGCAAAGGACTTCGACCTCAACCTCCAGCAGTTCTCCATCACCGAAGACCGCGAGAAAATGGTCGACTTCTCCGAACCTTACTACGCCTCCGCCATGGCCGTCCTGACAACGAAGAAAGTCGTCGAGGCAGGCGCCACCGCAACCCCGGACAGCCTGAAATCACTGATCTGGGGCGCAGACGCCAACACCACCGCCGTGCCCATGCTGGGCGAGTTGATCCAGCCGGAGAAAGACCCGCTGCTCTACGGTGACAACGCTGATGTCACCGCCGCCCTGCAGGCAGGCCAGATCGACGCCGCCCTCTTCGATCTGCCCACCGCGCTCTACCTCTCGGCGGTTGTCGTCGACGGCGGCACGTTGCTCGGTCAGTTCCCGGCGGCGCGCACAGAAAACCCCGATGAGTTCGGCATTCTGATGGAAGAAGGCAGCGCCCTGAAACCTTGCGTCGACGCCGCGCTCACAGCGCTCAAGGACAGCGGTAAACTGGCGGAAATCGAAGCCACATGGCTCGAAGAGGCCACCGCCGTGCCGGTGATCAAGTAATCCCGGTTTCTTTGGGCCACTAAATACCTCGGGGAGTCGCGGCCCAACGGGCCGCGGCGGGGCAGCGCCCCAAACAAAATTTCCCCCGAGAAATTTTCCCCTGCCGAGCAGATGACCACCCCAACCCGCCGCCAGGCCTTCGAGGCCAGACAACGCCGCCGTGCCACGCGCATCGCCGCCGCCTCCACCGGCGCGGTGATCCTTGCGCTGATCACGGTCATCCCGCTCGCCCCGGGCTGGGCGGCGGTCAAACGCAGCTTTTTCAACGCCGAGGTTTTCGCCAAGACCTTTCCCGGTCTCGCGCAGGCCTTCCTCATGGATGTCGCCATCTTCTTGTGGTGCGCGCCGCTCATCGCCGCGCTTGGGCTGATCGTCGCCCTGATGCGGGACATCCGCAGCCCGGCGCTCTACCCGCTGCGCCTTGTGGCCATCCTCTATACGGACGTCTTCCGGGGCCTGCCGGTGATCCTGGTGATCTACCTCATCGGCTTCGGCATCCCCGGTCTTGGCCTGCCGCGCCCGTGGAACTCGCCTTACCTCTGGGGCAGCCTTGCGCTGATCCTTGTCTATGCCGCTTATGTGGCCGAGGTGATCCGCTCCGGCATCGAGAGCATTCACCAAAGCCAACGGGCCGCCGCTCTCTCGCTCGGTCTCAGCCAGACCGACACGATGCGTTTCGTGATCCTGCCCCAAGCCCTGCGCCGGGTGGTGCCTGCCAATATGAACCTCTTTGTCGCGCTGCAAAAAGACGTGGCGCTGCTGAGCTTCATCGGCCCGGTCGAGATCTTCCGGCAGGCGGGCGTCTACAAGTCCCTCATGGCCAATTTCACCCCTTACGTGGGCGCCGCGATCATCTTTCTCGCCATCACCATCCCCGCCACGCGCTATGCCGATCACCTGATGAACAAGCAGCGAAAGGCGCGCTCGTAATGGACCGGCTGCATATGGAAAACGTGCAGAAGGCCTTTGGCGCGAACCGCGTGTTGGACGGCATTGATCTGGTGATCGAGCCGGGGCAGATGGTCTGCCTGATCGGCGCGTCGGGCTCCGGCAAGTCGACGCTCTTGCGCTGCATGAACCTGCTGGAGCCGATTGATGACGGGCGTATCGTGCTGGGTGCGCAGGACATTTCCGAGCCGGGCCTTGACCCGCAACCAGTGCGCCAGCGCATCGGCATGGTCTTCCAGAGCTACAATCTCTTCCCGCACATGAGCGCGATCGAAAACGTCATGCTCGCCCCGCGCCGGATCAAGAGCCTGTCCCGGGACGCCCTGCGCCCCGAGGTCACGGCGCTGTTCGAGCGCTTTGGTCTTGCCGACCGGATGGAACATTATCCGGACCAGCTGTCGGGAGGCCAGCAGCAACGCGTGGCGATCATCCGCGCCTTGGCGATGCGCCCCGAAATCATGCTCTTTGACGAGATCACCTCGGCGCTTGATCCCGAGTTGGTGGCCGAGGTTCTGGACGTGCTGCGCAGTCTCCGGGATGACGGCATGACCATGGTGCTGGCCACCCATGAGATGGGGTTTGCGCGAGAGCTGGCGGATGTGGTCTGCTTCCTCGATCAGGGCCGCATTCTGGAGATGGGTCCCCCGGAGCAACTCTTTGGCGCACCAAAAGAAGCGCGGACAAAGGCGTTTTTGTCGCGGGTATTGTGATGCCTTCTGGCAACCCGCCTTTCAGCGCCTGACTGTAACGCACAAGCCGCGCCATTGACGGGCCGTGGTGCGGCGATCTTCCCTCTGATCCCCTCGATTTATCGTAGCAACCAGCGCGCTAGGCCGGTGTAGCTCGATACGACCACCCAATCGCCGTGCCGCCACGCCAGAGGCGTACCGAGATCATGTCGGCGCACCTTTGGTGCGACGGGACGGCCCGTCGATGGCGCGGCGCCCTTCGGGCTTGATTCCGCGCAAAGGTGCCTAGAACTCTGCTGAAAAGCTCTATCCCAATTCAATTCCCGCGAACCAGTTTCCCGGGATTCATCAGCCCCTTTGGGTCAAGCGCGCGTTTGATTTCGCCCATCACGTCCCAGCCTGCGCCATGCTCGGCTTCCATCAGATCGGTCTTGCCCATGCCGATGCCATGCTCGCCGGTGCAGGTGCCGCCCAGCATCAGTGCGCGTTCCGCCATGCGGTGCGAGAGCGCCTTGGCCACGTCCAGCTGCGCTGGATCCTCCGGGTCAACGAGCAGGATCGCATGGAAGTTCCCGTCCCCCACATGCCCGAGGATCGGCCCGTTCAGGGGCGAGGCCGCGATGTCCATCTGCGTCTCTTCCACCGCCTGCGCCAGCCGCGAAATCGGCACGCAGATGTCCGTCACCACCGCCCGCGCGCCTTTTTGCGAGGCGAGGATTGCATAGTAGCCGTTGTGCCGCATAGCCCAGAGCGCCCGGCGCTCCTCTTCGCGGGCGGACCATTCAAACCGCGAGCCGTCATGATCGGCGACGATCTCGGCAAAGCGGTTCGCGTCCTGCTGCGTGCTCTCGCGCGAGCCGTGGAATTCCACCATCAGATGCGGCGCTTCGGGCATGGAGGTGCCCGCGTAGGCGTTGAAGGCGCGGGCGGTGTCGGCGCAGGCAAATTCGATGCGGGCCATCGGAATGCCCATCTGGATGGTCTCCTGCACCGCCTCCACGGCGCTGCCCATGTCCGGGAACGCGCAGATGCCGGCGCTGGTGGCCTCGGGGATGCCGTGCAGGCGCAGGGTCAGTTCCGTCACGAGGCCGAGCGTCCCTTCGGAGCCGACAAACAGCCCGGTCAGATCATAGCCCGCCGCCGATTTGCGCGCCCGCGTGCCGGTGTGGATCACCCGCCCGTCTGCCAGAACCGCGCGCAGCCCCATGACATTGTCGCGCATGGTGCCATAGCGCACCGTGGTCGTGCCCGAAGCGCGGGTCATGGCCATGCCACCAAGAGAGGCATTAGCGCCGGGATCGACCGGAAAGAACAACCCCGTGGCGCGCAGTTCCTCGTTCAGGGCCTCGCGGGTGACACCGGGCTGCACGGTCACATCCATGTCCGCCTGCCGGATCTCAAGAATCTTGTTCATGCGGGCAAAATCGACAACCACCCCGCCGCGCGCCGCCAAAGCATGCCCTTCCAGAGACGTCCCCGCCCCCCAGCCCACCAGCGGCACATCATGTCGCGCACAAATCTGCACGATCCGGCGCAGCTCTGCCTCCGATTCGGGCCAAACCACCGCATCGGGCAAGGTTTCGGGAAAATAGCTCTCGGATTGGCCATGCTGTGCCAGATCGGACTTGGAACGGCTCAGGCGTTCGCCTAGGACATGGGAAAGGTCTTCCAATGCCTGCGTGATCTGCATGACTGTCTCTCCAAATGTGTTAACGCACTGTAGCGGTCCCACGCGGCAGGGGGAAGTCGCGGGATAAGGGGATGCCTTTTTGTGGGGCTTCGTCAGAAAACAGGTACACCTTGCCGCGGTAAGTTCCTCGCGCGGCTGGGATCTGCTGCGCCACAAAGGCCCGTCGCAGATCCAGTTCTGGTTCATTGCGCTTGGCCTTGGCATCGCCTCCGGTTTTGCCGCCATCCTGTTCCGCTGGTCGATTGAAACGCTGCAGGCGTGGATCTACGGCACCGAAGACGTCAACATGCTGCACAGCTTTGCCGAAGGGCTGCCCTGGGTCTGGGTGCTTCTGATCCCGGTGGTCGGCGGGGTTGTGGTGGGCATCATCCTGCAGACCATGACGCCGGACGGGCGGGTGCGCACCGTAGCCGACGTGATCGAAGGGGCGGCGCTTGGCGACGGGCGGGTCGAGAAGAAAGCCGGGATCGCCTCGGCGCTTTGCGCGCTTGTGACCCTGTCGAGCGGCGGCAGTTCGGGCCGCGAAGGACCGGTGGTGCATATCGCCGCCATGCTGTCGAGCTGGGTTGCCAACACGCTGCGCGTCGATGGCATCACCGGGCGCGATCTTCTGGGCTGTGCCGTGGCCGCCGCTGTCTCAGCCAGCTTCAACGCGCCGATCGCCGGCGCGCTGTTCGCTCTGGAGGTGGTGCTACGCCATTTCGCCCTGCACGCCTTTGCCCCGATTGTGGTGGCCAGCGCGGCGGGCACGGTGATCAACCGGTTGTTCTATGGCGATGTGACGGAATTTGTGCTGCCCGGCACCACCACGGTGGAGTTCTACCTCGAACTGCCCGCCTTCTTCCTGCTGGGCCTTGTCTGCGGGCTGGTGGCGGTGATCACCATGCGCTCGGTGTTCTTTGCCGATGACTTCGAAAGCGCATTGCAGGACCGTATGGGTCTGCCGCGCTGGCTGCGCCCTGCGGTGGCCGGGCTGCTGCTCGGAGCGCTGGCGATCTGGTTTCCGCATATCATCGGGGTCGGCTACGAGACCACCTCGCGCGCACTCTCCGGCGGGCTGTTGCTGCACGAGGCCTTTATTTTTGCGGTGATCAAGGTCGCCGCTGTCGCCATCACCCTCGCCGGGCGCATGGGCGGCGGTATCTTCTCGCCCTCGCTGATGATCGGTGCCCTGACCGGGCTGGTGTTCGGCCATATCGCAACCGGGCTGTTCCCGGAAGCCTCGTCGGCCTTTACGCTTTATGCGCTGGCCGGCATGGGCGCGGTTGCGGCGGCGGTGCTGGGCGCGCCGATCTCGACCACGCTGATTGTCTTTGAGCTGACCGGCGACTGGCAGACCGGGCTGGCGGTGATGGTCTCTGTCTCCATGTCCACGGCGCTGGCCTCGCGTCTGGTGGATCGCAGTTTCTTCCTCAGCCAGCTTGAGCGCCGCAACGTGCATCTGGCCGCTGGACCGCAGGCCTATCTGCTCGCCATGTTCCGGGTGCAGGGGGTCATGCGCAAGCCCGATGACAAGCAGGCGGCGGACGAGCAGGCCTGTTTCGACATGATCGATCAGGGGCTCTATGTGCTGTCCTCGGCCACGCTGGAAACCGCCCTGCCGCTGTTTGACAAGAGCGGCGTGGCGTTCCTGCCGGTGGTGACATTGAACGAAGAAGGCCTGCCGATCCTGCAAGGCGCGCTGTTCCACGTGGATGCGCTCAAGGCCTACAACCGCGCGCTGGCCGCAACGGCGGCCGAGGAGCATTCTTAAAGCGCTGCGCTTTGGCCCGCCACGGCGGGGTCTGCCGGACAGGGGTTTGCCTTATATGTGATGTGAGAGCCTGAAAAAGGCGGCCGCCAAGATACGGATATTCATGGCCGGGGCGTTTATCTCCCGGCGTATTCGTCTGATCAGATCGAACATCCCCCGTTGGGGCTGCCGCTTTGGCTTTGTCAGAGCCTATGCGGATCAATCCGAAGTTCAGTTGGTACCGCGGGCAAGCCTGCCTTTTGCTTGTGAACAATCGGTTAGGGCAGCGTGCGGTGGGCTGGAGCTCCCCCGGATCAGCTCCGGGGCGGGTAGGGTCAAGCCCTTGCCCAACGTCGCGACCAGCCGCTAGGCTGGGCAAGACGCTGCCAACAAAAGGACTGACCGATGTTCCTGCGCCCTCTTGCCGCCGTGACCCTTGCCGCCCTGCCGACACTCGCCGCAGCCGATCTGACCGGTCAGTACACCGTTGCCGGGCGCAATGCGGATGGCTCGACCTACACAGGCACGCTGGCTCTGAGCCAGGACGGCATGACCGTTGCCGCCGACTGGCTGGTGGGCGGCACGGCCTACTCCGGCTACGGCCCTTTGGAGGGTCGGGTGCTGACGATCAACTGGGCGCCGGGCCAGCCGCCGGTGATCTACGTGACCATGTCAGACGGCACCCTGCACGGCACGTGGGCCGACGGGCTGGCGCTCGAAAAAGCCACGCCGAAATAAGGGATTAACTCCGCTCGCCGCCCTTCTTGGACTGCAAGCCGCCAAGGTGCTTTTTCAGCGCCCCGGCGTTCTTCTTGCGGCGTCCCTTGAACGGGTTCTGATCGCTTTGACCGCGCATGCTGAGCCGGATAGGCGTGCCGGGCATGTCGAAGTCTTCGCGCAGCCCGTTGACCAGATAACGCGAGTACGACGCGGGCAGTTTGTCCGGGTGTGAGCACATGACCACAAAGCCCGGCGGACGGCTCTTGGCCTGGGTCATGTAACGCAGCTTGATGCGCTTGCCCTGCGGCGCGGGGGGCGGATGGCGCTCTGTCATGGAGGCGAGCCAGCGGTTGAGCTGCCCTGTCGGCACGCGGCGATTCCACACGGTATAGGCATCCATGACCGCCTGTTGCAGCCGGTCGAGGCCCTTGCCGGTGCGGGCCGAGACCGTCACCAGCGGCGCGCCACGCAGCTGCGGCAGAAGGCGTTCAAAGCTCTCACGCAGATCGCGCATTTTCTGCTGTTTGTTGTCCTCGATGTCCCATTTGTTCACGGCGACAACCACGGCGCGGCCTTCGCGTTCGGCAAGGTCGGCGATCTTCAGGTCCTGCACTTCAAACGGGATGGCCGCGTCGAGCAGCACAATCACCACTTCGGCGAATTTCACCGCGCGGATGCCGTCAGAGACAGACAATTTCTCAAGCTTTTCCTGCACCTTGGCCCGCTTGCGCATGCCAGCGGTGTCAAAGATGCGCATGGGCACGCCGCCCCATTCCTGCTTGACCGAGATGGCATCGCGGGTGATCCCGGCCTCGGGGCCGGTGAGCAGGCGGTCTTCGCCAAGGATCTGGTTGATCAGCGTGGATTTGCCCGCGTTCGGGCGGCCCACGACGCAGATTTGCAGCGGCTTGGCTTCGGTCGGCATGGGGACGGCGTCATCGCCTTCCTCGGCCTCTTCCTCGCTCAGCGAGACTTCCACTTCGGGCGCTTCGGCGGCGGCACGGCCTTCGAACTCTTCGGAGAGCGGCAGTAGCTGCGAATAGAGGTCATTGAGACCCTCGCCATGCTCCGCAGACAGGCGGATCGGCTCGCCCAGACCAAGACTGTAGGCCTCGATCACACCGCCATCTGCGGCAGCGCCTTCGGCCTTGTTCGCAGCCACGATGATGTGCTTGGCGCGTTTGCGCAGGATCTCGGCAAACACCTGATCATCCGGCAAAATTCCGGCGCGGGCGTCCACAAGGAACAGGCAGACATCGGCCATGTCCACGCCGCGCTCCGTCAGGCGGCGCATACGCGCGGGCAGGCTGTCGTCGGTTTCGTTCTCAAGCCCTGCGGTGTCGATCACGGTAAAGCGCAGATCGCCCAGACGTCCTTCGCCTTCGCGCAAATCGCGCGTTACGCCGGGCTGGTCGTCGACCAACGCGAGGCGTTTGCCCACAAGGCGGTTAAACAGGGTCGACTTGCCGACGTTGGGGCGTCCGACAATGGCGAGGGAAAAGGACATGAGGCTTGCTCCGCATTCAAGTCGCGCGGCTTACAGGAATTCTGTTGGCGATGGAAGGGGGCGCGATGGTGAGGCCGGATTCTTTGGAACAGCCCCGAGCCGCCGCCTGACCCTTTACCGATAGGCGTGCAGCGTGCCGTTGCCGGAAATCACATACAGGGTGCCACCCGCGACCACGGGACGCGTGGTTGCGCCGCCCTTGATCTCGACACGGGACAGTTCCGCGCCGTCTTCGGGGTTGAAGCTGCGGATAAAGCCATCTGAGCTGGCCACGATCAGACGCCCGCCCGCAAGGATCGGGCCGTGGTTGGCAAAGGCCGCATCGCGACGGCGCTGCGGGTTGCGGCGCGTCGGGACATAGCCCGGCAGGTCCACCGCCCAGATCGTCTCGCCAGTGGTGGCGTCCAGACGGACCAGTTCGTTGCGGTCACTGACAAAGGCAATCGAATCGCTGCCAAGCGGCCAGGCCTGCCCAAGCGCGCCTTCGCGTGCGGTCCACAGACGATCACCGTTGGCCACCGAAAGCGCCACGAAGCGCCCCGAGTGGTTGCCCGCGTAAACCGTATCGCCCACGATCACCGGATCGCCGGTGATGTCGTCGATGCTGGAAAGCGCCACACCGTTGCGACGGCCGAGAATTTCCGCGGTCCAGAGCTTCAGGCCGCCTTGCAGGAAAGCGCCCTGCACCGAGGCGTTGCCAAAGGCAAAGACCACGCGTTTGGCGCCAAGCGCCGGGGCGGGCGCGCCCGCGACATTGCCCACGTCGCCGGTGCCGTCCATCTGCCAGCGGATGCGGCCCGTGTCCGCCTCAAGCGCCCAGGCAAGGGCGTCGCCGGAGACGAGATAGACCAGCCCGCCGCGCACCGAAGGCGCGCCGGTGGCGGTGTTGCCAAGGCGCTGGGTCCAGATCTCCGTGCCGTTCGACGGATCGAAGGCGGTGACGGTGCCAAAGCCGGAGGACACGTAGAGCTGGCCATCATGATAAGCGATGCCGCCGCCCTGTGCCTGATAGTTCTTCTCGCGCAGCGGGGTCAGATCATGGCTCCACAGCGGCGCGCCGGCGGTGGTGGTGGCGCGCACGACAAACTCGCTGTCCATGGTAAAGACGCGCCCGCCCGCGACCACAGGGTCCACGTTGAGACGTTTGCGGCGGCTGTCCCCTGCCCCGATGTTGACTTCCCAGACCGGCTGGAAGCTGCCGGAGAAGGCGGCGTTGTCGGTGCGGGCAAAGGGCGAGACCGCGCTTTGCGCCCAGTCGGCGTTGCTTTGCTGCGCGGGCAGCGAAACGGCGCGGGCGAGGTTCTCAGCGGTGTCGGCCAGCGGGTCGATCCGGGTTTCCAGCACGTCGCGCACGCCAAGGCGCTCACCGGGCAGGATTTCCTCGCGTTCTTCGCAGCCTGCGAGCGCGATCAGGCCAAGGCCCGTGACCAGAGTTGCCGTGCGCAGCATATCCTGCCCCCTTCACTTGCCGCCCCATGCGCCGCCGATTTTTCGCGGCGATCCGGAGACGGCTTGAAATACCTACCCGTTCAGCTGTCCTGAACGTCGACCGTCAGATCGTCCAAAGACCCGCCCAAGGCCACAATCAACTGAGACGCGCGGCGGCGCAAGCCTGCCGTTGCCTCCGAATCCTGAGCGATGCTTTTCAGCCGCTCCAAAGCCGCGTCCGGATTGCCCACCTCGATGTCGATCAGCGCAAGCTGTTCCTCGGCCAGAAGCCGCAGCGGCTGGCCAGGCACCGCGAGCGCCTCAAGCCCGGCGCGGCGATCGTCCACCGTCAGCGCATCGGCGCTGCGCGACAGCGCCTTGTAGCTGGCGATCTGGCGGTAGATCTGCGGCACATCGGCGTTGTTCGCCACCGCCTGCAACTGGCGCACGGCTTCGACGTCGCTGCCAGCCGCGCCTTTCTCGGCGGCGATCAGCATGTCGAGCACGGCGCGCGCGCCCGGCTCATCGGTGGCAATCTCGTCCAGTGCGGCGATACGCGCGTCCGGCTCCGAGGCTTCGAGCGCTGCCGTGATGGCATCGCCAAAGCCCTGCGCCTGCGCCTCGGCCTGCGCGCGGCTGTATTCGCGCCAGGCGGTGCCGCCCACCAGAACCACCACGGCCAGAACGGCAATCCAGCCGTATTTCTTCATCGTGGCAAAGAGTTTGTCGCGGCGGACCTCTTCGGTCACCTCGTCAATGAAACTGTCGGTATCGCTCACAGGGCGGCTCCCATTCGCGCCCGTCACGCGGGCCTGGTTGCCCTCTCTTATCGCGCGGAAGCGGGACTGCCAAGGCATAGGCCGCGCGCGGATCGGCGGAAATTCACGAAGCGAGATGCGCAAAATCCCGGCGCGCACAGAGAATTGTGCGCCTATGCGCAACAAACCGCCATGTTTTCACACAAAACACCATGTTCTGCGGCGCTCTGCGCCTTGAAGGCCCTTCAGGGGCGCACTAAACTGAACCAAACGGTTCAGGAAAGTCGCCGGGGGCTGAGTCTCCTTTTGCGCGCAGGAAACAAGAGGCCCCGCATCTGATTGGTCTGATCGCGGGGCAAGGATTGAGAGACAACAATGCGGGTACTTCCCATAGCAACGGCCATCGCCGTCTCCGGCTTGCTTTACATGGTGGTGATCGAGCGTGACACGCTGAACGCGGCGCTTTCCGGTGGCAGCGCCGAGCCGGAGGCAACGCAGGAGGCTCCGGCGGATACGGCCACGGCAGAGACTGGCGGTGATGACGCGCCGCTGATCCGGGTGATGGCCGTGGTTTCCGAGGCGCGCGAAGTGGACAGCGCGGTGATCCTGCGCGGCGAGACCGCCGCCCTGCGTCAGGTCGAGGTGCGCGCCGAGACCGCGGGCAAGGTGGTGAACGAGCCGCTGCGGCGCGGGGCGCTGGTCGAGGAAGGCCAGCTTCTGTGCGAGATTGACCCCGGCACGCGCGGCGTGTCCTTGCAGGAAGCGCAGGCCCGGCTGGCCGAAGCCAAGGCTCGCCTGCCCGAATCCCGTGCCCGCCTTGCCGAGGCTGTGGCGCAGGAACCCGCAGCCCGCGCGTCGATCCTTGAGGCGGAAGCGGGTGTGCCAGCCGCCGAAGCCAGCCTTGCGCAGGCACACGCCGGTGTGCCCGCCGCCGAAGCTGCTCTGCTCGAAGCGCAGGCCCGCCTGCCCGAAGCGGAGGCCCGCCTGAAAGAGGCGAAGGCCATGATTCCCGCCGCAGCCGCCTCGTTGAACCAGGCGCTGGCCAATGTGCCCGCCGCCGAAGCCGCGCTGGCGCAGGCCGAAGCGGGCAAACCCGAAGCCGAAGCGCGTCTCAAAGAGGCGCAGGCACGGGTGCGCGAGGCGGAAATCAGCCTCAACGCCAACTCCAAGCTGAACCAGCGCGGTTTTGCCGGTGAGATTGCGCTGGCCTCTGCTGAAGCCGCCTTCGAGAGCGCCAAGGCCGGAGAGCAGACCGCGCTGTCCGGGGTCAAAGGCGCCGAGGCCGCCGTGGAACAGGCCCGCGGCAACCTTGAAGGGGCCAAGGCGCAGGTCGAATCGGCCCGCAGCCAGGTCGAAAGCGCAGCCGCCTCCGTGCGCGCCGCCGAAAGCCAGATCCAGAACGCCAAGGCCGGCATCGAAAGCGCGCGCAGCAATATCGAGAGCGCCCGCGCCGCCGTTGAATCCGCCAAGAGCCGCCTTGAGGGCGCGCGCGCGGCGGTGAGTTCCACCAAGGCGGCGCTGGAAGGCGCAAGCGCCGGGATCGAAACGGCCAAGGCTGGGGAAGAGAACGCCCTGAGCGGCATCCAGAGTGCCGAAGCGGCGCTTGCCACGGTGGGCAAGGACATCCAGCGCCTGAGCATCCATGCGCCTTTCGCGGGCGTTCTGGAGAGCGACACGGCGGAACTTGGCGCGCTGCTGCAGACCGGCGGCGCCTGCGCCACGGTGATCCAGCTCAACCCGATCAAGATCGAAGGTTATGTGCCGGAACAGGACGTGGCCCGCGTGATGCTTGGCGCACGCGCCGGGGCGCGGCTGGTGGATGGGCGCGAGGTGGTTGGCGAGGTCAGCTTTGTCTCGCGCAGCGCCGATCCGGTCACCCGCACGTTCCTTGTAGAGCTGACCGTCGACAACTCGGATCTGTCGATCCGGGACGGCCAGACCGCCGAGATCGCCATCGAAGCCGAAGGCGCGCCTGCGCACCTGCTGCCGCAATCCGCGCTTGCGCTCAACGATGAGGGCAAGCTGGGGGTGCGCACGGTGGATGCGGAGAACCACGTTCGGTTCCAGCCCGTCACCCTGATCCGCGACACACGCGACGGGGTGCTGCTGGGCGACATGCCGCAAACGGTCAACGTCATCACCATCGGCCAGGAGTACGTCACCGAAGGCGTGCGGGTTGAGCCGGTGTACGAGGAGGTCACCCAATGACCGGAATCATCGACTGGGCTGCCGATCGCGCCCGGATGATCGTCGCCTTCATTGTGCTGTCGATCATCGTTGGAGGATACTCCTACGTGAGCCTGCCGAAAGAAGGCGAGCCGGACATCGAGATTCCGGCGCTCTTTGTTTCGGTCCCCTTCCCCGGCATTTCCGCCGCCGATGCGGAGACGCTTCTGGTCAAGCCGATGGAGACGGAACTGTCCGATCTCGACGGGCTCAAGAGCATGTCCGGCACCGCCGCCGAAGGCTATGCCGGTCTGGCGCTGGAGTTCGAGTTCGGCTGGGACAAGACCAAGATCATGGCCGACGTGCGCGATTCCATGAACACCGCCGAGGCGGAGTTCCCAGATGGGGCCGAGAAGTATTCGATCAACGAGATCAACTTCTCCGAGTTCCCGATCATCATCGTGAACCTCACCGGCCCGGTGCCGGAACGCACGATGAACCGCGTCGCCAAGGACCTGCAGGACCGGGTTGAGGCGATTGACGCGGTGCTTGAGGCGGGGATTGCGGGCAACCGGGACGAGATGCTCGAAGTGCTGATCGACCCGCTCAAGCTCGAAAGCTACAACGTCACCGCCGCCGAACTGATCGACGTAGTGCAATACAACAACCAGCTGATCGCCGCCGGTGAGGTGGAGAGCGAACAGGGGGCCTTTGCGGTCAAGATCCCGTCGAGCTTTGACGAGGCGCAGGACGTCTATGACCTGCCGGTCAAGGTGAACGGTGACCGCGTGGTCACGCTGGGCGATCTGGCCACGATCAACCTGACCTTCGAAGACCGCGCGGGCACCGCCCGGTTCAATGGCGAGACCACGGTTGCGTTGCAGGTGGTCAAGCGCAAGGGCTTCAACATCATCGACACCGCAGAAGCGGTGCGCGCAGTGATTGCCGAGGCCGAAAAGGACTGGCCCGAAGAGCTGCGCGCGGTGCTGGACGTGGGGGCTTCGAACGATCAGAGCCGTCAGGTCGAGAGCATGGTCAGCCAGCTTGAAGGGTCGGTTCTGACCGCCATCGCACTGGTGATGCTGGTGGTGCTGGCCTCGCTGGGGCTGCGTCCGTCGCTGCTGGTGGGTTTCTCCATTCCGACCTCCTTCCTGCTGTGTTTCCTGCTTCTGGCGCTGATGGGTGTGACGATTTCCAACATCGTCATGTTCGGCCTGATCCTTGCGGTAGGGATGCTCGTGGACGGGGCCATTGTTGTGGTTGAATACGCGGACAAGCGCGTTGCCGAAGGCACTGGCCCGATGCATGCCTATGTCGAAGCCGCGCACCGCATGTTCTGGCCGGTGGTCTCCTCGACCGCGACCACGCTTTGCGCCTTCCTGCCGATGCTCTTCTGGCCCGGTGTGCCGGGGCAGTTCATGGGGATGCTCCCCGTGACGCTGATCTTCGTTCTGTCCGCTTCGCTGGTGGTGGCGCTGGTCTACCTGCCGGTCATGGGCGGCGTGCTTGGCCGTACCGAACGCTGGTTCAAGAACCGCATCACCCAGATCGCGCATCTGCCGCTGCTGGCGCATGTGGGCTTGCTGATCATCGCTGCGCTGCCAATCGTGGCGGCGGGCGCTTTGGTGCCGCAGCTCTTCACGCTCATGGGGGGTCAGTTCGGCACCATGGACGGGGCGAACATCCTTGGCTCGGTTGTGCCGACCTTCCTGACCGTCTTCCTGCTGGCGCTTGGCGTGGTTTTCCTCGCGGCGCTGGCGCTGGGGGGCGCGCTGACCTTCATGCTCAGCCTTGCCGCCATTCCGGCGCGCATCGGCGACGGTCTGACGGCTTTGCGTTACCGCGTCTTTGGTCGGCCCAAGCCCAAGGCGATCAAGTCCGGCTATCGCCGCAGCCTGTTCGGCCGCTTCATCGCGCTGTTTGCCACCAACCCGGCGGGGCCGCTGGTGATTGTGGCGACGGTCTTTGTCATGGTCGGTTCGGTCTTCATCTATTACGGCAACAACAACAACGGCGTTGATTTCTTCGTCGAAAGCGAGCCGGAACAGGGCATCGTCTATGTCCGTGCGCGCGGCAACCTTTCGCTGGCCGAGAAAGACGCGCTGGTGCAGCGAGCCGAGCGCATGGTCATGGCGCATCCCGGTATCTGGACAGCCTTTGCCTTTGCCGGTGAAGGCGGGCTCGACAACAACACTGGCGGCGCGCAGCCGCCCAAGGACACCATCGGTCAGGTCCAGTTCGAGACCATCGCATGGGATGATCGCCCGGACGCAAGCGAGCCGTGGTTCACCATTCCGATCATCAATCACACGGTGATGAAGGCGATCAAGGCTCCGGATTACGACGGCGATCTGATCATCGACGAGCTGACCGCACAGCTTGAGCAGATCCCCGGCGTGAAGGTGGAAATCCTTGCGCAGGCGCGTGGCCCGGCCAGCGCCAAACCCGTGCACCTGCGCATCAAGGGCAACGATTGGGACGAGCTTCTGACGGCCACCGGTCTTGCGGCGGATCAGTTCGCCGCCCTGCCCGGCCTGACCCAGATCGAGGACACGCGCCCCCTGCCCGGCATCGACTGGCAGATCGACGTGGACGTGGAAAAGGCGGGCCGCTATGGCGCAAACGTCGCCACTGTCGGCGCGATGGTGCAGCTGGTGACGCGCGGCGTGCTGCTCGACACCATGCGGGTGGACAGCTCGGACGAGGAGATCGAAATCCGCGTGCGCCTGCCCGAAGAAGACCGCGTGATGTCGACGCTCGACACGCTGAAGATCCGCACCCAGGGCGGCCTTGTGCCGCTCGCCAACTTCATCACCCGCACCCCGGTTGAGAAGCTGGCGGAGATCAACCGCGTGGATCAGCAGCGCTACTTCGACGTCAAGGCGGGCGTGGCTGCGGGCCTGTCCAAGCTGACCGATGAGGACGGCGCGATCTGGGCCACGGTGCGCCGTCTGGACGATGCGCCGTCGCAGGGCGGGGCCGAGTTCGCCGCGCCGAACGGTGATCCGCTGGAGCTGGTACAGCTTGGCGCAGGGCGCACGCTCGACGCGGTCAAGGCGGAGATCAGCGCGCTCAGCCTGACCCCGATCGAGGCCAACGAACGCATCGCCACGCTAACGGCATGGCTCGAAGCCAACCCGCTGCCTGCGGGCGTGACATGGGAATGGACCGGCGATCAGGAAGACCAGGCAGAAAGCCAGGCCTTCCTCGGGCAGGCCTTTGGCGCGGCGCTGGGGCTGATGTTCATCATCCTGCTGGCGCAGTTCAACAGCTTCTACAACTCCGTTCTGGTGCTGCTTGCCGTGATCCTGTCGACCACGGGCGTGCTGATCGGGATGTTGGTCATGGGTCAGTACTTCTCGGTGATCATGACCGGCACGGGCATCGTGGCCTTGGCGGGGATCGTGGTGAACAACAACATTGTTCTGATCGACACCTATCAGGATTATTCGCGGTTCATGCCCCGGATCGAAGCCATCGTGCGCACCGCCGAGGATCGCATTCGCCCGGTTCTGCTGACGACGATCACCACCATGGCGGGCCTTGCGCCGATGATGTTCGGCCTGTCGGTGGACTTCTTTGGCGGCGGCTACTCCGTGGACAGCCCGACGGCGCTGTGGTGGAAGAACCTCGCCACGGCGGTGGTCTTCGGCCTTGGCATCGCGACGGTGCTGACGCTGGTCTTCACCCCGTCGATGCTGGCGCTGCGGGTCTGGGCCACGACCTACGCGCTGTGGTTCGCCCGCCTGCTGGCCAAGCTCTCACTGGGCAAAACCAGCAAAGCGGCCCGCAACTGGGCGCTGAATCGCGAAGCTGCCCGCACCAAGGCGCCGGAAATTGTCTGGACCGACGAGGTGGTGGAAGCGCCGAAAGGGGCCCCTCTGCGCGCCGCGGAGTAGCCCCCTCCCCGTTCCGTTAACTTGAAATTAACGGGGTGGGGTGATATGTTTTGAGAACACGGATTGTGGACGTTCATGAACGCTCCATTTCTAAATGCCCCCGGCGTGTTGCAGCACGCCGGGGGCGACCTTTTTCAGCCCATGAAAATCATGACTGCTATGGTCAGAACCATCAAAGTGATGGTCAGTACACGGAATGTGTTTTCCTTCATGTCTACTCCTTTCCACGCCAGTTTTGGCGTGGTTAACGAGTAGCAAGCGGGCGTTGAGAGAGCGTTAACCCTCCATACGCAGCTTTTGCCTATCGCGCCTGCAACGCTCCGAGCAATAGCGCACCTCTTCCCAGACCTTTGCCCACTTCCTGCGCCAGACAAACGGCCGTCCACAGGTGGCGCAGGTCTTGCTCGGCAGGTCGGATTTCTTGCGCTGCTTCATGGACAGGGACGTAGATCGCTCCACCTCAATTCCAATACGTTGCGCCATTGCAGACCTCCCCACACCCGCCTAACACTTGTTCTGACACACCCTATTCGCCCCGAAAGGTCCGCCATGAAAGACGCCGCCCCCACCACCATCTATCTCAAGGACTACACCCCCTTTGGCTGGCAGGTGGAGGATGTGCATCTGACCTTCCGCCTTGCCCCGCATGCCACGCGGGTCATCGCCAAAATCCACTTCTCCCCCAACCCAAACGCCCCGGAGCAGGACTTTTTCCTGCATGGCGAAGAGCTGACCCTGATCCGCGCGGCCATCAATGGCGAGACAGTCACGCCCGAACAAACGGACGGCGGCATCACCTGCCCCGTGCCGAGCGGCGCGTTCTTGTGGGAAGCGGAGGTGGAGATTGACCCGGCCAACAACACCGCACTGGAAGGGCTTTACATGTCGTCGGGCATGTATTGCACGCAGTGCGAGGCCGAGGGGTTTCGCAAGATCACCTATTATCCCGACCGCCCCGATGTGATGTCCGTTTTCACCGTTCGCGTGGAATCGGACATGCCGGTCATGCTCTCGAACGGCAATCCCGGCGCGGCGGGGGACGGTTTTGCCGAATGGCATGATCCCTGGCCAAAACCGGCTTACCTCTTTGCTCTGGTCGCGGGCGATCTGCGCAATCACCCCGATACCTTCACCACCAAATCCGGCACCAAGGTAGACCTCAACATCTATGTCCGCCCCGGTGATGAAGGCAAATGCGCCTTTGGCATGGAAGCGCTCAAGGCGTCGATGAAATGGGACGAGGACGTCTATGGCCGGGAGTATGATCTGGGTGTGTTCAACATCGTCGCGGTGGATGACTTCAACATGGGCGCGATGGAGAACAAGGGGTTGAATATCTTCAACTCTTCCTGCGTGCTTGCCTCCCCGGAGACCTCCACAGATGACAACTTCGAACGCATCGAGGCGATCATTGCGCATGAGTATTTCCACAACTGGACCGGCAACCGCATCACCTGCCGCGACTGGTTTCAGCTTTGCCTCAAGGAAGGCCTGACCGTCTTCCGCGACGCGCAGTTCACCTCCGACATGCGCGGGGCGGCGGTCAAACGGATCAACGATGTGCGTGATCTGCGCGGGCGGCAGTTCCCCGAGGATCAGGGCCCGCTGTCGCATCCGGTGCGCCCGGAAAGCTTTCAGGAAATCAACAACTTCTACACCGCCACCGTCTATGAGAAAGGCGCCGAGGTCATCGGGATGCTCAAACGGCTTGTCGGGGATGAGGCCTATTCATCGGCACTGGACCTCTACTTCGACCGTCACGATGGCGATGCGGCGACAATCGAAGACTGGCTGCGCGTGTTCGAAGACAGCACGGGCCGCGATCTGTCCCAGTTCAAGCGCTGGTATTCGCAAAGCGGCACCCCGCGCCTGTCGGTGACGGAGGCCTGGGACGACGGCACCTTTACCCTGAGTTTCGAGCAGCACACGCCGCCCACCCCCGGTCAGGATGAGAAGCTGCCGCAGGTGTTGCCCATCGCCGTGGGGCTGCTGTCGCCGAATGGGGATGAGATACAGCCTACCACCGTTCTGGAAATGACTGAGGCGAAACAGTCGTTTGAGTTCAAAGGCCTGAGCGCCCGGCCCATGGCCTCTGTCCTGCGAGAATTCTCCGCCCCCGTGGTGCTGACCCGCGAGATGAGCCGCGAGGATCGCGCGTTTCTGCTGGCCCATGACACGGACCCGTTCAATCGCTGGGAGGCGGGCAATGTGCTCGCCCGCGAATGCCTGCTGGGCATGATCACGGACGGGGCCACGCCCGACACGCTCTGGCTCGACGGGTTGGAAACACTCCTGCGCGACAGCACGCTTGACCCGGACTTCCGCGCCTCCATGCTCGATCTGCCGGGACAGGGCCAACTGGCACAGGAGTTGCACGAGCGCGGCCACACCCCGGATCCGGACGCGATTTATGACGCGCTGCAAACCCTGCAACAGTTCCGCGCCGAACGCTGGGCGGACCTCTTGCCGAAGCTGGCCGAAGAGGCGCTTGTCACCGCCCCCTACGCCCCGAATGCCGAACAGACCGGCAAGCGCGCGCTTGGCAATGGGGTCATGCATCTGATCAGCCGTCTCGATGGCGGCAAGGCGGCGCAGGCGCGGTTTGACGGGGCCGACAACATGACGCTGCAACTCTCCGCCCTCGCCGCGCTGTTGCGCGCCGAAAAGGCCGAGGGCGCGCTGCAGGCGTTTTATGAGCAATGGCAGGATGACCGGCTGGTGATGGACAAATGGTTTGGCCTGCAAGCCGGCATGGCCTCCCCTGCGCGCGCCGTTGAGGTGACCAAAGCTCTGACAGAGCATGAGAAATTCGACTGGACCAACCCGAACCGCTTCCGCTCGGTGCTGGGCAGTCTGATTGGCAACCATGCGGGCTTCCACCGGGCCGATGGCGCGGGTTATGCGCTGCTTGCCGATTGGCTGATAAAGCTGGATGACAAGAACCCGCAGACCACCGCCCGCATGTGCGCCGCCTTCCAGACGTGGAAACGCTATGACGCCGGGCGGCAGGCCCATGCCAAGGCCGCGTTGGAGCGGATCAAGGCCAAGCCGAACCTCAGCCGGGACGTCAACGAGATGGTGACGAGGATTCTCTCATGAGCAAAACCCTGATTGTCACCGGCGCCAGCGCCGGTATTGGGGCCGCGACCGCGCGTATGGCGCCGTCGAAAGGATATACGGATGTGGTGGTCCACTATGGCCGGGATCTGGCGGGGGCCGAGGCGGTGGCAAAGGACGTCGAGGCCGCGGGCGCCAAGGCTCATGTGATCGGCGCGGATGTGGCGGACATGGCAGCGGTGGCGGCGATGTTCGCGCAAATCGCGGCGCTGCCCCCTGCCCCGCTGCACCTTATGAACAACGCAGGGATCGTGGCCCCAAAGGCGGGCATTGCCGATCTGACGCCGGAGCGGGTGCATCATGTCTTTGCGGTGAATGTCTTTGGCGCGCTGGAGGTCTGCCGCCGTGCTGTCGGGCAAATGCGCGATTGGGGGCAAGGCGGGAGTATCGTGAATATCTCCAGCGTTGCCGCCCGGCTCGGCGCGCCGAATGAGTACACCGATTACGCCGCCGCCAAAGGGGCGATAGACACGATGACCACAGGCATGGCCGTGGAACTTGGCCCCGAGGGCATTCGCGTCAACTGCCTGCGTCCCGGCCCGATCGAGACGGAAATTCACGCCAAGGGCGGCCAGCCGGACCGGCTCAAGGGCATGGGCGACAAGATCCCGCTGGGCCGCGCAGGCACTGCCGAAGAGATCGCCGCCTCTGCACTGTGGCTGCTGTCGGATGAGGCGTCTTATGTCTCCGGCGCTTTCCTTGATGTCGCGGGCGGGCGGTGAGCTACAAGTTCGAGCGCGCCGGCCGCAACCTGACCGCCATTCTGACACTCGGCGTGATCTGGGGGGGCCTTGTGCTGGGCCTGCTGTGGCTGAGCGCCTCGCTCTGGATTGTTGGCGGCCTCTTTGCGGTGACATTGCCGATGCTCTGGGACGTCATCCGGAACCGCGCCGCCGGGCTGGAGATGGACGAGACGCAGATCCGCTGGTGGAGCGGGCGCCATACGGGAGATGCGCGGCTCTCCGCGATTGACCATGTGCGATTTGACACGCGGCTGGATCTGTCCGTTCGGGTGCGTTTGGTGCTGAAAGGCCCCGCCGCCCGCCGCGTGCAGATCCCGCAGGACGCTCTGCCACCGCATCAGGACTTGCAGGCGGAGCTGGAAGCGCGCGGCGTGCCTGTCAAACGGCACTATTTTTCATTGATGTGACGGGCGCGAGACGCGCCAACTTTTATTATGCCGGGCAGTTTGCGATTTGCCCGGTGCATTTCTTTTCCCAACCACCTCTTATATTCTGCCCTGCGTATATAAACGACACTATTTAATTTGATATCTCAGGCCCAAATCATTCTCGCCATTATTGCAGCAAGGATCAGCGCACCAATTGATCCAAGAACGGACAACGCCACATAAAGCAGCGCGTGATTTATCTGGCCTTTTTCAAACAGCGTCACCGCCTCCAGCGAAAACGCCGAAAAGGTTGTGAAACCGCCCAGGAATCCGGTCATGACCAGAGGAGACAAATGGAGCATGTCGCGAGTTGCGGCAAAACTCGCAAACGCGCCCATTACAAAAGAGCCGAGGATATTGACCGCGATGACGCCCAGCGGGAGGCTGGCCGCCACGGTCTGGGCCATGAAAAGCCCAACCCCGTAGCGCGCCATGGCCCCCGTTGCGCCACCCGCAGCGACCATCAGGACAGTCGAGACCATCTCTTGCCGGGACCCGGATTACCAGGCGTTGTAGGCGAGGTATTTGCCCGACATTTCGACTTTCACCCGGTCACCCTTGGAGTTCTCAACGCGGGTGACGGTCATGTCAAAATCGATTGCGGACATGATGCCGTCGCCGAATTTCTCGTGGATCAGCGCCTTGAGCGTCGGACCGTAAACCCCGACGATTTCATAGAACCGGTAGATGCAAGGATCGGTCGGGACGGTCTGCTCCCAGATCTTGGTCGGGCTTTCCTGCAGGATGGCAGAGGCTTCCGGCGGCAGGCCCAGCGTGCTGACCAGCGCGTCAGCTTTCTCGGCGGGCATGGCGTTCATGCCCATGCAGGCCGAATGCGTCCAGACCGGCGACATGCCGATTTCTTCGGCGATGCTTTCCCAGGTCAGGCTTCCCTGTTTCTTGGCCTGAATGATCATCGCGGTCACGTCCTCGCGCGTCATCGTGGTTGTGATCATGTCCATGATTTTGTCCTTTCGGTTGGAGATTGGGGAGGTGTCAGGGGAGCGCCAGCAGGATCAGCACAAGGCCAAACAGCAGCGCGGATATTGCTTGCCAGAAGCGCACCGGATCGCGCTCGGCCAGCGGGCGTTTGGCGCGGCCACGGCTGCCCTCGGGCGGCGCGGTCAGGCCCGCTTCCAGCTCGGACAGTGCGGCAAAGCGCCTGTGGCCAAGCGGATGCGTGGCGCGGCTGAGCGTGTCGTCAATCCAGTAAGGCACGGCGTTTTCGCCATCGATTGCAGAGCGATAGCGCAGCCGGGCTCTATCGCGGCGATTGCTGACGCGGGCAGCATCGGCGCCATAGGGCAGACGCCCGGTCAGCATCTCGTAGAGGACAACACCAAGCGAGAACTGATCCGACTGCGGACCGGTGTGATCGCCGACGAAATACTCCGGCGCGGTGTATTGCAGCGTGCCGAGGATGGCGTCCGAGGGGCGGGCCTTGCCCTCTTCGACGCCCTGCACGCGGGTCGCGCCGAGATCAATGATCTTCAGCGTGCCTAAGGAATCTATCATAATGTTTTCAGGCCGAAAATCCTGATGCAACATGTCCTTTCGGTGAAAGGCGCGCAGGCCCTGGATCATCTGACGGGCAAGGCTGCGCACCTCATCGAGCGTCGGCTCCGGATTGTCACGCATCCATTGCCGCAGCGTCAGGCCCTCGATGTATTCCGTGACCACGTAGAGGCCGGAACGCGTCTCCGGCGCAGGCGCGGCGCGCAGAACATGCGGCGAGGACAGCCGCCGGGCGATCCATTCTTCCATCAGGAACTGGCGCAGGAAAAGCGGCTCTGATCGGGTCTCGCTTGCGGGCAATTTCAGGGCCACCTTTTGCCCGTCCGGCGCAATGGCAAGGAAGATGTGGCTGCGGTTGTTCTCATGGATCTTGCGCACGATCCGAAAGCCGTCGAGCGTATCGCCCGGCTCCGGCAAAGGCAGCAGCGGCAGACCGCCGTCCACCAGTTCGGCCAAAGGATCCGCCTCGGGGAGCGCCTCCACGCGCAGGATCTGAATGGTCAGGTCATCGCGGCTGCCGGCGTCGCGGGCGGCACTGGCGATGCCCTCGGCGGCGGCGTCCAGCGTGTCCGCGCTGCGGATCGCGGTCACCACCACCTCGGGTTTCCAGTGTTCATGCACCCCGTCCGTGGTCAGAACAAACACGTCTCCCACCTGCAAAGGCACCTCGCGGTAGTCCACCGCAACGGTCTGATCGAGGCCAAGCCCCCGGCTCAATTGCGTTCCGGATCCGGGCACGGGTACAACGTGATCCTGTGTCAGCGGCTCAAGGCCTGCGCCCGAAACCCGCCAGATCCGGCTGTCGCCGACATGCAGGACATGGGCGGAATGCCCTTTTAAAATCAACGCGCTGAGCGTGCAGATATGACCCAGCTCTGCCCGTTCGGGCATGGCACGGCGGTTCAGACCGTAAAGCCAGCCATTGGTTGCCGCGATCACGTTGCTGGCGGCGGTCTGCACGCCCCAGGCATCGGAGGTGGCGTAGTAATCGGTCATCAGGCTTTTGACGGCGAGCTCCGCCGCCTCGTGGCTGACCGGGCTGGGGGTGATCCCGTCGGCAATCGCCACGGTCACACCTTTGAGCCGCAGCGCCCGGCCTGTCGGGACGGTGGCGCCAAAGAAGTCCTGGTTCCTCTGACCCTTCAGCCCGGCCTGCGTAAACTGGCCGATCTGAACGGAGAGGGCGGATGTCGGGGTCCCGTCTTTGGGCATGGCAAGGCTCTGCATTGGCACCGGATCAGCGAGGCCGCACGGACCGAAATCCGTGCGGCCGGTTGGCGAGAGTTCGGGCTTATTCCGCCGGAACACCCTTGGGCTCACGCGCCGGGCTGGTCTTGTAGTAGGTGGAGTAGAGCATCGCACCCACGAAGGTCAGGCCGCCGACAAGGTTGCCGATCACGGTCGGGATCTCGTTGTAGAGCAGGTAATCACCCCAGGTGAAATCCGCGCCCATCAGGATACCGATCGGGAACAGGAACATGTTCACGATGGAGTGCTCGAAGCCCATGTAGAAGAAGATCAGGATCGGCATCCACATGGCCATGATCTTGCCGGAGGTGGAGGTCGACATCATCGCGGCAACCACGCCGGTCGAGACCATCCAGTTGCACATCACGGCGCGGATGAAGAGCGTCAGCATACCGCCGCCGCCCGCTTCGGCATAGCCCACGGTCCGCGCGTGCCCGATGTCCATCAGCTTCTGTCCGACCGCGTTCGGCTCCGTGGTGAAGCCCATGGTCAGGGTGATGGTGATGAACACCGCCGTGGTAAAGGCCCCGGCAAAGTTGCCGACGAAAACAAGGCCCCAGTTGCGCCACAGCGCTTTCATGTCCACGCCGGGGCGTTTGTCGATGACCGCCAGAGGAACCAGCGTGAAAACCCCTGTCAGCAGGTCATAGCCCAGCAGGTAGAGCGTACAGAAGCCGACCGGGAACAGCAGCGCGCCTATGATGAAATGACCGGTTTGAACGGCGATGGTGACAGCAAAGGCCGCGGCCAGTGCCAGGATCGCGCCTGCCATATATGACCGGATCAGCGTATCCTTGGTGGACATCAGCGCTTTCTTCGCGCCGGCGTCTACCATTTGAGCAGAGAACTCCGCAGGTGTTACATATGACATTTCAGTTCAGTTCCTCTTTTGTGAGTATCCTGGCCTAACGAAAGGGAGCAGGCTTGGATGGAATTGCTGAAAACGGGCAGCCCGTATTTCAGACGATCCGAGACGATTTATGCGTGCCGGAAGACACAGATTTAGAACCCGCATGACGCGGTGATTGATCGCATAGGGGGAACAAGACACACCCGCAGGTGCAATCGCAGAAATCTAAGTATTCTGGCACGCAGCGCCGTTGCTGCGGTCGTTTACCCGGCCCGTGTATAACCAAACGCGGGCCTGATTTTGGCCGTTAGGCGCTGACTTCATCGCCAGTCGCATTTCAAGCAGAGCGGGTGGAGATAAAACTTGTCAAACTGTTTTCCATAAAGGCCCCCGGCAAAAAGGGACGGCTGGACAGAAATTGATGACTATTTAGGCAATTTCCGGCACGCAATGCGCTTATTTCACCACAATATGATGCTGCAGCGCAGAAATGATTCTATGCCGCGCCGCAGAATCGGAATGGGATCCGAGCGCGTTCCCGGCCTTGTGCGGGCGCGGGGCGCGCGCTCAACACCCACAGACCGCCCGCATTTTGCCCGCTTTTGCATATTATTCAGTCTTCCCGCCGCGGAACCCGCGCAGCAGCCCGGTTTTTGCCTGCGCCACGCTTGCCTCCCCGGATTGCTGTGCTTTGCTTTGTTCAAGACGCGCACTTGTGCGCTTCGGGCAACGAGGCCCGGCGCAGCGCACAAAGCGCGGCCCTGATTTCGGACAGTGGCGTCCGGTTCCCGTGTTGGCAGAGGCTCTGCGCCCCTTGGCCCACACGCACATCTTTCTCCCCGCGCCCACGCGCGTCCCCAGCAACACACGGGTTTGCGGCCTTGCCGGTCTGCCCGTGGATCACGGAGGCAGGAACATGTCCCAAGCAGCGACAGGATTTACCAGCGAACAGCAAAGCTACCTGATCGACGTTCTCACCAAGCTCAATCTGAACCAGGCGTTTCAGGCGGGCGGCGGGTCCGGCGCGGCCGAGGAGGCCACCGTCTACGGCGTGCCGCTGGAGGATCTGGCGAAGGAAGAGGTTGCGAAATACAACATGCACCCGCTCGACATGTGGCACATGGTCGAGGCATGGGAGGCAGAGGGGCATCAGGCCGCCGGTCTCGACAATTTCCTCCTGCGGCATCTGGGGTTTTTTGACGTCCGCCCCGCTCAGGAAGGCTACATGATGCGGATGCGCTGCCCCGGCAACATCCTGCGCGGCGACCAGATGAGTGTGATGGGCGAAATCGCCGAAGCCCATGCGGGCGGCTATTCCCACGTCACCACGCGCGGCAGCCTGCAACTGCGCGAGATCATGCCCGGCAACATCATTCCGATCATCGAGAAGATGCAGGCGGTTGGCCTGACAGCACAGGGCACCGGGGCCGACAGCGCCCGGAACCTGACCGTCTCGCCCCTCGCCGGGGTTGATCCGCTGGAACTGATCGACCTGCGCCCGCAGGTGGCGCGGCTGAGCCTGCGCATCCTGCGCACCCGCGAATTGCAGGGCATCCCACGCAAGTTCAACATCTCCTTTGACGGCGCGGGGCATATCTCCTGCGTCTCCGACACCAACGACATCTGCTTTCAGGCGGTAGAGATCGGCGAGAACGAACAGGGGATCGAGCCGGGCATCTGGCTGCGCATCGCGCTTGGCGGCATCACCGGCCACAAGGATTTCGCACGGGCCACCGAGCTGGCCTGCCGCCCGGAGGAGGCGGTTGATGTGGCCGAGGCGATGCTGCGGGTCTTTGTCGAACACGGCAACCGCCGCAACCGGGCCAAGGCGCGGCTGAAATACCTGCTTGATGGCAAAGGGGTCGAGTGGTTCTGCCAGATGACCCAGGAAAAGCTCGATGCACAGGCGCGCGGCGTGGCGCTGCACAGGCTGCCGGACAGTCTGGGCGCGCCGCGCCCCCCGATAGATCGCCGCGCCCATATCGGCATTCACAAACAGAAGAACGGGCTGAATTACGTCGGCGTGGCGCTGGAACTGGGCCGCATGTCCGCCGAGCAGATGCGCGAACTGGGCCGGATCGCGATGACCTATGGCGACAATGACCTGCGTTTGACGGTCTGGCAGAACCCGCTGATCCTTGGCGTTTCGGATGAAAACCTGCCACCGCTGCGCGCGGCGCTGGCGGCGGTTGGATTGAGCGATGAGGCCTCGTCCTTTGCGGCGGGCGCGGTGGCCTGCACCGGCAAATGGGCCTGCAAGCTCGCGCAGGCCTATACCAAGGCTGACGCGCTTGCGATTGTGCGGCATCTGGAAGACAAGTTCACGCTTGAGACCCCGATCAACATCCATCTGACCGGCTGCCCCAACTCCTGCGCCCAGCATTATATCGGTGACATCGGCCTTGTCGGCACAGCCACGCCGGGCGGCGGCGAGGGCTATAGCATCGTTCTGGGCGGCGGCTCTGACATGGATCAGGGGCTGGCCCGCCCTCTCTGCGGCCCGGTTCCCGGCGATGCGGTCATCGGCATCCTGGACCATGTCATCGGGCGCTACATAGCCGAACGCGCACCTGATCAGACCTTCCTCGACTACACCCGCAGCCTCAGTGACGAGGCCCTGCAAAGCCTTGTCCCGCAGGACATGGCCATCGCCAGCTGACCTCCAGACCCAACCGGATATTGCATCATGACCGCCCAAGACCCGAAAATTCTCGAAAACCTGGCCACGGCCATTGGCCAGACCCACGGCATAACTCCGGCCACCTTCATCCCCGAGGACGCCCCCTTTGACGAGGCCCAGCGGCATTGGCTCAATGGCCTGCTCAGCGGGCTCCACGCGATTGCCTCGGCCTCGGCGAGCGGCGGCCCTGCGGCGGAGACAGGCACTGCGCTGACCATTCTTTATGGGTCGCAATCGGGCAATTCCGAAGTGCTCTCCAAGGCGCTGCGCAAATTCGCCAAGACCCAAGGCTTTGACGCCACGGTCACCGCGCTGGACGATCTTCAGGTGTCGGACCTGTCCGCCATCAACCACCTGCTGATCGTCGCGGCCACCTTTGGCGTGGGCGAGCCGACGGACAATGCGGTCAAGTTCTATGCCGCCCTGATGGACGAGGCCGCGCCGGAGCTGCCCGCAACTCTCAACTTCAGCGTTCTGGGCCTTGGCGATTCCAGCTATGCAGACTTCAACCAGACCGCGCGCGACATTGACCGCCGCCTGGGCGAGTTGGGCGCAACGCGGGCGGCAGACGCGGTGTTCTGCGATGTGGATTTCGAGGATGACTTCGCCGCCTGGCGCGACGCCACCTTTGCCAGTACGCCGTTCAAATCCGCCGCCGGGGCCGCTTCCGCGCCCGAGCCTACCACCGCCGGTCCGGCCTTTGACAAGACTCATCCCTTCATGGCGACCTTGATCGCCTCGGACCGTCTCAGCGGGGCGGCTTCGGCCAAATGCGTCAATCATATCGAGCTGTCGCTGGCCGGGGGCGGCGAAGATCTGGACTATGCGGTGGGCGACGCTTTGGGCGTCTGGCCGATGAACTGCCCGCGCGAGGTGCAGCAGGTTCTGGACGCGACGGGGCTGAGCGGCAAGGAAACCGTGACGCTGAAGACCGGCCCCGCGCCACTGCGCGCGGCCCTGCTGACCCGGCTGGACCTGCAAACCGTCACGCCGAAGACACTGGAGGCCTGGGGCGTGGAGAAAAAGGCCGACGATGACCATATCATCGACCTGTTGCAGGCAGGTCCGGGCCTTGATGCGCAGGCTCTGGCCGACGGCATGCGCGCGCTGCAACCCCGTCTCTACTCGATTTCCTCCAGCCCCAAGGCCCACCCCGGCGAGGTGCATCTGACCGTGGGCGAGGTGCGCTATGCGATGCATGACAGCGACCGCAAAGGCGTGGCCTCAACCTACCTGGGCGAGCGGCTCGCCGTGGGCGGAAGCCTTGGCGTCTACGTGCAGAAATCGGCGCATTTCCATATCCCCGAAGACGACAGCGTGCCCCTGATCATGATTGGCCCCGGCACCGGCATCGCCCCGTTCCGGGCTTTCCTTGAAGAGCGCGAGGCGCGCGGCGCGGACGGTCGGAACTGGCTGTTCTTCGGCGATCAGCACGAGGCCTGCGATTACCTCTACCGGGAGCAGATCGAAGGCTGGATCGAAAACGGCGTTCTGGACAAGGCCAGCCTCGCCTGGTCACGGGACACTGCGGACAAGGTCTATGTGCAGACTTTGCTGAAACAGGATGGCAAGGCGGTGTTCGAATGGCTGGAGAGCGGCGCGGCGGTCTATATCTGCGGCGACGCCAGCCGCATGGCCACAGATGTCGACCGCACCCTGCGCGAGATCATCGCAGAGCACGGCGGCAAAACCGATGTGGAGGTCGCTGCCTATATGGACCAGCTCACCGCCACACACCGCTATCAGCGGGATGTGTATTGAGCCGCGGCGTTCAGGCGGTGTCTTTGGGTCCGAAGGGGGCGGAGATCACACCCGTCCCGGACTTGATCCGGGACCTCATGGCTGAAGTATAAGTCGCGCCTGAGGAGACGGGGAACGGTCGCAGCCAAACCCAAGAAATCCGCGTTCTTGCCCCACAGACGCCACGCCGCAAACGCTTACGCGCTCTTGACCGCACGCTTCGGCAGAACCCAATCCGCGCGCGGGAAATGGCAGGTGTAGCCATTGGGAATACGCTCCAGGTAATCCTGATGCTCCGGCTCCGCTTCCCAGAAATCGCCCACAGGCTCCACTTCCGTCACCACCTTGCCCGGCCAATGCCCGGAGGCCTCGACATCGGCGATGGTCTCCAAAGCGCAGGCCCGCTGCGCGTCATCGACATAGTAGATCGCCGAACGATAGCTCATCCCCCGGTCATTGCCCTGCCGGTTCACCGTGGTCGGATCATGAATCTGGAAGAAGAACTCCAGCAAGTCCCGATACGAAATCCGCGCCGGGTCAAACACGATCTCGATCCCTTCCGCGTGGGTGCCATGGTTGCGGTAGGTGGCATTGGCCACATCGCCGCCGGTATAGCCCACGCGAGTTTTCTCCACGCCATCAAGCTTGCGGATCAGATCCTGCATGCCCCAGAAACAACCTCCTGCCAGAACAGCCCGCTCCATCAGCTCACCTCCTCAACCTGATCCACATATTGGCCGTAGCCCTCGGCCTCCATCTCCTCGCGCGGGATAAACCGCAGCGAGGCGGAGTTGATGCAATACCGCAAGCCACCCTGATCCATCGGCCCATCGGGGAACACATGCCCCAGATGACTGTCGCCATGGGCCGAGCGCACCTCGGTGCGGATCATCCCGTGCGTCGTATCACGAAGCTCCACGATATTGTCCGGCTCAATCGGTTTGACGAAACTGGGCCAGCCACAGCCGCTCTCGTACTTGGCGGCGCTGGCAAACAAAGGCTCGCCGGAGACAATATCGACGTAAATCCCGGTTTCCTTGTTGTCGAGGTATGCGCCAGTGCCTGGGCGTTCCGTACCGTTCTCCTGCGTCACCCGGTATTGCTCGGGGCTGAGGCTCTCGATCACCTCGGTGCGGCGTTCATACTTGGCCATGCGCGTCCTCCTGATGTCCATGCCCATTAGATGGGTTAAATCAGGCGAATTGCAATCACCCTCACAAAGCCGTCAGCCGCCCCACAGCCCAGCGCGCCGCATCGCGCACCGTCTCATCCGCATCCTCGCACAAAGCCTGCACCACCGGGCGCAAAGCCGCCTGCCCCGAGTTGCCAATCGCATAACAGACATTGCGCACAAACCGATCCCGCCCGATCCGCTTGATCGGCGAGCCGGAAAACCGCGCCCGGAATCCCGCATCATCGAGACCCGCCAGCTCTGCCAGCTCCGGCGCAAGCAGATCTTCCCGCGCGTGGTATTTCACCTCCGCCGCCGTTTGCGCAAACTTGTTCCACGGACAGGCGGCCAGACAATCGTCACAGCCGTAAATCCGATTGCCCAAACCCGCACGCAAGTCCTCCGCCACGGGACCATGATGCTCAATCGTGAGGTAAGAAATGCAGCGCCGCGCATCGAGCTGATAAGGCGCAGGAAAAGCATCCGTGGGACACACATCCAAACAGGCCCGGCACGACCCGCAATGATCCACCTCCACCCCGTCCGCCGGCAAATCAACCGTGGTGAAGATACAGCCCAGAAAGAACCAACTGCCCAACCGGCGGCTCACCAGATTGGTGTGCTTGCCCTGCCAGCCCAGCCCCGCCGCCGCGCCCAAAGGCTTCTCCATCACAGGCGCAGTATCGATAAAAACCTTGATCTCGGTCTGAGGCCCCGCTTGCTCAATCAGCCAACGCCCCAGGCGCTTCAGCCGCTTCTTGACCACATCATGATAATCGCGGTGCTGCGCATAAACGCTGATCGCCGCCCGATCCGGCTGCGCCAAAATCGCCCTTGGATCATGCTCCGGACCATAATTCTCTGCCAACATAATCACCGAGCGCGCCTCAGGCCAAAGCGCATCCGGCGCGCCCCGCCAATGCATCCGCTCCGCCATCCAGCCCATCTGCCCATGCCACCCTTGGGCAACAAACTGCGCCAAACGCTCCGCCACCTGGGGCACATCCCCGGGCCTGCACACACGGCAATCGGAAAACCCGACCGCCGCCGCCTCGGCCTTCAGCGCTGTGGCCAGATCAGACACGCCACACCCCCGCTTCTTTGGGCCAAAAATACCTCGGGGAGCGCGAGGGGCCGCGCCCCTCGTTCCCGCATGTAGGCATCAGAAATCCAGATCGGCATAATGCGCAGGCGGCGGGAAACCCGGAACCTGGTCGGCCAGAATGGACCGGAAGGCAGGGCGCGATTTGATCTTGGCGTACCAATCCTTGACCACCTCTGAGCGGTTCCAGTCCACATCGCTGATGTAGTCCAAAGCAGACAGATGCGCCGCAGCGGCGAAATCCGCCAGCGTCATGCTGTCCCCAGCCAGCCAGCGCCGGTGATCCAGGAGCCAGGCCATGTAATCGAGATGATACTTGATCGCACGCGCGCCCGATTTGACGTTGCCGCTGTCCGGGAACCCGGCCTTCATCACCTTCTTGTTCACCCGCTCGTAGAGCAGCTTCGACGTGACCTCATTGTGGAACTTGTCGTCGAACCAGCCCACCAGCCGCCGCACCTCGTAGCGCGCATCGGCACTTTTCGGCATCAAGGGCGGCTCGGGGTATTTCTCCTCGATCCATTCGCAAATGGCGGCGCTTTCGGCCATGGTCTTGCCGTCGATCTTCAGCACCGGCACTTTCGCCGCCGGGTTGCGGCGCAGGAAATCCGCGTCTTTTTCCCAGTACCGCTCCTCGTGCAGTTTGCACTCGATCTTCTTCTCGGCAAGGCTCAGGCGCACCTTGCGGCAAAAGGGAGACAGGGGAACGTGGTAAAGCTCGGCCATTTGGAACCTGCGGGAGAATGAATGCCCTCCCTAATTGCAGCGAAAGCGCGCCGGATTCAAGCAGGCAAGCGGGGCAAAGCCCCGCCCTACCGGCTCTCTGCGTGAAACGGCAAGGACCCGCGCAGACATACCTGTAGGGCGGGGCTCCGACCCGCCACCGCGCGAAGGTAAACTCTTACAAGCCGCGCGCCGCCAGCACGATCTCGCCCAACCGGCGGCGCAATTCGGCCGTTGCGCGCAGCGCCTGCGGTGCGCCGCACAGGCAGTCCAGCGCCACCGCGTACCGCCCCTGCGCCTCCAGCGCTCGGCTCAGCCCCAGCCAGCCGCGCAGATCGCGTCTTTGCTTGTCGAGCGACTGCCGGAACGCCGCTTCCGCCGCTTCCGCCCGGCCCAGCCGTGCCAGCACTTCCCCCTGAACAAGGAACATGCCGTGGTTGCTTGGTGCGCGCGCGCAACCTTCCTCGATGCGGGGCAGCAGCGCCTCCAGCCCCTCCGGCCCGCTTTGCATTTCCGCCAGCAGCGAAAGCGCCCGCCATTGCAACGGATCGCGCGCCACCACGGCGCGCAGGATCGCCTCGGCTTCGCGCCGCTGCCCCATCCGGGTCAGCACCTCGCCCTCCAGCACCTGCAAAAACAGCGAGCCGGGTGTGACCTTCAACCCCGCGCGGATCAGGCCCAACGCCTCATCAAAGCGCCCCGCACTCATCACCACGCGCACCAGCCGCCCGCGGCTACTGGTCAGCTCCGGACACTTGCGCAGCGCCTTGCGGAAAGACTGATCCGCCCGGAGCGGCATTCCCGCCTCCTGAAACAGCACCCCGCGCAGGTGCCAGTCCGTGGCCGAAAAGACCTTCAGCCGCTCCCAGCCCTGCGCGAGCGCGCGCACCTCCCCGCCCCGGCCCGCCGCCTTGAGCATGCGCACCAGCTCCACATGCCCGTTGCACAGGCCCGGCCAGCGCGCCGCGCCCTTCTGCAACAGATCAATGGCTTCCGTTACGGCGCCGCTCTGGTTCAGCGCCTGCGCCAGGTTGATCCAGATCCAGTCCGGGCTATCCGGGTTCTCGTCCAGCGCCGCGCGATAGAGCCGGATTTCCGCCTCCAGCTGCCCCCGCTTGTTCGCCTCGAAAGCCTCCAATGCGGCCATGGGCACCGCGTCCACGCGGGACGGCAAATCGCGCACCCCGCGCAGCCTGCGACCGTGCAGGGCGGCGTTGAGAACCGGGGCCCAGCGTTTGATCCAGCGGTCTTCGACCAGCTCCATATGCGCGCAGGGCAGCGCCAGAACGTCCATGCCGCCTTCAGCAAAATACTCCCAATCGAGCCCCTCCCCCGGCCTGCGCAACCCCGGCCAGATATCGGCGCGAAAGGCGAGGATGCGTCCGGGATAGCACTCCAGCAGCTTGGCATCGAGCGCCTCGATCGCGGCGACGGAGGCCTCCGGGCCGGGCGGTGCATTGTCCAAAGCACCAAAGCGGCGGCGGTGCAGATCGGCGTCGTCGTCGATCATCGCCAGAACCCCCACGGCCTGCCCGCGCCGGAGCAGCGCCTGCGCCGTGGCAAATGCGGCCTGAACGCCAAAGGAAAACCCGGTCAGGTGAAACGGCGGCGCCACGCCGGAGGCAAGGATCTGCTCCGCGTGGTCCCGCCCGATCTGATCCATGCGGTTGGCAAAAAGCCCGTCCTTGGGCGGACGCCGCAGGGCAATGACCTGCACATCGCCGCCAAGTGCTGCCGACAGCGGCGCGTGATACGTCGCCTCCTCCGCAAGCCCCGGCAGCACAAACACCGTTTTTTGCTCCGCTGAGGATCGCGCGCCAAACATGCCTGCTTTTCCTTTGGGTCTTTGGTCGGGGTCGGCTCAGTTGCCCTGAAGCTGCGCCAGCGCGGCCTCAAGCCGGGTGATCTGTGCAGCCTGCACGGCCCGAGCCGCCTCAAGCTCCAGCGTATAAAGCGTCAGTTCCTCGACCTTGCGCAGGAGCCGCATCTGCATATCGGTCATGTCGAGGTCTTCTGCAGCGATCTGCGCGCATGGAACGCGAAGACGTTACCGGGAAGCGCAGTTCCGATTGCGGACAACGCGTAGGGAGACAGGTAACTGTCCGAACAGGTTGAGCCGACACCGAGGCTCGGTCGGATCGTTGCGCCATTCTGCGTCAGCAATTCTGCCGAGGCGGTCGAAGCAAGGCCTGCGAGCGACACCGCCATTGGCAGCGCGGGAAATGAGGCGGGCATGGAAATCTCCGGATCAAATGGAAGACAACATGCCTCAGACTATCACAGCATCCGACCTACTCAAAACAGGCCGACCGCCCATCTGCCGCAATCGTCGCCGCCCCGCTCTCGATTGCCCGCGCGCGCTTTTTCAGGAAAGCCGTGGGGCGGGCGGGGTTGCGTTTCTTGGGGTTTGGCAAAGCCGCCGCAATGAGCGCCGCCTGCCGCGATGACAGGGCTTCTGGGCCAACGCCGAAGTAATGCCGCGCCGCCGCTTCGACGCCAAAGACCCCCTCGCCCATCTCCGCCACGTTGAGATAGACCTCCAGAATGCGCCGCTTCGACCAGGTTGCCTCGACCATCGGGGTCATCACCGCCTCCAGCGCCTTGCGCACATAGCTGCGTCCTTGCCAAAGGAAGACGTTCTTGACCACCTGCTGCGAAATCGTCGAGCCGCCCCGCGCTGCGCCGGAGGCAATCGCCGCGCGGATGGCGCTCATGTCAAAACCCCAGTGGTTGCAGAAATTCGCATCCTCCGCCGCCACCACCGCGCGCAGCATCACCGGCGCGATCTGGTCCGCGTCGACCCACATGCGATCCACCGAGCCGAGCCGTTTCTGCTCGCTCCAGATCGTGTGGGTTGTCGGCGGGTTCAGGCCTTTGAACGTCAGGACCAGCAAAAGCATCGCAGCAGCCATGATCACCCCCAGACGGACCAACCATTTCATCAGCCAGCGCAGCGGGCGGATGCGCGGGCGGTCCGCAGGTTTGCCCTTGCGCTCCTTTTTCGGTGTCTTTGCAGAGGTTTTGCGCGCTGCCATGATCAGGGTCTACCGCGTCTCACTGGCAATCTGAACAGAAAACAAGGGGGGCGCGTGCCCTCGGCACTCACCGGCGGCGGCGCAGAGCTCCCAGACCGCCAAGCGCGGCAAGGAACAGCAGGCCCGACGCGGGCAACGGCACCGGGGCGATGGCAACCGCATTTCCATCCAAGCCGGCGCCCAATGCGATAGCTTCTGTAGTTGGCAGGATTTGAATGTCCCCTGCTTCGAACTCGCCGGACATCAACGCTGCCAACGCATTGCTTGTCTCAGACAGGCCGATTACCGTGAATCCACAGAGCTCGCCTTTGTTTTTCTCGGTACAGGCCGACAACGAAAAGCCAGAAGTGATTGTTTTTTGAGGGTCATCTTCCTTGGCGACCACCAGATCGAGGCGTTCTCCCGCGAGCTCGACCAGACCCTCAAGTTGTGGAAATTCTTCAGGATCCACCGTGAACCGTGCAAGTAGGTCTCCCCCGGAGGAGCGGCTGGTGTCCAGATCCTCCGCACCAATGCCAAAGAGCACCAGCGCCAACCATTCGAGGAAGGTCCGCTGCGCATCCTCTTCGGCGGTGTTGCTGGTCTGCGCGTCCGCTTCGTTGTTGATCTGCGAGGTCAGGATCGCATCCATCCGCGAGGCGCTGGACAAACCAACTTCCGGCCCGCTGAGGTTCAAAGAAAACCCGGTTGTCGTTGCCCCCGCAGGAACCGCGAGACAGGCCAGGAGACCTGCAGCCAGAATATGCTGTTTCATCGTCATCACCGCTCTTGGGGCTATTGCGCCCGGTCTCGTCTCATGCGCGTTGTTTTTGCCGCGTCTTGTTAGGAAAGATTAATAATCGGTAAACGCCCTCAAGTAAACCTTGCGTTGCATTGCGCCCACCATGGATTGCGCCCTTTGCCGCCGCAGACGCTACAAAATGGGCAAACAGCAAAAAGGCGCCCCAACGGGACGCCTTGACCGGCGCTGATCTGCGCCCTTGTGAACCGGGATCAGCCCTTCTTCAGACGGCGGCGCAGACCCATCGCGCCGATCGCGCCCAGCAGCAACAGGCCCGAAGCCGGGATCGGCACCGGGGCCACGTTGTAGGTCACGCTGATGGCAAACACGTCGCCCACGCCAACCTCGCCGGAGGTGTAGTTCTGCCGTGTGGGGCTATCGGCGAACAGGAACAGCCGGGTCGCATCGCCCGGCCCCTGGTTGCTGGTTTCCCAACCACAGGGGGCCGTGGTGCCGTCCTTGATCATCACGAAGCCGTTGTCACTTCCGCAGCCGCCATAACCACCATTCACGAACCAGTTCCGGTCATGAACCGGATCGCCGTCAATCGAGAAATAGTTCAGCGGCGCGCCCAGATCGGTCCAGCTGGAGCTGGTCACATTGGACAGGGCGTAGAAGTTTTCCTTGGTGGTGCCCGCGGCGTCGAACTCGATGAAGGCTTGCAGAATCCCGCCCGAGTAAACCCCGACCAGCACGCTCAGCACGTCGCCCCAGTTGGTGTCGACGAAGCTGCTTTTGAAGTCGATACCGTTCTCAACGAGGTCCGTCGCCCCAAGCACCCCTTCGTTCAGCCCGCCGGTGCCGGTCCATGTGGTCACCGCCGATGCCTTGGGCGCGGTGTAGCTGCTGCTGTCGTTCAGCTTGTAGACCACCTCCGTCACGGTGGCCGCCGAGGCAGGCAACGCCACGCTGGCGGTCAAAGCCAATGCCGTCAAAAAAGATCTCATCTCCCAAAACTCCCATATTCAAATTCGCGCATATTCACCTTGCCACACTCTTGGTAAACGCGCTACATGTTTGCGCTCGCTGGTTTTGGGACAGACACATACGAGGAAAACGAAAAAGGGCGACCCGTCGGGCCGCCCTTCCTCAAAATCCAAGGACCAGAAATCACTCCGCAGGCACGGCCTGCTCGCCTTCGATGCCCAGCGGGTGGGCAATCTTGTCGAGCATTTCGACCGGGCAGACCTGCAGGAAGTTGCCCTTCTCGATGTCCCAATGTTGCAGGATGTCCTGCGCCTTGCGGGAGAAGGTTTCCTCCGCGTGGCGTTCGATCAGGCCTTTGAGCTGCGCTTCCCATTCCGGCGTGGTCACCGGGCAGGTCACAAGCCCTTCCATGTTCATCATCGCCGGCGCTTTGCCTTCGGGATCATAGAGATAGGCCATGCCGCCGGTCATCCCTGCGCCAAAGTTCGCGCCGATGGAGCCAAGGATCACCGCGACCCCGCCAGTCATGTATTCACAACCGTTGGAGCCACAGCCCTCGATCACCACCTTCGCGCCCGAGTTGCGGACCGCGAAACGCTCGCCCGCGCGGCCTGCGGCAAACAGGTGCCCGTCGGTCGCACCGTAAAGCACGGTGTTGCCGATGATCGTGTTCTCGGAGGCCACCAGCGGCGAGACCTGCTGCGGACGCACCACAATGAGACCACCAGAGAGGCCCTTGCCGACGTAATCGTTGGCATCACCCGACACTTCGATCTTCAGACCCGGCGCCGCGAAGGCCCCCAGAGCCTGCCCCGCAGAGCCTGTCAGCTTGACGTGCAGGTGATCGGGCTGGAGCGCGTTGCGCATGCCGAACTTGCGCACGATATGGCTGGACGTGCGCGTGCCCACCGTCCGGTGCGTGTTCATAACCGCATAAGACAGCTGCATTTTCTCGCCGTCTTCGAGGAAACGCGCCGCGTCGCGCACGATCTCCGCATCCAGCGTATCCGGCACCGCGTTGCGCGGGCGGTCACGGTCGTAGACGATGTTTTCCGAGCCATCCACATGGATCAGCAGCGGGTTGAGGTCGAGATCATCCAGATGCTCGGAGCCACGGCTGACCTGAGACAGCAGATCGGCCCGGCCAATCACATCCTCAAGGCTGCGCGCGCCGATGGAGGCGAGGATTTCCCGCACTTCCTGCGCGTAGAAGGTGATCAGGTTCACAACCTTGTCCGCGTTGCCGGTGAACTTGGCCCGCAGATCATCGCGCTGGGTGCAGACGCCCACCGGGCAGGTGTTCGACTGGCACTGACGCACCATGATACAGCCCATCGCGATCAGCGCCGCGGTGCCGATGCCGTACTCTTCCGCGCCGAGCATCGCCGCCATGACAATGTCACGCCCCGTGCGCAGACCGCCATCCGTGCGCAGAACCACGCGGCTGCGCAGGTTGTTCATCGCCAGAACCTGATGCGCCTCTGTGAGGCCCATCTCCCACGGCAGACCCGCGTATTTGATCGAGGTCGCAGGGGAGGCACCCGTGCCGCCATTGTGGCCGGAGATCAGGATCACATCCGCCTCGGCCTTGGCCACACCGGCTGCAATCGTGCCAACACCGGAGGAGGCCACCAGCTTCACGGTCACTTTCACGGTTGGGTTGATCTGCTTGAGATCGTAGATCAGCTGCGCGAGGTCTTCGATCGAGTAGATGTCGTGGTGCGGCGGCGGCGAGATCAGGGTCACACCTTTGGTCGAGTGCCGCAGGCGGGCAATCAGGTCCGTGACCTTCATCCCCGGAAGCTGGCCGCCTTCACCGGGCTTCGCGCCCTGCGCCACCTTGATCTCAAGCTCTTCGCAGTGGTTGAGATACTCGGCGGTCACACCAAAACGGCCCGACGCCACCTGCTTGATCTTCGCAGAGGGGTTGTCCCCGTTCGGCTCCGGTACGAAATGCGCCGGATCTTCGCCGCCCTCACCCGAGTCAGACTTCGCGCCAATCCGGTTCATCGCCACGTTCAGCGTCTTGTGCGCCTCGGGGCTGAGCGCGCCCAGCGACATGCCCGGCGTCACGAACCGCTTGCGAATGGACGTGATGCTTTCCACCTCTTCCAGCGGGATCGCATCGCCCAGCGGCTTGATCGCCAGGAGGTCACGCAGATGGATCGGCGGGTTCGCCTGCATCGCCTTGGAATACTGCTTCCACAGCTCGAACGACGCGCGGTCACAGGCGCTCTGCAACAGGTGCATGTTCTGCGCACCCCAGGCGTGGGTTTCGCCGGACTTGCGCGCCTTGTAGAAGCCGCCAATCGGCAGAACGTCCTGCCCGCGTGCATAAGCCAGCGCGTGCACCTCTTCCGCCTTGTTCTGCAAACCGCGCAGACCGATGCCGGAAATCCGGCTGGTCATGCCCGGGAAGAACTCGGCGCACATGGCGCGGGACAGGCCCACCGCCTCGAAGTTCAGACCCCCGCGATAGGAGGAAATCACCGAAATCCCCATCTTCGCCATGATCTTCAGAAGACCCTGATCCACCGCGTCGCGATAGCGTGCGATGTTTTCCGTCAGGCTGCCATCGAGCAGGCCCCGCTCGATGCGGTCCGCAAGGCTGTCCTCGGCAAGGTAAGCGTTCACCACCGTGGCCCCGGCCCCGATCAGCACCGCGAAGTAATGCGGGTCAATGCATTCGGCCGAGCGCACGTTGATCGAGCAGAAGGTCCGCAGCCCCTTGCGCGTCAGGTGGCTGTGCACCGCGCTTGTCGCGAGGATCATCGGCATGGCAACCTTGTCCGCGCCGGAATGCTCGTCCGTCAGGATGAGATGGCCCGAACCGGAGCGCACTGCGTCTTCCGCTTCCGAACGAATGCGGTTCAGCGCCGTGCGCAGCGCATCCTGACCGCCGCCTGCAGGGAAGGTACAGTCGATCTCGATGCAAGGCGCATTGAAGGACGCCTTGAGCGCGTCGAACTGCGCGTTGCCCACAAACGGGCTGTCGAGCACGTAGATCTCGGTCTGCGCCGAGGACTCGTCGAGCACGTTCTTGAGGTTCCCGAACCGCGTCTTGAGGCTCATCACGCGGTATTCGCGCAAGGAGTCAATCGGCGGGTTCGTCACCTGGCTGAAGTTCTGACGGAAGTAATGGCTCAGCGGGCGATACTTCTTCGACAGAACCGCAGAGGGCGTGTCATCACCCATCGAAGCCAACGTCTCTTTGCCGTCTTCGGCCATCGGCGCAAGGATTTGCTCAAGCTCTTCAATGGTATAGCCTGCTGCGATCTGGCGCTGGCGCAGCTCTGCCCCGGCAAAGACCGGCTTTTCTTCGACCGCCGCCAAAGTGCCGTCAAGCTCGGTGATCTTGCCAACCCAATCGCCAAACGGCTGCGAGGCGGCCAGTGCGTCCTTGATCTCGGTATCGTGGTAGAGCTTGCCCTCTTTCATGTCGACGGCAATCATCTGGCCCGGCCCAAGCGCGCCCTTTTCGCGCGCGGTTGCCTCATCGGTCGGCACCATGCCGATCTCGGAGCCGGCAATCAGCAGGCCGTCGCCGGTCACAACGTAGCGCATGGGGCGCAGACCGTTGCGGTCCAGACCGCCGCACACCCAGCGACCATCGGTCATCGCCAGCGCGGCGGGACCATCCCAGGGCTCCATCACGGAGTTGCAGTAGGAATACATGTCGCGCCAGCTCTGCGGCAGCTCAACCGCCTGCTTGGACCAGCTCTCCGGCACCAGCATGGTCTTGGCCATCGGCGCATTGCGCCCGGCGCGCACCAGCACCTCGAACACCGCGTCCAGCGCCGCACTGTCGGACGAGCCATTCGGTACGATCGGCTTGATGTCTTCCGCCTTTTCTTCGAAGGCCGAGGAGGCCATGCGAATTTCGTGCGATTTCATCCAGTTGACGTTGCCCTTGAGCGTGTTGATCTCGCCGTTGTGCGCCAGCATGCGGAACGGCTGCGCCAGCCACCACTGCGGAAAGGTGTTGGTGGAATAGCGCTGGTGATAGATCGCAAAGGCGCTCTCGAACCGCGCATCCTGCAGGTCCGGATAGAACTCCGCCACCTGCTCCGCCAGCATCATGCCTTTGTAAATGATCGAACGGCAGGACAGCGACGCCATGTACAGCCCGTTGATCCCGGCGGCCAGAACCGCCTTCTCGATGCGGCGGCGGATGACATAAAGCTCGCGCTCAAAGGTCTCCTCGTCCACACCCTTGGCGTTGGAAATCAGGATCTGCTCGATCTCCGGGCGTGTCGCGTTGGCCTTCTCGCCGAGGCAGGACACATCCACCGGCACATGGCGCCAGCCGTAGATGTAATAGCCCATGCGCAGCACTTCGCTCTCGACGATGGTCCGGCAGGCTTCCTGTGCGCCATGGTCGGTGCGCGGCAGGAACACCTGACCCACGGCCATCAGCTCATCCATGCGCGGCTCGTGGCCGGTGCGCTCGATCTGGTCGTAGAAGAACTTCACCGGAATCTGCACGTGAATGCCTGCGCCGTCGCCGGTCTTGCCATCCGCGTCCACAGCACCGCGGTGCCAGATTGCCTTCAGCGCGGTGATCCCGGCCTCCACAACCTTGCGCGACGGCTTGCCGTTGAGGCTGACCACAAGGCCCACCCCGCAACTGCTGTGCTCTTCGCTCTCATGATACAGGCCCTTCTCGGCCATAAACGCGCGCTTCGCCTCTTCGCGGGCTACCCATTCAGCATCATATTTGGTCATGGTCATCGTCCTCCATGAGGGGCCGCCGCAGCGGCCAAAAAATCGGGGGGGGGGGGGCCGCAGCGATGCGGCCCGAATTTGTTGGAAAAGGCTTACTCAGCCGCAACCGCCGCTTTGGCGGTCAGGTCCGCGAGCACCGCTTCGGCGCAATCTCGCCCGTCACGGATCGCCCAGACAACAAGGCTCGCGCCGCGAACGATGTCACCCACCGCGTAAACGCCATCCATCGCCGTGCGGCCCGTGGTGAACTCCGCCTTGATCGTGCCCCAACGGGTCACTTCCAGCTCCGGCTGGCCCCAAAGCGTCGGCAGATCCTCAGGCGAGAAACCCAGCGCCTTGACCACCAGATCGGCGGGCTCGTCATAGGCGCTGCCTTCGATCAGCTCGGGGCTCTGACGGCCCGTCGCATCGGGCAGACCCAAACGCATCTTCTCGACCACCACGGCACTGACCGGCTCACCCTTGAAGCCCTTCGGCGCGGTAAGCCATTCAAAGACCACGCCTTCTTCTTCAGCGTTCTGCACTTCACGCTGCGAGCCCGGCATGTTTGCGCGGTCGCGGCGATACAGACATTTGACGCTTTCCGCACCCTGCCGGATCGCTGTACGCACACAGTCCATTGCCGTGTCACCACCGCCAATCACGACCACCTTCTTGCCTGCTGCGTTCAGCTCACCGCTCTCGAATTCCGCAACCGTATCGCCAAAGTTCGCCGCACGGTTCGACGCGGTCAGATAATCAATCGCCTTGACGATCCCCTTGGCATCAGAGCCAACACCGCCCAGATCGCGGGACTTGTACACGCCCGTCGCAATGATCACCGCATCATGCTGCGCGTGGATCTCTTCGAATGCCATGGTCACGCCGACATCGCAGTTCTGCACGAAATGCACACCGGCCTTTTCCAGCTGCTCGATCCGGCGCATGACCACGTCTTTCTCAAGCTTGAAGCCCGGAATACCATAGGTCAGCAGCCCGCCAGCCCGGTCGTAGCGGTCATAAACGGTCACCTGCAGACCCGCGCGGCGCAGCATGTCCGCTGCCGCCAGCCCGCCGGGGCCCGCACCGATGATGCCCACGCTTTCGGTGCGCTCCTGCGCCGGGGTGCCGGGCAGAACCCAGCCCTTTTCCCAGGCGGTATCGGTGATGTATTTCTCCACCGTGCCAATGGTCACGGTGCCATGGCCGGACTGCTCGATCACGCAGTTGCCTTCGCACAGACGGTCTTGCGGGCAGATGCGGCCGCAGATTTCCGGGAAGGTGTTTGTGGCTTGGCTGACCTGGTAGGCCTCTTCGAGACGGCCCGTTGCGGTCAGGCGCAGCCAGTCAGGGATATTGTTGTGCAGCGGGCAATGAGACTGGCAATACGGCACGCCACATTGGCTGCAACGCGATGCCTGCTCTTCGGCCTTCACGGCGGCAAATTCGGCGTAAATCTCGTCGAAATCTTTGTTGCGCTCGTCGGCTTCACGCTTCTCAGGCATCTTGCGAGAGACATCAACGAACTTCAGCATGGGTTGCTTGGCCATAAGGTCTGGCTCCATTCAGGGATTCCGGTCGCGCCTTCATATACAAGCCCGCCCGGGAAGAAAAGTAACTCGTGCTGACCTATATTTCGGTTTTTTTGTCGAAGGCCAGTAAAATTTCCCCATACCCACGCAGAATTAGGTCCGATTCGGATTTATATTACAGCTTTCCCATATTCTACAATGGGTTATACAGGGGGCTAATTTTCAGTGCGGACCGCGCCCATGACCTTCACCCACCTTCTTATCCTCGCGTTGATCCAAGGGGTTACGGAATTTCTGCCGATTTCCTCCTCGGGCCACCTGATTCTCTTGCCAAGCCTGACCGGGCTGCAGGACCAGGGGCAGGTTATCGACGTGGCGGTGCACGTGGGCACGCTCTTTGCAGTGATCCTCTACTTCTGGCGCGACGTGCGCGAAGGGATTCTGGGCATTCCCGCCATGCTGCGCGGCCGGCTCGACGCGCCGGGGGCGCGGCTCGCCTTCCTCCTGCTGATCGCCACGGTCCCGGTGATCGTCGCCGGGCTCATCCTCAAGATCACGGGACTAAGCGACATGATGCGCTCCACGGCTGTCATCGGCTGGTCCATGCTGGTCTTCGGTCTCGTGCTCTACTGGGCCGACACCCGTAGCCCGGAGGCCAAGGAAGCCCCCGACTGGAACACAGCGGACGCCATCAAGATGGGCCTGTGGCAAGCCCTCGCCCTGATCCCCGGCACTTCCCGCTCCGGCATCACCATCACAGCAGCCCGCCAGCTCGGCTATGCCCGCTCCGATGCGGCCAAACTCGCCATGCTGATGTCGATCCCGACGATCATCGCTTCGGGCGCGCTGCTTGGTCTCGAAGTTGCCAGCACCGCCAATGCCGCCGCCGCCCGCGACGGCGCCATCGCAGCCCTCTTCGCCTTCATCGCCGCCCTCGCCGCGCTTGCCCTGATGATGCGCCTGCTGCGCTCGGTCAGCTTCACTCCTTATGTGATCTACCGCGTCATCCTCGGCCTTTTCCTGCTCTGGATCGCCTACACCTGAGGCAGGCGTGATTTGGGGCCCTGCCCCGTCGCCGATGGCGACTCCCCGAGGTATTTACCGGCCCAAAGAAACCAGGTACCACACCCCGGCCTTCTTTGGGCTCCAAATACCTCGAGGTAGGCTCGCAGAGCCGTAGGAGCAGCGCTCCTGCACGCGCCCGCAGGGCGCGCCGGTCGTCTTGCGAAGCAAGGCGAAACCCCTCAGGCAGACCACTCCCACGGCCGGGTGAAGTTGCCGAGAACGTCGCCAACGCCCGCCTCACTGCCATTGGCCGCCACCTGAGCCACAAGCCCGCGTTTCTTGTCGTCAACCACAGACACAACACGCGCCGCAGACCCTGCCTCTTCAAGCGCCGCGTTATAGACCCGCGTAATCGCATCCTTGCGCAAGTCGGGCTTGAAAACCTTGCCGACTGCCGTTTTCGGCAACTCGTCCAAAATGGTCATGTGCTTGGGATGTGCCGCACGTTCGTGCACGTGGCGCTTGGCATGTTCCATCAGTTCCGCTTCGGTCACGGACGCGCCATCCACCAGCTCGACAAAAGCGCAGGGCAGTTCCCCTGCATAGGCATCAGGCTGGCCGATTGCCCCTGCGAAGGCGACCGCCGGGTGCAAGAGCAGCGCTTCCTCGATCTCGGCAGGATCGATGTTGTGACCGGATCGAATGATCAGATCTTTCGCACGCCCCGTGATCCACAGGTAACCATCCGCATCAACCCGCCCAAGATCGCCTGTCCGCAGGTAATCGCCGTAGTGATACAGGTCAGCGTTCTTGTCCGCCTCGGTATAGGTGTTGCCCTCGTAGACGCCCGGGTTCGACACGCAGATCTCGCCCACCTCATCAACCGCGCATTCCAGCGCATCGCCGCCCACCTGCTTGATGATCTTCACATTCGAATAGGGCAGCGGAATGCCGACCGAGCCAACCTTCTTCTCGCCATCCGGCGGGTTCACCGACACAAGACAGGTCGCCTCCGTCAGACCATAGCCTTCACAGATCGTCACCCCGCATGCCTTTTCGAACCGCTTGAACAGTTCCATCGGCATCGGCGCAGAGCCGGAAAACGCCGTTTTGACCGAGGAAATATCCGCATCCACCGGCCGTTGCATCAAAGCAGACACCGCCGTCGGCACTGTGATGACAAAGCTGATCCGCCAGCGCTCGCAGAGCTTCCAGAAGTTGTCCATGACCCCTTCGCCGCGATAACCCGCCGGGGTCGGGAAGACCACATGCGCGCCGGAACACAGCGCCGCCATCAGGATCACGTGGCAGGCAAAGACGTGGAACAGCGGCAGCGGGCACATGATGCTGTCTTTCTCGTCGAACAGCAGCGTCGCGCCGAGCCAGCCGTTGTAGATCATCCCGCCATAGCGATGCTGCGCGACCTTGGGCATGCCCGTGGTGCCGCCCGTATGGAAATAGGCCGCCACCCGGTCGCCGGTGCTGTCGTCAAAAGTCAGCTCCACCGGCTGCTTGGCCGTTTCCTTGCGGAAACACTTGTAATCCGCATGGGTCTGACTGCGGTCCAGCTTCGGGCGTACCAGCGGCACGATCCAGCTTTTCGGCGGTGTCAGGTAGCGGTTGAGGTCTACCTCCAGCACCGTCTGCACCCCGGGCGCATGGCGCACGGCTTCGGCCACCTTCTGCGGCAGGTCGGTCTTGGGGAACGGTTTCAACGTCACCACAACCTTCGCCTCGGTTTCGCGCAGGATCGAGGCAATCTGTTCCGGCTCCAGAAGCGGGTTGATCGGGTTCACGATCCCCGCAACACAGCCACCGAGCAGCGTCGCAATCGTCTCGTTGCAATTCGGCAGGACATAAGCAATCACGTCGTCCTCGCCGACGCCAAGCGAGCGAAACAGGTTCGCCGCCTGCGCAGTCTTCGCCCTGAGCTCAGACCAGTTCAGCGTCTCCGCCTTGTCCTTTGGCCCGGACAAAAGCTGGTAGGTCACCGCGGGACGGGCGGGAAAGGCCTCCGCCGTGCGGCAAAGCTGCCCCCAGACTGTCGTCGGAACCTCGCGGCCCTCCCACGGCATTGCGTTCTGAATGGCATCGCGATCGGCCACACCGGCATAGGTCATGATGGTCCTCTCCTCCCCTTGTTTTTCTTCCGGATAGTGTGTCCAGCCAAAGCCGTCCACGCAAGGGCGTTGAACGCTACGGAAGGATACAATGACGCTGCGTTTCGCACCGCTTTCGGGCGCGGCTGGAGGGCGGGCCGCTGGCGCGGAGGCGCCAGTCGGGGGGCCTGAAAGCCCGCCCGCATGAAAAAACCGCGCCCCATCGGAACGGGACGCGGCCGATTTCAAACCGTCAGGCGCTTACTTGATGCGCTGGCCATTCGCCAGGATATGGCCCTGGTCGTTGAACTCGATGGTCGAGGTCGCCGAATCCGGGGCGGAGCCCGGCACGGTGAACATGGACAGCATCATGCGTGCACCCATGGCGTCTTCCTGGCTCATCAGACCCATGGCGATGATCTTGTCGATCAGGCCATTGGCACCGGAAACCGACAGGTTCAGCTTGCCTTCCGGAGCCGGGAAGCCGTCAAAGCTGGTCAAATCCGTGTTGTCGAAGGTGAAGTCGCCGTCGCCAGTGATCTTGCCACCCGCCGCTTCCACGGTCAGCGCGTTCAGCGTCACCGCGTTCAGCTCGCCGGGCATCATTTCACCCATCTCGACCTTCATCATCTCCTCTTCGTTCAGCAGGCTGACGAAGGGTGTGACCTTGGCGGTCAGATCGGCGGAGACCGTGGCCGGATCGCGCGGCAGCACACCGCCCGGATCCAGCATGCCCCAGATCATGTCAGAGGTTTCGAACCCGCCCAGCGTCAGGCCGATGGCCGCGTCCTGCGGCGTGTCGGACTTCTGCAGCGGCATGGAGACGTTGAAGGACGTCTCGGCCATCTTGCCGCTGATCGGCAGCGGGATTTCCGCGCCCTGCATGGCCACGGTCATGTCGGTGTTGCCACCGTCAAAGCTCATAGCGTCCTGCGACATGGCAAAGGCCATCCGGCCCGAAGAGGTGCTGATCGAGCCATTGGTGTTGTCGCCGCGATCGGTGACGTCAAAGGCCATCTCGACACCGGAGTGGCTGAACTCGCCCGCCCCGGCAAAACCCGCCGCCAGCATCGCCGGCATGTCGGTGTAATCGACGGTGCCCGGCACCATGCTCTCGCTGCTGCTCTCGAAGGCGGCCATGGCCAGCGAGAAGTTGCCGCCGTTTTCCGTGCCCGGCTCGGAGGCCATGCCGGTGATGGTCAGGCCCGCGCCGTTCAGCGTCTGGCTGATCATGCGCATTCCGTCGGCCATGGACATGACCATGTTGCCGCCCAGACCGCTCATCACCATTTCGAAGGTTGCCATGTCGCGGGTGATTTCCTCGCCCTCGACATTGAGCTTGCTCAGCACGAGGCTGATGCTGTCCGCGCTGTAGTCATAGGCCATGGCGTCGGTTGTGCCGGAGGCGGTCATCGCGCCGCCCATCGTGATGTAGTCGAGGCCAACCTCAACCTTTTCTCCATCGACGTCGATCATCACGCCAATCGGCATGGAGGCGGGCCAGCTGATCTCGACACTGCCATCGCCCTTGTCGGCAAAGCTCATCTCACCCATGTTCACCGAAACCGTGCCATCCTCTTCGGGAATGTCGACGGTCATGGAGATGTCGCTGACAGTCAGCGTGCCGCCAGACATGGATTCGGTGGCCGTGACGGCATAGCCGGAGCTTGCCATGTAGCCTTCGAGATTGTCCCAGACCTGCTGGGGGGTGACGTCGGCCAATGCCGGGGCTGCCATGGCACAAAGGGCCAGAACAGATGCGCTGCCAAGATGTTTCATGAATTTCCTCGTTGGACTAAAGTTTGTGTCTGACCCAAGTGTCTGCCTCTCACGGGAATGGGTCAAGGGACTGGATTCCATACTATGTACGCGATACGAGTTATTTAAGAGGCCACCCGGTCAGAAAGGGCCAAATCATGGATTTATCAGGAAAAACTGCACTTATCACGGGGGCCAGTCGGGGCATCGGCGCCGAGACGGCCCGCGCCTTTGCCGCCGCCGGGGCCAAAGTCGCGCTCGTGGCGCGCAGCGCCGAAGCCATTGCCGATGTGGCCGGGGAAATCGGCGAGGCGGCCATCGCCATACCCTGCGATATCGCCCGCTACTGGGAGGTCGAACAGGCCGTGCGCGCCTGTGTCTCCGAGCACGGCAGCCTTGATATTCTGGTGAACAACGCGGGTATGATCGAACCCATCGCCCGCATGGACGAAGCCAGCCCCGACGCCTGGGGCGAGGTCATCGACATCAATCTCAAAGGCGTCTTTCACGGCATGCACGCCGCGCTGCAGGAGATGCTGCCCGGCGGTGGCACCATCCTGACCATCGGTTCGGGCGCAGCGCATGGCCCGGTCGAAGGCTGGTCGCACTACTGCGCCTCCAAGGCCGGTGCGCTCATGCTGACGCGCATGCTCGACAAGGAATACCGCGATCAGGGGTTGCGTGCCCTGTCGCTCTCGCCCGGCACCGTGGCCACCCAGATGCAGCGCGAGATCAAGGCCTCCGGCATCAACCCGGTCTCGCAGCTGGACTGGTCCGATCACATCCCGCCCGAGTGGGTCGCCAAATGCCTGCTCTGGATGTGTGGCACCGAGGCCGATGAGTTCCTCGGGGCCGAGGTCTCGCTCCGCGACGAGGCCATCCGCGCAAAGATCGGTGTCGCATGATCACCCTGACCAAGGAAGACAGCGGCCTGTGGGTCGCCACCATCAACCGCCCCGAAAAGGCAGGCTCGCTGACCGCAGACATGCTCGAACAGCTTTGCGTCATCGCCGAAGAGGCTCGCGACGCGCGCGGGCTGGTGCTGACCGGAACGGGCAAGGTCTTCTCCGCCGGGGCGGATCTTGACGCGGCCAAGGCCGGGCTTGCGGTCTCGCCGCTCTGGGAGCGCCTCTCCGGCGCGCTGGCGCGTCTGAATGGCATCACCATCTGCGCGCTCAATGGCACCGTCGCAGGCGGCGCCATGGGCATGTTCCTCGCCTGCGATCTGCGGGTGTCCGTGCCGGGGGCCAAGATCTTCTACCCGGTGATGAAGCTCGGCTTCCTGCCACAGCCTTCCGATCCCAAACGCCTCGCCGCGCTTGTCAGCGCGTCTCGGGCCAAACGCATCCTGATGGCGGGCGAGAAAATCACCGTCGAAGAGGCCTTCACATGGGGCCTGATTGACCGCATCACCGAAGGCGATGTGCTGGACGCCGCCCGCGACATGGCCGCCGACAGCCTCGGCGCAACGCCCGAACACGCGGCGGCGATCAAACGGATGATTGGGTAAAAGGCTTGTAGCCCGACAGATGTTCGCGCCCGGCCTCGAGGGCGGGTTATGCAACTTGCACCGTCATCTCTTTTGGGAATGAACATCACAGCTCGTTGAAAAGGGTCGATTTCGCGCCCGCCCTGGGGGGCGAGGCCGGGCACGAACCGGATCGCAAGCGATCCGGAAAACAGCTTTAGATTCCAGCGAAACAGATAGGGGCGAAGCGATCCGGTGCCAAAGCCGCCTACTCCGCTGCCACCCCATCGGTGAACTGCAAACGCGCCAGCTCCGAATAGAGCCCACCCTCGGCCACCAGCGCATCATGGGTGCCCTGCGCCACAATGCGCCCGCCGTCCATGACTACAATCCGGTCCGCCTTTTTCACCGTTGCCAGACGGTGAGCCACGATGATTGTCGTGCGCCCTTCCGACAACGTGTCCACGGCCTGTTGCACCGCCCGCTCACTCGCCGCGTCCAAGGCGCTTGTCGCCTCATCGAGCAGCAGCACCGGCGCGTCGCGCAGAATGGCGCGGGCAATCGCCACACGCTGCTTCTGACCGCCCGAAAGCATCACGCCGCGCTCGCCCAGCCATGTGTCATAGCCTTCCGGCAGCTTCTGCAGAAACTCATGCGCCGCCGCTGCCCTCGCTGCCGCCTCAACCTCCGCATCCGTTGCATCGGGCCGACCAAAGCGAATGTTGTCACGCGCAGAGGCGGCAAAGATCACCGGATCCTGCGGCACCAGAGCGATGTGACGGCGGAAGTCATCCCGCGCCATGTCGGGCAGCGCCACACCGTCAAAGCGCACCGCCCCCGCAAGCGGATCATAAAACCGCTGGATCAGCTGCACGATGGTCGTCTTGCCCGCGCCCGAGGGGCCAACCAGAGCCACCGTCTCCCCCGGCGCAATGGTCAGGGCCACGTCGTCCAAAGCCGGAATGTCGGGCCGCGCCGGGTAGTTGAACGAAACCTTGTCAAAGATGATCTCACCCCGCACCGGCTCTGCCAGAGCCTTGGGCGCTGCGGGATCCTTCACCGTGTCTTCTGCGTTCAACAGCTCGACCAGACGCTCCGTCGCCCCCGCCGCGCGCTGCAACTCGCCAAAAACCTCGGACAAGGCCCCCACGGAGCCTGCCACCATGACCGAATAGACCACAAACTGGATGAGCGTACCTGCGGACATCTCGCCCGCCCGCACATCCCACGCGCCAATCCACAGCACGCCGACAACCCCGGTAAACACGAGGAAAATCACGATCGCCGTCATCAGCGCCCGCGTCCAGATGCGGCGGCGCGCGGCGTCAAAGCTCTTCTCGGTCACATCCGAAAACGCCGACTTCGAGCGCGCCTCATGGGTGTAGGCCTGCACCGTCTGCACGCTGGTCAGCGCCTCGGAGGCGTTTCCGGACGAGACCGCGATCCAATCCTGATTTTCCCGGCTGAGCCGCCGCAAACGCCGCCCCAACGTCAGGATCGGCACCACAACGGCGGGCACGATCAGCAGAACGAGGCCGGTCAGTTTCGGCGAGGTCAGCGACATCAGGAACAGCCCGCCGCTGAACAGCAGAACATTGCGCAGCGCGATGGAGACCGACGATCCGATGACCGATTGAATGAGCGTTGTATCCGTGGTGATCCGGCTGAGCACCTCGCCGGTCATGATCTTCTCGTAAAACGCCGGGGACAGGCCGATGGCCCGGTCAAACACCGCCTTTCGAATGTCCGCCACCACGCGCTCGCCCAGCCGCGTGACCAGCGCGTAGCGCAGCGCCGTGCCCAGCGCGAGCAACCCCGCAAACCCCAGCGCCGCCGCAAAATAGAGGTCCAAAATCGCGCCGTCCGTGACGTTGAAATTGTCCACCACGCGCCGCACCGCCATGGGCAGCGCCAGCGAAATCGCCGCCGTCGCCATCAGCGCCAGCAAGGACGCAATGACCAACATGCGATAGGGCCGCAGGAACGGCACAAGCGCCCCGAGCGAGCCGAGCCGCTTTGATTTCTCGCGTTCTGCCTCTGCCGTGCCGGGTGTGCCGTTGTCGCGCGCCATGGGTCCTCCTCAGTCGATCAAGGCCTTTTGCCATGCCACACGCTCGGGTCAAGCATTTGCTGTGTCACAGGCCGGAGCGGGACAACAAGACGCGCGCAGAGGGGCCGGGGCTGGGGCCTGTGGCCTCCGGGGTTGTTCCGAACGAAGGAGTCCTCGAAAGACCCCACCGAACGCATCATCATGATCCGCCCCCGCGTCATTTATAATTCTGCGCACGCCGGGGACGTGACGGTCTATTGGCGGAATAAGCTGGGTGGGGCGAATTTTATTCTGAGCACAGGGCTGGAGGCGCCACGGCATACGGTTTCGGATGTGGTAAAGTAGGCTTCTCTAAGTGCTTCATTACTCTAGAAATTCCCATGGAACTTCGACACCTTCGAAATCATGGGCAACCAAACGGGCAAACGCCTTTTTTCTTAAGACTATCCTGTTTCATCATCGAAGTTATCGCCCAACAATATGCACCACCGTCAAGGCCGGAACTGTTCGTAAAAACCGACCCAGCTCCCGACCTCAGGATACTGTCTAACGTATTCAGAGAACTTCTCATCCGACAACGCACTGAACCAAATTTGAAAATCATTCATGTAGTCTTCACCACCGCCCATGCGCCACCCCGGATGATCCCTATCCCATTCGGATTTAACTACCCAAGGGGGCTCAAGCTCTTCCCTTATTCCACTATTTTGGGCTTTCAACCATTCCTGGTATTCATCCTTGATGTCTTGAGGAACAGGGTCGTTCCGAGTTTCAGGATTGCGGATCTGTTCAGCCAGTTTATCCAGTGGCGACTTCTTTCCATTCACTTCTTCACCTGCGAAGCTGATATGTGCGGTACCCAGTGCCGAGATAACAAAAGTCACCGCGACACCGACTCTAAGGTTATTGGATCGGCCCATCATAGTGTTCAAATTCCGGACCAGCAGGTACTCTACATGGTTCAATCATAACACCTTTTGGAATGTTTCCCTCATACAGAACTTCGCTATCTTTCAAAACATGGGATCGAGCTCCCCTGCTGTAACCTGCAAAATTGGAATGCATCCGCAAATTACCCGAAAAGAAAAGCTTCTGACCATCTAGCACCGCTACCCAACCTGATGGGCCAACATCCTTCCGCGAAGGAACGGAAGACGTTGCGAAGTGTTCCGCCACAGCACGGCGTTTCGAGAGAGAGATGAATTGCGTTGGCCGTACGCCGAGGGCGTGTTGCTCGGGGCTTACCGAAGCTGTGGGATCATTTGGAACAAAAATGCCTTCCATAACCAAGGTGTCAATGTCTTTCTTGGATAGCCCTCGATAGAGTTTGTTAACTTCATTATTTAGCCCTTCAAGGTCTTCTGCAAGTTCCCACGCCTCTATTAGTTTTCCCACTGCTCCGAGGAACTTGGTTGCCTTTTTGGAAAGGTCTCGCGTCCTCCGATCCCTTTTCTTCTCTGCGTCCTCTTTATCCTCGTCTTGAGCAGGATCAGCTGCTGACTCAGATTCATTCCCCTCCGGATCTCTCAAATTCACCGGATCATTCGCCGAATAGGAATACCTGTTCGTCCCAACCCCAGCCTTGGTCACCTCAAACCAGTCCGGTTGGATGAACACGGCCAGCTCCGGGTCGTAGTAGCGGGCGTTGAGGAATTGCAGGCCCGCGCCCGCGTCATAGCGCTCGCCGATCCAGCCTTTGGTCTCAACAAGCGGGGCGAGGCATGGCGGCTTTTCGTCAAACGGGCAATCGCTAGGCGCTTTCGGACAAAACCCCTCTGCGGACCACGATCCACTTATCCATCGGGCCAAGGCAGGAGCGCCTCAGGGCCTCAGTTGATCCGTCTGGATCTCATTCTCGGCACGAAAATCGATGCGGGATTGGAGCGGGCGACGGGAATCGAACCCGTATCTCTTGCTTGGAAGGCAAGGGTCTTACCATTACACAACGCCCGCATCTGCGCCTTGGAGTAAGACAGCTCAAAGGCAAGGTCAAGCGGGTCTCCCGCCTCCCTGCCGATATTTCCGGGCCTCGCACATCACCTCCGGTGCCGCCCACCCGCGCACTTCGAACTCCGCACCCCGGCACGCAGCGTTTTCCCGCTAAACGCGATCACTGCCATGAATTTCTTGTCGAAACCTGACAGAAGTCGCGCTAGCCTGCATCGCAAGTGCCACTCCAGTCCTTGTGTTGCGCCAATCCACTCATCGTCCAGTCAGGTCCATGCTCAACTCGGCATATAAAATCGCAGACCACCACCTGTCTTCGGTGACGGCGGCCCTGATGGCGGCTGGCGTGCCGGACTTCAGTGGGTTTTACACCACCTCCTCGGCTTTTGTCTGGAGCAGCGGCGTGCGGCATTCCGAGAACGCGGCGCAGTTGAAGGAAACGATTGAAGCGATCCGGGCCAACTACCGCGCGCAGAAGATCACAAACGTCGAGCGCCAGCTGGACCACGCCTCCTTCGTGACCCCCGATCTGATCGTGCGCAGCCACCGCTCCAACTGGCACGATGCCGATGGCGTAAAGGCGCGCACCTACTCGACCGTCTCTGTCCTGCGCGCCGAGGCGGGTGAGTGGAAAGTCTGTGTCTCCCAGTTCTCCGACAGGATGCCGCTCTCCCTCGAAAAGGCCGAAGACCCGGCCACCCCCAACCCCGAACGCGATCAGGCACGCGGCGCGCTGCAGGGGGTTCTGGACAGTCTCTCCCAGGCATTCCTGACCCGCTGTTTCGAGACTTATAATGACTGCCTGTGCCCCACGCTGGTTGCGCAATCGCCCAGCATGTCCTCAATCGTGACAAACATCGAAGGGTCTCGGGATCGGTTTGATAACGCCATGCGTTTTCTGGACAAAGTTGGCGCACACGACATCGTCAGGGTCGCCAAATCCGCGATCCGCCTGTCGGACGACATGATCATCGGCAACTTTCGCAGCTATATCCTGCGCGGGGACACGCAGCTTTATCCGCCACATCAGGGCGCCGTAATCCTGATCCGCCTGCACGGCGCATGGAAAATGCTCGCCATTTTGAACGGCATAGATATGAAGCCATGATAACACAGGTTGCAAATCACACATGGGCGGGATCCGCCGGGCGGACTCTGTCCCGGCGTTTTGATCTGCGCAGCCCTTGCAGAGGCGACACGCCGAACCAAACTCTCACTTCAAGCCTGCCAGCCTCGGAAAGACACCTGAATGCCCGCATACGCCTCGCTCCTGGAACGGTACTCCCTCGTTGTCGTGCGGGGCGAGGAACCCTTTGAACTTCAGGATTTATACACACTGGCGACGGACCGCATGACCGAAGGCCAGATGCCCGACGATCTCAACATGCCTTTGCTGCTTGACCTGCGCCGGGTTGATCTCTTGCGGTTTGGCACCGCGGATTTCCAGATCCTGATGCGCAAACGCGCGGACATCGGCAAGTCCTTCCCCAACAATCCCTGCGCCTATGTCGGCCGCGATGACGGGGCGTTCGGAATGCTGAGAATGATGTCGGCCTATGCCACGATCAACAACGTCCGGGACGAACAACACCAATTGGTGACGGACGACATTGCCGAAGCCGTGAACTGGCTGTACCCGCACCTCTCCGCCCCGCCGGGCGAAGAGGCGCAGCTTCTCTCGCTGGTACGCTGACCGTCGTCGCAAACGCCGGGGCAGTTCCGAGCGCGCCTTTCACGGTGCCCGCGCATTACACAGGCAACGGCCCGGTCATGCTCTCCAGAACACCGTCGCGGCGCACAATCTTGTGCCAGATCGCGCCTGCCACATGCGCGATCAGAAGCAACGGCAAGGCAGCCAGCATCGCCTCATGCAGGCCCAGCATGGCCCCCATGAAAAGCCCGCCGAGCCAGGGCACCGAGTAGGCCAGCGCGATCCCCAAACCGGACAGGATGATCCCGAAAACAGACGCATAAAGCCCCATGTGCACCGCTCTGGATGCCCAATGCTCCCACTTTGGCGCTTCCTCGGGCAGCCGCGTGACCCCGGCAATCGTCCGGGTCCAGAGCAGGCGAAGCAGGAACACGCCGCCAAGCGTCAGCGCAAAAACAACCTCGGTCATAAAGAGCGTCGGATCAGCCAGTTGCGCCACGCTGTCGAGCCCTTTCAGGTACCCGACACCGATCAGCCCGGCGGACAACCAGTGGATGCCCTTGGTCACAAACCCGTGCGGTTTTGCTTGTGTTGTCATGGCCTTGCCCCCCTCTTCGCGGTTTCGATCACGCGGCGGTCTGTGCCGCCTCGGCCTCGCCTTCTTCCTTGATCGCCATGCTCGCAAACGGGGCCGCCAGAAGCGCGATCCCGATGGCGATCACCGCAAAGACCGCGAGCGAAGCCATCACCGCAAAGCCAAGGCCCGCCATCGCGATGGCGGCGGTAAACAGAACCGCGCCGGTGATGGCAGTGGTGATTTTGTTGATCAGGGTTTTCATTGTGGTGTCTCCAGTTTCATCTCTCGTTTCGATGAAACAGATATGGACACCGTGTTTTACGGCCGCCTGACCGCAACCTTACAAATTTGCAAAGTTCAGCGTGACTTTCAGCCCGTGTGGCCGGTTTTGCGACAGCTCCAGCGCCGCGCCATGCCGGTCAGCCACCGCCCGTACAAGCGCCAGCCCAAGGCCAGAGCCGTCGCGCGTGCGCGCCGCATCGAGCCGGACCATGGGTTTGACGATCTCGGAAAACTGTTCAGGATCAACACCCTGCCCATTGTCTGACACGCCAAATACGGCCCCGTCAGAAAACAGCGTGATCTCGTTCCCGCCATGCACCAGCGCATTTTGAATGAGGTTGGCCAAAGCCTGAACCAACATCTGCCGGTCCGCGTGAACATGGCCCGATCCCGCCAGTTCAAGCGCAAGGGTTTTGCCCTCATCCTCGACAACAGGGCCGAAAATCTCGGCCACGTCCTGCAGCAGGGCGTTGACCGCGACGGGTTCGAACCCATCGGTGCCCTGCGCCGCCTCGATCCGCGCAACGCGCATGATGGTGTCAAAGATGCCCGACAGGCGGCTGGCCTCTTCCAGCGCCGCGCCGCGCGCCTCGCCTTCCGGCAGCATTTCAAGCTGTGCGCGCAGCCGGGCCAAAGGGGTGCGCAGATCATGGGCAATGCTCGCGCTGAGGTGGCGGGTCTGCGTCACCAACCGCTCCAGCTCCGCCGCGGTCACATCCAGTTGCCGGGCGATGTCGTCCAGATCGTCTCTGGAGCGGGCAAGCCCGGTGCGCGCCGTCAGATCCCCCTGCGCCAGCCTGCCAAGGGTCCGGTCAATCCGGGACAGCCGCCGTTGCGCCAGGATCCCGGTGATGAACCCCACCGCAAGGGTAAAGACGATCACGATCCCGGCTGTTGTCCACAAGATGCCCGCAAGCAGCGCCTGTGCCTCTTCGGCATCCTCTAGCGGAACGGCGACCATAACCGCCTCCCCTTCGCTGTCTTGTGTCACCAGCACCCGCCAGACGTCCGAACCGAACAGGTCGTTTTGCAGATGAACCGTGCCGCCGCCGCGTCCCGCCGCGCGCCGGATCTGGCCCGGAAGCCCGCCCAGATCCTCCCGCGCGCGCAGGATCATGTCCGGCCCGTCGCCGGTCATATCGTCCAGCTCGGACGCCCCTGCCAGGGCCGACAGCGTGGCGTCCACCCGCCGGTCATTGGCGTCTTTGCCGAGCGTCACGGCCACGAAGACCGCCACGGCAAAGCCTATGGCAAAAACCACCGACAGCAGCAGGGACAACCGCAGCGTCGATGACCGCAGGAGCCAGCGCAGCCTGCCCAGAACCCTAACTGCCAAAGACATAGCCTTCGCCTCGACGCGTGCGCAGCAACTGCTCTTCAAACGGTTTGTCGATCTTCGATCTCAGGCGGCTGATATGGGTCTCGACCACGCTTGTGGTGGGATCAAAACTCATGTCCCAGACCTGCTCGAGCAGCATTGTGCGCGTGACAAGCCGCCCCGGGCGGCGCATGAAATACTCCAGCAGCTTGAATTCCTTGGCCTTCAGCTCAATCGCCTGCGACTGGCGCTCGCAATGGCGCGACAGCAGATCCAGCGTCAGATCGGAATAGCGCAGCGTGGTTTGCTCCGGCTCCGCCTGCGGCCCGTCCCGGCGTCGGCCCAGCGCGCTGACACGCGCGGACAATTCGGCAAAGGCAAACGGTTTGGTCAGGTAGTCATCCCCTCCGGCCTCAAACCCTTCAACCCGCGCGTCCACCTCGCCCAGGGCGGTCAGGAACAGCGCCGGGGTCGTGTCCCTGGAGGCGCGCAGCGATTTCAGAACCGCAAGCCCGTCCAGCCCCGGCACCATCCGGTCAAGGATCAACAGGTCGAAATCCTGCCCCATGGCCGCCATCAGCGCGTCCTTGCCATTTTCAAAGTGATCAATCACATGGCCTTCCTCGCGCAGGCCACCGGCGATCCAGGGGCCAAGCTGTTTGTCGTCTTCCAGAAGCAGAATGCGCATGTCGGTCCTTCGGGTTTGGCAAACGCCTGTAGGCTGCCGTCACCGGCAACCTACAGGGTACGAGCCCAAGTTCAAACGGGATGTGGCTCAGGCGTCTTCGCCTTCGTCCTCGTCGTCATCATCATCATGATGGCGCCCCTTGCCGCAGTCTTCATCGTCGGCTTCGACCTTCAGGATCTCGCCGCTGTCCGCCGCGATTTTCAGCTCCATCTCGCTGCCATCTTCGGCGGTGACTTCGACCTCGTAGTAGGTGGTGCCGCGGCGCTCCTCCAGTTCCACTTCGGTGACGGACCCCGGCACTTCGGCCAGCGCGATTTCGATGATCTGCTCTTCGGTCAACCCGGTCTGCTCAGCGGCGCTTTGGGCCGAAACCATCGTCGCGATGCCGCCCACTGCGATAAGACCGGAAAGGGCGCCGATTTTGATCATGTCCATGTTCATTTTAGTTCTCCATTTTGCTCTGTCTGGCGGCTTGCTGCCGTCCGATGAAACAGAAATGGGAGGCCCAGTTCACATGGTCCCGAACTCAAACTTACTTTTTTGTAAGCCTGAGATTGGCCTTTGCGGCGCGGTGCACCCGCCCATCGGGACACCGGATCGTGACGTCCTCCGGCTTGTTATTGCGGGTAAGACGGGGCAAACAGAAATCATGCGCTCTTTGGGGAAAACAGCTTTGCTCGCCGCGGCTCTTGTCACGCTGCTGTTGGGCGTGTTGAGCACGGCCCCATCTGGCGCGCAGGACATGCACAGGACGGCCGCGCACTCGGCCCCCTGCCCTCACCCTGTTTCCAGCCATGACGGCCTGACGGGCCACGGCGACGCGGGACTCTGCCAGCTTTGCCTAAGCTGCTCCGTGTTCAGACATGCCCAGCAGACCGCTGATCTCCAAGCGGGTTTTGCCCGTCTCGATGTCCCGATCCCCAACGCCTTGCCGGTCCATGACCATGTAACAGGCTTCGATCCGCCACCGCCCCGGCTGTGAGAAGGGCCGCCCTCATCAGGGCAACCGTTCTCAACACATCCGAGGAAAAACCATGATCAAACCTTTTGTGATTGCCGGTGGCCTTGTTGCCGCCGGAATAGCCGTCTGGACGATACAGACCCATAAACCGGACACCCCCATCGGTACGGGCGCTCAAGTGGGTGACCCGCTGGCCGTTGTCAGGCTGCCGGACGACATGTCACCCGAAGCCCGCATGGGAGAGCGCGCCTTTGGCGCGGCCTGCGCACAATGCCATGGGGACAATGGCAGCGGGAGAAACGGGATAGGGCCGCCACTGGTTCACAAGATCTATGAACCATCGCATCATGGCGATGAATCCTTTCAGAGGGCCGTCGCCTTGGGCGTGCGTGCGCATCATTGGACTTTTGGCGATATGGCGCCAGTTGAGGGGTTTACGCGAGCGGATGTCAAAACGATCATCACCTATGTGCGCACACTGCAACGCGCCAATGGCATTGAGTGACACGGGAGAGAAACGATGAACAAAGCGAAAAAACAGGTCGGCCTGTTCCTGATCGCGGCCTGTCTCGGGTCCGTTGCGCTGGCCCATGGCGGGGTCACGAACCCGGCTGTCATGGCCCGGATGGAGGCGATGAAATCTACCGGCGATGCAATGAAAGTCCTCGGCACCATGGCCAAGGGCGCCCGCGCCTTTGACGCGGCAGAGGCGCGGGCGGCGGCGGCGGACGTGGCCCGGTTTGCCGCGCAAACCCCGGCCCTGTTCGAAGCGCCCGAAGACGATCCCAAAGCCGAAGCGCTGCCAGCCATCTGGGAGCGTTTCGAGGATTTCACCGCCAAGGCACAGGAAACCGAGGCCCTTGCGCTTGCCCTGTCTCGCAGCCTGCAAACCGAGGACGACCTGAAAGCCGGGCTGATGCAGCTTGGCGCTTCCTGCAAGGCCTGCCATTCGGAGTATCGCAAATGAGCCCCGTCCCCCTGACCCGCCGCTCCGTTCTGGCCGCCGGGGCCGCCGCCCTCGCCTTGCCCCGCACCGCCCTCGCCGCGCCCACCGTCCTGCGGGCCGGGCCGGTCACGGCGCAGATCCTGCCGGACGGCGACGGCAAAACCGCCATGCTGGGCCTGAACGGCACCACGCCGGGACCGGAACTGCGCGTCCGTCAGGGCGAAAGGCTCGACGTGCGGTTCGAAAACCGGATCGGCTCTGACAGCGCCCTGCACTGGCACGGCATCCGCATCGACAACGCCATGGACGGCGTGCCGGGCATGACCCAGAACGCCGTGCCCGATGGCGCGGATTTCGACTATTCCTTTGTCGCGCCCGATGCCGGCACCTTCTGGTATCACTCGCACAGCCGGTCATGGGAACAGGTCGAGCAAGGCCTCTACGGCCCCCTGATCGTCGAGGAAAAAGAGCCGCCGCAGGTGGATCACGACGTGACCGTGATGATCGACGATTGGCGGCTGGAAGAAGACGGCACCCTGATGGGCGGCTTTGGCAACCGCCATGACTTTGCCCACGCGGGCCGTCTGGGCAACTATGCCCGCGCCTTGCCCTCTGTCCGGCAGGTGCGGCGCGGGGATCGGGTGCGCCTGCGTCTGATCAACGGGGCCACCGCGCGGGTCTTCCCGGTTGCGCTGTCCGGGGCCACGGGCAAGATCGTGGCGCTCGACGGGATGCCCCTCCAGGCCCCGCGCGACATCGGACAGCTCATGCTGGCCCCGGCGCAGCGGATCGACCTGATCGTCGACGTGGCACAGACGCTGCGCTTTGACTTCCCGACACGGGACGAGCCTTACGAACTGGGCCGCATCGAGGTCATGGGCGAAAACCCGTCCCCGATCGCGCAGGATATCACCGCCCTGCCAGCCGCCAACGTCAAGACCCCCACCGCGCCGTATCGCGACCTCAGCCTGACCATGCAGGGGGGCGCCATGGGCGGCCGCCACGCCGGTGAGGACATCTGGGCCCTGAATGGCCACTCCGGCCTCCCCGATACCCCTCTGGCCACGTTTCAAAGAGGAGAGACCGCCCGTATTCGCCTGATCAACGAAACCGCGTTTCCGCACGGCATGCATCTGCACGGGCATCACTTCCACGAAATGAACGGCGAGGTTCCGGGCGATCTGCGCGACACCACCCTGCTCCACCGGGGCGAGACCCGCGACATTCTCTGCGTCTTTGACAATCCGGGAAAATGGCTTTTGCACTGCCACATGCTGGGGCATCAGGCTGCGGGCATGAAAACATGGGTCGAGGTTCTGTAACCCGCCTTCGGGTTGCAAGGCTTGGGCCCCAAACGCACGCACCGATAGCGCAGGCCCCGTTACTGCGCCATCGGCTCGCCGATCTCCACAATATGCCGGTCGGGGTCAAAGAAGCGAAAGATCCGCTGCCCCCAGGCCTCTAACCGGACACCGTGGATCACCTCAACATGCGGCGAAATCCGCTCAAAGGCCGCATCCAACGCCGTGTCCTCGAAATAGAGCACGAGGTTCGCGCGCCCATAGGGCGGCGGCGCGCTGTCCTCCCGCGCAAAAACCGATTTGAAAAGCGACGTCCCCTCATGAATGGCAAATCCATTGTCAAACAGGACGACGTTCCCATGATCTTCGCGGATCGAAAGGCCAAGAATGCCCGAATAGAAGCGCTTTGATGTCTCGATGTCCCGGACAAACGGCAGCGGGTTGACGAACTTCATGGACCATCCTTGTGAAACGATGCGGCGTGCCCGCCGTTATCGCAGAATGCCGGGCAAATCACAGCATCGCGCGTTGCGGGTTTGCACCCGCCTGATCGCAGATCCCGGCCACATCCCATGACCTTCGGAACATGCCCCCTGCATCCGGCCCCTAGTCCAGCAACGCCCGCGCGATGATCGGATTGACAAGATCGGGCTTTGTCAGGGCCGCCATATGCCCCCCGCGTTCAATCGTTTCGAACCGCCAGTGCGCCATGCTCTGCTTCATCAATGAAAAGATCTCATCGATTGACCGAACCGTGTCCGCCGCAGACAGGACCGTCGTCTTTTCGGGCAGATCAGCCTCCCAGGCCGACAGCGGCGTCTTTTCGTGCATCACCCCGTCCCATTCATGGAAATTGGGCTCCAGGGCCTTGGTGAACTTGTCCCGGCGCTCTTGTGGCATGGCGTCCCAACTTCCCGCGCCGGTCCAATAATTCGCGAACACCTCGGCGGCGACCGGCCAGGTGCCCTCCCTCCCGCTTTGCTTGATCGTGTTGCGCAGATCGACCGCCTCCTGAAAGGCTTCGTCCCGCCCGTTCTGCTCCAGCAGGTAGAACGGGTTGGGTTCAATCAAAACGAGACGATCCACGTGATCCTTGAACATCGCCGCCGCTTTCATCGCCACGCTGCCGCCAAAGGAGTGCCCGACAATCGAAATCCTGCTGCCGTCATCCGGGATAAAAGGGGCGAGCAGCCTTGCCTGGTCTTCCAGCGTCTGCATGTCTTCGCCGGACCAGGCCCTGGTTGCGCCGTAGCCAAAAAGATTGATGGCAATGCAGTGAAACCTGTCCGCCAGCGCGCTCATGAGACCACCCCATTGCCGCGCCCCGGCAACGCTCGAATGCACAAGGATCACCCTCGGCCCGGCGCCCGCTTCGATAAAATCCGTTCCCCCTCGCTCGGACACATCAAACCTCCCATGTGCGCGCCATGGGCTTGAGCTTACAGACCGGGCCGCTACGGCGCAAATCCGGCTCAGGCGGGCATTGGCTGCCGACGGCCTCGACCCGCCTGCCCGCCGCACCCGGGGCCGTCTTAGTCCGCCGTGCGGTTGGACCACGTTTGAAAAGCCGCCAGCTCGTCGGAGCACGCCTGCAAGGTCATCGCGATCATCTGGTTTTGATCGCTGCGCCCTGTGCGCGTCTCACCTGTCACCGTCAGGCACATTTCGGGAGCCGAAGACGGGGCAATTGTGCCTTCGCCACCAAACACCCAGCTTTGTGCAGCCGACCCATCACATGCGGCCAGGTCTGCAAGAGCGCCGGTTTCGGTCGAAAGAGCCTGCATGCAGACATCAAACTCAGGCATGAAAAGCACGCCCTGAGCGAACAGATCGGGGTCAAAGGCCTGATCTACAAGCACTTCGCCGGAGGGGCTGTAGCAGGTGTGCGCTTGCAGCCCATCGTCGGGATTGGCGGCCTCGCCCCGCCCCTTGGCAATGTCGATACAATACCCGTTCTGTATATTGTCGAGCATATCGACCAAATAGATTTCGACGTTTTCAGCAAGTGCGGGGCTTGAAAGAGCCACAATGCACAAGGCAGTTGGCAGCGATTTCATGGGGGACATGGTTTCTCCGAGGATTGCTTTCGGGCTGCGCAGAATTGCGAGCACGTACAGGTACAACGCACAAGGCCGCACGATCCGTCGAACGGGGCGCTTTTTTCGTCCGCCACCGTTTCTCATACGCCCGCAACCGCCGGTTCCACACACAAACCCCGCACACGCACACCCGATCAGCTCACTCACCTCTGCCCTCTGACCGTCTGTTGAACCCCTCCGGCGCGCGCAGCACAAGGTTCGCCGAGCAATTTCCCCCAAACCTCCGGTCCGTGCCCAAGAGTGCCTCGACAGTGCTCCGGCGTACGGGAAAGGTCGGCATTGCGGATCGAAGCGGTCGCTGATCGTGAGAAGTCCCGATGTCGACAGTGGCCTGAAGCGAACGTTCACCTCGCCACTGGCGCGGAATCAAGGCCGCTGGCCGCCGCGCCTGTCCCCTCCCGTCAGACGACTTTTCAAAGAAAAGTCTGTCGAGAGGGACGGCCCGTCCCCACGGCACGGCGATAGGCGCGGCTTGTGCTCTAACCCTGAGGCTCCGGATCAAGTCCGGGACGGGGTGCACGCAATGACTGCTCAAGGCTGTTTGAGCCGGATCCTCCCGAACCCAAACTCTACACTCTTTGCTGGCCGCGCTGCCTGCCCGGCCAGCTATCTCTGAACGCGCGGTCCAATGAGGCTTCGCCGGTCACGACGAGGCAAACAGCGGTCCGTGCCAACGGGTGACAGTGTTCTGCCGTTGACGCCTGTCACCCTGCGCCAAAGTCGGTCTGCCAAGGTTCAAATCAGCGGGAACGCCTGCGCAAGAGCCCAAAGACGCCCAAAGCACCGATCAGCAACGGCAGGCTCGCCGGTACCGGGACAGCCGCCGCCGTAATCGCGGCCGTGAAATACACTTCGTTGTCAGCAGCGTTATCGGCCGACCAGATGAAGCGTGCCGCATCGGCTTGCGCAGGACGAAACCAGTCGGGCAAAATGGACCCGTGCCCGCCGTGGTCGGTCACCGCGCCATAGGATCCCCAACCTGTCGTGCTTTGCTGGAAGTAACCTTCACCCGTCACAAGGGACTGAGTGCCATTGCCAAAGGCAAATCCGGTGTCGCTCAAGGAGAACGTTCCCATGAAGGCGGCCGCCCCACCCGTGTCATAGGCCCTGACATGCAGGTAATTGGTAACGCCGGCAGTCAGGCTGACCGAGCCCGAGAAAGATGTCGGCCAGCTTTCTCCCGATAGGAACTCTGTGCCCTGGACGCCATCGTCGGTGCTGATATATGCAAAAAAACCGTTGTCCACGTTGAACGTGGCACTCAGTGTCGTGGCAAGCGCGCTGGTCGCGCACACAACCATTGTGGCCACCATGGTGGCCAGGAGTCGTATAGATTTCATGTAATACCCCAAATTTTACGGGCAGTGTTGCCCGAATGGTCGATCCTGCCCTGTTAGGCAATTCCCGATCAACTTGTATTTTTGACGTCGCAACCATTCACGTCAGCCTTTGTTTACAAAACTTACTCAAAAAACCCTGCTGTTTGAGGTCACGCTTACCCGCAGCAAGAGTGGCGTTCCGACAGGCCAGCGCCATCACTGCCGTCGCCATCAGGCGAGGCCGCACAGCCGTGCAAAAAATGGCAGGGATCGGCGGGCATAGACGACCTACCCACCTGTTTTAAATGATTTCTTCGGTTTTTTGCGTTTGACCATGTCAAAGCGCGTAACCGGCAGGTGCCAAGGATAACACAGGCCCGGCCACAACCCGTCCTTGGGGTCACATTCCTTCGATGCCTGCAAGTGGCTGGCAATTGATGCCAACGCGCCCCCCAGTCTGGAAGAAAAAAGCCAGATCTGTCCGCAGCCTGTTCCTGACCGGCAAGGAATTCGCTGCGGTGCGCATCAATGGATGCTGATTCGAATGCGTTGCGGCACCCTTGTCTTCTTCGCCGGGCCATTGCCCCAGACCTTCAGCCCGTGTCTCAAAGTACCCGGGCAGTGCTCCGGCGTACGGGAAAGGTCGGCTTAGCGGGACAAACCCGCCTTTTGCTCGTGCGGCCATTACTCACGCAGCATCCGTTCGCAATCGCAGCACGGCTTTCGTTGCCTTGCAGCGAGTCACCGAAGCAGTCGTTCGAGGGTGTCGCTGTGAACCGGATCAAAACTGTACTTTTGCCGCAGGTTGTTTCCTATCCCGTCCTTCGCGGCGAGCGGCTTGAGTGGGATTGGGGCGGGGCGCACTCGTCATTCCAGCCCCGCGAATGGTGGGCCGCGTTCGAAAGCGACTTCAATCCAACCAATCCTGACAGTTCGACTCCCGCGATAAGGACGCTGATTGTTTACTCGACGCGCATGCCCTCGCCATTGAAGTGAAAGGCGTTTTGCGGGTTGAAACCGAGCCGCAGATCCTGACCCGGCTCTACCGCATGCTGACCGAACAAGCGTGCGGTGATCTGATGACGGTTCACCTGCGCAATGACATTGGTGTCGCCGCCCAGTTTCTCGACATGGCTGACCCGCGCGGCAAGCGCGCCACTGTCATCAAGGAACAAATCTTCCGGGCGCACGCCCATCGTGCGATCATCGCCGTCCTGCACCAGCTCGGCGGGAAAGAAATTCATCGCCGGTGAGCCGAGGAAGCCGGCCACAAACTGGTTTGCCGGGTTGTTATACAGTTCCATCGGGCTGCCGATCTGTTCGACCCGGCCATCGCGCAGAACGACGATCTTGTCGGCCAGCGTCATGGCCTCGGTCTGGTCGTGGGTCACATAGATCATCGAGGCACCCAGCTGGCGGTGCAGGTTCGCAATCTCGATCCGGGTGTTCATCCGCAGCGCCGCGTCGAGATTGCTGAGCGGCTCGTCGAACAGAAACAGTTTCGGTTCACGTACGATGGCGCGGGCGATGGCGACCCGTTGACGCTGGCCACCGGAAAGCTCGGACGGGAACCGTTCCAGATAGGGTTCGAGGTTCAGCATCCGCGATGCTTCCTGCACCCGTTCCTCAATCACCGCCTTCGACTGTCTTTCCTGTTTGAGAGCCAAGGTCATGTTGCCACGTACGTTCAAATGCGGGTAGAGCGCATAGCTCTGAAACACCATCGCGATGCCGCGCTTTGACGGCGGCGTCAGGTTAACGACGTCACCTCCGATCCGAATCTCACCCGAACTGGCGTCCTCCAGCCCCGCGATCACCCGCAGCAGCGTGGACTTTCCGCATCCGGACGGCCCGACAAAGACCACGAACTCGCCTTCCTCGACCTCCATGTTGATATCCTTCAGCACATGGACTTCGCCAAATGACTTGTTGACGTTTTGCAGGGACAGAGCAGTCATTTCAGGGTCTCCTCAAGCGAAATGGATTGGCCGGTGCGGATGCTTTCATCGGCGGCCAGACAAATGGCGAGCGATGCGACGGCGTCGCTCATGTGGCGGGACAGGTCGATATCTTCGGCAATGGCGCGGAGCATGAAGGCCTGTTCAGCATCGCAGAGCGCCTGATGTCCGGGCTCGTCGGGCAGGTCGATCATCTGGTCATTGCCGGGGCGGTGCAGCAGCAGGCCACCCACCTTTGTATGCCCTTCGATGTCGGACGACGCACCCTTGTTCCCGTCGGTGATCGAAACCGCGCCGTTGGGCGACACGATGTCTTTCACGAAAAACGCAGTCTCCGACATCATCGGGCCCCAACCGGCCTCGTACCAGCCGACCGATCCATCGGCAAAGATCACCTGAAACTGGCCGTAATTATACATGTCTTCGGCAATCTCATCCGAAAGCCTTACGCCCATGCCATGCACCCGCACCGGCGCGGCATCGGTGATCTGGCACATGACATCGACATAATGCACACCGCAATCCACGATGGGCGAGGTGGTCTGCATCAGCGCCTTGTGCTTTTGCCAATCCGCGCCGCTGGACTGTTGGTTGAGATTGAGCCGGAACACATATGGCCCGCCCAGTGCGCGCGCCTCGTCGATCAGCCGCGTCCAGGACGGGTGATGGCGCAGGATATAGCCGACGACCAGCTTGCGGTTCGTTGCTTTGGCCGTCTCCACGACGCGGCGCGCCTCTGCCACGGTCAGGGCCAGCGGCTTTTCGACAAACACATGTGCGCCAGCCTGCATCGCCGACACCGCATATTCGGCATGGGTGTCGGTATAGGTCGCGATAATCACGAGATCGGGTTCGGTCTCTGCCAGCGCCTTGGAAAACTCGTTGAACACCGGGTAGCCGCACAGATCGGGGTCATCCAGCACGCCACTGCGATTGACCAGACCGACAATCTCGGCATCCGGATGGGCATGGTGGGCCAGCGCGTGGCTGCGCCCCATATTGCCCAGACCTGCAATCAGAACACGGGTCATTTCACGGCTCCCGATGTAATGCCGCGGATCAGCTGGCGCGAGAAGATCACATAGAGCACCAGTACTGGCAGGATCGCCATGGACAGGGCCGACAGAACCGCATTCCAGTCGGTCACGAACTGGCCGATGAAGACTTGGCTGCCCAGTGTCAGGGTCTTGGTTTCCTCTGCCGGGGCAAGGATCAGCGGGAACCACAGATCATTCCAGATCGGGATCATGTTGAACACCGCGACCGTCGCCATCGCGGGCCGCACCAGCGGCAGGACCAGGCGAAAGAAGATCGTGTATTCGCTCAACCCGTCAATGCGCCCGGCATTTTTCAGGTCGTCAGATACCTGACGCATGAACTCGGACAGAATGAAGACGGCCAGCGGCAGGCCTTGCGCGGTATAGACCAGGATCAAGGCCCAGAGCGTGTTAACCAATCCAGTGGCAACCATCATCTCAAGGATTGCCACCGTGCCGATGCGGATCGGGATCATGATGCCCAGAGCCAGATACAGCCCCATCAGCATGTTACCCCGGAAGCGGTATTCGCTGAGTGCATAGGCCGCCATCGCGCCAAAGAGCAGCACGAAGAACAGCGATGCCACGGTGACCGTCATCGAGTTCTGAAAGTAGAGGAAGAAATCTCCCTGCTGCATGACCGTGTTGTAACCGATGGTCGAGTAGCTCTCAGCATTCGGCAAGGCGAGCGGTTCGCGGAAAATCGACCGGCGTTCCTTGAAGCTGTTGATCAGGATGACGAAGACCGGGAAAAGCGCAATCAGCGTGTAGAGGATCAGCGCCCCGTGCATCATGAGGGTGTTAAGCGGATTTGAGCGTGCCTTGTTCATTGTCCGATCCTCACAGCTGATACCGGCGCATCCGGGTCTGGATGCCAAAGAGATAGATGCACACACCGACCAGGATGATCGCGAACATGGCGCTTGCGATGGCCGACCCCATGTGCGGGTCGCCAAGCTGAAGCTGGAAGCCGAAGAAGGTGCGATACATGAAAGTGCCCAGGATATCGGTCGAGAAATCTGGGCCAGCCAATGCGCCTTGCGCGGCATAAATCAGGTCGAATGCGTTGAAATTGCCGACGAAAGTCAGGATCGAGATGATCCCAATCGAGGGCAGGATCAGCGGCAGCTTGATCTTCCAGAAGGCGGCCATACCGGTGATGCCGTCCACTTCGCCCGCCTCCAGGATTTCCTCGGGAATGGTCAGAAGCGCGGCATAGATCAGCATCATCGGGATGCCCACGAACTGCCAGACTGAGACCAGCGCCAGTGTGGTCAGCGCGTATTCCTCCTTGCCCAGCCAAGGCGCGAAAAGCGCTTTCAGCCCCACCGCGTCCAACATGGAGGGCGCGATGCCCCAGATCGGCGACAGGATCAGTTTCCAGGCAAAACCCACGATCACGAAAGACAGGATGGTAGGGATGAAAATGGCCGAGCGATAGAGCGCGGCAAAGCGCAGACGCGGATGACTCAGCAGGGCCGCCAGCGCAATGCCGATGGGGTTTTGCACCAGCATATGGATCAGGAAGAACCAGAAATTATTGCCCAACGCGTTCCAGAACTGTTCTGACCAGATCGGGTCAAAAAACAGCGTGCGAAAGTTGTCGAGCCCGACAAAAACCCGTTCCTGTTCGATCACGGAGAAAAGAGCGAGCCGAAGCGTGTTGAACAGCGGCCAGATCATAACGGCGGTGTAAACAATAACGGCTGGCGCAAGGAATACCAAAATATGCCAGCGAATTCGGGCTCGGTTCATAGCTCTGTCTCCGATTGAGTGGCCCCGGGCGTTCTTGTCCGCCCGGGGCTTGTACAGCAGTGGGAGGGCTTACTGCTGCGGTTCGTACCAGCTGGCCAGGCCGTCCTGGAGCTCCTGGCCGAGCTCTTCAGGCGTCGAAGTGCCCTTGATCGCGGCAACCGAGGCGCCCCAGGTCTCATTTTCAAGGTTCGGCGTGCCACGCGACAGGATCTGGTAGGTCGAGCGGATCGTGCTTTCGCATTCACCGCGCCAACCAACGATTTCTTTGGCGAGCGGATCTGTCAGTTCCACGGGTGTGCTCGACAGCGGGAAGAATCCCGGCAAAGCGTTGCCAAAGATCTCGGCGAATTCCGGACTTGCGACCCAGGTCAGGAAAGTGCGCGCCGCTTCCGGGTTGTCCGTCGCCGCATTCATGCCGATACCGATATCGGTGTGATCCGAGATGTAGCAGGTGTCGCCTGCATTCTGAACCGGCGGTTTGAAGGCGCCCATTTCGAAATCGGCCTGCGCGTTGAAGCCGGAGATTTCCCAGGATCCGGCAGGATAGATGGCCGCGCGGCCCAGGGTAAAGATGTTCTGGCTGTCGGGATAGGTCTGCGCCTCATAGCCAGCACCCAGATATTCGCTCCAACGCGCGAGTGTCGCGTAGGGCGCAACCCATTGCGGATCGGTCAGCTTCTGTTCGCCCGCGATCAGTGCCAGCCTGCCCTCTTCGCCCTTCCAGTAGTTCGGGCCGACATTGTTATAGCCCATCGTAGCCGCTTCCCACTGGTCGTTGGTGCCCATTGCCATCGGGATGTAGCTGCCGTCTTCCTTGAAGGCGTCCAGCACTGCAAAGAACTCGGCCTCGGTCGTGGGAACTTCGACACCGATCTCTTCGAACGCCTCCTTGTTGTAAATGAAGCCGTGGATCACCGAGGCCATGGGCACACAGAAGGTCGCCGCACCGTCGTCGGTCTGCCACGCGGATTTCGCCACATCCGAGAAGTTCGACATGGCGTCCAGATCGCTCAGATCAGCCAGATGACCGGCGTCGTAAAGCGCCAGAGAGGCATCGAACGGGCGGCAGGTGATCAGATCGCCCGCCGATCCGGCGTCGAGCTTGGAGTTCAGCACCGCGTTGTATTCCGCAGGGGCCGACGGGCTGAAATTGACTTTGATGCCCGGGTGCTTGGCCTCGAAGGCTGGGATAATCTCGGTCTGCCAGAGCTTCAGATCGTCGTTGCGCCAGCTTTCGATTGTCAGCGTTGCGTCCTGCGCAAAAGCGCTGGTTGCCACAAGCGCTGTCGTGGCGAGCGCGAGGGTCAGAGTATTGCGTTTCATGTTGGTCCTCCCAGTTGAATTCAAAGTCAGTTTTGCCGCGCCAGAGCGGCGCGCAGATGTCCTTCGGTTTCCCGAAGAATGGCGGTGGCCCTGTCGGGCGAAATTTCTTTTGCCGCGACCAGAATTGCCGCCTTGACCTCTCCTTGCGCCGCGTCGAGCGCGGCGGCGGCCTGTTCCGGCGTTACTTGGGCGAGATGGGCCACGATGGCTTGCGCCCGGCGGCGAAGCTTGATGTTGTCTGCGCGCAAATTGACCATCATGCCGTCATGCACATGACCCAAGCTTACCGCCATGAGCGTGGACAGCATGTTGAGCGCGATTTTTTGCGCGGTGCCCGCCCCCATCCGAGTCGATCCCGAAAGCACCTCGGGCGGCGTGGCAAGGCAGATGGGATAATCAGCGATGCCAAGCAGCGCGGCACCGGCATTATTGGCAATCGCGACCACGGTCGCGCCTGCCGCCTTGGCCATTCGGGCCGCGGCGAGTGTGTAGGGCGTTGTTCCGCTGGCCGAAACCGCAATAAGCGTGTCGCGCTGGCTGACTCCTTCCAACGCCTCTTGCAGGCCGTCAATGTCGTCTTCGGTATCGCCGGGCATCTCGACGCCGGTGGGCAGGCCCCCAGCCATGTGAACGCGCAATTGCCCGGGCGGGATCGAAAACGTGCCGCCCAGCTCCTGCGCATCGGCTGCCGCCATCAGACCGGACGATCCGGCCGCAACATAATGGAGGATACCGCCAGCCCGGATCGTGTCCGCCATGGCAGTCGCGCCACGTGCGATATCCGAAGCCACAAGCGCCACCGAGGCAGCCGCTGCGATCTGGCCCTGCGCCAGGATCGCTGCGACGTCATCCAGCGGGCGCTCATCGAGCCCCATCGCCATCTCATGCAATGCTTCGGTTTGCGTTCCGGTCATGCGATTCCCCCACTCCTCCCGGCAACAATACCTATCCAATACCTTTTGTCCAGTTTTTTGTTTTCACGCCACATATCACCCAAATGGAGCCACTTTTTTGACTATTGGTTTGATTTGGGTCTTTTATTCTTTTCACAGGTATTGTATTGGTATTTCCATGAGCATGACCAAGCATATTCTCGCCCTGGCCGTCGATGGTGGCGGCACGCGTTGCCGCGTGGCGGCGCGGACAAAGGCGAAAACCGTCACGGTTGAAACCGGGTCGGCAAATGTCTGTACGGATTTCGAAAATGCTGTTTGTGAGGTTGGCCGCGGGCTGGAGGCGCTTGCCGAACGCATGGCCTGTCCGGTCGGGGCGCTTGCGGCGGCGCCCGCCTTTGTCGGACTTGCCGGTGTGACCTGCGAGACCCTTGCCAACCAGCTTCGGGATGCTCTGCCGTTTCAAAATGTGCGCATCGCCGATGACAGGGTGGCCGCGGTGCGCGGCGCGCTTGGTCTACGCGATGGCGTGGTCGCTCATTGTGGAACGGGGTCGTTCTATGCCGCGCAGGTCGGTGGCGCGATCCGCCTCGCCGGCGGATGGGGGCCTGTTCTTGGGGACGAGGCATCGGCACAGTGGGTTGGCCGGACCGCTCTCCAAATGGCACTTGAGACCGAAGATGGCCGACGCGATGCATCGACCATGACGACGCGGCTTCTGAACGATTTCGAGGATGCTGCCGGTATCGTCCGCTTCGCGGCCGAGGCGCGACCTTCGGAATTCGGCGCTCTGGCCCCGCTGGTGACAGACCACGCAATGCGCGAAGACTCCATTGCCCAGCACATCATGCGGCAGGGCGCAGAAGAGATCGCCCGTGGCTTGCATTCCTTGGGCTGGCACCCGGGCCAGGCGATTTGCCTGACTGGCGGCATTGGCCCGCATTACACCGCCTATCTCCCCGAAGCTCTGCGCGCCAGCGTGACCGACCGTGAGGGTGAACCTCTCGACGGGGCAATCGCGCTGGCGCTGGCATTTGCACAGGAACTTGCCAATGAACGCAGTTGATTTTCTCCGGCAGAACGGTTGGTTCAACGAAAGCAGCGGCCCGCGCTACGTTCAATTGCGGCGAAGGCTGGAAGACGGCATTGCCTCGGGCATCCTGCCGCCGAATTCGTCGCTGCCGCCCGAGCGTGAACTGGCCGAGATCACCGATCTGTCGCGGGTCACCGTGCGCAAGGCGATCCAGGAATTGGTCCGTGACGGGCTGGTTGAACAGCGCCAGGGTTCGGGGACTTTCATCCGCGAACCGGTGGCCAAGATGGAACAGTCGCTGTCGCATCTGACCTCCTTCACCGAGGACATGTCCCGGCGCGGCATGGAAACCACGTCGAAATGGCTCGAACGGGGCGTGTTCGTTCCCACTGACAGGGAAGCGGAGGTGCTGGGTCTGGACGGGCGCGACGAGGTTGCCCGCATCTACCGCCTGCGCGAAGCCGGTGGTCGGCCGATGGCGCTGGAACGGGCCTCACTGCCGCTCGATATCCTGCCCAACCCGCTGGAAGTTCAGACATCGCTCTACGAGGTGCTCGATCGCCTTGGGATGCGCCCTGTCAGGGCGATGCAGCGGATCTCGGCGATCAATCTCGAGCCCCGCGAAGCTGAACTGCTCGGCGTTGTCGAGGGCGCCGCAGGGCTGAGCATCGAGCGTGTATCTTACTTGAAAAGTGGTCGGGTCGCTGAACTCACCCGCTCTCTTTACCGCGGCGACGCTTATGATTTTGTCGCTGAATTGCGCCTCTGATAACAGAAAGGCAATCTGAAATGCCCATGCAATCCACGCAGATGCGTACCGAGATTCTAGAGATATCCGGTGCTGTCGACCGGCTCTTATCGCAAGGCAGTGATGCAATTTCCGCGGCCGCCAACAAAGCCCGGTCAGCCGATCCACGGTATCTGATCTCTGTCGCACGGGGGTCGTCAGACCACGCCTGCACCTTCCTGAAATACGCCAGCGAACTTATCCTGCGGCGGCCGATGGCATCGGTCGGACCGTCGGTGAATTCGATCTATGGCGTCGATCTGGAGGCCAGGGACGCGCTCTGCCTGTCGGTGTCGCAGTCGGGCCAGAGCCCCGACATCGTGCGGATGACCGAAAGCCTGCGTGCTGGTGGGGCAACGACGGTGGCCATTACCAACGATGACCAATCGCGCCTGGCAAAGGCCGTTGACACCACATTGGCCATACACGCGGGACCCGAGCTTAGCGTGGCTGCAACCAAGACCTTTGTGACGTCGCTGGTGGCGGGCCTCTGGCTGATCGCCGAGATCAAGGGGGATGACGACCTGATCGCCGCCATTCGCGGTCTGCCCGACCACCTCGACCGGGCCACCCGATGCGATTGGTCGGCGGCGGCGGCGGCTATTGACGGATCGTCGCTTTTCACATTGGGGCGGGGACCCTCCTGGGCCATCTCGAATGAGGCCGCTTTGAAATTCAAGGAAACCTGCCTCATCCATGCCGAAAGCTATTCGTCGGCCGAGGTTCTGCATGGACCCGTTTCCATTGTCGGTCAGGGCTTTCCGGTCATCGCCTTCGCGGCGGGTGACGCCGCGGGCGAAAGCGTCGCACAAACTGCTGACGCGCTGTCCGAGAAAGGCGCGCATGTTTTCGCCACAAGCGAGGCCGTGACACGGGCCACGCCGCTGCCACATGTCCGGACCGGGCATTGGCTTACCGATCCGATCGCGGCCATCGTGTCCTTTTATGGCATGGTCGAAACCGTCGCGGTCGCGCGCGGCATCAACCCCGATGCGCCGCGCCACCTCAACAAAGTGACTGAAACCGTATGACAGGGGCGGCGCAAATCTTTCGCAACGGGCGCGTCTTTGATGGGGCACGACTTCTGGACGGGCTTGCCCTGCGCTTCGAGGCCGGGCGGCTCACCGCTATGGGGCCAGATGCGGATGTGGCTGGAAACGGCGAGTTCATCGACCTTGGCGGGGATATCATCAGCCCGGGTTATGTCGATTTGCAGGTCAACGGCGGCGGTGGCGTCATGTTCAACGACGATCCGTCTGTTGAGACACTAAAAGAAATTGCATCGGCGCACCGCAAGCTGGGTGTCAGGGCGCTCTTGCCCACATTGATCACCGACACCCGGGGCAAGACCCGCGCGGCCATCGCTGCCGCCACCGATGCAATCCATGCCAAGGTGCCGGGGATCGCGGGGCTTCATCTTGAGGGGCCCCACCTGTCGGCTGCACGCAAAGGGGCCCATGACGCTGCGCTTATCCGCCCGATGGAGGCGGAGGATCTTGAGGCATTGTTGAGCGCGGCAAAGACCCTGCCCGTGCTCAAGGTCACGATTGCTCCGGAAAGCGTGACGGAAGATCAGGTGCAGCGCCTTTCGGCGGCTGGCGTTCTGGTGTCGCTTGGCCACACCGATTCCGGATACAATACCTGCCGACGTTACTTCGCCGCCGGTGCGCGCTGTGCCACGCATCTGTTCAATGCAATGAGTCAGCTCGGCAACCGGGAGCCGGGGCTTGTCGGAGCCGTGCTCGCCGATGGACATGTGTCCTGCGGTCTCATCGCAGACGCTGTCCATGTGCACCCCCAATCCATGCGCGCGGCCTGGGCCGCAAAGACAGGCCCGGGGCGCATTTTCCTCGTGAGCGATGCCATGGCTGTTGCGGGAACCGATGACACCGGGTTTGAGCTGGGAGGCCGAAGCATCAGACGCAACGATGGCATTCTGACCTTGTCGGATGGAACATTGGCCGGGGCCGATCTCGATCTGACGACAGCGTTGCGCACCATGGTCGAACAGGTGGGCATCCCGGTCGAAGCCGCATTGCAGGCGGCAACCAGCGTTCCGGCATCACTGGCCGGTATTCCCTTGCCGATATTCGAACCCGGAAATGTCGCGCAATCCGAAATTGTCCGGCTATCACAGGATTTGAAAACGGTTTCTGATCTGGCGTGAATAATCTTGATATTTCAAGCGCAACGGAAGAGACGCCTGCGACCTTGCCGCCGCATCGCAGATTGGATCTGGGCCAGCGCAGAAACTTCTCCCAGTCTGCGTATGCAGCAAAAATACTTAATGACGGCCATGGGCTCGCCGCAGACCTTCGCCGCGCTGTGGTCTCAGGTCTGCTGCCAGCCCGAAGCAGACTTTCGTTCAGGTGTAGGCGGAAGTCCTGAGGGCGAACGAAGCCGCCGTTGCGCACCTATAGACGAAGGTCGGCTTTGGGCTGGCGCGTCCAGATAACGCCTGAAAGAAGCACGACAAGTACAGCCAAAGTTGTGATGGCGGACTTGGCGATCGTGGCGGTGCTGGCGGCATAGACCAAAGGAACTGAAATACTTGGCCAGTTCCAAATCATGGCAACGATACCAAGGTTCTCGATGTAGTCGAACAGAGCACTGCTTGCGGAAAGGGCGATACCGTATCGGACTAATTTGCTTTCTGGTATCCGTTGCCTGACCCAGAGAAGCGTGGTGATCAGCGTTAAGGCGAGCGTGGCCGGATATAGCGTGTCCAGAGGTATCTGGTAACCAAGATAATACGCGCGCCCCTCGGCACCAAGCGCCTCAAAAAGCGTCGTGGCGTCTGCAGGACCATAACCTAAAGGACGCATGTCGAATGGGACCTGCCCCGAGACTGCCTCGATGTGGGCAAGCGTGACGCTGATCATCAGCACGTAGATTACCGTAGCAATCAACCCGCAGCCAACGGCGGCAAATCCGATGTACCTTGAAAGAAGCGTGTGACTCATTTTGGGACCTCCTTGATCTGTGCCAAGTTGCCCTTGAGTGAAGCCTCACGCATTATCATTTGATAAGGCAGACCAAGATGGATCTACGGAAATTTCTCGCACAGTCACCTGACCTGTCCGATCTGAGCCTTGCAGACGGTTTTGCGTCTCATTGGAGAGGTAAGCGTTTGAACAAAGGCGCGCGCGTAGCCCACCAAGAACAACCTGAAGCAGATGAGTACATTCTGTTGGATGGGTGCCTGGCCAGCAGCATTTGTGACCAAGACGGCAAGGAAGTGTGCGTTGGGCTCTATGTAGGTCCTTGCGTTGTCACGCCGAATATCGCGCGAACGCGAGATGGCGTGTCCCTTGTATCCATCCAGGCAACCAAAGAGGCCTCGCTTTATTGGATCGATACTGATCAGCTTACAAATCTGATGATTGAATCTGAACCCATCAGAAACTGGGCAAATGGTATTCTACGAGACGCATTGAGTAAAAAGGCGGAGCGCGAATGGTGTCTCGCCGCTCTCGGCGGGGCGGAGCGGCTGAACTGGTTCCGCCAAGCATTCCCCAGCTATGAAGAAATTTTCACTCATTCGTTGATAGCATCCTTTTTGGGGATCACGCCTGTCACGATGAGCCGTCTACGCGCTAAGTAGAGAGCAAAAAGAAGCGGACATCTATGCATCATGCAGCATTCGTCAATATGGGCCCCAAGCCGCCATACCGCGCTCCGCCTCACTCAATCGGACAGGTCAACTCCGGCCCCGAGGCGCGGTTCGAATTCACCGCCCGGTCCACCCGATAAAACCGCAGCGCCCCCTCCGGTGCGGGCGTCATCAGCGTCGCAGCCCCTTTACCCTCTTCACCGAGCCATTTGCCCCAGACCTCCGGGCCAAGGATAACCGGCATCCGGTGGTGGATCGCCGCCATCTGGTCATTCGCGGCGCAGGTCACGATGGCGCAGGTCCGGTGGGCTTCGCCGTCCCGCTCCCAATCCTGCCAGACCCCGGCAAAGACCAAAGGTCCCTCCCCGGCAGGCTGGATGTACCAGGGCAAACGCGCGCCCTCTTCGTCCTTGGTCCATTCGTAAAACCCGCTCACCGGGATCAGGCAGCGCCGCTCGCGGCAGGCGGCTTTGAAGGCCGGTTTCTCGGCAATGGTCTCCGCGCGCGCATTGATCAGCAGCGGCCCGCCATTCGTGGCCTTGTACCAATGCGGCAGGAAGCCCCAGCGCATCGACGTCAGCCGCCGCGCACCGGCTTCGGTGTGGATCGTGTGGATCTGGTTGGTCGGGCAGACGTTGTAATTGGGCACAGGCGGCAAATCATTGGCGGGCGCGGCCTCGAAAAGCTGCGCCATGGCGTCCGGGGGGAGCGTGGTTGCAAAGCGCCCGCACATGTCTCAGCCCTTTCGCCCGAGGCTTGAGTAAAGCAGCAGACCCCAGTCTACCAGATCGCGCTCCACCTTGCCCCAGAGCATCCCGAAGGCCAGCGGATCAAGCCTTGCCCCCGCCGCGATCTCCGCCAGCGAACGCCGCCCGTCGATCCCCGCAATCACCGCCGCCGCCTCGCGCGGCAGGCGCAGCGTGGCCTTGCATTCCTTGAGTGTCACCGGGATCGGCTTGCCCTTGGCCACGGCCCCGGCCAACGCCCCGGCCTGCACCCCGCGCAGATGCGGCACCAGGGCGCGGTTGCTGCCCTTCGCCGGTTTGCGCTCCTCGCCTTTCGGCACCGCATAGCCCACCTGCACCCGGATCGTCCCACGCAGTTTTTCTGCCGCCGCCATGGCCTCGGCATCCCCCATCTCCTTGGGCCGCGTGGTGATCCGTGACAGATCGTAGAGCGCAGGTGTGGCAAAGGTTTGCAACTGCCAATCGGTCTCGTCCAGAACCGCGAGCAATTCCGTCACTGCATAGGCCCGGTCCTGTCCGTGCAAAAGCAGATCGTAGAACCCCGCATCGGAGGCATGGTGATCGCCAAGGTTCGGATTGGTCGCAAACGGATGCCCCTCCGGCAAGTCTTTCACAATCTCTTTGGCGCGCTTCAAACGCGTCTCCGGATCAAGCCCCTCGAAGATCGCGCCAAAAGCTTCCTGCAAAGGATACACCCCCGACCGCCCATAAGGCGCGTAGACCATGAACCCAAGGCCCCCACCCGGCGCCAACGCCGCCCGAAGCGCCGCAAACCCCGCCGCAGGCTCCGGCAAATGGTGCAGCACCCCGCAGCAGTCGATATAGTCAAACGCCCCAAACTCCGGCGCATCGAGCAGCGATCCGGTGTGAAAGGTGATCTCCGAAAGCCCCCGCGCCTCTGCCCGCGCTTCGGCAATCGCCCGGCTCGCCTCGGACAGATCGACATACGTGATCTCATACGGCACACCCGCGCTGGTCAGCACCTGCGCCAGCTGGATCAGCCCGTCCCCGGTCCCGCCCCCGGCCACCAGCGCCTTCAAAGGCTTTGACCAATCCCGTGCCCCGCCCCAGAGCCAATGATCCATCTCCAGAGGATGGCTGGGCGAGCCGGTGATCAGCCGCTTCGCCTCATCCGCCGGGTCGCGCTCGGGATAGGGGTAGGTCTCGTATTGCTGCCGCGTGCTAACCATCTGCGCCTCTTGTTTTGCCGCAGAGTGACATGAGGGGGCACAGAGGCCAAGGGGCGAGAAGGCCAAGGGGCGACTACCCCCGCCGCGCAATCTCGATCCGCGCTTCCAGAAGCGACATATCCGACAACAGCCGTTTGCGCTCCGTCCGGTCCGTCGTCTCGCGCAACTCTTCGCGCAAACGCGCCAGCTCCCGGCTCAGGGCGACCACCTCCGGCACCGCCCCGTTGTCCTTCAAAATCCGCACCATCACGGCGTTTTCGGGATCATCGCAAGGCGGCAACGGCTTGCCCGCACCGGGCAAATCATCAAACGCGCCGTCCTCTTCGGCGGCGCGTATCTTGGCATTGATCAGGTCAATCAGCGGGTGGTCCATGGCCGCAAAATGCCAGAACCACCCGTTAAAAACCAGTCAATCGCTCGAGATTGAGACTGCAACATAGGTTCGCACCCGGCCTCGAGGGCGGGGTTCGCCAAATGCATAACCATACCTTCAATGCACTTGTGGTACGCACACTCACATCGTCCCGCCATTTCGCACCCGCCCTGGGGGGCGAGGTCGGGTGCGAACCGGATCGGCAAGCGATCCGGGGGAAGGAACCGATACGGTTGCCAAAGCCAAAAACTAGGCCGCCACCGGCAGAAGCTTGGTCAACACGTCGTCCAGCTTGGCCAGATCCACATGCGAGGTGAAGGAGCCCGTCTCCGCGTCCCACGCCTCACCCCAGTTGCCAAAGCCCTGCACGCCCACAAGCTCTGCCGCGTAGAACCCGGCAATCGCCTCCTGTCCGGCCAGCACATTGGCCCCGGCGCGGCCACCCGGGCTGGCCGAAAGCATGACAACCGGCTTGCCCTGCCAGACCTTGAATTCCACCCGGCTCATCCAGTCAAAGATGTTCTTCCACGCCGCGGGCACGCCGCCATTGTGTTCCGGGAAAGCGATCACAACCGCATCCGCGCCGCCGATCAAGGCCAGCAGATCCTTGGCCAGCTGCGGCACACCGTTCGCCGCTTCGCGATCGGACGAGTAGATCGGCATCTCAAAATCGTTGATATCCACGATCTCGACGGTCACAGCGGGATCCGCCGCCGTCAGCCGCGCCGCGGCAAGGTTTATCAGGGCACGGTTGATCGAAGAGCTACTGTTGCTTGCGGGAATTGCGAGAATGTTCATGTCTGTGTCTCCTGTGTCGGCGCGGGGCGGGAGGGACCCGCGCCTTGCGTCTTGTTCTGAGGAGAAGATGGGGGAGAGTGAATTTGCACACAATGGAGATTTATGTACAGTGCAAGTGCAAAAATGCACACATTTGAGTTATACTCCGGATCGCTTGTCGATCCGGTTCGCGCCCGACCTCGCCCCTCAGGGCGGGTGCGAAATCGACCCGTTTCGGGAAACTGTGATGTTTGGTCTATGAAGAAAAGACGGTGCAAGCATCATGGCCCGCCCTCGAGGCCGGGCGCGAACCTACCGTTTTCCGATATCCATACTCAGAAGTCGCACCACCCCCCCTAAAGCCCCCCAGCAATACGCCTCAAACCATACAGCCGTTCCGCACGGCGGCACGCCGGGCAGCGCCTGCCTGCCCCCCGGCAGGCGCTTCAAACCGGTTCGACCCTGCGGCCCCATGCGCCTCTGCCTGAAGGCCCGCCTTTGTCTCCCAATCGCACAAGCGCCTGCCCAGGCCGGCGCTGCCCTCGACGCACTCATACATCGCCGCGCGGCTGAGCCCCCGGATCAACCGGCGCTCACCAAAGGACGCGCCATACCCGTCATCACCGCCTCGACAGAGCCGCCCTCCGCCAACGCGGCCACAGCCTCCCGCAAGCCCCGCGCCGCCGTCAGCCCCAGAACCGGCCCCGCCAGCCCGTCAAACTTCTCTGCAATGCCTTCCGCCGAGACAGGCGCTTCCGGGTCGCCCCGCGCCTCCGTCACCTCGGAGGCAAACACCCTTCCATCCGCCAAGGTCACATGCACTACCGCAAAACGCCGCGCCGGAAAGGCCGCGTCAAACTCTGCGCGCTGCACCGCCGTCACTTTCCGCGCCAAAGCCACGATCTCCGGATCGCCAAAGCCGTCCGCGCTGACCTCTGCCACGCCAATCGTTCCCCGACACAGCGCCGCCGCCACGGAAAATGGCAGCGAATACTGCGCCTGCTCCGTTGTCTCCGGCAGGGCGCTCAGCCGCGTCGCTTCGTGAAACGTCTCCACCTCAACCGCCGCAACCTGCTGATAAGACAGTTTATAATCGCGCACCAATTGCAGGACCGCCTCCACCGCAGGCTGCGCCCAACGGCACACCGGGTAGAGCTTGATGTACTGCTCGTGGATATACCATCGCTCGCCCAAATCCGCCCAGACCGGGCCTTGCAATGTCTCCGCCGGCGCGCCGGTAAAGCCGTCCCGTGCCAGATAGCCCGCAGATACCCCCGCCATTGCGCCCCAGCCCGAGCCGTCCTTGACCATGGTCGGATGGTCGATACAGCGCATCATGGGCGAGCGCGGACCGTGGTACTCCGCAATCCCCACAGCGTCCCGCGTCTGCCCCGCATTCAGCCCCAAGGCGCGCGCGGTGATCGCCGCACAGGCCAGCGCCACCCAGGCGCCCGAGGTGTGATAATCCTTGGCCGAGGCGTGCAGCGCGATCCCGGCGCGCGTGCCGATCTCGTATCCGATGGCGATCCGGGTCAGCAGTTCCGGCCCCGAACAGCCCTCCGTCGTGGCCAAAGCCGCTGCAACCACCCCGCAGCCCACATGCCCCTTTGTGGGCTTCGAGCCGTCATGGGCATCGAGCGCATCGGTGGTCATGCCATTGGCCAGCGCAGCCCCTGCGGGCGAAACCCTGCGCCCGTCCTGCCAGAGCAAAGCCCCTGCCCCCGTCCCGGCGGCGAAGTGCTCCAGCACATGATCCTTGATAATCCGTGACAGCTCCGTGCGCGAGGCCGCCACGGCCACCCCCAAGGTATCGGTCAACCCTCTGACAGCATTCGAAATAACCTGCTCCGGCAGATCTTCGAACTGGGTGTTCAGGGCAAAGTCGATGGGGTCATTATTGGGCATGGCGCGGCCTCCGGGCTGGTCCCAGTGTTCCGCAGCGAAACCGGATCCTCTAGGCCAGTCGCGACATCTGGCCATGCCTTCCGCGACAGGTTTTTCTAGTCGCAGAAGACGTGAAACTCATGGCCCATGAAGTCCGTCACCGTGAACTGCCGCAGGCCCCATGGCTCCTCTTTCGGCGGGCCCGAAAGCGTCGCGCCAAGGGCCTCAAACGCGGCAAAAGCCCCGTCCACATCGGCGCTGAACATCCACAAAACCACCGGCGTGATTGGCCCGTCCGTCTCGCGGAAAAACAGCGCGCAATCGCCCCGGCTGACCGCCCCGATCCGGCCCTCTTCGTGGTGCCAGCCGATCTCGAAACCAAAGCAATCGCGATAGTATTCCTGCGCTTTTCGCACATCCCGCACGGGCAGTTCCGGGGTGGGCTGGGATAGGGTCAACGTCATGGATCACTCTGTCTCACGGGTCCTGAGCCTAAGGGCGCAGGGTAAGGTTTGCACGCCTTTCCCGGCATGGGAGCCTGCGCTAGGTATGAGTGCGATGCTTATCGAGACCTTCTCCACCCCCCGCCTCATCGTCCGGCACTGGCGCTCCGATCTGGCGGCTCCTTCGGCCCGCGCGGCTCTGGAGGCGGCGCTCTCAAGCGTGCTGACCCCGCCCGTTCTGGCCCATCTGCCACCCTCGATGCAGCTTTCCTCAGGCCCGCAAGGCATCGGCTGCTGGATCGACGCGCGGCAGGCGGAGAGCACGGTTTTCGTGATCGAAACACGGGCCGAAGTCACGCTGGCCGGGCTGCTTATCCTCGCCCCGGATCAATGCAACCCGGAGGCCCCAACGGTCCATATCGGATACCTGCTGGCCCAGAGCGCCTGGGGTCAGGGCTATGCCTCGGAACTGGTCGCCGGGCTGGTCGAGGCCTGCCAGGCCCATGCCCCGCTCAAGCTGGTGGGCGGGGTCGATCTGGGCAACCCGGCCTCGGCCCGTGTGCTGCTGAAAGCCGGGTTCGCGCTGGAGCCTGAATACTCCTCGGGGGGGACGGCGATCTATGGGCGGGAAATTGCGGTTACGGGGTAGGTTTCGCGGCGAAACCTTGTTTATTAACAGATATTTAAGAATTCCACAGCTGCTCTTCACTCGATACTCTCTTGGACAACGAGACCAACCCAACCGTGCATCTGTCCTCTTTGTCGTGGTGTACTGTCCACGCTAGGGGCCATTAGAGGCCGTCTACCCAGCGCTGTGTAAACCCAGTCTTTGTGGCAATGCTCCGGGGAGCATCAAGCGTAAAGAGTAGAAATGGCAAACGAAGAGTATCGTATTCACTACGAAAAACGCGAAGACGTAGTGTTTCCCTCCAAATCGGGGATGAAGCGGTATCTTTCGGAAGAACTCAAGAGATGGATACACTTCCTTGATCATATGCGAGAAGGCTTCGCTCTGAGTATTAACGCCTTTCAAGGCCGACGCGCTCTGACGCCTGAGCAACAAGCAACAGCATTTAACTCCTTGATGGATCTGCTGGAATACCGGGAAGAATTCAATCGAAGAACAGTAAATGCCGGAGGCGGTCCTGTTTTACCGCCTCCGTCTGACAGCCTTGAAGGACAACTGATCCTAGGTTTGTTTGAAGGCGACCGGACCGCAGAAGCTATGGCAGTCTACGTGTACTTTGTAGCAAAAAACAGTAGAGCCAAATACGCGGATAACGATCAAATTGGACGAATGGTGCTGAAAGGCAGAATCCTAGCCGATGCTGCTACCGTGACGGCTGCGCTGCCCTATAGCCGTGTCTCCTCATCGAAGATGGCAAGAGCTGTCCGAAATGCAGAAAACCATGTCCAATCATTGGCAGACGAAGTTGTCGCCGCTCAGGAAATCAATGCAACACACGAGTCTAAACTGGAATCGAACCTTGCTGAGCAAAGGCTAAATGCAAAGCGGATCAATGACGTGGTTTTGAGGCTCAATCGGAGACGGGACCGACAGCATAAGAAGTTGGTCAATAGTATCGAACAATTGTTCGAAGAGCGATTTGAAGAAACTCGCGTCAGGATCGGAGTATTCGAACTCAATAACCAACGCGCTGAGGAACAGCGGGTCGATCGTTTCAATAACTTGCAGGAGCTCTTCCGAGCACAACTACGGCTACGTGCACCTGTCGAACTATGGGACAAACGCGAAACCAACCACAGACGGAATTCAAAGGCCGCTATGAAATGGCTTTTGGGTATCGGTGGTATTGCTATCGTATTCGGCCTGAGTGTCCCGGTCTTTGGCGGGGACTATATTGCAAACAGTTTTTCGCAAGTTATTTGCCAAACGCCGGGAAGCGATGCCACTGCTCCTCAAGGCTGTCAGCGTGAATTCTCGGCGAAAGGGCCCGTCACCATAACAGGTCTGCTGCTCGTAATGTCTTTGTTGATGTGGATGGCACGCCTTCAATACCGAGTCTACCTCAGCGAACGTCATCTGGCTCTTGATGCCAGCGAAAAGAAAGCGTTTGCCGAAACCTACCTCGCGATGAAAGAAGGCAAAGACGTGGGCGACGATAGTGAAGCGATTGTTCTGGCATCGCTTTTTAGGCCTACGCAAGACGGCATTATTCGCGATGATGAAGCGGGAATGGATCTCTCTGCGGTATCGCAGATGGCCAAACAACTCAGTCGAAATGGTTAGAAAGCGAACCACGTTCAAACAGTCCGGGAAAGTCCGACCTGGCGAGGGCATTTCCTGCATCAAGCCTTTGAGAACGGGTGGACTTTCAGGGTGATCCGGCCGTCCGCGTCCATCTTGTCGCCGGCGCTGACCGTGAGCAGCGCCAATGTCGAAATTTGCCTGAAGTGCTCATTGAACTAACCCGTCCCGGACCTGATCCGGGATCTCACGACCGGAGCGCAAGCCGCGCCGTCATGCTGGAAGCATGTCTCCGACATGACGGGCCGTGGCATGGCGATGCTCCCTCAGATCCCCTCGATTTATCCCAGCCACTGGTGCGCTAGCTAAGCATAGCTCCCAGCGACAACCCAATCGCCGTGCCGGGGGGCGGCCCGTCGATGGCGCGGCGGCCTGCGGCCTTGATTCCGCGCCGGTGGTGAGTGGAATGTCCGCTTCAGGCCACTTGCGCCAAGCTCGACCAACACCAATCCAGAACAGTGAGGACGCGCTCCGGGCATGCGCTGCAGGGCAGTCCAAAGACCGCTTTCCACGCGAAAAGGCCCCCGCTGATGCGAGGGCCTTTCCCATATCAAGCCTTTGAGAAAGATTACTCTTTCACGGTGATCCGGCCGTCCGTGTAAGGCGTGTAGGGCGCGTTGGCGGCGATGAATTCTGCCGCTACGTCCGCGAGGTCCGGGCCGAAGTCGTAGGCGTTGGCGGCGTCCACGAACATCTTGTAGCCGTCGCCACCGTTGCGCACATAGTTGTTCGACACAACGCCGTAGACCTTCTCCATGTCGATCGGCGCGCCGCCGACCATGACGCCGGAGATGCGGCTGCCTGCCTCTGCCGAGGGATCGACGGTGTAGGACATGCCTGCGACCTGCGGGAAGCGGCCTGCGCCCTCTTCCATCTGGCTCACGCCGTTCTCAAGGGCCGCGACGATGGTGGCGCCGGAGACCTCGAAGGTGGAGAGCGTGTTCTGGAACGGCAGTACGGTCAGCACCTCGCCCATGGTCACTTCACCCGCGTCGATGGAGGCGCGCAGACCGCCGCCGTTCTGGATGGCGATCTCGATGCCCTGATCCTTCACGCGGTCCAGCATGGCGTCGGCGACGAGGTTGCCCATCGGGCATTCCACGGCGCGGCAGACCGAGCGGTCGCCTTCGATGGCCTCAGCCGTTTCGGCCACGACCTTGGCGCGCATCTCTTCGAGCGGCTGGGCCAGTTCGGCAACGCGGGCCACGGTGGCGGCATCCTCGGCCACGGAGGCGTCGAGCAGTTTCGGCGCGCCGGTGAGCGCGGTCAGGTTGCCGTCGTCGTCAAAGGTGACGTTCACTTCGCCCAGGTACTTGCCGTAGGCGTAGGCCTGCAGGATCGGCACGTCGTTCTGGATGGTCGGATAGGGGCCCTTGGCGCGTTCCATGTCGCCCAGAAGCGTGTGGCTGTGGCCGCCGATGATCAGATCGACGCCGGAGACTTCATCGGCGAGGCGCTTGTCGGCGGGCAGGCCCACGTGGGTGAGCAGGATGATCTTGTTCACCCCATCGGCGGTGAGCGCGTCCACTTCGGCCTGGGCCGCGCTGACGATGGAGGAGAAGATCACCGTCTCGCCGGGCGAGGAGGTCTCGGCCGTGTCTTCGGCCAGAACCGAGATCACGCCGATCTTCTGACCGCCCGGTTCGAGCACCACGGATTTCGCCACGCGGCCTGCCAGCATGTTGTTCTGGCTGACGTCGATATTGGCGGAGAGGACCGGGAATTCCACGAGATCGAGGAAGTCGGAGAGGCCTTCGGGGCCTTTGTCGAACTCGTGGTTGCCCACGGCCATGGCGTCATAATCGAGCGCGTTCATGAACTCGGCAGCGAGCGCGCCGCCGTATTGGGTGAAGAACAGCGAGCCCTGGAACATGTCACCCGCGTCGAGCAGCAGGACGTCACCGGGGGCGGCGGCCTTGGCGTCGTTGATGGCGGTGACCATGCGGGCGATGCCGCCGAAGCATTTGCCCTCGGCGTTATCTTCGGCGCGGCAGGTCGAATCATACTTCGAGATCGGCTCGAAGCGATCGTGGAAGTCGTTTGTGTGCAGGATGGTCAGCGAATAATCCGCGCTGGCCACACCGGCGACGAGGCTCAGCGCGGCAGCGCTGGTCATCAAACGGAGCGACATGGTGAATACCTCTCTGTCAATTATTGTTTGTGGCGATAGTGGACCCTTGATTGCGGCAAGAGTCAAAGCCTGATCAGCGGTATCCCTGCGTCACGTGACAGGCGCATGACGGAGAAGCGAGGGAAATGGGCGGAGGATCGCCGCCTGCGGGTTCTTGTACGCAGCCCGCCGCGCCCCGATATGACCAAGGCAAGTGCAAAGGGTGTGGAGATGAGTTGGAAAATTGCGCGGCGGATCCTGCTGGCCGGGATTGCGGCCCTCACCCTTGCCGCCTGCGCCCTGCCCGGCCCGCAGCAGGCCTTTGCGCCGGGGCTGAATGGGCTGACCGAGATTGCGACGGGCGTGTTCAGCGGTGACCCCGCACAGGCTGAAGAGCAACTCAGCGCCTATGAGGCGGGCCGCAAACGGGCGGAGGCGTTCCACAAAGGGGTGGCGGTTGTGCCGGATCGCACGATCCTGTGCAGCACGCCCGCCTGTGCGGAACGGTTCGGGCTGAAGGTGGCCGGGCTTGCCTATGGGCATCGGCTGGTGCTGATCGGCCCTGAAGGGCTGACCCCAGCCACCCTGGGCCATGAGTTCAGCCGCGTGGCCATCGCCCGCCGTATCGGCGCGCGCGGGATGCTGCGACAAAGCCTGCCGCGTTGGTTCGACGAGGGGCTGGCCGTCTGGATCTCGCCCGACCCACGCTACAAGGCCCCCAAGACGGTGGCCGAGGCGGAATGGATCACCGAAGCGCAGAGCCTGCGCGACTGGAAAAACACCGTAACGCGCGAGAACTGGCCACATGCTTACGGCTCGGCGGGGCTTTTGGTGGCGACACTTGCACAGGAAATGGGCAGCGATGGCTTGAATACCCTCATCGACGCCGTGGCAAATGGCGCAGAATTTAACGAGGTTTTTGCCTCCAAGACCGTGAATCCAAGGGTAAACCCCGGCAATTGAACAAGACTCCCCAAAAGGTTGTAAGTGTAGACTCTGTTTGGAGAAATTCCCAAACCCTGTTAACCTCTTCCCAGTCTTTATGTGTGAGGGCATTGTTTTGAAATTATTCTTACTTGCGACGGCATTTTCAGCCGCAGCAGCCTGTGCGCAGGCGGCGACGACCTATTACACCGATTTACCAAGCTACGCCGGGGCCACAAACGGCACCGCCCCACTCACGCTGGAACATTTTGAAGAACTGCCCGCGTCGTTCAACGGCGTTCCGACGCAAACCTATGGCTGGGGCACGGTTTCGGAGACCGGCGGCACCAACGCGGTCTATGCACATGAGTGGAACAACCTGACGCCCTATTCCACCAATCCGGTGGCGGATGGCGACGGGGCGATCTGGTACAGGCAGAACGCCGGCAGCATCCTGACCTTCACGTTCCTCAGCCCGATCACCGCCTTTGGCGTGTTCCTCAACAGCACGACGCAGGACGCGCTGTCGATCACCAATGGTGACTGGACGACCTCCTTTGTGCCGGGAACCGTGGTTCTGCCCGGTGACGTCAGTGACCCGACCTTCTGGGGCGTGGTCAGCGACACCGCCTTCAGCACCGTGTCCTTCACCACGGTATCGGGCGCGCATGTGAGCTTTGACTCGCTGAAGTTCGGCAATCTCAGCCAGGTGCCGGTCCCGGCCTCCGGCCTGCTGCTCATGGGCGGGCTTGGCGCACTGGTCCTGCGGCGGCGCAAGCAAAGCCAATCGGACGCTTGATTTCCGCGTAGCATCGGGGCAATCAGGCCCCCATGCTGATCTACAAAATTTTGCGGGCGGCCGAATGGGACGCTCTCCGGACGCGCGGCGAAACCGCTGGCGCGCCGGTCGACATTTCCGATGGCTATGTGCACTTCTCCACCGCCGAGCAGGCGCGCGAGACCGCCGCGAAACACTTTGCCGGCGTGGAAGGGCTGCAGCTTCTGGCCTATGACAGCGAGACGCTGGGCGACGCGCTGAAATGGGAGCCGTCGCGGGGCGGCGCGCTGTTTCCGCATTTTTACGCACCGCTGCGCTATGACCAGATCGTCTGGGACAAACCGCTGCCGCTTGGACCGGATGGCCATGTCTTCCCGGAGGGCATCGCGTGAGCCACGTCGACCCGAGCCGCGCGCAATTCGATGTATTCAAGGGGCTGGCGCGGGATGAGCCCTGCGAGATGCTGAACCTTGTGCGTCTGCGCGCGGCGGCGGCCTATCCCGAAGGCCATGCGCAACACGGCAAGGGGCTGAGCGGCGCAGAGGCCTATGCGCTTTATGGCCAGCAAAGCGCGCCGGTGCTGGCGCGTGTGGGCGGGCATATCCTCTGGCGCGGCGATTTTCGCACCACGCTGATCGGGCCGGAGGATGAGGCCTGGGATCATGTTTTCATTGCCCGCTACCCTTCGGCCCATGCCTTCATGGCGATGGTCAAGGATCCTGAGTATGCGGGCGCAGTGGTGCACAGGCAGGCGGCGGTGGCGGACTCGCGCCTGATCCGCAACGCGCCAGCAGAGGCCGGAGAGGTATTCGGATGAGTTTGATTGAACAGATTGGGCTGCGGGTTCTGCGCAGTTGTGACCCGGAGCGCGCCCACGGGCTGGCCTTGACGGCGCTGCGCAGTGGGCTGGCGCCGAGCGCGGGGGTTCTGACCTCGCCCCGGCTGAAGACGACGCTGGCGGGCATGGAGTTGCCGAACCCGCTGGGTCTTGCGGCGGGGTTTGACAAGAACGCCACGGCGCTGGACGGCTTGGCGCGCACGGGGTTTGGTTTTGTCGAGGTTGGCGCGGCCACCCCGCGTCCGCAGCCCGGCAACCCCAGGCCGCGGCTGTTCCGGCTGAGCGAGGATGCCGCCGCAATCAACCGGTTTGGCTTCAACAATGACGGGATGGAGGCGATTGCGGCGCGGCTGGCCCGGAGGCCGAAGGGCATGGTGCTGGGCCTGAACCTCGGCGCGAACAAGGACAGCGAAGACCGCGCGGCGGATTTTGCGCGGGTTCTGGCGCGCTGCGGGGCGGATCTGGACTTTGCCACGGTCAATGTCTCCTCCCCCAACACCGAAAAGCTGCGGGATTTGCAGGGCAAGGCGGCGCTGGCGGCACTGCTGGCGGGCGTCATGGAGGCACGGGACGGGCTGGCGCGGCCGGTGCCGGTGTTCCTGAAGATCGCACCGGATCTGGATGAAGCCGGGCTGGCGGATGTGGCGGAGGTGGCGCTGAGTTCCGGCGTGGCCGGGGTGATTGCCACCAACACAACGCTGTCGCGCGAGGGGCTGCGCTCTGCCCACAAGGACGAGATGGGCGGGCTGTCGGGCCAGCCGTTGTTCGAGAAATCCACCCGCACGCTGGCGCGGCTGCATGCTTTGACAGAGGGGCAGATCCCGCTGGTTGGCGTGGGCGGCATTGGGTCGGCACAGCAGGCCTATGAGAAGATCCGCGCCGGGGCGACTGCGCTGCAGCTCTATACGGCGCTGGTGTATGGCGGGCTGTCTTTGGTGCAGGAGATCGTCACCGGGCTGGATACGTTGTTGGAACGGGACGGGTTTGCCACTGTGGCCGAGGCCGTCGGAACCGGGAGAGAGACATGGAGCTGATCCTCTGGCACAACCCGCGCTGCACAAAGTCGCGGCAAACGCTGGCGCTTCTGGAAGAGCGCGGCGTGACGCTCCGCATTCGCAAATACCTTGAGGACGCGCCATCGCTGGCGGAGATCGAGGCCGCGCAGGCGGCGCTCGGGGTGTCTGCCATCGAGATGATGCGCCCCAAGGAGGCGGTGTTCAAGGAGATGGGGCTGAGCAAGGCGGATGACGACGCCACGCTGCGCGCGGCCATGGCCGAGCAGCCGAAGCTGATCGAGCGGCCCATTCTGTTTGCCGGGGATCGGGCTGCGATCGGCCGACCGCCGGAGCAGGTCTTGTCTCTGCTTTGACCCGGTTTTGGCTGGCGTGACGGCCTGTAGGCCGGGGCTTGGCCCCGGCTGGCTGTAGGGCTCGAAAATTTTGCCGGGACAAAATTTTGATCGGGGCGTTGCCCCGGACCCCAAGGTATTTGAGGCCCAAAGAAGCGCAGGGGCGCGAGCCTTTAGAGACGCGGGATGACGCGGCTGGTGGTGGCAGCGGTGACAAAGGCGCGGATCAGGGCGGGGTCTTTGACGCCCGGAGCGCTTTCGACGCCGGAGGAGACATCGACCTGGGATGTGCCGGTCAGGCTGACCGCGTTGGCGACGGTCTGAGGGGTCAGGCCCCCCGCGAGCATCCAGGGTTTGGCCCAGCGTTTGCCCGCGACCAGGCGCCAGTCGAAGGCGAGGCCATTGCCGCCGGGCAGGTCGGCGTTTTTGGGTGGTTTGGCATCGACCAGAAGCTGATCGGCCACCTGTGCGTAGACGCCCAGTTGCGGCAGGTCGGCCTCATCGGCGATGCCTACGGCCTTCATCACCGGCAGCCCGTAGCGGGCTTTGACCTCGGCCACGCGCTCGGGCGTTTCCTTGCCGTGCAGTTGCAGCATGTCGAGCGGCACCGCATCGCAGATCGTATCGAGCAGGGCGTTGTCGGCGTTCACCACAAGCGCGACCTTGGCCAGCCCTTCCGGAGCGGATAGGGCCAGATCGCGGGCGGTTTCAGGGGAGACATTGCGCGGGCTTTTGGGAAAGAAGACAAAGCCCGCATAAGCCGCGCCTGCCGCCGCCACCGCGGCCACGTCGGCGCGGGTTTTCAGCCCGCAAATTTTGACGCGCACGTCCACCATAGAGGTCTTTCCTTTGGTCCCATAAGAAACGGGGGCCGCAGCCCCCGCCTGTGTTTCGGTCAATGGATGCTGGTTTAGCTGGCCTGGTCCAGCAGCGCCAGAACCTCGTCCTTGTCCTTGTCGCGCTCGGCCTGGGTCTTTTTCAGCTCGCGCTCCAGTTTCTTGACCTCGCCGGTTTTGCGGCTGGCTTCGGCGCGGTGCTTGTGCTCGCGCAGCCATTCCCAGACAAACCCGAGCAGGATCCCCGCCACGATCCCGCCAAAGATCACGATGAACAGGGGCAGTTCGATGGAGTAATCGACAATCCCCGATCCCGGGAAGGCGCGCAGCCCTTCGGGCAGGGTGTTGAGGGTCACGCTCTGCCGGTTGGCGAGCGCAAGCGTCACCAGCACGATGGCCAGCGCCGCGAGGAAGGCATAGCGAATATACCGCATAAAACGTCTTACTTTCCGTTCAGCCGGTCACGCAGCAGTTTGCCGGTCTTGAAGAAAGGCACGTGCTTTTCCTCGACCTGGACCGATTCCCCGGTGCGGGGATTGCGGCCCACCCGTGCGTCGCGCTTCTTGACGGAGAACGCCCCGAAGCCCCGGAGTTCGACCCGGTCGCCCCGGGCCATGGCATTGGTGATCTCTTCGAAGATCGTATTCACGATCCGCTCCACATCCCGCTGATACAGGTGCGGGTTGTCGTCGGCAATCTTCTGGATCAGTTCCGATCGTATCATGATCACAAATCCCCCTGCTGCGTCTTGTTTTTAACGCTTCTCGCTTATGGACTATACTGATAGCAAATCGTTTGCGAAACCGGCAACTTCGCGGAAAAACCATGATTTGCAGCAGTTTGCGCCTTTCTGGGCGGGGCAGCATTGCGAAAGACGCGGGATTTCGCGCATTGAGCCGCGCTTGGGGCCCTTGCGGCGCTGCGGCGATTCGGCGCTGCTGCGGGTCAAAGCCGTTAGCGCCAACGCAAGCCGGGCTTTGCGCTTTGGTCGAATCTGGCGCGGCGCGGGGTTCGCCAAAGCCGCAGGATCGCCTAAGAGTGATCCCGCGTGCAGCCCGCCCGCAGAGAGGTGCCATGTCCGGCCAGATCATCATCCTGCACGGCCCGTCGAGCAGCGGGAAATCCACGCTGGCCCGGGCGATCCGGGAGGCGGCGGAGGTGCCGCTTTGGCATGTCTCCATTGACCATCTGCGCGGCAGCGGCGCGCTGCCAGCTGCGCGGTTTGACTGGGCCACGCTGCGCGGGCCGGTGTTTGACGGTTTCCATCGCTCGCTAGCGGCTTATGCGGAGGCCGGGAACAATCTGATCGTCGAGCATATTCTGGACACCCCGCACTGGGCGCCGGAGTTGAAGGGACTATTGCGGCCCTTTGACGTGTTATTTGTCGGGGTGTTTTGCGGGCTGGAGGATCTGAAAACGCGCGAGGCCGCGCGGGGAGATCGCCCCGTGGGCAGCGCCGAGCAGGATTATCACACGGTGCACAAAGGCCGGGTTTATGATCTCAGGATCAATACGGACCGGGAGCCGACCGCCAAAAGCGCAGAGCGGGTTCTGGCGGCGTGGCGGTCGGGGCGGCGGTGTTCGGAGTTCGCCGGAGCCTAGGCTTTGCGGCGACGACGGACGAGGCCGAGACCACCCAGACCAAGCAGCAGGAGCGCGCCGCCCGCAGGCAGCGGCACGGGGGCGGTTGTCACGGTGATGGACAGGTTGTCGTAGATCACCGACGCCCCGTTCGAGAGGCTGTTGGCAGTGAAAAAGCCGAAGCGCAGGGTGTCCGCCCCCGCGCCGAAGTTCGGGTTGATCCCGGTGCCGTTGCCGGAGCCATCAATGCCGATGATGTTGCTGGCAACGAGATCGTCCACCGAAAGCACATCCCAACCGGTGACAAAGCCGGTGAGGTGGTAGTTGATGAAATAGGTGCCGCCCTGTTCGATCACGAGGCCGAAGGCGTGTTGCAGGGATTGCACGTTGAAATCGATCAGGAAGTCGATCTCTTCGATGGTCTCCCCCACGAGATCGAGGCTGGCCCCGGTCATGAAATGGGCGGTGTAGGTGGTGGCCCCGGTGCCGGTGGTGACCGTATAGGTGCCGCCCGCGCCGCTTGCGGCCTGCCCGCCGGATGGTCCGGCCGCGGCCTCGACAATCATGCTTCCGGGCAGGAAATCCGCTTCGGAGAAGGTGTAGGTCGCGGCATCGGCGGCGGTGGTCGTCAGAGCGGCGGCGGCAATGGGAAGGAGTGCGCGCAAGGCGGTCATGGAAATCTCCGGTGGCAAAATCACTTTTGCAGGACTGTAGCCCGCAGGTGCGGCTGCGCCAAACAAAAACCATCGGAGCGGCAGGCCGGAGAGAGTGCGGCCTGTTTTAGGGGCGTTGCCCTGCGTCAGCCTGCGAACCAGTCCGAGGGCGCGCGCATCTGCGGCAGGGCTTTCATGGCGGAGATCCAGCCTTGCATGGCGGGGCTTGGGGTCATGCCCGCCTCTTCGGTCCATTGGACATAGCCCCAGATGGCGCAATCACCAATGCCGGGGGTGTCGCCGTGGAAGAAGGGCCCATCGCCCAGCAGGCGGTCAAAGTTGTCGCGGTCGATCTCGAACCGCGCGGTGAGCCAGTCCACCACGTCCGGCTTCAATCCGCCGCCCTTGAGTTGCGGCAGGCACAGGCCGATGCGGTTGGCCTCCCACATCAGCAGCGAACGGCCGCGCTCCAGCCCGTGGCCGAGCGGAGCAAAGCGGTCCGCGAGGGTCATCAGGATCGCGCCGGACTGGAACAGCACCTGACCATCCATGACCAGCACCGGCACTTCGCCCAAGGGCGAGATGCGCTGGAACTCCGGCTGACGCTGATCGCGGGGGAGCGAGATGTCCACATGCACCGTGCGATGCGGCACACCGCAGAGCGCCAGCCCCAGCGCGACCTTACAGGCGTGGCCGCTTTCGGGAGAGCCGTAGAGGGTGATGTCGGGGGTGGTCATGGGCGTGTCTCTTCTGTTCCGGTGCGCCGGTGACTTTAGCCGACCCGAAGCGCAGGACAATCGAGAAGTGGTGATGGCAGGCATAACGGGCAGGCATGAAAAAAACCCGCGGCCAGAGGAGGCCGCGGGTCCGATTGATCGGGGATGTGCCCCGGTCTTGTTCGTAGCCCTTGAGCGCTGCGCCTGTGGCGGTTTCAGAGGCAAGACTGGCCTGTTCTCTGGAGGCCGGGGTCATGGCGCGCAGAGCGAGTGTACGGCCCCGTTACCCTTGCCGCTTTTTCCGCCGTTTCAGCAAAGCCAACGCACCGACACCGGCCATCATCAGCGGCAGACCGGCAGGCAGAGGAACAGGGGCGACATTGCCGCCGAACCGCACGTTGTCGAACAAAATGTAGTCCGAGCCGGCTGGGTTCAAAATCGAAACAGAGGTGAACGCGGTGTCGGAGACGAAACCGTGGAACTGCAGCGGATCTCCGAAAGACGCCGTCGCTGAATCGCCATTCGAAAACTGGAGGGTTGCACTGCCTCCAAACCGGCGGATGGTCGACAGTTCAAATGCAAACGATGTGATCGCGGACGAAAAATTGATCACAACATTCGCACCGCGCTCCGCGTGGTAGACGTTTCCTGTTCCCCGGTCGTAATAGGTTGGATAATACGCTGGCGCGATGACCGCCTGATAGGTGCCGCCTGTTACCGTGAACGTCGCATCACCAATGCTGAATCCGGCAACGTCTCTTGTGCTCCAGACATTCGTTCCGGCCGTCAGGCCAGCAAAAGAGCTGCCTTCAAAATCAAGCAGAGTTGTCGATGAGGTCGCGGACGCAAAGCTGGCCAGATCGCTGTAACTTGCCAGGGCCGCCTCGCTCTGGGTTGCAAACCCGAAAAAACCGGTTGCCGCAGCGATCAAGATCGCAGTCTTCATGTTTTCCTCCAAGAAAAGATCGCAAAAAATGGGTATCGGTTGACGAAAATCAGAAACGCAGCGTAGCACCGATGCGCTTGTCGATCAATTCTGCCGATCTGACGACAAGACATGAAAAAACCCGCGGCCGGGGAGGCCGCGGGTCCGTTAGATCGGGAATTGACCCCGGTCTTACTTGTCGCCCTTGAGCGCCGCGCCGAGGATGTCGCCCAGCGATGCGCCTGCATCGGAGGAACCGAACTGTTCCACGGCTTCTTTCTCTTCGGCGATTTCGCGTGCCTTGATCGACAGACCCAGACGGCGGGTCTTCATGTCGATGTTGGTCACGCGCACGTCGACCTTGTCACCGGCGTTGAAGCGCTCGGGGCGCTGCTCGGCACGGTCACGGGAGAGATCGGAGCGGCGGATGAAGGACTTCATGCCTTCGTATTCCACTTCGATGCCGCCGTCTTCGATCGCGGTCACTTCGACGGTCACGATGGAGCCGCGCTTCACGCCGCCGGTCGCATCCGCGAACTTGTCGCCGCCCAGTGCCTTGACGGAGAGCGAGATGCGCTCCTTCTCGACGTCAACCTCGGAGACAACCGCCTGAACGATGTCGCCTTTGCGGTATTCCTGGATGGCTTCTTCGCCGCGCTGATCCCAGCTGAGGTCGGAGAGGTGCACCATGCCGTCGATCTCGCCGTCGAGGCCGATGAACAGACCGAATTCGGTGATGTTCTTGACTTCGCCTTCGACCTGCGTGCCCTCGGGGTGTGTTTCTGCAAACACTTCCCACGGGTTGCGCTGGGTCTGCTTGAGACCGAGGGAAACGCGGCGCTTGGAGCCGTCGATTTCCAGAACCATGACGTCCACTTCCTGGGAGGTGGAGACAATCTTGCCCGGGTGCACGTTCTTCTTGGTCCAGGACATCTCGGAGACGTGGACCAGACCTTCGACGCCCGGCTCGAGCTCAACAAAGGCACCGTAATCGGTGATGTTGGTAACGCGACCCTTGTGCACGGAGGCCAGCGGGTACTTGGCGCCAACCAGATCCCACGGATCTTCCTGCAGCTGCTTCATGCCGAGGGAGATACGGTGAGTCTCTTTGTTGATCTTGATGACCTGAACCTTCACCGTCTCGCCGATCGAGAGGATCTCGGACGGGTGGTTCACACGGCGCCATGCCATGTCGGTCACGTGCAGCAGGCCGTCAACGCCGCCGAGGTCGACAAATGCGCCGTACTCGGTGATGTTCTTGACGACACCGTCCACAGCCTGACCTTCGGTGAGGTTGGCGATGACTTCGGCGCGCTGTTCGGCACGCGATTCTTCGAGAATCGCACGACGCGAGACAACGATGTTGCCACGGCGACGGTCCATCTTGAGGATCTGGAACGGCTGCTTGAGACCCATGAGCGGGCCTGCGTCGCGCACGGGGCGGACGTCAACTTGCGAACCGGGCAGGAAGGCCACGGCGCCGCCGAGATCGACGGTGAAGCCACCTTTGACACGGCCGAAGATCGCGCCTTCGACGCGGGCGTCGTCTGCGTATGCTTTTTCCAGGCGGTCCCAGGCTTCTTCACGGCGCGCCATCTCGCGGGAGATGACAGCTTCGCCGCGGGCGTTCTCTGCGGCGCGCAGGAACACTTCAACCTCATCGCCAACAGCGATTTCAGGGGCTTCGCCGGGGTTTGCGAATTCTTTGAGCTCAACGCGGCCTTCCATCTTGTAGCCGACGTCGATGATGGCCTGGCCCGCTTCGATCGCGATAACCTTGCCTTTAACGACAGTGCCCTCATCGGGCGTGTCCATTTCGAGGCTCTCGTTCAAGAGGGCTTCGAATTCTTCCATTGTTGCATTTGCCATGTGGCGCTTCATTCCTTTTATGCGGTTTTCTGGCCGGGTGGTTGTCTCCACCGGTCTTGGTTGCGTTGGCTGGCAAGGCAGAACATCCGCGATGGCGCGTCTGGCACAAACACAAAACAAAGAGGGCCGGATTACCCGACCCTGCCCATCGTCCATGCGTTGCGGCGTTTTCACCTTGTCAACAGGCGCGCGTATACGCCGGAGAGGCCTGTAGATCAAGGGCAAAGCGCGGGGTGGTCTGACGAGCATTGGCGCAAACCGGATCGACAAGCGATCCGGGGCACGAAAGTCTCATGTTCAGGCAAAGCTGATCAGATCGGACGTCTTACTTCTTGCGAAGACGGATCACCACATCCACGGAGGCAATCTCCATGCCTTCCGGCGCTTCGGGGATGCGGACGATTTCGAGCTGTTCCGACGGGGCGTCGGACAGGCGGCTGTCGTCTTCCCAGTAGAAATGCGGGTGGTCGTGGGTGTTGGTGTCGAAGTAGCTCTTGGAGCCGTCGACCGTCACTTCCTGCATCAAGCCCGCTTCGCAGAACGCCTTGAGCGTGTTGTAGACGGTTGCGAGCGAGACGCTCTCCCCGGCCCCGCGCGCCAGATCGAACAGACCTTCGGCGGTCACGTGGCGGTCCTTGCCATCGCCGACAAGCAAAGCGGCCAGTGCCACACGCTGCCGCGTGGGACGCAGTTCTGACGTGCCCAGCCATTCCTGACCACGATCAATCGCCTGTTTTTGCATCGGTGGCTCCATCTGCCTTAGCGCTGACCGTATATATAGTCGCACATGGGGGCAGATTTCAATCGGTTTGGCGCCTGTCGCGATTCTGCCGCAACCGGGGGCTCCCCGCGCCCTGCCCCGCCCCGATCCCCCTTGCGCGGCGCGAGCGGGCGGTGATAGTGGAAGCCGGACTTATGACGACGAAAAAACAAACGGGAGCCTGCACGACATGGCCGATTTTCCGACCAGCTTCAGCAAGGAAGACCTTCTGAAATGCGCCGCAGGGGACCTGTTTGGTCCGGGCAACGCCCAGCTTCCGGCCCCGCCGATGCTGATGATGGACCGCATCACCGATATTTCGGGGGACGGCGGCGCGCATGGCAAAGGGCACGTTCTGGCGGAGTTCGACATCACGCCGGACCTGTGGTTCTTTGACTGCCACTTCCCCGGCAACCCGATCATGCCCGGCTGTCTCGGCCTTGACGGTCTGTGGCAGCTCACCGGGTTCAACTTGGGCTGGCGCGGCTGGCAGGGGCGCGGCTATGCGCTTGGGGTTGGCGAAGTGAAGCTGACCGGCATGGTGCGCCCGGATCGCAAGATGCTGACCTACAAGATCGACTTCACCAAGGCGATCCAGACCCGCCGCCTGACCATGGGTGTCGCCGACGGCATCGTCGAGGCGGACGGCGAGGTGATCTACGAGGTCAAAGGCATGAAGGTGGCGCTCAGCGAGAGCTGACACGGTCCACGAATGATAAAAGAAGGCCCCGGCAGGAAACTGCGGGGCCTTTTTCACGTCTGAATACAAGAGATTTTTCAGGCTTTCCGGCGACGCCGGGCTGCCGCGCCAAGCCCGGCCAGACCGCCAACCAGCAGCCAGCCCGCAGCGGGCAAGGGCACCTCGGAGACCGCCGCCGTGGCCACCACATGCACACCGGAAAGCGGGGTGAGATCGGTCAGACTGCCCCCCGCGTCGCGGCCAATGGCCAGTCCGTTCGCCCCGCCACCGCATCCGGGTGTGGCCTGAATGCACAGGAAGGTTGCATAGTTAAGCCCGCCTTGGAAGTGCACGTGGTCGCCCGTGGGGTCCGAGAAATCGAACAGCAGTTCGGTGGCTGTCGCGGTCCAGGCCGTCGATCCGGAGTTGTAGCTGAACCCGGCGTTGCCCGGGTTAATCGTGTCCGTCCCGCCGTTTGTGGTGATGGTCAGGCTCCAATCAAGAATGCTTCCATAGCTCAATTGCCCCAATGTGCCGTCGGTCTCAAAAAATCCGACAACGGACCCCGATCCCGGCGCCAGGTTCACGGTATAGGTCGCGGCCTGCGCCGCGCCGGACAAACTGGCAAGCACCCCTGCCAAAAGAAGATTGCGGATCGCGCCCATGTGGTCCCCCCAAGGTCCTGCGGTGGCCAAAGCCCCCGGTCTGAATATCCCGACGCAGACTGGCAAAGGAAGGGTCGATGCGTCAAGCCGAGCGCGTGAAGTTGACGTAACGGTAAGCGTTTCGGTAGACTGGTGACCTATTCAAATCGCCATTTTCCATCTGCAAAGGAGCGTGTCATGCTGCGTCTTCGTCTCAGTTCACTTTTGCTATTGTGCCTTCTCGCCGCCGGTTTCGCCGCAAACCCCATGGCCGCAAAGGCCGCCACGATGATCCTGCTGATCGGGGATGACGATGGGTTTGGCGGCACGCAGGGTGTCATGGCCACGCCGGGACAGCCCTATTCCAACGCCGCAGCCGCAGGGCTCGGGGTGATTGCTGCCGGAACATACAGCAATGAGGCCGCGCTTGATGTGAACTCGGTCTCGCCCGCCACCAACTACACGTTTCACTTCACTTTCGCCTATAACATGACCGGCCTCGGCCCGCTGACCAGCGCGATTGTCGGGGTTCAGCATGGCTCGCTTGGCCTGCGCAGCTCCGGCGCCCCCGGTTTTGGCGCGGCGGCGGTCACAGGGGATGCGGGCGGCGGCCCATTGGGGCTGGGAAGTTTCCTCGCCTCGTCCACGGGCCCCGCGGGCAGCCCGCTGGAGGAAAGCGTCAAGCTCAGCAGCTTTGATGTGACCGCACTTCTGAGCGGCACCACAAGCGGCGTGCTGACGCTCACTATCGACGGGAGCGGGATCGCGTCGGATCCCGTGGATCTTTTCGCCATGGATTTCGCCCGGCTGACGATCGAAACCGCCGCGGTCCCCCTGCCCGCCACCCTGCCGCTTTTGCTGCTTGCGGCTGGCGGGTTGGGGCTGGCGCGGCAGCGCAGACGGGACTGACGGGGATCAGGCCCCGCCCGAAACGCCCCAGTCACACAGCCCGGCATGGCCACCCGAGGCGCGCAGCACAACGCCGCCCTCGAAGACCACATGGGTGTACGCCCCTTCGCTGCCATAGCTGATGCAGGCCTGATCCCAGTTGTCCGGGTTGCGCACATGTCCCGCTTCCGCGCCCATGATGTCAAAGACCTGCTCTTCGGTCATGCCCGGCGTCAGCCTCGTGGCGGCTTTGGCGGCGGTTGGCGCGGGACCGTCCGTGCAGCCCGCAAGGGTCAGTCCCAAAACGGCAATCAAAGACATACGGATCATGGCGCGCTCCTCGGCTTTTGGGCGATCAAAGGTTGTCGTACTGCGGCATCCCCAGCACGTGATAGCCGCCATCGACGCGGACAATCTCGCCTGTTGTGCAGGCGCCCGCATCAGAGATCAGCCAGACGGCGGTGCCGCCCACGGCCTCCAGCGTGGCATTGCCGCCCAGCGGGGCGTTCTGGTCCGTGTGCTTGTAGGTCTTGCGCGCGCCGCCAATAGCGGCCCCGGCGAGCGTTTTCATCGGCCCCGGCGAAAGCGCATTCACGCGGATGCCATCGGGGCCAAGATCATTGGCGAGATAGCGCGTCGCGCTCTCCAATGCCGCCTTCGCCACGCCCATCACGTTGTAATTCGGCGTCACGCGGGTGCTGCCCATGTAGGTCAGCGTCAGCAAAGTGCCGCCTTCGCTCATCAGCGGATGCGCCCGGCGGGCGATGTCGATGAAGCTGTAGGCAGAGATATCCAGCGAGTTCTTGAAGTTCTCGCGGCTGGTGTTGAGAATGCGGCCGGTCAGCTCGTTCTTGTCCGAATAGGCAATCGCATGGATGACAAAATCGATCCGATCCCAGCGCGCGCCCAGCGCCTCGAACGCCGCATCGAGGCTGGCGTCATCGGTCACGTCCACATCGACCATGAAATCGCTGCCCACGGAGGCGGCCAGCGGCTCCAGACGTTTGCCAAAGGCTTCGCCCTGATAGGTAAACGCCAGCTCCGCCCCGGCTTCGGCACAGGCTTTGGCAATGCCCCAGGCAATGGACCGCTCGTTCGCCACACCCATCACAAGCCCGCGCTTGCCGTTCAATGAAATCGTCATAAACCCTCTCCGGCGTTTTTTCCCTAACTGTACGGAATGGGGGGGGAGGTCAAGTTTTGGGGGAGGATTGGCTTGCCGGGCGGGTTTTGAGGAGGTCGTTTGGCGCCGCAACCTCGGGCGTTTGGGTCAGGACGGGTCATTCGCCTCTCCCGTCCCGGACTTGATCCGGGACCTCAAGGTTAGAGCACAAGCCGCGCCATCGACGGGCCGTGGTGCGGCGATGCACCCGTTGACCCCTTGATTTATCCCAGCCACTGGCGCGCTAGGCCGGTTTGGCTCGGTACGTTTAGCCGATCGCCGTGCCGTGCGGACGGCCCGGCGATTGGCGCGGCGGCCTGCGGCCTTGATTCCGCGCCTGGGGTGAGGAGAACGGCTGCATCAGGCCCAACCAGCTCTAGTGCCGCACCCTATGGAAAAAGCGGCTCAAGACTGAGGCAGCGTCCGCCAGTTCAGACCGTCGCCGCCCGGGGACCGGGCGGCTTCCCCAGCATTATCCCCGATACTTGGACAGCACCATGGACCCGTTTGTCCCGCCAAACCCGAACGAGTTGGTCATGACCGAGTCGAGGCCAGCGTTCTCAACCAAAGACGTCGCAATTTCCTCGGGCTTCAGCGCCGGGTCCAACGTCTCGACGTTGATCGACGGGATGATGAAGTCGTGCTCCAGAGCGAGCAGGCAATAGATCGCCTCCTGCGCGCCCGTCGCCCCTTGGCTATGCCCCGTCATGGACTTGGTAGAGGACACAGGCGGGGTGGAGCCATCGCCGAACACCCGGCGCACCGCTTCGATCTCACCCACATCGCCCACCGGCGTCGAGGTGCCGTGCGCGTTGATGTAGCTCACCGAACGGCCTTCGGGCAGGTTGCTCAGAGCCACCCGCATCGCGCGCTCGCCGCCTTCACCCGACGGGGCAACCATGTCCGCGCCGTCCGATGTCGCGCCATAACCCGTCACTTCGGCATAGATCTTCGCACCGCGCGCCAAGGCGTGCTCAAGCTCTTCCAAAACGACAATCCCGCCGCCGCCGCCAATGACAAAGCCATCGCGGTTGGCGTCAAAGGCGCGCGAGGCCTTCTCCGGCGTGTCGTTGTACTTCGAGGACATCGCGCCCATGGCGTCGAACAGGCAGGAGAGCGTCCAGTCCAGTTCCTCGCCGCCGCCGGCGAACATCACATCCTGCTTGCCCAGCATGATCTGCTCGGCGGCGTTGCCGATGCAGTGCAGCGAGGTCGAACAGGCGGAGGTGATCGAATAGTTGATCCCCTTGATCTGATAGGCGGTCGCAAGGTTCGCAGAAACCGTCGAGCACATGCACTTCGGGACGGCAAACGGCCCGATCCGCTTGGTTGCGCCGGATTTCAGAACGGTCTGATGCGCGGTCAGCATGGCCGAGGTCGACGGCCCGCCGGAACCCGCCACAAGGCCGGTGCGCGGGTTGACGATATCCGCCTCTTCCAGACCGGAATCCTTGATCGCCTGATCCATGGCGATATAGGCATAGGCCGCGCCCGGCCCCATGAACCGCAGCGTGCGTTTGTCGATGTGATCGGCGGGGTTCAGCTTGATGTCCCCGGCAATCTGACTGCGGAAACCATGCTCTTTCATGGCTTCATTGGCGGTGATACCGGATTTCCCGGCCTTCAAAGAGGCCAGAACCTCTTCGGCAGTGTTCCCGATGGAGGAGACAACCCCCAGACCTGTGACAACAACGCGGCGCATGCGGCCTCCCTTCGATGTGTTGCTTTCTATCTAGGGGAAGCGAGGGGGGAGGCGCAAGGTGGGGTGGTGAAAGGAAGCGCTTTGCCTGTAGGCTTTTGGCGACTGTCCGGGAAAGGAACCGGTAACGATGAAGGTGCAGACTTCCCCCCTCCCAAACCCCGCCCTCAGCGGCAAGACCTTCTTTCTCTGCATCGGGGCGGCGAAATGTGCCACCAGTTGGCTCTACCACTATCTCGCCGGGCTGGAAGGGGCCGTGGTCTCGCCGCTCAAGGAGGTGCATTTCTTTGATACAAAGCACCCTGAGACAGCGCTGGGCGATCTGGAGGGCCTCGCGCGCAGGCGTCTGAAATGGCGTCTGGAACAGGGGGGCGATCCGGGGGCGGATCCGCTCTTTCAGGCCAGCGTCGACCGGGTGCAGATGGGCTATGACGACAACGCCTACTTCGCCCATTTCGCGCGGCTTTGCGGGCCGGACAGCAAGGCTTTCTGCGATATCACCCCCGGCTATTCCGCCATTGGTTCGGAGGGGTTTCAGCGCATCAAGGACTTCGCCGCCACGCAGGACGTGCGCCTGCGCGTGCTCTTTGTGATGCGCGATCCGGTGGCGCGCTTCTGGTCACAGCTGCGCCATCTGGAGCAGGTCAATCCGGGCAATGACATATCCAACCGCTGGCGCGAGGCGATCACGGCTCTGCCGCTCACCGCCCGCGCCGATTACGCAGGCATTGTCACCGCGATGGACGCGGTGTTTGCCCCCGAAGAGCGGCTCTGTCTGTTTTATGAAAAACTGTTCGAAGAGGAGAGCCTTCGGAGGCTCTGCGGTTTTGCCGGGTTAGAGTATGCCGAGGCGGACACCGCCACGAAACACAATGAAACCAAGGGCAAGGCAGAGATGCCAGAGGGGCTGGCGGCCGCGCTGCGCGCGCAGCTTGCCCCGCAATATCGCTTCTGCGCAGAGCGGTTTGGCGCGGATGTGCCACCGCAGTGGGCGCGCGCAGGGCATGGAATACCGTAATGAGGTTTTCCGGACTGCCTCCCCTAACGTCAAAGTCGTATCCTGATCTCAGAATTTCAAAGCCCCCGCCGAGACCGGCAAAAGGGCCTTTTCAGGAGACAAAACAATGGCCGAAGACACAATTTTCTCATTCAAGCCGTCCATCAAAGGCAGCGTGGATCCCATCGGTGACCAGATCGAGGCGGACATCCGCGAATACATGGCCTTCGATCATCTCGAAAAGTCCCGCGAGGCGGCACAAAAGGCCGACGAGCCTGCCCCGCAGTGGGAAGACAACGTGCCGCCGGATTTCACCGACAGCTTTGATTTCATTCTTTGATTTTTGAAGGGGCCGCCAAAACGGCCTCTTATTTCAAGGCCCGCCGCTGCCTCAGCGGCTCGCTTTCGACCGCCACGCGCTGCACGTATTTCAGGTGCCCGATGGCGCGCAGAAAGTCCTGGTGGTCGCGCATTTGCTCCAGGTAATCCGACAGCCGCAGCAGGTTGATCGGGTGCCGGACCACCAGCGCCTTGATCCGCATCACCGCCTCATCCACCGGATAGTGCTGGACAATCTGGCAGGCCGCTTGCGTCGGGGTCAGGACGTAATAATCCTGCGCCCGGCGCGGCGTGTCGCGGATCGCGTCAAAGGGTGACGCCCCAAGCGCGCGGAACTTCGGGAACAGCATTCGGATGTCGAGATCCGGGTTCTCCAGCACGGAGCCCGTGACCTGCCGAAACCCCAGCGGTGCCAGCGCCCCGACCACGTGGCGGCGCATCGGCCCGGCCATCATGTCCATGTCCGAGCGGTCATAGCGCAGATCGTCGAACACCGAGATCAGCCGCCGACCCCGGTCCGCGACCATCAGGTAGGGGTCCTTGTCGATCACGGACAGCTCTGCGGCGAACGCCACCGCCCGCGCGCGCCCTTCCGCATCGAGCGGCACATACGGCGTGACGCGCGGGGTCAGGCGGTTCGTGATCCATCGGAGCATGGCGGGCTTTCCTGATCTGGACAAAGGCGCGCGGGCGCTTACCTCAGAGAAGTAGGCGACAGAGGCGGAGGGGCCAGCCCATGCTACAGGACAACCGCAAGGATCTGGATGCGGAGCGGCGCAAACCGCTCTTGGAACGGCTGCTCAAAGAAATCGGAAGGGATAATCCGGACCTCTATTACCGCTCCACCAGCGAGATCGCCCAGCTGATCGCGGCGCATATCGAACGGGGCGCCACGCTGCACCCCGAAGAGCGCGCGCTGGTTCAGGGCCTCAGCCCGCGGGACATCGCGGTGGTGTTAAGCCTGCACTGACCGGCGGGGCCGCCGCCCCGTGCAAAGCGCGCTTCAGAACCACTGCCCCGGCTCCATAAGACCCAGATCCAGCAGTTGCCGGGAATGCCATTCGAACGGCACGGAGTTGTGCCATTTGAAGGTTGGAATGTCGAAGGTGCTGCCCGGATTGCTTTTCAGCGCCTTGGCGGTGCGGAAAGAGACAATCGCCGCTGTCAGGTTGTTGTGCCATGGGCAGGCATAGGTGTTGTATTCCTCGTCCGAGAGCGTGTTGTCATCGCGCAGTTTCAGCCCCGATTTGGCCCGGAACAGGGCGATCCGGTCGATCTTGCGCCGCGCCTGCGGGACGTGTTCCTCGTAGCGCCAGCGCAGGCCACCGTAGAAATCCAGCTGCCGTTCCTTGGGGTGGTTGTGGTTGGCCGCATCGTTCCGCGCCAGCGCGTAATAGCCCGAGCGGTCGATGTGGGCATCGTCCAGGGACACCGCCAGAGGCCAGCGGTTCAGGTCGCCCGCATAAAGATCCACCACGTAGGCCAGCATGGCATCGCGGCGTTCTTCGGCGTGGAAAGCCAGCAGTTCCGTCACCCGGCGCGTCTCGCAGAAGGGATAGAACAGATACTCGGCGTTGTAGCAGTAATAGACCCATTGCCCCGGCGCGGCGGCGATCACCGTGTTGACCGCCTCCTGCAGCGCGCCGTCCTGGCGGGGGTTGTGGTCGATGCGGATGACCTTCTTGCGCAAATCCTGCGGCAGGGAAAAGCGCCCTTCCATGAAGGCAAGCGTCGTCTCGAACCCAAGCTGGCGGTGGTGGCGCAGGGTGGTGGCCAGCTCCACGTCATCTTCGGCAAAGACCATGGCAATCGGCCCGCGCAGCAGGGCGGCGCGGTCGGCTTCGATAAATTGCTTGAGTGACTGGTATCGCATGAGAGCCTCTGCCCGGCCTTTTGGCACAAAATCGGTGAAAATCTCGTGCATTGCAAGACAAGGGGGATTCGGGGTATCTGCGGCCTCTGAAACGGCGGACGCGACAGGATAGCCCATGACCAAGAAGCTCTTTATCAAGACTTACGGTTGCCAGATGAACGTCTACGACAGTGAGCGTATGGCCGAGGCCATGGGCGGCGAAGGCTATGTCACCACGGACAAGCCCGAAGACGCGGACATGATCCTGCTCAACACCTGTCACATCCGCGAAAAGGCCGCCGAGAAGGTCTATTCCGAACTGGGCCGTTACAAAGGTCTGAAAGCGGATAAGCCTGATCTGAAGATCGGCGTGGCAGGCTGCGTGGCGCAGGCCGAGGGTGAAGAGATCATGCGGCGCCAGCCGATGGTCGATCTGGTGGTTGGCCCGCAGAGCTATCACAAATTGCCGGAACTGACCCAGCGCACGCACAACGGCGCAAAGGCGCTCGACACGGATTTCCCCGAAGAGGACAAGTTCGAGCATCTCAAGGCCCGCCCCAAGGCCAAGCGCGGACCAACCGCGTTTTTGACGGTGCAGGAAGGCTGCGACAAGTTCTGCGCCTTCTGCGTTGTGCCCTATACGCGCGGGGCCGAGGTGTCTCGCCCGTCGCAGCGCGTGATGACCGAGGCGCGCGATCTGGTGGAGCGCGGCGTTCGCGAGATCACCCTTCTGGGGCAGAACGTCAACGCCTATCACGGCCATGACGGCGGTCTTGCCGGGCTGATCCGGGAACTGGCCGGGATCGACGGGCTGGAGCGCATTCGTTTCACCACCTCGCACCCCAATGACATGGACGAGGCGCTGATTGCCGCCCATGGCGATTGCGAGAAACTGATGCCCTATCTGCACCTGCCCGTGCAGGCGGGATCGGACAAGATTCTCAAGCGGATGAACCGCTCGCACACCGCTGAACAATATCTCAAACTGATCGAGCGCCTGCGCGCCGCACGGCCTGATCTGCATCTGTCGGGTGATTTCATCGTCGGCTTCCCCGAAGAGACCGAGGCGGATTTCCAGGACACGCTGGCGCTGATCGAGGCGGTCAAATACGGCAGCGCCTTCTCCTTCAAATACTCCGAGCGCCCCGGCACCCCCGCCGCAGAGCGCCCGCAGGTGCCCGAAAACGAAAAAGACGACCGGCTTCAGCGCCTGCAGGCCCTGCTCACCAAGCAGCAGCGCGAGTTGCAGGACGCCATGGTGGGCCGCGATGTGACGGTTCTGTTCGAAAAAGCGGGCCGCCTGCCCGGTCAGATGGTCGGCAAATCCGAATATCTGCACGCGGTGCATGTGGAGACCGATCAGCATCAGCGCGGCGATCTGGCCAAGGTGCGAATCGTCTCCTCCGGGCCGAACTCGCTCAAGGGCGCGTTGATCCCTGAACTTCACACCGCAACTGCCTGAAATCCAAGCCGGGTTCGAATTATCCACAATCTCGCACCAATAAGGCGGGAATTGTTTCCGATTCCGCGCCAATCGCCTGAGCTTTTCGCTTCACACGCGGACATTGTTTGCTAATGTGTTGATTATAGTAAATTTGCGTGCGCCCGCTGCCAATTGGGCCTCATGCACGCAGGGGGAAGCAACCAAATAAAGGGACAGAGGCTGTGGTGACACGTATTTCCAAAGCCATCGGTGTTCTCGCGCTTTCCGCCCTGACGGCTCTCTCGGCGACTGCGCCGGGATATGCTGACGGGACGGAGACACGGACGCCGGTGATTTCAACCCAAGGGGCCACCGCTGGGGACGGCGAACAGTACATCCCGGGCATCTGGATTGATCCGGACGGCTGCGAGCACTGGGTCATGGATGACGGGATCGAGGGCTACATGTCCCCGCACGTCACCCGCAAAGGCATCCCGGTCTGCAACCGTGGCAACACCTGCGGCGTGATGAACACCGATCAGTTCTTTGCCACCGACAGCTATCGCATCTCGAAGCACGGCAAGGCGAAACTGACCGAGTTCTTCAAGGGCGCATCCGCGCGGGCCTTCATCATTTCGGGCCACACCGACAGCCGCGCATCGGATGAGTACAACATGAAGCTCAGCTTCAACCGTGCCATGTCTGTTGCCCGCGTGGCCAAGGGCATTGGCGCAAACATCGTGGATGTGCGCGGCTATGGCGAACGCTGGCCGGTGGCCTCGAACGGCACCCGCACCGGCATGGCGAAGAACCGCCGCGTCGAAATCATCTGCCTGCGCTGAAGGGATAAAGAGATATGACCATGTTCAAACCCTTCTTCGCGCTTGGCGTCATCGCCGCCCTTGCCGCCTGTGATCCGGTTGGCCCGGACAAGAGCCAGGACCGCCAGTCCTTTGACCGTGATGGTCTGAGCGAAATGCAGGCTGGTATCTGGGTCGATCCGAACGGCTGTGATCACTGGATCATCGACGACGGTGTCGAGGGCTACCTCTCGGCGCGTCTCGACAAATACGGCAAGCCGGTCTGTTCTGGCGCGGCTCCGCCGACGATGATCAGCGGCGACTTCAAGCAAGGTTCGACCTCGATCATCGGCGACCCGCTCTGATCCTTGGGCTTGCCTTCAAACAGACAAGAAACGCCCTCGCAGGTTTGCGGGGGCGTTTTCATGTGAGCGGCCCGTTTGTCTGAGTTTGCCCGCGCGCCCTCCCCGGCTCTGCCCCAACGGCAGGACTACCTTGCGTCCTTGCCAGAACCGCAGGAGTGGTTCCTTGAAGAAATGGTCCGCTCCGGCGAAGCGTGGGGCCATGCGGACGGCAGCTATGCAATCTTGCGGGGCGCGACCCTCGTCGAGTTTTTCAGCGCGGATCGGGCGCTCTGCACAGACCGGTTGCGGCTTTTTCTGGCGCAGATCCCGATTGCCACGGCGCTGGTCAAATCCTTTGACCGGCCCGTTGTGCAAGCCTGTCAGCAGCTTGGCTGGGTCTCCAAAGTGGGAGGGCACCTGTTCCGCAAACGCCTGCCGCGCCCGCCCGCAGTCTTTGATGGTGCCGAGATCCGCGCCGCCGCGCAGGGTGACATCGCGCCGCTTTGGCACATGAACGATGGTTTTTTTGACAGCGAAGAAGAAGTGGCCGATCAGCTTCGCGCAGGCGCGCTCTGGACCGTCACCCTGGGCGGCGAGATCGCAGGCTGCGGCCTGACCAACCGGGTGATCGAGAGCCGCAACGCGGTGGACATCGGCATGATGGTCGCCCCGGACTTCCGGCGCACAGGGCTCGGGACCTATATCGCCTGCACCCTTGCCGACGATGTCGCGCGGCTTGGCGGGCGGGCCATCTGCGGATGCGGTGCGGGCAATCTGGCTTCCAAAGCGACGCTGGAGAAGGCCGGTTTCCGGTCAGACCACCAGTTGCTGTCGTTTGCACTGCGCCCTCCTGAACACGATGCATTGCCCAAGTGAAACACAAAGTGCGCGGATTTCCATGACAATTGGTTATCCAGACTTGCGCGACTCGGGGGCAGTTGGCACCATATATAGACAGAACCCCTCGCAGGAGAGATGCGTGAACACGGCGACCATGACCGAAGCCATCCTTGAATTCCCTGACAACCGTCTGTTGATAGACCTGTGCGGCGAGTACGACCGCAACCTCACCGACATCGAGAGCCGAACCGGCGTGCAGATCCTGCGGCGTGGCAACCAGCTTGCCATCCACGGCGAACCCGAAGCGCAGGCCGAAGCGACAGAAGTGCTGCGTGCCTTGTACGAGCGCCTTGAGCAGGGCCGTGAGGTCGGCAGCGGCGAGATTGACCGCCAGTTCCGCCTGCACGACGATGAGCAAGATCAATCGCCCGGTCAGCTTGAGATGTTCGGCGGCGGCAAGGTCGAGATCAAGACCCGCAAGAAGCTGGTGGAGCCGCGTACCGACGCGCAGAAAGCCTATGTGCGCTCCCTGTTCGAGAATGAGCTGGCCTTCGGCATTGGCCCGGCGGGCACCGGCAAGACCTATCTGGCCGTGGCGGTGGGTGTGAACATGCTGATCACCGGTGCGGTGGACAAGATCATCCTCTCCCGTCCGGCGGTGGAAGCGGGCGAAAAGCTCGGCTACCTGCCCGGCGACATGAAGGACAAGGTCGATCCTTACATGCAGCCGCTTTATGACGCACTGAACGACTTCCTGCCGGGCAAGCAGCTGGCCAAGATGATCGAAGAGAAGACGGTGGAGATTGCGCCTCTGGCCTTCATGCGCGGGCGGACGTTGTCGAATGCTTTTGTGGTGCTTGATGAGGCGCAGAACGCCACCTCGATGCAGATGAAGATGTTCCTGACCCGTCTGGGCGAAGGCTCGCGCATGGTGATCACCGGGGACCGGACGCAGATCGACCTTCCGCGCGGGGTGCCGTCGGGGCTCGCGGATGCGGAGCGGCTTTTGAACATGATCCCGAACATCTCGTTCAACTATTTCACCGGCAAGGACGTGGTGCGCCATCCGCTGGTGGCGGCCATCATCGAAGCCTATGAAAAGGATGCGGAAAAGGTCGGGTGAGCCGGAACACCGCGTCCCGGACCTGATCCGGGACCCCATGGTCAGCGGCCCCCAGCGCGGAATAAAGGCCGCAGGCAGCCGCGCCAATCATGCTGGAAGCATGTCTCCGACATGACGGGCCGTCCCGTCGCACCAAGGGTGCGCCAACAAGATCTCGGCACGCCTTTGGCGTGACGGCACGGCGATTGGGTTGTCGTATCGAGCCACACAAGACGAGCGCGCCAGTGGCAGGGATAAATCGAGGGGACCAAGGGTTGGATCGCCGGACCACGGCCCGTCGACGGCGTGGCTTGTTCTCTAGTCATGAGGTCCCGGACCAAGTCCGGGACGCGGTGTTCCCAAGGCCGCCATGCGGCAATCCATCAATCGACTCCCCCACCCGATCTGCCCTATGAGCGCCTGCATGTTGACCGATACCATTCTCGAAGACGACTCCTGGCAAGCCGCCGATCTGCCCGCGCTGGCGGAGCGGGCGGCCAAGGCCGTGCTGGATCATCTGGGCCATGGCGCCTTCGAGATCGCCGTTCTGGGCTGCAATGACGCGCGCATCGCGGAGCTGAATGCCCAGTTCCGGGATAAGCCCACCCCCACAAACGTGCTCAGCTGGCCATCCGAGGACCTCTCCGCAGACGATCCCGGCGGCGCTCCGCTTGCACCGGAGATGGAGGAACTGGGCGACATTGCCATTGCCTTTGAAACCTGCGAACGCGAGGCCGAAGAGCAAGGCAAGACCTTTGCCGATCACGTCACCCATCTGATCGTTCACGCGGTGTTACATCTGCTGGGCTATGATCATATCCGTGACGCGGATGCCACGGTGATGGAAGGGCTGGAAACCGCCATACTTGGCAAACTGGGTATTGACGACCCATATAGAGAGAGTAACGGCCCGCAAGGCCTTTGAGTACGGCCCTTCGGGGCATGTTGGATCAGAACAGGACAAACAGGAACCGATGGGCGACACCGACGACTCGTCTAACGCGGCGCAGAGCGCGCACGACATGGAAACCATGAACGGCAAAAGCCCCGGTTTGATCCGGCGGCTGTTTGGCTGGTCACGCGGCGAGAGCGACAGCGCGCCGCCCCAGAACGGCACGGCTGCCAAACTGCCCGACACCCCTCAGCACGGCATGATCAACCTGCGACGCATGCGCGTCGAGGACGTGGCGATTCCCAAGGCGGAGATCGTCGCCGTGCCCGCCACCACATCCAAAGACGATCTGGTGCAGGTGTTCCGCGACAGCGGGCTGACCCGGATCCCGGTGTTTGACGGCACGCTCGACAACCCTGTCGGCATGGCGCACCTGAAGGACTTTGCGCTCAGCCACGGCTTCAACGGCACCGGCCAGCGGTTTGACCTGCAGCGCATGGCGCGGCCTTTGCTGTTTGTGCCGCCGTCGATGCCGATTGGCGTTCTGCTGACCAAGATGCAGACTGAACGGATGCACATGGCGCTGGTGATCGACGAATACGGCGGCGTGGACGGGCTTGTGACCATCGAAGACCTGATCGAACAGGTGGTCGGGGAGATCGAGGACGAGCACGACACCGAAGAGGTGGACCTGTGGACGCGCGAGCGCAGCGGATGCTATCTCGCGCTGGCCAAGACACCGCTGACCGAATTCGAGGCGGAACTGGGCATGGCCCTGACCGAACACGAAGAGATCGACGAAGAGGAAATCGACACGCTGGGCGGGCTGGTCTTCATGCTGGCCGGGCATGTCCCGGCGCGCGGCGAGGTGGTGCGCCATCCCGAAGGGCTTGATTTCGAGGTGGTCGATGCGGACCCGCGCCGGATCAAGCGCTTGCGCGTGCGGCTGCCGGGCACGGTGCCGTCCGCGGCACAGACCGCGCCGCAGCCCGAGGCCTGACCATGCCACAGGCAGCCGAAGCCGAGACGCGCGCCCTGCCGCGCTGGACCCGGCTGCCTCTGGCGCTTGGCTTTGGCATTCTGCTGGGGCTGGGTGCCGCCCCCTACAACCTGTGGCCGCTGGCCTTTGCCGGGCTGACCGGGATCGTCTGGCTGTTTGGCCGGACCGCGCCGGGGGTGACGGCAGCGGGCACAGGCTGGGCCTTTGGGCTGGGCTATTTCGGCCTGTCGATGGGCTGGATCATCGAGCCGTTTCTGGTGGACATCGAACAAACCGGTTGGATGGCCCCCTTTGGCCTGCTGGGCCTGGCTGGCGGGCTGTCGCTGTTCTGGGCGCTGGCCTTCTGGGGCGCGGCGGCGGGGCGGCACCCATTGCTGCGCCTCGTGCTCTACTGGAGTGCGGCGGAACTGGCCCGCGCCTATGTGCTGACCGGCTTTCCATGGGGACTGGTGGGGTATCTGTGGGAGCCGACACCGGCCATTCAATGGGTTTCCGTCATCGGACCGCACGGGCTGACCCTGCTGACGCTGACCACGGCAGCGCTGCTCGCCCACACCATCCAGAACCCGGCGCCGCGCCGCGCGCTCCTGCCTGCGGCCGCGCTGGTGGTGCTTTTGGGTGGGGGTTTCCTGCTGACACCGGCCAAGCAAGACCTGAGCGGCCGCCCCACGGTGCGCCTGATCCAACCCAACGCCGCGCAGCACGAGAAATGGGACCGCCGGCTGATCCCGATCTTCTTCCAGCGTCAGATCGACTTCACCGCCGCCCCGCCACAGGACGGCGCGCCGCGCCCCGACCTGATCGTATGGCCCGAAACGGCGGTGCCGACCCTTTTGCACAACGCCGCGTCGGCGCTGGCCTCGATCACTGAAGCTGCGCAGGGCACCCCGGCGATTGTCGGCATTCAGCGCTATGACGGGGCGGGTTATTACAATTCGCTGGCGGTGCTCGATGGCTATGGCGACGTGGCGCAGGTCTATGACAAGCATCACCTTGTCCCCTTTGGCGAGTACATGCCCGCCGCCGCCCTGTTCCAGCGCTGGAACATCGCCGGGCTCGCGGCACGGGCCAGCGGTGGCTATGCCGCCGGACCGGGGCCACAGCTGATCAACCTTGGCCCGCTGGGCAAGGCCCTGCCGCTGATCTGCTACGAGGCGGTGTTTCCGCAGGACGTGCACCGTGCGCCGGAGCGCCCGGCGTTCCTGCTGCAGATCACCAATGACGCCTGGTTCGGCACATGGTCCGGCCCGTATCAGCATCTCGCGCAGGCGCGCATCCGGGCGATTGAACAGGGGTTGCCCATCATCCGCGCCGCCAACACCGGCGTCTCGGCGGTGATCGACGGCGGCGGACATGTGATGGCGGCGCTGCCGCTTGGGGAAACCGGGTTCATCGACGCGCCCCTGCCACCGCCCGCACGCTTAACGCTTTACTCACGCAGCGGCGATTTACCGTGGCTCCTGTCGCTGATCGTGCTTTGCGCCGCGTCATTGCTGCGCGGTCGCCGCGATTGGCATTGACCCCGCCTGCCCACACGCGTAACGCGTATCCCATCTTATCCCGTCACAACGGCTTCCTGGCGTGGCGGTGGACCTCAATGGAGCACTCTTCATGACCCGCAAGAACTATACTTTTACCTCCGAGTCCGTCTCCGAAGGCCATCCGGACAAGGTTTGTGACCGCATTTCCGATGCCGTTCTTGACGCCTTTCTTGCGGAAGATCCGCTGGCGCGCGTGGCTTGCGAGACCTTTGCAACCACGGACCGCGTTGTTATCGGCGGCGAGGTGGGCCTGACCGATCAGGCCAAGCTGACCGAATACATGGGCAAGATCGACGAGATCGCCCGCGCCTGCATCAAGGACATCGGCTACGAGCAGGACAAGTTCCACCACGCCACCTGCGAGATCACCAACCTGCTGCACGAGCAATCGGCCCATATCGCGCAAGGCGTGACCGGTGAGCGCGGCGACGAAGGCGCAGGCGATCAGGGCATCATGTTCGGCTATGCCACCAACGAGACCGACGCGCTCATGCCCGCGCCGATCCAGTACAGCCATGCGATCCTGCGCCGTCTGGCAGAGGTGCGCAAGAACGGCACCGAACCGGCGCTTGGCCCGGATGCGAAATCGCAGCTGTCGGTGCGTTACGAGGATGGCAAACCGGTGGGCGTGTCCTCGCTGGTGCTCTCGACGCAGCATCTCGATGAGGCGCTGACCTCGGAGGACATCCGCGCCATCGTTGCCCCCTACATCACCGAGGTCCTGCCCGAAGGCTGGCTTTCGGACGAGACCGAATGGCACGTGAACCCCACCGGCAAGTTTGTCATTGGCGGGCCGGATGGCGACGCGGGCCTGACCGGCCGCAAGATCATCGTGGACACCTACGGCGGCGCGGCGCCGCACGGCGGCGGCGCGTTTTCCGGCAAGGACCCGACCAAGGTGGACCGTTCGGCGGCTTACGTGGCGCGTTATCTGGCGAAGAACGTCGTGGCTGCGGGCATGGCGGATCGCTGCACGGTGCAGCTCAGCTACGCCATCGGCGTGGCCAAGCCGCTGTCGATCTATGTGGACACCCACGGCACCGGCCACGTGGAAGCGCGCGACATCGAACTGGCGATCCCGCAGGTGATTGACCTCACCCCGCGCGGCATCCGCACGCATCTTGAGCTGAACAAGCCGATCTACCAGCGCACCGCGGCCTATGGCCACTTCGGCCGCGCGCCGGACGCGGATGGCGGCTTTTCGTGGGAGAAGACGGACCTCGTCGAGGCGCTCAAAAAAGCGGTCTGAGGTTTCTCAGGATCACAGTGAAAGCCGGGCGAGATCTCTCTGCCCGGCTTTTTCTTTACCCGATCAGCCGGATCCGGCAATCGCCGGAGGCGCGGCGCAGCGCGTGGACCTCCCGCAGCTCCGGGTCTTCGATCCAGCCCAGCGCCGCCGCCTTGTCCGGGAAAGACAGCAAGACCATGCGCCCCGGCGCGGCCCCTGCCCCTTCGATTTGCGTCGGCTCCGTGCTCATCGCTTCGGGCTTGGCCCCGTATTTGACAAGCGCCGCCCCGGCCTGTTTGGCGTAGGCGTCAAAGCTGGCTTGGTCCGAGATGGTCAGTTCCACAACGGCATAGATCATGGCAGGCTCCTCTGTCTGGTGATGCAAGCAGAGATACGGCGCGACGGTCGGCGCGAAAACGCGTGTGTTTGCACGCAGAGCATGCGAAAACGCATGCCATGGAGCCACAGTGGGATGATCTCAGAACCGTTCTGGCGCTGGTGCGGGGAAAGACCCTTGCGGCGGCGGCAGAGGCTTTGGGCGTCAACTACACCACCGTCGCGCGCCGGGTGTCGCGGCTGGAGACGGCGCTTGGGCTGACGTTGTTTGAACGGCTGGCCGACGGCTATCAGCCGACAGAGGCGGGCCTGCGCGTGGCGGAGCGCGCGGCGGCCATGGCGGCGGAGACCGACAGTTTGCTGCGGCAACTGGCCGGGGCGGATGCACGGCTGAGCGGGCCGCTGACCATCACCGCCCCGCAGCTGCTCATCGCCCATGTGCTCGCCCCAAGTTTGAAGCGCTTCCGTGAGACCTACCCGGACGTTTCGTTGCAGGTTCGGGCGACAAACGATCTGCTGGACCTGACACGCCGCGAGGCGGATGTTGCGATCCGTGTGAGCCGCGCGCCCGGCGATACGCTGAAAGGCTTGCGCCTGACCGAGCAGCACACGGCCAGCTTTGCCACGAAGGACTGGGCCGATCGCATCCGCGATGACCCGAAAGGCCCGCACGACTGGATCCTCTTTGCCGATCACTCGGACCTGCCGAAAAGCGTGCAAAGCGCCTATCCCGGCGCGCGCGTTCGCTACCGGTTTGACGATATGATCGCCATGGCCGGGGCGGCGCAGGCCGGGCTGGGGATCGTGCGGATGCCGATGTTTCTGGGCCGCGCCCTGCCCGGGCTGGTGCAGGTGCCCTGCCTGCCGCCGCAATCCTACGCCGACATCTGGATTGTCGCCCATCCCGATGTCTGGACGGGCGCGCGGGTGAAAGCATTCCGGGATATTCTGGTACCAGACATGAAGACCGCGCGGCCCCTGTTTGTGGCCTGACCCCTAGGCGGTCTTGCGGCGCTTGCGCAGGCCCAGGGCCGCGAGCGCCCCGGCCAGCAGAAGGCCACCGGCAGGCAGCGGCACCGGGCTGATGCCGACATTCAGCGTGATCGTCTCGCCATTGCCCAGCGTCCAGACATAGCTACCCAGATCCGGCCCCAACGTGGCGAGAGAGCCGCTGGTAAAGCGGGCCGAGCTGGAGATCGCGCTGCCGGAGACATAGGTGGTCGCGAGGCCGATCGTCTCACCATCGTGGTTGAACCAGAAGGTATCGCCGGTGTTGAAGAGCGTGTTGCGCGTGGGCGACAGGGTATAGCTGACCCCTCCCGACAGATCCGCATCGTAGAAGTTGTAGCTTTGCGTGCGAATGCCGAAGTAATCGGTGGAAAAGCTGCTGCCGTAATTCGAGAAGGACCCGAAATATTTGAGCAGGCTGTCGGTGTTCAGGCTGCCGGTCACCTGCATGACGAGGTCAGAGCCGTCTTCGGTGATGTTGACCACAACCGAGGCCGGGGCGGCGCTGGCGAAGGTGGCGGCGGCAAGGAGCGGGGCAAAAAAGCGACTGATCATCATTTGGGTGTCCGTTTGGAGAAAGGATGACGATTCTCTCTCAAGGCGAGTCTCAGCCCGCAAGTGCACGCGGAATGATTTGCGCAACCCACTCCAGCGCGTTGCACAAATGACTCACCCAATCCGCGAACACCAATTCGCACATAGTGCTTACGACAAACGGCGGTCTGCATCCGAGCTGACCGCCGTTCCAATGTGGTTTTGCACCCTGCTGCTTTTCAGGACGCCTGTGCTTCAGGCTTTTACTAGACTTCGCGCGACTTGCGGCGGCGCATGAAGGCCAAACCTCCGAGCCCAAGGGTCAGCAAACCACCCGCAGCGGGCAGCGGCACTTCTGACGTTTCTGGCGTTGTGGGCCCAGGTTCTGACAACAATGACAAAGCGATCCCGTCAATTGACAGATAGGACGGAACGTTGGACGTGGACGCAAAGGACAAGACTTGTGATGCGGACGTTGCTGTGAAGGAAATCGACTCTGCGATCCATGAAGAGCCAAGCGTCAATGCCGAGCCGGTCCCAACGAGTTGTCCATCAAGAAAGACGGAAATCGAATTTGTCGAGGTGTAAGACAGCGCGCCAAAGTTTCCAGCATACCATGACAGCGAATAGGTTGCCCCGGCCAAAAAGTCGGAAATTGTCTGAGCGAAGCCTTCGTTGAAAGAGGTCGCGGCACCAATACCCACCCATGTTCCACCATCGGGCGAAGCGCCACTTGGGGGAGCATTAAATCCAATGCTGGACAAGCCAACGTTGTTGGACAGGTCATTTGTATCAGGAGATCCGGATGTTGACGACCAACCAGAAGGAACGAACCCATTCGCCACGCCCCCTGTGAGCGATCCATTTGTCAACGTTGCAGCCTGTGCAGCACCAGACAGCATAACTCCAAAGGCGAGCGCGCCCAAGAAACTGAATTTCATGTAGTCCCTCAATATTTGAAATAACTCTGGGGTGTTTGCCCCAACTGAAGGACGGTAGTTGGAGTCTCTTAACCTTACAACATAAATCACCTTTAGATGGACCGACAAACAGAGACGCAATCGGTCTGTGCAACGCCGTCACAAGTGTTTATAGAGGGTTCCTTTCCGTCCCCAAGCACCTACGACAGAAGCGCATTTGATCCCTATGGTTCAATCCCCTTGATCCACCGTCGCTCCACGCGCTATGAGCGCGGCCCATGACAACCTCGAACAAACATCCCGACGCGCCCTGGCGCAATTTCTATGGTCGCGTGCGGGGCAAGACGCTGAAACCGGCGCAGGAGGCTTACCTGCAGGAGGACCTCGACGCGCTGTCGCCGGGGGCTGTGGATTGGGAAGAGAACCCGGAGCGGGAACCGCTGGATGTGGACGCGCTGTTTGATGGAAGGCCGCTGTGGCTGGAGATCGGCTTTGGCGGCGGGGAGCATCTGGTGCATCAGGCGCAGACCTATCCCGACATCGGCATCATCGGCTGCGAGCCCTTCATGAACGGGGTGGCGATGCTGCTGGGCAAGATCCGCAAGGCCGGGGTGACAAACCTGCGGGTGCATCCGGGCGATGTGCGCAACCTGTTTGACGTGCTGCCCGAGCAGTCCGTGGAGAAAGCCTTCCTGCTCTACCCCGATCCCTGGCCAAAGAAACGCCACCACAAGCGCCGGTTCGTCACGCAGGAGCACCTTAAGCCGCTGGCCCGGGTGATGAAGCCGGGCGCAGAGTTTCGCGTGGCGACGGATATTCCGGACTACGTGCGGCAGACCTTGCTGGAAGTGCCGAAAGCCGGGTTCGAGTGGCCGGCCGAGGGGCCCGAAGACTGGCGCGTGGCTTGGGACGACTGGCTCTCGACACGCTACGAGCAGAAGGCCCTGCGCGAGGGCCGGACCCCGCATTACATGACGTTCCGGCGCCTGGGCTGATCGGGGCGAAAATTTTTCGGTGAAAATTTTCATTCGGGGGCCAGCCCCCGGACCCCCGAGGTATTTGCGGGCCCAAAGAAACACGGTCTGGACGCTAACAGCGGCAGCGTTTATCAGGCTGCGAGCAGTTTTCCGGAGGTCCCCCCATGTCTGCCCACGGCACACCCATTCCGATGACATCGCACAAGAGCGGCCCGCTGACCGGGGAGGCGCATGTGCCCGGCGACAAGTCGATCTCGCACCGCAGCCTGATCCTTGGCGCGATGACCGTGGGCGAGACCAAGGTCACAGGGCTTCTGGAGGGGCAGGATGTGCTTGATACCGCGAAGGCGATGCAGGCCTTTGGTGCGGATATCGAGAAAATGGGGGAGACCTGGCACATTCATGGTGTCGGGGTTGGCGGCTTTGCCGAGCCGGAGAATGTGATCGACTGTGGCAACTCCGGGACCGGGGTGCGGTTGATCATGGGAGCGATGGCGACCTGCCCGATTGCCGCGACCTTTACCGGAGATGCGAGCCTGAACAAGCGGCCCATGGCGCGGGTGACCGATCCGTTGGCGCTGTTCGGGGCGAAGGCTTATGGCCGTTCGGGTGGGCGTTTGCCGATGACCATTGTCGGCGCGAAGGAGCCGGTTCCGGTGCGTTATGCGACGCCTGTACCGTCCGCGCAGGTGAAAAGTGCGGTGCTGCTGGCGGGGTTGAATGCGCCCGGCGAGACGGTGGTGATCGAGCGCGAGGCGACGCGGGACCACTCGGAGCGGATGCTGGCCGGTTTCGGCGCGACCCTGTCCAGCGAGGACAGCGCGGAGGGCCGCGTGATCACGCTGCAGGGGCGTCCGGAGTTCAAGCCGCAGACCATTGTCGTGCCGCGCGATCCGTCCTCGGCCGCATTCCCGGTTTGTGCCGCTTTGATCACCGAAGGCTCGGACGTGTTGGTGCCGAACATCGGTTTGAACCCGACGCGGGCGGGCCTGTTCTTTACCCTGCAGGACATGGGTGCGGATCTGACATTCGAGAACATGCGCGAGGAAGGCGGCGAGCCTGTGGCGGACCTGCGGGCGAGGTTTTCGCCGGATCTCAAGGGGATCGAGGTTCCGGCGGAGCGGGCCGCGAGCATGATTGACGAATATCCGGTGCTGTCCGTGGTGGCGGCTTTTGCGCAAGGCAAGACGCATATGCCCGGCGTGAAGGAGCTGCGCGTCAAGGAGAGCGACCGCATTGATGCCATGGCCACCGGGCTGCGCGCCGCCGGAATTACCGTGGATGAAGGCGAGGATTGGTGGACCGTGCATGGGCGCGGCTTTGGCGATGTGCCGGGCGGGGTGACCGCCGAGAGCCATCTCGATCACCGCATCGCCATGTCTTTCCTTGTCATGGGCTTTGCCACCGAAGCGCCGATGAGCGTGGATGATGGCCAGCCCATTGCCACCTCCTTCCCGATTTTCGAGCGCCTGATGGGCGATCTGGGGGCTGTGATCCGCCGTGACTGACGCGCGCGCGCAAACCGCCAACCGCGTCGGGGTGCTGGCGCTTGTGGTGCTGTTGATACAGGCCGGGGTATTGCTTGGGCTGATCGCGCCGGTGACGGAAGGGTTCCTGCCGCAGATGCAGATCGGCCCTTACACATCGGGGGATTTCTTTACCTTTGTGGTGAACCTCGATGCGCGCCCGGATCGCTTTGATCTTTATGAGCCGCTCTTGCAGTGGGTCGATCCGATCTTTGTGCTGCTCTTCTCGCTCTGGCTGTTTTTTGCCATGCGCCCGAGGGTCCTGGCGCTGATCGTGATCGTGGTCTACGCCGGGCTTGAGATCACCGAAAACGCGCTGCTCTTTGCCTATCTGGACCAGCTGCGCAGCGCCATTCAGGTGGCGGAACCAGCGGTGATCGAGAGCGGCATGGCGGACCCGAAGGTGCTGACGGTGATTTCGACCGTGACCCCAATCAAGCTGGGACTGGCGGTGCTGGCGGCGGTTTACACGCCGGCGCGCATGTTTCTGAGCCGAAAGGACGCGGTATGAGCCCGTTTTACATCAGCCTGCATCTTTATGATCCGCTTGGCCCGTTGCAGCTGGCCGAGGGCGGTCAGTATGGCGGCGCGGCGCAGCTGTTCGTGGTTGAAGCCGAGGGGCTGGCGGAGGCGCTGCTGGACGTTGTGGAGGCGATTGCCGATCAGAGCTGCCGCCTTTTGCGGATCGGCCATGCGGGGCCTTTGTCGGAGTATCTGGACGAGCATTTTCCCTTCCCGGCGGACGTGGGCGCGATGGCGCAGGATGCCAGGGCCGGGATGGTCAGCACACCTGCCTACAGCTTTGAGCCCTGGGGCGCGGAGGTGGCGAGCGGGGTGAGCATCGCCGTGCTCGACGTCTATGATCCGTCCATGGAGGGGGGCGAGCCCTATGCGGGTGAGTTGACCCTCGCCGCCTGCCCCGGCACGCCGGAAGAGGCGCTGCGGGTTTTGCTGGAAGTGCTGGACGGCAGCGGGGTGCGCCTCAAGCGGCTCGAAGACCTGCGCGAGAGCGCCGAGGCGAGCGCGGATGAGTATGACGACGACTGGCCGCTGCTGGAGATCGTAGCGGAGGCCGGGCAATCCGGCGCGCCGAGCTTTTCACCGGCTTTTGTCTACGAGGCGGATTGACGGGGCGCGCCAGATGCGGGCGATTTGGCGAGATAAGACGGAAGCCCATCATCGACCCTGACGGGTCGCCTCTGTTGTAACGGGACAGGAGTGAAACCATGCGCTTTACCATTGCCATTGATGGCCCGGCGGCGGCCGGGAAAGGTACGATTTCAAAGGCCGTGGCGGCGCATTACGGCTTTGCCCATCTCGACACGGGGCTGCTCTATCGGGCCGTGGGGCGCAAGACGCTGGACGGAACGCAGGCTGTAGCGGCCGCGGAGGCGCTGACGCCGGAGGATCTTGAAGCCAGCGATCTGCGCACGCCGCAGGTGGCGCAGGCGGCGTCCAAGGTTGCGGCGATCCCCGAAGTGCGCGCGGCCCTGACCGATTTTCAGCGCGCCTTTGCCCGCCGTTCCGGCGGGGCGGTTCTGGATGGGCGCGACATAGGCACGGTGATTTGCCCGAGCGCCGAGGCCAAGCTCTTTGTCACCGCCAGCGCCGAGGTGCGGGCGGAACGCCGTTTCAAGGAACTGATGGCCGGTGGCCATGACACGGGCTTTGAGACCGTGCTGAAAGACGTCAAGGAACGGGATGCGCGGGATATGAACCGCGCCGATGCGCCCTTGAAACCGGCGGAGGATGCGGTGTTGATTGACACGTCGAGCCTTGGCATCGACGAGGCCATCGCCGCCGCCATCGCCGCCATCGACGCCCGCCGCACCGCCTGAGGAGATCCAAGATGAAACAGGTTCAGATTGGCCGGAACGGCCCCAAGACCTCCTGCCTTGGCATCGGTGCCATGTCCTTTGCAGATTTCTACGGGCCGACAACCGAAGAAAACTCCTATGCCATTCTCGACGCGGCGCTTGAGGCCGGGGTGACCCATATCGACACCTCGAATGTCTACGGCATGGGGCGGTCGGAGACGGCGATTGGCACCTATCTGAAGGCGAACCCCGGCGCGCGGGATCAGTTCCACATCGCCACAAAAGGCGGGATCACGGCGGATGCGGATGGCACCCGGCGGTTTGACAACTCACCCGAGCATCTGGAGGCGATGCTGGATGCCTCGCTGGAGCGGCTCGGAATTGACTGTGTTGATCTGTATTACGTGCACCGGCGCGAGGCGGAGCGGCCCATCGAAGAGGTGGCGCAGACTATGGCGGCGCTGGTGACCAAGGGCAAATGCAAGTCCATTGGGTTTTCTGAGATAGCGCCAAGCTCCCTGCGCCGGGCCAATGCGGTCTACCCGGTGGCGGCGGTGCAGTCGGAGTATTCGCTGGCGACGCGCTTCCCGGAGTTGGGGCTGGTGCAGACCTGCAAGGAACTGGGCACGGCGCTGGTGGCGTTCTCGCCGGTGTGTCGCTCGCTGCTGACGGACACACCGCTGGCGGCAGAGATCATCCCAACGTTGCCCTTCCTGAAAGCCGCGCCGCGCTTTGCGGAGCCGAACTTCTCGGCCAACCTCGCGTTGACCGAACCGTTCCGCAAGCTGGCCGCCGAGATGGAACTGCCCGCCGCCGGGCTGGCGATTGCCTGGGTTCTGGCGCAGGGCGCACATATGCTGCCGATCCCCGGCACGCGCTCCGTGGCGCATTTTGCGGAACTGGTGAAAGGGGCGAATACAGAGTTGAGCGCCGACGATCTGGCTCGCATTGACGCGATCCTGCCGGTCGGCTGGGCGCATGGCGATCGATACAACGATGAGCAGTGGATCGGGCCGGAGCGCTATTGCTGAACGGTCGCCCGCCACGGCGGGTTTGCCGGACGGGTCTTGCATGTCTTTGATGTGAAAGCCTGAAAGAGGCGGCCGCCAAGTCACGGATATTCAAGGCCAGGGCGTTCAAACCCGGCTTGCACGTCTGATCAGATCGAACATCCCCCTTTGGGGCGGTCCGCGCGGGCTTTGTCAGAGCCTAAGCGGTTCAATCCGGTTTTCCAGTTGGTACCGGGGAGGAATCTGCTGCGGGGATGTAAACAAAGGGTTGGGACAGCGTGCGGTGCCCCTTACTCAGGCCCCGCATCTTTCAGCCGCGCACGGGATTCGTCGAGCCGCGTGATGTAGTCTTTTGCATCGCCATACTCCAGGAACCCGGCATAGCGCGGATGCGATCCGGCAACCTTGGAGGCGTGTTTGATCGGGCACCAGAAGGCCTCTGTCCGCCCCGCCACCTCGCGCACGTAGGCGACAACCCCGTTGCAGTAACCGCAATAGGCGCAATAGATTTTCTGAAAGACGTTGAGATAGGCCAGCAGATGGCGGTCGATTTTGACATATGCGCTGCGGCGGACAAGCGGGATGCCGTAGACCGGAAAACAGATCCACATGTAGAGCGTGACCCAGAGGTCAATGATGGCGAATGGCACGATCAGGCTGAAGATCACCGGCCCGGTGAGCAATTGCCCGATGGGCGTGCGGTGGCGCAGTTCCTTTAGCGTGACACGGTGCTTGCGGTGCTCTGTGCGGGTTTCGGGATCGAAATGAGGCTTGCCGCCTTTCATCTTGAAGCAGCCGTCACAGGCGCGGCGGGCGCGTTCCGCTTCAAGCTCTGCTTCCAATTCGCTGATACGTTGGGAAATTTCTTCTGCACGGGACATGGGAAAACCTGAATTCTGTTCGCCGGCGCATCCTAAAGGGTTTCAACGGGAGGGTGAATCGCAAATTCCTTCGAAGGAATTTGCAAAAGTCATGGATGACTTTTGTCCGCTAGAGCCGAACGCCGCGCCGCCAGACGCCGCGCAGGTCAAAGTTCTCGGAGAGCCAGACCATATCCGCCGCCGCGCCCGGTGTCAGACGGCCTGCATCAAGCCCTGCGATCTCGGCCGGGATGCGCGTGGCCATGGCGAGCGCCTGGTCGGGCGGAATGTCGAGAGCGGTCACGTTGCGGATGGCCGTGGCGAGGTCCAGATCAGCGCCTGCAAGCGTGCCGTCTTCCAGCGTCAGCCGCCCTTCCGCGCGCAACACAGTGCGACCGTTGAGAGAAAAGCCCTGCGCATCGCTTCCGGCCACGGCCATGGCGTCACTCACCAGAAAGACCTGCCCCGGCCCCTGTTTGGCTGCCAGCGCAAGCGCCATGGTGGCCGGATGCACGTGGATGCCGTCGGCGATCAGCCCGGCGGAGAGGCGGCCATCGGCCAGCGCCGCACCCGCGAGACCGGGCGCGCGGGAGGTGATCTGGCTCATGGCGTTGAACAGATGCGTGACGCAGCGCGCCCCCGCGCCTGCCGCCGCCTGCGCCGTTGGAAAATCGCAATCGCTGTGGCCGAGCGAGACCAGACCGCCTGCACCTGCAAGCCGGGCGATTTGGTCTGGCGTCACGGTTTCAGGCGCGACGGTGATCTTGAGCAAAGGCAGGAAGGATGCCGCCTCCAGCAGCAGCGCCAGATCGCTTTGTGTCATGGGGCGGATGAGATCCGGATCATGCGCCCCGGCTTTTGGACGGGCGAGGTGCGGGCCTTCGAGATGCAGACCGGCTATGCCCGGCACGCCTTGCGCGATGGCGTCCCGGACGGCGGTGATGGCGGCGGCTGTGATCTCTGGCGTGTCGGTGATCAGGGTCGGCAGGAAGGTGGTTGCGCCGAGCCGCGCGTGGGCCTCGGCCATGATCCGAAGGGTTTCGACATCGGGGCTGTGGTTGAACATGCGCCCGCCGCCGCCGTTCACCTGCAGATCGACAAAGCCGGGGACAAGCAGCCCGCCGTCAAGCGTGACGGTCTCGCCTGCGCCGTGCTCGGCGATGGTACCCTCCGACACGACCAGCGGGCCGTCGCGGAACGCCTTCCCGTCAAAGATCCGTGCGCCTGTGTAGACCTGCGTCATGTCCTGCGCTCCGCCAGCATCAGAGCGCCGTCGAGGGCGCTGCCTTTAGGCTCTCTCAGAGAGGCTTGCATCGGCTCCGGCAACCAAGCCGCGTAGCGTGGGCCGAGGCCGCCGGTGAGCACCACAGGCTCAACGCGCCAGCCGAGGGCCATCAGCCCGTCCGAGATGTACCCCGCGCCGCGCATCAAAAGAGTTGTCGCCAAAGCATCCCCCGCGCCCGCCGCAGCGGTGATGTCCGGGGCCAGTTCGGCCAGCGCCTGTGGGCTGGCCTCCAACCCAAAGGTAATCACCCCGGCAGGACCGCCGAACCGGGTCAGGAGCGCGTGGCCCAGATCGCTTTGAGGACCAAACCCGTCCTGTGCGCGCAGCGCGGCGCTCAGCATCTCGCGGCCAAGCCACGCGCCGGAGGCCTCATCGCCGAGCCGCAGACCGTAGCCGCCCTGATAGCGCACCGCCCCGTCCGATTGCCGCGCCAGGAACGAGCCGGTGCCCAATGCTGCGAGACAGCCGTCCTCTGTGCCGAGTGCCCCGGCCACCGCCGCCGCGCGGTCCTCTTCGATCACGGCGCGTGGCAGGCCAAGACCAGATCGGATTTGGGCGGCGATCTGCGGTCCGGTGACCCCGGCGAGGCCGATATAGACCTGCGCCGCAGCGCGCTGATCCGGTGTCAGACCCGCCTCTTGCGCAAGGCTGTCCAGAACCGCGCGCAGGCGGGTGACGCATAAATCGGGATGAGACGAGGCATTGGCCCCCGACCCCTCCACTTCGAAGCGGGTCCCCCCCACACGGGCGGCCGCGCGGCAGAGCGTTCCGCCGCCGTCAACGCCGATGAGGACTGTCTTTGTCATGAAATGCCACCCAAAACTGCGCCCCGATCCGGGTGTTGCCGTCCGTTTTAAGTCAGGCCACGTGGCTTTTCCACCGGCTTGTGCCACGAGGCGTTTTGCACCTTATCCGGAAAGGGACTGCCCCACTCGGCTACCGTCGGTCAGGGGAACAGGGGGGGATGTGTCTTGAAACTGACCGGATGGATTGCCGCGCTTGCGCTGCTTGTCAGCCCGGTTGCCGCTCAGGCGACCACATACATACAACTGCTGATCGATGATCCGGCACATATTCTGGATGGCGCAACGGTCGAGACCAGCATCACCGGCCTTCTGACCTGGGAAAGTCCGGCGGCGTTTACCGGTGGATACGAAGCATACCAATATGCTGGCGTTGGTGGGGATTGGGTCACCACGATTTCCGGGGCCATTGGCGCGGGCGCGCTTTGGAATGGCAGCTACACTTACAAACAGACAGGCGGTCCTTCTCAACCGGGTATGTACTGGAATGGCGGAACCATCTTTAGCCCGCAACGGATCGGCACCACGGGGGCCGGATCGGTGGCGGAATGGACCAATGGATTTCGCAGCTTCAACTTCTCCGTGACCTCTTATGGCAACGCTGCGCCGCCGCCTGACGGCACCGAGGTCAACCTGACGGGCGCGGTTTTCTCCGCCTATCTTTTGGCGTCTCAGGGGACCGGCGGGGCGGCAAGCTTTTCTGATCCTGCGGGAGCCACGCTGACCGCTGGCACGCTCTCGGCGGTGCCTCTGCCCGGCGCGTTCGGGCTTTTGCTTCTGGCTGGTGGCGGGCTCGGGATTGTCCGGCGCAGGCGCGGTTGAGACGGCTTCTGCGGGCTTGAATTCACCGGCACGCACAGCCGGAGCGGATCGCTCATTGTCGCACCATACGGAAATATGAAAACGGAAAGCTTGCTACCTATGGTGGTGGGCTTGAAAGCCATCGCGCAATGCGTCAGAATCGCATGACGACCAAGTCACTTGGGACATATTGGTTTTCTTGTTGGACGCGCTCTTCCCATGACGACCTTTTTGGTTATTTGCCCAACCTTCAACCACGCCGACGCGCTGTTCATGTCAATCTCGAGCGTCCGGGCGCAGGACTTCACTGACTGGGAAATGGTTGTGATTGGCGATGGCGCGCCTGAGCGCACCGCCGAGATTGTCGAGCAGTTCTCAAGGCAGGATGACCGGATCCGCTACGTGGCGCAGCCCAAGGGGCCGCGGTATGGCGAGGCCTACAGGGATCCCGTTATTCGCGAAAGCGCGGCAAAGTACGTGTGTCATTTGAGCGATGATGACCTGTGGGCGCCGGATCATTTGTCGATCATGCTCGGACTGCTGGAAGAGGCCGATTGGGTAACGCAGTCAGAGATCAGGTTGCTTCCAAACGGGGCCGTGCAATGGGGCGCGCTCAACCACGGAGTGCCGTCGATCCGCGAGGCGGTACGGCGCCACAGTCACCTGTCGAGCGGGCTGAACTACGTCGCCTACCGCCGCCAAACCTATGTCGATCTGCCGGTGGGCTGGGAGGATGCGCCCTGGGAGTACGGCCAGTCCGATCTGTACATGTGGGCCAAGTTCATGCACGCGGGTGATTTGCGTATTGCCAGCACCGGCGCCTCTGGCGCGCTGAAACTGACCAGCCATACGCCGGAACGGTTTGCCGCGACACCCGAGGCGCGGGCCGTTGAACTGGGGACCTGGCTGGCCAGGATCGGACGGCCCGGATTTCTGAACCAGATGAAGCGCGAGGCCAGCATCCAGTTCAAGATTGCCCGGCTGTTTTCGGCCTGTGGCGGTGCGATGGCGCAAAGCGTTGAGGAGGCCTGTGCCATGGCGGGGCTGCGGCTTTGCGAGCCCGATGCGCAACCGAATATCGCCGTGAACGGCGCGCCGATGGATCTTGGCCTGATGCCCGCACAGCGCAAGGAGGCGGAGAATGCCTGGCTCGCGCTGCGCTGTCTGGCGAGGGGCGAGGAGAACGCCGCGCCCAAAGAGCTTCTGGCGCAGTCCCTTGGCAAAGATCGCGGCGCATGGATCAAGACGCTGCACATCCTGAACCAGGACCATCCGGAGGCGGCGCTGGCGGGTGTGGATCTGCTGGAGCAGGCAGTGCCGGACTCGGATCGCCCCGCGCATTTCCTCCGCATGGTGCTTCTCGCGCGCACGGGCGACACCGCCACCGCACAACGCCTGTTGAACGAGACGCCGGAGACATGGCAGGACGGGGCTGATTTTGCCAACGCCCGGAGCGTTGTCACGTCGTTTGCCAGCCCGTCCGCCATGCGTCCCTGGCAAAAACAGACAAAGCCACAAAAGTGACCTCGCAAATACCCGTTTACCGCGTTCCGCATTTGAGATCGGATGAGCCATGACCAAAATTCAAGACAACCTGCTCGAAAAAACCATTGCGGCCGCGCAAGCCGACCAACGCACCGTGTCAGACCAAGGCGAGCCTGTGCGCACCCTGCCCGATGGCATGACACAGCGCATGTCGCGCAAGCACATTGATGATCGCGGCTCGATTATCGAGATGTTCGACAAACGCTGGGATTGGCACCCGGATCCTGTCGAGTTTGTCTATCGCTTCACCATTCGCCCGGGCGTGGTCAAAGGCTGGGGGCTGCATCAGCACCATGAAGACCGCTACTTCCTGTTGCAGGGTGAAATGGAGCTGATCCTCTATGACGTGCGCCCCGAAAGCAGCACCTACGGACAGGTGTCCAAGATCGTTCTGAGCGAAGATCAACCCAGCATCGTAAACGTGCCGCGCAATGTCTGGCACGCGGATCACAATATTGGCGACAAGGACGTGCTGGTGGTGAACTTTCCGACGATTCTCTACAACCACGGTGCGCCGGACAAGCTACGCCTGCCGCTTGATACGCCGCTTATCCCTTACGATTTCGGGCCGGATGCCAAAGGCTGGTGACCTCGTTTTGCGCAGGGTCGCGTCGCTCTTTGCCTTTTAATAGCTGGTACCCACGGCCGGACTCGAACCGGCACGGCACTAAGGCCTAGAGATTTTAAGTCTCCTGTGTCTACCATTCCACCACGCGGGCCAGCGCCCCCTGTCTACCAAGCGCGGGGCGGAAGTACAGAGGGAATGGCACGCTTAAAAGCGATCAAAGCTTGTCTTCGGCAGGCGTCTTGAGCAACCCGCGTTCCGGCAACCATGGATTGAGCGCAAGCGCCGCGCGCAGCGTCTCTTGCCCCTCGTCTTCGCGCCCGAGCCGCATCAGGGTCAGCGCCTTCCCCGACAGCGCCCCGACATGCGCCGGGTTGATCCGCAGCGCCTCGTCCAGATCCGGCAAAGCGGCCAGATAGTTGCCGCGCAGAAAGGACGTGAAGGCGCGCTGGTTGTAGCCTTCGGCATAGAACGGGCAGTAGCCGATCAGCGCGTCAAACCGCGCTTCGGCCTCGTCCCAATCGGAGACGCGCTGCGCCGAGCGGCCTTCGTCCAGCATCCGCCCGCTGGCCTCATCCGGAGTCTGGAGCCACAGCGTCCAGAGTTGCGCCGTCAGGCCCCGCGCTGTCATGTAGTTGGGCGCCGCCTGCAAGTTTTCCAGAAGCTGTGCCTGTTCGGCTTCGATTTTCGGCGCGACCGGGCAGCCATCGGCCAGGGCCGCGCTGGCCATGACGGCCAGAAGAGCAGAGGTTTTCCACATGATCCAAGCCTCCCCGCGCAGGCGCAAAAATCAAATCACATCCGCGAGACCGTCGTCCTTGACCGCCTGCATGGCAACATAGGTCGAGGTGACGGACATGCCCGGCAAGCTCGAAAGTTTTTCTGCCAGAAACCGCCGATAGGCGCGCATGTCGGCGGTGCGCACCTTGAGGAGGTAGTCGAAATTCCCGGCAATCAAGTGCGCCGATTCTACCTCCGGGATCGCGGCCACAGCGGTGTTGAACGCCTCGAGCGCGGCTTCGCGGGTGTCGTTCATACGCACTTCGACAAAAGCCACGTGATCAAGCCCGAGCCGGATCGGATCGAGGATCGCGCGGTAGCCGCGAATAACACCGCTTTCCTCAAGCCGTTTGAGGCGCGCCTGCGTGGGCGACTTTGACAATCCGATCCGGCGCGCCAATTCTGTAACAGAGACGCGGCCCTCTTCTGCCAGAACCCTGAGAATCGCGTGATCGAAGCTGTCGAGATCTTCCGTCTTCATCGGCCTTCCAATCGCCAAATATCTTTTCACTTTTCCTGCGAGTTATGGCATTTTTCGCCATTTCGCCTGAACTTCCCCCAATCATAAGGCAAAAGTCCTGCAAAGAATAGCATAACCTGAGCCTGTCACTTTGAAAGGCTCGCCATGTCCCTCGATCACACCGTTTCCCGCTCACCGCGCCAGCGGATTCTGCATGGCGCTTATGCCGATGAGGCCGCGACTGTCGAGGCCCTGATCCGGCAGGCGGATCTGTCCGAGACGGACCGCAAGGCCATTGTCGCGCGGGCGGCATCCCTCGTGCGGGACATCCGCGGCACGACCAATCCGGGCCTTATGGAGGTTTTCCTCGCTGAGTACGGGCTGTCGACCGATGAGGGCGTGGCGCTGATGTGTCTGGCCGAGGCCCTGCTGCGCGTGCCGGATGCGGAGACCATCGACGCGCTGATCGAAGACAAGATCGCCCCCTCCGACTGGGGCAAACACATGGGGCATTCGACCTCGCCGCTGGTCAACGCCTCCACTTGGGCGCTGATGCTGACCGGCAAGGTTCTGGACGAAGGCAAACCCAGCCCCGTGGGCGCGCTGCGCTCGGCCATCAAACGACTGGGCGAGCCGGTGATCCGCACCGCCGTCAGCCGCGCCATGAAGGAAATGGGCGCGCAGTTTGTTCTGGGCGAAACCATTGAAAAGGCGATGAAACGTGGATCTGGCATGGAGGAGAAGGGCTATACCTACTCCTATGACATGCTGGGCGAGGCGGCGCGTACCGAAGGGGACGCAAAGCGCTATCATCTGGCCTACTCTCGGGCGATTGGCGCCATCGCAGAGGCCGCCAAGGGCAATGACATCCGCACCAATCCGGGCATTTCGGTCAAGCTCTCTGCCCTGCATCCGCGCTATGACACGTTGCAGAAACAGGCCGTCATGGAAGAGCTGATGCCGCGTCTGCGGACCTTGTGCCAACTGGCGCGCTCTGCCGGGATCGGGCTGAACGTTGACGCCGAAGAGGCGGATCGGCTGGATATTTCGCTCGACGTGATCGAAACGGTTCTGGCCGAACCGTCGCTGAAGGGCTGGGAGGGTTTTGGCGTGGTGGTGCAGGCCTATGGCAAGCGCGCGCCCGCGGTGCTCGACTGGCTGTACGAACTGGCGCAGCGGCTCGACCGCAAGATCATGGTGCGGCTGGTCAAAGGCGCCTATTGGGACACGGAAATCAAGCGCGCACAGGTGATGGGCGTCGATGGCTTCCCGGTGTTCACATCGAAACACGCGACGGATGTGTCTTACATCGCCAATGCCCGCAAACTGCTGGGACAGGCGGATCGCATCTACCCGCAATTTGCCACACACAACGCTCATACGGTTGCCGCGATTTTGCAGATGGCGGACGATATGGGTTTGGATCCAAGCGCTTACGAATTCCAGCGCCTGCACGGCATGGGCGAGACCCTGCATGCTCTGGTCAAGGACAAGGAAGGCACCCGTTGCCGGATCTATGCGCCGGTGGGCGCGCATCGCGACCTGCTCGCCTATCTGGTGAGGCGGCTTCTGGAGAATGGCGCGAACTCGTCTTTTGTGAACCAGATTGTCGATGAAGATGTACCGCCAGAGGTGGTCGCGGCTGATCCGTTTGATCAGCTGGAGCCCGCGGAGCTGACCACCGGGCCGGATTTGTTTGCACCGGAGCGGGCCAATTCCATGGGGTTCGATCTGCGGGATCGGCCGACTTTGGAGACAATCGAAGCGGCCCGGGAGGCCTTTGCCGGACATCAGTGGTCGGCTGGCCCGCTGGTCGCGGGGGATGCGGTGACGGGCGCACAGACACCCGTGAAAAACCCGGCGATGCCCTCCGATACGGTTGGCGCTGTCACATGGGCCACGCCGGAAACCGTGGCGCAGGCGGCGGACGCGGCGGCGCCATGGGATGCCAGTCCCGAGACCCGCGCGGCGGTGCTGAACAAGGCCGCGGACCTTTATGAGGCGCATTATGGCGAGCTGTTCGCCCTGCTGCACCGGGAAGCGGGCAAGTTGATGCTGGATGCGGTGGCGGAACTGCGCGAGGCGGTGGACTTCCTGCGCTACTACGCGGCGCGCAGCGCGGGCGATCCGGCGCAGGGCGTCTTTACCTGCATTTCACCGTGGAACTTCCCGCTGGCGATCTTTTCCGGGCAGGTTGCGGCCGCGCTCGCTGCGGGCAACGCGGTTCTGGCCAAACCGGCTGAGCAGACCACGCTGGTGGGCCATCGCGCCGTGCAACTCCTGCACGAGGCGGGCGTGCCGCTGAGCGCTCTGCAACTGCTGCCCGGCGCAGGCGAGGTTGGCGGGGCGTTGACGTCCAACGCGAATACCGACGGGGTTGCCTTCACCGGCTCCACCGAGACCGCGCAGATCATTCACCGCAGCATGGCCAAGCACCTCGCCCCCGGCGCGCCGCTGATTGCGGAAACCGGCGGGCTGAATGCGATGATCGTCGACAGCACCGCCCTGCCGGAGCAGGCGATTCAGGCCATCGTCGAAAGCGCCTTCCAATCGGCGGGCCAGCGCTGCTCAGCCCTGCGTTGCCTTTACGTGCAGTCGGACATTGCCGAGCCTTTCCTAGACATGCTGCAAGGCGCGATGGATGCGCTGGTGGTGGGGAACCCGTGGGATCTGACCACGGATCTCGGCCCGGTGATCGACGAAGAGGCGCGCGCCGGCATCGTTGCGCATATCCGCGCGGCGCAGGCGGAAGGGCGGGTTCTGAAAACCTATCCGACACCGGACAGCGGGTACTATGTCGCCCCGACCCTGATCCGGGTGAACGGGATCAGCGATCTGGAGCGGGAGATTTTTGGCCCGGTCCTGCATGTGGCGACATTTGACTCTCAGGAGTTGGACAAGGTCATCGCCGATATCAACGCCACGGGCTATGGGCTGACCTTTGGCCTGATGACGCGGATCGACGACCGGGTGCAGCACGTGACGGAGGCCGTTCATGCGGGCAACATCTACGTCAACCGCAACCAGATTGGCGCGATTGTCGGCTCGCAACCCTTTGGCGGCGAGGGGCTTTCGGGAACCGGCCCCAAGGCAGGCGGGCCGCTTTACGTGGATCGGTTCCGCAAACGCCCTGCCCCGGCCCAAGCCGCAGCCTTTGACAAGGCGCAGGATCCCGGCGCGCTGCAGGCCGCTCTGAAAACACCTAGAAAGCCCCCCGCAGACACGCGCATTGAACTGCCGGGACCCACTGGCGAGGCCAACCAATACGGCACCTTTGCCCGCCCGCCGGTGCTCTGCCTTGGGCCGGGCGCGGCGGCAGAGGCGCAGGCAGAGGCCGTGCGGGCCATGGGCGGACAGGCCGTCGCGGCCACTGGCACACTTGCCCCGGAGGTTTTGGAGACCTTGGGCGGGTTCTCTTCGGCGATCTGGTGGGGAGACGTGGAAAACGCGCGCGCCTATCGTCAGGCTCTGGCCAAACGAGACGGCGCGATCCTGACGCTGATCACCGGTGCGCCGGACCGGGGCCACGCCCGTGCCGAACGCCATGTCTGCATCGACACCACGGCGGCGGGCGGCAACGCCGCGCTGCTGGCCGGAGAGGAAAGCTGACCATACCCCCTTGACCCCGGCCAAACCGGGGTCATTCTGCGGGGCATGTTTCCAATCAGAGATCACAACCCTTCGGGGCGCATTCCTTACGTCACATACATACTGATCATCGCCAATGTCGGCATTTTCCTCAGCATGTGGCACCTGCACGGCGACCAGCGTGCGCTGTTCCGTTTTTATGCCGATTGGGCACTTGTGCCCGCCTTTGTGACCGAAGGTTACGGTTACACGGGCTTTCTCAGCTCCATGTTCTTGCACGGGGGCCTTGCGCACCTGGGCGGTAACATGCTGTTTTTGTTTATTTTTGGTGACAACGTCGAAGATGAGATGGGCCATGGCCCTTACCTGATCTTCTATCTTGCCTGCGGGTTGGGCGCGGGGCTGACGCATTATCTCAGCGGGCCGTATTCTACCATTCCCACGGTTGGCGCATCCGGCGCGATTGCCGGGGTGATGGGCGGTTACCTGCTGCTGTTCCCGAAGGCGCGCGTCGATATTCTGGTGATCCTGATCGTCATTTTCCGCATCATCCCCCTGCCCTCCTGGACCGTGCTGGCGCTTTGGTTCGGCATGCAGCTGTTCGGCGGCTTTGGCACCCCGGCCGGTGCGGGCGGTGTGGCCTATTGGGCCCACGCGGGCGGCTTTGCGCTTGGGGTGCTGTTTGCCCTGCCGCTTTGGCTGCGACTGGGCGGGACGGCGTTCTGGCGGCGCACGGACGGCCATCCGCCGCATCCCGACGCGGATTACACCAATGCGCGCACGCGGATTCCGAAGATCCCGCGCCGTTAAGCCTGTCGAAGATCAGACGGAGCGGATGATCTTGGCGAAGGGATCGAAGATGTTGTTGCTGGCGCAAAGGACCGAGCCGCTGTCGAGCCGGTCCTGATCGGCGCGGACGCCTTCGAGCAACGCGCCCGCTTCCTTGGCGATGAGCGTACCTGCCGCGATGCGATGCAGCTCCATTTCGCGCGCCCAGAAGCCATCGAAGCGGCCTGCGGCGACATAAGCGAGATCAAGCGCCGGGGTACCCCACTGCCGTGCGCCTGCGCATTCCGGCATGAGTTTGGCGAGGTCCTTGATCGTGGCGGGCAGCGTGCGGCGGGTGCTGAAAGGCACTTCGGTGGCGAACAGCGCCTCGTTCATGCGGTGACGGCCAGAGACGCGCATCCGCTTGGAATCGTTGAGCCATGCGCCCGCGCCGCGCTCGGAGTAGAACATCTCGTCTTTAGCCGGATCAAAAATGACGGCGGAGACGATCTGGCCTTTGTGCTCCAGCGCGATGGAGATGCACCAATGCGGCAGACCGTGCAGAAAGTTCGATGCGCCGCCCAGAGGATCCACCAGCCAGCGGCGTGTCGGGTCCTGACCTTCAATTTCACCGCTGCGCCCGCCGAGCCAGCCGTAGCTGCGCACGGTCATCAGCTCTTCTTTCAGGATCTCTTCGGCGGCGGCATCGGCGCGGCTGACAAAATCGCCCGCCCCGCGCTGCGAGACCTGCAGGTTCTCGACTTCGCGGAAGTCTTTGACGAGGCTGCGGCCCGCTTTGCGCGCGGCCTTCATCATGATGTTAAGATTCGCGCTGCCCTGCATCGGTTCGGCCCTTCATAAGCAATCAGGCCGCGCGTATACGCGGCCTGACCTGAAATGCCAAGGGTGTAGCGCCCGCAGCGGGGCGCGGATCGCAATTAGCGGTAAACCACGCCTTTTTCGCCCACCGGGGCGTAGGCGGCCGGAGCCTTGTGGCGCACTTTGTGCTTCTTGCCGCCCGCGCGGTTGATGTACGGCCCGGCGTTCGGGGTGCCGCAGCAGATCACACCGCCCATGGTCACCGGCTGCAGGCCAGCAGGGCACATGTTCGGGGCCTTGTAGCTGTGCACGAGGAAGTTGGAGTTGGGATCGTTTGTCGCGTCGCCCATGTACATGTCACCCCAGGCGAATGCCGCGCCGGCGGTCATTGCAAAGCCTGCCGCGAGGCCGAGTGTTCCAAGAATACGCATGATGTCCCCCATCGTGACCGGAAAAAGTGTGGTTGTTTGCAACGCAGGCTATCAGTCGGGTCGCTCAAGTCAATTTTTTACTGTGTGAAATCGGGGATTTGATCGAAATTCCCGAGCGATCCCGCGCAACCGCGCCGCAAGCAAGGGAAGGAATCCGGGGAATGACGGGAGGGGCGCCGCAAAGGGGCGCGGGCAAGAGCAGGAGCCTGAACGGCCTTCTGCCGATCCGTTCGCTCTGCCGGTTTTTCGTGGCCGCGCGGCGTTCTGCCTGCGATTGTCGGCCTGACGACGGGGTTTAGTAGATGTAACGGATCTGATCCGTCCAGTAGCGCTCGACACGGCGCAGCGAGGTTGTGATCTCATCAATGCCGTCGATGCTCAGCACGCCTTTGCCCTGAAGTCCTTCGGCATGGCGCTGGAACAGCTCAGCGACGATGTCACGGATTTCGCGCCCCCGCTGGGTGAGACGCACACGCACGGAGCGGCGGTCAATCTCACAGCGCTGATGGTGCATGTAGCCCATTTCGACCAGCTTTTTCAGGTTATAGCTCACGTTGGAGCCCTGATAGTAGCCGCGCGATTTCAATTCGCCCGCCGTCACCTCGTTGTCACCGATGTTGAACAGCAAGAGCGCCTGCACCGCGTTCACGTCGATAATACCGAGCCGCTCGAACTCATCCTTGATCACGTCCAGCAAGAGCCGGTGGAGCCGTTCCACGAGGCTGAGCGCGTCAAGATAGCTGGCCATGTACCCTTGCTCAGAGGGCTTGGCCATCGAAGAATGTATACTCATATCGGTCTCCGCCTGATTTGAACTGAGCGGAAACTGAAGGGGAAAGACCAATATAGCGTTAAATGGCTGCGATAATGTGGAAAATGCGACGTATATTTTCGCCGCATTTCAATCGAACGTCGCGGATTGCCCCTGCGGGGATGCTTCAGCCCGCCCCGGAGGCCACGTCGCGGATGCTTTCGACCAGCGGCGCATGGGCCTCGGGCGCAGGCACCTGGCCGGAGATCCACTGGTACAGATCCTGATCGTTTTCAGACAGAAGTGCCTCGTAGGCGTCCAGTTCCGGATCGCTCATGCCCGCAAGCCGCGCATTGCTGTAGCGGATCAGGAGAATGTCCATCTCCTTGGTTCCGCGCCGCATGGAGCGCATGGCAAGCCGTTTCTTGCGGGTTTCGCGATCTTCAACCATTTCAGCCGTTTTCCTTCAAAAGCAGGCGCAAGGATTTCTCGAGGCGCCCCAGTTTGTCTGCCTGTGATTTCATTTTGACCCGCATGGCGCGAATCTCGCCCAGGATGTCGGACATTTCCGGCGTGATCGTTTCGTCTTCGGGTGCGCTGAGGCCCTCGCCTTCACCGGTGATCAGCCAGACCATCGAGACGTTGAGCACACCCGAAAGCATGGAGAGCTTGTTGGCGCGCGGCTCCGAGACGTCATCTTCCCAGCCTTGCAGGGTGGACAATTTGACGCCCAGACGCTTGGCCAGAATCTGTTGAGTCATGCCAGCGGCTTCGCGCCCGGCAGCAAGACGATCACCGAAGGTGGCCGCTTCCGGCCCATACCAGTCGATTTCAGCGGTGGTGTCAGTCATAACTTCCTTCCTTCCGGGGCTTGCCCGTTGCTAAGGCTGGACAATGATCGGGTCCAGACCCTATGACAGACTGCGGCACATTACAAACGGATGACCCGCATGTCTTTCCTTTCCAAAACGCTGGCCCGCGTCTCGCCGTCTCCCACGGTGGCGATCTCGCAGCTGGCTCGTGACCTGGCCGATCAAGGCCGGGATATCATCTCCCTCAGCGCTGGCGAGCCCGACTTTGACACGCCGGACAACATCAAGGCCGCTGCGATTGCGGCGATTCAGGGTGGGAAAACGAAATACACGGCACCCGATGGCATTCCCGAGCTGAAACAGGCGGTCTGTGACAAGTTCAAGCGTGAGAACGGGTTGGATTACAAGCCGTCGCAGATCTCCGTCTCCACGGGCGGCAAGCAGGTGCTTTACAACGCGCTTCTGGCCACGCTGAACCCCGGCGACGAGGTGATCATCCCGGCCCCTTACTGGGTGTCCTACCCGGATATGGTGCGGCTTGGCGGTGGCGAGCCGGTGATCGTCAAGGGCGAGCGCCAGATGGGCTACAAGATCACGCCCGAAGCCCTGGAAGCGGCCATCACCCCTGCGACGAAGTGGTTCATCTTCAACTCGCCGTCGAACCCCACCGGCGCGGGCTATACGCGCGATGAGCTGAAAGCGCTGACTGACGTGCTGATGCGCCATCCGCATGTCTGGGTCATGTCGGACGATATGTATGAGCACCTTGCTTATGACGGCTTCGCGTTCTGCACGCCTGCTCAGGTGGAGCCGGGCCTGTATGATCGGACGCTGACGGTGAACGGCGTGAGCAAGGCCTATGCCATGACAGGCTGGCGGATTGGCTACGCCGGCGGGCCGGAGCATCTGATCGCCGCCATGCGCAAGCTGCAATCACAAAGCACCACGAACCCTTCGTCGATCTCGCAATGGGCGGCGGTCGAAGCGCTGAACGGGCCGCAGGATTTCCTGGCCGAGCGCAATGACGCCTTCCTGCGGCGGCGGGATCTGGTTGTGGCCGGGCTGAACGGCTGCGACGGCATCACCTGCCCGGTGCCGGAAGGGGCGTTTTATGTCTATCCGGACATTTCGGACTGCATCGGCAAGACCAGCAAAGGCGGCACAGCGATCAGCGACGACGAGGCGTTCTGCAAAGCGCTGCTTGAAGAGCATGGCGTGGCCGTAGTCTTTGGCGCGGCCTTTGGCCTCTCGCCCTGTTTCCGGGTGAGCTATGCGGCCTCTGACGCACAGCTGACCGAGGCCTGCGCCCGGATCAAGGCGTTCTGCGACGGTCTGAGCTGAAGGGGAACGCGATGTCCACCGATCTGCCCGAGTTCTATTTCCGCACGCGTGACAATGGCGCGATGGTTTTCCGCGTGGACACGGAAAACCGTCAACGCCGGATCGATCTCGACCAGATTGCCGTGGTCAACCTGAACAAGGGCGAAATCCGCCCGCACGGGGATCACGTGCTGACCGAGGCCGAGGTTGACGCCATCGAGACATGGATGGCCGAGCGCAAAGCAGCATTGGCTGCGCGCGAAATCGACGATATTCGGCGCACGGTGGATCATCTGCACCAAGTGGCGCAATGGGCGCAAAGCCGGGCGGAGCCGGAGGCTTTGGAGGCGGTGACAGATGAGCTTCTGCTGGCCATGCACGATCTGCGGCTCGTGCTGGTCCGCCGCAAGGCGGACCGGGTTCTCAAGGGGTGACGGCGGTCACCTCAAAGCCCCGAAAATCCGCACCTTGATCTCGCGCAGCAGCTTGCGCTGCATGGCTTCGAAAAAGCCAGCGTAGCCGTCCGAGGTTTCGACAAAGGCCCCCGGCCCTTTCAGCACGAAGAACTCGTAGTGATCCTCGACCGCCGGGTCGGCGCCCAGCACCGCGAGCGCGTTCACCGTCACCCCGTCAAAGGGAAAGTGCTTGTAGGCCAGTTCCGGACCGAAGCCGTCGTTGGTGATGCCGTCCCCGGATACATCGATCACCTGCCGGTCGCAGCGCGGGGCGCGTTGCAGCAGCGTGGCGCCATAACCCAAGGCATAGCCCAGCGCCGTGGGGAAGCGGGCGTAAGAGCGGCGGGCGCTGCGCAGCGTTTCCGCAGCGGTTTCAATGTCCGCCTCGCTGCGGAGCATGGTCCAGTCGAGGATCACCACCGATTGCCGCCGTCCGCTCCATTCATACGCCGCCAGCGCAACGGATCCGCCGCCTTCGGAGAGGATCGCCGCCTTGACCTCGGGCGACAGCAAGGCCTGCGCCGTGCCGTCCCGTTGCAGCGCGTATTCCTCCGCGTCCACCGAACTGGACACGTCCATCGCCAAGAGCAAGGCCAGACGGCAATGGCCCTGTGCCCATGCCGCGCCCGGCAATGCACAGAGCAGTAAGAAAGCGATCAGCGCCCGCAAGGCGATCTCACCAGTGCCCGGTGTTTTCCATGGAGGCCCATGGCTCCTGCGGCGGCAGCGACTCGCCCTCTTGCAACAATTCGATCGAGACATTGTCGGGCGAGCGGACAAAGGCCATGTGGCCATCGCGCGGCGGGCGGTTGATGGTGATCCCGGCGTCCATCAGCGACTGGCACATCTCGTAGATGTTCTCCACCGTGTAGGCGAGGTGGCCAAAGTGGCGCGAATCCGACGGCAGACTGTCATCGCCGTCCCAGTTGTAGGTCAGTTCCACATCCGCATGGCCATCCGCCTGATCGGGTGGGCAAAGGAAAACCAGCGTGAACCGCCCGGCCTCGCTTTCCTTGCGATTGCGTTCAATCAGCCCAAGCCGCTTGTAAAAGTCGATGGATGCATCAAGGTCTTTGACCCGGACCATCGTGTGAAGATAGCGCGTTCCCATGGGTTCCTCCCGTCCTGCTCGTGTCAGCCGTCAGAATACCGACTTGAGCCCCAACCGCAAATCGGTGCTTTGCGTTTCATAGAGGGAGTAATTGGAGCTTCTGTCGCGGAAGGAAACCCCGATTTCCGGGGCGAAGCCCATGTAGTCCATTTTCGGCAGCAGCACGTCGAGCGACAGGCCCCATTCCTCGTCCCGGCGCGGATCCACCCACCAGCCAAACGGCGCCTCGGCATAGTCGTCCACCGCGTAGCTGAGCGTCAGGCTCGGCAACATGCCCGCCACCGGGCGCGTGACGCTGTATTTGACCGCCGCCATCTGGCTGCTGCGCTCTACCAGCCGCGAGTCAGAGGCCACATCGGCGGCGCTGAGTTGCAGGCTGATCGCGGCTTTGTCCAGGTGCCGGGTCAGGGTGACGGTGGCTTCCTGCGTTTGCGCACTGCGCTGGCGCGAATCGTGGCGGGTTTCATCCTCGATCCCAAGTTGCAGACGCCCGGTCCAGCCTTCGGCGAGACGGCGGGCGATGCCAAGGTCGAGCCGCGCCGCATCCGAAATATGCTGCCCGCCGCCCCAGTAGCGCGACACGGAGAGCTTGGCAGAGCCGAGCCAGGCCTTGTCCGCGCTCTTGCGCTCATACCCAAGCGAAAAGCCGAGCCGGTCGCGACTGTAGTCGGCATTGTCGATGCCCGGCACCGTATCGCGGGCGGACTTGGAGAAGCGCACCCGTTCGATCCCCGCCGAGGCCCCGAGATTGACCCGACTGTGTTCGCTCAGGGCGAAGCGATAGGTGAAGGCGACATCCCCGCCATAGCGCATCCCGGAGAGCGGCACGGCGGCCGGGTTTTCAAAGGTCAGCCCGGCAAAGGTGAAGGCGTTGGTTTTGGGCGCGCCGTTGAGATTGTCAGACGGCTGCGCATAGAAATTCAGCTTGAGACGCCAGGGCGTGGTGCTCCGAACATGGCGAAAGTCCCGCACCGCAAGCGCGCGGGTCCGGTCATCCGGAGCCACCTGCGCCGCGCGGCGCAGCCAGTATTGCGCAAAGCCCTTGTTGCCGCTGGAGGCTTGCGCCTGCGCCGTGACCAGCGCGGCAAAGAACCGGTCCTTGTCGGTACCCGCCAGCGCGCGCGCTTCGGCGGCCACCGCGTTGGCCTCGTCCAGACGTCCGAGATCGCGCAGGGCACGGCTCTTGAGAACCAGCGCCGGAATGTCTTCCGGCGCGCCTTGCAAAATTCCTTCGGCGAGCAACAATGCCTCTTGCGGGCGTTTGTACTGCAACAGCTGCCCCGCCATGTCCCGCGCCTCTTCGAGACTGACCCGGGCTTCGGCCAAGGCGGCGCGCGGCACAACCGGAGCGCCCGCTATGGCGGCGACACCCAGACACAGGCCAGCGACCCGCAGGGCGCGCCAAAGGCGGCCAAGACCATGCATTGCTTAGCGCGTCGCCACGAAGCCGCCGACTTCGCGAACATCGACCTCGATATACTCGCCGGTGTCCGGGTCAATTCCGATCGGGCCAAGCCCTTCGACAACGACGATGCCGGCCACTTCTTCGCCGTTCGGCCCCGCAAACAGCCCTTCCCATGTCCCCGTAGCGCCAACCCCATTGGTGTTATTGCCGTTGTAGACGGAGGCCGTGGAGCTTTCGATCGTCCAGTTGCTGAAGTCGATCTGTGCCGTGCCCAGCGAGATCCGCTCGTTACTGCCATTCAGATCGTTGATCGGCACACCCGCGTTGTCAAAGAAGGTCCGGTCCGCGATGAACCCTTCGACCGCGCCAATGTCATCGAAATCCTCGATATCGACACGGATGCGCACCGTGCCGATCACATATTGCATTTCAGATCCGGTGGTGGGGTCAATGACCGTACGCACGGCGGCATATTCGCCGTCGAAGATGTAGCTTTCCTCCGCATCGGGCAGCGCGCCCGACCCTTCCAGCCGCTGCGCCGCCGCGCCACCAAAGCCGAAGGTGACATAGTTGTCCGTGCCAACAGCCGTGGCCTGAGCATAGCCCATCTGCGACTGGCGGAAGACTGCGTAGTAGCGGTTCGTCCCTTCAACGTTGCGGTAGGCCGAGAAGCTTGAGCCATTGCCGGTGAAGGCACCCGAAACCCCGGCGTCCCGCGCATAGGTGTTATCGTTGCCATCAAACGGCAGGTTGTTGAGCACAAGCTCACCCGTCGCCGTGTCGAACTCGACGTTGTTCATCGTCAGATCGTCGTTGATGTCGCCGCCATAGGCATCCGGTCCGGTGTTGCCCGTGCCTTCGGTCGGCACGTTTGTCGGCATGGGCTCATCGACGAGCGGCTGCGTCCCGGTGCCAACACCATCGCTCTCGCCATCGCTCGCCGGATTTCCACCCTCACAGGCGGCAAGCACGCTCGCCAGCGCGAGCGCAACAAATGTTCGTTTCATGTGACTGCCTCAGGTCTTGCCCGTTATATTTTGCGGATCAGCCTGCGCGCGAGCGCCGCACATGTCAAATCCCGGCCTGCCTTCGGGCGCAATTTCACCAAATGTGAGGCAATTCAGTCCCTACTGCATCTCGGCCTCCCCCTCCCCCGCTCCACCAGATATAGTCGGCAGCGACTCATACTGTGACGCGCCCCCGGGAGAATTCCATGCAGCAATATCTTGACGCCCTGCGCACCGTTCTGGACCACGGCACGCCGTCTACGGACCGTACCGGCACCGGCACAACCAGCTATTTCGGTCTGCAGGCGCGCTATCCGCTGGCCGATGGCTTCCCCTTGGTGACCACAAAGAAACTGCATCTGAAATCTATCGTGCATGAGCTTTTGTGGTTTCTGGCGGGGGATACGAACATCGGATACCTGAAAGAAAACGGCGTCTCGATCTGGGATGAATGGGCCGATGAAACCGGCGATCTTGGCCCGGTCTATGGCCATCAATGGCGCCACTGGCCGGGGTACAAAGGCGAGATCGACCAGATCGAAACGCTTTTGGAGATGATCCGCACCTCGCCCGATTCACGCCGCCTGATCGTCTCGGCCTGGAACCCCGCCGATGTGCCGGACATGGCGCTGCCGCCCTGTCATACGCTCTGGCAGGTGCGCATTTCGGGCGGAAAACTGCACCTGCAACTCTATCAACGCTCCGCCGATATGTTCCTCGGCGTGCCGTTCAACATCGCTTCTTATGCGCTGCTCGCCCATATGCTGGCCCATGTGACGGGCTATGAGCCGGGCGATTTTGTGCATTCGATTGGCGATGCGCATATCTATTCGAACCATATGGATCAGGTGCGCGAGCAACTCTCCCGCGACACCCGCCCCTTGCCGACCTTGCGCATCACGCGGGACGTGCCGTCGCTCTTTGACTTCCGCTATGACGATTTTGCCTTTGACGGCTATGACCCGCACCCGGCGATCAAAGCCCCCGTGGCCGTTTAGGCCACACATCAAGACTGTGGCTGTATAAAGGACTTCTGACATGCTCACCCTCATCGCCGCCCGCGCCCGCAACGGAGCCATTGGCAAAGACGGAGACATCCCGTGGCACGCGCCCGAAGACCTCGCCATGTTCAAACGCGAAACGCTGGGCGGGGCTTTGATCATGGGGCGCAAGACGTGGGAGTCCCTGCCCGTCAAGCCGCTGAAATCACGGCTGAATGTGGTGGTCACGTCGAACCCGGATTTAACCGAGTTCACCGCACCGTCCGTCGAGGCGGCTTTGGACCTGTGCCGCGCGCAGGGCTACTTCCGCGCCTACGGAATCGGCGGGCAGAGCATCTACGAGGCGCTGCTGCCCTTGGCGGACCGGATGCTGGTGACGGAGGTCGATCTGGACGTGGACGGGGCGGATGCGTTTTTTCCTTCGTTTGACGAAGGGGAGTGGCGCGAAATAGCGTCAGAAGTATTGAGGGAAGAGGGGCCGGGGTGTAGGGTTCGGGAATTGGTGAGATACCAAGCGCAAGAGAACAAGAATGGCTATAAACTCAAATAGAACGCGATCTGTCAAAAGGCTCAACATAGAACTCCACGGGATAAGGAGGGGTATTGTTGAGATTAGAACAGCAAAAGATGATATTGATGGCCACTTAGCTTGGGCGAATACGGCTAGAGGCCTCTATCAGGCCATCAAACTATCCTTAAAAATCATAGAAGCCGATCAAGACTTTTCTTCGTACTACAAACGAAAAAACAACGAACAACGCTTTGATTCTGTTATTCAATTTATTCGCGAGTCTAGAAATCACATCGATCACCCCGAGGATGAGGGGAAAGACAACCTTGTTGGAGGGGAATATCGACCTCACTCTTTCGAGGTCCAGTTTCCCAACGGAAAGCCTTTTGCATCTATTGGACGCAACTCTAGCATTTCGTTTGTAAACTGCTCACTGAACGGTCAACCACTCAATGGCCAAGTAAAATCTGACAGCGAAGGCCAAGGGTTTGCTGCCTATGGAAATATAACAGGAGCAGTGATCGAAGAATCATTCTACCCCGGCACTATATTGACGTCTCAAAAAGAGGTCATTCCGGCACCTTACTGCACCAAGCTTGGCCGAGGCCATACCGCTGAAGAAATCGCTCGCTACGGATTTATTTGGCTGCGCGATATTATTCAAACTGCCATACCTGAAATCAAAAGCACTTTACTTGAATGGCCAGCCAACGGCCCTCGCACTGAAGTGCTTCCCGTTTGCACTCGAAAAGCCGCAAGGCAAAAAAAGAGATCCGGTGAAAAAATCGCATAGCGTAATTCCAGAGGGCCACGCCCGACCCTGGGTGGGCGTTTCACTCCCTTTGTGGCTCGCGTAGCGCTCCAACACTGACCAACGATCCTTTTACATCCAACAGCGCAAAAACGCCCTCCCGGGGGGAGGGTCGGGCGTGGCCCGGGCTTGCAGCCCGCGCCGAAGGGTGTGGAGAGCGACACGGAAAGAGAGGTCCCGGGTCAAGCCCGGGACGGGTGGTGCAAGGGCGCAAACGCAGCCTTCCCCCCCGCCGCGCGCTCTGCCATAATGCCTTTCAATCCCGATAAGAACAAACAGGGCACGAGCATGGCAAACGATCTTCTGCAAGCCGCCGAAGTCAAGGACTACGACGCCTCCTCCATCGAGGTGCTCGAAGGGCTGGAGCCCGTGCGCAAACGCCCCGGCATGTATATCGGCGGCACCGATGAGCGCGCCCTGCATCACATGGTGGCCGAGATTCTCGACAACTCCATGGACGAGGCCGTGGCGGGCCATGCGAACCGGATCGAGATTATCCTTCATGCTGATTACGCAGTAGAAATCCGCGACAACGGGCGCGGCATTCCGATTGATCCGCACCCGAAGTTCCCCGGCAAATCGGCGCTGGAGGTGATCCTCTGCACGCTGCACGCAGGCGGGAAATTTTCGGGTGATGCCTATGAGACCTCGGGCGGTCTGCACGGGGTTGGTGCCTCTGTGGTGAACGCGCTGTCGGATTCGATGGTTGTGCAGGTGGCCAAGAACAAAGAGCTCTATGAGCAGCGATTCTCGCGTGGGATTCCGCTTGGACCGGTGGAAAAGGTCGGCGCGGCCCCGAACCGGCGCGGCACGGCGACGACCTTCCACGCGGATGAGGAAATCTTCGGCCATCACCGGTTCAAACCGGCGCGTCTGTTCAAGATGGTTCGGTCGAAGGCGTACCTGTTCTCCGGCGTGGAAATCCGCTGGAAATCGGAGATTGATGACAAGGAAACGCCGACCGAGGCGACCTTCCACTTCCCCGGCGGTCTGGCGGACTATCTGACAGAGACGCTTGGCAGTTCAACAACTTACAGCGAGAAGCCCTTTGCGGGTGTGGTGGACTTCAAGGAGAAGTTCGGCGTGCCGGGCAAGGTGGAATGGGCGATCAACTGGACCCCGTCGCGCGATGGCTTCATCCAGTCCTATTGTAACACCGTCCCGACGCCCGAAGGCGGCACCCATGAGGCCGGGTTCTGGTCCGCGATCCTGAAAGGCGTGAAGGCCTACGGCGAGCTGATCCAGAACAAAAAGGCGAGCCAGATCAACCGCGATGACCTGATCACAGGCGGCTGCGCCTTGGTGTCCTGTTTCATCCGCGAGCCGGAGTTTGTGGGGCAGACAAAAGACCGTTTGGCGACGACCGAGGCGCAAAGGCTGGTCGAGAATTCCGTGCGGGATCACTTCGACAACTGGCTGGCGTCGGATACGAAATCGGCGGGCGCGATCTTGGATTTTCTGGTGCTGCGGGCGGAAGAGCGTCTGCGGCGGCGGCAGGAGAAGGAAACGGCGCGGAAGTCGGCGACGAAGAAGCTGCGTCTGCCCGGGAAACTGACGGATTGTACCGCGAAAAACCGCGAGGGGACGGAATTGTTCATCGTGGAGGGCGACTCGGCGGGTGGCTCGGCCAAAGGCGCGCGTTTCCGCGAGACGCAGGCTTTGCTGCCGCTCAAGGGCAAGATCCTGAACGTACTGGGGGCGGCGTCGAACAAGCTGACCTCCAACGCGGAAATCCGCGATCTGTGTGAGGCGATGGGGGTTGGACTCGGGACGAAGTTCAACCTCGATGACCTGCGGTATGACAAGATCATCATCATGACGGACGCGGACGTGGACGGCGCGCACATCGCCTCGCTTCTGATGACGTTTTTCTTCACGCAGATGCGGCCACTGATCGACAACGGGCATTTGTATCTGGCCTGCCCGCCTTTGTATCGTCTGACGCAAGGGGCGAAACGGATCTACGTGGCGGATGATCCGGCGAAGGATGCTTTACTGGCCAAGGGATTGGGCGGAAAAGGAAAAATCGACGTGCAGCGCTTCAAAGGCCTGGGCGAGATGGACGCGAAGGACCTCAAGGAGACGACGATGGATCCGGCGACGCGCACGCTTATCCGGGTGACCATCGACGAGGATGAACCGGGTGAAACCGGTGATCTGGTGGAGCGCTTGATGGGCAAGAAGCCGGAGCTGCGGTTCCAGTATATTCAGGAGAATGCGAAGTTCGTTGAAGAACTGGACGTCTGAAGAAACGAATTGCTAACCAAGTTGCGGCACCTTTGTTGCATCATGGAACAGGTCTACTTTCAGCTCCCGCATGACATGCTTGTTGTCGCCGCGCAGATGGCGCGAGAGCGCGACATCACGGTTGGCCAATTGGTGCGTAATCTGTTGGCCTCGGAAATCTCTCGACGCAAGAACGCGAGGCCGCCCAATCGGGCGGACGAACAGCTTGTCGCGCCCTTGCGAGCGCGCCTCGCTCCCGTGATTGCGGAGGCTCAAGGGTGGGACACGCTTCAAAGCCGCCTTGCGGCCATGAATTTCGAGTTCCGCGCAGCCGGTGGCGGTTTGGCCTTGCACCGGCTCAATGGCGAGCGGCTCTGCAAGGCGTCCGAGTTGGGTTTCAGCTACAGCCGCCTCATCGAGCGGTTTCGCGCCCCGTTTCCCGGACACAGCCATACCTGGGTTGCGGAGCGGATTCTGAGCCGCCAAAACGACGAGGCGGATCTGATGGTCATCGACACCGCCGATCAGGGCACCAACACGCATCCAAACCTCTGAATACGCTTGCCAAACAGTGTGAAGCGCCGTTTGATGAAGCCATGCGTATCCTGTTGATCTTGCTCTTGTTCCTCGCCGCCTGCGGTCGTCCTTTGACCCCGTCCGAGACGGCCTATTTGACCGCGCTCCAGGGTGATCAGCTTGACACATCGCGCATACGGATCATCGACGGGCATTTTGCAGGCTCTTTCGTCTACAATATCCCGGTGCGCCCGCGCACAACCTGTCAGGAGCGCATCTGGCCGCCGATCACGGAGGAAAAGACTGCTGAGGTCTCCCCCGCCGCCACGGTGATCTACAATCGGATCCTCTATCGAAAAGATCTGTTCGAAGACAATCTGATGGCCGGATGGCCAGAGCGGATAGATCTGTTCCGGGCCATGCTGCTGGCGCATGAGGCGACCCATGTCTGGCAGTGGCAGAACCGCAAACGGACGGGCTTCACACCGCTCAAAGCGCTGTCCGAGCACGCAGCGAGCGCCGATCCCTACCTGTTTGATCCGGACAACACCCGCGATTTCCTGAGCTATGGCTATGAACAGCAGGCCAGCATTGTCGAAGAGTACGTCTGCTGCCGCCTGCTCGACTCAAAGGCACCACGCACCGCCCGGCTTCGGGCGATGATTGGCAAGCATATGCCCATTGAGGGACTGGATCGCGCACTTGGCAAAGGGGTTGTGCGCCTGCCCTGGGCAGGAGCACAGACGAGAGGCATTTGCAGGCGCTAACCTATTCGATGCGCTGGATTTCCTGCAGGTACGTCACCAGATCTACCACTGGCCGCGAGGTCAGCACCGGCTGGCCGGACGGGGCCTTGATCGGCACATCAAAACTGCCTTCGAAGTAATCGCCAAAGACCGGCATGGGCGAGCCATGGCTGACCAAGGGATCGCGTCCGTCGATCCGCATCACCACGCGCTCCAAGGGAAACCGCCCACCGTTCTGCGCCGAAAGTTCGGTGAGATCGACCGGCTTGATCAACATCACTCCGGCCATCGGCCCATCGCCGCGCCCTTCAAGCCCGTGACAGGTGGCGCAATGGGTGTGGTAGTGCGAGCGGCCTATGTCGGCGTCCTGCGCAAAGGCTGGCATGGCCAGCAGAGCCAGACAGATGAATGGAACTTTCATAGCGTGATCCTCCGTTTGCCCCGCCTTGACATTGGCATGACCGGAGGATCACGTCCTTGACACGGGTCAAGGTGAAGCGCGCTCAGTGATCCTGATTGAGGGCCTCCGCCGCCGGAATCTCCCTTTCGCGACGGGCGATGTACTCCAGAAGCTCTTCGTTCCTGGCCTCGTCCAGTTTGGGTTCCTCATAGTCCGCCAACAGCGCCCGCGCCTGCTCCAAAGCCCGCGCGGTGATCTCTTTGGAGCCATCGGCCATCCATTGCTCGATCGAGTTGTTGTCGAACAGCTCTGGCATGAAGTAGGCTGTCTGGAAATTGTCCTGCGTGTGCGGATGGCCGAGATAATGCCCCCCCGGCCCCACGTCCGGCACCGCCTTCAACGCCTCATCAAAGTCACCCCATTTTGGTCCTTCAGCCATGCGATACGCCATGGCGCATTGCTCCACATCCACGATGAACTTCGCGACAGAACAGTGCATTCCGGCCTCGTTCCAGCCCGCAGAATGCCAGATGTAATTGGCCCCGGCGTGCATAACCGAAGAGAGCGTTGTGGCGCTTTCATAGCCAGCCTGTGCGTCAAAAGTCTTGGCCCCGCCCAACGTGTTGGAGGTGCGCCAAGGCACGTCATAATACCGCGCCATCTGGCCGATCATGAAGTTCATAAGGCTGATTTCCGGGGTTCCTGCCATCGGCGCGCCTGATTTCATGCTGACGGTCGAAAGATAGTGGCCATAGATCGCGGGCGCGCCTTTGCGGACAACCTGCGTATAGGCAAGTGCCGAGAGGGCTTCGGCGTTAAGCTGCGCCACCGTGGCCGGGACAGAGGCAGGCGTGTTGGCCCCACCCAAGACAAAAGGTGAGCAGAGCACAGGCTGGTTGCGGCGGCAGAAGGCGCGTAGCGCGCCGAGCATGGTTTCATCCCAGACCAGCGGTGAGTTGCCGTTGATATTGCCCGTGGTGACCGGGTGCTCCTCCATGAACTCCGCACCAAAGAGGATCGCGCACATGTCCATCACGTCTTCGGCGTTCTTGGGCGATGTGGTCATGCCCATGAACATCTTGTCCGAGTGTTTCATCGACGAATAGGTGATGCGCAGGTGGCGCTGGCTGATCGGGTGATCGTAGGGTTCAACGATGTGATGCGCGGTGGAGTGCAGCGCCGGGGACATTTGGCTGAGCTTGTGGAACATCGCCAGATCGTCCAGCGTCGGATTGCGGCGAACGTCGTCAAGATCGCGCAAATAGGGCGCGCCGGTCATCGGGACAAAGACCGCATTGCGCCCGCCGAGCCGCAGATTGTTGGCCGGGTTGCGGGCGTGGTAGGTGAAATCGGACGGGATTGTCTTGATCAATTCGCGCACAAGACCGCGATCGAGATAAACCGTTTCTCCGTCAATCTTCGCCCCGGCCCGTCGCCAGTCTTCCAGCGCGATGGGATCGCGGAACACCACACCGACGTTTTCGAGGATGTCCATGGAGGCCGCGTCGATCCGCTCCACCTGTGCGCCATCCATGACTTCGCAGCGCGGCAGCACGTTGGTCAATCCCGGCAACATGGTGAAATCCCGGGCGCTGCGCAGACTTCTGCGGGCCGAGCGGCCTCCGGCGCGGCTTCGGGTGCGGGTCTGGGGGGCTTGAGCGTTCATGGCGCGGTCTCCTTGCTTGGCCCGAGTGTGACGCAGAGCGCGCGGCGCGATGCGGATGATTGCGAAATCCCGGAGATGGAAACGACTCCCGATCAAACGGCGCGACACAAGGGTCAAACCCCACCTTTGCCCCTTGCGTTTTGCGCTTCGGGCGGCCAAACCTGCGCCTGTTCTCAGGGCGGGGTGAAATTCCCTACCGGCGGTGACAGCCCGCGAGCGCCTTTTGCGTAAAACCGAAAGGGTCAGCAGAGACCGGTGAAATTCCGGCGCCGACGGTGAAAGTCCGGATGGAAGAGAACCAACCGGCGGGTGTCTTGCACCCGTCCGGCTGTAGACGCCTTGGGACCATTTTGGACAAACTCAAGGATGGTTCCATGACTGAAAAACTGAAAATTGCCTTTGTGAAGGCGCGCTGGCACAGCGAGATTGTCGATCAGGCTTTGAAGGGTTTTGAGGCCCGTATGGCCGCGTCGGGCAAACCTTACGAGGTTACAGCCTATGACGTGCCGGGGGCTTTCGAGATGCCGCTTCTGGCGAAAAAACTCGGCGCAAGCGGCAAGTTTGACGCCGTGGTCTGCGCCGCTCTGGTGGTCGATGGCGGGATTTACCGGCACGATTTTGTCGCCGCTGCGGTGGTCGACGGGCTGATGCAGGCACAGATGGAAACGGGTGTTCCGACCTATTCGGTCTCGCTCACCCCGCACCACTTCCAGCCGACGGAAGTGCACATCACCTTCTACACCGAGCATTTCGTCAAGAAAGGCGCCGAGGCCGCCGATGCGGTTTTGATGATCGCCGATCTGGAGATTTGAGATTGGGGCGGCGCGCGGCAGGCCCCGCGCGCCGATCCTTGCCGAGGCGGTCAAGAAGTCTTTTCCGGGGAGCGGATGCGCGCTACGATTGTGCCGTAGAATAACGAGCACAAACAGTTGCGGGGCAAACCGATGGACAGGCGGCATTTTACACTCAGCGCGGTGGCGCTTTCCTTATCCGGATGTATGAGCACGGGGCTGAGTGCGCCGCAGGTGGCGCGGCCCGATCCGGTGACCGATCCGGGGCTGCGCCCCCAGCCGAATGCCTCTTATGATGCGTGGGTGGCGGCGTTCCGGGAGCGGGCCATGGCGCGGGGGATTACCGCGCAGACGCTGAACGCGGCCTTTCGGGGGCAAGGCTATCTGCCGGGCGTGATCGAACGGGATCGCAACCAGACGGAATTCAAACGCTCGCTCGAGGATTATCTGGCCATTGTCGCGCCGGAGGAGAAGATCCGCTTCGGCAAACCGCTTTATGCCCGCCAGCGCGGAACCCTTTCGCAGATCGAAGGACAATACGGCGTGCCGCCGCATATCCTCGCCTCGGTCTGGGGTCTGGAGAGCTATTTCGGCACCAAACGCGGGACGATCCCGGTGATCTCGGCCACCTCGACGCTGGCCTGGGAAGGGCGGCGCGGGCGGTTCTTTGAATCCAACCTGATGGATGCTTTGCGGATTGTTCAGACGGGGGACGCGCGGCCTGCGCAACTGGTGGGAAGCTGGGCCGGGGCGATGGGCCACACGCAGCTTATCCCGAACGCCTATCAGGCCAATGCGGTCGACTTCAACGGCGATGGCAAACGTGACATCTGGACCGATGATCCGACCGATGCGCTCGCCACAACCGCCCGTTTCCTGTCACGCGCCGGGTGGCGGCGAGGGCAGACGTGGGGGCTCGAAGTGACTGTTCCTGCGGGCTATTCCGGCCCGACAGGGCGCAAGAACCGGCGCAGCGTGGTCTCATGGCGTGACCTGGGCATCCGCGCGGCCAAGGGCGGCAGCCTGCCGGATCATGGCTCTGCGGCGCTGCTCGCGCCGATGGGCCTCTCGCGTCCGACCTTCCTCGTGTATCACAACTTCAATATGATCCTGCGCTACAATCCGTCGGAAAACTATGGGCTGGCCGTGGGTTACATGGCGGATCGTCTGAACGGCGGCGGGCCGCTGCGCGGCACTTTCGGGCCGGACAAATACGGGCTGACTTTGGAAGATCGCAAAGCCATTCAGGCCGGTCTCACGCGGCGCGGCTTTGACGCGGGCAAGGCCGATGGGGTGATTGGCAAAAAGACCGAAGCGGCCATCCGGGCTTTCCAGCAATCTGCCGGTCTCGCGGTGACGGGCACACCTTCGAAAGCGCTGCTGCAGGCTTTGACATAGCGCGTCAGAGCAGCGCGCGGATCGGCTCCAGCATGCCATTGTTGCGCAGGAAGGTGACCGGATAATTGCCGTCATTGACCAGCCGATCCACCGAGAACCCCGGCTCGATCTTGGTCAGCTTGTCGGCCACGGCCTGCGCTTTTGCAAGATCGCCCTTCAGCGCATAAAGCGCCAGAAGCTGGCGGTGCGCGGGGCGCGACAGCGGGGCGGATCGGGTGGCCGCCTCCCCGGCCTCGATGGCCTCGTCCGGCTTGTTGCAGGCGATGGCAATCAGGCAGCGGCCGGTGTCCCACCAGTGCTTGAACGGCGAGGTCGAGGCGATGTGGCTCGCGCGTTTCGAGGCGGACAGGGCCTCTTCGTGGTTGCCCGCAAACAGATGCGCCTCGGCCAGCGAGTTCCACGCAATGGCGTTGGCGGGATTGCGTTCCACCGCCCGCTCCGCCAATTCGAAAAAGCCCGCGCCATCGCGCAGCGTGGTGCCGCGCACCTTGCCGGCCAGCGCCTGGATAAGCGGGTTGTCAGCGCCATCCTCAAGCGCCCGATAGTGCAGGTCGACCGCCTCTTCGCGCAGCGCCTGCGGATCGCCTTCCGCGCGTTCGACAATCTGGATCATCCGGATCAACGCCGACCACGCCAGATAGATTCCGTTCTGATCGTGCTCATAGGCCTGCTTCATCAGCCCGTAGGCCTCGCTCAACGCTTTGCCTTCAAAGCTGAACATCCGGTAAAGCCCGAGCCTGGATAGCGCGGTGGCGCGGGCTTCGGGGCGAGAGCTGTCGAGCACCTGCGGCAGCTTGCCGATGATCTGGTCTGCCGCCTCGAACACGGTTTTTCCGATGTGTTCGGGCGTTTCCAGAATGTCGTGTAGTCGCTCGATGTGCTGCAGTTTGGAATAGAGGATGCGTCCGCTGGACTGATGCACGGCCTTGACGAAAAGCGCATGGCCGGAGCCGTCGCGCAGCAATTGCGAGCTAACCGCCACATCCGCAACCGGCATTTGTTCTGCCAGTTCCGGCACGTCCTGAGATTGCCGCCAGGCGCGGATCTGCTCGCTGATGTTCTCGCCGATCTGGTTCGCCAGAACCTCGCCCAGAAAGGTCTCCTGCATCGTGCCGTCCGATGCAGAAGAGCAGTTGATCAGGATGCCGGTGGCGGCAATGGGGCGGGCTCGGCTGACGCGGTTCTCAAGCTCCGCGCGCTCCATCCGAAGCCATTCTTCGAACTCCGGATCACGCACATCCAGCCCTTGCAACATGTCGATGCGTTCATCGACGGGCAGGATTTCGTCAATCAGATCGACCGTGACCGCTCCAGCCTTCAGCGACACCGTGGATCGGTCCGTCTGCAGAATATCGCTTTGCGCGCCAAGAGCGGTGCGCAGCTTGCTCAGAGCTTGCCGCAGGTTGGCGCTGGCCTGCTCGGGACCGAAGGTCGACCAGAGCTTGTCTTCGAGCCAGCGGCGCGGACGGGACATGCCGGGGCTGAGCGCAAGCAGCGCGATGAGCGCCTGGTTCTTGGCGCCTTTTGGCGTAAGCACGACTTCATCCGGCCCGGTCAGTTGGAACGGCCCGAGTACCGACACATGAAGGCGAAATTGCTGCGTGCTCATAATAACAGGTGCAGTCCAAAACCCTTATGGACGCTATCACCTGAGGGGAGGTCAAGCAACAGGCGTGAATATTTCGTTAATTTGTAGGCTGCTGCGTGATCGGTCTTTGACCTGCGCACAACTTTGAACAAAGGTTAACGTAAGGATATTTGAGGGGACAGGAAATGCCGCGTTTTGGGTATGACGGATACGATGGCTATGATGGGTACGATGGTTATGACGGGTATGATGGCTACGACGGATACGATGGCTATGACGGCTACGATGGGTACGACGGTCGCGGTGGCGGCGGGACACCCAGCGGCGCGGTAGGCAGCGCCCGGGACGGCACCGTTGGCCATTGGGACGGCACGCCCGATCGCACCCCCAAGATCCACGAAGACAGCTGGAAGGCTTACCAGACGCTTGGCGGCAAGCCCAAGGCGCAGGTTCTCGACAAAACACTTGGCGCGATGTTCGGCGTGACGCTGAACAGCGGGCAACAGGCCAATACAACCGGGACCGTGCAGTGCTTTGGCCAGACCATTGTCACGCTGAACAAGCCCGACAATGCCTTCCTCGCGGACAACCAGTTGCACTATCTGCGCACCGCCGCAGACCTGCGCCCGGACCGGATCGGCGAGATCAAGGTCCAGATCAGCAATCTGAAGTCCTTTTTCGGGCTGGTTGGTCATATGTCCCCCAGCGCAACGAAATGGACGCTGGCGATGCATTTCGCCGTGCTGCGCCTGATCGCCAGCCTGCACCAGCCGCTGAAGTTCGGTTTTGACGTCGCGCGCCCGATTTCCATGTCCTACAAGGTGCAGCCGATCATTCAGACGCCCGGCCACGGTGCCTGGCCATCCGGCCATGCCACGGAGGCCTTTGCCCTGGCAACGCTGCTGACGCGGCTGTTCTACAACCGGGCATTTGATCCGAAGACCGAGATCGCAAACGGCAACGAGCTTTATCGGCACGCCGCGCGCATCGCCATGAACCGCACTGTTGCGGGCGTGCATTTCCCGAGTGACAGCATGGCGGGCGCGGTGCTAGGCGTGACTGTGGCAGAGGCGCTTGTGCGGCTTTTGGACGGTGAGACAGAAACACCGACACGGCTCTATCACGGCGAAAGTTATAAGGGTGATTTTAATCTTTCCCTGCTTTCTTCGGCACTGAACGATGCCTCCATCGTGGAGATCGCCTCTTCGCCGTTGCCGAGTGGTCAGGTGCCTTTTTGGTTGTCGCAGCTTTGGGCCGCCGCAAAGGATGAATGGTAATCGGTTTTGGTCAGTAGAAGCGGGGGCATCGTTCCCTACTGATGTTTGTGAGTGCGCCGGGACATCGCTGATGTCCCGGTTTTTTCTTGCCTCGTACCCTCAGACCATCAGCGGAGTCGCATCTCCGCGCCTGACGCGGGCACGCGCGTCCGGCAGGGCCACAACGCCCTGCCCCAGCCGCGCGGCGTCTTCCGGCGCAACGCCCAGCAGCGGTGCCGCGCTCGCAGAGAGATCGGCGGTGTGCGGCGAGGCGGCATTCGCGGCAATCTGCGCCGCCGACAGGGCCAGTGCCCGGGTCAAACGTCCAGCCGCCGCGCTGGTTCCACCCAAGGAGCGGGTGCTGCCGGTCAACGTACCGCTGGCCAGAATCCCCCGGTGCACGCGGGTGTCATCGGCAATGACAGAAACCGTTGGCCCGTCCACCGACCAATCCGCCCCGGCAGCCGTATAGCGTGCGGGCGATACTCTGTTCCGCGTGCCACTGCCTACCGCCGCCCCCACGCTGAACACCTGCCGCGCAGGCGCTGTGACCATGGCGCTGTGCGATCCATCGTGTGTGATCGGGCTTTTGTCCGCAAGGCCGGTGTAAGCCTGCCGCTCGGCGTCCCACTCGAAGGCATGTTTGTCGTCGAAGTAGCTCTGGCGTGCCTGTGCGCCGTAGCCACGCAGCCCGTCGTCACGCTGGATCTGGCACACCACGTCCAGCGCCTCCGGCCCTTCATGACGGATCCGGACGGACCATGCCCCCGAAGGCGCTTCGGGCTCGCCTGCCTTGCGTCCTTCTGTCGGTGCGATGGCCAGAACGTAATGCGCCGGGCTGACCACGCCATTGCCTAAATCCCGGTCTGGCACGTGGTAGATCCGCGCGACCGCCTCGCCATCGCGATTGAGCGTGCGCCATGCGCCGGGCGCAATATCGTCAAAGCCGGACTTCGGACCGCCCGGCGCTTTCAGCTCAAGCTTCAAAGCCCCAGGCGCGCTTTTCGGCACGCGGATTTCCAGATAGCTCGGCGTCTGGTCAGCGGGCTGCACGCGCCAAGTGGATTTGCGCTGCGGATTGCTTCGGATCGCCCCCGCCGCATAACCATGATGCGACACCAGACGGCTTTCGTAATTGTTGCCAAAGGACCAGACAATGCGCACAGGCTGGCCGGTCACGCGCTCCCATTCCGCGGCTTCGCGGGCGATCTGATATTCGACAAAGCGTGTGCCGTCCTTGGGTCCGGCCAGAATGCCCAGCGATAGGTTAATGATCACCGGCGCGGTCGCATCCACCTCGCCCGCGCGGCGCAACAGCCAGCGCACCGCCTGCACCGTGTAACTCTCGAACCGCGTGCCGGAGGTGTCCTCGATGGCCTGCGGCGGCAGTTGCACCCCGAGCAAAGGCCAGTCCTCGGCCGGATCACCGGTGCCCGGCTCTGCGCCCGCCGCCAGATCAAGCACATGGGTGCCATGGGACGTGGAAAAGCCCGTACTCTGGCGCGTGCCTTCATAGATCCGGGCGTTGATCGCCGCATAGGTCGCGCTTTCCTCACCGCCCAGCATGGCGGAGATCTCGGCCTGCGTGAACGTCTCCCCCAGCGTCACCCGCGCATTGCCGCTGCGCTGTTCGAGCGCCTGCAGCCAGAGCGCATGAAACCGTGACGTTTTAGAGCCGTCCGCCGCTTGCCGCAGGAACCGGCTGTTCAGAAAACCAAGGCCGTCATCCACGATAGCCACAATGGGCTGGCCGGGTGTCTCACTCGGCGTCGCCTGATGGGTCGCGGGTGCTGTTGTCGGGCCGGTGGCGACGCGCACCGGCATGCCGCTGTCGAGAATGGTGAACAGCGCGTCGTGGTCTCCGGCACCGTCGACTTTTTGGTACAGGGCGTATTCATCGGGCAGGCCCGCAAGCGAGTCCTGCGCCCCGGCGCGAGCACTCAGCTCCGCATATTCATGGCCATCCATGAGCAGCGAATCGTCCGCTGCCAGTGCCGTTATCAGCCCCTGCCGCGCCTCCGGTCCCGTCAGCCGGACAAAGATCGGCCTGTAGAGCACCCCCCAGTCGTCTTCGGCTGGCGCAAGACCGGCCCGGCGGCGATCCAGCATCACGGACCAGTCAAGATAGGCATCCTCGAAGGTGGCGGATTGGCTGGGTGTCCATGCAAGCGCCATGGGGACCTCCTGAAAACATGTCAAAGTATTAACAGAAAGTAAGTCCTCCGGGGCAGCGTCCGTCAAGCGATCCGCCCGGCTTCACGCAAAATTCACGCAGTTCCGGGCAATCGCCGGGATTTGCCTCCGGAAATTTACGGGATTCACAGTTCATTCACGCAAGAAATGCGATGCAGTCACGCAAGAGACGCAGGGTGACGTTAACCCTTCGTTAACTGCGCCTCCCAGCGCGCTCCATCCTCAAGGTGACTTCGATGACACGCCCAATTCCAAACAGTGACCGTCGTTTTCAGTTGATTGATTGTAGTGAGTTTGCCCCCGCCCGCCCGATCCCGGACGTAACCGCGCCCGTTGTGCCACAGCTTTCGGCGCATGAGCTGGCCGCTGACATGGCGGAGATCTTCACCGCCAGCCTCCTGTCTCGCGTCCCTGTCTCGACGCTGGACGATCCGCATACAGAGGTGCCCGTCAGCCCCGGCACAACGGTCAGCCTGCACGAGGTACTATGCCAGATGCGCAGCCTGTCCTGGTGCGATGCTGGCACGCCACTGGCCGAAGCGGCTCCCGCCTACGGGCTGGCCGCCCATCAGCGGCGCAAGCTGCGCTGGAACGGTGATCGCCAACTGACGCTCGGCACCCTGTTCCGCGGCGGCGTACAGCTGCCCTGTGGGCAGGCCAGCCGCCTGTCACGCCTGTTTGAGACGGACGCAAGGCGGGGTGACGCCTTTGGCCCGATCGACGGACCGGGCGAAGCCGCGCCTTTGTCGGAATGGCTGCGCTGGAGCGCGGAGCACAGCGGCGCGGGATTGGAACTTCCCGGACGCGCGGAGCAAATCGCCGATCTGCAAACCCATCAGGACATGGCACAGCATTGCCTTGGCGCGCCCGCTGGCCGCCTGTTCTACAACACCGCGCTCGCGGCCCTGTCCAATGATGCACCTTTGGACCCCGGCCTGCCGGAGACTTCAGAGACAAACGCGCTCTGGACCGGTGGCCGCTTGCTGGCGCTGCTCGAAGAGGTGGAGCGGCGCGCGCGCTTTGCCGCGCTCGACCAACTCTCCGCAAAGGACCGGCTCAGCCGCCCGGCCGTCACGGCAGCGCGAATGACCGTCTATCTCGCCCGCGAGGAACGTCACGAGACGCCGGAGGACGACACCTACAGGCACGCGGCGGACGAGCTGAGCCTTGCCGCTCCGGATCTGCTGTTCTGGGTCAGCCGAGCCAACGCTTTCGGCCGGGGGCGGGTACGCTTCGAACGCTCCCTGTTCCTGCCCGTGGGCGCTGCAAATGCGCCGTTCCACCCGGTCGACGCAGCGACACATATGGTTGTTGCGGGGGCCATGGCAACGGTGCTCAAAGCCGTCCTCGACACGTCCTCCCCCGCGCGTTTGCGCCTGGGCCGTCCCGCCTCCGATGCCGTCGATTTGGCGCTGGAGCTTGACAAGGCGGTGTCGAACATCGCCATGGCGCGGACATTGAACGGCTACTATCCATCGGAAAACCATCAGGACATGCGGGTTGGGCAAAACATCGCCCTGCAGGTGCTGCGCGATGCGCTTGAACGGGACAACGTTGATGCAAGCCTCGCCCTGCGGGATTTCGACGGCCGCGCGCTGCGGCTGCAGGCGCAGGCCCGCCCACTGGGCCGGGGTGCGGCGAAACTGCAGGTCGAATCAGAATGGATGGGCTGGCCAAGGGGCACAGCGCGGCAGGATACGCATCTGACGGCTGTTGTCTGAAGACATTTCAGCCCAAGCGCGCGCGGCCTACTCTGCCCGCGCCCGCCATTCTTTCCACCGCAACACCGCGTTTGCCCCGATCTGCTGAAACGGCTGTGGGGGTAGACGCCGGGGTGCAGTTTCTGAATTGAAATGTGTGCTGATCGCGCTCGTCTCGCCCATGGCCATCTCGGCTGCCGCAATGCCGGCCAACGTGCCGCGCGCGGTGCCAAGCCCGTTCTGGACACAGCCCGACCAAAGCCCGGTGTCGAGCTGACGCGTCACCGACACGCCGTTGAGGCTCAGACACAGGTGCCCGGCCCAGGCATGGGCCATCTTCAACCCGGCAAGCTGCGGAAACCTTTGGTCAAACTTGCGCTGCATTACCGTCTGGGCACGAGCCAGTCCGCCGGAACCGGGGCGCATGCCCGGCCGCAGGCTTGCGCAGGTCCGCACGACGATGCGATTGCCCCCCTGCCCTGTGTCGATCCGGCGGACGGTGGTGCCCATCGGGTCGGACGGGGTGATCCCCCAGCGCGCCTGACCGCCAAGTCGTTTGAGCATCTCTGTGTCCAGTTCCGGCGACATGACCGCATAGAGGAACAGTTGCATCAGACGCCCGCGCGCGAAGCCAAAGCTCTCCAGATGACCGTTCACCGTCAGGATCACCTTCGGCGCGGTCACCTGCCCTTTGGGTGTCTCGATCTGCCAGTCCGGCCCGACCCTTTCAAAGCCAAGCGCAGGGGTGTCTTCGAAGATCTTCACGCCATCCCAACGCAGACCCATCGCCAACCCGCGAATATAGCCCGCCGGTTGCAGCATCACCGTGCCCGGCGAATAAAGCCCGGATTGGTAATGCGAGGAGCCGGTCAGGGCCAACATCTCCTGCGCATCCAGCAGTTCGCAGGCCTCACCCAGACCTTCCAGATGCTTGGCATAGGTTTGGTTGTGTGCCTGCGCCGCCGCACTGACCGCACCGTTTACCTTGCCTGCCTCGTCAAAGAAGTTGCGGTCTATGCCAAACTCTTCGACGGCTTCGCGGGCAAAACCGATGGCCTTGCGATTGAGTGCAATTTGCGCGCGGTCATCCCCCGACCCGGCGTAATCCTCTGATTGCAGATCATGCGGCAGGTCGATCATGAAGCCGGAGTTGCGGCCCGCCGCCCCTTCGGCCAGCATCCCGGCCTCCAGAACCACAACGCGCAGCTTGGGGTCAATCTGGCGCAGCCGCCGTGCGGCGGACAGACCGGCAAAGCCCGCACCGATCACCACCACATCGGCGGTGATCTCCCGCTCCAGAGGCGTTGCATCGGGTTGCGGCGGCAGGATCGCGTTCCATGCCGCCGGACCAAGCTGCACCGGCAGACGTTTGGCCCGGTAGCCGATCAATCGACGGCCTCGTCCGCGTCGTCGCTCAGGTCGAGCCAGATCGTCTTGATCTGCGTGTATTGGTCATGCGCGTGGATGCCGTTGTCGCGCCCGCCAAAGCCGGATTGCTTGTAACCGCCGAAGGGCGTGGAAATGTCTCCCTCGCCATAGCTGTTCACCGTGACCGTCCCCGCCCTGAGCTGGCGCGCGCCGCGCAGGGCGCGTTTGGCGTTGGCGGTGAAGAGAGAGGCCGCAAGGCCGTAGTCGCTGTCATTCGCCACTGCGATTGCCTCGTCAAAACTGCTTACGGTGATCACGGACAGCACAGGGCCGAAGATCTCCTCGCGCGCAAGGGGGCTGTCCCCTGCAGCCACATCCACCACCGTCGGCTCGACAAAACCGCCGTCCGCCTTGCCTCCGAAAACCACGGTCTCCGCCTGTTCCAGATACCCGCAAACTTTGTCGAAATGCGCCGCGCTGACCAGCGCGCCGACGCGGGTTTCCGGATCCAGCGGATCGCCAACGGTCCATTCCTTCGCGTGATGTGCAATGCGGGCGAGCAGATCGTCCTTGACGTCACGATGCACGATCAGCCGCGAGGTGGCCGAGCAGTTCTCGCCCATATTCCAGAACGCCCCGTTCACCACATGCGCCGCCACACGGTCGAGGTTTTCCGCGTCATTCATGACAATGGCCGGGTTCTTGCCCCCCATCTCAAGCACCACTTCCTTGGCGTTGCTTTCTCCCGAATAGCCAAGGAACCGTTTGCCGGTGACGGTAGAGCCGGTGAAGCTGACCATGTCGATATCCGCATGACGCCCGATGGGTTCGCCCACCTCGGCCCCGCCGCCGGGCAGCACGTTCAGCACGCCGCGCGGCAGGCCCGCCTCAACCGCCAGTTCCGCCAGTTTCAGCGCTGTAAGTGAGGTCTCTTCGGCGGGTTTCAAAACCACCGAGCAGCCCGCCGCCAAAGCCGGCGCGATCTTCCAAGCCATCATCAAAAGCGGGAAGTTCCATGGCAGGACCAGCCCCACCACGCCAATCGGCTCGCGCACCACCAATGCGATGTGATCGTCCGACGCGGGCGCGACCTGGTCATAGATCTTGTCGATCAGTTCCGCGTGCCACTTGATGCAATGGATGGTCTCGGGCACATCCACCGTCTCGCAATCATAGATCGTCTTGCCGCTGTCGAGGCTCTCCATGACGGCCAGTTCGCGCGCATTCCGCGTCATCAGTTTGCACAGGCGGATCAGCACATCCTTGCGCTCGGAGGGGTGCAGGCGCGACCAGCGGCCATCGTCAAACGCCTCTCGCGCCTTGGCCACCGCCACATCCACATCGGCAGCGCCACAGGATGCCACCTGCGCCAGGTCCTCGCCCGTCGCCGGGTTCACCGTTGCAAAGGTCTCGCCAGAGATCGCCGGACGATAGCCGCCGTCGACAAAGGCCATGGTCGGCAGGTCCAGCGCTGCGGCTATCGCCTTGTATTCGTCTTTTGTCAGCAAGCTCATTGTGCGCCCTCCGCCCGGATCTCGGCAATCGTCTGTTTCAACACACGCGTGACCTGTTCCAGCGCGCGTTTGTCGTCCTTGTTCAAGGCTTTCAGTGGTGGCCGCACAACCGAGCAATCAATGCCCGTCATTGTCACCCCGTGTTTGATCGTCTGTATGAACTTGCCACCCTGCTCCAGCACCCGCATCAGGGGCATCATGGCTGACATGATGCGGCGGCCTTTGGTGAAATCCCCTTCCAGAACACAGGCCTCGTAGAGCGCCACATGTTCGGCAGGCAGGAAGTTGGAGCCGCCGCAGACCCAGAAGGGCGAACCCCAGGCAAAGAACTCAAGCGCCTGATCATCCATGCCGCAGCCGAGCTGAATATGCGGATAATCCCGGGCAAGAAGATGCACGCGGTTGATATCGCCTGAACTTTCCTTGATCCCGCAGAAGTTGCGGCTCCGGCCCACACGATCCAGAAATTCTTCGCCCATCATCGTCCCGGTGCGGTGCGGGTAGTTATAGAGCATGATCGGCAGGTCAGCGGCCTTGTCGATGGCCAGCGCGTTCAGCGCGTTTTCCCGGTCCGTCGGCACCGCATAAGGCGGCGAGGCCAAGAGGATCGCATCCGCGCCCATCTCCCGCGCAGCCCGAGCAAGGGCAACGGAATCGTCCGTCAGCATCGCCCCGGTGCCAATCACCACCGGCACCCGGCCTTTAACGTGATCCACGGTAAAGCGTGCAATCTCGATGCGTTCCGCAACGGTCTGGGCATAGTTCTCGCCGGTGGAGCCGCCGGAGATCAGCCCGTGCACACCTTGGGAGATCAGCCAGTCGATGACATCGCCCAAAGCGTCCCATCGGACGCTGTAGTCCTCGGCATAGGGGGTAACGACAGGCGTATAGATCCCGTCAAATCGGAAACGTGGGGTCATGAGCGTCTTATCCGGTTCTTGTGTTCGGAAGCGAGCCAAGCGGCACATCCAGCCCGCCCGGCATCACGTAGAGTTCGATCTGGTCGCGCGAGAGCGCCCAGTGTTCATCGGCAAGTTGCCCGGCGCGCAGGTCATCCTGCGCGCGGATGGCGGCGATGATCTGGTCGTGCTGGTCACTGGCCTTGCCAAGGTTGCCTGCCATCTCGGAGGTGGTGGGCCGATAAAAGGTGGTCCCGATGCGCGCGTGGTCGATCAGCAGACGCCGGAAGGAGGGGCGCAGATAGACGTTGTTCGCCATCTCGCCGGTGATCTCGTGAAAGCGGTTGTTGGCAAGCGCGCTGTCCACCGGAGAGCCGCTGCGCAGGGCGGCGCGGAAGCCATCCTGAGCGGCGCAAAGCGCTTTCAGCTGGTCACCGGTCCGGTTCAGCGCCGCAAGGCGCAGCACCGCGCCATAAATCATCGGTGCCGCCACGAAGAAATCGCGCATGGTGGCAAAGGACATGTCCATCACCCGCACCGAGCGGTTTTCGCGCAGTTGCACATAGCCCTCGCCCGCGAGCTGACGCAGCACCTCGCGCAGCGGGGTTCGGGAAATGGCAAAGGCTTCGGACAGAGCGGCCTCGTCGATATCCGCCCCCGGTGCCATGCGGGTCGAAAGGATTTCCAGCCGCAGGTGTTCAAGCAGCTTTGCCTTGGTGTTTTTCGTCTCGCTCACGCCTGTGTTCCCGGTCCGATTCCAATAGGTCGATGCCATTGCATAATCAGCCTGTACCAACTTTACAATCTTTGTATAAAGTATTGCGACACGCGCGACCTCAATGACGACATCGCAAAGGATTCACCTCAATTGGCCACGCAGCACTTCGTTTTCCTTCTCGTCGAGAACCACACGCATCTGACCTTGGCCTGCGCCACGGAACCGCTGCGCATCGCCAACATGATCAGCGGTGAGACGCTCTACAGCTGGTCCTACGCATCCGAAGACGGCGTCTCCGCCACCGCGTCCAACGGCACGGTGACGCTGGTCCAGCATCGCTTTGACGATCTGCCGAAATGCGCGCGGCTGTTTGTCATTCCGGGGCTGCATATGACCAACTACATCACCCCCACCCTGCTGACCTGTCTGCGCAAGGCGAAAACGTCGCCCGCCAAGGTCGGAGCGCTGTGTTCGGGGGCTTGGATCCTGGCCGAGGCCGGATTTCTGGACGGGATGAAAGCAGCGATCCATTGGGAGTATCACGACGCCTTTGAAGAACGTTTTCCCGACATCACATTGGTACGCAGCGTTTTTGTGGCGGATGAAAAACACATCACCGCCTCTGGTGGCACCGCCACGGCGGACCTGATGCTGCATCTCGTTGACGAGGATCATGGCTATGATCTCTCGGTCGCCGTGTCTGACATGATGGTTTACGCGGGCGCACGGGAAGCCAATGTGGAGCAGAAAATCTCGCTCCAGTCGCGTTATGGCATGCGCAATCCACATGTGGCCAAGGCCATCGAGTTGATGCGAGAGGCCTTGGAAGAACCCGTCCCGCCGATGAAAATCGCAGCGGAGCTGGGGATTTCGGTACGGCAGCTGGAGCGGCTCTTTGGCCGCTATTTCAACACCAGCCCGAGCCGCTACTACATGGAGCTGCGGCTTGACCGCGCCCGGAACCTGCTGATGCAGACGGAACTCTCCGTTTCAGAGATCGCCATCGCCAGCGGCTTCCAGAGCGTCGGCCATTTCTCCCGCCTGTATCGGCGCAGCTTTGGCACCACGCCGAGTGGACAAAGAGGGCGCAAGGGGTAACCCGCAGCGGTTACTCGCTCCCGCGCGCCGAGCGGGCGAAGAGGGATTCGAGCGTGTAGACGAGGATCGCGCCACCCACGGCGCCGCCGACCGCCACCATCATAAGCACGATCACGTCTATCGGCCCGCCGATGTTTGCGAGCTTCGAATTGGTCATCACCATGACAAACCAGACCGCCGCAACGGCCCCGAACGGCATCGACAACTGCGCCAGCAGGAATTTGCGCCAGCTGATATTGCGATCCCGGACCAGCACAAACAGATAGCCCACCGTGACCAGCGCCGCGGCGGCGGCCATGGCCCAGAACAACCCGCGTCCAAAGATTTCCTCGAAGACGGCAATCAGGGTTTCAAGTGTCAGTTTTTTCATGTCCCAATCTCCTCAGGCTTTGCCGCGCAGCATGGCGTTGTAGGTTGCTTTCAGGGCGACTTCCTTCATCAGCCAGCTGATCCACAGCTCCTCAAGCGGAGCGATGATGCCCGGGAAGCTGGGGACGAGGTTGTTGTTGTAGTCGAACTCGACCAGCATGGCGCGCCCGACCCGTGTGATCATCGGGCAGGAGGTGTAGCCGTCGTAGAAGTCGGTGCTCTCGCGGCCCTCAATCGCGGCCACAAGGCCGTCCTCGACCACCGGCACCTGCCATTTGACGGAAGCCGCCGTCTTGCCTTTCGGCACGCCTGCCACATCGCCGAGCGCCCAGATCGTGTCATAGCGCAGGTGGCGCAGGGTGAACTTGTCGCATTCGACCCAACCCTGATCTTCCCACTTGTTGGCCCAGGACAGGCCGGACTGGCGGATCACCTCTGGTGCGCGCTGCGGCGGGATGATGTGGATGTAGTCGTAGTCCATCTCCAGATCGATGCCATCGGCGTCCGCGAAGGTGGCGCGCCTCTTCTCGGCATCAATGGATTTGAGCGTATGTTTCATATGCGGGGTCACGCCGCGATCCCCGAACAGCATCCGCACCTTTTCCGCGACGATCGGCACGCCGAAAAGCGAGCCTTGCGGGGCGGCATAGTGCATGTCGATCTTGCTGCCGTTGCCCGCCCGCTTGGCCAGATCGTCGATCAGGAAAGTGTGCTTGAGCGGCGCGCCCGCGCATTTCATTTCTGTCGCGGGCCGGGTGAAAAGCCCCATGCCGCCGGTCTCAATAAATTCGCCCGCGGCCTGCCACGTGCGCGCGGCATATTCCGGTCCGGCATAGAGCGCACCGATGCCGTTCTTGCCGACCATATCGAGGCTGAAGCCTTCGATGGCATCATGATCAAGGATCAGACCCGGAGCCACCACGAGGAAATCATACGGCACGGTCTCGCCGCCGTCCGTCGCAACGGTCTTGGCTTCGGGATCAATCGCCGCTGCCTTTTCGGCGATGAGCGTGACACCATCGGGGAGCCAATCGGTGGTTTTGCTGACCACGTAATCGGCCGGTTTCAGACCCGCCGCCACGAGCGACAGGCCCGGCTGATAGAGATGCTGAACACGCGGATCAATCAGGGTGATTTTCGCCCCATCAAGCCGCCGCACAAGACGGTTGGCCAAAGCCGTGCCCCCTGCCCCGGCCCCGATGATGACGATCTTGGCGGAGGTGGCGACCTGGGCCTCGGCTTCCTTGGTCGCAGACAAGGTGGCCGCAGCAGCCCCTGCGGCGGCCAGCCCGAAAAACTGCCGACGCGTCGCGTTCAGCTTGGTCATGGTTTTCTCCTCGGAAGATATATTCGAAACATCTAATATCACGAAAATCAGATGTGTTTTTGACACAGATCAAGCCGCGCCCCATCGGGACGCGGTGCCGTGCTTTTAGATTAGTAGGACGTGACCCGCGCGCCCGGCGCGATCATGGCGGTCGCCATGGCAGGCGGCTGGGCAACGGTGATGCCATCCAGCAGGACGTCGGGACTTGCGCCCTTCGACGGCAGGTAAATTGCGCAGACCTCCACCTTCGATCCCGGCAAAGCCGCGATCTTGCTCATAAGGCCCTGCGGGCTCATGCCTTTGGGCGGCTGGCCAGAGGTGGCCGAGGCCGGGGCGTCCTTCAACGCGATGTCAGCAGCCGGGCCACAGAGCAGAACGTGCTGCGCCACACCTTGCTGCGCGGCCTGCATGGCCAGCACCATCGCCATCAACTGGGTCTGCGGCTCCGGGGCGGTCAGGATGGTCACCAGTGTTTGTGGCGCATCCTGTGCATGAACAGGGGCCGCAAAAGACAAGGCAGCGCAGGCCGAAAGAACAAGTTTTTTCATGGATTGGGGTCTTTCATTAGGGAAGGGAATTCGGAGGACCGGGCATCAGCGCAGCGGCCAATGCCCGGCCCCCGGTGCAGGGGCAGGAAGGGACGACGCCCCCGCATGTCTTCAGTGTTTATGCTCGCCCATCGGGCAGTCACCTTCTTCGGAGAAGCAGGCGTCCGTCCGCAGTTCTAGCCACATGGCGTTCAGAACCGCGAAGAGCGCGGCAAGCGGAAGGCCAAGCAGCCAGGCAAAATACCACATCGTCAGAGCACCTCCCGGTTACCAGGCAAGAGTTTTGACATTGGGATCAAAAAGCAGCCCTTCGACCACCGGCCATGTTCCCATGGTGACACCGTCAATATAGTCGGCCTTGGTCAGCCCCGCTGCCTTGGAGCAAGCGCCGCACATGATCACCTGCCCCCCATCCGCGATGAAGGCGGCCAGCATGTCCTGAATGGACGTGCCGCTCTCGGCCATCAATCCGTGCACATGGCTCGCGCGTTTCTTGTCCGCAAGGTAGACGCCGCGCACGTTCAGCCAAATCGCAACCGGTTCATGGCCGTTCTTGAGCGCCTTGTCATGGGCGAACATAATGGCCTTGGCAGCGGACCATGTATCGTCCGTTGTCAGGTTCACGAACAAGCCGGGCTTGGCCTCTTCTGCGACCAAGGCAGGGGCCGTGGCGGAGAGGCTGGCCAAGGCGATGGCAATGGCGGCAAGGGGAGTTGCGATACGTTTCATGATCAGGGTCCTTCCTCAGTAAACGGAATGCGTGTTTTCGGTGACGTCCGCCTCGGTGACCTTGCCCCAGAGCACTTTGTAGACCCACGCGGTGTACATCAGGATCAGAGGCATGAAGATCAGCGTGACGATCAGCATGATGAACAGGGTCTGGTGCGACGACGAGGCATCCCAGACGGTGAGCGAGCTGTTCGGATCCACCGTGGACGGCAGAATGAAGGGGAACATGGTCAGACCCACAGAGGCGATCACGCCTGTGATCCCCATCTTGGACCAGAGCAGGGTCGCGACCTCGTGCCCGGCTCTCAGGCCACGAATGGCCATGGCCATGCCGAGGAACCCCATGACCGGAGCCACAGCGATCCATGGGCGCAACGTGTAGGCGGCCAGCCAGGACCCCTCGCGGGTAACGTCCGAGTACAGCGGGTTCGACGGGCCGCTGGCGACCGGTTCCTGGACCAGGGCAAAGCCGTCGATCCCGAAGGCCAGCCACAGGCCAGCCAGAGCATAGGCGCCCATGGCGACACAGCCCGCAATCACCCCGATGGCGCGGGCGCGGGTTGCAACCGGGCCTTCAGCCTTGAGCAGAAGCCACGCCGCGCCATGCATGAGCAGCATGGAAAGGGACACCACACCGGCCAGCAGCGCGAAGGGATGCAACAGACCCAGGAACTTGCCGTAGAAGCTGCCCTCGTACATCGGCATGAGGTCTTCGGTCAGGTAGAACGGCACGCCCAGCAGGACATTGCCCACGGCCACCCCGAAGAGCAGCGCCGGTACCGCACCCCCTGCAAACAGCGCCCAGTCCCACGCGTTGCGCCACGTGGCGGACTCGCGTTTGGAGCGGTATTTGAAGGCCACGGGCCGCACGATCAGCGCCGCCAGCACCACGAACATGGCAAGGTAGAAGCCGCTGAACGATACCGCATAAAGCGGCGGCCAGGCGGCGAAGATCGCGCCGCCGCCAAGGATGAACCAAACCTGGTTGCCTTCCCAGACCGGCCCCACGGTGTTGATCGCCACGCGGCGTTCGATGTCCGATCTGGCAACGAAAGGCAGCAAAGCGCCCACGCCCATGTCGAACCCGTCCGTCAGGGCAAATCCGATCAGCAACACGCCCAGAAGCGCCCACCAGATCACGCGAAGAATGTCATAATCGATCAGTTCATAGAGGATCATCTGTCTTACTCCGCTGGCGTCGATGCAAAGGGGCCTTGCCCGTCGTGGGTGCGCAGGCGGTGCTCATGGCGCGCTTGCCAGGCTTCGGTTTCGGCAACGTCCTGATAGGGGCCTTTGCGGATGTATTTGACCATCAGGCTCACCTCGATCACGAAGAGGACCGAGTAGAAGAGGATAAAACCGGCAAGCGTGATGAGCAGGTCCGCAATGCTCAGGTGCGAGGCGCTCAGCGCCGTGGGCAGCACCCCGTCCACGGTCCACGGCTGGCGGCCAAACTCGGCCACGAACCAGCCCATCTCTGCCGCGATCCACGGCGTCGGGATGATGGCCACGGCGGCGTAGAGCGACCAGCGCGGAAATTGCATCCGATAGAAAGACGCCCGGACAAAGAAGTAGAGCATCACCGCGATGAAACTGAAGCCGAGCGCCACCATGATGCGGAAAGCCCAGAACAGCGGGAACACCCCGGGCACCGTATCATCGGCGGCCATCTTGATCTGCGCTTCGGACGCCTCGCGCGGATCGTCGATGTATTTCTTCAGCAGGAAGGCATAGCCGAGATCGTCGGAGTTCTGTTCGAAGACAAAGCGCGCTTCGGCGGGCGCATCGCCGCGCTGTTCGCGAATGGTCATCAGCGCGTCATAGGCGATGATGCCCCTGCGGATCTTGGCCTCGGATTCGGCCACCAACTCGTTGATGCCCGGAATTTCTTCGGTCAGGCTGCGCGTGCCGATCAGCCCCATCGCCCACGGGATGTGGATGGCGTAATGGGTTTCGCGCGCCTCCTGATCGGGGAAGCCAACCAGCGTGAAGGAGGCCGGAGCGGGCTCCGTGTCCCACATCGCCTCGATCGCCGCGAGTTTCATTTTCTGGGTGTGGCTCGCGGAATACCCGGATTCGTCCCCCAACAACACAACGGACAGCGCCGAGGCCAGTCCAAAGGCCGCCGCCACCGCAATGGAGCGGCGGGCGAGGTCCTTGTGTCGGTCCTGCAACAAATAGAGCGCCGAGACGCCGAGCACGAAGATCGCCGCCGTCACGTAACCGGCAGAGACCGTATGCACAAATTTCGCCTGCGCCACTTCGTTGAAGAGCACCTCGAAGAACGACGTCATCTCCATGCGCATGGTATCGGGATTGAACTCTGCGCCGACCGGGTTCTGCATCCAGCCATTGGCGATCAGGATCCACAGGGCCGAGAAGTTCGAGCCCAGTGCCACAAGCCAGGTCACGATCATATGCGCCACCTTGCTGAGCTTGTCCCAGCCGAAGAAGAACAACCCGACAAAGGTTGCTTCCATGAAAAAGGCCATGAGCCCTTCGATGGCCAGCGGCGCGCCGAAGATGTCGCCGACATAGTGGCTGTAGTAGCTCCAGTTCATACCGAACTGGAATTCCATGGTGATGCCGGTGGCGACGCCAAGGACAAAATTGATCCCGAACAGCGTGCCCCAGAACTTCGTCATCTGCCGCCAGATCGGGCGGTTTGTCATGACATAGACGGTCTCCATGATCGCCACGAGGATCGACAGACCCAGCGTCAGCGGCACGAAGAGGAAGTGATACATGGCTGTCAGCGCGAATTGTAATCGCGACAGCTCGACCAGTCCGAACTCCATATCAAGTCTCCTTGGCAGTTATTGCGCATCACAGATGCGGATTAAAACTGCTTATATTCCGATTCTGGAATGCAGATTTGACCCAGATCAAATTCCGCATCACAAATACGGAATTTTGAGTATGGGGGAGTTTCAGGCGTTGCTAAGTGTCAGGACATGATCCGCTGCCGCGACCTCAACGGATCGGTGGCTGGCCATCAGAATCGCAGCATCCGGCAAAGCCGCGCGCAAGCCTGCCATCACACGGGCAGCGGTGGCTTCGTCCAGTCCCTCTGTCGGCTCATCAAGTAGAAGCACAGCCGGGCGGCACAGGATCGCGCGCGCCAGCACCAACCGGCGTGCCTCGCCTCCAGACAGCCCCGCACCGCGGAACCCCAACTCTGCGCTGAGGCCGCCTTTTTCTTGAACCGTATTGGCCAGACAAACCGCGTTCAAAGCGTCCCACAGGCAATCATCGGAGGCCTCCGGATCCGCAAAACGCAGATTCTCGGCGATGCTTCCAGAGATCAACGCGCTGCGCTGCGGGACAAGGACAACCGTTTGCGGCGGCAGGTTCTCTAAGCGCTGGCCTGCCCATGTGACCAAACCCCGCGACGGCGCCAGCGCCCCGGCGGCCACAAGCAGAACAGTGCTTTTTCCCACGCCACTTGGCCCGGTCAGAGCGCACATCTCCCCCGGCGCGACAGTCAACGACAGGTCACGCAGGATCCGCCGTTTGCCGGCACCGTTCTCATAGCTGACGGACTCAAGGATCAGATCGCCGGACTCCGCGGTTCCAAGGTGTTTCGACGGTTCATCGTTTGCTTCGATCAATGGCAACACCCGGCGTGCTGCCTGCACCATGCGTCCGATCTCCGACAAGGCCCGCCGCACTGGGGCCACCGCTTCCCCAAGTGCCAGCGCGGCAAAAACCGCAATCGCCGCCTGCGCCGCGTTCAGCTCACCCGCCTGAACCAGCATCCCACCAATCGCGAGAGCCGACGCCGTGATTAATGCCGTAATCAGGTCCAACGCCGCCCCGCAGTGCCGCTCGATCCGGTCCAGCTTTTGGCGCCCAGCCGCATGGCGGGCAAACGCCTGTTGTACATGGGCCGCCGTCGCATTGATCTGCCCGTAAACCGCCAGGTCATCGCGCCCTGCGATCAGGTCAATCAACCGGGATCGCGCCGCCTGCAACGCTGCCTCTGTTCGACGTGCATGGCCTTGCGCCACACGTTGGCCAAGCAGGAAAACAAGGGTTGGAAGCAGCAGGTAGCCCAGCCCGATCAGAAGCGCGACAGCCGGGTGCACCAGCCACCAGATCACCGCCGTGGCAGCCAGAATGACGAGCCACCCCGCGAAAGCCGGGATAAACAGGCGCAAAAGCGCGCCGTCCAGCGCATCAATGTCGGCAGTGACCCGGTTCAGAAAGGCATTGGCCCGCAGACGCTCCAGCGAGCGAAACGGGCGGCTCATCAACCCTTGCAGCACCTGCCGCCGCAGCGTCGAAAGCGCGCGCAGGGTGGCGTCATGGGTCAGCACCCGCTCGCCATAGCGGGCAAAGGTCCGCCCCAGGGCCAGGAAACGGACCATGGACGACGGAATGAACACATTGAACAGGATGCCAAGCCCCGCCATTCCGGCCGCCGCCGCCGCCGTGATGAACCAGCCGGACAGCCCCAGAAGCGCGACGCCCATGACCAGCACCGCCACCGAAAGCGCGAACCCGTACAGCAAGGCGCGGCGCACTTCGCGGAGCATGATCCGCATGAGGTCAAGCAATGCTTTCACGCGGAGTCCCCCAACGGCGCATCGAGCCGGATGACGCGATCCAGCCGGGCGATCAGCTTCGGATCATGGGTCGAGACCATCAGCGTGCCACCCGCAGCGGAGAACGCCAGCAGGCTGTCGATAATCTCATCGGCGGTCTGCGCATCGAGGTCAGCGGTTGGCTCGTCGGCCAGCAAGAGCCTGGGCGCACCATGCAAGGCGCGGGCCAGCGTGATCCGCCGCGCTTCGCCGCCCGACAGCCCCGCGCCGCGCGCGCCCAATCGGGTCTGATCGCCTTCGGGCAGCGCGGCAAGCACGCCATGCAATTGCGCCGCGTCGATCACCGCCGGATCCAGGCGCGCACCAAACCCGATGTTATACCGCAGGCTGCGATCAAGGAAATGCGGGGCCTGCGGCATCCAGCCAATCCCGGCACGCCAGCTTTCGGCCACGTCATCATCAAGCATCTGATCATTCAGCAAAATCGCGCCGCGATCCGGGCGCTCAAGTCCAGCCAGAAGCCGCAGGAGCGACGTTTTACCACTGCCGCTTGACCCGATGATTGCCAAGCTGTCACCGGGAGACACCGTCAGATCGGGATACCGTCGATTGCGGAAATGTAGGCCGGAGACATACACCTCGGCGCCCCGCAAATCGGCATCGGTTGCGCCGCCGCCCATCCGCAAAGGCCTGTCCTCTGTTCGCCAGTCCTGCAACTCCTGCAGCACGGCTTCTGCGGCGGCGCGGTCATGCCAGGCCGCTGCCAGATCTCGCAGCGGCTGAAAATAATCCGGAGCAAGCAGGAGAAGGTAGATCCCTGCAATCGGGCTCAACGCTCCGCCCCATGCGCCCCATTTCAACTCTCCCAACAGGCTGAACCCAACCCAGACCGCGACCATCGCCACGCCGATTGCCGAGAAAAGCTCCAAAACGGTCGACGACAGGAAAGCGACGCGCAGGACCGCCATGGTGCGGTCTCGCAAGCTGTCGGAAGCAGCGGCAAAGCCGTCGATCACCGCATCCCCTGCCCCGATCAGCCGGAAGTCGGACAGCGCTGCAAGGCGGTCCACCAGCAAATCGCTCAGCGCCCCAACCTCAACCATCTGCCGCGCGCTGGCTGCCTTGGCCGCCCAGCCGACCAAGGCCATGAAGACCGGGATCAGCGGGCCAGCTGCCAAAAGCACAACCGCCACTGCCCAACTGTGCCAAAGCGCCAGGAAGAAGATGACGAGCGGCAGTACAGCGGCCTTGGTGCGTGCCGGTTTGTACCGCAGCAACCACGGACGCACCGCTTCCAGTTTCTCCGCTGCCATGGCCGCCAGAGCGCCGGCGTTGCCGAACCGGGAGTCCTGCGACAGGGTGCTTTCGCGCGCCACGATTTCCGAACGTAGCGCCATGATGCGCACATCGGCGGCCTCTGCCAAAATGCGCTGAGACGACACATCGATCAACGCGCGGACAACCGCCAGCGCGGCAAAGCCCATCGGCGCGATCAGGACCGGAGCCGTTGCCGGTGCCTTCAGCAACTCCGCCATGACCCATGCGAGCAGCGCGGCCTGCAATGGCCAGATCAGCCCGGCCAGAACGGCAAGCAAAGCTCCGGTTCGCTCTCCGGTTTTGAGGCTGTGTTCTGAAAGGGGTTGCGCAGCGAGCATCGAACTATAATCCACATTTCAAATGGGTATTATAACGCACAGCAGAGCGGCGACTTGATCCATCTCAAGGAATATCGGTATTTTTGGTGCAAGTATTTCTCGAGACATAACCCGAGCACCCCATGCGCCTGACCACCAGAACCAACCTCGCCGCCCGTATCCTGATGGCCTGCGCGATCAACCCCGATCGCCTGCTCAGAACTGCGGAAATCGCGGACCTGTGCAATTGCTCTACCAATCATACGGCGCATGTGGTGCAACGTCTGAACGCGGCGGGCTTCCTGTGGACGACGCGCGGGCGGACCGGTGGGATTCGGCTTGCCTTGCCGGTCAACCAGATTTCCATCGGGGACGTGTTTCGCCTGTTCGAGGCCGATATCCCCTTTGCCGAGTGTTTCGACGCCGAAACCAACACCTGCCCGCTCTCCGCGACCTGCCGTTTGCGCAACTACATCACGCGGGCACTTGAGGCATTCTACCATGAGCTGGACATGGTCACGCTTGATGACCTAGTGCGCGGCAATTGCGGCCTTCAGCAGCTTTTGGCGATGCAGCCCGCGCTGCCGGATCACTGCGATACCACGCGCCCCTGAGACCCCGCGACAAGCAGGCTGTTCGGCGGGCCTCAGCGGCGGTGGTTCAGCATGGTAAAATGCCTGCGATGGGTCGAGAACGCCGGACGCTCCGGTTTTTCCGGTTCCGTCACCTCCGCCTGAGACATCACGCGCCTGGCAAGCCAAAGGGAGACCAGCGCGACAAGCACGCCGCCCGCCATTTGCCCGACAAGAACCCCTTCGGCGCCAAGGACCGCCGCGCCAATGGCGACAAACGGCACAACACCCAAGGTGTTGCGGCCCCAGTTGATCCATGTCGAATAGAACGGGTGACCGAGGTTGTTGTAGGAGGCGTTGGCGATAAAGATAATCCCGTTGAAAATCCACGCCAGCGACAGAGGCCCGCAAAACAGATAGATCAGATCACGTGCCGTTCCTTGCGCGTTGAACAGATCGGCGATTGGCCCGCGCAGGAGGAACAGCAGCAGAACAACCGGGACGACAAACACCACGGTCAGTTCAATGGCCCGGCGGAATGCACTGCGCACCCGGTCATGTTGCCCCGCACCGAAATTCTGTCCGATGATCGGCCCTATCGCGCCCGACATGGCAAAGATCAGGGCAAAGGCAATCGGCGTCAGACGCCCGACCACGGCCATCCCGGCCACGGCCTCTTCTCCAAAAGCAGACGCGGCGCGGGTGACATAGGCGCTGCCAATCGGGGTCGCGATGTTGGCCAGCATGGCCGGAGTGGCCAGCCCGGCAATCAGGCTTATGTCTTTGACAATCTTCAACGGTGCGCAGCTTGTCAGCCCGCCATAGCGCCGGATGACATACCAGAGCCCCGATCCGGCGATGGACAGGCGCGCCGCAACCGAAGCCCATGCTGCGCCGTCGAGCCCCATATCCAGCACAAAGATAAAGATCGGATCGAGCACCGCATTCACGGCTCCGCCGATGATCGTAACCATCATCGACAGGTTCGCCGCGCCATGGCTGCGCAGGGCGGCGGAGGCGATCATGCCGATCATCAGGATGGGCATGGTCGGGATCAGGATGCGCAAATAAGAAATCGCCAGATCCTGTGTCTGCCCTGCTGCCCCTACAAGCGCGGTCAGCGCAGGCAGGCTGATGAACACAAGCGCCGCAAAGCCGACGGCAAAGAGAAATCCGAGCACCATGACATGGGTCAGCACTTCGCTCGCCCGATCCCCACGTCCTTCGCCCAACGCCCGCGCAACCAGCGCCCCGGCAGCAATCGAAAACCCGATGCTGACGGAGGTGGTCATGAACAGGATCGACCCGGCAAACCCCACCGCCGCCGCAAGTTCCGACACGCCGAGCATGGAGATGAACACCATGTCCACCAGATCGACCACAAAGAGCGCCAGAAGGCCCACCGCCGAGGTCAGCGACATGACCACGATATGACGGGTCAGGCTACCGGTGAGGAAACGCGCCTGGCTGTCGCTCATGCGCTTTTCTCCGACAGGATGGTTTCGATCCGGGCGTAGAGATCTGCCTCCCAGCCTTCGCGCATTTCGTGGAACCGTTCGAGCAGCTCTTCGTTCTGATGCATCGGGATCGTCGGATCGTAGTGATCTGCAGCCATCAGCATGGCGTTGCGGTCAAACTCCTGAAAGGCGTCGACGACGCCTTCGGCCTGATCCCGCGAATAGCCCAGAGCCTCCACCGCAGAGCGGCCCATGCGCAGCGAGCTGTCATAGGTTTCGCGGATGATATCGCGGCAGCCTGCGGCCCAGAGATCATAGACATGGCTGCGATCTACGGCACGCGCCACGATGTGCACATCGGGATAATGGTGGCGGACGTATTTCACCAGTTCGGTGATCTGTTCCTTGCCGTCAATCGCGATGACCATCAGCTTGGCATCATGAATGCCCGCCGCATGCAGCAGATCAGGCCGCGTGGCGTCCCCGAAATAAGCCTGCACGCCAAAGACTTTCAGAATCTCCAGCTGTTTCGCGCTGAAATCGATCACCGTCGGCGAAAGCCGCGCACCGCGCAGCATCCGCGCCACGATCCCGCCAACCCGGCCATGGCCCGCGATGATGATGTTGCTGGGCTCTTCGATCTGATCCATCTCGCGCTCGTCCGCACCGCTGTAGCGCGGCGCAATCACCCGATCGTACAGGATGAAAAGCGCCGGGGTCAGCAGCATCGACAAGGCCACAACCAGCAAAAGCTGATCGGCCACGGCGGCGGGTATAACCGCGTTGGCAACGGTGAAGGACAGCAGCACAAAGCCAAATTCACCCGCCTGCGCGAGGCCCAGCGCAAAGAGGTAACGATCCGCCCCTTCGATCTTGAAGACGATGGCCAGCACAAACAAAACCGCCGCCTTGAGCAGGATCAGGCCAAGGGTCAACCCAAGGATGATGGCGAAATTGTCGAACAGCAGGCCAAAGTTGATCCCTGCACCAACGGTCATGAAGAAGAGGCCAAGCAGCAGCCCCTTGAACGGATCAATGTCGCTTTCCAGCTCGTGCCGGTACTCACTGTTGGCCAGCACAACGCCTGCAAGGAAGGTGCCAAGCGCCGGGGAAAGGCCGACCAGCGTCATCAGAAGGGCAATGCCGATGACCATCATCAGCGCCGTGGCCACAAACAATTCGCGCAGGTCGGCGGCGGCGATGAAACGGAACAGCGGGCTGGTGAGATAGGAGCCGATACCGATCACGGCAGCGATGGCACCGATTGTCACCAGCGCAACGCCCCAACCGGGAAGGCCATCAACCAGGCTGAGGCTGGCGCCATGATCCCCTTCACCACCATGATCGCCATGACCGGCCGCATGAGACAGGGACTCCGCCAGTTCCGGCATGGCCAGAAGTGGAATAAGGGCAAGCATCGGAATGACGGCAATGTCCTGAAACAGCAGCACGGAAAAGCTCGACTGGCCGCCATCGCTCTTCATGAGCCCCTTTTCACCCAGCGTTTGCAGCACAATCGCGGTAGAGGAGAGCGCCAGCACAAGGCCAATGGCAAGGGCCACGGTCCAGACCTGCCCGAATGCCATGGCCACCGCCATCACCAGAAGCGTGGTCAATCCGACCTGTCCACCGCCCAGCCCCAGCAGGCGCGCGCGCATGGACCAGAGCATCTTCGGCTCCAGTTCCAGCCCGACAAGGAAGAGCATCATCACCACGCCAAACTCGGCGAAGTGCTGAAGCGCCACAACGTCCACGTGAAGAACCGCCAAGACCGGACTGATCGCGATCCCGGCAATCAGGTAGCCCAGCACAGAGCCAAGCCCCAGCCGCGTGGCCAGCGGGACAGAGAACACACCGGCAATCAGGAAAATAAAGGCAAGAAGCAGAAAGTCGGTCACGACACCCCCCTATTCGCAAACCATTGTGCGACCTTACCCATTTTGAGCGGTAAGGACGCAAGAGGAAACTCTCTACCCGCGCACAGGGCCCCGCGCATCACAGCGAATGCGGGTTACTTGAGCTCAAAGATTGGTACGAACGTCGGCGGAGCCAATGTCTCGCGCATGGAATCGTTTGTCAGTGTGGCCTGATTGAACAGGGAAATTCTGGGCCCCGCGTGGGGCAGGTCCAACTCCCCTTCGATGGCGCGAACAGCCTGTTCGATGGCCAGTCGCCCCTGAAGAACCGGGTGATCGGACGGGGCGGCAATGATCCTGCCCCGCCGGATCCCGCGATAGACCGCATGGGTCATGTAGTCGGAAATGACGCCGACCCGATCCTGCAACCCGAGCGCACGCAGGATCGAGACACTGGCCTCCGCCGCCGGGGCAGAGCCGACGATATAGTCAATGTCCGGATGCTCATCGAGCGCTTCCTCAACCAGAAGAACCTGAATTTCGCGTCCGGTGTCTCCGAATTTCGTGGTGACGATGCGGGCAGAGCTGTGTTCAAGCGCGCCGCGAAAGCCTTTCTCCACGAAGCTCACCCATCCCGCCCCCTCCGGGCCGGGAAACCAGGCCACATCGACGGGCGCTGATCCTTTCGGGTGCCGACGGCTCAGAACCTCCCCCGCAGCCCGCCCCATGTCTTCCCAGGACACTCCGGATTTCGCGCTGATCCCGGGATCGGCAATGTCGTTGACGGCAGCAATCACGGGGATGTCCTGCGCGATGGCGGACACTGTTTCAGTCAGACCTTCATAGGACACGGTGCCTACAATCAGAGCATCAACCCCGTGGTCCGTGCAATTTTTGATCTGTTGGATCTGGCGGTCCACATTTGGGTATCCACCCGCCTCGACCAGACGGAAAGTAACGCCAAGCCGACGCGCTTCTTCGACCATTCCGTAGTTCACGCTGAGCCAGTAAGCGTCCTTGAGGTGGGGGAACGAGACGCAAATCCGCCAGGCCTCACGCGCAGAGGTCAGGGGTTGATAGTCGATGGCACGGGATGGGCTGTCATAGTTGAAGGGCACGGCTGGCGCCTGAAGCGGCCAAGTCTCCGCCATGGCCATGGCAGGGAGGCACAGACCGACGAGGATGCTCTTGAGTGACATTCGGGAACCTCTCCTTGTCACGCGATCATAGGAGGACAGTTGTGTTTGGCAAAGGCATCCGTTGCTGTTTATGCTCATTCATGCCCAAGGAACCCGGCCTGCGTTTTGGCTTAGGAAGCCGATTGATCCTCGCGTTTCTGGTGATTGCCGGTCTGCCGACAATTGCCGGCATCCTCGGCATGATCGAACTGCGCAGCCTTGCCCGGGCCCAGACGCAGGTCATCAACCAGACAATTCCGATTATCTCCGAAGTGCGCGGTATTGCAGAGGAAAGCACGCGTCTTGTTGCGATGGCTCCGGACTTTGCCGATGTCAGCACCCAGAGCCAGCGCACCCGCAGCGCCACGTTCCTTTTGGATCAGGTGCGCGCCCTTGAGCACCGTCTGACCCGGTTGGAAAGCGAGGGGGGATCCGGCTCGGAGCGCCTGCGCGAAACGCTGGCCGAGATCGAGCTTGGGGTTGATCGGTTGAACCGAGTTGTGGGAAGCCGCATTTCCCGGATCGAGGTTCTGCGCGGAAACCTGTCCAAGGCGCTCGACGCCGCGACGGACCTTTTGAACATGGCCGATACGCTTGTTGCCAATGCGGAGATGGGCACAACGGCCGTCATATCCAGCCTGTATGATTTCTCGCCCCCCGCAAGCGACCACGCCGACATGTTGGACAAGCTTCTGGAGGTTGACCTGTTTCAGTTGGGGCTGATGCTGGAGCTCCGGTCCCAGACGGCGGAAATCGGTCTTTTGCTCAACAAGATCGAAGATGCGGCGACACGAGACGACCTCGATGCGATCCGTCAGGACTTGCAAAACCGGCTTGCAGTGGTGTCGCGCCGGACACAGGCTATCCGTGATCCCGGCCGCTCCGAACAGGCAGGACAGCATCTCGAAACCCTGACGGCGTTGACCACTCGTGATGGGGTGTTTGACCTCGCGGACTCCGTGTTGGAAGGGCGCGAGCAGAGCACGCTTCTCCAGACAGACCTGCAAAACGTGGCCAATCAGATTGGTCGCGAGGCAGATGCCCTTGCCGATATGTTTCAAGCGCAGGCCATCGAAGCAGGCGACATGGCGGCTCAGAGCGTCCGCACGGCACAAATACGAAACGGGGTCGCGGCGGTGGCGGCGTTTGGTCTCTCCCTCGCTGTCTTGTGGTTCATCATTCGCGGCACGATCACACGGAGATTGGATCGGATCTCTGGCGGCATGGCGGCACTGGCCGGGGGCGATATGAACCGCAAAGTGTCAGTGCGTGGATCCGATGAGATCGGTCAGATGGAGGAAGCGGTGGAGGTCTTTCGGCAACAGGCAATTGCCAACCGGCAACTTTTGCGTGAGCGCGACCTGGCCGAGCGGGAGCTGGTGGCGCATCGCAACAACCTGCAAACGCTGGTTGCCGAACAGACGGAGCAGCTGAAACGCGAAGTCGAAGCCCACGACGCCGCAAGGCAAAAGGCCGAGGCCGCCGATCAGGCAAAGTCGGAGTTTCTGGCCATGATGAGCCATGAAATCCGAACACCGATGAACGGTGTTCTGGGCATGTTGCGCGGACTTGGCGAAGACCGCCTGACAGACCGGCAAAACAACAGGCTCCGTACCGCCATCGCCTCCGGGCAGAACCTGCTTGAGATCCTCAATGGCATTCTCGATTTCTCGAAAGTCGAGCACGATCGGGTGGTTACAGACAACGAAACCTTCTCCCCACGTGTTCTGTTTGAAGACATTACAACGCTGATGCAGCCAAGCGCGGCCGAGAAGGGATTGGACCTGTGGCTGGACCTTCCCGATGACATCCCGGCGGCCGTTGTGGGCGATATTGGCAAATTGCGTCAGATCCTGTTCAATCTGCTGTCCAATGCCGTCAAATTCACCACGGAAGGCGAGGTCATCCTGCGTTTGCGCATAGGCGCGGCCTCACCCGGCCGGACCCGGATGACAATTGAAATCAGCGACACAGGAGTCGGCATTTCCGAAGACGCACAAGCCCGCGTATTCGATGCCTTCGAACAGGAGGACGGCACCACGACCAGAACCTTCGGAGGAACCGGGCTGGGCTTGAGCATCTGCAAACGACTGGCAGAGGCGATTGATGGACGATTGAGTGTTGAAAGCACAAAGGGCGTAGGATCGGTGTTCACGCTGGTTGTGGACATGCATGTCGGGGAGGTTGCCGATCTCGAAACGCGAAGCGAGCCGCAGATCCTGCCTGTCACGCAGAACCCTCTGAAAACACTGGTTGTTGAAGACAACGAAATCAACCAGATGGTGGCCAAAAGCTTCCTTGAGCGCATGGGTCATGGCTGTGTTTGCGTGGCCAGCGCCGAGGAGGCTTTTGTCCGGCTTGAGGAAGAGGACTTCGATGTCATCCTGATGGACGTGAACCTGCCCGGCATGTCCGGCACCGAGGCCACAAGACGGCTGCGCGCCCACCCCCGCTTTTCAGACCTGCCGGTAATCGGGATCTCCGCCCATGTCATGGAGGAAGAGGTCACATCACAACTCGACGCCGGAATGACCTGCTTTGTTGCAAAGCCGATTTCTCCGGTTCGACTGGAGCAGGCTCTGAGCGACGTGGCCGCTGGCCGCAAAAGGAGCGTCTTTCCGTCTACCCGGCCACAACATGTGGCGGAACAGTCGGTGCATGATGTCCTAAGGGAAAACGTGGTGGATTTTGGAGCGGAGGCCACGCGCCGTATCGCAGGCATGTTCCTGGAACAGGTGGAAGTAGACCAACAGAGACTGCGCGAGGCCATTCTCTCAGGTCAAACATCAGCGGCGTCAAAAATCGCCCATCGCATGAAAGGCGCTGCCGGGAATTTCGACTTCTATCCACTCATGAACATGCTGGCGCGCATCGAAAACAGCCCTTCAGAAGACAGTCTCGAAGGGCTTGCGGCCGAAATTGACACGGTTTGCGCGGAGTTGTCGGAGGCCCTGGCAGCGCTTCAGGACGTCAGTTCAGCCGCCCGGTAAAGACATAGCCTTCGCCATGGGCCGTGGTGATCAGCTTCGGAGTGGCGGGGTCCGGTTCCAGCTTGCCACGCAGCCTGCGGATCAGAACATCCACGGTACGCGGGTTGGTGCCAAATTTCCGGTGCGTGACAATTGTCATCAATGCCTCCCGCGTCACGACCCCGCCGGCCTTGGAGATAAGCAGGTTCAGCACTTCGTATTCCGCGCGCGTCAGCGGAACATCCTCGCCCTCGGGATTGGTCAGCCTGCGGGTTTCGCGTTCAAATTCAAACCCTTCGAACCTGACAACCCGGCGAGAGAGGCGGCGCGCCTCGGCAGTGCGGTGAAGAAGGTTCCTGATCCGGGCAAGCAGTTCGCGCCGGTTGAACGGTTTGCAGACATAGTCATCAGCCCCCATTTCCAACCCGACAATGCGGTCCACATCATCGTCGAGCGCGGTCAGCAGAATGATCCCGATGCTTGATTTCGCCCGCTGTTCGCGGGTGATCTGCAATCCGGACTTGCCTTCCAGCTTCACGTCAACGATCAGCAGATCAAAGTCCGAGCCCTCGAGCGACGCCTCGGCAACTTCCGCGGACTCCGCCTCGACAACGTCATACCCCTGTGCCTCCAGATAGCTGGCCAGCGTCGCACGGGTCACGGCCTCGTCTTCTATGATGAGGATTCTGTCCATCACCGGGTTTGCCTCGATAGATTTCACTCTCTGTTAACATTTTTTAACAACAGGAGACAAGTCGTTCATCCGCTCGGGCTGACCTGTTCACATTCGCTTCTTAGTTTCTCCATGGGAAGCGCCGCTTCCGACTTGCATGACCACCTGCTCAATCGGTGGCATTCCATCAGGGAGAAATACATGAATTTCCGAGCCAATTTGCTTGCCAGTACAGCCGCTCTGTCCATGACGGCCACGGTCGGGTTTGCGGAGGATTCGTCCGACCCGATCGTCATTCCGATCCACAACTGGTCCAGCCAAATCGTCATGTCCAACGTGGTTGGGCAAATCTTCGAAGAGATGGGCAACAACGTTGAATACGTCACAACAGACAGCCAGGCCGTCTATGAATCCGTGCGGTTGGGTGATGTCACGCTGGAGCTTGAAGTCTGGGAAGGGGCCTTTGGCGCCTCGTTCCGCGCCGCTCTGGAAAAGGGCGGACTGCATGATGCCGGTGACCACAATGCGGTGACGCGTGAGGACTGGTGGTACCCGATGTGGACCAAGGACGCCTGCCCCGGACTGCCCAGCTGGGAAGCCCTGAACGAATGCGCCAGCGTCTTTGCCACCGCCGAAACCGGCGGGAAAGGCCGCTATCTTGACGGTCCGGTAGACTGGCTCAAGCACGGCAAGGAGCGTGTCGAAGCGCTGGGTATGGATTTTGTCGTGATCAACGCAGGCTCCGCCGCCGCGCTCTGGGCCGAGATCGGGGCCGCCGAGGCCGACAAGACACCTGTCGTTGTCTTCAACTGGACCCCCAACTTTGCCGAGGCCGTCTGGCCCGGCGAGTTTGTCGAGTTCCCCGAATGGGTGGACGGCTGTGACAAGGATCCGTCGGTCGGGCCAAATCCGGACGCGCTCTATGATTGCGGCAACCCGGCACAGGGTTATCTGAAGAAAGCCGCCTGGGACGGTATGAAAGACAAGTGGCCGGATGCCTATGCGACGCTGACCAAGGTCTCGTTCACCAATGCCCAGATCGCGGAAATGGCAAAGCTGGTCGATGTGGATGAGCTTGAGCCGGAAGAGGCCGCCGCCGAGTGGCTGGAAGCCAACGAAGATGTCTGGAGAGGCTGGCTGCCCAGCGGATCCTGATCCCCGGCGATCAATGACCCCTGCCCTGTCCGGGCCGCATCCGGGCAGGGCATTCAACATTTCTGCGCCTCGTGACGGAACGGGGCCAAAAAACAAGCGGCCTGCCCCATGACCGCTTGGCGAGAGAGCACCAAAACATGAGCACACAGACCCCTGTCATTCGTTGTCGCAACGTCTGGAAACTGTTCGGGGCCAACCCGGAACAGTACCTGAAGACCATGCCAGCCGGGCGCAGCTATGAAGACATTCACGCAGATGGCTACATCGCTGGGGTCAAGGATGTTTCCGTGGATGTCGGCCGTGGGGAGATGCTGGTGATCATGGGCCTGTCCGGCTCCGGAAAATCCACGCTGGTCCGGTGTTTTTCACGTCTGCACGACATCACGGGCGGCACCATCGAGGTTGAGGGCCAGGACGTGATGGCGCTTTCCGAGAAAGAGCTCATCGAACTGCGCCGCTCAAAAATGGGCATGGTGTTTCAGTCCTTCGGGCTTCTGCCGCATCGCACGGTCCTCGACAACGTGGCCTTTCCCTTGGAAATGCGCGGCCAGAATCGCCATGACCGCCGCGAACGTGCCCTTGAAGTGATCAAGCTGGTGGGTCTTGAAGGACGCGAGGATTACTTTCCCCGCGAACTGTCCGGCGGTCAGCAACAACGCGTGGGCATTGCGCGCTCACTGGCAATCGAACCGGATATCTGGTTTCTGGACGAGCCCTTTTCCGCGCTTGATCCCCTGATCCGGCGCGAAATGCAGGACGAGTTCCTGCGCCTTCAGGAAATGCTGGGCAAGACCATCGTGTTCATTACCCATGATTTTGACGAGGCGCTGCGACTGGCAGATCGCATCGCCATCATGAAAAACGGCGCGATTGAGCAGTGCGACACCCCTGATCAGATTGTTCTCAAGCCCCGTACGCCTTACGTGCGAAAATTCACCGAAGAGATCGAGAAATCGCGGGTTGTGCATGCAGGGGTTCTGGCAAAGCCGATCAACGGCACAGCGGTCGAAGGCGATCCCGTGGCGGGGGATCTGACCATCCACCAACTGGCCCGGCAGCTCGTTGGCGATACACGCGACAACTTGCCCGTGGCGGGCAAGGACGGGGCGCTGATTGGCGTCCTGAACCGGCAGACGGCGCTCGACGTGTTGCTGGGGGACGGCTGAAATGGTCGAGATTGCGTCTCCCATTGCGCCCATACGGCGCTCCGTGTCCTATGATCCGGTCATTATCGCGCTTCTGGGCCTCGCCGCGCTGCTCTGCTTCGCCAAACCGATCCTGCCCGATTTCCTGATCCGTGTCCCCGAAGCCTGGGTGCCGCCCTTGGCAAACTGGCTGGATACTTTTTTCGAGTTTATCAAAGGCGATCTCGACACCGGACGTCCGGGTTTGATCCATCTGACCCGATGGTTTGCCGAAGGTCCGCTGGCGTTTTTGCTTGGTGTGACGGCGAACTTGCTCGAAGGCAAACACCGCTGGCCCTTTTTCGACCCTTTGCCGTGGTCGACGGTGGCGGCGGTTGCGGCTGTGATCGGCTATTACCTTGGCGGTTGGCGGCTGGCGCTTCTGGGCGGCGGGACCTTCGTCTGGACAGCGCTTGTCGGGCAATGGAAGATCGCGATGCAAACCCTCTCGGTGCTCGCGGTGGCTGCGCCTCTGGCATTTCTCATTGGGCTGACCCTCGGCATCATGGCCTGGAAATGGGGCTGGTTCGAAAGGATGATCAAACCCGTTCTGGCGATCCTGCAAACTATCCCCTTCTTCACCTACCTGCTACCAGCGGTCATCTTTTTCAAGGTAGGCCCGACGGCGGGCGCCATCGCCACAACGATCTACGCGATCCCGCCAATGGTGCTCATGACAACGCTCGGGCTCAAGAAAGTCGCCCCGGAGATCATCGAGGCGGGCAAGATGTCCGGCTGCACGCGGCTGCAAATGCTGTTCCGGGTCTTCATCCCCTCCGCCCGCACGGAAATCCTGGTTGGGGTCAATCAGGTGATCATGCTGTGTCTGGCCATGGTGGTTCTGACGGCGTTCATCGGGATGCCCGGCCTGGGTGGCAAACTTCTGGCGATGATGAACAGCTTCAAACTTGGCCGATCCTTCGAGATTGGTGTGACCATTGTATTGGTCGCGATCACGCTGGACCGCATGTCCAAGGCCTGGGTCGTCAAACTGCCCGTGCACCACGAACGTGGCACCCCTTGGCATATTCGGCACAAATATCTGGTCATGGCTGTGGCCGCGTTTGTGTTCTTCCTGCTGCTCAGCCAGTTCGTCGATATCCTCGACAAGGTCGGCCGCAAGCAATCTCTGTCCATGGGTCGCGAGATTGACACTGTTATCAAAGGCGCGCTGGCCATTGATGCCGTGAAGTCCGTGACAGAGACCATCCGGTACGTGCTCAATGTCTGGGTACTGATCCCGTTCCGCAACGCGTTGCTGTGGATCCCGACGCCCGCCTTCATCCTTGTCGTGGTGGCCTTTGCGTGGGGTTTCGGCGGAAAACGCCCAGCGCTTTTTGCGACGGCCTTCTTCACAACGGTTGCCTTTTCGGGCTGGTGGGACCGCTCCGTGATCACGCTCTACTCTGTGATTTCCGCGGTCATCCTGTCGGTCATGATCGGCGTCCCGCTGGGCATCCTTGCGTCCCGGTCAAAAACCTGGGCCACGCGCATTCTGCTGGTTTGCGATACGGCACAGACGTTCCCCAGTTTCATCTACCTGTTGCCCGCGATCATGTTGTTTGGGGTGTCGGACGTGACGGTTGTGCTGTCGATTGTCATTTTCACCACGGTTCCCCTGACCCGTTACACGATCGAAGGCCTGCGGAATGTTCCGGCGGAGATGACGGAAGCTGCCGATATGTCCGGGGCGACGCGCCGCCAAAAACTGCTGAACGTGCAACTTCCCATGGCGCTGCCAACCATGGCCGTCGGGTTCAACCAGGCCATCATGTTCGCATTTTTCATGGTCATCATCGCCGCCTTCATCGGCACCCAGGATCTGGGGCAGGAGTTGCAGCGCACCTTGGCGGGTACGGATTTGGGAAAGAACTTTGTGCTCGGTATGAACGTTGCGCTGATGGCCCTGACCTTCGATCTGACCCTGATGAGCTGGGCCGGGAAGAAGAACAAGATGCTTGGATTGTCGGCCCGCTAACCGGTTCAAAAGGGCGTCGGCAGGCTGCGTTCTGAACGGGCTACAACGGAGGATCAGACCCCTGAAGCGGGTCTGATCGATTGAACGCACGTTGTCAGCAGTTTGCGACCGCCAAGACGCTGAGCCTTTGACCCGGCAACAACTTGAAATGAATGGCGATCCCTGAAGGACTCGAACCCTCAACCTGCTGATTAGAAGTCAGCTGCTCTATCCAGTTGAGCTAAGGGACCGCTACATCTGTACTTGCCGATTTTCGCAGGCGGGGGCAACCGTCGTTGCGAAAAAAGCCGCACTCAGAGCCGAAGGGTCATAAAGACGCTCAGCGGGTCTGACACATAGTCCCCGAACGGCGGGCAGTAGGTGAAGCCCGCAGCCTCGTAGAGACCGCGCGCCGCGGCGAACCCGTCCTCGGATCCGGTCTCGAGAAACGCAGCCTGCGCCTGTGTCTTGCGCGCTTCGTCCAGCAGATGCGCAAGCAACACCGCGCCATACCCCCGGCCCCGCATTTCGCTGGGGACATGCATCGACTTCAACTCGGTCTCTGCCTGGCCCATCGGTTTCAACGCACCAACCGCACAGACGGCACCGCTTTCATCGCGCAGCGCATAGACAGATGCGCCGGACGCGCGCAGCGCCTCGGATGTCATCACATGGCAACTTTCCTCAGGCGTCTGCGCCCGCATTGCCTCGTGATGGCGCTCAAGGATGGCTTCCACGGCGGGATCGGCTGTCTCAACTCGGGTTATGCTGGTCACGTCGCGGCTCCCTCATGTGTTCTCCCGCGCACCCTTGCCGCCGCCAGAGCCGGGTTCAAGCGAAATTGGCGCGGGATGCAAAATTGCAGCACCCTATCGGCGCGCTGCTGCCGAGACAGGCTTTGCGCGTCAAATCTCGTGCCTTTGCACAGGTTTTCGCCTATTGTGCAGAAAAACATATGAGGCGGGGGGCCGCAAAAGGCCGCATACCCCCAGAGCAGAGAGCAGACCATGATGCAGCGCGTGATGCGTCCAAAGCCGGAATCCGGCCGCTACCTGAGTCCAGTTTTTCGGATCTTCGGGTCGAAACCTATTGTTTCTATTGTCCTTTCCCTTTTTCTCCTTCTGGGCACCGCTATTGAGAGCCGTGCACAGGTCACTTTGAACCTGCGCGATGCGGACCTGCGCAACTTCGTCGAGATTGTTTCCGAAGCCACGGGCCGCAGCTTTGTGCTCGACCCCGGCGTGCGCGGCACCGTGACGGTGCTTTCCCCCGAAGAGATGTCAAACGATGCCCTTTACGAGGTGTTTCTGGCGGTGCTGGAGCTGAACCGGCTGACAATCGTCGAAGGCGGCGGAGCGGATCGGATCGTGCCGATGAACACCGCACGCGAGCTGGCCTCCGGCGCGTCGCGCCTGCCCGGCGGCTTTGAAACCCGCGTCATTCGCGTGACCAACATCACGCCGCAGGAAGCCATCGAAGTGGTGCGCCCGTTGCTGCCCTCCGAGGCGATCATCTCTGCCGTCCCGAACTCCAAACGCCTGATCCTATCGGACCGCGCCGCGAATATTGCGCGGATCACCAAGCTGATTGACCAGCTCGACAAACCTTCGGCCAATCAACCGGTGGAAATCATCCGCCTTCAAAACGCCAATGCCGCCGATGTGCTGCAGGTGGTACAATCCATGGAAATCATCGAGCAAGGCGCAGCGGTGAGCGTCGACCGGCGCTCCAATGCGCTGGTGATCTCGGGCTCCGAAGGCATGCGCCACCGCGTGCGTGTTCTGGTTGGCGAGCTGGACCGACAGGGCGACACCGTGGTCAGTCGCGCCATCGCGCTGAACTATGCCGACGCCGCCTCCATCGCCGACGTTGTCACCCGCACGTTGTCCACCGAAGACCCCACGGGCACCCGTGCGCCCATCCGCATCGTGCCGGAGCTTCAGACCAACTCTCTGCTGATCTCCGCCCCGCGCGAGCGCATCAATGAGATCGCGGACATGGTGCGTTACCTGGACAAACGCCCAACGCAGGTTCTGGTCGAGGCCGTGATCTTTGAGATGACCGTCGAGGGCCTCTCGGATCTCTCCGCCCAGTTCGGCGCGGTGCTGAACGACGCGCTCATTGGTGGCACGCAATTCACCCTGCCGGGGCGCTCGTCCCTTGTGAACCTCGTCTCCAGCCTCAACGCCGGCAACACGCCGGATCCGGGTGCGGGCGGCGTGGCCGGGTTCGGCAGACAACGCGGCGATGACGGCTTTGTCGGCCTTCTGACCGCCATCACCTCCGTCAACTCCACACGCCTGCTGTCCACCCCCTCAATCCTGACCCTGAACAATCAGGAAGCGGAAATCGTGGTGGCCCAGAACGTGCCCTTCGTGACCGGCAGCTTCACCACGGTCAGCGAAAGCGCCGTCGAAAACCCGTTTCAGACCATCGAACGGCAGGACGTGGGCCTGACGCTAAACGTCACCCCACAGATCAACGCCGACCGCACCGTGCGCCTGCTGATCAAGCAGGAGGTTTCAAACCTGACCAACTCCAACGCCTCCTCGGGCGGCGAGATCACCACCAAACGCTCTCTGTCGACCGCGGCGCTGGTCAGCGACGGTTCGGTGATCATGCTCGGCGGTCTTTTGGAGAACGGCAACGGCACCGCGCGGCAAGCTGTCCCCGGCCTGTCGAAACTGCCGGTCCTTGGCGCGCTGTTCCGGGGCAAAAATGCCAACCGCAGCCAACGTGTGTTGTTGGTCATGATGCGCCCTCAGGTCGTCTCGAACGACAGCGAAGCCGCCCGCATCAGCCGCCAGCTTGCCCGCAAGGCCAAGCAAACCGCCGCTTCCATCGCGCCGCTGGATGATGGAAAGTACCCGACATCACATATCAACAGCCTGCCCTTCGACGGGGTTGACTTGAACCAACCTTTTGATGCCGGATTCATTGATGACGTCGCCCAAAGCCGAAACTTCCCCCCGCTCCCGGGCCGCCTCCGTTTCGACGGAAAATAGCGGCTCGCTCGGGCACCTGCCGTTTTCCTTTGCGCAGGACCAGCAGGTTGTGTTGGAGGGCGCGCGGGTGACGCTGGGGCCCAATGCCACGCAGCTTGGTCTGCGCGAGGTGCAACGGCGCGTCGGGCTTGATCCGATAGAGGTCATCGAGGTCGACCAGATCGCCTTTGACAAGGCGCTGGCCGATGCCTACCGCGATGGCGAACACAGTGCCGCCGCCGCAGGTGATGACATCAGCTTTGATCTTGAAGAGGCCGAATTTGCCCGCCGCCAGCGTGATCTGCTGGACGAGCCGGGCGACGCCCCGGTGATCCAACTGGTCAACCAACTTCTGCGCCGCGCGGTGCAAAGCGCGGCCTCAGATTTGCATATCGAGCCACACGAAGGCGGTCTTCGCGTGCGCATGCGCATTGATGGTGTCTTGCAGGAAGTTCTGAACCGCCCCGATGTCCCCGTGCGCCGGATTGTCTCGCGCCTCAAAGTCATGGCCGGACTGGACATTGCCGAAACCCGCCTGCCGCAGGACGGGCGCATTCCTCTCTCGCTTGGCGGCAAGGTGATCGACACCCGCGTCAGCTCGCTGCCCGGCCATTATGGCGAGCGCATCGTGCTGCGGATTCTCGACCGCTCTACCGGCTTGATGCCGCTGGTCGATCTGGGCCTTTCAGAGAGCCAGGAGCGGCTGCTACGCCGCCTCGCCGCCTTCCCCAACGGCGTGATCCTTGCCACCGGGCCAACTGGCGCGGGCAAGACGACGACGCTCTATTCCCTGCTGCAACTGGCCGACCGCGACGCGCGCAACATTGTCACCGTGGAAGACCCCATCGAGTACGACCTGCCCGGCGTCAGCCAGAGCCAGATCAACTCCGAGATCGGCATGACCTTTGCCGCCGGTCTTCGCGCCACGCTGCGTCAGGACCCGGATGTGATCCTCGTCGGCGAAATCCGCGATGGCGAAACCGCCAGCACCGCCGCGCAGGCCGCGCTCACGGGACACCTCGTGTTTTCATCCCTACACGCCAACAGCTCTGTCGGCGCCATCGTGCGCCTGCGCGATCTGGGGCTGGAAAACTTCCTCATCGCCGCCACCCTGCGTGGTGTCATCGCCCAACGCCTCCTGCGAAAGCTTTGCCCGCATTGTGCCGAAGCCGAGCCTCTGGCCGAAGAACACGAACGTCTGTTTGATCGCCATCGCATCGCTTTGCCCAATGTCACTTACCACCCAGTTGGATGCCCTGAATGTCAGGGCACAGGCCACGCCGGGCGCATGGGGATTTTCGAGATAACGGAGGTAGACGAACGTCTGCGCACCGCCATCGACGGCGGCGAAAGCGAAGCGGCAATCAAGGCGATTGCCCTCGCGCCCGGCGACACGCTGACCGGACAGGGCCTTCAGGCCGTAGCCGATGGGCGTGTCAGCCTTGAAGAGGCGCTGCGCGTGGTCGGGGACGCCACATGAGAGCCTACAGCTACACGGCCTACACCAGCTCCGGCAAACGCAAGACCGGAACAATTGTGGCCGAGACCGAGGCCCATGCGACAGAACAACTGGCCGAGCAGGACCTGTTCACCTCGGAGCTGACGGAAACCGGCGCGGCCAAAACCGGCAAACGCAGCCTCTTTGCCCGAAAACTGGTGCCGGACTTGCAGGCGGTCTTCACCCGGCAGATGGCGGTGATGTTGGCGGCGGAATTGCCGGTGGATGCCGCTTTGGAGGCCGTCAGAACTGGCGGACATCCGGCGCTTGAAACCGTTGCCGCGCAGGCGCGCGCCGATCTGCTCGACGGCGCGGCGCTCTCGGACGCCTTGGAACAATCGGGCGCAGGCTTCCCCCCCTATTACATCGCCGCCATGCGCGCGGGCGAAGACGCGGGCGAGTTGGCGGCGGTGTTCGGCGAATTGGCGGATCACCTGGAGCAGGAAAACACCGGCAAAGCCCAGATCGCCACGGCGCTGATCTACCCGGCTTTCGTCGCCGCTGTGTCGCTGCTGGTCTGCGGCATTCTCATGGTCAATGTCGCGCCCGAGATTGTGGCGATGTTCGAAATGACCGGCCGCCCGCTGCCGCCTCTCACGGTTTTCGTGATGGGCGTCTCGGACGCAATTCGTGCGCATTGGGAGCTGATTTCATGCGGAGTTGCCGCGCTGATCCTGCTGTTTCTGGCAATCCCTCGCGTGCCAGCCCTGAAACGGGCCAAAGATCGTGTTCTGCTCAAAACCCCGGTGCTCGGGCGTCTGGCGCGGCTCACGGAGGCGGTGCAATACATGCGCACGCTGGCGCTTGTGCTCGGCTCCCGCCACGCGGTTCTGAGCGCGGTGGACAGCGCGGCCTCGGTTCTGACAATCGAGGCGTTTCAGACCGAAGCGCAAGACGTCGGCACCGGCGTGCGGCAGGGGCAAAGCCTCGCCTCCGCCTTGGAATCGCTCAGCATTCTTCCACCCGTATCGCGCCAACTTATTGCGGCAGGAGAGGTTTCTGTGCGCCTGGCCCGCATGACAGACCGCGCCGCCGCATTAACCGAGCACAGATTGACCACAGAACGCAAAAGAATTGCAGCGTTGCTTGAGCCTATGTTGATGATGGTGGTTGGCGGTTTGGTGCTGGTGATCGTTCTGGCGATCCTGTTGCCGGTCTTCGATCTTCAATCCGCCGTGGCAGGCTGACGTTACTCGACGAACTCCAGCAACTCGGGTGCATCGCCGTCGCGGGAGACCCAGACGCCCGCGTCGTCAATGCGCACAACTTCAATACCGTCGCGCAGCATATGACCGGGCCTGACAAGCTGTTCGCCGGTGGCGTGGTTGATCATCGCCCAGGTCACATCCTCCATCTGCACCATGCCCTTGAGCTCATAGCCCAAGGTCTCGAGCGGCGGTTTGGGGGGCTTGGGCGGTTGCGGTTCTTCGCGCGGCGGCGGCGGGGGCGGTGGTGCGGGCGGCTTGGGCGGCTTGGGCGGCTGCGGCTCGCCAAAGACGGCGGGCCAGCCGCGTGGCGGGACTGGCGGGGCCGGTTCTGCCGTTCCGGTATCGCCGTCCGGCACAGCCGCCAAGGCCACTTCCGGCTCGGGCGCATTCACAGCCGTCCAGAGCGCAAACCCCGTTTGCCCGGCGAAAGCCAGTAGCGCAAAGGTCACAATCCACGCCAAGACGCGCATCAAATCCGCCCAAATCAGTGTTCAGCCCGCCGCGCCGTAGACGCATGGACCCGTATTGCCTATACTCCTTTGATAATACGCGACAAGAAACAAGCGTAAAAGAGAGCAGACATGCAGGTAACCTCTATCCTCCGGGCCGGCTTTGCCGGTGTGGCACTGCTGGCGTTGAGCAGTTGTGACGAAACGGCCGTTTCCGGCGGCAGCTTCAAGGCGAAATATGCCGTGGCCCGTGATGCGCTTGAGAACGGTCAGTATGATCGTGCCAAACGCCAGTATCTCGCGCTGATCAAGGAAGCCGGACCGCTGGCTTCGCGACTGCAGCTTGAATATGCCCATGCCGAATTGCGCAGCGGAAACTACGCGCAGGCCGCAAGCATTGCTTCCAATCTGGCCGCCTCCCAAAGCGGCAAGGCGCGCGCCTCTTCTTTGTCCGTACAAGGCACGGCGCAGCACGAACTGGCGCTGGAACTGCTTGCCGAAGGGCAGAAATCCGGCGCGAAAGAGCAACTCAAAGGCGCCGAGAAAGCTCTGGCGACGGTGATCAAGGACCATCCGGATCTCGATCCGATCGGCTCGCTTGCCGGGCGATTGGGCCAAATTCGCAAGACGCTGAAAACGCTCTGACCTACTGCTGAACGCGGGCTTCGGCCATCTTCTGTGCCTCTGCGATCTGGCCGGGTGTCATCCGGCTGGCCAAGGCGGCGCTCAGATCCAAAGCCTGATCAAAACCGGCCGTGCCTGCCAACACCAGCCACATGTAGCCGGTGGCATAGTCCTGCGGCACCACGCGGCCTTCGAAATACATCAGGGCAAGGTTGGTCATGGCCGCCGGGTTCCCGGCCTGCGCCGCTGCATTGAACAGTTGAGCCGCCTGCTGGATGTCGGCGAAGCCCGGGTTTTCGAGCTGCATCAGAATCCATCCGGCGGAAAACAGCGCCAGTGGATCGCGCGCGCGCACACCGTTCTGGATCTTGGCCATGCCCTCTTCGCTCATGTCTGGCGGCAGGATACGCGGATCAAAGACGACGCGGGGCAGCCCTGCGGGCGCGCCGGGCGCTTGAGCGTCCCCGGCTGCCAAGCGGTAAAGCTCATGCGCGCGGGCCTCATCCTGATCCACGCCAAAGCCGTTTTCAAACATGACCCCGAGATTGCGCAGGGCCACGTCCAACCCCTGCGATGCGGCTGACTCGAACAAGGCAACGGCCCGCGCATAATCCTGCGGCACACCCTCACCACGTACATAAAGCAGACCGAGGTTGTTCTGCGCTCGTGCATGGCCGCGTTCCGCCGGGCCTTCATAGAGCGCTTTGGCGCGGAGCAGGTCCTGCGCGACGCCTTTGCCGTTCTGGTACAGGACGCCGAGACTGACGGATGCGTCCTCAAACCCCTGCTCAGCTGCTTTTGCGTAAGCTTCGGCGGCGCGGGCAAAATCTGCCGGGTCTTCGCTGCCGGTTTCCAGCGCCGTGCCATAGTCATGCAAATACCGCGCTTCGCCGGTTTGTGCCGCCTTGGCGAGCCATGAAAGCCCTGCCGCGCGGTTCTGATCGACACCGATGCCGGTAAAGTAATACTGGCCGAGCCGGTGCGCCGCTGCGGCGCTGCCCTGCTCCGCTGCCTTAGTAAACCATGCCGCAGCAGAGGCGTAGTTCTGCAAAACCCCTTCCCCGTTCTCAAGCCGCAGGCCAAGCGCGAATTGCGCAGACACATCGCCGCCGGTCGCAGCTGTCTGAACCTCATTCAACGGGGCCGACTGCCAGCGGTTGCCTTCTTCACTCAAGGTAGGGCTTGCCGAGAGGGCCAGGATCAGCGCCAGCGTGGACGCAATCCTGCGGCTCATTCGCCTGCTCCTGTGGCCTGCGCCGGCGGGCGGGCCTGTTCAAAGAACTGGCGCGCGGCGGTCTGCGCTTCGGCAACCTGTTCGGCGGTCATCAGATCGGCAGCGATCCCGCGCATTTCCAACGCGTCAGAACTGCCGCCAGCGGCCGCAATGTTCAGCCATTTGTGCGCCGTGATATAGTCCTGCTCGACCCCGGTGCCCTTCATGTAGGCCAGTCCAAGCTGATGCTGTGCAACAACATCTCCCGCCTCAGCCGCCGTGGTCAGCAAAGCCGATGCTTCTGCAGGATCGCCGTCGTTAGCCAGCAACCAGAGCGCAAGCGCCGTGCGCGCGGGGCGCAGCCCTTCGTCGGAGCGCGCTTTGAGCCAGGCAAGCGCGGCTTCATCGCCGTTCTGCGCGGCGGCCATAGCCCAGGGTACGGCGCGGTGCGGGGCAAGCAAGCCATCGAGTTTGCCCTCTCCAGCGCGCTGGCCAAGCACCAAAATCGCCTCTTCGCTGCCGGCCTCAACCGCCTTGCGGTAATACTCGACCGCCTTCTCCATATCCCCCGGCTGCCCCTCGAACCCGTCTTCGAGCAGGCGGGCCATTCCCAGCATGGCGCGCGGATACCCGGCATCGGCGGCGCGCGAATAAAACTGCATCGCCAATGCCGGGTTCGGTGTTACCCCGTTGGCGCCGCGAAAGGCATCGGCAAGATCGGTCATGGCCGTCATGTCACCACTGTTTGCCGCCTGTTGTAGCCAGCGTTGACCTTCGCCCAGGTTCTGCTCCAGCCCATCGCCCTTGAGGTACTTCCGCCCCAAAGCGGTCTGAGCCCGAATGAAGCCAGCTTCAGCAGAGCGGCGCAGCCAATTGGCCGCCTGCGCCCTGTCCTGCGCCAAGCCCTGACCGCTATCGAGCGCGAAAGACAGGAAGTACTGCGCTTCCGCATGGCCGCCAGCAGCGGCTTCGGTCAGCCAGCGCACGGCCTGCTCGGTGTTCTGTTCTGCGCCCACGCCGCGCGCGTAGGCGCGGCTCAGTTCGAACATCGCGGACACATTGCCGTTTTCGGCGGAGGCCAGGAACCATGTCACCGCATCCTCGGCGCTTTGCGTAATCCCGGTGCCGCGCGCATAGAGCAGGCCAAGATAATACTGCGCCTCTGAGTTGCCTCGCGCTGCCGCACTCTTGAGCAAGCTCACGGCGCGTTCAGGATTGCGCTCCGGCCCGCCCTGCGCGCCACTGAGGTAGAGCCGGGCAAGCAGAACCATGGCGTCGATCTGATTGGCCGTCGAGGCTTTCTCCAGCCAGTCACGCGCGCCCATCAAGTCCGCCGGACCGCCCCGCCCTTCGATCAACACCCGTCCATAGCGGTACATGGCGAAAGGCGTGCCTTCGGTTTCCGCCAGAGTTTTGAGACCTTCGCGAACCGTCACAAAATCTCCGGCGGCCCAGGCTGCTTCGATCTGGGTCATGGTGAGCGGCTCTTGCGCGGTTTCCTGTGCCAGTGCGGGCAGCGGAGACAGGGCGAGCAGAAGGGTCAGAGGCAATACGGACTTTGAAAAAGGCATGGGTCTCTCGATCGTTTGGTGCGACGCATTCGGGCAAATCGACCCGGCGTCAGGCGGAGCCTAGAGTCAGGGTGCTTCGATTGCAACGCTGACCCTATATCGCCCCGCCAGCCCGGAGAACCCAGAGCACGGCCGCCGCCGCGCAAAGGGCAGCACCGAACGGCAATCGCTGATCTGCTCTGATCTGCCCCGCGCGCAGAACCAGCGCCGCGATCAACCCGCCGAGAGAGGCGATCAGGACCAGAAGCGGCAGATCGAACGGCCCGGCAAAGGCTCCGAGGCCAGCCATCAGTTTGACATCCCCGAGCCCAAGCCCTTCGCGCCCCCGCAAGGTCCGATAAAGAACGCGGATCAGGAAAAAGGCCCCGCTGCCGAGGCAGGCACCGATCAGCGCCAACTGCAAGGATCCGGCAAACCAGGCCAGAGCCAGGGCCAGCACCAACAGCATCGCGTTCAATACATCAGGCAGGCGCATCCAAAGCGCGTCTGCAAACCCAAGTGCCAGAAGCACCCACAAAAACCCTGCCGTCAGCCAGAGGGTCAGACCTGACGCCCCAGAGGCCACCGCGCAGACGCCCACACCCAGTGCGGCGATTTCGATATAGAGAAGCCATGCGGGCAGAGCTGCCCGGCAGCTACGGCACCGCCCGCCGTTCAGGGCAAACGACAAAATCGGGATCAGATCGCGCGCGGCAAGCCGGGTGCCGCAGGCACGGCACGCAGACGGACGGGTCACCACATTTTCCCCGCGCGGCAGACGATCCACCAGCACCCCGAGGTGCGAGCCGATAAAGGGCGACAGGATGATGAGCAGCGCGGCTTGGGTCACTGTGTCGATTTCGGGGCTGGTCATCCGGGGGGACTTGGTGCGAGGAATGGACAAAAGTTTGAAAGCCACCTTATCATACCCCCATTCAGACGAAAGCGTACCATGACCCCGACTCCTTGCCAGACCGCCCCGAACCCTTCTCGCCGAGACGAAGGATTTTCGCTGTTGGAACTGATGGTTGTCGTGGTGATCCTGTCGATCCTCGCACTGGTTATCGTGCCGCGCGTCATCGACCGCCCGGATCAGGCACGCGCCGCGCGGGCGCAATCGGACATCGCCGCCATCGTCAGCGCCATCAATCTCTACCGGCTGGACAATTTCCGGTATCCAACCGCCGCGCAGGGGTTGTCTGCGCTTGTTGACAAGCCAACCAGCGATCCGGTGCCCGCCAACTATGCCGCCAACGGCTATATGGACCGGATGCCCGTGGATCCCTGGGGGCAGCCTTATCAATACCTTGAACCGGGCGTGCACGGAGAGTTTGACGTGTTTTCCTATGGCGCGGATGGTGTTGCGGGCGGATCGGGCGCGGATGCGGACATCGGTTCATGGACCGTGCAGTAACGCCTGACGCGAAAGACGACGGCTTCACGCTGATCGAGCTTCTGGTCAGCGTTGCGATCATCTCTGTTCTGTCCGTCGGCGCGAGCCTTGCCGTCTCGCGCGGGACCGGCCAGCAACAAAGCGACATGTCCCTGTTCCAGAGCCGCTATGAAACCGCACGGCAGATGGCTGTGCTTGGCCAGCAAACCATGGGTTTGGACATTGCTCCGGGCGGGCTACGGTCCGTGACCAAGGACCTGTCGGGCTGGCAAAAACCCGGACAGTTGCAGCGCTGGCGAGGCCGCGTGTCGCTGTCCGCTGACCGTACCGCGCCGCCGGGCGTGCCTGCGCCGGATCTGGTTTTTCTGGCGAATGGACAGACCAACGCCTTTCGCGTCGCCTTTGGCTCCAGTGGATTTTGCGAAAGTGACGGCTGGACGGGGCTGACATGTTCCGGAGACTGAAGCGGGGCCGTTCCGACAAGGGATTGACGCTGGTCGAACTGGCGGTTGCCATTCTTGTGCTGTCGATCGGCAGCATCGCCGCCCTGCGCGCCGCCGATCAATCCGCACGCGTGGTGGGCGGTGAAATGCCCCGCCTGCTGGCGCGTATCGCAGCCATGAACCGGGCCGAGGAACTGCGTCTTGCCGCCCCGCTGTTCAGTACCTTGCCCGCCAGCACGCAGATTGGCGAGAGCTTGATCACCTTAGTGACAGAGACCGAACGCACCGCAGGCGGATTGATCCGCGCCACCGTGACCGCCCGGACCGAAAGCGGCGAAGGCGCGTCCTTGGTGGTCTACCTGCCGGGGGCCGGGCTGTGAACGGGCGCGGCGGAGGGGACAAGGGCCTGAGCCTGATCGAGCTGGTGGTGGCCATGGCGATCTTTGCGCTGGTGGCCATCATGGGCGCGCAAACGCTGACCGGGATGCTGCGGATGCGCAACGGAATTACGGCCCGTTCCGATGACGCGGCTGCGCTGGCCGAAGCGACCAGCCTGCTGCGCGCGGATATGGCCGCCGCCATCCCCATGCTGTTCTTTGCGCCGGATGTTTCCTACGCCGAGTCCGCAATTTTGTTTGAGTCCGGTGAGCTTGGCCTGTCCGTCGGCGGACAGCGCGGGATGCTGACCGGCGACAACGACATTCCTCTGAGCCGCGTCAGCTGGCGCATCGAAGACGGTACGCTGATCCGTCGCACATGGCCCACGCTGACCCCAGCCGCCACCGTGCGCCCCACCCCGGACCAGCCGGTGATGCAAGGCGTCGACGCGCTGCGGCTGCGCAGCTATCTGCCGGATGTCGGCTGGGTCGAGGGTCTGCGCGTGCCATCCAACACACAAGACCAGGCGGTAGACGGCGACGAAGGAGCGCTCATTGCCTCAAGTTATTCCAGCGGCTTGCCGCTGGGCCTGGAAATCACCCTGATAACCCGCGACTACGGCGCGATTCCCATCGTGGAGCGGCTGCAATGAGGACGGATCGCGGCTTTGTTCTGGTCAATGCCTTGGTCATCGTGGCCGCGCTGAGCGCTGTTGCAGTCTTCCTGTTGACCCGCTCCGAAGCCGGTCAGGCCCGGCTTGAGGCCGGGTTGGCCGCCGATCAGCTGGCGCTTAACCTCGATGCGTTTGAGGCGCTGTCGATCACCTCGCTGGCCCGCGACACCAATGGCATCGACCATGCGGGCGAAGACTGGGCACAACCGCTACCCCCGGTCGCGCTGGCGCAGGGACAGGTGACCGGACAGCTCGAAGACCTGCAGGGGCGCTACAACGTGAACTGGCTTGCCATTCCCGGTCTGGTTCTGGCCGACGAAGCTTTTGACCGGCTGCTCACCCGGCTGGGTGTTGGCGCGGAGGCTGGCTCGGCCATTCGCGACTTTCTCCAGCCCGGCGGGCCGCGTGACCGCGCAGGCTGGCGGCAGCTTGATCCACCATTGGAGCCGCGCGGCGGGGCCATTCTGGACCTTGGACAGCTGAGACAGATTCCCGGCCTGTCAGAGCGCAGTCTGGAGCGGCTTCTGCCTTACATCGCCGCCGTGCCGGGCGTCTCGCAGCTCAACGTGAACACCGCCCCGCAAGAGGTGCTCAGCGCGTTTTTCCCGCAAGTGCCCCCTGCGCAAATGGCCCGGCTGATGGTCAAGCGCAGGCAGGAGCCTTTCCCCTCCCGGATCGAATTTCTGCGTCAGATCGGACTGGCCGAAGAAGACGACGACAAGGCCGAAACGGACGGTTTGACCGAGGAGGAACGCGAGGCGCAGGAGCTGGAGGAGAAACAACGGCAGCAAGAGCTGGAACGCACAATTTCGGTGCATTCCGACTGGTTCCGCCTTGATGCCAGCGCCGAAGTGCGCGGGCGCATGGCGCGGCGGGTGACCGTACTGAGCCGCGAAGGCGTCCCCGCGAAGGTAAAAGTCACATGGGCCATGACGTTTCGGCCATGAAATCGTTTGAACCATTGAACTTGGCCCGCCCGGCGGTGCATGCTGCGGCGGCAAGGATGAGCCGTTTTGCGCGCATGTCAGGCCGATTCCAGGCCCTGTCTTTTCGGATCGCGCTTTGAGAGGACCCGTGGCCAAGACACGCCAGAACACAGCGCAGTCAGACGACGGCTCCGGCTTTGTCCGCCTCGGGGGCAAACGTGCCAGCGCGCGTCAGGTGGTACTGGTGCCGGGCAGTGCCGTGCCGCTTGTGGCGCTGGACCTGCCGGATCGGCTGCGTGGACAGGCGCGCGAACAGGTGGCGCAGCGGCAATTGTCGGATCGGCTCGGCCTGCGCGCGGAGCAGATCGCCATGCGCCCCTTTTCGGTCCAATCCAAAGCCAAAAAATCCGGGGAAGCGTGGTCTCGCGTGATCGCGGCTGACAAGGCCTGGCTTGAAACGCTGCGCGATGAGCCGGGGCGCGCGGTGCTGCCGGACTACCTGTCCCTTCCCACCGCACCGGGTCTTTGGACGGTTCAGGAGGTCGAGGCGGACGGCCATCCGCAGGTGATGATCCGGTTTGGTCCATCCGATGGACTGACCGCCCAGCCCGCATTGGCGCTGAGCGCGCTCCGACAGGCGTTGGTTACGCAGGATTTGCCAAAGGCGATCTATGCGCCGGGCAATCTACCGGACGGCTTGGAGGCTTTGGCAGAAACAGCCAATGTCCCGGTGTTCACCGATGCAAAGGCGCTGACCAAGGCAAAGGGGAGCAAACCCGTGGTCCTTGGCCATGGCGAGCTGGCTTGCGATCTGCGCAAGAACCCGATGGCCGCCCGCGCCCGTCTCGCCCGCCGGGTGCTGCCGTGGCGCTGGACCGCCGTTGCGGCCCTGCTGGCAGGCGGCCTCTGGGCCGGGTTGCAGTGGTTTGAGCTGGACCGGACAGAGCGGCAAACGCAGGCCGTCTCGCAAGCGACGACGTCCATGGTGCAACAGGTTTTCACCGGCAACGCACCGGTTCTGGATGCGCGCCTTCAGGTCAGCCGCGCGCTGGCCGATCTGCAAGCGGGGCAGGACGTTGATGGCGAGGCCATGGACGCGCTGGATCTGGTGCACAACGTTTCACTGGTGCTGACCGGCGCGCGGATTGTGCCGGAGCTTCTTGATTATCGCAGCGGCGAAGACCTTCGGCTGATTGCGCGTCTGCCGGACTTTGCAGCGGGTGATCGTCTGGCTGACGCCCTGCGGGCGGGCGGTTTGCGCGTTGATCTGCGCGATTCCCGCACGGAAGACGGGGAAACCGGCGTGCGCACAGAGTTCGCGATTGCGCCTGCGGAGGCCGTGGAATGAGCGGCTCCTTGCTCGACATGCTCTTGCGCCTCAGCCCGCGCGAACGCGGGCTTCTGGGGCTGATGACCGGGGTCGCCCTGCCGCTTGGCATCGGTTTTGCTGTGCTTTTGCCACTCTACGAGGCCCGGCAGGCGGCAGAGGCTGACCGCGAAGAGGCGGTTGCCCTGCAAGCCTGGGTCGCGGCCCGCGCGGGGGAAGCACAGGGTTTGGCGCAGTCCGTCATCCCCGATCAGGCCTATGAGCCGATTGGTCTTTCCGGGATCGAGGAAGGTCTGATCGCCGCCAACCTGCGCGGTGCCCTGACCAGCATTGGCACAGAAAGCGGCGGGGTGATTGCCCTGCGCTTCGACAGTGTCGATTTTGTGCGGCTCGCCACATGGCTGTCTTCGGCGCATCCCTCTTGGGGCTACACGATCCAGACCCTGCGGCTGGAGGACATCGGCGCGCCCTCGAAGGTGTCCGCCCGGATCGAACTGAGTCCAGCCCGGTAATTGATTTCCCAAAAGGAAACCGCCGCGCCCTCGTGAGGCGCGGCGGTTTTTTGTGTTTCTCGATCAGAAGTCGAGCGAGACGCCGTGTTCGAGCGTCACTTCTTCCGGGCTCGGCATGGCGAGGCGGGTGACCACGGCCCCCTGCCCGCGCGCAAACTTGCGCTCGCGGGTGAAGTCCAGCGTCAGACGGTTGAGATCGTCGAGACGCTCGTAGTCCAGCTCGAACCCGTAGCTCAGATGCTTGCTCGGCTTGGTCATCATCACGGATATGTTGATGCCCGCGCTACAATCCGCGCCATCGCCATAAGACGAGAACTCACAGGCGACACGCGGGGTGAAGCTCATTTCGGTCATCATCTCGCCAAAGGCGGCCGCGCCCTCCTTGGAGCCGATCCCGGCGAACTCGACCTCCGCAAAGAGGCGCCCGCCGCTGAAGTCCGGCAACTCGATCCGGCCCGTGTCCGTCTGGCCAAGCTGCTTGGCCGTGACGCTGGCGTCCGAGACCCAGGCATGAGCCAGATCGAGACCAACGCGCGGGGTCAGGGTGAACGTCTCGTACTCCCGTGTTCCGCTCAGCGCCACACCGCCGAAGACCGCCGCATAGCGATAGTCGCCGGTGGCCGTGATGTCAGCCGGATTGGCATCGAAGGTCAGGTCATAGCGATGCATGCCGATGGCCGCCGAAGCGTAGTAGTCCATGAACAATCCATCGCCCAGATCACGCGCGCCGTAGACGCCGCCATTGAGACCAAAGCCGTTGATCACACCATCTGCCGGGCCATCCACGAGGTTTCGGCTGTAGTAGCCCCCCCAGAAGAAGCCGTGCAGCGCGCTCTCGGACAGGAACTTTTCGCTCTGGCGCGAGAACTGCAGCATCGCCTGCGTGCCTTTGTCTGCCGACCAGTTGAGCGAGAAGCTTCCGTCAAGGATCTCACGCCGCATGGTGTAGCAGTTGTAGACATCCCAGCCGAACTTGCCGTCGCTGCTGCCGGTGCCGTCCTGAATGGTCAGACGCCCATCCACATCCGGTGCCGAGATCGTCCCGCATTCCAACCCGCTCTGCCCTTCCTTCAGGCGGCTGAGCGCGCCTTTGGCAATGCGGCTGAAGTGACGCTGCTGGGTGCGGACGGTCTGCTCAAGGTCATCCTTGAGGATTTCCGTCAGCGGATCGCGGATTTGGTCTACAAGATCGTCCGTGACCGTCACCGTGCTGAGCGCCAGCGCATAAGCATCGTAGCGGGAATCCGCGGAGGATACCGTGACCGTCGGCTGACAGCTGTGCGTGCCCTCGACATCCTCATCGTCAATCGCCCGGATCGTCAGCGCCTGCGGGCTGGTGTAGTTGGCCGACGTAAAGGTCAGCGTTGCGGGCATGACCTTACACTGGCTGTCACCGGCAAAGCTGAGCGTGACATTGGACGAAGGCTGACCCAGCAGGACGAAGGACATGGTCGCATCATCATCGCCGTTTTCCGAGGTGGTCAGATCCACATCGGTGACCGCGATCACCGCGTTGTCATCGTCGAGGATGCTGGCCGTCGCGGTCAGATCGGAGGCGGTAGTGCTGAGCATCGTCACCGTATCGCCGGAGGTCACTCCCGCAAGGGTCAGCGACACGCTCTCGGATCCTTCGATCAGGCCGTCCTCCAGAACCGGAACGGTCACAACAACCGATGTGTCGCCAACCGGGATCGTGGCCGTGCCGCTCGGCGCGGTGTAGTCCGTCCCGCCGGTTGCCGTGCCACCCATGGTGTAGGTGACCACCGTGGGCAGGGCCGACAGACGATCCTGCGCGATGACAAAGGTCACGTCCGTGGGCGTGCCGCCATTCGCTTCCGCCCCGTTCTGGCCAAGGCTGGCCGTGACCGGGTTTTCCGCGCATTGCGTCATGGGCACGTTGTTTGCCAGAACATCCGGATCGCCCGGTTCGATGACAAAGGTGTCGTAGAAGACGCTCGCCGAGGCATCCGCGAGGAAGCCGGTGCTGCCATCCTCGGTCGAGCCGAGAACACCAGGGTTCGACGGCAGGATCGTGGTCACGTCCAGCGTGCCGGAGGAGAGGCGCGCCGTGCTCGGCAGACCCTCGCTGGCCGGGTAGCTGTAAGTCACCGTGTAGGTGCCGGGGCGTGTTGCGAACCACTGGAACTCACCGGTGGAGCCGTCGCGGACAATGTTGATGTCATTGGCAAGGCCGATGCTGCTGTTCGACCCGGACGGTCCGCTGACGGTGATGCCGCCACCGGCCAGGATCCGGCCATCGTCTTCACAGTAGAAATAGCCCTGCGGATCGTAGTCCGACGCATCCGGGATACCGTCGCCATCGCGGTCGCCTGTCTCGTTTGCATCCGGAACGCCATCGCCATCGCTGTCAGGCAAGGGTGCCGGATCGGGCGTGCCGGTCAGATCCGCCGTGGCCATGACCGGATCGGAGACAACACTGTCGTTGCCCTGCCCGTCCTGCGCCGCGGCGGCCAGCACCGTGATGGTGATGTCACCGTCATGATCCGGGGTCAGCGTGAAGGTGTAGGTATCCCCGCTGCCGTTCAGAACAGACGCAGTGCCGTTGTCGATGTCCAGCGACGCCAGTGCAAAACCCGTCACCGGTTCGCTGAAGCTCACCGTCACTTCGAACGGATCGGACTGTGCTTCGGTCGGGACGGTCAAGGTGACCGTCGGCTGAATCACGTCTTTGGTCGCTGTTCCGCTTGCCCGGATGCCGGCGTTACCCGCCGTATCCGTCAGCGCAACGGTCACTGTCAGCGTGCCGTCTCCGAGGCCCGACACATCCAGCCCGCTCACCTGCTCGGTTGCGCTGCTGATCGTGCCGCTTCCCGTCATGGCCGTGCCGCCGCTATCGGAAGAGATCGCATAGACAAAGCTGGCCCCGACCTCGGCACCGGAGAAACTGAAACTCACCGCCGAGACGTTCGAGAGGTTCACCGGATCCTGATCAAAGCTCACGCCATAACCGGAAGGCGCGGTGGCGTCTTTACTCAGGCTGGCCGTGGCCTGCGGTGCCGGGTTGCCCGCCGCATCGTCGAGGTCCGCCGTCAGGGACAGGGCCCCATCCGCGAGGGCGCTCAGGTCCATTGCGGTGGACCAGATACCACCGGAAACCGTTGCACTGCCCGTCGCCGTTGCGCTGCCATCGCTGACCGCCAGTGTCACGCTCTGGCCGTCTTCGACGTCCGTTGCCGTGCCGCTGATCGTGGCCGAGGACGCTTCGGAGGCGTTCACCACATCATCGTCCAGCAGGGGGCTGTCGAAGGCGACACCTGGAACCGCCACATCCTTCGTGGCGTCATCCGTGGCCGCAGCGCCGGTGTTGCCCGCAAGGTCTGTCAACGTCACGCTGAGTGTCAGCGTCCCGTCGTTGAGGCCCGTGAGGTCAATCGCACTCACCTGTTGATCGGCAGAGGCAATGGTGCCGCTGCTGCTCACCGGCGTGCCGCCAGCATCGGAGGTGATGGTGTAGTTGAACATCGCGCCAACTTCGGCTCCGGCAAAGGTGAAGCTCGCCGCGCCCGCTGTCGCGAGGTTGATCGGGTCCTGATCGAAGAGCACGGTGTATCCCGAAGGTGCCGTTGCATCCTTGGTTACGGTTGCCGCCGCCTGCGCCGCCGGATTGCCAGCAACATCACTTGCGTCGGCGGTCAGGTTGATCGTCCCGTCTGCCAGCCCGCTGAGATCGAGGACAACAGTCCATGCGCCGCCGGACACCGTTGTTGTGCCGCTGACCGTGGCCGTGCCGTCGCTGGCGGCAACTGTCACGGTCTGCCCATCGGGCAGGCCGCTGGACGTGCCCATGACGCTTTGCGCGCCCGCCTCTGCCGCGTTGACCACGTCATCGCCGGAAATCGGCCGGTCAAAAGCGAGCGTCGGGGCGACAACGTCCTTTTCAACCGTATCGGTTGACGCAGTCGATGCGTTGCCCGCCGTATCCGTCACAACAACGCTGAGCGTCAACGTGCCGTCCGCCAGACCGCTCAGGTCAAGCCCGCTCACAGCATGTGTCGCACTGCTGATTGTGCCCGTCCCTGTGACAGCCGTGCCGCCGCCAGAGGACGTGATGGTATAGGCAAAGCTTGCCCCGGTTTCGCCATCGGTAAAGCCGAAGCCAGACGCCGTTTCATTGGCGGCGTTCACCGCCGTCTGCGCGAAGGCCACGGTAAAGCCGGTTGGCGCAGCCGTGTCCTTGGTAAGGGTATCCGTTGCCGGAACCGCCGGGTTGCCCGCCGGATCCGTCGTGGAGGCCGACAGTGTCAGAGGACCATCGGCAAGTCCCGAAAGGTCGAACGTGGCGCTCCAGGCGTTGCTGCCGACGGTGGCCGTGCCCGAGACGGTAGCCGTGCCATCGCTGACTTGAACCGTGATCACATGGCCATCGGGCAGATCCGTGGAGGTGCCATCAATGGTCACCGCGCTCTCTTCGGCCGCGTTGACCACATCATCCCCTGCGAAGGGACCGTCAAACGCCAGTGTCGGAGCAACCACGTCTTTCTCGATGGTGTCGGTGACCGCCGGGGCGGCGTTGCCCGCGATATCGGTGACAACAACGCTGAGCGTCAGCGTGCCATCCGGCAACGACGACAGGTCCGCAAAGGCCTGATGTGTTGCACTGCCAAGGGTGCCTGTGCCCGTGACCGGCGTACCGCCCGCGCTGGACGACACGGTAAAGGCAAAGGTCGCGCCGGTTTCTGCTCCTGTAAAGCTGAAGTCCACCGCTGTCTGGTTGGCCGCGTTCACCGAAGCCGGGTTGAACGCCACACCGAAGCCCGTGGGCACGCCGGTGTCTTTCGTCAGGCTGGCCGTGGCTTCGATGGCCGGGTTGCCGGACGGATCGGTGGCATTGGCCGCAATGCTGAGAGAACCGTCGGCGAGGCCTGACAGGTCAAGCGTCACACTCCAGACCCCACCTGTCACATTGGCGGTGCCGGGCACGGTTGCGCTCAGGGAATCGGTGACAACAATTGCGACCGCATTGCCATCCGGCAGATCGCTGGACGTGCCGGAAATCGTAACCGAGCCGGCCTCGGACGCGTTCACCAGATCATCACCTGCAAGCGGGTTGTCGATGGCAAGCGATGGGGCAACCGTATCCTTGGTGATGGTGTCCGTGATCGCTGTACCCGCGTTGCCCGCAGGGTCCGACAGGGTCGCCGTCAAGGTTAGCGTACCATCCGCCAGACCGCTGAGATCAAGACCCGAGATCTGATCTGTGGCGGTCGCCAGAGTGCCGCTGCCGGTCACTGCCGTGCCGCCGCCGCTGGAGGTGATCTGGTAAACAAAGGAGGCGCCAACCTCGCCGCTGGCAAAGTCAAACGCAACAGAGGTTTCATTGGCCCCGTTCACAGACGAAGGCGTGAAGCTCACGCTCGCACCGCTCGGCGCAACCGTGTCTTTCCCCAAGATGGCGGTGGCCTGAGTGGCCGGGTTGCCCGCAACGTCACTGACATCTGCGGTCAGGTTCAAGGTTCCGTCTGCAAGGGGTGTCAGATCAACAACCGTGCTCCAGACCCCGCTGTTCACCGTCGGGTTGACCAAAACAAAGGTCGCACCATCACCCGCGATGATGTTGACGGGTTGCCCATCTTCCGCATCTGTCGAGGTGCCACTAATCGTAACGGTGGGAGCTTCGGTGCCGTTGATGACATCATCGCCCATGAGCGGGTTGTCGAAGGTCAGGGTCGGAGCCACCGTATCCTTGATGATGGTGTCAGTCACTCCAGCAGCCACGTTGCCCGCCGCATCCGTCAGGATCACGGTTATCGTCAGCGTGCCCTGCCCCGGGAAACTGTGATCGGAGTTTCGTCTTTCGTGAACCGGATTGGCCGTGATCGTGCCAGTCCCCGAAGGCGCAATCACCGAGCCATCAAACACTTCGTAACGGAACCTCGCACCCACTTCGGCGTTATTGATGTCAAAACCGATGTTGTACTGATTGGCGATGTTCACGAAGGACTGGACATAGCTGACACTGTGCCCGCTCGGTGCGATGGTGTCTTTGGTCAGTCCGGCGCTGGCCTGGGCGGCCGGGTTGCCCGCAACATCGCTGAGATCTGCGGTCAGGCTGAGCGCCCCTTCATTCAGGGCGGACAGGTCAAGCGTGACGCTCCACACTCCGCTGTTAACCGTGGCGCTGGACGGAATCGTGGTGGTGCCATCGGAAATGGCCAGTGTCACGGTCTGACCGTCCTCCGCATCGGTGGAGGTGCCGCTGATGGTCACGGCCGCCACTTCGGTGCCGTTCACCTGATCATCACCCATCAACAGGCTGTCGAAGCTGACCGTGGGCGCTGTTGCGTCCTTGGTGGTTGTGTCCGTGACGTTGCCGCCTGCGTTCCCTGCCGTATCGGTCAGGGAGAGAGTGACCGTCAGCGTGCCATCGCCAAGACCGGACAGGTCGATACCGCTCAGCGTCTGGGGCGCGCTGGTAACGGTGCCGCTGCCTGTAACAGGCGTGCCGCCCGCGTCCGAGGTGATGGTATAGGCGAAACTCGTGCCAAACTCACCGCCAGTCAGGGTCAGGGACGCGGCGCTCTCGTTCGAGAGATTGACCGGGTCCTGATCAAAGGCCATGGAATAGCCGCTGGGCGCTGCCACGTCCTTGGTCAGGTTGGCCGTCGCCTGCGTTGCCGGATTGCCCGCAACGTCGCTGAGATCAGCCGTCAGGCTGAGCGATCCATCGCTGAGACCGGACAAATTGACAACCGTGCTCCAGATGCCACCCGAAACGAGGGCCGAGCCGGGCACCGTGCTGCTGCCATCCCCAATGGACAGGGTGACGCTCTGGCCGTCCTCCGCATCGGTGGAGGTGCCGCTGATCGTGACCGTGGCGGCTTCTGCTGCGTTGACCACATCATCGCCCGCAAGCGAGCTGTCGAAAGCGACGGTCGGCGCAACAGCATCCTTTTCGATGGTATCCGTCACCGCCGGGGCTGCGTTGCCATTGGTGTCGGTCAATGTGACGCTGAGGGTCAAAGTGCCTTCGCCAAGGCCGCTGAGATCCAACGGGTTCACGGTTTGAGAAGCCGAGGTGATCGTGGTCGGCCCACCGGTGACAGAACCCGCGCCCGTGTCGGTGATCTGGTAAGTGAAGCTCGCGCCCACTTCGCCGCCGGTCAGCGTGAAGGAAATCGCGCTTTCGTTGGCAAGGTTCACCAAGGTCTGATCGAAGGCCACGGACTGTCCCGTCGGGGGCGTGGCATCCAGGGTCACAGCCGCCGGAGTCGCCGAAGCGGGGGTGCCATTCACATCGGATACCATGGCGGTGATCGACACAGCGCCATCCGCAAGACCGCTCATGTCGAGGTTCACGGAATAGGCGTTGCTCGCCACGCCGAAGGTCTGGGTAGACGTGCCGGACGCGCTGTCTGTCGCGGTGACGGTCACTGTCTGACCATTGGCAACGGCCACGGTCATACCGGACACGGTCACCGAAGGCGCTTCTGCGCCATTGACGATATCATTGGTCGCAATCGGCGTTGTGATCGTGATCCCCGGCTGACTGAGCGTTGCGCTCGCCGTGCCCGCACTGCCAAGAGACGTACTCAGGGCCCCTGTTGTGTTTACATAAGATCCCGCGCCGGTCAGCGTGACATCAACGGTGATTGTACAGCTGCCCGAGGCGGCAACGGTACCGCCGGAATAGGAAACTGTTCCGGACCCGGCGACGGCTGTCAGCGTGCCGCCGGTGCAAGTGGTTGCCGCATTGGACGGCGTCGCCACAACCATGCCCGCAGGCAGCGTGTCCGTAACACTCAGGGCTGTGGCGGGAACCAGCGCTGTCGCGTTGTTGATGGTCAGTGTCATGGTCGAGCTGCCACCCGCCGCGATGCTCACTGCGTCAAAGCTCTTGGAGAAGGACGGAATCGGTGCACTGGACACCAGAAGCGTCGGAGCCGTGCCAGCCGCGCCACCCAGGCTCGACGTCAGGCTTCCGATGGGCTGTGTCTTGAGGCCGGCGGTCGAAGTCACAACGTCAAAGCTGATGGTACAGGTCGCGCTGGACGGAAGTGTGCCGCCCGCATAGGAGAAGCCGGAGGTGCCAGCCGTCGCCGTTACCGTTCCGCCCGTACAGGTCGTGGAGGCATTGGACGGCGTTGCCACGAGCAGCGAGCTTTCCAGGGTTCCGGAGAACCCGGCACCGGTAGCCGAAGTGCCTGCGCCGCTGTTGTCGAGCGTGAAGGTCAGGGTGCTGATCGCGCCCTGCACCACCGGCGCGGGTGCAAAGGCGGCGCTGAAGCCCGGGTTCGGGACAACGGTAAAGCTATCGGAGACCGGATCAGCCAGCACATCACCGTTCGAGGAGAGCGCCGAGCTGGTCGTCGTGACGGAACCGGACGCCGCCGCGGCGGGAATCTGCAGAACAACATCAACGGTACAGCTGCTTGAAGGCGGAACCGACAAGCCGTTCGCGGACAGCACGCCTGTGCCTGTTCCACTTATGCTGCCGGTTGGGCAAGTCGTTGACGATCCGGCGCCAAGAGTGAGGCCCGACAAGATGGAATCGTAGTCATCATTGAACTGCAAATCGCTCAACGTGACCGACGCATCGGTGTTGGTGATCGTGTAGGTGCCTGTCAGGGTCTCACCCGCCCCGACAAAGGCGGAATCATAGCTGAGGGCGAACATCGGCAGCTCGAAGCTGCGCACTTCGAAGGCCGATTCCACGGAAATCCCGGAGATCATCAACCCGGATGCGCTCCCCGAAGGCGGGGCCGTTGTCGAGGACAGGAAGCTTGCGACCGGCGCGTTGGACGGGATGTTCAAATCCGCCGAAATCGTACAGGTGCCCAGCGCCGCGATCGATCCACCGCTGAAGTCGAAACTCAGGCCACCCGTGAAGGTGCCGCCGCAGGTGGACGTCGGCGATCCTGAAAGCGTGGTGCCGGAGGGGAAGCCCGAAAGGGAATCTACGAAACTGACCGATGTGACAGGATCATCCAGAGTGTTTTCGATCGTGTAAGTCACGCTCAGCGTGTTGCCTGCAGAAACCGGATCGGGGGTGTAAACCCGGCTCAGCTCCAGAAAGTCGCTTTTGACCAACGCGTCCGAACTGATGCTTGCCAGAACCACGCTCGAGCCGCTGACGCTGCCGGTCACGGCGCTGCTGTTCAGCTTATAACTGCCATCCGCTGTGGCTGCGGGCAGCGTGCCCGTGACGTCGAAGGTACAGCTTGTCCCTGCCGTCACCGAAAGTCCCGAGAAGACCAAAAAGGCCGAGAAATCGGTCGCGGAACTGCCGGCTCCGCAGAAGCCGGCGGACGGCAGAACGGTGATCGTTGTGGCGTTGTTGAACAGGTTGTAATCGTCGGTAAAGGTAACGGCGGTGTAATCGGAGCCAGTGGTGTTGGTGAAGGTGTACCGTGCGGTAAAGCTGCCGCCGGGGATCAACGGCTGGTCGAGGAACTCTCGTACCATGTCCAGAGGCGCAACAGGCAGAATATCCAGATCGGCTGTGGCGGGCGGCGTAGAAACCGGCTCACCGCCAGCCGTGCCTGTCAGCCCACCAGCGGTGTTGGTGAAGGTGCCGTTCACACCCGTCGGAAGGGTGATGTCAAACACGATCGTACAATCATGCCCGATGGGCAGGCTTGCCACGTCGAAAATCGCGTTTGTCGATGTGGAGGTGCCATTGAGTGTTGCACCACAGGTGCCGCCCAGGTTGCCGGCATAGGTTGCACCGGTAACGAAGTTTGCCAGGTTGTCATCCACCTGCAGGTTCACCGCCTCGGACGGGCTTTCCTCGTCGCTTTCAAGCAAAAGGGTTGCCGTGACTGTCGATCCGGCCACTGCATTGGCCACATCAAAGGATTTTGAAAGGCTCAGATCTGCGCCGCCGATCACGGTCAGCGTTGCCGAAGCTGCGTCTCCGTAAAGGGTCTGGCCGGACAGCACGGCGGAAATCGTCTCGGTCGGGGAGTCATAGGTTCCCGGCGATGTGCCCGCCGGAATGGAAAAGGGCAGCGTGATCGTACATTGCGCATTGCCAAGCGCATTGCCAGCCAACGCCCCGCCCGTCAGGGTCAGCTCATCGTCAAAGGAGTCATAACTGAACGACCCACCGCACGTGTTCACTGCAGAGACGGTATTCGGGATCATGCCGCTTGGCGGTGAGACCTCGTCCACAAAGGTGATATCGGTGAAGTCCATTCCCGCACCATTGAGATTGTCGATCGTGTAGATGACCGTGACATCTGTGTCGGGAGCGGACGGCTGAAGACCCGGCGTGCCTGTATCAGCGTCATAGGATTTGCTCAGGATCGGCGGCAAGGCGCTCGACGATTCGATGTAAAGGAACGCGCTGGCCTGGTTGCCGGTATAAGGACTGCCGTCCAACATCCCGCTGATCGCGCTTGTCTGGTTCTCGTAGGAGCCGGCTGTGGTCACAGATGCAGGAAGTGTTACAGGGACAGTGAAGGAGCAAAACTGTTCACCGGCCAATGACCCGCCGGTGAGCGTCAGAACCTGATTCCCCCCGGACAGGGCGAGGCTGGATCCCGCTCCACAGGGGTTAGCCGGCAGGGATCCGGTGAAGGTGGCGCCTGCGATCATGGACGACAGATCATCGGAGAAGGTCAGCGCGGTTCCGGGATCGTTCCGTGTTTTGTTGCTTACGGTGAAGGTCAGCTGAACGGTTTCCGTCGGCAGGGCGCTGCCTTCGTCAAACGCCTTCTCCAGAACGATTCCGCCGGTCGGGAGACCCGCAACCGAGAGCGATTCGACAAAACTGCTGCTGAGTTGCGAGACAGTCCCGGACAAATCGAAGTCACCCGCCGCTGTCGCTGTCACGTCGAAGTCCAAAGTGCAAGCCGCAGTGGTTGGCACGAACCCAACCAGTTCAACAGTGGACGCGCCAGGGTTGGCGGTGATGGTGGCCGTTCCTGGGGTGCCGTTGAACAAACAGTCCGTCGCGGCGTTGGGCGGGCTCGCCACTTCAATGCCCGTTGGCAGAGTTTCGGTCAGAATAACCTGCTGGAATGACGAAGTGCCCGCGCCGAAGGTATAACTCACCGTTGTGCGCCCGCCGATGGTCGCCATCGAGGAAGACAAAGACTTGGACGCCGGAAAGAACCCCGGTTGAACGGTCAAGCTGGCATTTTCAGCCGTCTCACCGCCCGCGTCCGTCAACCAGCTGTAGACAACAGTCTCCGTGGTATTGCTCGCCACCGTGCCTGCTGCAACCGGAACCGTAATCTGACAGCTCGCGCCGCTGCCAAGATTGAACGCGGAAACACTGACCGACGTAGAGCCGGGGACGGCCGATACCGCTGCGCCAAAACAGCTGTTTGTCACTGCACTCTGACCAACTGTCAGAACACCCGGCAAGGTGGTCGTGACCGCAACCCCGGTTGTCCCTGACGCCGCAGCCCCCTGAAAATCGAGGATGGCCGTTACTTCACCGTTCGAGACAACCGATGAAGACGAGAAGTAAGGATTGAACGTCACCCCGGATTGAGCGCTGGCAAGAGCCGGCAAAACAGAAAACACGAGTGTGAAGAGCGCGCGGCGCAGAAAGCTGGTCATGAAATGTCCCGTCAGTGCTTTGGCAGCCGGATTCGCGCATCCCCGACGAACGCAGCTCCGGCCTTTGACGTCACGTTAGGCGGAAAACCGCTAAGCCGTCATGAACCCAATCCTTCGGATCGTCATTTTACGGGCAACTGTGGCCAAGATGTTGTGCAGTAGTGATCCACGTCACAAGAGACATGTTTGGGTTGCATAAAGGTCCGCTTTGACTTTCGCGGATCGGCGTCTTGCTCCTGCGCCCCAAACGCGCTTAAGCACCATAGTGCGATACCCTTGTTAGACCCGGGGCGCACTGCTGCCTTCACCTCGGCGCCGTACCGACAGGATCCAAAAAAGGACAATGAAATGAGCCGCTTCGAGAGATATCTGACGATCTGGGTGGCGCTTGCGATGGGCGCAGGCATGGCCATCGGGATCCTGTTCCCGCCGCTGGTTCAGGCCATTGCCGCTGCCGAAGTGGCCTCGATCAACCTCGTCGTCGCGGTGCTGATCTGGGCGATGGTCTATCCGATGATGGTTGGTGTGGATTTTGGCGCCGTCGCCGGTGTGGCCAGACAACCAAAAGGCCTGTTGGTGACGCTTGTGGTCAATTGGCTGATCAAACCCTTTACAATGGCGCTGCTGGCCGTGCTGTTCTTCGACTACATCTTTGCGCCGCTGATTTCTCCCGAAGACGCCGCGCAATACACCGCCGGGCTGATCCTGCTGGGCGCGGCCCCCTGCACAGCCATGGTCTTTGTCTGGTCACAGCTCACGCGGGGCGACGCGACCTATACGCTGGTGCAGGTCTCCGTGAATGACCTGATTATGGTTATCGCCTTTGCCCCGATCGTCGCTTTCCTTCTGGGGATCACGGACATCGCCGTGCCATGGGACACGCTTGTTCTGGCGACGGTGCTCTATGTGCTGCTACCCCTTATCGCAGGTCTTCTGACGCGGCGCGCGCTTGGCAGTGGTGCAGCGGTGGAGGCTTTCACGTCGCGGATCAAACCGCTGTCGATGATCGGGCTGATTGCGACGGTTGGCATTCTGTTCGGCCTGCAGGGCGAAACCATCCTGTCACGCCCTTTGGTGATCGCGCTTATCGCCGTGCCGATCCTGATCCAAAGCTACGGCATCTTCGCGCTGGCTTACGGTGCAGCCTTTGTTTTGAAGGTTCCGCACCGCATCGCCGCCCCCTGCGCGATGATTGGCACGTCGAACTTCTTTGAACTCGCCGTCGCCGTGGCGATTTCGCTCTTTGGGCTGAATTCGGGCGCGGCCCTGGCAACCGTGGTTGGCGTTCTGGTCGAAGTGCCCGTGATGCTGTCCCTGGTGGCTTTCGCCAATCGCACACGCGGGCGTTTTGCGGAAAGCTAGGGTCAGGACCCTAAGGCCCGGAGGTTGTCCGGGCCTTGCGTGTTTACTCTTCTTTGACTTCTTCGGGGGTGATGATCACCCCGCGCGACACCACGAAGTGGCCGGTCCTGTAGAAAGGCTTTTTCATGGTGGTTTGCGCTTCGCCCCGGCCGTTGTTCACCGGGTTGACGATCTCGATCTCTTCTTCGGTCGCGGCCCGCAACTCGTACCGGTAAACCCCGTCCTGCGCGTCCGAGCGATCCAGTTCATACACTGGCGTGCCCCGTTCGGACCGAACCTGGCTGATCCGGCCATTGGGCGCGGCGACAACCATCGTGGCATTGGTCAGACCAATCCAGTTCTCAAACCAGACGGCATTCGAGTTGTGTTGCTGGACCGGATCCGGCCCCGCTGCGAAAGCGGCGGTTCCAAGTGCCACGCCCATCGCCGCGACGATCGAAAGAATTCGCATAATTCACCTCCTGAAAATCAATGCGGTGCGGGCCGCGCCCGGAAACCTGCGTAACAGCAGCGCGGGCCAGCCCAATTGTGTTAACAACACAAAATCCTGGCATCGGGGTCAAGCGCTAGGCCATCACGATGTAGGCAGGAATTCCTGACCTCGTTGCGGAAAACCGCCGCTTTGCCAAAGGAAAGGCGGAACACCGCCCTTGGCCTAAAGTGTCGAGGCCCAATCCGAAACCGCCGCAGCCGCGGCCAGCACATGGTCGTTTGCGGTCAATCCGGTCAGGCGTTTGCGCGGCTTGAAGTCATGGTCGCCATCCTCCAGCCAATGCATCGCAATGGCACCAGACAAGTTGTAACCCGCAACGTCCTCCGCTGTTCCAAACGGATCCCGCGTGCCTTGGCAGATCAGCGCGGGACACGTCAGCGTTTCAAGATGCGCCGTGCGCAGGTTCTCCGGCTTGCCCGTTGGATGGAAGGGGTATCCGAAACAGGCCAGACCTGCGATTTGACCTTTGGCAAACAAATCATCCGCGATCAGGCTGGCCACGCGGCCACCCATGCTCTTGCCGCCGATGATCAATGGCCCGTCCCCAGCCAGTTCGGCGATCTGTTCTCTGTATTCAGCTTCCAAAACCGGCATTTTCGGCGGTGGCCGCTTGGACCCGCCGGTCCGCCTTTGCGCCATATAGTCGAACTCGAACCGCAGTGTGCGCAGGCCCTTGGCCGCCAATGCCTCCGCCAACCCAGTCATGAAAGATGTGTCCATGGCGGCACCCGCGCCATGAGCAAGCATCACCGTCACAGTGCCCTCACCTGTGATCAGGACGGACAAACGCGATCAGCCCAGATGCGCCGCGACAGCGAGATCCGCCATCTTGAGCACGGCATCGCGCGAATTCGCCACCGCGATAAAACGGCCGTTGTGGCAGAACTTGGCCCCGCTCACGCCGCTGGCTTCTTCCAGTGCGTGATCGGTCAGCCCGGCCCAGGCTGCGGGCAGATCCGCGCGGCTCTCGAAGGTATCGCCGCCCTTGCGAATGGTGGTCAGAGCCCAGTCCTTGTCACGCGGATGCACGACAAACAACAGGTGGTCCGCGCCGACCTTTTCAATAGCGGCACGGAACGGCATGCCCATGGCAAGCTCCAGAACCCGGCTTTCTCCTGCTGAGGAAATCGCCTCGGTCACCATTGCCTCCGCCCGCCGTTTTGCCGCCAGATTGCGTACAGCGGCCTCGACAAAGGCGCGGGCCACGTCCAGCGCCTCGGCAAAGGCGGAATCATCCGCCGCAGGATCGCGCTCGTCGAATTCCGGTTTAAGCGTCTCGAGCAGAACCGGCAGGGTCAGACCGGCAAGAGGCCCCGCAGAAGACGGCTCCATCGCGCCGTTGTCCAGCATGTCGATCGGCCAGACAAACTTGGCGTCAAAGCTGGCATGAACCGCATCCACTTCGGCATCGGGCACCGCCATGGCCTTGAGATAGTCGCGGCCGAAATGCTTCCAGATCAGACCGAATGAGCTGAAAGGGCTTCCATCTTCGCGTAGAGGGTTCGGCTTCTGGTGATGATCGAACATCCCCGCGCCCGGATCGTATTCGCGCCCCACGTCATAGATGATCCGCCCCTCCCGAGGCGAAATCCACTCCGGATCGCGACTGCGGATCAAACGCGCCGACGGGAACAGCCGGGTCAGAACAACCGATGAGAGCAGCTCATCCGCGTGGAACCCGCCGGAATGTGTAACCAGATGCGATACGTTCATGACACTCCGAACCTTGGCTCATTATCCCCATGCATGCGCTTCGGAATAGGCTCAATGCGTCCAGGCGCTTTTTCGATCCACCGCGAAGTTCTCGGCGTAGCCACGGGCGCGCACATTGGGGCGGCGCTTGTTCGGCTCGAAGACCTGCGCATCAATGCCATGCTCGCGCGCATAGGCCACAGCCGCATCCTTGCTGTCGAACCGCAGCCGGACCTGGGTTTGCGTGTCACTGCTCGATGTCCAGCCCATCAGCGGATCCACCTCGCGGGCTTTCGCCGGGGCGAACTCCAGAAGCCAGGTCTTTGTCTTGCCCTGCCCCGATGACATGGCGGTCTTGGACGGCTGGTAAATGCGGGCGCGCATCATGGCTCTCCTTCACATGGCTGCTGATTGCCGGGTGTCGCACAGGGCGCTCGGCAAGGCGATAGCAGAATTGGCTTTAAGGGTTATCAAAGATTTGCCGTCACGGGGCAAGCGCGGCTTCTGCGTCATTTGATCCGTCGAGACGCCATCTGAGGAGGCCAATGTCTTCATTCCTGAGCCAACAGCTTTTCCGCAATCCACTGCAAGGCGTCTTCGCATGAATAGGTAACGTGCAAATTGCCCATATCCTCGATCCCGTGGCCACTGAGAACCTCCTGCGCCATACGGATGCAGCCGTACCCCAACTCGCTGTCGACAACGAAGGCGCGCAATGCGCCCTTGCGCTGCGGCATGTGTGCCAGTGAAAGCAGTTGTCGACGGCACACAGCCAAATCGTAGGGGTTGAAGTCAAATCCGCGAAAGTCCCACAACGTGGGCATTTTAGCGCCAAGTTCCGACCTCTCGCTCAGCAGTCGCAGTGTCTCGAGAACTGCATCCTTCGACAGGAACCCGACCGGCCGGAACCGAACGAACCGGGCGCCTCCGGGAAGCCTGTCATGGGACACATCGAGCTTCCCCTCTGCGCGGATGTTTTCCGTCGAATCGAAACCGGCCATCCGCCGGTCGCTATGATCGCACGTCATTCTACTCTCGCATTGACGTCCCCGAGTTGATCCCTCTCACATACCGTTCTTACTTCCAATGCAGGGCAGCAGAATCGCGCGGCGTAACACCCTTAAGCCAGTCAGGAGACTATTTCTTATCGTTGAGTTGCATCTTTCAATGCAACCTATAGGTGTATTTTTTGGTGTGCGCAAGATATTTGTTTTTCTTTTTGAGAGCATAGCAACCGATGTGGTGGCCCAGCAACTGTAGACGTGGGTTCACAAGTATTTCGTAGCAAGGTCGGGCAAGCCTGCCGGTTTTTTGTCAATCAATCGGAGAATGCGTCCTTGAGAGCCTTCTCCTGCCATTTTCTGACAGCATTCGCCCTTGCATCCCCGCCCCACCGTGCCACATTTGGCACGCGAAGGAGTCTGTTCTATGCACAACAACAATCCGCAATCCATGCCAGTCATGCACGCCGCAGCGCCGGATGTGCGGACGCGCGAAAAGCTGGAAGGCGGCAAGCAGTTCATCATGCACACAGAGTTCAATGCGGCCGGGGACCAACCCACTGCCATTGAAGAGCTGTCGGGCGGGATCAACGGCGGTGAACGCGATCAGGTACTGCTTGGGGCGACCGGGACCGGCAAAACCTTCACCATGGCCAAGGTCATCGAAGAGACCCAGCGCCCCGCCATCATCCTCGCCCCGAACAAAACGCTCGCGGCGCAATTGTATGGCGAATTCAAGGGGTTCTTTCCCGAAAACGCGGTCGAATACTTCGTGTCCTACTACGATTACTACCAACCCGAAGCCTATGTGGCACGCTCGGACACCTACATCGAGAAAGAATCGCAGATCAACGAACAGATCGACCGGATGCGCCACTCGGCAACGCGCGCACTGCTGGAACGGGATGACGTGATTATCGTGGCCTCGGTGTCCTGCATCTACGGCATTGGTTCGGTCGAGACCTACGGGGCGATGACCCAGGATCTATTCATCGAAAAGGAATACGATCTGCGAAAGGTCATTGCGGACCTTGTCGCACAGCAATACCGCCGAAACGACCAAGCGTTTCAGCGCGGGTGTTTCCGGGTTCGCGGGGACAGCCTTGAGGTCTGGCCCGCGCACCTTGAGGATCGAGCCTGGAAGCTGTCTTTCTTTGGCGAAGAGTTGGAGAGCATCACGGAGTTTGACCCGCTTACCGGTGAGAAAACCGACAGTTTCGAGCGCATCCGCATCTATGCAAACTCGCACTACGTCACGCCCCGCCCGACGATGAATCAGGCTATCATCGGCATCAAGAAAGAGCTGCGTCAGCGGCTCGATCAGCTGGTGAACGAAGGAAAACTGCTGGAAGCGCAACGGCTTGAACAGCGCTGCAACTTTGATCTGGAGATGCTTGAGGCCACGGGCGTCTGCAACGGGATCGAAAACTATTCGCGCTATCTGACTGGCCGCGCCCCCGGCGAGCCGCCCCCCACCCTCTTCGAGTTCATCCCTGACAACGCAATCGTGTTTGCCGACGAGAGTCACGTCTCTGTCCCGCAGATCGGCGCGATGTACAAAGGCGACTACCGCCGCAAATTCACGCTGGCCGAACACGGGTTCCGCCTGCCGTCCTGCATGGACAACCGCCCGCTGAAATTCGAGGAATGGGACGCCATGCGCCCGCAATCCATCTTCGTCTCGGCGACACCGGCATCGTGGGAAATGGATCAGGCCGGCGGTGTCTTTGCCGAGCAGGTCATTCGCCCCACGGGTCTTCTGGATCCGGAGGTGGAAATTCGACCTGTCGAAATGCAGGTGGACGATCTGCTGGACGAAATTCGCAAGGTCGCGGCGGATGGATACCGCACGCTTGCAACCACATTGACCAAACGCATGGCCGAGGACCTGACGGAGTACCTGCACGAGCAGGGCATCAAGGTCCGCTACATGCACTCCGACATCGACACCATCGAACGTATTGAAATCCTGCGCGATTTGCGGCTTGGGGCGTTTGACGTTCTGGTCGGGATCAACCTGCTGCGCGAGGGTCTCGATATCCCGGAATGTGGGCTCGTGGCCATTCTGGACGCAGACAAGGAGGGTTTCCTGCGCTCGGAAACCTCCCTGATCCAGACCATTGGCCGCGCCGCGCGGAACGCGGAAGGCCGCGTGATAATGTACGCGGATCGCATCACGGGCTCCATGGAACGCGCCCTGGCAGAGACCAACCGCCGCCGCGCCAAGCAGATCGCCTATAACGAAGAGCATGGCATCACCCCGGAGACCGTGAAGAAGAACGTCGAGGACATCCTTGCCGGGCTCTATAAAGGCGACGCTGACATGAACCGCGTCACGGCGACGATCGACCCCAAACATTCCGGCTCCAACCTGCAGGCGGTTCTGGACGGCTTGAAGGCAGACATGCGCAAGGCCGCCGAGAATCTCGAATTCGAGGAAGCCGCGCGTTTGCGGGACGAAGTGAAACGGCTGGAAGCTGTCGACCTTGCCGTCTCCGACGATCCTTTGGCACGCCAGCAGGCGGTCGAGAAAGCCTCTGCCGCAGCGGTCAAGGCGAAGGGGCGGTCAACCGCGGGACGGCCCGGGCAACGGGGCGGGAATGTGAAACGGCGGAAGCGGTAATCCGCACTCCGCCATCAGGCTTTGGGAAAGATCAGCCCGCCCCGAAGTTGACCTGCGCGGGCATCAAACCGACACTGCCAAAACACAACGAGTTGATCCGACATGCGCCTCCTTGCTCTTCTGCTCTTCCTCGCCACACCCGCCTTCGCTTGGGACACCCCGCAACGCGGTAGCCAGCTTCGAGCCGACCTGATGTCCGCGATCCGGCCGCATGCGGAATGGATCCTCGGCGCGCCGGTCGAGTTTGTCATCCACGATCTGCGTGTCTCCGGCGATGTCGCTTTTGCGGCCATGCATGCACAACGACCCGGCGGCATCGAAATTGACCTGAACACCGTTCCGGGAGCTCTGCGCGGGGAGTATGACCCGGCGTTTTCCGACGGTTCCTCCATACAGGCGCTTTTGCAGAAATCCGGCAACGTCTGGGTGGCCACGCACCACGCCATCGGAGCAACTGATGTCTGGTGGTTCTGGGATGCGTTCTGCCCGGTCTGGCACCCGGTCATCCCAGAAGCCTGCGCGGGCTGAACGCGCCGCTCCGCCTTACGGAGCAGCGCGCGATCATGTCAGCGCAGCACGTGCACCGCGCAACTGGCGTGGCGCACCACCTGCGTTGCGGTGGACCCCAGCAGCAGATCCTGCATACCCGGCCGGTGCGAGGAAATGACAATCAGGTCGCTGCCGTTTTCCTCGGCCCAGTCCAGGATCGTCCTCCCGGAATGCCCTTCGATCACGAGACCTTCTCCACCGGGAATGGCGGACGCCAGATCATTCAACTCGCTTGCAATCGCGGCCCGTGACTGGGCGGTGTAGTCCGCAGGCAGGTAGCTGACCGCGTAGCCCGGCACCTTCTCCATCACGTGCAACAAGGTGATCTTGGCTCCTTCCTCCGCCAGCCGCCCGGCCAGCGCCAGTGCTGCTTTGACCTTCTCGTCACTGCCTTCATCGAATGCAATTGGAACCAGAATGTTGGTATACATGGACATCTCCTCCTTCAGTCAAGAGGCTGACCGGCTTGCCAGCCAAGGACAGTGTCGCACGGCGCAGGCTCGCAATGCCTTGACAGAGATCATGCCAGAATTGCTCCACACTTCGGACACATTGAACCGATAGGGCTAAACGCCATCAGCAGAACGTTGTTCCGTTCCGATCCGCCCCGTCAGAAGACCCGGGCCGGTCTTTGGAAGCCATGTGGGTGGTCCCTTTCGGGTCCTCCGGCCCTTATGGGCTCCCGGCGCCAAACGCGAGGAGCAAGTGGATGCGCTACCTGATCGCCGAAACGAACTGGGATGTGATGTCTCTGGCGCAGGAACTGGTCGCCAACGGCACCCTGCTGACCCGAACGGATCGGCCGGAAGATCTGCTCCACTATGCAAAAATTGGCCACGCGGACCTGATTTTGATTGCAGCGGATCAAATGGACAAGCGCACGGTTTCCATGGACAGGCTACACGCGGCAAGCCCCGCGAGCCCGGTTGTTCTGGTCACAAACGCCGTCTCTCCCGACGCGATGTCAGGTTTTTTGGCAGCCGGCGCAGACGCGGTTGTCGATTGCTCCGCCAGCGTCGAGGAGGTGCTTGCAAGACTTCAGGCCATCGCTCGCCGCGGCCACGGGCTCGGACGCCCTGTTCTGCAGTACGGCCCGCTGCGGCTCGACCTCATGCATCGGCGCGCCCATCTGGGAGAGGTCCGTCTCAAGCTCACACCGAAAGTCTATGAACTGCTTGAGTTCATCGCCCTGCGCCCCGGTCGTCTGGTCACGCGGGAAAACCTGCTGACGCATATCTACGGGTTGGAGAATGAGCCGGATCCGCGGGTGTTTGACGTCTACATGTGCAATCTGCGCGCCCAGCTTTCCGCCTCGGGCGGCGCCGTGGACATCGAAACCGCACGCGGAGCGGGCTTTCGGTTTGTGGCGGCTGATATGGGCACGGGCGGCATAGCCGCCTGACACGGCACATCTGTTGTAGCTTCTCCGCTTTGCGCCGCTTTCTGGCGCAACGGCCCCGTTTTCCTTGACAGGCCAAGGACAGCGGGGCCAAACAAGGTCAAATCAAACTGATCGCCCGGCAACAGGGCGGCATGAGCAGCATTGAGACATCCATGACCAGCAGCAGCCAGCGTATCGACGATTCGATCCGGGAGACCATCATTTCTCAGCCGGACATCATCCTTGACGACAAGGATCTGATGCATGCGCTGATCGCCGCGAACGAACGCGCCATGGGTGGCAATATCATCGATCTGCGCGGCATCGCGATGGAACGTCTCGAAGCGCGGCTGGACCGCCTGGAAGACACACACCGCTCTGTCATCGCCGCCGCCTACGAAAACCTCGCGGGCACCAATCAGATCCACCGCGCCGTTCTGCGTATGCTGGACCCTTTGGAGTTCGAACCTTTCCTGCATGACCTCGGCAGTGAAGTGGCGCAGATTCTGCGCGTTGATTGCGTCCGGTTGGTTCTCGAAAGCGCCAACGCCGAAGGCGAAGTGGCGGTCGAACGTCTCGGCGATGTTTTGTCTGTGGCCGAGCCGGGATTTGTTGCGGATTACATCTCCGAAGGCCGCGAGGCGCCGCTGCGCCCGGTTACTCTGCGACAGATCGAAGAAGGCAACACCCAGATTTTCGGCGACAAGGCCGACTGGATTCGCTCTGAAGCCTGTCTCAAACTGGATTTCGGCCCAGGGCGTCTACCCGGCCTTTTGGTGATGGGCTCTGAAGACCCACACATGTTCACGCCGCAGCAGGGCACGGACCTGCTTGCCTTCTTTGGTGGTGTTTTCGAACGCGCCATGCGGCGCTGGCTGAGCTGAACACCTTTCCGGCCCCTCGCTGCCACGGGCCTCGCAACCTTTGAACGAGGCGCGCCTGACAGGGCGCGATGAGTGGCCATGACCTTGACGATCTCCCCTGCCGCGCGCGATGCGCTTGCCACGTGGCTTGACCAGACTCGCGCGCTTAAGGACGCATCCGAAAACACGCTCACCGCCTATCGCGGCGACGTTCTCGATTTCATCGCCTTTCTCACATCGCACCACGCCGAGCCGCAGGGCCTCGCCCCGCTTGCTCGTGTGACCACATCCGACATGCGCGCCTGGATGGCCCATTTGCGCGGCACCAGCGTTGCATCCCGCTCCATGGCGCGCAAGCTTTCCGCCGTGAAAACCTTCTACCGTTGGCTTTCGGAACGCGAAGGGTTCGAGCCAACCGCCGTTCTCTCCGCCCGCGCCCCGAAGTTTCAGAAAAAGCTGCCGCGCCCCCTGACCGAAGATGCCGCGCGCGCCATGATCGACACCGTAGAAATGCAATCGCGCGAAGGCTGGGTCGGCGCGCGCGATGCGGCGGTTGTCACGCTGCTCTACGGTTGCGGATTGCGGATTTCCGAAGCGCTGGGTCTGACGGGCCGTGATCTGCCGCTGGGCGAAACTCTCAGAATTCTGGGCAAAGGCAAGAAGGAACGCATCGTGCCCGTTCTGCCGATCGCCCGGCGCGCCATCGACACGTATCTGCAACTGTGCCCGCACCCCATGGCCCCTGACCTGCCGGTTTTCCGCGGCGCGCGGGGAGGCGCGTTGAACCCGCGCCTGATCCAGAAGGTCACGGCCCAGGCTCGCATGCAGCTCGGACTGCCCGCAACCGCCACGCCCCACGCCATGCGGCACAGCTTTGCCACACATCTGTTGTCAGCGGGCGGCGATCTTCGCGCCATTCAGGAACTGCTCGGTCATGCATCGCTCTCAACAACCCAGGCCTATACATCCGTTGATCAGGTCCACCTGATGCAGGTCTACGAGGCGACGCACCCCAAAGCGGGATAAGCGCGTTGCGAGAGACCGGCGCGGGGCCTAGTCTCTTCCCAAACTCCAAATCAGGACCGCCCCCATGAAGCTGATCAAATCCGATGCCTCTCCCTTTGTGCGCAAGACGCTGGTCACGCTGCATGAAACAGGCCTCTTGGAGCAGACCGAACTGGTATCCGTCACAACCTCGCCGCTGAACTCCGATCCAACCGTGCTTGCGACGAACCCGATCGGGAAAATCCCGGCGCTGGTGCGGGACGATGGCCCCGCGCTGTACGACAGTCGTGTGATCTGCCGGTACCTTGATGCCAAGGCAGGCGCGGGCCTCTATCCCGAATCCCGATTGTGGGAGACCCTTACTCTGGAAGCCACCGGCGACGGAATCATGGATTCCGCCGTCAGCATGACCTACGAAGCCCGCTTTCGCGGACCCGAACTGGTGTTCGAAGACTGGGTCGAGGCGCAGTGGGCCAAGGTTTCGCGTGCGCTCGATGCGTTGGAAGAGCGGTGGATGAGCCATCTGGCGGGCCCGCTGGACATGGGACAGATCAGCGTGGCCTGTGCGTTGGGCTATCTCGACCTGCGTCATGACGCGCGCGGGTGGCGAAACGGTCGGCCTGCGCTTGCCGCATGGCACGAGGCATTCGAGCAGCGCGCATCCATGAAGGCGACCGCTCCGGTCTGATCAACGCACCGGCGGTCCGTAGGGCGGGGTTTCACCCCGCCACACTCTCTCAGAAGTTCAGCGAAATACCGATGTTCAACGCGTTGGTCTTCAGATCGGTCTTGAAGGTACCGCCGTCTTCGAACTCGCCCTCATTGGACGAATAGGTAAACTGGTACTCCCCGAACACCGAGAACCGATCATTGATCGGATAGCTTGCACCTGCGGTCAGCCGCACGGCCGGGCCCGTCATCTGGAAGCCGTAGGTCTTGCTTCCGGAGTTGTGATCCGCATCCACATGCGGGAATGCGATCCCGATGCCGGCACCCACGTAAGGTGTGATGTTGTTCCACTGATCCGGCCAACGCTTCATCACATTGGCGGTCAGAATATTGTGGCCATCGGAGAACTCAAGCCGCGAAAAGCCGAGTTTGTTTTGCACGTCGTCCGGCGCGTAGGCCTTGGCGTGGGTGTACTCAACACCAAAGCCCAGCGTCTCGCTGCGCCACCATGTGACGCGCGCGCCATAATACGGCGGCATCTGGAGGGACTTGCCGTCCCACCCCACCAGTTCGTCATAGCTGCCGCCGCCGTTCGGCAGATCACCGGAGATTCTGCTATGGGGCAGTGTTTGCCAGCCCGTGTAGAACGAAAGTTCCATTTCCGCTGTAGCGGGAGCCGCGAAAGCGGCGCCGATTGCAAGCGCCGCGGCTGTGGAAAGAATCAGTTGTCGCATGGGAGCGCCTTGGATCAATGTCTCGCAAGTACTTAAGCATTGGCAGGTGGCTGTTTCAACCGCGACACATCCGCGCTTATTCCATTGGCGGGCTTTTGTGTGCTGGACGCCCCAGCGCAGCCCGGCTAAACACCGCCGAGGAATGGCTGTGTTTTTCGCGGCCTCTGGTTGTAGAGAGGCCACGGAAGGCCCCGAAAGCAATGGAGCGTACCCACGTGTCACATACTGAAGATCACGAAGGCACACGTAGAGACTTTCTCTATTACGCCACGGCTGGAGCCGGGGCCGTGGCCACAGGCGCAGCCGTTTGGCCGCTGGTGCATCAGATGAACCCCTCCGCCGACGTTCGCGCGCTTGCGTCCATCCGTGTTGACGTCTCCGGCGTCGAACCCGGAACGCAGCTGACTGTGAAATGGCTGGGCAAACCCGTCTTTATCCGCCACCGCACCGGTGCCGAGATCTCCGAAGCGCAAGAGCAGGATGCTGCCTTCGCCGCAGGTGAGGCCGTGGTTGACCCGCTGGCGCGCAACGCCAACCTTGCCGATGCCACCGCATCGGCTTCGGATGCCAACCGCACCATGCCGTCCCCTGAAGGCGAAGGCGCTGGCGCGTGGCTCGTTCAGATGGGCGTCTGCACGCACCTTGGCTGTGTGCCGCTCGGCGATGCCGGCGATTACAAAGGCTGGTTCTGCCCCTGCCACGGGTCGCACTACGACCTCGCAGGCCGTATCCGCAAAGGTCCGGCCCCTGAAAACCTTCCCGTCCCGCCCGCTGAGTGGGTAGACGGCTCGACCATCAAACTCGGTTAAGGGAGCGCTCGTATGTCTGGTATTCCGCACGACCATTATGAACCCAAGACCGGGATCGAGAAGTGGCTGAACAAGCGTCTTCCGATCGTTGGTCTCGTCTATGACACCATCATGATCCCCACCCCCAAGAACCTGAACTGGTGGTGGATCTGGGGTATCGTTCTCGCCTACTGTCTGGTGCACATGATTGTCACCGGGATTGTGCTGGTGATGCACTACACCCCGCATGTGGATCTGGCCTTCGCCTCTGTCGAGCACATCATGCGCGACGTGAATGGCGGCTATATGATCCGCTATCTGCACGCAAACGGCGCGTCGCTGTTCTTCGTTGCCGTCTACATCCACATCTTCCGCGGCCTCTACTACGGTTCCTACAAGGCACCCCGCGAAGTCACGTGGATTGTCGGCATGCTGATCTACCTGATGATGATGGGCACCGCCTTCATGGGCTACGTTCTGCCCTGGGGTCAGATGTCCTTCTGGGGCGCGACCGTTATCACCGGTCTGTTTGGCGCCATCCCGTTCATCGGTGAGCCGATCCAGACTTGGCTGCTCGGCGGGCCGGCGGTGGACAACGCCACGCTCAACCGCTTCTTCTCGCTGCACTATCTGCTGCCCTTCGTGATCGCGGCTCTCGTCGCCATCCACATCTGGGCATTCCACACCACGGGCAACAACAACCCGACCGGTGTCGAAGTGCGTCGCACCTCGAAAGCAGACGCAGAGAAAGACACCCTGCCCTTCTGGCCGTACTTCGTGATCAAGGATCTCTTTGCTCTCGTGGTCGTCCTCGCGGTGTTCTTTGCCATCGTCGGCTTCATGCCGAACTACCTTGGCCACCCGGACAACTACATCGAAGCGAACCCGCTGGTGACGCCTGCGCACATCGTTCCGGAATGGTACTTCCTGCCGTTCTACGCGATCCTGCGTGCCTTCACCTCCGAGGTCTGGGTCGTTCAGATCGCCTCCTTCGTGACCGGCGGCATCATCGACGCGAAGTTCTTCGGTGTTCTGGCGATGTTCGGCGCGATCGCTGTCATGGCGCTGGCACCGTGGCTTGATACCTCCTCTGTCCGCTCGGCACGCTACCGTCCGATGCTGAAGTGGTGGTTCTGGCTTCTGGTCATCGACTTCATGGCCCTGATGTGGCTCGGTGCGATGCCCGCAGAAGAGCCCTACGCCTCCTTCTCGCTGATCGGGTCCGCCTACTGGTTCGGCTACTTCCTCGTCATCCTGCCCCTCATGGGCGTGATCGAGAAGCCGCTGCAGACGCCGGACACCATCGAAGAAGACTTCAACGCAAAATATGGCTCGTCCAAGGGTGACGCAGCCGGTACCCCGGCTGAGTAATCGAAAGGACCGAATGAGATGATCAAGAAACTCACACTCTCGGCCCTGACGGCCCTCTCCCTTTCCGCCAGCGGCGCTTATGCCGCTGGTGCGGCGGGGCACATCGAAGACTTCGCCTTCTCCTTTGAAGGCCCCTTCGGCACCTATGACCAGCACCAGCTGCAGCGTGGCCTTCAGGTCTACACCGAAGTCTGCGCCGCCTGCCACGGTCTGAAGTTCGTCCCGATCCGCTCCATGGCGGAAGAAGGCGGCCTTGGGTACTCCGAAGACGAAGTGCGCGCTTACGCGTCCCAGAACTTCGAAGTCTACGACGAAGAGCTGGAAGATTTCCGCCCGGCCCGTCCGGCGGATCACTTCCCGGAAAACACCGGCGCTGGCGCACCTGACCTGTCGCTGATGGCGAAGGCCCGTGCCGGTTTCCACGGCCCCTACGGCCTTGGGATCAACCAGTTCGTCAAGGGCATCGGTGGCGCGGAATACATCGCCTCCCTGCTCTCCGGCTACACCGGTGAGATCAAAGAAGAAGCAGGCACCACGCTGTATGAGAACACCGCCTTCCCGGGTGGCTGGATCTCCATGGCGCCGCCGCTGGAAGATGGTCTGGTCGAGTATTCCGACGGCCACTCCAACGATCTGCACCATCTGTCGGCAGACGTGTCTGCCTTCCTGATGTGGACAGCTGAGCCGAAGATGATGGCGCGCAAGCAGGCTGGTTTCACCGCCGTTCTGTTCCTCGTCGTGCTGTCGGTTCTGCTCTACCTGACCAACAAACGGATCTGGAAGCCGATCAAGAAAAAGGCAAAGCAGGCCTGAGCCTGATACGCCACTGAAAGTGAAAAGCCCCGCCAAACTGGCGGGGCTTTTTCTTTGGCCCTGTGCGCAACCAGACGTGTTGGCCGCGCCCGTGAAGTAGGCCGGGGTTTCACCCCGGCTCCTGCCCAAGATAGGCGCGAAGAGCGGGGGGCGGATCATCGAAGAGTACCTTGGTCTCAACAGGCGCATGAACGCGGCCGCCATCCACGTAAACCACGCGGCGGGCAAACCGACGCGCATCTGACGGGTCATGGCTGACCATCAGGACCAGAGCGCCGGAGACCTGCGCAACCTCCGTCACCGCGTCCAGCATCTCCTGCCGCAAAGCAGGGCCAAGCGCTGCGAAAGGCTCATCCAGCAAGATGATCGGTCGCGCCTGTAGGAGAACCCGTGCCAGAGCGCCGCGCGCCTGTTGTCCACCCGACAAGGCACCGGGCTTGCGATTCCCCAGCCCCTCAAGCCCCATGGTTTTCAAGGCCGCTTCAACGCGGGCTGCTTCGTCCGGCGTAACCCGGCCACCATCCGGGCGCAGCGCCAAACCCAGGTTGCGGGCGAGAGTCAAATGCGGGAACAAGTTTTGATCCTGAAACAGCATGGACACAGGGCGCGCCTGCGGCGGCACATCACTCAAGCCTTGTCCCTGCCAGAGCACCTGCCCCGCATCCGGTTTTCGGAACCCTGCGATCACATCAAGCAGGGTGGATTTTCCTGCCCCGGACGGGCCAATAACCGCAATGGTCTCCCCCGGCTGAAGCGCGAAATCGCCCTCGAGCGCAAAACCGTCCAGCGCCAGACGCATGCCTTTGACCTCAAGCACCCACGCGCCCTCCCCTATCCAAAATCCAGAAAAGCCCCAGGCTCAGACATAACAAAAGCAACGACGCCCCCGCCGCCGCCTCCATCTGGTATGAGCCCATCAGTCGGTAGACCTGCAGCGGCAGCGTCGCCCGGTCCGGATCGGCAAACAGGGCGATAACGCCCAGATCCCCCATCGCAAGCGCCGCGGTCAGCCCGGCTGCAAAGCCAAGCGGGCGGCGCAGGCGCGGCAAGAACACCAACCTCGTCCAGGCCCAGGGCGTCAGCCCAATCGTTTGTGCCAACCGACCAAAATCGGACCGGATCGCCTCCGCCTCCGGCCGCAGGATCCGCAAGGCAAAGGGCAAAGCCATCAATGCGTTGACAAGCCCGGTCACGGGCAGAGCCATGCTGAACGGGTTCACAAAAGGACGCAGGATCAGGAATAGCCCGGTGCCGAGCACCAATGGAGACAGGGCAATCGAGGATAGAGCCAACAATTCCCCGCGCCGCGTGGCCAGTGGCAGCGCCCAGATCAGGCATAGGGTCGTTGATGCCACCGCCAGAAGCAGCGAATGCCCCGCCGCGCGCAGGGTGTCCGAACCCAAGAGCCACAGCCCCGGCAATCCGCGCAGGATCACCATGCCCAGCGGCAAGAGCAGGAAGACCGCCACCAGCCCGATCCAGAAGGCATCAAACCACAGGCCACGCGCGCCCCAATGCGGTGTCTGTCGATCAAGCCCCGCGCCGAACCCGCTCCCGAGAGACACCCGCCATGCCACCATCCCGGCCACCAACGCCATCCCCAGTTGAACCATCGCGAGCAGGGCCGCACGGCCAAGGTCAAAATCGAACCGCATCGCCTGGTAGATTGCCAGTTCCACCGTGGTGGCGCGCGGCCCGCCGCCCAAAGTGAGCGCCACCGCAAACGACGTCAGGCAAATCACGAAAATCACAGCAAAGGCGCTCGGCAATACACGCCGGATCAAAGGCCATTCCAACACCAGAAACGTCGCGCGCGGTGTCAGGTTTAGCGAAGCTGCCAGCCGAAAACGTTCTGATGGAATGGCCAGCCAGCCTTGCAAAAGCATACGTGTCGCCAGCGGCAGATTAAAGAAAACGTGGGCCAACACCACGCCGTGGAGACCGTAAATATCAAATCGCGCAAGCCCCAGCGCGCCCAGCACTGTATTGACGAGTCCCGCCCCGCCGAACACCGCGAGAAGACCCATGACCGCCACGATCACCGGCAGAATGAAGGGCGCCCCCAGCAAGGCAACAAGAACGGCGCGCCCCGGAAACCGCCGCCGCGCCAGAGCGCGCGCAACGGGTACGGCAAACAGGCAACTGACTAGGGCAGAGAGGAAGGCTTGCCAAACGGTGAACCGAACCGCGTCCAGATCACCGGGCCGAAAGCTGCCAAACCCTTCGGCGCGCAGCAACACAACGGCAATCGGCCCCAGCGTCAGAAGCGCCAGGGCCGAGCCTGCAATTATTGCGAGAGCGCGCTGCGCCATGCTTCGATGGCCTCATCGCGAAGGGCCGCGGCCTCATCTTCGGAGTAGAACAGGACCTTTTCGGGCAGGTTGAGCTTCTGGAATCCTTCCGGCCATTTGGCCTGATCCAGCGCCGCCGGGATGGACCAGTTTCCGGTTGCGATCATGCCCTGGAAATCCTCGGTCAGAATGAAATCCATGAAGGATTGCGCCAGTTCCGGCTGATCGCTGGAAGCCACTTTGGCTGCCAGTTCAACCATGAAGTAATGGCCTTCCGGGAAAATCGCGGCCTTCTTGGTCTCATCACCTTCCGCGATGATGTGGTAAGCTGGCGAGGTGGTGTAGCTCAATACCATGTCCGCTTCGCCGTCGGTGAACAGACCGTAGGATTCGGACCAACCACGCGTGACCGTGACAATCTTCGGCGCCAGCTTCGCCCATGCTTCGCCAGCCTTCTCGCCATAAACCGCCTGCACCCACAGAACGAGGGCGAGACCGGAAATGGACGAACGCGGATCCTGAATGACAAGGCGCAGGTCATCCGGCGCATTGACGAGATCTTCGAAAGAAGCCGGCGGCGCGTCTACCTTTGTCGTGTCATAGATGAACGCCGTGTGGCCATAGTTGAACGGCAGGAAGACATCGTCGTTCCAGTCGAGCGGCAAGGTCAGCCCGGCCAGATCCGTGCCATGCGGGGCAAAGAGGCCGCTTTCGCGCGCTTTCTTGGTGACATCGGTGTTCAGACCGATCACCACGTCGGCCTCGGTCCGCTCCCCTTCCAGCATCAGGCGTGGAAGCAGATCACCGGGCTTGAACTGAAGATCGCAGCCGCAGCGCGCTTCGAACAGTTCTTCGATTTTTGGTCCCGGCCCCCACTCAGAGGTGAAGTAGTCCGGGGCGTAAACAGTGAGAACGGCATCATCCGCCAGCGCGGCGCTGGCTGCAAACAATCCCGCTGCAAATGTGAGGGCCTTCATGGCGCGTCTCCTATCTGCGGCGAAAGGCAAGATAAGGGGCCAATAGAAGGCTGAGTCCCGACCTTCCCTCCGCCGGTGTTAACCGGTTCAGGTTCAACGGGTTGATGCGTTCACGCAAATCTCAGACGGATCAGGCTCCGACACCCCGAGGTAGGCGGCAACCTAGGGCCAGGCGGCGACCGGTTCAAGCGTGAAATCGCTTGAGGGCGCGCGCGCCGTAGCCTAGGAGAACGGTCAAAGGAGAAAGCCCATGAGCCTCAACAGTTTCGGACATCTCTTCCGCGTCACCACCTGGGGCGAAAGCCATGGGCCGGCGCTTGGCGCGACGGTTGACGGGTGCCCTCCGGGCGTTGAGATCGACGAAGCGATGCTTCAGCACTGGCTCGACAAGCGCAAACCCGGCCAGAACAAATACACCACGCAACGGCGCGAGCCGGACGCCGTGCGCATTTTGTCCGGGGTGTTTGAGGGCAAAACAACTGGAACGCCGGTTCAGCTCATGATCGAGAACACGGACCAGCGGTCCAAGGACTATGGGGACATCGCCGAGAAGTTCCGCCCTGGTCATGCGGATATCACCTACTGGCAGAAATACGGCATTCGGGATTATCGCGGTGGTGGGCGTTCCTCGGCGCGTGAAACCGCGGCGCGCGTCGCAGCGGGCGGCCTTGCAAGGGCGGCGCTTGAAACGTTGGCACCGGGCATCGAAATACAAGGCTACATGACCCAAATGGGGCCGCATGGCATCGAAGGGGCACGTGATCTGAGCCAGATCGAGGAAAACCCGTTTTGGGTGCCATCGGCGCAAACGGCAGAGACCTGGGCAGGCTACCTAGAAGAGCTCCGCAAGTCCGGGAACTCGGTCGGCGCAATCATTGAAGTTGTTGCGCGCGGCGTGCCGTCCGGGCTTGGCGCACCGATTTACGGAAAACTCGATACAGATCTGACCGCTGCCATGATGTCCATTAACGCGGTCAAGGGCGTCGAAATCGGCGAAGGCATGGCTGCCGCCATGTTGACCGGTGAGGAAAACGCCGATGAAATTTTCATGGGGAACGACGGCAAGCCGGTCTACAGTTCAAATCACGCGGGCGGGATTCTGGGCGGGATTTCCACCGGGCAGGACATCGTTGTGCGCTTCGCGGTCAAACCGACCTCATCCATCCTCAAGACGCGGCAAACCATAACCAAGTCCGGTCAGCAAACCGAGATCATCACAAAAGGTCGTCACGACCCATGCGTCGGCATCCGCGCTGTACCGGTCGGAGAGGCAATGATGGCCTGCGTCATTCTCGATCATTTGCTGCTGCATCGCGGCCAAATCGGAAACGCCGGCGGAAAAATCGGGCCTGCTTGAGTGACCATTTCTTTGCGCTTTGATACGAAAAGCACCCGAGTTATCTCGGGTGCTCTTTTTTCTCGGCCAATGTCTTTTCAGAAATCACTCCACATGCTGTCGGGATCGTTTACAGCGAGCTGAGACGTGCGTGCGCTCATCCGAGGTGTGGGTTCAGCCCTTTCAGCAGACACTGTTTCCCATGTTGAAGTCGGTTCTCCCGCTGCTTCAGGCTCCAGTTCCACGAGCGGCTCCGGCGCAACTTCCAAGTCGCTTTCTCCATGCATGACAACGGGACGATCCACTTCGTCGACGCGGTCGAAGGCTCCCTGCTCCATGTCTTTCAGTGGACCACTTAAAATTCGATCTGCAGCACTGTCTTCCACAGTCGTGTCTCGCGTGTCTCCGGACGTTTCTGCCTTCGGCGTTTCGCCACCAGCAAAGTTGGCTAACAGCCCGGACAATCGTTCCGCTTCCTGGCTCAACTGTCCGCTCGCCGCTTCTGTTTCGTTGACCATCGCCGCGTTGTGTTGCGTTGTTTTATCCAGTTCGGCGACACCGACATTGATCTCCTGAACACCTTGGGCCTGCTGTTGTGCCGAGGCGGAGATATCTGCAACCAGGACAGAGACTTCGTTGACGCTTGCGACGATGTCTTTCAATGTCACAGAGGTCTCTTCGACGAGACGCTCGCCAGCCGACACGTGTTCCGAACTGTTGGAGACCAGTTCTTTGATTTCGCTGGCCGACTCGGAAGCGCGTTGCGCAAGGCTGCGCACTTCGGAAGCAACGACGGCAAAGCCTTTCCCCGACTCTCCTGCGCGCGCAGCTTCAACCCCTGCGTTCAGCGCCAGAAGGTTGGTTTGAAACGCGATGTCGTCAATAACACCGATGATCTGAGTGATCTGCTCGGAGGACCGCGCGATGGACCCCATGGCCGATTGCGCCCGCGCCATGACTTCGCCACCTCGTTCCGCCCTTTCGCGGCCAGCAATAACTTTTTGATCAGCGCTCTTCGCACGCTCGGCGGCGGACTGCACGCTTTGAGACAGTTCTTCGAGGGCGGCGGCGCTCTCTTCCAGAGTGGCCGCCTGTAGCTCAGATCTGCGAGACATGTCGGAAGACATATTGGTCAGATCCATGGCACTGCTCTGAACAGTGGCACTGCTTTGGCGGAGCTGGCCCACCAGCATTCTGAGACTCGCACTCAGATCATTGAAATCATTGCATAGCTCCACATACTCCGACCCCAGCTCCGACCAGTTTTCCGGTTCCAGCTGACGATCTGTCTTGCCGCTTTTGAGCGCGGACATGGCGCCACCCAACTGATCGAACAAATCAGACCGAGCCTGCTGCAGGGCGACTTCTTCGCGGTTCTTGCTTTCAGCGCTCGACAGACGATCGCGCAAGGCCGTCAGGTTTTTTGCCACCGAACCGAACTCATCCTTGCGGGCACATCCGCTTACCTCTTTCGAGAAATCCATTTCCACGAGGTCCTGAACGGATCCGGCAAGCGCAAGGACTTGCTTGGTAATGATTTGCCCCAAGCCCAGCGACACAACAACGCCGATCCCAATGACCGAAAGACAAACGATCAAAAGCGTCGCGCGCGCACTTTCCATCAGCGCAGCATTGGCCAGCACAATTTCCTTGGCCGCTGTATCCGCCCGTTGCACGACAGCATCCAGTTCAATCATCGCGCTCCGCAAGGTCTGGTCCGCGCGATAGAACAAGTCCGCCCGCGATTCGATCGTGTTAGCCCCTTTCGCTTCCGCGCCGATCTGACGGACAAGCCCGAGTTGACCAGAAACCTGCGTCAGACCTTGCGCCCAATCCAGCGCACGCCAAGCTGCGGCCTCACTTCTTTCGAGTGCAGACGAAACTTTTCCGACTGTTTCGTCCACCGGCCCCCAAGGGGTTTTGGCATCTGTGGCAAAGCGCAGTAATTGCGTTTGTGCGAGGGCAATCGATGCTTCTGCTTTCAAAAGAAACACTTCTTGCTCGTAAACTTGCGCGAGATCCGTGGTGTTGCCGGCCAGTTTGCGCTCTGTCACCCAGGCCGTCGCAGCGACCGAAACCAGAGCGATGACCAAGATAAATGAAGACAGAAGCACCTGAAATCGAACAGGAAATCTACTAAGAAAAAGACTCATTATACACCTCACGTCCCACAAGTGCCGTGGGGTCAACCACGTATCAACATGGTCTCTTATGGCGTCTGTTCGTTAAGAAGTTCTGGCGAAGCGCGAGAGGAAATCGCTAAAATTCAGAGGTTCAGCGTCACTGCCGAGCCGGCAGCTTGGACAGCTGAACGGCAAGAATACCACCCGCGATAATCGCAACGCCGACCATGTCGAGAAGTCGAAGCGTTTCTCCCAGGAAAACAGCGGCAATCGCGACGCCCAGAAACGGGTTGAGGAAGTGAAAGGTCGCCGCCCGAACAGCCCCGATCCGATTGACCAGCAGGAACCAGACGAACGTCGCCGCAAGACCGGGAACAAGCGTGGTGTAGACAAAGGCAAGGATGAGTTTGACAGACCAGTCGATTTGCACGGTTTCGAGGCTCAGAGCGGCAGGCCAAAGCACGGCGCTGCCAACCAACATCTGCAGTCCCACAACCATCAGGAAGTTTCCGCCGCTCATGGCCCCCCGCAAAGCCAAGGTTGCTATGGTCAATGCCACGACGCCGATGACGCAAAGCGTGACCCCATAGGAATCAAATCCGCCGCCGAAACGCGCGCCCATGATGAGGGCAACGCCCGCAACACCCGCACAAAGCCCCAGAACGCTCAGAAACCGCAGTTTGTCCCCGAAGAACAGCCATCCGGCAAGTGCCACAAGCAGCGGCATTGTGGATGCAATAATGGCCGCCAGAGAGGCCTCTACCGTCTGCATCGCGACGAAGTTGAGCCCCAGATAGAGTGCGTTCTGACACACGCCAAAAACGATGGTGGCGCGCCATTGCGCCGGTGTCAGACGCCAGCTTTGTCCCATCGCGCGCGCGATCATGACCGCCAAAAGACCTGAAATCAGGAAGCGCAACGCCAGCGCAGACAAAGGCGGCGCGGCGGCGACGATGATCCGGGCCGACGTAAATGCCGACGACCACATGACCGCAAAAGCCAGACCCATCAGAAGCGCGCGAAATTCCATACCGAAACCTGTAGACCGCTATCGGCACGAGGAAAACCGGATTCTGCGCCCAAGTTGGCCGACGCGCCATATGGGGCAGCAACGTTGCCCGAAACCGCTCTGCTTGTTAGGATTTCCTCATTCTTGCTGGAAGGACCAATCCATGAAAACCACATTGTTTGCACTTGCGGCTTTGACCGCATCGCCGGCCATTGCGAACGTTGACGCATCAAACCCGGCGCGCCTTTACGATCTGCTTCGATCAGAGGGCTACGCCGTTGAGCTGGGTCGCGACTCTGTCGGAGATCCGAAAATCACAGCAAAATTCGAAGGGCGTACCTTTGCCGTCTTTTTCTACGATTGTACGGACAACGTGGCCTGCCGCACCATCCAGCTTCAGGTCGCCTATGACATGTCTGACGGCATGGCGCTGGTCAAAGCCAACGAGTGGAACAGAAAAAAGCGCTACGCAACCGTGTACCTCGACGACGAAATGGATCCGTTTTTGCAGATGGACGTGAATCTCGACTACGGGGTCAGTGACGAAAACTTCGTAGACAACTTCAAGATGTTCACACGGCTGATTGGCGATTTCGAAGACTTCATTGATTGGTAACGGCGAGGGGCGAACCGGCTGACCAAATACGAAAAAGCCCCGCCTGACACGCAGGCGGGGAGAGTTGATGCCTTGGATGACACTCACAAGGCACCGGCGGTGTTCTATGATTTCTTGAAACCCTTACGCCCTCAGGACGGGCGTTCTTCCATTTCGGAGCGGATTTGCTGGCGCAGCACATCGATCGGAACAGTTTTCCCGTCGCGTTTGAAGCACCAGTAGGTCCAACCGTTGCAGCTTGGTGCGTTTTCCAAAGCCGCCCCAACCTGGTGAATGCTGCCCTTGATGTCGTCGCCGATCAGCGTGCCATCGGCGCGGACCTTGGCCTTGTGACGCCCGTTCATGCTCCACAACTCGTCACCCGGCATCAACATGCCACGCTCGACCAATTGGCCGAAGGGCACGCGCGGTGCGGCGCGTTTGGACTGCGTGACTTCAAGGCAACTGCTGTCAAAGGGCCGAACTTCCGCGATGCGCTTTGTGGCAACCTTGCGATAGGCCGCTTCACGTTCGATCCCGATCCAGTCACGACCAAGCATCTTGGCAACAGCCCCGGTGGTGCCCGTGCCGAAGAAAGGATCAAGCACAACGTCGCCCGGTTTGGTGCTGCCGACCAAAACCCGGTGTAGCAAGCTGATCGGCTTCTGCGTCGGGTGCGCCTTCTCGCCCTTGTCGTCCTTCAGACGTTCGTTGCCGTTGCAGATCGGCAGAACCCAATCCGAACGCATCTGAATGCCCTCGTTCAACGCCTTGAGCGCCTCATAGTTGAAGGTGTACTTCGCGCCTTCGCTCTTCGACGCCCAGATCATCGTCTCATGCGCGTTGGTGAACCGTTTACCGCGAAAGTTCGGCATCGGATTGGCCTTGCGCCAGATCACATCGTTCAGGATCCAGTACCCTTCATTCTGAAGCGCGGCCCCAACCCGAAAGATGTTGTGATAGGAGCCGATCACCCAAATCGCCCCGTCGGGCTTGAGCAACCGGCGTGCCGCTTTGAGCCAGTCCTGGGTAAATCTGTCGTAAGCGGCGAAGCTGGAAAACTGGTCCCAATGGTCGTCTACGGCGTCCACACGGGAGTTATCCGGGCGATGCAGATCGCCCTTGAGCTGAAGATTGTAGGGCGGATCCGCGAAGATCAGGTCCACCGATGCCTCCGGGAGACTGTTCATCGCTTCGATGCAGTCCCCTGAAAGAATCGTGTTGAGTGGGAGCGCGCCCGCGCTCTTCTGCTTAGTCATTGTCGTCATTCTCTGCCTCTGATCCGGCGCTTTTGCGCTCTCGTCGATTGGCTTTGAATCTGAATCCTAAGCGATTCGCGGTCAATTTCCTTTTTTAATCAGTCTCTTGCGATTTCATCTTGATACAAGATGTTGTGCACCGGTTTGAACGAACGTCTATGGTGTGGGGTCACCCCAAGATTTCGAAGTGCATCTTTGTGACACTTGGTGGGATATCCGGCGTTGGTTTCCCAACCATAACCCGGGAACTGTGTCGCGATCTCTTTCATGACATTATCGCGCCATGTTTTCGCCACAATTGACGCCGCGGCAATGGAGGGTGATTTGGTGTCACCCTTCACAATTGGCGTCCCCGGACAGGACAAAAGCGGCGGAACCCGGTTGCCATCCACCAGCGCATGATCCGGCAATTTGGGCAGAGCAGCGATGGCGCGTTGCATCGCAAGATAGGTCGCCTGCAGGATATTCACCTCGTCGATCTCTTCGACGCTCGCGACGCCGATCCCAACTTCGGCCTGTTGACGGATAAGCAGCGTCATCGCCTCCCGGCGCTTGGCGCTCAGGGTCTTGGAGTCGCGCAGGCCTTCCGGGAAGGCATCAGGATTGAGCACAACCGCAGCCGCGACGACAGGGCCTGCCAGCGGCCCTCTGCCGACCTCATCAATGCCTGCAACGCGCAGGTCCTTGTCCCAGAAGGGCGACTCAAAACTTGTCTTCAATGGTTCCATGCCACCCGTGAAACCCCATTCCCGTTAATCAGACAAGGGGAGCCGCCTGTTTCACGCGCCCCCAAATGCAACAAGAGCGCCCGGGGGCGCTCTTGTCCTGACGGATGTCAGTTTTTCCGCGGTAGGCGGGGCAGATTACATCATGCCGCCCATGCCGCCCATGTCGGGCATGCCGCCGCCGGCTGCAGCGCCGTCTTTGGACGGCTTGTCTGCCACCATGGCTTCGGTGGTGACCAGCAGGCCAGCCACGGAGGCTGCGTCTTCGAGTGCGGTGCGCACAACTTTGGCCGGGTCGATTACGCCAAACGCAAACATGTCGCCATATTCGCCGGTCTGGGCGTTGTAGCCAAACTTCACGTCGTCGCTTTCGCGAACCTTGCCAGCCACAACGGAACCGTCAACGCCGGCGTTGGTTGCGATCTGACGCAGCGGTGCTTCGAGAGCCGCACGAACGATGGACACGCCACGATCCTGGTCTGCGTTGTCGCCGGTCAGGCCGTCGAGCGCCTTGGCGCCCTGTACCAGAGCAACACCGCCACCAACGACGACACCTTCCTGCACAGCAGCGCGGGTCGCGTTCAGAGCATCGTCCACACGGTCCTTGCGCTCTTTCACTTCGACTTCGGTCATGCCGCCGACGCGGATCACCGCAACACCGCCTGCCAGTTTGGCAACGCGCTCTTGCAGCTTCTCACGGTCGTAATCCGAGGAGGTCTCTTCGATCTGGCCACGGATCTGAGCAACGCGTGCTTCGATCTCGGCCTTGTCACCTGCGCCGTCAACAACGGTGGTCTCGTCCTTGGTGATCTGAACCTTCTTGGCGGTGCCAAGCATGTCCATGGTCACGGACTCGAGCTTCATGCCCAGGTCTTCGGAGATGACCTGACCGCCGGTCAGGATCGCGATGTCCTGCAGCATGGCTTTGCGGCGATCGCCGAAGCCCGGTGCTTTGACAGCCGCAATTTTCAGGCCGCCGCGCAGCTTGTTGACCACGAGGGTCGCCAGCGCTTCGCCTTCCACGTCTTCGGCGATGATCAGAAGCGGCTTCTGGCTCTGGATCACGGACTCGAGCAGCGGAACCATCGGCTGCAGCGAGGAGAGTTTCTTCTCGTGCAGGAGGATCATGCAGTCTTCCAGCTCGGCAATCATCTTGTCCGGGTTGGTGACAAAGTACGGGGAGAGGTAGCCGCGGTCGAACTGCATGCCTTCAACAACGTCGGTCTCGGTTTCGAGGCCTTTGTTCTCTTCGACAGTGATCACACCTTCGTTGCCAACTTTCTGCATCGCGTCGGCGATCTGACGGCCGATTTCGGCCTCACCGTTTGCGGAGATGGTGCCAACCTGTGCAACTTCGTCGGAGTTTTCGACGGTGCGGGCTGCGTCTTTGATGGCCTGAACAACCTTGGCAGTTGCCGCGTCGATGCCGCGCTTGAGGTCCATCGGGTTCATGCCGGCGGCAACCGCCTTCATGCCTTCCTTGACGATGGCTTGCGCCAGAACCGTCGCGGTGGTGGTGCCGTCACCGGCTTCGTCGTTGGTGCGGGAAGCAACTTCCTTCACCATCTGGGCGCCCATGTTCTCGAACTTGTCTTCCAGTTCGATTTCCTTCGCCACGGACACACCGTCCTTGGTGATGCGCGGTGCGCCAAAGGATTTGTCGAGCACAACATTGCGGCCTTTGGGGCCGAGGGTCACCTTCACCGCGTCGGCGAGGATGTTAACACCGGCAAGCATCTTGCCACGGGCGTCGGTATCGAACTTTACGTCTTTAGCAGACATCAGCGTTCTCCTGAATTCTAAATTTCGTTAAGAGTGCGTGGGCCGGGGATCTCCCCTACCGCCTCAGCTGATTATGCCGAGGATGTCGCTCTCTTTCATGATCAGCAGCTCTTCGCCTTCGACCGTTACTTCGGTGCCGGACCACTTGCCGAACAGGACTTTGTCGCCCTCGCTCACGGCCATCGCGATCAGCTCACCGCTGTCCTTGCGGGCGCCTTCGCCGCAAGCCACGATCTCGCCCTCGGCGGGCTTTTCCTTGGCGCTGTCGGGAATGATCAGACCACCGGCGGTCTTTTCGTCGCTCTCAACGCGGCGAACCAGCACGCGGTCATGAAGCGGTTTAAAAGCCATCTTCGAGTCTCCTTGCTCAAAGTTACATATCCTTGGACCTCCCCTGCGGAGAGGTATTAGCACTCACCCTGTTCGAGTGCTAACGGCGCATAGCTAGGCACCGCGAGAAGGTGAGTCAACCAAAATGCGCGCAAAAATTTTGCCGGGGTCGCCGCCGCACCGCCACGCAAGGGCTTGTCGCCGCCCTGTCCCCCTGCCAGAAAACGTGGATCAAGGAGGCAGAGGCCATGCACGCAGAAACAACCGTGGATTTGATCGAAGTATCCCCGCTGGATCCGCGTGCCATCACTTGTCTAGAGCACTACTACGCAGAGTTGGCAACCCGGCTCGACAAAGGGTTCGAAGTACATCTTTCAGCCGATCCCGAAGCCGGTTCCATGATCCCGCCTAAAGGGTCATTCCTCATCGCCACGCAGGGAGAAGAGCTGCTCGGCTGCGTGGGTTTGAAAGGGACGTCAAAGGGATACGCCGAAGTCAAGCGCCTGTGGGTTTCCCCCCAAGCGCGCGGCCTGGGACTTGCTAGAACGCTGATGGCAGAGTTGGAATCCCGGGCGCTGGCGCTCGGCCACCACGTGTTGAGGCTCGATAGCAACTCGGCGCTGCAGGAAGCCATTGCGATGTACCGCAAATGGAGCTGGGCCGAGATTAACCGGTTCAACGAAGACCCCTACCCGGACGTCTTTTTTGAAAAGAAGCTCTCGCCAGAGCAATGACCCGCGTCTGATCCGGCGGCATTTCACTTGACGAACCGGTGGTCAGCCCGCACAGTTGGTCAACACTTCTTCCCCATTTTCCAACCACCGCGCCAATCCGGCGAGGTCAACCGTGTTCGCCCATGCCCCTGCAAACCACCAGCCCGATCCGCAGCGCACCGCCCCCCACCGCGCCGAACAATGCGAAGGGGCTCGTATTGATGTTCTTTGGTTTTTCTTTTTTCGCAGCGGCGGACGCGCAAGCGAAGCTGCTGACGGCCCACTTGCCGTCACTGGAAATCACATGGTTCCGCATGTTGGGCCTGTTTTTCGGTGTGCTTGTCATACTGGCGCTCCGGGGCTCCCATGTGCTGCGCAGCAAGACCCCGGTTTTGCAGATAATGCGTGGCATTGCCGCCGCTGGATCGGCCACTCTGTTCATCACGGCAGTCCGTCACGTGCCTTTGGCAGACGCGGTTGCGGTTTCCTTCATCGCGCCTTTCATTGTGACCATATTCGGCGCGTTGCTCCTGCGCGAACCGGTTGGCCCGAGACGCTGGACAGCTGTCGCCATCGGTTTTGTCGGCATGCTGATCGTCATCCGTCCCGGGCTCGGCGTCTTTCATCCAGCCATCCTGTTGGTGGTCGCCGCTGCGAGCCTGTTCGCCTTTCGCCAGATCTTGTCGCGCTGGCTCAGCGGCGGCGATAGCCCGGTTACCACGGTTGCTTACACGTCGATCACGGCCACGGTTATCCTGAGCGTCGCGGTGCCCTTTGTCTGGCAGGCGCCAACAGGCTGGCAAACATGGGTGCTGCTTTTCGGGCTCACGTGCACGTCGGCGGGCGGCGAAGTTCTTGTCATCCGCGCGCTGGACATGGCGCAGGCCGTAGTGCTGGCCCCGCTGCATTACACACTGATCTTGTGGGGGACGCTTTATGGCTATCTAGCCTTCTCGGATCTGCCGGATCAATGGACCCTGCTCGGCTGTGCCGTGATCGTGGTGTCAGGCCTTTACACTCTGCACCGCGAGCGCCTGAACGCGCGCAGAAAGACACAATCGGCTGTGTCCTGACCCGCCCATTTCCTACGTTCCACGAGACTAGTTTCCCGTGCCGCCAGGGGATACATCCTCCAGGCTATGCGCCCAATCCGCAAGCCCTTTCCGGCCCTGATCGTTAAGCGCGTAAACCCCGGTTTCCACCTTGTCGAACCAACCGTAAATGTTGCGCCGCATGATCTCCGTCGCTTTCGGCACGCCAGTGGCCTTGGCCACGATCGACCCTTTCTCGGCCCCCGCATTGCCCAGGTAGGCGGCACAAGCCAACGCATCCTGCCGATAGCCTGTGACAATGCCATAGCGCGTCGCACCCCCGTCGTTCGGGTCCCCCCGCAGGCGCTCAAACGCGCGCAGCAATCGCTCGCGTTTTTTGGTGTTGCGCCGGGGCGCGGCGCCTCCGGGATCGCAATGCACCTCGACAAAACCATCATCCCGGACCGTAATGAAGCCAAGACCTATGCGCCTGCACAGCGCCTTGTTGTCCTTCAGGGATCGCCGGGCCGACTTTCCTGTCGGTTTTGGAACAGCGATGTAAACAAGATCGGTCAACGTCATGCGCGCGGCCGCCTGATGGTACAGCGACAGCGTGATGCGCAGCTTCAACTCAACGATTACCGGCTCTTCGCCACCACGCCGCGCCACGACGTCGGCTGCGCCCACCTCGCCCTTGACCTCATAGCCCTGTGCCTCAAGATATCCCTTGAGCGGTGCATAAAGTTCGCTTTCCCGCCGCATCCTCGCCCGTTTCTCCCGGCATGCCTCGCATTGGTTTTGCCAAATGTCTCAGTGAAAGTCCAAGATGCACCGCCTTTTCTCAGCTTTGTTCGCCATCACCCTTGCAACAAGCGCCCATGCGGCGTGCCAGGGGCAGAACCTGATGCCGACGTTGACCGCGGCGCAACAGGACCAACTGGCCGCCGCGCTGGATGGCACCCCATACCCAAGCGGCAACCATTGGCTGGCGGAGAAAGACGGCGAGCAACTGCATCTGATCGGGACGATTCACCTTGACGATCCGCGCCTTGACGCCCCTGTGGAGCGCCTCACACCGGTGATCGAAAACGCAAGCCTCCTGCTGCTGGAACTGCCAAAAGCCGATCAGGAGGCTTTGATGACGATGATGTCCAGCGACCCCGGCTTTTTCGTGCTTGAAAACACCAGCCTGCCGGAACTGCTGTCCGAAAAAGACTGGGAACGCATCAAGGAAGCCATGGCCGCGCGCGGCATCCCCGGTTTCATGGCCGCAAAATTCGAACCTTGGTACATTGCCATGGTGCTCGCCATGCCGCCTTGCATGATGCAAAAACTGGCAGAGCCCGACGGGGTCGATGCCCGCCTCGAAGCTATTGCGGGGCGCGCCCAGATCCCAACCCGCGCGCTGGAGCCCTACGACAGCGCCATCCGCCTGTTCACTGACAGCCCACGCGCAGATCAGATCGACTTCCTGATGGCCTCCGTGACAGACACCACGCTGAGCGAAAACCTGCTCGAAACGATGTTTGCCGGCTACGTCAGCGAAGAGCATGCCGCAACGTTCCAAGCATCTTTGCTGCTGACGCCGGTACCCGACGGCATGAGCCGCGAAAAGCTGGAAGCCGAGCAGGCCGAGTTTCTCGAAGCGCTGCTGTTCAGCCGCAACCGAGCGTGGATCCCGGTCACAGAGCAAGCGCTGGCAGATACAGACGGCCCGGTCGTCGCCGCCTTCGGTGCGGGCCATCTGGCGGGCGTAGACGGCGTGCTCGATCTGTTGTCAAGGCAAGGCTACACGCTGACACGACAGAACTTCTGACGCGTTGCGGGACGGCGGGTGGCGCGATGTCCAAAGGACGAGCGCCACCCCGCCGTCCGGCTCAGGCTGCGATCAGGCCACGGCCTTTGAGCAGAGCTTCAACCTCCGGCATTTTCCCGCGGAATTGCATGTACAGTTCTGCCGCGTCCTCCGATCCGCCGCGTGAGAGAATGAACTTTTCCAGCCGTTTGGCCATTTCAGCATCAAACGCCCCGCCCGCCTCTTCGAAGGCCGCAAAGGCGTCTGCATCCATAACCTCGGACCACATGTAACTGTAATAGCCCGAAGAATACCCGTCCCCGGCAAAGACATGTGCAAAATGCGGCGTCGCATGGCGCATGGTGATCGCATGCGGCATGCCGATGCTTTCCAGCACCTCGGCCTGTTTCTGCATCGGGTCCGCCGGGGCAGGCCCGCTGTGGAACTCAAGATCGACCAGCGCAGAGGCTACGTATTCCACTGTCTGAAAGCCCATGTCGAAGGTCGCCGCCTTCAATACTTTTTGCAAAAGCGCCTCTGGCATGGCATCGCCGGTTTCCGCATGTGTTGCAAATTCGGACAGAACCTCTGGCACTTCCAGCCAGTGTTCGTAGAGCTGAGACGGCAGTTCAACGAAATCCCGCGCAACAGAGGTGCCTGAAACCGAGCCGAACTCCACGTCGGACAGCATCTGGTGCAATGCGTGGCCGAACTCGTGGAACAGGGTCCGCGCGTCGTCGTAAGACAAAAGTGCGGGCTTGCCTTCCGATGGTTTGGCAAAGTTGCACACGTTGATCACGATCGGGGCTTTTTCCACCGGGCGCCGCGCCTGTGACTGGAAGGCCGAACACCAGGCGCCGGAGCGCTTGGAGGCACGCGCGAAGTAATCCCCGATGAAAACCGCCACATGTTCACCGCGGCGCGTGACTTCCCAAGCCTGGCAGTCTTCATGATAAAGCGGCACATCCAGCGGCTCGAACTCGAGCCCGAACAGCCGGTTTGAACAGGCAAAAGATGCCTCGATCATTCGATCCAGTTGCAGGTAGGGCTTAAGCTCGGCCTCATCGAGATCATGCAGCGCTTTGCGCCGTTTCTCCGCATAGTAGCGCCAGTCCCAAGGCTCCAAAGGCGCGGCAAAACCGTCTTCGATCAGCATAGCCTCCATCTCGGCGGCATCAGACTCCGCCGCTGCTTTTGCAGGCCTCCAAACATCCATCAGCAACCCGCGCACCGCCTCGGGCGTTCTGGCCATTTCCGTTTCCAGCTTGAAGTTGGCAAAGTCAGAATAGCCCAGCAGCGCCGCGCGCTCTTCGCGCAGCTTGAGCGTCTCGGCCGCGGCCGCCCGGTTGTCTGTCTCGCCGCCATTCGCGCCGCGCGCGGTCCAGGCCCGCCAGGCTTGTTCGCGCAAGGCGCGTTTCGGGGAAAACTGCAGGAACGGCGCAATCAAGGACCGCGACAAAGTCACCACCGGCCCCGGCCTTTCTGCCGCCGCCCCGGCCGCGCGCGCCGCATCGATCACGAACTCTGGTAGTCCGTCCAAATCCGCCTCGGACAGATCCATCATCCAGCTTGATTCATCTTTCAACAGGTTCTGGGTGAAGGCTGTCCCAAGCACCGCAAGCCGCGCCTTGACTTCTTTCATGCGCTCGGCTTCATCGCCGGTCAGCGCTGCGCCCGCGCGGACAAACCCGCGATGGGTGAGCATCAAGACGCGCGCTTCTTCGTCGGACAGATCCAGCGTGTCCCGCTTCTCCCACAGATCGCGAATCCGGGCAAACAACGCCTCGTTGGCATAGATAGCCGAACTATGCGCCGATAGTTTCGGGGAGAAATCCCGTTGGAGCGCTTGGCGCGCATCGTTGCTATCCGCACCTGCGATGTTGAAGAACGTGCCCAACACTTTGTCGAGCGCTTCACCCGCGCCCTCCATCGCTTCAATCGTATTGGCAAAACTCGCAGGGTCCGCATTGCCTGCAATGGCCTCGATCTCGGCGAGGTGGGCTTCCAACGCGACCTCCAGCGCCGGGGCGAAATCCTCGTCGGAAATCTTGTCAAACGGCGCGAGGCCAAAGGGGGTATCCCAGTCAGCAAGCAAAGGGTTGGTCATGCGGATCTCCTGTCTGTTGCCTTGGAAGCTAGGCTTGGCCGCGCGCCGCTTCAACGCGCAAACGCACGTTTGGAGAGAAAAGATGAAGGAGATGCGTACCGGGTGAGGCGGATCAAACGTCCGGAGCCTGGTCGCCGCAAACCGGACAATCCGCGCGCGCCTTCAACGTGATCTTGCGGGTCTCGCCCCAAAGCGCGTCGTAAATCAGCATCTCACCGCGCAGGGCCTGCCCGGCCCCGGTGATCACCTTCACCGCCTCCACGGCCATCATGCTGCCGACCACGCCGGGAAGTGGTCCGAGCACCCCCGCCTCGGCGCAACTGGGCGCCAGTTCAGGCGCGGGCGCTTCGGGAAAGATGCATTGGTAACAAGGGCCTGACGTGGCCGGATCGAAAACGGACACCTGCCCTTCCCACTGGCTCAAAGCGCCTGACACAAGCGGTTTGTCCTGTGCGGCTGCGACCTTGTTGACCAGATACCGCGTGTCAAAATTGTCCGTGCCGTCCAGCACCAGATCATAATCGCCCAGCAAATCCGCTGCGATGTCTTCGGTCAGCTTTCGCTTGTAGGGGCGCACCTCGATAAACGGGTTGATCGCCAGCATGCGGTCCCGCGCAGAAAACACCTTGGGTTTACCGATGCTCGGATCGTCATGGATAACCTGTCGTTGCAGGTTGCCGCTGTCGACCTCGTCGTCGTCGATCACGCCGATCGTCCCAACGCCAGCAGCGGCGAGATAGAGCAAAGCCGGTGACCCAAGACCCCCTGCCCCGACCACCAAAACATTCGCTTCCTTCAGCTTTTTCTGCCCCGGTCCGCCCAACTCGCGCAGAACGATGTGGCGGGCATAGCGTGACAGTTCTCCGTCAGCAAAAGCGCCCGCCTTCGCAGGCTCGGAGTCCCCTGCGCGCTTGCTGGACGCAGCCTTGAGCCGCCTGACGACGCCTGCATAAGCAAACCCGAGCGCCAGCATTCCACCTAGGATGAGCCAACCTTCCGGGCCGCCGCCAAGCCGGTCCCTTAACTCATTGCCCTCGGGCAAGACAAGCGTGGCGAGCACGACGCCGACATAGACAAACCCGATCATGATCAGCCGCGCCCGGACCGGCGCACCCATGAGGTGCCCCATCCCCCAAAGCCCAGCCATGACACCTACGACCAGAAGCATCAGTTTTGTCCGGTAGACCCGAAGCCGCCCGCGCCGCGCGCGGTATCCGGCAGGCTGTCCACAGTGGCAAAACTCGCCCGGATCACCGGCGCGACGACCATTTGCGCAATCCGGTCGCCGTGGGCGATGGTGAATGCTTCGGCGCCCGCATTCATCACGATCACACCAAGGGGGCCGCGGTAGTCGCTGTCAATTGTGCCCGGCGCGTTCGGGAGGGTGATCCCGTGTTTGAGAGCCAGCCCGGAGCGCGGCCGGATCTGCACCTCGAAGCCATCCGGAATAGCGACGCGCAAACCTGTCGGAACCAGCACACGCCCGCCGGGTTCCAAAACAACAGCGCCGCGATCCGGCAGATTGGCGCGCAAATCCGCGCCTGCCGCCCCGTCCGTAGCGTAGGTTGGAAGGCCCAGCGCGCTGTCGGCGTCAGTCTCCCAAACGAAAGCGATCTCACAGTGATTCATGGGGTTTCGTCTTTCCAATAGCCTTGGCGGTCAGGTCAGCGCTTGCGCTATGCGCTCTGCCAACTGCCGTGCCACGGCATCTTTTTTCATGCGCGGCCATGCCTCTGCCCCTGCATCGGAAATCAGCACAACCGCGTTTTCCGCGCCGCCCATGATACCCGTCGCGGGACTGACATCATTGGCGACAATCCAATCGCAGCCCTTTCGGGTGCGTTTGGCGGTGGCATGGGCGACCACATCATTGGTTTCCGCCGCAAAACCAACCACAAGACCCGGACGCCCGTCCGAAAGCTGCGAGACTTCCGCCAGAATGTCCGGATTTTCGGCGAACTCCAGAACTGGCAAAGCTCCGGCCTTCTTCTTGATTTTGCTCCCGCTTTGCTGCGCCACGCGCCAATCCGCAACAGCGGCGGCGAACACCCCGGCATCGGCGGGCAAAGCTTCCATCACGGCGGCACGCATTTGCTGAGCCGTCTCCACCTCGATCACTGTCACACCATCCGGCCGGGCCACGTCCGCAGGACCGGTTACAAACACAACCTCTGCACCAAGATCGCGCAAAGCGCTTGCAATCGCCGTGCCTTGTGCGCCGGAAGAGCGGTTGGCGATGTAACGCACAGGATCAATCGGTTCATGGGTTGGGCCTGAAGTCACGACAATGCGTTTCCCATTGAGAGGCCCGCCCGAGAGCCGCGCCTCGATCGCAGCCAGTATCGCACAGGGTTCACTCAGACGTCCGGGCCCGTACTCGCCGCAAGCCATATCCCCGCTGTCCGGTCCCACAACCTGCACCCCATCGTTCTGCAAAACAGCGAGGTTTCTTTGCGTCGCGGGGTGTTCCCACATCCGGACGTTCATCGCCGGAGCGATCATCACCGGCGTATCCGTGGCCATCAGAAGCGTCGACGCCAGATCATTTGCAAGCCCACTGGCCATTTTGGCCATGAGATCCGCCGTCGCGGGCGCCACCACAACCAGATCTGCCACACGGCTGAGCTGGATGTGACCCATTTCCGCTTCCTTGGTCAGATCAAACAAATCGCGGTGCACCTCTTCTCCGGCAAGGGCGGACAGGCTCAGAGGGGTGACGAACTCTTCGGCGGCTTTGGTCATCACAGGCGTTACTGCCGCACCGTGACCGCGCAAAAGGCGGATCAATTCCAGGCACTTGTAGGCCGCAATACCGCCTCCGACGATAAGCAAAACGCGTTTGCCGTTCAGCATGACAGTCTCTCCCGGCCCCGAAGTGAATTACCGGACCAAGTGTTAGGCCGTCCCGCCGGGAAACTCAATTGCCCTATACCGCGCGCCTGGGTTGGTGAAGGACTGATCAGGCGAGGAAGTGTTGCACTTCACTCGATTGCGTCTCCAGAGATTTGCGCATCTTTTGAAAGGCCGCTGCTTCGAGCTGCCGAACCCGCTCTTTGGACAAGCCAAGTTCATTACCGAGGCTTTCCAGTGTACGCGCCTCTTCCCGCAGCTTGCGCTCGCGCACGATGAAACGCTCGCGCTCGTTGAGAGAATCCATCGCAACAAGCAGCCATTCCCGCAACTGCTCACGGTCATGCGCGTTCTCGACAAGATCCTCGGCCTGCGCGCTGTCGTCTTCCAGCGTATCGATCCATTCGCGGCCTTCGTCTTCGACGGACTGCGTTGCGTTGAGCGAGAAATCCGAACCGGATAGCCGCCCTTCCATCATTTCCACGTCGTGCAAGGGAACGCCGATCTCCTTTGAGATCATCTCGCGCAGTTGGTGACGATCCAATGTCTCGCCCGTTGCCGATGCCTCCCGTTCGATTTGCGCCTGTACACGCCGCATATTGAAGAACAGAGATTTTTGAGAAGACGTCGAGCCGGTGCGTACCATGGACCAGTTGCGCATCACGTAGTCCTGAATGCTCGCCTTGATCCACCAAACCGCGTAGGTCGAAAAGCGCACGCCGCGATCCGGGTCAAACTTGTCTGCCGCTTTCATCAGGCCCAGACCCGCCTCCTGAATGAGATCATTCATCGGCGCGCCGTAACGGCGGAACTTCGACGCCATCGAAATCGCCAGACGCATGTAAGCAGTGATGAGCCGGTGAAGGGCCTGTTCGTCCCGCTGGTCGCGCCACGCATAAGCCAGCGCGCGTTCCGTTTCGGCATCGAGCAGCTCGGCCTTCATCGCTTTGCGAGACAATGTCTGATCGTTCATACCATCAAGTGCCATCGGCTTCCCCGTTTCTTTTTGCCCATTCTGGGTCCGGATATGTCAGGGGTACGCAGCGATAGGCGGAACGGATCAGTTTTTTGTCCGCCCGGCCTTCCGAATATCTGGTTTGCCGTCCGTTAACGAAATTCTAACCACGATACCGGCACCTTTACGAAATCATTCAATTCCGGATTTCTGGCTATGGTTTCGCACGCGTACACGGTTGCATTTGAAGGCATTGAGGCGCGGCCGGTCGAAGTGCAATGTGCCGTTACCCCGGGACTTCCGGCCTTTGCCATCGTCGGATTGCCGGACAAGGCCGTCTCTGAAGCGCGGGACAGAGTGCGCACCGCACTGTCTTCCATGGCGATTGCCCTGCCCTCCAAACGCATCACGATAAACCTCTCACCGGCAGACCTGCCGAAAGAAGGGTCGCATTTCGATCTGCCCATTGCGCTCGGCCTGCTTGCCGCCTTGGACATCATCCCGAGCGACGCCGTGGCGCAAACCGTTGCGCTGGGTGAGCTTTCTCTCGATGGTAGCCTTATGCCTGTCATTGGTGCACTCCCCGCTGCTTTGACCGCCGCTGAGGACGACCGCGCACTGCTTTGCCCCCGCGCCTCCGGTGCCGAAGCAGCCTGGGTGGACGCCTGCAACGTTCTGGGTGCGGCCTCGCTATTGGAGGTGGTCCAACATTTCACCGGACAATCCGTCTTGCCTGCGGCCGTCGCTGGCGAGGTGCACGACACAAGGGGCGACAAAGACCTACGAGACGTCCGAGGTCAGGAACGCGCCAAGCGCGCATTGGAAATCGCGGCGGCAGGGCGTCACCACATGTTCATGGTCGGCACGCCCGGATCGGGGAAATCCATGCTGGCCAAACGCCTGCCCTCCATCTTGCCGCCGCTTAATGCCATGGAAGCGCTTCAGACCTCGAGGATCCACTCGCTTGCCGGGTTGCTGGACGACGGCGGCATTTCCAAGAGTCGACCTTTCCGAGAACCCCATCACACCGCCTCCATGCCCGCCATTGTCGGCGGCGGACGCAGTGTGCGTCCCGGCGAAATCAGTCTCGCCCACAACGGCGTCCTGTTTCTGGACGAGTTCCCCGAGTTCGCCCGCAGCACCCTGGAAACGCTTCGCCAACCCATCGAAACCGGCGAAGTCATGATCGCGCGCGCCAATGCGCACATCCGCTATCCTTGCCGGTTCATGCTCATGGCGGCGGCCAATCCCTGTCGGTGCGGGTATCTCACAGATCCGGCCCGCGCCTGCTCCCGCGCGCCCGCTTGCGGCGAAGACTACCTGGGCCGAATTTCGGGCCCGCTCATGGATCGCTTTGATCTTCGAATCGAAGTGCCGCCCGTCTCCTTCACCGACCTGGATCTGCCGCCTTCGGGTGACAGTTCAACTCAGGTTGCTGCCCGGGTCGCCGCAGCCCGTGACATCCAGCTCGCAAGGTTTGGCGAAAACAGCGACATTCGCACAAACGCCGACGCCGAAGGCAGCCAGCTTGACGAAATCGCAGCGCTGGACAGTGAAAGCAGGGACCTGATGCGAAAGGCAGCAGAGCGTTTCGGGTTTTCCGCGCGCGGCTACCATCGCTGTATTCGTGTCGCCCGGACGATCGCCGATCTCGAAGGAAGCGAAGCGATCAAACGCCCGCATGTGGCCGAAGCCGTAAGCTACCGGCTGACCGGCGCAAAGGATTCCTGAACAAAGGCGGCAACGCGTTCCAAACTCGTCCGCGCCTCGGGCAACCGACCGTCAAACAGATGCCAGACATGTGGCAAGTCCGCTGCCATCTCCAACGTAACTTTCCCGCCTGCCGCACGCAAATGCTCTGCTATCCGCAGGGTGTCGTCTCGCAGGATCTCCGTGTTCGAACACTGCAGCAAGACCGGCGGCGGCGAGGGAAAGGACGCAAAAAGCGGCGAGCCTCTTGGGTCCGCAGGATCGTGACCCTGCAAATGGTATTCCCTGAGTTCCTCGATCCGCTCTGCTGGCAAAAGTGGGTCTTTGTGACGGTTCTCATCCAAACTGGGGGACGACAGTGTCAGGTCCGTCCACGGAGAAAATGCAAACGCAGCCGCCGGTTGCCTTCCGGCCTGACACAGATGCGCCAACAGCGCCAACGCAAGGCCTCCGCCAGCGGAATCGCCTCCAAGCACAATGTCAGAAGGGCGATAGCCCAGTGCAATGAGCCGCTCCCAAGCCCCTTTCGCGTCCTCAAAAGGCCCGGGAAACGGGTTTTCCGGCGCGAGACCGTACTGCAACGCGCAGACCTCCACACCGGATAGCTTGGACAATCGCGCTAGCATGGCCTGATGCGTCGCGGGACTGCCGACAATGTACCCACCGCCATGAAAATAGAGAAGGACGCGGCGCGGCGCAGTTGGACCGGCGCTAATCCACCAGAGATTACCGGGGCGCTGCAGCACTCGGGTGAACGGCACGTGAGGAAAACCAAGCGCGGCGCGCCGAAAGCCACGGCGCGCCAACGGGACGGTTTTAACCCGCGCCAGATGCGGCTTCACAAACAGCCGCAACAGGCGCGTCAGCAACCGCGCCTGCCAGCTCACGCCAGCTTGGCCTCGATCGCATCCCAGATTTTCCCGGCAACATTAATCTGGTCAAACCGTTCCAGTTCCTGAATCCCCGTGGGAGACGTCACGTTGATCTCCGTCAGATGAGTCCCGATCACGTCGATCCCGACAAAAACCTGCCCGTTGTCTCTCAGCGTCGGCCCGATTGCCTCGCAGATCTCCAGGTCCCGGTCGCTGAGCGCAATCTTCTCGGGCCGTCCGCCAACGTGCATGTTCGAACGCACTTCGCCTTTGGCCGGAACCCGGTTGATCGCACCGACAGGCTCGCCGTCGACGAGAATCACGCGTTTGTCGCCTGCGGTGACATCCGGCAGATACTTTTGAACAATCAAGGGCTCACGCGAAAAACCGGTGAACAGCTCAAACAGCGAAGACAGATTCTTGTCGTTTGCGTCCAGACGGAACACCCCTGCCCCGCCATTGCCATAGAGCGGTTTTAGGATGACGTCTCCATGCTTTTCCTTGAAGGCCCGGATGGTTTGCAAATCGCGGGCGATGGTTGTTGGTGGGGTGAGATCGGGAAAGTCGAGAACAAGCAGCTTTTCCGGGAAGTTTCGCACCCAGAACGGATCATTCACCACGAGGGTCTGCCCCTTGAGACGATCAAGAAGGTGTGTCGACGTTATGTAATGCATGTCAAACGGCGGGTCTTGCCGCAGCCAGATCACATCCATATCTGCTAGATCGACCAGCACCTCTTCGCCCAGGATGGCTGGTGCTTCGGCCACGCGCTGCACGGTCATCCAATGCCCCCGCGCGACAATGCGGCCTTCGTCGTAAGCCAGCTGGTCAGGGCCATAGTAGAAAAGCGTATGCCCCCGCGCCTGTGCCTCTTCGGCCAGCCGGAAACTGCTGTCTGCGTTGATATCAACCCCGGTTATCGGGTCCATTTGAAAGGCGATCTTCATTGTCTCTCCCCGGTTGGCTCTCTCTACATGGCTTAACCGGGTGGCAGGTTCAATGCCGGGTGTCCCCGAGACGCCTACATGGCCACCAGCGCATTCTCGACAACTGCGATCGTGCCAAACCGATCCACAAGCGCCACATCAAATCGCATATCCGTCAGTTGCCCGTTCGGCTGCGTGCCCAGAAACTCTTCTGCTGCGCGTTGAAGTCGTTGAATCTGTCGGGGAGTCAAAAGTTGGGCAGCCTTGTTGAAATCGCGACTGCTCTTGACCTCGACAAACACCAGCCCGTTCCCATCGCGCACGATCAGGTCAATCTCGCCAGCTTTGCCGCGCCATCTTCGGCTCACTTCCTCGTAACCGCGCGCGGCGTAATCCCGAGTCACCGCATCTTCGGCCGCATATCCGGCAAAATGATTGGTCTGCCCACGGGCTTGCCGTACAGGCATGCCGGGAATCGACTGGAAGTCCTTCTTAGGCGCCTTTGTCACGTCGCACTCCTCATGAAGCCGGCGCGATCTAGGATTTGGCGATTTTCATCGCCATTTGATAGACATCCCGCCGTTTCACCCCCAGTTGTGCCGAAACCGTATCGGCCGCATCCCGGACAGACATGAGGGTCAGAGCCTCTTTTATCGCGTCTTCCACTAAAGCTTCGCTAACAGGCACGGCTTCACCTTTGCCGATCAGCACCACGATTTCCCCTTTGGGCGGGGTTTCTTCGTAAAAAGCTGCAAGTTCCGACAACGTACCTCGGCGCACCTCTTCGAACTTCTTGGTCAATTCCCGGCACACTGTCGCCGGGCGGTCCGGTCCCATCACCTCAGAGGCGGCTTTCAGCATGGCTGCCAATCGTTTCGGCGATTCGTAGAACACCAGGGTAGCGGTCAGATCCAACAGACCGCGCAGCGCTTTTTTCCGAGGCCCCGATGCGTTCGGCAGGAAACCGGCAAAAAGGAACCGGTCAGTGGGCAGACCAGCCAGCGTCAAAGCGCCGATTACGGCGGAGGGGCCCGGCGCGGTCGTTGCCGACAAACCGGCGTCCTGAACGGAGCGCATCAGGTCAAATCCGGGATCCGAAATCAGCGGCGTTCCCGCTTCGGACGCGTAGGCCACCGATTGTCCCGCCTCCAACGCTGCAAGGATCCGAGGCCGCGCCTTGGCGCCGTTGTGATCATGGTATGCGATCAGCGGCCTTTCGCCCAAGGCGATGCCGTGAATGTCCATCAACCGCCGCAAGCTGCGCGTGTCTTCGGCGGCGAGCACATCTGCATCGCGCAGAATGTCCAAGGCTCTCAGAGTGATATCCCGCGCATTCCCGATCGGCGTCGCGACGAGATACAGACCCGGCGACAAAGCGCCATTTTTCCCCGCAATCGTCACTGGACCCCTCTTTCGGCTGCTTTATAGTTGCGCTCAAACGGCGCTAGCACCCAAAGCCAGCGCTGACAACGAGGGAGCCCGCTCATCATGTTTGCTTTTTTGACATCCGTTCGCAAGGCCGTCCGGCCCGCAGCCTTTGGTCTGGCTGCCCTGGGGTTGGCCGCTTGTGACGCGACCATGTTGCCGTCCATTGGCGGCGCGAACTCTGGCGGGCCGAAGATTGACCCGAGCAAACCGATCCAGGTGGCCCTTCTGGTTCCGAAGTCCGATGCGGGCGCGGCCCCGGTTGCCCAAGCGCTTGAGAACGCGACCCGTCTTGCGATTTCCGAGCTGAACGGGGCAAAGATCGAACTGCGGGTCTATGACACGGCTGGAAACAGCAGCACGGCAGCAGCTCAGGCCCAGCGCGCGGTGGATGAAGGTGCGCGTGTTATCCTGGGACCGCTCTTTGGCGAAGCGGCCAATGCAGCAGGGCTCGCGGTGGCTGATGAAGGCGTCAACGTCCTCAGCTTCTCCAACAACCCGTCGATTGCTGGCGGCAACGTCTTTGTGCTCGGGCCGACGTTCAACAACACCGCCCAACGGTTGATGAGATTCGCGAAAAAGCAGGGCAAAAACTCTGTTGTGGTGGTGCATTCCGACGATGTTCCGGGGCAGTTCGGCAAGGTCGCCATCGAACAGGCCGCCACATCCGCCGGTGTTCGGGTGGTCAGCTCTGAAGCTTACACTCTATCTGTCGAAGGTGTGTCCGCGACGGCTCAATCCGCTGGTCGCGCAATCCGGGAAAGCGGCGCCGACACTGTCTTCATCACGACGGATGCAACCAATGCGGCCATGCCGATGCTTCTGAACATGCTGCCCGAAAATGGCGCTGCGCCGGCTTCGACGCAATATGTCGGGCTGACCCGCTGGGACGTGCGCCCCGACCTGTTTGGTCTGCCGGGCGCCGAGGGAGCCTGGTTTACACTTCCCAACCGCAGCCAGCAGGCTGGGTTCAACGCCCGCTACAGCGCAGCTTACAGCAGCGCGCCGCATCCGCTCGCCGGTCTCGCCTATGACGGGATCGCCGCGATTGGCAGCCTTGCCTCCCAGGGCCGGGGCGACGCTTTGACCGGGCAAGCCCTGACCCGTTCAACTGGTTTTAACGGTGTAAGTGGTGTATTCCGCCTGATGAAAGACGGCACGAACCAGCGCGGGCTGGCGGTTGCCACGATCAAAGACAAACAGGTGGTAATCCTTGACCCTGCCCCAAACAGCTTCGGCGGCGCTGGCTTCTGAGCCCAAGCCCCAGCACCCGAATGACAAGATGCCGGACGATCTGATCGCTCCGGCGTCTGATATTTTTGATCTGCCGGCCATGCGCGAGGCGCTTTTCGCAGCGCTGCCAGAGGGCGCCGGAGAACCCGAGGTTCGCAAGATCACGGTTGGCCTGCTGTCCGACGCGCAAAAAGCCGGACGCGCTGCCATTGCCGCCGCATTCGAAGCAGAACCTTTCGGCGCGCGCCGCACGACCCGCAGTTACACGTGGCTGACCGATGGCATGGTCCGTCTGACCTTCGAAGTGGCCTCGCAGGTGCTACACCAGCTGCCCAACCCGACAGAGGGCGAGCGGCTGACAGTGATGGCCGTGGGCGGTTACGGGCGCGGCGAGATGGCCCCGTTTTCCGACGTCGATCTGCTCTTCCTGACCCCATATAAAATCACCCCTTGGGCGGAAAGCGTCATTGAATCGATGCTGTACATCCTTTGGGATCTCAAGCTGAAGGTTGGCCATTCCTCGCGAACGGTGAAGGACTGCCTTCGTCTCGGGGCCGAGGATTACACGATCCGCACAGCCATGCTGGAGCACCGCTATTTGGCCGGGCACGCGCCACTCGCCAAGGAACTGGATGACAAGCTCTGGTCCGATTTGTTCAACGGAACCGCGCGGGAATTCGTGGAAGCCAAGCTTGAAGAACGCGAAGCGCGTCACCTCAAGCAAGGTCAGCGCTACATGGTGGAGCCCAATGTCAAGGAAGGCAAAGGCGGCCTGCGGGATCTGCAATCACTCTATTGGATCGTGAAATACGTCCACCACACGGACGATCTGTCCAAACTGGTGGAGCAAGGCATATTCCTGCAGCACGAATACGAAAGCTTCTGCAAGGCCGAGCGGTTCCTTTGGGCTGTCCGCAGTCACTTGCATCTTGCGGCGAGGCGCGCCAACGAATTGCTGAGTTTTGACATGCAGGTCGAGGTGGCTTCCCGCATGGGCTACAACGACCGGGGCGGACGCCGCGCGGTGGAATGGTTCATGCAGGACTACTTCCGTCATGCGACGGAAGTGGGCGATCTGACCCGTATCCTGCTGACCTCGCTTGAGGCCACGCATACCAAGGGCGCGCCGCTTCTGGAACGCATTTTCAAACGCGGCCCCCGGGTCAAGGCGGGCTACAAGGTGGTTCGAAACCGTCTTGCTATCGCTGACGACACCGAGTTTCTGAACGAACCACTCAATCTGCTGCGTCTCTTTGAAGAAGCCCTGCGCACAGGTCTGTTGATCCACCCCGATGCCATGCGGCTTGTGAAGGACAACCTGCAACTCATCGATAACGGGATGCGCGACAGCAAGGAGGCGCAAAAGCTGTTCTTGGGGCTGATGCTCAAGCATGGCAATCCGGAACGCGCGCTGCGCCGAATGAACGAGCTTGGCGTTTTGTCCGCGTTCATCCCGGAGTTCGCTCCGATCGTCGCAATGATGCAGTTCAACATGTATCACCACTACACCGTCGACGAGCATACGATTCAGTGCATCTGGCACCTGTCCGAGATCGAAAACGGCAAACTGGAAGAAGAACTGCCCGTTGCCTCTACGATCCTCGAAGAAGGCCTGAACCGGCGGGTTATCTACGTGGCCCTTCTCCTGCACGACATCGGCAAGGGGCGGGACGAAGACCATTCGATCCTCGGGGCAAAAATCGCACGCAAGGTGGCCCCGCGTCTGGGCCTGTCGAAGAAAGAATCCGAAACGGTCGAGTGGCTGGTTCGCCATCATCTGTTGATGTCCGACATGGCGCAGAAACGGGATATCGCTGATCCGCGCACGGTGCGGGACTTTGCCAAGGCAGTGAAAACCAAGGAGCGGCTTGATCTGCTGTGCGTGTTGACGGTCTGCGACATTCGCGGCGTGGGCCCGGATACGTGGAACAACTGGAAGGCCGCTCTGCTGCGTGCGCTCTACCGCCAAACCCGGCGTGCGCTGGAAGGCGGCATGGAGGATCTGAACCGCGAATTGCGCGGAACAGAAGCCAAAAAAGTTTTGCGAGAGAAGCTTTCGACCTGGTCCTCGACGGACCTTCGCCAGGAAACCGGGCGCCATTATCCGCCCTATTGGCAAGGCCTGCACTTCACGGCCCATGTCGTCTTTGCCAATCTGCTGAAAGACATTGCCGAGGGCGAGATTCGCATCGACATTCATCCCGATCCGGATCGCGATGCAACCCGCGCCTGTTTTGCGCTGCAGGACCACCCGGGGATCTTCTCCCGGCTCTCCGGCGCGCTGGCCTTGGTTGGAGCGAACGTTGTGGATGCCCGGACTTTCACAACAAAAGATGGCTACGCCACGGCGGCCTTCTGGATACAGGATTCCGATGGCCACCCTTACGAGGACAACCGCATTCCGCGCCTTCGGGACATGATCCGCAAAACCCTGATGGGCGAGGTGGTGGCGGTCGAAGCGATCAAACCGAAAGACAAGCTCAAGAAGCGCGAGAAAGCGTTCAAAGTCCCGACGCATATCACCTTCGACAACGAAGGCTCGGAGATTTTCACCATCATCGAGGTCGATACGCGCGACCGCCCCAGCCTGCTGTTCGATCTGACAAGAACACTTGCGCACCAGAACATCTATATCGCGTCCGCCGTGATCGCGACCTACGGCGAGCAGGTGGTAGACACTTTCTACGTCAAGGACATGTTCGGGCTGAAACTGCATTCCAAGGTAAAGCGTGACCAGATCGAAAAGAGACTGCGCGACGCCATAGCCTTGGGATCCGAACGGGCGCAGGGGTAAGCTCTGCGCCAATCGTGCTGAAAACCTGCATTCCGTCCCGCCCTGCTTTGCTTTAAGCAAGAGAAAAACAAGGGCACGATGCAGGCATGAGACCGATCAAACTGATCTCCGGCGTGATGACCGTCGGTTTCTGGACGCTCATGAGCCGGGTGCTGGGAGTGATGCGCGAGGTGATGATCCTCGCCTTCATCGGCCCCGGCCCCTTGATGGACGCCTTCGTTGCGGCCTTCCGACTGCCCAACATGTTCCGCCGTTTTTTTGCCGAAGGCGCATTCAACGCGGCCTTCGTGCCGATGTTCTCCAAGAAATACGAAGGGGAGGAAGATCCGCTGATCTTCGCCCGCGACGCCTTGGCCGGGCTGGCCTTTGTCCTGCTGATCCTGACCGCTCTGGCGCTGATCTTCATGCCTGCCATGGTCTACGCCACTGCGGGCGGGTTTGCAGGGGACGAACGCTTTGATCTGACGGTTGGCTACGGGCGTATCGTCTTTCCCTACATCCTGCTGATTTCATTGGCGGCGCTCTTCTCCGGCGCGCTCAATGCCACCGGTCACTTCGCCGCCGCCGCTGCTGCGCCCGTTTTGCTGAACGTCTTTGTCATCGGGTTCATGCTGTTGGGCAGCGTGGTTGGGGGCGAAGCCATTCAATGGCTGATCTGGGCGATCCCGTTTGCCGGAGCGGCACAGCTCGCTGTTGTCTGGATTGCCGCAGAGCGCACGGGTATTCGCGTTCGCCCGGCCCGCCCGCGTCTCACGCCGGACATGCGGCGGCTGATCCGCACGGCCATTCCCGCCGCGCTGGCAGGCGGCGTTATGCAGATCAACCTGCTCGTGGGTCAATTTGTAGCCAGCGGCTTCGACAACGCCGTGGGCTGGCTCTACGCAGCGGACCGGCTCTACCAACTGCCTTTGGGCGTAGTCGGCATTGCGGTCACGGTTGTGTTGCTCCCGGACTTGTCGCGCAAGCTCAAAGCGCAGGATCATCAAGGCGGACGCGAAGCGTTTTCCCGCTCGGGCGAGCTTTCCCTTGCCCTGACCATCCCGGCCTCTGTCGCGTTGGTCGTCATCCCGCTACCCCTCGTTTCGGTCCTCTTCGAACGTGGGGCCACCGGCGCATCGGACAGCGCGGCCATTGCCATCGCCGTGGCAATTTACGGGCTTGGTCTGCCGTCATTCGTTCTGCAAAAAGTGCTGCAACCGCTCTACTTCGCCCGCGAAGACACAAAAACACCGTTCAACTACGCGGTTGTGTCCATGATCGTGAATGCGGTTATCGCCATCGGCGCCGCGCCGTACCTCGGCTGGATCGCCCCGGCGATTGCAACCACCGTCGCAGGCTGGAGCATGGCGCTTCAGCTCTACCTCGGCTCGCGCAAAATGGGCGATGTCGCCCGCTTCGACACCCGCTTCTTCAGGCGGATTTGGCGTATCGTGGCCGCGTCTGTTGTCATGGGCGCGGTGCTGTGGGCAGCGCAATCGGTGCTCATGCCCTATCTTGCTCTGCCATGGATCAGAGGACTGGCGTTGACGCTTTTGATCGCTCTTGGCATCGTCGCTTACGGGCTCGCGGGACAGGCTCTGGGAGCTTTCAGCCTGTCCGAATTGCGCGCTCTTTTGCGCCGCCGCAAGAGCAAGGATTGACTGCCCCATGAGCGCCACAGCCCTTATTACCGCCGCCGAAGGGTTTCCCGAACTTGAGCGGTTGGTGGCTGGGGCCGAACGGGACCTTTGCCTGTCTTTTCGAAACATCGATCCGCAAACCCGTCTGCGTGCACCCGAGTTGCAGGAACGCGGGCTCCGCTCCTGGGGAGATTTGATTGCATGGGTCAGTCGGCGCAACGTGCGCCTGAGACTCCTGCTGGCCGATTTTGATCCAGTCTTTGCGTCGAACCTGCACCGCACAGCCTGGGCCTCTGCGTCAGGTTTCGCAGATGTTGTGGGCGGCAAAACTCAAATCCTCTGCGCCCCTCATGGTCAACAGGCCGGGATGTTCTGGCGGTTTCTCATGCGCAAGCGGCTGCGCGATGCGGTTCGGACATTGCGGTCCGAAGACAGCACACGCCTGACCCCGGTTCAACGGGCGGTTCTGACATCAAAACCGGTGCTGAGGCCGGTCACGCTCCACCAGAAATTCGCCATAGCCGATGGCGCGCGATGCGTGATCGGCGGGATGGATATCAATGAGCGCTCCTATGACGATGCAGAGCACGACCGCGCCCCCGAACAGACATGGCACGACATCTCTGTGGCCCTCGAAGACCGCGATTTCTGCGGCGCACTGCGCGGGCATTTTGCCGATTGCTGGAACGCAGCCATCGATTGTGGCGCAGCTTCTCTTGCAGAAACACCCGAACCGATTGACACCACGTCGCGCCCACAAAGCCGGGCCGATCTGAAACTGATCCGCACGATGTCAAAACCCTGTTCCGGCGCTTTCCGCCTCGCCCCCGAACCGGTCGCAATCGATCATGAAACCACTCTGATCAAGCTCTTTGCCGAGGCCGAGCGCTGCATCTACATCGAAACGCAATACCTGCGGCACGCGGCCCTGGTTGATGCGTTGGTTGCGGCAGGCACCGCATCGCTGGATCTTCAACTGATCATGATCCTGCCCGCCGCCCCGGATACCGTGCTTTTCGAAGGCGACGAAGGTTGGGACGCGCGCCATGCGCATGCATTACAGATCCGCAGTCTGGACAGGCTGCGTGCAGCCTTTGGAGACCGAACCGCACTCTTGTCGCCAGCACAAACCCAACGCGCTCCTGCCAACGGCCCAAAACTGGACGGAGCCGGGCCGATTTATGTGCATTCCAAAGTCACGATCGTAGATAGCGCCTGCGCGCTCATCGGCTCGGCAAACCTCAATGGCCGCTCCATGCGGTGGGACAGCGAAGCCTCGGTCCTGATCCGCGACCACGATTTCACTGGAGATCTTTTGCAGCGGCTGGGGACTTATTGGATGGGAGAAGATGCCGAAGACGGCTCTGTGGAACGGGCCGCAACGTGGTGGGCAAGCGCGGAGAAGGCCCAGCACACCGCGCCAGAAGGGCGAGAGGGCTATCTCCTGCCATTCCCTTTGGAGGGCGGTCGCGACTTCAGCCGCCTGGTGCCCTTCCTGCCGGACGAGATGTTCTGAACCGAGGCCGCCACTTCTGCGCTCACTGACGGCGCAGTCGTTCCAGCAGCCGCCGAAACCCGCCCGGGATCAGCAGAACCGATAACGTAAACCCGGTCAGAAATCCAAAAAGGTCCGCGACCCAGAAATTGCTCGCGCCGAACAGCAGACCAAAGACAAGCTGAAGCGCCATCAGAACACCGATCAGCGAAAAGGCGCGCACCTGATTGGCCCCCGCCTGACCCAGTCTCAGCCAGAGCAGATAGGTGAACCCGCCAATGAGCCCGTAGTCCCCCGGAAACGCGCCGACAAGCGGCGTAGGATCGTTCAAAAGCAACGCAAAGGCCAATGCCCCGCCGACGCTGCTCGCAAAGAAAAGTGTCAGCATACGGACGCTGCCCATGACTTCGGCAACGATCTTGCCCATGGCCAGCAGGATGACGCCCGCAAACAGCGCCTGCGTGAAAGTCCAGTGCAGGAACGGGTACGACAGGAAGCGGATGACATGTTCGATCGGCCATGCACCCGTCTCCCACATCCATTCAAACACACGATCGGAGAAGGCAAAGCGCTCCATCCAATCGGCGCGCCACCCAATGGCGGCAGGACCACCGGCCAACCCACGCGCACCGAGGTTGAAAACCACTTCGATGCCGACGATCACCAGCGCCAGCGCCACGACAACAGGCGGCAGAGGATTGACCGGGCTTTCGTTATGGGGATGGGTCATCGCTGGTTCCTTGACGAGGTCACGGCCCCTCGGTAAGCGGTCTGGAGCAAAAATTCCAGACGGAGAAACATCATGTCAGAGGGACAGGTCCAAACTGCCTTCACCAAACGCGTCTTTTCGGGCATCCAGCCATCCGGCGGGTTGACCCTTGGCAACTATCTCGGTGCGATGAAGCGCTTTGCCGGGATGCAGGGGCAAGGGTTCGAAACCATCTACTGTATGGTGGATTTGCACGCGATCACCGTCTGGCAAGACCCTGAAAACCTGCGCCGCGCCACGCGCGAATTGTGCGCCGGGTATATCGCCTCCGGCCTGAACCCCGAGGACTCCATCCTTTTCAACCAAAGCCAGGTGCCTGAACACACGCAGCTGGCCTGGATTTTCAACTGCGTCGCCCGCATGGGCTGGATGCAGCGGATGACCCAATGGAAGGACAAGGCAGGCAAGAACCAGCAAAACGCTTCGCTGGGTCTGTTTGCCTATCCGGCGCTCATGGCGGCAGACATTCTGGTCTATCACGCCACACATGTCCCCGTGGGTGAGGATCAGAAGCAGCACGTCGAACTGACCCGCGACATCGCGGCCAAGTTCAACCATGACTTCGGTGTGGATTTCTTCCCGATGACCGAACCGGTGATCGAAGGCACGGCCACCCGCGTCATGTCGTTGCGCGATGGCTCCAAAAAGATGTCGAAATCCGACCCATCCGACATGAGCCGGATCAACATGACCGACAACGCCGATGCGATTGCTTCGAAAATCCGCAAGGCCCGCACGGACCCGGACGCGCTGCCGTCCGAAGCCAAGGGGCTCGAAGATCGGCCAGAGGCGCGCAACCTCGTGAACATCTTCGCGGCCCTGTCCGACACGCCGGTTGATGCTGTCCTGAAGGATGTGGGTGGCAAGCAGTTTTCGGAGTTCAAGCCGATGCTGTCGGAACTCGCGGTCGAAAAACTCGCGCCGATTTCGTCGGAAATGGCCCGCCTGATGGAAGCGCCGGACGAGATTGACGCGATCCTCGCGCGCGGAGCAGAACGGGCGCGGAGCATCGCGGAGCCGGTCGTGAAACGCACCTACGAAATTGTCGGCATGGTGCGGTAACCCAATTGGAGGGGCCTGTCCTTGGCCCCTCCGTCACTCAGCCTCTTCTGCAACCCATTTTCGGGCCGCTTCCAGTTCTGACAGTGGGAAGGACCTGAGCGTCATGCCAGCGGCGTGTGGCGCGTTGCTTAGAATAGGGCAAAACCATCCGATATCGGACACCAGCGCAACGCGCGAAATCCGGGACAGCAAAGCCATCGTCGCTTCGTCGTTTTCCTCGGGAAAATCCCCGACCAGCCCGGAAAAGCTTTCGACGATTTCCAGCACACCAATCTGTCCGCATTGAGCGACGAGCGCACTCATGGATGGCAGTGCACCGACATAGTCCTGCAGCTCCAACGCACCCCGGATCGTCAGCTCAATTGTCCCTTGATCCGGCTTTGACTCGACAGTTAATGGCATGGCTTTTCAGGTCTCCCTGATGCTCCGCGATATGTGTTCAACTAGGGTGAGTCAAAGCCACGGCAAATTTGACCCATTGCGCTGATGGTCCCAACAATCCCGATATTTCTCTATTGGACCGGCCCCTGCATCCTCGCAAACAGGCGATACGCGAGGCTCGGGTCTTGTGACGTTGCGGGCAGAGTTGGGTCATAAGAGGCCCGAAGCAAAGCAGAAATATCCGGGCGCAGGATGACAGGCCCATCGGCCACCTGCCCAAGGGGGGAGGCATCTGAAAAGGCTGTATCGGACCACAGAACCATGGTTTGCGCGACCTGCCCGAGACACAGGGTTGTGGCGGGAACCTGCATCAACGCGTCATCCATGCGCAGGAAGACAAAGCTCGCCTTGATCGCGCCCTGCTCATCAAAACGGAAAACGCGGTATTGATTGGCCTGTTGCGCTTGCAGGCGTTTCACCAAGGTGTCCAGACCATCAACCATGCGGTCCAGATCGGGCACGCCCAAAAGCTCGTCCCACTCGCGAAAGAAGAACACCATGACATTGGCACCAAGCTCGGGATCCGTTTCGGCCATCTTGTGACCTGTGAGTGCGCATAGAGCTTCGAACGCACCTTTGAGAACCGAAAGCGTGTCGTCCTCCACGCCGAAGACAATTGGCACAATGGGGCGCCCCCAGCGTGCGAAGGTAAACGCGCCATTGCTGCGGGTGAAAAGCGCTTCGATCTGGTCGGGGGACAAGCTCTCGCTCATGGCGCGGGCTCCCTTTTTTCTTGGTCGACGTGTCTTGATCCGGTCCCAAACATGTCTGCCCAAGACGATGCGCTGCTTATGCCAAGCGCCCCGGCCAAAGACCAGTGTCAGTCTGCAAACAGACTGCCCTGCCCCGGCGCTTTGGGGGCTGCCATGCCCAGATGTGTCCAAGCCTTTTGCGCCAGCATGCGGCCGCGCGGTGTTCTTTGGATCAACCCCTGCTGCAACAGGTAGGGTTCCACAACTTCCTCCAGCGCATCCCGACTTTCCGATAGTGCGGCGGAGAGGGTTTCGATCCCGACAGGCCCGCCTGCGTAGTTCTCTGCAATCAGTTTGAGATACCGACGGTCCGCACCATCGAGCCCGAGACTGTCCACGCCCAGCCGCGTCAATGCGCCATCGGCGAGCGCTTGCGTCACCACGCCTCCGCCTTCGACAACCGCGAAGTCCACCACCCGCCGCAGCAGGCGGCCTGCGATACGCGGCGTCCCGCGCGAGCGGCGCGCGATTTCCAGTGCCCCATCGCCCTGCACAGTCACGCCCAGCTTGCGGGCGTTGCCGGAGACGATGATCTCCAGCTCTTCGATCGTGTAGAAGTTCAACCGGGTCGGAATGCCGAACCGGTCGCGTAGCGGCGTTGTCAGAAGCCCCAGACGCGTCGTGGCCCCCACAAGCGTAAAGGGCTGCAGCTCAATCCGCACGGTCCGCGCCGCCGGCCCTTCCCCAATCACAAGATCAAGCTCGAAGTCCTCCATTGCGGGATAAAGGACCTCTTCAACCGCCGGGTTGAGGCGGTGGATTTCGTCGATGAAGAGCACGTCATTGCGCTCAAGATTGGTCAGGATCGCCGCCAGATCCCCGGCCTTGGCCAGAACCGGCCCGGAGGTCATGCGAAACCCGACGCCAAGCTCGCGCGACATGATCTGCGCCAATGTCGTCTTGCCGAGTCCCGGCGGGCCATGGAACAGCGTATGATCCATCGCCTCGCCCCGCGTCTTGGCCGATCGGATAAAGACGCTCAGGTTGGCCCGTGCTTCGGCCTGCCCAACAAAATCCTCAAGGAGTTGCGGACGCAGGGCGCGGTCATAGTCTTCCGGCTGGGCCTCGGGGCGCAGTGTCGGGTCCGGTTCCTGCATCGCTTAGCCTTTCGGAGCCAGCAGCTTGAGCGCGGCGCGGATCAGCGACGAGGTGTCAGCCTCCGGCTCTTCACCCGCAGCTTGCGCCACGGCCCCGGCAGCCTCACCCGGCGCATATCCGAGGTTCCCAAGCGCTGAGAGCGCTTCGGCTTGGGCGGAGGCATTGGCTTTGGGCGCAGGTTTGGCGGCAGGTTTTGGGGCTGGGGCGGCAGTTTCAATCACAGCGTCGTCCGGGGTTGGCGCCGCCTCGCCCACAGCCCCCATGGCCATGACCGCCGGCGCCTTGTCCTTCAGTTCGTTCACCACGCGCTGCGCGGTTTTTGGACCAATGCCCTTCGCCGCCTTGACCGCGTTCCAGTCGCCCAAGGCTATCGCCCGGCTGACACCATCCGCCCCAAGTGTTCCGAGGATCGCGAGAGACGCCTTAGCCCCGACGCCCTGAACACTCATCAGCAACCGGTGCCATTCCTTTTCGACCAGTGTCGGGAAGCCGAAGAGTTGCAGCAGATCTTCGCGCACCAACAGGTCCGTCCACAGCGCCACCGCCTCGCCAACACCCGGCAGGCTGGCGAGGGTCCGGTCCGAGCAGTGGACGACATACCCAACACCGCGCACATCGATCAGCACGCTGTCGGTGCTCTTGTACTCAATTCGTCCTGCGATCCGTCCGATCATGCCCGCACCTTCAGTTCCTGCGCCCCATGATAATGCCCGTGGCACAGCGCAATGGCGAGGGCGTCCGCCGCATCCGGACTGTCGAGCGTGGCGGAGGGGAGCTGCAGCTTGATCATGTACTGAATCTGCGCCTTGTCCGCGTGCCCTGCGCCCACAACCGTCTTCTTGACCTTGTTTGGGGCGTATTCGCCAATCTCGATGCCGAACTGCGCCGGAACCAGAAGCGCGATCGCCCGTGCCTGACCCAGTTTCAGCGTCGCCACCGCGTCCTTGTTGACAAAGGTCTGCTCAACAGCTGCCGTGTCCGGGGCAAAGCGGGCGAACACCTCTGTCAGTTTTTCGTGGAGAGACAGAAGCCGAGGGGCGAGTTCACCACTGGCCGAGCGAATCGTTCCGTTCGCGACATGCCGAAATCGGCCCCGCTCCCCCTCGATAACGCCCCATCCGAGGTTCCGAAGACCCGGATCGATTCCAATTATCCGCATGCTGCTCGCCATTGTTGTTTTGCTGCCACGGTTAGCACGAAACGCGAACATTGGCCAAGCAAAAAGCCGCCATGAAGGAATTGCGACACAACTGGTCAATAGGCGACATTTCGCAGGGGTCGCGGACTGAAATAGGTCTGTTTGCGACATCGGCGTGACGTATTTTTACGTTGCCTTTACAATACCTTAACCACACTTTCTGCTATGCAGAAATTGCATTGGACCCATGCAATTTCCGCTCTTGTTGGATGTTTTCTTTCTGCCTATTTGGCAAGCAGAAAGATCAAAATCCAACCCCCCTCCCTGTTTTGAGGTGTCAAAATGTCGACCTATGACGTGAACCGCCACTACTCCACCGCCCACTCTGCAAACCGTCTGGGCTATTTTCTTGTTGGTGCGATCTCCATGTTTGCTGCATGGAATGACGCCCGGCAGACCCGCAACAGCCTCGCCAGCCTGTCGGACCGCGAGCTGGACGATATCGGCCTGACCCGCGCCGACATTGACGAAGTTGCCCGTCGCGGCTGAGAAAAAGCTCCGCACCGAAAAAAGAAGGCCGCGCCCCGGTATCGGGACGCGGCCTTTTTCGTGAGCGTAACCTGGAAACTCGTAATTCGGGCGAGAGTAAAACCGTGTAAGTCGCTTATTGCAGCAAGGGCTGCAGCAGCGGGGCAAGGTAAGCGCTAACCGGATCGATTTGCATGACAAGGGCAGCCCCCTGCTCGACCACCGAGCCGGACCGCAGCGCATCAACATGCGAAAGGTAGGTTGCCTCGCCAAGCCCGGCGAGAAGGAAGACCTTGAAACCCATGAAGACTGCGGCGACGAGCAGTATTAGGCGGGTCAGATAACCGCCAACCTTGTTGTCGGGGCGTTGCACGATCAGGCCGCTTTCGCGATCGAGCTTGTTAACGTAACCCTGCGCCATGCGTTTGTGTTTGCGGCGCAGCGCTTTCTGGCGCTTTTCGAAACTTTGGAGCGTGCTATCCATGGCAGCCTCAGATATGTCCGGCCCCCACCGGATGTCTGCCATAATTAGTCACGAAATGCGGCAAAACTTGGGCGGACGCCGCAAGTTTTCCCTAAATTCGACCCGGAATCAGGCTGATTTTTGCAAGGTCAGCGTCACCCAGTCACCAATCACATCGCGGCGCAGCTGATTGATGCCATTGCGTGCATAAACCTCCACAACCTCATCAGCCTGACGCGTCAGAATCCCGGACAGAATCGCATAACCGCCGGATTGCAGGTTCGCCGCCATATCCGGAGAGAGGTCGATCAGCGGCTGTTTGAGGATGTTGGCAAAGATCAGATCATAAGGCGCCGCCTCGGTCAGAGCTGCATTGCCAAAGCCCGCAGCCTCGACGCAGGTCACTTTCCCGGACAGATTGTTGGCCGAAACGTTGGCTTCGGCGACTTCGACAGCAACTTCGTCGATATCGGACGCCATGACGGGATTTGGCCAGATGCTGGCCGCCCCCATGGCAAGCACAGCCGTGCCGCAACCGATGTCCGCAACGCTTTCGCCGACGAAACCTTGTTCTGCCAGACGGTCAAGCGCTTCCAGACACCCTTGCGTGGTCCCGTGGTGGCCGGTTCCAAAGGCCATGGCCGCTTCGATCAAAAGCGGCACGCTGCCCTCAGGCACTTTGTCTGCGTCGTGGCTGCCATAGACAAAGAACCGTCCGGCTTCGACGGGCGTCAACTCGCGGCGTACCTTGTCGACCCAATCGGTATCGGGCACTTCAGACACCACGAAGGGTTGCGCGCCGTAGGCGGCCGCCAGGATCGCCAGTTCCACATCGTTGGGCGTATCGATGAAATAGCCGCCCACTTCCCATGTGCCGGAGCCGTCCTCGATCTCGAACACGCCAATGCCCGTGGGTTCCGGGTCCATATCCTCCAGAGCAAGCCCAAGCGCCTCGGCCTGATCCTTGGACGGCAGTTTGGTAAAGGCGGTGTAGGTTGTCGGCATGGCTGTGGCTCCGAAAAAGCTGTTGCCGCTCCGATAGCCTGTTTCCGCCCGGTGTGAAACAGCTTATTCGGCAGGCGCCGGTGAGTAGGCAGAAAACACCGTCTCGTTGCCCGGTTCCGGATTGCGCGGGATCATCAGAGCAAGCGCCAGGCTTCCCGCCGCCATGGCCGCCGCGAGACCAAAGACCGCTCCGGGCGAGATGAGCCAGAGATACCCAAGCAGTGCAGGCAGAAAGACCGCCGCGATATGGTTGATCGTAAAGGCGACAGCGGCTGTTGGCGCGATGTCGCCGGGATCGGCGATCTTCTGGAAGTAGGTCTTCAACGCGAGCGCCAGCGCAAAGAACATGTGATCCAGAACATAGAGCACCGAGGCCAGCAGCACGCCCCAGCCGAACCAGTAGATACCGCCGTAGAGCAGGAAGACGGTCACGAGGCCGACGTATTCGAACACCAGCGCATTGCGCTCTCCAAACCGGGCAACCACTTTGCCAAAGACCGGCGCAATGGCCATGTTGGCCACAAGGTTGATCAGGTAGAGGCCAGTCACATGGTGCACGTCAAAGCCAAAACGCTCGACCATCATGAACCCTGCAAACACGACAAATATCTGCCGCCGCGCGCCAGCCATGAACTGCAGGGCATAATAGAGCCAGTAGCGACGGCGCAGAATGAACTTCTTGACCTGCGGGTTCGGGCTTTCGAACTGCGGGAAAGCCAGGGCGCAATAGAGGACAATCAGTACCGTCACGCCACCGGAGGCGAGATAGACGAAGTTGTAAGACAAATCGAAGGCCTGCCAAGTCATGACAATCAGGACATAGGCGACCAGCGTTGCCGCGGAGCCCGCAGCCAGAAGCCAGCCCAGAATCTGAGGCGCGCGGTCCTTGGGCAGCCATTGCAATTGCAGGGACTGGTTGACTGTCTCATAGTAGTGAAACCCGATCGAAGAAATCAGCGTGACCATCATCAGCCCGCCGATGGTCGGGAACCATGCGGTCACCGCTGTGGCGACACCGAGCAGCGCCAGCGAGACCAACGCAAGGGTTTGCTCGCGCATCACCCACAGCACGAGGATGACACCGATCGCGAAGAAACCGGGGATCTCGCGAACCGTGTGAAGCCAGCCGATGTCGGAGCCGTCAAACTGTGCCGCTTCGATCACGAAGTTGTTGAGCAGCGCCGACCATGTCGCAAAGCTGAGCGGCATCGCCACGGCCATCAGGAACAGCAAGGTGATCGGACGGCGCCAGACCGGCAAGGTCTGCGCTTCATGAAGAGGCACTTGGGTCATGACGTCGCCCTTACGCCCATTTTCAGCGCTTGGCGAGGGAATCTACGCCGCATTTGCGCACAGTTGTCCCGCACTCAGGGAACCGAACGCAAAAGCGGCAAACACCTGCGTCGCACACAGGTCAACTCCACCCCCTGTTCGCATTCAAATATGCTGATCTGAATCAAAGCGGACGCGTTTTCTGCGGTTCATACAAGCGCAACCTTGGGAAAAGGAGCGCGACATGGACATTATTCCCCTGATCGAACGGATCGGAGAAGCCCCGACGGCGGCGCTGTTCGGGCTCATCGCCGGGATAACCTTTGGCATTGCCGCGCAACGCTCCCGGTTTTGCCTGCGCGCGGCAACCGTTGAGTTCGCCAGGGGCATGATGAAAGACAAGGTTGCGGTCTGGCTTTTGACCTTCTCGACCGCGGTTGTCTGGGTACAGGCGGCACAGCTGTTGGGCCTGATCGACACCTCCGAAGCCCGCATGATGGCCGTCCCGGGCAGCTGGTCCGGCGCGATCGTCGGTGGTTTGCTCTTTGGCGCTGGCATGGTCCTCGCGCGCGGATGTTCAGGCCGGCTTCTGGTTCTGGCGGCAACAGGCAACCTGCGCAGCGTTGTCTCCGGGCTCATTTTCGCCGTGGTCGCACAGATGTCCCTGACCGGCTGGCTGGCGCCAATCCGCGATTGGCTCGCAGCGCAATGGATCACATCTGGCGGTCGAAACATGGATCTGCTCAGCGCCGCCCATCTGCCCGAACAGTCCGGGTTGGTCATTGGCCTTGTCACAGCCCTGATCGCGCTAGAGCTGTCGCGGCGCAACAATATCGGCTGGTCTCGTCTGGTCTTTGCTTCGGGTGTCGGCTTTGCAGCGGCGCTTGGCTGGGCGCTGACTTACGCACTGGCGCAGGTTGCCTTTGAACCGGTGCAGATCGAGAGCCTGACCTTCACCGGCCCGTCGGCCAACACATTGATGTTCTTTCTCGATCGCAACTCCATCCTCGAGTTTGACATTGGTCTGGTGCCCGGTGTTGTTATCGGCTCTTTCCTTGCGGCGGCGGTCAACAAGGAGTTGAAATTCCAGGGTTTCGAAGGCTCCACACCGATGCGCAACGCGATGATCGGTGCGGCGATGATGGGCTTTGGCGGCATGCTTGCCGGCGGATGTGCCATCGGCGCGGGCGTGACCGGGGGCAGCATTTTTGCCGGAACCGCCTGGCTTGCCCTGTTTTGCATGTGGATCGGCGGGATGAGCATGGATTGGCTCTTGGGAGGCCGCGGCCAACCGGCAACTGTCTGACCTGATGGATACCGATAAAATCCGGTCTAAAGAGCACTGTACAATTCAGATTTTGTAAACGCTTGCCTGCAAAACAAGTGGCCTACCCAAAAGGCTTTTGCAGATCACCATGCCCACAGCAAGCGAGCTCCCCGTCAACACTGGCGCGACAGCGCTGGACATGGCCAACGAAATGTTTGGTGACGGTATCACCGTCGTCTCATCAAGCTATACCGGCGCTGCGAGTGCATCCGGGACCTATTCCGATGGCGACGCGGTCGCCCCTGGGGTTACGCCATCAGACACCGGCGTCATTCTCTCTACCGGGCAGGCCACCTCGATCACCAACAGCGCGGGTGACGTCAACACTTCCGCCGGGACGTCCACGAACCATGGCACGGCAGGCGATGCCGAACTCAATGCCGTCTCCGGACAGACCACATTTGATGCGGCGATCCTCGAGGCAGAGTTCGTGCCCGAAGGCAGCACGCTTACAATGCAGATTGTCTTCTCTTCCGAAGAATATCTCGAATACGCCAATTCCGGCTTCAATGACGCCGTGGGGATCTGGGTCAACGGTGTTCAGGCCCAGCTGACAGTAGGCGACGGCGAAATCTCGATCGACAACATCAACGACACCAGCAATGAAAACCTCTATGTCGACAACGCCCAAACGGACGACCTGTATAATACGGAGATGGATGGCTTCACCGTCACGTTGACGTTGAAAGCGCCTGTCAATCCGGGCGAGGTCAACACCATCAAGATCGGCATCGCTGACGGCGGAGATGGCGCTTACGACAGCAATTTGCTGATCGCCGGCGACTCCGTGCAAACCGCCCTCGTGGCCGGGGATGATGAACTCGAGATCCGGGTTGGCAACGAACAATCCTTCGATCTTCTGGAGAATGATGCCAGTTCAGAAGGCGGCGCGCTGACCATTACAGAGATCAACGGCAATCCTGTTAGCATCGGCGACATGGTCACTTTGCCCACCGGGCAGGAGATCGAACTGACGGCCAATGGTTTTGTCGTTGTCAGCGCTGGCGACGAAGTCGGGGAAGATTTCTTCACCTACACCGTTGCCGACGAGTTCGGCAATACGGACGTGGCCAATGTGAAACTCACCACAACCCCCTGTTTTGTGGCTGGAACCTTGATCGAAACGCCACGCGGCCCAAAGAGTGTGGAAGCGCTCGCTCCGGGCGATCTTGTTGAAACGCTCGACCACGGACCGCAGCCCGTGGTTTGGGTGGGCCAATCCATCCGTGAAGCGCATGGTGCATCGACACCAATTACCTTCAACACCAGCCGGTTTGGCCCTTATGCGGATACACATGTGTCGCCGCAGCACCGCATTCTGCTCCGAGGCCCGCAAATAGAAATGCACTTCGGAACCTCCGAGGTCTTTGCCCGCGCACAGCACCTCGTGGATGAAACATTGGTGACACGCGCCGAACAGCCTGGATCAGTGTCCTATGTGCATCTCCTCTTTGCACGCCATGAAATCGTCTTTGCAAACGGCCTGGCCAGCGAGAGTTTTCAGCCGGGAGACGAAAGCCGGAATGGCTTTGGCCCGATGGCGGATGCTGGACTGAATGCCGCGATTGAGCAGAACAAGCTGAATAGTATGAGCGCCGCCAGACCCTGCCTCAGAAAGCATGAGGCGCATCTACTTCTACCGCTTGACCTGACGACGTTGATGCAAGCCGCCATTGAGCGACGAGCCGCACCGATTGCGCTGGGAACCGGTGGGCTGCGTTAGTCTCAATAGGCGATAGCGGGCTCAAGTGCGGATGCGCCAGCCCGTTTTGAATATCCACCAGACAACGGCAAGGCAAAGACCGGTGAATACGGCAATTGCCAGAAGTGAAAGCCCGATCGGAACATCCGCCATTCCGAAGAACGCCCATCGGAAACCCGAGATGAGATACACAACCGGGTTGAAGAGCGTGATTGTCTGCCAAACCGGCGGAAGCATCGAGATAGAGTAAAACGACCCACCCAGGAAAATCAGGGGTGTAATGATCAGCAGCGGCACCAACTGCAACTGCTCAAAGTTGCCAGCCCAGATCCCGATGATGAACCCAAGCAAGGCGAAACTGATACAGGTGAGCACAAGAAATGCGAGCATTGCAAAAGGATGCATGATCGTCAGATCAACGAACAGCGACGCCGTGCCAAGGATCACAACACCGATGAACAAAGCTTTAGTCGCCGCCGCCCCGACATAGCCGATAACGATCTCGAAGAAGTTCACCGGGGCAGAGAGCAGTTCATAAATCGTGCCGATGAACTTCGGGAAATAGATGCCGAAGGACGCATTTGAGATGGCTTGGGTAATCACGCTCAACATGATCAGCCCCGGCACGATGAAAGCGCCGTAAGAGACACCTTCGACCTCGTCGATCCGGCTGCCGATGGCCGCGCCGAACACGACGAAATAGAGAGAGGTGGAGATCACCGGCGAGATGAAGCTCTGCGCCAGAGTTCTAAAAAAGCGTGCCATTTCATTTCTGTAGATGGCTTTTATGGCCCCAAAGTTCATTGTGCCGCCTCCTGCTCGTCGGACACCAGCCCGACAAAAATATCTTCAAGAGAGTTCTGCGCGGTGGACACGTCCCGCACCACCAGTCCCGCCTCCGACAAAGCCGCCATAAGCCTCGCGATGCCGGTTCGCTCCGCCGCAGTGTCATAGGCATAGACAAGCGTTTTGCCGTCAGAGCCAAGCGTCAGATCAAAATCAGACAAGCTTTGCGGGATGTCCGAAATGGGCGCGTCGAGCTCGACGGTGAGCTCCTTTTTGCCCATACGCGTCATCAGGCTATCCTTGTCTTCGACCAGCAGGATCTGCCCCTTGTTAATCACCCCGACACGATCCGCGATGGCTTCGGCCTCTTCGATGTAGTGCGTGGTGAGAATGATCGTCACGCCATCCTGGCGCAGCTCTTCAACGATCTGCCACATATCGCGGCGCAACTCGACGTCCACGCCAGCCGTTGGTTCATCAAGGAACAGAACACGGGGTTCGTGGCTGAGCGCCTTGGCGATGAGAACGCGCCGCTTCATGCCCCCGGAAAGGGCCATGACCCGGTCGTTCCGCTTTTCCCAAAGGGACAGTTTGCGCAGAATCTGTTCGATCAAGGCATCGTTTTTGGGCAACCCAAACAACCCGCGCGAGAAGGCAACCGTGCTTGCGACCTTCTCAAACGGTTCGAGGTTGATTTCCTGCGGAACGAGGCCAATCAACTTGCGTGCCTCACGATAGTCACGAACCACATCATGGCCGCCCACTTCGATCTGGCCGGCGGTCGGCTGCGTAATGCCACAAATCGCCGAAATCAGGGTTGTTTTCCCGGCACCGTTGGGTCCGAGCAAGGCAAGGATTTCGCCTTCCTGAATTTGCAGATCGACACCCCGCAATGCCTCGAATCCGCCGTCATATGTCTTCCGCGCATCGCGGATATCCACCATGGCCATGGAGTTTTCCTTCTGTTCGCCTCCGGTGAAATAGACTAATCAGTTCACTTTGGAAATGTGCAGGAATGCACAATCTGCAGGCATGTCGTTTTCGGGATGGCACAGCGTGCAATTGGGGGCGTAGGGAGATGGCATGACTGACACTGACAAACCCACTTTGGGCATCCTTCTTATTTGCCTGGGCGTGCTCGCCATCTCTGTAAACGACTTGTTGATCAAGGTGTTGTCCGGCGGCTACCCGCTGCATCAAATGGTGTTTGTGCGCTCTGCCATCGGTCTCGTCTTCACCTTCGGATTTGTCATGGCCGAAGGCGGGCCGCGCATTCTGCGCACGGAGCGGCCCTGGCTGCATGCCTTGCGCGGAGGTTTGGTCGTTTTCGCCAATCTGACATTCTATGCAGCGGTCGCGGTTATGCCCCTTGGCCAAGCCACGGCGCTGTTCTTCGTCGCCCCGCTGTTCATCACCTTGTTATCCGTTCCGCTACTGGGCGAACGGGTCGGCCCATGGCGGCTTGGCGCTGTTGTGATAGGCCTTCTGGGCGTCATCATCATGCAGCGGCCCTGGGCCGATGAACAGGAGACCGCGCGATGGGTCCTGATGCTCCCCGTCGTGGCCGCCTTGTTTTATGCCCTGATGCAGGTGCTCACCCGGCGCCTGGGCATGACAACGCGTGCCTCCGCCATGGCTGTCTATATTCAAGGGACATTTCTGATTGTCTCCATGGGATTCTTTGTCGTGGCCGGGGACGGACGCTTTGCCGAAGGGGTCGAGAACGAAAGCCTCATCTTTCTGCTGCGGCCATGGGTCTGGCCCGAGCCCGGGGATTGGATCGTGTTTATTGGTCTGGGTTTTTGTGCGGGCATCGTCGGCTATTGTCTGAGCGCCGCCTATCGCATGGCCAGCGCGGCGACGATTGCGCCGTTTGAGTACATTGGCCTGCCCATGGCCATGTTCTGGGGGTGGCTGATGTTCGACGAACGGCCGACGACGGCGACTTGGGCGGGCTGCGCCCTGATCGTAGGGGCGGGCCTGTTCGTCTTCCTGCGCGAGCAAACGCGGGACGCGCCATCGCCGGGCCGTCGCTCCCGTTGGGGGCGGAGATAACACTACTCAAACAAACTGGACGTCAGCGAGACGGTCCGTAGGGCGGGGCTTTGCCCCGCCGCCCGGTCAGGAAATCTTCAGTACGATTTTGCCGATATGGCCAGAGCTTTCCATACGCGCATGCGCCATGTGCGCCTCTTCCAAAGGAAACTCCGAATCCATGACAGGTTTAACGGTCCCCGCATCCAGCAACGGCCAAACCTTCTCACGCAACTGATCCGCAATTCGCGCCTTGGCCAAATCACTTTGCGGACGCAGTGTGCTGCCCGTGATGGTCAACCGGCGCGCCATGACTTGCGCAAAGTTCAACTCCACCTTTGGCCCTTGCAGGAAGGCGATTTGCACAAGCCGCCCGTCATTGGCCAAAGCCCTGACATTGCGTGGCAGGTAAGGACCACCGACCATATCGAGAATGAGATTGGCTCCGCCTTCGGCTTTGAGCTCGTCAACAAAATCCTCTTCTCGGTAGTTGATAGCCCTTTCAGCCCCGAGCGCGAGACACGCTTCGCATTTGTCATCGGAGCCAGCGGTGACGAACACCCGTGCTCCGAAAGTCGCCGCCAATTGAATGGCCGTTGTTCCAATGCCGGACGAGCCTCCGTGCACCAGGAACCGCTCACCGGCTTGCAACCCGCCGCGCATGAACACGTTCGACCAAACGGTAAAGAAAGTCTCCGGCAGACAGGCCGCCTGTTTGAGGTCCAATCCTTTCGGAACCGGCAGGCAGTGCGCCGCCGGTGTCGCCACGTATTCGGCATAACCACCACCGGGCAGCAACGCGCAGACCTGATCCCCGATCTCAAGGCCATCAACACCGGCACCAACCGCCACAACCTCTCCTGCGCCTTCAAGACCCGGCAGATCCGAGGCCGTCGGCGGCGGCGCGTAAAGACCGGCACGCTGCAATGCGTCAGGCCGGTTCACACCTGAATATGCAAGCTTCAGGACAACCTGCCCGGGCTTTGCGTCGGGCACGGCGCGCTCACACACTTGCAGCACCTCCGGCCCGCCGGCTTCGGTGATTTCAACGGCACGCATCATCTCGGTCATGGGTCTTCCTCAACGTTTTGCCGCGACCGTGACCCAACTCCGCGTCGGGAGCAAGAGGTCCAGGATCACGTCCGGGGCTGCGTGGTTCCCGGAACGTCCCGCGCCGCTTGCGGCGCGCGAACGTGACTGAACAGCGCCGTCGGCCCGGCAAGGAGTTTGGACAAGAGCGGATTGCCTCGAACCTGCGCCTTGGCCTTCTCAAACCGCATGACATCTTCGATTCGCCGATCCAGGAAAGCCCAGGTTGCCTGATGATCCGGTGAGTCGTCCCCGAGCCAATAGAGCACGGTCGAAGAGTAGACCCCGGACAGGGTCGCCCGCTTTGTGTACCAATTTACGTCCTCGGACGTGTCACCAAGCGCTGTCCAGATCGCATCCGCTGTGCCCCAGATCAGCTTGGCCCCATCGGCCGCATGCATCGGCAGCGAGGACAGTGTTGCGCCGCGGCGCACAACTTCCTTGTCCTCGATCACGTCGAGCCGCGCCCGCACCGCATAGGCAACCTTGTCGCGGAACCGCATCTCGGACAGTTCCCCATTGGCAATACGTTCCAGCATCAACGCGTCCCCACGCCGATGATAGGCCACCGCGAGATCCGCAGCGCCCCGCGGCAGAAAGCTGCGCGCCACAACCGGATCGATGCCTGTGTCATCCAGCGCCGCGCGAAAACTGGTTTCGGTCCAGCCGTCAAACGGCACATGCATCAAGATTGCATCCAGCAGAGTGTCTTGCATCGTATCGGACATGGCGCATTCCTCGCAGCTGTGGCTATCAAAACAGTACCTGGGGCGCGAAACCGGCAAAAGCAGACAATTCGCCCCGCCCCCTTTGACATATAAGGGGAAGCCGACTATACGGCCACTTCCTGCAACTTTTGCAACTCAAACCTAGAAAGGTGGTGACAACCACATGCAGGTCAGTGTTCGTGACAACAACGTCGATCAGGCGCTCCGCGCCCTGAAGAAGAAGCTCCAGCGCGAAGGCGTTTTCCGCGAGATGAAGCTGCGTCAGCACTTCGAAAAGCCGTCGGAAAAGAAAGCACGCGAGAAGGCCGAGGCAATCCGCCGCGCCCGTAAACTCGCACGCAAGAAGGCTCAGCGCGAGGGTCTCCTTTAAGGCCCGCTAAAATCGACTTCATGAACGGAAGTCAGGGGCCACAAGGTTCCTCAGACGACCCCCGGGGCAGATGCCTTTCGGGGGTTTGTCATTTTCAGACACCCGATTGCTGACAAGCCCGTCCCAAGGTTTCTTTGTGCATCAAATATCCCGGGGAGTCCCGAAGGGACGGGGCAACGCCCCAATCCGCGAGCGCAGCGAGCATCGGTCGCCTCGCGCCAGCGAGGCGATCCCGATCAGCTTGGACCAATCATGAAACAGGTAATCTGACGGGCCTGCAGGCGGCGACAAGCAAGATCCGCCTGATCCCGTGTCAAACCCATAAAGTTCGCGTCAAACCCGCGTTTGCCCTTGTTCACCTTGCGCAGCGCGCCATCAAGCGCCGCCGTTTCGGTCAGCGCCGTCTTCAGCAGCATCTTCTCAGCGGCAAAACGGCTTGTATAGCGGCCCACGTTCACACCCCAATGACGCCCGCCAGACGTGCTTAGCCGTGTAACGACCTCAGCCTTGCGCGCAGGCGAGGCCACTTCGCGTGGCGCAGCGGCGGCAAGTTGCACACCCGTCGGGCGCGGCGTTGGCTTGACCGAAGCACGCGGTGCAATTCCGGCGGTCACCACCGGTTTTGGGGCTTCGGGGGCCTGCTCGGCGGCCTCCGCTGTCTGGACCTGCTTGAGCATGGTTTCGATATCATCCTCAACCCCCGCCACCAGCGGCGCGACGGCATCGGGAGAGACACGCAATGGCCGCGCCTGCGGACGCAGACTGCGCGTCACCGCAGCGCGCGCAACGCGGATTGTCTTGGCGCGGGTTCCCGGCGCCGGATTCGTGCTTTGTGCAACAACGGTATCTTTGGTTTTACCCAGATACGGAGGCTTCCCGGGGCGGCGGAACGGCGCGTGTGGCGACGTGCGGCGGAAACCCAGGTCCAGAAGCTCAGCCACCTTCGCATTGCGCGACGCGGTCGAGCGTCCCCCAAAAACCGTCGCGATGACGCGTTCCTTGCCCCGCTCCGCAGAGGCGACAAGGTTGAACCCCGCCGCGCGGGTATATCCGGTCTTGATCCCATCCGCCCCTTTGTAGCTCTGCAGCAGGCGGCGGTTGGTGTGGCTAACGGTGCGCACCCCGGCATCGGCCGTGATGCGGGAGAACAGGTTGTAGTATTGCGGATAATCGTAGATCACGTGCCGCCCGAGGATGGTCATGTCCCGCGCGGTCGATTGGTGTCCGCTTTCCGTCAATCCATGCGCGTTTTTGAACGTGGTCCGGGTCATGCCAAGCGCCTTGGCCGTGCGGTTCATGCGACGAGCAAAACCCGCTTCGGATCCGGCAATCGCTTCGGCAATCGCGGTAGAAGCATCATTGGCGGACTTCACAGCCGCCGCGCGCACCAGATAGCGCAGCTTGATCCGTTGCCCTTCGCGCAGCCCCAGTTTCGAAGGCGGTTCGGCCGCCGCATTGCGGGACACGCGCACCTTGGTGTCCATGCTGATCTCGCCGTTCTGCACCGCTTCAAAGACGATGTAGAGCGTCATCATCTTGGTCAGCGAAGCGGGGTGAAGGCGGGTATCGGCGTTGCGGGCATGCAAAACCTTGCCCGACCGCGCGTCCATAACCATTGCGGCATAAGGAGCCGCCATTGCGCTCAACGGCACAAGGAAAACAAGCCAAACCAATGTGATCAAGTACAGGCCAAAACGGCCTGACTGCCTGCGACGTCCCGTCTGCATGTTTCGCCTATCTACTGCCTCATGTCCCCGGATTTTTCCGGTGGACGTTTTATTGATTGACCTGACAATAGCATGAGAGGCACTTCAAGAGAACCCTTCAATCCGTTGATTAACCATGATTTTAGTTAACCAACTGTTAGCATATCTTGGGGTTTCCCCTCTTTGCGCCCCAAGAGAGGCGAATGTGACGGGAATGGGGCGAATTGTGGCACGAATGTGGCGCTCTACCCGATACTTCCAATCAGGTCCGACAGGCCGGAAAGATCCGATATCTCCCGAAAACGTGCCCCTTCCGGCGCTTCGGCATGTTCGAGCCCCCAGGCCAGATCATGCGGAACATAAACCCCCCAGGCTCCAATCGTGATCGGCGGTACAACGTCCGATTTCATCGAGTTGCCCACCATCATTGCACCGCAGATTCCGCCGGGCGTTTCCGAGAAAATCCGCTGGTAGGTTTGCGGAACCTTGTCGGAGACAATTTCCACTCCATCGAACAACTCGCCCAAACCTGATTGCGCCAGTTTGCGCTCCTGGTGCAGCAGATCGCCCTTCGTGATCAGCATCACATGATGCGTGCCCGCAACCGCCTCAACCGCCTCGCGCGCGTGAGGTAGCAACTCCATCGGATGATCCAGCATGTCCCGACCCGCGTGCAGCAGTTCAGAGATCACCGAGGCTGGCACGCGCCCGTCCGTGACTTCGATGGCTGTTTCGATCATCGACAGGGTGAAGCCTTTTACACCGAACCCATAGTGCCCGATGTTGCGCCGCTCGGCCTCCAGAAGGCGCGCATCCAGCGTGTCCCGCTCCGCGTGATCCGCGAGCAGTTCCGCGAATCGCTGCTGCGTGAGATGGAAGAAGCGCTCGTTGTGCCAAAGGGTATCATCCGCATCGAAGGCAATTGTTTGCAAATTCTTCACCATTCTGTCCCCTCGTGTATGCGGCCCCTTTTCGCGGCGGGCCGAGACGTTATATAGAGACCTCTGATACGGAAACGCAAAAGCTTGGCGGACGAATGAAGCAGGCCTTGAACATGCAACCCCGCGCCATGGCGGGGAACGCGGACCGCCCCGGCGATGAGGGTGGCGATGTCGGCGTTGCGCTTGATACGCGCCCCAAGACGAAAAAGCCGCCGCTCTACAAGGTGCTGCTTCTGAACGACGATTTCACACCAATGGAATTCGTGGTGCACGTACTGGAGCGGTTCTTTGGCATGACCCACGCGCAGGCCTTTGAAGTGATGCTGACGGTTCACAAGAAAGGCGTGGCCGTGGTTGGTGTCTTTAGCCATGAAATCGCCGAAACCAAGGTTGGTCAGGTGATGGACTTTGCTCGCCGCCACCAACACCCGCTGCAATGCACCATGGAAAAGGAATAGGGCCCTGCCCTGCCTGCCATGAGCGCTGAACGTCTTAGATTTGCCATTGAAAAAGGCAGCCTGTCCTTGCCGGATGACGGGGTCATTGCGTTGTTCGGGGCGCGGGCCGAGGATGGTTTGCCAATTGACATAGCCCGCTGCGAAGTCATTCAAAGCTTTGCGCCGGAAGTCACGGCCTGGGAGCGGCAAGGCGTGTCTGTGCGCACCACGCCGGATGGGACCTATGCATCAGTGATCGTCACCCTGCCTCGCGCGCGGGATCTGGCCGAGGCCATGCTGGCCAAGGCAGAAGCGGCTGCAAACGGCGGGCTTGTCGTGGTGAACGGGGCCAAGACGGATGGCATCGAGTCCATTGCAAAAGCCTTGAAGTCCAAGGTTACCTTGCTGGGACAGGTCTCCAAAGCGCACGGCAAATGCCTTTGGTTCGAAGCGGGTGAGGCGCTGTCCGATTGGACCCGCCCTGCCATGTCCGAAAACGCCGAAGGTGACATGACCGCGCCGGGCATTTTCTCCGCTGACGGCGCGGATCCGGCTTCTGTCGCTTTGGCGGAGGTTTTGCCCGCCACGCTGAAAGGCCATGTCGCTGATCTGGGTGCGGGCTGGGGATGGCTGTCGCGCGAGATCCTGAAGCGGGAAGGCGTGCGAACGTTGCACCTTGTCGAAGCAGAACGCGCGGCCCTCGATTGCGCGAGGGTGAACGCCGCCGATCCCCGCGCAGAGTTCCATTGGGCCGACGCAACACTCTGGAAACCGGCCAAGGCGCTTGACGCTGTGGTCATGAACCCGCCGTTTCACGTTGGCCGGAAAGCAGATCCCAAGCTGGGGCAAGCCTTCATTCAGTCCGCAGCCCGCGCGCTTGCGCCGCACGGTCAATTGTGGATGGTCGCCAACCGTCATTTGCCCTATGAAACGGCCCTAGAAAATCTGTTCCGTGAGCATGCCGAGATTGCCGGCAACTCGAAATTCAAGATCCTGCACGCCGCGCGGCCTGTTCGAAAGCCGCGATGAAAGCCCTGAGATAAGGACCTTTCCATGAGTTTCAGCATCGAAGGAAAGACCGCGATTGTGACAGGCGCCGCCAATGGTGTTGGCCTCGCAATCGCCCGCCATTTCGTGGACAAGGGCGCAAACGTGATGTTTGCGGACATGGATGAAACCCGGCTGGTCAAGGAATGCGGCAAGACGTCGGACGACGGCAGCATGCAGTACTTCGTGGGCGATCTGCGCGAACGTTTAACCATGGCGAACCTGCTGTCCGCGACGCTCGACTCCTTCGATCGCGTTGACATCCTGATCAACGGATCGCGACAGATGGAAGTGTCGAACCCGCTGGATCTGGACGACGGCTCGGTTGAGAAAATGATCAACCAGAACCTCTTTACCTCGCTTCGTCTCAGCCAGGTGGTCGCCAAACGCATGATCAAGCAAGCGGAAGGGCACGAAGACGGGCCGGTCGGCACGATCATCAACCTCTCCTCCATCGCCGCCCGCCATTCGCACCCTGAGCTTTTGGGGTATTCCGTGGCCTGCGCAGCGCTGGACCAGATGACCCGCAGCCTTGCGGTAGCCCTTGCGCCGCAACGCATCCGGGTCAACGGCGTGGCCTTCGGCTCTGTCATGTCGAACAGCCTCAAACATACGCTCAAAGAGCACTCCGAATACCGCAAGGACATCGAGGACCACACGCCGCTTGGCCGCATCGCCGCGCCCAGCGAACTGGCGGAGACGGTGCAATACCTTGCGTCCGAGGCCGCGGGTTTCATCACCGGCCAGATCATGACCGTGGACGGTGGTCGCACCTTGCTCGACCCGGTGGCCGCACCGGCGCACTAAGACTTCAGAACAATTGGGAGGACACCATGACCGACGCCATGTTGGATCAGAAAGCCGAGGCCAGCGCATGGTTCCGCCAGCTCCGGGACGACATCGTCGCCGCATTTGAAGGGTTGGAAGACAGTCACTCGGAGGGGCCTTTCGCACAGGCTGCGCCCGGTCGGTTCGAAGTGACCGAAACCAAACGCCAATCAGACGACGGCAGCGACGCAGGTGGCGGCCTGATGAGCGTGATGCGCGGTGGACGTGTGTTCGAGAAGGTCGGCGTGAACGTCTCGACGGTCTATGGCACCCTCGGCACCGCCGCACAGAAAGCCATGGCTGCGCGCGGCGTTCCCGGCATCGAAGCGGATCCGCGTTTCTGGGCGTCTGGCATTTCGCTCGTTGCGCATATGCAGAACCCGCATTGCCCGGCGGTTCACATGAACACCCGCATGTTCTGGACTCCGGGCGCGTGGTGGTTCGGAGGTGGCTCTGACCTGAACCCCTGCCTGGAGTATGACGACGACACCGCGCATTTCCACGCGGTGCAGAAGACGCATCTCGATCCGCATGGTCCAGAGCAATACCCACGCCTCAAAGAATGGGCGGACGAGTATTTCTACATCCCGCACCGCAATCGTGCGCGCGGGGTCGGCGGGATCTTCATGGATGACCAGAATTCCGGCGACTGGGCGGCGGATTTTGCGCTGACGCAGGATATTGGCCGGGCCTTCCTGCCCGCCTTTGTCCCGCTGGTGGAAAAGCGGCGCAGCATGGCGTTTGGCGACGCCGAGAAAGACGCCCAACTGGTGCACCGTGGCCTCTATGCAGAGTACAATCTCGTCTATGATCGCGGCACAAAGTTTGGATTGGCCACCGGCCATGATGCAAACGCTGTGCTCATGAGCCTGCCCCCGATGGCCAAGTGGGTCTAATCGCTATCTGCGAAGGTCTTGTCGAGAATAGCCTGTAGCGCGCCAGCGTCTTCCTGACCAAACGCGCCGGGGGCGTCGCTGTCGATGTCCAGCACACCCAGCAAGTCACCGCGCCCGTTGCGAACCGGCAGAACCAGTTCGGAGCGGGTGGAGGTGGAACAGGCGATGTGCCCCGGAAAAGCCTCTACATCATCGACAATCTGAGCATCTCCCGTCCGTGCGCAGGCCCCACAGACCCCACGCGAAAACGGAATGACAAGGCAGCCATGCCCGCCTTGATACGGTCCGATCTTCAGCACGTCTGGTTCCGTGACCCGATAGAACCCGGTCCAGTCAAAGCGGTCGTCCGCGTGGTGGATTTCACAGGCCAGCGTGGCCATGAGCGCCACGCTGTCCGTCTCACCCTCGCTCAGCGCCGCAATGGTCTGGGCGAGGGTTTCATAGTTCACACGCATGTTGAGGATCCTGCCGGGTTTCAGAGGCGCTCGATTGCGATGGCCGTACCTTCGCCGCCGCCGATACAGATCGCCGCGACACCGCGCTTGAGCCCGCGCGTTTCCAGCGCGTTGAGCAAGGTCACGATGATCCGGGCACCAGATGCGCCAATGGGATGACCCAAAGCACAGGCCCCGCCGTTGACGTTCACAACGTCACGCGACAGTCCCATTTCCGTCATGAAGGCCATCGGAACAACGGCGAATGCCTCGTTGACCTCCCAGAGATCAACGTCCGATGTCTTCCAACCGATCCGCTCCAGCAGTTTCTTGGCCGCAGGCACTGGCGCTGTCGGGAAATCCTTTGGAGCATGAGCGTGGCTTGCATGCCCCAGAACGCGGGCTCTCGGCGTGGCGCCGCTGGCAGTTGCCGCCTCGAGCGTGGTCATCACGAGAGCAGCCGCGCCGTCGGAGATAGAGGACGAGTTAGCGGCAGTCACCGTCCCCTCCTTGCGGAAGGCGGGCTTGAGCATCGGGATCTTCTCCGGGCGCGCTTTTCCCGGCTGCTCGTCGCGGGTTATGACCTCTTCCCCGCGCCGGGTATGCACGGCTACTGGGGCGATTTCATTGTCAAACGCCCCGGATCGTTCCGCATCCAACGCGTTTGACAAGGACGCCAGCGCGTATTGATCCTGTGCCTCGCGCGTGAACTGAAAAGCCTCGGCACAGTCTTCCGCGAATGTCCCCATGAGACGGCCCTTGTCATAGGCGTCTTCCAAACCGTCCATGAACATGTGATCCACCACTTGCCCATGGCCGATCCGCGCGCCGCCGCGCATTTTCGGCAGAAGGTAGGGCGCGTTGGTCATGGACTCCATGCCGCCTGCGACCATGGTTTGCGCATCCCCAAGCGCGAGCCTGTCATAGGCCATCATCGCCGCTTTCATGCCCGAGCCGCACATCTTGTTGAGCGTTGTCGCAGGAACGGCCTCGCCCAGACCCGCCGCAAAGCCGGCTTGCCGCGCGGGCGCTTGTCCCTGACCGGCGGGCAGAACACAGCCCATCAACAGTTCATCAACCGCTGGCCGTCCTGCCTGTTCCAGCGCCGCCGCGATTGCAGCCCCGCCAAGATCTGCAGCTTGCACTGGCTCCAATGCGCCCTGGAATCCCCCCATTGGCGTGCGCGATGCACCGGTGATTACAACGTCGTTCATTCAGTCTCTCCCAGATTTCGAACCATGAATACCGAATGGTAAGGATTGGCGTCTAGGGTGCAGTTGAATGATTATCTTTGAGGCTGTCATGAACTTTTTAACGCAAACCCACGGCTCGATCGAAGTCATCACGGTGGACGCCGATCGCATCGATGCCGCCGTGGCCATCCAGTTCAAGGATCAGATGCGCGAAGCTGTCGCCGAGACCGGAGATCGCGTCATTCTCAACCTGGAAAACGTCGCCTTCATTGATTCCAGCGGATTGGGCGCCATTGTCGCAGCCATGAAACTGATGCCCGATGGCAAGAAGCTCGAACTGGCCGGTTTGACGACCACCGTGGACAAGGTTTTCCGCATGACCCGGATGGATTCCATTTTCGCCATCCACAGTGATGTGGACAGCGCCGTCCAGAATGCCGCCTGACCAAGGGAGTCATGGGAGTGACAGGTATGCATTCTGCTCAAGGTCAGGACGATCACGCTCTCCGATTTGTGCTGCCAAGCAATCCGTCGGCCGTGCGGGAGACGCTTGCTGAGGCCCGCACGGTTCTAATCGGACGCGGGGTTAACGAAAGTGCTTTTGGCACTTGTGAGTTGGTGCTGGCCGAAGTGCTGAACAACATCGTTGAACATGCCTATAACGACAGCGGAGAAGGCCATATCAAGGTTGAATTGACACTGAATGATCAAGAACTCGCCGCCCGCATTGAAGACTCCGGCACCGCCATGCCTGACGAACAACTGCCCACAGGCGCCTTGGCTTCGCTTGATGTCCCTGTCGAGGATCTGCCGGAAGGCGGCTTTGGATGGTTCATGATCCGCAGCATCACACAAGAACTGACCTACCGCCGGAAAGACGGCGTGAACTTTCTCGACTTTACCATTCCTCTATCTGAACTGGGATAGCGTCCAGCGAGCCAATTCTTCCCGAAGTGCTGAATCGAGACCGTGTCAAACTGGCGCCATTCACAGATTCTGCTCCTGGTCGCGACCCATCGGCAGCTCCAACAGGCCCGGAACAAGGATAAAAGAGTCCATCTCCAAAAGGTCCTTTTGACGCCTCATTGATGTCAGGAATCCGGGTCAAAACACTCTTGTAGCTGCATATAGCTTCCCTCGGCGTCACGTATTAACAGCCCCCACCCAGTGCGTGGCGCCGAGGCACTCTCCCAAATTTCCAAATTGTCCTGCTCGTGCACCATATACCGTTGCTCGGTCAAAACGGGTTGTGCCGATCCCCTTCAAATAGGCTTGAAACCTGCCCGCAGTGAGGTCTCTCTATTGCCCTTGGAGCACCACAATTCCGCCCGCATCTTGCATCATAAGAAATCCTGTAGCTGCATATAGCTTCCCTCGGCGCTGTGCGTTATCAGCCCCCACCCAGTGCGCGGCGTCGAGGCACTTCCTCCGAAAGCATAGCCAACGTTGACCTCCGTCAAGCCGGGCCTATTGTGCATTGCGACAGCTTCTCGAAGGACACCGTCTCATGCGCGATTTTCATATGCCCGGACGTTCGGCCGTTTATGCAACGGGCGGAATGTGCGCCACGTCGCACCCCCTGGCCGCTGGCGTCGCCGTTGATATTCTTCGCAGGGGCGGGAACGCCATGGACGCGGCGATTGCCGGCGCTGTACTTCTGGGTTTGGCGGAGCCGCAAATGACGGGCATCGGCGGGGACTGTTTTGCCCTGGTCTCCCCTGCTGGCAACGATGAGGTCATAGCCGTCAATGGGTCCGGCCGGGCACCCGCTGCGGCCTCTGCCGCGGCGCTGCGCGACAAGGGCCTGAAAACAGTTCCGCTCAACACTCCAGATGCGGTCACGATCCCCGGCGCGGTTGATGCATTCTGCACCATGTCGGAAAAGTGGGGCAAGTTGGGTTTGGCGGACACTCTCGCTCCCGCCATCCACTATATGGAAACAGGCGTGCCCATTGCCCCGCGCGTTGCCTTCGACTGGGCAAAGGATGCGGGCATTCTGCAGGCAAACGCCCTTCACCATTTCCAACCCGGTCGCATTCCGAATCCGGGTGACCAGATCGCCCTGCCCGCGCAGGCGGAAGCCCTTCGACGCATTGCCAAAGACGGGCGCAAGGCCTTCTACGAAGGCGAAGTCGCCGAGGATATGGTCTCGGCGTTGAACACCTTGGGCGGTGTGCACACGATGGAAGACTTTGCGGCCGTTCAATGCACCATAGGTGCGCCCGTCGGCAGCGATTATCGTGGCCGCGAGTTGTTGGAACACCCGCCAAACGGACAGGGCATCATCGCGCAACTCTTGCTCAACATCCTGTCCCAATTCGATTTGGCCAGCATGGATCCGTTTGGCACGGAGCGCACACATATTGAGGCCGAAGCGTCGAAACTGGCCTACGATGCCCGCAACCGTTTCCTGGCGGATGCCGATGCCATGCAGCATGTCGATCATCTGACCAGCATGCAGACCGCCGTTGATCTGGCGGCCCTGATCGATCCGAACCGCGCCATGGCCTCGGCCACGCAGGTGTCCGAGGCGGTGCACAAGGACACGATCTACATCACGGTTGTGGACCGAGACCACATGGCTGTTTCGCTGATCTACTCGATTTTCCACGGCTTTGGCTCCGGGATCGCGTCGGAAAAATTCGGCGTCCTGTTCCAGAACCGCGGCGCCGGGTTCTCCTTGGCCGCAGGCCATCCCAACGAGATGCAGGGCGGCAAGCGTCCAATGCATACCATCATTCCTGCGTTGATGCGCGATGGCGGACGGGTCACTATGCCGTTTGGGGTCATGGGTGGCCAGTACCAGCCAAACGGTCACGCAAGGGTCGTGACCAACATGACAGATTTCGGAATGCATGCTCAGGAGGCCTTGGACGCGCCTCGGAGCTTCGCCGAAGGCGGCGTTTTGAAACTGGAGCGCGGATACGCGCCCGAGGTGGCTGCCGCCCTGGAAGAAAAAGGCCACCGCCTCGAAGTGCCGGATACGCCTTTGGGCGGGGCACAATCGATTGTGATACATGACAATGGCGTTTTGGAAGGCGCGTCTGACCCGCGTAAAGATGGCTGTGCGCTGGGTTTGTAGCGCCAAGTATCCACTCGGAGCGCGGCGAAAGCCAAAATACTGACGACCCCGCGCCCCGCCATTGCCCATGCCTCGCCAAAATTTGGCCCCGGAATCCTGACACCCTCACAAAAGGCAAACAGGAGAGCCGGGACATGGTTGGACCCATCGCAGCACTCGAATCGTTTATCTTCAAGGCGCTGGACTTTAGCGGCCGCGCCACGCGCGCAGAATTCTGGTGGGCATTCCTCGCACTTGGGGTCGCGGCGGTCATTTCGATAATCATGGACGCCTACACCGTGATGTCGCGTGACATCGCGGACCTGGGGTTCACGTCTTTCCTGACACCATGGCTCTTTTTGCTGTCCTTCGTACCCTACCTGTCACTGCGTGTGCGCAGGCTGCATGATGTTCGCCGATCCGGGATGTGGTTGTTTATGGATCTCGTTCCGATCGTCGGCCCCATCATGACCCATGTGATGCTGGCGATGCCGTCTGATCCCGAAGAAAATCCTTGGGGACAGCCGCCTCGGCATACGTTCGCCGGATCAAAGCCCCGCAGCCCGGCTCAGGGCGAATTCGCAGCCGAAGCTGCCGCCCAGTGTCAGCAGGAGAAGCCGCACAACGCCTTCCAGAGCTATGCCTATCTGGTGAACGGCGAAGCGGAGCCGACGCCGGACATGATCGAACAGCGTCGGAACGAAATCAAAGACTACTACCGCGCTCGCGTGCTCGGTCAGGGTGCCTGACGTCAATAGCTGAAATCGCCGTAAATCCGGGTCAGATCACCGTTCCAGTCGCCGTTGTAACGCTCGAGCAACTCGTCCGAGGGGACCATCCCCGTCTCAACGCTTTCTTTCAGAGCGTTGAGGAAGTGCGTCTCGTCGGGGACCAACCCGCCCGCGCCAGGTTTGGCGCGCGCTTTCAGCCCGGCCTCCGCAATGTCCAGCGTCTGGCGCGCAAGCTCGTGCATGTTCACGCCATTCACCTCAGCTTGCAGCCCATCGACAGAGGCTGCCACACGCAGCCCTTCGCGGGTTTCCGCATCCCAGCCTTTCACCAGATCCCATGCCGCATCCAGCGCCGTTTGATCGTAGGTCAGGCCGACCCAGAACGCGGGCAGAGCACACAGCCGCCGCCACGGGCCGCCATCAGCGCCGCGCATTTCAATGAACTTCTTGAGGCGGGCCTCGGGGAAGACCGTGGTCAAGTGATCAGCCCAGTCAGAGAGCGTGGGGGTCTCGCCGGGCAGAGCCGGCAACTCGCCCTTGAGAAAATCTCGGAAGGACTGACCCAGCGCATTGATGTATTTGCCGTCGCGGTAGACAAAATACATCGGCACATCGAGCACATAGTCCGTCCACGCTTCGAACCCGAACCCTTCGTCAAAGACAAAGGGCAACATGCCGGTGCGCGCATCATCCAGATTGCGCCAGATCAGCGAACGCCAGCTTTTGTGATCGTTGACCTTGCCTTCGAAGAAAGGCGAGTTGGCAAAGAGCGCAGTGGCTACGGGCTGAAGCGCCAGCGCCACGCGCATTTTTTGCACCATGTCCGCTTCCGAGCCGAAATCGAGGTTTACCTGAACGGTGCAGGTGCGGCGCATCATGGCGGTGCCCATGGTGCCGACGGTCTGCATGTAATCGTTCATCAGCTTGTAGCGGCCTTTCGGCATGAGCGGCATTTGCTCATGGGTCCAGATCGGCGCGGCGCCGAGGCCGATGAATCCAACGCCAATCTCGTCCGCGATACCCTTCACCTCGGTCAGGTGTTCGTTCACCTCGTCGCAGGTTTGGTGAATGGTCTCCAAAGGAGCACCGGAAAGCTCCAACGCGCCGCCCGGTTCAAGGCTGACGTTGGCCCCGTCCTTTTCCAGCCCGATCAGATGCCCGCCTTCACGCACCTCGGACCAACCATGGCGGTCACGCAGCCCTTCAAGCACCGCGCGAATGGAGCGCTCACCGTCGTAGGGCAGCGGTTTCAGGCTGTCCTTGCAGTAGCCGAATTTCTCATGCTCCGTCCCGATGCGCCAATCTTCCTTGGGTTTGCAACCGGACGAGAGATAGCCGACCATCTGCTCGTGACGCTCGATCGGCCCGCCGCCGGATTGAGGAATGGACATGAAATTCTCCGCGTTTGGGCCATCGTTTCGGGCTTCAAGCCTTGGTCCCAAAAACAGCGGGTGTCAATGCACGCGCGGGCTGAGGTTTTGCACAGTGGACTTGCGCCAGATCGTCCGAACCTGTGGTGTCGTATCAGCCGCAGAAGCCGTCACCGCCGCCCAATCGACCCCTTCCAGAACGTTGACCGCGTCAAACAGGGCCCGGCTGTTTTCAGCATCGGTCGGGATTACCAATCGTGCGCCGCTTGTCTCGGTAAAGACCCAGAACACGTCCGAGGCCAAAGGGCCATCATCGGTGTTCAGCATGTCTATGCGGGACAATTCATCAATGGACACCGTGCCACCGTCCTGCGCTGCAAGGTAGGTGATCTGCCGTTCTGTGACCTCGACAACACCGGGTCCGCCCTTGCCTGACGGAAACCGCAGGCGTTGCAGACCGGTTGCGATCAGAACAATCCCCAGAACCGCGACCGCATAGCCGATCCAATGCAGGAGTCCGCCGCCGGTGAAAAACGCCCAATACAGCCCGAGTAAAAGCACCGCGAGACCGATCAGTATCTCGCGAAATCGTGACAGGGCTTGCGCGGCTTCGGGTCGGATCATCGCGGCGTGCCAAGCTGTGTTGGCTCCGCAAGAAGCGCAACGCGGTAATCCCCGCAGCGCTCGAAACCGATGCGCTCATAGGCTTTGGCAGCTTCGGGAGCGGCGGCAAAAAGAATGGCCCGGGTCACGCCGCCGGGTTTCAGCTCCTGCAGATGGGCCAACACCGCGCGCCCGGCACGCCCTTTTCCCCGGTTTTCTTCCGGAACAAAAACGCCGCCGACCTGAACGGCGCCGCCTGCGCGCGCATTGATGCCGGTTAGCGCGGTTGGCGCGCCGTCTTCAATCAGAAGGCGGTGACGTCCTGTCGTCAAAGCCGCTTGAACCTGCTCTTCAATTGCGTCGGCCTTTGGATCCAAAGCAATGCCAGTGGCGCGCATGTAATCCGCCATCCACGCGCGTAGCATCGCCGCGTCACTCTCAAGGGGCGGGCGAATCTCTGCCTCCGTTTTTGGCAAGGCGGCCAGATCAAGCGAGTAAAGCGGATCAGAGCGAAAGATGGAAAACGCCTCCCGGTCCACCGGCAGGGCTTCCAGAATCAGGTCAACCTGCTCTGCGGCACCGGTCATCCCGCGCAAGGTGTAGCCCTGCAGCAGATGTGCATATGTCTGCGCCTCCGTCGTCGTCAGCCCCGGAAGCTGGCACATCAGGAAACCGGCGTTTGCGCAGCCAAAGACACCGGTGATGCCATCCCCGGTTTCGCGGAGGAAATAGGTCGTGCCGTGCGGGTGCGTGGTGTTGCCGATGCCGTGCAACTCGAGATTGCCGAGCAGGAACATCGACGTTTCGATATGCGGCTCAAGAAAAACCGCGATGGCGCCTGCGTCATCCGGGGTGGCCTGTCGGATCATGTCCAGTCTCCCAAGTGTTCCTGCCAAAGTGTCAACGCCGCCACCGCGGCGGTGTCTGCGCGCAGGATACGCGGACCAAGGGAAATGGGATGGGTGAACGCCAGCCCGTGCAGGCGCTCCCGTTCCGCGCGGCTGAAGCCCCCTTCCGGGCCAATGAGAACAGCCCATGGGCCGGGCTTGGTTTCGGTCGGCAAGCCAAGCGTCTCACCGACTTTTGCCTCGTCACAAAACATCAATCGCCGCTCTTCAGGCCAATCGGACAGCAGCCGGTCCAAGCGCTGCAAGTCCGTCACCTCGGGCACGTAGGTTCCGCCACATTGCTCAGCGGCCTCAACGGCGTGGGCCTGCAGACGGTCCTGCCGAATACGCTCCGAATTGGTGTGATCGGTTCCCACGGGCATGATCCGGCGCGCGCCCATCTCGGTGGCCTTTTCGACGATGAAGTCCGTCCGGGCCTTCTTGATCGGCGCGAAAAGCAACCAAAGGTCTGGTGGCATCTGCAAAGGCGCTGATTGCAGGCGGCACACCAGCGTGCCTCCCTTTTTGCCGACCTCTGTCACTTCGGCCTGCCATTCACCGTCGGTACCATTGAATAGGGCCACGGTATCCCCAGCCCTAAGCCGCATAACGCCAAAAAGATAATGCGCCTGTGCCTGCGGCAGCGACACAGGTTGTCCCTCCCCCAAGGGCTGCTGTACGTAGAGGCGGATTTTTGCAGTCATGAGGCCAACATATGACCGGCACCCCGGAGACGCCAGAGCCCGAAGGGCAGGTTCGCGACGCCGTGCGTGGCAATTGGGTCGACCACCGGGCCCCGGCGTGGTCGCGTCCCTACCTGCGCCTGTCCCGCGCGGATCGGCCGATTGGGACATGGCTCTTGTTGCTGCCGTGCTGGTGGGGGCTTTTGTTGGCGATGGTCGCAGACGGCGAGGCGCGCCTCTTTGATCTGTGGATTTTCATCGGCTGCGGCATAGGCGCGTTCCTGATGCGCGGCGCGGGCTGCACATGGAACGACATCACGGATCGTCATATCGACGGCTCGGTGGATCGCACAGCCTCGCGTCCGATCCCATCAGGGCAAGTGACAACCAAACAGGCGGTAGCCTGGGCGGTGATCCAATGCCTGATTGCATTCGGGATACTCGTAACCTTTCCCCAAATGGCCATCGCGCTCGGCGTTTTGTCGTTGCTTCCTGTTGTGGTCTATCCGTTCGCCAAGCGATTCACGTGGTGGCCTCAGGTTTTCCTCGGCATCGCCTTCAACTGGGGGGCCCTGCTTGCCTGGACCGCGCACAGCGGAACGCTGGGCTGGCCTGCGGTTCTGCTCTACCTGTCCGGCATCTCCTGGACACTGTTTTATGACACGATCTATGCGCATCAGGACACCGAAGATGATGCCCTGATCGGGGTGAAATCCACCGCGCGCCTGTTCGGGCAGGACACGCCGAAATGGCTCGCCCGTTTCATGGTCATCAGCGTCGCGCTGATGGGCATGGCGATTGTCTTTGCGGTGCCCGATGGTGCCATCCTGAAACTCGTCATTTTGCTGATCGGACCCTGGGCCATGGGCTGGCACATGCTTTGGCAATTGCGCCGTCTGAAGATGGATGATGCGGACCGCCTGCTAGAATTGTTCCGGGCAAACCGGGATGCCGGTTTGATCCCTGTGCTGTTTTTCGCCATTGCCGCCCTGCTGTGATTGCGTAACCCGCACGGCTTGCGTATCACGTTGCCACTAAAACAAAGGATTAGCTGCGCCAATGCGCCTATCTTCGCTGTTCACGATCTCCGGGACCTTCGCGGCCGCCGCAGCAGTCAGCCTCGTCTCTGCCTACTTCTCCGTGGGCATGATCGAAACCGCTTCGAAATCCGAAGTGCTGAGCGAGTTGGACCGCGCAGGGCTGACCTGGGCCGAGGTCGACACCAATGGCCTTCAAGTCTACCTGATCGGCACCGCCCCGGATGAAGCCAAGCGCTTTCAGGCGCTGAGCACGGCAGGCCGCGTGGTGGATGCGGCGCGGGTGATCGACCAGATGCTGGTCGAGGAACCCGAAGACTTCGCGCCGCCGCATTTCTCGGCTGAAATTCTGCGCAATGATGCCGGCATTTCGGTGATCGGCCTGATCCCGGAGGCCACGGATCGCGAGGATCTGTTGAGCCAGTTTGGCGACATCGCCGGAGACGCCGAGGTGTCCGACCTTCTGGATGTGGCCGACTACCCATCCCCGGAGGGCTGGGACGAAGCGCTGCGCTTTGCCGTCGGCGCGCTGCGCGATTTGCCGCGCTCGCAGATTTCCGTGGATGCGGATCGCGTGTCGATCAAGGCCATGACAGAGAGCGGCGAGGCCAAGAGCCGTCTTGAAACCACGCTGTCGCGCCGCAAGCCGGACGATCTGCAACTCGCGCTGGATCTGACCGCGCCGCGCCCGGTGATCACACCATTCAGCCTGCGTTTTGTGATCGAGGGCGGAAAGGCGCATTTTGACGCCTGCTCCGCCGACAGTGCCGAGGCCCGCGATCGGATCCTCAGGGCAGCGACCCGTGCTGGCCTCGAGGGCAAAGCCAACTGCACACTGGGGCTCGGCGTTCCGTCGCGCCGTTGGGCAGACGCCGCTGAACTGACAATTTCCAAACTGGCCGAGCTTGGGGATGGCTCTGTCACCTTCACCAACGCGGACATCAGCCTGATCGCCGCCGAAGGCACCAGCGAAGTTCTGTTTGATCGGATTGTCGGTGAGCTTGAAACCGCCCTGCCGGAGGTTTTCGCCCTGAGCGCCACGCTTCCCAAGGCACCAGAGCAGAGCGAAGAGGGAGCGCCTGAGTTTGTCGCCACCCTGAGCCCAGAAGGCGCGGTCCAACTGCGAGGCCGCCTGTCGAGCGAGATCGCCCGGCAAACCGCGGACAGTTTTGCCCGCGCAAGGTTTGGCTCTGATCAGGTCTACACGGCGGCCCGAATCGCAGAGAACCTGCCAAATGACTGGCCGGTTCGCACGCTCGCCGGAATCGAGGCACTGTCGAAGCTGGTGAACGGAGCGGTGACCGTAACCCCGGATATGCTGATCGTCGTCGGCAACACCGGCAACACGGAGGCCAGCGCGGAAATCTCGCGCCTGTTGACCGACAAACTGGGCGAGGATGCGACGTTCGACATCGACGTGGAATACGTCAAGAAACTGGACGCCTCACTCGGCCTGCCCACACCCGAAGAGTGCGAACTGGAGATCGTGGAAATCATTGGTGACCGCAAGATCACCTTCGAGCCGAGCAGCGCGACGCTTGATTCTTCCGCCAAGGACATTCTCGATGAACTGGCAGACCTTCTGAAGAAATGCGGCGACATTCCGATTGAGGTCGGCGGACATACGGACAGCCAAGGCCGGGAGTCGATGAACCAGGAACTCAGCCAGAAGCGTGCGCAATCGGTGCTCGATGCGCTGCGAGGTCGCCTTGTTCCTGTGGCCTCTTATACCGTAAAGGGCTATGGCGAGGCGCAGCCGATTGCAGATAATGGCACCGAGGACGGCCGCGAAGCCAACCGCAGGATCGAGTTCAAGCTGCTCAAGCCAGAGCCGATCGAAGAGGTGCAAACCACCCTTGAGCAGGTGGAAGAAGAACAAGGCGCAGAGGCACAGGCCGATGCGCCCGCAGAAGGAACCGGGGATGAATAGAACCGAATTCATCATTGCCACCGCGATCATCCTGTTCGTGGCATTCTGTCTCGGCTGGTTTGCCAACTGGCTGGTCCACCGGTTCAGCCGTGTCAGCCAATCGGACATGGATCAGCTTGAACGCATGAGCCAGGAGCTGCACGAGGCCGAAGAAACCCGCGATCAGGCGATCACCTACCTGCAGCAACGTGAGGCGGAGCTGACCAACCAGCTGGCCCAGACTGAGGCAGAGCTGACCGCCGCGATGGATGGTCTGCGCGAGGCCCGTCAGGAAGCCGAAGAAATGCGTCTCTACGTCGAGCGAACCCAGAACGGCTAAGCCGTCAAGGACCGGATCCAGAACTGCAGTGTGTGATCGGTCGGCTCGGGCTGATCGACGTCTTTCCAGTTGAAAGAGGCTTGCACGCCCTCCAATGGGCGATACCCGCGCTTGCGCCAGAACGGATCGAGCGGGGCGTAGTCCGCGGGGCGAAGCGGATGATCCTCAGGGCGGACAACCACGCAGAACGCGCTAAAGGCGCGGCCAAGCGCGCGACCATGCGCCTCTCGCAGATCAAAGAACCGATGGCCGATCCCCAGCCCCCGATACTCCGGCAAAAGCACGGATTCAGCGCAGTAGAAAATCTGGCTCAAGTCCAGATCGGTTATTGAAAACGCGGCCGCGAAGTCGTCGGCATGGTCTTCCATCGGCGTGCCCGTCGCCGCGCCAACAAGACGTGCGCCATCAAAGGCCCCCACCAGAACCGCCGTTTCGCTGTCTCGATAGGTCTGCAGGTAGTCCCGCTCGTATGCGAGCGAGCCGTCATAGAGATACGGAAAGGCACGAAACACCGAGATCCTCAGCTGCGCCACGTCATCAAGGGCCGCATCCAGAGATGCCCCCGTCAGCACCTCAACCCGCATCAGGAAACCTGACGTGTCCAGTCTGCGAGGTTGTAATAGGTCACGACCCGGCTGATCTTGCCGCCCTTCAGCGAAAAGAACGAGCCAGCGGCGAGGCGATACGTCTGCCCTTTTGCCTCCGGCAACCCTTCATCGGTCTCAAGATAAGTGCCGTTGACGATGAACTCGGCGGCGGCGCGCGAACCGTCTTCGCTGATAAAGATCACCATGTCGGTCAGCTCTTCGCGGTAGCAACGGCTCATATGCGCACAGAAATCGGCAAAGAGCGCCTTTCCCTCGCGGATGTTACCTTCGTTGACGTGATGGGCCACGTCGTCCGTCAGGCAATCCAGCATGGTGTCCGTGTCGCCGCCATTGAATGCGGAGAAATAGGTTTCGATCGTTTTGCGGCTCATGCCCTGCCCCATTTGGATTCAAGCTTGGTTTTGATCTGATCACGGGTCTGTCGGTAGGACGACAGTTTCTGCTCACGCGTCTCGCCAATCCCGGTCGGATCCATGATTGGCCAGTATTCCACGCTCAGATGATAATACCGCGTGAGTTCCAACGCGCGGCGTTGCGACGCCGGCGACAGGGTCACGATCAGGTCAAACCCGGAGAGCGCCTCGCCCATCTCTTCAAGCTCTTCAAAGCTGCGTGAGCGGTGCCGCGACAGGGCCACGCCCATCTCTTCGCAAACCGCGATGGCAAAACCGTCGATTTCCAGATCGTTGACCACACCCACGGATTGCACATAGGCGTCCGTTCCGAAAAGCTTTTTCATGATGCCCTCGGCCATCGGCGAGCGCACCGCGTTGTGATCGCAGCAGAACAGGACCGACTGAGGAAGCTCAGCCAAACTCAGCCCCCGAAATGCAACACGCAAATCAGGGTGAACAGACGGCGGGCGGTTGCATCGTCGATGTCAGCCTTGCCCTCCAGACGTTCCTGCAAAATGCGCGCTCCTTCGTTATGGATGCCACGCCGCGCCATGTCGATCGTTTCGATCTGGCTCGGCGGCAATGTCTTGACGGCGTCAAAGTAGCTTTTGCAGATCTGGAAATAGTCTTTGACCACTTGCCGGAACGGCGAAAGCGAGAGGTGAAACTCTGCCGCCTTCTCACTATTCTCTGTCGTGACATCAAAGACCAGACGTTTTTCGCGAATCGACAGGCCGAGATTATAGGGCCCCTTGGGCACCACCCGATCGTCCCGCACAGGCAGCGAGAACGAGTTTTCCTCCATGAGATCGAACATCGCCACGCGGCGTTCCTGTTCGATTTCAGGGGTCGGCGGAGGCAAGCCACCGTCATCCAGTTCGATATGAGCGATGTGTGTCATCTAAAAGATCTTTCGCAGGTGCAGCATTTGATAACAGCCCACACGGTTGTTTGGCAACATTCCCGGTACGTATCGTCCCGTCAACCACCCACAGCCCGTCCAGAAAGGAACACGGGTGGCTTTTCTGCACACCATATGCTCCAAACGTCGCCAAATATGTAAGGACAGGACCATGACGCAGATCATCACCGCACTTTCCGAAATTTCGGACCGCTATGAAGCGTTGTTTGTCGATCTTTGGGGATGTGTGCACAACGGCAAGAAGGCCATTCCATCCGCTGTCGAAGCCCTTGTCAGCTACCGACAGCGTGGTGGTGCCGTGATCCTCGTCACCAACTCTCCCCGCTCCCGGCATGGTGTTGCGAAACAGTTGGAGTTCTTTGAAATCCCCAAGGACGCATACGACGACATCGCCTCTTCTGGCGACAGCGCCCGCTCGGCGATGTTCCGGGGCGTTGTTGGAGAAAAGGTCTGGTTCATGGGCCAAGAGCACGATCTGCCGTTTTTTGAACCGCTGAACATACTCGAAAATCCGACTGAGATTACCCGCGTGCCATTTGAAGAGGCCGAAGGCATCGTCTGTTGCGGACCGGAAGATCCCCATGCAGAGCCGGATGTGTATCGACCGCAACTGCTCTTCGCCAAGCAAAAAGGCATGAAACTGCTCTGCGCCAACCCCGATATCGTCGTTGACCGGGGCGAGACGCGGGAGTTCTGCGCCGGGGCGGTTGCTCAGCTTTACACGGAAATGGGCGGGGAGAGCCTGTACTTCGGCAAACCCCATCCGCCGATCTACGATCTGGCCCGCCGCCGCCTGTCAGAACACCGCAAAGGCGTGCCTGATGCGGGTATTTTGGCGATCGGGGATGGTCCGGCAACGGATATTCGGGGCGCCATGGGCGAGGACATCGATTCTCTGTTCATCACCGGCGGTCTTGCGCGGGCGGAGACCAAAACGTCGCAGGGTCCGGATGCAGACGCGCTAAAGGACTACATTGCAAAGGAAATGATCAATCCGAGCTTTGCCATGGGGACACTGTCCTAGACACAAAGCTCTTGATTTTGCTGCGGCCGCAAAGTAATAAAATTTCCCAAAGGCGCTGCAATGCGCGCGTTTATTACCCTGCGGAAGTCTCATGGAGGGCGGTATGTTGGACAACCTGCCACGCGGAACAATCTGTATCGAAGATATCGAGATGGGCATGTCTCGTCATCTTCGCAAAATCGTCACGGATGAGGACATTGAAATGTTCGCGCAGGTGTCGACCGACCGCAACCCGGTGCACCTTGATGACGACTATGCGCAGGACACGATCTTTGAGGGGCGCATCGCGCACGGCATGCTGACCGCCGGGCTGATCTCTGCCGTCATCGGCGAACAGCTTCCGGGCCACGGCACCGTCTACATGGGGCAAACACTGAAGTTCCTCGCACCCGTGCGCCCCGGCGACATGGTCTATGCCGAGGTCAAGGTGGTCGACATCGACCACGCCAAGCGCCGGGTGACGCTGGACTGCCATTGCGCCGTTGATGGCAAGAAGGTGCTGATCGGCGAAGCAAAGGTTCTCGCGCCGTCGCGCAAGTTCGACTGATCCAACCCAAGGCGCCCTCAGCGCAGCCCAACCCTTTTGAGGCCCGTCGATCCGCCCAGGATTGTGCGGGCCTTTTCACGCAATCACGCACATGCCGCTGCGCCACGTCGGCAGCTTCTTTTGCCCGTGGCCTTGTAGCGACGCCTTCGGCATTCTACATCACCGCCTATGAAACGCTGGATCCCCTTCCTGTCATCCAAGCCTGTCGTCAATGTCGTGCGCCTGCAGGGTGCCATCGGCATGGGCGGGCGTGGCTCTCTCAACGACCGCAACACGGCCTCCCTGCTGGAGAAAGCCTTTACCAAAGGCAAGCCGAAGGCCGTCGCGCTGGAGATCAACTCTCCGGGCGGCTCGCCGGTGCAAAGCTCGCTGATCGGTGCGCGCATACGGCGGCTGGCAAAGGAAAACGAAGTCCCGGTTTATGCCTTCGTCGAAGACGTGGCCGCGTCTGGCGGGTATTGGCTGGCGTCTGCCGCGGATGAGATCTGGGCAGACGAAAGCTCCATTCTCGGCTCGATTGGCGTGATCTCGTCGGGTTTTGGCGCGCATGTGTTCCTGCAACGCCAAGGCATTGAGCGCCGCGTGCACACGGCCGGCAAATCCAAATCGATGATGGACCCGTTCAAGCCGGAAACCGAAGAAGACGTTGCACGGCTCAACCGTTTGCTCGGCCAATTGCATGACAACTTCATCGGACACGTGAAATCGGCGCGCGGTGACAAACTGGTCGATAACCCCGACCTGTTCACCGGCGAAATCTGGATTGGGCGCCACGCTGTCGAGCAAGGGCTTGCTGACGGTGTTGGCCATCTTGTTCCCAAGATGAAAGAGCAGTTTGGCGACAAGGTGAAGTTCCGCCGTCTGGCACAGAAGAAACCGCTTTTCCCGCGCATTGGCCTGTCCATGGCGCAGGGCGCCCTGAACGAGATCGAGGAGCGCGCCGAATTCGCGCGGTTCGGCCTCTGACATGCTGATCAAGGCGGTCTCTCTCTTCCTGGTGTTCATCGCCGTGCTTGCCATGTTTGGCAAGCTGCGGGTGCCGGGGCAGCAGAGGCTGCAAGATGCCCGTTGCAAGAAATGTGGTCGCTTCCGCATTGGCAAAGGCCCCTGCTCCTGCGGTGCAGGAAAAACCGGAAAAAAGGGCTGAGATGGTCTTTGCATACGCGATACTGGGGTTGGTGATCTTGCTCCTGGCAGGAGACGCTTTGGTCAAGGGCGCGGTGAACCTGAGCCTTCGCATCGGCATACCGGCCTTGATCGTCAGTTTGACCATTGTTGCCTTCGGCACCTCCGCTCCGGAGTTGCTGATCTCGATTGATGCCGCACTGGAGGGCGTGCCCGGGATTGCCTTAGGCAACGTTGTTGGCTCCAACACGGCTAACGTGCTGCTGGTTCTGGGTGTTCCAGCCTTGATCGCCGTGATGCACACATCCGAATGCGACAGCCGCCGCAGCTATATCCAGATGATGGGCGCAACCGCGTTGTTCATCGCTTTGGCCAGCCGAGGCGTCTTTGACCGCTTTGCCGCGTTCATCCTCCTGGTCGTTCTCGCAGCCTTCCTGACAATGGCTGTCCGCGACGGATTGCGACACCGCAAGAACGGTGAGCCTGACGATCTGGAAGAGCCGGAGGGGGCTGATCCGGACATGCCAGGCTGGAAAATCGCGGTTTTCCTGCTGCTTGGCATGATCGGCCTGCCGTTCGGGGCCAACCTGCTGGTCGATAGCGCGCGGGAGATCGCGCTGATGTACGGCGTTTCCGACACCGTGATCGGCCTGACACTGGTGGCCATCGGGACCTCTCTGCCGGAACTGGCCACAACCGTCATGGCCGCGATCCGGCGGCAGGCTGACGTGGCCATCGGCAACGTGATCGGCTCCAACCTGTTCAATCTCCTGGCGATCATCGGCGTTGCTGCCATGATCAAACCCATGCCAGTTGACCCGGCGTTTCTGCGCTTTGACCTTTGGGTGATGCTGGCCGCGTCGCTGGTTCTGATCCCCTTCGTCTATCTGGGCAAAGATTTGAACAGAATGTGGGGACTTGGCCTCACGGCGGTCTATGTCCTTTACGTGTCAGTTGTGCTGATCGCGTAAGGAGAAAACATGCCAGAGTCGAAACGTGCCCTGATCACCGGCGGGGCCAAGCGTCTGGGTCGCGCCATGGCGCTCTATGCTGCAGATCGCGGGTATGATGTCGCTGTTCACTATGTAGGATCGGCCTCCGACGCGGAGGACACGGCTGACGCCATCCGGCGCAAAGGCCGCCAAGCCATCACTGTGCAAGCGGACCTGCTGAATGAAAGCGAAACACAAACGCTTGTCCAGCGCGCAGCCGAGGCGCTCGGTGGGCCTCTCACCCTGCTGATAAACAACGCATCAATTTTCGAACATGACACACACCGCAATGGCACCCGCGAAAGCTGGGACCGGCATATGGAAAGCAACCTGCGCGCTCCGTTTGTCCTGTCGCAGGCATTCGAGGCACAGGTACCGGATCCCGTTCAGGATGATCTGGGGGAACCGGTGGCGCAGGGATTGATCCTGAACATGATTGACCAGAGGGTCCGCAAACTGACCCCGCACTTCGCCAGTTACACAATTGCCAAGATGGGCCTCTGGGCGCTGACTCAGACCGCCGCGCAGGGGTTCGCACCGCGCGTTCGTGTCAACGCGATCGGTCCCGGCCCGACCTTGCAAGGCGAGAACCAGTCCGCCGAACAGTTTTCCCGCCAACGCGCGGCAACCGTTCTCAAACGGGGAGCCAATCCGGCGGATATCACGGCAGCGCTGGGGTATTTTCTCGACGCTTCGGCGATCACAGGGCAGCTGTTGTGCGTGGATGGCGGGCAGCATCTGGCCTGGGAGACGCCGGACGTGCTGGGTGTTGAATAGGTATTGCTCGCGCAAGTTTTGCACCGGTCACGAATTCTTAACAAAAGCGTTACAAAAACATTAATTTTCTCAATGACTTGGCAGAACGTTAACTTTTTTTCCTTTATTTTCAAACGCCTAAATGTTTGCTCATTTTTTAGGCAATTGCTTGAAACCCGTTAAAAACAAGGGAAATTCATCACTGCCGACAATTCACCTACAGAGTTATCCACAGTTTCAGTGGATGTTATAAGTCTTGATAAGAACCCCCGGTCATTGCAGACGGGACGAAGAATCAGACGCTGACGCAAAGGAAGCCATGGCAGACTCCGCGCCCCCGGTCCGAAAGGGCTATGCCGTCATTCAGGACTATCTCAAGACGCTGGACAGCAGTCCCGGCGTGTACCGGATGCTCGATGAGCAATCCCGTATTCTATACGTCGGCAAGGCGCGCAATCTGCGCAACCGGGTGAGCAGCTATTCGCGCCCTTCGGCGCAGCACTCCCGACGAATCGAGCGCATGATTTCCGAGACTGCGTCGATGATGTTTCTGACGACGCGGACGGAAACCGAGGCGTTGCTGCTTGAACAGAACCTGATCAAACAGCTCAAACCGAAGTTCAACGTGCTGCTGCGCGACGACAAGAGCTTCCCTAATATCCTTGTTACAGATCACCCCTTTCCGATGATCAAGAAACATCGCGGCGCGAAGAAGGAAGGCGGCAGCTACTATGGCCCCTTTGCCAGCGCTGGCGCGGTCAATCGGGTGCTGAACCAGCTTCAAAAAGGGTTCCAACTGCGCAACTGCACGGACTCCATGTTCGAGACCCGCACACGGCCTTGCCTGCAGTTCCAGATCAAGCGCTGCTCCGGCCCCTGTGTGGGCAAGATCAGCGAGGCCGAGTATGCGAAGGCCGTGAAAGACTCCCAGCGTTTCCTCTCTGGCAAGTCGACGGAGATTCAGGAGGCGCTCGCAACGCAAATGGCTGAAGCCTCCGAGGCAATGGAGTTCGAACGCGCCGCCGCGCTGCGTGACCGCATCCGCGCGCTGACGCAGGTTCAGACCGCGCAAGGCATCAATCCGCAGACCGTTGCCGAGGCGGACATCATTGCGCTCCATATGGAGAATGGACAGGCCTGTGTGCAGGTTTTCTTTATCCGGGCGAACCAGAACTGGGGCAATCAGGATTTTTACCCCCGTGTGGGCGCGGACGTAAATGCAGCCGAAGTCATGGAAGCTTTTATCGGGCAGTTCTACGATCAAAAAGAGCCGCCGCGCTTGCTTCTTCTGTCACATGGGATCGAAGACGCGGACCTCATGTGTGAGGCGCTTAGCGGCAAGCTGGGGCGCAAGGTCGAGATCACGGTTCCGCAACGGGGCGAGAAATCCGAGCTTGTGGACGGGGCATTGCGGAACGCCCGCGAAAGCCTCGCCCGGCGCATGTCCGAAAGCGCGACACAGGCCAAACTGCTGCGGGGATTGGCCGAAGCCTTTGGTCTGGATGGGCCGCCGGAGCGGATCGAGGTCTACGACAACAGCCACATTCAGGGCACCAACGCGGTGGGCGGCATGATCGTGGCGGGGCCGGATGGGTTCATGAAGAACCAATACCGCAAGTTCAACATCCGCGGTGAAGACCTGACTCCGGGGGACGACTTCGGCATGATGAAAGAGGTGCTGAACCGCCGGTTGAAACGTCTGTTGAAGGAAGACCCGGATCGTACGAAAGGGCTGTGGCCCGACCTGATGCTGATTGATGGGGGCGCAGGGCAGGTTTCAGCGGTGGCAGAGATCATGGCCGAACACGGCGTGGCCGATCTGCCGTTTGTCGGCGTAGCAAAAGGGATCGACCGTGACGCCGGGAAGGAAGAATTCTACCGCACCGGTGAACGTCCCTTTGCATTGCGCCACAACGATCCGGTGCTCTACTTTGTCCAGCGCTTGCGCGATGAAGCGCACCGGTTTGCCATCGGCACGCATCGGGCGAAGCGTGCCAAGTCCAACATGAAGAATCCGCTGGATGAAATCTCAGGGGTCGGCGGTGCCCGCAAACGCTCACTTCTGGCGCATTTCGGCTCCGCCAAAGCCGTCAGCCGCGCCAACCTTGCGGATCTCAAGGCCGTGGACGGTGTGTCGGAGTCGCTGGCGGAGCGGATCTATGCCTTCTTTCACGAAAGAGGCTGATCAGGCTTTTTCAAGAGTTCATCAGTGTGGAAGCCTTGTGGGATGCCGTCACGCCCCTCAAGGACAAGATCAGCCATAACTTCAGCCGCTTTGGGGGCCATGCCGAAGCCGATCTTGAATCCGCCATTGGCGATGAAATGTCCCTCTCGTCCAATCCAAGGGCCAAGCAACGGTGCTCGGCTGCGCGCGCGCGGACGCACGCCTGCCCAGCGCCTCAGCACCTGTGCCTTTTCCAGTATGGGCAGCGCTTCGATCGCGCGTGCGTGCAGATCATCGCAGGCGGCATCCGTGGCCTGCGGGTCATCGAACTCCCGCTCGGAGGTGGAGCCGATGGCCACGGTGCCATCCGCATGAGGAATAATATGCAAACCGCCCGGGAACAGTTGCGGCGCGTCTTTGGTGTCAAACGCGAGCAGCAAAGCCTGCCCCTTGACCCCATCGCCGATCTTGCGGCCAAATTCGGCATTCAGATCGAGCAGCCCCTGCCAGCCCGTTGCCCAGACAACGGCCCCTTCATCAGGCGCTTCGGTTACGATCTGTGCCCCCTTGGTTCGCAAAGCGGCAACCAGCGCATCACAGGCCCGGCGTGGATGCAGACGGGCGCTAAGCGTGTCATGGATCAGCAGGCCGGTCGGGCTTGAGGGCGCGAACGGGCCAGCATCCTCGGTCTTGATCACACTCCAGTGCGCCTTGCCTTGCCAAAGGTCTTTGGCGTTCTCACCGCGCCTCCGCGCCAGCGTCAGGCCGTTGTCGTCCATGACAGATTGCAGCCGCCCAAGGCGTCCATAACCGGATGACACCCCGCCAGCAGATTCGACACCGGCCCAGAAGGTCTCTGCCATGAGCAGGCTTTCGAGCTGAAAGGCTTTCTTGGGGTTCCAGTTCTCCGGCACATGCGGGGCCAGAGCGCCAACCACGCCGCCCGAAGACCCCGCACCCGGCCCATTTGGATCCACCACGCGCACCCGCGCGCCGCGCAAAACGCAGGCCCAGGCGATGGACAAACCGAAAGCACCCGCTCCGCGCACCGTTACATCGACGCTTGCCATTGCCGTCCCCTGCCTGCACAACTCGGGGCAACTCCTAAAAGGATTTCCCATGACAGACCAGTGCGCTTTGGATTGGCGTGGCGAGGTTCCGGTCTCGACCCGTTTTGACGATCCCTATTATTCGCTGGAAAACGGACTGGCGGAAACGCGGCATGTGTTTCTGGACGGAAACGACCTGCCTGCGCGGTTTTCGGGAGGTTTTCATATCGCCGAACTGGGGTTCGGGACAGGGATGAACCTGCTGGCCGCCTTGAGCCTGTGGCGGGAAACAGGGCAGGAGGGCGTGCTGCGGTTCACAACCTTTGAAGCCTTCCCCCTGTACGGCGAAGAGATGATCCGCGCGCAGGCGGCGTTCCCGGAAGTCGCGGCAGTTGCCAAAGATCTGGCTCCCTTCTGGATGGAGGATATACGGCAGATCACACTGCCAGACCTGCACTTTGAGATGATCGAAGGGGACGCGCGCGAGATGCTGCCGCTTTGGCAGGGCGCGGCAGACGCCTGGTTTCTCGATGGTTTTTCCCCCGCCAAAAACCCGGAACTGTGGTCGCCCGAACTTATGCAGGCGGTGTTTGATCACACGGCGCCAAGCGGCACGGCGGCGACATACACCGCAGCAGGCCATGTGCGTAGAGGATTGGCCGATGCCGGTTTCACCGTGACACGCACACCTGGCTACGGCCGCAAGCGGCATATGACCCAAGCCCGGAAACTCTAACATGGCGCAGCAAAACCAGACTTTGGGCATCTGGCTGATGGTGCTGACCACCTTCATTTTTGCCGTGCAGGATGGTCTCTCCCGACACTTGGCCGCCGAATACAACACGATGATGGTGGTGATGATCCGCTATTGGTTCTTTGCCGCCTTTGTCCTTGCACTTGCCAAGCGGCAAACGGGCGGATTGCGAAAAGCGGCGCGCTCTGGCGTGCCTTGGGTCCAGATCTTTCGCGCAGCCTTGCTGGTGGTCGAAATCAACACGATGGTGATCGGCTTTGTCTTCCTGGGCCTTGTTGAAAGCCACGCTGTTTTCGCCTGCTATCCGCTGCTGGTGGCGGCCCTTTCCGGGCCTGTGCTGGGCGAAAACGTTGGTTGGCGGCGGTGGACGGCGATTGCCGTGGGCTTTGTCGGGGTGGTGATCATCCTGCAACCATCGGGCGGAGTTTTCTCGCCCTACGCTGTGATCCCGCTCGGCTCGGCATTGATGTTTGCGCTCTACGGACTGCTCACGCGCTTTGTCGCTCGCACCGACAGCGCGGAGACGTCGTTTTTCTATACCGGCACCGTGGGCATGGTGGTGTCTAGCCTGATCGGCATCTGGTTCTGGGTGCCCATGAGCACGACGGATTGGGGCTGGATGCTGTGCCTGTGCATCACCGGAGTTGCCGGGCATTTCACGCTGATCAAAGCCTACGAAGTGGCCGAAGCCAGTTCGGTTCAGCCCTTCGCCTACCTGCAACTCGTCTTTGCCAGCATCCTTGGAATCCTCGTGTTTGGCGAGACGATACGCACGAATGTGGCTTTTGGCGTGTCCCTGATCATCGCCGCAGGGCTATTCACTTTGTGGCGCGCACGGCAGGCCGAAGGTTAGTTCGCCTGCAGGGTCTTGCCGGTGAGTTCTTCGCTGAACGGCACGGGATGCGGGGATTTTCCCAGACGTGCCCGATAGACCGGCAGGCTTTCGGTGACGCGCATCACATAGTTCCGCGTCTCATCGAAAGGGATAAACTCGATCCAGTCGATCACATCGACTTCGCCTTTGCGCGGATCGCCGAACCGCTCCATCCACCTGATCGGGCGCCCCGGCCCCGCGTTGTAACCTGCCGCCATCATCACTGCATTGCCGTCAAATCGCTCCGCAAGATTGGCAAGATAGGCCGCCCCAAGGGTTGCGTTGTAAGACGGATCAGTCAGCAGCCTGTCGAGACTGTATTCGAGGCCGAGCCAACCCGACACATCACGCGCCGTGCCCGGCATCAACTGCATGAAGCCGCGCGCACCGGCACCGGAGATCACCACCGGGTCAAATTCAGACTCGCGCCGCGCGATGGACAGGACAAGCTCTTTGGGGACAGGAAACTCCGGGCCGGTAATTTTCGGATGCAGCGCGTAATAAGGCCCCGGCAATTCGATCCCGAACTTCGCGGCGCGTTTGCCAAGCATAACCTGGATGTGCGGGCGGTTGAGATCTTCGAGCATCTTGCCCATCTGCCCCATGCCCGTCCGGTCAAGACCTTCGGCAATGTGGGTCAGAAACCGTTCCCCCAGCGAGGTTTCACCCGCCGCCAGCAACAAAATGGCGGCATCAAAGACTGCGGTTTTGGTAAAATCGGCCTGGCGCCAATCGGGAAATTCCTCGGTTCCGGCCAAGGCTGGGTTCGGGGCGATCCCGGCGCGTTCAGCGGCAAGCAGGCCATAAAACGAGGTTTGAAACTCCGCCCCTTCGGCATAGGCCGCTGCCGCTTCTGCCATCTTGCCCTGCGCCTCAAACGCTCGCCCTTGCCAATAGCCTGCACGGCCCACGGAAATCGGCGTCCAGATGGCTTCGCGGAAGCGTTTGAAATGCACCTCCGCCAGATCCGCCCGGTCCAGGAACCGCAACGCCAGATAGCCGGACAACCATTCCAGATCGGCAAAGTCGGAGCCTTCCACAAGGTAATGGGTCGACGCAATTCTGTAGGCTTCGAGCACCGCGCCATCGCGCATGCGCTCGCGCGCCAGATCTCGCCGCGCGCGGGCCCAGGCCCAGGGCTCGCCCAAGGCCTCGGCGCTGATCGACCGCTCAAGAAGCAGCGCAATTGCATCCTTGTCCCGGTTCTTGCGCACCCGCCAAAGGAAGCGCTCGAAGGCGAGGCCGGGATGATCGGCCAAAGCCGTCGGCACCGCCGTGATCTTGCCATCCACGCCGCCATCATTGTTGCGCAGCGCCAAGCGCGCTTCGGCCAACTTGCGCCAACCGTCTTCCACGAGAGGCACCATGGCCCCCGCATTGGAACTCCACCCCTTCCAAAGCGCCATGTCGAGCCGCGCCGTGTGGTGATCCTTCAACACCGTCTTCCAGTTGCTCAGAAAGGCGCGGCGTTCGTCTCCGGATAGGGAAAGAGTACGCCAAGCCAGAACAATGTCTGCCGCCGCGATGCCGTCCTCGCCCTCTGCCTGATGCGCCCGGGCCAGTGCCAGCGCCCCGGCTCCCGTCTGCGGCACATGATCGGCAAAGAAAGCGCGAATCTCACTCAGTGATGCCTCGGACATCACCACTTCGCTTTTTTCCTTGAGATAAGCCATGCCCGGCCAATCCGGATTTCGCGCGATGAAGTCCTGAACTTCTACCGGATCACCGCGCCCGGCGCGCAGCGCATGCCAGAGCACAACATCCACCGCCGCCTGCCCGTCTCCGCGTGCTTCGATTCGGGCCTTGGCCCAGTTGCCGTCACGCATCGCCTCCATCGCACGGGCAAGCGCCTGCCCGCTGCGGTCAGCCATCGCGGAGAAAGGGATAAACAGAACAATCAGAATAGCCAGAAGGCGCGACATGAGGTTGCAATTTCCTTGTCAAACAGAGATAGACGGCCCTCAGGGAGTACCGCTTTTGTGAAGGATATCCTTCATGGAGGACCCTTCAACTCACAATCGCTTTGGGTCGGCGGAAATCCTCTGAAAGACGACTGAACAACAAACCAAGATAGGAGAGCGTGTCATGTTCAAAGGGTCTATGCCTGCACTGGTCACGCCGTTGAAAGACGGCGCAGTGGATTTCGACACGCTCAAACGGCTGGTCGAATGGCACATTGCCGAAGGCTCGCACGGGCTTGTCCCGGTCGGCACCACAGGCGAGAGCCCCACGCTGACCCATGCGGAGCATGAAGAAGTCATCGCCTGCGTGGTAAAGGCCGTGGCCGGGCGTATTCCGGTGATTGCCGGGGCCGGGTCCAACAACACCGAAGAAGCCGTGCGCTTTACCCAATATGCCGCGAAAGTCGGGGCTGATGGGGCTCTTGTGGTGACGCCGTATTACAACAAGCCGACTCAGGCCGGTCTTTATGCGCATTTCAAGGCTGTGCATGACTGCGCCGAGATTCCGATTGTCATCTACAACATCCCGGGCCGGTCCGTGGTGGACATGACACCGGAAACGATGGGTGAGCTGGCGAAGCTGCCGCGCATTGTCGGGGTCAAGGACGCCACGGGTGATCTCGCCCGCGTCTGCGCCCAGCGGATCACCTGCGGAACGGACTTCATCCAGGTCTCTGGCGAGGATGCAACCGCCCACGGGTTCAACGCGCAGGGCGGAGTCGGCTGCATTTCCGTGACGGCCAATGTCGCACCGCGCCTGTGCTCGGAGCTGCAGACGGCCTGTCTCGACGGCGATTTTGCCAAGGCCCTGACCATTCAGGATCGCCTGATGCCGCTGCACCGCGCGATCTTCACCGAGCCGGGTCTCAATGGCGCGAAATACGCCATGTCGAAGCTGGGCCTGTGCGCGGAAGAAACGCGGCTGCCGCTGATGCCGGTCACAGAGCCGACGCGCGCCCTGCTCGACGCGGGCCTGCGCCATGCGGGTCTGCTCAACTAAGACATCAATAGGCGAGGCAGCCTGGAGGGCGGGGTTTGACCCCGCCCTTTTTCATGAATGCGTTTGCGGCAAATCCAAAAGCCCAATCACCGGTGGCCCCGGACAGGCGTCGGCTGGCATCTCATACTGATCATCGCGAATCGCCGGAAACGGCGTGAACGGATCAATCCGGGACGCAAACAGCGGCTCATCGTTGCGGCAGAAGTCCTGGCCGAGATTACCAAGATTGAACCCGAAACCGCCCTCGCCGCAGTCATCCCCGGCCCCGTTCATGTTCCAGGCCTGAGGCATCGGAATGCCCCGTCCCTCAACAACAAACGCCTCTTCGCGCGGCACAAAATGAAGCCGCCAGGATGTGCGCTCATGCAGCATGGTCAGCGCCCAGCGCCCGATCTGTTGCCCTTCGAAAAAACCGTCGATGTGAAAACAGGCTACATCGCCTTCACGGATCACGCGTTCCGCTATCAGGCTGCGATCAAACGACATCGCTCCTGTCATCGAGTACCCATCCGCTCCCTGCCATTGAAAGCGATAGGTCACGGGTTCAGCCACCAGCGGCGCGCCAGACAAAAGCGCAAAAAGACATGCAAAAAAGCGATTCATGCGCGCAGGGTAGGGTATTTTTCGCAAGTCGAAAACGCCCCTCTTTTGCATGGCCCAACCAAGCGGTAGGGTGCTCCTGAACGCCAAAGAGGCCCAGTATGACCGAAGAGCATCGTTTCCCCTGCGACCAATGTGGCGCGGATTTTCGTTTTGACCCGGATGCCGGCATGTTGGTCTGTGATCACTGCGGCAATACGCAGGAAGTTGCGGAAACCGGCCCCTGGAAAGGCAGCATCAAGGAACTGGATTTCAAGGCTGCGATGAACAATCTCCTGCCTTTGCAGGACATTGAAGAAACCCGTGTTTCCAAATGCCCGAACTGCGCCGCCCAGATCGAGTTTGATCCCGATGTTCACGCGGTGGAATGCCCCTTTTGCGCAACCCCTCTTGTCACCGACACCGGCGCACACCGGCATATCAAACCGCGCGGCCTGTTGCCTTTTGCATTGGAAGAGGGAAATGCCCGTGACGCCATGACGGAATGGCTGGGCGGGTTGTGGTTTGCACCAAATGGCTTGCAGGAATACGCCCGCAAGGGGCGCAAGATGACGGGCATCTATGTGCCCTATTGGACGTTCGATGCGCAGACGGAGAGCGATTACCGGGGGGAGCGCGGCACCGTCTACTACGAGACCCGTCAGGTCATGCGCGACGGCAAGATGGAAACCCAGCGCGTGCAGAAAATCCGGTGGTCACCAAAATCCGGGCATGTCAGCCGGTTCTTTGACGACATTCTGGTCCTCGCCTCCCAATCATTGCCGAAACGGTTCACAGATGCGCTGGAGCCCTGGGATCTGGCAGCCATGGAGCCCTATCAGCCCGAATACCTCGCCGGTTTCCGGGCCGAGGGGTATCAAGTTGATCTGGACGAAGGCTTTCAGGAGGCCCGTGCCCATATGGATCAGGTCATCCGCCGCGACGTGAAATTCGACATTGGCGGCGATCGCCAACGCATTCATCACGTGGACACGGAGGTGAGTGCCATCACCTTCAAACATGTCCTGCTCCCGGTCTGGCTCGCCGCCTACAAATACCAGGGCAAAAGCTATCGTTTTGTGGTGAACGGGCGCACCGGGCGCGTACAAGGGGAGCGTCCTTACTCCGCATGGAAGATCGCCTTTGCAGTGCTGGTCGGACTGATCGTCGCTGGAACAATCGGATACTTCGTCGCGATGAACCAATAAACAGGACTTGTCAGCATGCCCTTCCAGAGGATAGTTAGCGCAAACATTTTCCAGGAGGAGCGCTCCCGATGATCCTGTGTTGCGGGGAATCCCTGATCGATATGCTGCCGCGCGAAAGCGCGGAAGGCGAGCCGAGCTTCGCGCCATACCCGGGTGGCGCTGTGATGAATACGGCGATAGCCTTGGGGCGTCTCGGGGCACCGGCGGGCTACTTCGGTGGCCTGTCCACGGACCTGTTTGGCACGTTGCTCGAAGAGACGCTGGAGGCGTCGCATGTGAGCCACAGCCTTTGCCCGCGCAGCGCAAGACCGACAACACTGGCTTTTGTCACCCTGACCAATGGACAGGCGCAATATGCGTTCTACGATGAGAACACAGCGGGCCGCATGCTCTCCGAGGCCGACCTACCGGATGTTTCAAGCGAAGCCGATGCGCTGTTTTTCGGAGGGATCAGCCTCGTATCCGAACCACAGGCAGACAGCTACTGCGCACTCTGCATGAACGCGGGCGACCTGCCGGTGATGATCGATCCGAACATTCGTCCGGGGTTCATCACCGATGAGGCGCGCTACCGGGCGCGGTTGGACAAGATGCTCGTCCGGGCGGATGTGGTGAAAATTTCCGACGAAGACATGGAATGGCTGGGCACCTCTCCCGAGGCGCTGCTGGCGCATTCAAAAGTCATCCTCATGACCCGCGGCGCCGAAGGCGTGGAGGTCTTTTGCCGCAACGGCACCGCTCGCGTGGCGGCCCAGAAGGTCTCTGTCGTCGACACCGTTGGCGCAGGCGATACGTTCAACGCAGGGTTCCTCGAAGGCGTCCGCAAGGCTGGCCTGCTCAGCCGCAGCGCCCTTGAAACGGCAAGCCTCGACGCCCTCTGCCAAGCCGCGTCCCTCGGTGCGCGTGCCGCCGCAGTGACCGTCAGCCGTGCCGGGGCCAACCCGCCCTGGGAGCATGAGTTGTGAGAGCCCTGATCCAACGCGTCAGCGCGGCCAAGGTCGATATCAATGACCAGACCGTGAGTGAAATCGGCCCGGGCGTCCTAATCCTCATCTGCGCCATGCAGGGCGATACCGAGGCCGAAGCAGACAAACTCGCCGCCAAGATCGCCAAGCTGCGCATCTTCAAAGACGACGAAGGACGCATGAACCGCTCCTTGCTGGACACGGGCGGCTCCGCGCTAATCGTCAGCCAGTTTACACTCGCCGCCGACACCAGCCGCGGCAACCGCCCCGGTTTTTCCACCGCCGCATCCCCCGCTGACGGTGAAAGGCTCTACGAGTACTTCACGTCGCAGGTTGCAGCACAGGGAATCACCACAGCCAACGGCCGTTTTGGCGCGGACATGGCCGTGAGTCTGACAAACGATGGCCCGGTGACGATCTGGATGGATACCGCTTAAGCCACCAAGCTGCGTCCTAGCGGGCTCCTCCATCGACGAAGTACACCTTCGCACCATAGGCAAGAACACCGACATCCTTGCCTGCCGCGCGAATTAGAAAACTCGTACTCAGTCGCGCAGCAACTTTTTCGCAACCGACAAAGGCCCCGGCAGAGTGCCCATTCAGCATGGACAACTCGAACATCGTGGTCGTGGAATACGCGTAGCGTTTCTTCGCCTCGCTTTTTGAAAGCGCTCTGCACCTTGTGATTTCATCAGAAACGAGTTTCGCACGTAGAGCCTCAACGCGTGTCATCAGGGGACTTGCCCCATCCAAACGAAACAGGCCGTCAATTTTCTGATCATCTCGTGCTGAGATCTTGATCTGACACACTCTCGAACGCGGCCCACCGCCCGCACTGCGGACGATGACTTCGAATCCTCCGCCGTTGTCGGCACGCTGATACGGCTTGTTTATCGTTATTCTATCTTCTGTTTCTTTTTTAAAGAACCGGGGGATTTTGAACCCAGTTAGGGAACCGGGCAAGGAACCGCTCTTGCACGACGTTGATTGCAATACAGCGCTTGCGGTCCGGGACTGGTACCTCTGGTCAGGCTCTCCGGACGGCGTACAAGACATCATAACCAGACAAGTCAACACCACTGCACTGCGCCAAAGCATCTTCGATCCTTAACACCTCGGTTGGATTACCGCTCCCGCAGCGCCTCCCGGCTCTTGTAGAGCGGTTTCAGCAGGTACTGCAGGACCGTCTTCTCGCCGGTGTGCAATTCTGCCTGCGCCTGCATCCCCGGACGGATCTCAATAGACGCCTGACGATCCGTCAGTGAATTCATGTCCACGCGGATGGTCACCTTGTAGTGCGGTTCTGTCTCTGGTCGGCGTTCGTCCTTGAAGGTATCCGCCGAGATCACATCCACGCGCCCTTTCAGCGTGCCATAAATCGTGTAGTCGTATGCCGTCAGCTTGATCGTCGCTTCCTGCCCACGCCGAATGTTGGCGATGTCCTGCGGTTTGATCCGCGCTTCGACAAAAAGCTCTTCGTCCGCCGGGATGATCTGAAGAATCTCTTCGCCAGGCCGCACGACGCCGCCAATGGTGGTCACAGACAATGCGTTGACAATCCCGTGCATCGGGGACGTCAGAACGGTCCGGTTCAACTGGTCCTGAGAGGCTTTGAGGTTTTGCTCGAGCGTCGCCAGTTCCTTCAAGGTTTCCGAATATTCCTCTGCCCGGACCAGTTCCGTCTGGGTGACGATCTCGTCAAATGCTTTCTTGGCATCCGCATGGGCCTTGCGCGCGCGGGTCACTTCGATGAGCGCAACAACCTTTTTGTCGAGCAGGTTCTCCATCAGATCAAGCTCACTCTGAGCCTGCGCGAGAACACGCTCCGCACCGTCTTTTCGGCTCAGATAATCGGACTGGCGCGCCATGAGCAGCGCTTTCTCCGATTGCACAAGATCGGGAGACCGCCGCGCCAAAGAGGCGGGAACATCGAACCCCGACGCCCCCGCCAGTTCAGCCTCGAGCCGCAGGCGGCGGATCTCGAGAGCGGTGATCTGATCGCGCAGATCCTCAACCGAGGATTTGAACTGTGTTCCATGCAGACGGGCGAGCACGTCGCCGCGCAGCACCTCGTCACCTTCCTTAACCAGAAGTTCGGCCAGAATGCCGCCTTCGAGGTTTTGGATGATCTGCGGGCGGGACGAGGAAATGATCTCTCCCTCGCCGCGCACAATCTCATCGACCCATGCGTAGCTCGCCCAGATGATGAACACCCAGACCGAGGCCGCGCAGAGCCAGATGGTCAGCGACGGCCCTTTGAGGTCTTGGGCGAGTTGCGCCGAGAGGTTTGTGGAGTTTGTGGACATATCAGGCGGCCCCCTGCCCGGCTGTGCGCAGATGGTCGAGCACCTGATCCTTTGGCCCGTCAATCGCCATGCGCCCATTGGCAAGGATCAGCGTCCGCGAGGCAAGCGACAGGATCGGCACACGATGTGTGGCAATCACGGCGGTGCGCCCTTCAAGCCAGCTTTCAAGCCGGGAAATCAGTGTCTTTTCAAGTGTCTGATCCAGCGCCGCCGTCGGTTCATCCAGAAGGCACACATCCGGATCCTGCAACCAAAGCCGCGCCCAGCCGATGCTCTGACGTTGTCCGACAGAAAGACCTTCGCCGCCATCGCGGATGTCGAGATCGAGCCCTTTGGGGTGACTCTTGACGTATTGGCCGAGCCCGGCAAAATCCAAGGCTTCGAACAGACGGTCATCAGAGCGTTCCAGCATCGACAAGTTCAAATTGTCCCGGAGCGTGCCCTGAAACAGACGCACGTCCTGCCCCAGATAGCCGATCGAGCGCCGCAGATCGCGCGGGTCTATCTGGCTCATCTCAGTGCCATCTATAAGCACTTTGCCTTTGGTCGGCGCATAAAGCCCGGTAAGCATTTTGAGCAGGGTCGACTTGCCAGAGCCATTGGCCCCAAGAACCGCCACCACCTGCCCCGGCTGGATCGCCAGTTGTTTGAGGTCAAGCTGCGCCGAAGCCTCGGGATCGTAGTGATAGGCCGCATCACGCAACTCGAACCGCCCTTCCAGCTTTTCACGGCGCAGGTAGTGCCGGTTGTTGTCGCGGTCCTGCTCTGTATGCGCCAGCCCTTCGAGCCCGTCCAAAGCGGATTTGACGTTGCCCCAGCGGGCCAGAATGCCCGCCAACTGTGTGAGCGGCGCAAGCGTGCGGGAGGTGAGGATGCCAGTGGCGATGATCGAGCCAACGGTAAACTCCCCGGCAAAGACCAGATAGGCCCCCATGATCACCGCGCAAATGTAGGTGCCTTGCTGAACGCCTTGGCTCCAGAAGGTCAGAACCGAGGCCAACCGCCTCTGTTCCGAAGATTTCAGCGATTGCACCGCGGTCAACTCGTCCCAAAGACGCACAAAGCGATCCTCGGCGCGTTGGGTTTTGATGGTGTCGAGTTCAACCACGGTTTCCTGCAGGAGCCGCGATTGTTTGGCCGTCGCCCCCTGCATTTCGCGGGTCAGACGCATCATACGCTTTTGCAGGAAGAAGCCTGGCACAACCATCAGAATGCCGCCCGCGATCAGCACCCAGACTACGCTGCCCGCAATGGACCAGACCAAAAGCAGGAAGACGAAGATGAAGGGGATGTCGGCAAGCGCACCAACGGTGGAGGCTGTGAAGAACTCCCGGACCGACCCGAACTCGCGCATCGAAGAGAAAAGCTGCGAGGGCGAACGGCCCGGTGTGTCGGAGCGCATGCCCAGAAGGCGGCTCATCAGAGTTTTCTGCACGCCAATCTCGATCTGCCGCCCCGCGCCATCCAGCAGATGCGAGCGCGCGACCTTGAGGAAGGCTTCGAGCAAAAGTGCCAGCACCGCGCCCGCTGCCAACACCCAAAGCGTGGCTTCGGATTGGTGTGGGATCACGCGGTCATAGACCTGCAAGGAGAAAAGCGCGACGGACACGGCGAGAAGGTTGGCCACAAAGGAACCCAAGGCCACTTCGAGGAAATGCCTTTTGAACCGGGTGAATTCGCCCCAGAACCAGTGTTTCCCGTCGCTTGCGTCTGCGTGGGTCTCTGAAAGGGTTTTGACCGGAGCCTCGGCGCAGATGAGGTCACCGGTGAAATAGGGTTGGAACTCGCTGAGCGCGACTTCGCTGCGGCGATCCGGCGCTTCGGGGTCGTAGATCGACAGAGCCCCGTCTTCCTGTGACAGAACCAGAACCGCCTGCCCGTTCTGCATGAGCGCCAATGCCGGCCAGAGATCGTCTGACAGGCTGCTGACGGGTTTTGTTTCGGCTATGAGCCCTGCGGCCTGCGCACCAGCTGCCAGAGCAAAGGCGTCAAAGCTGTCATCACAGCCCGCATTCTGCGCCAGAGCCTCCAGAATATCCGGCGTTTTGGCCTCAACCCCGACACGTGCGGCATAAACGGCAATCAGGTCAGCACGGGATTTCGCACGGTCCGAATGGCGCGGCGCGCGGCGCGCAACGTTGGCCGCCTTCGCCGTGGACGGCACGGCGCGAAGCATGGCGCGGGCGCGGCCCGCGAGTGTGTCTGCGGGCGAGCTTGTCAAATGCTTCCGCCTTCTGCCAAGGCGCCTTTGAGGCGCGCGAGCTCAAGCTCCGCCCGGGCGGCTTTGAACTTCAGCTCGATTTCCGTCTCAAGCGCTTTCGCATAGGTCTCGTAGGTGCCAACCACGTCCATGACCTGCCGCTGCCCGCCCTCGTATTGGGCGCGGAACAGATCGAGGTTCTGCTTGGCCCGCGTCGTCAGCGTGCTTGCCTCGGCAGCTTGCCGACGGAAGGCCTCAGACTGACGGCTCTGTGCCTGCACGCGGCGGTCTGCAACCTCTCGCGCCTCCGCTACTTTGCGGTCTGCCGTTTCGCGCACCGCTTCAATGGCTTTGAATTCTGCCATGGTTCCAAGAGAGAAGAGCGAGTCTGTTGTGACTTCCAACCCGTAGCTGCCATTTGAATCCGCGTTGGCCGCCAGACCCGGCAGGTGCGAGGCCCGCGCGATCCGCGCCTCTGCCAAAGTCCGCTCCCGCTCGGCCCGCGCGCGAATGACGCCCAGCGCTTCGGCAGCACCGCTTTCTTTCAAACCGCCAATGCCGCGCAGCTCGGTCAAGGGACGCGCAGACATGGCATTCAGCTCCGCCATGGCCGTTGCGGTGGCTTCCGACGCTTCGCCAGAGCGCGCCCGCATGGAGGCCAGTTTTTGCTGAAGGACATTCAGGTCCGACATGTCGGACACGCCACCGTTGACGCGTTCCTGCATGACCCACTCGAAATGAGCCATATCTTTCAGAGCCTTATCCAGATGGACCGAAAGCGCCCTGTTTTCCTCGGCTTTGACATAGAGCGAAAGCGCATCGAAGACCCGCTCATTGCCATCTTCGACCAGCGTCACCGCGGCAAGCTCGACATTCGCCTTGGCCAGATCCCGTTCGGCAATCTTGCGGCCGTTGTCGAAAATCACCTGGTTGATGACCAGATCGGCAACGAAATCGCTAAGGGAGGTGAGCGAGACGCGCGGGCCGATGCGCGGCATCCAGTTGTACTTGGCCGCCTGCGCCCGCATCTGCGCCACGCGAAGCTCAGCTTCGGCGACACGTGCGTCCGACGCAATCACGGCGTCGGCGACGCGGCTGTAGGGTGTGCCAGACAACAAGACGGACGGACGGGCTTGCAGCGCGCCGATGATGGCCGAGCCTTCCGCGCCCTTGACCTCTCGCGGCTGCGCAGCCGGTTCAGCCACGGCCTCAGGGGTTGCGACTTTGGGCGCCCCGCCGATGAATCGGCTGACCGTCCCTTCCCCCATATCTTTCGTGCATCCGGGCAGCATCGCAACCGCGATGATCCAGCCCAGGCTCCGCCTGCTCATTCTCATTGTCGTGCCCCCGTATCGGCGCGTTATGTTTTTCGGGATCCGGGGCCCGGTTCAGCCGGGCCTCCGGACGTTACTGGTACTTACTTAGACAAGGCCGTTCACGTTGGTGATGTCATCGTCGATCAGGATCGTCGCATCGCCCAGCGTGAAGGTGTTGAAGGTCTCGCCCTCTACTTGCGTGGTGCCTGTTGCCGTTGCGCCAACAATCGTGACGCTGTCATCACTGCCGCCATGCACGATGAGCGTGTCGGAGTTGCTCGACAGAGCAACGATCTGCGCTTCGGTGATGGTCAGATGGCTGTCTTCTGCAAAGTCGAGGTCGATGCTTTCGATCTCGAACTCCGACAGGACATTGGCCAGGGCATCGGTCATGGTGACCTCGTTGGTCAACGGATCGTCCGTCACGAGGTAGTTGCCAGAGGTGTTGCCCGCATCATCGGTTGTTGTCACCACGAGGTGCGACCCATCCGGCACTTCACCGGTGAAGTCGTGGAAGGCAACGCCCAGACCATCAACATCGTAAGAGCCATCGAGCGGCACAGCGACCACTTCGGGCGCAGTTTCCGGATTGATGACCATCCCGATTTCCACCGTATCCTCGGTGATTTCGGTTCGGATCTGGTCCACGCCTGCGTGGTTCCGGCCATAGCCTTCCCAGCCCAGCGTGTCCGGTGCCTCGGTATCGATGACAATGGTCTGCGTCGTGCTGTCCACGTTGCCTGCCGGGTCCGTCGCCTCGATCAGCGCGGTTGCATTGAGCGTGCCGGTCGGGATCGAGTCCGGCGGAATATCAACCGACCAGTTCCCGACCGCGTCGACAACAGCGACATGCACAACACCGCCAAAGGTAACATTGACCGTCGAGCCCGCTTCGACCTGCCCGCCAAGGGTAATTCCTTCAGCCGCCTCAGCCGCGTTGACCACACCATCGGGGGTGATCGGCGCGTCAGAGGTCGTCAGCAGGTTCACCTCGGTGTCGAAAGTCAGGGTGATCTGCGTCTCGTCGGTATTGCCCGCCTGATCCGTGGTCAGCACCTGCGCCGGAGCAGAGGTCTCGCCTGACAGCATCGCGCTCGCCGGAAGGTCCACGGTCCAGCTGCCCGACGCGTCCACCGTGGCAGCGTAGGTCATGCCTTCAAAAACAAGCTGCACAGACCCGCCCGGCTCTGTCGTGCCGGTCAGGGTCACGCCGTTCGCCGCTTCTGCGGCGTTGATCACACCATCGCTTTCGACCGGATCGGTCGACGTGGCGAAGTTGTCCACCTGCGTATCCACGCGCACCGAATCTGTCCGCGTCAGCGTGTTGCCCGCGCTATCGGTAATCGTTGCTGTGATCTCGGCGGTGTAGGTGCCGGGGGTGATTTCATGGGCCGCAAAGGGTGCAGTCCAGATACCGGCGCCGTCGGTCTGCACCGTGTGGCTCACCCCGTTCATCGTAACCGTGACCATCTCGCCCGGGTTGGAGGTTCCGGTCAGCACCACACCATCCGAGGCTTCGGCAAAGTTGACCACATCGTCGCCTTCGACCGGTGCCGGGCTGATTGTCAGGATGCCGGCTTCTGTGTCGACCTGCACGCTTTGGGTCAGCGTGTCCGTGTTGCCTGCAGCATCCGTGGACGTCGCCGTCAGCGTATAGGTGCCTTCACCGGAAGGAAGCTGGCCCGCGGAGTAGGTCACAGTCCAGGAGCCATCAGCCGCCACCGTGGCCGGGAGCGTCACGCCGTCGAGTGTTACCATGACGCTTGCGCCCGGTTCGGTCGTGCCGCTGAGGGTCAGCCCCTGAGCCGCCTCTTCGGCGTTCAGAATGCCGTCCGCGCCGCCCGGCGTGGAGGTCATCGCAAAGTTACGCACCAAGGTGTCAACATCGAGATCGCCTGTGGCCGTAGCGCTGTTGCCCGCCGCATCGGTCGAAACCGCTGTCACTGGCAGGTTTGTCTCACCCGTCGGGATTTCAGAAGCCGAATAGTTGACCGTCCAGCTGCCATCTGCAGCCACTGTGGCCGCTTTGCTGACCGCGCCAAGCGTGACCATCACGGATGCGCCCGGTTCTGCGGTGCCTGTCAGGGTCACACCATCGCTGTGCTCGGCCGCGTTGACCACGCCGTCGCCTTCGACACCGGCGGTTTGAACCGTCACGCTGGTTTCCGTGTCGATTGCAATGCTGCCGGAGGTTGTGGTGCTGTTGCCCGCGCCGTCGGTTGCGGTGGCCGAGACCGCAAGGCTTGTCTCGCCTTCCGGGATCAGCGAAGCCGGGATGGTCACGGTCCAGCTGCCGTCAATGGCAACCGTTGCCGTCAGGGACGTGCCGGACACCATGACCTCAACGGTCGATCCTGCCTCCGCCGTGCCGGTCAGTTCTACACCAACCGTACGTTCACCGGCGTTCACTGTGCCGTCGCCGCCAACAGTGGCGGTGTTGATCGTCAGCGACACTTCCGTGTCGACCGCGAAGCTGTGCGTCGTTGTTGCCACGTTGCCAGCGGCATCGGTTGCAACAATCGTTGCGCTGGTGGTGTAGGTACCGCCAGGCAGACTGCTGCTGTCGAAGGTCACGCTCCAAGACCCATCCGCGCTTGCGGTGATCGTCTGCGTCACACCCTCAATGGTCACTTCGACAACCGACCCGGCCTGCGAAGTGCCGGTCAGTGTAACGCCAGCGGCATATTCCGCCTGGCTGATCAGATCGTCGCCGGTCAGCGGCGCGTTGTCGAGGCTGACAAGACCAACCGTATCCACCTGAATATTATCGGTGATAACCGTGGTGTTGCCAAAACTGTCAGTGGCCGTCAGCGTGATCTCGGTCGTGTACTCGCCCGCGGGGAAGGTTGTCGCATCGAAGGTGAAGGACCAGCTGCCGCCGGCGTCGATCACAACGGTTTCGGTGAAGCTGCCTGCGGTCACAACGAGGGTTGCGCCGGGCTCGCCTGTACCGGAGATCACAACGCCTTCGCTGTTGTAGGTCTCTTCATTGATCAGATCACCAATGGAAACCGTACCGTCGGTGACGTCGATCATTGGCGGTGTGGTGTCGATCTCGAAGGTCGGACCGTCCAGCACCGTCGTGGTTCCATCCGGGTGCGTGACGGTGACGGAGACGTCCTCGTAAAGCCCATCGGCGGGGAAATCATCGCCTTCGAAGACCAGTTCCCAGGTGCCCGTCGGATCAATGACCGTGGTCAGTGTGGTGCCGTCGATCGTGGCTTCGACATTGTCGCCCGGCTCGCCAGTGCCGGTTATGGTGACTTTCGGATCATCGCCGCCGCCAATCGGATGCGAGGCTTGCGGATCGTCGACCGTGGGCGCTGCTGGCTGTGTGGTTTCCCCACCATCGCCACCGCCGTCTCCGTCGCCATCTCCCGCAAGACCAATCAGGCCAAGACCGGCAAGGCCCGCCCCGGCTGCGCCAAGCGTGCCCAGACCAGCGGCACCGCCAAGAAGGCCAGCACCCAGCATGGACACCTGCTCATCGCCATAGGCACCAGCCTCCGCGACAACCGTCGGCTCTTCGACAAAGATCAACTCGTCCGCCGGACTCCACTTGCCCCATGTTTCGGTCGGGCCGTACTGCGCATAGAGCGCGCCGCCTTCGGCTTCGACAAAGCTCACCTGGTTGAGCGTGCTTTGTGAGCTCAGGAAAAGACGGTTGTCCGCCCCGTCGGCAAAGTACCCTTCGATCACCAGAACCCGGCCATCGGCCAGGGTGATCAGCAGATCGTCCGCCGCGCGGTCATACCCGCGCAGGTCTCTCTGATGAAGGTTGATGGAAATATCGTTGCCTGAACCTGCGTCAATCAGGAAGTCCTGATTTTCTCCTGCTACAGACCCACGCTCCAAGGAACCCGTACGCGTACGGATCACGAAATCAATCGCGTTCATTGTTACACCGCTCTACCTATCGACGGCTGGTTTTTATCGCCGTCATTTATTTTTCTTTTCTCGGATTATCCCATTTCCGCCAATTTCGCTAGCAGGAATTTGACGACCTGGGAAAATCGGGTGTGTTTTCCCGCATTTACCACTAGATGAGCGCTGGAATGTGGCAACTTTGGGGCAAAATTGCCACAATCTGTCCACAATCAGAGGGTTACGGCCTGCCCGGAAATTGCGGACAATTGCGCCGCCAAACCCATTCGAACCGCCCAGGCGCCATCATCAAGGCTCACCTCTGGATTGCCGTTTCCGCGGACCACCTCCAAAAAGCGCATATGCTGATAAAACGTCGATCCATTGTGATCGCCCGCCTCCAGAAGCGCTGCTTCCACGGGGATATCCACTGCCTGTGGCCCCTTGGGATGGCGCGGGCTGACAATCACCTGAGAGGTCGGCGGCGCGCCGAGATGCGTTGGCCAGAACCGGCCCGGACCCGGCACAAAAGCTTCGATCTTGCCCGCAGGCCCCACGGCCGAAAGCTCCTCCTGGTAACGCGCGCCTTCGGCGTACATGCACAGTTCCAGCATGGCGCGCGCGCCAGAGGCGAAATCGACGATCACGTAACCGCTGTCCCAGATATCCGGGGTCTCACCTTCGTAGGTTTCGTCCAGATGGTTCACCACCTGCCCGGCGCTCGCCATGATCCGCACCGGATCGGAGCGCAGCACCAACCGCATCAAATCAAAGAAGTGACAGCACTTTTCAACCAGCGTCCCGCCGGTGTTGCGGTTGAAACGGTTCCAGTCGCCAACCTTTGGCAGGAACGGAAACCGGTGCTCGCGGATCGAGAACATGGTTACACCGCCGGTCGCGCGCTCCATTTGCTCCAGGAACGTCGCGACGGGGGGCATGTAGCGGTATTCCATCGCCACCCAGATCGGCGCGGGGTATTCCGCCTTGAGGGCCTCCAACTCCTCACCCTGCTCCGGACTGGTATAAAGCGGCTTTTCCATGAGAATGGGCATTGGCCGAACAGCTGCAATTTCCGCCAGCTGTGCGACATGCAGATGGTTCGGACTTGCCACCAGCAGACAATGCAAATCCGTATCGGAAAGCAAATCGGCGATGGAACGGCACAGTCGCGCGTTTGGCGCAATCGCCTTGGCCGCGTTCGCCATCAGCTCGTTCGGCTCAAAGATCGCCGAGACTCGCGCACCGGGCAGCAGGGCAATGTTGCGCAGGTGCTCCTGCCCCATCATGCCGCACCCGATCACACCGTAGTTTATGATGTCCATAAAAAGGCCCTCCCAAGGCCCTGCACCTCAGGCGAGGCGCGAGACGTACCGAGCGACGTCCGTATTGATCCAGTTGAGCGAGACTTCCGCCCGCGCACCATCCTGCCCCCAGCTGATCCGCTGGGCCTGCAAGGTGTTGGTGCCGGGCTGAACCCCGAATTCCGTCGGCGCCCATTCCGGCACGGGCGCCATCCCAAGCGCATCTTCTGCGCGCGTGATCCAAAGGTTGAGCGCTTCTCGATAGAAGAGATAAAGCGACTCGCGAAGGTCTTCTGCAGCAATAGAGTCCGCATGACTTCCGTCGAGCCAGATCTCTTCAAGAACCGCGGGAATGCCGTTCAGCCGCCGCAGCCGCCGAATACGGTGTCCTACACTTGATGTTCCAAAGGACGGCAGTCCGTCAGGTTTTTGCAACCGGTCCACTGACAGGAGCTCTGCCGTGGGAAGACCGCCACCCTCTACCAGCTCCACGCGAAAAAACGCATAGACTGCGGGCGCGTCACGCCGGGCGCGGACATAGTTCCCGGACCCTTGAACGCGCTCAAGCATTCCCTTTTCGGTCAAATCTTTCAGGGCCTTACGCAAAGTGCCGACACTGGTGGACAATTGCTCGGCCATCTCGCGTTCCGGCGGCAGACGTTCACCGTCCACCAATCGTCCGGCATGAATGTCCCGGATCAGCATTTCGCTGATCTGGACATAGAGCGGCAGGGCGTGGCGGTTGGTCATGGGGGCTCAACAAAAAATTGATACACCATTGATCTACATCAAATCAGATGCTACGCAAGAGAAAATGCATTGCAGAGGCATGTTATGACAGTCGTCCCCATCACCTCCCCGGATCTCGACGCAGCTGAGGTTTCCTGGTTCGCCTCGCTGTGCTCGGACGACTATGAATTTCTCGGGGTTCCGGAAGGCCGCCTGCGCTCTTCCTTTGCCCATTGCTCGGGCATCGTGAAAGAGGCTGAAGCGCAGGGTTTTCGCAACATTCTCTGCCCGTCTTCCTACCAGGTGGGGCAAGACACGCTGAGCTTTGTCGCAGGTTGCGCGCCCATTACGGACAAGATCAACATGCTGGCCGCTGTTCGTTGCGGCGAGATGCAGCCGATCATGCTTGCCCGGACCATCGCAACGCTTGATCATATGCTCGAAGGGCGGCTGACGGTGAACATCATTTCGTCGGACTTCCCCGGCGAAAAAGCCGAAAGCGCGTTCCGCTATCAACGCTCGCGCGAGGTTGTGGAGATTCTCAAAAAGGCCTGGACCCAAGGCGAGATCAATCATCAGGGTGAGGTTTACAACTTCGAAGGGCTGACCACCGATCCGGCTGTGCCTTATCAGACAGGCGGGCCTTTGCTGTATTTTGGCGGCTATTCTCCGGATGCTCTCGAGCTTTGCGGCCAACACTGTGATGTTTACCTGATGTGGCCCGAGACCAAGGACATGCTCGCCCAGCGCATGACCGCCGTAAACGCCGTGGCCGAAAGATATAACCGGACGCTCGATTACGGCCTGCGCGTTCATGTCATCGTGCGCGATACAGAAGCCGAAGCCCGCGAATGGGCGCAGCACATTGTCTCGAAGCTCGATGACGAACAAGGCAAGGCGATCCGAGAGCGTGCGCTCGATTCCGGTTCGCTTGGCGTGTCCCATCAGGCCAAGAACCGCGAACTTGCGGACATGGATGGCTTTATCGAGCCGAACCTCTGGACTGGTGTGGGACGCGCGCGCTCTGGCTGCGGCGCGGCGCTTGTTGGCTCCACCGATCAGGTGCTGTCCAAGCTCGAGGAGTATCAGAAGATGGGCATCCGTGCCTTCATCCTGTCCGGCTATCCGCACATCGACGAGTGCAAGCATTTCGGCAGCCGCGTTCTGCCCCAGATGAAAACCTGCTCGCTGCCCGAAGCCTACGGCCGCGTGCCAGCTCAAACACCTATGACGCCGCTTGGCGCAGGAGACCGCAAGTAATGCAGCGCATCCGCCTGAACGATTCCCTTGAAATGAGCCGCCTTGTCTACGGCATGTGGCGCATTGGCGACGATGAAAACACCGCCCCAGAGCATGTCCGGGCAAAGATCGACGCCTGCCTTGATCAGGGCATCACCACCATGGATCAGGCCGACATCTATGGCGGCTATGAAGCCGAGGAGATCCTCGGCAACGCGCTGACCCCAGCCTTGCGGGACAAGATCGAGATAGTCACGAAGTGCGATATCATTGCGCCCGCAGGCCGCTACGCGGACAAGCGGGTGAAGTACTACGACACGTCTCGCGCCCATATCGAAGCCTCTGTCGAGCATTCGTTGCGCCTGATGAAGACGGACCGGATTGACCTTCTGCTCATCCACCGTCCGGATCCGATGATGGATCACCTCGAAACCGGTGCGGCGTTGGATGATCTCGTCAGTTCCGGCAAGGTGCGTGCGGTAGGCGTGTCCAACTTCCGACCCTGGGACTGGAAACTGCTGCAATCGGCAATGAAAACGCAACTGGTCACCAACCAGATCGAAATCAGTTTGCTGAACCACGCGCCGCTCACCAACGGCGACGTCGCATTCCATCAAATGCAGGACAACGCCATCATGGCATGGTCCCCGCTGGGCGGCGGCGCATTGTTCGAAGACACAAACGCTGGACTTCGCGCCAGGCTTTCGGAAATTGGCAATAGTTTTGGCGTAGATGATGCGGCAGTGGCTGTTGCTTGGCTCTTGGCACACCCGGCGCGCATCCTACCTGTTCTCGGAACGAACAACCTCGACAGGATCGCCCGGATTGGCGATGCTGCAAAGGTGAAAATCGACCGGGAAACATGGTATGAACTGTATACCGAGGCGCTTGGCCATGAAGTCCCGTAACGCCACAGCTTCGGTGAGGCCATGAACGCATTGACCAAAACCTTTGACCCTGCACAGGTCGACAACCGCGCGTTTCGCGAAGCGCTCGGTCGCTTCGGCACCGGTGTCACCGTGATCACCTGTGAGACTGGCACCGGGCCGCTCGGGATCACGGCCAACAGTTTCTCAAGCCTGTCGCTTGATCCGCCTTTGGTGATGTGGGCCCCGGCCAAGAATTCATCGCGCTATCCGTTTTTCATGGCAACGCAGCGCTTTGCCATTCACGTGATCGCGCAGGACACCGCAGAGATCTGCTCTGCCTTTGCCCGTGATGGCGATGCGTTTGACCAGTTTGATTGGGAGCGCAACGACTACGGGGTGCCAATTCTGAACAATTGCCTGTCCCGCTTTGAATGCGTGACCCACGCCACCCACGACGGCGGCGATCATTCGATCGTTGTAGGACGGGTCGAGCGTGTCACCACCGGGGACGGCGCGCCGCTGCTCTTCTTCGGGGGAGACTACGGAGGCTTTGAAAAGACGTCATAAACCGCCCCTATAGACGCGGCAAACGTGCGCGGGGCTCAATGGGAGGGAAAGGCCAATGGCCGTATTGCTGGCGCTCTTGCGCCCGCTTCAATGGGTGAACGATCTTGTGCTCAAGATCGGCCGCTCCATTGCGACCATCGCCATCGGGCTGATGGTTGTCTGCATCCTTGTGCAGGTGTTTTTCCGCTACGTGCTGAACAACGCGCTGCCCTGGCCGGAAGAAGCGGCGCGTTTCCTCATGCTCTGGATGACGGGCCTGATCGCGCCCAGCGCTTACCGCCGCGGCGGATTTGTGGCCATCGACATGCTCTTGATGATGTTGCCGCGGACGGTTGGGGCCCTGTTGAGCCTTTTGCTGCTGCTGCTCTCCGGGCTGGTTCTCGTGATGGGCCTGCAACTGGGGGTCAAACACATCAACTCCGGTTGGCTCTTTGCCTCGTCGACGCTCTACCTGCCGCTCGAACTGATTGGCCAGAAGGGTTTCAAGATCAAGCTCGCATGGATGTACATGAGCCTCTACGTGGGCCTCTGGCTGCTGCTCATGGTCAATATCGAGCTGGTGCTGCGCGCACTCATCGAACTGTTCGGCGGCAAAGACCGCCTGCGCCCTCTCATTGATGAAGACTTGGTGGTGGAATAATGCTGGTCTGGTTTCTTCCCCTCTTTCTGCTCTTCCTGATGATCGGCCTGCCGGTCTTCTTCGGCATGCTTGCGGCCCCCGGCTTATTGCTCTGGCTCAATGGACAGGAGCGCGACCTGTCGCTGCTTTACCGCAATGTCTACAACGGCATGGACAGCTTTCCGCTGATGGCGATCCCCTTTTTTATGCTCGCGGGCGAGCTGATGAACCGGGGCGGGATCACCACCCGACTTGTTGAGTTTTCTCAAGCTTTGATGGGGCACCTGCGCGGTGGGCTGGCCCATGTGAACATTCTGTCTTCCATGCTTTTTGCGGGCCTGTCCGGCTCTGCCGTGGCAGACACGTCCGCGCTTGGCTCCATGTTGATCCCGGCGATGGAAAAAGAAGGGTACACCCGGCGTTTCGCAGCCGCGATCACGGCGGCCAGCTCCGTCATCGGCCCGATCATCCCGCCATCCGGTATCATGATCATTTACGCCTATGTCATGGGGGAAAGCGTGGCTGCGCTGTTCCTAGCCGGCATTGTGCCGGGCATTCTCGTGGGCGTGGGCCTGATGCTGGCCGTCAAGCTCATGGCGGACCGCTATAACTTCCCGGCCTCCCGCTCGAAAGCCACTTGGGGCGAACGCGGGCAGGCCTCGCTCAAGGCGTTCTTTCCGCTGCTGACCCCGGTGATCATTCTCGGCGGTATCCTTGGCGGGGTGTTTACACCGACCGAAGCGGCCGCGATCGCCGTCGCCTATGCCATCGTGATCGGCATGTTCGTCCTGCGCACCCTGCGCCCCGCGGACCTGCCCGATGTTTTCATGCGCGCCGCCATGACCAGCGCCACGGTGCTGCTGCTCGTGGGTGCGGCGATGGCCTTCAAAACGGTTGTCTCGCTCAGCCATGCGCCGGAGACCCTCGCGGCCTTTATCCTGTCGCTTTCGGAGAACCCGCTGATCCTGCTGTTCCTGATCAACCTGCTGCTGTTCATCGTCGGCATGTTCCTTGATGCAGGACCTGCGATCATCATTCTGGGGCCGATCCTTGCGCCGATCTTCACCGATCTCGGGATTGATCCGATCCACTTCGCCATCATCATGAGTGTCAACCTGACCGTCGGCCTTGCAACACCACCCATGGGTCTTGTTCTGTTCGTGGCCTCTTCGGTGTCTGGCGAGAAGGTTGAAACCATTGCCAAGGCGATCCTGCCCTTCCTTTTGGTGGAGGTGTTGGTGATCTTCCTGATCACCTTTGTTCCGGAAATATCCATGACCGTTCCCCGATTGACGGGGTTTGCCGACTAGGGGCCGGGGCAGAGCCCCGGCCTACAAGACCGTTACACGACGCGGCTAAAGCCGTTCACAAGAGACTACAACAGGGAGAAGACCAATGATTAAACATCTGACCAAAGCCGCCATGACAGCGGCGCTTCTGGCCGGAAGCGCCATGAGCGTTGCGGCGCAGGACATCACCATTCGCGCGACGGCGAACTCCAACGAGAACGATGAAGACTATGACGGCCTGGTGGTCTTCAAGGACTATGTCGAAAAAGCCTCCAACGGGGCCATCGCGGTTGAGCTGTTCATCGGCACCCAGCTCTGCTCCGGCGGCGCGGAATGCCTGCAAGGCATCGCGGACGGCACGATTGACGTCTTCGTGACCACCTCCGGCGGCGCGGCGGGCATCTTCCCCTATGTGCAGGTTCTGGACCTGCCCTACCTGATGTCCGACGACCGTGTGGCCGAAACCGTTCTGGCCGGTGACTTTACCCGCACCATGCGCGAGATGGCTCTGGCGGACAGCGGCGACACGATCCGCATCATGACCATCGGCAACACCGGCGGCTGGCGCAACTTCGCCAACACACAGCGCCGCGTGCAGATGCCGAGCGACCTTGCTGGCCTGAAGATTCGCACCGTGGTTGCCGATCTGCCGCAGGAACTGGTGAAATCGCTGGGCGCTTCCCCGACCCCAATCAGCTGGCCGGAACTGTTTACCTCGTTCCAGACCGGTGTGGTTGAAGGCTCCAAGAACGGCATCACCGACATCATGAACATGAAGTTCCCCGAAGCCGGTCTGAAGTACGTCACCCTCGACGGACACGCCTACATGGGCGCAATCTGGGTCATGAACAACGAGAAGTTCCTTGGCATGCCCGAAGACATGCGCCGCGTTGTGGTTGATGGCTTCTCCGCACTCCAGCAGGCCACCTTTGCCTCGCCGAAGCGCAAGTCGATCCAGGCCTACAGCGACTTCATTGCCGGTGGCGGCGATCTCTACGTGCCGACCCCGGCCGAAAAGGAAGCCTTCCGTGACGCTGCAGCGCCCGTCTACGACTGGTTCAAGCAGAACGTGACCGGCGGCGAGAAGATCTTCAACGCCTTGACCGACGCGGTCTCTTCTGCAGAAGCAGACCTCGCAAAGGCCTATGAAGCGGACCTGAACTGATCCCGCTGACAAGAACAGCAAAGGCCGCCCGAGCAATCCGGCGGCCTTTTTCTAACCTGCCGTTTTCATGAGGAGATCCACGGCTGCGTCAAACAAGCCCGACCTTGCCAGACTCGCGCCCAGACCGCACACTCACTGAAACGGAAACATCCACCCTTCGTAGTCATCGACAAGCTCATGCGCCTTTTCAATCTCGGCTTTGCTCATCTTCTTGACCACTTCCTCGACCGAAAGTGCCGCGTCGGGATCACCTCCGATGGTGCTAAGCCGATACCAGAGATAGGCGCGGACCAGATCAGGCGCGGGCATGCCGAGCCCAAGTTCGTAGTACCAGCCAACACCCGATTGCGCACCCGCATGACCCTTCATCGCGCTGCGCAGGTACCAGTCAAAGGCGCGGATATGATCCTGCTCGACACCCAGCCCCAGCGCATACATCACGCCGATCAGCTCTTCGGCATCGGCGTTGCCGGACTTGGCGAGCGGCAGCATCGCTTCTCGGGCTTCGGTAAACTTGCCGTCTTCCATCAGATCGCGCGCTTTTTCGATATTGATGCCAGCGCCAAGCGGCGTAGCAAGCACGAGCGCAACAAGCGCCGCAGCGAAGGTTTTGGACAGAGGCATGTTGTGGCGCTCCTTGGGCTGGTTTGGCTGGCCGGTCCGGCGGCTTCGGAAACCATGTCACAAGACGATTTCCTGCCGTTTGATCCAGCGCAGGCCAAGATCGGACAACTTCTTTTCTATGACAAGATTCTCTCCGGCAACAGGAATATCAGCTGCGCCACCTGCCATCATCCCAGCCTCGGGTCCGCGGATGGATTGAGCCTTGGAATCGGCGAAGGCGGTGTTGGGCTCGGACCGGAACGGACCGCCGGTTCAGGCGGTGACAGGATCAAGAAACGCATCCCGCGCAACGCCCCTGCCCTGTGGAATCTCGGTCACCGGGATGTGCGCGTGCTGTTCCACGATGGCCGCGTTCAGCAAGTTGATTACCGAATGTGGACATTCGATACGCCCGCGGGCGAGCGCCTTCCGAAAGGATTGAACTCCATCCTCGCCGCCCAGGCCCTGTTTCCGATGACATCCGATGCGGAGATGGCCGGGCAGGCCGGCGAAAATGAAATCAGCGGCGCGATCCGCCCGCTTGTGAGCGAAGCCTGGCCCATCATTGCCAAACGGGTGCGCGGTATTCCCGACTACGCCGAGATGTTCCAATCCGCCCTGCCCCACATCGAAACGGCAGAGGACGTGACGATTGTCGACATCGCCAATGCGCTGGCGGCCTTTATCGGGACGGAGTTTCAGAGTTTCGACAGCCCCTATGATGCCTATGTTCAAACCGGGGCACCCCTCCCGGACGATGCGGAACGCGGGCGGCAGTTGTTCTTTGGCAAGGCGCAATGTGCGGCCTGCCACAACGGGCCGCTGTTTTCCGATCAGGGGTTCCACGCAACGGGCACGCCGCAGTTCGGCCCGGGCCGGACACGAATGCATGACAAGCTGCCCAGGGATCTGGGACGGATGGGTACGACTGATCTCGTCGACGATGCGTACAAGTTCCGCACACCCTCGCTGCGTAACATCGCTCTGACCGCGCCCTACGGCCACAACGGGGCTTACCCGACGCTGAAGGCGATGATCCGGCATATGGCCAACGCCAAGGCGGAACGGGCGCTGTGGCGGCCGGAAATGGCGCAGCTACCGAACGCCCCCTGGCTTGCCGACATCGACTTCATTCTTGCCAGTGACAGGCTCGAAATCGCCCGTCAGACTGCCGCTGTCGATATGCCGTCCGTTTCCCTGACCGATGCTGAAATCGCCGATCTGGAAGCGTTTTTGAATGCGCTGACAGGCACCAGCGTCAATGACCTGCCCTTCGGTGTACCAGCTGCGGTACCAAGCGGGCTTCCTGTTGACTGACCTTAGGAGGCCTTCTTCAGAAGCGCCTTGATCGTCGGGTCTTTCTTCGGCTTCTTGACGAGGCTCATCAACAGAGCGGACAACTCCGGCTCATGCACCTTGCGGGCTGCACTACGCGGGGTGAACCAATGGCGTTTGCGCTCTTTGCGCTCTTTCCATCGCTTTTCCAGTTTTTCCACGATCATCGGATACACCCGCACCTCGCACGGCAACGCCGTGCCATCGCCCAGCTTCTTGAGATAGCTGTAGGTGCCGATCGTCTCCTTGCCGATATAACCGCGTGCACCGGCCTCTTCGAGCGCTTCGATCTCGGCGGCGCGCCACGGCTTCTTGCCGTCCATTTCCCAGCCCTTCGGCATCACCCAACGCTTCGTCTCGCGCGAGGTGACCATGAGAATCTTGAGTTCACCATCTTTGTCCCAGCGCATGGGAAGCGCTGCGATCTGCTCTGCGGTTTCCGGCATTTTGCTCGGTCTCTTTCTCTTGCCTCTCAGCGTAGTTTACAGGACGCTGCTGAATAAATCATCAGTGCTGTCGTCTGGAATGAAAAAGACCGCAGCGCGGAGCACTGCGGTCTTTTTGAATGCTGGCGGACCGAGGAGGATTCGAACCCCCGACCCCTTGATTCGTAGTCAAGTACTCTATCCAGCTGAGCTATCGGTCCGTGGAGGCGGGATTTAGCTGTGCTGCGAGAAGAGCGCAAGGGGGTATTTGAGATTTCTTCCATTTGATCCATCAATTATTTGGAGCACCATCCCTAAGAGTCTGTAAATAATCAATTTTCGCTCGCATTTTTCGTCGGGGAAACCGCGTCAGAAAGACGGGACACCAGCACGGTCAATTGCTGAACCTGCTCCCGCAGCGCTTCGGTTTCTCCACGTTGCGCCGCGAGGCTGTCTTGCAAGGCGAGATTCTCCGAGCGTTCCGCTTCGATCAGGGTCTGCTGCTCGATCAACCGAGCTTCCTGCCCCAGCGTATACAGCGTCAGCTCCTCCACTTTTTTGAGCAAGGTCATCTGCATGTTCGTCATATCAAGCCCGCCCGCCGTTATCTCGGCGGCGGAAGGCACTTCCGGCAGATGACTGTTCGCATCAATGAAGGCCTGCACCTCGGAGAGTGGTCGCAAGGCGTAGTCGTCGTCAAAAACATAGTCCGGCACATTGAGTTGCGTCCCGCCCGCTGTGATCGTCCCGAGAACCGAAAGATCACCACCGCGCGTCAGAGCCATCTGCAATCCACCGTCCGAGTGATTGATGAAGAAGCGGCCCTGCGGGTTGTTCTCATGGGTGAAGTACCATTCGCGGTCGTTGGACGTGTCAACGAAGGTGATCCACGACCCGCCATTGTTCTCGAAGCGGATAAGCTCTCGGGCAGCCCGGGTTCCTGATTCCTCCTGGATCAGAAGTTGGGAAGTGCCGTCCACGCGGCGGATATGCAGAGAAGCATCCGGTCTGGATTCTCCAATGCCGATGTCGCCTTCACTCCCTATGACCAACGAGTCATCAGTCGCCCCCGCGCGAATACGAAAAGGCTTTGAAGCGCTGTTCGACACATCTCTGACAAAGAAGTTGACCTCATTCGCGGCAACATCCCATGCGTAGGGCGAAAACCCGCTCGATCCATCCTGTTCAAGACGTATGGTCGCCGTGTCACCATCAACAAGGTGCAGTTCCGTGTCCGGGTTGGATGTTTTGAGGCCGACACGACCACCTGCAGCCACGTAAAGGGAGTTCTCGGGGATGCTATCCTCGACGACGAACACATGATGGCTGAGTTCAACATCTTCGAGAGCGAAGTAGCCTTCCCCTCCGTCCATTCGATCATTCGCGACAAGCCGCCAATCCGCCGTGGGAAAGGTATTCACCGACGTGTCGGAGAACAGCAACCCGATATTGCTTGTCTGAAGCACAAGCGTATCATGACCGAAGTTCATGCCGTCCGCGCAGTTATTGCCCACGCAAAGCCGACTTCTGGCCAGCAAATCGTCCAGTACAACCTGATCCGCGCGAGCCTCGAAAGAGAGCACGCCGAGAGCTGCCGCGCAGGTGAGCAACGATTGCAGTTTGAAAGGATTGGTAAGAGACATGAAGGATCTCCAATAGAATTTCTTGTGTTCAAAAACGGATGCTAGACGTTTGCGCCTAAGAAATAGCGAATGGCGCAAACGTTCCGTCGCTCCCCCTATTTGTCAATACAAGGACGTTTGAGAACGTTAACGCCCCAGTCTCACTCTGTGAGACGTTCTGCGACAGGTTGCTCTGCAGACATTTGCGAGACCAACGCGGTCAATTGCTGAACCTGCGCATGCAACGTTTCCGTTTCTGCGCGCTGCGTGGCCAAAAGCGCGTCCTGTTCCAGCGTATACAATGTCAGTTCCTCGACCTTCTTCAGGAGCGCCATTTGCATGTTCGTCATGTCCAGTCCCCCCGCCTTGATCTCGGCGGCAGAGGGCACGTCGGGCAGATGGCTGTTGGCATCGATGAAGGCTTGAACCTCGGTGAGCGGGCGCAAATCGTAGTCGTCGGCAAAGACATAGTCGGGAACGTTGAGCGCCGTGCCGCCCGCGGTGATCGTTCCGAGCACGGACAGGTCCCCACCACGTGTCACGGCCATCTGCAAACCACCGTCCGAGTGATTGATGAAGAAGCGGCCCTGCGCGTTGTTCTCATGGGTGAAGTACCATTCGCGCCCATTCGATTGGTCCCGGAATGTAATCCATGAGCCGCCATTGTTCTCGAAACGCAGCATCTCACGCGCGGTGCGTATGTTGGAGGTCTCCTGAACACGCACCTGCGCCGTGCCGTCGTCGCGATAAACGTGCAAAGATGCGCTGGCGCTGGCGAGACCGACGCCAACATTACTGTTCCCGTTGACGACAAGCGAATCCGCATCGGCTCCGGGGCGAACTTTCAGGATATTTCTGATACCGTTGGTGGCGTCCCGAATGACAAAACTGGCCTCATTCCCTGCCAGTTCCCATGTCTGAGGCGAAAACCCTGCGGTTGCATCCTGCTCCAACCTGATTGTCGGTTCATTGCCGCTCAGAAAGTGCATGTGTTTCGTCGGCAGCGAGGTACCAAGCCCAATTCTGCCGCTGGAAGAAACATAAAGAGCGTTGGAGGGCGCGTCGTCTTCGACCACAAAAACCTTCCTGTTCTCTTCAACATCTTCGAGCGCGAAATAGTTGGCGCCGTTGTCTTCTGAATCGTTGGCGACCAACCGCCAATCGGCGCTTGGGTAATTGCTTGCCGTGGACGTATCCAGAAACAAAAGCCGGTTGTTGGTTTCCTTGATGATGAGGTCGTCGTCGCCATATGTTTCCGGATCAGTGCACCCACTCCCCGCGCAAAGCCCATCCCGGGCGAGAAGGCTGTCGTTAAATACATAGTCGGCCTGCGCACTGGTTGCGAAAACCCCGGCCGTAACGGTGCATGCAAGAATGGCGGAAAGTTTGGAATTCGTAGCCAAGGTCAAATGTCTCCAATACTTGATTTGGTTTGTGCCAGTTCACGCTCTGATCCTGTGACCTTTTCGCTGAGCGCGACTTGGCAATTGTGCATCTGCGTATGTCGTTCAGCTTGTTTGAGGAATCAGCGCTGCCACGGGTGAGCCTTCCAAAAAATAAAGGAGGCAAAAAACAATAAACGAAGCGAATTGTTTCATGGGAATCCTTGGACGGAATGGGTCGAATGGGCCGTTCAATCTCAAAACCATAAGAGACTGCGTCAAACGTCCAAAGATTAACGTCACGTCAAAACGCGGATCGGGGAATGGTTCCTGTTCGACCATCCCCGACAATGCCGCCGTCAATTGCGTGGAAATACCCCTGCGGGTGTTACCCTACATCCCCCATGGGCAAACTGATTTCAAAGCACGTGCCGGTTTCGTCACTGGATTTCAGGACGAGATCACCGCCGTGGCCGCGGATGAGCTCGACCGCAATCGCAAGGCCAAGACCGGAGCCTCCCTTGCGCGCGCCACCCTGGAAGGGCTGGAACAGATGTTCACGCGCCTTGGCAGGCAAACCGGGGCCGGTGTCGGTCACGGTGATGTGCCAATCGCTGTCATCTGCACGGGCAGCCACGCTGATCTCTCCCGGGGTTCCGGTAGCCGCCAGTGCTTGTCGTGCATTGCGGACCAGATTGGACAGAACCCGGTAGATCTGTTCCGCATCGCCGCGCACAACCATCCCCGCAGGGACATCTTCTGACAGGCTGATTTCTGCCTCTCCAATGGCCAGCCGCTCGGCTTCAAGCACTTCGCCGGTCAGTTCCGCAAGGTTGAATAGAGTCAAACGCGGCGCGGGTTCCTCGGCGCGGCCAAAGGCCAACGTGCCTTCGCACAGGCTTACCGCGCGTGTGATGGAGTTCACCAGCTTCGGCGCCATACGTTTGACCGTTGGGTCCTCGGACATCTCGATGCGATCCGTGAACAACTGCGCGGAGGTCAGGATATTGCGCAGGTCGTGGCTGACTCGCGCCACCGCGCCGCCAAGCTGAGCAAGCCGCTCCTTTTGCTTCAAAGCCTGAGTCAGTTGCGTTTGCAGCGATTGAAGCGCAGTTTCCGCCTCGCGCAGTTCCTTGACCCCGGCGGACGGCTTGATGATCCGGCGGGCATCCTCCGGTGCGGCGGCATAGGTCTGCATATGCCCCACAACCCCCTTGATCGGCTTCACAAGGAAACTGCGGACCGCAAGGAAGAGAAGAACCGCGGTAAAGATCGAAATGACCGCGGAGAGCAGCAAGATCCGCAAGCCGTAATCAATCATCGCCATCCGCAGACCGACAGTTTCCATCGTCACTTCGATCTGCTGCCCGGCATCGCGGAACGGGTTGCCAAGAACGCGGATCATGCGGTTTTCACGATCCGTCAACCGGCCCATCGCGTCCATGATCAACTCGGTCGCTGGCGGATCCCGCAGGTCAAAACTGTCGTGGATTTCACCGGGTACCGGCGATGAGAGGACCAGTTGTCGCATCTCGTCCCGACGCAGCACGACATTGAACACACCGGCATTCTCCAGAAGTTCCTCTTCGAGCTCCGGGCTGATCATGTCATCCGCCAGCAGCGCGAGAGAGGCAATCTGCGCCCGCTCAAGGCGGGCCAGCAGGTAATCCTCACGAAAGCGGGCAATCGACGGGACGAAGATCAAAACCTCGGCCAGCATGACGAAGATCGTCGTCAGTATCAGGAATCTACCGGAAAGCGAATTCAACATGTTTCTGTCGTATCAGGGTAGCCAACGCTGGACCAGACGCACCACTTTTTTGACCGTATCATTCTCGAACAGCCTTGGAGTGAAATAGGCGCCTGCAGCGCGTTTGTTAACCTCTCCGATGGTCGGATATGGAGAAACCATCGCCGAAACCTGGCTCATCTTGAGATTATTGGCAATCGCGAGCGACCACAGGTTAATGAGCTCCCCGGCCTGATGGCCTGCAATCGAGACGCCCACGGGGCGACCTTTGACAACCATCACCTTGATCAGACCACGTGTTTTGCGCTCGGCTATGGCGCGGTCGTTGTGCGAGAACTCAAAGCGCGCGATCTCCAGCTTGTCACCATGTGTTTCGCGCGCCTGCGCCTCGGTCAGACCGACCTGTGCCAGTTCGGGCTGGGTGTAGGTCGCCCAGGGAACGTGTTTGGTTTGCGCCTTGGCGGGCAGACCAAACAGGGCGGAACGGATGACAATGCCCGCGTGGTACCCGGCCACATGGGTGAACTGCAGACCGCCCGCCACGTCGCCAATGGCATAGACGCGCTTGTTCGTGGTCTTCAGGCTGTCATCGACCTTGATCCCCGTGCGGGTGGTTTCGATCCCGGCTGCCTTGAGGTTCAGCCGGTCCATGTTGGCACGGCGGCCAACAGCCACCAGAACATGTGAACCGGTGAAACTGCCTTTTCCGGTCTCAACTGTAATCGCGCCTTCTGTGCCAGAAATCGATGTGGCCTGTGCCTCTTCGACGATCTCCACGCCTTCTTCGCGCAGGGCATCCAGAACAACGGCAGCCATCTCCGGGTCATCCTTGCCCAACGCTTTCGCGCCCTCGATGACGGTCACCTTGCTTCCCAAACGCCGGTGCGCCTGCGCCATTTCCATGCCGATGGGGCCGCCCCCGATAACCAGCAGGTGTTCGGGCCGCTCGCGCAGTTCCCAGAGCGATTCATTTGTCAGGTAAGGCACATCGGCCAAACCCTGGATCGGCGGCACAAAGGGCGAGGACCCCGTCGCAATCACAATGCGCCGCGCGGTGATGCGCGTGTCGCCCGCCTGCACTTCTGTCTCAGAGATGAACTCACCGAACTCGCGGATCACCCGCACGCCCAGCCCTTCAAAGCGTTCCTGGCTGTCGACCGGTTCGATGGTCGCGATCACATCAGCCACATGATCCTTGGCGGCGGCATAGTCGACTTGTGGCAGAGTATCTGCAACGCCGTAGGGTGCAGCGTGGCCCATGGCATAGGCGGTTTTGGCGCTGGCGATCAGGGCTTTTGACGGGACACAGCCATAGTTCAGGCAATCGCCGCCCATCTTGTGCCCTTCAAGCAAGGTCACATTCGCGCCCATCTGGGACGCCCCCGCCGCGACGGACAGCCCGCCGGAACCTGCGCCAATCACCAGAAGATCGGTTTTGAGAGTTTTCATACCCATGGCTCAGATCTCCTTCTTGCCGCGAATGGCCTTGATTACAATCGGCAGAGCCGCCAGTGCCGCGAGGCCAAGGATGGGACCGATCACATGCGGCGCCCAAAGCAGCGACAGGTCCGGCGTCTCGCCCCGGTCAAACACTTCGCCAAGGCCAACCCCGATAGAGGTGAAGACAAACGCACCAGGGATGATGCCAAGGGCCGTGGTCATCAGGAAGTTGCGGAACTTCACGCCAACAAGGGCCGGAAGCAGGTTGGCCACGAAGAACGGCACCACGGGAACAAGGCGCAGCAGAAACAGAACACTGACTTCATTCTCTTGGAGGCCATTCTTGAGCTTCTTGACGGTGCCTTCGGAGGTTTCCAGTTTGGCAGACAGAGCCTGTCCCAGCCCTGCCCGCGCCGCAAGGAAGATCGCCACTGCACCAATCGTCGCCGCCACAACGTTGAAGAGCGTGCCGGCCCAAAGACCAAACAGGAACCCGCCCGTGACAGACGCCACCGCCGCTCCGGGCAGCGAGAAGGCCACGATCACGATATAGACGGCAACAAAACCAAGCGCCATCAGAGCAAAATGGCTGTCGCGCAGGTTCAGCAGCGCCTCGCGGTTGTCGCGCAACGTGTCGAAGGTCAGGTAGTCACCCAAGGTGAAAAAACCGATAACGGCCACCGATAGAATGGTCAGCAAAGGCAGGTGGCGCTTTAATCCGGCGGCGGGTGTGGGTTGTGTCATATCACTCATGGGTTTGGGGCCTTGTTTTGTCGAACATGGCCTAAACATGCGGTTAAGCGCAGCCGGTTGTGAGGATTCTCACGCCCGCTTGATCCGTTTGCCCGCTCCCGTGATGAAAAGAGGGGGTAATCGACAGGACTGTAACAATTGCATGGTCTTCGGAACGGGAAATGTTGCATTTCACGCCCGATCTGCGTTTGACATGTCAGCAAGTGCCCCCTATAGCACGGGCTTCGAATGCACTGGCCTGCGAATCCATCGTCTTGGCCACCGATACGGAGTAGCCGCGATGAAACGCACCTTCCAGCCGTCGAACCTCGTTCGCAAGCGCCGCCACGGGTTCCGTGCGCGTATGGCCACCAAGGCCGGCCGCAAAATCCTGAACGCGCGCCGTGCTCGCGGCCGCAAGTCGCTGAGCGCTTAAGGCTTGGCCGCTTCGCTGATGGCGGGGCGTGGATCGACCAATGAAAAGGCCGCCCCGGTTAAATCCGAGGCGGCCCTTTTGCCTTTGCAAGTCTTGCAGAAACGCAGTGATTTTCTCAAGGCGGCCCGCGCCGGCCGCGCCCCCTGCCCGGCTTTTCTGCTTCAGGCCCGTCAACGACGCGCCGGCGAGGCGGATGGTGTACGTGTCGGCTTCACCTGCTCCAAGAAAGTTGGCAACGCCGTCGCCCGCAACCGCGCCAAGCGCCGCCTGCGCGAAATCGCCCGTCTTGTCCTGCCAACCCTTGGCAAACCGGGTTGGGATTATGTCCTGATCGGACGCGCCGATCATACAGCAACGCGAGATTTCCATTCCATGCAAGAAGACCTGCGCCACGCCCTGGCCCGTGTCCACGCAGCGCGCAAGTGAGTCCGCTCGCCCATATCGCCGCCGTACCGGTCAGGCTGTACCGCCTGTTTTTCTCGCCTTGGGTCGGCCACGGATGCCGATATCAGCCGACCTGTTCGGCCTATGCTTTGGAAGCGCTGGAAAAACACGGCGGGATCAAAGGCAGCTACCTCGCCATTCGGCGCATTCTGCGGTGTCATCCTCTCGGCGGATCGGGCGTCGACAACGTACCGGACTAATCCCGCTTTTCCAGCTTCCAATAGGATTCGATGAACCGTTCCTTGCCGACCAGTTTCCAGGTCCCGGAAGCGCCGTTTGCCATCCTGACCTTTCCGGTGCTGCCCAGAGACGCCTCGTCGAAACCAACCTCCGGGACGAAGAGAACCGCGAGCGGCTTCCCGCCCTGCTGCGGCAACACATCCCCGAACAGCCCCAGTTCCTTGCCCTTCCAGAACGTCATGCCCACGTCCCGCCCCAGCACAGACGCCGGTTCCGCCGCCCAGACCGCCGGGCCTTCGAACCAGGGAATAGCGACGTAAACGCCCGCCTCACCTTTCGGGGTCTCCAAAATGAACCGAAACCGGGATTCGTCTTTTGGACTGTCATTTCTGGTCATTTCCGCTCCCTCTTTTTCCACCTTACCCTGCAGTGAAGCGACCGCCTTGCCCATGATCCACCTCAAAGCCGCTTGTCGTACAAACAGCCTGACTGTATGCCCGGCCCCATGCTTGATGACGCCGACGACATTCACCCGCTGTTCCACGGAGCCCCCAAGAGCACGGAGTTCAAGAAACTGCGCAAGCGGCTTGTTCAGAACGTGCGCGAGGCGGTCGAGCAATACGGCATGGTCGAGCCGCGCAGCGACGGCAGCACGCCCAAATGGCTTGTGTGCCTGTCCGGCGGCAAGGACAGCTACACGCTTCTGGCGATCCTCCACGAGTTGAAGTGGCGTGGATTGCTGCCGGTTGACCTGCTCGCCTGCAACCTGGATCAGGGACAGCCGGGTTTTCCCGCGACGGTGCTGCCAGAGTTTCTTGAAAAAATGGGTGTGCCCAACCGGATCGAGTATCAGGACACCTATTCCATTGTCATGGATAAGGTCCCGGAGGGGCGCACGTTTTGCGCGCTTTGCTCCCGCTTGCGCCGCGGCAACCTGTATCGAATCGCCCGGGAAGAAGGGTGTAGTGCGGTCGTATTGGGCCATCATCGCGACGATATTCTTGAGACCTTTTTCATGAACCTTTTTCATGGCGGGCGGCTGGCAACGATGCCCCCGAAACTGGTCAATGAAGAGGGCGATCTCTTTGTATATCGCCCGCTGGCGCATGTGGCCGAAGCCGATTGTGAGCGGTTTGCCACAGGTATGAATTACCCGATCATACCTTGTGACCTGTGCGGAAGTCAGGACGGATTGCAAAGGCAACAGGTCAAGCAAATCCTTGATTTATGGGAGAAAAATAGCCCAGGGCGGCGACAGGTGATGTTCCGCTCGCTAATGAATATCCGTCCGTCTCACATGCTTGACCCCAAGCTTTTCGATTTTGCCGGCCTCATGCGATCCGGCAAAGACAAGAATTTGCCGTAAATCCTTCTGCGGCGTTAAGAACCGGGTTACTCATTTCACCTAGTTTCCGTTCCAATGCACTGGAAAGGAAACCGTATGAAGGCCGCGTGGAAAGCACACGTCAGCAATATGCGCATTGCCCTGCGCAGGAGCCTCTATGGCCCGCAGGCACTCGCCTTTCTGCCCGCCGCTGCCTTGGCATCGTTCTGGCTGGGTGGGGAGCCGTTGTTGTTGATCACAGCACTCGGTCTTCCGCTCCTCTATTTTCTGTCTGGCGGTTTCCCCGTGACACCCGGTATTGCGAACCCCAGCGAAGGACAACGTGACCTTGTCAGCGGTGCCGACGCGGTTGCTATGGCAAACGAAGGACTGCAGACAGCACAAACAGCCCGCCTCGCAACCGCTTGTATTCTCGTGGAAATTGACGGTTTGGAAGAAATTGCAGATCGGTCCGGCAAGAATACTATCGATACCGTAAGGGATCTGACGCTTACTAGACTGCGGAACACGTTGCGCCGCGACGACCGAGCGGTTCGGATCAGCGACAACCGCTTCATGGCCCTTCTGTCCCCGTCCGTTCGCCTTGATCTCGAAGCTTTGCTGCAACTGGCAACACGGATTCAATCGTCGCTCGAAGAACCCGCCACAGTGGACAACGCCATGCGCTACCTTTCCGCCTCCATCGGGTTTTGCGGCAGTCCCAGACTCAAACCCGGCGCCAAGGGCGAAGAGCTTATCGAGGCGGCCCAAATCGCCCTGTCCGAGGCATTGGCGAACGGTCCATCCGCGATCAGGGCTTGGTCCGACAGCATGCGCGCAGCGCATACCGCGCAAAAATCTCTTCAAAGCGAAGTCGACAAAGCTTTGGACAATGGTCAGATTCAACCGTGGTTTCAGCCGCAGGTGTGCACATCTACCGGCGCGATCAGCGGAGTCGAAGCGCTCGCTCGCTGGATTCATCCCGATCGTGGAATCGTCCCTCCTGCTCAGTTTCTGCGATGCCTCGAAGATTCCGGTAAGATGGACCGCCTGAACGAGGTCATTCTGCAACACAGCATGACGGCTTTGCGGAGCTGGGATCAGGCCGGGTTGGACATTCCCCGGGTCAGCGTGAACTTTTCCGAAACAGAACTGCGTGATCCGCGTTTGGCGGAACGTATCCAGTGGGAAATGGACCGGTTTGGGCTGACCCCACACAGGCTCGGCATCGAGGTTCTGGAAACCGTCATCGCCAGTTCGCCAGAAGGAATCGTCGCCCGGAACATTGTCGAGCTCGGCAATCTGGGGTGTCACATCGATCTCGACGACTTTGGAACGGGTCATGCCTCGATTGCTGCGCTCCGCCGGTTCAAGGTGCACAGGCTGAAAATCGACCGCAGCTTCGTGAGCCGCATTGACCGAGACGAGGATCAGCACCGGATGCTCGCAGCCATTCTCGGCATGGCGGACAGGCTGGGCTTGGAAACCCTGGCTGAAGGCGTGGAAAGCGTCGGCGAGCACGCGCTTTTGTCACAACTAGGCTGTGACCACGTTCAAGGTTTTGGCATAGCCCGGCCAATGCCCACTGACCAGATCGTCTCTTGGGCCCGCGAGTATTCCGAAAAAATCGCAGAAGCGCAAAGCCTCGGGCGTCGGTCCGGCTAATCACGAAATCCTTGCTCCAAAGAACGCGGGAAAACGCTTGAATCAGGCCATTTCCCGCGATTCCGCTTGACCTTTTGCCCCGGGAACGGTTGAACCCCGCCAGTATTTCGGAAAGTCAAAGGCGGCCCGCTCCATGGACGATCAGAACAAGAACCTCATCCTTGCCACGGCGCTCAGCTTCGCGGTGATTTTGGTCTGGTTTCTTCTCTTCCCGCCACCTGAGCAGGCATTGGAAGACCCCAACGCTCCGGTCGCTTCGGAAGTTGCCGAGCAGAGCGTTGCCTCCGACGTGGCCAGCGCGCCGACAGTTGCCGATGGAACGCCGCCGGCCAGCAGCGAGGCTGCCGCTTCCGAAACTCCGGATGCGCCGCGTCTGCCGCTCGACACAACACGTCTTGAGGGCTCTATTTCACTCACGGGCGGCCGCATCGACGATCTGCGCCTTAAAGACTACCACGTTTCGCTCGAAGACGGCGCACCGATTGTTCAGGTGCTCGACCCCGTTGGTAGCGAAGCGCCCTACTACGCGCTTTATGGGTGGGCACCCGGATCCGGCCTCGGCCTCGGCGATGTGCCCGGAGCCAACACCGAATGGCGCGTTGAATCCGGCGATACCCTTTCGGTTGATGCACCGGTCACGCTTGTTTGGGAAAGCCCTGCAGGCCTAACTTTCCGTAGAACGATCGCCATCGACGAGAACTTCATGTTCACGGTGACGCAGTCCGTTGAAAACGCGGGTGGTGATGCAGTTTCGCTCGCGCCCTATGGGATCCTGGCTCGACACGGCGAACCGGCCGAACTCAAGAATTTCTTCATTCTCCATGAAGGCGTGGTTGGCATGGCCGACGGCACTCTTGCCGAAATCGACTACGGCGATATGACGGATTTCTCGGTTGTTGCGAGCGAAGGCGCGCGAGCCGAGGTGACCCAGGTTGCCGAAAACGGCTGGATCGGCTTCACCGACCATTACTGGATGTCCATCCTTGTCCCGGCCCCCGGTCAGGCGTTCAAACAGGTTGCGAAATACGACGACCGCCGGGACATCTACCAGACCGAAACCGTGCTCCCGACCGTACAACTCGGTGCCGGTGAAACGACATCGGTTACAACGCAGCTATTCGCCGGTGCAAAGGAATGGGAGACCATTCGCGAATACCAAACCGCAGGCGTTGAAGGCTTCATCGATTCCATCGACTGGGGCTGGTTCTTCTTCCTGACCAAGCCGATCTTCGCCGTCCTGCACTGGCTGAACGCGTTTATCGGCAACATGGGATGGGCGATCATCGGCCTGACTCTCTTCATCAAGGCGCTGCTCTTCCCGCTGGCTTACAAATCCTACGTCTCCATGGCGAAGATGAAGGAACTGCAGCCGGAGATGGAAAAGATCAAGGAGCGCACCGGTGAAGACCGGCAAAAACTGCAACAGGAGATGATGGCGCTCTACAAAAAGGAGAAGGTCAACCCTGCCGCAGGCTGTCTGCCGATCCTGCTGCAGATCCCGATTTTCTTCAGCCTCTACAAGGTGATCTTCGTCACGCTTGAGCTGCGCCATGCGCCGTTCTTCGGCCCGTTCCAGGACCTGAGCGCTCCGGACCCGACAAGTATCTTTAACTTCTACGGCCTGTTGCCTTGGGCGGCACCTGAGCCGACCTCCATCATGGCGCTGATCTTCATCGGTATTCTGCCGCTTCTGCTCGGTATCTCCATGTATCTACAGCAAAAACTGAACCCCGCCCCGACGGATCCGACGCAGAAGATGATCTTTGCCTGGATGCCATGGGTCTTCATGTTCATGCTTGGCGGGTTTGCCTCCGGCCTCGTGGTGTACTGGATCGCGAACAACACGATCACCTTCACGCAGCAGTACCTGATCATGCGCAGCCAAGGCTACAAACCTGATCTTCTGGGGAATATCACCGGCAAACCGAAGGATCCCGAGAAGAAATGACCCGCACCGTCACCGACCTGTATCGGTACCCAATCAAGAGCCACGGATGCGAATCCGTGGCTCAGGTACTTCTTGAGGCAGGCAAAATGCTTCCATGGGACCGGATATGGGCCGTGGCGCATGAGAAGTCCGAAGCCGATGGGGCAACCTGGGTGCCGTGCCAGAATTTCTCGATCGGTTCCAAAACCGCGGAGCTCGGCGCGATATCCTCTCGGCTCGACGAAAACACGAGCCAAGTGACGCTTTCGCACCCCAAACGGGACGACCTGACCTTCAGCCCGGACACCGAAGGCGACAAGTTGATTGCCTGGACCATGGGACTGGTTCCGGAACACCGCGCACAACCAGCACGCGTCGTGCGGGCGCGGACTGATGCTTTCTCGGACAGCGACTTTCAGAGCGTAACCCTGTGCAACCTTGCTTCACACCGGGCCGTCGAAGACAAATTAGGCCATACGCTGTCCCGCCAGCGCTGGCGTGGAAACATCTGGTTCGAAGGCGAAACAGCCTGGGAAGAATTCGATTGGCTCGACCGCGACGTTCAAATCGGTGAGGCTGTTCTACGTGTCCGTGAACGCACGGACCGCTGTCTTGCCACCCACAACAATCCTGAGACGGGGCAGCGCGATGCGCATGTTCTTGGCACGCTGGATCGTTTTGGACACCGGGACTTCTCGGTGCGGGCCGAAGTGATCAAGGGCGGGTGTGTCTGCCCCGGAGATAAGGTAACGCCGCTATGATCTCTCTTCCATTTCCACTGGCCGAAGAGCCGGAGCCGCAACAGGTCGAGGCCGCGCGCAAGCTTTTTGCCGGTGAAGTCGACTTCCTCAAAGGTGTCGTCGGGATGCAGCACCTGCCCCCCGATGATCGCATCGAGGTTTGTTTTGCCGGGCGGTCCAACGTTGGAAAATCCAGTTTGATCAACGCGCTGGCCGGCCGCAAGGGGCTCGCTAGGGCGTCCAACACACCGGGCCGCACCCAGGAAATCAACTTCTTCACTCTGGGGGAAGAACGCTACCTGGTTGACCTGCCCGGGTATGGCTACGCCAATGCGCCTGTGGCGGTTGTCGAAAAATGGCAGCGCCTGCTCAAGCAATACCTGTCCGGGCGCGCCAACCTGCGCCGTGCCTTTGTCCTGATTGACCATCGCCATGGCGTCAAAGCCGTGGACGATGAAATCATGACCCTGCTCGATCGCGCCGCTGTGACGTTTCAGGTGGTGGTGACCAAGGCAGACAAGGTGAAGGAGAAGGATCGCGGTAAGGTGTTGGACCAGATCCGCGAGAAGCTCTCAAAACACCCTGCAGCATTCCCGGAACTGATCGTGACCAGCAGTGAGAAAGGTTGGGGCCTGCCGACCTTGCGTAGCATTATCGCCGGGTTGCCCTGAGCCGTTCACCGGGGCAAAGTCAGATCCGATCCTCGCAGGGATACTCCATGAGAAAGCAGAACATGAACCACGACTGGATTGCCACCGCCCGGACGCTGTCCGAGGCGCTTCCTTACCTGCAACGCTACACCGGCGCGATTGTCGTCGTGAAATTTGGCGGCAATGCCATGGGCGATGCGGATGCGATGGCGGAGTTCGCCCGTGATATCGTCCTGATGCGACAGGTTGGCGTGAACCCGGTTGTGGTGCATGGTGGCGGGCCGATGATCAACGATCTGCTGAAGCGTCTGAACATCGAATCGCGGTTTGTGCGCGGCAAACGCGTGACGGATCAGGCCACGGTGGAGGTGGTCGAGATGGTTCTGACCGGCCTTGTGAACAAACGCATTGTTCAGGCGATCATGGATCAGGGCGGACGCGCGGTTGGCCTGTCCGGCAAGGATGATGATCTGATCGTTTGCGAGGCGGACGATCCGGAACTGGGCTTTGTCGGCAAGCCGGTCGAGATGAACGTGCAAGTTCTGCGCGATCTGTTTGATGCCGGGATCATTCCGGTCGTCGCACCGGTCGCGACTGGCACCAACGAAAACGAGACCTTCAACGTGAATGGCGACACAGCCGCGGGCGCGCTGGCGGGGGCGCTTAAGGCCGATCGCCTGCTGCTTTTGACGGACGTCAAAGGCGTCAAGAACGCGGGCGGCGAAGTTGTTACGGAACTGACCCCGGACGAAGTGCGCCGCATGACGGAAGAAGGCACAATCGCTGGCGGCATGATCCCAAAGACGGAAACTGCGCTCAAGGCCATCGAGGAAGGCGTGCGCGGCGTTGTCATCATTGACGGGCGCGTATCGAACGCCTGCTTGCTGGAACTCTTTACAGAGCATGGCTCCGGCTCGCTGATCCGCAAACCAGACTTGCCGCCGCGGGCCTCTTGACCACGCTGGAGCAGATCGAAAATGCCGCGCATGCCTTCGGCCTGTGCGTGCGGGGCCTGACCGCTCCAAAATCCGGAGACAGCGTGCCAGAAGGCACCGAGACCGTGGTGCTTCTGGGACCGGATGAGCCGGCGTTCTGGCGTCGTTTTGCGACGTCTGCAGAGTACTCCGACAACGCACCCGATCCGCTGGATCGCTGGTCTAAACGCATCATCACAGAGTTCGCCTCGGAATGGGGTGGAGTCGGGCTTTTCCCCTCTGATGGTCCGCCCTACCCACCCTTTTTCCGCTGGGCGCTGGACAGCGGACAGGCGTGGTCGTCGCCCGTGCAACTGTTGGTACAGGCTGAGGCAGGGCTGTTTGTCAGCTATCGCGGGGCCGTCGCATTGCCCTTCAAACTGAAGCCGCGGACACTCTCGGAATCCCCTTGCACAGACTGTCCGGCGCCCTGCACCACCGCCTGCCCTGCCGGCGCTCTGGGGCAGGATCAGGACTACGACATCCCGGCCTGCAAGGCGCATATGCGCTCTGCGGAAGGGGCGGGATGTGTTTCGGGATGCCTGGTGCGGCGCGCGTGCCCCGTCTCCCGTAATTTCCGCCGGGACCCTGCGCAATCGGCTTTTCACATGGCGGCCTTTCTGGAAGAGTAGCGCCATGAAACGCCTGATCCTGATGCGCCACGCCAAATCCGACTGGTCCTTCGATCTCGAGGACCACGCCCGCCCATTGAATGCCCGTGGGCAACGGTCTGCCAAGGCTCTGGGAGACTGGCTCCACGAGAAAGGCTACGCGCCGGACCGTGTACTTTGCTCGGATGCGGCACGCACAAAAGAAACACTCAAACGAAGCGCGCTCGACGCGCCCGTGAACTACCTCAGCGCGCTCTACAACGCAGCTCCGGCAACGATTCTCGATCTGTTGTTTGATACGACCAAGGGCGACACGGTCCTGGTGCTAGCGCACAACCCCGGGATCGGGATCCTGATGAGCAGCATCGTCAAATCACCGCCGAACCATCCGAAGTTCGACTTCTGCCCAACCGGCGCGACACTGGTGGTGGATTTTGACATCGATCACTGGACGGAATTGCAACTTGGGTCCGGAAAGGTGGCCGATTACATCGTGCCGCGCGATCTCGTTGAATAACGCCAGCCCATAATAAAAGCCCCCGAAGTTCTTCGGGGGCTTTCTCTGTTTCAGTGTCCGAGGATTTGGCTCAGGAAGAGCTTTGTCCGCTCGTTCTGAGGGTTGTTGAAGAACTCCTCAGGCTCGTTCTGTTCAACGATCTGGCCCTGGTCCATGAAGATCACGCGGTTCGCCACCTGACGGGCAAAGCCCATCTCGTGGGTCACGCAGAGCATCGTCATGCCCTCCTCGGCGAGTTCAACCATGGTGTCGAGCACCTCTTTGATCATCTCCGGGTCAAGCGCCGAGGTCGGCTCGTCAAAGAGCATGATACGCGGCTTCATGCACAGCGAGCGGGCGATGGCCACACGCTGCTGCTGACCACCGGACAGCTGACCGGGGTACTTCAGCGCCTGATCCGGGATTTTCACCTTCTCAAGGAAGTGCATTGCCGTGGCTTCAGCTTCCTTCTTCGGGATCTTGCGCACCCAGATCGGCGCCAGAGTGCAGTTCTCAAGGATCGTCAGATGCGGGAAGAGGTTGAAGTGCTGGAAGCACATGCCGACCTCGGAGCGGATCTTGTCGATGTTCTTGATGTCCGAAGACAGCAGTGTGCCATCAACGGTGATCGCGCCCTTTTGGTGCTCTTCAAGCGCGTTGATGCAGCGGATCAACGTGGACTTACCGGAGCCGGACGGCCCCGCGATAACAATCCGCTCACCGCGATTAACGGTCAGATTGATGTCGCGCAGCACATGGAATGTGCCATACCACTTGTTCATGTTTTCGATGGTGATTGCGATCTCATCCGAGACCGTCATTTCAACATTGTGCGTTTCGGGAAGAACGTCACTCATATCTTCCACTCCTTTTCTTGCGCTACCGCTTTCGCTGCTTGAGCGCGTTATCGATGATCGGTGGCAAGCTTGCGCTCGAGCCACTGTGAATATTGCGAAATGCCGTAGCAGACGGGGAAGAACATCAGGATCGCGAAACCCCAAAGCTCCCAGTACACGCCGTTCCATTCAGTCGAGGCGAGGATCGGCCCGCGGATCATGCCCACAAGGTCGAACATCGAAATAACCGAAACCAGCGTGGTGTCCTTGAACAGGCCCACCGCCACGTTGACGATGCCGGGGATCGAGATCTTCAGCGCCTGCGGCATGATGATCAGCCGCATGGATTGCGCATAGTCGAGCCCAAGGCTGTCCGCCGCTTCGTACTGACCCTTTGGCAGGGCAGCGAGGCCGCCCCGGATCACTTCGGCGATATAGGCCGAGGAGAACATGGTGATCATGATGATCACGCGCAGGATCAAATCGAAGGTGGTGCCTGGCGGCAGGAAGTAGGCCAGAACCACGTTTGCCACGAAGAGCAAGGTGATCAGCGGCACGCCGCGGATGAACTCGATGAAGACAACACATATCCACTTGATGATCGGCATGTCCGACTGACGACCCAGCGCCAACAGAATGCCGATAGGCAGGCTGAGCGACACGCAGACAACCCCGAGGATGAAGTTCAGCATGAAGCCGCCCATGTCGCGCGAAGGCACCTCTGGCAGAGCCAGAACACCGGACATCGCATCACTCAGGAAACCGCCAACAAACCAGACGACGGCGGCAGACACGATGGCCGCGCCAAGCGCCCCGGCAAAGCTTGCGGCTTCCACTTTCTTGAAGGCCATGTAGCCAACGATGAAGCCAAGCAACGCCACCAGCGGTACTACGATGGTCCCGCCCCAGATCAGCCAGAAGGCAATGAACGGGTAGAGCGCGGTGAAGTAGAGCACCTTGCTCGGGACATACATGGCAAAGAGTAGAGGCGCAGCAGCGACGAAGAGCATCACAAAGGCCAGTGTCGGACGCCAGTATTGATCCGGCGGGTACTTGAAGCCGAAGAGGAGTTGGTTCCAGCGTTCGGTCAGAACCGAGAAACAGCCGCCCGTCGCGCCATCAAGGATCTCGCGGCATTCGGCGAGGCTCGCGGTAGTCCATAGACCGCCCATGAGCCACGGCAGGAAACCGGCGAGGATTTTGTAGATGAAGAACAGCGCGATCAAAGTCAGAACCGCGTTGAAGACGTCAGGGAAAAGGTTGTCCCGCACCCACTTCACCGGACCGGTCTGAGAGGCCGGCGGCGCTTCCTGCGGGAGCATTGTGTCGCGGACAAAAGCGACGGATTGAGCCTGTTGGTCAGACATGGATCAGCGCTCCTTCAGCTTCACGGAATTGTTGTAGACGTTCATGATCCCCGAAATGGCGAGGCTGATCGTCAGATAGAACAGCATGAGCAAGAGCACGCATTCGATGGCGCGACCGGTCTGGTTCAGCGTGATACCGCCCAGCGTGCCGGTCAGGTCCATGTAGCCCACCGCGATGGCGAGCGAGGAGTTCTTGGTCAGGTTCAGATACTGCGAGATCAGCGGCGGGATGATGACGCGCAGGGCCTGCGGCAGGATCACAAGGTTCATGATCCGGCGCGGACGAAGGCCGAGGCTGGCCGCCGCTTCGGTCTGGCCTTTGCTGATGGCAAGGATACCGGCACGGACGTTCTCCGCGATGAAGGCCGCCGTATAGATCGACAAGGCCAAAGTCAGTGCGATGAAGCTGTTCCGGGCAAAGATGCCGCCTTTGAAGTTGAACCCCTTGAGTTCAGGGATTTCCCAGGCAAGGCCCATGACCACAAATGCGATCAGCATCGGAACAACCCAGATCCCCAGCGTGAACTGCCAGGTCTTTGGGCGTACACCGGTGGCTTCCTGCTGCGCGGTTGCGCGGGTGCCAATCATGCGTGTGCCAAAAATCGCTGCGACGATCAGCGCGATCACCACAAGCCAACCGGTGCCACCCGAAGCCCATTCCGCCGTGAAATACGGCATCGGCAGGTTAAACCCGCGCCCTGTAAAGGCGAAAAGATCAAGGAACATGGACGCTTCGGCGTTCTCGCCCCGGAAGTCTCTCGGCTGCGGCAGCACCGCGACGAAGACCGCCATAACGATCAGGATCCAGATCAGAACCGGCACGTTGCGGAAGATCTCGACGTAGATCGACATGACCTTGGAGATCAGCCAGTTCTTCGACAGGCGCAGAACGCCGACGACAACGCCGATGATCGTTGCCAGCACACAGCCGACAACCGCCACCAACAGCGTGTTGAGCACCCCGACAATGGAAGCGCGCAAATGCGTGGATTGGCTTTGGTATTCGATCAAGCGCTGGTTGATGTCATACCCGGCAGGTTCGGCGAGGAATTCGTAGGAAATGTTCAAACCAGCATCGGCCAGGTTCTGGAACAGATTGCTCAACAGATAGCCGAAGAGCCCAACAAGGCAGATGAGTGCGATAACTTGAAACGTGTAGGACCGATAGCGCGTGTCGTTGATCAGCTGTGAAGGCCGAAACGACTCGACCGGAGGGTCGGAGAGCGTCGACATAAGGGTATCCCTGTTTTCACCGCTCGTCCCATTTTCGGTGCTTTTCGCACTCTTCGGGATCGGCGGGATTTCTCTTTATTTTGGAAGCGTGCGTTGCAACGCCGAAAGGGAAAGAGGGCGCGGTGTGTCCGCGCCCTCTCCCTCAGTTCGTTTAACGGAACGGCGGGCTGTAAAGCAGGCCACCGTCGGTCCATTGCGCGTTCAGACCGCGCGACAGGCCAATTGCGGTGCTCTCGCCGATGTTGGCTTCAAAGAGCTCTGCATAGTTGCCGCCAGCGGAAATCGCCTTCATCGCCCAGTCAGCGTCGAGGCCGAGCATCTCGCCGAGGTTACCCTCGGAGCCGAGCAGACGGTTGATTTCCGGGTTGTCGGTGCCACCGGACATTTCGCCGATGTTGGCAGCGGTCACACCCAGTTCCTCGGCCGCGATCAGTGCGTTGAGGGTCCAGCGCACGATGTCGCCCCACTCGTGGTCGCCATGGCGCACCAGCGGGCCGAGCGGCTCTTTGGAGATGATTTCCGGCAGAACCACGTGGGCCGACGGATCTTCAAAGGCGGCACGGGTGGCTGCAAGGCCGGAGGCGTCCGTGGTGTAGACGTCGCAGGCACCTTCGAGGTACAGCGGCTGCGCTTCGGCGTTGGTTTCGATCGGAACCGGCTCGTAGCTGATGTTGTTGGCGCGGAAGAAGTCCGCGAGGTTCAGCTCGGTGGTGGTGCCGGTCTGGATGCAGACGGTCGCGCCGTCCAGTTCCTTCGCGGAGGACACACCCAGTTCCTTCGGAACCATGAAGCCCTGACCATCGTAGTAGTTGATGCCGACGAATTCGAACTTCAGGTCGACGTCACGGCTGAAGGTCCAGGTGGTGTTCCGGGCCAGCATGTCGATCTCGCCCGATGCGAGCGCGGTGAAGCGGGTTTTGCCGGTTGTCGGAACGAATTCAACAGCCGACGCATCACCCAGAACGGCGGCTGCAACCGCGCGGCATACGCCGACGTCGAAGCCATCCCATTCACCATTCGCATCCGGCGCGGCAAACCCTACAAGGCCGGTGGTGACACCGCAGTTCAGCTTGCCACGCGCTTTGACATCGTCGAGCGTCGCGGCGGCTGCTGCTGTGGCGGTCAGGCCGGCAACGGTCAGTGCGCCAAGGATTACGGTTTTTTTCATAGTTACCTCTTCCTGTTTTGTCCGCCACGTTGGGCGGTTTTCTTTCTGCCCACAAGTCGGACAGTTATCGGTCTAGAGCGCGAGTGTGCGCCCTATGAGCGTGAGTGTGGGCGAATTTCCGCCAGAACGTCAAGCCATCTTGCCGGGGAAACCGCCAAAGAAGTGAGCAGATGCCGGTCAAGCAAGCAGAGCGTTTTTCAAATTGGTTGCCGAGTCAACGCGTCAGGGCAAAGAAGCGGGCGGCGTGAAGAAACTCGCCTTTTTTATAGGCTGCAAGGGCACTGGCCTCTTCATCTTCGCCCCATTGCTCTTCCTGCCACGTCTCGTCGATGCGCGAACGCAACCAAGCGTCTTCAGCCCTGAGGTGAGCTTCCGCTACGGCAAATCCAAGCACGAGAGAACCCGACAAAGACACAAGATCGTGGAACGCCGCCAGTCCAAACGGATCAAGCGCGTGAACCTGAGCTGAAAGACGGGCCAAAGCGGTCGAATCCTGCGGCGCGTGAATCACCCCGACACGCGGTTCAAGCCGCGCGCCCAGCGCCGTTTCGGCCCAATCGAGCAGCGGATTCCATGCCTCAATCTGACGCTGAACCAGCCCTTCGGGACCATCAGCGCGGTAACACAGCAGATCGCTGTCCCCATACGCTGCGAGCATATCGGCCACTTCGCCGTGTTGGACCGCCACCTTGTCGAGCGCGCTGTTGGCGGTCCGGGTAAAGGGCATCGTTGCCGGATCAACCTTGTCTTCCTGAGCCTGCCACTCCGCCGCAATCGCCTCGGCCAGAGCTTGCGTCGGCACGACAAGTGCTGTTTTCGCAGGGGTCTTCACCCCGCGGCCATCCAACGTGATGGTCCAGCCGCCCTCTGTCGTGGCGACACCCGCGTTCTGCCAAAAGCGTTTCGGGGCCCATTCCGCCATGCGTTTATTCTCCAAGCAAAGTCAGGATCGCGCGTTCGAGCGCGGCGGCGTCATGCACCAGCACGTCCGCACCCGCAAGCGCCTCGTCCGGGTGATACCCCCAGCCAACCGCGATTCCGCGCACGCCCGCGGCGCGCGCCATGTCCATGTCAAAACTGGTATCGCCGATCATCACGGCATTCGTCGCCTCGACGCCCGCTTCCGTAAGAGCTTGCAGCACCATCGAAGGGTTCGGCTTCGACGGGTGATCATCCGCGACCTGCGTCGTGACGAAAAACCCGCGCAAGTCCAGGCTGTCGATCAGGGCATTCAGCCCGCGACGCGATTTGCCAGTCGCGACGCCGAGCAGGATGTCATCTCTGGCATTGAGAGACCGCAGCAGGTCCAACAGCCCCGGGTAGAGCGGCGAGCTTTGAGCGCCGCCCGACATACGCAGCGCCGCATAGCGGTCCTTGTAGGCCTCGACCAGTCGACCAAGTGTCTCCGCGTCCTGCTCGGGAGCCAGTTTGGCCATTGCTTGATCCAACGAGAGACCAACAATCCCCAGAACAGCGTCCCGGCCGGGCGTCTCCAATCCTTCGGCGGAAAAAGCCGCCTCCATTGAGGCCAGAATATCCGCCTGACTGTCGACGAGCGTGCCGTCGACATCGAATATCACCAGCTTCAAATCGGTCAATGCAGCGCCTCGAAGGGGTCTTCGTTGGCGAAACTCTCTTCCCAGCCAAGCGTGTCCCAGCTCTGTTTCATATGCTCCGGAAGCGGCGCGTCGATCACGATCGGTTTCTTGGTCACCGGATGCTGGAAACCCATTGTGCGTGCGTGTAGGTGAAGCTTCTTGGAAATCACGCCCCCAAGCTGCGCGCCCCAGCCGTCGCCAAGGTTTTCCTGACCGGAGCCACCATATTTACCATCGCCGATGATTGGGTGGCCAATCTCGGCCATATGCGCGCGAAGCTGATGTGTGCGCCCGGTCAATGGCTCAAGCGCGACCCAGGCGGCACGGCTGGCGACGCGATACAGCGTGGCATAAAGCGTATGCGCCCGTTTTGCCCCCGGCGTATGGTCCATGTCGCGCGGATGCACGGCAATCATCTTTTCGCCCTCGCCGTAGCGCCCGTGGCCGGGCGCTTTGACAAGGCCAAAGCGGATTTCACCAAGGTAAGGCGTGGGCACGCCGGCGACGAGCGCCCAGTAAATCTTACGCGTTTCCTTGTGCCGCAACGCCGCTGTCAGCCCACGGGCCGCCTCACGCGTGCGCGCCAGCAGCAGAACACCCGAGGTGTCCTTGTCCAGACGGTGGACCAGCTTGGGCTTTTCCTCATACCCGAACTTCAGCGCCTCGGCGAGGCCGTCCACGTGTTTGGTCTGCTTGCTGCCACCCTGCGTCGGCAAGCCCGGCGGCTTGTTCAGCGCGATGACATGATCGTCGCGATAGATGACGCATGATTGGATCATCGCGGCATCTGCCTTGCTCACCGTCGCCTTGGCCTCCGCGGCGCGCTCTGCCTGCTCGGCGGCCACCTGTGCGGGTTCCGGCAAGGGCGGCACGCGGATTTGTTGGCCAACCTCAACACGCGTCGAAGCTTTGGCACGGGCGCCATCTACGCGGACTTCACCTTTGCGGCACATCTTCTCGATGCGCCCCTGACCGACATGCGGGAAATGCCGCTTGAACCAACGATCAAGGCGCTGATCCCCATCGCCGGGGCCAACAGTGACGGTTTGAACGCGGCTCATGTGACGATACTCCGGGCAAACAGAAGACCGGCGAACAATGCGCCGATGGATAGAACGACAGAGGCCAGCACGTAGCCCGCAGCAACCGCAACGGCACCGCGCTCATAAAGCGTGACCGCGTCCAGCGAGAACGCCGAAAAGGTGGTGAACCCTCCCAGCACGCCGGTCATCAACAGCGGCGCATACCGATTGTCTGTCAGGTGCAAAAGCACCACAACAATCACGCCCATGGCAAAGGAACCCGCCACGTTCACGATCAACGTACCCCATGGGAAATCCTTCCCAAGGAGACGCGCGGCCCAAAGGCCGGTCAGATAGCGGCCACTGGCGCCTAGGGCGCCGCCGAGAGCAACTTGCAGGAGCGGTGTCATGCGCGTGCCTTCGCGTGTGACGCCCCTATTGTCAAGGATCGCGCGCGCCGCACCGCTGGAATGCTGGCGTTTGGGCCAAGAAGACGCGGACAGTCAGGACTTGTTCCGCTCGCGGCGCAGTTTGGCAAAGTAGTCGACGCGTTTTTTCAGATCGCGCTCGAAACCCCGCTCTATGGGGTCATAGAACTGCTCGCGCTTCATCTCGTCCGGGAAATAGTTCTGACCAGAGAAGCCGTCCTCGGCATCATGATCATAGGCATAGCCCGCGCCGTATCCCTGCTCTTCCATCAGTTTGGTCGGCGCGTTGAGAATATGCTTGGGCGGCATCAGGGAGCCGGTTTTCTTCGCCGCCTTTCGCGCGGCCTTATAGGCTACATAGTTGGCGTTCGATTTCGGGGCGAGCGCGAGGTAGACAAGCGCTTGGCTCAGGGCCAATTCGCCTTCGGGGCTGCCGAGCCGCTCATAGGTGTTCCAGCTGTCGAGGCAAACCGCCTGCGCCTGCGGGTCCGCAAGGCCGATGTCTTCAACCGCCATACGCGTCATGCGCCGAGCGAGAAAGCGCGGGTCCTCACCGGCTTCAAGCATCCGCGAAAACCAGTAGAGCGCCGCGTCCGGATCAGAGCCGCGCACCGATTTGTGCAGGGCGGAAATCAGGTTGTAGTGCCCATCCCCGGACTTGTCATACTGGGCTGCGCGCTTCATCAGGCGGCTGGTGAGGCCATCGGTGTTGAGCTTGTCCTTCACCGTCCAGCTCATGACCTGTTCGACGAGGTTTAGCAAAGCGCGCCCATCACCGTCTGCCATCTCCAGCAGGGCTTCGCGCGCAGCGCCATCCAGCGGCAAGGCGCGCCCGAGGTCTTTCTCCGCGCGCTGTGCCAGACGCTCCAGGTCAGCGAGGCTGAGCCGTTCCAGAACCAGAACCTGCGACCGGGACAAAAGCGCCGCGTTCAGCTCAAACGATGGGTTCTCTGTTGTCGCGCCAACAAGCAGAATCGTCCCATCCTCCATATGTGGCAGGAACCCGTCTTGCTGCGCCTTGTTGAAGCGATGAATTTCGTCGACGAAGAGCAATGTCCCCTGCCCCGTCTTGCGCCGCAGCTTGGCCGCCTCGAAGACTTTGCGCAGATCCGGCACGCCGGTGAAAATTGCGCTGATCTGGACAAAATGCAGGTCCGTCGCGTCGGCCAGAAGCCGAGCGATGGTGGTCTTTCCCACGCCCGGCGGCCCCCAGAAAATGATCGAGCCAAGCGTGCCTGCCTCCAGCATCACGCCAAGCGGGGCCTCGGGGCCAAGCACCTGCTCCTGTCCGATCACATCGCCAAGCGATTGCGGCCGCAAACGGTCCGCCAGCGGACGAGGCGCTTTGTCAGAGGCGTCTGCGCCCGGTGTGTCAAACAGATCCGCCAAATCGTTACACCCGGAACCGCAGCAGCAATCGCCGGTTGCCCCGTTGCGCATCAATCTGAATGCGCGGCGCGGCGCGGCGCAGAGCCCGGTTCACTTCACCGGGGCTGGTGATCTCAAAGCCGTCAATCGCGAGCAGGATGTCTCCCGCTTGCAGCCCCGCGCGCGCGCCAAACGGGCCGGGGTCCAGCACAACCACCCCCGCCGCCTGCGGCCCAAGACCAAGCTCCGCGCTCACAGCCGGGTTCACCCGCGCAAGGCTGAGCCCGGGCAGCACTGACCTGTCATCCAGCGTGGTGCGCTCCGCCGGGGGCGTGTCCGGCGGCGGCATCATCACCACGGTTGTTGTTTGTTCGGACCCGTCCCGAAAGTACGAAACGGTGGCCTCTTCCCCGATCCCCCGTACTGACATGCGGTAGATCATCTCCGGCGGCGTGTTCACCGGCGCGTCATCCACGGACAGGATCACATCCCCGACCTCAAGTCCGGAAGCGGCAAAGGGGCTGGCCTCATGCATCTGCACAACCACAACGCCGCCGGGCAAAGACAGGCCAAGGCTGTCCGAGATATCGGCATCCACCGGTTGCCCCGTCATACCGGCCCAGGGGCGCTGGAACCGCGTCTCGCCCGCCCGCGCCTGCATCACGAACTGCCGCACCATCGCCGAAGGAATGGCAAAGCCGATCCCGTTGGAGCCGCCGGAGCGGGTCAGGATGGAGGTGTTCACACCGATCAGGCGGCCCGCAACATCGATCAGCGCCCCGCCCGAGTTGCCCGGATTGATCGGCGCGTCCGTTTGAATGAAATAGCCTCTGCCATTGCCGGTGGCTGTCCCGGTCCGCGCCAGCCCGCTGACGATCCCGCTGCTCACCGTCTGGCCCACGCCAAAGGGGTTGCCAATCGCCAGCACCAATTCACCCACTTCGACACTCTCGCTGTCGCGCAGGGTCAGGAACGGCATGTCATCCGCCGCATCCTGCAATTGCAGAATGGCAAGGTCGGTTTGCTCGTCAGCAAGCAGCACCTTGGCGTCAAACTCCCGCCGATCGTTCAGAACAACCCGGATGTCGGTTGCTTGCCCCACAACGTGATAGTTGGACACAACGATGCCGTCCTGTGACAGGATGACACCGGACCCCAGCGAGTTCTGCACCCGCGGACGACGTTGCAAATCCCCGAAGAAGTTCCGGAAAAACGGATCTTCCGCAAAAGGGCTGCGCGATTGGACAACGCGGCGTGCGTAGATGTTGACCACCGCAGGCGCCGCTTCCTTGACCAGAGGAGCAAAGCTGAGCTGGATTTGAGTTTGCGATTGAGGGACTTCTTGCGCGGCGGCGGTCAGCGGCAGACACAGGCAAATGAGGGCGAAAATAGCGCGGCGCATGACAAAGCTCCCGAACGGTGTGCCTTTCGATATGTGCCGCTGGGCGCGAGAACGCAAGTGCGCAGAGCAACTCACGCAGCCACGAGGGCTTGCACGTTTTCTGCGACGCCTTGTCCGCTGGAAAGCGGCCCCGGCGCGCCTATCTCTTTGTTATGACCAAACCATCTGATCAAATGCAAACGCGCACCCTCTACAATGCGGACTGCCCCGTCTGTAACGCGGAGATTTGTCACTATGCGGAGTATTCTCAGGATCAGGATCTTCCCCTGGCCTTCGATGATCTCAACACAGTTGACCTGTCGCTGTGGGGCGTGACCGAGGATCAGGCCGCGCGGCTTTTGCACGTGATCCACGATGGAAAGCTCTACGCCGGCTTTGACGCGTTCCTGATCCTTTGGGAACAAATGCCGCGCTATCGGTGGATGGCCCGGATTGGCCGTTTGCCAATCATCCGGCCCATTGCTTCAGGGTTCTATACCCACGTTCTCGCCCGGATTATCTATGCGCGCCACCTGCGCCGCCGTGCCCGGCAACTGGTCTAACCCTTGGGCTGCGCACGTCCGTACCCCGGCCGCCCGGTCTGGCTTTGCGCCACGTCGAAGTTCCAGACAATCGCGAAGTTGGTGATCAGGGCGCCGAGCAAACTGTAGAGCAATTGCTCTCCCGACAGGACAAACGCCGCAGCGGCGAAGACGCATGCGTCTACGGCCAGTTGGAACCATCCAGCCTTGAACCCTGTTTTCTGCTCCAGAATGATCCCGACAATCGTCATGCCGCCAGCGCTGGCGTTATGACGAAAAATCGCGATCAGCCCCATTCCCGAACACATGCCCCCCAGCAACGCGGCAACCCACGTGTCGAGCCGCTCAAACAGAACAACCTGCCCAAGATACTGCGACAGAACCGATATCCCCACCACGACCAAGGTGGTCCGGAAGGCGAAATCAGCACCGCGTTTGAGAAACCCAAGGATCAGGAACGGCACGCCGATTGCAAAGAAGAGCGGCCCGAACTCCAGCGGCATCACGTACGACAAGAGCAGGGCGATCCCGGCAGTTTGCCCGGTCACAAGTCCCGCAGCCTTGAGGAAAACAACGCCCAGGCTGGTCGCAACAATGCCGAAGACGAGGCCCTGAATGTCGAAAATGGATAGGCGCAGGGACATGCTCTGGCTCCCGGATTGGATGTCTTCGCGGTAGGCCTGAATCCGTCAATGAGCAAGTGAGATTGACCCCGCAGGCTGCGGCAAATCCGTTAAGAAGACCCGTGTGATGCAAAACTCAGCAGACACGCGGCTTGGCCCGCAAAAGAAAAGGCCCCGCCGGGATCGGCAGGGCCTGAAACTGTCATCCGAGAGGTCGGATTACTCCGCGTCGGCCGCGTCTTCGGCAGCAACGCGCGCCTTGTCGGCTGCGCCTTTGGCGTCGACGTCGCGGTCAACCAGCTCGATGATGGCCATCGGGGCCATGTCACCGTAGCGGAAGCCAGCCTTCAGAACGCGGCAGTAGCCGCCCTGACGCTCGGCGTAACGCGGGCCGAGGACTTCGAACAGCTTGGCAACGTCCTTGTCTTCTTTCAGCTGTGCAGCGGCCTGACGGCGGGCGTGCATGTCGCCGCGCTTGCCGAGGGTGATCAGCTTGTCGATGACGCGCTTGAGTTCTTTGGCTTTGGGCAGGGTCGTTTTGATCTGCTCGTGCTCGATCAGCGAGCCAGCCATGTTAGAGAAGAGCGCCTTACGGTGCTCGTGGGTACGGTTCAGGCGACGGTAGCCTTTTGCGTGACGCATGTGTCTTACTCCAATGTGCCCTCTACGGGCGGTTTTGCTTTGTCTGGCAACCGCTGCGTGTCGGCCGCTCTCCTTGGGGCCGGTTGGCCCAACCGAAAAAAGGGGTCCCTTTCGCGGATGCGCGTGGTTAGCCGAATCTCCGGATAAGAGCAAGACCCGATCAGATCGAACGCTGATTGACCCGCGCCATCAATTTCTCTGCCGTTTCAACGCGTTCGCTGTAGCGATCTGTCAGGTGATCCTTGAGGTCACGGGTCAGCAGCGTGAACTTCACCAACTCTTCCATCACATCAACGATTCGCCGGTAATAGGCAGAGGGTTTCATGCCGCCCTCATCGTCAAATTCCTGCCAGGCCTTGGCGATCGAGCTTTGGTTCGGGATGGTCAAACAGCGCATCCAGCGCCCCAAAACCCGCATCTGGTTGACTGCGTTGAAACTCTGAGAACCACCCGCAACCTGCATCAAGGCCAGCGTCTTTCCCTGCGTCGGACGCACCGCGCCGAGCGATAGGGGGATCCAGTCAATCTGGGTCTTCATGATGCCGGTCATGGAGCCATGCCGTTCCGGCGAGCACCAAACCATGCCTTCGGACCAAGTCACCAGATCGCGCAGTTCCTGCACCTTGGGATGATCGGCCTCGGCATCGTCCGGCAAGGGCAGCCCGGAGGGATTGAACACCCGCGTCTCGCAGCCCAAAGCATGCAGAATCCGCGCAGCCTCTTCGTTGGCCAACCGGGAAAAAGAGCGCGCGCGCAGCGATCCATGCAGCAACAGAATGCGCGGCTTATGCTCTGAGCGGAGCGGTGCCGAAAGCGTTTCGCGATCTGGCTGGTGCAACTGCTCCATGTCCAGCTGCGCGTTGGGGATGTCCTGCGTCATCACAGTTCCTCGGGGCCAAAGAAAAACGGGGCCACGCTCTCGCGCCGCCCCGCCTGTTCGATCCGACGACCGGCCTTAGAAGTTGTCTTCGAGCTTCTTGGCCAGGTCTTCGATGTTGTCCGGCGGCCAGTCCTCGACATCCATGCCAAGGTGCAGACCCATGCCCGACAGCACTTCTTTGATCTCGTTGAGAGACTTGCGGCCGAAGTTCGGCGTGCGCAGCATTTCTGCTTCGGTCTTCTGGATGAGATCGCCGATGTAGACGATGTTGTCGTTCTTGAGGCAGTTCGCGGAGCGCACGGACAGTTCCAGCTCGTCGACCTTCTTGAGAAGGAGCGGGTTGAACTCGAGACCATCGTCGTCGTCCTGACGCGAAGCGCTTTCCGGCTCGTCGAAGTTGACGAAGATCGACAGCTGATCCTGAAGGATGCGGGCCGCGAATGCGATGGCATCTTCCGGGGTCACGGAGCCGTCGGTTTCGATCTTCATGGTCAGCTTGTCATAGTCCAGCACCTGGCCCTCACGGGTCGGCTGAACGTCGTAAGCGACCTTCTTGACCGGGGAGTAGATCGCGTCGATCGGGATCAGACCGATGGGCGCATCTTCCGGCTTGTTCTTGTCAGCGGAGACATAGCCTTTGCCGGTGTTCACCGTCAGTTCCATGTACACTTCGGCGCCTTCGTCCACGTGACAGATCACGTGATCGCGGTTCAGCACTTCGATGCCGGCGCTTTCGGAGATGTCACCGGCGGTGACAACACCCGGGCCCTTGGCGGAGATCGACAGACGCTTCGGCCCTTCGACTTCCATGCGCAGGCTCACGCCTTTGAGGTTCAGAACGATGTCGGTGACATCTTCACGAACACCGGCCACGCTCGAGAACTCGTGCAGCACGTTGTCGATCTGAACGGATGTGATGGCCGCGCCTTGCAGCGAGGACAGGAGCACGCGGCGCAGCGCGTTGCCCATGGTCAGACCAAAGCCACGCTCGAGCGGCTCAGCAACCACGGTTGCCTTGCGCGCGGGATCGTTGCCCGGCTTGATGTCAAGCTGTGTCGGCTTGATCAGTTCGGCCCAGTTCTTGTGGATCATGCGTCCCTCCATTCCTGCCGGGGCCCCATGTCCAATAGGCCCAGACTCCCGAGGTTTCATCAAAGACAAACGCGAGGCCGGGTCCGCAAATGGACCAGGCCTCGCATAATCGTAGCAATTATTAGACGCGGCGGCGCTTCGGCGGGCGGCAGCCGTTGTGCGCGATCGGGGTCACATCACGGATCGAGGTGATGTTGAAGCCCGCAGCAGCCAGCGCACGCAGCGCGGACTCGCGGCCCGAACCCGGCCCCTGCACTTCGACTTCCAGCGTCTTGACGCCGTGTTCCTGTGCTTTCTTGCCTGCATCTTCTGCGGCGAGCTGAGCAGCGTAAGGCGTCGACTTGCGCGAACCTTTGAAGCCCATGGTGCCAGCGGAGGACCAGGAGATTGCGTTGCCCTGAACATCGGAGATCAGGATTTTGGTGTTGTTGAAGGTCGAGTTCACATGCGCAACGCCAGCTGCGATGTTCTTGGAGACCTTTTTCTTGCCGCCACGGCGGGTATCACGTGCCATTGGTGGAGACCTCCCTTACTTCTTCTTGCCTGCAATGGCCTTTGCCGGGCCTTTGCGTGTGCGTGCGTTGGTGTGGGTACGCTGACCGCGAACCGGCAGGTTCCGGCGGTGACGCAGGCCGCGGTAGCAGCCGAGATCCATCAGGCGCTTGACGTTCATCTGCACGTCGCGGCGCAGGTCGCCTTCGACAGTGTAGTTGGCGTCGATGTGCTCACGGATGGCGAGAACTTCGGCGTCGGAAAGCTCGTTCACACGACGCGCAGCGTCGATGTTCACGGCGTCACAGATCGCTTTCGCGGAAGTGTGACCGATACCGGTGATGTAGGTGAGTGCGATCGGCACCCGCTTGTGGGTCGGGATGTTAACGCCGGCAATACGTGCCAAGGGTCATATTCCTTTTCGTTGCGAGCCCGTCATGCCAGGCCCTTTTTTCACAACATGAGGCCCGAGGCGTATACTGCCACCGGGCCAAAGCTGATCAGGTGATCTGCCATCCGAAAAGTCCGGAAAGCAAAGACGATTCTCGTATAGAGATGCGGGTGCGTAGGAGAATTCGAGCGCCGCGTCAACCCCGGTCAAACCAACGGCTTCACGGGACCCATGAACCATTTGCCCGAAGCGAGCCTGCAAACGCTAGCGACCACATGCGTGGGGCGCCCAATCGCGCGAAATCAGGCCTCTTTCTGGACTTGCCACCACATTCAATTACACTCAACGAAAATCGGGGGAGGTCCACGATGCTGGCTCAGTTTTTGTACTACAGCACCGCGTGCATTGCATACAAAAGCAGCGGCAATCTTGACGTACTCGCCTCGGCGCGACGCCACAACATCCACAACCAGATCACCGGCTTCCTGTTCCGAACCGAAGACCATTTCGTCCAGCTGCTCGAAGGCCATCACGATGTCGCCGTGGAAACCATGGGCCGGATAAGACGCGACGTTCGGCATACGGACATGGTGGTTTTACCTGTCATGCTGACAAAGCAGCGCAGTTTTTCGTCCTGGCTCATGGGATATGCCGACGCTGTGAACCCTAAAGCTTTCTCGCCGATCCTCGGCCCTGAGCAGGACAACTTCAGCCTTGAGGACAAGCGCGCGCACTTCATCCGATTGACGCGTCCCTACATCAGCCCGGATCAACGCCGTCCCATCGCTGCGAATTGGGGGCAGTTTTATGACTTGCCCGGGTAGAGCAAAGACAGCTGAGGCCTGATGCGCTGGGGTTGTGACGGACTGGGAAACTGAAAAGCCCGCGCATCGGCGCGGGCTTTCGCAAATCAACCGTCCTGGTTTAGGTTAGCCGTCGAGGCGCGCACCCAGTTCGGCACGCACATCTTCCATCGCCGCCATACCGTCGACACGGCTGTAGAGGCCCTTGGCGTAGTAGTAGCCAACCAGCGGCGACGTCATCTTGTAGTACGCCGTCAGACGGGTGCGCAGGCTCTCTTCGTTGTCATCCGCGCGCACCGGCTTGCCGGCGGCTGCCGCTTCTTCCGCGCGGCCAACGATGCGCTTGACGAGAGCTTCATCCTCGACACGCAGTTCGATCACGAAATCGAGCGACTTGCCCATTTCTTCCAGTAGCTCACCCAGAGCGTCCGCCTGCTTCAGCGTGCGCGGGAACCCATCGAAGATGAAACCCGGCGCATCGACCGTTTCGAGCTTTTCCCGGATCAGGCCGATCACGATCTCGTCGGTGACAAGGTCTCCGCGGTCCATGACTTCCGCAACGCGATTGCCCATCTCGGTGCCGCTGGTGCGCGCTTCGCGCAGCATGTCGCCAGTGGAAAGTTGCACCATGCCACGATCCTCGACGAGGAATTGAGCCTGAGTGCCTTTGCCCGCCCCCGGCGGTCCAAGAAGAATAATGTTCATCGGCGTGCGGGTCCCTTTTTCTTGCGGGCCTTACCCTTACCGCGAAGCTGCGATTTCTGAATAAGACTTTCGTATTGATGCGCCAGAAGGTGGCTTTGAGCCTGCTGGATCGTGTCCATGGTCACGCTTACTACAATCAGCACGGAGGTGCCGCCGAAGTAGAACGGAATGGCAAACTGACCGCGCAGGATTTCCGGCAGAAGGCAGACAGCAGCCAGATACCCGGAGCCGAGAACCAACACGCGGTTCACAACCCATTCCAGGTACTCGGAGGTCCGCTTGCCCGGACGAATGCCCGGCACAAAGCCGTTCTGGTTCTTCAGATTGTCCGCCACATCATCCGGCTTGAACGACACGTTGAACGTGTAGAAATACGCGAAAAAGACGATCATGAAGGCGAAGAACAGCAGGTAGAGCGGCTGACCCGGGCCAAAGTAGGCGAGGATCGTCGACATGATCGGCCCTGCGTCGGAGCCCGAGAAGGTGCTGATCGTCACAGGCAGAAGCAGCAGCGAAGAGGCAAAGATTGCCGGGATCACACCCGCCGGGTTCACCTTGACCGGCAGGTGGCTGTTCTGCGCCTCGGTCATCTTCATGCCGACCTGACGGCGCGGGTACTGAATGGTGATCTTGCGCAAAGCGCGCTCCATGAACACCACGAAGGCGATCACGGCGATAACCATCACAATCACACCCACGATAACTGCCGGGCTGATGGCGCCGGAGCGACCGCTTTCGAAGAACTGCGCCAGAGCCGCGGGCACTTCTGCGATGATACCGACAAAGATGATCAGCGAGATGCCGTTGCCGATGCCACGTGCGGTGATCTGCTCACCGAGCCACATCAGGAACATGGTGCCGCCCACAAGCGTGATGATCACGCTGGCGCGGAAGTACCAGCCCGGATCGTGGGCCAGATCACCCGCCTCAAGGCTTGCTGCGAGGCCATAGGCCTGGAACAGCGCCAGAGCGACGGTGCCGTAGCGGGTGTATTGGTTGATCTTCTTGCGGCCCTGTTCGCCTTCTTTCTTCAGCTGTTCCAGAGCCGGAACCATGCTGGTCAGAAGCTGAACGATAATCGAGGCCGAGATGTAGGGCATAATACCGAGGGCAAAGATGCCCATACGGCCGAGCGCCCCGCCGGTGAACATCGACACCATGCCGCCGATCCCCTGCCCGGCCTGCTCCATGAATTCGCGCAGCGCCGCGCCGTCGATTCCGGGGACCGGAATGAACGTGCCAAGGCGATAAACGACCAGAAGACCAAGGGTGAAGAGGATGCGGTTGCGCAGGTCTGTGGCTTTGCCTAGTGCCGACCAACTGGTGTTGGCGGCCATCTGCTCTACTGCGGATACCATGCGGGACTCTCTTTTGAATGCAAACGCCGCCACGATGCGTTTTCCAGCATCGGGCGGCGCTCATATTGGAAAACTCAGGGACTATGTAAGCGGCGCTGTGGCCGCTCACAACCCGTTATTCGGCAGAAGCCGCCACAGTCAGGGAGCCGCCCGCCTTTTCAACCGCTTCAACAGCTGCTTTGGAAGCGCCGGTGACGGAGATGGTGGCCTTTGCGGTGATCTCACCTTTGGCGAGAACGCGGATGCCGTCGAGCTTGCGACGCACGGCGCCGGATTCGATGAGGCTGTCCTCGGTGATGGACGCTGCGTCCAGTTTACCCGCATCAATGAACTTCTGGATGATGTTCAGGTTGATGACGGCATAGGACTTGCGGTTCGGCTTGTTGAAGCCACGCTTCGGCAGGCGCTGGTAGAGCGGCATCTGGCCGCCTTCGTAGCCATTGATGGCCACACCCGAACGGGACTTCTGACCTTTGATACCACGGCCACCCATTTTACCCTTGCCGGAGCCCGGGCCACGGCCAATGCGTTTCTTACGCTGGGTTGCGCCTTCGTTGTCGCGCAGTTCATGCAATTTCATCGTGCTTCTCCTTGCCGGATGTGCCCCCCGAAGCGAATGGGACAACCACGGCTTTTCTTGGTTTTGTGAATCGGGTCCCGAGGGACCACCGGGGGCGTATAGCGCCGTCGGTGCGTTGAGACAAGCCCCGTCTACTTGATGCCAACGACATAGTCAGCGGCCTCAAGACGCTGATATGCCAACACCGGATCAGGCACCGTCACTTGGTATCCGAACAGGTGAAACCCGCCGCAATCCACGTCGGAGACGAGCGTAATCGCAACGTGGGACATCCCGCCGCTTTTGATGAATTTGGGAACCTGCCATAGACCCGCGTACCGTGACGGGTCCCGAGCCATAATATCCAAGCGCTCCAAACTTAGTTTTCCTGCTTGCAACCCATCCATGCGCGCAGCCGGTGCTGCGGCGATCAAATGTGTGTGACCTTCCATGTCGGCAACCGGCAATGACAGAACAGGAAGACAATTCAGCGGGAACTCACTGCGCAACTCCCGTTTCTTTTGGGCTGAGATGACGTGGAAGATTTCACATCCCGGCCCATGATTTGAAACCGGCTTTTGGACGTGATCCCGTGCAATGACACAGGGCGCGTCTCCGGACCAAAACCGCATCGCGTTGCCCCAACTCTCTTCGGCCACCGTGTCGTAGGCAAGCGCCGCATCCAATGACAAGACCTGCAGAGCAGTCCGCGCGTAGCTCTTCGCTCTGGCACGGTCTTCAGGAGAAGAAACCCCTTGAGCGACCCAGGTAAAAGCGCCCAGAAGCAATGAGGCTGTCAAAATCAAACCGGCCAAGAATGTCAGATGGGCTTTCATGACCTCTGAATATCGAACGGCCTCTTGACCGAAAGTATGGAATTCCGGGCGCTGTAGAACGTCGCACCGGCGCGCAGAATTTCTCCAGCATTGACATATCACCCCCTTTCCCCCATATCCCCGCAATCTGCCGCACCCGCCGCGTGAGCGGGGCAGCGAGGCGCGCGCCCGAAGTTTGGCTGCGACCGGCCCGCACGGCAGACCACACCAACCGGTTCCCATTTCACGCGGGGGTCCAGCGCATAGAGCGACCACAAGAGCCGCTTCATGCCGCACCCGATCGCAGCCCTGCCCATGGTGGCGGGCGAACCGTATTTGCGGGATCCTGTCCCGCGTCAACAAGGACAAACCTTTTGAAATTCGACACACTGGGGCTCCCGCCCCGTCTGCTCGCCAATCTGACCGAGCTGAACATCACCACACCGACACCAATCCAGACCCAGGCCATCCCGCACGCCATGGAAGGGCGCGATGTCATGGGCCTCGCCCAAACAGGCACCGGTAAAACCGCGGCTTTTGGCCTGCCGCTCATGTCCGCACTGTCGCGGATGGAGGGCCGTCCGGCTCCCAAGACGGCGCGCGGCCTGATCCTCGCGCCGACGCGCGAGTTGGCAAAACAGATCCTCGACAATCTGCGCGCCTACTCCAATGGCATGCAGGTGCGCATCAATCTTGTGGTTGGGGGCCAATCCCTGAACGCACAGGCTCAAAGGCTCGCCAAAGGCACGGACCTGCTGGTTGCGACGCCCGGCCGCCTCATCGATCTCATCGATCGCAAAGCCGTCGAACTCAGCAAAACGGGCTTTCTTGTTCTCGACGAAGCGGACCAGATGCTCGACATGGGCTTTATCCATGCCCTGCGCCGCATCGCGCCCCTTCTGCGCAAGGATCGCCAGACCATGCTGTTTTCGGCGACCATGCCGAAACAGATGAACGAACTGGCGCAATCCTATCTCACAGATCCGGTGCGCGTCGAAGTCACGCCGCCGGGCAAACCCGTCGACAAGATCGCACAGTCGGTTCACTTCGTGGAGCAGGCCCATAAGACCAAACTGCTGATCACCCACCTTGATCGGCACCGCGATGACGCAGCTTTGATCTTTTCCCGCACCAAGCATGGCGCAGAAAGGCTCAAGAAGAACCTCGAATCGCAGGGCTTTGCCGCGGGATCCATTCACGGAAACAAAAGCCAGGGACAGCGCGACCGCGCGCTTGCGGCGTTCAAGGAAGGCGAGCTCAAAGTGCTGGTTGCCACCGATGTGGCCGCACGGGGCATCGACATTCCCGCGGTGCGTTACGTCTACAACTATGACTTGCCCAATGTGCCAGACAACTACGTGCACCGTATTGGCCGTACCGCCCGTGCCGGTCGGGATGGCACCGCCATCGCCTATTGCTCGCCTGAGGAAATGATGGAGCTGATTGCCATCCAGAAGGTAATGAAGCGTGATATTGACGTCGCTTCCGGCGAGCCGTGGCAGGACTATCCGACCAAGAAGAAGCCCAGCGGCGGCGGACGCGGTCGGGGTCGCGGCAAAGGAAACAGCGGCGGTGGTGGCGGTAACGGCGCAAAGCCGCAGGGTCAGAACCGTCCCCGGCGTGGTCGGCGGTCCGGCGGCGGGCGCTCTCGCGCCGCGTAAAGGCGCCTAGCGCACCGACACGGGTAGCGCCGCAAAACCACGAAAGCGCGCGAGGGGCACCCTTGCGCGCGGCCCGGTCTGACGGATTTTCGGAAACCGCCGGACCAGCTTGCCAATGGCGATCCGCCCTTCGACCCGGGCCAAAGACGCCCCAAGGCACACGTGAATGCCCGTGATAAAGGCAATCTGCTTGTTCGGCTTTCGTGTGATGTCGACTTTGTCAGGGTTCGCAAAAACCTCTGGGTCGCGGTTCGCCGCCGCGATTGAGGTGTGGATGTAGGTCCCCTTGGGGATCACTCCGGAGCTGAGTTCAATGTCCTCTCCTGCCAGACGATTGCCGATCTGCAGCGGGCTCTCGATGCGCAGGAACTCTTCCACGGCCGAGCCAATCAGGTCTGGCTGATCTTTCAAAAGCGCGTGTTGGTCCGGATTGTCGAAGAGTGTGCCCATGGCATTGCCGACGAGGCTCGTAGTGGTTTCATGTCCCGCGTTCAGCAAGAAAATGCAGTTCTGGACCAGTTCTTCCTGCGTCAGCTGCCTCCCCTCGTGTTCCCCAAAAATGAGGCTCTCCAGAACTTCTCCCTGATGCCCGCCATCAGGGTTTCGCCGCCTGTGGTCGATAAGATCCGTCAGGATTTCACCGAACTCTTCCACCGCCCGATTGCCTTCCGCCAGGCGTTCCTCTGTCACCACCGGATCAAGCGCGCCTAGGATCGCCAGCGAGTACCCCCGGAGCTTCGAGCGATAGTCTTCCGGGATACCGAGCATGAAGCTGATGATCTCCGTCGGAAGGACTTTGGCGAAATCGTCGATCAGGTCGAGATCGCCAAGGTCCTCCACACGGTCCAGAAGCCGGTCCACGATCCCGTCGATCAACGGTTCGAACTCCGCCAGTTTGCGCGGCGTAAATGCCCCCGAAATGAGTTTTCGGACAACCGTGTGATAGGGCGGATCGTTGAAGACGAGGCTCGTGGTATGATGCGTGTAGAGCGGGCAGTTGCCAAACTTCTCGCGCATAGCTTCGGTCTTGTCCGAAAGCATGTCGCGCGAGCGATAAACCTTCAGAACATCCTCACAGCGGGTCAGGTACACCGACCCGTCGGCATTCCTGAAAACCGGGGCTTCACGGCGGAGCGCGTGGAGTATGGGATGCGGATCTTCGATGAAATCCTGATCAATCCTGTTCAGATCAAATCCGCTCAAATCAATGTGCATGCGTGCCATTCTCCCGCCTTCATGGTGAGGCACAGCTGCGTCACGCGCAAACAAAAACGCCGCCCCAGTTGGGACGGCGTCAATGACTCGGTCAAGACCCTTGGTCTTAGCCGCGCTCTTCAACGATCTCGACGAGGTGCGGGATCGAGCGAACCATGCCGCGCACGGAAGGCGTGTCTTCCAGCTCGCGGGTCTTGTTCATTTTGTTCAGGCCCAGGCCGATCAGCGTCTGGCGCTGTTTGGCGGGGCGACGGATCGGGGAGCCGATCTGCTTGACAACGATGGTTTTTGCCATGGGTCTCAGGCCTCCTCGGTTGCAGCTTCAGCCGCCGGTGCGTCATCACGCTTGGGCAGGATGTCAGCCACTTTCTTACCACGACGCTGTGCAACGTTGCGCGGGCTCTGCTCTTTCGACAGGCCGTTCAGCGTGGCGCGGATCATGTTGTAAGGGTTCTGCGAGCCGATCGACTTGGCGACAACGTCCTGAACGCCCAGCATTTCGAAAACAGCACGCATCGGACCACCGGCGATGATACCGGTACCGGTCGGGGCGGTACGCATGACCACTTTACCGGCGCCGTGACGGCCTTCGATGTCGTGGTGCAGGGTGCGCCCTTCCTTGAGAGGCACACGCATCATCTGACGCTTGGCCTGCTCGGTTGCCTTACGGATGGCCTCGGGGACCTCCTTGGCTTTACCTTTGCCGAAGCCGACGCGGCCCTTTTGGTCACCAACAACCACGAGAGCGGCGAAGCCAAAGCGCTTACCACCTTTCACGGTCTTGGAGACGCGGTTGATCGCAACCAAGCGATCTGCGAATTCCGGTGCTTCCTCGCGGTCGCGACGGTTGCCCCGGCGGTTTTCACGTTCTGCCATGATTTGGCATTCCTTCTGTTTCAGGTGGCGCGCGGTGGCGCCGAGTTATCCAATCCAGGTGAGCCAGAGTGCGCTCCCGGATCATCGAGGCCCCGGGCGGGGCCTTCAAACGCAAGGCGGGGTGTAACCCCGCCCTACAGAGCGACAGTCCGTAGGCCGGGGTTACACCCCGGCCCATGAACCATCAGATCTTCAGACCACCCTCACGCGCGGCGTCGGCCAGAGCCTTCACCTTGCCGTGGAACAAGAAGCCACCGCGATCGAAATAGGCTTCGGTCACACCAGCGGCCTTGGCACGCTCTGCGATCGCTGCGCCGATCTTGGTCGCGGCTTCGATGTTGTTCTTGCCAACAACGCCGAAATCCTTTTCGAGCGTCGAGGCAGAAGCGAGGGTCTTGCCCTGAACGTCGTCGATCAGCTGAACGCTGATGTTCTTGTTCGAGCGGTGAACCGAAAGACGAACGCGACCCGCGTTGACCTTCCGAAGCTTGTTCCGAACGCGCAGACGGCGCTTTTGAAACAGCTGACGTTTCGTGTTTGCCATATCCTTGCGTCCTTACTTCTTCTTGCCTTCCTTCTGGAAGATGTACTCGCCCTTGTAGCGAATACCCTTCCCCTTGTAGGGCTCCGGCCGGCGCCAGTCGCGGATGTTCGCGGCAACCTCACCGACGACCTGCTTGTCGTGACCTTCGATCACGATTTCGGTCGGCTTCGGGCAAACAATCGAGATGCCCTGAGGAATGGCGAAGTCCACATCGTGGCTGTAGCCGAGGTTGAGCTTCAGGGTCTGCCCCTGAACCGCGGCGCGGTAACCCACACCAACGATCTCAAGCTCTTTCTTGAAGGTGTTCTGCACACCGTGGACCATGTTGGCCACCATGGTGCGGGACATGCCCCACTGCTGACGAGCGCGCTTGGACTTGCCACGCGGCTCGACAGAGACGTTCTGACCATCGATGGTGATGGTCACGTCGTCAGTCGCGGTGAAGGTCTGGGCGCCCTTGGGGCCCTTCACTTCGATGGTCTGCCCGGAGAGCGAGGCAGAAACGCCCGAGGGCATTTCAACCGGCTTTTTCCCAATACGAGACATTGATCGATCTCCTTAGAATACGGTGCAGAGCACTTCGCCGCCAATGTTGGCCGCGCGTGCGTTTGCATCCGACATCACACCTTTGGAGGTGGAGACAATCGACACACCCAGACCCTGACGGACCTGCGGGATGTCATTCACGCCCATGTAGACGCGGCGACCGGGCTTCGAAACGCGCTTCACTTCACGGATCACCGGAGTGCCGTCGAAGTACTTGAGGCTGATTTCGAGCGTGGGGTGACCGCGCTCATCAGTGCCTTTTTCGTAGCCACGGATGTAACCTTCGTCTGCCAGCACGTCCAGAACCCAGGCCCGCAGCTTGGAAGCCGGAGTGGATACAGTGGACTTGCCGCGCATCTGAGAGTTGCGGATACGGGTGAGCATATCGCCGATAGGATCGTTCATCTTATACCCTCCCTTACCAGCTGGACTTCACAACGCCCGGAAGCTGGCCGTTCGAACCGAGATCGCGCAGGGCGATACGGCTGATCTTGAGCTTGCGGTAGTATGCGTGGGGGCGGCCAGTGAGCTGGCAGCGGTTGTGCAGACGGCTCGGAGCCGAGTTGCGCGGCAGTTTTGCCAGCTTCAGGCGCGCCTTAAAGCGCTCTTCCATCGGCTTGCTTTCGTCGTTCGCGATCTCTTTGAGCTCAGCGCGCTTGGCGGCGTATTTTTCCACCAGACGCTGACGCTTCTTCTCGCGTTCGATCATGGATTTCTTGGCCATGTCTATCGCTCCTTACGCGTTGAACGGCATGTTGAAATGCTTCAACAGCGCCTTGGCCTGCGCGTCAGCGGTGTGCTCACCGAATTCCTGCGCAGTGGTGGTCATGATGATGTCCATACCCCAGACTTCATCGACTTTGTCGAAATCGATTTCCGGGAAGACGATGTGTTCCTTCAGGCCCATGGCGAAGTTGCCACGGCCGTCGAACGCCGGCTTCACACCGCGGAAGTCGCGGATACGCGGCATTGCGATGGTGACCAGGCGGTCCAGGAATTCATACATACGGACGTCGCGCAGGGTGACCTTGGCGCCAATGATCATGCCTTCACGCAGGCGGAACGGCGCGTGGCTGTTCTTGGCCTTGGTGCCGACGGCCTGCTGGCCAGCGATCTTGGTCAGGTCTTCGATGGCCGACTTGGCCTTCTTGCTGTCGCGAACGGCTTCGGCACCACAGCCGATGTTCAGAACGATCTTGTCCAGACGCGGGATCTGCATGTCGTTCTTGTAGCCGAACTCTTCTTTCATCGCCGCTTTGATCGACGAGTCAAACTGAGCGCGCAGACGCGGGGTGTAGTTTGCAGCATCAAGCATCAGATGGCATCCCCTGTGGTCTTGGCAAAACGGACCTTCTTGCCGTCTTCCATGCGGAAGCCGACGCGGGAGGCCTTGCCGTTGGCATCGACAATCGCGAGGTTGCTCAGGTCGATCGGCAGCGCTTTCGGCAGACGGCCACCCTGGGCGGTCTGGGTCTGACGCTGATGGCGAATGGCGATGTTCACTCCGTCAACCACGGCTTTGCCGGCCTTCGGGTCAACAGAGGAGATCTCACCGGTCTTGCCCTTGTCCTTACCGGCAAGAACGATGACCTTGTCACCTTTTTTCAGTTTAGCAGCCATATCACAGCACCTCCGGGGCGAGCGAGATGATCTTCATGAAGTTCTTGGAGCGCAGCTCGCGAACAACCGGCCCGAAGATACGGGTGCCAACGGGTTCGTTGGAGTTGTTCAGGATGACTGCTGCGTTGCGATCAAAGCGGATCGCGGTGCCGTCTTCACGGCGAACTTCCTTGGCGGTGCGCACGACGACGGCCTTGCGGACGTCACCCTTCTTAACGCGACCACGCGGAATAGCTTCCTTGACCGACACCACGATGATGTCGCCCACGGATGCATAACGGCGGTGGGAACCGCCGAGAACCTTGATGCACTGAACCCGGCGCGCGCCGGAGTTGTCAGCAACATCCAGATTGGTCTGCATCTGGATCATTTGGTTTCTCCCGACTTCCGAGGCCGCCCTGCATTTGGGACATTGACCTCGGGGTTTCGATCATACTGATCAGTCAGGCCGAAAAAGCAGCGCCCCGGCGCGGGTCTTGTTACAGACCACCCACCAGGGCGAATAACTTTATTCGGCGATGACTTCCCAGCGTTTCGTTTTCGACTTCGGTGCGCATTCGATGATGCGTACGGTATCGCCGACAGCGAACTTTTCCGCCTCGTCATGAGCGCGGTATTTCTTGGAGCGCTTCACGGTCTTTTGCATGACCGGGTGCTTAAAGCGACGCTCTACGGAAACGGTGACGGTCTGGGCGTTGGCCGTGGAGGTCACGGTGCCTTGCAGGATACGCTTGGGCATTGTCTTACGCCTCCGATGCCGCAGCAGCGGCCTTTTCGTTCAGGATCGTCTTCACACGGGCAACGTCACGGCGAACCGTACGCATACGTGCAGTGTTTTCCACTTGGCCGGTGGCCTGCTGGAAACGCAGGTTAAAGGCCTCTTTCTTCAATTGGACAAGATCTTCCCGGAGCTGGTCCGGGGTCTTGTCACGGAGTTCCTGGGCGTTCATGCGCCTTTTCCTTCTATCAACATCACCGGCTGGCCCCGCCCTGTATCGAATCGGATGGGTCACCAAGAGTCCGGTGGAGTCCGTGAATGAGCGGCTCCTATAGACCTCATTCACCTGTCTGGCAAGCGAATAACCGGCCCCGTCGCGCGAATGCTCTCCCATAGCGAAAAGCCCTGTCCAGCAAAGCACTTTCCTAAGTCCTTCGAAGGGGGGGGCGATGCGTTTTTTCGGCCCTGCTCGCCATCCACTTCCCGTGGACAAGGCAACGGCAGGAAACAAGCCCGTCTCAGCACCTGCACAGCTTTTGGGCGAAGGTGCGTCTCTGTCACAAACCAGGCCTGTATCCCCCCCTGTCAGCCGTCTCACCTTGGAGTTGATCCTGACGGTGTCTTTCTTGACCGTGCCATCGCTCCACACACATCTAGGGGACGTTCCATGCCCTACAAAACCGTTTGCATAGTCGGGACAAAAAGAGCCTGACCTGCGGCACGTCGGATAACGTGTGCACCACTTTTGCGAAAGCCATGGTTCGAACGCGCGGACCAACACCCTGTGTATACTGCCAAAAATGACGTGAGGCGTGCATTTTTCCCCTGTCATTGTTAAGATTGGTTAGGCAACGACCAGTTTGTCACTGCAGATGGCTAAAGGCTTCCAATGACTGTTCTGCCTGATTGGCATGCTATCGAAATCGCACAGGACTTGTTGGAACGAAGCGGCAAGTCCTATTTCGAAAACGATTTCGATCTTTTCCGGTCCTGCTTCCAAATCCCGCAAGAGTTCGAAACCTTTGGCGGAAAACGGCGGATTTCCACGGTCGAAGAGCTGCGGGCCCTGTTCGACGGCATGCTCAAATACTTCAAGGACAACGGCATCACCGGCTTGCATCGCCGGGTCATCGCTGCGCGTTTTCTGTCTGAGGACTCGATCCAGTCCACGCATGAAGCCCAGTTCATCACGGACAAAGCCCAAATTGGCTCGCCCTACCCGGTCATGTCGATCCTCGAAAAGCGGGGCACGGATTGGAAGGTGGTCAGAGGGTCCTATGCCCTGTTAAAAGATCCCGGGCACGAGCTGGCCTTCAATGTCGGCACTGTTATTGAACCGGGCTAGGATCCGGATTAGCCTGCGCCTTCGGAGCAAGCAGGTCTTTCAAAAAGCCGCCTCTCAGAGCATCAGGATGAACCACACCCAACTGAGCCGGTGTATCCTTCAGCCCAAGGATACGGGCAATGGCGAACCGGTGCGCCCCGCCACCGCCGCGCAGACAGGTCCCATCCCGCCCGACATGTACCAGGATACCGCCGTGTTCGCGCCGAAAACCATCGGGCAGTTCGGCTTTGGTCAATAGACGCCCACGTTGTCGGGTTTCTCGATAGAGCTCATCAAGCGCTGCATAGCGCGCTGTCAGAGCTTCAATCGTATCACAGTCGTCCGGGCGACCGCCCGCTGCGATCTCTTCTGACAGGCGTTTGAACACAGGCGTGTCGCCCCATTCGGCGCCCTGCTCCCACCGCATTCGGCAACTCACTAGCTTCATATTCTGTTCGACATCGATCCGGTCCAGATCCCAGTCACCGGGAAGAACCGAACCACTGTAATGCCGCCGAAACCGCTTGGGGTACGTTGTTCTGGCAAGGGTGAAGTTCACCGCCGACGCATCAACGAAAATCGCACTGTCAGAGCGCGGTGCGTCCGCGCCGTAACGCAGCGCATACCAAAAGTCCCGCAACACCTTTTGCGGGACATGCGCCTCGATGGCACGGTGAAGGTATGAACGAGGACGGGTCTGGGGCACGTCGATAGCCTGATAATGAAAGCCGAGGGCCTCGCGCGGGACGTCACTCCCACTTGTAGTTGAAGCTCACCGAAATCCGGTTGTCGTCTTCCGCCATGTTAAGCGGAACTTCGTGGCGCAGCCAGCTTTCCCAAAGCAGAACTTCACCGGGCTTGGTTGCCTCGTAGACAAAGGCCTTGAGCTCTTCCCGGCATCCTTTTCGCCGGGTCGGCGCCGCCATCATCATGGCAAGACGGGGATCCTCGATCTTGAGCGCTGCGGCGCCCTCGGGCATGGCAACATAGGTCGTCCCGGAAATGACCGAATGCGGGTGAATGTGGCTGGAGTGCGTGCCGCCGGGAGGCAGGATGTTGATCCAGAGATCCTCCAGAACCAGTTTCCGATCGGCCAGTTCAAACTCCAGATCCTCGGCAAATGCGGCCACATGCACGTCCAGCGCCTTGACCAGGTCACCGAAGATCGGGAAGCGCCAGGGCAGATCCGTCAGGGACGCATAAGATGTGTAGCCGGGATAGCCCTGTTCTTCGCACCATTCTTGTCCCGCCTCGTCGTCTTCGGCGATGGAATAGCAGGATGCCTCCAACTCCGACGTGTCGATCCGGGGATCGAACTCGGACAGGTCGGCACGGTACAGGCGGGTCGCAAAGAGTGAACGTATCTGTGACATGGACGTGCTTCTACCCGTCAATTCCGGATAGCGGAACCAGTATCTGGTCTGAATCTATCCCAGTCGGCAGCAGGCAGCCTCTCTTGCACACCGCATCAGACGTAGATCTCCGGGGACGGGCTGAGAAACACGGCGGATGCCAGATCGTCGCTATCCAGAAACGCCCGAGGATGCCCAGTGCCCTCAAAGCGAGCACGGGACCGCGGATCTGCGTCGATGCTGATGACGGCCTCATTGTCCAAAACGATCTTCAGGTGGTCTTTGGCGAATTCGGCATTGATGATCGTCGCGCCCACCATGCGCTCCAGAGCCAGTTGATCGTTGCCGTCCAGTATCCACGGGCGCTTTTCCTTCGGGCCATCAAACGGCCGACCATCCAGAACAAGCCACATGGCGGCAAGATGGATTGGAACGACAAGCCATTCCCCCCCGAGATCCAAACCGAAAAAACCGTACCCACCCATACCGTAGGAGCCCAGATTGTTCTGCATGTTCTCGATGCGCCGCCCGCAAATCTTCGCTGCGGTCGCCACCTGATGTTCAAGGGGCATCAACTCATAATCCCCGAACATCCCGCCCTGGCGAGCCTCCGGCAACGGCCGATCCAGATCCGGTATCTGGAAATCTCCCCGAACAATTGGGGACGCGGCCGGGAGTGTTTCCAGAAACTTTCGGGTTTCATGCGCCATGGCGCGCTTCGCGAGTGGATTGCCGCGAGCCGCCGCGTTCACAACCGCAAGGACAAGTTTTTGGCGCAGAGTGGAAAACATGGTCCCTCGGGTCTCGATTTGGGACAGCTTAGTCTCTCTCTCCAAAAGAAAAAGCCCCCACCGCATTGCGGCAGGGGCTTTCGAGATTTTCGGACGACGAAGACTTACCAGTCTTCGCGTACCACCACGCGGGTTTTGACCGGCAGTTTCATGGCCGCAAGGCGCAGAGCTTCGCGTGCGATATCTTCGGCAACGCCGTCGATTTCGAACATCACGCGGCCCGGCTTGACCTTGCAGGTCCAGCGGTCAACGGAACCCTTACCTTTACCCATACGAACTTCGATGGGCTTGGCGGTCACGGGGGTGTCCGGGAAGATGCGGATCCAGACACGACCCTGACGCTTCATGTGACGCGTCATGGCACGACGGGCTGCTTCGATCTGACGTGCGGTCACACGTTCCGGCTGGGTGGCCTTGAGGCCGTATGTGCCGAAGTTCAGATCGGAACCGCCTTTGGCAAGGCCTTTGATCCGGCCTTTGTGCATCTTGCGGAATTTAGTACGCTTTGGCTGAAGCATTTCTCAGTTCTCCCTTAGCGACGGCCGCCGGCGCCACGCGGGGCCGGACCGTCCTGGAGTTCCTGTGCCTTGCGGTCACGCGCGGACGGGTCATGTTCCATGATCTCACCTTTGAAGATCCAGACCTTGATCCCGATGATGCCGTAAGGCGTGGTCGCCTCGACATTTGCGTAATCGATATCGGCACGCAGAGTGTGAAGCGGCACACGGCCCTCACGGTACCATTCGGTACGCGCGATTTCCGCACCACCCAGACGACCAGCGACGTTCACCCGGATACCCAGGGCGCCCATTCGCATTGCGTTCTGCACGGCACGTTTCATGGCACGGCGGAACGACACACGGCGCTCGAGCTGCTGAGCGATGGACTCGCCAACCAGCTGGGCGTCGAGTTCCGGCTTGCGCACTTCGACGATGTTCAGGTGCAGTTCGCTGTCGGTCATCTTTGCGAGCTTCTTGCGAAGCACTTCGATGTCCGCGCCTTTCTTGCCGATGATCACGCCCGGACGCGCAGTGTGAATGGTCACACGGCACTTCTTGTGGGGGCGCTCGATGATCACGCGGGCAACACCGGCCTGCTTGCACTCATCCTGGATGAACTCGCGGATCGCGATGTCTTCCAGCAGGAGATCACCATAGTCCTTGGTGTCGGCGTACCAGCGGCTGTCCCAGGTGCGGTTCACCTGAAGGCGCATGCCGATCGGATTGGTCTTGTTACCCATTAGGCTTGCTCCTCAACCTGACGCACCTTGATGGTGAGTTCCGAGAACGGCTTGTTGATGCGACCGAAACGACCACGCGCCCGCGGGCGACCGCGCTTCATGATCAGGTTCTTGCCAACAAAGGCCTCCGCGACGACGAGCTCGTCAACGTCCAGACCGTGGTTGTTCTCGGCATTGGCGATAGCGGACTGAAGGCACTTCTTCACGTCAACCGCGATCCGCTTCTTGGAGAAGGTCAGGTCCGTGAGGGCCTTGTCCACCTTCTTGCCACGGATCAGCTGAGCCACGAGGTTCAGCTTCTGCGGGCTGGTGCGCAGCATGCGCAGCTTTGCCATCGCTTCGTTGTCCGCCACGCGGCGGGGATTCTTATCCTTGCCCATGGCTTACTTCCTCTTGGCTTTCTTGTCGGCAGCGTGACCGTAGTAGGTACGGGTCGGGCTGTATTCGCCGAACTTCTGACCGATCATGTCCTCAGTCACGTTGACCGGGATGTGCTTCTGGCCGTTGTAGACGCCAAACGTCAGACCCACGAACTGGGGCAGGATCGTCGAGCGGCGGGACCAGATCTTGATAACTTCGTTACGGCCGGATTCGCGTGCCGCTTCTGCCTTCTTGAGGACATAAGCGTCAACGAACGGACCTTTCCATACAGAGCGCGACATATCTTAGCGACCCTTCTTCTTGGCGTGACGCGAGCGGATGATCAGCTTCTGCGACGCCTTGTTGGTGTTGCGGGTGCGCTTGCCCTTGGTCGGCTTGCCCCAAGGTGTCACAGGGTGACGACCACCGGAGGTCCGGCCTTCACCACCACCATGGGGGTGGTCGATCGGGTTCATGACAACACCGCGAACGCTCGGGCGGATGCCCTTGTGGCGCATGCGGCCCGCTTTACCGTAGTTCTGGTTCGAGTTGTCCGGGTTCGAGACCGCGCCAACCGTTGCCATGCACTCCTGACGCACGAGGCGCAGTTCGCCCGAAGACAGGCGGATCTGAGCGTAGCCACCGTCACGGCCGACGAACTGGGCATAGGTGCCCGCGGCGCGTGCGATCTGACCACCCTTGCCGGGCTTCAGTTCGATGTTGTGCACGATTGTACCGATCGGGAGGCCCGAGAACGGCATCGCGTTGCCCGGCTTCACGTCGGCCTTGGCCGATGCGACGATGCGGTCGCCGATGGCGAGACGCTGGGGCGCGAGGATGTAGGCCTGTTCGCCGTCGTCATACTGAACGAGCGCGATGAAGGCGGTACGGTTGGGGTCATATTCGATGCGGGCCACGGTGGCTGCAACGTCGAATTTGTTCCGCTTGAAGTCCACGATGCGGTAGAGGCGCTTTGCCCCGCCGCCTTTGCGACGCATCGTGATCCGTCCGGTGTTGTTACGTCCGCCCTTTTTGGTCAGACCCTCGGTGAGGGCCTTGACAGGACGACCTTTCCACAGCTCCGAACGGTCGATCAGTACCAGCCCGCGCTGGCCCGGCGTCGTCGGTTTGTACGACTTGAGTGCCATGCTTTCTGTCTTCCGTTTGCATGCGCGCCCCTTGCGAGACGCTATGTGTGAGGCAGGTTCGCTGCCCCTGAGTATAGGCCCCCGAAGGTGCCCGGTGGATATGTCTGCTTGGCCCGAAGGCTTTGTCAGAACAACAGCAAAGCCCCGGAACGAATCCCGGGGCAGTGCAGATGGGGTCTACTAGGGGTTTGCGGGGGTGGGGTCAAGGCCAGCGGCCAAAAACATGTGACGTCAAAATCAGTGCACGTAAATGCCGTTTAGGACCAAAACCAGCGAAGCTCTATAGGGCGCAATATCAAAGGTCGCTGTCAGATCGGACCACTTGCCGTCCAAAGGTAGGTCAAACCAAATTTCGCCGAAGGTGCCACCTCCGCAAGGCTCATCGAACCAATCAACTTCTGCACATGGGCTTGTTCCCGTGGCTTTATCCAACGAGGTAACCCAGTGCCTTTTGTCGCCCCAATAGTCCTCAAATGGCGTCCCGTACCCATTGATACACTCCCTTATCAGATCGGGCGACCATTCATGGTAAGGGTCATGCGCTGTTAGCGCATAGGCGTCTTGAAACCTGCGTGCCGCCAAAAGGTCAGCCCAATGGCGGACAACCTGCAATAAAGTTTCGGAATCCACAGTCTTTGTGAAAAGGACTGTTTTATCTGAGATGAGTAACTGGGGCATTCGGACGCCGTTTCGGAATGTGAGACTCCATTGAAAATCGCGTACGGATTAAGAACAATGCGTCTTTACGATTTTTTGGCGCCTTGCGATCCCCCAAACCACCTCCAAACGGTCACGCTTTAAGTCCCATGCCACAACCAAAGTCGACAAAGAAAACACCTCCGAAAATCGCCCCCTCCCAGACGATCACACACCTGTGAAGGACACGACAGTCAATCGACTTACCTCCAAATCGAAGAGGGCGAAATAGGGAGACACGCCAATGACCACGATATCACGCCGCAATCTACTCGCCGCGGGAGCTGCTTTGCCGCTTGCCGGGCTGGCCTCAACCGCGCGCGCCGAAGCGCCCATGATGGGGGCCAGTTTTGCGCGTCATCGCCGTTTCATGATCGGTGGCTTCGAAGTCACGACGATCCTCGCCGGAACGAGACCACGTGAGAACCCGCAAGGCATTTTCGGCATGAACGTGTCTGCCGATGAGTTTGCCGCCGTCAGCGAGGCGAACTTCCTGTCGACCGCAGCGTCTCAGTTCTTCTTCACCCCGACTCTGGTCAACACGGGATCCGAACTGATCCTCTTTGACACCGGCTTGAATGCAGACGCCACAGGGGGCGCTCTTCAGTCGGCTGGGTACAGCCCGGATCAGGTTGATGTGGTTGTCCTGACCCATATGCATGGCGACCACATCGGCGGCATGATGAAAGACGGCGCGCCGACCTTTGCGAATGCGCGCTATGTGGCCGGGCAAGCGGAGTACGATCACTGGGCCGGGCAGGAAAACGAGCGTTTCGAAGCCAATGTGCGCCCTATGGCCGAGAAGATGTCCTTCATCGGAGACGGTGGCGATGTGACCGGTGGGATTACCGGCATGGCCGCCTTTGGGCACACGCCGGGGCATATGGTTTACCGGCTTGAAAGCGCGGGTCAGGGGCTCGTGATCTTTGCCGACCTCGCCAACCACCCGGTCTGGTCCCTGGCGCGCCCGGATTGGGAAGTGCGCTTTGACGCCGACAAGGAAGCCGCCGCCGCGAGCCGCCGTAAGGTGCTGGGCATGATCGCCGCAGACCGAGTGCCGGCTATTGGCTACCACATGCCCTTCCCCGCCGTGGGATACGTCGCGCCGGGCGGCGACGATGCCGAATTCCGCTGGGTGCCCGAGGCGGGACAACTGATGGGGTAAACAAAAAACCCGGCTCTGATCCAGAGCCGGGTTTCTTTTTGCATAGGTCGGGGCAAGCCCCGCCCAAAGCCGTTACAGGCCGGTCGACACGTCGATCGTGTTGCCCTCTTCGAGGGTCACATAGGCCTTTTTCACGTCTTTCCGCTTGCCCATCTGGCCGCGGAAGCGCTTGACCTTGCCTTTGGTGATCGTGGTGTTCACAGCTTTGACCTTCACACCAAAGAGCGCCTCAACGGCCTCCTTGATCTGCGGCTTGTTGCTGTCGATCGCCACTTCGAAGACCACCGCGCCGTTCTCGGACGCCATGGTGGATTTCTCGGTGATGATCGGCTTGCGGATCACGTCGTAATGCGTTGCGTTAGCACTCATTTCAGTCGAGCCTCCAGAGCTTCGACACCCGCCTTCGTGAGCACGAGCGTGTCACGCTTGAGGATGTCATAGACGTTTGCGCCCATGCTGGGCAGCACGTCCAGACCTTCGATGTTGCGGGCAGCGGCGGCAAAGCCTTCGTTGACCGAAGCACCGTCGATAACCAGAGCGCGCTTCCAGCCGAGGCTTTTCACCTGCTTGGCCAGAGCCGAAGTCTTGGCTTCGGTTTCCGCGTTCTCGATGATCACCAGCGCGCCTGCTTTCGCCTTGGCGGACAGAGCGTGCTTGAGACCAAGTGCGCGCACCTTCTTGGGAAGGTCATGCGCGTGGCTACGCGGGGTCGGGCCCTTGTAGATACCACCCTTGCGGAAGATGGGCGCCTTGCGGGAGCCGTGGCGTGCGCCGCCGGTGCCCTTCTGGCGATAGATCTTCTTGGTGGAGTAGGACACTTCCGAGCGCGTCTTGACCTTGTGCGTGCCAGCCTGCGCCTTGTTGCGCTGCCAGCGAACCACGCGGTGCAGAATGTCTGCGCGCGGCTCGAGATCAAAGATCTCATCGGTCAGGTCGACGGAGCCTGCGGCTGCGCCATCAAGCTTGATAACGTCGAGTTTCATGCCTCGCCTCCTTCTTCAGCGGGCGCCTCAGCCGCGGGGGCTTCGGATGCCTTCAGACCGGCGGGCAGAACGGCGTTCTCGGGGAACGGCTTCTTGACCGCGTCCTTCACGGTGACCCAGCCACCCTTGGAACCCGGAACCGCGCCTTTGATCATGATCAGGCCGCGATCTGCGTCGGTCTTGACGACCTGCAGGTTCTGCGTGGTGACGCGGACAGCACCCATGTGGCCGGCCATTTTCTTGCCCTTGAACACCTTGCCCGGGTCCTGACACTGACCTGTCGAACCGTGGGAACGGTGGGAGATGGACACACCGTGTGTCGCACGAAGACCACCGAAGTTGTGGCGCTTCATAGCACCGGCAAAACCTTTACCGATGGTGGTGCCCGCAACGTCAACGTACTGACCTTCGAAGTAGTGATCAGCGGAGAGCTCTTCGCCCACTGCGATCAGCGCTTCCTCGTCCACGCGGAACTCGGCAACCTTGCGCTTGGGCTCAACCTTTGCCGCAGCAAAGTGACCACGCATGGCTTTCGAGGTGTTCTTGGCTTTTGCGGTACCCGCGCCCAGCTGAACGGCGGTGTAGCCGTGCTGGTCGTTGGTCCGTTGAGACACCACCTGCAGCTTGTCCAGCTGAAGAACGGTGACGGGGATCTGCTTGCCGTCTTCCATGAAGAGACGGGTCATGCCGATCTTTTTTGCAATAACGCCGGAGCGCAACATAACGGTGCCCTCCTTATACTTTGATCTCGACGTCCACGCCTGCGGCGAGGTCGAGCTTCATCAGCGCGTCAACGGTCTGCGGTGTCGGGTCAACGATGTCGAGCATACGCTTGTGCGTCCGGATCTCGAACTGGTCACGCGACTTCTTGTTGACGTGGGGACCACGCAGAACGGTGAATTTTTCGATCTTGTTCGGCAGCGGGATCGGGCCACGAACGGTGGCGCCGGTGCGCTTGGCGGTGTTGACGATTTCCTGGGTGCTGGCGTCCAGCACGCGGTAATCAAACGCCTTGAGCCGGATACGGATGTTCTGGTTCATTGAACATTCCTATTTTGGCATTGAGGTTGAGAGGAGGACCCGCGACCACCGCAAACCCTCGTCGAACCTAAAAGGCGGGGAATCACCCCGCCTCACACGATCCATTGATCGTTGCGCGCGTATAGGAGGTTTGAGGGGAGGTGGCAAGGGGGTGTTGGTGTCTAACGTCGTTAGTTTCGACGCAGCGTCCCTATGCATCGAATCTGTCAAATGTCCTCATTCATTTTCCGGTCTCTTTTTCAGCTCCAAGCCGAGGATTCCCAGGGCCAATAGCAATAAATGATTGGCCGTCCGGGGGAGGGTCATCTTCAAATGAACGCCAAAGACTTGGTGGTAGCTGCGCCGCCTCGCACAGATCGCATCTTTTCAGTTTCACCCAATCTGCACGATGGTAAAGTCTGAGCACCATACAAACCGTAGCATTTTCAAAGCGGAAGCGCGGATCTTTGGTATCATAGCCCGCATCTTTGGGAAGATCGGACTTCAAGGTTGAGCAATATCCGCGAACTTGTTCGTCGCAAAAGCTCATTCCGTGTTTCTTGTGAGCGAACAAGTTACGCACCTTTCTGAGCAACATGATTTCTGCGAACTCAAAGTCGTTAATCAAACCGAGAGCGAAGCAGGCATGAAGCCGCGACGAAACACTTCCGAGGGGAGCGTTTCCATCATCCAGCAAATACTTTGTTGATTTCGTTTCACGAAAAAAGGCACGGAGAGTTTCGAGTAGCAATTCGTCAATTAGTCCTAAAGCAACCAGAGGTAGGCCTCGGTCGCTTTCTCTCCTAATTTCTTGCACAAATGCGGCAATATCTTCTGCGGTCGTCAACAGCATCGAATGCCCCCTTCAATAGTTAGACCCTTCTAACAAATTCTTTTCTAAGTAACACAAACGAGAAAAGGGCGCCCCGTTAGGGACGCCCTTCTTTTTCTTCAACCGAGTGGCTCTCGACAGAGTTTTCGTTGAAAACTCGTCTGGCGCCACCGGACAGCGTTTTTAGAAAAACGCGTCCAGATTACTCGATGATTTTCGCAACAACGCCGGAACCCACGGTGCGGCCGCCTTCGCGGATCGCGAAGCGGAGGCCGTCTTCCATGGCGATCGGAGCGATCAGCTCAACGCCGAACTTCAGGTTGTCGCCCGGCATAACCATTTCGGTGCCCTCGGGCAGCTGAACCGTGCCGGTCACGTCCGTCGTGCGGAAGTAGAACTGCGGACGGTAGTTCGCGAAGAACGGCGTGTGACGGCCACCTTCTTCCTTGGTCAGGATGTAGACCTCGGCTTCGAACTTGGTATGCGGGTTCACGGAGCCCGGCTTGCAGAGAACCTGACCACGCTCAACGCCGTCACGGTCAACGCCGCGCAGCAGCGCGCCGATGTTGTCGCCTGCTTCACCGCGGTCGAGCAGCTTGCGGAACATTTCAACGCCGGTGCAGGTGGTTTTCGAGGTGTCGCGGATACCCACGATCTCGATCTCGTCACCCACGTTGATCACGCCACGCTCAACACGGCCGGTCACAACGGTACCGCGGCCGGAGATCGAGAACACGTCTTCGATCGGCATCAGGAACGGCTGGTCAACAGCGCGCTCGGGCTGCGGGATGTACTCATCCACAGCTGCCATCAGTTCCTTGATCTTGTCTTCGCCGATCGCGTTGTCACGGCCTTCCATGGCTGCCAGAGCGGAGCCTGCAACGATCGGAATATCGTCGCCCGGGAAGTCGTACTCGGACAGCAGTTCGCGTACTTCCATTTCGACGAGCTCGAGCAGCTCTTCGTCGTCGACCTGGTCAACTTTGTTCAGGAACACGACCATGGCGGGGATACCCACCTGGCGGCCGAGCAGGATGTGCTCACGGGTCTGCGGCATCGGGCCGTCAGCGGCGTTCACAACGAGGATCGCGCCGTCCATCTGCGCGGCACCGGTGATCATGTTCTTCACATAGTCAGCGTGGCCGGGGCAGTCGACGTGTGCGTAGTGACGTGCTTCGGTTTCGTACTCGACGTGTGCGGTCGAGATGGTGATGCCACGGGCTTTCTCTTCCGGTGCGCCGTCGATCTGATCGTAGGCTTTGAAGTCACCGAAGTACTTCGTGATCGCCGCCGTCAGCGTCGTCTTGCCGTGGTCAACGTGACCAATCGTGCCGATGTTGCAGTGCGGCTTGCCGCGTTCAAACTTTTCCTTTGCCATTGTATTGGCTCCCTAAGATTTTTGGTGGGCGGTGGACCAAAGGCTCACCCTACAGTGGTGGGTAGGGCGGGGTCATCCCCGCCATCCCGTTTATGCGTATTTGGCCTGGATCTCGTCAGAGATGTTCTGCGGAACCGGGTCGTAGTGGTCGAACTGCATCGTGAACTGCGCGCGGCCCGAGGACATGGAGCGCAGGGTGTTGATGTAGCCGAACATGTTGGCCAGCGGAACAAAGGCGTTGATCGCCACGGCGTTGCCGCGCGGCTCCTGACCGGACACCTGACCACGACGGGAGGTGAGGTCACCGATGATGCCACCGGTGTACTCTTCCGGCGTGATCACTTCGACTTTCATCATCGGCTCGAGCAGTTTCGCGCCAGCTTTGCGCATGCCTTCACGCATACACATACGGGCTGCGATCTCGAACGCCAGAACGCTGGAGTCCACGTCGTGGAACTTACCGTCGATCAGGGCAACCTTGAAGTCGATCACGGGGAAGCCAGCCAGCGGGCCGCTGTCCATAACCGATTTCACACCCTTTTCAACACCGGGGATGTATTCCTTCGGAACAGCACCACCAACGATGCGGCTTTCGAAGGAGTAACCTTCGCCCGGCTCTGTCGGGGAGATGATCATCTTCACTTCGCCGAACTGACCCGAACCACCCGACTGTTTCTTGTGGGTGTAGGTGTGTTCAACTTCGTGACCGATGGTCTCACGATAGGCCACCTGCGGCGCACCGATGTTGGCCTCAACCTTGAATTCCCGCTTGAGACGGTCAACCAGGATATCCAGGTGAAGTTCGCCCATGCCCTTCATGATGGTCTGACCGGACTCGAGGTCGGTCTCCACGCGGAAGGACGGGTCTTCTGCGGCCAGACGGGCCAGACCCTGGGACATCTTCTCCTGGTCGCCCTTGGTCTTGGGCTCAACCGCGATCTCGATAACCGGATCGGGGAAGGTCATGGTTTCCAGAACAACCGGATCCTTGGCGTCACACAGGGTGTCACCGGTGGTGGTGTCCTTCAGGCCGCCAAGCGCGATGATATCGCCGGCAAATGCCTCTTCGATCTCTTCGCGGTTGTTGGAGTGCATCATCATCATACGGCCAACACGCTCTTTCTTCTCCTTGGTGGAGTTGAGCATGGAGTCGCCCTTGTTGAGCTGACCGGAGTAGATCCGCACAAATGTCAGCGAGCCCACGAAGGGGTCGTTCATGATTTTGAAGGCCAGGCCCGAGAACGCCATGTCGTCGTCCGCACGGCGGGCGATGTTACGCTCTTCGGTTTCGTCACCCGGTGCAAAGCCCATGTAGTCGACCACGTCCAGCGGGCTGGGCAGGTAATCGATCACGGCATTGAGCAGCGGCTGAACACCTTTGTTTTTGAACGCGGAACCACCCAGAACCGGAACGAACGACATGTTCAGCGTGCCGATGCGCAGCAGTTTGCGCAGGGTCTCAACATCGGGTTCGTTGCCTTCGAGATACGCTTCCATCGCGTCGTCGTCTTGCTCGACGGCGGCTTCGATCATCTTCTCGCGCCACTCGGTGGCCATGTCCTGAAGGCTCTCGCGGATCGGGGCCTTGACCCAGGACGCGCCCAGATCTTCACCCTGCCAGAGCCACTCTTCCATGGTCACGAGGTCAACAAGACCTTCGAGCTCGTTCTCTGCGCCGATCGGAACACCAACCGGGATCGCGCGAGCGCCAGTGCGGTCTTCGATCATGTTGACGCAGTTGAAGAAGTCCGCGCCGATCTTGTCCATCTTGTTGACGAACACCATGCGCGGAACCTTGTAGCGGTCAGCCTGACGCCACACGGTTTCGGTTTGCGGCTCAACACCGGCGTTGGCGTCGAGAACACACACGGCACCGTCGAGAACCGCCAGCGAACGCTCGACTTCGATGGTGAAGTCAACGTGGCCGGGGGTGTCGATGATGTTCAGGCGGTGCTTTTCGGAATCGGCGGTTTTGCCATCTTCGGTGCGCTCCCAGAACGTGGTCGTCGCAGCGGAAGTGATGGTGATACCGCGTTCCTGCTCCTGCTCCATCCAGTCCATGGTGGCTGCACCATCGTGCACCTCACCGATGTTGTGGGATTTGCCGGTGTAGAAAAGGATACGCTCGGAGCAGGTGGTTTTACCTGCATCGATGTGCGCCATGATACCGAAGTTGCGGTACCGGTCGAGGGGATAATCACGTGCCATTGGCTTGGAACCTTCCGGAGTTTACCAGCGGTAATGGCTGAACGCTTTGTTCGCGTCGGCCATTTTGTGGGTGTCTTCGCGCTTCTTAACGGCTGCGCCACGCGATTGCACTGCGTCAAGGAGTTCGCCGGCGAGGCGCTCTTCCATGGTGTTCTCGTTGCGGGCGCGGGATGCGGTGATGAGCCAGCGGATCGCCAGAGCTTCGCGACGCTCAGGGCGCACTTCGACGGGCACCTGGTAGGTGGCGCCACCAACACGGCGGGAGCGAACCTCAACCGACGGCTTGATGTTGTCGAGCGCTTCGTGGAACAGTTCCACAGGTGCGCGCTTCACTTTCGTCTCGACGCGGTCGAGGGCGTTGTAGACGATTTTCTCGGCGGTGGATTTCTTACCGTCGAGCATCAGGTTGTTCATGAATTTTGTCAGAACGCGATCACCATACTTGGCGTCGGGCAGAACTTCGCGCTTCTCAGCGGCGTGACGACGTGACATCGGCGTCTCCTTTTATCTTGGTCTCTTCGCGCCCCGGACCTGATCCAGGGCCTCATCGGTGGAGGTCCCGGATCAGGTCCGGGACGCGGGTCACATTACTTGGGACGCTTCGCGCCGTACTTGGAGCGACGCTGCTTCCGGTCCTTGACGCCTTGGGTATCCAGAACACCGCGGAGGATGTGGTAACGGACACCCGGAAGGTCTTTCACACGGCCGCCACGGATCAGGACAACGGAGTGTTCCTGAAGGTTGTGGCTTTCACCGGGGATGTAGGAGATCACCTCAAAGCCGTTGGTCAGACGGACCTTGGCCACTTTACGCATAGCCGAGTTCGGCTTCTTCGGCGTGGTGGTGTAGACGCGGGTGCAAACACCACGCTTCTGGGGGCACTGCTCGAGGTGCTGGGACTTGGAGCGTTTGATTTTGGGCTGACGCGGCTTGCGGATCAGCTGTTGGATCGTGGGCATTCGGACTTTCCCCGTGCTTTCACATATGTGACGCCGGGGCTGGCCCGACGAGGTTTTGATATGGCGCCCTGCGCGTCCGCAGATCACCTCGAATTTGACGTTCGCTACAGGTCTGCAACGAACAAAGGCCGCTTCGCTCCCATTCCGAGGTGAACGATGCGGCGGGTTCTCAGAGGATCGGGGCAGTTAAGTCGCCCGGATCTTGACCACTAGACTTTTGAATGCGGCATTGGGGAGACCCCCAGCCGGATGGGGGGCGTATACGGAGAGTCGCCCCCCCTGTCAACCGCATGTTCCCGTTGCGCGCAAATGGGGGCAATGCAATGCTTTAGCCACGAATTTTCAGTTCGGTCCAGCGGGGATTTTCTCATGCAGACTATCGGCTTTTGCCGCTTTTCCTACCCGGCCGAGGGCGGCTTTCAGGTGGAACATGAAAGCATCCGGGATCGCATGGCCTACCTGTGGTCCGATGCGCGAATGACCGAGCGGTTTCGGCACTTCGAGGCCATCTGTCTGCCCGGCCTGAAGGCACAAACCGATCCTGACTTCACCTTTGTCATCCTCATTGGCGAAGAGATGCCCGAGCACTGGATTGCCCGCCTGTTGGAGTTGGTCCAGGACTTCCCCCAGGCCCGGATCGAGGCGCGCCCCCCCGGCCCTCATCGAAAAGTCTGCCAGTCCGTCATGAACAGTGTCCGCGATATGGATCAACCTTGTTTGCAATTCCGCCATGATGACGATGATGCCGTCGCGGTCGATTTTGTCGCCCATTTGAAGCAAGCCGCACAAGATTGTGCCTCCCTGGTCTCGCAACACAGGCTTGTCGGCTTTGATTGGAACCGAGGCTATGTGGCGCGTCCAGATGCGGGCGGACTTTGCGCCGATCCCAACGTCACCCCCTATTGGGGTGTTGCCCAAGGCATGTCCGTGGCGGCCGGCGTCCGTCAGACGATCCTGAACTTCGGGCACAACAAGATCAATCAGTTCATGCCGACCGTGACCTTCACCGCACCCGAGATGTTCGTGCGCGGCCACAACGACCACAACGACTCCCGGCAAAAGAAACATGTAAAACCGGTCGCCCTGCCCCGGCTGGATACACAGGGCGAGGCTCTGTTCCGCGACCGCTTTGCAATCGATGCGGATCAGGTCCGGCGCGTCTTTGCCTGACGGGCCTGCAACCGCATTTCGCGCCAGAGCGTGTAGAGCCCGGTACAAACGATAATCGCAGCGCCGATTAATGCGATGGGCGCGGGCAGTTCCGCGAACACCAGATAACCGAGGATCAGCGACAGAACGAGGCTGGTGTACCGGAACGGCGCTATGAACCCAACTTCGCCTACGCGCATGACCATGACACTGAAACTGTAGCCGCCGATAATGAACAGGCTTGCCCCGGCGAGAAGGCCTGTGTTTGCCGCCGTCAGCGGAACCCAATCCTGACCTAACGACCAAAGGGAGGCAAAGATCAAAACACCCGCCGAGGTGGCGAAGGTGACTGTCAGGGATGGCACTGCACGGGACAAGGGGCGGGTGACGAGATCGCGCAGAGTTACGCTCGCAACCGCCGCAAGAGCGGACAGGGAATGAATGTTGAACCCTTCCGTCCCCGGCCGAACGATCAGCAACATCCCGAAGAAACCCACCCCGATCGCACACCACCTCCGCCAGCCCACCGGCTCGTTGAAGAAAACCGCGCTACCGAGAGTGATTGTCAGCGGCAGCATCTGCAAAAGCGCCGAGACGTTGGCGATGGGCATGTTGAACAAGGCTGTGAAGAAAAACACGGCCGCAAGAACTTCGGCGATGGCGCGCAGAAGAACGAGGGCCTTGTCCTTTTGTGGGAAATCCAGGTGCAACGCCCCTGCCCGCCAAGCCAGAATGCCGATGAACAGGGTCGAGACCACGCCGCGCAGCGTCAGCAGCTGCGACAAAGGCATGCTTGTGCCGATTCCCTTCACGCAAATGTCGCCAAGCGTGAAGGCGGTCATCGAAGCGACCATCAGCAAAGCGCCGCGAGCATTGTCCGAGAGTTGGGTCATGCCCGACGCTTAGCAAGCGGCCAAGGCGGCGGCCATGCCATTTGCGACGCCATGGGTCGAAAACAAAAAACGCCCCGGCCTCATGGGTCGGGGCGTTCTGATTTTCTGGCTTAGAGCCGTTTGGCGATCACTCGCGGCTTTCCGGCGTGTCGACGATCAGCGTGTCGAACTCGTCGCCACCCACGATGTCTTCCGCCACCGGCTCCGGCGCGGCAAGGGCCGCTGCGGCCTCTGCCTCTTCACGGCGCGCTTCGATGACAACGTTGTCACGCTGCTGCGCGATGTGGCGCATCTCCTGCGTCGCACCACCGGTGCCCGCCGGGATCAGACGGCCCACGATGACGTTCTCCTTGAGACCGATCAGCGTGTCCTTCTTGCCCTGCACGGAGGCTTCGGTCAGCACGCGCGTGGTTTCCTGGAAGGACGCCGCGGAGATGAACGAACGGGTCTGCAACGACGCCTTGGTGATACCAAGCAGGATCGGCTCACCCTTCGCCGGACGGCCACCCTTCTTCTCGGCTTTCTCGTTGGCCTGATCGAACTCGATCTTGTCAACGTGTTCGCCTTTGAGAAGCGTGGTGTCACCGGACTCCAGGATCTCCCACTTCTGCAGCATCTGACGGACGATCACCTCAACGTGCTTGTCGTTGATCTTCACGCCCTGCAGTCGGTACACGTCCTGCACTTCGTCAATCATGTAGTTGGCCAGAGCCTCGATCCCCATGATCGACAGAATGTCGTGCGGGGCCGGGTTGCCGTCCATGATGTAGTCGCCCTTCGAGATGAAGTCGCCTTCACCAACCGGGATGTGCTTGCCTTTCGGGATCATGTACTCGCGCGGCTCGAGGTTCTCATCCGAGGGCTCGATGGAAATGCGGCGCTTGTTCTTGTAGTCCTTCCCGAAGCGGACGTAACCGTCGATCTCGGCGATGATCGCGTGGTCCTTCGGACGACGCGCCTCGAAGAGTTCGGCAACACGCGGCAGACCACCGGTGATGTCCTTCGTCTTCGCACCTTCACGCGGGATACGCGCAACAACGTCACCGGCTTTGACCTCCTGGCCATCTTCACAGGACAGAATAGCGTCCACGGACATGGTGTAGGTGATCGGATTGCCCGCATCGTTGCGCACCGGCTCGCCATCGGCACCCATGAGGATGATTTCCGGCTTGAGCTCGTTGCCCTTCGGAGCCGCACGCCAGTCGATCACGATCTTCTGGGTCATGCCTGTCGCGTCGTCCGTTTCTTCGCGCACGGCGAGGCCGTTCACGAGGTCCACGTGCTTGGCGATACCGTCTTTCTCGGCGATGATCGGCAGCGTGTAGGGGTCCCACTCGTAGAGTTTGTCGCCGCGAGCAACGGTGTCGCCCTCTTTGACAAACAGCTTCGAGCCGTAGCCCATCTTGTGCGATGCCAGTTCTTCGTCCTGATCGGACATGATCATCACGGTCATGTTCCGGTTCATGACGATCAGCTCACCAGCGGCATTGGTGATCGTGCCCGGGTTTGCGAAGACGATCTTACCGTTCTGGCTGGCTTCCTGGAAGGAACGCGAGGAACCCTGCGCAACGCCGCCCATGTGGAACGTCCGCATGGTCAGCTGCGTGCCCGGTTCACCGATCGACTGCGCCGCGATGATGCCGACGGCTTCACCGACGTTCACCTTCGTACCACGCGCAAGGTCACGGCCGTAGCAGGTGGCGCAAACGCCTTCTTCCGCTTCACAGGTCAGCGGCGAGCGGATGCGCATGGACTGCACAGCGGCGTCCTCGATCGCGTCAGCCATACGCTCGTCGATGAGCTGACCTTCGCGCACCAGCACGGTTTCGGTGCCCGGAATGAGCACGTCATCCGCAGCCACACGGCCCAGCACACGTTCACCGATGGTTGCCACAACCTCACCGTCGTTCACAGCCGCCTCGGCAGTGATCGCACGCTCGGTTCCGCAATCATCCATACGCACGATGCAGTCCTGCGCAACGTCAACAAGACGACGGGTCAGGTAACCGGAGTTCGCGGTTTTCAAGGCGGTGTCGGACAGACCCTTACGGGCGCCGTGGGTCGAGTTGAAGTACTCGAGAACGGTCAGACCTTCCTTGAAGTTCGAGATGATCGGCGTCTCGATGATGTCGCCGTTCGGCTTCGCCATCAGGCCGCGCATCCCGCCCAGCTGCTTCATCTGCGTAACCGAGCCACGCGCACCGGAGTGGGCCATCATGTAAACCGAGTTCGGTTCCATTTCCGAGCCGTCTTCAGCACGCTGTTCCGACGAGATGGTGGACATCATCGCCTCAGTGACCTTGTCGTTACACTTCGACCAGGCGTCGACAACCTTGTTGTACTTTTCGCCCTGGGTGATCAGGCCGTCCATGTACTGCTGTTCGAAGTCCTTCACCTGATCACGGGTGTCTTCCACGATCGGCCATTTGCTTTCGGGGATGACCATGTCGTCCTTGCCGAAGGAAATGCCCGCCTTGAAGGCTTCGCGGAAGCCCATGGTCATGATCTGATCACAGAAAATGACGGACTCTTTCTGACCGCAGTAACGGTAGACAGTGTCGATGACGCGCTGAACGTCTTTCTTCCGCAGAAGCTGGTTTACCAGATCAAACGGCGCCTTGGCGTTCATCGGCAGCAGGCTGCCCAGACGGACGCGGCCCGGCGTGGTTTCAAACCGCTTGATGACTTCGTTGCCTTCGTCGTCGATCTGCTTGATCCGGGCTTCGATCTTGGCGTGCAGATGCACTTCACCGGCGGTCAGAGCGTGTTCCACTTCCTCGATGGAGGAGAAGATCATGCCCTCACCTTTCATGCCTTCACGCATGATGGTGACGTAGTAGAGACCAAGGATCATATCCTGCGACGGAACGATGATCGGCGAGCCGTTGGCAGGCGACAGAACGTTGTTCGTCGACATCATCAGAACGCGCGCTTCGAGCTGGGCCTCAAGGCTCAGCGGCACGTGAACAGCCATCTGGTCACCGTCGAAGTCCGCGTTGAACGCCGAACACACCAGCGGGTGCAGCTGGATGGCCTTGCCTTCGATCAGCGTGGGTTCGAACGCCTGAATGCCAAGACGGTGCAGCGTCGGCGCACGGTTCAGCATGACCGGGTGTTCGCGGATCACCTCGTCGAGGATATCCCAAACTTCCGGGCGCTCTTTTTCAACCAGCTTCTTAGCCTGCTTCACTGTGCTGGACAGGCCTTTGGCCTCCAAACGCGAGTAGATGAAGGGCTTGAAGAGCTCCAACGCCATCTTCTTGGGCAAGCCGCACTGATGCAGCTTGAGCTCGGGGCCGGTCACAATGACCGAACGGCCGGAGAAGTCGACGCGCTTACCCAAAAGGTTCTGACGGAAGCGACCCTGCTTGCCTTTGAGCATGTCGGACAGCGATTTCAGCGGGCGCTTGTTAGCACCGGTGATCACGCGGCCACGGCGGCCGTTGTCGAACAGCGCGTCTACGGATTCCTGAAGCATCCGCTTTTCGTTGCGGACGATGATGTCCGGCGCGCGCAGCTCGATGAGGCGCTTGAGGCGGTTGTTCCGGTTGATCACGCGGCGGTACAGGTCGTTCAAGTCGGAGGTCGCAAAGCGGCCACCGTCCAGCGGCACCAGCGGGCGCAGTTCCGGCGGGATGACCGGTACAACGGTCAGAATCATCCACTCCGGGCGATTGCCGGACTCGAGGAAGCTCTCAACCACCTTCAGGCGCTTGATGATCTTCTTCGGCTTCAGCTCGCCAGTGGCTTCCTTGAGGTCCGCGCGCAGGTTTTCTGCTTCGGATTCAAGGTCGATCGCCGCCAGCATCTCGCGGATCGCTTCGGCGCCGATGTTGGCGGTGAAGGCGTCCATGCCATACTGATCCTGCGCGTCGAGGAACTCTTCCTCGGTCATCATCTGACCATAGGTAAGGTCCGTCAGACCAGGCTCGATCACCACGTAGTTCTCGAAGTAGAGAACCCGCTCAAGATCGCGCAGGGTCATGTCCAGCATCAGGCCGATGCGGGACGGCAGCGACTTGAGGAACCAGATGTGGGCGCAGGGCGCGGCCAGCTCAATGTGGCCCATACGCTCGCGGCGCACTTTCTGGAGGGTGACTTCGACACCGCACTTTTCGCAGACGACGCCGCGATATTTCATGCGCTTATACTTGCCGCAAAGGCATTCGTAATCCTTGATCGGGCCAAAGATACGCGCGCAGAACAGGCCGTCACGCTCAGGCTTGAACGTACGGTAGTTGATGGTTTCCGGCTTCTTGATTTCGCCGAAGGACCACGAAAGGATCCGTTCCGGGCTCGCCAGAGAGACTTTGATTTCATCAAAGGTCTTGATCGGGGCAACCGGGTTGAACGGGTTGTTGGTCAGTTCCTGGTTCATGTATTCCTCACAAATTCAGAGGGAAGCGGGGGAGAGCGAAGAGAGCTAAATTTCGGCGACGAAATTTGAACAAATCGTCGCCGACTTTTGCGCGTTATTCCGCGTCTTCCTCCTCCGCATCCAGGAGTTCCATGTTGAGGCCGAGGCCGCGCACTTCTTTGACAAGAACGTTGAACGATTCCGGCACGCCGGCTTCGAAGTTGTCCTCGCCCTTGACGATCGACTCGTAGACTTTCGTCCGGCCAGCCACGTCGTCCGACTTCACCGTCAGCATCTCCTGCAGGGTGTAGGCGGCGCCGTAGGCTTCCAGAGCCCAGACTTCCATCTCACCGAAGCGCTGACCACCGAACTGCGCCTTACCACCCAGCGGCTGCTGTGTGACGAGCGAGTACGGACCGGTCGAACGGGCGTGGATCTTGTCGTCCACAAGGTGGTGCAGTTTGAGCAGGTACTTCACACCTACGGTGACCTTCCGGCTGAACTGATCGCCCGTGCGGCCATCGTACAGCGTGGACTGACCCGAGGTGTCAAAGCCTGCACGCACCAGCGCGTCATTGACGTCCGCTTCCTTCGCCCCGTCAAAGACCGGGGTCGCAATCGGAACGCCGCGCGTGACATTGGACGCCGCTTCAACAAGCGCATCCTCGTCCAGACCCTGCAGGCCCTCTTCGTAAGCCTCATCGCCGTAGGCAATGCGCATAGCTTCGCGAACCGGGGTCAGATCGCCAGTGCGGCGATAGTCCTGCAGCGCCTCGTCAATCTCGATCCCGAGACCGCGTGCGGCCCAACCCATGTGGGTTTCAAGGATCTGACCGACGTTCATACGCGACGGAACACCCAGCGGGTTCAGACAGAAATCAACCGGCGTGCCGTCGGCGAGGAACGGCATGTCCTCGACAGGCACAACGCGGGAGATAACACCCTTGTTCCCGTGACGACCGGCCATCTTGTCGCCCGGCTGAAGCTTGCGCTTCACGGCGATGAAGACTTTGACCATCTTCATCACGCCAGGGGGCAGATCGTCGCCGCGGCGGACTTTCTCGACTTTGTCCTCGAAACGGGCGTCAAGCGCACGCTTCTGGATCTCGTACTGCTCGTGCAGGGCCTCGACGTGCTTGGCGTCCTCTTCCTCACCCAGAGCAAGCTGCCACCACTGACCACGGGTCAGGGTTTCGAGAAGCTCTTCGTTGATTTCGGAGTTCGACTTGACGCCTTTCGGGCCTTTCACGGCAACCTTGCCGAGGATCATGCCTTTGAGACGCGCGTAGATGTTGCGGTCAAGGATCGCCAGCTCGTCGTCGCGGTCGCGCGCGAGGCTTTCGATCTCTTCACGCTCGATCTGCAGAGCCCGCTCGTCTTTTTCCACACCGTGGCGGTTGAAGACGCGCACTTCGACGATCGTGCCGTAGTCACCCGGCTTCACGCGAAGCGAGGTGTCGCGCACGTCAGAGGCTTTCTCACCGAAGATGGCGCGGAGGAGTTTCTCTTCCGGCGTCATCGGGCTCTCGCCCTTCGGAGTGATCTTGCCAACCAGAATGTCGCCCGGCTCCACGTCCGCACCGATATACACGATGCCCGCCTCGTCGAGGTTGCGCAGGGCTTCCTCACCGACGTTCGGGATGTCGCGGGTGATCTCTTCCGGCCCAAGCTTGGTGTCGCGCGCCGCCACTTCGAATTCTTCGATGTGAACGGAGGTGAACACGTCATCCTTGGCGATGCGCTCGGAGATCAGGATGGAGTCTTCGTAGTTGTAACCATTCCAAGGCATGAAGGCGACGATGACGTTCTTGCCGAGCGCCAGTTCCCCCATGTCGGTGGACGGACCATCCGCGATAACCTCACCCTTCGTGACCGTGTCACCCACCTTCACCAGAGGCTTCTGGTTGATGCAGGTGTTCTGGTTCGAGCGCTGGAACTTGCGCATGCGGTAGATGTCCACACCCGCGTCGCCCAGTTCGAGGTCTTCGGTGGCCCGGATCACGATACGCTGCGCATCGACCTGGTCGATGATGCCCGCGCGCTTGGCCATGACGGCCGCGCCGGAATCGCGAGCAACCACTTCCTCAATGCCGGTACCAACGAGCGGCGCTTCGGCGCGCAGGGTCGGAACCGCCTGACGTTGCATGTTCGAACCCATAAGAGCGCGGTTGGCGTCGTCATTTTCAAGGAACGGGATCAGCGAGGCCGCAACCGAGACCAACTGCTTGGGCGAGACGTCGATCAGATCGACGCTGTCGCTCGGCGCAAGCGTGTAATCGCCGGATTGACGGGTGCTGACCAGATCGTTGGTGAAACGGCCATCGGCGTCGAGGGAGGCGTTTGCCTGCGCCACGGTGTGACGCATTTCCTCGGTCGCGGACATGTAATGCACTTCGTCCGTCACCTTGCGGTCCTTGACCACACGATACGGTGTTTCGATGAAGCCGTACTTGTTCACGCGCGCAAAGGTCGCGAGGCTGTTGATCAGACCGATGTTCGGCCCTTCCGGCGTTTCAATCGGACACATGCGGCCGTAGTGCGTCGGGTGCACGTCGCGCACCTCGAAGCCCGCACGTTCGCGTGTCAGACCGCCCGGCCCAAGCGCCGAAAGGCGACGCTTGTGCGTCACTTCGGAAAGCGGGTTGGTCTGGTCCATGAACTGCGACAGCTGCGAAGAACCAAAGAATTCACGCACGGCGGCAGCAGCCGGCTTCGCGTTGATCAGATCCTGAGGCATGACCGTGTCGATCTCGACGGAGGACATACGCTCCTTGATCGCGCGCTCCATACGCAGGAGGCCCACGCGGTACTGGTTTTCCATCAGCTCGCCCACGGAGCGGACACGGCGGTTGCCAAGGTGGTCGATGTCGTCCACGTCACCGCGGCCGTCACGCAGATCCACCAGCGCCTTGATGCACTGAACGATATCGTCGCGGTCGAGCGTGCGCTGGGTGTCTTCTTTCTCAAGCGCGAGACGCATGTTCATCTTCACGCGGCCCACGGCGGAAAGATCGTAACGCTCGCTGTCGAAGAACAGCGTGTCGAACAGAGCGGAGGCCGCTTCAACGGTGGGCGGCTCACCCGGACGCATGACACGGTAGATGTCCATGAGCGCAGTGTCGCGACCCATGTTCTTGTCCTGCGCCATGGTGTTGCGCATGTAGGGGCCGACATTGATGTTGTCGATGTCGAGAACCGGGATCTCGGTGATGCCCGCATCCAGCAGCTCTTTCAGAGCGCCGCCGGTCACGTCGCCGTCCTTATCCACTTCCCAAGTCAGCTCATCACCGGCTTCGACATAGATCGCGCCGTTTTCTTCGTTGATGATGTCCTTGGCAGCAAACTTGCCGACGATGCCTTCAAACGGCACCAGCAGGCTTGTGACCTTGCCTTCGTCGATCAGTTTCTTGACCGCGCGGGGTGTGACTTTCTTGCCAGCTTCGGCAATCACTTCACCGCTGTCAGCATCCACGAGATCAAACGCCGGACGGGTGCCGCGCACGCGCTCGGGGAAGAACTTGGTGGCCCAGCCCTCACCTTTTCGCAGCTCGTAGGTCACGGTGTCGTAGTAGGCATCCATGATCGCTTCCTGATCGAGACCCAGCGCATAAAGCAGCGTGGTCACGGGCAGTTTACGGCGACGGTCGATGCGCGCAAAAACGATGTCTTTGGCGTCGAACTCAAAGTCGAGCCAGGAGCCGCGGTAGGGAATGATGCGGCAGGCAAAGAGCAGTTTACCCGAAGAGTGGGTCTTGCCCTTGTCATGGTCAAAGAACACGCCCGGCGAACGGTGCATCTGGGAAACGATGACGCGCTCGGTGCCGTTGACGATAAACGTGCCGTTCGGGGTCATCAAAGGCATGTCGCCCATGAAGACGTCCTGTTCCTTGATGTCCTTGACGGACTTCGCGCCTGTGTCTTCATCGATATCAAACACGATGAGACGCAGGGTAACCTTCAGCGGCGCGCTGTAGGTCATGTCACGCTGCATACATTCTTCTACGTCGTACTTCGGCTTTTCCAGCTCGTAGTCGACGAATTCGAGAATTGCGGTTTCGTTGAAATCCTTGATCGGGAAGACCGACTGAAAGACACCCTTGATGCCTTCCCCATCCATCGGCTTCGGCTGGTCGCCGCTGTCGAGGAAGAGTTTGTAGCTGGATTTCTGAACCTCGATGAGGTTCGGCATTTCAAGCACTTCGCGGATCTTGCCGTAATAGCGGCGAAGACGTTTTTGTCCGAGGAAGCTCTGAGCCATGTAGGGGCCACCCTTTTCTTATCTGAGCCTGAACACACACGCTGTCGGGCCACAGCGGCGCGTCCTGTCAGTGACGACAGTTCCCTTGGTCCATTCTCGACATGCGTCCCACCGCCTGTCTCTCGATCCTGGGTCCTGCCTTGGAAAACACCTCTCTCGGAGGGGCTTGCCAAGCACAGGCGTGTTTCGGACGGGATGTCTGACCGGCGCCGCGCAATCTGAGATTTTCTGGTGAGTGTCTCAAAGATGGGTGCGGCAAATCGGATTTCAATATGTCTAGCGCGCACCTCATAGCCTGAAACAGACAAAAAGCGGCTTCGAATCGCTCGAACCCGCGGGAGACTTCCGAATATTCGGTGAACAGAATGAATGCAACCCCCGCAAAAGCAGAGGGCGCATTTCCTGACGTCAGAATGCCAAACTCCGGCCAAAAGGTCAAGTTGGCCAGCCCAAAAGGTTAATCCACGCGCGCCGAAAAACGCCCAAAAGAACGTCTATTCAAAGGGTTCATTGTCATGATCCTGTGACGTTCGGGCGAAATACATGGCGCATTGACCCTTACGGGTCTGCACCTAGCAACTCTCATTTCAAGCGAGGAAAAATGGCCGACCATTCTCTGATGGATATGTCGTGGGATGACTTTGACGAGCACCGCGATCCGCGCCCGGACAACAACGAATTCGATGCGATTGTTGACCGCGCAATCTCGCGCCGCGGTTTTCTCGGCGGTGCGCTGGCGTTCGGATCGGGCGCTGCGGTTTTCGGAACGGGACTGCTGTCCTCCACCTCGGCCGCCCGTGCTGAAGGCACAGGGTTCGACTTCACGCCGATCGACACAGCGACAGACTTCGACATCCACGTCCCCGAAGGCTTCCAGTGGAAGCCGCTCGTGCGCTGGGGCGACGCCCTTTGGTCCGAAGCCGAGGGCGCGTTCTCTGCGGACACAGGCGTATCCGTTGACATGTCCAGCAAGGTCTTCGGCGAGAACACCGACGGCATGGAACTGTTCGATGTCGATGGCAAGCAGGTCATCGCGGTGAACTCCGAATACGTGAACCCCAAGATCAACCTGCCCGCCGACAGAGAAGGCACGCCGAAAAACGCAGACGAAGTGCGCATGCTGCAAAACTTTCAGGGTGTCACCGTCATGGAAGTGGCAGGCTCAGGCGCAAGCTTTGAGGTGGTCAAGGACAGCCCGCTGAACCGCCGCATTGACCACAATACCCAAATGACGATGGACGGGCCGGTTGCCGGGACCGATTTCGTCAAGACAAACACCGATCCGGAAGGCATGTCGCCTAAGGGCACCCTGAACAACTGCGGCTCGGGCCGGACGCTTTGGGGCACCTATCTGACCTGCGAGGAGAACTTCAACGGCTACTTTGGCACCACCGAAGTTGCGCAGGATCAGAAGCCTGTCGAACTGCCCGAAGGGTTCTCGCGCTACGGCATCGGCGGCAAAGGCCGCTACGCCTATGAGGTCTTCGACGAACGGTTTGACATCTCCAAGGAACCGAACGAGCCGCACCGCCACGGCTGGATCGTCGAGATCGACCCAGCCAATCCGGACAGCACGCCGGTCAAACACACCGCGCTTGGCCGCTTCAAACATGAAAACGCCGCCATGACCCAGACCGCCGACGGCCGGATCGTGGTTTACATGGGGGACGATGAACGCGGCGAGTTCATGTATAAATACGTCTCCAACGGCACCTGGGCCGAAGGTCAGTCAACCGATGGCCTGCTGTCCGATGGCACACTCTACGTGGCGAAGTTCAACGACGACATGACCGGTGAATGGCTTGCCCTGACGCCGGAAACCACCGGAATGGAAATCGCCGATCTGCTGGTGCATGCCCGCATGGCGGGCTCCAAGGTCGGCGCGACCACCATGGACCGCCCGGAATGGATCGCCGTGAACCCGGTCAAGGTCGAGGCCTACTGCGCCCTGACCAACAACAAGAACCGCGGCGTGAAGCCGAACGCCGGTGGCGATGAAACCCCGGTTGGCGGCCCGAACCCGCGTGAGACCAACCACTACGGTCAGATCGTGCGCTGGCGTCCCGAACGCGAAGACCACGGCGCAGCCGCCTTTACCTGGGATCTCTACGTCATGGCCGGCAACCCGACGGTCTATGACAATGCCTATGCCGGTTCGGACAACGTGACGCCCGGCAACATGTTCAACTCGCCGGACGGGATGATCTTTGACAGCAAAGGCATGCTGTGGATCCAGACGGACGGCAACTACAAGAACGAAGGCGACTTCGAAGGTCAGGGCAACAACCAGATGCTGGTCGGCAACACCGAAACCGGCGAGATCGCCCGCTTCATGACCGGGCCTTACGGCTGCGAGATCACCGGCATGTGCTGGTCCCTGGACAAGAAAACCGCCTTTGTCGGCATCCAGCACCCGGGCGGGTCCTGGCCGGATGGAGCAGGCAAACCGCGCTCTTCCGTCATCGCTGTCTGGCGTGAGGACGGCGCTGCCTTCGGCTGAGCCAGCCCTTTCGAAGCAAAGAGAAACGGCGCTTTCGGGCGCCGTTTTTTGGTCTGCGCGCCAAACCCGAATACAGGCGGCCCAAAAGAAAACAGGCGCCCCGAATGGGACGCCTGCCGTAAATTCAGCCCGAAGGCCGGAATTACTTGAGCTCGACTTCTGCGCCGGCTTCTTCGAGCTTTTTCTTGAGCTCTTCGGCTTCGTCCTTGGACACGCCTTCTTTGACGGCTTTGCCGCCTGCTTCAACCAGCTCTTTGGCTTCTTTGAGGCCAAGACCGGTGATGCCGCGGACTTCCTTGATCACGTTGATCTTCTTGTCGCCTGCCGACTTCAGGATGACGTCGAATTCGGACTTTTCTTCCGCTGCGTCGCCACCGGCGTCGCCAGCCGGACCCGCCATCATGACAGCGCCGCCTGCTGCGGGCTCGATGCCGTACTCGTCCTTGAGGATGGTTTTCAGTTCTTGTGCTTCCAGCAGGGTCAGACCCACGATGCTTTCAGCAAGTGCTTTCAGATCAGCCATTTTAAGACTCTTTCCGTTTTCCTAAATGTGTTCCAACGCGTGGGCTCATGCCCTGCGAAGATCCTTTCAGCTGCCTTACGCCGCTTTTTCCTCGATGGTGGAGAGGATGGAAGCGATGTTGGAAGCAGGTGCGCCAATTGCGCCGGCGATGTTCGATGCGGGTGCGCCGATGCAGCCGACGATGGAAGCAATAAGCTCCTCGCGCGACGGCATTTTCGACACGGCTTCGACACCGGCCCGGTCCAGAGCCGTTCCGCCCATGTTCCCGCCGAGGATCTCAAACTTTTTGTTATCCTTGGCGAAATCCTCGACCACCTTGGCAGCTGCCACGGGGTCTTCGGAATAGGTCAGTACGGTCATGCCATCGAGCAGCGACGCAATGCTTTCGCAGGGCGTACCGTCGAGGGCAATTTTGGCGAGCCTGTTCTTGGCGACGCGAACCGACGCTTCTGCGCCACGGGCGCGTGCGCGAAGATCCTGCATCTCGGCAACTGTGAGACCTTCGTAGCGGCTAACCACCACGACGCCAGAGCTTTCGAAGATCTGGCCGAGTTCCTCGACCAATTTCTCTTTCTGGGCTCTATCCACAGTTTCACTCCAAATTGTGGAGGGCGGACCCTCCGGCTCATTCCAGCTGGCCAGAGGCCAACCAAGAAGTCCGAGGGGCGTCGCATCACTTGAGCCCGGAGCACATGTAGCACCCGGAGAGATGTCTCTTCCCGTCTCAGGCAGGAATTACAGGCATACGCCAACCCACCGTCTCGGACGAAATACAAGAGCCGCACGAATCGCGCGGCCCTTGCGTGAGGGTTCTTTAACAGGTTTGCAGGCAATGCCAAGAGGGTTTGTCGACCCTCACCGGGCCGCGAGTCTTTCGCGCAGCGCATTGGAGAACGCCAGAGCGCCCGAGACATCGCCAAGGGCCATGATGTCCGGCGTTACATGCGCCCGCGCTTCTACTTCGGCAAAGCTCTTGTCGGTCGGGATCATCCCAAGCTCGTAAAGGAAATCATCCGAAAACCCGGTCAGCACCCAGGACTTGTCAATTGGCACAGACCCCGGCGCCAGATCATTTACGACCCCCGCGAGCACGTTGGTGCAATTGGCAAAGAGCGTGTTGTACCACTGTGGTTCCGCCTGCACCTCGGCGGTCTTGGCGAGGATCCCGCGCAGCACCGCCTTTTGTTGATCAAGCGGAATGGTCAGAGGGTAGCGATACAGCTGATCCCCGGCCCAGAAGGCGGAATTGAAGTACATGTCCCGCTCGGTTGCCCAGACCACCATATACTCAAAGATCGGCAGCACAGCCGCCTTGGGCGCGCTATAAACCTCGCCGTCTTCCCGCCGCGCCTCGACCGACGCGATATACCCGCTGCCATCCTCGAAGGTGAAAGCCATCATCGTGTGGGCAATCGCCGGATTGACGGCGAAAGGCTCAACAAGGAACCACGCCTGCACAAGGGATTCGGGGTCAATCTCGGCTGTGATCCACGCTTCGGTGTTCACACTGCCATCGCGCGCGTAGTCCCAGTCGCGAATGTTGGTGATGGCATAGGCCTCACCCTGCTCCGCCACCTTTGGCAACCGGCTGAAATCAGCCCGCCACGGGCGGTCATGTGATGGTGACGAAAGTTGCCAGTTGGCCCAAAGACCGAAGACAGACAGGCCCACAACAACGACTACAAAAAGAACAAAGCGCTTCATGACCCATTAGGTAAGCGCAACCCGCCCCGGCCGCAAACATCGAAGCACGGTTCAAACGAAAAAGGGCGGACCCAGCGGCCCGCCCCTTCTATTCTTCCGATCCGAAAAAGATCAGTTGCCGGTGGCGTTGGTCACGTCAACGGTCACGCCCGGGCCCATGGTGGAGCTGAGCGAGATCTTTTCCATGTAGGTGCCTTTGGCGCCGGTCGGCTTCGCAGAGCTTACAGCGCCAACAAAGGCACGGATGTTCTCAACCAGCTTCGCTTCGTCGAAGGAGGCTTTGCCAACGCCGGCATGGACGACACCGCCCTTTTCGGCCTTGAACTGAACCTGACCGCCTTTGGCGTCCTTGACAGCCTGCGCGACGTCCATGGTCACGGTGCCAACTTTCGGGTTCGGCATCAGGTTGCGCGGACCGAGCACTTTACCCAGACGGCCAACAATCGGCATCATGTCCGGGGTTGCGATGCAACGGTCAAACTCGATGGTGCCGCCCTGAACGATTTCCATCAGGTCTTCTGCGCCAACGATGTCTGCACCAGCGGCCTGGGCTTCTTCTGCCTTCGGGCCGCGGGCGAACACGGCCACGCGCACGGTCTTGCCAGTGCCGTTCGGCAGGCCAACAACGCCGCGGACCATCTGGTCTGCGTGACGCGGGTCAACACCGAGGTTCATCGCGATTTCGACGGTTTCGTCGAACTTCGTAGTGGCGTTTGCCTTGATCAGGGAAACGGCTTCCTCGACGGAGACCTCTTCCTTGCCTGCAAAGGCTTCACGGGCGGCGCGGGTACGTTTTCCAAGCTTTGCCATGATTACTTCACCTCGATGCCCATCGAGTTGGCGGAGCCAACGATGATCTTCATTGCCGCTTCAACGTCGTTTGCCGAGAGATCTTTCATCTTGGCTTCGGCGATTTCGCGAACCTGCTTGACGGTCACGGTTGCGACGGTCTCACGGCCGGGGTTCTCTGCACCACGCGGACGGTTCCGCTTGCCAACCGGCTTCAGGCCAGCGGCTTTTTTCAGGTAGTAAGACGCGGGCGGCGTCTTGATGTCCATGGTGAAGGACTTGTCCTGATAGTAGGTGATCACGGTCGGGCACGGCGCGCCGGGCTCCATTTCCTGCGTCTTGGCGTTGAACGCCTTGCAGAATTCCATGATGTTGATGCCGCGCTGACCCAGCGCCGGACCGACCGGCGGGGAGGGGTTGGCTTTGCCTGCAGGAATCTGCAGCTTCATCGTGCCGGCGAGCTTCTTGGCCATCGGCTTTCTCCTTTACAACACCCTCGCACACGCGTGGCTCGGGCAGGTTATGTTGCGTGGTCTGGTCCGGGTTTCGCGAAACCCTCGCCTCCCACGAAAATGACAGTCCAGCGACTCATCGCGGACCATCGAGACCTGCGCTTTACATTGGCTTTGGGATTTGCGCAATAGCGGTGCGAAGCGTGACCTCGCGAAGTTACAAATTGCCAAAACGAAAAAGGCCCGAAGCGACACGCTCGAGCCTTTTCGATCCAATTTCGGACTTGGTTACTGCTTCGTAACCTGCGTGTAGTCCAGTTCCACCGGGGTTTCGCGGCCAAAGATAGACACAGACACAGACAGGCGCTGGTTGTCGTCGTCCACGCCTTCGACCATGCCGTCGAAACCTTCGAACGGGCCGTCGTTGACCTTGACCTTCTCCCCAACCTCGAAACGGATTTCCAGGCGCGGCGCTTCTTCGCCTTCCTGAACACGGCCAAGGATCGTCTCGACCTCGGCATCGCGCATCGGCATCGGACGGCCCTGCGGGCCAAGGAAGCCGGTGACGCGGTTGATCGAGTTCACGAGGTGATAGCCCTGATCGGACATTTCCATGTGCACCAGAACGTACCCCGGCATGAAGCGGCGCTCGGTGGTGACTTTCTTGCCGCGGCGGACCTCGATCACTTCTTCGGTCGGGACCAGCACTTCGTCGATCTGATCCTCAAGGCCCTGCTCTTCAACGGACGTGCGGATCTGTTCGGCGATCTTCTTTTCGAAGTTCGACAGAACACTGACCGAATACCAACGCTTTGCCATCTGGCTCACCCTTGCTTCCTGGCCAGTCCTGACCGGCCTTTTCGTCAACCCTTACCAAAAATGGCTCGGGGATAAAAAAGTGGCGTGCAACTCGAATCGATGCACGCCCTTCAAACTCTAGCCTGTCCGTACCGCCATGCCCGCCCGATTTCAAGGGGCGGCGGCAGGCAGATTATCCAAAGAACGTCAGAACGCCCTGCAACCCTGCGCGGATCAGAATATCCACCAAGGCAAAGAAAACAGCCGTCAGCGCCGCCATGATGAAGACCATGATGGTCGTCAGGACAACTTCACGGCGTGTCGGCCAAACAACCTTGGCAACCTCGCCGCGGACTTCCTGAATGAACTTGAGCGGATTAACGGTGCGGGCCATGTCGAGAGGCTGCCTTTGTTCAGTGTCGCGATGCTCGGCGTATCTACGCGCGCGCTTGGCAAATTACAACCCTGCCAGCGCGCCTTCCGGGCAGCTGTGATTTTGTCGAAACGGTGGAAGTGGCAGGGGCAGCAGGGTTCGAACCCGCGACCTACGGTTTTGGAGACCGTCGCTCTACCAGCTGAGCTATACCCCTAAGGCCGGGTGTCCGTTTACGAAAGGCGCTTGCCCTTTGCAAGCGGGAAATGGGCAAGACCCGGATGGATTTTGCCCTTTCCTTGTACTCCCGGTGATAAAGGTCCCGTCACGCCGCGTTGCGCTGTCCCGGCTCTGCTGATTGCGCGACGATGCCCTTATCAAAGAGTCGCGCGATTTCGCCGCCGTCCAACCCGGCCACCTCGGCCAGAATCTCTTCTGAATGCTGCCCAAGCATCGGCGCTGCCACCGGCGATTGCCGATCAAACGCAGAGAAGTTCATGGGAGAGCCCGGAACCGGGTACGATCCAACACCCGGATGATGCATCATTTCGAACATCGGATTGTCCGGCCCCAGATCGGAATCATCGCGCAGCGCCTCGGGCATGGTTCGGAAAGGCGACCATGTCAGACCAAAGCTGTCACAAACCTGCGCCACCTCCGCCATGGGCCGCGCGGCAAACCAGTCATTCAGAATACCCGTGATCCGATCTCGCAGCGCCCAGCGATTACCCTCTGCACGCAGGGAAAGCCCGGCTTCCGCCTCCAAGGCGGCCATCGCCTCTCCTGTCTCCGTCGCTTTGACAATGCCGGACCATTGGCGATCCGTCAGACCGATAATCATCACCCACTGGCCATCCGCGCAGACAAAGTCCTGCCCATAGGCCCCAAAAAGCGCATTTCCGGCCTTCGGGCGCGATTGTCCGGTCAGCTGCGCCTCGGCAATCATGCCAAGATGCCCAATGGTCGCCGCCGCTGCGTCCTTGAGAGAGAACTCCACGTCCTGCCCCTGCCCAGTCCGCAGCCTGTACCTCTCCGCCGCCAGAAGCGCCGAGACGACCATATTGCCCGCTGCGATATCCCAAGCGGGCAAAGCATGCGCGACAGGATCCCCATCCACCGGGCCAGTCATATGCGGAATGCCCAAGGCCGGGTTTACCGTATAATCCACCTGGGGCCGGCCATGACGATCACCCGTGAGAGCCACCATGATCAGATCCTCGCGGTGGCGAGACAGCGTGTCGTAGTCCATCCAGCCCCGCACCCGCAGGTTGGTCAGGAAAAGCCCGGCATCATCCCCCGGCGCGGTGACAATCCGCGTCACCAATTCGCGCCCCTCGGGAGACTTCATATCGACGGCGATAGACTTCTTGCCCTTGTTGAGCCCTTGCCAGAACAGGCTTTGCCCATCCGGCGCGACCGGCCAGCGCTTCGCATCCAAACCGCCCCCGATCCGATCAAAGCGGATCACCTCCGCCCCCATTTGGGCCAATGTCATCCCCGCAAGCGGCACCGCAACAAAGGCCGACCCCTCGACCACGCGCATTCCGGACAGGATACTCACAGCGTTTCCTCCCAAATGGCAGTTGCCTGCATGCCCTGATGCCCGTCCTGCCCGGTGCACAGGGAAAGAACGCCGTCCTCTTCCGTCGCCATCACGTCAACGGAACCGGCAAACACAGGATGCACGCCGCGATAGTGGAAATCTTTCGGCACCCGCCCCTTGTGTGCGACAGCCGCCGCCATCAGCAAGGTGGCCTGCAAGGGACCGTGGACCACCAGCCCCGGATAATGCTCGACCGATTGCGCGTAAGCTTGGTCGTAATGAATTCGGTGACTGTTGAAGGTCAACGCGGAATAGCGAAACAACAGGACTTCGGAGGCCTCTACCTTGTCCGTGAGAACCGGTGCTTCGGGCAGGGCTTTTGTCTTCGGCGGCTGATAGCGGTCCGGCATAGGCAGGTAGACAATGTCCTGCTGCTCGGAAATCGCCAGCCCGGTTTCCCCACTGATCCGATGATCCACGGTGACAAACACCATCTTGCCTGCCGCCCCGTCTTTCTCGACGACCTCACGAATGACAGATTGCCGGGTGATCGTCTCGCCCACATGCAGCGGCGCATGGAATTGCAAAGATCCGCCCGCCCACATTCGACGAGAGGCAGGCATCGGCGGAAGAAACCCACCAGGTCTTGGATGCCCGTCCAAGCCAAGCTCTTCCATCGGCGCGACCGGCGGGAACGCCGCCCAGTGCCACAACGCGGGAAGACAATCGCCGTGCTGCGGTTCCGCCTCTCCAGCCCGGCCAAGCGTGGCATGCATCATTGCAGCTTGCCGCGCGTCAAGGCCACCGTGCTCAACCGCACGGCGCCCAGTCCAGGCGATGAGATTGATCTGATCCATGCTTTCCTCCCTCTTTCCCCAATTGAAAGCGGCAGGAATTACAAAAAATCAAATGTTTTTATATACTTATCAGGATGCAACAGTATACCGATCCGGTATGCGACCGCGTGCGGTTTCATTTAATCCTTGAGTGATCCGAACTTGCTGCATGCTGCACACGCAGAAGCTGCGTTGCAGAAAGGCAGATTGCCATTTTGTCGCAGCCCCACCTTGCGCAGCCTTTCTCAGGGCAAACCCCGCTCACTTGCCCTTGGTTCGAACGCTTCGGACCCTTCGATTATCGCTGGATTCGATGAAGTCCCGGTCACGGCAGCGGGAGAGTCCTGAAACAACTCACAAAAAATCCCAAACAAATAGATGTGAGAGCCGATTTCGCACAGCAGCACTTCGCCGCCGCGTGACAGGCTGCGAGCGGACTTCCTCCATCCAGGCACCTGTTTTTATTGCCCTGCACCTTTCATGTTCACTGACGCACAGAACCCGGGTTTCGGCTTAACACTTCAAGCCCACAAATCCGTGAGCATGTTGATATTACTTCGTGATTTCAAAACGCACAGAACGCTTCCTTACTTGATTTCAGTCAGGCGACGGTCCTGACGCAAACCAAAGCAAAACGGGCCTCGCCCCACACATACAAAGGAAACACACAATGAAACGCATCATCGCATCCGCTCTCGTCGCAACCGCAGCTTTCGCTGGCGCAGCCTCCGCAATGACCGAAGGCCCCTCCGTGTCAGAGCTGCACACCATCCAGAACTACGCGCCGACCGCTGACCTCTCGGGCCTGACCGCAGCTGACGCCGACCACCTCGTTGCGATCATCCAGTCGAGCGACAACGAAGGCGAAAAACGCTTCAACGTCCGCACGTTCCTGAAGTGATCGTCGAACAACCAAACCTCAACCAAACTCAAAGGAAAACCATCATGAAACGCATCATCGCATCCGCCCTTATCGCAACCGCTGGCTTCGCTGGCGCGGCGTCCGCCATGACTCAAAGCCCGACGGCCAACGAACTGCACACCATTCAGAACTACGCCCCCGGCGCGGATCTCTCCGGCTTGTCCGCAGTCAAAGCCGATCAGCTGGTCGCAATTATCCAGTCGAGCGACAGCGAAGGCGAAAAGCGCTTCAAGGTCCGCTCGTTCCTGAAGTGATCACCGAAATCTCGAACCCAAGCAAACTCAAAAGGAAACACACAATGAAACGCATCATCGCATCCGCTCTCGTCGCAACCGCAGCCTTCGCTGGCGCAGCCTCCGCAATGACCGAAGGCCCCTCCGTATCCGAGCTGCACACCATCCAGAACTACGCGCCGACCGCTGACCTCTCTGGTCTGACCGCAGCCGACGCCGACCACCTCGTTGCGATCATCCAGTCGAGCGACAACGAAGGCGAAAAACGCTTCAACGTCCGCACGTTCCTGAAGTGATCTTGCAACTCGAACACCACGTGTCGCTCTCCCCGGCGCGTGGTGTTCCAACCTGCAAAAACGCCGCAGCCATAATTTCGCGCAGGCAATTGACGCCAACCAGAACCAGGCATACCGTCCGCAAAAACAATGGTATTTTGCGCAACGAAACAAACACTTCTCAGTATAATTCTGCTTCTACCGATGAGCGCCCAGGCTGGCGACACACATCCCTCCCCGCCGTCTGCGGAGATCCTTCATCAGATACAGACGTACGCCCCCCAAGCTGATCTGTCTTCGCTCGAACGCAAGCAATCCCACATTCTCATGGCGATCATCCAGTCTGACCGCTCATCGGGATTGAAACGAAACCTCGTTCGGAGCTTGCTCCGGAAAGACGGGATCGAGCTGTACTGACTAAACCAAGCGGCCTTTCACACTCCTGATGACAGTCCGCCAAACAAGAAAAGGGCGCCTCCTTTCGGAGACGCCCTTCTTTTTCTTCAACCGAGTGGCTCTCGACAGAGTTTCTTACAGAAACTCGTCTGCCGCCACCGGACAGCGTTTTTAGAAAAACGCGTCCAGATTACTCGATGATTTTCGCAACAACGCCGGAACCCACGGTGCGGCCGCCTTCGCGGATCGCGAAGCGGAGGCCGTCTTCCATGGCGATCGGAGCGATCAGCTCAACGCCGAACTTCAGGTTGTCGCCCGGCATAACCATTTCGGTGCCCTCGGGCAGCTGAACCGTGCCGGTCACGTCCGTCGTGCGGAAGTAGAACTGCGGACGGTAGTTCGCGAAGAACGGCGTGTGACGGCCACCTTCTTCCTTGGTCAGGATGTAGACCTCGGCTTCGAACTTGGTATGCGGGTTCACGGAGCCCGGCTTGCAGAGAACCTGACCACGCTCAACGCCGTCACGGTCAACGCCGCGCAGCAGCGCGCCGATGTTGTCGCCTGCTTCACCGCGGTCGAGCAGCTTGCGGAACATTTCAACGCCGGTGCAGGTGGTTTTCGAGGTGTCGCGGATACCCACGATCTCGATCTCGTCACCCACGTTGATCACGCCACGCTCAACACGGCCGGTCACAACGGTACCGCGGCCGGAGATCGAGAACACGTCTTCGATCGGCATCAGGAACGGCTGGTCAACAGCGCGCTCGGGCTGCGGGATGTACTCATCCACAGCTGCCATCAGTTCCTTGATCTTGTCTTCGCCGATCGCGTTGTCACGGCCTTCCATGGCTGCCAGAGCGGAGCCTGCAACGATCGGAATATCGTCGCCCGGGAAGTCGTACTCGGACAGCAGTTCGCGTACTTCCATTTCGACGAGCTCGAGCAGCTCTTCGTCGTCGACCTGGTCAACTTTGTTCAGGAACACGACCATGGCGGGGATACCCACCTGGCGGCCGAGCAGGATGTGCTCACGGGTCTGCGGCATCGGGCCGTCAGCGGCGTTCACAACGAGGATCGCGCCGTCCATCTGCGCGGCACCGGTGATCATGTTCTTCACATAGTCAGCGTGGCCGGGGCAGTCGACGTGTGCGTAGTGACGTGCTTCGGTTTCGTACTCGACGTGTGCGGTCGAGATGGTGATGCCACGGGCTTTCTCTTCCGGTGCGCCGTCGATCTGATCGTAGGCTTTGAAGTCACCGAAGTACTTCGTGATCGCCGCCGTCAGCGTCGTCTTGCCGTGGTCAACGTGACCAATCGTGCCGATGTTGCAGTGCGGCTTGCCGCGTTCAAACTTTTCCTTTGCCATCTCTTCAGACGCCTCACGGTTTTGGGGCCGCACTTCGGCCCGGGGTTTCATCGCGCGCCATTTATTGGGTTGCGCGCGGAAAATCAAGTATCAGTTGTCCACCACTTTCAAAGGTTCCTTGCCGAGCAGCCGCTTGCGCACAGCCTTGGCAAACCCGGAAACCGTAAAGGCATAATCATCCTCGGCTTTCGGGGTCATCATCGCACCCATCAACCCGCCAAGACGCAGCTGCTCCGAGACGGTCACAATCTCGGTAGGCGCCAGAACAATCGCGCCTTTGCCGTCCCGCGCGGACACCGTCGCCTTGATCGTGCTGTTGCCACCCAGCAGCGCGGCTTGGCCCGGGGAGACAAGGGAAACCTTGGTAACGAGAACGGAAACATCCGTGTTTCCAGAAGCTTGCGGCTGGAGTTGTAGCGCAAGGCCTGCGTCCAGATCCGCCTTCAACCGCTCCTGAGACACCGTGATGGAGCGCCCCTTGATTCCCTCGTACCCGCTGACATCAACCGAGATGTTGCGAACGATGATCTGGTCCTGGACGGATTCTTCGACAAGCGGAGCGGCACAGCCGGACAGAACAAGAGCAACAGCGCCTACAAGCGCGGCACGACGGGACAAAGGCATGCGAAATTTCCTTCACGATTTGGTAATTTCGCCACCGTTATGGGAGACGCCGATAAGCGTCAACCCGCTGCTGCGTCTGCCGCGTCGGAAACCTCGGCTTCGGGCACAGGCTCGGGCAATCCACCAAACCACCCCTTGGCCTCCTGCTCTTCGCGCATCCAGCGTTCAATCAGGAGTGCCGCCTCTTGGGCAAGCCCCCGCATCTGGGCGGCCCTGTCCTTCGACAAGCGCGATTCGAACACCTTGATGACATGGATCGTCTTGGGTTTGGCGTTCATCTTGGACTGGGTTGCGTCGTTCCAGAGCGTCACGTTCAACGCCAGGGCGGATTTGCCCGGCACAATCGGCGGCGGCAAAGAATAGGCCTCGACGCTCACGCCGATGTGGTAGAACTGATCGCCTTTGTACCGGCCAAAACGCTCTTCCAGAGCATCATCGACCACCTTGATCCACTCTTCTTCAGTCGCGTCCCGGGAAACCAACAACTGCTGCAGGTTGGGCGCGACCACTTCCGCATGGCCCAGCTTGAAGTCCCCCAGATCAACAACCGGTTTGGACAGGTCGGCCGGTGTCTCGGAGCAGGCGGCAAGGCCTGCGAGCAACAACGTGGCGGCAATCAATCGGATCATTCCATCCCCCCAGAGTTTGGCTTCGGCCAGTTAACGCCGAATTCCCGTGACATGCAATCAACCGCCGTTGCCTCGGTCCGATTACCCGCTAGGTTTGACATATGACGATGCATGATCCTGCTCGCCCCCTACCTGTTCGTGTGCCGCTGGTCACGCGGCCCATGGGGCTTTGGGAAAGCCTGCAAGCTTCTCGGCGCAATGTGCTGTCCATCATTCCCCAGGTGGCGACGCGCCAGCCGATCCTGTCGGGCAAAACCGGCAAACGCTGGCACATGCTGATGGATCCCGGCGGCAACCGGCAGGTTCTGCTGGAGAAGCTCGACGACTATCCGAAATCCGTGGTCACCAAGAACCTTCTGCGCCCTGCGATTGGCGAGTCACTCTTTATTGCCGAAGGCGCACATTGGCGCTGGCAGAGGCGGGCGGCCGCCCCCGCGTTCAGCCATCGCAACATGATGAACCTCGCGCCGATCATGAGCGATGCGGCCCTGCGTTCGGTCGAGCGCATTCATGCGGCGCGTCCCCGGGCGGTGAATTTCCTGGATGAAATGGTCAGCCTGACTTTTGATGTCATTTCTGATGTCACCTTCTCCGGGGATCAGGGCTTTGACCGCAACGCCGTGCATGGGGCGATTGATGACTATATCTCCGAGGCCGGGAAAATCTCGCTCTTCGATCTGCTGGGCTTTCCCGACTGGTTGCCGCGACCGGGGCGGATGTTCTCGGCCGGGGCCGTCAAGCAAATGAAATCCGTCGCGGACAGCGCCATTGAGGATCGGGCGCGCCGGGACGTGACCGGGGTGCCTGACCTACTGGACCTTTTGCTGGCCGGAGAAGACCCGGAAACCAAGCGCAAGATGAACGTGGCCGAGCTGCGCGACAACCTGCTGACCTTCATCGTTGCGGGCCATGAGACGACCGCGCTCACTTTGGCATGGTCTTTGTACCTGCTCGCGTTTGATCCCAAGGTTCAGGAACAGGCCCGCGAAGAAGTCCTGTCTGTTGTGTCCGGCGGTGTGGCCACCGATGAAGATCTGGATCGCTTGCCCATGATCCGCCACATCGTGGACGAGGCGCTGCGGCTCTATCCGCCTGCCGGGATGATTTCCCGAACCGCGATGGCGGATGACACCCTGTGCGGGCGCGAAATCCGCAAGGGGGACACCGTGATCCTTCCGATCTACGCGCTGCATCGAAATGCGCTGCTATGGGACGAACCAGATGCATTCCGCCCCTCCCGCTGGGCGGCGGGCAAGCCGGATCGCTACGCCTATCTGCCGTTTGGGGACGGGCCGCGCATTTGCATCGGGGCCAGTTTTGCCATTCAGGAGGCTGTGATCGTGCTGGCCACCCTGCTCGCCAACTTCCGCTTCAAATCCGTGAAAGGGCGGCAGCCAGAGCCCGTCATGATCCTGACGCTCAGGCCCGAAGGCGGTGTTTGGCTCGAAGCAGAGCCTCTGGCGAAATGAAAAACGCCGGGCTGAGGGGCCCGGCGCATCTCATAAGTCCGCTTATGCGGGCGGCGGCGGGGGCGGCGGCATCACGGTAAAGAGCTGCGCCAGCTCGGCCACATCGTTGGCGCGCTTCCAACCGTCCTGACCTTGCGTCCAGACATGCGTTTCGCGCTTCAACTCGCCACTGGAGACCATGCGGCCCAGATCAGCCTTGCTGAACGGACCTTTGGTCTGGCCATTCTCGGCAATGTGCCAGACATGCTCGACCGGCGGAGGCGGCGGAACGGCCGCGCCCTGCCCGCCTGCGGACGGCGCAACGGCCGCGCCCATCTGCTGGCCCATCTGCATGCCCATGGCCGCACCCATGCCCATGCCCATGCCTTCGGTCATACCACCACCGGCGGCCATCGCGTCAGCCGCTTTGTACTTCATATAATCATCCAGGTTGCCCTGAATGCCGCGGCTCGTCCGATCATCGAGCGCCTTCTCAACAGCAGGCGGCAGACTGATGTTCTCGATATAGAGCTCCGGCAAGGTCAGACCGTAGCCCGCGATCACCGGATCAATCGCCTGCGCGATCAGCTTGCCAACCTCTGACGTGTTCGCCGCCATGTCCAGAACCGGGATGCCCGCCTTGGCAATCGCGTTGGAGAACTCCTGCACGATGATGTTGCGGATCTGGCCGCTGATCTCGTCCATGGTGAACTCGCCATCGGTGCCGACAATCTCACGCATGAAAAGCGCCGGATCGGCAACCTTGATGGTGTAGGTACCAAAGGCCCGGATGCGCGTGGGGCCAAACTCCGGATCACGCAACATGATCGGGTTCTTGGTGCCCCACTTGAGATCCGTAAAGCGGTTGGTGCTGACGAAGTAGACTTCGGACTTGAACGGCGAATTGAAGCCGTGGTCCCAGTGCTGCAGATTCGTCATGATCGGCATGTTGTTTGTTTCGAGCATGTAGAGGCCCGGCGTGAACACATCCGCCATTTGCCCTTCATGCACGAACACCGCCGCCTGGCTTTCCCGGACGGTCAGCTTGGCGCCGTACTTGATCTCGTGGCCTTCCCGCTCAAAGCGGAAAACCATCGTGTCCCGCGTATCGTCGGTCCACTCGATGACGTCGATAAACTGGCCTGACAGAAAATCCAGAATACCCATGCTTTTATCCTCTCATTGCGCGCCTTGCGGCGCTCGCTCCCCGCACCTTGGCCCATGTTCACCTATATGTGAACGCCAACATCCGGGTTCAATTTCTGTTCACGGGGAAGAGCCTCAGCTTTCTCCCCCCAAAAGGGCCGCCGCCTTGCGCCGCACGATCGGGCGGGCCTGGTCTGCTCCCATGCCCGGCTTCAACTCGGGATCATACAGGATTTTGAGCAGCATCTCATCATGCCGCGTCAGAAGTGCAAACTCGTCATCATCGTTGAAGATCGACGGGCGCGCGCGCGGATCGTCATTGCCCAGCCCAAGGCCCTGCGCAATTTCCTCGTGGATGCAGGAGCGGCGCAAAAGATCCGGGTGTTCGGTCCGAATAATGGCGATCGCCTCACCATAGGCATAGCCATTCGGCTGCTCCGAGAAAGCGATCACAAGACAGTGGATTGACCGCGGCAGCGTATCAAACAGCGCCAGTGACGCCGGATTCACATCCGGCACAAGCGCACGAATGCGCGGCTTGATCTCCGCCTTGTCGTCTTCGGACATGAACAGGACATGAAAGTTCGCTGCACCCGGCGACGACATGGAAATCGGATGCCCGGTGATGCGCGCCAGTTTCTGGACATAGCCTGCGACCCAGGCGCGGTTCTCGGCGATCTGATCCTGCGGAACCCGGTCTCCGAACTCCACCGCCATGCGCACAGGCTTGACCCATTTTTTGACCGCACCCAGCTCGCCCCGAGACGGGGTCAGCCCAGCGCCGCGCTCATACTCTTCGGCCAAGGCAATCTGTTCGAAGGTGCGCGCGAGCATGGTGTCTGTGAACTGCGTGTCCGGCCCGCCGCCATCGGTGCGCAACAGCCCCCGAACCAGCAAATCGCTTTGCACGCGCGTATAATACCGTTGCAGCGCGACACTCGCGGGGGAAGCCGTGATATCCGGGGCCGTGTCCACCGATGGCTCAACATCCGGGCGCGTCTGCGGCTTGACGCTGGTTTTTGACGGGGCAAGCGAAGGGGAGTCACAAGCCGTAAGGCTTGCGAGCGCCGCGGCCGCGACAAGCGCGACCCATCTCTTGCCCCGCAACACGGTCTTTAGCTTGCCGGAACGGAAGTCGCTGCGTTGTCACCCACGCCGTCCTTGCGCGCCTTGGCGCTGGCAAGCGTATCCCGCAGATCTGCTTCCATCTGCTTGAGCTCCTTTTCGGCCTCGGCGCGGCGGCGCTTGCCTTCGTCCGCGATCTGCAGGCTCTCTTCGATGGTGCCGATGAGATCCGCATTCGCCTGTTTGACCGCTTCGATATCGAAGACACCGCGTTCCATTTCTTCGCGGATCATCTTGTTGCTGTCGCGCAGGTTCTTGGCGTTGGAGGTCAGTAGCTCGTTGGTCAGATCATTGGCGTCGCGCACGGCTGCAGCCGCTTCGGCGCTGCGCTGAATGGTGACCGCCTGAGCCAGCTGCGTCTCCCACAGCGGCACGGTGTTCACCAGCGTCGAGTTGATCTTGGTCACGAGGCTCTTGTCGTTTTCCTGAACCAGTCGGATCGACGGCAGCGACTGCATGGTCACCTGACGGGTGAGCTTCAGGTCATGCACCCGGCGCTCCAGATCATCGCGCGCGGCGCGCAGGTCGCGCAGTTCCTGCGCCTTGATCATCTGGTCGCCCTCGGCAGCTGCCTGAACCTCGGCCTCGGCCGCTGGAATGTCCTTGGTGTCGAGCTCGTTCAGCTTCTCTTCACCCGCCGCAATGTACAGCGCCAGTTCGTCATAGAACTGGAGGGTCTTTTCATAGAGAAGATCGAGCGATTTGATGTCCTTCAGCAGCTTGTGCTCGTGCTCCAGAAGATTGTCCGTCACGCGGTCGATCTGACTCTGCACTTCTTCGAAGCGCGCGGTGAACTTCGCGAACGGCGCGGCGCGACCGATCAGTTTTTCCCACCAGCTGCGCTCGCGGCGCACGTCCAGTTCCGAAACCGAGAAGCCGCGAATGGTCGTCACGATACCGCGCAGGCTGTCGCCGGCCGGGCCGACGTCCTTGTTGCGCACATCGGTCAGCATCGCCTGCGAGATTTCCTGCAATTCGGCCTGAGCAGCAGAGCCGAAGGACACGATGGAGTTGGTATCGCCCATGTCGATCTCGTCCATGCGCGTGCGGATTTCCTCACCCACCTCGGCGGTGGCTTCGGCGAGCGGCACCACGGCATTGGCTTCAATCGGCTCCGGCAAAACAACCGCGTTGACTTCCTCAACCTGAGCCAGCGCGGCTTCGGCCTTTTGACGAACGTTCTCGGACATTGGGGGTCCCCCTGTTTTTTTATGATTAAACCGTCTCGCTCAGAGACGGACACCCTCGCGCTGCAACCGATCCCGCAGCACGTCAATTTCCACGGTCAGATCCGCGTTGTTATCAAGCAAAAGCTTCTCGGTCTTTTTGCCAAAGCTCTCTTCAAGATCTGTCAGCAGCATCATGTAATCGGATTTTGCACCCCGATCCTGCGTACGCGAATAGACATCCGCAAATTTCACCGACGCATCGCGCGCGCCCATCAGGTAAACACCGAGGAACTTACGGGCACCGGCCAGATCGCGCGGGTCTTCCTCGACCGTCCGGATCATCTCGCGCACCTTGATTTGCAGCCGTTCAACCCGCGCCTCGACCTGTCGGTCCCCGGCTCGCTTGATGGCGTCGCTCATGGCATTCAGATGCGCTTCAGCTTCATCCACCACTTTGGCCACACGGTCTTGTTGGAAGGTGTCGATCCCTTCCATGCCTTTGTCTTTCAAGGGATCAAGTCCGAATGCACCAATGTGCAGCACAGCCGCAGCAGCCCCAAAGATCATCGGTGCAATCAGCCCGGGATCATTTTTGTAGACCGCAATCGCAGCGCCGATCCCGCAGAAGGCGGCGGCGAAGATCTTGCGCGGGATGCCCGGACGGCGCGACACGCGGCGCTCGTCATAGGCGGCCTGCGCCCTGAGACCATCACGAAGCAGCCACGCCCCCAAGAGCAACGCCCCGGCTCCGACCAAACCCGTGGCCAAGCCAATGGCGCCATCGTTCAGCGACATGGCCGCCAACACGATGGGCGGCACGAACATGACGTTGGAGCGTGCGCCGACGGGATCGACCGTCGCGCCTTTGTAGGCTGAAGGACCCGGCCGGTCCTCAGGCATTACGGTGCTCCCGTCAGGGCTGTATTTTCCGCCAAATTTCTGAGCCACGCTCAAAGCCCTCCGAGCCAGCCGGTCACAACCCCGAACAGGAGAACGATCAGGAGGACATATGTAATTTTTTGCAGGGCCGTTGTGGACATGAAACCCCCGAATGGTGCGTCTATTGCCGAAAACTTAAGGGCAAAACCCTGCACTTGCTAGGGGGAAGCAGGGGGGAAGTGAGCAAAGATTTCGTCAGGCCGCATTTTCTTGCGGCATACGCCCGATCAGCATGTCTGCTTCCATATCGAAAGCATCCCGGCCCGCTTTGACACCACTCCGGCGTGCACGCTCTTCAAAGCTGTCTGCCAGAACCTTGAGCTTGGCCAGATACCGGCGGCGCGCGAAGGCGGCGGTCTCGCCACCCAGATCCACTTCCAAACGGCCGATTTCCGTGCTGAGTATTTCCACGAACTTGTCGACTGGTTTGCGCAGCCGGCGCAGATCTTCACGGCTTCCCGACAATGCCTTGACCACGCGAGAGGCCATATTGCGGGTTGCGTCTGTCTTGAGCGTCATTTCCGCATCGCCCAGAACGGCTACCCGCTCGGACAATTCGATCAACGTGTCATTCACAAGCTCGACGTAGTCCGCCGCTTCGAGCCGGGCGAGCACCTCGGGATTGTCGAGGCCCTTGTCCTGCATCGGATCAATCCCGAACGCGGAAAGACCCAATCCAAAAGCCAGAGCGCCCAAAAGAAGTGGCGGAATCGCGTTGCTGAAGTGCATTCCGGCCAGAACCGCAACCATCACACCGATCAGCAACGATCCCACCACCTTGCGCGGCAGGCGCGGACGATAAGCCACTTCGGCCTCTTCGTATTCACGCTGAATTCGGTGACCGGCGGAAATCAGGCGGAGGGCAAAGGCGAACAGAGCCACCTCCACAACAGCGACAAGGACCGCGCCACTGGTATCGCGAAACAGCCAAAGCACAAGCGGAAAAGCCGCGAGGAACAGGATGTTCAGGCCGGGGTCAAGGCTGGCGGCGTCCTTGTGAATCGGATTGCGGAAGAGCTGTTTCATGACCTGTCACCACATGTAGCTCAGGCCAAAGATCATGACCCAGAGGAACAGAAAGGAGACGCGGGGGATCAGAACGCCGGACCGTTTCGCTCTGTCAGCCGCATGGGAGAGCGTGTGAAACGTATCCTGCGCAACCATGCGCAGCCCCGCGAGTGCGAGGAAAGTCGACAGTGCCAGAATCGCAAGTGTCAGTAACGTCATCATCATGATGACAAACTCTTCGCGAATCCGGGCAAAAACGCGGCAAGGGGCGGGAATTTCAGAGAATAGTTAAGTCCTGATTACCAAGTTCGCGCCACAATTACCGGTGCTTGGGGGCCCGCTTGCGTTGCGGCTTGCCGCCGGTTTTGGGGCGCGGTTTCGCGGTGCCTTCGGGTTTGCCGAGGTCAAGGCCAAGCTGGTCGCGAAGCAACTTGCGCCGCACCTCTTCAACGGCGCCCTCCTTCAGCTGGCCGAGTTGAAACGGCCCATAGCTGACCCGGATCAGCCGGTTCACGGTCAGGCCGATGTCCGCCATAGCGCGGCGGATTTCACGGTTCTTGCCTTCGCGCAGGCCAACCGTCAGCCAGGCGTTTGCGCCTTGCTGCCGGTCAAGCGTGACAGTCATCGGCTGAAAGCGTTGCCCGTCAACCTCGATGCCCTTGCGCAGCGGCTCCAGAACCTCATCCGTCGGCCTGCCATTGACCCGCACGCGGTACCGGCGAAGCCAGCCGGTCGAAGGCAATTCCAGTTTGCGCTTGATCCCGCCGTCGTTGGTCAACAACAGCAAGCCTTCCGAGTTCAAATCAAGCCGCCCGACGCTCATCACGCGCGGCAACTCCTCTGGCAACGCGTCAAAGATCGTCTTGCGCCCTTGCTCGTCCTTGTTCGTCGTCACCAGACCCACGGGCTTGTGGTACAGCCAAAGGCGCGGCTCTTCGGGCGGGGCCAGCAATTTGCCATCCACCATGACCCGATCCTTTTGAGTCACGTTCAGCGCCGGGCTATCGATCACCGCGCCGTTCACCGAAACCCGCCCTTCGGCCACAAGCCGCTCCGCTTCACGCCGCGATGCGACGCCGGCGCGTGAAATGACCTTTGCGATGCGATCGCCGGGCGGGGTTGTGCTGGGTTTGTCTGACATGCCGCTGCTCTATCCTATTCGCGGCCCCTGTCAAATCCTTACCGCTTTCCCCGCCCAAATGAACGCGCTATCACCGCGCCCATGAAGTTTGCGTCATACATGGACCGCGCCCTTGATGAAGCCCGCGCCGCCGCCACGCGCGGCGAGGTTCCGGTGGGAGCCGTGGTTGTCTCTGCCGATGGAGCCATCGTCGGCGAGGCAGGCAATCGCACGCGCGAGTTGAATGACCCGACAGCCCATGCCGAGATTCTGGCGATCCGCGCCGCCTGCACCGCGCTGGGGCAGGAACGCCTGCCGGATCATGACCTGTACGTCACGCTGGAGCCCTGCCCTATGTGTGCCAGCGCGATCAGTTTTGCCCGAATCCGGCGGCTCTATTTCGGTGCCTCCGATCCGAAATCCGGCGGCGTCACAAGCGGCGCGCGGGTCTTCTCACATCCGCAGTGCCACCACGCGCCGGAAGTCTATGAGGGGCTTGCCGAGCAGGAATCCTCGCAGCTGCTCCGCGGTTTTTTCGAGGCACGCCGCTGATGGCGCGCGTGGTTCTGTTCAACAAACCCTTCGGCGTGCTGTCTCAGTTCACCGACAAGGGAACCGAAGGTAGCCCCCGCCCGACCCTGTCAAATTACATCGACCTCAAAGGGGTTTATCCAGCAGGGCGGCTGGACAGGGACAGCGAAGGGCTGATGGTGCTGACCGATGACGGCAAGCTGCAGGCGCGCATCTCCTCTCCGAAATTCAAGAAACCCAAGACCTATCTGGTCATGGTGGAAGGCACGCCAAGCGCCGCGCAAATTGACCAACTCCGCCAAGGTGTAACGCTGAAAGACGGGCCAACGCGCCCGGCGCAATGCGAAGAAATCGAGGCGCCGGACCTATGGGAACGTGACCCCCCGGTCCGGTATCGCAAGTCAGTGCCGGATGCCTGGTTGAAGCTGACCATCACCGAAGGTCGAAACAGGCAGGTGCGCCGGATGACGGCGCATGTGGGTCTGCCCTGCCTGCGGTTGGTGCGTTGGTCGGTCGGCGGCTGGAGCCTTGATGGGCTGGCCTTGGGAGAGTGGCGTTTGGCAGGCCAGTAGCCGCCTATTCGCGCGTTGCGCCCGGGACCCAGAGCACATCGGCGCGGCCATCGTCATTCGCGATACGGGCCGCGACAAAGAACCAGTCCGACAAACGGTTGAGGTACTTCACCGCGTCGGGGTTCACGTCCTCGACCGACGCCAGTTCCACCGCCAGACGTTCCGCGCGCCGCGCCACGGTCCGGCACAAGTGCAAATGCGCCGACAGGGCCGACCCACCGGGCAGGATGAAACTGCGCAGCGGCTCCAGACTTTTGTTCATGACGTCGATCTCGGCTTCCAGCCGCTCAACCTGCGCCGCGATCATACGAAGCGGCGGGTATTCCGCCTCCGCATCCTTGTCGCGATCCGGGCTACACAGATCAGCCCCCAGATCAAAAAGATCGTTCTGAATGCGCCCGAGTGCCGCGTCGGTCTCCCCTTCCGCGTGCAGCCGCGCCATGCCGAGACAGGCGTTCAACTCATCGGACGTGCCATAGGCCGAAACACGCGCGTCATACTTGGGGACGCGATTGCCATTGCCCAGCGCAGTGTCCCCTTTGTCCCCGGTCCGGGTATAGATTTTGCTCAGGACAACCATCTCAGCTCCTCCGCAGCCAAACGAACAACAAGATCAGAACAACCGCAATGAACTGCGCAATGATCCGCCAGCGCATCGCCTTGTTGGCGTTCTTGCGATTGAATTCACCGCCCTTGGCAAAAGCGCCGATACCAAACAGCAAGATGGCGACAACGGCCAGCATGGCCGCGCCGACGACAAGAAAAAGGGGATCCTGGAACACGCGTGTCTCCTGCCAGAAGCTTTTCCGTTCACATAGCTGTCTTTTGCGGAAAAGCGAACAGTTCGTATAGACGCAGGATCATCTACCGCGGCTGAGCAGCCAATCCAGACCCCGCGTCGACAAAACCCGCCGCGCGATGCCCGAGATGTAGGTGGGCGTCGTGATGTAATACCGTGGCTTTGGACGAGTGGCCTCGCAGGCATGGATCAGCTTCTTGCTCACCGCCGACGGTGGCAATTCAAACGGATCGGGGCCGCGCGATTCGTAAAGCCGCTTGAGCAGCTTTGCCTCGTACTGATCCGCACGCGGCGACGCCTTCCAGTTGATCCACCGTTCAAAATGCGGAATGGAGTTGACCCGGATCTTCGACGTCACCGGCCCGGTGTTCAGCGTCACGATGTGTATTGGCGTATCCGCCATCTCCAGCCGAAGCGTATCGGTCAGCCCTTCGATGGCGTATTTCGAGGCATTATAAGCACCCCGCCAGGGTTGCGAGACAAGCCCGAGCACCGAAGAATGATTGATGATCCGCCCATGCCCCTGCGCCCGCATGACCGGAATGACCGCGCGCGTCAGCTCATGCCAGCCAAAGACGTTGGCCTCGAAATTGCGGCGTAACCCGTCCGTTGGCAGGTCTTCCAGGGCGCCCGGCGTAGCAAAGGCGCCGTTGTTGAACAGCACGTCCAGCGTTCCGCCGGTCTGCGCCATAACGTCCGATAACCCGGCCGCGATGCTTTCGCTGTCCGCGTAATCAATCTGGGGGCTGTCAAACCCCTCGCCTTTCAAACGGTCGCAATCCGCTTCCTGCCTGCAAGACGCGAAAACGCGCCAGCCGCGCGCTTTCATGGTTCGGGCCGCGTCAAGACCGATACCTGACGAGCAGCCTGTGATGAGAATGGTTTTCTGGCTCATACAGCGGAGGTAGCGCAGACGATCCGTCCGCGAAAGAGCCGGTTCAGTTGGATGCAGTCAGGAAACTGCCCGACATCCAGCCGATTTCGTTGTTCCCGGCCATGGCGCGCAGCTTGATCCAGCCCGTACCATCGTCCTGAAGAACCTCGACCTCTTCGCCCTGGAACAGGCGCGTCACCACGCCGTGATTTGTCCCCGGGCCGCTGCGCAGGTTCACAACGTTCCCTGTGACAAAGCGATAGTCGATGCTGGAGACCACATTGATCGAGCCGGTGCCCGTTGCCGCGGTTTCGATCGTCGCCACGGTATCCGCCCCTTGCTGGAGCGCCGTCACGATCAGCTGCACCGCGTTGTCATCCGTATCCTCAACGGCAACCTCTTCGGCCCCCATGTCCAGACGAACCGGCGTCGATGTGCGCAGATGCGCAACGGAGGCCAAACCGGTCCCCATGCCAGACGTACGCGTTACCTGAGGCGTGATTTCCGGGGTTGAACGGGTGCTGACTTGCGCGACGCGTTCGGGCTGGCGGGTTTCGAGTTCGACGGGCGGCGCGAGGAAGGCAACCGAGTTGTCACCGGGCTCAAACGCACTTCCGCCAGACAACTCGTACCAAGCCCAACCCAACACACCAAAAGTGATCACGAAAACGCGCATCATCGCCACATACCCCCAAAGGTGCCCCATACACCCGACAAACCGTGAGAATCCCTCGCGGTTTTCAGATATTAACAGGTTTGCCTTCCCCCTCTAAGTGAAAAAGCGGGAAAATTTCCCCGCACTTCTAAATTCCATCGCTTTACCGTCCGAAAGAGCGCCTGTATCACATCATCTATGGATGATGATACGCTCGACCCCAACATGAACCGTCAAATGTCAGAGCCGCTGAGCCGGGCCATCGGCGAGCGCTACCTGACCTATGCGCTCTCGACGATCATGCACCGTGCCTTGCCGGATGCGCGCGACGGGCTCAAGCCGGTGCACCGGCGCATCCTCTATGCCATGCGCCGTCTGCGGCTGACGTCGACCGGTGGATTCCTGAAATCCGCCAAGATCAGCGGCGACACCATGGGCGATTTTCACCCTCACGGCGACGCGGCAATCTACGACGCCATGGCCCGTCTCGCGCAGGATTTCACGATCCGATATCCGCTGGTCGACGGGCAAGGCAACTTCGGCAACATCGACGGCGATAATCCCGCCGCCTCGCGCTACACCGAAGCGCGCATGACCATCATGTCAGAGGCGCTGCTCGAAGGCCTCAATGAAAACGCCGTCGATTTTCGCGACAACTATGACGGACGCCTGCAAGAGCCGGCTGTCCTGCCCGCCTCCTACCCGAACCTGCTGGCCAATGGCTCTTCCGGCATTGCAGTGGGCATGGCCACGAACATTCCGCCGCACAATATCGGCGAGCTTCTGAACGCCTGCCTGCATCTGATCAAAACACCGGACGCCCGCGACGATACGCTTTTGCAGTACGTCCCGGGCCCCGATTTCCCCACCGGCGGGGTGATTGTTGAGCCTGCGGAAAACATTGCCCAGGCCTACCGCACCGGGCGCGGCTCCATCCGCCTGCGTGCGAAATGGGAGGTCGAGGACCTTGGGCGCGGGCAATGGCAGGTTGTTGTCACCGAGATCCCCTACCAAGTGCAGAAATCCAAGCTGGTCGAACGCATTGCAGAGCTGATCCAGACCAAGAAGGTGCCGATCCTTGCCGATGTGCGTGACGAAAGCGCCGAAGACATCCGCATGGTTCTCGAACCAAAGTCCAAGAACGTCGATCCCGATGTCCTGATGAACCTTCTGTTCCGCAACTCGGACCTGGAAACCCGATTCTCGCTCAACATGAACGTGTTGATCGACGGGGTCACGCCCCGCGTTTGCTCTCTGAAAGAAGTGCTGCGCGCCTTCATCGATTTCCGCCGCGAAGTTCTGATCCGCCGTTCGAAACACCGCATGGCCAAGATCGACGCCCGGCTTGAGGAACTCGAAGGCTTCATCATCGCCTTCCTCAATCTTGACCGCGTGATCGACATCATCCGCTATGACGACAATCCCAAAGCGGCCTTGATGTACGAGGATTGGTCCAAGGCGCATCAAGCCACGATTCCGCGCGCTACCGACGAGAGCGACTACCGCTCGCCGCTTATCGGCGTAGACGTCAAAGCGCTTGAATTGCGGGATGACGAAGACGCCATCGCGCGCGGCGCGCTGGCCGACGATGGCACGGATTCGAAAATCCCGGCCCGCTTTGTCGGCCGCTCCGAAGGGCTGTCGGACGTTCAGGCCGAGGCGATCCTCAACATGCGCCTGCGCGCCCTGCGCCGTCTTGAGGAACTGGAGCTGATCCGCGAACGGGATGCGCTCATGGAAGAGCGTGCCGGTCTCGAAGACCTGCTCGATTCCGAAGACCTGCAATGGAAGACCATCGCCGAACAGCTTCGCGAAGTGCGCAAATCCTTTGGCAAGGATTACGTCGGCGGCGCGCGTCGTACGCTGATTTCCGAGGCTGCCGAAGTCGAAGACGTGCCCATCGAAGCCATGATCGAGCGCGAGCCGATCACCGTGGTCTGCTCTCAGATGGGCTGGATTCGCGCCATGACCGGACATATCGATCTGGGTCGCGAACTGAAGTTCAAGGACGGCGATGGTCCGCGTTTCATCTTCCACGCGGAAACCACGGACCGCCTTCTGGTCTTTGGCTCCAACGGGCGCTTCTACACTCTGTCCGCATCAAATCTGCCGGGCGGGCGCGGCATGGGCGAGCCGGTCCGGATCATGGTTGACCTGCCGAATGAGGCAGAGATCGTTGACCTGTTCATCCACAAACCGGACGGCAAGCTGCTGGTCGCCTCCTCGGCCGGGGACGGCTTTGTCGTGTCCGAATCCGAAGTCATCGCCCAGACGCGCGCCGGCAAACAGGTGCTCAACGTGCGCGGCGAGGTGAAGGCCAAGGTCTGCAAACCGGTCACGGGCAACGCCGTCGCCGTCGTTGGCGAAAACCGCAAGGTGCTGGTTTTCATGCTCGACGAACTGCCCGAAATGGCCCGCGGCAAAGGCGTGCGGCTGCAGAAATACAAGGACGGCGGCCTGTCAGATGCACGCAGCTTTACGCTCGAAGAAGGCCTGTCATGGCTGGACCCGGCTGGACGCACCCGCACGGAAACCGCACTCGAAGAATGGATCGGGAAACGCGCCGGAACCGGCCGCATGGCCCCTCGCGGGTTCCCGCGCGACAATCGTTTCACCTGAGACTCCGGCTCAGCGCGAATAGGGATCCAACCAGCGTGACGGGGGCTGGTCTCGCTTGTTGTGCGCGTTTCTCAACCGCCAAATCGCTGAAAAACAGGGCGTGGACTGCTGATGTCGCAAGGCGATGCGCGCGAATCTGCGACAAAATGGCCGTGCCTTTGTGCTAAATCCGACTACTATCGTGACAAAACACACCCCAGCCTCCCGGCTTTTTCAAAAACGCGACGTCCTTTGGCGCTAACGTGACGATTTTGGTCTGTTTCGCGGCGCTGCGGCACGCTAACACTCGGTCCGAGAAATACCGCGTGGTGAAATCGCCGCGCTGAAATCAAGGAGAGGAACGCTGATGAAGGTACTTGTACCGGTAAAACGCGTGATCGACTATAACGTGAAGGTTCGCGTGAAAGCGGACGGAAGCGGTGTTGATCTCGCCAACGTCAAGATGTCGATGAACCCTTTCGACGAAATCGCCGTCGAAGAGGCGATCCGCCTGAAGGAAGCCGGCAAGGCCGACGAGATCATCGTGGTCTCCATCGGTGTCAAGCAAGCCACCGACACGCTGCGCAATGCGCTGGCGATGGGTGCGGATCGGGCGATCCTGGTGAATGCCGCCGATGATGTGCACACCGACGTCGAGCCGCTCGCCGTTTCGAAAATTCTCGCCAAGGTGGTCGAGGAAGAGCAGCCGGGCCTCGTGCTCTGCGGCAAGCAGGCGATCGACAACGACCTGAACGCCACCGGCCAGATGCTGTCCGCGCTGCTCGGCTGGTCCCAGGCGACCTTTGCTTCCGAGGTGGACATTGACGGCGACGCCGCCAAGGTCACACGCGAAGTGGACGGCGGTCTGCAGACCATTTCCGTCAAGATGCCGACGGTTGTCACCGTCGATCTGCGTCTGAACGAGCCGCGCTATGCCTCCTTGCCGAACATCATGAAGGCCAAGAAGAAGCCGCTCGAAGAGAAGACCGCCGCCGATTACGGCGTCGACGTCACGCCGCGCCTCGAGATCGTCAAGACCACCGAGCCCGCCGAACGCGCGGCCGGGATCAAGGTTGCCGATGTCGATGAGCTGATTGCGAAACTCAAGGAAGCGGGGGCTGTATAATGGCTGTTCTTCTTCTTGCCGAAGTGAATGACGGCGCGCTGGCGATGGACGCCACCGCAAAGGCCGTGACCGCCGCGAAGGCGATTGGCGATGTAACCGTGCTCTGCGCGGGCGGCACCGCTGCGGATGCGGCGGCTGAGGCAGCCACCATCGACGGCGTGTCGAAAGTGCTCTGCGCCGAAGATGCGGGCCTGTCGCACCGCCTCGCGGAATCCACGGCAGACCTGATCGTGGGTCTGGCGGGCGACTACTCGCACATCGTGGCCCCGGCCACGACCGACGCCAAGAACGTGCTGCCGCGCGTGGCGGCGCTGCTCGACGTGATGGTGCTGACCGACGTGACGGCTGTCATCGACGCCGACACCTTCGAGCGCCCGATCTACGCCGGCAACGCGGTTCAGACCGTGAAATCCGGCGACGCGACCAAGGTCATCTCCTTCCGGACCTCGACCTTTGACGCAGCGGGCACCGGTGGCGCGGCTGCGGTGGAAACCATCGGCGGCGCATCCTCCGATCTGTCGTCCTGGGTTGAAGACAAGGTTGCCGCAAGCGACCGCCCCGAGCTGACCTCGGCGGGCGTTGTTGTCTCCGGCGGCCGCGGCGTTGGCTCCGAGGAGGACTTCAAGCTGATCGAAACCCTGGCCGACAAGCTCGGCGCGGCCGTTGGCGCGTCTCGCGCGGCCGTGGACTCCGGTTTTGCCCCGAACGACTGGCAGGTGGGTCAGACCGGCAAGGTTGTGGCACCGGACCTCTACGTCGCCGTCGGCATCTCCGGCGCGATCCAGCACCTCGCGGGCATGAAGGACTCGAAGGTTATTGTCGCGATCAACAAGGACGAAGAAGCCCCGATCTTCCAGGTCGCAGACTTCGGCCTCGTCGCAGACCTCTTTGACGCTGTCCCGGAACTCACTGAAAAACTGTGATGGGACAGGGGGACCAAGGTCCCTGCACACACAACGAAAGGCCCGCCAAATTGGCGGGCCTTTTTCATGTTGGAAGGAGGGGTCAGGCGAGCCCACCCCCAACCATGGGGCCAACGACTTCGGCCAGCGCATCTGCGGCCTCCGCATGGGCTGTTGGCCCCATTTGCTCGGCGGCGGCACAGGCTTCGAAGTCGTTGAACACCATCCCCGTCGTGCCTTCCATTGACGCCTGATCCGAACAGACCACCTCGACCACCGCCGCTACCCGCGGCCGCAAAGTCTCGATCATGGACCGCGTCACGAACAACGGGTCTTTCACGCCGGAAACCGATACGGAAATGCTTTCAGGGATCGGATGGTCTGCAAACCACAGTAGGACAACTTTGCCGCGCATGATTGTCAGCACGTGTTTCATCCGAGCCACCCAGGCGGTCCTGAGCTCTTCGACAACAACCGCATGCCGCTCTGCCGAAACCTCGGAAAGGCGGGCCAGCATATGGCGATTGAAGTGAAACTCGGTGAAATCGACCTCCGGAAACAGCTCTTCGAGACTCTCTGAAGCACGTAGAAACCGATCGTTCCGGCGCGGATGCACCATGTAGAACCGGTTCGACATGTTTTGAGCGCCCATCACCTGCAGGACCTTGACCAAGGCACCGCCGGACAACTCCAGAACAGACGGATCATTCAAATAAAAATCGACACCGGCATTCGCCACGCCGAAGTTCACCGCTTCGACAGACAGAAGCCGCCCGAGCAAGTCCGGGAACGGCGCGGAAATAAACCGGCCATAAGTTTCAATACCGCCGAGAAAGGCGATGAAATCGTCCTCCATCGACGCCTTCGGACCACGAAAGGTCACGCGCGAGTTCCCATATTTGCAGGGGTGGTACTCGAGCGTACCGGGACCGCCAGAATGGCATGTCATCTCACCCACCTCATTTCTTTTCACCCAAGGAGGAGATTCGCTCAAAGAGGTTGCAAAATGACTAAAGTGCCAATGTATCATTAACTTGAGACACCTGCCCTTGCAGCCACCGCAGCACCGGGCCTATTGTTGCCGTAAGGTAGCAAAGGACAGGCGCATGGAGATCAAATCAGTTGGCGTTGTCGGCGCCGGGCAGATGGGCAACGGGATCGCGCATGTGATGGCGTTGGCCGGGTATGACGTGCGCCTCAACGACATCAGCCAGGACAGCCTAAACAAGGCCATGGCGCTGATCACCAAGAACCTCGATCGCCAGGTCAGCCGCGAGAAGATTTCCGCCGAGGATCGCGACACCGCCCTGGGCCGGATCAGGACAACACTGGATCTGCCCGAGGTCGCATCGAGCGATCTGGTCATCGAGGCAGCGACGGAACGCGAAGACGTCAAGAACAAGATCTTCGAAAGCCTCGCGCCTGACCTTGGGCCGAACACCATCCTGACGTCCAACACCTCGTCGATTTCCATCACACGTCTGGCCTCTCGCACCGACCGGCCAGAGAAGTTCATGGGATTCCATTTCATGAACCCGGTGCCGCTGATGCAACTGGTCGAACTGATCCGGGGCATTGCCACCGACAAGGAAACCTACGACGCCTGCCTTGGCGTTGTGCAGAACCTTGGCAAAACCGCTGCCAGCGCCGAGGACTTCCCGGCCTTCATCGTGAACCGCATCCTGATCCCGATGATCAACGAGGCCTGCTACACTCTCTACGAAGGCGTCGGCAACGTGCAGTCCATCGACATGGCCATGAAGCTTGGCGCGAACCATCCCATGGGGCCGCTGGAACTGGCGGATTTCATCGGGTTGGACACCTGCCTTGCGATCATGAACGTCCTGCACGACGGGCTGGCGGACACCAAGTACCGCCCCTGTCCGCTTCTGACCAAATACGTCGAAGCCGGATGGCTGGGCCGCAAGACCAAGCGCGGATTTTATGACTATCGCGGCGAGACACCGGTTCCGACGCGCTGAGCGTCGGTGGCCGTCAGTCCGGGCTGTCTTTCAAGGCCAGCGTTTTTTCCCGTAGCCAGGCGACAAACTCGCGCTGCCCGCCTTCGTAGGCTTTCACTTCGTCAGGGCCAATCGGCGCACCGACAACGGGTTTCTGCGGCTTGCGGCACGCGTGGATCACTTCGTGGATCAACAGACCCTGACGCAGCGTGGCCGAGAGTTTGTTGGCAAATTGATACGCGCGGCTGTTTTGACCGGGGAAAAAGACCGGCACCACGGTTGCGCCGGAGCGCTGCACCATCTTGGCGGTGAACGGGTTCCACACGGCTTCAACAGCCGGGCCGAACCACGTCTCTGAGTTGGCCACAACGCCGGACGGGAACAGAACAATCACGCCGCCGTCTTTCAAATGCGCCATGGCGTTGGCGCGCATGGCAAGGCTCTGCTCCCGCGCATCTTCCTCATGCGGAAAGGGAACCGGGATCATGAAGGGATCAATCTCGCGCACCCCGGTCAACAGGGAACGGGTCAGGATCTTGTAATCCGTCCGCACCTTGCCGATCAGATGCGCGAGCACCATGCCATCGACCAGACCATGCGGATGGTTGGCCACGATGATAACAGGACCGGTTTCGGGAATGCGGCGAATCTGCTCTTCCGGCGTCTCCAGCTCGATCCCCATGATGTCGAGCGCCTGGGTCCAGAAGGCCTGCCCTTCGGCGGGCCCCATACGTTCAAACCGGCGCACCATCCGCAACAGGGGGATCTTGCCCGTGGCCCACTCCATCGCCCGGATGGTGTTGGCTTTCCACGGGTTGGTGAACGTGTTGGCGTAGCTGACTTTGCGCTTGTCATAGGGAGCAGAGTCGGGCTGTGATTGCGTTCCCGTGGTCGGCGCATCGATGCCCTGGACCATGCCGTCCTCGTCCCGTCGTCTTCCGCCCGCGCGTGCGCCCGGCTTAGTGTCACTCCCAAAGGCGCGTTGCGCGCCTCAGCACTCTTCCCCGAAACGATCCGCCACAAGCGCCTCGACCGCATTGGCCAGCGCCTCGGCATCCGCACCCGAGGTTTGAACCTCAATAGTGGTTCCCTTCGCGGCTGCCAACATTAAAAGCCCCATAATGCTGTCGCCACCGGCGCTCATCCCGTCCCGGCTGACCTCTGCCGTGGCGTCAAATCCTTCAACAACCTCGACCAGCTTGGCCGATGCGCGCGCGTGCAAACCCTTCTCATTCACGATTTTCAGCGTGCGTTGGATGGTCTGGGACATGGGTTGGCCTTTTCTTTTCTCGGCGTTTTGGGACGACTCAGGCCGCGCCTGGTCCGATGTTGCGGCTGTCGATATACTTGCGTCCCGCCTCAAGTGCACCCCTTACTGCGTCGGCAACGGGCTTCTGGCGCGATTTGGCCAGCTTGATCAGCATCGGCAGATTTGCGCCGTAGAGGATACGCCGGTTGTCGGGTTGGCAGGCCATCAGCGACAGATTCGACGGCGAGCCACCGAACATGTCGGTCACGATGACAACGCCATCGCCGCTGTCCACCCCATCGGCGGCGACGCAAATCTCAGATTGCTTCTGACCGCGATCACAATCCGCATCAATGGAGATCGCCACGATGCCTGACTGCATGCCAACAACGTGCTCCACCGCGGAAAGATACTCTTTCGCTAGGCCGCCGTGGGCAACTATCACGATTCCGATCACTACAGTGCCTTTCCGCCTTGGGTCGGCATGACGCCCTTCCCCTGGGTAATCCCGCGACGTTCCAATTCGCGATGCCTAATTGACACCCGCCAGCCCTCTTGTGCAAGTGCGGCGGCGATGTTTTCTGCGGTTGCAACAGACCTGTGTTTGCCGCCGGTACAGCCGAAACCTACCGAAAAGTGTGCTTTTCCCTCTTCCACAACGCCCGGCAGAACAAAAAGCAACAGATCCACGACTCGCTCGATCAACCCGTCATAACGCGGATCGCCGGCCACATAGTCCGCCACCGGCATGTCCAAACCGGTGAACGGGCGCAGCTCCGGCTGCCAATGCGGGTTGCGCAGGAACCGGCAGTCGAACGCCAGATCGAGACCTTGTGGCAGGCCGCGTTTGTAGCTGAACGAGTGGACAGACAAGGCCATGCCCTGTCCCGTCGCCTGACCGAACCATCCTTCCATCTCTGCTCTGAGATCGTGAATTGTCAGGTCCGTTGTGTCGATCAGCACATCCGCACGGCTGCGGACGTCCTCCAACAAAGCCAGTTCGCGTGCGATCCCCTCTCCCGGAGATTCGTCAGGGGCCAAGGGGTGGCGCCGGCGCGTTTCCGAGTATCGACGGCTCAGCACCTCCGGCGCACAATCAAGGTAGAGCAAATCACAGGTCAAACCGGGCAAGGCCGACAGGGCCTTGTGGACTTCGATCAAACCATCCGCCGAAAACTCGCGGTTGCGCACATCAATCCCAAGCGCCATGGGGCGCGGCAGGTTCTGACTGCCCTCGACAAGCCGCGGCACCAGCGACAACGGAATGTTGTCGATACTTTCAAAACCGAAATCTTCGAGCGCGTTGATGGCCGTAGAGCGCCCGGCGCCAGACGGCCCGCTCACCAACACCACCCTTTGCACAGCCTGCACCATGATCGTCCTTCAGTCCTTTCGACCGCCCTTCAGGTATTGCAGAATCGCCGCCGCAAAATAGGAAGACGCGGAATTGTGAAGCAAGGGGACGTTTTCACCCAGCACCTCGGTTGTCCTGACCTCCGGCAAACGCTCTGTTTCAACGCAATCCAGATCAAGCACCGCACAGAGCCTGCCTTTTTCCGCCGCCGCCGCTTTCAGAAGCCCGACCCCCCGCGCTTCAATCATCCCGAAAATCGCATCGGGAGACCGCATCCAGACCGCTCCGGCGTCACCTTTCTCCACAATCACACGGTCATCCGCGATCAGCAATGCGCCCCGCGTCATCAACTCGAGCGCGAGCGACGACTTTCCGCTGCCTGATTTTCCACGAATGAGAAGGCCTTTGCCGTCCACGGAAACCGCGCTGGCGTGCAGAATGGTCGGCCCGCCGGACGCGTTCATATCAAATCGGCAAACCAACCACGAAACGCGCGCCGAGCGGCTCCGAGGTAACGTCCGCTTCGGTCGGGCGAATATTCTCGGCCCAGATCACGCCGCCATGCGCTTCGACAATCTGCTTGGAAATCGCGAGGCCCAGGCCGGAGTTGTTGCCGAATTCCTGTGTGGGGCGGGAGGTGTAAAACCGTTTGAAGATCTTTTGCAGCGCCTCTTCGGGAATGCCCGGACCGGTGTCCTCGACTACCACGAGAACGCGGTTGTCTCTGCGCCGGGCCCAGACCCGGATCGCGTCGCCATCTTCGCAAAAGCTGATTGCATTGGTAATCAGGTTGACAAACACCTGCGCCAGACGCGGCTCCAACCCGTTGATCGAGATCGGGCGCGGGGGCAGGTCCGTGATAAACTCAACCCCTTTCTTTTCCGCATCCTGGCCAAGAAACTCGGTGATGTTGCCCAGCAGATCGAGCAGGTTGAACTCCTGCTCCTCTTCCTTGACCAACTCTGAATCGAGGCGGGACGCGTTGGAGATGTCGCTCACCAAACGGTCGAGCCGCCGCACATCATGCTCAATGACTTCGAGCAGCTTGTCGCGATGCTCTTCCTTGCGCACCATGCGCAGGCTGCCCACGGCAGAGCGCATCGACGCAAGCGGGTTCTTGATCTCATGCGCCACGTCTGCGGCAAACTGTTCGTTGCTGTCGATCCGGTCGTACAGCGCGCCAACCATGCCGCGTAAAGCCCCCGACAACCGACCGATTTCATCCGGGCGCGCCGTCAGATCGGGAATGCGAATACGGCCCGTTGTCTTGGACCGGCGATTGCGGTCGCGGCCAATTTCGGCGGCGTCTGCCAGATCGGAAATCGGATTTGCGATGGTCGATGCCAGAACGAGGCTCAACCCGATGGACACCAACGTCGCAATGACAAACATCTGCAGAACGCGTTCACGTTCGGACGCTACAGCCGCGTCAATTTCTGTCGCCGTCGAAACCAGAGCCACGGTGCCAATCACGGCATCGCCTTGCTGGATGGGCGAGAACGCGTGGAACAGCGTTTCGCCATTGGGCCCATTGCCGGAAATGACCCTAGTCGTGGTTTGGTCCCCCGCTTCCATCATACGGCGCAAGCGGTCCTCGAGGACCAGTTCCGGCTCATCAGAGAAATAGTCGGACAGCCCGGACACGGACCGCCAGACGTTTTCAAGAAAACTGGAAATCAGGGTTGGCTCTTCGTCCTGCGCGGAGGTGTTCAGGAGCGGCGACAACGCGCCGGATGTCTCCCCGACCAGAAACCCCGCGGAATCGTAGACCAGAAGATCGAGCCCCTGGCGCAGATCGATCCCATCAACCGTTGCGGATACATCCAGCCCCGTCGATGTCCCGATTGCCGCACCCGGCGCCTGGGCCAGCTGCGCTTCGAACACATCCGCGATCAGTTCCACTTCGGCCTGAAGCGCGTTGGCTTTCTGCACGGCCAATGTGTCCCGGGAGGAGTTCAGCCACAAAATCCCCGCCACCAGAACATTCAGGGCGACGAGGTTGAACGTGATGATCTTGCGGGTCAGCGGCGAGCGGTTCAGCGAAAACAGGCTGCGTTGCGCACGGCTGTCGCGCAACTCACGATCCACCGTGCTGTCCGGAGCAACCCAATCGTCGCCCAGAACAACATCAGCGTTCTGCCGGGATGTTTCGTCCCTGTCGTCTCGTTCTGAGAACCGCTCGGCCAAGGCCATGGATCACTCTTCGTTGTAGCGGTAACCGATACCGTAAAGGGTTTCGATCGCGGAAAACTCGCTGTCGGCCGTCCGCATCTTCTTGCGCAGGCGCTTGATGTGGCTGTCGATGGTGCGGTCGTCGACATAGACCTGATCGTCATAGGCCACGTCCATCAGCTGATCGCGTGATTTCACGAAACCGGGGCGTTGCGCCAAAGCCTGCAGCAGCAGGAACTCCGTCACGGTCAGCGTGACATCCGCGCCTTTCCACGTCACGGCGTGGCGCAGCGGATCCATGGTCAGGCTGCCGCGGGTCATCAGTTTCGTGTCTTCGGTCTCACCAACCGCATCGCCGGCAACCGCTTCCTGGCGGCGCAGCAATGCGCGGATCCGCTCAACGAGAAGTCGCTGGCTGAAGGGTTTCTTGACGTAATCGTCCGCCCCCATGCGCAGGCCCAGAACCTCATCGATTTCATCATCTTTGGAGGTCAGGAAAATGACCGGCATCTTGGATTTCTGGCGCACCCGTTGCAGCAGGTCCATGCCATCCATGCGGGGCATCTTGATATCGAACACGGCCATGTCGGGCATTTTCTTGTTAAAAGCGTCCAGCGCCGCCTGACCGTCATTATATGTCTCGACTTCGAAACCCTCTGCTTCAAGAGTCATCGAAACCGATGTCAGGATATTCCTGTCATCGTCCACCAAGGCGATTTTTGACATTGGTTTTTCCTTATACTGCTCTGTTTGCCTGATTTTTTCGCCCAGTATGCGAGAAAATTGCTTTTCCAACAATCCCAAAGTGCGAATCAGGCCTTTCGTCACGAGTCATTTCAGCCGGATTTTCCAAATGAATGACTAAAAAGCCTCACCCCGATGCCGCGCATTGTTCCTATCTTGTGTCAGGTGGGCGCTAACACTGTAGGCAGTGTTTCGCCATGGTATCGCTAAAGGTCTTTTGGTTGCGCTAACTGCGCGGTTCCGTCCTGTTCACGCTGACAAGGCACGTGTTAAAGGAAAATTCTCAGGCGCCATATCCGGCGCAAGATACTTACTTACAGGCGCTGCGACAGGAGCAAAGCAGATGACATTTGGACGGGTAAACCCGCAATTCCAGCTTGAAGATCAAGGGATCGAAGGGCTGGGCAATGTCTATTACAACCTCATGGAGCCTGCGCTGATCGAGGCGGCTCTGAAAAAAGGCGAAGGCAAGCTTGGCAAAGGCGGCGCGTTTCTCGTGTCCACCGGCCAGTTCACCGGCCGCTCCCCCAAGGACAAGTTCATCGTGCGCACGGCATCGGTCGAGGATTCGATCTGGTGGGAAAACAACGCCCCGATGGAACCGGCCGGTTTCGATGCGCTCGAAGCGGACATGCTCGAGCACATGAAGGGCCGCGACTACTATGTTCAAGACCTCGTTGGCGGCGCCGACCCGGCCAATGCCATCGACGTGCGCATGGTAACCGAACTGGCATGGCACGGCCTCTTCTGCCGCCACATGCTGCGCCGTCCGGATCGCGAAGACCTCGACACCTTTGAGGCTGACTGGACCGTGATCAACTGCCCGAGCTTCAAGGCCGACCCGGCCAAGCACGGCTGCCGCACCGAAACCGTTGTGGCGATGAACTTCGACAAGAAGCGCATCCTGATCGCCAACACCGAATACGCAGGTGAGAACAAGAAGTCGATCTTCACGCTTCTCAACTACATCCTGCCGGGCAAAGGCATCATGGCGATGCACTGCTCCGCCAACCACGCACCGGGCAACCCTGTCGACACCGCCATCTTCTTTGGCCTGTCCGGTACCGGCAAAACAACGCTCTCCGCTGATCCGGAGCGTGTTCTGATCGGCGACGACGAGCACGGCTGGTCCGAGCGCGGCACCTTCAACTTCGAAGGCGGCTGCTACGCCAAGACCATCAAGCTCTCCGCTGAGGCAGAGCCGGAAATCTACGCCACAACCGAGAAATTCGGCACGGTGATCGAGAACATGGTCTATGACGAGCAGACCTTTGACCTCGACTTCGACGATGACAGCCTGACGGCCAACATGCGCTGCGCTTACCCGCTGCACTACATCTCCAACGCGTCCAAGACCGCGCTGGGTGGCCATCCGAAGAACATCATCATGCTGACCTGTGACGCGTTTGGCGTTCTGCCTCCGATCGCACGACTGACCCCGGCGCAGGCCATGTATCACTTCCTGTCTGGCTTTACCGCCAAGGTGGCTGGCACCGAGCGCGGCGTGACCGAGCCGGAGCCGACCTTCTCGACCTGCTTTGGCGCGCCTTTCATGCCGCGTCGCCCGGAAGAGTACGGCAACCTGCTGCGCGACAAGATCGCCAAGCACGGCGCGACCTGCTGGCTCGTCAACACCGGCTGGACCGGCGGCGCCTACGGCACCGGCTCGCGCATGCCGATCAAGGCAACCCGCGCCCTGCTGCACGCAGCGCTCGATGGCAAGCTGGCCGACGCGGACTTCCGCAAGGACCCAAACTTCGGCTTCGACGTACCTGTCTCTGTGGAAGGCGTGCCGGAACTCCTGCTCGACCCACGCAAGACTTGGGACGACAAGGAAGCCTACGACGCGCAGGCCACCAAGCTGGTCCAGATGTTCGCAGACAACTTCGAACAATACGTGCCTTACATCGACGACGATGTGAAAGCCGCCGCGATCAGCTAAGCGCTTCCCAAAGAACACCGAAAGGCCCTGCATTGCGCGGGGCCTTTTTGCTTTTACTCGACAGCAAGGAACGATCCGGTCAAGCTGAGCTCATGGCGCAGAAGACATTTGAAATCATTCACGACGGCATCGTATTGGGTCATTCAGCGATGGAACACGGCGACCCACCTATGGGCTGTGCCGAAGGCGCGTTCATAGCGGAAGACGCCTTCTTCACTTTCGTCAAAAATGTCCCACCGACCGGCACAGAAGAAGGCATTTGCCGCTGGACAGGGTTGAATTTGCGTGTATCGGGGGATCAGGCAATCCCTTGTTTGGACCTTGTCCTGTATGAAGCGGTCGGCCCGGACTGTGTTTTGCGATGGGTCGATGCTCTCGGTATTCCAAATGACTTGTACCAATCCTTGTTCGAGCACCATGTGGCGATCTACGAAAACTGTGTCAGGCGGTCCCAAAAGCCAATCTTGCCCTGACGCATTGCCTAAAGAACGCTTGGCGACAGCGTGCTCAGTGCTGATTTTCCGACTGCTCCGAACCCCATGCCATGTTATCACATGTCCATGTTACGCGCCCTGCCCTTTCTCCTGCTCGCCTCCCCCGCTTCGGCCATAGACCTGGTAGAATACGGCGTGATCTGCGAGATCGAGATGGGCGAGCCGCGCGAAGCGCCCCTGACCGAAAGTGGCGTGATCAATGCCATCGAGCAATCCCGCGCCTTTGACGTCTACACCCGCGCTGTCCCGGCCCACATCGGTCTCAGCTTTGGTCTGCGGATGCTGCTCCCCGAAGGCGAGATCAGCAACAGCGCCCGGATGACCGTCACCCATCCGCCCATGGGCCGGCGCGGCGTCACCGTCGAAAGCTGGACAACGCCGCTGACACCGGGCGTTCCAGCCCTGAACCTCTTCACCTTCGAAAAGCCCTACGAAATGGTGCAGGGCACCTGGACCTTTGCGGTGATCGACGCGCGCGGCAAGCAGTTCGAAATCAGTTTCGAAGTTCTGCCGCCCGACTCCGTGCCGCAAGTGCAGGCCGCCTGTTTCGATCCTGTTCCGCTGTCCTGAAGCGCGTCGCGCCTGTAGGCCGGGGTTTCACCCCGGCATCCGCAGAACATCGCGTAGAACCCCGTGACGATCATAACTCTCGGCGACAACGCGGCCCTGCGCAGGCTCGGGCCTTTTCTGCGTCGCCTGCGCCATGGACTGACGGTGCAGATCTTCAATGGCCTTCAACGGAACACCGCTTTGCGCCAACCGCGCCTGCAATCCGGGCCGTTTCGGATTGACCGCGACGCCGGCCTCCGTGACCAAAACGTCCACGTCTGAGCCCGGCGTCGTCACGTGCCGCACCCGATCCACGATCTTCGGCCAGCCCGCCGCCGTCAGGCGCGTGGTGATCACGGTCAAGTCCGCGCCTTCGGCCGTATCCGCATGCCCCCCGGATCCCCCCATCAAGGTGCCATCCGCCCGCGTTGTCACGTTCACGTTGAAGCCCAGATCGACCTCCGCCGCGCCGAGCACCACCGCGCTCAATCCATCCACCACCGCTCCGCCCGGCTGCGGTGCGGCGTAGCGAAAGGCGCTGATCTCTTCGTGGCGCGGATCACTTCGGATTGAAGCCACCGCCTCCAGATCAAAGCACTGCACGTCGCATAGCCGCTGAAACAACCCGGCCTGCAGCAAGCGCACATGCGCCCCGGTGATCCCTCCGCTGGCAAAGCCGCCGCGCACACCGCGCGCCGCCATTTCCGCGCCAATCTCCTCCGCTGCGATCAGGGAAATGCCCCCTGCTCCGGTCTGAAAGCTGAAGCCGTCTGTAAGAACGCCACTCTGCGCAATGACCTCCGCCGCAAGCGCGCCAATGGCGCGGCTTGTCTCGTCCACAGCCGGGCGCGTTGCGCCGCTGGATATTCCGCCGGGATCGCCGATCCGCTCCAACATGGCCACCGCATGAACCTTCTCCGCCGGAACCGAAACCAAGTCCGCCGGGATTTTGGTCTCGGTGTCGCTGACCGCAATCACCCGGCGTGCTTGTGCCACGTCCGCCATGGGATAGCCCATCGCGCCAAATGCACTTGGACCCAGGCAGCCGGTCAAAGCGCCGCTGGGATCAACGCAGGATGCCGCGACAAACGCCGCATCAATCTGGAGCGCGCCGCAGCCCACTTCTCGCGCCCTTCCGCCGTGCGTCTGCAACCGGATCGGCATACTCAGAACGCCCTTACTCACCGCCTGCCCCACGGGGCCCGAGGCAAACCCCGTGGTGAGTTCACCGACCACACCGCTCCGCATGTGCCGAACCAAGGGGGCGTGTACCGGAAACAGCGAGCTTGCCGCGATATGCAACCCCTGCAGCCCCCGCGCGGCACAAACGTCAAGGACGGCGTTCAGAACGCCGTCCCCGTTTCGTAAGTGATGATGAAAGCTGATACAGGCGCCGTCGGTCAGCCCCGCAGCCTCAACGGCCGCTTCAAGCCCGGTCACGCGGCGCGGAGCCCAAGGATTTCGCGCGCCTGCTGCCACGTCGCCACCGGGCGCTCATACTTCTCGCATAGCTCCGCCGCCCGCGTCACAAGCGCCGCGTTGGACGGTGCCAGACTGGACTTGTCCCAACGCACATTGTCTTCGAGACCAGTCCGCGTATGCCCGCCTGCCGCAATCGACCACTCGTTGACCTCGATCTGATGCCGCCCGATCCCGGCGGCACACCAGTCCGCGTCGGGCGCGAGCCGTTTGACCGTCTTGACGTAGTAATCAAAGACATCGCGATCACAGGGCATCGCGTTTTTCACACCCATGACAAACTGCACGTAAAGCCTGCCGGGAATGCGCCCGTCCTTGTTCATCTCGGCAGCCTTGAAAATATGCGACAGATCAAAGGCTTCGATCTCCGGTTTCACCTCGTAGTTGCGCATCTCCGAGGCCAGCCAGTCCACCAGATCCGGCGGGTTCTCGTAAACCCGCGTCGGGAAATTGTTCGATCCGACCGACAGCGACGCCATGTCGGGCTTGAGCGGCAGCATGCCGCCCCGCGCCTGCCCGGCACCGGACCGTCCGCCGGTGGAAAGCTGGATGATCATGCCCGGACAGTGCTTTTCGATCCCCTCGACCAGCCGGGCAAAGCGCTCCGGGTCCGACGTGGGGTTCTCGTTTTCATCACGCACATGGGCGTGCATGATGCTGGCCCCGGCTTCGAACGCCGCATGCGTGCTTTCGATCTGTTCTTCGATCGTGACCGGAACCGCCGGGTTGTCGGACTTGCGCGGCACCGAGCCTGTGATGGCAACGCAGATGATGCAGGGTTTGGACATGGCGGCTCTCCTTGACTTTGGCCGGATACTGGCGCGGCCCGAAAGGGAGCGCAAGCGGACGGAGCGGCGTTCTGGCTCCGATGGCCGTGCCGTAATTGGATATTTAAACAGAGAAGAAGACAGGGGCGCGGTGCCGGGCCCCTGACTGTTGTCATAAGATCAGATGTCGAAGAAGACCGTTTCGTTTTCGCCCTGCAGGCGGATATCAAACCGGTAGACGATCTGACCGTCCTTGTCGCTGCGTTTGGCCAGAAGCGTGGCGCGGCGCTTTTCCCATTCGATGGTGTTGATGACCGGGTCCGCCGCGTTGGCTTCGGTTTCGTCCTCGAAGTAGAGTCGCGTGTTCAGCCCGATGTTAATACCGCGCGCGACGATCCACAGGTTGATGTGCGGCGCTTGCGTGGTGCCGTTGCGCCCCGGCGTGCTGCCCGGTTTGATAGTCTCGAACGCCCATTCGCCGGTTTCGAAGTTGGTGATGACACGGCCCCAGCCACGAAAGCCTTCTTCGGTTTCACCCGCGCTTTCAGGATGCGGGTAGACGCCCTCCGCATTGGCCTGCCAGGCCTCGAGCAGCACGTCCTTGACCGGGCTGCCGGTGCCGTCGATCACAAGCCCTTCGACGCGGATTCGCTCGCCCGTCGCATTGGGTCCGGCGATGTCCCAACCCAGTTCGCGCTCGTAGATGTCGAACCCCGCCGCGCCGGGTGCGAGACCGATGTGAACGTAAGGACCGGCTGTCTGGGACGGCGTTTCTTTCAGGTAATCAAGTTTCTGGACCATGGTTCAGTTCCCCTCCAGACGGTTTTCGAACAGCGTCGAGCGCCGCCCGCGCAGCACGATGTCGAACTTGTAGGCAATCGTGTCGAGCGGGATCGTCGCATTCAGATCCAGCGCCGCCACAAGACTGTCAATCGCCGCCTGGGACGGGATTGTCTTCACGATCGGGCATTTGGCAATCAGCGGGTCCCCTTCGAAGTAACACTGGGTAATGAGACGCTGTGCAAAGCCGGACCCAAAGATCGACATGTGCACATGCGCAGGCCGCCAGTTGTTCACCCAATTGCGCCACGGGTAGGCGCCGGGCTTCACGGTGCGGAAAAAGTAGTAGCCGTTCTCGTCGGTCAGGGTTCGACCGCAGCCGCCGAAATTCGGGTCAATCGGCGCGAGGTAGGTGTCTTTCTTGTGCCGATAGCGCCCGCCCGCATTGGCCTGCCAGGCCTCGACCAGCGTGTTCGGCACCGGGCGGCCGTTCTCGTCCAGAACCCGGCCATGCAGGATGATCCGTTCTCCGATCGGGCTTTGGCCGGGCTGCGCGTAATTCAGGATCAGATCGTTGTCGATCGGATCGATGTCGCCATGGCCAAACCGCGGCCCGGTGATCTCGGACACGGTATTCTCAAGGCTGATCAGGGAATACTGCGGCGAGCGCGCCACGGAGGTCTTGTAGTCATGCGTGTAGGCGGGCGGGTGCCACTCGCGGTCACGTTGGTAATATTCGGCGGGTGTCGACATGTTCGTCAGTCCTCCTCAGGGCCGGAATTGGTGCGCGTTTCCGGTATTCAGTCTTTTTCCGCGTCAAGTTCGGCCCAGGTCTGTTTGGCCAGTTTGATCGCATGATTGGCTTTCGGCACGCCCGCGTAAACCGCCACGTGTTGAAAGGCTTCCATGATGTCTTCTTGTGATGCGCCCGTCCGGGTCGCCGCGCGGATGTGCATCGGAATTTCCTCGAAATTTCCACAGGCCGCGAGCAGCGCCAGTGTCAGCATGGACCGCTCGCGCCGGGAGATCCTGTCATTGGCCCAGAGGTTGCCCCAGGCGGTTTCCGTGATCATTTCCTGAAACGGCCCATCCAGCGGTGTCTTGGCCGCCTCTGCCCGGTCCACATGTGCATCGCCCAGAACCTGACGGCGGACGGCCATGCCGGTGTCGTATCGGTTGGTCATTGTCTCTCCTCAACGCTCAGTAGGGCAGCCCAACGTAATTCTCGGCCATCGCCACCTGCGCGGCATGGTTGCTGCACAGGAAGTCAATCTCGGCCCGCTGCATTTTCAGATCGAACGGCGATTGCTCCGGGTAGCGGTGCAGCAGGGACGTCATCCACCAGCTGAAGCGCTCCGCCTTCCAGACCCGCGCCAAAGCTTTTTCGGAATACCGGTCAAGGCCTTCGCTGTCGCCATCCAGGTAATGCTGAACCATTCCGTGATAGAGATAGTGAATATCGCTCGCCGCCGTGTTCAGCCCCTTCGCCCCGGTCGGCGGCACGATATGCGCCGCATCACCACACAGGAACAAACGCCCCCAGCGCATCGGCTCGGTCACAAAGGAGCGCAGCGGCGCGATGCTTTTCTCGATCGACGGGCCGGTTACGAGCTTCTCTGCCATCTCCGAAGGGATGCGCCGTTTGAGTTCTTCCCAGAACGCCGCGTCTGTCCAGTCGTCCGGGCTGTCTGACAAGGCGCATTGAATATAGTAGCGGCTCAGGTTTTCGTTGCGCATGGAGCAAAGCGCAAACCCACGGTCGGAGCTGGCGTAGATCAGCTCGTCATGCACCGGCGGTGTCTCGGACAGGATTCCAAGCCAACCAAACGGATAAATCTTCTCGTATTCCTTGCGCACGCTCAGCGGGATGGTCTGGCGGCTGACACCGTGGAAGCCGTCACACCCCGCAACGAAATCGCACTCGATGCGCTGCTCGGTGCCATCCACCGCATAGGTTACATAAGGTGCATCGCTGTCCGCTCCGTGGATCGTAACGCTTTCGACGTTGTAGACAATCTGCCCGTCCATCGCCTCGCGCGCCTCATAGAGATCGCGTGTCACTTCGGTCTGGCCGTAGACAACAACCGTCTTGTCGATCAGGTCCTTGAAACTGATGCCGAACTGTTCATCTCCGTAGGAGATCACCGTGCCGTCATGGACGTAGCATTCCTTGTCGAGCCGCTCCGCCACGCCAGCCTCGCGCATCAGATCGACAAACCCGGTCTCCAGGATACCCGCCCGGATGCGCCCCAGGACATAGTCCTTGGTCTTTCGCTCCAGAACGATCGTGTCGATGCCCTTGCGATGCAAAAGCTGGCTGAGCAAGAGACCGGACGGGCCGCCGCCGATGATGCAAACCTGAGTACGCATGGGTGTCCTCCTTTTCCTTGATCGCAGTAGACACTGAACCCATCAATCATGTAAAATTGTATTTCAGCCGATATACTTCACCATTTTGATAACCATATGCTCGACCGCCGGATCAAACTTCGCCATATCGAAGCTTTCGCTGCCATTGCCCGTCATGGTCAGTTGAAGCTGGCCTGTGACGCCCTGAACCTGTCGCAGCCCGCTCTGTCCAAAACCCTGAAAGAACTGGAAGACGCGCTTGGCTCGCGGTTGATGGACCGGGACCGTTCCGGCGTGGCTTTGACGGCGGAAGGCGAGGTTTTTCTTGAGTTCGCAGGCCAGGGGCTCGCCGCGTTGCATCGCGGTGTTGAAGGGGTCGGGGCGATCCGCGCCGGGGGCAAAGACCAACTCAAGGTTGGTTCTCTGCCGTCCGTGGCGGCCCGCCTCATGCCGCCTGCCGTCACCTTGTTCACACGCATGGCGCCCGGCACACGGCTTGTATTGCGGGACGGCGGTCATGGGGCTTTAACCGCCGATTTGCGCAGCGGCGCACTCGACATGGTGATCGGGCGCATGGGCACGCCGGAGATGATGCAGGGCATCAGCTTCACCCAACTGTATCTGGAGCGCGTGGTCTGCGTCTGTGATCCCGGCCATCCGCTACATCGTACCATCAGCCTGACCGTTCAGGACCTGACAGAATGGCCGGTGCTTTACCCGCCCGAAGGCGCCGCGATCTGGCCGCTTCTGGAACGTTGGCGCATGGCCGAAGGTTTGCCGGATTTCCCGAACCGTCTGGATTGCGTCTCCGGGGCTTTTGGCCGCCATTACGTGCCGGGAACCGAGGCGCTCTGGTTCATCTCGGAAGGGGTTGTTGCGCAAGACATCGCCGCAGGCCGTCTCGCCGCTTTGCCGCTCGACCTCAGCCTGACCAGCGGGCCCGTTGGCCTGATGACCCGGCCGGAAACCACCCCTTCGCGCGCCCAGAGCCTCTTTGCTCGCGCCTTGCAGAACGCAGCCGCGGCTTTGTCCATATCCTGAGCCTCTCGCCAGACCATCCACAAGTTAATGGGGTTATCCCCAAAATATCACTTTACACAGAGACTCGAGACCGGCACCATATCTTGTAAGGGTGCTGGAAAAGGCCCCAGCCCCTTGAGCAGGCAGCTAGTGCTTGGGGCGTTCACGCCGCTCGCACGCAATCAAAAGAGGTGGCGGCATGGCCCTGTCCGAGCAATTCCTGAACGATGACATTCATCCCATCGACATCGTCGAGCACATCGCGTCCCACAACGAATGGGATTTCGACCGCATCGCCGACGATCAGATCGCAATGGCCGTCGAGGGGCAGTGGCGCACCTACTCGATCACCTTGGCGTGGTCTCATTATGACGAAACCCTGCGTCTGATCTGCACCTTCGAGTTCGAGCCGCCCGAGGACCGGATGCCCACGCTCTATGAGGGTTTGAACTCTGTGAACGACCAATGCTGGGCCGGGGCGTTCAGCTTCTGGCCGAGCGAGCAGCTGATGGTCTACAAGTACGGTCTCGTTCTGGCCGGTGGGCAGATCGCCAGCCCGGAGCAGATCGACACGTTGATCTCCGCCGCTGTTTTGTCGGCCGAGCGCTACTACCCGGCTTTCCAGCTGATGAGCTGGACGGATCGCAGCGCCGAAGAATCCCTGCAAGTGGCGATTGCCGAGGCCTACGGCCGCGCCTAAAGGCTAGGCGGCTCTCGCCCAATACTTGTGCAAGCCCGGGCTATTGGCGCCTCTCAAGCGCCCGAGAAAACCTTGCAACTCCAAAAAGATACCCTCTGAACAGACCCGCAGCGCCTTTTGCGCTGTGGTGCGGTATTTTTCCTTGCCCTCCCTGCGCCATGCGTCAATCCTACATCCGGACGTTGTGTCCAAGGGAGGATTTTCATGAAAAAACTAATCACCGCGCTGGCCATTATTGGCAGCGCGCCTGCGGCTTTTGCCGACGAAACCAAGAGCGCCTGTAGCGCCCTGACCGGCACCGTGCTGAGCGCCGCAACAGTAACCAGCGCGCGCGAGATGACCCCGGAAGGCCTGCCCGCCTATTGCGAGGTCCGCGCAACCGCTCTGCCGGCCATCAACATCGAGGTGCGCCTGCCGCTCGAAGGCTGGAACGGCAAGTATTACCAGGCCGGATGCGGCGGATTTTGCGGCATTCTGGGCCGCGCCGATGCCGGGGCGAGCTGGATCAACGCCATGCGCCCGGGGCTTGAACGCGGCTACGCCACTGCGACCTCCGACAGCGGCCACCATGGTCTGTCCGTCGTGGATGCAGGCTGGGCGCAGGACAACCCGCACGCAGAACGCGATTGGGGCTGGCGCTCGATTGGCGAGACGAACCGCGTCGCGCAAGCCATGATCAAAGCCTTCTACGGCACCGGCTCCGATCAGGCGATTTTCCAAGGTTGTTCCACCGGCGGGCGCATGGCCCATGTCGCCGCGCAGCGGTATCCGGAGATGTTCGACGGCATCATCTCCGGCGCGCCTGCCATGGACTACCCCGGCCTTGTCGCCACCAAGATGGCTTGGCTGGTGCAAGCCAACACCGCCGAGGATGGCAGCCAGATCCTCACCGCTGCCGAAGCGGGCAAAATCGGCGCTGCCGTGCTTGATCAATGTGATGCGATTGACGGACAGGAAGACGGCGTGATCGCCGATCCCCGCGACTGCACGGTGGATTATTCCAACGTCGGTCTGACGAACCAGCAGATGGATACGCTGATGAAGTGGCGCGAAGGGCCGCGCAATTCGAACGGTGATCAGCTCTATCCGGGCGGTGTCCCCGAAGGCTCCGAGCCGTTCTGGTGGCTCTGGCTGACCGGCAACGACAAGGGCCGTGCGCCGCTGGTGCCCGCCTTTGTCACCGGTTTTGGCCGCCACATGGCCTTTGACGACGATCCGGGCGTGACATGGTCTCCGATGGATTTCGACTTCGACAAGGACCCGGCGCGCATGACCCAGGCCACCGCCAATTACAACGGCGACAACCCGGACCTGACCGCCTTCCGCGAAGCGGGCGGCAAGATGATAGTCTTCCACGGCTGGGCGGACGCCATCGTCACCCCCTATAAAACCGTGGAATGGCATGAACAGGCACAGGAGGCCGCAGGCGGCGCAGAGGCTTTGGCCGATACCGTTGCGCTCTTCATGGTGCCGGGCCTCGACCATTGCGGCATTCTCCCGGGACCGGACGGCATCAACGCGGCGGCGCTTGACCCCATGTCACCTTTGGAAGCATGGCTTGCCGACGGGACCCGACCCATGTCAATTATGTCCGAATAACCAAAACCCCGGTCCGATGACCCCATCGGGCCGGGGCATGGCCAATTCGGAGGCAGAATGAACAACACCGACATCGCGCAGCGCGGCCTTGTGCTGCTGGGCTGCGGCAAGATGGGCTCCGCCATGCTGGCCGGTTGGCTGGCGGATGGCCTGCCCGCCACATCGGTCTGGGTGCTGGACCCTTACCCGAGCGATTGGGTTCAGGCGCAGGGCGTCCACGTGAACGAAGGTGTTCCCGAGGCACCGGCCGTTGTTCTGCTCGCCGTAAAACCGCAAATGATGGGAGAGGCGCTACCGGTGCTGGCCGCCAAAGGCAACGGCGACACGCTCTTTGTCTCCGTCGCCGCGGGAACCACCCTTGCCACGCTCGAAAGCGTGCTCGGCGGTCAGACCCCGATCGTGCGCTCCATGCCCAACACCCCCGCTGCCATCGGCCAGGGCATCACCGCGATCATCGGAAATGCCAACACGTCCCAGGCCCAGCTTGAAACCGCTGAAACCCTGCTGAAAGCCATCGGCAGCGTGGTGCGCCTCAACAGCGAAGCGCAGATCGACGCGGTGACCGGGCTCTCCGGCTCCGGCCCGGCCTATGTCTTTCACCTGATCGAATGCCTCGCCAAAGCCGGTGAAGCCGAAGGGCTCGCGCCCGACCTCGCCATGACTTTGGCCAAGGCCACCGTCGCGGGCGCGGGCGCCCTTGCCATGCAAGCGGACGAGACGCCCGAGCAGTTGCGCATCAACGTCACCTCCCCCAACGGCACCACGCAGGCCGGGCTTGAGGTGCTGATGGATCAAGTCACCGGTCTACCGCCACTGGCCACCAAGACTGTCGCCGCCGCGGCGAACCGCTCACGGGAACTGGCCAATGACTGACATTACATACGACGACTTTCTCGCCGTCGACATCCGCGTCGGCACTGTGGTCCGCGCCGAGCCTTTCCCCGAAGCGCGCAAACCGGCGATCAAGCTCTGGATCGATTTCGGCCCCGAGATTGGCGAGAAAAAATCCAGCGCCCAGATCACCGCGCATTACACGCCCGAGGCGCTGACCGGCAAACAGGTTATGGCCGTGGTCAACTTCCCGCCGCGCCAGATCGGCCCTATGCGCTCCGAGGTGCTTGTGCTTGGACTGATGGACCCGGACGGCGGCGTGGTTTTGATCAGCCCGGATCACGCCGTGCCGAACGGCGCGCGGATGCATTAGGAGACAAGCCATGGGTCAACCTGCCATCACCGGACACGGTGTCTTCACCCCCTCCGAGATCATCACCAACGACGAACTGGTCGTCGCCTTCAACGCCTACGCCGCGCTTTGGAACGAGGACAATGCGGATGCCATCGCCTCAGGCGAGATCGAGGCCATGTCGCCGTCCAGTTCGGACTTCATAGTCAACGCCTCCGGCATCGAACGCCGTTTCGTGATGAACAAGGATGGCGTGCTTGATCCGACCCGCATGTTCCCGAGGCTGCCCGCCAGGGCAGATGAGGCCCCCGGCGTCATGGCCGAAATGGCGCTGGACGCGGCTCAAAAGGCGCTCGCCATGGCGGGGCGAACCGGCGCGGACGTCGACCTGATCATCTGCGCAGCCTCCAACCACGAACGCGCCTACCCGGCCATTGCCATCGAGATTCAGCAGCTTCTGGATGCGGGGGGCTTTGCCTTCGACATGAACGTCGCCTGCTCCTCGGCCACCTTCGGCATTCAGGCCGCCTCTGACATGATACGCGCGGGCAGCGCCAAGGCCGCGCTGGTTGTCTGCCCTGAGATCTGTTCCGCCCACCTCGAGTGGCGCGACCGGGATTGTCATTTCATCTTCGGCGATGTGGCAACAGCCGTCCTTATCGAACCGGCGGAGAACGCCAAAGGCGCGCGTTTTGACATCCTGTCGACCCGCTGCGCCACCAAGTTTTCCAACAACATCCGCAACAACAACGGCTTCTTGCGCCGCACCCATGACCAGATGGAAGACCGCCGCGACATGCAGTTCATGCAAAACGGGCGCAAGGTCTTCAAGGAAGTTCTGCCGATGGTCTCCGCCCACATTGCCGCGCATATGCAGGCCGAAGGTTGGAGCGCCGATGACCTGAGCCGCCTCTGGCTGCATCAGGCGAACAAGACGATGAATGATTTTATCGGCAAAAAGGTTCTGGGCCGCGTACCGGAACCGGGTGAGCAACCCAACATCCTGCAAGACTATGCCAATACGTCCTCCGCCGGATCCATCATCGCCTTTTCAAAGCACTCCGAAGACCTGAAGGAAGGAAACCGCGGCGTGATCTGTTCCTTTGGCGCGGGCTATTCCGTGGGGTCGGTTCTGGTCGAACGGCGCTGACCGGGCTTTTCAGAAAGCCCGGCCCGCGTCAGCGTCATTTATCCCAGTCCTGGCCATCCCCGTTGGCGGCGAAGGCCTTCTCAAGGCGTCCCATGCCAAGATCGCGCGGATTGATCTGCACTGCCCAGCGGGATGCCTCGCCAATCTGCCATCCGGCCAGATCACTCGGCGGCAGCAGGAGCAGGCAGGGCGCATCGCTCGGCAGGCGCCCTTCTTTGTCATCCGCATCATTGCCGACAAAGATCACCTCCTGCGCCGCATAGGCCTGCCAAAGCGGCAGGAGCCGGTTGAGCGTCGCCTCGGGCAAGGCTGCGGGGTCCATGGCATACACCCGCCGCGCCTGCGCCTCATAGAGCTTGCGATAGCTTTTGAAGCCTTTGTATTGCAGCAGGCTCAGCGGCTTGCGCCCACCAGCCCGCGCGGCGTCTCCCAGCCAGGCCTCGTTGGTCATCTTGGCCAACGCGCCAATCACCTTGGCACAGTCACGCTCGCTGAAGTCTGCTTCCGCAGCCCGCGCTTCGATCCTTGAGGACAGCCTCCGAACCCGGGTCAAAGTCTGCCCTAGCCCCTCCAACATGCCTGCCTTGGCGTCATCGCCATCCGCCGCGTCTTTCCGCGCGCGACCGATCATACGCTCCACCATGGCATCCACCGCATCCACAAGGGCGATGGTTGTCACCCAATCGAATGGCAGGAACCCGGGGTCCGTCATGGACGGCTTGTCCAGCAAAAGCGTCTCTGCGTGGGCAACAGACAAATCGGGGCGCGCGCCGTCTTCATCCGGCACAGCCGTCAAATACCAGCGCGGCGGCAAAAGAGCATCCGGACCGATCAGCTCAAAGAGCGCCTCTTCGCCAGAGGCAAAGCGGAAGTAATAATCCGCGCCGTCTGGCACCGGACGATCCACACCGCGTTCCAGCGTGTGCAGAACCGTCACCTCTGCCCCCGGACTATCCGCCCCGAAAATCACTAGCCAGCCCTCGCGCGGCCCAACCCCGCCCCAGATGTCCTCCGGCAGATCTGCCACGGCGATCTGCGCATAGAAACTGGCCGGGGTCTCGCCGATCATCGGCCAGGCTACGCCCTCCGGCAACGAAGGTCCGCCGCCGATCCAGCTGTCCGTAGGATGCTGCGGAAACTGGATTTCGAGCCGCAACCGCCCTGTGTGGAAGTCGATCGGCTTGACCGGCTGAAGATCCTCTGCCGAATACTCGCGATCCTGCGGTGGTTTTTCATCACGCGGCTTGTCCGTAGTTTGCTCAGCCGGCGCGCCGTCCGACGCCTCGCCATGCCCACCGATCTCGACAAACCGTTCCGCTGCTTTCACACCGCCGCTCAGAAGCTGCGCGATGATCTCAAGCCGTTGCTCCGGCGGGATATGAAGCGATGCGGAATCGCTGCCCTCCCTTGCTTTGCGTCGCGCATCTTTGCGGTCCCGCGCAGGCGCCATGGCCTCGCGCGGCATGTGCATGTCCGCAGGCGCATCTTCCAGCATATCGCTGTAAGCCTGCATCTTCAGATCAACCTCGCGGGATGCCCCGCTCTCTTCACGGGTATCTTTCCCGCGCCGCCGGAAAGCGCCGAGGTTCTGTTTGACGAAGCCAACAACGCCGTCCACTTCCGTGCCGAACTCCGTCATGGGCGCGGAATCGTCAAAGACATCGCCGCCCATGCGTTTGCCGAGCCATGACATGACAGCACCAACCGCCATGAGCGCGAAGGCCGTGTAAGGTTGATCAAATGCATCCGGAAGCAGGACCGTCAGGTCCTTCCAGATGACTGCGGCCCAAACCGTGCCGAACACCAACACCCCTGTCCCCACAAGGAAAAGCGTACGCGCTGCATACATCGTGTGTCCCCTTCTCACCTCTGACGTGTAAAAGGCCGGAAAGATGGGGCAAAATCATGGAAGACCGGTGGCACCATGGGGGACAATTAAGGAGTTTTGTCGCAACTCGATGCAACCTGTGCGGGCAATTCAGGACCTTGATCAGTCGCCCACAGCCTCGCGCCAATGTTTGCGGCACAGGCTGACATAGGTCTCGTTGCCGCCAATCTGGACCTGTGCGCCATCCTTGAGCACCTGTCCGTCCGGCCCCTGACGGATCACCATCGTCGCCTTCTTGCCACAATGACAGATTGTGCGCACTTCCCGCATTTCATCTGCAAGGGCAAGCAACGCGGCAGAACCGGGGAACAGCTCTCCCCGAAAATCCACCCGCAAGCCATAGGCCATGACCGGCACACCCAGATCATCCACCACACGCGCCAATTGCCAAACCTGATCGCGGCTCAAAAACTGAGCCTCGTCGACAAAAATGCAGGCAACCGGACCTTCCAACAAGCGCGCCTCGAGCTTCGCAAACAGATCTTCACCCGGTGAAAACGTCGCCGCAGGCCGACCCAATCCAATACGCGAGCCAATGCGCCCTTCCCCGGACCGGTCATCAAAAGCCGCGGTCAGAAGATAGGTCTCCATACCGCGTTCATTGTAATTGTGCGCCGCCTGCAAAAGCAGCGTGCTTTTGCCTGCGTTCATAGTGGAATAGTGGAAATGCAGCTTGGCCATGCGACGCCTGTTACCGTGTTTCTGCGGCGACGAAAAGCTGCACGAAGCGCTAAGGGGGACAAGCGCTTCGTGCTATTCGGGGATTGCCGAAAAAGGGAGACGGCGGCCTAACTCGTTTTTATTGTACCTGAGAACACACAAGACCGCACTGATCGGCCAAACTCCGTCTCCCTTGGCCCTTGCAAAAAGGCTTGATATAGAATGACAACCACATCCATTGCGGGTAATGGGAAAAAGAGACATGGGCTCCCCGGAACACTCAAGCCGGAGCAGACAGGGTGAAAAATGAATAATATGGGTCGGTACCTCAAGAAACATACCGAAGCGCTGGTCAAGGATGTCGGCGTGGAAGCCGCCTGCGAGCTGACCGGCAAGTCCAAAGCCACGCTTGGACGGTATTATTCGGAACACGCCGAGCACGACGAGCGGTTCATGCCGGTGGACGCCGTTGCGGCCCTCGAAGAAGCTGCGACATACCCGCATGTCACCGCAGCCCTCGCGGAAGTGAACGGAATCACCCTGAACTTCGACAAGGATCGTCGCAACTCGCGCCGTGAAGGTGGGGTCAACGCCGATGTGATAGCGCTGTCACAGCGCTTTGCCATGCTTATGGCCGAATATCAGCAGAGCATCGAAGACGGTGTAATCACCGCGAACGAGGCAAAACGTCTGCTCAAGGAAACCCTTGCGATCCAGAAGGTGCTGATCGACATCAAGATCCACCTCGAGGACGAGCAGGCCTAGGGTCAGCCCTTCAACTGCCCCCAGAGGTCATAATCACTGGCCTCGTCAACCTCCACAGTCACGATATCGCCGGGGTTCAGGGCCTCGGCGCCTTCGTCAATGAACAGGTTGCCGTCGATTTCCGGAGCGTCAGCCTTGGTGCGGCAAGTGGCGATACCGTCTTCGTCCACATCGTCGACAATCACATCCATGACCGTGCCAACCTTGGCCGCCAGCTTGGCCTCCGAAATCGCCTGCGCCTTTTCCATGAAGCGCTCCCAGCGCTCCTGCTTGATCTCTTCGGGCACATGGTCCGGCAGCGCATTGGACCGCGCACCGTCGACATTTTCATACTGAAAACACCCAACCCGATCGAGCTGCGCCTCGTCCATCCAGTCCAGCAGATGCTGAAACTCAGCCTCGGTCTCGCCAGGATAGCCGACGATGAAAGTCGAGCGCAGGGTGATATCCGGGCAGGCGCTCCGCCAGGCTCTGATTTCATCCAACGTACGCTCGGCAGCGGCCGGGCGGGCCATGCGGCGCAGCGTGTCGGGATGGGCGTGCTGGAAGGGAATATCGAGGTAAGGCAGGATCTTGCCCTCCGCCATGAGCGGGATTGCCTCACGCACATGCGGGTATGGGTAGACGTAGTGCATCCGCACCCAAGCCCCCAACTCGCCCAGGTCTTTGGCCAGAGACAGGAAGGGGAATTTCTCGTCCCGGTCCTTCCAATCGGTCCCGTAGGCGCTGGTGTCCTGGCTGATCACCAGCAGTTCCCTCACACCTGCTTCAACCAGCTTCTCGGCCTCGCGCAACACCGCCTTTTGCGGTCGTGAGACCAGCTTGCCACGCATGTCCGGGATGATGCAGAACTTGCACTTGTGATTGCAGCCTTCGGAAATCTTCAGATAGCTGTAATGCCTAGGCGTGAGGCTCACACCGCTGGCAGGCAGCAGATCAACAAACGGGTCCGGCGACGGCGGCACGGCTGCATGGACCGCGTCGAGAACCTGTTCGTATTGATGCGGACCGGTCACCGCCAGCACCTTGGGATGCGCGCCGGTGATGTATTCGGGCTCAGCCCCAAGGCACCCCGTCACGATCACGCGCCCGTTTTCGTTCAGAGCTTCGCCAATGGCCTCCAGGCTCTCCGCCTTGGCGCTGTCGAGAAACCCGCAGGTGTTCACCACCACCGCATCCGCCCCGCTGTAATCGGCGCTGATCCCGTAGCCTTCGGCCCGCAGGCGCGTCAGGATGCGTTCGCTGTCCACCAAAGCCTTGGGACAGCCAAGCGAGACCATCCCGATGGTCGGCTGACCATCACGCTGGGTCTCAGTGATGCGGGCGCGGGCGAGGTCAGGCCTCAGATCAGGGGGATTCTGCATGGCGCTGGCTATACGGCACAACCGCCATGCGGGGAAGGGGGGCCGGGGCGCTGATGACGCGTCATCGTTCGACGAGTGTCATCAGGTCCTGCAGATTTCACGCCCACTCCGTCCCGGACTTGATCCGGGGCCTCTTGGAACAAGAACAAACCGCGCCTATCGACGGGCCGTGGTACGGCGACGCAACCTCAGGTCCCCTTGATTTATCCCAGCCACTGGCGCGCTAGACTCATGTGGTGTCCTGCGATGGACCAATCGCCGTGCCGCGGGGACGGCCCGTCGATAGGCGCGGCGGCCTGCGGCCTTGATTCCGCGCCTGGGGTGAGATGAAGGGCCGACAAGCCACCATCCACTCAATCACACCCGCCGGGCAAACTCCGCCACCAACTCGGCGATCTTCTCCGCCGCGCGCGGCTCCATATGGAAATGGTGATCCCCCGCTACGCTTTCTGAGCGATAGTCCGCGATCAGCTCCGGGGCCTTCTTGGCCGCCTCCGCCAATTTGGGCCGGCTGATGATCCCTTCCGACGCCCAGACATTCAACACCGGACATCGGATCGCACGCAAGACCGCATCCACATCCTCGGCCCGCAGTTTCGCGGCGGAAGAAGCGAACATCCGGTTATCCGCCGTCATCTCGACGCCGCCGTCCACCGTGCGCAAGGCCCGCGTCGCCAAAGCCGCTGCCACCGCTTCAGCGTTGCCCTGTGCTTGCCGCCGCGCCGCGTAGGTCTCTACGCTCTCAAATCGCCGCGCCCCGCGCCCAAGCGCCTTGCGCGTGTCCTTTACAAAAGCCGAAAGCGTCGAGACAAAATCCGCCTCCACCGGTTCCGGCACCAGGCTGTCGAGCGCAATCAGGCCCCGCACCCGCTCCGGCACCGCCGCCGCCATCAATGCTGCGATATTGGCGCCGCGCGAATGGCCCAAAAGCACCGCGCGCTCCCAGCCCAGTGCATCAAGAATCGCCACCAATTGCGGAAGGTCATCCCACAGGTTGTAAGTCGCATGCGCCGCCCGATGCCCGCTCTGCCCCTGCCCGCTCAGATCAAGCGCCACCACCCGGCACCCGGTCAGACGCGGCGCCAGTTCGGCAAAGCTTTCCGCATGATCCATCCAACCATGCAGCGCCAGCACGGGCACGCCGTCCTCCGGCCCCCATGCCAGCCCCGCATACCGGAGCCCGTCTACATCGAATGTGCAATCCTGCGGAGTGCCCGCCATGCGCTCACCCCGTCTGCAACGTCACAAACCGAAGACAGCCCTTACCGGCGGCGGTCGCGGCGGGAGGACATCGGCTGGAAGGCCACGCCCACATGCGCCTCGCAGTAGGGCTTGCCCTGCTGAACCGGCAGGCCGCAGAACCAGAAGTCATCCGTCGCCGGATCGCCCACGGGCCATTTGCAGGTGCGTTCGGTCAGTTCCATCAAGGTCAGCTTCTTGGCCTTCTTCTCGACCGCGTTCACCTTGGCCAACGCTTCGGGGCTGATCTCATTGGCGGAAGGCTGCGGCGGCAGCGGTTGACCGGCCGGGATGATCTTGTTGCGCGGGTTGATCGGCGACGGCGCGGGCGTCGCGGAAGTGGTCATCGGTTCGGGCCGCGCCTCTTCCTTGGCGGGGGCCTCTTCCTTTACCTCGGGTTTGGGCTTGGCCTTCTTCACCTCGGCGGGTTTTGCCTTCGGCTTGGCCTCGGCCTTGGCCGGAGCGGCGCCTGCGCTGGTGGCGCGGTTGGACAGGCCCAAGCGGTGCACCTTGCCAATCACCGCATTCCGGGTAACCCCACCAAGTTCCTTGGCAATCTGGCTGGCCGACTGGCCCTCGCCCCACATCTTCTTCAGCAACTCGACGCGTTCATCGGTCCAGGACATCTTGGCATTCCCACTGAAAAAGCGGCCCTGAAAAGCAGGCCGCCTGTCGTTTTCGGATCAAGCTCCTATTCTAATCATCGCCAGCTAAGTTACAAGGCACCGAATCGGCAAGGAGACCACATGCCTCAGGACATTGACTACGCACCCGGCGACCGCCGGTTCGGCCGTGTGAACTGGCTTGGGCTGCAAACCCTCGCAATGCGCGAAATCCTGCGGTTTGCCAACGTCTGGACGCAAACCCTGCTGGCACCGCTGGTGACCGCGGGCCTGTTCATGGTGATCTTCACCATTGCCATTGGCGAGCGGCGCGGCGACGTCATGGGTGTTCCGTTCAGCACCTTCATTGCACCGGGCATTCTTATGATGACCGTGATCCAGAATGCTTTTGCCAACACCTCAAGCTCCATCGTGATCTCGAAGGTGCAGGGCAATATCGTCGACACGCTCATGCCGCCCCTCTCCGGCGGTGAGTTGGTGCTGGGCTATCTGGCGGGCGGCGTGGCGCGGGGTCTCTTTGTGGCGATGGCCATCCTGATCGCGTTCTGGCTGTTTCTCGGGATCGTGCCTGCGCATCCTCTGGCCACGCTGGCCTTTGTCATACTCGGCGCGGCTTTCCTCTCCGCACTCGGCATGATCGCCGGGATTTTTGCCAACAAATTCGATCAAATGGCGGCGATCACGAACTTCATCGTCACCCCTTTGGCCTTCCTCTCCGGCACCTTCTACTCGGTCGAAGCCCTGCCGCCGGTGCTCTACCAAATCACTCACCTGAACCCGGTGTTCTACCTGATTGACGGGGCCCGCTGGGGTGTGATCGGCGTCTCTGACAGCGCGCCACTGCTCGGGTTTGCCGTAGCATTGGCCGCGACGCTGGCGGTCTGCCTGCTGGCCTGGGGGATGTTTCACAAGGGTTACCGTCTCAAGGCGTGACGGCCCGTAGGCCGGGGCTCTGCCCCGGCTCCCGCTTAGATCGACACGCTTTCAAGCAAGGCGTCCCGGTCGCCCTTTGGATTGGCAGAGTTGAACGTCACCTGCCCCCGGTTCATGACAAAGACCTGATCAGCGAGACCCACGGCAAAGTCAAAGTACTGCTCCACAAGGATAATTGCGATTTCACCTTCCTCGCGCAGCACTTCGATCACGCGGCCGATCTGTTTGATGATCGACGGCTGAATGCCTTCGGTCGGCTCATCCAAAAGAAGCACTTTGGGTTGCGTGATCAGCGCGCGGGCAATGGCAAGCTGCTGTTGCTGCCCGCCCGAAAGGTCGCCGCCCCGGCGGTGCAGGAAGTCCTTGAGGATCGGGAATAGATCGAAGATCCGATCCGGGATCTGACGATCCCCGCTGCCAAGGCAAGCGAAGCCGGTCTGCATGTTCTCTTCCACCGTCATCAGCGGAAACACCTCGCGCCCCTGCGGCACATAGGCGATGCCTGCTTTGGCGGCGGCAAAGGCCGTCGGGTGGCCAAGGTCCGTCCCGTTCAGACGAATGGACCCGCCAGAAAACGGGTGCCGCCCGGCCATGGCTTTCAACAGCGAGGTTTTGCCCACGCCATTGGTCCCCATGATGCCGGTCACCTTGCCCGGCTCGGCGGTCAGGGAGATGCCGTGCAGGATCTGGCTCTGGCCGTATTTTAACGTAAGATCTTGGATTTCCAGCATGTCAGCGCCCCAGGTACACGTCGATGACGTCTTTGTTGTTTGTCACATGGTCGAGCGAGCCTTCGGCCAGAACCGAACCTTCGTGCAGAACCGTCACCTTGCAGTTCAGGCGGCGCACAAACTCCATATCGTGCTCAACCACAACCACCGCGTGCTTTTCCGCAAGCCGCACCAAGAGGTCCGTCGTATGCTCCCGCTCCGACGGTGTCATGCCCGCCGCAGGCTCATCAACCAGCAACAGACGCGGCTCCTGTGCGAGCAGCATACCGATTTCCAGCCATTGCTTCTGACCGTGTGAAAGCTCCCCTGCGGGACGTGTGAGATGCTCGGTCAGCCCGACTTCGGAAGCAATTTCTTCGATGCGCGCGCCGCCCTTGGCGCTCTTGCGATAGAGCAGCACATCAAATGGCCCACGCGGATTTTTCAACGCCATGGCGAGGTTTTCCCGCACCGTCTGCGCCTCGAACACCGTCGGTTTCTGGAACTTGCGCCCAATCCCGGCGCGCGCGATGTGCGATTCGCTCATCTTCAGCAGGGAAATGGACTTCTCGCCAAAGATCACACGCCCTTCATCAGGCCGCGTCTTGCCGGTGATGATGTCCATGAAGGTGGTCTTCCCAGCGCCGTTGGGGCCGATGATCGCGCGCATTTCCGGCTCGCCGATCTGAAAACTCAGGTTGTTGATGGCCTTGAACCCGTCAAAGGACACCGACACGCCGGACATTTCGAGAAGTGTGCTCATTTGACGTCCTCCACATCGACGCTGCCTTCTTCGGCGCGTTTTGCCCCTTCCGACGGGCCATAGTCGCCCTGCCGGTCCGGGGTGCGTTTGATCATGATCAGGTCAAACAGACCGCCGATGCCCTTGGGTGCAAAGAGCGTCACCGCCACAAAGCTGAAGCCGAGCAGTACAAGCCACCAGTCCGTCCATTTCACCACATAGAAGCCGAGATTGATGTCCGGCGCGCTGCCGCCCGTGAACCACGACGAGAGCAGCGAGACAAAGGCCGCGCCGATGACCGCCCCGTAAAGCCGCCCGCGCCCACCGATGGCGACCCAGACCGCGAGGTAAATGGAGGCAATCGGCGCAATCTCTGCCGGATTGATAATGCCCGCCTGCGGATAATAGAGCGCGCCTGCGATGCCCGCGACCACGGCGGTGATGGTGAAGACGAAGAGCTTGAAGCTTTCGACATGGTATCCAAGAAAGCGCACCCGCGCCTCATCGTCGCGAATGCCACGCACCACGCTGCCCATCTTGCCGGAGGTCACCCAGGCAAAGAGCACATAGCCAAGGCCCAGCGCCAAAGCCGCCGCCCAGAAGAAGACAATAGAGAGCGTCGCCTGCGAGGTTTCCTCGAAACCGGGGATGTTCTGCAAGCCGGACAAACCGTTGTTGCCGCGCAAGCCGCTGTCGTTCTGGAAAAGGTATAGCGACAGAGCCAGCGTCATCGCCTGTGTCAGGATTGACAGGTACACGCCTGTCACACGGCTGCGGAAGGCAAGCCAGCCAAAGACCAGCGCCAAAAGGCCGGGCACCGCAATGACCATCAGAAGTTGCAGGAACAGGCTGTCCGAAAAGGCCCAGATCATCGGGAACTCAGACGAGCCGACCACACCGAAAATCTGCGTTCCGATGGCATCGACCACCTCCTGATCGGTGGGCGGGATGGCTGCGGCAGAAAGGCTCTGCGTGACGATAATCTCGGTCCGCGCATACATCAGCCATTGGCCGATGGCGTAACCGCCGATGCCAAAGAAGGCCATGTGGCCGAGGCTGAGGATCCCGCAGTAGCCCCAGACCACATCCATGCAGATCGCCACGAGACACAGACAGAGCGTCTTGCCCAGCGTTTTGACAAAGGACGTGGAAATCACGCCGGAGCCGGTGGCCTCCGACAGCACGGTCACACCCAAAGTGAACAGAGCCAGCGCCAGCAGGAACCACAGGACAGACGGGTTTTGCGCGATGAAACTTTTGCGCGCGCCACCGCCCTGCGAGACCATATTTTCGGTAACAGATGTCATGGTCTTACGCCTCCGCCGCGCGGCCCTTGAGGGCGACGATGCCCTTGGGACGGAACTGGATGAACAGGATGATGAAGAGGATCATGTAGGTCTGCGCCGCCAGCGTGTTGGACGGGTTGAGGAACTCGATCCCCTTTTGCAACACACCAATCAGCGATGCCCCGGCAAGCGTGCCCCAGACGTTGCCAACGCCGCCGACAACCACCGTCATGAAGCTCTGCACGATGTAATCCGCGCCCATCTCGGACGTCACCTTGGCATAAAGACCGATCGCCACACCGGCGATCCCGGCGATGCCGGAGCCAAGGCCGAAGGTCAGCATGTTGATGCGGTCGGGGTTGATCCCCATGGAGGCGGCCATGCCGGGGTTTTGCGTCACGGCGCGCACCTCAAGGCCCAGACGCGTCTTGTTCAGGATAAACAGGATCAGCCCGAGGAAGATCAACGCGAGCACAAAGATCGCGATGCGGATATAGGAAATCGACACCACCTCGTTGATCGCCCATGCCCCGTCGAGCCAACCCGGAGAGGTCAGCGGCCGCGCCTGCGTGCCAAAGATGTTCTTGGCCAGTTGTTGCAGCGCGATGGAAATCCCGAAGGTCGCCAGTAGCGTCTCCAGCGGACGATGATAGAGCCAGCGGATCACCAGCCGCTCCATCGCCACACCCGCACCAAAGGTCACCGCAAAGGCAACCGGCAGGGCGACAATCAGCGACAGCGTATAATCAGGGATGATCTGCTGCATGACGTAGCCGGTGTAGGCCCCCATCATGATGAACTCGCCATGTGCCATGTTGATCACGCCCATCACGCCAAAGGTGATGGCGAGGCCGATGGCCGCGAGGAAATAGATCGAGGCGAGCGAGAGCGCGTCGAGCGCAAGATCGGCGGTCTGGTTGACCGCAACACTGGTCTCAATGCTGGCCAGAACCGTTTCGGCGGCGGTGGTCACCGCGGCATCGGTTTCGGTATAGGCCTCGTAGAAGGTGTACTGCGCGAGGATCTCAGCGGCCCTCTCATCCGTGACCGCCGGAGGCACGACGCCCTGATCGGCCAGACGGGTATAAGCTTCCAGGCGGCGCTCCAGCGTGTTCAGATCATGCACCGGAATGCCCGCAACCGAGCCGCCTTCGATATTGGCGGCCAGCGCTTCCTTGATCGCCGCGTTCGAGATGCGCGCCGGAGCAAAGCCCTCATCGACAAGGCGGCCATAGGCTTCGACCTTTGCAATGTCATCTCCCGGCGTCAGAATGCGCGCAACATTCACGCTTTCCGGTACGGTCTCGGCTACGCCGGCCTTTGTTGTCAGAATCTGGTTCAGCGTGGCACGGGCATCGAGGCTCAGACTGCCATCCAGTTGCTCGATCGCGGCCACACGATCTTCGGTTGTCGCGCCGTACCGGGCCTTGAGCATGCCCACCAGCACCTCTTTGCGCGCCAGAACACCGGCATCGCTTTCCCCGTCAATCGACGCTTCCAATGGTCCGATCTGATCTGCATCGGGCGAGCGCGCAATAGCGTCGAGAGCGTCAATGCGGCGGGAAATGTCAGGGTCAGACAGCTGAAACTGCACCAGCGCCGCGCCAATCACCTTGCGCACGCCGCCGTTCGGCTTCACCGCTTTCAACTTTACATCGCCAAGGTCCACCTCGGCCCCGCTGTCCACATCCCGCAGCGGTTTATCGTAGTAAAACAGGCCCGTGGCCTCATCCCGCACAACGCTGCGGCCTTGCCAGTTCTGAAGGAATACAGGCACCTGCGGCAGGCCGGAGGCGATCAGATTGTCGATCACCACACCCACGCTTTTGCGTCCGGGTTTGGCGACTTCATCGGCATGGGATTGCAGGATGGTCTGGAGCTCCTGCGCCTGGGCAGGGGCGGAAACCCCCATCAGGACAAGCACAAGAAAGGCGAGCAATGGGCGTAACATGGGGGGTCTTTCCAAGCAGGGTTGGAGCGCGCGAGGGTCCGCGCGCTCCGAAGGTCAGGTCAGATCAGTAGTTGGACTTGATCTGAACGCAGGTGTTGGTCTCGGTGTTGTACATGCCGCAGCCGAGGTCTTTCCAATCGGACTTGAGAACCGCCGATTCCGGCAGGAAGTCGGTCCATGCGTCGCCCGGAACCGGATCGGTCTGGGAGATGATGTCGAACTGACCATCGTCGAGGATCTCACCAATGAGAACCGGCTTGGCGAGGTGGTGGTTCGGCAGCATGACGGCTGTGCCGCCGGTCAGGTTCGGGAATTCCTGCCCGTACATGGCGGTGCGGACGGCATCCACTTCGGTGGTGCCAGCCGCCGTGGCTGCGTTCACCCACATGTTGAAGCCGATGTAGTGCGCTTCCATCGGATCGTTGGTCACACGCTCTTCGCCCATGCGGGCTTTCCAGGCTTCAACCCATGCCGCGTTGGCATCGCCTTCGGCGGACTGGAAGTAGTTCCATGCCGCGAGGTGGCCCACGAGGTTGGAGGTGTCGAGACCGGACAGTTCTTCTTCACCCACGGAGAAGGCAACAACCGGGATATCGTCGGCGGAGACGCCAGCGGCTGCGAGCTCTTTGTAGAAGCCGATGTTCGCGTCACCGTTGATGGTGGAGATCACGCCAACCTGCTTGCCGTCCGCGCCCAGCGCAACAACGTCGGCCACGATGGTTGCCCAGTCGGAGTGACCAAACGGCGTGTAGTTCACGAAGATGTCTTCTTCCGCGATGCCCTTGGACTTGAGATAGGACTCGAGGATATTGTTCGTGGTGCGCGGGTAGACATAGTCAGTGCCGAGCAGCGCGAACTTCTCAACGCCAAGCTCTTCAAGGAAGTAGTCAGTCGCCGGGATCGCCTGCTGGTTCGGCGCCGCGCCGGTGTAGAAGACGTTCTTGGAGCTTTCTTCCCCTTCGTACTGAACCGGGTAGAAGAGCAGACCGTTCAGCTCTTCGATAACCGGCAGAACGGATTTACGCGACACGGAGGTCCAGTTGCCGAAGATCACGTCAACGTCGTGCACGGTCAGCAGCTCACGCGCCTTTTCAGCGAACAGCGGCCAGTCGGAGGCCGGGTCAACAACAACCGCTTCAAGCTCACAGCCGAGCAGACCGCCTTTGGCGTTCTGGTCTTCGACGAGCATCTCGACGGTGTCTTTGAGCGTGGTTTCGGAAATCGCCATGGTGCCGGAGAGCGAGTGCAGCACGCCGACCTTGATCGGGCAATCCTGCGCGAGCGCGGAGGTGGCGCTCAGCAGCAGAGCGGCAGTCGGAAGAGCAGCAAGATAGGAGGTTTTCATTTTGGCATCAGCCCCTGTTTTGATGTGCGGCCTCAAACTTCGGCGGTCCCATGCGATACGCTCGCAATGCCGGTGGTCGCGGCCGCGACCATAAGGTAGATCGGGAAGTCTCGTTCAGGTCCCCTCGTGAGCACCGTCCTCGTCAGCGAGGCCAGCGCTCGGTCAGCATTAAGAGCGCTCAGCCCCCGGGGTTCCCGATTCTTGCCTGACTCAAAGACGCAAATCCGGACATTCGATTAAAAATTCGGCGCAAAAACCGACGTTCGCCCACATATTGGGCGGGATGGATCGGAGCGCCTGAGCAAAAATTGCGCTTAGGGCGCGAAATTGAGCAGCGGTGAAACCGATGATTCAGTCTTCAACCTTCGGAAAACACCCCTCGCCCCCTTCGGAGCGCGCAGAACCGCTTTCCAAGATCGGGGATTGCCCTGTATAGGAGCGCAAACGTTTTTCCCGACTGGAGACCAACATGTCCAACGCACAGCTCGAATCCGCCATCGAAGCCGCATGGGAGGCGCGCGACACGATCACGCCTGCGACCACCGGTGAAACCCGCGACGCCATCGAAGACACGCTGAACGCCCTGGACAGCGGCAAGCTGCGCGTCGCCGAAAAGCTGGAGAGCGGTGACTGGCACGTGAACCAATGGGCGAAGAAGGCTGTGCTGCTCGGCTTCCGCATCAAGGACATGGAAGAGCAGTCCGGCGGCCCACAGGGCTCCGGCTGGTGGGACAAGGTCGACAGCAAGTTCAAAGGCTGGGGCGACAACCAGTGGAAAGCCGCTGGCTTCCGCGCCGTGCCGAACGCCGTGGTCCGCAAATCCGCTTACATCGCGCCGGGCGTGGTGCTGATGCCGTCTTTCGTGAACCTCGGCGCGCACGTGGATGAAGGCACCATGGTCGACACTTGGGCCACCGTCGGCTCCTGCGCGCAGATCGGCAAGAACGTGCACCTGTCCGGCGGCGTCGGCATTGGCGGCGTTCTGGAGCCGATGCAGGCCGGCCCGACCATCATCGAAGACAACTGCTTCATCGGCGCGCGCTCCGAAGTGGTCGAAGGCTGCATCGTGCGCGAGGGCTCCGTGCTCGGCATGGGCGTCTTCATTGGCCAGTCCACCAAGATCGTGGACCGCGAAACCGGCGAAGTGATGTACGGCGAAGTGCCGCCCTACTCCGTGGTGGTTGCAGGCTCCATGCCGTCCAAGAACGGCATCAACCTCTACTGCGCGGTGATCGTGAAGCGCGTCGACGAGCGGACCCGCTCCAAGACCGGCATCAACGAACTGCTGCGCGACTGATCCGGCATACTTGCCAAAAACAAAGGGCGGCCCAAGTGGCCGCCCTTTTTGTTATCCGCCAAACCATTTCCGAACGAGCGCCGCATACCGTCCATCCTCGCGCAGTTTCAGCAGCGCTTGGTTCAAAGGTTCCCGCAGCGCGCTGCCCGAAGACAAGGCGATCCCGTAGTCTTCCTTGCGGAAAACGGTCTCGACCAGATACGCGCTCGTGTCGCGGCGTTCGGAGAGGTAATAGCTGAGGATCGGCCCATCGAAGACAACCGCGTTGATCTCGCCTGATTCAAAAGCATCCAGCATGTCGGCCAGCCCTGAATAGCCAAGATGCGCCACGGAACGGTTGTCCAGAAAGACAGAGGCCGTCGAGCCGTTCACCGAGCCGACCCGCCGGGTGTCGAGATCGTTCAAGCCCGAAACATTGGATGTCAGCCGGTTCACGGTGATCGCCGCCGTGATCTGGGCAACAAACAAGGACACCACGAACAGGCTGGCAAAGACCATCATGGTCGCCAACACCCGCCCCGGCGCGGATCGTGGCTGCCGTTCCTCGAAGCCCCCGTTGACCAGCAGGTTCAGCGCCCACCAGAACGCCGGAAATACGGCTTCCTTGAGTGTTCGGTCAAAATAGGGCTGCTTGTGCCGCTCGAACAGCCACATCACCATCCCAATGGCCCAGAGCACCCCCAATGCCAGCAAAACATAAGCTGCGACCTGCCATGTCAGCAGTTGCCGCCACAACGGCACACGCGATCCGCCGTCCACCATGATCTGCAACCCGCTTTCAAACACGGGCAAGGTGAAGTCCATCACCGCCTCACGCGCTGCCGTGATGGAGATATTGGCGATTGCCCCGTCAACCGCGCCTGTCTCCACAGCCTCCAGCATCGCGCCGAACCCGTCCATTTCCTGAAACGTGACCTCCCGGCCCAGCTCATCGGCCATGGCTTGCATCAGCTCGATACTGAAACCGGTTGTGCCGCCCTGCATGGAAAACGGCGGGCGTTCGACCGTGGCGATTGTCAGCCCCTGGGCCGCGACGGTTTTCACCAACGCCGTGCAAATCACCAAAGCCCAAATGAGGACACGTGCCATCTCTCACCCCACAGTTGCACGTTTCACCTGATCCGGCTGCATGTCACATATTATGTAGTTTGAATAGGGCAGAGCGGCCGAACCTATCCGTCTGAATTGACAATTCGGGGCGCTGCGGGCATTGCCGCCTCAAAGGAGTGCAGCCATGGCCAAGGAAACCGGCAAAAAACCGAAGCGCGTGCAACAGGTGTTCACCCTGCTGGTCGAGGTCGGCCGCAAGGAGGACGATGGCCTGCCCGAGGGCAGCACCGGGGCCGCGCTCATGTGTTATGCCTCCGGCGTGGATGAGGCCGAAGCGGTGCGTGAAACCGTTGCCATCCTCAAACAGGCCGACATGGCTCCGCTGGATGTGACGGGTTATGGCACCGCCGACGAGCGCAGGGCACAGGGCCATGACATCGGCAAGGATGAGCAGGACCTGATGGATCGCGCACTGGCGGAAAACGCGGTGATCGTCGCCCAGGTCAATCCGTTCTTCGACAAGGACTAGGGCGCGTCTGCCCCAAACCCTGAAACGCTAAGCCGCTCGCGCCTCGGCCAGCGTCGTCGCCTCAAAACTGCAGAGCACTTTCAGCCCGGCCCGCGCATGTTCCGGGAACAATCCGCGCGGGCACTCCGCTAGCAGGCTGCGCTGAACATGCTCCGCCCGCCGCCGCAATCGGCCAACATAAAGGCTCTCCACCTCAACCCCCGCCGTGAGCAGTGGCTCATGCCGGGGCAGCAAAAGCTGGTGGTAGCGGACAAAGGCATGGCCGGTCTCGTAGGACGCGGCAAAGCCGTTCACGAGGCTCTGTGCCGGGATCAGCACCGCCTCCCGCCCAAAGATATATTCCACGTCCGATCCGCCGATCACCAACCGTTGCTGCGGCGCGACGATCAGATCGCGTTTCAGCCCGAAGTAAGGCGCGCGCAGCCGGATGGGCCGGAAAGAGCCCAGCGCCGGAACCCGCCGCGACACCCGCGCAAGTACCGGAACCGCCCCGCTTTCGCGGGTATGGATGGTGTCGCCGCACTCCAGCCGGGAAATCCGGGTAGGGCCATCCGGCGTCTCCACCTGCACCTGATCGGTCAGCGCAGGCATGGGCCCGATCGGCTCGACAGCGGACGAAACCGCACAGAACAGCACGTCGCGATCCACTTCACGCAGTTCCGGGCGCCGGACGATGGTGTAGACATCCTCTACGAAAAGTCGCGGCACCGCGGCGGTGACCTGCTCCGTGACCTGATCCCCTTCGGGACGTTCAACCGCGAGCCGCCCCGTCCCGAGGGCCACATCCCAGCTGAACGTCACCCGCAGCACATCGGCGCGCGCCTCCCACGGTGGTTGCAGCACCGTGTGAAACACCGCGTCGTCCTGTGTCAGCACAAGCACAAGGCTGCCGCCCGGCAAGGCACGTATGGATATGGCGCTTTTGTCCGGCTGGTCTCGCTCGAATTGGAACAACGTCTGCGGCCGGCCTTCCGGCGACAGCCGCATCTCGATCACGATACTGCCTTGCCTCAGAAGCGCCCCGCGCGCCACATCGCGCCCGCCAAACACTCTTGGACAGACCCAGGCCTGCCCATCTCCCATGGTTGCGATCCAGCTCATGCCGGACTCTCGCGCCACATACCCATTTCACGACCTACTGCTCGAGCCCCGGATTTGCCCGGTGGCGATTGTTCTGAGCCATTCTTAGCATAATCCGGCGCATCAGGCGAGTGGCATAGTCATTTGCCAATCTCCGCCCGGCGCGATAGCCCTTGGCCCATAACAAGGGAGACGCCCCATGTCCGCCATTGACCCCGTTGATCTGACCGCCCGCCTTGTGCGCTGCCCCTCTGTCACGCCCGAGGAAGGCGGTGCTTTGGTGCTGTTGCAGGAGCTGCTTGAAGAGGCCGGCTTCTCCTGCACGCGCGTGGACCGGAACGGCACGTCGAACCTCTTTGCGCGCTGGGGAGACAAGGGCGCAGAGAAGACTTTCGGTTTCAACGGCCACACAGATGTCGTGCCCATCGGCACTCTTGAGGATTGGACGTTTGATCCCTTCGGAGCGGAGATAGACGACGGCTTTCTCTACGGGCGCGGCTCGACTGACATGAAATCCGGCGTCGCCGCCTTTGCCGCCGCCGCAGTGGATTTTGTCAAGGACACGCCCCCGGACGGCGCCGTGATCCTGACCATCACCGGCGACGAAGAAGGCGACGCGACGGACGGCACGGTGGCCTTGCTTGACTGGATGAAAGATCAGGGCGAGCAGATGGATGTCTGCCTTGTTGGAGAGCCCACCAGCCCCGATTTTATGGGCCAGATGATGAAAATCGGACGGCGCGGCTCGCTCTCGGCATGGTTCACCGTCACAGGCAAACAGGGCCATTCAGCCTACCCTCACCGCGCGCTCAACCCGATGCCCGCCATGGCGCGGCTCATGGACCGGCTTGCCTCGCACACGCTGGACGAGGGCACAGAGCACTTCGATGCCTCGACCCTTGCCGTCGTCACCATCGACACCGGCAACCCCGCGACCAACGTGATCCCCGCTGAAACCCGCGCCTGCGTCAACATCCGCTACAACGATGCCCACACCGGCGCAGCCCTGTCCGAATGGTTGCGCGCCGAGGCGGCCAAGATCGACGATGAGTTCGGCACTGTCACGGAGGTCAAAATCAAGATCTCCGGCGAAAGCTTCCTGACCCCGCCGGGCGCGCTCTCCGATCTCATCGGCGCGGCGGTGCAGGCTGAAACCAACCAGGTGCCGGAACTGAGCACCACCGGCGGCACCTCCGACGCGCGCTTTGTCAAAGACCACTGCCCGGTGGTGGAGTTCGGCCTTGTGGGCAAGCGTATGCATGCCGTCGATGAGCGCGTTGAGGTTGCGCAAGTGCATCAACTCAAAGCCATCTACGCCCGTATCTTGCGGGAGTATTTCGCGTGACGCTGGAAGTCATTGAAACGGACGACCTCGCCGCCTGCCATGCCATCCGGCGTGCGGTGTTCATCGACGAACAGGGCTTCACAGACGAAGAAGAATGGGATGACCTTGATGAAGGCTCCATCAAGCTTCTGATCAAGGACGGCACACAGCCCGTCGCCACCGCGCGGCTGCTCGTTCAGGACGGCATTGGCAAGATCGGCCGGATTTGCGTGCTCAAGGAAGGGCGCGGCAAGGGTCTGGGCGCAAAACTCGTCCTCTTCGGGCTGGAGCACTTCCGCAACAACCCTGCCATCAACACTGTTGAACTGGGCGCACAATGCCACGCGCTTGGTTTTTACGAAAAGCTCGGCTTCAGCGCCTTTGGAGAGGAATACCTCGATGGCTCCGTGCCCCATCGCAATATGCGGTGTGCCGTATGAGGCAGAAAACCCTGATCGTCATGGTCAAAGAGCCGCATCCGGGCCGTGTGAAAACCCGCCTTGGCCGCGACATGGGCCTGACCGCCGCCGCGTGGTGGTTCCGTCATCAGGTCACCCGCCTGCTGCGCCGATTGGAAGACCCGCGCTGGCAGATTATCCTCGCCGTCGCCCCGGACCGCGAAGGACTGCAAAGCCGCATCTGGCCTGCCCACCTGCCTCGCCTGCCGCAGGGCACCGGAACCTTGGGCGACCGCATGGCGCGCGCCATGCGCTCTGCACCGCCGGGACCGGCCTGTGTGATTGGCGCGGACGTGCCCGGCATCACCCGCAGCCACATTGCGTCCGCCTTCCGGGCGCTCGGCAATCACGATGCTGTCTTTGGCCCCGCGCCCGATGGCGGCTATTGGCTTGTGGGCACACGCAATGCTTCCGCCGTGCCAAAGACGCTCTTTGAGGGCGTGCGTTGGTCCACGGAGCACGCGTTGGCTGACAGCATTGCCTCGCTGCCCGGCGCGCGCATCGGCAAGATCCAGACCTTAAGGGACGTGGACACGCTCGCCGATCTGCGCGCGCTTTGAAAGGACCGCAGCCCCGCCTTACTTCGTCTGGAAGGCAATCGGCCACATGAAGTCGAGCGGCTTGTAACCCTGCCCGAGATACTGCGTGATCCCTGCGCTGTCGGTCATGTTGTAACCCCTGTCGAGCGTCCCCGTCGGCACCGAGAAGGGAAAGAACGCGCCGCTTTCGGGATTATAGGCCGCCGACGCATGGCAGGCATGGCAACTGGCCTCGAACCGCGTCCAGTACTGCGGCTGCGCCGTGTTCGGGCTGCCTGCGAAATCCTCCATATCCGTATGCCCAAGGATCACCGGCACCTCGCCCGTGCCGTCCACAGTAAACCGGATCTGCGTGCCGTTGGGCGCATAGGCCTGATATCCGAAATCCGCCACGCCGCCCTCGGCAAGCACCTTGTCGATCTCCTCACGGCTCAGCGGCGCGCGCTGGGTGATCAGGTTCTCGCGCACTTGGCCCACACCGGGATTGTCGTTGAACTCAAACGTCGTCCAGAACCAGCTTGGCTCTTCGGAATAGAAGATGTCCTCCACCGGGTACTTCAGCGACTGCATCTTCACCATGATATGCAGACCGCGCCACCAGTAATAGCCGCCATCAAACTTGAACGTCAGCGCCCCATCCGGCGCATCTTTCGGGTCGGCGATCTGCAGCCATGATGCTTTCAGTTCGACGGACCCGACAGGCATGTCGACGGCATCGTTCTTCTGGAAAAACGCCGCCACGTCGATCTTCGTCGTCAAACCTGCGTCGATCAGGTAGTCATAGGCGATCTTGTTGCGTGTCACCTCTTCATTGGCGCCATCGGGATCCACGGTTGAGATGCGGCCCGCGTCGATGTCTTTCTTCTCCGCTGACGGCTCCATGGCCCGGCGCGGCGCGGCGTTGGTCCAGTCAAACGGCATCCGCGTGCCAAAGGTATCCGGGTCCGTCGGCCAAGCCATCCAAACCGGCACCTTCTTCGTATCCGAAATCCCGCCATCGGGATCATCGATCAACTGGCTCACCCGCGCAAAGAACATCCACGCCAACCGCTCCCGCTCTTCGAGCGATCCGTTGAAGGCGAAATCCACGCAGTCGGCGGCAAAAACATCGTCGGGTTTGTCGATCCACCCCGGCGTGTCGCAGGCAGCACTGGCCAAGGTGGGTGCGGTCAAACCCGCGAGAAGGGGGAGCAGGGCAAGGTGGCGGGTCATGGGCGTCTCCATTGGCTGAATTCAAATTCTGGCTGAGCACAGCCTAACAACGTACAATCCATGATTGATGTGACCCCTGTCACAGGCGGGTTGCAATGCTGCGCTCTCTTCGGCGTGACGCCCTTAGCCTCCCGTGCTAGGAAACCCCCATGAGCACCCTTCCCAGCAAGGCGGATATCCTCGATTGGATCGCCGCCAACCCGACCCTCACTTCGAAACGCGACCTCGCCAAAGCCTTTGGGATCAAGGGTGCTGCGCGGATTGATCTCAAGCGCCTGCTCAAGGAGCTGGAGGCCGAAGGTCATCTGGAGAAGCGCAAGAAAACCTACCGCGATCCGGACCGCCTGCCCCCGGTCAGCGTCCTTCAGGTGCTCGCCCCAAACAGCGACGGCGATCTGTTCGCAAAACCGCTCGAATGGCATGGCGAAGGGGTGGAGCCGATTGTGCTCTTCGTGCCCCGTGCCAGCGATCCGGCCCTTGGCGAGGGCGACCGCATCCTTGCGCGCCTGCAAGTGGTGCATGAGGCGGATCACAACTATGAGGCCCGGCTGATCCGACGCATCGGCACCAGCCCGCGCAAGGTGGTCGGCCTCTTCCGCAAGGGGGCCGAAGGTGGCCGCATCCTGCCCATCGACAAAGGCGCAGACAAAGAATGGAGCGTCGCCGCTGACGCCACCCATGGCGCCAAGGACGGCGAGTTGGTGGAGGCCGAACAGGCCGGTCCCAAAGGCCGCATGGGCCTTCCCCGCGCCCGCATCGTCATGCGTCTTGGCGATCCGACGGAACCCAAAGCCGTCTCGCTCATCGCCATTCACCAACACGGCATCCCCGATGACTTCCCTCAGGAGGTGCTGGCCGAGGCCGACGCGCAGAAACCGGCGGGCCTCAAGGGGCGCACGGACCTGCGTGATTTGCCGCTGGTCACCATCGACCCGCACGACGCCCGCGACCATGACGATGCGGTCTATGCCGAAGCGGACGATGCCGAAAGCAACCCCGGCGGGCATATCATCTGGGTCGCCATCGCCGATGTTTCACATTACGTCACGCCGCGCTCACAGCTTGACCGCGAGGCAAAAAAACGTGGCAATTCCAGCTATTTCCCCGACCGCGTTGTGCCCATGCTGCCGGACCGCCTCTCCGGCGATCTGTGCTCCCTGCACGAAGGCGTCCCGCGCGCCTGTATTGCCGTGCGCATCCGCATTGATGCGGAAGGCAACAAGATCGCGCAGGAGTTCGTGCGCGGCCTCATGCGCTCGCCCGCTTCGCTGAATTATCAGGAAGTGCAGGCCGCCATGGACGGCGCGCCGAATGACAAGACCGGCCCCCTTGTCAGCCCTGTCATCCGTCCGCTCTATGCCGCCTATGCCGCGCTGAAAAAGGCACGCGAGCGCCGCCAGCCGCTTGATCTTGACCTGCCCGAGCGCAAGGTCGTGCTGACCGAGGACGGCAAGGTTCAATCCGTCGATTTCACCGAACGGCTCGACGCCCATAAACTCATCGAAGAGTTCATGATCCTCGCCAATGTCGCCGCCGCCGAAGTGCTTTTGCAAAAGGACATGCCCCTGCTCTTCCGCGTTCACGAAGAGCCAGCTCAGGACAAGTTGGAAAGCCTGCGCGAGACGGCGCAAGCCGCGGGCCTTACCTTGGCCAAAGGGCAGGTGCTCAAGACGGCACACCTCAACCGCCTGCTGCATCAGGCCGCCGGGACGGATGAGGCCGAACTGATCAACATGTCCACCCTGCGCAGCATGACGCAGGCCTATTACAGCCCGAAAAACTTCGGCCATTTCGGCCTCGCGCTGATGAACTACGGGCATTTCACATCGCCGATCCGGCGCTATGCGGATTTGATCGTGCATCGCGCGCTGATCCGCGCGCATGGCTGGGGCGAGGATGGTCTGACGAACGAGGAGATCGAGAACCTCGAACAGATCGGCCAGCATATTTCCGACACTGAGCGCCGCTCCATGATGGCGGAGCGCGACACAACAGATCGCTACCTCGCTGCCTTCCTGTCGGATCGTTTAGGCGCGGAATTCACTGGGCGCGTGTCCGGCATCGCCCGTTTTGGGGTCTTCGTCAAACTCGATGAAACCGGCGCGGATGGGCTGATCCCCATCGGCACTCTTGGCCGCGAATACTTCCAGTTTGACGCCGAAAGCGCCACGCTCATGGGCGTGGATACAGGCCGGATCATCGGGCTTGGAATGCGGGCCAAGGTGAAGCTGGTCGAGGCCGCGCCGGTCACCGGCGGCATCGCGCTGGAACTGCTGGAACTCGAAGACGAAGGCTATCAGAGCGTACCCGGCGGGCGTGGACGCGGCCCCCGTTTTGGCAAGGGCCGCCGCAAAGGCGCTTCGCCGCAACGCAAGGCGGCGAAGGCCAAGAAGAAAGACGCCAAGGTCAAACGCAAAGTTACGCGGCAGAGGCGGTCAAAGTCCTGAGCGGGCCAAACAACGCCTCCCGACCCTGCTCCAGATAGCGTATCAGCGTCTTGTTCTGCCGCACCGCCATGGTCAGCGGCAGATCAAGCAACGCATGCTCAATCCCGCTCAGGATCGGCAGAACAGCCGCATCCGCTGCGGTCGGCTGATCCCCAAAGAGCCATGTCCGCTCCCAGAGCATATCGGTCAGCGCGCCCAGATCCGCCTCGAAATAGGCGAGGCGCTCCTTGGGTCCAAACCGGCCAAGCCCCTGCCATGTCAGCCCGTTTACGATCTCGCCCCGAACCTGCTCGGCTACGGTTTCCCGCATCTCTTCGGGCACATCGCCAAACACCATCGGCATGAACGCCGCCCAGCCCTCCGGGTCCACCCAGCGATCATACATCATGCCGTATCGCAGGTTTTCCTCCGCCATCCGGATCACCGCATGCGCCTGCGCGCGCTCCACGCTGCTGAGCCCCGGAAACAGATCCGCCCCGCGCGCCTCCAGCCATGGGATCAGCAGGTTGCTGTCCGCGACCTTCTCATCCGTAGCCACCGCCACAGGCAGTTTACCAAAGGGCGAAACCTCCACGCTCACCGCGAAATGGGGCGCCCACGTCTCGCCAGACATGTTCAGCAGGATCATCGCCTTGGTGCAAAAACCGCTGAGGCTCGGCTCGCCAAGAGCGCCGGGGAAGCTGTGCAAAGTGATCATCGTCATACTCCGTTGTTGACCTGCCCCTTGGCTATTCGGCCATGCTGTCAATTTGTGTCAGGACGTGTTTGGATACTGCCACCATGTCCCGCACCCATCGCCTCTTCCAACTCATGAGCGCCCTGCGCCGCCTCCCGCCCCCCGCCACCGCCCGGCAACTGGCGGAGGAAACCGGCGTGTCCGAGCGCACGCTCTACCGTGATATCGACGCCCTGCGGGAGATCGGGGCGGTGATCGACGGGGAGGCGGGCTTTGGCTACACGCTGATCGAAGACGCGCACTTGCCGCCGCTTGGCTTTGAGGATGAAGAACTGGAGGCGCTGGTTCTGGGCCTGCGCGAGGTGCGCGCCGTGGCCGACCCACAGCTTGCCGAGGCCGCCGAAACAGCCCTGAACAAGCTCAAAGCCCGCCTGCCCGACCGCCAGGCGCACCGGCTTCGCCACGCCGTGCTAACCGCCCACCGCTTCCACGCCCCGCCCGCGCCGGAAGTGGACACCCGCGCGTTGCGCAAAGCCTGTTGGGACGAGTTTATCGTGCGGTTCAACTATTCAGACGCGGCGGGCAACGTCACGCAAAGAGAGGTTAAACCGCTCTCCATCGTGTTTTTTCAGAACAGCCATTGCCTGATGGCCTGGTGCTGCCTGCGCACGGATTTTCGCGCCTTCCGGCTCGACCGCATGAGCGATCTCAAGGTCACACAAACCTCGTTCCGGCCCCAGCGGGTACCGATGCTGCGCGACTATATCGAGAAGCTCAAAAACGCCGAGCCGTGGCCCGACCGGCGCTCATAACTTGTCTTTGAACGCCGCGATGACCTGCTCGTAAACCGCCCGCTTGAACGGCACAATCTGGGCCACAACCTCATCCGCCGGAAGCCAGCGCCATTCGGCAAACTCCTGATGATCATCTGCGTCGAGCTTCACCTGATCATCCGTGCCGTGAAAGCGCAGCAGGAACCACTTCTGCTCCTGCCCCTTGTACCGCCCCTTCCAGATCTTCGGCACGATGTCATGCGGCAGATCGTAAGGGATCCACCCCTCCGTCTCGCCCTCGACCGTCACCAGATCCGGTGTCACGCCAGTCTCTTCGGTGAGTTCCCGCAGCGCCGCCTCACGCGGGCTTTCGCCCTTGTCGACCCCGCCCTGCGGCATCTGCCAGGCGGGCTTCTCCGGCGGTTTCTGATCGATCCGCAGGCCCACAAACGCATGGCCCTCCGCATTCACCAGCATCACGCCAACGTTGCGGCGATAGGGCAGTTTCGCAATCTCTTCGGGGGTCATCGTGCCGTACTTCAGTCTTGAGGTCGTCAAAGCGACAGGGCGGGGAAATCCCCGCCCAACCTGATTACTTGGAGCCGCCGTTCAGCGCGGCCATGCCGTGCAGAATGTCGATGGCATAGGCCAGCTGATAATCGTCCTCGCGCAGCTTGGCCGCCGCTTCGGCCTTCGCCTGTTCGGCCTTGATCTGTTCGATCTCATCCTCGGTCAGCGAGTCATTGTCGAGGCTGCCGCGCAGGTCTGCCTCGGAGCGGGAGAAACGGTTGACCGCGCTCTCATCCTCTTCGTCCTCGGCTTCCGGGCGACGCGGCGGCTGGTCCACCACGATATCCGGGGACACACCCAGCGACTGGATCGACCGGCCCGACGGCGTGTAATAGCGCGCCGTGGTCAGGCGCATCATGCCATCCCCGCGCAGCGGCATGACCGTCTGCACAGAGCCTTTGCCAAAGGACTTTGTGCCCACAACGATCGCACGGCGATGATCCTGCAGCGCACCGGCCACAATCTCGGAGGCCGACGCAGAACCGCCATTGATCAGCACCACCAGAGGCTTGCCCTCGGCCAGATCGCCCGGCGTCGCGTTAAAGCGGTCGCCATCAGCCGGATCACGGCCACGGGTCGAAACGATCTCGCCCTTCTCAAGGAAAGCATCGGAGACCTTGATCGCCTGCGTCAGCAATCCGCCGGGGTTGTTTCGCAGATCAAGGATAAAGCCATCGACCTTGTCGATCCCGCCCGCTTCTTCGATCTGCTTGGCAATGCCGTCGGTCAGGTTCGGGAAAGTCTGATCGTTGAAGGTGGTCACGCGCAGAACAACCGTGTTGTTCTCGATCCGCGTGCGCACGGCGGTCAGTTTGATCGTGTCGCGGATGATCGAAACATCAAACGGCTCGTCCTCACCTTCGCGCACCACGGTGATGATGATCTCGGAGCCAACCGGCCCACGCATCATGTCCACCGCCTGATCCAGCGTCAGGCCAAGCACGCTTTCGCCATCCACATGGGTGATGAAATCGCCCGCTTCCATGCCCGCTTCCATGGCCGGGGTGCCGTCGATCGGCGAGACAACCTTGACGAAGCCGTCTTCCTGCGTGACCTCGATCCCGAGTCCGCCAAATTCGCCGCGGGTCTGCACCTGCATGTCCTCGGCATCGTCCGGCGGCAGGTAATTCGAGTGCGGGTCAAGCGAGGTCAGCATCCCGTTGATCGCCGCTTCGATCAGGTCCGCCTCGTCCACTTCTTCGACGTATTGCGCGCGGATACGCTCGAAAATGTCACCGAACAGGTCGAGCTGTTCATAGACATTGACCGGGCGGCTTTCTTCCTGCGCCAGCAGCGGGCCAACGAATTGCGTGGTGGCAACCACCGAGGCCAGCGCGCCGCCGCATGCGGCCATCACGAATTTCTTCATCTCAATACTTATCCCTTGTCGGTTGCGAACCACGTCAGTGGATCGACTGTCGTATCGCCTTCTCTCATCTCTATATAGAGCGTTTCCGAACGCTCTGCGCCACCCCTTTCACCAATTGGTGAAAGGATATCGCCTTGCGCCGCGGTCTGGCCGCCCATCAATCCAACGGGCGAGCCTGCCGGCAACACCTGACCAATGGACCCATAAACCTCCTGCAAACCGGCGATCACCAGCAGCAGATCTGCTTGTGGCTCAAGGATGGTTACCAAACCGTAATCGAGCAACGGGCCATTGTAGCGGATCGTGGCGGCGGTGGGTGTTGTCACCAGCGCCTTGGCTTCGGTCGCCACAACAATGCCCGGACGGGCCACTCCGGCAGCATCCCGCTCTCCCGCGCGGCGCAGGATCACGCCCCTGACAGGCAGCGCAAGGGAGCCTTTCAGCGCGGCGATACGCGGCAGGTTCTGCGGCACTTCATTTTCGGCTATCTGACTGAGACCACTGGCAAAACCCTGCAACGTCTCGGTCGAGGCGATCAGGATTTCAGTGCGGATCGGGTCTTCGGTGAAGCGCCTTGGCAGGTCCGTCCGATCCGCGATGGCCTTGCTCAAATCGGTCCGCGCAGCCTGGACGCCAGCAAGGCCGTTCTTGAGCGTATCTGCCGCGTTCTGTTGCAGGTTTCGCAGAGCCGTGACTTCCTCCAGATCCGCCCTGAGCGCGGCGGCCTTGTCCGCCAAACCGGGCGTGACCGCAGCGACCAGCATACCGGAGCGGGCGGTGCCAAGCGGGCCTTGCGGATGCAACAGCGTCTGAGGCTGAGCCTGCCCGCCAAGCGCACTCAAAACGCCGAGAAGCTGCGCGACATCACGTTCCTGTGCAGCCAGCTTCCGGCTCAGTTCCGTCTCCCGGATCGCGGCCCCACGCAGGCCCTGCCGCATCGCGGCCAAACCGTCTTCATAGGCCCGCACCGTTTCGGTCAGAGCCGCAACCCGGTCACGCGCGCTTTCAGCCTTGTCCAGTTGCACCGAAGCCGCCTCCAGCGCATCAGCTGCTGCCTGCGCAGCCTCGCCCGCGCTCTGCGCAAATGCAGGGCCAGCAGTCAGTAGAAGGAACAGCGCAGCGCGGATCACTGGATCAGACTTTCCCCTGTCATTTCATCCGGTTGCGGCAGACCCATCAGTTCCAAAAGCGTCGGCGCAACATCTGCCAAACGACCGTCTTTCAGGGATTTCCCTTCAGGTCCGCCGTACAGAATGACCGGCACGAGGTTGGTCGTGTGCGCGGTGTGGGGGCCGCCAGTTTGTGGATCGACCATGGTCTCGCAATTGCCGTGGTCCGCGATGATGAGCAAGCTACCACCGGTTTCTTCAAGCTTTGCAACCACTTGCGCCAGACCCGCATCCACTGCCTCACAGGCCGCAATCGCCGCATCCAAATCACCGGTGTGCCCCACCATATCCGGGTTCGCATAGTTCACGACGATCAAATCATACGCATTATCAATGGCTTGCAGAAACTGCTCGGTCACCTCCGCAGCGCTCATTTCGGGCTGCATGTCATAGGTCGCAACCTTCGGGGACTTCGGCATGAAGCGATCTTCACCACTCTCCGGGGTCTCTTTGCCGCCGTTCAGGAAGAAGGTGACATGCGGATACTTCTCGGTTTCCGCCAGGCGAAACTGCGTAAGCCCTTGTTTTGCAACCCATTCTCCAAGTGTATTGACGATCTCGCGCTTCGGGTATGCGGTGGTCATATAGGCGTTGTGGTTGTCCGAATACTCGACCATGCCCAGCATGGCAGAGAGGTTTTTCTTTGTTCTTTCAAAGCCTTCGAAAGCCTCATCGCCAAAGGCTGCGAGAATTTCACGGGCGCGGTCAGCGCGGAAGTTGACGAAGAACAATCCATCGCCGCTCTGCATCCCGCCGTAGTCTCCAACCACGAAGGGAGCGATAAATTCATCATTCTTTTCAGCAGCATAGCTGTCTTCAATACCGGTCAAAGCGTCCGTTTTTTTCTCGCCTTTTGCGTCGGAAACTGCGCTGTAGGCTTGCTCCACGCGCTCCCAGCGGTTGTCGCGGTCCATGGCGTAGTAGCGGCCGGAAACCGTTGAAATCACGGCGTTTTTCGGAAGGCGGGCGGCGAAGGCTTCGACCTGGGCGCGGGCGGAGTCCGGGGCGACGTCGCGGCCGTCGGTGATGACGTGAACAAGAACCTCAAGCCCTTGATCCGTAAGCGCTTTTGCCGCCGCGAGGACGTGCTCGGAGTGGCTGTGGACGCCGCCGTCGGAGGTGAGACCCATCAGGTGCGCGCGGCCTCCGGCGGTCTTAACGGTGTCGCAAAAGTCCTGTATCGCCTTGTTTTCAAAGAACGATCCATCCTCGATGGCGAGATCAATCTGGCCAAGGTCCATCGCCACGACTCGGCCCGCGCCAATGTTCGTGTGGCCCACCTCGGAATTCCCCATCTGCCCGGTCGGTAATCCGACATCGGGGCCAAATGTGATCAACGTCGCATTCGGACAAGTAGCCGTAAGCCTATCAATTGTCGGGGTTTTTGCCAGGTACGGCGCGTTGGCCGTGGTGTCGTCGGACAGACCCCAACCGTCGAGAATGGTCAGGATGACAGGTTTGCTCATGGGCTCGGCCTCCTTGGCTTTGCGGGCGGTTTAGCAGAGCAGCGGCGGGATGTGGAGAGGGAGCGTGGTTAACGCATCGCTCGGAGGGATTAAGGGAACGGGCGCTGCGGATTTGACGCAAGTCATTGGGATTAATGGATTTTTAAGTACAAGTGTTCACAGATGTGAACCTTGGTTTTCGCGCCGGATTTTTGGAAATCATCGGGGATTTGGGGAAAATGCGCGCCTTGAGCCTGAATTTGTTGGATTTGGGCGTTGCGTGGTCGAAAAACTTGTTAACTTTTGGCTGCCAGAGGGCTCGCGCCATGCCCTGACGCACAAAAAAGCCCGCCGGTTTCATGGCGGGCTTTTCGTTTTCTTAAGGACTTGCGCTTATCCCTGCAAAGACTTGACGACCAGCTCGCCTTCTTCCCGCGCCTTGATGGCCAGCGCGGCGGCGTGGGCGCCGGCGGCTGTCGTGAAGTAGGGAATTTTGTCGTAGAGGGACACGGAGCGGATTTCGCGGGAGTCCTCGACTGCGGCTGCGCCTTCGGTGGTGTTCAGGACAAGCTGAATGCCACCGTCTTTCATCAGGTCGACCACGTTGGGGCGGCCTTCGTAGACCTTTTTGACGGTCTCGCAGGAAATGCCATGGCCTTCGAAGAAGGTTGCGGTGCCGCCTGTGGCAACAACCTTGAAGCCGATGTCAGAGAGGATCTGCGCGGCCTCGACCATCTGGGGCGTCTTGTCGTCGTCCTTGATGGAGAAGAACACGGCCCCTTCGGAAGGCAGCAGGTTGCCCGCGCCAAGCTGGGCCTTGAGGAAGGCGCGCGGGAAGCTGTGGTCCCACCCCATGACCTCACCGGTGGAGCGCATTTCCGGGCCGAGGATAGTGTCGACGCCGGGGAAGCGGGCAAAGGGAAGCACGGCCTCTTTGACCGAGAACCACGGCATGTTCGGATCCGCGAGGGTCATCGGATCGGCCATCGGCACGTCCGTGTCATAATCCGTGGCGGCGTCATGCGGGCCGCGCTGCGGGAAGGCCGAGAGTTTTTCGCCGGCCATCAGGCGGGCGGCGATGGAGGCGATGGCGCTGTCCGTCGCCTTGGCCACGAAGGGCACGGTGCGGGAGGCGCGCGGGTTGACCTCGATGAGGTAAATCTCGTCGTCCTTGATGGCGAACTGGACGTTCATCAGGCCGACGACATTGAGCGCCTTGGCAAGCGCGACGGTCTGGTCCTTGATGCGGTCCAGGACGCCCGCGCTGAGCGAGTACGGCGGCAGCGAGCAGGCGCTGTCACCTGAGTGCACACCAGCCTCTTCGATGTGCTGCATGATGCCCGCAACGTGGACATCGGTGCCGTCACAGAGGGCGTCCACATCGAGTTCCGTGGCGCCGGAGAGGTAGCTGTCGAGCAGGACGGGGCTGTCGCCGGAGACGACCACGGCCTCGGCAATGTAGCGCTCAAGCTGGGCCATGTCGCGAACGATTTCCATGGCGCGGCCGCCAAGGACGTAGGAGGGACGGATCACCAGCGGGAAGCCGATTTCGTCTGCAATGGCAAGGGCTTCTGCATCCGTGGAGGCGATGCCGTTCAAAGGCTGCTTGAGGCCGAGATCGTTGACGAGGGCCTGGAAACGCTCGCGGTCCTCGGCGAGGTCGATGGCGTCCGGCGTGGTGCCAAGGATCGGGATGCCTTCGTCGTTCAGAGCGTTGGCGAGTTTGAGCGGGGTCTGGCCGCCGAACTGGACGATCACGCCGTGCAGGGTGCCGTTCTCCTGCTCGACACGCAGGATTTCCATGACGTGTTCGAAGGTGAGCGGCTCGAAATAGAGGCGGTCGGAGGTGTCGTAGTCGGTGGAGACGGTCTCCGGGTTGCAGTTGATCATGATGGTTTCATAGCCCTGCTCGGTGAGGGCGAAACAGGCATGACAGCAGCAATAGTCGAACTCGATGCCCTGACCGATGCGGTTCGGGCCACCGCCGAGGACGACGACTTTCTTGCGGTCCGAGGGGCGGGATTCACACTCGACCTCACCCATCATCGGGGTCTCGTAGGTGGAGTACATGTAAGGGGTCTGCGCCTCGAACTCGGCGGCGCAGGTGTCGATGCGTTTGAACACGGCTTTGACGCCAGCGGCGTGGCGGGCGGTGCGGATGGCGGTTTCCGACTGACCGGTGAGCGTGGCGAGGCGGGCGTCAGAGAAGCCCATCATCTTGAGCTCGCGCAGAGCGTGTTCGTCCGTGGGCAGGCCGTTTGCCTTCACCTGCGCTTCGGCGTCGACGATTTCGCGGATGCGGGCGAGGAACCAGGGATCAAAGCTGGTGACGCCGTGGATTTCGTCATCCGAAAGGCCCTCGCGCATGGCTTGCGCGATGGTGCGCATGCGGTCGGGGGTCTGCTGGGAGATGGCCTTGATGACGGCGGATTTCTCCGGCGCGCCTTCGATGGCGACCTCGTCAAAGCCGGTGAGGCCGGATTCCATGGAGGCGAGCGCCTTTTGCATGGATTCGTGGATGGTGCGGCCGATGGCCATGGCCTCGCCGACAGATTTCATCGCGGTGGTCAGGTAGGGCTCGGAGCCGGGGAATTTTTCGAAGGCGAACTTCGGGATCTTGGTGACCACGTAGTCGATGGTCGGCTCAAACGACGCGGGCGTGACCTTGGTGATGTCGTTGTCCAGCTCGTCGAGGGTGTAGCCGACGGCCAGCTTGGCGGCGATTTTGGCAATCGGGAAGCCGGTGGCTTTGGAGGCCAGAGCGGAGGAGCGGGAGACGCGCGGGTTCATCTCGATCACAACCATGCGGCCGTTTTCGGGGTTCACCGCCCATTGCACGTTGGAGCCGCCGGTCTCGACGCCGATCTCGCGCAGGACCGCGATCGAGGCGGTGCGCATCATCTGGTATTCTTTGTCCGTCAGGGTCAGCGCGGGGGCGACGGTGATCGAATCGCCGGTGTGCACGCCCATCGGATCGACGTTTTCGATGGAGCAGACGATGATGGCGTTGTCGGCGCGGTCGCGGACCACTTCCATCTCGTATTCTTTCCAGCCGAGCAGCGACTCGTCGATGAGGATCTGACCGACCGGGGAAGCGTCCATGCCGGAGCGGCAGTAGTGGATATAGTCTTCGCGGTTGTAGGCCACGCCGCCGCCGGTGCCGCCAAGGGTAAAGGCGGGGCGGATGATGGCCGGAAGGCCGATCTCTTCGAGGGCCTCAAGCGCGGTCGCCACGCCGCTATCAAGATCGAACTTGCCGTTCGCGTCCTTGGGTGCGGTGACGATGGTCGCCTTGGGGTTTTCGAGGCCGAGACGGTCCATGGCTTCGCGGAAAAGCTTGCGGTCTTCGGCCATTTCGATGGCTTCACGCTTGGCGCCGATCATCTCGACGTTGAACTTTTCCAGCACGCCCATCTCTTCGAGCGCGAGAGAGGTGTTCAGGCCGGTCTGGCCGCCCATGGTGGGCAGGAGCGCGTCGGGGCGCTCTTTTTCGATGATCTTGGCCACAACCTCGGGAGTGATCGGCTCGATATAGGTGGCATCCGCAAGGCCCGGATCGGTCATGATCGTCGCCGGGTTCGAGTTCACCAGAATGACGCGGTAGCCCTCTTCGCGCAGCGCTTTACAGGCCTGGGCCCCGGAGTAGTCGAACTCGCAGGCCTGCCCGATGACAATGGGCCCCGCGCCGATGATCATGATGGACTTGATGTCGGTACGTTTGGGCATGGGGCACCTCTTGGCAGGACGGCATGGCAAAGGGCGGAAGACTAGGCAGCGATCCGCAAATTGTCGTGCGTTATAGACAGGACGCGGGTGGGTTCAACCCCGAATCCGGTGACAGCCGGGTGGAACGCGTTTCTGCCCGGTTTTGACGTCCCATGTGTCGACTTTGACAAAGCCCTGTTGCATGAAGTGGGTTTTCTGCACCTGCGAGAAAACCTTACGGAATCAGCCCATGCGCATTCGTTTTGATCAAGGCCCGACAGGCGCGGGAAGCGGCTTTGCCGAGCCGGAGACGGTGATCCGGGCAGACACGCCAGGCGAGGTACCCGCTGCGCTGGACGCTTTGGCGGCAGCGCAGACGGCCGGGCGGTGGTTGGCCGGGGTCTGCTCTTATGAGCTTGGCTTTGCGCTTGATCCGGCTTTGGCGGCCACAATGCCTGCGGATCGCGCGATGCCGCTGCTCAGTTTTGGCGTTTATGAAGCCCCGCGCGCCATGGCTCTGCCCGCGCCGGGCGGGGCGGTGACGGAGTTTGCGCCGCGCTGGCAGGAGCGGCAATATCGCGCCGCTTTTGCGCGGGTGCATGACGGCATCGCGCGGGGCAACCTCTACCAGGCCAACCTGACCTTTCCGATTGATGTCGCTTTCGAGGGCAGCGCGGCGCAGATCTATGCGGCGTTGGCGCGGGTGCAGCCGGTGACCTATGGCGCGTTGGTGGAAATGGACGGGCTGGCGCTGCTCTCGCGCTCGCCCGAACTGTTTTTCCGCACGGACCCGTCCGGGCTGATCGAAACTCTGCCGATGAAAGGCACCATTGCGCGGGGGCAGACCCCTGCGGAGGACGCGGCGCGGCGGGCGTGGCTGGAGACGGACATCAAGAACCGGGCGGAGAACAGCATGATCGTTGATCTGCTGCGCAATGATATCAGCCGGATTGCCGAGCCGGGGAGCGTGAAGGTGCCGGAGCTGTGCAAGGTCGAGGCCTATGCGACGGTGCATCAGATGGTCTCGCGCGTGGTGGGGCGTTTGAAGCCGGATGTGCGCCTGCCCGGCATTTTGCGCGCGCTGTTTCCCTGTGGCTCGATCACCGGCGCGCCGAAGATTGCCGCCATGCAATTGCTCGCCGATGTGGAGCCGTGGCAGCGCGGGGCCTATTGCGGGGCGATTGGCTGGGCTGCGCCGGATGGCCGGTCGCAGTTCAACGTGGCCATTCGGACGTTGACGATGCGCGGGACGCGCGGTGTGTTGAACGTGGGCGGGGGTGTCGTTTGGGACAGCACCGCCGATGCAGAATATGAGGAAGCGCTGTGGAAAGCCCGCTTTGCCCGCCGGCTGATGCCGGATTTCGCCTGATCGAAACCGGACTGTGGACGCCCGAGGGCGGGCTGGCGCGGCGCGAGGCGCATCTGGCGCGGCTGAGCCGGACGGCGCAGCGATTCGGCATAGCCTTGCGAGGGGTGGAGGCCGCTCTGGAGGCTGTGTCTTTTGACGGGCCGGTGCGGCTTCGGCTGACGGCGGATCAGCAGGGCCGAGTTGAAGTGACGGGGACGGCCATTGCGCCCGCAGCCCCGGTGTGGCGCGTGGCAATTGCGGCGGAGCGGGTGCGCTCCGATGATCCGTGGCTCAGTGTGAAAACCACCGAACGCGGGCTTTATGACCGGGTGCGCGCGGCGCTGCCCGAAGGGGTAGACGAGGTTTTGTTCCTCAATGAGAGGGGCATGGTGGCGGAGGGGACCATCACCAATGTGTTCGTCAGGCGCGAGCGGTGGATTACGCCGCCGCTGTCTGATGGCTGTCTGCCGGGGATTTTGCGTCAGGAGATGATTGCGGGCGGCGCGATCGAGCAGAGCCTGAGCCTTGATGATCTGAGCCGGGGAGACTTGCATGTGGGCAACGCCCTGCGGGGGTTGATTAAGGTTAAGCTGGTGTAAGGGCCGGGCTCTCCCTTGACTTTACCCCGGTATAGGGGTGTATCCGCGCCTGACCTCCCTTTTGCGGATTTTGACGAAGGATCCCGATATGCACGCCTATCGCAGCCATACCTGCGCCGATCTGACCAAAGACAACGTGGGCGATACCGTTCGCCTGTCCGGCTGGGTGCACCGCATCCGCGACCACGGCGGCATCCTCTTTATCGACCTGCGCGACCATTACGGCGTGACGCAGGTTCTGTGCGATCCGGATTCGCCTGTTTTCGCGGACATGGAAAAAGTGCGCAGCGAATGGTGTATCCGCATCGACGGCAACGTGAAGGCGCGCGATCCGGAGCTGGTGAACCCCAAGCTGCCAACCGGTGAGGTTGAGGTGTTTGTGCGCGATCTGGAAGTGCTGGGCTCCGCCGAAGAACTGCCGCTGATCGTGTTCGGCGATCAGGAGTACCCGGAAGAGACGCGCCTGAAGTACCGCTATCTCGACCTGCGCCGCGAGGCGATGCAGAACAACATGGTGCTGCGCTCGGACGTTGTGTCCTCGATGCGCAAGCGGATGTGGGACAAGGGGTTCCGCGAGTACCAGACGCCGATCATCACGGCCTCTTCGCCGGAGGGCGCACGCGACTTCCTCGTGCCGTCGCGTCTGCATCCGGGCAAGTTCTATGCGCTGCCGCAGGCCCCGCAGCAGTTCAAACAGCTGATCATGGTGTCGGGTTTCGACAAGTATTTCCAGATCGCGCCCTGTTTCCGCGACGAAGACCCGCGCGCGGACCGCTCGCCGACGGACTTCTATCAGCTTGATATGGAAATGAGCTTTGTCGAGCAGCAGGATGTGTTCGACACGATTGCCCCGGTGATTGCCGGTGTTTTCGAGGAGTTCGGCGGGGGCCGCAAGGTGGATGCACCTGAGAGCTGGCCGCAGATTCCCTATAAGGAAGCGGCGCTGAAATACGGCACCGACAAGCCGGACCTGCGCAACCCGATCGAGATGCAGGACGTCTCCGAGCATTTCCGCGACTCTGGTTTCGCGATCTTCGCCAAGCTGCTGGAGCAGGACGGCACCGAGATCCGCGCGATCCCTGCGCCGACGGGCGGCAGCCGGAAGTTCTGTGACCGCATGAACAAGTTCGCCCAGCAGGAAGGTCTGCCGGGGATGGGCTATATCTTCTGGCGCGATCAGGGTCAGGGCATGGAAGCCGCTGGCCCCCTGGCCAAGAACATCGGGCCGGAGCGCACCGAAGCGATCCGTCAGCAGCTTGGTCTGGAGGTGGGCGACGCGGCCTTCTTCCTGGGCGGCAAGCCGGCGGCGTTTGAACGCGTGGCGGGCAAGGCGCGCGACGTGATCGGCGCGGAGCTGAACCTCACGGATGAGAACCGCTTTGCCTTTGCCTGGATCGTGGATTTCCCGATCTACGAGAAGGACGAAGAGACCGGCGCGGTTGATTTCGAACACAACCCGTTTTCGATGCCGCAGGGCGGGATGGATGCGCTCAATGGCGATCCGCTGGATGTTCTGGGCTATCAGTACGATCTGGCCTGCAACGGCTATGAACTGGTCTCCGGCGCGATCCGCAACCACAAGCCGGACCTGATGCTCAAGGCGTTTGAGTTGGCCGGTTATGGCGCGGATGAGGTCAAGAGCCGCTTTGGCGCGCTCTTCAACGCGTTCCACTATGGCGCCCCGCCGCACGGGGGCTGTGCCGCCGGGATCGACAGGATCGTCATGCTGCTCGCCGATCAGCAGAACATCCGCGAGGTCATCATGTTCCCGATGAACCAGCGCGCCGAAGACCTGATGATGAATGCGCCCAGCGATCCGACCTCGGATCAGCTGATGGAGCTTGGTCTGCGGGTGATCCCGCAGGAGTAAGACGGGCAGGTCTCAGGACAAACGAAAGCCCCGCGCCGGAAGGTCTGCGGGGCTTTTTGGTTCGCGTGTTTTAATGAGTCGGCGTCATAAGCTCCGCCGCCACGACCACCGAGCCGTAGGCGAAGAAAAGCCCGAACATCGTGAGCGCGGTGACGGCGAGGATGACGAGCCGCACCCTCTCATCGCGCTGATCGGCGATTTCCGGCCCCGCGGCTTCGCGGGTTCGGCGTGTAACGCTGTGTTTTACCATTAACAAAGGCAGCAGCAGAGCAAGTGTCACTGCAACCATCACCAGAGCGGCTTCTGTCCCCATAGCCAAGACCTCCGTTGCTTGATTTCAACGTTAAATTGCATGGCGAATGTGGCACTTCTGCGGTGCGGGTGAGGGGTTTTAACGATTTGTTAACGTCAATTAAGAGGCCGGGACCCGCTCAGATCGCCACCTTCTCCGCCAGCCGCTCCTGCAGCAGTGCCGCGACGCGGGCGACGACGGCCTGGATCGGGCGGCCATGCGCGCGGGCGTTGGCGAGATCTTTTGCGGCGTCCTCAAGCGGATAGTCCCCGGCGCTGCTCGCGACCCCGCGCAGGAACTGGGCGAGGTAGTCCAGCAGACGGCCATCGCTGCGCTCTTCGAGCACGTCCGCCGCATGGGCCATGTCATCACGGTAAGACAAAGGATCGGGTCGGACCGGATCGTTGCTGACCATACGCGGGCCGTTGGGCTGGCGCTCGGGCGGCAGGGCAGAGATGATCTTGCTCTGGAAGACCGCCACCGATTCCACTGGTTTGGCAAGGAAGCCATCGGCCCCGGCGGCCATGGCGACATCCTCGGAAAAGCTGTCACCGCTGATCCCGAGGATCACTTCGATGCGCGGGCTGGCGTTGGACAGTTCGGCAATCAGCTCCGCGCCGGAGCCGTCCGGCAGACCAAGATCGATGATGGCAACCGAAGGGCGGTAAACCTGCAGATGGCGGCGCGCCGATTTGATGCAGTCCGCACGCCGGATGCGCGCGCCTGATCGCAAACACAAGAGCCGCATGGCGTCGCAGGCATAGCGGCTATCCTCAACCACCAGAACAGTCAGCCCCAGAAGCGGGCGGGTGGCGGTCGGGCGGCGGTGTAGGTCCAGTTCGTCAGAGTAATCGTCCATGATCCCCTCCATGTGGCAGCTCGTCCCCCATGCTGCCCACGGTTAGGTGAATAAGCGGTTAAAGGACGCACCGCCTTGCCCGGCCCGGCACAGCGCGCCATAACCTGATGCAAATTTGACGTATCCAAACGCACGAGAGGAACGCCCCCATGATTGGCCGCCTGAACCATGTCGCCATTGCTGTCCCGGATCTCGAAGCCGCCGCCGCGCAGTACCGCACCGCGCTTGGCGCGAAGGTCGGGGAGCCGCAGGACGAACCGGACCACGGCGTGACGGTGATCTTCATCGAACTGCCTAACACCAAGATCGAACTGCTGTACCCGCTTGGCGAAAACAGCCCGATCAACGGGTTTCTGGAAAAGAACCCTTCGGGCGGCATCCACCATGTCTGCTACGAAGTGGACGACATTCTCGCCGCGCGCGATCACCTGAAGGAAACCGGCGCGCGTGTGCTGGGGACCGGTGAGCCGAAAATCGGCGCCCATGGCAAGCCCGTGCTTTTCCTGCACCCCAAGGACTTCAACGGCTGCCTCGTGGAGCTGGAGCAGGTCTGATGGGCATCACGTCCGGCCTCGTGCTCTATGCGGTGCTGTGGTTTCTGACCTTCCTTTGTGTCATTCCGATTCGTCTGAAGACACAAGGGGATGTCGGCGAGGTCGTGCCCGGCACCCACGCCAGCAGCCCCGAGGTGCACAACCTGAAGAAAAAGGCCTGGATCACCTCCGGCATCGCGGCGGCGATCTGGGCGGTTCTGGCCTATATCATCATCTCCGGCACAATCACCGTGCGGGATATTGATGGCTGGATGGCCAAGCGCATGCAACCGGCGGCGGAAGCGGCAGAGTAATCAGCCGCCCCCGCCCCGGTTTCTTTGGGCCCAAAATACCTCGGGGAGTCGCAGCTTGCTGCGGCGGGGCAGGGCCCCAAAAACGCGCCCGCAGGGCGCGCTGGTCGCCTCGCAATAGCGAGGCGAAACCTCTTTCACCTCACCGCGCCAGCCGATGGAAGATATGGGTGAAGGTCGCCGCCCCGAGCACCGGGATCAACAGGTTCACCAAAGGCACGGTCAGCGGCACCGCCATCAGCGCGCCCGCGGCCGAGATCGTCAAAAGGTTGCGCCGCCAGAGCGCCTTGGCCTCGATCCGGCCCACCCGGCGCGTCGCCGCAAGGGTGAAGTATTCCCGCCCCAGCAGGAACCCGTTCAGCACCCAGAAGATCACCGGCGCAAGCGGAGACAGGAACAGGTAGAGCACCAGCGCCGCGAGGTTTGCGCCGATCAGGATACCGAGGAAAGACAGCGTGTCGCGCAGCCCTTCGGAAAAGGACAGCGGCTCGGCGGGCGGAAGGTGCGGGTAGTGTTTTTCCTCCACCGCATCCGCCACATCGTCGAGAAACAGCGAGGTGATGGCCGAGGCCACCGGCACCATGAGAAAGACCGAGAGCAGGATCGTCAGAGGGATCGCCGCCCAGCTGATGGCATTGTCGACCCAGGTCACTTCTCCGATCCAAGGCAAGGTCACGCTGTCGCCCACAAGCCAGCCCACGCCGAACGAGAACACAAGGTAGAAGCCAAAAAGCAGCAGGATCGTCAGGCCGACCCCTTTGAAGAGCGTGCTGCGAAAGCGGCGGTCGCCCAATTGGCCCAGAGCACTGAAAAAGGCGGAAAAGATCATTCGGATACCCAGGATGTGATGGCCTCAAGGTCCGGGCGCGGACGTTCCGGAGGGGTGGAGGTTTCCGTGCCGATATGGATCAGCCCGGCGATGCGCTCGTGCGCTGCAAGGCCCAGCGCCTCGGACATGAACGCGCGGTCATGGCTGAACCAGCCCGAAAGCCAGTTCGCCCCCCAGCCGGAGGCCAGCGCCGCATTCAGAAGCGCGAGGCAGACCGCCCCGGCGGAATAGGTTTGCTCGATCGCGGGGATCTTGGGGCTGTCCTTTTGCACTTCGATCACCGCCACGCAAAGCGGGCTGGTGGTGTAGACATGGGTCGCTTTTTCGATATCTGCCGCATCCTTGCCGAGCCGTTCGCCGGTGCTGCGGATGATGGATGTCATGCGCCGCAGGGCCGCCTCTTCGAGTACGATGAACCGCCAGGGCTCCAGCTTGCCGTGATCGGGTGTGCGGGCGGCGGCGGTGAGCATGGGCATCAGCGCGGCGCGGTCCGGGCCGGGGCCGGTCAGCGTTTTGGCCGGGCGGGAGCGGCGGCGGAGCAGGAAGTCGAAGGCGTCTTGTTCAGAGTCGGGCATGTCACATCCAGTTTGGTCGCTGCCCTTATGTCAGGGCTGGCTGCCCCGGTTTCAACCGGGAAGTTGCGGATGATGGCCGCGCACGGTAGGCCAGAGCCATGAAAACCCCGGATTTCTCTGATCTGGCCCAGCCCGGCGCGACCATCATGGTGCGCGTCACGCCAAAGGCCGCGCGCAACCGCATCGAGCGCGATGAGGCTGGTCTGCGGGTTCATGTGACGGCGGTCCCCGAAGGCGGGAAGGCCAATGCGGCGGTGGTGAAGCTTTTAAGCAAGGCTTTGGGTGTGCCGAAGAGCCGGTTGGTTCTGGTGCGGGGGGAGACCGCGCGGGACAAGGTGTTTCGGATTGAGGAGTGAGCAGGAGCGCTGCTTTCTGCAAGCGATCCTTCCTCTCACCACAGGCGCGGAATCAAGGCCGCAGGCCGCCGCGCCATCGACGGGCCGTCCCCGCGGCACGGCGATTGGGTTGGTGCCGGGCACTACACAATGCCAGCGCGCCAGTGGCCGGGATAAATCCAGGAGATCAGAGGGGGGATCGCCGTACCACGGCCCGTCATGTCGGAGACATGCTTCCAGCATGATGACGCGGCTTGTGTGCTGGCCACAAGGTCCCGGATCAAGTCCGGGACGGGGAGCGCTGAATGACTGGCGTTACGGAGATGCCCCGAACGCCTGCCGCCTACCCCTCTTCCGGTTTGCGCATATAGACCCCTTCGGGCAGCTCCAGTGCCGCGATCAGGTCGTTCAGTTGCGACATGGAGAGGGTGACCGTGACGGTCTTGTCCTGACGCGGGTCATATTGGCCCACGGTCACGCATTCCTCGAAATTCGAGATCACCACATCTTCCTGCAAAGGCGCGTCGCCCTCGTCGACAAGGGTGATCACGGTGGCGTCAAAGTCGTGCTCGATGCTGAACATGGCATCAGAGTATCGGCTTTCCGCCCGGCTGCAAGCCCTCGTCTCACAGCTCTGTCACCGGGCCAGATCGGGACTGGCCCCGCGCGGAAACGGCGACTATCCTGAAGACGCGCAACACTCATACCCGGACACCCCATGCATCGCCTGATTCCGCTCCTGCTTCTTGTGCTCGCCGCCTGCACGGAAATGCCCGCGCCGACCACCCCTGCCCCGCAGGATTCGCCGGACACAAAGGTCCAGACCGATGTGCGGGTCCGCGCCGGAGCCGCCGCACAGCGCTTTGTCACCGTGGTGGAAACGGTGGAGCCGGTGGCCGAGCGGGTCTGCCGGGAACGCACGCGCGGCATGAACTGCAATTTCCAGATTGTCGTGGATGATCGCCCCGGCGAGCCGGCCAATGCTTTTCAGACCATTGACGAAACCGGACGGCCGATCATCGGCTTCAACATCGCGCTGATTGCCACAGCGCGCAATGCCGATGAGCTGGCCTTTATCCTTGGGCACGAGGCGGCGCACCATGTGCTCGACCACATCTCCAAGACGGTGCAGAGCGCCACGGTGGGGGCGGTGATCTTCTCCGGCATTGCCGCGCTTGGCGGGGCGGATGCGGAAGCGGTGCGCTCGGCAGAGGAGCTTGGGGCAACCGTGGGCGCGCGCACCTATTCCAAGGAATTCGAGCTGGAGGCGGATCAGCTGGGCACCATCATCGCCGCCCGCGCGGGTTATGATCCGGTGCGAGGCTCGGCGTTCTTTACCCGCATCCCGGACCCCGGCAACCGGTTCCTCGGCTCGCACCCGCCCAATGCCGCCCGTGTCGAGATCGTGCGCAAGACCTATGCCGCCTTCAAAGCGGGCAACATCTAGGGTCAGGAAAGCCGCGTTGACCATTGGCTCAGGAAGGCCGCGTTGACCTGAGTCAAGGCGCTATCGCGTCAAACTTGTATCCTCTCCCGCATGCGTCCAGACAAACAGGGAGAGAAGCGATGCCAAACAGGACCACACTCCGCCGCCATGCCTATCTCGTCGACGAGATGGCCAATGCCCAGGGACTAGACCTTGAAGAACAGGTGTTTCGCGGCACACTGAGCATTCCCGATCTGGATGACGCAGTGCTGCGCTGTACTGGCTGCACCGATCCCGGTTCCTGCGAAGTCTGGCTGGAAAGCCGTACCGAGACGGCCGGGGCACCGCCGTCCTACTGCCGTAACCATGTGCTGTTCGCGGAACTGCGGAGGACCCAGCAATGACGCGGGACCGCGATGAAGCGCTTGTGCGCCCGAACCGCCCGCTTGGCCCCGTGCGCGAGCATTTTTGGAAAGTGCAGCGCATGGCGCAGGCCACGGGCGTGGATCTGGCCGCATCCATGGAAGGGGACGCGCTGAGTCAGGAGGACTGGGCCGAAATGGTTGCGCGGTGTCGCAGCTGCGCCTGGACCGAAGGCTGCGGGCGCTGGCTGGCACAGGGAGACGAGGCCGGGCGCGACTGCCCGGAGGCCTGCCGCAACCAGCAGAGTTTCGATTTATTGAAGGCTGTCGCAGCGGAGTGACGTGTTATGGCTGAAAAGCTTGGTGATCCATCGGTCCATTTCTTCATGACGCGCAGCGTGGCGCGGGTGATGGGGTTCAACCTGTACGAAGAGGTGCAGAGCGGCGCGCTGAGCGCGGCGGATTATTCGGAGATGGTCACGCGGTGCCGGGGCTGCGCTTTGGTCGAGGCCTGTCAGGAGTGGCTGTCGACGCAGACCAACCTCAGCACAAACCCACCGCCGGGCTGCTGCAACGGAGAGCAGCTCTGTGCACTGCGCAAGACGCAGCGGGCGCATTAAGGGCGCGTCTGCCTTTGATGCAGATTTTCAGGACGATGCTCTAGCGGCCGGGCGGCCCGGTTCGCTGGACGATCCGGGCTGAGGTTTTTTATCGCGAAGACTTCACTGCGAGCGCAGGTTCTTGGCCGATTCCTTGATCGCGTCGTACTGACCGGAGGGGCGATAGGGCCAGAGGTACTCGTCCAGTACCGCCTTGGTCGCCGTTGGGCGAATGCCGAGGTCTTCGAGACCTTTGGCGCCGTCCGAGACCACGTTGTCGGCACGCAGCGAGCGCACCTGATCGCGGGTGATCTGCGCCGGGACAAGTCCAAGCGTGATGCTCTGGATCAGGTCCGAGACAGACCCCATGATCCCGCCAACGAAAAACGGGATGTTCAGCACGAGGCGACGGCGGCGGATGGTGCGGAGCATCTCGTGCATCAGCTCGGAGAAGCTGCGCACGTCCGGCCCGCCCAGCTCATAGATGCCCTCGGCCTCGCCCAGCACGCCTTTGACCGCGGCCTGCGCCACGTCATCGACATAGACCGGCTGGAACTTCGTATTGCCACCGACGACAGGGATGACCGGCGAAAGACGGGTCATCTTGGCGAAGCGGTTGAAGAAGGCATCCTCCGGCCCGAAGATCACCGAAGGGCGCAGGATGGTGGCCTTGGGCATGCGTTCGAGCACGGCGGCCTCGCCCTGCCCTTTGGACTTGGCATAAAGGCTGTTCCCATCGGCATCCGCCCCGATGGCAGAGATATGCACCATGCGGGTGATTCCCTCGGCGGCGGCGAGGCGGGCAATGCGCGCGGCCCCTTCGTTCTGGACCGCCTGGAAATTGTTCTTGCCGCCCTTGTCGAAGGTGCCGACGCAGTTGACCACCGCATCTGCCCCGATCATCGCGGCGCGCACGCTTTCATCATCGCGAATATTGCACAGAACCGGCTCGACCTGGCCCACGGCGCCGTATGGACGCACAAAAATGGCCTCGTTCGGGCGACGCACCGCGACTCGGACGCGCCAGCCAAGTTTGGCCATGCGCCGCGCGATATAGCGTCCGACGAAACCGGACCCCCCGTAGATGGTAACGAGATTGGTCATCTGGCGACTCCTGAAGCTGGAATTGCTGTTAGAAATAGAGCGTTGAGGGGATATGAGCAAGACGCCGGATTGCCGCGTGCGAGACATTGAAAAAACCCTGTTGACACCCCCCGGCATGCACCTTAAACGCCTGCTTCACCAACCCGTGCCCAGATGGCGGAATTGGTAGACGCGCTGGTTTCAGGTACCAGTGGCCGAAAGGCCGTGGAGGTTCGAGTCCTCTTCTGGGCACCATGGAAAGCCCCTAAGGTTCTGTCCTTGGGGGCTTTTTTGCATCCTGCGTTTCGCGACCGAAAAACACGGTCAGGTCTTGGTGGCATACGCCATGGCCCGGCGCATGCCCCGATTGATCCGTTTTTCAATCTGCAGTAGCGTAGCGCCCCATAGAAATACCGACCAATCGTTTTGATCCATTCAGGAGCCACGCAAGATGAGCAAAGACATCGACCCCGTGAACACTGAAGAAACCGGTGAGATTGCCCTCGATCACACCCGGCTGCTGGGCTACTGGCTGCTGCCGGATGACCACATCGAGCAGTACGGTGAGGACCGGCATTCGATCCGTCTGAAAATGGGCAACAAGGGCGGCAACAAGTTCTTCGGCGGCAACGCCGGGATCCGCAAGGTTGCGTAAGCGCGGACTATGACCGTGTCAGACGCCGCCGGGGATGACCCGGCGCTGGAACAGGGCAGCCGCTGGGCGTTTGAGCCGTCTGCGGCGCGCGCCAAGGCGCTTGATGCCTGGATGCATCAGGCGCTGCTGGACAGTTTCCTGCACATATCCGAGCGCTGCGCCAGCAAGGCACCGGGCGTGACGGAAGCGCTGGCCCAGCCGATTGCGCATTTGCGCGCGTGCGGCATCCTGCCCCCCGAGGCCTTTGGCACCTATTACGAGCTGGTCGAGCACGCCTCTGGCGGGGATATTGATCAGGCGGTTGAAAACGCGCGGGAAATCGCGGCCTGCTGCGCGCTGGGCGCGACAGAGGACTGGCCCGTCTTTGCGGTGGGCGCGGAGAATGCCGCGCAGCTTGAACGCGCCTTCAAGCGCCGGATGAGCCCCGGCGAGCGTGGGCTGTTTGACGCGGTGGACGAAGACAGCCGCGCGACCTTCAGCGCGCGGTTGCGGCAGGGGCTTGATCTGCTCAAGCGGGGCGCGCCGGACATTCATATCGAGATCCGCTCGATCATCCGATCGGTGCTTCTGGCGCAGGCCCCGGAAGGGTCCAAGCTGGAGTTTGACGGGGCCTCGCATTACGAGCTGTGGGGGCTTGTCCTGCTCAATCCGAAATTTCACGAGACACCTTTGGCGGTGGCCGAGGTTCTGGCGCATGAATGCGGGCATTCGCTGCTGTTTGGCATGATGGGCAAGGAACTGCTGGTGCACAATCCGTATGAAGACCGTTACCCGTCACCGCTGCGGCCTGATCCGCGGCCCATGGACGGTATTTTCCACGCAACGTTTGTTTCGGCGCGGATGGCGATGACCATGGAGCAGCTGGCGGCGAGCGGGATCCTCACGCCTGCGGAGCGCGCGGACGCGCTTGAGGCGGCGGCGCGGGATCGGGCGAATTTTGCCTCCGGCGACAGCGTGATCCGCTCCGATGGCCGCCTGACGGAAACCGGGGCGGCGATTATCGAAAACGCAAGACGCTGGATCGCTCTGCCGCCGGTAACGGCAGGCGGGTAAAGGCGCAGAGCCGCCCTACTGGCTGCGCAGCTCGACAAGCATCTGATCGGGGCGGTTTTCCTGTTTCTGGCGGGCAAAACAGGTTTCGATAGAGACCGGATCGCCGGGGCTGCGTGCGAGAATCCAGAAGGCTTCGACAAGACCTTCAAAGGACTGCCTGACCGTCGCCACGCGGTCCGCGTTGGGGTGATCGTGGGGTCCGTGAATCATCGGGTTGCTGTTGATTTCCCAGATTTCCGGGCGGCCTGCCCGAAGACCGAAATCGACCCGGCCAAACTCCAGACCGATCAAATCGCAGACATTCCAGACCAGATCTTCATGGGGGTAGGCATCCATCTCGGCCCGTTCTGCGGCGTAATCGGCGTCATCGGCCAGCCCCATCATGCCGTCTTTTGCCATCCAATGGGTGTCATGCACCGACGCGCCGCGCACCACCTCCGGGCCGACACGATAGCCCGAGAGCTTGCGAAAGAACCTGCGGTCCGGCACCGGCGCGCCCGCGTATTCGACAAACAGAAGATCGGTCAGCGGCAGGCCTTCGGCAAGGGCCGCGTCAAAGGCTGCGCGGGCCTCCTGTGCGTTTGCCAGCAGATCGCTTTTCGCGCCCTGATGGGCGCTGGCCTGGCGCAGGAAGACGGGAAACCGGTCCGGCCATTCCTGCACGGCGGGCCGCCAGCATTGGAAGGTGTTGATGCCCTTGAGATAAAGCGTGCGGAGGAAATCAGCGCGGGGCAGCCACTTGGCGGGATCGTTCAGAACCCGGCAGCCAGCGGCGAGCAGGCGTTTGCGCAGCTTGCCAGCGGCGAGCAGTTGCTGGGCGGAGAGGCGTTCGAAATCGCTCAGAACCCATGTGCCATGCGGCAGCTCGGTGCTGGCAAAGAGGCTGGACCAGGACAGGCATTCGGCGCGGACGCCGCGGGCTTCAAGGGCTGATGCGACGGAGGCGAAGGTGTAGCGGTGGCCGTGGAAGGTCACGAAATAGAGCGTGCGGCGCGGGTCTGCGGAGATGTCGACCGGGAACACTGTTCACTCCTTGTTGGCCTGCATCGCTCAGCGCCGGATCCGGCCGCGCAGCCACTGGGCCGACAGGGCCAGCCCGTGGCGCAGCCCACCCGCGAGGGCGGCGCGGCTGTGGGTCAGCTTGTCTTTCAGAACGGCAGAGAGCGTGGCGGCCTGCTTCACTTCCAACATGAGGGCGCGGCGGCTGGCCTCTGAGGCCTCCAGCTCGGCCTTGAGGGCGCCGATCTCGGCGCGATAGGCTGCGATGCGGGCGTTCTGCCCGGTCTCTGGGCCGCCCGGCGCGGCGCTGTTTTCGCTCTTGCTACTGACCATCCCTTGCCCATTTGCGCTGCGATGGGAAGAAGACTGCCACAGCCAGCGGCGGCGCGCCAAGGACTTTGGATGCGGCCAAAGTCGCATTTCGGGATTTCGCCGCTTTGCGGTAGCCTGCCCGCAAAGGACCAAAAAGCGCGACCATGGCCTCTGTGATCCAAATGTTCCGTCTTGCGCAAGCGTCGGCGTGTCTGGCGCTGCTGCCCGCTGCGCCGGTGCAATCGGCCTGCACCGATGACGCCATGATCGTCTTTGACGGGTCCGGCTCCATGGCGGAGATGGGCTTCAACATGATTGACGAGCCGCGCATCTTCGAGGCGCAGCGGGCCTTGCGCGATGTGATGCCGCGCGTCGCCCCGCACCGGAAGATCGGGCTGATCGTTTACGGACCCAAGCTGGAAGGCGCGCCGCAGGCCTGCGCCGGGGTCGATCTGCGTTTTGGCCCGCGCCCGGATGCAACCGTGCCGGTGCTGGAGGCGATTGATGCCCTTGAGCCGGAAGGGAACACTGCCCTGACCGAAGCGGTGGCGATGGCCGCGAAGGTGCTGAACTTTCGCGACAAGCCCGGCACCATCGTTCTGGTGACGGACGGCAAGGAAACCTGCGGCGGCGCGCCCTGCGCGCTGGCCCGGCAGCTGTTTGCCGAAGGCGAGGCGCTGACCGTGCATGTGATCGGCTACAAGGTGCGCAGCGAGCATTTCCATTGGCCGGGGGAGCGCAGCGAGGGCGAAGAGACGACAGTCAGCGCGGCGCAATGCCTGGCCACGCAAACGGGCGGTGAATATGTCAGCGCCGAGACGGTTGATGATCTGGTTCAGGCGATGAACCGGATGCTGGGGTGCAACGTGTTGTTCTAAGCCGCCAGGCTCTGGCGCCGCCACGCGGTGGCCCGGCGTTCCAGCGCCCCGATCAGGGCGAACTCCACCAGCAGCATGAAGGCAACGAAGCTGAGCGCGTAGGCAAGGACGTAGCCTGTCTCGAAAAGCTGGAAGTAGAGGTGAATCTGAAAACCGATGCCGTTGCTGCGGCCAAGGAACTCGACCACCAGAACGATTTTCCAGATGATCGCCACGCCGTTGCGCATGGCCCCGGCGAGATAGGGCCAGAGTTGCGGCAGGATCACATGGCGCAGCATGGCCCCACGCGAGAGGCCAAAAACCTGCGCCATGTCGCGCAGTTTCGGGTCCAAAGCCTGCACGCCTTCGCGCACGGAGACCGCGACCATGGCGGTTTTGTTGAGGGCAACGGCGGTGATGGCAGCGGTCTCGTTGAGGCCGATCCAGAGGTAACACAGCACGATCACCACCAGCGCCGGGATGTTCAGCAGGACAATGAGCCACGAGGACAGCCAGCGGTTCACACGCGGGGACAGCCCCATGATTCCGCCGATCACGCAGCCCAGCCCCATGGCCAGAGCAAAGGCCAGAACCACGCGGCGCAGCGTTGCGAAGAAATGCTCCGGCAAATCACCGGAACGTGTTTCGCCCATCGCGATGTGCCAGACCTCCGCAGGCCCAGGCAGGATGCTGGGATCATTGCCCAGATGCGCCGCCAGCGCCCACAGAAAAACCAATGCGATCAGAGAGATCACAACCGGTTTTGCGTCTGTTTGCGTCTGTTTCATGCGCTGCACCCTGCCACGTCAGGCCGCCCATGCCAAAACCTATCGCGCCGGTTAAGACCTTGGTCGAATATTGCGCGCGGCCCGGCCCGACATAGGCTCTGCGCCATGACCGCTGTACTTCGCCCGTTCGCCCTGCTTCTGACGTTCTTGACGCTTCTGGCACTGCCCGTTCAGGCGGAGCCGCTGCCGCGTGAGAGCATCGCGCCTTATATCGTGCCGCCCATGAGCCTTGGCGAGCAGCTGAACGACAAGGGTGTCTGGCAGTTGCTGAACTCCGGCGGGGCGGAGGCGGGCTATGTGTTCGAGACCGAACCGATGGCCCCCCTGCCCGGCTTCTCCGGTGCCACGATCAACATGCTGGTGGTGCTGGATCTGGACGGTCGGTTTCTCGACGTTCAGCTGATGTCGCACAACGAGCCGATCTTTGTCTCCGGCCTTCCGGAAAAGCTGTTCTACGACTTTTTCAAGCAGTATCGCGGGCATTCGATTTCCGACAGCCTTGTGGTTGGCTCACCTTATGGCGACGGGGCGGATGGCTCTGCGCTGGTGTATCTCGATGGGGTGACAAAGGGGACGGCCTCGGTGCGGATTGCCCATGAGAGCATTCTGGCCGCTGCCTTGCAGGTGGCGCGCGAGAAGATGAGCGGCGTCGCCACCGGCCCGCCCGCCTTTCCGAAGTTGGATTATGCCGAAGATCTGAGCTGGGACGATCTGGTCGCCCAAGGCATCGTCACGCGCAAGACCGTCACCAACGCGGAGGTCGATACGCTGTTCGCCGGCACGCTTTGGGAAGATGACGATCCCGAGGCCAAGGACGACCCCGAGGGCACTTATCTGGACCTGTGGGTGGTGGACATTGGCGCGCCGTCGATCGCAGAGGCTGTCTTGGGCGAAAGCAGCCTCGAAGAGTTGCAGAACTTCATGGAAATCTCGGACACCGATGAGCCGGTTCTGGTGATCGAGACCGCCCGTCACGGGCTGATCACCGAGGATTTTGTCCGCAACACCGCGCCCGATCTGATCAGCGCGAGCCAGGGCGGCTTTCCCATCGCGTTCCGGGACAGCGATATTTACATCGAGTTGCATGACGATCTGCCCGAAGACCTGCACGACGGCGCGGCGCTGATCCTGCGCACGGATCGGCGGCTCGGGTTTGATCCGTCCTCGGACTGGACGCTGCATGTCAGCGCCCTGCGCGAACACGGGTTCTTTCAACCGCAGATCGGCACGGCGGTGATTGACGTCCCGCATGTGACGCCAGAGCGGTTCTTTGCCCGGCCCGAGGTTCCCAAACCGGTGCCGCCATGGCTCGGCGCGCTCAGGGAGCGGCAGACGGATCTGGTTATCCTCGCGGTGTTCCTGACCGGGCTGTTGGGGGCGCTGAGTTTTGGCATGAACCGGCTGGCGGCCTTGCCCGGGTTCACGCCCGCGCGGCTGGCGGTCCTGGCCTTTGTCACCGGTTTCATCGGTTGGTGGGGACAGGGGCAGCTGTCGATTGCCACGCCCATAGCGGTGGCGCGCACGGCGCTGGATGGCGGGAGCTATGCGTTTTTGCTCTACGATCCGTTTTCGCTGATGATCTGGGCGGTGAGCCTGATCGGCTTCGTGTTCTGGGGACGGGCGCTGTTTTGCGGCTGGCTCTGCCCGTTTGGGGCCTTGCAGGAGTTCGCGCACCATCTGGGCCGCTTCCTGCGCCTGCCGCAGATCGAGCCGAACGCGGTTTGGGACACACGCCTCAAAGGGTTGAAATATGTCGTTCTGGCGGGGTTTGTGGCGCTGCTGTTTACCCGGCCCGAAGCGATCGACACGGCGATCGAAGTGGAGCCGTTCAAGACCGCCATCACTACGTTTTTCATCCGAGAATGGTATTTCGTGGCCTATGCGGTGGGGCTTTTGCTGCTGTCGATGGTGCTGTTCAAAGGCTTCTGCCGCTACCTCTGCCCGCTCGGCGCGGTCATGGCGGTTGGCGGGTTGTTGCGCGGGCGCGACTGGATTGCGCGGCGCACGGAATGCGGCAGCCCGTGCCAGTTGTGCAAGGTGAAATGCAACTACAAAGCCATCGCGCCGAGTGGGAAAGTCCAGTATTCCGAATGCTTTGGCTGTCTCGACTGCGTGACCATCCATGACGATAGCGCGCAGTGCGTGCCGCTGATCCTCGCCGCCAAGGGGCGTTCGTTGAAGGTGCCTGCCGAATGACTGTGACCCGCCGCCGCTTTCTGAGTATTTCCGCCGCTTTTGCCGCTGGCCCTGCATTAGCGCGAGCTGCGCCGCTCCGTTGGGAGGGCTATGCTTTTGGGGCGGAGGTGTCTTTGATTCTGCATGGGCCGGAGGCCCTGACGCGGGCTGTTCTGGATGAGGCGCGCAGCCTGATTGCCGGGATCGAGGCGCGGTTTTCGCTTTTTGATCCGGCATCGGAGTTGTCGCGGTTGAACGCGGCTGGGGCGATCCGGCCTTCGGCGGAGATGGCCGAGCTGCTTGGCCTTGCCGATACCGCGCACCGCCTGACCGGCGGGCTGTTCGATCCGACTGTGCAGCCGCTTTGGGCCGCATTGGCGCGGGGGGAAGGAACGGCGGAGGCGTTGGAGGCGATTGGATGGGCGCGTGTGACGCGCGGGACTAAGCGGGTTTCTCTGGCGCCGGGACAGGCGTTGACCTTCAATGGCATCGCGCAGGGTTATGCCACGGACCGGGTTGCCGAGCTTCTGGCGCGGCACGGCTTTGAGCAGGCGCTGATCAGTATTGGTGAGCATCGCGGGCTGGGCGGGCCGTGGCGGCTGGGTCTTGTGGATCCAGAACACGGGGCTATGGCCCGGCGTACCCTGAACGGAACGGCCATCGCCACCTCCAGCCCGATGGCGACGCCTTTGGGTGAGACCGGACACATTCTGCACCACCAGCGCCGCCCACGCTGGTCGACGGTGTCTGTCGAGGCGCAGAGCGCGGCTTTGGCAGACGCTTTGTCCACCGGGCTGGTGCTGGCGGAGGTGGATGAGATTCGAATGGTGGCGCGCCATGACGCGGTGGTTGGGGTCACGCTGGTTGGCTTTGATGGGGATCTGGTGACGCTGCGGGGGTAAACCTCCGGATTGCAGCGCGCTTTTTGTCACAAAGCCCCCCGGATCGCTTGTCGATCCGGTTCGCGCCCGACCTCGCCCCCCAGGGCGGGTGCGAACCTCTGTTGCGCCAAGCCTATGGCGTTGAACGTCGCCGTCTTTTCTACCGTTCCGGCGCTTGGTGGGTCAGGCCGTAGGACTCGTAGATCGCCGGGATCCGGCCGTCCTGTAGGGCGTAGTTGATGGCGTCGTCCACCGCGTAGGCCAAGGGGCGATAGCGAAAGTTGACGGCGACGCCGAGCGTCCAATCCCCCACTGCAAACCCCGGCAAGGGCGGCTGATGCACGGCGGAGCTGTCCGCAAGCCCGTGCTCCAACTCGCCCAAAGGCCCCATCACAGCTTTGATCTGGCCAGCGTTCAAAGCGGCCATGGCATCCCCGGTGGTGGTAAAGCGGTGGATGTTGTTCAGAAGCTGCCCGCCCGCGAGACCGGACAGGTAGAAATCCGCGATGGAATCGTTCTCCACCCCGACGCTGTCAAACCGGAAATAGGCCGGAACGGGTTTGTCTTCGGGATAGCTCGCCTTGTCATAGGCAATCGCGATGCTCTCGCCCGCGTATTGGCCGGTAAAGACCACCTGCTCCACCCGGCACTTGAAAGCGCTGTCGTAGGGAATGCGCATCATGACATTGGCAATGCGCCCGCCGATCAGCGCGCCTTTCCAGATGTTGAAGCGCAGGTCCGCGTCGAGGTTCTCGCCGGCGGCGACGAAATTGAAACGGGCCTCAACCCCGAGGTCCTGCGCGATGATGCGGGCGATTTCGATGTCGACACCGCGCGGCGCGCCGCCCTCTTCCCAGGAATAAGGCGGAAAATCCTCGTAGACCGCAAAAAGCATATGCCCCTGCTCCATGATCTGATCGAGTTCCTTGCCAACGATGTCGCGCCCGGTGTTCTGCGGCTTGGGCTGGGGGACGTAATCGGCGCAGGGGTCTGCGGCAAAGGCTGGCATCGCCATGCCAAGCGCCAAACAGCCTGCGGTCAGCATCGCGCGAAATCTCATCCCCATTTCTCCCTCTCCTTGAGCCAAAAAGCGCGCCGGGAGGCCCGGCACGCTCTGAAATTTGCTAGGGTCTCCGACGCTTAGTTTGCGGCGGACAGACCAATGGTCAAGACCTCGGCAGCAGACTTGTAAGCCTCGGCGGTGCCGTCGATCAGCTTGGCCGCGCGGTAGGCGACACTGTCGGCAACAGGTGCGCCGGAGGCGGTTTCGATCTGCGAGGAGATCTCTGTCAGGCGGGCCTTGAGCGCATCCGCGTCCGAGCCGCTGGGATCGCTGGCATAGCCTGCCATGGCATCGCGCATGCCCTTGAGTTCATCGGCGTAATCATCCAGGGCGCCTTCGTCCGGGCGGGCCTCGATGTAGGTGCGGATGGCCCAGGCGGCTTCCTGACCGAGCAGTTCGCCAAAGGCGGGCATCTTGGTGATGCCGTTCTGGGTGTAGCCTTCGCGGAAACGCTCGACGTACCATTCGTCGCCGTATTCCTCGGCCTCAAGATACCGCAGATCGGGCGCAAGACCGCCGGAGACCACTTCGAGCCCGTGGCAGCGTGCGCAGTTCTGGTTGTAGCCGGATGCACCGATCTCGATTGCGCGCAGCCATGTGTCCTCGCCGACCTGCTCGGCGCGGTAGGGGTTTTCCGTCAGCCAGTCGCCTTCGATGGCGGGCAGGCCGGTTGTGTCAACCGCCTGCGGGGCAACATCGCCGTGGCTCAACGCCTGCGAGGCAAGCAAGGTCAAAGCGCCGGTGGCAAGCGCGCGGGTCAGGTTCAGGTGTGGCATGGCGAGTCCTCCCATACATGCATCGTGCAGTTGCCATATCCCTAAGGCAGCCCTGCGCCGGGCGGTATTGGACTTTGGTTGGGCAAATCGGGGCGCATCGGCCTTTGCGCCCCAATCTGTGCGACCATGGTCTTATGGGGGGCGTTTCAATCGGTTGTTAACGTCGCTCCATGACACAAATTCGGTCCAAAATTCTGGCAACTCTTTTTGCCACTGCTTTTTCCTTCGGCACTGTCGCGCAGGCTGAGACTGCGCTGACCATCGGTTACTTGCAGATCGAACGGGAGCGCCCGCCGACCCTGTCGAATCTTGACCCGATTCCCGAGGACAACGGCCTTGCGGGCGCGCAGACCGGGCTGGAGGACAACCTGACCACCGGCAAGTTCCTTGGCCAGACATATGAGATGATCACCGAGGTTGTGTATCTGGGCGAGGATCCGGCGCAGACCGCCAAGGCGCTGCTGGAGCAGACGCCCTATCTGGTGCTGGACGCGGATGCGGAAGCGCTGCTGGCGGTTGCGGACCTGCCCGAGGCGCAGGAGGCGCTGATCTTCAACACCGCCGCCGGTGAGCTGGATTTGCGCAGCGCGGCGTGCCGCGCGAATGTGCTGCATACAGCGGCGTCTGATGCCATGCGCACGGATGCACTGGCGCAGGTTCTGGTGAAGAAACGCTGGTCCGATCTGGTGATGATCACCGGCACCCATGCGGCGGATGTCAGCTATGCCGAGGCAATGCGGCGGTCCCTGACGAAATTCGGGCTGAAGCTGAGCGCCGAGAAGAACTGGGTGTTTGACGCGGACATGCGGCGCAATGCGGCGCAGGAAGTGCCTCTGTTTACACAGGATTTCGGCGATTATGACGCGCTGATCGTGGCCGATGAGGTGCACGATTTTGGCCGCTATATCCTTTACAATACATGGGAGGCGCGCCCGGTTGTCGGCTCCGAGGGGCTGACGGCGGTCAATTGGTCACCGGTGATCGAGCAATGGGGCGCGGCGCAGCTGCACTCCCGTTTCGAGGACACGCATGGCCGCGAGATGACGGCGCAGGATTACGCCGCATGGGCCGCCGTGCGCACGCTGGGCGAGGCGATGACCCGCACGGGGGCCGCCGATTTGCCGACGCTACGCGACTATATCCTGTCCGACAAATTCGAGCTGGCTGGTTTCAAAGGCCGTCCGCTGACGTTCCGCGACTGGAATGGCCAGTTGCGCCAGCCCATCGCTATCGCGCATCCTCGCGCGCTGGTCGCCCAGGCCCCTCTTGAGGGGTTCCTGCATCAATTCAACGAGCTCGACAGTCTTGGACTGGACCGCCCCGAAAGCACCTGCGAGGCCTTCAAATGAAACTCCTGACCGCCGCCGCCGCCCTTCTGGCCAGCACATCTCTTGCCAGTGCAGGCGAGATCTGGGTGACCAATGAAAAGGACGACACGGTTTCGGTGATCTCCACCGAAACGCTGGAGGTGATCCAGACCTACGACACCGGCGAGCGTCCGCGCGGCATCCTGTTTTCCAAGGATTTCAGCCGGGTGTATATCTGCGCGTCCGACAGCAATGCGGTGCAGGTCATGGATCCGAACACCGGCAAGATCCTGAACGAATTGCCGTCCGGCGACGACCCGGAGCAGTTCGTGCTGCACCCCAATGACCGGCATCTTTACATCGCCAACGAGGACGACGCGATCACCACGGTGGTGGATACCGAGACGCGCAAGGTGATTGCCCAGATCGACGTAGGCGTGGAGCCGGAGGGGATGGCTGTCTCGCCCGATGGCAAGATCGCCATCACCACGTCCGAGACCACCAATATGGCGCATTGGATCGACACGGAGACGCAGAAGCTCTTTGCCAACACGCTTGTTGACAGCCGCCCGCGCCATGCGGAGTTCGTCAAGGAAGGCTCCGAGATGTGGGTCAGCTCGGAGATTGGCGGCACGGTGACCGTGTTTGACCGGGAGACACAGGCCGAGAAGGGCAAGATTTCCTTTGAGGTTCAGGGGGTTCACCCGGACCGTGTGCAACCTGTGGGCTTTGAATTCAGCGCCGGGGACACCCATGCCTTTGTTGCGCTTGGGCCGTCGAACCATGTCGCCGTTGTGAATGCGGAAACCTATGAGGTTGAGGAATACATTCTTGTGGGCCGCCGCGTCTGGCACATGGATTTCAACGAGGACCGCTCGATGCTCTTCACCACCAACGGTGTGTCGGGCGATGTGACCGTGATCGACGTGGCCAGCCGCAAGGCCATCAAGACGATCAAGGTCGGGCGTTTCCCCTGGGGCGCGGCCTACCGTCCGACGCCGGGCTGATCCGCAGCGCATAGACCAAGATCCAGGCCGTCAAAGCCTGACGACAACACGCGCAATTCCGGAAACCGTGGGAACCGGTTTTTAGACCGGAGTTGCGACCAATCAAGAATGGGAGGACACACCATGCCACTTCGTACGACGCTTGCCCTTATGGCGGCCTTTGCGCTCGCCGCCCCGACCGCAGGCTTTGCGGATGATGACGACGCGGGCTTTGGCGCTGCAGGTCTGCTGTCGGGCAAAAACAAAGAGGACTTGCCGCCGGTGATCCTCTCGGCCGGTGAGCCGATTTCGCCGACGGGGCCGTGGACGTTGAAGTCCGGCACCTACTATGAATTCGAGATTCAGGGGGACGGAAGCCAGGAGCTGACGCTGGTTGGCCCGGAGTTCTTCCGCGCGATCTGGATCGACGAGATTGTGGTGGAAGGGCTGGAAATCCGCCCGCTGGGCCTCGATTCCATCGAATTTGACGAGGCCGGAGAGATGGAAGTGGGTTTCGTCGCGATCAAGCCCGGGCGATACTACATCAAGATCCCCGGCACCACGGGCGAAACCCAAAGGCTTGATATCACTATCGAATGAGTGGATTGCGCGTCGAAAATCTGAGCTACCGCTACGGCCCCAAAACCGCGCTGGATGACGTTTCGTTCCGCGTGGAGGCAGGACAGTTTTGTGTCCTGCTGGGGCCAAACGGGGCGGGTAAATCGACGCTTTTCAGCCTTCTAACCCGGCTCTTGGTTCCCCCCGAAGGCCGGGTTTTCATTGCCGGGTACGAGCTTGGGCGCAGCCCGCGTGCGGCGCTGGCCCGGCTTGGCATCGTTTTCCAACAAAGCACGCTCGATCTCGATCTGACGGTGGCGCAGAACCTGCGCTATTTCGCGGCGCTGCATGGGTTGTCCGGGCGCGCGGCGCGCATGCGGATCGATGCGGCGCTCGATCAGCTGGATATGCGGGAGCGCGCGGGCGAGAAGACGCGCGCTCTGAACGGTGGGCATCGGCGGCGGGCGGAGCTGGCGCGAGCGCTGATCCATGACCCGGAGGTCTTGCTGCTGGATGAGCCGACCGTAGGGCTGGACGCGGCGGCCCGGCGCTCGATCACGAACCATGCGCACGGGTTGACCGAGAGTGGCAAGACGGTTCTCTGGGCCACGCATCTGACCGACGAGGTCTATCCGGGCGACCGGCTGGTGATCCTGCATCAGGCCCGCATTCTGGCGGAAGGCGGGGCGGCGGAAATTGCCGGGGATATGCCTTTGGCCGAGCGGTTCCTGACAATGACGGGTGCCGACGCATGAGGCTGTACTGGACATCGCTTTGGGCCATCCTCGCGCGGGAGGCTCTGCGTTTTGTGCAGCAAAGAGAACGCTTTGTTGCCGCTTTGGTGCGCCCGCTGATCTGGCTTCTGGTCTTTGCCGCCGGGTTTCGCGCGGCGCTGGGGCTGAGCATCAGCCCCCCGTATCAAACCTACATCACCTATGAGACCTATATCGTGCCGGGGCTGTGCGGGATGATCCTGCTTTTCAATGGCATGCAATCCTCGCTCAGTCTGGTCTATGACCGCGAGATGGGCTCGATGAAGCTTTTGCTCACCGCCCCCCTGCCGCGTGGCTGGGTGCTGTTTTGCAAGCTGCTCGGCTCCACGGCGATCTCGGTGTTGCAGGTCTATGCCTTCCTCGGGGTGGCGGCGCTGTTTGACATCACCAGCCCCGGCTGGGGCTATGTCACGGTCTTGCCCGCGCTGATCGTCTGCGGCTTGATGCTCGGGGCGCTGGGGCTTTTGCTCTCAAGCTTTGTCAGGCGGCTCGAGAATTTCTCGGGGGTGATGAACTTCGTCATCTTCCCGATGTTTTTCCTCTCCTCGGCGCTCTATCCGCTGTGGAAGATGGCGGAAAGCTCCCGGCTGTTGCACGACATTTGCGCCGTGAACCCGTTTACACAGGCGGTGGAGCTGATCCGCTTTGCGCTTTATGTCGAGGTGAACTGGGCCGCCCTGGGCTGGTCCGTTCTGGCGCTGGCCGTGTTTATGGCTGCGGCGCTGGTTGGTTATGATCCGGCGCGGGGGCGTCAGAGATAATCTGCGCAGGCTTGCCGCCAAGGGTGACGATGCGCGTGGCGAGCCTTTCCGCTTCGGAGGCGGCGTGGGTGACGAGGATTGTCGTCACGGAGCGTCCCGCACGCAGACGCTCGAAGAGGGTCATCATCTCATCCGCCAGATCGGGATCGAGCGAGACAAAAGGCTCGTCCATCAACAGAAGATCCGGTTTGACCGCAAAGGCACGGGCGAGTGCGAGCCTGCGTTCCTGACCAAGTGAAAGCTGGCCGGGGTAGTCCTCGCCGCGACCGGCAAGGCCCACGTCCGCGAGCCATCGGTTGGCCTCATCGGGGCTTACACCGGCGGTGAGGCAGATGTTCTGCGTCAGGCTGCGCCAAGGCAGCAGGGTGGGTTCCTGGAAGACCATGGCCACGCGGCCCTGAAGGTGGCAGTGGCCGGGGAAGCCCGCCTCAAGCCCCGCGATGATCCGCAAGAGCGTGGTCTTGCCAATGCCGGAGGGGCCGGTCAGGGCGACGGTCTCGCCCGGCTCCACAGCTAAGCAAACGCCCCCAAGGATGTCCTCGGAGGCGCGCTGAAAGCGCTCGATGCGAAGGTCGAGCAAGGGGGGGATGTCAGCATCATGAGACATCTAAAGCAACTCGAAGCTGGGACTTAAGTGCGACGCTGGTTCGCGCCCGGCCTCGAGGGCGGGCCATGCCATTGGCACCGCCATCCCTTCAAAGCATCCACGTTGCAACCCACTGCACTGTACCGACACTTCGCGCCCGCCCTGGGGGGCGAGGCCGGGCGCGAACCGGATCGCAAGCGATCCGGATAACCGACTACGCGTTGCCCAATTCGGATCAAAAGGTTGACTAGCTGCCGGGCTGGACAAAGGTGCCCTCCGGCAGGTCCGTGGCGTCGCCCATCAGGTCAGAGCCGCCAAGCTCGACCATCAGCGCCAGCATCTTGGCGGCGGCGGTCTCATCGACCGGGCCGGGGGCGGGAATGCCAGCGCGGAAACCGGCCTTGAGCGCGGCGAACTGCGCGTCGGTCTTGGCGTTCATGCGCGGGCGCAGGCGGTCCCATTCGGCGTCGTCAGCAGCCAAAATCTCCTTGGCTCCGCGCGAGGCGGCGGCGAGGCCGTCCACCAGAGCCGGGTTGTCGCGCAGCATCTCGCCTTTGACCACATAGCCCAGAAGCGGCGTGTTCGGGTCCAGCCCGAGCGCGGTGGCCGCATCGGAGACGTCGACCAGTTTGCGCATGCCTGCCGCTTCCATCTTGGCAAGGAAATGCCAGAAGTTGATGGCGGCGCCGACCTCACCCGAGAGGGCCGATTTGAAGATCAGCGGCGGAGCACCGAAGACCTGCTCGGTCTCGGCCTTGAGATCGACACCGGCGGTTTTGGCGGCGTAAGCCTGCAGGATCAGCCAGCTTTTGTCCAAAGGCCCGCCCGCGATGCCCACCTTGACGCCCTTGAGGTCCGCAAGGCCTTGCGCCGGGCTGTCCGCGGGGACCATGACGCTGCCGACGGCCTTGGAATAGGGGATGAAGACATAATCCTTGCCCGCCGCGCGTTGCCGCGCGACCCAGAGCCAGTCAGAGACGATGACATCCGTCTCGCCGCCCTGAAAAGCGACCTTGGCCGCAGAGCCGCCCGCGACGCCCTGCACGTCCAGATCAAAGCCATTTGCCGTGTCCAGACCGTGATGCTTGATCACGTCCAGCTCCCAATTGACGGTGCCGAATTTCAGCACCGAGGCGCGCAAGGTTGGAGCCTCGGCAAAGGCCGCGACGGTGGTTGTTGCCAGCGCCAGAGCTGCGCCGAAGACTGTGTTCATGAGACTCATGGAATCCTCCCTGCCATGGGTTTCCCTCACATTACCAGCCGAAAAAGCAGCCGATATACGACCAATGGACAGGGGCGCGCGGACCTTCCGTTGACGTGGATCAAGATGGGCAACCGGGGCGTTTTGGTATCGTGAGCCTGCGTCCCGCAGTGAAGGAGAAAACCCATGCGTGCCCTCTCTACTCTAGCCGCCGCCTGCCTGATGGCTGGCCCCGCCTTGGCCGATACGTTCGAGGAGGTGAAGGTCACGGCTGGCAAGACCCTCTATGACGGGGAATGTCGGCGTTGCCATGCTGTCGAGCCGACCGATGCGTCTTATGGCCCGCCGCTTGAGAACATCCTGTACCGCGCCGCGGGCAGCTATGAGGGGTATGATTACTCCATCGCCCTGGAGGCCTCCGGCATCGTCTGGACCCCGGCCGCGCTGCGCGCCTGGATGGAAGACAACGCCGGGTTCATGCCCGGCACCAAGATGCGGCACGTGGGGATCGCGGACCGGACGGTTCAGGACTTCATCCTCGCCTACCTGACGTCGATCTCGACGCAGGACAACAAGGCGATTGACCAGTAGGTCCGCCCTGGAGCGGCTCTGAACACGGGCCGCTCGCCCGTTCTGGTCAGCGAATGACCAGCTGCGGCAGCCAGTGGCTTTCGGGATCGCTTTGGTGCAGGTCCTTGTCCCTGAGCGGGCGCAGGTTGCCGGCCTCCGGCGGCACGCCAAGCTGGTCCAGATCAACCTCGTGCAGGGTGCCGACAAGCGTGCCCGCCTGCTCTTCGAGCCGGTAGTAGACCCCGTTCCAGAGGTTGATGCCGTAGTCGTTCGCGCCTTTCCAGACGAACAGGAAGTCATACTCCAGATCCGTCAGATCCTTCGAAATGTCGCGCCGGATCTCATAGGGATATGGCAGATGACACCAGTGTTTGTCCGGGCCAGCGATGCAGCGAAACGGCCGCATCGACAGGAAATGATCGGAAAACGGAGCCTCTGCCATGGTCACGCTGTAGCGGCCATCCTCGGCGATTTCGACCGTGGCGATGCGGGTTTCCTCGCCGCTGCCGGTCAGCAGGATCACGTCGCGCGGGGCGGCGGTGCCGGCCGCGCCAAGGCAGGCCAGAAGCGCTGCGGTGGACCAAAGTCGCAGATGAAGCATGGCATTCTCCCTGAAACCGCAGCCTAGCCGGAGGCCCCCCGAGTCGCTTTGAGACCATAGTCCTATGCGGTTTGGTCAAGAGCCTTAGGGTCGTACGACCATTGTGCAATACCTCCCTTTGGGGATTGAAATGATACTGCTGCCACCGCGTTGCGCCGTCCGGGAGATGACGGCTTGGCTTATGCATAAGCAACGGGAAGGAGAGGACATGAACACATTCGTAACCGCAGCGGTGGCAGCGGTCTTTGCCACAGCCGCCATGACGGCGGCCCACGCTAACCCCGTTACCGAAGACATGCTGGCCAATGACGCCGCAAGCACCGGCGACGTTCTGACCAACGGCATGGGACGTCATTTGCAGCGCTATTCGCCGCTCGACATCCTGAACAAGGACAACGTCCAGAACCTCGTTCCGGCCTGGGCCTTCAGCCTTGGCGGCGAGAAGCAGCGCGGCCAGGAAACCCAGCCGATCGTGCACGATGGCGTTATGTACATCACCGGCTCCTACAGCCGGATGTTTGCCATTGACGTGAAGACCGGCGAAGAACTGTGGCAGTACGATGCCCGTCTGCCCGAGGGCATTCTGCCCTGCTGTGACGTGGTGAACCGCGGCGCGGCGATCTATGGCGACAACATCTATTTCGGCACGCTGGATGCCCGGATCGTTGCTCTGAACGCCAAGACCGGTGACACGGTCTGGAACAAGAAAATCGCCGACTACAAGGCCGGCTACAGCTACACGGCAGCGCCGCTGATCGTGAACGGCCTCGTCATCACCGGCAACTCCGGCGGCGAGTTCGGCATTGTCGGCGCGGTTCAGGCCCGTGACGCCGAAACCGGTGAGCTGGTCTGGGATCGTCCGGTGATCGAAGGTCACATGGGCATGCTGAACGGCGAAGAAAGCACCATGACCGGTACGCTCAACGCCACATGGCCGGGCGACATGTGGAAGACTGGCGGCGGCGCGACATGGCTCGGCGGCAGCTACGATTCCGACACGGATACGCTGGTCTTTGGTGCAGGCAACCCGGCCCCGTGGAACAGCTGGCTGCGCAACGCAGGTCAGATGAACGATGGCACCGGCGATAACCTGTATGCCGCATCCCGCATCGGCATTGATCCGGCAACCGGCGAGATCAAGTGGCACTTCCAGACCACGCCGCGCGAAGGCTGGGACTATGACGGTGTGAACGAGGTCGTGGCCTACACAGACCGCGACGGCAACAAGCGCTATGCCACCGCCGACCGCAACGGCTACTTCTACGTTCTGAACCGCGAAGACGGCGCCTTTGTTTCGGCAACGCCTTTCGTCAAGGATATCTCCTGGGCCAATGGCATCGACGAGAACGGTCGTCCGATCTTCAATGAGGAAAACCGTCCCGGCGATCCGGCCGCAGCAGCCGATGGCAAGAAAGGTGAGGTCATCTTTGCCTCGCCGTCCTTCCTTGGCGGCAAGAACTGGATGCCGATGGCCTTCAGCCAGAACACCGGCAACTTCTACATCCCGTCCAACGAATGGGGCATGGATATCTGGAACGAGCCGATTTCCTACAAGAAGGGTGCGGCCTATCTTGGTGCGGGCTTTACCATCAAGCCCAACTACGAAGACCACATCGGCAGCCTGAAAGCGATTGACCCGGACACGGGCGAGCTCAAGTGGGAGTACAAGAACGACGCGCCGCTTTGGGCGGGTGTCATGACCACCGCGGGTGGCCTTGTCTTCACCGGCACGCCCGAGGGCCGCTTCATCGCCTTTGACGACGCAACGGGCGAAGAGCTTTGGTCCTTCCAGACCGGCTCCGGCATCGTGGGTCAGCCTGTGACCTGGGAGCAGGATGGTGAGCAGTATGTCACCGTCATCTCCGGCTGGGGCGGCGCGGTTCCGCTCTGGGGCGGCGAAGTGGCGAAGAAGGTGAACTACCTGAACCAGGGTGGCATGCTCTGGACCTTCCGCCTGCCGAAGCAGATGGCCTCGTCCAACTGATCTTCACACTTTCCAAGGAACGCCCCTGCGCATTGCGCGGGGGCGTTTTTCTTTGTCTCGGCCTTTGCGGCCTTACTTCAGCAAGTCCAAGGCGGCACTGGTGGACACGGTGCCCGCTTCGGCCATGGCCTTGGCGATGCGGTCAATGTCGGCCCCTTGCGCACCCGCCGCGATGGCGATGTTACGGGCGTGGAGGGCCATATGGCCGCGTTGGATGCCTTCTGTCGAGAGCGCACGCAGGGCGGCCATGTTCTGGGCCAGACCCACAGCGGCGATGACTTCCGCCAGTTCAGAGGCAGAGGTGATGCGCATGAGATCGAGCGCTTCCTTGGCCGCCGGATGTGTCCTGGTCGCGCCGCCGACGATGCCGACGGGCATGGGCAATTCGATGGAGCCAATCAGAGCGCCGTCTTTGTCCCGCTCCCAGCGGGTGAGCGAGGTGTAACGCCCCGTGCGGGCGGCGAAAGCGTGAGCGCCGGCCTCGACCGCACGCCAATCGTTGCCGGTGGCGAGCACAACCGGGTCGATGCCGTTCATGATGCCTTTGTTGTGGGTCGCGGCGCGGTATGGGTCGATCTCCGCCAAAGTGCAGGCCTCGACGATGCCGTTCGCCACGCGGTCTCCCTCGAAGTCCGTGGTGGCAAGGCTGTCAGCGCTGAGTTTGGCATAGACCGAAACGGTGCGCCGATCCGCGAGATTGGAGAGGATACGCAGGCGCACATCGCTGCCGGTGATGTCCGAGACAAAAGGCGCGAGGGTTTCGGCCATGGTGTTGACCGCATTCGCACCCATGGCGTCCCGCACATCCACCAACAGATGCAGGACAACCATGTGCCCGATCCGGGTGTTTTCGAAGATGTGGACCTCTATGCCGATGCAACCGCCGCCCAGATCGACAAGCACCCTGTCGGTCTCATTAGCGCGTTTGATGATCTCCTCTTCAGCTTGAAGCAGCCTGTGGCGGGTGCCGTGCGGATCATCCATGCCCAAAAGCTGGATCTGCGCGCGCATGACGGGGCGGCTGGCCTTGGCACGAAAGCCGCCGTTTTCGCGCACGAGTTTGGCCATGAAGGAGGCGGCGGCGACAACCGATGGTTCCTCGACGGCCATGGGGATGAGGTAATCCTTGCCGTTCACCTGAAAGTTGGTGGCGACGCCGAGTGGCAGATCAAAGGTGCCGATGACGTTTTCGATCATGCCATCGGCTGTTTCGATCGGGAGCGTCGCTTGGTTTGTCAGCGTGGGGAAAGCGTTTTCCGTGCCGGTTGCGTTGCGGATTTCAGACTGGCGCTCGCCCGGTGTGAGACTGCGCAGGCCGGAGAGTTTTGATGTGTAGGATGTCATGACGCGCTCCTTTTCTGCCGCCACTGTTCCTGACCGGTTTTGGTATAGCAAGAGGCCTAGAAGGTGCCCCACGTCAGGTCGAACTTGGCGAGGTACTTGCGCAGGCGGTCGGCGTCGTTGCGGGAGGTGCGTTGCCCGCGTGAGACGGCAAACAGACGCCGCCCGGCCTCGCTCAGGCTGGTGGAGGTCTGGCAGGTGCGGATGACCTCGGCCAGTTGCACCTGGTCAAAGGGATCAAGCGACGGGGCAGCGGGGCCGAGGGTATCGGCGATGAGTTTGGCGTCGGCGTTGGCCTCTGCGCTGGCCCAATCGGCGCGCAGGGTTTCGATCTCCGTCTCGACCATGGCGCGGGTGATGCGGCCACGGGGCGCAAGGGTGCAGAGGCGGCGAATGGAGCCGCCAAAATCGCGGAAATTGCCGGGCCAGCGCGTGGCCGGGTCTTTGGCAAAGCGCAGGTAGCGGTCGCGGGCGTCCGTGTTGAAGCCGGTTTGAACACCCAGTTCGCGCTCGGCCTTGGCGAGTTCAAAGGCGAGGTTGACCTCGATGTCTTGCGTGCGTTCGCGCAGGGCGGGCAGCCGGAAACTCCACATGTTGAGCCGCGCGAGAAGGTCCGGGCGGAAATGGCCTTCTGCGGACAGACGGCGGAGGTCCTGCCCCGCCCCTGCGATCACGTGAAAGCGGCTGGAGACCTCGTGATCGGCGCCGATGGGATAAAACCGCCCCGTCTCGATGGCGTGCAGCAGGACCGATTGCGCGTTGAGGTCAAGCGCGTCGATCTCATCAAGGAACAGCGTCCCCCCGTCCGCCTCGCGCAGAAGGCCGGTGCGTTCGGTGCCGGGCAGACCGGTGTGGCTGCGCCTTTGGCCGAACAGAACAGCCATGGCGTCCGGCCCGTTCAGCGTCGCGCAGTTGACATGGACCATGCGGCCTTTGACCCGGCGGCGGTCGAGTTTGAGGTTGTGGATGCGGTCGGCCAATTCGGTTTTGCCGGTGCCAGTCTCACCAAGCAGCAGGATCGGCGCATCGGATTTGCTCGCCACCAGTTCGATGCGGTCGATGAGGGCGTTGTAGGCCGGGTTGCGCGTCTCGATCCCGCCTTTGAGCTGGTCCGAGTATTCGCGGGACAGCTGGTCAAAACGCTGTTGCAGCGCGTTGTAACGGGACAGGTCGAGGTCGATCACGTCGAGCGTGCCGATCTCCGCCTCGCCGCGCGGCGGGCCGGTCTGGATCAGGCGGGCGGGGACGTGGCGGCTTTCGGTGAGCAGGAACCAGCAGATTTGCGCGACGTGTGTGCCGGTGGTCAGGTGGACGTGATACCGCTCGCGATCCTCGTCAAAACCATAGGTGCGCGCGAAGTCGAAAAGCTTGCCATAGACCTCCTGAAAATCCCACGGATCGTTCAGATCGAATTGATGCAGGAGGACTTCGGTGTCGGGCGAGACGATCCGGAGTTCCTGCGCGGTGCCGTGGGCGAGACGGCTGAATTTCTGATCGTAAAGCAGTTCGAGGCGGTCTACCGGGAAGCCGTCCTGCTCGACAAGGCTGCGAGTCGGCTTCCAACGGCGCTTTCTGCCCGCATCTAGCTGCGTTCCGAGGAAGCCGATGACGACGTTTCTCATATCTTTATCCAAAACGATAATTGCCGATCTATTTGGATCGTACTCGGATCATCGCCACATCGCAATTCCTGATTTTTCAAAACAAATTCAGATGCTTGCGCTGATTTCACTTTTCTTTCGGAGGTGCGCCGCCGCCATGGCAAAACATCCTCACCGAAGAGAGAAGGAAGAGAGCAATGGCAAACAAATCCGTGTTTGCATCCGTAAAAGGCCGGTTCGCCCCTGCGACCGCAAGGAACGCAACGGGCGCGCCGGCCTACCGCTACACTGATGCGCATGCCTTGGCGCAGGTGGCCATGACCGGCACCTTCGGAGGCATGTTCTACACCGATCCGGCGGATGAGCTGGAATATGTGGTTGATCTGGCCGAAACCGTGCCAGTAGAGTTCCTGGCCCAGACGGCGATCTATGCCCGTCAAAAGGGTTACATGAAGGATATGCCAGCGGTCTTACTGGCGGTTCTTGCGCGGCGTGATCCGGCCCTCTTCAGGGCCGTGTTTGGGCGCGTTGTGACCAACGGCAAGATGCTACGCACCTTTGTGCAGGTGATCCGCTCCGGGACCACGGGCCGAAAGTCGCTCGGTTCAGCGCCGAAGGCGATGGTGCAAGGTTGGCTGAACGGGGCGTCCGACCGGGCGCTCTTGCAGGCAAACATCGGCAATGACCCGTCTTTGGCGGATGTCATCAAGATGGTGCACCCGAAGCCCGAGACCAACGAGCGCGAGGCGCTGTTTGCCTGGATCGTGGGGCGCCCGTGTGAGGCTGCTCTGCTGCCGCAGGCGCTGCAGGACTGGATGGCCTTTAACAAGGCGGGCAAAGGGACGGTGCCGGATGTGCCGTTCCAGATGCTGACCCAATTGCCGCTGTCGTCCCATCAATGGGCGCGGCTGGCCAAGACCGGGTCTTGGCAGATGGTCCGTCAGGGTCTGAACATGTTCCTGCGTCACGGCGTGTTCGGCGTGTCCAAAAACGTCGATCATGTGGCCGCAAAGCTGCGTGACCCCGAGGCGATCCGCAAGGCGCGGGCTTTTCCGTACCAGTTGATGGTGGCGGCGCAGCACGTGTCCCCGGAGATGCCGGAGGCCATCGTGGACGCTCTGCATGAAGCGATGGAAATCGCTGTGCAAAACGTGCCGAAGGTGGCCGGTCAGGTTGTTGTCTGCCCGGACGTGTCCGGCTCGATGATGTGGCCGGTGACGGGCTACCGTGCGGGTGCCTCTTCGAAGGTGCGCCATGTGGATGTGGCCGCGCTGGTCGCGGCGGCGTTCCAGCGGGTGAACCGAGGCTGCACGGTGCTGCCGTTCGAGGTCGGCGTGCGGGATCTGCGTCTGCGCAAGCAGGACTCGATCCTGACAAACGCAGAACGTCTGGCTGCGCTGGCCGGGGGCGGGACCAATTGTTCCGCACCGCTGAAGTGGCTGAACGAGCGTGGCCGCGCGCCGGACCTCGTGGTCTTTGTGTCGGACAACCAATCCTGGGTGGATGCCGGGAACGGGCGTCAGGGCACGGCGATGATGCGCGAATGGGAACTGATCAAGCGTCGGAACCCGAAGGCGCGTCTGGTCTGCATCGACATCGCCCCATACGGGACGGCGCAGGTGCGGACACGGGCGGACGTGCTGAACGTCGGCGGCTTCTCCGATGTGGTCTTTGACCAGATCGCGGCGTTTGCTTCCGGGGAAACCGGGGGCGACCACTGGGTCCGCGAGATCGAGAAGATCGCGGTTTGAGGAGAGGCCCCGGATCAAGTCCGGGGCTGCGTAAAAGAAAGTTCGGCGGCGGGCGCAAGACGCGCCCGCCGTCAGGAGAAGTGGAAACCGGTTTTCCGCCCGGACGGCGGGGCCAAAAAGAAAGAACAACTCAGGCGGAATGCCTGCGGGATTACAGCTTGCAACCTGTCACACGTCTCGCAAACCCCTTGTCCGCCTGACCCGACAGAAAAGGACACGTTTCGGCGAATGCCGGTGGAACTACAGATTGTTAATCTCCGGGTCGCGGGTTCGAACCCCGCCATGTCTTCGGGCGTGTAGCTCAGTTGGTAGAGCAGGTTCGTTTCACACCGTTTGACTTTGCGCCGCAAAGGCAGACCCATTGTCGCCGAAACCCAAAATGAAACCTGTCAGGGGGAATGCCCGTGGGAGTACAGCATGAGTTTGTCGCCGAGAGGCCTCTCACGATCTCATTGTCCCCCTGACCGAACAGGAAAGACCACCTTCGGCGAATGCCTGAGGGACCTACAGCGCTCCGACTTCCGGGGTACACCGAGCGGGTTCGACTCCCCTCTTTGCGGACGCCCAGACGGCAAACGCCTGCCCGACGGCTGGCGGGGCGGGTCCCGGATAGGGTCCTCACGGACGGGCTTGCCTCGTCCATTTTGTCGCCGGAGGTTCGATATTGTGAAAGGAACGATTGATGAGTGAGGCAATGACATACGACCCCGTTACAGGGGAGCATCTGAAAGAGTGGGGGCATCGGCCCGGGAAGCAGTTCCCGGCGCTTTTGGCGCGGGCAAATGCGATGCGGGCCGAAGGGTTTGGGTTGGTGAAAATCCGGTTGGAGCTGGAGGGGGAGATCCCGCCGGTGCCGGATACGCTCGATCTGCGCGCTCCCGGGGCTGTGCCGTTTCATGAGAACATCGAGGTCGAAGGCGCGGACGAGGAGGACAATGTCCAGAAAGTCCGCCAGACCATGACCGAACTGATGCGCACGCCGACGATTGAAGCCGGGGCGATCATGCCCGATGCCTGTCCGGCGGGCCCGGTGGGGACGATCCCCGTGGGCGGTGTTGCCGCGGCGCGCAACGCGATCCATCCGGGGATGCACTCGGCGGACATCTGCTGTTCGGTGATGATCACCGATCTGGGAGATGCGGACCCGAAGGCGGTTCTGGACGCGGCGCAAAGCGTGACGCATTTCGGCCCCGGCGGGCGGTCTCAGGGCAAGCGGTTCACCACATCTCTCAAGCTCTTGGATGCGTTCCGGGAGAATGCTTTCCTGAACAATACCAAGATCTTGCGCATGGCGCAGGAGCATATGGGCACGCAAGGCGACGGCAACCATTTCCTGTTCGTGGGACGCTCGCGCAAGACCGGGCGGACGGCGATTGTCACCCATCACGGCTCACGCGGGCCGGGGGCGGTTCTGTACAAGCTTGGCATGGATATGGCCCAGAAATTCCGCAAGGTGCTCTCGCCCGAGACGCCCAAGCAGAACGCCTGGATTCCGGCGGACAGCGAGGAAGGTGTGGCCTATTGGGAGGCGCTGCAGCTGATCCGCAAATGGACGAAAGCCAACCACAACGCCCTTCATCAGGCGACGGTGGAGGCAGCGCGGGCCAATGTGGGGGATCGGTTCTGGAACGAGCATAACTTCGTGTTTCGGCGCGGGGACCTGTACTACCACGGCAAGGGGGCGACCCCGGCGTGGGATGGCTATGCGGCGGATGCCACGGGGCTGACACTGATCCCGCTGAACATGTCGGAGCCGGTTCTGGTGGCGCGCGGCAAGGATGCGGGGCATGGCCTTGGGTTCAGCCCGCACGGCGCGGGGCGCAATTTCTCGCGCTCCGAGCACAAGCGGCGGATGGGATCGGTGACGCCTGAGCAGATGCTCCGGGCCGAGACCGAGGGGCTTGATGTGCGCTTTCATGCGGGCGGTGTGGACGCCTCCGAGCTGCCGTCGAGCTACAAGAGCGCGGCGAGCGTGGTGCGGCAGATCAAACGCTATGATCTGGCCGAGATCGAGGATTACATCGATCCTTACGGCTGCATCATGGCGGGCGATGTGCCACCGTTTTGGAAGAACCGAAAGAAGGGGCGGCGCTGACAAGGCGCCGCCTTTTTTCTGGCCGCCGCCAAGCCGAAAGCCCGCTGCGACCACCCTCGCAGGAAAATGTGGCCGATTTTACCTATTCCGCCGCCAGGCTCCCTCTCCGGTTCACCGTTTTTTAGCCCGTATGCGCCAAGTCTTTGGAAAGGCCGGGCGCGCCGGCGTGCAGATCGGAAAAACGAACGGGAGAGTTAAGAATGGCAATCGCGTCAGTCGCGCAAAGGCCAAGTCCGCAAACCGTCCCCCAGACCACCGAGCCGCTCAAGGTGCTGTTCCTGGACGATCAGGGGCCGGATCGAAACCGCCTAAAACGCCTGTGCCGGAAGGCCGGGTTGAAGTTTCAGCCTTATGAGGCCGCCAATCTCGAAGAGTTCCGGGTCATCCTCGACGAAGGCGCGATGGATATCGTCTTTCTCGATTATTACCTCGACATGGAAACCGGTTTTGACGCGCTCAAAATCCTGACCGCGCATGAGGATCAGGTGGATGCGGTGCCGATCATGGTCACCAGCGTCGCGCGCCACGACATTGCTGTCGAAGTGATGCGCAACGGCTGTGCCGACTATCTGACGAAAGAAGAGCTGAGCATTGAAAGCGTGCGCAAATCCATTGTCTCGGCGCTGGAACGCAGCATCCTGATCGCAGCGATCGGGCAGGCTACCTCGCCGCGCGCCGCGATGCGGGTGTCCATGTCGCGGCTGTCGCAGACCTGCGGGCCGGAAATTCGCGCGGTGCTGGCCGCAACCCTGCGCCATGTGCGCGGCCTGCGCCGGGCCGCCGGTGGTCAGCCCGCCGTGCACGCAAATCTTACCGCGCTGGAGAAATCCTGTGGGGATATCAATATGTTCCTCGATGAGATCAAAGAAATTTTCGATGGAAACGCCAGTGTGTTGACCCCGGATCGGCATACGCCGACCACGCCGCTGAGCCCGCCCGGATAAATGCAGCTGCGCAATCCGGCAAAGCACATTTCCCTGACCCTGCGCGGCAAGATCGTTGCGTGGGTTCTGTTTTCGACGGTCGGTGCGATGCTGGTTCTGACGATGGAAAACATCGCCTCGACGCGTGAGCGTGAACAGGCGCATGCCTTCGCGGCATTGCAAGCGGAAGCGGATCGCTACGCGCAGGATATCCAAACGGTTTTCACCCGTATGGAGGCCGATGCTGCCCTGCTGGCAGGCGTGCCGGATATGCAGCGTTTCGAGCAGTTGTCATTCGAAACCGCCCCCCCGGACGGGAGCAAAACGGAAGCGCGGCATCGGGTTGAAGGGTTCTTTGGCTATTTGATGGAGACAAGGCCGTACTACAGGCATGTCCGGCTGATCGGGCGCACGGACGCCTGGCGCGAGTTGGCCCGGCTGAACCGGGAAGCGTCCGGGGTTCAGATCGTCGCGGCGACTGATCTGCAGCAAACCCGCGCGCCACCCGCCTTCGCGGTCGATGGGAAAGCCCCACTTGACCAGAGCACTTCTTGGCAGATTTCCCGGAGCCGCGCACAGGGGCGTGGAATGGCGCCTTCAACATTGCGCATCATCCGCCCTTTGTTCGTCGGCAAGAACACGGTTTCTGCGGTGTTGGAAATCGAGGCCGACCTTAGCGCACTCCTGCATGTCTCATCGCCCAAGGTCGCAAAAGCCGTCCGCGCGACCGTCGTTACGGGGACCGGCGATTACATGATGTTTGAGCGCGGCATAGATGCGCCGCCAATGGTCTATCATGAGGACGAAAACTGGCGCGCCTCCGCCGCGACAGAGGCGCTTGACGCCGCATTGGCCGGACGGCCTGAACGATTTGTGCGTGACCATGCTGCCGTGGTCCGCGCCATTCGCCCGGCGCGGGACAGCCCGGCTTTGTTCTTCCTTGTAACGACGATGGCGCAGAGCGATCTCTACGCCATGGTCAACGCGGACCTGCGAGCACATGCGTCGCTGTCGTTCCTCATTGCGATGCTGGTTTTCCTGGTGACAGGCACCGGCAGCCTGCTGGCCGCCTCGCAACTGACGCGGCCTCTGCGCGAGACGCTGAGCCTCGTCAAAACGTCGCGCGATGCGCCGGAGCCTTTGCGGCTGGAGACACAGGCGAACGATGAAATTGGCGAACTGGCCGATGCGTTTCTCACCCAAACCAATGCATTGCTCCCCGCCGCCGTGCGGGCCCGCGCCGTGTTTGAATCCGCCGGTCATGCCATCGTGGTGTGCACTGATGATGGCAGAATCGAAGAGGCCAATAACGCCGCCGCGACGCTGTTCGGCTATGAGGCCAAAGACATGATCGGACTGCGGGCTGAGCGATTGTTAGAGCAAGGTGAGCTGTCGGGGCGCAGCTGTTTTGGCGACCTGGACGGCACAGGACATGGGGCGCAGGACATGACAGGGCGGCGGCGCAGCGGTGAGTTGTTGCACCTCGCGGTTTCGGCCACCCATGCGCGCTTTGCAGAGGCCAATCACCTGATCCTGATCATGCAGGACGTCACGGAAGCGCGGCGCGCCGAGGAGCGGGTACAGAAACTCGTGGCACGCTTGGAGCGCTCCAACGAGGAACTCGATCAGTTCGCCTACATCACCTCGCACGACCTCAAAGCGCCGCTGCGGGTGATTGCCAATGCGGCCGGATGGCTGGCGGAGGATCTCGAAGAGCATCTGACCGACGACACACGCGATACGCTGGGTCTGATCGAGAGCCGTGTGCACCGTATGGGGCGCCTGCTGGAGGCCATGCTGGAGCATTCCCGCATTGGACGGGTGCAGGTCGCCCGCGAATGGACCCATTTTGGCACCATGATGCAGGACATCGAGGCGTTGCTTGAGGAGCACGATGGGTTCGACATCATCGTGCAGCCCGATCTGATGGCCCGCCCGGTCATCCGCCTGCCGTTGCAGTCGGTTCTGCTCAACCTGATCAGCAATGCCATCCGCCACCACGACAGGCCGCGCGGCACGATTCACGTCGGCTGTCGCGATCTGGGGGACCGCGTGGAATTCAGCGTAAGCGATGACGGGCCGGGGATTCCGACGAGTTTTCAGGAAAAGGTGTTCCAACCGTTCCAAACCCTGAAACCAAGGGACCGAGTGGATACGGCCGGCATAGGGTTGGCCATGGTGCGCAAGCAGGTGGCGCTGGTGGGTGGAGAGATCCGACTGGTGTCCGATGGTGAACGCGGCACCGCGTTTTTTGTGCTCTGGCCCAATCCCAAACAGGACGCCGCGCCCGAAACAGCGTGCGACATGGCGCTCGGGGCCGCATGATCGGGGCGGGACAACAGAACGGGCCGCCGCTGAACATTCTTCTGGTCGAAGATGATGACGGTGATGCCAAGGCGGTCAGCCGCGCGGTCGCCAAGTGCTGCCTGCCTGTTGTCCTGACGCGCGCCTTGGATGGGATCGAAGCCCTGGAGTTGATGCGGGATGCATCAGGCCCCCTGCCCGCGCGATATCTGGTCCTCGCGGACCTGAACATGCCGCGCATGAACGGCATCGAGTTCCTCGCCGCGCTGCGCGGCGATCCGCGTTTGCGCGAGACGGTGGTCTTTGTCATGACCACCTCGCAGTCCGAGGAAGACCGGCGCGCTGCCTATGCCCATTCGGTGGCAGGCTACGCTCCGAAGGACGGACTCGGCGACGGATTGGAGCACCTCGCGCGCTTCCTCGAGGCCTACGCCCGGATCATTGAACTGCCCATGTTGCAACCCTAGAGCTTTGGTATGACTGAGATTTCCGCCCTGATTGTTGACGATGACGATGGTGATCGCGCCTTGCTCCGGCGCTTTCTGGCCAAGTCTGATTACGCCGTGCGCGTGACCGAGGCAGCCACTGTCGAAGAGGCGCTGGGCGTGCAGGATCCTGACATCCGGGCCATTTTTCTCGACAATGTCCTGCCCGGGGAAACCGGCCTCGAAAGCGTTTCGCACTTTCGGCAGATATGGCCCAAGGCCGGGATCTTCTTCATGACCGGACAAGGGGATGAGGAGCTTGCCAAATCGGCTATCCAGTTCGGTGCGACGGACTATGCGCCGAAGTCGACCCTGAGCCAGAACGCCATAAGCCGGATGCTGAAAAACGGTGTGGCGCAAGCACTGGCGGAATGGCGGCTGGATGAACAGCGGCGCGATCTGGCGACCTTTACCGAGGTTCTGGTGCATGATTTTCAGGCGCCGATCCGTGCGGCGGCTTACCTTTCGGAACAGATCGAGGAGGATATCGAAGACGGTGACATGGCGGAGGCCATGGAGGGGCTGCGGATGTTGCGCAAATCCGCGGGCCAGATGCAGGATATGCTGCGCAGCCTGTCGGATCATGTGCGGCTGGACCGGGACGACGCGGAGGCGGAGGCCTGTGTCGGTGACTTGCTGGATCGCGCATTGACGGCCCTGGGCCGGGAAATCGAGGACAGCGGCGCCGTGGTGCAGGTCAGTCTGGAAGATCCCGCTCACAGGATCATTTGCCGCCCGCCGCAAATCGCGCAGGTCCTGCAGAATCTTGTTGCCAACGCGATCAAGTATAGCGGCGATGCGCCACCCGATATTCGCATTGCCGCCTTTGTCGATGACGCCGCGCATCTGGTGATGACGGTCTCGGACAAGGGCCTTGGCGTGCCTGAAGAGTATCGGAGCGGCATCTTCGAGCCGTTCAAACGGGTGCCGGGTCACAACGGGGTTTCCGGGACGGGGCTGGGCCTCGCGACCTGTCGCAAGCTGATCGCCCGGCATGGTGGGACGATCTGGTGTACAAGCGACCCGAAGGCGAGAACGGTGATCGGGTTTCGGATTCCCGACCGGTCCCGGCCTGTCTAGGGTCACCGCCCAAAGGGGGTGCCGCTGGCGCTGATCTGTGTCATGCATGGCGGATAAGATTGCCCCGCCGCGAGCCCGCCAACCATGATCACCCTTCTGCACACTGCGGACATCCATCTCGACTCGCCTTTGAAGTCGCTGGCGCTGCGCGATGCGGCGTTGGGGGAACGGGTGCAAACCGCGACGCGGACCGCCTTTGCGCGGATCGTGGACGCGGCGCTGGAACACGAGGTGTCCGGGGTTCTGATTGCCGGGGACCTGTTTGACGGCGCTGAACGCAGCGCCCGCACGGCCGCGTTCCTGATCGCGCAACTGGACCGGCTGAAGGCCGCCGGGATCGCGGTCTACTACATCAAGGGCAACCACGACGCGGAGAACCCGATCACCGGGGAACTCAGCCTGCCCGACACTGTGCATGTCTTCGACGGGCGCGGCGGCAAGGTGCAACTGCCACGGCAGGATGTCTGGATTCACGGCGTCAGCTTCAGTGGTCGGCACGCCCCGGAAAGCCTGCTTCCGAAGTTCGGAGCGCCGGTGGCGGGGGCCGTGAACATCGCGATGCTGCACACATCGCTGGGCGGGGCTGCGGGGCATGACACCTATGCGCCTTGCTCGGCGAGCGAACTGGCCAATATGGGGTTCGACTACTGGGCCCTTGGCCACATCCACAAACGGCAAGTGCACGGACAAGCACCGTGGATCGTCATGCCCGGGATACCGCAGGGGCGGGATATCGGCGAGGCGGGGCCGAAAACCGCCACGCTGATCAAGATCGAGGACGGGCAGATTGCCCTGTCGGAAGTGCCAACGGCATCCGTGGAGTTCGCAGAGGCCCGTTTGAACTGCGCCGGGTTTGAGCGTGAGGACGGGTTGCGAGCGGCCTTGCGCGACGTGATCCGGGACGCGGCAGGGGCATTGCAGGCGGAGACAGGTGTGTTGCGGTTGACCCTGCATGGGGAGACGGCGCTGAATTGGGCCGTTCTGCGCGATCAGGATCAGTGGCGCGAGACTATCGCGGAACTGGCCGCAGAAACCGGACGGGTCTGGATCGACAAGGTGCTGTTTGACCTGTCAGACCCGAAGGATGCGGCAGAAAGCGCCTCGGCGGTGACGGAACTTGGCCGATTGATGGCGGACATCCGGGATGAGCCTGCGTTTCGCGAGGAAATGGCACAGGGCTTGGCGACGTTGCTGGGCGAGACCACACCGGCGCGACGAGCAGCACTGGCCCCGAACGAGGCGGCGGCAGAGGCTCTGGCGGACCAATTGGCCGAAAGCGGCGCAGCGGCGGTGCTGGCAGCGATGAAGGGAGCGGCGGAGTGATGCGTCTGCGGCGGCTCGATCTTGATCTGTTCGGCCATTTCGCGGGCAAGTCCTATGACTTCGGCGAAGCCGGGGAGACGGCGGATTTTCACGTGATCTATGGCCCCAACGAGGCGGGCAAGACCACCACGATGGAGGCCTTCCTGCGGTTGCTGTACGGCTTTCCGCACCGGGAAAGCTACGACTTCAAGCATAGCCGGGCCAACCTGCAGATCTCGGCGGATCTGGAGACCGCGCGCGGAGCGTTGACGCTGACCCGGACGGCGAAACGCAAGGGGAACCTGCTGGACCAGAATGGCGGCGTTTTGCCCGAAGCGAGCCTGCAAGCGCATCTGGGCGGGTTGTCCGAGGCGGATTATCGACAGCTTTTGTGCCTCGACGATGACACCATTGAAAAGGGCGGTGAAGAGATCGTCAGCAGCAAGGGGGACATCGGCAACTTGCTGTTTTCCGCCGCCGCAGGGATCAGCGATCTGAGCGCGGTTCTGGACGGATTCCGGGCGCAGGCCGGGGCGCTTTACAAGAAAAAAGTACGCTCGACGCGGATGGCGGAGTTGAAGGCGGAGCTGGCGGAGGTGACCCGACAGATCAAGGACAGTGATGTCACCGCCGCCGCCTGGCGCAAGTTGCGACAGGAAATGGAGGCCGCACAAGCCGAAGAAGCATCCGCACGGGAGGACAGCAATGGGCTGTGGCGGCGCAAGGCGGAACTGGACGCGCAAAGAACCGCCCTGCCGTTGCTGGTGGAACTGGACGCGGTTGAGGCGGATTTAGCCGGGACGGAAGGCGTGCCGGAGGCTTTGGGCTTCAAGCCCGAGGATCTGGTGGAACTGGCCATGGAGCAAAGCCGTCTTCGGGCTGATCAAACGCACCTGACCAAAGACCTCGCGGACCTGCGAGAGGCTCGGGACGGCGTTCGCCGTAAACCGGACCTGCTGGCTTTGGACGATGCGTTGGTCCAGGTCGAGGACCTCTACAAGCGGTTCAGCGGTGCAGAGCTTGACCTTGGACGGCGCAGGCAATCGGTGGCGGGCTTGCGAGCCGATTTGGCGCGGGCAGCACAGGATCTTCAGGCTGAGGATATAGAGCCGCGCCGTTTGCTGCTCGACCCGGCGACACTGCAATCGCTGGAGGCGGCGCGCGACGCCATGACCACCGCGCAACATGATCGGGCGCGTCAAGCGCGGGATCTGGCAGAGGCGGAGGCGCGGTTGGAAGAGACGCCGGACGTGGCCGTCCCGGACCAGCCGATTTCGGCTTTGCTGGATCAATACGCGGCCGGGCGGCTTGCGCCAAAATACGCGGCGGCGGCAGAGGCCATGGGTGCAGCGGAACGTGGGTTGGCTCGGGCGCTGAGCATGTTGGGGATGGAGACTGTACCGGAAGAGACCCTGCCGGAAGCAGAGGTATTGGCCCAGCGGCACGGCGCACTCGAAACGCAATTGGGACAGTTGGAGGCGGAGCAGGCCGACCGGCTGACCGAAATCACGGCGGCAAATCGACGGATTGCGCAAATGCTGGAGGCCGGAACGCTGATCGGGGACGAGACGGCGCAGGCTGAGACAGAGGCGCGCGAGGCGCTTTGGCAGGCGCATTTGGAGGACTTGAAGGCCGAGAGCGCGGCGGCGTTCGAGACGGCGCTGCGCCGGGTGGACCTGACGGCGGCGGCGCGGTTGGCGCAGGCCAGTGATTTGGCGCAGGTGGCGCATGAGCGCCGGGCTCTGGTCGATCTGGAGGCACGAGCGCAGGGCGCGGCGGCGAAAATCAAGGGCATGTCGGAAGAACGCGATGCGCTTCTGGCGCAGGTTCATGCCGCCGCCAAGGCCGCAGGGTTGGAGAGCCAGCCCAGCCCGGAGGGGTTCTTGCGCTGGCAGGCGTTGCGGCAAGCGGCGGAGGACGCGCAGCGGGCGCTCGAAGAGGCCCGCATGCTCCATGCGCCGGTCCTGACGGATGGGCAGGCGCTGCTTGCAGCGTTGAAAAACGCATTGGCTGTGCGCGTGGGCGATTTCGAAACGGTCTTGGCCGAAGCAGAACGCCGAGCAGAGGCGGAACGGGCGGCACAGGGCGCGGCGCGGGAGGCGCAGCAGAGGCGCGCGGAAGTACAGGCAGAGGTTGCTCGTCGAACAAGACAAGGCGCGACAGTGGCACAGGCGGCGGCGGAGGCAGCGGAGGCGTGGTCAGATGCTGTCAGAAAAGCCTTGCCCGCCGGGATCAAACCGGAGGTTCTGTCCGTCACACTGGAGCCTTTGCGCCGTGTGCGGGAGATCGAAGGCAAGCTGGCGCAGGATGAACGCAGGGTCGAGAGCATGGAAGCAGACCATGCGGCCTTTGACGCGCGGATGACGGCTTTGGCCGAGCAATATGGCGTCGAGGCGCCGCAAGGCCCGGAAGCGGCCTACAAGGCGTTGAAAACCGAAGCCGCCGAGGCGGCGCGCGCGGAAGAGGTCTTTGAAGACCTGACACTGCAGATCGCCAGTCAGGAGGCCGCTCTGGCGGAGGCGAACGAAGCGCTGTCCGGAATAGACCGGCAGATTACGGCCTGGGCAGCCGTGTTCCCGGCAGATGTGACAACACTGGACGCGCTGCGCGACGCCACCGGTGCGGCCCTGTCGGTCAACGCGGATCGCAAGAAGCGGGCGGGATTGGTCACGCAGCTCTGCACCGGGTTGGGCGTGCCGGATTTGTCAGAGGCACGCGCCGCGCTGCGCGGGATTTCCGCGCAGGATGTCGCGTCAGAGCTTGCGGCACTGGAACAGGGGATCGAGACACAGGCATCGCGGCTGCGCGAGGCCACCGAGCGGCGCACCCTCGCCGAGCGGGCTTTGAATGCTGTGACCGGGGACGCGGATGTGGCGCGGCTGACCGAGCAGAAAGCCACGCTGGAGGCGGCGATCGAAGACACGGCGCTGCGCTATGTCGAGTTGAACGCAGGCATCCGGCTGGCCGAAGAGGCGATCCGCCGCTATCGCGACACCCATCGCAGCGGCATGATGGCAGCCACAGAAGCGGCTTTTGCAGAGTTGACCAACGGCGCTTATATGCGGCTGATGACGCAGGCCGATGGCGACACCGAGACGCTTGTGGCGCTGACCCGCGAAGGACAGTCGAAACAGGCGCAGGACATGTCGAAGGGCACGCGTTTTCAGCTTTATCTCGCCCTGCGCGCTGCGGCTTATGCGCAACTGGTGCAGGAGGGCACCTGCCTGCCGTTCTTCTGTGACGACGTCTTCGAGACCTTCGACGAGGACCGCACCCGCGCCGCCTGCCGGGTGATGGCCCGGATTGGCCAGCAGGGACAGGCGATCTATCTGACTCATCACAAACATGTGGTCGATATTGCCAGAGAGGTTTGTCCCGATGCGGTCACGATACACAGCATCTGAGCGTTGATGCGGGGCGGGCAAAGGAGTAAGAGACCGCAATCTCAGCTAAAAGGCCGTTCCCCATGCGTATGCGCGACACCTTCATCAAACCCATGCACCCCGAAGGGCGCCGGTTCGTTGCGATTTTTGCCGCGATCACGCTGGTGCTCTTCCTGATCGCCGATTTCCTGGGCTGGATCGGGGTCGGGCTGACCGTCTGGTGTTACTACTTCTTCCGCGATCCAAAGCGCGCAACGCCGCTTGGCGAGAGCCTCGTGATCAGCCCCGCCGATGGGGTGGTTTCGCTGATCGAACCGGCGGTGCCGCCGGCAGAGCTTGGCATGGAAGACAAGCCGCTCACCCGCGTCAGCGTCTTCATGAGCGTGTTCAACTGTCACGTGAACCGTGCGCCCGTGGGCGGGGTGATCAAGTCCATTGCCTATCGTCCGGGCAAGTTCCTGAACGCTTCGCTCGACAAGGCCAGCGCCGACAATGAGCGCAACAGCCTGTGCATCGAACGCGAAGATGGCACTCAGATTGCCGTGGTGCAGATCGCCGGTCTCGTGGCGCGGCGGATCGTGTGTTTCTCCAACACCAACGACAGCATCGAGGCAGGCGAGCGGTTTGGCCTGATCCGGTTTGGCTCCCGGCTGGATGTGTATCTGCCCGAAGGCGTGCAACCGATGGTGAGCCTTGGCCAGACCATGGTGGCGGGCGAGACGGTTCTGGCCGATCTGGCGTCCAGCGCCCCGGCGCGGCAAGCGCGGACACAATAAACCATGTCAGAGCCCGAACAGGTCACCGCCCCCCGCGAGAAGTCCAAGCTGCCGGTGCTGCACCTGTTGCCGAACCTGCTGACCATCGCGGCGATCTGCGCCGGGCTGACGGCCATTCGATTTGGATACAACGGTGATTTTCAGAACGCCGTGAAGCTGATCCTGTTTGCGGGGATTCTGGATGGTCTGGACGGGCGGCTGGCCCGGCTTTTGCGCTGCCAAAGCTCCGTCGGGGCGGAACTCGACAGCCTTGCAGATTTCCTGAATTTCGGCGTCGCGCCGGGGCTGATCCTGCACGCCTGGGCCTTGCATGACTTCCGGGGCATCGGTTGGATCGTTGTGCTCGTTTACACGATCTGCTGCGTGCTGCGACTGGCTCGGTTCAACGTCATGAGCCGCCTTGAGGACAAACCCGCCACCGATCATTTTGTCGGTGTGCCCTCGCCTGCCGGGGCGATGCTTGCGCTTTTGCCGATGTATCTGGCGTTTCTTTTCCACGAAGACCCGCATCTGCCCGCAGAGGTCATCGCAGCTTATCTGCTGGTTGTCGGGCTGATGATGATCGGCCGCCTGCCGACGCCATCATTCAAGAACATCACCATCCGGCGTGAACATGCGCGGTACCTGATGGTGGGCGCGGTGCTGATCGCCTCGGCGCTGTTCACCTACCTTTGGCTGACGTTGGTTCTGGCATCCCTGGCCTACATCGCGGGGCTCGTGATCACTTTTGTCACCTCCCGGCGCAAGCCCGCCTGACGGACCGGCGAAGTTACGCCTTTCAAAATGAGTTGAAAAGACAGACGGCGCGTCAGGCGCTAGGCTCGGGTCAAGCGTTTTGAACCCGAGGTCCCGATCATGCTGCGTGTTGTTTTCCTTGTCTTTCTGATGAGCCTGCCGGGGCTGGTCTCGGCCCAGAACAAGGCGCAGGTCGAGGCGCAGTTTCAACGCTGGCTGACCTCGGAGATCTGGCCGCGCGCCAAGGCAAAGGGCGTCTCGAAGCGTACCTTTGACAGCGCGTTTCGCGGGGTTTCCCTGAACTGGAAACTGCCGGATCTGGTGCCACCGGGCAGCAAACCTTCTGGCCCGCGCAAACAGCGGCAGGCGGAGTTTGGCTCGCCGGGGAAATACTTCAACCGAGGCAGCATTGACGGCGCAACCCGCGTCGGACGGCAGATGATGAAACGCCATGCTTCGGCTCTGGCGCGAACCGAAAAGCGGACCGGCGTGCCTGGACGGATCATCCTCGGGATTTGGGGGCGCGAGAGCGGATACGGGCAGGTCCCGATCCGCAACAATGTGTTCGAGGTGCTGGGGACAAAGGGGTTCATGAGCACCCGCAAGGACTATTTCGCGAATGAGCTGGTGGCGGCTTTGCAGATCGCGCAGGCCGGTCACGCACCGGGCAAGGCGATGAAAAGCAGTTGGGCGGGGGCTTTGGGCCAGCCGCAGTTCATGCCCTCAAGCTTTCTGAAATACGCCGCCGACGGCAATGGCGATGGGCGGGCGGATATCTGGGGGTCCGAGGCGGATACGATTGAATCCATTGGCCATTATCTGGACAAGCATGGCTGGGTGACGGGGCGCGACTGGGGTTTCGAGGTGGTGGTGCCTGCTTCTGTTTCCTGCACGCTTGAGGGCCCGGATCAGGGCAGACGCATCAGCCAATGGGAGAACATGGGCATCCGCCGGATCAGCGGCAAGGCTTTCCCGGATCATGAACGGCGCGGCGAAGGCTATCTGCTCATGCCCGCCGGGCGCAGCGGGCCGGCCTTTATCGTCACGCCGAATTTCTACGTTCTGAAGGAGTACAACAAGAGCGACCTTTACGCGCTGTTTGTGGGCCATGTGGGGGATCGCATTCAGTATGGCATGGGTGATTTTTCAGGGCGTTGGGGCAAAGTCGGCGGGCTGTTGCGCTCCGACGTGGCGGTGATGCAGCGCGCCTTGGAGAAGATGGGGCATGACGTGGGCGGCGCGGATGGCTTGCCGGGGTTCAAGACGCGGCGTTCGATCGGGCGCTGGCAGGAGGCGAAGGGTCAGGCCGCAACCTGTTTTCCCGAAGCCGGGATGAAACGGGCGCTGCGCTGACTTGGCCTTTGGTTTGAGCGCGTTATATCTGCTGTGAGCGCAGCAGGGGATACCACATGAGCCGATACGCGGTGATCGTCAGCCACGGGCAACCATCGGAGCCGGAGGTGGGCGAGGCAGAGATCAAAGCCTTGGCCGCCGAGGTGCAAAACGCTTTGCCCGAGGATCGGGTGATCGGCGCGACGCTGGCTGCGCCTGGCGTCTTGGAGGCGGCTTTGGAGGGGCATCCGGGGGCGCTCATCTATCCGTTTTTCATGGCCGATGGGTGGTTCACCAAAGTTGCCTTGCCCAAGCGATTGGCGGGCTTCGACGTGCAGCAGCTTGCGCCTTTCGGGCTGGACCCGGACCTGCCGGACTGGACAGCGGATTGGCTCCGGCGGGAGTTGAGCGCGAAAGGTTGGGCGGCGGAAGAGACCGCCTTGTTTGTCGCGGCGCATGGCTCCGGGCGGAGCGACAAACCGGCATCGGTGACGCGCGGTTTTGCCCAGGAAATTGGGACGCGCGTCGCTTTTCGGGACATCCGCTGCGGGTTTGTCGAGGAAGCGCCCTATTTGGCCGAGAGCGCGGCGGGGCTTGGCGAAAAGGCGATCTGCCTGCCGTTCTTCAACATGAAACGCGGGCATGTTCTGGACGATCTGCCCGAGGCTCTGGACGCGGTGGGCTTTGCCGGGTTGCGGCTGGAGCCGTTTGGCTGCCAGCCGGGATTGCCTGCGTTTATCGCGGGCCGGTTGCGGCAGAGCTGAGCCGAAGATCAGCCCAGACGTTTGCCCGGCGCGAGCAAGTCGCGGTCCTGTACGATTTCGATGAGGTTCACCCCGCCCCGCGCGCGGGCCTCCTCCAGCGCCGTCGCAAAACCGTCCAGATCCGTGGCGCGGGCCGCCCCTGCCCCGAAGGATTTGGCAAAGGCGACAAAGTCCGGGTTGATCATCTCTGTCCCCGAAACCCGCCCCGGGAACTCGCGTTCCTGATGCACCCGGATCGTCCCGTATCGGGCATTGTTCACCACGATCACCGTCAGGCGCAGCCCGTGGTGCACAGCCGTCGCCAGCTCCTGACAGGTCATCATGAAACAGCCATCCCCGGCGAGCGCATAAACCTCCCGCTCCGGCGTGGCCACCGCCGCACCGATGGCGGCGGGCAGGCCGTAGCCCATGGAGCCAGATGTCGGCGCAAGCTGGCTGCGCGGGGTGCGATAGCGGTGAAACCGGTGCAGCCACGCGGCGTAATTGCCCGCGCCGTTGGTCATGATGGCATCTGACGGCACAGTGTCCGAGAGGTGTTTGTAGAGCGGGGCGAGCGTGTCATTGTTCACGGAAGTCACGGCGTTGAATTGCTTGTAGGCCGCGCGCAGGCTCTCGCAGCGCGGCGCAAACCGCTCGGGCGCAATCGGCTCCCATGCGGCGACCGCTTTGCAGAAGCTCTCCGTGTCGGAGATCAGCGCAATCTCCGGCTCATAGACCCGGCCGGGTTCCTCCGGCTCCGGGAAGACGTGGGCAAGCCGTTGGGCGGGCACAGGCGGTTTGGGATTCGTGTAGCCATCGGTTGTCATCTCCCCAAGACGCGGGCCAATGGCGATAAGCAGGTCCGTTTCGTTAAGAGCTTCGGCCAGATAAGGCACCTTGCCCACGGCGAAATGCCCGGCGTAATTCGGATGATCGTTGTTGAAGAGACCCTGCGAGCGCAGGCTGACGGTGACCGGGATGCCTTGGGTTTCGGCAAAGCTTTGCAAAGCCGCGATGCCCGCTTCGGTCCAGTTGCCGCCTCCGGCCATGATCAAGGGCCGCTCGGCGCTGGCGATGGCCTCTTTCAAGGCCTCCAGCGTGCCCGGCGCGGGCTGATAGCGCGGCGGTTCGATGTAGCGCGGCGCGGGTGGGAGCGTGATCTCGTCGTAGAGCATGTCTTCGGGCAAGGCGATGACCACCGGACCGGGACGCCCGGACAGCGCCACGCGATACGCGCGCGAGATGTATTCCTGCATGCGCGAGGCATCGTCGATCTGCGTCACCCATTTGGCCATCTGGCCAAACATGCGGCGGTAATCGATCTCCTGAAAAGCTTCACGCTCGACCATGTCGCGGGCCACCTGCCCGATAAAGAGGATCATCGGGATGCTGTCCTGATAGGCCACATGCACACCCGCGCTCGCGTTGGTGGCCCCCGGCCCGCGCGTGACCATGCAGATGCCGGGGCGGCCCGTCATACGGCCATGAGCATCGGCGGCCATGGCGGCCCCGCCTTCCTGACGGCAGGTGACAAAGTCGATCCCGTCGCGCTCGTGCAGCGCATCGAGCACCGCAAGGTAGCTCTCGCCCGGCACGCCAAAGACATGGCGGGTGCCCTGCGCCACCAGAAGGTCAACGAGGTGATCGGCGGCGCGGCGGGTGGTCTGGGTCATGGTGGTCCTCGTCAGCAGGCGGTCTCCTGCAATGGGTATGCCCAAACTGCAGGCCCGTCCAGCGCGTCGCGGACAGGACAGAGTTTGACGCCTTGGGCCTTGTGCCGCATCTTTGCCGGGCGCAGTCTTTCGAGTAGTCAAGAAGAAAGCCAGTCATGCGCCGCGATCCCCTGCTTCAACCCTATACGCTCAAACATCTGACCCTGAAGAACAGGATCATGACCACCAGCCATGAACCGGCCTACCCCGAGGACGGCATGCCGAAAGAGCGGTATTGCGCCTACCATGTGGAGCGGGCGAAGGGCGGGGTTGCGTTGACGATGACCGCCGGGTCCGCGCTGGTCTCACGCGACAGCCCGCCTGCCTTCAACAACATCCTGGCCTACAAGGACGAAGTTGTGCCTTGGATGGCGAAACTGGCCCGGGCGTGTCAGGACGAGGGCTGTGCGGTGATGATCCAGCTGACGCATCTGGGCTGGCGCTCGCGTTGGGATTGGGGCGATTGGCTGCCCACGCTGGCTCCGGGCGGCAAACGCGAACCGGCACACAGGGCCTTTCCCAAGGTCATGGAAGACTGGGACATCGCGCGGGTGATCAGTGATTACGCCGATGCGGCGGAGCGGATGAAGGACGCCGGTCTCGACGGGATCGAGCTGGAAGCCTACGGGCATTTGATGGATGCGTTCTGGTCCGGTCATCTCAACGAGTTGGACGGGGAATACGGCGCGAAGACCCTGCAAAGCCGGATGAAATTCTCGCTTGATGTGTTGTCGGCGATCCGCGCGCGCGTTGGGCCGGAGTTCATTGTCGGCCTGCGCTACACCGCGGATGATCTACAAGCCGGAGGTATCAGCGAAGAAGAAGGCATTGCCATTGGCCATGCGCTGAAGGACAGCGGCATGGTAGATTTCCTGAATGTGATCCGGGGGCGTGTGGACACGGATGCGACCCTCACCGACGTGATCCCGGTTCAGGGTATGGCCAGCGCGCCGCATCTGGATTTCGCGGGAAAGATACGGGCGGAGGTGGGTCTACCGACCTTCCACGCCGCGCGCATACCGGACGTGGCCACGGCGCGTCATGCGGTGGCGGAGGGGCTGCTCGACATGGTCGGCATGACCCGCGCGCATATGGCAGAGCCGCACATCGTCCGGAAAATCGCAGAAGGGCGTGAGGATGACATTCGGCCCTGCGTTGGGGCAACCTATTGTCTGGACAGGATTTATGCCGGAGGCGAGGCTTTGTGCATTCACAATCCGTCTACCGGGCGGGAGCTCAGCCTTCCCCACGACCTCGGCAAGGCGGCAGAGCCGAAACGCGTTGTGATCATCGGGGCGGGACCCGGCGGGTTGGAAGCGGCGCGCGTTGCAGCCGAACGCGGGCATCAGGTGACAGTGCTTGAGGCCGCAGCAGAGCCTGGCGGGCAGCTTAGATTGGCCGCGCAATCCGCGCGCAGGCGGGAAATGATCGGGATCATCGACTGGCGCATGGCGCAATGTGCGGCGCGGGATGTGGCGTTTCAGTTCAACACCTACGCGGAGGCCGGGGATGTCACCGCGCTTGCGCCCGATGTGGTGATCGTGGCGACAGGCGGGATGGCCGAGACAACCATTCTGGAGGACGGCAATGCGCTTGCGATCAGCGGGTGGGATGTCCTGTCCGGGGATGTGAAGCCTGCGGGCAAGGTCTTGATTTACGATGACGTGGGCGACCACGTCGGGCTGCAAGCGGCGGAGCTTGCGGCGGCGGCCGGTTGCGAGGTGGAGCTGATGACGCGGGACCGGGGCATGGCGCCGGAGGTCATGGGCATGAACCTCGTGCCTTACATGCGCAGCCTGCAACCTGCCGGTGTGACCATGACCGTGGCGCGGCGGCTGGTGGGACTGGCGCGGGACGGCAACCGCCTGCGTGCTCAGATCGGCTCGGATTATGTACCGGATGTGACCGAGGCACTCTATGATCGGGTTGTGGTCAATCAGGGGATCACACCGCTGGACGGGCTGTATTTCGACCTCAAACCCCTGTCGCGCAACGGCGGGGAAGTGGATCAATGCGCCTTGCTGAACGGCGAAGCTGCGCCTTTCCCGCAGAAACAGCCGGGCGCCGCCTTTGATCTTTACCGCATTGGTGACGCGGTGGCCGGGCGCAACGTGCACGCAGCGATCTTTGACGCCAGCCGGATCGGGCGTCTCTGGTAGAACACATTGTCGCTTCGGGACGGTCCGCAGGCCGGGGCTATGCCCCGGTTCCCCTGTCCTTGCGCGCCATCCATTTGGCGATGATCGGAGCCAGTGTGATGACGATGATCAGCCGGAAAAGGTGGTGTGTGACCACAAACGACAGGTCCGCCCCGACGACGATGGCAATCACCACCATTTCGCCCTGCCCCCCGGGCAGGAAGGACAGGAAGCTTTCGAGGTGATCGGCCTGCGCGACGAGGTGGATCGCTTCGATAAACCCGAGACTGATAACCGAGAGCAGCAAGGCAAAGGCCAGCCCTGCCCCGACGAACAGCTTGATCTCGCGCGCCGTGATGCCGACGTATTTCACCCCGACACCAATGCCGATGAAGAATTGAGTCGCCCAGATGATTTCCGCCGGGGGCCTGTGGGTAATCACGCCCGAAAGGGACAGGATCGCCGTCAGGATCATCGGCCCGAGCAGGGACGCACCGAACAGGCCAACCCGCGCCGCGACCTTCCAGCCAATGAAACCAGCGGCTACCATCAGTCCGATTTCCACAGGATCCGTGTCCAGCGCCGACAGACCCGGAGGCGCGGTCAGATCGACCTGCCAGAACCATTGCATCAGGATTGGTGCGATGGTGACGATGACCAGAACACGTGTTGCATGGATTAAAGACATGGCCCGCACGTCGCCGCCCGCCTCTTCGCCAAAGACCAGCATGTCCTGCAGACCGCCCGGCATGGCCGAATAAAAGGCAGTGGCGTGGTCCATGCCAAAAACGCGGCGCAGCAGGGGATAGCCCGTCAGCCCGATGATCGCGACAAAGACAGGCACAAAGACCAGCGTGTTCAGGTAGGATGGTATCTGCGCGACCACTTCGGGGTTGATCGCGCTGCCCACGGCAACGCCGAGAAAAGTGCGCATGAAGGTGCCAAAGGCCCCCACCCCTTTGAGCGGCAGGCCAGCCAGTCCCGCACAGAGACAGGCCATCATCGGGCCGAGCAGCAGCGGAAGCGGCAGACCCGTCACGACAAAGAGCACCGCGCCGAGGGCGGCGATGCCCAGTGTCAGCACGATGCCGTTTGGTTTAGGCAAGGCTCATTTCTTCCAGGAGCGTCGCATATTGCGCGCCATGTTGATCGCGGTCGAGCGGCGCACCTTGAGGCACGGGCCGGGGGAAGCTGAACTTGATGACATTCAGCCGGGCAATGTCAAAGCGTTTAAGCCGGGCGGCATCGACCCGGTAAAGATCTGCGACAGCCTCGGACGAGAGCCTGCCGCGAATGCTGTCAAAGGCCTCTGACGTGCCGCAGAACAGATCCACGGTGACCCAGAAGGGGCCCGCGTTCTTGGACCGGATCTTGACGGTTTCCTGAGCGAGTGTGGGCATGTCAGAGGGTCTCCGTTTCAAGGCGGAAGGCGTCCATGGGTGCCTCCAACTTCAGTATGTGGTTCATCGCAAACGCGTAAAGCGCCCCGCGTTCGGAATGCGCCGGGCTGTAGGGGAAGGCGAAGGTGGGCAGTTCCTCGTCCCGTGTGAGCGGATAATGCAGCAGGAACGGGTTGATCAGCTTGGCGATCTCCGTGGCGTCCGCCTGTGTCGGGGCGGTGACGATGACAAAGGCCCCCACTTCGGTGGGATCGCCCTTGCGCGCCTCCAATGCACCAAGCGCGCCGTTGACGCCAATCAGACGGATGTCGATGGTGTAAGCTTCGCGCGGCAAATCGAGAGACGCGGCCAGTTTGGTGTCCAGAAAGGCAAGCAGCTTGTCTGCCCACTCCTGCGCGTTTTCCACGTAACGGCGATTGCGCAGCACGGCGAGCAGCGTGGTTTGGAACCCGGCCGTGCGCGCGGCTTCGAGTTTGACGGTGTAATCGCCGGGGTGCCATTCGGCCCCTGTCACGCGGACGGACGTATCATCGAGCGCGGTATAGTCCGCCTCGGTCACATCAAGATAGCCGCCCGGCTCATAGAGGATGAACGGGTCCGAGTTTTCATAGAGCATATGGGCGCAGACCGAATGCGGCGTGCACTTTGCGCCCGTCGCCAGCGGAGTGACGGTGAAACCAGTCTGATCGAAATCGATCTGGATAACGCCGGAAGTGGGGTCGGACGAACACAGCGCGCCGCATTCGCCGATCTTGGCCCCGTGCCAGCACGCGCCCGGATGCTCGCCGCGCGCCAGCGGCAGGGCGGCGATGATGGCGGTGTCCGTGGTGCGCCCGGCGAGGATGATATCCGCGCCAGTGTTCAGTGCTTCCTGAATTTGCTCTGCCCCGGCGAGGGCGACAATGCGGTTCATGCTGCCAAGGTCTTCGACGCTGACCTCAGGGGCCGGATCGAGCGGGGTGATCTGGTCAAAGCGCGCGGCAAGGGTTTCGGGCGACTGTTGGGAGTAGAGCCGGGCGATCTTGAGCGACTGGCCAAGCTCTGCCGCCAACTCCCGCGTGATCTCAAACATCCAATCCACATGCGCATCGGCCCCCGCCGTGCCGCAGGTGCCGATGACCAAAGGCACGCCTGCCTCTGCCCGCGCCTTCATCAACACGCGCCACTCGGCTTTGATCGCCGCGCGCGCATATTTCGAAGTGCCCGTGCCCAGCGAGGCCGGGCCGCTGTCGGTGGAGCCGCCGTCGATGGCGATGAGATCAGGCTTTGCGGCGACCCCGCACCAGAGCGCTTCTTCTTCGAAGCCAAGACCGAGAACGCCGGAGGGGATGAGAATACGTGTGGTCATAAGGGTTCCTAAAGCGGATCGGGTGGCGAGAGAACCCTGCCCGTTCCGGATCAGGAGCGCCGCGCCAGCGGTTCTTGGGAAAGTCGGAAAACGAGAGGGGAACGCGCGGTCGAAGCGCGGGCTACCCGCGCTTCCCACAGCGTTTCGAACAAGGATCCTCCCGTCGAGCGACCCTCTTTCCCGAAGCGCCGCGCGGCGCTGACCATCGGGGGAAAAACTGACATGAACCTGTCAATCTCCGCGAAACGCCCGAAAAAGCGCCGGTTTGCCGTGGAAATCGACAGGATTTTGAAGTCCCGCCCCGACGGTAAGGAGGCGGGACATGGTCTAACAGGAGATCAGCTGTTCACGACCTGCATGAACCGATCGCGAATGGTGACGGGATCGAGCGGAATGACCGGCATTGTCTCGTTCCCGCTGTCGCATTTGCAGACGATGACCGTGGTCCCTTTGGTGCCAAGCGCCTCAGTGAGCGCGGCACCGGTGTCCGAGCCATCGATCTCGACAACCCGTTCGCAGCCCGCGGCGCGTGCCATGCCCGCAAGCGAGGTGCGCCGCCCGGTGTACGTCGGCTGATCGCCGGTAGAGCCATAGCTGCCATTGTCGATGATCAGCAGGATCAGGTGCCCGTCGCCGTTGTTGCCAATGGTTGGCAGGGTGCCGAGGTTGGTCAACACGGAGCCGTCGCCGTCGATGGCAATCACAGGTTTCGATTGCGACAGCGCAAGGCCAAGGCCGATGGAAGAGGCCAGCCCCATGGTGCCAAGCATGTAGAAGTTCGAGGGCTGATCATCGATGGCATAGAGTTCCTGCGACGGGATGCCGATGTTGCAGACCACCAGTTGGTCCCGCAGGATCGGGGCAATGTCTCGGAGGATATCGGCGCGGATCATGCGAGCTCTCCTTTCCAGAAGGTTGCATCGGTCAGGATCGCCACCGGTTTGGAGGCCATGAAGCAATACTTCAGAATGCCATCAAGCTCTTCCACGTCAGACCGGCGGTGGAAGTGATACGTGGGGATGTGCAGCTGCGCCAAGAGCGCCTTGGTGTGAACGGCCATTTCCACCTGGCAGGCGACGGGCTCGCCAATCTCGCCACGATAGCTGATCAGCATGGGCAAAGGCATGCGGTAGAACTGGATCAGCGTGGCCAGCGTGTTGATCGTCACGCCCAGCGCCGTGTTTTGCATGATGATTGCGCTGCGCTGCCCGCCGAGGTGCGCCCCGGCACAGAGCCCCATGCCTTCGTCTTCCTTGTTGGCCGGGACATGGCGGATCTCGGGCCGGTTGTCGATCTCTTCGATGACCCCGGCCAGCTGTTTGCATGGGACGGTGGTCATGAAACGGATGTCGTTGGCGATCAGGTCGTCAACGATCCGGGTGTGAATGCTCAAATTGCGCGCTCCCTTGTTGGTCTCGCCCAATGGGGCGATGGACCAAGGCAGGCGCAAGATGTTTCAGGAAAGGCAAAGCCGGGGTTTCAGGAGCCGGAAAGCGCCGCATCATAAGCTGCCGACATGTCCACCGCCCGCGCCGCCACATCCGCCACGGAGCGGCCCGGTTTGAACAGGTTCGAACCGATTCCAAAGCCGGTGATTCCAATGTTCAGCCAGTCTGCGAAATTGTCTGGCCCGACCCCGCCGACCGCATAGGTCTTCGCCTCGGCTGGCAACACCGCCTTGAGCGCGGCGATGCCATCGGTGCCGAGTTTGAACGCGGGGAAGAACTTCAGCCCATCGGCACCGTTGCGCAGGGCGGTGAAGGCTTCGGTGGCGGTGAAGACACCCGGATAGGACAACATGCCCGCCTGTTTGGTGGCGACGATCACACGCGGGTTGCAGTCCGGCGAGACCACGAGATGCGCGCCCATCTGGGCCAGCCGCTGGACGTCTGCAGGGTCCAGAACGGTGCCTGCGCCAATCTCTGCCCGGCCTTCCGAGACGTCCAGCATGGACTTGATGCTGTCAAAAGGATCGGGGGAGTTGAGCGGCACTTCGATCTTGGTGATCCCGGCCTCGATCAGGGCTTCGGCCATCGGGGCGGCCTCGGCTGGGGTAACTCCACGAAGGATGGCGATCAGTTCGCGGCTCATGAGCTTGCTTTCAGTTGCGCATGGGCGGCTTTGAGCCCCTGCAAGGTTGCGCCCTCCGCGGGCACCCGGCGGCACCATGCGGATTGGCTTTTCAGTCCCAGTTCATAGGCTTGGGCAAGGGTGTCATCGCCGAGGATCACAACCTCCTGCCCAATCCAGTAGGGTTTCGCGGCGGCCAGTTCGAGACCGATCAGGAGGCCGGACAAGCGCGCACGGGCGACATCGGGTGACTGATCGTGCAGCAGTTGCGCGGCGCGCAAGGAAAACAGATCCGCGCCGATCCCGGCGGGGCGGGACAGGGTGTCCGTGAGCGCCTCTTCGAACGCCGCCTCATCCCAGCCATCCCCGATGGAAAAGCGCAGGACGGACTGCTTGCTCAGAAGGGAAAAGAGTTCGCCGGTCATATAGGTCCGGAAAGACACCACCTCTTCGGCGGAAATATGCGCCCATTTGCAATGGGTTCCGGGTAGGCACAGCACGCCGTCGAATTTCGGCTCGCCGGCCAGAAAGCCGCCGATCTGGGTTTCCTCGCCGCGCATGACGTCAGCCGGTTTGGCCTGACTGAGGCCCGGCAGGATGTAGACCTTGAGGCGCGTGTCCTGGGTCGGGGCACGGGTGGCGCGCTCCACGCCCGGCACCTTGCAGGGGACGGCTGCGTAGGGCGCTTCGGTCCATCCTTGCCGCGCGCCCGCCATGCCGCAGACCACAACCGGCGTTTCCTTATCCGGCAGGTCCTCACCGATGCATTCCAGCAAAGCGGGCTCAAAGGCGTCCGGGCTCAGGCCGCCCATGCCCCGCGAAGAAGACCGATGACCGATCACCTGATCCGCCCCGTCCATAAGCCAGACGCGCAGATGCGTGGTTCCCCAATCCGCTGCGATCCATTTCACTGCGTTGTTTGGCATGGCTTTGACGACTCCCGCCCACTGTCATTCGCTAACATTTGCGCTGCCCGTCATGCCACCCCGCAGCATCGGGGTCAATTCCATCGCGGCGCAAAGGCCCGGCGATCTTAGGGCCTCCTTCAGACTTTGTGGGTAAACCGAGATGCAGACGCCGCACGAGACGTTCCATGATTGATGACCGCGCCTTTTCGGCGTTCAGACAGTTTTTCGCGGAAGCCAAGACCGCAGCATGGCTCGCCAGCGAAGACGGCGATATCATCGTGGTCAACGCGGCTTTCGTTTGGCAGCATCAGCTGGACGTGCCCGCCATGACCCGGCTCGCCTCGCCTCAGATCCTGTCAGCCGACGTCCGCACTCGTCTGCAGCGCATCGCCGCAAGCCACGATCCCCAGACAGCAAGCCGCCCGGCACCCATGCTTCATATCGGGTCAGAGCAAGTCCGGTACGCTGTGCGCCGTCTGCAAAGCGAGGATTCCGCGCCTGTGTTTCTGGGCCAGGAACAGGCTCGCGCCGTGGCCACAAGAGACGCGGACGCGTACATGATCCGCGACGGACGCGCCTATCAACGACTGAAGCAACTTGTTGACAATGCTCCGAGTGCCTTGTTCGAATTCCGGCAAGCGCCAGGTCGACGCTACTCACTGCCCTATTTCAGCGAGAAACTGCCACTGCTGCTCGGCGTCGAGGCAACCGCGCTCCGCAAGGACGGCGCATCCCTCCTTCAGACCGTCATTGCGGAAGATGCAATCCCTGTCCTCAAGGCCATGGCGCAGTCAAAACGCGATTTGTCGGACTTTCACCGGCAGATACGGATCCAGCACCCTCAGCACGGCACGCGCTGGCTGATGTGCTCTGCCACACCCGCGCCGGAGCAGGATGGCGCGATCACCTGGTTTGCCAACGTGATCGACGTCACGGAACGGGTTCTGGCCCGGCGGGCCGCCGTTGAGGCCAGCCAGGCTCTGGAACAGGCTCATCGCAAGCTGACCACAATCGCAGACAATGCGCCCGCCGGGATTTTCGAACTGTACCGCGACGCGACGCGCCGCGGGGTGTTACGGTACTGCAGCGGGCACTTGCTCGACCTTCTGGGGCTCGAAGCCGACGAAGCCGATCGTTTTTGGCACCGTGTCCGCGACTGTATGCGCCCCGCGGATTTCGCAGCGCTCAACGCATCGATGGAGGCCTCGCTCACCGAAGGCGGGCATTGGAGTCACCGCTTTCGTTTCAAACATCCCGAACGCGGGGTCCTGTGGCTTTCCGGTTCGGCAACGTCGCAGGTTCTGGAAGATGGCGCAGCAGTCTGGATTGGAACGGTGCACGATGTCACACCAGACATGCGCAGGGAGCAGGACCTGCGCCGCGCCAACAAACGCGCGGAGGCGATGCGATCAAGAAGCGAATGGCAGGCTTTCCATGACGCGCTCACACGGCTCGCAAACCGGCGTTATTTCGACAAAACTCTGGATGACCGTGTCCGGGAGGCACGGCGTGCCGCCGCGCCTCTGCCTTGCACGTTGATCCGTATCGACTGCGATCGGTTCAAACACATAAACGATACGCTTGGGCACGATGTGGGCGACGAAGTGCTCCGGCAAATCGCGCGTACCATCCGTAAAACCCTGCGAGAAGAGGACCTTGCGGCTCGGATTGGCGGGGATGAGTTTGCAGTTCTGCTTGCCAGCGACGCAAACGAGCGCAGCGCGCAAGCGCGCGTGGGTGAGATCCAGGCCCTTCTGGCGGAACCGTTTGAACAAGCCGGCCACCGGTGCCAGATCGAAGCCAGTTTCGGCATCGCGCATGTCGAAAACCTCGCCGATGTGGGCCCGGATGTTCTCTACTTTGCTGATGCCGCTTTGTTTCGCGCCAAGGAGCTGGGGCGCAACAGAACCGAGTTGTTCACGCCGTCCTTGCAATCCGAGATCCTTGCGGATCGGCAAACCGCCACGGACCTGCAACTTGCGCTCACCCGCGATGAGTTTGTCCCGTTTTTCCAACCTCAGGTCTGCGCGCGAACCGGGGCGCTTTGTGGGGTTGAAACCCTGCTGCGCTGGCAGCATCCGGAGCACGGAATCCTGGGGCCGGACCGATTCCTGAAAGTGGCGGAGCAGATGCGAATCGTGCCAGAGCTTGACAGCATCATGCTCGAAAAAGCCTGCGGCTTGCTCTCGAAGTGGCGAGGGCAGAACATCAATGTACCGAAAATCGGATTCAACGTGAGTTCTGGGCGCATGCGCGATCCGACGATCCTCGCGGGGGCCGAGCGCATTTTGCAAGGCGGGACGCGCGTGGCGTTTGAGCTACTGGAGTCGATCCTGATCGAAGAGGAGGGCGATCTGTTCCGCTTCCATCTGGATCAATTGCGCGAACGGGGAATCGAGATCGAAATTGATGACTTCGGCTCCGGCCATGCCTCCATCGTTGCGTTGATGGAGATCCACCCGCACGCCTTGAAAATCGACCGAAGAGTGATCCGTCCGGTGACGGAAGGAGCCCGGTATCGACGGCTCGTTCAGGCCATCGTTGAAATCGCGGAGTGTTTTGGCTTGAGCGTCACCGCAGAAGGTGTCGAAACCGAGGATCACGTGGCGGCCTTGCGGAAAATTGGCTGCACTGTTTTGCAGGGCTACCACTTTTCCAAGCCCTTGAGCCCGGACGATCTGGTGGCCTTTGTCCGCGCGCGGGGCGAAACCGGGGAGGCCAAAATCCAGCCCGGATAAGGGTCAGTAATCCCTTTCGAAAAACAAGCCGATCCCGGTGGAGCCGTCCGAGCCGACCCGCCCACGCACGGTCGTCGAGTTGGTCAAATCGAGGTTCAGGTTGATGGACGTCTCTCCCTGACTGTCGATTTCCACGTTCGTATAAGCATTGTCGCTGATGTATTTGCCTGCCCGGACCGTCGCGCCGCCGTTTTCGTCGCTGGTAACGTCCAGATCGTCAAAGCCTGTCGAGCGCCGCAGGTTCTCGATGATCCCGACACCGCCTTTCCCGGCCAGCGTCGCCACGGCCGAAGCCAGTTGCACCGCCTGCAGGGCCGAGATTGACCGGATGTCCTTGCCGAAAAGCAACCGCGCGAGCACCTCGTCTTCGGGCAAGGCAGGATCAGAGGTGAACGTGATCTGTGGCGCATCCGCAGGCCCTTCGACGGTGATGAACACGGTTGTGTCCTCCGCCGATGTCTGCGCCACAAGCCGCAGGTTCGGGATCAGGTCACCCTGCAACCGGATGTCCCCCTCTTCCAACGTCAAACGCTTGCCAAGGATATCAAGCCGCCCGCGGATCAGGTCGAAACGCCCCTCTGGAATGACGTCGGCAGACGTACCGGTCAGGCGCAGGGAGCCGCCCAGTTCCGCGTCCAATCCACGCCCGCGCACAAAAATCTTATTGAGCGCGTTGATCTGCAAGTCCAGCGAAAGCGCCCCGCTGCCTCCTGTGCGCCCGGCCCCGGTCACGTCGAGCAACCCGGCGTAGCTGCGGGTTTGCCGCACGGCGGAGGGCTCGCCGATATGCGTGATCGCGGGAATGTCGCCAAATGAGCTTATCCCGGTTGACGGCACGCGCAGCTCCGTTTGGTCAAGGTTCAGGTTGCCCGTCAGCGCGAGATTGGACGGCGCGGTCCCGCTCAGGCGCAACTGACCGCTCGCGCGCGCCTCGTAGAGTTCCGGATCGGTGATCTTCAGATCGTCGAGGGCCACCACCGCCTCTGTCACAAAGGGCGCCGCCATGCGCACGCGCCCCTGCACCCCCACCTTCCCGCCGGAATCAAGCCGACCGCGCGTTTCAAAGGACGCTGTGCCACCGCCCAGACGCACCGTAGCGCTGATCTTCTTGAGCGCGTTGCGCAGGCTGGGAACGGCCAGACGCGCGGCCGTGGTGGTGATCTCGCCGCTGAGGGAAGACAAGGCCAGCGGACCGTTCAGACCGAGGTTGAAATCAGCCATGCCTTGCAAGGCATTGGGGCTGATCCGCGCATTGAGCAGGGCAAGGGGCAAAGCTCCGTTGATCGCCAGATTGGCGGAGCCAGCGTCCGGCGCCACGCGGCCTGTCACCGCAGCACGAAGGGTGCCCGCGCCCGTGGCGTTGATATCCAGCACCCAATCGCCACCGGATTGTCGCGCCGTGCCGCTGGCCGTGGCAGGGCCCGCGAGCTCCGGTGCAAGCCAGGCAAGCGATCCGATACGTGCATCGAACCGCGCGCTCGGCGAGCCTCCGTTTGGCAGGGCGACATCAGCTTTCACTTGTGTGGCGCGCGGGCCGTTGGCGTCCAGAGTGACCGTCAGATCGCCGTTCTGAAGCACGGCACGCCCCGACGCAGCAGCAGCCCCGGCGAGGGCTGGCACATAGCGCCCCAGATTGGCCAGCCGGGCGTTGAAATCGAGCGTGCCGTCTGCTCCTTTGAGCGTGCCCGTCCCACTTAAGCTGCCCCCGCTGGCATCAAGAGAAGCACGGCGCAGAGTGATGGCCCCGTCTTGCCGTTTGGCGGACAGGTCCAGTGTGCTTGGCCCGGTCAGCAGAGCATTCACGTCCGGGATGCCGACCCCAAGAGACTGCGCATCAGCCTTGAGATCAAAGTCGAACTGACTTCCATCCAGCAGAGCGAAGCCATTCAAACGCGCGTCCAAGGCACCGCCCAAGCTGCGTCCGGCAAGATGGGAGAACGGGGAGAGACTGGCAAGTTGCGCATCAAGCGTGCCCGTGAAGCGTTGCGACGTGCCCTCTGAGGTCAACACGCCCTGCCCCTGAAGCCCGACGCCATTGCCTTGCACCGTTGCGCTGCGCACGGTCAGACCGTTGGTATCGCGCAGAACTGACAAAGCGATGCGGCTCTGGCCGCGCAGGACGTCGTCCAGACCCTTGATCGAGACGGATAGAGCCTCCCCGGTGGCGACGAGATCCAAATCAAACCCGCCGCTGAGAGGAAAGACTTGCCCGGACACTGCCATATCGGCTTGCCCTGCGAGGTCCTGACCGACCAATGTCGACAGCCGGGAGAGGTTTGCGACGTCAGCGTCCAATGTGCCTTTGAGTACAGGCTCACCCGCTGCCGCATCAAATGTGCCCGCCCCGGTCAGCGACATCCCTTCGGCGCTTAGTTCAAGATCGCCAAAGCGGATGGGCGCGCCGCTTTGCCAAGCGATGTCCGCTCCAAATTTCGCCGCATCGCCCAGCGCTTCGCGCAGGCCGGGATTGGCAGGGTCAATACCTTTTGCGCTTGCATCTATACGCGCCGTAACGCGTGGGGTGTTGCCCGGCACGATCACGCCGCCGCCAGTGAGTTGAAGCGCGCCAAGGGCAAGATCATCGCGGCGCAGTCCAAGCAAATCGCCAGACAGGCGCCATTGCTGCCCGGCCTCGGCATCGAAACCGGCGGTGATCTGCGCGCTGTCCACGCGGGTCTGCGGCCCGGGGATCGGCAAAAGGACGGGCGCGCCGCCGGGGTCGCGAAGAACTCCGTCAAGCTGGAAGCGCTTTGGCAAACCGTCTGCACCCAAGGCGAATGAGCCGTTCAAGCGCAGGGCAGCAGCACTGGCCGTGAGATCGTCCAGCACAACGCGGCCTTCGGGGTAAAGGCTGACGCGGGCGTTCAGCGCAACATTCGGGCCAAAGAAGTCCTGATATTGCGGCACAAAAAGCGGGGCGAGATCACCGGAGAGATCAACCTGCAGGATCCGGGGCGCGCTGTCATCGCCACCCGCGACGGTTTCGACCTGCCCCGACAGCCTGTCCTGACCATTGCTCCGCAGGTGCACCTCGGCGGTAAAGTCGTCGATGGGCGCATTGCCGGAGGCAGTCAGCTCCAGCGCGGGCGCACCCGGCAGACCGAGTTGCGTTGCCACGATGCCGCCGGGCCCTTCGCTCACGGTGACGTCGACAACAAGCACCTCGGAGGCGTTGCCATAGCTGACCGCGAGATCGAAAGCGCCTTGCGGACCATCCAGACGGGAAATGTCGAGTTTGGCCGCGCCTTCGCCACCTTCGAGACGGAGGCTGCCGTTGATGGACGCGATCAGGGCAACCCCAGCGACGGGGGCACCAATCTCCACGCGAGCGGCTTCGATCTTGCCAATGTCAACGCTGACCGGCAGCTCTGGTAAGGCAAACGGCGTGGCTTCCGGGCTGGTCTGGCTCTCGCTGGCAGGCAGGCGGGTAAGTCGGATTGAGGCGGCGGTCAGCTCATTGATCTCGATCCGCCCACCGAAGATGGCGGCGCGATTCCAGTCCAGAACCGCATCTGTCAGTTCAAGCCAGACCCCGTCATCGTCTGAAATCAGCAATCGATCCATGGTGGCGCGGGAGCTGAGAGCACCGCGGAAGCCTTCGACCGTCACCTGCCGGCCCGCCCCGGAGAGTGTCTCTTCGAGGAAACGGGTCAGGCGGTCCTTGTCTTCCTGCGCGTGCCCCATGGAGGCCACCATCTGGAACAGGATCACGATCGGAACCAGAAACCAGCGCATCAGAACGCCTGCCCGATGCCGAGGTAGAGTTGTACACCAGAAGACTCGCCGCTCAAAGGCGTGGCTACATCCAGACGGATCGGACCAATCCCTGTTTGGTAGCGCAGCCCAAGACCCGCACCACTGTGCCAGCCGCCGGTGTCATCGTGGAAACTGTTCGCGCCGATGTACCCGGCGTCATAGAAAGCGACGCCGCCAAGCGTGTCGGTGAAGTCCAGCCGGGCCTCGCCCGCGATCCCGATGAACGAGCGCCCGCCCGTGTCATTGCCGCCTGAGGAGATGCCGAGCGACTGATAACTGTGTCCGCGAACCGTGCCGCTGCCGCCGGAATGAAAGAGCAGGTCCGGCGGCGTGTCCGCGATGGAGGAGCCGACGATTGATCCGAGTTGCAGACGTGCGGCAAGCACCAGTTTCTCTGTTTCTCCAACCGCCTTGTAGCCGCGCAGATCGCCGTAGATGCGCCCGCCTGAGGCGCTGCCGCCAAGGCCCGCGTATGGCATGGCCTCAAATCGCAAAAACGTGCCGTCCCTTGGGTTGAGCGTGTCGCTGCGGCGATCCCAGGTCAGCGCAAGCGGTAGAGTGAGATGCGAGAAGGTCCGGTTGCCGAGATCATCGCGGACATCTGAATAGCGATAGCCGATGCCAACTTCGGTGGTCAGCGTGTCGGACACGGTGCGTTCGAAGCCAACGGTCACATCCGCCTGCTGCGAGAAATACGTCGGTTCGGAGAGCTGCTCGAGGCTGGCGCGAATGAAGAGGTCCGTCTCTGGTGTGATCGTGGCCGGGCGGGTGAGACTGACGGAGATCGAATAATCGAGATCGTCCGCATTCCCGGTGATCCCCGAGACCGCGCCATCGACCCGAAACCGTTCCGCCCCGCCAAGGAAGTTGCGATGCAGCCAGAAAGCCGAGAGCATAACGCCTTCGGAGGAGTGCAGCTCTGCGCCAAAGCCGAAACGGCGAGGTTTGGCATCGGTCACTGCAAGCGCGATGTCCATGGAATCGTCTGGGTTCAGGTCCCCCTCGCGCAATGTTACGGAACTGAAGGTGCCGGTGCCTCTGAGGCGTTTTGCGGCGGCTTCGAGGACGGCTGCGTCGAAAACCTCTTTCCTCGGGATGCCCGCGATTTCGCGGATGCGGCTTTCCTTGACCGCGCTTTCACCGCTCACATTCGTGCGGCCAAAGCGCACCAAGGGCCCCGGCGCAATGGCCAGCGTCACATCAAGTTCAGAGGCGGCGTGACGGGCGGTGATCTGCTGGTTTGAAACGTCGGCCTTGGCATGCCCGATATTGCGCCAGCCATCGACAGCGGCGAGCGCAGCGTCCCGGATGGCGCCAGTCTTGGCGGTTTTGCCGGGCCGGAAGTTCTCTGGCAGGACCGTGCCTTGCGCCAAGGGGCCTACATCGGCGCGTCCAAATTTGAATTTCGAACCGGGATTGATCAGGATTCGGACTTTCTTCACCGCAGGCAGCCGCGTGAGCGGCGGCAGCGCGGCGGCCTCCTGCCCGTCGATCAGAATTCTGACGATGGGGCCGAAGTACCCCGCATCATAAAGCGCGCCCACCAATCGGCCGTAATCCGCTTGCGCCGCGGCGAGAATATCCTGAGGATTGGTTGTACCCTCTGCTTCGGCGGCAAGAACAAGCGAGGCCTGCGAGAGCATGGCCTCCATTTCGTCATCGCCGCCTTCAACCCGCAGCGAGCCGCTAAAGGCGTTTGCCTGACAAGCCACCAGGGAAAGAACCAAAGTTCCCAATAGGTTCGCAAGACGCGAGGCACGGCGGTGTGTGGTCATTGTTCCAGCTCGAAAAGATGCGGGCCAAATGTGTGGCGCGCGCTCTCCATATGTTCCCTGCCACACATAGTGAAGCACCGGGCAAAAAGGACAAGAGCAGAACGCAAATCCTCGCCGACCCGGCATCACGGTTGCGTGGGGCCGCTTCGTACAAATGTGCTCCCTCGCGCGCAGGGAGCACTTTCTCTGGCAGATCTCCGACAGCCGGGGCTCTCCACGGACACATGAAACTGTTCATTTTTTTCAGATCCTTAGGTCACGCCAGAGGACAGGATTGACAGGATCGGGCTGACGAAGGACGATACCATAAGCCTTTTTTCCGACATGCGGCCCGCCCCTGGCAGAGCCGCGTTTGCATTCATCACTTGGCATCCGAACCCGCTTTTCTGCTGTTCGGGACAAGATCTTGGGAGATCCATTCCATGAAACGCACACTGATCACATCCGGCATTCTATTGATGGGCCTGCCCTGCACGGCCTTCGCGGACATTGTTCAGGCAGACGACGTCATAATCGGCACTCCATTTGCGGCGACGCTGCTTTGTGTGGGGCCTGGCTGTGTCGATGGGGAGGCCAAGAACGGCACGTTTGACGGCACCATTCGCCTCAAGGCAAACAATACGCAGATCGAATTTGTTGACACCTCAAGTACCGGCTTCCCAGACCGTGGATGGACCATTCGCGCCAACGAGACCACCGGCAGCAACGGAGAAGGAGAGGCGTTTTTTATCACGGATGCCAGCGGAGGCACCAATCCGCTCTATATCGAGGGCGACAGCGTGGATAACGCACTCTTTATCGCGGACACCGGCAGGATCGGGCTTGGCACATCAATCCCGGCCGCCAGCCTTCACATCGTGGATCAATCCGGCTCCGAAGCGAGCATCCGGCTCGAAGAAAACACCGGTGCGCCTTACACATGGGATCTGCGCGGCAATAATGCCGGCTTTTACATTTACGATAACGTCGCCCTCGAGATTCCATTTCAGATCCGTCCGGGCGCTTCCACCTCCTCGCTGGAAGTTGCGAGCAACAGCAATGTCGGGGTCGGCACGCCCAATCCGTTCACTGCGTTGCATGTCTTTCGCCATGATGGAACCGCCGGGGTCCGGGTTGAGAACTCGACAGCCAGCAGCTTCGCTGTGCGCGAGATGTTCCATATGAGCAACCGGGGCGGCTCGTATTTCACACTGGCCAACACGCAAACGAAAAACGAGTGGTACTTCGTGCATGAACATAACCCGCAGGGCCGCTTCATGATCAACCATTCCGATGGCGGTTTGCAAATGAGCCTGACGAAGGACGGCAACCTGTCCGTTCTGGGCACGATTTCCGCAGGCGGTCAGCAGCTCGACGTGCCCGATTACGTCTTTGGCGAGGACTACGCGCTGCGCCCGCTGTCAGACGTGCAGGCGTTTATCGAAGACAACAGCCACTTGCCCGAGGTGCCTTCGGCGGCAGAGATCGAAGCGAACGGGCTCGATATGACGCAGATGCAGATGACGCTGCTGAAGAAGGTCGAAGAGCTGACGCTTTATACCCTTGAGCAACAGGCGCTGATCGAAACGCAAAAGGATGCTTTGGCGGCGCAGGCCGATCGTTTCGCGGAGCAAGAAGCCCGTCTTGCCGCGCTGGAAGCGCTTCTGCAAGCGCGGTGACACCCCTGTGACCTTCACCTCCTTGCCCTTACGTGCGTTTGCCCGGCGGGGAGGATTTCTTGACTTAAAGATGCGCGGGCCATTAACCTTTTTCGAATTCCGGCCATCCTCGGCCATTCGTCATACTGTCAATTCCCAGAGTGCCTCATGCGTAAATTCTCGACTGCTGCCGCCTTTCTGTTTCTGGCCACGCCACTGACAGCGCAAAATCTGATCAACACGAATACCACCATTCACAACAGGCTTTGCATCGGCGCTGACTGCGCCACGACGGAAAACTACGGCAGTGATCCGGTGACATTGCGCCTCAACAGCCTGAAGCCCGGCATCGATTTCATCGACGCCTCGAGCGATCCCGGCTTTCCAAACAACGACTGGCGCATCGAGATCAATGACGATGCTGCGACGGATCTGTCCTTCTTTCGGATCAGGGATGTCTCTTCCGACATTGTGCCGTTCCAGATCGAGGCGGGCGCATCTCCGGCGGCGCTTTATGTGGACGATTCCGGGAACGTCGGGTTCGGAACCACCTTGCCGGAAGCCACTTTGGATATTCGCGGCGGGACCAATCCGACCATTCGCTTGGAAGGGTTCTACACGAGCGGGCTTGCCGTCCTCGACATGGAGGCCAATGTCCGGCTTATCAAAGACGATGGGAACAACGTGAATGGTGTTCTCGAAATTTCCCGCGCAGGCACGGCAAACTCTGCACCTGTGCGATTTGAGCTAAGCGCCCCGCCCGATGCCTTTGTGGTCGACCACAGTGGCAACATCGGCATGGGCACAAAGGATCTGGACAGTGCAACCGCGTTGACCATTGAGAAAAGCGGGGCTGCCAGAATTCACCTATTGGATACGTCGTCTGTTTCAGCGCCGCGCGAGATGTTCAAGATGGAGAACAACGGCGGCTCCTACTTCACCCTCGCCAACACCGCCACCAGCAACGAGTGGTATTTTGTCCACGAAAACAACACCCAGGGCCGGTTCTTCGTGAACCACTCCGACGGCGGCATTCAGATGGGGCTGACCAAGGACGGAAACATGACCCTGATGGGCGAGCTTTTCACCGCCGGGTCCTGTGCGGCAGGCTGTGATCGAGTGTTTGACGAAGACTACCCGCTGCCCTCCATCCCCGAACAGGCCGCGATGATGCGCGCGTTGAAGCATTTGCCTAACGTCGGCCCGACGCCGGAAGACGGCCCCTTCAACATCACGAAGATGACCGGTGGGATGCTTAACGAGTTGGAAAAAGCGCATCTCTACATCGTGGAACTTGAAGCGCGCGTGGCCCAATTGGAAGCGGACCGGCGCGCTCTAGCCGAATTGCGCCAGCGGGTTGACGCCTTGCTGGCGGACTAGGCTCCGATCACTGCCGCAGTCCCGGAATACCGGAATGCCGTTTTGCCTGCAATTCGTGTACAGTGCGCGCATTTCAACGGGAGTTTAGATATGCGCCTGACCGGCTTTTCCATTGTTCTCGGCTTGATCGCTGCACCGGCGGCCTTCGCTGACAACGTCATCAACGACGATACCATCATCTACAACAGCCTGTGCGTTGGGCAGGATTGCTCCGATCCGGAAAACTACGATTCCGGTGAGGCCGTCGTGCGCCTCAAGCATCTTTATCCGCGCGTCGAGTTTATCGACACGTCAACGTCAACAAGCTCATTTCCCTCCAACAACTGGATGCTTCGAGCCAATGAGGATTTCGCGGGCGGGGATGAGCTGTTTGCCATCGAGAACCTGTCCAACAACACGCGGCCCTTCGTCATCCAGGGCGATGCTCCGTCCAACAGTCTGGCCGTGGATGACGACGGAGCTGTGGGCTTTGGCACCGGATTGCCACAGCGCGAGCTGCACATCATATCAAACAACTCTCCAACCATCCGGTTCGAACAATCGGCGGCTGGCGGGTTTCCGGCCCAGACATGGGACATGCTGTTCAATCATGGCAACGTCTACATTCGGGACATCAACAACAACACCACCCCTTTCTCGATCTTCAAGAACGCCCCGACGGACTCCCTGCGCATCAGTCAGGAAGGCAACATTGGCAACGGCACGAGCAACCCCGGCTCCGCGCTTCACATTGTGCGGGACAACGGGTTTGGCAGAATCCGCGTGGAAGAAAACAACGTGGTCACCGCAGCGCGCGAGTTGATCGAGCTGCGCAACAACGGTGGGTCTTACTTCTCGCTGGTCAACACGGCGACGGGCAACTCATGGTACTACGTGCACGAAAACAACACGCAGGGCCGTTTCATGATCAACCATTCGGATGGTGGCATCCAGATGGCTTTGACCCGGACCGGGGACATGACCCTGATGGGCGAGTTGTTCACAGCCGGGTCCTGTGCTGCCGGGTGTGACCGGGTATTTGATGAGGACTACCCGCTGCCGAGCATTGCAGAACAGGCCGCGATGATGCGCGAGATGAAGCATTTGCCGAACGTCGGCCCCACGCCCGAGGACGGCCCCTTCAACATCACCAAGATGACCGGCGGGATGCTCAACGAGTTGGAGAAGGCCCATCTTTTCATCGTGGATCTGCACGAAGAGAACACAGCGTTGAAAGCCCAGGTCGCCGCGCAGGAGGCACGGCTGTCCGCGTTGGAAGCTCTGGTCTCTGGCGAATAAGTCCCGCGCCGGGCTCAGCCGAAAAGCGCGCGCCGCAGAAGGTTGAGCCCGGCCACCAGCAATACGATCAAGGTCGCCCGTTTGAAGGCACGTTGATCGATCCGGTCCTGCACGAGCCCACCCAGCCACATGCCGAACACGGCTGGCGGCAAAAGCGCCAGTGAGAGCCAGACCGAACTGGCATTCAGAATGCCGGACCCGATATGGGCGACGAGCAGCGCCACGGCGCCCAAACCATAGATCACCCCCTGAATGCGCATTTGTTCGCGCTTTTCCGTGCCCAGCGCTGTCAGATAGGCCACCGTCGGCGGCCCCCAGACGCCAGAGACGCCACCGATGAACCCGGCGAACGCGCCGATTCCCATTTCCAGACGCGGGTTTTCTCCTTCCAGTTTCGGGCTCCAGCCCGAAAGCTGCAGCAGCACAAACCCCACAACCGGCAAACCGATGGCCAACAGGAACACGCGGGCCGGTAGAACGGCGACCAGCATGGAGGATGCCAACAGGCAAACGAGGCCAACCAGAAGGAAACGCCGGAACCGTTTGACGGATCCCAGCGCCGCCGTCGGCCCTTGCCGCAGCGCCTGCATGCTGTTGGTGACCACGGTCGGCAGGATCAGCCCGGCGAGCGCAAGATGCGGGGACAGGAAACTCGACAGCCCTGACACAAGGATCATCGGCATTGCAAAGCCCACAAGGCCTTTGACGATCCCCGCGATCAGAGCAATACCCATGGCAGAAAGCCAGAGGGCCGGGGTGAGTTCGGGAATGAAAGCGTCCATAGTCAGCCTGATACAGTCTTTATCTCGCCAGCGAAAATATCTCTGACGAAAAACAGCATCGCACCTGCAGCGATCGACACGATTTTTGATCCATGGCTGTTTTTGAGCGTAAACTTCATGCGCCCCACTCACCCGATCCAGCCGAAGCCGCGCAACAATTGAACAACTTGTCGCGCCACCGGGTATTTTTGTTGCGCTGCACCTGCGAAATGGCTATCCAGACCCGACCCTATAAAAGAGGACGTGATTCATGGCCCATGATGGACAAGACCCGATGATCGCGGGCGCCCTTCTTCCCGATCTGCTCGCTCTGACCGGCGCGGCAATTGCCCCGGTTGAAACGGTATTCGAGACGGCCCGCACCCGTGTTCGGGAGCTGGTCAGCGTTGATGGCCGCGTCTCCGGCGGCATGCTGGAAGCAAACCAAACCGTCGCACATGGCCTCGCGTGGCTGGCCACTTACCTTGAGTCCCTGCGTCAGATGCAGAAATGGGCCGAGCGCCAGACAGAAAACGGCGCCTTTGGTGAGATTGACCAGCTTCTTCTGCAGATCGGCTTTGGCGAGTATCTCGCGCAGATCCGCGGTGGCATCCCGATGAACCAGGGCGAGTTCGTGCGACTGCGCGACATCGGACTGACCGAAGATGAGATCGCCGTTCTGAACACCCCGGAAATCAGCAAGCTGATGGTTGAAGCCAATTCAGCCGCAGCGCGCACGCGCCTTGTCGAACTGATGGAAGAGCAGTCCGCCGAGATCACCATGGGCAAGACCGGGCTCGACGAAGAGCTTGAGATGATCCGCGAGCAGTTCCGCCGCTACGCTGTCGACAAGGTCGAGCCCTACGCGCACGAATGGCACCTCAAGGACGAACTGATCCCGATGGAAATCATCGAGGAACTGGCCGAAATGGGTGTCTTTGGCCTGACCATCCCCGAAGAATACGGTGGTTTCGGTCTGTCCAAAGCCTCCATGTGCGTCGTTTCCGAAGAGTTGTCCCGCGCGTACATCGGCGTCGGCTCGCTCGGCACCCGCTCCGAGATTGCGGCAGAGCTGATCATTGCGGGCGGCACCGAGGAGCAGAAGCAGAAATGGCTTCCCGCGCTCGCCTCCGGTGAGAAACTGCCCACGGCCGTGTTTACCGAACCGAACACCGGCTCTGACCTTGGCTCCCTGCGCACCCGCGCGGTCAAGGATGAGAACGGCGATTACAAGGTGACGGGCAACAAGACCTGGATCACCCACGCCGCGCGTACCCATGTCATGACCCTGCTGGCCCGCACCGACCCGAATACTTCGGATTACAAGGGCCTCAGCATGTTCCTGGCCGAGAAAACGCCGGGCACCGATGAGGCGCCATTCCCGACGGAGGGCATGACTGGCGGCGAGATCGAAGTGCTCGGCTATCGTGGCATGAAAGAGTATGAGCTTGGCTTCGACAACTTCCATGTGAAGGGCGAGAACCTGCTCGGCGGCGAGGAAGGCAAGGGCTTCAAACAGCTCATGGAAACCTTCGAAAGCGCCCGCATCCAGACCGCCGCCCGCGCCATCGGCGTTGCGCAATCCGCACTGGATGTTGGCATGAAGTATGCGCAGGACCGCAAGCAGTTCGGCAAATCCCTGATCGCCTTCCCGCGTGTGTCCGGCAAGCTGGCCATGATGGCCGTCGAGATCATGATCGCCCGTCAGCTGACCTACTTCTCCGCTTGGGAGAAGGATCATGGTCGCCGCTGTGACCTTGAGGCAGGCATGGCGAAACTTCTGGGCGCGCGCGTGGCCTGGGCTGCGGCGGACAATGCGCTGCAGATCCATGGCGGCAATGGCTTTGCGCTGGAGTACTCTGTCAGCCGCATCCTTTGCGATGCGCGTATCCTGAATATCTTTGAGGGTGCAGGCGAGATCCAGGCGCAGGTGATTGCACGCCGCCTGCTCGGGTAAGCTGCTCAAACCGGCGACCTTCCCAAGAGTTCCTTTGAAGGCCCCGCCCAATCGGCGGGGCCTTTGATCTTTATTGCTTCAGAAGCAGCGCCTCCAATGCGGCCAACCGGGCCTCGAGATCGGCGTTCTTGGCAGCCAGTTCTGCATCCCGCGCCTTCAGCGCCGCGTTTTCTTCGCTCAGTTCGACGATAAAGAGATGCGCTTTTTCCAACTCATTGAGCATCCCGCCGGTCATCCTGGTGATGTTGAACGGGCCGTCCTCGGGCGTGGGGCCAACGTTAGGCAAATGCCTCATCTCGCGCATCATGGCCGCCTGTTCGGCGATGGTCGGCAAGGGGTAGTCTTCGTCAAACACCCGGTCACAGCCAGCCGAACAGGACCCGGCGGTGAACAGCTCACCGAGCAAGGTCATGTCGCCATCCCTGGTCAGGCCCATCTGCAGACCGCCGTCGGAATGGTTGATCATGAACCGGCCCTGAGGGTTGTTTTCATGGACAAAATACCACTCATTGGATGTCGCCGTGTTGACCAGTGTGAAGTAGGATCCGCCATGGTTTACCATACGGAACATCTCGCGCACGGCCTGCCCCGCGCCACTGGTGTTTTCTACGGTGATCCCGGCAGTACCATCCGTGCGCTGAATGTGCAGCGCATCGGACGCGCCGCTCAGACCCATTCCAACATTGCCGCTGCTTCGGATCTGAAATGCATTTTCAGGGGCGTTGACGTGAACCCGGAAAGGCCGGGTGGTGTTCAACACGTTCTCTAAACTCACCCAGGTCGAACTCAAGTCCAGTTCGAAAGTTCGGTCAAACGCCGAGTTGCCCGTCGCCGTTTGCAGACGCAGCGCAACGCCCGAAGAGGTATCTTCTACGATGTGCATATCCGCTGCCGGAATTGTCGTGCCGAGACCAATGTCGCCATCATCCGCTACGAAAAGCGCAGCATTGGGAGCATCCCCGGCGATCTGGAATGGGAGCACCCCGGCAGTCACATCCCGAATGACAAACTCTTCGAGGCTCGTCAGGCCGGTCTCTATCGACCAGTTGCGATCGGGCAGGACAGCCAGTGACGTGTCATGGAAGAGCAGTTTGAGTGCTCCGTCCTTGAGCGTTAGCGTATCCGCCCCGTAGGGTTCGCTACCATCGCAGTCACTGCCGACACACAGCTCATTGCTGATGAATGAGTCATCGACCGAAAGTTCCTTTCCCTGCGCATGAGCAAATTGCCCGTGCATCGCCAGAACCAAACCGCTCATGACACCCAGAATAGCGCGCAAGTGTCGCTGAACCTGAACAAACATCGCCAATTCCTTTCTCAAAAACGCGTGCGCCCTCAATCCGGGCATCGGGCGAAGTATGTCACAGTTCTGCGCTGGCGCAAAAAAGTTGACCCTACGCCCCTTGATCCACCTCAAAGCCAGCCTTGCGCATCCATGGTCTTGAGACGGCGAAAACACATCTCAGGAGCGCAATATGTCGTACAAAGAAAAGTTCAGCGAAACCCGGAACAATCTTCGCAATCTGCGTAAGACCATTCCCGATACATTCGGTGGATTTGTCAGTCTTGAACAGGCCGCGAGCCCGGATGGCGCTCTGTCGCACAAGCAAAAGGAACTGATTGCCCTGGGGATCGCGGTTGCTTTGCGGTGCGAAGATTGCATCACCAGCCACGTGGGCGCTTGCATTCGTGCCGGTGTTACCCGCGAAGAGGCCGCCGAAGCGCTGGGAACCGCCATTCAGATGTCTGGCGGCCCCGGGCTGATGTACGCGGCCAAGGCACTCGCTGCGTTCGACGAGTTTGCCAGCGAAACATGACGTAGGGCGGGGTTATACCCCGCTACCGCCTGCGTCATCCTGCCGCGACGGGGGAGCAGGGCGCAAACGTATAACGATTATAGAATATAAAACTGAGGAATGAATCATGAAATCCATCGCACTCGCCGCTCTTCTCGCCGCCGCGCCTGCCGTCGCCTTTGCCGGGGGTGTTCCGGGCCAGCATTTTGTTGAGAACTGGGATCTGGACGGGAACGGATCAGTTTCTGTCGAAGAGGCAACCGAGCGGCGCGGGAACGTGTTCCTGACATTTGATGCCGACGACAATGGTTTTCTCGATGCCGAGGAATACGCATTGTTTGACGAAGCCCGCGCCAATGACATGAAAAGCCAGGGCGGGCATGGCCGGGGCACCATGAAACGGGCTGCGGACGGGATGAAACTGGCCGCCAACGATCTCGACAAGGATGGTCTGGTCAGCCGCGACGAGTTCGTCTCACAGGCCTCTGTCTGGATCGAGAACATGGATGAAAACGGCGACGGTGTCATCACCACTGAAGATTTTGCCATGCGGCGCGGTGGCGGCATGGGGCAAGGTCACGGAAAGAAGCAGGGCGGCTGATGCCCTCAACAAACAAAGGCCGGGCTTAGCGCCCGGCCTTTTTTAATTCGGCAAATGGAGTAACGCGTTACCCGCGCAGGGTTCCGCCCGTCGCCTTTTGGACCTTCTCGACAATCTTCGCGCCAACCGCTTCGATGTCCTTTTCTTTCAAGGTCTTGTCGGTCGGTTGCATACGCACGGTGATCGCGAGAGATTTCTTGCCGTCACCGAGGCTGCCGCCCACAAATTCATCAAACACCCGAACGCTTTCGATCAGCGCCTTGTCCGCGCCCTGAGCGGCGTTGACGAGGTCGAGAGCCTGCACGGATGCATCCACCACAAAGGCAAAGTCGCGTTCAACCGGGAGCAGGTCCGAAATGTTGAGCGCGCCGCGGGTTGCCCCGGTTTTACGCGGCAACGGCACCTCCTGCGGGAAAAGAACAAAGCCAACGGCGGGTCCTTTCACATCCAGTTCGGAGAGCACTTTCGGGTGAATCTCGCCAAAGATGCCAAGCACTTTCTTCGGGCCAAGGCAGAAGACACCGTGACGGCCCGGATGCCACCACTCCGGCCCGGTGCGCATCACCTGCATCTTCGCGGGAGCGCCAATGGCAGACAAAACCGCCTCCGCGTCGGCTTTCGCATCGAACAGGTCAACCGGACGGGACGCGCCATGCACGTCTTTCGGTCCGGTGTTGCCAACCAGAATGCCTGCGACCTGCAGCGCCTGTTCGCCCGGCTCGCCGCCGGAGAAAGCCGCGCCTACCTCAAACAGCGCCAGATCGTTGAAGCCACGCGCCTGGTTGCGCGCAGCCGCCTGCAACAGGCCCGGCAGCAGCGACGGGCGCAGATGGCTCATCTCGCTGCTGATCGGGTTGGCCAGCTTCGTTGTGTCATCGCCGCCACCGAACAGCGCCGCACCGGCGCTGTCGATGAAGGAATAGGTCACGCATTCATTGTACCCCAAGGCGGCACTGGTCCGGCGCGCAATCTGTTCGCGCTTCTGCAGCGGAGACAGGATCGGCCGGGGCACGCCCGTCGTGATGCGCGGCAGCGGTTTGCCCTGCAGCTTGGTCAGAGAGGCAACCCGCGCCACCTCTTCCACAAGGTCCGCCTCACCCAGAACGTCCGGGCGCCAGCTGGGCACATGCGCCATGGTGCCTTCCATGCGGAAGCCAAGCGCGGTTAGCGTCTGACGCTGCTCTGCCTCGGGGATCTCCATGCCAACCAGCGAAATCACGCGCTTTGCATCGAGCTTGTAGGCCCGGCTCACATCCGGCACCGCGCCCGCGACAACAACCTCCGACGGCTCGCCGCCGCAGAGATCAAGGATCATCCGCGTGGCATCGTCCATCGCCTGCATGTTGTAGCCCGGATCGATCCCGCGTTCGTTCCGGTAACGCGCATCGGAATTGATCTTGAGTGCGCGCCCGGTGGTCGCGATCTGAACATTGTCCCAAAAGGCCGCTTCAAGGAACACATCCACGGTCTCATCAGTACAGCCCGTCTCGAGGCCGCCCATGATCCCGCCAATGGATTCGACACCTTTGTCGTCGGAGATGACCACTTGCCCCGCGCTGAACGCGTAGGTCTTCTCATCGAGGCCAACGAGGTTCTGGCCATCCTCTGCGCGATGAATGCGCAGCCCACCCTGCACCTTGGCGGCGTCGAAGACGTGCAGCGGGCGGTTCCGGTCAAAGGTGAAGAAGTTGGTGACATCCACCAGCTTCGAAATCGGACGCAGGCCAATCGCACGCAGGCGATCCTGCAACCACGCCGGGCTCGGCCCGTTCTGAACGCCGCGGATCAGACGTCCGGCAAAGACATGACAGCCGCCCTCCCCGGCGGTGTCCTCGTCAATTGTCACGCTGATCGGACAGGGGAACGCGCCGGAAACGCGCTCTTCTTTCAGCGGCTTGAGCGTGCCGAGGCCCCGTGCCGCCAAGTCCCGTGCCACACCATGCACGCCCAATGCATCGGGCCGGTTCGGCGTGATGGCAATCTCGATCACCGGATCGACCTTGGCCGGATCATTCTCTGCCAGCCAGTCGACAAAGGTCTGGCCAACGTCACCGGACGGCAATTCGATAATGCCGTTGTGCTCGTCCGACAGCTCCAGCTCACGCTCGGACGCCATCATACCATGCGATTCCACACCCCGGATGTTGCCCACGGACAACGTCACATCGATGCCCGGCACGTAGTCGCCCGGCTTGGCCAGAACCACGGTGATCCCTTCGCGCGCATTCGGCGCGCCGCAGACGATCTGCTTTTCGCCTTCGTCGGTCATCACCCGGCACACGCGCAGGCGATCCGCATCGGGATGCTGCTCGGCGCCGACAACCTTGGCCAGGGTAAAGGCCTTCAGCTTCTCGCCCGGGTTTTCAACGCCTTCGACCTCGAGGCCAAGGTCCGTCAACGCCTCTGCGATCTCATCGACGGAGGCGGTGGTGTCGAGGTGCTCTTTCAGCCAGGAGAGGGTGAATTTCATGCCAAAAATCCCAAGGTCCGTACGGTTTGGCGCAGTCCATACCGGAACCCCCGTCCAAGGGAAAGCCCAAGCCCGCCTTGGAACGCTTGGAAAACGCAAAGCCTCGCCGTAGGCTTGACGTTAGGGAAAACAAGAGGCCAGCGGGGAGCGAGCACAACATGGCGAAACCCATCACTTCCATCACCATCGTCGGCGGCGGCACGGCGGGCTGGCTTGCGGGCACGCTTCTGCGCAGCAAGGTCGGCAGCCGCATCAAGATCACCCTGATCGAAAGCCCCAATGTGCCAACCGTGGGCGTGGGCGAGGCCACCGTTCCGCATATGCCGGTCACGATCAAGGACATGGGGATCGACGAGCAGGAGTTCTTTCGCCGCTGCAATGCCTCGTTCAAAATGGGCGTGATGTTCCGGGGCTGGAATGTCGATCACAAGGGCAAGCCGATCGACTACATGAACCCTTTCACCTCCGCCCCGGCGTTGAACGGGGTCGACATAGGCTACCACTTCCGCACCTATGGCGCGGGCAAGCGGGATTACATCCAATCCTTTTCGCCGCTGATTGACTTGCTGAACGCGCACAAGTGCCCGATCTCCTTCAACGGCAAGGACGATCCCATGCCCAAGGCCGGTTATGCCTATCACCTTGACGCGGGCAAGTTTGCCGGGCTTCTGGCCGAGACAGGCCGCGCGCGCGGTGTCGAGCATATCCTCGCGGATGTGGATGATGTCGAACTGGACGAGCGGGGCTATGTCGCGGCGCTGCAGTTGCGCGATCACGGGCGGCACCCGGTCGATCTCGTGATTGACTGTACCGGTTTCAAAGGTCTGGTCATTCGCGGCGCTTTGGATGAGCCGTTCGAGGACTACGGGGAATATCTCGGCAATGACCGCGCCATGGCCCTGCCAATCCCCCATGTTGATCCGATGAAACTGCCCGCGGCGACCTCTTCATCTGCGCTTGGCGCAGGTTGGGTCTGGAACGTGCCTTTGTTCAATCGTGTTGGTACCGGCTACGTCTTTTCCTCCGCCCACCGCACCGATGATCAAGCGCGGGACGAGTTCCTGGCGCACCTCGGCAGCCGCGCCCCCGACGGCGCAGAACCGCGCGTCATCCCGATCCGCGTCGGGCGTTCACGTCGGGCCTGGGTCAAGAACTGTATCGCCCTGGGCCTCTCCGGCGGGTTTATCGAGCCCCTGGAATCGACGGCAATCCACATGATCGACATGGGTTTGCGCTGGCTGCTGCGCTACTTCCCGGACAGCGATTACGACGCCGCCACGATCAACCGCTACAACCAGATTTCCGACAGCATGTTCAACGAAGTGCGCGATTTCATCTGCCTGCACTACCTGCTCGGCAATCGCACGGATGATCCCTATTGGATCGATGCACGCACTCAGTTGAAGGTGCCGGACAGCCTTGCCGCGAATCTCGACGTCTGGAAACGCCGCCTTCCGGGGCCATTGGATTTGCAGACGGTCCACCTCTTTGGTCACCAGACGTTCCAGGCCGTCCTGCTTGGCAAACGTGTTTATGAGCAGGGCTTTGGCGAGCCTGAATTCAACGTGGCGCAAGGGCTTTCTGAAAAACCCTGGAAAGAGTTCCTGCGCCAAACCGCCGCCCGCAACATCGCCACGGTCAAACACAAGGCGGATCACCGCACCATGCTGCTTGCTTTGCGAGGTGAGTTGAAGCCGGGTCAGAAGGCTGCCAGCCTTCCCGGGGTAGCGCCGCCGTCCAAAGAGGAAATGGACGCCGAACCGATGCTGTTCTGAACCGGTCAACCGGGTTCCACAGCGCTCTCGTTTCTTTGTGCCACAAATATCCCGGGGAGGCGCAGCTTGCTGCGTCGGGGCAGCGCCCCAAAGCAAACGCGCCGCCAAAGGCGGCGCGTTGGTCGCCGTGCAACTGCACGGTGAAACCTCTGTTCTGACTTACCGCGACAAGCCGCCATGCAGCGTCGGCACGTCCAAAGACGCAAAGCCGTAGTGCCGAAGCCAGCGCAAGTCAGAGGCAAAGAAGGCGCGCAGGTCCGGGATACCGTATTTCAGCATGGCGATCCGGTCGATGCCCATGCCAAAGGCAAAGCCCTGCCATTCGTCCGGGTTCACACCCGCAGCCCGAAGAACCTTCGGGTGCACCATGCCGGAGCCAAGCACTTCCAGCCAGCCGTCGCCCTCGCCGATCTTCAGCTGCCCGCCTTCCCAGGAACACTGGATGTCCACCTCGGCAGACGGCTCCGTGAAGGGGAAGTGCGAGGCGCGGAAGCGGGTCTTGATCCCGTCGATCTCGAAAAAGGCGGAAAAGAACTCTTCCAGCACCCATTTGAGGTTCGCCATGGAGATGTCCTTGTCAATGGCAAGGCCTTCGACCTGGTGGAACATCGGCGTGTGCGTCTGGTCATAGTCCGCGCGATAGACGCGGCCCGGCGCAATAATGCGGCACGGCGCGCCGTTGGCTTCCATGTGGCGGATCTGAACTGGCGAGGTATGCGTGCGCAGCACATGCGGCGGACGATTGTCCCCCTCGGCGCGGTGCATGTAGAACGTGTCCATCTCGGCGCGCGCCGGATGGTGGCCCGGAATGTTCAGCGCATCGAAGTTGTACCAGTCGCTGTCCACCTGCGGCCCTTCGGCCACGGCAAAACCCATATCGGCAAAAATCGCTGTGACCTCTTCGGTCACCTGGCTGACCGGGTGAATGCTGCCCTGGCGCTGGGTGCGCACCGGCAGGGTCACGTCGAGCCATTCCGCCTTGAGACGCTCATTCAGCGCAGCATCAGCAAGCGCGGCTTTCTTGGCCGCCAAAGCAGCGTTGATCTCATCCTTCAGCGCGTTCAGTGCCGGGCCGGCGATCTGACGCTCTTCGGGGGTCATCTTCCCCAGCTCGCGCATTTTCAGGCTGATCTCGCCCTTCTTGCCCACGGCGGCGAGGCGCAAGGCCTCCAGCCCGGCCTCATCCGAGGCTTCACCAATGGCGGCAATGTACTTATCGCGCAGATCCTGCATCTTACCTTACTCCGCATCGCGTCTCAGCGTCGGAGGGGAGTTACCACAGGAGGGCCGGAATGCAAGCGGCGACGGAAGCGCAGGGCGGCTTCAGCGCACACCCCGACAATAGCGCAACTGCTGCTGGTACACGAGGGAACGCTCGCCAACCTCGGATGAGACCCGCAGAAGCCATGCCTTGCCGTTGTAAGACCCACGACGATAGCCGGTGCGCCCTTCGTGATAGGCAAGGTAGTGCGATCGTGCGTCGCTCAGAGGAATGCCAAGCTGATCACGCGATTGCGCCATGTACCAGCCCATGAAATCCGTCGCATCGCGAATGTTGTCGCGCCGCGCGTTCCGCTTGCCGGTATCGCGAAGATACTCTTTCCACGTGCCGTCCAGCGCCTGGCTGTAGCCATAGGCCGAGCTTTGCCGCCCAACGGGAATCACGCCGAGTTTGTATCGCAGCGGCGTGCGCGCATCGGAGACAAATTTGCTCTCCTGATAGATCGTCGCCATCTGTACGTGGACCGGGACGCCCCATTTGCGCTCAGCCGCCTTGAACGCGGACAGATAGCCACGCCGCTGTTTCAGGATCGAACACGCATTATCAAGATCGCGTGGTGCCTTGCCGGATCCGCCGCCGCCGCAGGACGCCGCCAGAAGTACGATCACCAACGCGCGAAGCCACTTGCTCATCTGCCTCTCGCCTTTTGTTTGTTGGACTATTTGTAGTCTCTTGGCCCCATCTTAGTGGAAACCTGTCGGCGATGAAATGACATTTCCGCGCGTCGGCAAGAGTGTGCAACGCACGGTGCCCCCCCTTGCGCTCGACAGGGAATCGCGCTTGTCTCTCAGACTGTTGGTAACCGCTTCACAGAGTGTTTCCGGCGAATTTGTGTCCTGAAGTTGGACTCTTCGCCCCAATTCAATGTAAATTGGCCATGAGAGGTATGTCATGATCCGTGAACGCGCAAAATATCATCTGGGCCAGGTCGTCCGCCACCGCAAGCATCCGTTCCGTGGTGTCGTGTTTGATGTCGATCCGCAGTTTGCCAACACCGAAGAATGGTATCAGGCCATCCCCGAGGACTCCCGTCCGAAAAAGCAGCAGCCGTTCTATCACCTTCTGGCGGAGAACGATCAGAGCTTCTACGTGGCCTATGTCTCCGAACAGAATCTCGTTGCGGATTACTCCGGTGAGCCAGTGGATCATCCGGACATCCCGGATCTGTTCGGCGCCTTCGAAGACGGCAGCTACGCGCTGCACTTCCAGTTGAACTGATTTTTTGAGGTGGCGGGGTAGAACCCCGCCCTACCGAAGGCCTTCCAGAAGCGACAGGAACCGGTCCACGGTCTCTTGGGTCATGGACCAGTCGCAGACCAGTCTGCCAATCGCCCTGCCCTCATCGCCCTGCGGCTCTGCGCCATAGATGTGATAGATCGCCCCGGCGTCTTTCAGCGCCCTGTGCTGCGCGCCGGTTGCGCGGAAGAAGACTATGTTGGCCTGGCTGTCGTTGACCACTTCGAAACCCGCAAGCTCAAGGCCTGCGCGGAGGCTGGAGCCAGTGGCATTGGCCTGCGCCGCCATGTCCCACCACAGGTCCCGCTCCAGATAGGCCTGCATCTGTGCGGCGAGGTAGCGGTGTTTGGAATACAGCTGCGCCCCACGCTTGCGGCGAAGCTCGAACTCCCACGCCTTTTTGGGATCAAAGAAAACAACGGCCTCAACGCCCATCAGCCCGTTCTTGGTCCCACCAAAAACAGCCACATCAACGCCGCGCTTCCACGTCATGTCCGCCGGGGTGCAGCCCAGCGCGACACAGGCGTTTGCAAAGCGGGCACCGTCGAGATGCACCGGCAGATCGTAGTCCTTGGCCACGTCACAGAGCGCCTGGATTTGCTCCAGCGTGTAGACGTTGCCCTCTTCGGTCACGTTGGTGATCGACACCGCGCCCCGTTGCGGGCCGTGTACGCCGCGATTGCCCTCGGCCTCGATAGACGTTCGCAGGGCTTCTGGGGTCATCACATCCGTGCCGGGCACCAAGGTCAGCTTCGCCCCGCCGGTATACAGCTCCGGGGCGTTGCACTCGTCCACATTGATATGGGACATAGGCGTGCAAAAGATCGTCTCGAACGGCTGAACCAGCGTCGAAAGCGCCAGAACATTGCCCGCAGTCCCCAGCCCGACGAAATAGACCGCCGCTTCCGGCGCTTCGAACAAATTGCGGATGCGCGCAGTGACTTCGGCGGTCAAAGGATCATTGCCGTAGCCCATGGCATACCCGTCATTGGCCGCCTTGAGCGCCTCGAACACGCTCGGATGTACCGGCCCGCCATTGTCTGAAGCAAAATCCATCACGCGTCTCCCATCGGCTCTTCGATGATGTGATCTTCCCAATCTTCGTCGGAGATTTCAAACTCCGGCACCGTGTCATGACGCATGGACACGCCTGCCGCATGAACGCTTTCGGCGGTGCCGGTCAGAAGCGGATGCCAGCTTGGCAATGCCTTGCCCTCATAGAGGCGTTTGTACGCGCATGTCTGGGGCATCCAATAAGCATGCTGGTCGATGTTCGACGGCTTCATCACGATACATTCGGGCACAAACTGGTGCCGGATCGAATACTGCGCACAGCGGCAGGTGCTGTCGTCGAACAGGCGGCAGGCGACACGGGTCATCGCGACCTCGCCGGTGTCCTCGTCTTCCAGCTTGTTCATGCAGCATTTGCCGCAGCCGTCACACAGCGCCTCCCATTCCTTCTCGTTCAAGTCGGTCAGCGCCTTGCGCTCCCAGAACCGGGGAGCAAGGCCACCGCGTGCGATCGGATCCTCGCTCATAGACCGCTCAGAATATCGCGGGCCTTGGTGCAATCCGCTTTCATCTGTTCAACCAGCGCATCGAGACTGTCGAACTTCAACTCGGGCCGCAGGTATTCGACAAGGCCAACGGACAGGGTCGCGCCGTAAAGATCGCCGGTGAAATCGAAGAGGAAGGTTTCGATATTGGGGAACTGGCCATCGAACATCGGTCGCACGCCGACGGAGGCCGCGCCGTGGTATTTGCCCTTGTGCTGCCCATCCAGAACCTCGACGAGCACCGCATAAACGCCGAAGGCGGGAGGGTGCAGACCATCGATGCTCATGTTGGCAGTCGGATAGCCGAGCACGCGGCCACGCTGTTCGCCGCCAATGACCTCGCCTTCAATGCGGTGCCAATGGCCAAGACCGGCAGCCGCATCGCGAGGACGGCCTTCGGAAAGTGCGGTGCGGATGGCCGTCGAGGAAATCTCCTGCCCCCCGGTTTGCAGCAGATCGGCGACGGTCACGCCAAAACCCATCTCTTCCCCAAAGGCCTGAAGCTCCTTTACCGAGCCGGCACGTCCTTTGCCGAAACAGAAATCTTTCCCCACAACCACATGGCACAGCCCAAGTCCGTCGCGGATGACCCGTTCCGCAAAGGCGCGCGGGGTCAGCGAGGCCAGGGCCATGTTGAAGTTGATCTGGTAGAGCCGCTCGACCCCGAGCCGTTCAAGCCGGGTCGCGCGGGCATCGGCGCTCATCAGGCGGAACGCGGGGGCGTCGGGCGCGAAATACTCGCGCGGATGCGGCTCGAACGTCAGAATGCCCAGTTTGGCGTCTGGCGCGGCCTTTCGCGCGAGATCGATCACGGCCTGATGCCCGAGATGCACGCCATCGAAGTTGCCGATGGCAACGCTGGCACCGCGGTCTTCCGGGCGGACGTACTGGTAGTCGCGAATAATTCTCATGCGCTCGGGTTAGCCCGACAGCTTCCCGGGCGCAAGCGCCGCCGCAATCAGCGCAATCCCGGCTTCGATCCGCTCAGACGGAATCGAACTGTAGCCCAAGCGGTAGTACCGCCCCGGCACTTCGGCGCCATCAAAGAACGGCGCGCCTGGTTCGATCAGCACATCCCGCGCGCGCAGAATTTTCGCGAGGGCCTTGGTATCCACGTTTTCCGGCGCCTGCATCCAGATGCTGGAGCCGCCATGTGCGCCTTTGCCGGCGATCTCGAGCCCGTGCGCGGCAATGGCCTTCTCCATAACCCGACGCCTTTCGCCCAGCGCCCGGCCCATGCGGCGGATTTGTGCATCGTAGTGGCCAAGGCTCAGGTAGTAGGCTGCGGTGCGTTGAATGTGGCCCGGCGGGTGGCGCAACATGCTGGCCCTGAGGGCGCGCGCCTCGCGTATGAACGGGGCTGACCCCACCAGATAGCCAAGCCTCAGGCCCGGAAACAGGGACTTGGAAAAGCTGCCAACATAAATCACGCGCCCGTCTTCATCGAGGCTTTTGAGGGCTGGACTGGGGGCCTTGAGGAAGGACATCTCAAATTCGTAGTCATCCTCAACGATCAGCGCGTTCAACTCTGCGGCACGGGCCAGCAAATCGGTCCGCCGCGCCATCGGCATGGTCGCGGAGGTCGGGCATTGGTGACTTGGCGTGGTAAAAATGACCTGCGCGTCCTCGGGCAATGCCTCCGGCGGTAAGCCTTCGTTGTCCACGTCCACGGCCTTTACATCGGCCCCACACTGTCTCAGGATTTGCCGCAAGGCCGGGTAGCAGGGGTTTTCAATAGCGACTTTGCGGCCTCGAGACGCCAGCACCTGCGCCGCCAGCCACAGGGCGTTCTGCGCGCCCAGCGTGATCAGGATTTCTTCCGGGCCTGCCTGAATCCCTCGGCGCGGCAAGGTGTGGCGGGCGATGAAGCTGACCAGTTCCGGATCGTCCTGATCAAACTGATCCTGCGTCAGCGCCCAGAAATCCTTGGCCCCCAAAGCCTGCGTCGCGCAAAGCCGCCAGTTGGCATGGTCGAACAGCTTGGGGTCTGCCTGACCGTAGATGAACGGATAACGAAACCGCGCCCAATCCTGCGGCTTGTCCATGCCCAGCGCGGGCCCCGCGCTGAAGGTCTGAGCAAAGGCCGCTTCCCAGTCCACCCGGTCTTTCCTCGGCGCAAGCGGCCCGAAATCCGGCGGTTCAGGAGCATTTTCGCTGACGTAGTAGCCTGAACGTCCCCGCGCGGTCAGGTAATCGTTGGCCAAGAGCTCCGTATAAGCCAGCGTCACGGTAATCCGGCTGACGCCGAGATGCTGGGCAAGCCCGCGGCTGGACGGAAGCTTTTCGCCGGGACGAAATCGCCCGGAGAGGATGCCCTCGGCAACCATCTGCTGAATACGCGCCTGCAGCGTGCCCTGGCGGCCCGGGATCAGGCGGAAAGTTTCGACGGGAATGGCCATGGATCCAGCCTAATCTGGGCTGATGTCAGGTGCAATCTGGATATATAGCACAGCTGCCCCACCCTAACCCTCCCCAATGGGGAGGGAACGGCCAGTCCCGAATCGACAGGCAAAGAAAAACCCCGCCGCAGCGAAGCCGGGCGGGGTTCGTAGTGCGCAAGGGGCTGACGCTTATGCGGACAGCGCGCCCTTGGCCTGATCCACGATCGCGGCAAATGCCTCGGGTTCGTGAACGGCGAGATCGGCGAGAACCTTACGGTCCACTTCAATGCCGGCCAGGTTCAGACCATTGATGAACTTGGAGTAGGTCAGGGCCTCGTCGTGTGCGCGAACGGCCGCGTTGATGCGCTGGATCCACAGGGCGCGGAAGTTACGCTTGCGGTTATGGCGATCGCGGGTTGCGTACTGGTTGGCCTTGTCGACGGCCTGGGCCGCGACCTTGAAGGTGTTCTTGCGGCGGCCGTAGTAACCTTTCGCTGCCTTGATAACCTTCTTGTGACGCGCGTGCGTGACTGTTCCGCCTTTAACTCGGGACATATCTAAACCTCCTGATTAGCGGTCGTAGGGCATATAGCCCTTGATGATCTTTGCATCGGGCTCCGACAGAGTTGTCGTGCCGCGCGCGTCGCGGATAAACTTCTTGTGGCGCTTGATCATGCCGTGGCGTTTGCCAGCCTGACCTGCCATCACTTTGCCGGTGGCGCTTACCTTGAAGCGCTTTTTGGCAGACGATTTCGTCTTCATCTTGGGCATTTCGGTCTCCTTCTACATCGCGCGACTCGGCATGCCTCTAGAGCCGGACGCACGGTTGGAGCGCGCCGTATAGAAGCGCGTTTCCTTTTTGGCAAGGGGATTCGCGGAAGATTCATCCGCCGCGCCGCGCAATCGATCAGATCAGATCGCCGATTACCCGGTATACAACGCTGGGCAGATCGCCAAAGCGATACCCACCCTCTTTTTGCTGAATGGCGTAGACCATCAGCCCTCCGGCCAGGATGGCAACCATGGCGGCCACACGCGGTGCGCGCCCGTCGGAAAAGGCCGACACGATCGCCGGGATTGCCAGCACGGCCAAGACCATGCCGACAACCAAAGTGGTATCCGGGTCCATTCCAGACTCCTGCTAAATTCGAGCGCAGGTTACTCCGGGTCGGTGCTGTAGATCAAACGTTCGTCGCAAGGCGCCACACGCAAGATATTTGTGCTGCCCGGAACGTTGAACGGCACACCGGCGGTGACCACGATTTGATCGTGCTCTTCGACGAAGCCGTTCTTGCGAGCCGCACGCGCCGCGTTGACCACCGCCTGTTTGAAGCGCTCAAGCTCACCCGTCATCACAGTCATGGTGCCCCAGTGCAAGGACATGCGCCGCGCCGTGCCGCGCAGGCTTGTCATGGCAATGATCGGCACACGAGGGCGTTCGCGGCTAACCAGAGCCGCCGTGGTGCCCGATGAGGTGAAGCAGCAGATCGCCTTGATGTCGGTGGTCTCGGCAATTTCCCGAGCCGCCGCCACGATACCATCGGCCACGGAGGCACGGTGCGCGTGCCGGGAAGCTTCGATGATTTCGCGGTAGGTTGGATCGCTCTCCACTTCGATGGCGACGTTGTTCATCGTCGTCACCGCCTCAATGGGGTACTGACCCGCTGCCGATTCTGCCGACAACATGATCGCATCCGCCCCTTCATAGATCGCACCGGACACGTCCGACACCTCGGCGCGTGTGGGCATCGGGGATTCGATCATTGATTCGAGCATCTGCGTAGCAACGATCACCGGCTTGGCGGCCGCACGGCACTTGCGCACAAGCCGTTTCTGGATCGGCGGGACATTCTGCACGGGCAGTTCCACACCGAGATCGCCGCGCGCCACCATGATGCCGTCAGAGACTTCCATGATCTCGTCGAAAGCTTCAACGGCCGCCGGTTTCTCGATCTTGGACAGGATGGCCGCCCGGCCATCGGCCAGTTCGCGCGCTTCCCAAACGTCCTTTGGCCGCTGCACAAAGCTGAGCGCAAGCCAATCAACGCCAAGCGAGCAGACAAACTCCAGATCGTTCCGGTCCTTTTCCGACAGCGCCGCCAGAGGCAACACCACGTCGGGCACGTTCACACCTTTGCGGTTCGAAATCGTACCGCCCGTAATAACGGTGCAATTGGCGAAGTCTTCACCGCATTCCTCCACGCGTAGGCGGATCTTTCCGTCATTCACCAGCAGGTGCGACCCAACGGTGAGCGCCTCAAAAATCTCCGGGTGAGGCAGCGTGACCCGCTTGTGCGTGCCGGGGGCGGGATCGAGATCAAGACGGAACGCCTCTCCCCATTCCAGCTCTTCTTCACCATTGGCAAACTCGCCCACGCGCAGTTTCGGCCCCTGCAGGTCCGCCAGAATCGCGATCGGGCTGTCGAGGTCTTTCTCTACCTGCCGGATAATGCGGTGTTTCTCGGCGATTTCTTCGTGCTTGCCGTGGCTCATGTTCAGACGGAACACATCGGCGCCGGCCTCGTGCAAAGCGCGGATCATTTCATAAGTGGAACTGGCCGGTCCCAATGTCGCGACGATCTTGACGTTGCGATCTCTTTTCATATCGTTTCTCCTGGCGAGGCCGTCATCCCGGACAGGGTGACATCCCAACAAGCCTCGCGCTGATGATCCCTGCCCAAATTCGCGTTACCGCTAACACGTGCGGCTCAATCCCGCAATTCCCTTTGCCCGGCATCTGTCCTATCTGTTGCATGCAAGAGATGAAGAGACCATGACATACCACCCCTATAGCATCGAAGGCGAAGATCGTAAGAGTCGCTGGCTGATCACCTGTGACCATGCTGCAAACACCGTTCCGCCGGACATCGGAGACAGCCTTGGCCTTCCCGAAGCGGACATGGAACGGCACATCGCCTTTGATCCCGGAGCGGCGGGTGTGGCGCGGGCGCTTGGTGAGGCGCTTGGCGCGCCGGTGCTTTTGTCGAACTTTTCGCGCCTCGTGATTGACCCCAATCGTGGCGAAGATGATCCGACGCTGCTGATGAAGCTTTACGACGGCTCGGTCATTCCGGCGAATCGCGGTGCCGATGCGGTGGAGCGGGAACGCCGCCTCAACGCATACTACCGGCCCTATCACAACGCTTATGCCCGCCTCGCGGCGCGGCAGGATGATACGGTGATCGTGGCAGTGCACAGTTTCACGCGGCAGCTGCGCGGCAGGCCTACACGGCCGTGGCATGTGGGCATCCTGCATGCTTGGGACAGGCGCTTGTCCGATCCTTTCATCGCCCTGCTTGAGGCGGAACCGGATCTGACAGTCGGCCGCAACGAGCCCTACCCCGGCCATCTGCCGGGCGACGCTGTTGACCGACATGCGCTCCACCACGGGCGCAACAATACGCTGATCGAACTGCGCAATGACCTGATCGAAACGGACGTTGCGCAGGCACATTGGGGGGCAAGGCTCGCGCCGATGCTGGAACAGGCGCTGACGCAGGTTCCGGATTGAGATTGAAACAACGACACTTGGGAGAGACACCGATGGATGACCAAACCCGCATTGAACTGGAAGCCGCCGCCTTTCGCCGCCTGCGCCAGCACCTGATGGAAGAGCGCACGGATGTGCAGAATATTGACATGATGAACCTCGCCGGGTTCTGCCGGAACTGCCTGTCTCGGTGGTATCAGGAAGCAGCCAACGAACGTGGCATAGAAATGGACAAGGGCGCGGCCCGCGAGATCTACTACGGCATGCCGTTTGACGCGTGGAAGTCCAAGTATCAGACCGAGGCCAGCGCTGAAAAGCAGGCCGAGTTCGAGGTTGCCTTCAAAGAGAACGTGACCGACAAATCCTGATCCAGCCGGTGGGGTTGGCGGAACGGTCCGTAGGGCGGGGCTTTGCCCTCGACCCCCTGCGGATCAGCGCCGCGCCATATACGCGAGCCTGACAAAAGCCCGCTCGACCAGCGCCATGGCGGGCGCTTTCTGACCCGCTGACCTGAGGGTCAGGTCCGTCTCCATGAAAAGCTCCAGCGCTTCTTCGAGCCGTGACACGCGCCATCCTTGGGCCTGCCGCAGCATCCGGTCCCGGCGCGGGCCAAAGATCGGCGGCCTGATCCGGCCAATCCCCTGAGCTGGTCCGCCCGGCGCAGAGGCCAGGGCAAACAAAGTTCGGAAGTGGCGTGCACCCATGATCAGCAGCGTGACCGGCGCAACCCCTTGCGCGGTGAGGCGCTGCATCACCGGGGCGATTTCGGCGGTTCGGCCTTCGGCCAGCACATGGAAAATCTCGTCCATTTCCGCCTCGACGGAGGCGGGTGCCATCAACTCCACTTCCTCGGACGTCAGTGGCGCGGCGTCGTCCAGCTTGAAAAGCGCGATCTTCTCCAGAGTCTGGCGAAAATCCCCCGGTGTCAGGCTGCGCGCCAGCTCTTCCAGCGCGCCCATAGCCTCGCGCGGCACCTCCCGGAGACCCGCCCGCGCCAGCTCGGCTTCGATCTCGGCGCGCCCCATGGGATCGTTGTAAAGCGCGGCGGACATGGCCTTGCGGCTGCCTTCAAACACCTTGCGAAGCGCCGATTTCGCCGTCAGCTGGCCCGCCGTCACGACAATCTGTGCGTCACCCTCCTGCCAATCATCCAGCGCCGCCTGCACGGTTTTCGACAAGCCGTCGGTCGCCTCTTCGAGCAACACCGCGCGCGGCCCCGGAAAGAAGCCCTGCGCCTTCACCGCATCGAGCAACATCGCCGGTTCCTTGCGCAGCTCCGCCCCTGCAATGCGTGTCAGACGCATTTCCTCTTCGGCGCCCGGCCCGGTGATGTTTGAGATCACCTCCTGCCGCTTCATCGCCACCCGCATGGTGTCTTCGCCAAAGATCAGCAGCCCGGCCACACTTGGATCGGGCTTGGCGAAAAAGGCGTTGGCGTCGCGGGGGTTAAGCTTCATTCGGCCAGTCGCCCGCCGACAAAATGAGCTTGTCGATGACCTGATCGGCGAGCAGGATCATCAGCCGCTCCGAAGCATCACGTTCAGCCGCCAGCGTCGCCACTGTCGAGCCGGTGGTGGAGTAGCCGGAGAAGGCATCGGTTTTGCCGGAGGTCAAAATCGCGCCCGTAGCGTCCTTGAGTACGTAATTGGCACGCCCCAGCAAGCGGTAGCGCGTGGTGTTGCCTGTGGTTGTGCTGCCGAGGTCCTGCTGGTCCACCGATTTCGACACGCTGAGCAAATACGGCCCGGAGGCGCGGCCCATGCGCTCTTCGAAGCGGCGGTTGAAGAGGTAGTCATTTGGCGCTTCCGGTGCATCCAGAGCCACCTGGTTCAGCAACCGATTCCCCGATCCGCCCGGAGCATAGACCGGAGAGAAGCCGCAGGCGCTGAGCCCGGCGAGGCTCAGCGTTGAGAGCAGGAATTTGCGTTTAGACAACCACATTGACGATCCGCCCCGGCACCACGATCAGCTTTTTCGGCTGGCCCCCATCGAGGGCCTTCACCACAGCTTCGTGCGCGAGGACGATCTTTTCAACCTCTTCCTTCGGCAGATCCTTGGCCACCGCGATCTCCGCGCGGCGCTTGCCGTTGATCTGGATCGGCAAAGTAACCGTGTCCTCAACCAGCATCGCCTCATCCGCTTTCGGCCAGTCGGCGTTGGCGATCAGACCCTCGCCGCCAAGCATGGTCCAGATTTCCTCGGACAGGTGCGGGGTCATCGGAGACATGAGCTGGGCAAGGGTCTTGGCCGCAAAACTCTTGGCCTCGGTTCCGGCACGGGACTTCGAGAGCGTGTTGGTGAAGCCGTAGAGCTTGGCAATGGCCGCATTGAAGCCGAAGGATTCCACGCCCATGGTCACATCGTGAATGACCTTGTGCGTCTCCTTGATGAGCGCCTCGTCCTCTTTCGTCGGCGGCACATCAGCGCCAGCGATCTCGGATGCGATGCGGAACACGCGGGCAAGGTGCTTGTTCGCGGCTTCTGCGCCAGAGGCCGTCCATTCCACGTCCCGCTCCGGCGGGCTGTCGGAGAGGACAAACCAACGGGCGGTGTCCGCGCCAAAGGCCCGGATGATCTCCACCGGGTCAACGACGTTGTTCTTTGACTTCGACATCTTGGCAGAGGGGATGATCTCCACCTCCGCACCGCCGTCCTTCAAGAAAGCTTTGCCGTCACGCAGTTCAACCGCTTCGGGGTAGTGATAGACCGGACGGCCATCTTCGCCTGTGGTCTGGTAAATCGCGTGGGTCACCATGCCTTGGGTGAACAGCGCATTGAACGGCTCGGCAGACTTCTCGGGCAAATGACCGGTCTTGATCATGCCGCGCGCAAAGAAGCGCGAGTAAAGAAGGTGCAGGATCGCGTGTTCGATGCCACCGATGTACTGATCGACGTTCATCCAATACGCGGCCTCGGCCATATCCGTCGGCGTGGTGGCGCGCGGCGCGGTGAAGCGGGCGTAGTACCAGGACGAATCGACAAAGGTGTCCATCGTGTCGGTCTCACGCGTTGCAGGCGCGCCGCATTTCGGGCACGCGCAATCGCGCCACGTTGGGTGGCGATCAAGCGGGTTGCCCGGGACCGAGAAATCAATCGGCTCGTTGCCATTCTCGTACGGCAATTCGATCGGCAGATTCTCTTTTTTCTCGGGAACCACGCCGCAAGCGTCACAGTAGACAATCGGGATCGGGCAACCCCAGTAGCGCTGACGGGACAGGCCCCAATCGCGCAGACGGAATTTCGTCACGCCCTGGCCCACGCCCTTCTCTTCGCAGAAGTCGATGGTTGCCTCGACGCCCTGATCGCCGGTCTGGATCTCCGCGCCTGCAACGAGGCGCGTGTAGCGCACCTTTTCGGTTTTTGCCGGAACAAACGGTTCTGCCTGAATGTCGAATTCCCCGTCTACCGGCAGGAAGGTGTCGATGATCGGCAGGTTGTACTTGCGGCAGAAATCGTGGTCGCGTTGATCATGCCCCGGACAGCCAAAAATCGCGCCCGTGCCGTAATCCATGAGGATAAAGTTGGCGATATAGACGGGAAGCTCCCAAGCCGTGTCAAAGGGGTGCCGCACGGTGAGACCGGTGTCATACCCCAGCTTCTCTGCCTTTTCGATGGCTTCGGCGGTGGTCCCGCCCTTGCGCATCTCGGCCACGGCCTCGGCAACCTTCGGATCCTGCGCTTCGAGATGTTTGGCGAGCGGGTGGTCCGGCGAAATGCCCACAAAGGACGCGCCCATGAGCGTATCCGGGCGGGTGGTGTAGACCTCGATGCGGTCAAACCCTTCCGGGCCATCAACGGTCGAAAAGGCGAACTGAAGACCGCGCGACCGGCCGATCCAGTTCTCCTGCATCAGGCGCACCTTGGCGGGCCAATCATCCAGCGTTTCAAGCGCGTCGGTCAACTCGCCTGCCATGTCGGAGATCTTGAAGAACCACTGCGTGAGTTCCTTGCGCTCCACCGGCGCGCCAGAGCGCCAGCCGCAGCCGTCGATCACCTGCTCGTTGGCAAGCACGGTCATATCGACCGGATCCCAGTTCACCACGGCGTTTTTGCGGTAAACCAGCCCCTCTTCGAGGAAGTCGAGGAAAAGCGCCTGCTGCTGGCCATAGTATTCCGGATCGCAAGTGGCGAACATGCGGCTCCAGTCGAGACCAAAGCCAAGCGGCTTCATCTGCCCGACCATCGTGTCGATGTTGGAATAGGTCCAGTCCTTGGGGTGCCCGCCAGAAGCCATCGCCGCGTTCTCCGCCGGCATGCCAAAGGCGTCAAACCCCATAGGGTGCAGCACGTTATGCCCCGTCGAGAGCTTATAACGCGCAATCACGTCACCCATGGTGTAGTTGCGCACGTGACCAATGTGGATGCGGCCCGACGGATAGGGGAACATCTCCAGCACGTAATACTTCGGCTTATCCTCTGTGCGCGTGGCCTTGAAGGTCTCGGCCTCTTCCCAGGCGGCTTGCCATTTCGGCTCGATAGTGGCGGGATCGTAACGGGACATCCGGGGTATTCCTCAAACGGGCAGGTTTGGCAGGCGTGATAGGGTTTTGCGCGGGAGTCGTCCAGTGCCGGGCGTCACCGGCCCCCTTTATTCAACCTGTCGACGCAATGATCGGAGCAATTGCCTTTTGGATCGCGAGACAAGCTCATCCGGCAAACCAGAGCGGTTGAGGGCCAAAAACACCGGCTCCAGCCCGACGTCCGGGCGCTGGTTGACCGTTTCGGGCACGGGAAGCCGCAAGGCCTGCGGCAGATTCAGAAGATCGTTGATCGGTGTCATGACGCCTTCCGGGCTTTTCGTCAGGTCTTCCAACGCATGGCAGACGACACGCCCTGTCTTCAGGTGAGCGCGCACATCATCAACCACGCGCGATAGCTTGGCCGTTTGGGCTGTCTCCTGCCGGTATTCGTCAAGTGACATGGAAAAGCGTGTGCTGCGCAAGTGTTGCCACCAAAGGCTTTCGATCCAACGGTCCGGCGCGCGGGTCGACAGGTAAACCACGAATTCAAGAGCATCGCCAAAACGCTGCTGCGCGGCGGCTTCCAGGGCCTGCATGAGCGGCGGCAGAGCGCTGTAGTCCTGAACCCCAACGCGCCCCGGCATCGCCCCGACGATATCCTCGGTGGCGATCAGGATCGTGCATTGCTGCTCTCCCAGGCCTGACAACCACCGGGCGCTGCGCGTCGAAAACCCGCCAAGGCTCTCCGGATCACGTTGAATCGAGAAGCGCCGGGCAGCCTTGACCATGGGCAGGATGTCGTCGCGCAGGAAGATGGCCGCATGTTCAGCCAGAGCTTCTCGATTTTGCAGCAGGCCGATCTGAACCGAAGACGTTCCGGTCTTGTGAAACCCCGCATGAACAATGATCCGCATTGTTTTCCCTCCACGCCCCCCGAATTTGCGCAATAGCGAAACCCGTGGCAAGAAGAGACAAAAAGCCATTCGAGGCCGGGCCGTCATGAAAATCCTTCTGATCCACCAGAATTTCCCCGGACAGTACAAGCATCTCGCTCCGGCGCTTGCAGCGCGCGGGCATCAGGTTGTGGCGCTGACCTGCAAGGTCAAGGAAGCCCAGACCTGGAAAGGTGTGCGGATCATCCCCTACGCGGTGAAGGGCAGCAGCACCAAGGGCATTCATCCCTGGCTTTCGGACTTTGAGACAAAACTGCTGCGCGCCACGTCCTGTTATCGCGGCGCCATGGCGCTCAAGGCGCAGGGGTTCGAGCCGGACGTGATCTGCGCGCATCACGGCTGGGGCGAGTCGATGTTTCTCAAGGATGTTTGGCCGAAGGCACGGCTTGGCCTTTATTGTGAGCTGTATCACCTCACCTCCCAGCCTTTCATGAACTTCGACCCCGAGTTCCCGTCCAAGAATCCGGACGCGGATGGGCTGCGGATTCGCATGAAAAACCTGAACAACCGCCTGCATGAAGAAGTCATGGACGCGGGCCTGTCTCCGACACGGTTTCAGGCCTCCAGCTTCCCGGCAGAGTGGCAGGACCGGATCACCGTAGCGCATGACGGGGTAGATACAGACCTTGTCGTGCCCAATCCCCAAGCCCGGCTGCTGGTGCGGGAGGGCCTGTCTTTGGGGCGTGACGATGAGGTGATCACCTTCATCAACCGCAACCTGGAGCCTTACCGCGGCTATCACATCTTTATGCGCGCCCTTCCGGACATCCTAAAACGCCGCCCGAACGCCCACGTGGTGCTGATCGGTGGGGACGAGGTGAGTTACGGGTCAAAACCGCCCGAAGGAAAAAGCTGGAAACAGATTTTCATAGACGAAGTGCGCGAGCGGATTCCGGATCCGGATTGGAACCGGGTGCATTTTCTGGGCCGCGTTCCTTACTATGTGTACCTGTCCATGCTGCAAGTCAGCACAGTTCACGTCTATCTGACTTATCCGTTTGTCCTGTCTTGGTCTCTTCTTGAAGCGATGAGCGCGGAATGCGCCATCCTTGCCTCTGGCACGGAACCGGTCCGCGAAGTTCTGACCGAGGACGAGACCGGTCGCATGGTCGACTTCTTTGATAAAGACACTCTGGTGGATCGACTGTGCGCGCTTCTGGATGATCCGGACGCACGGGCGCGGCTTGGCCGGAACGCGCGGGCGTACGTGCGGCAGCGCTATGATCTGAAGACAGTTTGTCTGCCCCGGCACCTTTCATGGGTAGACCGACTGGCCGCTCTGGAGCCACGTCCCGCGCGCGACTAAATAAAAAGGCGGGGTACAACCCCGCCCTACCGACCGCATCGCGTTGCGAAACCGTCGTTTACAGATTGCTGTCCTGCGCGCGCAACTGACGAGCGCGGGTCAGGATCGCATCTTCGATCGCCTGTACCGTCGATGCCGACGCCGGTCCACCACGCGTCATCAGCGCAACATTCAAAGACCGGGCATCAAGCGCGGGATCATTCACGTAGATCGTGGCGCGATACGCCCTGCCGCCGCCCGGCGGCGTTCCAAAGCCCGTAATAATGACGCCCGAAAACGGATCGACCGACTGCACCGGCAGGAAATCCAGCGTCTCAAGCGCTGCGTTCCAGATATACTTATTGACGGAGCCGATCTGGCCCTGATCCGGCCGTTCCCGGAAAATATCCCAAATGGTTCCACGCGGACGGCCGCGATCACCATATACAATCTGATCCAGCGTTTCCTGGGGATCCTCGGTTTCGACCGGACGGCCATCACGGTTTCCAAAAACGCCACACCCGGACAGGACAAGCAGAACTGCAAGCAGCCCCAACCCTCGTGTCGACCGTTTAATACCCATTTGCAGCCTCCTGCCGAATTCCCGGTTTGTCCCTGAATACTCGCGCCGCGCCAAAGCGGCAAGCCGTCATTGCAATCGGCGGCCTGTTGCGCCCGGAACCTGTGGAGAGCCAGGAGAATCCCCGTGTGGCCCCTCCACGAAACTTGCCTGAAGTACAAGAAGGCCGCAGGGCCACATCTGTGCAGCGGCTTCAAAACTGGCGGAAATCTGCCCATTTGAGGCTGCGGAACCAAGCCCGGGAAAGCGCTTGTGGCAATTGCGCATCACAAACCCGCTTGTTGCGGGCTGCGTTTGTCCATCGCTTGCAAAGGGTGGGCCTCAGGGCGCATAGATCACCCCATCAACGCCGGGCAACCCGGTTTGGTACGTGCCTTTGAACACATGAGGGAAACATGAAAAAGATTTTGTTCGCGACCACCGCACTGGTTGCTACCGCGGGCGCAGCATCGGCAGACATCGCTCTGTCCGGCTCCGCTGAAATGGGTATCGTGGGCGGCTCCCGCTACGGCGACGTCACCCAGTTCCACACCGACATCGACGTTACCTTCACCATGACCGGTGAAGCAGACAACGGTCTGACCTTCGGTGCAAAAGTCGACCTCGACGAAAATGGTGCTTTCGCCAACACCACCCAAGGCGGCGAAACCATCTTCGTTGCATTCGGCAACGCCAAGCTCACCATGGGCGACGTTGACGGCGCGTTCGACGCAGCCATGCAGGAAGTCAACATCGGTGGTTCCATCGACGACTCCGAAACCTGGCACATGGGCTTCAACGGCAACGCAGGCCTCGACGGTTCCTACGACGGTCAGATCGCTCAGTTCGAGTACAGCTTCAACAGCTTCACCGCGTACCTGTCGGCCGAAATCGACGACACCGGCACTTTTGACCCGGTTTGGGGTATTGGTGTTCGCTACTCCGCTGAACTCGCAGGTCTCGACCTCGGCGTGGGCATCGGTTACCAGTCCGGCGACCAAGACTTCGCAGACGCAACTGCGGTTCTCGCATCTGCAGCAGCCGGCGCAGCGACTACCTTTGAAGGTGCCGTTGTCGCATTCGGTGGTGTTGCAGCGCGCTCCGATGTCTGGGGTATCAGCCTCGACACCACGTTCAACAACGGCCTGCAGGCTCGCCTGAACTACTCCGCAGCGAACTACTCGGACATTGCCGGTCTGAACGACGAAACCGAAACCCATTGGGCTCTCGGCCTCGGCTACTCGATGAACGCTCTGACCATCGGCTTCAACTACGGTGTGTACAACGACCTGTTCGGCATCGACGATCTGCAGTCCAAAGGCTACGGTCTGGCTGTGAACTACGATCTTGGTGGCGGTCTTGAAGCACAGCTCGGCTACGGTCACGAAGACGTTGAGTTGGGTGGTAGCGACTTCTCCAACGACACGTTCTCGCTGGGTGTTGCAATGTCCTTCTAAGGACATTCAGCCAATCGGCTAAGGGAAGAGCGGGCCTTGCGCCCGCTCTTTTCTTTTGTGCAAAAGGGATGGCAAGGAAACCTGCCGCGCTCGTGGCAGAAAGGACTGCCATGCTGATGATGTCTCCACAGGAACAGGCCGCGCTGTTTGCACAGGCGCAAAGCCTGCACGCCGCTGGCAAAACCGGCCCAGCCCGCGACGCTTTTCAGAAGCTTGTTCTTGCCAACCCCGGCCATGCGGCGGCCCATGCCTTTCTTTCAACAATTGCGTTCGAAAATGGTGATACCGATACGTTTCTGACCCATACGGACGCCGCGCTGAAGCTCGCTCCTCAGGCTACAAAGCTCTGGCAAGCAGCTGCCGAGCGTTTCACGCGAACCGGGCACGCGGAGCGTTCTCTCCAAGCTTATGATCACCTGATCGCCCTCGATCAAAAAGCCATCGGCCCCAAAGCGGATAAAGCCCGTTTCCTGCAGGGCCAGGGCCGCTTTGACGAAGCCTCCGACATTCTGCGAAAGCTGCTCAAACGCCATCCGAACGAGCCAGAGCTCTACCGTATCCACTTCGGCGCAATGAAGCCGCGCAAAGGCGATCCTCTCGTCCGGCAGATGATCAAGCTCTGGAATAACCCCCGGCTTAACGATCTGGGCCGCGTGCACCTCGGCTTTGCCTTGGCCAAAGTGATGGAAGACCTGGGCGAGACCGGCAAAGTTTTCCCGTTCTTGAAGCGTGCCAATGCGGCGCAGCTGAAACTCGCCCCGATCGATCCGAACTCCAAGGACCGCGAGATTGACGCGGTTCTCAAAGCGCAATCTGGCGATCTCTCTTCGATAGGGGAAGCGGGCGATCCCCGCCCTGTCTTTGTCACCGGCATGCCGCGCTCCGGCACTACTCTTGTTGAGCAGGTGATCGCAGCCCATAGTCAGGCCAGCGCCGGAGGTGAGATGGTCCATGCCCTGAAACAGGCCTATGCCCGTTTCGGGGCCGCAGAAGCCATGAAATCTTTGGATGCTGCCAAGCCCGAGGCTCTGACCGATTACGCCGCGCACTACCGACGCCTCGCGCAAAGAGACAGCGGCGCACAGGGTGGTGTTATTACGGACAAGGCGATCCAGAGTTACATGATCTTCGGCCTGATCCATCGCGCCATGCCCGGCGCGCGCATCATTGTTGTTCATCGCGACCCACGCGACATCGCACTGTCAATCTACAAGAACTTCTTTGCCATCGGAACGCACCGCTATGGCTGCGATCTCGCTGAAATTGCCCATGAGATCAAACGGTTCCGCCGGGTGGTCAACCACTGGAAGGAGCGTCTGCCCGGCGTTTTACATGAGGTTCATTACGAAGCGCTAGTCAGTGACCCGGAGCCGCAGGCGCGGGCTCTTTTGGAAGCTGCAGGCCTTGATTGGGAGCCGCAATGTCTTGATTTCCATAAGGCAAAAGGCGCGGTTCAAACTTTGAGCCTTGCACAAGTGCGCCAACCCATTCATGCCGGACGCCGCGAGGCTTGGCGGCGTTTCGAAGCCGAGCTTGAGCCCTTCTTGACCGCATGGGGAGACGATCCTTGGGACTGACCGATATCGAAGACCGTATTCAGAAAGCCTGTGCAGAGGCGGGGCGGGATCGCTCCGACGTGTCCCTGTTGGCGGTTAGCAAGGTCCAACCCAATGAGCGGGTCGAGGCGGTTCTGGCCGACGGTCATCGCGTTTTTGGCGAAAACAAAGTGCAGGAGGCCGCCGGAAAGTGGCCGGATTTCAAGGACCGGTTCGATGGCGTGGAGTTGCATCTGATCGGCCCCCTGCAAAGCAACAAAACCCGCCAGGCCATGGAACTGTTTGACGCCATTCACACGGTTGATCGCCCTAAGCTCGCCAAGGCGATCGCGCGTATTGCTCAAGAAACCGGTCGCTGCCCGGAGCTTTTTGTGCAGGTGAACACCGGCGAAGAACCGCAAAAGGCTGGCGTGCCCCCCTCCGAAGCGGATGGGTTCGTCGCCGAGTGCCGTGCGCTTGACCTGCCGATCAAAGGCCTGATGTGCATCCCGCCGGCGACCGAGACGCCTTCACTGCACTTCGCCCTGTTGCGCAAAATCGCAGAACGAAACGGCTTGAGCGGCCTGTCGATGGGCATGAGCAGTGATTTCGAGCAGGCCGTCGCCTTTGGTGCCACGCACATCCGCGTTGGCTCTGCTATCTTTGGTGACCGCGTTTACGCCTGATCGGACTCTGCGAGCCGAGCCAGGATGCTCTGCGCAGAGACCCGGCCGCGCACGGCTCCGCCCTGCACCACACTCAACGGCCCGTCTTTCAGGCGCGGCAGAAGATCCCGGATTGGGGTTTCCGCGTCAACTGACTCGCGGCCCTCACCCGGCTCCATGACATCAAAGGCGGTCAAGACGCCCAGCGGGTTCATGTTGGCTACAAAGTCGGCCACATAGTCGGAGGCGGGGTTCGAGAAAATGTCGCGCGGCGTACCAAGCTGGACAATCCGACCGCCTTCCATGATCGCGATGCGATTGCCCAGTTTGAAGGCTTCGTCCAAGTCGTGACTGACGAAAATGATCGTGCGTTTGAGCTTGTGCTGCAAATCAAGCAGATCGTCCTGCAGTTTGGTGCGGATCAGCGGATCCAACGCGGAGAACGGCTCGTCCATCAACAGAATTGGTGCCTCGGTCACAAAGGCGCGCGCAAGGCCAACCCGTTGCTGCATGCCTCCGGACAATTCGCCGACCTTGCGGTCTTCCCATCCCGCCAAGCCAACCATCTCGATTGCGTCCGTCGTGGCCGCGTCCATGTCTTTTTGCTGCGCACGGCCCGCATGACCCAACTCGAGCGGAAACTGCACGTTTTCCCGTACTGTCCGCCACGGCAGTAGCCCGAATTGTTGAAAGACCATTGCGACGCGCGACTGCCGCATTCTGCGCAGAGTCTTGGCGTCGCCATCGGTGACGTCCACCATGGCTGAACCGTCATTCACCTCGACCTTACCGCGCACAACCGGGTTGAGCCCATTGACCGCGCGCAACAGCGTGGATTTCCCGGACCCCGACAGTCCCATCAGGACAAGGATTTCCCCTTCCTGAACTTCCAGCGCACAATCGTGCACGCCCAAGACCTGCCCTGTCGCTTCCTGGATTTCCGCGCGGCTTTGGCCGCGGTCCGCCAAAGGCAAGGCCCCTTTCGGTTTGTCGCCGAAAATGATCGACACATTGTCAAAACGAACTGCCGTCATTTGCCGTCTCCCCAGCGCAACGCGCGATCGAGCATGATGGCGACCACCACGATAATCAGACCCGCTTCGAAACCAAGGCCCGTATCGACCCGGTTGAGCGCCCTCACGACCGGCACACCAAGGCCATCTGCCCCGACCAGTGCCGCGATAACCACCATCGACAATGAAAGCATGATCGTCTGGTTCAGCCCGGCCATGATCTGCGGCAGTGCAGCGGGAAGCTCCACTTTCCAGAGCTTTTCGCGAGGTGTCGCGCCAAAAGCGTCGGCAGCCTCCACAAGGGCCTTCGGCGTGGAGGAAATCCCGAGGTAGGTCAACCGGATCGGTGCCGGAACCACGAAGATCACGGTCGCAATCAGTCCCGGAACCATACCGATACCAAAAAACACAATGGCGGGAATAAGATAGACAAAGGTTGGCAAGGTTTGCATCAAGTCAAGAACCGGCCGCATCCACGCGTAAAGGCGCGGTCTGTGTGCGGCGGCGATACCGATTGGAACACCGATGCCCATGCAGACGACGCAAGCCGAAAGGACAAGTGTCAGGCTTTCGGTCGTTTCTTCCCAGTAGCCTTGGTTCAAGATGAACAAGAAGCCGAAGGCGACAAGAGCAGGCGTTTTCCACTCGCGATGCAGATAGGCCGTTGCTAAAACCATGATTGAAATGACGAGCAGTTCGGGCGGTGTTTGCAGACACCACAAAATGCCGTCGATCAGCGCCTCCATGAACAGGGCCATGCCGTCAAAAATGACCGCGCCGTTCTTTTGTAACCAATCGAAGAGCGCTTCAGCGACATCTCCGACTGGGAGCTTGTGTTCGGTCAACCAGTTCACGCGCGTTCCTTTGATCTTGTCGAAGAGGAAGTTTTATTGACTGTTCAGTCAATATAAACAATTCAAGATCGCGTTGTGAAGCCGTTTACTGGTCAAACATGCATACAGCGAACCGGCACAGCCTGCGGCTTGCCGCAAAATCGGGTTTGCTACACGGATTTAAGCCGCTTGTTCGCTGCTCGGAGACTTGGCGGCCCGCCTTACCAGGTTGAAACCGGATACAATCGAAGACAGGGATTGGGCGACACCGCGCAGAGAATCGGAGTTGTTCTGGCTTTGGTCAGCCAAAGCGAGGTTCTGACCCGTCAAATCGCGAAGATCCTGCATCGTGTTTTTCAGATCCCCCAAGTCACGCACCTGGCTTCCGGCGACTTCCGTGACAGTGGACAAAGATTCATCGATTTTCAGGATTTGCTCGATGATCGACTGAAGCTCTTCTCCCGTTCGGTCAACCAATTGCACCCCGCTTTCAATTTGATGCACGTTTTCGCTGATCAGTGACTTGATCTCCATGGCAGCGTCCGCCGAACGCGATGCAAGTGCCCGGACTTCTGTTGCAACAACAGCAAATCCTTTGCCGCTCGTGCCAGCGCGCGCGGCTTCGACCCCTGCATTCAACGCCAACAGATTGGTTTGGAAAGACAAGTCTTCGATCATGGTCGTGATTTGGCCAATGCGATCAGAGGACTGTGAAATTCGATCCATGGCGGCAACCGCCTCCGATACGGTTTCCCCGGACTTCTGGGCGCGCGATTTCGCCTCGTCGGCCATCTCTTTGGCCCCACCAATAGCCGCTTTGGTCCCTTCAGCACCCTGGCTGAGCCGAGCAGTCGCCTCAGCTGTTGCCTTGATCTGTCCAACTTGTTGCGTGGTGCGCTGTGCGAGATCGGATGCGCTGTGCATCATCGTCTCGGATCGCACCTCCAAGTCGTTCACGGATTTGGAAATGTCTTCCATAACCTGCCGAAGATTTGCGACGGTCACATTGAAATCCGCGCGAATCTCATCGTATTCGGCCGCTAGTGGATCATCGAAACTCAAACTGAGATCCGCTTGGCTCAAGGCATTGAGGCCCTCTGTCACCAGATCGACTACCTCCTGGTGCTTCGCATTCAGTTGCGCTTCATCGGTTTCCTTCTTGCGCATGGCCTCTTTGCTGAGTTGCTTGAAACGATAAACAGCGTTTGCCATAACGCCAATTTCGCCACTGTCCTTCAAAAACGGGACCCATGCCTCAAAGTTTCCGTCGATAAATTCGTTCATGATTTGGATCATCGTTTTGAGCTTGCGAGTAACGCGCTCCACGAACCAGCCTGCGAGGCTGAACCCGATCAAACCGCCCAATACGCCGATCAATGTCTCACGCTGCATCAGTGTCCATGCTGACGCCTCTGCCTGCGCAGCCGCGCCGGCAATCTCCTGACCGAGCGCGATATCCACTTCCCGCAATGCATCGATCCAAGCCGTCGACGCCGCGAACCATTCGGGCGCGGTCAGGCTCCCGACATCCCCGCCATACGGCAATGAGAGTATCGTTTGCCGCATGGAATCTGCCGTCTGGGCTGCTCCTGTGGACATCAGATCAGCCTGGAAACCGTCGCGTTTCAACACGGCTTCGGCCCTGGCAAGGAACCCCATCTGCCGGGCTGCAAGACTGGTGTATCGCTTGTGAATCGCGTCTGGGAACGCTTCTGAGCCAAGTCCTGTGGCCCCCATGGCGCGTTCCAGGCCCGCCGCCTCCTTTGCCAAGGAGACATACTGCTGCGCCTCAAGCAGCGTGTTGACACTTTCAACCGATGGCGTCGTTCTGGCGTGCGTTGACACCGAGATCAGGGCATTGATTATCCCGGTATAATAACCGGCAAGCTTCGGAACCGTTGTTTCAAAGGCGTCGATCGTACTGCGTTGAGCCAGCAAGGACTCCAAACCAGTCACGGCGCGCGCCATCTCCTCGGGGTAAAGATCCTGCAGAGTCGGAATAACCGGTTCAAGCGTCAAGAGCACAGCATCGGTGTCGGACCTTTGCTGTTTGAGCGCGTCGCTGAAATTCTTGCCCTTGGATGCGGTAAAGCCGGCGGAATAGCCGCGCTCCTTCTGTAACTCATGGATAACGTCGCCCACTTTTTCGACGTGATGCGCAAGCCTGCCAACGTCGCTCATCCTGTTGATATGTTCCAGGGATGCCCGTCCGTCCTTGATCCCAAGGTATGCCACAAGGCAGACCAACGGCATCAGGGCCAGCATCATTGCCGTTCTGAGACCCATAGCTTTTCTCCGCTCACCGTCACAGTGATTGGGAGGCAACTACAATGCGAATCTGAAGCACTCTTTAACGCTCTGCTTAGAAATGATTTTTATTCAAATGATAAAAAACGGCAGGACGTTGCCGCCCTGCCGATTCCAACTTCCTGCACCCGGGTTTCGGGGTGCCAATCAAGGCTGCGTTCAGCCTTCGAGCGCGCTCATGACTGCACTTTTGGCATCGCTTCCGTCCATTGCGGTCACGCCAGCCAGCCAGCCATCAAGAACACCCATGTTGGCCTTGAGCCAGGCTTTGGCCGCGTCCTGAGGATCGGCGCCATCATCCAGAATCGCGCCCATGATCTCGTTTTCCATCGCGAGGCTGAACTCGAGATTGTTGAGAAGCGCGCCAACGTTCGGGCATTCGGCCACATAGCCAGACCGTGTGTTGGTAAAGACCGTCGCGCCACCGAGGTTCGGACCGAAATAGTCGTCGCCCCCCGTGAGATAAGTCAGGTCGTAATTCGCGTTCATGGGATGCGGCTCCCATGCAAGGAAAACAACAGGCTCATCACGGCCATCGGCACGACCAACCTGTGCCAGCATGCCTTGCTCGGAGCTTTCCTTGACGTCGAACCCTTCAAGATCAAAGGCGTTGGCGTCGATCATATCCATGATCAGGCGGTTGCCGTCGTTGCCCGGCTCAATGCCGTAGATCGTCTCATCCAGAGCATCAGCGTGAGCCGCAATCTTGGAAAAATCATCAATGCCAAGCGCGGCGCCGGCAGCGTTTGTGGCCAACGTGTACTTCGCGCCTTCCAGGTTGGCGCGCACGGTATCAACGGTGCCCGCTTCGCGATACGGCGCAATGTCCGCTTCCATCGTAGGCATCCAGTTGCCGAGGAAGATATCGATGTCGCCCTTGGCCATGGAGGTATAGGTTACCGGAACGGACAGAACCTTGATGTCCGTCTCATAGCCCAAAGCGTCCAGCACCAGGGTCGTGGCCGCGGTGGTCGCTGTGATGTCGGTCCAGCCCACATCGGAGAAAGTGACGGAGGAACAGTCGGCAAAGGCAGCCCCGGCAGCAAGGCTCAGCGCAAGTGCGGAGGTCGTTGTGCGGATCATGATAGATCTCCCTGTTTTTTATTGACTGGTCAGTCAAAGATCATCTTTTCGGACGTTTTGCAACAAGAGCGGCCTGAAAACGGCTGTTCTGGCGGCGAATCCGGCATGTTTCGGAAGGTATCGCATGTTTCCATGGCGCACTACGCAATATGACAAGCGCCTTGTGATGCGTCTCGCCCCCCGCCACCAGCTGTGTCAGGATGCATCCAGAGTTTCAATGAGGTGTAACATGGCCAATCTGGTGCAACGTATCGCGCAAGGACGTGGCGACGAAAAAGCGGACGTGGTTTTGCGGGGCGGGCGTGTGCTCGATCTGATCACGGGCGCTTTGCTCGAAGGCGATGTCGCTATCTGTGGTGATACGATTGTCGGGACATGTGACTCTTATGACGGGCGCGACGTTGTCGATGTCAGCGGCCTGATCCTTGTTCCGGGCTTCATCGACACGCACCTGCACATCGAATCCTCCCTTGTCACACCGTTCGAGTTTGACCGCTGCGTCGCCCCGCGCGGCGTGACCACCGCGATCTGCGATCCACATGAAATCGCCAATGTGATCGGCGCAGCCGGGGTCCGGTATTTCCAGGAAGCCTCTCGCCGCACGCTGATGGACATTAAGGTACAGCTCTCGTCCTGCGTGCCGTCAACCCATATGGAGACCGCCGGGGCGGAGCTGCCCGCGTCAGAGATCGCAGCGTTGATGGGGGATCCGTCAGGACTGGGCCTTGCCGAGTTCATGAATTTCCCCGGCGTGATTCATCGCGATCCGGACTGCATGGACAAGCTGGCCCTGTTCGAAGGCGGCCATATCGACGGCCATTGTCCCTTGCTTTCCGGCAAGGACTTGAACGCCTATGTCGCCGCCGGTATTCGCACCGAGCATGAGGCGACATCACCCGAAGAGGCGCTTGAAAAACTGCGCAAGGGTATGCGTGTCTTGATCCGGGAAGGATCTGTGTCCAAGGACATGCACGCCTTGCGCCCTCTGCTGACCGATGCAACCGCGCCGTATATGTGCCTGTGCACGGACGACCGAAATCCGCTCGACATCGCCGAACACGGGCACCTTGACTACATGATCCGCGAGATGATCCGGCTTGGCACCTCACCTCTAGCCGCCTATCGGGCGGCAACGCTGTCCGCAGCCGAAGCCTTTGGGTTGAAGGATCGCGGTATGATCGCGCCGGGCAAACGCGCTGATATCGTCGCCATAGACAGTTTGGAGGGCTGCAATGCGCGGCATGTCTGGGCTGCCGGTGTTCAGGTCACGGAAAAAGCCTTTGCCGCGCGGCAGGTGCTGGAGCCTGTGGGCAGAGGATCGGTCAAAGCCCCCAAGGTCACTGCAAAGGATTTTCGCGCCAGTGGCAATCGGACGAACACAGATGTAATTGGCATCCGCGAGGGGCAGATCCTGACGGATCACCTGCATGAAGACATTGCGATTGTAGACGGTGACAAAGCGCCGGACGTGAGCCGAGACCTGATCCGCATTTCAGTGGTCGAACGCCACGGCAAGAACGGCAACATTGCCAATGGATTTGTCAAAGGGTTCGGCCTCAAGGCAGGGGCCATAGCCTCAACCGTTTGCCACGACCACCACAACATCGCCTGCGTCGGCGTGACCTATGAAGACATGGCTCTGGCGGCGAACCGGCTGTCTGACATAGAAGGCGGGTTTGTTGTCGCCTCGAGCGGGAAGATCCTTGCGGAACTTGCCTTGCCGGTGGCGGGGTTGATGTCGCTGGAGCCGTTCGAACGGGTGCGGGACGACCTGATCCCTTTGCGCGATGCGGCCCGCTCTTTGGGCGTAACATTGGAAGAGCCATTCCTGCAGTTGGCCTTCCTTGCACTGCCCGTCATCCCCGCGCTGAAGATCACAGATCGCGGCATGGTCGATGTGACGAAGTTCGAAATCATTCCGTAGCAGAACGGCGGGGCATAGCCCCGCCCTACCGGCTGTAGTGGGTTTGAGGCGACCGTCTTGCGCGGACTACAGCCTGCTCAAAAGCGCCATGGTCGGCCAACCATCCACCGGCAACCCAAGCTCCTTTTGCACAGCGCGGACAGCGGCGCGGGTTCCCGCCCCGAGAATCCCGTCAATCGCGCCAACATCAAACCCACGCGCGTCGAGCTTGCGTTGCAGCTCTTTCATCTGCGCGCCTTCGAGACCCTGTGCCGGGCTTCCTGCATCATAGACAGGCGCACCCGTCAGCCGCGTCCCGAAATACGCAGCGGTCAGCACATAGGTGAAGCTCTGGTTCCATTCGAAATAGACCCGAAAGTTCGGGTATGCGAGGAACTTGGGACCATCCTTGCCCTGCGGCAGAATGATTGAGGCCATCAGCCGCCCGTCATCAAGTTGCCCATCGCGTGCGCGGACGCCGATTTTTTCCCAATCCGCCACGCTCATTTCGGTCTGCAATCCGGTCAATGACCAGTCAAAGCCCTGCGGCAAGCGGATTTCCTGCAACCACGGCTCGCCGTAGCGCCAGCCCAAGTGAGACAGCATCTTGGCACCGGACAGGAGGGCGTCCGGGGCGGAGGTCTTGAGCATCACGTGACCGTCGCCATCACCATCAACCCCGTTTTCAAGGATGTCCTTGGGCAGCATCTGCACCATGCCGATCTCACCGGCCCAAGCCCCCGTCGTGTTTGCCGGATCAAAATCGCCGTTTTCATAGAGCGACAGCGCCGCAAAGATCTGCGGGCGGAAAATCTCGGGGCGGCGGCAGTCATGAGCCAGGGTCACAAGCGCGTTGAGTGTGTTGAAGTCCCCCTGGAAAGAGCCGTAATCCGTCTCAAAGGCCCAGAAGGCAAGAAGAACACCGCGGGAGATGCCGTATTCCTGTTCGACCCGATCAAAGACCGCATCATACCGCTGGCCCATCTGGCGGCCTTTGTCGAGGCGGTTCTGCGAGATCAGCTTGCGTGAAAAGGTGATGAAAGGGTCCTGAAAGATGCCCTGCCGCTTGTCGGCTTTCAGGACGCTTTGCGACTGCGTGGCACCCGAAAGAAAACGCCGGGCCGTCGCCTCTTCATGCCCTTTCGAGACGGCTTCCGCGATCAGCCCCTCTTTGAAGGCCGAAAACCCACCGCCGCAGGGGATCGCTTCCTGAGCAGAAACTGCGCTGGCGATGAGCACTGACATCGCTGAAACCAAGCTGAGAAACCGCATGACACCTCCCGAATTCATCGTTCTTGCCGCGCACACTAACAGGGCATCCTGTATCGGCAAGCGGATGCAGGCAGCACCCCGCCGACAGTTCACGAATTCTTCATAGAAGTTACCAACGCATTAATTCTTTCTTCAGACTTTCGTTCAACATTGGTCAAACACTCAGCGCGCCCCGTGCGCCTGTACGTATGCCCCGGAGATGTCACCTGATGGTCTTGATTGTCGAAAGCAATCCTGCGCTGGCCGCGCTTTGGAAGAAGCACCTAGAGCGGCTGGGTTGGCTGGTTCACACGGCCACGAGCGATGAGGCGGCTTACGACCTGCTGCAAGAGTTGACCTTTGACGTGATCATTCTGGACCTCGTTCTGGAGCGGGGTAGTTCCCTTTCGGTCTCGGATTACGCCAGTTTCCGGCAGCCGGAGGCCCGAGTCATCTTTGTGACCAACACGCGCTTTTTCTCGGACGGGTCCATCTTTGAGCACTGCGCAAACGCCTGTGCTTTTGTCACCAGCGCCACGGAACCCTCCGATCTTGCCGCCATGGTCGATCACCACGGCCGGCTGAACGCCTGATCAGACGGCTTCCAGAGCGCCGCGTCCATGTGGTGCGAGCAAATCAAGATCAGGGCCGATGGGCACGATCCGATGCGGGTTCACCGATTCGTGGCTGAAATGGTAGTGCCGCGTGATGTGATGGAAGTTCACGGTTTCCGACACGCCGGGCCATTGGTACAACTCGCGCAAATACCCCCAGATATTCGGATAATCGACGATGCGCTTGCGGTTGCATTTGAAGTGACCGTGATACACCTTGTCGAACCGGATCAACGTGGTGAAGAGCCGCCAATCCGCTTCCGTGATCCGAGGTCCAACGAGATACCGTTTACTCTCAAGACGCGCCTCGATCCAATCCAGTGTTTCGAACAACGGGTATACTGCGGCCTCATAGGCTTCCTGTGTTGTCGCGAAACCGCTTTTGTACACACCGTTGTTCAGGGTGTCGTAGATCCGCGCGTTCACGGTGTCGATCTCTGACCTCAGGTCCGACGGATAGTAGTCCGAGGGTTCTCCGGTCAGATGATCAAACGCGCTGTTGAACATGCGAATGATCTCCGCACTTTCGTTTGATACGATGGTCTGGCGTGTTTTGTCCCAAAGCACTGGAACGGTGACCCGTGTCGTGGCAGACGGGTCAGCTTTGACATAGAGATCGCGCAAGAAGGGCAAACCATAGAGCGCGTCGCCTGTCGCGCCCGCACCGTCGGTTTCGAAGGACCAGCCATCGTCCAGCATATCCGGATGCACGGCACTCACCGAAATGAGGGGCTCAAGCCCTTTGAGACTGCGAAAGATCAGCGCGCGATGCGCCCATGGACATGCATGGCTGACATACAGATGATACCGGTCTGCTTCCGCGGCAAAGCCTGCCTCGCCGGTCGGGCCTGCTGCGCCGTCGGGCGTAATCCAATTGCGAAACTGCGAAGCCTTGCGGGTAAAGGCGCCATCCTTGGACAAGGCCCTCAGGGATTGCACCTGCCATTTGCCATCAACCAACTGTCCCATCTGCGCCTCCATTGAACGTTGGCTTAGGAGCTATGCCAGACACCGGCCAAAACAAATCCACATCCCCGCGCAGAGGCCGCGCAGCGATGCACAGATCGCCGGTACGGGCGCGTGTTACTTCTGAATGAAAGTCTTGAAAGCCCAGAGCAGCAGCATCGCCCCGAGAACGGCCCCCACGAGCCCTGCCAGCATTCCGGTCACCGCAAGCAGGAAACGCAGGATCAGCCCGCCGATCAGCGCTCCACCGATACCGATGCCGATAGTTTGCAAGGTGCCCAGCTGCAGGTTCATGAAGCGCGTGGCCAGGAACCCGGCGGCTGCACCGACGATGATCAACCAGATTATGCTCATTCGAAAACTCCCTCTACTTGCGCCAGTGGAACGGCACGATGATCAACGCCCCGATTGAGGACGCAATGGCGTTCAGACCCGCCGAGCCGAATCCAATGCCAAACATCAACCGGACAAAATAGGCGAGAAACGCGCCGCCAATGCAAATGATGATGCTTTGCAAAATGCCATTATGCGTGAAGCCAGACTTTTCCGAGGCATAGCCCACGATGCCCGCAATCACGACGGTTCCGATGAGAACTGGGAACATCTGTCAGCCTCCAAGCCGTGCGCCTGCGGCAATGGGGTGGCCGCGCAGGAAAACCTCTGCGTCCTGAGCCCCCTTACCGGCGCGCTGTGCACGCGTAATCTGCACTGCACCCGTTCCGCAAGCAATGGTGAATGCATCGTCAAGCGCCTCACCGGAGGTGCCCTGCCCTTGCGCCACGCGCGCACCGAGCAATTTCAGCCGCGCCTCACGATGCAGCGTCCATGCACCGGGAAACGGCGCAAGACCTCTGATCTGCCGACTGACCACTTCGGCGGGTTGGCTCCAGTCAATGGCGGCCTCGGCCTTGTCGATCTTGGCGGCATAGGTCACGCCTTCTTCGGGCTGCTCTACCGGGTCAAGGTTGGGCAGCGCGTCCAATGCTTCGACAATCAGTCTCGCGCCCTTTGCACTCAAGCGATCGTGCAGCGCGCCGGTTGTTTCCTCATCCCCAATCGCCAAAGCCTCGCGCATCAACACGGGACCAGTGTCGAGCCCCGCCTCCATCTGCATGATGCACACACCGGTCTCAGCGTCGCCCGCCATGATCGCCCGGTGAATGGGCGCCGCGCCGCGCCAGCGGGGCAACAGGCTGGCATGGATGTTCAGGCAGCCTTGCTTCGGCGCGTCCAGAACAGCCTGCGGCAGAATCAAACCGTAGGCCACAACGACCGCAACGTCTGCGTTCAAAGCCTCGAACGCAGCCTGCTCTTCCGCGGTTTTCAAGGAAACCGGGTGCCGGACTAGCAACCCCAAGGCCTCTGCTCTGGCTTGCACCGGGGTTGGTCGATCCTTCTTGCCGCGTCCGGCCGGACGCGGCGGTTGGCAGTAAACACATGCAATCTCGTGCCCGGCCTCAACCAACGCATCCAAAACCGGCACGGAAAATTCCGGACTGCCCATGAAAACCAGACGCATGTTGCGGCTCCCCTGCTTCTTCCCGGTTCACTTACCCGCAAACAGCGCGGAGCACAGCCCCGCCCTACGGACCCGCGCGCAGATTGATCCCTGTTCGATCCAGTGACCCTAGAGACTGCGCATCTGTAGGGCGGGGTTTTACCCCGCACCCTTGGCGAGTTTCTTCGACTTCTTGACCAGCATATCGCGTTTGGTCCTGCTCAGATGATCGATAAACAGTTTGCCATTCAGGTGATCGATCTGATGTTGCACCGACGTCGCCCACAGCCCGACAAAATCGCGTTCCACCGTCTCGCCGGCCTCGTCCATTAAACGGACCGTCACGGCGCGCGGGCGGGATATCTTTGCCGACACCCCGGGCAAGTTCGGTGACGCCTCTTCATGGTCGCGCAGTTTTACCGACGCATGCAGAATCTCCGGGTTTGCCATGCGCACCGCCTGACCACGCGCCTCGGATGCGTCGACAACCGCCAGACGCAGCAGCACCCCGATTTGCGGCGCGCCCATGCCAACACCGGGCATCGCCTCCATCGTATCGATCATGTCCTGCCAGACCGCGCGGACCTCATCGGTGATCTCCTCCACCGGGTCCGCCACGGTCCTGAGCCGCTTGTCGGGGTAGGGAATGCAAGTTCGGACCGTCATGCCAAGGCCTCGTAATCTTTCAGAAGCGCCGCGCGCGCCTGTGTCTCCAGCCGGTCGAAGTGCATCACACCATCGAGGTGATCAAGTTCATGCTGCGCAATGATTGCTTCGGCACCGGTCATCTCCATTGACTGTCGCGCTCCAATCAAATCCGAAAAAGCCAGCGTGATGCGCGCGTGGCGAACAACGTCCGCCGTGACTCCCGGCATCGACAGACACCCTTCCGGTCCGGTGATCTTTTCATCGGAACGCTCCGTGATCTCCGGATTGATGCAGGCCAAAGGTGTCTTGGTTCCATCTTTCCAACCGGCGTCCATCACGAAGACCCTGCTCATGAGACCAATCTGGGGGCCCGCGAGCCCGCGTCCGGGGGCGGCATACATGGTCTCGAACAGATCGCGGATATCCGCCTTCAGCGCCTCTATGTCCGAAACAGGTGCACAAAGCCGCGCCAGTCGGGCGTCGGGCCATTGCACGATCTCCAGAACGCTCACGCCTTCTCCCGCGCCAGCTCTTTTTTGAGCTTGACCATCTTGCGTGTGATCATCTGGCGTTTCAGCGGCTTGAGATAGTCAATGAACAGCTTGCCATCGAGGTGATCAATTTCATGCTGAACGCAGGTTGCCCAAAGCCCGTCAAATGTCTCGGTCTGGACGTTGCCGTCCCGGTCGATCCATTCCACATCGACAACCTTGGGCCGCGTCACCTCCGCGTACTGATCCGGGATCGACAGGCAGCCCTCTTCGTAGACATTCTCTTCGTCCGACGCCGCAATGATCTTGGGGTTGAACATCACCAAAGGGCGCGGTGCTTCGCTGTCCGCCTTGACGCAATCCAGCACAATCAGCCGCGACAGCACGCCGATCTGCGGAGCGGCGAGGCCGATGCCCGGCGCATCATACATGGTTTCGAGCATGTCATCCGCAAGGCTGCGCAGATCGTCCGACAAATCGCCGACGCCTTCGCAAACCTTCTTCAGGCGTGGATCGGGGTGAATGAGTATGTTCCGCTTCATGCGGCTGATTTAGGGCGAAGTGCCACAAATCGCAACTGCGATACCCGGCCAAAGGCAACCGCTATACGTTTCGCCCTTGCAGAGCCGCGCACTTCCGGCGACGAATAAGCCAATCAGCAGGAAAGGACCGCCCATGAGCCGTTTCGACGAGACCATCGACCGTTTTGGCAGCCATTGTTCCAAGTGGGACATGATGGAACCGATCTATGGTGTTCCTGCGGAAGGCGGTTTGGCCATGTGGGTTGCGGATATGGATTTTCGCCCGCCAGACTGCGTTCAAGCGGCGCTGCAAAACATGGCGGATCATGGGATCTACGGTTATTTCGGCAACGATGGCGCCTATCTGAACGCCATCCAATGGTGGATGCAGGAGCGACACGGATGGCAGATTGACCCCAAATGGGTCTTCACCACCCATGGTCTTGTCAACGCCACAGGTCTTTGCGTCGATGCCTACACCAACCCCGGGGATGGCGTGGTGTTGTTTACGCCCGTCTACCACGCCTTTGCCCGCGTCATCAAAGCCGCCGGGCGGACGGTTGTCGAATGCCCGCTGGTCCAACGGGATGGCAAATACGAGATGGACTTCGACGCCTACGACGCCCAGATGACAGGCGACGAGCGCATGGTCATCCTGTGTTCGCCGCACAATCCCGGCGGCCGGGTCTGGAGCCGGGCCGAACTCAAAGGCGTCGCCGCGTTCGCCAAACGGCACGATCTGATCCTCATCTCCGACGAAATTCACGAAGACCTCGTGATGCCCGGCCACAAGCATACGACAATGCCGTTGATCGGCGGCGATGTCGAAGAGCGGCTTGTCATGCTCACCGCCGCCACCAAAACCTTCAACATCGCAGGCTCGCATACCGGCAATGTCATCATCCCCGATGACGACCTGCGCGCTCGTTTTGCTGCCCGGATGGCAGGTCTCGGCATCTCCCCGAACTCCTTTGGCCTGCACATGGTCACCGCCGCCTATTCGCCCGAGGGCGCGGCCTGGGTGGACGAGTTGACAGTTTACCTAGATGAGAATCGCAAGATTTTTGATCAGGCAATCGAAGGCATCCCGGGCGTGGCCTCTATGCCGATGGAATCCACATACCTGGCTTGGGTCGATTTCTCCGGCACCGGCATGGATCGCGCCGAGTTCACCCGCCGCGTCGAACAGGACGCAAAAATCGCCGCCAATCACGGCCCAACTTTTGGCTCCGGCGGCGAAACGTTCCTGCGGTTCAACTTCGGCACCACCCGCGCAAACGTGGTCGAAGCCGCAGAGCGTCTCAAACGGGCGTTTGGTGATCTGCAGTAACCGCTACCTGCGCGGCGGACGCGGCTTGTAGACGGGCAGTTTCCAGCCAAAAGCAATGGACCCTGCCCGCAACGCAAAGGTGGCCAGCACAGCGGCCATCGTCGCAATGCCCGCTTCAAGACCAAGTGCAGCCGCCACCGCCAAAGCCGCAGAACCTGCAAAGGCACAGGTCACGTACAACTCGCCTTGCTTCAGCACCAGGGGCACTTCATTCGCGACCACATCTCGCATGAGACCACCGACACTGCCGGTGACAATGCCCATGACCAGAACAATCGGCCACGGCGATCCGAGACCCTGCGCAATACCTGCCCCGGCAGCAACCGCCACTGCAAGCGCGGCGGCATCAAGCCAGACAATCGCGGCATAGCGGCTTTCAAACCGATGCGCTGAAAAGAACACGACGACCGCCGCTGCGCACGTCAGCGCTAGGTACTTGGGATCTTCAATCCAGATCGGGGTGCGGTCCAAAAGCAAATCGCGCAAGGTCCCGCCACCCAGACCGGTCAAACTGGCAAGAAACGCGAATCCAACGATATCAAGCTGCGCCCGGCTCGCCACCAGCGCACCCGTCAGCGCAAAAACCAGAACAGAGGTGTAGTCAAGAAAGTCGAGCAGGGTCATGCATCAACCCCTTAGCGGCTCGCCGCGCCGATGAATACTCAAAACACGGGCAAACCCGCGCCCTGTTTCTTTGTGCTTCCAATATCCTGGGGAGTCGCAGCATCGCTGCGGCGGGGCAACGCCCCAATCAAAATTTTGTCCCGGCAAAATTTTCCGCCACCTTGGATACCACGTGTCGTCCTACTTGAACGGGGCCATACCTGCTCGGGCCAGCTCATCCGCGCGTTCGTTCTCAGGATGACCGGCGTGGCCCTTTACCCATTCCCACGTGACGTCATGCCGGGCCTGGGCCTCGTCCAGACGTTGCCACAACTCGGCATTCTTGACCGGCTTCTTGGCCGCAGTTTTCCAGCCGTTGCGTTTCCAGCCATGAATCCAACCCGTGACGCCATTCTTCACATAGGCGCTGTCGGTAACAACGGTGATCCGTGACGCCCGCGACAGGGATTCAAGCGCATGGATCGCCGCCAGCAACTCCATCCGGTTGTTTGTGGTCTGCGCCTCACCGCCTTGGAGCGTGCGCTCCTTGACAAGCGTCTCTCCGTCCTTGGCTTGGAGCAGCGCACCCCATCCACCGGGGCCGGGATTTCCGGAGCAGGCTCCGTCTGTGTAAGCAAATAAATCAGGCATGGGCCGTGACGGATATCCAGTCCGACAGGCTGCCGTCAAGTCCCCTATCACGCCCAGTCTGGTATTCGCCGGGCGTCAGCCCTGCGTCCAGCAGCAGACCTGTAATGTCGTCCTGAGTGTAGAAGCTGTAGAGACGTCCAATCTTGTCCCGTTTCTCCCCGGATCCCGACTTCACCGCGATATGAAACAGACCACCGGGCTTCAAAATCCGGGCAATTTCAGAGATATGGCGCGGCATCGCCTTGCGCGGCGCGTGCAGGAGCGAGAAGTTTGCCCATACCGCATCGAAACTCTGCGGATCAACCTGCGCCAGATCGTCGAAACTGGCTTGCCGGGCCTGAACCCCCGGTTTTTCCTGAGCCAGACGGACCATGCCGCTGGACGCGTCCCACGCTTCAACGTCATGACCGGCCTGGGCCATGAACCCGGCAGAGGCGCCGGGTCCACAGCCGAGATCCAGAACCCGCGCCTTGTCAGGCAGTCGCGCCATGAAGGCGCTCAGTGTGGCGTCGGGCGCATCGGATGCAGTCACCTCCGCATATTCTCCCGCCCGCATGTCGTAGACGTCAATCGTGACAGAATCGCTCATCGCTTACACCCGCTCCAGCGCAAGCCGGCCCGCAAGTGCGGCGAACAGGGCGGCAAAGCTGCGGTTCAGCCAGCGCATCAACCGTTGACTGCCCAGCACCCAATCGCGGGCTTGAGCCGCGAACAGGCCGTAGATCACGAAAACACCAAACGTCATCGCCATGAACACGGCACCCAGCAGGGCCATTTCCATCGTCGCAGAAGCCGGATCGCCAGACAGGAACGGCGGCAACAACGCCAGGAAGAACACCGAAAGCTTCGGGTTGAGAATGTTGATCAGCGCGCCCCGCGTCGCGATGCGCGTCATGCTTTGCCGTTTGGCCTCGGCATCCACAGACAGAGCCCCGCCGTCCTGCAAGGCCTGCCAAGCCAGCCACAGCAGGTAAGCCACGCCGATCATCTTGACCACGGTAAAGAGCAGCGCCGATGTATGGAGCAATGCCGCGAGCCCAAGGCTGGCCGCCGCGAGATGCGGTACGATCCCGATGGTGCAGCCGACAGACGCGGCAATCGCCGCACGCCGCCCCTGCCCCAGCGCGACGGCGAGCGTATAGAGAACGCCGGTGCCCGGCGCGAGCACAACAACGAAGGCGGTCATCAGGAATTGCATGGATAACATGGCGGAGCCTTTCACGGATACGGTGTCCGCCAGTCTAGCCATGCTCTTGCGAAAGAGAAGCCCCGTCCGTCAGGCAAAAACCCCGATGGCAAGACACAAGACAACAAGGCCTGTCAGAAGCACGCGCAGCTTCATCCACCACGCAGGGGCCAAACCCCAACGCCAGAACTGCCAGTCAAGAAGCAGCAGCGCAAGAAACCCGGCGATCAGGGCAATCCCGGCAGATGTCGGACCCCCGCCTGTCATGAAAAAAGCCCAGAGGGCGGGTACGGTTGAAAGCGCATAGCCTGTCGCGGCCCCCGGACCCTCAGCCTTGGTGGCAAAACCCCAAAGAACCCCGGACATGAAGGCCAGGATCACCGCGCCATAGAACAATTGCACGTAAGGCCCGGCAAAGCGCGATCCGATTGTTCGGATCGTCCAGTCCGCCAGATCAGGGACAAGAACCGTCAGAGCACCCCAGGAAAAAGGCAAGACACCGGCCAACCCGAGGATCAGGGCAGAGCGAGGAACGTCTTGCACGGGCATCTCCTTTGCGGACCAGATCCAAGAGAAACAGGGTATCGGTCAAAATGGCGCGCGAAGCACGAAGGGCAAGACGGCTTAGGGCTAAACCTTCTCACGCAGCACGCGCGGCACCTTGAACTCGACGTTCTCTTGAGCCGTCTCTACCAGTTCAACGGTTGTGTCGTAGCGCGCGCGGAAGGCGTCTATCACCTCGTTGATCAGCACTTCCGGCGCGGAGGCCCCGGCTGTGATCCCAACACTGCGAATACCCTCAAGCGCGCGCCAGTCAATATCGGCGGCGCGCTGGACCAGCTGCGAATAAGAGCAGCCTGCCTTCGAGGCCACCTCAACCAAACGCTTCGAGTTTGACGAGTTTGGTGCCCCAACGACCAGCAAAGCATCACAATCTGATGCAATCGCCTTCACCGCCAATTGACGGTTGGTCGTGGCGTAACAGATGTCTTCCTTGTGCGGGCCGACAATGGAAGGGAACCGCTCCTTGAGCGCGGCCACGATATCGATGGTGTCGTCCACGGAGAGCGTGGTTTGCGTCACAAAAGCCAAGCGTTCCGGATCACGCACCTCGACTGTTGCCACATCCTCCGGCGTTTCAACCAAAAGCACTTCGCCGTCCGGCAATTGCCCCATGGTTCCAACTGTTTCCGGGTGCCCCGCGTGCCCAATCATGATCATCTGAAGACCGTTCTGGGAGTGCCGGGCGGCTTCGATATGCACCTTCGACACCAGCGGACAGGTTGCGTCCACATAGACCATGTCACGGGCTGCCGCGGCGGCCGGTACAGTCTTGGGAACGCCATGCGCGGAAAAGATGACAGGGCGATCGTCGGGGCATTCTTCGAGCTCTTCGACAAAGACCGCGCCTTTGGACCGCAGATCGTCCACAACGTATTTGTTGTGTACAATCTCGTGCCGCACATAGACCGGCGCACCCCATTTCTGCAGCGCCATTTCGACAATCTTGATCGCACGGTCCACACCCGCGCAGAACCCTCGCGGTGCTGCGAGGTAGAGCGTCAGTGTCTTTGCTTGGCTGTCGGTCATCGCAGGTCTCCTTGTTATGGCGAGGTAATGCCTGAGACGCCACAGGTCCAGCCCCGAAGGCAAAGGGCCGCTTAAACAGCCCCCTGCGCTTGTGCCGTAAGCCACGCCAAAACAATGTACCGGCCTGTCTTGGCGATGGTCACGAGACCCAGGAAAAGCCAAAACGGCGTGCGCATGATCCCGGCGATAACGGTGAAGGCGTCGCCGACAGGGGCCCAGCTGAAAAGCAGCGTCCAGATTCCGTAACGCGCATACCATTCCTGCGCGCGGGCGAGGTTTTTGTCCCGAACCGGAAACCACCGACTGCCGCGGAACCGCTCAACACCGCGGCCCATGATGTAATTGACCACGGCACCAAGCGTGTTGCCGATGCTCGCGACCACAATCATGGCCGACAAAGGCGCGGCCTCCGCCACCTGCAAGGCGACGAAAACCACTTCTGACTGGAACGGCAAAAGAGTGGCGGCCCCGAAGGCCGCCAGGAAGAGCCCGCCCAGAGAAGCGAGCATATCAACCGAAATGAAACTCACAGTGCGACCGTCCCCATCAGGCCGATGTGCGGATCATTTGCCGGTTGCCACCTCGAAACTGCGTTCCGCCGGAACCTCGCGCGGCGGTCGCCCGATCACGTCGCGAAGTTCATCAAGCTCGATGAAATTGTCCGCTTGGCGACGCAGTTCATCGGCAATCATCGGGGGCTGGCTGCGGATTGTTGATACAACCGAAACGCGAACTCCCTGACGCTGAAGCGATTCGACCAGCGGCCGGAAATCACCGTCACCAGAGAACAGAACGATGTGATCGACACGCGGCGCAAGCTCCATGGCATCGACCGTCAGTTCGATATCCATGTTGCCTTTGACCTTCCGGCGCCCCTGGCTGTCGGTGTATTCCTTGGCCGGTTTCGTGACCATGGTGAACCCGTTGTAGTGCAGCCAATCGACCAGAGGGCGGATCGGAGAATACTCGTCGTTTTCCAGTAAAGCCGTGTAATAAAAGGCTCTTACCATCTTGCCGCGACGCGCAAACTCTTGTCTCAGGAGCTTGTAGTCTATATCGAACCCCAAGGCTTTGGCAGCCGCATAGAGGTTGGATCCGTCGATGAACAGCGCGAGCCGCTCGTCTTTGTAAAACATGAAATGTCCTTCCTTACAAAGTGGTCCGCCTGAAATCGTGAGTGTGAAAAAGAAGGCAGAGCCGTGTTAAAGGTTAAAGGAATTGTGACGTTATTCAAGGGGAATTGCTCCCCCATAAGGATAGTATGCGAAGATCAGAAGGTGTAAGAATGCTCATCGCACTGGGGTCAAATCTTGGATCAAAAGCTGGGGATCCGGCAGGCACACTGAAAGCCGCGCTGCAGGCGTTTTCCCAAAATGGGCTGCGCCTAAGGCGGGTTAGCCGATTTTTCGCGACACCCTGCTTTCCGGCCGGAACCGGTCCGGATTATGCCAACGCTTGCGCAGAAGTTGTGGGGCCCGGCAGCGCACCGGACTGCCTGGCCATCCTTCACCGCATCGAGGCGGACTTCGAAAGAGAGCGAGAAGTCCGTTGGGGAAGCCGCACGCTTGATCTCGACATGCTGAGTTTTGGCGACATGGTCTCGCCCGACCCCCCGACATTCAAGCATTGGCAAAATCTTCCCCTTCAGCAGCAAATGACGTCCTCACCCGACCAGTTGATCCTGCCTCACCCGCGAATGCACGAGCGCGCTTTTGTGCTTGTCCCTCTGTGCGATATTGCCCCGGATTGGCGGCATCCGGTATTGCGAAAGACCGTCCGTGAAATGACGGACGCGCTTCCGGAGGACTTGCGGCGGGACATGACCGCCTTGTGAACCCCTTTCGCCTTGTCAACACTGGCTTTCCAAGGTAAGGGAAGCCCTTCTGACGGCCCCGCAGGATATAGGAGCGCCCCATGGCCCGCGTTACAGTTGAAGATTGCGTCGACAAGGTCCCGAACCGATTTGACCTGGTGATGCTCGCCGCGCACCGTGCCCGCGAGATTTCCGCCGGTGCCGCGATCACCGTTGATCGTGACAACGACAAAAACCCGGTCGTCTCCCTTCGCGAGATCGCCGAGGAAACCCAGTCTGCCGATGAACTGCGTGAGCGCCTGATCGAGTCGAACCAGACCCAGATCGAAGTTGACGAGCCCGAAGAAGACGCCATGGCGCTTTTGATGGGTGCCGAACAGGACAAGCCGCAAGAAGACGACATGTCCGAAGAAAAGCTGCTGCGCGCGCTCATGGAGGCGCAAGGTCAGGGCTGAATACCAAAAGGTTGATCGTGGATGATCGCTGCCGAAGATCTGATTGCACTCGTCCGCAATTATAACCCGAAGACCAACGAAAAGCTGATCCTCGCGGCCTATGAGTATGGCCGCGAGATGCATGACGGGCAGACCCGCAAGTCGGGCGAACCCTATTTCACGCACCCTGTTGCCGTTGCAGCCATCCTGACAGAGCAACAGCTTGATGATGCGACCATCATCACCGCGCTTCTGCATGACACCATCGAAGACACCCGGGCCTCTTATTCGGAGGTCGAAGAACGTTTTGGCCGGGAAGTGGCCGATCTCGTTGATGGCGTGACCAAACTGACAAACCTGCAGCTGTCATCCAGCGAATCGAAACAGGCCGAGAACTTTCGCAAGCTGTTCATGGCCATGTCGAAGGACTTGCGGGTCATCCTCGTCAAACTCGCCGACCGGCTGCACAACATGCGCACGATCAAAGCGATGCGCCCCGAGAAGCAGGTACAAAAGGCCCGCGAGACCATGGACATCTTCGCGCCGCTTGCCGGACGCATGGGGATGCAGTGGATGCGCGAAGAGCTGGAGGATCTGGCGTTCCGTGTGCTCAACCCGGAAGGCCGCGCCAGCATCATTCGCCGCTTTGTCACCCTGCAGAAAGAGACCGGCGACGTGATCCACCGGATCACCTCTGACATGCGCTATGAGTTGGAGCGCACCGGAATTGAAGCTGAGGTTTTTGGCCGGGCCAAGAAACCCTATTCGATCTGGCGCAAGATGCAGGAAAAGAAGATCGGCTTCTCCCGCCTGTCGGACATTTACGGCTTTCGCGTGATTACCCGCACCGAAAGCGATGCCTACACGGCGCTTGGTGCGATCCATCAGCGCTGGCGCGCGGTGCCCGGGCGGTTCAAGGATTACATCAGCCAACCGAAATCCAACGGCTACCGCTCGATCCACACCACCGTGTCGGGCCGCGATGGCAAGCGGGTCGAGGTGCAGATTCGCACGCGGCAAATGCACGAAGTGGCCGAAACCGGCGTTGCCGCGCATTGGTCCTACAGAGATGGCGTACGCGCGCAGAACCCCTTTGCCGTCGATCCCGCGAAGTGGATTGCGGGCCTGACCGAGCAATTCGACGCTGAGGAGGATCACGATGCCTTCCTCGAAGCGGTCAAGCTCGAGATGTATTCGGACAAGGTTTTTTGCTTCACACCCAAGGGCGACGTGGTGAAGCTGCCCAAAGGGGCGACGCCGCTGGATTTTGCCTATGCCATTCACACGCGCATCGGCTCCGCGTGCGTCGGGGCCAAGGTAGATGGGCTACGCGTTCCGCTTTGGACGCGGCTCAAGAATGGCCAATCCGTGGACATCATCACCGCCGAAGGACAGGCGCCGCAGGCGACCTGGCTCGATATTGCGCAAACCGGCAAGGCCAAGACGGCCATCCGCCGCGCGCTTCGGGAGGCGAACAAGGAACGCTACGCCAAGCTCGGCAATGAACTTGTGCGGGCCGCCTTTGAAAACGCGGGCAAGAAAGCCACGGACAAGGTTTTGGAAACTGCGGCCAAGACTCTGCGCCTTGATGACGCCGAGACACTTTTGGCCCGGGTCGGTAGTGCGGAACTCACCGCGCGAGAGGTCGTCGAATCGGTCTACCCCAACCTCGCCATTCAGGACGGCGCCCTGATCGAGGAAAAACGCGCGGTGATCGGGCTCGAGCACGGACAGGCCTTTCAGCGCGCGAAATGCTGCCAGCCGCTGCCCGGCGAACGGATCATCGGCCTGACCCACCGGGGAAAAGGTGTTTCTGTTCATGCCATTGACTGCGCCGCGCTAGAGGCATTCGAAGACCAGACAGATCGCTGGATGGATCTGCATTGGGCCGAAGGATCGCACCCTGCGGTCTACACAGTGTCACTTGAACTCACCATCACCAATGATGCAGGCGTACTGGGACGGATTTGCACATTGATTGGTGAACAAAGGGCCAATATCTCCAACCTGCGATTCAGCGACAGGAAACCGGATTTTTATCGCTTGGTCATAGATGTGGACTTGCGGGACGCAGAGCACCTGCATTCGGTCATGACCGCGCTCGAAGCAGAGAGCAACGTTGCTTCTCTGGATCGGCGGCGTGATCCGGCTTTGGCCGCTGCCCCGGCCGCAGCGGCGGAGTGATTGGAAAGGCAAGGTATTGGTCTTCAAAAGGCGTGATAGACGCCCGGTGCTTCAGATACTCCGGGAACTACTCTGGCCGCGTGGCGGCTGGGGACGCGCGGCTCAATACGTCCGACACCGCCTGACCCGCCTGCCTGACCCGCCACACCGCATCGCGCGGGGTATTTTCGCCGGGGTCTTCACCACCTTCACACCATTTTACGGCCTGCACTTTCTGGTCGCCGGCGTTCTGGCGTGGCTGTTGCGTGGCAATATCCTGGCCGCCCTGTTGTCTACATTCTTTGGCAATCCTCTGACTTATGTTCCCATTGGTGTCGCTGCATTGAACACCGGGTACTGGCTGCTAGGCGTCGAAAATGGCCGGGTTGGACCTGAACATCATGGCGGGCTGGTGGAAAAGTTCGTCAAGGCCGGGCAGGATCTGTGGAACAACCTTTGGGCCGTTTTTCAGGGCGATCCCGTGTCCTGGCGCGATCTCGGCATTTTCTACGATGAGGTTTTCTACCCCTATATGATCGGCGGCATCCTGCCCGGTATCCTGTGCGGGATCGTCGCCTATTATGTCTCGCTGCCGCTGATCACCGCCTACAAGAATCGCCGCAAAGGGCAGATCAAGGCCAAGCTCGCACTTCTCAAGAAGAAGAAGGAGGCCGAAGGCCGCGCGGACTGATCCGTTTGATCAAATCCCCTGTATCGCTACAATTCTTCGCTTTTTGATCTGTGGCCGACGCCCTATGTCTTGAGCAAGACCTAGGAGGATCAGATGACTGACTACGCCGGACGCCTGCGGCTTGGCGTCAACATCGACCATGTGGCCACCGTGCGCAACGCGCGCGGCAGCGCCTATCCCGACCCCATTCGCGCCGCGAAAATCGCTGAAGCGGCGGGGGCTGATGGCATCACGGCGCACCTGCGCGAGGACCGGCGTCACATTTCGGACGAAGACATCGACGGACTGATGGACGCGCTTTCGCTTCCGCTCAACTTCGAGATGGCGGCGACGGACGAGATGCAGGCCATCGCGCTGCGCCACAAGCCCCATGCCGTGTGCATCGTGCCGGAAAAGCGCGAGGAGCGGACCACCGAAGGCGGGCTTGAGGTTGCCAAGGACGAAAACCGTCTGGCGCATTTCATTGCGCCGCTGCGCGACGCGGGTTGCCGGGTGTCGATTTTCATCGCTGCCGATCAGGCGCAGATCGAAGCCGCGAACCGCATTGGGGCGCAAGTGATCGAACTGCATACTGGGGCCTATTGCGACTTCCACGCCGAAGGGCGGTTCGACGAACGCGATGCGGAGTTGGCCCGGTTGCGGGACATGGCCGCGTTCGGTCACTCGCTCGGACTTGAAGTGCACGCAGGTCACGGGCTGACCTACGAGACGGTTGCCCCCGTAGCCGCCTTCCCGGAGGTGATGGAGCTGAACATCGGCCACTTCATTATTGGCGAGGCCATCTTCATGGGGCTTGAGCCTGCCATTCGCGAGATGCGGCGCCTGATGGATGACGCCCGGGCGTGACCGCTGGACCGGCTGTGCTAAGGTGCCCTGAACCAGAGAAGGGTCACATTATGCTCAAACGTCTTTCAGCACTGTTTGCTTGCCTCGCCCTCCCGGCTTTGGCCGAAGGACCACAGGTCATGGATTGTGACTGGCAGGCCTCAGCCCGCAACATCCCCGAACCCTGGGAGGCGCACACACGCACCTTCTCCAATGGCAAGGTCCGGCTCGCCATGCTCGACACGATCGAGCCAGCGGCAGGTTGGGCCTACCTTCTGATCCTGTCCCCGCCGTTTGGAGAACTGGGCGACAGGCAGTGCCGATTGATTGGCAGCAACGGCATGGGCTTTTCCGGCATGCGGTTTGACGCACTCTCGGCGGACTATGACCCGGCGCAGGGATTGATCTTCACACTGCCCGTGCAGATGTACGATTTCCAAACCAGCCAGCCCTATGAACGCCCGATCCGGATCATTCTCAACCAGGCCACCGGGCAGATTGACACATGGGTGCTCGAATAGATGATCCTCGGTATCGGCACGGACCTGGCGAACATCGAGCGCATTCAAAGGGTTCTGAACAAATACGGCGACCGCTTTCGCAATCGGGTCTTCACAGAAGTTGAGCAGGCCAAGGCCGAAAGGCGGCGCGATGTGGCCGGGACCTATGCCAAACGCTGGGCCGCGAAAGAGGCCTGTTCGAAGGCGCTCGGCACGGGGTTGCGCATGGGGATCGCGTGGAAAGACATGCATGTGCGCAACCTGCGGACCGGGCAACCTGTCATGGAAGTGACCGGCTGGGCCAAGGAACGACTCGACAGTCTGACACCGGACGGGCACGAGGCCATCATTCACGTCACGCTGACCGATGATCACCCTTGGGCACAGGCCGTGGTGATGATCGAAGCCCGCCCGATCACCGCAGGCAAACCGCCCGTCGCTTGACACCCGGCCCGTGGGCGCTCATGTAGCGCTTGTCTATTGAGGCAAAGGGTTTTCAGGCATGGCCACCGAAGAAAAGAAGAGCGGCGGGATCGTCGAGACGATCAAGACCGTCGTTTACGCGCTGCTGATCGCGGGCGTTTTCCGGACATTCCTGTTTCAGCCGTTCTGGATTCCATCGGGCTCCATGAAGGATACGCTGCTGATCGGCGACTTCCTCTTCGTGAACAAGATGGCCTACGGCTATTCCTATGCCTCCTGCCCCTCCGTGATTGCCCCGCGTTTCGGCCTGAACATCGACGCCAAGGACATCTGCGGCGTGTTCGACGGCGACAACAAGCGCCTGTTTGGTTCCGAACCTGAGCGCGGAGACGTGGTGGTCTTCCGGCACCCGGTCTCGGGCCGCGACTTCATCAAACGTCTGATCGGCCTGCCCGGCGACAAGGTGCAGATGCGCAAGGGCGTGCTTTTCCTCAACGGCTCGCCGGTTTCGGTTGAGCCAAATGGCACCTTCGAAGAAATCGCCGAAGAACAAGGCCCTCAGCGCCTGCGACCGCGCTGCGAAAACGGCCCCGTCGGCGATGGCGGCGTATGCAGCAAGTCGAAGTTCGTCGAAACCCTGCCCGGCGGCGTCTCGCACAGCATCCTGAACATCACGGCTCAGGGCTCTGACAATACCTCTGTCTACACTGTTCCCGAAGGCCACTATTTCTTCATGGGCGACAACCGCGACAACTCCTCGGACAGCCGCGTGCCGAACATCGCGGGCGGTGTCGGCTTTGTGCCTTATGAAAACCTGATTGGCCGGGCGGATCGTGTAATGTTCTCTTCCGCCGGACGCTCCATGCTGTTCTTCTGGACATGGCGCAGCGACCGGTATTTCCAGGCGATTGACTGAGGCCCGCGTGAAAGTTTCCGCCGATCTCGAAGCGCTGCAGGAGCGCCTTGGCTACCGGTTCAAGACACCCACCTTGCTCCGACAGGCGGTGACGCATGGCTCCATGTCCGGGCCGGGGCGTGAAGACAACCAGCGTCTGGAGTTCCTTGGCGACCGTGTGCTCGGGCTTGTCATGGCGCAGGCGCTGCTGGAGCATGACACGGGCGCAACCGAAGGTCAGCTTGCGCCGCGTTTCAACGCGCTTGTTCGCAAGGAAACCTGCGCGGATGTCGCCCGCGAGGTCGATATCGGCGCTGCGTTGAAACTGGGCCGCTCCGAGCAGAAGACGGGTGGCCGGCGCAAGATGGCGCTTCTGGGCGACGCCATGGAGGCGGTCATTGCTGCGGTGTATCTCGACGGCGGTTTTGACGAAGCTCAGACCCTGATTTTGCGCCTATGGGGGGACCGGGTTGCAAACGTCGAAGACGACGCCAAGGACGCCAAGACCGCCCTGCAGGAATGGGCCCAGGCACGCGGCCTGCAACCACCCTCATATGTAGAGATCGGTAGAAGCGGGCCGGATCATGCTCCCATGTTCACCATGGAGGCCCGCCTCCCAACAGGTGACACCGCCGAAGCGACCGCCGGGAACAAGCGGCAGGCGGAACAGGAAGCCGCCAAAGCGCTGCTTTCGCGTCTCTCTCAGGCGAATGCCTGAACCTTGGCTTTGTCTTTTTCCGTGAACGCGGCCCGCGCCTGATCAAATCGCTCGGCGTAAGGACTTGGGCGCTGCGCGCGCATGGGCGGCGTGGGCCGGGGTTTGGACGCCGCGCGCGGTTTGGGCTGCGGACGTTTGGCGCGCTTGGTCTGAGGCTCCGATCGCGGGGCTTTCGTAGCCCGTTCAGCCTCTTCACGCGCGCGTTTGTGCATCACGGAAATCTCGTCGAACGCGTCATTGATCGCCATCAGGCGGCGCGTGGCCGCACGCTCGGATCCGTACCAGACATCGGGATGATAGGTTTTCACCAACCTGCGCCACTCTGCCCGGATCGTCTCGAAATCATCTGTGGGCTTCACGCCAAGCAGGGCGTAAGGATCATCTGTACTCGTGCTGCGGGGCATGGCGGCTCCAATGCGCGTGTCTGTCTTCGCTACAGTCCCAACGCCCTGCCCCCGCGAGGCGTCCGGTTTGTCTGAAATAAGGCATAACTTTGTCTTTGATTTTAGAGAAGCCACATTCTTGCCAGAAAGTTAACGCACGCCCTGCTGTCTTGCCCCTTGTATCGAGCTGTTTTTCAGGCCTAGGTGCCGGAAATCACGCGCGAGTTGGGCATGACCGATAACCTCAAAGGCAGTCTTTGGATGATGCTGGCCATGCTGGGCTTTGGCATAGAAGATGCGTTTTTCAAAGCCGCCACCGGCTCGGGCGGCGTGACCGCTGGCATGGCCACGGTCCAGTTCGGCCTGATCGCCATGGCGATTTATGCGGTTTACGCAAAGCGGCAGGGGTTGGCGCTTTGGGATACCGCTTACCTGCAGAAGCCTTTGTTGATCCGCACTGGGTTTGAGATTTGCGGACGCCTGTTCTTTGCCCTGAGCCTCGCTTACACGCCACTGTCGACCACATCCGCCATTCTGCAAGCCGCCCCTCTGGTGGTCATGGCAAGCGCCGGTCTGTTTCTGGGAGAAAAGATCGGGCCGCATCGCTGGGCGGCCATGGCGGTGGGGTTCGTCGGGGTACTTTTTATCATTCGCCCGTCACCCGAAGGGATCGAGGCCAACGCGATCTTTGCGCTTTTGGGCATGATCGGCTTTGCAGGCCGGGACGTGGCAACCCGCACAAGCCCGCCGCATATTCGCTCCGCACAGTTGGGCGTTCTGGGCTTTGCGGTGGTGACCTTTGCCGGGTTGGTCATCATGGCCTTTGAGCCGGGCATGCCTTCCGCGCCGTCTCCCTACGCCGCGCTCCTGCTTTGCGGCACTGCACTCTGCGGGGTTATCGCCTACACCGCCCTGACAGCCGCAATGCGCACCGGCGAGGTCTCCGTCGTCGCGCCCTTCCGCTATTCGCGGCTGATCGTGGCGCTGATCCTGGCCTACGTTGTGTTTGGTGAACGTCCCGATACCATGACCCTTGGCGGCGCAGCTTTGATCGTTGCTGCGGGCATCTACTCGCTTTGGCGCGATGGCAGGGCTGGCGCGAGGCGGTGATCCGCGCTAAAGGCCATGTCTTCAAGCATTAGGATCGCACCCATGACAGAACGCGCCGGATTCGTCGCCCTGATCGGAGAGCCCAACGCGGGCAAGTCTACCCTGACCAATCGCATGGTCGGGGCGAAGGTGTCGATCGTGACCCACAAGGTCCAGACCACCCGCGCCCGCATCCGGGGCGTGGCGCTCGAAGGGGACAGCCAGTTGGTGTTTGTCGATACACCCGGCCTGTTCCAGCCCAAACGCCGTTTGGATCGCGCCATGGTCGCCGCCGCCTGGGGTGGGGCTGCAGATGCGGATATCATCGTGTTGCTGATCGAGGCCCATCGCGGCATCACCGAGGGGGTGAAACGCATTATCGATGGGCTTCAGGAACTGCCCAAGGGCCGCCAGATTGCGCTTGCGATCAACAAGATCGACAAGGTTCAGCCCGATGTTCTGCTGGCGCTGACACAGGACATGAACGAGGCTTTTCCCTTCGTGAAGACCTTCATGATCTCCGCCGAGAAGGGGCGCGGCGTGCAAGACCTGCGCGCCTGGCTCGCTGACGAGGTGCCGGAAGGGCCGTGGCTTTATCCCGAAGATCAGATCGCAGATCTGCCGCTGCGTATGATCGCCGCCGAGATGACGCGGGAGAAACTGACCTTGCGCCTGCATCAGGAATTGCCCTACCAGCTGACGGTTGAGACCGAGAGCTGGGAAGAGCGCAAGGATGGCTCCGCCCGCATCGATCAGGTGATCTATGTGGCGCGCGACGGGCACAAAGGGATCATCCTTGGCAACAAGGGTGAGACGATCAAGGCGATTTCAAAAGCCGCGCGCGAAGAACTGGCCGAGTTTCTGGGGCGCAAGATTCACCTGTTCCTGCAGGTGAAAGTGCGCTCGAACTGGCTCGAAGAGAAAGAGCGTTACTCCGAAATGGGTCTCGATTTCCGCGACGGCAATGCCTGAGGCACGGCTAACGGCGCGCTTCTGGGTTGACGCTTACATTGCGCGGCTGCGTTTCGCCGACATTCCGGCCTTTGTCGTGGCACATGGCGATGACACCTCCGGGGCGGTTCTGGTCAAACAAGCGCCTTTGGACGGCACCGCCAAGGCCTTTACCCGGTCCTTCGATCTGATGAGCGGCGAACGCGTCTGGACCGAACTGGCCAGTGGACCGGAAGCCGAGGTGGACGCCGCGATTTCCCGTCAGCGCGGGTTTGACCCTGACCTCTGGGTTATCGAGGTTGAAGATCGCCTCGGGCGGCATCTTCTCGATCAGGACGGTCTCGGTTGATCCGGCGTCCCAGCCAGATCAGCCCAAGCCCTGAAACCCAGAACACCAGCGCCAGTGTAGGGATCCACATCAGAACCTTTGGCCAGCCGATCAGAGGCGGATCGAGAAAGAAATACGGATGTCGCCCGTCAATCTCTCCGCGCAGCAGCGCGTAGCCCATGTAGAGCCCCGGCCATAACAGCCACCAAGCCGAATGGGTGTACCGCAAAGCGGAGGTCTGCGCAAAAGCCAGCCACCAAAGAGCAACGGCAATCGGGATCACCGTGTGCATCCCATGATCGACGTAAAGCCGCAAACCGGACAACTCCCGCGCCAAAAGAGCATGGTAGACGATGGACACAATCGCGGTCCACAGCGCTATTCCCGCAGCCCATCCTTGTGTAAGACGCCCCGAAAACGCGACGCGCGCGAAGAGGACCACAACCATAAACGTGGTGAGAATCGTGAAATACCGTCCCGTGCGCCACAGTTCGACAAAAAGCGTGCGGTCTGGATGCCGCGTCAGCCCGATGTTGATATGCGTTGCAAGGGTCACCGCTGCGGTGAGTGCAATCAAGGCTGCCACCAGCCGCGCGCGCGAAGAGTAATCCATCATGGCCTCAAAGATGCGCGGCGCAGTGGATTTGGCAAGTCACGACCTTGCCAGTTGCCTTCGCCCGGCCAATAGTCGCGCAATGGAATGGCGCGATACCGGGATTCTTCTGAGCACTCGCAAACATGGGGAAACCTCCGTGATTCTGGAGGTCTTCACACCAGACCATGGTCGGCATCTGGGCGTGATGAAGGGCGGCACCTCGCGCAAGATGGTCCCGCACCTGCAACCCGGGGCACAGCTTGATCTGCGATGGTCGGCCCGGCTCGAAGAGCATATGGGTGCGTTCCGGGCCGAACCGGAACGCGCGCGGGCGCATCTGGCCATGGCAAATCGGCTGATGTTATCGGGTCTGAACGCTGTGCTCGCGCTCCTGTCTTTCAGCCTCCCTGAAAGAGAGCCGCACGTACCGCTGTATCGCCGCAGCGAAAGCCTTCTGGACCTGATGGGACAGCCAGACCTCTGGCCTTTGGCCTATCTGCGTTGGGAAATGTCGCTGCTCGAAGATCTCGGCTTTGCGCTGGACCTGGCTTCCTGCGCTGTGACAGGCGGCACTGAGGACCTCATTTACGTCTCACCGAAAACCGGCCGGGCCGTATCGCGCTCCGGCGCAGGCGACTGGGCCCCGCGCCTCCTTCCCCTGCCCCCGGTTCTGCTTGGCCAAGGCGAGGCCTCCAACACCGAAATCGTGCAGGCCCTGGGCACAACCGGACATTTCTTCGAGCATCATCTCGCGCCAAATCTGGGCGACGACCCTGTACCAGAGGCCCGCGCGCGGTTCATTGATCAACTGTCACGACGGGCTGAATAACGCGTGCGTCCCTTTATGCTCTCTTCCCCCTTTCTCCGTTACGGGATAGTTAAGGCACGATGATATGGACTTTGCCAAATATCCTGACCGTTTTGCGCCTGCTCGCCGCACCCGGCGTGGCGGTGATGTTCCTGTACTTCAACCGCCCTTTCGCAGATTGGGCGGCGCTGATCCTGTTCCTTGTGGCTTCTGTCACGGATTGGTTTGACGGGCACCTCGCCCGCGCCTGGAAACAGGAAACCAAGATCGGCACGATGCTCGACCCGATTGCCGACAAGGCGATGGTGGTGATCGCGCTCATGGTGATCGTCGGCTATTCGTCGATGTCGCCGTGGCTGGTCTTGCCTGCGACTTTCATCCTGTTCCGCGAGGTGTTTGTCTCGGGCTTGCGCGAATACCTCGGCGACACCGCTGGTACGCTGAAAGTGACCAAGCTCGCGAAATGGAAAACCACGCTGCAGATGGTCGCCATCGCCGTTCTGTTTGCCCAGGGCGTGTTCGAGCATTACCTCGGAATGAGCATTTTCGGCATGGATGAAGCCATGGTTGGCGACATTCTGGACGGGGCCGTCGAGGATACGCTTGGTCTGCGGTGGAAATACGCTGGCATGGTCTGGGCGGGGAACATCGGGCTTGTCCTGCTGTGGCTTGCCGCCGCGCTGACGTTGATTACCGGGTGGGACTACTACAGCAAAGCCCTGCCGTTCCTGAAGGAGGAGCGCTGAAATGGATGTTCTGTATTTTGCATGGGTGCGCGAACGCATCGGCGTGCCGAAGGAACGCGTGGAGACCTCCGCCAAAACCGTTGCGGATCTGGTTGAAGAACTGAAATCCCGCGAGGAACGCTACGAGGTCGCCTTTTCCGATCTGTCCGCTTTGCGTGTGGCTGTGGATCAGGACTTGACCGATTTTGACGCTTCCATCGAAGGCGCGCGTGAAGTGGCGTTCTTCCCGCCGATGACCGGAGGCTGAGCGATGCGCGTCACCGTGCAGGAAGCGCCGTTTGATTTCGGGCGCGAGGCGGAAGACTTCGCCAGCGGGCACCATGACATGGGCGCTGTGGTGACGTTTACCGGTATCGTGCGGGACCTGGCGACCGGGGACCTCGATGCGATGGAGATCGAGCACTACCCGGGCATGACGCAAAAGGCGCTGGAGAAAATCGCCACTGAAGCGTTGGAACGCTGGTCTTTGGGCGATGTCCTGGTGATCCACCGCTATGGCCGCATGACGCCTGGCGAAAAGATCATGATGGTCGCCACCGCAGCCCCGCATCGCGTCGACGCCTTTGAAGCCGCAGAGTTCCTCATGGACTACCTCAAGTCGCGCGCGCCTTTCTGGAAAAAGGAGCACGGCGGGCAGGGAACCAATTGGGTGGCTGCGAAAGATGAAGACGAAGCTGCGCTGACCCGTTGGTAGGGTGCGCGCAAAAATCTTCGAAGATTTTTGCAAATTCCGTTCACGGAATTTGAACCCGTCTTGCCCAAACCTGCTTCCGGTCATATCATTTGACCAATTCAAGCAGGTGAGCCATGCCCTTCCGCCCCGTTCAACCCGAAAAGCTGTCCACTGCCGTTGTTCGCCAGATCGAGCAACTGATCCTGCGCGGCATACTTCGCCCCGGCGAGCGTCTGCCGGCTGAACGGGCGCTGGCCGAGCAACTCGCCGTCTCCCGCCCCAGCCTGCGCGAGGCCATTGCAGAACTTCAAGAGCGCGGCTTGCTCACCAGCAAGGCGGGTGCCGGGATCTATGTCACCGATGTGCTTGGCAGCGCTTTCTCGGACGCGCTTGTGCAACTCTTCAAAGGTCATGATGAGGCCGTCTTCGATTACCTCACTTTCCGCCGCGACATGGAAGGGCTCGCCGCCGAACGCGCCGCCGAGTTTGGCAGCGACAGTGATCTGGCGGTGATCCAGAACATCTTTGACAAGATGTGCGCCGCCCATGGGAAGCGCAATCCAGACGACGAGGCCCGGCTCGACGCCGATTTTCACCTTGCGATCATCGAAGCCAGCCACAACGTGATCATGCTGCACATGATGCGCTCCATGTATCAGTTGCTGCGCGAAGGCGTTTTCTACAACCGCAAAATAATGTTCCGCCAGCGGACCAATCGAGAGGCGCTGCTGGATCAGCACCGTGTCATAAACGATGCCCTACAGGCCCGCGACGGCGCAGCCGCACGCAAGGGGATTGAAGATCACCTGTCCTATGTCGAGAGCGCCCTGTTCTCGGATCGCAAAGCACAGGCCAATGAACGCATCGCCCGGCAAAGACTGGAACGGGAGACGGCGCGCAACTGATGCAGCGCCTTAGGAAAGGACAGCCGATGGAAACGCGCGTTTGCCGCATTCGAGACGTCCACGACATCCGGATCGAGACAACCCGGATTGAACAGCCCGGACCGGGCGAAGTCATGGTTGCGGTCAGCGCGGGCGGGATTTGCGGGTCTGACCTGCATTATTTTCATGAATTCGCCTTGGGACCGTTTCGTATTCAAGGCGCGATGATCCTTGGCCATGAAGCGGCCGGAACAATCATCGCTTTGGGCGATGGAGTTACGGATCTGGAGGTTGGCACCCACGTGGCAATCAACCCTTCCCGGCCCTGCATGAACTGCGACTACTGCCTCAAGGGCATGACGACGCATTGCCAGGACATGCGGTTCCGTGGCTCCGCCATGCGGGTTCCGCATTACGAAGGGCTGTTTCGGGATCGTATCGTGTTGGAAGCCGAGCAATGCGTGCCCGTGGGCAATGTCGATCTGAGCGCTGCGGCCTGTGCGGAGCCCTTGGCCGTTTGCCTGCATGCCCGCCACATGGCCGGTGATTTGATGGGCAAACGCGTGCTCGTGACGGGGGCGGGCCCGATTGGTGCGCTCTGTTCAGCCGTCGCGGCACAGGCCGGGGCGGCCGAGATCGTCACAACGGATTTGCAGGACGTCCCGCTGGGTGTGGCCGAGGCCTTGGGTGCCACAGAAGTCATAAACATGAGCCGGAACGGCGCGCGGATGGAGCGTTTCTCAAACGGCAAGGGCCACTTTGACGTGGTCTTTGAATGCTCCGGTGCCTCGCCTGCCATTCAGGGCGCGATGGCCGCTGTGCGGCCGCAGGGGCGGATTGTTCAGGTAGGAACGGGCGGCCAGGCTTCTGTTCCGTTAAGTGCCATCGTTGGCAAGGAAATGACATGGCAGGGCACACAACGCTTTCGCCATATCGAGTTTCACGAGGCCGTGCGACTGATCCGCACCGGGGGCTTGGATGTCAGCCCGATGGTCACCGGGCAGTTCCCGCTTGAAGAGGCCACGACCGCTTTCGAAACCGCCGGGGACAGAAGCCGGGCGGTCAAGGTCCACTTGATGTTCGAGGGCGCCTGACCAGCTTCAGTCGTTGTCAATCTCACCCGCGCCAGCCCCGGCAGAGCGCGACGCGGCGCTCTCCGGTACAAACGTCTTCTCCGCAAGGGCGGAGAGTTCTTCGATGAAGGCGTCTGGCGCGTGGATGCGCGGCGGAAAAGACGGCTTTCCCGGCATCATCGGGTCCAACACCACCCGCAAGCGGTTCTGGCGATCCTCAGGTTCCAGAACACTACATTCCTTCACCCGAATCGGCAGCAGCCGGGCATAGGCCGGGGCAAGCGGCTCGTCACCGGGGTGCAATGTCAGTTCAACATCGCCGCCAAGCTGATCCATCGCCCGGAGCATATCGTCCATCAGAAGCGGCAGGCGCAATATGGGGCTATCTTTGGCGTCGGTGAGTGCGCGGCGCAGGGCTTCTGTCCCGTGCCCGGACGCCAAATGCACAGCCGCCGCCCGCCCAAAGCGGTCGGCCTGATGCGGCGGAAACCCTGCCCCGCGCGCGGCCTTTTGCGCCAAAGTCATGATCTCATTTGCAGAGCGGCTCATGCCGTCAGCCCTTTCAACCACCAATCATCCCCGATTCCCTTCTCGATATCTTCCGGCAAAGGCGCGCCCTGCGCCAGAGTGATGCGCGTCCAGCGGTCTGACTTTGGATCAAATTTTGTTGCGCCAAAGAAAGCGAGCTTGCAGCGCAGCATGTCGATCGGCAGACAGTCTTCCCCAATCAGGTTGTCCTGAATCTCGGAATAGGGATGCACGGCGTTGGTCAGCACACGGGTCAAGGCAAGCTCATGCTCCGGGTGCGCCTTGCGGAAAGCCGCAAGATCCATGCCCGGTTTCAAGGCACGGTGCAGCGCCTGAACCCGCCGTGCAATGTCCAGCGGGCTTTCAAGGTCCGCCCCCGGTTCTGCACTGCGCACGCCAAGACGCGGCTCTTGCTTGGCGGCGGAGACATACCAGAACTGGTGCTGCGCCTCCGGCGCATCAAAATCGACATCCAAAGCCCATCCGTAGAGCGCTTCAATCGCCTGCAGAACGTCAGCTGCGTCATCAAACGGCCGTGTGCACAACCCGATCGGATCATGCATGCCAGCTGCCAGATCGTCCACCAGCTCCGGGAAGGCCTCGATCAGCAAGGCGACAAGCAACTCCTGTGCCTCAAGGCTGAAAGTCTCGCCTTGGCGAAACAACCCGTCGATTGCACCCACATGGTTTGAAATCAGCGCTTCGATCCGGGGCCATTCCTGCCGCAGCTTGTCTATCCGCGACTGATGCGCCGGATCAGGCACCGCCCATTCCGCAAGATGATCGGCGGCCCGTCGGACGTTCCCAAGCAACAATGTGCGTTTGTCCTCCCGCATCTCCTGCGCCCGCACCCGCGCAAGCGCGGTTTCCCGGGCAAGCATCCAATTGTTCAGCAAAACCGGATGAGAAACGAGGAAAGGGGCCATTCCGAGACCCGTTGCGTTTCCGATACCCAAATGCCGCTTCAGATCCTGGTCCAGCGCTCCCCCGCCAAGATGCTCCGCCAGATCATGGGTAAACGTTCGGATCATCCAGACCGTCAGCATCTCGGCGGCAAATGGACCGGACAGCCCCGGGCGGTCCTCGATCAATCCGCGGTCGGCTATGCCGAACTTGCCGTTCCCGTAAACCGCCGTGGTCCGCATCAGGTACCCAACCTGATTGATCAGCGCAGCATCCGGCTGCTGACCGGCTCTCAGCCTATCCACGATATGGGAAAATAGCCGCACAGATTTGTTGGCCCGGCTCAGAACAAGGTCTCGTTCCGTGAAACGGCCGGCCTCCTGTAGAGGGGCTGTCGCGACGATCCGGGCGATCTCGTCCTGATCGGGCTTCCCGTCATACAGCACATAAGCCGTATCCCATGCAGTGGCGATCACCCGATCTGACCGCGCCTCGTCCGGCAATGCGCTGGACACTGCAACAAGGCTGTAGTCATGGCCTCCAAGCGTCAGCGAATAGACCGCGTGACCAAAGCCTTCATCGTCGATGGCCCAAACGGTCCGCGTCATCTTGGAGCGCTCGTCTGCAAGCTGCCGCAGCAGGACACGCAGAAAAGACAAGCGCGTGGGAAACATCGCCCCCATGCGCGCCAGCCGCATCACCTGCGACGGCGGGCGCATCGCAGTCATCTTTGGAATGTCAGCCTGATCCTTCATGTTCGCCAGACTGCCATTTCATTGCGCGTCTGACTACAGATTCGGACCAAGCTGCTTAGCCAGCTTTCTTGAGGTCCGCGATCATCGCATCGATGTCGCCGCGCCGCTTGTCGAGCATGGCACCAATTTCCGTGCGTTCCGTCAGCAGCATGTTCACGCCCTCAAGGTAGAGGTTGTAGAACTTGCCGCTTTTCTTGCCGACAAAGAACGTCACGTCGAATGGCGCTTCGTTTCGCAGGATCATTGTCCCGTTGACCTGAAAGGCGTTCTTGACCGACTTGGAGCCGTCGACGCGGATTTCACCGCCGATAAACTCCCGGAACCGTTTGCCATACTTGCGCGAGATGTAACCGGTAAAGGCGTTGGTAAAAGCCTTCTTCTGAGCGGATGTCGCGCGGCGGCCGTCGACGCCCAGCGCCGAGGCAGCAATTGTCGGAAGATCGGCGTATTTTTTGAAGATGCGCTCGAAGTCCTTGATCATCGCACCTTCCGATTTGCCGGAGCCGATCACCTTGTTGATGTCCGAGACCAGTTTACCAACGAGTGCCTCCGCCTGCGCTGCCGTGGCGGCCAGAGCGGCTCCGGGCAGTGCGGCAGTGCTGAGCAGGGCAGCAGCGGCCCCAAGCGTGAAACTGCGGCGGGAGAAATGCATCGGTTTCATTCAGAAACCCTCCGTATCAATGGCGTCAGGGTCAACAAAACTGGAGTCTTCGTCGGTTCCATATCCCAATTCATGGCGACGATTTTGCAGATAGATCAAGCGTAACTGCGCGTAACTGTCCGCGCTGTCGTGTAGGATAGAATCCACAGTGCTGGCATATTTGGCCCGATCGCCCAGCTTGTCGAGGTAGGTCGCAACCGACCCGCTGTAGCGTTCCGGCGAGGGAATGATCCGGCTCAGCGGGTTGGTGAACAGATCGACAACACGCCCGGCGGTGTCCCGTTCGGTCGACGGGCCCAGAAGTGGCAGTTCCTGATACGCGCCTTCCGGTGCTCCCCAAACATGCAGGGTTTCGCCAAAATCAGTGTCGTCTTCGGTCAGGCCGAGGTCGGACGCCACATCCGCAAGCCCCCCGAAGCCCAGTGTCGCATTGATGACAAAACGCAGGGTGTTTTTCGTCGCGCGCCCGGGCCGCCCCTGCAGAACCTGGTTCACCACATAGCTGGGCGTGGCGTAAGTATCTGCGAAATTGGAGATATTGCGTTGAACCCCCTCCGGGACGGCGTTCACATAAAATGCACCGGCACCGTTAACAGAGCCTTTGTCGAGGCGGCGGTTGAAGTTGTGCACCTTGCGGTTCGTGGCTTCATACGGATCATGAATGCCATCCGGTGCGCCCCCGGGGCCCGGCACCGAACACGCGGCGAGAGCCGTCAACAGAAGACCAACAAAAATCACACGGGCTTTACGCATTTGCGGCAGCTTTCTTCAATTCCCTTTGGAAACCTCCCATGGTTTCCTAAAAGCCTACATAAAATCATTTAACGAGACACCCAACGGTGACAACTCGTTTCAACGATCTTGTGACACAATGGAGACATGCCCCGACATTTGGTCTGTATACCACAGCAAATTTGGGGAGAGAGACGGGTAAGGCAAACTTTCGCTGATGCAATCAGAAACAGTACAACACGGGTTGGATGAACTGCGCGCAGCGCGGCGGCAAAGCCGGGCGTATTACTGGTTCGCGGCGCTGTTCAGTTTCTTTGTCAATTTGCTGATGCTCACCGGCCCTCTCTACATGTTGCAGGTCTACGACCGGGTTCTAGGCTCGCGGTCAGAGGCGACTCTGGTCGCTTTGTCCGTGCTTGTCGTGTTTCTCTACTCGATGATGGGCATTCTGGATTTTGTCCGCGGGCGCGTCATGGGCCGTGTTGCGGCGCGCTTTCAGGCGGCGCTCGACCTGCGCGTCTTTGATGCGGTTCTGCGGCGCTCGGCAGTAAAGAACGACGCCGTTGCGCAATCTGGCGTGCGCGATCTGGAAACCGTACAACGCTTTATCGCCTCCCCGGTTGCCATGAGCTTTTTCGACATGCCGTGGACGCCGGTCTTTTTCGCTGCGATCCTGATTTTCCACCCGTGGCTCGGCGTAATGGCGATTGCAGGTGGCGTGGTGCTCATTGTGGTGGCCTTGCTCAACCAGATGACCACCAAGACGCCGACCCTGAAGACAACAATCGCCGCCGCGCGGTCTGACAAGGTCGCGGAGCAAATCCGCTCCGAGGCCGAAATGGTCACCGCGCTTGGCATGCGCCGCGATGCGTTCGAGCGCTGGATTGCCGCGCGCAAAGCGTCCTTGACTGCCCAGCTCGGCACGTCAGACCTGAGCGGAACATTCACAACGATCACCAAGACGTTCCGCCTGCTGCTGCAATCGGCCATGCTGGGTTTGGGTGCCTGGCTTGTGCTCAAGGGAGAGTTGACGCCCGGCGCGATGATCGCCGCCTCGATCCTGATGGGGCGCGCACTGGCCCCGATCGAGTTGGCGGTTGGGCAATGGGCACTGGTACAGCAGGCTCGGAAAAGCTGGAAATCTCTGGCCCAATTGCTGGGCGAAGTCCCGGCCGAAGCGCCCCGCACGGAGTTGCCGCGCCCCGCAGCCAAGCTTGAAGCGCAATCTCTCACCGTTGTTCCGCCCGGCGAGTCGCAAGCTGCTCTACGTGTGGTCAACTTCACACTCCCGCCCGGCAAAGCGCTTGGTGTCATCGGCCCGTCCGGCTCGGGCAAATCCACCCTTGCGCGCGCAGTCACCGGGGTGTGGCGGCCCGCGGGCGGCAAGATCCGGCTCGACGGGGCGACGCTTGATCAATATGGGCCCGATACGCTTGGTCAACACATCGGCTACCTGCCGCAACGCGTCACCTTGTTTGACGGCACCATTGCGGAAAACATCGCGCGCCTGTCGCAAACGCCCGATGCGGACAAAGTTGTCGAAGCCGCGCGCAAGGCGGATGCGCATGAGATGATTCTCAAGCTGCCTGATGGCTATGACACACGGGTCACGGCCACCGGCGGGCGTCTCTCCGGAGGACAGATGCAGCGCATCGGATTAGCGCGGGCAATGTTTGGCGATCCGGTCTTGATCGTGCTTGATGAGCCGAACTCCAACCTGGACAACGAGGGAACCGAAGCCATCAACCGCGCCATTCGCGGCCTGAAAAGCGAGGGAAAGTCCGTGATGATCATGGCCCACCGCCCCGCCGCGATCAAGGAATGCGACCTGCTGTTGATGCTTGAAGGCGGCAATGCCGTGGCCTTTGGACCGCGGGACGATGTTCTGAAGAAGGTCGTGCAGAACCATCAGCAAATCCGGAAGGCTACCGGTCAGGGAGGCCTGCAATGAGCGCGCCGCAAAGCTTCTCGCTCCGCGCCCCGATGATCGTCGGATGTCTTGCGCTGCTGGTCCTGATCGGCGGATTTGGCACCTGGGCCGCAACCTCACAGATTTCCGGGGCCATTGTCGCCTCAGGGCAAATCCAGGTCGATCAGAACAGGCAGATCGTCCAGCATCCGGACGGCGGCGTTGTCTCCGAAATTCTGGTGGACGAAGGCGACACGGTTGCAGCGGGGCAATCGTTGCTGAAGCTGGACCCGACGCTTCTGCGCTCCGAACTGACCATCGTCGAAGGGCAGTATTTCGAACTGGTGGCGCGGCGTGGGCGACTTCAGGCAGAGCGCGACGGCACCAAAACCATCTCCTTTGACGAAACACTTTTGGCGCGCGCCATCTCCGAGGCGGAGGTCGCCGAACTTGTCGAGGGCCAGCGCAATCTGTTTCGAGCTCGCGCCGACTCCATCGCGCGCCAGATTGATCAACTGCAAAAACGGGTCGACCAGATTGCAGACCAGGTTCGTGGCATTGATGCCCAGCAGGAGGCGCTGAAAGAGCAACTCGCGCTGATCAATCAGGAACTGGAAGGCCAGCAGAAACTGCTCCGGGACGGGTTGACACAGGCCAGCCGCGTGCTTGCACTGCAACGTGAGGAGGCAAAGCTGCTTGGCACAGCCGGTGAGTTGACCGCGCAGAAAGCACAGGCCGAAGGGCGGATCACCGAGATCGACATCCAGATCCTCGGCCTTGAAACCGAACGCCGAGAGGAAGCCATCACCACGCTGCGCGATCTGCAATCGAACGAACGGGAACTGGCAGAGCAGCGCCGCGCCCTGATCGAACGGCTCAGCCGCATGGAAATCACGGCCCCCGTTGGCGGCGTGGTCTACGGTCTCACGGTCTTTACCCCCCGTTCCGTGATTCTGCCCGCCGATCCTGTGATGTATCTTGTCCCGCAAGACCGGCCTCTGGTGATTTCCGCCCGTGTGGAGCCGATCCACATCGATCAGCTCTTTGAACAGCAGGACGTGGTGTTACGCTTTGCCTCGCTCGATCAGCGCACCACCCCGGAACTCTTTGGTCAGGTTGTGCAAATCTCGGCGGACGCCTTCGAAGACGAGGCTTCGCAAGTCAGCTTCTACCGCGCCGAGATCCAGCTGAACCCCGGCGAAATGACCCGTCTACCGGAAGGCACGGCGCTGATTCCCGGCATGCCGGTCGAGGCATTCATCCGCACAGAGGACCGGACACCGCTGGCCTATCTGGTCAAACCCTTCGCCGACTATTTCGCAAGGGCGTTCCGCGAAAGCTGAACCCATGCCGTAAAAACTCCGAAGGAAGACGCCGCAAGGTGTTTCCAATCCACGCGCGCCGCACTAGCGTCGCCGCAAACTTTGGAGGATATGCCATGAGCAACGCGATCGAATCCCGGCTTACAGAACTCGGCCTGACCTTGCCCGACGCACCCGCCCCGGCGGCGAACTATGTCCCTTATGTTCTGACCGGTAACACGCTGTACGTGTCCGGCCAGATCAGCATGAAGGACGGCGCGCTGATCTGCGGAAAACTCGGTGATGACATGGACGTCGAAGCCGGGGCCGCCGCCGCGCAAAGCTGCGCACTAAGCCTACTCGCACAGGTGCGCGCCGCTTGTGGTGGTGACTTGGGCAAGCTGAAGCGCGTTCTCAAGCTGACCGGCTTCGTCAATTCCACCCCGGATTTCACGGATCAGCCCAAGGTCATCAACGGGGCATCGGATACCATGGTCGCGGTGCTCGGCGATGCAGGCCGTCACTCCCGCTCTGCCGTATCCGCAGCAGCGCTGCCACTTGGCGTGGCCGTCGAGATCGAAGGCATCTTCGAGCTCGCCTGATGCCCGCACTGCCCAAGGTCTTCCTTGACCGGCCCATCGCGCACCGTGGCTATCACGATACCGCGGCGGGCCGGCCCGAGAACTCACGTGCTGCGTTCGCGGCCGCAATCAACGCCGGATACAGCATAGAACTGGACCTGCAATTGTCTCGGGACGATGCGGCGATGGTGTTTCATGACTACCAATTGCAGCGGCTGACACCCGAGACCGGGGCCATCCGGCGCCGCACGGTACAAGAACTTGCGGATATACCATTGAAGCACGGTGATGAGGGCATCCCGACGCTGGCCGAAGTTTTGGACCTTGTCGCGGGACGCGTCCCGCTCCTGATTGAACTGAAAGACCAGGATGGCGCAATGGGCGCAGGCGTTGGCGCGCTGGAGCAGGCAACAGTCGCGGCCCTTGAGGGGTACAACGGACCCGCAGCGCTGATGTCATTCAACCCGCATTCTGTTGTTCAACTGGCGCAGATGGCTCCAGAAATTCCGCGCGGGATCACCACCTGTGGCTACACCTCCGAGAACTGGCCAACCTTGCCAGACGAAACACGCCGCCATCTGAGAAACATCCCTGATCTGGGCCGCGCCCAAGCGGACTTCATCTCCCACGACTGGGTGGATCTTTCGTCACCCGCCGTCGCCCAGGTGAAGTCCCGGGGCTTGCCGGTGCTTTGTTGGACAGTCTGCTCGCCAAGCGAAGAGGCACGGGCGCGGCGGGTGGCGGACAATGTCACATTTGAAGGCTACCGCGCTTGATCACACCCCCAGAGGGGCCAAATAGTGGTTCCATGACCGAGCAATCCCAAGGCCCCCTGATTTCCGTCAATCTGCTTACATCCCTCTCCGCTATTTCAGCGGAGGATTGGGACGCCTGCGCTTGCCCAGAAACCGAAGACGGAGGCCGCCCTTTTGATCCATTCACCACGTACCGGTTCCTCAAGGCTCTGGAAGACAGCGGATCCGTTGGGCCGGGCACAGGCTGGGAGCCGCGCTATCTGACGGCGGAAAAGGACGGCACCCTGATCGGCGTTGCGCCGCTCTACGCCAAGGGTCACAGTCAGGGCGAATACATCTTTGATCACAATTGGGCGCATGCCTGGGAACGCGCAGGGGGACGCTACTACCCCAAACTTCAGATCGCAGTGCCGTTTACACCGGCCACCGGGCGCCGGTTTCTGACCAAACCGGGAGAAGACGCCACCGGACTGGCGGCGCTGACCCAAGGGGCCGTCGAGTTTGCCACGCAGAACGAGGTCTCTTCGCTACACATTACCTTTTGCACCGAAGCCGAAGCATTGGCAGGTGAGCACATGGGGTTATTGCGGCGAACGACTCAGCAGTTTCACTGGGAAAACAACGGGTACGAAACCTTTGACGACTTTCTGGACAGCCTCAGTTCACGCAAACGCAAGACCATCCGCAAGGAACGGCGTGTGGCACAAGCGTTTGGCGGTGTCATCCGGACAGTAACTGGCGCGGACATTCTCCCGGAGCATTGGGATGCCTTTTGGCAGTTTTACCAGGACACCGGAGCACGCAAATGGGGGACGCCTTATCTGACGCGCGACTTCTTTGAGATCGCGCAGCAGACGCTACGCGACGATATCGCGCTGGTGCTCTGCGAACGGGACGGCATCCCGGTTGCAGGGGCGCTCAATTTCATCGGTCGAGACGCGCTGTTCGGCCGGTATTGGGGCTGCATAGAAGATCATCCCTGCCTGCACTTCGAAGCGTGTTACTATCAGGCCATCGATTTCGCAATTGCGCATGGGCTGTCCCGCGTGGAGGCCGGCGCGCAGGGCGAGCACAAACTGGCGCGCGGTTACCTGCCAAAGGAGACGCATTCGCTGCATTGGATCTCCGACAAGGGCTTTTCCGATGCGGTCGCGCGCTATCTGGCGGAAGAGCGCCAAGCGGTTGGGGAAGACATCGAGATCCTGACCGCCTACGGCCCGTTCCGCAAAGCCAACGAGGAGGAGCAACAATGACAGAGCTGCTATCCGACACCGCCCGCAAAACCATGCTGGAGCCGCTCTTTGAAAGCGGTTGGGCCATGGTTGATGGCCGCGACGCCATTTACAAGACGTTCCAGTTCCAGGACTTCACCGAAGCCTTCGGCTGGATGACCCGTGCAGCGCTCTGGGCGGAAAAATGGAACCACCACCCGGAATGGTCGAACGTCTATCGCACCGTTGAGGTAACGCTCACCACCCATGACGTTGGCGGTCTGTCCTCACTGGATGCCAAACTGGCCCGCAAGCTCGACAGCCTGTAGGGCGGGGCTATGCCCCGCCTTCTTGGATATTTTGACAGAGAAGAAACCAAGGCCCGTTTCTCTAGGGCCCGGCCCGCGATTGGTTACAACGCTGCGAGCAAGGCCTCGCCGCCGGAAGTTTCACAAACGCCCGGGTTCTCTTCTGCGTGCAGAACAGTAACTGTGCCGTCATCGACCACCATGGCGTAGCGGCGAGAGCGATCAATCAGTCCAGCAGGGGGCGCAGAGAAGTCCATTCCTACGGCCTTGGTAAAGGCGGATTCGGGATCGCCCAGCATGGTGATTCCTGCCGCCGTGGCCCCCGTGCTTTCGCCCCAGGCTCCCATGACAAAGGGATCGTTGACCGACAGGCAGATCACTTCGTCTACGCCTTTCTCGGCGAAGCTATCGCGGGTGCGCATGAAGCTGGGCACATGGGCGGTTGTACAGGTGCCGGTGTAGGCCCCCGGCAGAGCAAAAATCACCACTTTACGCCCTTTGGTCAGCGTCTCCAGAGCCACTTGCTCGGGTCCGTTTTCTCCAATCCGCGCCAAAGTGGCTTGCGGCAGCGTATCACCTGCTTGAATCGTCATATCTCGCGCTTTCCTGCAATTGCGTTTTCCTGATCCGAGACTATAGGGTCCTCTGAGCAAAGGGAAAGCGGGAGCGAGAAAAATGGCAGGTGTCGTAGTTGTTGGAGCCGGGCAGGCCGCAGCCAGTCTTGTGGCGCGCCTTCGGTCCAAGGGATACGAAGGGTCGGTGACCGTGATCGGTGAAGAGCCCGCGCCCCCTTATCAGCGCCCGCCGCTTTCCAAGGCTTACCTGCTGGGCGACATGGAACTGGCGCGGCTCTATCTACGCCCGGAAAGCTACTACAGCGACCAGAACATCACGCTGCGAACCGGCCTGCGTGTGGACTCCATTGATCGCGGCACCAACACCGTAACGGCCGGGGCTGAGCAGATCGCCTATGACGATCTGGTGTTTTGCACCGGCTCCGTACCCCGCCGTCTGCCCGCCGCGATTGGCGGTGCGCTTGATGGTGTTTGCGAAGTGCGCACATTGGCCGATGTGGACAGCATGGCTCCGCGTTTTCGCGAAGGCGCGAAGGTTCTCATCGTCGGCGGAGGTTATATCGGTCTTGAGGCGGCGGCGGGCGCTTGCAAGCTGGGACTGCACGTGACGCTGGTCGAGGCCGCTGACCGCATTTTGCAACGCGTCGCCTCGCCGGAAACCTCCGCCTATTTCCGCAACCTGCACAAGAGCCACGGCGTAGACCTGCGCGAAGGCGTTGGCCTGTCGCGGATTCTCGGAGAAGACAAGGTCACGGGCGCAGAGCTGGCCGATGGAACCACGCTCGACGTCGATTTTGTCATCGTCGGGGTCGGCATTCTGCCTGCCAGTGATCTGGCCGAAGCCGCAGGCGTCGAGATTGACAACGGAATCAAGGTGGACGCGCAAGGGCGCACCTCCGATCCGCACATCTGGGCGGCGGGCGATTGCGCCAGCTATCCGGCCAACGGTGTTCAGGCGCGGCTTGAATCCGTCGGCAATGCCATCGACATGGGTGAGCTTGTCGCGGACAACATCATGGGCGCTGGCCGGGATTATGAGGCTAAGCCCTGGTTCTGGTCTGATCAATACGACGTAAAACTGCAAATCGCGGGGCTCAGCACGGGCTATGACCGTATTATCGTACGCGAAGGCGACAATGGCGCAGTTTCGCATTGGTACTATGCCGGTGACACGCTCATCGCGCTCGACGCCATGAACGACAGCCGGGCCTATATGGTCGGCAAGCGTCTCATCGAGGCGGGCAAGAGCCCATCGCCCGAGGCCATCGCGGACCCGGACACCAACCTCAAGGTTCTGTTGAAAGCGTGAGGATCATTGCCGGCACCTATCGCGGGCGAAAGCTGGCGACCGTCGGCAAAGGCGATCCCGGAGCACATCTGCGCCCGACAACGGACCGCGTGCGGGAGGCGCTGTTCAACATGCTGGGCGGCGGGCGTTTCGGCACGCCGTTTGACGGCACCCGCGTGCTTGACCTCTTTGCCGGGACGGGCGCGTTGGGGCTGGAGGCCCTGTCACGCGGCTCGGCTTATGTCACCTTTGTCGAGAAGGGCCGCAGTGGGCAGAAACTGATCCGGGAGAACCTGAGCCTTCTGGACTGCCATGATCAGGCTCGCCTGATCGGGGCAGATGCCTTGCGATTGCCAGCCGCGGATGCACCCGCACAATTGGTCTTTCTGGATCCGCCTTACGGCAAGGCGCTTGGGGAGAAAGCGCTGGCCAGCGCCAAGACTACGGGCTGGATCTCGCCAGAAGCCTTGATTGTCTGGGAAGAAAATGCACCGCAAATCGCGCCAGAGGGGTTCGATCTACTGGAACACCGGCGCTATGGCGACACCACGGTGACGCTGCTGTCAGCGCAATAGAAAAGGGGCGGCCCTCACGGCCGCCCCTTCTGTTTGATCAGCCTTCGGGCTGTTCCGAGGTTTTCTCAACCAGCATGCGAACGTCCTCAACAAGCGCCTCACCCGGCAAGCCGCGACCGTTCATTTCGACGATCCAGTCGGCGATGACCTCGTCGCCTTTGGCGCGGATCTCGGCTGTGGCGGCTTCGGACAGGGTGGCGATCTCGTTGCCGGAAGCAGTCATGATGGCTTTGCCATCCGCATCACCCGTGTCATGCGCGCGGCCTGCCCAGGCGCTGGTTTCGAGACCCGAGTTGGCATCAATGATCGCGCGCAGATCGTCCGGCAAACTCTCGTACTTCTCCTTGTTCATCGCCCAGATGAAATAGAGGTTGTAGAGCGAGTTCTCACCGGCCACGTCCGTGTGGCTGTCCGTCAGCTCGTCCAGCTTCAGCGACGGCGACATTTCCCAGGTGATCACACCGCCGTCCACGACACCTTTAGACAGGGCTTCGGGGAACTGGGGGACCGGCATGCCGATCGGTGTTGCACCCAGCTTGTCGAGCAACAGCGTCGCCGGACGGGACGGACCGCGCAGTTTCAGACCTTCGAAGTCAGCAGCGGTTTCAATCGCCGCACCCTTCTTGTGGACAAGCCCACGCCCGTGCATGTGCGCCGCGATCAGGTGTACCTCTGCGAAATCGTCCGCGAGGTGCTTTTGCGTGAATTCCCACGCGGCCCGGCTCGCCTCTTCGGCAGATTTGGTCACGAGGAACGGCAGTTCGAGCGCCTCGGCTTCGGGGAAGCGGCCGCCCTGGTAGCCGGGAATGACCCAGCCACCATCGATCACGCCATCAACGATCAGGTCGTACTGCTCCGGGGCTGCGCCACCCAGCTGCATGAAGGGATAAATCTCGACTTTGATGCGGCCGTCGGACTCCGCTTCAACCTTCTCTGCCCATGGTTCGATGAAGTATTTCGGGTTCGCTGAATTTGGCGAAACGAAATGTTGGAAACGCAACGTTACGTCTTGTGCGAGTGCAGCTGGAGCCAAAAGGCCAGCAATTATTGCCAGAGCGGCAGTACGGATCGGTCGGGTCATCGGGGTCTCCTTTTCGTGGGACCAAAAGTGTGCTGCATTGCAGCGGCGGTGGTTATTTACGAGGTTACCCACCCTGTTGCAAGTCACTCGCAAAACGAAAAGGACCGGGTTTCACGGCAACCGGTTGATGTCGGGAAACTTTCTCTCTTATCGGGGAAATCGGGCCTGAATTTCCCGGCGTGCCGACCTGCTGGTATTTGCGGCGCGGGATGATACAATCACATGCGAATGTGTGCATTCTGCTGGGAGGAACCATGTCCATCTTCAAACCAACCCGCCGTGAGATACTGAGCATGGCGGCCGCGGCCCCTGCACTGACCTTGCCCGTGGCGACCCGCGCCGAGCTGAGTCCGCCTGCCACCGGCAACGCCGCGCATTTCAGTTTCACGTTGGGTGACGCGAAACTGACGGTTGTTTCGGACGGCAGGCTGGACATTCCGATCGCCGGAACAGGAACCAATGCGGACCCAGACGAAGTCAAAGCCCTGCTGGAATCCTACTTCCTGTCGACGACGTCCAACTATGCGCACACCAATCACCTCGTGATCGAACTGGGCGATGCGAAGGTTCTGGTCGACATTGGCTCTGGCACGCGGTTCATGCCAACCGCCGGAGCCTTGCTTGGCAATCTGGAAACCGCCGGAATCGATCCGGCGGACATCACACATGTGGTCATCACCCACGCCCACCCGGATCACATCTGGGGTATTCGCGACGATTTCGACGAGGCGATCCTGCCGGACGCGGCCTATTTCCTCGGTCAGGCGGAGCATGACTTCTGGATGCAGGATGGGCTGGCTGCGGCGATGCCCCCGGAATTGCAACAGTTCACCGTCGGCGCGGTCAACTCGATCGAGACCGAAGGGGCGGACTGGACGCTGCTCTCCAACGAACAGGAGGTCGTGCCGGGTGTTCGCGTGATCGATACCCCGGGTCATACGCCGGGGCACATGGCCGTGGTGGTGGAATCGCAAGGTCACCAGCTCATCGCTCTGGGCGATTGCATGAACCACGCCTACCTGAACTTTGTCCGGCCCGAATGGTACAACAGCACGGACATGGACGGCGATCAGACCGTTGCCACGCGCAAGCGCCTGCTGGACATGGCCGCGACGGATCGAATGGCGGTGCTGGGCTATCACTTCCCCTTCCCCGGTGTCGGGCATGTGCGCAAGTCAGGGGACGGCTACCAGTTCGTGCCAGCGCTCTGGCAGTGGTAGGTTGTTGATTTTCCGGAACAGGCCGGGGGCGCTGCCCCCGGACCCCCGGGATATTTGAAGCACAAAGAAGCGCGAGACGGCGCCTTTGCCTGAGACGGGCGTCAATACGTCGGGTGGAAGGTTCCGCCTGGCGACAAAGTGAAGATCTCGACGCCATTGGCGGTCACACCCACGGAATGCTCGAACTGCGCCGAAAGCGACTTGTCGCGGGTCACGGCTGTCCAATCATCGCTCAGGACCTTGGTCTCGGGGCGCCCGAGGTTCACCATCGGCTCGATGGTGAAGAACATACCTTCTTCGAGCACCGGGCCTGTGCCCGCACGTCCATAGTGCAGCACATTCGGCGGTGCGTGAAACACGCGCCCAAGCCCATGCCCGCAGAAATCGCGGACAACGGACATGCGGTTGGCTTCGACATAGCTCTGGATCGCGTGGCCAATGTCGCCAAAGGTGTTGCCCGGCTTGACCGCATCGATTCCGTGCATCAGGCTGTCATGGGTGACCTGGATCAGGCGCTCGGCCTTGCGCCCCAACTTGCCTGCGACATACATGCGCGAGGTGTCGCCAAACCAGCCGTCCACGATCACGGTCACATCCACGTTAAGGATGTCACCATCCTTCAGCGTCTTGGAGCCGGGAATCCCGTGACAAACCACGTGATTGACGGAAATACAGCTGGCGTGCTGATACCCTTTGTACCCAATGGTCGCGGAAACGGCCCCCGCCTCGTTCACACGGTTGCGAATAAAATCGTCAATCGCGCCCGTGGTTTGGCCGACAAATACATGTTCGGATACCTCATCGAGGATTTGCGCCGCCAAGGCGCCGGCCTTTTGCATGCCTGCAAAGTCGACCTCTTGATAAATCCGAATGCCATCGCGCGTCGTGCGCCCGCCGTGATCTAAATTCACGCCATGCTCCATACTTGATCTCAACTTATCTAACCTGTCCCAGCGGGCTTTTCCAGCCTATGCGGCGTTGCAGCAGAACTCATGCTACGCTGCCTCTTTTCCTCGGACGATCAGGCGCGTAAGCACCAAGGCAAAGGAGCCAACCCATGTCCCATGTCACCTTGGTCCGTCACGGTCAGGCCAACTCCGATGCCCGCGACGAAGGCAGCTATGACAAGCTCAGCCCGCTTGGCTGGCAGCAGGCAGAATGGCTTGGGGCGTACTTCCGCACGGCGGGGGAGCGTTTCGCGCGGGTCTACTCCGGAACCCTGCGCCGGCACGTGGAAACGGCCACGGGAATCGACCCTGATTGCGCGGCCCCTGTTGTGCAGGATCCCCGACTCAACGAGATGGCCTATTTCGATCTCGCCACGGCGCTTGAAACACAACACGCCATTCCGATTCCGCAGGACCGCGAAGGCTTCATCGACCACCTGCCCTTGCTGCTGAGCTATTGGCAGACGGGCAAGATCGAGAACCCGGCTGAGAGCTTTTCAGATTTCGAGAACCGCGTCAGCGATGCCTTGAGAGACATCGCCGAGGGCGATGGCCGCGCGCTTGTGGTGACGTCTGGCGGGTTGATCGGGATGGCCATGCGAATCGTGATGCGGCTCGATCTTCCTGCAATGGCCCATGCCTGTCTTGCCATCGAAAACTCCTCGCTGCACCGCATTCAGCCGCTGTCTACCGGCCTTGCCCTGACCCAGTTCAACGCGATCCCGCATCTCGACACGCCAGAGCGCCAACACGCGAGAAGCCACCTTTAACCCGGCTTTGCCCTGTACTAGCGTGCCCCATGAAACCGAAGGGGCAAGACATGACACACCTGTGGATTCGCGCCGAGAGCCGTCCGAACGAAGAACGTGTTGGCATCACACCGGAAGGGGTGAAGGCTCTGAAGGCAAAGGGTTTTCGCATCACTGTAGAGAAAAGCCTAGCACGGGCGATTCCCTTGGGCGGTTTTGTTGAAGCCGGAGCAGAGGTTGCCGCAGAGGGCGCATGGACCGGCGCACCATCCGATGCGATCATCTACGGCCTGAAAGAATTGCCTGACGACGGCACCCCTCTGCCGCACCGCCACATCATGTTCGGTCACGCTTACAAAGGTCAGGCCGCGGGTGCGCGCCTGTTGGAGCGTTTTGCTGCCGGGGGCGGCACGCTCTATGACCTTGAATACCTGCTGAACGAGGACGGTCGCCGCGTGGCCGCTTTTGGCTATTGGGCCGGTTATGCCGGGGCCGCGGTCTCGGTTCTGGCTTGGGCGGCCCAGGCCCGGGGAGAGATTTGCCCGCCCGTGGATACCTGGCCCAACTCGGAGGCCATGTTGTCCGATTTGCGCGCCGCCCTGGCAGACAACACCCCGAAGGACGCCCTTGTCATTGGGGCTCTGGGCCGCGTTGGCACCGGCGCGTCTGATCTGTGCGAAGCACTGAACATCCCCGTCACCAAGTGGGACATGGCGGAAACGGCACACGGCGGCCCCTTCCCGGAAGTGCTTGAACACGCCATGTTCTTCAACTGCATCCTTGCGGCGCCGGGTTGCCCTGTCTTTGTTCCGGCGGAGGCGAAAGAGGCCAAACGCGCGCTCCGCGTGATTGGCGACATTGCTTGCGATCCGCAATCGGACTTCTCGCCGGTCAAGGTCTACGATCTGGAAACCAATTGGCAAACGCCCGTGACCCGCGCCGCCAGCGATCCGGTGCTCGACGTGATGGCCATCGACAATCTGCCGTCTCTCCTGCCCCTGGAATCGTCCATCGACTTTGCCGGGCAAATGCTGCCGTGGCTGGAGACGCTGGACCAGATCGACGCAGGCGTTTGGGGCCGGGCGAAAGCGATCTTTGACGAACACAAGCCGGAGGACAACGCATGACAATCCATTGGTGCGGCACAGGGCTTTCTACCGTTCCCGGCCTGCGACGGCTGATCGAGGCGGGCGAAGACGTAACGGTCTGGAACCGAACTATTGCAAAAGCGCAGGAGGCCGTCGGTGATCTGACGGACAAGATCGAAGCCTTCTCTCCCGAAGCGCTCGAAGCGGCCGTGAAAGCGGATGACATCATCGTCTCCATGTTGCCCGGTGACTGGCACGTGCCGCTGGCAGAGATCGCCATCGCGAAAGGCGCGAATTTTGTCTCCTCCAGTTACATCGCACCGGAGATGCGCGCCCTGGATACCAAAGCAAAAGCGGCTGGCGTTCGGCTCGTCAACGAGATTGGGCTTGATCCGGGCATCGACCATTTGATGGCCCACCATCTCGTGGCGGACTACAAGGCCTCTCCTGTCTATGCAGCAGACAACACCGTGAGTTTCCTCAGCTATTGCGGCGGCGTTCCGAAGATTCCGAACGCCTTCCGCTACAAGTTCAGCTGGGCCCCGGTTGGCGTGCTCAAGGCGTTGAAATCGCCGTCTCGCTCGATTCGGCATTTCTCGGAGCTCAACGTTTCCAAGCCATGGGACGCGCTTGGCCGCTACGACGCGCCTCTGCCCGTGCCAGAAACATTCGAGGTCTATCCGAACCGCGACAGCCTGCCATTCATGGAAGACTACGGATTCGAGCCGTCGTGGAAAGTGCAGGACTTCGTGCGCGGTACCCTGCGGCTGAACGGATGGGCCGAGGCGTGGAAAGGCATTTTCGCCGAGGCCCCCGAAGCCAGCGACGCGCGGCTTCAGGAGATCGCCGACAAGCTGCTGAAAGAAAACGCTTATGACGAGGGCGAACCGGATCGCGTGGTGCTTTGCGTGGATTTCAAGGCCGAGCGCGAGGGCGCGCCGGTCTGGCACAAGACCTATGTCATGGACGCCTGGGGGGACGCGCGCGGCACCGCCATGGCCCGGCTGGTCTCCGTGCCGGTCTCGCTTGCCATCCAATCGGTCCTGAACCGCGAGATCGCCCCCGGCGTCAGCGCCGCGCCCAATGATCCGAAATTGGTCGCACGGTATCTGGACGAGGTTCAGACCCTCGCGCAAAATCTGATGGTGGTGGATCATCTGGTATGAGGATTCGACGCGGCACTCCGGCGGACGCAGAGGCTTGTGCGCGCATCGTGCATTCCTGGGTCGATCGCACGGCCTGGATGCCTGATCCGATGCCGTATGGAACGCTGGTCGACATCATGCAGCAGGGCATTCCCGTTCGGGAGTTCTGGGTCGCTGGTGATCCGGTCGAAGGGTATTTGTCGTTTAACCCCGACGAGTCGCTGATCGTCGGGCTATACACGTCCAATCCCGGCAGCGGGACGGGCAAAGCTTTGGTTGATCGCGTCAAGGAAGGGCGCACGCGCCTGCACCTTTGGACCCACGCCCCAAACACCCGCGCCCATGCATTTTACGAGCGCGAAGGGTTCGTAAAAAGCGGTGTCACGCGGGATGGCGACGACGGGCTTTTGGAACTGAGGATGGATTGGGAAGCTTGACGGAATACCCGTCGTAAGGCCTGCCTATCCCTCGCCGAGCTTTGGCGCAGATTTGTCCAGCACCAGCTCTGCATCGGAAAAGCGGAATGGCGAGCGCACGCCCGGCACCCCGTCCGGCGTGATCTGCATGCCCCGCGCCTGAACCTGCGGATCGGCAAAGACCTCACCCATGTCGTTGATTGGCCCCGCTGGAATACCTTTCGCCTCACAGCCCGCAAGCAGGTCGGCTTTCGTCCATTTCCGCGTCGCCGTCAATAGCCGGTCGATCATCTCCGCCCGGTTCTGCACGCGATCCGCGTTCGTCCGGTACGCGGGTGCGGTTGCCATGTCGTCCAGCCCAAGCAAGGCACACAGCCGCTGATACTGCGCATCGTTGCCTGTTGCGATGATGATGAACCCATCGGAACAGTCAAAAACCTGATAAGGCGTTAAGTTCGGGTGGTAATTCCCGGTCCGCCCCGGCGGATTGCCCGTTGAGAGGTAGTTCATCGCCTGATTGGCCGTGGCGGAAACGGCGCAATCGAGCAAGGCCATGTCCACATGCTGTCCTCGCCCGGTCACCGAACGCTGATGCACCGCCGCCAGAATGCCTGCAACCGAGTAAAGCCCGGTGAAAAGATCCGTCACCGCCACGCCAGCGCGCTGTGGCTGTCCATCGGGATCACCGGTGATCGACATGAGGCCGGACATGCCCTGAATGATGTAGTCATAGCCGGCACGGTGGGCATAAGGGCCGTCCTGCCCAAACCCGGTGATGGAGCAATAAATCAGGCGCGGGTTGACGACTGAGAGGCTATCATAGTCGAGGCCGTACTTCTTCAGGCCCCCAACCTTGAAATTCTCGATGAGAATATCTGCATCCGCGACCAGCGCCCGCATGCGCGCCTGGCCCGCGTCTGACGCCAGATCGACCACTTCAGACCGCTTGCCCCGGTTGCAGGAATGGAAGTAGGCGGCGGAACGGTCGTCTTCACGCTCTATGAACGGCGGCCCCCACTGGCGCGTATCATCACCCTGCGCGGCCTCGATTTTCAACACATCCGCGCCGAGATCGGCCAAGGTCTGGCCAGCCCAGGGGCCAGCCAGAATGCGCGCCAATTCAATGACCTTTAGTCCTTCCAGCGGGCCGCGTGGGGCCGCCTTGTCATTACTCATTCGCCGAGTTTCTCATCCAGAATGGCAGAGAACTCTGCGTAACTCATATTTGCGTATTTCTTGCCATCGACCACGAAGGACGGTGTCGATTGAATCTCATGCGCGGTTGCATTGGCCTGATACCAAGCCACAAGGTTCTTGAGCTTTTCGCCATCCGACATGCAGGCGTCCAATTCATCCTTGCCGATGCCGGCCAGGCGGCCAATCTTGCGCAATTCGTCCGCAATCGCCGCGTCATTTCCAGCCCGTGCCCACTGCGCCTGGCCTTTGTAGATCAGGTCGATGATACCAAAATACTTCGCCTCACCGCCGCAACGCGCAATGAGCGACGCCCACATGCCGTATTTGTCGAAATACACCTCGCGGTGGGTGAACTTGACCTTGCCGGTGTCGACATAGTTTTCCTTGACCTGCGGAACCAGATTGGCATGGGCCGTCGCGCAGTGCGGGCAGGTGAAAGAGGCGTATTCGATGATCTCGATCGTCGCGTCCGGATCGCCCATGGTCATCTCGGTGATGCCAAACTCTGCCGAGGTACCGGAGGCATCGCCAACGCTCTCGGCCTGCGCGGCCATGGCGGTCTCATTGCCGGACTGCGAGACAAACCAATAGCCGCCCGCGGCAACGGCAAACACAATGGCGGTGGTGGCGAGAATTCGGTTCATGGGGAAGGCCTCTTCCTGTGGTGTGACCATTTGAGCGGGCTGCGCTCAGCGGCGTTCGCTCTTGGATAAGACGTTTGCCCCCAGACGTTCAAGCGCCGCGCGCAACCCCGGATCGCCCACTTCGGTTGTTGCCGAGCGCGCCCGCGTGATCTGCTCCGATGAGGGTTTCGGTTTTTCCGTCGGTTTTGGACGGTGCCGAAAGTCCGCATGACCTTCGGCAAATCCGGTCGCCGCCGTCTGCGTAATCCGAATGCGGGTGATGGCGTTGTAGCCGTAAACCGCATTGATCCGCTCGCGCAAAGGCTCCTTTTGCATTTCGAGCATCGGCGCCATCGCGCCGGTCGTCAAAAGCGTAAGCGTCGCGCCAAATCCTTGACGAGAATAAGAAATATCGACAGGTCGAGAAATCTTCGCGGCATCACTCCCCGCGATTTCCTCCCAATGTGTGAGAACCCGAGACTGGGCAAACCCCCGCGATTCAGAGGCCTTGCGTATGTTGCCTTCCAGCAGCTTTGCCGTATGGGCAAAGCCGTAGGTGGTTGTCTTGCGTCTGGTCATGGTTTGACTCTCCCGGCGTGACGCTATCCTAGTGCTGCGCGGCGGGTCCGTCAGCCCCGGAATTCATGTTTCCTTAAGGAGATCAAACTTGCGTGAGAGCGCCCAATCGGCCGACCTTCTGGAGTGGTATGACCGCCATGCACGTGAATTGCCGTGGCGGATCAGCCCCGGTGCGCGGCGTGCCGGGATCGTGCCAGACCCCTATCGCGTCTGGCTGTCGGAAATCATGCTCCAGCAAACCACAGTTGCAGCGGTCAAAGCCTATTTCGAGAAGTTCACCGCGCGCTGGCCCACGGTTGTTGAGCTCGCCAATGCGCAGGACGCGGATGTCATGGCGGCCTGGGCCGGGCTTGGATACTACGCCCGAGCGCGGAATCTGCTGAAATGCGCCCGTGTTGTACGCGATGCATTTGGCGGTGTGTTCCCGGACACCCATGACGCCTTGATCGAACTGCCCGGCGTCGGGCGGTACACGGCGGCGGCGGTGGCTTCGATTGCGTTTGACCGCTCCGAAGTTGTTGTTGACGGCAATGTCGAACGGGTCATGGCACGTCTCTTCGACGAGCATCAGCCCCTGCCGGGCGCCAAGACGGTTCTGACGGAATACGCGGCCAGTCTGACCCCCGATCTGCGGCCCGGAGACTACGCGCAGGCTGTCATGGATCTTGGTGCCACAATCTGCACCCCCAAACGCCCGGCCTGCGGGCTCTGCCCCTGGCGTCGCAACTGCGCGGCCTGGGATGCCGGAACAGCCGAAGAGTTGCCCAAGAAAACGCCCAAGAAGAAGAAACCCATCCGCCATGGAATTGCTTACGTGGCACGGCGTGTGGACGGCGCGATCCTGCTGGAGCGCAGACCGGACAGCGGCCTGCTTGGCGGCATGCTCGGCTGGCCCGGGTCGGACTGGATCGAAGGCACGCCAGAGGAAGCCACTCCGATTCGCGCCGAATGGAAAACTCTGAACGGCGAAGCGCGCCATACCTTCACGCATTTTCACCTGCGGTTGACGGTCAAGACTGCGCTTGTCCCGATGGACCGCAAGCCGTTGCGCGGGGAGTTTGTTGATCAAGCCGATTTCTCTCCCGCCGATCTGCCAACCGTGATGCGCAAGGCCTTCGATCTGTCTCGCTGAGCAGGCTGGCGCGCACAGCCCTTGCAAACGGCCCTGCATTCCCGCAAAACCCCTCGCAATCACGCCTATTCAAAGGGTTCCCCCATGCGCCTGTCCCGTTACTTCCTGCCCGTCCTCAAGGAAACGCCCGCCGAGGCGCAGATCGTCTCGCACCGCTACATGCTGCGCGCCGGCATGATCAAACAGGCCAGCGCCGGGATCTACTCGTGGCTGCCGCTGGGCTACAAGGTTCTGATGAACATCGAGACCATCGTGCACGAAGAGCAACAACGCGCGGGCCACATTCCGCTCCTGATGCCCACGCTGCAATCGGCGGATCTCTGGCGGGAAAGCGGGCGCTATGATGCCTATGGCGAGGAAATGCTGCGCATCACCGACCGCCACGGCCGTGACATGCTCTATGGCCCCACAAACGAAGAACTGGTAACAGACATCTTCCGCTCGAACGTGTCGTCCTACAAAGACCTGCCGCTGACGCTCTACCACATCCAGTGGAAGTTCCGTGACGAGATCCGCCCGCGTTTTGGCGTAATGCGTGGGCGCGAATTCTACATGAAGGACGGTTACAACTTCGACCTCACCAAGGAAGACGCGCTGCACGCCTACAACCGGCATCTGGTCAGCTACCTGCGCACATATGAGCGCATGGGCTTGCAAGCGATCCCGATGCGCGCCGACGGCGGCCCGATCGGCGGCGACTACACCCATGAATTCCTTGTGCTTGCCGATACCGGCGAGAGCGAGGTTTTCTATGACAGCGAGATCACCGACCTGAAATTCGGCGACCGCGAGATTGATTACGATTCCGTCGAGCAGTGCCAGGCGGTTCTGGAAGAATTCACTTCCCGCTATGCCCGCACTGACGAAACTCATGACGAAGCCGTGTTTGCCGAGGTGCCGGAAGAACGCCGCCGCACTGCACGCGGTATTGAGGTCGGGCAGATCTTCTATTTCGGCACCAAGTATTCCGAAAGCATGGGCGCAATGGTGCAGGACAGCGAAGGCGGCAAGGTGCCCGTCCACATGGGCTCGCACGGCATCGGCGTCTCCCGTCTTCTGGGCGCGATTATCGAAGCCTCGCATGATGAGAAGGGTATCATCTGGCCCGAAGGCGTTACCCCGTTCCACTGCGGCATCGTGAACCTCAAGGTAGGTGACGAGGCGGCGGACGAGGCCTGCGCGTCTCTCTACAAGGCTTTGAGCGCCCTCGGGCTTGAGCCGCTTTACGACGACACCTCTGATCGCGCTGGGGCAAAGTTTGCCAAGATGGACCTGATCGGCTTGCCTTGGCGGATCACGGTTGGGCCGCGCGGCCTCAAGAACGGCGTGGTCGAAGTGACAAGCCGCCGGACCGGGGAAAGCGAAGAGCTTCCGCCGCTCGAGGCGATTGAAAAAATTGCAAAAATCTACGGCAAGGTTGCCAGCTAACCGCAAAGGCAGCCAAGACAACATCAAAGCCCCGGACATGCTCCGGGGCTTTTCTTTTAGGCACCTTCAATCGCGCAATGCCGGCAGGCCAACGCCCGTCGATTCAAACCCGCCATCCGCAGCCACCACCTGCCCCGTCACATAAGACGCCTTTTCGGAGGCCAGAAAACAGATGACCTCTGCCAGTTCCCGCTCGGAGCCGTAACGGTTCAGGGGAATCGCATCGTGATAGGCGTCGATGATCTCCTGTGTATGCACCGCCATGGCCAGTTTCGTCCTGACCGGCCCGGGGCAGACGCAGTTCACGCGCACCCCAAATTCACCAAGTTCCGCCGCATATTGCTTGGTCAATTGAATGACAGCCGCTTTTGACGTGCCATAGGCGACGCGCAGGGTCGAGGCGCGCAAACCGGAAATCGAACCGATGTTCACAATCGCCCCGCTGCTTGCCTTCAAAGCCTCCGACGCCGCTTGCGAACAGAGGAAAACCCCGTCCAGATTGGTCTGCATCACACGTCGCCACATCTCGAAAGAGCACTCTGCAATCGGACCGAACTCGGCAATTCCTGCATTGTTTATCAACGCATCAATACACCCTGACCATTCAAGAGTTTCCGACACCATTCGGTTGACGTCCTGCGGGTTTGATACGTCATACGGCAAGGACAAGACGTTCTGACGCGTGGCCGAAACCGCCGACAACTCCTCAACGTCGTAGTCCACCATGGCCACGCGCCAGCCCTGTTCCAGAAACAGATCTGTGGTTGCCAGCCCGATCCCCCGGGCCGCGCCCGTGACTATTGCGCATTTCTGGATCATCTGCCTCGCCCCTCCATATGTCCCGCGCATTTGTGGCACGCGGACCCGGTCTTGGAAAGGGCGGCGGGGCAGAGCCCCGCCCTACAGGCGCGCTGCGCTCAAAGTCTCATGAGATCGGGCAACTCCCCGGTCAGCCCCGCCGCCTCGCGGATAAACGAGCGGCGCAAACCGGGCGCCTTGCCAACAAGCGCCATCCCGATATCCCGGCCAACCCGAAGCAATGGATTGTCATTCGAGAACAATCGGTTAAAGACGTCCGTCGCCGCCGCCAGCGAAGCCGTATCCCAGCGGCGCCAGCTTTGATAGCGCCCCAGAACCTGCGGGCTGGCGAAGTCTTCTCCGCGCCGAACCGCATGGCTGATCACATGCGCCAGAGCGGCCACGTCCCGCAAGCCAGCGTTCAACCCCTGACCTGCAATCGGGTGCATACCATGGGCCGCGTCACCAACAAGTGCCACACGCTCGGCAACAAAGGCATTCGCCAAAGTCAGGTTCAAAGGATAAGTATAGCGCCCGCCCGCGAGGCTTATTTCGCCGAGGAAATCACCGAAACGCGGCCGCAGAATCTCCAGATACTTCTCATCGGACAAGGCGTTGATGGCACGCGCCTGCGCATCCGTCTCGCTCCAGACGATGCTGCTGCGATTGCCTGTCAGCGGCAGAATCGCCAGAGGGCCGGGCGGCAGGAACAACTGGTGCGCAACGCCGCCATGCGGCAACTCATGCGCAATGGCGCAAACCAGCGCCGTCTGGCCATACCCCCAGCCTGTGCGCTTGATCCCGGCTCGCGCGCAGGTGCCGCTCTGGCGACCATCTGCACCAACGATCAACCGGCATGTCAGAACTTCGCCGCTGGCCAGCGTCACGGACGCACCGGACGGTCCGGTTTCCTGTGCAATCACCGTCTCACCGGCGCGGTGGGTGATTCTGCTCTCTGCATCCATCGCGGCCAGCAGGGCACGGCGCAAATAGCGATCCTCGACCATGTATCCCATCGGACCTTCTTCGATCTCGGCACTATCGAAATGCAGGCCCAGGAAGACCTCAGCTTCGCCCACCCGGCCGTCAGAAACCTTGATCTCTTTCATCGCCTGCGCGTTTTCCGCAAGGCCTTGCCAAAGCCCGAGCCCCTCCAGCATGCGCTTCGATGACAAGGCCAGAGCATAGCCGCGCCCATCGAAATCACCCGCCTCGCGCGTACTGACGGGCAAGGCGTCAATGACAAGAGCGCTTAAGCCGGCCTGCGCGGCGGCAAGAGCAAGGGCGGGGCCGTTCAGACCGCCACCGATGATGATCAGATCGCTATCCATAGGCCTGAATATGCGCGCCTTATCGGGATTGTCCATGCGCCGCGCTGCCGCTACCGTCGGCTTGGGCAAAAGGATGATGGTATGAACGATTTTTCCAAAATGAGCGCAGCAGAACTGGGTCGCGGAATCGGGGCAGGATCCATCGATCCGGTTGATCTGACGGAGTATTTCCTGAGCGCCATCGAGGCCCATCCAATGGCCCCCCGCATTTATGCCCGCCTCACGCCGGAACGCGCCCGCGCCGAAGCCGGGGCCGCACAGGCGCGCGCCAGATCCGGACAACGCCTGTCTTTGCTCGATGGGGTTCCTGTCAGCTGGAAAGACCTCTTCGACACCGCCGGAACCGTCACCGAAGCCGGATCGCACCTTCTGCGCGGGCGCGTTCCGGAGCGCGATGCCGAAGTCCTGCAAAGTGCCACGGCGCTCGGGCTTGTCTGTCTTGGCAAGACGCACATGTCCGAACTGGCCTTCTCCGGCCTTGGCCTGAACCCTGTTACGCAATCCCCGCCTTGCGTAAATGATCCCGATGCTGTCGCTGGTGGCTCATCCTCGGGAGCGGCCGCCTCCGTTGCCTTTGGCCTTGCCGCGGCTGCCGTTGGATCCGACACGGGCGGGTCGGTGCGGATTCCCTCGGTCTGGAACGACCTTGTCGGGCTGAAAACAACGTCCGGTCGGCTCAGCCTCAAAGGTGTCGTTCCACTTGCGGCCAGGTTCGACACCGTCGGCCCGCTCTGCCAAACCGTTGAAGACGCCGCCCTGATGCTTGCCGTACTTGAGGGAGGCAAGCCGATTGACCTGCGCGGCGCACACCTCGAGGGATGCCGCTTCGCCGCCCTGCAAACCATCGTGATGGACGACCTGCGCGGTGACCCAGCCAAGGCCTACGCTGCGGCACTGGAAGCGTTGAAAGCCGCCGGAGCCGAGATTGTTCCCTTCGACTTCCCCGCCCTTGATGGTCCGATGGGAGATGCGGGCATCCTCTACACCACCGAAGCCTGGGGCACATGGGGCGCGGCGATCGAGGCTGACCCCGATCTCATGTTCCCGCCCATTCGTGAACGCTTTGCCGCCGGGGCATTGCCCAAGGGCGCCGATTACGTCGCGGCCTGGCAACGGCTGGATGCTGTTCGGGCCGAATGGTTGGCCGCCACGGCAGGGTTTGACGCAGTCCTCTGCCCAACAGCGCCGAACACGGCCCCAAAGATCGACAAACTCATGGAGCAGGGCGACTACTACGTGAAAGAAAATCTCATCACCCTGCGCAATACCCGTGTAGGCAACCTGATGGGCGGCTGCGCCATCACTCTGCCAACCGGCACCCCCGGTTGCGGTATCAGCCTGATGGGCGCGCCCATGGCCGAAGAGCGCCTCCTGCGGATCGCCGCAGCAGCGGAACAGGCCCTCAGCGCCTGATTTTCTTTGTGCCGCAAATATCCCGGGGAGCGCCTGAGGCGCGGGGCAGAGCCCCTACCAAAGTTTTGTTCCAGCAAAACTTTCCGCTGCGACGGACATCAATATATACACCGCAACATTTTTGCGACATTCCGGCCACACCCGTGCGGCACCCCGCCAAGATTCTGGACAGTGCCCCCCCGGATTTCGTACTCTGACTTCAATGCGGGGCGACAATGATCCCGCACCCTGAGGCAGTACAAAGCGAAACCAGATGTTCCCCGAGCGGTTCTCGAACCTACCGGCTTATGCGTTCCCGCGTCTGCGGGCGCTATTGAATGTGCATGAGGCTGGTGGCCCCGTGCGCCACATGTCCATTGGCGAGCCGAAACACGCGTTTCCGGCTTGGATAGCGGATATCATCGCGGACAACGCAGCCGACTTCGGGCGCTATCCGGCAAATGACGGCACCCCGGAACTGCGCGAGGCCATCGCGGGTTGGATCAACAGGCGCTACGTCGTTTCTCTGGATCCCGACACGCAGATCATGAGCGTCAATGGCACGCGCGAAGCGCTGTACAATGCCGGAATGGCGCTCTGCCCGGAGACGAAAAACGGTTTGCGCCCGGCTGTTCTGATGCCGAACCCGTTTTATCAGGTCTACATGATTTCGGCCATTTCGGTCGGGGCGGAACCGATCTTTGTGCCCGCCACTGCAGAAACCGGCCATCTTCCGGATTTCACCAGCGTCGGAGAAGAGGTCCTGAACCGAACCAGCATGGTCTACATCTGCTCCCCCGCCAACCCGCAGGGTGTGATCGCAGATGAGGCGTATTGGGACGCCCTGATCACCCTTGGCGAGAAGCATGATTTCCAGATCATGGCCGACGAGTGTTACTCCGAGATTTATCGCGATACGCCGCCTCCCGGTGCCCTGACCATGGCAGAGCGCCTTGGCGCGGATCCGGAGCGCGTGTTGACCTTCCAGTCGCTTTCCAAACGCTCCAGCCTTCCGGGCCTGCGTTCCGGCTTTGTCGCGGGTGGGCCAGAGAGCATCAGACGCATGAAGCAGCTGCGCGCTTATTCGGGCGCACCGGTGCCCCTGCCGCTGCAGAAGGCGAGCGCAGCTGTCTGGAACGATGAAGCGCATGTCACGGAGAATCGCGGACTCTACCGCGCCAAATACGATCTGGCCGACCGCATCTTCGGCAATGTTCCGGGTTACATGCCGCCGCAGGCGGGCATGTTCCTCTGGTTGCCGGTAGAGGACGGCGAGGCCGCGACACTGAAACTGTGGAAGGAAACCGGCGTGCGCGTGCTGCCGGGTGAATACCTTTCGAAAGACACCCCAACCGGCAATCCCGGGAAGGGCTATATCCGCGTGGCCATTGTGGCCCCTTATGACGAGACCGAAGCCGGTCTGACGTTGATCAGGGACTGTCTGTATGGCGACTGCGGCTAAAAACAAAAAAACGAGGCGAGGCATGGCAAGTTATCAGTCCCGGGGGCGCGACCCCCTGTTTGACACCGACACGGCATTGACGCTGGAGAAACGCGGGCGCGAATTGCTCGGGCTTGTTCTGGTCGCTGTCGGTCTGATGGCGGCTGCCATGATCGCCTCTTACACGCCGGACGATCCCTCCTTCATGACGGCTACGGACGCGCCGGTGCAGAACTGGATGGGCCGCATTGGCGCCTCCATTGCCGCGCCGCTCTTCATGGTCATTGGCTGGGGCTGCTGGGCCATTGCCGCCTGTTTCCTCGTCTGGGGGGCACGCCTCGCCCTGCACCGCGACGAAGTTGGCCCGCTGTCCCGTCTGGTCTTTGCCCCAATCTGGGTTGCTCTGTGTTCGGTCTATGCCTCGGGCCTGACAGAAAGCGCCGGTTGGAGCCACAACTTCGGCCTTGGCGGCCTGTTTGGCGACATGATGATGGGCTCCTTGCTGAACCTCATGCCACTTGATCCGGGGCTTGGCCTCAAGCTGATGCAATTGCTCCTTGGCGCGGTCATCGTGGTTTTCGGGGCTTTTGTTCTTGGTTTCACCCGCGTCGAGGTTCGCTCCATCGGGCGTTTCCTGTTGCTGGGCGTTGTGATGACCTACGCCAATATCATGTCCCTTCTGGGCAAAGGCGCAGGCGGGGCCGTGAGCGCCGCACAGAAGATGCAGGCCGCAGGTGCCGAGCGCCGCGAACGCCGCCGCGTGGAAGCTGAAGAGGCCGCGGAATGGGCGGCTGCACAAGAAGCCATCACTGAGCCGACTGTCACCGCCGCCCTCAGGGTGCGCCGCGCGGAAAGCCCGATCTATGACGAAGAGCCGACGGACTTCGTGGTTGAGGACGACGACCTGCCGGAAGCCCCGCGCGAAAAGGCCGGGTTCCTGTCCCGCATGCCTTCGTTGATCCGCCGCAATGACGAGCCGCAAGCCATGCCGGAGCCGGAAATGGTCGAGGCGGTCATGGATCACGACGTGGACGCCCCCGGCGAAGACCGCGTGAAGGCCAAGATCGCTGACGTGATCCGCGCCCGTCGCGGCACCAATCCGGCGGTTGCCAAGGCCCCCGCTGCGGACCCGAGCAAGCCTCTGACCAAAGGGCGAGGCCACGGGCCGAAGCCGCTGATTTTCAACCCGGCCCCCGGTGCCGCGCGGGCAGAGCCGCCGCTCACCGCCTCTGCGCGTGTCGAGCCGCCGGTGTCCGCTGTGCCCCCCTCCCCTGCCAGCCTCGTGGACGAAGCCCCGCTGAACGTCGCCGAAGCCATTGAAACATGGCCCGAGGACAAGGGCGTTCAGGAGTTCGCTTCCATTGATCCCGATGCAAACGGGGCGGCCTACGGCGAGATGCGTGACTTTGACGACTATGGCGATGTCGAGGACGAGGCCGTCATTCTCGACACCCCGGCCCCTGCCCCGGTTCAGCGCCACGTTTCCCCGGCCCCCGAGCCGAAGAAGGTTGTCCAACAGCCGGTTCGCAAGCCGATGGTTCCGTCCAAGCGCGCGCAGGCAGAAGCCCAGCCACAGCTCAAATTCGACGATCACAAGCCGGACTACGAACTCCCGCCGCTGAACCTTCTGATGTCGCCGGACCGCATCGAACGGCATGTGCTGTCCGATGAAGCGCTCGAAGAGAACGCCCGGATGCTTGAATCCGTGCTCGATGACTATGGCGTCAAAGGCGAGATCGTCTCGGTCCGCCCCGGCCCGGTTGTGACCATGTACGAACTTGAGCCCGCGCCGGGTCTTAAAGCCTCCCGCGTGATCGGCCTCGCGGATGACATCGCCCGCAGCATGTCGGCCCTCTCTGCCCGCGTCTCCACCGTTCCGGGCCGCAGCGTGATCGGGATCGAACTGCCGAACGACAACCGCGAAATGGTTTCTTTCCGCGAAATCCTGACCGGACGCGATTACGGCGATGGCAAGCACGCCCTGCCCCTTGCCCTGGGCAAGGACATTGGCGGCGAGCCCGTTGTCGCGAACCTGGCCAAGATGCCTCACCTGCTGATCGCGGGGACCACCGGCTCCGGTAAGTCCGTAGCCATCAACACCATGATCCTGTCGCTACTTTACAAGCTGTCGCCCGAGGATCTGCGCCTTGTCATGATCGATCCGAAGATGCTGGAACTGTCCGTTTACGACGGCATCCCGCACCTGCTTTCGCCGGTTGTGACCGATCCGAAAAAGGCGGTTGTCGCGCTCAAGTGGGTCGTTGGTGAGATGGAAGATCGCTATCGCAAGATGTCCAAGATGGGCGTGCGCAACATCGACGGCTACAACGGCCGCGTGGCGGATGCGCTCTCCAAAGGCGAGATGTTCAGCCGCACGGTGCAAACCGGCTTTGACGACGAGACCGGCGAGCCGGTGTTTGAGACCGAAGAGTTCGAGCCCAAGAAAATGCCTTACATCGTCGTCATCGTCGACGAGATGGCCGACCTGATGATGGTCGCGGGCAAAGAGATCGAAGCCTGCATTCAACGTCTTGCCCAGATGGCCCGCGCCTCTGGCATTCACCTGATCATGGCCACGCAGCGGCCTTCGGTGGACGTGATTACCGGCACGATCAAAGCCAACTTCCCGACCCGGATTTCCTTCCAGGTGACTTCGAAAATCGACAGCCGCACCATTCTCGGCGAGATGGGCGCAGAGCAGCTGCTGGGCATGGGTGACATGCTCTATATGGCTGGCGGGGCGAAAATCACGCGCTGCCACGGGCCGTTCTGCTCGGACGAGGAAGTCGAAGAAATCGTCAACCATCTCAAGGCCTTTGGCCCGCCTGAATATGTCTCCGGCGTTGTACAGGGTCCCGATGATGACAAGGCAGACGGCATTGATGCGGTTCTTGGCCTGAACACCGGCGGCAACACCAATGGCGAGGATGCGCTTTACGATCAGGCCGTTGGCATCGTGATCAAGGACCGCAAGTGTTCCACATCCTACATCCAGCGCAAACTTGGCATCGGCTACAACAAGGCCGCGCGGCTTGTGGAGCAGATGGAGGATGAGGGTGTCGTGTCGTCAGCCAACCATGTGGGCAAACGCGAGATATTGGTTCCCGAACAGCAGTAAGCCGGCACGCCTTCGACCAGATCTGTTGAACGGGCAGTTGAACCAAGCAAAAGCAGGGTGATGTGACTGTTGATGAGTTGGCACGGGCGATGGCGCAGGCCGACGCCCTCCCCTTACCCCAGAGGCGCAAGGCGGCGCGCACGTTTGGTTTCGAGGCGTTGCAACTGGAGAAAGCCGGGGCGTTGACCGATGTCGCGGCGCTCGACGTGGCTTTGGAGGCCCTCACCCGCTGCGCCATGGTCCACGGCTGGCCGCAGACATACCACATGGCGCGCGCACGGCTCATGTTGAAACGGCGGGACATGCTGGGTTTGCCTGAGCCCCTGATCGCCGCCGAGAAAGCCATGACGCTTGATGTCGAAATCGGCGGCGTCCTTGTGGCCGATTCTGAAGCCGGTGCATTCGACATGAACGCCGACGGCCCTTTTCACAAAGTCATGGAGCGCCAAGGGTTCTATTTCGTGGGATTTGGCGGCGATGGCATCGTCAAGGTTCGCCTGCGTGTTCACAAGAGCGGCCCCGTAGAGCCGCAAAGCAAAGAGTTTCGTAGGCTGCGAGAGGCGACTCAGGTCGGCGTTCTCGAAGCTCCATCCGGCACAGTTACCGTGCATGGTGGCGGACAGAAGATCCTGCGTTTACCCGTGCCGCCGGGGACTTATGCCTGTTGCGCCTATGGTCTTGGGATTGGACGCAAGCCGGAATGCCTGATGCTGTTGTCACCGCTGACGGACAGGCCCGCGCCGCTTACCGATACACCGGCCCTGAACTTTTGACGCAGGAGAGACCGGCATCAAGACGCCGATGCCCCCGCAGTTCCCCTTGAACCCCGGCCATATGCCGCCGATATCGAAGGGCAAGGGCGCGCGTTATCGCTTAACCTGCGCCAACATGCCAAAAACACGGCATCCCGAGCAGGAAGGAACACGTATGTATCGCAGAGCTTTCACCGCAGGTCTTCTGGCCCTTGGCACCCTCTCGGCCCTGCCCGCACAGGCTCAGCAACTGTCGCTTGGTGCGATTTCCAAGTACCTGAACACCATCAAGTCGGCGCAGGGCAGCTTTACCCAGATCAACGCGGATGGCACGATTTCGACCGGAACCATCGCCATCAAACGCCCCGGCAAGGTGCGGTTCGATTACAACCCGCCGGAACGGGCGCTTGTGCTCGCGTCCGCCGGAGCAGTCTATATCCTGGACCGCAAGCTGAACGCCCAGCCTGAGACCTATCCGCTGAAACAAACACCGCTGTCGATCATCCTTGATCGCAACGTGGATCTGACGCGCGCAGGGATGGTGCGGGGGCATTCTTATGACGGCACCGCCACCACCGTGACCGCGCAGGATCCGAAACGCCCGGAATACGGCACCATCCAGCTCAAGTTCACCGGCAACCCGGTGCAACTGCGGCAGTGGATCATCACGGATGGCGATGGCAACCAGACAACGGTGATCCTTGGCGAGCTGGAAAAGGTGAGCCTGCCGAACCGCTTGTTCTACATTGATCCCGAGCTGGAAAAACTCCGCTAATCCGAATGCCAAAGCTGGTTCCCAAAATGCAAAAGCCCCGGACATCCGGGGCTTTTTTCTTGTGACCAAGAGAGTGGGTCACCAGCCGTTGGGGCCTTTCTCGGCAAAGGCATGCACGAGAAAGTCGATAAACGCGCGTACCTTCGGCTGGGTAAAGCGGCCCGGCGGGTAAACCGCGTAAATGCCTTGGGTTTCGATCGGCAGATCCGGGATGACCTCTTCGACCAGCCCCTCTTCCATGGCTTCGTGATAGAGATAGGACGGCAGGTAAGCGATGCCGAGGCCCGCGGTGCAGGCATTGAGCAAGGACTGCCCATCGTTCACCGTCAGCCAACCTGCGGTGCGGACCTGACGCTTTTCCCCGGACGGGGCGGTCAGCTTCCAGACATTGCCGGAGGACTGGTTGGAGTAGTGCAGCAGCTTGTGCTCGTTCAGATCGTCGATCCGCTGCGGGCGGCCAAACTGTTCGAAATACTTCGGCGAGGCGATCATGCGCTTCGTCGTTTCCGTCAACTTGCGCGCACGCAGGGTGCTGTCTTCCAGCTCCCCTATGCGGATTGCCATGTCAAAACCTTCCGAAATCAGCTCTACATAGCGGTTGTTCAGCACCATGTTCACCGTGATGTCCGGGAACTCGGCGAGGAAATCCCCGAGAACCGGCGAAAGATGGTTTACACCAAAATCCGTCGCCACCGAAATCCGCAGAAGGCCAGACGGCGCCGATTGCATCGACGTCACAAGCGCATCCGCCTCTCCCGCATCGTTCAGAACGCGCCGAGCGCGGTCATAGTAGGCGAGGCCGATTTCCGTGGGTGAGACGCGGCGAGTCGTCCGGTTCAGCAGGCGCGCACCGAGGCGCGCTTCCAGAGAAGACACATGTTTCGAGACGGCGGATTTGGAAATCCCCATCTTCTTCGCGGCGTCGGTAAAGCCCCCCTGATCCACTACGGTGGCGAAGGCTTCCATTTCCGTGAGTCGGTCCATGCTCGGCTCTCTTTCTGCGTTCCGTGTTCCAAGGGTTTTGCCCCGGAACTGGGGCTGAACTTGGGCAGCGCAGCGACAATTGAGAGGAATTGCCGGGGCTGTCCGCCAGCCGGAAACGACGGGCGCGCCAGCCTTAAGTCAAGAAATCACGTGCCAATCACGGCGTTTGGCCTATCCTTCCAGAGGGAACCAGAGGAGGACCCCCATGTTTATTCGCAGTGCACTTACCGCTCTCGCCCTGTTGGCAGCAGGCCCCCTGGTTGCGCAACAGGGCGGCGAAACCCCAGCGCCTGACGGGGCTTCAGTCTACTTCGCCAACCTTTCCGATGGGGATACGGTGTCCAGCCCACTCACGGTTGTGTTTGGCCTCAAGGGCATGGGCGTTGCACCTTCGGGTGTCGAAAAGGAAAACACCGGCCACCACCACCTGCTGGTCAACCGCCCGCCGTTTGGTGAAGGCGAAGATGGCATGGAGGAGATGCAATATGGCCTTCCGGCCGACGACAATCACAAACATTTCGGCGGCGGCCAGACCGAAGTGACGCTGGAGCTGGAACCGGGCAAACACACCCTGCAACTCGTTCTGGGCGACGCCGGGCACGTTCCGCACAGCACACCGGTGATGTCCGAACAGATCACCATCACGGTTGAATAAACGCGCCAAGCGGGTCGGTGGGTGGGCGTGGTTCGCCTTCAAGGCGAACGAGCGGCACCCGCCGACCCGATAGAACCCTCAGAGCGTCGCGGCCAGCCGGGTGCCCTGATCGATTGCGCGTTTGGCGTCAAGCTCTGCTGCCACATCCGCGCCGCCGATGACGTGGCACGCCACGCCCCGCGCCTCCAGCTCATCCGCCAAAGTCCGGTTCGACAACTGTCCGGCACAAAGCACCACCGTATCGCAAGCGATAATCTCAGGCCGCTCCCGCGCTTCACCGTAAGAGATATGCAGGCCTTCATCGTCGATGCGCTCGTAGTTCACACCCGCCTTCATCTCGACGCCTTTCATCTTCAGCGCGGCCCGATGGATCCAGCCCGTGGTCTTGCCGAGACGTTTGCCCGGGCGTTCCGGCTTGCGCTGCAGGAGCGTCACCTTGCGCACGGCCGCATCCGGCTGCGGGCCTTCCGGGGCAAGGCCGGAGCGATGCTCTTCCGGGTCCGTCACGCCCCATTCCCGTAGCCAGTCCGGCAGGCTTTCGGTCGGGCTTTCGCCTGTTACGAGGAACTCCGAGACGTCAAACCCGATCCCGCCAGCACCAATCACGGCCACACGATCACCAACCTCCGCACCGTGTTTCAGAACGTCGATGTATCCCAGCACTTTGGCATGATCCTGCCCCGGAATGCCCGGATCGCGCGGTGTCACGCCTGTCGCGATAATCACTTCGTCGAACGCTTGTAGGCTTTCGGCATTGGCCTCCTCCCCCAACCGCAAGGCGACACCCTGCGCCGCAACCATTGCTGCGAACCAGTCGACCAGACCGTGGAATTCTTCCTTCCCCGGCACCTGTTTCGCCAAGTTAAGCTGACCGCCAATCTGTGTGTCCTTGTCAAAAACCGTCACCGAATGCCCGCGCTCCGCCGCAGCAATCGCTGTCGACAGACCCGCGGGGCCGGCGCCGACAACCGCAACAGATTTGGGCGTCTCGGCCCGTGACAGGACAATCTCCGTCTCATAGCAGGCCTGCGGGTTCACAAGGCAACTCGACACTTTGCCCGAGAATGTGTGGTCCAGACAGGCTTGGTTGCAGGCGATACAGGGCGCAATCTCTGCCGCTTTGCCCGCCGCCGCCTTCGACACGAAATCAGGATCGGCCAGGAACGGGCGCGCGAGTGAGACCATATCGGCACAGCCTGTGCTCAGAACCTCTTCGGCGACCTCCGGCGTATTGATCCTGTTCGAGGTGATTACAGGGATTCCCACCTTGCCCATCAGCTTCTTGGTCACCCAGGCAAAGGCCGCGCGGGGCACCGAGGTGGCAATGGTCGGAATGCGGGCCTCGTGCCAGCCGATCCCGGTGTTGATGATCGTCGCTCCAGCTTTTTCGATTGCCTGGGCAAGCTGCACAACCTCGTCAAAGCTCGACCCGTTCGGTACGAGATCAATCATAGACAGCCGGTAGATGACGATGAAATCCGGCCCTACGGCTTCCCGCACGCGGCGCACCACGTCCAGCGGCAGGCGGATGCGGTTCTCATATGAGCCGCCCCAGCGGTCCTCGCGCTTGTTGGTGTGGGTGACGATAAACTGGTTGAGGAAGTATCCTTCGGAGCCCATCACCTCGACGCCATCGTAGCCTGCCTCCTTGGCGCGGGCAGCGGCGGTCGCGATGTCCGCGATCTGTTTTTCGATCCCCTCTTCATCAAGTTCCTTGGGCGGAAAAGGCGAAATCGGGGATTTGACCGGCGAGGGCGCAACGCAATCCGGGCTGTAGGCATAGCGACCCGCGTGCAGGATTTGCATCGCAATTTTTCCGCCTGCGTCATGCACCCGGTCCGTGACCAGCTTGTGATTTGCGATGTCCTGCTCGGTGAACAGTCCCGCGGCGCCCGGAAACACGCCACCTTCGCGGTTCGGCGCCATGCCGCCTGTCACCATCAGGCCGACCCCACCCCGCGCGCGCGTCGCATAGAATTCCGCAACCCGGTTCCAGTCGCCGGTCTCTTCAAGATTGGTGTGCATGGAGCCCATGAGCACGCGGTTCTTGAGGGTGGTAAACCCGAGATCGAGCGGGGCAAGCATGTGAGGGTGGGATGTCATGGCGCACGGGTTCCTTTGGCGATGGCTCTTGGCAGAACACATCAACCCGCGCGCCAAGTCACGACCAACGCTGCGTCACGACGTGTTGGCCTGGCAGGGGAAAATTTTGACGGGGCAAAATTTCTTCGGGGCGCTGCCCCGGACCCCGGGATATTTCGAGCACAAAGAAGCGGATGCGTTGCTCAGGCGATGAGGATCAGGGCGAGGATGGATAGGGTCAAAAGCCCGATCCCGCCGAGTTCGCGCCGCGTAACCGTTTCCTTGAAGAACAGGACCGATGCGGCGAGTGAAAGGATCAGCTCCACCTGACCCAACGCATAGACATAGGCAGCCGTTTGCAGCGTGAAGGCCGTGAACCACGAGAGTGTTCCCGCCATCGAGGTCACCCCCAGCCAAATGGCGGTTCCGCGCGCCTGCCAGACTTTGGTGATCTGTCCCGGCTCGCGCAGAGAAAGCCAGATCGCCATGCTCAAGGCCTGCATCGTTGTAACGCAGACAAGGCTGATTGCGGCGCGCAGCACCGGGTCATCGGAAGGAATGGCCAGTGTGGCGGCTCGGTAACCCACCCCTGCAATAGCAAAGAACAAACCGGAGCCGAGCCCCAGAACGACGGCTTTGCTGCGCAGGCCCGAGAAGAACGCATCGGCCGAGCCCGGCGTCTGCGAGAGCATCAGCACTCCCGCCATTCCGATCAGGATCGCCAGCCATCCGCCAAAGGAGATCGCCTCGCCCAATACAATCAGCCCGAGCAACGCTGTTTGCAGCACTTCGGTCTTCTTGAGCGTGATCCCCACGGCGAAGTTGCGTTCGGAAAAGGTCAGAACAACCAAAACCGTTGCGAGGATCTGACCAAGCCCACCGAACACGGCCCAGAGCCAGAAGGATGCGCCAAGCGCAGGCACCTGTTGCTCGCTGATCAGGAGGTAGCCCGCTGTCACCAAAAGGGCAGCCGGGGCCGCATAGGCAAACCGGGCAAAGGTGCTGCCCGTTGCTGACAGAGTTCCGCCGGCCAGCAGCTTTTGCAGCATGAAGCGGACGGTCTGAAAGGTGGCCGCCGACAGTGTGGCAATGATCCAGAGTTCCATGCCGCCAGCTATGACCGCCCGTTAAGACTTTGGCCAGAGAGGATGGGGCACAGGGTCCTTGGCCTTCCAGAAATACTTGCGGAAGATCTCGCCGTAAGAGCTGTATCGATACCCTTCATTCCGGGTCAGGTAGCGTGCGCGGTTCTGATAGTAGAGGCGAGGCAGGCGATACCACGGCACCGCCGCATGCATGTGGTGGACCACGTGAAGGTTGTTGTTGAGAAAGATCAGGGCCAGAGGTCCCCGGTCTTCGATAATGACCGTCCGACCGCGCGCCTCAAGGTGCGCCTGATGCTCAAGGAAGGTCCGGATTTTCAAGATCGACAGCGCCGCATAGGTCGAGGCCAGAAAGGCCCAGAGCGGCAGAGCAGAGAACGTTGCCCAGAGCCAAAAGACAACCAAAACCGCAGGGATGTGCAGCAGCCATCCGAGCCAAACCCGCTGATCGCCGCCTCTCATGGCCGCAACATCGCCTTTGACAAAGGCCCATGTCCCGATCGCCGGGCCAAACAGCATGCGGCCCGCCAGCGTGTTGTTCACCCGCGCCAAAGCGCGCATCCATCGCGGCCAGCGCATCCAGACCGCCGGGTCCAGATAATTGCTCTCCGGATCATCATAAGGGTCCGTGAGCAGTGAATCGCGGTGGTGCGCAAGGTGCGTGTCCTTGAACCGCAGATATGGCACAACCAGCGACAAGGCCGGAAACACCAGAACGCCGTTCCAGAATGCCGAACGAAACGGATGGCCGTGCAGCATCTCATGCGTGAGCGAGGAATGCAGCGCCGCGCCCAGCGCGACGCAGACCATGCCCAGCGGCAGCCAAAGGTCCGCCGCAGCCGTAATGCCCAGTCCCCACAGCACGTAGCACAGGATAAGCAAGCCAAGCGTCGGCCATTCCAAAGACCGAAATTGCTGCATCCTGCGCGTGATCTGCTGTTCGTCCATGGGCAACCTCCTGGCCTGAAACCTCAAGTGGAGATAACGAAACCGTGAGCTTTGTGGGAATTCTGGATTTGATTAACAAAAATCCCCAGATATGATATTTATCACGATGTGATGGATTTATCAGACAAACGCGCCCGCGCCGCCCTTCTCCGGACCCGTCTGACGGAGGCCATGATACAGGCTGGCACCAATCAGACCGCCCTCGCGCGCGATATCCGCGTGGACCGGTCCACGATTTCGCAGGTTCTGAAGGACGACGGCGCGCGCCTTCCCAATGCGCATCTGGTCGCGGCCTGTGCCGAGACGCTCGGCGTTTCCTGTGACTGGTTGTTGGGCCTGTCGGATCGTCCCGAAAGCGCCGAGGACCTGCTTGCAACCGCCATGAGCGTCTCGGAAGCGCCCCGCGCGCTGATCGACGAGACCATCTTCGGCTGGCATCGGGAGGCCGAGGGGTACAAGATCCGTCATGTACCGGCCGGATTGCCGGACATGCTCAAGACACGCGCCACACTCGAATGGGAGTACGGCCCTCATCTGGGCCGCACGACCCAGCAGGCGATCAACGCCGCCAGCGACCGGATCGAATGGATGCGGATCTCCCGTTCAGATTATGAAATCGCTATGCCACTCTACGAAATCGAGAGCTTTGCCAAAGGCTCGGGGTACTACGAAGGCCTGGGCAAAGAGACCCGCCGGGCGCAGCTGGATCACCTGATCGATCTGACCGAGAGCCTCTACCCACGGCTGCGTCTCTGCCTGTTCGATGCGCGACGGCTCTATTCCGCGCCGATCACTGTCTTCGGCCCGCTGCTCTCTGTACTGTATCTGGGTCAGACCTACTTAGCGTTTCGCGACACAAACCGCATTGCCGCGTTCACCGACCACTTTGACCACCTTGTCAAAGAAGCCAGCGTCACGTCCCGCGCCATGCCGGATCACCTGCGCACCCTTCAGCGCTTCGCCTGATCGTCCTCTTCCGGTTCCTTTGGCTCCGGCTCCCGGAACCGCGCCATGAGCCGCCCCACCACAAAGGAGGTGCGCGGTGCATAAACATAGGCTGTACGCTCTTCGGATACCGGACGCGCGCGCATCCGGATTACGCCAAACACAACCAGTATCGCATGCCCCACGGCGATCATGGCAAACAGGGCGGGCGGGCCGTAGTTCTCGATCAGGGCCGAGGCCACCCACGGCGCTGCGATGGCCCCAACCGCATACCAGAACATCAGTGCTGCCGAGAGCTCGACCCTCTCATGGGAGGCCGCGAAGTCATGCGCGTGGGCTGCGGAGACCGAATAAATCGGGAAAGTCGTCAGTCCGAAAATCACCGCCGTCAACATGATCCCGACCGTGGGCAAGCCCTGCACCGTCGCGGTCAGAACGCAGCTCACGATAGCGGCGACCGACAGCCAGATCAGCACAAGACGGCGATCATATTTGTCCGCCAGCCATCCCACCGGCATTTGCGCAATCGCTCCGCCCGCAACGAAGGCCGCGAGAAACACGGCGATCTGCGCATTGGCAAGCCCAACCCCGGTGCCATAGAGCGGGCCCACCATGCGGAAACTCGCGCTGGACAGAGCCGCGACAAGCACACCTGCGACGGCCAGAGGCGAACGGTGCCACGCGAGGCCGGGGACAAGGCGCGGGGCCTCCGGCACCTCTGGCTGGTTCAGACGGGTCAGTGTCAGCGGCAGCAGTGCGGCAGAGCAGACAAGAGCAAGCAGGGTGTAGGCGCTGTAGTGGGCTGGCTCCAGAACGGAGATCAGCAGCTGCGCCACCAGCGACGCTCCCATGTCGGCGACGCGGTAGGCTCCCATCGCCCGCCCGCGCGTTTCATTGGTCACTTTTGCCTGCAGCCAAGCCTCAACCACCGTGAAACACCCGGCGATACACATCCCCTGCCCGACCCGGAGCGCGGCCCAGACATAGGGGTCGTGCGACAGGGTATGGCCGAGGATCCCGATGGTTCCCAAGGCAGTAAAGGCCGCAAACCCGCGCGAGTGTCCGACGCTGCCCATCAGACGCGGCGCCCACCAGCACCCCACGAAGAACCCGAGGAAATGCGCCGAACCCAGCAGACCGATCTGCGTGTTGGAGAAGCCCAGCACAAAGCCGGACAAGGCATCAAGCGGGCCCAGACCACCGGAGGAGAGCTGCAACAGGATGACAGACAGGAACAGGGCGGCGAAAGAGACGATGAGGCGCATGAAGGCACACAATCAGACAAAGGGTACGGTGTCACGGCAGGATACGACGGCCCATGTCGTTTTGTCCCTTTCAGCTTTGTTTAACCATGATCTGTCAGTCTGCAGGGCATGGCTCAATACAGACGCATGCGGGTGCCGGGCGGCACGATCTTCTTTTCACTCTACCTCGCACGGGTGGGCGCGGACCTTCTGACGCGCGAGGTAAACACGCTGCGATGGGCGGTGGGTTTGACCCTTGGGGAGCGTCCCGTAACGGTCCTGTCCTGGGTTGTTCTGCCGGACCGGATGCACGCGATCTGGCGCATGCCGGAGGGCGATTCCGACTATTCCACCCGTTGGGGCGCAATCAAGGGCCGGTTCAGCCGTGCTCTGCGGGAGGCGGGCCAGAGCCCCGCCCTACGGGAGCCGCAGCGCGGAGATGCAGGTGTCTGGCAGCGGCGATTCTGGGAGCACCATATCCGCGGCTCGGAAGACCTGCGCGTCCACTTGGAATACTGCCGTCTCGCCCCTGTTGAAGCCGGTCTTGTCGAGCGGGCAGAGGACTGGCCGTTCTCACATGTGCAGCGGCAAAAAGCGCAGCGCTTGCTTGCCGATCAGGCCGCGTCGCGCCGGGTTGGGTGAACCGGCCGAGATTGCAACACCCGGTCATCCCTCGGCACCAACACTCTGTAGGGCGGGGCTTTGCCCCGCACCCCCTTCAAGTCCCGCACCATCGCTCCACCAGCCCTTCGGCGGCAACATCCGCGCGCGCAGCCGTTCCAACCGCCACAACCGCCGCGCTGGGGCATGTGCAGGCGCAAGACTCCAGCGCGTCTCGATCCCCGCAGCACCGCCTTCGCCCGGTGTTAGCAAAAGGCCAAGCGGCTGGCACAGCCCGCCCCCAGCGCCCCTCTCCGCCGCAAGGTGCAGCCGCCGCACCGGCGTCATGCCCGGCGGCTCGGGCATCTCCGCCACCACCAGCGGCACGCAGCCCGCGCGCAGCACCTCTTCCATGCACCACAAAAGATCCGCAACGCTGCCGGGGGTGATGAAGGTCACCCGCCCCGGCTCCACCATCTCCGACATGCCATCCGGGTTCACCCCATAGGCCCCGCCCATGCCCCCCGCCCCGGCATGGGGCAGCGACAGCCAGAACACCTCCCCCCGCACTTCCCGCGCCAGCCACAGCGCCAGCGTCCGCCGCGCCCGCCCACAAATCTCGTGCACCCGCGCATAGGGCAGGCGCACCTCGTCCCAGAGCGTCAGCGCGGGCGGCGGACGGTGCGGACGGCGGGACAGGAGCGGATCAACAGGCTTCATGCCAAGCAAGATACATGTTCTCTTTTTGTTCTTAAAGAGATTCGGCACCCTCCGGCCTTGGCATCCCCTGAAACACGACTATGTTGGCGCAAACGCCTACGACAGGAACCCGTCATGAAAATGAACCCGCTCGGCCGCACCGGCATCACCGTCTCCGAGCTCTGCCTCGGCACAATGACCTTTGGACGCCACACAGCCGAGGCCGAGGCCCATCGCCAGATGGACATGGCGCTTGATGCGGGCATCACCATGCTCGACTGCGCCGAAATGTACCCGGTCAACCCGATCGAAGCCGAGACCATCGGTGACAGCGAACGCGTTCTGGGCAGCTGGTTCGAAAAGACCGGGCGCCGCAAGGAGTACGTGCTGGCCACCAAGATCTCCGGCGCGGGCATGAGACATGTGCGCGACGGCGCGCCGATCTCCGGCGATCTGATCCCGCAGACGGTTGAGGCTTCGCTCAAAAGGCTCAAGACCGACTACATCGACCTCTACCAGCTGCACTGGCCGAACCGGGGCAGCTACATGTTCCGCCAGAACTGGCGCTACGATCCGTCCTCCCAAAACCGCGAAGACACGCTGCAACATATGCATGACGTGCTTGGCGCCATGGGACGCGAAGTGGAAAAGGGGCGTGTGCGCGCCTTTGGCCTCTCCAACGAGAGCGCGTGGGGCACGGCCATGTGGCTGAAGGTTGCAGAAGAGACCGGAGGGCCGCGCGTTGCCTCGATTCAGAACGAGTATTCGCTGCTGTGCCGTCTCGCCGATACAGATCTCGCCGAGCTTATGGTCAACGAAGATGTGGGCCTCCTGCCGTTCTCGCCCCTTGGGACCGGTTTTCTCACCGGCAAATACCAGAATGGTGCCGTGCCAGAAGGTTCGCGCATGTCGGTCTCCCCGGAGATGGGCGGGCGCACATCGGAGCGGGTGTTTGACGCCGTCGATGCCTATCTGAAGATTGCCCGCGATTTTGACGTTGACCCGGCCCACATGGCGCTCGCCTGGTCCGCGCGACGGCCCTTTGTTGCCTCTTCGATCTTTGGCGCGACTCATGAGGATCAGCTCAAACACCTGCTCGGTGCCACCGAGCTGACGCTGACCCCGGAGATGCTGGACGCCATCGACACCGCGCACAAGGCGCACCCGATGCCATACTGATCGCGACCACAGGCCCGAGGGGCCTGCGCTCCACCGCGCGGTGCTGTAACCTGCCGTTCATCCCTGCGCGGCACTTTCACCAACGGTACCAACTGAAACTTCGGATTGATCCGCGCGGTCCTCACCAAACCGTTGCGGGCAGCCCCAAAGGGGGATGTTCGATCTGATCAGACGAATAAGCTGGGATTGAACACCCCGGCCGTGAAAATCCGTATCTTGGCGGCCGCCCTTTTCAGGCTTCTACAGAACAAACGCTCCAACCCGTTCGGCAACCCAGCTGCGGCGGGCGCAACCTCATGCGCAAATCCCTGTGGCCCTTGCCGCCGCCATGCGCTAATCACCGCGCAAACCGTACAAGAGGTGCGCCATGGCCAGACATCTGATTACTTCCGCCATTCCCTACATCAACGGGATCAAGCACCTTGGCAATCTTGTCGGGAGCCAGCTTCCTGCCGACCTCTACGCCCGTTACCAGCGCGCACGCGGACACGAAGTCCTATATCTTTGCGCCACCGATGAACACGGCACCCCTGCAGAGCTTGCTGCCGCCAAGGCAGGCAAGCCCGTCGCGGACTACTGCGCCGAAATGTGGGAAGTCCAGGCCAGAATCGCCGAAGGTTTCCGCCTGTCGTTCGATCACTTTGGCCGGTCTTCCTCGGAGCAGAATCGCAAGCTGACCCAGCATTTCGCCGCCCGTCTCGATGATGAGGGGCTGATACGCGAGACCTCGGAAACGCAGATGTATTCCCATGCGGATGGCCGTTTCCTGCCGGATCGCTATATCGAAGGCACCTGCCCGAACTGCGGGTTTGAGGACGCGCGCGGCGATCAATGCGACAACTGCGGCAAGCTGCTGGACCCGGTTGACCTGATCAATCCGCATTCCACCATTTCCGGCTCCACCGACCTGGAGATGCGCGAAACCAAACACCTCTACCTGCGCCAATCGGCCATGAAAGACCGGCTCGAAGAGTGGATCGACACCCGCGAAGGCTGGCCCGTGCTGACCACCTCGATTGCCAAGAAGTGGCTGAACGACGGTGACGGCCTGCAGGACCGCGGCATCACCCGCGATCTCGATTGGGGTGTGCCGGTGATGAAAGGCGATCAGCCGTGGCCGGGGATGGAAGGCAAGGTCTTCTATGTCTGGTTCGACGCGCCGATTGAATACATCGCCTGCTCGCAGGAATGGGTCGACGCTGGCAAAGGCGACGATTGGGAACGCTGGTGGCGTACCGACAAAGGCGCGGACGACGTGCGCTACACCCAGTTCATGGGCAAAGACAACGTGCCGTTCCACACGCTTTCCTTCCCGGTAACAATCCTCGGGTCGAACGAGCCGTGGAAGCTGGTCGATTACATCAAGTCGTTCAACTACCTGAACTACGACGGCGGCCAGTTCAGCACCTCGCGCGGGCGTGGTGTCTTCATGGATCAGGCGCTGGAAATCTTGCCTGCGGACTACTGGCGCTGGTGGCTGCTGTCTCATGCGCCGGAATCCTCGGATTCCGAGTTCACATGGGAAAATTTCCAATCCTCCGTGAACAAAGACCTTGCTGACGTTCTGGGCAACTTCGCCTCTCGCGTCACGAAATTCTGCCGCTCCAAGTTCTCCGAAGCCGTCCCGGCGGGGGGCAGCTATGGCGCGGCGGAGGAGAAGCTGATCGCAGATCTGACCGCCAAGATCCGCGAATACGAAGGCCACATGGAAGCCATCGAAGTGCGCAAGGCCGCAAGCGCCCTGCGCGCGGCCTGGGTGCTCGGCAACGAGTACCTGCAAGAGGTTGCGCCCTGGACCACCTTCAAGACGGACCCGGATCAGGCAGCAGCCCAGATCCGCCTCGCCCTGAACCTGATCCGCCTCTACGCGGTGATCTCCGCGCCGTTCATCCCCGACGCCTCGGCGCAATTGCGCGAAGCCATGATGTCCGACGTGACCGACTGGCCCGAAGACGTGGCCGCAGCATTGGGCGTGATGAAAGAGGGGGACGCATTCGCCGTGCCAGAGGTGACGTTCCGCAAGATCACCGATGCTGAGCGCGAAGACTGGCAGGAACGGTTTGCCGGTACTCGGACCTGAGTGCGTCCTTTCTTCGCCCCAGGATCAAAGCCAGAACCCGCAGCCTGAATTGCCTGCGCCGCCATTTGGCGCGGCTGCGGATGCGCGCCTTGATGATCTCCTGTTCCGTTTGTTTTGCGTCTGCCGCTTTTAGCGGTTGGATCAGCATGGGCATGGTCATCGTATTTCATTCCTGAAAACTGAAGGATCGGAAGATCTGCACCCTACCCAGCAACCAAGCTTGAAAATACTGACAGCCTGCGCAACCCTGCTTTCATGAATGAAAGTGAAATGAGCCTCGACGATCTTGCCCTTCTGCTGCTTGTCGCCGAAGGCGGATCGCTGACGGAGGCCGCAAAAGCCAGCGGCGTGCCGCTCCCGACGCTGTCACGGCGTATGGGAAAACTTGAGACGGCCAGCGGCAAGGTTCTGTTCCTGCGGGGCCGCGCAGGGTATGCGCTCAGCGACGAAGGGCGCGCACTTGCGCGGGAGGTGGCCGACCTTGCCGCCATCCGGCGCAAGGTGTCCCGCTGGCAAACCGCCGAAACCGGGCCGCGCCGCGTGCGGATCACCGCAGGCTTCTGGACATCCCGCCTTCTTGCCAACACCCTGAAACCGGATCCGGACAAAGGCTGGCTGCCCGAGTTCGTTCCGTCAAACGCGCCCCTGGACCTCGCTCGCCGGGAGGCCGACATCGGCATCCGCAACAAACCAGCCGACCATCCGTGGTTGGCGCGCCAGCGCATCCGCAGGATCGATTACGCGGTTTACGGGCAACCCGGATCGGCGGAGCAGTACGTCACTCTGCCCGACGATGTGCCGCTGCCGCCATCGCAGCGCTGGGTCCACCAACACCACGCCACGCGCATCGCCACCACCGCCCGTGACACGCGCCTGTGCCTTGATCTCGCGCTCTCCGGCTTCGGTCGCATCGTCCTACCGACATTTGTGGGCAGAACGGAGCGCGGGCTGACGCAACTCGAAGGGCCGATCGACGGTCTGAGCCATGACGAATGGCTGGTGAGCCACAACGAGGCGCGCAACGATCCCCCTATTCGTGCCGCGCTGGACGCTGTGAACTCGGTTCTGGACCGCTCTGCCGCGCTCAGGCCACGCGGGCACTGACCACCGCTTGATCGGCAGGACGCAGCGCCACTTCGTGCTCTTCCTTGGAAAAGCGCAACTGGGCCAGCATGTCCTGAACTTCTGCTGCACAACCGCTCATGACCTGCGTGGCCGCCGTGGTTTCTTCGACCATGGCGTTGTTGTGCTGCGTGATCTGGTCGATCTGGGCAATGGACGTGTTCACCTCGACCACGGCGCGCGATTGCTCCTTTGCGCCAGAGGCCACCATCGCGGTCAAGTCGGACACCTTGCTGAATCGCTCCATGATTTGAGAGAAGGCCTGGGCCACGTTTTCGGCCAGTTTCGCGCCGGATTCGATCTCATCCACGCTTTCGTTGATCAGTTTCTTGATCTCTCCCGCTGCTTCGGCCGTGCTTGTCGCCAAAGTGCGGACCTCATTCGCCACAACGGCAAACCCGCGCCCGGCATTCCCGGCGCGCGCGGCTTCGACCCCGGCGTTCAAGGCCAGCAGATTGGTCTGGAAGGATACGTCGTCAATCACTCCGATAATCTGGGAAATGCGGTCAGACGACGCTTGGATACGTGTCATCGCATCGCTGGTGTCGCGGATCAGGCTGATCCCGTCTTCCAACTCCTGTTGCGCTTCTTCCGCGACCGTCTTGGCGCTGTCCGTGGCGGTTGTCGCTTCACGGACGCTGTTGGACAACTCTTCCATCGCCGCGGCGGTTTCTTCCAGCGCGGAGGCCTGATTTTCCGTCCGGCGAGCCAGATCGTCAATTCCGCCTCCAATGTCGATTGCCGATGACGCAAGATCCGTGGTCCGCGATCCGATCCGGCGCAGCGTTCCGGACAGGTTGCCCACGGCAGAGTTCAAGTGCTCCCGCACATCGCTGAAGCTTTCTGGAAAACCATCGGGTGACGGCGCTGGAATGCGGTGGGTCAAATCCCCGTTCGCCATCGTTCCGATGGCTGTGTCGAGATAGGAAAACGCGCGCGCCTGCTCTTCTTGGACGAGCCGCTCGTAAACCTCGATCACCTGCGCCATATCCATCGTAAAGGCGCGGTTCGCGGCGCTGATCTGCGCCCGGGCTCTCGCGGAAATCCCGAACCGTCCGCTGCTTTTTTGCACGACAACATCCAGAATATCCGAAGCCGCCCGCGCATAGGCCGACATGTAAGTGTGGATAGGCAGTTTGATGCGCGCATGCGTGGCGCCAATCCGGTTCACAGAGGCAAAATACGCGTCGTCAAACGTGCCTGCAAACAGCTGCAACCAGTGGATTTTCTGGGCCGCGCGCGCTCTTGCCATTTGCTCGGGCCCGCTGAAAAACGAACTGGCCTCCGCATTTTTCTGCGCCCTGTCGTAGAACGACGTCAACACATCATCGATGTGGTCTTCGACAATCCCAGCAACGCGGCGAAGCGCCTCCCCGTTTTCGCCATCAAGCGCGTACTGCCGGATAATGCCCTCTGGTTTCATGGTCATGGAATAACTTTCACCGCAGCCCAAAATTCCCGAGCAACCTAGCCAAGAGAGGTTTGACGTTCGGTGTATTCCAGGCTCCAAATTTTAGAACAATTGACAGTTTGCCGTGGCGTTGATACGCCGCGCGCCTCATCGAAGGGGACAGAAGATGGCACGCAAGCGCAAAGGTCGCGACATTTCCGGGTGGCTGGTGATCGACAAACCGGCGGGCATGACCTCGACTGCGGTCGTCAACAAGGTTCGCTGGGCGCTTGAAGCCAAAAAAGCCGGACATGCCGGGACGTTAGACCCCGAAGCAACGGGTGTTTTGGCGGTTGCCCTAGGGGAAGCCACGAAAACCGTGCCCTATATCACCGACGCGCTCAAGGCCTATCGCTTTGTTGTCCGGTTGGGCCAGTCCACAAACACCGACGATGCCGAAGGCGAACTCCTCGCGCAAAGTGATACGCGGCCCGGCGATGATGAGATCAAGGAATGTCTGAACAATTTTATCGGTGACATCATGCAGGTGCCGCCACAGTTTTCAGCTGTCAAAATTGACGGGGAGCGCGCCTACAAACGCGCCCGTGATGGCGAGACGATGGAGATCGCTGCGCGTCCCCTTTTCGTTGACGAACTGATCATGACAGACCGGCCCGACGCGGATCACGTCGAGCTGGAAATGGTATGTGGCAAAGGCGGTTACGTACGTTCCATCGCCCGTGATCTGGGCGAAGCTCTGGGCTGTCACGGCCACGTTCTGCATCTGCGTCGCATCTGGTCCGGTCCGTTTGAGGCCGAAGACGGGCTAAGCATCGAAGACATCGACAGGATGGCCAAAACGCCGGAGCTCGACACCCACCTGCGCCCGCTCGAAGAGGGGCTGGCGGACCTGCCCGAGGTCAAGGCAACGGCGGAAGGCATGGCGCGCCTGCGCAACGGCAACCCTGGCATGGTGCTGGCATCGGATCTGGAATACGGCGACGAAGCCTGGGCCTCTTTCGAAGGCCAGGCTGTTGCTGTCGGTACGCTGCGCGGCGGTGAGCTGCACCCAAGCCGGGTATTCGTCGCGCCTTAAGCCAGCATCTTGAGCCAGCGCTGCAGGGCGTCCAGCGATTCCGCCTCATCGAGGAACGGAATGTGCCCGCGATCCGGCACTTCCGTGGCGATCATGTCAGGGCGGCGCTTGCGCATTTCGGCAAAGCACTCTGAAGACAGCAAGTCGGAATTCGCGCCACGAATGGCACAGAGTGGCAGACCGGCGAGCGCATCAAACAGAGGCCAGAGGTCCGGCGCAGGCTGAGCGCCGCCGCCCAGCACCGCATCGCGAAGTTTCGGATCATAGGTGATCCGCAAGCCGGCGGGGCTTTCGCGGTAGAGCATGCGGGCCTCTTCGAGCCAACGCCCTTCGGGCATGTTCTGAAATGCGGTCATGGCCTTTTGCCGGGCTTCGGCAGCTTCTTCGTAGGTTTTCCAGGGCGGCTCTTTGCCAAGATACCCCTTGATCACCTCCAGCCCTGTATCGGCGATCTCCGGCCCGATGTCGTTCAGCGCCACGCCCAACAGACGGTCCTTCGCCGTCGCAGCCAGCACCATGGCGATCAGCCCGCCGCGCGAGGTGCCCAGTACGGCGGCCTTTTCGATCCCGAGATGATCCAGCAATTCCAGCGCGTCGCGGCCTTCGATCGGGATCTGATAGGTCTCATGTGGTGCCCAGTCGGACTCGCCGCGTCCGCGATAGTCCATACGGACCAACCGCACGCCGTCCAGATGCGGCGCAACATAGTCGAAATCATGCACATCCCGCGTCAGCCCGGCGAGACACAGGACCGGGAGACCCTCGCCTTCATCCAGATAGTTCAGCGCAACACCATCAGAAGCAAAGAAACGCGGCATCAGACAAGCTCCGGGATAGTTGTGAGATCAGGCAAGACATGGGTCGGCTTGGCCATCAGGCGGTCCATGGGCAAACCCATGCGATTGACCCAAACGGTGTTGAATCCATAGGACGCGGCCCCTGCGGCGTCCCAGCCGTTGGACGAGCAGAACAGCACCTCGTCCGGTTTGCAGCCAAAGCGCGCGCCGACCATGTCGTAGACCGCGCGGGCGGGCTTGAAGATACCCACGTCCTCTACCGAGAGCACATCGTCCAGGTAGAGGCCAATGCCGGAGTGATCGACAGCACCCTCGAGCATGTCGGGGCTGCCGTTGGACAGGATTGCGCAGGACAGCCCCTTGGCCTTGAGCGTGGCGAGCATCATCGGCACTTCGCGGTAGGCGGCCAGCTCCCAGTAGAGCGCAAGCAACAGTTCTCGCAGTTCAGGATCGTCCAGACCGGCTTTCTCCATCGACCAATCCAGCCCGTCCTGCGTCACTTGCCAGAACGAGACGTAATCGCCAGTAACAGCGCGCAACCAGCTGTATTCCAACTGCTTTGCCCGCCAATCTGCGGCCAGTGTCGGCCAAACTTCGGCCAGCTTGCCCTGCCCCGGCTGCTCCGCGGCGGTGCGGGCAGCGGCAGTGACGTCGAACAATGTGCCGTAGGCATCGAAAATGCAGACCTTGATCGTCATACACGCGCTCCTCTTCGTGTCGGTGCGAGAGTGACACAGCGGAAGCGGATGGAAAACACGATCCCTGCTTTTTCTTGGTGCAAAGACTCAATCCGGTCCGGCAGGCCCTGCGGCCCGCCATTCAGCTCTGCCGGTGCGGGGCAAACAGGGCTGCGCCGCCGAGCAGCAGGCCAGAGACCGTGGCAATCATGCCAGCGGCCGAGACGGAATCCGAAGCCCCGAGCCAAAGCGGGCCGTAGCCTGCCAGAACATAGCCAAGCACTGCCGACAGGGCCGCGAAGAACAGGGACCAGACCACCTGATGCCCGAGCCGGTTGGTCATGAGCCGCGCGGTGGCAGGCGGGCAGATGAACATGGCAATCACGATGATCGAGCCAACCGCGTCAAAAGCCGCAACAGCGGCCAGCGCGGCCATGGCGACGATGCCAAGCCCGATCATCCCGGTCGGCAAGCCGAGCGAGCGGGCGAACCCTTCGTCGAAAGTCGAAAGCGCCATGGGACGCCAGAACAGGAGCGTAAGGACCGCGATGCCTGCAAAGGTGATCACCATGCGCAAAAGCTCGGGCGGCAGAAGCACAAGCGCCTGCCAGTCCACGAGCGAGGCCCACCCCACAGCATCCAGCCAGATCAGGCTTTCGAGATTGCCATAGAGCGCGTGCTCTACGTCGAGATGAACCGAAGAGGTATCGCTCTGCTCCAGCAACAACACGCCCGCCGCGAACATGGCGGTAAAGACCACACCCATCGCCGCCCCCGGCTCGACCTTGCCATAGCGCCGGACCGCTTCGATCAGCAAGACCGAGATCAGAGCGGCCCCTGCCGCGCCGATCATCATTGGAATGGCGGCGATCACACCGGTGACGAGGAAAGCCACCACGATTCCCGGAAGCACCACGTGGCTGATGGCGTCACCGATCAGCGCCTGCCTGCGCAGCAACAGGAAGTTCCCCGGCAGCGCACAGGCCATGGCGGCAAAGACGCCGATGACCAAGGGCGGCAGCGACAGGGCAACAAATTCAAATCCCATCGACGCGCCCCCGCATCCGCGCGTGGCGGATCATGCCCGCGATCACGCCGCGCCCTGGCGCGAAGAACATCGACACGGTGAACAGTGCCGTGGCCACAAGCACGATGATCGGCCCGGTTGGCAGGCTTGGGGCGGTGGCCGAAAGCGCCGCGCCAACGTGACCGGAGACAGCGCCAAACACACCTGAGAGCAGGACAACCCGCACGGCATTGTCAGACCAGAAGCGTGCGGCTGCGGCGGGAATGATCAGCAGGGCGACAATCAGGATCAACCCAACGATCTTCAGCCCCACAACCGTGACGGCCAGCACCAGCGTCATCAGCGCTAGATCAAGCCGGTGCGTGTTGATCCCCTGCACCTCGGCAAAGCCTTCGTCGAAAGCGGTCAGCAGAAGCGGTCTGCGCAGCAACCAGACCACCGCGAGCACCAGAACCCCGCCAATGGCTATCACGATCGCATCATTGCGCAGCATCCCGGCGGTGGAGCCAAGCAGAAAACCGTCCAGCCCCGCCTGCCGCCCGCTCTGCATGCTCTGGATCACGGTCATCAGGACAATGCCAAAGCCGAAGAACACCGACAGGACCGCGCCGATGGCTGCGTCTTCGCGCAGCCGGGTGCGGCGGGTGAGCCAGCTGACCACCAAAAGCCCAATCCAGGCCGACAGCGCGGATCCAAGCATGAGAACGGGCAATGTCCTGCCGTCCCCGCCAAGCGCGACCATTGCGAGAAAAGCAAGGGCCAGCCCCGGCAAAGTGGCGTGGCTCACCGCATCTGACACAAGCGAGCGTTTGCGGAAGTAGAGGAACGCGCCGACAACACCCGCCGCCAGACCAAGCGCCGACGCCCCCAGCGCCACCAGAGCGGCGTTGTACCCGAGTTGCAGGGTCAAGGCGTCAAACAGCATGTCAGTCGCTCAAGCGAACGCGCCCGCCATAGGCCGCGTCGAGCGTTGTTTGTGTGAAGGCCTCGACAACCGGCCCCTCGGCGACGCGATGCCGGTTGATGACAAAGACATGGTCAAAGTATTGCGCCACCGTCGACAGATCATGATGCACCGCAACCACCGTGCGCCCCTCGTCCCGCAGGGATTTCAATACAGCGATGATGGCCGCTTCCGTCGCCGCGTCGACCCCGGCAAAAGGTTCGTCCAGCAGATACAGATCCGCCCCCTGCGCCAATGCGCGGGCGAGGAAGACCCGCTGTTGTTGCCCGCCGGACAACTGACCGATCTGGCGTTCGGCGAAGTCCTGCATGCCAACCCGTTCCAGACAGGCCATGGCAGCCTGTTTGTGCCGAGCACTGAGGCGGCGGAAGAGCCCAAGTTCCTGATAGAGTCCCATCAAGACCACGTCGATTACCCGGGTCGGAAAGTCCCAGTCGACACTGGCGCGCTGCGGGACATAGGCAATGCGGCGACGGCTTTGCGCAAGAGGGGCATCCCAGAAACGCGCCGCCCCGGCCAGCGGTCTGACAATGCCCAGCGCCGCCTTGAGCAACGTCGATTTTCCCGCCCCATTCGGGCCGATAATGGCCGTCATGCTGCCCGCCGATACGGTCATGTCGACGTCCTGAACAACGGCTTCGGCGTCATAGGCCACGGTCAACCCGCGTACGACAAACGGGCTGCCCGCAAGAGTTGCCTCGGTCATGGACGCCTCATAGGCCATATCGCGCGGGCTCATGGATCAGCCGCCCGCCTTGAGTTTGCCTGCCATGCCGCCCGGCGGCACATCTGCCCCCAAGGCCCCGGCAAGGGTGGTGATGTTGTGATCAAACATGCCAAGGTACGTGCCCTCGTAGGTGCCCGGCTCGCCCATGGCGTCCGAGAACAGCTCGCCGCCGATCTTGACCTCATGACCCTGCGCCGCCGCGCCTTCGATCAGCGCCCGGATGTTGCGATCGGAAACGGAGCTTTCCACAAAGACGGCCTTGATGTTGCGGGACACGAGCAAATCGACCATCTCGCCGATCCGCTGCAACCCGGCTTCGGATTCCGTTGAAATGCCCTGAATCCCCATCACTTCGAAACCATACTCCTGGCCAAAGTAGCCAAACGCGTCATGCGCCGAAATCAGCACCCGCGCCGCATCCGGCACTTTGCCAAGCTGCTCAAGCGCATAGCCATGTAGCCCGTCAAGCTCGGCCATGTAAGCGTCTGCATTTGCGGTGAAGACCTGGGCCGACTCCGGGCGTTGCGCGATCAGCGCATCGCGCGTGGCCATGACAGCGGATTTCCACAGCAAAGGCGCCATCCAGATGTGCGGATCCGACCGGCCTTCGTAGTCCTCATGCGCGCGCTGCCGGGCCTTCGGCAGAGCCTCGGCCACGGCCACAACAGGCACGCGGGACGCCAGACCTTCGAGGAATTCTTCAAGCTGCGCTTCGAGGTAGAGACCGTTGTAAAGAACCAGGTCAGCCCGTGCCATGGCCGCGATGTCAGACCGTGTCTGGCGGTAGCCGTGGGGATCGGTCCCGGGACCCATAAGAGCACGCACCTCGGCCTGATCCCCGGCAATCGCGCGTGCGGCATCCGCAATCATACCGGTGGTCGCAATGACATTGAGCATCCCGGCGGCCCAAACAGGTTTTGCGAGCAGCGGGCTGGCGACAAGGCCGGCAAGCACATGGCGGCGACTCAAAGTCATGAAAACTCTCCTTTTACGGATCTATATGCGAGTCATTCTCAAGAGGTCAATGCATTTGCGACTTATTCGCATGTAAAACTGTGAACTGCCGCAAGACTGCGCAAAACCGCTGTACAGTCCGAGGCGGGCCTGCGATGACAGGTGCTCGTTTTTTGTCTGCCCTCAAAGGCCACCCGCCATGCAACCCACCCCGCTTTTCAGCCTGTTTGCGGTCTTCATCATGATCTGGCTCGGCGCACAGCAATGGCGGCGCAACCGGTTGAAACGCGCCGTTCGCGATTTGCCGACGCGTCTGCAACGGCAGGTGGGGCCAGAACCGGACTACCTTCCTCCAGAGGGCGAAATCCCCGAGGACCTCGCTGATTATGTCGCGCTGCATCGAAAAACCACACGTATTCAGCGCGGCGCATGGCTTGTGGCGCTGGCCTGGCTTGCTTATGTGGGCTTTCTCTACGTGCAGCGGGAGTTTGCCTGACACCGCCCCGAGCCCGGCGGGCCATCGTTGAGATTGAGCACCTTTGGTGCTATCGTGAGAAAACCCGGCGCCGGGGCCATTTGCGGCGCGATTGTAAGGAGGACATTGTCCTGACTCCGAATGCAGGTACGGCTGATGCCGCGAAACCCGGTTCCGCATTGAAAGCGGGCGCCCGGATCGAAGTGACCAGCGAAGATGTGCTGGCCGCAGTCATGCAAAGTCTCGATGAAAACAAGGCCGAAGAGATCGTGCAGATTGACCTGCGCGGCAAGACCTCCGTGTGTGACCACATGGTGATCTGCTCTGGCCGGTCATCGCGGCAAGTGACTGCAATTGCCGAGAAACTGCTGGACGTTCTCAAATCGAACTGCGGTGTGCTTGCCAAGATCGAAGGCAAGGAAACCGGCGATTGGGTCCTGATCGACAGCGGCGACGTTCTGGTTCACATCTTCCGCCCGGAAGTGCGCGAGTTCTACCAACTCGAAAAGATGTGGGTGCCGATGTCCAAGGGGGCAGCGCCGGGCGGCGCGTGACCCGCTGATGCGCATCCATCTTTGCGTGGTGGGCCGTCTCCGCAAGGGGCCGGAACGCGACCTGATCGACGACTACATCAAACGATTCGACCGAACCGGGCGGGCGCTCAGCCTCGGCCCGGTTTCTGTTCATGAAGTAGATGACCGCAAGGGCGGCGGCATGGCCGGCGAGGCGGCGCTGTTGCGGCGCGCCCTGCCCGAGGGCGCCACGCTTTGCTGCCTCGATGAGCGCGGCGCGCTGATGACGTCACCGGAGTTTGCCACTTGGATGGGCCGCGTGCGCGACGACGGCGCGAGCGATCTGGCGTTTGTGATTGGCGGCGCAGACGGGATTGACCCGAGCCTGCGGGCTGAGGCGGACATGAGCCTGTCGTTTGGCAAGATGGTCTGGCCCCACATGCTGGTTCGGGTGATGCTGACAGAACAGCTCTACCGCGCCGCCTCCATCATGGCCGGAAGCCCCTACCACCGGGCGTAAACGCCCGTTTCCCTGAACAGATTTACCGAACGATCGGATCAATTGGACGTTGTGCAAACCCGATGCGGGCCTCCAATGCACGCGCGATTTGCAGAAGCCGCCCTTCGCCGCGCGGTTTGCCGATCAGCTGCACACCAACCGGCAAGCCGCTCTGTGTGAAGCCAAGCGGCAAAGACAGGGCAGGCAGGCTGCACAGGGTCGCCGGGAATGCAAAACACAGCCAGGACAGGTAATCTCGGGACGGGACCCCTGCCACCTCTGTGGGGTATTCGATCTCCTGCGGCAGCGGCGGCAAGCCGGTTACCGGACAGGCCAACACGTCGAACTCTGACAGGAAGTCCGCCATGTCCGTAAAGAGCCGCGTGCGGGTGATCAACGCGTCTGCAATATCTTCGGGGCGCAGCGCTGCGCCATCGGCGATGTTCTGTTTGAGCGCCGGTTTGTACTGGCGTGTGATGCGCTCCGGTGTCTGACGGGCACCGGCCCAGAAGCCCAACGCGCGCAGGGTCCGGAAACACGCTTCGGCACCGCGCAGAGGCGGCCTTGCGTCTTCCAGAGAGACCCCTTCGCCGGTCAGGGCCGAGAGGCCCGTACGCAAAATGTCTTCCATCTCCGAAGTCACCGGCGCCCAGCCGCCAAGATCCGCAGAAAACGCGATACGAATGTCGCCCGCCGGAGCGAGGCAGGCGCTGAGATAACTCTGCGCGGGCGCATGACTGGAGAGCGGGGCCGAGGGCGCGCTCCCGGCCATCACATCGAGGAACAACGCGCAATCGGCGACATCCCGGGCCATGGGGCCTTGTACCGGCAAGGTATCAAACGGATCTGAGCCGCCCGGAACGATACCCGGCGAAGGCCGCAGGCCGACAATGCCGCAGAAACTGGCCGGCGTGCGCAGGCTGCCGCCCAGATCCGAGCCATGGCTGAGCCATGTCTCGCCCACAGCCAGACTGGCCGCTGCGCCACCCGAAGAGCCGCCCGCGTTCATGCGGGCGTCCCAGGGGTTCACCGTGGCCCCGAACACCGGATTGAAGGTATTGGCCCCGGCCCCCATTTCCGGGGAGTTGGTCTTGCCCATGACCACGCCGCCGCGTGCCTCCAGCCGCTGCACCAGAGGATCGGATACCTTGGGGACAAATTCCGCAAGACCAGGTGTGCCCCATGTGGTGCGCACGCCAGCGACAGGGGTCAGATCCTTGATGCCAATCGGAAGCCCGGCCAGCGGGCTATCCCGATCCGCCGCCTTCGCGGCCTCCAGGGCGCGCTCCGCACAGAGCGTGACAGTGGCATTGATGGCCGGGGAGGTTTGTTCGATCCGGGCGAGGGACGCTTCGACAAGCTCGACCGGCGACACATCCCCGGATTTCAGCGCGTCAACTGCCTGACGAGCGCTCAGCCTGCAGAGGTCTGGGCCGGTGAAGCCGGTCTCAGGCGCAGTCGCCATCCGGCCCCGCACAGAACATCTCGTACAGAAGACCAATCACACGCGAGGTGTTTTCATCGGCGAGGGAATAGTAGATCGTTTTGCCGTCGCGCCGTGTCACCGCGAGGCCCTCTTCGCGCAGACGGGCCAGCATCTGGCTGACGGCGGCCTGGCGAATGCCCAGAAGCTCTTCAAGCTCACCCACGGATTTTTCACCCGAGCCAAGATGGCACAGGATCATCAGGCGACCCTCATGCGCCAGAGTTTTGAGAAACGCGGCGGCATCGGCGGCGTTCGAGGCCATTTCGCTGGGTGGTGCGGGCGGGTTCTGGACGTTCACGGCTTACATCTCGAATTGGCGTTTGAGGCAGTATACCAGCGCGATTCTCAAAAGGCGAGATCAGGGATCGCTGGCCGGGGCACCGCCCTGGAAATCGTTGCCTTCGGCGTAATTGCAGGGCGCATCCTGCATTTCGAGATGCAGGCCCGAGCCGGTGTAGGGATGCGCGCGGGCCAGCGCTTCGTCCACGTCGATGCCAAGGCCGGGGGCCTGCGGCGCGGGAACAAAACCTTCTTCCACACGAATGCTGCCTTTGATCAGGTCATCATGGAAATCGGTTTCAATGGTTTCGGCGATCAACAGATTGGGAATCGCCGTGGCCAGCTGGATATTGGCGGCCCACTCGATGGGGCCCGCGTACAGATGCGGAGCCATTTCGGCGTTGAAGCTTTCGGCGAGGGCCGCAAGTTTGCGGCACTCCCAGATGCCCCCGGCCCGTCCCAAGGCGGGCTGAAGGATCTTCGTCCCGCCGGACCGCAGGACCGTGGCAAACTCCGAACGGGTGGTCATCCGCTCCCCGGTGGCGACGGGAATGCGCACGGCACGGGCAACCTCGGCAAACTCCAGCAGGTTGTCTGGCGGGATCGGCTCTTCGAACCAGAGCGGGTTGTACGGCTCAAGCGCCTGTCCAAGCCGGATTGCGCCATGGGTGTTGAACTGGCCATGAGTGCCGAAGAGCAGGTCCGCCTTGTCGCCCACCGCTTCGCGGATGGCTTTGCAGAAAGCCACGGATTGCGTGATGTCAGACATGGCGGGCTGATGGCCCCCGCGCATGGTATAAGGGCCGGCGGGATCGAATTTGACGGCCGTGTAGCCCCGCGCAACGCAATCGGCGGCGGCCTCTGCCGCCTGGTCCGGGCTTGTCCAGAAATCCGTCAGATTGTGCTTTGGCAGCGGGTAAAGGTAGGTGTAGGCGCGGATACGCTCGTTCATCATGCCGCCAATGAGCGCCCAGACTGGCCGGTCGCGCTGCTTGCCGAGAATATCCCAGCAGGCGATCTCCAACCCGGAAAAAGCGCCCATGACGGTGAGGTCCGGGCGCTGTGTGAACCCGGAGGAATAGGTGCGGCGGAAGAGGCGCTCGATGTTCTCGGGGTTTTCGCCTTCGAAATACCTTTGGAACACGTCCCTGATCACCGCCTGCATGGCGTCCGGCCCGACGGAAGCGGCATAACACTCGCCCCAGCCAGTGATGCCGCAAGCCGTCGTGAGTTTGACGAGGATCCAATACCGCCCGCCCCAGCCCGGATGCGGCGGGGCGGTGACGATGATGTCGAGGTCTTGCAGCTTCATGTCAGGGCCTTTCGCAAACGGTTGGGGGCGAGTTTGGGGCGCTGCCCCGCCGCCTGCGGCGACTCCCCGGGATATTTTGAGCACAAAGAAACAGCCGGTAAGCCGCCCCCTGCGAAGTTTGAAAGGAGGGTGCGCCGGGGTTTTGTGCGTTGCAAGCCGGAATGCGACCGGGGATGTCGCGAAGGGTCAGCCGCGCGCGGCGGCTGCGAAGGCGCGGGCCTCTTCGGGGGCGGTTCCGGTCTGGCTTTTGGTCTCGAAAAGGGCCTTTGAGAGGGCCGGATAAGCGGCCAAAGCGATCTCTTCGAGCGGCGTGCCGGTTTCGCGAGCCTTTGCGCAGAGCGTCTTGGTCGCGGCCTGTGCTTCGGGCCTCGGCATGTGTTCGGCGAGGGCAAAGGACAGCGCCTCGGCGAGGATCAACCCCCCGGTGCCGTCCAGGGCATTATGCATGGCCTGCGCATTGGGCCGAATGGATTGAGCCAGCCCGGCGGCGTGTGTCAGCGCCGCCGTGGCTGTCAGAACCAATTGTGGCAGCGTCAGCCATTCGGTGAACCACGCGGCGCCATCGCGTTGCTGACCATGCACCGCAGCACCTTGCAGCGTGGCCTGCAGACCTTGCGCATGGGCCGCGAGAGCCTTGAGCACGGAGGGCGCGACGGGGTTCTGTTTCTGCGGCATGGTGGAAGAGGCGCCGGTGCCGCCGAGGATGACTTCCCCGATGCCGGATTGCGTGGCGAGGATCAGGTCCTGTCCCATCTTGCCACAGGCGAGCGCGGCGCGGCTCATCCAACCTGCGATGCGCAGGATCGGGGTGCGGTCCGTGTGCCAGCTTCTTTGCGGATCGCCGAGGCCGAGTTTTTCGGCAAGTTCCTTACGAATAGCCGCCGGATCCGGGCCCAGAACGGAGGCTGTTCCGGCTGCGCCGGACAGGCTGACGAGCAGGCAGGTTTCGCGCAGGTCCGCCAATTCGGCCCTGAGCGTCACAAGCGGCCAGCCCCATTGCGCCACCTGCGCGCCGAAGGTGGTCGGCGTGGCGTGTTGGCCATAAGTGCGGGCGGCCATGGGGGTGTGTGCGTGGTCTTCGGCAAGGGACGCGAGGCCAGAGAGGATCGCGCCCAAGTGTTGTTCCGCGTGGCCCAGCGCCTGCCGCAGTCGGAGCATCAGGGCCGTGTCCTGGATATCCTGCGATGTGGCGCCCCAGTGCAGGTATTGCGCGTGCTCCGGCGCTTGCATCAGCTCGCGGAACGCCGCAACGACGGCAGGGGTGCTGACGCCGTTTTCGCCGGTGGCCTTGGCCAGACCACCCGGATCGATCTGCAATTCGAGGCTGGCGCGATGGATGGCGGCGGCTGAAATCTCGGGGATGACGCCATGGGCGCCCTGCACCTTCGCCAGCGTCCCTTCGACCAGCATCATGGCCCGCACCTCGGCGCTGTCGGAGAACAGGCGCGCGGTCTCTCCGGTGGGGAAAAGCGGGCTGAGATGGGCGCTGTCGAAGGGGGATGCGGGCATGGCTGTGCTCCTGTGGTTCGCCTTCGTTTAGGCGCTGCGGGCGATGCTGTCGAGCACTTGGGCAAGGGCCTTGGGCGCGGCAAAGAACGGCGAGTGCGAGTTAGGCAGGCTGTGCCGGTCCTGCGCCGGGAGTTTGGCCGCCATCAGCTCCTGCAGCCCCGGCGGAATGGCGCGATCGTCCCGGCAGGTGATGTAGCTGCGCGGCAGGGTGACTTCGGCATGGTTCGGCAAGGGCGTTTGCATCGGGGCGATGGGTTGTGGGCAAAGCGCTCCGAGCGCGAAGGACACGGTTTCGGGCGGGCAATCGTGGTAGAAAAGATCGGGGGCCATGCTCTTGTCGAAGGTCATTGTCACGCCATCCGCGCCGCGCCGGAACGCCGGGACCAGAGGCTGCTCGTCCACCAGCTTGCGCATCTCGCTCAGGCTGAGATCCGGCCATGGTGTATAGGCGCACAGATAAACCAATCGCGCGATGTTGCGCGGGTCGATCTGCGCCGCGCGGGAGATCGGGAAACCGCCCATCGAGTGACCAACGAGAATCGTGTCCAGCTTCAGCGCGGCGACGATGGCTTCGGCGTAGGTTTCGAGGGTGACCTTTGAGGCAGGGGTTTGGTCCGCACCATGAGATGGCAGGTCGATGGCCCGTGCCTCGTGGCCCAGCGTCTCAAGCGCCGGAATCACATCACGCCAAGCCCATGCCCCATGGCACGCCCCGTGGATCAGCAGGAACCGGGCCAAACGCTCAGACCGCGCCCTGCGCCTTCAGGAAATCGGTCAGGATCGCCGCATACTCCTCCGGTTTTTCGACGCAGGGCAGATGGCCCGCGCCCTTGATCAGCTTCATGTCGGAACCCGGGATGAGTGCCAGTGTCTCGCGCACGAGATCCGGCGGGGTGGAGCCATCTTCGCTGCCCGCAATGCCAAGCGCAGGCAGGCGCAGGCCAGACGTTGGTGTGATGAAATCCGTTCCGGCAATCGCCGCACCGCAGCCCATCCAGCCTTCTGCCGGGCTGCGCAGGAACATGTTGCGCCAGGCGTGAAAGTCTTCGGTGGCGTGGAAGGGTTTGGCGAACCAGCGTTCCATGGTTGGGTCCACCACGGCGGCAAGACCGCCCTTGGCAACCGCGTCGATGCGGTCCTGCCACATGTCGCGGGTGCCGATCTTGGCCCCGGTGTTGGACAGGACAATGGCGCGGACCAAATCAAGCCGTTTGATCGCAAGCCCCTGGGCAATCATGCCGCCGATGGAGAGCCCGACGAAGATGGCGTCCTTGAATCCGAGGTGATCCATGAGCTTGGCCGTATCGCTGACGAGGTTTCCCATGGAATACGGGCCGGGCGGGCAATCGGAGAGGCCATGACCTCGCTTGTCAAATCGCAGGATGCGCAGGCCCTTGGGCAGCAGCGGCAGGATCGGGTCCCAAAGGCGGAAGTCGGTGCCAAGCGAGTTCGCAAAGACAACCGGCGTGCCGTCTTCCGGTCCGTCGATGCGGTAATGCAGGCGAAGCCCGCCGATATCGGCCATGTGCATGGGCATAGAGATGTCCTCCGGCAGTTTTGGCTGACCGTAGCTATTGTGCTGCGCAGCTGAAAGGGGTGTCCAAGAAAAAGGGCGGGGTATAACCCCGCCCTACGGATTGGTGTGAAGGCCTGTGGCCGGTCACACGATCTCGACCAGCTCAAAATCGAAGGTCAGGTCCTTGCCCGCCAGCGGGTGATTGGCGTCCAGCGTCACTTGCTCTTCGGTCATCTCGGTCACGGTCACCGGCATGACCTGCCCGGTGGGTGTCTGGACCTGCAGTTGCAGGCCGACCTCAAGCGGGATGTCTGCAGGAATGTCGGCGCGCGGCACGGTTTGCATGGCCTGCGGGTTCGGCTGGCCGTAGGCCTCGTCTGCCGGGATGTCGACTTTTTTCTTCTCGCCGGCGGTCATGCCGGGAATGGCCTTGTCGAGGCCGGGGATGATCTGTCCGGAACCAACCTGAAATTCCAGAGGATCGCGCCCTTGCGAGCTATCAAAGACGCTGCCGTCCGCGAGCGTGCCTGTGTAGTGAATGCGAACGGTATCGCCGGATTTAACCTGCGTCATGGGGGCTCCAATGCGTGTGGGGAAGATTCGTGGAAAAGAGGCCGGGGCGCCGGGTGCTCTTGATTGGCGCGCAGGGTATGCGCTGGGGGGCGGATTTGCAAACAGACGGGGTTTGGCCCGGTTTTGGGTCTTTTTGCCAGGATGGAGGCGGAAGGACTCGCCATGGAACAAAAAGAGAACATATAAAGGTGCATGGTTGCGGAGCTGTGCATCACGTCGAACTTCACCTTTCTCACCGGGGCGTCTCATCCCGAGGAGTACATGGAACGTGCCGCGCTGCTGGGCCTTGAGGCGATTGCCATAGCCGATGTGAACTCCGTGGCCGGGATCGTGCGCGCGCACAGCCAGGCCAAGGAAATCCGCCACCAGATCTCGGAGCGCCACAGGTTCGAGGCGAAGGATGGCGCAATTGGCCCGCCCCTGCCCGAGGGGCATCCGGGGGAGCCCCCGCAGATCTGCATCGACCGGGTACCCCGGCTGATCCCGGCGGCGCGGCTGGTGTTTCGTGATGAGGTGGAGATTACCTGTCTGGCCGCCACGCGGGAGGGCTGGCGCGGGCTCTGCCGCCTGGTTTCCAAAGGGCGGCTGAGGGCCGAGAAAGGCGCCTGCGACCTCGGCCTTGAGGACTTGCCCCCGGACATGCCGGGGCTGCGGTTGATCCTGCACCCGCCGTCACAGGCACAAGGGCAGACGCCCGGCGCGGGCGGATGGGCTGCAAAGGCGGACCAGCTGTCGCGCCGCTTTGCCGGGCAGATGGCACTGGCGCTGGCCCCGGCCTACCGCGGTGAGGGCAAAGCCTATCTGGACGAGCTGGCCGCTTTGGCAAACCGCCTTGGCCTGCCGACGGTGGCAACCGCAACCCCGGTGATGCACCACGGCGCGCGGCGGCGCATGGCGGATGTTCTGACGGCCATTCGCAGCGGTTGCCGGGTCAGCCAGCTTGGCCGGTCTGCCTTGGCCAATGCCGAACAAAGACTGCGCTCGGAGGGTGAGATGCGCGCCCTGCTGGGGCCACATGCAGATGCCGTGGATCGGGCCAGTGCGCTGGCGGAGGCCTGCACCTTCGACATTGCCGAGCTGCGCTATGAATACCCGTCCGAGATCACCAATAAGGAAACCGCCACGGAACGGCTTTCGCGGCTGGCGCATGAGGGCCTCGGCTGGCGCTACCCGCAGGGTGCGCCGGACAAGGTGCGCGCCATGCTGGAGCATGAGCTGACCCTCATCGCCAAGCTGAAATACGAACCCTATTTCCTCACCGTCCGCGACATCGTCGCCTTTGCCCGCTCGCGCGATATCCTCTGTCAGGGGCGCGGCTCTGCGGCCAATTCGGTGGTCTGCTATGCGCTCGGCGTGACCTCCGTCAGCCCCGAGGTCGGCACCATGGTGTTTGAGCGCTTCGTCAGCGAGGCGCGGGATGAACCGCCGGACATTGACGTGGATTTCGAGCATGAGCGGCGCGAGGAGGTGATCCAGCACATCTATGAGCGCTATGGCCGCCATCGCGCGGGGCTTTGCGCCACGGTGATCCATTACCGGGGCAAGCGGGCGATCCGCGAAGTGGGCCGTGCCATGGGGCTCAGTCAGGACACCATCGGCGCGCTGTCCTCACAGCTTTGGGGGTTCTTTTCGAATGAAGCGGTAGAGGATCACCGCCTGCGCGAGATCGGGCTTGATCCGGGTGACCGGCAACTGCGCCTGACGCTTGCCCTCGTGCGCGAGATCATGGGCTTCCCCCGGCACCTGAGCCAGCACGTGGGCGGGTTCATCATCACCGAAGGGCGGCTGGATGAGCTTGTCCCGATCGAAAACGCCACCATGGAGGGCCGTACGGTGATCTGCTGGGACAAGGATGACATCGACGCGCTTGGCATCCTGAAGGTCGATGTGCTCAGCCTCGGGATGCTAACCTGCATCCGCAAGGCCTTTGACCTGATCACCTTTCACCACGGCAAGACCCATAGCCTCGCCACCCTGCCGCCCGAGGATGCACGCGTCTATGACATGCTCTGCGATGCGGACACCATCGGGGTGTTTCAGGTCGAAAGCCGGGCGCAGATGAACTTCCTGCCGCGCATGAAACCACGCTGTTTCTATGATCTGGTGATCGAGGTCGCCATCATCCGCCCCGGTCCCATCCAGGGCGACATGGTTCACCCTTACATCCGCCGCCGCAATGGCGAGGAGATGGTGCAGTTTCCGTCGGATGAGCTGGGCAAGGTGCTCGGCAAAACGCTCGGCGTGCCGCTGTTTCAGGAACAGGCCATGCAGATCGCCATCACCGGCGCGGGGTTTTCACCGGAGGAAGCGGACCGCCTGCGCCGCTCCCTCGCCACCTTCAAGAAGCACGGCAATGTCTCCGAATTTCGCACGCGGTTCCTGCGCGGCATGGCGAATAACGGGTACGATCAGGATTTTGCGGAGCGCTGTTTTTCCCAGATCGAAGGCTTTGGCTCTTACGGTTTTCCGGAAAGCCACGCGGCGAGCTTTGCCCTGCTGGTCTATGCTTCGGCCTGGATCAAACGGCACCACCCCGGCATCTTTGCCTGCGCCCTGCTCAATGCCCAGCCGATGGGGTTCTACGCCCCGGCGCAGATCGTCCGCGATGCGCGCGAACATGGGGTCACGGTGCGCCCCGTCTGCATCAACGCCAGCTTCTGGGACAACCGGATGGAGCCGGACGAAGGCGGCGGCCTGGCCCTGCGCCTCGGGTTTCGGCAGATCAAGGGGCTGGCCGAAGAGGATGCAAACTGGATCACGGCGGCACGCGGCAATGGCTATACCACGGTGCGCGATGTCTGGCGACGGGCAGGGCTTGGCCCGCAGCTGCTGGCGCGTCTGGCCGAGGCGGATTGCTTCGCCGCTCTGGACCTGCCCCGCCGCTCCGCACTTTGGGAGGCCAAGGCGCTGACCAACGGGCCGGAACTGCCGCTCTTTGCACTGGATATGGACGGGGAAGCCATTCATGAGCCTGCCGCCAACCTGCCCGCCATGAGCCTTGGGCAGGAGGTGGTTGAAGATTACGTTGCCCTGCGCCTTTCGCTCCGGGCGCATCCGATGGCGCTCCTGCGCCCGTTCCTGACATCTGCCCCGACGGAGGAACCGGGGGCCCTGCCCCCGTCCCGCACAAGTGCGTGACTCCCCCGGGATATTTGGACAGAAAAGAAGCACAGGGGGAGGAGACAACTATGATCGCCATTATCTTCGAAGTCATACCAAAAGACGGTAAGACCGACGCTTACCTCGACATTGCTGCTGAAATGCGTCCGTTGGTAGAAGAGATCGAAGGCTTCATCAGCGTCGAGCGATTTCAGAGTCTGACAAATCCGCAGAAGCTGCTCTCCATCAGTTTCTTCGAAAACGAGGCAGCGGTGGGCCGCTGGCGTCAGTTGGCCCAGCACCGCAAAGCGCAATCGGCGGGCCGCAAGGACCTGTTCGAAGACTACCGGCTCAAAGTTTGCCATGTCCTGCGCGATTATGGTCCGGAAGACCGCGCGGACGCCCCGGAAGACAGCCGCACGGCGCACGGATGACCCCGGTCTATTCTTGGGCAAAAACCAAGAAAAACGGCGCCTCCTGCAGAGACGCCGTTTCTCTAAATCGCACCTTACCGTAGGGCGGGGCTATGCCCCGCCTCGCGCACGGATCAAACGCCCGCGTCGATGATCGCTTTGGCGAGGATCGGCACAGTCGTCTTGTTCAGGCCCGCGATGTTCAGGCGAGAATCACCGACCATGTAGATGCCGGAATCCGCACGCATTTTTTCCACCTGCTCCGGGCTCGCGCCGAGGCGGGAGAACATGCCGCGGTGTTGGGCGATGAAGCCGAAGCGGTCCGAGCCGGACAGACGCTGAAGTTCCGACGCCAGCTGCTCACGCAGACCCAGCATCGACAGGCGCACCTCTTCCAGTTCAGCCGCCCAATCCGCGCGCAGGGCCGGATCGGACAGAACCATGGTCACCAAACGCGCGCCGTGGTCCGGCGGGAAGGAGTAGTTCTGGCGGTTGAGGTAGTTCAGCGTGCCCTGATTGAGCTTCTGGTTGCCGCCTTCGTTCGCGACGGTCATCAGAAGACCGGTGCGCTCGCGATAGATGCCGAAGTTCTTCGAGCAGGAGGCCGCGATCAGCGTCTCCGGGCAGGAGGAAGCGATCAGGCGCACTGCCTGCGCGTCCTCTTCGAGCCCATCGCCAAAGCCCTGATAGGCGATGTCGACCATTGGGATCAGGCCTTTGCGGTTCAGGAGTGCAACGAGCTCTTTCCACTGCACCATGTTCAGGTTTGCGCCCGTCGGGTTGTGGCAGCAGCCGTGCACCAGCACCACATCGCCCGCATCCGCCTTTTCCAGATCCGCCATCATGCCATCGAAATCGACGCCGCGCGTGTCGTTGTCGAAGTAGCGGTACATCACCGTTTCGACCTGCATGTGCTTGAGGATCGACAGGTGGTTCGGCCATGTCGGGTCAGAGACGTGCACCTTTGCCGACGGGTTCGCCATCTTGATCAGGTCAAACGCCTGACGCACCGCGCCGGTACCGCCCGGCGTCGCTGCCGCGGCGACGTTGGCGCGGGGCACCGCGTCGCCCAGAACCAAGGAGACCATCGCGTCACCATAGGCCGGATCCCCGGCAAGGCCCGTATAGGCCTTCGTCTGTTCCTTATCCCACAGCTGCTTTTCCGCCGCCTTGATGGCACGCATGATCGGGGTGTTGCCGCTGGCGTCCTTGTAGACACCGACGCCAAGGTCGATCTTCTGCTCGCGGGGGTCTTCCTTGTACGCCTGCATAAGCGCAAGGATTTTATCCGCTGGTTGCTCCTTGAGGGATTCGAACATCTGTCAGTCCTCTGTGGTCGCGACGGGCAGCGTGGGGAATTGCCCCCACTCACTCCAAGACCCGTCATATAATGAATGATCGGTTTTACCGATGCGCTCGAGCGCAAGGCTGAGAATCGCTGCCGTTACGCCGGAGCCGCAGGTGGTGATCGCCGGTTTGGACAGGTCCACACCCGCTGCCTCGAACACGGCTTTCAGCGCCGCGGGCTCTTTCATGGTCTCTGCCTCGGTCAGAAGCGTGTCAAACGGAACATTCCTGGAGCCCGGAATATGCCCGGAGCGCAGGCCCTCGCGCGGCTCTGGCGCTTCACCGCGGAACCGAGCCGCGCCGCGTGCGTCGATAATTTCATGGTCCTTGAGTTTGGACGCGGCCGAGACCTGCGTGACGTCCCGCACCATGTTGGCCCGGCGTTGCACCGTCATGTGACGGTCGCGTACCAGTGGTGGCATGTCTTCGATCTCGCGGCCTTCGGCGGTCCACTTTGGCAGGCCGCCATCCAGCACCGCGACGTCATCCTTGCCCATCAGTTTGAAGGTCCACCACACGCGGGCGGCGGAGAACAGGCCTTTGCCGTCGTAGATCACCACCTGATGACCATCGCCGACACCCATGGCACGCATCCGGGACATGAACTTCTCGATCGGCGGGGCCATATGCGGCAGATCGGATCGCCCGTCGGAAATCTCGTCGATGTCGAAGAAACGCGCGCCCGGAATGTGACCGGCTTCATACTCCGCCTTGGGGTCACGGCCCATGCCGGGGAGATACCAGCTGGCATCCAGAATGCGCAGATCCGGGTCTTTCAGATGCCGCGCCAGCCACTCGGTCGACACCAGCGTCTTGGGATCATCGTTGGCCATGGGAACGCCCCCGGGAATCTAAGGAAAAGTCTCTTCGTCCTTAGTCCCGGCAGCGCAGACTGACAAGGGCATGGGCTGCATTTGCAGCACCATGCCCCATGCGTCGCGCTTATTTGCTGACGGCGTTGCGGATAAAGCCGACGACCGCCAGCATCACGCCACCGCCAACACCGCCACCGGCGAGTTGACCAACCAGGGAACCGATGTCGAGACCACCCGCTTCGCCCATTGCGCCTGCCGCATCCGGCGCGCCCAGCATGCTCAGGATCGTGCCGCCGAGGCCCCCGCCGACGATGCCCGCAAGCGAGTTGATCAGGGTTCCCTGATTGAGGTTCTTCAGGAGGCCACCGGCCGCGTTTCCGCCAACCGCACCGGCCAGCAAGCTTGCAATCAATTCCATACTCTCACCCATTTGTTCGCGCCCTCATCGGGCGGATATGGGTGTGACAGATTGGCCCAGTCCGGTCGCCGGGAAAGATCACGGGAATTCCCCGCAGCCTCTATCCCTGCTTGAGAAGCCGTTGCTTCTGACGGGACCAATCGCGTTTGGCCTCGGTCTCGCGCTTGTCGTGGTTCTTCTTACCCTTGGCGATGCCGATCTTCAGCTTCACCTTGCCCTTGTGGTTGAAGTACATCACCAGTGGCACAAGCGTCATGCCCTTGCGCTGGGTGTCGTTCCACATCCGCGAAAGCTCGCGCTTGGAGGCCAGAAGTTTGCGGCGGCGACGCTCCTCATGTTTGAACATGGCGCGCTCATAAGGCGCGATGTAGGAGTTCACCAGCCACAGCTCGCCTTCTTCGACCGCCGCATAGCTTTCGGCGATGTTCGAAGAGTTCTCCCGCAGGGATTTGACTTCAGAGCCAGTCAGAATGATGCCAACCTCGATGTCTTCCTCGATGGCATAGTCAAAGCGTGCGCGCCGGTTCTCGGCGATCACCTTGTAATTCGGGTCAGCAGCTTTTTGCGGTTTCTTGGCCATCCTGCCGAGATAATCGCTCGCATCCGCACTGTCCATATGCGGAAGAACTGAACAGTCACATCAACTCGAAAAGCTGAACGTACCGATTCTCTCGATCAAAGGAATGCTGAAATCCTGCTTGTTGGGCGCAACACCGGCCGCCTCCATACGCTTCCGAAACTCTTCGTAAGCCTTGAGTTGCTCTTCAAAATTTACATCACGGGTGCGCTCATCATTGTTGAGAGCGACTTCCACTTTCTCAACGATCGACATGCTCTACTCCTACTGAACGTGACGATTAAATATATAGAACGGAGAACCTTGACGCTCAAGGTACCCGGTCAATGTGTCACAATATCGGCGGATTGCCTCTCGCTGCTCAGTCACCGACCCGTAGTCTTCGATCTCAAGCCTTAACTCATCTCGCAGCTTCTGCATACCGATCATACGCCCATGAGAATGCCAAAGCTGATTATTCGAAAGCTTGGCGGCAATCTCTTCCGCTCTAGCCAGCTTTTCAGAGTAAGTGACAGGGGCGCCTGGGTTGTTCGTACGATGCGTATCCCAATCTTTAAATTTGTAATCTGTCAGCCACTTTTTCAGAAGTGACTCCGATAGGTTCTTTGACTGTTCATAAAAGGCAAGCATTGCCAAGTCTTGATTTTGCAGCATTTGAAACTCCGCCGGGGTAATCGTACCATCTCGACTCTTCTCCAACATCTCGTTAACTTTATCCAGGTATCCCAAAGCTGGCACCAGAAACTTATCCTCCCGGTCAGGAACCTGAGGATCAATAGGCCCAAGGGACGATGCATAATCCATGTAGATTTTGTCCGCAGCCATGCACAGAATAGTTCCGGCTGACATCGCAGCTCGCGGTACAATAGTGTAAAAGTAGTCGTAATGGTGACGAATTATTTCCACCATTTTTTCAACAGCTTCTGCCTGCCCGCCCGGCGTAGTCAGGCACAAACCTAGTGCATCGCGTTTTCCCTGGCGATCACATAAAATCTCGACCACATCTCGAAAATAGGGAACCGCACCAGTCCGCAACTCTCCGTAGTAGTAAAGAATATCGCATTCGAGGGCCGTTTCGACACGTTCCTCGGCTTCCTCCACGGTTGAAAAAATGACCTTATCCAAGAGAGGGAGTGTTGTTGCCATATCACTGGTACGCCTTATCGTTCGGCTCAAATTCTTTATTATTAGATTAGCTTACTGAGCAGTCATCGACTTGCCAAGCTCTTCCGGCTTGATTTCAAATTTTGTCAAACCCTAATAAGCTTGTCACTTCAGTTCCGAGAGAAAAGGGCGCCCCGAAAGACGCCCTTCCCCTGCTCTGCTCGATTATTCCGTTACCAGCGTTGTGCGATCTCATAGCCCTGACGTTTCAGGCAACGCACCTTGTAGCCGGTGCGCATGCCGTTGCGGCCACGCCAGTTGATCTCGCAGCGATCCGGCAGACGGTGCACTCGGACATTGTTACGCTTGAGACACCGATAGGGCATCACGCGGCGCGACTTGTCGCGGATTTCGATCTTGCGCACACAGCTTCCCGGCAGGACGCGGCGGTGACGCGGCTTGTCCCAGTCATGACGACGGCCCCTGTCATAGTCATAGCTGTGCCGTTGGCCATCAATCCGAACGCCCTGCCGCGACAGCTCGTCGATCATGCGTGCGGTGAGGTAGAAGACCGTGGCGCCAATGATAACCTTGCGCAGCTGGTCTCTGTCACCCGCGCGGGCAGGTGCCGTGGCAAGGGCCGTGATGGTGGCCGCAACAATAAGCACTCCGGTAATGAATTTGCGGGACATGGGGGTTCTCCTTTGGGCAAATCGAATGATCTTTGGGTTGGCCTCCGACTGATCGGCGGCCCGTGAGAAAACCCTGACCCCGGCCCTCAAAGCCAAGCAATAACACCGCCCGGATATCCGATAACCACGCCGCAAACCCCAAGCGTTATTGAATTTCGCGCCGCCCCGGCGCAGGTTGGGGACATGAAACATATCGCCGCTCTTATCCTCGCCACGGGCCTTTTGGCCGCCCTGCCTGCCGCCGCGCAGGCGGAGTGCTACGTGGAATACAAGGCCAAGCAGGACAGCCCCTTGCGCCTGCATTACGGTATCCTGTCCCTGCCCGGCGCCTGCCCCGGCAAATCCGCCGCAAAGCAAACCGCCGCCGCGCGTCTGGCCTCGGGTGGCTGGGTCTTACTGAACGTCGTGGGCCTGTCCGAACAATCGCCATCCGAAGCCAAGAGGGCCAATGCCGGTGCCTACTACCTCCGTTACTGACACCCGGCGCTCCGGGACCAGAATCGTCGCGGGAGGAATCGCGGCGATTGTTGTTTTGCTGGTGGCCGTGGCCACGGTGCTGATGCTGACCCTGCCCGACGCCAACGCGTTCAACGCGCGGGTAGAGCGGATCTTTGTCGAAAATGACCTTCTGACCGGCCCGTCCGAGATCAAGCTGCTGGAAATTCTGGCGCAGAGCGGCACCGCCTTTGGCGACACGCTGACCAGCTATCGCATGGTGATTTTTGTCCTGCTGATCTTTGCCGCCGCCATGCTGATCGCGGCACTGGTTTTTCTGGTCATGCTGGTCGGGATTAACCGGCGCATGGCGCAGATCGAGCGGTCCGGGATCGAGGTTTCAAGCCTTGTGATCTCACGCGAGGAGAAAACGGTTTACCTCAACTCCACCGGGTTCAAACTGACCGAGGCGTTGATGGAAACGCTCTCTGTTCTGGCCGAAGCGCGCATGGATGATGACATCCTCACCGGCGCGCAGATCGAAGCGATGATTTCCGGAAAAGCGGAAGTCGATTGCGACGAAAGCGCCGGGGCGATGCGGATCAAACGTCTGCGCGACGGGCTGGGGAATCAGCTTGTTTCGGCGTTGCTCGTGAAGAACGTGGCCAAGCGCGGCTACGTTCTTGCTATCGACAAATCCGTGATCGAAGTGGACTAAGACACGCCGTCCGCGCGCTCACGCGGCGGGCGGGTCATCCAGAAGGCGGTCAATCACCCGCCGGATCAACGCCATGTCGCTGAATATCCGATGCAAGGTGTCATTGATCTGATCAGTGCCGGTGTCGATCCCGCCGATCTCCATGAACTTGCCGTCGCGCGCCAGCGCCAGCCACAGACCCTTGCCCTCGAACGCCGCACGAAAGCCTTCGGAGCCCTTGTCCGCTTCGCCATCGCCCACGTCGATCAGCGCATCGAGCAAGGGCTCTTTCATCAGCGTCATCGCGGCATCCGGCTCCTTGGCATGCAGATCGTAATGCGCCTCGAACCGCGCATAGCCCGTATCCACAGACGGCATGCCGCGCCCGGTTTCACCGGCAAGAAAGCCCAGCACCGCCCCACCCACGTTGCCAACGGCGCGGGTTGCGAGAATGTCGGTGGTGGCATGAATCGGCAGACCAATGCGGATCAGCAACCCGTCGAAGATCTGTTTGGACGTGGTGCGATCGTCGCTTTCCTTCACGTCCTGCGACAGATGCGTCTCCACCAGCTCGAAACTCAGACCACGATACTGCCCTGCAATCCGATCCTCGAAGTTCGAATGATCGTGCAGGTCGACAAGGCCGATGGTGCTCAGCGCGTGGGTGTCAAACACCTCACCAGGCCGCTTGTCGTAATGCGTATCGCCAAGGAAGTCGCAAACCGGGGGCATGATCAGGTCCGACAAAGCGCCTGTATATTTGCCCGATTGTCCCCCCTTGGCCACCGCGCCGCCAATCACCGCGACCAACAAAGCACCCAGCCCGCCGAAAATGCCGCCAGCTGATGCGCCCGTATAGGCAATGATGGCAATCGCCAGAACCACCCCGATGCCAAGCGCGATCTTGAACTGCTGCGCGCCCTTGGCTTTGAGTTCGGTCCGCTGCCCTTCCAAAGCACCCAAATGCGGCGCAATCTGTTCTTTGAAAATCGGTGCAAAGCCCTGCTCTATGGGCTGAGTCTCCTGAAACTCCATGTCGGTCTCCCTGAAATATTGGTTAACCTTAGGAAACCATACAGCATGTGGGTAGTCGGGTTTTCCCGCGACAGCGGGCCGATTATCGAACCGAAACGAGCCCGATCACAACGCTGACGGTCAGGATGCTGACAACGGTGGAGACAAGGATGGAGGCCGACACACGCTGCGGCGCGACACCGTAGTGCTGTGCGAGAATGAACACATTGCCCGCCACTGGCAGCGCTGCGGCCGAAATAGCGACAGAGGCTTTGTAAGCATCCACCGGAAAGAATATGTAAGCAGCGGCCGCCACACAGGCCGGGTGCAGAACCAGCTTGGCGAAGGACAGCCATGCAGCTACCTCGATCCGCTCTGCGGACTTGGACGCAAGAGAAGCGCCGATGGCAAAAAGCGCGCCTGGCGTGGCCGCCGCCCCGAGTGTTTCCAGAAACGAATTGATCACCTCCGGCACCGGCAAGGCGCTAGCAGATATGCCAAGACCGATGGCGATGGAGACGATCATCGGGTTTTTCAAAAGCCCCATGAATACGGTCCGGACCACCCGCGCCCCACGGGCGTCACCGCGCGTTCCGGTCACCAGAATGGTCAGCAGCGTAGAAAACACGATCAGATCAATCGACAAGATCAGGATAATCGGCCCCACGGCCTCCTGCCCCAGAAGCACGGCGAGCATTGGAACGCCAAGAAAGCCGGTGTTGCCGATGGCCGCGCATTGCGCCTCGATCGCTGACGTTGCCGTATCGAGCCGACGGAAGAACGCGACGCCAATCGCGATGCCATAGACAAAGGCCGTACCCCACAGGTAGGCGGCGGCCAGCATCGGATCGAAAATCTCGGAAAAGCTGAGATTGGCGGAGAATCGCAGTAGCATCGCCGAAAGGGCAAAGTAGAAGACAAATTTGGTGATGCTGGCCGCGGCCTCTTCTGAGAAGAAGCGCGTTTTTGCGGCCCCGTAACCGAGGCCGATCAAACCAAAAAACGGCAGTGTCTTGAGGAAGATCTCCAGCATGGCGTCAGATTGCACGCCCTATCTGTGGCGTCAACGCGGGCCGGTCCAGCGCAGGTCTTCAGGCCGGTTCGGCACCGGCTCTTCGCTTAACATGACATCAGCCAGGATGAACTGAACAGTCTGCGTGCCGTCTTCGCCGCGCAATGGGCACAGGATTTGGCGGGTCGAGTGGAATTCCGGGTTTGGCCCCACATAGTCCAGCGCGGCCAGAACCGGATCACGCTGCGAGGCCATGACCTGATACAGGTCCCAGATGTTGGACCCCGGCCCTTTTCCCGGTACTTCGCTCAGGCGCTGCCCGACGATGTTGGACTGAGACGCGCGCGACACCGCCGCCCCGACAAAAATCACGACAAAATCAATGGCGTTCCCGTCTTCATCACGTACGACTTCTGCGACGACCAGAGCATGATCTTCTTCCAGCAGGACATCAAACTTGATCTGCGAAAGCTCCGGAATGCGCCCAGGCTGTTTCAGAGCCGTCCATTGGAAATACAGGTGCCGCAAAGGCGCCGGAATATCCGTAAGGCCAAACTCATGCCTGTATTGCATCTATTCTTCCGCGCTTATGCCGTGATCGGCACCCCAGGGGCACTTTGATGGGCCGCAAGACCCTGACCGATGCCCGCTATCATGGAAAAAGGTTAATATGCAATTTAGCAAATACATCGGGCGCGTATTTCCGCCGATGCAACTGCACCGGCGGAGATGATCATGACGTTTAGTGCTGCGGACGCTCGGCCCAGCCCGCGAAAATGCGCTCCAAAGCGACAACCGCGTAGTAAAGCACGATCCCCAGCACCGCGAGCGCGATCAGTACGGCGAACATCAGCGGATAGTTCGAGTTGGTCTGACCGGAGAGGAACAGCGCCCCGAGACCCCGGCCATGCGGCGAGATGATCTCGACAAGGTTGGTGCCGATAAACGCCAGCGTGGCGGAGACCTTCAGCGCGCCAAAAAACTCCGGCAGGGTCTTGGGGAGCGCGATCTTGCGGAAAATCGTGATCCGGCTGGCCCCAAGGGAGCGCAGAATGTCGCGGTACTCCGGCTCCAGCGTCGACAGGCCAATGCCCACGGACACGGCAATCGGGAAGAAACTGATCAGGAATGCCATCAGCACCGTGTTAAAATTGTGCTGGCCGATGAAGAGCAGCGCAAGAACGGGTACAAGCGTCGCCTTCGGGACCGCGTTGAAGCCGACAAGCAAAGGGTACAGCGCATCTCGGGCGATTTTGGAAAAGCCCATGATCATGCCCAGAAGCGTGCCAAAGAAAACGGCGAGGGCAAGACCGGCAACAGTGCGCCAGAGCGTCTGCCAGCTCCCGATCAGGAAGAGGTTCCAGAAGCGAGCGTAAGCTTCGGGCAGATCCGATGGCGAAGCCATGACGTAATTCGGCCAGCCGTTGGCCCAGACAAGCAGCTCCCAAAGGGCCACGAACACCGAAATGGCAAGCACCGGAATGGCGATTTTCTTGAGCGTCTGCATCAGTGCGCCTCCTCCGGTTCGCGCCCTTGGGCGATTTTGATCTGGTCGCGCAGGACATGCAGCATGTCGGCACATTCCGGCGTGTACAGCCCGTCAAGATCACGCAGTCCATCGCCCGGATATTGAACATCCAGCACAAATTGCGTGGTGGCCGGGCGTCCGGAAAGAACGATCACCTGATCGCCAAGGTACACGCTTTCCCGCAAATCGTGCGTGATGAGCACCGCCGTAAACGGCTCCTTGGCGCGCAGGGCGTGCATGGTCTGCCAGAGATCCTCGCGCGTGAACGCATCAAGCGCGCCAAACGGTTCATCCATAATCAGAACGTCCGGCTTGTGTACAATAGCGCGGCACAGCGAGGCGCGCTGGCGCATACCGCCCGACAGTTCGGAGGGGCGCTTGTTCTCGAACCCCTCAAGACCGACAAGCGCCAGAAGCTCCATGGCGCGCTCTGTCTTGTCCGCCTTCGACATGCGCGGCGCGACGATTTCCAGCGGCAGAATGACGTTCTCAAGGATGGTGCGCCATTCCAGCATGACGGGGTTCTGGAAGGCCATACCCACGGTCTTGCGGGGGGATTTGACAAGTTCCCCGTGCAGCCAGACCTCCCCTTCGTCAGGCTTCATCAGCCCGGCCACCAGCCGTGTCAGGGTTGATTTCCCACAGCCCGAAGGGCCCACAACGGCGCAAAACTCCCCTTCCGGCACAGCCATGTTGAGATTGTTCAGAACCGGCAACGGGCCGTTCGGCGTTTTGTAGGCGTGAGTCACGCCCTTGATATCAATGAGATTTGTCATTCAGGATCTGGCGGGCACCGGCGAAGACCGCCGATGCCCCTTTGCCATTACTTCAGCATGCGCGCGTCAGCGGCGGGCAGGAAGCTGTCATCGAAGTAGAGCGCCGCATCCGGCTCGGCGCTGAATTCATAGACCGATTTGGTCTGCTCGATGGCGGAGGCCATGCGATCCGCATCGATCCCGCCAATGCCGTTCGCCATGACGTAATCAGTCAGAACATTGGCATCGATGGCCATCTGGAGACGCTCGGTTTCGAGGTCTTTGTCAGCCGCCGGGTTGCGCTTGAGCAGCGAATCCACCGCTGTGCCCGGATCGGCAATCGCCGCTTTCCAGCCACCGGCGATTGCACCGAGGAAGCCGGAAACCACCTCCGGGTTCTCAGCGGCAAAATCGGTGTTCACGATGATCGCGTTGCCGTAAAGATCAACACCGTGATCGGCCATCAGGATAACCGAGATGTCATCGGCAGGCACGCCCAGACGCTTGAGGTTCAGCGTCGAGGAGAAGGAGAATCCGGTCACAGACGCAACCTTGCCTTCGGCGAGCATCGGCTCGCGCGTCGGGAAGCCGACCGGCTCCACGGTGATTGCGCTCATATCCAGGCCGTTTTCAGCGGCAAAGATCGGGAACTGCGCCCATGCGCCATCCGGCGGCGGCGCACCAAGCACCTTGCCCGGCAGGTCAGCGGGAGCCGAAACGCCAAGTGACTTGCGGCCCACAACGGCAAATGGCGGCTTGTCATAGATCATCATGACAGCCTTGACCGGCGCGTCCGGGTTTTGATCGAGGAAGCGCATCAGGCTGTTGATGTCGGCAAACCCAACCGGGAAAGCACCGGTGGCGACCTTTGGAATGGCGTCGAGCGAACCTTTGCCTTCGCTGATTTCAACGGACAGGCCCGCGTCGGAGAAGAGCCCCTGATCAACGGCAAGGAAATAAGGCGCGGACGGCCCTTCGAATTTCCAGTCGAGCGCGAAAGGCACATCGGTCTCGGCAGCCGCGGCGGTGGACAGGCCCATGAGGGCGACGGATGCAGCGAATGCTGCGGCGTTAAATCGATTGAACAACGGTTCCTCCTGAGTGGATGCGCCCGGAACTATCCGGGCGGTTTTTTGTGATGAGAAACGCAAAGGCGCATTTTTGACCAAAAACGCGCTTCCCCCCTGTGCACATGATGAAAAATCATGCGGGATCGGGCAAGAATTAATCGCCTCCGCCACCGATTCCGCCCAAGCGTGCAGCGGACGGCCAGAACACCCTCTACGCGGGCTGATAGCGCTAAAATCTTTGCTTGAGGTCCGTGGCGCCTTTGCTATGGGTTCTGCGCAAACAGGAGAACACGCCATGGCACTGCCCCTCGCATCCCAGACTGACAAAACCTGGCTGACAGACCCGGTGCACCGCCGCTGGCTTGCGCAGGACGCCTTGCGCCTCTTTGAAGTGTTTCGCGCCAGCCTCGGTGACAAGCCGGGCTTTCACGTGCTGGACTACGACGGCGCGCCGCTGCCTGACACCGTGCAAGAGCTTCACACAACGACGCGGTTGGTTCATTCCTATGCTCTGGGCAAAGCAGCCGGTGTGACGGGGTGCGATGAAATCATCGATCAGGGCATGCGCTATTTGCAAAGCCATCACCACGACAAGGACAACGGCGGGTACCTCTGGGCGCTTGATGGCGATGCGGTGCACGACAGCCGCAAACTGGCCTATGGTCATGTGTTCGTTCTGTTGGCCGGATCGAGCGCAAAACTGGCCGGGCATCCGGATGCGGATGCGGTGATTGATGACGTGACAGCCAAGCTGGACCAGCACTATTGGGAAGACGGGCCGGGGTTGTTTGCGGATGAATGGAACCGCGACTGGACACCGTTTTCGACCTATCGCGGCATGAACGCCAACATGCACGGCGTCGAAGCCCTGCTTGGCGCGTTTGAAGCGACGGGCCGAGAGGTCTACCTGAGCAAGGCCGGGCGGATTCTGGACTTCTTCATGGGGCAGATGGCGCCTGACTATGACTGGCGACTGCCGGAGCACTACACCTCTGATTGGGAGGTTGATCCGGAGTATTCCGGCAATCCGATGTTCCGCCCCGCAGGCACCACACCGGGGCACTCGTTTGAGCTTGCAAGGCTTCAGCTGCAGCATTGGGACCTGAGCGGCCGCCCGGATGGAAAGGCTGTCGACACCGCACGCGCGGTTGCAGGCACCGCTCTGGCCGATGCGTGGCGTGCGGACGGCGGGTTGGCCTACACGCTGAACTTCGACGGCACCCCAGCGATCCCGGATCGCTATTGGTGGCCGGTGTGCGAGGCGATTGGCGTTTACGCCTCGCTGCTGAAGATCGGAGGCACGACCGAAGACGAAGCCGCCTATCGCAAGCTTTGGCAATTTGCCGAAGGCCATTTTGTTGACCATGCCAAAGGCGGCTGGTTCCCGGAGCTTGGCGAAGACGGCAAACCCACAGCGCGGCAATTCCATGGTAAACCGGACATCTACCACGCCTTGCAGGCCGATCTGTTCCCTCTGACGGACGGGATCTCGCGGTACTTCGAGGCGCTGCCGAACCTCGCGGCGCTCACCGCTGCCAACCCGTAAAACCGGAGCGAACCCATGGCCAAACCCCTGACCGGCATCCGCGTTCTGGACCTGACCAACGTGCTGGCAGGGCCGTTTTGCTGCCACCAGCTGGCCCATATGGGAGCCGAGGTCATCAAGGTCGAAGCCACGGGGCGCGGTGATCTGGCCCGGCAGTTGGGCGCGGACCCGGAGTTGAACAAGACCGGAATGGGCGTGTCTTTCCTTGCGCAGAATGCCGGGAAAAAGTCTGTCACAGTGAACCTCAAACATCCCGAAGGCAAAGCGCTGTTTCTGCGGCTGTTGAAGACAGCCGATGTGCTGGTCGAGAACTTCCGGCCCGGTGTCATGAAGCGGCTGGGGCTGGACTATGAGACGCTGAAGACAGGTCATCCAGCGCTGATCTACTGCGCCATTTCCGGTTTTGGGCAAGAAGGCCCTTGGGTGCACCGGCCCGCCTATGATCAGATCATCCAGGGTGCATCCGGCGTGATGTCGGTTACCGGGGATGAGGCCAGCGCGCCTTTGCGGGTCGGCTATCCTGTGGCGGATACGGTGGGCGGGATGACCGCCGCCTTTGCGGTTGCCGCCGCATTGAATGCCTCTCCGCGCGGCGCGTTTCTCGACGTCTCCATGCTCGAATCCGTTTTGGCCACCATGGGCTGGGCTGTGTCCAACCACCTGATTGCCGGGGTCGAGCCGAGCGCGAACGGTAACGAAAATCCAACATCCGCGCCCTCCGGGACCTTTGCCTGTAAAGGCGGCGTGCTGAACATTGCCGCCAACAAGGATGAGCAGTGGGTGTTGCTGACGGACCATCTCGGGCTTGCTGCGCTTCGGGCGCGCCCGGACTACGCCACGCGCGAAGATCGCAAGGCCAATCGCCACGCTCTGCGCGCGGAGCTGGAAGTTGTTCTGAAAACCCGCGACGCCCGCGATTGGGCCAAGGAGTTGAACCGGATCGGCGTGCCCGCCGGGGCGGTTTTGACCGTGCCGGAAGTGCTGGAGACGCCGCAGGTCGCCGACCGTGGATTCCTGCACCGCTACGAAGACGTGCCGGGCGTGGGACGGGATATTGACGTGGTCACAACCGGATTCAAACTGGACGGAGACGCGCCCACTGTGGACACGCCCCCGCCGGAACTTGGGCAACACAACAGCGAAATCTGGGAGAGCCTCGGGTTGTCAGAGGCCGAAATCAACGGCCTGAAGGAAAGCGGTGCGATATGACAAGTGACGTGTCTGACTGGTGGCAAACCGAAATCATCGACATGGCGCCGGGCAAGATCCGTATGCGCGGACACCCGATCGAAGAGTTGATCGGAAACGTCAGTTTTCCGCAAATGGTCTGGCTGATGACGCGCGGCGCTCTGCCGTCGGAAGCAGAAGCACGCCTGTTCGAATGCGCCCTTGTTGCGGCGGTGGACCATGGCCCGCAAGCGCCTTCGATTGCGGCGGCGCGCATGGCCGTGACTTGCGGTCTGAGCCTGAACGGGGCGATGGCCAATGCGGTGAACATGCTGGACGACGTACATGGCGGAGCGGGGGAACAGGCGGTCCATCTTTATTCCCAAATTGATGAGGCTGCCACGGGTGGCGCCACATTGAATACGGCAACGGCCAAGGCCGTTGACCGCTGGCAAGCCGAGCAAAGCCCGTTCGTCCCCGGCTTTGGCCACCGCTTTCACAAGCCCGAAGACCCGCGCGCCCCGCGGCTAATGAACCTTGTCGATGAGGCCGCCGCCGCCGGGATCGTATCCGGACGGTTTGCGCGGATCGGGCGGGCTTTGCAGGCCGAGTTGAACGCCCGAAAAGGCAAACCCGTGCCGATGAACATCGACGGCGCCACGGCGGTGATCTACGCTGAACTGGGGTTTGCCGGGCCGTTGGCGCGGGGGCTTTTCTGCCTGTCCCGCTCGGTTGGGGCCATGGCGCATGGTTGGGAACAGATGCAGCAGGGCGGGCGGAATAAAGGTCCGACCCCGCCTGCGTACAGATGGACCTACACCGGCGAGAACCCAATCGAGGATTAAGAGGCCCGGCATGACGGATCGCAAACTTTATCTTGGCCCGCTGACGGACAATCGGCGCTGGGACAGGGTAAACATTCGACCCGACGACGTGATCGTGGCCACACCGCCAAAATCCGGGACAACCTGGATGCAGACCATCGTGGCGTTGCTCTTGTCCGGCGATCCGGAAGTGGAACCGGACGTGTCATTCAAGACGCCCTGGGTCGACATTCGTCTGCGGGACATGGCCGAGGTTGCCGAACGTCTTGAGGCCATGACGGCCCGCCGTTGCCTCAAGAGCCACACGCCCCTCGACGGGCTGCCTTTGGACAGTGCAGCGCAGTACATTTGTGTGTTCCGCCATCCGCTTGACGTGCATTTCTCGTTCCGCAAACACGCTCTGAACATACCGATGCCGTTCTTTGGCCTGTGGTATCCAGAGGACGATCCGGACGGGGTGGCGTTCCGGCGGTTTCTGGACGGCGGGGCGGAAGGGTTTGATACCGATCTGGCCCCGCTCGCCCATATTCTACGGCATTATCAGGCTGCGCTGGCTCGGGCGAAAAAAGACAATGTAACCGTGTTCCACTATGCAGACATGCTGCGCGATTTGCCGGGGACGTTCGCCAAGGTCGCCGGGTTACTGAAGGTTGAACACCCGCCGCATGTCATGGATCAACTGATTGCGGTGGCCGGGTTCGCGCACATGAAAGCCAACGCCGCGCGCTATGCCCCCGGAGGCGGCAAAGGCTTCATGAAGTCTGACAGTGACTTCTTCCGCAGCGGGCGGTGCGGAACCTGGGAAGGAAACCTTTCGGACAAAGAGCTTGAGGCCTATGAGGCGATCATATCCGATGCGCTTTCGACAGATGAGCGCGCGTGGCTGGAGTTTGGCGACGTCAGGAAACCTTGACCAAGGCCAGCAGCGCCGCGCGCAACTCTTCTTTGGCATCCTCGCCGATCGTTCCCGAAATCTCTGCTTCGATCTGCCTGATCTGATCGGCAGCGATGGCGCGCCACCGCTGCCCTTTCTCGGTTATTGAAACCAGCTTGTCACGGCGACTGTCCGGATCCGGCTGCACCGTGATCATGTCCTGCTTGACCAATCGGTCGACCGCCTGTTGCGCCGCCTGACGGGAAAACCCCATCTCGCGGTGAATGATCGACAGTTTGACGGTCCGTCCACGCAGCTGTGCAAAGACACGCATATCAGCGGGTCGTACGGCAGCGAACTCCGTCTCGGCGCGGGCTTCGTCCATCTGCGCGTTCCAGCGGGCGATGAGTGTCATCATCATGCCCTTGATGTTTTGCCCAAGAAAGCTGTCGTCTCTTTTATCAATCATAGTTGACAAACTGCCCATCGATATCATTTATCAACAAAGGTTGATATTCATCGGAGGGTTTAATGAACCGCAGAGGTTTTCTCAAGGCAAGCGGCGCTGGCATCTTGATGGCAGGCGGCGGACTTGCCTGGGCGCAAGGCACGCCCCGCCCGCTGCCCCTGATCCCGATGACCGACGTGACAGGTGGTATAGACGCCCGCATCCCCCTGACGCTCGGCCCCGGCACCCATGATTTCGGCACCGGAGCCGCGAGCCGGACACTGGGCATCAATCAAGGGTATCTCGGACCGGTGATACGGGCCAAACAGGGCCAGACCCTGCCCTTCGACGTCAGCAATGGCATTGGCGATGTGACCACCTTGCATTGGCACGGCCTGCATATTCCCGGCGACGTAGATGGCGGGCCGCATCAGGAAATCGCGGACGGCGGTACGTGGTCCCCTGATGTGCCCATTGTTCAGCACGCCTCCATGAACTGGTTCCACCCACACATGCACGGCAAAACGGCGCAGCAGACTTATCACGGGCTGGCCGGTGTCCTGCTCATCGAAGACGAGGCCAGCCTGTCGGCGGATCTGCCAAAAACCTATGGCGTCGATGACTTCACTTTGGTGCTGCAGGACAAGATGTTCGATGAAAGTGGCCAGATGACCTATACGCTCTCAGCCGAAGTCTTCGAAGACGGATTTGAAGGGGACACGCTTGTTGTCAACGGCGCGCTTGCACCCGTCGCCCAAACCGTCCCAACAGGTTTGGTGCGCCTGCGCATCCTGAACGCCTGCAATGCGCGTTTTCTGGACCTGTCCATGGAAACCAGGCCGATCACGGTGATTGCTTCGGATGGCGGGTTCCTATCATCGCCTGTCGAGGCGGCCAGTATCCTGATGTCGCCCGGCGAACGCTATGAAATCCTGGTTGATATGAGTGCCTTTGAAACCAACGCGCTCACGGTCGATTTCAGTGGCGGCGGCGGGTTCTTGGCCAGTCTCTTTGGCGGCAACCAAGCCCAAACGGCCCTCACGCTGACCCGAGCCGCGGAAAAAGGGTTCACCGGCTCCATGCCGAAATCGCTGGCCACCCTCGCCCCGCCGAAGCGGTCAGATGCAACAGTGACACGTTCGTTTGCGTTGCAGATGGACGTGGGCGCGGACCTCTCTGCGCTCGCCTTGGCCTGGGAGAATGTCTGCGGCACCGCCGGGGCGATGGCGATCAACGGCCTGCCGATGAAAATGGACCGGATCGATGAAACCGTGCGGAAAGGCGACACGGAGATCTGGCGGATTTCCGTGGATGATCAGCTTCACCCCTTCCACATCCACGGCTGCTCCTTCCGTATCCTGAGCCAAAGCGGCGCGGAGCCGCCCGCCTACGCGCAGGGCTGGAAAGATATGGTGCATGTCGAAGAAGGCTGGTCAGAAGTGCTTGTCCGGTTTGACTACGACGCCCCGACAGAGGCGCCCTACATGTACCACTGCCACATTCTGGAACACGAAGATTGCGGCATGATGGGGCAATTCACCGTGACTTAGAGCAAAGGCCCCGGCCCAAGGCCGGGGCAGGGTTTCGCTCAGATGACGGCCTCAAAGAGCGCTTTGACGTTGGCTTCGGTCAGTTCCACCGGATTGCCGCCACAGGACGGATCGGCCAGAGCCATCGGCACCAGTTCGTCAATCCGGTCCGCAGATGCGCCCATATCCGCAAGTCTTTTCGGAATGGCAAAACTGTCATTGAAGTCCTGCACAAACGCGCGGAAGCCGTCAAAGCCGCCCTCGACGCCAATGTAGGACGCGGCGCGATCAAACCGATCGGCAATCAGCGGCGCGTTCAGGTCCAGAACCGCGGGCATGCAAACCGCATTGGTTGTTCCATGGTGCGTGCCGAACACCGCGCCAATCGGGTGAGACAACGCATGGATCGCGCCAAGCCCTTTTTGGAACGCCGTCGCGCCCATGGCCGCCGCACTCATCATCTGCGCGCGCGCCTCCAGATCCGTACCATCCGCGTAAGCGCGCGGAAGATGCTCCACCACCAGCCGCATGCCTTCCAAGGCAATGCCCTGACTCATCGGGTGATAATGCGGGCTGCTGAACGCCTCGACACAATGCGCAAAAGCATCCAGACCCGTCCCGGCCGTGATGAACTTCGGCATGCCCACGGTCAGTTCCGGATCGCAGATCACTACGGAAGGCAACACCTTCGGGTGGAAGATGATCTTCTTCACATGGCTGACCGAGTCGGTGATCACCGAAGCGCGGCCCACTTCCGAGCCGGTCCCAGCCGTCGTCGGCACCGCCACGATCGGCGCAATCGCGTCGGCATCGGCGCGGGTCCACCAATCACCAATGTCTTCGAAGTCCCAAATCGGGCGCGTCTGTCCGGCCATGAAGGCAACCATTTTGCCCAAATCGAGCCCGGAGCCGCCGCCAAACGCAATGACCCCGTCATGACCGCCGTCCCGATACGCCGCAACACCCGCTTCAAGGTTTTTTTCATTCGGGTTCGGATCGACTTCCGAAAACAGCGCGCGCCCCAGCCCGGCAGCTTCGAGAATATCCAGCGTCTGATGGGTGATCGGCAAATCCGCCAATCCCTTGTCCGTGACAAGCAAAGGACGCGTCATGCCCGCCTGCGCACAGGCCTCCGGCAGTTCAGCGATCCGCCCTGCCCCGAATTTCACCGCAGTGGGGTACGACCAGTTTCCAGTCAGGCTCATGACGTTACTTTCTTGAGATGGTAGGATTTCGGACGTGTGAGGTTGTGATAGCCAATCACCGAAAGGCCGCCTCCGCGCCCAGTGTTCTTGCAGCCGGTCCAGCACAGGCCGGGATCAAGATAATCCGCCCGGTTGAGAAACACCGTGCCGGTCTCAATCTGATCACCCACGCGCTGTGCCCGCTCGACATCTTTTGTCCAGAGGCTCGCGGTCAGGCCAAATTCGCTGTCGTTCATCAGCGCGATCGCCTCAGCGTCGTCTTTCACCGGCATGATGCCAACCACGGGGCCAAAGCTCTCATCGCGCATCACCCGCATGGCGTGGGTGACCCCGGTCAACACCTGCGGCGTCAGATAGGCCCCGCCATCATCCTCTGCAAAGGGCGCGACATGAGCGGTGGCGCCGGCCGCTACAGCCTCGGTGATCTGGGCGCGCACCTCATTGGCGAAGCGGACATTTGCCATGGGACCAATGGTCGTCTCACTGTCCAGAGGATTGCCCAGCTTGTAACCGCGCACCACCGCAAGCGCCTTCTCGAGAAACGTCTCATATAGGCTCTCATGCACATAAATCCGTTCGATCCCGCAGCAGCACTGCCCGGAATTGAACATCGCCCCGTCGATCAGCGTATCCACTGCCGCATCGACGTCGGCGTCGTCCATGACATAACCTGGGTCCTTGCCGCCTAGCTCTGTGGCAACACCGGTGAAGGTCCCCGCCGCTGCACGCTCCATCGCTTGCCCGCCACCGACAGACCCGGTGAAGTTGACGAAATCAAAAGCCTTCTCGGAAATCAGTGCCGATGTGGTGTCATGATCGAGAAAGACATTGTCGAAAACATCCGCCGGAACACCCGCCTCATGGAAGGCCCGTGCCATCCGCTCGCCGACGAGCAAGGTCTGCGTTGCGTGTTTGAGCAGCACGACGTTCCCCGCAATCAACGCAGGGGCAACCGTGTTGATTGCCGTCATGTAAGGGTAATTCCACGGCGCCACGACAAAAACCACCCCATGCGGCACGCGCTTGATATAACGCAGGAAGGTCTGGTCCTCACCCACCGCAATGTCCGCCAGGCTCTCTTCGGCAATTGCAGCCGTATGGCTGGCGCGCTCGTTAAAGCCGCCAAATTCACCGCCAAAACGCACCGGACGACCCATCATCTTCGCCAGTTCAGGCACAATCTCATCATTCATCGCGCCCACGGCGGCGACGCCCGCCATGACGAGATCAACCCGCTCCTGCAACGGACGCGCCGCCCAGGTCGCCTGCGCCACGCGCATCGCGGCGATCTTCTCGCGCGCGGCGGCCAGATCCGCCACCTCTCGCGCCGCAAACACCGATCCGTCTATCGGCGAGATGCACTCCAATGTCCGGCCCATTGCCAAACCTCCACATTTCAGGAGCCGCGCCCCTGCTTCTTTTCTGCAAAAATATCCCGGAGTGCCCGAGAGGCAGCGCCTCTCGGTCCCCGGTGTTCAAACCCGCTCGAACCCTCGGGCAATTTCCCAATCCGTCACCGCTTTCGCGAATTCTTCCAGTTCCACCTCTGCCGCCCGGCAGTAGTGATCGACGACCTCGTGACCAAAGGCTTCGCGCATCACGGCGGACTCTTTCAAAGTAGCCCGCGCCGCATCGAGATTGCCGGGGATCAGCCCCGTCTCACCCTGATACACGTCACCCTCGGCAGGAGGCTGCAATTCGAGGCCCTCTTCGATGCCCTTGATCCCCGCCGCAAGCATCGCCGCCATGGCCAAATATGGATTGATATCCGAGCCGCCAATCCGGCATTCGATCCGCACGGCCTTGGTGCCATCGCCGCAAAGCCGGAAGCCCGCCGTGCGGTTGTCGACAGACCAGATGATCCGGGTCGGGGCAAAAGTGCCTTTGAGGAAACGCTTGTAGCTGTTGATGTAGGGCGCGAGGAAATACGTGTAATCCGGCGCGTATTTCAGCAGGCCCGCCACGTAGTTCTTCATCAGGGCGCTCATACCCAGTGCGTCATCCGGATCATGGAACGCAGGCGCGCCATCTTTCCAGAGCGACTGGTGCACATGGCTGGAACTGCCCACACGGTCCGGGTGCCACTTCGGCAGGAAACTGACCGCATGACCCTTTTGCCAAGCGATCTCCTTTACCGCATGTTTGGCAATCGTGTGGTGATCGCCCGTCGCCAACGCATCAGCATACTTGATGTTAAGCTCTTCCTGACCGGCCTCGGCTTCGCCCTTGGAGTTCTCGATCGGTATGCCAGCAGTCCACAGATGATTGCGGATCGGGCGCATGACATGCTCTTCCTTGGTGGTCTGGAAGATATTGTAGTCTTCGTTGTAGCCGCTGATCGGGGTCAAATCGCGGTAGCCGCCTTTGCGGATCTCGTCGAAGCTCTTCTCAAACAGGAAAAACTCCAGCTCCGTCGCCATCATGGCGTCGAACCCCATCTCTTTCAGCTTCGCCACCTGCGCCTTGAGCATCTGGCGCGGGGAATGCGGCACCGGCGCATGCGTGTGATGATCGAGCACGTCGCAGAGCACCATAACCGTCCCCTCAAGCCACAGCACGGGGCGTAGCGTCTCAAGGTCAGGCTTCATGATATAATCGCCGTAGCCGTTCTCCCAGGACGTGGCCGCGAACCCTTCGGGCGTGGCCATCTCCAGATCGGTGGCGAGCAGGTAATTGCAGCAATGGGTCTCTTCCCAGGCGCTTGCCACGAAATGCCCGGCGTGGAAGCGCTTGCCCATCAGGCGGCCCTGCATATCGACGATGCAGGCAAGAACCGTATCGACGATCCCGGCTTCAACCTCCGCTTTCAACTCTTCGAACGTCATGGCGCTCTTCCTTCCTCAGGCATTTTCAATCGTCACCCCTTCATGGGCGATCTCGAGGGTTTCCACGGCCACTTCGTTCCCGTCGGACTTCAAATCCGTGCCCGTGATTTTCACTGGGAACGCGTTTCTCAGCTTCCAGACCATGGTTGGATTGCCCTCCTGATCCAAGAGAGAAATCGTCACGCTCTCGCGTTTGATCGTGTTCATCTTGATCTGGCTGTACCAGTCCCAGAACTTGTTATCCTTGACGAAGACGCCCTTCTTCAACGTCACATTGCCATGGTTCGCGAGCCCCGGCATCTTGATGGTCGAAAACGCCTCTGTGTCATCGGCGCGATACTCAATCGGCTCGGCTTCGGCATCGAGACCGGAGACCTCCTGAAACGGGATTTTCCCAATGCCGCCTATGTCGACAGAAAAGTAAAACTTCGGCAACGGCCAGACCGCGTCCTGTTTTGATCCATCGTCTGCCATGTCTTACTCCTCAGAAACCGAGGCCGCGCGATGCGGCCCCGGCCTTTTGTATCTTAGCCGTAACGATAAGGCCGTCCGGCCTTCTGCATGTCGGCGTTGTACTTCTTGAAGATCTCGACAACCTTCGCCTTGGTCTCGGATTCCGCTGCGATCTCGTCCCAGAACTTGACAGCCGCCGCCTCGACAGTGGCCCATTCCTCATCGGGGATCGTGGTCAGCTCCATCTTGGTACCGTTCACGCGCAGCGAGGCTTCGCCGCCCCAATACCACCACTGACGGTAGTAATGCGACTGGTCACAGCAGACGCGGAACAGCGTTTGCAGGTCTTCCGGCAGTTCGTTCCAGCGATCCATATTGGCAAAGAAGCTGCCCGCCCAGGCGCCCGAGATGTTGTTGGTCAGGAAGTAGTTCGTCACATCCGCCCAACCGACGGTATAGTCTTCCGTGATGCCGGACCATGCGATGCCGTCAAGCTCGCCAGTCTGAACCGCAACTTCGATGTCTTCCCAAGGCAGGGTCACCGGCACCACGCCGAACTGCGCAAGGAAGCGGCCCGCGGTCGGGAAGGTAAAGACGCGCTTGCCCTTGAGATCGGCGAGGCTGCGGATCGGGTCTTTGGTGGCGAAGTGGCAGGGATCCCACGCACCTGCGCTGATGTGCTTGACGCCAACCTTGGAGTATTCCGCGTCCCAGATCTCGTTCAGGCCGTACTGATTGAACAGCACCGGCACGTCGAGCGAGTAGCGCGAGCCAAACGGGAAGTAGCCGCCAAAGACGGTGACTTCGGTGGGCGAGGCCATGGAGTCGTCATCGGACTGCACCGCATCAATCGTACCGCGCTGCATCGCCTGAAACAGCTCGCCCGTGGGCACAAGCTGATCGGCATAGAAAAGCTCGATCTGCATCCGGTCGCCCGCAATAGTGTTGAACATCTTGATCGCGGGATCGATCACATGCTCGGCCAGCGCAGCACCGGCATAGGTCTGCATCCGCCATTTGATCGTCGATTGCGCCAGCGCCGGGGTGGCGAGCGCCGCAGCCGGGGCGACGGCCGCTGAGGTGAGGAACTTTCTTCTTGTGGTCATGTCTTCTCTCCTTGTCGATTCAATGGGTTGGCCCGGTTCTGCGGGTCTTATGGTTGTCAGTATCCGTAAACAGTTTTCGGCAGCCAAAGCGCGATCTGCGGGAAGGCCATCACCAGCGCCAGCGCGCCCACCATCACCAGCACAAAGGGCAGGATCGAGCCGTAGATGTCCCGCAGGGTGATCTCTGCCGGGGCCATGGCTTTCATCAAAAAGAGGTTATAGCCGAAGGGCGGCGTCATGTAGGCGATCTGGCAGGTGATTGTGTAAAGCACACCGTACCAGATCAGATCAAAGCCCAGCGCCTTGACCAGCGGCACATAAAGCGGCGCGACGATGACCAGCATGGCGGTGTCATCAAGGAACGTGCCCATCAGGATAAAGCTGAGCTGCATCAGGATCAGGATCATCCACGGATCAAGGCCGAGTTTCTCGGTGAAGAGGGATTCAATCGCCTTCACCGCGCCCAGCCCGTCAAACACCGCGCCAAAGGCAAGGGCGGCGAGGATGATCCACATGAACATACAGGTGATGCCAAGGGTATTGCGCACTGTGGTTTCAAACACCTGCCGGTTCATCCGGCCTTTGGCAACGGCGGCCAGGAAAGCCGCAATCGCGCCGATGGCGGAGCTTTCTACAAGGCTTGTCCAGCCGTTCACAAAGGGCACCATCATCACCGCAAAGATGCCAACCGGGAGCAGACCCGCGCGCAGGAGCGCGAGCTTTTCGGCCATGGGCATGTCCCGCTCTTCAGGGCTGAGCGCCGGGCCAAGGTCCGGATTCAGGCGGCAGCGGATGACGATATAGATGATGAACAGCGTCGCCATCATCAGCCCAGGCACAACACCGGCAAGCCAAAGCTGCCCCACCGGCTGACGCGCGATCATCGCATAAAGGACCAGAACAACGGAGGGCGGCACGAGGATGCCAAGCGATGATCCGGCCTGAATGACCCCTGTCACCATGCGTTTGTCGTAGTTGCGTTTGAGCAGCTCGGGCAAGGCGATGGTCGCACCAATCGCCATGCCCGCAACGGAGAGCCCGTTCATGGCGGAGATCAGCACCATCAGGCCAATGGTTCCGATGGCCAGCCCGCCCTGCACGCCGCCCATCCAGACGTGGAACATCTTGTAAAGATCATCCGCGATTTTGGATTCCGACAAGACGTAGCCCATGAAAATGAACATCGGCAGGGTCAGCAGCGGGTACCATTTCATCAGCTTGATGGCCGAGGAGAACGCGAGATCATAACCGCCCCGATCCCCCCAAAGCGCAAGCGCTGCGATGACGGCCACAAAGCCAATCGCGCCAAAGACCCGCTGTCCGGTGAGCAGCATCGCCATCATCGTGGCGAACATGAAGATCGCGATGAATTCATACGACATGGGTGGGAACCTCTTCTCCGCGCAGTCGCAGAATGTCTTTGAAAAGCTCCGACACCGCCTGAAGCAACATCAGCGAAATGCCAAAACACATGGTGACCTTGATGGGCCAGATGTAGGGTCGCCACGCCGTCGGGCTGCGTTCGCCGCCGTATTTGAAGCTATAGGCCGTACTGTCGATCCCGCCCCAGAGCAGAACGCCGAGGTAGAACAGCAGGAAGAAGACCGTGACGATGTCCACCGCCGCTTTGCGCCGTGTGGACCACTGGCCGTAGAACAGGTCCATACGCACGTTTGATCCCATCTGGATCGCGTATGGCCCGCCAAGGATGTAGTACCCCACCATCAGGAACTGCGCCATTTCCAGAGTCCAGAGCGATGGGGTGAAGAAGGTTTTCGAAATCGAAGACCAGAGCAGAACAGCCATCAGCGCAAAGATGCCGTACATGGCAAAGCGCCCGATGGCGCGATTGATCCGGTCCACTATGGCGATGTAGCGATGAAGCAGGATCATTGTACCACCTCCGGCACATCCGAAAGCGCGGCCATGAGCGTTTGCGCCAGGTGATCCGCAACGGTTTCCGCCTTGGCCGGTGTGTCGACAAGATCGTTGCGGACTTCGATCATCACGGACCGCAGGCCGCGCGAATCCGCGTGTTTTTGCAAAGTGTATGTCACGCCGTCGCTTGCAGAATACGGGGCGTTCAAAGCAGCTTTCATCTGTCCTTCTTGCGCTTCATGCGCGACGGCTGCCTTGGCCAGGCGAGCATCCGCATGATGGAGAAAGCCGATCTCCACCTCCCGCCGTTGTCCATGAAAAACGGGCGTAAACGTATGGACCGTAATCAGCGCGACTGCGCCTGGAAACGCGGCCAACTGACGATCAAGCACGTCCGCCACGGCGGCGTGAAACGGCTCATGGACCGCATCGAACCGAGCTTGCCGGTCCGCCGCTGTCAGAGCCTGATTGCCGGGAACCGCATGAACCTCGCTGACATTCGGGATGCTGCCCGGTGCTTCCAAAGGACGGTTGCAATCGTAGACCAGCCGGGAAATCTGCCCGGCCACAAGCGGCGCAGACAGGCGCACACTCAATCGCTTTGCGAGATCGAGCGCACCGATATCCCACGCCGCATGCGACGTTTTAGCCTCCTCGGAAAGCCCTAGCCCGGCCAGCGCCGGGGGGATAAAGGCAGAGGCATGTTCACAGACCAAGGCCAACGGAGTCGCCCCGATCTTTCCCATGACCGCCACCGATGGCCATCCCAGCGCATCCATTTCTTGTCCCCCAGAGTTGATTGTGTAAAGATCACTACAGAGAGAGATCAAATGTCAACATTGTTTCTTTTTCATTCGGAGGATTCACAAGGCCAATGACCAAGACGGAGGCAGATCCCGGAACCCCGCCGCTCATCCGCGACATGCTGCGCGAACAGCAGGCCACTTTGACCGCCGCTGAAAGGCGGCTGTCCGCTACGCTTCTGGACGACGGCTTGATGAGCGGGTTGCAATCCATCACCCGACTCGCGGAAAGCGCGGAAGTATCAACGGCTTCGGTTGTCCGGCTTGCACGCAAGCTGGGGTTCGACGGGTTTTCCTCGTTTCAGGACGCCATGCGCGAGGAGGTCGCCGCGCGGGTCAAGGAGCCTTTGGAAAAGCTCGACACCTCCCGGATCAATGGCCGAAACGACCACATCATCAGCCAGTTCGCGGTTGCCATGTCCCGAAACATCAATGCCACCATTGATCGACTGGACGCGGATGAGTTCGAGGCCGTCACGGACCTGATGGCCGATCCATCGCGGAACATCCACTTGATCGGCGGTAGGATCACACGGTCCAATGCCAACTACTTCTTCAATCACCTGCAGATTATCCGGCCGGGCGTATCGCTGCTCGACGCCTCGCCCAGTGTCTGGCCGCAATCGCTGCTCGACATGAACGAGCAGACCACCCTCGTGATTTTCGACATCCGCCGCTACGAAAAACAACTGGAGCGGCTGTCCGAGTTCGTCGTTCAGCAGCAGGGAAATATCGTGCTGTTCACCGATCAATGGGGCTCTCCCATCGAAAAACACGCCACGCACACCTTCCGCAGCATGGTCGAAGCGCCCTCCTCTTGGGATTCGACCCTCGCCATCAACTTCCTGATCGAAGCGCTCATCGCCGGGATCCAGGCCCGCTCGGAAAGTGCAGACCGGATTGCATCGCTCGAAGAGATGATTGGGGCAGCGCGGATTTTCCGGGGGCGCTAGGGTCAGGACCCCTGTCCCGGACTTGATCCGGGACCTCACCCCGCACCACCCTTCCGATTATCAAATCTTTCCGAAGGGTGCTGTCGGTGCTTTTCTTCTGGCCCTTGCCGGCCAGCCCCGCCTACTCTGCAAAGCACTGTTGCTCGTCAGGACATATCCATGCGTTCGAAATACTATGCCCCGCAAGGCGGCCTTCCCGGTCAGGACCAGCTCCTGACCGATCGCGCCATCTTCACAGAGGCGTATGCCGTGATTCCGCGCGGCACTATGCGTGACATAACCACCAGTTTTCTGCCGTTTTGGGAAGATACACGCCTGTGGGTCATCGCGCGGCCCATGACCGGCTTTGCCGAAACTTTCTCGCAATACATCATGGAAGTGATGCCCGGCGGCGGCTCTGATCGTGGCGAGACGGACCCGGAGGCCGAGGGTGTCCTCTTTGTTGTTGAAGGCGCAGCCGATGTCACGGTGGACGGCGAGAGCCACACTCTGACAGAAGGGGGCTATGCCTACCTGCCGCCCTCAAGCGACTGGAGCTTGCGCAACACCTCCAATGCCGCTGTACGCTTTCACTGGATCCGCAAGGCTTATGAGGCGGTAGACGGGCTCGACACGCCGGAGCCATTGTTCCTCAATGAGCAGGACGTCGCGCCAACGCCGATGCCGGATACGGATGGCAAATGGGCGACGACCCGCTTCGTGGACCCCAATGATCTGCGTCACGACATGCACGTGACCATCGTGACACTGGAACCCGGCGCGGTCATTCCTTTCCTGGAAACCCATGTCATGGAACACGGGCTGTACGTGCTTGAGGGCAAGGGGGCGTACCGGCTGAACGCCGATTGGGTTGAGGTTGAAGCCGGGGACTTCATGTGGCTGCGCGCTTTCTGTCCGCAGGCCTGCTACGCGGGTGGCCCCGGCAAGTTCCGCTACCTGCTCTACAAGGACGTCAATCGCCACGCATCCCTTCGCCTGCGGTAGGATCACCTCCAATCGCTTCGCTCAACTCTGCCGCAGCCTGCATCACCGGCAGGCTAAGCTGCGCGATTTGATCGGGACCAATGCGGCTTACAGGGCCGGACACGGAAATCCCGGCGACAACTTCGCGGTTCATGTCAAACACCGGGGCCGCGATGCAGCGCATGCCAGTATTCTTTTCTTCGTCATCCACCGCGTAACCGCGCGCGCGGGCCTGCGCCAGATCATCACGCAGGGCATCTGGCTCTGTAAGTGTGCACTCCGTGAACTGCTCCAAAGGCGCCCTCAGCACCCAGTCCAATCGCCGAGCGTCCATGAATGCAAGAAGCGCTTTGCCAATCCCGGACGCATGCATGGCAGAAAGCGTTCCGGGCGGGAAGAACGCGCGAATGGCAGATCGCGTTTCAACCTGCCCCAGGAACAGGACCGCGCCATCCTTTTCGATCCCGAGGTTCGCCGTCTCCCCGGTCTGCTCCATCAGCCGCCTCATGATCGGGCGGGCGCGCTCCACTAGGCTTGTGCGCCGCAGAAATCCCGCGCCGATCGCAAACGCCCGGGCTCCGACGTGCCAGACCTGTTCTTCGGGATCGAATTCTACCAGGCCCCGCCCCTGAAGGGTCACAAGAATACGGTAGACCGTGGCTGGGGATTGCCCGGTCTCATCGGCAAGCCGCGTCAGGGTCATGCCGGAGGCTGCGCTCAGGTGTTCAAACACCGCCATCGCCCGGTCCAGCGATTTGATCGTGTTCTGTTCCGTCTTGTCGTCCCATCCACGGGGTCTGCCGCGCTTGCGCTGGGGGGATTCGGCTTGGGTCATCGGGCTTCTCTTACCTTTCTGAAAACGACATTCACATTATGAAAAATTCTAACGCACTGCTTTTCATGCGGTAATCCTCCCATTTAGCATTATGAAATACTTTTTCAAAAAAATTTCCTCGGAAACCCGGTCCTTTTAAGGTGGTTGTCACTACGGAAGGAGACGAGTCATGAGCTTTCAGAACCCGGTGTTTATTCCCGGCCCGACGAACATCCCCGAACAGCTGCGCAAAGCCTGCGACATGCCGACGATCGATCATCGGTCACCGCTGTTCGGTCAAATCCTGCATCCGGCGCGGGACGGCGTCCGGCGTGTTCTGCAAAGCGCCTCGGCCGAGGTCTTCATCTTCCCCGGCACCGGTACGGGCGGTTGGGAGACGGCTCTGACCAACACGCTGTCTGCCGGGGATCGCATTCTCGCTGCGCGTAACGGCATGTTCTCTCACCGCTGGATCGACATGTGCCAGCGCCATGGGCTTGAGGTTACGGTGATCGAAACCCCTTGGGGCGACGGCTTGCCAGCGGATCGCTACGAGGAAATCCTCGCAGCGGACAAGAGCCATGAGATCAAGGCCGTTCTGGCCACACACAATGAGACCGCAACTGGCGTGAAATCCGATATCGCGGCGCTGCGCCGCGCGCTCGACAATGCAAAACATCCGGCGCTGCTGTTTGTGGACGGGGTGAGTTCGATCGCCTCGATGGACTTCCGGTTCGATGACTGGGGGATCGACGTGGGTGTGGCCGGGTCGCAAAAGGGTTTCATGTTGCCGCCGGGCCTTGCCATCACGGCGTTCTCGGAGAAAGCCATTGCCGCCAGCAAAACCGCACAGCTCCCGCGCACCTATTTCGACATCAGCGACATGGCCAAGGGTTATGCGGCGAATGCCTACCCCTACACGCCCGCCGTTGGCCTCCTGAACGGATTGAACGACGCGTGCCAGTTGCTGCTGGCCGAAGGGCTGGACAACGTCTTTGCCCGCCACACCCGGATCGCCGATGGGGTACGCGCGGCGGTGGGCGTCTGGGGGCTGGAGCTTTGCGCCACCTCTCCGGATGTCTACTCTGATACGGTGAGCGCCATTCGTACGCCGGAGGGTTTCAACGCCACGCAGATTGTCGAGCACGCCGCGCAGACTTACGGCGTGGCCTTTGGCACCGGACTTGGCGAAGTGGCGGGGAAGGTCTTCCGCATCGGCCATTTGGGCAGCCTGACGGACGTGATGGCCCTCTCCGGGCTTGCCACGGCAGAGATGGTCATGGCCGATCTCGGCCTCCCGATCAAACTCGGATCCGGCGTCGCCGCTGCCCAGGAACACTACCGTGCAACCCGCGCAACGTCGCAAAGGGCTGCCGCATGAAGGACATGACCATGGATATCCCGACCTATGAGGACATGCTCGCCGCCCATGAACGGATCAAACCGTACATTCGCCGGACCGAAGTGCGCACCTCAGCTTATCTGAACGAGCTCACCGGCGCGGATCTGTTCTTCAAATGCGAGAACTTTCAGGAGCCCGGCGCATTCAAAGTGCGCGGCGCGTGCAACGCGGTGTTCGGCCTGTCCGAAGCCGAGGCAAAGCGCGGCGTCGCCACCCACTCCAGCGGCAACCATGCCTCCTGCCTGAGCTATGCGGCGATGCGGCGGGGCATTCCTTGCAACGTGGTCATGCCGCGCACCGCTCCGCAGGCCAAGAAAGACACGGTGCGCCGTTATGGCGGGGTGATCACAGAGTGCGAGCCTTCGACCACTTCGCGCGAGGCCACCTTCGCCGAGGTGCAGGACGCCACGGGGGGTGATTTTGTTCACCCCTACAACGATCCGCGCGTGATTGCCGGACAGGGCACCTGTTCCAAGGAGTTCATGGAGCAGACCGGCGGCCTCGACATGGTTGTCGCGCCCATCGGCGGCGGCGGCATGATCTCTGGCACCTGCCTGACACTGGCGACCCTCGCCCCGGAAACGCAGGTGATCGCGGCAGAGCCGGAACAGGCGGATGACGCCTATCGCAGCTTCAAGGCCGGATACATCATCGCCGATGACGCGCCAACGACCGTGGCAGACGGGCTGCTCGTGCCGCTGAAAGAGCGCACATGGCATTTCGTGTCCAACCACGTGAGCGAGATCTACACGGCCTCCGAACAGGAGATCGTGGATGCCATGAAGCTGATCTGGAAGCACCTGCGCATCGTGATGGAACCGTCAAGCGCCGTGCCGATGGCCTGCGTTCTGAAAAACCCCGAAGCCTTCAAAAGCAAACGCGTTGGCCTGATCGTCACCGGCGGCAACGTTGATCTGGACCGGCTGCCCTGGATGACATCCTGAGACTGGCCCGACTGAACAGGAAGAGTAAGATGAAAGATATGACAGACCTTGACCAATACGAAGTCGGCTATGACATCCCGGCGAAACCCGGCATGGATGCTGCGGACATTCAGACACCCGCGCTTGTGCTCGACCTCGACGCGCTGGAGCGCAACATCAAGAAGATGGGCGATTACGCCAAGGCCCACGGCATGCGCCACCGGGTGCATGGCAAGATGCACAAATCCGTGGATGTGGCAAAGTTGCAGGAACAGCTGGGCGGCGCGGTTGGCGTTTGCTGCCAGAAGGTTTCCGAGGCCGAGGTTTTTGCCCGAGGCGGCATCAAAGACGTGCTGGTCTCCAATCAGGTGCGCGATCCGGCCAAGATCGACCGCCTTGCCCGACTGCCAAAGTTTGGCGCACGCACCATCGTTTGCGTTGACGACGTGGCCAATGTGGCGGACCTGTCGGCAGGGGCGCAAAAGCACGGCACACAGATAGAATGCTTTGTCGAGATTGACTGCGGCGCCGGGCGCTGCGGGGTGACAACCACCGAAGCGGTTGTCGAGATCGCCAAGGCAATCGAGGCAGCGGACGGCCTCAAGTTCACCGGCATTCAAGCTTACCAGGGCGCGATGCAGCACATGGACAGCTATGAAGACCGCAAGGCCAAGCTGGACATCGCCATTGCGCAGGTCAAAGACGCCGTGGACGGGTTGAAGGCCGAGGGGATCGCATGCGAGTTGGTCTCCGGCGGCGGTACGGGGTCTTATTATTTCGAGAGCAACTCCGGTGTCTATAACGAGCTACAATGCGGCTCTTACGCTTTCATGGATGCGGACTATGGCCGGATTCTCGACAAGGACGGCAACCGCATCGACCGGGGCGAATGGGAGAACGCGTTTTTTATCCTGACCTCCGTTATGTCTCACGCCAAGGCGGACAAGGCCATCGTGGACGCGGGCCTCAAGGCACAATCGGTGGACAGCGGTTTGCCGGTGATCTTTGGCCGCGACGACGTGGAGTACATCAAGTGCTCCGACGAGCACGGCGTGGTCATGGACAAGGGCGGCGTGCTTTCGGTCAACGACAAACTCTGGCTTGTCCCCGGCCACTGCGATCCCACGGCCAACGTACATGATTGGTACGTCGGCGTGCGGAACGGCAAGGTTGAGACGGTCTGGCCCGTCTCGGCGCGCGGCAAGGCGTACTGAGGCAAACCATGCTCCTTATTCCTGAAAGTGAAATCGCGGGTCTGATGACCCGCGAGGCGGCCTTTGACGCCGTGGAGAAAGTCTTTGCAGCGATGGCCGCAAAAGACGCCTACAACTTCCCGGTGGTGCGCGAAGCCATCGGTCATGAAGACGCGCTTTATGGGTTCAAAGGCGGCTTCGACCAGGCTGGTCTGACTTTGGGTTTGAAGGCCGGAGGCTATTGGCCGAACAACCTTGAGAAACGCGGGCTGATCAACCACCAGTCCACCGTGTTCCTGTTTGATCCGGACACCGGAAAGCCTGCGGCTATGGTCGGCGGCAACCTGTTGACCGCGCTGCGCACGGCGGCGGCGTCTTCCGTGTCGATCAAACATTTGGCGCGGAACGACGCCAAGGTGATCGGCATGATCGGGGCGGGCCATCAGGCGACCTTTCAATTGCGTGCGGCGCTGGAACAGCGGCGTTTCGAGAAGGTCATCGGCTGGAACTACCACCCGGAGATGCTTCCGAACCTTGAGGCAGTCGCAAAGGACGCTGGAGTTCCGTTCGACGCGGTGGACCTGCCCGGCATGAGGGATGCGGATGTGATCATCTCGATCACCTCGGCCTTTGCACCTTCGTTGATGGCGGATCACGTCTCACCCGGAACGCACATCGCCTGCATGGGCACCGACACGAAAGGGAAGCAAGAGGTCGAGGCCGCGCTGCTCACCCGCGCAACAGTGTTCACCGACGAGGTCGCGCAGTCCATCAGCATCGGCGAGGCGCAACATGCCGTGGCCGATGGTCTGATCCGCGAAGAGGACGTCCTTCAGCTTGGCGCCGTGATCAACGGCACCCACTCGGGGCGCACATCGAACGATGAAATCACCCTCTTTGACGGCACCGGCGTGGGTCTGCAGGATCTTGCTGCAGCAGCGGCCGTTGTTGACCTCGCCGTTCAGCGCGGGGTTGCGATAGAGGTCGACTTCTAGCCTCAGTCGAACGTTGACATTACCACGTCCAGCGGTTTCTTCCGCTTGGCGACGGCTGGCACGGTGGCCTCTTCCGCCGGCCAGCCAACGGGCAGGATCATGACGGCTTTCTCATGCGAAGGGCGTCCGCACATGTCAGGCAGGAACTTCATCGGGTTGGGCGTGTGTTCAAGACACACGAGCCCGGCCTGATGGATCGCTGTAATCAGCATCCCCGTGGCAATCCCGACGCTTTCCGGCACGTAGTAATTCTTGTATCGCTCACCATCTTCGGTCAGCCCGAACCGTTGGGCAAAGACAACAATGAGCCACGGCGCTTTGGTCAGGTGCGGTTTCTCGACCCCTGTGCCAATCGGCTCCAGAGCCGCCAGCCATTCATCACCCCCACCGCCGCCATAAAAGCCGCGCTCTTCTTCCTCGGCAGCTTCGCGGATGGTGGCTTTCATCTCGGGATTGGAAATCGCAACAAAGTGCCACGGCTGATGGTTCGCCCCCGAAGGCGCGGTTGCGGCGGCCTCGATACAAGTGGTGATGATCTCCTTGGGCACGGGCCGATCCGAATAGTCCCGGACGGAATGCCGTTTGCGCATGTAGTCGCGAAAGCCCTGCACGGCTTCCAAAGCTTCCACGTCAGGCTTTTGCACCCGGTCAGGAAGCGGGAGCGGCTGGTAGGAAACCTCACCTTTTTTATACATCTCAGAGGGCCCTTCACTGTGATCTTCAGGCGGACCCTGCCCCGTCTTTGTCAGTGTTTCAAGATGGCGGCGAAGGATCAATTCGCCGCCCATTTGGCGTGCAATCACGCCGCCCGTTCAGCCTGAATCTGCCCCTCGTGCAGGAAACACAGCCGGTCAAACACGCCCAGATTAACCGGATTGGGCAACCGGATGTCATCGCGCCCCGGCATATTCCGGTCCGTCAGCTCAAAACTGCGGTCAATCTGCGAGATCACGGCGAAGATCGTACCGGTTCTCTGTGCATACGTTTTGAGATCGCGGAGCTGCGCATCAAGCGGTGGGTTGCTGCGCTTCTGATCGAGGAGTTGCAGGTAGTCGACCACAACCAGCGCCTGCCTGCCGAGAGACTCCAAGCGCTCAAGAATATGTCTGGCGCAGATTGCATCCGACGTATCAACCAACAGGGTTCTTTCCGTTTGCGATGCGCCGATACGGCTCAAGAGCACGTCAACATCGCGCCGCGTGTATTCAAGCGTAAAGAAACACCCCAGGCGATCGAGCGTCTGCGCCCGCGCTGCCAGCTCCAGACCCATCGAAGTCTTGCCCTGCCCCGGACGCGCTCCGATCAGCACAAGCTCACCGGGCGAAAGGTCTGAAAGCAGTTTCGCGGCAGGAGATTGTCGCGCCTGCTCAGCCGCAAGATGGCTCCAACGTTGGAAGCCCTGCTGCCGTGCCAGGCGATCCAGCGCTTCGTGCATGGGAATGGCGTCACGGCGGGACAACAGGCGCGCCTCGCGTTTGAGGCGGTAAAGCGGTGCGGAAAGACGCATGGGATTGCTCCTCTGCCGGGCGATACGCACAACCCCTCCGCATGTGTTTGCCCGGCACGTCAGACCAAAAATCATGGCGCTCGGCATGTGGGATGCTTCCCGAAAGGAGGGCGGAGGCCCGAGCAAGGCCTTGCTCAAGCGTGCCTGAAGCCTTGGTCCGGATCAAGAGCGCAGCGCGAAAAAGGCCCCCGTTTGGGGGGCCTTTGCTTCTTTGTTTCAGAGACTGAGGATCACTCCCCTGGAAGGCTGCCGCCCCCATGGCCGGCCATGCCGCCGCTGACCTCTTCGGTCGCCTCATCCGAAAGCTCTTCGGGCAGGACAAGGTTGAGGACGATGGCGATTACGGCTGCTGGCAGGATGCCGGAGGTGGCGAGCACCTTAATCGTGCCCGGCAAATACTGCAGCGCGCCCGGCTCCAGTTGCAGCCCGAGGCCAAGGCTCAGGGCGATGGCAAAGATCACCATGTTGCGGCGGTTCCAGTTCACATCAGACAGCATCGAGATGCCCGCCGCGACCACCATGCCAAACATGACAATCACGCCGCCGCCCAGAACCTCGATCGGGATCGAAGAAATCACAGCGCCGATTTTCGGGATCAGGCCGCAGACGATCAGGAAAATCGCGCCGATGGTCACAACCATGCGGCTCATAACACCGGTCATGGCAATCAGGCCGACGTTTTGGCTAAACGACGTGTTCGGCAACGCGCCGAAGAGACCGGAGATCGCCGTGCCGATCCCGTCCGCATAAGTCGCGCCCTGAATTTCCTTGTCCGTAGCTTCGCGGCCTGCGCCGCCCTTGGTGATGCCGGAGACATCGCCCACGGTTTCCACCGCCGAGACAAAGGACATCAGACAGAAACCGATCACCGCAGCGACGGAGAATTCGATGCCGAAGTGCAGCGGGTTCGGAAGGGCAAAGCTCGCGGCACGGCCAACGTTGCCAAGGTTCACTTCGCCCAAGGCAAAGGCCAACGCATAACCCGCGATCAGGCCAACGAGCACGGCAGAGACCGACAGCATGCCGCGCGCGTAGAACTTCAGTCCCAGCGTGACGACAATCACAGTGCTTGCCATCAACCAGTTGATGGCGCTGCCATATTCAGGCTTTCCGATGGCAGGAACACCGCCTGCAGCGTACTGAATACCGACCTTGACCAGCGCAAGACCGATCATCGTCACCACGAGCCCCGTCACCAGCGGCGGAAGGGCAAAGCGGATCTTGCCGATAAACAGGCCCAGAACCGCGTGGAAGAGGCCACCGACAACAATGCCACCCATGAGCACCGCAATGGCGTCCACCCCTTTGCCCGCAACCAGCGGGATCATGATCGGGATGAAGGCAAAGGAAGTCCCCTGCACAATCGGCAAACGTGCGCCTACCGGGCCGAGGCCGATGGATTGGAACAGGGTCGCGATGCCCGCAAAGAACATGGACATCTGGATCATGTAGATCATCTGCGGGAAGTCGGGCGAGTTCGAACCGAACCCAAAGCCCGCCGCGCCACAAACGATAATCGCCGGGGTGACGTTGGAGACAAACATCGCCAGCACGTGCTGGATGCCAAGCGGCACCGCCTTGATCATTGGCGGCGTGTAGTTGGGATCGCGGAGCTGTTCCGGCGTTCCGATGGACGTATCAGTCATGGGTGTTCCCTCTGTTGATGATGCGCACCGGTTGGCCCGGCGTCTTGTCAGGTTGCAGTGTCCGGTCCTTCAACAAGAACCGGTGTCTCGAGTTCCCATTCCTCGAGGTTGATGCCGTCGCCGATCCAGTCGATCACGGCAAAAAGGCCGGAGCCGGACAGCGGCGTCAGGACGCCGTGCCATGTGTTCCGGTGGAAATTGATCCCTTGGCCGGAGGCCGTCAGGAAGGCCTGCGGCACGCCCGGCTTGCCTGCGTCGTCCGGTGCGACGATGACAAGAAAGCCGTCCATGGACATCGGAAGAAAGGCCTGGCTGCCGAGCGGGTGGCGCTCCAGCAGGGTCAGTTCATAAGGCAAGGCTCGTAGCTCTGCCTGAAAGAGGCTGATGCCTGCCGTGCCTCCTTCGTCAAAGTCCAGCGTGGCGCAATCGTGGTATCGCCCGCACAGACCTTGGTTGATGATCTTGTCCGGCGCGCCACTTGTGTCGAGCACCTCGCCAAAGGGCGCGAAAGCCTCTGCCGTCAAAGGGGTCGCCGTGATCTTCATGCGCCAAACTTCTCAATCAGGCGCAATTCGGCGATGCGTTCGACCTGTTTGCAGGCCTCTTTGAACTCGGTGGCCCTGTCATTGTCGATGCGGCGGTGGAAGGCCTCAAGAATCGACGCCTTGGTGTTGTCCTTTACCGCGATGATAAAGGGAAAGCCGTGTTTTTCCGTGTAGTGCGTGTTCAGCTCGGTGAACGTCTCTCGCTCTTCGTCGGTCAGCATATCCAGTCCGGCACCCGCCTGCTCGGCGGTAGACTCAGCGGTCAGACGCCCCGCAGCGGCCAGCTTCCCGGCAAGATCCGGGTGCGCATTCAGTACGCCAAGGCGCTGCTCCTCGCTTGCTGACCGGAAAACACGGGCCAGCGCGTTGTGCACCCCGGCGGCGCTGTCGGTATAGGTGCCAAGCTCCAAGCCATGCGCCCCTTCGGCGATCCACGGTGAATGCTCAAACACCCCGCCAAACGCGGCAACAAAGGTCTCCTTGTCCATCTGCGACGGCGGCACGCCTTCGGGCGCGGGATGCTCTGAGGCCCAGTGATCGGCAATCTGTTCGCGCGTGGCGAACCAGACCCCCTCATGGCTCTGCATATAGTCCATGACGCGCTTCAACGCCGCCATGCGGCTCGGGCGTCCGATCAGACGGCAATGCAGGCCGATCGACATCATCTTGGGCGCACCCGCCTGCCCTTCGGCATAGAGAACGTCAAAGGCATCGCGCACCATCGCCTCGAAATCCGCACCTTGGGTGTAGCCCGCCTGAATGGCGAAGCGCATGTCGTTGCAGTCCATCGTGTAGGGAACGATCAGCTGATCGCGGCCCCCGGCTGTCGTCCAATAGGGCAAATCGTCGGAGTAACTGTCTGCGATATAGGCAAAATCGCCCTCTTCGGCGGCAAGATCGATCGTGTTCATCGAACAGCGCCCGGTGTACCAGCCGCGCGGCGGCTCGCCGACAACTTCGGTGTGCAAACGGATTGCTTCGCGGATTTGAGCGCGCTCTTCCTCGGCGGACATGTCCTTGTGTTCGATCCATTTCAGACCGTGCGACGCGATCTCCCAGCCTGCATCCTTCATCGCCTTCACCTGTTCCGGCGCGCGCGCCAAAGCCGTGGCAACGCCGTAGACCGTGATCGGCGTATCCTTCAGAAGATCATGCACCCGCCAGAACCCGGCGCGGCTGCCGTATTCATAGAGGGTTTCCATGTTCCAATGCCGCATCCCCGGCCAAGGCGCCGCGCCGGTGATTTCCGACAGGAAGGCCTCCGAAGCCGCATCCCCATGCAAGACGTTGTTTTCACCGCCTTCCTCATAGTTCAGCACGATCTGTACAGCGATCTTTGCGCCGCCCGGCCAGTTGGCATTGGGGATCCGGGGGCCATATCCAGCCATGTCGCGGGGATAACGTGTCACTTGACTTTCCTTCTGCTTGTACGCTTCATAAACCAGAAAATGCCGGCAGTTTTTCAAATTCTTTTTGAAAGAGCCTTCTGGCAGGGGACCTTTGCCCTTGCCATGCGCTGCCGCATAAAAAACAGACGCAGATTTGACAGGAGACCATTCAATGGCAGGCTATCTCACTACGCATGTTCTTGATACGGCACGGGGATGCCCCGCGGAAGGCATCCGTATCGCGCTCTACCGTGTCTCGGGCAATTCGCACAAAAAGATAGCAGAGACGGTGACAAATGCCGATGGCCGCACAGACGCGCCGATCTTGCCGGAAGGAAAGTTCAAGGTTGGTCACTATGAGCTGATCTTTTTCACCGGGGACTACTTGCGCAGCACTGGTCAGGCCGAAGGGGACATTCTATTCCTCGACCAAGTCCCGATCCGCTTCGGCGCATCAGACCCGGACGCGCACTATCACGTCCCGCTGCTGCTCTCGCCCTATGGGATGAGCACGTATCGGGGGAGTTGAGGTGTTCTGAGCGAGAAAGTCACTTCTTCAGAGTGTCCCTATTTGCGTAAACGTCTAAGGTATAGCCCGCCGTTCGCTGGTCTGTGATTGGACTGCAGGACTGCGGACAAAGCGGTCTTTGAATGTGAGCAGGCCAGATGTCGAGATTTGGCCTTGTGCAGTTATTGCCCACACCCGTCCCGAGCCTGATCCGGGACCTCTTGGAAAAAACTCAAGCCGCGCCTATCGACGGGCCGTGGTGCGGCGATGCAACCGTTGATCCCCTCAATTTATCCCAGCCACTGGCGCGCTAGGCCGGTGTAACGCCCAGCTACAAACCAATCGCCGTGCCGTGGGGACGGCCCGTCGATGGCGCGGCGGCCTGCGGCCTTGATTCCGCGCCTGGGGTGAGATGAACGGCCGCTCAAGGCCATTGCATCAGCGGCAATATACGCCAATCCAGAATACCGAAGGCTCGATGTGGAAGAACTCGGCAATTTAGAAAAAGTCGCTTCGGGGTCGAAAAACCACATCACGACCCGTCCGGGGTACCGCCCGTTCTGCCCGCGAACTCTCCCCCGGAGAGTTTGCCGCTGCGCGGACAGGGCCTCACCCCCGCACCTGCCCTGCAATCCGCTCGATCATGAACTCCATGAAGCGGCGCGTTTTCGGGTCCTGCATGCGGCGGTGGGTGAAGAGGCAGGCCATCTGGATCGGCTCGGGTGGCGTACTCACAGCAACCGGCACCAAAGCGCCCGAGGCAAGGTGATCCGCAATCTCAAAAATCGGCTTCATCGCCACCCCCTGCCCCGCCAGCGCCCAATCGGTTAGCACATCGCCGTCGTCGCACTCATAGCGCCCCGAGACGCGGAACCGCTTTGGCCCGTCCTCGGTGGTCAGGAGCCATTGAAACTCCGTCGCCCCCGGGAAGCGCAGGCTGAGGCATTCGTGGCTGTCCTTCACCAGATCATCCCCGCTCTGCGGCATCCCGCGCTTTGCGATATAGGACGGCGCGGCGCAGAGAACGCGCGGCACATCGGCAATCTTGCGAATACGCAGGGTGCTGTCCTCGGGCTGGCCAAGGAAAAACGAAAGGTCGAGTCCCTCGGTGGTCAAGTCCACCTTGCGATCCGTCAGACGCAGGCGGACGCTCACCTCCGGATATTGCTCAAGGAAACTAGGAACTTGCGGCGCGATCAAACGCCGACCAACCCCCAAAGGCGCGGCAACGTACAAAGCCCCGCGCAGGTTCTCCGTGATATTGGCAATCTGCGCCTCCGCGCCTTCGATGGCCTCAAGGATATCCGTCGCACCGCGATAAAAGCTTTTGCCCTGCTCAGTCGGCGTCAGGCTGCGTGTGGTGCGTTGGAAAAGCCGTACGCCCAAGTGCTCTTCAAGCTGCGAAATGCGCGAGGAGGTCACCGCCGGCGAAATGCGCAAATCCCGCCCAGCCGCGGACATGCTGCCCAATTCATAGACACGAACAAAGGTGCGGATGTTGTCGATGTAGGACATTCTTCGGTTTTATTTGATGCTGCTTGGTTTTTGTCAGAGATAGCAGAGGTAATAAGAAGAGCCTAGTGTGGCGAAAGCAACAGAAAATCAGGAGAGAGCGATGTACGACCTGGCCATCATCTGGGACTGGATCGCCTTCAGCGTCCGCTGGCTGCATGTCATCACTGCGATGGCATGGATCGGGGCATCCTTCTACTTCATCGCCTTGGATTTGATGCTCAAACCGGCGGAGAGCCTGCCCAAAGGGGCCTATGGCGAAGAGTGGGAAGTCCACGGCGGCGGGTTTTATCACACGGTGAAGTACCTTGTCGCCCCTGCGGAAATGCCGGAGCATCTGACATGGCACAAATGGCAGAGCTACACGACGTGGCTGTCCGGCGCGGCGCTTTTGATGATTGTCTACTGGGTGGGTGGGGAGCTTTTCCTGCTGGATCCGACCAAAGCGGACCTGTCTCTGTGGCAAGGGGTGCTGATTTCGGGCGGATCGCTGACCGTCGGCTGGCTGATCTACGATGCGCTGTGCAAATCCAAACTCAGCGAGCAGCCGACGCTGCTGATGCTGCTGCTCTTTGCCATGCTCGTGTTCATGTCATGGGGCTATAACGAGATTTTCACCGGGCGCGCAGCCTTGCTGCATCTCGGGGCGTTTACGGCCACGATCATGACAGCCAACGTCTTTTTCCAAATCATGCCCAATCAGCGCATCGTTGTGGCGGACCTGAAGGCCGGACGCACGCCGGATGCGAAATACGGCAAGATCGCCAAGGTGCGCTCGACGCATAACAACTATCTGACCCTGCCGGTGGTCTTCCTGATGTTGTCAAACCACTATCCGCTGTCGTTTGCGACGGAATACTCGTGGATCATCGCCTCGCTGATCTTCCTGACCGGCGTGACCATCCGGCATTACTTCAACACCATGCACAAGACGGGGAAAGGACCGCATTGGACGTGGTTTGTGACCGTAGTCCTGATGGTGATCATCGCCTGGCTGTCGTCTGTGCGGGGCGGCGAGACCTATGAAGAGGCCGAAGCCCGCGCCATGACTCCCTTTGAAGAGAAATACGCCAGCGCAGAAGGGTTCGAAGACGCCTATTATGCCGTGGTTGGCAGCTGCTCAATGTGCCATGCGCGGGAGCCGTCCTGGGACGGCATCCGCTGGGCGCCCAAGGATATCGTGCTGGAGACCGAGGCGGATGTGGCGCGCCATGCGGATCAGATTTACCTGCAAGCGGGCCTCAGCCACGCCATGCCGCCGCCCAACGCGGTAGAGATGGACATCGAAGACCGCGATCTGATTGTCGCCTGGGTGCGGGAAGTCCGAAACTCGGACTGACCTGCCCTTGCGCCCGGTTTGGCTCTGGCTGCATTATGCGCTTACCGCTCCGACGCAGACTTCGGCCAAACATGACGACAAAAACCACCACACCAAACGCACCGAACGAGGCGCTGATTCCGGCAGGAGCGTTTCGATATCCACTCGACGGCGTGCCCCAAACCCGGTGGTTCGGGTTTCTGCTGGTGCCGGATTTCACGCTTCTGGCCTTTTCATCGGCGCTTGACCCGCTGCGCATCGCCAATCAACTGTCGCAAAAGCCGCTTTATGGATGGCGTGTTCTGTCATCCGACGGTGGACCGGTTCAATCGTCCTCTGGAATCGAGATAGGCGCCCAGGGCGACCTGTCCTGCATTTCAAGCGATCTTCATCTTCTGGTCTGCTCGGGAAACAACGGTATCCAGATGGCTCCGGAAAACCTTGTTGCAGCGGTACGCAAGCATGCACGCTTTGGCGGACGGGTTGGCGGTATCTGCTCGGGAGCGGGCACATTGGCGCGGGCCGGTCTGCTGAATGGAAAACGCTTCACCCTGCATTGGGAGAACCAGCCGGGGTTTCTCGAAGCCTTTCCTGATCTCTCCCCGTCCCGCGCACGGTTCGAGGTGGATGGAAATCTTGTGACCTGCAGCGGTGGCTCCGCGGCGACTGAAATGATGGTGAGGATGATCGCCGAAGATCACGGGGAAGACTTTGCCATAGCCGTGGCGGACATGTGCCTGAACACCGCCGATTCCGCTCCGGACCGGGAACAGCGCTCTTCGATCGCGCGCGCCATCGACTCGCGCAATCCCAAGCTCCTGCACGTGCTGCGCGCCATGTACGCTAACGTCGAAGAGCCCCTGCCGCTCGATACACTGGCCGAAAACGCCGGCCTGTCGCGCCGCCATATGGAACGTCTGTTCACCTCCGTGCTGGGCGAAGCCCCGGCTTCGACCTATCGCAACATCAAGCTCGACAAGGCGCGGGCTTTGTTTGCCGAAACCGATATGAGCGTTACGGACGTGGCGGTGGCCACCGGGTTCACCTCCGCCGGGGTATTGTCCCGCCATTTCAAGGCACGGTTTGGGGAAACGCCTTACGGCAAACGCAAGGCGTAACCCTTCTGTACTTTAACCGACGACGTTGAACTCCGGACCATAAGGGTAGCCGGTAATGTTCTCATTCCCCTCATCCGTGATGATCAGGATGTCGTGCTCCCGGTAACCACCCGCGCCCGGCGACCCTTCGGGGATGGTGAGCATCGGCTCCATCGAAATGACCATGCCCGGCTCCAACATCGTGTCGATGTCCTCGCGCAGTTCCAGCCCCGCTTCGCGGCCATAGTAGTGCGAGAGCACCCCGAACGAATGCCCGTAACCAAAGGTGCGGTATTGCAGCAGGTCGCGCTCGGCGAAGAAGGCGTTGATCTGCTCAGTGACCTCCGAGCACTTTGCACCGGGCTTCAGCAAGGACATGCCATATTCATGCGCCGCCACGTTGGCTTCCCAAATCTTGAGCGAGGCGTCATCGACCTCTCCGACAAACATCGTGCGCTCAAGGGCGGTGTAATAGCCCGAGATCATCGGGAAAGTATTGAGCGACAGGATATCGCCGCGTTGCAGTTGCCGTGCCGTAACCGGGTTGTGCGCGCCGTCGGTGTTGATTCCGGATTGGAACCAAACCCAGGTGTCGCGGTACTCCGCATCCGGGAAACGTTTCGCAATCTCAAGCTCCATCGCATCACGGCCCGCCATGGCCACGTCAATCTCGCGCGCGCCTTCGCGGATGGCATCCTTGATCGCAAAACCGCCGACATCGGCAACATTCGCACCATGCCGGATCAGCGCCAGTTCAGCAGGAGATTTGTGCATCCGCTGCACCATTGTAGCCGGCGCGATATCAAGCGTGGCGGAAGGCTTCAGAAAGTCTTCAAGCAGATCACGCTGTGCCAAAGTCAGGTGATCGCCTTCATACCCGATCACACGCCCTTCGCCGGTGACGGACAGGATCGCCCGCCAATAGTTGTTCCTCTTCCAATCGGTATAGGTGATGTTGTCACCATGACAGCGCCGCCACGGCTGCGCCGCGTCGATGCCGGCGCTGATGGTAACGCTTTCGGTCTCTGTCACCACAAGGCCGTAGGGGCGGCCAAAGCTGCAGTAGAGAAATCCGGAATAATAGGCGATGTTGTGCATGGAGGTGAAAACACAGGCCTCCACACCGGCCTCTTCCATGCGCGCGCGCAGGCCCGCAAGCCGCGCATCATATTCTTCGGAAGCGAACGGCAAAACGCGGTCACCTTGGTGGAAACGGTAAAAATCGGGACGGTCCATCGGAACATTCCTCTTCGTTGTGCAGACGACAAGAGGAACGATCTCCCCTCCCCGCCAAACGGAAAAGCAAGACCCCGGCGTTCAGGATGGGTGAGTAGGGCGCGTCTCATAACGCTGGCGACGCCATCGCCTGCCCTGTGCCAATCTATGGCCCGGAATCGGCGTTCAGGCAAGTGTGATGAGCGGTTAACGCGGGTGCGGTCTTGCGGTGCGATCAATCCGGTGCAAGTTTGGGCGAAACGGTATCAGTGGAACGGACCCAATGACCAAAACTTTGACGTTGTTTGCCTTGCCAGTTGCCCTTTTGGGTCTTGCCGCCTGCGAGCCGGTTCCCGGTGGAGACGGCGCGCCTACGGGCGGGATCGTGACCGTGCCGGACTCCGTCTCCTCCATCGCGGCGCCGTTCCAGGATCTGACCACGGCGCGGATCAACCCGACGGATGGGTGTTTCTGGTACACGCACAAAGGGCCAGTGGAGACGACACAGCTGCCGCTGCGCACCTCCGCCGGGAACCCGATCTGCACCCGCCCTCAGAGTTAGAGCCTCCGCCTCAAAACCTGAGGCTCTAAAGCGGGCTGCCGTCCGTCGGGTAGAGATAGGCGGTCACGCCTTTGTCCACGTTGTCATAGAGCGTGTTGATATGGGCCATGACCATCCGCACACAGCCTGAACTCGCGCGCGTTCCGATGGAGCGCGGCGCAGGCGTGCCGTGAATGCGCAGGTAGGTGTCGCGGCTGCCCTGATAGAGGTACAAGGCCCTTGAGCCCAAAGCATTGCCCGGACCCGGCGGCTGACCACCATCGGCCCATCGTGCGTATTTCTCGGGCTCGCGTTTGATCATCGCCGGGGTCGGCACCCAGCGCGGCCATTTCGCCTTGCGCTTGATGGTGTAGACGCCCGGCTCATAAAGCCCGTCCCGACCAATCGCCACACCATAGCGCATCGCCGTACCGCCTTCCTCGATGTGGTAGAGATATCGGGCAACCGCATCCACATGCACATCACCGGGCTTGAGATCGGCATTCGCCTTGACCCGCCGTGGCAGAAGCCGCGGATGCAGCCCCCACGGATTGCTGGTTTCGAGATCGAAGGCTTCGGGAGTCACCTGAACATCCCACCCATCCCAATCCCCCGGCGCGGCCAAAGCGGGCCGGATCAAGCCGGGCGTGGCCAAAGCGGCAAGGGAGGCAATCATGGTTCGTCTGGTAAACATGGGGAACGGTCCTGTTTTGCACTGTCTTGCTGCATAGAATCGCCAAATCCCAGCCAGAAGCAAACGCTATCTGCGCGAAGGTCTTCACTTTTGGCGGCGCAACACTGCGGTCGGTTCGACTTTTGTCAGTAGTCCCCCTGGATCGAACAGATCGCCCCGCCTGTCGAGACCAAAGGCTGGATCGGTGAGCGCTATGACGCGGGCGCGGGACTGCAATACCTCAACGCCCGGTATTACGACCCAGAGTTGGCAGTGTTCATCCAGCCGGACTGGTTCGAGGTGACCAAGGCTGGGGTTGGGACGAACAGGTATTCCTATTCGTTCAACGATCCGGTGAATTTGAGGGATCCAAGCGGAAACGAGATGAAACCGATGCCCGCTTCTCAGCTGTGGTACGAAGCCTCAAGGCGACAAATTTTAGGAGCACCAGAAAAATACTGGTGGGGTGGCAACACATTTGAAAACGCGGTACTCCGCTCAATGGGTCTCCCCAAAAACACCAGTAAGCATTATTCGGCCGAACGCGCAGTCCTAAGCAAAAACGGTTGGAGCAACGTGATTCCAGACAGTAAAGTGGTGTCAGAAGCAGTAAGCCGTCTCGGCCTTGAAGGAGTAGTAATTACTTCTGGCGAAAAGGGGTTCGGCCTCGGCTTTATTGAAGTCAAGGCCACTAGTGGCACCATCGGGTTGAAAACAGGAGATTATCAACTACAGGGCCACATTGATGCACTTTCGAATTTGCCTGGTAGCGGCACCAAGGAACTCTGGCTTGTGACGACGTCAGATGCTAAGATTGATCCATCTTAGATCGAGGGTGCGACGGGCAAGGGAGTTGTCGTTGTTCACAGCGTCGCTACATACGACTACGAGACAAAAAAGATGACTGTCGGCGATGGCGTTGTCATGAATCCAAGTGTCGCGCCTGAAAGCGGTAAGACACGCACCTACCAGCCTGAACCAACCGAAGTTGACTTGATTGAGGACTGAAGAACGTGGGCGGAAAGAGAAAAATTGCAAAGAAAACGGTGATTTCTGGCAGGGAAAAGGTAGATTCTGCTTTGAATGACTTGAAGCTAAACCCCAGAAGCGATCTTCTTGCTATATTTAAGAAAACAATTCCTGCAGTGGTAAACCAAGAGTTCCTTGGAGATGACGAAGGAAAGATCTATTGCCTAGATAAAAATAGGAATTTCGTAGTAATATTTTCTAACATTGACGAATTCGACATTCATATGAGAAATGTGGCGGCTAACATTGATGTCAACGAAGACTAGGAATAATCAGCTCACGAGTTTGCGGTAGTTGCCTTTTTCGCGTCCTTTCCCCTACCGCACCACATCCGAAACCGTATGCCGCGGCGCCCCCAGCCCTGTGCTCAGAATAGAATTCGCCCCATTGAGCTTATTCCGCCAATAGGCAGTCACATCCCCGGCCTGCGCCGCATTATGAATGACGCGGGGGCGGATCATGATGATGAGTTCCGTGCGGTCTTTCGAGGAATCCTTCGTCCGGAACAACCCGCCAACCACCGGCACCCGCCCCAGCCCCGGCACCTCCGCGCGGGTCTTGTTATCTCGCTCCTGCACCAGCCCGGCCAAGGTCCGCGTCAGCCTATCTGATCCCACAACGTTGTGCACACGGGCGGGATCTGCGCCTCAATCGCCTGCATCGCATCGACGATCAGGTCTTCGCGCCATCTGCGCCCGGCGATCTGCACGCCGACGGGCTGTGCACCGCCCGGCATCTGGGCGATATGGGTCGGCATGTTCCCGGCGGGCAACCCGAGAAAGTTCATGATGAAGGACCAATGCGCCTGCCCGAGCACTTCGCGCACGCCGTCCACTCCTTCGGTGTCGCGGCCCGGTTTGAAAAACGGCGTCACCATGAACGGGGTCAGGACAAGCGGGTAGTCCTGCAAAAACAGGGACCACTGCCGTGCGTAATGGGTACGCTTGGCCAGCATGGCGAGCGCTTCGCGGTTCTCGAACGGCGGATATTCGGCAAAGTAGATGTCGAACAAGGCATTCACCGTCTCCGAACCGTATTTGCGAATGTCCTCTCTCAGGAGCGCCTGAACCTCGGTCATCAACGAGCGGTATCCGACCTCTCCGGTCTCGAAAGCCAGCGGGGGGTCCACCTCTTCCACGGCATAGCCCGCGTTCGACAGGGCAGAGGCGGCCTTGTCGAGTGCCGTGCCAACCTCCGGATGCAGGCCGAAGCCAAGGTCATCGCGGGTGAAGGCAACCCGGATCGGGCGCTCCAAAGGCGCCCCCTGCCATGGCATCGGAACGTGAAACGGATCGCGCGGGTCCGGAGTAATCAGGGACGGCATGGACAGATGCAGATCGGCTGCGTTGCGTGCAAGCAACCCTTGCACCGACATCGATTGCGCGAGCAGGCCGCGCTCCACCGACTGGCTCGGGTTCCATGCGGGCACGCGGCCCAGCCCTGGTTTGACCGTAACCGCCCCATTGGCCGCAGCCGGAAACCGCAGCGAGCCGCCAATATCATTGCCATGCGCCAACGCCCCGATCCCGGCCATGACCGCAGACCCGGCCCCGCCAGAGGATCCGCCCGGCGAAACATGCCGCCCCCAAGGATTGTGCGTGCGCCCAAACAGCGGGTTGTCGGTATCCGCACGAAAGGAGAATTCAGGCGTGTTTGTACGGCCAATCACAATCGCACCGGCTGCTTTCAGATTGCGCACAACCGGCGCATCGTCCGGCGCAATCAGATCCTTGAGCGCGGCCACACCGTTGCTTGTGGCGTATCCTTTCTGATCGACGTTGATCTTGATCGTGACCGGCACGCCATGCAGCGGCCCTTTTGGCGCGCCCTGCGCATCGAGCGCTGCAGCTTGTGCCCTTGCTTCATCCGCAAGACTTTCGACCACGGCATTCAGGTCAGGGTTGACCTGTTCCATGCGCGCGATGGCCGCCTCCGTGACCTCGGAAACAGACACAGATCCGGCTTGTGTTGCCCGAACGATTTCGTTGGCGGGCCACTGCCAAATCGGGGCGTCCTGGGGCATTGCGCGTCCTTTCGAAACTTCTGAACCGGATTGGCGATTACTCCTATATAGAACGCGTATTCTTGGCCGAACACCACTCCTGATTGCAAGCAGGCCGTCCGTGTGGCCATCCGCTAATGCATATGCTCTTTGGGAAAATGAATCTTGTGACGTGCGCGGATCAAATCATCGGTCGCCGCGCTGATATGTGTCGGGAAATGCTGGCTGAGCAACGCTCTTGCCCGCTCTTTTGCACGGCCCTGCATGTCCACACCGCCCGCTTCGGCCCACGCATCCGGACTGTTCCGGTCGCTGAGCGGCGGATAGAAGTAGTCACGCTGCATCGCGGCCAAGGTCTGATCCCCTCCCAAAAAATGTCCTTCGCCCCGAATGGCCTGTTCTATCGCATCGAGGTTCAGCGTTTCGCCGTTGACCTCCACGCCGCGCACAACCCGCTGAACGGAACCGAGGATATCGTTGTCGATGACGAATCCTTCGAACGACACGCCAAGCAGACTGCCGAACATGCCTGCGGATTCGTAGACCAAGTTGCCGCCGGCCAATCCGGCCGCCAGCGTTGTCAGCCCTTTTTCATAACCCGCCTGCGCGTCGGGCAGCTTTGAATCTGTCATGGAGGCGGCGACACCGGAAATGAGCCCGAGGCTGTTCGTGAGCTGAGCCGACCCCGCGTTGAGGATCGCCATTTCAGCGCTTCCCCCGGCAAAAGCCCCGGTGCGCAGGTCCACGACAAACGGCCAATTCGAGAAGATCACCGGATGGCCCGGCTTAAGCAGATCAATGAGAACCAGCGCGGCAAGGGTCTCGGCAAGCGATTGCGCCAACATGCCGGCCAGTGGCGCAGGCGCAGTCGCCCCGGATTGGGCGGCAATGATCGTGTTCACGGGCATGTTGTGGCGCAGCGCCGCCTGAGCCACGTCCACAGCGTCCTCACCATAGCGCATTGGGGAAATGATCGGCGAGATATGTGCCTTGCAAAACGGCCGCTTTTTGAAAGCGCCCGGCTCACCGAGGATCATATCAAAGAGGTCTACGCAGGCGTCCACGTGGCTGCCAAAGCTGAAGCTGTTGCCAATCGGTTTCGTGGTACCGCTCGCTATGGCGTAAGCGGTATTCACGTCCAGATCGAAAATGTCCGCCATATCGGTGGCAACGCAACAGCGCGTGAACCAGCAGATGTTTTCCAATTGATCCGCGAGCCGCGCAAAATCATAGACGTCCCGCAGCGTGGACGGCCGATATGCGCCGCTTTCCAGATCAAGTGTTTGCACGGCTGCACCGCCAGTACCGAAACGCACAGCTTGCTTGCTGACCTCGAAATCATGTTTTGGGTCCTGACCAAAGAGCGTCAGTGATTTCGGTGTAGACGCGATGATGTCCTCGACGAAATCGCGGCTATAGATCAGCCGCCCATGACTATCGATTTTGCAGCCCCGCGCCAGTGCAAGGTCTAGCACAACCTCGGGAACATCGCCAATGCCGATGGTCGCCAAAAGCCGGAAAGCAGCATCAACAATGGCGGCGCACTGGCTTTCCGTCAAAGGACGGTATTGCCCGCCGGGCAATCCGGACGGCGCCGGGTTCGGAACCTCCTCTCCGGGGTTCATGCGCGACGCCACGCGCGCCGCGCGGCCTCCGGCTCTGGAACGACGGTTCGACATACTCAGCCTCCGGATCGATTGGGACATGCCGAAAAACTCTGGCGCTGATCCGGTTGCGAGACAAGAATTCTTTCTCGTCCGCCCGAGGCTTTGTGCACCTGGCGGGTTGGCGGCCGTTTCCATTTCCAAAGGTCACACCGATACGTGGGATGATACTTCAGCGGTCCAAGGCTTAACCGCTTATCGCCTGTCGCGTTTCACCGCGCTATCGCGTTTCGAAATCGTATCAATGAGCGATTGATTCAATGGGACGGATTTGCCGGTCTTGCCGTCGATCGTGACAATCGTGCAGGCCGCTTCGGCCTTGACGTCCCCGTCACAAAAGATCGCGTGCTTCATCGTCCAGGACGTTCGGCCGTACTGCGCACTTCTGGTGGCAACGATGTACTTTTGCCCCAGATGCAAAGGGGCGTGGTAGTCGAGCTGAAGGCTGCGCACGACAAGGGTCGGCCGGTTTTCGGAGACGTAATCGGAAATCCCGTAGTTCACGAAATACGAAATGCGGGCGTTTTCGAGCCAAACGACATAAGCCGCATTGTTCACGTGGTTCAGGACATCAAGTTCTGAAAACCGGACAATGTCTTCATGGCCGAACGTCCAAGGCTCGGGAATACCCTCTTTGCGAAGTTCACTTGTTGAAAGACAGGGGAATCCGGATAAGGACAAGACCTCTACCTCTCCATTTGGTTTATTACACTACCGCGAGGCCACCTCTGAAGCGCCGCATCTGTTGCTGGTAGTGCACTGCTGATGCTTCTAGCCCTTTCGACTCCGCTTCTTCAAGTTGACGCACGATCCGCCCCGGCGCGCCCATGACCAAGGCGCGCGGTGGAATGACTTTGTTTTCCGGGATCAGCGCGCCCGCGCCGATCAAGGCACCTTCGCCAATAACAGCTCCGTTCAGGATCGTGGCACCCATGCCAATCAGTGCGCCATCCCCTATTGTGCAGCCGTGCAAAATCGCCTTGTGCCCGATGGTGCAATTGACACCGATCCGAAGTGGGAAGCCGGGGTCCGTGTGCAATACACAGTTTTCCTGAACATTGCTCCCGGCACCAACGCAAATCAGTTCGTTGTCACCACGCACGGTTGAGCCGAACCAGATCGAGACGCCATCATCAAGTGCGACATTGCCAATCACGTTGGCGTCCGGGGCGATCCAGTAGTCCCCAGTGTCCGGCAATCGCGGACTGAGCCCGTCCAAAGTATAAGTCGGCAAATCCAAACCTCGTGTTTGCGGTACCAAAAGCGATCTGGGTGAGCGTTGCCCACCCAGGATCTGTCAAGGATGCTCAACCACAATCCCCGGCGGTAGAGCGGCTCAACCCGGCACCCGGCCACCGTCAACGTTCAGGGTTTGAGCGATCATGTACTCCGAGTCTTCGGAGGCCAGAAACACAGCCGCGCCTGTCATGTCTTCGACCACGCCAAAACGCCCGTAAGGCACTATTTTGTCGAGCTCTGCCTTGACCTGACCGGGTTCTTTCCCGGCGTCTTCGCCGAACTGGCGGTCCACCTTGACCCACATGTCCGTGTCGATCACGCCCGGCGCAATCCCGTTCACGTTGATACCGTGCTCCGCTAGCTCAAAAGCCGCCGTTTGCGTCATGTGAATGAGTGCTGCCTTGCCCGCGCCGTAGTGGAAACACAGTCGCGCACCGCGCCGTCCGGCCTCGGAGGAGACGTTGATGATCCGGCCGCCATGACCTTGTTTGACCATTTGCTGTGCCGCTTTTTGCAGCATGAAGGCGGCGCCTTTGACGTTGATGTCCCAGACGTAGTCCCAGTGTTCCTCGGTCAGATCAAGCAAAAGCCGCGCATCAAACACGCCGGCGTTGTTGAACAGGATGTCCACTTTTCCAGCCTTTTCGACAACCGCGTCAATCAAGGCCTGATGCTGGCTAAGATCACTGACATCGCAAGCAATCCCGAACGCCTTGCCGCCCGCAGAAGTGATTTCCGCCGCAGCCGCATCGCAATCCGTCTGCTTGCGCGACACAACAGCGACCGTCGCCCCTTCCTCTGCATAGCGCTTGGCTACGGCAAGGCCGATGCCTTTGCTTCCGCCCGTGACGATGGCAACTTTTCCTGCAAGTTTCATGAGCTTATCCTCCCGATTTGAGTTCTCATGAACATAGGAGCAAGAACTGTGCCAAGTTCGGCGCAGCCGGCACGCTTCACAAGAAAACGACCGATGCAGCTATCACGCCAACAGGGCGTTCGCCTTCAATCGCCTGCGCCGTTTTGAAGACGATGGTATTTTCAATTCTTCCCGATACTTGGCGACGGTGCGTCTGGCGATATGGATGCCATCCGCATGCAGGTTGCTCGCCAAATCATCGTCCGACAACACCTTGTCGCGGGTTTCGCCCTCGATCAGCTGAACGAGCTTATGTCGGACAGCTTCCGCCGAAAGCACGGTCTCCCCGTCCGTGCCGGAGAGTTTTGCAGAGAAGAAATATCCGAGATCGAATACGCCCAGATCGCATTGAAGGTACTTGTTGGCGACCGCTCGACTAACCGTAGATTCATGGATCTTGAGCGTCTCCGCAACATCGGTTCGGCTCAGGGGAACCAGCTTCGACGCCCCGTGGGAGAAGAACTGGCCCTGCTTCCTCACGATTTCCGTTGCAACTTTCAGGATGGTTTGCGCGCGTTGGTCAAGGCTCCGCACCAACCAATTAGCACTTGTCATGCAATCAACAACGAATTTCCGCTCCTCTTCCCCGTCCAGTCCGCGGGCAACTTCGGAATAGTAGTCCCGATTCACTAACACGCGGGGAAGGGCCTGCGGGTTCAACGCGACCTTCCAGCCACCTTCGCCGCTCTTGGTCAGATAGACATCGGGCACCGCCTGAGGCACTGGCTCGCAATCGAACCGGCGGGCTGGTTTCGGATCAAGCGTGCGCAGAACGTTGACCATACCCACAAGTGTTTCGCGATCGACATCGCAAAGGCGCATCAGTTTTTTTGTCTCGCCCTTGGCCAGCAAGTCCAGATTGGCGAGTAACGCCTTCATGGTCAGGGGAAACCGGCCTTTGTCCTCCAGCTGACGTTGGAAGCATTCACCCAAGGACCGGGCCGCTATGCCTGCCGGGTCAAAGCTCTGAACGGCGCTCAAGACCGTCGCAACGCGTTCTTCGGCGATACCAAGCTCGGCGGCCAAACTCTCGAGCGGCCTGCGCAGGTATCCGTCTTCGTCCAAAGAGATGACAATCTGAAACGCGATTGAACGATCCAAGCGGTCTTCGAAATGCAATCGGATCTGGGACGCGATGTGCTCCACAAGGGAAACGCTTGTGTCGGGAAGTTGGCCAAGCAGATCTTGGGTGCTGACAGACGCAGAGCCGCCGCTGGATTGTGCCCCCATGGAACGCGCGCCTGCCGGATCGGGGCCCGGCACTTTTGCCGAAGGCTGCGCGGGCCCCGCTGGGACGTCTGAAGGCTTTTCCAGAAACGGGTTCTCTTCCAAACGGTCCTTTACGAACTCGTCCAGCTCAGGACCGCTTTTGCTCAGCAGCTTGATCGACTGAACCAGCTCCGGGGTTAGCGCAAGAGCCTGCTTCTGGGAAAGCTTAACGCCGACGGAACTGCCCATGCTCACGCCCTCAGCGGGCCGCAAGACGGCGCGATCCGCCCACGGCAATCATGATGTTCAGAATTTCTTGCGACACAGACGATGGCAGCCTCCCTGACAACAGCTTTGTAAAACCCGAAAACAGCAGGAGCAGCATCACCCTAGCGCCCCTGCTGACTTCGGGCGACTCTTTAGCGAGTTGGCATCACCGGATCCGCTTCGTGTCTGCCCCAAAGACCAGAAGGTCGTTGGGATCGAAATGGATCTGGATCTCGACGCCGCTGTGCGATCTGACGTCTCCGCTTGCGGAGACCTCAATTTCAGTGCCGTTCAGATCAAAGAAGTACTGCAGCGACGATCCCAGATCAAAATGCCGACTTTCCTTGCATTTGAGTGTGTGATGATGCTCCAGCTTGTCGAGGAAGATGTGTTCGGGCCGCAGGCCGATGCTGATATCGCCGTGCGCTTTCACCGGAATCGTCACAACCTGACCGTCTTCCAACACCGCCTGATGACCATCTGCGCGTGCGGAGATGAAGTTCATCGGAGGCGAGCCGATGAACCCGGCAACGAACATGTTGTTGGGATCACGATACAGCTCAAGCGGCGTGCCCACCTGTTCGATGCCCCCCTTGTTCACCACGGCAATCCGGTCGCCCATGGTCATGGCCTCGACCTGATCATGGGTCACGTAAACCGCCGTTGTTCTCAGTTTGCGTTGCAGGTTGCGGATTTCAGTCCGCATTTCCACACGCAACCGCGCATCAAGGTTTGACAGCGGCTCATCAAACAGAAAGGCCGTGGGTTCGCGCACCATCGCGCGGCCCATGGCAACTCGCTGACGCTGACCGCCCGACAATGCTTTGGGCCTGCGGGACAGATAGTCCGTTAATCCAAGCATATCGGCGGCCAATTTGATGCGGCGGTCGATTTCGCTCTTTTCGAACTTGTGGATCTTGAGGCTGAACGCCAGATTTTCTCTCACTGTTAAATGCGGATAGAGCGCGTAGTTCTGGAAGACCATCGCGATATTCCGCTCTTGCGGAGAGAGATCGTTCACCGGTTGATCATTGGCCGCAATCACACCCCCCGAGATATCTTCCAGCCCGGCGATGGACCGCAGAAGCGTGGATTTCCCACATCCCGAAGGCCCGACCAGAACCATGAACTCACCTTCCTTGATGGAAAGCGAAACTTCGCGGAGTGCATGATATGATCCGTAGTATTTTTGTACGTTGATAATGTCGATTTTCGCCATTTTCTCGTTCTCCGGGTATTGGCTTACTTGACGCCGCCTTGGGTCAAGCCACCGATCAGCCACTTCTGGCAAAACAGTGCGATGAAGTAGACCGGGATGATCCCAGCCGATGATGCGGCCGCCATCTGGCCGAAGTTGACACGGCGCTCGCCCTGGAAGAGCGAAATACCCACCGGAAGTGTCCGGCTGTCAGAGTCGAACGTCATGGCCTGCGCAAACAGCAACTCGTTGAACGACAGGATGAAACAGATCAGCCCTGTCGCGATCATGGCCGGATAGAGCAGCGGCAATGTCACCCGAAAGAAGGTTTTGAAGTAGCTGGCACCATCGAGCCATGCGGCCTCATCAAGAGCCTTGGGTACTTGCAAGACAAAGCTGCGCATGAGCCAGAAGGCGACCGGCACATTCATGAGCCCGTAGATCAGCACCATGCCGGCAATCGAATTCAGCAGTCCGAGTTTTTGCATCAGCACGAACATCGGGATCAGGGCAATGATCGGCGGGGCCACATAGGATGCGAGGATCATATCGGGCAGGAACGACTTCCCGACTTCCAGCTTCAGCATAGCGTATGTTGCCATCACGGCCACGCCCAAGGTGACAAAGACACTGAACGCCGCCGCGAGGATCGAGTTGCGCATGAACGACCAAAGCGGCACTTGCGCAAACGCCCTTGGCCAGTTTTCCGCCTCAACCGCGTTCGGGAAAAACGAGCCGTCCACCACGTCGACCGGCGATTTGAACGAGGTCGAGAACAGATAAGCGATGGGCAGCATGAAGAAGATGACGATCACTGCCAGCGCGATCCAAACAAAAATCATCTTGCGCAAACGGCCTTCCTCGGCCTTTGGCTTCCATGTTCTGGAAAGGGTCAAGAGCTCAGGCTTGAACTGGAACGTCTCCCCATTCTGGGGCGAGTTGGGTTGTTGGATCGTCGTCCTCATAGCCGCGCCTCCGCTTTGTTGTTCAGAAACACGATCGGCAGCGTGACCAGCGAAATAACGATGGCGAACAGAAGGGTTTGCGCCCCAGCCAGACCAAGGTCGAACTCCTGCAGCGCCGTGCGCCAGATCGTGTAGGTAGAGACATCGGTCTGCCCACCCGGGCCGCCTTGCGTCAGGACAAACACAAGATCAAAGGTCTTGAACGCCATGATCATTCGGATCAGCAGGATCGACAGCAGAGCAGGTGCCAGCATTGGAAGCGTCAGCTTGAAGAAAGTTGTGCGCGCGTGCGCACCATCGAGCGCCGCCGCCTCGAAAACATCTTCGGGCAGGGACTGCAGCGCAGCGTAGGACAGGATCACGATGAACGGCGTCCATTGCCATGTATCGGCAAGCATGATGGACGGAAAGGCAAACCGCTGATCCCCCAGGATCGAAATCGGCTGCTCGATCAACCCTGCCTGCGACAAGAGGCTGTTGATCCACCCGGTGGGGCTCAGGAGCAGCTTCCACGCAATCCCGACCATGACCGGCGGTGTCATCAGAGGCAGCAAAATCAAGGCGCGCAGAACGCGCCCGTTTTTGACGGACGTGTAGAGCAGATATGCGATCAGCAGCCCGAGAATGAGCTGAACAATTGATACGGTGATTGCGAAAATGACTGTGGTCGCGATGCTGGATGTGAAGTTGGTACCTGTGAACATCCAATCGAAGTTGTCCCAGCCCACCCATTTCTGGAACGTGTTGGCCAAAGTGGACTTGCTGAAAGAAAGCCCGATCAGGTAGACAAAGGGATAAATGAAGAACGCGCCCAAACCGGCCAATACCGGAAGCAGCATCATCCAGCCTGCTGTTGATCTCTTGCGAATGAGTGGTCTCATCTTGTGCGCCTTCCCAGGTTTTCAAGCTCCAAGCTCCGGCCGCGCAACAGATGCGGCAAACTCGGCCGCTCACGGTTGTGCGCCATGGTCCCAAAGATCTGCATATCTTCCTCCCTCGGGCATTTTTCTCTCGCCCTGAGGCGATTCAGGGCTGCCAACACACTGGAAGCAGGAATCGTGCCAAACTGAAGAAGCGTGCGATTTTTCTTCTAATGCCAATGAAGGTCCGGAGATTTTTATTTTTAAACAATTGCTTATCAGACGGACAGGGCAGCCCCCCTTATCTCTCCAGCCTTTTGCCTTGAGGGCGCCTATTCGCAAGTTCAGCAGGTGAGTAGCCGAAGAAATGACTAACGAGGGTCTGGAAACAGGGAGGCCCCGTAGTAGCCAGAAGCTAACTCCCCATCGTTTCTTCTTCTAATCTGACGCAAACAAATCGTTGCTTTTTCCAGCAAACCCATTAGCCTCGAGCTTTATTCGTGATCACAGATCACGGAAAGGGACGTTGGAGGATGTCCCCAGAAGCAGGGGGAGAGAGACATGGGTTTGGACATGGTACGGGGCGCAGGCGGTTCGGAATCGCCAACGCCGAATTATATCAGAGCCTCTTGGATCCGTTGCGAGGAGGAGTACGGACTCTCTGCTGATCGCATTTCAAAACCGGATGTTCTGACACAACGAGAGTTGCGAGAGACGTCAGACCGTTTGGATGATCTGATTTTTGAAGCCAAATCAGAGCTTCAGAACATGTTCCTGCGGCTGAAGAACCACGATTATTTGGTGACCTTGACGAACAGTGAGGGCATCACGCTTGAGAATTTCATTCCGCCCGGCCTTGAAGACGACGCCCGCGCGTTCTCTTTGTATAACGGCTCAATCTGGGGGGAAGCCGCGCAGGGAACCAATGGTGTCGGCACAGCCATCAGCACAGGCGCGGCGGTCAGCGTTGTTGCCAAGGAGCATTTCTCCACGAACCTGACCGGCCTGGCCTGCACAGCGGCGCCGATTCTGGATTCGCAGCGGCGAATCGCGGCTGTTCTCAACGTCACAACCCCACGGGAAACCACGCGCCCGGAACAGGAAATCACCCTTCAGTTGGTCAAACAGGCGGCAAAGCGGATCGAAAACGTTTGGTTCACCAAGCGATTCAAAAAGTACTCCGTACTTCAGATCGCAAGCGTCAGTTCCTTCAGCGACATCGCCAACAGCGAGCTTCTGGCGCTGGACGATTCCGGACGGCTGATCGCTACCACGCTTCCGGATGAATCCCCACTAAGCCCTAAAAATCATACGAAAATTGCTTGCAAGAATTACCTGGAAAAAGTGCTGCGCATGACACCGGAGAACCTTTTCGATGCGATCACAAACAGCAAACCGCTCGTGTTCGGCGACAAGGACGCAAAAAACCTCTACGTCCGATCGCACAATATTGGCGGCTTGACCCCCCAGACTCAAAACAACGTGAAAGCATCGCGGCGGCGCCCCGTAACCGCCAAAAAAGCAGACCTTGCGGAGCCCACCCTCTCAGACCTGATCGCAAAGAACTCGAAACTGCAAAGATCCGTGAACATTGCGGAACGCGCGTTTGAAGGTGGCTTGTCCATTCTGCTGACTGGCGAGACCGGGACAGGCAAGGGCGCATTTGCCAAGGCCCTGCATTCGGAAAGCTCGCGCGCGAACAAACCATTTGTCCCGATCAACTGCGCGGCCATTCCCGAAGAACTGTTCGAAAGCATCCTGTTCGGATACCTGCCTGGGGCGTTCACGGGGGCTGCAAAAGAAGGCTCGCAAGGCAGCGTCCTAGACGCGAACGGCGGCACGCTTTTCCTCGACGAGGTTGGCGATATGCCATTGAATTCACAGGTGCGCCTGTTGCGGGTTCTGTCCGAGAAAGAAGTCACACCGCTGGGTTCAAGCGTACCCATCAGCGTGGATATCAATGTGGTTTCCGCGACACTTCACGACTTGAAAGAGAAAATGAGCGAAAAGAAGTTCAGAGGCGATCTCTACTACCGCATTGCCTCCGTGGGCATCGAAATTCCCGCTCTCAGGAATCGCGAAGACAAGGACGATGTCATAGAGCGTCTGTGCACGGACATGTTCAAAGCCCATGGGAAAAGCGGCCAAATGTCCACTGTCGCGAGGAAGGCGCTGAAATCTTATGATTGGAGAGGCAACATTCGGGAGCTTGTGAGCGTTCTGAAGTATGCCGCTGTGCTGGACACGGACGATATAGTTGATCTGGATGATCTGCCGGATCAGTTCCATCAGTTTGGATTGGCCTGAAAGCGAGAACCGTGCCGCGTCCTTGCCGCTTTACCGCGAAAAAGCGCCGCCAATGTCGGACACTGGCGGCGCTTGATGAGATCAGTAGTTGACCAGAACCTGAATCCCGATCGGCTCGGTCAGGATGTCTTCGAGGATCGGCAGCAAACGCTGCACGTGGGGCGTTGCCACGTGATCATCGAAAGCCTGCTGGTCCTTGTACGCTTCGAAGTTTACGAAAAGCGTGGGCGTTTTGGGATCCTGGTAAGAGCGATAGTCAAGAATACCCGGCTCCATCCTACTGGCGGCTTCGTTGATTTTCATCTCCTCGGCAAAGCGTTCAACCTCGCCTTCCTTGACCTTGAAGGTCGCGACAACCGCATAGCCGGCAGTGTCAAGAACAGCGGTCGCTGCCTCCGAAAATGCAGCGCCAGCAGTGTCAGCCCAGCTTGCAACCGGAAACGTCACGGCAACTGCACATGCGGCAGCTTTCAAAAATTTGAGCATGTTTTGCCCTCTCGTGTGTTGGTTTGTTTTTATCGTTCCTCAAAACGCCCCGACCCCATTGGTTTGGGGAACACCACCTGTTGACAGGAGCAGACAACGGCAGTTCGCTTTGCGATGAACGGCAAACGCCGCCCGATCAAAACCGAGCGGCGCACAGTTTAGCCGAGGATGCGATCCCAAGCGCGCTGAACACCTTTCATCGTGTCTTCAGGCGACTTGTTACCAGCCAACATCGAGGCCAGATCGCGGCTCAGAATCTCCAGAAGTTGCGGCGCGTCCGGCACGGTGGGCCAGGACATGGCATTTTCCAGAGCAACCGAGACGATCGGCTGCGATTGCGCGTTTGCCGTGACATAGGCCTCACTGTTGACCGCGGACCGTCGGAACGGGTCGATCCCGGTGCCGTTTGTAGCGATCATTGTCTCAGCCATTTCGACGCCGGACGCCCATTTCAGGAATTCCCAAGCGAGTTCCTCCTTTTCGGTTTTGGAGGACAGGCACAGGCTCCAGCCTGCGTTCAGCGCCGCGCGGCTCTTGGATGCATCGCCATCAAGCGTCGGCAGAGGCAGCACCCCCCACTGATCCTTGATCTTGGAATCCGCGTCCTGTTGCGCATTGATGCCGAGATCCATCCAGCCTTCAGTCATCGCAGCCTTGCCACTCAGGAACAGGGCCAGCCCTTCGGTGTACCCTACTTCAGGCGGTGTCGGCGAAGCATTCGGCGCGAGCTCTGCAATGCTCTGCGCAGCGGCAAGCATTTCCGGCGTGTCCAAGGTCGGGTTGCCATCCGCGTCGAGGAACTCCGCCCCGAAGTTCGCAACCCGGTTTGCAAACGTCGAAACATTCAGAAGCGGCACCGGAAGTCCGATCAAGGAATGACCGTGAACGCCATCGCCTTTCAGTTGTTCCGTCACCCGCGCAGAAATGGCGTTCAACTCAGTCCAAGTGGTTGGCGGCTTTTCGCCCAGCCGTTCGAAGATTTCCTTGTTGTAGTACAGGGCATGGCTGTCGCCGTCGAATGGCAGCCCAAAACGGCGACCGTTGTAGAGCGAATAGGGATTGTAGACGTTTTGAATATAGTCATCCGGCTGGATTTCGGCCTTGTCCCGCTCGATGAGGTCGGTGATGTCCTGGCCCAGACCGTTCGCCGCCACGGCGCCAATCGTGCAATACCAGCACTGGAAAACATCATAGCGGTTCGCACCGGATTGCTGATCGAGAGCAACCTGCTGGTAGACTTGGCCCAGCGGGATGACATCGATGTTCACTTTGACACCGGTCTTTTCCTCGAAGGTCGCGGCAGCGATCTTTGCCCCGCCCACATGCGGCTGCGCAATCATGACCGTCAGCTCGTCGCTCGTTTGTGCAAGTGCGGGCGCGGCCAGCCCTCCGAGCAGAGTACCGCCCAGCGCGGCCGACCCAGATTTCAGCAAAGTGCGCCGACTGATCGTCGGCTTTGATTTCATATGTTCCACGTTTCTCGTCCTCCCAAAGTGAAATTCGGTTCAGATCAAGCCCGGCACGCCGGAGCTTGACCAAAAGGCAAGCAATTCCCGTGCCAAAACCCTTCGAAGCACTGGGTTTCTCATTGGATTTGCCCGTCGCTGGCACGATTTTGGAAGAAGGAAGCACCGGCTCAATGATCGCGACCGCTTCAGGGAGGGGAAAAAACCAATTTCACCTCCCGAAAATTGAAAACCGCTTTATGATCAACACGGTACTGATCCGCATTCGAGGAATGCTCTACGATCAATCCTGTTCTTTCTCAGCTGCGTCAAATACACTACAAACAGTCATGTTGAGACCAACGCAGCCGGACCACGGTCCATCTTGGTATGAGGCCAGAGCGGAAATCGGCAAAGCCACGCAGGGTGCGTTCACACCTGCCAAGAGGGCGAGACGATGAATAATGAACCGGGACCGGTGGAAGCGGTAGACACACGCAGTTTGGCGGAGCGAGTCTACGATCAACTGCGACAGTCGCTGTTGCAGGGCAAGCTTCGGGCCGGTCAATCCATGACGATCCGAAGTATGGCCAAGGCGCTCGGCACCAGCGAAATGCCCGTCCGGGAATCCATGAAGCGCCTTCTGGCAGAGCGGATGATCGTGCAGCGCGCAAACCGCACTTATCAGGTTCCGGCGCTTGAACGCAGCGAGTTTGTCGAGCTGACCTCAATTCGGGTTTCACTCGAAGGAAGCGCGGCACGACAGGCCGTCGAAAACGCAGACGATGCTCTGATCGGCAAGATGACGCGCCACAACCTGGAAATGAAATCCAACCTCGCAGAAGGCAACAGCGCCGGTGTTTTGGCAGCCAACCAGGAGTTCCATTTCGCACTGTATCGCGCGTCCGGCTCAGAGATTCTGCTACAGCTGATTGAACTGCTCTGGATGAGGTCCGGTCCTTACCTTGCAGAGGCTCTGGCCGAAATTCGGGATGCTGAAGACTTTTTTTCACGCGCAACGGAAACGCATGACAGGCTGATCAATGCACTGATTGCCCGGGATGAAGACGGTGTATTCAACGCACTGAAGGACGATTTGGAATCCTCTGCGCACCGTTACGAGAAACACATCGCATCGAAACTCGAAGACTCCGAGCAGGAAAAGATCGTGCCTATGCCGAAGGCTTCCAAGAAATAGAGAGCGCCGCGAGCATAGGCCCGCGGCGAGTAAATTGGCCCGTCGTCCAGATCAGAACGCGACGTTTGCGCCGCCTTTGAGTCCCAGAATGGAGCGGGCTTCATCCGGCGTTGCAATCTCGATGCTCAGACCTTCCAGAATGCCGCGGACTTTGCTGACCTGATCAGCATTGCTTTCCGCAAGGGTTCCGGGAGAAATCCAAAGCGAGTCTTCAAGGCCAACCCGAACGTTTCCACCTTGTGCTGCGGCCATAGAGGCAATGTTCATCTGGTTGCGCCCAGCCCCGAGAACGGACCAGACATAATCATCCCCAAAAAGTCGATCTGCTGTCCGTTTCATATGCATGACGTCTTCGGGGTGGGCCCCGATCCCGCCCAGCAAGCCGAACACGGTCTGCACAAGGAACGGCCCTTTGACCAACCCGCGGTCCGCGAAGTGCGCAAGGCTGTACAGGTGGCTGGTGTCATAACACTCGAACTCGAACCGCGTCCCGTTGTCATTGCCGGTTCGCAAGATGTGTTCGATGTCCTTGAAAGTGTTCTTGAACACGAGATCCCTGCTGTTTTCCAGATGCTCCCGCTCCCAATCGAATTTGAATTCTTTGAACCGGTCAAGCATCGGATACAGACCAAAATTCATTGAGCCCATGTTCAAAGACGCAACCTCTGGCTTGAGCTCGGCGGCGGGGCGCATGCGCTCTTCGACGGGCATGTGCGGGCTGCCACCGGTTGTCAGATTGATTACGGCACCGGTGGCCTGTTTGATCTGGGGCAGGAACGCACGAAAAGCGTCCGGATCCTGCGTCGGACGCCCGGTTTCAGGGTCACGCGCATGAAGGTGCAGGATCGTGGCACCGGCCTCGGCCGCCGCCAATGAATGGTTGATGATCTCTTCTGGTGTCACCGGAAGATGCGGAGACATTGAAGGTGTGTGGATGGCACCGGTAACAGCGCAGGAAATGATGGCTTTGCGTTTGGACATTGGGGTCGTGGCCTCGTTCTTGGGAGGGGGCCGTAGCCTGCCCCCTCCGATGTATTGTCGGTTCGTGTCAGGCTGTATGCAACATCGGTTGCACGGCAGCGCCCTGCTCGCCCATGATGATGAAGTCCGACGCGCGTTCGGCGATCATGATCGTTGGGGCGTTCGTGTTGCTCGTCGGGATGGTCGGCATGACAGACGCATCGACGACGCGCAGCCCCTCTACGCCACGCACCCGCAGACGATCATCCACAACAGCCATATCGTCCGAGCCCATCTTGCAGGTGCCAACCGGGTGATAAATCGACTCGGTGTTCTTTTTGATGAAGTCATCAATCTCCTGATCGGTACGCACGTTCTTGCCCGGCGCGTATTCTTCGCCCCGATACGGATCGAACGCTTTTTGCGCGATGATATCACGGGTCACCTTGATGCCGTCCCGCATTACCCGAAGATCGTCGAGATCATCAAAGTAGTTCGGCTGGATCGTCGGATGCTTGGACGGGTCAGTGGAGTTGATGCGGATATTGCCCCGGCTTTTCGGCCGCGTGATGTTGAAGTACGGCATGAATCCGTGCTCCGGGATGATCTTCCGCCCGTGATCTTCATACATGAGCATGATGAAGTGGTACTGCAGTTCCGATGCAATGGCCTCTTCGCGCGGTTTAACAAATGCCACCGCTTCGATGCCGTGGTGTGCGGCAGGACCACCCCCCGTCAGCCAATACTGACCCAAAGCCATAGCAGAGCGGATCGGGTTCACCATCGGCAACAGCGAAACGGGCTGTGATGTGCGTTGTTTCACGCCAAGTGCCAGGTGATCCTGGAGGTTTTCACCGACACCGGGTAGATCAGCCTGAACCTTGATCCCAAGCGATCCGAGATGCTCAGCATCCCCGATACCCGAAAGCTGAAGCAACTGCGGCGAGTTGATGGCCCCGCCGGACAAGATCACCTCCTGCGAAGCGCGGATGACTTTCTTCTTGCCCTTCTGAACATATTCAACCCCGACGGCGCGGCCATTCTCGACGATCACACGGGTCGCATAGGCGCCGGTAATAATGTTGAGATTGCTGCGGTCTTTGACCGGGTGAATGTACGCCTGGGAGGCGCTGGACCGCTTAACTTTCCGGCCGTTCACGTTCAGCGTGCCCGGGCAAGGACCAAACCCTTCCTGTTCCGCGCCGTTCACGTCACCGTTTGCCGGGTAGCCCGCTTGCAGTCCTGCTTCGATGAAAGCCTTGGCGAGCGGATGATTGACCGCGCCGAGACTGGTTTGCAATGGCCCTGTTCCGCCATGGAACTTGTCCGCGCCGTTTTTCCACGTCTCCATTTTGCGGAAGTAGGGAAGGCATTCGTCATACGACCAATTACGGTTCCCAAGCTGCCCCCACTGGTCATAATCGCTCGGATGGCCACGCATGTAGATCATGCCGTTGACGCAGCTACAGCCGCCAAGCACCTTGGCGCGTGGCCAGAACATCTTGCGATCAAAGAGGTTCTTTTGCGGTGCGGTGTGGTAGCCCCAGTCAAGCTGCCCCGTGTTCATCAGTTGCAGGTAGCCCGCGGGCATGTGGATGAACATGCTTTTGTCCCATCCTCCCGCTTCGAGCAGTGTCACCTGTGCGTTCGAGTCTGCGGAAAGCCGGTTTGCCAAAACACAACCAGCCGAGCCTCCGCCAACGATAATGTAGTCCGTCATGCCGGCCTCCTATGGTCTGTTGTGACCGCCGCCCAATCACGCGGGCGGCAGTCACGGTTTTCTTGATCAGAGTTTTGCGAGAACGGTTTTGACCTGGGTGTAGAGCTCGACAGCTTCGAAACCCATTTCGCGGCCATAACCAGACTGCTTGTAGCCGCCGAAAGGCAGGGCCACGTCGTTGGGCAGGTGCGTGTTGATCCAAACGGTCCCTGCCTTGATCCGACGCGCCAGTTTGTGCGCGTGCCCGATGTCACGGGTGAACACGCTGGCGCCAAGGCCGAAGTCCGTGTCGTTCGCCTTTTGCACCAGTTCGTCATGACCATCGTCGTCACCAAACGGAATGACGCACACGACCGGACCAAAGATCTCTTCCCGGATCACCGACATGTCGTTGGTGGTGTTGGCGAGAACTGTCGGCTCGACGAAATAGCCCTCGTTGCCCCAACGCTTGCCGCCAAAGACGATCTCGGCGCCATCATTGCGTCCCGCATCGATGTATCCGCAAACCTTTTGAAACTGTTCGTCCGACGTGATCGGTCCAAGGGTGGTTGACGGATCGAGACCGGGGCCAATGATGGCTTTGTTGGCCTCCGCTTCAAGGCCAGCCACGACCTTGTCGTACACGCTCTTGTGCGCAAAGATCCGGGACGAAGCCGTGCAGGACTGACCCGCATTGAAGAAGATGCCCGTGGCGAGCCCGGGTATCGTGACATCCATTTCGGCATCCGGAAAGACAATCGCCGGCGACTTGCCACCCAGTTCAAGGCTGACCTTTTTGACGGTGTCCGCACCGGTTTTCATGATGCGTTTGCCGGTATCGGTGGAGCCGGTGAAGGCCACCTTGTCCACGTCGGGATGCTCAACCAGAGCCGCGCCGGTACGCCCGTCACCCGTGACGATGTTGACCACACCTTCGGGAATGCCGGCCTCTGCGATGATCTCGGCAAGACGCAACGCACTCAACGGGGTTTGCTCGGCGGGCTTGAGCACCATGGTGCAACCTGCGGCCAGGGCCGGGGCAATTTTCCAGATCGCCATGAGCAACGGATAGTTCCACGGAACGATCTGCGCGCAAACACCAACCGGCTCGCGCATCGTATAGGCGTGCCAATCACCCTCCAGCGAAACCGGAACGCTGTTGCCAAGGATCTTTGTCGACCAGCCCCCCATGTAGCGGAGAAGCTCGACACCGAAGTTAAGATCAACGCCGCGCGCGGCCGTTATCGGCTTGCCGTTGTCGAGGCTTTCAAGCTGCGCCAGCTCATCGGCGTGCTTCTCGATCAAGTCGCCCAGACGCCAGACAAGCTTGCCGCGATCCACGGGCGTCATCCGCGCCCAAGGGCCACTTTCGAACGCTGCGCGCGCGGCACGGACGGCGTCATCAACGTCCTCGGGATTTGCATGCGGAACGTCCGCGATCTTTTCGCCATTTGCCGGGTTTAAGACGGCAAACGTCTCCCCGCTCTTTGCTGCAACCATCTTGTTGTTGATAAACAGGTGGTGCGTCTTGCTGACGAAGTTGGACACTTCCTGGCTCAAAAAGCCGCTTTGGATCATTTGATTCATAACTCTTCCTCCGATGTTGATCCGATACTCGGCGTCGCCCTTGCGAAACGGCGATCGAATCGCCTCGCCAAAAACCTTCTTTCCTCTCCTCCACCCGCAAGTCAGCGCCTGCGTCGAGTCGCCTGCGGGTTACGATGGGCAGAATCAGTATTGTGATCTGTGATCACAGTCAAACCATATTTCGCCACCGCATTTGCCAAATGAAAAGCAAAACTCATGCCAAAATCAGTGATGAGCCGAAAGATAAAGGCAATATCTCTTTTTTTCCTTAGAAATTCCTGCAAATTTCGTACTTTCCTCCCAGAGAGTACAGAACGCATTCACTCGATATTCATGATCTGTGATCATAACTATTGACGAGTGATTTCCGTTCTGACAGGTTCGCCGGCAGGATTATGGTCTCGGGAGGAGTTTGGAGCGGACCTGCAAGGAACGCCCCAAGTGACCGTCCGGCGGCTCAGAATGTGCGCGCCAAGCTGCCAATCAGCAGCCAAAGCAACGCTCATACCAGTGACCGCCTCTTTCTCGGTGTCCGTTGTCCTTCAGCGTGCAAGCCCTCGCTTGCGGCTGACTCTTTGACACTTTTTGGGAGGATCATCGAAGATGACTGTCAACAAGAGCGCGTCCCGGGACGCGAAACTCAACCGTCGCGGTTTCCTGAAAGCGGGCGCAGCCAGCGCCGCAGCCATGACCATGGGCGCAGGCTCCATGGCGCTGGCACAGAACAAGCCGCTTCTCGGCTTCTCCAACAAAAGTCTCGACTTCTATTTCTTCCGCATCATGGAAGAATCGGCCAAGCGCACAACGGAAGCCTTAGGTTGGGAGTTCCAGGCGACCAACGCGAGCTTTGACAGCACGCTTCAGTTGCAGCAGTGGCAGTCGCTGATGTCGAAGAACCCGATCGCCATGATTGGTGCGACGGTCGACAGCCAAGCGATGGTTTCGGCCGTGCGAAAGGCCAACGCCAAAAACATCCCCGTCGGCATGATCGACAGCCTCGCCAACGGCGGTAACGTTGCTGCCTCCGTTTCATTCGACAATAACCTTGGCGGCGTGATGGCCGCGCGCGAAATCATCGAGCGCCTGCGTAAAAAATACGGCGGTCAGGCCAAGGGTGTGGTTCTGAACTGCTACGGCTCACTCAAGAGTGAAGCCTGGGCCGCGCGCAAGGAAGGTTTCGAAGCCGAACTGGCGAAACACCCGGAAATCACGCTGCTCAGCCGTCCGACCGAAGGTCTGCTGAATAACATGCTGAGCGTCACAGCCAACACGCTGTCTGAATTCCCGGACCTCGACGCGGTTCACGCCCCTTCGGACACGCCCGGCCAAGGTGTTGTGACGGCTCTGCGCCAGAAGGGCAAATGGAAGAAAATAGACGAAGAAGGCCACGTGATCTTTGTCACCATCGACGGAGAGCCGGGCGGCATTCAGCATCTGCTTACCGGTCATCAGGATGCTGACGTGTCCCAGGACGCTATCGGCTATGGTGCTATCGCAATCGAGCTGATCGCCAACCACATTATCAACGGTGGCAAGGACGCTGTTCCGCTCGGCACCTACGACAACCCCAGCTACTTCTGGGAGCGCGGTGAAATCGTCGACAGCGTCACAGGCCCGCGTCTCATCATTCCACCGTTCTCGATCCTGCCCGAAAACGCCGCCGACCCGCGGCACTGGGGCAACATCGCCGTGAACGATTGGGGCTTTGCCTACGGCTGATCCTCCCGGGGCTGTCCGGGACCTGTGTTCCGGGCGGCCCAAATTCTCTTGCGCGACAGAGGCGAGACATGACCAACCATCTTCTTGAAATTGACACCGTCGTAAAACGTTACGACTCCCTGACCGCGCTGAAGGGGGTTTCGCTCACCGTCAGCCCTGGCACGGTCCACGGCTTGCTCGGCGAGAACGGCGCAGGAAAATCCACGCTGGTCAAAACCATAGCCGGCCTCGTTTCGCCAACCTCGGGCAAGATTTACTGGCAAGGGCAGGAGGTCAACGACGCGGACGTCGAGGCAATGGAAGACCTCGGGGTTTTCCTTGTGACGCAAGAACCCATGGTCGTGGATTCGATGACGGTGGCGGATAACCTTATGCTTGGGCGCTGGCCTTCAAAAGGGGCCTTCGTCAATGACCGCAAGATGTACAAAATGGCGTCGGCGTTCCTCAACGACCTTGATGACGCCAATCTCGACCCACACCAGCTTGCTGGAGAGCTGTCTGCGGTGGATCGAAGAAAACTCAATATTTCCCGCGCCTTGCACTCCGGTGGAAAACTGATCATCCTGGATGAGCCAACCACGGATTTGTCTGTCTCCGACAAGGCCCTGCTGTTTGATTTCATTCGCAAACTCAAAACAACGGGCGTCTCCTTCATCTTCATTTCGCACTACAATGAGGAAATCCTCGAAATCTGCGATGAGGTGTCCGTTCTCAGGGACGGCAACATGGTCGGCGCCAATCAGAGTGTACAGCACGTCAGTTCCGACGGCCTGAGTGAATTGGTTGTCGGGCGGGATGTGGTCCTGTTTCAGCGCCAGCCCCAACCGGAAAAACCCGTCGCGTGGTCGCTGAGAGAGATTCGCGCGCAGGGATTGGAAATCGACGAACTGGACATATACGAAGGTGAAGTCATCGGCTTTGCCGGACTGCCCGGATCCGGTGCCCGTGAACTTGGAAGAGCCCTTTATGGCCTGATACCGGGCGCAACGGGGCACCTGAACTACCGTGGCAACGCCATGAAGCTGCCTGCGCACCCGGCCCTCGCGATCGACAATCACATCGCCTTTCTCGCCGAAGATCGCCTGCGGGACGGGTTCATCGGGATTCAGTCCATCGCCGAAAACATCACACTCTCCAGCATTCATCGCGTGGCATTTGGCGGGTGGGTCAATCGTGCCAAGGAGCGCAAGATCGTCGAGCAGTTTTCGAAAGTGTTCGAAATCAAGGCGCAGTCGCAAAATGATCCGGTCCTGTCCCTGTCCGGCGGCAATCAGCAGAAAGTCTGCATATCCCGCCTTATGGCCACAAAACCGCAATTGGTCGTCCTGAATGAGCCAACACGCGGCATTGATGTGGGCGTCAAGGAAGAGGTGCATAGAATTGTCGACACCATGAGCAACTCCGGCGTCTCTTCCATCGTGATCACATCAGATCTGGACGAAATGCTCAGGGTGACGGACCGCGTCGCCATGTTCGTGAATGGCCGTATCGTTGACGTGCAACCATCCTCCCAACTCACCAAAGACATCGTGTTCTCTAAGGCCTTCGCGTCGACAGAGGCCACTCGTTTCTCCGCATAACACCAAGAAGGGAGGTCACCATGACAATGGATATCTCTGCCAAGCCAGCAAACTCAACATCAAGGGGAGCGCGCCTCATGCCGACGAAGGACTTCCTGCTCAACAACATCGTCTGGTTCATGCTGATCGCGCTTGTTGTTCTGTTCAGCCTGATGAACCAGTATTTCTTCACGGCTGCAAACTTCCAGAACATCCTCACCCAGGCGACAGTGCTCGGGCTGTTGGCCTTGGCGGCGGCCCTGCCCTTGCTTGTTGGAGAGATCGACCTTTCCATTGCCGGGAATCTTGGTCTGTCATCCGCCATCGGCGCGCTTGCGTCCATTGAACTGGGACTGCCGACCTTTGCAGGTGTCGGGGTGGGCGTTGCTTTTGCCACGCTCGTCGGGTTCATCAACGGGCTTTGTGTCACCAAGTTGCGGATGGTTTCGCTTATCGAAACGCTGGGCATGATGATCATTTTGCAAGGCGCGCTGCTGGCGATCACCAAAGGCTCCACAATCATCTCGTTTTCCGATGCTTACATCTGGGTTGGGCAGGCGACGATCCTTGGCGGGTGGCCGGTGATGCCATTCTTCCTGCTGGCCGCGTTCATCCTGATGGGCATCGTGTTGAAGCGCACGGTGTTTGGCCGAAAGCTTTATGCAACGGGCGGCAACACGGATGCAGCCTTTGTTGCAGGAATTCGGATTGATCGCATCAAGATCGCGGCCTTCACGTTGTCCGGCATGATCGCCGGGATCGCAGGCTACTTTCTCGCATCGTGGCAAATCGCCATCGTTTCAGACCAGGGCTCCGGCTTCCTGCTTTATTCGATCGCTGCACCGATCCTTGGTGGCATCAGCGTGTTCGGTGGCCGGGGTCAGGTTTGGGGTATTCTCGGGGGCGTTTTTCTTCTGACGATCATTCAAACCGGTCTGTCCATTGTGAATGTCCCGTCCTTCTACGTCGAGATGATCGGCGGTGTTTTGATCTTCATCGCGGTGGCCGTTGATGCCCTTCGCGTTGGTGCCAACGGTAGACGCTAAGGAGACAACCGATGACAACAGGTTTGGAAAACAAGCGCGTGCTCGTAACCGCAGGCGCCTCGGGAATTGGCAAGGAAGTTGCAATCTCATTCGCGCGGGCCGGTGCCAAGGTACTTGTCTGTGACATTGCCGAAGACCAGCTGGAGGCTTGCTCTGGCTGGGATGCGCCCGTGACGGCCGTCAAATGTGACGTGAGCAAGTCTTCCGAAGTCGACAGGATGTTTGAATTCCTGTCGAAGCTGCACGGCGGTATCGACGTGTTGGTCAACAACGCAGGTATCGCGGGGCCGACAAAGCCGATTGACGAAATCACGGATGACGAATGGGATATGACCATGCGCGTCAATGTGAACGGCCAGTTCTACTGCGCGCGGCGCGCCGCAGCACAGATGAAGCCGCAGAACAGCGGAGCAATCATCAACCTAAGCTCGGTCGCCGGGCGCATCGGCATGCCGCTGCGCGCCCCATATTCAACGTCCAAATACGCCGTCAGAGGGTTAACCGACGTTCTCGCGGTCGAGCTTGGCGAGTTCGGGATCCGGGTCAATTCGATCCTCCCCGGTGTGATCGACGGCCCGCGCGGCAAAGATGTGGTCGAAGCACAGGCCGCCAAAAACCACGTGGACCCCCAGGATTACCTCTCGGCTATGCTGCACAACATCTCATTGCATTCTCTGATCGATATGGAAGAAATCGCCGCTTTGGCCATGTATCTCGCATCTGGTGCGGCGAGAAATATCACCGCGCAACACATCAGCGTTTGCGGCAACTTCGAAACCTACCGCTCGCCGCTTTCGATCAAGAAACGCGATGTTCAAATCGGCAAACGGGCTTAGGTGAACAATGCCTGATATCGAAGCCGGCGATCTCATGTGGTCGCCCAATCCAGAAGACTACCGCGACATGCTTTTGACGCGGTTCACCCAAGATGTCGCGGATTCGACCGGGCATGCATTCAGGTCCTACGACGATCTGCATGCATGGTCCGTGCAGAACCCAGGCCCGTTCTGGTCCAAGGTTTGGGAATTTGCCGGAGTGGTTGGTGAAAAGCCCGGACCTTCGCTTGTCGATGGGCAGAACGTCAAAACCGCACGCTTTTTCCCCAGTGCGCGCCTGAACTATGCCGAAAACTGTCTGCGACAGACCGGCGCGAAACCTGCCATTCTGTTTCGGCCTGAAACGGGGGATGACATCGCGATCAGTTGGGATCAGCTGCGTGCTGACGTCGCCATCGCCCAGAAGGTTCTGCGTGATCAAGGTGTTACCAAGGGCGACCGGGTCGCCGCTGTTATGCCGAATATCCCCAAGACGGTCGTCTACATGCTGGCCACCGCATCACTGGGGGCGGTTTGGTCGTCCTGTTCTCCGGATTTTGGTGCAGGCGCGATCCTGGACCGCTTTCTCCAGATCCAGCCCAAGGTTCTGCTCTGGGCAAACGCATACAGCTACAAGGCAAAGTGGCATAGCATGGACGCCAAGATGCTGGACGTCAGCGCGGGCCTGCCATCGCTTAATGCCAGCATCCGGGTACCTTTTCCCGGCAGCCAGCTCTCGCCAACGCCAGAGGGCTGTACGGACGAGACGGCAGTATCAGGTGAAGCGGATCCATCGAAGCTCGAATTCACACGAGTCCCATTCGACGCCCCTTTGTTGATCATGTTCTCTTCCGGAACCTCGGGGCCTCCGAAATGCATCGTCCATTCGGTGGGCGGCACTTTGCTTCAGCATCTCAAGGAACATCAGCTACACTCTGACATTCGCCCCGGTGACCGACTGTTCTACTTCTCGACCTGCAGCTGGATGATGTGGAACTGGCTGGTGTCCGGCCTCGCCTCTAGGGCAACAATTGTCCTCTACGATGGCTCGCCTTTCTACCCTGACACAAAAGCTCTGTGGCGCATGGCCGAACAGTTTCAGGTCACGCATTTCGGCACATCCCCCAAATATCTGGAAACGCTCAGAAAATATGACGAAAAAATCTCTCCTGATGTAGAGCTCGCGAAACTGCGCGCGGTTTTTTCCACCGGATCGCCTCTCAGCCCAGCGAATTTCGAGTACGTTTATCGCGCCGTCAAAAGCGATGTTCTCCTTGCGTCCATTTCCGGCGGAACAGACATCGTGTCCTGTTTTCTCTTGGGGTGCCCGACCTTGCCTGTACGCGCCGGAGAATTGCAATGCGCAGGGCTGGGCATGAATGTCCGAGTGTTCGACGAAACCGGACACGAGCCGGAGCGCGGCCTAGGCGATCTGACTTGTGTCACACCCTTCCCATCTCGGCCAATCGGGTTTTGGGGAGACGTAAGCGGAGCACGCTACCACGACGCCTATTACTCCAGTTTCGAGAACATTTGGTGCCAGCACGACCGCATCGAACGCAGGCCCAGCGGGGGTTATATTGTCCACGGTAGAAGCGACGCAACACTGAACCCGGGCGGCGTACGCATCGGGACAGCCGAGATCTACAGGGCTTTGGAAAACCTGGATGACGTGGCGGATTGCGTTGTTGTCGGGCATGACATTGGCGATGACGTGGAGGTGGTGTTGTTCGTGGTACCGAAGCCCGGAACTTCGCTCTCTGATCAGGTGGTTCGTTCGATAAAACAAGCGATTGGACAGCATTGCACCCCACGCCATGTTCCCGCGCGCATACTTGGGGTTCCAGACATTCCGCGCACGCGAAACGGCAAAACTTCGGAAATCGCTGTACGCGCGATTGTAAACAAAACCACAGTCGCCAACTTTGATCAGCTCGAAAACCCGGAATGCCTGAAGCATTTTGGCTTGGTTGCTCTTGTCTGAAAGAGGCAGTGGCTTCTGATCGTAAACAACACAAAATTGGATGCGCTTTGGGCTCCGCGTCTGCCCAAAGCCCCTACCTTTCCGCAGGACTTCAGGACACTTATGACCAGCTTCAACAAGATTCTCATAGCCAACCGAGGAGAGATTGCGATCCGTATTATGCGGGCGGCGAATGAGATGGGGAAGAAGACCGTCGCTGTCTTCGCGGAGGAAGACAAGCTCGGGTTG
>NZ_SRXY01000010.1 GCF_004804335.1 Pacificoceanicola onchidii
GCCCCGGTGATTGCTGCTGAGACCAATATAGTACTGGCGCTTGATTGACTCCGGCAGAGCAAAAAACCGCTCCGCCATCTGATAGGTCCTTTCGACGAGGCTCAGATCTATGCCATGCCCGATGATCCTGAAAAAACCCACCGTGCGCGCCGCAAGCCCTATCTCGTCAGCGATGGCTTTGAGCCTGTGCCTGCTTCCGGTGCTGATACCGCTAATGTCAATCAGCGGAAGGCCTTCGATGCCCTCAGAACACGCCCCTCTCTGTTTCGCAATCAAAGCGCCCACAAGCGACAATTCCTTCAGCTATCAACTTTCAGGTGACCGTTCGGACCCATATGGTGCCGCCGGAAAATAAAGCTCGAAACGCGATCCTTGCCCGACTTCGCTTTGCACGGCGATCGTGCCACCAGATTGGCGCATAACGCCAAGAACCATCGACAGGCCCAAACCCGTGCCCTCGCCAACGCCTTTTGTGGTGAAAAACGGATCGAATATCTGCGGCAACTGCTCCCGGCAAATTCCCATTCCCTGGTCGGAAACGGTTAGTTTCACATAGCGTCCCGGCAGAAGCTCGGAAGGGAAGTGCTGGCCTTCAGGGAGCGTGTGGAAACTGTTTTCGGTAGCGACTTTTAGCGTTCCCCCGTCTGGCATCGCCTCGATGCCGTTCAAGGCGAGGGCGAGAAGCATATTCTCAACCGCGGCCGGATCGGCTGTAACCAACCACAGATCATTCGCCAAATGCCGCTCAACCGGCCGGGACAAAGAATGCTCACAATCTTCTCCAAAGGCCGAAACGAGCCCATTCAAATCCAGGATTTCAGGCGTCAAACGAGTTCGTTGCGCAAAAGCGAGCATATCGCGGATCAGCTGCGCTCCCCGCGATGAGGCCGTTTTCGCGTCTTGCAACGTATCAAGCGATCCAGCATCTGACGTGTCGAGCGTCAACAAATCGATGTTTCCCGAGATCACCGTCAGCAGGTTGTTGAATTCATGCGCGAACCGACCTGTGAGCCGCCCAATTGCTTCTTGTTTGCGCGATTCATACAGCTTGGCTTCAAGAGCTTTCCTCGTGCTCGTTTCCTGAGTCAGCTGAGTGTGCGCAACGACAAGGTCTTTATACCGCGCCTGCGACCGTTCCGTCTCAGCAAGCAACTCGAGCTTGGCGCTGGTCATGGCTGCAACGGTGCTGAATATTTCCAGCTCTGGTTCTCCGAACGCCTCAACATCTGGGTGTTCACTGTCGATCACACCCATCACGCGCCCCCCGCAAATCAACGGTACACAGATTTCTGACCGCGCGGGCTCAGTGTCGGGGATGTAGTTTTCATCTCCTACAAGATCATCCACGATGATCGGGTGTCGGTTAAGCGCAACCTGTCCGGTGATGCCACTGCCGAAGGGGATGACCAATGGGTTTATGATGTTTCGACCATAGGGGTTTTTCTCTCCCCAAGCTGCGACCTGCTTCAGCTCACTTTGCGCCTCGTCGGCTTGGTATATCACGCAGTCCACGAAACCAAGTTTGCCAACAACGTTTTGTGCGACATACCAGAACAGATCCTCGACACACGGAATCGACATCAGATCGACTGCGAAAGTGTTGAGGGTCCGAAGCATTTGCGCTTCGCTGGCCCGGTTTCTCCGGCGAAGGCTCGATGAGACAGGCTTGAGCATGTTTCATTTCCCTGAACTTGTTACCGATTCCACCTTAGGTTGTTGAACGCGTCAGGTACAGCCTACGATCCAGAGTTTTTCCGATAGGTCTTGCACGAAAGATCGGTAAAGCCAGATGCGCTGCAAAAACGCATCCCCAAAGAACGTTGAGTGCCTTTGTTGACACCGCCGTAGCAAAAAGGGGAACCGTGCATTCACGGCTCCCCTTTCGGATCAGTTTCTCTCGCTCCGACCGCCCATCAAGCGACCAGCGACAGCCCCGATCCTGCTTCTTTCGGCTGCTCACCACTATCGATGAACGGAATGATCGAGAAGGTCTGCCCGCCGCGCTGTTCTTCGTTCTGCACGGCGTTGACACGCAGGTCCCCATCGGGCGTGTTGATCAGCAGCGACAGGTAGTCATTGCCCGTACGGCTGCTCTTCGACATCCAAGCCGAGCCGACACGGATCGGCGTGCCACGAGGCGAGCTGACCTCGATCCGGTAATCGGGATGGGTCTCCTCGGACTTGAACTCGTTCTCGATCAGCATGAAGTCGAGGTCGAACATCATGTTGGCAATGTAGCCCGCGAAGGCATTGTCGGCGTCCATCGCGGTGAGCTCACCCGAGATCGAGCCGGATTTCATGACGCCGTTGGAGACCAGCGGGATGATCTCGAATTCGCCACTCTGGGCCGCCCGCGCTTCTTTCGTCTGCACCGCGTTGACGCGGAACGGGCCGGGACCAACATCGATCTGCATCGAGATGTAGGGGTTGCCGCTGGTATAGCCGGTCCCATTCCAGGCCGTGCCAATGCGGACCTTGCGGCCCGACTTGTTGACCGCGGTCACGTCGAAATCCGGGCTGCGTTCCGACGTCTTGGGGCGAGTTTCAAGCTGGATGGCGATGTCAAAGCGCGTCGAATGAATCATGCCGCTGTACTCGGCGGCTGCGGTCTCGACATTGCGGGTGAGGGTTCCTGCGAACATAGGATAGGTCCTTTTCGATTGGCCGGTGACTGACGTCCTTGCCAGAGCATCCGGGATTGCTTTCTCGACCCCTCATGGGATCGCAAATCAGAAAGCCTGCTTTCCTTTCAGCCCCTCCCGCGGGTCAGAGCATCCGTCCGAGTGGTTGTGCCGCCTCTCCGCCGGACGCAACGCCCCTTCGCTGCTCGTCAGGTTTCGAGTTGCCTCGCCAGTCGGGACCGTTGCAATCCTCCAATTTCGCGATGAAGAACTCAGCCTCATCCCCGTTCAACCTTTGCCCGCTCCGGTCGGTCAGGCCGATGGTGCTTCCGTTCGGCAGAAACGTGATCAGGTATTGGCCGAGGGTATCCTTGTGCACGCGGTACCCAGTGTTGGCCCAATGAACCGTCTGATCTGCATCCAAAGCGGCTTTGATCTCTTCGAGTGTCATGATCACCTCTTTGCCTATTCTGCCGCCACCCGGGCCGAGTTCTGCCCGGCGTCCGTCCCCGTTCCAACAATCCGGGCGAGAATGCCCGCCGTATCGACACCCTCCCCATGCGGCAGGAACACCCGCAGCTGGAAGGCAATGATTTCGGTGAAGCGGCCGAGAGCCCTGAGGCTGTCGATCATGCCCCGATCCGCACCAGAGAACTCAAGGCGCATCTCGCCTGCGACCCGGCGACGGGTCAGCGTGAGACCCCGGCCCAGATCGACCGGCGCGGTGGTGCCGAGGGCGGCGGTCAGCATCTCCTGCGGCGTTTGCGGGTCGGAGACGAGGAAGCGGGCGCGCAAGGCCGCTGCCCCTTCCTCGCTCAGCGTGCGCCCGATCATGGCGGTCGCCCCGTCTGGCGTCACACGGTAGATACGCTCATTGGTGGTCGGAATGTCCTTCCAGATCGGCAGCAAGAGGCCGGTCAGCAGGTAGAGCTTGGTCGTGGTGGTTTTCGGCAGGGACGCAGCCTCGGCATCCCAAAGCCGTGCGAACTCCGGCTTGCCGATCTCTTCCCAGGCCGAGGACTCGAAGCGCATCTCCTCGAGGTAGCTCGACCCGTTGGGCCGCACCGACTTGCGCATCAGCGTGACGATATCCTGGTCATACATCTGCATGGGGCGCGCCGAGATGAGCCCCGCGCGACCCGAAGCGCGATTGACCATGGGCAGCTTGTCGGGATTGCGCGAGAGGGCGTCATCCGCCGACAGCACATGGACTGGGTCGGTCACCTCGAGCCCGATGATCCGCGTCACGGCACCGGATTTTGGGCAGGTCCAGAGATCCTCGGTCGAGACCTGCTCGATTTTCTCGCCCCGCAGGGTTTCGACGCCGAGATCGATCGTGCCCGCCGCGCGCGCCCGTTCCGTCTGATAGGCGATCCTCGCCATGAACTCGGCAAAGAGTGCGTTCTGCATGTGGATAGGCAGCGCCAGCACCCGGTTGAGAAACCGCTGGATCGGCGGCAGCTCCTCAAGCAGCACCCCGTCCTTGTCGATCAGCCGCAGGGCTGTCCAGTCGGTGAAACTCTCGTAGCTCATTGCTTCGGCGCGCCCGGCGGCAAGATCAGCGAAATACCCGCGCAGCGCCGCCCGCGCGATCGGGCTTTCCAGATTATCCTCCTCGCGGAACATGCCTTGGGAGCCGGTTTCGCGCTGACCCTTGGTCAAGGCCCCCAGCTGGTCGAGGCGCTTGGCGATCGTCGAGGTGAAGCGCTTCTCGCCATGCACATCGGAGGTGCAGACCCGGAAGAAGGGCGCGCTGACCTGGGCCGACCGATGCGTGCGACCAAGCCCCTGGATGGCCGCATCGGCGCGCCAGCCGGGCTCCAGAAGGTAGTGTCGGCGTCGTTTCTGGTTCTTTGCTGTCTGCGCCGTGTGATAGGACCGGCCTGTCCCGCCCGCATCAGAGAAGATCAGGATATCCTTCTCGCCGTCCATGAAGGCTTGGGTCTCGGAGGAATTGCTGCTGGGGCTGCGCTTTTCGATGAAGAGATGACCATCCTCGGCCTTTAGAGGTCGGATCGACCGGCCCGTGACTTCGGCCACGGCCTCGTCGCCAAAGGCCCAGAGGATCTGATCCAGCGCCGAGGGGATCGGCGCCAGCGTCATCAACTCGATCATGGCCGCGTCGCGCAGAGCAAAGGCCTCACGCGAGACAACCAGCGCACCGGTCTCATCGCGCAAGGGTTCCGCCACCATATTGCCGTCGATCTCCACGAGCTTTTGCGCATGGATCGGAAAGGCTTGTTCGAGATAGCCCAGAACATAGTCGCGCGGCGTCAAGGCACCCTCGACGAGCTCGTCTTCCGCTTCCATCGTTTCAAGCCGACGTTTCAGCAGGCTCTCGCCTGTCGAGACAACCTGGATGACGCACGCGTGGCCCGCTGCCAGATCGTCCTCGATGGCGCGGATGATGGTTGGGGCTTTCATGCCCATCAGGAGATGATTGAAGAAGCGCTGCTTCGTGCTCTCGAAGCGAGATTTGGCCGAAGCGCGTGCGGCCGAGGCATTGGTCTCCCCCGAGGCATCGTTGACACCGGTCGCCGTCAGCGCCGCCTCGAGATTGTGGTGAATGGTGCGGAAGGCACCCGCATAGGCGTCGTAGATCTCGATCTGGGCCGGGGTGAGCGCGTGTTCGAGCACGTCATACTCCACACCATCGAAGCTGAGGGCACGGGCCGTGTAGAGCCCGAGCGTCTTGAGATCGCGCGCGACCACCTCCATGGCGGCAACGCCGCCCGCCTCCATCGCCGACACAAAACTCTCGCGGCTCGGGAAGGGATATTCGGGTCCCTGCCCCCAGAGACCGAGACGCGCGGCATAGGCGAGGTTGTGCACGCTCGTGGCCCCCGTCGCCGAGATGTAGAAGACGCGTGCACGTGGCGCAGCCCGTTGCAACCGGAGGCCAGCAAGGCCCTGCTGGGAGGGTTTGACCCCCCTGCCCTGCTCGGACCCGGCCGCATTCTGCATGGCATGGGCCTCGTCGAAAGCCAGCACGCCTTCAAAGTCTTCGCCCATCCAGGCGAGGATCTGGCTCAGCCGCGTGGTGCCGCATTTGCCCGCCGAACGCAGCGTGGCGTAGGTGACAAAAAGGATACCGTCGCCCATCGGGATCGGCTGGTCCGGTTTCCATTTGGAGAGCGGCTGGATGTCGGCGGGAGAGCCGCCGAGATCGGTCCAGTCGCGGATGGCATCCTCGATCAGCGTGGCGGATTTGGAGACCCAGATCGCCTTCCTGCGCCCGGCCAGCCAGTTCACCAGAATGAGCCCGGCGCATTCGCGCCCCTTGCCGCAGCCGGTGCCGTCACCGAGGAAATACCCGAGGCGATAGGCACGTGCATCCGGGTCATCATCGGAGCGCGTCAGCTTGGTCTGGTCGTCATCGATCGTAAACCGCCCCGGCAGGTCGCGCCCATGAGCTTCATGCGCCATGATGACGGTCTCGAGCTGCGCCTCGGAGAGATATCCCTCCTCGATCAGCTTGGCGGGCAGGCGCAAGTCATCACAGCCCGTATTTGAGGGCATGGGCGGGGCAACCGAGGCCATGGCGATGCTTTCAACGAGCGGCGTGGGATGTTCCTGCGCACCCGCAATCTCGATCCGCTGCGGACGGTAGCGCGCATAGATGTCCGAGACGGGCCTGTTGTCGCGCGGGGTCTGAAAGCTTGTGAAGCTGAGCGGGAGGACGGCATTGGCCCGGGGATTGGAAGCGGCGGCAGGCGCGGCGCAGCGCTTGCGCGCGACAGATGCTGGAACGATCGACCGAACATGAGGCATCGCTGCTGCCCGTTGAGCGGCGCGCATCTCTGGCCGGGTTGCGGCCACGGCGTCAACATATGAAAGAGCTTCATCCAGATCGCACACACTAGCGCGGATCATCTCGCCATCCTCCGACACCTTGTCGAAGACCATCAGCTGGGTTTCCACAGAGGTGCCGAGTTTGCGATAGACCTGTCCCGGCATCGTCAACGCCAGTCGCGGCGTCAGGAGGCCGCAGGCGCGGGACCAATGCGCGGCATCGCGTTCGGGCGTGAACCCCGGCGGCAAGATCGCCACCAGCCGCCCGCCGGGTGCCAGGCGCTTGGCAGCCGCGATGAGATGCTTGGCGGCGATGTGTTTGTCCCGGGAGCGATCGACTGAGGAGGCGAAGGGCGGGTTCATCACCACGACGTCGGGCAGAACCATGGTCTGCAGTAGATCATCGATATGCTCCCCGTCATGGCCTGTGACCTCGCCGCCGAAGAGCGCCCGCAAGAGGCGCTGGCGAAAGGGGTCGATTTCATTGAGAACAAGCGTGGCACCGGCCCGGGCGGCGAAAGCGGCCAAGGCACCGGTGCCAGCCGAGGGCTCCAGCACGGTCTCGCCCTTGCGAATGGCTGCCGCCCGCACGGCCAAGGCGGAAAACGGCAGTGGCGTGGAAAACTGCTGCAGCCGGATCTGCTGCTCTGACCGGCGGGTTTCCGTCAGCAGCCGTGAGGCAAGCAGCTTTACAGCAGCGATGCCACCTGCCGCGTCTGCCCCACGCAGCAGCACCTGGACGGCCGCGGCCTGCATCAGGTCGTAGGCCATCCGCCAGTCCCATGCGCCGCTGGCATCGCTGCCAAGACACGTCTCGCGCATGATGCGCGCGAGCGCTGAGCAGCGCAGGGGTTGGTGGTCGATCTCCGCGCCGATTTGCGCCAGCGCAGAGGCGAGATCAGCGTCGGAGATTGAAAAAGTCGGGTTCGCCGTTTTGGGCTTGGTCATGGGGATCTCCTTTGGATCAGGGTCTGAGTTCCAAAGGACAAAAAGCCCGCTCTACACTTTGAAGGCGTAGAGCGGGCAATTTCTTAGTGGGGGGCCTGCACCCCGATCATGGCCACTGCTGCGCGGCATGAAGAACGCGCAAAATGGTCACCATCTCAGGGCTTTCAGCATAAACCACGATGTAGTTCGGCCGAACAACCATCTCCCTAGTCCCATCGACACGGCCCGCACGATACATCTGAGGGTGTTCTGGAAGCAGGGACGTCTTGTGTTCAATCTCGTCTTTGAGAACTTGAGCGGCATCCGGGTTGTCGTGAGAGATGTAGTCAATGATTGCCAGCAAGTCGGCGATGGCCGTCGCTTTCCATTCAAGATTTGGCAAGGCGCTTCCCGTCAATCAATGCCTGAGCGTCTTGCATCGCCTTGGCATGGGGCGTTGTGGGCCTTGGATCGTCTAGCGCTTCCTGTACCTTCGCCCGGAACCAGGCGTCATAGGCATCCGGATCAGCGGTCAATCCGGCAGGCAAGCCGCCTTCTGCGGCCACGCGGGTCAGAAGAATACGCACCGCGTCGGAGAGCGTCAGACCGACGCCCGCAAGTGCGTCCGAAGCCTGTGCTTTCAGCTGATCGTCAACACGGACATGAAGCATGGATGTTTGGGCAGGCATGGATGGTCCTCCAGTTGATGGGAGTGATGTATCTCATTTGAGATACGATTTCAAGTCGGCAGTATGTGCGCGCGTGGTCCCGTGGTGTTGTCTCAGCGGGAAACTCAGCCACCCTGCCCCGCGAGATACTCCGCCAGCACCTGGCTAGCAGCACCTTTCGCGGAGCTGAGCAGCTCCGAGCCGGAAAGCGTCACTTTCGACAGGCGTACGAGCCCGCCGGTTTCCTCGATGCGGTAGCAGCGGCGTTTTTGCCGCCCGCGTCTGTAGTGCGTCGCGGTGACGATCTGGCAGGTGCTGCCATCGGTGAGCGTCACCGGTTTTGCGAGCTTGATCTTGTCGCCTTCCTCGTAGTTCAGGATCGAAGCCCATTCCCGGCAGCGCTGGCGCCAGTCCCGGGCGTAGCTGTCCGGGTCTTTCAGGTCGGAGAGAAGTTCGATCAGCGCAAGGGGCGCGCGCGACGCGTTCGGGCCAGCGCTTTCCTCCATATCCTTGTAGCCCCAACACCCATCGTCGTAGGCGGTGAGGAAGACGGCGGCGAAAGTGATCGAGCCGTCAGGATCGGTGACATAGGTCGCGTCCTCGACAGGGGTGCCATCGCGATTGGTAACCCTAGCCGCCGCATACCAGGTGGAGCCGACCTTGCGGGCCTTGACCAGGTCCGTTTTGCGCGTGTCGCCCTCAAAGGTGCAAAGCCGGGTGATCTCTGCTTTCTCATCCGCGTAGGATTTGACGCGGCCGTCGGTGTAGAAGAGCCAACCCATTACGCCGCCCTCCGGTCATCGATTTCCATCAATGCATCGAGCGGCACGCGGTAGGGCTGCATTGCGTCGAAATCCTCGCAATTGCCGCAGTTCTGCACGATCGCGAAGGTGTCGCAGGCATCCTTGAGGATGACCCGGAAGGTGCCGCCAAGACCCGAAGGCACCTCGTAGGTTCCGCCGATGAGATAGTCCGAGGCCCGGCGCACGAAGACGCGGACGCTGTCGCCATCGGTGGCGAGCCGGATGGCCCCCTGCCCCCGGTCGATGAGCACCTGCACATCGTCGAGGATGTCGGTGTAGAACTGGCCGGTCAGATCGCGAAACGCCATGCGGCGTTGCGCCATCCAGTCGGTGTCCCGAAACGGGTTCATGCCGTCGGCAAAGGCAAAGGAGGGATCGGCCTGCTCGGTGGTGACGATGCGGGTGGTCGTGCCGTCGATCCCGTTTGACCGCAGATGCACGCCATTGCCGAAGATGAGGATCAGGGCGGGCCTGTCCACCGGTCCGTTCCAGTTGGGCAGGAAGGTTTTGCAGGCGCGCGCATGTGCGATCTGCGCCGCAACAGCGGAGGCAGAGAACTTGAGAATAGCCATAGGGATGTCTTTCCGTTGGGTGTGGGAGGGTCGACCCGCGCGGGCGAAATGCTTCGCGCGGGTCGCGTGAGGAGTCAGGCCGCTTGAGCGATCTCGCTGTCAGCCTCCGGAGATTCCGCGGCGGGCTCCGCCTCATCACAGGCAACACCGGCGGTCTGCATCATGGGCGGACACCAGGCGGCCACGGCAGCGCGCTGCGCGTCGGTGAGCGTGGCGAAGGGCTCGGCGAAGAGCTTGTCGCAGAAGGCGACGATCTCCTTCTTGCTCGACGAGGCCAGGGTCACAGCCTCCTGGGCGAGACCCAGATCCTCGCCGAGGATTTTCAATAGCCAGGCCTTCTTGAAGCGGTTGAAGAGCGCCGCGTTCGGCGTCCAGTGGGCGCGAATGTCGGGCATGATCTCGATCTCGAAATCATGCATCAGGCTGTCGCGCCGAGGATCCCGCGCGAAGCAGCACTGCGTGGTGCTGGCCGTGGCATAGGCCACGAGCCTTGCCTTCTCGCCTGCCTCCAGCGCGCGAAACGCCGCGAACTGATCGGCGGGCGGGCGGGTGTCATCGAGCCACGACAGATCAAGCGCATCATGCGCCGCCGCCACCTGCTCGAGCGAGGTCTCGTCGATCTCGTCCATCTTGGCGTGGCTGCGGTATTCCTTGCGGGCCTCGATCTTGATCGCCTGCGTGACACTCATGCCGCTGGCCAGAACATCGTTCACCAGCTTGAAGAGCGTCAGATCAAGCGTGGCCTCGGGATGCAGCGCCATCGCGGCGCCAAGAGCCATGGCCCGCTCGGTTTTGAGATCCTCGGCCAGCGAGGCTGGGTAGGTGATTTCTCCAGCGTCAGGGGCCTCCTGCCCGGTCGGGCTAGCCGAGGAGCCGCGCGCGCCCTCCGCTTTCACGCTGTCCTTCGGACGGACGAAGCCAACATGGAGCGTGATCTGCCCACCCTGCCATGACGCAATCACACCTGCGCGGGCGAGGTCCTCGGCGCTATAGGCCTCCTGCAGATCGCGGGCTTCCTCCTCCAGAGCGTCCACGCGGTCGTAGAGCGCCGTGTAGGCGTCCTCCTCGAGCCCCTCATCCTCCATTTCGAGCTGCAGTTTCTCGAGCTCGGCGGTGATCTCATCCACGCGCTTCTGGGCAGCCTCATCCGGCTCGATCGGGCCGGGATAGACGCGGCCGTAATCAGCCATCGCTGCGTAATCATAGCGCACCATCGCATCCGCCCAGGCAAAGCCAAGTTTTGCGCGGGCCTCTTCGGCGGCGGCCCCAAGCTTCTCGAGCAGGATGGTCTCGACCAGCGCGGCGTCTTCCAGCACCGAATGCTCTTCCAGCAGGTCGGCCGCGATCGCTCCGCCGCGGGCCTCATAGTCCTCGCGCACGAAGGCCCCGATATCGTCGCTGACCTGCACGCCTCGAGACTTCAGCGCCTGTCGAACGGTATAGGCCTGCAGATAGCCGCCGTCCTTGGTGAGTGCCTCATAGACCTCGCGCTGAACCTCCTGGCTCGGGTGCTCGGCGAAGGCTTTCATCGTGTCGAGCGTGATCGTCTTGGCCCGGGCCGCGGCGCGGATCTCGGGGTGGATCAGACCGTAGCGCAACCGGCCTTTCACGGCCGCCACCGTGGTGCCGAAGGTCTTGGCGATCGTCTCGGGCGTCTGGCCGTCGACTTCCATCATCCGGGCGAAAGCCTCGAACTCGTCGATGGCGTTCATCGGCGCTTGGGTGATGTTCTCGGCGAGCGACAGGGCTGTGGTCACGTCACAGTCCTCCGGCACGAGGCGGCAGTCGACCTTGGTCTTCGCCGTGAACCCCTTGGCGGCCTTGTCTGCGACCAGCTCGCTCAGCGCGGCATGACGGCGGCCACCGGCAAGTACGGCATATTTGCCGTCGAGCTTCTGGACGAGGAGCGGCTGGAGCAGCCCCAGAACGGCGATGCTGGCCTTCAGATGCGCGATGTTCTCGGAGTCATAGGTTTCCGGGGAGTTGCTGCGCACGTTGGCGGGGTGAGCTGTCAGATCGCCGATGGCGACGGAGACGGGCTTGAAACTTGCAGTCATGGGATATCCTTCTCGATGGATTTGGAGCGGCCCGCGCATTCAGATGCGCGGCCAATCCCCGGCTTCGGGGATCAAACGGACAAAAGGCCCACTCTCCCTTTGAAGGGTCAGCGGGCCTTCCGTGTCAGAGGTGTAGGACTTGAGGCTCCCCCCTGCCCTACCAGTCCCGCGCCATCATGATGGTCAGTACGCGCATCGTTGTTGCAGGGTTGTTCGGGGTCTCGGCCCCGTAGCGGAAATCGGAATCCGCTTCGTACAAATCCAGTTTCCAGAACACGGTTTCGCCGCGGACCGTGACCGCCCCGAAATCGTGCCAGCCGTCCGGGTCATTCTCGGGCTCGAACGTCTCGAACATGCCGGTGGCTTTCACCGCCTCGGCCATGAAGCCGTCACCGGCCTCCATGAGCGAATGGGTCACATGCATCCGGCCCTGGATAGGCTGCTCGGGCGGCACCCCGAGGCACGCGAACTTGCGGAAGGCGTCGTTCTGCGCGGCGATCACCGAAGAGTCCGGGCGGTCTGTCAGAGGTTGTGCTGCGTTGGTCATGGGTCTGTCCTTTGAGAAGTTTGAAACACCCTTCCCAAAGCCTGCTTTCCCTTTGCCGACACACATCCCCTCAAGCGGCCTGGTCGACCTCCCCTGCCCTGCCCGCCTCTGATCGCGCGATAAGGTAATCACAGGCGCGCTGCGCATCAGCCGCGTGCTTGAAAATCGCCTGCTTGTCCGAGCGCAGCACCCGCAGCCAGTTGTAGAGGTAAGCGGCATTCATCTCGAGTGTATGGGCTGTAAAGCCGAGCGTCTGGCCAAGGAACACCGAGGTCAGCTCGGCGACGATTTCTTCGCGGGCATAGGCCGTGTTGCCGTAGCGTGACAAACCGTAGTCCCGGTTCAGCCGATGGCGCGCCTTGGTGGCATGGGCGAGCTCATGCGCCCAGACCCCGTAAAAGTTCCGCGGGTTCTCGAACCGCGCGATCGACGGCATGAATACCTTGTCCACGGGCGGCAAATAATAAGCTTCCGTCCCCGTGAAGACGGTCGTGATGTCGATGGTCTCGAAAAACGCCTGCATATGCGGGATGGGCTCGGACGGCGGATGCTCGGGCGCGGGCTCCGGGTCGGGGTAGAAACTGTCGGGCAGGCCATCGATCTGGCAGGCATTGAACACGCGGTAGGATTTCTGGAAGCGGAAGATGCGGGCTTCCTCGGAGCGATCATCGTCTTCGCTTCGGTCGTCCTCGCCGCCCGCGTCTTTCCGGCTTTGACCGTAATAAACGACGACAGAGGACTTCTCGCCCTTGCGGACCTTTGCGTCCAAGGCATTGGCCTGCGGCAGCGTCATCCAGAAGGGTGAGCTGTGGCCCGCCATCACGGTGCGCATCGTCAGCAGGAAGTTGTTGACCCCCTGATAGGGTTCACCGCCCACGCGCAGAGGGCGGGAGCTGCCACCTGCCGTCCAGGGCTTGCGCCAAGGCAGCACGCCGCGCTCGATGATGCGGATGATTTCGTTGGTGATGAACTCGGAGGCATCGAATTTGGGCGTGCGGGAGCGGGCCATGGCTGGCGTCCTTTCGTGTGTTGGTGAGAAAGACGGACCGGAACCCGGCCCGGACCCATCTGAGGGACCCCAAGGCCCTCATCCGTCAGTCACAAAACCCGAAGGACACTTTCCCTTTCCAACAGCCCGTAGGCACAGGCCGAGGACTTCCGAGGCCGTCGGAACCGCGGTTCATCTTCATTGCACTCAGCACCTCAAGATCGGCAACGCACATCGGCAAAGAAGTGTTCAAGTCTGCTAATTATCACGCTTTATCAATGCTTTAGATTTATTCACAGACCGGCAAGCCTCACCGTTGCTTGGCTGATACTTGCTTGGAGTCGGCGTCTGGGGCTTCGCCTGTGATAAGCCTCTTTACGTCGCTGTCAGGGAATAGCTGGTGCTACGTCCACCAGCGTCGTCTTTCTCAAGAGCTCCCAAGTCGATTAGATCGAGGATGTCGCGATATGCCGTGTCTTGCGAACACTTCTCGATCTTCGCATATTTCGATGTCGTAAGCTTTCCTTCGAACCCATCCAAGAGGCGATTGAGCATGTCCCGTTGGCGGTCGTTTATGTTGGCCGCTCCGTATTGCTCCCAGAACCGCGCCTTCTGGAACACGGTCTCTAGGATGATCTCTGCACCATCGAATGCGCGATCCAGGCAATCCAGGAACCAAACGAGCCAAGCCGTGATATCGAGTCCCCCTTTCTGGGTCGTCTCGAGAATGTCGTAGTAAGCGTTCCGCACCTGCCGGATCTGGGTCGACATGCTGTAGAACCGCTGCGCACTGAGCTCAGAACGCGCCAAGGCCATATCCGCGATCGCGCGCGCAATGCGGCCGTTGCCATCATCGAAGGGGTGGATCGTAACGAACCACAGATGCGCGATGGCGGCATGGATTACTGGGTCCGTGTCGGGGGACTGATTGAACCAGGACAGAAACCGAGTCATTTCAGCGTAGAGCCGCGCGGCTTCCGGCGCTTCGAAATGCACGCGTTCGCGGCCATGGGGCCCTGACACAACCTCCATGGGCCCGTTACGCCAATTGCCCACTGTGATCCGGGTCATTCCGCTTCGCCCGGTTGGAAAGAGGGCCGCATGCCAACCGAACAGACGCTCAGCATCCAGTGGCTGGTCATACGCTTGGGTCGCGTCCAGCATCATCTCGACGACACCATCAACATGGCGATCAGACGGGATCAATCCGCCAATTTCGAGACCCAACCGTTTTGCGATTGACGAACGAACCTGATCCTTGTCGAGTGTCTCCCCTTCGATCTCGCTGCTCTTGACAACATCACTGGTGAGAGTTCGCAGCATTGCCTCATTGCGAAGATCAAAGCCAAGACCTTCCATGCGACCCAAGAGCTTGCCTTGACGGTGACGGACCGCGGCAAGTTGTGAAGACAGCTTGGCCTTATCCCAAGTAAACTGCGGCCAATCAGGGATTTCGTGGATGTAGGTCATATTTTACGCATTCCTTGCGGAGATTATACTGCACAATCTCCGCAAGACAATAGCAACCACCGCAGAAGATGCGGAGAATACTGGCGGCAATCTCCGCATACCCCACCTAGAACTCTGAACGTAAGACAACTGGTTCCCTTCCCATCACGCCGCCTGTCCGCTCAACCGGCCATAGAAACTACGCTCGAGATGCAGCTCCCCTGCCCCAGCCTTCTCGACCATACCCCGCAGATACCCGCCCGGAGACGCCACTTCGCCGGCGCAATGCTTGTCGAACGTGAGAACCAGCGCCGCAGTTGCGACTTGGGCCCCGAGACGGTCCTGAGCGAGGTTCCAGGCGTGCTCAGAGACGCCGATCATCGGCCTGAGCTGCCCGACAACGCGGTGAAGATCGCCCCAATCCTTCAGATACCCGCCCATGTTGCGTGCCCAGGACGCGAATTCAGGACAAGCTTGCATCACAGTCGGCAAATCAAGCGCTGCACCACGTTTCTTACGTGTTTCAGCTACCCAATCTTCTAGTTCCCTATCCACCCTCTCTTCCGGCGGCGCATTTGGCACCACGCCCGCCGCGTTCTCTGTTTCTGAGGACTTACAGATTACAGGATTAAGTTGATTTGTAATTAGTATATGAGGATCAGAATTGACCTCCCTGGGGTCCATTTCTTGAGTCTTTTGAAGACTTTGTTCAGTGGTTGCGAGCGTGTTTTCCACAACTTCATCCGCTCGAACTGCCTTGAGATAGGTCGTCTCGACACGCTCCTGAAGTTCCCTGAACCATTCTAGGAGCCGCGCAAGCGCCTCAGAGGCCGTGTTCCGGCGTGGCAAGCGGTCCAGAAGATCCTCAAAGAGGCTTGAGAGCTGTGTCCAGGGGCCACTCAGAGCGCCCCCTTGGGCCGCTTCGATCCTCGCGCGGATCATTCGGCGCGCAACTGTGATCTGGCGCTTCAGACGCTGGCAGAGTTCACGTTCAGCCTGCAGTTCAGCATGTAGCCGCTCAAACTCTTCGGCGCGAGCCGACAGCGGCGACAAATCAAAGCCGTAGGCCTCGATGATACGACCGTCAGCGTCCCTGTGGCCCCAACGTTTGCCGTTGGGACTGTCCTTGAAGGCAATCACGCCGATCTCGCCCAGACGCCGCGCATGGCGCTTCAGTGCAGAGAGCGAGAAGCCTGTGTGCTCCATCAGATAGGCGTTGGACGCCCAGACGATCGGACGCTGTCCCTCCTCCCAGTCCTGGGCCTGTGTGAAGGCTCCAAGTGTGTCGAGAAGCAGCATGTCGCCGGCCTTGAGGCCGATATGAGCGCCAACACGCTTCACGGCTACGAATGCTTGGGTTTTGGGCACGGCTGCTCTTTCACCAACTTGTGCGTGCTGTTCAGCGACCGCGAGTCCTGCCGTCGCTTTGCGCCACCCCGAGGATTGGTTGATATTGGACATACCTCTACCGTTCTGAGGCATGCCTGTCCCAGTCGCTCCATGCGGAGCATCATTGAATTTTGTCATTTTTTAGCTAGGCACAGAAAACCTATTCGCCCGAAGACGTTTTTCGTTGTTTTGCGATTCGCGGGCTGCTAGGATTGTAGTGTCAAAACAAATCGCGCCTTGTGCGCAGCAGCCCTCGGGACTTCGGTTTCGAGGGTTTTTCTTTTGTGCCGTCCTCCTTTCTGCTCAGTGCCTCCGTCTTGACGGTTAACAGTTGTTAACCGCCGCTATCCTTCGTGGCTCTCTGATTGGAACCGATCGAAGGAGTCTTGAATGAGCTGGTCCAGATTCTGATCCAGCCAATTCGCGAAACTTGTGTTCTCTCCTACCCGCTTTACGGTCACTGAGAGTCCCGATTTTCCACTCTTGATCTGCACACCGGGAACCGGCGAGCGCTCTTCGACAGATCGCTCTTGCTTACCTCGCTTGCCAATCTCCTTGAGGACTACGTCCAGGCGCCCGTCGGAATCAAGGACACCAGATTGACCAAGCACATCCAATACACGCTCCTCCGAAAGTTGGTCCTTCTCGAACGCTGTAGCGAGGGTCGTCCATTTGGGGCGCCCTGCGCCCGAGGCCGCGCCGATGGCTTCACCGACCGCCACGGGCACAAGCCGATTGATACGTTCAAGCTGCGAAAGAGTGTTCTTACTGATCGCCAAAGCTTGGCATGCCTCCGCCCGGGAGTATCCTTGCTCCAAGATCGCCTGTGCGAACCGAACACGTTCATAGTAGCTCAGCTCTGTACGGCTGGCATTCTCGAGCCCCTTCGCCATTAAAGCATCGGTATCATCGAGCGTGCGGATCAGAGCCCGCACCGGCATCCCTAGATGGCGGCACGCAAGTATGCGTCGCTGGCCATAGATGACTTCAAAATGACCGTCACGATCCTTTGATGGACGCAGAAGCACTGGAACTTGCTGTCCAGACTCAGCGATGCTTGTGGCGAGATCCTGAATGGATTCATCTGGCGCGTCACTGTTAACAGCTGTTAACTCGATATCCAGCCGATCCTTCGGACCCCAGGCGAGGATCAAGTTGGTGTCGATTTCCTGAATGCCCCCGAGGCCCGCGCGGACCGAACCGATAGTTCCCTTCGGCAAGGTCCGATGGGCCCTGTCGGACGCACCCTCCTTTGACGCCTCGCTTGCCGCAGTGATCGCAGCCATGATACCGGTCTTATTCTTCCCCATTGCCATGACTAACGCCCCCATGCCTGTTGAAGCATACCTGCGATCTCCGCACCTACTGCATCCATGCTGTTCTTTGCCCGATCGTAGGTCGACCGCGTCATCTCGGATCGTGCAACCTCATAGATCGACATCTTGAGCATCGACGCGTCGCCAATTGCCGTACTGCGCAGTCCGGTCGCTCCAACGACACGATCTTGGAAAAGGGCGCGCATCAAGCTCACAATCTGCTGACTGGGAATGTCGCTCGGATCGTCCCGCGTAATGAGAAAAGAGAAGAAATCATGATCGAGCTTGACGCCCGTGTCCTCGATCACCCCGAGATAAGCAGATGTCATCTCAACAAACTGCTGTGTAGAGGCAAGGTCGAGCATGCTTGGCGTCATCGGCACGATGACAGAGGTCGCGGCATAAAGGCCGGTCAGAGTCAAAAACCCCAGAGCTGGCGGGCTGTCGATCACCACTACATCGTAGTCGCTCTCAACGGACTGGATCGCTAGACTGAGCTTCTCAAAGAACGCGACACCGCGCCCCGCATTGACCGCTGTTTCAGTCTCAAATTCGCTCAGCACAAGGCGGGCAGGGGCCAAATGCAAGCCAGGGAAATAGGTTTCCACGACAGCTTCTGACATCGGCACTGGATCGTCATAACGCAGTGCGTCGTAGATTGACGCGCCTTCGAACTCCAGTTCCGTTTGAATCCCGCAAAAGCCCGTGAGGCTCCCTTGTGGGTCCAAGTCAATCGCCAACACCCGGTAGCCACTCAAAGCAAGGTAGTGACACAGATGGATCGCAGAGGTGGACTTAGCAGATCCACCTTTGAAGTTCATCAGCTGAATGACCTGAAGCTTGTCACCCTCGCGACGCCCGGGAAGATACTTACCCGGCTTTCGAGAGCTTGCCTCCAAGAAATGGCGCGCTTGCAGGATCTCTTCCCCGGAATAAAAGCGCCGTCCGTTCTTGATGACTTTAGGCTCAGGCAACGACCCATCGCTATGGCACTTGCGCAAGAATTGACCGGTCACACCGAGTAGGTCAGCAGTCTCTGTTGCGCTGAATAGTCTCAATTTTTTGCGCTGATCGGGCGCATAGGCTTGTTGAAGATGCGTCGTGAGCGCCGTGTGTAGACGCGCGGCCATCTGGCTTGTAAGCTCGGATTGGGACGCCGCTTCGATGGGTGCCGTCTGAAACATAGTTGCAATTTCTCTGCTCGAACGCGCTTATTTGCGCAACTTGACTCTAATGGCCGTGATTCACCCTGTTAAGTCAAGGATTTTATCCACAAATTGTGCTGTTGAACCAAAGCGCTACTAGGGAAGCCACATACCTTCCCGAGTTAACAGCTGTTAACAGCACGCACAAACTTGCGGTTCACGAGCCAATCTGGCGCTGACTGGATGTTGCTAGCGCCTAGTTTCTCAACGGTGTCTTGACCGAAAATCCGGCTGGCAAGAGATACAGCGAACTCAGGCCGGATCGGACAACGCACCGACAAACCTACGGCAAATCCAAGGCCCAATTGGGACGACATTCAAAGTTACATTGATACTTGGGTTCCGGGCCCAAACGATCAGGTCAAACGCACTGCATGAGCATAGAAGGTCAAGACCCTGTCGCATGAGGCCTCAATGATCTCCAGCAGGGTAGGGGGCATCGCGGCTGTTCGCGTCGAGGGAATAGTATCCAGCACAAAGCACAGCGTAGACAGGACCAATTCAACCACGCCTCACCGAACCGCGAGACCTATCCGATGAGACCAAATTATAGAAGGAGGAGGTGCGATCCGTGACATTCTAGGTTCCAGAGATTGTTCAGTGACCATAAGTTCAACACTCAAAAAAGCCGATGCTCTCACTCGACGGCTTCGAGGAACACTGGAAAGCAACCGCTAACCACGTTCTTGCTTCAGCACAACCTATGGCTCCCGTCACCGATTCTCTGAGGGCAGATTGCGCCCAGTTTTGTTGTTCAAATAGTCTGCATAGAATGATCGATAGCAGATACTTTTCGTAGATTCAGGTTCAGGAACAGTCGTCGAAAAATTCTAGGGCAGTGACCTCGATCATGTTCCCGGTCTTGGCTAAATCGATTGTCAGGTACTGGAGACAGGTGGAAACCGTTGGGAGCGCACCGTAGCTTTACTCGACGCCAACCCGGGTTCGTGCCCGGTCGAGGATTTGCCGGTTTAAACGCAATGGGTAGGTTGCGCCCCAGCAGAGACATGTCATCTTTCAGCCAATAGTACTACGTTTGTGTCTAGCTCACTGATCGCCGGGTGCCAGCATTGACGAGCGGGAAAATGCACGACGGAATGCGTGTAGAACGTCGGTTGCGCATCGTGAACCCATTCTCCTGCCCACAAAGTGCGCTGCAACAGTGCAATCGTTCCGCGGCGTGGAAGATTTACAAGGTTGTTATTAATGCGCGGACCTCAGCAACCCCAGCTTTTCAGCACGCTCCAGCAGCATTTTGACCGAAGACGGCTGCCAGCTGGTGCGGCCTCGAGGGGTGCGCTCGCGCATCGACTCAAGCTGGTCGCAGATTGCCTGAAGAGTGATGTCTGGGTCCGCGCCCTTGATGCCGGCCACTATAGCGGGCAGGCGATCGTCGGTTTCGCGGCGGCCAGCGCGGGCTAGGACCTCAGAAGGCAGAAACCCGTCCCGGACGTAGGCTTTCACAGCACGGAGCAAACGGCTTTGTGTCCAGTGACGGTCGTGGGGCAGGGGGCCATTGATGATCCGTAGCACATCTTCCCAGGCCATGTCGGGGCGCAGGCGTCGCACGTGTGGCACCCATTCCTGCGCGGTTTCGTTCAGGCGCTCCATGTAGCCGTCCTGTCGTGCCAGCCGCACCTTGCGCAGCGCGGCGGGGTCTTTGGTGCGAAGCCCAGGATTGCCACCAACGCGCCCTTTGGCGCGCGCAGAGGCAAGTCCGGCCTTTGTGCGCTCACGTATCAGCGCGCGCTCGAACTCGGCAGCGGCGCCCAGAACCTGCAATGTGAATTTTCCTTGAGGGGAGGCGGTGTCGATTGGATCCTGCAGCGAGCGGAAGAAAGCTCCCTTGGCCTCCAGGCGCTCGATCACCTCCAGCAAGTGCGACAGAGACCGCGCAAGCCGGTCGATCCGCACAACGACCAGCGTGTCGCCGGTCTGGACACGCTCGAGAACACGCGCAAGCACCGGCCGCGCGCGATTGCCGCCAGAGGCGTGCTCTTCAAAAATCTCGACGCATCCCGCGGTTTGCAGGGCTTCAGACTGGGGCAGGGGGGTCTGATCCTCGGTTGAGACGCGCGCATAGCCTATCAGGGGCATGAAATCGGGCCGTTTGCAATTTTAGGTATCGCTATTAAATGATCGTTTGTAAACGGATGCAACTTAGTGTTCTCTCGTCGTGCTGGTGCACAATCACTTGGTTTACTAGCGCTGAGCGTGATCTGAGAGATTCCACCTGCAGTAGCGCGTGCGTGCTACGTAAAGAGCGCAGGCAGCGACGACAAAACGCTTGGGTAATGTGCAAAAGTCTAATATTTTGCACATATGAAGTCGCAAGCCTCTACTTTGACTGATGATTACGACGACCCCCTCATCACCATTGAGGAGGATGAAGCGGCGCACGAAGACGATCTCTGGTTTCTGCCGGGATCATTCGAAGAAGAACCGGATGGTTTACCTCCCGGGCCGCGTGCGGAACCGCTCGAAACTGCTGTCATCGATGACTGGGCAATGGCAGAAGCCGTCCACGCTGCGCAACTGGCAAGAGTGGCTGGACGCCTGGGAGCTCTGGACGACAGACTGCTGCGCGGCCCGGAAGGCTGGCGGCACAGGCTGGCTCTGATCGAGGCGGCGGATCTTAGCTGGCTCAACGGGGATCGGATGAGTTCTGATCGTCTGGCGCTCTGGATATCGATGCGGCTGTCAGGTGCACAAGATGACTCAAATGCACTGGCGAGAATTGGATGGGCTGTTCGACGCCTGACAAGCGGTCCTGGACCGATGGGCGATCTAGCCGCTTTCCTGGATCGCCGCGATCCTGAGTACGTCGACGGCAGTTCCGAGCGCTTCGAGGATCGCGCAGGTGGATGGCTGGACGTGATGGCAGCCGCAGCCGATCTCCACCCGGTCACACGGGCGTGCATGGGCTTTCATCTCTGGAGGCTGGCGGGCCTCGGACAGAACGGCGACCAGATGGAAGCCGCAGTCACCGCGTCCAGGATCGGGGCAAGTGACGGAAGCGGCGCAGTCTTCGCACCGCTTGCGATGGGTGGGGCAGGGGGGCTGCGTGTTTCGGGCGTGCCAGCAGACCGCTTGGGCCGCTGGCTGGATGGCATGAGCAGCGCGATTTTTAAGGCGATGCGCACACTTGACGACATTGAAGCCTGGACCAAACAGGCAGAGACCGCCATGGCGCATTTGTCTGGCCGCACGCCAACCGCCTTGTGCAAGGTGTTCACCGAGTGGCCTTTGGTCTCTGCCCCAATGGCCGCGGCCATGACAGACGCCAGCCGCGCCGCCGTTCAGCGCAATCTGGCCTGGATGGAGGCACAAGGTTTGATCCGCGAAGTGACAGGGCAGGGCCGGTTCAGGATGTGGACGATCCGAGAAAGATGATCTGTCGCGAGGCGTGAGAAGATGGCCTATTGCATGTTTGTCTGGCACTGAGCCTTTGTGGATCATCGCAAACCCGTCTTGGCACATTGATGCCGTCGGGGGCGGTCACACCCTCAAAGCCATTGTGATCCGCAGACTTTCCCGGCCAGGCTGTCGAGCGCCGAGGTGAACAAGCTGGCAATGCTTCGCTCTAGACACTCATGTCCATTGCGCCTAACCTGCAATAGACATCGGTGTCCAGAGGCGAGACCTGTGACAGTCTTTGATTTACCTGATTGGGAGAGGCCGAGATGAAATCTCATTACCGTGCAGTGGTGATTGGTGGCGGCGTCGTCGGCGCCTCGGTTCTTTATCACTTGGCAAAATTTGGCTGGAAAGACGTTTGCTTGATCGAACGTAGCGTGCTGACAGCCGGGTCCAGTTGGCACGCGGCAGGTGGGTTTCATGCGCTGAACGCCGACCCTAACATTGCCGGTTTGCAGGCCTACACGATCGACCTTTTGTCAGAGATTGAACAGGAATCGGGCCAGTCCGTTGGCATGCATATGACCGGCGGCATGACCCTTGCCGGTACACCTGATCGCTTGGAATGGTTGCAATCCGCTTACCGCACCTTCCAATCCATCGGCATCAACGACGTGCATCTGATCACCCCAGAAGAGGCGAAAGAGCACTGCCCGATTATGTCCACACACGGTATCCTTGGCGGTATGTATGCCGAGCGTGAGGGTTACATCGACACAACCGGCACCGTTCACGCCTATGCAGGTGCGGCCAAGAAACACGGTGCAGAGGTGATCGAGCACAACCGCGTGCTTGAGCTGAACCAAACCGCTGATGGTTGGGAAGTTGTAACCGAAAAGGGCACCATCCATACCGAACACGTGGTCAACGCCGCTGGCCTGTGGGCCAAGCAGGTCGGCCGTATGGCAGGGATCGAGCTGCCGGTCTCGCCACTCAACCACCACTACCTGATCTCTGACACCATCCCAGCCGTGGCCGAACTGGATAAAGAGCTTCCCCTGACTGTGGACCTGGAAGGGTTCACTTACATGCGGCAGGATCAGAAAGGTATCTTGCTGGGGATCTACGAAGTAGACCATCAGCACTGGATGATGGACGGCGCGCCATGGGACTATGGGTTCGAGCTGCAGAACGAAGACCCTGACCGGATCGAGAAAGAGCTAATTCTTGGCTTTGAACGTTTCCCCGATCTGCAAAACGTCGGCGTGAAAACATGGGTCAATGGCGCCTTCACATTCGCCCCTGATGGGAACCCCTTGGTTGGTCCTGTGCGCGGCAAGCCCGGCTATTGGTGTGCCTGTGCCGTCATGGCTGGCTTCCTGCAGGGTGGCGGTGTCGGCAAATCGCTGGCTGAATGGATGATCCATGGTGAGCCCGAGGCCGATGTGTTTGGCATGGATGTGGCTCGCTTTGGAGAATTTGCCGAAAACAAAGAATACATCAAACAGACAACCGGCCAGTTCTACACCCGTCGCTTTGTCATGACCTATCCGAATGAGCAGCTGCCAGCGGGTCGTCCGCTGAAAATGGCGCCCGCCTATTCTGATATGAGCGAAGCAGGTGCTGTTTGGGGGGCAAGCTGGGATTTGGAGGTGCCGCTCTATTTCGCACCGAAAGGCTTTGAAGAGACCCCAACACTGAAACGTTCGAACGCCTTTGATCTGGTCGGGGAGGAATGCAAAGCCGTGCGTGAAAACGTGGGCCTTCTGGATATCTCGGCCTTTTCGCGATACGAGGTCTCAGGTCCAAATGCAGAAAGCTGGCTGAACAAAATCATGGCCAGCGCCCTGCCTAAACCGGGCCGTGCGAAACTTGCGCCAATGCTGGGCGAAGATGGCCGAATGAAAGGTGACCTGACCGTCTTTAATTGGGGCGATGGCACCTGTTGGATCATGGGCAGCTACTATTTGCGTGAATGGCACATGCGTTGGTTCGAAGATCACATGGACGACGGTGTGACAGTCCGCGATCTGGGTGAAGAAATGGTCGGCTTCTCACTTGCCGGTCCAAATTCACGCAAGGTCATCGAAAAGCTGACAGATGGCCCAGTCGGTGATCTGACATTCATGGGTTGCGGCAAGTTTGACATTGGCTTGGTCCGCGCACGCGTTGCCCGCATATCTGTTGCGGGTGAATTGGGATATGAGATCAACTGCCGCTACGGCGATCACATCACTTTGCGCAAGCTGCTGCTTGAGGCTGGTGCAGAATTTGGCATCCGTGAATATGGCTTTAACGCGCTGCTTTCGCTGCGGCTTGAGAAAAGCTTTGGTATCTGGTCGGCGGAATTCACCCAAGGCTACACCGCTGCGCAAACCGGCATGGACCGTTGGATCGACTGGGACAAAGGTGACTATGTCGGGCGCGAGGCCGCATTGGCCGAACGCGATGGCAATGGTCCAAAGCAAATGGTCGTCACACTTGAAGTTGACAGCGACGATGCCGACGCCAGCGGATACGAGCCTGTTTGGAAAGATGGCAAGCTTGTCGGCTTTGTGACGTCTGGCGGCTACGGCTACACCGTGGGCAAATCCCTCGCGATGGCGATGGTTGATGTTGACCAGATCGCCGAAGGCAACGAATTGCAGGTGCATATTGTTGGCGCCGAGAAAAGCGCGCGCGTCATTGCGGCCTCTCCTTACGATCCAACCGCCCAAGCGATGAGAGGGTAATCATGGTTATGGCACCCGAAGGCAGGACGCGCGGTGGACGTCGCGGGCGCAGGTCAGCGGTCGACACCAGTGCCGCTCCCAAGCGTGACGTGAATTATCGCCAGCTGCGCAATCCATTCCCTGTGATGGATGTGTTTTCCACCGATGAAATCGCGAACATGCACGAAACTGCGCTCCGCACGTTGGAAGAGCTGGGGATGAAGGTGCTAAACGCTGAGGCGCGGGGTTATTTCGCCAAGGGCGGTGCCCGCGTCGATGAAAGCACCGAAATGGTCTACATCGGCCGTGACATGGTGGTAGAAGCGCTGAGAACAGCACCGAAGTCCATCAACTGCCGCGCCGGCGCGCGCCATCGCGGTTTGGTGCTGGAGCTTGGGACGATTGCCTTCCAGCCAGGGGCCGGGGCGCCACATGCCACCGATCTGGAACGAGGCCGTCGCCCCGGATCTGCACGCGATTACCGCGAATACACGCAGCTTGCGCATCACTTTGACGTCTTTCAAATGATGTCCCCTTCGGTCGAACCTCAGGACGTAGAAACGCATGTCCGCCACTACTTTACCACCGAAGCGCAGCTGACCCTGACGGATAAATTCCCGTTCCTTTTTTCGCGCGGCACGCCGCAGGCAATGGATAATTTCGAAATGCTGCGGGATTTCCGGGGCCTGTCGGATGAAGAGTTTATGGCCAACCCCCATGCCTATACGATCATCAACACCAACAGCCCCCGCACGCTTGATCTGCCGATGGCACAGGGCCTGATCGACTTTGCAAAGAACGGCCAGATGAGCATCGTGACCCCGTTCACGCTGATGGGCGCTATGGCACCAATCACTGTGGCAGGCGCCATCACGCTTAGCCATGCCGAGGCTTTGGCCGCGATTGCATTGGTGCAATTGGTCAAGCCCGGCGCACCGATCTGCTATGGCACCTTCACGTCGAACGTCGACATGAAGTCAGGCGCGCCTGCCTTTGGCACACCAACGCATTTCCAGGCTTCATTGGCTGCAGGCCAGCTGGCGCGTCTTATCGGCCTGCCGTGGCGCTCGGCCGCTGGGTCGGCGTCCAACATCAACGATGTGCAGGCCGCCAACGAAAACCAGTTTGGCCTTTGGGGCTGTCTGATGGCGGGCGCGTCGGTGATCATCCACTCTGCCGGGTGGCTGGAAGGGGGGCTTAGCGTCTCTTACGAAAAATTGGTCACTGATGCCGAAGTCCTGAACATGGTAGCCGAGCTTTGCGCAGGCCGCGCTGCAAGCGCTGATGAGATTGGCTTTGACAACGCGCTACTGCATGTCGAACCCTCTGGTCATTTCTTTGCCTCACCGCAAACGATGGAGCGTTACAATACCGAGTTCTATGAACCCATTGTGCATGACTATGCCAACTTCGGAACATGGACAGAACGTGGTGCTAAAGACGCCAACACCCGTGCCACCGCCGTCTGGAAAGGCATTCTTGAGGCCGACCAACGCCCCAAAGTTTCTGGTGATCGGGTCGAGGCATTGCAAGCATTCATCGCCAAACGCACAGCCGAGGGTGGTGCCCCGCCAGAAAGCTGATGGCAGAGCGCACCGCACCCAAGCTTGTCCGCGAAGACCCTGACCGGGAACCTCTTGTCGGGAACATCAAGGTCACACGCGAGGATTGGTTGAACCTTGCCCGCGATGTTTTGGTTCATGACGGCGTGGCAGAGCTGAAAATTCTGTCACTGGCCGAACGTCTGGATGTGTCGCGGTCCAGTTTCTATTGGTATTTCAAAAGCAAAAGCGACCTGCAGGAATCGCTTTTGGATGAATGGGAAAACCGAAACACCGGCCAAATCCTTGCACAGTGCAGGCTGCCTTCGCGCACAATCGCGGAAGCGGTTTCAAACTTCTTCCGGTGCTTTGTGGATTCTGACGGGTTTGATTCAGGTCTGGATTTTGCGATGCGTGAATGGTCGCGGCGCAACGCCAATGTCCGCGCCCGCATCGACAAAGCGGATGCTACGCGCCTTGAGGCGGTGACTCAGCTTTTCCTGCGCCATGGCTATCCAGAGGAAGAGGCTGACATCCGCGCCCGTGTGATTTATTTCCAGCAGATCGGTTACCACGCGCTGGAGCTGCGCGAGAGTCTTGAAACGCGCCTCAGCCGGGTCGCGGGGTTCCTACGTGCCTTTACTGGGCAGGAACCCGATGATCAGACGATGGATGAATTTTTGACCTACGCCCGCCTGAAAGGGCCCAAATCATGAGCCGCGATTCCGCATATACATTGTTCCGCGAAGGGCTGTGAGGCGGCAAAGGGTGGTGCTGTGCTACCGGAAGTGTCCCCGCTCGGGGCTAGATCTTTCGTCCTTTGATCACACAGACGGGCTGGATGCGCCTGGCAATTTCATGAGCGCTGCTGGAACCTTGTTCCCAATGGCGCTGTGCGGTCTTTCTTCGTTGTAGTCTCGGAGCCAAGCCTCCAACTTTTCGGCGGTATCTTCAAGGCCCATGAACCAATGAGCGTTCAGGCATTCAGATCGGAGTTCGCTGTTGAACGCCTCAATGTAGGCATTGTCGGTCGGCTTTCCCGGCCTTTGAGGCCACGGGCAATTATCACCGCGCGCTCGCCTACCGGCTTGGGGACGCCGGTTTCGATGTGAAGTTGGTGTCTTCGGTCGCATTGGCCCGTACCCGTGAGGCCTTGAACAACAGTTGGGACAAGAACGACCCAAAGGATGCGCAGGTCATCCTGCACATGCTGCAGATCGGGAACGAACAGTTCAATCACGATCCACTGTTGTGCGGCACAAACGATCTTCAGGAATTGTCCAAAACGCACGACATCGTCTCCTGCTCGAAAACCGAGTTTAGGTATCGCACCCTGACTCACTATCTGCCGCTATACTGGCCCGAGGCAGAACGCTTCCATTGCAGCTCGCGCAGTGACTGGTTCTTTGCCTTTCTCGAACGCGATCTTTCAGCGCATTTTATCTCTGTCATGGACCACAAGGTATTCATTGCTGATGCCTGGGTAATAGTCGGCCGCAAAGCCTCGAAAGAACGTTTGCTTACAGATATTTATCAGACCGCCAAATACTCAGTGGGCCCGACAATTGCGAAGGACTCTGACGCTGCCAGGATGTTCCGCCTGGTCTTGAGTGAAGGGCGTAGTCTGATTGCTCAGCGTAACGAGATCGAGGACCGCGCCGTTGAACTGCTCAAGACTAACGACGACTATCAGCTGCTGACATCTATCCCGGGGATCGGGCCGATCAATGCGCTGACCATCCTGGCGGAGGCTGGCGATTTGCGCCGCTTTCAGCATCACCGCCAATTCCTGAAGTTCTGTGACATGGACCTGGCAACCGCCCAGTCCGGGAAATTCCGCGGCCAGACCAAGTTGTCCAAATATGGAAACGCCCGACTGCGCCGCACACTCTGGATGGCGGGTCAGGTACCCATCATGCAAAAGACTAACAGCTTCCGCGACAAATTCGAACGTTAAATCGCAAAAGATCGCCAAAACACCCATTTGCGCCGGAAGGCGTATACCGCAATCGCAGCCAAAATGGCCCGCACTGTGCACGGGATCATCAAACGTGGCGAACCTTATCGTCCCTTCTTTGAGGGATGATCGACAGCAGAAGGACCTTTGTCTGTAAGGGCCGTATAGGCGAGCACTCGACCTCGTAGATAATGTTCAGGCCTTCTGCTCAACGACCTGAAGATCTCGTCTTAAGGACGGTGAGAGCCGCAAAAGAGTACTCTGTGTTTGTTATGGGAGAGACCTGTTGTTGACCAAAACGCCAAACTGACACAAGTTCAAACGTGCTGGAACGCTTCAGCATGACAATGATCTGATGCTAACTCAACGTCATTGCGAAGGTGTTACGGAACCGAGTTCACCAGCATGGCCATACTGCGATGGGTGCAGGAAACCAGGATCGGCTGGCATTACATCGCGCCGGGAAAGCCAACCCAGAACGCGCTCATCGAAAGCTTCAACGGCAAGCTGCGCGACGAATGCTTGAATGAAACGCTCTTCCGCTCACTGGTCGAGGCCCGTGAAACGCTGGAAGCATGGCAAGAGGACTACAACAAACAAAGACCGCATTCGGCGTTGGGAAACCTGACGCCAACTGAATTTGCACAAAGAACGATGATGGACAAATTGGCCGCGTAGGGCCATCAAACCAACCCTAAGGACTCTCCGTGAGGTGGAGGAAACTTAGGGCTCGGGTCAAGCCGCACAGGCAAGTGAAGTGTTTCCAGTCGGCTGTCGGCATTTATGGTGTTTTCGGCTTAGAGCGCTGTCGGGAAGTCGCACGAAGTGTCAACCAGCCGAAACCAAAAGACTGATCCAGTCACGCGAAGGGGCAGGGCGACGGCCTCCGGGTTCGAGCCCGATATCTCGCCGCGCTTCAATTGCCTCGTCAGCGAGTAATGAACTCGCTCTTGGCAGCTAAGGGATGATTTTCTTTCTCTCCGTTCAAGTCACTCAGCATACCAGAAAAATGTCGAACAAGTTTGCGCCGCCGGACGTAGGCCCCAGTTGAAGATTTCTTCTAATTCATATATCATATAGTAAATAGAGGTAGATGAAATGTCCATTTTGAAACAGATACCAAAACAAAGTCTGTCCGACCGCGTCTACATGGACCTTCGAACGGCGTTAATGGATGGCCAATTTGAACCTGGCGACAGGCTCAAGATCTCGGCACTGTCCGAAGAGTTAGGTGTGTCCTTGACGCCAGTTCGCGAGGCTCTGTTTCGGCTGGTCAGCGAACAGGCCCTGACCATGAAAACGGCAACCGCGATTCACGTACCGGTTCTGGACGCGGAGGATCTGCTGCAAGTCAAATTAATTCGGCTTTCGCTGGAAGGGGACGCAGCGGCGGCGGCGGCGGCCAAAGCTCCGCCAAAACTTTTGCGTGACCTGAGGGCATTGCAAGATGACTTTCTGGACGTAGTGGCCACCGACGCCAAACGGGCGTCCCAGTTGAACCGGCAGTTCCATTTCCAACTGGCAGAGGCGTCAGGTTGGGACATCGTGATGCACACCATTGCTAGCATGTGGGCAATGATCGGCCCAGTCCTGAACGAGTTCCACCGAACCGTGCCGACACGCGAATTGTCTGGAGAACACCGGCACGAGGCTGTTCTTGCCGCTTTGGAAGCCAAAGATCCGGAGGCAGCTCGGCAGGCTATCCGCCATGACATTGAATGGGGAGATAGAATTATCGACTGGTTGTCCAAACGCCAGGTGGCGGAATAGGGCCGCGCTGCCGCGGCCCAGTCCTTTTTACAGCTCCATCCAAGTGGATTTGAGTTCGGTGTATTTGTCCAGCGCATGAGCTGAACGATCCCGACCATTGCCCGATTGCTTATACCCACCAAACGGCATGGTGATGTCGCCGCCGTCAAAGCAGTTGACCCAAACGCTGCCGGATCTCAGTTTGCGTGACACTTGATGCGCTTTTGAAAGGTCTTTCGTCCATACTGACGCAGCAAGGCCAAACTGGCTGTCATTCGCCGTTCGCACCGCTTCATCAACGTCTGTGACGTCAATGACAGACAGGACAGGTCCGAAAATTTCTTCTTGCGCGATGCGCATGTCGTTGCGGACACCTTCGAAAATGGTGGGTTCGATATAATAGCCACCGATATTCAGGTTTGCCCGATTGCCGCCAGTAGTAATTTCGGCGCCTTCGTTCTCTCCGATTTTGATGTAGTCGAGGACGCGGTTCATCTGATTTTCATCAACCATGGCACCCATTTTGGTATCTGGGTTCAAGGGATCGCCGGCAGAGATCTTGGACGCAGCTGCACGCACCTCGGACATGAATTCGTTTCGAATACCATTCTCTACAATAAGTCGAGACGGCGCGACGCAGACTTCGCCCTGATTGAAGAACATGCTGTTTGTTACAGTCTCTGCGGCCTCACCGATGTCCTTGCAATCATTGAATACAATAAAAGGAGTCTTGCCACCGCATTCCAGCCAGACCCGCTTCATGTTGGACTGGCCAGAGTATTGAAGAAACTTTTTGCCAATCTCGCCGGATCCGGTGAAGACCAGCGCATCGATGTCCATGTGCATTCCGATGGATTGGCCCGCGGTTGGGCCAAACCCCGGCAACACGTTGAAAACACCGTCGGGCACGCCGGCTTCGGCGGCCAACTCTGCAATCCGCAGCGCAGTAAGCGGGGACTGTTCGGCCGGCTTCAGAATGACCGAATTGCCAGCCGCAAGGGCCGGGGCGACCTTCCACATCGACATCAACATGGGGAAATTCCACGGTGTCACGGCTCCAACCACACCGATAGCTTCTCGGGTAATCATGCCAAGTGAGTTCGGTCCCGAAGGCGCAATTTCATCATAAACCTTGTCGCACCATTCTGCATACCATTGCAGGCACTCATACACCGCGCCGACATCAAAACCGGTGCTTTCGGCAATCGGTTTGCCCATATCTATAGTCTCAAGGACGGCGAGCTCGGCTGCGTTGTCTGCAAAGGCTTGAGCAAACCGCAACATGACTTTCTTGCGTTCCTTTGGCTCCATATCTGACCAGGTTCCGGCTTCGAAGACTTTTCGCGCCGCCCCAACGGCGAGATCAACATCCGGCGAATCGCACGAGGCAACTTGATTGAGAACTTTACCGTCACGCGGAGAAACGTTGTCAAAGGTTTCTCCGCTCACGGCGTCGACAAAGTTCCCATTAATGAACGCCTTTCCAATGAGATGCGTTGTATCGAGCACCGCATCAACCTCTTTTCTCGTTTTGAAATCAAGCATGTTTGCCTCCGTTTCAGAATGTTGTTGTCAGCCTGTAATAAATATCATATATGATGTTTAAGCAAGCAAATTGATTGCCGCTGGGAGGACGAGAATGCCTGATTATATCGTTGTAGGTGGAGGATCAGCCGGATGTACGGTCGCGGGTCGACTGGCCAGCGAAGGCGCCGGTTCTGTTCTACTGTTGGAGGCAGGCCCCAAAGACACACATCCGTTGATCCATATCCCGGCAGGATTTGTGAAACTGCTTGGTGGCAAATACCTTACTGATTACAAAACCGAACCGCAGTCGCATTTGAATGGCGCAACCCCGTCTCTTCCTCAGGGGAACGTGCTCGGTGGCGGCGGTTCGGTGAATGCGGCGATCTATATTCGGGGGCAGAAGGCCGACTACGATGGCTGGGCGGAGGCCGGAGCGGACGGCTGGGCTTACAAGGATGTGTTGCCCTATTTTAAACGAGCGGAAGACAACAACCGACTGGCCGATGAGTTTCATGGGGTCGGCGGCCCGCTTGGGGTGTCTGACACTGGGAACGTGGACGAACTTACGCGCGCTTTCATCAAGTCCTGTCAGCAGATGGGGGAACCCTTCACAGCCGATTTCAATGGCGTGCGGCAGCGAGGCGTAGGGATCAATCAGACGACGACTCGCAACAGACGGCGCTGTTCCGCCGCCGTAGCTTACCTGCCGCAGGGCAGGGCGTCTGGAGCGTTGGCCGTGCAAACAGGCGTGTTTGTGTCACGGATTATTATTGAGAACGATCGTGCTGTCGGGGTCGAGGTTCTAAACGGCAATGACCGCAAGATCATCCGAGCCGACAAGGAGGTCATTATCGCTTCGGGCGCGTTGCAAACGCCCAAGCTTTTGATGCTGTCCGGCATTGGCCCCGAAGCGGAGTTGGCGCGACACGGGATCACGATGACGCACAAGCTGGAGGGCGTGGGCCAAAATCTGCAGGATCACTTTGAAGCTGGAGCGATCCGCTATTGCACAGGGCGGTACGGCTATTACGGGCAGGATACAGGGTTCAATGCGATTAAGAACGGGTTGCAGTACTTGCTGTTCAGATCAGGGCCGGTGGCATCAAACGTGTCAGAGGCATGCTGCTTTCTGAACGTGGACAACCCGGATGATGAGCCAAACGTGCAACTACACTTTCTGCCGATCGTCTTTATGGAGAACGCGGATGCCAAGGATCTGAAAGCCGCAGGTGCCACGGTGAACCCCTGTGTCTTGCGACCCAAAAGCCGGGGTGAAGTTACATTGCGGTCGGGAAACCCTCGTGATCTGCCAAGGGTTGACCCAAACTTTTTCTCTGATCCCGATGACATCCGGCTTTCGGTGGCCGGGTTGCGCAAGGCGCAGGAAATTCTGGCTCAGGACGCTTTCAAGCCTTACGTCCAAGCCCGTGAAGCCTTCCCGGCTAAGACCGATGAAGCGGAACTGGTCGCCTATTGGAAGAAGCACGGCAAGACTGTCTATCACCCTGTAGGCACCTGCCGGATGGGGCGCGACGAAATGGCCGTCGTTGACCCGGAATTGCGTGTCCATGGAATCGCGGGTCTGCGAGTTGTCGACAATTCCGTCATGCCCAACCTTGTATCAGGGAACACCAATGCGGCGGCGATCATGATTGGCGAGAAAGCCTCTGACCTGATTATGCGCCGGAACTCATTTGCTGCGTAACATACGCATGTCTCTCGAAATCATATATGATATAATACGGACGAAACGATGCTAGATAATCCGAAAACGAACCAAGCGCCGTGGGAGAGTTTTCGCCCCACTGACGATGAAATTGACCACCTGCGCGACCGCGCGAAATTCATTCGATTGGAAACCATTCGGTTGATCGAAATTGCAAAGGTGGGGCACTACACGTCCGTGTTTTCGGCCGCTGAAGCCTTCGCCGCTTTGCATTACGACGTAATGTCGATCAACAAGGCGGACCCTAAAGACCCTAAGCGGGACCGGTTTCTGATGGGCAAAGGTCACGCGGCGGTGGGTCTGTTCCCGATCTATGAAGAATTGGGCTGGATCACTAAGGATGTGTTGGACGGATATACCCGTCTGGGCAATCCGCTTGGTGATCACCCCGATATGCGCAAGGTGCCGGGCGTCGATTTTTCTTCAGGCTCAATTGGGCACGCCTTGTCCGCTGGTGTTGGCATGGCCATGGGCGGACGGCTTGATGATCTGGATTTCACCACTTTCGTGATGACCGGTGACGGCGAAATGCAAGAAGGCCAGGTATGGGAAGCCGCTTTGTCGGCGGCGCATCACCGCTTGCGAAATCTGGTATGTATCGTGGATAGGAACGGGTTCCAGTTGGACGGTTCTGTCGACGATGTCATTGGAATCGAGCCTCTGGATGAGAAGTGGCGTGCATTTGGCTGGGATGTTCAGGTTGTGGACGGCCACAACGTGTCCGACCTGACGGCAGCGCTCCGCTGGGCCAAGGCGGACACAGAGCGGACAAAACCACTCTGCATTATTGCCAGGACCCTCAAGGGCAAGGGCGTTTCATACATGGAAACCGAGCCGGGCTGGCATCTGGGCTATCTCACGCCCGCTGATGCGGCGCGCGCGGTTCAAGAGATCGAAGAGCGGGTGATCTGATCATGACTTATGTGGCTGAAATCAAAGAAGAGGGTTCCTGGCAATATCGCGCATTGAATGCGGTGACACCGGGTCTGTCATACCTGTCAAATGCGCTGATAGAGTTGCGCGAAGCCGGACATCCGGTAGTCGCCGGATCGGCGGACCTGCAATACTCGAACGGGCTGAATCTCTTCGCTGAGAAATACCCCGAACGCTACATCCAGTTTGGCATTTCTGAGCAAAACATGGTCACGGCGGCTGCCGGGCTTGCGACCACTGGGCAGATGCCCTTTGTTGCGACGTTCGCCAGCTTCGTCGGTTTGCTTGCTTGTGAACAAATCCGTATGGACGTGGCCTATTGCGCGCAGCCTGTGCGCCTGATCGGGCACCACACGGGCATTTCGCTGGGGTTCTATGGCACGTCGCATCACGCGACCGAAGACATCTCGACCATGCGGGCGATTGCTGATCTGACGGTCGTCTCGCCTGCGGATGGCCCACAACTCGCTGCTGCCATCAGGGCGAGCGTGGATTGGCCGGAGCCGATCTATTTCCGAATTGGTCGAGGCCGCGAGCCGAATGTCTACGAGGACGGCTCTCCTTTCGAATTTGGCAAGGCGATCGTCCACGGTATTGGTGATGACCTGACCATTATTGCATGTGGTTTGCCGGTGCACCCTTCACTCGAAGCTGCCAAGGCTTTGGCTGCTGATGGTTTAGATGTGGGTGTCATCGATATGGCAACCGTCAAGCCGATTGACCGTGACGCCATTCTTAAAGCTGCGGCCAAATCCAAGCGCCTGATGACGGCGGAAGAGCACAACGTGATCGGTGGTCTGGGTGCTGCAGTGGCCGAGGTACTCGCAGATGAAGGCGCGGGTGTGAAGCTTTATCGCCATGGCATCCGCGATGAGTACGCACTGATCGCTCCGCCGACCCATCTCTACCGTCACTACAAACTCGATACTGACGGGATCTCCGAAATCGCCAAAGCACTGATTGCCGGCGATCTCTAACTTAGCTGCATAAAGGGAGGACTGAAATGCAGGTTTTGAAAACAATCCAAGCCGTTTTGTTGGGAGCGACGCTTCTGGCCGGAACGGCGATGGCCGAGGAAGGCCACGAAATATACTCCTTGATGCCGAATACGGCGCTGTCGGGTGTCATCGACCCGAACATGTCGTCACGATCCGACATTGAAAAAGCGCTGCCGATCTCTGCTGGAGACGATGGCAAACTGACCATCGGCTGGTCCGAGATGACGCTTGGCAACCCTTGGTTTGTTGCGGTCATTGAGGGTGCTCAGGCGACTGCAGAAAAATACGGATACGACCTGCAGGTACAAGTGAACGACTTTGATGTGGCCAAGCAAAGCGCTCAAGTCGACAACTTCATCACGCTGGGTGTTGACGTGATCGTCATTGATCCAGTCGACGTGTTGGGCGCTGTTGCGGATGTGGAACGCGCCGTAGAGGCTGGCATTCCGGTCATTGCTATCGGGACCGCACCTGATGCCGCAGCCCCAATCGTTTCGACTGTCACCGCAAATCCTTATGGAAACGGCTTTGAGGCAGGCAAATATATCGTTGCAAATTGGGAAGCTGAGACCCCAATCAACGCGGCGATGATTGTCGGCCTGATGGGCAACTCCACATCCGAGAGCCGCTTGAACGGTATGGTCTCTGGTATCGTAGCGGGTCGTTCTGAGCAATTGGGCCTTGGCATGAGCAAAGAAGATGCAATGCTCAAAGGGTTCAACCTGTTCCAGGAAGTGAAATCGAACGGCTCGATGACCTGGGAGGAAGGAAACTTCAACGTCTTGGCATGGGGCGCTGGAGGTTGGACCGAAGAAGGCGGCTTGACTGCAGCGGAAGATATCCTGACGGCACAGGGCGACAACCTGAACCTGATCCTCGCCGAAAACGACTTTATGGGCATCGGCGCATTGAATGCGTTGGACAATGTTGGCCGCAACGGGACTATCCCCGTGGCTTGCGCGGCTGACGGGTTTGCTGTGTCTCTGGGTCTGATCGCGGACGGAGAAATGATGACCACCGGGCCAAACTCCGGGACCGCAACAGGTATTGGTGCGATTGAGCTGATTCACCAACTGGTCGAAGGCAAGCTCGATGGGACCAATTTGCCGCTGGCATCCTACTATCCATCGGGCGTGATTTCGATCGAAAACGTGGCGGATTACATTGATGAAGACAAATCCAACCCGTTTTTCCGCTTTGAAATTCCCGCATTCCTGAGCGTGGACGAGCTGAAAGCGACGCTGAACTAAGCTCTGAGGGCTCGCGCGAAGACGAACGCGCGGCCCCTTTCATCCAAAGAGGGGAGGACGCGATGGCACAGGTCGAGATGGTCGGCATCGCAAAGCATTTCGGAGGTGTGAAAGCGCTGCGAAATGTTTCGTTTGCAGCTGAGGCCGGTGAAATCCATGCGCTGATGGGGGAAAATGGCGCCGGGAAATCCACCCTGATGAAGACGCTATCAGGCGCCTATTTGCGCGACGCAGGCGAAATCAAACTGAAGGGCCAGGTAACGGACATCCAGTCCCCGCGTCAGGCGCTCGATATGGGTGTAACCGTGATCTACCAGGAGCTGGTGATCGCTCCGCATTTGAGCGTTGCCGAGAATATTTTCATTGATCATCTGTCGACCGGCGGGTTCTTCGTCAAGCGCAGCCATATCGAGGCTGAGGCGCGCAAAGTTTTGGCAGAGATCGGATTTACCGACATTGACGTTAGCCGCCCCGCCGGAGAGTTGTCGATCGCCTACCAACAGGTGGTTGAAATCTGCAAAGCGCTGACCCGGAATTCTTCGGTTTTGGTTTTGGATGAACCGACGGCGGTTTTGACCAGCCATGAAACCGAGAAGCTCTTCGAGCTTTTGTTCCAGCTGCGCGACAAGGGGGTGTGCATTATCTATGTCTCCCACCGGCTGGAAGAGATTTTCCACATTTGTACCCGTGCGACGATCCTAAAGGATGGCGAGACGGTGGGTACTGTCAATATCGCGGACATCACTCAACACGACTTGATCAATATGATGGTTGGCCGAGAATTGAGCGATCTTTTTCCGGATCGCAGCGTCGAAATCGGTGCACCGGTGCTCGAGGTCGAGGGGCTGAATGCGGGTGTGATGGTTCAGGATGTCGGGTTCACACTGTACGCGGGCGAGGTGTTGGGTTTTGCTGGCTTGGTCGGTGCAGGCCGGACGGAGACAATGCGGGCGATCTTTGGGGCAGATGCGCGTGAGAGCGGCCGCATAGTTTTGAAAGGGCGCGAAATCTCGCCGAGTTCTCCAAAGGAGGCGATCCGAGACGGCATCGGCTTGCTGCCCGAAGATCGCAAAGCACAAGGCGTCTTGCTGGAAATGTCTGTCCGGGTGAACGGTGCGTTGCGGCCTGACAGCCCATATGAGAGCAAGGTCGGCCTAATCGACAGGGCAGCCGAGGGCCGGGGCATTCAGGCGCTAGTTGAGCAGCTTGCGGTCAAAACGGCCTCGATCGAGAGCAACGTTGGCGATTTGTCGGGTGGCAACCAGCAGAAGGTTGCACTGATGAAATGGGTCGACATGGGGTCAGACGTTTTGATCGTGGATGAACCCACCCGCGGCGTCGATGTGGGCGCCAAAATTGAAATCTACAATGTCATCAATGATCTGGCGGCTAAGGGCGTCGGTGTAATCGTGGTCTCTTCCGAAATGACAGAGCTGATCGGTGTTTGTGACCGAGTTCTGGTGATGCGCGAAGGCCACATCGCCGGAGAGCTCACAGGCGATGACATACGTGAAGACAAAATGATCGCACTCGCGATGGGGTTGAACTGATGGAAAACAAAACACTTGGGCAAAAAGCCTCTTACATCTTCTTTGAATACAACGCTTTGGTGATGCTGGTTGTGTTGGTCGTTGCGTCCAGCTTTCTGTCGGAAGCTTTCCTGAGCACGCAGAACATCACCAACCTGCTGCGGCAACTGATCCCGCTGCTGTTGGTGAGCATTGGCATGCTATTGGTGATCCTGACGGGCGGGATCGATTTGGCCGTCGGGTCTGTCGCTGCGGTGGGCGGTGTTGTGCTGGTTATGGTGATGAATGGGAATGCCGATGGCGGTGCTTTCTGGTTGATCCTTTCGGTTCTGGCTGCTGCCGGGGGCGGGGCTTTGCTGGGAGCGGTCACCGGTGCCTTTGTGGCCTTCTTTCGCATGGCGCCCTTTGTTGCGTCGCTGGCATTGATGACGATTGCACGCGGGATAGCCTATATCATCTCGAACGGTCAGCCGCAGCGGTTTGACCGCGAGCAGGAGGCGGCGCTGATCCTGCGCACCTTCGGCAGCAAATCCGCACCGATCATCGACCTGGCCTGGCCCATCGTTTTTGGCGCGTTGGTCATCGCGTTTTTCTATGTGTTGATGCGCTACACCGCTTACGGGCGGCTGACAGTGGCAACTGGTTCAAACGAAACCGCGATCCGGCTCGCCGGGATCCCCGTGGCGCGCTACAAGCTTCTGGCCTATGCCGCCTGCGGTGCGCTGAGTGCCATTGCCGGCGTTGTCGTGGCATCGCGTTCGGGTGTCGCCACACCTGCATCCGGCGTGGCGCTGGAGCTCGATGCGATCGCGGCTTGCGTCATCGGTGGTGCGCTTTTGTCAGGGGGCAAGGGTACGGTGGTGAACACCGTCATCGGTGTTCTTGTGCTGGGCTTGATTGGCAACATCATGAACTTGCTCTCCGTGCCTGCCTACCCGCAACAGGTAATCAAGGGCGCGATCATCATCCTGGCCGTGCTGCTGCAAGGTGTCGGACGCAAGGATGCACGGGTTTGATTTCCTAGAATAACCAACTGAGAGGAAAATATGAAAAAGCTTATCAAAACTGCGGCCATCGCGGCCTGCGGTCTCTGGCTGGCTGCGTCGGCGCAAGCGCGCAACGTGATCATCGAGAACGGTCCTGACGGCCACCCCGTCGTGATCTCGGAGGCGAACATCTCCATGACTGAGATCCCTGATATCGGGGGTCTGCCGAACGACCGCTTCTTTTACGGTACCATCGGTGAAATCCCCACTGGCGTGAACGTGCGCTTTGGCCGGGTGGAAGCCTACGGACGCATCGCCGAGCATGAGGGCAACAGCAACTACGTGCTTTATGTGCTCAAAGGCACAGGATCTCTGGTCAACACCGATGGCGAAGGCAACGAGGTTTCTCGGTTTGAGTTCAAACCCGGTGATGTGATCACCTTCCGGCCCTACACCATGCACTACTGGGAAGTCGGGCCCGAGGCCTGGGAATTCTTGGGCGTCGAGCAAGCCGCAGCACAATAAAAACAACTTGGGGGGCAAGCGCCCCCCATCCTCATTCTGGACATGATCATGCACCTCTCAGATTCTTCCTTATTTGTATCCACCTGCAAAATCGGTGAGACCGCAGTTTCAGGGTTCGGCCTGCCGGTTAGCAATCCTGCGACAGGTGAAATACTCGCGGAGGTTCCGAAGTTCGGGGCGGTCGAAGCACAAAAGGCTGTGGGAGCCGCCGCTTTTGCGATGCCGGATTGGGCGGCGAAAACGGCCGCCGAACGTGGAATGCTGCTGCATCGGCTCGCCAATGTCATTGACGCAAACTCTGAAGACTTGGCGCAGCTTTTGACGGCGGAACAAGGCAAGCCACTCGCCGAAGCGCGCGGCGAGGTTGGAATGTCGGCCGGTTATGTGCGCTGGTTCGCAGAAGAGGCACGGCGGGTCTACGGCGATGTCATTCCGTCCCCCTGGCCTGGCCGCAAATTGCTGGTAACCAAGGAACCAATCGGTGTGGTCGGCGCGATTACGCCGTGGAATTTCCCGTCATCTATGATCGCACGCAAGCTGGGTCCGGCCCTCGCGGCTGGTTGCACAATCGTCATCAAACCCGCCTCACAAACCCCGCTTTCGGGGTTGGTTTGGGCTCGGCTGGCCGAGATGGCCGGCATCCCCGATGGTGTTGTTAACGTGATCACAGGTCGGGCGGGAGAAATCGCAGATGTCTTCTGTGAACACCCCGCCATCAAGAAAATCACCTTTACTGGTTCCACCGAGATTGGGCGGCAGTTGAACGAAGCGGCCGCGCGCAATCTTAAGAAAGTCACCATGGAACTTGGCGGGAATGCGCCGTTCGTCGTGTTTGACGATGCGGATCTGGAAGCAGCCGTACAAGGCGCGTTGGCCTCAAAGTTCCGGAATTCCGGCCAAACATGCGTCTGCACGAACCGGGTGCTGGTTCAGACGGGAATCTATGATGATTTCGTTGACGCTTTTGCTCGGGCCGTGTCCGCCATGAAGGTAGGGGCCGGCACCGAGGTTGGAGTAGAGCAGGGGCCGCTTATTGACCTCGGCGCCGTAGAGAAGGTCGAGGCGCATATTTCAAATGCAACGTCTCTGGGCGGCAAAGTTGTTTCCGGGGGTTCGCGTTCCGAACTGGGTGGGTCGTTCTTTGAACCGACTGTTATTGCGCATGCGACACCTGAAATGGACGTCGCGCGTGAGGAGACGTTTGGCCCGTTGGCTCCCGTTTTCAAATTCGAGACCGAAGTCGAAGCGCTCAACATGGCGAACGACACCGAATACGGGTTGGCCGCTTATGTCTATACCCGCGACATCGGCCGGGCGATGCGTATGTCTGAGCAGCTTGAATACGGGATTGTCGGTGTGAACGAGGGTATTGTTACAACCGAGGTCGCGCCCTTCGGTGGCGTGAAAGACAGCGGTATGGGCCGCGAAGGGTCGTTCCATGGGATCGAGGATTACCTGAGTATAAAATACACCTGTCTTGGAGGGCTGGGAACATGAGCGAGACAATGAAAGCTTGGGTGCATGATTTTACTGGCGGTCCAGACGTTCTGGCGTTCAGGGATGTGGCGAAGCCGTTGCCAGGTGCACGGGACGTGCTGGTTCAGAACCGGGCAATTGGTCTGAACCCGGTCGATTGGAAATTCGTCGAGTGGGGCCACCCGGATTGGGACTGGCCGCATGTTCCGGGTGTTGACGGCGCAGGGATTGTGACGGCGGTGGGATCCGATGTTACGCATATCTCGGTGGGCGCGCGTGTCGCTTACCACAACGATCTCGTGCGCCCGGGCAGTTTTGCCGAATTCACCGCGATCCCGGCACGCGCGGCCTTGCCCTTGCCAGATGGGTTGACCTTTTCCGCTGCCGCCGCGCTGCCCTGCCCCTGGCTAACCGCTTGGCAAGCGATCGAAAAACTGCCGTGTAGTCAGGGCATGGTCGCCTTGATGACCGGCGCAAGCGGCGCCGTGGGGGGAGCATTGCTGCAACTGGCTGTGGAGCGTGGGTTTGTCGTGCATGCGATTGCGTCGGAGAGGGAGCACAAACGCGTGCTTGGTCTTGGCGCTGCCAGTGTGACTGAGTACAGATCGGTGGACTGGATTGCGCCCTTGAAGGAGCGGTTCGCAGCCCAGCCATTGGATGTTGTATTTGACATGGTCAGCGGTGATCACGCTGCGTCTCTGACCCCTTTGCTGGGGGCCAATGGGCATCTGGTCTGTATCCAGGACCGTCAGGAAACCGCGCCGTTGCCCGCGTTCACGACGACAATTTCTTGCCACGAAGTGGGCCTGAATGCGTTGCATGGACACGGGCATGACCGGCATTGGGGTGCAATGATGACCGCAGGGGCCCAGATCGCACAGGGGTTCCAGACGGGAAGGTATGATCCGCAGATCCTTGAGGTCTCCGATTTCGGGGATCTTCCCGGCGCTTTGCAGCGCTTGAAGGATGGCCCCAATCCGGGGAACCGGGTTGTGATGTTGAGCTAACGCTGGATTGGCGCCCTTACAAAAGGGCGCCTTCCAGATCGGGTGCGCTATTCATCATTGCGGCAATCAACTCTTCCTGCGACACCACGCGTTCGAAGTTCGCCATATGCGGCGCGTCCAAAATCGCCTGCGCCGCCTGCGCCCATTCTGCACCTGACGGCATATCCTGCGTCAGGTCGGTCAGGTGGCGGGGCAGGCCAATCTTGGCGAGCCATTCAAAGAGATCCGCGTGCTCATTGCTGGATGTGGCCTCCAGTTTCAACTGTACCATGAGTCCGTAGGAAATTAGAAAGCCGTGCGGTGCCGATCCGAGTCCGGAGAGTTGCGGTAGGCCGCGTGTCAAGGCATGGGCCACGGACAGACCGCCGTTTTCGAAACCCAGGCCTGCCATGAGAACGGTCGCTTCGACGACACGCTCGAAGGCCGGTGTCGGAATGCCGGTGCCAGCCGCGGCGATTGCGGCCTCGGCGTCGTTTCGCAAAGTTTGATAACACCGCTCGGCCAGGGCAAGCGCGGATTGTGTCGGCTGGTGGCCAAACATGTTCCGTCCGCCTGCGCGGGCGCACTGTCTAGCTTCAAAATGCTTGGCGATCGCATCGCCAATCCCGAACAGAAGCAAATGTCCCGGCGCTTGTGCAAGGATATTCGTATCGACGATGACACTGTCAGGGTTACGGTCGATGTGAAACACGCCTGCCATCCGGTGGTTGTCGTCATAAAGCACGTAGTTTTTTGAGGTCGGCGAGTCGGTGGACGCGGCGGTTGGCGCGGTGACGAAGGGAAGGCCAAGTCTGTGCGCAACGGCCTTGCCCGCATCAACCCCTTTGCCGCCCCCGGCAGCAATCACAAAATCCGGTAGCGCACCGCCAGCCTGTTGGCTCAGGCTGGCCACATTTTCAGCAGTCAATTCGCCCTCAAACCCGAAGGCGGCCAATTCAGCGGATCGCGTGGCAAGCGAGGCCCGCACACGATCCTGCAGCAGACCCAAAACATGCACATCCGAGATCAGAACCGCGCGGTCGCCTAGAATGCGGGTCAACTCCCCAATCTCATCCAAGAGACCAGGACCCTGGTAATATCTTTGCGGGCTGCCAAAAATGTTCATTTGGTCTCTCCATTTCTGAGGTTGAACTATATGATATATGATATTATAGTTTTTGCAACGGAGGATCAGTGGTGATTTCAGGAAAAACAAAAACTGTCGTTCATCTGGCGCATCCGGCTGATCATTTGCGCACGCCCGGCTTCTTCAATGCACGCGCAAAGGAGCTGGGGCATGACATTGTGCTGGTACCTTGGGATGTGGCGCCTGAAGATCTGGGCAAAACTTGGCAGATGCTGCGCAAAACCAACAATCTTGCCGGGGTGGTCGTGACGATTCCGCACAAGGAGACGGTGGCCGGCCTGTGTGACACGTTGGAAGACGAGGCCATCGCGTTGGATGTGTGCAATGTGGCGCGCAGGATGCCGGACGGCCGCTTTCACGGGGCGATGTTTGACGGTGTCGGGCTGACCGAAGGGCTGATCAGTCAGGGGCATGACATATCCGGCAAACATGCGCTTCTTGTCGGGGCAGGGGGTGCGGCGACCGCCATTGCCCACGCGCTGGCGGGTCGAGGGGTGGCGAGTTTACGTCTGGCGAATCGCACCCATGCCAAGGCCGAGGCGCTGGCCGCCAGCGTTGCAGCGCGCTTTCCGGATCTGGATGTGCAGGCGGCCGCGGCGGATGCTACGGGCAGTGATCTGATTGTAAATGGCACTTCCTTGGGAATGCACGCGGGGGAACCGCTTCCAGTGCCCATGAACACCATTCAGGAAAATGCGGTTGTGGCAGAGGTTGTCATGCAGCCGGACGAAACGGAACTGCTGCGTCAGGCGCGGGATCGGGGCGCGATGATTCACAAAGGTGTGCATATGATCCGAAGCCAGATCGATCTCTTGATTGAGCATTTAACGGGATAGGAGATGACAATGGCAACTTGCGTAATCACAGGTGGCGGAACCGGCATTGGCGCGGCTACGGCCAATGCGATGCACGCAGCGGGGCAGGACGTAATTGCTCTTGGTCTGGACCAATCCGACGAACTGACAGAGGCGGTGCCATTTGTCAGGATGGACCTGTCCGACACAGCGGCGGTGCAGACCTTTTTCGCGGACCTCGACGGGGTTTCCGCCTTGGTCAACTGTGCGGGTATTCTGCGGCAGCAGAGGGAATGGGAAACTGAACATTTCTCGACTGTTCTGGATATCAACCTGACGGCTGTTCTGGCCTGTTGCACCGCCGCGCGACCGGCTCTGACGCGGTCGGGAGGGGCGATTGTCAACATTGCGTCGATGTGGAGCTTTTTTGGTTCGCCAGGTTCGCCCGGTTATGCCGCCAGCAAAGCAGGGATTGTCGCCCTGACCCGCTCGCTGGCAACGGCCTGGGCGCAAGATGGAATTCGCGCCAATGCGGTTGCGCCCGGCTGGATTGCAACCCGTATGGCAGAAAATGCTCGTATGGATCTGGAAAGATCCGCTAAGATCAATGCTAGGATTCCCATGGGCCGCTGGGGTGAGCCGTCGGATGTGGCTAAGGTGATCTGCTTTCTGGCCAGCTCGGAAGCGCGCTATGTCACAGGCGCTGTCTTGCCGATTGATGGCGGATACTCCATCGCATGACCGTTTTGTTCGACCTTGATGGCACCTTGCTGGATACAAAACCTGCTGTGATCGGCGCGTATTGCCGGGCCATTGAGGCCATCGAAGGACATGTGATCAATCCGGATGGCGAACACCAACAGGAATTGATGCGCAGGCGTCCGGCGGAGTATTTCGCCCAGCATTATCCAACTCGCGCAGATATGCTGACCAATGCTTATCAAGCAGGCTATCGATCAGATCTTGCTCAGCCCTATTCGCATGTTGAAGCCTTGTTGACTGAGCTGTCCCAATTCTGTGCGATCGGGATCGTGTCCAACAAAGGGCGTTCGCGGATTCTGGGTGACCTGGCACACTGCGGAATCGACTCAACTCTCTTTTCCGTCATTATTGGGGCTGACGACACGCCCGAGCGGAAGCCCCATCCCGCGCCGCTTTTGAAGGGGTTGTTGGAGTGTGGTGCTGCGGCTGGTCAAGCGGCCTACGTGGGCGACGGTCCGCACGATGTGGTGGCCGCAAAGGCGGCAGGTATGCGGGCTGTGGCAGTGAGCTGGGGGTACTATTCTGTTGCGCAATTGCGGGCCGAAGGGCCTGACCACATCACGCAGACGGTTCCAGATCTGCGTGCCCTTTTCTTCTGACCAGTAGGCGGCTGAGCCGCTTTTCCAAGTTCATTCAGAAACCTGGTAGATTGACCGGATGAAATCCGGCGACCAGCGACTGAGTTTGTGGCCGGCATCGACCCGATTGAGGCCGAGCAGGGTTACGGTTCCAATTCTCGCAGCGGGTAAGGGTTCTTCAGCATCCATATCGCCACTGACGTCACCGGTCACGCTGGCATCGATGAGCTTGACTTAGCGATCCTGTTCATCGAACAGCACGCCTTAGAGATACTGGCGATGGCGGACTATCGCTATGTGCTCAAGAATGGCGAGATTACAGTGCGGGGCACGAGCAAAGTGCTGCTCGGGAGCGACTACCTGAAACGCTCCATCTCGATTTGTGAACCCAAGCAGGTCAGCGTCTTAGAAAAAGGGGGGCGGGGGATCACCGTGTCAACTCAGCACTTGCCGGCAGGTTTTTGGTGAGAAAATCAATGAACGCGCGAATTCTGAGCGGTACGTGACTCTGGGAGGAATAAATTGCGCTCATGGGTTCAGTGTCGCCCGGGTTGAACTCTTCAAGGATCGGTACCAATCGTCCTTGCGCCACGTCATCTGCGATGTGAAATGCGGAGTTTCGTGTGATCCCTGCGCCTCTGAGGGCAAAATCACGCAAGGCCTCTCCATTGTTGAAATAGAGATTGCCTGAAAGCTCCAGCGCATAGGTCGACACGCCGTCGGACTTCAGAAACGGCCAGGTGCTAAACCGTTTGCGCCCGGCAAGGCCAAGACAATTGTGGTTCAGCAAGTCTTCGGGCGTTTGGGGGCTACCATAACGCGCCAGATAGTCGGGGGAGGCGACGATGTGCCGGGTGGAAGACATCAACCGCCGCGCCATCATGGAACTGTCGGTCAGATCGCCGCTGCGTATAGCCACATCAGTGCGCTCAAAAATCAGATCCACCTGATCGTCCTGATAGTCGAATTCGAGCTTGAGGTCAGGGAACGTTTCCAAAAACTCGGGGATCAAGGGTGCGATTTTGTGGATGGCAAAAGGCACGTTGCTGCTGACTCTCAATACGCCGCTGACATGCCCTTTGCCTTCGACGATCTCTGCCTCGGATCGTTTTACTTGCGCCAGAATTTCTTGTGCTCTGAGGTAGTACGCCTCACCTTCGGCTGTTAGCCGCAGTCTCCGTGTTGAGCGGATCGCCAGCGGCAGACCCAGGCGATGCTCCAGCCGCGCGATAATCTTGCTAACGGCCGACGGGGACAGACCTAAGGCTTTGCCAGCATTTGTGAAATTCTGCATGTCAACCACACAGACGAACACTTCCATCTCGGAGAATCGGCCCAGCATGGCGTCCCTATTAATGAAAATTTGTCATTAAACTTATGAATGATAGCCTGTTTTTTGTCGAGAACCTGAGCCGTAAGATCTTTGGAAACACACCGAATACGAGCGTGAGTATGCAAAATGGATCTTGGGATTGACGGAAAATCGCCGTTATCACCGGTGGGGTCAGTGGTATCGAGCGCGCCTTGCACCGATTGCTTTGACGGAGTCGGTTCCAAGGTATTTCGAAGGGCTTGCCAAAGATCCGGGGCGTCCAACGTACGGAATTATTCAATGACTCTCACGTCGGTAATGCGACCCGTAAGATCATAGATCCGGCCGGCACGGGCGTGGCGTTGTCCAATTGGTGACCATCACCGCAATGAATGATGCGTCGCGCGGAATGGAAGGCTGGGCGACCCGGTCGAACCTCTGATCCGCCGCGTCAGGGTGCATCATCAAAAAACACATTAGGAGATACGAGATGTATCAGAAGCGAGCGCTTGTCGTTGGCGCAACGGGCATTGTTGGGCTGAACGTTGCCGAACACCTCAGAGATCAAGGCGGATGGGAGATCCACGGCCTTTCTCGCCGTCCGGTATTGGGGGCCTCCTGGATGCGGTCGCATCAAGTTGATCTGCTGGATCGCAAAGCCGCTCTGGCGGCGCTGCAAGATCTTTCACCAACGCACATCTACTACTGCACCTGGACGCTGGGTCAGAACGAGGACGAAAATATCAGGTTGAACGGCGATATGCTGCGCACCGTTCTGGACGCCTTCAAGGACAAAGACTGCGTTGAGCATGTCTCAGTAGTCACCGGCGCAAAGCATTACCTTGGACCGTTTGAGGATTACGGCAAGATCGAGCCCGTGACGCCTTTCGTGGAAAGCACCCCGCGGCTGAAAAAGAAGAATTTTTATTACGAGTTGGAAGACATGGTCATGGGTTACGCCGCTCGCCATGGGTTTGACTGGTCTGTGCATCGGGCGCACACGATCATCGGATATGCTGTGGGCAATCTGATGAATATAGGCGCCACTCTTGCCACTTACGCCTCCGTTTGCAAGGCAACCGGGCAGCCGATCATCTTCCCCGGGTCAGCAACCGCCTGGAACGGACTGAACGACATCACCGATGCGCGCATTCTGGCGAAACAAATCGTTTGGGCCTCGACCGAACCAAATGCACGCAATGAGGCGTTTAATTCGGTGAATGGGGATGTGTTCCGCTGGAAACAACTCTGGGCAAAGATCGCTGACTACTTTGAAGTCGAAGTGGGCGAGTATCCGGGAGATTTCAACTCGCTTGAAGCGCGTATGGCGGACCTTGGCCCTGCCTGGGACAGGGTGGTCGAGGCGAACAACCTCCAGCGCAATACGCTGGATCGGTTGGCTTCTGCGTGGCACACGGATCTGGACCTAGGACGTCCGATGGAATGCGTGCATTCAACATCGAAGGCCCGCGCGCTTGGTTTTGATGCTTATCAGGACAGCGCGCAGAGCTTCATCGACGTTTTCGACCGCATGCGGGCCGAGCGGATTATTCCATGAACGCGATTGACGAAGGAGAGCACCAGATGACTCAGGACCTGAAAGGTAAGGTTGCCATTGTCACCGGCGCCAGTTCTGGCATCGGGCTGGAAGCGGCCAAGCATTTTCTGGCCGTCGGAACGCGGGTTGTAGGCGCGGCGCTGGATATGGGTCGTTTCGAAGAGATCGGCGGCGCGGATACCTGCGCCATCGAGGTCGATTTGACCACGCCGGAAGCGGCCACGCAGGTTGTAAGAAGCGCGATCAGTGCCTTTGGGCACGTGGACATTCTTTTTAACTGTGCGGGGGCCGCCCCAGGGCGTGAAAGCTTTGCCGATGTTACGGACAAGATGTGGCAGGACACCTTTGATCTGAATGTAATGGGATATGTGCGCATGGCCCGCGCAGTGCTGCCCGCCATGCTGGATCAGGGCAAAGGCGCGATGATCCATTGCGGGTCCGAGGCCGGGTTCATGCCGCATCCGCTCTTGCCCGATTACAACGTTTCCAAGGCGGCGGTGCACATGCTGTCCAAAGTGTTGTCCCGAGAGTTCACATCGCGCGGGATCCGGTCGAATGTGGTCGCGCCGGCGCACGTGCGGACTGAGCTTTGGGACGTGCCTGGTGGGTTCCTGGAGTCGCTGGCCGATCAATACAATGTGCCGCGCGGTGATCACGACGCGACTGTCGCTGCATTTTTGGCGGACCGTAAGATCCCGGCAGGCCGTTTGGGCTGTCCCTCTGACGTAGCCAAAGCGGTGTTGTTTCTGGCGTCGGATCAATCGGAGTTCATCTCGGGCGACATCGTGAACATCGACGGCGGCGTTGTGCCAACTGTTTGACCGAGTTGAGGGAGAACACCAAGATAATTTCAGACCATGACACACTAGTTGTCGGGCTGGACTAGAGCGATGCGCATTGGAAAGAACTGTTCGACAATGCGATGACTGCACCGGTCGGACAGGATATGCGTTCGGGTTTCGATGCGGTACCGGTCAGACGTAAAGCCCTCAAACCGGGCGAGAATGCCGCGTTTTTTTGCGGCATGTGTTGAACTCGTTTTTGGTTCGCGATCAATGCTGGATGGCTACTCTCACGGTAGCGCCAACAGGCTTACCGTCCACTGGACGTTTTCTCGATCTTCCTCTGCAATCCGATTGAAGGCTATGTTGTCTGGGCCAAACCGAAGGCGTCCGCATGGAGCCTGTTCGGCGCCGTGGCAACCTCGTCCGAACTATGGTGGGCGCGCTGATGAGCGTGCCCATCAACAGAGGCATAAGCCCCAAGAAAAACAGTCCGCATTTGTTGCAATTCGGGCAGGGGGGCTCTGTTTTTCCCTGCGGTAGTTATGGATTTCCGTGGAAACAAGCGCGACAAAAAGGTTCATGCCGTGTCCGTTCTTCAGCAAGGATATTCTACAAGGAAATAAATTTCCTTTCAAATACGAACGCATCAAAGTAAATACTATTTAGGTATCAGCTGAGATGGGAAAAAACATGGATTTTGGAGTTGCAGGCAAGACTGCCGTCATTACTGGTGGTGCGACCGGCATCGGTCGTGCCATTGCAGAGACCTTTCACGAAGAGGGGGCCACCGTCATCATCAATGGCCGCAACCGGGACAAGCTGAATAAGGCCTGCGCTGAAATCGGGCCCAACGCGCACGGGGTGGTCGCCGATTTGCTGACATCGGAAGGTGCCACCGCACTTGCCGACTATGCGGCCAACCTGGGGTCGGTTTCTTTTCTGGTCAACAATATCGGCATCTTCGATGTGAACGATTTTTTTGAGGTCAGCGATGAGCGTTGGATGGATTACTTCCAGCACAATCTGATGACAGCCATCCGCATTACGCGACCGATCCTGCAAGGCATGCTTGAACGCAATGACGGCAGCGTCGTATTCATTTCAAGCGAGGCGGCGGTTCGCTCGATTGGCAACATGGTGCCTTATTCGACCACGAAGACGGCGATGCTTGGCTTGTCGCGTAGCCTCGCCGAACTGACACGCGGCACCAATGTGCGTGTCAATTCCTATATGCCGGGTACAACCGCGACAGAATCGGTCATGGGTTATTTCGAAGGGCTGGCCAAGGATCAGGGCAGCAGCGTCGACGAGGCGCTGACCGGATTTTACAACGAGGTCCAACCCGGCAACCTCGTGCGGCGCCTGATTGATCCGTCGATGCATGGGCGCGGCGTGATCCAGCTTGCAACAAATGAAGCCATGAACGGCGTGACGCACCGTGCGGATGGCGGAACGATTCGCTCGATTTTCTGAGCCAAAAAAAATTATTTTTTGCGCGCGCTGCTGGAAGTTCTGGTTGCGCGCATTCTTTTTTGGGGGGCTGAAGAAGTAAATAATCTCATAATTTCAGTTGCTTGTATTTGGTTCGGGCGTGGTTTCAGGCACACGAAATTTGGCCACAATGACAATCAAAAGAAATTCCTTTCATAAATATTGATTGATAGCGAATTATTTTTTATTGTGCTTCAAGAGAGTTCCGCGCTTCTGCGGCCGGCGCACTTCAGACCGGGACGGGCCATGGGCCGGCCGCCATAAACTGAAGCGTCGCGCACCCAGGCTTTGCGTAGGAACAGAGGGAGTGAGGCGAAGCCGTAGTGCAAGACGGGCATGTCGGCCAAGTGGAAGCACAGCGGGTCTTCGCGGGCAATGGCCGTTCAAGGCGACGCCAAAAGGAAAGGGAATTGCCGGATGGCGCATCTCAAGCTCAATGAGATCACAAAGACCTTCAAGAACGGAACCGAAGCTGTTCGCGGCATTTCATTCGATGTGGCGGATCGTGAGGCCGTGTTTCTTCTTGGCCCATCCGGGGCGGGCAAGACCACGACGCTGCGGCTTGTGGCCGGGCTTGAGGATCTCGACCATGGTCAGATCAGCATCGGCTCGGTGGATCGCTCGCGGGCAGTGCCGCGTGACCGCAATGTCGCCATGGTCTATGACAAGCACTCGCTGTTCCCGCATCTTTCGGTGCGCGAAAACATGGCCTATCCTCTCCGCATCCGCAAAATGGACGACGCTGAGATGATGCGCCGCATCCATTCAGTGTCCGAAGTACTGCAGATTGAGGCGCAGCTCGACAAGATGCCGGGGCAACTCTCCGGTGGCCAGCAGCAGCGGGTGGCGATTGGTCGGGCGCTTGTGCGTGACGCCGATGTGTTCCTGCTGGACGAGCCGATTTCGCATCTCGATGCCCAGCTGCGCGCCCGGATGCGGGTCGAATTCAAGCGTCTTCAGCGCGATTTCAACGCCACCATGTTGTATGTGTCGCACGACCAGCTGGAAGCCATGACCATGGCCGACCGCATCGTGCTGATCAACAAGGGCCGGATCGAGCAAATCGACGAGCCTCAGGCGATGTTCGACCGACCGCAGACGCTTTTTGCCGCCACTTTCATAGGCGAGCCGGTGATGAATTCCCTGCCGGTGCGGCTGGTGGAGCGTGACGGCGACCATTGGTTCGAAATCGGCACCTCGCTCGTGCCGGTGGAAAGCGGCTGGATCAATTCGGCGGCGGAGAAGCTAAACGGAACTGGTGAATTCACCCTCGGCGTACGTCCGCAGCACCTCGAGTTGGCCGATGCAACCCAACATGGTGAAAGCATTGTGCATGGCGTGATCTATGCGGTCGAAACGCTGGGTTCTCGTGTGGTTTTTGATATCGAGATCGGCGCTGAAACGGTGCGGGTCATGACTAGCGTCGACGAAGCGCGCAGTTTTCCCAGTCGAATCGGATCTCCCATCGCGATCCGCATGAGCTCTGAATTTTTCTACCTGTTCGACAACCGTGATGGCCGGACGCTTTTGCAGGCGCCGTTCACCGCAAAAAGCACGCACTGACGCCCGGCCTGCGCCGGCCCGTCACAGATTCCAAAACGGAGGAGGACTTCATGTCAATCATCACGAAATACGGATTTGCCGCGACAATCGCCGCAAGTTTCGTATCGGTCACGCCGGTTATGGCGCAGACCGAATATCAAAAGAAATTCGAGGGCGTTGAACTCAACGTCATGAACCCGGCGTTCCCGCAGTTCGCGGCGCTGTGGAAATTCCTGCCGGAGTTCGAAGAGCAATACGGCATCAAGATCAATGTCGACGAGATCCCGTTTGACCAGCTGCGACAGAAATCTCTGGTGGAGATGCAGCAGGGCACAGGCCGTGTTGACGTGTTCGCTGTCGACGTGATGTGGCTGGCTGAATATGCCGCTGCCGGGTTCTTGGCGCCGGTGAAGCAATATGTCGACAACCCTGAACTGACCGCTGAGGGTTATGACATCGACGACTTTCTGCCGCGGGTACTGTCCGGCACGGGCGTCTACAATGACACGCTCTACACCATTCCGATCGGTGCGGGGCCTGTTGGAACCACCTTCCGCGGGGACGTGGCCGAAGCGGCGGGTTTCACCCTGCCAGAGAAATTCGACGACAGCTTTACCACCGAGTACATGTATGAAGCTGCGTCGAAGGTGCATAACCCCGAAAACGGCATGATCGGCTTTGCCAATGTTCCGGGCCGCTGGTTCTGGGGTGTGACCTATCTTCCGTATCTCTATGCCTTCCAGACCCCGGAAACCAAGGGTGATGAATACGTTGGCGAAGACTGGAAGATCACCATCAACAACCAGCACACCATCGACTCGATCGATTACTACGTCAGCCTGAAAGACTTCATGCCCGCCGACAGCGCCAATTGGGGTATCGGTGAAGCGACACAGCTCTATCAATCCGGCGGTGCCTTTGGTGTCTGGAATTACCAGGACTTCATCACCGGCTTCTTTGAAGATGGCGGCAATGCCACCATCAACGGCAAGAACAAGCACCTTCACACACCGGCCGGTCCGCATGGCGTCATCGACCCCTGGTTCGGCTCTTGGGGCATGGGTATCTCGGTCGATACTGAGAAGAAAGAAGCAGCATGGACCTTCATCCAATGGCTGACTTCCAAGGCGATCCAGGAACGTGCCATCGAGTTCGGCGCTGGTCCGTCGCGTCACTCGACCTACAAATCTGAAACCGTGGCCGAAATCGCGCCCTGGTGGACCGATACCTATGAATTCATGCTGACCGAAACCAACCCGGACGAGCGTATCCGTACGCCTGAATGGGCCGAGATTTCGGACATCATGGGTGAAGAAGGCAACCGTGTATGGATTGGCGAAATCGACGCAGCCGAAGCTGCCGCCAACATGGAAAAGAAGATGACCAACGTCATGCGCCGTGGTGGTTACTTCATCCCGGGCCGCACCGACCTGCCCAAGCAGCTCTGGCGTGATCTGACCTACTACGATCGTCTGCCGTCCGAGTGGAACTGATCTGAGAACTACGGTCCGGGTGACGTTTTCGCCCGGACCATCCCTCCACGCATCTTCTTCGACTTGGGCTGCCGGGGCAGCGCAACTCCGAGATGACGCGGCACGCTGTCGGTCAATTGAACTCAGAAAGGGAGGCGGAAATGGTGGAGGTTTCAATGGCCAGCGCTCCAGCGGAACGCAAATCATTCTGGTCCAAGTTAGGACCTTCGAACAAAAAAGTCTTTCCCTGGGTGCTGATGGCCCCCACGCTGATCATTCTGGTCGGCATCGGGATCTACCCGTTTCTGTACGCGCTGAATATCGCCAGTCAGAACATCATCCTGTCGAAGCCCTATATTCCGCGCTTCGACGTCGGTCTCTATCAGTATCAACTGCTGATGCATGACCCTGAGTTCTGGAAAGCGCTGCGCGTCACGCTGCTTTTCACCATCGAGGCGGTGTTCATCGAATTCTGGCTGGGACTTGGTCTGGCCCTGCTCTTCCAGCGCTCGATCCGCGGTGCCAGCGTGATGCGGATTTTCATCCTAATTCCGATGATCCTACCGCCTTTGGTGGCTGCCCTGATCTGGCGCTACATGTTCTTCCCCGGTGCCGGTCTGGTGACTCATTACGTGGGGGGATTGTCGGAATGGCTGGGCTTCGGCCAGATCCCGTTCCTGTCGGACCCGACGCTGGCCCTGCAGACGCTGATCTTTGTCGATGTCTGGGAATGGACACCGTTCATGTTCCTGATGCTGTCGGCAGGCCTCGCTTCGATCCCGCGCCAGCCCTATGAGGCGGCAGAGATCGACGGTGCCTCGGCCTGGCGTGTGTTCTGGACCATCACCATGCCGCTTTTGCGTCCGGCGATCCTGATTGCGGTGGTGATCCGTACCATGGATGCGTTCCGGACTTTCGAGCTGATCGTAGTGATGACCCGCGGCGGCCCCGGCAATGCCACCACTACACTGAACGTGCTTTTGACCAAAACCGGACTGGAATTCTTTGACGCCTCGAAAGCAGCTGCGCTGTCGCTGCTGATGATGATGGTGATTATCGTGATGAGCTTTGTCTTCATCCGGGTGTTCCGTTCGAAAACCGAAGTCGCTGAATAAGGGAGGCAACGATGAGTTTTCAGGACCTTTACAAGATCGAGTCCCCCGCGGCTCCGCACAAACCCAAGAACTGGTGGGTTTATGTGATCATCCTTCTGGTGTGTTTCGTGAACTTCATGCCCTATCTCTGGATCGTCATGACCGGGCTGATGGATCGGGAGGCGGCCACCGCCTCGACGCCGACCTGGTTTTTCAAACCGACCTTTGAGGCCTTCCATTTCCTGATCGTGGAAAAGGGGATCATGTACAATTTCATGAACTCCACCATTGTGGCTGTGGCTTCGACCTTCTTCTCAGTGGTGATCGGCATGTTCTGCGCCTATGCGCTGGCGCGTTATGATTTCACCGGCCGCGATGACGTGTCGTTCTGGGTGCTGACCAATAGGATGATGCCGCCGGTAGCGATCCTGCTGCCGATTTTCATCACCTTCCAAACGCTGAAGCTTTTGGACACTCGGCTGGGATTGATTATCCTGTATACCGCCATGCAGCTGCCTTTTGTGGTCTGGATGCTGACCGGGTATTTCCGTGACATCCCAAAGCGGTACGAGGAAAGCGCCATGGTGGACGGCGATACCTGGTTTCAGGCGTTCCGCAAAGTGACCCTTCCGCTTATGATGCCCTCGATCACCGCCACATCGATCTTTGTCATGATCCTGAGCTGGAACGAGTTCGCCTTTGCGACCTTTCTGACCTCGATCGAGGCCAAGACCATGCCGCCGTCGATCATGGCTTATTCCATCGGTGCCAGCATCCAGTGGAACATCCTTGGCGCTGCCGTGATCCTGATTACCGCTCCGCTTGTTCTCTTCGTGCTTATCATGCAGCGCCAGTTGATCAGCGGTCTCAGCCAGGGGGTCGTGAAGGAATGACCCCGGCGCTTCCCCAACACACGACTACAAAACTGGAGAGGGCCCATGGCTGAGATCCGCATTGACAATCTGCTCAAGAAATTTGGCGAGTTCGTGGCTGTCGAGGACGTCAACATCACGGTCGAAGATGGCGAGTTCGTCTTCCTCCTGGGCCCCTCGGGCTGCGGCAAGACCACAACGCTGCGCATGCTGGCCGGGCTGGAAATGCCCACCGACGGGCGCATCTCGATCGGCAGCCGCAACGTGACCTTCCTGCGCCCGCGCTATCGCAATGTGGGCATGGTGTTCCAAGATTACGGGCTTTACCGCCACATGACGGTGTTTGGAAACATTGCCTATCCATTGAAGGTGCGCGGCATGCCCAAGGCTGATATCGAGGCCAAGGTTACCGATGTCGCCAAGACCATGCAGATCACGGAGGTGCTGCAGCGCAAGCCTGACCAGTTGTCAGGCGGTCAACTGCAGCGGGTGGCGATTGCCCGGATGCTGGTGCGCGATGCCGATGTCTTCCTGATGGACGAGCCGATGTCGCACCTCGATGCGCAGCTGCGCGGCCATATGCGGGCCGAACTGCGGCACCTGCAAAAAGAGATCGGCGTGACCACGCTGTTTGTGACCCACGACCAGCTCGAAGCCATGACCATGGCCGACCGCATCATCGTGATGAAAGACGGCCAGATGCTGCAATTCGCCACCCCGCGCGAGATCTTTGAACGCCCGGCCACCGAATTTGTCGCCACCTTTGTGGGTGAGCCACAGATGAATGTCTTCGACTGCAGGATTAGGCGGTCCGACTCCGGGTATTTTGCGTCTTGCGACGGCTTCGACGTGCCACTTGATACGGCCTGGGTCGACACGAGTGGCGGTGCTGCGCTTTTGGACAGGACCTTGCGTCTGGGCGTGCGCCCTGAGCATATTTCGGTGAGCGAAACTCAAGACGCAAAGCACCCGATCAAAGCCAAGCTTTTTGCCTTTGAGCCCACCGGCGCGGAAAACCTCTATGTCATGGATTGCGGAGGCGTTCAGCTGACCACCCGCACTTCAACCAATGAGACCGCGCATTTCGACAAGACCGAAGGGACAGATTACGCCATCGGGTTCGATCCCGGCTGGCTCTATCTCTTTGACAGCAATACCGGGAAAACGCTGGCCTTCGGGTCGCAAAGCGACACCGGCAATACGGAGGCCTAAACCATGCGCTCTTGGGTTGTACTTCTCGTCATTCTTGGCTTCCTCTTGGGCGGCTGCACGGTTTTGACCGGGGACATGTCGCATTGGCCGTCGTCGCTGGCTGCGGTGCTGTTCCTGATCCCGGCGAAATGGGCCAATGACCGATTGCAGATTCTCGCCTGGCCGATGGAATTCCTGCTGGCCTCTGGCGTGACCATGATCGTCTTCAGCCTGATCCGGCTGTATTTCACCCCGCTGCCGTACTGATCATGAACATGGTCAGCGATATCGCGCCGGTTCTGCGAACCTTTGGCCTGAAAAAGAGCTTTTCGGGCCAAGTAGCCGTGGACGGTGTGGATATCGAGGTGGGGCGCGGCGATATCGTCGGTTTTCTCGGGTCAAATGGCGCGGGCAAGACCACGGTGCTCAGCATGATTGCCGGGCTTCAGTTTTCCGATGCTGGCACGATCGAGCTCTTTGGCGACAAAGATGGCGCCGCCAAGCGGGAGATCCGCGCCCGCGTCGGGTTCTTGCAGGAGAAGCCCCGCATCTACCCCGAGATGTCGGCGCGTGCCTACCTAAGCTTTTTTGCCGAGCTTTATGGGGTAGCGCGGCGCCGGGATCGGGTCGAGGCATTGTTGTCAATGGTCAAGCTGACCGAGGCTGCCGATCGCCCGCTTGGCACCTATTCCCGCGGAATGCAGCAACGGGCCTGTCTGGCGCGGACCCTGTTGCATGATCCGGAGTTCCTCGTTCTTGATGAGCCGACGCTGGGGCTTGATCCAGTCGGGCTCGCCGAAATGCGAGCGATTTTTCAAGACTTGAACACCCGCGGCGTAACGCTTCTGTTTTCTTCGCACCAACTAGCCGAAATGGAGAAAATCTGTGACCGCGTGATCCTGATGCAAAGCGGCCGCATTGTTGCGGCGGGCCGCCCGCGGGCGTTGTTGCCGGGGGGCGACGGCGCGGCGTCAGTTTCTGTGGAGCTGTTTGAAGACGCCAGCGAGTGTCGCTCTCGGATCGCAGCTCTTCCTGGCGTGACCCGAGCCGATCTTGACTCGCAAGGGCGGCTGGCCCTGTCGATGACACCGCCGGTCCAAGGCGAACTGCGTGATTTGCGTGCACGGGTGTCGCGGCTGCTCACCAGCACCGGGTTCACCGTTTTGAACATCACTTCAGGCGATGCTTCGCTCGAAGAGCTGTTCCTGCAACTGACAACAAAGAAAAACGATATCAAAGGGTAGGATAAAATGGATCTGCATCTGAAGGGAAGAACATGCCTTGTGACCGCCTCAACCGGCGGGCTGGGCTATGCCATTGCCAAATCGCTTGCCGGGGAAGGCGCGCATGTGGTGATCAATGGCCGCAGTCAGGACAAGGTCGACGCCACCATTGCGCGGCTTCAAGGCGCGCAGGCTGATGCAGAAGTGAGCGGCGTTGTCGGCAATTCCGCCGATGCCGAAGGCTGTGAGGCGCTGATCGCAGCACTGCCTGAAGTCGATGCGCTGATCCTTAACCTCGGCATCTACGAGGCGGTTGACATCTATGAGGCGGGTGATGATCGCTGGCAGGAACTCATCGAAGTGAATGTCATGAGCGGCGTGCGTCTGGCGCGGCATTACCTGCCAAAGATGCTGAAGCGCAACGAAGGCCGGGTGATCTTCATGGCCAGCGAAAGCGGCATCAACCCGGCGCCGGAAATGCCAGCCTATAGCGCCACCAAGACCATGCAACTCTCGGTGGCAAGAAACTTTGCCGAGACCACCAAAAGCACCAACGTCACGGTCAATTCTGTACTTCCAGGACCCTGCAGCACAGAAGGCGTCGCCGATCTGATTGCAGGGCTCTATCCGGGCGTCGAGACCGAAGAGGCGCAGAAACGCTTTGTGGCGGATGTTCGTCCGACATCGCTGATCCAGCGCCTGACCCGCCCCGAAGAAATCGCGGACTTCGTTACCTACCTGACCAGTGATCGCGCCGCGATGATCAATGGTGCCGCGCTCAAGATCGACGGCGGGCTCATAAGGACTGTGGTGTAGACAGGTCATGAAGATGGACAGCAGAATCGACGTGGCACATTCCGTGCGCTCCAAGGGGCTTCCCGGCCCGGTCTCTGTCTGTCTGATCCTTTGTCGACAACAGGTCCTCAGCCGTCTCGGCTCAATCTGGATCTATGTTTTGGCAACTGTGATTTGCTTGATTGCGGCCGTTTTTGGCGGTGGGTTCCTGCGTGCGTTCGAAACCGAGACCGTGCTGGTGACGTCTGACCCGCTGATCGGGCTGAACACGGTGGTGTTGGCGTTTCTAGCACTGGTCTTTGGCTTGCGCCTGTCCACGGCAATGGCCTGGGAGCGTGAGCATCGCACTCTGGAGGTACTATTGGTCGGGCCCGCCGGCCATGGCGCGATCCTGACAGCCAAGTTCGTGTCGGAGCTGGTGGTTCTGATCGGGATGCTTCTGGCCTACAGCGCCTATCTGGTGTTAGCCGCCCCGTTGGGCGCGGGCACGATCGGGGTGGCCGATCTCTCCGGCGTTTGGTTGGGCGCGGTATTCGTTCTTCCGATGCTGGGATTTGGGCTTTTGGTGTCCAACTTTTTTGCCTCGGTCCGCGCGGCAGTGGTCTGTTACCTGATCGTTGCGGTGGCCCTGATAGGGGTGAGCGCTGTTACGCAAGGGCTGCGCGTGCTGCCTCCGCAAGAGCTGAGCCTGTCCCTACTTTATCTCCGCTCTGGTCTCGTGACCGCGCATGAGGTGCTGCAGCATGTCTCACCAGTTGCCTATCTAAGCGATCTTTTCACAAACGCTATCAGCGTCTCGGTTCTTTCGCTGGCGCGTGGACTGGCGGCCATTGCCCTCGGGCTGGCCCTGCTGGGACTTTCGATTTTCATCAGCAAACGGCGGGGGTCACAATGAAGCGGATGCTGGCACGCCTTGTCCTGATTGGCGCAACGCTGGCCGCGAGCCCCGGCCACGCGCTGGAACCCGAACGGCGCGAGGTCATCGTGACTCATAACCGCGTCTGGGACGGCGACAAGTATCACGAAAATTTCGTGCCCTCCGATCAAGGCGAGATGCTGCTCTTGGCGGGGCAGGACAATGCGGTCTCTTTTGTGCGGACGCAGGAGTATTACTGGCCTCTGTCGCGGCAGAAGTACGTGGCCTTTGAACGCCAGCGTGTGGAAATCGATGGTGTTCTGCGCGTCACCCGCGATGGCGCCCTCGTGGTAGAGGTCGCACTCGCGCCGTTTGTGATCGTCTACCCTGAAGGCGCGGTGAATGGAAATGCACATCTGGTTTGGGGTGAGGCTGCGCTCGAGGAGTTTGAACAGTATAGACAGGCTGAGCGGGATTTTGTCATTGCCTTTACTGCCTCGCAACGAGAACAGACCCGATACAATCAGGCGCTGCTCAAGGCCGGGGCAGCACGTGTTGCCGGAGGCGATATACAAAAAGTCGAGGCCCCGCCGCCGCCGCCTGAGCCGAGCTTGAAGCTGGTGACGGAGCCTAGGCGCGCTTATCGAATTGCACTACAGCCGGGACGGTACGAGGCCGTTGTTTTGCAAGGTGGCGAAGAGATCCCCGGCACGGAACGCACCTTGCGCATTCTCGCTGATGGCGGTCGCAATGGCGTGGTGGCCGGGATCGTGCCGGAAGAGCGCTGGACCCGGCCGCTGCCAGCGAACTCGGCAACCGATCGGATCTATACGGTTCCCGGCACTGTGTTCTATGCGACTCTGGCCGAGGCAAGCCGCTTTGATGAGGCCGACTATGTGGCGCTGACCCGACCCCAGGCCGAAGGTGTGGCAGGTCGGGATATGTGGGTCAAACGGCGGCAGGTCGAAAGTGCGGAAATGGCGCTTGAGTGGACGGGGCAGAGCGCGGTTGTCGAGTCCACAATGGATGCGCTCAAGGTCGAGCAGACCCAAGGATCAGAGTTCGGGTATGTGGTACGCACCGCTTCTGAGAGCGAAACACCCGACCTGCGCGCCTTTGAAGTCCGCGTTCCCGAGAACACGGAAGTGACCCGTGCAACAGTTGTGTTGACGGCAGAGGGTGCGGGAGCGATTCGGCGTCATGTGGTTGTGGTGCATCCACGCAATGGGGTGCAAAGCTGGGGGTTGGCGCTTGCGCCGTTTGTCTTTGGGTTGATGCTGATTTGGCGTCGCCGACGCACGTGAAACCGCGATGAATCTGTGAAGATGAAATTCAATTTCATTCCCAGGGGCCTCTTCTATACGGCGATCCAGCGGGAAAAAGCCTCTCAAGATCAATGAAATAAATGCTTATTCGGGATTTCTCCCAACAGGGACCCTAAAATTTCTTTCGGCCCCCTTCGTTTAGTACAAAATTCATTTCTTTTTACTGTTGCCTAAAATCAAATTTATTTTTATCCTCACTTTAACACGAAGAAAGGGATTCTCATGACTGCCCAGCACCAAGACGTGGTGAAGCGGAAAATCGCGCAGGCGCGCCTTCTGCCGGTTGTTGTGCTCGACAGCGCAGCTCAGGCTTTGCCACTGGCCGATGCGCTAGCCGAAGGCGGATTGCCCGTGGCGGAAGTGACCTTCCGCACTGACGCGGCAGCTGAGTCGATCAAGGCGATCGCCCAAGCGCGCCCCGATATGGTTGTTGGCGCAGGCACGGTACTGAGCGCCGATCACGTGGCGCGGGCGGTTGAGGCCGGAGCGCAATTCCTGGTTTCGCCCGGGTTCAACCCGGCGGTGGTAGCTGCCGCACAAGAGGCCGGCATCCCGATCGTGCCGGGCGTGAACAGCCCGACCAATGTTGAGGCGGCCATGGCCATGGGGCTCAAGCTTTTGAAATTCTTCCCGGCTGAGGTCAGCGGCGGCATCCCTATGCTGAAATCGTTGAGTGGCCCCTACGGCAATGTGTCCTTCATCCCTACCGGCGGCATCGGGCCGAAGAACCTCAATGACTATCTCGCCCTGTCCAATGTTCTGGCCTGTGGCGGATCCTGGATGGTCGACCGCAAAACGGTGGCCGCTGGACAATTTGACGAAATCACACGGCTGACCCGGGCGGCTGTTGCCCTGGCGGCCAAATAATCCCGATCGCCCGTCCGGGTGACAAACGAAGGAGTAGGAAATGCCTGCAAACGGTTCGAAATATAACATGTCGCTGGACGGTCAGGTTGCCATCGTCACAGGAGCGGCCTCGGGGATCGGTGAAGAAGTCTGCCGCGTCTATGCCGCCAATGGTTGCAAGGTCGCGATGGTCGATTTCGATAAGGAGCGCCTCGATCGGATCGCCGGAGAAATCGCGGCTGACGGAGGGGAAATCCTGTCGATCTTTGCCGACGTGACCGAAGAAGAAACCGTGCGCGCATTCTTCAAGCAAGTGCACGACAAATGGGGCCGCATCGATGTGGTGGTAAACTCTGCCGGCCGTGACAGCCTTGCGCCTCCGCTGGACAAGGTGACACTGGAAGAGTGGACCAAGACAATCGAACCCAACCTGACAGCTGTGTTCCTGTGCTGCCGCGAAGCGTTCATCTACATGGAACCGCAAGGCGGTGGCCGGATTATCAATATGGGGTCGTCCTCGACCCGCGTTGCGTCGGGCCCGGGGCACAGCCCCTACCGCGCTTCCAAGCACGGAATGATTGGCTTTTCCAAAAACATCCTACTGGACGGCCTGCCAAAGAATATCGGCGTCACCGTGTTGAACCCCAGCCACGTGAAAACACCGATGACCGAGATTATCGACAAGGGTATCTATGACGGAGATCTGGAAGCCTACGTGGATGGCTGGCTCGACGAGAAAGAGCTGAAAGAGGGTATTCATGCCTCTTGTATCGATGTGGAAAACGTCGGCTGGCTGGCGCTCTACGTGGCCACCCGGACCCCGGATGTGACCATCCCGACCATCTCGCTGTATCCGACTCACAAGGCTCACCGCTACGGTATGGAGGTCTGAGCCCGTGAAAGCCGCTGTCTTCAAAGGCCCGGGTAATCTTACGCTGGATGAGCGGGACATTCCCGCCATCCGGGATGAGGAAGTGCTGGTCAAGGTGCATGCCGCCGCGATCTGTGGCACGGACCTGAAAATTCACCGGGGCGGACACTTCCGCGTCGGTGAGGGCGATACGGTCGTGCTGGGCCATGAACTGGCCGGCGAGATCGTCAAGGTCGGCAGCCATGTCTCCGGCTGGTCGGTGGGGCAGCGGGTCTCCGTTGTGCCCAATATCGGCTGTGGCAAATGTGACATGTGCCGTCGGGGGCTTAATAACATGTGCCCCGACTACGATGCCTTTGGCATCAATGTCGACGGCGGCTTTCAGCAATATATGGTGGTGACGGCAGCGGCGCTATACGGCGGCAACCTGTTCGAGATCCCCAAAACGATGGATTACGAGGCCGCCACTCTGGTCGAGCCGCTGTCCTGCTGTTTCAACGGCTGGAAAGACCTGCATGTGACACCCGAAGACCGGGTGCTGGTGCTGGGCACCGGGCCGATTGCCGGGTTCTTCCTGCAACTTGCCAAGGCCTATGGTGCCAAGCAGGTGATCGTTGTCGGCCGCCGCGACAGCCGGCTCGAAGAGATTGCCGGTCTGGGTGCCACCGACACGGTGAATTCGTGCAAGGTTGACGTGGTCGATGAGATCATGCGCCTGACCGGTGGGGCCGGTGTCGATGTGGCACTGACCTGTGCGCCCGCGCCCGAATTGCAGGTTCAGGCCATGGCCTTGCTCGCCCGCTATGGACGAATGAACTTTTTCTCGGGACTTAACAAAGGCACGATAGTCGAGATCGACACCAATAAGGTCCATTACTGGGGTCTCAAGCTCCTCGGGTCTACCGGATCGAGCATCGAAGATTACGCCCGCTCGCTGCGGCTGGTCGAAAGCGGTCAGATCGATGTGACCCAGGTGGTGACCCATCGTTTTGCCATGAACAGGGCGGTTGACGCCTTTGATCACGCGCTGGCCGGCAAGGGGATGAAGACCCTTGTGCTACCACAAGAGGAGGCTGCTTGATGAAAGCCGCTGTATTGCACGCCCCCGCCGACCTCCGGGTCGAGGAAATTCCGGTGCCTGAGGCGCTGGAGGACAACGAAGTTCTGGTCAAGGTTGTGGCCTGCGGCATCTGCGGGTCTGATATTGGCCGGATCATGGTCAATGGCACCTATTCTTTTCCCACCGTGCCCGGGCATGAATTTGCCGGTGTCGTGGAAAAGGTCGGCGCCAATGTGTCCCATGTTGCCCCAGGCGATCGCGCCGCGATTGCGCCCCTGGTGCCCTGTTTCGACTGCCCCGAATGTGAAGCGGGCCGTTATTCGCTGTGTGACGATTACAGCTTTCTGGGCTCGCGCACCGACGGCGCATTTGCCGAGTTCGTGCGCGCGCCCGCGGCCAATGTAATGAAAGTGCCCGATGAGGTCTCGCTTGAGGTCGCGGCCACCATCGAACCGGCGGCAATCATCCTGCACGGCATCCACAAGGTTGATCTGAGTTTGGGCGACGCGGTCGCCGTAGTCGGCTGTGGGGCGCTGGGATATTTCGCGCTGCAATTTGCCAAGCTTTCCGGCGCACAGCCGCTCATTGCCATCGACGTGGATGAAGACAAGCTGGAATTGGCGCGTCAGGTCGGCGCCGATGTCTGCATCAACCCAATGAAGGAAGACGTGCTGGAGGCGGTCAAGGCGGCCACCGGCGGACGCGGCGTGGCGCTGTCGATCGAATGCGCGGGCAACGAGCCCGGCCGCAACAGCTCGATCGAAGTAGCGGCCAAGCAGGGCAAGGTTCTGCTGTATGGCACCGCCTATGGCGACGTGACCTTCCCGCACGCGCTGTTCGAAAAGATTGTGCGGCAGGAATTGGAAGTAATTGGGTCGTGGAACTCTTATTCGACGCCGTTCCCCGGCAAGGAGTGGTTCGATATCATCGAATTGCTGCGCGCGGGCCGTCTTCAGGTCGAACCGCTTATCACCCATCGCGCCAGCCTCGAGGAGCTTCCGGACATCATGCCGAAGCTGAAGGACCGCAGCTTTGGTCCCTATGCCAAGATCCTCGTCAAGCCTAACGGCTGAACCAAAGAGAAACGGGAGGGAAACATGAGCGATACATATGTTCTTGCGCTGGATGAAGGCACGTCGAGTGCTCGCGCCATCGTCTTTGACACACGCGGCCAGGATGTCGCCATTGGGCAGCAGGAATTTGCGCAGATTTATCCCAAACCCGGGCTGGTCGAACATGATGCCGAAGAGATTTGGGATACGCAGCTGAAAGTGGCGCGCGAGGCGATTGCAAAGGCGGGTATCGAAGCCAGCCAGATCGCGGCCATTGGCATCACCAATCAGCGCGAAACCGCGGTGATCTGGGACCGAGCCACCGGCAAACCGATCCACAATGCGCTGGTCTGGCAGGACCGACGCACCACAGGCGCCTGTGACGATCTGCGGGCGCGGGGGTTGGAGCCTTATGTGTCGGAAAACACCGGTCTGGTGATCGACGCCTATTTCTCGGGTACCAAAATCGCCTGGATGCTGGACAATGTGCCGGGTGCGCGTGCTCGGGCCGAAAAGGGCGAACTGGCCTTTGGCACCATCGACAGCTGGCTGATCTGGAATCTGACGGGGGGCGAGGTGCACGTTACCGATGTGACCAATGCTTCGCGGACGCTTCTCTTTAACATCCGCAAGGTGGACTGGGACGACAAGCTGCTGGAGGAGATCGGCGTTCCGCGCGCAATCCTTCCCGAGGTCCGCAATTCTTCGGAAGTCTACGGCACCTCCGATCCTGCGCTCTTTGGCGCCGAGATCCCTGTGGCCGCCGCCGTGGGCGACCAGCATGGCGCGCTGTTCGGGCAAGCCTGTTTTGAAAAAGGCCAGGCGAAATGCACCTATGGCACCGGCGGCGCGCTGATGGTCAATACCGGCAAAGAGTTCGTTTCGCCGGGGCAGGGGCTGATCTCCACCATCGCCATCGGCATCGACGGCAAGGTGCAATATGCCACCGAAGGCACGCTGTTCAATTGCGGTACCGTTATACAATGGCTGCGCGATGAGTTGCAGATCATTCAGAAAAGCTCAGATGCGCAATGCACCACCGAGGACACCAACGGTGTCTATCTGGTGCCCGCCTTTACCGGCATGTCCGCACCGCTCTGGAACCAGCATGCGCGCGGCACAATTGTAGGCCTGACCCGGGGTGCCAACCGCGAACATCTGATCCGCGCCGCGCTGGAAAGCATGGCTTATCAGGTCAATGACATCATTGTCGCGATCAAGGAACTGTCGGGTCTGGACCTCTCTGGTCTCAAGGTCGATGGGGGAGCCTGTCTAAATGGTTTTGTCATGCAATTTCAGGCCGATATTTCGGATCTGCCTCTGATGCGCCCGACGGTGATCGAATCCAGCGCCCGAGGCGCAGCCTTCCTCGCCGGACTTGCCACCGGTGTCTGGGAAAACCGCGAAGCGCTGGCCAATTCATTTGAACTGGAAACCGAATTCAAACCCCAGATGGACCGCGCCCGCGCCGACAAACTTTACGCTGGCTGGACCAAAGCCGTCACACGCGCCCTCGATTGGGCCGAAGAAGAGGACTAACCATACCATGGCCTATACGCCAGCCGCCCAACGCACGATGTATTTTGTCGGTGTCACCACCGGCAAATCCTCGATCATGAAAGTGTTCCCGGCCTGGGCCGATCACCTCGGTCTGGATGCGGTCATGCGCGGGATCGATTTCCCTCCCAATTCCGATCCCGCGCAGTACCGCGCAGCGGTATCGTTCCTGAAGAACGATCCGCTGTCGCTGGGTGGTCTGGTAACAACCCATAAGGTCAATCTTCTGAAAGCCTCCAAGGATCTTTTCGAAGACCTCGACCCCTATGCTCAGACGCTGCATGAGATAAGTTCGATCTCCAAACGCGGTGACCGTCTGGTGGGACACGCCAAAGACCCGATTTCCGCCGGTGCCGCGTTCGAGGCGATTGTGCCCGAAGACCATTGGGACGCAACAGGCGGTGAGCTGTTGCTCCTGGGTTCGGGCGGCTCATCGCTGGCGTTGACGCTTTACCTGCACAACAAGAAACGTGACGGCGGCGATGTGCCGGGACGCATTGTCGTTACCGCACGCCGTGACGCCAGCCTGGACGAAATGCGCCAAGTCCATGCCGACATAGGCTTTGGCATTGAGATTGACTATCGTCTTGCGCCGACCCCGGAAGAGGCCGACAGAGTTGTCTCTGCACTTCCCGCCCATTCCATGGTGGTCAATGCCACCGGTCTAGGCAAAGACGGCCCCGGATCGCCGACCTCGGATGCAGTGGTCTTTCCCAACAACGCCCTGGTCTGGGAATTCAACTATCGCGGCGATTTGGTTTTTCTCGATCAGGCCAATGCCCAGTCCAAATCCCGCAACCTGACCGTCGTGGACGGCTGGGTCTATTTCATTCACGGCTGGACGCGTGTCATCGCCGAGGTCTTCGACATCGACATCCCGATGTCGGGCCCAGCCTTCGACAAACTCAGCCAAATCGCAAAAGACGCAACCTCCTGAACAGGACTTGAAAAGATGAACGACATGACCCCGACACTGGTTGATTTCAACACCGTTACTGGTGCTTCGAACACAGCCGAGCCGATTGCCCGCCCGCTGTCCACGCTCCAGGGCTATTTCGCGGATGATGCCGCTTTTGAAGCCGCTGTCACCGAAGACGATGCCATGGTTTACGAATATTTCGACATGGGTGTGCCGGAAACCAGCGGCAACGTCGCCTATGGTACCACCCGTATTCGTCCCGGCAAGATCGGTGACGAATACTTCATGACCAAAGGCCATTTCCACACTGTTCTGGATACTGCCGAGGTCTACTACTGCCTCTCCGGTCACGGCGGCATGATGATGGAAACCCCTGAAGGCAAGGTCGAATGGCGTGAGATGAAACAGGGCGATGCGGTCTATGTGCCAGGTCGTTGGGCGCACCGCTCGATCAACGTCTCGAACAGCGAAGACTTTGTGATGTTCTTTGCCTTCCCGGGCCACGCCGGTCACGACTATGGCACCATTGAAACCAAGGGCTTCCGCAAGCTTTTGGTGGATCGCGACGGCACGCCGACTCTGGTCGACAACCCGCGCTGGGGTGGCTGAGGAGACAAAGCCATGCAGGGTAAAATCGCGATCACGCCGCGCTCGCTGTCACAGGCGGGCCACCCGGCGCTGTCAAATCTGACCGATGCGGGTTTTGAACTCGTCTACCCCAATCCGGGAAAAACTCCGTCCGAGACCGACCTGCTTGACGTGATCCCCGATTGCGTCGGCTGGCTGGCCGGGGTCGAACCGATCAGCCGCAAGGTTCTGGATGCAGCAGGCGGCCTGCGTGTTATCAGCCGCAACGGCTCGGGCGTGGACAACATCAATTTAGCCGATGCCGAGGCACGCGGGATCAAGGTGGAGCGCATCATTGGTGCCAATGCGCGCAGCGTAGCGGAACTGGCTGTGGCGCTCTTGATGGCCGCGACGCGGCACATTCCATGGTCCGACGCGCATCTGCGCTCAGGCGACTGGCAACGCCGTGTGGGATTTGAGCTCAAGGGACGCACTCTGGGCGTGGTGGGCTGTGGCGCCATTGGCCGTCAGGTCAGTGAAATGGCGCTGGGGCTTGGGATGAATGTCATCGGCTATGATCCCTTTCCCAACAACGATTTCGCACCTGCGGGTTTTCGTTTTGGAGCTCTTGATGACATCTGGCGGAGCGCAGATGCGGTGACCTTTCACTGCCCTCCGTCCGACACTCCGATCCTGGATTCAGGCGTTATCGAGGCTTTGCAGCCGGGCACGATTATTGTGAATACCGCGCGTGCCGGTCTAATCGACGACATTGCCATGCTCGACGGGCTGAAATCCGGTCAGGTTGGCTGTCTGGCAACGGACGTCTTTCACTCCGAGCCGCCGGAAATGACGCCGCTTTTGGCCCATGACCGGGTGATACTGATGCCTCATGCTGGCGGTCTCACCGCGGAAAGTGTGGAGCGTGCGACTCGCGGAGCGGTCGACAACATCCTGAAAGTCCTGGAGCAGAAATGACACTCTTGCATCACAGCGCAACGGGTTTCGACAAGATTGCTCCGGCGGGCGGCAGCGCCTCAATCCGTTGGTTGGGTCAAGCCGGGTTTATAATCGATATCAACGGAACCCGAATCGTTATCGATCCTTATCTGTCAGATTCACTGGCTGAGAAATATCGTGGCAAGCCGTTTCCCCACATCCGCATGATGCCGGTACCAATTGCGCCGTCTGAATTGCGCGATGTGGATTGGGTGCTCTGCACTCATGGCCATAGCGACCATATGGATCCAGGCACCTTGCCCGCGCTTCTGGCGGCCAATCCGGGGGCGCGGGTGCTGGCGCCGGTGGCGGAACGCGACAAGGCGATCAGCCGGGGTGTCCCGGTCGATCGTCTAACTCTGATCGACGCCGGACAACGCCGAACCCTAGGCGGTTTCGAGGTCATCGCAACGGCGTCTGCCCATGAGGAACTGGCCCGCGATCATCTGGGTCGGCACTACTTCCTGGGCTATGTGATTGCAGCTGGTGGTCTCAACATCTGGCATTCCGGCGATACCATTCCCTATTCGGGACTGGCCGAGACGCTGGCCGCGCTGGATATCGACTTGGCGCTTCTGCCGATCAATGGCCGGGACGAGATACGGGCCGACAACGGCGTGCCTGGCAATCTGACCGTGACCGAGGCCGTAAAGCTGACTGAACACATGGGTGCGCAGGCCATGCTGGGCCATCACTTTGGCATGTTCAACTTCAACACGGCCGATACCGAGACCGCCACCCGCGAAATTGCTCGGCTTGCGTCCCGCGCCAATGTCGCACTGGCGGACATAACGCGCGAATATCGGCTACAGCCTCGCGCCGAAGCCTCCCAGCGAGTGCTGGCGGTCTGCCGCGGCAATATCTGTCGGTCTCCCACTGCCGAGGGGCTGCTGCGCAAATACCTAGATACCAGCACTTTTAGCATCGACAGCGCCGCCATCAAAGATTGGAACATCGGACGCCACCCCGACCCACGCAGCATCAAGGCTGCTGCCGACAGGGGGCTCGACATTTCTGGCATTACCGCACGCCAAGTTTCGCGTAAGGATTTCGACCAGTTCGACATTATCCTCGGAATGGACGGCTACAACATCGAAGCCCTGCACGAGTTGCGCCCGGCCGGTAGTCGAGCGCGGGTTAGCCATCTGGGCGCGTTTTTGACCACGGGTGAGGTGATCGACATCCCCGATCCTTATGACGATGGCCCCGAGGCCTTTGCCACGGTCTACGACATGATCGACCGCGCTGCACAAAATCTGGCGCATTTGATTGCCTGACACCAAAACAGGAGGATGAAATGAACAAACTTGGGGTGCACGCATTGGTCTTTTCGGACACCTGGAATGCCGAGAGCGCCAAGATCGCCTGTGACAACGCTGCGCGGATCGGGTTCGACCTCATCGAGGTTCTGGTCTTCGATCCCGCGGCTTTGGATGTGGAAATGACCCGCCGGGCAGCCAAGGATGCCGGGGTGGAACTGCGGCTCGGCATGGCTCTGGGTCCGGGCAGTGATCTATCCAGTCTTGAGCAGGAAGTGCATGCCGCCGGAAAACGCGACGTGATCCGCTGTCTTGAGATCGCCAGCGAGCTGGAAACCCCCGGCGTCAGTGGCATCACCTATGCGGCTTTCAACGCCTATGACGCCCCTCACAATGACGCGCAATATGAACAAGTGGTCGAGGCCTTCTCGGGGTTGGATGAAAAGGCCGGGGAGTTGGGTGTGCGCTTGGGGATTGAGCCGGTCAATCGCTATGAAAGCTACATGATCCAGACACTGGACCAGGGTGCCAAGTTGATCGCCGACAGCGGCACCAAAAACACCTTCCTTCATATGGACACCTTCCACATGAATATCGAAGAGGGTGACTTGGCCGATACCATCGCGCGCAACGGCACTCTCTTGGGTTATGCTCATCTCGCCGAAAACGACCGCGGCATTCTTGGCGCTGGCAGTTTTGATTTCACCGCTTATTTCCGGGCATTGGCGCAAGCGGGTTATGAAGGAGACTTCACGGTAGAGAGCTTCTCTCCTGCGGTTCTGGGCAAGGACATCGTTGGGGCGATCGGGCTTTGGCGCACGCCGTGGACTTCTTCCAACGCGGCGGCGAAATCGGCACTGAATTTCATGCGCAATCAGGTCGAAAAGGCCCGGGAATCCGTCATCGTCTGGTAGGGATTTCTCGCGCACAAAGTTGAATGAAAACGTGAGGGGGCCACCATGTCTAAGACCGGAATCGCTGTCATTGATGTTGGCGCAACCAACAGCAAGGTAATCCTGTTCGACGACGCGTTGAATGAGATTGACAGCCGCAAAGTGCCAACGGTTCACATGGGCGGCCCGCCCTATACGCATCTTGATGATGCTTCGTTGATGGCATTTGCCACCGATGCGCTGGTTGAGTTGGACCGGAAACTGCCGATCGACACGATCTCGATCAGCGCCTTTGGAGCTACAGTTGCCTGTCTGGACGGGCAGGGGCAGTTGACCACGCCGGTCATGGATTATCTGGCCGAAGCGCCAGCAGAGCTGGACGCGGAATTCGCCAAGATCACGCCCCCGTTCTCGGAAGTGTTTTCCAACACCTCTCCCTGTGCTTTGACAATCGGCAAACAGCTGTTCTGGCTGGAAACACTGTACCCCGACGCCTTTGCCCGGACCGAGACGATCCTGCCGTGGAGCGCATATATCGGCTATCGGCTTGGCGGGCGTCCGGCGATGGAAATCTCGAACCTTGGAGTGTTCACCCATCTCTTGGACGTAAAATCCTCGGCATATTCAAGCCTCGTGACCTCCCGCGGTTGGGACAAGAAGTTCCCTGAGATCCTGCCCGCGTGGCAGGTGATAGGTCAGTACAAACCAGAGGGGTTCCGGGGCAGGGGGGATATCCTCTGCGGGATCCATGACAGCAACGCCAATTGGCTGCGCTATCTGTCCGGGCATGAAGGCTCGTTTACGCTTTTGTCGACCGGAACTTTCGTGATCGGGTTCGACAGCGATACCGAGCTGGACGATCTGAACCCTGACACGGACGTGTTCTCCTTCACGGACATCTTTGCCAAGCCAGTGGCATGTTCCCGGTTCTATGGCGGCTATGAGTTTGAAAAGGTGCTCGACGGCGTTGCGCCCACCAAGGCCAGTGCCGAAGGGATCGCCGCGATCATCGCGGGCGGCGTCTTCGCACTGCCAGCGTTTTCGGATACCGGCGGGCCGATTGCCGATCGTGGTAACAGGGGCCAGATCATCGGGGATTTCACCGAAGGCGAAGTGGCGCGCGCCTCGCTCGCTACGCTGTATGCCGCGCTTATGATCAATGAGCTTCTCGACACGCTGGGTTCGACCTCTGACATCATCATCGACGGGCCTTTTGCGCAGAACACGCTGGTTGCCGGGATCATCGGGCAATTGCGCCCCGGTCAGAAGATACTCGCCTCGGAACTGCGCGACGGTACTGCCATGGGGGCCGCAATCCTTGGGCAGATGAAAGGCGGCGGCACTGTGCCCAGCCTGCCGATCCCGATGAAACCTTGTGCCGCATCCGCTTTTGACGGGCTGTCCCAATACCGGGACTCCTGGCACGCCCATATCGCTTCGGAGTAGCCCAACCTCATGACCCTTTTTCTCTCTCTCAGCTGCAATCCTCTCTTGAACCGCATCGCCAATCCGGCCGATCTGGTAGAAACCTGTGCGCGCGATATCGGCATCAAGCGGATCCAGATGACCAATGAAGTTATCAACCCGTCTTGGCCTGCGAACACTATCAAGCGGCTGACCGATGAGTTCACCAAATCCGCGGCAGCCAATGATCTGCGCGCGACGTCTGTGATGACCAGCGGGTACACCCGGATCAACAACATGGGCCACCCGGATCCTGACGTTCGGCAATGGACCTTTGATTGGATGGCTCGACTGGGAGAGATCGCGGCGGACGTCGGTGCTGACAGCGTGGGCTCGCAATTCGCGATCTTGACCTGGCAGGATTACGATGACCCAGCGCGGCGCGAGGTGCTGATCGAGGCGGCGCTGGATGGCTGGGAGCAGGTTTGGGAACGCTGCGACAGGGCTGGGCTGAAATACATCTATTGGGAAACCATGTCGGTTGGGCGTGAGTTCGGTCACACCATCGCCTCGGCCCATGAACTGAACCAAAAGATCAAGGCGCGAGGCCTGCCATTCAAGCTGTTGCTCGATGTCGATCATGGTGATCTGCAAAGCGAAAATCCTGACGACACAGATCCTTACAAATGGATTGAAGCGCTGGCTGTGGACAGCCCGATCATCCACATCAAGCAGAGCCACGCGGTCAACAAAAGCGGTCACAACCCCTTTATCGAACCGTTCAATTCCGAAGGCCGGATCCATGCCGCTGAGCTGGTGCCCGCATTGGAAGCGCACGGGCCTTGCGATATGGAAGTGTGCTTGGAGTTGTCGTTCCGCGAGCGGGAGCCGACTGATTCTCGCGCGCATGTTGTCGATGCACTGCGCCGCTCGGTTGACTACTGGCGGCCGCACATCCAGATCTGAGACCGCAAGAGAACGCTAGGCTTAAAGCCCACAAATCACCGCTATTTCCCTGAAGGATTTAAGACGCGACGCACCTTCGGGTAGTTGAGCAGGGGTGTTTGGGACCAGAAACGTCGTCATGCCGGCCGCGAGGCCTGCTTTGGCACCGGCTTCGCTGTCTTCGAGTACAATGCAGTCGCCCGGTGCCACCTCCAGAAGCCAGGCCGCCCGCAAATAGGGCTCTGGATCGGGTTTGCCATTGCGCACGTCGTTGCGACTCACGCTGATCTGGCGGGCGTTGTTAAGCCCCAAATGGCCCAGATTAGCTTCCACAGTTAGTCGGTCGGAATTTGACACCACCGCCTGTTTCACTCCGGTCGACTGCAAGTCCTGCCAAAGGTCATATGCCTGAGAAAAAACAGCAATTTCGCCGATCCGTCGCATATAAGTGTTATGTTTCCGCTTGATCCAATCGTCAAATTGCAGGTCGAGGCCATAGTCCTGCTGCAACCATTTGTGCACATCCCCGGCCGCCATGCCGTTGATCCGCAGGAACAGATCGTTCGGCGCGGTGAGGCCAAGGCCTTCCATAGCCTGGGCGGTGGCCGAGATGTGCAGGTGTTCGCTGTCGATAAGCGTTCCATCCATGTCCCAAAGTACAGCTTTAATGGGCATTTTTGCCGAGGCTCCATTTCGCAAGAAGGGATTGAAAAAAGTTTCGATTTTGTGGCAGTATAGAGGAAATGAATTTCTTTCAAGGGCCAGCTCTGGCCTTACCCGGAAATTCTTGCGAACACTGTGGGTAGGGTCTTCTTAGGAACAGGTACATCAATGAACGATGTCGACATGCTGAAAAACTCGGTCTTGGATCGTATTCGGCGGATGATGCCCTACTTCAATCCGGCCTTGAAACGTATTGGCGAGCAAGTACTGAAGTCGCCCGAGACCGCGAAGTCTATTTCGATTAAGGATTTGGCCGAGAAATGCAAAGTGTCGGAATCCACGGTCACCCGGTTTGTACGCGAAATCGATGCGCAAAACTTTCAGCAGTTCAAGATACGGATCGCCGAGGAGTTGTCGCATGCCAATGCCGGTTCAGTCCAAATCCTACCCAGCAAGAACGTCTATGAAGACATCACCCGCGACGACGACATACGCTCGATCGTTGCAAAAATCTCGGCCCGCTATGCGATAACCGTGGACGACACGCAAAAGGGCGCCAATCCCGGAGAACTGCAACGCGCCGTAGAAGCGATTGAAGAGGCCCAGTCGCTGGCTTTCTTTGCTATGGGATCGTCACTGATTGCGGTTGAAAACGCTCTGGTGCGTTTCATGCGGGTAGGGGTGCCGTGCCAATTCTTCCGTGACCAGGGGGTGCGTCAGATCTCGACCGCAACGTTGAACGCATCCAATTTAGCCATAGGCATCAGCAATTCAGGCCGTACCATTCCCACTGTTGACGCACTCAAGGCGGCGCGCGCACAGGGTGCCAAAACGCTCTGCATCACATCCTTCCCGGACTCGCCCATTGCTGAGGTTTCGGACATCCGCCTTTTCACCAGCACGATCACTGGCGCCACTGGATCGGGCGAGTACAAAGAAAGTATGGTCTCTAAGATCGCTCAGTTGCAAATGATCGACGTGCTCTATTCGATTTTCGCGGTGCGCAATTTCGGAGACGCGATCGAGGCGCTGGAAGAGACCGATGCAGTAACCCGCTCAACGCGGTACTAACCTACTCGAAATAGCCGATCTATATGCTCTCTTCTTTATGCCGCCTGATTGATGTCGGTCCTGTAGTCTTTTCGCGCGCGTGGGGTCTTGGCCGCTGAAACTGCCTCGTACTGAGTGCGAAATTTTGGCTAAAATAGTCTATCAGAGGGGTGTACCGAGGCCGAAGAAGCGATTCTCAGTAGAATAGATTGCGTCCGCCTTCAGATAGGTAGAGACAGGACAGGTGGTTGGCGAGAATTGTCACAAGAAGGGGATCGCGGAAGCGACTTTCTTGTTTTGGTAGAAAGGTTACGCGGGGATGGGTGAGTCCTAGATCCGTCGTCTGAAACAGCGTGAAGACGAGAACGGCAAGTTGGAGCGTCTGGTTGCCAAGCACGCCGTTGAGGTCGACCCATCAGAATTCCATCGAATCGACATCATTTTTGCGGTAATCGCGTTGACCAAGACAGAAGGCGGAACGGACATGAACAATACCAAGCGAACCGCTCTGGCAGACCAATTGCTTCTTTCCAAAAACGCTTGATTGATGCGACCCCGTTACCGAAGCCATGATCCTAAGCAGTTGGATCGTTGCGCCATTACGATCCATTGAAATTACTGAAAATACAGCCGCTCAAGTATGTTGATTATCAACTCATGGCTTGCCGAAGTACTCGGGTAGCAGGGCTGTCGACGCACCATCAGTGTATCCGCCAGTTAGAAAAGACCAGGCAAGATGACTTTTGGCTTTCGAAGCGAAAATCATTCCGTTGCTCGGATTCCAATCGGTCTTGACCTTAAAGATAGCTTCCAAATCGGTGCCCGACGGTGGGTGCGCTTAGTGAGTCATTGAACTGTATCGGTAGCCCCGCTATGACCCAAGGCGCTTAAACGTTTAACAAGGCGGGTAAGATATGAGGCGGGTTGGCTTGAAAGATGTTGCCGCGCGGGCACGCGTGTCCGTCGCAACGGCCTCTTATGTGATGGCTGGCCGCGGCCGTGTTTCCGACAAGACCAGAGACATAGTCTTGAAAGCGGCAGATGAGCTGGGTTTCGTGCGAAATGCCGCCGCTGCGAACTTGCGTTCGGGCCAATCCAGAATGATCGGCGTCATACTGAACAATATTGCCAATCCCTTCTTCAGCCACCTCGTGTCTGAACTAGAAAGTGCGGCATACAACGAAGGCTTCTTGACCATTTTGGCGACGGCCAAGAACGATATCGAACGGCAGCGAAAGATGTTAGAGTCGATGGTCTCTCAGGGCGTGGGCGCGATCATTCTTTCGCCAGTTCACAACACATGTCTCGAAGATCTTGAAGTGGCAATCACTCGCGGCATCCCCATTATCTCGTGTGTTCGTGACCTTCCCGAGTGTCCTGTCAGTTTTGTAGGGGTCGACGACGAACTGTCAGGGTATCTTGCAATGCGGAGCGCACTGCGCACTGGGAAAAAGACGGCGGTGTTCTTAGGGGGCTACGCAAACACAACGACGCTTGAGGGTCGGCGAGCCGGAGTTCAGCGCGCACTCAAGGAAGCCGGATTGCCGGAAGCCAATTGCCAGTTTAGGCTGGGTCCATTGTCGATGGAGTTTGGCGCGTCGGAACTGAGCGAGATCTCCACAGGCCGTTGTCCTCCGCCGGTGGTGATCTGTTTCAACGATTATGTCGCAACTGGCGTCTACGAAGCCGCGCGCGAACTGGGGCTGAGTGTCGGAATGGACTTCTCAATTATAAGCTTCGACAATACTCCGATTTCTTCTGCCCTGACGCCTAGCTTGACCTCAGTCGATATTTTCCCTGGTAAAGTCGGTGCCATCGCGGCGCAGAGGGCCGCCGAAATGATCCACACCGGGACGGCTACAAGAACAATTGATCGTTTGGACCCAGTCCTGATCGAACGCGACTCAAGCTCTTTGACTGGGTGACCCGGAGTAGATCATCTCTAGCTGTTGACAAATTCTCAATTTGGTGAAACGTTTCACGTAACTGTTTAGTTACTGGCGGGATGGCAATGCGAGAGTACGACTATATCGTGACGGGCGGAGGCTCAGCCGGCTGCGTTCTCGCTGCACGGTTGAGTGAAGATCCGGACGTATCGGTTCTGCTCTTGGAGGCAGGTGGGCGTGACAGGAACATCCTGTTCCATTGGCCAGCAGGTTTTGCAAAAATGACAAAGGGCATAGCGAGCTGGGGCTGGTCGACAGTCCCTCAGAAGCACATGCAAGGTCGTGAGGTCTGGTTCACGCAGGCCAAAGTGATCGGTGGCGGCTCTTCGATCAATGCGCAGATTTACACCCGTGGAAACGCCAAGGATTATGATTCATGGGCTGAAGAACACGGTTGTGATGGCTGGGCCTATCGGGACATCCTGCCCTACTTCAAACGCGCCGAGGGCAACGAACGATTTCACGATGACTACCACGGTATCGACGGACCATTGGGCGTCTCAATGCCGCGAGCGACCTTGCCGGTATGCGATGCGTTTATTCGAGCGGCGCAAGAATACGGCATCCCTTACAATCCTGACTTCAACGGGCGGTATCAACGTGGGGCTGGGTTCTATCAGCTAACTCAGCGAGACGCGCGCAGGTCTTCCTCGGCTGTTGCGTTTCTGAAACCAGCGGAATCGCGGCCGAATTTGACCGTGATGACTGGCGCTCACGCGACCCGGATTCTGGTTGAGAACCAGCGCGCAACCGGTGTGGAAATTGTAAGAGGTTCCAAGCGAGAATCCTTTCGCGCTGCGCGCGAGGTCATTGTGTCGTCGGGCGCGATCGGATCGCCTCGTCTCTTGATGCTGTCTGGAATTGGTCCTGCGGACCACTTGCGGGGAGTCGGTATTGACGTCGTCCATGATCTGCCGGGCGTTGGTTCTAACCTTCAAGATCACATCGACATCTGTGCGATCTCCGAACTGACTGGCCGTCACAGCTACGATGGCTGGGACCGACTACACAAAACGATCTGGGCGGGCATTCAGTACCTCGCCTTCAAGTCAGGGCCGGCCGCAGCATCCCTCTTTGAAACCGGAGCATTTTGGTATGCGGACGAGACAGCACGCTCTCCAGATATCCAACTTCATCTCGGGCAGGGATCGGGAATTGAAAAGGGCATCGCAAAGATAAATGGCGCCGGAATTACACTCAACAGTGCATACATGCGGCCAAGATCTCGGGGAACCGTCCGTCTCTCTAGTGCCGATCCTGTGGCTGCACCATTGATTGACCCAAACTACTGGTCCGATCCACATGACCTGGACATGGCTTTGAAGGGGTTGGAGATGGCGCGGGAGATTCTAGCGCAGCACGCTCTCAGCGGGTTTGTAAGAAAAGAAGTCTTGCCCGGGCCGCAAGTCAAAAGCCGCAAGGAGCTTTTTGACTATGCGTGCAAGATGGCAAAAACCGACCATCATCCGGTCGGCACCTGCAAGATGGGCAAAGACGCGATGGCCGTCGTTGATCCAGAGCTGAAGCTACATGGAATTGATGGCCTGAGGGTTTGCGACTCATCGGTCATGCCAACAATAAACTCGTCCAACACCAACGCGCCAACGATCATGATCGGCGAAAAGGGAGCCGATCTTATCCGGGGTATGGAGCCACTTGAAGCAGTAACCTTCGCGTGGGAACGCAATACTTCAAAGCGGTACGCACTAGCGTGATCTTTCGGACAAAAATTAACTAACTAGATAGGGTGAAAGATGAAATCTGTACTTGGACTTCACCACATAGGCTTCACAGTCCCCGACATCGAAGAGGCCATCAACTTTTTCCGCGACGTCTTTGGGACTGTGACGGTCATGGAATGCGGTTCAGTCGATGTCGATGATGAATTCATGGCACGTCATCTGGGTGTTCCAAGCGGGATTAAGATAGCTGACCAGCGGGTCATCCAGGTGGGGCGAGGGGGCTCTCTGGAGCTGTTTGAATACAGTGGTGTCGGATCGGGCCAGAAACTCAAACACAATGGTGAAGTTGGCGCGATGCATATCGCTTTCGAGGTCGACGACGCCAATGCCGTTGCCGAGCGGATGCGTGGCGCTGGTGTGGATTTGCTGGAGGGCCCTACGTTGATTGAAGGGGGCCCAATGGACAATCTTGTCTGGCTCTACCTGCGCGCACCTTGGGGGCAATACCTCGAAATCGTCAGTCAAAAAGGGCCGCTCGGCTACGAAGCCGATGGCGGCCCTAAGCTTTGGACGCCGTCTTCAGGAGAGTGACTGCGCCAACTAGCGGCCGTGACGCTGACAGGCGCCGCGACCAAACGGACCGCCCAGCGAAGGGCGAATGAATAACAGAGGAGGATACTATGAAACACCTAAGGACAACGGCCCTTTGCGGCGCCGTTCTGCTCGGATTGGCCGGGACTGCGTCTGCGGAAGGACACTTCGAGGGCGTCGAGCTCAAAATGCTTGCCATTGGTGATACATCCGTCACCCGGCTTGCCCCAATTGTGAGTGAGTTCGAGGAACTGACCGGTGCGAGCGTTCAAATCGACATGTTTCCTTATCCCGGGCTGATCGACAAGATCGTGATCGAAGCAAGTTCGGACTCACCAAGCTATCAGCTCATGTGGGTCGACAGTCCATGGGTCGGCGTTTTGGGCGAAAGTGGAGCGCTGCTGGACTTGACGGAACTTGTTCAGCGCGATGCTGAGGAAATTCATCTCGACGACATTGTGCCGATCCAACTGCAAGAAAACACTTGGCAAGGTCGTCTCTTGGCGTTTCCGGCATCAGGCATGATCTGGCACCAGAACTACCGCAAGGATCTCTACGAGAACGCAGAAGAATCCGCGGCTTTTGAAGCAGAATATGGATATCCACTTGCACCGGCCCAGACCTGGGATCAATACATCGACATCGCACAGTTCTTCACCCGCTCCGCCGGCGAAACCCTCGCAGGCGAAGTGCTCGAACAAGACTTCTACGGCAATGCCCAGGCTTACAGTCGGGTTGCCGGGGCCATCACGCATGACTTCTTCCCGATCATGCGCAGCTATGGCGGTCAATACTGGGACGCTGAGACTGGCCTTTGCGCGATGGACGGACCCGAAGCCGTTGCCGCTGCCGAGGTTATGAAGGCGCTCATTCCATCCAACCCGCCAGATTACCTCGGGCTGATGTGGGACATCCGCACGGGCTACATGGAACGCGGCGAAACGGCACAATCTTCTTATTGGTCTGTTCGCACCGTGCGCCTTACCAATCCCGAAGAAGCCGTTTTGCCAACTATTGGCGAGGCAGGCTATGCGCAAAGCCCAACTGGTGACGGCAATCCACAGCCTACAATGACCGGTGCTCTCAGCTTTGCGATTAACTCCAAAGCCAGCGACGTCGAGCAGCAGGCAGCCTGGGAGTTCATCAAATGGGGCACCAGCCGCGACATGATGCGCCGCTTTGCCGAGGAAGGTTCCGGCGTCAGCCAGTTCCACATGTCGATCCTGTCGGATCCTGAGCTTCAGGCTCGCTATCCGTATTATCAGGTTCTCCTCGATGCACAGGAGAACGCTCAACGGCGTATCTTCCACCCATTCTATGCTGACGTGGAAGAAGTATTTGGTGTCGAACTGAACAAGTACATGGCGGGCGAAACCGACAGTGCCCAAGACGCGCTGACCAATGCCTGCACGAAGATCGACACCCGACTCAGGGTCTTCCCAGAAGAACTGCGTCTTCGTTGGATCAACGACGAGCCTGCCGCGATCTTCCAATAGACACCGGCAGACTAATGCCTGCCCCCACGTCTCCCGGTGCGGGGCGGGCTATCTAAATCTCTGATAATTGGAGCCACACATGGCTTACATTCGCAAGCGCAACAAGCGGATCTTCTTGATCTTTCTCTTGCCCGCCATGCTGGTGTTGTTTCTGACGACGATCTACCCGATGCTCTATGCTGGGTATCTCAGTTTCCGGTCTTACGATCTCGCGAAACTCTTTGTTCCACGGGTGTTCGTAGGATGGTCGAACTACGGAGAAATCCTGGGATCGAGCGAGTTCCTGCATGCCTTGGTCACCACATTCAAACTGATGGCAATGACCTTATCGGTGCAGCTTGTCTTAGGTGTCGGTATCGCGTTGATCGTCACCCAAAAATTACCTGGCATGCCGCTGGCACGGACGCTGTTGATGATCCCGATGATGATCTCGCCCGTGATCGTCGGACTGGTTTGGTTGTTCCTCTATTTTCCAGAACTGGGCTATCTGAACTATTTTCTTAGCTTCCTCGGGTTTGATTCAATACCGTGGATTACGTCGACCGACTGGGCCCTTTGGGCGATCGCGATTGCAGATATCTGGCAGTGGACACCTTTCGTAATGATGGGGACCGCAGCCGCGCTTCAAAGCCTGTCGCCAGAACCCTATGAGGCTGCCATGATAGACGGGAACTCCCGTTGGGACGTCTTCACGCGGGTGACTTTGCCACAGCTTAAACCGGTGCTGGTCAGCTTGATGTTCCTGCGCGCAATCGACGCTTTCAAGATTTATGACATCATCTTTGTTCTGACCAAGGGCGGACCCGGCGACAGCACCGAGGTACTGTCGATGTTCATCTATCGTCAGTCCTTTACATTTTGGCGCATGGGCGTTGGTGCCGCGGCAAGCTTCGTGTCGCTGGTGATCATTGTCGTACTGATCACCCTCTTCTTTAAATCGCTTAACCGCGATCAGGTCAGCTAGGAGGCCGCCATGACGAGAAACCTTCGCCAGAACATCTTGGTCTATGCGCTGCTTGCCGTTGTCCTGATTGTCTTCATGACACCGATCTACCTGATCGTGTCTTCCTCGGTGAAACCATCACCAATCATGTTCCAGAAGCCACCCGCCTTCCTCTTCACGCCAACCTTTGAGCATTACCACGACCTTTTCGCGATGCGGCCTTTCACGAAGTTCATCTGGAACTCGCTGATCGTGGCGCTCGGATCAACGGCGTTTTCGCTGACCATCGGATCGCTTGCAGCCTATGCGATCAGTCGTATTCGTCACAAGCGTATGAACGATGTGGCGTTTTGGATTCTCTCGATGCGGATGTTTCCGCCGATCGCGGTTGTCGTTCCCTATTACATCATCTTCAAATCAGCTGGCTTGCTGGATACGCCGCTGGCTCTGATCATCGTCTATTCGACCGCGAACATCCCGCTCACCGTCTGGCTGATGAAAGGCTTTTTTGACGAGGTTCCGCTGGCACTGGAAGAGGCGGCAGCCGTGGATGGCTACGGACTGCTAGCGACGTTCTGGTATGTCACACTGCCGCTCGCGGCTCCTGGGCTGGCGGTCTCTGCGGTCTTTTGCTTCATTTTCTCGTGGAACGAGTTTCTTTTTGCTCTGATGCTCACGGGTTCGGAAGCGCAGACAGCAACGGTTGCGGTCATGTCTTTCTGGTCATCCGACGCAGTCCAGTGGGGCCGGATCATGGCCGGCTCATTTATCATTCTCATTCCCGGTGTCATCTTCGTACTCACCTGCCAACGCTGGCTGGTGCGCGGGCTGACCATGGGTTCTGTCAAATAGGGGCGGTCAGATGTCTGCAATTACACTCAAAAATGTCATCAAGAAATACGGTGCTGTTCAGGTCGTTCATGGGGTCGATTTGGATATCGACGAAGGAGAGTTCGTCGTTCTGTTAGGTCCGTCAGGCTGTGGGAAAACGACAACACTGCGCATGGTTGCAGGGCTAGAGGATGTCTCGGGCGGAGAACTCTCCATCGGTGGTCAGGTCGTAAACAATGTTGCTCCAAAGGATCGAGGCGTCGCCATGGTGTTTCAGAACTATGCGCTCTATCCGCATATGACGGTAAAGAAGAACATGGAATTCGCCCTGCGACCCTTGAAGTTAGATAAGGCTGAGGTCGACAAGCGGATCAACGACACAGCCGCGATCCTGGGCCTCGGAGAATTGCTCGAAAGACGTCCAGTACAATTGTCAGGCGGCCAGCGGCAGCGAGTCGCAATGGGTCGGGCGATGGTGCGCACGCCGGATGTCTTTCTGTTCGACGAACCCCTCTCCAATCTCGATGCTAAACTGAGGACACAGGTGCGTTGGGAAATCGGCAAATTGCATCAACGGTTAGGCACCACGGTTCTTTATGTGACCCACGACCAAGTCGAGGCAATGACCTTGGCCGACAAGGTTGTGATCATGCGCGACGGGTATGTCGAGCAAGTAGGGACGCCCGAGGAGGTTTATACAGCCCCTCAAAGCACTTTTGTCGCAACCTTTATCGGCAGCCCCTCAATGAACATGATCGAGGCAAAGGTTGTAGCTGAGCGGCTCGAAGCAAATGGCTTTTCAATGCCGCTTCCCGACCGTTTCCAAGGGAAGGTGACCGAAGGGCAAGCCGTTACGATTGGCGTGCGCCCAATAGAAATCAAACGTGTTGCGGCAAGTTCAACCGGAGCCATGCAGGCAAATGTCGAAGTGACAGAATACTTGGGCAATGAAGCTCTACTGGATTTGCGCGTTGGACCTCATGAGCTCGTTGCAGAAGTTCCGGCCGACCAGCGCGTTGAACCTGGCAAGGTAATCCACATCGCACTGAACGAAGGTGCGATCCACTTATTTGACACTGTGTCCGGGCGAACGTTGTCGGAATAGAGGAGATCCATCATGGCGAAAGAAGTTGTCATTTCTGCCAAGTCCACATTTGTCCTCACGGACTACCAAGATCAGCCCTTGGGGAGGGACGAAATTCGCGGCAAAACCATCTCAACCCTCATTAGTCAGGGAACGGAGATGGGGTGGGCCGAAGGCGAAGAGTTCCCGATCCGCCCAGGTTATGCTGCCGTGTTTAGGGTAGAAGAAGTTGGCGACGCTGTTGAGGATATCGAAATCGGTGAGCTGCGGTTTTGCATGGGGTATCACCGTCAGACCCAACAGCATCCTGCGCGCTACACGCTGAAAGTGCCGGATGGCGTGGCACCTGACGTGGCTTTGTTGGCCCGCCTCATGGGCGTCTCTATGACAACACTCATGACAACCAAGGCACGTCCCGGGGACAAGGTAGTCATCTGTGGTGCCGGCCCGGTGGGTATACTCGCGGCGCACAACTTCGCTATTGGCGGCTACGAGGTCAGCGTAGTGGAGCCCGACGAAATGCGGCGTGCTCAGGTCCAGAAAAGTGGTATCGCCTCAGTCTTTCCAACAATGCCTTTCGAAGATCCGGACTATGATAAGAAAGTCGCATTGGTGGTTGATTGTTCCGGTCATGAGGCCGCCGTGCTTGATGGGTGCCAAATTGTTCGTCCGATGGGCGAGGTTGTTCTTATCGGTGTTCCTTGGAGAAAATATACAGATCATTCGGCCCACGAGATCATGAAGGCCGTCTTTTTTGGATTCGTTCAGTTGAGAGGCGGATGGGAGTGGGAAGTGCCCATTCAATCCCGGGACTTCATCTGGGAGGAGTTGTTGGAAGGATACAACAATGCCCCGTTCAGCATCTTTGGAGGCTTCGAACGCGCGTTGCGATGGCTCTCCGAAGAGCGCTTTAACGTATCGGAATTGATGACGACTGTTTCGCCCGAAGAACCAGCAACTGTCTATTCGGACATCGCAGCCCGAAAAATCACGGAACCCTTCATTGCGTATGATTGGTACAAAATATGACCAAGAGCATTGCAAGGCTTCAAATCACTTACGAAACGGCGAATGAGATAGTGACCTCCGCATTGGATTATGCCCAGAAGAATGGGTGGCAGATTGCAGCCGCCGTCGTCGATCCCGATGGACTTCTGGTCTCTTTCGGCCGGACTGACGGGGTCGCACCTCCCATTGGACAGTTTGCGCAAGACAAAGCCTATACGTCTGGGACACTTCGCAAATCAACCAAAGCTTTTGGCGACCGTATGGCGAGCAGCCCTAGCCTGTCGCTTGGTCTCTCAACAAGAGACAGGTTTCTTCCCTGGGGCGGCGGCGTCGCCATTCTGGAAAAAGACGTCTGTATTGGTGGGTTAGGGGTCTCGGGTGCTCAGGAGGAAGAGGATATTGATTGTGCCAATGCGGCCGTTCTTTCAGCAGGCCTGAAGCCAGGCTGAATCTCAGGGTTCCACGCAAACCAATCGCATTATGGTTTCGACGTTGAAGGCAAGTCTTTCCTCCAAAGCTTCTTCCGCCATAAGGTCTCGTTCGTAGATTATAGATCCCGTGAATCTATTGGTGAGATAATAGTAGCCGAGTGCAGCGATCGTGATATTCAGTTGTACCGGGTCGATCCCAGAACGAAAAACACCCTCTTCAACACCACGCTTCAGCAGACCGTCGACCATATCAACAAAGCGCCTAAACAGAATTTCGATCTTGCCCGACTCTTTCAGATGCCGGGCTTTGTGTAGGTTCTCGCTGTTTACAAGCGTCAAGAATTCCGGATTCTTGAGATAGTAATCCCAAGTGAAACAAATGAGCTTCTCGAGCGCTTCGCGAGCTGGCAGATGCTCGAGTTCCAGTTCCTGCTCTGCCATGCGAATATCGACGTAGGCCTCTTCGAGGACGGTACGGAACAAGTCCTCCTTGTTGCCAAAATAGTGATAGATCATTCGCTTGTTGGCTTTTGCCCGATCAGCGATTTCATCAACTCTAGCACCGCCCAGCCCATTCTTTGCGAACTCCTTCTTTGCCGCAGCCAGAATCCTCGCCTGGGTTGCGTCCGCGTCCCGAATCTTCTTGGTCGTCTTTGTTGCCATCGATCTTTCCAACCCCATCGTTTTGTCTCGTATCTGCCGACTGCTCCACGTCACGTCGTCAAAACCTTTGATACGCGGCATTTTATGCGAAGACATCGTTTCATCATAGGGCTTGACGCAGACACTGGTAAAGAAGTAACTAGTTAGTGCGTTATTGCCTTCAGCCAGCGTAAAGTATGTCGTGAAGTTGAAGACGCAAAAGCGACGCAGCTTGATCGTCACAGTTCCGGCGCCACGCCGGAAAGGGAGGAAATGAATGTCAACGTTCATCAAGGACTTCATCGAAAAAGAGAAAATGAACCGGCGGAACTTTCTGTTCGCGTCGGCTTACGGTTTGGGTGGCGCCGCCGCCTTGGGCGCACTTGGCCCAAGCATGGCGCGTGCAGCGCTAACTGACCCAACGATTGCATGGTCGTATCGCAACCGGACGAACCCTTACTGGAACGAAATCGTTTCCGGGGGAGAAGCTTTCGTCGAAAGCTTAGGCATGTCCAAGGACGCTCTGACCCACCTCATCAATGAAGGCTCGTCCGAAAAATCGCTTGCTGATGTAAAGGCAATTCTTGCGAAGACTGACGGAAATGTTGCGCTGGCCATCGACACCAACGATGCACCGAACGCGCGCCCGGTAGTCGAGTCCGTTGCCGAAGCCGGCGGCTATGTTTCTACTCTGTGGAACAAGACAGACGACCTGCACCCTTGGGACTTTGGCGATAACTATGTCAGCCACATGAGTTGGTCCGATGAAGGTCCTGCAGAACAGACCGCTCGCATCCTCTTGGAAGCGATGGGGGGCAAAGGCGGCGTTGTTCACCTCGGCGGCATCGCCTCCAACAACCCCGCGATCGAGCGCTTGAACGGCCTGAAAAACGCACTGAAAGATTACCCGGATGTCGAACTGCTGGCAGCAGAGCCCGCCGATTGGGACACGCAGAAGGCCAATCAGGTTATGTCGGCCTTCCTAACCCGCTACGGCGATGAGATCACTGGCGTGCATTGCGCCAACGACACCATTGCCTATGGTGTTCTTGAGGCACTGCGCGCCGAAGGCATCGAAGACATGCCAATCGTGTCCTACGATGGTAACCCACAAGCCGTGCAGTTGGTCGCTGAGCGCAAGATCCTTGCGACGGTCTTTACCAACCCGCATTGGGGCGGCGGCATCACGGCCGCGCTCGCCTATCACGCCGCGATTGGCACCTTCAAACCCTCTGAAGAGCCAAATGAACACCGCGAGTTCTATGGCCCAACGATCATGGTTCAGCCTGAAGACGCTCTGGAGTTCAAAGCGAACTACCTTGACAGCGTCCCGACCTACGACTGGACTGATTTCTGGGGACCGTCAAACGGTCCGATCATCTACAAGTAAGCAAACAGATGTCGGCCGGGCTACTCGCTCGGCCGGCAAACCAACCAAGTCGTCACCATCTGGGTGCCGGTTGAGCGCTTTTGGGAGGAAGCACGTTGGCCACCACTGAAACCACCAAAACGATAGGCTCGGGGTTTCCCATTGGGCGCGAAACGCTGGTCAAATGGGCGCCCTTGCTAGTGCTCATCGTCCTTTGCGCATTCTTTGCCCTGATGGAGCCGAGGTTCCTTTCAACGCGCAATTTTGCACGCATTCTTATCGCCGCCTCGCCAACTCTAATGGTCGCGATTGGTGTGACATTTGTCATCATAATGGGGTCTATCGACCTCTCTATGGAAGGGGCAGTTTCGGTCTGTGCTGTAGCTTTTGCATTTTGCTTTCTCTGGCTCGGCGGAACGCTGGCAAGTTGGGCATGGTTGGCTTTGCCCATCGCAATGCTCGTCGGTGCCGCGGTCGGTTTTGTGAACGGACTGATTCACGTAAAGCTGAAGATCCCCTCATTCATGGCATCACTCGCAATGGGCTTCGTCGGCACAGGGTTGGCCTTGATGATGACAGGTGGAGACCGCATCAGAATCGAGGATGAACTATTCCGTTCGCTTCTGACCGAGCGCATTCTGAACTTCCCCCTGATGGTCTATGTGGCCGGGATTTTCCTGTTGATTGCGTGGTTCATCCAAACCCGAACCACCTTGGGAAGGAACTTCTATGCGGTCGGAGGGGGCGAAGACCTGGCTGTGGCGTCGGGGTTGAATGTAAACCGCGTCCGGATCATGGGCTTCACGCTTGCCGGTGTCTTCTTCTCTGTCGGGGCACTCCTTGCGGTAGGTCGACTGGGCATTGCAGAAACCGCAACCGGTAACAACTTCATGTTCTTGTCGATCACGGCAGTTGTCGTCGGCGGTACGGCTCTGTGGGGCGGAATCGGAGGCGTCTGGAATACACTTGTCGGTGTGCTGATCGTCTTTGTCATCGGCAATGGGATGGTCGTCATCGGACTACCTGGATACGTGCAGGACGGTGTGCTGGGCATCCTTGTCATCTTGGCGGTGATCCTGTCGACAGACCGCAAATCCATCAGTTTCGTGAAATAGGGGTGGATCAATGTACCAGCTGAACCAAGTCGACAAAAAATTTCCCGGGGTCCACGCTCTCAAAGCCGTCGACTTCGAGATCGGTCGTGGCGAAATCGTCGGCCTCGTGGGAGAAAATGGCGCGGGCAAATCCACTCTGATGAAAGTGATTTACGGTGCCTATCAGGCGGACGGCGGCTCTATCACGATCGATGGCAAGACTGTTCGGTTTCAAAACCCGCGTCAGGCAATGGATCACGGAATCGGAATGGTGTTCCAGGAACAATCCCTGATCACCAACCTTACCGTCATGGAGAACATCTTTCTGGGGTTCGAGCAGCAGTTTGTTCGCTGGGGTGTGATTGACTGGAAAGCCATGGCCGAGGCGGCCCGACACCAGCTGCGCAAAGTCAAACTGGATATTGACCCCGCAACTATCACGTCAAAGCTCTCGTTTGCTCAACGCCAGCTCGTCGAACTGGCCAAGGTACTGACGTTAGAAGAACGTATCGATGGTGACTTGGTGATCCTGCTGGACGAGCCAACTTCCGTTTTGGCGAAAGAGGAAGTGGAACTGTTGTTCTCACTTGTCCGAGAGTTGACCAGCCGGGCGTCATTCATTTTCGTCTCACACCGTATGGATGAAGTGCTGGAGCTTTCAGACCGGATTTACGTGATGAAAGACGGCGCTGTCGTCGACGTTGTGGCACATGATGACGCCAAGGTTGACGCGATCCAACACAAGATGGTGGGGCGGGACGTCGACAAGGAATACTACCGCGAGCAGAAACAACAGCCCTACGACAGCGACAAAACGCTTGTGCGGTTCGACAGCGTCAGTGTCGCTGGCAAGTACAAAGACATCTCATTTGATCTGCATCCAGGCGAAGTCCTGTGCCTTGTTGGCACTGAGGGGTCCGGACGCGAAGCAATCCTACGGACGGTCTTTGGATTGGAAAAGCCGACATCAGGAACGGTTGAAGTCAAAGGCAGTTCTTTCAGTCGAGCAAACGCCCAAGAGGGTGTCGCTCGGGGCGTTGGGTATGTGCCGAGGGAACGTAAGGTTGAAGGCATCGTTAATGGCATGAATGTCTACGAAAACATGACACTTAGCCAAATGGGCAATTATGCATCGAAGGGCATTTTGCGCATTGGCGAGGAAAAAGCCCTGGCCAAGAAGTGGATCGAACGCCTCGCCATCAAGACGCCAGACGTCTACAAAGATTGCGGAGGATTGTCAGGGGGCAACCAGCAGAAGGTGGTCTTGGCCAAGTGGCGCTCTGGTGGCTCTGACATCATCCTGCTCGATCACCCAACCCGGGGCCTCGATATCGGCGCCAAGGAAGATGTCTACGACATGATCCGCGAGATGTGCGACGACGGAGCAGGTATTGTTTTGGTCGCCGATACATTGGAAGAGGCAATCGGCCTCAGCCACACGATCCTTGTTCTTAAAGACGGGGAATTCCAAAAAAGATTTGACGGGTCACCGGGCGATAAGCCGTCGCTCTACGATCTTGTCCACCATATGATCTGAGGGCTGCGGATATGACAATCGAGAAACTGAAACCGTATCTTCCATGGATCACATTGGTCGTTCTTGTGCTCCTTGTGGGTGCAATCAACCCATCGTTTTTTAATCCGACAGCGCTTTTGCAGCTCGTCGCCGATATCGTGCCGCTGTTCATCATGGCGCTCGGAATGACGTTTGCCATCTACATCGGCGGAATCGATCTATCGATGCAGCAAGTCGCTAACCTCGTCACAGTTGTTGCCACTGTCTATCTGGCACAATTTGGTGTCTTCGTTGCCCTGATCTGCATTGGAGCGGGCTTCGTCATTGGCGCTGTTTCAGGCTGGATCACAACCCGGCAATTTGTGCCCTCCTTTGTCGCGACGCTGGCGATGGGCTTCATCGCACTATCAGGAGCGCGCTTCCTTTCGGGGGAACGTGCGCTTTCCATGAATGCGGAGGCGCGGGATGCAAGTTTTGGCTGGATGTTCGGCAATACTGCTGGCGTTCCACATGAACTTGTCATCGCTGGTGTTCTTCTGGCCATTGCCTGGTTTCTGCAAAGCCGGACAACTTTTGGCCGTGCACTGAAGGCCGTCGGTGCCGGTGAGCTGGCAGCGGTTGCTTCAGGTTTGAATGTTGATCGTATCAAGATCATGGCTTTCGCCTTGTCCGGAACGTTTGCTGCGATTGCAGGCCTCATGTTCTCTGTCAAATTGTCTGGTGGAGACGCCAATCTAGCAAACGGTTTCCTGATTCTGGCAATCGTCGCAGTGCTCGTTGGCGGGACACCCCTCACAGGTGGTGTTGGCGGTGTGATCAACACCCTTGTTGGCACTTTGATCGTCGTCGTGATCCGTTCAGCGATGGTATATCTCGAAGTCGATGCGACAATGCAGCAGATGATCTTCGGCATTATTCTGATCATCGCAATCGCCATGACAATCGACCGCTCCAAAATGCGGATCGTGAAATGATGCGCGCTGCCGTTCTCGTCGAACCCGGTCGCTTCGAAATCGAAGACCGTCCAATCCCAAAGCCTGGCCGGGGCGAGGCTCTGATCAAGATCGCACGTGTAGGGATTTGCGGTACCGATCTGCATATCTTCAATGGACACTACGCATCAGACAAATTGCCCCTGATTCCAGGACATGAATTCACCGGTACTATTGCTGCTGTCGGTTCCGATGTTGTCGGACTGAATGTTGGCAGCAACGCAGTGGTCGATATGAATATCGGTTGCGGCCACTGCTACTGGTGTCGGCGCAATGAAATTCTGAATTGCCCCGACATGCAGCAGATGGGCATCACTATGGATGGTGCTTTTGCAGAATACATGGTTGTACCCGCGCGCCTGGTGATCCCTGCACCTGACGATGTCCCGTTTGATGTTCTGGCTCTAACAGAGCCGCTGGCCTGCGTCGTACGCGCCGCCCGCAAGGCGCAGATCACTTTCGGACAATCCGTCCTGGTCATTGGAGCCGGCCCGATCGGCAACCTTCATGTTCAGTTGTTACGCACCATTGGTGCCGCGCCTATTATCGTAGCAGACATTTCGTCTGATCGTGTCGATATGGCCGTCGAATGCGGCGCTGACATCGGCGTAAGTGACCCAGCTCAGCTCAAACAAGCTGTTTTGGACGCAACTGATGGCCGAGGCGTTGACGTGGTGATCGAAAGCGTCGGGCATCCCGGGCTTTATCGCACGGCGCTATCGTTGATCCGTAAAGGTGGTCACCTGGCGGCTTTCGGGCTGACAGGGCCGGAAGAAGTGTTAGATCTGCCGATCCTGAACACAATCCTTCAGGAAAACTCCTTGAAAGGGTCCGTCGCAGGTATGGGCCAAGACATGCATGATGCACTCACGATGTTGGTCCACGGCCGCATTCAAACCGAGCCGTTTACCAGCGCAAACTACATCTTGGATGATATCCAGCTTGCCTTCGACACATATCCTGATCGGCCAGCGGACATCAAAACACAAATCGTACTGGCAGGCTAGGAAGGCGGAGAGGTCCGCCGCAAAAGGCTTCGTGGAGCGAAACAACATCAGCGTCAGACACTCGAATTCAACCGGGTGTGACCAAAGGAGAGAAAACCATGGACAAATGCAGCTCGGAGCTTTCGATACCCTCAGCACCACGTGATTTTGGGTTCTACAATAACGGAAGCTATGTCGCCGCAGGTACGCGAGAGATTTTCACCCGGAGCTCGCCAGGCCACGGTGTCCCCGTAACCCGCATCCCGAAGTGCACCGTTGAGGATTTGGATTTGGCTGTTGATTCAGCACGAACAGCGTTTGATGACCGACGCTGGTCCGGTCTGAATGGCCAGGCGCGGGCGGCAGTCTTGCTGAAGGCAGCTGCCCTCATTCGCGAACGCTCCGAAGAAATCGCATTTTTCGAAACGCTTGAGAACGGTAAGCCGATATCTCAGGCACGCGCAGAGGTTGGCGGCTGCGCAGATATGTTTGAGTATGCGTCTGGCCTGGCACGCTCGCTGCATGGCGATAGTTTTAACAACCTTGGCGATGGGATGTTTGGCATCGTCACGCGCGAACCGGTTGGCGTTGTAGGGCTCATCACACCGTGGAATTTCCCATTCTTGATCCTTTGCGAAAGAGTGCCTTACATTCTGGCCTCTGGCTGCACCATTGTGGCAAAGCCATCTGAAGTTACCAGCGCCACCACTTTGATATTGGCGGAAATCCTGACCGACGCCGGATTGCCAGATGGTTGCATGAATGTTGTGACCGGGTCCGGTTCGTCTATCGGGCAAGCACTAATCGAACATCCGCGCGTTGATATGCTATCGTTTACCGGTTCAACAGCCGTTGGTCGTAGAGTGGTCGAGGCCGCGGGGCGGACCAACTTCAAGAAACTGGGCTTGGAACTTGGCGGCAAGAACCCACAGATTGTTTTTGCTGATGCGGACTTGGAAGACGCCGCTGATGGCGTTGCGTTTGGCATCGGGTTCAACACCGGCCAGTGTTGTGTGTCCGGATCACGGCTGATCGTTGAACGATCCGTAGCCGATGAGTTTGCGCAGATGCTTCGGGAAAAGTTCTCTAAGGTTGTCGTCGGCGATCCTCTGGACGAAAAAACCCAGATCGGAGCGATCACCACGGACGCGCAAAACACGACCATCATGTCCTACATTGAAAAAGGTAGCGCAGAGGGTGCCGAACTGATTTGCGGTGGTGAGCAGTTGGATTTCGGGCGCGGTCAGTACATTGCGCCAACCCTGTTTGGAAACGTCACGGGGGACATGGCGATTGCGCGCGAGGAAATCTTTGGCCCGGTCCTCACGATTATGCCTTTTGACACAATTGAGGAAGCGATTGAGATCGCAAATGACACGGAGTACGGCCTGGCAGCATCCGTATGGAGCAAGAACATCGATAAAGCTCTGACGGTCATGCGTCAGGTCCAGGCCGGTCGTTTCTGGGTCAACACGACACTTGCCGGTGGGCCCGAGCTGCCACTGGGTGGCTTCAAACAGTCGGGGTGGGGACGCGAAGCTGGCATGTATGGCGTTGAAGAATACACGCAGGTCAAATCGGTTCACATCGAAATCGGCAAACGCACGCCTTGGATTGAATGAGAGGGCATCATGGCCGAAGGATACGACTACATTATCGTTGGAGGAGGCTCATCAGGTTGTGTCTTGGCGAACCGCCTGACAGAGGATGCGTCTTGCCGGGTGCTATTGCTCGAAGCGGGCGGCAAAGACAGCCATCCTTTGATACACATGCCGGTTGGTTTCGCCAAAATGACAACCGGGCCACACACTTGGGGGCTGGTCACTGCGCCACAAAAGCATGCCAATGATAGGGAAATTCCTTATGCACAAGCGCGCGTCATTGGCGGCGGGTCATCCATCAATGCTGAGGTCTTCACGCGAGGCAACCCAGCTGACTATGATCGTTGGGCGCAAGATGAGGGCTGCGACGGATGGTCATTCGAGGAGATTAAGAAGTACTTTCTAAAGTCGGAAGGGAACACTTTTCTCGCAGGAGACTGGCACGGCACTGACGGTGAACTGGGCGTCTCGAATGTGCCCCAACCACAGCAGATGACACGAGCCTTCGTTCAGGCATGTCAACAGCGAGGCATACCCTACAATCCTGATTTCAATGGTGCGCTGCAGGAAGGGTCAGGCGTTTACCAAACCAACACAAAGAACGGCAAACGCTGTTCGGCAGCAGTCGGATATCTACGTCCTGCAATGAAGCGATCCAACCTAACCGTCAAGACAGGGTGCCAGGTCAACCGCATTGTCATTGAAAAGGGACGCGCCACCGGCGTGGACTATGAAGACAAGTCCGGCCGGCACAGGGTTCAGGCCACCACCGAGGTGCTCCTGACTTCGGGTGCTATCGGTAGTCCGAAAGCCATGATGCTCTCCGGGCTCGGACCTGCTGCACATTTACGGGAGCACGGAATTGATGTCGTACAAGACCTACCAGGTGTCGGTGAAAATCTGAACGATCACTTTGGTGTGGACATCGTTGCAGAACTAACCGGACACCAAAGCCTCGACAAATATGGAAAACCCCACTGGATGGTTTGGGCAGGGGCTCAATACTATTTGTTCGGAACTGGGCCGGTGACGTCCAACGTCGTTGAAGGTGGTGCGTTCTGGTACGCGGATCAGTCCCACCCTGTGCCCGATCTGCAATTTCACTTCCTGGCCGGAGCCGGGGCCGAGGCCGGTGTCCCTAGCGTGCCAAGAGGGTCCTCGGGGATCACACTGAACAGCTATACTTTGCGTCCCAAGGCGCGCGGTACGGTCAAGTTGAGCTCGGCAGATCCTGCGGCGCTGCCGATTGTCGATCCAAACTTCCTAGGACACCCTGATGATCTCAAGACATCTGTGGAAGGGGTCAAGATCAGTCGCGAGATCTTCGAGCAGGCAGCACTCCAAAAGCACATTCGCAAGATCCGCTTTCCGGATGAAAGTGTCCGGACACAGTCCGATTACGAAGCCTACACCCGGCAATACGGGCGCACGTCATACCACCCAACCTGCACATGTAAGATGGGCGCAGACACAGACTCTATGGCAGTCGTTGATCCGCAACTGCGCGTACGTGGCGTTGACGGGCTTCGAATTTGCGACAGTAGCACCATGCCAAGCCTTGTTGGCTCCAACACAAATGCCCCAACGATTATGATCGGCGAAAAAGCGGCCGACATGATCCGGGGAAATCGCTGACGTCCTCTTCCTCCCTGTCAGCACTTGGGCGGCGCTTGCGCCGCCCATTTTTTTATCAGTCGAAGTCTGGGGCGTAGGGTACCAGGTCTTTCCCAACGATACGATATCCTGTCGCAGTCATCTCTTCGATGCGGTCCATATCGATCGATGACAAAGTGAAATCCATCACCTCGAAATTTGCTTTGATATTCGCTGGGTTGGTGGACATCGTATTGATGCTGACTCCTTTCTGAAGGATCCAACGAAGCACGACTTGTGCAGCGCTCTTTCCATATCCAACGCCGATCTCGCCAAAGATCGCATGTTTGAACACCTCTCCACGAGCCACAGAGCAGTAGGACGCCAAAGAGATACCCGTCTCTGTTGCCGCCGCAAGCAGTACGTCCTGATTGAGTAAAGGATGGAATTCGACCTGGTTCGTCACGATCGGCGCGTCCACCATGGTTTTGGCATCGCGCATCATTTGCGCGGTGTAGTTGGATACACCAATGTTCTTTGTTAGCCCTTGATCAAGAGCCTTCTGCAGCAGGTTCAGCGACAACTCGATGTCGCCGCCAGGTGTCGGCCAGTGCAGCAAAAGAACGTCTGCTTGGTCGATTTGCAGCTTGCGCAAGCTTTCTTCGACCGAAGGAACAAACCTTTCTTCGCTGAAGTTGGCGATGTCTACCTTTGTCGTGATGCAAAGCTCGTCACGCGGCAATCCGGTTGCCTTGATGGCTGCCCCGGTATCGGCTTCGTTTTCATACATCTGTGCCGTGTCAAAGGACCGGTAGCCAACCTCCGCTGCCACTTGAACCGCAGCATGCAGTTCTTGGCCCTTCAGTGGAAAGGTTCCAAAGCTACGTTGGTAGGTCTTCTCAAAATAGATTGTCACCGTGCATTCTCCCTGATCTGCACCGACGCCTTGCAGTTGTTGGGTGCAAACATCGGCCTTGATTGAATCCTAACTTCGCTGCATATTACAAATAACCAGTTAGTTACAACGAGGCAACACAAGATGTCCAAAGTCGCAACCGCCGAGGAGGCCGTCAGCCGCATCAATGACGATTCCATTATTGCTGTGAATTCGTCTAGCGGTTTGTGTTGCCCAGATGCGGTCTTGGCAGCCTTGGGTGAGCGATTTGATCGAGAGGGTGCCCCGCGAAATCTAACATCGATACATCCTATTGCTGCCGGCGATATGTTTGGCACACCTGGCGTCGATCATATTGCGAAACCGGGTATGCTGACCAAGATCATCGGCGGATCTTACCCGTCAGGACCGACCAAGGCCGAACCACCGAAGATCTGGCAGATGATCACCGCGGAGCAAATCAAGGCCTACAACGTCCCTGCCGGAATAATCTTTGATATTCTGCGGGAAGGTGCCGCCAAGCGACCCGGTGTCTTGACGAAGGTGGGACTCAAAACCTTCGTTGATCCGGATTGGGAAGCTTGCGCGATGAACGAAGCCGCGAAGAAGGAGCCAATCGTATCCCATCGCGATTTCGATGGTGAAGAATGGTTGTTTTTTCCGTCGATCTGTCCTGACGTCGCTATCATCCGCGCGACAACAGCAGACGAACGCGGAAATCTGAGCTTTGAACATGAAGGCGCTTACCTGGGTGCCATGGAGATGGCACTGGCCGCGCGCAACGCCGGCGGCCTGGTAATTGCTCAGGTCAAGAGAGTCGCTCAGAATGGCTCAATCCGACCGCATGATGTCCGAGTTCCCGGCATTCTTGTCGATTTTGTCGTGGAGGCCCCCGAGCAGCTTCAGACGACAGCGACCCAGTACGATCCGGCAATTTCCGGCGAATTGATCCGGCCTCTACAGACATTCCGGAATGCTGAATTCAATGTCGGAAAAGTCATTGCACGCCGTGTCGCCCAAGAGCTGCGGGATGGCTGGGCTGTGAACATCGGTTTCGGCATTTCTGCCAATGTCCCGCGCATTCTTGTTGAAGAGGACCTGCATGGTTCGGTCACTTGGATGATCGAACAAGGGGCGGTCGGCGGTGTGCCATTGCTCGATTTCAAATTTGGCTGCTCAGCCAATGCCGAAGCCTTTGTCGCCTCGCCGCATCAATTTACCTACTTTCAAGCCGGTGGCTTTGACGCCTCATTGTTGTCATTCCTTGAAGTTGGCAAAGACGGCTCAGTCAATGTCTCACGGTTGCGAGGAGTCCCGCATCGTACGGCCGGAGCAGGGGGCTTCGTCGACATCACAGCGCGAGCTCGCAAAATCGTTTTTTCGGGCAATTTCAATGCTGGAGCCAAGATGGAAATCCAGGATGGTCGCTTGATCATCCACAAAGAAGGAAAGGTCGCGAAGTTTGTGGAAGAAGTCGACCAGGTGTCATTTTCTGGAGCGCGTGCACAAGAGCTAGGCCAGGACGTGACATATGTGACCGAGCGCTGTGTCATCCAATTGCTTGAAGGTGAACTTGTCGTCACTGAAATCGCTCCTGGGTTGGATCTTCAGCGCGACGTACTGGATCAAGCGGCCACAGAGCTAAGAGTTTCGGACAACCTCAAAACTATGGATTCGGGCTTGTTCTCCCCCGAAGTAATGCAGCTCGCGTTGAAAAAAGCATGACTAACGACGGCGCGCTCTCGCTGGAGGTTTCAGACAGCATTGGCATCCTGAGGTTAGAGCGCGAAGCCAAACGGAATGCGCTCGATACCACGATGATGAACGAGCTCGCAGCACGTTGCAGAGAGATTGAGCATCGAGATGACATCTCAGTGCTTATTGTCACTGGAACCGGGAGCTCTTTTTGTGCGGGCGGCGACATCGACGCGTGGAGTGGCAACACTCCCCTTGAGTTTGCGCGCCACTGGGTTCGCGATGGTCACGAAAGTTTTGATCGTCTGGCACGCCTTCGCCAACCTGTGATCGCGGCAATCAATGGGCACGTGCTCGGCGGAGGTCTAGAACTTGCTGCTTGTGCTGACTACCGCATTGCCGAAGAACAGGTAAAGGTCGGACAGCCTGAAGCTGGTCTTGGCATCATTGCTGGTTGGTCCGGAACACAGCGTACAGTAAGACGATTTGGTGCACAGCTCGTGCGTCGCATGGCACTTTTTGGCGAAGTGCTATCTGCCGAGCATGCGCTTGACAAAGGCATCGTCGACCAAGTGGTGGGACAAGGCGAAGCACTTGAGGGTGCGAAGTCACTGGCCGCATCAGTTCTAAAACGCGGTCCGCTGGCATCTGAACTGACCAAAATGCTAATCAATGCTGCTGAAGGAGAAGAGCGCGAGCGTGTACTCGAGGCTTTGGCAGGACATATCGCGGCGGCAAGCGAAGAGCTGACAGAGGGCATAAGTGCCTTCCGAGAAAAACGCCCGCCAGTATTCAAAAACGAGGAAGACTCATGATCCGCCATCTTGTTCATTTGCGATTCCGCAACGATATCAACACGAACCAGAAACAAGCTCTCTATGAGCGGCTTAATGGGCTTGTGGCCCGCATCGACGGCGTTCTGGACTTCCAGCATAGGGAGAATGTTTCCGTGGAAACCCCCTTGGTGCGCGGTTTTTTAGACATGTTCTGGTTCGATTTTCGGGATGCTGATACGCGAGATTCCTATCTTGTTGACGCAGAGCACCAGGCGATTGGCGCCGATATCGTTGCATGCCTTGAAGGTGAAGCGGAGGGTGTCTTTGTTTGTGACATCGAGCTGTGATGACGCCTGAAGATAGGTCCTTTTTGGTTTCCCTGTTCGATGCGGCCGTAGCCGCCGCTGATCCAAAGGAGGCGCTCCGCGCCCACCTTCCCGATCGGCCGAAGGGACGTACAGTTGTAATCGGGGCAGGGAAGGGTGCTGCTCAATTGGCTTCTGCCTTCGAGGACCTTTGGAATGACACTCTGGAAGGCGTTGTGGTCACCCGATACGGTTATGCTATGCCCTGCCGCCACATCCGAGTTTTGGAAGCCGCGCACCCGGTTCCTGATGAGGCGGGGTTGCGGGCGAGCGACGCATTGTTGCAGGCCGTGTCCGGTCTGACCGAGGACGATCTCGTCGTTGCCTTGATATGCGGCGGAGGCTCTTCACTGCTGCCCGCGCCGCCCGCTGGTTTAAGCTTGCAGGATGAGCAATTGCTGAATTCCGCACTCTTGAAGTCCGGCGCGCCCATCGGGGTTATGAATGCGATCCGCAAACATGTAAGCCGCATCAAAGGGGGGAGACTTGCAGCCGCTGCCTTTCCGGCGCGTGTTGTAAGCTTGGTGGTTTCCGATGTCCCAGGAGACAACCCGGCTGAAGTGGCGTCAGGGCCGACTGCCCCGTCAGCGATAGCCCTCGAAGAAGCAAGGGCATTGATTGTAAACCATCGCATCGAACTACCTGAGCGCATCCTATCCCATCTGGAAAGTGATTTGGCCCGGGCGCCTTCGCCGGATGACGCAATCTTCGCGCGCACGGAAACAAAGGTGATCGCTTCCGGGTGCCTTTCTCTTGAAGCCGCGAAGCACGAAGCGGAGCGTCGGGGCATTCCGGCGGTAATCCTCTCGGCCGCGATCGAGGGTGAGGCGCGCGATATCGGCCTAATGCACGCTGCGATTGCCCGTGAAGTTGCGGGCCGAAACCGCCCCGTCGCAGCGCCCGTAGTGTTGTTATCTGGTGGTGAAACCACCGTTACAATCCGCGATTCTGGAGGGCGAGGTGGGCGCAACAGTGAATTCCTGCTCTCCTTTGCCTCGGCCATTGCAGAGGTGGCTGGCGTAACGGCGCTTGCGGCCGACACCGACGGCATTGATGGATCCGAAGATAACGCCGGTGCCTTTGCGGATAGCAATAGTGCGACACGAATGAGGGCCGCTGGAGTGGACCCACTAGAGGCACTTGCAAGTCACGATTCCTGGGGCGCTTTCGATGCGATTGGTGAACTCTTTGTACCCGGCCCAACCGGCACCAACGTGAATGATTTTAGGGCAATCTTGATCCAAAAAGTCCTGAAGACAGAGGCACAGGCCGGCGACTGATATGATCGACACTACAGGAAGACCATTGCATTTGCGAACAGCCGTTTGGTTCAAAAGGGATTGGAATCCATGAAGACAAAGACCGATAAAGAACTGAGTGAAGCCAATCAGGTTTCAACGGCTTCACTCGGATGCTTGTACTTTGCAGGTCTTCTTGCGCTGACCATTCTTTTTGTATTTCGCGATCAAATTGCGATTGCAAATGGGGAAAGCGCGACCGCGCCATCAGCAGATTTCACCAGACTCTTGATGTTTCATTAGGGTGTCTGGCTCTCCTGACACATGAATTTTGAACGGACTCAGACGTAGATCATCAACTCATTGGTTCCACGCTGAACGGTCGCCCCTGACTGGTTTCGCACCTCGAAATCTAATGTTGCAATGCCACGGTCACCGTCTGATGTCCGCCGTAAAGCGGCAACTCTTATGGTGGCGAAAATGGTGTCATCGGCAAGCACAGGTGCCGAGAAGGTCCAATTCCAACCAAGGGATGCGATCGCGGAAAACTGAGCAGGCGCCTGGTTCTTGAGACCATCAACTAAAGACAGCACGAGCAATCCATGGGCAACCCGGTTGGAAAAGCCATGCCTTTGCGCAGCAAGAGCATTCATATGAATCTCAAACCGATCACCGGTCAGTTCAGCGAATGCGTCGATTTCCCGTGTGGTTACCTGGCGGGAGCCGATTTCTATGATGTCGCCGACACACAGATTGGCCAGGCCATACCGGCCTGGCTTTAGTATGCGACCGCTCAAGGTGTTGGAGCGTCTTCGCGCAACAGACCTTGCGATTTCAGTTTCGCCCAGAATTCACTTGGGATTGGATGACTGAACCAACGCAAGTTTTGCTGCAGCTGTTCTACAGTTCGGGTTCCCGCCATAAAGGTGGGAACCGCCGGGTGCGCTACTACAAATTGCAGCGCGGCTGCTGGAAGTGGTACATCGTAGTCGGCACAAACTGCCTCGATCTTGCGGACCCTGTCCATTATGTCGGCAGGGGCAGGGGCATAGTTGTATTTAGCACCTTCTTTCGCACCGGTTGCCAATATGCCCGAATTGAACCCGCCTCCCACGACCACCGCGGCTCCACGCTCTTCACAAAGCGGCAGAAATTCATTCAAGGCATCCTGCTCGAGGAGCGTGTAGCGACCTGCCAACAGGAAGCAGTCAAAATCGCGCTGTTGCAGAGCAGCGTGACAGACTTCCCACTCATTCACGCCGACGCCGATAGCTTTGACGACACCCTGATCCCGCAAGTCAGAAAGGGCCTTCCAGGCACCATCCATGGCTTGCTTAAAGACCTCAGGCTGCTCGTCGCCGCGGGTAAAGACGTCAATGTCATGAATGAAACAGATATCCATCCGCTCAAGATTCATTCGCTGCAAGCTGTCTTCGAAACTACGCATGGTTCCATCATAGCTGTAGTCAAAGTGCATGGTAAAACGACCGGCATTCGTCCAGGGTGCGTAGTCGATGTCGGCCTTGCGCGCTGGCTTCAAAATGCGACCGACTTTGGACGAGAGAATGAAGTCGTCACGGTCTTTCCAACGCAGAGAATGACCAGTTCGTAGCTCGGACAGACCATGGCCGTACATTGGCGCGGTGTCAAAATACCGAACACCCTGCGACCAGGCTTCCTGGATCATCGCATCCGATGTTTCCTCATCGATCTCACGAAAAATATTGCCGATGGGCGCCGTTCCGAAGCCGAAGGGGCTCACCTCCAGATCAACGCGTCCGAATTTCACCTTGCTGTCCGGCTGCATGCCATCCTCCCTAAAGTAACCACTTAGTTATTTAGGCATAGCGAGGGTCACAAATCAACCCTTATGAACCCTTGACCAAGCCTTAGACTGCACTTACAAGTAACTAACCGGTTACGTAGGAGGCGATATGTTCATTACCGAAACGCATCAGCAGGTTCGCGAGATGACGCGTCAATTTGCAGAGGATGTCATCCGCCCTGTCGCAGAAGATCTTGATCGTGAAGAGCGCTTTCCAGGTGAGATCTATGACCAAATGGGCGAATTGGGACTATTTGGAATTGGGGTTCCGGAAAACATGGGAGGTCCAGGCTTCGATACCGTAACCTATGCGTTGGTTATGGAGGAACTGTCGCGGGGCTATGCAAGCGTTGCTGACCAGTGCGGGTTGGTTGAACTCTTATCAACACTCCTCGTCAAACATGGCACTGATGGCCAACGCAAAAACTGGCTGTCGGGCCTGCTTACAGCGAAGCTGAGGGGAGCGTATTGCATCACCGAACCCGAAGCCGGCACAGATGTCTCAGGAATCCGCACTATCGCCAAAAAGGATGGTGATGATTGGATTCTCAACGGGGGAAAAATCTGGATTCACAATGCACCCGTTGCCGACGTTGGTTTCGTTCTCGCGCGAACGGATCCGGAAGCAGGGCATCGGGGCATGTCGATTTTCATCGTCGATTTGCATGCGGAAGGTGTCTCGCGCGGACCCAAAGAGCACAAAATGGGGCAGCGCGCCAGTCAGGTTGGCGCATTGAACTTTGACGATGTTCGTCTTCCGGCGGACGCCCTGCTGGGGAAAGAAGGCCGTGGGTTTCATATGATGATGAGCGTGCTCGACAAGGGGCGCGTTGGTATTGGAGCGCTGGCTGTGGGCATTGGCCAAGCAGGTCTTGAATCCGCTGTGGAATACGCTCAACAACGCAAGCAATTCAAGAAGCCAATCGCGGAATTCCAAGGTGTTCAGTGGCTACTCGCCGACATTGCCAAGGATGTTGAGGCAGCTCGCTTGCTGGTCCATAGCGCCGCCCAGAAGATCGACAGCGGTGCCGATTCTACAAAATACTGCTCGATGGCAAAGTGCTTTGCAGGCGACATGGCCGTCGCAAGAACGGCAGATGCGGTGCAGGTGTTTGGTGGTTCTGGGTACATTCGGGGGTTTGAGGTCGAACGCCTATATCGTGACGCGAAAATCACCCAAATCTACGAAGGCACCAACCAAATTCAGCGCATGATCATTGCGCGCGAATTGTTGGCCAAAGGTGCCGCGGCATGATTGGGCGTGTTGCTCTTGTTACCGGATCAAGCCGCGGGATAGGGTTGGCCGCTGCTGTTGCCTTGGCCCGTGAAGGGTTCAGTATCGCGGTAAACGGCCCGACAGATGATGATGAATTGAAAGCCGCTGTGGATACCGTAGGTGCCGAAGGCGGCCGCGTCGTTTCAGCACCTTTTGATGTGACTGATCTTTCGTCCCATGACACGGCGCTTGGCAAAATCGAAGACGCGCTCGGCCCGCTGACCACATTGGTCAATAATGCAGGTGTCGGCGTTATGCAGAGGGGCGACCCGCTTGAAGTTTCAGAAGACAGTTACGACCGTTGTCTTGCGGTTAACACGAAGGCAGTCTTCTTTTTGATGCAAGCATTCGCGCGCCGAATCCTGTCGCGAGATCGCGACGCGTCCCTGCCTTACTCCATCGTAAACGTGACCTCTTCCAATGCGGTGGCGGTGGCTGAGCCTCGCTCCGAATATTGCGTTTCGAAAGCCGCAGCCGCGATGGCCTCCAAAGCCTGGGCGGTTCGGCTTGGTCGCGAAAACATATCTGTCTACGACGTGCAGCCTGGGCTGATAGCGACTGAGATGACCAAGCCGGTCATTGAAAGCTATCAGAAACGCGCCGAAGAAGGTCTTTGTCTTACGCCCCGTGTTGGCCAGCCAGAAGATCTTGGAACCGTGATAGCTTCGCTCGCCACCAATCGCATTCCCTACACGACCGGCCAAACGATCTCGGTCGATGGCGGCATGCTTGTCCCCCGCTTCTAAGGATCAAGACCATGAAACTCCAATTGCCCGACACAAACGGTGTGCTGTCTAACTACACGCTTATCGGCACTCCCGTTCGCCCCGCGAAATTGACTGCGAACTCAGCTCGCGTACTCTACTCAGCCGCCCATGTTGTCTCGGATCCTTTCGGAGATCATGACCCAACCGGACCTGCTCATGTCGATTGGGAAAAGACCATGGAGTTTCGCCGATACCTCGCCGGAATGGGTTTGGGTATCGCCGAAGCGATGGACACAGCTCAACGCGGAATGGGTCTGGATTGGAACGGAGCGCTTGAGCTAATCCGCCGAACCAAAGAAGAGCTGCCCGATGCGCTTGTCGCGAACGGTTGCGGCACGGACCACTTGATCCCAACCGAAACCACGACTTTGGACGATGTGCGTCGCGCATATCTCGAACAGGTCGAGGCGATTCAAAAGGTCGGTGGGCGGCTCATTCTAATGGCATCCAGAGCCTTGGCAAAAGTCGCAAAGGGCCCAGAAGACTACATATCCGTCTATCGCGATGTACTTGCTGCCTGTGATGCACCGGTTATTCTTCACTGGCTGGGTGAAATGTTCGATCCGAATTTGGCCGGTTATTGGGGCTCCGGTAATTTCGAACCCGCTTTGGAAACCTGTCTTCAAATCATCGAAGAGAACGCCGCCAAGGTTGACGGAATCAAGGTCTCTCTGCTCGAAGCAGAAAAAGAGATCGTCATGCGGCGGCGCTTGCCAGCAGGTGTGAAAATGTACACTGGGGACGACTTCAACTACCCCGAGTTGATCGAAGGAGATGAGCAGGGATACTCCCACGCGCTCCTGGGTATCTTTGACCCGCTTGCCCCAGCGGCTGCCTACGCTGTCAGCAAACTGAGCGAAGGGGACGCAGAATCTTTCCGCGACACTCTGGATCCGACCGTTCCTCTTGCGCGTCACATCTTCCGAGCACCGACGCAGCACTACAAGACCGGCGTTGTGTTCCTTGCGTGGCTCAACAGTTTTCAAGACCACTTTATCATGCTGAATGGTGCGCAATCGACCAGGTCACTGCCTTACTTCGTTGACTGCTTCAAAATGGCAGACGAATGTGGGCTACTGCGCGACCCTGATACTGCGGCAGATCGCATGGGAAATTTGCTCAAGCTCTATGGAGTTTGAGCCGTGCGAGACTTTTCATCGAACCATTCTGCTCTGGCGCTAAATACTGCTACTCTGGGGCACAACGTTGAAGGTGCCGGCGCAGGCTGGTCGCCTGAACAGGTCATCGATGGGTGTGCCAAACGGGGCTATGGTGGGATTGTTTTCTGGCGCAGGGAACTGGGCAACAACGCCGCAAAGTTGGGCCGACTATCCCGCGAAGCTGGCCTAGAAGTGGTGGGTCTATGCCGATCTCCTTTTCTGACCGGTCCGCTGACGTTGGCGGATGATCAAGCCATCATGGACGATTTCCATCAATCAATTGATGAAGCCGCCGAATTGCAGACGTCCGTTTTGACAATTGTGACTGGTGGTCCAGAGCCTGGAACCAAGGGCATGTCGGAGAGTCAGAAAGTTCTGATTGATCGTGTCGCCCGTGCGGTGCCCTATGCCGCTGAGAGAGGTGTGCGCTTAGCTCTTGAACCTTTAAATCCAGCGATGGCTGGAAATCGGACCTGCCTGATGACCGCGGCTGACGCACTGAACGTCGCAGATGAAATCGGATCAGAAAATGTCGGCATAGCAATCGATGTTTGCCACGTCTGGTGGGATACCACCTTGACCGACACGCTCCTGGGGCGTGCTCAAGGGCGTATTCTAGGATACCACTTGTGCGACTGGCTAGCCGACACCTCTGATATCATGCTGGATCGAGGCATGATGGGCGACGGCGTTGCGGACCTCAAAGCAATTCGATCTGCCGTCGAGGGAACTGGCTATCAAGGGCTTTGTGAGGTCGAAATCTTCTCGGCAAACAACTGGTGGAAGAGGGATCCAGACGAGGTTTTGGACACCATCGTTGAACGGTTCCGAGACTGCTGCTGACAATTCAGGATTAATGGGTCTTGTTTCTAGACTATGCCGCAGTTTCCCCGAATTGCGTGCGACTGGACTCCAGAAGAAACCTTATTGGCTCGAGAAGCATTGCGCTTTCGCGGCAAATCATTCCGGTCCTGACGATGCCCTCAATGCCCTTGATCGGGATTGGTTTTATCCCAAACGCCGCCAGTTCTTGCTCAAATACATCCGGAGCAAAGACCAAATACGGCCCATCCTGACCAATTGCTGCGAGGGTCTCAAAACTCTCGTGTTGGACAGAAAGTCCCTTGTAAGTAAACCGAGGGTGGTTTGTGTATTCCTGGATAATGGCTGCTATGTCGTCCTGCCTTGAAAAACCGATCCAGTCATAATCTTCCAACTGCTTGAAGTCATCAGGTTTCGCTTGATGAATTGGATGTGCCTCATGTGCGTAGAAATTCAGTGCCAAATCGCAAATTGGTGAGAACATAAGCGAAGTGTTGGACGCGCCGGTCGCATCGCCCCCAAAATATAGATCAACCTCGCCAGCTTCGATCAATTTGACAAATTTCACCGCAGACCCGATTTCCAGCGACAGTGAAATCTTGGGATATCGCTTGCAAAAGGCATGCAAGACCCGCGGCATCAGTCTTTGACTCCACACTGGGCCCACACCAATTTTCAGCGCGCCTTGCTCCAGCCTGGAAAGCGCAGTGATTTCCCAAGCAGTGTATTCAAGCTCTCGGTCAAGGATGTTGGTACGCCTGCGCAGGACGTCGCCGAAGGCCGTAGGAACAACACCGCCTTGACGACGTTCGAACAGGATAACACCAAGATGTTCCTCTAGTTGCTTCAAACTTTTGGATAGTGCCGGTTGAGATAGGCCCAGTACCTCTCCGGCCGCACGAATGCTCTTACAGTCATATATTTGTGCGAAGTGCACGAGCTGCCGCGCAAGCAAACCCCTCATTTTGCTACCAATCGTCATTCACCTTGCTTAAGGCTCTTCGATGGGGCCTTCGCAGTCAAGTTAATGGCGGCATCTCACGCTGGACTAACTGTTCGGATAGTCTTCCAAAACGTCAGCCCAGCCATTCTGATCAGCTAGTCTTCTCAGTTGTTTCAGACTTCGATATCAAACACAAAGATGCCATCTATACCGCCCTGGGCGTTATCGACGATACGTTTCCCGATGCTTTGGTGGACACTGTCGACCAAATAAGCGTCCCGGACAGACTCGTCTTTGAAATCAAACCAAAATAGGTCACGGAAACCGCGCACCAATTCGTCTTCAACGCTTACGTTCGCTCTGCTTTGAAAGTCAGATATACCGTCGATGTGGCCTGAGAGTTTCGCCAGATCCGCGTAAATCCCTTGCTTGATGTCTGAACTGGTTCCGTCGTTGAATTTGACGGCGACAATGTGTCGGATCATGGGAATTCTCCTGATGTTTTTGAATTGGTAGGTTGGTTTCTGGCCCGAAGGTTAGAGGCCGGTGTCTAAAGTCCGATACGGCGATAAGCCTCTTCCGGCGCGTGATGACGTGTCATGAGATCACGCAGCGCGTTCTCAAGCCGTTCGACAACTTCTGGTGCCTCAATCGGGGTGTATTGCCCAGGGTCGCTCTGTAGATCATACAAAACTGTTTCGGTTTCTCGTGGCGTTCCCATACATGGCACGGATATCGCTCCATCCTCCTCCGCCCGGGCGGGGATTTTCATCAGCTTGAGGCCCTGAGCGAATTCTAGCGGTTCGGACAGTTGCAACTCAGCAAGGTTTTCGACCGAAAACGCTTCTTCGAGATGCGTTGGCATCAATGTATATTCATAGAGTTCCTGGTTCGAAATCTCTTCAGGATACTTGAAATAGGTATAGCGCCCGTCAGTGACATTAACGGCTCCGCCGAACACCCCATAGGCTACGGCCGAGTGGCCTTGAGCATCCTCAGCTAGCAACGGGGTCAGGTCCTGTCCTTCGACATTGTCCGGGATCGGCGCGTCGAACAACGATAAGATGGTTGGCATCAGGTCCATCGTCTGGGTCAGTGCCTTGCGGGAGGTGCCGCCCTGATCCGCGTGATCCGGGTGGTAGATCATCAGAGGAATGTTGGCGATTTCATTGTAGTAAGGCGTGATATTCTTGGCCCACCACTCATGTTCACCCAGCAGGAACCCGTGGTCAGTCGCAAGTATGACCACCGTATCTTCCCAAGCATCAATGCGATCCAGGTGGTCAAGCAACTTGCCAAAGTACTCGTCGCACATTTCGACGAGGCCTGCATAATTGTTGCGCAGCTCTTCAATCTCTTCGGCGCTTTCGCTGACCTTGTCATAGCGGGGCCAGTCGAGAATGGGCCCCTCATAGCCGCTGTCCCTGCGTCCCTGAAACCTCTCGGGTGACCAGAAAGGTTCATGTGGGTCAAAGCACTCCAAATGGCAAAGCCATCCGTCCTTGTCGCCGTTCATGTCAAGAAACTCGTGGGCCGACGCCATGCATTTGGCCAAAGGCATATCAGCCTCTTCGGGCTGGTGTTCACGGCTGATCATATAGGGCAGGTATTTTTCGTCCAAGCCGTTGGTCTGCGTGCTGTGATACATCTCCCGGAAACGCTCCAGCGGTGGTTGCACCATCGCTTTCCAGCGGTCCTTTTCCTGTCCGCGGATGAAGTCAAAGCTGGAATATTGCGTGTGGTAGGTCGCACCGCCTTCCATCCAATAGTGCGAATGGTCGGTGATCATGTGGCTCCAGATACCTTGATCTTTCAGAGTTCGGATCATCGAATTGTCGAAAGGTTCGAGAGGGCCCCAGGAACGATGCATGAAATTCAACCGGCCTGTGTGCAGATCCCGCCGCGCCGGCATGCAGGGCATAGAACCGACATAGTGGTTGTCAAACCGGACGGATTTTTGTGCAAACCTGTCAAAATTGGGCGTCTCGATCCAATTGCCGCCATAGGCCCCAATTGCATTTCGATTGAGCGAGTCAAACAGGACAAAGAGAACCTTCATGCATCCGATCCTATAGTTATTTGGTATTGCCGTTCAGATCTGTGTCCCGGCCGTACCGTGCCTCGGCCATTTGAACGACGTCTTCCCAGGGGCGGACCCCCAGATTATGGGCCCAACCGCCGTAGTCCTTGATCATCTGTTCCCGCATGGTGGCGTGGCGTGTGCTCAGGTCATTCAGCTCGGTCCGGTCTTCGATCATGTTGTGGAGTTCCCAGTCCTCGCCGTGCTTTCGGACCAGTTTCCAATCGCCAATTCGCAGGGCTGAATTGCCTTCATGTTCCCAGAAGATCGGACGCTCGCGCTGCGCGTGTTCCTTTTTGAAAACGCCCGCAAAACTCTCCCCATCCAGATCCTGAATCGGGTGACCGCCGTATTCCGACGGGTATGGCGTGCCTGTTATTTCGAGGATTGTCGGCAGAATATCCACCACATGCCAGGCCGTATGAGCAAAGCCACGTGTCTCGATACCATCCGGCCAGTGAGCGACCATCGGGGTCGAAATACCGCCCTCGTGCACCCAGTGTTTATAGAGACGGAATGGCGCGTTGGAGACATTGGCCCAGGGCAGATCATAACTCATGAAGGTATCGGCACTGCCCGGCCGCAAAGACGGGCGGTTGCCGGAGTTGATCTCGCGTCCATCGGGCAGAACATCCGGGAAAGACTTGCACCAACCGTCTTCGGCCAAGAGTTCCGCGCATCCGCCATTGTCGGACAGGAACAGAATGAGCGTGTTGTCTTTGACGCCCTGTTTTTCCAGGCAGTCCACAACGCGTCCGACCCCGGCATCCATCCGGTCAACCATGGCCGCATAGACGGCCATCCGGTCCGCTTCCCAATCCTGGTTTTCGGTATGCTCCCAGGGGCGCGCGTTGGCGTCGCGCGGCGAAATCTCCCATGGGTTTTGCAGCGCGCCGAGAGCAATCATGCTCTCGTGCCGGGCGGTCCGTATCTTGTCCCAGCCGTTGCGATAAACCATGTCATATCGCGCTATGTCTTCTGCCGGCGCATGCAGTGGCCAATGTGGGGCGTTGTAGGCCAGATACATGAAGAATGGCTTCTCATCCTCGACGGAATCCTCGATCATGTCGCAGGCTTTGTCGCTGATCGCATCCGTCAGGTAGAAATCATCGGAGGTGATCTCTATCCGGCTGTCGTCTTCCATCAAATGATGCGGATGAAAGAAGCTCATCGCTCCGTCAACCATGCCAAAGAACCGGTCAAATCCACGCTGACGCGGGGATGGGTGGTCGACGTCTCCCACCCGCCAGTTGTCAGCATCACGCGGTTCGAAGTCACCACCGACATGCCACTTGCCCGACATCAGCGTGCGATAGCCGTTTTCGCGCATGGCCTCCGCAATTGTCACGGCATCATTGCGCAACTTGCCCTGATATTCCGGCAGTCCGAAGTCCACCGCCATAAACCCGATCCCGGCCTTGTGTGGATATAGCCCAGTCAACAAAGACGCACGCGTGGGACAACAGCGCGCACAATTGTACATGGAACTGAATGTGACCCCGTTTTTTGCAAGTTTGTCGATGTTGGGCGTCTGGATTTCGGATCCCATCAGGCCCATGTCGGCAAAGCCCATGTCATCAACAAGTATGACAATAACATTTGGACGGTTGCCGCTCATTGGTTGGACCCTTTCACGACTTCAGCAGACTTCCAGAACATCAGCTTTGCTTTCAAAGCAGGCGGCACGAATATCCAGGTAAACACGGCAACGTTGATGGCCATGATCGTTGCGCTAATGGGGCGTTCGAAGAAGATGCCGTAGTCTCCGTTAGAAAACAGCAGCGAACGGCGCAGGTTTTCTTCGCATATTGGCCCAAGGACGAGGCCGATCACGACAGGCGCAAGCGGGTAGTTTGCCCGACGCAGCAGATAGCCAATGATGCCGAAGCCCAGCATCGTCCAAAGATCGAAAACAGACCAACGGATGGAGAAGGTGCCAACAATGGCCAGCACTGTGATGATCGGAATAAGCTGGCGCTTCTTGATCCTCAGTGTGAATGCAAACAGCGGTGCCAGCCAAATACCCAGAAAAGCCAGCGCGACATTGGCGAACAGATACGCAAGGAAGATGCCGCCGACGATATCGATGTGATTTTCAAAGAGCGTCGGGCCAGGGAAATACCCGATCAGAATAAGCGAACCCATCAGCACGGCCGCTGCCGCGTCACCGGGCACACCGAGCGCGAAGGATGGGATCAGCGCACCGCCACAACAGGCGTTATTGGCACTTTCAGTAGCAATGACGCCGTTGGGCTCCCCTTCGCCAAACTTCTCGTCCGGTCCTGCGTTTGACTTGGCAATCGCATAAGACGTGAAGGAGGAAATAACCCCGCCAGCTCCCGGCAAGATGCCGAACAACGTGCCGACGGTCGAAGACCGCAGAAGGTTCTTCCATCTCGGCACAAGTGCACCAAGCGATTTGAAGAAAGGAACACGACCGGCTTGACCGTCTTTCTTTTCGTCCAGCCCTCCGCGTTCGATTTCCAGGAACATCTCGGAGAAAGCAAAAAGACCAACGATGACGGCCACAATATGGAAGCCACCCAGCAACGCATCGGTCCCGAAAGTGAAGCGATTGTATTGCGAGAATTTGTCGGCGCCAAAGGTTGCGATAAAGAGACCAAGCGCTGCGACCGTGAGGCCTTTGACTGCGGAACCCTGCGAGACAATCGAAACACTCAGGAGCCCCATCAGAGTGATTGCGAAATACTCAAAAGGGCCAAACTTCAGGGCAACATTCGCCAGCAACGGCGACAGGAAGACCAAGAAGATCCCGCCGATTATGCCGCCAACGGCCGAAGCCGCGACTGCCAGGCCGATGGCTTCGCCGCTTTTGCCTTTGGCGGCCATGGGGTAGCCGTCCAGCAGAGTGGCAGCGGCTAGCGGCGTGCCGGGTATCCGCAACAGGATGGCGGAAACTGCGCCTCCACAGCTCCCGCCCACATAGACTGCCACCAAAAGCGACATGGCTGCCACCTGGTCAAGATAGACGGCAATCGGGGTAAGCAGCACGATCCCCATAAGCGGCCCCAGACCGGGCAGCACGCCGATTATCAGGCCGGCAAATGTGCCGACAGTCACCATCATGAGCGCTTGCGGTGTCAGAAAGCCTGGTAGGCCTTGGCTCAGAATCTCAAGCATCGGGCAACCTCAGAAAATTTGGCCCAGTCGGCCGACCGGGAAAATGACGTTCAATCCACTCTCAAAGACGAAGGCCAGCAAAAGCGAGATAATGATGCCGAGTAGAGCTGCTTCGACCCATCGGGCGCCGAGCAGCCGGAAAAGTAAGAAAAGGAAGATCGGCGTGGAGATGTCGTAGCCGACAAACCGCAAAACGCTCAGGTAGATGGCCACCAGAACCAGATGGAGGATGGCCTTGATGCGCAATGCCCGGTCATAGTCCGGCATGGCACCTTCTTCGGATGCATCACTGACCATTCCCGCGATCTGGGAAACCAATGTCATTGATGAGAGAGCGATCAATCCCCAGGCGACGATACGCGGGAACAGGCCTGCGTTCTGCAATGCGTCACCGTCGCCATAACCGGCGTCGACGAAAACGGTCCCGGTGTAGATCAGGATGGCAATGCCTATCCCCAACAACGTTATGGCAACTGCAAATTCAAAACTTCTTGAAGTCATGGTCTCGCCCCCACTTGCAAACCCGTCAATGCAACACTGTGCCCCCCCCTAAAGGGAAGGAAAAGGGGGAGGCACAGCATCTCTAGAACAACTTAATTGTTTTCTAGAGCTTCCTTTTCCCAAGTCAGGGCGTCCGTCGCCGCTTGGAGCATTTCTTCAACCGGACCAACTACTTCTTCGTATTGATCAGCGGTGTAGCCATTCATTACGAAGCCGAGGTCCGCCACCTTCTGGCGCACATCCTCGCGTTGCATTGCGGCAAACTGGGCGTCGCGCATCTGTTCGACGATGGCATCGGGAGTTCCAGCCTTAACCACCCACCAGGTCCAGCCCACAGATCCAAGTCCACGCAATGGGAACTCCGGCATAAATTCGTGGATCAAGGGCGCACCGCCGTACCAGTTCTGGGCATCATTCGCATCTGTAAGGACAGCTTCGACCCGAACGTGAGACTCGTTGGCCCTGTAGGCACCTGGCGTCGTTACGACCCAATCGATGATTCCTGCGCGCAGATCCTTTACGCCGTCAGCCGTTGCTGAATACGGAATATGTCGGCTGAGCGTGTCATTGTGGCGCATAACCATCGCACCGACCATGTGCGGCAATGCAACTTCAGGTCCGCCCGAATATCTGGTCGTGCCGGGGTTATCCTTTAGGTATTGGATCAGCGAAGGGAAGTCCGTCCACCGATCTTCATCAGCACGCGAAATGATTGCAAAAGCATTGGACACACCGAAGTGGAGTGGAATGAAGTCTGTATAGGAATGATCAGCATTTCCGTTCATTGGCGCGATCACTAGAGGTGCCAGATAGCCATCGATCAAAGTGTAGCCGTCTGCAGGTTCAGCAAGCGCGGTCTTGAAGGCATTCATACCACTGGCGCCAGTCATTGATACCGTGTTGATTGCTACTCCAAGTTCCTCACCCATCGCTGTAGCGATGATCTGACTAGCGGCAAAAGTCGGACTGCTCGTACCCCACGGAAAAACGTGCGTGATTGGACGTGAGGGGTAGTCCTCATCTGCAAATGCAGCCATTGGCATTAACGCCAGCGTCCCTATCGTTACAAGCTTTTTTAAATAACCGGTTAGTTCATTCATTTTGTAGCTCCTCCTCCAGGGCCATGAATCTCGTGCTAGAAGTTCTCAGAAAGCGAGATGATTCAGCTCAAAAGTGTCAGCAATACAAAATTCTTACAAGTTCTATTAATTCATAAATCTATAACTTTTTGTTATATTTCCGGCGATCCAAAAATCACTCGTTGAGCTTCTAAGTGGAACTTCATTGATTGAATATTCTCCTTGTTATCATGAAATCCCATATCGACCTCAGATTTCGTCCGAGCCATGTTTCTCCGTAAAAATTTGCTCTTTGCTACCTAGATGGTTGGCGAGGTGGCGGGTGCAGTGCCTCCTGAAAACGTCCGCGTTTTTGGGTTGGAAACTTTCGATAGGTTTCCCACGGCCGGGAGAGGAGCGGATAGCGATGAAAGAATCCAAATTTAGAGACGCGCAGAAGGCATTCATCACCAAGCAGGGCGAAGAAGGAACACCAGTTGCTGAGATCTGTCGGAAGGCTGGCATCAGCCAAGAGACGTGCTTCAATTGGAAGAAGGATTACGCTGGGATGGTACCGACGGACATGAAGAAGCTTCGTGAACTGGAGGACGAGAACAGGCGGCTGAAGAAAATCGCCGCTGACTTGTCGTTGGACAAGGAAATGCTTCAGGACGTTATCAAACGAAAGCTTTGAGGCCTGGTCGCAAAAGAGCGCTGCTTGATGAGATCGGAACCGACTGGCGGGTGTCGATCCGGAGGGCGTGTGGTCTTATCCGGTTGGATCCTCGGACATTACGGTACAAGTTTCGTCGGCGCGACCATGCCGCGTTAGAACAGGGGGTCAAAGATATTTGTGTGACACGCGTGCGGTTTAGCTATCGTCGCGTACATGTGCTTCTGCGCCGGGAGGGTTGGGAGATCAACGCGAAGAAGAAGACGTATCGTGTTTACAAGGAGTAGGGAATGCAGTTGCGTAATAAGACAGGGACCCGCATCTCTTCAATTCAGTTGAATTGTTTGGAAAGAACCTCGCTTAGAAAGTCGAAAAACCAACGGTGATGTTTGCAGCTTCCTAGTTCAGAAAAAAATTTTGACTCGGCCGCGAGGACCTTCTAGTAACCATTTAGTTACTAACATTCGTCCAACAGGAGAAGCGGCTGATGAAGGTATTGGTGCCTGTCAAACGTGTGATTGACTACAACGTTAAGGTTCGTGTGAAGGCGGACGGGAGCGGGGTTGATCTTGCCAATGTGAAAATGTCGATGAACCCCTTTGACGAGATTGCGGTCGAAGAGGCGATCCGTCTGAAGGAGGCCGGCAAGGCCGAGGAAGTGATCGCGGTGTCGATCGGCGTCAAGCAAAGCCAGGAGACCCTGCGCACAGCGCTGGCCATGGGCGCGGATCGTGCGATCCTGGTGATCGCAACGGATGATGTGCATCAGGACATCGAACCGCTGGCCGTTGCCAAGATCCTTAAGGGGATCATCGACGAAGAGCAGCCCGGCCTTGTACTGGCAGGCAAGCAGGCGATCGACAACGACATGAACGCCACCGGCCAGATGCTGGCAGCCCTTACGGGCTGGGCCCAGGGCACATTCGCCTCTGAGCTGGACGTGGACGGCGACACCGCCACGGTGACACGCGAAGTCGACGGCGGTTTGCAGACAATCAAGGTCAAGATGCCTGCCATCGTGACGGTTGATCTGCGCCTGAACGAACCGCGTTACGCATCGCTACCCAACATCATGAAGGCCAAGAAAAAGCCTTTGGACGAAAAGACACCCGCCGACTACGGCGTGGATGTTGCCAACCGTCTTGAAATCGTCGGCACCAAAGAGCCAGAAGCCCGCGCCGCTGGTATCATCGTTGGTTCGGTTGACGAGCTGGTCGAGAAACTCAAAGAAGCGGGGGCTGTGTAATGGCTGTTCTACTTTTTGCAGAAGTCACCGACGGTGCACTGAACATGGATGCCACGGCCAAGGCAATGACCGCGGCCAAGATGCTGGGTGATGTTACGATCCTGTGCGCAGGCGCAACTGCCAAGGCAGCCGCGGACGAAGCGGCCACACTTGGCGCCGCCAAGGTCTTGCTGGCTGAAGATGATGTGCTGGGCCACCGTTTGGCCGAAACCACCGCTGATCTGATCCTGTCACTGGCTGGCGACTATGACCACATCGTCGCCCCCGCCACCACCGACGCTAAAAACGTGATGCCCCGCGTCGCAGCCCTGCTGGACGTGATGGCAATCTCGGACGCTGCGGCAGTTGTTGATGCGGACACGTTTGAACGCCCGATCTACGCGGGCAACGCGATCCAAACGGTGAAATCGTCCGACGCCAAGAAAGTCATCACCTTCCGTACATCCACATTCGATCCCGCTGAAGCTGGTGGCTCTGCCGCGGTTGAGGCTGTCGCCGTTCCCGGTGGGTCCGGCCTGTCCGAGTGGGTCGAGGACAAGGTTGCCGAAAGCGATCGCCCCGAATTGACATCCGCTGGCGCTATTGTGTCCGGCGGCCGAGGTGTCGGTTCTGAGAACGACTTCAAACTGATCGAGGCCCTGGCCGACAAACTGGGCGCGGCTGTTGGTGCGTCCCGCGCGGCGGTCGATTCCGGGTATGCACCCAATGACTGGCAGGTTGGTCAGACCGGTAAGGTCGTCGCGCCTGATCTTTATGTTGCGGTCGGCATCTCCGGCGCGATCCAGCACCTTGCTGGTATGAAGGACTCCAGAATCATCGTGGCCATCAACAAGGACGAAGAAGCGCCGATCTTCCAGGTCGCCGACTTCGGCCTGGTCGCTGACCTCTTTGATGCCGTGCCTGAGCTGACCGAGAAACTGTGAAGGCGCACTAATATGAATGAAGTAATCGGCCGCTCGGTTTTCAACAACTCTTCATCTGAGACATTCAAGCGATTGGAGGCATGCCTTCTAGAGGTGATTTCCCAGCATGAGTCTGAGAATTCAGCGGCTGATTGCTGTTCTGCAGCATCGGAGGACGGCACGAATCCCACTGGAAACCCTGCCACCCTCCGAATGCTTGGTCTGTTAATGCTGTTTCACAACCTTTCGATGGCATTGGCATCCGTGAGATCTGACAGTCTTCCAAATCTTGAAGCATTCCTGGCCGACATCGAGAGTGAGGGACAGGAGCAGAACTGTGGAGCTATTCAAGACTTCAAAGTTGAATTCGTTCTGACCGCCCATCCCACCGAAATGCAGCGCCAAAGCATCCTGCGCCTTTTGCGTGCTTTGCTCGAAACGCTGATGCGCTCCGAAGATGCTGCGGATAGCGGTGAGGTTCGCGATCTGGTCGAGCTCCTGTGGTTAACTGCGCCGTCTAGAAGTGGGGCATTGACGGTAAAAGACGAGATCGAAAACGGGATTGCGGCATTCAAAAATTCGATTATATCGGCGTTGCCCGGAGTGTTGGCCACACTGGGCAGATATCGTAGCAATCCTCAACGCAGCTTCAATTTTTCTACCTGGATTGGCGGTGATCGGGATGGCAACCCGTTTGTAACAGCAAATATCCTACGCTTTGCGGCAAAGCAGCAAAGCGACGCGATAGCGTCCTTTTATACTTCCGAACTTTTGAAGCTTGAAGAATTGCTGTCCATCTCCGACAGCCTCGTGAATATTCCCGAGGATCTACTTGAGCTGGCCGCCTCGCATCCAGACGCACCCCGGCACTATGCCGATGAGGCGGTGAGATGTGCTTTGTCGGAGATTAGGAGAAAGGTGCAAGAGCGCCTGTTTGCAACGCCACAAGAACTGCACCAAGATCTTCAAATCGTCCACGGCGCACTGTCAAAAATCAAACTCAAAGGGGGACTGGCGGACCGTCTCGAACACTTGATGTTGTCCGTCTTGGCGTTCGGTTTCCATTTGGCGAGCATTGACCTTCGTCAAAACGCTACAATCCACTCTCAAACCGTAGCCGAAATTCTCGCTGATACAGGTGTGACGCCGGACTATTCTTCACTCACTTCCGCGGAACAGACCGAGCTCTTATCAGACCTCTTGGCAAACCCGATTACCTATACACCCAGCCCATCTTCGGAACTTTCGGAAATCGCGCAATCGGAGATCCAAATCCTATGTGCTGCCGATGAAATTCGCACAGTTACAGGCCCGGACACTATTCGATATGCGATCATCTCGAACAACCGGACAAGTCAGAACGTTCTGGAGCTGTGCTTCCTGCTGGATACGTTCGGGCTAGGAGGGGCGTCCGGTGTGCAAGCTGTGCCGCTGTTTGAAACCATTGCAGATTTGCGACGTGCACCTGCCATCATGTCCGAGCTAATTGAGTGCTCCCAGTACATGAAGCGGCTCGGCGAAACTGGCGGCGAACAATTGATCATGCTTGGGTATTCCGACAGCAACAAGGACGGCGGTATCGTTACCTCTCGCTGGGAGACGGGTCGTGCCGAGCAGGCACTTGTCGATCTTTTTCAGAAGCACGGAATTCCGGTTCGTTTCTTCCATGGACGCGGTGGTTCAATTGGACGCGGCAGCGGCACAACAAGACAGGCAATCGAGGCACAACCCGCTTCGAAATCGTCGTTGCGCTTTCGAGTAACCGAGCAAGGCGAGGTCATATCAAAACGTTTCGGCACAAAGGAACAAACCAGCCAACATCTTAATGAAGTCGCGGTCGAACTTCTACAGTTTGCCAACAGGCCTAATATTGTGGAAAGCACCAACAATAGCAGAACTGAGATTTTAGACCGGTTCTCACAGCACGCAAATGACAGCTACCGGAAACTCGTCTCTGACACGCCCGGCTTCTTCAACTATTTCAATCAGGCAACGATCTTTCGATTTCTGCCACACCTTAACATAGGCTCGCGCCCGGTTAGTCGTGGCGCAATGAATGAGCTTGGGCAAATCCGGGCAATCCCATGGGTCCTTAGCTGGGCACAGAGCCGACACATGCTTCCCGGCTGGTTTGGTTCTGGCTCGGCGTTCGCTCAACTAGACCCTACCGAGTCAGATATTCTGGCGCGGCATTACAGCGATGACCTGCGATTCAAGAGTGTAGTGGACGGAATTGGGTTGGCATTATGCAAGTCTGACATGAGGGTTGCCAAGGATTACAGCTCATTAGTTACTGACAAAAGAACACGCCGCAGCGTCTTCAACGCGATCTTTGCTGAATGGGAATTATCGGCTGCGTGGTTTACGAAAATCACTGGAACCGACCCGTTAGATATGGATGAGCAATTCGCAGGACGTCGTCGGTTGCTTGAGCATTTGAACAGCGAGCAGCTCTTGGCTCTACAGGAGCTTTCCAACAAACCCGATGACGCAACCCAACTGAGAAATCTCAAACTAACGATTTCTGGAATTGCTGCGGGGCTCGAGCATACCGGATAAAATATTTAACATAAATTTCATTATGCGATTTCTCATAAGCAACTGAAAACATGATATTATTACCCTTCTCTGGCAGAAAACGATCAACACCATCGCATCTATTCGAGGAGCTCCGGTAGCACCGTGCAGTTGGCTATAAGATCGCTGGATCGGAGTATCGTAAAGAGTGACAGAAGATCTGAAAGAAGCAACGCCTATCGGACGGCTGCTGGGTGCTTTCGGCGAAACGCTTGCGTGGGTCTATCGTTGGAACAGCATGGAAATCTCGCTCCTCTGGCTGTCCGACATGCCTGTTCCAGAATCCATGGTATTTGCGCCCCAACCTGGTTGTGATCGTGCGACGCGCGATGACGTCGTGGGGCTACCAAGAGCTCTTCGTGCCGACGATGACAAAGATTGAACTGGGTTGGCAGCGATCGCTCTCAGAGTTGGATACACTTCGCGTGACAATGATATACTTTCGTGATATTGGGAGCTGACTGTCACGCTCAGAGAGACGCCATGACCAACATATTTGCTCGCGTATTCTTGGCCTTGGGAATGAGTGCGTTGTCTCTCATTTCTTTGCCGAGCAGAGCTAGCGCTCAGACTTACCCGATCGATTGTGCAATCTTACTCTGCCTTTCTGGCGGTTGGCCCGCTTCAGTTCCATGTTCGCGAGCTCGGGCCGAATTCATTTGCCGCATCACCCCTTGGCCTGTTGAGCCACCGCTGCAGATTTGGCGTTGCCCGATGGGCGCGTCTTTCGGCGTTGACAGCACAACACTACCCAAAGCTCAGCTTTACGACATCTTTGCAAGCGAGCGATCCCCCCAGCCACAGAGTTTCCCAACAGCGTTAGAACACATCAATCCCCGGCCCATTCCTGCTGTCATTCGCCTGAACGGTACGCAAAGCACCACACGCCCAGAAGGTTTAGCTCTGCACCTCGTGCAAAACCGCGCCGATATCGACATCAGCGGGCCAGAATTCAACTTCGTGCGCTCCATTCGGGTCTTTGATGTCCGCTATGCGAGGCAGCATGAATCTGGCCGAGACGGTGATTGCAACCGAAGTGCAACCGTTGTTTTAGGAACTTACGGTACCCAAGGCGACTTTTCCTGGGCTCGATCCACACTGACCGCCCTGCCCGACGCGCATGTCGGACTCGAACGCTGGGGTCAGAATTGTCCCAGCATTTATCATCGGTCGGTCTTTGTGGATTGGCGTGACTACGACGGAAACTACGGTTTCGAGCAAGTAAATTACTGATTTGACGGCCACTTGGATTCGTCAGATCCGATGGTCTGGCTCCGTCGCTGATTCTGTTGCCGCCAACAGGCCTGCCGTATCTGTTCCAAGGGCCCGCGCTAGCACGATCAACTCCACCACATCGATCCGACGCTCACCACTTTCGACACGCGCCACGAACGATTGATGCTGCTTCAGCCGTTTGGCCAGTTGATCCTGAGTCAATCCAGCCGTTTTCCGCGCCGCAATCAGTGCTTCGCGGAGTGCTTCATGTCCTGAACTCCTGATCGTCTTTGCCACGCGTCACAAACCTCTTGTGACCGGGCTAATCTACTTTATAGATTATCTAAAAAGTGGATATTCATAGGATTCCATGGAGTTACTTTCTGGATGCAGTGCGATTGGTAGAAGACCAAGTTACTTTGATCACGGTCTGTCTAGCTGCGCGCCTTGGAACTCAGTCACCGGCGATCTGAAGGAAGCGACCGTAGTCCTGGCTTACCTCCTGAGCCTCCTTGAACGCTCGTTCACGTTCCTCATCCAGGCACCGAAAGTAAGCTTGGATATCTCGGATGTAGAATTCGAAGTCTTGACGAATGAGTTCTCGAAACTGATGCGCATCATTCGGATCGTCAGGAACAAAAGGTCGTTTTGGAGCAAGGCAAGTTTCGGCTTGCGCCTGGTCAACAAAAACCATCAACGCCGCAAATGCCCATGGAAGGCTGGAAGTGCACAACCGGAGGTTTCTGAAACCCCATATTTCCTTGAATGAATCCACCGCGCATGCCTAATGGGTGCGCAACCAAACTACAGCCGCAGCACAAAATTACATCTTGCGGTTGTTAATATACTATCGTAACACTGGGCTTCAAGTGGGAATGCCCGGGCGTTGCGTCTTTTGAGAAAGCGTGAGCCGGGCCATGAACTGGGACATCGAAGCACCAAATGTGGTTACGGAAGCACGTTTCCGCGAACTCGTGGAAAGTGGCTATAGCGCTGAAATCCTGTGCCAGGAGTCGGCACATAAGAAAGGCCCGAGCTATTACGGGGTCTGGATCATGCGTGTCGTCTCTGACGATGGCGTGGAGAAGCTGCTGGTCACGGCCCGTACCCGGACGACCTACAACGACATCAAGATCCGCGAGTTCAAGACCATCACGGGCGTGGTGTCCTTCCTCATCGGCATCGGCTTTTCCCATGCCGATGTCCCGCTCGAAGAAGGCCAGCGGACAACGCACAAGTTGGCTGCGACCGACAAGGGCGGCAGCAAGTAGCCTTCTCCTTTTCTGGTATCTCGCGTGTCCCGCCAATGCGCAAATGGTGCTGGTCATGGAGAGCGATGGCTCTCTGACCCCGACGCGTTCCCAGGACAGCTTTGCGCGCAATTACAATGACGGCATCGCTCAGGGGTCTGCTGCTGATGAGTTGGCGATCTTTGGTGAACGGGACGCTGAACCTGAAGACATCCAATTGGTCGCCCTTGCTCGACCTGCGCCCCTACCCCGCGCCGATCTACTCACGGCCATCGAGGCTACTGCCTTGCGCTATGCTGGCCATCCCGGGCTGCGCCGCGCGGAGCTCTCGGTCCGAGACTGGCTGACCCTCTACCGCGCCAATATCGAGATCGAGAGCGCCTACCGGCAGGATGCGGTCTCGAGTGCAGGCGCCATTGGCCTTGGTCAATTGATGCCAGCAACGGCGCGCGACCTCGGTGTCGACCCGCGTGATCCGCTTCAAAACCTCGACGGCTCCGCCCGCTATCTTGCCATGATGCTGGAGACGTTCGGCGATCCGCGTCTTGCGCTAGCAGCCTACAACGCCGGGCCAGATGCGGTCCGCCAGTATGGCGGCATTCCCCCCTACAGAGAAACCCAGAACCACGTGGCCCGTGTCATGGCCGTCGTGGCCCGATTGGAAGGATCAAATTCATGAGACAGATTTCAAACCTCTTTGTCGCCTCACTAGCGCTCTTCTTGATCGTCGCAGAACCGGCCATCGCACAAAGTATCGATCTCTCCCCGATCCAAAGCCTGCTACAGGGTATCGTCGATGCGCTGACCGGCCCGCTTGGTGTTGTCATCGCGACGCTCGCTGTTCTCGGCGTCTTCTTGAGCTGGTTCTTCAATATCATCGACCTGCGTCAGGCGCTCTGGGTGCTCGTCGGCATTGCAGGCGTCGCTGCCGCCCCCACCATTGTTGCCGCGGTTTTTGCCGGTGGCTGAGCGCTCGCCTCTCTTCCTCGGCCTCGTGCGGCCGCCAAAACTTCTGGGCCTGCCCATCATGTACGCGATGGTCTGGCTCTTTGGCTCGGTGCTGCTCTTCGTCTGGGTGCAGCACATCGCGGTGCTGGGCGTGGCCGCCCTTCTCTATCCTGTGCTTTGGAAGGCTGCGGACTGGGACCCGCGCTTCATCGACGTGATGATGACCGCACTGCAGGAGACGCCACCGACGCGGAACCGTTTCATCCATGGCGGGGACAGCTATGCGCCCTAGTACAGCCTTGGACGAAACGGTCGATCTCCGCACATTGACTCCCGACTGGTATGCCCGCGAAACCCGCCTCGCGCATATGCTGCCCTATGTCAGCCTGGTCGATGACCGCACCGTGCGGACGCGGGTGAACGAGCTTTTTCAGTGCATCCGGCTCGATGGGGTGAACAGCTATACGACGGATGATACCTATCTCGACAAGCTGACCGCGCTCTTTGCCCGGATCATCGCGCAGCTGGGGCCGGAGTTCAGCTATTACGTCCATAAGGTCTCGAAGGCGATCACGCCGGACCTCGAACCCGTGCGTGAGGACAGTTTTGCGGGAGAAGTCGACCGGCTCTGGCGCGCAAAACTCGAGAGCAGTGGCCTGCGCGACAAAACCTTGACGCTTACGGTCATTCACCGCCCGCCTCCTAAGAGCGTCCTGCCATTCCTGAATCGCAGCGCCCCCGATCGCCTCAAGGAAGCAACCGAGAAGCGTCTGCGTCGCTTGGGCGAGGCCGTGAGCGTGTTCCTGTCAGGCCTGACGGAGCTAAACCCGCGCGTGCTGACTTCCGAGAGCGGCGAGTTGATCGGCTTTCTGGGCGCGCTCAACACAGGACAGGAATTGCCGCTATATCCCGCCAATACCTACGGCTTTCTGGCATTCAACGTTGCCAATACACGTGTGACGTTTCAAGGCGATCACTTCGAACTCTCCGAAGGCGTCGTGGGCCAACGCTACGGCAAGAGCTTTACCATCGGGGAATATTCCGAGGCCACATCCTGCACCATGTTCGACATGCTGAACCTGCCGGTCGACATGATCGTCACGCACTCTTTCACGCCGATCAATTCGAACCTCATGGCGGGCCGCATCAAGCGGCAAAAGCGCCAGATGCAGGCCAGTCAGGACGCGGCTCTCTCGCTTATGGAAGCGCTCGACATCGCCGCTGATGATCTCGAAGCCAAACGCCAGAGCTTCGGTGAACACCACATGGTCGTGACGATCTTCTGCGACACGCTCGACGAACTACAAACCCTCAGCGCCGAGATCGCGAACGCGGCCGCCGCCGAAGGCGTGAAGATGATCGGCGAGCGGGTCGCGGCGAAGGCGCATTACCTCAGCCAGCATCCCGGCAACCAGCCCAAGCGCGTGCGCGCCAGTGCGATCACCAACCGCAACTTTGCGGATTTCGCGGCGTTTCATCGGACGCAGCTTGGCAAGCCTGCTGAGAAGACCCCCTGGGGCAAGGTCATGACATTTCTGCCCACGCCCGAACAAAGCGCCTACCGGTTTTCCTATCACGAGCAAGGCAGCCCCGAGAAAGAACCGACCAGCGGGCATACCCTGATCATGGGACGGCCCGGCTCGGGCAAATCGGTCCTCTCGGCCTTTCTCATGACGCAGGCCCGTCGAGCAGGGGCGCGGATCTTCGTCTTCGATTACCGCCTCGGTATGGAGATGGCGGTCCGCGCCAATGGCGGGCGCTACGCCTCCCTGAAAGCCGGGCAGCCCACGGGCCTCAACCCGCTCTGGACAGAGACCGATGCGCGCGGCACCGCCTGGCTCTCGGACTGGCTCGCCACCCTACTCTATCGTGCCGACAAGTCGCTGACGCCCGCGCAAACAAACCGCATACAGGAAGTCGTGCGCCAGAACGCTCAGGCCTCCAACCCGGCCCTTCGGAACTGGCGAGATTTCGCATCGCTTTTCGTCTCCACCGATGATCGCGGCGATCTGCACCAGCGATTGCTCGAATGGACAGACGAGGGCCGCTACGGCTGGATTTTCGGACAGACTCTGGAAGACACGTTTTCACTCGAGGGGGATGTGGTCGGCTTCGATCTCACCGGCATTCTCGACAGCGAGGCCGAGAAGGAGCGCATGGCCGTGCTCTCCTATCTCTTCCGCCGGGTCGAGCGCGAGATCGAGGACCGTCGCCCCACGATCATCGTGATCGACGAGGCCTGGAAGGCGCTCGACAACGCGTATTTCGCGGAGCGGCTGCCGAATTGGCTGGTGACCGCACGCAAGCAGAACACCGTCGCGGTGATGATGACGCAATACGCCAGCCAGCTCGAGCGCACCCGGACTGGCAAGACCATTGTCGAGGCGGTGCCGACGCAAATCCTGCTCCCGAACATCCGCGCCCATGCCGCCGATTACACGATGCTGAACCTCTACGAGAAGGAGCTCGACGTGCTTCTCAACACCGGCAGCGACAGCCGCCTTGCGCTCATCCGCGACGACCAGGGCTCGATCGTGGTCGATGCCGATCTGAGCGCGCTTGGGCCCAATCTCACGATCCTCGGTGGCATGGAAAAGGGCGAGGCCTTGGTCGGCCCCGACTACCGCGACCGCCCTGACTTCTGGAGGCTTTTATGACACGCATTTTGTTGCTTTTCGCCGCGCTCGGCGCGCTGACCTCCTGCGCCCAGTACCAGGAACCGCAGACCAATTGCTTCACCTTCCTCGCCTCGACAGCCCCTGTCGCGCCGGATTGCACCTTCACGCCCCTTGGAGCGCCGGAGGGTGACATTGAAGTGTAGCCTGCCCCATATCCTGACCCTTTGCCTTCTGCCCGGTCTCGCCTTTTCTCAAGGCGTGCCGACCAATGACAGCGGGTTGACCGCGCGCGATATCGTCGAAACAGGCGATCGCGAGGCCGACCTCGCCATTCAAGCGGACAAGCTCTCGGTGCGTGAACTCATCGCCGAGATCGAACGCGAGCAATTGGCCACCCTGCAGCGCATCCTCGATGCCCAGACAAGCTTCGGCGGTCAGGGACTGCCGGCGATGGTCTCGGGGCTGGAGGGCGGCAGCGGCGATCCGGACCGCTCCGTCGAGGCGGTCTATGGCAATGCGGAAATCGATCCCAATCCCGGCGGCGCACAGATGTTCGGGGATGCGGCAGAAAACATAGAGCAGCTTATCATCCGCGTCGCGCAGGAGACCAGCGGCTTTGCGGGCGTGGGTCGTGCGGGTCTCTCGCCGGTCCAATGGCGGGCCCTTCTGCAGGCGCTCATCTGGCAGGAAAGTCGGTTTACGATTGGGGCGCGGTCTCCCGTCGGCGCCTTTGGCCTCACCCAGATCATGCCCGGCACGGCCAGCGATCTCGGCATCAACCCGGAATACTATGACAGCCCCTACCTGCAGGTGCATGGCGGCGCGCGCTATCTCGCGGCGCAACTGAACACCTTCGATGGCAATATCATCAACGCGCTCGCGGCCTACAACGCTGGCCCCGGACGGGTGTTTGAATATGGCGGTGTCCCGCCCTTTGCCGAGACCCAGCACTACGTCCAGGTCATTCCCGAACGCTACAATCTCTATCTGAGCCGCATCGGCGGGATCGAAGCTCTCGGCACGATCGACCCCGCGCTTCTGGCCAATGCCAACCTCTCGATCACCGGGCATGGCGCGGCATTCTATGGCAACAACGCGCCCGCGGCGATCCGGCAAGCCGCCCTACGCATCCAAGACATCGTCGAGCGGATTTCCGAGACGGAAGACGTGCAGGAAAGCATCGCGCTCAACACCTATGGCCTGATCGTCGTTCTCTGCGCAACCGCTGGCGTTGCTGAACGGAACCTGATCCCAACTCTCGATAACCAGCCAGATGTCTGTCCCGACCAGCCTCCAGAGCCGCAGTGGATGCAAGACATCGCTGTACGCGAGTCCCACAAGCGGCTCCTGATCCAACAGATCTATCGGGCGCAGAGCAAGCAACGCATCGTTGAAGCCCAAAGCTGTGAATGTCCAACGCGGTATCCGACTTGGGAGGCAGCTGAAGGCGTCTACTTCGAGCATTTCGCCGCATCTGAATACTGGGACATCGTGGAAGCGACATCAGAATACCGACGCCAGGCCAATGAACTTCGGCGTGAAGCCATGCCAATCTGCGAAGCCGCTGGAAACTGGTAGAATTCCATGAGCGTCGTCACCTACTTCGTAGAAACGGCCGAAGGCTATCTCAATTCCGCTGCCGAGACGCAATTTGGAGCGGTCGCCGCAACAATCGGAACGATACTCGTCCTTGGCACTACACTCGTTGTCATTCTGGTTTTCATCAACACGATCTACCAGTATCGCGTCATGGACGGGCCTACGGCCTTTTGGCTCGCCGTGAAGATTGGACTGATCGGCGCATTTGCAACCAACTGGGTGCAGTTCAACATCATTGCTGCCGCGATCCTGAATGGGATCGACAGCATTGCCGGGTCGCTCGTGGCCTCTGTCGGCGGCGGATCACCCGGCCCATCCGGCACCTTCGCAGAAGAGTTCGACAACCTGATCGCGGCGCTTGGGGAGTATCTGAATGCCGCGGGGTCTGAACTGAACTGGATGGCCGGTGCCCTGCTGGACACACTTGGGGTTCTCTTGCTCTCGATACTTGGTGGCTTGGCGGCGTTTATCGTCGTTGCGTCCAGGCTCATGATCGCTCTGCTGATCGGGATTGCACCGATCATGATCTTCCTGACCCTTTTTGAAGTGACCAAGGATTATTTCACGCGTTGGCTTTCAGCGCTGATTTCCTTCGCAATGTACCCGATCGTTGTTGCCGGCGTGTTCGCGACCATCACGGGTGTCTCGCGTGCGCTACTTGCTGAACTGGGCGACCCGGAAGGCGCCTCCAACATCGGCGCGCTCATTCCCTTCTTCATGATGGTACTGATGGCAAAGGGGTTCATCATAGCAACGCCCTTCCTGGTTCGGGCGATTTCCGGAAACATCATGATGCCAGCGCTCTCTGCTGGATTCGGTGGCAGCTATGCCTTTGCTCGAGGGCTTGCAGGAAGCCAGCAAGTCTACAACCGATACGCCATCGGAGGTGCAACGGGGGCGGAGTATGCAGCTCTGCGTGCGCGACAATTCCTTGGTGTCCAAGCGTTGCCCAGCCGACCCAATTCTGCGGGCGGACCAACTGCGGCTCCGTCCGGAGACGGGACCGGGACTGGCGCTCGGATGCTGGCACAGCTTTTAAGGTTGGATCGCCTCGGCAGGCGGTAAGGCGACAACGATAAAAAACCTGCGAAAACTGCAAAGGTTTTGCCGGGAATTTTTGCCCAAGCTAAGTGGCGGATCCTAGGAGGGGCAGGGTGTAGTGTCACAAACCACCAATTCAGTCGAAAAACCCTGCCTACCACACATCTTGTTTTTGCGCTGGCCACACCCTCCCAACCCGCTGTCATTGTGGGCTTAAACAGTGTTTTTATTTGTCGGTGTTTGGAACCGCTTCAACCCTCAGAGCGGAACCATTTAGGCCATACGTATTAGGTTCTGAGCGGTGGCTTCGGGCGGGGGACTCTTCATTAGTTTCCTTATCTGGATCATTGACCAAGACAAAGGACACACTTTCCCCTCCTTCTCATAAACACCGCGATATTTCATCTGGCCATCGAGCGGATCGCGCACTTGATCGTAGCTAAAACTGTGCTGGGTACCGGTCTCGATCCAACGTCTGACACCTGCCTGGCTGACCAGGATCAATGGCTCACCTTGGAGTGGGATAGTTTCACCCACATAAAAACTTCGTCCATTTTCTAGTCTCAATTCCCTGTCATTCTGCCATCATTTCCTTGGCTCAGCGACAAGAGTCAGCGACGCCTGACTAACAATGTCCAGAGCATCAGAAAACTTCATTTCAAGCGGATTAAGGTCCACGATCTTTCCGCCGCCCATGGCGCGCCGAAGATCGACCAGAACCGCTATGATTTCTGACGCGTCGCCCGTTTCCAGTGCATCCGACAAAAAAAGCGCTCTGACTTTCGCATTGCCCAGGTGGTCGCTCATACATCCCGAAGCAGAACTTGTTACACGCGACTTCATTTCGTACCAACTCCACCCCCAAAATGGGGTTGACCCTGTTTAGCGGGGAAATGGTCAGTTTGCAACTTTCCACACGAATTTAAATCGCTTCAGCGCAACGCCGCGGGAAGCACAGGTGTAAGCTGATCGAGAAACAGATCGCACGACACGTCCAATGCCTTGAGAATAACCAAGAGCTCCACGACATCGAGCCGTCGCTCTCCCAGTTCGTATTTCCCTACAAACGATGGCGGCTTACCAAGCTTCAATGCCAATTGCGCTTGAGAATGGCCGCTGGCTTCGCGTGCGCTTCTGAGCGCAGCGAGCATGACCGTGTAGGCTTCTGTGTGGACACTTCCTGACAATTCTGATCATCGCTGTTTGAGTGGTCCAAGCATCTACCCCTGATTTGGGGGCAACCCCAAAAGAGGGGTGCCACAGGCCTAAAGCGCCTTCGTCGGGCCCCGATCCTTCTTGACCTCGCGATCCGTCTTCTGGTCGCGCTCGTCCTCGATCTCCAGCTTTTCACACGGCTTGTTCAGCACGCCTTTCCGCCGCTGGTTCAAAGACAGCTTGCGCGCTTTGCGCCGTGTGTCCTCGCCCATGTCATTCTCGCCATGACTAAACAGCTTGTGAACCACCACTTGACTGTCGCGGCCCGCGTCCTTTTCCATGATCGCCTTCAGCCGGTTACGCGCGTAATTGAGTTTTGCTGGCTTAGGCACATCGTCCAAGTTCCGCGACCGATCCACGAAACGCGCCAAACGCGCTTTGAAATCATCCTGGCCTCGCGGCATGTCCCGATCCGCCTCTAACACGGCCCTGCCCCGCATCCCGCTCTCACCCGGAGGTCTCCCGTGCGATGTCCAGCCGCTCGCGCATTTCATGGAAGGCCTCGCGGGCAGCGTGAACCGCCCTGCCCCGATCTGTAACCGGGACATACTCCCGGCCATCGCGCTCAACAGCGCGCCTTTCACGCCGCTCCATCACATTGGTCGCCGGTCCCAGCTTCACTTCCGGATCACGGTCAGGTTCCTCGGCCTTCTGCGCATCACCTTGGCTCTGTGCCTCCACCCGCTGCGCTTCAAGGGACCGGTGATCGACCTTAGCGACCTCCCCTGCCATTTTCAGCGCCTGGTTCAGCAGTTCGGCCCAGAGGCCGCGCATTTGCTCGATCTCGGCTCCACCGGTTTTCGCGGAATCGCGAACACGACTCTTGGCCGCAAACCCCTCCAATTCCAGCTTCCAGGTAGACGTCAGAACATAGGCATGGTGGTTGCGCTGGTCGCCCTCACAGTGGGACGTATGAATCGCAACATCGACGGCTACACCTTAGTGATCCATGAGCTGCTCGGCAAACTGGCAGGTGATCTGTGACCGGGCTTCGGCGCTGATTTCAGATGGCAGTGCCAGCTCCAATTCGCGGGCGGCGACGGGTCTCGCTTTCCTCGGCTGCATACCTGTCTTGCGCCTAGGACGGAGCGTCTTTGGGGGTCAAGACAAAGATTTCATCGACGCCGCGTTTGGCGAAGTAATCGTGGACCCGCCCCTCCCGCTGGTACTCGATGCGCTCGACGACACGATAGGCCGCTGCTGACTCCCGCCCATCCCCCGATATGGACCACCGGGCCAGCAGGCTTTCTTCCGAAGGCCAGCGCCCCAGAACACTGGGGCTGGAGGGAAAAAACAGCCCGGCTGAAGTGTGCAACGCACCTCTGAGGCAGGGGCTGGCCAGTGACCTGCCCCCACCGCGAGGCGCTGGCGTGACATAGCGAGACGCAATCCAACCGCCGAGGTTGGCCCCGGTGAGGTTGCGTAAGTGGGCCCTCAGAGGCGCCACGAATCCTGCTGATGAAGAAAGTGCGGGGGTCGGGAACGGCCCATAGCGGCCGTCCACCCTAAGTCCGCGATGCTGCGGTTGCAGCCCACTTTCCCGACATTCGCTGCGCGTGCAAATTCTGGAGCTCGATGAACTCACAGATCGCGGACGTAGTTGCCATAGCTCGGTTCAATTTGAATGTCCGCAATGGCTGCAGACATTCTGAAGTCCGTGGCGAGATTTACCGACGAATTTTTTAACTGATCAAGTTAAGGGCATTAGTTTTGACCACTCTGCCAGTTTGGTAATGGATCAAATCCCAATTGCAGCAAGACGTGCGGAACATCCACGAATACCCAGTTTTCAACAAGAAGGCTATCTTCCCGACGCCACCAGTCGCAGACCCGCATAAAGACCCTTTCGTTTGTGGGACTCTGACCCAAGAATGGTTTCACGTTGACACCAGTCAGGGACGGCCAACCACCTGAGCACGTGTAATTTCCGTCTCCATACCTTGTGAAATGCTTGGTCATCCCATTGTTTTTCGTTCCACCCGACCATCCTTCAAACTGCGATTCAAAAGGGACTTGGAACGATGCAAATTCCTCAATACCCACAAAGCTTCCAAAGGCGCCCGGGCCATACCACATCATGTTGTCGTGCCAGTAAGGTCGCCACGCCTCATCTTCGGTCGCCAGTTTGTTGAGCATATCCGTCACGATCTGATAACTGCGTTGGCCCTCGGCCAGATCGGTGACATCCTTAAGGAAGCCGTCTCTGCTCGCCGGTCCTTGGATTAGCCCTGTGTAGCCGCGCGATAATCCCGGCCCCATGGGCAAGGGCCATTGATTGCACGCGATCATCAATTCCGGAATGTCGAGGTAGATATAGCTTTCGACCACCTTGCCTTTCTCGATGCGGTGAAACTCGCCATAGCGCAGATAGCTTAGCGTGCCGGTTGCCTTGATGCCGATCCAGTCTTGGGCAAACTGTCCCACATAGTAGCCTGTGGAACTGATCCAGTCCTGTCCTTCAAATTGACCCGCCATGAAAATGTCGTCCCTTCTATAAAGTCCGTCAAAAGACTGCTGTAAAGGACGCAGGAACGTGTCGAGGTATTTGTCTGCCCCGTGCAGTTCGTTGAAAGGGTGGACAACATTGATGTTGGCGTCCGCAGCGAAGAACGCGGCAATTGCGCCAGAAAAATCGTTTGGATGCCTTAGGGCCTCTGCATAGCGCAGATAGAGTGAACGGTCATGTGATGACATGATATTTCCTTTTGAATGCTTTGATGTGGTGAATCTGGTTACTTGTAACCCGGCCCCGCACGCATTCTGGCAAAAGGAATTCGACCCGGACGCCTTGAGCGCACTGCAAGCAAACGCAGGGCTGCGTTTTCCGCAGATGATCGCACGGAAAGAAGGCTTTTTTGTCCCATAGGCCGACAGTAGCGCTTTTGTCGTGTTGAGCAAGAACAGATTAGGGGTACGCGATGCCGCTGCCATGATTATTGGGCTACGGTCATGTCTAGGCCCCCTGATCGTGCAGAAATGATCAAAGCCGACCTTCACGCAACCTGCAGCATTTGGGAAGTTTGGGCTCAGTGCAGACCACGGAGGCAACTCAGCGTCCAACCGGCAAATCCTTTCCGCCTCGGTAAGGACGGCCCAATGCAGGCCTTCACTATGATCAGCTGATGCTGCAGTGCGGCCCGTCAAAGCTGCCGTTCATGCACCGTGCAGCTTTTCTATTTTGGCAATGACCGGGTCGCGGACTCTTCAGACATTGGGCTGTAGTCCGTTTTCAATCTGCATTTCATCTTCCGGCTGATCGGTGGTCGCAGTCCATACTCATCATCTTGGGTGATCAGAAAACAGAGATTGGCACCAAAGACCTGAACGGACCCGATCATTGGCTGTATGGTGCGTGAACCAGCATGTCGGGGACGAGGCGGGCACTCCTCCGAAATCGCGTCGCCAAAAGTTGACGCAAAGTGATCATGCCGAGCCGAGACTATCCGCCAGGAGTCAAATCGTGGCCGAGTTCGATGCACTTCTGGGCCACCAGTATATTTCAAACCTGATCCTTAGTTCTTCAGCTCGACCTTTTTGAAGTACCATTGCTGCGCATCCGATCCGCTGTGTGAATGAGTAATCAGTGTGTCGCCTGGTTTACCGTCTTCGCCCTTATCGTGCACATACCAATCGTTGTCGTCACGCAAACAGGCAAGATAAACTCCGTCGTCGTTGTCACGCAGGCAATAGCTTGTGTTTTCCGTATGGTCATCGTTGCTTGACCCAAGTTGTGAACCTTCGCCGCCGCTCCAGTGCAGGTACGTACCAGTGGCCATGTTTTGCAGGCAAATGCTGCCCAAATACAAGTTCCGTACCCGCCAGTGTTGGCGCGCAGATCTCGCATTTCCTTCTTCCAACACGGCGCGCAGGTCGCCATATTCACCCACAAAAGAGATCGCGGAGGTTTCGTCGCCCTCTCCATTGAAGATCATATAAATTCCGCCGTCGTAGATCGGGTACTTGTCTGACGACCCGAACATGCGCCTCGGCTTGGAGATCGGGTGAAAAAACCAACGTTCATTCGATCCGGCGTCGCCGGTTTCCTCAACATTGCAATAGGCGTTCCATGCGCCGTTGTCCGTGTTCTCAAATCCACCGCATTTCAAGTTTCCATCATAGGATTTCATGTAAGCCAAGCCCTCGGACGCATCATGCATGCTGATCGTAAACCGCGTGATATCCTCATTGGCTTTTGTCGCTTCCACAAGTTTGAACGGCGGTTTTTCCCCTTTCTTGCGCGCAATGACATGACCGGTGCCTAGATGAAGGAACTGATAGTCCGAGCCCGTGGGATGCGGGATCAGCATGAAATGTGTGTGGCTGCTGGAGTTGTCGGTATGAACGCTTAAATTCGGCTCTTGAGTTTTAAAGCCGCAAAGTGACAAACGCTGCATGTAATCTATGGTTCGATGAGCCAACAATTCATACGTCTGACCGATGACGATGCTGCCCCTGCTTTCGGACACAAAGCCCCCGATGAGCAGATCAGCATTGCCATTCGCCTCGAACACGGCCTGCATCACGTTGTGGTACATCTTGTCGTAGAAATCGACGAGGATGACATTCACCCTGCGACCCTGATTTGTTACCGCATGTTCGAAGAACTTTGGAAATCGGTCGGGCAGAGAAGATTCCATGTCTTCCAAAGTGAAATCGAACCGGACTGTCGCGTCGAAACCCCAAGCGAGGATGTATTGCAGTTTGCGAAGCTTGCCTTCGTCGCTATCGCTCAAGCGCTCGATCAGGTACTTTTCCATCTCTTCGGGGTCGGTCGTCCCTTTGTACATGTCATCGACGTAGGACGAGAAGGGCCAGAATTCCTTGAAATCATCGAAACGCTCGTTCATGACCGGCTCAAATTCATCTGAATTGTAAAGGACGATCACGCGCGGCCTGTCGCCGATGATCTCGCCCAGCGTCAAATCTTGAACCTTGGTGTCCGGATCTGGGCGCGGGTACAGATAGTCGCCCAGAACGGACTTTATCATGTCCAAGAGACCTTCATCGCCCGGATCCGTGGCGCCTGGAGCGGCCTGCGTACCTTTTGTAACCTCAATGATGATCAGCTCACGTTCGACGGTCTCGAGAAAGGCCCTCACTTCTTGAAGACTTTGATCTGAGTATTGGCCATAGACCTGATGATACGTCCGCCAGTGCCCGGTGGCCTGATCCCAGCAATTCCGGCTGTCCAGATACCGTGCACCCATGTTCAGCAGCTGCGTTACTGACGAATGCTGAGTGATTGCGTTCCCCTGAATGTATTTGCGCAAAATGAGATCGGGGAGCTTTGTCAACGGCCCGTCATGCATCCCTTTGTCGATCAAGAACAATGCTTTCGCAGCGCACGCGGACATCTCCGTACCGAGAGTTGCTGCATCGTAGTGATGCACACCTGGCATCATGATGTCTTTCAGCTGCTTGCCCATCAGGCCATCAGAGGCCTGCATCCAGTTGCGATAACCATTCAATTTGAACATCTTAAGTCTCCAATTTGTTTGCCAAAAAAGACGGAAAATAAGGTTTGTCGCTCCGACGGTGGACGATTGGGTATCACTTTTCAAGTTAATCTTCGGAACGGCATCTCGGCGAAGAGGAAGACGTCAACAGTAAATCGCGTGCCTGGTAAGGTAATCCGATCACCTAAAAGCATGCATTGCAATCCTGCTGATCTGCGATGCGCACTGTTAGGGAAATTTGTCCGAATTCTGAGGGTCTAAAGGGCTATCGCTCTCCGTCCGAGCCGTCGCGCGTTGCCCGAAAGTGAATTGTCGCGTCGGGCATTCTGCCCGATTTCGCCGGATCGATCTTGAGCTTTGGCACATTTCGGATCCCGCCGTTTGATCGCTAAATCCGCGCATCCGAAATACCTTGAAACCGGGCCGTCGTGCCACTTTCCTTGTTTGAAAGCCATGCCCATCGCGTGGCATCTGAGCATCCGTTCGGCCACACGGTTTCCTTGTGCCGAATTGTACCGCCGGATTGGGACGCAGCGTTCGCTGCGCCGCATTCAGGGTACAAGTTGGACTCTTCGCGGCCAATAGATCAATCGCAGCAAGCTCACCTAATGGATCGAGCCGCCCAACCAAAGACGGCCCAAACCTGCCGTTCGCCAATCTTCTCGAATGCTGCGATGCGGCCAACCAAAGCGGCCATTCGCTGCCGCCGCGAACACTGAAGGTGCTCAGACGACAGCTCTGCGGGACAGAGCTGACATTCCGGGCCAGCGGTTGAATGGCTGCTTTCAGTGTACGCCGAAGCTAGCCATGCACAAATTCTTCCACGGCAGAACGGTCCGCCTCCGCAATCTCGTAGGCCCATGACCGAAAAGCCTCGACCTTGGGGGAGTACCATTTGTGACGTCCGGCGAGGACGCAGATGCCACCGTCAGGCGACTTGCACACCATGTCCGGAAACGGAGCAACCAACGTTCCCGATTGCAATTCTTCGCGACACAGAACCAAGTCGGCCATCGCAACTCCAACGCCCATGACCGCCGCCTTGGTTGCAATGTCAATGTTGGGAAACTCCTGACCGACATTCGGATCGACGCCAACGGGCTGGAAAGCATCTACCCATGTCCTCCAGTCAGAGTGACTTCTTGTTTCGTGCAGCAAATTACAGCCAGCAAGCGCCTCAGGAGAAGTCAGCGACTTTCTAAGACGATAGTCTGGTGTACAGGCTGGCGTGAGTAAAATCGGAAAAAGTGTCTGCACCTCAAGATCCTGCGAGCGGTTCGGCAAGTTGGATATCGAGAAGCCAACGTCCGCATTGATCGGGTCGAAGCCGCTATCTGGATAAAAGTCCGTTGTCAGGCGCACAGAGAACTCTGGATAAGCATCCCTGAAGTCTTCCAGCTTGGGCAGCAGCCACCTGATTGACGTCCCCGGCGGGCATACGACACGCAACTCGTTGGCATCGGCGGAAATTTCTTCCGCTGCACGCCTGATCATGCCGAAGGCCTCTGAAACAAAGGGCAGAAACGCAGTACCTGCTGGCGTCAATCGCACGCCCTGAGCCAGCCGCTCGAACAGCTGAACGCCCAAATGATCTTCCAGCAGTTTGACGTGCCGACTTATCGCGCCACGCGTCACATTTAGCTCTTCGCTTGCACCCACAAAACCATGGTGACGTGCCGCGGCCTCAAAGGCCCTCAGGGCGTTAAGGGGCGGTAGTCTTGCCATATGCGAGGCTCATTTTTTCTAACCCTTTGGGTGCAAAAGCTTGGTTTGCTCGAAAGTCTCCGCTCGCGGTATCCCTCTGTCAAGCCAGAAAACATTATGAAATTTCTATGTTGATCAGTGTGCTTGAGAACGGCTTGTCGATCAGGAAAGTTGCGGATCTGTTGACTTGGTATAAGAAAATAATCCCTACGTTAGGAGTAGAAACGCCTGATGCGCAACTACAAAGGGATCTGGAGCGCCTTGCTTTGAGCGCCCCGCACGTGCTGGCGGATTTAGGGTTTGAGCAAGACCTTAAGGCCAGTACAAGCGAAAAGGCGGTATGGCGCCGGGGCACCCACAGCGTGATAATCTACAGTCCCAAACATGCCGCTGCCTTCGTTTGAAGTCTTTTTCAAGCATCTGAACAGAAAGTGCTGCTCTGGAGCCATCTCTTGGCTGGCATCAAGGACCAGACATTCGGACCTAGTGCAGCATTTGGCAAGCTTAGGCTCTGAGCCGACGTCGGATGCGGCGCGGCATCGGCATGATCGAGGGTGCCCGGCGATGCAGGGAACGGCCCTTAGCTGCCGTTGGTCAGCCTCTGCGGTTTCTGCAGTTGCAGCCTGCATTCCAGACGTTCGCTGGGGCCGCTCGGATTGAGGGGAACCGGACGACTGGGTAGCGGACAAAGGGTGAGTTCGCTGCGGTTGCTCGAACGGCGGCTGCTGGAGGATCTCGGGTGCGGTCCCCCTGCAGGTCGGCGGGAAAGTAAACTTTCACTGCAAATTTCGAACAGGCTAGTTGAACCTTTAAGTTGGCAGACGTCAGCCTTGTATTTCACCCTATTCGCATTTGGGCAGAGGATGTTATACCAGCTCAAGAGTTTTTTGCGGTGCTTTCGGCACCTACGGATACAAGGTAATTGAACCAAGTTTCGATATTTCGCACTTTGATAGTAAAAATTATGTTTATTATCAATTCATTACAAGCGTATTGCACTATTACTAAAAATTTAGTTTGACAGCGGCGCCGATTATCATTGATGCTGCCTGCCATCCGGCCTGCACCGGATCAAATAATCTTTGGGAGGAGACAGATGCGCAGACATCTACTATCCGCAGTGGCGGCGGCAGCCGTTATTGCTGGACACGGTTCTGCTTGGGCCGACGAAGCCGCAGCACAACGTTGGATTGACGACGAATTCCAGCCATCGACCTTGTCGAAAGACGAGCAGATGGGTGAAATGAAGTGGTTCATCGAAGCTGCACAACCCTACGCTGGCATGGAAATCAACGTCCTGTCCGAGGGCATCCCCACGCACTCGTATGAATCCGAGGTTCTTACCAAGGCGTTCGAGGAAATCACCGGAATCAAGGTTAACCACCAGATCCTTGGCGAGGGCGAAGTGGTTCAGGCCGTGCAGACCCAGATGCAAACCGGTCGGAACCTGTATGATGGTTACGTCAACGACAGTGACCTGATTGGCACGCACTCGCGCCTGCAACTGGCCTATAACCTGACCGAACAGATGGCGGGTGGCTGGGCGGGCACGACCTCGCCGACACTGGATCTGGATGACTTCATGGGCATTCAGTTCACCACCGGTCCGGACGGCAACCTGTACCAGCTGCCTGACCAGCAGTTCGCGAACCTCTACTGGTTCCGCAAGGACTGGTTCGATGACGAGAACAACAAGGCCGCATTCAAGGAAAAATACGGCTATGATCTGGGCGTTCCGGTCAACTGGTCGGCCTATGAGGACATCGCGGAGTTCTTCACCAATGACGTGAAGGAAGTTGACGGCGTCGCAATCTACGGCCACATGGATTACGGAAAGCGCGCGCCTGACCTTGGCTGGCGCATGACCGATGCGTGGCTGTCGATGGCTGGCGCTGGTGACGTGGGTGAGCCGAATGGCGTTCCCGTCGACGAGTGGGGCATTCGCATGGAAGCGGGCACCTGCAACCCGGTTGGTGCGTCCGTCTCGCGCGGTGGTGCGGCAAACGGTCCGGCTGCGGTCTATGCGATCCGCAAATGGGACGAATGGCTGCGCAACTATGCGCCTCCGGGTGCGGCGTCTTATGACTTCTACCAGTCGCTGCCGGCACTCAGTCAAGGCAACGTGGCCCAGCAGATCTTCTGGTACACCGCCTTTACTGCCGACATGGTGAAGCCGAAATCCGAAGGCAACAACACCGTGGATGACGAAGGCACGCCGCTGTGGCGGATGGCGCCCAGCCCGCACGGCCCCTATTGGGAAGATGGCCAGAAGGTTGGGTATCAGGACGTGGGATCCTGGACATTCCTGAAGTCGACCCCCGAGGATCGTGCTCAAGCGGCTTGGCTGTATGCTCAGTTCGTGACGTCCAAGACGGTTGATGTGAAGAAGTCCCATGTGGGCCTGACCTTCATCCGCGACAGCTCGGTCAACCATGAGTCGTTCACCGAACGCGCACCCAAGCTGGGTGGTTTGGTCGAGTTCTACCGCTCGCCCGATCGTGTGGCATGGTCGCCGACCGGCATCAACGTGCCGGACTATCCGAAGTTGGCCCAGATCTGGTGGCAGCAGATCGGTGACGTGAACTCAGGCGCCTTCACCCCGCAAGAGGCGATGGACCGTCTGGCCGAGGAAATGGACATCACCATGGCCCGAATGCAGGCCGCGGATGAGGCCGCCAACGTCTATGGCGGATGTGGTCCACGTCTGAACGAACCGCAGGATCCTGCCTTCTGGCTGGAAAAAGCGGGTTCGCCCAAGGCCAAGCTGGAGAACGAAAAGCCGCAAGGCCAGACCGTCAACTATGACGAGCTGGTGGCGCGCTGGCAGGCCAACTAAGCCAATGCAACCGGGGGTGCCGTGCGCGGCATCCCCACCCTACGACCAGTGCGCGGCACTGAAGGACCGGAATCCACGGACATGATCGAACTTAAAGACGCCACCAAATGGGTCGGCAATGTAATCCATATCAAACCTACGAACTTGTCGCTGCAGACCGGCCATTTCAATGTGCTGCTGGGGGCAACAGGATCGGGCAAGACCTCTCTGATCAAGATGATGGCCGGGCTGGACCCGATCGCCTCGGGCAAGGTCTTTATGGATGGGCAGGATGTGACAAGGCTGAACACTCAGAAGAGGCAGATCAGCTTGGTACACCAGTTCTTCGTGAACTATCCGCATATGACAGTATTCGACAATATCGCCTCGCCATTGCGCGTGGCAGGCATGGCAAAATCCGAAGTCGAGGGCCGTGTAGAAGAAGCAGCCGATCTGCTCCAACTGCGCCCGATGCTGCATCGCCGCCCGCATGAGCTGTCTGGCGGGCAGCAACAACGCACCGCGCTGGCCCGCGCAATTGCGAAGGAAAGTCGTGCGGTGTTTCTGGACGAACCGCTGGCGAACCTCGACTATAAGCTGCGCGAGGAATTGCGCGAGCAATTGCCCGATCTGTTCGCCGGACGTGGTGCCGTCGTGGTCTATGCCACGTCGGAACCCGAAGAGGCTCTGCTGCTGGGCGGCTACACCGCCTTGATGGAGGACGGCCGGGTGACGCAGTTCGGTCCCACCGCAGACATCTATCGCAACCCCGAAAACATTGCCGCAGCTCGCGTTTTCTCGGACCCGCCCATCAACGTGGCGCGCATCACCGTTTTCGGCGCGCAGGCGGCACTGGAAGGCGGCGGCGGCTGGGCGGTCTCAGACATGGCAGATGGCGACTATATGGTCGCCGTCCGACCGCACCGCGTCACACCATTTAGAACGTCAGACGCGGATGTGGAATTAACTGGACGCGTGATCGTGACCGAGCTGTCGGGCTCGGATTCCAGCGCGCATTTCCGGCATGGCTCGGATGATTGGGTGTCGCTGGCCGCTGGGGTGCATCCCTATCAGGTCGGCGAGGATCACAGTTTCTACATGAACCCGGCGCATTGCCGGTATTTCGGCCAAGACGGCAAAAGGGTGGCCTGACATGGCACAGATCAAACTTTCGAACCTGCGGCATAGCTATATGCCTAACCCGCAAGGTCCGCAGGACTATGCGCTGAAGGAAATCGACGTCACATGGCGCGATGGCGGGGCCTATGCGCTGCTCGGGCCCTCCGGCTGTGGTAAATCCACTTTGTTGAATATCATCTCGGGCCTGCTGACGCCGTCCGAAGGGCAAATCCTGTTCGATGACCAGGACGTTACCATCCTGCCCCCCGATCAGCGCAACATTGCGCAGGTATTCCAGTTTCCGGTGATCTACGACACGATGACCGTGGGCGAAAACCTGGCCTTTCCGCTGAAGAACCGAGGCGTTGACCCGGCAACAATCAAGCGTCGCGTCGATGAGATTGCCGAGATGCTGGACGTCACCGACATGCTGGATACCCGTGCCAGTGGCCTGAGCCCGGACAACAAGCAGAAAATCTCGATGGGGCGCGGTCTGGTCCGTGATGACGTGAACGCGGTGATGTTTGACGAGCCGCTAACCGTGATCGACCCGCATCTGAAATGGAAGCTGCGGTCTAAGTTGAAGGAACTACACCAGCGCGTCAAAGCCACGATGATCTACGTAACCCACGATCAGACCGAGGCCCTGACCTTCGCCGACGAAGTGGTCGTAATGCAGGAAGGCGAAGTGGTGCAGATCGGTACGCCAGTTGAACTGTTCGAGCGGCCTCAGCACACGTTTGTCGGCCATTTCATCGGCTCGCCCGGCATGAATGTTCTACCCTGCGAAGCCAAAGGCGATCGCGCGGTCTTCGAAGGCCATGAGGTGATGTTGGAAGGCCCCACCCACGGCGACGGAGGTCGCACCGATCTGGGTATTCGCCCGGAATATGTGGGCTTTGGCGACACCGGCATTCCTGCACATGTGACCAAAGTTTCGGACATCGGTCGCCACTATGTGGTCAGCGCCATGGTCGGCAACACCGCCTTAAAGGCCGTCACCGAACATCAGGTGCCAGAACCCGGATCCGAGGTATTCCTGCAATTCAACCCAGAACAATCGCGCGTCTATCGCGACGGCTGGATCGCAACCGAGGAGCGGGCGCAATGAGAACGGAAAACCAAAAGGCATGGTTCTTTGTCCTGCCGGTGCTGGCGCTGGTCGCGTTCAACGCGCTGGTGCCGATGATGACGGTGGTCAACTACTCGGTGCAGGAAACCTTTGGCAACAATCAGTTCTTTTGGGAAGGTCTGGGCTGGTTCGAACAAATCCTGCGTTCTGACCGGTTCCAAGCAGCCCTCGGTCGGCAGTTCCTGTTCACCTTCCTGATACTGCTGATCGAGGTGCCTTTGGGCATCATTGTTGCCCTGTCGATGCCGCGAAAAGGGGTTTGGGTGCCGGTTTGTCTGGTGCTTATGGCGTTGCCGATGCTGATCCCCTGGAACGTGGTCGGTTCAATGTGGAATATCTTTACGCTGCCGAAAATCGGCCTGATGGGATATTTCCTGAATGATGTTCTGGGCATCAACTATGACATGACGCAACAGCCGCTGTCGGCCTGGATCACGGTCATTGTCATGGATGTCTGGCACTGGACGTCGCTGGTGGTTCTGCTGTGCTATGCGGGCCTCGTGTCGATCCCGGATGCCTATTACCAGGCCGCCAAAATCGACGGGGCCAGCCCGTGGTCGGTGTTCCGCTACATCCAGCTGCCCAAGATGAAAACCGTTCTGACCATCGCCGTTTTGCTGCGGTTCATGGACAGTTTCAACATCTATACCGAGCCCTTCGTTCTAACTGGCGGCGGCCCCGGTAATTCGACCACCTTACTGTCGATCGACCTTGTGAAGATCGCGCTGGGACAGTTCGATCTTGGCCCTGCTGCCGCGATGAGCCTGATCTACTTCGCCATTACATTGTTGGTCAGTTGGGTCTTTTACACTCTGATGACAAAGGATGACGCGCAATGAAGAAGCGGTCTCTTATCCCGATCCTCTACATCGCGTTCCTGATGCTGCCGATCTACTGGCTGGTGGCGATGTCCTTCAAGACCACGAACGAGATCCTGTCGGGCTTTTCCCTGTTCCCGCAGACCTTCACGCTGGAGAACTACATCACCATCTTCACAGACCCGACGTGGTACTGGGGCTATATCAACTCGATCATCTACGTTACGATCAACACGGTTCTGTCGGTCTGTGTGGCGCTGCCTGCGGCCTACGCGTTCTCGCGCTATCGGTTCTTGGGCGACAGGCAGCTGTTCTTTTGGCTGCTTACCAACCGGATGGCCCCGGCAGCCGTGTTCGCTCTGCCGTTCTTCCAGCTTTATTCGTCGATCCACCTGTTTGACACCTACCTAGCCGTGGCGCTGGCACACACGCTGTTCAATGTGCCTCTGGCGGTGTGGATTCTTGAGGGCTTCATGCGCGGCATTCCGAAAGAGTTGGACGAAACCGCCTATGTTGACGGCTATTCCTTCCCGCGGTTCTTCGTCACAATCTTCTTGCCCAACATCAAAGCCGGTGTCGGCGTCGCAGCCTTCTTCTGCTTTATGTTCTCGTGGGTCGAGATGCTGCTGGCCAAAACACTGACTGCAGTCGAGGCCAAACCCATCGCCGCCGTGATGACCCGCACCGCCTCTAGCGCGGGGTATGAGTTGGGCTTGCTGGCTGCCGCCGGAACGCTGACCATCATCCCAGGGGCAATCGTCATCTGGTTTGTCCGCAACTACATCGCGCGTGGGTTCGCGATGGGCCGAGTGTGAGGTTCGATATGCGTAAACTTCTTCTCTCCCTTCCATTTCTGCCTTCCATGGCAGCGGCTCAGCAGGCCGGCTGGGGCAGCGTCGGCCAGCAAGAGGAAAAGGGCTTTTCGTGGACTGATCCACTATGGCCCGATTTCTGGATGGCCTGGACGCCGGCCACACTGGCGCTGTTTGTCGGCATCTTCTCGGCCATTGCTTTGATCGGTGTACTGGAAGGGTTCAAATTTCGCGACGGGATCGAACGACGTGGCGTACTCGGGCTGACAACGACGCTGGGTGACCGTCTGTTCATTACGCTTCTCGGATCGGCCTACATCTTCCTCGCCTGGCTTGGGTTGGTGGGTCAACCGGTCTGGACACCTCTTTTCCTGTCCATCGGTTGGGGTGTCTTCGTCTTCTGGAAAGTTTAGGCTTTGCGAAACAGCGAAAGGATGCTTGTCTGTCAGGCATACTAAAAAATTGCGACCCCGAGATCGATGCGTAAGAAAAAAACAACAAATCTGCTGACCGAAGTGGAACTTGAGTTCATGAACGAACTCTGGGCGCTTGGTCAGGGTTCGGTCCGTGAAGTCCTTGATCGCCTGCCACCTGATCGCAATCTGGCCTACACATCAGGCGCCACGATTCTGCGGATCCTTGATGAAAAAGGGTTCGTCGAAAGCGAAAAGAACGGCAAGTCGCTGATCTACAGACCGCTTCTCGAAAAGGACAGGTATCAGTCGCGGTCGCTGCAGAATCTGTCCCGGACCCTATTTGACGACACACCTGCGACGCTGGTTGCAAGGCTGGTCGACGATGAGGGGCTTACAGAAGATGACCTAGAGGAGATTCGAGCACTGGTAGAGAGGAGACTGCAAAATGACAGCGGTTAAACCGGTTCTTGACGCATTTCTCGAGTTCAACGTTGTGCTTGGATTATCGGCGCTGATCTGGCTGGTCGTGCGCGGGGTCCTTGCGATGACTCCCATGCGGTACGGCTTCGTTGCTCAGCTTCGGTCGCTCAAGATACTTTGCATTGGCGTTATACTCAGCCCTATTCTGGCGATAGGCGTTTCGGGTTTTGTCGCTCAGGTGTGGCCCGGACGCTTTGTGGCGCTGGGGGATATCGCAGTGGCGGCCTATCTGCGCGGTGAAATCGCCATGCCGGCCGCACAGTTCGAAACCCTTCTGAACACGCGCGAACGCTGGGTTGATCATGTCCTTTCTGGCGACTCGGTCTTTGTGACGTGCGCGTTGATTGCGATGTTTCTGATGGCGGCTGTTCTGGCAGTTCGGGTTGCTCTGAACGCGCTTGCTATTCGCAACGCCGTAAGGTCCAGCTTTCTGTGGCGGCAATCCTCCAAGGTAGATATCCGTATCTCGGATCGCGTTACCGTGCCGTTTGCAGTGCGCGGCCTTCGTCGCCGGCACGTCGTTTTGCCCAGCCATCTGCTGAACTCGCCGCGCGATCTGCGCTTTGCTCTGGCGCATGAATTTCAGCATATCCGCGCATTGGACGTGGAATGGGAATTGGGATTCGAGCTTCTGCGCCCGCTGCTGTTCTGGAACCCGGCCTACCTGGCAATGAAGCATCAGTTCGACCGGCTTCGCGAGTTAGCCTGCGATCAGTCCGTTGTCTCGCGCAAAGGCATTGACGCGACAGACTATACCGCCTGTTTGCTTGAATATTGCACACGTTCGGTAAAGCTGAAGAGCCCTCGTATTCTTCATGTGGCTTTGGTGAACGGGCAGAAAGCAAAGCATGTATTGCGTCAGCGTGTGATTGCTCTGACCGATGCGCCTGTGACGACCACACAATTGTCAGCGCTTTTCTTTGGTTTGACGCTTTCTCTGGTTGTTGTGCTCGCCATTGGTTCAGCCTCGGTGCGTCAAACTCAGGACTGGAGCCACGACCGTCTGATGCTTTCGACGGTTGTAAATCTGGAACGGCTGGAGGCTCGGAATCAGGGTAACTGATAGGCTGAATAGTAAGTCCGGTATGGGTTGGAGAATCGGCCTCACGAGTATTGCTAGCAAGTTAGTCGCAGGTTCGGCACGACTATGCTGCTGGTTCTCAATGAGTCCAGGTCCAAGTTACCGCTGTCAACGGCTTTAATACGGGTGCCCGTTTTGCTCGAAATCGATTGACTGAGAACGATTTGATGGCAGCCAATGACCGCAATCAAAGCTTCGCAGTCACTCCTTCCAGATGCAGCATCTGGAACTATGGGCTCTGACCGGACCTCAGATGCGACGCAGCATCCTGTGATATGATGGCAACGTCAACGTCGGGTTGTCGTTGTGGAGGGCATGGCGGATCGGAGGATCAGTCATGGAAATACCAAACTTGCCTTCCGTTCGTGCGCTTCGCCCGGCTTGGAACAAGGGACGCATCGTCGGTCAGAAACGGCCACTGAAACCAAAACACGTCTGGGCAATCCGCGTTCGACTTGAATTGGCAGAAAATCACCGGGAACTCGCGCTATTCAACATGGCGATCGACAGCAAACTACGCGGATGTGACCTTGTGAAAATGAAGGTCGTCGATGTTTTAGCATCCGGTCAGATCAAAGAACGGGCATCTGTGCTACAAAGCAAGACACAGAAACCCGTGCGATTTGAGATATCCAAAGGCACACGCGCGTCGGTCGAAAAGTGGATGGAAGATGAGCTCATGGTCGGCTCAGAATACCTTTGGCCAGGTCGATTCCATGAACGCTTGCACATCTCGACACGCCAGTACGCCCGGATCGTCCGCGATTGGGTGGCGTCGATCGGCCTGGAGGCCAGCGCATACGGAACGCATTCGACGCGAAGGACAAAAGTCACACAGATCTATAAGAAGACCGGCAACTTGCGGGCGGTCCAGCTCCCACTTGGGCACACTAAGATGAATAGCACTGTCCGTTATCTCGGCGTTGAACTGGAAGATGCTCTTGCGATTGCAGCGGCCATTGAAATTTAGCAATTTGGGCCGTCTTAGCGGACGGCCCGGACCGGACATTGATCATGGCGATTGGCGCTTCTGTGCGGATTCCCCAAAGCCGACGTTCAAGAATGCAGACAAAACTAGCACTCGGAAAGCAGGGCAAGCTGATCTTTGAGCCCTACGGTCCCTGTATTCCCACCGAGCCAGAGGTTAACAACGGGGGAAAGTGGGACAGGCATCTCGTTCCGAGTGTATTGGGCTGCCCACGACGATTATTCGATCCGCCCGAGATCGACTCCTTAATTCTTGAGTAGACGAAATGATTCTTTACAAGACGATTGCACTAAAGTTTGGACACCATCTCGAAAACGAGATGCCTGTGGACATGATTGGCCCAGACGGTCAGCGGGTTTCGCCTGAAGAAGTCCGTCAGCACTGGCGAGGAGTTCTTGGCGACCTCTCCTCAGCGAGAATCTTTTTGCTCGACCACAACGCTGCGAATTATCTCGACTCTTTGAGAATGGATGTCCAAGGAATGCCATGGGAGGATAGACCTGAGGCCGACATTCAAGACTATGTGCGCGATATCGAACTACCGCGTGACCTCCTTTGGATCGAGTACGACGACCGCAAACTCTGGGAAGACCGTTGCGTTCGAGGATTGACGGCCCTGGATGATGAAGAACTGAGCAGACGTCATCAGCGAGGGTTCCTCTTTGATAACCGTTCTTCCGAAATACTAAGCGTGCGCCTTTTCTCAGCTATGACGGACACCACCTTCTTTGATGCGCCCTTTGTGCTTGAGATATCGAAATCGCAGGACGGCCGTCCCGACTTTAGTGACACCAGTTGGAAAGCTCAGCGGACCGTACTTGCGGGGCTTATGAGGGCAGGACTTTTGCCCGATGGAGCTTCAATGAGAGAACACTTCGAGGAACATTCGGGTCACCTAACATATGAGATGGTGATCGGGTTTATGTTATTTGCTGCTCTTGCTGCACGCGAGGATGATTTGACGTCGCAAGAGGCTGCAAGCCTATCTACAAAGCAGGCAAAGACAGCGCGGCGTTTTGGCAAGACTTGGATGACCGAGGTGCTCAAGTCTCACGTAACCATTCGTATCGGACCGGCGGGTGAGCGACATTTGTCTGAGCAAAAGGCAAGGTTTGGCTTTGAGAAAACACAATCTGCAAGTCGAACTGCGCCGACCGAGCATTGGGTGGCCGAGCACGAAAGACGTTACGCCGACGGGAAAGTGGTACGGGTCCGGGCGCATAAGCGTGGACAACCAGTTTGTAGGGAACTACCCGCGCGCGTCGTGGGACCTAGAATGAAGGAGTGAGTTTCTGACAATCATTCCTGTCGGACACTAAGCTGCTTGGTCTAGTTCGGCCCTAAGCAGACATTCAACGCGCGCCTCCGATGCTGCGGTCGCAGCCCACATAGCTGCCCTTCGCTGCAGATGTATGATACACGACCCTCGAACTCACAGATCGCGGACAAACCGGACCTATCACCTGTGGCCGCTTTCGTCTCTCCGACCAGCGGAAAGCTGCACCGAGAGCATTTGTTGAAGGGACCAACGATCGGGAAACGACGAAAAGAAACGCGACCCAGGTTATGACCTCGCAGGTTCTTAGAAATCAGAAAAGTTATCTACTATAGTATCAATTACCGACTGCAGTGTTTCATCTGTCGCGTGTTCGCATAAATATAAAATGTGGCGAACTTTGGTTCTCCGATCCGAAAGATCATTTATCCTTTGAAGCACGGCAAACAAAGCTAATCCATCTCCACCGATCAGAGCCGCCAACAACTCATGCGAGTTACGTAGAAACCACGCTAGCGCTACCGCGACGCACATCAGCAGGATGAACAAGGCTTGGAAGAGACGGATCCGCGTCGCCCATTCCCTTTCCATCTTTCGCAGCGACTGCAGCAGTTTGTCCCGATCAAAGGTCCAGTCCTCTTTGCTGCTTAACGAGGCGACCCCCTTGCTTCTGTGCCGCGCGAGGACGTCATAAAGCGATGACATATTACCAACTCCCCTTACTTGCCCGGACGGCCTTTTGGCCCCGTTGGCTTAGGTCACGAATGCCGTGCACAAGGTCCATCAAAAACGGCGTCCGCCCGTCCCGAGCGCTCTCAAAGACATGGGCAACAAAAGCCGCCCAGACGGTCGGTGTAAGCTCCATGGTGGTTCCCACAACGCGCAGGTTGGGGCGCTCCGTGGCCAGGACTTGCTGTAGGACGTTCGAGTGGCAGGCCATCAGCGACACGCTCTGCGTCGCGTCCCCAATCGCGGCGGCGATGTGATCTGGTCGTGCGAGCCCGTCCGACAGCTCCAGGCGGTTCCCCGGGCGCAGGATATCGGACCCAAAGGCATCGTCGAGGAACTCGCGGTTCATCGCGGCCATGAAGTCCGCGTCATAGCTGATACCAAGGTTTTGGTCCTCTAACGCGCGCTCCTCTTCAGAGCTAGGGAACATGGCGCACCCAGCCTCGACCAGTGAGTTCAGGGTCTTGCGCAGGTCTTGCAGGCTCTGTGGGTCAGGGTAGCCTGGCAAACCGGGCGCAAAGCCTGCCCAAGCGTGCCGCGCAGCACACGCCAGAGCTGCCCACGCGCCCCTTTTGAAGTCCGCCTGGGTAATCCAATGCCCTTTCCAATGCGTAAAGAGGCACACGTGGTTGAATTGTCCGGCACGGGCGAGATCCGAAAGATCGGCGTCGCGGAATACGGTGACCTTCGCGGCAGTGGCGGTGTCGACCAGCCGCGAAAGCTCGGAGAACAGCGTGCCGACGTTTGGCGCGCTCGCGACCTGCGCGGCAAGTGTCACGGCCTCACTGGCACTCAGGGGGCGCGTCCCATCGCCGGGGATGCTGTTCGGGCAGACCGTCTCTGCAAGGCGCCACGCGTAGTCTTGGTCGGCCGGGTCCTTGGTGAACCGGCCGGCCAACTCTGCCGGGCTCGCGGGGATGCCGATAACCAGGGCGATGTCCGCGAGCGGCACCTGCGCCGTCGCTGCCATGGCGCGACTGCCGAAGGCATCCCGCGGCCGTTTCGTCTGCCCGTCCGTCGGCACCGCTCAGCCCTCTCTGGGCAGCAGGCCGCGCGGGAGATCGATGCGCGACAAAAGCAGGAAGCCATCCCCTTCGGTCAGCATCGCGTAGACCGAGATGTCTTGCCCACCCTCCAGGAGCCGGCTGCGGAAAGCATCGACGAACGCGTCGGCCTTGGTTTGCTCCGTGGCGGCGTCCAGCGTCTCGCGGTAGGTCCGTGGAACGTCGGGCGCCTGGGCGTCCTGCGAACGGCGGGTCACGACAATGTCCAGCCGCAGGTTCAGCCGAGACAGGAGCGACGGCGGGCGCACCGCGAACACGCTGATCACGTGGTAGCTCATCGGAGATTCCACGGCCGGGATGCGCGTTTGGATTGCAGTGGGGATCTCGGCCACGTCGCGCTGCGCAATGCCGCCTTTGCCCTGCCGCTTGAGCGCCCCGAGACGGATGGCCAGCCCGCGCCAGCCTTTGGCGTCGCCGCTCTCCACCTCGATCGTGGGGCGGCGGGGGCCTTCGGCCCCTGAGACGGTCGCGCTGCGGCCGACCGGCGGGAGCGGAGGCTTGCCCGCGCCCATGGCCAGCACCTGCGGGGCGCTCATCGCCACCTCGGTCGGCTGGCCCGCCACGACCGATTGCGACAGCGCCTGGACCCGTTCGATCGGCATCTTCGGCCCGAAGACCAGGTTGGCCGCCGGCGGTGGAGAGCCGATTGCCTTCTTTAGGACCGTCACCGCATCGTAGATCGTGCCGTGCAGCGTCTCGCTGGGCGGCTGCCCAGAGCGAACGACGAACATACCGCGCGGCAAAGCCTCCACGTAGATCGCCCCTGCGCCGTGCACCTCTGTGAGCTGATCGAAGCTGTCGCGCGCGGACCGCAGCGCCGTCGCGGTGTCCTGGCCCGGGCGGCCAAGGAAGCGAATGGCCGAGGACGTGTCCTGGGCGGCGTTGAAAGGCTTGCGAAAGCCGATCGCGGCGTCGACCGGCCGCGCGTCCCGCGGTTTGAGCGCTGCGGTGAGCCGGTCGCGCAGCTCCGAGGGATCCTCGTTGCGGTAGCGCTGCGCAATCCGGCCCAGCTCGCGGGCTCCGGGCTGGTCGCTGGGGTGGACGCGGATCTCCATGCGGCCGTCGCGGGTGACGTCCACCTCCGGCCGTCCGCGCGGCACCGAGGCATCGGGCACCAGCCGCGGCAGGTCTGCTGACAAGTTGTGGCCGCCGGTACTCTGCCGTCCATCTTCGCCCAGATTGCGCGACAAGACCAGAGTTGGGGTCCGGATCGAGCTGCCGTCCGCTGGATCCACGTTGGCAGCCTCGACAACGCTGTTGATGAACCTGGTCCCGTCGAGGAACGGATAAAGACACTCCGAGATGTCCTCGGATGCGTCGAGGGCGAGAAACTTCCTTACGTTCTCGGACAGGGCGGCATTCTCGATCTTGCGCTCAGTTGGAACGTCAAAGCCAGTAATCCTGGCAAGCAAGAACGGAGCAAGCCACATGTCTGTTTGGTCGATCTCAAGGCGCTCGGGCGCCGAGAGCGCATCGACCAAGTTGTCCCTTATCCGAACGTCGAGCGCTTCGAGTTCAGCCAACCTGCTGAGCAAGCACCTCTGGGCACCAAGTATCTCCGCTTGCAGTTCCATTCGGTCCTGCCAACTCAAGTCAGCGATCTTCTCGTAATAGAACTCTGGCAGCGTTCCAGTTTCTGCGCGCTGTAACGCTTCGGAGATGTGGTCTTCGATTTTTCTCTCGAACAACCGTACACGTAAGCCGTCAGGATCCGTCTGATCCTTTGCAGTAATCTCCCAGTTCCGAAAAATCTGGAATAGGAATGCGTATTGGACTACGCGTGTGAGATGGGGGTCTTTGCGTTCAGCGAAATATGTCCAAGCGACATCTTCAAGCGAGTCGATAAACGCATTGGAACTTAGTTCGTCCCCATCCAAATCTGCCTGATACGTTATTGGAAGGGCCCCCGTGCGCAAGGGCGTTGCAAAATCATAACGTCCACTTTGCATCTCCAATCCGGCACCAACGGTATTCCAGTTGAATAGCGTCTCGGAGGTGCCCTCAGCCTCAGAGATCAGCGTACTCAGTTGGGATTCGAACGGGAATATGTCTGGTTTTGGGTAAGGGAAGTTGTAGTACTCGACGCTACCGGCTTGCGACCACGACTTAAGAAGCTGGTCAGCAATGTTGAGTAGGCTTCCTGCCTCGGAGTCTAGCAATTGATCGGACAAAAAGATCGGAGCAACATCAAACCCGAAGTATTTGCCATGCGAGACTTTGCCTGCAAAGGCATGCCCACGTTCGTAGCTTTGTCCAAGCTCACTTGTGATAGCCGCAGCGGCCGCAAGCCGGCGTACCTCTTCAAACCGCAACGGCGGCAGCGCATCGACTGAGACCTGGCGTGCGCGGGCCAGGATGGCGACGCTTCCTGTTGTGCGATCCCGAAGTGCACCCAGGATCAGATCTCCGGAAACGGTCAACTGACGAAACGCACGCCGCATCTCAGCATCTGCGCCGGCATCAACGGGCGTTGCGCGCAACGCGCCAAAGCCCCGCTCGGCGGAGTCGGTGTCAAGTACCCAGGCGACGAGGCTGCCGTCGATTGAGGTGTAGAGCCCACTCTCCCCCGATGACAGCACGGCTGCGATAGGTCTCGCGCCTAGAACACGATCTTTGAACTGCAGCGCGGCCTCTCCAAATAGCCAAGCTTCAAGCTCATACGGCGAGAGCTCGACGTTCTCCGGTGCACTGGCATAGTTCACCGGCTCGATGGCATCGAGATTCCTATAATAGGCAAAACGCGACGAGCCGAACCCAAATTCACTCAGCCATGCTACGGCAAGATCAATATGAGATTGCGTGAACTCAGTCTCGGGATGCCGCAGTTTCACGACGAAATCGCGAGTCCAACCATCAAGCAGAATGTTGTGTTGTCGTGTTGTGATCTCGGCTACGCTTCCTCGCCCGAACGCCTGCTCGAAGAGGGCGGCAACTTCTGCGTTGTCTCGCGGAAAAATATCAGAAGGTTCCGCCACGATGACCGTAAGCGTGCGAGGATCATCGCCGCGGAAAATCGCAAACTCTTGAACATGAAAAGGGAGGATCTGCCGATATTCATCCCAGATGTCAGCAGCGACATGATGCGGAAAAAACTGAACGAGTACAGAGAAAAGCAAAACCTGGAAATTTGTTCTTAGCATGGAAAAAACCTCAAAAAAGGCGAATCGAATTATCGACAAATAACCTCTAGATTGTACCAAGAATTTTGCTTCGGTATAGTCTCGAGCCGTGTGTCCCTGAAACGATCTTGGGGCAGTTTGACAAATCTGCCAGAAGCAAGCCTAGCAAATTGATCGACAACACATCGCTTTGCTCGGGTCGCAATAATCGAAATGACGCAGGCAAAAGGCAACGTCGGGCGACGCCCGGCGTGGCGCAACTACGGGAGCTTAAGGGCTAGCCTTCCGCTTCTGCTAACGCACAACAGGACGACGGGGTTTGTGAAACGGTTCGATCACGCGCTTCGGTTGTGCATTGTTTCTCCTTAGCCCCTAAACTACCCATCGCTGTACCGCATACGACGACTGTTTTGGGCTCACTGCCGACTTCCGAGGCAGTGCAGCAACCGTGTGATATGGTGCCCTGTCAACGTCGGGTTGTCGTTGTGGAGGGTATGGCGGATCGGAGGATCAGTCATGGAAACACCAAACTTACCAGCCATTCGCGCGCTACGACCCGCATGGAACAAGGGTCGGATCGTCGGCCAGAAACGACCGTTGAAACCAAAGCATGTCTGGGCGATCCGGGTTCGACTTGAACTGGCTGAAAACCATCGCGACCTCGCGCTGTTCAATATGGCGATCGACAGCAAGCTGCGCGGTTGCGATCTGGCCAAGTTGAAAGTCGTTGACGTCATGGCGTCCGGCCAGATCAAAGAGCGTGCTTCCGTTCTGCAAAGCAAGACGCAGAAACCTGTTCGCTTTGAGATTTCCGAAGGCACACGCGCCTCTGTCGAAAAGTGGATGGAAGACGAACTCATGGTCGGTTCTGAGTATCTATGGCCAGGCCGTTTCCATGAACGTCTGCACATCTCAACCCGCCAATATGCTCGCATTGTCAGGGACTGGGTGACATCAATTGGGCTGGAAGCCAGCGCTTACGGCACGCATTCGATGCGGCGCACCAAGGTTACACAAATTTATAAGAAGACAGGAAACCTTCGCGCTGTTCAGCTCCTGCTCGGCCACACAAAGATGGATAGTACAGTCAGGTATCTTGGGGTCGAACTAGAGGATGCTCTCGCCATCGCTGAAGCCATTGAAATCTAGGGCAGATGGGTCGCCTTCAGGGGCGGCCCAAAGCGGACATTAAGCCTAGTTTCTCGATGCTGCGATTGCAGCCTGCATAGCAGTCATTGGTTGCGCACGCGCAAATAAAAGTTGGGTATTGGAAGGCTACTTAACGTGTTCGAGTCCGTCCGGAAGGGTCACGCTCGGGTCCAACCGCATTGAGGCAATGTCTTCCTGGCTCAAACCACTTACTCCCTCCAGAGACGAGTAATAGCATTCTTCGGACTGCCAGCCGGTTCGGTAACAAACAGTGGAAACGCGCATTCCGGCAACACGGCAGTCTTCGAAGCTGCTGTATCGAAAGGAGGTTGCATTGAAGCCCGCTTTGCTCATGTCACATCTTGTGAACCAGGACTGTTCAAAAGAAGCGAATGAGACGGGCTGAGCTGGGAACTCGCAGTCTGTGAAACTGGCTTCCGATCCGCTTGCATCATTCAGTTTCATCCCTTCAAGCCGGCATTGAGAAAAGCTTGATCGATCAAGTCGGGTTCCTTGCAGCTTGGCTTCACGAAAGTCACATTCTGAGAACCAAACGTACGTTAGGTCTGTGTCCGAGAAGCTTGCGGTTTTGAAATCAAATCTTTCAAACTTCATTGCACCTTGATCAGGTTGGAAGCCCCGACGTTCCAACTCTTCAAATAGATTTATGTTGCTAAGGTCTGGACCTGACTGAAGGCCCCCGACCGCAGCATTCCATGCGTCAACACCTTCCAAAAGGAGTTCGATATACTGGAGATCTGCCATGAAACGCTTTCCTAGTTAAGTTAGATGGATAATGGGAGCATACGAATTTCCCATAAACAGAACCACCTGTTTTACCAATCGATGTTCGGCCCAAAGCGGTCACTCGATGAGATCAACGATTGCTGCAGCCGCAGCCCGCATTGCGGACATTCGAATTGGCTGAGCCACGGTTCAAATGAAGGCTGACGGGCTATCCGCACATCTAGCAGATCAAGATGTTGCATTCACCATATGCGATCGACGTTCAAACTGGTCTATCTGTACTTCTGCTCCGGCTTTGCGGTCGCTACCGGCTTGTCTGCCAATCGCGTGATGTGCAAATTCAGATTAAGCATGTCTTGCAGCACTTAAGTTTTCCAAGGCAATCGAGACTTACCACACTTACACGAAATCGCTTTCTCACCGGGCACATCAATATCTGCGCGAATATGGCGGCCACAATGCTCGCAGACAAAGAGGGCGACCAGTTTCTCGATATCTTCCAGCAACACATCAATGTCCTCGCCGACAATTTTGCCGGCGTTATCGTGAGAGACCAGATTGGCGATGAGGGCCGAGCCTGCCAGATCGGAGAAGATTTGCGTCGCCAGCAGATCGGGCGACTTGTCCTTCAAAGTTGATCTCAGCGCGCTGATCAGCTCATCGGACAATCGCTTTTCGTTTATGTCGTTGAAGCGGAAGGCCACTTTGACCTCAAGAGCCTGGCAGATGTTCTTGAGGACAAGCTCCAGTAGCTTGCGTAGGTCATTGGAAACGTCTTCCTTGCCCTTTTTCTGTTCGATGATTTCTTTCAGCGTCGCGGGGCTGTTTTCGAGAAGGATGCCATTTGCACCGTCTGACCGGACCTCATGAAAAACCCAGCCATGCTGCCCCATTTCCCTTTTGATAATGTCGAACCAGATATTCTCGTGCGTGAGGATGATAATTTGCCAATCGGAGAACTCGTCGCGCAAAAGACGTAAGAGCCTGCGCCGGTGCGATATATCGAAGCTTGTGACGATATCGTCGAGCACTAAAACTTGGCGTGCTTGTTGAAAATGCGTGCGTTGGCGAGGAACAGCACCACACCAAGGCTATTCAGGTGACTTTCGCTCAAATATTTACGTGGCGGCTGGGTCGCCTTGCCATGGAAAGTGTACTGGAACTCGACACCTTCATCGCCGACCATAGTCAGGCGCACTTTGTCCACGCTCTCTTTGGGATGAAGTGCGGTGTAGAACTTCCCGACATCATCGCTGATGGTATCCAGCACTGCTTGCAGTGCCCCATTCTGAACCTTGATGAAGGCATCCAGCATCGAGGAAAGGGTTATGACTTGGGCTTCATAAGCACCCTTTATGTTTTGATAGCTCTCAAAGTCGTTCACCTGATCGCTGACGGTTTTGAGCCTGGTCAGCGCAGCGGCGACCTTCTTTTCCAGCTCCGTGAGCTGCAGTTTCTTCGCGGCTTCTTTGGCTTGCTCCGCAGCCGTTTCCGATTCTGCACGCAACGCCTTCAGTTCGGTATCGAAACCAGCCGGTGCCTCGAATACCTTTTTGTCGTCAAAGGCGGATTTCAGCTCTTTCAGATAATCGCGCAACTTGGCGCGCGCAGACTTAACAGCCGCGATCAGCGAAGAAAAATCCTTCAGATCGGAATACGTCTCCATGATGGTTTTCGTATTAAGGCCCGCGTTGATGACGGTCTCGGCAAGCGCATCCTTGAGCGTGCCTGCTTCATCGAGCTGCTTCTGCAACGCCTCTAACGCTTCAAGGCGCTTGCCGACCTCTTCTTGAAGTTGGGCAAGCTCATAGGGCAACAAACAAAACGGGCACTGCGGATCGGTAAAGACTTCGTCGTCCAGGACGGCCTTGCCGCGCGTCAGAAAGTCACTGAGCCGAAGCTTGTTGACGTTTTCGTTCTCTTTAGCGAGGGCGTTGTATTTGTCCGTAAATGCTGTGGCATCATCGGAGAGTTGATCAATGTCGGCGACCAGATCACTGCAAGCCTTTTTAAGCTGCGCAAGTCGTTCTGCCAGTCGTATCTTTTCTTCACTGCTGCCCTGTCCCCTTAGCTCTTCTAAGGCCTCAATGTAAGAATCTTCGTCAGTAACTTCAGTATTAAGATCAAATGGCTTAATGACCTTGGCGGCCACGTCGTAAAATTCTTTTCTGTTAGGAACAACCTGCTCTACTTCCGCGATCATCCCGGACTGAAGACGCTGAATCTGCTGTTTTGCGGTCGTGTAATCAGTTTCTTTTTCGAGCTGGTTCTTTGTTTGCAAAAGGACGTTTCTAAATTTCGTGATCTCGCTATAGCCGATAATATCGGCAATGGCCTCACGCTTTCCGCCTTTTGTTTTGTCGAGAAAGTTAACAATATCGGCATGCCTGAGAATAATATTGTCACCTTTCAGATCAGCAACAAGCTGCTCCGCATTGTCATTGGCAAAGGTGGCCGAGGTCTTCAGCGCGTCCGACAGCGCTTTGGTTCCGTTGCGGTCAGTGCCGTCAAATACCAGCTCCACAGAGCTGGGGTTGTCGTCTGCTAGCACATTGCGCAGCGAGTCCTGCTTGCAGTCCTCCCGCCACAGGTGGTCCACGCGGTCATGAATGAACCACTCCAGGGCATCTGTAATAGTGCTCTTGCCCGACGCGTTCTCACCGAAGATCGCAACGCTCTTCGTTTTCTTCGAAAAATCGAGGGGCAGCTCGAAACGTGCGCCGCGAAAGCGCGAGACGGTGATCTTGCGAACTTTAGTCATCACCTTCCTCCGCTGCGCCCGCCACATCAGCCTTGAGTGCGGCCTTGCGCGCCTCTTCCAGCTTGCGTAGCAGCTTTACCTTGCTTAAATCATCTTCCTTTCGAAGCTTGCTGACAGCGGCCACGGTGTCAGCATCGAGGGATTCGTCGTTAACCTGGGTGTCGAGGAACTCGGTAATGACCTCGGTTGCTGTCTTGACGTTTTCGGTGGTCAAGGCTTATCCCCTTGTTTAGCGTTGAAAAATGAGAATATTATTCACGCAAACGTACAATCTTAGCGAGCAAGAAATCAAGTTTGTTCGCGGTGTTGCGGGCATCTACTTTATCTATTTGACCGAAAGTGAAATCGCGTATCCCTTTGCGAATTCAAAGCTGATTTACATTGGGATGAGCGAGTCAAAACAATACGGCCTTTTCAAGAGGCTTGGCGGCCATTTGTCCGGCCAATCCGGCAACATGGGAATTAGCAACTACGCAAAAACGCAGGGAGTGAAGTTTACGTACTACTCTGCAGAAGTTCTCAGGAACTACGGAAATGAGAACCTTTTTGACATTGAAAGCTTCTTCTTGAGCGATTTTCTCAAACACTATGGTTGCTTTCCCATTTGCAATGGCTTGTCTGGTCACAAGCCGTCTGAACATTCGAATCCTATTACGGCGGACGTTGATTGGTCGTTCTTCAACTGAAATGTGCCACTGTCTTGCCTCAAATCGAGCGGCGTCAAGATTTTCACTGTCTTTGGCCGGGGTAAGCTAGGCCCACGGGATGACCGCCTGAGGGGCTTCCATAATCCGCATTCGACCAAGCGAAAACAACTTGGCGATACCATGAGTATTCATATGTAGCGTCAGAAATCAGCGACACCAATGAAATTTGATATTCAACTATGAGTGAGCAAACTGTAGGTTTTCAACTTACAAGAGTGATCTATGAAAAGTTGCGGCTCTTGCCGCTATTGCTGAAACAGCCCCTGCGAGAATTCGAAATGACATTTGAGCCAGACACCCGCTATGCGAGATCCAAGCTTCGAGATGCTCCCACAGATCTACCACATGATCTCGCGAGCGTCATTGAGTACCGCAAATCGGGCCTCAGTCTCAATCACATAGTAGGGTGCCCACTCGAATGTGCGTACTGCGTTCGCCATCTTTTCGACAACTATGAAATGAAAAGACCTCATCTGGTTTTGTCTGATGATGAGGCGGTAGCACAGCTAGTTGATCATCCCGCATTTCGCGCCCACCAGACACCATTACAAATCTTTAACAGAGCGACAGATCCGTTCCTTCCTAGAGTGAAGGAACATCTACACCGATGTCTGGAGCTACTCGATGATCTGGGTTTGACGAACCATATGCTGGTTATCACCAGATGGCATGTCTTAGAGGAAGATGTTGCTCGGTTGGAACGGCTCAAGAACCTCAAAGTCACAATATTGATCACGTGGTCTGGTATTTCTGACCCTCGCATTGAGCCTATCGACAGTTCAATTGCTCACAAGTCTCTGCAGACTCTCGCATCCTGCGCTTCCCGCACACGCCGAATTCTCTATTGGCGCCCAATTGTCCTCGGGCTGAACGATTCAGACGAACTGATTGCGGAGGCCCATTCCATGAGCCGGTTTGCAAATGCGACGGTTTTCACTGGCCTCTTCCATAGAGAGCAGATCAGAGACTATCTTCGATCGGTGAATGTACCGGATCTATATGAGATGGTGCCTCGCCGGAAGATTTTTCCGCGGGAAGTTGAAGACCGGATTCTAAAAGCTTTCGGAAACACACCAATATTTCGCAAGACGTCTTGCGGGGTAGCGTATGCGCACAAAGTTCACGATTATAACGGCCACATCGGGATAGATCGCATTTGTGATATTTGTCCAGGTGATCAGGTCAGAATTTGCACTGCTGCCCACAAGGTTCCTACCCGAAGTCAGTTGCTTGGATTTGCAAAAGAAGTTGGTCTTGAGACAGATAGTATAGAAGCGTTTGAAGGCCATATCGTCGTTGAAAATAGCACGGAGCAACAGCGATACTTCGTTCAACACGCAACAGGGTTTCAAGTGCATGACCGAGCTCACCCGCATTTGCCGGGTCGTCATGGTCGCGCGGAAGAAGGATGGACATAATGAAACGCATGTGGGCTGTCGATGTTGAGGGCAACGGAGCTACGCCACCAGAGATTATTGAGTTAGGAATCGTTGAGATGGACGACCTCCGACTGACAGGGAAGGTGATGCATTGGCAATTCAAGCCGCAACACGAGATCACGCCCATCGTTAGCAGGATTCATGGGATTACGAATGATGATGTCGCCGATGCTCCCCCACTCGAAGACGTTGTGGACGACATCTTACTCTGGCTTGAGGACTCTCCAATCGTTGGCCACAATGTTCGGGTCGAATTGGAGGCGCTCACTAGAGTTCTACCAGATTGGAAACCGGCGGCGGCCTACGATAGTTTGAAGGTCGCACGTAGGATGCTACCGAACGAAGAAAAATTTGGCTTGGAGCGGCTCGGAGATGTGCTCAGGCTCAAGGACGCGGCGTCTCAAGCGGTCGGCGGTGGGGTGTCACATTCGGCCCCATATGATGCCGCTATGTCTGCTATCCTACTGGAGCATTTACTTGCACCGTTATCGCAGGCCGAACGAGACAGTATATTGATGGATGCTGACGTCACCAACTCTAGGCAGGGGACGCTTTTGTGACTCGCGTCGTGAAAATTGCAGTTGCCGGGACCCATTCCACTGGAAAAACGACCTTTATGAAGGATTTGGAGAAAAGGTTGATCGAGGCTGGTCATGTCGTCGCTTATGTACACGACAGTGCGGCTGAGGCGCGTGACGTCGGCTTTCCAATCTTGAGCAACCATACGTTTGAGAGTACCGCTTGGTTGATCGCGCAGGCAATTCGTCTTGAGACAGCAGCAACGCTAAAAGCAAATGTTATCCTCATTGACCGTCCAGTTCCCGACGCTCTTGGGTATTTGATTGCTGCTCTGCGTACGACAAATCGTTCTATCGACCAACAGCGATTGGAACGCCTTGAAGCCATCTGTGAAGCTTGGGTGAAAGAGTATGATCTAATTTTTGCGACACGACTTGACGAGAATATACCCATTGGGCCGGGTCGCGATGATAACCACGTTTTCAGGTCCGCTGCCGGCAAGGCGGTCGCCGAGGTAATGGCAAAGCTTGCCCCCGAACACTGTATTCTCACACCAGAGAATTTCGAAGAATCTATCGCCTTATCCATACGTTTGGCCTCTGGAAGATGAGCGTGCCCTCGCACGCTATTGCCCATCTACTTTCTACCGTTGCTGGCTCCCATCGGATTGGTATCGGGTGCATGGCGCTTACTGGACTATATGGGAGGATCGCCGAATCCGATGCACGTGATGTGTTGGACCGTGCAATGGATCTTGATTTCCGTCTTTTTGATACGGCACCTTTGTACACAGACGGTCAGAACGAAGAGTTGATAGGTGATGTCATTGGATCAAAGGCTGGCATAACGGTATCCACCAAATTCGGCCTTTCGGAAGACAATTGCGGTAAACTTGTTCGAGATAGTCGGCCCAGCTCGATCCGCGCATCAGTAGAGGCATCACTTAGACGATTGCGTCGAGAGCGGATTGATATCCTGATCCAACATCGTCCCGATCCGGACGTAAATGACCAAGAGGTTGCTGGTACTGTGCAGGACCTTATCGATGCAGGTAAAGTTGCATCCTTTGGTCTCTCAGGAACGTCAGTTAACCGCATTAAGCCGATGTCGGAACGTTGCAGTGTTACTGTGGTTCAAAATGAACTTTCAGTCTTAAGCGACCCAAACTCTTGGTGTACGCCTCAAAAGGTCGGAGATATGGGCGTCTTCTTTATGGCTTATGCGCCGTTCGCGCGGGGCCTATTGAGCCAGAAAAAAGCGGGCACCAACCGCGCAGCCGACGATTACCGTGCGCAGATGAAAGCGTTCCAAAATCCCGAACAGTCGGCCCACAAAAGACTTCGGGAGTGTATCGAAGACGTTGCATCGGCCTATGGTGTTTCAGCGACCGCAGTCATGTTAGCCTGGGCTAAATCTCGTGGTGAGAATGTTGTACCTATTCCTGGGCCACGCCATAAATCACATCTTGCCAATCTGATAGAAACCACCAACCTTGAAATCCAAGATGCTCAAATTTTGACGATTGATGAGATTGCGAGTAACTTACAGGTGGGCTAGGCCCGCGTCAGCTCAACTCAGGTGCAGGGCCGTCTTGTAGACTACCGATCCAACCAACACCCGTTAAACGGATCATCAGATGATGATTTGCTCGTTCAGGCGCGGCAGGAAGTGAGAGCTTTAGAGGATCGACATATTTCTTGATGACCTTGTTGTACGGAGAGACTGCAAAGGATGCATTTTCCATAGATGGACCATCCACCAAGTTAGCAGAGCCACTGAAAACCTCGCATTGGTCACCAATGCCGATGTATACTTTGGCGTGAAAATCTTGCTTTTTATTGCCGGTGGCCACGATCTGATTTTCGAGGCCGTAACTTGCCAAGACGTCGTGATCCAAACCAGTTTCTTGGAGAGCCGATTTATAACCTGACCACGTTGCAGAGCGTGTTAAAAAAACGGTTCGTTTAGCATCCAATTGTTTCAAGAGACGTTCCCAAATCTCTAGTTTTTCGCTCTTGGATTTCCATTGATGACCCACGAACGGTGCAGCAATGAGGACTTGATCCTTGTATAAACGCCATCTCACAATGAGTTTGTCTAACGCGTCCATCAAATAGGACTTGGTATGTATCCCACTTAATACGTCGGCCAGGTTAACTCCTGAGACGTCGGCCAGTAAAAATCCGTCCAACTCGAGACTGGCATTCGGATCAATTTGGAAAGGGCGATAAAAAGTAGCCACGTGAGTTTGGGAGCAGGAGCACGGCACCTTGATCGAGACGAGCAGATGTTCAACCTCTGGCATCCGACGCGCGAGATAGTTGTTTAGGATAATCCCCCATTGCTGTCTAATATCGCCAATGGCTGCGACAAGCTCAGCTAGAGCGGCCTTTTCCAAGCCTTCATCGGTTTCGGCACAGCAGTAAATCGGGTGAACATTGAAGTCGAATACCGGATCTTCATCATTGATAGCGAGCCGATACACGGCCCTGTCCGTGGCGTATTCTACGGATCCAGCATAGGGATCTTCTTCGTCGTCATAGCGCTCAATAACCCGACAATTACCTGCTGGCGATTCAATAGGATTTTTCAAATCGACGGCAAATGTTTCACTGCACGCATTGCACTTGATGACCCAGGTTCCTCGGTCGTTGACCATAGGAAACTTCAGCTCAGTGTAATGGTGCGGGTCACCGCAATGGGGACACTTCGCGGCGTAATTCTTGCGTTTGGTTTCAAAAGCTTTTGGAAGGCTCAATATCTGACATCCACAAATAGGAAGTTTCATACATCGGAGACACACGCTGTCGCCATTCGAAGTCTAAAATCATCGTACACCATCGGTTCCTTGGGGACACGCACATAGCCGCATCTGAGACTTTGAGTGTCTGCTTTGCGGAAATCGCACCTGAGTGTTCGCAGCTGCAGCGAAAGACTGCTTTCCGCCCGAACTCGACCGACGTCCGATCCTCGCTACCCTATCGGGCAACCAGCTTCTGACCACCAACCTCTCGCAACATCGCTTCCATGTCGTCCAAGCCATCGACAGCGGAGCGCATTTGCGCCTCACCCCCGGCGCTCGCTGCCTCGGCATCCGTGACTTGGCTCCCAAAATTCATCTCCATCTGTCGTTGTTCCTCGGCGACAACGGCTTGAACGACGGGCGTGGTCTTCTTTGAGGCGACATTGGCTTTCTCTGACGATTGGCCATCAGCAGCCTGGCGTACGGCCTCAACGTCGACCTCGGGTCCGCTTGACCCGTCCGGAGAGGGTGTCATCGGCATCGCGCGCATACTCAGCGGCAGATCACCTTCCGGCCCACCTCCACCTGGCTCCGGAAACGGCAGCTCACCCGTCTGCGCCGCGTGGATCGCTTTGAACAGCCGATCGTCGAAATATTGGATCCGCTTCGCGCGGACCGGCATCTGGGCATCGATCACCATGACGATCTCGTCGAGCGGCAGGCGGCGCGCCTCATCTTCTGGCAACAACGAGCTTTCTTCAGTCCGTGTCGATTGGCTGCGCCCCTCGAAGGGGTTCTTGCCGATGGACTGCGAACGCGTGACCACGGTCTTCGTGGTCTTGCCGACCGCCTTGCTCAACTCCTCGACGGTTTTTTCATCGGAAGGCGTCAGGTAGAGCTTTACGCCAGCGTTGCCCTGCAGGGCACGGCGGGTGTTTTCGCCATAGATTTCATCGAGGGCGGGGATAGTTTGGGTAACGACCGCCAAGTGCCCGCGATAAGCGCGCAAAGTCTCAATGCTCTCGACCACGATCGGCATTTTGCCTAAGCGATTGAACTCGTCGAGCATGATCATTACGGGCCAAGGTTCATCCGGCCCGGGATCCTTCTCCTGCATGGCTGAGAGGAGATCCGAGAAGAACAGCCTGATCAGCGGCGCGAGCGGTTTCACCATCAGCGGCTGGACCACGAGATAAACAGAAAAGGGCTTCTTGCGGATCGTCCGGAAATCAAAGTCCGACACCGCCGTCGCCTCATCGATCGCCGGGTTCTGCCATTGGTCGAGCCCCGAGGTCATCAGGAGCGAAACGTATGAGGTCAGCGTGTCGTTGTTGGTCGAGGCGAGCCGCGTGAAAATCAGCTTTGCTGCCCTGTTCTCCACCTCGTGGCCGCGTGCGAAGTATTCCTTCTGCTTGTTCCCACCCGATGCGGCGATGCGGTAGATCTCGCCCAAGGTCGGGCGCTTGCGCTGGAACGCCAACAGGCCTGCCGCCACGAAGAGATCGATCCCGCCTTTCAGAAGCCCTTGCACCCTGTCGTTGTCACTTTGCAGGAAGAGCGTCGCGAGGAGCTGCAATTCCATCTGCTGGCGCGCAGGATCTTTCAATTGATAGATGCGCAGGAGTGGGTTGTAGCGATGCGTGCGCTTGCCCTCCCAATCGGTGGGGGCAAAACGATAGACCTTGTCGCCCTGGGCGGCGCGGTGCCGGGCCGTGGCCTCAAAACACTCCCCCTTCACATCGAGCGTGACGGCGGAGCCCCGCCAGGTCAGCAGGTTCGGAATGACAAAACCCGTGGTCTTGCCGCGACCCGTGGGGGCGACAATCAGCGCGTGTGGGAAGACCTTCGAACAGATGTATTTTGCGCGGGAGCCGGGCGTCCCAAGTTTGCCGAGAATGAACCCGGTGCCGGGTGCGCCAAAGAACCCGTTGGCCTTCATCTCGCGCGCGCTCTGCCAATGGGTCTGGCCAAACCGTGTCAGGGCGGCTCCCGACAGCGCGAGGCTCAGCATCATGCCGGCGACGGCAAAGCTGCCGATGATCAGGTGGATGAGTTGGGCATCCTCCGGGCGGCGATCGAGGATCGCCATGTAGTTCTGCGCAATATAGGCAAAGTCGATCTCGGCCCCGAAGCCGAGATCCTGGTAGGTCAGCACCGCCGAGGCGATGGTGTAGCCCATGGCCCCGGTCACCAGCGTCACGAGCAAGACACCCGTGGCGATCCGGGCTTTGCCCATGGCGCCGCTCAATGGACCTGTCCCCGCTCGGTTTCGCCATCCACGTCTGTCGCGCGGTGTTTTTCGTATTCGGCGTCGGCGAGTTCGTCGACCACCTGGCGCAAGGCCTCGGTGTTGGCCGTCACGGCATCGGATTGCAGATAGACCTTGGCGACATAGAGCCGATCGAGGCGGTCCTCGAGAACCTTGTCCAGCGCGTCGGCACCGCCGGATGTGAGCCGCTCGACTTGACGGTCATCCAGTACCCGCGCGATCTCGCCGCGGAAGGCCTCCCGCTCCGCCTCGGTTTCGAAGGGCGCGGACAACTCCCCCGCCCGCTCATGGTCAAGGACACGCGCAATCTCGACTGCAACACGGTCGGTATGGTCAGATTGCGGCGCGGTTTCGTCGCGCGCCGCGAGAACTTCGTCGCGTGTGCCAGCCCCAATCCCGCCGCGTAACTCGGTTTCGCGGCGGACCTGATTGATGGCTTCCGTATCCCGTATCTCCACGACGGCGGCATAGGTCGCGCCAAGCCCGCGGGCGAGGTGGGACGGCATGTCCGGATAGCGCGCTCGCAAGTCATCCGTGACAGCATCTGCAACGGGCGTGCGGACGTCGCGTCCCTCCATGATCCCGTCGACTTCACGGGTTATCTCACTGGCGCGGGCCGCAACGGTGATGGTCTCCCGGTATGGCTCAGGGCGTGCGAGCAGGTCTGGGTGTGCCTCGAGATACGCGCGCTGTTCGGTCTCGATCCGGCGCTCTGCCTTTGAGACCAACTCCCACTCCCGGTCCTCGATCTGTTGCGCGGTCAGGCCGTCTGCGCGCATCTCCTGACGGATTGTCCCTTCCATCGCCTGCACCGCGTCAAGGTGATAATGGAACCGCTCGCTGACCGGTTCCGCTTCCACGACGCCATCCAGGCGCAGTACGTTCTCCCGTTCCAGAAGCGTGCCAAGTTTCACATGCACGTCATTGAGAATGTCGCGCGCCTGTTCCAGATCGGCGCGGCGTTCGAGGTTCAGATCCAGCGCCTCGGACACCTTGGAGAGATCATCGGCGATCCATTGGTGCTCCAGCGCTGCATTGGAGGCTCCGGTCTCAATCCGGGCCACCACTTCCGATGTGCTGATCCCGGTGCCGCGCAGCGCGGCGTCAATGCGCGCTCTCAGATCGGGCTCGGCCAGACGCTCAAGCTGGTTGGTGTCGATGTTCGCCTCGGAATAGATCCCGCCCTCCGAGGGGGTCTCTGAAAGTGCGGATGATCGCAAACCGAGTGGCTGCATGTGCTGGACCTGCGTCTGGATTTCGATGAGGCGTTTTTCCAGCACGGGACGTTCGGCGTCAGACTTCTCGGCGATCATGCCCTGCACCCGTGCGAGCTTCTCCGCATAGAGGCTTCTCAGGTCCTCGAAACTTTGATCCTCGGCCATGTACACATCTCCTGTTCGGTCCACCTGCCCGCCCCGCGCCAGCACCTCGCCCGCGCGAAAGAGGGCTGCGGCGATATCCTCGCGGGCCTCGCGCGAAGCCTCCGCAGCGAGTGAATGGTAAACGGTTCTGGTGTTGGCGATCTCCGCCAGCGTCCGCGTCAGGTCCTGCCCCACTCGTTCGCGCTCGCTGGGCGCGCGACCCTCTTCTTTCGCCGCATAAACTTCGCTGGTGCGGGCCGGGTAATGCACAACCCCGCGATCCACCCGGCGCGTGGCCTCCAGGCGCACGCCGTACTTCTCCGCCTCCTCGACCATGGCGAGGCGGAAATCGTCATAGTTGAAGCGATGGTTGCGCCCCAGAAAGAAGAACTCGCCTTCCTGCGAGCGGCGGTTCAGCACCAGATGCGCATGCGGGTGATCGCGGTCCTCATGCACCGCGATGATGTAGTCGAAATGCCCCGCATCGGTCTGGAAAAACCGCTCGGCCACATCCGTCGCGATATCGCGCACATCCTCGCCCCGCGTGCCGATGGGGAAGGACATGAGCATGTGCGTGGTCTGGCCAAGCTTGGGTTTGAAGCCTGCATCCCACCGCTTGGCAAAGCGCTCGGTCAGATCCTTGATGTCACGCGCCTCGAGCTTCGCCTTGCCATCCAAAAACCCACTCGAGTCCACGATATGGGTGGACTTTGTGGTAAGGTAATCGAGCTGGTTTGCGAGCTGCGATTTGGTATGCGTGCCCCCGCCCCGGATTGCCTTGAAGACGGCTGGCCGATGCCCTGCCGCCGCGCGCACAAGCTGGCTCTGCTTGGCGACATGCAGCCCCTGCATCGAGCCCCGGATCCGGCTCCAGCCATCCCGGAAGACCTCGCCGGTGACAGCGTCAACCGCATCATTCAGCCGCATGGGCAAACTCCCTCAAGGCGGCTGAGGCCTGCAGCTGCATCGCGTCACGACGGCGGCGCAGGAGCAGATCGATCTCGTCGGCGGAATCCAGGATGAACCGCGCCAGCCCGCGCATCTGCGCGAGGCGCAGTTCCGAGAACTCGGCACGCGTGCCTCCCCCGGCCCCCTGACCCATCCGGTTGGCCCGCGTCATCTGCTTGGCGATCTGCGCGACCCCATTGCCGACCTCGTGCAAGGAGGCCCTGTAGCGCGCCATCTCGGCCGCCATCTGCGCGTCCGGAACGAACACCCCGCCCGCCGCCTGGATGAGCCGCCGCAGCCCCTCGGCCCGGCTCTCGATCCCCGCCTTCGCCAACACCGCGTCGAGCGCCTCAAGCTCCGCAGCCGTGACCTTCACACTGACTGCTGAGACCGGGATCGCGGCATCCGTCTGGCGCTCTGCATCGGCTTTCAGGACGTAGCGCACGGCCCGTGATGTGACCTCGAAACGCTCGGCCAGCTCAGACGTCGACACACCCTCCGCGGCCTCGCGGACGATCTGCATCTTCTCCATCTCTGTCAGGCGTTTCGTTCGGGACATGCGGAAGAAAGACCCCCTATTTCCTGCCACCTTCCACCAAGGCTGCCCCTACCTTACGATAATATATCCAACTGTCAATTGTATACTTACGTCGCATTCAGGCTCAGGCAGCCTTGGTGTCCGCTTCTCCCGCGACCCGCAGGGACGCGGCTCTGCCGCCCTCACCACCGAGCGACCCACGTGTCCAATGGGTCTCCTTCCCCAACACCGCCCGAGGGTCTGACCGAACACGCATGTGTTCGGACGGAACCGCGGGCGGGCGCAAACCCCACCGACAGGGCGGACAGGCAGGGTCAAGGAGGGCCAGATTTGGCTTGCCAAATCTCTGCCGCAAAAACCGGGAGGCCCTGGCCGATAGGTTTTTGTGGATGGCCCCCTTGAGGCTGACTGGCCGCCCTGTCGCGGCATGATCACTCCGAGCAGCTATCGTCCTTTGAGCGCGCAGCGACTGGCACCAAGTGGAGGTCGCTGTCGGCGATCACCTGCGCCGGTGACGGCATCCCTGGAACAGGGATCGGGCCGCCCCAAGATCGTCCTGGGGCGGCCCATCCTCGTCAGAGGATTCAGTCCTGAGGGTCCTTTGCGCTCGGCGGGAACATCACCAGCTCCGAGACCGCGACCGGGAAGTCGAGCTTGAGGCTGAAGAACTCCGAGCCGTCCCCATTGCGGGTGTTGCGGAACATCGCACCCACGCGCTGGAAGCGGGTGCGCTCCTGGCCATCGGTATCGGTAAACTTGACGGGGACGGTGGCGACGTAGTGGTTGGTCATCTGGGTTACTCCTTGTTGCGATGGGGATCTGCCAGCACGGGGGCACGAGGCCCGGTCGCAAGTGCAAATGCGGAGGGTCCACGGCTCCGCCGTGGAAGCCGTATTTGTGCTTGCCGGAGCGAAGCGGAGGGCACGAGCGCGCCGCCCCGTGCGATCCACATCTATGAGCAAAAAGGAGTGATCCGGATGACCCTCGCCATCACGCAGCCGCCATCCTCCGCGTCCTCGTCCCGCCGATCCTGGCCGGGGTGCTGACGGAGCCCGCCCGCGTGGATGCGATGTTCCGAAACACCACCCACGGATCGCTCTGGTCTTCAGCTTCGAGCCGAGCGTCACCATAGCCCGCGTCTTGAACTGCCTTCGACACTCATGTCTTCCCGCCAGACCCGAAGCGGATGGACCGAATTCAGACGGACTGGGTAGAGGGATGACGGTATTGCTCTACGCGAACTGTCGATCCTGCGTAATCGTTCGCACGCGCCATGAGACATGACGAAAACGCTACCCCAAATGCACCTTCCCGTTAACGGCTACCAAACCCATCTGGTCCAACACTCGAAAGGTCAACGATGAGACCTTCGCACAACGCTCCGGGCAGGCAAGAAGATGGCAAAGTTTGTCATCTTTTATGACAATTTCCGGTCTTCGATGATATGCTTGTTTTGAGAAGGAGAATAGTTATGGCCACCATGAACGTTTCACTCCCTGATCCAATGAAGACTTGGGTTGAAGAACGCCTGAAAGATGGCAGCTTCAGCAATACAAGCGATTATGTGCGCCACCTAATCCGCCGTGACCAGGAGCGCGCTCAAGCGATCGAGGCCTTGCAGCAAGCGATTGATGAAGGTCTCAAGAGCGGCGATCCGGAGCCTTTCGACTTCAAGACGTTCAAAGCGCAAATGCGGGAGAAACATGCCCGCAAGTAATCTCGCCGCCTACCGGCTGACGCCAGCAGCCCAACATGATCTGGAAGATATCTGGCTTTACACGGCGCAGACATGGACGATGGCGCAAGCAGATCGATACACCGATATCATAGAAGATGCCTTCGATCGATTGCTCTTCATGCCGGAGATGGCCCGTGAGCGCCCGGACTTCGATCCACCTGTCCGCATCCATCCCAGTGCGGAACATCTGATCATCTATCGAGTCGAGCGAGATGAGTTGATTATCTTGCGAATACTGGGAGCAAGGCAGGATTGGCACGCGATACTGAGAGCGGCCGATCAGTAGATCGGCGCATGGTCTGTGTTGTCGCCTTGACCGTCACGCGCCCTAGCTCCCAAGGATTGCCTTGGTCCCCGGCATCCGTTTCAATGAGTTCCCAATATGCTCCCGCCAGCGCGGGCCGACCTCCAGCGCGGTGGCATAGGCGCGGGCCAGATCATCGGGCCGGTCCTCAGCCATCGCCTCAATCAGGAAAGCCGCCTGCTCCCGATCCTTCGCCGATTTGAGGCTCCCCGCTCCGTCCCGCCGCCGATCTGCAATGATCAGCTTGTGGATTGCATAGCGCTCCGGGCGCGGAACCTGGAGCAGTACGCCGGATCGATAGATTGCCGCCGCATGGATCGGCTCGGCAATCAGGAAGTTGAGATAATTCAACGCTTGGGCGTTCACGCCCAAGGCGGGCAGCTCTCGAATGGTCTCATCTCCGAACGCCGGGGTCAGGAATTCGACCAGCTGGCCACTGCCGCCTTGGGCCCATCGCCAGGTCCGACCTTGGTCGAGTGCCGGCAGGGGATCAAACTTGAGCGCCGAGAACGTCTCGGCGAGACCAGGGTCAACCTGATCCTGCAGCGCCACGCTGAGCTTTTCGAACTGGGCGATGTCGATGTCGCCGGTATTGGCCATACCCCCCAGGGGCAAACGAACACCAAGCTCGCCTTCATAAAGCCGGAACGCGTTCGTCCCGACGATGGTACCACCCAGCCGGAAGGTTCCGGCTGCAGCCATGGCCGACAGGATGGAACCGGTCGCCCGGTCGGTCGGTGTCATGCCTTCGGCCCGCAGAAGTCGAACGAGTCGCGACCGCTCTGCCTGCCGCGCCTTGGCGGTCGCGCGCAGCTCTTCGATCCGGTCGATGCGCGCGCGCGTCTCTTCGCTGTCCTCGCCGATATAGATGAACTGCATCTCGGTTCCGACACGGCGCGCGGCGTACCAATAGCCCTTGTCACCGCGCTCCTTGAGCGTGGGCTTGCCTGCGACACCGGACAAGACGTCATCCTTCAGGAGACGCACCAGATCGGTATAGGCGCTCATCGCGATGCTGCTGAGAGGTGTCATGCCAATCATTTCCAAGTTTTGCTTGGCACGCATATACCTATCAAAACACAAAATTGCTAGGCAAAGAAGTTTGGAGAACCGCCACGCCTATGAGAAACAACGAAAAGGCCGCCCGAAGGCGACCCTCTCAATTCACTTCTCAACAGACTTCTTCGCCGGGTCGGCAACCCTCATGACCGTCAGGCCTTTCGATTCCGCCTTCTGCCCGAGGTTCAGCGCGACCCCGTTGCCGCCGAAGAGAACAACCCCCGTCGCCGCGAACTTGTCGTCCAGCATTTCGTCGTTGCACTTGAACGGTGCCGCCCGCCCATGCGCGGACCAGCGCGGATCGAAACGCGCCTGTGCTATCCCGCGTGCCCGTGCCCATCGTGCTGCAATCATCTCCGCCCCATGCTTGCCACCCTTGTGACAGAGGAAGATCTCCTGATTGCGGTTCTGCCTGATCCGTTCGCGAACCTTGTCGAGCGTGTTGAAGATCACATCGACATCGGTCCAGTCGGTGGCGCCTGAGACGATCAGGGGCACCCCCTCGACTTTCGACTTCTCGGCAGTCTCGCGGTCGTGCTGCTCCAGAAGCTGCCGCGCCTCGAAGACCGCCCCGGTCTCTTGCGCCCGGACGCTCGCACGCGACCCGGAAGCCGGGATGAAGGCGTGGCCCGTCTCGATCTCGTAGCATTCCGCCGCCGCCTCGCTCATCACCTCGATGGCGCCGACAATCTCGCGCAGCTGCAGAAAGCGCGCCTGCGCTTCTTCTAGCGCGGTCTCGGCGATCTCCGATCCGTCGTGGGATTTTGCCAGCGCGCCGATCTTGTCGGCGGTGCGGTCGACCTCCTTGCCAAGCGACACCTTGCGGCGCTGCAGGATCGTCGCGAGCCCGTGGGCCAGCGGTTCGATTTCCGCTTCAAGCCCGGTCCCGCGCAGCGGACCGAGCAAAGTCTCGAAGCTTTCGCGGATGATGCGATCGGTCAGGATATGATCCTCCGGGATCGGCAGCTGCGCGTCCTTCTCGGTCAGCCCGAAAAGCTCGATCGTCTCGTAAGTGTTCGCGTTGTCGTAAGCCATGTCTGGTCTCCAGTATTCGGTTGTGGAGCCACCACGTGAGTGTGGGGGCATGGCCGAATGCCTGGTTTCCGAATCTGCCCGGGTCAGGGACGGCGCAGCCGCCGGCTTGCCGGGCGCAAAAGTTTTCCGAGCGCAGCACCCGACACAGGCCCGCGCTCACGCACGGGACCGCCCCGCGCCACGGGCTCTGCCCTCGCCGAAAAGTTTTGCGATCCTTGACGCGGGCTGATTTGGGGGCCATCCGGAGGATATGCTTCCACACTCATGTGTGTGTGTTTTGACGGTAGGTTTGCCCGACCCGAGAAGGCAAACGGCCCGACCGGACGCGGGAGACGGATGAAGCGGCGGGATCGTTTTGCCCCGCAAAACAGACCAGAGCGCAATCCGGCGGAGCGGCCAGGGAGAAACGTGCTCGCGAGGCGGGCAAACCGGGACGCCAAGCGCAACGCCGCGGTGAGGCCGCATGGCCGAATGCGCGACGGGCCGAAGGGCCGTTCAATCAATACGGCACGCGTAGCCTAGGAAGCGATGCCGGATGTTTCAAAACGGTTTTTACGCGCAATACCGCAGACCGGCATCGGCTCCTTACAATGAAGCAAGTTACAGAATGTGTAGATGAAGATTGAGCGCGATACCGATCAGTATCAGTCCGCCAGCCCAGGCCAAATGCTCGCGCATCTCCCTTTCGCGGTTCATCGCCTTCGTTATGGTGCCGCCCATGTAGGCGACAACGAGGTCGGACGGGATGGCCGTCAGCGGAACAAGCGCCCCAAGCACCAAAAGCTGCATCGTAACACTGGTTTCGACAGCTTGTGTGTCGCCCACGTTTATGAAGGGCGGCAGGAACAGTGCGAAGAACAGGACTGTTTTCGGGTTAAGCAACTCAACAAAGGCACCCTGCCAGACAATCGAGGAAAGCGATTTGTGCTGCACCTTCTCGACATCGAGCGTCACTTGTGCACCTGCTTTGGCCCCACGGATCATATCGGCCCCGAGCCAAATAAGATAGGCTGAACCGATATAGCGTAAGGCCACTTCCAACCAATCGGATTTTTCGAACACCGCAGCCAAGCCCAGGGCCGTGGCGATAGCCAATACGATCCCACCGAGGCAAAGGCCAAGCGCCGAGGCGAGGCCCGCCGCGCGACTTTGCCCGACCGTTCTCGACAATACGTAGAGCATCGATGGACCGGGTGTCGCGCTCAATGCCAGGCCCGCAAGAGCCACGGCAATCATCGCATCCAAACTCGGCATTCTCTAACTCCCACTCCGGTTCATACGTTTCTCAAAAGGGTTTTCGACACAGCCGTCACCTTGCGCGAATCCGGCTCGTTGCCGGGACCTCAGATATGGGAAATCTCTGGCAAGCATCCGCTCCAGATGATCTCCCGCCTTGAACGGTTCATACTTCACATGACCACCCTGCCCCACCAATTCGAAAAATGGCCGGATCATCGTGTCGTGGTTTGCAGCGACGAAATACGGCATCGAGAACCGCTCCGGGAGGAGGTTCAACACTCGATGCGGCGTCGATCGAAGCTGACCGTTTGTCCAGGCCTCCAGCATGTCTCCGATGTTCACGACATAGACACGGTGATCGACAGGAACATCGATCCAGTTGTCCTCTACGGTCATGACCTGCAAGCCAGCATTGCGCGTGTGCAAAAGCGTCAGGCATTCATAATCGGTGTGTGCACCCATGTTGACCGACTTGGCATCGATTCCGTCATTCTGGCGCACGTAATGCAAAAGGCGCAGCTGTGAGATAGGTTTGGTCATCTGCTCGGTTATGGCCCCAGGGCGCAGGCCCAGGTGCAACTCAAGCGTCGCACTGATCATCCGCCCAAGAGCAGCAATCTGCTCATAATAGGCTGATATGGTCCGTTGAAACCCGGCGATATCGGGCCAGACATTTGGTCCCAGCAGACGATTGCCAGCCAAGTAGTCCGGATCGTCATGTGGCAAATCTAAACCGAGATCAAAGGCTTCGTAGTTTCGGCTCACTTCGTCGGGGTAGTCGCCCTTTTCGGTAAACGGCACATAGCCCCGGTGATTGCTGCTGAGACCAATATAGTACTGGCGCTTGATTGACTCCGGCAGAGCAAAAAACCGCTCCGCCATCTGATAGGTCCTTTCGACGAGGCTCAGATCTATGCCATGCCCGATGATC
>NZ_SRXY01000011.1 GCF_004804335.1 Pacificoceanicola onchidii
GGCCGGGCGCCGGAGCGCCCGGCCCAACGCTGATCCGCAAACTGCCGGGGCAGGCTTGCCAGGGGACGGAGCGGATCGCGCAACTCACATGGACAGACGCGCAAGCGGGGTGGAGACATGGGCCAATCAGACGACATAGACGGCAACCCCCTGGAGTTTCAGGGCGGCGGACAGGACACCCCGGGGATGGGCCCGCCCAAGGACATCTTTGCCAGGCTGGGCCGGGTCCTGCTCCGGATCGTGGATCCGATTTCGCGCTACCTGTGTTACGCGGCGGCCATTGTCACGCTGTTGATGTCGGTTTTCATGGTGGTTGACCTGATCAGCCGCCTGATCTTCAATAACCCGCTGTCCGGCATGATCGAGCTGCAGACCTTCATGCTGGTGTTCATGGCCTTCTTCAGCATTGCCTACACCATGCTGAAGAACCAGCACGTGGCGGTTGACCTGATCACCTCCACCCTGTCCGCCCCGGTGAACAGCGTTCTGCAAAGCGTGTTTGCGATCTGGGGGATTTTCCTGTTTGGCTCCATGTCCTGGCTGAGCGGGTCGCGGGCGCTGGAAGCCTTCGAGAACGACGAGTTTTCCGACATCATCGCCATGCCTTACTGGGTGCTTTACGCGGTGTCCGCGATTGGCACGCTGCTGCTGGCGCTGGCCATCCTGACATCGCTGCTGACCCATCTTTCGGGGCTGTTCCAACACCACCGCGGCGGCGCGAAGTTTGCCTTGGTGCTGGCAGGGATCGTGGCGTTTGGCCTTGCCGGGATCTACTCGGCCGACATTCTGAAGCTGCTGTTTGGGGATCTGAGCTCTACCACGGTGGGTCTTCTCTATACGCTGTTCCTGATGGCGATCCTGTTGCTGGGTTTCCCGGTGGGCTTTGCCATGGCCTTTGCCGGGTTGACCGGGCTGATGTTCCTCATCGGGCAGGACGTGGCGTTCAACGTCTCCAAGATCAACACCTACGATTCTGTGGCGCATTACTTCTTTACGGTCATCCCGTTCTTCCTGCTCATGGGGTTCCTGATCCTGCACGCGGGCATTGGCGCAAAGCTGTACAACGCCGGGATCAAGGTTTTTGGCCGGCTGCCGGGCGGCCTTGCCATCGGCACCGTGGCGGGCTGTGGCGGCTTTGCGGCGATCTGTGGTGAGAGCGTTGCGGCGGCGGCGACGATGGGGTCGGTCTCCATCCCCGAGATGAAGAAATACGACTACGACGATTCCCTCGCCACCGGTTCTGTTGCGGCGGGCGGCACGCTTGGCATCCTGATCCCGCCGAGCATCGGCTTTGTTGTCTACGGCATCATCACAGAGCAATCGATTGGCAAGATGTTCATGGCCGGGATCATTCCGGGCATCATCCTGACCACCGGGTTCTGCCTTGCGGTTTACGTGCAGTGTCTGCTGAACCCCAAGCTGGGTCCGAAGTCGGAGAAGTTCACGTCTGCGCAGATTGCCAAGTCGATCTTTGACATCTGGCCGGTGGCGGCGCTCTTTGCGGCGGTGATCGGCGGGATCTACTCCGGTATCCTGACACCCACCGAAGCGGGCGGCGTGGGCGCCAGCGGGGCGCTGCTCATTGCGATGTTCGCCAAGGGTTTCAACCGCGAGAAGCTGTTTGACGCCCTGCTGGATGCCACCACGACCAGCGCAATGATCTTTACCATCCTGATCGGGGTCGGCCTTTTGGGGTATTTCGTGACGCTCACGGATATTCCGCGCGAGTTTGCCAACTTCCTCGGCGGTCTGGACGTGTCGCGCTATGTGATCTTTGTCCTGATCCTGCTGCTCTATCTGCTGCTGGGCATGGTGATGAACATCATTCCGATGATGATGTTGACCCTGCCGATCCTGTTCCCGACGGTTGTGGGGCTTGGTTTTGATCCGATCTGGTTCGGCGTGATCATGGTGATCATGATGGAAATGGGCCAGATCACCCCGCCGATTGGCATCAACGTGTTTGTCATCCACGGCGTGGCGCGCAAGTACAACGTCAAGATGGCCACCATCTATCGCGGCATCATCCCGTTTGTGATTGTCGAAGTGCTGGTCATCATCCTGCTGACGGTCTTCCCCGGAATCACGCTTTGGCTGCCGAACTCGATGGATGTGCTGGCACCGCTGGAATGATGGAGGCCCAAAGATGAGCGCAAGCACCGCCATTGTCACCGGATCGACCAGCGGGATCGGTCTGGCCATCGCCGAAACCCTCGCTGAGGCCGGGTACAACATCCTGCTCAACGGCTTTGGTGATCCGACCGAGATCACGGAGATCGCCGAGAGCCTGCGCCATGACTACGGCGTGGAGGCGCACCATTCGCCCGCAGACATGAGCGTGCCGGAGGAGATCGAGACGATGGTGGCGGAGGGCCATGCGCGCTTTGGCTCGGTGGATGTGCTGGTCAACAACGCAGGCATTCAGCACACCGCCGCAGTGGAGGAGTTTCCGCGTGATCGTTGGGACCAGATCCTCGCCATCAATCTGTCGTCGAACTTCCATGCCATCCAGGCGGCGCTGCCGATCATGCGGGCGCAGGGGGCGGGGCGGATCGTCAATGTCTCGTCCGTGCACGGCCATGTCGGCTCGGTTCAGAAAGCGGCCTATGTCGCGGCAAAGCACGGTGTGCTGGGGCTGACCAAGGTTGTGGCGCTGGAGACCGCCAATTCGGCGATCACCTGCAACGCCGTGTGCCCCGGATGGGTGCGCACGCCGCTGGTGCAAAAGCAGATCGATGCCTTTGCGGCGCGCGAGCAGGTGTCCGAGGATGAGGCGATAACGCGGATGCTGGGTGAAAAGCAGCCCTCGCGCAATTTCGTCACGCCCCGGCAGATCGGTCAGGCGGTGCTGTACCTGTGTTCGGAGGCTGCCTCTGAAATCCGGGGTTCGACAATCAATGTCGATGGTGGCTGGCTGGCACAGTGAGCCCGTGCCAGCCCGCGCGTTTCAGGAGAGCGGGATCCTGATGCCGTCCTGACCGACGATCAGCGTGCCGCTCCAGTGCTCGGCAACGGCCGCTTGCCAATCGGCGATGCCATAGTCCGGATCGTCCGAAGGGATGAGGTGCGACAGGGCGAGCCGTTTGACCCCTGCCGCCGTGGCGGTTTTCGCGGCATCATGGGCAAAGCTGTGCGAGCGCAGCCAGTGTTCCATGAGCTTCTCGCTGCCATTGCCGACGCGTTTGAGCAGGGCGGGCAGGGCGCTTTCGAGCATCGCTTCGTGGATCAGCAGATCCGCGCCCCGCGCAAAGTCTTCCAGCGCAGGCAGCGGGGCGGTGTCGCCGGAGAAGACCACGTGCCGCTCCGGCGTGCGGAAGGAAAAGGCAAAGCAGTCGATCAGCGGCGGATGGGTGGTGCGGATGGCCGACACGGTTAGCCCGTCCTGCACCAGCACGTCGCCCGCGTCGATCACATGCAGGCTGACCAGCGCGGCGAGATCGGGACGGCCTTCGTCCTCGATCCTGAGGGCAATGTCGGCCTCCATGGATTTCAGAAAGCCGTTCCAGTAGTCGGCAAGGCCCTCCGGCCCGTAGACGGTCACCGGCGTTTTCAGCCCGGCGGTCCAGGCCGTGTGCAGCAGCGGGCCAAGCTCAAGGTAGTGGTCGGAATGCATGTGGCTGATGAAGATCAGCGACAGGTCCTTGAGCTGCATCCCCTGCGCCACCAGCCCCCGGGTGACGCCGAGCCCGCAATCGACAACGATTTGCTGGCCACCGAGGCAGAACAGGTTGGAAGTGGGCATGGAGGATCCCGGACGGATCGCGGGACCGCCCTTGGTGCCCATCAGGGCGACGTAATCTTCGGACATGACGTTCCTTTCAGGCCGCGGCAAAGCCCGCGTCAAGCGCGTTCAGAATGGTGTTGGCCTCGGTTTCGGTCAGGATCAGCGGCGGCGAAAGGATCAGGTTCGGGCCGGAGACCCGGACCATGGCCCCGTTGTCATAAGCGGTTTCCTGAACCTTCGCCGCAAGCGCCGCATCGAGCGGTTTCTTTGTCTCGCGGTCACTGACCATCTCGATTGCGGTCATCAGGCCGTGGCCCCCGCGTACATCGCCGATCAGGTCATATTTCTCCTGCAGGGCAAGGCAGCCTTCGTAGAGCTGTGTGCCGCGCGCGGCGGCGTTTTCGATCACGTTGAGGCGCTTGGTCTCGGCAAGGCAGGCCAGCGCGGCGGCGGCCCCCACGGGATGGCCCGAGTAGGTGTAGCCATGGCCGATCTTGGCCTTGGGGTTGCCTTCGAACGCCTCGATCAGCTTGTCGCCGATCATCACCGCGCCAAAGGGGAAATAGCCGTTTGTGATGGCCTTGGCGGTGCACATCATGTCGGGCTGAATGCCCCAGAGCCGCGCGCCGGACCAGGCCCCTGTGCGGCCATAGGCGGTGATCACTTCGTCGGTGATCAGCAGGATGCCGTGGCGGTCGCAGATTTCGCGGACCATGGGAGCAAAGCTCTTGTGCGGCGGGATCACACCGCCCGCGCCGAGGATCGGCTCCATGATCATCGCGGCGATGGTGCCGGCCCCCTGAAAGGCGATTTCATCTTCGAGCGCCGCCGCACAGAGCTGGGCCAGCCGCTCCGGGTCTGTCTCGCCAAATGGGTTGCGGTAGGTGTAGGGGGCAGGGATGTGGAAGCAGCCGGGCAGCAGCGGCTCATAAGCGCCGCGGAAATTGGCGTTGCCATTGACCGAAGCCCCGCCGAAATGCGTGCCGTGATAGCCTTTCTTCAGGCTGAGGAACTTCGTGCGCCCTTCTTCGCCGCGCAGTTTGTGATACTGCCGGGCCAGTTTCAGCGCGGTTTCAACCGAGTCCGATCCGCCGGAGGTGAAAAAGGCGCGCGACAGCCCGTCCGGTTCAAAGAACTGGCCAAGCTCGAAGGCCAGTTCAATGGCCGCATCGTTGGAGGTGCCGCGAAAGGTGGAGTAGTAGGGCATGCGGTCCAGCTGGGCGGCGATGGCCTCTTTGACCGGCTGGCAGGAATAGCCGAGGTTGACGTTCCAGAGCCCGCCGACCGCGTCCACCACACAATGCCCGTCAATATCGGTGATCGTGACACCGGCGGATTCGGTGATGATCTTGGGCGGGTTCTGCACGCTGTCCTCGGGTGAGGTCATGGGGTGCCACAGCACGCGACCGTTGTGTTCCTTGAGGAAGTTGCTGTCTTTCATGATGGTGTCTCCACGGCGGCCTTGTCGGGTACGATCTGCGCCCAGGCGTTTTCAAGGTGAGGCGGGATTGTGCCGCCCCAGGAACGGGTGATCTGGCGGCTGGCCTCGATCAGATGGGTCATGATCCGGCTGGCCAGTTGAGTGCTGAAGCGCGAGGCGACGGCGGCGACGGAGACCGCCCCGGCAAACAGGCCGGTCTGGTCGAACACCGGCGCGGAAATGCTCTGAACATCGTCTTCGTAGCTTTTGTGGGACTGGCCGAACCCGGTGGCCCGCGCGTCTTGGGCAAAGCGGCGCAGCGCCGCTTCGGTTACGGGGGTCGCCTCGGTGAAAGCCTGCGTGTTGGCAAGGGCTGCGTCGAAGAGCCTGTCCGGCCCAAACGCCAGCGCCGCAATCCCGGATGCGGTGGCGTGAAGCGGGAAGACGGTGATGTCGATGATCACGCGGGTGGCGTGCCGGGGCGATTCGCAGGAGGCCAGTGAATACATCGTCTCCCCTGACAGGACAGAGACATGCGCCGTCTCGCCGGTCTGTTCGGCCAGCCGTGCAAGAGCGGCCTGCGCCGCCGCCTTGCGGGGGACGGTGATCTCGCGCACCGAAGCCAGATGCATCAGGGCCGGGCCGAGGCGATAGGCCTTGGTCAGCGGGTTCTGCTCGACAAAGAACGTGCTCTCAAGCGCCTGCAGGTGGCGATAGGTCGTCGTCTTGTCCCGTCCCGCGAGGCGGCACAGTTGCGACAGCCCGATCTCCGGCCGGGCTGCGGTGAACAGGGGCAAAAGCTCCAGAGCTTTGGACACAGAGGACATTCAGCCATCACAAAAAGAGGTTCGACAAAAAAAGGTTTGACACAAGATATTTAACAAGGCAATCTTTTTTTACAACAGTGGTTCAATATATGAACCGATCGGTCTGGAGAGATACATGCTCAGTCAGAAAACACCAGGAGCGGCCCTTGCTTTCGTTTTCACGGCGTTTGCGGAAGACACCGGCGCGCTGAACCACTGGCAGAATGCCGAAGTGGCCAACGCCCGGCTCGAAGCGGAGTTTGGCGCGATTGACGCCATCGAGGCCATGCTGGCCAACTAGGCAGAGCACAGATCGGGCCGGGCGTATGGATGTCCCGGCCCTGTTGCAGCATCAGGGGGAACCACCATGTCGCGGGTCAAGACTCTTCAGGCCTTGTTCAAACGCTACCGCCGACCGGGGGACATTGTCTTTGCGTGGTTTGCCCTTGTGGTTTCGGTTGTCCTGCTGTCGCAGATCACCGACCAGACCGTCTGGCGGGATGGCAAACCGGTGATGGCCCAGCCGCGCTTCTGGCCGGCGGTGTCGCTTGGCGGCATGGCGGGTTTTGCGGCGCTGCACCTGATTGGCTCGGCGTTGTCGGAGCGGATCGAAGGCCGCTGGCAGGAGGTCCGGCTGTGGTTCGCCTCGCTGGAGTTCGCGGGCTGGTTCATCGCCTATGCCATCGTGGTTCCCTATGCGGGCTACCTGCCGACGACGCTGGTTTTTGCCGTGCTGCTGTGCCTGCGGATGGGCTATCGCTCCCGCGGGATGCTGCTTGCTGCCGGGGTGACGGCGGTGGTGATCGTGGTGCTGTTCAAGTCCCTGCTCAAGGTGAACCTGCCTGGCGGGCGGGTTTACGAGGTGCTGCCCGAAGGGCTGCGCCAAATCATGCTGACCTATTTCTGATCGGAGCGGACCATGGAAAACCTGATATCCGGTTTGGAAATCCTGCTGCGCTGGGACGTCGGACTGGCGCTTCTCATCGGCTCGATCGGCGGTGTCATCATCGGCGCGATCCCCGGCGTTGGCCCGGCGGTTGCCATTGCCATCCTGCTGCCCGCGACCTTCTCGCTTGATCCGATTGTCGGCCTGACGATGCTGCTGGGGATTTACGGCTCTTCGATGTACGGGGGCGCGATTCCGGCGGTTCTGATCAACACGCCGGGCACCGCGGTGAACGCGCTAACCTCCTATGACGGCTATCCGATGACCCAGCGAGGCGAGGCGCACCGCGCCGTGTCGCTGGCTTATTCCGCGTCGTTCTGGGGCGGGATCATCGGGATTTTGTGCCTGATCCTGCTCTCGCCGGTGCTCGCCATCATCGCGCCGATGTTTGGCAGCCGCGAGATCTTCCTGGCGGCGCTTTTGGGGATCATTCTGGTGATCCTGGCGCATCGCGGACAGATCTTCGCCGCCGGGCTTCTGGCGATGTTCGGGATTTTCCTTGAGACCGTGGGGCTGCACGCGGCAACCTACACGCCGCGTTACACCTTCGAGCTGACGTTCCTCAGCTCCGGTATCAACCTGATTGTTGTGGTGCTGGGCCTGTTTGCGCTGAGCCAGGCGTTTTTCCTGCTGATCGAGCCGGACAGCAGCCCGGACGCAAAACCCGTGCGCGGCAAGATGTCGGCGGGGATCAAGGAATTGCTCGGGCACAAGCGCGTTGCGACGGTTGCCTCCGGCTTTGGCGTGATCCTTGGCATGATCCCCGGCACCGGCGAGTTCACCGCCCAGTTCATGAGCTACACCTACGCCCAGAAGACATCAAAGACGCCGGATGATTTCGGCAAGGGCTCGCCCGAGGGGCTTGTGGCCTCGGAAGCGGCCAACAACGCGGTGCCTGCCGCCGCGATGATCCCGCTGCTGGCGCTGGGTATTCCGGGGGAGGCGCTGACGGCGATGATGCTGTCGGTCTTTTACGTGCACAACGTCATTCCCGGCCCGCAGCTGTTCCAGAACAACATTGATCTGGTCTACGGGCTCTATTTCGCGCTGATCGCGCTCAATGTGATTGTCATGGTCTTTCTGCTGTTCTCGACGAACCTGCTGACCAAGGTGATCCGCATTCCGACGCGCTTCCTTGGGGTGATGATCCTGCTGCTGTCGTTTGTCGGCGTGTACTCGCTGCGCAATTCGCTGACGGATTGCATGATCGCCTCGGGGTTTGGTGTGCTGGGGCTGGTGCTCAAGCGGCTGAACCTGCCGATTGTGCCGATCATCCTCGGGATGGTGCTCGGCGGGATCATGGAGGTGAAACTGCGCTCGGCGCTGCCGCGTCTGCAATCGCCGCTCGACATGATCAACCGCCCGATTGCGGCCATCCTGTTCGGCATCATCATACTTGTCCTCATCCTGCACGTCCGGACCATGATCCGCGAATGGCGCGCGCATCAGGTGGATGAAGATCACGACCTTCACGACGCGCAGCAAAGGTAAGGGCATGGACCAGAGCAAGATCGAGGCCCTGCGGGCCGCCCCCTTGGAGCCGTTTGGGCACCTGATTGACGGCAAGTCCGTTGCGGCCTCGGACGGGGCGGTGATGGAGGTTGTCTCTCCGATTGACGGGCAGGTGTTGACCACCGTGGCGAAAGGCACGGCGGAGGACATGAACAGGGCCATCGCCTCTGCCCGCGCCGCCTTCGAGGATGGGCGCTGGTCCGGCATGCCCCCGGCGGCGCGCAAGGCGGTGATGCACCGCTGGGCCGATCTGATCGAGCAGCACGCGCTGGAGCTGGCGGTGCTGGGCGTGCGCGACAATGGTACGGAAATCGGCATGGCGCTGAAGGCCGAGCCGGGCTCGGCAGCGGCGACGATCCGATATTATGCCGAGGCGCTGGACAAGGTGTATGGCGAGATCGCGCCCACGTCCGGGGATGTGCTGGGGCTGGTTCACAAGGAGCCTGTCGGGGTTGTGGGGGCTATCATACCGTGGAATTTCCCGATGATGATCGGCGCCTGGAAACTGGGGCCGGCGCTGGCCATGGGCAATTCGGTGGTTCTGAAACCGGCAGAGACCGCCTCGCTGTCCCTGATGCGGATGTGCGCGCTGGCGCTGGAGGCGGGTCTGCCGTCGGGTGTGCTCAACGCGGTCACCGGCGAAGGTGCGGTGGTGGGTGAGGCGCTGGGATTGTCGATGGATGTCGATGTGCTGGTGTTCACCGGCTCGGGCGGCACCGGGCGCAGGCTGCTCCGGTATGCGGCGCAGTCCAACCTCAAGCGGGTTTACCTTGAGCTGGGCGGCAAATCGCCGAACATCGTTTTTGCCGATGCGCCGAACCTCGACGAGGCCGCGAAGGTCGCGGCGGGCGGGATTTTCCGCAATGCCGGGCAGGTCTGTGTGGCGGGCTCGCGCCTTTTGGTCGAGCGGGCGATCCACGATGAGTTTGTCGCGGCGGTTGCCCGCGCGGCGGAGGCGATGCGCGTTGGTGATCCGCTGGATGTGTCGACGCAGATCGGGGCTGTGAACTCCGAGACCCAGATGGCGCAGAACCTGCGCTTTGTGGAAACCGCGACGGCGGAGGGCGGCGAGATCGTCACGGGGGGCGGGCGGATCCTTCAGGAGACCGGCGGGACCTACATGGCGCCCACGGTTGTCAGCGGCGTGACGCCGGAGGCGACGCTTTTTCAAAACGAGGTGTTCGGGCCGGTGCTTGCGGTGACGGCGTTTGAGGGCGACGATGACGCCATTCGCCTCGCCAATGCGACGGACTTTGGTCTGGCGGGCGGGGTCTGGACGTCAAACCTGAGCCGCGCCCACCGGATGATCCGCGCGGTGCGCACCGGCGTGATGCATGTGAACACCTATGGCGGGGCCGATGGGACGGTGCCGTTGGGCGGGGTCGGACAATCGGGCAATGGCGCGGACAAATCCCTGCACGCGATTGAGAAATACATCGATCTCAAGACCGCCTGGATCAAACTGTAAGAGGCAAGCATGACGGACAAAACGATCCTCGTTGTTGGAACCTACGACACGAAAGATGCGGAGCTTGGCTTTCTGTCGCGCTGCATTGCGGACCAGGGCGGCCGCGTGGCGACCATGGATGTCTCTGTTCTGGGCGATCCGTCCCAGCCGACGGATTACTCCAAACATGCGGTCGCCGAGGAAGGCGGCAGCTCGATCAGGGCCGCCATCGACAGCGGCGACGAAAACCACGCGATGCAGATCATGGCGAAAGGGGCGAGCCTGCTGGCGGCGCGTCTTTTCGCGGAAGGGCGCTTTGACGGGGTGATTGTGCTGGGCGGCACCATGGGCACCGATCTGGCGCTGGATGTCTGCGCGGCGCTGCCTTTGGGCGTGCCGAAATACATTGTCTCCACCGTCTCCTTCTCGCCGCTGATCCCGGCGGAGCGCCTGCCCGCCGATGTGCAGATGATCCTCTGGGCCGGGGGGCTCTATGGGTTGAACTCGGTCTGCAAGGCCTCGTTGAGCCAGGCCGCGGGGGCGGTTCTGGGTGCGGCGCGGGCGGTTCAGCCGCCCGAGGCCAAAAAACCGCTGGTCGGGATGATGTCGCTCGGCACCTCGGCGTTGAAGTACGTGGTGCCGCTGAAGCCCGCGCTGGAGGCGCGCGGTTTCGAGGTGGCGGTGTTTCACGCCACGGGCATGGGCGGGCGCGCTTTTGAGAGCCTTGCAGGGCAGGGGGCCTTTGTCTGTACGTTTGATTTCTGCACGCAGGAGCTTGGCAATCACATTCATGGCTCGGACATTTCAGCGGGGGAGGACCGCCTGACCCATGCGGGCAAGTCCGGCACGCCGCAGATCGTCGCGCCCGGCTGCTATGATCTGGTGGATATCGTGGGCTGGAAGCCGGTGCCGGAGAAATGGCGCGCTCATCTGAGTCATGCGCACAACCGGCTTTTGACATCCATTGTTCTCAATACCGAGGAACGCCGCGCCGTGGCGCGGGCCCATGCCGAGCGACTGGCCGAGGCCAAGGCCCCGGTTTCGATGATCCTGCCGTCGCATGGTCTGGGTGAATGGGACCGGGAAGGGGCGGATCTTTATGACAAGGATGGGCTGGACGCCTTCCTGACCGAGATGCGCGAAACGCTTCCCGCGAATGTCACCCGGCATGACATTGATTGCCATATCAATGACGCGGGCTTTGCCGAGAAGGCGCTTGAGATCTTTGATGGCTGGTGTGCGGATGGCACGGTGAAGACCCGCGTCTAGGGCGGCCAGAGTCTCGCCGGGCCAGTGTCTAACCGGGATTGTCCGGGTCGAGCCGGGCGAGCAGATCGAGCAGTTGCTCGTAGTTCTCTGCGCCAAGGGTCGCCTTGAACCGGTCGACGATCCTGGCGGCCTGATCGGAATGATCGTCGATGAGCTTCTGGCCCGCCAAGGTGATCTCGACGAACTGCCGGCGGCGGTCGGCCTTGTCCCGCGTCTGGGTGACAAGCCCTTTTTCCTTGAGCGTATTGGCGATGCGCGTGAGGCTGGGAAAGAGCAGGCTGGCACGATCCGCGAGAGTCTTGGTGTCGAGCGGGCCGAACTCCGAAAGCACACGCAGCACGCGCCATTGCTGTTCGGTGATGCCCGTGTCCGAGAGCATGTCCCGGATTGGGAGCATGACCCCTTCGCGCGCGCGGATCAGGGCAATCGGCAGCGATCGCGCGGTGGAGGGCAGGGCACCCGTGCCCGCTGCCTGAGACGTCTTCGAATTCATGCGACAGGAATAAACTTTGGCTTGACAGCAGGCAAGTCGATTAATTAACTTGGCAATAATTAACATGTTAAGGATTCGTATTGCCGCAAGTCCGACCCGGCTAGAACTGCCAGAGTTTGCACGGCGCGGCGCGCGGAATTCCAACCTGTTGTAACTCTTTGGAGGGGGCAAGATGAGCGCACTCGACGACAACATCGCCAAGCTGGACGGCTTTCTGGGGCGGTTCCGGGAGACCGGAATTCTGAACCGCATTGCAGGCGCGGATGTGGCAGGCTCCGAAGGGGTTTTTCAGAGCACCTCTCCCGTCGACAAAAGTGTTATCTGCGAGGTGGCGCATGGCAGCGCGGCGGATATCGACGCCGCCGCCACGGCCGCTTCTGAGGCGTTTCCGGCGTGGCGCGATATGCCCGCAAAACAGCGCCGGGACGTGCTGATCCGGATTGCCGAAGGGATCGAGGCGCGGGCCGAAGAGATCGCGCTGTGCGAATGCTGGGACACCGGTCAGGCTTACAAGTTCATGTCGAAGGCCGCGCTGCGCGGGGCGGAAAACTTCCGCTACTTTGCCGATCAGGTGGTGCAGGCCCGCGATGGTCAGCACCTGAAAAGTCCAACCCTGATGAATGTCACCACCCGCGTGCCGATTGGTCCGGTGGGGGTGATCACGCCGTGGAACACGCCGTTCATGCTGTCGACCTGGAAGATTGCCCCGGCGCTGGCGGCGGGCTGTACCGTGGTGCACAAGCCTGCCGAGGCCTCGCCGCTGACCGCGCGCCTGCTGGTTGAGATCGCCGAAGAGGCCGGGTTGCCGCCCGGCGTGCTCAACACGGTCAATGGTTTCGGCGAAGGCGCGGGCAAGGCGCTGTGCGAGCATCCCAAGGTCAAGGCGATTGCCTTTGTCGGGGAAAGCCGCACCGGCAGCCTGATCACCAAACAGGGCGCGGACACGCTCAAACGCAATCATCTGGAGCTTGGCGGCAAGAACCCGGTGATCGTCTTTGACGACGCCGATCTTGATCGGGCGCTCGATGCAGTGATCTTCATGATCTATTCGATCAACGGCGAGCGCTGCACCTCGTCTTCGCGGCTTCTGGTGCAAGAGAGCATACGCGAAGACTTCGAGGCGCGGCTGATCGAGCGGGTGAATGCCATCAAGGTCGGCCATCCGCTGGACCCGGCCACGGAAATCGGACCGCTTGTCACCGAAGAGCATTACACCAAGGTCACCAGCTATTTCGACATTGCCAAGGCGGATGGTGCGACGGTTGCAGCGGGCGGCGTGGCGCTTGGCGACGAAGGGTATTTTGTCCGGCCGACGCTGTTCACCGGGGCCAACAACCAGATGCGGATTGCCCAGGAAGAGATCTTTGGCCCGGTGCTGACCTCCATCCCGTTCGAAACGGAAGAAGAGGCGCTGCACATGGCAAATGATGTGGCTTACGGCCTGACGGGCTATGTCTGGACCAATGATCTGACCCGCGCGCTGCGCCTTACGGATCAGCTTGAGGCGGGGATGATCTGGGTGAACTCCGAGAACGTGCGCCACCTGCCGACGCCTTTTGGCGGGCTCAAGGCCAGCGGCATTGGCCGGGACGGCGGGGATTGGTCTTTCGAATTCTACATGGAGCAGAAGAACATCGCCTTCGCCACCGGGCAGCACAAGATCACCAAGCTGGGAGCGCTGTGATGGGAGAGATCGTACTTGCTGCAAAGTGCACCCATGTGCCCACGATGCTGATGTCCGAGCAGGACGGCCCGGTGAAAGGCAAGCGCCAGAGCGCCATTGATGGCCATTTCGAAATCGCGCGGCGGGCCAAGGCGCTCGGGGCGGATACGGTGATCATCTGCGATACCCATTGGGTCATCAACGCCGGCTTTCACATCAATGCCAACAGCCGGTTCGAAGGGCTGTTCACCTCGAACGAGTTCCCGCAGTTCATTCAGAACATGCCCTATGACTATCAGGGCAACCCGGAGCTGGGCGATGCCATTGCAAGGGAGGCGACGGAGCGCGGGGCCTATACGCTGGCGCATCATCTGGATTCGCTGGAGCTGGAATACGGATCGCTGGTGCCGATGCGGTTCATGTCCCGCGCCCACGAGATGAAGGTTGTCTCTGTCGCGGCCTGGTGCACGGTGCACGATCACGAGGAAAGCCGCATTGTCGGCGAGGCGATCCGCGCGGCCGTTGAGGCTTCGGACAGCAAGGTCCTGCTGGTCGCCTCCGGCTCCTTGAGCCACAAGATCTGGCCGAACAAGGATTACGCTGCCAACAACGGCACCTTCACGATCAGCTCCGAATTCAACCGCCAGATGGATCTGCATGTGCTCGACATGTGGCAACGCGGCGATCACGCAACCTTCCTGAAGATGCTGCCGGAATACGCGGAGTTCTGCTGTGGCGAAGGGTCCATGCACGACACGGCGATGCTGTATGGCGCGCTTGGCTGGGAGGCATACGACGCCCAATGCGAAGTGGTGACCGAGTATTTCCCCTCGTCCGGCACCGGCCAGACCAACGTCATCTTTCCTGTGACATAGGAGACCTTCATGCCTGTTCCAGCGCCCAACCTGTACCCCGATTTCAACACCATCCGGCTTAGCCATGTCTGCCTGAACGTGAAGGACCTGGAGGTGTCCAAGACGTTCTACACCGAGATTCTCGGCCTTCAGGTGACGGATAAAACCGACAGCCACGTCTATCTGCGTGCCATGGAAGAACGCGGACATCACTGCGTGATCCTGCAAAAGTCGGACCAGCCCGGCACGGTCGAGGTCATGGGCTTCAAGACCTTCGACGAGGCGGATCTCGACAAGGCGGAGACCTATTTCCAGTCCAAGGGCAGGCCGACGCAGTGGATTGACCGCCCGTATCAGGGCCGGACGCTGCTGACTTCCGACAACATGGGCATTCCGCTGGAGTTCTATCACAAGATGGACCGGCTGGAGCCGATCCACCAGAAATACGCGTTGTACCGGGGTGTGAAGCCGCTGCGGATCGACCATTTCAACTGCTTCAGCCATGACGTGGACGCCTCTGTGGCCTTCTACAGCGATTTCGGGTTCCGGGTGACGGAGTACACGGAGGATGAAGAGAGCAAGAAACTCTGGGCGGCGTGGCTGCACCGTAAAGGCGGTGTGCATGACATGGCCTTTACCAATGGCACCGGGCCGCGCATGCATCATGTGGCCTTCTGGGTGCCGACGCCGCTGAACATCATTGATCTGCTCGATCTGATGGCGACCACGGGACATGTGGGGAATATAGAGCGCGGGCCGGGGCGGCACGGCATCTCCAATGCCTTCTTCCTCTATATCCTTGATCCGGACGGGCATCGGATCGAGATCTACTGCTCCGATTACCAGACCGTTGATCCGGATCTGGAGCCGATCAAATGGGATCTGAAGGATCCGCAGCGCCAGACGCTCTGGGGCGCGCCTGCGCCGGAAAGCTGGTTCAAACATGGTACCCGCTTTGCAGGGGTTGAGACCCGCGAGTCTGGCCTCAAGGCCACGCCGATCATCGCGCCATGAGCCTGCCCGCCTTGAAAGACACCGCGCTGCTGAAACAGGCGGCGCGGGTTGGGGCGCGCTGGATTGCCGCCGATGAGACCGGGATCGCAGTGACCAACCCGGCAACAGGGGCAGTGATCGGTCATGTGCCTGACCTTGGCGCGGATGAGACCGAAGAGGCCATCGCGGCGGCAGCCTTGGCGCAGAAATCCTGGGCGGCGCTGACCGCAAAGGCGCGCAGCGCCGTACTGCGGCGCTGGTACGATCTGATCATGGCACATCAGGACGATCTCGCCCGGATCCTGACCGCCGAGCAGGGCAAGCCGCTGGCAGAAGCGCGCGGCGAGATCGCCTATGGCGCGTCTTTCATCGAATGGTACGCCGAAGAGGCGCGGCGGGCCTATGGCGACATCACGCCGGGACATGCGCCGGACAAGCGGATCGTGACGATCAAGCAGCCGATCGGCGTGGTGGCGGCGATCACGCCGTGGAACTTCCCCAATGCGATGATCACGCGCAAGGCCGGGCCCGCTTTGGCGGCGGGCTGTGCCATGGTTCTGAAACCGGCGGCGCAAACGCCGTTTTCAGCCATCGCGCTTGCGGTTCTGGCAGAAGAAGCCGGTCTGCCGTCCGGGCTTTTCTCGGTCATCACCGGCGAGGCCCGTGCCATTGGCGGAGTGATGACCGCCAGCCAGACCGTGCGCAAGCTGACCTTCACCGGATCAACCGGCGTGGGCGCGGCGCTCTATGCGCAATGCGCACCGACGATCAAGAAGCTGGGGCTGGAACTGGGCGGCAACGCGCCGTTCATTGTCTTTGATGACGCGGATCTGGATGCGGCGGTAGAGGGGGCGATTGTCGCCAATTTCCGCAACAACGGCCAGACCTGCGTCTGTGCGAACCGGATTTATGTGCAATCAGGGGTCTATGATGCCTTTGCCGAGAAGCTGGCGGCGCGGGTGGCGACGCTCGCCACCGGCAATGGCATGGAGGAGGGCGTCACTTTCGGCCCGCTGATCGATGACGCTGCCGTGGCAAAGGTGCAGGCCCATATCGCGGACGCCACGGGCAAGGGGGCGGCCATTACTCTGGGTGGCAAGCCGCATGGCTTGGGCGGGACGTTCTTTGAGCCGACGATCCTCACCGGTGTGACATCGGACATGGCCGTGGCCAGGGAAGAGACCTTTGGCCCGGTTGCGCCGCTGTTTCGGTTCGAGACCGAAGCGGAGGTTGTCACCGCCGCCAATGAGACCGAGTTCGGGCTTGCCTCGTACTTCTACAGCCGGGATCACGCGCGGGTCTGGCGCGTGTCCGAGGCGCTGGATTACGGCATGGTCGGGGTGAACACGGGGCTTGTGTCCACCGCAGAGGCCCCCTTTGGCGGTGTGAAGTCTTCCGGACTTGGCCGCGAAGGATCGCGCCATGGTCTCGATGACTTCATGGAACTGAAATACATCTGCATGGGCGGGATCGACCCGGTTGAGGAGGCATGATGCGCTTTGCAACTTATTCATCGGGGGGTGAAACCCTCTACGGCGCGGTAACAGACGGCGGCATGGTGGCGGCAACACCGTTGTTCGAACGCTGGCCAACGCTGCTGGATGTTGTTCAAAACGATGGTCTGAAGCGGTTGGAAGAGGTCACCAAGGGTCAGCCCGTCACCCATACGGATTACCGTTTCGAAATGGTGCTGCCGAACGCGCCGCGTATCCTGTGTGTTGGCGTCAATTTTCCGGACCGGAACGCGGAGTACAAGGACGGCAGCGCCCAGCCCAAGTACATGTCGCTCTTTCCACGGTTCGCCAGTGGGTTCACCGGGCACAACCGCCCGCTGATCCGCCCGCCGGAGAACCACACGCTCGACTACGAAGGCGAAGTGGCGATTGTGATCGGCAAGGCCGGGCGGCGGATCTCGCAGGAAGACGCCTATGATCACATCGCCGCCCTGACGATCTGCAACGAAGGCACGATCCGCGATTGGGTGCGCCATGCCAAGTTCAACGTCACCCAAGGTAAGAACTGGGATTGTTCGGGGGCCATCGGGCCGTGGCTTGTGCCGTTCCAGGATGCGGCGCAGCTTGACGCGGCGCGCATCGTTACCCGGGTGAACGGCGAAGTGCGGCAGGACGATGTGCTCAGCCGCATGATGTTCCCGATCCGGCGAGAGATCGAATACATCTCCACCTTCATGACGCTGCAGCCGGGAGACATTATTATCACCGGCACGCCCACCGGGGCCGGGGCCCGGTTTGACCCGCCGCGCTACCTTGCACCCGACGATGTTGTCGAAGTTGAGGTCAACGGCATCGGCACCTTGCGCAACACGGTTGAGGATGAAGTGCTATGAGCCCCGAAGAGCATGAAGCCGCCGCCACCGCTTTGCTAAAGGCCGAACAGAGCGGCGAGCAGATTGGCATCCTGAGCCAGAGCCATCCCGAGATGGGCATGGACGACGCCTACGCCATCCAGAACGCGATTTACCGCGCCAAGATCGCAGCGGGCCGCCGGGTTGTGGGATGGAAGATCGGGCTGACGTCCAAGGCCATGCAATACGCGCTCAATATCGACATTCCGGACAGCGGCATTCTGTTTGATGACATGGTGTTTGAGACCGGATCGACCGTGCCGAAAGGGCGGTTTATCCAGCCCCGGATCGAAGCGGAAATCGCCTTTGTGCTCAAGGCGCCTTTGAGCGGGGCCGATATCACCCGAGACGACGTGATCGCGGCGACGGATTACGTGGCCCCTTGCCTCGAAATTCTGGATACGCGGATTGTGCGGCAGGATGCGGCAACCGGCAAGACACGCACGGTGTATGACACGATCAGCGACAATGCCGCGAACGCCGGTGTTGTCCTTGGCACGCAGCGCCATGCCATTGATGCGTTTGATTTGCGCTGGGTGGGCGCGATCACCACGCGCAACGGGGATGTCGAAGAGACCGGTCTCGGGGCCGGGGTGCTCGACGATCCGGTTCAAAGCGTTGTATGGCTGGCGCGCCGGATGGCGGGGTATGGTCAGAGCATCGAGCCGGGTCAGATCATCCTGTCCGGCAGTTTCATTCGCCCGGTGGAATGCCCCTCCGGCACCGACATTCACGCCGACTTCGGGCCGTTTGGTTCGGTCGACATTCGCTTTGGATAAGTCTCATGCCCGCACCCCGTAACCTTTTCAAACACGCGATTGCCGAAGGCGAGTTGCAACTGGGCTGCTGGCTTGGTCTGGCGGATCCTTATGTGGCCGAGATCAGCGCGGGCGCGGGGTTCGACTGGGTGACAATCGATGCCGAACACGCGCCAAACGATCTGCGCTCGATCACCGCGCAGCTTCAGGTGATCGCGGGCCGCCCGGTGCACGCGGTTGTGCGCCCGCCGGTGGGCGCGCCGTGGATGATCAAGCAGCTGCTCGATGCGGGCGCGCAAACCCTGCTGATCCCGATGGTTGAAAGCGGGGACGAAGCGACGGCGCTTGTGGATGCGGTGACCTATCCGCCGCACGGGATCCGCGGTGTCGGCGCGGCGCTGGCGCGGGCTTCGGATTTCTCGGGGATACCGGACTATCTCGCCACCGCGCGGCAGGAAATCTGCCTGCTGGTTCAGGTGGAAAACCGCAAGGGCATGGTGGCGCTCGATGACATTCTTGCGGTTGAGGGCATCGACGGCGTGTTTATCGGCCCGTCCGATCTCGCGGCTGACATGGGGTATCTCGGTCAGGCCGGGCATGCGGAGGTCAAGGCGGCGGTGCTGGATGCGGTGAGGCGGATTGTCGCTTCGGGCAAGGCGGCGGGCCTGCTGACCATGGATGCAGATCTGCAACGCGAAAGCCGTGCGCTTGGGGCGTCCTACATTGCTACGGCCATTGATGTCACGCTCTTCGCCACCAGCATGCGTCAGGCCGCCAGCGCCGCCAAGGACCGCCTGAAATAAGGTGTGCTGTGTGCGCCGGGAACCCGCATGCGCCTTCTTTTGGTCGCGTGATGCAGGTGCAGGCGACGCTAGTGGGATAGCAAAACTGCAACTTTGGAATGCCGCATGACATCCGTGGTGGGGCCACCGAACATGTCATGCGAAAACTTGCTGCGTTCGTAAGCGCCCATCACGATGAAGTTCGCCCCGATTTCCTCGGCTGTCTTGACGATGGTGTCCGACACCGTGGTTTTCTTGGGTTTCACAAGCAGCTCTGCCGCAACGCCGTGCCTGCGCAGATTGTTCAGGAGTTGTTCTGTTCCTTTGGGCGCTTCGGAGCCAACATAGAGAACGGTTACTTTCGAGTGCGTCTCCTGGATCGCCAGCGCATCACCCAAGGCCCGAGCGGCCGACCGCCCGCCGTCCCAGGCCACAAGTGTATGATCGGCGAGGCTCTCATGGGATCCGGAATCCGGAACGACCAGAACCGGTCGCCCGCTATGCAACGCCACCAAATCGGGGTGTGCGGTCAGATGCGCGACGGATACGTCCTCTGATGGCACACCTGTCACAACAAGATCGTAGGGCCGCGCCATGGCGCCAAGAGCAAGGTCCTCTTTGTCGGCGATCTCAATGAACTCCGAACTGGCGGACAAACCGGCTGCCTTGGATTCTGCCTCAAATCGTTTTGCAATCGCTGCGATCAGATCGGTGTCGTTCCGGTGCATTGCATCAATGACATCTTTTGGAAGATGCGCGGCAAACCGGGTTTCCATGACGGGTTTGCTGTGTCGGACCACGCCGGTCAGAAACGCGCCGTGGTGTTTTGCAAGCCGCAACGCATAGTCCAAGCTCCGGGTTGCCGTGTTGCGACCGTTGTATGCGCAAAGGATGTTCTTGATGGCCATCGGTGCAGTCTCCGTGTGTTGAGCCTGGGGAAAAGGGCCAATGGGATCAGTCCTGGACTTTGCAGCCTGTGAACTGGCCCCATTGGCCAGGGAAGTTCGTGGATCGCCTACCCGACTGATGCGGGTGGTGCGAAAGGGGGCGGCGCGTCAATCCAGCCGGATCACGGACAGGGTGATCGGCAGATCGGCGGCTTGATTGACCATGTCAGGCGTCAGGCCCGTCGCGTCGAAATTGGTGATGATGGCGTCCTTGCCGCGCACGATCACTTCGGCCGGGGCATCCAGCGCGCCGCCGGTCCCGTCGGTATCCGGGTTCTGGGCCAGTAGGGATTTGTTGCCCTCCATATCGACACTGTAGACGGCGTTATGTGCCAGATCCGTCAGGTAGATCTTGTTCGTCCCGGCATCCCAGGCCATGCCGTCCACGGCCCCCATGCCGCGCGCAAAGACTTCGCTGTCGACCAGATTGCCATCGGAATCCACGGTTGTTTTCACGATCGTGCCGTCTTCCATGATGGACGTGTAAAGGTTGCCCTCGCCGTCCACCGTCAACCCGTTGGCACCAAACGTGAGCGCGCCGTTGGAAGTGAACGTCTCGAACAGATGGGGGTCGGCATCGCCTTCGGCGTAAGGCTTTACCTCAACCGGGCCGCTGTTCATTTCATCGAGCGAGAATTTGTAAAGGCCGCTGGTGGTGGACACGCCTTTTTCCGTCACAAGAACCGTGTCGGACAGGAACAGGTCATTGCCCCGGAACACGAGCGCGTTGGGGAAGGATGTGCCAATGACCACAGGCTCGACAGCCATAGCCTTGCCGTCTTCAACGTTGATCCGCATGATCCGGGATGTGCCGCCGAACCAAAGCTGCATGTCCGCAAAATAGGCGTTGCCGTCGGGGCCGAAGGTGATGCCGAACGGGCCGATCAGACCCGATGTCGGCTCCATGTCATCCGCCGTAAAGGTGTACCAGATGCTGACAGTGTTGTCGGGAGCGACCTTGGCAATGGCAGGCGGGGCAGGGGCCTCGAGTGCGCCGGCTTTGACCATGGCTTCGTTGTGGAAGTTGGGTGATGTGAAATAGAGGTTGCCGGCGGAATCGAGCCCCATGCTGGCTGGTGAGTTGAGCGTGGCGGGCAGCTCGGTCAGCAGTTCGGCTTTGTGGGTTCCTTCGGCGGAGGCTGGCCCGGCCAGCAGCAGGGCGCTCAGAGCGGCACCGGTTACTATCTTCAGTCGCATGGTTTGTCTCCCTAATGGCGTGGCGCGCTTGTTCTTGAAATTTGCCCGGCGGGCCTGCGGGCAGGTCCCGCGCCGGGCAGTTCCGGCGCGGGAGATCAGGCGTCAGCCGCCATACATCAGATCCGGCAGCCACGTGGTCAGCTCCGGGAAGCTGAAGAGGATCGCCAGAACGATCAGTTCGACCTGAAGGAACCACCAGATGCCGCCATAGATTTCCTTGAAGGAGAACCCGGGCGAGACGCTTTTGAGAACAAAGGCGTTCAAGCCGATCGGCGGTGTGATCAGGCCGATCTCAAGGGATTTGGTCACGAGGATCCCGATCCAGATCGGATCCAGCCCCAGGCGCACCAGCGGAGGCAGAAAAATCGGCACGGTCAGGAACATGACGGAGATCGGATCAATGAAGAGCCCGAGGATCAGCATGAAAACCAGGTATAGGATCACCAGCACGCCCGGGTTGACCTCCAGTCCCACGATCCATGCAGAGACGGCACCCGACGTCCCGCTTACGGCGAGGTAGGAGGTAAAGATCAACGCGCCGACCATGATGATGAAGATCACGGACGTGGTCTTGGACGTTTCGATGAAGACATTCTTCATCGCGTCAATTGTGACGCGTCCCCGGAACAGAGCAATCAGGAACGCACCCGCTGCCCCCATGGCACCCGCTTCCGTCGGTGTGAAAACACCCAGATAGATGCCGCCGATGACTATGAAAGCCAGCAGGATCGCCGCCCAGACGCTTTTGACCGCGTCGATTTTCTCGGCACGCGTTGATGGCGGCAAGGCCGGGGCCAGTTCGGGCTTCCGCATCACACGCACATAGATCATGATCCCGAAGGCCAGCGCCGTCAGCAGGCCCGGAACAATCCCGGCAATGAACAGGCGTGGAATGGATTCCTGCGCGATGATGCCATAGACGAGCAACACAACTGATGGTGGGATCATCCCGGCCAGAGTGCCAACCGTGGCGATACAACCGGCTGCAAGTCGGCGGTCCACGCCCACGCGCATCATTTCCGGCAGGGCGACCTTGCCGAAGATCGCCGTTGTCGATGTGGTCGATCCGGAGCAGGCCGCGAACCCGACGGCCGCGAAGGTTGTCGCCAGAACGAGACTGCCCTTGATGTGGCCGACAAAGGTCCGTGCCGCCTTGAACATGTCGTCGGTGACGCCGGAAGCGATGGCCATATGGCCCATCAAAAGGAACAGCGGCACTGCGCTGAGCGAATAGCCGGACCCGATGTCGTAGAACCGGGCACCCAATGTTTGAAGCGTCGAGTCCAACCCGCGAGACATTGCAAAGCCGAGCGTGCCGCTGATCAAAAGCGTGAACCCGACCGGAACCCGCAGCGCAAGCATGACAGCCACAAGGCCGATGATCATGATCGGTGTCGAGAAATCCATGTTATGCCTCCTCCTCTTGCGGAGCGGCTTCGACACCCTCTTCGATCAGCTCGTCACGCGCGAAGATGGCGTAAAGCTGCACAACCATGCGCAAGGTCAGGAACAGAAACCCGATGGGGATCATGATCCGAGCCGGCCAGGTCACGACCTGAATGGCGCCAAGAATGGTGTCGTTGAACTGGTAGTTTTCCCAGGCCGTGACGGCGGAGTACCAGGTGAGAGCACCAAAAAAGGCGCTGAATATGCTCAGTTGGAGGATCTGTAGGAGCTTCCTCTGGCCGCGACCGAGCTTGTCGTAAAGCGCATCAATCGCGATATGCGAGTTTTCGCGCTGCGCGACAGACAGTCCAAGATAGATCACAAAGACGAATGACAGGCTCACAAAGGCATAGGAGCCGGGAACGCTGAAGGGTGTGGCGTATCTGACGACGACGTCAGCCACGGTGATGAGCATCATGAACGCAACGGCAGTGGCCGAAACATAGCTCAAGATGTTCTCGAGTTGGCTTTGAAGCGATTGCATGAGACTGTCCCGCTGCTTTGCGCGAACGACATCCTTGCCCGGAGCCATGTCCGAAGGTGCCGCTCCCGAGGTCACACGTGCTGGTCCGGCTCTTTGGCTGGATGGACGGTGGCCTGTTGATTGAAGACAAGGCCCGCCATTGGATGCGGCGGGCCAAGGGTTCAACTTAGTTGGATGCGAGATGTCCCTCGTAGAGCGACTTGTAGGTGTCGATGAGGCCTTGCCCGTCGATCCCCTTGCTGTCCATGTCCTCGATCCAGAGTTTCCAGGACTCCGCACCAAAGGCCGCCAGCTGGTCCATTTCCTCGAAATGAACAACCTGAGTGCCGTAATCGTTGATCAGCGCTTCCTTGGCCGCGTTCTCCTGCGCCCAGACGAGATCGAGCACGACCTGAACCATTTCAGCGTTGATCTCTTCGATGATTGCCTGGTCTTCCGCCGGGATCTCATCCCAGGCTTTCTTGTTCATGACCATGGTCATCGGGAACCAGTTCCAGATCAGGTTGTCATTCCAGTGCGAAAAGATATCGCCGAAGCCGAAGTCAACCATGCCGGAGGGCCCGCCCATGGTCACAACGTTCACGACTTTCTTCTCGGCGGCGGCAGGCAGCTCGCCAAACGGGATAGCGTAGGAGGTAATTCCGGCAGCGGTCAGAGCTTCGGCCGATCCGCCATGTGCGCGGATTTTCTTGTCCGCAAGGTCTGCCATTGTCGTCAGAGGCTCGTGCGACATCGTCTGGATCCAGATCCAGGAGCTGTTGAACAGGAATTTCTGGTTCAGCCGGTCAAACTCTGCGGTGAACTCTTCCGACGTTTGCATGTCGTGCATCGCTTTGGCGTGCGCGTCCATGTTGTCGCTGATAAACGGCAGGATCGCGACCGTGCTCATCGGATACAGGCCCGGGTTGTAGACCGAAGACGTATCGCCGACGTCAAACGAGCGGGCTTTGATGCCCGTGGGCTGCCCGGTGAACTTGCCCAATGGGCCGCCGAACAGACGGTTGAAGGTCACGCGGCCTTCCGTGCGCTCTTCGACCATGTCCATCCAGACGCGCGCGCCTTCGTTGAGGCCCGCCTCGCCGAAAGCCGTGTGGAATGTCAGGTTGGTATCCGCCGCGGCGCTTTGTGCGAGCGACATGAATGCAGCTGTGCAAGCCGCAAGAATTTTGGCACCTTGAATCATGTTTGCCTCCCATGATTGGCTATTGAGCAGGCGATGTGCCTGCGCGAAACACGGGCCGCGCCCGTGCCTTCGGCTTTGTGTTCAGGTGTTGTTGATGCCGCCCCATGGCAGACGATAGACGCAGTTGATGCCTTCCAGCTTGGCGCGCATATCGGCCGGCAGGTCGGACAGAACGATCAGCCGCTCAAAGTTCGCCGCATCCATGAAGGCTTCGGCACCTTGCGCCCAGGTGTCGAGATGAACCCAGGCTGCGTCCACGTCGGCATAGCGCTCATAGATGTAGACGGCACCGGTCTCCTCGGTGTTGTACCATTCGTAATTCAGGACGCCTTCATCCTTCGACGTGAGGTCGATGAGTTTGGATTTTGCTGCCTCGAAATCGGCGCGGCGACCGTCGCGGATCGTTGCCTCAGCCACCCAAATGACATTCTCAGAATCAGCCATGTTTCCTCCCTAAGTCCGTTTGGCTTTTGTCGACACATGCGGTGTCGCTGGATCAAAACTTACGGATCTTTAGATTGCTATGTCAATATGAATTGTCGCGCGAACCCCTGTGGCCAATCTCTGCGAAGGGTTTGGATTGCTCTGTTCCGCGAGAAAAGTGCATTAATTTCGGGTAAATGGATGGAGGTGGCCATTGGTTTTCTGGCCGCACTGGGAAGGGTCACACAATCTTTTCAGATTGCCAAATTCAGATTTATATTGACGTAACAATATGAGGTGCGCAGGTTAGGGCGCATGAGATTCGCAGTTATCCAACTCAATTCGCAAGACGACATCGACGCCAATGTTGACGCGATCGTCGCTTTGACACGCCAGGCCGCGGTGGATCACAAAAGTGATTTTGTTGCACTACCGGAGTACTCTATTTGCCTGACAGGGAGTCGGGATGCGTCTCGCGAACGCGCTCAGTCCTTGCAGGACAGCGCAGCGATCAAGGCGATCGCGAGGCTGGCCAAGGACCATGGGATTTTCGTTCACCTTGGCGGGTTCATAGAACTCTCGGATGACGATCAGCTCTACAATACGAGCGTGATGTTCGGCCGCCAAGGCGAGGTCCTGTCGACCTATCGCAAGATCAACCTCTTCGAGATCAAGGGGGATGCCCTGGCGGACAGTGTAGTCCACAACGAAGCGTCTCACCTGTCCGCCGGGGATGAAGTTATCGCGTTTGACGTGGATGGCGTGACGTTTGGGCACGCGATTTGTTATGACGTGCGTTTTCCCGATCACTTTTCAGCTCTGAGGCGCAACGGCGCGAAGGTCATCATGGTGCCGGCCGCCTTCACCCAGACGACGGGACGTCGTGATTGGGAGCGCCTTCTGAAAGAGCGCGCGCGGGAAACAGGGGCCTACATCGTGGCCGCAAACCAATGTGGGATGTTCGACAAAGGGCGTTTCAAAAGCTGGGGTCATTCGATGATCGTCGATCCGACCGGACAGGTGGTTGTGGCCGCCGAGGAAGCCCCCGGGATTCTGACGGCGACGCTGGATATCGGTCTGCCGACCTCAGCACTTTAAGCAAGCAACTCTCTGGGAGGAGAAGAGAATGTTCGACAACATCGGATGGATCGTTGAAGCCAAGATCGCGGATGGAAAGCGCGATGACTTCAAGGGCATTGTAGAAGAGATCGTAGAGGCCACCCGTGCCGAAGGCGGCACGCTCAACTACCAGTACTATGTTGCCGATGATGGCGACGTTCTGGTGTATGAACGTTTCGCAAACGAACAATCCGCGCATATTCATATTGAGAACTGGAACAACTTTGCCGAACGCTGGTTGGCGGCTGCGCCCGCGACACGGATGGTCTACATCGGTAACATCCCCCAAAGCATCAAAGACAAGCATGCCGCTTTGGGTCCAAAAGAACTGAAGCCTTTTGGTGGCTTTGCGCGGTGATCGCCGGTTATAAAGTCAGGGCCGGGGACAAAAGCCTCGGCCCTTTAGGTTTCCTAAGGGCCAAGACAGACGCAGGGTAGCACCTATGGCCAACGAGACGCCTTTAGAACGCGCACGACTCCGGAGCCTTCACGGCCGCCAGCAGGACGATGGTGTTCTTGTCATTCGAACGGTTGCAATGCCCGCCGACACCAATCCGGCGGGGGATGTATTTGGCGGGTGGATCATGTCTCAAATGGATCTGGCGGCTGGAAACATGGCTGGGCGGGTGGCTCAGGGCCGAGGGGCAACCGTCGCGGTCGAAGCGATGCAGTTTCTTCGCCCCGTCAAGGTTGGGGATGAGGTGACACTTTATGCCACTCTCAATCATGTGGGCCGCACTTCGATGCGCATTCATGTCGATGTCTGGGCACGCCCCCGATTTGGCAAACAGGCCAACAAAGTAACCGATGCCGACTTTGTCTTCGTCGCGTTGGACGAAGATGGAAATCCGAGGCAGATCCCCGACTTGTGACAGGCACTCGGGCCGCCGTCGGTACTGACGAAGCCTAGGGAACCTGCTGGCCATCTGGTCAAACCCAAGCCGGAGCCGCTTGCTTTGGCCGGTCAGAGTGCAGGCTGCATGAGATAGAACGGCAAACCTGTGTTCACCATAGGTAGCGGGCTCCCGCCGGTGTGGGTGCTCAACTGATATGTGCAATCCAATCGGCGTAAAGACAACACCCTGAATCGCATCGAGGAAGAACTGGGTTGTCGGTTTTCAGCGCGGAAAAGATGAATCTGATTCACCTGAAAATGAGTTTTTTTCGAATTGAAGGATACCGTCAACTGCTCCTTTCTGAGGGCCTGACGGAAATTTCGGGCCGGGATGAACACACAGGTTGCGCGATTGAAAAAGCCTTCAGCGCTTGGCTCGGACGCTGTGGGCCGTGCCTTGGAGTTCGAAGCGGAGTTCTGACGTCCGGGGAAACAGCGACCAAAAATTACACGAAGACATGCGGGGCGGGCACCTTGTTCCGGACCTGTAGCCAAAGCCAACAATCAGGGAGACGAACATGACGATAAAACCCCCATTCACCGACCTTGAGGTCACAACCCAAGACAGGGGCTTCTATGAGGGTCACAGTCTTCAGATTGCACTCTTTTCAAAAGCCATCATGGTCGGCCTGGTGCTCTGGGCGCTGATCTTTCCGGCCAATGCAAACGGCACCCTGGGCAGCTGGAACTCCCAACTGCTTGCGATCTTCAACCAGTTTTACGTCGTGATCGTTGGCGTGTTCTTCTTCTTTTTGATTGCTGTTGCGATCATCCCAAGCACGGGCCGCCGCATCATGGGATCGTCTGGCGAAGCGCCGGAGTTTTCCAACTTCTCGTGGTTCTCGATGATGTTTGGTGCCGGTCTGGGTGTTGGTCTGATGGTATTTGCAACCGCCGAGCCACTGGGACTGTGGGGGTCCAACCCCGTTGTCCTGTCACAAGCGGTCGAACCCAACACCGAAGACGCTTTGCAATCCGGGTATCGCTACACGTTCCTGCATTATGGTTTCCATGCCTGGGCGATTTACGTCGTCACCGGGCTCAGCCTTGCCTACTACGCTTACACCCGCGACATGCCGCTCACGATCCGCACCGCGTTGACGCCCTTGTTCGGCAGCGCAATGAACGGGTTTCTTGGCCATGTGGTCGACGTTCTCGGGGTTGTCGCGACCATTCTTGGCGTGTCGGTGACCATCGGTTACGGCGTGTCGCAGTTCATTGACGGGCTTTATGCGATCACAGGCATGGCCTGGATCATGGATCTGACCGGAGACGCACCCAAGCCGGGCGCAGTCGGATTGATTGCCGGTCTTGTGGTCATCATGGGATTGTCCATCATCTCCGCCGTGTCCGGTGTCGGGCGGGGCGTGAAGTACCTGTCGAACCTCAATCTGGTGCTGTCGCTGGTCCTGCTGCTGACCTTTGTTGTGTTTGGATCGTTTCTCTTTGCAATGACAACCTACGCATCGGCCATGGTTGACTACGTCTTCAACTTCTTGTCGCTGAGCTTCTCAGCCCATGGTCCGCAATCAGCGTCCGATTTTGCCACGGCCTTGCCGGCAGAGGCCGCGCCGTTTGCCGATGCTCTGCGTGGTGGCGCGACAAGCCCATGGGGCAGCTATGATGGGTTCGTGTCCGGCCTTGAAGGCGACGCGGCGGCCTTGTCAGGGGACGTTCTCGCGCAGGTGTATGCGGCAGGCGAACAAGGTCGGCAGTTTGGGTGGCAGTCTGGCTGGACAACCTTCTACTGGGCATGGTGGATCGCATTCTCTCCGTTTGTAGGCCTGTTCCTTGCGCGTATCTCCAAAGGCCGCACGGTGCGCGAGTTCATTATCGGCTGTGTCATCGCGCCGTCTCTGGTCTGCTTTGCCTGGATGACCATCCTGGGCGGCACGGCAATTGACCTGGAACTCACGGGCGGTGCTGACGGCGCCATCATTGGCGCTTCGAACACGGCCAAGCTCTTTGTCACCTTGGGAGAGATGATCTCTGGTGGTCTGCTCACAGCAATCACCGTCATGTGCGTGGTGCTGATCATGACCTTCCTTGTGACCTCGGCAGACTCTGGCATTCTGGTGATGAACACCATCATGTCGGGCGGCGACCAGGAGATCGGAAACAAGCACAAGATCGTTTGGGGTGTCATCCTCACGGCTGTTATCGGCGCCTTGATCATGGCGGCGGGGGAAAACAATCCGCTGGATGCGCTCCGCAATGCCATGATCATCGGGGCACTGCCGTTTACGATGGTGATGGGATTGATGTGTCTCGCGCTTGCCAAAGCCCTGTTCCGGGATGGTCAGCGCGAAAAGCACGGCGTGCGTGACGCCGAACCTGCCGAGTAGGGTTCGAGAGCACTCTGTCATACGCCCGGTTTGTAGATCGGGCGTATGATGTCGCGCCTTCAGCGCAAACCCTTGGTAATTCGCGTGGCAAGGTGTGTGCGAGCCTGCGACACTTTTAACATAAGACAGATTACCGGAGATTTAGGTGGGTCGCAAACGCAGCCCAGTCTAGGCTACATACAAATCGCGCCGGAGGGACTGCTCAGACGTTGACAAAAGACGCTGTGGTTCAACGCGCGCAGGCGCTCTCCAGAAACTTCGAGAAGCCCGCCAGAAACGATCCCACACGCGCCGCGACATATTGGTCGACTTCCACCGAAGGCGGCACTTTGAAAACCCATTGCCGGACACCGAGATAGAAAAAGCTGGAGTGAAAACTCCAGATCAGCTCCATCGCCATTGCCCTGTCGTTCGGGTCTTTGGGTTCTTCCAGCCCCATGGCCTGAAGTTGTTCCGCTAGGATAGGCTCGAATATGCGCCGTTGCAGCATGGCAATGTAGCGCTGCGAGATGACCGGTTCATCAAAGGCTGACAGCAGAAAGATCCGCACCCAGTCTTTTTGCAAAACTACCCGGGCATAGTCGCTCAGATAGGTTTCGAGGCGATCTTGCATGCTGCGGCTACGGTCCACCAGGATCTCATCCCACTCCGGGTTCCAACGCCCCATGTAGACCCGGTCGTAGATCTTATCGATGATTTCTTCCTTGGTGGAAAAATAGCGGTACAACAGGCTTTGGCTGATCCCCAGATGCGCCGCAAGTTCGCGTGTGGAGAAGGAAAACCCGCGTTCGGACACGATTTCGATGGCACCGTTGATGATCCGGTGTTCCCGCTCTTGCGGAGAGAGCCGTGTCCGTTTCTTCTTGGAGGGTTCTGCTTGGGTTTCAGTCATTTACTAGGCTTGTTTTGCAATGCAGGCACGGCTTTCGGTCGGGGTTCAATGCGGTGAACACTGACGTTTGGTCCTACCCTAGTGCATTGTGAAACCGGGCGAAACGGAGCGATCCGGCGAAAGACGGAAACTGATGCAAGACGGATCATCTGGCTTCAGATCTTTGACGCGTCGAAAAGAGCGAGCCAAGACGCGACAACAATCAATTATGCGCGGGCGTTTGGTATGGCGCGGGTTAAGGTGAACCGACTTGGGTTACCCTATTTTTGGTCGTCGGTGTCCGCGAGCCACTCTTTGATTTCGTTGATCTGGCTCGGTGTGTTGAGGGTTGGTACGTGGCCGATGCCGTCGAATTCGATCACCGATGCGTGGGGCAGTCTTTCGAGCATTTTGTCGCGCAGGCGTTCTGTCAGGAAGTCGGATTGTGTTCCGCGCAGGATCAGAACCGGGCAGGTGATGGCATCCCAGTATTTCCAGATGTTGAAGTGCATGAACATGAAGTAGCGGCGGAAGTTTGAGATGATGCCGGGATCATGGTGTTGATGATAGCCGGTTTCGGTCTCGAACGCGCTGGTACGTGCCATTTTTGCCCAGTCGTCATTGGTCATCGGGCCGAAGGGGGAGAGCGTTTCGCGCAGGTGCGCTTCGACATCGTCCAGCGTCTCGAACTCGGTTTTTGTCTGCACGTAGGAGGTGATCCGGCGCAGCGCCGCGTAGGGGATTTCCGGGGCCACGTCATTGATGATCAGGCGGCGGATGGGCGAGCCTTCCATGCCCGCGAGGGAAATCCCGATCAGGCCGCCGAGCGACGTGCCGAGCCAGTCCACCTGCGGCAGCCCCGTGCGCGCCAGCAAGGTGGTCATGTCCATGTTGTATTGCAGCAGATTGTAGTCGCTGGCGTCCCGGAGCCAGTCGCTTTGCCCGCGCCCGGCCAGGTCTGCACAAATGACGCGCATCTGCGGCGACAACGCCTGCGCAACCTGATCGAAGTCGCGCGCGTTGCGGGTTAGGCCGTGCACGCAAACAAGACAGTCCTGAGCATCAGGGTCGCCCCAGTCGCTGTAAGCCACGTCGTGAAAGCCGTGCCGGGAGACACAGCGGACTTTGGAAACGGTGTCAGGCATTGTCTCGGGGCTGATATCGTTGGTCTTGTTCATTCTGCTCGTGATACGATGGCATTCGAGATCTCGCGCGCGCTGACATCCCGTTTGGCCAGTTCAGCGCCGAATTTGCTGCGCAGGAACGGATTTTTCGTCAACCGCGTGGCGCTGCGGTAGAAGGTTTTTTCCAACTCCGCGATCACATCTTGATACGCCGTTTCCAGATGCGGCGCGAGGGAAAACCCATCGTAATGCACGATGCAATCGACCTGTTGCTCGAAGCCGCGGCAGAGTGCCTTCACAGTGTTGCTCAGCCGTGTCAGGTCTTCGGGGTCCGACAGGGTATAGCCCCGGAAGTTCACCTTCAGTTGTCGCCGGTCCGGATCAAAGGATATCCGGTTCTGTATCTCGGCATCGAGAAAATCGGCCCGCAGCCCCATGGCGTCGGGGGCAAAGATACGCGGGTCCATCGTGGTCACGTTGCCCATCTTTGGCGCGAAGTCCAGTTGCGACAGGATGTCCTTTTCAATGTCGATGCCGGGGGCTACTTCCAGCAGTTCCAGCCCCGCCCTGCCAACGCCAAAGACGCAGCGTTCGGTCACGTAGAGAACTTCCTGCCCGGTCTCGACCGCAAAGGCGCCGGAGAAGGTGATCTGCTCGACGTCCTGCACGAACTTGCGCACCTTGCCTTCTTGGGCGATCCGCAGCCTGCCTGCCTCCAGGGCGATTTTCAAACCACCCGCAGTCAGCGTGCCGGCCAGCACAAGGCGGCTGGCGTTTTGCGAGATGTTGATAAAGCCGCCTGCCCCGGCAAAGCGCGGGCCGAACTTGGACACGTTGACGTTGCCATGGCGGTCCGTCTGGGCCATTCCAAGACAGGCCATGTCCAGACCACCGCCATCGTAGAAATCGAACTGGGTGCTTTGCGGCACAATCGCGTCCGGGTTGAGGCCGGCCCCGAAGTTCATGCCGCCCTGCGGCAGCCCGCCTATGACGCCCGGCTCGGCGGTGAGCGTAACGTGGTCCAGCAGGCCTTCTTCGGCGGCAACTGCGGCGACTCCTTCGGGCATGCCGATCCCGAGGTTCACAACACCGCCGATGGGTAGCTCCATCGCCGCCCGCCGTGCAATGATCTTGCGTTCATCGAGCGGGATCGGGTCCAGTTGGTCGAGCGGCTGGCGCAGCTCTCCGGAGAAGGCATGATTGTAGGGTGTTGCGTAGGTTTGCCGATGGTTTTCCGGCTCGGAGATTACCAACCCGTCGACGAGAGCGCCGGGCACCATGACCCGTTTGGGCATGAGCGAGCCGGTAACCGCCATCCGCTCGACCTGAACAATCACCACGCCGTCGGAGTTATGCGCCGCCATGGCCTGCGCGGTCGTGTCGAGCTTCAGCGCCTCGCGTTCCATCGTCGCGTTGCCCATGGGATCCGCCGTCGTTGCGCGCAGAAGGGCGACATCAATCGGAAAGGCCTTGTAGAAAAGCCACTCTTCGCCATTCCAGTTTTGCAGCTCAACCAGATCCTCCGTGGTCCGATCGTTGATCTTCCCGCCGCTCAACCTTGGATCAACAAGGGTTCGCAAGCCAACTTTTGACAGCATCCCTGGCTTGCCGCCGGCGATTTCGCGGTAGAGCTGGCTGACACAGCCAAGCGGTAGATTATAGGCTTCGATCTCGCCGTTCATGGCCATCTGCGCGAGCTTCGGCACAAGCGACCAATGCCCCCCGACCCCCCGTTTGACCAATCCGGGATGGGCCAGCCGGTTCAGGCCGCGATCTTTCCCGTCTCCCGGCGCCGCCGCAAAAACCAGTGTCAGGTTCTTGGGGTGGCCGGTTTTCAGGAATCTGTCTTCGAGCGCGATCAAGAGCTCGTCCGGCGTGCCAATGCCGACAAAACCTGACACGCAGACGGTATCGCCGTCGCGAATGACAGAGACTGCCTCCGCGGCCGTCACCAGCTTTTGCGTAGGCATGGCGCTAGCCTCGCTTCTTCAGCCAGTCGAAGACGCCGTCACTGACGATGCCCTGACTTTTGCTGCTGACATAGACGCCAACGTGCCCACCGGGCAGCGCGATCTCGGTGTAATCCGAGGTGCCGACATACTTTTCCAGCGCCTGCGAAGAGGGCGGCGGGATGATATGATCTTGGAGCGCGTACACGTTGAGTACGGGCATCGTGATGTCGGCCAGATTCACGCGTTCCCCGAAGAGCTCGAACGTGCCCCGGATCAGCTGGTTTTCCTTGTAGAGCTCGATCAGCCATTGCAGGGCGGCCGCGCCCGGATGATGCGGTCGATCCGCCAGCCATCGCTCCATCCTGAGGAAGTTCAGCAGTTTCTTCTCGTTGGAGGCCGCTTCTACCAGATCCAGATTGTATTTCGTCAGCGTCCGAATGGGCGTCATCATCTGGAAAACACTGGCCATGATCTCGCCCGGCAGGTTCCCGAAGGCCTGGATCATACGCTCGATGTCTTCGTCCTCGAGATTGCGGGTCCACAGGTTCAGAAACCCATGGGTTTCGTCGGCGTCTTCGAGATCTCCCTGAAAGTCGATCGGGGTGATGGTCAGGATCAGGTTCTTGACCTTTTCGGGATGCGTGGCGGCATAGAGCGTCGAAAAAACGCCGCCCTCGCAGATACCAAGCAGCGAGACTTTGTCGACCCCGGCCTGCTCGCAGATCACGTCGACACAGTCATCCATGAACCAGCCGACGTAGTCATCAAGCGTGGTATATCGGTCTGTCCGCGAAGGATTGCCCCAGTCCACCACGTAGAGATCGACGCCACGCGCCAGCAGATTGCGCACAAGGCTCCGGTCTTCCTGAAGATCGGCCATGGTGTAGCGCCCGATCAGACCATAGACGATCAGGACCGGCCCGGTCTGAACCTCGACGCCTTCCAGACGATTGTATTTGTGCAGCGTCACCTTGCCATCCTGATGGATGAGCGTTTTGGGTGTCGCGCCGACATCAATCTCGTCGTCGTCGATCTCAGAAATGGCCTGTGCGCTTTTTGCGAGTTTCGTATAGAACTCAAGGGACTCGGCCATGGGGTTCGGCAGGTTCGGTGCATTGTCCGGGGTCATGAGCGCGCGCCCTTGGCTTTGGGGTTGGGTTTCTTGCTCTGCGCTTTCCCGAAGGACGCAGCTTTTTTCAGGCGTCGCATATCGCGCCGCAACACATGAACCTGTGCGTGCAGCTCATCGACTTCTGTCCGGGTGGGTATGGCATGGCGCGCGCACCAGGCTTCGACCAGCTCCCGCTCCCGCAGTTTGTAATCCACCCCGGCGCGCAGCAATTTGCGTTGCGCATCAAGGAAATCGCCGGTGCGCTGCGTGGCGATCAGCTCTTCATTGGCAATGTCCAGCCAGCGCTTCAGGTGATCGCCTGCGTCCTGCCCCCAGGATGCCGGATCCGCGCCGGCCTCTTTTGCAAAGCGCTGCTGCGCGCGCATCCAGGCTTTGGCGGTGACCACGCGGTAGGCGGAGCTTGCCTCCTTCAAACGCAGCCATTCTTCGGTTGTCTTGAGCTGCTGGCGTTCTATCGAAGCGAGATCCGAGAGGTTGGATCCATCTACGAGCTGCTGGATCGTCTTGTTGACCTCATCCGATCCGGCAAAGACGAACTGCCCGGGATCGAACATGCGTTCGATCACCTCCGCGGCGATGCCGTCTGCCTTGGCCATGGGAAGCGCGGCCCCAAGCTGGCGGGACATGGCCTTGCCCTGCTCCAGAACCTTGGACCAGATCTCGTCGGTCTGGCCCATGTCCGGCGCGGCAGTGTTGATGGCATCCCAAAACGGGGCCTGCGCCTTCCACAGCTGGGCTTGCGCCTCCATCCAGGAGGCCATGAAAGGGTTGTTGAAAGATGTGTCGTCGCCCATATCGCGCCTCACAACGCTTGTTCGTAGATGGCTTGTGCCGCTTCAAGCGTCATCTCGCGTGGGTTGTTGATGAGCAGGCGTTCCTGTTTCATCGCGTCTTCGGCCAGCATCGGCAGGTGATTGTGGTTCACGCCCACCTCCGTCAGGCGGCTTTGCATGCCAAGCTCTGGGCCAAGCGCCTTGAACCCTTCGACCATGCCCTCTGCACGGGCGGCAGTGGATTTTCCGGCCAGTTCAGGAAAAACGATGGGCGCAAGATCAGCATAAAGGCCCTCGGCCTCCGGCATGTTGAACTCCATGACGTAGGGCAGAACCAGAGCGTTCGAGAGCCCGTGGGGCACGTGGAAATGCCCGCCCAGCGGATAGGCCAGCGCGTGCACCGCGGCCACGGGCGCATTGGTAAACGCCATCCCCGCGAGCATTGAGCCGATCAACATATCGCCCCGTGCATCGAGGTTTTGCGGGTCAAAACATGCGGTTCGGATGTTCGCGCCCAGAAGTTCGAGCGCCTGCTTCGCCAGACAGTCCGAGACCACGTTTTTCAAGCGCTTCGACGTGAAAGCCTCGATGGCATGGACCATGGCGTCAATCCCGGTCGCGGCCGTCACGGCAGCGGGCAGGCCGACCGTCAGCTCCGCGTCCAGAATGGCCCAGTCGGGCAGGAGCTGCGGAGAGACCACCCCTTTTTTCTCATTGGTGCCGGTGGTCACAATGGAAATCGGGGTGACCTCGGAGCCGGTTCCGGCGGTGGTTGGTGCCAGAACCAGCGGCAGGCGGTCGCCCCGTACCAGATTGACGCCGTACATCTCGTCAATCGGCTGATCGGTGTTCAGAAGGATCGAGATCAGCTTGGCCGTGTCCAGTGACGACCCGCCGCCCACCGACACTACGCAATCCACGGCTTCGGACCGGGCCTGTTCAACTGCCGACAGGATCATTTCCTGAGGCGGATCCGCGCGCACTTCCGAGAACACCCACACATCAAGCCCCGCGATCCTGAGCCCTTCCAGCGCGACATCGGCCAGCCCAAGTTCGAGGATGATCTTGTCCGTGACAAAGGCCGCTTTCCGGCATCCCCGCGCTGCAAGGATCTTGCCAATCTCTGCCGTGGCCCCGGCCTCTGACAAAACTGAACGGGTTGTTTGAAAACTGAATGATTTCATCGCACCTGCCTCAGATCGGGGACGCCAAGGACTTGAGCTTGGCTGTCAGTTTCATGTTTTCGCGGTAATCAACCGGGCAATCGATGATTGAGACCGTCCCGTCACCAAGCGCGGTCTGCAGCGTCGGCAGCAGGTCCTCGGTCTTCTCGACACGATACCCCTTGGCCCCGAAGCTCTCTGCGAACTTGACGAAGTCGGGATTGGTGAAATCGACCTGGGTGTTTCGCCCGAAATGGCGGTCCATGTGCCACTCGATCAGCCCATATTTGCTATCGTTGAAGATCAGGATCACCAGGTCGAGACCCAGCCGCATGGCCGTTTCGATTTCCTGGTTGTTCATCATGAACCCGGCGTCGCCACAAACCGCCACGGCCTTGCGATCCGGGTAGGCCAGCTTGGCGGCAATCGCACCGGGCAGCGCGATGCCCATCGAGGCGAACCCGTTCGAGATGATACAGGTGTTCGGCGCTTCGGCCTGATACATCCGCGCCATCCACATCTTGTGCGCGCCGACATCGGAAATCACGATGTCGTCCTCTTCGAGAGCGTTTCTGAGATCCCTTACGATCTTCTGCGGTTTGACCGGAAACTCCGTGTCCTGGGCGTGCTCTGCCATCTCGCTTTGAATGACGGTGTGCAGCTTGTGAATTTCGCTGTCAGGACGACGCCGCGCCTTTTGTGCGATCCGCTCGAGCGAGTCTCCCAAGACCCCGATCACACCGGCTTCGACGATGTAATGCGCATCAACTTCGGCGGGGCTGTCGTCAATGTGGATGATCCGCTTGTCGCGGTTCGGGTTCCACAAGGCCGGATGGTACTCGACCATGTCGACACCAATGCAGATCACCAGATCGGCGGCCTCAACACCGAAGGAGACATAGTCCTTTGCCTTCAGGCCAATGGTGCCGAGGCTCAGGGAATGGCTCTGGGGCATGGCGCCTTTGGCCATGAAGGTCGTCGCCACCGGGATGTTCAGCTTCTCGGCGAAATCCACCAGCGCCTCGGACGCGCCATCGCGGATGATGCCGTTGCCAACCATGATGACCGGAGCCATGGCGTCGGTAATCAGGGCCGCAACCGCAGCACATTTGCCAACCGGGGCCGTGGGCGGCTGGGGCGATTGTTTGCGCAGAGGCTCCATGTCCGGAATGTCCGTGCTCGCGATGTTCTCGGGCAGGTCAATGAACGAACATCCCGGTTTTTTGGCCTCGGCGGTCTTGAACGCTTTGCGGACGATTTCGGGAATGATCTCTGGCTCCCGGATCTGTGTGGAATACTTTGAGATCGGATCAAACAGGTTCACCAGATCGAGGATCTGGTGGCTCTCTTTGTGCATCCGGTCCGTGGACCCCTGCCCCGCAATCGCGACAATCGGCGCGCGGTCCATGTTCGCGTCAGCTACGCCGGTGACGAGGTTTGTTGCGCCGGGCCCGAGCGTCGACAGGCAAACACCGGCACGCCCCGTCAGGCGCCCATAGACATCCGCGATGAAGGCCGCGCCTTGCTCGTGACGGGTTGTGACAAACTTGATCTTGGAGTCGATCAAGGCGTCCATCACGTCAATGTTCTCTTCGCCCGGGACCCCGAACATGTATTCGACGCCTTATTTCTCGAGGCATTTCACGAACAACTCTGAGGCTTTCATACCGATCTCCTATGGTGTAGCGCTCAGCGCCGCCGGGGTTTGCCGGCGGATCACTGTCATTTTTTCGATTGTCATATCGTCAAGGGTGCCCGGTATGCCGCCGGTGCCCAGACCTGAGGGTCCGAGGCCGGCAAATGGCATCCAGTCAACGCGAAAGGCGGTGTGGTCATTGACCATGACCGCGGAGCCGTTCAGCCGATCCGAGACCTCCAGCGCCGTGTCGAGGTCGCGGGCAAACACTGCGGCCTGAAACGACGCCTCGACCGCATTGGCCCGCGCAATGGCGTCACCCAGAGAGGCGCAGCGGAAGAGTGCAATCACCGGGCCAAAGACTTCCTGACGGGCGATTTCACTGCTGTCCGGAGGATCGAGCAAAATTGTGGGGGCGTAGCAGGTCGTGCCGACAGGTTCGCCGCCGCACAGGAGCGCCGCGCCAGCCTCGCGCGCTGCATCCACCCATGTGCCGACACGTTGGACTTCGCGTTCCGCGATGAGCGGGCCGACATCGGTCTCCGGATGTGCCGGATCGCCGGTCTTTAGTTTGGACGCCGCCGCGACAAGTTTCTCGGCCAGCTGGTCGGCCACTGTCCCCACCACAAACACACGCTGGACAGACACGCAGACCTGCCCGGCGTGGTAGAAGCCGCCTTTTGTGATCGCCTGCGCGGCCAGTTCCAGATCCGCATCCTCGGCCACAATCACCGGCGCAACGCCGCCATGCTCCAGGGCGCAGCGGGTGCCTGCGGCCAGCTTGCTGCGCAGGGACCAGCCAACGCGCGCCGAGCCGATGAAACTGAAGAAGGCCACGCGCGGATCAGTCACCAGCGCCTCGGCATCGTCATTCGACGCCAGAAGAACGCGGCACCGGTCTTCGGGCCAGCCCGCTTCCCGCAGGATGCGCACGTAGTCCAGACAGGACAGCGGCGTTGCCAGGGACGGCTTGACGATCACCGGGCAGTCCGCCGCAACCGCAGGCAATCTGATGCGCGATGAGATTGAGCGGGTGATTGAACGCGCTGACGGCCACCACGGGCCCGATCGGCACTCGCCGCGTGAAAGCGATCCGGCCATCGCCCGCCGCGCTCAGATCCATCGGGATCTCCTGCCCCCGCTCACCGACCAGAAGCTGCCCAGCCAACCGCGTGCTTTGCGCCGCCCGATCCACCTCAACCAGCGCATCCCGCAGCGGCTTGCCTCCCTCCAGCGCAATCTGCATCGCCAGCCGGTCACGATCCGCCAATATCATCGCCGCCGCGCGCTCCAGAATCTCAACGCGGCGAAAAGCGGGAATGTGTTCGCGGCGACATGTGATGTCATGAGCAGAGGCGAGAGCCGCTTCAACATCTTCGGACGTGGCAGCCGCGAGGTCGGTCACAAACGCCCCGGAATACTTGTTTGAAACAGAAATGCTCACGGCGCTCTCCACCTTCACGGCATCGTGCCACGCCACAGCGTGGGATGGGCTTTTTCGTATTGCTTTGGATAGACCAGATCGACGCCCAACTCTTTGGCCGCGTGCCACGGCCATCGCGGGTTGAACAAAGATTGCCGGGCGATTGCCACGATGTCTGCAGCGCCGAGGCGCAGCATGGTTTCGGCCTGATGCGGGCTCACAATCTGACCCACCGTGATGACTTTCATCGCGACCTCTGCGCGGATCGCATTGGCGAACACGGTCTGGTAGCCTGGTCCCGGTTCAATCTTCTGCAGCGGGGAGTTGCCCCCGCTCGATACGTGCAGGTAGTCGCACCCGAGCGCCTCAAGCGCTTTGGCAAATGCGATCGACCCGTCAACGTCCCAACCGCCATCCACCCAATCCGTTGCGGAAATCCGCACGCCCATCGGTTTGGCCTCTGGCCACACGCCACGCACCGCTTCAAACAGTTCGAGACCGAACCGCATCCGGTTTTCCAAAGAGCCGCCGTAGCGGTCGGTCCGCTGGTTTGAGAGCGGCGACAAGAACTGGTGCACGAGATAGCCGTGGGCGCCATGCAGCTCTATGCAATCCGCGCCAGCGGCATCAGCCCGGATCGCAGCCGCCTGGAAAGACTCAATCGCCGCCTGAATGTCTCCTGTGCTCATCTCCAACGGCACCGGAAAGCCTTCCTTCAATGCGATAGCTGATGGCGCATAGGTTGGAAACCGGTCGTCGCCTTCGAGCGGGCCGCCGCCATCCCAGTGCGGTTTATGCGCCGCTTTTCTACCAGCGTGACACAGCTGGACGCAAAACTTGGCGTCCGAGTTCTCGTGGACAAAAGCAATGACCTTCCGCAGCCCCGCTTCGTGCGCGTCCGAGTACAGCGCCAAACAATCCGGATGGTTGCGCGCATGAGCTTCGACATAGGTGCTTTCCGTGAACACCATTCCATAACCGCCCACTGAGAACTGGCCAAAGTGCATGAGATGCCAATCGGAAGCCACGCCTTCCTTGGCAGAGTATTGCGTCATCGGAGGCAGCACGACGCGATTCAAGAGCGTCATGTCCCGCAGCTCAATCGGCTGGAACAAAAGTGGAGTCATGTTGCCCCTCACTGTTAAGATGAAAAATTCTGGCCGTTTGGCGTGCGTTGCTGCAGGCGGCGTCTTCAGAGGTTCAGGTCAGAAGCACGCCAACGTTTTACCATCAAACTGAACACCAGACCGAACGGGAAGCGAAGCGTTGTTGGTTTCTTTTCTCGGCTCGGGCGCGACACATGACATTCGTCGGCATATCCTTCTGCCATCTGGTGTACTCCCAAGGCTTGGTTGACTTCCGCCCGGGATCAAAGCGCGTGGCAGAGCATTTGCTTAGCGTAAGCTGATTCATATTGCTACGTCAACGTGATTCAGGATGAATCACTTTGCGGCGCAGATGTGTTGGGTTGTTGAGCTGGGTTGAACTTGTTCAGGCGATCCGTCATCTTGGGCAAGTAATCTGTTTCCGAAAGCGCTTGAAAACAATGTGCATTGCGCATTTTGGTAAAGCGGGCCGCGGCATTGTTGAGCCTCTTCTGTGGATTGGGCTCGCTCGCTAGACGACCTGCACTGATCAAAGACAAGTTCTTTGATATTGCTAAGGCAATATTAAAGCGCCTCTTGAGTACTGAAGTCCGCCCCGTCGCGCCTCTTGGTTTGCCCTTGTTGTAGGTCAAAACCGGCCGGTGCCGACTATGGCCAATCGCATCCATGGTGGAAGGAAGGGCATGGTCGGGGCGCAGAAAGCTCATGTAACTCCCCCCAAGGTACGCAGTGAATGGCCGTCAAGCGGCTCCGTTTTCACGAGGGTGTCGCAGATCCATGGCGGACGTCTTTAGCGTCGCTCTTCAGGCATTTGACGCCTTGCATTTGGTTGTCTCAGGAACTGGCCGTTCCGGCATCTTCCATGCGATTGCGCCTGTAGACCGTTGGGGCCTCATGAAAATGACCGGAAAATGCCCGCGTGAACTGCGCCTGACTCAAATAGCCAAGGGCTTCGCTGATCTCCGCGCAGGTTTGGTCCGTGGTTGTCAACAAGCGCTCCGCCTCTTTCAGCGTGCGCTGTTGGATCAGCTCGGCCGGAGAGCATCCGTAAGCGGCCTGAGTCGCGCGCAACAAACTGCTGCGGCTGACCTTCAACGCCTTTGCATAATCCTGGACGCCCCACCGAAGGTGATATTTTCGTTCAAGCGTCGACATGAATGCTGCTGAGACGTCTTTTTGCGATGAGCTGTCCGGGTTCTGCAGCGACTTCTGCGCTTCGCCGGAAAGGCACTCGAACAACAGCTTCCATCTCATGCGGGACATCGGCGTCCGGCGCGTATCATCTGTCGGATCATCTGCAACGATCCAGCGCAGCAGTGACAACAGGTGCGGATGGACACCGGGATCAACCTGAAACACCTCGGGGCAGATCTCTGTCCTGGTGAGTAATGCGTGCCCTTCGATCAGCGGAATGCGCGCGATGAAGCCGTCCATCCCATCGCTGTTCTCCCAAAAATGCATGGTCCCCGGCGGGACGATAAAGACGGACTGCGGCTTCACCTGATAATATACCGCGTCCGCAACGCAGAGCCCCTGCCCCTTCTCGAGGACGTAGATCTCGAAGTAGTCGTGGCGGTGAAGCTGATCGGTTCTGTAGGTGACGGAGCCGAAGGCGGACCGAAGTTCCTGCGCCATGGGTCGGGTTGCGGACCGGCTTTGCAGGTACTGGCGCAGCGCGTGCATTGGTGCAACGTTTTCAACAGTTTCCATGCATGCCTCCCTGACGAACACTGTCCGCCCATGCGGTTTTTCCGCTCCAAGGCTAGTCGTCGCCGACGCAAATCGTCAAATATTTTGGTGAGTTCAAAATTCATATTTCGGAATCTCCCAATAATCGTTGAGCTGCCGCAGAGAGGCGCGAGATCGGGGTGCGAAACGGCAAATCATTTGCGCATATTGCCAAAGCAGAAAACGCGTTCGTTCCCTAGTCTCCCAAAGCTCAATGCAAAGGCGCAAACGCGCCAAGGGAGGAACATCATGAAGAAGACATTTGCCACATTGGCAGTGCTGAGTTGCATTTCATTGTCGTCGGCGGCGGGGGCGCAGGATGTGGAAGCCGAGGTCATTGCCGAGCTTCCCTACTCAGTCGGCAATGTGACCTTCTCACCTGACAACCGGGTTTTCTTTAGCCACCATCCGTTCTTTTCACCCGACGTCCGTGTCGCCGAGTTGAACGCCGATGGCAAAGGTTTCACGCCATTTCCAAATGAAAGCTGGAATACGCCGCGCGAGGGTACGGATGACTTTTTCGATTCCGTTCTTGGGCTGAGGGGCGATGAGAACGGCGTTATCTGGATCCTGGATATGGGCCACCGTCACGGTCTGACTCCGAAGATTGTCGGTTGGGACACGCGCACCGATAGTTTGGAGCGGATCTACTACATTCCGGAACCGGTTTCGATCCAGGGCTCCCAGCACAACGATTTTGTCGTCGATCCGATCAACCGTGTTTTCGTGATTGCCGACGAAGGCATCGGGCCGGGTGGCGATGGCACGATCGCAGCTCTCGTAACTGTCGACATGAACACCGGAACCACCCGCCGGGTCTTGCAAGGACATGAAAGCACTTTGCCGGAGGACGTGCCGATCACCGTGAACGGCAGAGATCTGACCGTTCCGGACGGCAATGGCGGACAGGCTGTCATCAAGGTGGGCGCGGATGGTATTGCGCTCGATAAGAACTCCGAGTGGCTCTACTATGGTCCGCTGAACGGGGGTTGGATCTATCGTCTGAAGATGGCCGATCTGATGAACCTCGATTTGTCGGATGAAGAGCTTGGCAATCGGGTCGAAAAATACGCCGAAAAGCCCAACAACGGCGGCCTGTCCATCGACATGGATGGGAACCTGTATCTCACCGAGGTCGAAGTGACATCTGTCGGGGTTATCCCGGCTGATACCAGAGAGTACCGACGCTACGCCTCCGCGCCGAATTTGATTTGGCCCGACGGCGTCAGCTACTCCCCCGATGGGCACATGTACGTGTCGGCGGCGCAGATCTCCGAAGCGGCTTTGTTCAACGACGGAGAGGATAAGTCCGGAGCGCCGTTCTATATCTTCCGTTTCCCGCCGCTGGCTGCAGGCATTATCGGACGCTGAGAAAAGGGTGCTGCCGGGTCCGCCTGGCAGCACCTCTGGTATTCAATCTGCCAAATCGCTGCAGCGCGGTGCGAAAGACCGAAGACCGACTTCCTGCCATTCTCTTTCAACCAAAAATGGGAGGGAACCATGTTCAAACACACAACAAACGCACTCTGTTGCGCCAGCCTGCTGGCGCTTGGCGCAACCGTCGCCGCCGCTGATGGCCACGCGCCTTCGGGCCTTCAGGTTCAGGTGGTTTCAGAGTTCCACGACATTCGCCCCGCGAACCTGACCGTGACGCCTCAGGGGAGGGTCATTGCCACAATGCACCCGCTGGACAACGCGCCGATCAGAATGATGGAGGTCACCGCATCCGGGACACAGGTGCCGTGGCCGACAATGGATTGGGCCGATGGTCCGGAGAAGGGGTTGGTCGGGATCACGCAGACCGTTGGAATTGATACTGATCCCGATGGGGTTGTCTGGGTGCTCGACATGGGCGGCCCGCTGCAGGGCGCGCAGTTCATGGCATGGGATACTGTCCGAAACGAGCTTCATGCGCGGGTGCCTTTGCCGCAGGACTCCTATTTGCCGATTTCGTTTCTTCAGGATTTCGCGCTCGATGACAAACGCAACATGGCCTACATCGCCGACATGACGTTCACGCTGGACCCGGCGGATGCGCGTCCTGCGATTGTTGTCGTGAACCTCGAAACCGGAGAGGCGCGGCGGGCTATGGAAGGTGACAAGTCTTTCATCCCCGAGGATCATGAGATCGTGATCGACGGCTCGCTGGTGGGCACCAAGGATGAGGCCGGGAACTCCGTTCCTTACAAGCTGAGCCTCAACCCCATCACCATCGATCCGGAGAACGAGTGGGTCTACTATGGCGGCGTGAACGGCAAGACCGTTTGGCGGATCAAAGCCGAGCACCTTGCGTCGGACATGTCTGACGAAGAGATGTCAGCGAAGGTTGAGCTTTATGGTCCTAAAGCCTCTTCAGATGGGATCAAGGTTGACGGTGGCGGCAAGGTTTACATCACCGATGTGGTGAACAGCGCCATTGGCGTCACGACGGCCGGAAACTACGAAGTTGTTGCTCAGGACGATGTCCTTCTGAGCTGGGTTGATGGCCTCGCCATTGGGCCGGATGGGGCGGTCTATGGGACGCAAAACCACCTGCACGCGAACCCGGTTCTGAACGAAGGGGAAGATGAAAGCATCCGCCCGTTTCGCATCGTGAAAATTCAGCCTTAAGAAACTCCCCGTGGCCAACATGGCTACTTCACTGGGCGGCGCACAATCGCGCCGCCCCTTTTTGTTCCATACTTCCTTGCAAAGCGTCGTCTCGAAGCTGCGGGTGTCTTCGCCCTGCCTTCTCTCGCTTTCTTTACGCGCCAAACCTTAAAGCGGTCTGAGTTGGCGCGTCTGGGTTTTCAGGATCAACCGAAAGTACTCTATCGAACAATAAAAAGGATCACACGCTCTGAATCCAGCTTGGATAACTTGATTTTGGCTTAGTTATGTGGTTCACGTAATGATCAAATGAACAATAGGAGAGAGAAATGCTTGATCAACCCAACGCTGAGCTTTATGCGGATTGGCCTGAAGATCGCCGTCAGGAAATCGTCGCCAACTGGAACAACCGTAATGTCGGATCTCGGATCGTGTCGGAAACGGACACCCTGCGCATCTGGCATCTGTCGCTTGAGCCTGGTCAGCGCGCGCCGTTTCACCGGCATCAGGAAACCTATTTCTGGACGATCCTTGGCGAAGGGAAATCGCGCTCGCACTATCATGACGGTGCGGTCCGGGACGCCGACTACAAGGCTGGTGACACCAAGCATTTTGAGCTGAACGATGGCGATTTCTTCGTGCACGACCTGGAGAACATCGGCGACACAACGCTGTCGTTCGTCACGGTCGAGTTCAAGGCATAACTCTGGCGGTCCAGGTCGCCGGCGTTCCAGGCGGTTCTGTCGTGTGCATGTTCTGACACTTGCTACGACAGGCCCGCTTACCTCAACAATACTGATGAAATGGAGCCCGAAGCCTGTTGGCTTGCGGCAACGACGATTCCCGGCCCTTCCCCCAGCGGCGATGGCCTTTGTGGCTTCAGTGAAAGCCATATCGCGCTCCTCCATTAAAGCGTTTCGCATTTTGCGAAAGCAGGAGCGCGCGCCCGAACGGGCTACCCTTCGGAGAGGTCCGGCCCTTTCGCATCGGCCTTCTGGATCATCTCCGATGCGGTTTGTCCGGCGAGCCTTACCTTTTCGATGATTTCTGTTTCGTCGCGGATGGATCCGGAAAGAAAGCCAGCCAGAGCCGAGACACCAAGCGAGGCAACCGCGTATCCGTCGGCATCGAGGATGGGCGCACCTATACAGGCAATCTCGCTCTCGTTTTCCCTGTCGTCAAAGGCGATGCCAGACTCCAGCACCGTATCCAACTCGCGTTTGAGCGCGGCCATACTTGTTATCGTATTCTCGGTCAGCTGCTCGAATTGAATCGAGCGCAACAGGGCGTTCTTTTCGAACTTCGGCAGGAAAGCCAGCAAGGATTTCCCGACGGCGCTGCAATACAGCTCATCCTGATCGCCCGGAGCTTGCCGGATCGACACCTTCGCCTCTTTGCTCAGGGCCACCTCCGCAAGCATCGCATGCCTTTCCCGCAAAAGCGCAATATGGGCGATTTGGCCCGTGGCTTCGGCAAGATCCACGACAACTGGTCGCAATTGTTCAATCATCCGGTCAGTGGTTGAAAAGCTTTGCGCTATTTCGCGGATCTTGTCGCCCGGACCGTACGCCTTGCCGACTGCGAGCCGTGAAATGTAGCCCAACTCTTCAAGCGTTTTCAGAATGCGATGTGTGCTCGCCATATCCAGGTCAAAGGCTTCGGCCACGTCTTTTAGCCGGATCGCTCTGCGACTGAATGCAACGAACTCGAATACCTCGAGCCCACGGGCAAGAGACTGTGCAGGAAGCGATTTGGAAGCCTGTTTTTTCATGACCATTGCATACTAAGAATTGCATAGGCTGCCAACACGGCGGGCCGCTTTCGGCCCGCCCGTTTGCTCATTCAGCCGCCGTACATCAAGTTTGGCAGGAACAACGACAGGATCGGGAAGGCAAATATCAAGGCCAGCACAATGATCTCGACCTGCAGGAACCACCAGATGCCTTTGTAGATCTCTCCGAATGTGAAATTTGGCGCCACGCTTTTCAGCACGAAGGCGTTCAGACCGACCGGTGGTGTGATCAGCCCGATCTCCAGCGCCTTGGTCACCAATACACCGATCCAGATCGCATCGAACCCGAGCTTTGTAAGGGCGGGCAGAAAGATCGGTACGGTCAGGAACATCACCGAGATCGGATCGATGAACAGCCCGAGGATCAGCATCAGGATAAGATACATGATCATCAGCATATGCGGGTGCACATCCATGCCCACGATGGTTTCGGTGATGGCCGAAGACGTACCGCTGACGGCGAGGAACGAGGTGAACACGAGAGCGCCAACCATGATGATGAAGATCACAGAAGTGGTTTTTGCGGTTTCCAAGAACACGTTTCCGAGGATCTTGAGGGTCAATCGACGGCGGAACAGCGCGATCAGGAACGCTCCGGCCGCGCCCATTGCGCCGGCTTCGGTCGGGGTGAAGACGCCCGCATAAATCCCGCCGATCACAACAAAGGCCAGCAAAACAGCCGCCCAGATGTTCTTGATCGCAGAGATCTTTTCGGGCTTGGTGGCCGGGGGGAGCGGCGGGGCCAGCTCCGGTTTCCGCAGCACACGAATGTAAATCATGATGCCGAACGCCAGCGCGGTCAGAAGGCCCGGAATGATCCCGGCGATAAACAGCCTTGGAATGGATTCCTGTGCAATGATGCCAAACACGATCAGCACCACGCTGGGCGGGATCATCCCGGCCAGCGTCCCGACAGTGGCGATACACCCTGCTGCAAGGCGACGATCGATGTTAGCCTTCATCATTTCGGGCAGAGCGACCTTGCCGAAGATCGCGGTGGTCGACGTGGTTGAACCGGAACAGGCCGCAAAGCCGACAGCCGCCATTGTGGTGGCAAGCACAAGGCTGCCGCGAATGTGGCCGACCAGAGCCCTTGCAGCACGGAACATATCGTCCGTCACCCCGGAGGCGATTGCCATGTGGCCCATCAGCAAAAACAGCGGCACCGCACTCAGCGAGTAGCCCGAACCGATGTCAAACAGGCGCGCGCCAAGCGTCTTGAACGCAGACTCCATCCCGCGCGTCGCGGCAAATCCTACGGCCCCGGCGAGCAGCAGGGTGAACCCGACAGGCACACGCAGGGCCAGCAGCACACCGGCGCCAGCGACAACCAGAATTGGAATAGTCGGATCCATCTCAAACTTCCTCGTGTAGAGCTTCGTGGCGGTCTTCGATCAGCGAGTCCTGGAAAACCAGTTGGCCAAGCTGCTTCAGAAAACGCGCCGCGAGAAAAAACAGGCCAATCGGGATCATGATCCGCGCAGGCCAGGTCAGGACAGCGATGGCCCCAAGGATTGTGTCGCCCATGGTGTAGTTCTCCCACGCAGAGACGCCGGTGAACCATGTGAGCGCGGCGGTAAATGCAAAGAGAACGGCCAGTTGCGTCCCTTGCATCGCCTTGCGCATGGGGCGGGGCAATTTGTCGTAGAGCGCCTCGATCGCGATATGCGCGTTTTCCCTCTGTGCCAGAGCTAGGCCGAGATAGATCACGAACACAAAGGCAAGGCTTACGAATGAATAGGAGCCGGGAACATTCCATGGCGTCAGGTAACGAACCAGGACGTCGGCAACGGTGATGACCATCATGAAGGCCACGGCGGCGGCGGAAACATAGCTGAGCGTGTTTTCCAGCTGTTTTTGAAGTTTGAACATCGCAGTGTCCTCCTTTGTCGAAACACCACTCCGGAGAATGGGTAACGGCCTGCCCCGAGGAGCAGGCCGTCTTGGCAATGGGCGGGTGTTAGCCCTGCTCGTCCGCCATGGCCTTGTAGGCATCGAGCAAAGCCTGACCGTCGACACCGGATTCCTTCATGCCTTCGACCCAGGTCGCCCAGGAGGCTTCACCGGCGGCAACCAGCTTGTCGACGTCGTTGAAGCTGACGCTTTTGACACCCAGTTCACCGGTCAGCGTTTGCGCTGCGGCTTCCTGTTGGGCCAGCATCAGTTCCATCGAGCGCTCGACCATTTCGGCGTTCAGGTCTTCGATGATTTTCTGGATATCTTCGGGAAGTTCGGCCCATGCATCTTTGTTGATGACCAGGGTCATCGGCATGTAGTACCAGTCCAGCCCCTCGTACCAGTAGGGGAAGATGTCGCCGAAGCCGAAATCAACCATGTCCGACGGGCCGCCCATGGTGACCGCCTCGACCACTTTCTTTTCAGCTGCGGCAGGAAGCTCGCCGAAGGGGATCGCATAGGACGTGATGCCCGCGGCGGTCAGCGCGTCAGCCGACCCGCCGTGCGCCCGGATTTTGATCTCGCCAAGGTCTTCAATCGTCTTGACCTCGTCGTAGGACATCATCTGCATCCAGATCCATGTTCCATTGAACATGAACTTCTGGTTCAGAGCGTCGAACTCCTGCTTGAAATCATCCGAGCTGTAGAAGTCGTGCATGATCTTGTTGTGCTCAAGAACATCGTCCGACAGGAATGGCAGGATTCCGAGTGTCGCCCGCGGATACAGTCCCGGATTGTAGACCGATGAGACCTGCCCCACGTCAAACGAGCGCGCCTTCAGGCCGGTCGGCTGACCGGAAAATTTGCCAAGCGCACCGCCGAACAGGCGCGTGAACTTGACGCGTCCGTCAGTGCGCTCTTCCACTTCGTCCATCCAGACGCGGGCGGATTCATTCAGGCCAGCTTCACCAAAGGCGGCATGGAACGTCAGGTTGTAGTCGGCTGCAGTTGCAGCGCCCGCTGTGGTGGTTGCTGCCACGGCCAGTGCGGCAAAGGCTTTCTTCATCGAGATCATTTTGGATCTCCTTTTCTGCGATGATTGGGGCCAGTGTTCTTCCTCCTCCTCGTCGGTCAAACACCTGGGCTCTCGTATGGTTTATTGTTTGGGTTCAGTGGTTTGGCGCGGGAATTCCCTCTCTCCTTCCTCCTCTGTGGAATGCCGTGTCGCGCTGGAATTCTGGTGATGGCACCGTCATGGTGGCGGGCGGCGCAGAATGCTCGGATGCGCCCGCTCGTATTGTTTCGGGTACGTCAATTCGGCGCCCAACTCTTCGGCAGCGCGCCATGTCCATCGCGGATCGTGCAGATGGCGGCGTGCAACGGCGATGACATCCGCCGCTCCGAGGCGCAGAATGGTTTCGGCCTGGTGCCCGTTGGCGATGTGGCCGACTGTTATGACTTTGGCAGTAACGTTCTCGCGGATCGCGGCCGCGAACCCGGTTTGGTAACCGGGACCCGCCGGAATTTTCTGCAAAGGGCTGTTGCCGCCGCTTGATACATGGATGTGATCACATCCAAGCCGATCCAGTTCTTTTGCGAAGGCAATCGAGCCGTCGATGTCCCATCCGCCGTCAACCCAATCGGTGGCGGAGATGCGGACGCCCATCGGTTTGTCATCCGGCCATTCGGCGCGAACAGCTTCGAACAACTCCAACCCAAAGCGCATGCGATTGGGGAGCGAGCCGCCATAGCGATCCGTGCGCCGGTTGGACAGCGGGGATAGGAACTGATGGATCAAATAGCCATGTGCGCCGTGCAGCTCGAGCGCGTCCGCATTGGCTTGATCGGCCCTTCGCGCGGCAGCCACAAAGAAGGCAATTGCGTCCTGGATCCGACTGACGGACATCTCTTCAGGAACGGGAAAGCCCTCTTTCAGAGGAACCGCCGATGGCGCATAGGTCTGAAAGCGGTCTTCCTCGTCGAGCGGCGCGGCGCCTTCCCAAAGCGGCTTGTGGCCAGCTTTGCGACCGGCGTGGCACAGTTGGACACAGAATTTGGCATCGGAATTGGCATGTACGAAGTCGATAACCCGCTTGATCCCGGCGGCCTGCTCATCCGAGTAAAGCGCCAGGCAGGCGGGGTTGTTTCGGGCGTTCGGTTCGACATAGGTGCTTTCGGAAAACACCATCCCCACGCCAGACACCGCAAATTGACCCAGATGCATCAGGTGCCAATCGCCTGCCACACCATCCGCGGCGCTGTACTGGGTTATGGGTGGGACAACGATCCGATTGGTCAGCGTCAGTCCGCGCATTTCCAGAGGATCAAAAAGCAGAGGTTTCATGATGTGCTCCCACACCCCTCTCGCCGCGCAAGGTGCACGTTCGTCGCCAATGGCGGTTTCGTAGGGGTGCTGTCAGTTTCGCCGTCGGTTTCCGAAGTCCCAAAACCCATCGACGTTTTGGAAGATCGGAAACCTCCGGGGAGATGGTCGGTGCTTTATTGCTCGATCTGAGCCCACAGTACGACCAGCGTCGTGCAATCGAGGCACATGCCCGGATCGGTGAAGATCATGCGCGAATGCCGACCCTTCGCACCAAAGACTTCGTTGATCAGATGTGATGCACCGTTCAACGCTTGCGGCTGTTCGATGAATTCGGGTGTCGCCTGTACGGATCCTTCCAGACGGATGATCCGTTTGATCCGGCTTAGCTCGCCAACGGCGGATTTCAGCTGCGCAATCGCATTCAGGGCGGAGATCCGAAACGATTGATAGCCGTCCTCGGCCGTCAACACATCGCCAAGTTTGCCCGAGTATTTCATGTCGCCGTCGATCCACGGCAGCTGGCCGGATGTGTAAATGATCCCGTTCGCCTCAACCCACGGCTCATAGTCGCCCACTGCAGATGGAACCGGCGGCAGCTCAAGGCCAAGAGCTTCCAGGCGTTGTTCTGGGGTCAGTGTTTCGTCAAGCATGTCGTCCTCCCTAATTTCTTTCACTATTAGTAAAAAAATATTTTGCGAACAACTGTTTTTGTACCGGGATTTGTAAATCATTGATTATTTGAAAGAAACTGATTGTGGTAATGTCCGGGGGCTCGTCTGGGGTTGGCGTCACTTGTGAAATCATCCAGCCTTCGCCGGGATGAGAAAAATATACATTTAATCATGCGGTTATGCTGCTTCTGGCGTGCGGGGCGGTGACTTTCAGGCCACGAATCAGTCTTGATGGGTGTCTCTGAGGGTCGAGTGAGGCCTCTGATCGGGTGGGCGATGCACGGCAATTGTCAGCCGGAGAACCTTGGCGCTTTCATTTAATGAAAGTTTGAATTCAGCCTTCCGGCTCCGCTCTTCCGGATGACTGGCGGATCGCTCCTACGCATCTATCCGATAATTGCGGATGATATTTTCGTTACTAGCCCATTTATCCGGAAATGACGCAGCCGTATGTTCGGGTCAATTCAACAATCAACGTAAAGGACCCAAGCAATGTCGAAACTGACCATTGTCGCAAACATCAAAGCCAACGCCGACAAGATTGATCTCGTGAAAGCCGAGCTGGAAAAGCTGATCGAGATCACTCGCGCCGAAGAGGGCTGCATTAACTACGATCTGCATCAGGACAACGAAAACCCCGCGCATTTCATGTTCTATGAGAACTGGGAAAGCCGCGAGCTGTGGCAGACCCACATGAGCGCACCGCACCTGGCCGCCTATATGGCAGCCACGGAAGGCGCCGTTGCAGAGTTTACACTGAACGAAATGAGCGTGATTGCCTGAGCTGGTTGGGCCGGCGGGGGATCTCCCCCGTCACCAGACTTCAAACACATCAAGCCGCAGAAATCTGAGGCTTAAAAGGACGCGGAAGATGGACTTTACAACTGCCAGAAACAGAGGCGCAGGGATGATAGCCCGGGCCAACCGAAACACCGTGTTGGCGGCAATTGCTTCGATGTTTGCGATGATGCGGCGCGGAACCAATACCGCCGACAAGCAGTAAGCCGAAGCCCTTGTCCGCCCACGGAGCAATCCGCGGGCGGATTGAAAACTCCCGCGATTTGGAGAAAGTCATGACCTGGCCAGGCGACTCCGCGCACGTCCCGGTCGGCGAAGTATCGAAAGGGGGTTCGGCGGGAACCCGGCAGCAACCCTATTCAAGGGATATTGAACGCGATGAGTGAACTGTTCGGGCAAGGCTACCATCGTGTGTTCCGCGAGGGGCATTTGACGCTGGGGCTCAACTTTCCAATCGAAGCTTACCCAAGGAATCCGGTCCCCCAGATGCGCGATCAGGTCGCGCTGGCGCAAAAGGCCGAGGCGGCGGGGTATGCCGCGCTTTGGACGCGTGACGTCCCGCTTCTGGACCCTTCCTTTGGGGATGCGGGGCAGACCTATGACCCTTGGACGTGGTTGGCGTTTGTTGCGGCGCAAACTCGGCATATCGCATTGGCGACCGGCGCAATCATTCTGCCGCTCAGGCGACCTGTCGATCTGGCAAAGGCTGCCGCGTCGATTGATCAATTGTCCGACGGGCGTCTGATCCTCGGGACGGCGTCAGGGGATCGGCCGGTCGAGTACCAGGTCTACGAAGTGGACTATCAAACGCGCGGGGATGTTTTTGCCTCGACTTTCGAGTTTGTCAGAAGCGCGACGCAGGCACCGCCTGGTTGGACCATGCAGGAGGCAGGCCTGTCGGGCCAATTGCAACTGATCCCAAAGGCCAAGACTGGGCGCATCCCGATGCTGGTCACTGGGCGCAGTCGTCAGACACTGGAGTGGGTCGCTGAAAAAGCTGATGGATGGCTGATGTATCCGCAGCCTATTCCTGCTCAAACGCAGGTTCTGGCGGCTTGGCACGCTGCTCTTGCGAAAACGGGGCAGCCGTGGAAGCCTTTTGCCCAATCGCTCTACATCGATCTTGTCGCGGACCCGGGCGCACCGCCGGCACCGATCCATCTCGGATTCCGCCTGGGCCGCAACGCGCTTCTGGCCCATCTGGAAGCGTCCCGGGACATCGGCGTGAACCATGTCACGCTGAACCTGCGTTTTTCCACCCGTGATGTCAGTGTGGTCATGGACGAGTTGGCTGAGTATGTTCTGCCCCGGTTTCCCGTCATGCAAAGGTAACGCGGTGGATCCTTTCCCCCATGCCGAACATGTTTGGTTGCCGACATCTCGCGCCCTGTGCATTCTAATTGGAGGAATCTTGCAAGATGGAGCCAAAGTTGGACGAGATTGATCAAAGAATCATTCGAGAGCTTCAGCGGGACGGCCGTCTGTCGCATCAGGACTTGTCCGAAAAGGTCGGTCTGTCCCCGTCACCCTGCGCGCGGCGGATCAAGCGGCTCGAGGCCGAGGGTATCATCAAAGGCTACATCGCGCAAATTGACGAGCAGCGGATGGGCTACGGGATGAGCGTCTTTGTCTCCGTCAAGCTCGACAAGCAGGTTGATGACCAATTGATCAACTTTGAGAAGGCCATCGCCGCCTTTCCCGAAGTTGTCGATTGCTGGCTGATGACCGGCGGGTTTGACTACCTACTGCGTGTTGCCGTTGCGGATCTTGCAGACTTTGAACGGTTTCTCACGTCGCGTCTGACCAAGGTTGGAGGGGTTTCGTCTATCGAGTCCTCCATTCCCGTTCGGCGTGTCAAAGATCAGCGCGCGCGCATTTACTAGCGGGTGTCTCCTGACCAAAAAGCAGCGATTCCCTTGGCGGGATTGCATCGTTCATACAACCGGTCGCGCCTCCGAGCCTGAAAACGAATGCTTTGCGCCCGTTCTTGGCGGACTCCACCAACATCTGCGCTAATTTTGCAGAAAGTCAGCGCACCCGCTGCTTTTCCAGCCGTGATTTGCCGACTTTTGCGCTGCCTGTGGCGGTAATCTTCCCGTCGCCTGATCGTGGAATTCGTCTGCGACTGGTTCGGCAAGCGCCGGGGTTTCTGCCCCGATGCGCCACCACCAAGAAGCCAAAGGGACGCGTTACGGATGCAAAATCGATCTCAGATCTCGGAAGTTGATACCGATCCAATCGAGACGCAGGAATGGGTCGACGCGCTGACAAGCACGAAGACGATCGCCGGCAGCGAACGCGCCCAGTTCATCTTGAAAGCTCTGGACGACAGGGCCCGGGTTGAAGGCCTCCTGACCGGGGAGCAGCCGTACTCGTCTTATCGCAACACCATTCCTGTGGAGCAGCAAGGCACCTATCCCGGCGATCTGGAGATCGAAAACCGATTGACCTCCATCATTCGCTGGAACGCGCTGGCCACAGTTGTGCGTGCGAACGAGGCTTACGGCGGGCTGGGGGGTCATATCGCCAGCTATGCCTCAGCGGCAGAGATTTTCGAGATGGGGTTCAACCACTTCTTCCGCGCCCGGACCGAGGATTTCGGCGGGGATCTGGTCTACTACCAGCCGCACTCCGCGCCTGGGATCTATGCCCGCGCAAACCTCGAAGGGCGTCTGAGCTCCGAACAGTTGGACAATTACCGACAGGAAGTTGCCGGGAACGGGTTGTGTTCCTATCCGCATCCCTGGCTGATGCCGGAGTTTTGGCAGTTCCCAACCGGGTCGATGGGGATCGGGCCGCTCAACGCCGTCTATCAGGCGCGCTACATGCGGTATTTGCAGGCCCGCGGCCTTGCCGACACGCAAGAGCGCCACGTTTGGGGCGTCTATGGTGACGGTGAAATGGATGAGCCGGAGTCCATCGCTGGTCTGACGCTCGCGGCCCGCGAAGGGCTCGACAACCTGACCTTCATCATCAACTGCAACCTGCAACGGCTCGATGGTCCGGTGCGGGGCAACGGGCAGGTGATCCAGGAACTGGAGTCCCTGTTCATCGGCGCAGGCTGGAATGTCATCAAGGTGCTTTGGGGCTCCGAATGGGACGAGATCTTTGCCCGGGACAAGGACAACATTCTGTTGCGGCGTTTCGCTGAAACCGTGGACGGGCAATATCAGAACCTTGGTGCCAAGGATGGCGATTATAACCGCGACAAGTTCTTCAATGCAGATCCGGGGTCTGCTGCGCTCGTGGCACATATGACCGAGACCGAGATCAACAATCTCAAGCGTGGCGGTCACGACTTCCGCAAACTGCACGCGGCCTTCGCGGCTGCAAAAGCGCACAAAGGACGCCCGACGGTCATCCTCGCCAAGACCAAAAAGGGATTTGGCATGGGCGGCGCGGGCGAATCCCGGATGATCGCGCACCAAGCCAAGAAACTGGACACGGAGGCGCTGTATCAGTTCCGCTCCCGCTTTGATCTGCCGATGTCGGATGAGGATGTCGAGAAGATGCGTATCTTCAGGCCGGATCCCGACAGCGAGGAAATGGTCTACATGAAAGAGCGCCGCGAAGCGCTCGGCGGCTACATGCCCGTCCGCGTGCCCAAGGCACCCCAATCGGTCGTGGCCAAGACGCCGGACCTTGCAAAATATGGCAAGTTCGCGCTCGAAGCGAACGGCAAGGAGATGTCCACCACAATGGCCGCCGTGCGGATGATGGGCGGGATGCTCAAGGACAAGACCTTTGGTCCGCGCATCGTGCCGATCGTCGCGGATGAGGCGCGCACCTTTGGCATGGATAACCTGTTCCGCCAAATCGGGATCTACGCTCCAGAAGGACAGCTCTACGAGCCCGAGGATGCCGGGTCGATGATGTTCTACAAGGAATCCGCAACCGGTCAGCTTCTTGAAGAAGGCATCACCGAAGCAGGCGCCTTGTCGTCGTGGGTGGCCGCAGCGACCTCCTATTCGATCCACGGCATGCCGATGCTGCCGATCTACATCTACTATTCGATGTTCGGGTTCCAACGGGTAGGTGATCTCATCTGGGCGGCGGCCGACCAGCGCGCGCGCGGGTTCCTGCTTGGTGCGACAGCCGGGCGGACCACGCTTTCGGGCGAAGGGTTGCAGCACCAGGACGGGACCAGCCACCTGATCTCGGCAACCATCCCCAACTGCCGCAGCTATGATCCCGCGTTTGCCTATGAGCTAGCCGTGATCATGGACCACGGCACCAAGCGGATGATGGAAGAGCAGATTGACGAGTTCTATTACATCACCGTGATGAACGAGAACTATGCCCAGCCGTCGCTGCCCGATGGCTGCGAAGAGGGCATTCTCAAAGGTCTCTACAAGCTGAACAGTGAGGGAGACGCGGCCTCTGATACGCGGGTGAACCTGGTTGGATCCGGTACAATCCTTCTTGAAGTGATCGAAGCCGCGAAAATCCTCGCCTCCGATTTCGGCATCGCGTCTGATATCTTCAGTGCCACCAGTTTCTCCGAGTTGTCTCGCGACGCGGAGGAAACGGAACGTCAGAACCGGTTTGATCCGCAAGCCTCTCCGCGCCAGTCCCATGTGCAAAAACTGCTTGGCTCGGAAGCGCCTGTGGTGGCCGCGACGGATTATGTGCGCGCCGTTCCTCAGATGATCGCACAGCATGTGCCCCAGAGGTTCGTGGCCTTGGGCACCGACGGATTTGGCCGCAGCGACCAGCGGGCCAACCTCCGCGCCTTCTTTGAAGTGGACCGGCAGAACATTGCGCTGGCCGCGATCGAGGCCTTGGTGCGCGATGGCAAGATCGATGCCTCTGTGCAGCAAGAGGCCTTGAAAACCTTCGGTATGCAGGCCGGTCAGCCTGCGCCCTGGACCGTGTAGGAAGGCGGACCCATGACAAACACAATTGATCTGCACATCCCCGACATCGGTGATTTCAAAGACGTTCCGGTGATTGAGCTTTCGGTGTCCGTGGGCGATGCAATCGCGGAAGACGACACAATTCTGGTCTTGGAAAGCGACAAGGCGACCTTGGACGTTCCGGCGACAAACGGCGGGACGGTGGCCGAGATCCTGGTTGCAGAAGGTGATACTGTCTCGGAAGGCGATCTGGTCCTGCGTCTGACCGGAACGGGCGAAGCCACAGCGGAGCCGCAACCCGCCGCTGCGGCGCAAAGCGATCCAGCACCGGAACCCGCGCCTGTTTCCGCATCTGCGCCAAAGCCCGATCCCGCACCTGCACCTGCACCTGCGCCGGCGCCCACCCTGCCTCTGCCGGGACCAAAAGCGGGTCATCGCGTCTATGCCTCGCCTTCCATACGCAAGTTTGCGCGGGAGTTGGGCGTGGACGTGAGCCTTGTCAGCGGCACAGGCATAAAAGGCCGAGTCACCCGCGAGGACGTGGCAGATTTTGTCAAATCGGCCCTTCAGGCCCCTGCGGCATCGGCCCCATCCGCCGGAACCGAGTTGGGTCTGGCCCTGCCCGCGTGGCCCAAGGTCGACTACGAGAAGTTCGGCCCGGTGTCGCGCAAGAAGCTGTCGCGGATCGCGCGGATTTCCGGGCCAAGCCTGGCCCGGAACTCGGTTATCATTCCGCACGTCACCAATTTTGAAAGCGCCGATATCACCGATCTCGAAACCTTTCGAAAGCAGGTGAATGCCGAGGCGCGCGACGGCTCCAAAATGACCATTCTTGCCTTCGTCGTGAAGGCGGTGGTCGCGGCGTTGAAAGCGCATCCGACGTTCAACAGCTCGCTGGAGGGCGATGAACTGGTGATGAAGGAATACTACCACATTGGCGTTGCTGCGGACACGCCCGAAGGTCTCGTTGTGCCGGTGGTCAAGAATGCCGATCAGAAGAGTCTCAAGGAAATTGCCGCCGAGATGGGGGACCTTGCCGGGCAGGCGCGTGACGGTAAGCTGAAGCCAGCGGACATGCAGGGCGGGACCTTCACCATCTCGTCTTTGGGAGGCATTGGCGGTGACAACTTCACGCCGATCATCAATGCGCCCGAGGTTGCAATTCTGGGCATGGTCCGATCGTCGATCCAACCCGTCTGGGACGGCGCGGCTTTCCAGCCCCGACTGATCCAGCCGATGAGCCTCAGCTGGGATCACCGTGTGGTCGATGGCGTCGCTGCGGCGCGCTTCCTCAAAACCGTTCAGGCGATCCTTCAGGATTTCCGGCGCATTAATCTTTGACTGGAGCCGAACATGTCTTTCAAAGTTGAGATACCCGACATTGGCGATTTTTCGGATGTGCCGGTCATCGAGGTCAACGTTGCCGTTGGCGATACGGTCGAGGTCGATGATCCGATCCTGCTTCTGGAGAGCGACAAGGCCACGTTGGATATTCCGGCACCGGTGGCCGGGACGGTGTCCGAACTGCTTGTATCGGTTGGCGATGTCGTCAGCCGGGGGTCTGCCGTCATGGTGATCGAAGCGGCGGCTGGCGCGGATCCGGTCGCGCCTGCGAAGCCCGGCGCCAAGGCCGAGAGCGCAGAGGCCAGCCCCCCTGCCCCGAAACCCATGGCAGAGGTTCCCGAAAGCGATCATCACGCGGATACCGTGGTGATTGGCGGCGGGCCCGGTGGCTACAGCGCCGCGTTCCGGGCTGCTGATCTGGGGCAGTCCGTGATCCTGATCGACAGCGGTGACACCTTGGGTGGCGTCTGCCTGAACGTTGGCTGTATTCCGTCAAAGGCGCTTTTGCATGTGGCCAAAGTCATGGACGAAGCCGAAGACATGTCGACCCATGGGGTCGACTACGGCAAGCCGCGATTTGATCTGGACAAGGTGCGGAACTGGAAGAGCAGTGTCGTCGCGCGGCTGACCGGCGGCCTCGATGGTCTTGCCCGCAGACGCAAGGTCAAGGTGCTGCGCGGCTATGGCACTTTTGCCGGCCCCAACCAGATTGTTGTTGCGACACAGGACGGTGATCAGACGGTTTCCTTTGCCAATGCAATCATCGCGGTTGGCTCCGCGCCGGTCAGGCTGCCGTTCCTGCCCGATGATCCCAGGGTCATCGACAGCACCGGTGCCTTGGCGCTTGAAGACATCCCTGCGCGGATGCTCGTTCTGGGCGGCGGGATCATTGGCATGGAACTCGGCCAGGTTTATCAGCGCTTTGGCGCAGAGGTGTCCGTTGTCGAGATGATGCCGCAGATCATTCCGGGCGCGGACAAGGATATCGTCGCGCCTTTGATGAAGCGGATGTCGTCGCGGTTCAAAGAGATCATGCTGGAAACCCGCGTCACGGCTGTGCAGGCGACCGACGATGGGCTGGTTGCCACGTTTGAGAAAGGCTCGGACACGCGCCAGGAAACCTATGACAAGATCCTCGTGGCCGTAGGCCGGAGCCCGAATGGCGGCAAGGTTGCCGCCGATGCGGCGGGCGTTGCGGTGGATGAGCGCGGCTTCATTGCAGTCGATCGGCAGATGCGCACAAACATGCCGCACATCTTTGCAATCGGTGATGTGGTTGGCCAGCCGATGCTGGCGCATAAGGCGGTTCATGAAGGCCATGTCGCGGCTGAGGTGATCGCCGGACACAGGGCGGCCTTTGATGCGGCGGTCATCCCGTCCGTTGCCTATTCCGATCCGGAGGTCGCCTGGGTCGGCCTGACCGAGACAGATGCCAAGGCGCAGGGGGTCAAGGTCAAGAAAGCGGTCTTTCCCTGGATGGCCTCTGGCCGCTCTTTGTCCATGGGGCGCGACGAAGGGCTGACAAAGTTGATTTTTGATCCCAAGACAAAGGTGATCCTGGGTGCGGGCATTGTTGGCCAGGGCGCGGGCGATCTGATCGCTGAGATTGCGCTTGCAATCGAGATGGGCGCGGACGCCGAAGACATTGCGCTCACGGTTCATCCGCATCCAACGCTTTCAGAATCCGTGGGCCTTGCGGCGGAGGTCTTTGAAGGGACCATTACGGATCTTTGAACGGGTCTGTCCTGCGACGCAGTAGACAGGAATATGACCCATCCGTCGGGCCTGAAAGCAGGTGCGGCGATCCTTTTCGACAGTCATAACGCAGCGCCCGTTTGCCGGCAATTCGGCAGGCGGGCGTATTTTCGATTGCCCGGCGCGCTGCATAGATTTCAAATATAGAAAATACTTTTCGACTTGCGTCAGGCATTTGTCATTCTGGTCCAATTTTTCCCAGCATATTTGCAAATCTGCGACAATTTCGCCTAGCATGTGAGCAAGAAACGAAAAGTCACTTTCTATTATTGAAAGTTTGGGAGGATCACGTGGAACTGAAGAGCGTAAGCGGCGCAACGCCCGAAGAGCGGCTGGCGGAACTTGGCCTGGAACTGCCGCCGGTGCCATCTGCCGTTGCTGACTATGTGACACATACGCAGATCGGCAACATCATCTACACCTCGGGCATGCTGCCCTGGATTAATGGCGAGTTGCAGTTCACCGGTATCATGGGGGACAATCTATCCGTTGAGGATGGCTACGCTGCGTTCCAGCTTTCGGCGCTGAACGGGATTGCACTGCTGAAGTCCATCGTCGGTGACCTTTCCAGGATCAAGAAAATCCACCGGCTCGAAGGCACCGGCTGCGCGACCAAGGATTTCTTCGACATGCCGCGCGCGCTGAACGGGGCGTCTCATCTCGTCAACACGGTTTTTGGCGAGGCAGGCGCGCATTCGCGGATGATCTTCTCCAACCCGTCGATGCCGATTGATTGCGCGACACTTGTTGTGTTCTGGGCGGAGGTCTCGGAATGAGTTTGGACCTTTCACAAGAGTTCGCCGAAAGAACAGGGATCGGCGAAGTCGGAAGCGCGCTTGTCTCCGAGACCGATCGGGTCCGGGTTTGGCACATCCTTGCGCGGCCGGGCGAACGCCTCAAGGGACACACGCATGCGCTGGATTACTTCTGGACGATCCACGGGCCGGGCAAGGCGCGCAACTACAAATCCGACGGGACCTATGCTGACGTGGAATACGCCGCCGGGGACACGACGCACATGTCTTTCGCCGCCGGTGAGAGCATGACGCATAGCCTGGAAAACACTGGCGACACGGATCTCGTTTTCACGACCGTCGAGTTCAAGGACTCGGCGAACAAACCACTACCGCGCAACGCAAGGGAAGCAGCGGGCTAACGCCGCCACCCCTTCAGTCAAGGAAGACCACAGCAACGTCGTTGTCTGTGAACAGAGAAGTTGTGCCCCAAGCAGGGCGATTTAGGGAGGACCTTACTATGACAAAAGTAACTCGACGCGGCTTTGCGGCAGGGCTGGGTTTGGCGGGCGCAAGCGCGCTGGCCGCACCGGCCATTGCTCAGGGAAAGAAAGAGCTTCGGATGCTCATGGCCTGGCCGAAGAACTTTCCGGGCCTCGGCACCAGCGCAGACCGCTTCGCACAACGTGTGAACACGCTGTCGGACGGCAGCATCTCGGTGAAAGTGTTTGGGGCCGGTGAGATCGTCTCGCCGTTCGAAGTGCTGGACGCCGTGGCGTCCGGTGCAGGCGATATCACACACGATACGTCCTACTACTGGCTCGGCAAGGATCCGGCCTTTGTCTATTTTGCCGTTGTGCCGTTCGGTCTCACAGCGGATGAGCACATGACCTGGCTCAAGTTTGGCGGCGGTCAGGAACTTTGGGACAAGCTGGGCGCGCAACACGGTGTCAAACCGCTGGCGGTCCTGAACACCGGCGCGCAGATGGGCGGTTGGTTCAAAGAAGAAATCAACTCGGCGGATGATCTTCAGGGCAAGAAAGTCCGCTATCCGGGCATCGGCGGCCAGATGCTGTCCGAGCTCGGCGCCATTCCGACAAACATTCCGGGTGGCGAGCTTTTCACGGCGCTTCAGTCCGGCACGATCGACGGTTTGGAATGGGTCGCTCCCTGGAATGATCTGGCGTTCGGCTTCCATCGTGTGGCCAAGCATTATTACTATCCCGGCTTCCACGAGATGGGTCACTCGCTGTCCTCCTACATCAACCTCGATGTGTGGAATGACATGAGCGAACTCGAGCAGGCGATCATCCAGAACGCGGCGGACGCGGAGTATTCGGTTGGATTGGCTGAGTTCAATGCGCGCAACAATGCAGCGCTGAGCCAGCTCGTGAACGAGCACGGCGTCGAGTTGCACCAGTGGCCGGAAGACATCGTGTCGAAGATGCAGGAAATCCTGCCGCGCGTGATGGCGGATCATGCCGCCAAGAGCGAGATGGCCACGGAAGTTGCCGCCAGCTGGACAGAGTTCCGCGATCAGCAACGCGCCTGGGGCAATGTGACCGACTACATCAATGCTGGTCTGAAAAAAGGGTAACGCGCCATGACTGAGCCGTTGATCATGGGCCAGGTTGGTCTGAGCTTTCATACAGCGGCTGCGGCCGTACTCGCCGAGGTCCTCGAGGACCTCGGCCACACTATCGAAATTCGCGAAGCACCCCATGAGGAGATGTTCGCGATGCTGGGTCGGGGCGAGGTCGATCTCGTCTGTTCGGCCTGGCTGCCCGCATCTCACGGAGGCTACATCGCACCGTTCGAGGATGAGATCGAGAAGCTGGCGGTGATCTATACGCCCTACTGCATCTGGGGTATTTCTGCGGATGCGCCCGATGACATCCAGTCTGTCGAAGATCTCGCCAAGCCCGATGTCGCGGCCAAGTTGCGCAAGCTGATTCAGGGGATCACGCCGGGGGCCGGCATCAGCCGGTTCTCTCGTCAGATGATCGTCGATTATCAACTGGAGCAACACGGTTTCCACTTTCAGAACGGGACCGTGGACGATTGCTGCGGCGCTTATCTGGATGCGACAGCCGCAGGCGATCTTGCGATTGTGCCGCTTTGGCATCCGCAATGGCTGCACACCGAAGCAAAGCTGCGCGAGTTGAAAGACCCCAAAGGCCTGCTTGGCGGTCAGGACGATGCCACCATGGTTCTGCGCAAGGATGCGGCCCACAAAGTGTCCGCTCAAGGCATCCAGTTTCTGCGAAAAGTGTCCCTCGAGAATGCCGTGGTTTCGGAACTTGACCAGGCGATCTGCAGAGAAGGTCTGACCGCTCGCGAGGCCGCCAAACGTTGGATCGGTGAGAACCGATCGACCGTTGACGGATGGATGGAGTAAAGCAGATGGCTGAATCCTTGGACCATTTGTCCGGTGACACAATCGTCGATAAGATCGTCGGGGCCGTTGGCGTCTTTGCGCGCTGGCTTTGCCTTTTGCTCGTTCTTCTTCAATTCAGCGTCGTTGTCGCGCGGTATCTTTTTGAAACAGGGTCCGTGATGGCACAGGAATCTATCCTGTTCACCTTCGGGTCCATGTTCATGCTCGCGCTGGCGGATGCCTTGAAAAACGGGCGGCACGTCCGGGTCGACATGATCTTCCATGGCCTTTCGTCACGGGCACAACGCCGTGTTGATGCGATCGGGATCGTCGTGTTTCTGCTGCCACTTTGCGTCTACATGCTCCTCTTGTCCTGGCCGTATGTAAGCAGTTCCTGGGCTGCGCTGGAGGGATCGCGGGAAGCGGGCGGTCTTCCGGGTGTTTTTCTGCTGAAGACAGTGATCCTGATAGCCCTCGTTCTCGTGATCGCCCAATCGCTCGTCATCTTGAACCGCTGCATCCAGCGCTGGAGTGAATGATCATGGATCTCGCAAACTTTTTCCTCACGGCTTTTGTCGTGGCTCTGTTGCTGTGCCTGATGTCCGGCTTTCCGGTTGCCTTTGTGCTGGGCGGCGTCTCATTGATCATGGCGGGTCTGGGCGCGCTTTTTGGTGTCTTTGACACGTCCTTTCTGATCGCCATGCCGCAACGCACCTTTGCTGCAATGAACAACGACATCCTGCTGGCTGTTCCGCTTTTTGTCTTCATGGGGGCCATGTTGGAACGCTCCGGCATCGCTACGGAGCTGCTGGATGGCATTGGTCGACTGTTCGGCAAAAGGCGGGGCGGCTTGGGCTATGCGGTCACTTTGGTTGGTGCTCTGTTGGCGGCATCAACCGGCATTGTTGGTGCGACCGTTACCACGATGGCATTGTTGTCCTTGCCGGTGATGCTCAAGTGGGGCTACTCGAAGCGGCTGGCGTCCGGGTCAATCTGCGCTGCGGGCACACTGGGTCAGATCATCCCGCCTTCGCTTGTTCTGGTTCTGCTCGCGGACACCATCTCCGCAGCGTATCAAAAAGCGCAGCTGGAACAGGGCGTGTTTTCACCCGAGACGGTTTCCATCTCGGACCTGTTTGCAGGCGCGATTGTGCCGGGGTTCATTCTGGTTTTGGCGTTTCTCTCCTATCAGATCATTCTGGCGGTTCTGAATCCAAACGTGAGCCCTGCCCCGCCTCAGGATGAGAATGTCGACGATATTTCCACGCGGGATTTGCTCATGCGCCTGGTGCCGCCTCTCGCGCTGATCATCGGTGTTCTCGGCTCCATTTTGGGCGGCGTCGCCACCCCGACGGAGTCGGCATCCATTGGGGCTGTCGGTGCGATCCTTCTAGCGGGCTTCGGAACCGAACGTCGCGGCATGGCCAACACCGGACTGCTCCTGTTGGGTGCAGCCGTGTTCTTCAAGCTGGGAACCGGCGGACTTGGCCTGTCCCTGTTTGCCGAACGGATCCTTGTTGCCCTGCCAATGATCGGCTTTGTCGGCCTGCTTGCCATTGCACTCAGGAGCCTCTTTGCTTCCGGCAATCTTGACCGCACCTGCGTTGAAACCGCGAGATTGAGCGCGATGGTCTTCATGATCCTCATCGGCGCTGCGATGCTGTCCTTGGTGTTCCGGGGGTTTGGCGGCGAAGAAACCGTTCACCATATGATCGAAAGCGTGCCCGGCGGTCCAATGACAGCCCTGGCGGTGGTCATGCTGGTGATGTTTGTCCTTGGTTTCATCCTCGACTTCATCGAGGTGATCTTTGTGATCGTGCCAACGGTCGCGCCGGTCCTGCTCTTGTCGGGCATTGATCCGATCTGGCTGGCCATCCTGATCTCGCTGAACCTCCAAACGTCGTTCCTGACTCCGCCATTCGGGTTTGCGCTGTTCTACTTCCGCTCGTCTGCGCCGCCAGAGATCTCGACCCGGGACATCTATGTCGGGGTGCTGCCGTTCATCGGCATTCAGATCCTCGTCCTGGCACTGGTTGCAGTCTTCCCGGATATCTCAACGTGGCTTCCCTACGCGCTGCGGTAAGGTGTTATCATGGCGGACGCTCCACCCAACAAAACACTGGCGCGTGGGCTCGATGTTCTGGACACGGTCCTGCACGCCAACAAGCCGATGCGGCTGAAGGATGTGGCACAGTCTATGGATATGGACATGGCGAGTGCGCATCGGGTGCTGCGAACGCTTGAGATCAGCGGATACCTGGTCCGGGGTGGTCCGGAACGGACCTATGGGCCAGGTAAGAAAATATGGAGCATGGCCCATTGTTTGCCCAACGCAAGAGAGGCCGTTGAGCGATTGCATCCTCTCTTGCAAGAGCTCACGGAACGCACCAGACAGGTCGCCCATCTGGGTGTGCTGGAAAAAGGGCGGGTTGTGCTGGCGGACGTTGTCCTGACATCAACCGCGCGAATTTCCGTTGCGCAATCGGCGGGCGACACCGAAGATGTGTACTGCTCGGCAATTGGCAAAGCGCTGGCAGCGTTTGCGCCAAATGGCCAAGCGGATGCGCTGCTTGACGCTCAAAGCTTCTACCCACACACGGAGTTCACGATTGCCGGGCGTGACGCGCTCCGGCAAGAACTCGAGCGCGTGCGCAAAGGTGGCATTGCCTTTGATGATCGGGAAGGATCTCTGGATGTCGCTTGTATCGCGGCGCCGATATGTGACCCCTCCGGGTGCAGCACGATTGCCATCGGTATCTCAACCATCGCCAACAGTCTGTCGGCGCCCATCCGGGACTGCGAAGAATGGGTCTCGATGGTCAAGGACACGGCAAAGCGCGCCGCGGCTCACATCCTCTGACCTGGGCCAATGCCGGGCCTGCGGATCCCTTCCGTGAAAAGATCCGCACGTCGGGTCAGTGCGTCAGTACCTGTTCAAGGAACGTCCGCGTGCGTTCGCTCTTGGGATTGTCAAAGAAGCTCTCGGGATCGTCCTCTTCGATGATCTCGCCGGTATCCATGAAGATGATCCGGTCCGCCACCTTGCGTGCGAAACCCATCTCGTGCGTCACGCAGATCATCGTCATGCCTTCCTCGGCCAGCGTCACCATCACGTCGAGCACCTCGCCGATCATCTCGGGGTCCAGTGCCGAGGTTGGCTCGTCAAACAGCAGGATATCCGGCTTCATGCAAAGCGCCCGGGCAATCGCAACCCGCTGCTGCTGACCGCCAGACAATTGTCCGGGGTATTTCTGCGCCTGGTTGGCGATCTGCACCTTCTCAAGGTATTGCATGGCGGTTTCTTCCGCCTCGGTCTGCGAAATCTTGCGCGCGAGCACCGGCGCAAGGGTGCAGTTCTGCAAAATCGTCAGATGCGGAAACAGGTTGAAGTGTTGAAACACCATGCCCACGTCCTGCCGCAGCTTGTCGATGTTGGGATCCTCGGCGCTGATGGACCGCCCGTTGATCTCGATCAGTCCGCCCTGATGTTCCTCAAGCTGGTTGATGGTGCGGATCATGGTCGATTTGCCAGATCCCGAAGGGCCACAGACGACAATCTTTTCGCCCTTGGTGACCGTCAGATTGATGTCTTTGAGCGCATGGAACGTGCCGTAATACTTCTCGACATTGATCATGCGTACCGCCGGTGTTTCCGCCATGAGTCTCTCCTGTCAGGACTTGCTTGCCGCAGTTATGATGATTTCGACCTTGAGAACGTCGCGGGCCAGCCGCGCCTCGCCGCAGGCGCGTGCGGGGGCATGGCCCTGCGGGACCCAGGCATCCCAGACCGCGTTCATCTCGGCGAAATCCGCCATGTCCCGCAGCCAGACGATGGCCTGCAGGATGTGGTTCCGATCGCTACCGGCCTCTTCCAGAAGCGCGTCGATCCGGGAAAGACAATCGCGGGTCTGATCGGCCACGGTTTCGCCCGCACCCACCTGCCCGCAGAGGTAGACAACCCCGTTGTGCTTGACGATTTTCGACATGCGGTCGCTGGTGTGCAGCCGTTCGATCATGGCAACAGTCCTCTTGTTTTCAACGCGTCGGAGATCTCGTCCAGAATGGCCGGATCGTCGATGGCCGCGGGCATCTTGAACTCGGCCCGGTCGGCGATCTTCTGCATGGTGCCGCGCAGGACCTTGCCGGATCGGGTCTTGGGCAGACGTTTCACCTCTATCGCGGTTTTGAAGGCCGCCACTGCGCCAATGGACTGACGCACCTGCGCGACCAGCTCACCCTGCAAATCCGCCTCGGCCCGGTCGACGCCGTCATTGGTCACGTAGAACCCCAGCGGCATCTGGCCTTTGAGCGCATCGGCCACGCCGACCACCGCGCATTCGGCGATATCGGGATGGGCGCTCAGCACCTCTTCCATGGCTCCGGTCGAGAGCCTGTGTCCGGCCACGTTGATGATGTCGTCGGTGCGCGCCATGATGAAGACATAGCCGTCCTCGTCGATCAGACCCGCATCCGAGGTCGCATAGAACTCCGGAAACTCATCGAGATAGCTTTTGCGGAACCGCTCTTCGGCATTCCATAACGTCGGAAAGGACGATGGCGGAAGCGGCAGCTTGCAGACGATATTGCCCAGAGTGCCGGGCGCGACTTCATTGCCGCCGTCATCCAGCACCCGGATGTCATACCCGGGCATTGGCACGCCGGGCGAGCCGTGTTTCACCGGCACCTGCCCCAGGCCCACGGGGTTGCCGGACATGGCCCAGCCGGTCTCGGTCTGCCACCAATGGTCGATCACCGGGCGGTCCAGCTTTTCCTCGGCCCATTGCACGGTGGCCGGGTCCGATCGTTCACCCGCGAGGAACAACGTACGGAAATTCGACAGGTCGTAATCGGCAATCAGGGCCCCAGTCGGGTCTTCTTTCTTGATCGCACGGAAGGCTGTCGGCGCGGTGAACAGCGCCACGACCTCATGGTCCTGGATCACCCGCCAGAAAGCGCCCGCATCAGGGGTGCCCACGGGTTTGCCTTCGTACACCACTGTGGCCGATCCGTTCAGCAGCGGCCCATAGCAGATATAGGAATGCCCGACGACCCAGCCCACATCCGACGCCGCCCAGAACACCTCTCCCGGTTTCACCCCGTAGTGCTGTTCCATGGTCCAGCGCAGCGCCACCATGTGTCCGCCGTTGTCGCGCACCACACCTTTGGGCTGCCCCGTCGTGCCCGAAGTATAGAGAATATACAGCGGGTCGGTGGCGGCCACGGGCACGCATTCCGTCATCCGGCCCGCGTCCTTCGCGGCTCCGACAGCCTCGGCATAATCCACGTCGCGGCCGTCCACGATAGTGGCAGGTTCGATCTCGCGTTGCAGGATCAGGCAGTGATCCGGCTTGGCAGAGGATTCTTCGATGGCCGCGTCCAGCAGCGGTTTATAGTGCACTACCCGCCCCGGTTCGATCCCGCAGGAGGCGGAAATGATCATTTTCGGCGCGGCGTCTTCAATCCTTGTGGCCAGTTCATGCGCGGCAAAGCCGCCAAAGACCACCGAATGCACCGCCCCCAACCTGGCCGAGGCCAGCATGGCGAAAATCGCCTGCGGCACCATCGGCATGTAGATGATCACCCGGTCGCCCTTGCCCACGCCATGGTCGCGCATCACCTGCGCCAGCGCGCCGACTTCGCTTTGCAGATCGGCAAAGCTGTACCGGGCCTCGGTGTGCGTGACCGGGCTGTCGTAGATTACCGCTGTGCGCTCGCCGTGTCCGGCTTCCACATGCCTGTCCACCGCATTCCAGCAGGTGTTGCAGGTCGCCCCGGCAAACCAGCGGCCATAGGCCCCCTGATCAGGGTCAAAGGTTTTTTCCGCCGGGGTGAACCAGTCGATCCCCTTGCCAGCCTCAGCCCAGAACGCCTCCGGGTCCGATTGCCAGCGTGCATATGCCTCTGCGTAGCTCATTGGACGACGTAGTTCAGGCCAAGCCGCCCGCCGTCGACATAGATCGTCTCGCCGGTGATATAGCTGGCTTTCTTCGAACAGAGGAACGCCGCCACATCGCCGATTTCACGCGCAGTGCCTGAGCGACCCAGTGGTGTGCGCGACATGGCCATTTTGAAGGCCTCGGGATTGGCGTTCACGCCTGCCATCATCTCCGTGTCGATGGAACCCGGGCCAATCGCGTTGACGCGGATATTGTGCTTGGCCAGCGCCAGCGCCGCGACCTTGGTCAGCTGCATCACGCCGCCTTTTGATGCGCAATAGGCCGGGATCGCCGGGATCGCCACCTGCGCATTGATCGACGACATGTTGACGATCGCGCCTTCGATGCCTTGTGAGACCATGGTGTTGGCCGCGCGTTGGGTGGCGACAAACAGCCCGCGCAAATTGACCGCCATCACCTTGTCAAAGGCGTCCAGATCGTAGCTCAGGAAATCGCCGGGCATGGCGATGCCTGCGTTGTTGACCAGCGCCGCGACCGGGCCATGCTCGGCCTCGATGCGGTCGAACATTGCAGTCACGGAAGCGATGTCGCCCATGTCACAGATCATACCCACGCCGCCGAGCTTTTCCGCGGCTCCCATGACGCCGTCCTGCACATCCGACAGGACCACCTTGTAGCCATCTTCGGCCAGTGCCTCCGCGCAGGCCAGGCCAATGCCCTGGGCCGCGCCGGTTACGAGTGCGATTGCCACCATGATTTATCCCTCAAATCCGTAGTCTGTCTTGGCCTGTTCAGCCGTGATGAAGCCCGCCGCGATGTCGCGCGCCACCGCCGCGCGATCACGAGCAAGCGGATCGCCGTAGCCGCCACCGCCGGGCAGGCTAAGCCGCAGGCGCTGGCCGCTCCTGATCAACTGCCTGCCTTTCGATTTCAGCTTGGTGCCGCCCACCAGTTCCACTGCGCCGGGCCCGCCGGGAAGACCGCCGTCGCGGCCCCGCGCCGGGTTTTCCACCCGGTCGAACATGGCGTTGAAGTAGAAATCATAGCCTTTGCGCGGCTCGATCTCGATGGTCTGGCCCAGGCCACCGCGCAGGGCTCCGGCCCCGCCCGACCCTTCGCGCAGGTCCTTGCGCCAGACCGTGATCGGCCCGACGTGCTCGGTGGCCTCGACGCTCATGGTTGACACACCGGAGGGGAACGCGGTGGCCGACAGCCCGTCGAGCGCGGGCCGCGCCCCGGTGCCGCCGGAGTTGAACATCAGCACCTCGCGGTTGGGCAGGCCGCTGGCCGGGTCAGAGGCGCGGGCCGCAATCTGGATATTCCACAGCGCGCTGGCCCCTTCGGCGGGCACCGTGTTCGGCAATGCCTGATGCAGCGCCCCCAACACCACGTCTGGAACCAAATGGCCCATCACGTGGCGCACGGATACTGGCGCAGGCCGTTTTGCAGCAAGGATGCAGCCGTCCGGCGCGGTAATCCGGAACGGTTCCAGCGATCCGGTATTGTTGGGCACCTCGCGGGCAATCGCGCATTTCAGCGCGTAACAGGCATAGGCGCGGGTATAGACTTCCGGGCAGTTCACGCCGAACCGGCTCATGCCGGAGGTGCCGTCGAAATCGGCGGTCAGCTGATCGCCGTCGATGGTCAGTGTCACTTCCATATGCACGGGCGCGTCGTACCCGTCGACTTGCATGGTTTGGCGGTATTCGCCCGAAGGCACCTTGGCAATTGCCTCCAGCGTGGCCTTGCGGCTGGTCTCGATGACAAAATCGGACAGCGCATCAAGATCGTCGATGTCGAACTCATCCATCATGGCCTGCAAGCGCCGGTCTCCGGCCTCATTGCAAGCAGCCAGCGAATACATGTCACCCACGGTCTGATCCGGTGTGCGCACATTGGCGCGGATCAGTTCGATCAACAGCGGCTGCACCGTGCCCCGTTCGGCAAATTTAGTGATCGGGATCAGGAGGCCCTCTTCGAACACCTCGTTGCCATCCGGTCCAAAGCCGCGCCCGCCGATATCGACCACATGGGCGGTGCAGGCGAAATAGCCGATATGGCTGCCCTTGCGGAACACCGGGGTCACGACGGTGATGTCGTGCAAATGCCCGGTGCCAAGCCAGGGATCATTGGTGATGAACACATCCCCTTCGAAGGTGTTCTGCGGTCCGATCCGGTCAGCGAAATGGGTCACGCTTTCGGCCATCGCGTTGACGTGCCCCGGCGTGCCGGTCACCGCCTGGGCAATCATCCGGCCCTGACGGTCAAACAGCCCTGCCGAAAGGTCCCCGGCTTCGCGTACGGAGGTGGAAAAGGCGGTGCGGATCAGCGTGGTGGCCTGTTCTTCCACCACCGCGATCAGGCGGTTCCACATGATCTGGTGATCAATCGCGCTGGTGCGCATCACAAAGCTCCCTTCTTGGCGAGAAGCAGCATGCTGCCATCGCCCTGGGCCACGGCACGATAGCCTGAGGTGACCACGGTCGATGTCTCGGTTTCGACGATGATGGCCGGGCCGTCCACGGCCAGACCGGGGGTCATGTCGGCACGGTTCACTTCGCGTGCTTCCACGTCCTGCCGCAGCGCCGCGTCAAAGAAATTCCGGTTGCGGGCGACGGCCGCATCGGTACCCGACCCGTGGCGCGCAACCCGTGCGGCCTCTGGCAGAATGGTCGATACGCTGACTTGCCAATTGGTGATCTCCATCGGCAGACCTTCGATGATCCGCCCGAAGAGCGTGCGATACGCCTCCTCAAAGGCGCTCTGGATCATCGCCACATCCTCTGCGGCAAAAACCTTGTGCGGCAGAGAAACAGGGATCTCCCAGCCCTGCCCCGAATACCGCATCTGCGCGGTCAATTGCAGCCGGGTCTCTGCCTCTGGCGCCCCTTTGGCAACAAAGGCGCGGGCCTCGGCTTCCATTTCAGCAAGCGCGGCATTGACCGTATCCGCGTTAAAGGCGTCCAGCCGCTGGAACAGCCCCCGTGTCGCCTCGAAGCTGAACGGCGCTTTGAGAAAACCGATGGCCGAGCCAACACCCGCCCCCGGCGGAATGATCAGCGCCGAAATGCCCAGCTTTTCACACAGCCGGCAGGCATGCAGCGGCGCGCCGCCGCCAAAGGCGATCATGGTGAAATGCTCAATGTCGCGGCCGTTTTCCACCGTATGGACCCGCGCCGCGTTGGCCATGTTCTCGTCCACCAGTTCGGTGATGCCAAAAGCCGCGTCATGCGCCGTCAGGTTCAACTTGTCCGCCGCCTGCGCCGCGTTTTCCGGGTGCAGCTTGATCGAGCCCCCGGCGAAATTGTCCGGGTCGAGCCGCCCTAGCAGCAGGTTGGCATCGGTCACCGTTGGCTCTGCGCCGCCGCGCCCGTAACAAGCCGGGCCCGGTTCCGAAGCCGCCGAGCGTGGCCCAACCTGCAACCGGCCCATGCTGTCGATAGAGGCGATGGAGCCGCCGCCCGCGCCAATCTCCACCATTTCGACCACCGGGGTCGACACGGTCATGCCGGAGCCTTTCTTGAACCGATAGGTGCGCGCGACTTCGAACGTGTTGGCGGTCTTGGGCGCGCCATCCTCGATCAGGCAGATCTTGGCGGTGGTCCCGCCCATGTCAAAACTCAGCACCTTGTCCAAGCCATGCGCCCGGGCAAAATCGGCGGCGAAGATCGCGCCGCCCGCGGGACCACTTTCAAGCAAGCGCACAGGTTGCTCTGCCGCCGTTTCTACTGCGATCAGCCCACCGCCGGAATGCAGCATGAAGACCGGCGCCATGACCCCGGTGTCCCGCAGCCGCGCCACCAGACGGCCAAGGTAATCGGCCACCTGCGGCTGAACATAGGCGTTGGCGATCACCGTGTTGAAGCGTGGCAGTTCCCGCATCTGTGGCGAGATCACGGACGAGAGCGAAATCGACAGATCCGGCAATGCGGCGCGCAGGGCTTCGCCTACTGCAACTTCATGCGCATCATTGGCATAGGCATGCATCAAGCCCACCGCGACGGCCTCGAACCCGCCTTCGCGGACACGCTCGACGATTGTCGCCAGTTCCGCCGCATCCTGCGCAAGCAGCACCTCGCCGTTCGGCCCCATCCGTTCATTCAGCGTAAAGCGGTGTTCGCGCGGCACCAGCGGCACGGGCAGGTTGAGGTTGAGATCATATTGCTCGAACCGGTTTTCAGAGCGCATCTCGATCACATCGCGAAAGCCTTCGGTTGTGATAAAGGCGGTTTTGGCCCCGCGCCGTTCGATCAGCGCATTCGTCACAAGCGTGGTGCCGTGAATGACCTGACCAATGTCACCAAGGCCAATCCCGGCCCGGTCCGCTGCCTGAGCGACACCGTCCAGAATGGCCTGCTCCGGCTGTGAGTAATTGGTCAGCACCTTGCAGGTCGACAGCCCGCCGGGATGCTGCAACGCGATGTCGGTAAAGGTTCCGCCGATGTCGACACCGACGCGAATGGCATTCTCGTGCATGTTCTTAAAGACTCTTGAGGACTTGGTTGGCCGTAAAGGCCATCTGGTAAAGCCGCGACATGATCGGCGCGCTGGAGACCGTTTCGAGCCGGGCCATGGGCAGCGGCAGCTCGGACGGATCCATACCGGTGATCAGATCGGCCATGCATTCGCCAAAGATCGTGCCCGTGGTGATCCCCCGCCCATTGTAGCCAATCGGCGTATAAAGATTGGGCGCAAGCTGATAGATGCGTGGCAGGTGATCGGGCGTCATGGCGATCTGGCCGTGCCAGGCTTCTTCGATTTCCACGGGCCCAAGCTCAGGAAAGATCCGGGCCAGTTGCTTTCTGGCCCAGCGTTGCGACAGGCCGCGCCCGACATTGCCCACCACCGTGCCCATGGAGCCGATAACCAGCCGGTCAAAGGCATCGCGGCGCAGGCTGAACATGATCTGGCCGGTATCCCAAACGCCCTGACGCTCCGGCAAAATGTGGGACAGATCGGCGCTTAGCGGCTTGGTGGCCAGTTGAAAGTAATGGATCATGGTGAAGACGCGAGCGAGGTCAGGCCACAGTGCATCCGTATAGGCATTGGTGCCCAGCACCACATGTTTGGCGCGCACCGTTCCGGCGCTGGTCTCGACGATCCAGCGCTCCCCATCGCGGCGCAGGCCGGTCACTGTGACCCCGGTGCTGATGGTCGCCCCCGCCCCTTTCGCGGCACGGGCAAGCCCCCGGCAATAGCCCATCGGATTGACCGTGCCCGCGCGATGATCAAGCAGACCACCGTGAAAAACATGCGTCCCGGTCTTGGCAACCATATCTTCGCGGGAGAGCAGTTCGACCGGCTTGCCAAGGCGGTTCCATTCTTCGTAGCGCGCCTGAAGGTCGGCAAAGCCCGATGGCGCGTGGGCTGCGTGGATCGTGCCGGTGCGTGTGACCTCACAGCGGATCTGATGCTTTTCGATCAGAGAAAACACCTGCGCCGGTCCCGCCCCGAAACGGTCGATGAAACGCGGGCCGTAAGTGTCGCCGAGCTTTTTGCGCACAGCCGCCGGCGGATGCCAGACACCGGGATTGACCAGCCCGACATTACGGCCCGAGCCGCCAAAACCCACATGTTTGGCTTCCAGTACATGCGCGCCCAGCCCTTTTTCCGCCGCGTAGAGCGCGGTCGACAAGCCCGTGAACCCGCCGCCAACGATGGCCACATCGGTTTCGGCATCGCCGGTCATCGGGTTTTGGATGTCCGGCTCCTCTGCCGAAGCATCCCATAATGATATAGGGCTTTGTGATCGCATGTGCCGGGGCGTCCTTTTGCAAGTCAAGTCTGCCGACTCTGTTGCTGTTACCTTGCATTGGTCACCTCAGTGTGTCAATATACGAAATATCTGTTACGCATACCGGAACACTAAACATGTCACTCAAGAAATCCGCTGCCCAAATGGTCAGTGAATCGCGCGCGCGCATAGAAGAAATTGAAACCGCCGATTTGATCGCCCGGCACACGGACGAGAACATCGTTGTCGTTGATATTCGCGACATTCGCGAACGCCAGCGTACCGGGGCCATCCCCGGCAGTGTTCACGCCCCGCGCGGAATGATCGAGTTTTGGGTTGATCCCGACAGCCCATATCACAAGGACGTCTTTGCTCAGGAAGGCAAGACATATGTGTTCCACTGCGCCTCAGGCTGGCGCTCGGCCCTGACTGTGGCCACGCTTCAGGACATGGGATTCGAAGCCGCGCACCTGCGCGAAGGCTTCGGTTCCTGGGTCAAGGCTGGCGGGCCGGTGGAAGAGGTCGAACGCAAAGGCTGATCGCCTGTTCCCCGGCTCAAGAAATCGCCAGTCCGCAAAGGTGGGCTGGCAGTCTCGCAGGCCCCAACCCTATCTTCGACTTACATCCGAAGCAATTTCTGCGACACGTTGTTCGCCGCATGCTGCACCAGCGCACCCATACGCTCTTCGCCGCCGTCATCGAGATTGATATCCGGCAGCGACACCCCGAGCGCCCCGATCGCCTCGCCATCAGGCAGGCGAATGGCGCCGCCAAAGCTCAGGATCCTGTCGCGAAACTCGCCCCGGTCAAAGGCATAGCCGCGCTTGAGCGTCTGTTTCACGTCCTCGTCCACGGCTTCTAGTGTGGTCATGGTCTTGTCGGTGAACGGAGTCAGGTTGCCCTCCAGCTTGACGCGCAGGTCGGCGTAATTGCTGGCGAGAATGGCCTTGCCCGTGGCCACACAATGGATCGGCGCGCTGCCGCCCACCGGGTTCCACGATCCGATCGGCTTCAGGCTTTCGACCTTGTCGATATAGACCACCGACAATCCCTCTGGCACAGCCAGATAGACCGCCTCGCCGGTTTCCTGGCTCAGATAGGCCATCTCCGGCGCAGCCACGGCGCGCAGGTTCAGGTTCTCGACCGACGCGCGCCCCACCTGCCATGTCTTGAGCGTGGCAGCATAGTTCTTGTTGTCGAGATGTTTGACATAGCCCAGCGTGGTCAGCGTCTGCAAAAGCCGGAACGCGTTGGATTTGGTCAGGCCCAATTCCCGCGACAGCTCCGTCACCCCCTTGCCATTTTGCGCGGTCACAAGATTTTCCAGGATGGACAGACCTTTGGACAGGGTGCTGTCAACCTTCGGGGCTTTGGGGGCGTCGGTCATGTCTACTCGTCTTTTGTTATCCTGTTTCGTATAACAGAACGGGAGGCGGATACAAATCCGGGCGGATCATGCGCCTCTACCCTTGGCGGGGGGCCTTCAAAGCGGGCCAGATCCACCATGGCGGAATGCGAGGCCGGGCTTTGTGTCAGGCTTGATGTGCGCAGATCATGGGTCAGCGCGTTGGGGTTGCCGTGGCGGTCCCGCGCTCCCGGGGCTGAGAAATCCGGATCGTACCAAGCACCGGTCCACAAGAACACGCAGCCTTTCGTGATGGCCTCGCTGACCCGCGCTCCAGCGAGGCACCTTCCCCTGTCATTGAACAATTCCACAACCTGACCATCGGCGATTCCGCGCGCGGCGGCGTCCTCCGGGTGGATCAGAACCGGCTCGCGGCCGTGCACCTTGGCCGCGAGGCTGACATCGCCATTGTCGAGCTGCGAATGCAGACGCGTTCCGGGCTGACCGGAAATCAGATGGAGGGGATAGCGGCCCTCCGACAAATCCCGAGGCGGGAACCAACAGGCGTGACCGGGGCAGTCCTCAAGCCCGAAGCCCGCGATGGTTTCGGAAAACAGTTCCAGTTTGCCGCTTGGGGTCGGCAATGGATTGGCCTCCGGGTCGGCCCGGAATGTGTCCAGAAACACCTGGTTGGGCGACGGGTCGCGGAACTCGATCATATCGCCGCTCAGAAAGTCATCCCACTCCGGCAGGTTTGCCCCGTCGGCGCTGGCAGCCTCTCGGGTTTCCTGCCAGATGCGTCGCAGCCAGCCGTCGCTGTCCAGCCCATCCGAGAAGGCCGCTTCATCGCCAAGTCGCCGTGCCAGATCGCGATAGATGTCATATTCCGCCCGCGCCTCACCCGCGGGCGCCACACAAGCCGGCATCGGGATCAGCGCATTGTCGGACTTGCCGCCCCCGAAATCGGTGCGCTCCTGCGCTGCGGCCACCGGCAGCACAATATCCGCATGGCGCGCGGTGGCGGTCCAGTTCAGCTCATTCACGATCACGGTTTCCGGGCGCTGGAAAGCCTGGTGCAGCCGGTGCAGATCCTGATGATGGTGAAACGGATTGCCGCCAGCCCACCAGACAAGCCGGGTGTTGGGGAACTGTCGAATCTCGCCATTGTAGGGATAGCGCCCGCCCGGATTCAGCAGCAGGTCTGCAATCATCGCCACCGGGATCGAGACATCAACCGGGTTACGCCCCTGCGGCAGGGTGCCCCAGCGAAACGGGCGTTCGACATTGCCGATGTTACCATTCACGCCGTAGCCAATGGTATAGCCACCCCCCGGGAGCCCGATCTGTCCAAGCATGGCCGCGAGGGTGACCGTCATCCACAGCGGCTGCTCGCCATAATCGGCCCGTTGCAGGCTGGCGGCGCAGGAAATCATCGTGCGCCCTGCCGCCATCTCGCGGGCCAGCGCAACGATCCTTTGCTCGGGAATACCCGAGAGTTCCGCCGCCCAGGTTGCGGATTTCGCTACCCCGTCGGTCTCGCCGCGCAGGTAGGCGGCCACCTTGTCGAAACCAACCGTATAGCGCTCCAGAAAATCGGGATCGTGCAGCCCCTCCGTCAACAGGGTATGGGCCAGCCCCATCATGATGGCCGTATCGGTGCCGGGCCGGGGCGCCAGCCATTCGGCGCCAAGCGCATCCGCCGCGTCCGAGCGCAGCGGCGAGACATTGACAAAGCGCACGCCCGCGTCGGCGCAGGCTTTCAAGTTGTCTCCCATGCGGTGCCGGGCAAGGCCGCCGTCGCTGACTTGCGTGTTGCGCATTGCCATGCCGCCAAACATCACCACCAGATCGGCATGATCGGCGATCACCGTCCACCGGGTTGCCTGGGCCACGTGCTGCCGGAACGGGCCGACGATATGCGGCATCAGGACAAGCGCCGCATTGTAACTGTAGTTGCCTTCGGAGCGCACAAACCCGCCCTGGGTGTTCAGGAACCGCTTGAGCTGGCTTTGAGCGTGGTGAAACCGCCCGGCGCTCGACCAGCCATAGGAACCGGCGAAAATCGCTTCGTTGCCATAAGTCTGTCGCACCCGCGTGAGCTCGTTTGCCACAAGATCCAGCGCGTCGTCCCAGTCCAGTTCGACAAACGTGTCGCGCCCGCGAGTTCCGCCGCTGCCGTCAAGCCAGCCGCGGCGCACAGCCGGGCGCAGCACCCGTGCCCGGCCATTCAGGCTTGAGGCGATGTTGCCGTTGATCTGTGAAGGGTTCGGATCAGCCGGATGCGGATGCACCGCCACCAGCCTGTTGTTGCCGTCGATCTCTGCGATCCCCGCGCCCCAGTGGCTTGCGGTGGGTTTGTGTGTCGAGCCAGTGCTCACGTTTTATGTTCCGTTATATGATACACGTTTGCCGAATATTGACACAAGCAAAAGGGGCTGTCATCCTGTTGATGGCCATAAAGGACATTAAAGTGCACGATTCCTCCATCAACTTTGCCGATACTCTGGTTCAGGACGGGCGTCCCGACCGCACCGAGGGCCGTCATGTCAATATGCCGCTCGAACTCAGCTCTACCATGGTGTTCGACACGCTCGCCGAATTCGAATCGGCGCGCGATGCCCGCTATGCGCCGGGTACTTTGTATTATGGCCGATACGGCAACGCCGCAGTCTACAAGCTTGAGGCACTCCTCGCCAAACTTGAGCGCACCGAAATGGTGACGCTGACTTCCTCTGGTGTGGCGGCGATCAGCACCACGCTGATGGCGCTGACCGCCCCGGGCTCTCATATTCTGGTGGCCGACAATGTCTATGGCAACACCCGCGCCTTCTGTGATGGCTTGCTGACCCGGCAGGGCGTCACGGTTGATTATTTCGATCCGATGATCGGCGGCCGGATTGCGGGGCTGATCACCGAAACCACCGCTGCGATCGTTTTCGAAACCCCCGGCTCCGGCACCTTTGAGATGCCCGATATTCGCGCCATTTGTAACGTGGCACGGGCGGCAAATGTCCCGACCGTGCTCGACAACACCTGGGGCGCACCGATGTTTGTCCAGCCGCTGACACTGGGCGTGGATGTGGTGGTCTATTCAGGCAGTAAATACGTCTCCGGCCATTCCGATTGCATGCTGGGTGTCACCGCTTCGGCCAAGGAGATTGGCACGCGCATCCGTAAAACCGTGATGCAGATCGGCGACAAAACCGGCGGACAGGAAGTGCTGCTTGCCCTGCGCGGGCTGCGTACGCTGAAGCTGCGGCTCGAAGCGATTGACCGCGCCGGGCGCGAGATGGCGCACTGGCTTGCCGATCAGCCGCAGGTCAAACGCGTGCTGCACCCCGCCCTGCCCTCCTGCCCCGGCCACGAACACTGGGCGCGTGATTTTTCCGGTGCTGCCGGGCTGTTCGGCGTGATCTTCCACACCACCAGCGACGATGCGGTTCGCCGTTTCGTCGACAGTCTTCATCACTTTGGCATCGGCGTCAGCTGGGGCGGCTATGAAAGCCTCGCCCTGCCGGTGATCCCCCTGCGCAGCGCCAAGCCGTGGACCGAGCCGGGGCGTCTGGTGCGTTTCAATATCGGGCTGGAAGATCCGGCTTCCCTGAAAGCCGACCTTGCCGCCGCGCTTCCTCTACTTGACCCATAAGGACCCAAGATGAACAACAAGATCGATCATTTCGCCATCGGTGCCGATACTCTCGACCAAGGCGTTGCTGCGCTCAGGGAGGCGCTTGGTGTCGACGTGCCGCGCGGCTCCAAACACGATGCGATGAGCACGCACAACTGCGTTATGCAAGCGGGCAATGAAAGCTTTCTGGAACTGATCGCGGTGGACCCGGATGCGCCCGATCCGGGCCGTGTCCGTTGGTTCACGCTGGATGATCCGGCAACACGGGCGCGGATCGCGGACCGCCCGCGCGCGCTGTGCTGGGTGGTCAACACGGACGATCTTGACGGGGTGATTGCCGCAAGTCCGGTGGATCTGGGCGAAGTGGTCCTGTTTCAACGCGGCGAGCGGACCTGGCGGCTGACCGTGCCCGCCGATGGCCATCTGCCCGAAGGCGGGCTGCTGCCGGCCTTTATCGAATGGTCCCCCGGCCCGCACCCCTCCACCGGCCAGCAGGATCTGGGTATCACCCTGACAAAGGTGCAGATCACCAGCCCCGATCCCGACCGCCTGCGCGGCATGTTCGAGACGCTGAATATCGCGCATCTGGCCGAGATTTCCGAAGGCCCGGCGGCGCTTGCCTTTGAGCTTGATACGCCGCAAGGCGCGGTCACGCTCGACTAGCGGAGGCCTTGATGTCCACGCCCCTCGTCGATCTGTCCGCCAAGCCCGAAGTCACCGGCTTTTTCGATCCGCAATCAAGCACCATCAGCTATGTGGTGCGCGATCCCGCCAGAACAGCCTGCGCGGTGATCGATCCGGTGATGGAGTTTGATCAGGCTGCGGGGCGTCTGACCTATGACAGTGCCGATCAGATCATCACCTTCATCCGAAGCCGGGACCTGTCTCTGGACTGGATCATCGAAACCCATGTTCATGCCGACCACCTTTCGGCCGCGCCCTATATGCAGGAGCGGCTCGGCGGGCGCATCGGCATTGGCGAGGATGTGCGCATCGTTCAGGACACCTTTGGCAAAGTGTTCAACGAAGGTACGGAATTTCAGCGCGACGGATCGCAGTTCGACAGGCTGTTTGCAGATGGCGATTGTTATCAGGTGGGCGGCCTGCCGGGTTTTGCGCTGCATACGCCCGGCCACACGCCTGCCTGCATGGTGCATGTGATCGGCGATGCGGCCTTTGTCGGGGATACGCTGTTCATGCCCGATGGCGGATCGGCCCGCGCGGATTTTCCCGGCGGCGATGCGGGCATGCTTTACGATTCCATCCAGAAGGTCCTGTCGCTGCCCGATGAAACCCGCCTTTTCATTTGCCACGACTATTGCCCCAATGGGCGACCTCTGGCGTGGGAGTCCACCGTGGCAGAACAGAAAACCGGGAACATCCATGTGGGTGGCGGTACAAGCCGCGAAGACTTCATCCGGTTCCGCACGGAACGCGACGCGCAATTGTCCATGCCGCAGCTGATCCTGCCGTCTTTGCAGGTCAATATGCGCGCAGGCGATGTGCCAGAGGATGACGACGGCAACCAAATGCTGAAACTGCCGGTGAACAAGCTCTGACGGGGGATCCGCCCTGTTCCAGAAAACCAAAAAGGGGGCCGCCGGGGCCCCCTTTTCTTTGCCGTCATGGCGGTTTTTTAACGCTGCGCGACTTTCATGCGCTTTTTCAGATACTCGCCGTATTGGCCAAGGCTGAACAGGAAAACCCAGTAGATCAGCGACACAAAGGCCAGCACTTCGATGTAATAAGGGGCCCATTCCGCCGTGCCAAAAGCGGCGTTGGCCGAGGCCAGCACATCGAAAAAGCCGATGATGATCACGATCGCGGTTTCCTTGAAGGTCACAACCACATTGTTCACCGTCGAAGGCAACGCGTGGCGGAACACTTGCGGCAGCACGATGCGGCCAAGGATTTGCCAATAGGTCAGCCCCAGCGCCTTGCCTGCCTCAAACTGGCCTTTGGGAATGGCCTGAAACCCGCCGCGCAGCACTTCGGCCTGATAACAGGCAAAGAACAGCCCAAAGGCCAGGATCACCCGCCAGATCTTGTCGCCCTCAAGCCATGTGGGAAGCAGGATCGGGATCACCACCGCCGCCGTAAACAAAGTCGTCAACAGCGGCAGCGAGCGGATCAGGTCAATCACCAAAGACGCGAAGCCGCGCACCACAGGCATCTCCGAGCGCCGCATCAACGCCAGCCCCAGCCCCATCGGCATGCCGATCAGAACCACGCTGGAAAACAGGAACAGGGTCAGGGCGAGCCCGCCCCATTGGTCCGTCGTGACTTGGGTCAGCCCCAGCAGGCTGCCCTCCATTAACAGGTAATAGGTGGCAAAACCGACGATCCAGATGACCGCGAGCCGCTTTGGCTGCCATGTCTGCGGGAAACACGAGATCACCACCGTGGCGATGATCGCAAGGCAGGCCAGCGTCGAGCGCCAATGCTCTTCATAAGGATATAGACCAAACAGGATAAGCCGGTGCCGCGCGTGGATGACGGACCAGCATGCGCCGTCCTTGCCGCATTGATCCACGCCGTCAGCGGTCCAGACCGCATTGAACAAGGCCCAGCTCAGCGCCTGCCACAGCAGCCAGACCAGCACCAGATAAACCACCACCGTGATCCCGCTGTCGAGCGGCGTGGCAAAGGAGCGGCGTTTGAACCGGCCCCAGTCAAAGTTCGCGAAAGTCATGCTCGCCATATCAGTGCGCCTTCAGCTTCAGGCTGTCGTTCAGCCAGTTGACGAATTGAGCGATCGAGAAGTTCACCAACAGGAACCCGCCCATCAGGATCGCGATCAGCTCCAGTGTCTGACCCGATTGCGTGATCGAGGTGGAGACGATGTAGAACAGGTCCGAAAACCCGATGGCAACGCCGATGGTGGTGGCCTTCATGATGAAGATCCATTGGTTGCCCAGCGGTGGAATGATCGTGCGCAGGGCCATGGGCATCTTGATCCGGGACCAGATAGCCCGGTTGTTCAGGCCCAGTGCCTCGCCCGCCTCAATCAGCCCTTTGGGCACTTCGGCCAGCCCACCCCGCACCACTTCGGCGATATAGGCAGAGCCGTAGAGCACGATGGCGATGATCATCACCAAAAGCTCGGGCGAGACCGTGACGCCGCCGACAAAACGCAGACCTTTCAGCGCAGGCCAGGAAAACACGCCTTCGCCCGTGGGCACAAACAACCCCCAAACGCCAAGGATCAAAAAGACCAGCAAGCCGACCCAGGCAATCACCGATTGCGCCAAGCCGATCCGCGCCTTTTTCAGTAGGAACACGGCACCGATGAGGATCAGCACCATTCCCAGCGCGACGGTCAGCGACACGTTCAACACCGGCAACATCAGCCCGCGATTGGACAGGAACACCCCATCGGCCAAGGACATTGCCTGTCTCGGTCCGGGCAGGTGAATTACAATGGCGTACCAAAATATGCCCTGCAGGATCAGCGGGATATTGCGGAAAATCTGTGTGTAGATTGTCGCCGCCGTCTTCAACGCCGGATTGCGGGCATCGCGGAAGGTGCCGATCAGGAAACCACAGATCGTGGCGATGATAATCGCGGTGAACCCGACAAAGACCGTGTTCATGAAACCGATGGTCAGCGTGCGGGCATAGCTGTCATTGATGTCCCGGTCGATCAGGGAGAAGGAATAGGACCAGCCGGTCGACCGCTCCAGAAAATCGAAACCAGAGGTAATCCCCAGCGCAGTCAGATTGACCCGCGCGCTCTGCACGGCCCCAATGATCACGACAGCTGTCACCAGCAGGATCATCGCTTGCGTGATCAATTTGCGGCGCTTGGCGCGCGCCTTGAGTTCGGTTGCGTCCATGGCTCTACACTATCCGAGAATAAAAAGGGGGCCGCCGAAATGGCAGCCCCGTAGGGGAGGAGGGAACTTAGTCGAGTTGCGGAGCGTAGAGCACGCCGCCATGGCTCCAGAGATTGTTGAGCCCGCGTTCCAGCTTGTAGGGGCTCTCTTCGCCCAGGTTGCGGTGGTAGATCTCGGCGTAGTTGCCCACTTCCGCAATCATTTCCCGCGCCCAGGTGTCGCGCAGGCCAAGACGTTCGCCCATGCCCGGCTCAACACCCAGCAAACGGGCGATTTTCGGGTTGGGCGGGTTGGCCGCCATGTCCGCAACGTTCTGCGAGGTGATGCCCTCTTCTTCTGCAATCAGCAGCGCCGCCAGCATCCAGTTGGTGAAGTCGACAAAATCTTCGTCCCCCTGGCGCATGGCTGCGGAGATCGGCTCGTTCGACAGTTGATCGTTCAGGATCACATGGGAATCGGGGTTTTCCAGCTCCGTCGCGCGCAGCACAGCCAGGAACGGCCCCCAGGCCACAAAGCTGTCACATCGGTTGGCGAGATAGGCCGCGCGAAGCTCGGACGCCTTTTCATAGCTCACCATGGTGTGCTCGACGTCGATGCTCTTGAGGTAGTTGGCCGCGATGCGTTCGATCGTGGTGCCGGCTTCGACACAGATGGTGCCGCCTTCGAGATCCTTGGCTTCGGTGATGCCCAGATCGCCATGCGCCATGAACTGTGCGCCGCCAAAGAAATAGGGGATCGAGAATTGCAGGCCAAGCTCGGTATCGCGGCCCATGGTCCAGCCTGTGGCCTTGATGATGATGTCCACATCGCCCGATTGCAGCGCCGGGAACCGCTGCGCCCAGCTCAGCGGCACGATCTGCGATTTGTCCGGATCACCCAGAATGGCGGTGGTCATGGCCCGGCACAGGTCGATGTCGAGACCTTTCCATTCGTTCTTGTCGTTTACTTCGACAAACCCGAAATAGCTGCCGTTGTGACCCGAGCACAGCATGGTGCCGCGTTCTTCGATCGCCTTGATGGTCGGGCTTTCGGCAAATCCTGCCGATGGCAGTGCGAGGCCTGTTGCCACGGCCAGACTGGCCAGAATGGTTCTGTTGATCATCGTTTCCTCCGTCTGTTGCGTTTCGTATATCAGAACACTTGTATCGCTATAAAGAATGCGAGAATCGAGGGAACGAGTCAACAATTTCTGCAAACTTCTCGTTTTTTGCCCAAAACCAAGGCAATAGGGCGGTGGGATGCGCGTTTCTGCGGCGGGTTGAGCCTTGTCTTTGGCTCAAGTCCACCGCTGAACACGGATCGAGAAAGCCACACGAGGCCAATCAGGGCGCTTCACGGCACTGGTCAGCTTGACTGATTATCGCGTCGTTCGGCGCAAACAGGACCACCGCAAGGGTCAGCCGTTGCGCCAGAAGGCTTGCCAGACGGGCCTTGAAGTCGACGGCCTCAAATCGGCAGCGCCGTCGTCTCCTTGATGTCTTCCATGACAAAGCTCGCAGAGACATCGGCGATTTGGACCTTGTCGATCAGGCGTTGGTAAAAGCGATCGTAGGCAGGCACATCAGCGACCCGAACACGCAAGACGTAATCCAACTCGCCGGTCATGCGCTGCGCCGCGGTGATCTCCGGCATGTTGCGCACCGCCCTGCGGAACGCCTTGAGCCAGGTTGCACTGTGATCATTGGTGCGGATCAGAACGATGACCTGCAAACCAAGATCCACCGCAGCCGGATCAATGATCGCGACGCGCTTTTGCAGGATGCCATCAGCCTCCAGCCGCTTGACCCGACGCCAGCAGGCATTGCGCGACAGATGCACCCGTTCGGCCAATGCATCGACACTCTGTGACGCGTCCTGCTGCAGGAGTCTCAGGATCTTGCGGTCTATTTCATCCAAACTGACGCTCATACTTGGGATTATTTCCACAAATAGTAGAAAAAGCAATTGCACTTTGGGACGTATGCTGACCCAAAGCGGGGTATTTTTCATCCAACGCAAACAGGAGACCCCCATGCCCCGCACGTTCCAGCGCATCTTTGTCGATCACCCGCAGTCCGTGGACGAGACCTATTTCCAGCACATGCGGTTTGCCGGCTGGTTCGCCGTGCGGTTGTTGCTCGCAGGCGGGGCCGCGCTGGTGCATGCGATTATCCCCTGCCTGTTCGAGAAAACCGGCAGCCGGATGATTTCCGAGATGCATGACCGGCTGACACGGCGCAACTGATGTGCCGTCTTGCCGCCTACCTCGGTCCGCCGCGCGCGCTGTCTGATGTCATCATCGCGCCGAGCCATTCTCTCATCGCACAAAGCCAGGAAGCGCAGGAGGCCAAGCTGTCGGTCAATGGCGACGGTTTTGGCATTGCGTGGTACGGCGCGCACCCGGAGCCGGGTTTGTACAAGGACATTCTGCCAGCCTGGTCGGACAGCAACCTGCTCAGCCTCTGCCGGCATATCTCCGCGCCGCTCTTCCTTGCCCATGTGCGCGCCTCGACCGAAGGCGAGACCGCGCGCGCCAATTGCCATCCTTTCACGCATGGCCCGTGGAGCTTCATGCACAACGGGCAGACCGGCTCATTCATGGCGCTGCGGCGGCGGCTTGAGGCGCTTTTGCCGGATGAGCTTTATGCGCTTCGGCGGGGGAGCACGGATTCGGAACTTCTGTTTCTTCTGCTTTTGAATGCGGGTCTGGCGGAGCATCCCGGGCGGGCCTGCCGGGATGTGATTTCACTGCTCACGGACACGGCCGAAGCCATTGGCGTACCGCCGTTTTTCCGCCAGACCTGCGTGTTTTCGGACGGCCAAAGCCTCTTTTGCTTCCGCTATGCCAGCGATGGCCGCTGCCCAACGCTCTATGTCTCGCGCGGGTTTGCGGATGGCGGGCTGGTGGTCGCCTCCGAGCCGCTGGACGGGGCTTGCGATCACTGGGCAGAAGTGCCGCCCAATCGGCTGGTGCGATTTGACCGGGCCACAGAGAGAGCGTTTGATCTCAGGGCGGCCTAGCCGGAAAGCGCGTGATCTGGATCAACGATCACATCTCGGATCGGGAGTACCGATAGGCTGCCTGATGTGATGGGATGAACCGCCATGAAAACGGCCCTTCTGCTGCTTGTCCTCCTGATCCTGCTGATCCTGACCGGGCTTTCCCTGTGGCGCTGGATGGATCATCGGGCGGATCGGGCAGAGGCGGACAGGCTTCTGGCCTTGCGCGCCGCACAGCCACCGGTTTTCACGAAAACGATGGTCGAGGATCTGCCGGACCCGGCCAGACGCTTCTTTCTCTTTGCGATCAAGGAAGGCACGCCCCTCCACCGCGTTGCCGAGATTTCCATGCGCGGGCAATTCGGAATGGGCGACAAAGACGCGCCCAACTACATGCCGATGACAGCGGAGCAGGTTCTGGCCGCGCCCGAAGGCTTCGTCTGGAAAATGTCCGGCGGGTCCGGCGTCATGCGGATTTCCGGCTCGGACAGCGCAAGCTGGACGCGGTTCTGGCTTGGCGGGCTCATTCCGGTTGCGCGCGTGGGCGGCACCGAGGACCATACGCGATCCGGCTTTGGCCGCTACGTTGCAGAGGCGGTTTTCTGGACGCCCGCCGCCGTTCTGCCGGGGCCAGGTGTGACCTGGCAGGCGGTGGACGAGACCACCGCGCGGCTGATCCTGGAGCGCAACGGGCTGCGCCAGACAGTCGATGTCACGCTCGATGATGCAGGCCGCCCGGTCCGCGTCGTGCTGCCACGCTGGAGCAACGCCAACCCGGAGACCGAATACCGCGTTCAACCCTTTGGCGGCGATTTGTCAGAGTTTCGTGACTTCGACGGCTTCAACCTCCCGACCCGCGTCGAGGCCGGGAACCTCATCGGAACCGACGCCTATTTCCCCTTTTTCATCGCCGAGGTCACCGCGATCCGGTTTCAGCGCTGATCACAAAGCCCCCACCCCTCAGAACTTTGCAATCAGGTTGATGAAGGCGCCCTTGTCGTCATAGGTCAGGTCCGTCAGATCGTCGGAGAAACTGCCGAAGTTGTAGCCGAGACCCACTTTGAAGTTGTTGCCGAAATGACGGTAAACCGTACCCACGGCGGAGGTCTCAGAAATCCCCGCCTGTTTGGCCTCAAGGTGCCGCGCCTCGAGCAGAAGATCCCAGTTGTGCACCACGTGCCAGCGCGCATTCATAACCGCCAGCCACGCGTCATTGCGGGCAAAGGCCACGGTGTCCGACGGGCTGCTGCGGCTCCAGCGCCCGCCGAGCTTGCCGCCGATGGACCATTGTTCGTTCAGGTCATATTCCGCATCAACGCTGACCACATGGCTTTCCTGACGCGGGCCTTTGAAGTCCGTGCCGTCAATCTCCTGCCCGATGCTGTCGTAGAGATAACGGTATTGGAACAAGAGGTTAAAGCGATCGTTCAGGATCGGACGGACGGCATAGCCGAGCGTCGCTTCGATATAGGTGCCCGACTGCAGGGATGCGTTGTTGGCGTCGATGTCAGAGTAATCGAGATTGAACAGCAGGCGCTGCTCATCGTTGATCTTGTAGCTGGCACTGGCCGCAAAGAGCAGCGATTCAAGATCGCGGTCCGTGCCTGACAGCGTGCCCTCATCCACGCGGTATTCCAGCCGCGCCTTGGCCTGAAGCCCCGCGCCGTTGTCATGGCGGATGCCGACGGAAATGCCGTTGCGGTCATAATCGTCGCCATTGGCACTGTCCGTCACGCGGCCCACTTCCAGCGCGCCAAACAGGACGGTCTGTTCGGTCGCGCGGTATTCGACCCCATACGCGCTGGTCAGCGCGTGGTGGCGGCCAAAGAGGTCATAGGTGTTCTCGCCAAAGTAGGTCAGATCGTCATTCACCTGACGCCGCCCACCGATGACAAAGGTGCCTTTGTCCTGACCGTTTAGCGTCACACCGCTGAAATCACGGCCCGGATCAAGCCGATAGCCGAGATAGAAATTATCCGTCCCCTCCCCCTGCCGGGTAAAGAGCAACGCGCCGCCCGCGCCTTTGGTGCCGCCGGACACTTCGCCCTCAAACGTCCAGTTGTTGGAGAAACGATAGCGGACGCCGATCCCGGCGCGGTCGTTCTTTTCCAACCCGCCCGAGCGGTTCACGGTGGCTTGGCCGTAGAGATACCAGCTCAGGTCCTCGCGCGGCTCAAATGTCAGGCGCGCCGCCACATCGGTACGCTGACCAGTGTCTTCGGGCAGCGCGGCGGGGTTCTCGATGTCCACATGTTCAACACCAAAGCTGAGCGTGGTGGTGGGCGTCAGGACAAGGTCCAGCTCCAGCCCGCCCTCGCGCACAGCTTTGCCGGTGGCGTCGTGGTAGTCGTCATAATAGAGCCGCAGCGAAACGGCTTCGCTGGGCGCGATTTCGGCCGACACACCCCAAAGCTCTTCGTCATCGGTGATCTGATAGTCCAGCGTCGAAAAACCTGCATCGCGGCGCTCGTAATAAGCGGCGATATTGCCGTCGACCCCAAGGCCCACGTCGGCAAAATCCACGCGCCCGCGCGCCATCCATGCCTCGCCCGTGCCATTGGCCCCCGGCGAGGTAGAAACCACCAAACCGCCGTTTGACGAATAAGACGAGCCAAAGCCGGGCCCTTCGGTTCGGGCCTTTTCCAGATCAAGGAACGTGTTTTCCGAATAGCGCAGGCGCATGTCAACGCCCGTCGCGGTTTGATCGGCAAAGCCCGTGCGCTCAACAGAGCGCGTTGCCCCGAGCCGGATGAAATCATTCACCCAAACCTCGGCCCGCGCGCCCATGTTGGTGCCATCCACCTGCCCTGCGGCGGGGGTGTATTCGTATTGCACCACAAGGTTCACATCATATTCGCCGCCGGGATTGGTGATCACCGTGCCGCCGCCGGTAGAGCCGGTGAGCGGGGCGTTCAGGACAACAGAGCCTTGGGTGTAGTTGATCGTATAGTCGCGCCCTTCGACCAACGTGCTGGTCGAAACCACACGGCCTGTGTCTTTGTCGCGCAATTGAACTGTGACAGTCTCGGAACCGATGGCAAGGTCCGCGTTCTGCAGGAAATAGACAGAGCCACCGGTGCCCCGGAACACCTCGCGCCCCGGCAGGCTGTCGGGCGTGGCGGCAAAAGCTTCCAGCGAGACGCGGGATTCGCCGTGGGCGGTTTGCGCGGGGCTGCGATAAACGCCCTGAAACCCATAAAGTTCACGCTCATTGCGCAGGTAATATGTCCCGCCAATCGAGGACTTGAAGTTGCCCCACAGCAGATGGCTGCCATCGCGCTCCGCCTTGAGATAGAACTTGCCGTCCGTCAGCGTATCGTCCTCGATGGTGCTGTCGTCGCCATAGGTCGGATAAGCGCTCTCGCGGCTCATGCGCAGCAGCGTGCTGTATGGGTCCTTCTTGTCGAAATCGTCAAAGATTTCATCAAGATCAGTCTCGTTCGTGTCCACCGATGCGGTGATCGTCCACCCCCCGCGCACCTTGCCCTTGGCATAGGCGGCGATGCGGCCGTGGGAGTAGGTCTCGGACAGGTCCGCGCCATTGGCGTCCTTGGGATTGCCGAACCGGCGGCCAAAGGTCAGATCGACGGTGCCGGTATAGAACCATTCGTTGGCGGGCACGGTAATGTCCCGCTCCAGATGCAGCGCTTGCGCGACGCCATCCACCTGCACCTGAACCGGATGATCGCCCGGCGGCAGAATGCGCTGAATGACAAAGCTGCCGGAAGTGTCGGGGCGCAGGCTTTCGCCGAGCGTACGCACCTCGGCCCCACCCGGAACATTGTCCCCGCGCACGGTGACCGCGCCGCCATGCACCGGAATACGAGCACGGGCGAGCGTTGTTGTCCCCTCTTCCACCGCCAGATCGCCAAACCGGGCAAATCCGCCCTCATCGGCGCGCAGCGGAATCGGCGCGGTTTCGTCATAACGCCCGCGCGCGTCATAAACCCGGTGGGTCAGGATCAGATCGGCGGCGCCCTCGGGCACGGCAAAAGCGGCCACGCCATTGGGATCAACCGGCACCACGGCCACGGTACGCGGCCCGCCGCGCGCGCCGAGGTCGAGAATGCGAAACTCGCCGCGCTGGACAAACGCCGGGTAGTTGAGCTGGCTCTGCACCCGGATGCTCTGACCTTCGGAGATCGGCCCCACTGTCAGAACGATGGCATCCAAACGCCGTTTCACATCCAGCCCGTCAAAGGTGACGGCAATGTCAGAAGCGGCCAAGAGCCAATCCACCGGCTGCGGCGCAGTGGTGGAAGGCGCCGGGGCCGCCACCCCGGTGAAGTCTTCGGAAACCTGCGCCGGTCCGTCGCCCGCATCGACCGAGATGACAAAGCCGGTGCCCGTGGCCACGACGTTCTGCGCCGGGGCGTGGCCCGCAAGGACCGTCAGCGCCAATGCGGTGGCGGCAGTGCGATAGATCTTGTTCATACCAACGTTCCTCATCACTCAGCGCCCCGCACGAACCACATGGCGTTCAATTTCAAGCCGATAGGTGCCGCGTCCGCGCCATGCGCGGCGGATCTGTTTCTCCAGCGCCCGCAGACGCGCCCGCGCCTGTCCGGCACTCTCGCCGGGGGCCAGCGTATAACTCAGCCGCAGGAAAGAAGGCTTCTTGGCGATCTGTTTCACCAGCCCGTCAATGGCCTGATCCAGCGCCGGAAGCGGCGCGGCCTGACCGGTCTGGAACGCCTGATGGGTCAGATCGATGCGCACCAGCTTGCCCAGTTGCACGCCAAAGTTCAGGCGCGCCATCTTACCGGCGGTCACCCGAATATTGCGCGGGTTTTCAGTGGTGACGCGATAGCCCGTGGGGAGGCTGCGCGTATCGAGCTTCAGCTGGAAGTTCGAGCCGATGTCGCGCGGCAGCGCGGCACAGGGCACGCTGTAGCGGCCAAACTCATCGGTTGTGATGATCGTGCCATCCGGCGTGACAAGACGCACATGCGGCATACCCGGCTCTGTGGTGTCAGGGCGCATGGGCTCCGGCGCGAGCTTGCCGCCCTTGCCGCTGGGCAGAACATCGTCGCGGTAAATCGGCTCGGGCAGGCTGCCCGGCCCGTCCTGATAGCCATTGCCATTGCGGTCATGGAAAACCTTGCCGATCACGTCCGAGCAGTCAAAGACATGCTCCGGCTCGACCGAAACGCTGGCCGTGGCCACATTGGACAGGATCCGCCCGCTGTTGTGTTCGAGCCATGTCTTGTTGACCCGCTCGCCAAAGCTGCCGGTGCGGGTAACACGCGCGGCGAAGGTCACGGTCAGCGTATCCCCCGCTGGCAGGTCCGTGGTCCAGTAAAGCCGCCCGCCCTGCACAATCGGCTCTTGCGCAACACCGTTCACCGTGGCGCTACCCGGCGTATAGACAATACCCGCAGGCAGAACGTCCACCACGCGGGCGTCCACGTAGTTGTTCAGCGTGTCATTGCGGAAGGTGAGCGTGTAGTTGACCGTCTCGCCAAACACCGCGGTGCGGCGATCGGCGGTTTTGGTCGCGACCACATCGTTCACCCCGTTACAACCCATGTAGGGGATGTTGACGTTGATCACGAACGGATCACCGGCCTCGATCACGAAGGTCTGGGTAAAGGGGTTCGCCGCCTCCGAGAAGTCCGCCAGAACGCCGGTGTTGCCCTGCTCGGGCGAGCCAAGCGCCGCCGGGTTTTCCGGCAGCAGCGAGGTCACGTCCAGCGGCCCGCCGGGGCTGCGCGTGGTGGACGGCGTGCCTGCGCTGGGATCGGTAAAGGTCACCGTATAGGTGCCCGGCGCGGTGACGTGGAACTGGTAGTAGCCCAGCGAGCCATCCTGCACGACGGTGATCGCGCCTGTGGTGCCAATCCCGGTCTGGCTGTCGCCGCCGCCACTGACGGTGACAAGCCCGCCAGTCAGAATGCGCCCGTCTTCCTCGCAATAGAGATAGCCCGTCGGGTCATAATCGTTCCAGTCCGGCACGCCGTCATTGTCCCGGTCGCCCGGTTCGAGATAGTCGGGAATGCCGTCGCCATCGGTATCCGTGGTCTCAACCGTCACCTGCGCGTCGGTCGGCTCCGGCATGTCCTCGGAGGTGATGCCCGCCGTGTTCGGCGCACCCGGCTGGCCCGGCGCGGTGGAATAGACAACCGTCAGGGTCACAACCCCGGTCTCACCCGGCGACAGTACAGCATCACCTGCGATCAGAGCAGTATCGCCGCTGCCGTCAAACCCGGCGTTTGGCCCGGCGTCAGCGCCAAAGCCCGCGACCGTGATCTCCATCGGATAGGTATCAGACAACAGCACAGCCGGGGCGAGGAAAGCGTCCAGATCATCGTTGATCTGAATACCGCCCTGCGTAACGTTGCCGGTATTCGTGGCGGTGAAGGTGAACGTCACCTGCTCGACCGTCGGGAACAGCAATTCAGGGCGCGTCGCCTCTTTCGTCAGATCGAAGGAGGGCAGCGGAACAACGGAGCCCGCCGTCGCATCGTCAAAACCGATGCCATCGTCGTCCGACACATCCACCAGCGTACCGCCCTGCGGCGTCGTGGCCGTGGCAATCGCACTGTTCAGAACCCCGCCCGCGTCCATGTCGTCCTGGGTCAGGATACCGGTGGCGCTATAGGTGGCCGTCTCACCGGGGCGCAACGTGCCTTCGGAGGACGGCGGCGTGCCATCGGAACCTACATAAACCGCCGTCAGGGTCCGGGGGTCGTTGCCCGCCAGATCGGTCATCTCGTCGCCGACGGAAATGCCGCTGAGCGTCACGGTGCCGGTGTTGGTCACGGCGATTTCGAACGAGACAGGCTCACCCGCCGCCGCGCCAATAGACGTGAGCGTCTTGATGACTTCAAAGGCGGGCCTCGGCGCGATCAGCGCTTCGGTCGGATCGTCGCTGGTGTTGCCATCGGCGTAATCATCATCCGCCGAGAGGTCATTCACCGGGCTGTCGTCCGCCGCCGTGCCGCGTACCAGAGCGGTGTTGCGCAAGCCGCCCGCGTCCACATCATCCTGCGTCAGCACATGGCTCACCCGCCAGATCGCCTGATCCCCGGGCGAAAGCGTCATGGGCAGCGCCACCGGTGTGACCTCGGCGGTCAGCTCGGTGCCATCTGCGCGGGTCAGCGCATCCGTGACCGTGATACCAGTCAGATCAAGGTTGCCGGTGTTGGTTGCGACGATCTCGAAGATCACCGTATCACCCGGCATCGCGCCGCTCTGGATCACGCTCTTGATCACCGTCACCGCAGGCGCGGTGGCGGGCGCAAAGACCGTGGGATCGTCGGAGCGGTTGCCGTCCGTATCATCACCATCGTCAGAGATATCCGAGACAGGCGCGCCCGCCGGATCAGTGGCGGTGACGGTCACCTGATTGCTCAGACCACCGGCGTTCAGATCATCCTGCGTCAGGGTGCGCTCGGCGGTGTAAATCCATGTCTCACCCACATCCAGCAGACCATTGCCATCATCACCCGAGACCAGAGCAAAGGGCGCATCAAGGCTGACCGGCGTGCCAGAGCCATCTGTCATCACGTCGCTGATCACGACAGTGTCCAGCGTCACATTGCCGGTGTTCGCCACGCTAAGCGAGAAGCGCACAGGCGCCCCCGCCACGGAAACAGTTCCCGGCAGCAGCACCTTGGTCGCCTCCAGAGAGGACAATTGCGCAGGGCCAGCGGTGGTGATGCTGTCACTGTCCGAAATGCCGGAGCCATCCGGGGCAAAGCCCGTCACGCTCGCGGTGTTTTCCTGCGCGCCATCGTCAACCATCTCCTGCGTGACTTCGGTGGTCAGGCTACAGGTCAAATCTGTCGCGCCCGGCGCAAGGCTCGCAATTGTGCAGGCAAAGCCCGGCACCAGCGGGTCCGTCACGGTCAGACCAGTCAGCGTCACATTGCCGGTGTTTTCCACCGCAAAGAGATAGGTCAAGGCGCTGCCTACCGCACCAAAGGGCGACGGTGTGGCGGTCTTGGTCAGGCTGAGGCCCGGCGCGGGGGTCGGCAGGGTCACGGGCAGGATGACCTCATCGCTGACGCCATCGCCTTGCGGATCAACCGCGCGGCCTGTGGCCACGTTGACCAGCGCCCCGCTGTCCAGATCGGCCTGCGTGACGGTGTAATCGCCTTCGCAGATCAGCTGTCCGCCGGGCGCGAGCGTGTCCGCCGCGCAGGCAAACCCGTCGATCAGCGGATCGCGCACAACCACGTTGCTCAGCGTCTGGTTGCCGGTGTTCGAGGCGGTGACGGTAAAGGTCAGCACATGCCCTGCCCCGCTCACGGGCAGCGGCGCGGCGCTCTTGGCGAGCGTCAAGGCAGGCGTCAGAGCGCCATCAACCCGCACCAGATCGGGCGGCGACAGGACGGTTGTGTCATCCGCGCCAAAGGTGGTTTCGGCATAAGCCTCGTTCACCACAAAGCCCCGGTCCAGATCGTCTTGGGTGACGGTGATCTGCGCCGTGCAGGTCGCCGTCTCGCCCGGAATGAAATCCGGGTTGCCCGTGCTTGGGGTAAAGCAGGTCACAGGCCCGGTCAGGGTATCATTCACCACAACCGGCTGCGCAAAGGCACGGGTGCCGGTGTTGGTCACGATAAAGGTGTAGGGGATCACATCGCCCACGGCGCTGAACTCGGTCACGCCCGCAACCTTCTCAACCGACAGCGAGGGCACCCCTTCGTTCGGCACAAGCGCATCATCCAGCGGCGAGGTGGTGGTGCCGTCGGTGGCATAGGCCACGTTGGTCACACTGCCGAGGTCCACGTCTGTCGCCGTGACCGTATAGCTGCCGGTGCAGGTATAGGTGCCGCCGGGAGCGAGGCCCGCCTCTGGGAACGTCTCGCAAATCAGGTCTGCAGGCGCGATCAGCGTATCCACGATCTCGATCGGCTCGGTCACTGTCACGTTGCCGGTGTTGGTGGTGACAAAGCTGTACTCCACCACGGCCCCGGTCACAAACGCTGCCGCCGGCATATCCGGCGCGATCTTATCCAGCGTAAGTTCCGGCATTTGCGCTGCGGTGATGGTGATCTCGGACGGCTCGGATGTTTGTTCATCCAGGCTGGCCGTCGCCGTGTTGGTGATCTGGCCTGCGTCAATGTCCTCCTGTGTCACGCTCAGCGTGGCGGTACAAGTCAGCGCAGCACCCGGGGTCAGCCCCGTGTCCGGCACAGCCTCACAGACCGGGGTGACACCTGCTTCGCTCAAGAGCGGGTCGTCGATGGTGATCGCACCGTATAGCGTGACATTGCCGGTGTTGGTCACGGTAAAGAGATAGGGGATCTCCGTTGCCACCGTGTCAAAGCTCGCCGGGGCCTCCGCGCCAAGATCCTTCAACAGCGCAATTGACGGCTCCGCCGGGATTTCCTGCTCTGCCGGGGTCTCCACGCTGTCGGTCAACGGGCTGCCCACCGGCGGGGTGCCGATGGCGACGGCCGTATTCGACAGACCACCCGCATCCACGTCTTCCTGCGTCAGCGTGTGGCTCACAAGGTATGTCGCCGTCTCACCGGGCAGGAGCGTGCCAAGGCCAGAGCCCATATCCGCACCCGTGAACACCGGGATCGGTGCAGGGGTTATTTCAGTCGCATCAAAGCGGCTCAGGGTCTCTTCACTCACCGCCACATCCGTGAGGGTGACATTGCCGGTGTTGGTGATCGAGATGGTGAAGCCGAGAGTCTCACCCACCTCCGTCGCCGGGGTGCTGACACGTTTGGCCACATCAATCCCGGGCATCGCAGGGATGGAAACAACCGCAGGCTCGCTGCCTGTGCCGCCCGGCGCGCCGCTGCCAGAGGTGTCCTGCGCCAGCGTATCATCCGGAGACAAGCCGCGTGCGATCACGTTATTCGAAATCCCGCCCGCGTCGATGTCCTCTTGGGTCAGCGTATAGCTGGCGCGGTAGGTCCAGACCTCGCCCACGGCCATCTCACCGGGCGTGCCGGTGTCGCCGCCGGTCAAAACCGGCGCGGCATCAAGCGCCAGCGGCGTGCCATCGTTGCGGCGCAGCACCTCGATCAGGGTCACAGTATCCAGCGTCTGGTTGCCGGTGTTCTCGACCGTGATGTCAAACGCGGCCAGCTCGCCCGCCACCGGCGGCGCGCTCAGACCGGCATCGTCCAGCACCTTGACCGCGGTCAGGGCCGGGGTGGCCGGATCGACGGTCACCTCAACCGTATCCGTATCGCTCAGGGTATCGCCATCCGGGTCCGTAGCGGTCACGCTTGCCGTGTTGCTCAGCACCACCTGCGCGTCGATATCCTCTTGGGTGACGGTGTATGTCGCCGTGAACTCCGCCACATCGCCGGGGCGCAACACATCCCAAACCGCATCCTCAGCCGCATCGCTGCTGTCACCTGTGGGCGCGGCATCCGTCGCCAGACGATCGCCGCCAACGGCCAACGCCACCGTGCCAGAGGCCGAGGTGTGATTGTCCGACACACTGACATCCGTCAGCGTCTGGTTCCCGGTGTTGCTGGCGCGATAGGTGTAGGTCAGCACCGTGCCAACCGTCACATCCGTGCTCTCGGACGGGATTTTCTCCAACACCAGCGCCGGGGCCGCCGTGACCGGCAGCGTCAGCGTGGCGGTCTCGCCGCCGGGGGTGTCCGGCAGGATCGCCTGATCCGAGAAGGCCCGCGCAACGTTGGTCAATGCGCCGGAATCCACGTCTTCCTGCGTGACGACATACTCTGCCGTACAGGTCAGAACGCCGTTCGGGGCAAGGCCACCTGCGGGCAACGCCGGGCAGGACACGTCGTCGATCTTGTCGTCGGTCACAGAGATCGACGTGGTCAGCGTGACGTTGCCCACGTTGGTCACCGCATAGCTATAGGTGATGGTCTCACCAGCTACAGTTACCGCTTCCACATCGGCGGTCTTTTCCAGAGCCACTTCCGGCGCAGCATCCGGGCCGCGCGCGGTCTCCTCGCCGGTTCCGGTCACCGAAGCGCCATCAGGCGTCGCGCTGGTCCCCGTCGCCGTGGCGATGTTCAGAACCGAGCCAAAACCATCCCCGGCCTGCCCGTCGATATCGGCCTGCGTGACGGTGTACGTCACCACGCAAAGCGCATCCGTCTCGCCCGGCGCAAGGGTGCCAGCATCGCAGGAGGCCGGCACAACCGGCAGGTCGTCGGCGATGGTGATGTCGTCGACCGTGACATTGCCGGTGTTCGTCACTGCGATCAGGAAATCAACCGTATCGCCCACGTTCGTAAACACCGGCTGGCCCGTGGCGGGCGTCGGGGTGACGCTCTTGACCACGGTCAGTTCGGGCGCGGGCGTGGCCAGCGGCACCTCCGCGCTGTCCTCATCGGTCACATCGCCGCCCAAGGGATCAAAGCCGCGCACGGAGCCGGTGTTGGTCAGGCTCTGCGCATCCAGATCGGCCTGCGTCACCGCATAGGTGCCGGTGCAGATCAGCGCATCCCCCGGTGCCAGCGAGACATTCGCCGGAGCGGCAACACCGTCCACCGTACAGGTCAGCACAGGCAGCATCGGGTCGGAAATCGTCACGCCGGAAATCGTCTGGTTGCCGCTGTTCGTCGCGGTCAGCGTGAATTCGACCACATCATCAACCGCCGCTGCGGCAGGCGCATCGCTCAGGACCTTCTCAAGCGCCAAAGCCGGTGCGGGATCGGCCTGCACCGTCTTGGTCGCAGGATTCGACACAACGGCGCGCTCATTGGCTGTGCCGGGGGCAAAGACGGTGTTCGCCAAAGCCTCGTTGGTCACGGAACCGGCGTCGAGATCGTCCTGCGTGACCGTGTAATCGGCCATGCAGGTGAAGCTCTCCCCCACATTGAACACCCCTTCGGAGGCCGGACGACACAGGAACGGCGCGTCAAAGCGGTTGTCGGTGATCGTGACATCCTGATCAAACGCCGCGTTGGAGTTGTTGGTCAGCGTATAGCTGTAGGTAATCACATCGCCCGCCGCCGCATAGGTCACGTCGCTCGGATCGCTGTCCTTGGCCAGCGTCAGTGCAGGCTGCGCATCAACCGGGTAAATCGCATCATCCGCAGGCGAGACCACCGGCGCGCCGTCAAACGTGCCATTGGCCGTGGCGATGTTGATGACAGAACCAAGCGCGATGTCACCGGCAACAATGGTGTAGCTGGCTGTGCAACTCAGGCTCGCGCCCGGTTCAAACAAACCGCCCGCCGGGGCATCGCATGTGACCGTATCAATCAGGCTGTCATCCACCGTGATCGGCGCGTCTATGGTGACGTTGCCGGTGTTGGTGATGGCAAAGCTGTAGGCCAGCACCGTGCCGGTGTCGAAGATGTCCGGCGTGGCAGAGACAAGCTCTTTGACGATGCTCATGTCCGGGGTCTGGATCGCCGAAACCGTCACGCTGTCCGGATCCGACGCAACGGGCGCGCCGTCATAGACCGTGTTGCCGGTGGCGATATTCGTCACCTCTCCCGCGTTCAGATCGTCCTGATCAACGGTGTAAACATGGGTGCAGGTGACGCTGCCGCCCGGCGCAAGCGGGCCCGTGCCACAGGCCAGGCCCGTACCGATCCGGTCATCATCCACGGTAAACGGCCCGGCCAGCGTGACATTGCCGCTGTTGGTGACGGTATAGTCATAGCTGATCGTATCGCCCACGGCCTCATAGGTGCCAGCCGACGAGGCAGACAGCGCCTTGGCCATGTCCAGCGCAGGCTCCTGCGAGGCCGGCACGGTGACCGGGTTGCTGGTGGCGGTGGCTTCGACTTCGGTGGCATCGCCGGGATTTTCCGGCACAACCGGTTGCGTCACGCTGGCATCCGCCACGTTCACAACCTCCCCGGCATCCAGATCATCCTGCGTGACCGCATAGCTGCCGGTACATGTCAGCGAGGCGCCCACGGCCAGCGGCGGTGCGGCGCAGGTGATGGCGCTTTGAGTTTCGATCAGCGGATCGTCAATCGCGATGGCTTCAGTGATCGTGATGTTGCCGGTGTTGGTCACGGTAAAGCTGTAGGTCAGCACATCGCCCACGGCGCTGAACGGGTTCGGCCCGCTGCTCAGCGCCTTGACCACGGCCACCTCCGGCGCGCCCGCCACGGTGACAAGCGTCGGATCGTCGGTGCCTGTGCCATCGTCGTCGGACACGTCCGAAACCGGAGTGTCCTGCGGATCGGTGGCGTCAACTGTCACTTGGTTCTGCACGCCGCCCGCGTCGATATCCTCCTGCGTCAGCGCATAGCTCACGCGGTATTCCCACGTCTCGCCCACCTCAAGCGCGCCCGCCACGCCGCCATCGCCGGACGTCAAGACCGGGGTGATGCTCAAAGGCGTGCCATCGCGGCGCTGGAAGTCTTCGGAGAGCGTCACAGCGTCCAATGTCACATTGCCGGTGTTCTCCGCCGTGATGACAAAGGTGACGATATCCCCCGCCTGCGCCGGGTTTTGAATGCCGGTGGTGATGGCGGTTTTGAAAACCTCCAGCCCGCCCGCCGTGGGGATCGGCGTTTCGGTTGGCGCATCGCTGCTGGCATCCGCGCCACTCACGTCGCTTGCCGGGGTGCCATCCGGGCCGTTGGCCGTGGCGGTGGCAGAGTTCTCTACCTGCCCCGCATCAATATCATCCTGCGTCAGCGCGTAAGTCGCGGTGAAGACCACCGCGCTTGCACCTACGGCAATATCCGGGCCGTCGCCGTCCCCGTCGATATCCGCTCCGCCAGAGGAGAGCACTGGAACCGGCGTGATCCCTGCCCCGGCAAAGCCAGTTTCGCTCACGCCTGTGTCAAACAGCGTCACGTTGCCTGTGTTTTCAACCGTGTAGGTGTAGGTGATCACATCGCCCACACCAGCAATCCCATCGGCGCCAAGATCAAGCGAGGAGGCTTTGACAAGCGTCAAATCCGGCGCGCGGGTCAGCGGCGTGTCGGTGGGCGTGTCGCCCGTCGGGTTGCTGCCATCGTCAGAGGTATCCGACGCAGGCGTGCCATTCGGCCCGGCGCTTTGTGCCAGAACCGTGTTGCTCAACCCGCCATCGTCAATCGCCTCTTGCGTGACCGTCGCCTGAGCCGTGTAGCTCCACGTCTCATCCACATCGAGGAAGCCGTCGCCGTCCGTATCGCCACCTGTAAACAGCGGCAGTTGGCTGAGCGTTTGCGCCGCGCCTTCCGCGGTGGTCAGCGTGTCGGTCAAAGCGGGCGGGTTGAGCGTCACTGTGCCCGTGTTCTCAACCGTAATCGTATAGCTCACCGTATCGCCCGGCACCGGCGGGGTGCTGAGGCTTTCCACGGCGGTCTTGATCACCTGCAAATCAGGCTGCTCAGTGAACGTCGCCTCGGTGGGCGTATCGTTGTCATTGGCAGTGCCGCTCAGATCGCTGACGGGATTGCCAAGCGGATCGTCGGCGCTGGCTGTCGCCTGATTGCTCACGCGCCCTGCGTCCACATCCTCTTGGGTCAACGTATAGGTTGCCGTGAAGGTGATGGTGCCGCCAACGGCCACATCCAGCACCGCGTTGCCATCAAGGTCCGCTCCGCCGCTGGCATAGGCGGGAACCGGCGCGGTGCCCGTGCCGCCAAAGGTGGTCTCCGAAACCCCGGCATCAAAGAGTGTCGTGTTCCCGGTGTTTGTGATCACATAGGTGTAAGTGATCGTGTCCCCGGCCTCGACGCGGCCATCGCCGCCGTCATTGACCACGGCCGTCTTCAGCAGCGCGAGGCTCGGGTCCTGCGCAATCGGCACCTCGACAGGGGCATCAATGCTGTCCGTCACCTCCTGATCCTGCGGATCGGTGGCGGTGGCAGAAACCGTGTTTTCGATCCCGCCCGCGTCCAGCGCCTGCTGATCCACGGCAAAGCTGGCCGCATACACCCATGTCTCACCCACCTCAAACGCGCCGTCGCCATCATCGCCCGAAGTCAGGCTCGGCGTGCTGGACAGGGTCAGCCCATCGCCATTCGCATCGGTCAAAACATCCGTCAAAACCGGCGCGCTCAGCGTCACGTTTCCAGTGTTTTCTACAGTAATTTCAAAGGTGATCAGCTGGCCAAGCACCACCGGATCACTCAGCGCGGTATCATCCGCGCTCTTGGCAATCTCCAGCCCCGGCGCATTGCCAATCGTGGTTTCCGTGGGCGTGTCATTGTCATTCGCCGTGCCCGACAGGTCCGTCACCGGCTGCCCTTCGGGATCATCGGCGCTGGCCGTGGCCTGGTTGGTCACACCGCCCGCGTCAATGTCGTCCTGCGTCAGCGCATAGGTGGCCGTAAAGGTCACGGTCCCGCCCACGGCCACATCCATCACCGCATTGCCATTGAGGTCCGCGCCGCCAGACGCATAGGCCGGTACTGGGGTTGTACCCGTACCGCCAAAGGTCGTCTCCGAGACCCCGGCATCAAACAACGACACGTTGCCCGTGTTTGTGATCACATAGGTATAGGTGATCACATCGCCTTCATCCGCGCGCCCATCGCCGCCATCATCGAGTACCGAAGATTTGACCAAAGCCAGAGACGGCGCCTGATCAATCGGCACTTCAACCGGCGTCGGCAGCGTGCCCGGAACCGGCGTGCCTTGCGGGTCGTTTGTGGTGGCGGAAACGGAATTCTCTACCCCACCCGCATCCAGAGCCTGCTGATCCACGGCAAACCGCGCCTCATAACTCCAGACCTCATCCACGCCCAAAAGCCCGTCACCATCATCGCCGCTGGTGTAGCTCGGCAGGCTGGTCAGGGTCAGCGCATCGCCATTGGCATCGGTCAGCGTGTCGGTCAGAACCGGCGCGGTCAGCGTCACGTTTCCCGCGTTTTCGACCGTGATCGTAAAAACAATCTCCTGCCCCAGAACCACCGGATCACTCAGCGCCGTATCATCGGCAACCTTGGTCAGCACAAGCGACGGGGCCTTAAGGATAGGCGAGACAACCTCATCGGCGGTGTCCGTGGCCGCGCCGCTGCTGCCCGGCCCGGTGCCGGTCACGCTCGCGCTGTTGGTGATATCCGCCTGCGCATCGAGATCATCCTGCGTGACGGTATAGCTGGAGGTAAAGGTAACCGTGTCGCCCGGCCCCATGCTGCTCCAGACGCCATTACCCGCCGCCGCATCGCTCGACGTGCCGATCTCATTGATATCAGAAGACAAAGCCTCGCCGCCGATGGTCACGCTTTGAGTGCCACTGGCCGAGGTGTGCATGTCCGAAACGGTCACGTCCGTCAGGGTCACATTGCCGGTGTTCACGGCGGTATAAGTATAGGTCACCACCTGCCCGGCGGTCAGATCACCGGTGACATCGGCCTCTTTCGCCAAGGAAATCCCTGGCGTCTGCGTGGCCGGGATCGTCAGCGTATCACTGGCCGGATCGGGCACTTCGCTGCTCACGGCGGTGGCGGTGTTGGTCATCGCGCCGCCATCGAGGTCCGATTGCTCCACCCGGTCCGTGGCCGAACAGCTGTAGAATTCAGAGGGCGCAATCCCGCCCGCAGGCATGCCGGTACAGGTGAAGGTTCCGATGCGGTCATCCGTGATCACCGGCTCTTCGGTCAGGGTCACATTGCCGATATTGGCAATCGTGTAGGTATAGGTGACCAGCGCATTCCATGTGTCGATCTCGGTGGTCGTCGATTCCTTGACCAGCGTGAAACGCGGATCGAGATCCGGCCCCTGCACAAAGACTTCGCCATCATCCGTCGCCGTCGGGAGCGCCGGGTTCAACGGTGTGGCCACACCCGTCGCCACGTTTTCAAAACCGGCATAAACGGTGGAGCCATCAGAGCTGGCCGCGTCGATGTCGTCTTGCGTGACGATATAGGTGAACTCACAGCTATCGTCGCTCTCGCCCGGCTCCAATTCGCCCACGGTACAATTGACCGGAGAGACCGGCAGGCTGTCGGTGATCAACGTGCTCGCTTGCGTGACATTGCCGGTGTTGGTGACAGTAATCACAAAGGTCAACGGCTGACCGGGATCGGTAAAGGCGGGCTGACCGGCAAGCGGCGCGGGCAGAATGGCCTTGTCCACCTGAATAGACGAGACCGGCGCGATCAGCGGCTGATCGTGCATATCGGTGCCCGTGATCGTTTCACCCTGCGGATCGGTCGCCGTGCCGCTGGCCGTGTTGGTCAGAGTCTGCGCGTCAATATCCGCCTGTGTGACGGTATATGTCCCGGTGCAGAGCAGCGCCTCGCCGGGGGTGAGCACCACATTCGCGGGCGCACTTACGCCGCCAACCGTACAGGTCAAACTCGGGATCAGCGGATCAGAAAGCGCCACACCCGAAAGCGTCTGGTTTCCGTCATTGGTTGCGCTGATCTCATAGGTCAGCACATCGCCCACCTGCGCCACACCACCCGAAAGCGTTGTCGTCATGGACTTGTCGACGGTCAAAAGCTCGCTCTGATCGGCGGTGATCGTCTCGGCAACACCGGGCGAGCGCACATCCGTCGCCGGACCTGACGGCGCATAAACCGTGTTCGCCGTCGCGTTGTTGGTCAGCTCACCGGCGTCCAGATCATCCTGCGAAATGCTATAGGGGAAATCACAAATATGCGTGGCACCGGGAGCAAACACGGAGCCTTCCGTGGCCGCATCGCCGCGGCAAGCCAGCGTGCCCATCACGTCATCTTCGATGGTGATCGCCGCCGACAACGCCACGTTGCCGGTGTTCTCGACCGTATAGCGATAGGTAATCACGTCACCCACTGCCGTGTAGGGCAGGTTCGCGGGCAGCGCCTCTTTCATCAAGGTCAGCGCAGGCTGCGCGTTCACCGGGTAAATCGCATCATCGCTCGGCGATTGCACCGGGCTGCCGTCAAAGCTGCCGGTGGCAAAAACAACGTTGGTGGACGCGCCCAGATCAATGTCATTCTGCGTGACGGAATGCGTGGCCGAACAGGTCAGCGTATCGCCGGGGGCCATCTCGCCCCCAGGCACAGCCGGACAGACCGGGGTGACAAGGTTATCAGTCAGCGTGATCGGCGCATCCACCGTCACGTTGCCATCGTTGGTCACAACGATGGTGTAGCTCAGCATGTCACCCACGGTGAAGAAACCGGGGTTATCCGTGCTGTCAAAGGTCTTCACGATGGCCAGCGACGGATCCTGCACCGCGTTGATCGTCACGCTATCGGGATCGCTGGCAACCGGGCTGCCATCAAACACCGTGTCCGCCGTGGCGATGTTGGTCACTTCACCTGCGTCAATATCGTCCTGCGTCGCGGTCCAGTCCTGTTCACAGATCACCTGACCACCCGGGGCCAGCGGCGCGGCGGAACAGGTCAGCGTGCCGGTGATCTTGTCATCGTCCACGGTGATCGGCGCGGTGGTGGTCACATTGCCGATGTTGGTCACAACGTATTCAAACGTCACGGTGTCGCCCACCGCGTCAAAGCTCGCGGCGCTGGTGGATTTCACGCGCTTTTCAATCCGCAGCGCGGGCTGCTGATCAACGGTGAAGGTCTCGCTGTCCATGTTGGACTGCACCGTAACCGTCGCCGGATCGCCGGGATTGCGCGGGATCACCGATTGCGTGACCGCCGCCTGCGCCGTGTTGTTCACCGCGCCATTGTCGAGATCAATCTGCGTCACCTCGTATTCACCGGTACAGGTAAAGGTATCCCCCGGCGCCACGCCGCCAAGCGGCAGCACGGGGCAATCCACATCCGGGATCAGCGGATCGGTGACGGTGATCTCCGATGTCAGGGTGATGTTGCCGGTGTTGGTAACGACAAAATCATAGGTCAGCACCTGCCCCACGCTTTCCAGCGTCGCGCCAAAGGTGCTGGTCTTGGCCAGCGAAATGGACGGTACCTGCGCCGGGCCTTCGACGGTTTCGGTGTCGCTTGCACTGACCGGCGTGCCAAGCACATCAGACGCGCCGGTGACAGTCACCGTATTGGCAAAGCTGCCCGCGTCCACATCCGCCTGATCGAACGTCTTGGTCACAGAAAGCGCCGTTATGCCATCGGCACACAGCGTCGTGCTCGCCCCCGGCAACAGGTCGGGCAAGGAGCAGGTGAACGCGGGGTCGGGATCAGTGATCGTCAGCCCGCTCAACGTGACATTGCCGGTGTTGGTCACGGTGAAGGTATAAACCTCGGTGTCGCCCGAGGCCGCATAGGCCCCATCAGTCGAAACCTTGTCCACGGCAACTGACGCGCTTTCCGCCGGGCCGGTCACAACGGCCGTATCGCTCTGCGGCGTCGGCGCGGCCACACCCGCCGGGGCATCTGCGGTGACATTGGCGGTGTTGGTGATCGAGCCCGCGTCAAAGTCCGGCTGGGTGATGGTGTAGCTGGCGCTGCAACTCGTGTCATCCGTCACCCCCGGCGCAAGGCTCGGGATGGTGCAGCTGACAGGCGCGCCAAAAAACGGATCGTTCACCGCCACGTTGCTCAGCGTCACGTTCCCGGTGTTGGTCACGGCAAAGGTGAACTCGACCACCTCGCCCACGGCGGTAAACGTTGCAGCCGCCTGTTTGTCAAATGTGAAGGAGGCGGCCCGCGCCGGGCCGCTGACAGTTTCGGTGTCGGTGATCGGGCCAAGATCGGTCGAAGAGACCGATCCGGTGTTGTCCACCTGCCCCGCATCAATGTCCGCCTGTGTCACCGTATGACTGTAAGTACAGGAGGTGTCCGTCACCCCCGGCGCCAGTGTTGGGATGAGGCAGGAATAGCCCGGATCCAGCGAATCCGTGACCGTCACGGCGGTCAGCGTCTGCGTTCCCGTGTTTTCGACAGAAAACGTGTATATAATAATGTCACCCACAGCGTCGAAGCTGCTGCGGTTTGCGTCCTTCGAGAAGTCCAGCGCCTTGACCGCATCCGCCGGGTCAATCGTCGCCGTGCTGCTGCTTGTCTGGGTCAGCTGCGATCCCTGCGCCGGAACCGCCACCGCCGTGGCCGTGTTCGGGATGGTCTCCGCATCCACATCATCCTGGGTGACCGTGTAGCTCTCAGACGGGCAAGAGGCCGTCGCGCCCGGTGCAATCTCGCTAAGCACACAGGACATGGCCGGAATCAGCGGATCGCTCACCGTCACATTGCGCAGCGTCACGTTGCCTGTGTTCGTCACGCTGAAATCATAGCTCAGGCTCTGACCCACCGTATCAAACTGCGCCGGGCCGCTTTTGGTGAAGGTCATCGCCGGGCTGGCAACGACCGGAACGCTGGCGCTGCTGGAGTTCGACTGGATCGTCACCGTCGGCCCGCCCCCGGAGAAGGGGAAGCTGGCGGTCGCCGTGTTGTCGACCTGCCCCGCATCAATCTCGCCTTGCGTCACGCCCACGCGCGTGCCGGTACAGTCAAAGCTGTCGCCGGGGTTCAGCGTGGCGGGCTGCGCCGAACAATCTGCCGGCCCGGTCAGCGCCGGGTCATTGATGGTGATCGGCTGCGCGGGCAAAAGGATCTGCGTGTCGCCCGTGTTCTCGACGGTAAAGCGATAGGTGATGCTGTCGCTTGTCGCTGCAACACTGGCCGTGTCCGCGGTTTTGCTCAGGGTGATCTCAGGGGTAAAGACCGGCGCGATCTGCGCGCTGTCCTCGGGAGAAACCGTCGCCCCGGCGCTCGCCTCCGCAGTGTTCACCACGCGGCCAGCCAGAACATCATCCGAGGTCAGAACATAATTGGCCGTACATTGCACCGAACCGCCCACCGCCAGCGGCAAGGCGGCACAGGCAAACGTACCGATCTTGTCGTCGGTGATCGAAATCTGCGTCACCCCGGTCAACGCTTGCGTCAGCGTCACGTTACCCGTGTTGGTCACGTCAAAGGTATACGTCACCGTCTCGCCCACGGTGAAGTCTTCCGCAGCTACCACAGGCGCGGTTTTCTCCAGGTCCAGCGCCGGGTTCTGATCCGCTTCAACCGTGACCGTATCGCTGTTGCTGCTCACCGCTTCCGCCGCCGGTCCATCGCCCGTTGCCGCCGCAGAGGCAATGTTGGTGACAGAGCCGGCGTCCAGATCCGGCTGATCGACCACGTAGTTCACAGAAGTACAGGTCACCGACGCGCCCGGCGCAATTTCCGTCGCCGCACAGGTCACAGTGACCTTGTCATCCGTCACGCTCGGCCCGTTCAGCGTCACGTTCCCGGTGTTGGTCAGAATGTAGTCATATATAAGAATGTCTCCGACCGCGTCGAAAGTCGTCTCGGACCCGGCATTCAAACGCTTGTCCAGCGTCAGACCGGTGCTGCGCAGGGCAGGCACGGTGGCATCATCGCTGTCCGAGGCGCTCAGCGCGCCAACCGTCGCTGTGACCGACGCGGTGTTCGGCACCTCACCCGCATCAATGTCATCCTGATCGACCGTATAGGTCGCCGTACAGGTCACGGACGCACCGGGTGCAACGCCGCCCGCCGGGCAGCTCGCCCCGCCGGTCAGCGTGTCGCTGATCACGGGTTCCGGCAAGGTCACATCGCCGGTGTTGCTGACCACAAATTCGTATTGCAGCACGTCCCCCACCGCATCGTAATTCGCGGTGATCGAGGTTTTGACCAGCGTCAGATCAAGGCTCGGCACCTGCCCCGGCACGCTCTCGCTGTCACTCTCGGAAAGCGGCGTGCCATCCGGGGCCTCAGCCGTCGCGGTGGCCGTGTTGTCGATGGTATAAACCGGGTTGGCCGCCACCGCGTCCACATCGGCTTGCGTGACCGTGTAATCCCCCGAACAGGTAAAATCGTCACCGGGGGCAAGATCGGGCACGGTGCAGCTCAGACCCGGCAGGAGCGGGTCGTCAATCTCCACATCGCTCAGCGTGACATTGCCATCGTTGCGCACAAGGAAGCTGTAAGGGATCGTGTCGCCCGCCACGCCGAAATCGCTGGCGGTGGTGGATTTGTCAAAGAACAGCACCGGGTTCGCCACCGGGCCGGTCAGCGTCACCTCGTCTTCCAACGCGCCAAGCGTGCCGAAGTCCGGCACACCCTCGGCAATCGCGATATTGGTGACAAACCCGCGATCCACGTCTTCCTGCGTCGTTGTATAGGTCGCGGTACAGGTGGTGGAATCCGGCGCAGGCGCCCCGCTCGGCTGGTCGAGGATCACCGTATCATTACAGGTCACCGCGCCGATCTGGTCATCAAACACCGAAAGCTGCCGGATCGGCACAGACCCGATGTTCGCAACCTCGTAAGAAAAGGTCACAACCTCGCCGGGCGCGGTGAAACTCGATGCATCAGCGGTCTTTTCCAGCGTATAGCCCGGTGCAACCGTGACAATCGCGGGGTTGGTCAGCGACGGCCCGCGCCGGAAATCCCAGTAGTTGTCATTCGGATCATCATCAAAGACCTGCGTCACCGTCTGCCCGGTGGTCAGGATGTTCGACAAAAGCGCCGGGTTGGTCGAGGAGAACCAACCGGTGTTGAAGGTGTTGTTGCCAAAACCCGTAGCAAAGCCAAAGCTCTGCGTACCGGCGGTGTTGGTGATCTCCGTCGTTAGCCCGGACCAGCTGCCCACGTTGAATCCGTTCAGGATCAGGTCGATGTCGTTGTTGTCGAAACCGCCTGGCTGGGTGTCGCCGTCATAGGCGCTGAACCGGATATGCACCTGCGCAAGGCCGCCGCCGAAATAGTCGGTACAGCTGGAAAAGCCGCAATCAAGCCCGATCGGATTGTTGATGGTGAACGGGTTGCCCCGGAACGCGGCGGGGGACCCGCTGTTCTGAAACCCGCGAAACGCGCCGGTGGGATCGGAGAACTGATAATACAGGTTGCCATTCAGACCTTCGAGGACAATCGCAACACCGCCCGCTTCGGGATACTCGGCTGGCAACACAATGGAGGTGCCGGGAACCGTTGTTGTGAACGGCGTCGCTTGGGCACTGCCCGCCGCAACGCCAAAACCCAAAGCACACAAAACCCGCGCCACGCGCGTCCAGGCTGAAGCCATCACCCACACTCTCCCCGTTCAGCGCATGGTTGTCATGCGGTCTGAATGTCATCAAAGATGAATACTCTGGATCGAAGCCCCCGCCTATGGGATTTCAGCGCGCAAACTCCCCTGTTGCGGCGCCGCAACGCTTCCTAAAATGTATATAAATCAGTCACGTAATCCCGAGGCGTGTTGTGGTTTACGTAACCCTGCGCAAAGGTCAGCGCAAGTTTGCGGTTCAGAACCGGGCTTCCGCAACGTCACTTCACAGGATCTCAGCTCGGAATGAGATCAGCCTAAGGGCGCATTTTTTCGGGCTCGGTGGTCAAACCATCCTCGGTCGCAATCCCGTCAAACCGGGACAAATCAGCAAAACGCGCCGCCCGCACAAGCCCGATTTTTGACCGATCTGCCACCAGGATCCGCCGCTGCGCCCGCGACATGGCTGCCTGTTTCAGCTTTGCCTCGGGAAAGGTCGTGCAGGTCACACCAAGCCGCGCATCCACCCCCGCCGCCGACAGGAAGGCAAGGTTGATGGCGTAAGCGTCCAGCGTCCGGTCTTCCTCCGCCGGGTAAAACGACGCGGTAGGCGCATGGTACTCGCCGCCCAACAACACCAGCCGCACATCCGCCCGCCGCGCCACCGCATCCGCCGTGTTCAGCGCATAGCAGATCACCGTCAGGTCCATTCCCTCCGGCAGCAGTCCAATGAGGTGCGGCAAGGTGGTGCCGCAATCGACAAACAGCGTCTGCCCCGGCTTCACAAGCGGCAAACAGGCCGCGCATGCGGCGCGTTTCGCCTCGGCCTGAATCTGCCCGGCCTGCGCAAGCTCATACGGCGCGCGGCGCTGCGCATCGGCGGGCAACATGATGTGACCACCCAGAAACTGAAACTGCTCCGGGTTTTCGCGCAGATCGCGCCGCACAGTCATTTCCGAGACCTCCAGCAGCGCCGCCGCATCGCGAATATGCAGCGATCCCGCGGCGTTCAAGGCGCGCTCAAGCTGCAACAAACGGCGGGCTTGTTTCGGGCTGCGGGGATCACTCTGGCTCATACTCGCAAGCTTAATGTCACAACAATAACAAAACAAGTTGCAAAACTAACATTTCAGAGTACCCTGACCAAAACCCCGACTCGCTCGGGGCGCTTTCCCGTGACGAAAAGGCTTTGCCATGTCCCAACCCGCCCCCTTACAGGCCACCGAGGCGCACGCCCGCAACGCCGGTCTGCCGCTGGACCTGTCGCTGATCGAAGCGATGCGCGTGAACACCTCCGCCTCCGAACGCCGCGCCTCGCAGCTTCCCGGCCGCCGCGCGGTCAAAGGTGACGCTCAAAGCGCATGGCTGCTCAAGGCTGTCACCTGCATCGACCTGACCACCCTCAACGGCGATGACACCGAAGGGCGCGTGCGGCGGCTCTGTGCCAAGGCGATCCAGCCCGTCCGCCCGGACATCCTCGCCGCGCTTGGCATGGCGGACAAGACCATCACCACCGGCGCGATCTGTGTCTATCACCGTTTTGTCGCAACGGCCGTCGATGCGCTCAAAGGCACCGGTATTCCCGTTGCCGCCGTCTCGACCGGCTTCCCGGCGGGCCTGTCGCCCCATGCGACCAAACTCAAAGAGATCGAAGCTTCGGTCAAAGATGGCGCGGAAGAGATCGACATCGTCATCACCCGCGAACATGTGCTCACCGGCAACTGGCAGGCGCTTTATGACGAAATGCGCGATTTCCGCGCCGCCTGCGGCGATGCCCACGTCAAGGCGATCCTCGCCACCGGCGATCTGAAAACCCTGCGCAATGTCGCAAAGGCCAGCATGGTCTGCATGATGGCGGGCGCGGATTTCATCAAGACTTCCACTGGCAAGGAAAGCGTCAACGCCACCCTGCCCGTCTCGCTCACCATGGTCCGCGCCATTCGCGACTATGAGGCGATGACCGGCACGCGCGTGGGCTACAAACCCGCCGGGGGCGTGTCCAAAGCCAAAGATGTGCTGACCTATTTCACCCTGATGAAAGAGGAACTGGGCCACGCCTGGCTCCAGCCCGACCTCTTCCGCATCGGTGCCTCGTCCCTTTTGGGAGACATCGAACGGCAACTCGAACACCGCGTGACCGGCGCCTACTCTGCCGCCCACCGCCACCCGATCGGATAACCAAATGACAGTCGCGAGCTTTTTCGACAGCATGGACTACGCCCCGAGCAAAGAAGACGACAAGAGCGCCCGCGCATGGCTGGCCTCTCATGACGGCAGTTTTGGCCATTTCATCGGCGGCGGGTTCACCGACCCGGCCAAAGGCTTTGACACCGCCGAGCCCGCCACGGGCGCGCGTCTCGCCACCGTGACCCAAGGCACCGCAAAGGACGTGGACAGCGCCGTCGCCGCCGCGCGCAAAGCGCAAAAAGCCTGGGCCGCCCTGCCCGGCCACGAACGCGCACTCAAACTCTACGCCCTCGCCCGCATGATCCAGCGCAACGCGCGTATGCTTGCGGTGGTCGAGGCGCTCGACAATGGCAAGCCGATCCGCGAAACCCGCGACATCGACATCCCCCTCGCCGCGCGGCACTTCTATCATCACGCCGGTTGGGCGCAGCTTCAGGAAAGCCAGTTCCCGGGCATGGATCCCGTCGGCGTCATCGGTCAGGTGATCCCGTGGAACTTCCCTTTCCTCATGCTGGCGTGGAAAGTTGCGCCCGCATTGGCGCTCGGCAACACTGTCATCCTGAAACCCGCCGAAAACACCCCGCTCACCGCCTTGCTCTTTGCGGAATTGGCGAAGCAAGCGGGCCTGCCCGAAGGCGTTTTGAACATCGTCACCGGCGACGGCGAGACCGGCGCGCTCATCGCCGCCCATAAGGACATCGACAAGGTCGCCTTCACCGGCTCCACTGAAGTGGGGCGCAAAATCCGCGAAGCCACGGCGGGCAGCGGCAAGAGCCTGACGCTGGAACTCGGCGGCAAATCCCCCTTCATCGTCTGCGAAGATGCCGATCTTGATGCCGCTGTCGAAGGCGTCGTAGATGCGATCTGGTTCAATCAGGGGCAAGTCTGCTGCGCGGGCTCCCGTCTGATCGTTCAGGAAGGTGTGGCCGAGGACTTCCACGCTCGGCTGACCAAACGCATGAAAACCCTGCGCATCGGAACCTCGCTCGACAAGACCATCGACATGAGCGCCGTCATCGACGCGGGCCAGCGCGACCGCATCGCCGGCATGGTGGACGCCGCCGTCGCCGCCGGGGCCACGCTCATCCAATCAGAAGCGGATATGCCCGAAAGCGGCACATTCTACCCGCCGACCGTGTTGCAAAACGTCCCCATGACCGCCGCCGCTGCCACCGAAGAAATCTTTGGCCCGGTCGCCGTGTCGATGACTTTCCGCACGCCGGATGAGGCGATCCAGCTGGCCAATCACTCCCGCTACGGCCTCGCCGCCAGCATCTGGAGCGAAAACGTCAATCTCGCGCTCGATCTCGCAGCAAAGGTTCAGGCGGGCATCATCTGGGTGAACTGCACCAATGTGATGGACGCCGGCGTGGGGTTTGGCGGCGTCAAGGAAAGCGGTTTTGGCCGCGAAGGCGGGCGCGAGGGCTGTTTTGACTACCTCAAACCCCGCGCCTTTGCCAAAGCCCCGCTGCGCAAGGAAAGCGCCCCCGCCAAATCCAAGGGCTTTGCCTTTGAAAGCGTCGACCGCACGCCGAAATTCTACATCGGCGGCAAGCAAGCGCGCCCCGACGGCGGCCATGCCCGGCCCGTGATTGGCGCGAAAGGCGAGATCCTGGGCGAAGTGGGCGAGGCGAACCGCAAGGACATCCGCAACGCCGTCGAGGCCGCCAAAGGGGCCGCAAGCTGGGGCGGCAAGACCCAGCACAACCGCGCGCAGATCCTCTATTACATGGCCGAGAACCTCTCGATCCGGGCCGAGGAATTCGCCGAGCGCATCCGCGCACAAACCGGGGTCAAGGCAGACAAGGCCCGCGCCGAGGTCACGGCCTCTGTTGCGCGCCTGTTCAGCTACGGCGCTTGGGCCGACAAGGTCGAAGGCACGGTGCACATGCCCCCCATGCGCGGGCTGGCCCTCGCCGTACCTGAGGCCATCGGCATTGCAGGCGTGATCTGCCCACCCGAAGCGCCGCTTCTGGGCCTGATTTCCGCCACCGCCCCGCTCATCGCCACAGGCAACCGCGTCATCGCCGTGGCCTCCGAGCCGCATCCGCTCTCGGCGCTGGACTTTTATCAGGTGCTGGAGACCTCCGATCTCCCCGCAGGTGTGCTCAACATCGTCACCGGCGATGCGGCCTCCCTCGCCTCCGAACTAGCCAAGCACAACGGGGTGGACACGCTCTGGGCCTTTGGCTCGGAGGCGCTTTCGAAAACCGTCGAAACCCTCTCCACCGGCAACCTCAAGCGCGTCTTCACCGATTACGGCCGCGCCTGGGACTGGACCGCGCCAGAAGCCGAAGGCGAACATTTCCTGCGCCACGCGACACAGGTCAAAAACATCTGGGTGCCCTACGGCGAATAGGCTCGGATTTTTTTGCTCTTTTTTGCCGGGGGCGCGACGGAACCGCCGCGCCCCTGCGTAGTAAGGGCAGAAAACGGAGCCTTTGACATGTCCACCCTGAAATCCATTTGGGACCATCCTTACACATTCTGGCTGCTTCTCAGCCTGCCCGCCATTCCCATGGCCCTCGGCCTCACCTCCGGTGATCCGAAGGTTGTGCACGAGCTTTTGCACCCCACCGGTGAATTTGCCGCCCGGTTCATGATCATTTCCATGATGATCACGCCGTTGACCATGCTCTTCAAAGGCTGGCGCGGACCGCGTTGGCTGATGAAACGTCGCCGCTATCTGGGTGTGGCCGCCTTTTTCTACGCGCTCGCGCATACGGTGCTCTACTTGATCGACGAAGGCATGGTGGCCTTCACCGCCGGTGAGATTTCCAAGCTTTACATCTGGACCGGCTGGCTGGCATTTTTCATCTTTGTGCCGCTCGCCGTGACTTCCACGGATGGCTGGGTGCGCAAGATGGGCCCGCGGTGGAAGACCCTCCTGCGCTTTGTCTACGCCGCTGCCGTGCTGACCCTGCTGCACTGGGCTGCGCTGCACAACTGGGGTGGCGTTGGTCCGGCCCTGGTGCACTTCCTGCCGCTTGGTCTGCTCGAAGCCTACCGGCTCTGGTCGAACACACAGCGGCGCAACGCAAGGCTTGCCGCGTAACAAGACAAAAGAGGGGCGGTGCGCAACGCAGCCGCCCCTCTTCTCTTGAACCCGGTGTCGGAATGCGGATATGAGGATGTTATGTTATAACACATCCAGCACGCCCGGAGTTCCCCATGCCAGACACCCGCCTGCCCGTCACCGTCCTCTCCGGTTTTCTCGGAGCCGGGAAAACCACTTTGCTCAACCGTGTCCTGAACAACCGCGACGGACGCCGCGTTGCCGTGATCGTCAACGACATGTCCGAAGTGAACATTGACGCCGATCTCGTGCGCGCCGATACCGAGCTCAGCCGCACCGATGAGACCCTTGTCGAAATGTCCAACGGCTGCATCTGCTGCACCCTCCGCGATGACCTACTCGACGAAGTGCGCCGCCTGTCGGAAGAAAAACGCTTTGATTATCTGCTGATCGAATCCACCGGCATTTCCGAGCCGCTCCCCGTCGCCGCCACCTTCGATTTCCGCGATGAGCACGGTCAGAGCCTGTCGGACGTTTCCCGCCTCGACACCATGGTCACCGTGGTCGACGCCGTGAACCTGCTGGAGGATTACTCCAGCCATGATTTCCTCTCTGACCGGGGCGAGACCCTGGGCGAAGAGGACGACCGCACGCTTGTGAATCTGCTGGTGGAGCAGATCGAGTTTGCCGATGTGGTGATCCTCAACAAAGTGGATGACGCTGGCCCCGAGCGTACCAAAGCCGCGCGCCAGATCATCCGCGCGCTCAACGCCGACGCCAAGATCGTCGAGACCAACCATTCCGACGTTTCCGGTGATGAGATCCTCGACACCGGCCTGTTTGACTTTGAGAAAGCCCATGAGCACCCGATGTGGGCCAAGGAACTTTATGGCTTCGCCGATCACATGCCGGAAACCGAAGAATACGGCGTTGGCAGCTTTGTCTATCGCGCCCGCCGCCCGTTTGAACCGGAGAAAGTCCTGAAGGTTCTCAACGGCACCCTGCCCGGCGTGATCCGCGCCAAAGGCCACTTTTGGCTCGCAACCCGGCCCGATTGGGTTGCGGAGTTTTCCATGGCCGGGGCGCTGTCCTCGATCCAGCCTCTGGGCACATGGTGGGCCTCGGTCCCGCGCGAACGCTGGCCAGAGCACGACGGCGCGCGCGCCTATCTGCAGCAACACTGGCAGGAGCCCTGGGGCGACCGCCGTCAGGAGCTTGTTTTCATCGGCACCGGCATCGACTGGCCCGCTCTCAAGGCTTCGCTCGACAGCTGCCTTGTCTCCGAAAAGCTGGCCCCGAACCCGGACACCCTGCCAGCGGACCTGCCCGATCCTTTCCCGATCTGGCGCCGCCCGGATCAGGCGGCCTGATCAACAAATACAGCGCAGGCGACACCCATCGCCTGCGCCACCATCGGCCTCGCTGAAGTGGGTTTTTTCAGGTGCCCTGAGAACAAGCCGCGCCTATCGACGGGCCGTGGTACGGCGATCTCCCCTCTGATCTCCTTGATTTATCCCTGTCACTGGCGCGCTAGGCTGGCGTGGCGCCCAGCAATCAACCAATCGCCGTGCCGCGGGGACGGCCCGTCGATGGGCGCGGCGGCCTGCGGCCTTGGCTCCGCGCCTGGGGTGAGATGAACAATCGATTCAGTCCATGAAAACCAGGTTCGCCCGACACCAAATCCGCACTCTTTGAACTCAGAGAAACCCTGCTCCCGCATCCCCTAATCCGCCTCATACTCCAGCAAATCCCCAGGCTGGCAGTCCAGCACCTGACAAATCGCATCGAGCGTCGCAAAGCGCACACCCCGCACGCGGCCGGATTTCAGCGTCGAGACGTTCTGCTCCGCAATCCCGATCCGCGCCGCCAGTTCCCGCGATGTCATCTTCCGTTTCGCCAGCATGACGTCGAGCCGCACGATAATGGCCATGTCAGACGATCTCTTGATGGTCTTGCCAAAGCGCCGCGCCCAGCACGAAGGCCCGCGCAAGGAAGGCGGCGATCAGCGCGGCGATGGCAAAGGTGATCTGCGAGCTGCCCAAGGCAAGGCTCACCGCCCTTTGTCCCGGCCCCGCATGCGCCGTGGCCACCAGCACGCTGGCCGTATGCGCGAGGATGCTCAGCCCCAGGAGCCACCACAGCCGCCTTGAAAGCTGCTGTGCCGCGCCCGCCGCCCGCGCGGGCAAGCCTTGCACCAACCACCGGCACACCTGCCCCGCCGCCCGAAACACCGCCGCATGGGCCGCCAGGACGCTCAATGCGATCCCGACAAAGGCCGCGCCTTGCCAGAGCCGGGGCGCTTCCAGCGGATAGCCCGTCGCCTCTGCCAGAAACCCGCCGATCCAGTCCGGGCTGGCCAGCAAGGCAAGAACCATCGCCACCGCAACCGCGCAGGTCAGGGCAAAAGCCACGCGAAAGCCGATCTCAAAGCGCCGCGTCAGGATGCGGAGTGGCTCGGGGTCAACAAATTCTCTGTCTTGCATGATAAGCACCATGTTTTACATTAAACTTTATACGAATCACATAGCATATAGGATGTCATAGGTGAAGCCTTTCTCTGTTCTCCCCGCCCTCATGCTCACCGCCTGCGGCAGCATTACCCCCGCCGGCCTGATCGCCGTCTCTGCGCTCGACCCGCTCAACACACCACCCGGTGACGTTCAGCTGGCTCTCAGCGTGCCCGAAGCCGTGCGCCTCGCCGAGGATGGGGCCACGCTGCGGATCACCTTCACCGAAGAGGATCAAGTGCTGATCGACACCACTGCTCCGCTGACCATTACCCAAGGTGCGCCCGAAAGCGAAACGCTCCGGCAACCCGATGAAACGCTTTATGTGGGCCGGATCGACACGCCCGAGGCCGAGGCCTTCGCCGCCGCACAGGCCGAGATCCGCAGCTTGCGCGCGTCCGGCTCGGAGGGCACCGGTTCCCTGTCGATCAGCGTGACCAAAGGCTGCCGTGTCGGCCCGCCGCTACAGGAGATGCCGGTCTCCACATGGATCCGCACCAATCCAAACGCCGGGTTTGTCCCCCTCACCCGGCAGCGCGACGTGCTGGACGAGTTGACGGAACACGGCGGTCCGCTGCCCGCCTGCTGACAACCCAGCCCCATAACGAACAAGGCCCCGCAGCAACCGCCGCGGGGCCTCTTTGCTCAAAGAAGCAAAAAGCGTTTACTGGCCAAGTGCCGCCGCAATCGTCTCGGCATTGTGGCGCAGCATGTCGAGGTAGGTCGCCGCCGGACCACCCTCTTCGGACAGCGCACCGGAATAGAGCGTGCCGCCCACTGTCGCACCGGTCTCGCTGGCGATCATCTCGACCAGTCGGTTGTCGGTGATCGTCTCGATGAACACCGCCGAGATATCGTATTCGCGAATCTGCGTGATCAGCGCGGCCACATCCGCAGCCGTTGCCTCGCTCTCCGTGCTCATGCCCTGCGGCGCGACGAAGGTCAGATCATACCGCGCGCCGAGGTAGCCAAAAGCGTCATGCGGCGTGACAACCGTGCGCTTGTCCTCGGGGATCGTCGCCATCAGGGCATCAATCTCCACCCCCAGCGCTTCCAGTTCGGCCACAAAAGCCGCGCGGTTGGCATAGTAATCCCCGGCATTCTCTGGATCCGCCTTGGCCAGACCGGCGGCGATGTTGTCCGCATAGATCACCGCGTTTTCGACGGTCTGCCAGGTGTGCGGATCAAAAGCGCCATGATCGTGGCCATGGTGGTCGTCATGATCGTCATGCCCCGCATGCTCTTCGTGTTCATGCTCTTCATGATCCTCGTGATCATCATGAGCGTGTTCTTCATGCTCGTCATGACCGTGATCGTCATGTTCATCGTGGTCATCATGCGCTTCGTCATAAGCAATCGCATCAATGCCCGCCGTGGCAATAACCGTCTCGCCTTCGAACGGTGCGGCCTCGGCAAGACGCTCCAGCCAGCCTTCGAATTCCAGACCGTTCATGAACAGAACATCCGCTGCCGCAACCGCCGCCGCATCCTGCGGGGTCGGGTTGTAGACATGCGTGTCTCCGCCCCGCCCAACAAGCGTGGTCAGGGCCACGTGCTCACCACCGATTCGCGACACCATGTCCCCCAGAACGGAGAAGGTGGCGACAACCGGAAGTTTGTCGTCGGCAAGCGCCACACCCGGCGCAATGAAAGAGGCCGCCACAAGGGCTGTGGCAGATTTAAGAAGCGTACGACGGGATGTCATGAGAACTCCAAAAGGTTTCAACTTTGATAGTGGCGGCGCGGCAGAACCTTCGCCAGAACGCCCCCGATGGGGCCGAAAATCAGGGACAGCACGTAAAGAATGCCGGTCACGAGGATGATCGCGGGGCCAGACGGCAGGCCGTAGTGATACGACAGGAGCAGCCCTGCGGCGCTGGACAGCATGGCAACCAGCACGGCAATGGCCAGCAACCCGCCAATGCTCGCCGCCCAGAACCGCGCAGTGGCCGCAGGCAGGATCATGATGCCAACTGCCATCAGCGTGCCAAGCGCATGAAACCCGGCAACGAGATTCATCACCACAAGACACAGAAAGACCAGGTGCGTGAGGATGCTGAGCCTGCTGACAGAGCGCAGGAACTGCGGATCGGCGCACTCCAGCACCAGCGGGCGGAAGATCACCGCGAGCACAATCAGAGACAGGCTGGAGAAACTGCACAGCAGCATCAGCGCCGCATTGTCGAGCGCCAGCACCGTGCCGAACAGCACATGCATCAGATCAACGTTGCTGCCGCGCGTCGAGACAATGAGCACGCCAAGCGCCAGGGAAATCAGGTAGAAGGCCGCAAGGCTCGCGTCTTCCTTGAGCACCGTCAGCCGTGAGACAAGCCCCGAGGCCACGGCCACCACCATCCCGGCAATCAGCCCGCCGATGGTCATCGCGCCCAGTGACAGGCCGGAAATCAGAAAGCCCACCGCCGCGCCGGGCAGGATCGCGTGCGCCATGGCATCGCCCGTCAGGCTCATGCGGCGCAGCATCAGGAAGACGCCCACCGGGGTGGAACCAATGGCAATGGCAAAGCAGCCGAGCAGCGCGCGGCGCATGAATCCGAAATCGGCAAATGGCGCGATGAACGTATCCCAGATCATGCCGCCGTCACCTCGCACAGAATGGGATCACCCGGGTTTGCCTCGCACATCCGGCGCGCCCGCGAATGATTGGCCTGAGTCATCACCTGCGGCGTCGGACCATGGGCCACCATCTCGCGGGCAAGCATCAGCGTCTGCGGGAAATGATCGCGCACGGTTTCATGGTCATGCAGCACCGCCAGAACCGTCCGCCCGTCGTTATGCCAGCCCCGGATCACGCCAATCAGGTCTGACATGGTGCGCGCATCAATCGCCGAGAAGGGCTCATCGAGCAGAACAACCTTGGCGTCCTGCAACAGGAGCCGGGCAAAAAGCGCGCGCTGCAACTGTCCGCCCGAGAGCGCACCAATGGCCCGCTTTTCAAGGCCTGCGAGGCCAACCGCCTCGATCGCCTCCTGCACCCGCTCCCGGCCTTTGCGCCCCAGCCGTCCAAATGCACCGATCTCTTTCCACAGCCCCATGGCCACAAGCTCAGTCACCGAAACGGGAAACGTCAGGTCGATGTCGGATTTCTGCGGCAGGTAAGCCACGTCCTCGCGCGTGATCTCGTCAAAGATCACACGGCCCTCAAGCGGCGTCAGCACCCCGGTGATCGCCTTCAGCAAGGTCGATTTTCCGGCCCCGTTCGGGCCAACAATGGCCGTCAGGCTACCAGAGCTGATCTCTGTCTCCAGGTGATGCACAGCCGGATGCCGGTCATAGCCCAGCGTGAGATTGCGAAACGCCAGTGCCACCATCACGAATCACCCAGGAAAGGCACGGGCAGGCCAGTGACCGCAAAGAAGGCCGCCCAAAGGAGCGCCACGATCACCCCGGCCACGGCCAAGCGCGGCCCTGCACCGACGAGCAATAAGCTCATGTCTTTCCTGCGATTCATCATCCGACGACCTGCCGTGTGTTTGATCCAAAAGCGCCTGAAGCGGTGGCCAGCCAAGGCCGCGTGCCCCTGCCATGCGCGCTCAGCGCAAAGCATCTCACGCTAGTAATGTTATAGAGTAACATGCCACAAGCAAAAAGCGTCATACACCTGTCGGCGCAAGGGGTCCACGGCCTTTGCAGCGCCCGCCACCCAACTGCGATTTATCGGGCTCAGAACCGCCTACCGATAAGTTGCGAAAGCATCCTCTCCCTATGAGTGTGTCCACTCGCGTTTGTGACCTCAGCACCAAGCCGGACACCGCCGAACAGCCCCCTGCGCCCTTGACACACACCCCGGTAACGCAGTCCGATAGACATCGTAAGCTAGCTGATTTCTGTATGTCTTTTTCACTGCCTTAACTTTTGTCCGTACCCCGGCTGGCCGTTGTTCTTGATAAACCGAAGCCCCTTATGTCCGGAAGAACCTCGGAACAGATATTGCAGGACGCGCTCCTTCGGGAGGTTTACCGGGTGGCCAAGATCGGCACCTGGGAGGTTAGCAGCGAGGACGAGCTGATCTGGTCCGACGAAACCCATGATCTGTTCGGCGTCGACCGCAGCGATTTTGGCGGCACCATCGAAGAATTCCACCGCATCGTGCACCCCGAAGATGTCGAGCGTGTTCGGCGCGTAGCGGATTTCAGCGACACGCTGAACACGCATTTCAACTCCGAATACCGCATCGTCCGTCCCGACGGCGCGCTGCGTCACATGCGGCAGACCGCCATCGTGCTGCGCGACGCGCGCGGCAATCCCCTTGGGTTCAGCGGCGTGGTTCAGGACGTCTCCGAGCAGGTCGAAACCGAGGCCCAACTGCGGCAGGCGCAGAAAATGGAAGCTATCGGCCAGCTCAGCGGCGGCGTGGCGCATGACTTCAACAACATCCTCGCCGCGATCATGAGCGCGGCGGAGCTTTTGCAGATGGAGGACGACTACGATCCGGACCTTGTCGAGAGCATCATCAATTCTGCCAAACGCGGCGGCGAGCTGACCAATCGTCTGCTGTCCTTCGCCCGCAAACAGCCCCTGCGCAAAACCTGCGTGGACGCGGTGCCACTGATCCGGGGCATGGCCCCCATGCTCGACCGTCTCATCGGCCCGGACATCACGCTGGATCTGGCGCTGTCCGATCAGGTCTGGCGGCTCGAGGCCGATCCCGCGCCGCTGCAGGAGGCCTTGCTCAACCTCGTGGTCAACGCGCGCGACGCGATCGACAGCGCGGGCAAGATCACCCTGTCATGCCGCAACGCCTCCGTGCCCGGCCCGATGGGCGATTGCCGCGATTACGTGGAGATTAACGTGATCGACACGGGCTCTGGCATGTCCGAAGAGGTCCGCCAGCAGGCCCGCGATCCTTTCTTCACCACCAAACCCGTGGGTCAGGGCTCGGGCCTTGGGCTGTCGATGGTTGATGGCTATGTCCGGCAGTCCGGCGGCCAGATCCACATCCACTCCGGGCTGGGCAAAGGCACCCGCGTGGCGCTCCTCCTGCCCAGATCCGAACACACCGCCCCCGACCCCGCCCCGCGCCGTACGCGCGCAAATCAGGGCAATGGCGAGCGGGTTCTGGTGATCGAGGACAACGTTGATCTGGCCCGTCTCATCCAAAGGCAGCTTTCCAGCCTCAACTACCGCCCGACGCTGGCCGCAAATCGCCGTGATGCCCTGCAAGCAGCGGCACAGGCGGGCGGGTTCGACATCGTGCTCTCGGACATTCTGCTCGCCAACGGCGAACGCGGCCCGGCGGTCGTCGAAGAGCTTCTGGCCCTCTACCCCGACATGAAGACTGTCTTCATGACCGGCTTCGCCTCCGACGACCAAACCACCCCGCACGCCTTCGGCGAGCCCAAGGTGGTCCTCAGCAAACCCTTCAAGATCGAAGAGCTGGCCAAGGCTTTGCGTTAATCGCCTCCCCAAAGCCCGCAAACAAAGAAAGGCCCGCACCTGCCTGAGGTGCGGGCCGAAGACCGTTTGACCGGCTCAGGCAACCTTACCGAAGCCGCGCTTCCGATCCGGCGTCAAAGAACATTGCATCCGCCGCGTCAAAGTCCAGACGGACCTTGGTGCCTTCCGGCATCGCCTCGTCGCCGCGTGTTTCGACCACCAGCCGCTCGCCGGTGCCGCTGGTGAGGTAGTCATAAGCCACCCCGCCAAGCCGTTCGCGGATGTCGATGGTCAGCGGCCCGGCGGCGTCCTCGGTCACCTGCAGCATCTGCGGGCGCAGCCCGACGATCACGTCCGCGCCTTCGGAAGGCAGCGCCACCGAAGTCTCCACACGCGCGCCCCCAAGAGCCGGGATCACAACCCCGCCGCCCTGCACCGTGCCGTTCATGAAATTCATCGACGGCGAGCCGATGAACCCGGCCACAAAACGGTTGTCGGGATCCTGGTACAGGTCCATCGGCGAGCCAACCTGCTCCACGCGGCCTGCGCGCAGCACCACGATCTTGTCGGCCAGCGTCATCGCCTCGACCTGATCGTGGGTGACGTAGATCATCGTTGCGCCGATTTCCTTGTGCAGACGCGCAATCTCGACCCGCATGTCCACGCGCAGTTCCGCGTCGAGGTTCGACAAAGGCTCGTCAAACAGGAACACCTCCGGCCCGCGCACAATCGCCCGGCCAATGGCCACACGCTGGCGCTGGCCACCGGAAAGCGCCTTCGGCTTGCGCTTGAGATAGTCGTCCAATTTGAGGATGCGCGAGGCTTCGCCCACCTTCGAAGCGATCTCCTCCTTCGGCACGCCGTTCATCTTCAGGCCAAAGCCCATGTTCTCTTCGACCGACATATGCGGGTAAAGCGCATAGGTCTGGAACACCATGGCCACGCCGCGCTCCGCCGGTTCCGACTTGGTGACATCGCGGCCACCGATGGCGATCGTGCCGTCCGAGGTCTCTTCGAGCCCCGCGATCATCCGCAACAACGTGGACTTGCCGCAGCCCGACGGGCCGACAAAGACGCAGAATTCCCCATCTGCAATATCAAGATCCACCCCGTGGATTACCTGCACATCACCATAGCGCTTGATTGCGCCGCTTAACGCCACACCGGACATGGTTTCCTCCCAATGAAACTCAGGACACGACAGGATAGGGCCAGACAGCCCCCTCGCGTCCAATCTGAGCCGCCGTGCGCGTCAGCGCCGGGCGGTATTTTCCTATCTCATCCAGCGACATCCTGTTCACCGATGTCACAATCGAAATCGAACCGATCACCCGCCCGCCGCCGCCCTTGATGGGCGCCGCCATGCTGATGATTCCCTGTTCGTGCTCTTCGCGGTCGTAGGCCAGGCCCACGTCGCGTATCTCTTCCAGCTCAGGCAGAAGCGTCTCCGGCCCCTGATGGGTTTTTGGCGTGAACGCCTCCCAGGTCTGCCCTTCAATTGCAGCTGCGCGCCGGTCGTCATCCATAAACGCCAGCATCACCTTGCCGACCCCGGTACAATGCGCCGGGGACCGGCGGCCAGAGCGCGCCATGGTGGGAAAGCCGCCCTCGGGCGTGACCTTGTCGATGAACACCACCCGGCCGCGCTCCATCTGTGCCAGATGTACGGTTTCCTTGATGTCTTCGGCCAGCGCTTCGGCAAAGGGCCGCCCCAGCACCGCCAGCGACGACTGGTTCCACGCGTGCCGACCGATTCGCACCAGCCGCATCCCGGCCACATAGACCCCGCGGTCATCGTCATAGGCCAGCATGCCCTGATTGGTCAGCGTGCCCAGCATCCGGTGCAAAGTGGCTTTGGGATAAGGGCTAACCTCCAAAACCTCGGAAAATCGCACCGCGCGGCCAAAGCCTACGACAATGTCCAAGACGTCCAGCGCCTTTCCGACGGTGCCGTCTCCTGTGGCCTGCGTATTCATGCGTTTCCTGTCCTCCCGTGTTGACTTCGATAGCAATATGAGACAAACAAATCAATATGTGAAAGCTGAGTTCCATTATTTGGAACACGCGATGGAGCGCGGACAGGCTGTTCACGCGTCATAAGGGAGGAAATGAACCGATGCTCAAAGCAAGGATTCTTGGTGCCGCTCTGGCATCCACAATGCTCACCACCGCCGCTTGGGCAGGCGAGCTTGTTATCAACACAGACACTTCTGACCCGGCCCCGAAAGCCGCGTTTGAAGCGCTGATCGCCGGATTCGAGGCCGAAAACCCCGATGTTACGGTGAAATGGAACCTTTTCGACCACGAGGGCTACAAGACCTCGATCCGCAACTTCCTGACCGCAGACGCGCCGGATCTTGCGAACTGGTACGCGGGCAACCGCATGCTGCCTTATGTCAACGCGGGCCTGTTCGAGCCGGTGGATGATGTCTGGGAAGAAAACGGTCTGAACGAATCACTGGCCTCGGCCAAAGGCTCGATGACCATCGACGGCAAGATCTGGGGCGTGCCCTATACCTACTATCAGTGGGGCGTGTACTACCGCAAAGACATCTTTGAAGCGAACAACATCGCCGTGCCCACCAACTGGGACGAGTTCAAGGCCGCGGGCATGGCGCTCAAGGATGCAGGCGTCACTCCGATCACCATCGGCACCAAGTACCTGTGGACCGCTGGCGGCGTGTTCGACTACCTGAACCTGCGCACCAACGGCTATGACTTCCACATGGCGCTCGGCAAAGGTGAGGTCTCCTGGACCGACGACCGCGTAAAAGCGACCTTCGCCAACTGGAAAGAACTGCTCGACGCGGGCTTCTTCATCGACAACCACGCGGCCTACTCCTGGCAGGAAGCGCTGGCGCCGATGGTTCAGGGTGACGCGGCCATGTACGTCATGGGCAACTTCGCCGTGGCCCCGCTGCGCGAAGCAGGCCTCAGCGACGATCAGCTCGGCTTCTTCCAGTTCCCGGTGATCAACCCGGACGTGCCGCTGGCCGAAGAAGCGCCGACCGACACGATCCACATCCCGGCAAATGCGAAGAACAAGGAAGACGCCAAGAAGTTCCTCGCTTATCTCGCCCGTGCGGACGTGCAGAGCCAGATCAACGAAACCCTGGGCCAGCTGCCGATCAACAACGCCTCCACCGTGGGTGACGACAAGTTCCTGCAGGCCGGCTACGAGATGCTCTCCTCCACCGATGGCGGCATCGCGCAGTTCTTTGACCGCGACTACCCGGCTGAAATGGCCAAGGCGGGCATGGAAGGCTTCCAGGAATTCATGGTGAAGCCCGAGCGCATGGACAAGATCCTCGAGCGCCTCGAAAAGGTCCGCATGCGGGTCTACAAATAATCCTGGGTGTCCCGGCCTCCTGCCGGGACCTCCGCCCCGGGCCTGACCTCTGTGCCTGACCCGGGGCCCCTACCCGACTATTCCGCTCACATCTTCTCTAAGCCAGAGGGCCCGGATCCGCACCGGGACCATCTTTCTGGACTGCCGGAGGTATTCGCATGACCGCCCTCCCCGACACATCCGCCACCAACAAATCGTGGTGGAAACAGAACCAGCAGAGACTCGCGCCGTGGCTGTTCCTCGCGCCAGGCATCTTCATGTTCGCCATCTACGTCATCATTCCGATTTTCCAGTCGATCAACATCAGCTTCTACGCCTGGGACGGGCTGGGAGAGGCCGAATGGGTTGGCGCGGAAAACTACGTCGAACTGATGGACGACGAGGCTTTCTATACCTCGCTGAAAAACAACGTCCTTTGGCTGATCCTCTACATGCTCGCCATCCCCGCCGGACTGTTTGTGGCGCTGTTCCTCAATCAGACGGTGCGCGGGATCCGCATCTACAAATCGCTCTTCTTCTTCCCCTTCGTGATCTCTCAGGTTGTCGTCGGCCTCGTGTTTGCATGGTTCTACGACCCCACGAACGGGTTGATGAACATCATCCTCGGCTGGTTTGGCGCCGGGCCGATCGCCGTGCTCGCGGATGAGGACTACGTGACCTACGGCATCATCGCCGCGGGCCTCTGGCCCCAGACTGCCTATTGCATGATCCTCTACCTCACCGGCCTCAACGCCGTGGACCCCGAACAGATCGAAGCGGCGCGCCTCGACAACGCCAAAGGCGCAAAACTGCTGTGGTACGTGATCCTGCCCCAGCTGCGCCCCGCAACCTTCATTGCCGTGGTTGTCACGGTCATCGGCGCGCTGCGCTCCTTTGACCTCATTTCGATCATGACCGACGGCGGTCCGTGGGGTTCGTCCCGCGTGCTGGCCTTCTATATGTATGAACAGGCCTTCTCCGAATACGGCTTCCGCATGGGCTATGGCGCGGCCATCGCCGTGGTGCTGTTCCTCATCATGATGGTCTATATCGCGGGCTTCCTGTGGAAGATGTACCGCGACGAGACAGGGAGATAACCCGATGTTCCCCAGACCCATTGAGCAAACGTCCTCGACGACGCAAACCCTCTATAAAATCGCCCTGCCCATCGCGCTGGTCATCTGGCTTCTGCCGCTGATCGCCGTGGCCATGACCTCCGTGCGCTCCGCCGGGGACATCACGGCGGGCAACTACTGGGGCTGGCCCACCAGCTTCAACTTCTGGGCCAACTACTCCGGCATCTTCGAGGCCACGCCCATCGGGCAGTACATCCTCAACTCCTTCAAGGTGACGATCCCCACGGTGATCGGCGCGGTGGCCCTGTCGTGCATGACGGGCTTTGCCCTCGCCGTGTACAAGTTCAAAGGCAACCTGCTGATTTTCTTCATGTTCGTTGCCGGGAACTTCGTGCCGTTCCAGATCCTCATGGTCCCGGTGCGGGATCTCACGCTGGACTTGGGCATGTACAACACATGGTACGGCCTCGCCCTCTTCCACATCGCCTTCCAGGCCGGGTTCTGCACGCTCTTCATGCGCAACTTCATCCGCGCCATGCCGTTTGAGCTGATCGAGGCCGCCCGCGTCGAAGGCGTCTCGGAAATCCGCATCTTCTGGTTCGTGGTTCTGCCCCTGATGAAACCCGCCATTGCGGCGCTCTCGGTGCTGATCTTCACCTTCATCTGGAACGATTACTTCTGGGCCACGGTGTTGACACAAGGCGCGGAAAACCAGCCGATCACCGCCGGTCTCTACTCGCTCAACGGCCAGTGGGTCGCCGCGTGGCACCTCGTCTCGGCGGGCTCCATCGTCGCCGCTTTGCCGCCCGTTCTGATGTTCTTCCTGATGCAGCGCCACTTTATCGCTGGCCTCACCCTCGGAGCCGTTAAGTGACAACAACCCGTGTTGACGCAAGTCGCCAGACCCTTGTTTTTAGCCAGAACAAGGGTCTGCCGTGCGTTCTGTACTGGGGGCCAAGCCTCCCTTTCTCCGAAGATCTGGACGCCCTCGCAGAGGCCACACGCTCCGGCATCACCGGCGGCATGCTCGATGCCGTGCCACCGCTTTCGATTCTTCCCGAAGCCGCGCGCAGCTTCCCCGGCCAGCCCGGCCTGATCGCCTACCAGGGCGGCGCGCCGCTTTATCCGTCATTCCAAGCCACAGGCGAACGCACCTTCCGCTGCGACGCCACCGGCCTGACCCTCACGCTTGAGATCACGGCAGAGGATGGCGTCATCACCCTCGCCCACCGCCTCACCGCCGACACCCCCATCACCTTGCACCATCTCGCCGCCCCGGTCCTGCCCGGCCCGCAATCCGGCGACATCCTGCATTTTTCAGGCCGTTGGATCGGTGAATTTCAGGCGAACCGCACCCCATGGCAGCCTGGCATGCTCAAGCGCGAAGCCCGCACAGGGCGCTCCGGCCATGAGCACCCGCCGCTCGCTTTCTTTCTTGAGGACGGCGCAACCAACACCGCCGGGACGGCCTTTGGCATGCACCTCGCCTATCCCGGCGGCCATGTGATGATCGCCGAAGAACTCCCCGACGGCCGCCGTCAAATCCAATGGGGCATCGCCACCGGCACACAAGCCACCGGCACAGAGTTCCACTCCGCCGATCTCCTGCTGACCGTTTCCGATAAGGGCCTCAACGGCTGCGCTGTCAATTTCCAACGGCACATCCGCGACACAATCGTCCCATGGCCGGACAAATCCCGCCCTCGCCCGGTGCATTACAACTGCTGGGAAGCGGTCTATTTCGACCACGATCTGGACACGCTCAAGGACATCGCCACCCGCGCAGCAAGCCTCGGGGCAGAGCGTTTCGTGCTCGATGACGGCTGGTTCGGCAAGCGGGATGATGACACCTCTTCCCTTGGCGACTGGCAGATCGACCCGCGCAAATGGCCCGAAGGGCTGACCCCGCTGATCGACCATGTTCACAGCGAAGGCATGCGTTTTGGCCTTTGGGTCGAGCCGGAAATGGTCAATCTGAACAGCGACTTGGCCCGAGCCTACCCCGATTGGATCCTTGGCCCAAAGGACCAGATCGAAGGCCGCCACCAACGCCTGCTCAACCTCGCTTTGAGCACGGTTCAGGATTTCCTCTTCGACGTCCTCGATAGCATCCTGAAATCGCATGACATCGACTATCTCAAATGGGACCACAACCGCCTGTCGCCTATCCCTGATGCGGCGCAAGCGTCGGGCGTTCTCGCCCTCCTCCAGCGCCTGCGCACCGCGCACCCGGCGGTTGAGATCGAAACCTGTGCCTCCGGCGGCGGCCGCATCGACGCGGGCATCCTGCGCCAGACCCACCGCGTCTGGCTCTCCGATTCCAACGACGCCATCGAACGCCTGCGCATCCAGCATGACGCCGCGCTCCTCCTGCCCTCCGCTGTCACCGGCTCTCACGTCGGCCCGCGCCAGTGTCACACCTCTGGCCGCATCATCCCCATGGAATTCCGCGCATGGGTCGCCGCGCAGCGCCACATGGGCTTTGAGATGGACCCGCGCGAACTCACCGACGAGGAGGCAGAGACCCTCACCCGCATCACCACATGGTGGAAAGACAACCGCCATTGGACAATGCGCGCCGACATCCACCGGCTCGACAGTCATGATCCCGCCATCACCGCCGAGCTTCAACTGAGCGAAGACAAACAACGTTTTGTCGTCTTCGCAGGCCAATCCGAGACCTCGAACCAAATCCTCCCCCGCCCTCTGCGGCTCACCGCGCTTGAACCGGAAGCGCGCTACGAAGTCACCCTTCTGAACGCGGATGAGGTCCGTCACCCGGCACGCGGAAACACCGCACTGCAATCCGGCCCCCTCACCCTGACCGGAGCCACCCTGATGACCCTCGGCCTTAGGCTCCCATGGCGCTTTCCGCAGACCATGTGGGTGCTCGAAGGCCGCAAACTGGACGCGCCATGAAACGCACCTTAGGCACCTGCTATTACCCCGAACACTGGCCCCGCGAGACGTGGGAAGACGACGCCCGGCGCATGGCCGAGGCGGGCCTGACTTGGGTCCGCATTGGCGAGTTCGCTTGGTCCCGGCTCGAGCCCACCCCCGGCGATTACCAGTTTGACTGGCTCGACGATGCTATCTCCATCTTGGGCAAACACGGGCTTAGGGTCGTCCTCGGCACCCCTACCGCCACGCCCCCGCGTTGGATGCTCGACAAACACCCGGACATGATCGCCCTTGACGAACATGGCCGCCCGCGCGGTTTCGGCTCCCGCCGCCATTACTGTTTCAGCCACGAAGGCTACCGCGCCGAATGCGCCAAAATCGTTACACTCCTAGCCGAACGCTACGGCAAGAACCCCCATGTCGCTGCGTGGCAGACCGACAATGAATACGGCTGTCACGACACCATCCTGAGCTACTCCGATGCCGCGCGCGACGCCTTCCAGACGTGGCTCCGCGCCCGCTATCCCGGCACGAACAACGCAGGCGACATAGCCGCGCTCAACGCCGCATGGGGCAATGTCTTCTGGTCCATGGAATACGGCGATTTCGACGAGATTGCCCTGCCGAACCTGACCGTAACAGAGCCGAACCCGGCCCATGTCATGGACTACCGCCGCTTTGCCTCCGATCAGGTCGTCACCTTCAACCGCCTGCAAACGGACATCATCCGCCAGCACTCCGGCGCGCCGATCGCCCATAACTACATGGGCAAGATCACCGAGTTTGATCACTACAAGGTGGGCGACGATCTAGAAATTGCCTCTTGGGACAGCTATCCGCTCGGTTTCCTCGAAGACCGCATCACCGCCCCCGACACCTACAAACGCACCTACGCCCAACAAGGCGACCCGGATTTTCAGGCCTTCCACCACGATCTTTACCGTGCCGTCGGCAAAGGGCGCTGGTGGATCATGGAACAACAGCCCGGCCCGGTGAACTGGGCGCCCTACAATCCTTCCCCCCTGCCCGGCATGGTCCGGCTCTGGACGTGGGAAGCCTTCGCACACGGAGCCGAGGCCGTCTGCTATTTCCGCTGGCGTCAGGCCCCCTTTGCGCAAGAGCAAATGCACGCCGGTCTGCTCCGCCCGGACAGCGCCGACGCCCCCGCGATCCATGAGGCCCGGGAAGTGTTCTCTGAACTGGAAAACGCCCCCGAAGCGCAGGCCGCCCAGGCCCCCGTCGCCCTTGTTTTCGACTACGAGGCAGACTGGATGTGGCGTATTCAGCCACAGGGACAGGGTCTCGACGGGTTTGACCTCGCCTTCCACACCTACCGCGCCCTACGCCGCCTTGGCCTCAGCATCGACATCCTCCGCCCCGGCGCGGATGTGCGCGGCTACAAGGCCGTCTTTGCCCCCGGGGTCATGCATTTACCTGAGGATTGGAAACAATCCCTCTGTGCCAGCGACGCGCTGACCGTTTTCGGCCCTCGCACCGCCGCGCGCACCGCGGATTTCGCCATTCCCACGCCGCTTCCCCCTGCCCTGCCCGGCCTTGACGTGACTGTTTCCCGTGTGGAAACAATCCGCCCGGACATGCCCCGCCCGCTGCACGGCGGCGGCGCGGCGCAGCTTTATGTCGAAGAGCTTGACGGCACGGCAGAGGTGATCCTGTCCACACAGGAAGGCGCGTCCATCCTCATGGCGAGCGATTCAAACGCCTATCTTGGCGGCTGGCTCGACGACGAGGCCATGATCCGCATGGCGGAATGGGCCTGCGCCCGGGCCGGAATAGAGACTGTTTTGCTCCCCAAAGGCGTCCGCCGCCGGTCTGACGGGGCGCATACCTTCTGGTTCAATCACTTGCCGCAGGAAACACAGGTCGGCGATCTGGCCCTGCCGCCAATCTCCGTCACGCGGACCTGACCTCAGCCCACGAAAAACACAGCCGCCATGATCAAACCAATCCCGGTGATGACATGGCGGAGAATATCCGTGCGCGTGATCCGGCGGCTTGCCACGGCTCCGACATAACCGCCCAAAGCACCGCTCACAGCCATCACAATCGCCGCATTCCAGGCGATCAACCCCGCCGTGACAAAGGTCAACGCCGAAACCAGTGAAACCACCGCAGACAACACATTCTTCAGCCCGTTCATCCCATGCAGGTTGCTGTGGCCGATAAAGCCAAGCGTCGCCAGTAACATGATGCCGAGGCCGCCGTTGAAGTAGCCGCCGTATAGCGAAACCAGAAGGATCGCCAACGCAGACCCCCCGGCCCCGATGCCGCCCGCGCCCCCCTTGCGCAGCGCGGCAAGAAGCTTTGGGCCAAAGGCGAACATTCCCGTCGCCAACAGCAAAAGCCACGGCACCACCCCAAGGAAAATGTCACCCGGTGTCACGATCAGCAACACGGCGCCAAGCCCCGCGCCAAGGGTGCCAACCGCTGCAATCGCCCTCAGAGACAGCGCCCCCTCGCGGCGCATGTCCTTGCGAAATCCCCAGGCGCTGCTGACGTATCCCGGCAGCGCGGTCAGTGTCGCCGTGGCATTGGCACTGACCGGCGGGATGCCGACATAGATCAGCGCCGGAAGGCTCAGGAACGTGCCGCCCCCGGCGACCGCATTAAGAAGACCGGCGGCGAATCCGGCGACGACAAGCAAAAGAATATCGCTCAAGAGCATGATAAAGCGTCACTTTCTCGGACACATGGGGAAGGGTGTGACAGCCCTTCTGTCATTCGGTAGATTGGTCTGCAAATTGGTCTGATAAGGAAGCCCCGATGAGACGCCGCACCGATGACGTTCTCGCCGACCTGCGCCAGATGCTCGACCAGATTGCCCCGCTCAGCGGAGATCGCCTGCCAGCGGAACGCAGCCTGCGTGACACGCTCCAATGCAGCCGCGAGACCCTGCGCAGCTGTTACGCCGTTCTCGAAGCAGAAGGCGCGATCTGGCGACGTGTGGGTCAAGGCACCTTTCGCGGCACGCGCCCGGCGCATATGCCCGTGCGGGAACATTTGCTGGTCGAGGGCGCAACGCCGCCTGACCTGATGCGGGCGCGCCTCCTGCTGGAACCACAGGTCGCCGCCGAGGCCGCGCGGCAGGCACAAACATCCGATATTGACCATTTGCGCCAGAAAGTGGCCGAAGGCCGCGCCGCTCATGATCGCGCGCTGTGCGAGCAGGCCGACGATGCCTTTCACCGCGCCGTGGCCGAAACCTCCCGGAATCCGGTCTTGATCGGTTTTCTTGTCTACCTGTCCAGCGCGCGCAGGCGCATCGCGTGGCAGCGCGAATGGGACAGAACCTACCGCAGAATCGCGCCAAACGAGTTTCAGACCCTTCACAGCGATCAGCACGGCGCCATCGTCGACGCCATCGCGAAAGCCGATTCCGAGGCCGCAGAAACCGCCATGCGCCTTCATCTGGAGACAATCACAGCAGCGATGGTACAGACGGATTCGGCAGAATAAGGCTCTAACCCGGCGTAAAACCGGAGTTTTGTCCCTGAACCTGTGGAAAACTCTTGCACGAATCCGCCGCTTCGGCCAATAGTCACGGAAAAGGGCGTAAAAACGTCAAACTCCGTGAACACGAAATCACGGGAAGACAAGAGGCGGCAGACGATGGACACACGCATCGCACCTGAAGACCTGAATGGGGTCATTCGGGATCATTCTGAGACATTGGCGGCGCAGTTGCACGCCCAACGTGAGAGCCTGTTCCCGCCTGACGCGGACAAGGAGATGCGCAAGTTCACCTCTGGCGAGGCCGCGGCCCTGCTTGGTGTGAATGACAGCTACCTGCGCAAACTGCATCTCGACGGCAAAGGCCCCTCCCCCGAACTCACGCCCGGCAATCGCCGGCTCTATTCCGTGTTTGATCTGCAGGAATTGCGCCACCTGCTGGAGAAAACCGCCCGCAAGCCCGGCGATTACCTGCCCGGCCGCCGCGAAGGCGACCATCTGCAAATCATCGGCGTGATGAATTTCAAAGGCGGCTCCGGCAAGACCACCACCTCCGCCCATCTCGCACAGCGCCTTGCCCTGCTTGGCTACCGCGTTCTGGCGATTGACCTGGACCCTCAGGCGTCTTTGACCGCCCTGCACGGGGTTCAGCCGGAGTATGACCTCCCCGAAGGCGGCACGCTCTACGATGCCATCCGCTATGACGATCCTCTACCGATCACCGATGTCATCCGCCCGACCTATATCCCGAACCTCGACCTGATCCCCGGCAACCTCGAACTGATGGAGTTCGAGCATGACACCCCCCGCGCCCTCGCGGCGGGCAATGCCGGGTTGTTCTTCTTCCGGGTCAAGGAAGCCCTGGCGCAGGTGGATGACCGCTACGACGTTGTCGTGATTGACTGCCCGCCGCAGCTCGGCTTTCTCACCATGTCCGCGCTTTCCGCGTCTACAGGCGTGTTAGTGACGATTCACCCCGAAATGCTCGACGTGATGTCCATGTCGCAATTCCTGCGCATGACCGCCGATCTGATGGATGTGATCGCCGAATCCGGGGCCGATATGTCCCATGACTGGATGCGCTATCTGCTCACCCGATACGAGCCCACGGACGCCCCGCAGAACCGCATCACCGCCTTTTTGCGCACCATGTACGGCGAGAAGGTGCTGAACGCGCCCATGCTCAAATCCACAGCCATTTCTGACGCGGGACTGACCAAACAGACCCTCTACGAGGTCGAACGCAGCGCCTTCACCCGCTCTACCTATGATCGGGCCATCGAGAGCCTGAACGCGGTGAACGATGAAATCGCCGCGTTGATTCAGAAGACTTGGGGCAGATGAGGGGGGGTAAATCATTGACAGATAAGAAGAAATCACGTCTTTCCATGCTCGACAGCCTCGCCGCTGCCGGGGCTGGTGCGCCGCCGCCTTCGATGATGTCCTCCAACCGCGCGCTCCGTTCGGCCCGGGATGCGGTGGATTCCCACCATGTCTGGGAGCTTGATCCGGACAGCATCCGCGATCTGCGCATTCAGGACAGGCTTGAGATCGGCGACGTGTCTGACCTGCGCCAGTCCATCGAGCAAAACGGCCAGGCCGTGCCGATCCTCGTGCGCCGCGATCCGAAGAATTCGGATAAATACATCCTCGTCTACGGCTTGCGCCGCCTGACCGCCGTGCGCGAGAGCGAAACGGTGACCAAGGTCCGCGCACTGGTGGCCACCATGTCCGAAATGGACGGGCTGCGCATGCAGGCGGCGGAAAACTCCGAGCGGCGCGATCTGTCCTACCTCGAAAAGGCCCTCTTTGCGCAGGGCCTCATGGACGGTGGCTATGGCAATCAGGACAAGGTGGCCGAGACGCTCAACGTCACCAAGTCCTGGATGTCCATGGCCAAGGGCATCCTGTTCATCCTGGGCCGCGAACTGCCCGGTCTCATCGGCCCCGCCCCCGGCATCGGCCGCCCCCGCTGGGAGGCGCTGACCAAAGGCATGAACGAGCATTACCGTTCCCGCGATCCGCTGATCGAACTGGTCGAAGAGACCCGCGCCAAGCTGGAGGCCGAGATTGCCGCAGGCAACGCGCCGGAGAAGGATCCTTCGATCCTGATCTTCGAAGCGCTCGAGAAAGCCGTTGAAAAGAAAGGCAAACGCCGTCCGCGCAAGCCCGTGACCGTCGATCTGACGCTGGAAGGCAAACCCGCCGGCAAGGCGCGGCGCACACCCAAGGGGCTCGCGCTGGATCTCAATGATCGCCGCTTTGCCCATTGGATCGAGAGGCAGTCGCAGGACATCATCACCGAATTGTACGCGCGGTACCAAGCCCGCGACAATGAAGACGAGCAGTAACAACAAAGGAGGCACGACACAGGCAAAAGAAAAGGCCCCGCAAAGCAACGCTCCACGAGACCCCTCTTAGATTAGCACCTTCAAGGTAATCGCCGGAGCTATCCCTCGCAAGTCCAAAGTGATTCGCGAGCAGGGTTTTTTGTTGTCTTCGTGAACAACTGATGCACTACCAACCCATAACGCCTGTCGGGCGGCCGGTTTCGGCTGCGCTCATGGCATCTCAGGCCGAGGTTCGGCGCCCGGCCCCCCTGCCCTCCATCGACAAATGGGAAGCGCTGCGGGTTCTGTCGGTGATTGCGCGCGCGCGGTATCGGCTGAACGACCGGGACATTTCCGTCCTCCAGGCTCTGCTGAGCTTTCATCGGGAGACCGAATTGACCGGCGACGATCCCGCCGCCCTGATTGTCTTTCCCTCGAATGCCGCGCTCTGCGAGCGGCTCAACGCCATGCCCTGTTCGACCATGCGCCGCCATCTGGCGCGTCTGGTTGAGGCCGGTCTGCTGATCCGCCGGGACAGCCCCAACGGCAAACGGTTTTCGCGCAGCAGCGCCATGGGCCGCGTGGCCTATGGTTTCGATCTGCGCCCGCTTGTGCTGCGTCACCCGGAGCATTGTGCCCTCGCCGAAGAGGCGCGGATCCGACAGGACCGCATCCGTCACTTGCGCGAACAGGTCAGTCTCATGCGCCGTGATCTCGCCGGTCTGTCGGAATGGGGCCGCTCCGAGTTGCCTGATCTGACAGATTGGGACGGCTTCGACGATCTCGCCCGCCTCACCGCCCGCGATCTGCGCCGCAAACTCGATCAGGAGACTCTTGAGTCGCTCCGGGCTGCTCTGAAAACTGCACTGGATCAGGCCCGCGATCTGCTCGAGCCTCCTTCGGAATCGCCCGAACTGAGCACCACCGACGTGCAAATTGAGCAGCACCATCAGAGTTCAAAAAAAGAAATTACTGTTTCTGAACAGGCTGAGGAAAAGGAGCGCCCCGCCCTACCCTTGCGCATGATTACGACCGTTTGTTCGGAGTTCCTCAGTTTCAGCCCACATGTCCCGCGCCATTGGCACGAGTTCGTTGCTATTGCCGAAACGCTGCGCCCGATGCTTGGAATTGCCCCCGATGCGTGGTTTGCGGCCAAGAACGCGATGGGCGTCGAACAGGCTTCTGTGGTGCTTGCTGCAATGATGCAAAGGCTCAGCGAAATCCGCGCACCCGGTGCGTATTTGCGGCATCTGACCGCCAAGGCAGAGAGCGGGCATTTCTCGGCGGGGCCGATGGTTAGGGCCTTGATGAACCGTTCTGCGTGAGAAGTTCACAGCTGTGAACTTTTATCAGAACTGGTCAGTTCACAGCTGTGAACTCGACGGTTTCAGCACCGAGGCAAAGAGCACAATCATGACCGAGCACGCGGCCACCAGCAGGAACGAGACCCGCAAGGAAGAGGCTTCCGCGATGAACCCAACGGCCGGGGGCCCGAGCAGCAAAGCGCCGTATCCCAAAGTAGCCACGGAGGCGATGGCCTGACCCGGTGGCACATCGGGATCATTGGCGGCGCGGCTGTAGCTCATCGGGAAAATCGCGGCGCAGCCAATGCCCATGAGGACGAAGCCGAGCAAAGCCACGAGCCAACTTCCGGTTGCCGAGCAGATCAAGCAACCGACCACTGCAAACACACCACTGACACGCGCCACCAGAACCCGGCCGAGGCGGGTGATCAGACGGTCAACACTGAGCCGCATGATCACCATCGTGATGGAAAAGGCGGTAAAGCCCAGCGTCGCCTGATCCGCTTCGGCCTCAAGCACGTCCCGCAGGTAAACCGCGCTCCAATCCACCGCCGTGCCTTCGCCAAGACCGGCGCCAAGCGCCATCAGCCCGACTAGGATCAGACCACCGCTTGGCAAGGCGAACATCGGCTCTTTGCCCAGTGAGACCCGTGTGGGTGAGTGCCATTCAATCGACAAGAACGGCATGATGGCGGCAGACAGGACGATGGCGGACAGCAGAAAGTGCAGACCGGGGCCGGCCTCAAAACTTGTGGCCAGATAGCCACCAGCAGCCCCAAGCCCGGCACCAAGGCTCCACATCGCATGGAAGGACGACAGGACGGGCCGGGCGAGGCGCCGCTCGACTTCCGTCGCCCATGTGTTCATCGCAACATCCATGCCGCCATGAGTCAGACCAAAGAAAAACAGCGACGCGGCCAGCATCGGAACAGTCTCTGAATAGCCGATAAACACCAAAGACAGCAGGTAGAACGCGGCCAGCCACCGGGTGACCCGGAACGCCCCATGCCGATCCGCCAGTTTGCCAGCCACCGCAAAAGAGGTCAGCGCGCCAACCCCGAGAAGCAGCAAAAGCAACCCGAGACGGCTTTCGGAGAGCGAGAGACGATCCACGAAATCCGGAATCCGGGAGGCCCAGCATCCCAGCAACGCGCCGTTCAGAATAAAAGCGGCGGCGACGCTTTTCCGGGGGGTGATAAGACGGGACATGCAAATGGCTCCAGGGATGGGTGCGACGCTCTGGCTACAAATCTGCGGAGCGGGGGGCAACCGAATTTGGGGCAGGGGGGGTGGACGTTGATACCCCTGTGGGACTAACTGAGGCCCGACACAACCGCGATATCCGATGAGGAGCCGATATGCCGCTGATGAAAAGCTGGGTCGATAGTGCAAACACCGACACCACCGACTTCCCGCTCAACAACCTGCCTTACGGGGCGTTCCTGACGGAAGAGGGCGAGCAGCACTGCGGTGTTGCCATCGGCGACATGATCCTCGACATCACTGCGCTGGAGGCGGACGGGGTGCTGGCGGTGCCAGATGAGGAAGAGGTGTTCTTCTTTGGCGACTGGACCGAGTTCATGGCGCTTGGGGCAGGGGTCTGGGAGGGCTTCCGCACCGCCGTGACCGAACTTCTGAGCGCGGATTACGCGGACCCGCAGGGGCTGACGGAATACATGGTGCCGCAGGTCGGCACGCAGTTGGTCCTGCCCTTCGCGGTTTCGGAATACACGGATTTCTATGCGAGCCTGAACCATGCCAGCAACGTCGGCACCATGTTCCGCGGGCCGGAAAATGCGCTGCCGCCGAACTGGCTGTCGATTCCGATCGGCTACAACGGCCGCGCCTCTTCTGTGCAGGTTTCCGGCACCGATGTGCGCCGCCCGTGGGGGCAGTTGAAGGCCCCGGATCAGGAGCTGCCGGTGTTTGCGCCGTGCAAGCGGTTCGACATCGAGCTGGAGATGGGGGCCATCGTGGGTCAGCCCTCCGAAGGGCCGGTGACCGTGGGTGAAGCGGATGACATGATCTTTGGCTACGTGCTGTTGAACGACTGGTCCGCGCGGGACATTCAGGCCTGGGAATACCAGCCGCTTGGCCCGTTCCAGTCCAAGGCGACCGCCACCACCATCAGCCCCTGGATCGTGCCCAAAGCTGCGCTTGAGCCGTTCCGCTGCGACACGCCAGAACGCCAGCGCCCGCTGCTGGACCACCTCAAGGAGCCGGGTCCGATGCTCTATGACATCGCGCTGGAGGTGGGCATGGCGCCGGAAGGCGGGGAAGAGACCGTCATCAGCCAGACCAACTACAACCAGATGTATTACTCTGCCGCCCAGCAATTGGCGCATCACACCACATCGGGCTGTCCGATGAGCGTGGGCGATCTGCTTGGCTCCGGCACCATCTCGGGTGTCGAGAAGCACCAGCGCGGCGCGCTTCTGGAAATCACCTGGGGTGGCAAGGATCCAATCACGCTGGACAGCGGCGAGACCCGCACCTTCATCGAAGACGGCGACACGCTGACCCTGCGTGGCGGGGCTGTGGGTGATGGCTACCGCGTTGGCTTTGGCAGCTGCACCGCAAAGGTTCTGCCCGCGCTGGACGACCCGTACAAACGCTGAGGCGGCGGTTTAACAAAATACACAATTGAACGGTGGCGCCACGCGCCATCGCCCGGTATAAGGATCGACAAATGGTTAACACGTTCAGGAAATTCGGACCTCTGCGCGCGGCTTCTGTTGCCGTGGCTCTTGCGTTTGCCACGCCCGTGGCCGCGCAGGACAGCATGGCGCTGGCGCAGGAATACACCAATCTGCCATCCGTGCAGCAGATGATGGATGATCTGTTCTCTCCGCAAGCCATGGCGGCGCAGGTCAAGGCGACGCTGCCGCCGCAGGTGACGGTGACAGAGGCACAGCTTGCCGAGATCGGGGCGGTGATGTCCGGCGCTTTGAACGGGCTGCGCCCGGAGCTGGAATCGACCATGACCGAGGTCACAGCGGATGTGTTCACGGTGGATGAGCTGACGGTGCTGATCGACTTTTACAAGTCCGAACATGGCGCGTCGATCATGGCCAAGATGCAGCCGATGATGCAGCAGGTGATGGCGCGGCTTGGGCCGGACATGCAGGCGATGCAGCAGGCGGTGACGCCGCAGATCGTGAAAATTCTTCAGGGAGGACAGTGAGATGAGCAAGGCGTTTGCCTCCGCAGGCGATATGGAAGAGAAGAAGATCAGCTTTACGCAGGTGGGCGAGGGGCTTTACGCTTTCACCGCCGAGGGCGATCCGAACACCGGTGTGATCATTGGCGACGAGAGCGTGATGATCGTCGAGGCGCAGGCTACGCCGCGCCTTGCGCGCAAGGTGATGGAATGCGTGCGCTCGGTGACGGACAAGCCGATCAGCCATCTCGTTCTGACCCATTACCACGCGGTGCGCGTGCTGGGGGCCAGCGCCTATGGCGCGCGGGAAATCATCATGTCCGATGTGGCGGCGGCCATGGTCGAAGAGCGTGGGCAGGAAGATTGGGAGAGCGAATTTGACCGCTTCCCGCGCCTGTTCCAGGGCCATGAGGAAATCCCCGGGCTGACCCGCCCGACGATGACCTTCAGCGACAGCATGACCGTGATGCTCGGCAAGCGCCGGGTCGATATCATGAAGCTGGGACGCGCCCATACCGCCGGCGATGCGGTGATCTGGGTGCCGGATCAGGAGGTGATGTTCACAGGCGATATCGTCGAATATCACAGCGCCTGCTACTGCGGCGACGGGCATTTCGGCGATTGGGAAGACACACTACTGAACATCGCGGCCTTCGAGCCGAAGGCGATTGCGCCGGGGCGGGGCGATGCTTTGGTCGGCGAGGAGATGGTGGCCAAGGCCATCGCCGCCACGGCGGATTTCGTGAACTCGACCTACAAGCCGGTGGCGAAGGTTGTGGCACGGGGTGGTACGCTCAAGGAGGCATGGGATGCCTGCCGGGCCGAGTGTGATCCGAAGTTCAAGGATTACGCGATCTACGAGCACTGCCTGCCGTTCAACGTGGCCCGCGCCTATGACGAAGCGCGCGGCATCGACACGCCCCGCGTCTGGACCGCACAGCGCGACAAGGACATGTGGGAAGCCCTGCAGGGGTGAGGCATGCGCGTCGCCCCGGTGGGGCGGCGCAACCTTGATTTCGGGCTTGTTTGGATATACATTTGCCGATGTGTATCCAAGCCCGGAGAAAGCCCATGCAAGTTGCCAAATGGGGAAATTCCCTTGCGGTCCGTCTGCCCGCCGAACTGGTGCGGGAACTGGGGCTCAAGGAAGGTGATCAGATTGATCTGGTGAAGGACGAAGGGGCCTTGCGGGTGCGGCGGGAGCCGCGTGCGGAGGAGGTTCTCGAAGGGCTGCGGCGGTTCCGGGGCACGTTGGCCCCAGAAGACAGGCTGAGCCGCGACGCCGCGCATGAGCGCTGATTTCGCCGACACCAACGTGGTGTTGTACCTGTTGGGGCAGGGGGCCAAGGCCGACCGGGCCGAAGAGATCCTGCGGCAGGGGCCACGGATCAGCGTGCAGGTTCTCAATGAAACACTGGTGAATTGCCGCCGCAAGGCGGGGCTGAGCTGGGCGGATGCGGGGGCGTTTCTGGCTGGAATAGAGACGCTTTGCCCGGTGGAGCCGCTGACACCGCAGACCCACCACGTGGGGCGGGCGCTGGCGGAGCGGTATCAGCTTTCGGTCTATGACGCGATGATTGTGGCCTCGGCCCTGATCGCGGGCTGCACCCGGCTGTGGAGCGAGGACATGCACGATGGCTTGCTGATCGAAGACCAGCTGCGCATCGTCAATCCTTTTGCCGGGTGCGCCTGACCGCAATCCGCTATGACGCTTCATGATCGCGGGTGATGCTCTGCACGTCCTGCTCCGAGGGCGGCCGCCAGCCCCGGTCCGTGTCGAGGTCAAAGGCCTTGCTCTTGCCAAAGATCTGCGCCTCCCGCTCGGCCATCAGAGTGCGGGATTTCTCGATATAGGCCTGATTTTCGCTGGTCGGGATCTTGGGATCATGCACCAAGGCCATTTCCTTGAGGATATAACGATCGTCCTCGGCGAACTTGCGCGAGACAAGCTCGGCGTCGAACGGATGCATCCCGAGCAGCTCGAAAGCGGAGCGGCCTGTGCGCACGCTTGAATCGAAGGTCTCGCGGATGATCTCGTCACAGCCCATGGCAAAGAGATCATAGACGTGCTGGCGGTCAACCGCGCGGGCAATGATTTTGACATGGGGAAAATTGCTGCGGACGTAGTGCACCAGTGCGTTGATCTGCTCCTTGCCGTCGATGGCGACGATCAGCAGGCGGGCCTTTTCGATCCCGGCGGCATGCAGCAGGTCGGGGCGGGTGGCGTCGCCGTAAAAGACCTTGAACCCGAAGCTGCGCAGCATGTCGAGATGGCCTGCGCTGTAGTCGAGCACGGTGGTGGCATGACCGGCGGCGCGCAGCATCCGGTTGACCACACCGCCAAAGCGCCCGTGGCCCGCGATGATCACTTCGCCCGCCTCTTCGATGTCATCGGCGTCCCGTTCCTGGGAGGCGACAAAGCGCGGGGCGATGCCTTTTTCAAAGAGGATGAAAAGGGCAGGGGTCAGCAGCATCGACAGGGCGACAACCAGCAGAAGCTGATCGGCCAGCGCGGGCGGGATCACCTGATTGGCGACGGTGAAGGACAGCAGCACAAAGCCGAATTCCCCCGCCTGCGCCAGACCAAGGCCAAAGAGCCAGCGATCCTGCCCCTTGATCCCGAACAGCATCGTGAGCGCCAGCAGAACGCCGGTTTTCAGCAGGATGAGGCCGAGGGTGAGGGCGATGATGGTGCCGAACTGGCCAAACAGGAGGTCAAAGTCGATCCCCGCGCCAACGGTGATGAAGAACAGGCCAAGCAGCAGGCCGCGGAAAGGATCCACGTTGGATTCCAGCTCGTGGCGGTATTCGCTGTTGGCAAGCACCACCCCGGCGAGGAAGGTGCCAAGCGCCGGGGAAAGGCCGACGAGGGTCATCAGAAGCGCAATGCCGATGACAAACATCAGCGCCGCCGCCACGAAAAGCTCGCGCAGGCCTGCCATGGCGATGAAGCGGAACAGCGGGCGGGTCAGGTAGATGCCGCCGAGGATGACGGCCCCCACGGCGCCGATGGTGACAAGACCGGCGGCCCAGGCGGGAAGTCCCTCTACGAGGCTCAGAGAAGCGCCGTGGCTGTCGCCATGGGGATCTTCCGCCCCATGGGCCCCGTGGGCGCCGGAGTGGTCCCCAGCGTGCCCTGAGGCCTCTGTGTGAGCGTCTGGGGCGTGCAGGGCGGCCTCCCCGCCCAGATCCATCAGCTCCGGCATGGCCAGAAGCGGGATGAAGGCAAGCATGGGGATGACGGCGATGTCCTGAAACAGCAGCACCGAGAAGCTCGATTGCCCGCCTTCGGTTTTCATCAGCCCCTTTTCGCCCAAGGTCTGCAGAACGATGGCGGTGGAGGACAGGGCGAGCACCAGCCCGACCGCAAGGGCGATGGTCCAGTAGAGGCCGAAGGCCAGCCCAATGACCATCACAAGCGCCGTGGTGCCGACCACCTGCAAGCCGCCAAGGCCAAGAAGGCGATTGCGCATGGACCAGAGCATCTTCGGCTCCAGTTCCAGCCCGACAAGGAACAGCATCATGACCACGCCGAACTCGGCAAAGTGCTGGATGGCGATCACGTCAACGCCCAGCCCCGCCAGAAGCGGGCTGATCACGATCCCGGCGATCAGGTAACCCAGAACAGAGCCAAGCCCCAGCCGGGTGGCGATGGGGACGGCAACAACACCGGCGATCAGGAAGACAAAGGCCAGAAGCAGGAAATCAGTCATCGGGATGGGCTTTCTGAAGCGCGGGTAGGAGGGTTTCGAGATCGGCGGTGGTCAGCACGGTCTCGCCGGTGTCTTCGGGCAGGGCGGCGGCGCCCGCGCGCAGGGCAGAGAGCAGTCCGGCATAGGCGGCGGCATGGGCGGCGATTTCGCGGTCCTCATGCGCCTTGAGCGCGCTGTAGAGCACCACCGGCGGGGCAAAGGTCATCTTGCACAGCCGCGCGGTCTGTTCGAGCGGGGTCAGGAAGCGGCGCAGGGGGAAATGCTGGTAGCCTTCGGGGGTGTAGGCCTCCTCCGAGCCACCGGCGGTTGTGGCCACAAGCAGCGTCTTGCCCGCCAGCCTGTCACCGCCATGCCCGTAGGCAAACCCGTGTTGCAGCACCAGATCCTGCCATTCCTTGACGAGGCTCGGGGTCGAGTACCAGTAGAGCGGAAACTGGAAGACGATGATGTCATGCGCCAGCAGCCGCGCCTGCTCTTTTTCGACGTCGATGTCATGGCGCGGATACTCGGCATAGAGATCAACGAAGGTGACATCCGCCAGCCTCTGCGCGGCCTTGGCCATGGCGAGGTTGGCGCGGCTGAATTTCTGACCCGGGTGGGCGAAATAGACGATGATCCTGGACACTGGCGGTTCCTCTTTGCGTCTTGGTTGAGATTGTCCGGCACCCGGGCCTGACAGGCCTCAGGAGATCAGTTTTTCGATGGCCTGCATGACCTCGGTGCGATGCTCAGGGCGGCTCGCTGCGTGATGCGGCGCGGTGAAGCGGCCGGAGTCGTTGTCAAAGTAGGCGCCGGATTTGGCGGCAAAGCTGTCATCGAGCGTGGCCTTGATCAGGATATCCGCGCCGATCGACAGGTCATTGCCGGCCACGCCGAAGCCTTCCTTGACCATCTTGGACGCCAGCAGAGAGCCGGGGTTCACGGCGATGACCGCAGGCCCGAGCGGCAGGCGTTCGGCCAGTTCCATTGACCAGATGGTTATCGCCAGCTTGCTCTGCGCATAGGCTTCCATGTGATCCATGCGCCGTGCGCCCATCATCGCCTGCACGTCAACCGGGGCCTGCGCGGCGGAGGACAGGTTCACCACGCGGCCGGTCTTTGGGATGATCGACAGGAGGCGCTGGGTCAGCACGTAAGGCGCAAGCGTGTTGACGACAAAGCGGGCGTCAAGGCCGGAGGGGGTGACGGGGCTTGGCAGGCGCAGCACACCGGCGTTGTTGATCAGCCCGTCGAGGTGATCATGTTTGGCCAGCACGGCATCGGCCAGCGCGGCCACCTGTGTCAGGTCCGACAGGTCCGCAACATAGGTTTCCGGCGCGCCGCCGACGGTTTTGGCGGCTTTTTCCAGCTTCGCCGGGCTGCGCCCGTGCAAGAGGACGGTATGGCCCGCGGCGGCGAGTTTCTTGGCGGTGAGCAGGCCGATGCCGTCGGTGGCACCGGTGATGAGGATCGTTTTGGTCATGGGGGGCTCCAATCGGGACGCAGTAAAAGGGGGTCAGTAGCGGATGAGCGTGCGGCTCTCGAGGCTCTGGCGGATCGTGGTGACGCTCTCGTCCTCGACAAGGTCGATGGCGCTGTGGGCAATCGAAGGCTGGCCCTTGTTGTCGTAGATGTTGAACACGGCGACGTCGTTCGGGGTCATCTTCGACATGTAGAGCCATTCATGCGTTGGCCCGCCGACAATGCCCATGATCTGGCCTTTGCGGTCCGGGTAGATCAGGTCCAGCAGCAGCCAGTCCTGCTCCGGCACGCTGGACGGGCGCAAAAAGCCGAGCGGGGCGGAGTTGATCGGGTTGCCGACAGGACGCCAGACATTGATGAAGGCATAGTGGCCCTGGCTCCAGACCTCCGCCTCCTCGGGGCCGAGAATGTCGATCAGGCGCTGCCGCGCCCCGTCTACGCTGTAGTCGCTGTGCACGTTGCGGGCGGGTTTGCGGGTGGCTTCGGGATCGTCGGTGCGCACCGTGTGATCAAAGATGATCACTTCCCGTGCGCCGAGCGAGTCCTTCAGAAGTGTGGTCAGCTCGGCGTCATAGGTCGCCTGCCACCGGGCTGGATCGGAGAAATCGGTCACGGATGTGGGGCTTTCGACAAAGCTGACGCTGTCGGAGGCAAAATCGGCATGAACGTCTGCGCTCCGCACGTCCCGCACGGTGATGCGGGTTTCTTTCAGTTCGGGCGAAAGCAGCTTGCCGACAACCCCGCCGGCGTCGATGTGAAACGCCTGACGTTCGGGTTTGTGGACGTGGTAGTTGACGTGGCCTTGGCGGAGCATCTGGAAAACCTTTTTGTAAGTCAGGCAGGGGCGGCGGCGGGGCGCTCAGGCGAGATCGTCGATGCCGTCGACGAGGAAGTGCACGCTCTCGGAGCCTTTGGTGCGGGCGGAAAGGTGCGGGACATAGGCGGGATCATTCATGAAGCGCAGCGCGGCATCGCGGCTGGGCCATTCGATGAGGACGCGGGTTCGGGCGGGTTGGTCCGGGCCTTCGATCTGCTCATGGGACGTCGTGCGCGCCAGATAGCGGCCACCGTGTTCCGCCACGAGCCGGGTCGCGGTGGGGATATAGGCAGCCATCCAGTCCTGGGTGGTGCTGGTGATCGCGAGGATGGAATAGCAGGGCACAGGCCGCATCCTTTGGCAAAGTGAAGGTCTGTTACGGATTTGCACTTCCATTCCGCGAATAAAACCACTGTAATTAAGTTTCAGAATTCGCAAATCGGACATAATCATGGATACTGAAAGCCTTCGCCTGTTTGTCTTGGCCGCTGAAAAGCTGAACATCAGCGCAGCGGGGCGGGAGCTTGGCATGGTGCCTGCGGTCGCGAGTGCGCGGCTGGCCAAGCTGGAAAAATCCATGGGAGCGGACCTGTTGCACCGCTCCACGCGCAAGGTGTCCGTGTCGCTGGAAGGCTCCGAACTGCTGCCTTTCGCGCGCGAGATCATCGCGCAGGAAGACGCGGCGCGGGCGGCGCTGGGGCAAAAGAGCCTCGATATCACCGGGACCATTCGCTTTACCGCGCCCAGCACCTTTGCGCAGAACTATGTGGCCCCGGTTCTGCCCGAGTTCACCGAACGCCACCCGAAGATCAGGCTCGATCTTCGGCTCTCGGATGCGCGCTATGACCTGATTGACGGCAGTTTTGATCTCGCGATCCGCAACGCGGAACTGGAGGACACCAGCCTCAAAGGGCGCAAGCTGGCGCGGGATGTGCGCATTCTGTGTGCCTCACCGGAGTATCTCGCCGCGAACGGGATGCCGGAGCGCCCGGAGGATCTGAACGCGCATCGGCTGATTGCGTTCAAGGACGGGCAGGCGCGTCCGTTGATTGGCCCGGACGGGCAGACCGGGCTCTTTGATCCGCAAAAAGGGCGGTGCCAGATCATCAGCGACGACGGCATGACCCAGAAGGTTGCCACGCTGGCCGGGGCGGGGATCTCGATCAACTCGCTGTGGAACGTGCACGAGGAACTGGCCGACGGGCGGTTGATCCGGGTGCTGCCGGGGTTTGCCTATGACGCGGATACGGCGCTTTGGCTGGTCTATCCCAAGACCAATATCCTGTCCCCGAAGGTGCGGGTTTTCATGGATTTCCTGCTGGAGAAAATCGGCAGTTGCGCGGTGTTCAGGGACGCGCGGTAAGGGATAATCTCCGGGAGCGAATGCCCCCGGAGGTCTGCGTTATGGGGTCTGATCAGAACGGTGCGAAGCCGTCCGAGGCTTCGTTGACCAGAGTCCAGCGGTCCTCCGGTGCGAGATCGGGAACCGGGACGCCGCCGCGCGCCGCCTGACCGTGCCGCCCGTAGAGCCAGAGCACGAAGTTGGAGCGCGAGCCTTCGGTGATCGGCTCGGACGCGTGAGGCACGCTGCCGTGGTGGATCAGGGCGGTGCCCGGATCGAAGGTCAGGCTTTCGACGCGGCGCGACTCGGGGTCGATGAAGCTCACACCCGAGCCGGAGAACCCTTCGCCCGGCAGGTTCAGGTTGATGTTCAGCGTCACCGAAGAGGCATCGGAGTGCGGGCGCAAAGAGGTGTCCGTGTCCGCCTTCCACTGGATCGAGAAGCCGAAGGTCTGGGTGTCGTAGCCGGCCACATCCGGGAACAGCAGGCGCGAGATCGGCCGCATGTAGCGGTTCATCAGCCCATCATAGAACGACTGGAAGCCCGGCGCGCCGAGGTAGCCTTCGGAGCGCGGATCCAGCATCGCCCCGGCGCGGTTCAGCGAAATGCCGTAAGGCGGGCGCAGCGGGATGTTGGCATCGGCGACCTTGTCCATGTAGCCGCGCAGGATCGGCAGCTTTTCGGGATCGAAGAACTGAGCCTTGTAGACGCCCGGGAAGACCTCCTGCCACAGATCGCGGACGGCGGTGTCCTCGGCCGGGTTGGCCCAGGCGGCTTTGACCGCGTCGCGCAGGGCAGGGGCGTAGAGCGACTCATCAAGCGTCAGACCGCCAAGGTCTGCATCCTGCTCCCATTCTTTCCACGCGTCTTCGAACAGCGTGGTGTTGTTGTGCCAGAAATCCTGCACCGAAGGGGCGCGGCGCAGCATGGCTTCGCGGCTTGGGCGGGCAATGTCGCGGGCGAGGGCGAGTGAATTGAGGGTCATGGTGTGTTCCACATTCGGGTTGATCTGATTTGTGACAAGCAAATATTGCCCCGATAACGGGATATAAATGGCGTAATGTGGATAAGAGTTTTCGCGATTTGAGAGTAATGGCCGGGCGCTAGTATTGCACGCCCAGCGTCAGCGCCCCGTCGACCAGCAGGTTGGTGCCGGAGACAAAGCTGGCGGCGGGGCTGGCGAGGAACAGAGCGGCGCGCGCGACTTCTTCGGGGGTGCCCATGCGGCCAAGCGGGTTCGCGGCGACCTGTTGCTTGAAGAAATCGGGGTTGTTGGCCTCCGTGCGGCCCCAGACGCCCTCCTTGAAATAGATGTTGCCAGGAGAGACCGCGTTCACGCGGATCCCGTCCGGCGCAAGAGACCGGGCCAGACCTTTGGCGTAATTGAGTACGGCGGCTTTCATCGCGCCGTAGGGCTTCGGGCCGCCGGGCGTGTGCAGCGCGGCGATGGAGGCGATGAAGACCATGGCGCCGGCTTCGGCGTTTTTCAGGTGTGGAATGGCGGCCTCGGCGCCGTGAAAGGTCGCCATCATGTCGACCTGGAAACTGGCGTTCCAGGCGGCTTCGTCATTGGCAAGGTTCATCGCGCTGGTGTTGGCGATGAGGATGTCGAGCCCGCCGAAGGCTTCGGCGGTGTCATTGATCCAATCGGCCTGCGCCTTGGCATCGGAGGCGTCGAGCGCGGTGCCGCGCACCCGGGCTTCGCCGGAGGAGAGCGCGGCGACGGCATCATCCACCCCGTCCTGGCTGCGCGCGCAGATCGAGACGTTGCAGCCTTCGGCGATCAGAAGCTCCGCAATGGCGCGTCCGATGCCGCGCGTGCCGCCAACAACGGCCGCGGTTTTTCCCTTGAGCATGAGATCCATGATTGCCCGTTCCTCGTGTTTGATGGGTCTGAAAGGATCCGCGGGGTCAGCGGATCGGAGAATGCGCCGTTCCGGTCATCCGGTGCACAACGGTCTTCTCCACATCCACCAGCCTGCGCACGGTGGGTTTGAAATTGGTCTGCCAGTCCTCGGACTCGTAGACTGCCTTGTAGAGCGCTTCGCGATGCGCTTCGTCGTCAAAGCGCCGGATCCAGATGTGCAGGCTGTCGTCTTGCTCGCCGCGAAACATCGCCGGGATCACCATCCCGCGCGCGGTCATGAACGGGGCCACGCGGGTTTCCATGAAGTCGATCCATTCATCCATCTTGCCGGGATAGACCTGGTATTGGCGGATTTCGAAAAGGGCCATATGCGTAACCTCCTGGGTCAGAACGGGGTGAAACCGCCGTCGATGCTGTAGATGCTTCCATTGATGAACTTGGCGTCGTCGCGGCACAGGAAGGCGGTGAGCGCGGCGACCTCGCTGGTGTCGCCGTAGCGTCCGGCGGGGATGGCCGAGATGACCTTGTTGCGGGCCTCGACCGGATCGCCGTCCGAGGCGTCGGCCTCCACCGCTGCCAGCATGTCGGTGTCGATCTGCCCCGGCACAATGACGTTGATGCGGATGCCTTCGCCCGCGTGGGCCTTGGCCCCGACACGGGTCAGGCCGATGACCGCATGTTTGCTGGCGCAATAAACCGGCATGGTCGCCCGTCCGCCCTGCACCCCGGCGGCGGAAGAGACATTGACGATCGCCCCGCCGCCGTTCCGCCGCATGGCGGGGATGGCGTATTTCATCATCAGAAAGCTGCCGGTCACGTTGATCGACATGACCCTTTCGAAGTTCTCAAGGGACTGGTGTTCGATCAGGTTGCTTTCCCCGACAATGCCCGCGCCGTTGAACAGAATATCGACGCGCCCGAACGCCTGTTCGGTCCAGTCCACGAGATCCCTGGCCTCTGCCTCGATGGAGACATCGGATTTGCGGATAAAGACCTGATCGCCGATGGCGCGCAGCGCGTTCAGGCGGGTCTCGTTCCTGCCGGAGGCGACAACCGTGGCGCCGTCCGCCACGAGCCTTTCGACTGTCGCGACCCCGATTCCGCCGGTTGCCCCGGCGACGATGGCCACTTTGCCCTTGAGTGGTTGCGACATGTTTTGCTCCCCGGCGTGTTGTGCTCAGCCGTTTGCGGCTTTGCGATTGGTGTCTTCGTGCTCCGAATCAGCCGCTTCGGCGGCCTCTTCCTCGGCGTATTTTCTGGTTTTGAAGTCCTTGCCCCAGCTCTGCATGGCCATGATGATCGGCTGAAGCGAGCGTCCGTACTCTGTCACTTCGTATTCGACTCGGGGCGGAACTTCGGCGTGCACGGTGCGTTTGATCACGCCGTCCGCCTCCAGTTCGCGCAGCTGCAGAGTGATCATGCGCTCGGTCGCGTTCGGGGCCAGTCTGCACAGCTCTCCGAAGCGCTTTTTACCTGAAAGCAAACGACAAATCAGGATTGGCTTCCACCGTCCGCCAATCACCGTGAGCGTTGCTTCGACATCGCATCCCGTCTTCCAATTGTATTGCCGTGCCATCCGTTTTCTCCTGCAAGATTTCCAATACTTACAAAAATGTAGGTACTTGCCAGAATCAACGCAACCTCTCAAATTGATGAAAACAAGTCAACTGGGAGCCAATCATGAAAGCCTTGGGATACTCGGAGCAGGGACCTGTCACTGTTGCCGGTTCTGTCGTCGAATTTACTGCCGCTGACCCGCAGCCGGGTCCGAACGATCTGCTGGTCGAGGTGCGCGGCGTGTCCGTCAATCCCGTGGACTTCAAGGTTCGCGCCAACCGTCCGCCCCCCGAGGGTGATCCGAAGATCCTTGGCTGGGACGCCGCGGGCGTGGTCAAGGCGGTCGGCTCTGACGTGACCCTGTTCAAGGTTGGGGATGAGGTGATGTACGCCGGCGAGTTCACCCGCGATGGCTCCAACGCCGAGCTGCAATGCGTGGATGAGCGTCTGGTCGGGCGTAAGCCGTCGACGCTGGGTTTTGCGGATGCGGCGGCCTTGCCGCTGACCAGTATCACGGCCTGGGAAATGCTGTTTGAAAGCCTGCGCGTGGACGAAGGCGGCGGCGAAGGCGAAGCGCTGCTGATCATTGGCGGGGCAGGGGGGGTCGGCTCGATCCTGATCCAGCTTGCCAAGGCGTTAACCAAGCTCACCGTTGTGGCGACGGCCTCGCGTCCGGACACGATAGACTGGGTGACGAAGATGGGGGCGGATCACGTGGTGAACCACCGCAACAACCTCGCCGAGGAAATGAGCGGGTTGGGCATCGCGCCGAAATATGTCGCGACCCTGACCAACACCGACGATCACTTTGATGCCATCGTCGAAATGATCAAGCCGCGCGGCCATATCGCGATGATCGACGATCCGCAGAACGTGGCAATCGGCCCGCTCAAGATGAAGGCGCTGACCTTCAGCTGGGAGTTCATGTTTGCCCGTTCGCTGCACAAGGCAGATGACATCATTGAACAGCACAAGCTGCTGAACCGGGTGGCTGACCTGGTGGATCAGGGTGAGGTTGTCTCTACCGCGAACAAGACGCTGGGCGCGCTCAGCGAAGACACTCTGCGCGAAGCGCTGGAACACCAGTCCAGCGGCAGCGCCATCGGGAAGACCGTTCTGGACGGATTTTCCGGGGCCTGAGGGCGTCAAGGTTTGGGAGGGCCGCAGACTTATGCTTTTGAGTGCTGAACATCGCAAAATGGTGCCGTCGGCTTTCGACGATATCAGTTTTGACCTGTGCAAGAGGCGCGGGGATGTCATCCTGATGAGCGCGGATCTGGCGCATTACTGCGACATGTATCAGGTCACGCGGGATCTCCCGGACCAGTATGTCGAGGTCGGCATGGCCGAGCAGAACCAGGTTGGCGTGGCCGCCGGTCTGGCGAAGGCCGGGTTTGTGCCGATCACCTCGACCTTTGGCAGCTATGCCTCGCGCCGGTGCTTTGACCAGATGGTCATCTGCATGGGTACGAGCAAGAAGACCGGCATTTGCCTGGCGTTTACGCCGGGCATCACCAGCCCGGCCCCCATCCACCATCAGGGAACCGAAGATCTGGGCATGTTGCGGGCGGTGCCCCATGCCACGGTAATTGATCCGATGGATGTGACCGATTTTGCGCAGGCGCTGGACCTGGCCTGCGATCTGCCGGGACTGGTGTATATGCGCGGTCATCGCGGCGCGACGCCCAGCCTGCTGGATCCGGCGCGCTTCAAGTTCGAGCTTGGCAAGACCTACCCGCTGCGGGAAGGGCGGGGGATCGGGGTGATCTCCTGCGGGCATGCCTCGCAATGGGCGCTGGAGGCGTCTGACATTCTGGCAGAGCAGGGGGTGGATCATTCCTTGCTGCACGTGCCGACGATCAAGCCGGTCAATGAGCAGGAAATCGTGGAGTACTGCTTTGCCCATGACGAGATCGTCACGGTGGAGAACCACCAGGTGTCGACCGGGCTGGGCGGGCTGGTCAGCGAGATCACATCAAAGATAGGCCGCGCCCCGCGCATCACGCGCATCGGCGTGCCGGACACCTGGGCGCCGGGCGGCTCGCTCGGGCATATCCGGCAGCATTTTGGATTGGACCCCGCCGCGCTGGCGGGACGTATTGCGGGGGTTGCGGCATGAGCGAAGAAAAACGTCTCAAGACCCTGGAACTCTGGGCCGCCAAGATTCGCCGCAACGTGGTTGATATCTGCATGCAGCGCGGCGGGTATGCCGGGCAGGGCGTTGCCCTTGCCGACGTTGGCGCCTGCATCTTCTTTGACGAGCTGCGCCCGGACGGGCAGGGCTGGTACAAGGACCGTTTCATCAATTCCAACGGCCACGACACGATCATCAACTTTGCCGCCATGGCGGAGATGGGCATCTATACCATGGACGAACTGCGCACGATGGGCGCGGATGGTTCGCCCATCGACCAGAGCCCGATCGAAGGCGCGCGCGGTTTCGAGATCACCTCCGGCTCGCTTGGCACCGGTGTCAGCCAGGCGGCGGGCATGGCCTTGGGCGAGCGCAAGAAAGGCAGTGATCAGCGCGTGATCTGCCTGCTGTCCGATGGCGAGTTGCACGAGGGCAGCGTCTGGGAGGCCTTCATGTTCGCGGCGCACTACAAGCTGTCGAACTTCGTGGTGATCATCGACAACAACGATCTGGGAGCCACCGGCAAGACATCGGATGTCATGGCGGTGGAGCCGGTGCGGGAGAAGATGGAGGCCTTCGGCTTTCACGCCCGCCAGATCAACGGCAACAGCATCCCGGAAATCCTGGCCTGTTTCGAGGAGGCGAAACAGCTCAGGGACAAGCCCTATGCCATCGTGGCAGACACCAAGATCTTTGCCGGTATCGACGTCTATCAGGACGCTATCCCCTTTGCCCATTTCGTCGGTGCGAACGGGCGGTGGGACACCGGATTCCTCGAATGGGAGCCGGGCTGGCAAGAGATCCTTGAAAAAATTGACCGATTGGAGGCCGAATTGGCGGCGCTCCACTAAGGCGTCCGGCCCATACTGCTGGTGAAGACAAAACCAAGACCACCAGCCCTTACAGTCCAAAAGGGAGGAGACTGAATATGAAACTCGCGACGTGGATGAAGACCCTGGCCGGAGCGGCGGCGGCATCAATGCTGCTTGCCCCGGTGGCGCAGGCATTGGAAATCAAGGTGGGCAGTTTCGAGCCGGAAAGCCACTACCTTGTCCAGCACGTGTATATTCCCTACCTCGAAGAAATCGAGCGCCGCACCAATGGCGAGCTGACCTTCAAGTGGTTCCACGGCGGCACCCTGGTCAAGGCACCGCAAACGGTTGACGGCCTGAAGTCCGGCCTGGTGGATCTGGTGGTCACAACCGGCATTTTCACACAGGAAAGCCAGTTCCCGGCGACCCACGTGATGACCCTGCCGTTCCAGTTCGACAGCACCGTCGAAGCGAACCACGTGTTCCAGAAACTGTACAACACCGTGCCGGAGGTTCAGGCCGAGTTTGACGGGCTGGTGCCGCTTGGCTTCCACGTATCGGACTTCTTCAACCTGCACATCCACAAGGACGTGAAGGCGGTCGAGACCCTCGCGGACCTGCAGGGTCTGGAGATCGGCGGGTTCTCGAAATCCTCCGTGACATACAGTGACATGCTGGGCGCGACGCCGCGCAACCTGCCGCTGGCGGATATCTACGTGACCTTCCAGCGCAAGGCGATTGATGGCGTGTGGTTCCCGACCGCGCCGCTGATCAAGTGGAAGATGACGGACTTTGCCAGCAACCACTCGCTTGTGGGCGGCCCGTTCATCATGATCCCGATGACCATGAGCCAGCAGACCTGGGACAAGCTGACACCCGAGCAGCAGGAGATCTTCCGGTCCATGGAAGACGAGCTGACCAACTTCACCGGGGCCATCGTGGACAACCGTCGCAACTCGACCCTGTCCAAGGTTGAGGCGCGGGGCGACCGGATCATCACCTTTGACACCGAAGCCAAGGCAGAATGGGTTGCGGCGACCAAGCCGGCCTATGACACCTGGCTTGCCACCATGGCCGACAAGGGCATCGACGGCGACGCCATCCTGGCCAAGGTTCGCGAGTACACCACCGAGTTCAAAGGCATGGACTACACCGCTGCCGACTGGTGGGGCAACGACTGGCAGGAGTGATCCTGCGACCAAGGCCGGGCGCCGGAGCGCCCGGCCCAACGCTGATCCGCAAACTGCCGGGGCAGGCTTGCCAGGGGACGGAGCGGATCGCGCAACTCACATGGACAGACGCGCAAGCGGGGTGGAGACATGGGCCAAT
>NZ_SRXY01000012.1 GCF_004804335.1 Pacificoceanicola onchidii
GGCGAGGGGCCGGTCAGCGGCTGCACGCGCTCAAGGTCCGCCCAGTTGCGGAATTCCACAACGCGTTCCTTGCGCACGCCTTTGGCGCGCAGCTTGGCGAGCATCGGCTGGGAGATCGAGCTGACCCGGTCAAACCGCGCCATGACCCAGCGCTCGAAATTCAGCGCAAAGCGCCCGCCGCGGCTGTGTTTCTGCAAAAGGCCGGTGGCAAAGGCCGCCTCGACCTCGAAATCCTGCACATGCAGCCATGTTTTTGACCCGCTGAGCTTGGCCACGGCCAGCAGAAGCGGCGCGGGCAAAAGCGATGGCGCGATCAGCACCATGACATCGGGGCGGCGCGTGAGCGCCTTCCACAGCAGCACCGGCAGGGCGGTCAGGGCAAAGCTGATGTAATGCAGCATCCGGCGCGCGCCCTTGGGCACGGCGGGCACGTAGATCGGGCAATGCACGATTCGTGTGCCGTTCTCGCTGGTGCGGGTTTTCCACCACGGCCGCTTCCAGCCGTCGAAGGTGCGCCATGCGGGGTAATAGGGGCGGGCGGTGACCACATGGGTCTCGACGCCTTCCTGCGCCATGTATTCGGCAAATCCCGTTGTGTAGAGACCGGTTGCGATGAATTCAGGGGCATAGTTGATCCCGAGAACCAGAAGCCGCATGGCTTTTGCGTCCTCCGGCGGGGTCCCCCTGGTTGTCATCTGTCCGTGTCTCCTGAACCCGGGCCTTCTGGCAGCGAAATGGTGCCGTCGCCCATGGCTATGCAATCTCTACCATGAACGGTTGCTTTATGCCTGTTTGGCAAGCGTTGGACCCGGATGTACAGGGGTTTCTGCCGAAAATCTGCTTGTTTTTTATGCTTGAGCGGTTGGTCGCAGGCAGGGCGGGTCTCCGCCCCGGCGCGGGGCCGGGGCGGAGGCGGGGTGGCTTAGCGTCCCGAACGGGTTGGCAAAAGGGCCCGGGCGCGGCGGCGCTGGTCGCGGCCGCTGCGGCTGGCGAGCAGCATCAGGGCGAGCAGGGCGTCACTGCCGTCGGCGGTCTGTCTGCGCGCACCGGACAGGGCCGGGTGTGGGCGCTTGCCCGCTGCGGCGGCTTGCAGGGCGGCCAGCGCCAGCACTCGGCGGGTGCTGCTGCCAAGGGGGCCGGAGAAGACATACCCATTGTCCCCGGTCCGGGCGCGGGCGTTCAGGATCGCGTCATCAAGGCTCCGGTCACCGGATCGGTGCCGATCGGACAGGCCAACGGGCCCTGACCCGCGTCTGTCCGTTCTGAGCATATTGGGAAGCACAAAACGATCACGGACCACGACGGGCAGCTGGCCCGGATCGTGGTCCGTGGTTTCGAAGTCGATAACGATGATGCAGTTTTCGCCTCGGGAGTAGTGAACCAGCAAGTCCGAGACCTGCGCCACTTCGATGACAAGGCAGTCCGAGGGAGCGTTGCGCGGGGTGCCAACCACGTGGCACTGCAACTGTCGCAGCTGCCCGAGGATGCGCTGGCGCCGATCCGGGCGGCGCATGGCCCGGAGCGTTTGGGCCGGTTTTTTAAAACAGGGAACACCACCAAGAACTTCGTATCCGGCAGGCAGCAGCCCTCTGACTGTCATCTTCGTTCTTCTGTTCATCACTGTCTCCAGTCCATCCGGCCCTTCCTCAGGGGGAGGGTTGTCCGGAAATGATTTTGTACAAATCTCAGAGAAATTTGGTGTCCCTTTCAACAACTTCAAGGGTTCTGGCGTATTTATGTACAATATTGAGGGGTGATTTTCAAGGGAAACCCTGAAAAATTGTACAATACCCTTGACTGACGCGGGGGGTTTTGTACATAACTGGGGTGTAATCCGATTTGGAGAAAAAAATGGATACTGTAGCAGAAAAGGATGCCGTGACCGGCCGTTACCCAACGGTTTCGGTCTCCGACGCACGGGCAACCATTGCGACCCTGGTCGACAGGGTGAACGAAATGGGAGAGCGGGTGATCATCACCAGGCACGGTGATGCGCGCGCCGCCGTTATTCCGATTCCTGACCTGCTGACCCTGGAAGGGGCCGATGCGCAGGCGCAGGCCGCGATGGACTGGCCGGGCGAGGGGATTGGCGTGCCCGAAAGCGCCGAGCCGCTCGGGCAGGCCATACAGCCGCCGCCCGAAGACACGATGCTGGAAGCCGAGATCGAGCAATTGGTGCGGGAAACCACCTATGCGCTTTTGCATAATCCCGGCCTGCAGGATGTTCTGGCGACCTTTGCCGATCGCACGCGCGCCGAAGGCACGGACAGCGGCGGGGCCGCAGCCGCCTGATGCGCACGCCCATTGCAGACTTCGAGGTTCATCTGCAAGCGGGCGTACGCGCCCAGGTGCTGTACCCGTTGTCCTGTGCCGCCAAGGCGCGGGGCTTTGGAGAAAGCGCCGAGGCGCTTCTGGACCTCATCGCTCTGCGCATGAAGGCGGTGCACAACGTGGGCGGCAAGGGGCCGGGCCATGTCCGGGAAAGCTGGGACAGCGTGCCCGAGGCAAAGCGCGCGGCCTACCGGGCCGCCTATGACGCGCTCATCATCGAGCGCTATTTCGGCGTGCACATCCGCTTCGGGGTGCAGAGCAACCCGTCACGGCTGATGATCATCACGGCCCATTACCCGCCTGCCGCGGCCTGACCCAAAGGGCTTTTTCGGCCTTGGCCAGATGCACGGTGCAGGGCACGCCGGTCAGCCGTCCGGGTGGCGTGTCGAACGCGCGCAAAAGCAGGCGCAAGAGCCCGGTCTGCGCCTGTGCCCTCAGGTGAACCGGGGTCTGGGCCTGTGGCTCCAGCGCAATCGTTTCGCCCGCGGCCAGCGGGACGACCGCCTCACTCACGCGATGCAGCGTGGCGCTCATGTCAAAGAGCCAGAACAGCCGCAGGCGGCCATGGTTGATGTGGGTGGCGGTGTCCGCGCCATTGTCGGCCAGCACGCGCAGATCGACCACCGGGGTTTTCTGGATCGGGTCATGGCCAAAGAACGACAGCTCCGGCATCCAGTCGAGGCTGACGCCAGTCTCGTCCCCGGCCTCAAGCCCCATGCGCCGCGCTTCGAGCCCCCCCAGCACCACGACCAGCAGCGCCACCAGTGCCAGCACCCAGAGGTTCAGCCCCGCCGGGGTGACCCAGTCGACGATGTAATTCACCCAGTCCCGCAACTGCGGGTCCGGGATCATGGTCTCGCTCACCGGCCGCGCGCTGCCGAGGGCGATCCAGCCACAGGCGACGGCGGCCAGGGTGACCAGCGCCCGCTGCAGCCGGTATTTCGGATCAAACAGCCCGAACAGCGCGATCCCCCCGGCGCCCACCGTGCAAAGCACCACCAGCCAGACAGCGGGCGGCCAGAGAAGGAAGGGAAGCGCACAGAGAAGGGCCAAAAGAGCAAGACGCGAGAGGAAAAACATGAGATCCGGGAATGCCTGTTAAGAAACACAACCGGGACGGTAGGAGATTTTCCCTCGCCTGAGAACCCCGTGGTGCGTCTTGGTCACGTAAACAACATAACATCGGTTATCCGGGTTTTGCGGTGGCCGCAAAGCGCGGGGTCACCCGTGCGAAATCCAACCGCGTGATAACGCCCATTCCTCCTTGCCGCGCAGCGCAGATCAGCGGGCCCTAAGGTATTCCTGACTGTCCGTGGCCGACTGGCGCAGTAAGCTGCGCCCTTCGGGCGCGTCGCCCGGACAGGGTCTTTTCATCCTTTATGGGGGGTATTTCCGTTGAAATCTTTTCTTACCGCAGTGGCGCTTGTTTTCGGCGTCGCAACGGCGGCACAGGCGACCACGGTCACCGTGGAATTCGCTGGTCTGACCACATCAAACCCGGGGCTGCCCGGGTCCGGCGGCTATTCGGGCACCGTGACCTATGAGACCGAAGGCGCCACTTGGGTCTCGGGCGGGCTGTTCAACTCCGTCATCACCGAGGTCGACATCGACATCAATGGCGTCAACATCGAGTCCGCGGGTGCGCCCACGCTCAACACCTTCAACCAGGTGCAGCTGGGGGATGAGCGCGATGCGTTCTTTGGCACCTACGAGGGCAGCTTCCTGCCGACCGGTATCCCGCTCATTTCCATCAAGTCCGTCTATCTCGAACTGCGCATGCAGGAGGATGTCGAGATTTTCTCGACCGTCTCGGAGCTGTTTGACGAGCTTGCCGACGGCGAGACCCTTGGCCTCGGGTCCGTGGGCTTCTTCAGCCTTGTGGTCGAATACAATGACGCGCCCTTCTCCGACAGCTCCATCCTGCGCCTCGGGTCCGTGGGCAGCCTTGAGATCACGGTCTCCGGCCCGGCCGCCGTACCACTGCCGGCAGGCCTGCCCCTGCTTCTGACGGCTCTGGGCGGGATCGCCTTGCTGCGCCGCCGGTCTCGGGGCTGATCTGCGGCTCTTGCTCTCCGTCGGTATGGGGTGTTTCATCGCGCACAGTCACGAGGGAGACCCGATCTTGTACCGGACACTTGGTTTTGCGACGGGCCTTGCAGCACTTTCCTTTTTGCCTGTGCAGGCAACCGCCGAGGTGTCTCTGAGCGCCATCTTTACCGCCTGTGAAGCCAGCGTTGTTCAAAACACACCCGCCCCGCTTTTGGCCTTGGGCGCAGTCCTTGACCAAAACGACCGCCAACAGCGCATCCGTCTGGACACTGAGGCGGGAACCTTGCTCGCCACGGTTTTCCCGCCGCCCTCTGGCGCTGTACGGGGCTGCATCCTATGGGGCAGCCATCCCGATTTGAAAGCCGAGTTTGCACGGGACTGGCAGGATTGGGTCACTTGGGATGAGGCCGAACTGGCGGCCAGAACATGGCACCAAGAGCAACTGGCCGCGCCGGGACGGGTTGATTTGACCGACAACGCGCGACCGGGTTTCGTGGTGGCGCGCTGTGACGTGTTGGAAACCGGCATCGTTCTGGCAAACCAACCGATGGTGACGGGCGGGATCCGGCAGGTTCTGCCCGCTCTGGACCCGCCGCCAAGCCCGCAGACATTTTTCCAGTTCAGCGTGATGAGAGCCCTACCCGGACGATGCCAAGCGGCTGTGACTGCGGGACACTAGGCAGGGCTGACAGTCGCCTCGAAAATCACTGAGGAGGCCCCGGATCAGGTCCGGGGCTGCGCCATCCCTACCCCGCCTTCCGCTCCGCCACGATCCGGCATGTTTGCCTGACCCGCACCATTGCGGCCCGAGGGTTCTTGAATTGTGGCAGATCGTGCCCACGTTTTAGAGAACGGCATGCAGCGTCCGCTGTCTTCCGCCTGATACGTCCCGATGGGTTCGGCTTCTTGTGCATTTCCTCCCTGGCACGGAAGCTTCATCGGGAAGCGTCTCTGTCAGGCACTGGAGACACGCCATGAAAACGCCGATGCTGACCGTGAATGTGAAGATTGCAGCCTGGGTGGTAATCCCCGATGCCCTCTTCGAACTCCTGATCGATGAGCGGGTTTTTGACCTGCTCGGCATGATCTCGGAGTGGCTTGCCTGAAACGGCGCGGGACGGCTTTACGCCGTCCCGTTTTCTTTTGCGAACAGGATTTTCGCCCCTACCCCGCTTTCCGCTCCGCCACGATCCGGCAGAAGTTGTCGATCATCGTATGGCCGAAGTTCGTCCCGAAGGATTCGGGGTGGAACTGCACGCCGAAGATCGGCAGCTCGCGGTGGCGGAAGGCCATGAGCTCTTTGCCATTGGCCGCGAACTCTTCGCTGGCTTCCGCATAGGCCGTCGCCTCCAGCACGTCCGGAATGCCGCCTTCCGGGTCCGCGATGATCGAGTGATAGCGCATCACCATCGACCCGTTCGGCACGTTCTGCAGGATCGGATCGTCGCCGCAGATGTCCAGCGCGCTGACCTTGCCATGCACCGGCAAAGCCGCCTGTTTCAGCGTGCCGCCGAAGAGGTGGAAAATCCCCTGAAACCCGAGACAGACGCCCAGGATCGGCAGACCCTTGGGGCCATAACCCGTGATCACCTCGGCGTTGCGGCCAAAATACGCCTCATCCTCGGCACTGCCCGGACCGGGGCCGATCAGCACGCCGTCGATCTCTCCGGCCTCAAGCAAGGGCAGGAAATCGTCGTCATTGCGCACGAGGGTCAGGTCCACATCGGGCCGTTCCTCCAGCATGTGCAGGAGGTTGAAGGTGAAGCTGTCGTAGTTGTCGACGAGCAGAATCCGCAGCTTGCTCATTGGGCCTCTCCCGCAAATTTGGCCAGCGTCTTCCTCATCCCGTCCAGTTTGCGCTGCACCTCCTGGTATTCATGCGCCGGGCGGCTGTCATAGACCACCCCGGCAGAGGTCTGGGCAAAGCATTGATCGCCGTCGCAGAACAGGCTGCGGATCGGCAGGCAGAAATCGCAATCGCCGTTGAAGCCAAAGCGCCCCACCGCCCCGCCATAGGGGCCGCGCGGCTGGGCTTCATTGGCGTCGATGATCTTGACCGTTTCGATCTTCGGCGCGCCGGTGACCACGCCGCCGGGCAGGATGCAGCGCAGCACGTCAAAGCCCGATTTGTCCCGCGCCTGCACACCCACAACGTTGGACACGATGTGCTGCACATGGCTGAACTTGATCACATACATCAGGTCTTCGACCACAACCGTTCCCGGCTGGCAGACCATGGAGATGTCGTTGCGGTGCAGATCGACAAGCATGTTGTGCTCGGCAATTTCTTTGGGATCGGACAGCAGTTGCCGGGCCAGCGCCACGTCCTCGGCCTCATCCGCCCCGCGCCGGATGGTGCCGGCGGTGGGCGTGGTCAGGATGCGGCCGCTCTTGGAGCTGATCAGGATTTCGGGGCTGGCGCCAAACAGCTCCTGCTCCCCGAATTGCAGGTAATACATGTAGGGGCTGGGGTTCACTTCGCGCAGGTGCTTGTAGGCGGTGAACTTGTCGCCTTTGACCTCGAAGTAGGACTTCATGCCCACTTCGGCCTGAAACGAATAGCCCTCGCAGATCTTCTGCTGGGTGTCGGCCACCTTCTTCGAAAAGCTCTCTTCGGTCTCGGAGGCCCCGAGATAGCGCGTCTCAACCGGCCCGCCAGAGTTCTCCAGCGGCAGCTTGCTCAGAAGCGCTTTGACCTCCTCAGAGCGGTCCTCGTCATAGGTGTAATAGCTTAGGGACTGCGTCACCGTGTCGAGGATCAGGCCATCGAGATAGAGCCCAAGGCGGAACGGCTCAAACACCGGATGCTCTTCGAGCTTCATGCTCGGCTCGAAGTAATTCATCGCCTCATGGCAAAAGAGCCCGATCAGCCCCCCCTGATGCGACCGCGCGCCCCGGTTCATGTCGAGATTGTCCGACAGGTACTCGTAAGGGTTTACACCTTCAATCTTGAGACTATCGGTTTCGGTGCCAAAACACCGCCCCATGATCTCGGGCCTGCCGGTGACGGTCAGCGTATCGCCCCGGGCGCTGAGCAGGAGCGCAGGGGAGAAGCCGAGGACGTGAAACCGGTCCTGATGGCGCGGATGCGAGATGCTCTCGAGCAGATAGCAGGTCTCATGCTCCTGTTTGACCAGCCAGAACAGATCGAGCAGGGAAATATCATGCCCGAGGGGCACATCCTTGGGGGTAAAGGGGACCCAATCGAGGGTCATCTTCGCCGTGCTCATGTCTGTCATCGCTCTCGTCTCTCATTGGAGGGTCGCGGTGTTATTTGAGTTGGGCTGGGGGATGTCAAGGATGGGGGGTGTTGGGGGCTTGCTGACGGTTGACCAGACAAGGGCTTTTGCGGTTTTTACCGCACTGCCGCGAGCCATCCTGCAATCTCCGCTTTGAGCCCAGAGTGCCGAGTTTGGGTTCGGGAGGATCCGGCTCAAAGAGCCTTGAGCGGCCGTTCATCTCACCCAAGGCGCGGAATCAAGCCCGAAGGGCGCCGCGTCATCGACGGGCCGTCCCCACGGCACGGCGATTGGGTTGTCGTATCGAGCCACACCAGCCTAGCGCGCCAGTATCTGAGATAAATCGAGGGGATCAGAAGGAGGATCGCCGCACCACGGCCCGTCGATGACGCGGCTTGCTCTTTGGTCGAGAGGTCCCGGATCAAGCCCGGGACGGGGGGCGCAATGACCGCGCAAGGCCAATTTCGACATCAGGACTTCTCACGATCAGCGACCGCTTTGTCCGCAAAGCCGACCCGCGCACAAAAGGCCAAGCCGTTAAAAAGAAACGTGCTGACGTGGTGCACAAATCTGGCGCAGCCGGAGAGGCCTTCTTGCCTCCCCCCTTGACCTCCCACCCCCAAGCTGCGTTCTAAAGGAAACCTCTTTTCAGACCGTGATCCCTTGTCCCAGACGTCCATTCCCCCCGCCCTGACTGGCCAGCCCGGCGCGCCCGCCGAGCTGACCGTCATCATTGTCAGCTACAACACCCGTGATCTGACGCTGAAATGTCTTGAGACCCTCTTCGAGAACACGCATGAGGCGCGGGCGCATGTGGTGGTGCTGGACAATGCCTCCAGCGATGGCTCGGCGGAGGCCGTGGCCGAACATTTCCCGCAGGTGGAGCTGATCGCTTCCTCCGAGAACCACGGTTTTGCCAAGGCCAACAACCTTGTGGCCGCTGAGGCGAAGACCGACTGGCTGCTGCTGCTGAACCCCGACACCGAGGTGCATCCCCGCGCTATCGACAACCTTCTGGCCTTTGCCAAGAGCCGCCCGCTGGCCGGGATCACCGGGGGGCGGACGGTGTTCCCCGATGGCTCGCTCAACGCCGCTTCCTGCTGGATGCGCATCACGCCGTGGTCGGTGTTTTGCATCACCACCGGGCTGACGGCGGCGTTTCGGGGCTCGGTCCTGTTCAACCCCGAAGGCATGGGCGACTGGCCGCGCAACACGGTGCGCGAGGTGGACATCGTCGTGGGTTGCTTCCTGATGATCCCGCGCAGCCTGTGGGACGAGCTGGGCGGCTTTGATCTGAAATACTTCATGTATGGCGAAGAGGCGGACCTGTGCCTGCGCGCCGGGGCCAAAGGCTATCGTCCCGCGATCACGCCGGATGCGCAGATCATGCATCTGGTCGGGGCTTCGTCGGGCAAGGTGGCGCGCAAGACGGTGATGGTGGCGCGGGCGCGGGTGACGCTCCTGCGCCAGCACTGGCCGCGCTGGCAGGTGCCGCTGGGGCTTGGGATGATGTGGCTCTGGGGCGCTGTGCGGCGCGGGGCCAGCGCAGTCCTGGCGCTGAGCGGCTCCGAACGCCGCCGCGCCAACGCGGGTAAATGGCGCGAGATCTGGGCGGCGCGCAAGGACTGGCTGACCGGGTACCGGGACGAGGCCTGAGGCTCAAGGCTCGCCTGGCGGCGGGTGGGCAGGCAGGCGCTGCCCGGCGGTGCCGCCGGGCGGGACAGTTGAACGCAGCCTGACCTCTCTTAACGCAAATGTCATCCCGCCCCGGCCCGCTCTGGCGGCGCGGCGGGGAATCCCGTAAGCTCCGGCGCGATATCCTTTCGAACCGGTCCTTTGCCCGTAATGTCCTTTTCCCTGTCCTCCTTCCCTGCCCCGGCCCTGTCCCGGCGCCGCCTGCTGGCGCTTGGCGCGGGTCTTGCGACCCTGCCTTTCGGCGGGCTGCACGCGCAGAGCGCGCCGCGCCAGGTGGTGGATGTGGCGGATGAAGCGGCGCTCAGGGCCGCGCTTGGGCAGGCCGGCCCGGGCACGCTGATCCGCCTTGCGCCGGGCTCCTATCCGCGGCTGCCGATCAGGGCGCTGCGCGGCGAACCGGGCGCGCCCATTGTCCTGACCTCGGCAGACCCCGCCAACCCGGCCCGGATCGGGCGGCTGCGGGTGCGGGATTGCGCCCATGTCAGCTTTGAGAAACTGGTCTTCGACTACAGCTTTGAGCCCGAGCACAAATACACCTTCAAAGCCTTTTCACTGGTGAACACCGAAGGCGCGGTGATCGCCGATTGCCGCTTCGAAGGCGATCAGGCGCAGGGCACGGGCAAGCCGCAGGACGGCTTTGGCTGGGCTTTCTGCCTCGGGCTGACCCGCTGCCGCGAAACGGTGGTCTTTCGCAACCTGTTCCACGGGTTTACCACCGGGCTGAGCTGTAACGACTGCCGACACCTGCAGATCCTCGCCAACCGGATGCATTCGATGCGCGTGGACGGGATGAACTTCGCCCAGGTGCAGGACCTGCGGGTCGAGGCCAATCACATCACCGAGTTCCTGCGCAGCCCCGAGGACCGGGGCCACCCGGACATGATCCAGTTCTGGACAACCCGGACCAAGCGCCCGAGCGCGCGTATCGTGATCCGCAAGAACCTGCTGAACTCGGGCAACGGGCCTTACAGCCAGTCGATCTTCATCCGCAACGAGATGGTCGACACCGGCAAAGCCGGGCGCGAGATGTTCTACCGCGACATGCTCATCGAGGAGAACCTCATCATCAACGCGCACCTGCACGGCATCACCGTGGGGGAGACCGTCGGGCTGACGATCCGCAACAACACGCTGATCCGCAATCCGCGCTCTGATGGGCCCAAGAAGAACCCGCAGCTCTATACCCCGACAATCCGGGTCAAGGAGCGCTGCGAGAATGTCGAGGTGCTGCGCAACATTGCCCCCAAGGTGCCCAAACCCCGGCGCGCGGGCGGTTGGGACATCCGGGACAATGCGCTGATCCAGGACAAGCGGCGCGGGGTGTCGAACCACTATGATGCGCTTTTCGTCAATGCGCTGAACGGCGATCCGCATGACATCAGCAACTTTTACTACCGCGCAGGCGGCGTTCTGGACGGGGCCGGGCTGGGTGCCGGCTGGCTGCAACCGGAGGGCTGACGGGCGATGGCGGTGACCGATCCGAGCCTGACAGGCGCCCTGCCCAATGCCCGCCCCCGTCTCGGGGCGCGCGGGGAGACGGGGCTGTCCTGGGTGGTGATGACCTACCTGATCTGCATGGTCCTGCCGCTGTCTTTCCGGCTGGGGCCGCTGGCGATGAGCAACCTGCGCCTGCTGCTGCTGGTCATGACCGTGCCGCTGCTTGTGCGCATCTACATGGGGCATTTCGGCCGGATCCGCCTGCCGGACATCCTGTTCCCCGGCTTCATGTTCTGGACCATGCTCGCGCTGATGAAGAACAACCCCGCCATGGTGATCGAGAACACCGGGGCGACGGCGATGGAGTTTCTCGGCGGCTATGTGATCGGGCGCGCCTATGTGCGCACGCCGGAGCAATTCCTGCGCCTGTGCCATGTGCTGCTCTGGATGGTGCTGTTCCTCATGCCCTTTGCCTTTGCCGAGGCGTTTACCCGGCGGCTTTTCCTGGGTGAATTCCTCGCCTCGATCCCCGGTTTCGGCTCGGTGACCACCAACGTCAGCAACATGCGCTTCGGGCTGGACCGGGTGCAGACCGTCTTTGCCCACCCGATCCACTTCGGCCTGTTCTGCTCGATGGCGCTCTCCATGGTGTTCATCGCCCTCAAGGACCAGATCCCGACCGGGCGGCGCTATGTCATCGCGGCGGTGGTGCTGGTCACCGGCTGTCTGGCCCTGTCGAGCGGCGCGATTCTGGCCATGATGCTGTTCATCGGCCTTGTCAGCTGGAACACGATCCTCTCCCGTGTGCCCCAGCGCTGGTGGATCCTGCTCTGGCTCATGGTGGTGGCCTATGTGGTGGTGGACCTGCTGTCCAACCGCACCCCGATCCGCGTCTTCATGAGCTATGCCACCTTCTCTGCCGACACCGCCTACTGGCGCGGCCTGATCTTCGAGCACGGGCTGAAGAACGTCTGGGCCAACCCGCTGCTGGGTCTGGGCTTCAACGATTGGGTCCGGCCCAGCTTCATGCACAGCTCCAGCGTCGACAACTTCTGGCTGCTCATGGCCATGCGCTACGGCATCCCGGCCTTTCTGATGCTGATGATCGGGGTCTTTGTCCCGGTGTTCCGCATCATGTTCCGCCGCTACGGCGAGGACATGCGCCTCAGGAATATCCGGCTGGCCTGGATCTTCACCTTTGTCGGGCTGAGCTTCACGCTGGCCACGGTGCACATCTGGGGCAATGTCTTTTCGCTTGTCTTCTTCATGTTCGGGGCCGGGATCTGGCTGATCGAGGCGCAGCCCGCCTCTGCGGATGAAGAGGCCCGCGCCGATGAGACCGGGCCCGCGGCCCGCTCCGGCACCCGCTTTTCCCGCTTCGCCCCGGTCAAGGCCGAAGACAGGGCGGGACAGGAGACAGAAGGCAAGACGGGGGACAAGGCAGAAGGCAAAACGCGGCAGCCCCTGCCTCAAAGCCGGGCACCCCGGACGCCGGGGGCCGGTTCTGCGCGATTGCGCTGAATTCCGGGTTGAGCCTTACAAACCCGCAGGCTATCGGTTTTCTCAAGGCCCGCCGGCCTTGGCGCGGCTCTATTGACTGATGCATTCTGACCCTACGGAGACCCCGCCGGCCGCTCTGCGCCGGATTTCCCCACATGACCGCTCCCGCCTCCTCCGCCCCCCTGAGCTTTGACGTTGTCATTGCCACCCGCAATCGCCCTGACGCGCTGGCCCTGACCATTCCGCTGTTGCTGAGCCAGTCGCGGGTGCCGGAGAAGCTGATCGTCATCGACAGCTCGGACGATCACGCGCCGGTGGCGCAGGTGGTGGCCGAGACCACGGCGGGCCATGACGTCGAGGTGATCTGCGAGCATTCCGAAAAGGGCCTGACCCGCCAGCGCAACCGGGGCCTGACCCATGTCAGTGCCGAGATCGTCTTTCTGCCCGACGATGACACGCTGTTCTTTCCCGGCACCTCCGCCGCGATCCTCGAGGTCTACGAGCGCGACACGGAAAAGAAGGTGGCCGCGGTCAACCCGCGCATCTCGCTGGTGCCGCCGCCGGGATCGCTGGACGAGGCCGCCTATGCCATGTCCGACGCCCACACCGCCGAGGCCAAAACCGTCAAATGGCGCACGCGCATTGGCCGCATGCTGCCCGACATCAACCCGCGCATGGTCATCGGCAAGGCGCTGGTGGCGCGCGCGCCGGATCTGCCGTGGATGGCCGAGATCGACGCGGTGCACGTGGAATGGATGACCGGCTTTCGCATGACCTTCCGCACGCAGGCGATCAAGGCGGTGGGCTTCGAGCCGGTGTTTGGCGGCTATTCGCTGTTCGAGGACACCGATGCCTCCTGGGCGGTGACTGATCACGGCTGCGTTGTCGGCGCCCACAAGGGCAAGGTCTACCACCACCGCTTCCCCGGCGGGCGCGCGGACCGCTACGGGCTGGGGGCCATGGGGCTGGCGAACCTCGCTTACCTGATGGCCAAACATGTGACCGACCGGGGGCTTTCCGCCGCCGAGCGCGCCGAGGCGATCCGCAAGACCAAGAGCTACACCCGCCTGCGCATCCTCAACGCCTGGCTGCGCTCGCTCAAGGGCGACAAGGGCGCGGCGGAGGACCTGCGCGGCATGCGCGCCGCGCGCCCGGCCATCGACCGGCTGTTCGACGCCCCGCGCGAGGCGCTGGCGCAGACCTATCTCGACATCAAGAGCGAGCTGGGGATCGACTGAGCCATGGACAAGACCCTGATCATCAAGGCCAAGGGTGGGCTTGGCAACCGCATGCTCTCGGCGGTTTCGGGTCTGATCTTTGCCGATCTGACCGGGCGGCGGCCGATCATCGACTGGCGCGACGGCAGCTATGCGCCCACGGGCGAAAATGCCTATCCGCTGCTCTTCGACACGCCGCTGACCACGCCGATCGAGGAGTTCGACGATTTCGAGGGGCCGGTCTCCCCGGCGATCTGGCAGGGCAACCTGCGCAAGAGCCCGGTCAATCTGATCGACGAGATCGACCCGAAGCTGCACTCCGGCGCGCGCGTCTACCGCCGCTTCTGCACCGATCTCACCCGGCTTGATGCGCCGGAAGACCTGGCGGTGTTCTGGTGTTACCTGCCCAAGTTCGGACGGCTGACCCGCCACCTGCGCCGCGATGCGCGGTTTCGCGGCAAATCCGAGGATGCGCTGCTGCGCGACTACCTCGATCGCTATTTCACCCCAAACGCCCGCGTGCGCGAGGCTGTGGCGGGCTACAAAGAGCGCTTTGGCCGCCCGCTCATCGGCGTGCACGTGCGCTATACGGACCGCAAGATCGCGGTGGAGCCGCTGGAGGCGGCGCTGGATGCGGCGCTGAAGAAGGCGCCGGATGCGCGCATCTTCCTCGCCACCGACAATGTGGAGATCCAGAACCGCTTTTCCGCCCGCTACGGTGATGTGCAGTTCACCGACAAATACCTGCCCGAGGATGGCGCGCGGCTGCACCTGCCGCAGGCGGATATCGAAAAGCAGCGCGAGGCGGAGAACGCCCTGATCGACATTCACCTGCTGGCCGGCTGTGATCACCTGATCTGTTCGCGCCATTCGACCTTTGCCGAAACCGCGATCCTGATCGGGCAGATGCGGGGGCGGAGCGTGGATGTGGACCGGCTGAACGCCACCGTCGTCGCCAAACGCGTGATCCAGAGATACATATGAGCCAAAGCCCCCCCGACGCAGCGGTCATCATCCCGCATTACAACGATCAGACGCGGCTGGCGCGCTGCCTCGATGCGCTGGTGCCGCAGCTGGAGGATGCGCCGGGGACCGCAGAGATCGTCGTGGTCGACAACAACTCCGATCCGGCGCTGAAACCCGCGTACATGGCCCGCTGGCCGCAGGTGCGCTTTATCGTCGAGACCGGCAAGGGCGCGGCGCTGGCGCGCAATCGCGGCGTTGCCGAAACCACCGCCCCGGCGCTGTTCTTCATCGACAGCGATTGTCTGCCCGCTCAGGATTGGCTGGCCACCGCCTTTGCGGTACGGGACCGCGCGCCCTTGGTGGGCGGCTCTGTTCCGGTGTTTGACGAAACCCCGCCGCCGCGCTCCGGCGCAGAGGCTTTCGAGGCGGTTTTTGCCTTTGATTTCAAGACTTACATTGAACAGAAGGGCTTTTCCGGCTCCGGCAACCTGGTGACCCGGCGCGGGGTCTTTGACGCCATTGGCGGCTTTCGTCCCGGTCTGTCCGAAGATCTCGACTGGTGCCAGCGTGCCACCGCGGCGGGTTTTGCGCTGGTCTATGCCGAAGAGCTTTGCGCCAGCCACCCTTCCCGCTCCGACTGGCCCGCGCTGCGGCGCAAGTGGCGGCGGCTGACCGACGAGACATGGGGGCTGCGCGATCACGGCGCGGCCGGACGCCTGCGCTGGGGTCTCAGGGCGCTGGCCATGCCGCTGTCGGCGCTGGCCCACACCCCCAAGGTGCTGCGTTCAGCGCGCCTGGATTCGGGTCAGGAACGGCTGGCGGCGCTTGGCACGCTCTACCGGCTGCGCATCCGGCGCGGCCTGTGGATGATCGGACAAGCCCTGCGCTGACATCGCCAGACAAAAACACTCTATGGTTGCGCTGCGCGGAAAAAACCATCACGTTGGGATGAATTCCGCGCAAACACCCCAAAAACACACGGAAATTAGAAAAAATCGTGTGCATGTCCGGGGCGGGAGTGCTATCAAAAGGTTAAGAAATTCCTGTCGTGTTTCATGGCAGGGCTTGCCCGACGTGAAGGGATTGTAGAGATGACTGTTAATTTTGCTAAATTTTTTGGGGTTTTGGGTCTTTCTGCCCTGGCCGCTGGCAGTGCTCAGGCACTGACGACAATTGATTCGGTTGCTTCGAACGGCAGCGGTGTTGTCACCGCGACAAGCTACGGAACATTTGCAAACGTCGAGTTCGACTGGACGACGAACCCGTCTTCCGGGTACGCGAAGTTCACCATCGACACCACGTCGAACCTCTACATCGTCAGCCTCGTTGAATCGACAGCAGGCCAGTACACCGGCTTCATGCTTCTGGAAGATGGCGGCGCGCGCCAGACCACCCAGCACGCAGCCTGTAACAACGTCAATGTTCTTCTGCCGGTACGCGGCAACTGTAACCTTGCGACAAACACTGTGGGCGCTCCGCTGACCTCGCACAACCCGGACACGGTCAACCCTTACGTGACTCTGGCTGCAGGCACCTACTACCTCGGCTTCTATGACGGCAACGATCCGTCTGGCACGCTGAGCTTCCAAATCTCCGAAGGCGCGTTCCAGGAAATCGCTCCGGTTCCGCTGCCGGCCGGTGGTCTGCTGCTTGCAGGGGCTCTGGGTGGCATCGCTGCCCTGCGTCGTCGCAAGAAAGCCTGATCACCCGTCAGGTTCGTCATCTCATGAGAAAGGCGCCTCACGGGCGCCTTTTGCATGTCTGGCGTACGGTGGTCTAACCTCTTGTTCATGGCCTGCGGGCACAGTCCTCCCCGGTACCAACTGGAAAACCGGATTGAACCGCAACGGCTCTCACCAGGCCAATGCGGTAGCCCCATCTGGGGGATGTTCGATCTGATCAGACTGACAAGCCGGGATTAAACGCCCCGGCCTTGATGATCCGTCACTGGGCGGCCGCCTTTTTCAGGCTCTCACATCACTTATAGGCAAACCCCCGCCCGGCAGATGCGCCGCGGCGGGCCAAAGGTCTGGCTTCGAGCGTTTCGAAAACTGCCCAGACAGAGTATCGCCAATGCAAACGTTTCTCGAAACGCTATAGGGGGTAGTTTCCGGTAGGGGGCAGGATCGTATCACAAGGCTAACCTTGCCGCGTCGTCGCAAGTCCGCTCTGAGCCCAGAGTGCCGAGTTTGGGTTCGGGAGGATCCGGCTCAAAGAGCCTTGAGTGGACATTGAGCCTACCCCGTCCCGGACTTGATCCGGGACCTCAGGATTAGAGCACAAGCCGCGCCATCGACGGGCCGTGGTACGGCGATCCTCCTTCTGATCCCCTCGATTTATCCCTGTCACTGGCGCGCTAGGCAGGTGTAGTTCCGAGCAACACCCCAATCGCCGTGCCGTGGGGACGGCCCGTCGATGGCGCGGCGGCCTGCGGCCTTGATTCTGCGCTCGGGTGCAGATGAACGGCCGCTTCAGGCCAATTTCGACATCAGGACTTCTCACGATCAGCGACCGCTTCGTCCCGCACAGGAGCCGTTCACTGTCCCACTTGAAAGAATGATTTTCTAGGACGTTTTCTGCATCAGCAAAATCAAGGAGTTATGAGGTAGAAAATCCAATGGGTTCAAATGGTACGCGGTCACCGGATTTTCTTATGATACGATCCTGCCTTCAATAATAATCGTAGCCATACCCGTAGGTGCCGCCGGAGAACTTGCACTTGTTCAGCACGACGCCCAGCACATTGGTGTGAGAGGCGATCTCGCGTTCGGATTCGTCGACCTGCTTGATCGAGGTCTGTTCGGCAGCGGCGACCAGCATCACGCAGTCCACGTGATTGAGAAAGCCGATGGTGTCGTCATTCACCAGAAGCGGCGGCATGTCGAAGATCATCAGCGTCGGCGCGTAGGATTGTTCGATCTGGCGCAGGATCTCGCCCACCTGCGGCGCCTGCAGCAGGTCCGAGGAGTTCGGCACCGGCCGGTCATTGGTCGAAACCGCAAAGCGATCGGAGATCCGACAGGCGTTGTCGGCAAAAGGCGCGGCCCCCCGCAGCACGTCGGCGGCGAGGTAGTTGCGCCGGATGCCCAGCTTGTCCGCAAGGCTCGGGCGGCGCATGTCCGCCTCGATGAGGATCGTCGAGACATCGTCGCGCCGGGTCAGGCTGAGGCCGAGGTTGATCGCCACCGTGCTCTTGCCGCAGCCCGCCGTCGGCGAGGTGATGGCAAGACGCTTCCAGCCGTTCTCCTGCATCATCTTCAGCGTGCGGGTGCGCATCAGGTCAAAGGCGGCGCTCTCCCCGCCCTGCCCGCTCTGCACGATCCGGTTGTGTTCTGCCACTTTCGGGTCCAGCGGATGCCGGGGCAGCGCCTCCCAGTGGCCGCTGATGTCATGTTGCCCGGCATTGCCCAGAACGGGATGCGGCGCGGCGGTGTCATGGGTGCCCTGGCGTTCGGCGCGGGCCTTGGCAATGGCAGCCTGAATACGTTCCATATCAGTGACTTTCGATCAGGAAGAGACTGCGGATGTCAGCGAGTTGAGCTGGCTCAGGATACGCTGGATCAGGTCGCCGCCAAGCGCGCCTCCCGGCCCCAGCAGGACCCAGGCCCCGCCCACACCGACCAGCAGCACAGCGGCAAAGGCCGAGGCCCGCACGATGCGGCGGCGGCGGATCTGCGCCCGGGTTTCGATGTAGGGCACGGTGGCCAGCGCCGCGATGCCGAGCTTGTCGCCAATCTCCGACGGGCGGCGGATGGCGCTGTTCAGCAGTTCAAGCAGCGCGATCAGGCCAAGCGCCACAAACAGACCGCCGCCAAAGCCCCCGGCCAGCAGCAGCGGGCGGTTCGGGCTGACCGGGTTCTGCGGCGCGATGGCCTGTTCGACAAGGCTGATGCGCTGCCCCTTGGAGAGCGCTTCGATCATGTCGCCGGTCTCGGCGCGGGCCTTGTTGGCCACGGCCTGGTTATACTGGGTCTGCAGGTTGGTGTAGTCGCGCTTCATCGCGTCGAGCGTCACCGTGTTGCCGGGCGTCTCCGAGATGGTCTCGACCAGGTCTTCCATCTGCGCCTCAAGCTCGACGCGCTGGCGCTCGATGGCGGCGATCTGGGCGTCGATATCCGCAAGCTGCAATTCGAAGGGGCTCGGCGGCAAGCCCACTTCGGAAGAGGCGCCATCGCTGGCCTGGGCCTGGCTCTCCTGCTCGGCCACCACCTCTTCGAGCGCGGCGATGCGGGCGCGCAGCACGGCGATCTTCGGGTTGTCGAGCGACAGGATGGCCACGGAGCTGGAGTAATCCCGCTTCAGCGCGATCAGCTGGCGGGCCTCGACGGTCAGCTGCTGCCCGGCTTCGGCATCGGGCACGGTGCCGGTGTCTTCGAACAGCTCGACCAGCCGGTTGCGGCGGTCCTTGAGCGCGTTTTCGTTGCGGTCGAGCGCGGCGAGACGCTCCTGCACCGAGGCCTGACGCGAGCGGCGGAAATCGAGACTGTCCGGCAGGCTGTCGAGGTTCTCTTCCTGGAAGGCCAGCATCCGCGCCGACAGGCGGGACATCTCTTGGCCCAGCCGGTCCACCTCCTGGGTGAAGAAATCCAGCGTCTGGCCCGAAACCGTGGTCCGCATGGCCACGTTTTCCTTCAGGATCAGCGTGACGATCTCATTGGTGACCGTTGCCGCCTGCTGGCCCTTGTCCGCCTTGAAGCTGACATTGACCAGCGTGGCCTGATTGCGTCCGCCCTGCACCGCGATGCCGATCCGCTCGCGCAGGTCCGCGACCTTGTCGCTCGCCGGGATGCGCGCATCGTCGTAGATATCCAGCCGGTTGGCCATTTCCAGAAGCACTTCGCGGGTCAGGATGCGCTGTTGGATGATCTGGATCTGCTCGGTGGCGGCGGTCTGCACCGTCGAGGCGGCCAGCTCGTCGGGGATCTGCTCGGATTCGACCAGCAGACGGGCTTCGGCCTTGTAAACCGGCGGCAGGGTCGAGGCGAAGTAGAAGCCCACCCCGCTGCCAATCGCAACGAAGAGGATCACCCAGGGCAAACGCCGCAGGAAAATTCGGAAGTAATACCCAAAATCCATCACTCGGCCCTCTTACCGACATCCGCCTCCGGTTCTTCGGCGTCCGGAACAAGACGCGGGGAAGAGCCGGCCCCGAAGAATACACCATCGTCAAGCACGGCCTGAACACTCTTTTCCCCCACGGTCTCTTCAGAGCCCCCGAAGGCATAAAGCAAGGAAAGCTCGGCCAGTTGGTTAACCAGCCGCGGCACCCCGTCGGTCATGCGGTAGATCAGCGCCACGGCGGCGTCGGTGAACAGATCGGACTTGCCGCCCGCCACTTCGACGCGGTGGGCGATGTAGCCGCGGATCTCGTCGGCGGTCATCGGGCCGAGATGGAAAGAGACCGCCACGCGCTGCGCGAACTGCGCCATGTCCGGGCGGCGCACCATGTCGCGCAGCTCCGGCTGCCCGGCCAGCACCAGCTGCATCAGCTCGTCGGAGCCGGAGTTGATGTTGGTCAGCATGCGCAGCTCTTCGAGCGATTCGCGCGTCAGGTTCTGCGCCTCGTCGAACACCAGCACCACGCGGCGCCCGGCGGCGTATTCGGAAATCAGGAACTGCTGCAGCCGGTCGAACTGGGCGACATAGCCCTCCCCTTCGGTGATCTCGATCCCCAGCGCCTGCAGCACCCATTGCAACAGCTCGCCGCGCGCGCCGTGGGCATTGGCCACAAGGCCGATGCTCAAGAGCGGATCGGCGGAGTTGAGGAAATGGCGCAGAAGCGTTGTCTTGCCCGCGCCCACCTCGCCGGTGATCAGCGTGATCGGCGCGCAGGTCAGCAGACCGTATTCCAGCAGGGTCCAGGCGCGTTTGTGCGCAGGCGTCCAGTAGAGATAGTCCGGGTCCGGCGTCAGGGAAAAGGGCCGTGACTGAAGTCCGAAATGATTGAGATAAAGCTGCAGGTTATTCATGAAATAGTTGGTTCCGGGCCATGCGAATAATGATCTGGCTCATCAAAGACGACGCCCAGGGAGTCTCAGGTTTTGCCGCCCGAGGTATGACATATATTCTGTCTACCGTACAGACAATGCGGCAGGCTCATTGCCCCTGATCACGGCAAATTAACGATTTTCCGCTCAAAAATCAGTCTCATCCACCCGCCCGGCCGCAGCACAGCGCCCGGCGCCCGATCCGCCCAAATGCGGAATTGATCCATGCCGAAGCCCGGTTCGATGTCGACATTCCGGGCCGATTGCCCATAGTACACCAGCAAAGCCATACCCTTTTTCTTAACGTGACAGACTGCCCATGCTCCGATTTCCCCGACTTCTGCCTGCCCTGCTGATCTGTGTCACCTTTCTGGCCGCTTGCGAAAGCGACGAGGAAAAGGCGGAGCGGTTCTACCAGTCCGCGCTGACCTATATCGAGGACGGCGACGTCGACCGGGCGCTGGTCGAGCTGCGCAACGTGTTCATCGCGGATGGCTTCCACAAGGAGGCGCGCCTGCTCTATGCCGGTCTGCAATACGAGCGCGGCGAGCTGTCGGAGGCCTATGGCCAGTACCTGCGCCTTGTGGAGCAATACCCCGACACCGCCGAGGCGCGCGAGCGGCTCGGGCTGATGGCGCTGGAGCGGCGCAACTGGGAAGAGGCGATCCGGCACGGTGAACAGGCCATGCTGCTGGCCCCGGAGAGCACCGGCACCCGCGCCATTGCCGCCGCCCTGCACTACCGCACCGCAACCCTGGCCCGGAACCCCGATGGCCAGGCCGAGGCCGTCGAAGAGGCCCGCGCGCTGCTCGAAGAGGCCCCGGACGCGCTGGCTGCGCGGCGCGTGGTGATCGACGATCTGCTGCGCCGCGAAGAGGGGGCTGCGGCGCTGGAACAGGTGGATGCGGCGCTTGAATTTGCCGACACCTCGCTGGAGCTGAACACCCTGCGCGCGCAGCTGCTGGCCAACCTCGGCCAGATCGAGGCGCTCGGCCCGCATCTTCAGGCCATGTATGAACTCTATCCCGGCAACGAGGAAATCCGCACCTCGCTGATCCGCTGGTACATCAGCCAGCAGGACTTTGAAGGGGCTGAGGCTTTCCTGCGCAGCGAAGCGGGCAGCCCGACCGAGGACACCGACGGCAACATGGCCATTGTCGAGCTGCTGCAGCGCACGCAGGGCGCCGAGCCGGCCATGGCTGAGCTGGACGCGCTGATTGCCGCCGCGGGTGACAGCCCGGCGGGCGAGCTGTACCGCGCCGCCCGCGCCTCGGCGGATTTCGCCGCGGGCCGTCAGGACGAGGCCATCGCCGCCATGCAGGCCGTGCTTGAGGGGGCCACCGCTTCGGATCAGACCCGCCGCATCCGCGTCATGCTCGCCCAGATGCTCACCGCCACCGGCAATGCCGTCGGCGCGCGGGAACAGGTCGAGCGGGTGCTCGAAGAAGACCCCAGCCACGTCGGCGGCCTGAAGTTGCGCGCCGCCTGGCTCATCCAGGACGACAAGCCCGGCGAGGCCATCGCCAACCTGCGCACCGCGCTGGACCAGAGCCCGCGCGACACCACGGTTCTGGCGCTCATGGCCGAGGCGCACCTGCGCGACGGCAGCCCGGAACTGGCGCAGGAACGCCTGTCTCTGGCGGTGCAGATCTCCAACGGCGGCGTGGCGGAATCGGTGCGCTATGCGCGCTATCTCGTGGGCCGCAACCGGCTTGGACAGGCGGAAAGCGTGTTGATCAACGCCCGCCGCAATGCCGCCGGAAACGTGGAAATCCTCGGCCTGCTCGGGGAAATCTACCTGCGCCAGCAGAAATGGCCGCAGGCACAGAGCATCATCGAAACCCTGCGCCAGGTGGACACGCCGCAGGCGTTGCAGCTGGCCCGCGTCTACCAGAGCAGCCTGCTGCTCGGGCAGAACCAGATCGAGGAAAGCCTCGACTACCTGCGCGCCCAGATCGCGGCCGAAGATGGCACCAACCTTTCCGCGGTGATCCAGCTTGTGCGCACGCAGGTGCTCACCGGCCGTCTCGACGAAGCCCGCACCTATGTGGATGAACAGCTTGCGGAGAACCCCGGCAGCATCCCGCTGGAGCTTCTGAGCGCCAACGTGCACGCGCTGCAAGGCCAGCTTCAGGAAGCCGAGGACATCTACCGCGACCTGCTTTCGCGCCAGCCGGACATCGAACCGGCGATCCTGCAATTGCAGGTCCTCTTGCGCGCCACCGACCGCGAAACCGAGGCCGAAGAGCTGGTCAGCCGCAGCCTCGAGTTGCTGCCGAAATCCCGCCGCCTGCGTCTGCTTGAGGCCTACCGCCTTGAGAAACAGGGGAAATTCGAAGAGGCCATCGCGGTCTACGAGATCCTCTACGACGAGCAGACCTCGGATGTGGTGGTGGCCAACAACCTCGCCTCGATGCTGTCGAACCACCGCGACTCGCTGGAGGATCTCAACCGCGCCTATGCCATTGCCCGCCGTCTGACCGGCTCTGACGTGCCTGCTTTCCAGGACACGCTGGGCTGGATCCTGTTCCTGCGCGGTGACATCGACGAGGCGGTCATCCAGCTTGAAGCGGCCGCTGCCGCCCTGCCCGAAGAGCCCAGCGTCTCGGCGCACCTCGGCCTTGCCTATGCCAAGGCGGGCCGCACCGAGGAGGCCAAGGCGGCGCTGGAGCGCAGTCTCGCCATCGGCGGCGAGACCGACGCGCCCTGGCGCGCCCAGGCAGAAGCGGCGCTGGCGGAGCTTTAAAGGTCAGGGCACCCTGGCCTTGAACTCCCTTCACCACAGGCGCGGCTTGTGCTCTGACGATGAGGTCCCGGATCAAGTCCGGGACGGGGGTGTGCTCATGCCCGGCAGCGCCCCAATCCACGCCGGAACTGCGTGCAGAAGGACACAAATCCGCGCAATCCGCGCACAACAGATTGTATGCGCCGCGCGTCCCCGGCATACAGGCGAAAGCGCCGGTGCCTGCTGCCCATGACACGCGGCGATCATTTCGACCGGGGGATTCATGATGACGATCATCCGCGCCTGTTTCGCGCTTTGCCTCGCCATGCTCGCTTTGACCACACAGGTCGCCGCGCAGGGCTCTTACCGCATTCAGCCCGGCGATGTGCTGCGCGTCGAAGTGCTGGAGGACGAAAGCCTCAACCGCGAGCTTCTGGTGCTGCCGGACGGGCGCATCTCCATGCCGCTGGCGGGCGATATCAAGGCGGCGGGCCGCACGGTCAGCCAGGTGAAGCGGGCCATCACCTCGGGGCTGAGCAACAACTTCTCGCTCAAGCCGACGGTTTATGTCGGGGTGAACAAGGTGACCGAACCCGAAGAGCGCCCCGAGCCGGAAGCCCGGATGCTCAGCGTCTACGTGCTGGGCGAGGCGACCAAGACCGGGCTGTTCGAGGTTGAACCGGGCACCACCGTGCTGCAGGTCTTCTCGCGGATGGGCGGCTTTACCAATTTCGCTGCCAAGAAACGCATCCAGCTGCGCCGCCGCACCAAGGAAGGCGAGCGCATCTACACGCTGAACTACAAACATATCGAGCGCGGCAAGAGCAGCGCGGGGCTGGCCCCGGTGATGGAGGGTGACGTCATTGTCATCCCCCAGCGCCGCCTGTTCGAATAAGCCGCCCGAGGCGTCCCGGTGGCCCTGTTCCGCACGCTTTTCGCCGCAGGCCTTGCGCTCTGCGCGCTCCCCCTGCCGCTGGCGGCGCAGGACGGGGGAGATGCGGGCGGTGTCTGGCTGCGGCTTGGCCTGAACCAGCGCTTCGAGGCCACGGAAAACGCCGATCTCAATCTTTCTTCCGAAGGCCGGACCACCCGCGCCGCCACCGCGCTGGCGCTGGTCCTGTCGAGCGAGACCCGCACGGATTTCATCAGCCTGAGCTTTGGCGCCAGCCTGCGGCATGCCGAAGGTCCGGATGACGAAGATGACGTGAGCTTTGCGCTGCAGGCGCCGCGGGTGGAGCTGTCTTATGCCCGCAGCGGCACGCAATCGCTGCTGGAAACCCGGTTTGCGGCGCGCACCGAAGAGGTCTCCTACCTGCGCAATCTGCGGGACTTCCTCAACGAGGACGGCACGCTGCCGGAGGAATTCGAGACGATCAACGACCTGATCGACAGCGTTGACCGCGAGGCAGAGGGCCAGCGCCGCACCCTCAGCGCCAGCGCCGGGGTGCGGTTCGGCATCGACGGGCCGGTGGAAGGCGGGCTGCGGCTGAGCGCGCAGCACGTGGATCACTTCGGCACCGATCCGGCGCTGTTCTTCGACAGTGAATCCTACACCGCAACCGGGGATCTGCGGCTGGCGCTGACCGAGACGCTGACCCTGAATTCCCGGCTGAGCTATACCGAGTTCCACCAGGACAGCAGCCCGGTGCGGGAGACCTGGGCGCTGACGCTGGGGCTGTCGCAGAGCCGCCCGCGCGGCACCCTCTCCTTCAGCCTCGGCGCGCGGCAGGTGGAGGAAGGCACCAGCTACACGCTGAACAGCGGCTGGTCGACGGAGCTTGCGGGCGGGGACCGGCTCGGCTTCACCCTCGGCGCAAGCCGCAGTGCAAACGGCACCGACGCGCTGACCGGCACGCTGAGCTACAACCGACCTCTGCCGCGCGGGGCGTTTTCGGCGCAGCTGCGGCGCGGGCTGACCAGCGGCACGGAAGAGAGCGAAGAGCTTTTCACCCTCGCCTCGCTTGGCCTGACCCATGAATTCGGCCCGCTGACCAGTGGCCAGATCGGCCTGTCCTGGATCGACACCGAAGACCTCGCCATGAGCGCCCGCACCACGCGCGGCGCGCTGGATATCTCGATCAGCCACCAGTTCGTGCAGGACTGGCAGATCAGCGCCGGCTACCGCCGCAGCATGCTGCGTGACACCACCGTGGGCAGCGGCTGGGCCGAGAGCGACAGTCTCTTCGTGAGCATCAACAAGACCTTCTCGCACCGGTTCTGACCGGGCGGCGCGCCCGGCCCTGCCGCGGACACCCGCGGCGTCACCAGTGCGCCGGATCCTCCAGCGGCGGGACGCAGCGCGACGGGCCGGCCAGCGGGGCGAACGCCCCGTCGGGCAAAGCCCGGCCAAGCCAGCCTTCGGGATAGCTCAGCGGCTGCGGCGGGCGGGCCTGGGCCTCGGTGATCGGGGCAAAGCCGACCCGGCCGTAAAAGGCGATATCGCCATAGGTCAGGACAATCTCCACCCCGGCCTGCCGCAGCACCTCAAGCGCCCCGGTGATCAGGCGCTGGCCAAGGCCCCGGCCCTGGTGGCCGGTGGCCACCGCAGCCGGGGAGAGGATGAACACGGTCCGCCCGTCCTCCGGGTAGGTCATGCGCGTGAAGAGCACGCAGCCCAGCACGGCCCCGTCCTCGACCGCCGAGAACACAGACATGTCCTCAGGGGGCAGCGCCGCGAGCATGTCCTGCACCAGCTGCCCGATCACCGCCCCGGCCTCGGCTCCTTCCGATGCGGTGAACGTGTCCGAGAACAGCGCAAGGATGGCGCCGGTTTTGTCTTTGTAGTCCGTTGTGATGTGCATGATCTGTATCCGTGGGTCTGTCTTGTCATCGTTGGTTGAGCTGCGCGCGCACGGAGCGGATCCCCAGCGCGGAAGCGCGGTAGGGACGACCGTTGCGGGACAGGATGAAGCGCCGTTTCAGCAGGCGCTGAAACACGCCGAGGGTGCAGTCTTCCAGCACGTACCCATCGCGCGTGTAGCAGGTGACGTTGTGGATCTTGCCGTTTTCCAGGCGGTCGTAGTGAATGGACCCGCCAAGCGCGAGTTCATGCAAAACACGTTGTTCGTGCTTTGAGATATTCATGGGATGTCTCGATTTTAGGAAAGAACAGGGCAAGGCCGCCCAGCGTCACGCGTGAGCGGTCCTGTCAGTCTTGGTGTTCCTGAGGGGCTTGCCAGGAACGGGCGTTATGCCCGGGACTCTTTCATAAAATCTCCATTGGATGGGACGCGCCGCCCCATACATGCCTTGTAGGTAGGAACAGCGCCCGCCGCCGTCAACACCGCGCGCGCGCCCCTGCCCCGCCAGCGCGGCTTCGCGGCCACAGGGGGATCTTAGGGTCAGGACCCATTGATTTACGACGCGCAGTTTGACAGATTTTGCTCCAGACTAGGCATAAAGCCGCAGGAATAGTTATCTATTTCAAGGCTCTATAACGCAGGTTGGGGCAAAATCCGTCAAATCCGTCATGCCGAAGGCATGCCATAATGCGTAGGCGCGCCTTCGGCGCGACGGACAAGGAGAAATGCACGCTCTCAGTCGCGTGGCTTCCTTGCCAAGGCAACCAGCCTTGTCTGCGAAACCCAAACGCCTGATACCGCGCATTTTTCCTTGCTGCGCATCGCAGATCAATGGGTCCTGACCCTAACGTGGATGCGCATTTGAGCTTTTGTTTTTCTCCGCAGGCGTTAGCCTCGGAACCCGGGATGACAGATCTTTTTAGGGGGGGATTCACAATGCGCAGATTTCTGGTCGCCGTTCTGGCTCTGTGCGGGAGCTTTGCCGCGCCAACGGCAGAGGCCGCAACGATCAACAGTGGCAGCGGGCAATATGTCTGGACCGACCTTGTCGGCACGTTCAGCGCAACCCAGGCCACCAGCACCCCCGGGGCCGTCTCGGTCCTGATGAGCGGCGTGGACCCGCTGAGCGACATCGCCGGGTTTTCCGCAGGGGACCAGTTGCTGATCACCATGCTGGGGATCGCCGGGGATTCCCGCGCCACCTCCGGGGACAACCGCTTTCGGCTGACCTCTTCGGGCACAACTGCCGATTTCACCTGGGTCGCCGGGCAGCAGAGCACCGCCGCCGATTACCGGCTGGCCCCGACACCGGAGCCCGGCGCGCTCGGTTTTCCGTCAACCGGCTTCACCTACCAGAGCGTGAGCTACCTGCTTGCGCCCGGCGAAGGCTTCAACGTCTTCTGGGATTATCATCACGATTATGACGGGCGCTACGCCGGGGCCACGGATATCCTTGGCAATGCCTTTGACGACAGCGCTTTCCCAAGCTCGATCCGGGCCTGGGTGCAGTTCGAGATCGTGGAAGCGGCTGCCGTTCCGGTCCCGGCCGCCCTGCCCTTGCTGCTCGCCGGTCTTGGCGGGCTGGGGCTTGCCACCCGCCGCCGCCGCCGGACCTGAGCGAAACGCTTCAGCCGTGATCGGGGGACCGCCCGTGGTGTCGCCCGATCACTTTCCCACCAGCACATCATCAATCAGATCGAGCATGTGCGGGGAGAGCTGGGTTTCGTCGAGTACAAACGGGTGCCGCCCGGCGTGATCCGTCACCGTGATCTCATAGGTCAGCGTATCCGCGCGGCCCGGCGTGGCCAGCCCGTCTGACAGGGCGCGCAGAGCCGCCGGATCGAAGGCCTCGCAAAGCGCCTGGGCGCGGGCCTCCGGCAAATCCGCAAGGGTGACGGATTTTGCCGGGGAGGTCACAGCCAGCCCGCCAAATCCACCCGATTTGCTGATCTCGATCAGAACCACAAGGCATCCCGCCGAGAATATGTCCACGCTTCGCTCCTACGCATCAATCCCCACAAGGTTCCACGCCCGGCGCAGCATCAGCATCTCGTAGCTGCCCGCACCGTAGAGGTCGATCGCCGCATCGAGCGTCTGGGCCGCCCAATCGCCGAAGGTTGCGTGCGGGTTGTTGATCTGTTGCAGCGCCTTGTACCAGATCTGCCCGGGTTTTTCCCACGATTTGCCGCCCATGTACATGCAGTAGAGGTAAAACGCGTGGTTCGGGATGCCCGAATTGATGTGCACCCCGCCGTTGTCCGAGGTCGTGTTGACGTAGAAATCCATGTGATACGGCTGCGGGTCCTTGCCCAGAAGCGCATCGGAATAGGCCATGCCCGGCGCTTTCATCGACCGCAGGGCGATGCCGTTGATGTTCGGCCCGAGGATGCCCTTGCCCACCAGCCAGTCCGCCTCGTAGACGTCCTGCCCCTGCGCGCGCTGCTGGGTCATGGCGCCGAAGACATCCGCATAGCTTTCGTTCAGAGCACCCGATTGCCCCTGGTAGATCAGCCCGCCGGAATGCTGCACAACCCCGTGCGAGATTTCATGGGCCACCACGGACAATTCGGTGAAGGTCTGGAAGATCTGGCCGTCGCCATCGCCATAGACCATCTGTGCGCCATTCCAGAAAGCGTTGTTGTAATTGCGGCGGTGGTGGACGGTCTGGAGCATCTTCATGCCGAAACCGTCGATGGAATTGCGGCCGAATTCCTCCGAATAGAGATCGAACACCGCCCCGGCCCCGTCATAGGCGGCGTCCACCTCGGCATCGCCGGTGGCCGGATCGCCTTCCTTGCGGGCCAGCGTGCCCGGCAGGCTGGCCTTTTCCTCGCCGTCATAGACCTCGCGGTAGCAGGTATGGCCCGTCGCGGCCCCCTGCGCCATGGCCATGGAGACGAACGTCCCGCCGCCCCCGGCGCTCGGCACCACCCCGGACCCGGCGCTTGCCGCCCGCTCTTCGCGCACGCTGTCGCCGATCTTGATCAGACCCTCGGCCATCTTGCGCACGGATTTGTCACCGCGCAGCAGCATGACCTCAAGCATATGCGGTGGAATAATACAATTGATCGGATTGTGACACTGGCACATGGGTAATTCTCCCCGTTTGAATGAATAGTTTTGAATGGGGATAGGGTATCACAAATATAATTTCGGATATACAATTTGGTTTCCATTTCCAATCAATTACCTATGGGCGATTCGTTATAATGTAACTCTCTGTAATAGGGTGAGCCTGCCCGCCTCATCCCCCGACGCAATCCAAAGGACAGGACCCATGCCCCGCCCCCTGACACATCTCAAGCGCAGGCTTGTCGCCGCGCGTCGCCTTTCTGCCCTCACGCTGGCCTTGAGCCTCTGCGCCGGCGGCGCGCAGGCCGCCACCTATACGCTTGAAGCCTCCGGGCGGCTGTCGACGTTGAGCAGCTATACAACCGTGACAAAAACCGGCGACTCCGAGAGCCTGTTTTCCCGGATTGATCAGGCTGCCGTGGCGGTTGGGGTTGATCCGCTGTTCCAGGCCGTCGCCCGGCCCACAAGCGTCGCGGTCAGCACCAGCGTTCTGGAAGAAAACGGCAGCCCCTCCGCCGATGCCTCGACCAGCAATATCCCGGTGCATTTCACCAATCTGGGCGCGCATGCCGGAGGCGCGTCTTTTGTGGACGTCTATCTGAATTTCAGCCTTGCGGGGCTCTTCAACTTCCCGCCGGACGGCGGCACCTTCACCCAGGCGACGGGCTCGGCGGACTACCGGATTTCACTGGCCTCCAGCGCCGATTTCATCGTCACCTCTGCCGATGTGGATTTCCTCGTCAACCGCCGCACCTCGACCATCGACCTCAGCGGCGACCTGATCGATTTCGCACTGGATCCCCTGACGAGCGGGGCCGATACATACGGCTTTGGCGGCAATATCGCGGTGCCGGTTCGGGTTGACCTGGCCTCTCCTACCGTCTTTGTCGGGCTGGAGGTCGGGGCCTTCAGCTTCAAGGTGGGCGGCGGATACAGCCAGGTGCTGGCAAGCCTCAACTTTGTGCCGCAATTTGCCACCCTGGAAGACGGCACCCCGGTGGCCGCACAGGTGCCGATCTCCAGCGTGCCGCTCGGCGCATCGGGGACCTACCTGATTGCCCTGATGCTCATCATCGCTTTTGTCAGCCACAGGCTCAGAACCCGCGCCATGTGTTGACCTGCATCTGCCGCTGTGCGCCACGGGCCGGGCAGGTCAGGCGGGGATGGCCTGCCAAAGCTCGATGGGGTTGCCTTCGGGGTCGTGGATGCGGGCGAAGCGGCCGATGCCGTCCATGTCCTGCCGGTGGCTGACCACGATCCCCGCCGCGGCAAGCTCGGCCACCGCTGCCTCGATATCCGCCACGCGGAAATTGAGCATGAAGCCGCGGTCTTCAGGGAAGTAATCGCTGTCTTCGGGAAAGGGCGCAAAGACCGTCACCCCCGCCTCTGTCATCCACGGCGTGCCCTCCGGGCCAGTGGGCACGGGATTGACGCCCAGATGCGCCTCGTACCACGCCGCCAGCGCCGCCGGGTCTTTGGCCCGAAAGAAAATCCCCCCAATCCCGAGTGCCTGCACCATTGTGTTGTCCTCAAAGGGTCGCTGGTGGGGAGCATAGGGCGCGGGCCGTGCGGCGATCAAGCGGGAGGGCCATTGCTGGCGCATTGCCTCTGGACATCCTCTCGGGATCATGACCGAATTCCATATCAATCCGATACCCGCCTGTGTTGATTTGACGAGACCCTTATGAAACCTCTTCAACTCGATGATGTTGCAAAAATTGTTTTGGTGACCCTTGTCATAATGGTCATTGCATCTGGCATCGGCTATCTCCTGAAACACGTGCTCTATGGGGAGCTATCAGCCTGGGTGCAGGCGGTCGGGGCCACCCTTGCCATCGTCGTCGGTTTCACCGTTGCCAATAATCAGGCCAAGGCGCAGCAAGACCAGCTGCAAAGCGAGCGGGCCGCCGTGGCGCAGGCCGCTCAGCTTCTCGCCTTCGAGGCGCTTGAAACTGTCGGTGGACGTCTGGAAGCCGCGTTGATGCCGCCCGGATCAGGGAAAATCCTGTCCTTGCAGGGAGACCGGACCACCGAGATGATCCTTGCGCTGCGCGAATTCGAGACATCCCGCCTACCGGCTGTGATGCTTACCCCCTTCATCCGCCTGCGCAGCCACGTCTATGCCATCAATGAACGCATTTCTGAAATTTTCGACAGCGAAGAAACTTCTAATCCAGAGAAAAACAAAGAGAACAAGGCGAGGCGGCACGCGCGCCTGAAAAGTACGGTGCGCGTTCGCAAAGAGGCCGTTGCCTTGTTCGAGGAGTTGCAGGAGGCGGCAAAGCCCTTTGGCGTGACACCCCAAACGCCCACCATCCACCCACGCGTCGCAGACTACGAGCACGATCTAACCCCCAAACCGCACAGCCTTTAACCACTCCGGCATGCGCGGCCCTGTGGCTGCGAACTCACCCCTTGCCCCTGCCCCGCCTGCCTTCGTACAAGCATCCCCGGTTTCATTTGAACGAAAGGGGCGCCGGACGCTGCGCCGGAGCCGCCCCGAGGGACAGGACATACGATGAAAAAGGCATTGATTACGGGCATTACCGGGCAGGATGGCTCCTATCTGGCGGAGTTTCTGCTGGAAAAGGGCTATGAGGTGCACGGGATCAAGCGCCGCGCCTCGCTGTTCAACACCCAGCGGGTCGATCACATCTATCAGGATCCGCACACCACCAATCAGAATTTCCAGCTGCATTACGGCGATCTGACCGACACCTCGAACCTCACCCGCATCATCGCTGAGGTGCAGCCCGATGAGGTCTATAACCTGGGCGCGCAGAGCCATGTGGCAGTGAGCTTTGAAGCGCCCGAATACACGGCGGATGTGGACGGCATCGGGGCGCTGCGTCTTTTGGAGGCGATCCGCTTTCTGGGCCTTGAGAAAAAGACCCGGTTTTATCAGGCGTCCACGTCCGAACTCTATGGCCTCGTGCAGGAAATCCCGCAGCGCGAGACCACGCCGTTCCACCCGCGCAGCCCCTATGCGGTGGCCAAGCTGTATGCCTATTGGATCGCGGTGAACTACCGCGAGAGCTACGGGATGTATGCCTGCAACGGCATCCTGTTCAACCACGAGAGCCCGCGCCGCGGCGAGACCTTTGTCACGCGCAAGATCACCCGTGGCCTCGCGAACATCGCGCAGGGTCTCGAAGACTGTCTTTACATGGGCAACATCGACGCGCTGCGCGACTGGGGCCATGCCAAGGATTACGTGCGCATGCAGTGGATGATGCTGCAGCAGGACGCCCCCGAGGATTTCGTGATTGCCACAGGCGTGCAGTACAGCGTGCGCGAGTTCATCCAGTGGTCAGCCAAGGAGCTGGGCATCGAGCTGGAATTCTCCGGGGAGGGGGTGGACGAGATCGCCCGTGTGGCGGCCGTGACCTCGAACACGGCCCCGGCGGTCAAGGAAGGCGACGTGATCCTGCGCATCGACCCGCGCTATTTCCGCCCCGCCGAGGTGGAGACGCTTCTGGGCGATCCGGCCAAGGCCAAGGAGGTGCTCGGCTGGGAGCCGGAGATCACCGCGCAGGAGATGTGCGCGGAGATGGTCGCGGACGATCTCAAGACCGCACAGCGCCATGCCCTGCTGAAACAGCACGGCTATGATCTGCCGGTGTCTCTGGAGGGCTGACCCATGACCAAGATCTACGTGGCAGGCCATCGCGGCATGGTGGGCGGGGCGATCCTGCGCCGTCTGGAGGCGCGCCGGGAGGCGGGCGAGGGTCTGAGCCTGATCACCCGCACCCATGCGGAGCTGGACCTGACCAATCAGGCGCAGGTGGCGGATTTCATGGCGACCGAGAAGCCGGACATTGTGGTTCTGGCGGCGGCCAAGGTGGGCGGGATCATCGCCAACAACACCTATCCGGGCCAGTTCATCTATGAAAACCTGATGATCCAGAGCAACGTGATCCATCAGGCCCATGCAAACGGCGTTCAGCGCCTGCTGCAGCTTGGCTCCTCCTGCATCTACCCCAAGTTCGCAGACCAGCCGATGCGCGAGGATGCGCTGCTGACCGGCACGCTTGAGCCGACGAACGAGCCTTACGCGGTGGCCAAGATCGCCGGGATCAAGATTTGCGAGAGCTACAACCGCCAGTACGGGCGCGATTACCGCTCGGTCATGCCGACCAATCTTTATGGCCCCGGCGACAACTTCCACCCCGAAAACAGCCACGTGCTGCCCGCGCTGATCCGCCGCTTCCATGAGGCCAAAGAGGATGGTCTTGAAGAGGTGGTGATCTGGGGCACCGGCACGCCGAAGCGCGAGTTCCTGCATGTGGATGACATGGCCGAAGCGTCCTTGTTTGTGCTTGATCTGCCGAAAGAGGCTTATGACGCGAACACCCAAGAGATGCTTTCGCATATCAACGTGGGCTGCGGGGAGGATGTGAGCATCCTCGAACTGGCCCAGACCGTCGCCCGCGTGGTGGGCTATGCGGGGCGCATCGGCACCGACCCAAGCAAACCCGACGGCACCCCGCGCAAGCTGATGGACGTGGGCCGCCTGAAGGACATGGGTTGGCAGGCGCGGATCGGACTGGAGGACGGTATCAAGGAGACCTACGCCTGGTTCCTTGAACGCGATCTGGCGGAGCTGCGGCAGAAATGAGCGGGGCGGGAGCACAGACGGGCTCCCGGATGAGCGTTGCAAAACGCCCCCCGAAAAGCCGCCTGCGCGCTGCCCGTCCGGGGCCTTGCCCGCTGGTCGCTTTTCCGGGCGCGACCAACCCATGATCCCCTTCTACCTCATAAACTGCCTTGCGCTGATCACCGTCTATGCCTCCGGCGACGCACATCCCGGGGCCTCGCTCCTGCTGGCGGCGAGCTTTCTCGTCTCTCTGGCCTGCTTTTCCCACGCGGTCTTTGCCCGCAGCCTCTCGGCCACCAGCTTTGCCTACCTGCTTTATGCCACCTACGGCTTTATCCTGCCGGGGCTGATGCAGCTGCGCAGTGACCGGTTCTACTGGATCAACAACTCGGTGCGGCGCGAGCTGATCCCCGATGCGGCGACGCTGGTCTTTGTCAGCACCGTGGCCTTTGCCATCGGCTACTTCGCCCGCACGGCCAGCGCCCGGCCCGAGCCCCCCGGCACCACCGCCCCTGCTCTCTCTGTCACCCGCAGCGCCGCGCTGTCGCGGGCGACCTTCGCGGTCTGCCTGCTGGCCTTTGCCTACCTGGCGGTGAACGTCCAGCGCTACGGGCCGCTCTCGTTCATCGGCACACGCTTTACCACCAGCCTCGCGCAATCGGCGGGCGCGGGGGGCGTGTCGGGGATCGGGCTGGCCTTTACCCTGACCCGTGGTCTCGCCATCGCCGCCTTTGCCATCTCCGGCTTCGTGCTCTGGCGGATGCGCCAGCGCGACGTGCTCACGGTCAGCGCCTTTGGCCTTTCCTGCGTGACGCTGGCGATTGCCAACTTTCCCCCCGCCCTGCCACGCTTCTGGCTGGTGGCGACCATCCTCGCGGTGCTGATGAGCGCCTTTTCCGGCTGGTTCCGGCGCTGGAAGGTGCTGCTCTTTGCCGCCGCGCCCTTGCTGCTCTTCTTCGTCTTCCCGGTGCTGCAGGCCTACAACCGCCGCAGCGAAAGCCTGAACTTCGAAGTCTCGCTGACCTCGCCGCTGCAATCCATGCTGCATGGCGATTACGACGGGGTGCAGGCGGCGGTGAACGTGATGGGGCTGGTGGGCGAAAGCGGGCTGGCCTTTGGCGGGCGGCTTCTGTCCTCGCTGCTGTTCTTTGTGCCGCGCTCGATCTGGAGCGGCAAGTACCAGCCCACCGGCTCCGAGGCCGCCGATACCGCAGGCTATCACTTCCTCAACATCAGCGCGCCGCTGCCCGCGGAGTTCTTTGCCGATTTCCACTATGTCGGGGCGGTGCTCGGGATGGGGCTCATTGGCTGGGCGGTGCGCAGCCTTGATGACATCTACGAGGCCGCCACCCGTCCGCTGGTGGCGATGGTCGCGATCATCCTTGCGGGCTTTGCCCCGATCATCGGGCGCGGGCCGCTTCTGGGGATCATCGCCGCCCCCGCCTCCTCGCTGTTCCTGCTGGCGCTGTGGTTCATTCTTTTGCGCCTGCGGCTTGGCCGGGGCGGGCAGACACGGGACAGACCGCACGCCCACAGGGCACCATGACCCGCCGCGCCGCCTTTTTCGCCTGTTCCGCGCCTTTTCCCTTGCGCAGCGGGGCGCGCCGCCTCTAGGGCAAAGGAAACCACTTTCATGATAACGCCTTCCCCGGAGATATATTGGATCTCTTTCGGAACAGACCACAATGGTACCGGACCGGTCGGCCTGCTTTTCCCGCCACAGAAGATGGATGCCCTGCATGAGTAGCTTCAGAAAATGGCGCGTCACGCGCCTCGTTCTTTGCTGGATCAAGGCATTCCACTGGACGCGCCACTACATGCGCCAGTCCGGGGCCTTTGTGCGCGGCTACAATCAGACCGCCTCGCGCGCCTGGATCCTGCGCGAGGCGCATACGGTCGAAAAAGGGCTTTCCCTGCCTGCGGTGCGGCACTTCTTTGGCCGGGCCAAGATCGACCATCTGCGCAGCGAGATGGCTGCCAGCGCCGGCACGCCCGGCAATGCCCCGGCCATTGCCGTGGGGCAAAGCGTTCTGGGCAGCTATGTCGCCTGGCACGCGCGCGAAGGGGTCAGCGATCCGCTGACCCAGGAGGTTGCCGACTCCCTCGCCGGGCGAACGGACGTGGACCCGGATCTGGGCGGCACCATCGCCCCGCGCCCGGCTGTTGGTGCCAACGAACAGGCGATCTACGACCGGCTGGTCAGTACCCGCCGGTCCGTGCGCAACTTCAGCCCCGAACCGGTTGACCCGGCGCTGATCGACGAGGCCATCGCGCTGGCCAATCTCAGCCCTTCGGTCTGCAACCGCCAGCCCTGGGCCGTGGCGGTGGTGCAGGAGCCGGACATGGTGCGCAGGATGCTGAACCTGCAGGCGGGCAACAAGGGGTTTGACCAGACCATCGGTACGCTTCTGGTGGTGCTGGCCGACACCACGGCCTTTGTCGAGGAATACGAGCTGTTCGAACCTTTCGTCGATGCGGGCATCTTCTCCGGCGCGCTGGTGAATGCGCTGAACGTCCGCAACATCGGCTCGTGCTGTCTCAACCTCTGCGTCTCGCACAAGATGGCACGGAAGGTGATCCGCGGGCTCGGGGTCGAGGAGCGGTTCTTTCCGGTGATGATGATCGCCTGCGGCCATGCCGCCGAGGACTGCGTCGTGCCGATCTCCAAACGCCTTGACGTTCAGACCTTCCGGTTCTGAAGCCGCCGACACGAGGACACCCCATGCCCGCCAAGAAAATCGTCTTTTCCTACCAGCTTCTGAGCAACATCGGCTGCGAGATCATCATTCGCGGCTCCATCGCCTTTCTGACACGCGCCTTCCCGCAGCACGATCTGCGCTTTGTGGTGCAGAGCTATCACCCCGAGGAAGACCGCGCCCTCTTGTCCGATCTGCCCAATGTCGAGGTGGTGCCGATGCTGGAGTGGAAGCGCTACCTGCGCGGGGTGCTGCGCAAGACCGGGCTGTTTGTCTCGCACTGGACGCCGCGCTTTGCCTCGGCCAGGGCGCGCGATGCGGATCTGTTTGTCTCGGTGGGGGGCGATATCTACACCATGTTCGGCGATGCCCTGCCCGAGGACTGGCTGGGTTTTGAAAGCTACGCCACCCGCAACAAGATCCCGGTGATGATGTTCGGCGCCAATATGGAGCGCTTCGAGATCCTTTCGGAGGGCGAGCGCAGGACCCTGCTTGATCACCTGAAACGCTTCCACCTGCTGGTGGTGCGCGACAAGGGCACGCATGAATATCTGGGCGGGCACGGGATTATCGGCAATACCGAGGTTTTCCCCGATCCGATCTTCTCCCTGCGCCCTCATGCCAGCATGGCCCGGACAAAGATCAAGCGCATCGGCCTCAACTTCACCCCTTTCCTGATCAAGGAATTCGGGGAAGAGAGCGTCACCCGCTTTGCCGCGCTCACCGAAGGGCTGGTCGAAGCCGGTTACGAGGTCACGTACATCCCGCATGTGGCCTCCCGTGGCGGGGCGGGCACCCAGCATGACCCGGCCGCGCTGGAGACGCTCTACAAGGCGCTGCCGCCGCAGATCGCCGAGAAGGTCACCGTCTATCGCGGCGAGATGTCCTTTGCGAAGATCGGCGCGGTGATCGGCGGCGTGGATCTGTTCATCGGCGCGCGCATGCACGGCTGCCTCAATGCGCTGACCCAAGGCAAGGCCACCTGCTTTGTCGCCTACAGCCGCAAGGCCTTTACCATGGTCGACTGGCTCAAGACCGAGACCCCCTTTGCGGATGTGGCCCAGAGCTTCAACGTGCTGAACGGCGACGCGGTGGACATGGCGAACATCACGGCGCTGATCGACGCCCATGACACATGGGCCGGGGCCAACGAGACCCCGGTGGAGATTGACACGGACGGGTATCTGCAAAGCCTGCCGGTCTGGGAGCATCTCTCCCGCGCGGTGAAGATCTGAGCCGATGAGCGAGACGCCAAACCAACGGCCCGCCGCCTCCGGGCGCACCGCCGCCAAGGGCATGGCCTGGACCGCGCTGGCGCTGCTTGTGGCCAAGGCGCTGTCCTTTGTCAGCCAGATCGCGCTTGGCTACCTGCTGGCGGTCGAGACCTACGCGGTCTTTGCCATGCTTGGCTCGGCGCTGATCTTCGTCAACGGCTTCCAGAATTCCGGCGTCGGCAAGGTGCTGATCGCGAAACAGGACCAATATGACGAGCTGCTGCCCAGCCATTCGGCCTTTGCGCTCTGGCTCGGGCTGATCGGCATGGCGCTGTTTGTGGTGGTGGGGTTTGTCTTTCAGCAGTTTTACGAGATCCGGCCGCTGTTCTGGATGATCGCGCTGGCCGCCTTCAGCCTGCCGCTCTCGGCAATCTCGACCATCTACATCGCCGCGCTCAGCATCGATCTGCGCTTTCGCGATCTCAGCCTCGTGGAGGTGCAGCGCTCGTTCTTCTACTACGTGGTGTTGGTGGGGGCGGCGGCGCTCGGGGCCGGGGGCTATACCATGGCCGCGGCGATGAGCCTTGGCGCGGCGTTTTTCGTGCTGATGCTGATCCGCAAGACGCCGCAGACCAAGGTCAGCTGGCGCATCGCGCCGCGCACCTTCCTGCGCATGCTGGTCGAGCTGCGCTGGGTGCTGGGCTCGGGCTTCCTGCTGGCGCTGGGGATGAAGGGTGATTACCTCGCGCTTGGCGATATCCTCACCCCCGAAGAGCTGGGCTATTACTATTTCGGCTTCGTGATCCTGGTGAATCTGACCACGATGATCTCGGTCGGGGTGAACCAGACGCTGATGCCGCTGTTCGCGCAGCTCAAGGCCGACATGCCCCAGCTCCGGCGGCAATACCTGCGCATCGGCGGGGCGACGACCATGCTGATGAGCCTGCTGAGCCTCTCCGTCATCGGCTTTGCCCCGGTGATGATCCACCTGGTCTGGGGCGGCAAATGGGATCCGAGCATCCTTGTCATCGTCGCCATCGCCGTGGCCCTGCCGATCCGCCTGACCTCGAACCTCGCGGGCGTGGTGTTTGAATCGCAGGGCGCCTGGGGCTGGCGGCTTCTGGTGCTGCTGTGGGATGCGGGTTTTGTGGTGATCTGTGCCCTGATCGGGGTCTATTTCGGCGGCATGAACGGCGCGGCCATCGCCGTGGCCTGCCAGCGCGCCATGAGCGGGATGCTGGCCTTCCCGCTGGCGGCGCGGCTGATCGGCCTGTCGGTGACCCGCGTGGCCGGGTTCTTCATCCGCTGTTTCGGTAGCTACCTGGTGATTGTCGCGGTGCTGATCATGATTGATCCGTGGCGGCATGTGATCTCCGGGGAAAGCACGCTGATCCTGCGGCCCCTGCTGGAGACCGGCGCCGCCGTTCTGGCCTTCCTCGGCGCGCAATGGCTGATCAACCGCGAGCTTGTGACGGCCATGATCGGCCTGATCAGGAACCGCAGAAAGCGCAAACCCGCATGAGCCGCCCGGCCCCCGATCCCAGGCACCTGCTGTTCCTGCTCGAAGGCGGGGAAGGCTACGGGGTGATGCGGGTCTGGGAGACGCTGCGGCGTGGCCTGTCCCGGCGCGGGGCGCGGATCACCGCCGTGCTGCTGCGCGACAACCCCGATCTGCGCGCCCGCTGGACGGCGCAGGGGGTCGAAGTGCTGATCCTGCCGAGCCCCACCCCGCTGCCCGGCGGCGGTGTTCTGGGCCGGCTGCGGGCGCTTGGCGCGCGCGGGCTGTCGCAGATGCGCCTTTCGAGCAGGCTGGCCGGGGAGATCCGCGCACGGGGCGTGTCTGACATCATCCTGCAAAGCCCGCTCGCCACGCCGCTGGCGTCTCTCGCCGCACGGCAGGCGGGGGCCGGGGTGCGCGCCTTCTGGATGATGCCGAACACGGTCAGCGGCGGCTATGCGCTTGATCTCAACCGGCGCATCTATCGCGCGCTGTTCCGGCTTGGTCCGCTGATCCCGGTGGCCAATTCACACCACACCGATGAAAGCCTCGGCGCGGGCCGCTACCCGCGTCACGTGCTGCATCTGGGCATCGACACCGCCGAATTTGCGCCGGGGGCGGGCGCGGGGGTGCTGAGCCGGGCTGATCTGGGCATCCCGGAAGAGGCCCCGCTCTTTGGCGTCTTTGCCCGGCTCACCCCGGAGAAGGGGCAAGGCGTGCTGGTCGAGGCGCTGGCACAGGTTCGGGACGCCCATGTGCTGATCTGCGGTGGGCCTCTGGAGAGCCGCTTTGGCCAAGAGCTTCAGGCCCGCATCCGGGCGCTTGGACTTGAGACCCGCGTGCACCTGCCCGGCCCGCAGGCGGAGGTGGTGCCCTGGCTGGCGCTTTGCGATGTGGCGCTGAACACAAGGCTCGACCCCGAGCCCTTTGGCCTGTCGGTGATCGAAGCCATGGCTATGGGCAAGCCGGTGCTGGCCCATGCGGCGGGCGGGCCATCCGAGACGATTGTCGACGGGCAAACCGGCTGGCTGATGTCTGAGCCGACCAAGGAGGCCTATGCGGAGGGCCTGCGGCGGGCGCTGGCAGAGCGCGCGCGCTGGGATGAGATCGGCGCGATGGCGCGGGCCCATGTGCAGGAACATTTCTCCGAAGAGGCCATGCTGGACGGGCTTGTCGCGATTATGGAGGGGTGAGGGCCGGGGCTTTAATCCGCATGACAGTGGTGTTGATCAAGGCAGACAGCCAATCAACAGGGACGGTCAAGGTCGGCTGCGCGGGACAGAGCCGCCATTTGAGCTTGCCATGTGAACGTCTGCTTCTGGAAAGCGCCTTCATCGAAAATGGGGCCCAGCCCTGTTCGCGGAAGTCTATGTCCGTTAGTGTAGCTGTGAAGGAACTATGAGTTTTTGTTTCGGTTTGCAGACTTCAATGAAGACAAAGAACACGATACGAAGCAATGCCCTAGGGACAGCTAGCGCGGGTCTCGCGTTAATCGCTGTCCCATCGTTTGTACTCTTTGCCGTGTTTTCATTGATAGTTGGTGGGGATGCTCTCAATGGCTTTTCAACTGAGGGACGATACTTCGTGTCCTCTCATGGAAACGATACCGAAGTCTCTTGGCTGACGTATACTATCTCGTGGTATCTCGGCTCACTGACTTTAGTGACGTTCCTGCCGATGGTGCTGTTGGGTGCCGCTTCTCAATTTCTGGGCGCAAAAGACAGCGATTGAACGACATTGAGACATTTGTCCGCTGTGCAGCATTGGGTAGGTCTGGGCTCAAAGTGGCCATTTTCCGCACTGCGGAAAGGGCGGTGCGCTAAGCCCGGGACGCCCCCTACGCTGCTGCCCCCTTAACACCTAATCGCTGTCGCGCGCCTCTCGCGCACCAAGATCGCGCAAAGGATTACCCGCCGCCATCCGGCCTTCCGGCACATCCCGAAGGACCAGTGAGCGCGCACCGATGACCGTGCCCAGGCCCACCGTCACGCCGGGGCCGACAAAACAGCCCGCCGCCAGCCAGACCTCCGGCTCGATCCGGATCGGCGCACAGTCATAGCGGAAATCAACGCTGCGCGGGTCATGCGAGCCGGTGCACAGGTAGCAATCCTGCGAGATGCAGGCGTTGTCGCCGATCTCGATCCGGTCGAGCGAATAAAGCTCCGCCCGATCCCCGATCCAGACATGATCCCCCAGCCGCACCTTCCACGGGTAGGTCACCCGCGCCGAGGGACGGATTTTCACGCCCTGTCCCACCTCGGCCCCGAACCGCCGCCAGAGCCAGGCCCGCCAGCCATAAAGCGGCTGCGGCGACAGGCCAATCAGCACCGCCTGAACCAGCCACCACAGCTGCACATACAAACCCGAGCGGCCCCGAAACCCTTCGGGCACCCTGAAGCGGGACAGATCCTGATATTTCGCCATGCCATCTCCGCGCAGGAAAAAGGGGGAGCATTCTGCGCCATGTCTAACCTGTGTCACGCCCGAGGGGCCAGCCTCCGCAGACCACAAGAGCAGGGTCCATGCGGGAGGATCACGCGGTTCTCCGGACAATTAACCCACACCTTTGCCCGGAACAGCGCGCGCTGTCTGGGTTCACCCCCAAGCCAAGAGACGCACAGTGCTTCTCCTTATCACCCTCATGCGACTTGCAGTCGCCATAGACACACGAAAAAGGGGGGCGCCCTGCCCCCCTTATCACCATAGCCGTCCCTCGGATCAGGCGATGAACTCGACCTCGACAAACAGCGTTGTGCCGTTCTGGTTGGCGGTGCCTTGGGTGTTGCGCAGGACCAGCCGCTCTTCTCCGGCCGGAACCATGTAGCAGGTGGGAGCGTCCACCGACCACGCTACGTTCAGCGGCGGCACGCCGCTGGTGCTTGCGATCACCGTGCCCGCTCCATCCTCGACCTGGAAGTCGGCGGTGATGCTCGATGTCAGCAACCCAGAGTTGCGGAAGCTGACACGGGTGACAAGCGCTCCGGCCGGCAGGGTCGCTGCAAAGGTGCCGGTGGTCAGCGGCGTGCCCCGGCCATCGGCGCTGCGGAACACGAAGGACCGCTTGCCGAAATGGCTGTTCATCGCATAGCGCGCGCCAAACACCGCATCCCAGACCACGATCTCGCCATTGATCAGGTTCGGTGTCGCCGACTTGCAGCGATCGAGCGCCACCAGCCAGCTGCCGCCGCGATTGGAGGTGCGGTCAAAGACCAGGAACTCATCAGGATTGTCGTGACGGATCGTGCACAGATTGTACCGGGCATTGTGCTCGAAATTCCAACCATTGGTGCCGTTGACGTACTTGTGCTGGCCAATCAGGTCACAACTGTCGAACAGCACCTGCGGGCCAGCCGCGTTGCCCGTGTTCAGTTCCACATGGGTGACGGTCTCGTAGCCGACCGGGCTGACCGGCGCGCAATCCACGTCGCGGAAGCTGACCGTGCCATGCGGCCACTCGCAGTAGAGCAGCTTCGAGTTGCTGTTCTTGTGCTCGAACCGCCCGCCGGTGACCGTCAGGGAACAGACCCCACGGGAGTGCGTCGCGCCCAGAAGCTCGAACAGCGCGCCGCCATTGACCGAGGTGTTGAGCGTCATGCCCGGTTCAAGACCGGACCAGTCGCAATTCACAAAGTGGAAATGCCCGCCCTTGTGCGCGCGGATGCACTGGCCATCATAAAGCCAGAGCTTGGTATTGGTGAACCAGTAGTTCAGGAACTGGTCCGAACTGTTCGCAGACGGGATATCGAGCATCACGTCACGGATGCTGGCGGTCACGGCGCAGTTGCTCCACTTCCACTCGGAATTGTTGTTGGAGCCTTCGAGACGGTACAGCTTCTGCCAGACCCCGTTCCAGTTGCAATCCTCGAAGAGGATATCCTGCGCGCCGCCATTGGCATCCACAAACAGGAACTTCGAGAGGTCCGAGGAACAGGTGAACCGCAGGTGGCGGAAACGCACGAACAACAGCTCGTTGTCATTATACGCCAGATAGTCATCGCCGTTGTAATCGAAGTGGATCGAGGTGCCGCTGGCATCGCCCTCAAAGCTCAGCCCCATGCTGCGGGGCAGGCCCGTGGCATCCATCAGGCTGCGCGGCGTGGTGATGCGATACTCGCCGCCCGGAAAATGGATGCGGTGCAGGTTGACCGCGTTGGAGCCTACGGCCGGCGTCTGGCGCGCCGCAACGGCGGCGGTGAAGGCCATGGCCACGGCGGCGCTGTCATCGGCAGCCCCGTCACCCACCGCACCAAAGGCGCGCACGTTGAAGCCGCTCTCGCCCGCCCGCGCATAAAGCTTCACACCGCCAGCGGTCTGCACATGCGCATCACTCGCGGCCGGATCGGCCACGTCATAGGAAAAGCCTTCGGCGCGGGTGCGCAGGCAGGCCCCGGTCTCGAAGAAGGCCGGGGTCCGGGTGTCGGCCAGAAGCGCCGCAACATCGGCCACAGGCGCGCCCACGGACAACACCGCCTGCAGACCGCCGGTGAGGTCGATCACGGTCTCCCCTGTCGGCAGGCTCAGGCCGTCGACGATGTCAAAAGCCCCCTGCGGCAGCAGGCAGCGGTCCCCCGCCACAAGATCGGAAAGCCCCTGCATCTCGGTGACGGAGCTGGCCTTGAACGGCACCGCGGCCCGCAAGGCATCGAGAGAGGTTTTCAGGCTGCTCCCGGTCATCGGAAGTGAGGGAATTGCAACGGCCATGGCCTTATACTCCGTTTATGGATCCGGTTGCCCGGAGAGGCAGCGCAGGCACAGGCCGGGGGGAACCCCCTCGGCGTGCCGCGCGGTGCCCTGGTTCAAAGAATGACGGTGGAGGCGGTGATCACATCGGCGGATTGAATCAGCGCGAGCCCGCCGCCCTGGGCCGACAGGACCACCGGGGCGGTCATGCTGGTGCCGGTGAGAAGCCCGATCATCAGTACAGCCCCACGATATCGCCCGCGGTGGTGCCAGTGGCCCAGACACGGGTGGCCCGCATCGGAAAGACCGTCCCCGCGGCGAGGTTGAGCGTCACAACGCTGCCATCGAGCAACGTGGCGCGCACCGCGCCGGCGATCCCCACGTTCAGCGCCCGCGTCACCGTGGACAGGTCCGTGGCGTCATCGGGCGAGATGGCATAGCCGCCGAACGGCGGCGAGGTGATGCTTCGGCTGTACTTGCTGAAATAATCAGACATGGCGGTCCCCTTTGGAAATTCGAATGCTCCGCTCCGGGCAAAGCCCATGCCTCTGCCCGGGTGATGCTCAGACAGTCCGCCCAATATGTTGACAATTTTCGACACCACCGGGCGCTCCGCCCCGCCTGCACGCAACACCCCGCCCCGGACCGGTTGCGCCGCGCGCGTCAATCGGCATAACGAAAGCCGGGCCTTTCGTGCCCCCAAGGGCGCTGGAGATCCGCGTATGAGCCAGAGCAGACTGATCTTTTTGTGGAACAACTTCGGCCCGATGCACGCCGACCGCGTCGAGGCCGTCGCCCGCCGTTTCCCGGAAGCCGAGGTGCAGGGGATCGAGCTCTTTGCGCAGGATGTCACCTATGACTGGGAGAGCGACAGCCGCGCGGCCTTTGACAAGACCACGCTGTTTGGCGCGGGAGAGACCCCGGGGCTGATGCGCCGCCTGCGCACGCTGCTCCGGATGGGATGGGCGAGGCGCCGCGCCACGTGGTTTTTGTGCCATTACGAGCGCCCGGAGGTCTTTGCCCTCGCCCTGCTCTTGCGGCTGACCGGCCAGCGGGTCTTCACCATGGGTTGCTCGAAATTCGATGACAAACCGCGCCGGGCCCGCTCCGAATGGCTCAAGAGCCTCGTTCTGCGCCCCTATCACGGCGCGATCAGCACCGAGCGCCGCGCCGCCGATTACTTCCGCTTTCTCGGCTTTTCCAAACGCCCCGTCGCCAGCCCCTACAACACGCTCTCCATCGCCCGCATGCGCGCGCAGGCGCAAGGCGCGGACGAGCCTGCCTTTGCGGAGCGTCCCTGGGTAATCGTCGCGCGACTGGTGGAGAAAAAGAACCTCCGGATGGCGCTTGAGGCCTATGCACTCTACCGCGCGGCGGGCGGCACGCGGGCGCTGGAGATCTGCGGCAATGGCCCGCTGGAGGCCTCTTTGAAAGCCCGCGCGGCAGAACTGAACATCCAGGATCACGTGGTGTTTCACGGCTTTATCCAGACAGAGGCCATCTCGAAAACCCTCGCCCGCAGTCTCGCGCTCCTGCTGCCCAGCCTTGAGGAACAGTTCGGCAATGTGGTGATCGAGGCGCAGGCGCTGTCCCGCCCGGTGCTGCTTTCGGAGACCTGCGGCGCGCGCGAGCTTCTGGTGCAGGATTGGGTGGGTGGCTTTGCCTTCCCGCATGACGCGCCCGAAAGCCTTGCGGGCTACATGAGCCTGCTCGATCAGGACGAGGCCCTCTGGGCGCGCCTCTCCCAAGGCGCAGCCGAGGCCGCCCCGCGCGGCGATGTCGCCGCCTTTGCAGAGGCCGTGGCAAGCCTTGTGGAGCGCCCATGACCACCCGTCTGGCGATCGTACTGCCCTTCATCTCACCTGCTGGCGGCGGCGTGACCGAAGCGGTGCGCATGCTCACCGCCGCCCTCGCCCGCACCCCCGGCTATGAGATCACCGTCCTCTCCTTCGCCTCGGATACGGATGTCGAAGCCCAACAGGATTGGCCCGAGGGCGTCACCTATCGCCAGTTCAAAACCTTTGGCCCCGCCCGCTACGGCTTTGCCCCGGGGATGGCATGGCACATGCTCACCCACCGCTATGACCTCGTGCACATCCACGGCATCTGGATGTTCCATGTCTTTGCCGGATACCTCGCCATGCTGCGCGGGGTGCCGGGGATCATTTCGCCCCATGGCATGCTGGAGCCGTGGATCCTCTCCCGCTCGCGCAAGCTCAAGGCCGCTGTCTCAAAACTCTACCAACGCGCCGCCCTGCGCCGCGCCTTTGCCATCCATGTGCTGACTAAAAAGGAACGCGGCGATCTGGACGCGCATCTGCCCGGTCTGCGCTCGGAGATTGTGCCGAACTTCGTCCCGCCTGCCCCGCCACCAGACGCCCCCGCCCCATGGGAGGCGCAGGTGCCTCAGGGCGCGCCGGTCTGGCTCTTCCTCGCCCGCATCCACGAAAAGAAAGGCTGGCCCGCGCTGCTGACCGCCTGGACGCAGTTCTGCGAAGAGGTGCCGGAGGCAGAGGCGCATCTGGTCTTCTGCGGCTGGATCGACGGGGAGAGCGATTTCGAGACGCAGATCGCCGCCGCCCCCCGCGCGCTCTATGCCGGGCCGCAATACGGGGAGGCCAAGGCCGCCAGCTACGCCCGCGCCGATGTGTTCCTCTTGCCGTCGATGAGTGAAGGGCTGCCGATGACCGTGCTGGAGGCGGCGCAGTCAGGCGCGCTCATCGCCATGAGCGCCGAATGCAACCTGCCGGACTTCTTCGAGGGCTGCGCCATTGAGACCGGCACCACGCCACTGGATATTCTGAACGCCCTGCACCGCCTGCAGGCCATGCCGCGCGAAGAGGCCGAGGCCATGCGCAAAGCCGCGCGCGCCCGCGCCGAGGAGGTCTACTCCGAAGCGGCCGTTCTTGCGCGGTTCGCAGAGGTTTATGCAAAGGCCAGCCAATGACGATCCGCCTCTTGGCCGCCCTCGCCTTCGCGACCTCCCCCGCCCTTGCCGACGATTTCCTTTGCAGCGATTTCGCCTTTGTCACGCCTGAGGCGATCACCTTTGTCGCCGAAACCGGGGGTATCGCGCCGCCTCCGCCGCCCCGAAGTGACATCGACGCGGTGCTTGAGGCAAAAGGCGGCATGATCTGGATTTTCTCCGGCCCGAAGCCATCCGAAGACATACAGACCTGCCTGGCGGTGACCGAACAGCGGGTGCCGGGAGTGACAGAGCTTTTTGAGACCATCATGGCCGGGATCGGCCAACCCCTCTCACCGGAAGCCCTCGAGATGCGGTTGCGCCCCTTTCCCGAGGACATGCACAGCACCCTCCTCGCCCAAGGATATGGCGGTCCGGTCGAGAGCCACGGACAGCGCATAGAGGCCGGTCCCTGGGCCAGCTATGTTCTGGTCACAACCTTTGAGGAACCCCGGCGCTCGTTTGGAGCTATTGAGACGATCCTGGGCGGGCCCGGCCCGCAGTGCACAGGCTGCATTGGGGCCTTCCGTCACTTCATCGCCGAATAGGCCCGGCCTTCAGGCCGTCAGTGCCCGGTGCCTTTCACAACCACACCCACCGTGGCCACGAGGATCTTGGCATCCTCTTTCAGCGACAGGCGGCGGTTGTAATCGGTGTCGAAATGGGCGCGATCGGAAAAGGCGCTCTCGTTGCGGGCGCTGACCTGCCACAGGCCGGTGATGCCCGGCCGCAGGGCGTAGTAGTCCTTGGCCGGGTAGAAGGCGCGCTGGTCCTCCATCATCGGACGCGGGCCGACAAGGCTCATGTCGCCCCGGAGCACGTTCCACAGCTGCGGCAGCTCGTCGAGCGAGCATTTGCGCAGGATGCGGCCCACGCGGGTGATGCGCGGGTCGTTCTTGAGCTTCTGATGGTGATCCCATTCGGCGCGGGCCTCGGGGTCTTCGGCGAGGTGTGTCTTGAGACGGGCCTCGGCGTCGGGCACCATGCTGCGCAGCTTCCACATGCGGTAGATCCGGCCATTCAGGCCGACCCGCATCTGCGTGTAGAACGGGTTGCTCCCGTCACAGGCCACAAGCAGCGCCATGGGAAGCAAGATAAGCAGCACCGCAGGGGCTGAAATCAGGACCAGCAGGACGTCAAGCAACCGCTTGCCCCCTGCCCTGTACAGACCGGAGCGAACCGGAACCTCTTCGTAAAGGGGGGCCTCTCTGACCGCAATCGCTTCAGCGTTATCGTAGGCATATGCCGGCATAAAACTGTTTTCCCCCGAAGCCGGTGCACCCTTGGCACGCGGTTCAAAATACATTGTCGGCATACCCGGACCTCCGGGCGGACCGTTTAAAAACAAATCTGTCAGTCGGCGCGTCCGACCAGAGGCCGGCTGTTGCCCGCCTTGTAGAAAACCACCATGACCGTCGCGACCACGGGCCAGACCGTGCACAGAAGATACCCGATGAGTGAGTAGACCGGGGAGCTTTGCCCGCGTCGTTTCTGTTCCTGGTAAGTCAGCGTAATCGCCATGATCGCACTCAGGCAGTAGGCCGCCATGACGAATGTCCAGAAATCCATAATCCAACCCGTTCTTTGTGCCGTGAAATCCGCGTCCCGAAGACCTGTTTGAGACTATCAACAATTAAAACAAATGTGAGCAATCTGGCAGTGACTGCCCTCACAATTTGTTAGCCTTTGATTAAATAAAAAGCAAGATTTCCTGAGGCGGCACGCTGAAACGGCACCGAACCGCACAGAGGCGCGGATCAGGGGGTGCCGCGGCGTTCGTTCCATTTGCGGCAGAAGCCGAGGAAGGCCATCTCCGGATTGCGCGGAACCTCCGAGGCCCAGCGGCGCCATTCCTGCTCGATCATGCGCACATCCCAGCCCGGCGCGGCAGCGCGGGCCATGTCGTAGACATCCGGGTCCAGTTCGGGGATCCGGACCATGTCCGAGATATCCGGGCCGACGGTGCCGCGCGAGCGGGCGATAAGCTGGTCCTTTTCCTCGTCGATGCGGATTTCGTAGTCCGGCATATGGCCGTATTCCTTGTCCTCCTTGGCAATGGCCGAAACCAGCCGGCGGAACTCGCGCAGGGTGGAGCCGGAGCCGCATTTCTTCTGCAGCACCTCCATGGAGACCCGCCATTCGCGCTGGCGTCCGCAGTGTTTGCGCGCCAGCTCGTAGATGCGCCGCTCCAGCGGCTTGCGCAGGCGGAAGTATTCGCGGGAGAGGGTCAGCACCTCCTGCGCCCGGATGGCGTTGAACACCCAGTCCGACAGCTTGACCTCCACCTCCTGCATGCGCCCGTCGCGGGTTTCGCGCACGATCCGCGCCCGTTCGATCAGCCCGAAGGTTTCAAAGATCTCCTGCCCGCCGGTGGTGATGTTGGTCGAGATGCGCGTGCCCGCGAGCCGCTCCATGGCCGCCTTCAGGAGGTTGTAGCCGCGCCCGGTGGTCATGCGGTTGGTCGCCTTGAGAAGGTCCGAAGCCTGGAAGCGGATCACCTGCTGCGGCTCGCGGCCTTCGTTCATGCCTTTGATCAGGCTCGAGATGCAGTAGATCAGCACATCGCGGTCATGCACCGTGGCCAGCCCGTCGACCGAGGGCTTGATCTCGACGGTCATGCCGTTGTGTTCGTATTTGCGTGGGCGTGTGTCCGGTTTCGTCGACAACGAGAAGATCGGGTGCTCCATGGAGCCCACATCCCCTTTCGGCGCGGCATCGAGAATGTCGCAGACAAAGAAGTCCCCTTGCGGGTGGCGGTCCGGCAAAAGTGGGTAGTCGGTGGTCATGGCAGCTCCCTTCGACACTTCACACACGGGGCACTCTAGAACGACACTTCACACACGCCAAGGCCAAAACGACACTTCGCCCACGGGCAAACGACACTTCACCCACGCTCGAACTGCGAAAAACGAATCGGGATCAAAGGGTTATGGCCTGTTTTTAAAGGGGTCTGATTCGCGGAATTTGGAATCACCACTCTACACACGGGGAATCACCACTTTACACACGCAGAATCACCACTTTACACACGGGGGGTGTTCGCAAGATTTTGGAATTGTTTGGAAAAATGCCGATTCGAGAGGGCGTAACACTATATTTAACACATATATAACACCCCAAAGCCCGCTGGGTGGCTCCGGAGGCCCCAAACGGGCTTTGAAAGAGTCAGAAAAGCCCTGAAACACCAAAAGAACGGGAGCGGTCAACGCCGCTCCTTTTGCATGAGAGAGACTGCGTGTTCGAGCGTCTCGCCCAGCCCCCAGCCGCGCGCATCGGCGATGGCATAGAAGGCTTCGATGGTTTCGGGTTTGGTCTTGATGTTGAACTGCGCGTTGCGCCCGGTGCGGCGGCGGCGGACCGGTTTCGTCTCCCCTGCCCCTTTGGCCGGCTTTTTCGGTTTTGCCGGCTTCGGATCGGGTTTGGCCCTGGCAGGCTCGCGGGAGCGGAAGCCCGTGGCTTCGGCCAGCTCGCGGCTGGCCGCCTGCGCTTCGGGTTTCGGTTTTGCCTTGGGTTTCGGGGCCCAGTCGGCGGGGTCGAACCCTTCCAGCTCGTCGTCAAATCCCAGATCGGCGCGTTCCTTCATCAGCTCACCTCCGCCATGCGGCTCGATTTCAGCCAGGACAGCACTTCACCGGCGAAGGCCTGCGCATTCAGACGGGCTTTCTCGATGTTGCTGACCAGTGCCGGGTCCAGCGTCGACAGGGTACCGCCATAGTCGAACAGATCGCGGAAAGCCGCGCGCTCGACGATTGGGGTGCGGAAAACCTCGATCCCGGCGCGGGCCAGCTGGGCCTGCACGTTTTTCATGGCGCGCGAGGTGACCGCAGCACTGGTGCGGGTCAGGGCCACGCCATGCGGGATCTTGCGGCGGGCGAGCCGCTCCTGGTTGCGGATCAGGCGAATGGTCTTGGCGCCGCCCTTGGCATCCATCGAAGAGCCCTGCAGCGGGATCACCACCAGATCGGACATGCCGATGGCATTGGCGACCATCAGGCTCGCCGTGCCTTCGAGATCGACGATGACGAACTGGCTCTCCTGCGCGGCTTCGTCGATGGCTTCGACAATGCTCTCTTCGGTCACGTCGCTCTGGATGATGATGGTGTCCGGCTTGCCCGGCAGGTTCGCCCATTGCGAAATCCAGCGCTCCGGGTCTGCGTCGATGATGGTGACCCCTGCCCCGCGTTCGGCAAGCTCCATGGCCAGAAGCAAGGCGGTTGTGGTCTTGCCCGCCCCGCCCTTGGGGTTGGCGAAAGAAATGATCGGCATGAGAACTGCTCCCTCATGATGTTTGTTATGCGGATATGGTAGCCGGTAGCTATCAGCTACTCAACTGTTACCTTGATAGTATCCAGTAGCTATCAGATATGCATTTAGTATCGGGTAGCTATCCGGTATCTTTTTATTACTAATAAAGTACTACATGGATACCATATAAGTACCAAATGGGTATCCCATGCATCATGCTTGAGTGTCCGCCCCCTGCGGGATAGGTCAGACAGCGGCGCCTTTGCCTTTCACGCGCCCTGGAGCAGACCCGCCGTGATCATTTCGCACAAACACCAATTCGTTTTCTTCCATAACCCCAAGGCCGGTGGCACCTCGATCCGCAGCGCCATTGCGCCGTTCAACGACATCGGTTTCGGCCTCTGGCACGCCGATCCGGCCCAGACAAAAGGCATCGAGGTCGACCGCGCCCATCTGGGGATCGACGAGTTTGCCGGGTTCTATCCGGACCTCTGGGCCGAAGTGCAGGGCTATGCTCTCTTCTGCCTGATCCGCGATCCGCGCAAACGCTTCCTGTCCTCGGTCTCCGAGTATTGCCGCACCTTCACCGATACGGATCTGCGTCTGGCCAGCCCCGAAGAGGGCCGGGATATGGTGTTCAGGGTCATGGACAGGCTGGCGGCCAAGGGCTCGGCCGAGACGGTCCTCGATGACTTCTCCCTGACCCATTTCAAACCGCAGCATCTCTACTGGCGTTCCGGGCAATCGGGCATTCGGGCCAAGGCTTATGAGACCGCCGACATCGCCGGGCTCTTTGCCACGCTCTCCGAGCGCACCGGCAGCGAAATCCACGCGCGTCAGGAGCGCGCCGCCGAAACCTATGACCTGCCGCCCGCCGCGCGGCTTCTGCACCGGGCCAAGGGGCTGCAATCGGCGCTGAAGCGTGTGCCGGGCATGGCGGCCGTGCTGGACCGGGGCAAGCGGGCGGCGCGCGCACGCTATGCCACGGGGCAGGGGCGTCGGCTGGCGCTGTCAGAAGCGGATGAGACGGCGATCACCGCCTTTGTCCGGGATTTCTATGCGCAGGACTACGCGCTCTGGCCGATCCCGGAAGCCGCCTCCTAACCCCAGGGATCCGCGATCCCGAATTCCGCCAGCTTCGCCGTGACCCCTTCGACGCTCTCGGCCTCGTTTTTCCAGGCCAGCTTGAACACCGGCACGGCGGCGAGCTCTTCGGGGGAGGGGCGCTTGGCCGGATCGTCGGCCCCATGCAGCAGCCACTTGAGATGATGCGGGCCGTCCGCGCTCAGCACCGGCACCCGGCGCCAGGCTTTTGCCGCCGCCGATCCGCCCCACATGGCGGCCAGAAAAGAGAAATGCACCGCGAAATAGGCGATGGGATGCGGGCGGTGGGCGATGTAGCTGCCGAACCAGTCCTGCCAGCGCGCCGCAATCGCCGCCCCCGGCACCCCGGCGAGGAACCACGAGGACACCCGGCGATAGGGAATGTCCTGCCGGAAGGCAAAGAAGCCCTCGTCCATCAGCGCCCCCAGCCAGTCCTCCAGGGGCCGCATGGGCAGCAGCGTCGCATCGGCCCAGATGCCGCCGTGCCGCTCGATCAGCCGCAGGCGCAGCACGTCGCTGCGGGTGGCGATGGGCAGATCGGGGTGAATGTCGGACATGTCGACCCAGTCGCCTTCGCTCTGTTCGGTGATCTCCACCACCTCCCAGCCGGGATTGAGGCTCTGCCAGCGCGCCCGGATCGCCTGCACGATCGGCGGGGCGTTCTCGAACCCTTGTTTCCAGTAGATGAAGATCCGCCGGGTCAGCGCCTCCGGCAGTGGTTTCGGGGCGGGCAGCCGGGCGTAATCGCGGGTGAACTGGCCCATGTCGAAGGGCGGTTTTTGGTGGTGACGGCGATGCAGGAAGCCGCAGGCCAGCATGTAGAGCGGCATCACCCCGCGCGCGATAATCCGTGATGGCATGAGGCTGGGCCCTCTCTCCTGTATTGGCTCACACAAACATCAGCCTCCGGCGCGGCACAACCGCAAACCGCGGTTTTTTTGATCGGGGCAGGGGCTTTGCCCAAGCGGGGATCAGCCCGCGCGCGCGCCCCGGCTTGTCCATGGGGGCAATGCCCCGTATGGACAAATCCCGGAACACTTGGGAATGCAGCCGCAAGAAGGAACACGTCATGAAGATCGCCGTTGCCGGGCTGGGCTATGTGGGCCTCTCGAACGCTGTCCTTCTGGCGCAGAACCACGATGTGACGGCGGTGGATGTCACCCCGGCCCGCGTGGACATGGTCAACGCCCGCCAGTGCCCCATCGTCGATGCGGAGCTTGAGGCGTTCCTTGCGGGCCGCGATTTGTCGCTCACCGCCACCACCGATGCGCCGAGCGCCTATGCCGATGCGGAATTTGTCATCGTGGCCACGCCCACGAACTACGATCCCAAGAACAACTACTTCGACACCTCCAGCGTCGAGGCGGTGATCGCCGAGGTTCTCGCGGTGAACCCGCGCGCCACGGTGGTGATCAAATCGACCATCCCCGTGGGCTACGTGCGCCATCTGCGGCACGAGATGGAAACCGACCAGATCATTTTCAGCCCCGAATTCCTGCGCGAGGGCAGGGCGCTTTATGACAACCTGCACCCCTCCCGGATCATCGTCGGAGAGCGCTCGGAGCGGGCGCAGGTCTTTGCCGGGCTGCTGCTCGAAGGGGCGGAAACGAAAGCGGTCGAAACCCTCTTCACCGACCCGGACGAGGCCGAGGCGATCAAGCTTTTCGCCAACACCTATCTTGCCATGCGCGTCGCCTTCTTCAACGAACTCGACAGCTACGCCATGGCGGGCGGCATGGACACGCGGCAGATCATCGACGGCATCAGCCTCGATCCGCGCATCGGCGGGCACTACAACAACCCGTCCTTTGGCTATGGCGGCTACTGCCTGCCGAAAGACACCAAGCAGCTTCTGGCGAACTACAGCCACGTGCCGCAGAACCTCATCCGGGCGATTGTCGATGCCAACCGCACGCGCAAGGATTTCCTCTCGGATCAGATCCTGATGAAGGGGCCGAAGGTGGTGGGGATCTACCGGCTGGTGATGAAGGCCGGCTCCGACAACTTCCGCCAATCCTCCATTCAGGGGATCATGAAGCGGCTCAAGGCCAAGGGTGTCGAGGTCATCGTCTACGAGCCGGTGCTGGAGGAGGATGAGTTTTTCCGCAGCCGGGTGATCCGCGATCTGCAGGCCTTCAAGGCGGAGGCCGATCTGATCGTCGCCAACCGCCTGACCGATGACATTGCGGATGTGGCAGACAAGGTCTTCACCCGCGATCTGTTTGGAGCGGACTGATGGCTGGCACGGTTCTCGTCACCGGCTCGTCGGGCTTCATCGGCTACTTCCTCTGCGCGCGGCTTTTGGCCGAGGGCTTCACCGTGGTGGGGATCGACAACCTGTCCGATTACTACGACGTCACGCTGAAAGAGCGGCGGCAGGCGATGCTGTTGCAGAACGCCGGGTTTTCTGTGGTCAACGACAGTATCGAAAGCCCGGGGCGGATGATGGCGCTCTTCGAGGCGCACAAGCCCGATTACGTGATCCACCTCGCAGGGCAGGCGGGGGTGCGGTATTCGATCGAGAACCCGCGCAGCTATCTTGAGAGCAATATCACCGGCACCTTCGAGATCCTGGAGGCGGCGCGGGCGCATCCGCCCAAACACATGCTGCTGGCCTCCACCTCCTCGGCCTTCGGGGCGAACACCGAGATGCCTTACGTGGAGACGCATAAGGCCGATCACCAGATGTCCTTCTATGCGGCCACCAAGAAGGCGACAGAGAACATGGCGCATTCCTATGCGCATCTGTTTGGCCTGCCGGTCACCATGTTCCGTTTCTTCACGGTCTACGGGCCGTGGGGGCGGCCGGATATGGCGCTGTTCAAGTTCACACGCGCGATCCTGAACGGCAATCCGATCGACGTGTACAACCACGGCGACATGAAGCGGGATTTCACCTACGTCGAGGACCTGGTGCAGGCGATCCGTTTGCTGATGGACGCCGTGCCGGAGCGGCCCGAAGACGGCGTGGTGGAGGAGGGCGACAGCCTCTCCCCGGTGGCCCCGCATCGCGTGGTCAACATCGGCAACAACGCCCCTGTGCAGCTGACCGACTACATCGCAGCCATCGAGGCAGCGACGGGGTTGACGGCCACGCGCAACCTGATGCCGATGCAGGCAGGCGACGTGCCCGCCACATGGGCCGATACGGCGCTGTTGCAGCGTCTGACAGGGTACAAGCCCCAGACGGACGTCAAAGACGGCGTGGCGGCCTTTGTGGACTGGTATCGGGGGTATTACGAGGATTGAGGAAGTGCAGGGATGGAGCGGTTTGACAGGGAAGCCCCTTTGCCGGCGCAGATGCAGGGCCGCTGGGTCGAGGCGGAGGACAGCGCCTCCGAACTGATCATCGAGGGCGGAGACATCCTGTGTTTCGGGGCGGCGGTTGCCTATGACTACAAGCTCATGGGAGAGGACGACGGCGCGGTTGTTGTCAGCCTGAGGGTGGAAGACGACGCGCAGGACGACGCGTTTCAGCGGGCGAACATCACCGAGTTGGTCCTCACACCGGACGGCGAATTTCACGCCTATAACGTCAAGTTCTCCAGCCAGTTTGTGCGCTCTGCGGGGGGAGGGGCATGAAAACCATCCCCGAAATCCGTCTGGCAATGCAGCCGGTGACCAGCGAAGCCGAGGCGGCTGTGGACTTTGGGGCGGGGCTTTCTTAGCCTGTCATTATGTTGCTGGAAGCGGAAAACAAGAACCCGGTGCGGGTTGCCGATTTCTCAACGGTTGAAAGGGTGCTGCGTGGCCTAAAAAGCCACGGCAAGACATCCTTTGCGTCTTTGACCAAAGATGACGGCAGCTTCGTACAGGTGGCTGGTGGTCGCGTGACATGTATTCTGGAGAGGCGCGCCAAGGGATCCAGTGACATCCAGCGGGCGTTCCTGTTCGACGTAAAGTCGCCGTTCAAAGGCACGCAAACTCTGGTCTGCGGGGCGGGGCATATTGAGCATCAGCCGGATGAGGGGTTGTTTATTGACGATGTAATCGCCTGTTTTCGGGCGTTCTTTAAGGGCTGGGACTTCCCTTCTGAGATTGGCTGGCGTGTACATGTAAAGGTGACTTGATTCAGTGGGTTGTCGTCTTCGTCTTGCATCTCTTTGCCTTGGCCTTCTGGCGGCAAGCGCTTCGGCGCAAACGCCCCCCATACGCAACGTCTTCTTTGGGTTTGACTTTGTTCTCACGCCTGTCGCGGTGAAATGGGCCTGCGGCGGTGCGTGGGAGCAGGATTTTTTCCAGATTGATGCCCTTGTACAAGCCTTTCCAGAGAACGCTGAAGCCGCAGATTTACAGACCCTCGTTGCGACCCTTGTTGACACGGCGAACGGCGAGGCGGGCCTCTCCCGGCTCATCGGGGTCAATCTGACGCCCGAGCAGGTCGAAACTCTATGCGCCGCAGCGCTGCCCTTGAACCTGGACTGGATCACACCCGAGGATCTGGCCCAAGGCACAGACGATGGAATATCGCCAGAGCAGCGTGCCGCCTGGGAGGCGTTTTATCGGATCTCTGAGGGCTTCAGGTGACAAGATGAGGGGTGGAGATCGGTCATGAGGCCCCGGCCTATACCAGCCCTCAGGAGCTCTCTGCTTCCTTGCGCGGGGCAGGTTCGGAGGCGGTGTCTTGCCCCACCATGCTGAAAATCCGGTCGTAGGCGGCGAGCAGCTTTGGCGCAGAAGCATCCCACGACAGCGACTCCAGCACCCGCGCGCGGCCCCTCGCGCCCAGTTCGGCGCGCAGCTCGGGGTTCTCGATCAGCCGGGCGAGGCAACGGGCAAAATCCTGCGCATCGTTCGATTTCGCATAAAGCGAAGCATCCCCGGCGCTGGCGCGGCCTTCGGTCAGGTCAAACTGCACCAGAGGCTTTTCCAGCGTCATGTATTCCATGACCTTGTTCATGGTCGAGATGTCGTTCATCGGGTTCTTCGGATCGGGGGCCACGCCGATGTCGATCTCGTTGAGCACCTTCAGGAGGTCCTCGTCATACAGCGCCCCGGTGAAGGTGACGTGAGCCTCAAGACCCTTGGCCGCCACATCCGCCTTGACCACATCCACATGCGGGCCAAAGCCGACGATGGCCAGATGCACATCGTCATGGCCCAGATCGTGGATCAGGTGATGCATGGCCTCCAGCAGCAGGTCCATGCCTTCCTGCTGGCCGATGACGCCCACATAGCCGAGCATGGTCTTTGCGCCCTTGCGCGCAGCGGTATCGCCGGGGCCGGGCTGGAATTTCTCGATGCGCGGGGCGGAGCGGACGACAAAGACGTTCTCGGGCTTCATCTTGCCGCGCCGCATGGCGATCGCGCGGAAGCTTTCGTTGGTGGCGATGGAGACATCGGCACAGGCAAAGGTGATGCGCTCCCAGAGCAGCATGATCTTGTAGAGCAGGCCGCGTTTGCCGAACTTGGCCTCGAACAGCTCCGGGCAGACGTCGTGATGGTCAAACATGTAGCGCACGCCGGACAGGCGATAGCGCAGCGCCAGCAGGAAGATCAGATCCGGCGGGTTGCAGCCATGAATGACGTCAAAGCCGCGCTCGCGCTTGACCACGCGGGCAAGGCGGAACCAGTGGCGCATGGCGTGCAGGTATTCGCGGGCATAGGCCACGGCCCCGGCATGGGCTTCGGGCGGGGCAGGGTGGCGGTAGATGTGCACCCCGTCGATGACCTCGTAGGGCTCGTTCCAGCCGCGCCCCATGGGGCAGATCACCGAAACCTCATAGCCCGCCGCCTGCAGTGTCGTCGCCTCAAGCCAGACCCGCCGGTCCAGCGGCACCGGCAGGTTCTCGACCACGATCAGAACGCGGCGCGCTTGTTCAGTCTTGGCCATCTGGCCTCCGTGGGGCGATCTGCGGCTTTTGGGACCTGCCGTATCCGGCAGAGGCCACGCTTTCCGGGCGCGAAAATGTCCCATGCGACGTGGGATGTAAATCGTCAATGGGGCGGATGTGGCAATCCTGTGCCGGTAGAGGTCTGGGAAGAGGCATCATTATGAATAAAAGTGTTTCCAAAATGCGTGTGCAGGCGGGCTCTGCCCGACACGACGCTATAAGACCACGTCGCGCGGGCAAGGTCTACTGGATGTCTGTTCCAAAGGACGGGTCCGGGGCCCGTTTCAGGGCCTGTTGATTGGGCGTGGTGCGGGCTGGCCGGGCGACGGGATGGGGTTTGGCTGGATGTGCGCCCCGGAACGGATTATACCGTTCTTGATTTCAGGGCCCGTGGGGGGCCGGGTATAATTGCGCCAAACGGCGCGTTTTGGGGATGTTGGGCGGACTTGATGAACACGACTTTTTCCGCAGGCCGTCAGACCAGCATCGCCCGTGGCAAGGGTGACGCGCAGGACGAGCGTGTGATTGATATCCGCGCGCTGTTGCAGGTGCTCTGGCGCGGCAAGCTGATCATCCTGATTGCGGTTGTGGCCGCGATCCTCATCGGCGGCTATTACGCCTATGCGGTGGCCACGCCGCTCTACCGCTCCACGGCGGTGGTCATGCTGAACAACCGCGACCAGGAGGTGCTCAACCTCGACAGCGTCATGGGCGGGTTGTCGCGGGACAGCTCGGTGGTGAACACCGAGGTCGAGGTGCTGCGCAGCCGCGATCTTCTGGGCAAGGTCGTGGATGGCATGGGCCTCATGGAGGACCCGGAGTTCAACACCACCCTGCGTCCGCCCGGTCAGGTGGCGCAGATCAAGACCTTCGTCAAAGATCTGCTCGGCATGACCGCCGCCCCCAAGCAGGTCTCCGAGGAACGCGCCAACCAGTTCCGGCGACAGGTCACCATCGACACGCTGCGCCGGGCGGTGTCCGTGCGCACGGTGCCCGACAGCCTGGTTTTTGAGGTCACGATCACCTCGGAGGATGGGCGCAAGGCGGCGCGCATGGCCGATACGCTGGTGGACACCTACATCCGCAACCAGCTCGAGGTGAAATTCGACGCAACCGAACAGGCCACGGGCTGGCTCACCGAGCGGGTGACCGAGTTGCAGGCCGAACTGGAGGCCGCCGAAAGCCGGGCCAAGGCCTTCAGCACCGGCACCGACCTGATCAGCCCCGAGGCGCTGGCCGCCACGGAGCGCCAGCTCAAGGACCTGCGTGACCGCATCGAGGACACCGGCCTGCGCCGGGCGGCGGCGGTCGAGAAACAGGCGGCGCTGGCCGCGGCGCGCACGCCCGAAGAGCAGGTGGCGGCAAGCGGCGACAGTCAGCTGCGGGCCATGCTGCCCCGGATCACCCAACCCGCCATCGCGCAGGCCTTCGAGGACCGTCTGGCGGCCACCCGCCTGCGCGCGGCGCAGGACGTCACCCGGATCGACAACCAAATGGCCGCGCTCGAAGCCTCGAAAGCCGAGTTCGAGGCGCGCATCGAAAAGCAGAACGAAGACCTGATCGCGCTGCAGCAGCTGACCCGCGAGGCCGAGGCAAGCCGCCTGCTGTATGAGCATTTCCTCGCCCGTCTCAAGGAAACCTCGGCGCAGCAGGGCATCCAGCAGGCGGACAGCCGGATGCTCTCGCAGGCGGTGATCCCGGTGCTGCCCGCCTCGCCACAGAAATCCCGCATCCTGATGCTGAGCGCCTTCCTCGGCCTGCTGGTCGGCTCGCTGCTCGTGCTCCTGCGCGAGGCGGCCAATGACAGCTTCCGCAGCGCCTCCATGCTGGAGCGCTTCTCGGGCTATTCGGTGCTCGGCGAGGTGCCGCGCATCCCGGCGCGCCGGCGCAAGGCGGTGCTGACCTACCTGGCGGAGAAACCCTCTTCGGCAGCAGCGGAATCGATCCGCAACCTGCGCACCTCGGTGCTGCTGTCAAACCTCGACAACCCGCCGCAGGTGCTGCTGGTCTGCTCGTCGATCCCCGGCGAGGGCAAGACAACTGTCTCCATGGCGCTGGCGCAGAACCTTGCGGGCATGGGCAAGCGGGTGCTGCTGATCGAAGGCGATGTGCGGCGGCGCATGCTCTCGGCCTATTTCAACATCGAAAAGCCCAAGGGGCTGATCGGTGTGCTTACCGAACAGCACAGCCTAGAAGAGGCGGTTGTCACCGACGAGGCCATCGGCATCGACGTGTTGTTTGGCGAGGAAAGCCGGATCAACGCGGCGGATGTCTTTGCCTCCGACAAGTTCGCGGCGCTTCTGGACGAGGCGCGCGGGGTCTATGACCAGATCATCATCGACACGCCGCCCGTTCTGGTGGTGCCCGATGCGCGCATCGTGGCGCAGCAGGTGGACGGGGTGATCTTTGTGGTGAAATGGGACAGCACGTCAAAGACGCTGGTCTCCGAGGCGCTCGACATGTTCGAAAGCGTCAACCGCCCGGTCAGCGGCCTTGTCCTCAACAGCGTCAGCCCGCGCGGCATGAAACGCTATGGCTATGGCGGCAAATACAGCGCCTATGGCCGCTACGGGGCAGGCTATCACAACAACTGAGTGGGTTTTCGGGTTTACCCCGGAGACCGCATCCCCGGCATCACGGCCAGAACCACCGCGGCGGCGACAAAGCCGCCCAGATGTGTCTCCCAGGCCAGCCCGCCCGCTTCCAGCACCGAAGCCAGCAGGTTCAGCACCGCCACCAGCGCCGTGCGTCCCAGTACCATGTGCCGGACCGCGCGTCCTGAGGCGCCTTCGGCCAGCCGGTCGCGCGCGTCCAGGGCGATCCAGACCGCCACCAGCCCCATGATTGCCCCCGAGGCCCCGACCATGGGTCGGGGGCTTGTGGACAGCAGGCCAAAGCCCACCGCGCCGCCCAGTCCCGAGATCAGGAACAGCATGGCCAGCCGCCGCCCGCCGATCCGCCCTTCAAGCTGCAGCCCCAGCCATCCCAGCGCCAGCACGTTGCCCAGCATGTGCTGCCAGCCCGCGTGCAGCACCATGTAGCTGAGGAACATGGCATAGGGCTGGGCGGCATAGTTCGCCTGCCAGCCATAGAGCAGCCCGGCCCAGAAACCGCCGTACTGATAGGCAAGCGGGCGCCAGAGCGGCGAGCCGAGGAGCCGCAGATCCGCCGCGATCAGCGCCGCCTCCACAGCGCAGAACACCAGCGCCAGCCCCAGCCAGACCACCCGCTCCGGGGCAATTTTGGTCTTTGAAACAGGGGGGGGGCCGGTCACGGGCGGGGCATCCTTTCACATCAGGATCAGGCGTGCCCCGATTTGTCGCCTCTTCGCAGGGGGAAGGCAAGGCGGGCTTGAGGAGGCCGCTGACGCGAACCACCAGGTACTTGCCCCGCGAGGCGAACCATCAGGTTCGACGACCAGCCTCCGGGGCCTTACTCCGGAATAAACCGCGGCAGCTTGGGCAGCACCTGTGCCATCAGCCGTTGCAGGCGCGCCTCGGCGTCTGCCTCGCTCTCGTTCCGCCCCATGGGCGTCACGAAGCGCACCAGCGCCCCGTCCGAGCGTTGCCGGGTCAGCCCGTCCCAGACCACCCCCGCCTTCACGGCGTAGTCGTTGGTCATGCGGCTGCCGCGCTGTTCGAACCAGTAATAGACCATCTGCTTGGACAGCCCCTTCTGGATCACCGCCCGGTTCAGGGCAAAATCGCCATAGACCGTGCCCGGGAAGGACACCGGCACCGATTGCAGCGAGAACATCTCCCAGCCGCCCACCGGCAGGCAGACCTCGGGCGAGTGGATGCCCGCGCCTTCGGTCTGTTTCTGGTAGAAGGCCGAGAAGAAATTCACCGTCTGCGCCTCACCCGGCGCGGCAAAGGTGGTGTTGACGTAATCGGTGGCCTTCAGAACGTCCTGCGTGGCCTGATCCAGCGGCTGGCTGATGCCGCGCCAGTCACCCATTTCCTTGGGGAAGAACAGGAAGTTCTCACGCGCCACGCGCTCGCCCTGCGGCTGCGGGGCCAGCACCCAGGCGGCAGATACGGCGATCGACAGCGCCGCGGCGCTGACCAGCCCGCGGCTCGGGACCATCGACAGCACCCGCGCCGCCTGGCCGCCCAGACCCTGGAAATCCAGATCAATGGTATCGGCCAGAGTCTTGGGGTTGCGGGTGGTGTGCTGCAGGATCACCGCAAGCAGGAACAGAAGGCCCACACAGGCGCCAAAGATCACCCAGCCTTCAAACACATGCAGGAAGCCTTCGGCCTGTTCGATGCCGTAGTAGTTCACCAGAATCCCGATCACCCCGATGCGGAAAGCGTTCATGAAGATGGTCAGCGGGGCGGCGGTCAGGAACAGGAGCGCCTTGTGCCAGAACGGGCCGCGATAGAGGATCGCCGTCAGATAGCTGAACGACAGGATCGGGAAGAGGTAGCGCAGGCCGGAACAGGCCTCGGCCACCTGCAGCTTGTAGACCCCCAGATCAATCACGTTGCCTTCGAGGAAGACCGGAATGCCGACCATGCGGATGAACCACACGCCGACCTCGGAGGAGACCAGCTGCAGCGCAATCGTCAGCTTCCAGTAGAGGAACTGCGGCAGCGGCAGCATGAAGACGAGATGCAGCACCGGGAGCTGGTGCATCCGCCCGCGCTGCCAGCCCATGCAGGTCAGCACAACGCCGCCGGTCCAGATGATGAAGGCATAGGTCACCACATCTGGAATCCGCACGAGATTGCCGAAAATCCCGATGATGAGACCAACCCCCACCACGATCACGCCGGGCAGGCGGCTGACCGGCTTCAGCGGGTCAAGCGGCGGCGCATTGCGCAGCTCGCGCAGGAAAAGATAGAGCGAAATCAGCGGGATCAGCGGTCCGTGGCTGTATTCCGGCGTCATCCAGGCATTGCCGAGCGAGACAAAGCCGAGCCAGAAAATCGGCAGGGCGGCGGCGCACATCAGGACAAACCAGAGCAATCCGGCAAGGTTCATGCCCTGCGTCGGGGTCCGCGGCGACGGCGAAAGACTTTCTGAAAAGGACATCGGCACCTCGGGACGTGGTGAGCCATAAAGGGGTTCAACAAGATCGGAGGGATCATAAGGCGCAAAGCGCTGCGGGGGAACCGGTTTTCGTGGCGGGACTTCTGACATGTCCGCGAGCGCATGCGGGGAGCGTAGCTTTTGAAGCGGGCTTGCCGTATTTTGCGCCGGGGCCCTTTGCGCGTGACGGCAGATACCCACCGCTGTTGTTTGTCTGACGGTGGACTGCCCCGGATCGCGGGCAAAGCGCTGTATTCAATTTGGGGGATACTCTTATGCTAAAACGAGTCACAACCGGTCTGGCGGCCAGCATCCTGGCGCTTTTCTCAATCGCAGAGCAGGCCGAGGCCAGCGTTCTGTGGCAATTTTCCGAGCAAGGCAGCAACCTTGTGGGCAGCTTCAGCGGCAGTCTTGATTTGACCGGCGCCGCCCCGGATCTGGGCTTTGGGCCGGCCAGCATCCTGGCCCCGGCCGGCACAAGCCTGTTCAGCTCATCGGTTTCGACCATCGGGTTTTCCGTTGTCGGGCCCGGCGCGCCCTTTGGCACCTATGGCAGCGGCGCTCTTGGAACATCCACGGGGGACTCGCTTGCGGTGGCCGCCTATGGGATCGGGACGGGGGAGCTGTTTTTCTCCCTGAACGTCGCGCCGAGCTACATCTCCGGTGCCCCGCTTGCCGGCGAGATTACCTTTGCAAACGAAAGCTTCGCCAGCCTGGGCATCACATCGGGGTCCAGCTTTGTCTTTGCCCTGCCGTCAGACACGCTGACCGTCGCCTTCGGCGAAACAACACCGGTGCCGCTGCCAGCCGGGGGCGCTTTGCTGATCGGCGCTCTGGGCCTGATGCGGGTGCTGCGACGGCGCGGGGCGTAACCGCCCATCGGCTTCGGACAGTGGGGCGGGTTTTCGGATAAGCCCGCCGCACAGGAGAGCCGGGCGCTCTCAGGCCTCTTCGGCCCTGTCCTTGCGCGCGTTCTCCGGGGCGGTCTCACCCGAGCCCGCCAGCGCCTCCAGCTGCCCTTTCACCCGGGCGAGGGTCGCCCCCATGTCCCAGCGTTCCATGGCGCGGGTCCGGGCGGCGGTGCCCAGCACCGCGCGCTCTTCGGGGGCATCCAGCAGGGTTTCAACCGCGCGGGCCATGGCCTCGGCATCGCCGGGCGGCACGTTGTAGCCGCAGCCGTCGACCTCTTCGGCCAGCGCCGTGCCCGCATCCGCCGTGGCCACCACCGGGCGGCCCGAGGCGAGCATGTTGGTCAGTTTCGACGGCAACAGAAGATCCGCCGCCCCCGCGATCTGGGGCAAAAGGTGCACATCCGCCATGCCCAGAAGATCGCTCAGCTTTTCCACCGGTTGCAGCGGGAAGAACCGCAGCATGGGCAGGTCTTTCGCCAGTTCCTCAAGCCGTGCGCGCATCGGCCCGTCGCCGCAGACCGCAATCGTCAGGTCCGCACGGTGGCTCAGGCGGCGGGCCAGCTCCGGCAGGATCTCCAGACCCTGCTTGTTGGCCAGATTGCCCGAGTAGAGCGCCACATGCGGCGTGTCGATGCCCAGCTCCGCCTTCATCGGCGAGGGGCCGGTCAGCGGCTGCACGCGCTCAAGGTCCGCCCAGTTGCGGAATTCCACAACGCGTTCCTTGCGCACGCCTTTGGCGCGCAGCTTGGCGAGCATCGGCTGGGAGATCGAGCTGACCC
>NZ_SRXY01000013.1 GCF_004804335.1 Pacificoceanicola onchidii
TAAGGACGATAGTCGATGTCAAAGATGATCGGCAGACCCGCCCGCTTCGCATTCTCAAAGGCGCGGAAGGTCGCGCTGCGCGATGGCTCGGCGGCAAATACCGTCCCGGCGGTGATCAGGGCGGAAAACCCGGAATAGTCCACCCGGTCCATGTCTTCTTCAGTCACTTGAAAATCCACCGCACCGTTGCGGTAGATGACGTTCTGGAACGCGTCGATGCAGCTTTCGTAGACTGCCAAAGACAGGCGGTATTCTCCGCCCAGAACCCGGATAAACGACGTATCGACCCCGTAATGCTGCAACCGGTTCAAGGCAAACCGTCCCACGGCATCGTCAGACACAGAGGTGATCAAAGACGCAGCGCTCCCGAGCTTTACCAGCCCGGCGCAGATATTGGCGGACGAGCCACCCAGATCCGCGCGAAACGTCTCGGCATGTTCACTTTTCACACCGACGGGATCGGCAAACATGTCCATCCCGGCACGGCCAAAAACCGCAAAACGATTTCCTTTGATCCCATTGATCAATGCAGACATCAGTCCCCCCTGACACGGCGATTTCAGTACCGGACAAGGAAACATCTTGCCTCCGGACGAATCCTAGGATACCGATTTTGCAACCGGTTGCAAACACCATTCTCCAAGGTGCTGAAACATGACTGATATCGGAATAGGAATCATCGGCGGCGGCTATATGGGCAAGGCACATTCCGTGGCCATGTCTGCCGTTGGCGCGGTGTTCAATACCGCGCTTCGACCACGGCTCGAGATGATCTGTGCAAGTTCGGAAGAGAGCGCCGAGCGGTACCGCAAAGCCTATGGCTTTGCCCGGGCGACGGCGCATTGGCAGATGTTGGTCAATGATCCTGCGGTCGAAGCCGTGGTCATTGCCTCGCCCCAATCGACACACCGCGCCATCGCCGAGGCGGCCTTTGCGCTTGGCAAACCTGTTTTTTGCGAAAAACCCTTGGGCGCATCGATCGAGGATAGCCACGCCATGATGAAGGCGGCGGAGTCAGCCCAAGTGCCTGCCATGGTTGGCTTCAATTACATCCGAACCCCTGCCAGCCAATACGCCCGCGCCCTTATCGCAGCTGGCGAGATCGGCGACGTGACATGGTTCCGCGGCGAACACACCGAGGATTTTCTGGCTGACCCTGCCTCCCCTGCCACATGGCGCACCAGCGGCATGGCAAACGGCACCATGGGCGATCTCGCACCGCATATGATCAACGGCGCGCTGGCACTGATCGGGCCGATCTCATCCGTTATGGCCGAGGTCGAAACCGTGCACGAAACCCGCCCCGGCGGCACCGTCACCAACGACGATCACGCGCAGATGATGTGCCGGTTCGAAAACGGCACCATGGGGCATATGTACTTCAGCCGCGTCGCAACCGGTCGCAAAATGGGTTACGCCTATGAGATCTCCGGCACCAAGGGCGCGATCCGCTTTGATCAGGAGGATCAGAACGCGATCTGGCTCTACCGGATGGACGGACCAGAGGCGGAGCGCGGCTTTACCAAGATTCTGACAGGCCCTTCCCATCCGGATTATGAGCCCTTCTGCCAGGGCCCAGGCCACGGCACCGGCTATCAGGACCAGATCATCATCGAAGCCCGCGATTTCCTGCACGCCATTGAAACTGGCGATGCGGTATGGCCAACCTTTGCTGATGGGCATGCGGTCAATCGTGTTGTGGCAGCCGCACTGGCGTCATCACAGGAAAAGACCTGGCGGAACATCTCCGAATTCTAGGGACAAGACACTCATGAAAAAGCTGAAATGGGGCATGATCGGCGGCGGCGAAGGCAGCCAGATCGGACCGGCACATCGTCTCGGCGCGCAAGCGGACGGGCTGTTTGAATTCACCGCAGGCGCGCTTGATCACCGGCCCGACGTTGGGCGGGAGTATGCAGAGCGGCTCGGGATCGCCGAGGATCGCGCCTACGGCGACTGGCAAGAGATGCTTGCGGGCGAACGGGACCGCGCGGATCGGGTTGACCTCGTGACTGTTGCCACGCCGAACGCAACGCATTTCGAAATCACCAAGGCTTTCCTTGAAGCGGGTTTCAACGTGCTGTGTGAAAAACCCATGACCATGAGCGTCGAAGAAGGCGAGGAGATCGTGCGCGTTGCGGAAACCACCGGAAAGCTCTGCGTGGTCAACTACTGTTATTCCGCTTACCCAATGGTCCGGCAGGCCCGCGCTATGGTGCGCGCCGGGGAGATTGGCAAGGTCCGCCTTGTTGTCACCAATTTCAGCCATGGCCACCACGGGGATGCCACTGACGCCGATAACCCGCGCGTGCGTTGGCGTTATGATCCCGCGATGGCGGGTGTCTCGGGGCAGTTCGCTGATTGCGGTATCCACGCTCTGCACATGGCCAGCTTCATCTGCGATGATGAGGTAGAAAAACTCTCCGCCGACATGGCCTCAACTATTCCATCCCGCGTGCTCGAAGACGACGCCATGATCAACTTCCGCATGGAAGGTGGCACAGTTGGCCGGCTCTGGACGTCTTCCGTGGCCATCGGCCGGCAGCATGGGTTTGACATCCAGGTATTCGGCGAAACGGGCGGTTTGCGGTGGGCCTCAGAGCAGCCCAACCAATTGGTTTACACGCCGGTCGGTGGCCGTACGCAAATCATCGAGAAAGGCGAAGGCGGTCTCTATGACGATGCCACGCGCCTGTCCCGCGTCGCCATTGCCCACCCCGAAGGATTCCCGCTCGCGGTTGCCAACATCTATTGTGATCTGGCCGACGCGATCCGGGGCGAGGCCCGCGATGGCCTCCCGGGAGCCGCCGATGGTGTTCGCTCTATCGCGGCTGTCCATGCGGCCGTTTCTTCGGGCAATGCCGATGGCGCCTGGACCGAAGCCAGACCGCCGATGTTCCGATAATCAAACCCGGGGCCGGAGCGTGCTGCGTTCGATCACGCGGCACGGGAAAATCCGCGCCTCCGGGTAACGGTCCGGCTCCTGCAGCATGCTCTCGACCAGATCGACACAAGCCGCAATGATCCGTTCAATCGGCTGGTGGATCGTGGTCAGGGCGATGCTTTCCCAGCGGGCCATTTCCATGTCGTTCAGCCCGATGATGCCAACGTCTTTTCCTGGCTCTAATCCACTTTCCCGAAGGGCTGAGAGCGCCCCGACAGACAGAACGTCATCGCCGCAAAAATATGCTTCGGCAGGACCAGCGGCGATCTGACGGAGCATCTCAGCCCGTCCCGCTTCGAACGAGTATCCACCCGAAAACGTACTGAGCAAGTCCGCTTCAGGGTCTGCTTCAATGATCTCGCGAAATCCCACCAGACGATCCTGCGCAGAGGTCGCGTCGGCAGGACCACCCAAATACCCCACGCGCCGGTAGCCACGCGCAAGCAACTCCCGCGCCGCGATCCGCCCACACTCCACGTTGTCGATCCCAACCACGTGAACATCCGGAGATGTGTTGAACCGCCCAAAAGCGTGCACCACCGGCACATTTGCATCGTTGAACGCCTTGGCGAAACTGGGCGGCAAGGTCGAAGACGCGACAATCACCGCATCCACGGAATACTGCCGCAGCATTCTGACAGAGTTGGTCGGCTCAGTCTCATCGGTCAGATTAACAATCAACGGACGCAGCCCTCGCTCCTGCAACGCGCGGGTAAACTGGTCAAAAACCTCAAGGAAAATCGGGTTGTGGAAGTTGTTCGAAATCAATCCGATCAGCTTGGTCCGTCCCGTCGTCAGAGAAGACGCCAAAGCGTTGGGGCTGTATCCGAGCTCCTGCGCCGCGCGTTCCACCTTGTCGCGCGTCTTGGCCGAAACAGAGGCACCTTTGGTAAATGTACGCGACACGGCAGACCGCGACACGCCTGCGCGCTCGGCTACGTCTTTCAATGTCACGTTCACCGTCGTTTCCTCCGTTTGAGCCTGCGTATCATAAAGGGTTTGGCTGATCTTTCCAGCAGATGCCCCTTGCGGCCCAACTCTTCGCATCTGAGGCGTTGGATGTTAGTATTTTGCGAAACCGCCACCACATAAAGGGCTTCCCAGTCCTTTCGGCACTGTATCTTGTATAACCTCACCTCCCTGCCCTTTTTGACTATGCCGCTTGCTTGGCCAACCTGCCATGGAAACTCCGCTCGAGATGCAACTCCCCTGCCCCTGCTTTTCGGATCATCCCGCGCAGATACCCGTTAGGCGACGTAATCTCACCGGCGCAGTGCTTGTCAAAAGTCAGAACAAGCGCGGCTGCAGCTGTTTTGGGTCCAAGCTGTTCCTGAGCTTTCTTCCAAGTCAGATCTGACAAGCCGATCATTGGTCCAAGATGACCTGCAGCCCGGTGTAGATCACGCCAATCCTTCAGATAGGATCCGATTGCTCGGACCCAGGTGGTAAATTCTGGGCAAGCTCGCATGACTGTGGGAACGTCAATCCTGCTATCAGTGGGAGCAGTTTTTTTCCGGGCATTCAAAGAATTACGATTTACAGGATTAAGTTGATTGGTAGTTTGTATGTGGGGTTCAGAAATGGGCTCCTTGGGGGTCAATTCTGGTGTGTTTTCCTCGATCAATTCTACCGGGTCTTCATGGTTTTCCACAGAACTCTCGGACTGGAGAGCCGCCTGAATGGCGTTTTCGACTTTGCTTTGAAGCTGTTGAAATTGTTCCAAAAGTCGCGCAAGTGCTTCGGAAGTCGAATTGCCACGCGGAAGCTGTTTCAGAAGATCGTCAAACGCGGGCATCAGTATTGACCACGGACCGCGTAGATCGTCCTGGATAGCGCTTTCAACCCGAGCGCGGATGACTCTCCGCGCAACTGTAATCTGGCGTTTCAGACGTTGGCACAAGGTGCGTTCCGCCTTTTGCGCGCGCCACAAACGCTCGAACTCTTCCGCGCGCGCGGACAGCGGCGACAGATCGAACCCGTATGCTTCTGTGATGAAGCCTTCGGCGTCGCGCCTCCCCCAACGCTTGCCGTTGGGACTGTCCTTGAAGGAAATGACGCCTCTGTCCGCGAGGCGCCGTGCGTGCCGTTTCAAGGCTGACAGCGAAAAACCGGTTTGTTCCATCAGGTAGGCATTGGACGCCCAGACAATTGGCCGATTGCCCACGGTCCAATCCTGAACCTGTGAAAAGGCGCCGAGCGTGTCGAGAAGAAGCATATCGCCGGCCTTGAGACCAATATGCGCTGCGACCCGTTTTACGGCAGCCATGGCCTGCGCCTTGGGCACAGCCAGAGTTTCGCCGTGTTCCGCCAGACGTTCCGCATATGAAAGCCCGTCCGTGATTTTTCGCCAGCCAGAAGGCAAACTCTCTCTGTTCTGAAGCTGCACCGCTTCAGTTGCTCCAATCGGAGCCATTCCAATTCTTGTCATCGCTCAAACAGCAGACAAAAAAAACCCGTTCGCTCAAAAGCGTTTTCTCTTGTGTGGTGATTCGGTGGCTGCTAGATTCTAGGTGTCTAAGCTAAGAATGCGCCTTGTGCGCAGCAGCCCTCGGAACTCCGGTTTCGGGGGTTTTCTTGTTTGCCTTTCTCCTTTCTGCTCTGCCTCAGGTGTCGTCCGTCCGATTTACAGCTGTAAACTCGGCGTAGGATTGTTTGATTATGTCGGCGAGGTTCTCGTCCAGCCATTCGGCGAACTTCGCGTTCGGTCCGGATTTCCTGGCGGACAAAGAGACTGCGCCTTTTCCCGTCTTGATCGTTATCCCTTCAACGGGGGACGTTTCCGAAGACCCGCTGCCGGGACGGGCCCCGCGCTTGGTAATCTCGCTTAGGAGTTGTTCCAAACGGTCATCTGAAGATGCGTTAGCCCCGAGGGATTCCAGAATGGACAAAGCGGCGGATTTCGTGATCCGTTTTGCCACGAAATGCTCCGCCAACGCTGTCCACTTCGGTCTGCCGGATTTCGGAGCCGCGCCGATCGCATCACCGACAGTTTGGGGGATGTTCTGATACACTTTGGTCAAATGCGAGAGACCGGACGCAGACAGGCTGAGCACCTGCCGAACCGTGGCCGTTGTGTGGTCCGCGTTCAAAATAGCCTCTGCAAATCGCGCCTTTTCATAGAACGACAGATTGCGCCGAGCGGCGTTTTCGAGCCCCTTGGCAAGCAGCGCCGTCTGGTCATCAATGTCCTGCACGTTTGCACGGACCTTGATCCCAAGCTCGCGGCAGGCTTTTAGCCGTCTCCGGCCGTAAATCGCCTCATAGCGATCGTCAGCACCAGCTTTGCGCACAAGGATCGGAACTTGCTGACCGGCATCCTGTATGCTCGCCTTCAAGGTCTCAAAGGACTCCCCGTCTTCTTCCGAGTTTACAGCTGTAAACTCCCCCAACCTGTCCGCCGGTCCCCAATCGTCGATCAGACCGGGATCGATTTCTCGAATTGCAGCCAACGACCCCTGGAGCGCTCCGAGTGCCGGCGCGCTTGGCTTGGTGGTTCGGTCCCCGGACTTGGCGCCGGAGCGGGCAATGGTGCTAGCGATGCCAGACATGTCTTGCAGCGTCTTTCGAGCCATCAGCTACGCCCCCATGATTGTTGGATCATGCGCTCGACCTCGTTGCCAACTGCATCCATGGAGCCCTTGGCACGGTCATAGGTCGCCCGGGTCATTTCGGAGCGAACAACCTCATAGATTGATTGCTTGAGCATCGTCGCGTCACTGATGGCCGTGCTCTTTAACGCGGTCGCAGACATGACACGGTCCTGGAACAGGGCGCGCATGAAAGATGTCAACTGTTGTGAGGGCACATCCGTAGGCTCATCCCGCGTGATCAGGAATTTGAAGTGATCGTATTGCAAAGACGCGCCCGCATCTTCGATGACGCCCATGTAAGCGCCTGCGAGTTCGAGGAACTGCGCTGTAGAGGACACATCAAGCATCGAAGGCGTGAGCGGCACGATCAGCGAGCTTGCCGCCGCCATACCTGCGATGGTCAGAAACCCCAGTTGCGGCGGGCTGTCGAGCAGAACCAGATCGAAATCCTCTTCGACCTGTGCCAATGCGTTTCGGATGCGGGTGAAGAACGGCTGATCCGGGTTGGAATGGACCGCGGACTCCGTTTCGAACTCGGAGAGGATGAGCCGAGACGGCGCAATCGAAAGCCCGGGAAAGTAGGTTTCCCGAACAACCTCTGCCATATCGACAGGATCGTCATAGCGAATGGCATCATAGATTGTCAGGCCGTCAAACTCGATCTCAGGGCTGATCCCGCACATGGAGGTCAGGGAGCCTTGCGGATCAAGATCTACGACAAGCACACGATATCCGCGCAGAGCGAAGTAATGGGCGAGATGGATGGTCGAGGTGCTCTTGCTGCTGCCGCCCTTGAAGTTCATCAACTGCCAAACCTGTAGCTTTTCGTCCGGCGATCGCTGCGGCACGTACCGTCCCTTGGTGCGAGAGGAGCGTTCGAGAATTTCGCGTGCGTTCAGTATTTCCTGAGCGGTGTAGTGCCGACGACCGCTGCGGATGTCCTGCGGTTCGGGCACCGTGCCTTCTGCATGAACTTTGCGCATGAACTGCCCGGACACGCCAAGGAGTTCTGCCACCTCAGGAGCCGAGAAACTGCGCAGACGTTTGGTGTTGTCCGGCGCGAAAGCCGACAGCAGATGCTCCCGGATTGCAGCGTTCAGACGCTCGGAAATCTCGGTCGCGAGCGTTGATGGTCTCTCAGTGTCAAGTGGTGTCACTGGAATCATGTGGTTGCCCCAATTTCAAAAATGTGGCCTTTTTTACGCCACTTGGGGATAAAAGGTGCGATTCACCATCTTAAGTCAAGAAATTTCGCCTATTTAGTGTCTATGCAGGCTCAACTCGACAATATGGTCTGTCTGTCAACGGCGCAAGTTTACAGCTGTAAACTCCATCTTGGCGCGGGAGCAGCCGGGACAGCCTTCGGAAACAGCGGAGGAACTTGCACAAAAAACCTTTCCGAACCGGTCGCCTTTTGCTCCAAGATGATCAACTATTGATCAAGGGACAACGCAGCCCTTTTGCAGGCTGCGAGAGGAACAAGACCAATGGGAGGCATAATGTCCGAATCCGAAAACCTGATCACCGAACGCCGAGGCAGCGTACTGCGCCTGACGCTGAACCGTCCGGAGAAACGTAATGCCGTCAATGACGCGTTAATCCTGAAGCTGACCGAAGCATTCGAGACAGCATCCAAGGATCCGGATATTCGGGCAATTGTCCTGACCGGGGCAGGGGACAAGGCGTTTTGTTCAGGCGCGGATCTGGGCGGCGGTGTTTTCGATTTTGACTACTCGGAGCCGATTTCGAACTACGCCAACATGCTGCGCGCGGCCCGTCGCTCTACGGTACCGGTCATTGGCCGGATCAATGGGTTTTGCCTGGCGGGCGGCATGGGTCTGCTGGCGGTTTGTGACATGGCTGTCGCGTCCTCGTCAGCGAAGTTTGGCTTGCCCGAAGTCAAAGTTGGCCTCTTCCCGATGCAGGTCGCCGCACTTCTGCAAAGCCTGATCCCCGCACGGACCTTTGCCGAGATGTGTTACACTGGCGAGATGATGAGCGCCGAAGACGCGCTTGCCTGCAATTTGGTAAATTACGTTGCCGCGCCAGAAGAGCTGGACGCCAAAACGGACTGGTTGGTCGAGCGGGTCACGTCAAAATCCCCGACGGCCATCCGGCGCGGGAAATACGCGCTTTCGGCGACGTCGGGTATGAGTTTCGAACAGGCGATCAGCTTTTTGGAAAGCCAGATCGGGCTGATGCCGATGACCGAAGACGCGAAGGAAGGGATTACTGCCTTTGGCGAGAAACGCGCCCCGAACTGGACGGGCAAGTAAGCCATGGACTTTTCAATCACGCCCCGCGTCGAAGATTTCCGATCTCGTATCGCCCGTTTTGTCGATGAAGAGATCCTGCCGTTGGAAGCGGATCGGGACACGTACGATCTTCATGAAAACATTCGCAAGGACGTTCTGAACGGGCTGCGAGACAAGGCAAAGGCAGAGGGGCTTTGGTGCCTGCAATTGCAAAAGGAAACCGGCGGGCAGGCGCTTGGTCTGCAGGGGATGGCGGTTTGCTATGAGGAAATGAACCGGTCGATCTTTGGCCCGGTCGTCTTCAACGCCGCAGCTCCCGACGATGGCAATATGCAGGTTCTGGAAAAGGTTGGCACCGCGGAACAGAAGGAGGAATGGCTTCAACCCATTGTGCGCGGGGAGGTGCAGTCCGCCTTTGCCATGACGGAGCCCGCGCCGGGTTCAGGGTCCGATCCTGGCGGCATGATGCTGACCAAGGCTACGCGCACAAACAGCGGCTATGTCATTCGCGGGCGCAAATGGTTCATCACCGGGGCGGAAGAGAGCGATCACTTCATCCTTATTGCGCGCACCTCGGATGATCCGCGCAAGGGTCTTTCCGCTTTTTTGCATCGGCGTGACACGCCCGGCTTTCGTATTGAACGGCGGATACCGATCATGGGGCCCGAAGAGCACGGAGGGCATTGTGAGGTTGTCTACGAGGATATGGAAATCCCGGCCGAGAACCTGCTCATGGAGGAGGGAGATGGTCTCAAGCTGACGCAAATTCGCCTTGGCCCTGCGCGCCTTACCCACTGTATGCGTTGGCTTGGTCTCGCCAAACGCTGTGTCGAGATAGCGGACGATTATGCGCAAAACCGCTTTGCCTTTGGCGAGCGCCTGTCTAAGCGCGAGAGCGTGCAGATGATGATGGGCGATATTGCCATGCAGATCGAAATCGGTCGGCTTTTGGTGATGAAGGCTGCGTGGGAACTGGATCGCGGCAACTTTGCGCGCAAGGAAGTTTCCATGGCCAAGGTCCACGTGGCGAATGTGCTTCACAAGGCCGCGGATGTGGCGATCCAAATCAATGGCGCGCGCGGGTATTCCAAGGATACGCCTTTGGAGTGGATCTACCGCTATGCCCGTCAAGCGCGGCTCGTCGACGGCGCGGATGAGGTGCACAAGATGATCCTGCATCGCAACGTTGAAAAAGAGGGCAGGGGGTTTTGGCAGTGGGATGTCGGTGCATGAATGCCGATTTTGACCCGGCACGGCTGGAAGGCTTCCTGGCCGAGTTTTTCGGTGATGCTCCGCTTGCTTTGGAGCGTGTTGAGGGCGGTCAATCGAACCCGACCTACTTCGTCACACATGGCACGCGCCGTATGGTTTTGCGCAAGCAGCCGGATGGTCCGATCTTGCGCGGCGCTCATGCGGTTGACCGAGAGTATCGTGTGCTGTCCGCACTGCACCCAGCAGATGTTCCGGTTCCGCGCCCCATCTCATTTTGCAGTGACCCGGAAGTGATCGGGACACCTTTTTACCTGATGGAACGTGTCGATGGCCGGGTGTTTGCCGATGGTGCGTTGGCAGACGCGGACCCCTCCGAGCGCCACGCCCTTTGGATGGGTCTTGCCGATGCTCTGGCAAAACTGCACGCAGTCAATCCGGAGGAAGTGGGTCTCGGAAATTTCGGACGGCCCGGAAATTATTTTGAACGGCAGATCGCACGATGGTCCCGGCAATGGCATGAGAGCACGCATCCGCCGATCCCGGAACTGGACTGCCTCGCAGAGTGGTTGGTGGATAATCAGCCGGATGATGATGCGCTTGTGAGCATTGCACATGGCGATTACCGCATGGGGAATGTGCTCTTTCATCCGACAGAGCCGCGCGTGGTGGCCATTCTGGATTGGGAACTGTCCACGCTTGGGCACCCGCTTGCGGATCTTGGATACTGCTGCATGGCGTGGCACACGGCACCGGAGGAATACGGTGGCCTGCTTGGTCTTGACTATCCGTCGCTGAACCTTCCCGAAGAGGCTGAGTTTGTCGGGCGGTATATGGCGAAGAGCCGAAGCGGGTCGGCTTTGACGGCGTTCCACAAGGCATTCGCGCTGTTTCGGTTCGCCGTGATTTGGGTCGGAATCGCGGACCGCGTAAAGGCGGGGACAGCCGCTGGCACGGAGTCGCCCGCGGGCATGGCAGAGAGGTTCGCGCGTCGGGGATTGGAAGTTATTGAAGCAAAACACTAAAGTGGGGCAGGGGAGACGCGTGTGTATTCCGCAGATTCCTCGTTCTCTCCTTACGGCGGGTTGCGGAGATATTTTGATCTGGTAAATTACCTCTAGTCTCTAGAGGGTTTGACATGTCCTATTCCATTGGCCAGCTTTCCAAGAAAACTGGCGTCAAGGTGCCAACCATCCGTTACTATGAACAGGTGGGACTTCTGCCAGAAGCGCCGCGAAATGCGGGCAATCAGCGGCGGTACGAGAATGCGCATCTGGAGCGGTTACGTTTTATCCGTCATGCGCGCGAGCTTGGTTTCGAGATGGAAGACATTCGGGCTTTGCTGACCATGTCCGAAAAACCACAAGACAGCTGCCATGCGGCAGACAGCATTGCGCGCGATCACTTGGCATCAATACGGGAACGGATTGCGCAGCTTCAGATTTTGGAGCGGGAGCTGGAGCGCATGGTCGACGAATGCGCCCATGGTCGGGTGTGTGATTGCCGTGTGATCGAGGTGCTGGCCGATCACGCGGAATGCCGCACAGACCATGGCAAAGTCAGTTTGCCGGGCTGACCTGCAACGATTTTCGCTCAACGCGCGGCTTGTCCGCGCGGGGCGGCTTTCCCAATGCGCCCAGCAAACGCATTGCGTTGAGCGTGACCAGAACCGTCGCACCCGTGTCCGCGAGAACAGCCATCCAAAGGCCGGACAGGCCCGTGACGGTTGTGACAAGGAAGATCGCCTTCAGCCCAAGCGCAAGGGCCACGTTCTGACGTACCGTTTTCATGGTTCGCCGGGCTAATCCGGTCAGTCGCGCAACGTCCCGAATGTCGTTCCGCATCAACGCGGCGTCCGCGGCTTCCAACGCCACATCTGTGCCGGATCCAATTGCAACGCCGACCTGCGCCTGGGCAAGGGCAGGGGCGTCATTGACGCCATCGCCAACCATCATGACTGTCTCATGCTGGGCACGCTCGGCAATTCGGGCGGATTTGTGTTCTGGGAGCATTTCAGCCTCGGCCGTCAGGCCAAGACGCGCAGCAATGGCAGTGGCGGCGCGGCGGTTGTCACCGGTCATCATGACCGCGCCAATTTCCTGCTCGGCAAGGGCTTGGACGCCCGCGGCGCTTTCCGATCGAGGCTCGTCACGCAGGGCAATGAGACCAAGAACGTCCGTGCCGAGCAGCACAACAGCCAGCGTACATCCTTGGTCTTCCAGGGCGGCAATCCAGGTTTGTGCGTCCTCGGGCAGGGGGACACGCTCTGCCGCATACTTCGGCGCGCCAATGAAAAGCGGTTTGCCCCCTGCCGTGGCTTCCATGCCTTTGCCCGGAACGATTTGCGGGTTTTCGACGGCAACAGCCGATGCGCCCTCTGACCTCGCGTGGGCGCAGATTGCGGCGGCCAGCGGATGGGATGAGCTTTGCTCCAATCCCAAGGCCAACCCAAGCAACGCAGAGTTGCTTCCGGAAAACGCGATAACGTCGGTCACTCGCGGCGCGCCTTCTGTGAGCGTGCCGGTCTTGTCAAAGACCACGGTTCTGACCTGCGCGATATCTTCCATGACCGCGCCACCCTTGATCAGGATGCCATGTCGCGCGCCGGCTGCCAGCGAAGCCGCGATGGCGGCCGGAACGGATATGACCAGGGCACAAGGACAGCCGATCAACAAAAGCGCAAGCGCGCGGTACGTCCATGTTGCCCAATCAGCCCCGGCCAACAAAGGTGGTAGGATCGCGACAGCGAGCGCCAAGGCCAGGACAATCGGCATGTACACTTTGGAGAATCGTTCGATGAACCGTTCTGTAGGTGCCTTGGCGTCTTGTGCGTTTTCCACCATCGCGATGATGCGCGAGATCGTGTTGTCCTCTGCGGGTTTCGTGACAGTGACGGTCAGCGCGGCGTCGTGATTGACCGATCCGGCAAAGACGTCTTCTCCGACGGATTTCGTCACGGGCAAGCTCTCCCCGGTGAGCGGGCTTTCGTCCAGGCTCGATGTTCCCGTTTCGATGGTGCCGTCGGCAGGCATCCTGTCGCCGGGGCGGACAAGGATACGCTGCCCCTGTTGCAGGCTCTCCGCAGGGACTTGGCGCGGCGTGTTCCCGTCAAGAAGCCAGGCGTCCTTTGGCAACAAAGCACCAAGCGCCTTGATGCCGGAGCGTGCCTTTTGCGCTGCCTGAGCTTCCAGAATTTCGCCCAAGGTAAAAAGCAGAACCACCAGTAAGGCTTCGAGCTGTTCGCCAATGATTACCGCACCGATGGCGGCAATCATCATGAGCATTTGAATAGTGAACACGGCACCAAGCCGGGCCGCCATGACAGCGCGTTTGGCCACGGGGAAGATGGCAAACGACGCGATGGCGGTGAACACGACCGTATCGTGCCCCCCGAGCAAGTGAACCACCGCAAAGCCCAGAACCGTGGCCAGGAGGCTTAGGCCAAGGTGGCGCACTTTGGGTATCGCCCACCAAGGTGTTTGGGCAGCGGAGCCTGCGTCACGCGGGGCCACTCCGAACCCCAACTGCCGAACGGTTTGTTCAATCGTTGCAGTCGGGACGTCCCCCGTTTCAGCGGAGACGGTCAGTGTCTCATTTGCCAAAGAAACCTGCGCGGTAAGGGCGGCATCAATCCCTTCAACAGCGGTGATGATCGTGGCGGCACAGGCGGCGCAGTCCATGCCTTCGATCCGGAAAGCGTTGGTGTTTCCGGTGAGCTGCGCCGTTTGGCTTGCCCTTGGAGCGCTACCGCTGCAACACGCGCTGCCAACTGATGCATTTTGAGGTTTGGTCTCTTGGGCGCAGGCCATTGTCGTACCGCTTTGCTCGACTTGATTCGCAATAGGAATACGACCTCTAGCGACTAGAGCATCAAGCAGTTTGTCATCGTGATGGCCGTTAAACGCACCCTCAGCTGTGCTTTGCCTGCGCGTTCTGTTGTCACGCCACAGCCGGACGGATCAACCCCCGGCAACACCCGCTTCGGCAAAGGTCGCCATGCCATTGTGGCAGGCCAGAGCCCCGCGCAGAATGTTTAGCGCCAACGCGGCCCCTGACCCTTCGCCAAGGGCCATGTCGAGCGACAGGATCGGCTCTTTGCCCATGGCGGTGCAAAGGCGTGTATGACCCGGTTCGCGGCTGGCATGGCCGATCAGGCAATGGTCGAGAAATGCAGGGCTTGCAGCAAAAAGGGGGGCAACCGCTGCGGTGCAGATGAAACCGTCAAGGATCACCGGGATCCGCGCCTGACGCGCTGCCAGCACCGCCCCGCAAATCGCGGCTTGTTCACGTCCCCCAACAGCGGCCAATTGGGCAAGACCTTTGGAATCGCCATGCAAAGCCACGCCTCTGGCGACAACGCGCGTTTTGAGCGCGACACCCTCCGCGTCCGAGCCGGTTCCCGTTCCAACCCAATCGGCGGCCTCTCCACCAAAGGCCGCATGCGCCAGCGCTGCGGCAACTGTCGAGTTGCCGATGCCCATCTCGCCAAGGATCAGTACACTGGCCTTCGGATCGACAGCCTCTGCGCCGCGCCGCATGGCATCCAGGCAGTCTTCCTCTGTCATGGCAGGGCCTTCGGTGAAGTCTGCCGTCGGCTTGTCGAGGTCGAGCGCGATCACCGAAAGCGCAGCGCCGGAGACGCCGCACAGCTGGTTGATCGCCGCGCCGCCTGACTGGAAGTTGGCAACCATCTGGGCTGTGACTTCTTGGGGAAAGGGATTCACCCTTTGCGCACAGACCCCGTGATTTCCTGCAAAAACCAGCGCTTGCGCGTTGTCCAAGATCGGGTTCACCTGCCCTTGCCAACCTGCCACGAAGATCGCCAACTCTTCGAGACGGCCAAGCGAGCCCGGCGGTTTTGTGAGGGTCATCTGCCGCTCGGTTGCGGCATCGCGGGCCGCATTATCAGGGGCAGTGAGTTTGGCAGCAGCGTCTGTGATCTGAGCAAAGCTGTGGAAAACCAAGGGGGTTGTCATGAGGGTTTGACCTTGATTGGATAGCCTGAGACGCAGAGCCAGAGCTCGTCACAGGCGGTTGCGATCTGTTGGTTCATAAATCCGGCGGCATCGCGGAACTGACGTGCCAGTTTGTTCTCGGGAACGATCCCTGCGCCCACCTCGTTGGTCACAAAGACAACGGGTGCGGACTGGGCAGCGAGGGCATCGGTCAGGCGGGCGGTTTCCTCTTCCCAGCAGCGTTCGGCAAACATCAGGTTTGACAGCCAGAGTGTCAGGCAATCCACGAGCCTTGGGGCCGAACCATCGCTGTCCTTCAGCGCCAGCGCGAGGTCCAGCGGTTCTGCGAGTGTGGTCCATTCCACCCCGCGGCGGCTTTGATGACGGGCGATGCGGTCGGCCATTTCGCCGTCATGCGCTTCGGCCGTGGCGATATAGATCGCGGGAACACCAAGGCCGAGCGTCACGCGCTCTGCGTAGGTGCTCTTGCCGGATCGCGCGCCGCCTGTGATCAGTATCGACTTTCCCATGACCGCGTGACAAAGCAGAATCCGTTCAAAGAGGAAAGGGCCGATTGATCCTGTCATCCCGTCCTGTTTCGGCGTGCGTGGGCCACTCTGAAGCGCAAGTCGATTTCGCCTAGTGGCAGGGTAGGGGACTCGCCTGCCGGAGCTTGGGCTTTCTGGCGTGTTTACGGGCAAGGGTGGTCACCAAAATGGGTTTTGTGTTCGTGTTGCGGATTGAGATCGGAGATGGCGCATGAGTTTCGCCGCCATGATGTTACTTGGATGTGCTCTGGACAGCGTGATCGGCTGGCCGGATGGCCTGTTTCGCAGGATAGGGCATCCGGTGACATGGATCGGTGCTCTGATCGCCCGGCTCGAAGCGATGCTGAATACCGGGGGGCCAAGGCAAAGGCTATGGACCGGGGGCTTGGTGACGGTTCTGGTGGTTGGCGTGACAGGGGGCGTTGCTCTTGTTTTGCAGAGCGCATTGCCCAGTGGATGGCTTGGTGTGGTGCTGGGCGGGGTCTTGGCCTGGCCGCTGTTGGCCCTGCGCTCTATGCACGATCATGTGTTGGCGGTCGAGCGCCCGTTGGGGCAGGGGGATCTGGCAAGCGCGCGCACTGCGGTTTCGAGGATCGTGGGCCGTGACCCAAACCAACTGGACACCGCTGGCGTGGCGCGCAGTGCGTTAGAGAGCCTTGCAGAGAACACTTCGGATGGAATCATCGCGCCGGTATTCTGGGGCGCGGTGGCAGGCCTGCCCGGGATTGCCGCCTACAAGGCGATCAACACGCTGGATTCGATGATTGGCCATCGCAATGCGCGCTACGAGTGCTTTGGCAAGGTGGCCGCGCGGCTGGATGATCTGGTCAACCTGATCCCGGCACGTCTGACCGGTGTTCTGTTCGCCTTGGTTTCAAATCGACCGCACCGCGCGTTGTCCGTGATGCGCGCTGACGCAGGAAAACATCGCTCGCCCAACGCAGGATGGCCCGAAGGGGCGATGGCGGGGGCCTTGAATGTGCGCCTGTCAGGACCGCGCGTCTATGGCGCGCACCTCGCCAAGGAACCTTGGGTCAATGAAGGCGCGCCCGATCCCGGCGCGCCTGATCTGGGGTGCGGGTTGGGCCTCTATCGTCGGGCAATGGCGGGAATGGCCGCTCTGCTCGGGGTTTGCGTTTGCATAGGGTTTTAGAGCAGTCGGGTTTCGCTCAGCCTGCGGTTTCCAACAAACCCGCCACGTCCAGATGAGCCTCCAGGTGGTCCGCGAGCGCGTCGAGTGTGCGTTCTACCGTGTCATCATAGCGCGCTTCCGAAGTCACGCCGAAACCCGCCAACCAGGCCGCTCGGAAGCCATCGTCAGAGAACATCCCGTGCAGGTAACTTCCCATGATGCGGCCATTTGTGGACACCGCACCTTCGGCAGCGCCATCTACATGGGCAAAGGGGCGGGATCGGTCCGGCCCGGTGGTTTCACCGATATGGATCTCATACCCCTTGAATGCCTTGCCGCTGGCGCTGTGGGTGGCGTCGACCTGTGTGAGATGCTTGTGCGGAGTCATGATCGTATCCACGTTCAGAAGCCCCAGACCATCATCCTTGCCGGGGTCACCTTCGATCCCGCCGGGATCCGCAACAGTGCGGCCCAGCATCTGGTAGCCGCCGCAAATCCCCAAAACATGCCCGCCGCGCCGCACATGCGCCGCAAGATCCACATCCCAGCCCTGCGCACGCAGGAAAGCCAGATCGCCGCGCGTGGACTTGGTTCCCGGAATGATCACCAGATCAGCATCACCCGGCAAAGCGCGGCCCGGTCCAAGCATGGTCAGCCGCACGCCTGGCTCCTGTGCCAGCGGATCGAGATCGTCGAAATTGGCAATACGCGACAGGCACAGGCATACGATGTGTAAACCGCTCGCGCGTTTGGGAGCATCCACGTCCAGCGCATCCTCGGCAGGCAGTTTCCAGGCTTCGCGAAACCAGGGCACCACACCGAAACCGCGCCAACCTGTCTGCGCTTCGATCATCGCATAGCCATCATCAAACAGGCGCGGATCACCGCGAAACTTGTTGATCAGGAACCCTTTGACCAGCGCCGCATCCTCGGGATCAATCACCGCCTGCGTGCCGACGATCTGTGCAATGACACCGCCCCGGTCGATATCCCCGGCAAGGATCACCGGCACGTTTGCGGCGCGGGCAAACCCCATGTTGGCAATGTCGCCCCGGCGCAGATTGACCTCCGCCGGACTGCCGGCGCCTTCGACAATGACCAGATCATGCGCGGACTTCAGACGCTCAAAACTCTCCAGAACCTTGCCGATCAGCTGCGGTTTGAGATCGTAGTAGTCGCGCGCCTTGGTGCTGGTAAAGCGTCTTCCCTGCACGATCACCTGCGCACCAACATCGGTTTCGGGTTTGAGAAGCACCGGGTTCATGTCCGTATGAAGCGGCAGGCCAGAGGCCAGCGCTTGCAGCGCCTGTGCCCGGCCAATCTCGCCGCCATCCTCCGTCACTGCGGCGTTGTTCGACATGTTCTGCGGCTTGAAAGGCGCAACGGACAGCCCTCGCCTGCGCGCAGCACGGCACAGGCCCGCCACCAGCATGGACTTGCCGACATTGCTGCCGGTGCCCTGGATCATGAGCGCGCGGGGCATGGCTCAGAATTCCACGCCCTTCTGCGCCTTCACACCGTCTTTGAACGGGTGCTTTAGCAATGTCATTTCGGTGACCAGATCGGCAGCTTCGATCAGCTCGGGTTTGGCGTTGCGCCCGGTCAGGCAGACATGGGTCATCGCGGGCTTCTCGTTCAGCAGGAAGTCCACCACCTCGTCGATGTCGAGATAATCATAGCGCAGCGCGATGTTAATCTCGTCCAGCAGAACGAACTGGATCTCCGGGTCCAGAATTTGTTCCTTGGCAATGCGCCAGCCGTTTTCTGCAGCTGCCACGTCTCGTTCGCGGTCTTGTGTCTCCCAGGTGAAGCCTTCACCGGAGACAAAGAAGCGGACTTCTTCGGAGCACCGCTCGCGCAGAAAGGTTTTCTCACCGGTCTCCCAGCTACCCTTGATGAACTGAACAACGGCACAGGGCATGCCATGAGCAATGCAGCGGATGATCATGCCAAAGCCCGACGACGATTTCCCTTTGCCCGCGCCGGTATGGACCATGATCAGACCTTTCTCTTCGGTCTTGGTCGCCATCATCTTGTCGCGCACGGCCTTGATCTTGCGCATTCTTTCGTTGTGTTGGGCGTTTATGTCATCGCTCATGTCTGCTCTCCATCCTTGTCCAAAGAGGTGGCATTGTGGTCGGAGGCGCGCAGCACTGCGTAGCCTCTATTCAGGCAGAAACTGCCGCAGATTTGGCGGGAAGAAGTTCGGCCCTTTCAGAACCTTGCCATCTTCGCGCAACACGGGCGCGCCGTTTTCGCCGAGTTTGGACATGTTGGAGGCGTGCACCTCTCCCATGGCCGCGCCCTTCACCCCGTGCATGCCAAACTCCAGAAACGTCCCGTCGAGCACGTATTGAATGTCGCATAGCGCATCCAGAACCTCGACCATATCTCCGGCCTCTACCGCCTCGCGCAGCTCCGCCACTTCTTCTTCGAGGATGGCGAGGCGCATCTGAACACGGTCCTCGGGCAGTACAGGGCTGTCCTTGATTGGAACTTCAAAGGCCTCATGCCAGGCGCGCACAGTGGACAGGGTATCGGCGGTCATCAGAAATCCCAGTCTTCGTCTTCTGTCGCCACCGCCTTGCCGATCACGTAAGACGATCCGGAGCCCGAGAAGAAGTCATGGTTTTCGCTGTCCGGGCTGAGCGCCGCCAAGATCGCCGGGTTCACCTCGCAGGCGCTGTCCGGGAAAAGCGCTTCATAGCCGAGGTTCTGCAGCGCCTTGTTCGCGTTGTAGTGCAGGAAGGCTTTGACGTCTTCGGTCAGACCAAGGCTGTCATACAGCTCTTCGGTATAGCGCGCCTCTATGTCGTAAAGCTCGAACATCAAAGAGAAGGCGAACTCTTTGAGCGCCGCGCGTTCCGCTTCGGGCAGGCGTTCGGTGGCGCGCTGGAATTTGTAGCCGATGTAGTAGCCGTGGATCGCCTCATCCCGGATGATCAGGCGGATCAGATCGGCGGTGTTGGTCAGCTTGGCGCGGCTGGACCAGTACATCGGCAGGTAAAAGCCGGAATAGAACAGGAAGCTCTCAAGGAAGACGCTGGCGATCTTGCGTTTGTTCGGATCGCCGCCCGCGTCGTATTTATCAAGGATCAGTCGCGCCTTTTCCTGAAGGTGCGGGTTTTCTTCGGACCAGCGGAACGCTTCATCCACCTCCTTGGTCTGACACAGGGTCGAGAAAACCGACGAATAGCTGCGCGCGTGCACCGCTTCCATAAAGGCGATGTTGGTCAACACGGCCTCTTCATGCGGGGTTTGCGCATCGGGGAGCAGGGCAGGGGCGCCGACAGAGTTCTGGATCGTGTCCAGAAGCGTCAGCCCGGTGAAGACGCGAATGGTCAGCTGCTGCTCTTCGGGGCGCAGGGTGGCCCAGCTTTGCACATCGTTCGACAGCGGCACTTTCTCGGGCAGCCAGAAGTTCACCGTCAGCCGGTTCCAGACCTCAAGGTCCTTGTCATCCTGCAGCCGGTTCCAGTTGATCGCGCGCGGGATGGCGCGGGTTTCCACGTTGTCTTTCATGATGACAGCCCTTCCTTAGAGCGTGCAGGACACGCAGCCTTGCACTTCCGTCCCTTCAAGGGCGGTCTGGCGCAGGCGGACGTAATAGATGGTCTTGATCCCCTTCTTCCATGCGTAAATCTGCGCGCGGTTGATGTCGCGGGTCGTGGCCTCGGCCGGGAAGAACAGGGTCAGAGAAAGCCCCTGATCCACGTGTTCTGTCGCCGCCGCATATGTGTCGATCAAAGCCTCAGGCCCGATGTCATAGGCATCGCGGTAGTAATCCAGGTTCTCGTTGTCCATGAACGGCGCGGGGTAGTAAACGCGGCCGATCTTGCCCTCTTTGCGGATCTCGATACGCGAAACGATGGGGTGGATCGAGGAAGTCGAGTTGTTGATGTAGCTGATCGAGCCAGTCGGCGGCACGGCCTGAAGGTTGCGGTTATAGAGCCCGTCCTTCATCACCGCCTCTTTCAGCGCGGTCCAGTCCTCGCGGCTCGGCAGGGTGATCTCGAACCGCTCGAACAGGGCCTTGGCCTCATCGGTTTCCGGCAGCCAATCCCGGGTCGTGTATTTGTCGAAGAAACTGCCATCCGCATAGGCAGACTTCTCAAACCCGACGAAGCTTTGGCCTTTTTCTCGCGCCAGCGCATTGGAGGCGCGGATTGCGTGATAGGCGGCGGCGGCGAAATACACGCCGGTGAAATCAACACCTTCGGGGCTGCCGTAGTGGATGTGCTCGCGGGCGAGGAAGCCGTGCAGGTTCATCTGCCCAAGCCCCACCGCATGGGCCTCATCGTTGCCGCGCCGGATCGAGGGCACGCTGTCGATGGCAGACATTTCGCTGACAGCCGTCAGTGCTCGAATGGCCGTCTCGACAGTCGCACCAAAATCCGGCCCATCCATGGTCCGCGCGATATTCAGACTGCCAAGGTTGCAGGAAATATCCGTGCCGAGATGGCTAAAGCTCAGGTCGTCGTTGTATTCCGACGCCTCATTCACCTGCAAAATCTCGGAACAGAGGTTCGACATGGTGATGCGCCCGTCAATCGGGTTGGCCGCGTTCACCGTGTCTTCGAACATGATATAGGGATAGCCGCTCTCGAACTGAATTTCCGCCAGCGTCTGAAAGAACTCGCGGGCATTGATCTTGGACTTGCGGATGCGCTTGTCGTCGACCATTTCGTCGTATTTCTCGGTGACGGAAATGTCCGAGAAGGGCACGCCGTAAACCTTCTCCACGTCATGCGGCGAGAAGAGGTACATCTCTTCATTGCGCTTGGCGAGGTCAAAGGTCACATCCGGGATCACCACGCCGAGCGACAGCGTCTTGATGCGGATTTTCTCGTCCGCGTTTTCGCGTTTTGTGTCGAGGAACCGCAGGATATCCGGGTGATGCGCGTTCAGATAAACCGCCCCCGCACCCTGCCGCGCGCCCAGTTGGTTGGCATAGGAAAAACTGTCTTCGAGCAGCTTCATCACCGGGATGACGCCCGACGACTGGTTTTCAATGCCTTTGATCGGCGCACCGTGCTCGCGGATGTTGGTCAGCATCAGCGCCACACCGCCGCCACGCTTCGAGAGTTGCAGCGACGAGTTGATCGCCCGGCCAATGCTCTCCATGTTGTCTTCGACACGCAGCAGGAAGCAGGAAATCAACTCCCCGCGCGACTTCTTCCCGGCATTCAGGAAGGTCGGCGTTGCAGGCTGGAACCGGCCGCCGATGATCTCTTCCATATAGGCCATCGCCTGCGCTTCGTCCCCGCGCGCCAGCGCCAGTGAGACCATGCAAACCCGGTCCTCATAGCGTTCGAGATAGCGCTGCCCGTCGCGGGTCTTGAGCGTGTAGGAGGTGTAATACTTGAACGCCCCGAGGAAGGTGGGAAAGCGGAATTTGCGGGCATAGGCGGCGGCCCAGATCTCGCGCTGGAAGTTCTTGGAGTACTGGTCGAGAACCTCTGCCTCGTAATAGCCCTCATCTACCAGATACCCGAGCTTTTCATCCAGCGAGTGGAAGAAAACCGTGTTCTGATTGACGTGCTGCAGGAAGTACTGACGCGCGGCCATGCGATCCGCGTCAAAGCGAATATTGCCGTCCTCGTCATAGAGGTTCAGCATCGCGTTAAGCGCGTGGTAATCCAGCGCGGTGTCAGTCCCGTCCTGTGTCAGGCTATTGTCGAGCATTTGTTTCCTCAAGATGCGCAGCGGTGAGGGGAGCAGACCTACCCCCCTGTGCAATTGACTCGCTAGGGACATCCGGAAGATATCCCCAGAATTTTTTCAGCCCCGCGCGCACGCGGGCCACATCGGTCTCTGTGCCTGCCAGTTCAAAGCGATAGAGCACGGGCACAGAGCATTTTTGCGCAATGACATCCCCGGCCCGCGCGTAGGTCGCACCAAAGTTCCGGTTTCCCCCAGCGATCACACCGCGCAGCAGCGCGCGGCGACTTGGATCGTTGAGAAACCGGATCACCTGTTTCGGCACAGCGCCCCGTCCTTCGCCATCGGCATAGGTCGGGCAGATCAGGATAAAAGGGGCGGTTGGGGTGGGGAGGGTCTCGCCGCTTTGCGGTATACGCTCGGCGGGCAAACCAAGGTCCGCCACAAACCGCGCCGTATTGCCGGAGCGCGAAGAGAAATAGACAAGCCCCCCCACGGTCAGATCAGGACAGGCGGCCGATCAGGTCAGGGCGGAAGCCCGCCCAATGCGCATCGCCCGCGATCACGACAGGCGCCTGGCGGTAGCCCAGTTCGGTGACGTGGCTCATGGCGGAATCGTCTTCGGTCAGATCAACAACGATGTACTCAAGCCCTTTGGCTTCGAGTGCACGGGTGGTTGCGGTGCATTGCACGCAGGCCGGCTTGGAATAAACGGTGATGCTCATAGATGTGTCCCTCATCCTGTTGTGTCGAAAGGACAGGGGGGACACGAAGACCCTCACGCAGACAAAAGTCTGGGCAAGTCTATCACGCACCCCGAGGCCCTCCGCCTCTGGTTCTCGTCGTCCGTCATGGCAGGTCTCCTGACTTGCGGATCACCGCTCGGCTGTCCTTCCCAGGGCAAAACCCCAGTGGATGTTCAGCGTCGCTCTCCGCTCACAGTTGCGGGGGCAGTACCGGATTAGAGCTGTCCCGCCCGCACCGGTTTCCCTCTTTCCTCCCCGAGTCGCCCCGGGAAACCATAACGTAACCAATTGGCCCAAATTTGAGAGAGGTGTCAATATATAGTATGCCTACGCCGCCGCTTTTCCATCTGTAGGGGTAGGAACGTAATTCAGCACAGGTGCGAGCCAGCGTTCTGCCTCTTCGAGGTCCATACCTTTGCGGCGGGCATAGTCCACAACCTGATCACGCTCAACCTTGCCCACACCGAAGTAATAGCTCTCGGGATGACCAATGTAGAGACCGGAAACAGACGACCCGGGCCACATGGCCATGCTCTCGGTCAGCTCAACCCCGGTGACCTCCGTCGCATCGAGAAGATCGAACAAGGTGCGCTTCTCCGTGTGGTCCGGTTGCGCTGGATATCCGGGGGCGGGGCGGATGCCGTCGTAGGGCTCCCCAATCAACGCTTGCGGATCAAACGCCTCCTCCGGCGCATAGCCCCAGAACTCGCGCCGCACCCGTTCGTGCAGCATTTCGGCCATGGCCTCGGCAAAGCGGTCGGCCAGCGCTTTGACAAGAATCGAGCCATAGTTGTCATTCGCCTTGTCGAGCCGCTCCGCGATCTCGATCTCCTCCGGCCCTGCCGTCACCACAAAGCCGCCCACATGATCCGCGCCGCGCCCTTCGGGGACGACGAAATCCGACAGCGCCAGATTGCGCCGGTCGCCGCGTTTGGCGGTCTGCTGGCGCAGGGTGTGCAGGGTTGCGCGGGTCTCGGTCCGGCTCTCATCCGAATAGAGGCGGATGTCGTCGCCGACCGTATTCGCAGGCCAGAAACCGACCACTGCGCGGGGCGTGAACCAGCGCTCCGTAATGATTTTCTCCAGCATTTCCTGCGCATCGGCAAACAGCGCCCGCGCTGCCGCGCCCTGCTTTTCATCATCCAGAATCTTGGGGTAGACGCCGCGCATCTCCCAGGTCTGGAAAAACGGCGTCCAGTCGATGTAACGGGCGATCACTGCCAGATCCCAATCCTCGATCACCTTTGTGCCGGTAAAGCTCGGCTGGGCGGGCGTGAACCCATCCCAATCCAGCGCCAACGCATTCGCGCGTGCTTTTGCCAGCGGCAAACGGTTCTTGGCCCGCTCGCTGCGGGCGTGTTTCTCGGCTACATCGGCATATTCGGTGCGGATGCTTTCGACATAATCGGGTTTCTGCGTTTCACTCAGCAGCGCGCCGACCACACCAACGGCGCGGCTCGCGTCGGTCACATAGACCGCTTGCCCCAGATCATAGCGCGGTGCGATTTTGACGGCGGTATGCACCTTCGACGTAGTGGCCCCGCCGATCAGCAGGGGGATATCAAAGCCTTCGCGCTCCATTTCCGTGGCCAGATGCACCATCTCATCCAAAGACGGCGTGATCAGCCCGGACAGGCCGATGATGTCCACATTCTCTTCGCGGGCGACCTGCAAGATCTTCTGCGGCGGCACCATGACGCCCAGGTCGACAATCTCATAGTTGTTACAGGCCAGCACGACCCCGACGATATTCTTGCCGATGTCATGCACATCGCCTTTGACCGTCGCCATCAGCACCTTGCCCGCCGATTGCCGCGCTTCGCCTCCGTTCGCGCGCTTTTCTTCTTCCATGTAAGGCAGCAGAACGGCCACCGCTTGTTTCATCACGCGGGCCGATTTCACCACCTGCGGCAGGAACATCTTTCCTGCGCCAAACAAATCGCCGACCACGTTCATACCCGCCATCAGCGGCCCTTCGATCACGTGCAAAGGGCGGTCGGCCGCGGCTCGTGCGGTCTCTGTATCCTCTTCGATAAATTCGGTGATGCCGTTGACCAAGGCGTGTTCGAGCCGCTTTTCAACCGGCCAGTCTCGCCACGCCAGATCGCGCACTTTCGCTTCGCGTTTGCCGCCGAGAAACCGCTCGGCAATCTCAAGCATCCGTTCCGTCGCCGTGCCGCCCGCCTTTGGCACGCGGTTCAGGACCACATCCTCACAGGCCTCGCGCAGTTCCGGCTCAATCTGGTCGTAAACCGCCAATTGCCCGGCGTTGACGATGCCCATGTCCATGCCTGCCTTGATGGCGTGATAGAGGAACACCGCGTGCATCGCCTCACGCACCGTCTCGTTGCCGCGGAAGCTGAAGCTCAGGTTCGACACGCCGCCCGACACATGCGCATGGGGCAGGTTTTGCCGGATCCAGCGCGTCGCCTCGATGAAATCGACGCCGTAGTTGTCGTGCTCTTCAATCCCCGTCGCCACGGCAAAGACGTTGGGGTCAAAGATGATGTCCTCGGGCGGGAAGCCCATTTCGTCGACAAGGATGCGATAGGCGCGGGCGCAAATCTCGGTTTTGCGCTCAAAAGTGTCCGCCTGCCCGGTTTCGTCAAAGGCCATGACAACCACCGCTGCGCCATAGGCCAAGCAAAGCTCCGCATGATGACGAAACGCCTCTTCGCCTTCCTTGAGGCTGATGGAATTGACCACCGGTTTGCCCTGCACACAGTGCAGCCCGGCTTCGATCACCTCCCATTTGGAGCTGTCGATCATGATCGGAACGCGGGCGATGTCCGGCTCAGAGGCGATGAGGTTGAGGAACTCGATCATCGCCTGTTTGCTGTCGATCAGACCTTCATCCATGTTCACGTCAATGATCTGCGCACCGTTCTCCACCTGATCGCGCGCCACCTCCAGAGCGGTTGCAAAATCGCGGTTGACGATCAGCTTGCGGAACCGGGCAGAGCCGGTGACATTTGTGCGCTCGCCCACGTTCACAAAGGGAATGTCCGGCGTCAGGACGAAGGGCTCAAGGCCGGAAAGGCGCAGGTAACGGTTGGTCATGACTGGACCTTTCTCGGGGCGAAGGATGACACTGCGTCTGCGATGGCGCGAATGTGGTCCGGGGTGGTGCCGCAGCAGCCCCCAACAACGTTGACGATGCCGTCTCGGGCGAAGTCTTTCACCTGCGCAGCTGTCTCCTCGGGTGTTTCATCATATGCGCCAAACTCATTGGGCAGTCCCGCATTGGGATAAGCGCAGGTGAGCGCCGTGGCGACACTTGCAATCTCCGCCATATGCGGGCGCATTGACTCGGCCCCAAGCGCGCAGTTGAGCCCAACGGTGAAGGGTCGGGCATGGGCAACTGAATGCCAGAACGCCGTTGGTGTCTGCCCCGACAGCGTGCGCCCCGAAGCGTCCGTAATGGTTCCGGAAATCATGATTGGCAGGCGTTTTCCCGCTTTGGCAAAACTCTCGTAGGCCGCAAAAATCGCGGCCTTGGCGTTGAGCGTGTCAAAGATCGTCTCGATCAGGATCAGATCCGAACCCCCTTCAATCAACCCGTCGATCTGCTGACCATAAGCAACGCGCAGATCGTGAAATGTCACGGCGCGATAGCCGGGATCGTTCACATCCGGGCTGATGGAGGCAGTGCGGTTTGTCGGACCGACAGCCCCAGCCACAAAGCGGGACCGGCCATCGGCTGCCTCGGCCCGATCCGCCGCCCGCCGAGCAACTTGCGCCCCGGCGACGTTCAGATCATGCACGGCGTCTTCGAGGCCATAATCCGCTTGGGCGATGCTGGTCGAAGAAAACGTATTGGTTTCCAGAATATCCGCACCCGCCATGGCAAAGGTATACTGAATGTCCTCCACCGCCTGAGGCTGGGTCAGGACAAGCAGGTCATTGTTGCCCTGCTGCGGGTGATCCGGGTGGTAATGGTGCCGACAACCGGGGCCGTGGATATGCCCCTTGGCTGTGAAGTCCTCTTCCGACAGGCCCAGCGTCTGGATCATCGTCCCCATCGCCCCGTCAAGGATCAGGATCCGTTCGGATGCCATTTGACGAAGCTGCGTCAGGGCAGGGGTTTCGGGCAGGGAAAAATTCAGCATGGCGCAAATGACCGGGTTGTGAGGGTTGGACGCCTCTATAGCCCGATCAAATCATGAGGTATAATGAATGTTTCCCGGATTAATTATGAAGGCTACTCATCTACTGATCGACAGGCCCGGCGACGAACAGCCGCCTGAAACGTGAAAGGGCAGGTCACACGGGGCGCCTCGCCGTGCGGAAAAGACGGACGCCGACGGCAACAAACCAGAGAATGCCGCCAAGGCCAAAGACAACTCCAGCGGTTTCTCCGATGCTGGGGATCAGCGTCAGCGCGCCGCCGAGGCCGGTTATACTCCCAAGGCCAGCGGTCAGAAGGCCAAAGTTGCCACTCTTGTAGGCCACGCCGCTGACGCAAAGTATCCAAACCCCGCCAACGATTTCATTGCCGCCACCAAGACCAAGTTCCACGGCCCGCAAGATGCGCCATAGCTCCGCAGCACCCACGGGATCGGCAGCCGCCAATCCTGACACTTCCTCTACAGCGACATTCGCGATCATTCCCGCGCCCAGAACCAAACCAACCCAAATAAACCCAATCCCCTGCGTCACGGCCGCCCATGCCGGAGCCTGGACGCGTAGACTGGTGTGCAAGGCAACCACCAGAACCGCGAGTGCAAAGCCGTTTAGAATGTAAATGACACTGTTGAACAAGACCATCAGGCCCGGTTGCTGCGCGGTGAACTGCACAACGGCCGCAGCGTCAATAGTCGGTGTTCCGAACCCCAGCGGGACCAGCCATTTTATCAGAAACGCGAAGCCGAACAGGTAAGTTCCCGCGCAAATGAGGGCTGCGAGCCCGCCGGTTTTCTCAAGCGTCATCGATTTACCTTTTTTCGTTTTCAAGAGACTGAAAGAAGTCCGCCAGTCTATGTTCTCCTGTTGGTGGCGCGGTCATGTTCATCCCGCTTGCCGTCAGGAAAAACTGGGCCGGGCCGGCAATCCGCCCCGGCGCGAGCCTTGGCAACACCCGGAGAATCAAACGACGGACCCAATCTGGTAGATACGTGATCCGATGGTCCTTTCCCAACACATCAAAGCAGAGATGAGCAAGATCGGTCTGAGTAAAGGTTTCGGGACCGCCGACGGTCTGCCAATCGACGCCCGCTTCGGCTGCCTCGAAGATCGCTGCCGCGAGATCGGCCCCGTGGATGGGATTGATCCGCGGCTCACCAGACCCGAACAACCACACACGCCCGGATTGCGCCATGGTCAGAAAATCCGCCATGTCAGAAAAGTATCCGGTGGGAGCGATGACGGTCGAGGCGACGTCGGACGATTGCAATTTGCGCACGAAAGCGGATTTCGCGGCAACAAGGGGCACCGCGTCCATACGGTCCGCGTTCAGAACGTGGACATAAGCAAACCGGGACACGCCACTGCGTCGGGCTTCTTCCAGCAGGTTGAGGTTGGCTTGATAGTCCACATCCCAATAGGTCAGCCCGTCGGTCTGGCGGGTTATGCCAAGGGCAGACACTACCAGATCAATGTCTTCCATGGCACCAACCAGGCTTTCCGGCCATGTGGCTTCTGCTTCAATCAATCGGTCCGCTTCCAGACCATCCGTTTTGCCAGATTTGCGGATTAGGGCAGTGACGTGCCAACCCCGTTTGCGATACTCGGCGCATAGAAAACGGCCGAGGTAGCCTGTCGCACCAGCAACGAAAACATGTTTCATTTCGAAACCCTTTCATCGTCCGCACTCATGAGACGCCTGATCCAAGGTGTAAAGATGCGGCCCGGTTTGGGCGGCCTGATCATGGCCGCCCGGATAAGAAGATCTTCAAGCGCCCGGTATCGGTGCGCTCGGATGTAGAGAATGTCGGAACTCATGGCTGGTCACCCCACAACAGGGTGCCCTCGGCCCTTCAAACACTCGATGACCATGGCTTTGCGGCGTTCATTGGCATCGACAGCGCCAGCTGCACCGCCCGCAAGTGCACCGGCCACCGCGCCGCCCCACATATCGCCCTCGTCATCCAATGCGCCCAAAGTTGCGCCTGCGCCGGCCCCTACAGCCGCCGCGCCCAAAGTCTCCCGGTTTAGCTGTTTCTGACTGTTTGCCAGAGCCTGGCAGTCCGCCAAATCAGCTTGATAGCCCGCCGTCCGGGGCCCATCGAGGATCGGGTTGTATTTCGCTCCCTTGTCCCCACAGGCGGCGAGGGAGAGAGCGGTTGTCAGTGTCAAAAGCCATTTCATGGTCTGATCCTTTCGGTTTGATTACCACCTCGGCGGTGGCCTGAAACCGGAATAGGTCAGTGACATCCCAGACCGCGACCGAACAGGCTGGTTCGGGCGTTCGGACAAGCTGGCTCGTACGGACCTCTCAAAAAACTGTTTATTTTCAGAAGCTTTTTAGCTCCATCACGGTCGATGCCGGGCGCGCCATTGCGTCGGTGTTTGCTCGGTCACCTTCTTGAAACTGGTGTTGAACGTGGATTTTGCGTTGAAGCCAACCGTCTCGCTAATCTCCAGAATGCCTGCATCGGTGTGAATCAGCATCTCGCAGGCGTCCTTGATACGGCATTGATTCACATAGTCGTAGAACGTCATGCCCAGCTTGGTGTTCAGCACCTCCGAGAGGTGTATCGCGGGAATGGCGATTTCTGCGGCAAGCCTGCGCAGGTTCAGCCCGTGATCCCGCCAGAGCTTTCCTTCCGTCATCCGCAATTCCAGCCGTTTGGCGTATCGCGCAATGTCTTCTTCCTGCAGACCTGACCGAGCATATCGCTGCGCGGGCTCTGCACTTTGTGTCGGCTCGGGATCTGGTTTTTCCAGATCCGCCAACATCGGCTCTGTCCATTCCGGAAGCACTGGGTTGGCGCGCAGCGCGAACAAGCCGAAGGAGAACGGGAGAACAACGTCGAACAGGAGAGAAAACACGCCATCGCGAATGGAAGACAGATCCATCAGATCCCGGACTTCATCAACGATGACGATCAGCGGCAAAATCAGAAGGATCGCGACCAATGCGTCCAGCCAATGCAGGGTTCTTCCGCGAAGATCGGAAAACAGCCCGCGCACATTGCGCCGGTGAAGGATCAAGCGCCGAATGCACAGACCGCCGTAGACGACCAGCAGATTGATCCAGAACATCCAGAACGCGGTTTCGCCCCAAGCGATCAGCGCCTGGTGCAAGTCTGACAAGCTGGCTTGCGTTTCGCCGCGCCGAACATCGCCAGGCAAAATCAGGGCCGGTGAAAGGCAAAGTGCCCCTATGACAAAAGGGATGAAATGGATCGCATCGGCGCGTCTAAGCTGCGGCACGGAACTGGTCAGCGCACGCACATAGAAATAGAGCGAGACCATGAAACCGGGGATCAGTACATCGTTCCAACGGTACAGCGTATTGGGCCCAGAAAAGACATCCGAATAGGCAAAGGCGTTGAGGGAATCGCAGACATTGATGGTGAAGAACACGATCATCGCCCAGATATGCATCCGCGGCGCGGGCTCTCGCAGCCGCATGAACAGGCCAACAAGAACGAACAGCGTGATCGCCAGAGCCCCGGCGACACCGAGGTGTTCCCAATAAAGTTTCTCGTGAATGGAAAACATCGTGCGCCCTCAATGCGCGTAGTTTTAACGGCTCGCAGGGAAAATCCTAGCGCCGTTTTGGGGTGGTGGGCTTTGATGGGCCGAGGTTCAGCTTTAACATAAATCTCATTATCCGCAGGTGTGGTTGGTTCAACTCGCCCCTCTCAGGCGTGTGGCGGTTTGGCCCATACCTTCGCGACACGCATTGCGGCAGGCTGCAAGAGACTCCAAGGGGGTGCCCTATGTCTTTCCGCGTCCTGAACTTAACGGCTTCGCTTTTGTTTGCGGTCTTGTGCCTGACTCTGATCCTGTTCCCCGAAGTGGTTTACTGGCTGTTCCAGCTTCAGGGAAACACGCTCGGCACCCTTTTGGCGAAGCGCGCTGGGGCCTTGTTTCTCGGCCTTGCCGTTCTTTGCTACTTCGCCAGCCGCTCGAACAGCAACGAAGCGAAGCGCCTGGTGGCCCTATCTGTCGGAGCCGCCATGAGCGCACTGGCTGTTTTGAGCCTCTACGAGTTGCTGCGCGGTTCTGTCGGTCCGGGGATGGTACTCGCCATCGTCATCGAGACGACGATGGCTTTTTTGTATTATCGTCACTGGACAATCGCAGCTACTCCGCCGCGACAGCACCTTCATCCGCCGCAGAAATCCGCGCCGCCGCGAACTTGAACTCCGGGATTTTCCCAAAGGGGTCGAGCTGCGGATTGGTCAGGAAGTTGGCCGGAGCTTCGACGAAACAGAAGGGGATAAACAGCATCCCCGGCGTCACGTCGCGATCCGCGCGCAGGGTCAGTGTGATCGCGCCGCGGCGTGTCTCAACCGTGACCTGCTGACCGCGCTCGAAGCCCATGCGCCCGATGTCTTTCGGATGCATCGAGACAACCGCCTCGTCTTCCTGTGCGTTCAGATGTGTGGCGCGGCGGGTCATGGCGCCGGTATGCCAATGCTCCAGCATCCGGCCTGTGGTCAGCACCAGAGGGAATTCCTCGTCCGGCATCTCATCGGGGGGGACCAGGTCGGTCGGGACCAGCTTGGCCTTGCCTGAAGCGGTCGGGAAGCCATCGTAGAAGATGATCTCTTCGCCCGGACCATCATCCGATTGCACCGGATAGGTCACAACCCCTTCGCGCACCAGGCGATCCCAGGTGATGTTGTCGAGGCTCGGCATGTTGGCAGCCATTTCGTCATAGACCGCGCCAACATCCGGATAATCCCAATCGAGGCCCGAGCGCTGGCCCATTTCGACCAGCAGTTTCCAGTCCTGACGCGCCTCGCCCGGAGGAGTACGGACCGGCATGCCGACCTGAACCTGACGGTTGGAGTTGGTGTAAGTTCCGGGCTTCTCCGGTTGGGCAGAGGCGGGCAGGATCACATCAGCAAACCATGCAGTTTCGGTAAAGAAGATGTCCTGCACGACAAGATGTTCCAGCGTTGCCAATGCGCCGCGCGCATGGTGTTGGTCGGGGTCGGACATGGCCGGATTTTCGCCCTGCACATACATCGCCTTGACCTCGCCATGGTGGATGGCGTGCATGGTTTCAACGACGGTCAGACCTTTCTTGGGATCGAGGCTGCGGCCCCATTGATCCTCGTAACGGGCGCGCACGTCGGCGTCTTCGACCGACTTGTAGTTCGGATAGGTGATCGGGATCAGACCGGCATCCGAAGCCCCCTGCACGTTGTTCTGCCCCCGAAGCGGGTGCAAGCCTGTGCCGGGGCGGCCGATTTGGCCCGTGATCAGCGAAAGAGCGATCAGACAGCGTGCATTGTCCGTGCCATGCACGTGTTGGCTCACGCCCATGCCCCAGAAGATGATCGCGCGCTCTGCGCCTGCAAAGGTCCGGGCCAGCTCACGCAGATATTCGGCTTCCACACCGCAAATCTCGGACATGGCCTCGGGCGTGTAGTCTTTCACCTTTTCCCGCAGCGCTTCGAAGCCGTCGAGATTGGCCTGAATGTACTGCTCATCATAGAGCTGTTCTTCAATGATCGTGTGGATCATCGCGTTGAGCATCGGCACATCGCGCCCCGGCTCAAAGATCACCGGGTGCGAGGCGTGTCGCATGAGGCCTTGCTTGCGCGGATCGAATACCATGACCTTGGCGCCGCGTTTCGCGGCCTGTTTGAAATAGGTCGCGGCGACCGGGTGGTTCTGCTCCGGTCGGCACCCGATCATCATGATGCAATCGCTGTCATCAGCAGCGGTGAAAGGCGCGGACACAGCACCCGAACCGACGCCCTCCATGAGCGCTGCTACCGAAGACGCGTGGCACAGGCGGGTGCAGTGGTCGACGTTATTCGTTCCAAAACCCTGACGGATGTATTTCTGGAAGAGATAGGCCTCTTCGTTGGTGCCCTTTGCGCTGCCGAACCCGGCGACGGCCTGTCCGCCGACGCTGTCCCGCACGCGAGTCAGACCGCCAGCGGCAAATTCCATGGCTTCGTCCCACGTGGCTTCGCGGAACACATCGCCTATGTCGGCGAATGTCATGCGGGCGGCGGGGTCTTTCGGCACACCCTCACGGCGGATGAGTGGCTTGGTCAGACGCTCGGGCGACATGACATAGTCCATGCCAAAGCGGCCCTTGATGCAGAGCTTGCCTCGGTTGGCCGGGCCTTGACGGCCATCGACCTTGACGATGTCATTGTCCTTGACGCTGATCTCGGTCTGGCAGCCGACACCGCAGAACGGGCAGACAGAAGGCTTGGTTTCGACGTCAAAGATCTCGCGCTTGGTCGCGGTTTCGTTCAGCAGAGTCTTTTCCATGAGCGCGCCGGTCGGGCAGGCCTGAACACATTCACCGCAGCCGACGCAGGTCGAAAGGCCCATCGGGTCCGCGACATCAAAGACCGGCACCGCGCCCATACCACGGCCCGCCATGCCAATGACGTCGTTCACCTGCACTTCGCGGCAGGCGCGTTCGCACAGACCGCAGGAGATGCAGGCGTCGAGGTTCACGGCAATCGAAGGGTGCGAGGCATCGTGGAAGATGCTGTCCACCGGCACTTCTCTCTGCGCGCCGGGGCGGCCCGAAGGATAGCGGGCTTTCTCCAGACCGGCGATCTCGGCCTGCTGCCAGAAATGCGACTGCGGATCGGGGCTTTGCTCGCGGGCGGGCATGTCTGAAGCGAGCAGGTCAAAGACCATCTTCCGACTCTTTTGTGCGCGCTCGCTCGCGGTGGTCACAACCATGCCGTCTTTGGGTTTGCGGATGCAGGAGGCGGCGAGGACGCGCTCGCCTTCGATCTCAACCATGCAGGCGCGGCAATTGCCGTCTTCGCGCAGGTCCGGCACGTCGGGCTTCCAGCACAGGTGCGGGATGGCGATGCCTTCGCGCCGGGCGACCTCCCAGATGGTCTCATCGCTATGCGCTCTGACCTCGCGGTCGTCGAGTGTGAAGGTGATCACGGGGACATTGGCGGTGTCGAGGCTCATGACTGGACCTCCTCGTTGCTCTTCGAACCCGCAGAGAACTCTTCGGGGAAGTGTTTCATCAGATGTTTCACGCAATTGCCCGCCGCCTGTCCAAGGCCGCAGATCGAGGAATCGCCCATGACGGTCAGCAGATCGTTATAAAGCGCGGCGTCATCGTCACCTTCAGCCAAGAGGCGCACCATCTTGTCAGTGCCAGAGCGGCAAGGCGTGCATTGTCCGCAACTTTCGTGGGCAAAGAACTTCATGGTGTTGAGTGCCGCGCCGTGCACGCTGTCCTTGTCCGACAAGATCACCACCGCGTGCGAGCCGATAAAGCCGCCCTCTTTCTCCCATGTGCCAAAATCCATGGCGCGGTCCGCCATGGAAGCCGGGAAGATGCCGCCCGAGGCACCGCCGGGGAAGAAGGCCTTGAATTTGTGCCCATCGGCCATGCCGCCGCAGTAGTCTTCGATCAGGCGGATGAGCGGGATGCCGGCGGGGGCGATCTTGACCCCCGGTTCCTTGACCCGGCCCGAAACGGAGAAGGCGCGCGGGCCTTTGTGATCTTCGTTCCAGCCCTGATCCGCGAACCACTTGGGCCCGTTGGCGAGGATATCGGGAATCCAGCTGACGGTTTCAATGTTGTGATTGAGGGTCGGGAGGCCAAACAGGCCAACCTCTGCGATAAACGGCGGCTTGTGGCGGGGCAGACCACGCTTGCCTTCGATGCTTTCGATCATCGCGCTTTCTTCACCGCAGATGTAGGCCCCTGCCCCACGGCGCAGCTCCATCGGGACCACATCAAGATCAGAAGTATGCAGCGCTTCGATCTCGCGGCGAAGGATCTCCAGCACATGCGGGTATTCATCGCGCATATAGATGTAGATGCGATCACAGCCGACCACCCGCGCAGCGATCTGCGCGCCTTCCAGCATGCGATGTGGCTTGCGTTCCAGCCACCAGCGGTCCTTGAATGTGCCGGGCTCGCCCTCGTCTCCGTTGATCGTCATCAGGCGCGGGCCTTCGTAGCCGCGCACAAAACCCCATTTCATGCCAGCCGGGAAACCCGCGCCGCCAAGACCACGCAGGCCCGCGTCGGACATGGTTTCAACGGCGGCATCGGCACTGATCTCTCCAGCCAAAACCTGGCCCAGAACTGAATAGCCACCCGCTGCGCGATAGGCTTTCAGATCCTCGTAAGGATCCGGGGCGGGCGTCGAATTGTCGTTTTCGATCGCCTCAAGCAGGCTTTCCACCGTGCAATGACGGTAGATGCGTTTACCAATGGTCGCGGCGGGTGCGCCGTCGCACTGGCCGATGCAGGGCGCGGCAATAATCCGAACTTTTGCCGGATCGACAGCCGCGCGCAGACCTTCGATCAGGTCAAAAGCCCCCATCAGCTCTTCGGTCACGCCGGTGGCCACGCGGACTGTAACCGGCGGTGGCGGAGTTTCGCCTTCGCGCACCACGTCAAAATGATCGTAGAAGCTGGCCACTTCGAAGACTTCAACCTGCGCAAGACGGAACAACTCGGCCAAGGCCGCGATGTTCGAGGCGCTGATATGGCCGTGCGTGTCCTGAATGACATGCAAGGCCTCAATCACCATATCGCGCCTGCGAGGCATATCGCCCAACAGATCTGCAAGTGCGGTGACATCGCTGTCGCTGACCTGGCGCCCCTTCGGAAGCGAGGGGTCCCGGCGTTTGAACGTCTTGGCTGGCGCGTGGGTATTCATGATCCTGCTGCTTCGCTAGAGTCTAACAATATAGAAAAAGCCCATCTCCGCCGGGATTCCAGCGGAGCTGAGGCGCTGATGTTAGCGGCGCACTGCCAAAACCAGCAATGCCGCGCGCGTGCTAAATCCAGTAATAGACAGCCCCAATTGCCTTTCAACGTTTCCTTCCGGCAACATTTCCACCAAACGCGACACGAGTGCCGCCTTTGATCACCGAGACGCGGGCAAGGCCGATGCCGACGCAACCGGGCACGTCAAGTTGGCTCACAGGAGGTCAATAAACCGAACCCGGCCTTTACAGAGTTAGTTGCTATTAGGGTTTTTCGAGTCCGGTTGAACAACCGGATGACTGGGGCGCGTCAGGATAAACGTGGCCGCCCCCAACATGACCACAGCTTGAATCGCGAGCACCCTGCCCGGCAAGTCCATGGCGACGCTCAGGAGCAACGCCGCGCCCATCATGACCAAAGCCATGGCCTTGAACCGCGGCGCGATGGCGCCGTTGCTACGCCAATCGTCTATGATCGGGCCAAAAACCGCATGGTTTTCCAGATACCTGGCCCAACGCGGAGAGCCCTTGGCGAAACAAAAGGCCGCAAAAATAACAAATGGCGTGGTCGGCAGAACAGGCAGCACCACACCAATCACACCCAGCGCAAGCGCAACCGCCCCGAACAAGAACCAGACCGGTTTGCTGAAATGTCGAATGATCGACTTGATCCCGGTCAAAGTGTTTCTCCTCGGATGAATGTAATCGGCATTAAAGATGTCGATTGAGAGATTCGCATGCCATGAACTTTGACCCCGATCAAATTGGTAGGGCAAGCAGATGAAGCTGAGCCGTTTTGCCGATTTCGGTCTGAGGGCCTGCATGCGTATGGCCTCCGACCCAAGCAGGCCCTTTTCAACCGCAGAGCTCGCAGATGAGTTCGGCATATCCAGAAACCACCTGACCAAGGCTGTTCGCACCCTCGCCAATGCCGGGATTGTCGAAACGAGGCGCGGCACCGGCGGCGGCGCAGTACTGGCTCAGCCGCCCGAACGTGTTTCTGTCGGGCGTGTTGTTGCGATTCTGGAAGCGCGCAGCGCCCTTGTAGAATGCTTTCAAGCAGATGGGGGCACTTGCGTCGTCACCGCATCCTGCCGTTTGAAAGGCATGCTGGAGAAGGCCCGAAGCGCCTTCATCCCGGAACTGGATCAGTTCACCCTCGCCGATTGCCCTCTGGACGCACCAACAGGAGGCGCAGATGGACGCCACGCATGAAATACCCTCGCCGCGGCAGATGGCACTTTTCAGCTACGGCTTTCGCCCGTTTTTCCTTGGCGGTGCGCTCTGGGCTGCCGTCGCCATGGCGCTTTGGATTGGTATGCTGAGCGGCGCATTGGAGCTGACGACGCAACTTGATCCGGTCTCATGGCACGCTCATGAGTTTTTGTTCGGATATCTCAGCGCCGTCATTGCCGGTTTCCTGCTGACCGCCGTACCCAACTGGACCAACCGGGCGCCTCTGTCGGGCAGTCCGTTGGCCGGGCTGTTTATCCTGTGGGCGGCTGGACGGACGGCCATTGCCCTTGGGTCTTGGCTAAACCCGCTCTTTGTCGCTGTAGTCGATCTGTCTTTCTTGCCTGTACTGGCGATGATCGTTGCCCGCGAAATCATTGCCGGACGCAACTGGCGCAACCTGATCGTTCTTGCATTGCTCGGTGTTTTCATTTCCGCAAACACGACGTTCCATGTTGGCCAAATTAACGACACCTACGATGCGCAAGAGCTTGGTTTGCGGATCGGACTTGTTGCAGCGATTCTGCTTGTCGCCCTGATAGGAGGGCGGATCGTTCCAGCCTTCACCCGCAACTGGCTGAAAAAGCGTGGCGCAGAGCGCCTCCCTACCCCGCCCATGCAACGCTTCGATATTGGCGCAATGGTCATGCTGCTTGTCGCGTGCGCGCTTTGGAGCCTCGCGCCGGAGGCGGCCATCACCGGAGTCGCGCTTGGATTCGCTGGCCTTGCGCACAGCGTAAGGCTCCTTCGCTGGCAGGGAGGACAGACCGGGGCCGAGCCGCTGCTCTGGATTTTGCACATGGCCTATGGCTTTGTCCCGCTCGGCAGTTTTGCCATGGCAGGCTCGATTTTGTGGCCCGACATGCTCAGTGCCAACGCGGCGCAGCACATGTGGATGGCCGGAGCAATCGGTCTCATGACCCTTGCGGTCATGACCCGTGCCACCCTCGGCCACACCGGCGCGGCGCTTCATGCGGACCTTCGAACGCTGACCCTGTACCTGTGTTTGCTGTCCTCAATTGCCTGCCGTGTACTTGCAGGTCTCCTCCCCGACTTCACCGCGTCCTTGCACAGTGCGTCCGGTATTCTCTGGATCAGCGCCTTCGCCGGGTTCGCGTTGATCTACGGCCCGCGCATCCTGCGCACCAGAAACGGAAACTGACAATGGATTGGGCCGGTTTTATCGTCGCGTTCATTGCGTTCTTCGTGACGCACTCCGTACCTGTTCGTCCCCCTGTCAGGCCTTACCTCGTGCAGAAACTCGGCGCGGCCGGGTTTGGTGCTGCCTACTCCCTCTTGTCGTTGGGCGTTCTGACCTGGTTGATCGTCGCGGCGCGGAACGCTCCTTTTGTGCCGCTTTGGGACTGGAGCAGTTGGCAAGTTCACCTTGCCCTGACGCTCATGCTGATCGCTTGCCTCCTTGCCGCCATGGCCATTGCGCGCCCCAATCCGTTTTCTTTCGGCGGAGCGCGAAACGATACGTTTGATCCACAGAAACCGGGCGTCATTCGCCTCACCCGCCATCCGCTTCTGCTCGCATTGGCAGTCTGGTCAGTGGCGCATGTCCTTACGAACGGCGATCTCGCGCATGTGATCCTCTTTGGCACGTTCGCAGCCTTTTCCCTGCTGGGTGGACGGCTTGTCGATCGGCGCAGAAAGCGCGAAATTGGCGCGAAATGGCATCGGCTTTGGAGAGACGTACAAACGCAACCACTTCGGCGAGCGATTGCGTTCGGAGAGCTTTGGCGGCTGGTAGCAGGGATTGCGCTCTATCTCCTGTTGCTGTTGGGCCATGGGCCCGTCATTGGAATCAGTCCACTACAATCCTTGTGAAACCGGTCGCAGAAACAAAGCACCGAAAACCGGCTCGAAGACCTTCGAACACGGATCAACCCGTTCCTGCCGAGGCCCGTTTTTTGCAATCGCGACAAACCGTTGTCCGACATACAACGATTGCGTGAAATTAGTATTTGCAACCGGTTGCAAAATTGATCATGCTGACCTCGGAAACACGGATTCGGGGAGACCCCATGCTCAGGATTGGATTGCTTGGTGCCGGGCGCATTGCCACGGTTCACGCAAGGGCGATTTCCGCTCATGCGAAGAGCCAGCTTTGCACCGTCTCCGATGTCTTCCCCGAAGCCGCCGAGACTCTGGCCGCATCTTTCGGCGCGGAGGTGCGCAGCTCCGAGGACGTGCTGGCGGATCCGTCTATCGATGCCGTTTTGATCGCGACACCAACGGACACGCACTCGGACCTGATCGAAGCGGCAACACAGGCCGGCAAGGCCGTTCTGTGTGAGAAACCCGTTGACCTGAGCCTCCAGCGCGCACGGTCTTGCCTTGCCGCGGTCAAGGACGCGGATCAGCCCGTAATGATCGGGTTCAATCGCCGGTTTGATCCGACGTTCACCGCAATGAAGACAGCCGTCGCGGCAGGGGAAATCGGCAAGCCGGAGCTTCTGGCGATCACGTCTTTTGACCCGGCCCCACCGCCCGTTGACTACGTCAAAGTGTCAGGCGGGTTGTTCCGGGACATGATGATCCATGACTTCGACATGGCGAATTATCTGATGGGTGAAACGCCCGTGACGATTTCCGCCGTTGGCAGCGCCATCGTTGACCCGGCCATTGGTGCAGCAGGCGATGTGGACACCGCTGCCGTCACGATGACCTATGCCGACGGCCGTATTGCGGTGATCAAGAACTCTCGCCGCGCGGTTTATGGCTATGATCAGCGCGTCGAACTGCTCGGATCGGACGGTTTGCTGCAGGCGCAGAACATGCTGGAGAACACCCTGGTGAAATCCACCACGACCGGCGTAACCGGAGCCAAGCCTACCTACTTCTTTCTCGAGCGCTACATGCCTGCTTACGAGGCGGAGTGGAACGCCTTTGTTCAGGTCATGACGGAAGGCGCCGACGTGCCCGTGACGCTGGAGGATGGCGTCGCCGCACTGGCGATGGCCGAAGCGGCAACACGCTCTCATCAATCCGGGCAACCGGTTGCACTTTCGGAGGTCGAATAGAGGAAAACACCGGTCGCAGAACCGGACAGAGCATTCGGTCAAAGACCGATACGACGCGGTGAAAACACACCGCATAACAAGATCGAATTGTCTTCTAGGGAGGAAATGACATGAAGAACCTGTTGAAAACCACCATGCTGGCGGCAACGATGTCTGCTGCAGCGCTGGGTGCGGCACAGGCCGAGGGCGAGAAATACGTTCTGGTCAGCCACGCCCCGGACTCGGACAGCTGGTGGAACACGATCAAGAACGGCATCGCGCTGGCAGGTGACCAGATGGGCGTCGAGGTCGAGTACCGCAACCCGCCGACCGGTGACCTTGCCGACATGGCGCGGATCATCGAGCAGGCTGCAGCCTCTGGCCCGAACGGGATCATCACAACACTGGCCGACTATGACGTGCTCTCCGGCCCGATCAAGGCAGCCGTGGACAGCGGTGTTGACGTGATCATCATGAACTCCGGCACGCCCGATCAGGCGCGTGAAGTGGGCGCTTTGATGTATGTGGGCCAGCCGGAATATGATGCGGGCCATGCTGCAGGCGTGCGCGCCAAGGGTGACGGCGTTGGCTCGTTCCTGTGCGTGAACCACTACATCAACTCGCCGTCCTCCACCGAGCGTTGCCAGGGCTTCGCTGATGGTCTGGGTATCGATCTGGGCAACCAGATGATCGACAGCGGCCAGGACCCGGCGGAAATCAAGAACAAGGTGCTCGCGTACCTCTCCGCCAACCCGGACACGGACGCCGTTCTGACGCTTGGGCCGACCTCTGCGGATCCGACCATCCTCGCGCTGGAAGAGAACGGCATGGCCGGTGACATCTACTTCGGCACCTTCGACCTCGGCGACGAGATCGTCAAAGGCCTGAAGGCCGGCGTGATCAACTGGGGTATCGACCAGCAGCCCTTCCTGCAGGCCTACCTGCCGGTCGTGGTTCTGACTAACTACCACCGCTATGGCGTTCTGCCGGGCAACAACATCAACTCCGGCCCCGGTTTCGTGACTGCTGATGGCCTGACCCTTGTCGAGAAATACGCAGGCGAATTCCGCTAAGCTTTTCTCCCTGTCAGGGCGCGCCAGATGCGCGCGCCCTGACCCTTTTTCCCAAATTACAAACGAACGGAGTTTGCGATGTCGGCGGCAACGCAAGGCGCGGATAAAGACGAACGTATCAAGGAAATTTCCCGGTTCAGACAAGCGCTGATCCGCCCGGAGCTGGGTGGGATCGTCGGAACGGTCGCCGTGTTCACCTTTTTCCTGCTCACCGCCTTTGACAGCGGCATGTTCAACGCACAGGGCGTGATGAACTGGTCGGTTGTCTCGGCTCAATTCATGATTATTGCCGTCGGTGCCTGCCTTCTGATGATTGCGGGCGAGTTTGATCTCAGCGTCGGCTCGATGATCGGCTTTGCCGGCATGATGATCGCGATTTTCTCCGTCACCCTGGCCTGGCCGGTCTGGCTGGCCATCATGATCACCTTTGTCCTTTGCGTCTTCATCGGGGCGATCAACGGCTTCATCGTCATTCGAACGGGCCTTCCGTCTTTCATTGTGACACTGGCGTTTCTGTTTATCCTGCGCGGCTTTACGATCTTTTTCCCTCAGGTGCTCGAACGCAAAACCATTATCGGCGGCATCAAGGACGCAGCCGAAGGTGACTGGCTCGCGCCCTTCTTTGGCGGCAAGGTTGGTGGGCCGATCTTTGAATGGATGGGCAACGTTGGTCTGATCGAGACTTTCTCGCGCGGCACCCGTGCTGGCCAACCCGTGGTCGACGGCATTCCCATGCTGATCGTCTGGGCCATCGGTCTGGTGATTTTTGGACACATCCTGCTGACACGCACCCGGTTCGGGAACTGGATCTTCGCTGCAGGCGGCGACGCCGAAGCGGCCCGCAACTCCGGTGTGCCCGTGAACCGCGTCAAGGTTCTGATGTTCATGTTCACGGCTTTCTGCGCGACGGTTTTCGCCACCTGTCAGGTGATGGAGTTTGGCTCTGCCGGGGCGGATCGTGGTCTTCTCAAGGAATTCGAAGCCATCATCGCCGTGGTCATCGGCGGGGCGCTTCTGACCGGGGGTTATGGCTCCGTCATCGGGGCCGCTCTGGGCGCTTTGATCTTTGGCGTGGTGCAGCAGGGACTGTTCTTTGCGGGCGTCGAAAGTTCGCTCTTTCGGGTCTTCCTTGGCCTGATCCTGCTCGGGGCCGTGATCCTGAACACCTATATCCGTCGCCTGATCACAGGGGAGCGCTGAGATGTCTGAACCAATCATTCGTATGAACAACATCGAAAAGCACTTTGGCAGCGTGATCGCGCTGGCCGGTGTCACGGTCGAGGTCTTTCCCGGCGAATGCCACTGCCTTCTGGGCGATAACGGCGCGGGCAAGTCGACCTTCATCAAGACCATGTCCGGCGTGCACAAACCCACCAAGGGCGAGATCCTTTTCGAAGGCAAGCCAATGGAATTCGCCGATCCGCGGGACGCAATTGAGGCGGGGATTGCCACGGTGCACCAGCACCTCGCCATGATCCCGATGATGAGCGTGAGCCGGAACTTTTTCATGGGCAATGAGCCTTTGAAGACGCGGCTCGGCATCCCGTTCTTTGACCGCGAGTATGCGGATCGTGTGACCATGGAAGAGATGCGCAAGATGGGCATCAACCTGCGTGGCCCGGATCAGGCGGTCGGCACGCTCTCTGGCGGTGAGCGCCAGACGGTAGCCATCGCCCGCGCTGTGCACTTCGGAGCCAAGGTGCTGATCCTAGACGAGCCAACCTCCGCTCTTGGCGTGCGCCAGACCTCGAACGTGCTGGCAACCATCGACAAGGTGCGTAAGCAAGGCGTCGGCGTCGTCTTTATCAGCCACAACGTGCGCCATGCACTGGCTGTGGGTGATCGCTTTACAGTGCTCAATCGCGGCAAGACCTTTGGCACTGCGAAACGGGGTGAAATCACCCCCGAAGAGCTGCAAGATCTCATGGCAGGCGGGCAGGAACTCGCGACGCTTGAAGGCTCTCTGGGCGGCACCGTTTAAACTACTGAAACCCGTCGGGTCGCCTTTTCGGCGGCTCGACCGAACCCACACTCTCTGGGGATATCCATGTCCAAGACAATTCGTTTGACTGCAGCGCAAGCGCTGGTCCGTTACCTGTTGGCACAGCTCACAGAAGACGGGGAACCTTATATCGCCGGTGTCTGGGCGATCTTCGGTCATGGCAACGTGGCCGGTTTGGGCGAAGCGCTCTATGCCTCGCGTGATGGTCTGCCGACCTATCGCGGCCACAACGAGCAGACTATGGCCCACGCCGCGATTGCCTATGCCAAACAATCCGGCCGACGCCGGGCGATGGCGGTGACCTCTTCGATTGGTCCGGGCGCAACCAACATGGTCACGGCGGCCGCTCTGGCCCATGCCAACCGCCTACCGGTGCTGTTCATTCCGGGCGATGTCTTTGCCACGCGCGGACCGGACCCGGTACTTCAACAGGTCGAGGATTTCGGCGATGGCATTGTCACGGCCAATGACTGCTTCCGCCCGGTCAGTCGCTATTTCGACCGCATCTCGCGGCCAGAACACTTGCTGACCGCCCTGCCCCGCGCAATGCGTACGCTGACCGATCCCGCCGATTGCGGCCCGGTTACGCTCGGCTTCTGTCAGGACACGCAGGCCGAGGCCTATGATTACCCGGTCAAATTCTTTGAACCGCGTGTCTGGCGTCAGCGCCGGATCGGCGCGGATGAGGGCGAACTGGCGAATGCGGTCGAGGCCATCAAGGCCGCAAAGAACCCGGTGATCGTTTCCGGCGGCGGCGTGCACTATTCGGGCGCGACCGATGCGCTCAAGAGCTTTGTCGAAGCCCACAACATCCCCGTGGCCGAGACGCAGGCGGGCAAATCTGCCCTACCCTGGGATCATCCGCTCAACCTTGGCCCGATCGGCGTGACCGGCGGCGAGCCTGCCAATGATCGCTGCGAGGCGGCGGATCTGGTGCTGGCCGTGGGCACACGTCTTCAGGATTTCACCACCGGTTCCTGGGGCCTGTTCAAGAACCCTGATCGCCGAATGATCTGCCTGAACGTGGGCGCCTACGATGCCGCCAAGCACAATGCAGAGCCGCTGATGGCCGATGCAAAGCGCGGGCTTGAGGCGCTTGGTGCGGCCCTGGGCGATCACAAGGCGCCCGGCGACGTGTCTGCTGCCAAGGCCGATTGGTTTGGCAAGGTCGACCCACTGACCGATGCGCCCGCAGACAGCAACGCGCTGCCCACGGACATGCAGGTGGTTGGTGCGGTTCAACGCGCGGCGAATGAGAACACCGTCGCCATGTGCGCCGCTGGCACCATGCCGGGTGAGCTTCACAAGCTGTGGAAGGCCTCTCGTCCGGGCAGCTATCACATGGAATACGGCTTTAGCTGTATGGGCTATGAAATCGCCGGGGCCATGGGCATCAAGATGGCAGACCCGGAGCGCGACGTGATCTGCTTCACCGGCGACGGCACTTACATGATGGCCAACTCGGAGATGGCGACGGCCGCAATGATGGGCATCAGCTTTACCGTTGTGGTCACCGACAACCGCGGCTTTGGCTGTATCAACCGGCTGCAAATGGGCACCGGCAGCGCCGAATTCAACAACCTGCTCGACCATGCGGTTGGCGGTGAGAACTCGGCCATCGACTTTGCCAAACACGCGGAAGCCATGGGGGCCACGAGCCTCAAGGTGTCTTCCATCGCCGAACTGGAAGAGGCCTTGGCCAAGCGCAGCGAGATAAAAGGCCCCTACGTGGTTGTCATCGACACCGATCCCTATCCGTCGACCGAGCACGGCGGAACGTGGTGGGAAGTGGGCGTGCCGGAGGTTTCGACCCGCCCCGAAGTCATGGAAAAACGCGCGGTCTGGGACAATGCCCGTAAAGAAAGAAACGAGCAATGAGCGTAAAAATCGGCATCTCCCCGATTGCCTGGCAGAACGACGATCTGCCGGACATCACGGCAGATTTTACCATGGAGCAGGCGCTGAAAGAGGCGCGCGAGATCGGGTACACCGGTGTCGAGCGCGGCCAGCGTATGCCGCATGACACGGAAGGTCTGCGCGCGTACCTCAATGAGTACGATATCGCACTCTGTGGCGGCTGGTGTTCCGGTGCGTCTTTGGTCAATGACCTTGCGGCGGAAAAGGCGGCGGTACAGCAGCAGGTTGACCAGTTCGTCGCCCTGAACGCGCCCTGTATCGTCTATGCGGAATGCTCCAACACAGTGCAGGGGCAGATCGCGACGCCGGTAAATGATCGCCCAAAACTGTCACGCGATGAGGTGCTGGCCTACGGCGCGAAACTGACCGAATTGGCCAAGTGGATGGCGGATCAGGGCATGCCGATGGCTTATCACCATCACATGGGTTCCATCATCGAGAGCGAAGACGACGTGAACTGGCTGATGGAGGGTTCTGGCCCGGAGCTGCGCCTGTGTTTTGACACCGGGCACCTGCTCTTTGGCGGCGGCGACGTGATGGCGACACTGAACCGCTGGGGTGACCGGGTGCATCACGTTCACTTCAAGGACATCCGCCCCGACGTGGTTGTGGATGTGCGCGAAAACAACCGCTCTTTCCTCGACGCGGTCATGGCCGGTGCCTTCACCGTTCCGGGCGACGGCTGCATCGATTTCCAGGCGGTGTCCAATGCTTTGAAAGCAATGGATTACGCCGGTTGGATCGTGGTCGAGGCCGAACAAGACCCGGCCAAAGCGCCGCCGTTCGAGTATTCCAAAATGGGATATGAGCACATTCAAACCGTGTGCAAAGCCGCCGGTTTGCAGATCGATACATAAGGTTCACCGGCCCTTCGGGGCCAAACCGAAGACCATGCACAACAAGGAGGTTAGCCATGGTTGAACGTCAGCTTGGATATATGGGGTATTTTGATCGCGAGTCCTGCGATCTGGATGAGTTCAAGGTACTGACGTCGCAAAACCTCCTGCCCGAGGCCGTTCCGCAGGCGGCCTCGGTGGTCAAGAATGTGCCCCTTTACGACATGGCCGAGCATCGCGAGACCCTGTCCGATCCATCTGCGCGCAAGCGGCTTATGGAAGAATGGGCCTGGGTGTTGGGCAAGTCCGCGGGCGTGATTGTTCTGAAAGGTGCCTATGCGGACACCACCCCGATTGATCGGGCCACGGATGTGTTTCGGCAAATCATTGCGGAAGAGAGGGTCGGAGCCGAAGGCAAAGGTGATCATTTCGCAGCGAGCGGCGCCAATGACCGGATCTGGAATTCGCTGCAAAAACAGTGCTTGCGTGATCCGGAGGGCTTTGCGCTCTATTTCGGGAACACAGCCATTGCGGCAGCCTGCGAAGCATGGCTCGGACCGAATTACCAGATGACCGCGCAGGTCAATCAGGTGCGGCCCGGCGGCAAGGCGCAGCAGGCGCACCGCGATTATCACCTTGGCTTCCAAAGCGCAGACAACGCCGCGCTTTATCCGCGCCATGCCCACGAGGTGACGGCAACGTTGACGCTGCAAGGCGCAATTGCGCATTGCGATATGCCGTTGGAGAGCGGGCCAACCAAACTGCTGCCGTTTTCGCAACTCTACGGTCCCGGTTATCTCGCCTTTCATGACGAGGCGCATCGGGATTGGTTCGAAGAGGCACATGTGCAGCTGCCTTTGGATAAGGGCGACGCGGTGTTCTTCAATCCGGCGCTGTTCCATGCGGCGGGAGAGAACACCAGTGCCAATATCGAGCGGCTGGTAAATCTGGTGCAGGTCTCATCGGCCTTTGGGCGCGCGATGGAGACCCTCGACCGCGCGGCCATGTCCCGCGCCTTGCACCCTGTTCTGGTCTCGCTTTGGCAGGGCGGGCGGCTGTCCGGGCAGGCGGTGGCTGCGGCCATTGCTGCCTGTGCGGAGGGCTATCCGTTCCCGACCAATCTCGACACGGACCCGCCGATTGGCGGCAACGCCCCGGCCAGCCAGGCGCAGCTCTTGGCCGAGGCGGTCGCCACGGGCGCGGACACAGAGGCCTTTGCCGAAACTCTGGCCGCATTGAAAACCCGTCAGGCGGCTTGACAACCACCACGTCGCAACCGGCGCAAGCCGGTTGCGCACCGAAAGGACAACTATGCCGGACCTTTTGCGCAAACCCTTTGGAACCCATGGCAAGGTACATCAGATCACGCCGGAAAGCGCGGGGTGGCTCTATGTCGGTTTTTCTCTCTACCGCCTGCGCGCCGGGGAACGCGCGTGGGAGGCGACAGGGGATCGTGAGGTCATCCTGGTCATGGTCGAAGGCAAAGCCGCGATCACCGGCGCAGGCCAGGATTGGGGCGTTCTGGGCGAGCGAATGAACGTCTTTGAAAAAACACCGCCGCACTGCCTTTACCTGCCGGGCGGCACCGACTGGGAAGCCGTGGCCGAAACCGACTGCGTGCTGGCGGTCTGCTCCGCCCCCGGCCATGGCGGCCATGAGGCGCGGCGGATCGGGCCGGACGGCATCTCGCTGACAACCCGCGGCAAAGGCACCAACACCCGCCACATCAACAACATCGCCATGGAGAACGAGGATTATTGCGATTCGCTTCTGGTGACCGAGGTCTTTACCCCGGCTGGGCATTGGTCGAGCTATCCGAGCCACCGTCATGACGAAGACGATTACCCCCGGATGACCTATCTCGAAGAGACCTACTATCACCGTCTGAACCCGGCGGACGGCTTTGGAATTCAACGGGTCTATACGGATGACAGGAAGCTGGATGAGACCATGGCAGTCTCGGACGGCGACGTGGTTCTGGTTCCGCGCGGCCACCACCCCTGCGGCGCGCCCTATGGCTTTGAGATGTACTACCTCAACGTCATGGCCGGGCCTTTGCGCAAATGGCGATTTGAACCCGCGCCGGAGGTGGCGTGGATTATGGAGCGGGATGGGTGAAGATTGGTAGCACCCGCGTACACGGCCGCGGGTAAGCGGTAATCTTTTTCGAGCACATGCATTGACGTCTCGCCCAACCATTGGACGCTCAGGAGCTTTTGCCTGTTAGCAAATCAGCAGCGAAAGCGCCGATCGTTTTCTTGGTCGAGGGCGGCACGTTTCGTCCCACATTTTTCCAGTTTGCTTGAAAAGCTAAAGCTCTTAGCGGCACTCCCTCGCAACGCATCGTCAATTCTCGACCAATGTCACTATTTATGAGGGAGTTTTTCGCAGGCGCGTGTCTTTGCCCCTCAGAAGTCGAGACGGCCCACCCCCTTTGAGTCCACGCGTAACCTCCAAAGCTGGCCACCGGTATCTTGCGGTTGCAAAACTTGGTAAAGCGCTTTACTAAGATGGGCGCCGGATCTCGCCATCCCACGCTAATGACGAGTCTTTTTCCTGAAACGGACATGCGACATGACACACCTCAAAGGAATGACCTGGGACCATCCCCGTGGCTATGCCGGGCTGGAAGCCGCGACGGCTGAGTACAAGCGCCTTCACGGGACAAACATTTCCTGGGATCGGCGCAGCCTTCAGGCCTTCGCCGATGCCTCCATAGAACAGATGGCTCAAGACTATGATTTCATCGTTCTGGATCATCCCCATGTCGGCCTGATCGCCGACACGGAGAGCCTTTTGCCCCTGCCCTTTCCAAAAGACGCAACAGAAGCTTCGCTGGGCGGGTCGTTGGAAAGCTATGTCTGGCGTAATCAGCTCTGGGCTTATCCGATTGATGCAGCCTGCCAGGTGGCAGTCAAACGCTCCGACCTATGCCACACTGAACTGCCCGATTGGGAAACTGCCTTGGCAGGTCACTATGACCTGCCCATGGTCACCCCGCTACTGCCGGTGGATGCGTTTGACATGATGATGACCCTGATCGCAGGGCGCGGCGGAGAGCGGCTTCCGATGTCGCCAACCGCCTTTTGTTCGGACGAGAAAGGGCTTTTGTCACTGCGCGTGTTGAAAGCCCTTTACAAAGCCGGTCCGTCCGAGGCCGTTCACTGGAACCCGATCAAGGCGCTCGAAGCCATGTCGACAACCGACGACTTTGCCTATGCGCCCAGCCTGTTCGGCTATGTCAACTATGCCCGCCCCGGATTTCGCCCGCATCAGTTGGACTATTGCGATTTGCCGAGCTTCCGGGGCAGCGCCCTGAAACGCGGGATCCTCGGCGGTGCCGGCATCGGCGTTTCGGCACAAACGCACCACCCCGAAAAGGCTGTGGCCTTTGCACAATGGGTGACGTCCGAACCAGTCCAATCCGGGGTTTACCTCGAAAACGAAGGTCAGCCCGCGCATCTGCAGAGCTGGCGGCGCATGGGCAAGGATCCTAGATATTCCGGGTTTTTGCACGGAGCGCTGCACACCATGGAAAACGCCTGGACCCGGCCGAGGGATGTCTGGTTCCTCGGATTTGTCGACGATGTTTGTGACATCTTCCCGGGCTTCTTTCTGAAAGACCGGGACGAGACTGATTTCCTGCGCGAAATCAACGCGCTCTACCAAAAGCACTTGGAGGAACGCGTATGAAGACCGCAGTCATCACAGGCGGCAACAAAGGGCTCGGTCTGGCCCAGACCAAACGGTTCGTAAAAGACGGATATCAGGTTCATGTGGTCGCGCGCTCCAAGGGCGATCTTGGATCCGTTGACGGCGACGTGACCTTTGTCGAAGCCGATCTGAGCCGCAATGTGGGTTTCCTTTCGGACATTCATGCAAAAACCGGCAATATCGATGTGCTGGTCAACAATGCTGGGATGCATCTCAAGAAACCCATGTGGGACGTTTCACCCGAAGAGTTCGACCAGGTGATCGGGCTAAACGTCAAGGCCATGTTCCTGGCCTGTGGGCGCTACGTGGAACTGCAAAAACCCACCGGAGGAGCCATCGTCAATATCTCGTCCATGGGCGGCCTGCTCGCCCTGCCGAACTCCGCGGCCTATGTCACCGCCAAGACCGCTGTCGTCGGGCTGACCCGCTCGGTCTGCGTTGATGCCGCGCCGTTTGGCATTCGGTGCAATGCCGTGGCCCCGGGCTTTATCGACACCGACATGACCCGCGCGATCCTGGCCAAAGATCCGGCGCGGCGCGACAAGATCGAAGGGCGCATACCCGGCGGCAAGTTCGGCCAGCCCGAAGACATCGCGGAAGCGGTTCACTTCCTCGCATCAGACCGTGCAGCGCATATCTCCGGTGTGCTTCTTCCGGTTGATGGCGGCTACTCGGTGGGGTTCTGAGACATGAGCTATACGAAGTCCAAACTTGTCGCCGCGAGAGAGGTTTGCATCGAGCAGGTCGACATGCCCCAAGACATCGCGCCCGACCACATGCGCCTAAAACTTGCCACGGCAAGCATCTGCGGCACCGACATGCATTACTTTCGCCATTTTGCAAACGCCGGGTTCTATCTGGATTACCCCGTAACGCTCGGCCACGAAGCCTGTGCCTATGTTGCGGACGCCAATGGCCATGATTTTGCGCCGGGCCAGTTGGTGGCGATCAATCCGGTGATTGAATGCGGCACCTGCCCGGCCTGTCTGCGCGGCGACATCAATATGTGTCCGACCAAACGGTTTCCCGGATCGGCCACGACAAAACCGCATATCGACGGGTTCTTTCGCGAAGAGTTCGACTTCCCGGCGCGATGCTGCAAGGCCGTAGCCGATGGGGTGAACCCCGACCATCTGACTTTTGCCGAACCTCTGGCCTGCGCACTGCATTCGGTCAACCGCGCGGGGATCAAACCCGGTGACAAGGTTCTGGTCACCGGCTGCGGGCCGATGGGACTGCTGGCGGTTGTGGGGGCCGTGGCCAAGGGCGCTCAGGCGGATGTGACAGATCTCAAGCCGGACTCCATTGCCGCGGCAAAGGCCGTGGGGGCAACAGCCGGGTTTGTGATTGGACAAGATGACATGACCCAGCTGACGAGCAGTTACGACGTGGTGATCGAGGCGAGCGGGTCTCCGCATGCCTATAACCAGGCGTTGGATGCGGTGCGCAAACAAGGGGTGATTTCGGTGCTGTCCCTGATCCAGCCCACGGATGTACCGATCAACCTGCATCTCAACGCGCTCAAGGAAGTCACATCAGTCGGCTCAATTTTGTTTACCGATGAGTTTGCTGACGCCGTTGCCCTGATCGAAAGTGGCACGGTGAACTTCGACGCGATCACCGCTGCGAAGTTCCCTGTCTCGCGCACGCAAGACGCTTGCGAAATGATGGCGGATGGCAAGGCGGTGGGCAAAGTTCTGATCAAGCCGGACGCCTAACCCCAAGTCCAGCCTGGTCCATAATTCAAAAGGGCGCTCAATTGAGCGCCCTTTCTTTTGTCTTGCAACTGGATCGGCATTTTAATGGTCCATCACCCGGCCCGGAACCTTCCGGATCACTGGCCGGTTCAGATCACCCTTTGACCGCGCCCGCCGTCATGCCGGCAATGATCTGGCGGGCGGCAAAGAAGGTGAACAGCAAAGGCGGGATCACGATAAGCGTCCCCATGGCCATGATGCGCCCCCATTCCACCCCGGTATCGGTGATGAACCCGGCCGCCCCTACGGGCAGAGTGCGCGAGGTACGCCCGGTCAGCAAAAGCGCCAGGATGAACTCGTTCCATGCAATCCGAAAGGTAAAGATCCCGGCCACGGCATAGCCCGATTTCATCAGCGGCAAGAGCACACGGAAGAAGACCTGCAAAGGCGTCGCGCCATCCACGATAGCGGCCTCTTCGAGCTCCACAGGGATCTGCTTGTAAAATCCGAACAACAGCCAGATCGCGAATGGCAGGTTCAGCGCCGTGTAGAAGAAGATCAAGACGGCGAGGTCGGCATCCAGACTGAACTTGATAACCATTGCAAAGGCTGGCACGGCAAGGACAGCGGGCGGCACCATGCGCACAAGCAAGGTCGAGTTGGCCACCAAAACCCTGCCGCGAAACTCGGTCCGGGCCAGCGCATAAGCGCAAAGCCCGCCAAACAGCAACGTCAGGAAGGTTGCCCAGACCCCAACTATGACCGAGTTCCAAAGATAGCGGTCAAACTTGCCGCGGGTCATGATGTATTCGTAGTTCTCAAGGGTCGGCACAAAGAAGAACCAGACCGGTTCCTTTTGCTGCACAAGGACATCGTCCTTGAACCCTGTAACCACCATAATCCAGATCGGCGCCAGCGTGACAAGCGCGAGAACAATCAGGGCTCCGTAGTGTCCCCAGACATGAAGCGGGTTGTTTATCTGTTTCGTGATCATATCAGATATCCGACTTGTCTTTCATAGGGTTGCCCATTCGCAGGATGCCAAGGCTCAGAAGCGTGACAATCACGATCAACAGCACCGAAATGGCCGAGGCATAGCCGAGCTGCTGTGTATCAAAGGCCCGGTTGTAGATGTGCAGTGACAACAGTTCGGTCGATCGGCCCGGGCCGCCCCCGGTGAGGATGTACATGACCTCAAGCGCGCGAAAGACGTCGATCAGGCGCATCAGCAGTGCGATCATGAGGATCGAGCGGATCATTGGCAGCTTCACAAAGAGAATGTGTTGCCACCAGTTGGCCCCATCAATCTTGGACGCTTCGAGCACTTCCGACGGCAGAGCCTGCAGCCCGGCAATCACAATGATGAAAATGAACGGGGTCCACTGCCAGATGTCGGTGAAGACGATGGCAAAAAAGGCCAGGTCCGCGTCGCCCAACCAAACCTGAGGTTCAATCCCGATTAGGCCGAGATAGTAGTTGATCCAACCGATGCGCGCATCAAACAGATAGCGCCAGATCAACCCGACCACCACAGGTGACACCATCAGCGGCAGGATGAAGATCGTGCGAAAGACGGAAGCCCCCCGGATCGGCTTTTCCAACAACAAGGCCAGAGACACACCAAGGAACATTTCAATGGAGATCGTCCAGAACCCGAAACGCAGCGTGACCCAGATGGATTCCCAGACATTCTCATCCGTGAGCATCCGGGTGAAATGCCGCAGGCCGACGTAAGGGGCGTCCTGGAAATCGGTGCCGATCTTCCAATCATAAAAACTCAGGTAGAAGGCCTGGATCACCGGATAAACGAGGCCCGCCAGCATGATCGCCACGGCCGGAAGAATAAAGAAGTAAGGGACAAGCGCGGACAAGTCGCGCGGCCGCTTTAGGGCAGTTGGCGTGCCATGTGCAGGAATGTCAGTCATGTTGCCGAGCCTTTGGAAGGGAGATGTGGGGCGGCAGATCAGACCGCCGCCCCGGTTTGGTTACTGTTGGGCGCGGTACTCGGCCCAGGTGTAGTAGCCTTCACGCTCCATGATGGCGCGCAGTTTTTCATTGGCTTCGTCCATGATCGGCTGGATCGGATCATCGGTGGTGATGACCTGAGTCAGGGCCTGGCCAAGAACGTCGATGTTGATCTCGTTCCATTCCGGGATCAGCGGGCGCCAATCCGGATCCGCACAAGGAAGCTGCTCTGCCGTAACCGCATAATCCGGGTACTGATCGGCATTGTTCTTGAGCGTGGAAATCCGGATCGGATCACCACCCAGTTCCACCATGCGCTGATCCCCGGCCTTTGAGGTCATGTATTGAATGAACAAGAAGGCCGCTTCCTTGTTGGGCGCATTGTCAGGGATGCCAAGCGCAAACCCACCGGTTTCGGACCCGCAACGTTTGTCCGTCGGATGCAGCGCATAACCGACATTGCCGTCAATCTTGGACAGCTTGGGATTGCGGGACATGGCTGCGATCTTGAGAGTATCAAGATGCATCGCGGCATCGCCCTGAAGAAAAGCGGCGGAGGCTTCACCAAAGCCGAAGGTCTGGATGCCCACCGGGCCCGTCTTGGCCACGTGGCGCATGAACTCTGCGGCCTTCACCGCTTCAGGAGAATTCACCACCGGGTTCCATTCGTCATCAAAGATCTTGCCGCCCATCGGCGCCAGGTGAAACAACCACGCCGCCGTGACCTGGTGGCCGGTCTTACCCCGCGACGTCAGCGCCGGGATGCCGGCCTCGTGCAGCTTGGTCATTGCGGCTGTCAGTTCATCATAGGTTTCGGGAACCGCGATGCCCTGCTCTTCGAATACATCCTTGCGGTAGGCAAGGATCGAGGTTTCGGCACCGAACGGAATGCCATAAAGCGCGCCGGATGCGCCGGGCATGTAGCCTTTCTTGCCACCAACAACGCCACCGTTTTGCAGATAGGCATCCGCGATGTCGTCAATGTCATAAAGCGGATCCACAAGCGATCCGGAGGTGTAAAACTGGCTCAAGGGAGTCAGAAGTCCCTTGGACACGTACTCGCCCTTCCACATGACCACCCAGGAAACCACATCGTAATCCCCTTCCGGTTTGGACATTTCGAGAATCTGCCGATCTCGCAGCTTGAGATACTGAAGCGCGTCGATCTCAACCTCGATACCGGTCTCTTCGGTGAACTCTTCCACCAGCGTTTCGGCAGCGTTGAAATGCGCCAGCGATGGCCAGCTGACAACAATCGTCGTGCCGTCGTATTTCTCATAAGGATTGGCCAGAGCCGTCGTCGCAAGCAAAGCCGCAGCAGCGCTCGCCGCAAATCCTTTCAAAAGGTTACGTGTCATTCTTTCCTCCCTGAATGTAAGACTATTGTGCTGAAGTCAGGCCACCGCCTCTCCGGTGGTCTTGTCGAAAAGGTAGATTCTGTTGGTGTCGAACAGGTAGTCGCCGCTCTGCAGCGGGGCGCTGTCAGGGCCGACCTCAATCGCGGCCGAGACCTGCTTCGGACCGATATTGGCCGCGAGGAATTGGCTCGAACCGATGTATTCAGCGACCTCAACCGTCAGTGCAATCGGGGCAAAACGCGACTCCGCGGTGCCGCCCTTGGCTTCGGTCGAGGCAAAATGCTCGGGCCGCAACCCCGCCACCACATTGCGCGCGCCGTGGTTCTGGACCGCCTGTTGCAAACGCGGCGGCAGGGCAAGATCAAACCCTTGTCCGACAATGCGCGGCTCCGCGCCCTGCAGTTCGGCATCCAGAAAGTTCATGGACGGAGACCCGATAAACCCCGCCACAAACAGGTTTTTAGGGTTGTTGTAGACCTCACGCGGGCTGCCGACCTGCTGAACGTTCCCTTTTTCCATGATCACGATCCGGTCCGCCATGGTCATGGCTTCGATCTGGTCATGGGTCACGTAAACCATTGTCCGATCGAGCTTCTTGTGCAGGATGGCGAGCTCCGTGCGCATGGTGGCCCGGAGCTTTGCATCGAGATTGGACAGAGGCTCGTCAAACAAGAAGCAATACGCATCGCGAACGATGGCACGTCCCATGGCCACGCGTTGACGTTGACCACCGGAGAGATCTTTGGGTTTGCGATGCAGGTATTCGGTCAGTTCCAGCATGTCTGCCGCTACCTTGACCCGCTTTTCCACCTCATCCTTGGGCGTGCCCGCGAGGCGCAGCGCAAAGGACATGTTCCCCGCGACGTCCATATGCGGATAAAGCGCGTAGGACTGGAACACCATGGCGATGTCGCGTTCCTTTGGGCGGGCCCAGGTCACATCCTTCCCGGCGATATGAATCGATCCACTGGTGACAGGTTCCAGGCCCGCAATCATCCGCAAGGTCGTCGACTTCCCGCAGCCCGAAGGCCCCACGATGACAACGAATTCACCTTCATCAAAGGACAGGTTCAAGGGAGGAATGACATTCACCGCCCCGTAGGACTTGGTGATATCATTCAGTTGAACTCCACTCATTTGGCTCCTCCTCCAAACTGTGTTTGATTTGCGCCCAAGACGGCGTGGTCAATCGGCCTCGCCAGCCCGGTTGATCTTGACCCGGCGAATGATTTCCTCATCTCGCAAGCGCTTGAATTCCTCAGGATCCCGCGTCGACCAGTCATAGAAGCCGCGCCCCGATTTCATGCCCAGTTGCCCCTGTTCCAGAAGCTGGCCAACTGGCGTTTCAGCGGGGTCTGACACCGTGCTGAGATCCGCCCAGACCGCTTTGGCCGCCGGGGAATTGATCAGGTCGAGCCCAGCCAGATCCGCGTGTTCGAAAGCCCCCATGGCAGGCAAACGCGAGGCATAACCGACCTTCAGGATCGTGTCGCAGGCCTCCGGCGTCACAAGCCCCTGCCCCACCAGAGAGGCAAACTCGCGCAGAACCGCGTGCTGGATCCGCGCCCAGAGAAACCCCGGAATATCCGGGCAAAGCACAGGGGTTTTACCCGTGGCCTGCAAAATACGGGTGGTTTCGGCAATGGCCCTGTCCGAGCTATGCGCCCCGCCGACGACCTCGACCAGTTCCACAAGATGGGCTGGTTGCGCGTAATGCGCGATGCAGAAGTTGCCGGGGTCCTTAAGCGCCGATTGCAGTTCCGTGGCGCTCAATGCGGACGTGGTGGAGGACAGGATCGTGCCAGCGTCCGACAAGGATTCGACCTGGGCCAGAAGGTCCTGTTTCAGCGCCATATCCTCGGCGATGGCTTCGATAACAAAGCCTTTGCCCGCCACTGCCACTTCAAGTGAGTCAGTGGTTGCGATGCGTCCCAGAACCGCGTCCCGCTCTGCCGCGTCGGCCAAACCCTTGGAGACCAGGAAATCATAGGCCTTGCCGCAAAGCTCCCGCGCCGGAGCCAGAGTTTCCGCCCGGCGCCCCCAGAGCGTCACCGACGCCCCGCCAAGCGCCAGGGAAAGGGCAATCTGCCCTCCCATTGTGCCGGATCCCAGGACCGCGCAGGTTGGTAGGTCAGCCGACATAGTGCCACCCGCCGTTACGATTTTCAGCCAACCCTTTGGCAACAAAATCCTTCAGGCTGGCATCAATGGAGACAAGGGCCCGCCATTCCCGAACCATGTTCTGATCATCGCAGCACTTGTCGCGCAAATCAGCGAAACTGATGCCGGGATTGGCCTTCATATGGGTGACCATTGACGCCTCGACCTTGTCGACACGGGCGCGGCAATCCTCGATCAGTTCCTGGGTCTCGGCGGCGGTTTTCACCTCGTCATGGGCGAACAGAACCGCCTGCACATCGCGCTCAACAAGAAACTTTTCGATCTTGTCAAAAGTGGCCCGCATGACATTGGGCTCTTCATACAGGTAAAGCACCGGGTTGAAGGGCGGCAGCAGCGGATCGGCAATCACCAATGTCCGTGTCGAGCGTTCTAAAAAGCCGATCTCACACATGGAATGGCCCAGAACTTCGACCACTTCGAGTTCGATACCGCCGCCAAGATCAATGACATCGCCATCCTTGACGAACTGGTCGATCGGGCCCTCTGTCGGCCCCATCCAGTCCAGGTATTCCTCATTCAGGTCAAAGCTTTCGCCTTCGGGGAAGGCGTGGACAATCGCCTTGGCGTTCAACATGTTGTCCGCCACACGGTCGGCGCGGCCCTCGTGGCCGACGATCGTGCACCCGGTTTCGGCCTTCAGCCAACCATTGTTACCCACATGGTCCATGTGCTCATGCGTCAGCAAAAGCAGATCCAGAGCCTCCCGCTTGATATCGAGCTCATCAAAAGCTTGTTCCAGCGCGGCCAACCCACCGAACAGTCCGCTGTCGATCAGCGCGGTCTTCTCGGTGCCGCGCACAAAGAACACCCGTGTCGCGGTTTTGCCTTCGTGATCGCCCGGCAGCCCCATGGACACCGTTGCAAACGGGCCAGACTGATAGCTGATTACGGATTTCGTCATGACTGTCATTCTCCTCATCGCCCTTTGAACTCGGGGTCGCGTTTTTCCATGAAGGCCGCGATGCCTTCTTTTCCGTCATCGGTGGCAAACAAGGTGCCCAGAACACGTTGCTCCATGGTCAGCCCGGCGGTCAGCGCCGCATCAAGCCCGTCGTCCACCACGCGTTTCGCGTCTCGCAACGCCACCGGCGCTTGCCCAGCCAATTCCTGCGCAAAGGACATGGCGCGGGGCATCAGCGCGTCAGGAGCGCAAGCCTCTAGTGCGGCGCCATAGGAGACGGCTTCGGCCGCGGTGATCATCCTGCCCGTCATCAGGATTTCCTTGGCGCGCATGGGCCCCACCAAGCGGGGCAGGCGCTGGGTCCCGCCGCCTCCCGGGAGGAGACCAAGCTTGATTTCCGGCAGACCCATTTTGGTCTTTTCATTGACCAGAACAAAATCGCAGCACAGGGCCAGTTCGAACCCCCCGCCAAGCGCATAACCGTTTACGGCGCAAATGGTGGCCTGCGGAAGATTGGCAATCGCGTCAAAGGTTTGCCGTGAACGTCGCTGAAAGTCGTCAAACACGGTCTGTGGTGCGCCGTGATAGCCGGCAATATCTGCCCCCGCTACGAACCCACGCCCGGTGCCGGTCAGGATCAGCACCCGAACTTCTTCCTTTCGGGCATAGAGATCAGTGGCATACGCTCCCAACGCGGCCTGAATCTCGAAGTTCAGCGCCCCGAGCGCTTCTTCCCGATCTACCCGAAGAACCTCGATTGGCCCGTGCCGTTCCAGCACCAGATTTGGGTGCAACCTGTCCTGTGTCATCCCAAAGCTCCCGCCTTGCGAAGGCTGTTCAGGCGTTTTTCTCCAAGAAGCTCTGACAGAATCTCCTCTGTATGCTCTCCAACGCTTGGCGGCGCATGGCGCAGGGATACCGGCGTTGCACTCATGGTAATCGGATTGGCGATGGCCTTGATCTCACCGGCTTTGGGGTGCTCCATCGTCACAAGACGGGGCGAATCCAGATCGACCAGTTCCTGCATCGCTTCGCTCGAATTGCGGATTGGCGCTGCCCAGACATCGGCAGCTTCCAGGATCTCCATCAATGCTGCCGTGGTCTTAGTTCGGGTGCTTTCATCAATGCGCAGCTTGGTTTCGTCGCGCTGGTTCCAGGGGTCCATCGCGGCCAGACCGGGATCCTCCAGAAGATCGGCAAGCTTGGCCAACGGGCACATGGCGATGGCCACCCAACCATCCGAGGTCGGATGCGCGCCATAAGGGGCATCGTTCCAGCAAGACGCCACCCCGGCGCTAGACCGTTCGAGGCTGATGCCCTGATTGAGGACTGCAAAGTTTTCTTGCCCCATGAGGTTCAGCGTCGCCGAATAGAGATTGGTTTCGACCTTTTGCCCAATGCCGTGGCGGTCGCGGGCAATCAGGGCGCTCAGAATTGCAATGGCAAGGGCTTGGGAAGCTGCAAAATCAGCGATTGGCGTGCCACAGGCGGTCGGCGGATCCTCGGCTCGGCCCGTGTTGAACATCACCCCAGACATGGCCTGGATCAAAAGGTCCTGCCCCGGCATCCCCTTCTCGGCAAGGTAACTGCCTGCCCCCCAACCAGAGCCCGATGCATAGATGATCTTCGGATTGGCAACCTTGAAATCCTCATAGCCAAGACCAAGCCGATCCATCACGCCAGAGCGGAAGTTTTCGACCACAACGTCGCAGTGTTTGGCAAGATCCAGAAGCGCCTCGCGCCCTTCCGCGCTTTTGAGGTCAACGGACAAGGAGCGCTTGTTCCGGTTGAAGGACAGGAACGCGGCGCTGTCGCCGCCAACAAACTCGCCAATCATCGGCATGGACCGCATCCACTCGCCTTTGCCCGGCCGTTCCACCTTGAGAACATCGGCCCCCATATCAGCGAGCGTTTGTGTGCAAAGCGGGCCCAGCATCATTTGCGTGAAGTCGAGGACGCGAATGCCTTCCAGAGCTTGAAGTGGTTTCGTCATTGGATTGCTGCCCTCCCCTGGCCTCGAATCGCACCAAATTTGCCTTGGTAATACGCTTTACCAAGATCCGCTTGCGCGACGCAAGAAAAATCGGGACATTGTCTCTAAGACACGGATGAGGGCGCTTCGCATGGTAACGATGGCTGAAATCGCAAAGAAGGCGGGCGTATCGCCGGCCGTGGTTTCGCGTGTGATCAACAATGATCGGGCGCTGCGCATCGGCAAGGAAACGAGAGCGCGCGTTGAAGCCGTCATCCGAGAACTGAACTATGCGCCCAATGTTGTCGCTCAGTCCTTGGCTTCTTCAAAGTCGGGGCTGATTGCCGTTGTCGTCCATGACATTGCCAATCCCGTCTACGGAGAAATCCTGCGCGGCGCTCAGGAGCAGGCAAACAAGCTCAACAAAGCGATCATCCTCGGGGATGCTTCCGCTGGCATGGTGAGCAATACCCGGTTGGCCCGTATGATCGGCGGCGGCGGTGTAGACGGACTGGTCCTACAAGCCGCTGGCGCGTTTTCTGACGAGATCATTGCAAGTGCTGTGCGACAGGAGGTGCCAGTGGTGTTGTTGCAAGCCGGCATGAACATCGATGCACATCTTGTCCATCTCCCGGACCATGAAGCCGCAGAACTTGCTACTCAGCATATTATCGACTTGGGGCATAAACGGATCGGCTGCCTAGCAACGCAACAGGGCCTGACCTTTACCGATCAGCGGCTCGCAGGTTGGCGCCAAGCGATGGGCAGCCATGTCAACGAGGACCTTGTTGTGTATTCCGCTCCGCATTCTGACGCGGGCGCTGAAGGCACATCGGAATTGTTGGACCGGCACCCGGATCTGACAGCGATCGTTTGCTTTAATGTGGTCTCGGCTGTTGGCGCCTTGCGAGAAATCCGCGCAAGAGGTCTAAACGTGCCGGATGATCTGTCGATTATTGCCATTCATGACGTAAAATTCGCACAAGACCTCAGTACCCCGCTATCCGTGGTGTCCACCCCCTTGGCAGAAATGGGGCAGTTGGCTGTGGAAACTGTGTGCTCTCCGCCGGAAACCTCGCAATCAACGACCAGAGTTCTTACGAAACCAACCCTGTTGCTGCGAAACAGCACATCGAAACCAAGGCAGGTTTAAGCTCTGCGAACCAAATTCCAACTCTCAAGCGCTGCAAGAAAGGGTCATCTCACACGAGGTAAAAAGACCCAAGTTGTGACGAGTGCCTTGCCTTCCCTCGTTTCGCACCGGCCTATCGGGACAGGCCAAGACAACGCGGCCCGCAATCATCCCTGCCGCGGTGCCCCAAATGCTCGAAGCACCCGGCGAGCGGCAGCTTCGACCGGATCGTGGGTTTCTTTCAGGATCGTCACCCGGTCAAAACGGCCCGGGTCAGCGTTGACTGCGTCCCGAAGGGCTGCGCCGAACGCCATGCGCAGCTCAGTGCCGATATTGAACTTGCAGATTGCAGTCTCCCGCGCGAGCTTTGTGCGTTGCGCGACAGGCACGCCGGAGCCGCCGTGGATGACCAAAGGCACAGCCGTCACCGCTTCGATGGCTTTGATGCGGGCCTCATCGAGGCCGCCTTCCTTGTTTTCCTGCAAATGCACATTTCCCACAGAGATCGCCATGGCGTCGACGCCGCTTTCGCGTGCGAAAATCGCAGCTTCTTCCGGGTCCGTGCCGTTGGAGCCTTCGCCCCCGGAATACCCCACAAACCCAATCTCGCCTTCACAGGAAATCCCCGCCGCGTGGGCAATCTCGGCGATGGCAGCGGTCTCGTCGATGTTCTGCTGCAAGGGCTTGCGCGAGCCGTCGAACATCAGCGAGGTAAAGCCGCTGTCCAGCGCCTCTTTGCACTCCTCAAAGGTGTAGCCGTGGTCCAGATGCGCCACCACAGGCACCGAGGCGTTTTCGGCCAGGTGGCGGAACATCTTGCCCAGAACAGGCAACGGCGTGTGCGCTCGGCAGGACGGGCCCGCCTGCAAGATCACCGGCGCCCCTTCGGCTTCGGCGGCGGCCACATAGGCGCGCATGTCTTCCCAGCCGAGCGTGACCAGCCCGCCTACGGCATAGCCCTCTGCAAGGGCAGGTTTCAGAACGTCGGCGAGAGTGACAAGCGGCATGAGAGTCTCTTTATCGGGCAGGGATCGGGAAGCGCGAAAACGCTCACTTGAACTTGGCAATCATGTCCTTGATGCCGGGGATCGTTTCGATCTGATAGGCATGGCTGGGCTGGAAATACTGCACGAGGCTGCGCTGGGTCAGCCCGCCAAGGATCGTGAAGTAGTACATCTCGTAGCCCGGCAGCACCGCGCAGGGATGGTAACCATTGTCGATGCAGATCGTGGAGCCGTCGACGATGTGATAGGCATCTCCCGGCTTGCCATCCTCGCGCTGGAGCATTTGCAGGCCGGAGCCGTGGTTCGGCTTGAACCGGAAGTTGTAGGTCTCGTCGTGGCGTGTCTCATCCGGCAGACGGTTGGTGTCATGCTTGTGCGAGGGAAAACCGGACCAGCCCCCCTGCCCTACCGTGAACAATTCACTGACCAGAAGGCGTCCGACCTTGTCATGCTGCTTCTGGCCGAGGATGTGTTTGATCTTGCGGTGGGTTTTTGTGTCATCAGAGCCGTATTGCACGAGGTCATGCTCGCGCACGTCAAAGGGGTCGAGAACCTTGTCATAGCGCGCCCCGGCGATGAAGGTTTCGGTCTCCTCTGACACACAAACCAGCGTGACCTTGGCCCCGACCGGCACATAGACACCCTCCGGCTCGCCATCCCAGACATCCTCGCCCCGATTTCCCAGCGCGGTGAAATGAACCCCTTCGATTTCCACATTCACGCTGCCTGTCGCGGGCACGATGCAGGTCTCATAGCCCGGTACTTGATACTCAAACGCCTCGCCGCGTTTCAACTTGACGATGTTGAAATAGTTGAGCGGCACTGTTGCGTCGTCTGCGTCCACGATGGGTTTGTTCTGATTGTCGAAGGGAGCGATATGCATGTCGGGTCCTTTCAGGCCGTTGTCGGACCAGGATGGGTTGTGAGGAAGCGATCGAGTTGCCCCGTCGTGGGCATGGCAGGGGCACAGCCGGGCTGGCTGACCACAATGGAGGCGCAGGCCGAGCCGCGCAGCACGGAATCGCGCAGGCTGTGCCCGTCCGCGATGGAGGCGAGCAGACCGGCCATGAAACTGTCCCCTGCCCCATTGGGCTTTACGGCGGTGACAGGAAAGATCCCGGTACGAATTTCCTCGCCCCCGGCAAAGGTCACGGCCCCGCCTTCGCCCATCTTGTAGATCACCATTTTCCCTTTTGCGGCGAGATCGCGGGCCTTGTTCAGTCCCTTGTCCAACCCGCCGGCCATAAAGCCGAACTCTTCGTCATTGCCGACGATCAGGTCGCTCTCTTCGCCCGCGCGGGAGAGGACTTCGGCAGCCACATCCGCAGAAGGCCAGCTGTAAGGACGATAGTCGATGTCAAAGATGATCGGCAGACCCGCCCGCTTCGCATTCTCAAAGGCGCGGAAGGTCGCGCTGCGCGATGGCTCGGCGGCAAATACCGTCCCGGCGGTGATCAGGGCGGAAA
>NZ_SRXY01000014.1 GCF_004804335.1 Pacificoceanicola onchidii
GCCGCCGAAGGGCTCTCTGAGCCTATCACCACGGGCCGATTCGCCAAAGCCGCCGCCTTCGCCGCCAAGGGGCGCGATGATCTCGCGCGGCGCGGCTATATGCCGGACGGCAAGAAGCGCCTCCGCCGTTTCTCCACTTGGGAGATCTGCCGCTATCTGATCCCCGTCGCCCCGGCGCATTTCCGCCGCGTTCTGAAATCCAACCCGGACCTGCCCCAGGGCACCGGCGAGGGCGGCTCGAAATGGTTCACCCTTGAAGACGTGTTGCGTCTGCGCGATCACTTCGCCACCGAGGGCAGCGCCTCGCGTGAATACCGCCCTTGGCGTCCCGAAGGCGCGGCGGCCAAGACCATCGCCATCGCCAATTTCAAAGGCGGCGTGGGCAAGACTTCCACCTGCGCGCACCTCGCCATGTCCGCCGCGCTGGACGGCTACAAGGTCCTTGTCATCGACCTCGACAGCCAGGGCTCCATGACCTCCATTCTCGGCGGCACCGTGGCCGACGAATGGCAGACCGCCTTCCCCCTGCTCGCCAAACATTTCGCCACCCATATGGAGGCCGAAAACCGCGTGCGCGCGGCGGCGGGCCAAGCCCCCCTGCCCTTCGATGAAACCCTGACCGAGGCGCTGGGTTTCGACGCGAAACAGGTCATCCAGAAAACCCACTGGCCCAACATCGACCTCATCGGTGCCCAGCTCAATCTCTACTGGGCCGAGTTTCAGGTGCCTGTCTGGCGGATGCAATCGCGTGGCTGGCCGCTCTGGGACGCTCTGAACGGCTTCCTCGAATCCGAAGGCCTGCTTGACGAATACGATCTGATTTTCCTCGATACCCCCCCTGCCCTTGGCTACCTGACGATCAACGCGCTTTCCGCCGCTGACATCCTGCTGGTGCCGCTCGGCGCGTCTTTCCTCGAATTCGATTCCACGGGCCGGTTTTTTGACATGCTCTACTCCACCTTCGCCAGCATCGAAGAGGGAGAAAACGCCATGCGCCGCCGTGAAGGCCTCGACGAAGTGCGCTTTGAATGGGACGCGGTGCGCGCGCTCATCACCCGCTTTGACGCCGGGCAACAGACCGATCTGGCCAATGTCATTCAGGCCTATTTCGGCGACTTCATGACGACCTACCGGCAGGACTTTACGGCCATGGTTGGCCAGGCCGGCGAGCAGGTCTCCGGCATCTACGAGACCGATTACCGCGAGTTCAACCGCGACACCTACGTGCGCGGGCGCGAGACCTTTGACCGAACCTGGGCGGAGGTGAAAGAGTTGATCCTTGGCACATGGTGGCGTGACGTTAACATGCCGGACGATACCGCAACGGAAACGCAAGAGGAGGCGTAACCCATGGCCAAACGCCGCAAACTCACCGCCCCATCCGCCGAGGATCTGAGCCGTCTCGAAGAGGAGTTTCGCCGCGAAACCTCCCCCTCTCCCATGGCCCCCATCGCCCAGGTCGCCGCCGAAGCCGCCCGCGAGGCCCCTGTCTCCGATCCCGAAATCCGCGCCTCTCAGGCCCGCGATTCCGCCGATGCCCAGACCCTCAGGGACGCCGAAGCAGCGGGTCTTCTGATCCGCGAAATCCCGGTCGAGGAAATCGCCGCCGAGGATATGGTCCGCGACCGCGCCCAGATCACGCGGGAGGAGATGCAGGAGCTGGAGCTTTCCATCGAGCTCAACGGCCTGCGCCTGCCGATCGAAGTCTATGAACTCTCCGAAACCGACGGCGGGCCAGAGCGCTATGGCATCATCTCGGGCTATCGCCGCTACAAGGCTGTCAGCGGCATGTATGAACGCTGGAACGATCCGCGCCACGCCAAGATCAAGGCCATCGTCCGCGAGCCGGGATCGCTCGAAAAGGCCTTTGCCTCGATGGTCGAAGAGAACGAAATCCGGGTGAACCTCAGCCCCTTTGAACGGGGGCGGATCGTCTCGCTGGCGGTGCAAATGGGAGTCTTTCCCAGCACCCAGGTGGCCGTTGATCGCATGTTCGCCATGGCTTCAAAAGCCAAGCGCTCCAAGATCCGATCCTTCGCCGTGATCTTCGAAGAATTGGGCGACCTTTTGAACTTCCCCGAAGCCCTCAGCGAGAAGCAGGGTCTACGGCTTTCGGCGGCGCTGCGCGGCGGGGCGGACCGGACGCTGCGGGACACTCTGGGCGAGGCGGCACCGGCGGATTCGGCGGATGAATGGGATGTTCTGGAACCCATCGTGGCGGCCTTTGAAGACAATGCCCGGGACGAGCGCCGGGGTGGCAGGCCAAGCCGCAAGGGCAGGGCGGTTGGCAGCCCCGGGCGGGAGGTCAAGACGAGCACAGGCTTCACCATCCGGCGGGATGCGGATGAGAAAGGCTTCATGATCCGGGTCGGGGGCAGGCAGGTGGACTCGTTGCTGATGGACGATCTGGTCAGAGAGGTTCAGCGGCTTCTGGACAAGCCGAAGTAAGCCAAAAGGGCAGGGGGTTTCGCGGCGAAACCTCCCCGCGGATCACAGATCGGTTGCGTTTATGTGGATGGTGCGCGCGGTGCGTTTGCCCGCCCTTTCGTTGAGGCCCCGGATCAGGTCCGGGGCGGGTGAGATATGTGAGTGTGGGGTTACCTCCCTTGTGGGCGCGGCAGGGGATTGAAAATCAAGAGAAAATTCGGGGCCTTGCGGGACGTTCAGGATTTTACCGACCCCGCCTTTCGATTTTGTTTGACGGAAAAGCCGATCCCCGACTATTTCCGGATTCGTAGAGAATCCCCAGCGCCCGAAGTCTGATGCCAACCTGTCGCGACATTCCAGCCAAACTCGGGCGCAGGCCGGGTCATCCTTACAAGAAGGCCTATGACTGGTGGCCGCCGCCCTCTGTGATCTGAGTCCCCCTTTTTTCAAAACTCAGACCTCAGAGAGACACTATGACAATCGAAACAGCTTCCACGCCGGTTCAGATCGAACTGGCCAATACCCACGTGCGCATCACATGGCCCGACCACATGTTCGGGGATTTCCCCTTTGTCTGGCTGCGCGAAAATGATCCCGCCGGGTTCCACCCTCAGACGCAGGAGCGGATGACCGATCTGACCGCGATTGCGCTTGACCTGCGCGCCGCCCACGCATTCCAGTCCGGCAACGCGTTGCACGTGATCTGGGCCGGGACCGAGGCGGCCAGCGTCTATGACTTGGATTGGCTGCGGGCAAAGCGCCCCGGTCAGCCGGCGTTTGATGCGGCCGACACCGGTTTTGTGGCCTGGCGGGCCGAACTGTCACCCGCCGGCATTCCCCGCGCCAACGCGGGCGCTGTCATGGCGGACGATGGCGCGCTCAAGGATTGGCTGATCGCGGCGCGGCAATACGGGCTGAGCATCGTCGACCATCTGGAGGACAGCATCGAGGCGGGCACGGATGTGGCCAAGCGCATCGGGTTTCTGCGCGAAACCAACTTTGGCAAGACCTTTGAGGTGATTTCCAAGCCGAACCCGAACAACCTCGCTTATACGCCGGTGGCGCTGCCGCTGCATACGGATCTGACCAACCAGGAATTGCCGCCGGGTTTCCAGTTTTTGCATTGTCTGGCCAATGAGGCGGAGGGCGGTGCCTCGCTGTTCTGTGACGGTTATGCGGTGGCCGAGGATCTGAAGATCGAAGACCCGGACGCCTTCGACGCGCTGTGCGAGATTTCCATTCCGTTCCGGTTCCATGACGAGGAGACCGATATTCGCGCGCGCAAGCGGGTGATCACCTGTGACGAAAACGGTGCGGTGATCGAGATCTGTTTCAACGCGCATCTGGCGGATTTCCTCGACATCGCGCCGGAGCTGATGCCGCGCTATTACCGCGCCTATCAGCTGTTCATGGCCAAGACGCGGGATCCGAAGTACATCCTGCATCTGAAGCTGGCGGCGGGCGAGATGGTGGTGTTTGACAACCGGCGAGTGCTGCACGGGCGGTCTGCCTTTGATCCGAACACCGGGCGGCGGCATCTGCACGGCTGTTACGTGGACCGGGGTGAGTTCGAGAGCCGGTTGCGGGTTCTGTCACGTTAAGCCATTGATATAGTGATGATTAAGGGGCGCGCGCGGTGCCGCGCGCGTCCGGTTTCGGCGGTGCGGGCGTGTGGCTTCCGATCCACGTGAGCGCGGCATCGGGGGCCATGGGGCGACCGAAGTGGAAGCTCTGGAACAGGGTGCAGCCCATGGCGGTGAGGGCGGCGACGTCGGACTCATCATCGACGCCTTCGGCCAGCACTTCGAGGCCGAGGGTTCTGGCCATCCCGACCATGGACTGCGCAAGCGCGGATTTGCGCGGATCGGAGGCGACCCCGGCGGCGAAGGCGCGGTCGATTTTGACCAGCGAGATCGGCAGGTTCACCAGGCTTAGGATCGATGCGTAGCCGGTGCCGAAATCGTCGAGCGCGAGGGAGAACCCGGCCTGAACAAGGGTTTCGCAGGCGAAGGCGATCTGCTCCGAATTGTCATCGTAGAGGACGGATTCGACAATTTCGAGCATGACGCGAGACGGGTCCAGTTCGCGGCGGTCCAGATCCCAGAGCAGCACATCGCGAAAATGCGGATCGAGCAGGTCCCGGGTGGTGACGTTGAGCGACACCTTGGGCACATGGATGCCCTTTTTGTCCCAGCATTTCAGGGTGTTGAGCGCGGATCGGCGGATCTCGGAATCGAGATGCTGGATCAGCCCGGCGCGGTCGGTCACGCCGAGGAACTGCCCCGGGAAGACAACACCGCGCTCCGGGTGTTCCCAGCGGGCGAGGGCCTCGAAACCGATGAGCCTGCCGGTGGTTACGTCAACCTGAGGCTGCAGGTGCGCGACAAATTCCTGGGCGAGCAGGGCGCGGCGGATGTCGGCGGAGAGGCGCTGGAATGCGATGTGTTCGGAGAACAGTTCCGGCGTGCAAAGAAGGGCGGTGTTGCGCCCGGTGCGTTTGACTTCATACAGGGCGAGGTCGGCGCGATGCAGGATGTCGTCGGGGGTGAGCTGATCATCGGGGCGGGCGCGGGCGAGGCCGATGCTGGCGCCGATGGTCAGGGTTTCGTCCATGAAGGCGAACGGCTCGGAAATCTGCTTGATGACGTCGCGGGCGAGGGTCTGCAGCTCTTTCTCCGGCCACTCCCCGAGCAGGACGCCGACAAATTCGTCGCCGCCGAGGCGGGCGCACATGGCCTCGGGTCCGATTACGGACTGGATGGCCTTGGCCGAGTGTTGCAGGGCGACGTCGCCGGCGGCGTGGCCGAAGGTGTCGTTGATCTCCTTGAACTTGTCGAGGTCGATATGCAGCACGGTCAAAGGGGTGCGGGACAGGGCGATGGTGAGGTGCTTCATCAGGGCACGGCGGTTGGGCCGTTCGGTCAGCACGTCATGGTTGGCCAGATGTTCTGCCGCGTCGCGGGCGGCGCGGAGCTTTTCGGACTGGCGTTTGCTGTCGGTGAGCATGTCCTCCTGCATGGCGAGCAGGGGCAGGATGTCGGCGCTGCCGTCGGACGGGCTGAAATCGGAGGTCTTGAGACCATGGATTTCGACAAAACGGCGGGCGTTGACCCCCGGTGTCAGGGCGAGCAGCAGTTGTTCGACCCCGGCGTGGGTAACCTTGACCACCATGCCGTAGAGCTTGAGCGGCAGGGTGCCCTGCCGGGCCGGGGCCTCCACCACGAGGCGCTGGCCGATGGCGTCAGAGAGGCGCTTGTCCGGGTCCAGCCGGAACGGTTTGAGCACCTTCAGCGCCTCATTGACGGGCTGGCCGATCAGCGCGTCCTGATTGGACACCTTGGCCAGCGATGGCCCGACGTGCTGCACCGTGCCGTCCGGGCAGAGCAGGACATAGAACGGAAAAACCCGCTCCACCACCTCCGGGGTGATGCTGATGGCGTTGAAGAGAGGGGTGTTACGCACGGCCAGCCGCCTGTCATGCTGCGGAAGAGGCTTCCGCGCTCTCGATCCGAACCGAGAAGACATCATGGTCGCTGTCTTTTCCCCGGTATTCCAATTGGTTGATCCGAACCGATACGCCGCTGTCCTGTGCCATGCCGCGCAGCAGGCCGACGACCATGGGCGCGAGCCCCTCGCGGCTGGAATAATAATGCAGGCGATGATTGCCGTCGGGCCGTTCTTCGAAATCGAAGCCGGGCGGGTTCAGATGCGGCATCGTCGTCTTGACCATTTCATGCATTTCGTCGAGCCCGCGAATGCGGTCGATCAGCGTTTCGCTGCCCTGATCGACCAGCTTGCCGACAGAGGTCTGCTTCGAAAAACCGACCCAATATTCGCCAAAGACCTCCAGCACCGTTTCGGCGGGCAGGCTCAGGGTTTCGCTGACCGCGCCGACAAGGGCATAGGTCTGGCCGTCGTCATAAGAGGCCATGTTTTCAAATTCTTCATCCGTGACGCCCGCCTTGTCACAGATGGCCTGCCACGTGGCCTCCCCGTGCGAGTCGAGGATGAAGGTGCGAATACCGTTGTTTACCAATCCGTACATCGTCTTTCCCGTGAGTTCCCGTGTGGCCGGTTCTGGCACAGGGGCGGCTGACGGTTCGTAAAGACGGTTCGGCTATTTGTTTAAAAGGCTTTGGAGTGTCGGAAGGCGTATCTACCTTGAGGCCAGAAAGCAGGCGGACAAATACGCGTACCACATTGACCCCAGAAAAGAGAGGCCCAGTAAGAGTTTCGGGGTCTCGATGAGTACTGGGAACACCGAAACGGCGGTTGAAAACAAGATGATTGGTGCAAAGAAGTAGAAAACGATCCGCCAGTGTCGTCCTTCGAAGTCTTCTATGATGCGTCTTGGGGTCATTGGATTATTGAGGCGTTTCGAGTTGGCCCCGATTCAGTCTGAGGCCCTGAGAAAGCTGGACCGCGCGCCTGCCCGGGCGCGGCCCGGTTTTTGCGGGGACGTCAGGCCGAGGCGCGTTTCTTTGCCTGTTTGCGGCCCGCGAAGCCCAGGATCATGAGGCCCGCGCCGAGCAGGGGCAGGGCCGGGGGGACGGGGACCGGGGCGAGGGTGGAGGCGAAGGCGACAATGCCGGTGTAGGGTGTGGACCCGACGCCCTGCCAGCCGGAGGAGAGATAGGCCACGGATTCGCGGAAAATACCCTGTCCGATGCAGCCACCGTCATTGACGAGACACCAACTGGCGGAGCTCGTGGACGCATTGCCGGAGAAGACGATGGTGTTGTTTGTGAGTTTGCTGAAATCATAGAGCAGTTGAGTGGCCGTCGCAGAGACGGAATCGCCCTGAATGAAGAACAACCCGCCATCGCCAAGAGACAGGGACGCCGGCGAGGCCGGCAGACCCCCTGAAGTCAGGGTCAGCGAATACCCGACGATATTGCTGGTGCCGAGCGTGCCAAGTGTGCCATCGGTTTCGATGGTGCCGGTGATCAGGGCGGAGCCGACGGAGCGGTCAACCGTATAGGTGATGGCCTGAGCCGCGCTGGAGGCAAAGACGGCGGCGGCGAGGACCGCAGAGGCGATGAGAGACTTCATAATCGTACTCCTTTGATTCAAGTTATCCCGATCAGCTTGCCCGCTTGGGGTCTTTGCATCAAGCGTCACGGCTGTCGGCAGTGCAGCGTGGTTAATCGGCGCTTGTTTCTGCGCGGGCGGTCGGGGAGAGTTGGGGCAGTGCAAGGGGGTTCCGACATGGCCGCACCGCTTCTGATCCGAAACGTCAATTTCCGCCTGCTGTTTGGCGCGGGCACACTGACCAATCTGGGCGACGGGCTGATTGCGCTGGCGCTGCCGTGGCTGGCGACGCTGATGACGCAGGATGCGGTGGCCATTGCGGCTGTGGCGGCGGCGGGGCGCTTGCCGTGGCTGCTTTTCGCGGTGCCCGCCGGGGTGATCATTGACCGGGCGGATCATCGCAAGCTGATTGCGCGCACGGATTTGCTCCGGGCGGCGATTGTGCTGGCGATCCTGATGCTGGCGATGAATGAGCCGGTGGCCGGGGCGGTCTGGGTTCTGGCGGGGCTGGCGTTTCTGCTCGGCTCGGCAGAGGTGCTGCGGGACAACGCGGCGCAGACCATGCTGCCGTCGATTGTCGAGGCCGACGATCTGGAAGTGGCCAATGGCCAGCTGTGGAGCAGCGAGCAGCTGACGGGGCAGTTCATTGGCCCGCCTCTGGCCGGAGTGCTGATCGCGGCTGGGATTGGCATTCCGTTTGGCGTGGATGCGGCGTTGCTGGTGCTGGCGGCGGGGCTGGTCTGGATGATCTCGCTGGCGCCGAAAACGCCGGTGCAGAGCGATTTTCGCACGGCTTTGAAGGAAGGGATCGCCTTTATGCGAGGGGATCCGCTGTTGCTGCGGCTGGCGATTGTGCTGGGGGCGGCGAATTTCATCGCCATGGGGACGATCACCGTGCAGGTGCTGTTTGCGCAGGATGTTCTGGGCCTGCCGGCCTATGCCTATGGCTGGGTGCTCTCGGCGGCGGCGGTGGGGGCGATTTGCGGGAGCCTCCTGACGCCGCGGATGGTGGCTCTGCTCGGCACACAGATGTGCCTCTACCTGTCGATTGCCACATGGGGGATCGGCTACGCCGTGGTCGGCCTGAGCGGGTCCGGCGTGGTCATGGGGGCGGCGCTGTTCTGCGTGATGGCGGCGGCGATGCTGTGGAACGTGATCACGGTGTCCTGGCGGCAAAGGCGCATTCCCGGCGCGTTGCTGGGCCGGGTGAACAGCATCTACCGGTTTTTCGGCTGGGGCTCGATGCCCTTGGGGGCCTTGGCCGCGGGGCTATGCGTGTCGCTTCTGGAAAACGATCTGGGGCGCGAGATGGCGCTTCGGGCGACGTTTTTGATGGCAGGCGGGGCCTGTGCGCTTTTGCTGGGTTACGCGGTGCTGCGGTTGCGGCTGGAGTGACCAGGATGGATCGCAGACGATTTCTGGGCCTGACCGGAGCGGCGCTGCTGGGCGCGCCGGGGCTGCTTAGGGCGCAGGGCGCGCGGCATGTGACGGTGATTGGCGCGGGCAGCGCGGGGCTGACGGCGGCCTATCATCTGGTCAAGGCGGGTGTGGATGTACAGGTTTTGGAGGCCGCGCCACGCGTTGGCGGGCGGATGAAACGGCTGACCGGTTTTGCCGATGTGCCGCTGGATCTGGGGGCCGAATGGATCCACGAAGAACCGGGCGTGCTGGGGCGGATGCTGGGCGCGGGGGAGACGGACCTTGGGGTTGAGACAATCGACTATCGCCCGCAAAGCTACCAGTTCTGGCACAAGGGCAAGCGAAACGATTTCAACGCCCTGCGCCACGCCTATGAGGAGGTGAAGTTCTACGACACCACGTGGTACGGCTTTTTCGAAACCCATGTTCTGCCGCATCTGGCCGGACGTGTGACGTTGAAGGCGGCTGTGGAATATCTGGCGGAAGATGGGGCCGGGGTGGCGGTGCATCTGGCGGATGGGCGCGTGCTGCGCACCGATCAGGTGCTGGTGACGGTGCCGATCTCGGTACTGAAACAGGGCGGGCTGGGGTTTGCGGAGAGCCTCGCGCCCGCGCTGGAGGAACTGCAGCAGGTTGATTTTGGCAGCGGTTTCAAAGTGTTCATGCGGTTTTCGGAGCGGTTTTACCCGGACATGCTGTTTCAGGGATCGCGCGCCCGCGTGTTGTCGGACACCTGGGCGGAGAAGCTCTATTACGACGCGGCGTTCGGCAAACCGACGCAAGAGAATATCCTTGGTCTGTTCACCGTCTCCGATGGCCCGCTGCCGCGTGCCGGTATGACGGATGCGGCGCTGCTCGCGGATGTGCGCAGGGAACTGGCCGAGATATTCGGCCCCGTGGCAGAGCGCGCATTCCTCGGCGGGGTGGTGCAGAACTGGGGCCGGGAGCCGCATATCCGGGGCAGCTATTCCATGGGCAACACCAGCGATTGGGACGTGGCGGAGATGCTCGAGCCGGTGGCGGGCAAGGTCTTCTTTGCCGGGGAAGCGCTGGGGGGCGATGCGCAATCCACAGTCCACGGCGCGGCGTTCTCTGCCATGGCGGCGGTGGAGGAGATGACGGGGTAGGGCGGGCTTTGGATTGCAAAAGCCGCGCCCTGCGGTATCCTGAGCAGGCGTTTGGAGGCGCATCCAGCCTGCGGAAAGGACCGAGTCCACTCCCTATGACGACCTGTCAGATGAACTGACCTTTTGGCGACTGATGCAGGTGGCCCGCCATGGAAAGGAAAGTTCCATGCCGACAAAATGGCTCCCCGATTCCGCGAATTTGACCCATCTGAAACATCAGGCCAAAGACCTGCTGCGGGATTTTCGCGCCGGGCACATGTCTGCCTATCAACGGGTGCGCGAGTTTCACCCGAAGTTCGCCGGTGTTGCCGATGACGCGATGCCGGGGCGGAGTTTTGCGCTGAGCGATGCGCAGCTGTCGATTGCCCGTGAATATGGCTATGCCTCGTGGCCCCGGCTGCGGGCGGTGATTGCGGAGCGCAATCACGAAGAGCTTGTGCTGACCCACAATGACCGGCTGCCGGATGGCCCGTTCAAACAGGCGCTGGATTTCATGGATGCCGGGGACGCGGCACGGCTGACGGCGCATCTGGCGCAGCATCCGGGGCTGATCCGTGAGAGGGCGCATTTTGAGGGTGGGAATTACTTCCAGACGCCGACGCTGCTGGAGTTTCTGCCGGAGAATCCGACGCGGCAGGAACGGCTGCCGGAAAATGCGATTGCCATTGCCGAGATCCTTCTGGCGGCGGGCGCGCAGGAGAACCTTGCAGCGTTGACCGAAACGCTTGGGTTGGCGGCGTCGGGGCGGGTGTGCCGGGAGGCCGGGGTGCAGGGGCCGCTGTTGCGGCTGTTGTGCAAGCATGGGGCGGATCCGGCGACGGCGATGCACACGGCTTTGGCGCATGAGGAATTTGACGCGGCGCGGGTTCTGATCGACTGCGGTGCGGCTTTGGATCTGCCTGCGGCGGCGGCGCTGGATGAGCGCGCGGCGGTGGCGCGGTTGGCGGTCGGGGCCGGGGAGGGGGCTTTGCAGCTGGCCCTGGCTTTGGCGGCCAATGCCGGGCGCACGGAAGTGGTGCAGAGCCTGCTCGCGGCGGGGGCTGACCCGAACCGCTACAACCCGCCGGGTGGGCACAGCCATTGCACGCCGCTGCACTCGGCGGTTGCGATGGGGCGGTTGGACACGGTGAAGGCTCTGGTGGACGGTGGGGCCGATCTGTCGATCCCGGACATTCACAATGGCTCGACGCCTTTGGGATGGGCGGCGTACCTGGGGCAGGACGAGATTGCGGCGTATCTGAAGTCCTTGGGCTGAGGCGCAGGCGTAGGCCCGTCTCAGGCCCGCATCCAGGTCAGCACGCGGTCCGGGGCGATTTCATAGTGCACGGCAAAGCGGGTGCCGGAGGGCAGGGTTTGGTGCAGGTCTTCGGTCAGTTCAAGGGTGAGGGTCTGCCCGGCGGGCGGGGCGGTCAGGGTGGCGGCGGTGAAGCCGAAGAAGCGCTGAACCGTGGGATGCAGCGCCTTGAACAGGGTTTCCTTGGCGGAAAAGAGCAAGGTTGCGGCTTGGCTGTAGGGCAGGGGGGCGGCGGTCAGGTGATCGCCGTCCACGCCGCAAAGGGCGGTTTTGGTGATGGCCTCAAGCGCGGAGCCGGTGGCGATGGCTTCGATGTCGATGCCGGGGTGGCCTTCGGCGGCGGGCAGCAGCAGGCAGGCGACATGGCCGCGGGCGTGGCTGATCGAGCCGGTCAGATGATCCGGCCAGAGCGGCGCGCGGCTGTCGGCGCTGGGGATTTGCGCGGGCGCGTGGCCGAGGGATTCCTGAGCGAGCCGGGCAAGGGTGCGCCCCGCGAGATACTCGGCCCGGCGCTTGTCCACGGCGCGGGAGAGGCGTTCGGGGAAGGTGATGTCCAGAGCATCGAACAGATCCCGGTGATAGCGGGCCAGATCAAAGCGCGCGGTGAGCCGGGTGCCGCCCCAGAGCGGGCGCTGCTCTGGCATGGTCAGGAAGCCATCGGTCAGGGCGGGAAGATCCGGGACAGTCATGCGCCGCAGACTGGCAGGTTTGGGATGGGGTTTGCAATTGCTTTGCGGCCCTACCCCTTCCGGCCCGCCCATGTCTCGTAGAGCTGCGCCGCGTGTTTCGGATCGCGTTCGGAGACCTGCTGGAAGTAGGCCTTGGACGCCTCCGGATCGCCGCTTTCCCGCGCCGCTTCGGAAAGCAGCACCGCGCACCAGTCGGCGCACCAGTCCGGCAAGTCTTCGCGGCCGAAATCCGATTCCGCCAGATTGGCCCGTGCCAGATCGTAGTGCTCCGGCTTGCCTGCTGTGGCGGCGGCGGCATAGGCGCAGCCCGCGACGAAGCGCAGGGCGTGGGCCTCGGTGCCGGTCATGTCGCGGGCGCGTTCCAGAGCGGCATCAAGCAGGGCAGTGCCAGCGCGGATATAGGGCTCGCTGCGGAGCGGATCGGCGTAGCTGCCGGCCTTGAGCAGCAGCACGCTGCCCTTGGTTCCGACCCCGGCCCAGGCGCCGCCGCTGCGGTCGATGTGCTCTTCGGCGGCGGCGAGGGCGCGGGTGTAGGCGTCGGGGCGCGCCTCAAGGATTTCCAGTAGGACATTCAGCATGGGATGCTTTCACAGTGGTCAAAGGGGCGGGTTTCAGACCCGCATGGAGGGCAGGGCGGCAAGCGCGGCGGGCGGCAGGGAAACGGCGGGGATCGGAGCATCCGCGAGAAGCTCGCCAGACAGGTTATGACGATCGCGCAGATCGTCAAGGATGTCTTCGCTCACTTCGAAAGAGGCGCAGTAGACCGGGCGGCGGCCATACTCATGCGCCGAGCCGTGGGTGTCGAACTTCAGACCGGCGCGGCGATAGACGCGGGACATGCTGGCCTCGAAATTCGACACAAGGCGGGAAATACCCAGACCGACGGCCATTTCGCAAAGCGCCACGAAGAGTGTATTGAAGGCATCCGCCGGAGCGAGACCCGGCATATCGCGGTTCAGGGCGGCTTCATTCACGCACATGCGGGTGCCTTCCCAAACGTCGGGGCGGGCCAGGCCGGGGTTGTTGCCGTGGGTGGCATAAAACACATCGTGCAGGAGGGTCGGGCCGGAGGTTGGCAGCAGGCGCAACCCCCCGTAGATTGTTTGGCGGTCATCGCTGCACCAGATGAGGTAAGTTGCTCCAATGTCATCATATTCATCCCGTTCAATGTCGCCGTCCACCGGCACATCCCATTCCAGTTGATCAAAGAACACGCACTTGCGCAGGCGGTAAAAAGCGGTGAGAAGATCGGCGTTTTCGGTGTGCTGGTGAGGCTGGATCGAGATGTACATGTGAGGCTCCTATTCGCTGGTGCCTCGACGCTATGTCTCTCAGATCATTGTAAAAATTCCCGCAGTTGAACGCCTCGATTCCGCCCCGCACAATTGAGGGGTGGCGCGATTTTAAGGTTTTGTTTACCTTCCTTAAGGTTTGACCGCCGGAATGGTCCGGAGTTGTGTTTTCATTTTGCCTAATTTTTAGGCGAAAGTTTGCCGCATTTCAGGGGGCGGGCCGTGGTGTCTAAAGTTATCCGGGTTATGCAACCTAAAGGATATTGACTTACGGAAGGTAATCCGCAAACGATCCCGGAATGCGTTTCGAGATGACTTTGTATCGCCAATACTCTGCCGCGCCTTTGGCGCTCTTGGGACATTGGCGATCCTCAGTTCGGGAGATTTCTCGAAACGCTGTAATGCGAACAGGGGGTCGAAATATTGGTCGAAACGGAACGCTTCATGCAATTGCGCAGTGATATTATCTTGTCTGGCTCTGTTCAGGAGTCGATTGCGCTTCTGACCGATTTTTTCGAGGTCGAATTTTTTACCCTGCACCTGTTCCGCAATGGTAAAGAGGCGAACAATACGCCTTATGTGCGTACGAATTATCCCGACGGTTGGGTGGCGCAATACCTGATGAATGATTTCGTCAAGATCGACCCGGTTCTGATGCACGCCGAAGGCACGGATGATCCGTTCTGCTGGTCCGAGATCACGCTTGATCTGCCGCAGATGCAGTTGATGGAAAAGGCGATTGCCTCGGGGATTGGGCAGACCGGCTTTACCGTCAGCTACCGCGATCCGGTGAACCGGCGCAGCATCCTGTCGTTCAACGCGCAACAAGCGCAGGGCGGGGATACCTGGAAGCCGTTTTTGGAAGAGAACGGTGAGGCCTTGCAGGGTTTGGCGGAAGATCTGCACATGAAGGCGCTGGCCGAAGTGTTCAGCGAGATGGAAGAGCTGCCGCAGCTTTCCCCGCGCGAGAGCGAGTGCCTCAAGTGGACCGCCGAGGGCAAGGCCCATACGGAGATCGCGATTATCCTCGGGCTGAGCGAACATACGGTGCGCAGTTATCTGAAGGTGGCGCGCATCAAGCTGGACTCGGTTTCGCTGGCGCAAGCCGTGGCGAAAGCGTCCCAGATGGGGTTGATTTGATCGCTTGAGCTGAAGGCCGCATGCGCCAAGCCCGACCTCGGGTGGGCGATCAATGCACATGTTCTGATCGTTGTATTTGAAAGCCTTGCTGTCGCGCATTTGTTGCAGGACATCGCCAGAAAGCCCTCCCGGGGGGGAGGTCGGGCTTGGCGCATGCGCGCCGGTTGGTGCGGTCAGACTAGGCATAAGCCTTCACCTTCAGAAAATCTGCGATCTGGCTGACTGCTGTTGCGGCGGCGTTGCTGGCTCCGCTGAACAGGCAGAAGTCATGCGGAAGGCCGGGGTGTTCTGTCACTTTGGCGTTTGATTTCAGAGCAAAGGCGCGGGCTTGCGGCGCGAGGATGTCGGCTTCGGCGATGTGGACCGATGTGCGGGGCAAGGTCAGAGGGGCCGCGCCGAGCGGCGTGATAAAGGTATAAAACCAATCCATCATGGATGTGTCGAGGAAGTGCCCGGTCCCATAGGGATCGGCGGGATCCGTGGCAAGATCCGTGACCGGATAGAGCATATGCAGATCGGTAACGCCGGGCATATGGGCAAGCTGCGCCGCCAGCAAACCGCCAACGCTGTCGCCCATCAGCGTGATGCGCGGATGGCGGGCGGTGATCTGGCGCAGGGTCGCTTCAAGGTGGGCGCGGATCAGCGGGGCTTTGGTTTCGGGCGCCTTGGGGTAGTCGAGGGCAAGCACGGTGCGCCCGGTTTGTGCGGCGATCTGGGCGAGGAAGGGCGTGAAAACCTCGGTGTCGTAATATACCAGCCCGCCGCCGTGGATGTAGACAATCGGATCGGCCCCGAATTGTGCGGGGATGAGGCGGCGGCCGTAACGCGCATGCTCAACCCGGACCGTGTCGGGCAGGGCAGGGGCGCTGCGGGCGGCCCATGTGGCGGCGGCGGCGCGGCCATAGTCCGGCGCATCCTGAGGATTGCCTTTCATGAACATGCGGCGAAAGGCGGCGAGTTTGCGGAAATCGGCGTGCATGGGCTGTCCTCAGGCGGGTTGGCGGGCGGGTGTGACGGGTTTGAGCGTGAAGCTGCGCGGGTTCGCCTCGCGCCGGGTGTCGAACGTCAGTGGGCCGAGCACGGTGTCGAACGTGGGGCCTCGCTGGGCGGCAACCTGAAGCGCGGCGATGGTCTCCCAGGCGTACGTGCCGGGGGCGGGATTGGCGCGCAGGATGGCCTCGGCAATGGGGCCGCGCGGCTTGGGGGCGAGCGCGGCGACGGTGACTTTGGTCTGTGTCAGATCCAGGCCCGCGGCGGCAAGATCGGCGGCGAGGGTCGGCGCGTCGGCATCATCGGTCAGGATGATATGGCGGGCGCGGGTTTTGGCGGCGAGTTGTAGCGAGGTGGCGTAAAGGCCGGAGATCAGCACGGTGTCCGGCGCGCTTTGTGGCTGGAAGGTGGGGCTTTGCTGGACCATCTGAACAACGGAATCGCCATGGGCGGAGCCGTCGGAGAGGGCGGCGTGGATCGGGGTTTTGACCTCTGTGCAGAGCCAATCGACATAAGCGGCGTCATGATCGCAGATGCGATAGGTTGTGGCGTTCTGCGTGAGGTCGGCGCGGGTGGCGGCGGGCAGGAAAAGCTTGAGACCGGCCATGGCATAGAGCGGGGCGGCGACCTGCGCGGCGGAAGAGGCGAAGTGGCCGACGATGGCGTGGGGCCGGAAAGAGAGGATCTGGCGCGCGGCCTGCGCCGCCCCGCCTGCGCTGGCGAGATCGTCAAAGAGGGTGATCTGAACATCCTTTGGCAAGGCATGATCCTGCGCCAGTTCCACCGCCCGCAGGAAAGTGGGGGTGTGGATCGAGCGCGCGGGATCGAGGCAGGCGACGGCGGCAATGCGGATCATAGCGCGCCCTTTGCTTTCCAAGAGGAAACGAGCGATTGCGCCAGCGACGGTATGTATTTTGCGCCGCGCCCGGAGAAGCCGCAGAAGGCCCCGGCGGTGTCTTCGCCCGGCTCCTGAAGGTAGGGCAGGAAGTCGGCGGTGTAGCCATCGTGGCCGACGTGCAGCGAAAGGGCGTTGTAATCGTCGCTTTCCAGAAGCGATTGGCGGTGGGCGGTGTTCTGGGCCATGGCGGTGGGTTCATCCACATCGAGCGATTCCGGCATGGCGGAGCGGGCAGGGGCCGCGCCGCCGACGTAGAAATGGCCGGGCTGGCCGGGGCGCAGATAGCAGCCCTGTTCTTCGTCGATGAGGCAGACGGCAGGGTGTTTTTCCTGTGATGAGGTGAAGGACGACAGCACGATGGAGCGGGTTTCCACGGCTTGCGGGCGATCGAGAAGGTGCGGCGCGGCCCCGGTGGCGACAATCACGCGGCGGGCATTGAGGCCGCCAAAGCCGGTTTCGACCCGCATGTGACCATTATGCGGGACAACGCGCAACACGCGCACGCCTTCGACGGCGGAGGCTCCCATGGTTTGGGCGCGGTCGGTCAGGGCGCGGGCGGCGACGCGGGGGTTGATGTGACCGGCGTGCGGCTCCCAGATGGCGACGCGTTTGTCGCGGGCAAAGCGGGGGTTGAGGGCAGAGCAGCGGTCCTCAACGGCCTCGGCCGGGACAAGCTCCATGTCGGGGCAGGCGTTGCCCATGCGGGCGAGGAAGTTTTCGGCGGTCTGGACGTTTTCGTCCTTGAGGAAATAGGCGAGGCCGATGGGGGTGTAGACCTCCGGGTGCTCGGCTCCGAACTCGCGCCAGAAGCGCAGCCCGGCGACGGCGTATTCGGCAAGCTCCGGCTGGGGATCATAGACCCGGACCATGCCGCGCGAATGCGCCGTTGCTCCGGCCCCGCCGACCACGCGGTCCTCCAGCATCACGGCGGAAAAGCCGCTTTGCTGGCAGGCGTAGAGCAGAGAGGAGCCGGACAGCCCGCCGCCGATGATGACGACGTCTTCCATCACGCGGCCTCCGCTTTCTCTTTGGTTTTGGCCTCATTGGCTTGGTAGCGGGCGACGTCTTCGCTGCTCCACCAGACGGTGTAGAAGTGAAACGGCTTGTCGGTGCTGTTGCGGATGAAATGGTCCATGCCGCGCGGGATCATGACCACGTCACCCTGGGAGATGTGCGAGGATTTGCCGTCAAGGATGACCTCGGCGCTGCCCTGAATGGCGATGAACATTTCGTCCTCATCAGAGGGGCTGTTCACATGGGCCAGCGTGTCGTCGCCGGGGCGCACGATGCAGTAGCCACCGCCAAAGGGCGGCTCGATGCCGTCCCAGGGAAAGGTGCGGATGCCGTCGAGGCCATATTCATAGTGCAGTTTGTCGCGGGAGAATTTGCGGATCAATTCCATGGGTCAGGCTGCCTTTTGCTGAAAGGTGGAGAGGAGGGCTGTGAAATCGGCGAGGCTTTGCGGCGGCTCAACGCCATCAAGGACGGTTTCGAGATCCGCGCCGTAGCGCTCGGCAAACTCCATGATCAGATCAACAACCATCAGGCTGTCGATGCCCAGATCGTTCAGCGTGGCGGCGGGATCGCGCAGGGCGGCGGCGTCGATATCAGGGCGGCGCGCGGCGATTTCACTGGTCAGGGCGTGGTGGATGAGATCATTCGGCATGGGTTTTCTCGGCTGTCTGGGGGGCGAAGAGGCCCGTGTCTTGCATGGTGAAGGCGGCGGCGGTGGTGTCCGATGCGGCGGCTTGCAGACGTTTCAGTAGGGTTTTCTCGTCGGTCTTGCCGGAGGTGCTGAGGGTGATTTCCGCCCCTTGGGCAAGGATCGTGGGCCGCATGTAGGCGGGCAGCTGCATGGCGAGGTATTGGCGCAGGCGGGGCAGGGCACCTGCGTCTTCGGAGAAGGCGATCAGGGCAATCTCCTTTTCGCGCCGCTCGACAAGGCCGATGGCAACGCGGTCAATGCCCGGCAGGGAGAGCGCAAGCTGGCGGATCTCGCCAAGGTGAATGCGCTTGCCTTTGAGCTTTACCTCATCATCGCGGCGGCCAACGAATTGGATGGTCCCGTCATCGAGGCGTTTGCAGATGTCGCCGGAGCGGTAGTAGCGCAGGCCGTCCCGTTCAAAGATCACCTCGGCGGTGAGGTCCGGGCGTTCAAAATAACCGGCCATGACCAGCGGGCCGCCGATGCAAAGCTCGCCTTCGTTTGCGTCATTGCCGTCTTCATCGAGCAAGAGGAGCGAGACGTCGCGCAGGGGCGTGCCAATGGGGAAGCTGGCCTCGCGCCCGGTGTCGGCGGCCTTAATGTGATGGCAGAGGCAGACAATCGTGGCCTCGGTCGGGCCATAGGCGTTGATCACGCGGGCGTTCGGCAGGGCAGAGACCCAAGTGTTGATGATCTTGGGATCGCAGACTTCGGCCCCGGTCATCACCATTTCCAATTCCGGGAAGCTGCTGGCGGCGATGCTTTGCAGCGGGGTGGAGATCAGGGTGAGGATCGTCGAGACGGCGATCATATGGGTGATCTTCTGGCTCGCCATGATCTTGCGGATGATCGCGCCCATATAGAGGCCACGGTACTGGTAGGAAAACGCGCCAATGGCGAGCGGCAGGAGGGTGTCTTCGATCGAGACATCGAAGTGGAAGGGGGCAAAGCTGAGCACGCGGGAGGCGGGGGTAAAACGCAGCACCTCATTGTGCGCCACGAAATAGCGCGAGAGGTTTTCATGCGTGATTTCAACGCCTTTGGGTGTGCCGGTGCTGCCCGATGTGAAGATGATATAGGCCAGATCATCCGGCGCGCGGGCCGGGATGTCGAAGGGTTTGGGCGTGGATTTATTGGCCGCCAGCGCGGCGATTTCCTCGGGCTGGATCACCGGGCAGATGGCGGCGGCATAGGGCTTTTCCAGCGCCAGCACGCAGGAGGGGCGAATGCGCGCAACAAGGGTATCAAGCCGGGCCACGGGCGCGTCCTGATCGAGCGGCACATAGACCGCACCGCATTTCCAGATCGCCAGAGCCAGGGCGGGCATCAGCGCGGATTTGGTGGCGATGACGGCTACGCGATCACCGGGGTTTGTGCCATGGGCGCGCAGGCGGGACGCGATGCGCCATGCGAGGGCCTCAAGCTGGGCAAAACTCAGGGTTTGCTTGCCGTCAGTGATGGCGTCTTTGTCCGGGGTGTTTTCAAGCCCGTAGGCGAGCAGGTTGCCCAGATCGAACAGGCCATGATCGGCGGTGATGGCGGCGAGATGGGTCATGCGACAGCCCTTTCCTCGAAGAGGCTCGGCACCGAGCGGGTGAAACGGCGTTTGGGCAGTTCGCGCGCGCCGATGTGGCGGTAAAAGCCAAGGCCGAGCGCGTTGTCCGGCGGGGTCTGCCATTCGATGGCGGGGATGCCCCGTTCGGCGGCGAAGAGATCGAGCGTCTCCATCATCTGCTTGCCAAGGCCGAGACCGCGGGCGGCCTCGGTCAGGTAGAGGCAGTCGAGATAAAGGAAGGCGGCGGCGTTCCATGTGGAGTAATCGACGGTGGCGCTCATGTAGCCAATCAGCTGATCGTCCTGCTCTGCCACCCAGATCAGCAGGCGGGTGCTGTGCCCGAAGGCAAGGCGTTCCAGCCCGGCGCGGTTCGGAAACCCGTGTTGGAAGGGGAAGCCTTCATAGGCGGCGTGGGCTTCGATGAGTTTGACCAATTGGGCCATATCGGAGGGTTTTGCGGCGCGGATCATCAGACGTACCCCTCAAACCCGAGGGAGAGGTAATCGGCGAGCACCGCGTCGGTCAGCTCGGCGGGCTTTTGTTCGAGCACGGAGCGGACCCAGAGATCACGCTCGTATTTGTAGATCTCAAGCTCCCAGACGCAGGTGATGACGTTGAGGTGGTCGAGGCTCTCCATTTTGGGCTCGGCGCTGTCAAACTCGTCGATCAGGAAGGCGCGCAGGCGCAGCATGTTGGCGTCGTACCACGTGTTGGTAAGGGTATAGAGGCCATCACCCGCCCAGTGCAGGATGCCGAAACCGATCTTGTGATCTTCTTCAAGCTCCGGGTCGGGCAGGCCTTTGCCCAGAAGCTCCTTGATTTTCTCCGTCGAGGGGACGGGCGGGTTGCCGTAGGACGGGGCGATGAGCGAGTAGACCTTGAGCCGGTGATCGCCGATCTCGTGGGTGCCGAGGAAGGAGACTTTGCGCGGGGCGTATTCAAACGAGTTCATGGGTCTTGCTTTCGGTTTTCAGGGCGGTGAGGCCGGGCATGATGGGGGCGGCGAGGGCCGCGAGGGTGGCATAGCCGGAGGGCTGTTTGGCGGCAGGGGCGGCTTGGATCGCCTCAAAGAGGGCCATGATCGCTCGCGCCTGACGCTGCATGGAGAAGGCTTCTGGCGATTGCGCAGCGCGGGCAGCGAGCGCGGCAGGGTGGCTTTCCCAAGTGGCGCTTGGGGTGCCTGCGCCGGACCGGATCGCGGCGTTCATCGGGGTGTAGACCTCTGTGACCCAATCCTTGAACTCCGCCAGCGAGAAGTTCTCGACCTGCTCTTCGGGGGCGTTCAGCGCGGTGAAGAGGCGGATGGCGTCGAGCGGGTATTGGCCGGTGACGTCCTTGATCCAGATGGCGTTGCCGCGGCTGGTGGAGAAATCATCGCCGTCCAGTTTCAGGAAACGGTTGGTCAGGAAGGTGCCAAGCTGCGGGCCGTCCGGGTCACAGATTTGCTGAACCCCGTAGGCGACGGCGTGGCTGTAGGAACAGTCAAAGCCGAGGAAGTGGATCAGTTCCGTGGACGGCGACCACCAATCGGCAAAGCGGCCTTTTTGCGGGGCGTCTTCGAGGTGGGCTTTGACGGCGGCGCGGTAGCCGGCGAGGCCCATGAACCATGTGTGGACCGGCTCACCCCCGAACCGCGCCACGGGCAGGCCCGCGTCGCCGGGGCGGGTGATGGGCCATGTGTCGGCGGTGTTGGACAGGTTCTCGGCAAGGAAGTGCAGAAGGTCATCGCGCATGGGGCGTGCGGCGTGACGCTTGGCCAGTTCCGGGAAGTGGTGGCCAAGGTGCCAGACGGTGGCCTCCTGTTCGCGCAGGACCGTGGGCAGGCCGGTGGTGATGCTGGTGACGTTCGTCATCTGTAAAGGATCAGGCTTGCCCGCGCAGTTTTCGCATTGCGAGGCGTCGGTGCTTGCGCCGCAGTGGTTGCAGTCGCCGCGTGCAAAGGCCTCATGGCCCCATTTGCCGTCGGCTTCGCTGTAGTGGACCTTGACGGTCTCGCGGGTGAGATCGTCAGACACGCAATCGAGGTAGTGGTTCACGCTTTCCGCGAACCACGGGTTGTCCCCGGAGGAGGGGAAGGCGTCAAACGCACAGCCCGCCAGATCGGCAGAGAGGGTGATGGCGCGGTGCATCAGGGCGGCGTAGTCCTGAGGATCGCGGCCAATGGCCTCGGCCTTGCGCGGCATGTAGCTTTGATAGTCGTCCGAGTAGCAGACCATGAGAACCTCATGGCCCTGCGCCTCCAGCCCGCGCCGCATGACGTCGGCGGCCATGAACGGGCCAGAGAGGTGGCCGAGGTGCAGATCGCCGTTGGGCGTTGGCGGGGTGACGGTGACGATATAACGGGCCATCTCAGGCAGCCTTTCTCTGAGCGCCATCGGGGGCGGATTGTCCGGTGAGGAAACCGACCATTTCGGCGATGAAATCGGGGGAGGAATAGAGCGAGAGGTGCGTGGCTTCGTTGTCCACATGCAGCCGCGCGCCGGGGATCACGCAAGACGCGTCATAAGAGCCGCGCGGGTGGGCGGTGATGTCACCTGCGCCGGTGAACAGCGCCGTGGGGGCCTTGATCTCACCGAGCCAGTCCATCGGGTCTTCCTTGATGAAGGCGCGGATCAGGCGGGCGTAGCGGAACACCTGATCGGGGTTGGCGGTGAGGCCCTGCACGATGTGTTTCTCGTGTGGGAGCGTCACGGACATGGCCTCGTTCGCCTTGTTCGCAATGTCGCGGGTGAACAGGCGGACCATGGCGCTGCGGTCTTCTTTGAAGACGGAATTATACAGCACCTTGGCGATGGACATGGACACGGCGACCTTGGGCATGATCGACTTGAGGTTCTTCTGGAAAGGCGTCAGCTCGGCCTTGCGGTGCATGAAGCTGCCGTTGATCAGGGCCAGTTTGGTGATGCGTTTGGGGGCCTTGGCTGCGATGTGGCTGGCCACAACCGCGCCGGTGCTCCAGCCCATGAGGTGCATCTGGCGGATGCCAAGCGCGGCAGAGATGAGTTCCCAATCGTCGAAATGGTCTTTCATCGACAGGCCGGTTTCGGTGGCGAGGTCAAAGCCGCGATCCGGCAGGCCCCGGCAATCCCAGGTGACGGTGTTGAAGCCCTGTTTGCCGAGCGAGGTGATCAGCGGGTGCAGGGCGTTTGCGGGCATGCCGTAGGCGTTGACCAGCATGACGGTCTCGCGGGTCTCGTCGTAGTCGCGGTTGACATAGGCCACCACCGGCCCGCCGGAGGCGCGTTGCAGGTGGATCATCTGCATCCGGTCCATGAGCGCGCCATTGCGGGCTTCGTTGACGGCGGCCTCTATGAGGTTGAGCGCGTCGATCTCGTAGATCTTGTCCTGTTCCTCCAGCACTTCGCCGGTGAAGGTCTTGCTGTTGGAGGCCAGCGTGTAGGGGGCAAAGAAGGAAAGCGCCTCGTTCAGGGATTTGTCGGCCGGGTCAATTTTGGCGGGGTCTTCGGTGCAGACGATGCGCAGGGAAAGCCGATCGCGCAGGGCGGCGACGAGGGTGCTGACCGGCACGTTCGAGCCGCCGATAAAGCGGGTTTTGACGGCGGCGTTCAGCGTGGTGTCAGCCAGCTCCTCCATCATCACGTCAATGACGCGGTCGATGTACGTCAGGTTCAGAGCACCTTTGCCACAGGCGAGGCTGACGCGGGGCGTCTCGCCTTTGTCGGCCAGCTTGCGGGCTTTGGCGGCGAGCACGCGGATCACGCCATAAAGCGCGCTGGTCGAACCGGCGGGCAGTTTGCTGTCGCGGGCGCCCACGATGATCGAAGGGCGCAGGAGGGTGAGACGCCAGCCGTGGGTTTGCGCGGCCTCGGTCAGGATGGCTTCCGCCTGCGCCTTGCTCTCTTCATAGGCGTTGTTGAAGGTGTTGCCGGTCTTGGGATCGGTGATGTCACAGGTGACCTCACCCTTGCCGGTGACATAGGCCGTGGAGAGGTAGCGCACTTTCTTGACGCCAAGGGCCTGGGCCAGATCGGCCAGCGCCTTGGCGGCAGTGACGTTCTGTTCGGCGCTGGCGGGGGACAGCTCGGAGGCGATGTGCCAGATTTCGCTGATCTTGCCACGGGTGAGCTGCATCTGTGCGTCCCCGGACAGGCCAAAGCGCGGCTGGGTCACGTCGCCGGTCAGGATGGTGACGGATTTGGCGAGGCCCGCAGGCGTGGCATCCGAGCGGTTCACCGCGTGGCAGGCGCGGGCGAGGGCGCGTTCAAGGCGCTCGGCCTGATCGTCCGAGGCGCGTTGCAGGGTGAAAATCTGGCGGCCTTCCGCTTCGGGGCTGGCGAGGAGCCGCGCGAGGAAGCTCGATCCGACAAAGCCGGTGGCTCCGGTGATGAGGATGGACATGGGTCTTTCTCCTTCAGTTCGAGGCGAGCGCATGCGGGCAGGGCGCGGCACCTGAGGTTGCGGGTTTGGTCTGGCGTTGCAGCCAGTCGGTGATGTGCGCCGCGAGGGCGGCAGGGTCTGCTTCTTCCGGCAGGTTGTGACCGGTCAGAGGCAGGGTGATGAGGTCGGCGGCAGGGATCTGCGCCTGAAATTCGGAGGCGAGCGGCAGCGGCAGCCAGATGTCTTCCTCACCCCAGATCAGCAGGGTCGGCAGCGTCAGGCAGCTGAGCTCATCGGCGCGCTCGAAGCTGATCGCGTTCATCCGGGCAAAGAGCGCATCGCGCGCGCCGTCCCGCAGAAGGAGATCGTGGTAGCGGGTGACCTGCGCGTCGGTGATTTTGGTCTCGTCAAACACAGCGTCCTTGAGATTTTCGCGGACAATGAACTCGGGCGTGACGTTCTTGAGCATCGGCCCGAGGACCGGGGTTTGCGCGATCTTCCAGGTCAGCGGGCTGGGCGTGGGCAGGCCGGTGGGGGCCAGAAGCACCAGCTTGTCCGCCACCTGCGGCGCGTCGATGCCCAGCGTCCAGGCGATCTGACCGCCGGTGGAATGGCCGATGATGGCCTTGGGTTGCACGCCGATCTTCGCAAGGAAGGCGATCAGCAGGGCCGTGTTGTCACGGTTGTGAAAGCCGGTGTCGGGGCCCGCGAGGGACAGGCCGCTGCCGGGCAGATCGAGCGCAATGACGCGGTAGCCCTTGTCTGTCAGAGCCATGCCGAGCGCGGCGTAAGCGCCTTGCTCTGCGCCCGACCCATGCAGGAGGATCAGCGGCTCGCCGGTGCCTTGATCGGTGTAATGCAGGGTTGCGCCGGACACTTGCGTGAAGCGGGAGGCCTCTGTCTGATAGGCGATCCTGACCTGGGAATAGGGGATGTCCGCGCGGTATCCGGCGATCCCCAGCGCCGCAGTGGCGCTGAGGAGGCCGAGGGCCGCGAGGGACTTAACCCCGAACATGGGTCAGCTCCGGGGCGGTGCGCGGAGCCCCGCGCAGGTTGGCGAGCAGGATCCGGCCCAGCGTGCCCGGCGAGAGGAACTCCTGCCATTTGATCACACGCCCGACAAAGAGGTGCACCCGGTGGGCGACCACGGCATCGCGGACGGCGGCGCGGGAGATGAGTTTCTCCAGAAGGTTCGCCTCGCGCCCTGAAGAGGCATCGCGGATGAAATACTCATGGCCTGCCAGCATGGATTTGTGCTGTTTGGCATAGGCGTTGAGCGCCTCGGCGTGGCCCTTGCCGGAAACCAGCGCCGGGCCAACCCGCTCCGCCATCCAATCGGCGGCCTGCATGGCAAAGCCGCAGCCGACGCCGGACATGGGATCGCAACTCATGCAGGCATCGCCCACAAGCGCGAGGCCCTGATAGGTGGCCGGACGCCAGTAATCGTGCAGCTTGCGCATGCCGCGGATTTCCGAGGCGGGCGTGGCGGTGGATTGATCGGGCGCGTTTGGCAAATCCTTGAAGAAGGATTCCAGAGCGGTGCGGCGGTCGGCCTTCCATTCGGGGAAGTCCTCTTCGCAGACAAAGGCGCAGAGCATCGTCAGATCGCCGTCGAACGGATAGGCAAAGCCCATGTCGCGGCCGGTCTGCCAGAATTGCGCGGTTTTGCCCGTCTTGAGCGGCATGTTCTCGTAGTAGGAATAATACACGAAGCGATTGTTTTCGCGCATTTTTGTCGGCACGCCTGCGAGTTTGGCACCGGGGGAGCCGCGCCCATCGGCCAGAACGATCTGACGCGCGTGGGCGGTTTGCGGGCCGTCCTTCGTGGCGTAGGTGAGGCCGCAGAAGGTGCCGGTTTCATCGGCGTGCAATTCGGTCAGCGTGGCGCCCAGTTCGAGCGTCAAGGTCGGCTCGGCCTGCATCAATTCGAGCAGCAGCGGATCCATCACCTTGCGGCGCACCGAATAGCCGTGGGCGGTGGAGGGATCGCCCGCGCCCTCGTCTTTGATCCAGCCGTATTCTGTCCAGATCTCGCAGGCGTTCTGGATCGCGCCTGCGGCGTCGAGCTTTTCCTTCAGGCCCAGCTTTTCGATCACCGGCAGGGCAGAGCGCTGGATAAAGGTGGTGCAGACTTTTTTGTACGTGTCCTCATCGGGTTTGCGGTCAATGGCGAGGACGTTCAGCCCCTGCCGGGCGAGCAGGATGGCGCTGGCCGCGCCCCCCGGCCCTGCGCCGACAACAATGGCGTCATAGGTTTGCGAGGTCATGGGTCAGGCCTCCTCTGTCTCGAATGTCGGGAAATCGGCGGGCACGGCGAAGGGCACCTGGCCTGCGAGCGCATCGCGGATGACGGTGGAGCGGATCCACAGCAGGCTGAACGAACCCGCATCGCCAAAGCCGTGGGTGCTTTCGCACAGCCCGTTCAGGAACACCTTGGGCGGGTCCTGATCCGGAATGGATGGCGCGTGGCCCGCAAACTTCAGCGAATAGTCGCGGGCCACGTCCACCCCGCCGTCACTGCGGTATTCGCAGATCGGGGCAAGGCCGCGCATCAGGGGATGATACGCTTCCCGTCCATCGCCGCTGCCGAAATTGCGGAAGCCGGTGGCAACAACGATGGCATCCGTCACCTGCACGTGCCGCTCTTCGGAGTAGGCATCGCGCGCGGTAATCTTCAACCGCCCGTCAGGGGTGCGGGAGATGGTTTCGATATGGGCGTTGGATTGCAGCGTGAGCCGCTCCACGCCGGTGACTTTCTGTTCGTACATGATCATGTCGAGATGCTCGATCACGTCATGGTCCGCCGCGCCGTAGTTGGAGCGCCAAAGCTCGGCGGTCATCTTCTGCTGCTTTTCGATCGGGGCGTTGTAGAAATAATCCACGAACTCCGGCAGGTAGATTTGTTCGGTGAAGGGGCTGAGGTCCTTTTGCTTGAAGCCGAAGGAGCGGGTCAGGGAGGTGACCTGCAGGCTCGGGCTGCGGCCCAGCAGATCGAGGATGATCTCGACGCCGGACTGGCTGCCACCCACCACGGTGACATGTTTGACGCCTTCCTCGATCCACGCCTTGGCATGGCTAAGGTAATCCGTCAGGTGCACCACGCGGTGGCCCATGTGGGGGGCGAAAACCTCGGGGATGTTGGCGCTGCGGCCTGTGCCGATGGAGACGTTGCGGGTGAGGAACTCGCGCCCGTTTGCCTCGACGCGGAAGAGATCCACGCCGTCGATGATCTCGCGGGTGATGCCGGTGACGGGGCTGTCATAGCGGACCACGTCGCCGAACTGTTCGGCCACCCATTTCACATAGCCAAGATATTCGGAGCGCGGCGGGAAGGGGGCCTCCAGGTTGAGATAGTCGAGCAGGCGGTCCTGCGCCTTGAGATACGACAGGAAGCCGTATTGGCTCTGCGGGTTGCGCGGCGTGACGAAATCGCGGAGCGGGTTGTGCTGAATGTCCGTGCCGGAGATTGCCATGTCCGGGTGCCAGGAGGCCTCGGCCATGCTCTCAAGGAAGAGGGTGTTGTCGAGATTGCCCTCCTCTTCGAGGGCAATCGCCAGCGCGATATTCGAGGGGCCAAAGCCCACGCCGATCACGTCATAAACGTGGGTTTGGGTGAGGGGGAGAGCGCCGTCCATCATGCCACCTCGTCGAATTGCGAGGTCAGCGTTGTGCGCACGGCCTCTTCGATGATCGTGCAGGCGATGGTCAGCTCCTGTGCCGTGGCGGTGAGCGGAGGGAGCAGTTTGAGCACCTCGTCTTCGGGGCCGCAGCATTCGACAATCAGCCCGGCGTCATAGCAGCGGGCGCGGGCGGTGAGCGCATCAGCCGGATCGGGGAAGGCGAGACCCTGCATAAAGCCGCGTCCCTTCCGGGTGAGGCCATAGCTGGCGGCGATGCGGTTCAGCGTGCCTGTGAGCTGCGCGGATTTTTCGGCCAGCTCTTCGGAAAAGCTGCCGTCGCGCCAGAACAGATCAAGCGCCGCAGCCCCTGTGACGAAGGCATGGCAATTGCCGCGGAAGGTGCCGTTGTGCTCGCCGGGGGAGAGGGCGTCGAACTCGGGCTTGAGTAGCACCATCGCCATGGGCAGGCCGTAGCCGGAGAGGGATTTGGCGAGCAGGACAATATCCGGCGAGACGCTCATGTCTTCGAAGGAAAAGAAGCTGCCGGAGCGGCCACAACCGGCCTGAATGTCGTCTACGATCAGCAGTGCGCCGTGTTTGCGGGCGATGGCCTCGATGCGGCGGAGCCAGCGGCCGGACGCGGCGTTGAGACCACCTTCGCCCTGGATGACTTCGACGACAAAAGCGGCGGGGGCGTCGATGCCGCCCGAAGGATCGTCCAGCAGGGCTTCGATGTAATCGGCGGTGTCAAAGCCAAGGCTCTGGTAGCCCTCATAGGGCAGGCGGGTGACGTCGGAGGTGATCGGGTTGCCTTGGCCGCGATGGTGCGACGAGCCGGTCAGGGCCAGCGCGCCAGCGGTGCAGCCGTGAAAGCCGTTGGTAAAGGCGATGACATTGCGGCGGCCCGTGGCCTTGCGCGCGATCTTGATGGCGGATTCAACGGCGTTGGTGCCGGTTGGGCCGCAGAACATCATGCGGTGGGTCATGCCGCGCGGCTCAAGGATCACATCGCGGAAGGTCTCGCAAAAGCGCTCTTTGGCGGCGGTGTGCAGGTCGAGCGACATGGCAAGGCCGCCGGACTGGATATAATCGACCAAAGCCGCCGAGAGGCGCGGCTCGTTATGGCCGTAGTTGAGCGAGCCGCAGCCCGCGAGGAAATCGAGATAGGTCTGGCCGGAGGCATCGGTCAGCAAGCTGCCTCTCGCGGTGGCGAAGTCTGCGGGGAAGGCCCGACAATAGGTCGCGACCGTACTTTCAAAATCATACATGGCAGTCTCCCTTGGGGGTTTCGTTGGAGGGTTGGCACAAGGCACGAGGGCGCCGGGCCTTCGAAGCGGGGCTCCGAAAGAGGGAATGAACGTCTGGTTTTTGAGAAAAGCGCCGGCCCAGGCCCCATGTCCTACGTCGGACCCGGACCGGCAGAGTGCGGCTTAGTCAGCCGACAGGGAGGATAGGGTTACGCGCAACCGCAGGTGATTTCAGTGCCCTCGCGCGCCTCGGCGCCGGTGGTGGCATAGCCATCGCGGATCCACCAATCGAGCCCGCCCATCAGCTCCTTGACCTTGAAGCCAAGGGTCATGAGTTTCAGCGCGGTTTTGGTGGAGGCGTTGCAGCCGATGCCGTCGCAGTAGCAGACATAGGTCTTGGAGGTGTCGAGATAGGCCGTGCTCTTGGTGCAGATCTCGCGGTGCGGCAGGTTGATCGCGCCCGGGATGGCTTCCCTGGCGAAGGCTTCGGCGGAGCGGCCATCGACCACAACCACGTCTGAGCCTTCTTCCTGAAGCGCCACATAGGTGTCCCAGCTGTCCATCTCGTAGGCCAGCTTCTTTTGGTAGTGCAGCAGTTGATCCATATCCATGGGTCTGTCCTTTGGGTTGTTCGTTACACGGTCTTTCGTTCATCCGGCGCAGGGTCTTGGCGATCAGGGTCCAGTGCGCTGGCTTTCCATCACGCTAGGGGATTCTGCGTGCTTCGGATATTCCCCCGAAAGGGGTCTCAAACTGTAGACCCTCAATTGTGGGGGGTGGCTGGATGGGCGGGGGGCCGTAGCCTTTGCGGCAGTTCTTCTCCCCATACAAAGGCCTCAGATCATGACCGTTTCCTTCCAGACCCCCGCCCCGGACAGCCTCGCCGTGCCACCCGATTGGCCTGTGCTTTATGAGGAGGCGCGGGCGCTTGCGCGGCGCGAGCCGCTGCTTGCGCCGTCTTTGTCGTTGTACTTCCCGGACGGGGGCGATCTGGCGCTCGCCTTGGGCGCGCGGCTGGCCGAAACCTTGCAAACGCCCTGCATCGGGACCGAGCGGCTGCGGCTGCTCTTTGTCGAGGAGTTCCGGCGTGATGCGGGTCTCGTGACGGCGGCGCAGGAGGATCTTTATGCGATTCGCAGCCGCGATCCGGCCTGCGATACCTACCTGCACGCCTTCCTGAATCTCAAAGGGTTTCAGGCGGTTCAGGCGTATCGGGTCGCCCATGCCCTGTGGTCTGCTGAGCGGACCGAGCTGGCGCTCTGGCTGTCGAACAGGGTGTCCGTGGCGATTGGCGTGGACATTCACCCGGCGGCCCGGATTGGCCTCGGGGTGATGTTCGACCATGCCACCGGTGTGGTGATCGGCGAGACGGCGGTGGTCGAGGATCACGTGTCGATCCTGCAGAACGTCACGCTCGGCGGTACGGGCAAACACGGCGGCGACCGCCACCCGAAAGTGCGGCGCGGCGTGATGATCGGGGCCGGCGCGAAGGTTGTCGGCAACATCCAGATCGGCGCAAATGCCAAGGTGGCGGCGGGCAGCGTGGTGCTCAAGGACGTGCCGCCCAACTGCACCGTGGCGGGGATTCCGGCGCAGATCGTGCGCATCCACGACGCCAGCCAGGCCCCGGCGGAAAGCATGGATCAATCGCTGTGACAGGGACCGCCCCCACCCCAACCCTCCCCAAGGGGAGGGGGCGCAGTGCTTGATCCAGATGAGAGCGCAAAGGAATCTCCGGTCGCATACATGCCTTGTCTCCACCCCTCTTAACCTTTGCTTTACCCGCATCGGACAAAGTCCCCTCCAGACCCGAGCGCGTCTTCCCTCCCCTTGGGGAGGGTCAGGGTGGGGCAGCGAACGCGCGGCAAGGGATCACCCTGTGGGGGATGTCGGAGAGGAGAGGGCTATGCCCGGTTACCACAGTGACGCCCAGAAATGCGAAGCCCGCGCCCGGCGGCGCGCCATGTCGGACGCCGAGGCCTGCCTTTGGCACCATCTGCGCGCCCATCGCTTCCGCAATCTGCACGTGCGGCGGCATGCGCCCATTGGTCCCTGGATCGTCGATTTCCTGATTGCCCGGCACCGTCTGGTGATCGAGGTGGCGGATGTGGCGCCGCCGGATCCTGTGCGCGCTACGGACATAGCGGCGCGGGGGTATCACATCCTGCGGTTCTGGGATCGGGATGTCCTGCGCGGGACGGCTGGTGTTCTGGACCGGATCGGCGACGAGGTCAGCGCACGCTCCATGCTGCAAGCCGAACCTTACCGCGCCCCGCCCGCGCGCCTGCCCTTGTCGCGCCGCCCGTCGCGGTTCCCCCAGACCCAGACTTCCGCGTGACAGACCGGTCCTGCATATCGCGCCACTTGGGCGCGGATTTACCATAATCTTGATTACGGGCAAACCTGACCGGGCACGCACAACCTTGCAATCACCGCCGGAACGCGGCACCCTGATGGGCGGTGTTTGCAGTGATTTCCGCTGACACAGGTCCGTTTTCTGGAGCCAGACATGCCGCATTACAAAGAGATGTCCGCGGCGGACATCCTGTCTGATCTGCAGGGCCGCAAAGGATCGGATCTGGAGAAGCAGGTCAAAAGCCTGCTGTACAAAAAGGCGAACCGTCCCGAAGACATTGCAGAGCAGCGAGCGCTGTTTCAGGGTCTGCACACCCTGCCCGGCCTGAGCCGGTTCGAGCAGACCTACGCGCTGATCGCCGCCACGCACAAAGCCTCCGAGCTCTGCCTGCCGGAGGCCGTGGCCGCCAATGCGCCCGCGCTCTGGGATTGCTATGACTGGGCCAAGGGCCTGCCGGGCAAGACGGAGCTGCGCAAGGATGGCAATCACCTGCGGTTCTCCATTCTCTACGTGTTGATGAATGGCGGGGTTCTGACGCAGGCCAAGGATCTGCCGCAGACCGCGCAGACCGTCCTGAAGGCGCTCGCCACCATAAACCCCCGCCAGACAACACATTATTCCTTCAACACCACAACCAATATCCTCAACATTGTCGGTCTTGCCTTGCTGGTCGAACGCGATCGCCTGCCGGACACCGTGCCGCTTCTGAGCGCGCTCATGTTCCATGCCCTGCGGATGAAATTCACCCATGGTGCGCTGAAATCCTACTTTCACATCGGCCATCCCGAGAAGCTGAGCGACATCGAGCCGCCCTCGAATTTCGTCAAGTTCGAAGAGAGTTTCCGCAAGTTCCTGATCATCAAATCCGCTGCCGAGGACCCGCAGGGGCTTTACGCGCCGCAGGCCTTTTGGGACGTGGCGCGCGAGTGCGTGCCTGACTGGACGGAGGCGCAGAAACAGGCGCACCTTCAGGCCCTGGCGCAGCTGACCCCGGACGCGGGCCCGCCTTTGCCATGAACACCCTCCCCCTGAGAGTTCACCATACCTCAGCGGGAGACCTCTCATGCCGGGCAGAACCCCCAAACGCCGCAAGCGCGTTCGCAGACGCAAGGGCCTTGCCCCCCGGCTGCGCCGGAGCTTTGCCATTGCCCTGACCGGGGCGGGCTGGCTGATCCGGGCGCTCTGCGCCGGTGCCGTCTTTGCCCTGCATCAGGTGCAGGATTTTGCCAAAGGCTTTCGGCAAGGCTGGGCCGATGTCTCTCCGCGCAAGACCGGAGACACCCATGACCCTTGATCCCAAATTTCTTTTTGTCGGCCATACGGAGGACACCGAACCCGCTGCCCTGCCGCTCAGAATGGCCAACCGCCATGGGCTGATTGCAGGCGCAACCGGGAGCGGGAAATCCGTGACCGTGCAAAGCCTTGCCGAGAGTTTTTCCCGCGCGGGCGTGGCCGTTTTTGTCACCGACGTCAAAGGCGATCTGGCCGGTCTCGCCGCGCCGCAGGGCGCGCTGCCGGTGCGCTTTCTGGACGTTTTTGCCGAGGCCGGTCATCCGCTGCCAATCTCGTTGCAGGACATGGGGCCAGCACTGCTCGCCCGGATGCTGGGCCTGACCGAGGCGCAGGAAGGCGCGCTCAGCATCGCCTTTCGTCTCGCCCGTCAGGATGGCGCTGGCATTCACGATCTCCCCGCCCTGCGCTTCTGGCTGGCCGAGGTCGAGAACCGCCGCGCGGACATCGCCGCCGAGTTGGGCACGGCCCCCAGCGCCAGCCTCAACGCCATTCGTCGCCGCCTGATGGTGCTCGAAGAGGACGGCACGGCGGCTGCCTTCACGGCGCATGGCCTGCGGGCGAAGAGCCTGCTCGGCCAATCGAGCGGCAAAGGCCACGTTACAATCCTGAGCGCGGAGCGGCTGATCCGGCACCCGCGCAGCTATGCCTATACGCTCATGTCCGTGCTGATGACCCTCGCTCGCGATCTGAAAGAGATCGGCGATACGGACCGCCCCCGCCTTGTCTTCTTCTTTGACGAGGCGCATCTGCTGTTCCGCAACGCCCCGCCGGTTCTGCTTGAAACCATTGAACAAACCGTACGGCTGATCCGTTCCAAAGGGGTCGGGATCTATTTCGCCACGCAGCACCCTCAGGACATCCCGAGCCGTGTCCTTGCGCAGTTGTCGCACAAATGCGTGCACGCTCTGCGCAGTTTCACCGCCGAAGACCGCCGCGCGCTGATGGCCATGGCGCAGGGTTTGCCCTCGGCACCGGGGCTGGACATTGCGGCAGAGATCACCGGGCTGGGCGTGGGCGAGGCCATCTTTGCCACGTTAGGAGAAGACGGCCGCCCCTGCCCCGCGAAAAAGCTGCACATCCGCACGCCGGACAGCCGCATCGGGCCTTTGACCGCAGAGGAACGCGCCGCAATCAACGGCCCCATCGAACCGCTGGCCCCGGCGCCTCCGCCACCCAAACGCCGCCGCAGACGTGCGGCGCCGCAAAGCGGGATCGCCTATGGTTTGGGTGCGCGCGCGGCCCGCTTGGCGCGGCGGATTACACTCCGAGCGCTCTAGAGCATCGTCCTGAAAATCTGTAACAAAGGCGATGCTCTATCCTTCTGTTTTGTCGCGCAATTTGATCCGAAAACCGGTTCCCACTTTTCGGATTGCGCTCTGACTCATTGCTTGAGCAACAGCGCCTCGATCTGGGCCAGCCGCTTCGCCTGCGCCTCGATCACCGCCTGTTGCTCCAGCATGTAGAGCGTCATTTCCTCTATCTTCTTGAGTTGCGCCATCTGCATCTGCGTGATGTCGAGCCCGTCCCGCGCCACATCCGCTGCCGAGGGCACCTCCGGCAAATGCCCGTTCTGGTCAATAAACGCCGAAACCTCCGACAAAGGCCGCAGATCATAGCCCGGTTCGAACACGTAATCGGGCACGTTGAGCGTTGTGGACCCCGAAATGAATGCACCGGGCACTGTCAGATCGCCATCCGCTGTCAGGCTCATCTCCGGCCCGTCCGCCACGGCGTCCGAGATGATGAACCGATTTGGTGAAGCGTTTTCGTGCACGAAATACCAGGTTGTGCCCGCGCTTGTGTTATCGAGCGTAAAATACGAGCCGCCCTTGTTGCGCATGGTCAGAAGCCCGCGCACCGCCGTTGACGAGTTGGCGTTTTCCACCACGATGCCCTGCGCATCATCGGCGGTGCCGTCGTAGCTCAGAATGTGCAGCGGCGCGGATGGCGTGCTTGTGCCAAGCCCCACATTCCCGGTGCTTGCAAAGCGCACCGTATTGGCCGGAGCGTTGTTTTCCAGCACAAACGGTGTGGTGCCGAAATAGGCCTGATCACGCAGAACCAGACCGTCTGCGGTGGTGTCGATGCTCCAATCAACGCTTTCGGTCGTGTTCTCCATTCGGATCTTGGAAAGGCTCGAACCCACCAGATGCAAGCCCGCCAGGGGCAGTTCCGTCCCGAGGCCAACCCGGTTGAATTCATCGAGAACCATGGTCGACGCCGCCGCGCCTGCCTTGATCATCAGAACTTCCGCCCCGGAGGTGGCGTCAATGAACAACAGCTGGTTTTCGCCGCCCTCCGAAATAGCCTCGTCGTCATTGGCCCGGATTGTCCAATCGTTCCTCGGGAAAGACACGCTCGATTCATCCACAAAGGAGATTTGTGTCCGAATGTCCTTCAGCTTCACCTCGGCTGCGTTGCTGGGATAGGTTTCGCTGGCCAAACATTCGCTCCCAACACAAAGGTTGCGCGAGATCGTCGGATCGGTGGTCGGGAGCAGGTCCGCAAAGACAGGCCCGGACAGCGGGGCCATCAGGGCCGCAGCGACAAAAACTCGGGTACCAGACATCACACTCTCCCTTTGTATATGTTCGGGCTGGGCCGGAAATGATCCCCGTCCAGACCCAAATCGCGTTATCTTGGGCAAACATCCCCTGATTTCAAAGCACAATCTCGGCGCTCAGCCGCACGCACACAAGTGAGGAGATCGTTACCTTTCAGACAACAAAGCCTCGATCCGGGCCAGCCGCGCTGCCAGAACCGCATTCTCCTGCGCCTGCGCTTGATTGACCTGAACCTGCGCGTCGATCACCGCCTGTTGTTCGAGGATATAGAGCGTCAGCTCTTCGATCTTCTTGAGCTGCGCCATCTGCATCTGCGTGATGTCGAGCCCGTCGCGCGCGACATCCGCCGCCGAGGGCACCTCCGGCAGGTGCTGGTTCTCAGCGATGAACGCCGAGACCTCCGACAAAGGCCGCAGATCATAATCCGGCTCGAACACATAATCGGGCACGTTCAGCGTTGTCGCCCCGGAAATGAAGTTGCCCGGCACCGTCAGATCGCCATCCGCCGTCAGGCTCATCTCCGGCCCGTCCGCCACCGCATCGGAGATGATAAACCGGTTCGGCGCGGCATTTTCGTGCACGAAATACCAGGTCGTCCCGGCATCGGTGTTGTCGAGCGTGAAGTAAGAGCCGCCATTGTTCTCCATCTTGAACATCTCGCGCGACACACCCTCTGTGCCATCCCGGTTCTCAACCAGCACAGACGCCGTGCCATCGTCCCGCTGGATATGCAGCGACGCGGTGGCGTTTGAAGAGCCGATCCCGATATTGCCATCGTCAAACACGGACAAGGCATAGGTCGGCGCCCCGGCATTTACCCGGAAAGGAAAGGTCACGGCCAGTTCGTCATGCATGACAAACCCGCCCGCTGCCACGGTCATTTCAAAAACCTGCGGCGTGAGTGTTGTGCTGTCCTGTTCGATCCGGATCGTCGGGGCATTGCTGCCGACGATATGCAAAGCCTGCTGCGGCAAAATCGTACCAAGCCCGACATTGTTGCCAGCCACGACCAGCCCGCTCTCCCGCGCCCCGCCCCGCACGGTGAAAGGGATATTGCCGGTCTCGCCGTCCTTGATCGAAAACCGCTCAAGCCCGCCGCTGTCCGGTTCATTGACGATCAGCTTCCATTCGCGGTCCGGAAAGGGCGGGCTGGAGGTGTCAACAAAGGTGACCGACGGGGTCGCATCCCGCAGCTTGAGCGTCACATCCCCGCCAAAGGTCTCGGTGCTGGTGCAGCCGCCGCCAATGCAGGTCGACGCGCCCAGAACGGTGATATCATCGACAAACAGATCCGCGGTGGTGGTGTCGCTGTCGGAAATGACCACCCCGCTGGTGAAGGTGTCCTGTGCGGCGGCGGTCTGGATGAGGCCAAACGCGCAGAGACCGCAGGCGGCGAGCCGTGTCAAATCCATCTGATCAAATCTCCCGCCACCCGCGCGAGGCGCGGACAGCTGATAACTCCGTGTCCAATCGGCCCGCCCCCCCCCCGGCCGGACCTCTACGGCAAAGCTAGGGGCCGGGCCCGGGTCTGTCAAAACGCCGGGTTTTAGCGAGCCTCCAGCGCCTCCAAAGCCTCCAGCCGCGCCTCAAGCGCACGCAGCCGGGTCAGTTCCGCCTCCTGCGCCAGTGTGTAGAGCGTCAGCTCTTCGACCTTCTTCAAAAGCCGCATCTGCATGTCGGTCATATCCAGACCATCCTTTGCGATCTGTGCCGCAGAAGGCACCTCCGGCAAATGCCCGTTCTGGTCAATAAACGCCGAGACCTCCGACAAAGGCCGCAGATCATAGCCCGGCTCGAACACGTAATCGGGGACGTTGAGCGTTGTACTCCCTGAAATAAACGTGCCGGGGACGGTCAGATCGCCATCCGCCGTCAGGCTCATCTCCGGCCCGTCGGCCACCGCATCGGAAATGATAAACCGGTTGGGCGCGGCGTTTTCATGCACGAAGTACCACGCCGTGCCGGACCCGCTGTTTTCGAGCGTGAAGTAAGACCCGCCGTTGCTGGCCATCTTGAACATTTCACGCGGCACGCCCGCATTGCCGCCGGTGTTCTCAACCAGAATGCTCGCGCTGCCATCTTCGCGCTCGACGTGCAGCGCCGCAGCGGGAGAACTGGCACCCACCCCGACTCTGCCTGAGCTGCCGACCATGAGCGAATTGCCGGGCGCGCCGGGGCCCACGAAGAACGGCGTTTCGCTCCCTGTTACATCACGGAGAAAAAACCCGATCGACGTCCCCTGCATGTCCCAAATGTAGGGAAAGTCAGTGGCATCCTCGAACCGGATTCCCACATTACCAAAGGTCCCCCCGCCTATGATATGCAGGTTCTCCTGCGGCAGCATGGTGCCCAGCCCGATCTTGCCATCATCCGCCACATAAAGCCCATTCGCCGGTGCCCCGGCTTCCACGACAAACGGCCGCACACCGCCGCCGGTGACGTCCTCGATTGCGAAATAGTCCGCGCCCGACGGGGCGGTGTCGTTGGCCACAAGCGACCATTTGTTCTGCGGAAAGCTCGGGTTCGTTGTGCTGTCGTCAAAGTCGATCCGCGTGTTGCCATCGTGCAGGCGCAACGTCGCGCCGCCCGCCGCGTCCAGCGAGAAGGACCCGGTCGGATTGTCCGGGCACAACTGGCCAAGACAGAGCGAGCGGCGGATGGTGGCGTCGGATGAGGCTTCAAGCACCTGGGCCGTGGCCCCGGACGCGGGGGCGAGCAGCAGCACGGCGAGAAGGGCAAAAGGTCTGGTCATGCGGATCTCCTGATGGGGTATTGCGCGCAAAGTGGTGGATTGCCCGCGGACGATACCCGTGTCGCGGGCGGTCACAAAATCAAATAAGCGCCCGGCGTTTCCGGCGGCGCTCACTCTGCGGTCAAAAGCGCTTCGAGCCGGGCCACGCGCTCTGCCAGATCGGCATTCTCGCGCGCCTGCGCTTCGATGATCTCTTGCTGCTCAAGCGTATAGAGCGTCAGCTCTTCGATCTTCTTGAGCTGCACCAGCTGCATGCTTGTCATGTCCAGCCCATCGCGCGCTACATCCGCCGCAGAGGGCACCTCCGGCAGGTGGCCGTTCGCATCAATAAAGGCCGAAACCTCTGAAAGCGGCTTGAGATCATAACCCGCCTCGAACACGTAATCGGGCACGTTCAGCGCCGCACCACCCACGGCAAACCCGCCCTCCACGGTCAGAAGACCATCCGCCGTCAAGGTCATTTCCGGCCCGTCCGCCACCCCATCGGTGATGATAAAGCGGTTCGGCGAAGCGTTTTCATGCACGAAGAACCACGTGGTCCCGGACCCTGTGTTGTCGAGCGTGAAGAAAGAGCCGCCGTTGCTCGCCATCTTGAACATCTCGCGCGCCACACCCGCATCGCCGCCGGTGTTCTCAACGGTCAGGCTGGCGCTGCCATCGGCCCGCACCACATGCAGCGGCACGAGGGGGTTCGAGGTGCCCATCCCCACATTGCCGTTGTCGCCTTCGATGAACAACGCATTCACGTCGGTTGCCGAAGAGTACCGCAGGTTGAAAGCCGCGGTCTGCTGGCGGTTGATGATCATCCCCGTCGGGGTCAGGTCTAAGGAAAAACTCGGAACACCGCCGTTGCGGACCAAGAAAGGCCTGGTCCCTGCCGTGATGTCGTAAATGCTGAACTCCGCACCGCCACCAACCTGCATTTCAAAAGTCTGCGACACGCTGGCGCGATTGATCCGAATAGCCGGATCCGCGGTTGTTTCAACATGCAGCGGTGCCTGCGGCAGTTCGGTGCCAAGGCCAACATTGCCAACGCTTGAGAGAACCATCGTCGAATCCGGCGCGCCGGCTTTGATCGTCAGGATTTCGGTCCCGGCGTCGTTATCGATAAACATCAACTGGTCCGCGCCACCGTCGGTGCGATCATTGGCCTGAATAGACCAGTCCCGCGTTGGAAATGCGGAGGTGGCCGAGGTGTCCACAAACTGAATACGCGTGTTGAGGCCCTTGAGCATGATCTGGTTGAAGTCAGAACTAAACACTTCGTTCGTGAGGCAACCGAAACCGACGCAGAGGTTTTCACGTATGCTCGGGCTGGTATCCGACAGCACCTCGGCAAAGACGGGCGTGGCAAGGGTCGCGCTCAGGGTTGTGGCGCTCAGAATAGAGAGAAGACGGGGCATTAGCGTATCCAGAATCCAAAAGTTGCAAGGCAAAGATGTAAGGTACGTTAACCTTTTTTGGATTTAACGCCAAAGAAACTTGGGCCTCCCGGCGATTTTCCCGTTCTGGTTGAGACACTTACGGCTTGAGCAGGAGCGCCTCAATCCGGTCCAGCCGCGCGGCGAGGGCTGTGTTCTCACGCGCCTGCGCCGCCATCTGCGCCGCCATCGCCGCGTTCTGCTCATGCAATTCGGCGATATACAGATGCGCCTTTTCCAGCTCATTCAGCATCCCGCCAGTCATCGCCGTGATGTTGAACGGGCCGTCTTCGGGCGTCGGGCCGACGTTCGGCAGATGCTTCCTCTCACGCATCATCGCCGCCTGTTCGGCAATGCTCGGCAGTGGGTAGTCTTCGTCAAACACCCGGTCACACCCCGCCGCACAGCTCCCGGCGGTGAAAAGCTGGCCGGGGATCGTCAGATCCCCATCCGCCGTCAGGCTCATCTCTGGCCCGTCCGCCACGGCGTCCGAAATAATGAACCGGTTCGGCGCGGCGTTTTCGTGCACGAAATACCAGGTCGTCCCGGCATCGGTGTTGTCGAGCGTGAAGTAAGAGCCGCCATTATTGACCATGGCGAACATCTCCTGCGCGCCGGACGAGCCCGTGTCCAGGATCAGAATCCGGGCGCTGTTGTCATTGCGCCTGATGTGCACAGGTGCGGTGGGGGCGGATGTACCCAGACCAAGATCGCCGGTGTCCTCAAGCCACATTGAGTTGGTCGGTGCACCGTTCTCCAGGAAGAACGGAAAAGCCTGCAATCCGTCCCGATCCAGCAGGCCAAAGCCGTCGCTCCCAATGCTGATTTCCCAATCCGCACCGGAGTTCGTGTGCTGCAAACGGACTTTCGAGACGCTCGACGATACCATGTGCAGATCCGCTTGCGGCATTTCGGTCCCAAACCCGATCCGACCCTGAGCATCCACAACCAGCGACGCCGCCGGAGCGCCGCCTTTGATCGCCATGACTTCGGCGTTATTTGTCTCATCGACGAAGATCAGCTGGTCTTCACCGTTAACCAGTCGGTCGTTGGCCTGGATCGCCCAGTCATAGGAGGGAAAACCTGTTGCGGTCGACGTGTCTTCAAAGATCACCCGCGTCGAGTTGCCCTTCATCTTGAGCTGGCGGAAGTCGCTGTCAAAGCTCTCGTCGTCGACACAGTCGGAGCCGACACACAGGTTGTTCCGGATGGAGGGGTTGGTGCCCGACAAAAGCTCGGCACAAGCCGGGGCGGCAAGCGCTGCGCCGAGAGCCACGGTGGTCAGTAGATGCGAAATACGGGGCATGACGTCTCCTAAAGGTTTTGTACAATGTAGTCCGGGCCGGGCCGGCCCCTTGAACGCGGGTAATCAGGAAAAGGGTCCGCTTCGTTAGTCTTGCGCCATTTGCGCCTCGACCTGGGCCAAGCGTTCTGCCAAGGCTGCGTTTTCACGCCCCTGCGCCTCGATCACCGCCTGCATCTCCAGCATATAGAGCGTCATCTCCTCGATCTTCTTGAGCTGGGTCATTTGCATGCTTGTCATGTCCAGCCCGTCCCGCGCCACCTCCGCGGCAGAAGGCACCTCCGGCAAATGACCATTCTCATCAATGAACGCCGAAACCTCCGACAAGGGCCGCAGATCATAGCCCGGCTCAAACACGTAATCCGGCACGTTCAGCGCCGTACTGCCCACAACAAACCCGCCCGGCACAGTCAGGACACCATCCGCCGTCAGGCTCATCTCCGGCCCGTCCGCCACCGCATCGGAGATGATAAACCGGTTCGGCGCGGCGTTTTCGTGCACGAAATACCAGGTCGTCCCGGCATCCGTGTTGTCGAGCGTAAAGTAGGATCCGCCGTTGTTGACCATGGCAAACATCTCCTGCGCACCGGACGATCCCGTGTCCCGGACCCGAATGCGGGCGCTGTTGTCGCTGCGGAAAATGTCCACAGACGCCTCGGGCTTGTTTGTGCCAAAGCCCAGATCCCCGGTGTCTTCGATCCAGAATGCGTCGCTTGGTGCGCCCGTTTCCACAAAGAAAGGCTCGGTTGTTCCCGGACGTTCAAGCAGGCCGAGCCCGGCACTCCCGATGTTGATGTCCCAATCCGCGCCGGCGCTGGTGTTCTGCATGCGGAGCTTGGAGACGTTTCCCGTGATAATATGCAGATCGGCCTGTGGCAAAGACGTGCCAACCCCCACATTTCCAAAGCTGTTCACATAGAGCGCATTGTCGGGTGCCCCCGCATCAAGCCGCAGGACTTGGCGGTCTGTTTCATCGTCAACAATGGCAAAATACTCCGCGCCGTTTATCGTCGAATCGTTGGCCTGGAGCAGCCAGTCGTTGGAGGGATAACTAGGACCAATGGAGGTGTCTTCGAAATACAGACGCGTGTTGTTCTCTTTCACCTTCATTGGCGCAGCAGAAAAGCCCTCGGCCGCGACGCAATCGGCGCCGACACAGAGGGAACCATCAACACTGTGATTGCCCGTCAGAACCGTCTGGGCATGGCTGGCAACGGGCAAGAAGCTGGCGAGCGCCAACGGGGCGATCAAGCGGATCATGGAGAAGTCCTTTCACAATGAGTGTCAAAATCTTCGGCGGAACCTAGCGCAACGGCCCGACCCCGGCAAATCCAGGTCAATGGGCGGGACCACCCGCCTCCAGCGCCTCCAGCCGTGCGGTCAGATCGGCCAGGTGCTGGCTGTGCTCGGCCTTGATCGTCGCCATCTGCGCCGCCATCGCCGCGTTCTGCTCATGCAACTCGGCGATATAAAGATGCGCCTTCTCAAGCTCATTCAGCATCCCGCCGGTCATCGCCGTGATGTTGAACGGGCCGTCTTCGGGCGTCGGGCCAACGTTCGGCAGATGCTTGTTCTCGCGCATCATCGCCGCCTGCTCGGCAATGCTCGGCAGCGAGTAATCGGCGTCAAACACCCGATCACACCCCGCCGCACAGCTCCCGGCGGTAAAGAGCTGGCCGGGTATCGTCAGATCGCCATCCGCCGTCAGGCTCATCTCCGGCCCATCCGCCACCGCATCGGTGATGATAAACCGGTTCGGCGCGGCGTTTTCGTGCACAAAATACCAGGTCGTCCCGGCATCGGTGTTGTCCAGCGTGAAATAAGAGCCGCCGTTGTTGCGCATGGTGAACATGCCGCGCACGCCGGGTGTCAGGCTGGTGTTTTCCACCCGAATGCCCTGGTTCTCATCAGTGTCAGCATTGCTGCTACGGATGTGCAGAGGTGCGTCAGGCCCATCTGTCCCAAGCCCCACATCCCCCGTGGGCGCCACCCAGAACGCACTGTCCGGCGCGCCGTTCTCGATCATGAACGGAAAGGCCCCTGCGTTCGACAGTTCGCGCAATCCTAGCCCGGTCCCTCCAAGGCTAAGCTCCCAATCCTTATTGTAAGTCTCCGAGACCATCCGGATCTTGCCTGATGCCCCGGACGACATATGCAGATCGGCCTGCGGCAACTCCGTCCCCAGCCCCAGCCTGCCAGAACCATTCACAACAAGGCTCGATTCCGGGGCGCCGGCCTTGATCTTCACAATCTCCACATCGCCCGCCGTGACATCGACGATCATCAACTGATCTTCGCCCCCGCCGGACACCTCATTGGCCTGGATCGCCCAATCGTTGTCGGCAAAGCTGGCGCTTGTAGAGCTGTCATCAAACACGATGCGCGTGTTGGTATGCTCGATCTTGAGCTGATTGAAATCGTTGGAGAAACTCTCGTCCACGTCGCAGAAAGAGCCAATGCACAGGTTGTTGCGAATGGTCGGGCTGGTGCTGGACAGAACCTCGGCACCCACTGGTCCGGCAAGCGCACCACCAAGGGCAGCAAAACAAAGAAGCGTCGGGGAACGGCGCATGGAAATCTCCGGTCTTTATGTCATTTCCGGCAAGCTAACGCCCTGTCCGCAAAACACAAAGTGTTGAATTCCTTGCTCCGCCCCCCGGCGTCAAACCTTGCTCAGAAGGTGATTCCAAGCCAACGCGCGTTAATCAACGCATACAACGTCACCGCGTCCGTCTGTCCTGTCGGTTCAAGCCCGACCGCGCGCTGAAACCCGCTGAGCGCGCGGCGCGTGGCCGGTCCCATCTTGCCATCCGCACTGCCGGCTGCAAAACCGACAGCGTTCAGCGCCTGCTGAATTTCCCGAATCGGCAACGGTTGGGCCCGCCCGTCCACCACGGTCTGAGGCCCGTCCGGGTCGAACTCTGCGCTCTCCCGCGCTTCGAGAAGCAGCAACCGGCCGCGGGTCCTGCGCTCTTCCGCGCTCAACTTCGGTGGCACCAGCTCACCCGCAAACAAAACCTCAAGCGCACCCGGGCTTCTCAGATATGGCAAATTGCCCCAGAGCCAGCCATCCTCCGGTCGGGCCTCCAGATCGTCCAAATGCACCGCCAGAAGTGCCCGCGCGCGCTTGTGCATCCCTTGAAGCCTTGCGCGGAAATCCAGCCCATCCTGTTCCGTCCATTTCTCGTCCCGAAAGCCGTCGATCATCTTCAGCCGCATCGCTTGTTCGACCGTTTCGGGGATCGGCGCTTCGACAAGCCCGATTACCTGCGCCCAGGCCAGCAAGAAATTCACTTCTTCAAGCTGTTTCGCCAGCTGTTCGGCCCTGGTCCTTTTGCCATTGTCATAGGAGTCAAGGTAAAGAACCGAACTCGCATCCGGCATCCGCGACAGCAGCGCAATCAGCTTGCCGCGCGCCCAGTCGTAATCCTCTGCCTCAGCCTCTTCCAGCAACCGCAGCGCCCGTTTGCCGTCCACCGGCAAGGCTTCCCCGCGCAGGTACATGTCCGCCAGACGCACCTTGGCGTTCCGGTCTTCTTCCATAGCCTCGCGGAACAGGGCCACCGCCTTCGCCTTGTCCTCGGGCACACCCCGGCCAAGGCGATAGAGCCGCCCCAGCTCGCGCTTGCCCCAGGCGATATCCGCCGCTGCCGCCACTTCCAGCGCATTCACCGCCGCCTTGTACGTCTCATCATCCGAGCCAAGCTCGACGTATTTGCGCGCGTAAAGGTGCCCGATCTTGGCAAAGGCCTCCTTGTCGCCATCCTCCGCCGCTTCCTCGTAAAGCGCCAGCGCCATCTGCGGATCGCTCTTGCCGTCCTTGCGGTCGCGGAACATGTCACCAAGCAGCCGTTTGGCATCGGGGTGGCCTGCCGCATCGGCAGCGCGGTAATGCTCCTCGGCCTTGTCATAATCCTGCGGCACGCCCCAGCCATTCTGGTACAGCTGCGCCAGATTGCGGTTCGGATAGCTCTCGTACCCAAGCCCCAGCGCCCGTTCAAAGGTCTGCTTGGCCAGCGCATACTGGCCGCGGTTTCTGTATTGCGAGCCAAGGTTGTTCACCGCCCAGTCCACATCCGCCTGCGCCGCGATCTTGTACCAGGCCAGCGCCTCGTCATTGTCCTTTGGCACGCCAAATCCGTTGGCATAGAGCCAGCCGATCTTTGCCGCCCCCTCGGGATCGCCCAGATCAAAAGCCTGCCGATAAAAGGTCATCGCCTGCTTGTAATCCTGCGTCTTGCCTTGGGCATCGCGGTACATGTCACCCAGGGCCCGCGCGGCCACCGCATGGCCCAGCTTCGCCGCCCGCTCGTAGAGCCGCGCCGCTTCCTTCAGATCGGTCTCGACAGACAACCCGCCCTCATAAAGCGATGCAAGGTTGTGAAACGAAGCGGCATAGTCCCGCTCTATCCCGCGCTCAAACAGCCGCCGCGCCTCTTCGTACTGGCCATCCTTGTGATAGGCCCGCGCGAGGTTGTACCGCGCCCGGTTGTGTTTTGGCAGCATGGCCAGCGCCGCGTCACAAATGGCAATCGCGTCCGTCACCACCAGATCATTCCAATCAACCCCGTTGATCCCCGGCGGGTTGTCCGGGTTGTAGGGATGCGCGGCATAACGATCGCAGGCCTCCACCATCGAGACCGGATCCCCGGCCACCGGGCGCGGCGGGGCCGGTTTCACAGGCACATAGTCCTGCCCCAGAATGCGCGAAAACTCCGGGCTGATCGAGGCAATCCGCGTCATCGCCGTGCCCATGTTGAAGCGCGCGCCTTCACTGGCGCCGCGCTTGTGCAGACCCACAACCGTATCGCGCCGTTCCTGGCTGACGATGAAACTGCCGGAGTTGCCCTTGTGCGTGTTGCAATCGTGCAGAACCGTCACCCCGTCCATCGGCTCATTGGCGGCAAAACAGGGCGACATGGACACATGTTTGGCGCGGGCCTTGGGGTGGCCAACGATGAACAGGGACTCGTCCGGTTCGGGGTCGGCAATGTCGAAGGTGATCGGCTGCACCCGCTCTGAGCCGTCGATCAGACGCAGCAAGGCCATGTCCAGCGGAGCGGGATGATACTCGATGGCCATGGGATCCACCCGCAGATATTCCACGTGCCGGGTGCGGTTCGGATCTTCGAAACCGGTCTGGAACACGATGCTCTTGGCCCGGTCCGGGCCGGACTGCGGCACGCAATGGGCGTTGGTCATCAGGATCGTCGGCGCAATCAGCACCGCCGTGCAGCCACTGCGCACGTCGCGCCCGTGGTTGACGTCCAAAAACCCCGTGGCATCCGCCATCGTCCGGACCGGCCCGCGTGTATAGCGCTTGGCCGGAACAAACCCCGGCCCCAGATCGGAGCCGAGCGAGACCAGCGATTGCTGATCCGTAACCGGCACTGTGCCAAAGCCTTCGGGATCAAGCTGCATGGGCTGGCCAAAGGCCGCACCCGCCATCAGGCTCGCGCAAACCGCGCTCAGGGCAATCGTTCTCATGTCACTGTTCTCCTTGTTCCCTCAGCGCACAACCGGGATTTCGACCACCTTGTGGATGGTGATATTGTCCTCCGCGTCGCGCTCATAGGGGCAGCCCTTGCGCGACGGACGAGCGATTTCCAGCGCTTCGGCGCGCCCGATATGGGCCACGCTCGCCGCCATGTCATAAGCCGGATCAACGATCCCGGCGCACAGCGGCAGCGCCACCTTGCCCACCGGATCCCCCGCCTTGCGGCAGGGCGTGTAGGTGATCATCAAAAGCTCCGTCGCCTGCGGCCCCGCCTCGATGCCCTCGGCCTTGTCCACCGCACGGAACGGCGCGCCGGGGGCGTCGGGACAGGTCCGCATGTCCTGATCGGTGCCACAGGGCAGCGTCACCGGCCCGGCGCTCGATTGCACCAGCGGGTAATCGTGGTTCTGCACTTCCTGCGGATCGATTGACCACAGCCGGTAGACCCCCGGCTTCTCGCCGCGCATCTTGATGCGGAAATGATCGCCATAGGCAATCCGGTCCCCGCCGGCAAAGTCGAGATAGTCGCCTTGCGCCTCCCATGTCTCGGGATCGACGCGGTACACGTCCATATCCAGATCAATGCAGTCTTCGGAAAACGCGGCCCCGGCGCTCAGGCTCAGGCACAGGGCAGTCATCACGGTTTTCATCTCTCGGTTCCTCTACATCATCTCGAATTTCAATACGGTCTTCAGGGTGCTGTCGGGATCAGCCCGCACGGCGCTGAAATCCCCCACCGGGTAGCTGCGCCGGGTTGGCCCGACCTGCTCCATCAGCCGCGCTTTCGCCGCCGCGCAATCCGCCCCGGCGCAATCGGCCACGGCGATGGTCGCCTTGCCGCTGCGGTCCGCCAGCGCGCGCACTTCGAAGTCCAGCGCCTGTGGCACGCCCGGTGTCAGCGCAAGGTCCTTCACCGGAACCTGACCGCGGTAGATCACCACAAAGGCAGTCCCCTGCCCCGCGTGATCCAGCGTCAGCCGCACGGTCTCGCCCGGCATGAACGGATTGCCCACCGGCGCGTCATAGGTCTTCTCGCCGCGCACCAGTTGCACATCAACACTCAGCGCCCCGCTGTACACCACGGGCTCCGGCCCTGGCGCGGCATCCGCCGTCTGCTCTGCGGGTTCCGGGTCAGGCTCTGGCGCGGCATCCGCGGTCTGCTCCACCGGCTCCGGCTCCGGCGCGGGTGTCTCACCCCCGCCATCGGCCACCACTGCAGGCGGCACACGCAGCAGCGCGTCCTCTTGCGCCTGCCACTGGCCAAAGGCGAACAGAGCCACCGCTGCGCAGGCTCCCAGCGCGATCTTCGGCCATGTGAGCCAGCCCTTTGCCTCCGGCCCCTGCGTCCCACCGCCGCCGTCCCGGCCCTTCGCCCCGATCAGCCCATCCGCGAGCGCCTCGGCCAGGTTGGAGGTCTCGACAACCGTCCAGCCTCCCTCGGTCAGCGCCGCAATCAGCGCCGCCTCTTCGCCCTCATGGGTCTGCCGCGGCACCACCAGCAGCTTCTGCCGATGCTGCCCGAACAGCGCCTCACCCTCCGCCAGCACCGCCCGCAGCTTGGCCTCCAAACCGCCGACATTCTGCCCTTCGTCGTTCAGCACCAAAGCGCCCGACCCATCCGGCGTGCCGGTGGCGACAATCGCCAGATCGGTTTGGCCGTTTTCATAATCGCTCCCGAACAACTCCGGGCGCGTCGCCGCCAGCGTATCGGCGAGCATCGCCAGCATGCCGTAGCTTTCGCCCACGTAGCTGCGCCGCTCCTCTGGGTTGAACGTCACCCGAACCCCGCTGCGCTGGCTCTGCACATGCTCCGGCCAGAACGGCCGCGCGGTCATCTCGCGGAAATAGTTCACCGTCTCTTCGGTGTCCTTCGGCGCGTGGCAGTGGCGGGCAAAGCGAAAGCCGTCCTCGCCATCCTCAAGCCGGACCGTCACCCGCACCAGCGCGCTGCCGCCCGGGGCCACCACCGGAAAGGCGAAGGCTCTGTTGATCCGATCAGCCATCGCCCGTCCCCCCATCAATCGCCGTCAGCGGCACCAGCACCAGACCATCCAGACGCAGCCCGATCGCGCGGCCTTCGGCCACCACCGCCTGCGGCCCATCCGGCAAAGACCAGAAGTCATCCAGCACCCCGTCGCGCGGCACCGCGCCGCTGATCCAGACCCGGCCCAGATCGTCGTAAAGCTCGACCTCGGCCCCCACCGGCAATTGCAGCCCGGCGGCGTCCAGAATGATCTGCCAGCCATCCCCCAGCGGCTGAATCTCGAGTATCAGCCCGGACAGCCCGTCAATGTGGATCGGCTGACGCCGCGCGGGCGAAGCTGCCCGGCGCAGATGCGGCGCTTGCGGCAGGTTCGCCACCCGGTCCAGAAGCGCGGCACGCTCGGCTTGATAAGCCTCTTCGAACATCCGCCGATTGAGCGGCGAGCCCATCAAAAGCGCCCGCGCGGTTGCGTCCATCGCCGCCTTCCCGGACAGGATCTCCTGCCAGAAGGCCACCGGTTTCACCTCGATCTCAAGGTCTTCGGTCTGGGTTTCAAACGCTGCAACAAGCATATCGGTAAAATCCTGTGTCATTTGGCGTCTCCTTGCGCCGCGGCGGCAAGGCTCTTGAGCCGCGCGCCGATGAATGTATGGGCGGCCACCAGATAGGGGCCAAATCCTGTGTCTTCCGGCGTCGCCCAGCTGGGTTTGCCAGACTGGTTCGTCGCGGCTTTCTTGGGAATGGACGGGTTGCTGGCGCTGAGCGCGGTCAGCCGCGCCGCCAGCCCCTTCACCATGTCCTTCCACTTCACCAAAAACGCGTTGCGCGCGCCGGGGTTGCCGTCTTTCAGCTTCGGCAGGCTGTCATGCAACAACGCCATGCCAAGCGTCTCTTCGCCGGGCAGGTCGCTGTTCAGATGCCGGGCAACCAGAACGCTTGAAGTCTTCTGTTTCGGCTCCGCCAGAAAACCGGCGCGCTCCAACTGCCGATCCTCAATCGCAGCGATCTGGTCCGAATAGCCGGCCTTCTGATAGCCCATGGCGTCGGCACGGGACTCCGCGTCAACAAAGTCAAGCAGTGTCGCATCGCCATCGTCTCCAAAGTCCGCATCCAGCGAATCCGCCTCGCCCACGAAGCTCAGGTGCCGCAGCTTGGTCCAGGGCACCGCTTTGAGCGCGTCCGGATCAAAGGCTTCTTCGCCACGCTCCGGCGGGGTCGAACCGGCCACCGCCGCATAATAAAGCTCCAGAGCCGAAAGGATGCGCAGCGGATTATGCACCGCCCCGCCGCCGCCCAGATCAACCTCCATCACAAAGGCCGCGCGGCCCCGCTTCGGCGCTTTTGACCATTCCACAGAGCGCTCCCGCGCCGTCCGCACAAGCGCAAAAGCCTGGCCCGCAAATTCTGTGTCCCGCAAAGGGCCCGGAACCTTCTGCACCCGGCGCTCTTCAAGAACCACGGAAAGCCCGATTGCCAGATCCGCCTTGCAGAGCATGTCCAGCGCCGCGACATTGTCCGCCGCTTCCAGCGCGATGGCGCGGGCAAAGGCATCCAGCCCGCCCAGGTAATGCGGCAGATCCGCCGCCTGTGCGCCGGACACCTGAGGATACCCCAGCACGTTCAGCGCGGCAAAAACCTGCACCTTGGGGCAGGTCTGGTATTTGAAGGCGTTTCCACCAATCCGGGCCAGATCTTTTCGGCTCTCAGCCTGCAGAAACTGCGGCTTGGTGCGCAGATCCTGCGCCAGCAGCTTGCAGGCTTCCGGGATGAAAATCCCGGCGAAATCCAAAACCGCCACTTCGAAATCGGCGCGCATGTGACCTCTGAAACCGGTTCCCAGCCGCGCCAGCGTCGGGCCCGAAAATTCCCGGAACCAATCATTGGCCAGCCCGCGCCCGCCATTTTCGTCGTACATGTAGCCGCGCCATGCGGGGTCTTTCGCGCTGTCACTTGCCAGAGCTGCCTGCCGGATGCTTTCAAAACCATCCGTCACCGCTTCAAGCGCCCGCAACAGCGCCTTGCGAACCGGCACAAACCCCTCTGACCCATAGAGCAGTATCTCGCGGATGATCTGCCCCTCCCGATCCTGACCGGGCCCAAATTCTTTCATGACCGTACTCCTTTTTCCTCTCCCTTCGTGGTCAGGGGGAGGGTCTCAGTCAAAAACACGGTCACTCGTGGCGAACCTTGAAAACCTCGCAGACAACCCCCGGCGCGCCGCAGCGCGCCATGCCGGTGCTTGGCAGGTTGACCGGCTTCGGTGGGCGGCGTTTCGGCGCGATTTCCAGCCGTTCCTGCAGGCCCGCGCTCAGCCTCGGGCAGGCCGCCCGCGTGCAATCCACATGCCGCAGCCGGATTTCCTGCCACGGCGCCCGCCCGGTAAACTTGAAGTTCCGGTCATGCGGCACCCGCACGAGGCCCCCCTCGGGCAGCGGATAGGTCGCGACGGGCTCGAACCGCTTTTGCCCCGCCTCACGGATCTCCACGTGCAAGAGCCCGCCCCGGCTGGCCGAAGCGCACAGAAACACCGGCAAGCGCCGATCCACCACGTCACGCGGCAGCGCCCACCAGGCGCCGCCGTCCTCTGCCACCATCAGCCGATGCGAGAGCCTGTGCCGCTCCCGCGCGGCGATCTCCAGCGCCTCCCATTGCGCCGATCCCACCGCGATCCGCCGGATTGTCACCCGCCGGTTGTCCGCATGATCGGGCCTTTTGGGATACAGGAGCCGCCGCTCACCATAGGCCCGCCATGCAATCCGGGCCTTGGCAATCCCGCGCCGCGTCATCGCGCTTTGCACAACCTCCGCCCTGCGCTCCGACAGGTCCATGTTGTGCGCATCACTGCCCGGCGCGCTGGCGTGGCCTTCGATCACAAATGTGTCGTGTCTGAACTCCGAATGCCCCAGCGCCCGCGCCAGCACATCCATCTGCCCAGCCGCCGCCGGGGTCAGCCGCGCCTTGTCGTTCTCGAACAGGATGTTCGGAATATCCACCGCCACCGACCCGGCACAGCCGTATTGCACCGGCGACGTGCCGAGCGCCTGCACCAACATGCCTTCCGCTTCCCCTTCGGGTTTTCCGCCAAGGCGATGCACCGATTGGGCGTAGACAGACGATCCCAGACAAACCCCGAGAACCAAAGACAGCCACAACCGGATCATGGGCCAAACTTCTCCAGGTTGTCGCAGCCGGTCTTGCTGCCGCCGTCACAGGCCTGCCGGAACAACGCCACCGCCCGCACCTTATCCTTCGCGATGCCCTCGCCCATGTAATACTGCCGCCCCAAACCATTGCAGCCGTTCGCATAATCTCCGTCACAGGACTTGCGATAGAGCGTTACGGCACGCGCGGGATCCTGCGGCACCCCCCGCCCCTGCGCATAAAACAAGCCGAGGTTATAGCAGCCCTTCAGATGGTTCTTGTCACAGGCCTTTTTGTAGTAACCGGCCGCCTTCTCGAGGTTCTCCGGCATGCCGCGTCCATTGGCGTGATACACCGCAAGCCCGGTACAGCCTTCCATGACACCGCCGTCACAGGCGCGTTCATAGAGCGCAGCAGCTCGCTTGAAATCCTGTGGGACCCCTTCGCCTTTCCCGAGCATCACCGCCAGGTTGCTGCAACCGGTCATGTTACCGCCGTTGCATCCCAGCGTCGAGAAAATCGCCGCTTTCTCGGCGCTCTTGCTCACCGTATCGCCGCGCCAGTAGCGCACGCCAAGCCGCGTGCAGTCGATCGCCCGGCCCTCAAGGCACTTCTTCCGGAACTCCTCTGCCTTCCCGGTCAGAACCTCCCCACCCGCTATGGCCTCAAGCGACAAGACATTGAACGTCCCGTCCGCCTTCTCCTGACAGAAATACCCCTCCGGCACCGCAATCCGCGCGCACAGCCCCTGCGTTTCCACCAAAGGCGGGGCGGAGGTCTCTTCCTCTTCCGGCTCAGGCGGGACAAATACGTCATTCAGAATCTTGCTGGCCCGGACCAAAGCCGCCATGCGGATAGCCCGGTTCACCTGCCGCCCGCCAAGCAAGGCCCCGCCCCAGAAGTGCAGCCCGACGATCTGCCCTTCGCTGGAAAACACCAGCGAGCCGGACGAGCCCGCCAGAGTGGCACAGCCATGCACCACGTCTTCGCCATCCATCGGCACTTCGTGATCGGAACGGCAACGCCCGCGTGACAGGTGCAGCGGTTGCCCTTCGGGATGGCCAATGACCACCAAAGGCTCCCCCGGCCCCGGATCACGGATCGCAAGACCCAGCGGCTGATGCCCCTTCAACGGGCTCTCCAGCCGCAGGATCGCATAATCCAGCGTGTCTTCACTGCCCCGCTCCACCGGGGTCAGCGACACCGGATAAGCCGTCACCACATTGCGCCGCCGCGCGTCGCGATAGTTCGGCAGAAACAATACGGAAATCGCCCGCAGCCGCCCGCTCGATTTCAAACAATGCGCATTGGTCAGAACATAGCGCGGCGTGATCGCCGTGCCGGTGCAGGCAAGGCTGATCGGCTGGCCGTCCGCATCCTTGGCCGCCGTCATGATGTCCAGCCGCCCGGTCATCTTCGCCACCCGGTCAATCCAACCCGAGCGGATGCCCAAGGTCTCCTCGAACAGCCCCAGCCGCCGCGCCTCTTCCATGGCGTGGGACGGCAGCGCCTGCCGCTGTCCAAACCCCGGCACGCCAAAGCCACCCGGGGGCAGCTGAAACGGCCCATTGTCCTGCGCCGCAGCGCCCTGCGCCAATCCCAGCGCCATCAATCCGGCAGTCAGAAGTCTCAACATGGTGGGTCTCCTTTTGGGAATAGGTCAGGGGGAGGCTACGCGCACCCGCTCAAGGTACTCGGCCACGGTCAATTCAATGCCTTCGGTGGTGTCGACGATGTACGCGATGTCTTCGACGGGGAGGCAGGTGTTGGTTGTCAGAAAACCGGCATTTGCGAGTGCGTCAAAAACCGGTTGTTGCGAAGAACTGTTCAACAAGGTGAGGCCAACCCAGTATTCCAGCCCAGTGCCTTGCTCGATGGCGGCAACCACCGGAGCCATCCTATGGACCCGATCAGACTCAATGTATTTGGCATAATCCTCAGGAACGGCCCCAAGCATGGGTGTCGGGTAATCCTCGGATTCCTTGTTCAGGTAGATCGTTTCCTTACCATAGACCTGCCCGCGCCGACCCCAATGAAAGTACCTGATCCTTTCCGCAGTCTTGCGAACACTCAAAAACCGCCCCGCGCTATCTGCAATATCAACGTAGAGCCGGTTGACTTTAAATCCTCGGACAATTGGAAAGGCATCCTGCACCCTATCCTTCTTATCCACACCAAGAAGACACAGCCCCTCCGCCCCGCGCGTATCGCGGCTGCGGGCCACCTGAAGCGCCTGAGGGCGGGTCGCCGCATCGCTCAGCACCTGTCTGAGCGTCGGGCTTTTCTCTACCAGCGCCGCCATGCTCACCGCATAGCCCACGGCGCGCCCGCCGATATTGGCACCGCCAATGTGATGCAGCCCGACAACGCTCCCATCGAGTCCAAAAACAAGCGAGCCGGATGAGCCTTGCCGCGTGGCGCAGCTGTGCACGATCTGCACGCCTTTTGTAGGCACCTCCGGGTCCGACTGGCACCCGCCGCGGGAGAGCTTCAGGGGCTGCGCTTCCGGGTGGCCGATGATCACCAACGGCTCACCCGCCATGACCGCCCGGTACCCAAGGCTGGGCGCGGCATACCCTGCGAGAGGCCGTTTCAGCCGGTAGATGGCATAGTCCATCTGTCCCGTTCCCCGCTCAACGGGCGTGAGATCCACCGCGTGTGCGGCGTCCTCGGGATCGCGGCGACCATCGCGAAATTCCGGGAAGAAACTCAGCTTGACCGCGCGTTCGTCACCCTTGTGTTTGACGCAATGGGCATTGGTGAGGATCAGATCCTTCGCAATCGCGGTTGCGGTGCAGGTAAAGGCAACCGCCTCGCCCCCTTCCCGCTTTGCGGTCTCGCTATCGAGCCGCCCGGTCACCTGGGCCTGCCGGACGAACCAACCCGCCCGCAGCGCCACCGTGTCCTCGAACCGTCCGAAGCGCTGTTCTTCGCGCAACCGCGTCGAGGGCACCGCCTGCGGCGCGCCCTGCGCCAACACGCCGAAGCCCCCGGCTGGCAGACGGTAGCGGCCGTCTTCCTCGGCCGCCCCCTGAGAAGCCCCCAGAAGCCCGGCCAGAACACACAAAAAGCCTTTCATCATGATGCTGTCCCCCTCACACACATTGTCCGCCACCGGTCCAGAGCCTAGACCGGTGGCCCTTATGCTGACAAGCGTCAGTTCGCCGCTTCAGCCCCTTCCATCAACCAGGCTTCAAAGCCCGCGTCGCCCTTCGGTGCACGCGACTCCGCCGCCGCCAGCTCCTCGGTGTTGCGCAGCAGGCGGTCCACCGCCTTGGTGCCGGTCTCCCCGGCGCGCAGCACATCGTCGATGGCCTGCAGATCAGAGGTCAGCAGCGCGTAGTTCTGCTGCGCCTCGATCAGCGCCATCTTCGACGGCAGGATCGACAGGGTCGCGCGGATTTCCGAGCGGCGGGCGATCAGGTTGCGGCGGGCGGTGCTCAGGTTGTCATGCAGCCCGTCCGCGTCCGCAATCACCGCATCCAACCGCTGCCCTTCGACAAAAAGCAGCTCCAGCTGATCGCGGAACGCGTCCCGCGTCGGATAGCTCGCCCCGGCGAAACGGATCGGCCCGTTGCCCACCGTCCGGTTGAGCAGACGCTTGCCCTCTTCGAGGTAGAGACGGTTCTGCCCGCGCAGCGCCTTGTTCCGCGCCAGCACCTCCGCCGCGCGCCCAAGCTCCAGATCCAGCCGCTCGGACGAGCGCTCCAGATCGCGGCTCAGATCCTTCAACTTCGCCTCCTTGCGCGTCAGGCACGCCTGCGGGCGCGTCTCGCAGTCGGGCTGGGTCAGACGCTCCAGCGCCTGCGGGATCTGATCCATCACATTGGCCGTCGCCTCGGGCGCCACAACGCTCCCCGTGGCAGCAATAAGGGACAGACCAACAACACCGGATGCAATAGTTTTCAACATGGGATTTACCTCCTGATATAACCGCCGGGGGGTTTGATCCGGCGTCTGCCAAATCATCAGGGGGAGGGGTCACCCGGAAAGTTTTCCGGCTAGTCGCAGTCGCACATTTTGGCCAGCGAAGCCCGCGTTCCCGGACCCCATTGACCATCCTCGGTCAAGCGCCGTGACGGCGCGCCTGCGTTATAGAGTTTCTGCAATCCCAAAACAGTGTCCCGCGTCAAATGACGGCCGTTCTCAAGCACCATGGGAGCGCCCAAATCCAGGCTGCGAAAAAACATCTCCTCCGCACCTTCTGCCCGTCGGCTAAACCGCGTGTTGCCAACCGCATATGCCCAGTTCTTTGTCTCCAAATGAACCCCAACCGTCGCACAGGCGTTTCCGTCCCCAACCTTGCACAGACGCTCGGCTTCCCTGATTGCCTTCAAGGTATTGGAAGAAAAGAACTTTAGATCTTTCAACAGAGCCCGATTGCTCCTGACCAATCCAAAGCCGGGTTCATCCATCCAGTCCGATCGCCTCAGAACCGCGTTCGCCCCGGCTTTGAAACCGCTAGTAAGAGGCGGCGCAGGGGCGCGCGCACTGGGTTTCGGATCACTCGGCAGCGGGGGTGCCGAACCAAATGCCCCAGAAGACGCAGGATCAACGTGGAATGCTCCACTTTGTGGATCAACCGGAAAATCATCCGCATAAAGCGCGCCGGACCCCTGTCCCTGCAACCGGATCACAGGGGCGGCATTCGGGTCTTCTGTCTTCCTGCCCTGCCCCACAAACGCCGCCCAATCCAGCGCCGTCAGCCGCAAGGCCCGGTTCCCTTCGGACGTCCATTCCTTGTGCAGCCCGACAATCTGCTTCGGATCATCCGCCGAGAACAACAGCGCGCCGGAACTGCCCTGCTCCGTATCACAGCTGTGCAAAAGCTCTTGCGCCCCCGCGCCAAACCCGGCGGTCGCCACACAGCCCGCCTGCGTCACGTGCAAAGGCTGCGCCAGGGGATGCCCCACCACCAGCAAGGGCTCGTCCCGGCGTGGCGCGCGCACCTGCCAGCCGGGATCAACCCAGCCCGGCACCGCGCGGTCCAGCGTGAGCACTGCGTAATCCATCCGGTCATGGCGCAGCACCGCGCCTTTGACCGCAAACCGCCGCGCGCTGTCCTTGTCGAGTACCGACAGATAGCCCAGTTGAAACTGCGCCGAAATCGCCCGCGCAGGCCCCCGCTCGGGGTAGCAATGGGCATTGGTCAACAGCCGGTCCGCCGCGATCAGCGTGGCCGTGCATTTCAGCGCCTTGCCAGCGGCGGTCTTCACATCGAGATAGCCGACATATCGGATCAACGGCCCCAGACGGCTGGAGGCGCGATAGCGCCGCATCGGCTCGAAATTCGCCTCGCTGCGAAAGCCGTTGCGCGCCGCGTATCCCGTGGCCTGCGGCAATCCGAGACCAAGCTGGCCGTAAGTCTCTCCGGGGGTTTCCATGGGCTGCGCCGAAACAGGGAGCGCCCAGCCAAAGGCAAGGCTGAGCGCGGCTGTCTTGATGATGTTCAGGACCATGTCACGGCCTCCCCTGCCCTCTTTGCCCGAAATTGGGCTAACTCTCTCGACCTTATGGACGCAACAGAGGTTCGCACCCGACCTCGAGGGCGGTCAAGAAAGACTCATTGACCTCTCCCAAAAGAACCCTGGTTTCGCCCATGCGCCGCTTCCGCCACTTCGCACCCGCCCTGAGGGGCGCGGTCGGGTGCGAACCGGATCGCAAGCGATCCGGGGCAAAAAGGGACAGGGCACCGCCCCCTTCCCCACTCACCGCAACAACCAATACGCCTCAAACAGCCGCTCCGCGCTGGCCAGATAGGCATAAGGGATCAGCGCATGGCCCTGATACCCAAACGGATTGTCCCGCGCCCAATCCCCCCAGCTGTTGCGCACCACGAAATAGCCGATGCCAAAGGGGTTCGCCGGATCTTCCGCGTCGCGATAGCCGACAACCACCATGGCATGACCATCCACCATCGCCTCGCCCGGCAGGTTGAGCCGCAGCATCCCGGTCTGTTCCGTGCTGTAGCTGTCATAGCCTTCAAACAGCCCGACCGAAATCGGCACCGGATCACCGCCGCGTTGCGGATCCAAAGCGCCCGAGACAATCGCCCGGATCAGATCCACCACATAGCCAAAGTCCTCGCCCGGCGTCAGCAGATCAACAAAACCGTCGATCTTCCACGGCTCCGCCAGATGCGCCCTTGGGGCCAGAGCCCGCGCCTTGAGCCAATCTGCATAGCGGTAATCCGGGGCGCGCAGATGCCCGGTGCGATAGAAATGCGACAGCGCGTAATACTGCCGCGTTCCGTCCTCATGCGGCTCGCCATCCGCCTCTTTCGCCGCGCGATGGGCGGCCCAGGGCGACATCGGCTTGCCGGTGCGAAACTGCAACGAGTCGCTGGTGGCAAAGCCCACGCAGACGCCGTGTTGCCCCTGATCCCCCACTTCGGGGAAAGCCCCCACCAGCGAGGAGGAGGTTTTCAGCCTGCCCAGCCCTTTCAGATGCGCCAGCAGCTTCGCGTGCCGGCCAGCGCTGCCCGCACGGGCGCGCATCAGCGGGCTACCGGGATTGACCCGCCCGCGCGCGCCCATGGCACGGCCCTGCCCCGCGCGGCGGGTCTCCATCTTTGGCATCAGGCCCGGATCAACGCGCGCATCACGCCAGTCCTGCGGCACCTCCGCCAGCTGCACGTCGGTGACAATGCCCTGCGCCCGCAGCTCTTGCTGCACGTCCTGCGGCAGCCCGTTCAGAAATTCTGTCATTGCGTCTCTCCTGTCTTCGGCAGCCGCACGCCGCCCACCGGATGATGTCCTTTTGCGCGCGCCGGGCCGGTCATCCCGTCCAGCTTTGCCGCAATCTCTGTGACCCGCGTCGCCACCTCCCCGGCAATCGCCGTGTTGAAGCCCGGCGGCAGGTCTTTCAGCGCCTCGATGAAATCCCGCGCCTGCTCCGGCCCGTTCACCGCATAGGCCCGACACAGCGCCGCAAATGCCGGTTCCTCGCGCAAAAGCGCGGCCCAACCCTCAGCCATGGTCCCGCTCCTTGTCTTCAATGAAGTCATGAATGCTCAGCATCCCGTCCGGCCCCTGCCCCCGCAGCGCAAAGCGCCGCTGCAGGTCCGGCCAGATCACAAACGGGGCCATGGCGATGGTCGAGACCACCATCATCTCGAAGATGCTCAGCCCCAGATGCGCGCTCAGGGCGAACAGCAGCGGCAACAGCACCGCCACCGGCGCCCAGACAAAGGCAATCGCCGCCGTGGCGATGGCCGCCAGAAAACCACCCGCGCCCAGCACCCAGAAAGAAAGCACCAGCACAAAGCCCGCCGCACCCTTGCTGCGCGGCATCGTGGGCAGGCGATCAAACGCCCGCCCCAGACCCCAAAGCGCCATCACAAGAGCCGCCTGCTGCAGCCAAAGCCCATCGCTCCGGCCCACACCGCCCAGCGTCAGGGCAACCGCAACGGCCACCGCCGCAAAGAGCCCCGCCCCCTGACGCAGCCATGGAATATCAAACATCGTCATACCATCCGTCTCCTGTCTCATGTCCTACGCCGGACAGATCAGGGGGATGGTCAGTGCGGGAACCTAAATCCCGTCAAACGCGCCCGGCTCCATATCCTCCCAAAAGGCAAAAATCGCCTCCGCGTTCAGCGCCGACATCCAGCCGTGTCGTTCAAAATCCGTCCGCAGCGCCGCCTCCGCCAGTTGCCCGAGGAAAAGCCGCCGATCCGCGTCCCTCTGCGTCGGAGAGCGTCCCGCCACCAGCTCCTGCACCCGCCGCAGCCGCGCCGCCCGCCCGCTCAGCACCGGCGCCGCCTCCGGACCAAACCCATCGCGCAGCGCCGCGCTCAGGTACCGCGCCGGGCTCTTCACCCCGTCCTGCGCATCGACAAAGGCCACCTTCTCGGCCACCACATCCTCGCCATGCTGCGCAATCCATTGCCGCGCCAGCCGGTCACTCACGCCCAATTCGATCAGCCGCGCATAAACCGCCCCGCCGCGCACACCGGTCCCATCGTCGATATTCATCATCGCAAGCTGCGGGTTCCGCGTGATCCGAAACCGAATATCCGTCACGGACCGCCCCATCTTCCGCGTCTCGGGCGTCACGATGATATCGGACACCTTGTTCACCTCTGCCACCGCGGGCTTGATGACCTTGGCATTGAGCTGCTTGAAACTCTTGTAATACTCCGAGCCGTCCACCCCCATCAGCCGCCGGAACACATCCAGTTCCCACCAACCCGTGCTGCCCGTATTCACAAAGCGAAAGCAATTCTCGTACAAAGCCAGCGCATGCCCCCCGGTAAACTGCCGCTGAATATTGAGGTTGATCAGCGCAAAAACCTTGGGATCGTGCAGCTTCTCCGCCAGCGCCGGGCTATACGCATACTCGCACACCCCATCCTTCAGCTTGGCATAAGACAAAAGCGCCGAAACACCCCACTCCTGCCGCCCCTTTTCATCAAGCATGTCCCATTCGGCCACCGTTTCCGCGAGGCCCCGCAGCGCCAGTTTCAGCGTCTCGGTGTCGTTGGAATTATAGCCGATCATCAGGCAGAGCGTCCGCGCATCAATCCGGTGCGCCGCGCGGGTGATCAGCGTGTCATAGGCGTTGAGCAAAAGCACATTGCTCAGCTTGCGCTGGAGAAGCGACAGCTTGCCCGAAACATGGATCGCCGCCACGTTCTTCTTCACGCTCTCGCGCCGCAGCGCCCCGGTCAGCGTGTCCTTGGGAATATCCTTGGCCACGCTCACGTCTGGCCGCCTCGTCGCAACAAAGGTTCGCACCCGGCCTCGAGGGCGGGCCAAACCTTTTGTACTGTCATCACTTCAAAGCATCTACGCCGAGCGTATTCGACACGTTCCGCCACTTCGCACCCGCCCTGGGGGGCGAGGTCGGATGCGAACCGGATCACTGCGCGATCCGGGGGCAAATAATTTACGGTTGCAAACTGCTCTATCGCCATATCAGGCACCTCTTGATGGGCACCGGCATTATCGATCAAAAGGCACCCATCATCAACCGCCGCCTTGGTGCCTGTCAAACCGCCCCTCAGGTCCCGTAAACAGGTCCCTTTTGCCTCTTAGGGACCCATCTACAGGATCGCCTCTGGCACCTCACCCCACAATTGCGGGGCTTTCCTCTGCCAGACTCCGTCCTAGACTCCTTTCCCGAGTCTCAGTCCCTCAATCCCTGAGAATCAGCACCCTTTGCCCCGTGTGCGGGTCCCCTTGTTCCCGTATCTTGGTCCCTTTCATCCCGTGTTCTGGTCCCGGAACCACATTAAAACCATGAATTAAATACGTTTTCTCAGGGCAAAGATTCTAAAGACTCTTAAAGATTCTCAAGCTTTGAGGTGTTCTTTCTGATCAATTTCTTAAGGCAAAGACCGGTTTCGCCGCGAAACCATCAAAACGATTCACATCATGCCCCCCATGTGCGATAGTTTCCCGCATATAGTGCAAACAAACGCACATCATGAGGATAACATGAATTCCGCAGGCAAGCCCCCTCCCCCGCCCTATTTCAACATTGACCCGAAAACTGCCGCCGAAGGGCTCTCTGAGCCTATCACCACGGGCCGATTCGCCAAAGCCGCCGCCTTCGCCGCCAAGGGGCGCGATGATCTCGCGCGGCGCGGCTATATGCCGGACGGCAAGAAGCGCCTCCGCC
>NZ_SRXY01000015.1 GCF_004804335.1 Pacificoceanicola onchidii
CGCCGCCCCTTTCAGGGCGGCGTTTCATCGGTTTCAAATGCTCGGGCGGCGGATCAGTCCGCGGCGCTCTCTTCAAGCTGCTCGATGCGGGCCGACAGCTCCAGGATCAGCGCCTGCTGCGCCGCGTTCTGGGCGTTCAGCGCCTGAATGGCGGCCAGCGCCACGCCGGAGGTGTCGAGCGTCGAGATCGTGGTGTCGTTGTGACCAAGACCAAAGGCCGCGCGGAAGTCCTGCGCCATCGGGCCCATGTGGCGCACACCGGCCTCGGCTTCGCTCTTGTAGGTCCAGGCGCTCAGCGGCAGGGCCGCGACCTTTTCCAGAACCTCGGCGCCATCCACCGGGACAATCGCCATCTTGGCGTTCTTGTCCGAGCTTTGCGTCAGGGTGCCGCCGATGGTCAGGTTGCCGGTCGCGTCAAGCGCCATGCCACCCTGCGCGGCGGTGCCGTCGCCGCCCACGCGGAACGAGCCATCGGCTTCAAAGAACATCCCCTCGGTCGGGGCATCATCGCGGGAAATGATAAACCGGCCAGCCGCCGCGTTTTCATGGGTGAAAAACCAGCTTCTGCCGGTACTGTTGTTTTCAAAGGTCACATAAGAGCCACCATTGTTTTCCACCCGCAGGCCTTCATAGGCCCCGCCGGAACCTCCTAAGACATGCAGCTTGGCCTCCGGAGAGGCGGTGCCAAAGCCAATGTTCCCGTCGGTGTTGACATAGAGCGAGTTGCTCGGGGCAGAGGGGCGGATCCTGAACGGCAGGCGCGAGCCATTGGTGGCATCGCGCACAAAGAAGTTCGTCTCGTTGCCCGCCACGTCCCAGGTCTGGGGGGTGAAGCCGGAGGTGCCGTCCTGCTCAAGACGCAAGGTCGGCGTGTCGCCATTGGGCACGTGGATTTCCACAACCGGTGTCGACGTGCCGACACCAATCCGGCCACCATCATCCACGTAAAGCGAATGGTTCGGCGCGCTGGCTTCGATGGTGAAGGGCGTGCGGCCACCGTCGATGTCATCGATGGAGAACTTGTTCTGCCCGCCATTCGATGAATCGTTGAAGGTGATCTGCCAGTCGTTTGTCGGGAAGGACGCGCTGTTCGAGGTATCCTGCGCCTTGATCCGCAGGTTGTTCTCTTTCAGGCGGAGCGTGTCAAAGCCAAAGCTCTCGCCGTTGACACAGTCCTGGCCCACGCAGATCGAGCCATCAACGATCAGATCGTCAAGAATGAGCTGATCAGCCGATGCGGTGCTGGCGCTCAGAGCAACAAGCGCGCTGGCCCCCAGCACCGCCGCCCTGATGCGGAATTTGTGATTAGTCATGACCATCTCCTCATGTCCCAATGCGGGGGCTACCCCCTGACTGTCTGTCTTTGCCTAAAGGGTTTGATGCCTTCGCCCCGGCTCACTCAAGAAAAAACTTCAAAAAACATTGTTTCAAACGGCACCTGTGCAAAGTTTACCATAGGTCACTGTGCCCAATTGTGATCTCGGACACAACCGTTCAGAGAACCAGAAACGGAAATACTCCGCCCACCCGTCAGCCTACAAAGACCACAAAGACCCGCGCGCCAGCGCACATCTCAGGGACCAAAACGCGGGCAAACCGGCCCCGCCACGGGATTTTCCGGCGCTCAGAGGGTGCAATCCATGCAGCCTGACCCTACAACCCCGAACAACCCTTCCGTTTCAGACCTCGATGGAGTGTCCGCCTTGCTGATTTTTGTCGCCGGTATGCACCGCAGCGGGACCTCCGTGCTGATGCGCCTGCTCAAACAGGCCGGGGCCGTGGTGCCCGGCGACATGCTGCCCGAAAACGAGGACAACCCGACAGGCTACTGGGAAGCGCGGGACGTGGTGCAGCTCAACAACCGGCTGCTTGTGGCGGCCGGGCGGCACTGGTGCGATGATCGCGCGCTGCCCGCCGGTGCGCTGGACGCCCTCGGGCGGGATCATGGGGCCGAGATCACCGAGACCCTGCGCGGGCTCAGCGCCGCCGGGACACTTGTCGCCCTCAAAGACCCGCGCCTGTCGCTCTTGCTGCCGCTCTGGCTGGCGGCGGCGGCGGAGATCGGGGCCGAGGCCCGCAGCCTGATCGCCATCCGTCCTCCCGCCGAGGTCGCCCGCTCCCTGTTCCAGCGCCTGCACACCACCGCCTTTCGCCCCGCCGCGATCCCCAGCGCCACCAAGGCCCACACGCTCGCCGCCCGCTACATGCTCGAGGCGGAGCGCCACACGCGCGGGACAAAACGCGGCTTTGTCGATTTTGCCGCGCTGCTGGAGACCCCGCAGGCCGAACTGGCCCGCGCCCTGCGGGAGGCGGACATCCCGCTGCACCCCGAGGCGGACAGCCCCGCGCTTGTCGATCCCGCCCTGCGCCGCCAGCGCGCGGTTCAGGCGCCGTCCGATCTCTGGGCCAGCGCGGGGTTCGCCACCCGCATTTACGATCAGCTCCGCACCGCGCCCGAAGACAGCGCCGCGCTGGATGCCACCTATGACGCCTTCGAAACGCTCAAGGCCGAAACCGATGCCCTGCGCCCCCGCGCGCCGCAGGCGCAGGAGACCGGCGTCGCCCTTGCCACGCTCGAACGCGCCTATGCCACAGAGCCCGCAAAGCAGGTGGTGTTCCTCTCCGGCGCGCCGCTCTCCAAGGGGCATATCTACCGCGTGCAGAACCGGATCGAGACGCTGATGCACACACCCATCGCCGGGGCCTGTGCCACGCTGGGTGAGGATGACCCCGAGGCCATCGCCGAAGCCGCCGATCTGATCGTGCTGTTCCGCGCCGAGGCTTCTGCGGCCACAGAGGCGCTTTATGCCGCCGCCCGCGCCCGCGGCGTGCCGGTGATCTTCGACATAGACGATCTGGTCTTTGACCCCGATTACATGAAACCGGAGTTTCTCTCGCTTCTCGACGGCATGACCCCGCATCAGCGCGCGGTCTGGGAGGGGCGCGCCGAGAACTACCGCCGCGCGCTCTGCGGCGCCGATGGTGTCTGGGTTTCAACCGAGGCGCTGGCCGGACACGCCCGCCGCTTCAACCCGACGGTTCAGGTGGTGCCGAACGGGATCAGCCTCGGCAGGGCGCGCCGCGCGAAGACTCTCTGGAAACAGTCTCTAACCCGGCCCAATGATGGTCTTCTCCGCATCGGTTACGCCAGCGGCACCCCCACCCATGACCGCGATTTCGCCCCCCTCGCGCCGGTGCTGGCCGGGCTGCTGGCGGGCAATCCGGCGCTGCGCCTCGTGCTGCTTGGCCATATCGACGCCGCCCGCTTCCCCGCGCTGGCCCCGGTGATGGCGCAGATCGAACAGCGCCCCGAAGTGCCCTTCGAAGACCTGCCCGAGGCTCTCCTCGGCATTGACATCAACCTCGCGCCGCTGGAGGCAGATAACCCCTTCTGCGCGGCCAAGAGCGAGCTGAAATTCTTTGAATCCGCGCTGGTCGGCGGCGTGAGCGTGGCCAGCCCCACCCCGCCTTTCGCCGCCGCCATGCAAGACGGCACCACCGGCTTTCTCGCCCGCAGCGCTCAGGACTGGCAGGACCGCCTGACCGCCCTGATCTCGGACGCAGACACCCGGCACATCCTCGCCAATGCCGCCCATGAAACCGCACTGGACCGCTTCGGCCCCGAGGCGCAGGAGACGGCCCTGCTCACGGCCATCCGGCAGAGCGTGACCCAAGCCGTTTGGCCAGAAGGCCAATCAGAAGCGCGGCGATGACAAGCCACACCGCGCCGAGCATCCAGGCCATGGGGGTGCCGTAAACATCGGCGATGGCACCCGCCAGAATCAGGCCCAGGGCCGCCCCAAGTTGCTGTATCAGCGAGCGCAGAGACAGCATGGTGGCGCGTTGGCGGTCTTCGACACATCTGTGCAGAATGCTGCTGGCCGGGGTCTCACACAGACCAAGGATCATGGAATAGAGGATGAAAGCCGCCGCAAAGCCGGTGATGCCGCCCTGCACGGCCAAAACGATCTGAACCCCCGCCAGAGAGGCAAACGCCGCCGCAAGCATCACCGCATGCCGCCGCCGGAACATCCGGCTGATGCGCGCAGACAGCGCCGCGCCAAATGCAATCGAGAAGAAATAGGCGGCGGTCAGCACACCGATGAACGTGTTTGCGGTGCCCTCCTCCAGCAAAGGCTTGGCATGGGTGGGCCAGATCACCTCGACCGGGTTGCTCGCCATCAGGAAAAACGCCAGGGCCGCCAGAAGCACCGACAAGGCCGGATGCCGCAGGGCAAGCCGCCCCGCGTCCCGGATCACCGCCGGGACAGCTGCAAACCCCTGCCTCAGCGCCTTGGGGTTCAGGGCGCGCGGCGGCTCCACGATGAAAACCAGGGTGTAGACAAACACGCCCAGCATCACCGCAAGGCTCGCCACATAAGACACGTCATAGGCATGGCCTCCCAGCCGCTCGGCCAGCGGGCCAAGAAGATCGGGCAGAAGCCCGCCCAGAACCGCCCCCACCGCCAGGCCCATGGCCCCGGCCCATTGCGCCTTGGCCAGCGCGGGCTGGACATCCACATCCGGGGCCGCCGCCTTGAAGGTTTCGACAAACCAGGCATCCAGCGTGCCCGAGCGCAGGGCGCGTCCAAGGCCGATGAAGGCAAAAGAGAGCGCAAGAACCGGGAAATCGCGCGCGCCCAGAAACAGGACAAGAGAGAGCACGCTGGCAACAACCGCGGCCAGAAAGACCGGCTTGCGCCCGATGCTGTCGGCCAATCCGCCAAAAGGGAGCTCCAGCGCCATGGTCGTCAGGGAGTAGACCCCAAACAGGAGCGAGATCTGGAACAGGTCCATGCCGCGATCCCGCAGCGCCAGCGCAACAACGGCAACCGTCAGACCCATGGCAAGGCGATCGAGAAACTGGTGGCGCTGAAACACCCGGATGTGCCGCCGCGCCGGAGCGGTCAGCGCCGCGTAAGAGAATTCCAGCTCCGTTGTCATGTCCGCACCTTCGGCCCTGAAGACCGCTTGCGCAAGACCACGGCCGCGCGGGCCTGAAACCTGTATTGGTCGGTCACAGGCGCATTGTTTTCGCAGACGCCAGGAAAGGGCGGCTTGCGCCTGTGGCGTTCTGAATTGGCATTAGGCGAAGGGGAGCAGTGGCCGTTCGTTCTTTGCACCCCAGCGCGGAATCAAGCCCGAAGGGCGCCGCGCCATCGACGGGCCGTCCCCACGGCACGGCGATTGGGTTGTTGTATCGAGCCACACATGACGAACGCGCCAGTGGCTGGGATAAATCGAGGGGATTTGAGGTAGGATCGCCGTACCACGGCCCGTCGATGGCGCGGGCTGTGCTCAACTTCTGCAAAACCCCTCGCGACGCCAGACCGCTCCCCCACGCGGCCAACCCTTACCGCCAATACCATTCCCCGACGGCTTCCTCGCGCCCGTAGGCCAGCCCCATGTCGACCTCGAAATCATAGCGCGGGAAGCGGTAGTCATAGCCCGCCGCCTGCCGGAATTCCTCCTGGCTGTCGCGGAAGAACCCTTCTTTCGAGGTCGCCACGCCACCATGCACCTGGTGAAAGGTCGCCTCGCCCCAGAGCAGGATATTGCGGGCCCCGGGGCGTTCCATGGCCCTGTTGAAGGCCTCGAGGTTACACAGCCCGCCGCCCGAGCGGGCAAAGCCTTCGCGATAGCCCCCCATCTCCAGCCAGAGCGCGCGCTCCAGGGCAAAGGCGTTGCTTTCGTTCTGGGTATAGACAGTGCCATGCCGATGCGCCCCGGCCCAGACGCTGACCGCGTTGAGCCGGTCCAGATCCGCCTCCCAGCCCGCGCCCGCCAGCAGCGCGTCTTCGGCGGCCTGATCATAGCCTTTCTGCACCGAGCGCATCTGCACTTCGGGGCCAAGGTGGCGCGAGGCCACATAGGTGCAGGCCCCGGGCGCGCGCTCCAGCGCATCGATCGTGCGGCGCACCAGATAGGGGCTGAACATGCGCGCGCCATCAATGCAGAGCATGACAAACCGCCCCCGCGCCTGATCTGCCGCGCAGGCGTTCATGGCAAAAACCGGGGAAGGGTGGCTCTGTTCCGGGGCAATCCGGTGCAGGCAGACAGGCACCCCGCCGAAATCCACCCCTGCGAGAGACAGCGCCTGCGGCGATCCATTGTCGATGACAATCACCTCGTAGTCCGTCGCACAGACCTCCTTTTGCAAAGGCGGCAGCATCGAGCGCAGCGTCCGGGGCGCTTCGCGCTGCATGGCATAGGTGTTGAGGATGATCGACAGCTTGACCACGCGGCGGCCCTTTCCCTTGCGCCCCGATCCTGTGGGGCGCGCCCATGGTATCGGTGGCGCAAAAGAGGAACAACCGCCAGCCTGTTGCACGCGCAAGGGTCTTGTCCCGGAACCACAGGGGGCACCGGGACAAGACCTATAACGCGGATTATGTCATGAAAGAGGGCCGGGAGGCCTCAGAAGATATCGATCCCGGCTTCAAGCCCGGTCGTGCTGGTCACGCCGGTCAGGGTGATGGTGTTGCCACCGCCGAAATCCAGGATCACGTTGCCGCTGGCGTCGATGTCGGCAAACTCGGCGATGATCTGGGCATCGCTCAGCGTGCCGTGGGTGCTGGTCCAGAGCGCATCATCGAGCTTGAGCACATCGCCCTCGGCCAGGCTGAAATCGGTGATCTCGTCGCTGCCGAAGCCGGTGGCAAAGAAGAACTCGTCCACGCCCGTGCCGCCCGACATGGTGTCATTGCCCGTCCCACCGTAGATCGTGTCATTGTCCGCAAAGCCCAGGATCAGATCGTTGCCGCTGCCGCCGTAGATCGCGTCATTGCCATCGCCGCCATAGATGGTGTCGCTGCCCGCCATGCCGCCCAGCTGGTCATTGCCGCCGCCGCCGTAGATGGCATCGTCGCCGTTGCCGCCATAGGCGATATCGTGGCCATTGACCCCGCCCAGCGTGTCGTTGCCGTTGCCGCCAAACAGGCTGTCCTGCCCGTCCGCGCCGAACAGGCTGTCATTGCCATCGACCCCGCCCAGCATGTCATTGCCGGACCCGGCGTAGATCGAGTCGTTGCCATCGGCCCCGAACAGGCTGTCGTGGCCCGCCGCGCCGCCGATCAGGTCATGGCCGCTGCCGCCATAGAGGCTGTCGTTGCCATTGCCGCCGAACAGCCGGTCATTGCCCGCGCCGCTGTAGACAAGGTCATTGCCATCGCCTGCAACGATGTCATCGACGCCGCCGTTGGTGTAGATCACGTTGTCCGCTTCATTGCCGGTGACCGTATCGTTGCCGCCCCCGGTGGTCAGGTTCTCGATCACCGTGCCGCGCGCGATGATCAGGTTGCCGGTCAGCCCGCCCACATCGGAGATCGCCTCGTCGTTCAGATTGATCCGGCCCGCCACGTCGGTATAGCTCAGATCCAGGGTATCGGTGCCGTCGCGGTCATAGATCGTATAGGTGGTCGAGCCGCCCTTGTAGAGCGCCGCGCCCGTGCCATTGGGCAGCGAGTTGAAGAAGCTGCCCATGTAGCCGCCAAGCGTGCTGTTCGCGCCCCAGACCGTATCGCCGGCGGTCTCGCTGCTGGCTCCCGGCGCGCCATAGAGATTCTGGATCGCGATGATGTCGACGATCATCGGGGTCAGCACATCGGCCAGGCTGGCATTGGTGGCGGTGTTGTCGTTCTGGTCGAAGTAGGACATCACCGACATCTGCCAGCTGTCATTGGTAAAGATATTGTCCACGCCATAGGTGGCATTGCCGTCATAGGGGCCCTGGTGGCCAAGACCCAGCGCATGGCCGATCTCGTGGATGTAGGTCGAAAAGGCGTAGGAATCGATGGTCGCCCCTTCGGTGATCCAGCTCCAGTGCACGTTGACCGTGGCGCTGGTGATATAACCATTGGTGCTGTTCCAGAAGGCATAGGCCCCGGAATCATTGTCCTGGAAGGTGATATCGCCACCGCTCGTCACCTCGACAAACTGCAGGTCGGCCACCGACTCCCAGGCTTCCAGCGCCCAGCGGGCCAGCTGCTGGCCCTCGGCGGTCAGGCCGGAGATGTTGACGGTGATGACATTGCTGGCCGACGTGTCCCACTGCCCGTTGTCGTTCGGCCCGCCCCAGAAACCGGTGGTCAGGTAATTGGCCATCTCGTCAAGCGTTGCGGTCACGGCCCCCGCCGTGCCGGTGCCCGCGGTGCCCGGTCCGATCGACGCGCCACCACAGCCGGGGCAATGGCAGGAACGCGTCATCTCGATATGGGGCAGCTCCGTCGCGGCATCCTTGAGGAGTTCAAAGATATTGGTCGTCATGTCTCTTCACCAGTGCTCGTACGTCTTGTTCTAAGGCAAGCGGCGCGTGTTGGAGTGATCTGCGCCGGAAGGGTCTCGCCTGTTTGTTTATCCGCCCTCTGAACCCTTTTTATGGCTTCATTGAGGCCGCGTGTGTTCAATTTCTGTTGAATGCTCTGCACCTGGCTCTCAGTCCAGCGCCGCCTTGAGCGCGGGGGCAAGGCCCGGCTCGGAGGCCAGAAGCGCGTCGGTAAACCCCTGCAGCTTGCCCGCATCAAGCGCCGCATCCACAAGGCGGAACCGCACCTCGGGGCCGCTTTGCGGATCGGCGTCCTGCGCCCTGTCCCACCACAGATGCCCGCGCAGCCCGCGCGCATCCGCCCCGGTGACCTGCACCACAAGCATCAGCGCCGCGCGCCCGTCCCGCCCGGTGATGCGCAGGCCCGGGGCGCTCTGTTCAAGCGAGGCGGTCATCGCCGTGCAGAGCATATCCGCTGTCAGCGCCCCCGCCTCTTCCGGCAGGCGGCAGTCCAGCGCAAGGCCGCCCTGGCCCGCGCCCCCTGCCCCGGCCTCTGCCGGCGCAAGACAGGGCAACACCCCCATGACAAACCCAAGAACCGATCCGCGCATGCCCTCTCCCTCTTTCCCGCTTTCCCGGATCAGCCCGCAGAGCGGCGCGCCCTGACCCAGTTCAAAAACGCCTTGTTCCCATCACCGCCCGGCCCGCGGGCGGCGGCGCCTGCCCGCCATTCGGCTTCGAGCGCATAGACATCGGCCCCCGGCCACAGCGCCCGCGCCGCATCAAGGGTCTGCGGCATCAGCGCGTCTCTGGGGACCGGCTCCGTCACGGTCTCTCTACGGGAGAATTGGTAAATATCTCCCTCACCTTCAATCATCTCGTAATCGGGCAGGTGGTTCTCGGCGGCCATCCGCCGCATGGCCGCGCGGAACACGCGGATCGGCGCCGCACTCCCGGCTTTCTTGTGCAATGTGGCGAGGCTGATTTTCCACGCGGGCTGGCGGCCGCAATGTTTGCGCGCCAGCTCGTAGATGCGCCGCTCCAGAGGTTTCCGGAGCCGGAAATAATCACGGCTGAGCGTCAGCACGGAGCGCGCCTCGACCGCGCGGAACAGCCAGTCGCTGAGCGTGACCGAGACCGAGACCATGCGACCGCCCCGGCTGCGGCGGCGGATCTCCCAGGCTTCGATCAGGCCAAAGCCGCTGGTGGTCTCCATGCCCCCGGTCTGGATGTTGGTGGTGATGCGCGTGCCCGCCAGCCGCTCGAAGGCTTCCTTGAGCCGCGTATAGCCATCCCCCGAGGTGTCGCGGTTGGTGGCCACCAGAAGATCATGCGCCCGCAGGGTCAGCGTCCGGCTGATCGCGCGCCCCGCATTGAGCGCCGCCACAAGCTGGCTGATGCAATAGATCAGGATATCCTTGTCATGGATCGTCGCGCGCCCTTTGACCGAAGGCGTCACCGAGACCTCCACCCCATTGTGCGTGTAATTCAGGATGCGCCGGTCCGGCCGGGTCGAAAGCGAAAAGATCGGGTGTTCCATGGTGCCCAGATCATCTTTCGGGCTGGCCCCGAAGAGATCACAGACGAAGAAATCCCCCGTCGGGTGGCGGTCGGGCATAAGCCCCCCTGCCCCTGTGGCTGTTGTCATCACTGCCTGCCTTCGGGCATGTCCCTGCCCTTGCTGTCCGCTCGATACGCCGTCTGATGCGGCTTTTGTCTGCCCCGATTCCTTTCGGGGTTTCAGTGACACTCACCCTAGAGTTATCCACAGGATGCGTCCAGCGCGGCTTCGGGGGATTGGAGTCATCCCTTCGGGGCTTCAGAGTCATCTTATCGGGGGTTCAGAGTCGCCCTCCTCTTTCAAAGCGCAAATTCTCTAAAGGTTTTCAGAGATTTGCACCAAACCGATGACTCCTGTAACTCTTAATTAACAAAAAATAACTGATCTTCGCCCCGTTTTGTGTCATGCTGCGCCTGGAAATTCGGGGCCTGCGCTGCATCGAAGCCTTTGAATTGCAGAGAAAATCACCTCGGTGTTGAGCTTTCTCTTCCATGTTCGCCGTTTTTCGCTACACTGACCAAAAGAGCGCACATCACAGCGTTTTCCCAAGCGCTCAAAGAGGCGCAGGCGGTTTGAGGACATCTTATGCGAGCGGACACCAAGGGCGATCTGCCCCCCTATTTCAACATCAATCCCGATGAGGCGCTGGCCGCCCTGGGCAACCCGGCCACCACGCGCGGCTTTCAATCGGTCGCGCAGGCCTGCGAAGCCGGACGCAGCGATCTGGCGAACCGGGGTCTTGAGGACAGCGGCGCGCGTCAGCTCCGCCGCTTCTCCACATGGGAGATCTGCCGCTACCTGATCCCCGTCGCCCAAGGGCATTTCCGCCGGGTGCTCAAACAGAACCCCGAGCTGCCGCAGGGCGTCTCGGAAACCACCGGCGGCGCGAAATGGTTCACCTTCGACGAGGTGCTCCGCCTCAAGGCCCATTTCGGGACCGAGGGCTCCAAATCCAAGGAGTACCTCCCCTACCGCCCCGAAGGCCTGCCCGCCAAGATGGTCGCCGTCGCCAACTTCAAAGGCGGCGTGGGCAAGACCTCCACCGCCGCCCATCTCGCCATGTCCGCCGCTCTGGACGGGTACAAAACCCTCGTGGTCGATCTGGATTCCCAAGGCTCCATGACCTCCATCTTCGGCGGCAAGGTCGAGGACGAATGGCAAACCGTCTTCCCTCTCTTCGCCCGCCACTACGCCTCGCACCTGCGTGAGGCCAACCAGCGCCGCGCCGATCTCGGCGAGGCCCCCGTCCCGCTCGATGAAACCCTCACCGAGGCCCTCTCCGTCAACGCCACCGATCTCGTCCAGAAAACCCACTGGCCCAACATCGACCTGATCGGCGCTCAGCTCAATCTCTACTGGGCCGAATTTCAGGTCCCCGTCTGGCGCATGCAGGCGCGCGGCTGGAAGCTCTGGGAGGCGCTCACCGACAGCTTCGAACGCGATGGCCTCCTGGACCAATACGATGTCATCTTCATCGACACCCCCCCTGCCCTCGGCTACCTCACCATCAACGGGCTGGCCGCCGCCGATATCCTGCTGGTCCCGCTCGGCGCTTCTTTCCTCGAATTTGACTCCACCGGCCGCTTCTTCGACATGCTGCACGCCACCTTCGGCTCCATCGAAGAAGCCGAAAACCTCGCCGCCCGCGCTCTGGGGCGCAGTGAACTCAATTTCGAATGGGACGCGGTTCGGGCCGTGATCACCCGCTACGACGGCGCACAACAGGCCGAGCTGTCTGCCCTCATGCAAAGCTACCTCGGCCCCACCCTCTCCCCGCATAAGCAGGACTTCACCGCCCTCATCGGCCAGGCCGGCGAGCAGGTGCGTGGCATCTACGAGGCCGACTACCGCGATTTCAACCGCGAAACCTATGTGCGCGGGCGCGAAACATTCGACGCCACCTATGCCGCCTTCAAACAGCTCCTCGTGGGCAGCTGGCGGCGCGACGAACTGGCCGCAACCACCGCCGCCGCAGAGTAGGAGGCCCGCCATGGCCCGCAAACGCCTGACCCCCGCCAACCCGCTCTTCCTCGACACGAGCGATGGCGGCAAAACAGAGCCTAACACGCCGCAAAACCGCCCTCCCATCGCCAATGTCGCCGCCGAAAGCGCCTCCACCGCCGCCATAGAGGCCATGGCCAGCGAACTGGCCGAGGCGCGGGAAAGCGGCCGCATGATCCTGCGCATCCCGGTTGATCAGATCGACATGGGCCACCTCGTGCGCGACCGCACCGCCGTGAACGAAGAAGACATGGAGGCGCTCACCACCTCCCTGCAAAAACGCGGCCAGCAAACCCCGATCGAGGTCACGCCCTTGGGTGATGGCCGCTATGGGCTGATCTCCGGCTGGCGGCGCTGCAAGGCCATTGCCCGCCTGCGCGATTGGGAGGTGGGCGATGGCATGGTGCTGGCCCTCGAACGCCGCCCCGAAGGCGCGGCAGAGGCCTATCAGGCCATGGTCGAAGAGAACGAAATCCGCGCGGACCTGAGCTATTTTGAGCGCGCCCGCATTGTGGCCGTTGCGGTGAATCAAGGCGTGTTCGAGACGAAACGCGCGGCTCTACAGGGTCTTTTTGGCACCGCCTCCCGCCCCAAGCGCTCCAAGATTGGCAGCTTCATCACCGTGGTCGAGCATCTAGACGGCCACCTGAAATTTCCCGAAGCCATCGGCGAGCGCCTCGGCCTGCGCCTCTCGCGCCAGCTTGAGAGCTACGAAGACAAGGCCCAGCACCTGCGCGGCGATCTGGTCATGGAGCGGTTTGAAACGTCGGAGGACGAACTCGCCTTCCTCACCGCCTGGGTGTCTGGGTGCGAGGCCGAGGAAGCGGGGGAACAGTCTCTAACCCGCCCTAAAAAGCCCAAACCCCCTCCCCCCTTGGAGACCCGCCCCCGCCCCGACATGCGCCTGCGCTACCACGCAAAGGACAATCGTTTGGAGATCAGCGGCGCAGGCCTGACAGACGCGTTGCGCGAGGAACTGGCGGCGTGGCTGGCTTCGCGGGAAAGCTAAACCACCTCACCACAGGCGCGGAATCAAGGCCGCAGGCCGCCGCGCCCATCGCCGCGCCGGGGGGCGGCCCGTCGATTGGCGCGGCTTGAGCAGAGTGGTTGGGGTGATCGGCCACGCGGTCTGCAAAATTCAACTTCCGCCGCTACCATCGACAGTCACTGAGATTGGTGGATATGGGAAAGTGATGCCGGGAGTCGGCAGTTTCGAAAGCGCATCGACCACCTGATCAATCACGAACAAGTCGGAGCCGGTTGCGAAAAGCTTTGGCGGTCTTTCGGCCTTAAACTCCATGTGCTGTGGAACAAGTTTCGTGAGATTTTGCCAAGCGTTGTTGAACGCGTCCCTGTCCGCAAACGAGAGGTCTTCTTCTAAGGCCTTGGGGATTTGACCTGTCGTCTCCATGCCCCTTAAAACGCGTGTTCCGTGCGCATGATACTCGGAAGCTTCAAACCGAGAAAATCGGTTCATTGGCGAAAAGTGAGAGGCACCCAAGACGTTCGGAAAGCAGAGGCTGGCGAAGCGATAAGGCCGTCGCTGGTTTCCAAAAGAGATTTCTCCATCTTTGACGCCTTCGATGGTTCCGTTCCAATCTCCGATGCTTTCGTGGAGTTCCTCGGAAAGCAGTACGAGGTTGCACGGGTTCTCATAGTATAGAGCAAACGGTTGGACCGCATTGCGTACCACCATTTGTGTCCCATTTTTTAAATGGTCATGCCAATTGGAGTTGTGCGGTGGTGTTGCCACATAGCCGTCCCAGAACTTGGGGTCAAAACTTGGTATTGATCTGGGCCAGTCGAGTGTCACGCCTGTTCGCCCCAGAACGGAGTCGGCCTTATGCGCTTGAAAGTACCTTGCTTGCATATCACGCTCCGGCGCAGAACTCTCTCCCCTTGCCTCCCCAAACGTTTCGCGCGCGAAACACTTTCTTAACCTTTGGGGAGGGAGGCGGATCAGAGCTTAAAACAGTCTCTATTCCGCCCCAAACCCTTACTTCAGCAGGCCCAGAAGGTACTGCCCGTAAGCGGTCTTTTTGAACTTTTCCCCATGGCCCCGCAGGGTCTCGGCGTCGATGAAGCCTTGCGCATAAGCGATCTCTTCCGGGCAGCCGACCTGAAGCCCCTGACGGGTCACCAGTGTCCGCACAAAATTGCCCGCATCCAGGAGGCTGGCATGGGTGCCCGTGTCGAGCCAGGCATAGCCGCGGCCAAGCTGTTGCACGCTGAGCATCCCGTCGTGCAGGTAGGTCTCCAGAAGCGATGTGATCTCAAGCTCGCCCCGCTCTGACGGCTGCACTTTATGGGCGCGTTCCGGGGCGGTGCCGTCAAGGAAATAGAGCCCGGTGACGGCGTAGGAGGAGGGCGGGACTTCGGGTTTTTCGACGATGGCTTTGACGGTGCCATCCTGATCGAAATCCACCACGCCATAGCGTTCCGGATCGGTCACACGGTAGCCGAACACAGACCCACCGGGCGTGTCATTGGCCGCATCCAGCAGTTCCGGAAGGCCATGGCCAAAGAAGATGTTATCCCCCAGAACCATCGCAGACGGCGCGCCATCGAGGAAGTCTTCGGCCAGAATATAAGCCTGCGCCAGACCGTCGGGGGAAGGTTGTTCGATGTAGGTGAATTCCAGCCCCCATTGCGAACCATCGCCAAGGGTGCGTTTGAACTGCTCCTGATCCTGCGGGGTGGTGATGATCGCAATCTCGCGGATGCCGGAGAGCATCAACACGCTCAGCGGATAGTAGATCATCGGCTTGTCATAGATCGGCATCAGCTGCTTGGAGACGCCGGTGGTGATGGGGTGAAGGCGGGTGCCGGAGCCCCCTGCGAGGACAATGCCTTTGCGTTGTGTCATGATACCAATTCAGTCACAGTTTCGGCCAATGCGGCCTTCCAATCGGGGGGTGAAATGCCGAAATCCGCGGTCAGGGACTCGCAGTTCAGGCGGGAGTTCAGAGGGCGGGCTGCAGGGGTGGGATAGTCGCTTGAGGGGATGCCCGTCACAGCCACTTCTTTGCCTGCGAGGGCAAATGTTTCGCGCGCGAAACAGGCCCAGCTTGCGGGGGGCTGTCCGCCGTAGTGGTAAACACCACCGCCCTGCCCGCTCATCATTTTTTCAGCAATTGTCAGGCAGGCCTCGGCGATGCCCGACGCGGGGGTTGGGCCGCCGATCTGGTCATCAACCACGTTCAAAGCGTCGCGGGTTTCCGCAAGGCGCAGCATGGTTTTGACGAAGTTATTGCCATGGGCGGAAAAAACCCACGACGTGCGCAGGATCGTGGCCTGTGCAGCGGTGCCGAGAATGCCCTGCTCGCCGGCCAGTTTGCTGCGGCCGTAAGCGCCCAGAGGCGCAACCGGATCGGAGGGCTGCCACGGGGTCTCACCGGAGCCGTCAAAGACGTAATCGGTGGAGATATGGATGAAAGGGATGCCCAAACCCGCGCAGGCCCGCGCCATGGCCGTGGGCGCATCCCCGTTGATCACGGTGGCCAGCGCCTCTTCCTCTTCGGCCTTGTCGACGGCGGTATAGGCGGCGGCGTTGATCACGGCTTTGGGTTGATGCTGACGGATCGCTTCGGCGCAGGCGGCGGGGTTGCTCAGGTCGGCCTGATCGCGCCCGAGGAAGACAGCCTCAGGCGCGCGGCGCGCCAGTTCGGAGGCCACCTGCCCGGTTTTGCCGAAGACAAGGATCATGCCTTGACCCCGAGCCGCTCACCCACGCCGTGGCGGGCTTGCAGCGCTTTCCACCAGTCTTCGTTATTGAGATACCACTGCACCGTGCGGCGCAGCCCCTCTTCGACGGTCACAGAGGGGCGCCAGCCCAGTTCGCTGCGAATGCGGGACGGGTCAATCGCATAGCGCGCGTCATGGCCGGGGCGATCGGTGACAAAGGTGATCTGCTCGGCGTAAGCCTTGCCATCGGCGCGCGGGCTGAGCTCATCAAGCAATTCACACAGGGTCTGAACCAGCTCCAGATTGCTGCGCTCGTTCTCGCCGCCGATGTTGTAGGAGCGGCCCAGCTGACCACGGGCGACCACGGTCAGCAAAGCGTCGGCGTGGTCCTCGACATAGAGCCAATCCCGCACGTTGGAGCCATCGCCGTAGATCGGCAGCGGCTTGCCCGCGAGCGCGTTGAGGATGACCACGGGGATAAGCTTTTCCGGGAAGTGGAAAGGGCCGTAGTTGTTCGAGCAGTTGGTCAGCACCACCGGCAGCCCGTAGGTCTCGGCCCATGCGCGGACCAGATGGTCCGAGGAGGCTTTGGAGGCGGAATAGGGGCTGCGCGGATCGTAGGGCGTGTCTTCGGTGAACATCACGGAAGGATCAGCGGGCAGGGAGCCGAAGACCTCATCGGTGGAGATGTGGTGAAAGCGGAAATCCTCGGGCTTGCCTGCATTGGTCCAATAGGTGCGGGCGGCCTCGAGCATGTTGTAGGTGCCGGTGATGTTGGTCTCGATGAAATCGCCGGGGCCGTCGATGGAGCGGTCCACGTGGCTTTCGGCGGCAAGGTGCATCACCGCATCGGGCTTGTGCTCGGCAAAGACCGCATCGAGCGCGGCGCGGTCGCGGATGTCGGCCTGCACAAAGACATAGCCGGGCAGATCGGCGACACTCGCCACGTTTTCAAGGCAGGCGGCGTAGGTCAGCGCGTCGAGGTTCACCACCTCATGGCCGCGCGCCATGGCCAGACGCACAACCGCCGAGCCGATAAAGCCGGCACCGCCGGTCACAAGAAGTTTCATGTGTTTATCCTTGGTCATCCGGAAACGGAATTAGCAGTGTTGAAGGGGAGCGCTGACAGAGGTTCGCGCCCGGCCTCGAGGGCGGGCCATGCAGCTTGCGCCGACATCTCTTCAAAGCATCCACGTCGCAACCCGTAGCAGCGTTCCGCCACTTCGCGCCCGCCGTCGAACCAAAGGTTCGCCTCCGGCGAAACGGGGGCGAGGCCGGGCGCGAACCGGATCGCAAGCGATCCGGGGGCCTTGTTTCGAGGTAGGGGCTTTGGTTCCATCATGCTAGATCTCAAAGGGGCTGTCGAAATCCGCGAGGGAGACGGCCTTTTCGTCTTTCTCCGACAGGGTGGGCGTGCCGGTCAGCGGCCAGTCGATGCCGCAGCTGTCCCAGTGGACGGAGCCGTCCGCCTCGGGCGCGTAGCCGTGGGAGCATTTGTAGATGATTTCCGTCATCGGCTCGAGCGTGACAAAGCCATGCAGGAACCCTTCGGGAATCAGGAGTTGGCGGCCATTGTCAAAGCTCAGTTCCGCACCCACCCATTGGCCGTAGGTCGGGCTGCCGCGCCGGACGTCCACGGCCACGTCAAACAGGCGCCCGCGTCCGCAGCGAACAAGTTTCGCCTGGGCGTGTGGCGGCGCCTGGAAGTGCAGGCCCCGCAGGGTGCCGACCTGTTCGGACATCGAATGGTTATCTTGCACAAAATCAATGTCATAGCCTGCTGCGCGCATGCGGTCCGCGTTCCAGCTTTCGCAGAAGAAGCCACGATTGTCGCCGAAGCGTTTGGGGGTCAGGAAGACCAGGCCATCAATTGCCGTGGTTTCGATTTCCATGGGGTCCGCAATCCTTTTTTCGGGTCAATCCGGGGGGCCTGAGGCGCGGCGCCAACCTGAGGGTTTCGCCGCCATTTGACAAGGGAGGTGTTTCATGACCTTTGCGCGCTGTGGACAGGGCGCACGGGCAGAGGTCAGAAGGGCCATGACATTGAGCAAAAAGCAGCGGGCGGGGCGGCTGGTGGCGGTGGTTGTCACCTACAACCGGCTGGCGCAATTGCAGGTGACTTTGCCGCGTTTGCTGGAGAGTGCCGAGGGCGATCTGGAGGCGGTGATCGTGGTCGACAACGCCTCGAGCGACGGCACCGGGGAATGGCTGGACGGGCAGGATGCGCCGCGGCTCGATGTGTTGCGCCTTGAGGCAAATCTGGGCGGGGCAGGCGGGTTCGAGACCGGCATGCGCGCCGCTGTGGACCGCTATGATCCCGATTGGGTGGTGGTCATGGATGATGACGCGCGGCCCGAGCCGGGCGTGTTGGCGCGGTTTCAGGCCGAGGATCGCAGCGGGGCAGAGGCCTGGGCGGCGGCGGTCTATCATCTCGATGGGCGCATCTGTGATATGAACCGCCCGTCGATCAATCCGTTCTGGCACCGCGATGTGCTCTGGCGGACGATTTCGGGCAAGGGGCGTGACGGGTTTCACATCGGCAAGGCCGAGTATGAGGGGACCGCCCCGGTGGCCATTGATGGCACGTCTTTTGTCGGCTTCTTTGTCTCGCGCGCGGGGATGCGGCTCGCGGGTTATCCCGATGGCTCGCTCTTTATCTACGGCGATGACGTGCTCTATACGCTGGGTTTGACGCGGGCGGGGGGGCGGATCCTGTTCGACCCGACCCTGCGGTTCGAGCATGATTTCTCCACCATGACCGATGGCGATCAGCGGTTCCGGCCCTTGTGGAAGAGCTATTACCACTACCGCAACCTGCTGATGGTCTACCGCATGGCGTCAGGCAAACTGTTCCCGCTGGTGCTGCTGGCCGCCTCCGGCAAGTGGCTTTTGAAGGTGCGCTATCATGGCGGCGAGCGGCTGGCCTTTACCGGGCTGGTGCTCAGGGCGCTGCGTGACGGGCTGCTCAGCCGCACCGATGTGCCCCACGCGCAGGTGCTGGAGTGGGCGAAGGGCAGGCGCTGAGGCGCTGCCCCTTGCGCTCCGTTACCGGTTGTTGAGCAGATCGCGGTGGTGCCGGCCCAGCAGCAGAACGCCGAAAAACAGCGTGATCAGGCCAAAGAGCGCAGGATAGGCGAGCATCACGTAATCGGCCTTGTAGGTCTGGTAGAACCCGGTCCGCATCCAGCCGGTTATATGCATGAGCGGGTTGTACCACAAAAAGCCCTGAACGCTTGGCGGCAGGTTTTCATAGAGAAAGATCACCCCCGAGGCGATCACCAGAGGCCGGTTGAGAATGCCCCAGATCTGTCCCCAGACGGGGAACAGGCCAAACAGGACGCAATTGACCGTGCCGACACCCGCCCCGATGAGGATGGCGAGGCCCATGGCGACCAGAACGGGGGACAGGTCGAGCAGGACGCGGGCCTCGGTTGCGGTGAGAATCGTGAACAGCACGATCAGCGTCACAAGCATCCCGGTCAGCGCGTTCAGCAGGAGGCGCGCGACAATGGCATCAACCCATGTGACCGCGGGATATTGCAGCAACGGCCTGGAGAAGATGATCGCATTGGTCGTCATGTTGGAGACGTTCAGGTACAAAAGGAACGGCATGAAGCCGGTGGCGTAGAACAGGATGAAGTTGTTGCCGAGCGGCGGATTGCGGATCAGCAGCGAAAACGCCAGCGCCATGACCACGATCACGCCGATCGGTTCCAGGATGGCCCAGAGATAGCCGCCCGGCGAGTTGCCATAGCGTGTGGCCATTTCCCGCAGAATCAGAGCCGAAATCGAGCGGAAACTGCCAAAGGACCGCCGGGGCAGGGGTTTGGGTCTTTGCGGGGCGGTCAGCGGCGGCAGCTGCGTCATGGGTGCATCCGTATTGGCTTCATCCGACCAATATGTAAAAGTCGCGCACAAATCAAAACAGCTTATTGTTGATCCACATGAATGATGCAGCACAGGGCGGTGGGGCGAATGCGCCGGGGCCCGTGGTTGCCGCGCCGAAGCCGGTCCCGGCCGGTCAGGCCACAGGTCCAAATCAACCGCACCCGAATCCCCCCAAGGCCCCCGGCGAGCAGCAGGAGCCCAAGAAAAAGTGGCAGCCGCCACCGGTGCGTGAAATGGCCGGTCCGGCGCGCATGAAGCGGCGCCACTGGGGGTTGATCGTCTCCTTTGGCCTGATGGTCATCGCGCCGCTGATGCTGGTGCTTTTGTACATGTGGCTGGTGGCCGAGGATCAATACGCCTCCACCGTCGGGTTCACCGTGCGGCAGGAAGAGGATGGCGGCGCCTCGGCGGTGCTGGGCGGGCTGGCGCAGCTGGCGGGCTCCAGCACCTCTTCGGACAGTGATATTCTCTACGAGTTCATTCTCAGCCAGGCACTGGTGCGCACCATCGACGAAAAGGTCGGCCTGAAGGGGCATTACAGCGCCTATTGGGACGATGACCCGGTGTTTGCGCTCAGCCCGGAGGCCACCATCGAGGACCTGCAGGAATACTGGGAGCGCATCGTGCGCATTTCCTATGATCAGGGCTCTGGTCTGATGGATGTGCGGGTGCTGGCCTTTGACCCGGACAAGGCACAGGCCATTGCCCGGCAGATCATCCTTGAAGGGCAGGCGATGATCAACGCGCTGAACGAGCAGGCGCGCGAGGACGCCATGCGCTATGCGGAGGTGGAGCTGGACGAGGCGGTGGCCCGCCTCAAGGAGGCGCGCGAGGCGCTGACCAATTTCCGCACGCGCACCACCATCGTGGATCCGGGGGCTGACCTTCAGGGGCGCATGGGGGTGATGAACGGGCTGCAGCAGCAGCTCGCCACGGCGCTTATCGAATATGATCTTCTGCGCGAGCAGACCAACGAGGACGATCCGCGCATCACCCAGGTGCGCCGCCGCATCGATGCCATCCGCAACCGCATCGACGAAGAGCGGCAGGCCTTTACCTCGGACACCACCACCAACAGCACCGACGGCGAGGATTACCCGACCTTGATCGCCGAATACGAAGGGCTTGTGGTGGACCGGGAGTTTGCCGAGGAAAGCTATCGCGCCTCGCTGGCGGCGGTGGATGTGGCGCGGGCCAAGGCCTCGCGGCAGAGCCGCTATCTGGCGACCTACGTGCAGCCCACCCGGGCCGAAAGCAGCGAGTACCCGCAGCGCCTGACGATTTCGCTGCTGGCGGGGATTTTCCTGCTGCTGCTGTGGTCGATCTGCGCGCTGGTCTACTACTCGATCCGCGATCGTCGGTAAGGGGTAGGATGGACGCCATGTTTCGTGATCCCGGGCCCGCGTCATGATCCGCTTTGACAACCTGAGCAAAAGCTTCTGGGTGCGCGGCGAGCGCAAGGTGGTGATCGACCACCTCAACAGCACCCTGCCGACCGGCAAGTCGCTGGGCCTTCTGGGGCGCAACGGGGCGGGCAAGTCGACCTTGATGTCGATCATCGCGGGCAACCTGCGCCCGGACACCGGCGAGGTGTTCTCGGACGGGACCATTTCCTGGCCCGTAGGCTTTGCCGGCTCGTTCCATGGTCAGCTGACCGGCGCGGAGAACGTGCGGTTCATTGCGCGGATTTATGGTGTGGATTCCGATGAGCTGGTGGATTTCGTCGCGGATTTCGCCGAACTGGGCAAACATTTCCACATGCCGGTGCGCAGCTATTCTTCGGGCATGCGCTCGCGTCTGGCCTTTGGCGCCTCCATGGGCATTCGCTTTGACACCTACCTGGTGGATGAGGCGACCTCGGTGGGCGATGCCGCGTTCCGCTGGAAGAGCCAGCGCTATTTTGCCGATCGGGTGAAGAACGCCAGCGCCATTCTCGTCTCGCACGACATGTCGCAGATGCGCGACTTCTGTGATGCCGGGGTGCTGTTGTCGGAGGGCAAGCTGACCTATTTCGAGGACATCGACGAGGCGATCGAAGCGCATCTGACATTGATCCGGGACCGGTAAGCGCGGCGGGGTGCTTGCCGCTGCGGCCCGCTTGAAACGCAAGCCGCGCTCCGCCATAAGGCGTGAACCTGGGACGCCCGCGTTCAGGAGTGATGATGAGATCAGAAGTCGATGCGCCAGCGTAAAACTCTTTTTATCCACGTGGGCCACTACAAGACCGGCACCACCGCGCTTCAGGTCTTCTTGGGCAACAATGCCCGCAAGCTGCGCCGCCACGGGCTCGATTACACCGATCTGTGCCAGCATCATCAAAAGCACTCGATGTACGCCTTTGCGCTTTATCGCGCCGCCCGCGTGAAGACCCTGATGCATGGCTATAACAACCCCACGGACCCCGAAACGCTCTGGGGGCGGCTGTTCGAGGCGGTAGAGGCCAGCGCCTCGGACCGGGTGATGATCAGCACCGAGGAGTTCATGCGGCTGGGGGCCTATCCGGCGGCGGCGGAGCGGCTGGGGGCCATCATCGACGGCGTGCGCGATCAGCTTGATTTTCGCATCATCGCCTATCTGCGCAGCCCCGATGCCCATCTGCGCTCGTGGTACAACCAGATGGTCAAGATGGGGGCCACAACCGGCGATTATAACCACGCGGTGCAGCAGGGCATGGAGCCGGTGCACAGCGATTATGCCCTCGCGTTGAAGCCCTGGGTCGAGATTTTCGGGGCAGAGGCGGTGATCGTGCGGCCCTACCACGAAAAGATGCGCGAGAACGGCGGGTTGTTCCGGGATTTCCTGCCGCTGCTGGGGTTCGACTATGACAAGCCGCCGGGGCTGAGCAGCTGGTCTGCGCCGCAAGAGGACGTGAACCCGCGCATGGACGATCGCCTGCTGGAGCTGTCGCGGGCGCTGAAGCTGGCGGAGGTGCCAAACAATGTCGCGCCGTGGGTCGTGAAGCGGGCCGGGGAGATGCTGGAGCGGCAGGACGCGGAGATCGCCAGCGGCGCGCAGAGCTTTGAGGCGGTGATCCGGACCGTGGAGCAGGGGCTCGACGGGCTGGCGGATCTGCCGGGCTCGGCGGTGGACATCGCCGCTTTCAAGGCGGATCTGCCCCGTGCGGAGGTGCCGTGGCGCGCGGAGCTGGGGCTGGTGCTGGCCACGCTCCTGCGCGAACAGAACCTGCAGCGCGAGAGCATCCACAAACGTATGGTCGAGCTGCGCGACCGGGTTGCGGCGCTGGAAGCGCGGCTTGAAGGGCGGGACAGCTGACGGTGCGCATCCTCTATTATAACTGGGTCGATTATCTCGACGAGGAGCGCCGCGGCGGCGGCGTGTCGGTCTATCAGCGCAACCTGATGCGGGCGCTGGCGGGCGAGCCGGATGTCGAGGCCAGTTTCCTGTTCTCCGGTGTGTCCTACGATTTCCCGCGCGGCGGGGCGCCGCGTTGGGAGACGGTGCGGCACGGGCCGGATCAGGACAGGGCGCGGCGCTTCGAGATCGTCAATTCGGGCGTGCTCGCCCCGGCGCATCATGGCTTTGGCAATGAGGCGCAGGTCTCGGACGAAGACACCGAAGCGGCTTTTGTGGATTTCATCGACAAGACCGGCCCCTATGACGTGATCCATTTCAACACGCTCGAAGGGCTGCCCGCCAAGGTGCTGGAGCGCTGCCGCCTCTGGCCGCAGATGCGGGTGATCCTGTCCTTGCACAACTACTATCCGTTCTGCCCGCAGGTGAACCTGTGGCACCAGGAACGTGAGACCTGCGCCGATTTTGGCGAGGGGCGCAAATGCGTGCATTGCCTGCCGCATGTACACGATCCGCGCCATATGCGCCTGTCGGGGGGCCTTGGGTACAAGCTGCGGCTGATGGGGCTGACGCCGGGGACATGGGCCTTTGACCAGGCCTATCGCTGGACCATGCGGATCGGCGGGCGCGCCTCGCGGCTTCTGCGCAAAATCAAGGGGCAGGGCGCGCGGCGTCTGCGCCGGGGCGGCAAACCGGGGCAGCTGCGCCCCATGGCCCCGCCGGATGGTGCGCCCTTTGCCGCGCGGCGGGCCGAGATCGTGCGGCTGATCAATGAACACTGTCATGTGGTGCTGGGGGTGTCGGACGCGGTCTGTGATCTGGCGCGGCGCTTTGGCGTGAGCGAGAGCCTTGTGCACACCAGCTATATCGGCACCCGCGAGGCCTCGGCCTGGCATGAGACAAAACCGCGGATCTTCCCGATTGCCTCGGATGGCACGCTGCGGCTGGCCTATTTGGGCTATATGCGGCGCGACAAGGGGTTTTACTTCCTGCTGAACGCGCTTGAGACCATGCCGCGCGAGCTGGCCGGGCGGCTCAGGCTCGAAGTGGCGGCCAGGCGCAGCGATCGGGCCACCATGGACCGGCTGTCCGAGCTGTCGGGGCGGCTGGCGGGGCTGACCCATGCGGATGGCTATTCCCATGACGATCTCGACAGGCTGCTGGCGCAGGTGGACGTGGGGCTGATCCCGGTGCTCTGGCATGACAACCTGCCGCAAGTGGCGATCGAGATGCACGCGCGCCATATCCCGCTGCTCTGTTCCGACATGGGCGGGGCGCAGGAGCTGGGCAACTCAGCGCAGATGAGCTTTGCCGCCGGGGACGTGGCCTCGTTCCATGATCGTATTCGCGCGCTTTTGCATGGGGAGGTCGACATGGACGCCTATTGGCAGGGCGCGCGCGCGCCCGTGGAGATGCAGACGCACCTTGCGGATCTTATGGCACATTATCGCGCGCCGGTTACGGAACCGGTTGCCTCTGGCGCGGCTTTTGCCAATTAAAGGCCAAAGCGCACCAACAGGAGACGACCCCGCATGATCAAGCCCGCAGGCGCAGGAGAGGGACAGACCCTCAAGGGCACGCTCTTTGTGGTGACCTATGGCCGGTCCGGTTCGACGTTGCTGCAAAGTCTGTTGCAGACCATTCCCGGCGCGTGCCTGCGCGGTGAGAATGGCGGGGCGCTGCAGGGATTGTTCCAATCGGCGACGCCGCTGCGCCGCGCCCATGGCGAACACGGGCTTCAGGCGCAGCCTGCCGATCATCCCTGGCACGGCATGGCCGAGATCGACGTGAGCGCCTATGAGCGGCGTCTGGCGCATGTGTTCATGGAAGAGATCCTGCGCCCGCCGGAAGGCGCGCGCTGGGTTGGCTTCAAGGAGGTGCGCTATCTGCAGATGGGCGCGAACCTGCCGCAGTTCCTGAATTTCTGCCGCCGGGTGTTTCACAACCCGTTTTTCGTGTTCAACTCGCGCAATCATGGCGATGTGTGCAAATCGAAATGGTGGGCCGATCATCCCGAGGCGGTGATCCGCCCGCAGCTTGAGCGCGCCGACGAGATTTTCACGCGCTTCTCCACCAACCACCCGCGCATTGCCCATCACGTGCAATACGAAGAGCTGGTGGCCGATCCCGAGATTCTGAGGCCTTTGTTCGAGAAGCTGGGCGAGCCCTATGACGCGGGTGCGGTGGCGCAGATCATGGGCAAGCGGCTGACGCACTGAGGGGGCGCCGGGCGCGAACGCGCTAGGGCCCTGACCCTAGGAGACGTTTGGCAACGACAGGCGCATTTCGGACTGAACGATAAAGCGATGCGCGCCGAGTTTTTGCAAAAGAGAACACAAGGCGCTGTCCGCGGAATCGACATTGACCAATGTCAGCGAGCCGACTGTGGCTGCCGCAGCGAGGAGCTCTTCCAAGGCACAGGGATCGCTGGCGGCAATCTGATGCACGAGGCCACCGGCGCCGATGAGGACGCCGCCTTTTTCATGAAGGAGGGGCGTCAGCTGTGCGCCGTCAAGGGAGTCGGTGGCGTTTTGCCAAGATGGCGTCCAGGTCGCATAGCGCTGAATGACAGTGGCCACGGTGCCGAAATCCGACAAGGCGCATGAGGACCGGTCAGGAGAGGGGTGTTCAAGCCGATAGCAGTCGAGCTTTCTGGCCACCTCAAATCCCAGCTTCCGATAGAGACGTTCAGCGCCTGTGTTTCCCTCGATAACCTCAAGCCAAAAGCTCTCGATCCCGGCATTCTGGGCCGCAGCGATCGCCGCCATGCCCAAACGAGACGCCAATCCCCGGCCTCTGTGCTCAATCCGTGTTCCGCTGCCTATCAGATACCGTTTGGTGTTCCGCGTCGCGACGTTCCAAAACCCGATGACTTCATTGTCGTCGATGGCGACGAAGGACGCCTCGGGGTCAAACCCTCTCGCACTCAGCGCCGCTTTGAACGTGGCGGCATCTGGTTGCAACGGAACGATATAGTCAGAAAACGCGGCAAGCATGGCGTCATGCAAAGCGCCGAGGTCAAGGCCGGATCCGGAAAACGAAACAATTCGGGTCATCTTCGTGCTTTCATAACTCCAGGCTGCGCACAGCAAAGACCGGGTTTTGCGTGCCGCTCACCCCAACCGGGCCTTGGCAAAGGCACAGTCGGCCCATGGCACCGACAGGTCCGGATCATAGATCACGCTGCGCCCTTCGGAGGCGAGGGCGAGGTATTTGCGGTATTCCTCGGCATCGTTGAAGTGCTGGCGGCGGGTAACCTCGGTCTGGGCCTTTTCGCGGAAGGCGGCGTTGTATTTGAAATGGGCAAAGAGCAGCTCGCGCTCCGCCAGTTTGGCGTCACCGACATAATGCAGCCCGTCCGAGAGCCGCATGAAGGGGTGGTATTTCAGCAAGGCCAGCTTCTGCGCCACAAAGAGCGTCGCCCGTGAGCCGGGGATCAGCCGGTGGCGCAGGGCGGAGGTCCATGTGGGATTGTCCGAATAAGGTCCGCGCGCAGGCGTGTTTGTCAGGAAAGGCTGGGCGTCGCAAAAGCCGGCCTCGGCAAAAGGATCGCCGCTGGCGAAATCCACCGCTTCCAAAGGCCCTTGGGGATACATGTCGAGCATGAAAATCCGCGCGGCTTCGGCGTCCCTGAAAGCCTCTGTTTTGAGCAGATCGGGCAAGGTTTGGCTCTGTTTTTCCTGCCAGACCAGCAATTCATCCGCATCGGCGACCAGCGTCCATTTATGGGTGCGGAAAGCAGAGATCATTGCCTGCTGCCAGGCCACGCCGTAATGCGATTGCTTGTAATCGGTGTCGACGGAGAAAAGCGCCACGTCGGGCTGTTCAAGCAGGTATTCGCGCGTGCCATCGTCCGAGGCGTTGTCGGCGATCAGGAAGCTGGTCACGCCAAGCGCGCGGTAATGGGCGAGGAAATGCGGCAGCATGAACATCTCGTTGCGCATCACGGCGGCGACGGCGACTTCGGCCTCTTTTGCCCGTTGAATCGTCTCGGGGGGCGAGAGCAGTTCCAGCGCGTTGCTCTGGTAGCCAAGCTTGACCGGCTGATAGCTCGGCCAGATTTTCGGCGGGTGAAGGCCGGGGGTTCCCAGCCGTTCCAGCGCAAAGTGCTGATCCTTTTCGGTGTCGAGATGGATCAGTTGCAGGGGCGCAGAAGGGCCGGGGAAGAAGGAATTGACCCAGGCCGCCACCGGCGTTGCGGCGCCAAAGGTGCGGCGGCGGACGGAGACGCGATAGCCTTCGTCCATCACATGGATGCCGCGCAGGGCCAGAAGATCGCCCAGCATTTTGTCTTCCATGAAGGACAATTGGATAAGCCGTTGCCCGGCGGGGCTGTCTGCGGCGGCCAGCGCCTCACCCATGGCCCGGCGGCTGAGCGTATACCCCGAGCCGCCATCGGCGTAGAAAGACGGCTCCGGCGAGCGGTCCAGCTCGAACTGCCCGCGTGCGGAGGCGGATTTGCCCTGATGCCAGACGCGGTCCATCTGGCCGACGCCGCGGGTCAGCTTGCGGCCATAGTAATCGTGTTTGCGCCAGGTCAGCCCCTCGAAGAACAGCGGCGCGTTGAGGAAGCAATCGTCGTCGATCTTCAGCATGTGGCCAAAGGCCGTGTTGTCATGCACCCAGCGGATGGCGGCGAGGGTCTTTTGCGGCAGACCTTCGTAATCGTCGGGGGCATCAAGGTGCACGATGTGTCCCTCGCGCCGTCCGTCGCCGTCGCCAACCACAACGATATAGGGGATGTCGAGCGCATCAAGCAGCGAGAGCCAGCCGTTTTGCAGGGCAGGGATGCGGGTACCCAGATAAGGCTTGCAGGAGAAGACCACGACCAGCGTGTCATAGAGCGGGTTGCCATGGGAGAGGTCCGGGGCCTCCGGCAGAGCCGGTTTGCCGCCGAACAGGGCAAGCAGCGGGTCATCGTCTTTGAGGCGGGAAAGCGCGGCGCGCGGGGCAGGGGCCATGAGCCGCGCGGTGCGCGCGTCCTCGGGCAGGGCGGCAAGCTGTTCGGTGAGGAAGGTCAGGACAGGCTCCGGCGCGATGTCCTTCAAAAGCAGCGCCAGCCCAAGGCCGAGCCCCTGATCGGAGAGGCGGGCGCAGCTGTGCAATACAGAGTCTATTTCTGCGCAATCGCCGGTTTTGAGCATATGCAGGATGCGCTGACCGAGATCCCTTTGCAGGGCCTCATAAGGCGCCTCGGCCGTGGGCGCGTAGAGCTTTGGCAGGGCGGAGGCGGCGAGGTCCGAGACAGCGCCGGAGACCTCTGCCGCGCCGGGGCAGGCCATGTGGCGCAGGGCGGCCTCGGCGGGGGTCTTGCTCGATTGGATCAGCGCCGGGGCGTCCGGGGCCGCGCCGTTCAGTGGCAGACCAGAGGGGCCAAGCCGCTCCAGCCGCAGGCGCGGGGCATCAAGGCACCCGGCGCGTTCAAAGAAGCGCAGGGACTCGTCCACGGCTACGGGATCGCGGCCCTCTTCGATCACCGCAAAGAGGCTCTGGGCGGTCTGGAGGGGCAGGGGCAGCGGCGCGCGCGCGGCCATCAGCCGCCAGAACTGCCGCGACAGGCCGTAAGCCTTGAGGGCGGCCCCCGTGATGCGCTGCGACAGGGCATCGCTCCGGGGCAGGTCGAGCAGCAAGGAGACCATGGCGGCGGTCAGCGCCGCGCAGGGCGTGCGGCTCCAATAGAGCGCGGCGCGCTCCGTGACGAAGGACAGGAACGCCTCGATGATCGCCGCACGCGCGGGCTCCGGCATGGAAGGGTCCTGCGCGGCGCGGCGGGCGGCCCATGCGATGGCCGGGGTCATGACCCAGCCGGGGGCGGGGTAGGCGATGGCCTTCAGGCAGGCGGCGGCCTCGTCAAACCGCCCGGCCTTGATCAGGAACGGCAGGATGGCGGAGCGGGTCCAGGCGTCTTCGGGCAGGTCCGGATCCGTCCAGAGGGCGGGATCGGTCAGCGCATAAAACCCGTCAAAATCCTGCCCCTCGCGGCAGAAGACATCCGTGAGCGTCAGATACGCGCCGCGCTGCGCGGAGGCGGGCAAGTCCAGCTCGCGCACCACGTCGAGCGGATCGGGGGCGGGGGTGTTTTGCTGGCTGAGGGCAAAGCGGGTCAGCGCGGCGTCGATGCGCGCCGCGTCTGTCTCGGTGGCGCCGAGCGGGCGGGGCGGGGTCTCGCCGGCCCCGGCGATGTAGCTGCCCAGATCATAGTGTTCGGCCAGCGCGTGCAGGGCCTGCCGGGTCTCGGGGGTGAGATGCGCGTGCAGGCCGCCAAAGCGCAGGTGGTCAAAGAGGGTCAGCACAAGCGCGCTGTCGGCGGGGCCGGGGGGCGCTGTCATGAGCTGGTTGATGCGCTGCGCCAGCGCTTCGCGGGTGAGGGAGAAAACCACTGCGCCGCTGTCATTGGTCAGTTCCAGCGGGGCGTCCGGCGCGAGGCCCTGCCAGTGCCGACCGGGCAGATCGACAAGGCTGTCGGTGCCGTTTTGGGCCGTAACAGAGACTGTTTCGCCGGAATGGGCCACATGCAGGACGGGGTTTTCAGGCAGCATGGAAGCGCGCAGTTGCAGGCGCGGATCAAGCGCATAGGCGGGGCCTGCGGGGCAGGGCAGGATGTCGAGCACGGTCACGCCGCCTTGCGCGGCGAGCCACGTGATGCGCTCAAGTCCGGTGAGCCCGGTGCGGTTTCGCGCGGTGCGGCGGCCAAGGCTCAGCACCTCCTGGCCGTTCACCGTGACGCGCACCTGCGGCGGGGTGATCTCGACGGTGACCTCGGTGCCATTTTGGGGGAGCGGGCAGGGGATTGGCCGCTCGGCCCGCCACGCGCCATCGGGGCGGCTGTCATTGGCGACGATCAGCCCGTCTTTCTGGCGCAGGGAGAGGTGGAAAGGCACTTCGACCCCATCCTCGGCAACAAAGGAGAGGTTGGCAAAAGGGTCGGCGTGGAAATCGGCGCGGAAGCGGAAGAGGCCGGTGCCCTGCAGCGGGAAGGCATAGAGCAGATGCGCGCCGGCGGTGGCCTCGGCGATCGGGGCGTCCTGACCCGAGGGGAACAGCCCCGAGACATGCGGTTGCAGCGGCGCGCCGCGCAGGAGGCTGACCGGGTGCAGCAGGCGGGCGAGGCCGGGACCAAAGGCAGGATCGAACCCGGCGGGATCGCGCCCTGCGCCGGTCAGGCCCCGGGTGGCGGCACCAAGCGTGAGGCCACCCAGCAGCAAAGCCTTGCGCGGTTTCGAGGCGGGCAGGCCGAAGGTGACCTGATCGCGCATGGCGCGGGCGTAAAGACGGCGCTGCCAGCCTTTGGGCAGGCGGGTTTTGACCGGCTCGGGCAGGGCGCGGATCAGCGCATCATGGGCTTTGCTCAGCGCGCGGCTGCTCTGCGGGCAGGCCCGCCCGCGTGCGCCATCTGGCGCAAGATCCACGGCGACACCGGCCCAGTCGATATAGGCGCACGGCCCCATCAGCGGCGCGGCAAGGCAGAGCGCCCAATGGGCGCGCGGGCCTTTGGTGAAACCGGGCAGGGCGTTCAGCGCGGCGCGGCGGAAGATGCGGGTTGAGAGGATCGGGCTCATGCCAAGCACGGCGGCGGGTGTCAGATCGAGCAGACCGGCCAGAGGGGTGCCGCCGGGCAGGGCGCGCATGTCGTCAAAGCCATTGTGGGGCAGGGCATCGGCATCGGTGCCTTGCCAGAACGGGCAAAGCCCGCTGTCCGCGCCTGTGCGCAGCATGACCTCCACCCAATCGCGCAGGGCGGAAGGTTTGAGCAGATCGCCGGATTGCAGGAAGGTGAGATAGAGACCCTGCGCCGCCTCGGCCCCGGCCTGCAAAGGCGCGCCTGAAGGGGGCAGGAGGCGGGTGCCGGGGAAGGCTTTGGCGAGGGTCTGCGCCTCGGGGGTGGCTTTGGTGACCAGCAGCACTTCGCGGCCCGGTCCGTCCTGCTCGGCAAGGCTGGTGAGAGTGCGTTTGAGCGCGCCCGGGTCAATCCCGTCCCATGGAATCACCACGCTGAGCGGCAACTCACCGTCCATCTCCAGACCCCAGGCGCGGGCGATGCCGTCGTCCCAGTCCGGCGTGAAAATCAGACCCTGTTCCTGCAGAAAACCGTTTGCGGCCTTGGCAAAGCGGGCGCGGCGCTCCGGAGTTTTCAGGGCAGAGGAGCGCTCGAACAGCAGGCGCGAGGCGATGCGGGCAAAGGCCTCATCGCTGCCGGGCTTGCCACCCTCATCCATGATGGTGCGCATGTCGCGCAAAACGTCCAACTGTTCAAAGACCCGCTCGTCATCGCTGGCGGTGATCTGCCCGTCGCGGCCGCGGGTTTGCAGGTACAAGGGCTGCGGGACATGCACGATATGATCGGTGCGGGCGGCGGCGCGGTAGAAGAAGCCGTGATCCTCGAACCAGGTGCCGATCTCGAAACGCAGCCCTTCGATCAGCGTGCGGCGGTAGAGCTTGTTCCAGGCGGAGGGGAAATGCCGGATGACATCGGACCACGTATTCAGGCCAAAGCGGCGGGCGGTCGGGTGGCTGCCGATCTGCGGCGCGTCATGGATGGCGGAATGCACGTGGCTGGGGCTGCCTGCAAAACAGGAGCGCACGGCACAGGCGGCCCAATCGGCACCGCTGGTCTGCAAAGCCTGATAGAGCTGCATGAGATAATCGGGGGTGACGCGGTCGTCGCTGTCGACAAAGGCGATGAAATCCCCGCGCGCATGATCCAGCCCGGTGTTGCGTGCGCCGGACAGGCCGCGGTTGTCCTGCTGGATCAGCGAAAAGCGCGCATCTCCGGCGATCACCTCCTGTGCCCGCGCGGCGCTGGCATCGGTGGCACCATCGTCGATGACCAGAACTTCGAAATTGTCAAAGGTCTGCGCCCGCAGGCTGGCCAGACAGGCCCCGACATGCGCTTCGACATTGTAGACGGGAACAATCACCGAGATCAGGGGGGAGGGCGTCTGGCTCATGGTCTTCTTGTTCCGTATTGCCCGGGGCCTGAGGCCGGTCTCGGTCTTGTCGGCGGCCGCGCGGGGATCAGAGGCCGCGGCTTTGCAGGAGTTGTGCCTCGGAGGCCAGCAGATCCTTGCGCCGGTCCTTGACCCGGCGCACCGGAATGCCGGAGTAGATGCCCCAGGGATCAAGGGATTTGCCGACCAGGGACAGGGCCCCGACGGAGGACCCCTCGCCGATATGCACCCCGGGCAGGATGACGCTGCCGGAGCCGATGATCACATGCCGCCCCAGCCGGATCGGCGCGCTGTGGATCGTCTGGAACTCAGGCGGGATTGTCGGGTTGGTCAGGCTGCGACCGGAGTAATCATCCGAAGCCGAGTAGAGTTTGACCCCCTGGGAGAGGCCGGTGAAATCCTCGAGCGTCACATCGGACACGCAGGCAAGATGGCAGCCGCCGCCGATGTGGATGAAAGAGCCGATGGAACAGCGCCCGCGCGCCGCCGCGATTGTCGTGCCGCCGTCGATGCGCACATTGTGCCCGATCGAAATGTTGGGAAGCCCGATGATGGTGCAGTTCCGCGCGATCATCACGTCATCGCCGACCTCGGCAAACCCGAAGGTCCGCAGCTCTTCGCTGTGGTAGTAGCCAGCATCAAAGGGGTTTTCCACGTCAGCCTCCCGAGGGTGTTTTCGTTACCAGTGTACAGGTCCAGAAACGCACAGCCCTTCCTAGGGGGCAAGAGGCGTCACGCCGGCCATCTCGGACAGGATCGCGATGTCCTGTTTGGTCAGGATGCTGCGATCGAAGGGCACGTAGTGCTTTTCCTTGTCGCCCGGGGCGGAGAAGGCTTCGCTGTATTCGGTGATGCCCTGGGTGCGGGCCGCAATCAGCGCCGCATCGTTCACCACCTGATCAAGCTCTGGCGGGATGATGCAGTAGTTCGTCAGATCACCCTCAAGCCCTGTGCCCGCCTCGCGCATTGCGATGATCATTTTCTCCATCTGCGCCCGCGACAGGCGTGTGCCGAGGATGTCGGGCGACTGGGCGATAAAGACCTGCTGTTTCCAGCTGAATTTCTCGGTTTTTGGCAGCGGCCCCACGGCATCGAGCCCCCGCGTCGCCGGGCAGACCTCCTGAAAGTTCTGCAAGATGTCGAAACCGGGGCCATAGGGGACCAGCCGCAGCGTCATGGCGGCCTCTTCGCGCAATTTTTTGAGGCTGGCAAAGAACACGTAGATGTCGCTCAGCCGCATGAAGACGTAATCCTCCGGCGAGCCGTGGAAATCCCCGTAGCGCATGCTTTGCAGCATCATCGAATTGAAGAAGTCGTCATAGCGGCGCAGGTAGAGGACGCCCTGAACCTCGGCATGTCTGGCGCAGACCCCGGCAAGACGGCGCAGGACCGGCTGGTGCCGGGGGCCGATGAGATTGCAGAATTCCTCGGTTGAAAACACGATGTCCCGCGCGGCCTCGCGCGTGAGGAGCGCCTTCAGTTCGGGGCGGATTTCCTCGAAGCCTCCGGGCTGCCGCAGCTTGTGGACCAGGGTGTGATGGCCTCGGCCGGGGCCCTGAAATGCCTTGGGGTAGACGAAGCTGTCGGACTCTTCGGAGAGCAGGAAAAGCGCCGATTGCAGGATGCTGGTGCCGGTTTTGGGCTGGCCGAGGTGAAGCGTGATCATGAGGTGGGCTCGGTTTGTTGGGAGCTGGCGGCGGCCCGGTGCAGGGCGACGGCCTCGTCGATGTAACCAAGCACCTCGCCCCCGACACCGGCAAGGCTGTGCTTGTCCCGCATCCAGTCCGATTGCTGGCTGGCGTAGGTTCCCCGTGTCTGTTCAGAGGCGATCAGCTGCTCGAGTTCGGCCAGGAAGCCGGGCCAGGAGGTTGGGATGGTGTTGCCCGGCAGGAAGTTGCAGGGGTCGGCGCCCGCGTGGCACAGCACCGGTTTGCCTTCTTCGACAGCCATGGCGACGCCCATGCCGCCGCCGTGCATCGCGGGCAGGTGCACATAGAGATCGCAGTGCTGGTAGAGGGCGCGCAGATCGTCAGAGAACTGCAGGCAGCGGATCCGGCCGGTTTCGATCAGGCTCTGCAGCCGGGGATCGAGGGCGCGCAGGCCTGCCTCATCGGCGACACCAACCCAGAACCAGACAAGATCGGGGTATTTTTCGAACAAATCGAGCAGTTGGCCGCGCGCGTCGGGCGGCAGCAGCTGGATCGCTTTTTCGAGACGGCCGCCGCTGAGCGTGCTGACCAGGGTGCGCGCGCCTGCGGGCAGATCAAGCTCTTCTCTTGTGAGGTCAAGCCGGCGCGGGGGCACTTCGATCGGCGTGCGGTGCTCGCGCCAGCGCGGATCGTCGGCCTTTTCCGGGGCCAGCTCGCCCTGATTGAGCAGGATGTCAGAGTAGGCATCAACCGGGTTCTTGGCGTTGAACTGGATGCCGAGGATCGGAAAACGCTGGTGCAGCGCCGGAACTGCCACGTTCGAGGCGTAAAACCCGTACCAGCGCAGGATGGCGTCAGGGTTGAAGTCCTCGGCGCTTTTGACAATGTGCCGGACCCAGTCTGCGGCACTGTCATGGTGCGGCGGCAGGATATGTTCGACCGAGAACTGCTCGGCCAGCTCCGGGCCAAGCGCGTCCTTGACGGCGGTCTCGATGATCGCGGCGGAATTCTTGGAATAGGCCTGATAATTGCGCACCAGCCAGGTGGTGTGATTGTCATAGGTCAGCATGAGCTTGACCCGCACCGGGCCGCGGCCCTGCGCCTGCCCGGCCATCATCAGCCCGTGGGTATAGCTGGCCAGCTGCTTGAGATGGGCGCCGGTGTTGGGCTCGGCAGGCACCCAGGACAGCAGCAGCAGGATCGACGTGCCGTCTTTTGCCGCGGCCTGCCGGGACGGGGACGGGGGCGCAATATGCTTTTTGGTCCAGTCCTGCATGTTGTCCAGAACCCGGTGGGATTCCGACACCAGCCGGAATTGATCGGTGGGCGAGGCCCCCAATGCCGTCTTCAGCAGCGGACGCAGCAGCGCGCCGGTCATCGCGGCATGCATGCGGCGCATCAGTTCGAGATCCGGGTCCTCGGCGTCGAGCGCTTCCAGTTCGACATCAAGAAGCTTGTGCAGGATTTCCGGCTTGCGGGTGAGCCGTGACAGGATGACCCCCATCATGAACCGCGCGTCAAATCCCATGCCGCTGCGGCGGGCGATGTGATAGGCCCAGCCCGGGGTGCCCTGTTCGGTCTCGAGCACGATGTCCGAGGTCATCAGCTCCATCGCCAGCGCCTGGAATCCGGGATGGTCCATCGCCGCCTTCATCAGCAGCAGATCGAGACAGGCGTGCAGCTGGACATCGGCATCCGTCATGCCCAGCGGCAGGGTCTTGGGCTCTGTCATGGGCGCGTCCTTGCCAGCAGATCGAGGGTGCGTTCGATGCGTTCCTGTATCATCAGTCCCGTCTCGGCGGTGAAATCCGAATAGACCGGGAAACAGGCACAGCGGTCCTGCAGCGAAAAGCTGACCGGGGTCGGCACCGAGAGCACCGGGCGCGGACCGGTGTAGCCCTTCAGCACGCCGGGCCAGTAGTATTTCTTGATCTCGATGCCATTGTCGGCAAAGGCGCCAAGGGTTTCCTTGGTCACCTCCTCGTCAAAGACCACGGGGTAGTTCGACCATGGGGTCGGCCCCGGATCCTGCGCGGTCTGAAACCCGTCCAGCCCGGCAAAGACCGTGTCGTAGAAGGCCGCGTGACGGCTGCGGGTCTCGGTGATCGCAGTCATGCGTTCGAGCATCGCAAGACCGATGGCAGCGCGAAACTCGTCAACCTTGGCGTTCTGGCCTTCGCCATAGGTCCGGTCCGCCTGGAAGCCGAAGTTCATCGCTGCCTTGATCGCCCCGATCATCGCCCGGGGCGCGGCGATCAGCCCGCCTTCCCCGATGGCAAAGACCTTGGTGGCATGCAGCGAGAAGACCTCGATCTCGCCATCCTCCGACCCGAAGGGATGGCCGCTGTTCGGTGCGCCCAGACCGGCGGCCGCATCCACGATGAGCGGCACGCCATGGGCGCGGCAGACCGCCTTTTGCGCGCTGATGTCACGGCGCAGGCCGAAGGGGCGCACGTGGATGACGCAGGCGATGTCCGGATGCTCCGCAAAGGCGGATTCGAGACTGTTCGGGCAAAGCTCCCAGCGGTCGGGGTCGATGTCGCAGATGACCGGCGTTGCGCCGGCGGCAAAGACCGCCTGCACCGTCGCGGCAAAGGTGAAATCGGGCAGGGCGACCTTCTTGCCGTAGACGTCCAGCGCCTGCAGCACGGCCACCAGCCCGGCGGTCGCGCTGGCGCAGAGCAGCCCGCGATAGTCCTCGGTGAGGTAGGCCTTGCTCATCCGGTCGGCGAGATCCGTGGCCAGCGGGCCGAAATTGGAGAAATAGCGCTGATCGTAGGAGGTCGTCAGATACGGCGTCCAGCTTTCAGGTTCGGGCAGTGCGGGGCGAAGAAAGGGGAAAAGCATTTGGAAATCCTGTGCGAAAGAGGGGCCGGGGCTGCCGTGATGGCTCAGTCAGCGGGCGCGGGTTTTTCAGGGAACAGCACGTCGACCAGCTTCAGATCGTTCTGATTGGCCTTCTCCAGAAGCGCGGTGACCTCTTCGCTGTTGGCCTCGGCCTTTTTCGCCGGTTTGGAGACATTGGCCTGCACGCTTTCCCAGGTGAACTCGGGGAACGGCTCCTTGAGCACCTCGGCGAGCCGGGCCAGGAAGCCGTCGAAATCCGCCACGTTGCCCAGGGCGTCCAGATCGCGGGCGGCGGCGATGGCGCGGTCAAGCTCCGGCGCCTCGCCGGGGATCATCGGTGCAAGGCGCGAGCACTGGAAATCCCGGCACTGGCGGTCGGCGGGGTTCTTCAGGCGGGTGCGCACATAGCCTTCGAGATCGGTTTCCTTGGCCAGCCGCGCGCCGAAGGTGTCGGCCTTCTGGTTGCGCTCGAAACGATAGGCGGAGCGGATGCGGGCAATCGGATCGCGCAGGATCATGACGGTGAGGATGCGCACGCCCGGCACCTCCGGCACCGGACCGATGCCGGTGTGGGTCGAGAAGGCCACCGCCTCCGGCTCGCTTTCGATCCATTTCGCCAGCTCGGCGCTGTTGTCGCCGCCCGCCATGGAAAACTCGCGCGTGACCCAGCGCTCCTGAAAGTTGCGCTTGAGGATTTCGTCCAGCGAGGTGCCCGCGTTCTTGAACAGGTGATAGTGCAGGATAACCGTCCGGGTGGGCTGTTCGTTCGTCATACTCGGTCTTTCTTTGCGTGGCGTGTACCCACACCAATATACGTCTGCGGCGTAGCGGTCGATGATCGCCCGGCGCAGGCTTTCATCGGTTTGCGGGATCTGGGTGTCCGTCTCGCGCCCCAGAAAGGCCAGCCGTTCCGCGTGGCTGTTGGAGACGCCGATCTCGCGCGGGCCGCGGCTGTTGCCCGCCAGGTCATCCAGCCAGTCCACCACCTGCCCCAGCCCGTCCTCCAGCCGGAAGATGCGCGCGCCCTTCGGGATGAAATCCAGCATCGGGCGGGTGTGGTTGTCGAGCGCGAAGCGTGGCTGCGGCAGGCTGCCGACCCAATCCGCAAAGGACATGTCCGCCGGGATCGTCTGCTCGATGTCGCGCTGGCGCAGGAACACGCTGTGCAGCCGGTCGTAGGGGTTGCGGACGATGGCGAAACTGGCGTCGAAGAACCCGGCCGGAAAGAGCCGGTCCAGCGCATCGCGCGTGACATGCTGCGGCGAAGAGCGCGTCCAGCGCGCGCCCTCCGGCACCGAGAGATAGCCCGGATCGGCAAAGGCCAGCGGGCCGAAGCGGGCGCGCAGGTAGCGTTCGACCGAGGTGCCCGCAGCGCGGGGCACATGGGCGAAATAGACGAGCTTGCCCGAAATGCGGATGATCGGCATGAAGCGCCTGCTCCGTTACTTGGCCCAGGGGCGGGTGCTGGAGAACAGGCCGATGGCCTCGAAGGCATCGCGCATCTGCTCCTGGCCCACCTCGAAGGAGAAGCGCAGGGCGGCCAGATCGCGGGCGTTGGTCACCAGTTTCTGCCACAGCTCGGGATCGTCGTAGAGCCGGGTGATCGACTCCTCCCATTCCTCGGGTGTCTTGGCGATCAGGCAGTCGCGCCCGTGCAGCAGGCCAATGCCTTCGGCGGCCAGCGGGCTGAGCACGCAGGGAATGCCGCTCGCCAGGGCGCTCAGCACCTTGCCCTTGATGCCCGCGCCCGAAAGCAGCGGCGCGACAAAGACCATGTGCTGGTCATAGGCGTCTTCGATTTCCTCGACAAAGCCGATGGGCGCAACGTTCGGCGCCTCCAGCGCCTCGACATCGGCCCCCATGCGCGAGCCATAGATCGACAGGGTGATCTCCGGGCGGGAGTTGGCCAGCCGCGACATGACCGATTTGGCGAACCATTCCACGCCTTCGACATTCGGGTGATGCTGGAAGCCGCCAAGGAAGGAAATCCCTTTGCGCCCGTCGCGCGGCGGCACGGTGTCCGGCAGGTCCAGCACCCAGGGGCAGGGCAGCACCTTGATCGCGCCTTCGGACTGGGCCTCGATGACCGAATGCTCCATTTCGTTGTAGGAGAGCACCGCATCGACGCTGCGCATGGCCGAAAACTCCTCGGCCTGCACCGCGCGGGCGGCTTCTTTCTGGTTTTCGTCCTGCTCGGCCACGGCTTTGCGCAAAAGGCGCAGGTAATGCAGGTCGGCGTTGTTCATCAGGATCGGTGCCTGCGGATTGGCGGCGCGGATCTGGCTGACCACCGAATTCACCACGTGGTAGCGGGTGATGTAGAAGGCGTCGAACTCCGCCCCGCGCTCGGCGAGGAATTCATCGATGGAGCGGTAGAAGGGCGAGAGGATGACCTCGACCCCCATGTTCTGCAGCTCTTCGGTATAGCCGCCCAGATGCGCGAGGTTCTCGGGCAGGAAGGTGATCTTGTAGCCCAGCGACTGCACCAGCCGGATTTCCTGCAGGGCGGCATAGCTGCCCGCGCTCTGGTCCGGCGTGGGGGTGGTGTAATCGACAAACAGCACACGGCCCGCGATGCCGCGGTCCTTTTCCAGGTCCGGCGCGGTGCCGACCTTGGAGAAATTCGCATAGGCGGCGGCCCAGCGGCGCTTGAACTTGGGCCGGTTGACCTCCTGAAAGCGCTTGAAGCCCGAGGAGGTGCTGGTGCCGCTGGTCATGCCTTCGTAGTGGTAGACAACCGACGAGGGGATAAACCAGGTGGTGTACCCCGCATCGCGCACCTTGAAGGACAGGTCCGTGTCCTCGAAATACATCGGCTCGAGGTAGGACGACAGCCCGCCCACCTCTTCCCAGATCTCGCGGGTGGTCATCACGGCGGCACCGGACAGGTAATCGGCCTGGCGCGCATAGCTGAAGCGCGGCTCATGCGGGTTCTGGCGGTTGCCGTAGTTCCACGGATCGCCCGAGCCCCAGATGATGCCGCCCGCTTCCTGCAGGGTGCCATCGGGATAGAGCAGCTTGGAGCCCACAAGGCCCACATTCGGGAACCGGTCAAAGCCGTCGATCAGCGCATCGAGCCAGCCCACGGTCGGCTCGGTGTCGTTGTTCAGAAGCACCACGTATTTGCCCTTCGCCCGCGCCACGCCGGCGTTGCAGGCGCGGATGAAGCGCATCGGCTCTTCGTTGTGGATCACGGTGATGCCGCTGACCAGCTCTTCGATGGTGGCGGTCTCATCGGTGGAGGCGTCATCGACGAGGATCACCTCGAAGCTGGCCTTGTTCCAGGCCAGAAGCAGCGCACAGAGCCCGGCATAGGTGACCTTCACCTTGTTATGCGCGGGGATGACGATGCTGACATCGGGGTTTTCCACCTCGGGGAATTTCAGCGGCTTCATCGAGAGCTTCTCATAGCCGCGTTCCAGCGCCTCCAAAGCCATCGAGAGCTGGGCCATCTCCTCGGTCGGGGTGCCCGCCTTCATATGGGCGCGCAGCGCCTTGAAGCGCAGCGGCGACTGCGGGAAAAGATCGCTGCCGATCGCCTTTGCGCCTTCGTGCTGGAGCACCGGCACCGGGGTCAGCTGGCGCGGCGGCAGGAACCAGTTGGCCCAGTAGACGCGGTTGCCCGAGGGATCGCGCAGCTCAAGCCAGCTGTGCTGGCCGGTCAGATGGGTCTGCGGCACGCGCAGCATGTTGTTGCCATCCTCAAGGCGCACCGGGAAAGCCGGCTTGCCATTGATCCAGGCCACGGCCTTGACCGGGCCATTGGCGTGAAACTCGAGCACATGGCCCCAGTCCTTGTGGATGTGCACGCCCACCACATGGCCGGGCTGCAGCACCATGGAGGTGCCATCGACCTTCAGCACGATGTCATCGCCGGGGTTCAGCTTGGCCACGTCGAGATCGGCGCGATACCAGACGGCGGTGCCGGTGGTGTCATTGTCCAGATGCATCCCCACGGGCACCTGCAGGCCGGAGCTGCCTGCGCGGGTCACGCAAGGGCGCGCCACGAAGAAGACATGCGGGTCGCCCGAGGCGGTGCTGTCGCCGCCGGTATAGTCAATCTCCAGCTTCAGGATCTGGTCGCCGCGGCGGGCGGGCAGGCGCATCTGCACCGACTGGTAGCCTGCGGCATTGGCCCCGCCAAGCGCGCTGCGGTCGAAATTGACCCGGTTGCTCCAGACCGCGTTGCCGTCCGCGTCTTCGAGCCGCAGCACCAGCGCGCCGCGCGCGCGGTGGCAGGCCAGCTCCGCCATGAAGATCACATCGCCATCGGCCGGGCTCAGCGCCATCTCGCCGCCAAGCGGCACGGGCTGCGCGCCGATGCTCGGGTCCATGACAACGCGCAGGGTGTTCCAGCCGCGCACCTGCCATTCGTCCAGTTCGTTGAATTTCTGGCCGCCCACGGGATCGGCGGCCACGCCAAGCGGGAAGCTGCGGGACATGTCATCCAGCGTCGGGACAGGATCAGCCGGTGCAAAGGTCACCTCGGTGCGGCCACTGACAAGATGCGGCCCCGTGGAGAGGAAATCAGGGCCAGCCTTGGCAAAAACCGTGCCCCCGGCAAAGGAAATTTCGCACAGGTTGGTTTTGGCAGACTTCGATTTAAACATCTGGGAGGTATCCATAAGAGTCTTTGTTGATGGTTTGGTCATGCCGGAGGAGGACCCCGGCATAAAGGAGGCCTTCTTACGATCCTGCAGCCGGGCGTGCAAAGTCAGGATATCCGCCTGCATGGCCTTGGGCAGCTGAGACAGGAAGGTTTTCATGTGCTGCGCGGCTTCACCGCCGTGATAGCCGCGGCTTTCGGGATGGGTGACGAGATGGGCCGTGTCGCGCACCGCGCATTGGCCGCCCTGCCGCGCAAAGCTGAGCGCAACCCAGTCGATGCCCCAGCCGAGATTGTTGCCCTCATAGTCGAGCCCGCGCATGTGCTCTGCAACACGCGGACCAAAGGCCCAGACCACGCCGTCGGTCTGCGCCACGCGCGTCAGGCCGCTGCCTTCCAGCGGGCCTTCGGAGACGTCCGCGGTGGGGTAGGGGGTCCAGGTCAGGTCCGGGGCCCAGACGCCGACATCGGGATGTCCGGCAAAGGCCTTTTCGCAGTCCGCCACCAGCCGCGGCCAATCGTCATAAGAGACGTCGGCCTGGATCTGCAGCTGGATGTCGCCGGGCTCCACGAGATCAAGCGCGGCGCGGAACTTGCGCCCGAAATACCAGCTCTGCGGCACCTGTACCCAGCTGCCCGGCCCGTCTTCCGGCGCTTCGGCGGTGTTGGAGTAGAGAACCGTGAGTTTATCGACCACGCCTGTCAGCTGGCGGGCAATGTCCTGCGCCCGGTCATGTTGGCCTTCCCAGCTGATGATAACCGCATGGATCGCTGAGGGCATACTCGGCTCTTGGTTGTCTGTTCTTGGTTGCCTGACAGGGCAGGCGCAGGGCTCCCGCCCGGCAGCCCGTCTCTACCCCAAACCCCCGAAGGTCACAATACGAAGACCCCGCGCAAGGCGGGGGCTGCGCGGGGAAAACACGGGCGAAAACGGCAGGAGATGAAAAAACCGGCCCATCCGCGAGGATCGGGCCGGTTCAGCGCAGACGTGTATTGGTCCAGGGCCAGGACCCTGGGTCAGGCGGCGGCGCCGCCGGACAGGCGCCAGATCGTCCCGTCACTCCAGAGCGGTTTGTTCAAAGTGCTGTCATAGATCATCGCACCAGCGCCGGCCGCGGCGGCATCCGGGCGGGCACCGCTGGCATAGGCGCCGCAGCGCACCGGCCCGGACACGTCCAGCGTCGAGGCAGGCGTGGTGGTGCCGATGCCGACCTTGCCATCAGGCGCAATTGTCATGCGCGCGGCATTGTCCGTGGCGAACTGGATGTCCGTGGCCTCGTAGTTCCAGAAATAGGCCCGGTTCGAGAAGCCAAACCAGAAGCCGTCAGACGTCCCCGAGCCGCTGTTGTCATTGCTCATCTGCAGCGCTGCGCCCTGCCCGCCGGGGCGGTGAATGTGCAGCGGGTAATTGGGGCTGTCCATGCCGAGTCCGATGTTGCCATTGGCGCCATCGATCACCATCGCCTCGGTCCAGGCGGTGCCGTCGGCGGAGACCTTCACCGCGAAATTGTCCGATCCGGTGGTGCCCATCTCGGCGCGGCCGGACCAGTTTGTCTGGAACAGCAGGCTGGCGGTGTCCGTGGCGCTGGCCTTGTTGATCTTCATCTGGTGGCCCGTGCCGTCATGGCTGAGCAGGCTGGCGTCCGCGACAACGGACAGGCGGTTGGTGGTGTCATGGGTGGTCCCGATGCCGATGCCATCGAGATTGTCGAACGAAGGCGTTCCCCCGCCGCCGCCGCCCCCGCCGGTGCTCAGCGCGGACCATATTCCGCCGGCATAGAGACGCAATCCGCCGCCGGGCTTGTCCGTTGCGATCCAGCCTTCGACCGGGGTCACGAAGATCCAGGTGTCATCGATCCAGGCGGCGAGATCCCCGCCGTGGCCGTCCCAGGCCCCCGAAGGCGCAAGCCCAAGCGCCCAGACACCCCCCGCCACGGGGGTGACGGGCGGGGCGCTTGCGTCAAATTCTTCGATTGTCAGTTGCACCACGATATCAAGCCGCTCCAGCGCGGCATTGTGGGTGACATGCTTCTGCGCCTGTGCGGGCATGAGGTAGGGCAGGGAGAGGCGGGCTGATGTATCCATGAAACGGGCTCCTGATCCGGGTCGCGCACAAGCATTGAGCGCATCCGTTTACAGGGTCCAAACGCACCGTACGGTGGTCCCGCCCGCCGCCCGCGCCCGGGTTACGGGGCGTTTTGACACAGGGTGATGGTGCCCGCCGTGAGGCCATTCACCGGCAGCGGCTGCAGGCTTTCCTGCGCCGCCCTGCTCACCGGGTGGATACACAGGCTGAGCTGCGCCGCGTCGTGCTGGGCGGTCACCGGCAGCACATCGCCGGGGGTGACCGCTTCAGGCCGGTCACACAGCACCGCAATCCGCCCCCAATGCCCGGTCGCATGGATCCCGTTCGAGAGGTGAATGCCCGGAGACAGCGCCATGCGAAAACTCACCAGAACCGCATGCGCCGTGCCATCTTCGGAACAGGGAAGCGCCACATCCCGCCGGTCCGGATCGGTATCGGGCCGGGTGAAATCAAAATCGAACAGCCGCACAGGCTCACCAAGCGCGCGCGGGGCGGTGGCGATAAAATCATTGGGCGTCAGCTGTGCGACAGAGGCAAACCGGTGAAAGGCGCTGAGATCAAACCCTTCGGCACGGGCAGGCCGCCAGAGGTCCAGCAGCCCCGCGCTTTCCACCGGCTGCGCCATGAGCCGTCCGCGTTCGGGGATCGCCCGCGCGCCCGGTTTGGCAAGCTCGCGCATGGCATGGGCCAGCGCCCCAAGCGCCCCTTCGCCCAAGAGAACGCTATCGACAATCTCCGAGATCACCACATCTGCCCGCTCCGGCAGATCCACCCCCAGTTCCAGCGCCTGAGAAGGTTTGCAGATCACCGTGATCTTCTCCGACAGCCCATTGGTGGCGATCACATGGCGCGCCGCTTCGGCAATCATCGGCTGCATCTCGCAGGTATAGACATGCCCCGCCCCGGCCCTTGCCGCCAGCATCGCGGTCAGCCCCGCGCCGGTGCCGATATCAAGCACGATATCCCCGGGCCGCACACGCGCGGCGATGGCGCGGGCATAGGCGTGATTGCGCCGCGTATCCCCCAGCATGGGGAAATGCCAGCGCGGCACGAACATCTGGTAAAGCCGCTCGCGCAGGGTGCGCGCCGCATGGTTCGCCGGATCGCGCCGGAGCGCCTCGGTCAGCAGATGATCGGTGACAAGCCCACCATCGGTGAGCGGCTGCTCACTGGCTTGCCGGACAAGCGCCTCGGCCTCCTCCTTGGCATCAGGGGACAGGGAAGGGGCAGCAGCGCGTTGGGAGAGAAACACCGGGGATTCGTCCTTTTTGAGGAAAATGCGAGTGATCCTCATAGAGCCCGGTGAGGGCTAAGATTGGGTAAAGGGGGAGAGGGCGCGTTCCACTCACCCCAGGCGCGGAATCAAGGCCGCAGGCCGCCGCGCCTATTGACGGGCCGTCCCCGCGGCCCGGCGATTGGGTTGTTGCTGGGCGCCACACCAGTCTAGCGCGCCAGTTTCTGAGATAAATCGAGGGGATCTTAAGGCGGATCGCCGCGCCACGGCCCGTCAATAGGCGCGGCTTGTGCGCTGGCCATGAGGTCCCGGATCAGGTCCGGGACGGGGCGCTTCAAAAAGCATTCCCGGGCTCCAACCGGAGCCCGGGGCGGGCGGCGCTGCAACGTTCAGGGGGACAGTCTGGCGCGCCGCCGTCATGGCGTGAGGGGCACCCACGCCATGGTATCGCGTCAGTTCTGCAGCGAGGCTGGCGTCGCGGATTCGATGGTGACCCAGTTGGCGTCCGCCTGTTCGATGAAGCCGGGGATGTTTTCGGACCAACGCTCCTGAATGTCCTTGGACAGGTTCAGATACAGCTCGCCATCCACGATCTTCCAGTGGTGCGGATCGCCGTCAAACTTGAAGCCCATGGCCGCGCCAAAGGCGCAATAGCCGCCGTATTCCGGCGCATAGGCATCGGGGTTCGCTTCAAACGCGGCTTTGTGCTCTTCGCTGGAGAACCAATAGGTTGCCTCCTCATGGGTGGCGGTGATCGTGTAGTTGCCTTTGGTGGCCTGCCCTTCGGTGAAATAGGCAACCGGATCATAGCCCTGCAAGGCAAGACCGGTGGAGGACGCATTCAGTTCGGGGCCCGCGGCCAGGGCGGCGCTGGCAACGGCGAAGGTCAAAGCGGCGGCGATCCCCGCGGATTTGAAGAGAGACATGGCATTTCCTTTCCTGAGTGCGGGGCGTGAACAGCGCCGGATGTCCAGACCCGGGTCCCGGCTGCCCCGTGCAGGAGAAGGGATAGCGTTTAAGACCGAATGGTACAAAACAACTAAATGTCAATTTTCGTGAGCCTGTCCCGCGATTATTTTGTTAGACACAAAACGCACCGATCCGAAGGAACAAACATGGCCCGCCCCCGCGAGTTCAACTATGACGACGCCCTGCGCGGGGCGATGGAGATCTTCTGGCAAAGGGGATACCGGGGCACGACCCTGCCGGACCTGCTGGCGGCGATGGGGATGACGCGGGGCAGTTTCTATCAGGCCTTTGGCGACAAGGAAGCGACCTACCTCGCGGCGCTCGACTATTATGACACCGCCGTGGTGAGCACGGTTGTCGACAGGCTGGGCCGCTGCGCCGCGCCCTCTGCGGTGGCTTGCCTGCTGCCGATGTTCCAAAGCTCGGAGGCCGACACCCGCGGCTGCTTTATCTGCAACGCCATGGTGGAGATGGGGCCAGAGCACCCGGAAGCGGCCCAGAAAACCCGCGCCATGGCAGACCGCCTGCGCCGCGCCATCCTGTCCGTGCTTGAGCACTTCGCCTCCCCGTCTCCGGACCGGACCCTGCCGGAAACCGCCGACCTGATCCTGCACCTCTATTTCGGCAAACAGGCGATGGGCAAGGCGGGCGGCGCGGCGGCGGATTGGGAAGGACGCCTGCGCTCTTTGGTGTGAGGGTCCTGGACCAAGAAAGAGGCCGCACATGGCGGCCTCTTTGCAAGGTCAGGCGGTTTTTGCCCTGAACCAGCCAAGGCGCCGGAAGATCAGCCAATCAAGCAGCAGCGCCGCGATCAGGGTGCCTCCCATCAGCGGGAAGACAATCGCAAGGCCAATCGCCAGAACGATGATCCCACCCGGCAGGGCGGCGTCCGGGGCGGCAGGCACGCCAAGGCTGCCCGCCGGACGGCGCATCCACCAGGCGACAAAGCCGCTGACGGACAGCACCACGCCCAGCAGCGCAGCCAGCGTGTTCTGCGCGATGTTGAGCCAGCCATAAAGCTCGCCCTGGTGGAAGGAAATCCCGTAGGACACGGCCTGCGCCACACCCGGATTGTCGCCGAAATCGTGCCGTTTCAGCAGCGCGCCGGAGTACTGATCAATGATCAGCTCGGTCTGCTCGGCCCGGTGGACGCTGGCCGAGCGCAGCCAGAAGGCCGCCTCGTTGGTCTTGGGCGGGCGCATCTCGTAGGGGGCGTGCAGCCCCTCCGCCCGGGCGATGTCAAACACCTGCGCATAGGCGATGGTCTCGCCCGTGTCGGCGGTCGAATTCGGCACATTGCCGCCAAACCGCAGGCTTTTGGACTTCGTGCCGGTCTGTTCCTGCACATAAGACAGCCCGCCGCCCCAGACATCCGTCCACGGCAGACCGGAGACGAGGATCGGCACGATCAGGATGGTCGCCAGAAAGCCGGTGAACAAATGCGTCTCGCGCCACCAGCTGCGGCCCTTGCCGGTGGGCAGGCTCACCGCCTTGGCCAGGCTGCGCTGCCCGCGCGGCCACCACAGGTACAGGCCGGTGACAAACATCACCACCGCCCAATGCGCCGCCGCTTCGACGAACTTGGTGCCGACACTTCCCAGGAGCAGCTCTCCGTGGAACTTGCGCAGGACGCGCATCGCCATGTCATCGCGCGCGGCGATCTTCAGCACCGCGCCGGTATAGGGGTTCACCCAGGCGTAGGAGCGCACCTTGTCCGCATCGTTGAACTCGATCAGGGTGGAGCGGGCCGGGTCATCATAGGCGGTCACCCCGCGCAGGCGGGTGATGCCGGCGGCCTCTTCGACGGCGGCAATCTGGTCTTCGTAAGGCAGGGTTTGCCCCGCCGGCGTCACGGTGAAGGCATCGGCATACAGCCAGGCTTCGATCTGGGGTTTGTACAGGTAGATCCCGCCGGTCAGCGAAAGCATCAGCATGAAGGGCAGAACGTAAAGGGAAGCCAGGAAATGCCATTTCCAGACAAGGCGGTAGAGCAGGCCCCCCGTGGCATCGGCACGGGTTTGCCCCCCCTGGTAGGTGGAGTCAGTCATCGGGTCTCTTTCGTGTGTGATTTGATCAGAACTGGTGGATCAGATCACACGCGGAGGCCCCCTGAGATCGGGGAGAAGCCCCACTTCGGCTTCGGTCCGGGCGCTGTTGGCGATCTCGACAAAGCTCGCGCGATAGCTGCGCGGGGCCTGGGTCCAGACAGCGTAGGCGGGATTGGCCCCGGCGTTCGGATCGGCCAGAACACAGGACGCCTGACCGGCTTCCGTTGTCTCGACGGGCTCGCCATCGGCGCCAATGTGAATGGTCACCATCTCGGTTCCGGTACAGATGACGATGGCCATGATGTTCGGGTTGAGATGCAGCGCCAGCGCCGAAACCTTCGGCACCAGCAACCCAGCGATCAGCATGGGAAAAACAACAAAGGTTTTGATCAACCCAACCATGCCTGTGGAATACAGCAAAACGAAAGCACCTCAAGGCCGACTTTTGGAGCGGGGAGAGGGGGCGTTCGAACTTTTCAGAACTGAGGGAGATCGCGCCGTGTCTCAAGGACGCCGGTCTGGATGTCGCCAGTATCTAATCGCTCTGGCTCGGCAAGCGATCCGGGGGACAGATTTCACCGATAGGCACTCAGTTCCAACCGACTCAGAGCCAAAAACCTCACCCAAACCGCGCCTCATGCTGAGTCAGTGGGCTGCCTCGTCTGTCTGATAGTATCTGATCCGGGAGGTGTCCTCCCAAGGATAGGGGTTTTCCATGGCTCCGGCGCAGGCGTTCCACTCTTCCTGTGTCGGCTCCGGAACCTCGCTGTAGGTCCCGCATTTCATGCACTGAACCTGCAACTCGACAGTATCAAGGATGCCTGCAACCACGTACCAGTCATGCTCGCATGTGGCAGGATCGTCCATCAGGATGGAAAGGCGCTCAGTGATATAGGCCGTGGACAGCCAGGACTGCGGGACGAGGAGGCTCAGGAGAGCCCGTGTCTTCTTCAGCATGGGGCCACTCCGTCAGACCTCACTCAAACCGCTGGGCCAACCCCCGAGACACATCCAGAGCCGCCCGGATTGTCACGTCCATGTCCATGTAGGCATAGCGCCCGAGCCGCCCGAGGAAGGTGACGTTTTCTTCCGCCTCGGCCAAAGCCTCGTATTGCGCCAGCATCGCCATCTCGCCGGTCAGGCGGATCGGGTAATAGGGAATATCCCCCGCCTCGCAGGCGCGGGAGACCTCGCGGTACAAAACCGTGCCCTCGTGCTCTTCCCAAGGCGCGAAATGCTTGTGTTCGGTGATGCGGGTGAACGGTACATCCGGATCCCCGTAGTTCATCACCGCGCAGCCCTGCCAGTCGCCGGTGCTGGTAAACCGCTCGAAATCCAGCGTGCGATAGCCAAGCGCGCCGAACCGCCCGCCATAATAGGCATCCAGCGGCCCGGTCCAGATCAGGTGATCGCCTGTTCCAGCGCTCGCGGCATCCAGCGCGGACCCAAGGTGCAGATCAATGTTCGGATGGTCCAGAATGCCTTCGACCATCGGCGTATAGCCGTTCTCGGGCATGCCCTGAAAGGCATGGGCAAAGTAGTTGTCGTTATAGTCAAACCGCAGCGGCAGGCGTTTGAGGATGGAGGCGGGCAGGGCCTTGGGGCTCATCCCCCATTGCTTTTCGGTATAGCCCTTGAAGAAAGCCTCGTAGAGCCGCGGGCCGACAAAGCGCAGGGCCTGTTCCTCAAAGCTTTGCGGGTCCGTGATGCTCAGGTCCGCCTCATGCTCTTCGATGAACTGGCGGGCTTCCTCCGGGCGGAAGGTCTTGCCAAAGAACTGATTGATCGTGTGCAGCCCGATGGGCATGGCATAGACCGCGCCCTGAACGGTGGTTTTCACCTGGTGGCGATAGGGTCGGAAGGTTGTGAAGCGGTTCACATAGTCCCAGACCTCGGCATCGCCGGTGTGAAAGATGTGCGGGCCATAGAGATGCACCATGACGCCGGTCTCATCGCAGCGCTCGGTATGGCAGTTCCCGGCCACATGGGGGCGGCTGTCGTGGATCGTCACATGGTGACCGGCCTCGGCCAGCGTGCGCCCGGCCACGGCCCCGGAAAGCCCCGCTCCAACAATGGTGATCTGCATGGTGTCCTGCCTGCCTGTCGACTCGGAGGCAACCTAGAGTGTTTTCGATCCGATTTGAAACGGGTCATCGGAGATGTCTCACGCGTGCGGCGGGCGGGGTGGTTTTGGGGCTGAAGCGGTCATTGGTTCTTTGCACCCCAGCGCGGAATCAAGCCCGAAGGGCGCCGTGCCATCGACGGGCCGTCCCGTCGCACCAAAGGTGCGCCGACATGCTCTCGGCACGCCTTTGGCGTGACGGCACGGCGATTGGGTTGTCGTAACGAGCCACACCTGTCTAGCGCGCCAGTGGCCGGTATAAATCAAGGGGATCAACGAGTGCATCGCCGCACCACGGCCCGTCATGTCGGAGACATGCTTCCAGCATGATGGGCACGGCTTGTCCTGTGGTCATGAGGGCCCGGATCAAGTCCGGGACGGGATAGGCTCAATGACCGCCAAAGCCCCCAAACCGGCCCTCAAACCCCCGCGCAGTTTAAACAAACCCTAAAGAAACCGCCCCGTTTTGCCCCAATCCGGGCCTCCTGCATCCGCTTTGCCCAGGCATGCCTGCGGTCAGAAACCTGCCGCGTGGGGCGCTTTGATGAAACTCGAATGGGATGGCCGCATCAGTGCCGGGGATGTGTTCCTCGACAACAACCTGCACTCTCTGGAAATCGTGATCACGGCGTCCGGCCCGGTGCTCTATGCCGGGACCGGGCAGGGCGGCGGCATCACCGCCTATGCGCTCAACCCTGCGGGTGGTCTGCCGACGCGGCTTGATACGCTTTATTTCCCCTCATGGCTCGGCGGCACGGCGGGGGACATCCTCGAATACGCGGTGGTCGATGGCACAACCCAGCTGCTGATCGGCGGCGGCTCGCCCACCGGCACCGGCATGCTGCGCGGCTACCAGATCGGCACCGATGGCCGGATCAACTGGCTCGATCAGAACACCGGGCTGACAAGCGGGACCTGGAACATCTCCGATGTGGTCACCTCCGGCAGCGCCTGGGGCACGCTCTACGTGGTGGATGCCACCACCGGCATGCTGCGCTGCTACGTGCCGTCTGCGGGCGGCGGGCTGAGCCAGACCGGCGCGAGTTTCGAGCTTGGGGTCGGGGTCGAGCTTGCCATCACGGACGTGAACGGGCAGGAGATCCTGCTGGCCACCGATCCGGACCGGGGCGGGATCCTCAGCTATGCCGTGGACGGCGTCACCGGCGCGCTGAGCCCGGTGGATTACGAAGGCGCGGAAAAAGGCATGGGGATCGCCACCCCGACCGCGCTGGAAACGGTCACCGCCTTTGGCACCACATGGGCGCTTGTGGCCTCGGCGGACAGTTCTTCGCTGAGCGTGTTCAAGGTCAACCCCGGCGGCGGGCTTGCCCCGGTCGATCACGTGGTCGACGGGCTGACCACCCGCTTTGGCAATGTGCAGGCCATGGCCGTGGCCGAGGTCGATGGGCAGGTCTTTGTCGTCGCGGGCGGCGGCGATGACGGGCTCAGCCTCTTTACCCTGCTGCCGGACGGGCGGCTTTTGCATCTCGACACGATCGAGCATGACATCGGCCTCGGGCTGGAGAATGTCACCGCCATCGCCGCGACGGTGGTCGGCACGGAACTGCAGATCTTCGTCACCAGCGGCACCGATGACGGGGTGACCCAGCTTTCGGTCTCCCTGGGCAACCTCGGGCAGGCCATCCACGACACCAGCCCGGCGAACACGCGCTTTGACGGCACCGCGGGCGATGACCTGATCGCCGCCAGCGGGACCGGGCAGGACACGCTGTATGGCCACGGCGGCAATGACATCCTGGTGGCGGGCACCGAAGGGACAACGCTGCATGGCGGCGCGGGCTCCGACACCTTCGTGATCTGTGAAGGTGATACGGCTCAGCGCGTGCGCATTCTGGATTTCACCCCCGGACAGGACAGCCTCGATCTTTCGGGCTTTGCCATGCTGCGCTCCACCGCGCAGCTGACCATCACCCCCACCACCTGGGGGGCACGGATCACCATCCGCGACACCATCATCGACGTGACCTCCGGCGGCGGCGGGCCGCTCAGCGAGGCGGACATCTTTCCGAACGGTTTCACCTGGGCCGATCACATCATGCCCTCGCCGCCGCCCACCGGCGCGGTGATGGCAGGCAACCCGGCCGATGACGTGCTGACCGGCACCTTCTTGGGCGACACCATCACCGGCGAGGCGGGCAATGACAGCCTGCTGGGCGAGGGCGGCAGCGATCTGATCTGGTCCGGCGACGGCAATGACACGCTGCGCGGCGGCGGCGACAATGACACCCTGGGCGGGCAAAACGGCAATGATCTGCTCTGGGGCGATGGCGGCAACGATCAGCTTTGGGGCGATGCGGGCCAGGACCGCGCCTGGGGCGGATACGGCGACGATGTGCTCGGCGGCGGCTCCGGCCATGACAGCCTCTACGGCGAAGACGGCATGGACAAGGTCTGGGGCGACGCGGGCAACGATTTCGCCTCCGGCGGCGCCAATGACGACACGCTTGGCGGTGATATCGGCAATGACACGCTCTGGGGCGAGGACGGCAACGACAAGCTCTGGGGCGGCCATGACCAGGACCATCTGCACGGCCACGCCGGCCATGACACCATGGCCGGGGGCAACGGCCATGACCGGATGCACGGCAACGATGGCGATGACCGGCTCTGGGGCAATGACGGCAACGACAGCGGCTGGGGCGGGGATGGCGATGACATCCTGGGCGGCGACAGGGGCAATGACAGCCTCGACGGCGGCAATGGCGATGACGAGATCCTCGGCGGGGATGGCAATGACACGCTGCTCGGGGGCTACGGCAATGACACGCTGGATGGCGGCAACGGCGCCGACAAGATCTGGGCCGGAGGGTTGAACGATCTGGTCCGGGGCGGCGCGGGCTATGACACGCTTGGCGGCAACGACGGCGATGACACGCTCTGGGGCGGCGGCGGCAATGACAAGGTCTGGGGCGATGCCGGCAATGACCTTGGCAGCGGCGGCTGGGGCAATGACACGCTTGGAGGCGGCGATGGTCAGGACACGCTCTGGGGCGGGGACGGCAATGACAGGGTCTGGGGGGACGCGGGCGCGGACCTGCTCAACGGCGAGGCCGGTGACGACACGCTGGCCGGCGGGGCGGGCAGTGACACGCTCTATGGCAATGACGGTGCCGATGCGCTCTGGGGCGGGGAGGGGAGTGATCAGCTCTTTGGCGGCAACGGCAATGACACGCTCGGCGGGGACGCGGGCAATGACACGCTTTACGGCGGCTGGGGCGCGGATACCTTTGCCTTCTACGCCGGGCATGGCAACGACACGATCACCGATTTCGAAGACGGGGTCGACCTGATCAAGATCGGCGTGCCGGGGATCAGCAATTTCTCCCAGATCGAGATGGATCAGGTCGGCCAGGACGTGGTGCTGCGCCTGCCGGGCGGCGATGTCACGCTGCAGGATACCCAGCTGTCAGAGCTGGGCGCGGGCGATTTCTGGATCGTCTAGGGCCGGCTATCCTGCTGTCTGATCCTCTCCCGCACCCGGCCCAGGCGCGCGCGGAAGACAGGCCAGGCGCCGTCATCCCTGCCATTCTCGATCAGCTCATCCACCGCATCCTCTCCGGTGAAGTATTTGCCGCCACCAATGTAGTGAAAAATCCTGGTGTCCTCATGCGTGCCGGGGCCGTCGGGGCCCGGATTCAGGGAGCGGTACAGGTCTGTCGGTATGTTGAGGGCGAAGTTGTAATCAACCGGGATCGTTTCACAGCGAAACCCGTGGCGGGCGCAGCAGACCGGATGCGCCATCTGATAGGCAAAATGGGTCTGCTGGAAGCGGTGCACAAGCGTCAGGTCGTCGACAAACGTGCGCCCCATCGTGTCGAAATGCGCCCGCGGGCCGATCACCACACCGGCGTTGAAATAAGCCGGTCCATAGCGATGCGCCTCATCGCCAAAAATGATGTTTGTCCGCTCAAAACCGGGGATGGTGCGAAAATTGATGCCCCATGCCGAGCACTCGAACTCCAAAGGCGGCATGTCCACACCGGCGGCGTCAAAGATATCCTGCCACCATGCGGCGGACGGACGGCCATCGGAATTGGTCCGCCCGAAGGGCGACACATGGGCGATCACCCCAAGGATCGTCTGATCCCTGTGCGCCTGCAGGATCACATCGTCGAAATCCCCCGTCACGAGCAGATCCGCATCGATCATGGCCACCACATCCGCCCGGGATTCGACCCAGAAGCGCTCGAACCCGGTGGCGTCGTACTTCCACTTGGCAAAGTTCTCCTGATCGACCCAATGCACCGACATGTCATGATCGTTCATCCAGGGGTATGTCTCCCTGAGATCAAAGGGCGGGGTCTCATCCCCGACAACCAGGGCGCAATGGGCGGATTTTCCGATAGGCCCGCCAAACTCCTGGATGGATTCGAGAAAATACCGAACCATGCGCATCATGCTGTCACTCGGACTGAGCGGAATGCGGAATTCGAGGGACGGCTGGGACGGGCTGTCGTGCATCAAGATGTCCTTTGATCCTGTGTCAGGTACTGAAAAGGTCCTGCGCTTCGGCATGGAGCCGGTCGCGGGTTGCATCGTCGTAGCGCCGCCCGCCGAGATCACCATCACAAGGGTTCCCGAGATAGCGCCGGGCAAAACGCCTGTTGCTTTCGGCAAAGCGCGCGCGAATGGTGGCCGCGTCCTGTGCCGTGAACAGCACGGCGGGGCGGTCTTTCCCGTCAAAGGCCTGGAAAATCGGATGCCGCAGACGGTGATCGGAAACACCGGCCCCGTTCATGAGCCTTGCCACGGTCAGCGCGCGCGCGCCAAGAGACCGGTTCGCGCCCTGGCGGGTGGCCGCGCGTTCGGCAGGCTGCAAGTCAGGCTGACCGGGCAGGCAGGACGCCATCTTTGCCAAAGCATCCTGCGCCTTGCCGTCGTACAGACGCGCGATCATGGCATCCCGGCCAAAATGCGCAGCCCATGCTTCCGCTTCGGCAAAGAAATCGGCCCCCTCGAGGGTTTCGGCATAAGCCATCGCAGACCCTGTCTCGGCCCCGACCTTGACCATCTGGTTGTATTCGGATTCCGCCAGCTCGTCCTGGGACCGGGCAAACAGGATCACCCTGACCGATGCGATGACCCCAAGCGCCTCGATCCAGGCCTTCAGCGCCGCTTTGTTCACAAGCGGAAAATTCTCGGAGCTGAGCAGGACGGCCTGTGCCGGGCTTTCGACAATCTGCCGCGCGGTCTCGGCACGCAGCGCCTCGGGGTTCGCGGGAGGCACCATATAGCCGGGCCGCTCGTCTATAAAACTCTTGGCGAAGTCCTGATGCCCGCCACCGCGCCCTTCGTCCCCTGCGAGGATATAATCGATGCCCTGAGCCAATAAGGTCTCGCGGTGAGCCGCGAGTGCTTTTTGCTGCGCCGTGGTGCCGGTTTTCCCGCGGCCAATGTGCAAAAACAGCGTTTTCATACGGCCCTGTATGTCATGTTCCCGATCAGGGGAAAACCCCGGAGCATCCGGGGCAAGACCGGCATCAGGACCGCTGAAAAAGCCCCCGTCCGTCATGCAAAACGCCGCCCCTTTCAGGGCGGCGTTTCATCGGTTTCAAATGCTCGGGCGGCGGATCAGTCCGCGGCGCTCTCTTCAAGCTGCTCGATGCGGGCCGACAGCTCCAGGATCAGCGCCTGCTGCGCCGCGT
>NZ_SRXY01000002.1:0-11295 GCF_004804335.1 Pacificoceanicola onchidii
GATTTTCTTGCCCATCGGCGTATTCTCCTTAGAGGAAGCCGAGCTCGATGGCCCGGTTATGAATGCAATTGGCGACCAGCGAATAACCGGCGGCATTGAGGTGCGTCGCATCGCTGCGCAGGCTGTCAGGGACCATCCCGGCAGCGATGTCGGCGTCGTCTTGCGCGGTGGGCGTGATCTCGACTTCAGAAAGCGCGGCGTAGCTGGCGAGGTATTCCTGCAGGTTCACGAAGCGCCGCCCGAAGGCCACCAAAAACTGCGCGTGCATGGGTGCGCGGTAATCCAGCGTGGATGTGGTCAAGCCGAGGACCAGAAACCGCTTGTCCAGCGCATCCATCCAGTCGATCCCCGCCCGGATCCGCGCAATGATGTCCGTGGCATCGTTGGTGCCGTCGTTCTGGCCCCACCAGAACAAGTGGATGTCGCCCTTGTGCGCAGCCGACGCGGTGATCACCGGAGCCGGACGGGGCACCGGAACCACTGATCCAGATGCAGCGCGTGTAAAGGTGTAGGTGCCGCCCGATTCCGACAGTGTTCCCGTCACCCCTTCCAGTGTGCAGGGATTGAGGCCCGCGCTGCCCTGCAGGAGCGGCGCGACAGCGCCGCCATCGGTGCCAGTCAACGTGACCGTGACGCCGCCGGATGCAGGCAGTTGATCACCGGCAGGCGTGGCGAGGTAAGGCAAGGCCCCGACCCGCCCGGCGATGGTACGCGAGCCCTCGCCCCCGACGCCGAGATTGGTCACCACCCGCCCGGTCAGGCCAGCCAGAACGGAGGGATAACTTGTCCCGCCGCCGCCAGACCCCGCCGTCAGGCTGTCCCCGGAGGCCACGAAGTTCGGCCCGGAGACAACGCGGCCCGAGACCTCCATCGCGGCCAGAATGCTGTCAATGACGCGTTTCGTGAAGCGGCCATCGGGTCCAACTTCCAGATCGGTGCGGCGGCCCTGTTCATCCACAAAGCCGAAGAGAACCCCGGATTCGTCCAGAATATCCTCTGTCGCCATCATCGCAGGCGTGTTGCCCGCCGTCAGCTTTGCGCCGATCTGATCCGCCGCCTGGTCGGTTGGTCCGCCATCCGGCGCGGTCTCCATCCATGTGCGCCGCCCGCCTTCGTCGACAACGGCAAACACAGCCCCGCTCTCATCGGCGAGTTCTTCGGCGGCGACCAGACCGTCAAGGTCTTCTGCACCAGCCGCGCCCAGGTTGGCCCTGGCTGCGTCCGGGTCCGAAACATCCGACAGGTTGTTCCCTACCGCCAGAAGCCCGGTCAGGGACGCAGCATCGCCAGCGAGGTGAACGGCAATCGCATCCGTCCCAAGAACGAAGGTATCCGGCGCGGCGACGGCCAGCACGTAGGACTTGCCGCCGCCAAAGGTGCCTTCCTCCACATAGAAGGCCGACAGGTTGACCTCTGACGCCTCATCGACGTCCGCAGGGCGCGTCCAAGCGCCAAAGGCTGTCACCCAAGGCCCATTCTCCGCCGGGTCCGTTTGGGCCGTCAGAAGGACACGGCTGGCACTGGTCAGCACGTCGTCAATCGTCTGCTCGCCCGACAACGTTTTGTTGGTCGTAGCGCGCAGTTGAACGCTTTCACGCGGGCGCAAAGCGGTGATGCCGAAGGTGGACCCTTCAACCGCTTCGATCCGGTCCTCGACAGCGCCGCCCCAGCCGCGAATTTCCGATTTTTTTGGCCCGTGCGCCTCATCTTCCGGCTTGCCATCGTTGTTTGGACCGACCTGGTCACGCCAAATCTGGCCCGCGCCCCCGTGTGGAAACACCATGCTTTACACCTCTTGATGTCTGAGAGTTCAGGTAATTGTGGCCGTCACCGGCCCTGCGTCTGTCGCCGAATCCTTGATCGACACATCGACGGAACGCGCCGTCCAATCGAAGGTGCCGGGGCTTGAACTGTCCGACAAAGAAATCGCCGCCCCCGGCCCGGAATAGATCGAGCCGACCAAGACCCCGTCGCGGTAGACTTCCGTTTTCCACAGCGAGGCGGAGGCAGAAGCCGTCAGCTCGACCAGCGCCACGCCGCCGCCCTGATCGGTGACCGTAAGGCCCGTGGGCGGCAAAGGCGGATCGACCACCGCAACCGCGACGACGCCAGCGACAATCACTTCTTCGCCCTCGACCCCGCCGGGCGTGACAAAGGCCACGCTGACGTCATAAGCCTGCCCGTCCTGCAGTCCGGAAATCTCGACCGACGTGGCCTCATCGTTGACCGGCACGTCTTTCCAGTTGTCCTCGCCCGCCTTGCTGTAGCGCACCACCGGCGACAGCGCATCGCTTGGCGGCGCGGCCCAGCCTGCGGAGATCCCCGCGACGAAGGTGTTTGCAGCCGCCTGTACCCCCGCCCCGCCTGCGACCACGTTTTCCGGCAAAGGGACACCTTCCTCATTGTCCGGCTCTGGCAGTTCCTGCACCGAGCCCTGCTCGGCGAGCGCCAGCGAATAGGCCGCTGAATCAACCTTGCGCAGGACCAGGGCGACAGCCCGCAGAAGACCCTTCTCGAAGCTCAGGGAGTAGCGCGCGACCTCATAGTCCCCCACCAACGCCAGTTGCGGCACATCCAGCGCGATTGTGTCCTCATAGATCGCTGGCAGCGCTTTGGGTTTGCAGAGCAGCGAGACCTCCTGCTTGGGGTTGTCCCGCTCCATGTGGATTTTCATGCACTGCCGCGCCTGCCGATGCGACGGGCACATGATCAGCGTCTTGTCCGGCCCGGTCAGAACCTCGCCGTCTTCTGCCACCCGCACATCATCCCGCCATGGCTCGGCATCCACTTCGATGTAGCCAAGGTCCTGACTGGTGAAACGTCCCACCACCTGGTTGTAGCGGTCCAGAAGGTCCGGGCCGGGGTTGACCTCCTGGACTTCGAGGATGTCGCCAAAACCAAGCGTGAACTCCGGCGGCGACCAGGCCCCGACCTTCAGCCCGATCTTGCCGGTGGGCTTCAGGCGCACCCGCCCTGCGCAGGCGGTCAACATGCGGCCCAGAACATCCTGCGGCTTCTCATTCAGCAGGTACGAGCCCGCGAGGCGGAACATCTTTTCTGTCCCGCCCTCCGCCAAAGCGACATCGCGATCACAGATGTCAGCCGCCGCGATGATGTCATTCACGTCAAAGGCGTCGGGCCGATTGAGCCCATCGGGCAGCGACGCATAATGATTGATCACCAGCGCCGCGTTTTCCGTGAAACCGGACAGCTCTGTGCGCGGATCGAAACACGCCGCCGTCTCGGCCAGCACCTTCAAGGTCGGCTCGCCATTCGGGAAAATCTTGCGGAACCGTGACGCGCTGACCGACTCTGATCGGATCATACTGGTCCAAAGCCCGTCCAGACGGTGATCTGCAGTCCACTCCGGCCAAACGTCCGTGATCTGATCATAGTGCGGGCTCGGAACCAGACCCTCTCTGCTAAGCACCCGCACTTTGGGAATGATCGTCAGGCCACCGTCTCTGCGTCGAACGTAGGGCGGACGATCACGGTCAACGTCACCGTTAGGCAACAACGGCACGGGCCGCGAGTCCAGCTGGATTTCCAGAACAGACGTGACCTCGCCATGACCATGCGCAAACACCCGGTAAGACACGCCGTTCTTCGCCCGATGGAACACCGTGTTGCCACCCACCAGAACGCGCCCTACGTGGCCGATGCGTGGCCCGGTGGCACTCTTGTTGTTGACCTGGATATTCTCTGGCTTGGCCGCTTCCGGCAGCTTTGGTTGGGTCAGCGTGCTGAGGGCCAGAGACCCGGCCACGTTCAGGGCAATCCCGGCCCATGTCAAAGACCCACCAACCGCCAGCGTCACACCGGCAACGGACAGCGCCCCCACGCCCGTGTAGCCGATCAGAGCCCCAAGTGCCGCTACCATGACCACCCCCGCAGAACCGTGAAATCATCGGAGATCTGAAGGCCGGTCTTCATCCGCAGAACCGCGCGCCCGTCCAGGATAAGCCCGCACAGCGTTTGGCCTTCATGGCCATCATCGAGAGACAGGACGGCCACGCCGTCGCCGCTCAGATCCCGCAATCCCGACCAGCGCATGCGCGGTTCGATCAACCGCAACAAACCGCCCGCCCTCTGGATCATGCGCCGACAGGACGACGCCCTGCTGTACGTCCCGCGCAGATCGGCGGCAGGATCAAACCCGGTCTCAAACCGGACGGCAGAAGCCGCCCAAAGCGCACAGTCGTTTTGCCCCCAGACGAATGGATCGCCCCGGGTCAAGGCAATGAAATCAGCCAGCATCTTACCAGTCAGTCCACTTGATCAGCTTGCCCGCCTCTGTGACGAACTGCAGGCCTTCGTCGGTGGGGTGCCGGCGCTTTTGGTCGAAGTAGGTCAGCATCCCGTAGGGCGGCACACCTTTGCGGGCCAAAAGGCTTTCTGTGGTCAGGCGTACAATGGCCCCGCCGCGCAGAACCGAAACCGTCATCCGGTCCATGAACCCGATGTCGACTGCGAAAGGATGGCCCATAGGAGTTTCCGTGCCCGGATCGAAAAGCTGCAAATAGAGCCCCGCATCTCGCCCTCGATAGTTCGACACATCACCCACCATGGTCACAACCCCGGCGGCCCAGGTCTCGCTTTGCTCGTTGTCGATCATCTCGTCAGGCATGCCGAGCTGGTACTCGCGGAACGGCGCAAGCTGACCATCTCCCCCAGTGACCTCCGGCAGGCCCACCAGCAGACCACCGCCCGCGCCCCACTCATGACCCCATTTCATATCCGTGAACGGCACGTTGCGATTGCACAGCCGGACGGGCTCATCTGCAAAGTCCAGATGCAGCATCACCGCAACCATCACCGCCCCGCCCGAGATCAGCTCCATGACCGGCGCGCGGTACTCTTCCGGCTGCGCCGCGACAAACTCCATCATCGGTCGAAGGCCTCGACCACGTTGACAGACATCGGCGAGCCGTTGCGAAAATACTCGCAAAACGGACGCCAATCCGCTTTGGAGCGGAGCCGAACGCGTACCGTTGGGTTCGTGACGTTAGCCTGATCACCCGCAGCGACAGCTTGCCGTAGAGGTGGATTGAACCGGATTTGGCCGTCCACGTTGGCCTCGACCCGGTACAAGAAATCAGCAATCGAAAAGTATGCCGCAACACTGATATTTCGGCCCAGGTAACCGTCAAGCTGGATTTCGGATGCGCCTGCGGGCGCGTCTGCCACCACTGTCGGCTCCCCAACATCTGGCAGAGCAAAGCCCGCCCCATCGTCAAAAGTCGAACCATCGTCAAAGAGCGTGTGACCGCGCGAAATGTCATCGGGCGAAAGCCCGGCATCTCTCCAAAACTGATGCGCATCGCCAGAGAAGACCAAGGTTCTATGGTTGCATAACGTGACGCGCAGGACATTTGCCCTTCCGCGCAACCGATCCCCTATGACAATCGCCTGTCGCATTGCATCCGGGCGCAACCGGATCAGGTCCAAGCGACCGATCCAGCGCCGGTTTTCCGAGTATAGGACCTGCTCGCGCCCGTCCAAACCCGGCCCTGTCGATACGTCATCAAGGTCCAACCAGAAGTTTTCATGCGCCCGCCGCAACAGCGCAGGGTCAATGTCAATAACTGTTGCCATGGATTACCTACGCTGAAGCTCGGAAAAACTGCGGTTGTTCTGGCTGATCATCTGACCACTGACGGTGGTCGCGACATCGCCGCTTATTCTCTGCACCCGCGTGTCGAACTCACCGCTTGGATGGACGAAAACGTCAACTTGCGAGCGGCCACCTCCCTGGGACAGCCTGTGGTTCGGCACCACCTTCGATCCGCGAGGCAAATGCACAAGCTCCGGCCCATCTTCGCCGACCATCGCAGCCCCTCCGGGCGCGTAGTCCGTTCCTTTGGCAAAGAACGACAGCCCCCCACCTTTGCCTCCGCCGAAAAGCGAGCCCAACAGCCCTTCGCCGCCACCAAAAGCGCCAGCCAATGGCCCCTTGCCGAACAAAGCCGCCTGCAGCGCGGCCTTGGCCAAAGCCTTGGCGACATCAGCTAGCACGTCCGCAAAATTCTCACCCTCAACAATCGCGTCGATCAGCCCATCCTGCAGCTCTTCCGTCAGGTCGTTCATAAACTCCTGCTGGGCAGCGTACTGCTCTGCCTTGATGGTCAGATTTGCAATCGCCTCGGCTTGAGCGTCGATCTCTTCGCGAACGGTTTTGCCTGTGTCGGCAGATCGCTGGTCCAGGTCGATGTTCTTGTCTTTGGCAGCATCAAGAAGCTCGTACTTGGCCGTCAGGAACGCGACTTCCTTTGCAGACTTGCCGATCATTTCGATTTGGCGTTCCAGCGCCGTGATTTCTGCTTCAGAGTTTGCAAACAGGTCGAAGGCTTCCGCTTTGGCCTTTCCCCCGCCCGTGCGGCCAGACCTGCCGCCGCCTGATTTCCGCTTGGGTCGGCTTGCCTCATTCAACCGTGCGATTTCGCGCGCAGTTTCTACCGCCTCCGCCCGCTGGCGGTCATATGATGCCAACGCATCCGGATCGGCCGAAGCCGCTGCATTCCAAACCGCAGAGGTGCGCCTGTCGAACTCTGCGCCTGCCAATGCCCCGGCTCGCCCGATTGGATCATCCCTATATTCGTACCGAATTTGCGCCGTCTCCAAGTCGGTCAAACCCTGAGCGCGCAGTTCATACAAGGCATCAACTGCGCGGTTGATCTCATCAGCCATCCGAGCCGCACTGGCGGTAGCCGCATCGAAGTTGACTGTGCCTGCGGACGTAGCCAGACGCTGGACCTGGTTGTCGGTCCGCCGCGCCAGATCCTCCGCTTCCGCCAGCTGGTCCGACAGTTTGCCTAGATCGGCATTGGCATCGCCCAACGCTGCCCGAAGGTCGGCGATTGCTTCGGCTATCTGCCCCATATCTCCGGCCTGACGGGCCGCGTTCAAGGCCTCTTGTGCATCATGAATGGAAGTCAGCACTTCCGGCGAAATCTTGAAGTGTTCCGCCAACGATGTGGTGTCTTCCAAACTGGCCAGAATTCCCTGCAGCCGCTCAACTTGCTCCACAACAACTGTGGAGCCGGCCAAAGGGGAAGCCTGAAGCTCAGCGATCTTCGACTGCGTTTCTTCAATCATCGCGTTACGCTTTTCGAGCGCTTCGCTGATTTCGGCGGCACCCGAGTTGTCCTCGAAGAACTTATCGACAGCCGTGCGGGTCGCAACCAAGGCCTTTTCCACTTCCAGCCGCGCCAGGGCTTCGATCAGGTTTTTGACTTCCTGTGTGACAGCCCCGTACGCGCTCTGCAGATCCTCGAGGTCACCTTTGGCAGCCCGGCCAACAGCAGCGGACGCGCTGTTGATCGCGGATTCCGCATCTCCAAAGGCATCCGCAAAGGTTTTGACCTTGGCGGCACTCTCCTCGGCATTGTCACCTGCAGCCAAAAGAAAAGCTGCGACCGGAAAACCGATGGCAGCGATGGTGGCCAGAATAGGAGCGATTACCCCCAGGGTTCCGCCGAGCATACCGAACCCGGATAGCATTTGTGGAAGCTGCATCCCCGCAATTCGCATCACGTTGGTGCCCATCTCCCATTGAACAAACATATCCGACACTTGGTTTGTCGTGTTCATCAACACGGCCCGTCCCTGGCGCGAGACGTTAAAGAAACCGCCTGCCTGTCCGGCCGCCGCCGTGGCAGCGAGGCCTGCGCCTAAATGGGCGGCCCGCGCTTGCTCAAGGACCGCGTTTGCTTCTTTCTGGCTGACAGCGCCCATTCGGACTGCGGCCTCCACCTGCCGCACTGCAGCCTCGTAACGGCGCTGTGCGGCATAGGCTGGATCGACGGACGCTTTCAGCCGCTGAAACGCGCGGGTTTCCTTTTGGATAGCGCGCTCGAAAACCTGTGCAGATGCCTCCGCCGATTTGGCAAAACTATTCGCCACCCTGCCATTGGCTTGCTCATATTTGTCCTGAATGGACTTGGCACTCTTGGTAGCCAACGCATCTACGCGCGCCAGTTGCCGCTCGAATTGTTGCAGCTTCACATTGAGAGGTACTGAAAGCCCTGGAGTATCCGACATCTTTAGAACCCCTCGATTCCCATCTCACGCAACTCCGCGTCGGAGAAGTCCGCCACAGCGCCGCCACCTTTTCGCCCGTCGCCACCGTGAGCCACATTCCAGCCATCCCGGCACGCCATGAATTCCCAAAGGCTCATGCGGCCCACTTCTTCAGGGGTGAAACCCATTACGGCCCCGGCACCGTAGATTCGGGAGAATTGCCATTTTCCCGATTGGCCATCGGCTCCACCCCGTCCGGCTCCCCCACCGGATCATCGGCCTCCACGATCAGAGCTGCAGTGATCACCTCATAGGCGACCAACTTCAGCGCATAGGCTCCGTATTGCTCGAACGTACGGGTGACCAAGGGTCCGGCCTCTTTTGGCTCCATCTCCGCACCGATCAGGCCAAGGCGCAAAACCTCGATCACGTCGTCAACCATCCACGACCCAACCCGAAGTCGCGTCATGATCACTTCCGGACCCGCATCGCAATTCTTCTGAAGCGCGCGCAGCTCTGCCAGGCCAAGGGCAAAATCGTGCTCACCCCCAGCCCAGATTTTTGAAACCCGGTGCGTCATCAGGTTTTGTTCTCGGTAACCGGCGTTCCGTCGAACTTGATTTCGATTGCCGCCGTCACTTTGCCTTTGTTGTCCGGGCGGGCGTTCTTGAGCGAAACCAGCTTGGCGCGCCCGGTCTCATACTCCGGATCGCCAACCGCCGCGTTGATGTGGCCGCACCGAACCGGAATGGACGCTCCGCTCTTCAGCCAAGTGATCATCCTGCCATTGGCCTGCTGCGCCCAGACACCCGATGCTGTGACCGAAACAGCAACCGATTGCGCGTCGAGCTCGACTTCATTCGGCTTGCCCTCGTTGTCGCAGTCCGGGACTTCGGTTTCGGATGTGTTCAGAGCGAAATCGAACTCCACCCCTTTCATGCCGCAGATCCGGGCATAGACCGGGTTCGGATCGGTATCGTCGAAGTCCACTTCGAGAACCATGTCTTCATATTTTTCTGTGGTGGCTTTCACCATGTCATCACCTCATGAAAAAAGCCGCCTTGCGGGCGGCCTTGGGTTTCGGAATTGAACGAAGCTGATGTCAGCTGTCGCTTTCGCCCTGGTTGCTCCTGGACTTTGCTTTCCGCCTTGGCGGAACACGTGTGGCAGCTCCTGCCGCAACCGCGGCTGCCACCAATTCTTCCGGGAACGTTTGCGGGGCCTCCGAGGCCTTGACGCCCCATCCCACATTCCGCTTGCGGCTCGAAAAATTGAACGGCTCGTGAAAAACAGCTTTCGCCATGGTGCTACCTTTCCTCGATGTGCGCTGTGAACTGCAGAACGCCATGGGTTATGGCGTTGTCAGGATCCGGCAGGATACGCTGCAGGTCCAAATCGGTTGTGACATGCCCATGCGTCGGCAGGTCAAACACTACATCTTTCAAAACCTTCCGGACGGCCGAACAGATCGCCTTGCAGTGCACGCGGCCAACCTTGCGGGACCAAACATCGATCTGGATGCTGATTTCATCCATATCGATACACTCCGCATCGTCGGGCACAGCCACCTCAGGACCAAAAGAAATATACCCGTCGCTTGACCCAAACGGTGCATCTGAAAAGCCCTGCTGACCACCAAGACGCAAATCGTCATAGACGTCATCGACAAGCGCCATGACCTCAGGAGAACCCTTCAGGGCGTCATACATGGCCTTTTGAAACTCAGTGTCCGGTGATGCCATTTCAGAGCGCCTTTATCGCCTTGTTGATTTCCCGCGTGATGCGGGCTTTGATCCGCCTCTTGGTGGCCCGATAGGCCGGCCAAAAAAACGGGTTGGCTGGCATCCTGGACGTGCCAAACTCCTGATACCGCGCATTGTCCGCGTCGAAGTACCCGCTTCGGTTCTGATCTCTCAATCGTGTCCCCGAATTCCTAGCTTGCCGACGCTTCGTTCTTTCGGTTCCACCCACGTAGATTGTGACCCGAATGCCGCCGGTGTCGTCGCCTCCCACTCTATCCGAATAGAGCGCTCCCGCCGGCGCATCGCCCCAGGTCCAGTTGATGCTGTCTCGCAATGCGCCGGTGTCTTTCGGCGCCAGTCGGCGCATTTGCTCAACCAGTTCATTCGCGCCGGCTTCCAGAGCAGTCTTGGCAGCCTGCCGGACACGGGCGGGTACGGTTTGGTACATGAACCGCCGAAACGCCGGCACACCATCAACCATGGCTGCGCGCGACCTCTGCAAGGAACTGCAGGATACTATTTCTCTGTGCCGGCCGAGGCGGCTCTTTCAGTGCGTACCGAACTCCGTCGATCTCGCAATGCCAATCGGACAGGATTTGGCGGGAAAGGGAGGACACTTTCACCGAAATCAAAACCGGCTGCCTGCCCTGAAGACGGCTCGCCAACACTTCTTCCCCACCTCGCAGATAGTAAAGGTTGGCCCATAATGTGAAGCGTTTGGTTAGCCCCGTCGCGATCTTGTTCCCGTACCCGTCATCAGCCGTCTCTTGCGACAGAAAAGCCGCGCGGCGATCGAAGTCGCCTGCCTGCAGGTGCTTTGCCATCCCGATTAACCGAAGACTTGAACGAAAGGTTGGAGCATGGTCTCAACACCATAGGGAAGTTCAGAGTTCGCCCCCGAATGGTTGATGGCAGATCGATTGTCGTTCCAATGCGTTGCCAACAAGAAAACCGCTTGTTTGAGATTCTCGGGCACCTCATCAGGGGTGTCCCAGCCTGCCCAAAACATCAGGTGGATGCCGCTTTGATCCAACGGCAACCCTTCCAACAGGGCGCAATCATCCACCACTGTGACAGTGACGTTCGCAACCTCTGACCATGCTCCCTCGCTATCGCGCTGCTCGACGGAGAACTCGCGACAGTCTGGAAATGGCAGGTCCACCAACTTTTCCGTACCATTAAGTGGCTGCGCCCATTTCTGACGCAAAATGCACCGACCCAGACGGCCGGTATAACCGTCAAGATATGCAACAGCCGCGCGCTCAAAGGAAGCCAACCGGAGATCCTGTTCGCCTGTGTCCGCACGAACATGGTCCCGAAGGTCTTCTATCGGGACCAGCGTTCCTTGCGGTGCTACCACTCGAAATGGACGCATCAGCGCTTAGCGGCCTTGTCAGCAGCGGCCTTGTCAGCAGCGGCCTTGTCAGCAGCGGCCTTGTCAGCAGCGGCCTTGTCAGCAGCGGCCTTGTCAGCAGCGGCCTTGTCAGCAGCGGCCTTGTCAGCAGCGGCCTTGTCAGCAGCGGCCTTGTCAGCA
>NZ_SRXY01000002.1:11305-626665 GCF_004804335.1 Pacificoceanicola onchidii
CAGCGGCCTTGTCAGCAGCGGCCTTGTCAGCAGCGGCCTTGTCAGCAGCGGCCTTGTCAGCAGCGGCCTTGTCAGCAGCGGCCTTGTCAGCAGCGGCCTTGTCAGCAGCGGCCTTGTCAGCAGCGGCCTTGTCAGCAGCGGCGCCGGTTTGGTCTTCGCCCAAACCGAGCGCCTCACGAACCGTCACCACGTCTTCTTCGCACAGATACCCAAGATCCAGCGCAGCTTTGGCAGCAACCGAGTTTGGCTTGAGCTCGCTTTCAGGGGTGAAGGTCACGGGATATGCCGAACCGGGGATAACTGCCCGGAAAGATTTGATTGGTTTGATCATGTCATTTCCTCACGAAAAACCCCGCGAAGACCGGCTTCGCGGGGCGGATGAACTTAGTTCCTTGGATGCCCGATCAGGCAGCGCATTTCAGGAACTTGGCGGCGTCGTCATTGGTTGGCGTGCCACCCAGACGCTGGCGGATATGCCACTTCTTGTATCCGGGTTTGGTGATTTCGTCCGGAGTGATGCGCAGATCGTGGCGTTCGACCAGGGTATAGGCCTTTTCGAAGTCACCAAACGCGATCGGCGTACTGTTTGCCGCGATATCGGGCATCGCTTCGGCGGTCGCGACCGGATAGCCCAGCAAGGAAGCCGGCTGGCCGACCACCAGGCTGTCGGTCCACAGAAAGCGGTCGTTGCCGTCCTTCATGGTGCGAACCTTGCGGGTGCTGAACGAATTCAGCAACCAGTTGGCGTTCATCCGGTATTGCGCCTTCAGCAGATAGACCAGCTCGATCAGTTTATCGGCCGTGCCGATATCGTCGGCCACACCGGACGCCAGGAACTGATACACCATGTCGGTGCGCGACCCGTCCGGATCGGCCACCGGCGCGGTGCCCAGCATGCCCAAGGGCTTTTTGGTGCCGTCGCCGTCGATGATGGCGACATCGCGGGCATTGGCGAAAGCCACACGAGCCGAATCCGCCAGCCAGTTTTCGATATTGAAGAACACGTCGTCCAGTTGTTCTTCTTGTGCTTCCGGATAGGCATAGACCGTGCCCATAGCCGGTTCGGCCTCGTAGACATCCGGCTTACCGGTGGCTGCGCGTGCATCGCCAGCGCCAACCCAGCCGAAGCCCATACCGCCCTTGTCAACGAGTTCCTTGTAATCGCTGGTGCCGACCTGAACCACTTTGACCAGGCCTGCCATGACGCTGTCGTCATTGGTCTTAGTCTGGATTTCTTCCGCAATCATTGTCGGAACGCCCACACCAGAACCCGAGCCGGTGGCCGACCCCAAGGCCTTCTTTTCGGCCTCTTTCACATCGGCTTCCAGCGCTGGCACACCGCGGCCGCGCATGTAGTCGATGAAGGCCGTCTTGTGGGCGATCTGATCTTCATTCGGGCCGTCATCAGTGCCGGCACCGCGGCGACCAGCTTTCAGAGATGCCTCTTCGGCCAGTTCCTTGGCTTCCTTCAGCTCCGCAAGATATTCGGTTTCCAACTTCTGGCGCTTTTCGTCCAGATCGGTCACCAACGCTTCCAGCTTGGCAAACGATTCCTTGTCCACGGAATCGCCTTGAAGCTTCTTCACTTCGTCGCGAAGGGTTTGCGTTCCAGAGGCCTGCGCTTCAATCGCGGCCTTCACTTCTGCAAGAGTTGCCATGTGTTTTCCTCCTATGACAACGAGTTCATGAGGCTGTCGGCCTGAACGGCTTCCAGCAGTTCCGAGAAGTCCTCATCGCCCGAGTCACTCAGGGCCTGAACACCTTTGAAGCCGTCCCGCATCAGGGCGCTGACGACACTGCGCGACATCTTCGAATCCCTCAGAAGTTGACGCTCAAATTCCCGTTGCGACATGGCTGCGGCCTTCACCGCGTCGATGGTCGCTTCGGGGTTCATCGGAAAGGTCACTAGCGACACTTCCCAAAGTTCTGCCTTTTCGATCACGCGGACCCAACGGTCATCCACCTTGGCTTCGCGGAATTCCAATGTGCGGTAGCCGATCGACAAACCGTCGATAGCTCCGGCTTTCACCAGTGCGGAAGCTTCGCGACCCCGTTCAACGTCGCCCAGAATCCGCCCCTTGACCCAAAGACCCTTGTCGTCCTCTTTGACCTCTTCCCACACTCCGATCGGATTGTATGGGTCATGCTGCCAAAGCATTTTGATCTTGGCACCACCGTTCAAACTCTCAGCGAACGCACCGGCTTCAACAATGTCATGCCCGCGGTCAATATTGCCGAAAATGGCACCGTACCCTTCCACGGTGCCATCCTTAGCGGCCTTGAATTCCGGGACTGCAAGTCCCTCAGCCACTTCAACGGCCGACTTGCTTTCCATCGGGTTACAACGATCAGTCATCTTCGTCGCCGTCCTTTTCTTCTTTGGGATTGGGGTTTGTCAAAAGCGGGAACGCTGGATCGTTGCTGACGCCTTGGGTTGGCAAGTCCTCAAGCTTGGCAACGGTCAGCGGTGACATCGCGCCGACCGTTCGAAGAGCAACGTAGAGTTTACCTCTTTCGGCCGGCGAACCCTGCAAGAGGCCCTGCAGAGCAACGTCGCAATAGTATCCCTCGCGCACTCGATTTTCGCCCAAAGCGTCCTTCTCAAACGTCTGCTTGAAGCGTTTTACCCAAGGCAAAACGCAGTCCTGCACATGAATGATGTTCCAGGTGTAGGCACTGGCGTTGTTGTGGTCGGTGATGGCGTGCATGAGGCGAGCAGGCTGCACCCGGTAGGCACTTGCAATTTGAGTTACGACCCGAGAGTAGGTTTCATCCTGCTGGAGTTCCCCGGGCGTCATGCTCAGACGGATGTAATTCAGTTTCCCAAGGTCAACGGGCATAAGACCGCCATCGCCAGACTGGCCGAAATAGCTTTTGATCCGGCGAACAAATGTGTCGGCCTTGTCCTGCGATGTCAGTCCTTCTGAACTGATAATTCCGTTTGGACGCCCTGCCTTCCTGGCGATGCTGGTCATCATCAGATCAAGGCGGCGGGCCAGATCAATGGATTGGCGCGCCGCCTGGGTGATGTTCAAACCCAGCTGCGGACCGCGCAACACGATAAGCTCGCTGCGCGGAACGTTTTCCCACTTCCCATTCTGAAGCCGGATAGACCATTGGTTCCTTTCACAGCGCCACGATCCGTGAGGAACCGGTGTTGCCTCACGGGCTTTCCCACCGACTCTGTTCAGATGCGTAACTCCAATGCCGTGGAGCGCTGCCGCCGCGACAAGCGCTTCGATCCACTCCATTGATGTGAAACCATCATCAACTTCATTGGCTTGTTTCCCAATTCGGCTCAGCAGGATGTGTTCCGGCTGGTCGTGGGCTGTCTCACTGCCCTCATCCGTTGATCTTTTGAGCTTTGCCGGCAGTTTCGCCACATCTTCGGATATCACACGCACCGCAGCAAAGACCGCCATCACGCCGAAGGCTTGACGAGCCGACACCTTGATGGCCGGCGCGCCGCCAGCCACACCATTGTCGATGGCCTCAAGGATTCGCGCCTCCACGGCTGATTTTCTCTGAAAAAAACGGAACATCAGACAAGCACCTCTTCCATGTCCAAGAGCAAGGAGCCGTTGCCTGCCGCCTTCGGGTGCCAAGACATCAATTCCGCTGCGTCCAAGGTCGACATCAACCCGTCGATTTTGCCCGCTCCACTCTCTTCTTTGGAGGGATACTGGGCGTTTCCGCGTTGATAGACGCGAGTGTTCTCGACGCACCACGCCATGATGTCTTGACCAGCATGTCGGAAAGTTCGTCCCTTCAACTTCACTGCTACGGTGCCTGCGATGTTGTTCAGCTTGTAGCCTTGCGAAACCCCCTGAAGGTCAGACGCTGCGTCAAAACCCGCGCTCTCCAAAGCGTCAACGGCCAGGTTGGCACCCCCGCCTGCGGCATCGACACCGATCTTTTTCCCTTCCGGGAAAAGCCCCAATGCTCTGATTTGTTTGCAAGTCTCCGCAATCTCCGCATAGGCTTCCGCCTCAAGATCGTGGACCATGACAAGGTCCTGCGCCTTTTCAAAGTCTTCCAAAGCCGAGGCGATCGACTTGCGCCGCTCCAAGACAATCCAATCCGCCCACAGCTTTGACCAGCTCAACCAGATGTCCGTCCCGGTCTTTCGGCCAACCAACGAAAACGCCAGCAAGTCATCCTGTCCGCCGGGATCAATTCCCGCCGTGATGACCTCGCATTCCGAAAGCAAACTCTCAAAGGTCAGATCCGGCTCCACCGCGCCAAGCCAAAAGTCCGCGCCAGTCCAACGATCATTGTGCAGACCAACACCGATCTCGATGTTCAAGTGCTGGCTGACCCAGATTTGCTCGGCTTCTTTCGATGCGGCGCCATTGTTTTCATAGTCCGCGACCAGACGCGCGAGGCTTATCGACTTGTGCAAATTCGGTAGGACCAGAGGCCAGTTTTTCTGATCCCGCCAAAATGTCTCGTCTTTCTGAAGTTGCACCGGAAACTCGTACAACACCGGCAACATAATCGGGTTCGGCCCCGACCTGCCGTCACGAATTTTCCGAGCCTTGTCGAGCTCCGCTCGCCAAATTCCCGCAGGGCGTTCATCAGACTGAGTTGTGATGAACAGCACTTGCCCGCCGGTCATGGTGATCCCACCGCCACGAATCTGCTGCATCACCTTCTGAGCCTTCGGCTTCTTTCCCAGTTCGTGAAGTTCATCAATGATTGTGAGAAGGGGAATTTCGCCGGTGATAATCCCTGTATCAAAGGTCTTCACCTGCAGCTCTGTTCCCGTCTTGCGGCGCTTGATCGACTTGACGTTGTCCGTGATGTGGAAAATGGCATCGAGGTCAGGATCCAACCTGATCATAGCCTGCGCCTGGTCAAAGCACCTTGCCGAGATGTTCTGGCTCGGCCCAATCAAGAGCATCTGCCCGTTCGGCGTTTCCTCCATGTAAAGTGCTGTGATCCCCAAGGCCGCACTATACGTTGATTTCGAACTCTTCTTTGGAACGAGACACAACAGTTCCCAGACCAGCCGTTCTTTCGTTTCCGGATCCTCGCTGGCCAGAAATGCCACCAAGACATCCCGGAACCATTCTCCGCACGCCTCGGACAAAGGAGGATTTCCTTGCACGTCAGGCAAACGCAGGCGGTTGAAGAAGGTCAAAGCCTTCGCGGCCCGCTCTTCATTCAAAGGGATTTCCGAAATCGGAGTTTCGCCGCGTTGGATTTTTTCCCACCAATCAGGGCAGGAAAAACGCGGCAAGGTTTCAGTGGCGTCGAGTGGCATTTGCCTCGCCCTGAATTTGCTCCAAGAGACGTTGTTCGGCATCCTGAGCAGCCTGTTTGTCTTGGTCTTTCTTTCCCAGTCGCTCTTGTTTTGCAGGGGCTTGCTTTTCCCCCAGCCCCGGTCGGCCCACCCTCGTCTCGGCCATCATCAAATCGTTCTTTTCGACCAGATTTTCGAAGAAGCGCATCGCACCAACGTTGCCTGAAGAAGCGGCAGAAAACGCCATCATCAATTGACGCGCCCGCAGCTGATCTCGGGCGAAATCCCGAGTTTGGAGCTCGGATCTAAAATGCCGTTTGAGCGTAGGTTCCGAGATGGTCTTGCCAGTGCGCGGATCCCGAATAACGGAAGCGATGCGCGAGTTCGACCAACCCATGGCCAGTAACATACTGACTTTATGCGCATTTTCCTCCGTCCTTTCAAAAGGCGGGCGTCCCTTCGTTCTAGGCTTGGCAAAAACGACATTCCCGAACAGGTCTACGCTGGTCGAATTTTCATCTGGCAAGAAAAAAATCTCCGAAAGCTAGGGATGCGGGTCTAGGGTCTGGCACCTTCCAGACTTTTGACCGCCCCCCCCCTTCATTGATGGTTGGTGATGCGCCGGGCGTCAGTATTGCCCGCGCTTCTCGATGCTTTGCTTGACCCTGTCATGGTAGTCCTTGGACACCGCATGCAGGTTGTCTTCGTCCCAGAACAGCTCCGGGTCGCCGCGATGGGGCCTCTTGTGGTCCACCACCGGGCTATTCGGCGCGGGATACTTGCCGACCAACGCCACACCGGTGGCTTGGCAAATGTATCCGTCGCGCTTCAGCACTTTGCGCCGCAGCTTCTGCCATCGCGCCGTCTTGTACCAGCTCCGCCACGCTTGGGTTTGATCCCGGTGGCGAGACCGTTCTGCCTCTGACTTCGGTGATCTGCCCAAGCGCGACGGCATGGAACCCAGACGCGGCTGTGCCGCAGACAAGCGACCCACCGTCAGACCGGGTCAGGCTCCGGGCCAACACTCAGCATCATCGGTGCTGGCGTCGTGCCGTCGATATGAACGTGGATCGCGGCACCGGCATTCAGAGCCTTCAGCTCTTCCGGAGACGGGAACCAAGCGCTGGTCATGGTTGGAACCTCGCCGCCGGCGACGTCGCAGTGTCGCGTCCCGTCACGCAATGGCAACCCAAGGAAGCCTTGGGACTTGCCGCAGATGCGGGTCACGCCTTCGATTGTTCCAATGTCCATTGTTGCCGTCCTCATTGTCGCAGCACAGCCCCTATCCCGATCAGGGCTGTGCCACTTGCCTGCGGTTTCAGCCGACTTACTGGCCCAGCGGTTATCTGGCTTCCGGTGTGATCCGGCGGGATGCCTCTCTGGTATTGGTTGCGCGGGCCGGATTTGAACCGGCGACCTCTTGGGTATGAACCAAGCGGGCTGACCAGACTGCCCCACCGCGACACACTTTCAGGTGGGCCGGACGCTAACCCGGCTATGATGGTTTAGGACAGGCGTTGCTCTCGGCTTACCGCCCTCATTCGTCTACCTCACGGCTCTGGTCCGTCCGTGACCGGCTCCATCTGCGATCCTGCGTGTCTGCTTTCCACGCCGCCACCTGAAACGAAAACGCGCCCGACAGTTTCCTGCGGGCGCAATTCGGTTCGCTGCCATAGAGTCAAGATATTGAACTTGTGTCAACGGTTATTTTGCCAAGGGGCCATCGGCGGCATGTGATCCGACAGGACGTAACGGCTCAACTCCACGCCTCTCAGACCCGCTGAGACCGCCAACAGCCCACCCCACCAATCCAGATATGCTCGCCGCGCACTGGCGATCTGGCAGGCGCTCGGCACCCAATGACACGGGACATAGAGTTCTTCGCGGCGACGGCGACGGCCTCGCAGGACGTATTCCACCACCTGAAGCACCGCAGTCTTGCCATGCTGCCCCGCTCGGGTTCGCTTGCCCCATTCCTTTGGCTGAAGACGCTGCTCCCCCAAATCCCAGTTTGGGATCGTGCAGGCGCGGGCCAGCTCCGCCATTCGGACAGCAAGATGAAACGGCACGGCGTTGCGCAGGATCGTCGCGACCAGTTCGGCATCATCATGTGGATTGCTTCGGCCGAACGAAGTGTCGGGACGCACGCCCTCTCCTCTTCGCCTCCCCAATGCCAACTGTTGTGACACCCGATATTCCGCCCCGGCGGCAGGCAAGCCTATCCCGAGGGCAGCGCCCACTTCATCGAAGTCGAGCGTGGCGCATTCCGTCGCGAAGGCCCATTCCAGCAGGCTGCGCACCGATATGATTTCCCGCCCGCTGTCATCTAAGGCCCGCGTTGGACCGTCCGCCAATTCCAGTGCGCGAAGCGCCGCTTCACCCTTCCCAACTGCTTGAAGCTTCATGCCTGCCCCCTTTTTACCAGATTTTGTTGTTTCGATTGATGAGGAAACGAGATGTTGATTCTCGATGGAATAGACAGGGTCGGACGGGTCTGAAACGCCAAAGACAGGGTCCGAAATGATCGGAACATGCAGCCCGCCAACCGCCTGACATTGCGTGACAATATGGGCGGATCACGGCCCGAACGGCCCGAACGGCCCGAGACGGCAGGTAACGCATGGGGCTGCTCTTTTTCCCCAAACCCCGGATTGTCAGTCGCGCGCGCGTTAGGCCGCATTTCGGACCGTTCGGGCCGGTCCAGCCGAAACCGACCGACAAGGCGTTGACTTGCAAAGATCTTCCCCAAACCCCGCATCCGAACTTTCGGACCCGACAAGGCAGTTTCAGACCGGTCGGACCGGCCTGTTTTCCGAAGGAAGGTAAAGGGGTGCGGGGTGCGGGCGGCGGCGCGGCCGAGGCTATGCCGCCGAAGCGTCATGTGGTGTAGTCCTCGCCACTCGACGAAGAGCCGCCGGACGATGCGGTGAATGCGACAGGGCGTCCCTGGTTGTTGCGCGGCGCGTCATCATAGGCGCGGCGGAACATGTCGGTGAAGCAAATGCCCCGATAGCCCGTCACGTCGCGCTTGCCCTTGGTAAAGGGGCGGTTCGTGGTCGGGTCGCGGTAGCGGCCTGCCTCGGCCTTGAACTTGAGCGATACGGTGCGCTGGCCCCACATGCCTTCGCCGCGCTGATCCATCCACAGATTGAATCCGTCGATCAGCTCGCGGGCAGACAGAAAGTCATCACTGGCGCCGCTGACAACGCAGCATTCGGCCAGGAAGGTGCCGATCGGGTCGCTGTCAGCGCGATAGTCCTGCGTTGCTTCCAGAACCTGATCGGGTTCCTGCAGGCCACCTTCAAGAAAGGCCATCAACCCTTCGATCAGCCAGTTCAGGATGCCGGCGCGCTCTTCCCACAGCTTGTCGATCAGCTTTTCGTCGCGCTCGGCCTCGGGGATTTGCACGTCGAAGGGCACCAGCAGCACCCGGCGCCAGATGCCGTCATCGGTGCCCCGGATATCGGGCTTGTGGTTGCCGCTGATCGTCAGCTTGAAATAGGGGCGCACTTCGATGAAGTCGGAATGCAGCTGGCGCACCAGGATCGGTTCGCCGCCCGTCATCTCTTTGATCATGCCTTCCTGCAGCCGGTCGCCTTCCTCGGGTTCCGACGCCAAGGCGGCACGCGCGCCCACCAGGGGCATCAGGTCGGGCGTGGCATCGGCCCCGCTCTTGTTGTTGCGCCCGGTCAGCGACTTGATCTTCACCGTGGTGGCATAATCCCCCAACAGGCGGTTCATCAGGTCCGACAGGACGGATTTGCCGTTCGCGCCCTTGCCATACTGGAACACGAATTTCTGCACCGGGGTCGCGGTCATACACAGACCCCACCAGCGCTGCAGGAAAGCCCGCATTTCGGGATCGGGCTGCACCCGCCGCATGAAGGCATCGAACCTCGGACAGGTCGCGTGCCTGTCGAATTCGGCCGGCATCAGCTTGGTGATGAACTGCGGATGGTTCCGCCCCTCGACCGGCACTTCGCGCGCATGATCGATGATTTCGACATCGGCCACCTTGCCGCTGCTTTCAGGTCGCAGATCGGTCACGCGAAACCGCAGAATGCCGCTTTCGGTGTTCACAGTCAGCGGGTCGGCGTCCAGGTCTTCGACCTCGCGGCCGAGACTGGTGGTTGCCTCTGTCAGCAGCGCATCGATCCGGCCTTTGTTGCCGGTCGATTTGGCGAAGCTGCGGTGGTCCGACTTCATGCCGGCCCGTCGATCTTTCAGCTTGTGAATCCACTTCATCTGCTGGTCGAGATCATCCAGTTCGATTTCCTCTTCGACGGTCAGCTTTTCGCCACCGTCACCCGCCTTGTCGGCCATCGCCTTTTTCAGGCGCAGCTGGTCAAGGCGCGGCCGCACGATGGATTCGCGCTCGATTTGCTCGAGCTGCCAATCTTCCAGCACCACATGCGGGATTTCTTCGATGATGCGGCGCTGGATCGACTGCGCGTGCCGGCGAACGGCGATGCCGTCAGGGTCCAGCTTCCAGCGCTTTTCATCCCAGATGTGCCAGCCGACGCGGGGCACATACATGGCGTGATCGCCGCAATAGAGCGCAAAGCGCGACCCGTTTCCGGTATCGTTCAGCGGAAGGCGCGCGCCCTCGATCGACGGGCCTTGATCGTCATCAGGGTCGGAATATCCGCCGAAATCATCCGGGGTGCGGGGCGGCGGGCCATCCATGTGGCCACCATCATCGGGCGGCGCAAGACCTTCGGCCGGCGAGATATCTTCGGCCGCATCGAAGGTCTTGCGGACATCATCAATATTGCCTGTCATGCTGCCACCTTCCTTGCGTGCAAGCCCCATTGTGCGGCCGCGGCCCGTGCCACACCGGGATAGGTCTTGCTGCGTAGCTTCGCCCGGTTTGGCCCCGGCGGCATGCGGAACACCTGTTGCCATTTTTTGTATTCGTCAGTGCCCCGCTTCGGCGGGGTCAACGCCCTGTCGGGCACCAGCTCGGGCAGACCGTGCAGATAGAACCCGGTCGCCTTGAACGCCGGATCGCCGAACTGGTGCGGCTGCACGATCTGCGGCTTCGGCAGGCCGCGAATGCGTTCCCGTGCCCATTTGTGCATGATCGGATTTTCGATCGCGCGCAGCGGGATCGGCGCGTGAAGACAGGCTTCGAACAGATCGCAGGCCGCATGGAACTCAGCAATCATGTCCGGCCAGGTCCGCCCCTTGGGAAGCTTCTTCGGATGCGTTTTATCGGGGCCATAAAGCCAGCGCTGGCCGGCCCGGCAAAGGCGGGTGCATGGCGGATGGGCGACGCACAGCAAGTGCCAGAACGGATCATCCAGCTGATCGCGGATGTCGCCCCGTATATGCCGGTTGGTCGGCGTGTCGGCCGGGTCTACGTCGCATGACCAGGCGTTGAACCCAAGCGCCCGGAAAGCCTCGCGCATTTCGCCACTGGTTTCGCAACCAATCAGCACGTTGATTTCCGAGGCATCGCGCATCAGTCGTCACACCCTTCGCCATCCGGCGCGCCGTCCATCAGCACGTCATTCAGATCGACCCCGGCGCCGGCATGCACGATCTGGCCCTGCAAGCCGGGGTTCAGCGCCATGGCCCGGCGAAGGCCGCATTCCAGCTTGGCGCGGGTCATTTTCGGATCGCTGTCGCCATCCATGATGAAGACCAGACGCTTGACCCAGAGCGGCGGCACGAAGGCGTCGGCGTCTGACATGTCGGGCAGACCGGAATAGCGCCTGCCCTTCACCCTCTGCATCCGGCCGGCCATGTTGCCCAAATCCACCCCGGCCCAATAGGCCGCATTGGCGAAAGGCTGTGCCGCCATGGCGGTCAACGTGGTCTCAACCCCTTCGCCCATGACCAGCGTGTCGGCGCCCTTTGGCGTAAGAAGCCGGATTGCACCGGACTTCTTCGACCCGCGGACCAGCTTGGCAGGCAGGCTTTCGCCCTCAAGGCTGATCCGGGCCTTGCCATGCGGCGGCGCGCGATCCACCCATGTCTGATGCACCGCGGTCAGCTCGCCGGCCGGCGACAGGATGCCCGCTACCATGCAGGGGCCGCGATGGGCCGTGACATATTCGCGGCCGACCTTTTTGACATAGGGGTGATCTACTATGAAGCGCAGGGCCTCGGGTATCTCAGGCAGCATGTCGGACGTGATGCCGCGCGCGAGCAGATAGGCCCGCACCACGCCCAGGCGACCGGGGCGCGCTTTCTTCCAGATCAAACGCGCGTCGGACACTGCCCGGCGACGGTAGCGATCCGCCTCTTCGCGCTGTTTCCGCTCAGCCTCGGCAGCAAGCTGGCGGCGGCGCTCCACTTCGCGCGGGTCCAACTCCGCTGGCTGGTCACCACAAAGCCACGACAGAGCGCCTTTGAAATCCAGGTTCAGCACCCCCATCGCCAGCGCGATTTGATCACCTCCGCGCAGATCGCACTTTCGGCACAGGAAAGCATTGGACCGCAGATTGATCCCGAACCGGTCGCGGCCGCCGCACAATGGGCACGGGCCAACCATTTCATTCGCCATCCGCTTCAGGCCCGCGATGCCCAAACGGTCGACCATTTCAGTCATCGGAATGGCCTTTGCTTCGATCAACCGCGGGTCTTCGGGGAAGCTCATTTCGCACCGCCTAATTCGCAACGTCGGCGCGCCAGGGCGGCTTGCTCATCGGCAGTCAAATTGCGGCTTTGCATCCGCAACCCGCCCACAAAACCCTGCCACTCGGCGATGGTCTCTAAACTGTTGATCTTGTCGGTAAGCGTGATCTTTTCGCCCCGGCGGAACTTGGCCATAAGGTCAACCATTGATGTCTGCCCTCCTCTGCCAAGCGAACAGGTCAACGGCATCCGAGCCAGCCAGTACCACTTCGGCTTCGCGCGGTGACACGCGATCGAGCCAGTCGGACAAAAACGCCTGCAGCTTTTCCGCCGCGTTGGCTGGGGCCAGCTCAACCGTCGCAAGGAATTCGGCGACCGCGTGGCAAGCCTCTTCGTCATGCGGCACCTGACGCAGCGCCGCGACGGCTAGGTCAATCCGGTCTCGCAATCCGCACTGGCCACATTTCGCCTTCATGGCCGCAGTGGTGACACACAGGCCGAAGGATATGACCGGGCTGTCGCTCATGTCAGCGCCTCGCGCACTCGCCTGCAGGCCGTGTCGAAATGCTCGCGCTCGATCTCGATGCCCAACCCGGCGCGCCCCGCCTCGATCGCGGCGACAAGCGTCGTGCCCGACCCCATGTAAGGATCCAGCACCACATCGCCGGGTTCACTGGAATTCTCGATATAGTGCCGCATCAGAGCGACCGGCTTTTCCGTCTTGTGGTTCCCAAGCCCCGGCCGATCAGCACGGAACAGCTGCTTTGATCCCAGGTTTCGGATCGGTCGCCCCTTGCCTTTCCAGAGATACAACACGAACTCGAGATGCTTCATATACCAGCGGTTCGGCGTCGGGCCGTGCTTGTCCCAGACCAGCAGATTATGGAACTTGAACCCAGCCCCCAAAAACGCACCAGCCGCCAGCATCAGGTTCTTGTCATTGACCATCACATAGGCGTCGGCATCGGGTTTTAACGCGCGATAGATCGGCCCGCCTGTGCGGTTCCATTCCGCCATCACCATCAGATCGCCAGAATTATCGTAGTCTTCGGGATCGAAGATCCCGGTCATGGTCTTGCCGTCAGTCTGACCTCGCCCGCCCGAAGTCAGGCGATAGGGATGATCTGTGCAAAGCAGATCAGCCGCGCCTCGATAGTCGGCCAAAACCTCTTGGGCATCGCCATGAATGAGTGTCACCGGCCCGATCTGAACCACGTCAGGCGCGCTCATCTCAGAACCTCAATCGCCTTTTCGCAGGCCCGGACGCGCCCGACATAAAAGCGCGCATATCGCCCACCATCCCGATCACGCAGCCCGCGATAGAATTTCAAACGGGACTGCCAACCGGCCAGATCAAGCTGTTCACTGTGATACCGCCCGGCTACGGTGACAAATCCCGAGCCTTCCGTGTGCAGGACGGAAAGCGGACCGATCTTGCAAACTTCGCTCACGCCGCACCCCCAAAAAAGAGAAAGGCCAGAAGAAAGGGGCGAACCTTCATGTGGCACCCCTTTCGCCAACGGAACGCCCTTGTCTTGGCTGCGGCCTTTGCTCGATGTTTCGGGTCGTTGGCGGGTCTTGTGTTTCTGTTTTGGTTTCGTGCACAAACTGTGCCGAGAAATGCTCCGGGCGCAAATCCACCCCACGCTCCCCAGCCTTAGCAAGAAGAGCTTTTTTGGCTGTCCGAGGAACCTCTCCATCGGTGCCGCCTTTTTCGGAGCCAAGCATCCACCGATACACGGAGGATCGGTTGCGCCCGGCCATCTCGGCGGTAGCGCCAACCCCCCCACATATCTTGATTACAGTTTTCGCAGGATCAAGCATGTTGCCTTTATTGCGATTATCGCGATAAATGGCAAGTATAGATTGTCGCGATTTTCGCGATAGAATGCTGATTGCGAATATCGCACATTGACCACTATGGACGTTATTGATGCAGAATGGATCAAGCGGCACTTGCCGAAAGAGCGTGGAGCGCAAGCAGCTCTAGCGCGGGCGACCGGCATTAGTCCGGATCACCTTTCTAAGATTCTTACTGGGGATAGGGCGGTTCAGGGACACGAAGTTCCGAAAATCTATCAGTACTTCTACCCCAATGAACAACCAGCTATCAGTGATCCCCGGCTTTCAGAACTCGTTGATCTATGGCACAAACTAGAGCCGGCAGAGCAGGATTTTCTGCGAAACGCTGCAAAAGCGCAGCTCGCTTCGCGGGATCCTTCTCGCGACTGATTGCTCTTAAGTCACTGACAATGTCTTCCAGATCAAACATCTTCAACCTACCTCTGGTTGAGGAACTTGATTGACGCCACCAATATCGTCAACTAATTTCCCCAGAAATTGTTTAAAAACCATTTCGCGGGAAAGAGAAGCTATGCCCAAGAAAGAAAAGCTAAGTCAGCTTGCCTTGAATCGTATCGCCTACTGCGCAGACGCGTCGGGCTTGGGGAAATCGTTTATTAGCGAGAGTGTGGGACAGGAGAAATCTTATCTCTCCGGCTTACTGCGTACAGGTCGAGAGCCTGGCGCTTCGACCCTTCATCGAATGGCTAAGCTGTTTGGTGTGTCTACTGACTTTCTATTGGGCTTCGACGACGAATTGAAAGTCTCAGCCAAAGAAACTACCGATCAATACGCTGCACGCCTGCTCTCAGACATCACTTCGGCCGCCGCGCGCTTAGCCGCAGCCAACGGGCAGCGACTGAATTTCAATCAAATACTTGAGTGGTGGCGGACTTCCGACCGGAAAATCAGCGGCTGTTCTGACGTGGAAGAACAGTTCGACCTGATCGAAGTTCCGGCTCAATGTGACGACTACGTAAAGCCACACAAAGTCGGCAAGCTATCCATGGCGGGCACTAGGGTTGGCCACACCGCAGACAGCCTGCAACGCGTAGTTTGGGCAATGCCTGAAGGAATGAGACGTCAACTTGTTGCGTCATACTATGACGCCTCCATCCAAGGCGAGAACTACAAAATCACCCCTCACCACATGGTTCTTGAAGTTCCGGAAATCGAAGCGACCATTCCTCTTTGCTACGACCGGTTGCTCTTGCCAGTAAGTGCTGGTGATGGCCGAAAATTCATCATCTCGCACTGCTATCCGGCGTCAGAAAACGGTGCAGAATTTCAGGGTCGCGTACGAATCTAGAAGCGATGTGCTCCAAGGTTCTTAAGTCATTTGCGACAAAGTATTCAGTCGAGAACCTTCTTTCGGGTGGGTCGCTCCAAATCTGTGCGCAAGGCACAATTGTGGTAAAGCCGTATTCACAAGGCTTACTTCTGTTTCCATCTTCCTCCCGGACAAAGGCGTGTATCCAATTCGGCCTCCAAAACAACGCAGAAAGCGCCTGAATATATAACAGAATTGCTCCAGAGACTCCGGGGATCCCCCGTGGTCCAACTGGAGCTTTCTCCAAGAAAAACTCGGCCAGATAAACGGTCGGTCCACGGATGGTGTCGGCGATCACAGGTGCCGGGTCCATCACATGCCCATGATCTTCCCCATACAACCTAAGGTAAGACGACTGCATGTGCCGACCGAGCGTGCGATCTCCAAGATCATAGAAATATGCACCGATGCCTCCTACGCATTTTCCGTTCATGTACGCGAGGATGCCGCCAGCGTCGTTCTCCCTGAAATCGAAAAATGCCGGATCAAACATGGGATGAGGCGGCAGTTTTCCAGCAGCCGTCATCAGTTCGTCAAATTCCGATACACTTTCAGAGTACCTTATTGAGATATCCAGATCGCCCAACCACTCACTGAGAAGAGCCAGGAGCGAGACCAAATCGTGTCGCTTCTTGGTCAAGGCGCGCACCTCTTTGTTGCGATCAAGGCGGCCTTCTGCCGCTCTCCATGTATGAACAATTTATTACCACGTTTGCAATGATGCGATTTTCGCAATTTTTGCTTTGACTTTATGTTGCGAATTTCGCAATAAATGTCTCGCGGTGCTGTACTTCGCTCACCACTCTCAGCTTTCAGCAGTTTGCGTAGACGAAAGCCGTGCCGCAGCGACCCCGATGGAGGCCCCCATGCAACACGATCCCCACACGCACACACCACGGCCGCTAAGTGACACCGGCCCCAACCAGCAGCTCAGCGCCAAAGGCACCGTCACCCTGACCGTCCAGCAGCTTACAGAAATCTGCACCAACGCCATGTTCGAGGCGCTGGCCAAGAAAGATCGGCAGGAGGCCATCGCAAGCACCCTGGCCGATGAACGGGAAATGGTCGAAGAAATCGCCAAAGCCGAGCGTGGGGAAACGCGCGGTCGGCATTCGCTGAGAGCGGAGATTGTCAGTAATCGTCTGGAATATCGAATCCTTCCGGCAAATCCCAGCTTTGAATTTCAGCGCGAAGAGCCTCCGGCACGTGTTCTTGGCATCGCCGCAGAAGCGCGGCGGCATCTTCAAGTTGACCTGTCAAGTTTTCTACCTGCTCGGATGCCTCGGAAAGCTCGGTCTCAAGACCTGAAACCTCCGTCTCAAGCCTCTGAGTGAACTCAAACAATTCGCTCTTGGGCCAAATCTTCAGCGCCTTCTGCCTCATACCTCTTCACCTTTCGAATCTGAAAACGCGGTCAGTTTGCGCCACAACTTGACGGGAGTCACCTCATGCATCACGACCCTCTAAACCTCGCCCAAACCGGCTTCAGAACCGCTGCCATGGCAGCGGCCACCGCGGCTGCAGTTCCGATCAAGCCACTTACCGCTCGCGAGGCTGTTCCAGACGACGCCCTGCGGCTCTTTGCAAAGGGAGAGCCATGCTGGTCGCAAGGCGTTATCTCGGAACAGTTCAGCGCCATGCTGGTCATGAGCCTCCCCGACATATGCGGCGAACTGCTGGCATGGCGCGCCGCCGGCCGCCGCGATCCGCAGCCCTTCCCCAACCCTCGCAACCACGCCGAAGAAATCGCAAACGCCCGCGCGGAAGCGGCGGCGGAGGTTGACGCCGATCCAATCGAACGGATCGAAGGGCTGGCCCAGCATGCCAGTGACGAACTCGCGGACACGAACCTGCACTTGGTCAACCTGACCGACGCCAGCATGCGGATTGAAGCCATGCTGTCCCAAGTGCTGACCGAGCTGACATTCAGGCAGGAAGGCAAGACGGACGGAGAAGTCGCATGATCCCGCATCAGGGCATCCCGCTGGACATCCCTCGCATTCAGGCCGCGTCAGAGCTGCTGTCCCAGATCAGCCCGGACGCCCAGCTGATCCAGCTTCAGAACCTTTGCGAAAACAACGGTATCTGGACGGTGCCCGACGATCACAGCCGCTATAGCCCGGTTCTGTTTGAGGTCTCGCTGTTTGGCGTTCCCGCCATCGCAGATACCGCCGAGGACCTGCCCAGAAACTGGCTGCGCGCGGCGGGCAACATCTTGAAAGACCAGCCGCAAGGATCCGGCCTATGAACGATGCGACCCGCCAAGCCCTCGCAAACGCAGCCGAGGAATGCGCACAGGTCGCGCAAACCTTCGCCAGCTCGACTGCCGAAAAACGGATCGCGCAGCTCTGCGAAGAGCGCATTCTCAACCTGATCACCGCCGCAGAACCAGCCGCAGTCTCAGCCGTCTCTCGGATCATCAACGAAAGAGACGCGCTATGAACAGTTGCTCCCCTCAGCGCCCTCGCAGCCCGCATGGCTGCGCCTCCGCCTCGGGCACTGAGAACCTGCCGGGGGCTTCAACCGCCCCCGGCCTTTTCTCTCTTCACCGCGGGCCGTTTGGGGACGGCCCGGCCGAGGCGCGCACGGTCGCCACCACTCACGACAAGAACAGACCGTGCGCGCCAAAACTTAGCCGCCGATTTCCCGCAGGTTGGTGGTTTCTGCCTTGCGTCATCACCGGCGCGGCCGGTTGGGCAACCGTCTTCGCGATTGCATTCTGAAAGGTACACAAATGGCTACTACCCGTCCGCGTGGCTTCATCAACACATGGTCGCCACAACGCGACACTCTCGAACTGGTTTCAAACGTGCAGGCGATCTTGCGCGAATACAGCGACATCACCCCTCTGACCCTGCGACAAATCTTTTACATGCTGGTCAGTGGCTATGGCTTCGACAAGACAGAGAAGGCCTATAAGCGACTGTGCGAGACCATGAACCGCGCCCGGCGCGCGAAGCTGATCGACATGGATGACATCCGCGATGATGGCCTGCGCCGGCAAACACCCCACGGGTGGGAATGCGAAGCCTCGATCCTGGCCACCTTCCGAAGCTATGGCCGGCGTTTCCGGCTAAACCGCCAGCAGAACCAGCCGGTGCATCTGATGGTCTGGTGTGAAGCCGGTGGCATGCTGCCCCAGCTCGCCAAATATTGCGAGGACTACGGCGTTCCCGTCTTGTCATCGGGCGGCTTCGACAGTGTCACGACCAAGCATAACTTCGCGCGCGAGGCCTGCGACTATGACGCGGTAGAAATTCTGCACATCGGCGATCATGACCCCTCTGGCGTGCATATGTGTTCCAGCCTTGACGAAGACCTGTCGGCCTTCGTCGATCACTATGGCGGCGACATCACCGTGACCCGTCTTGCTGTCACCCCGTCGCAAATCCGCCGGATGGACCTGCCGAAGGCACCGGCAAAGCGCACCGACAACCGGTCATTTAAGGGCCTGACCACTCAGGCCGAGGCTATCCCGCCTCGAAAGCTGCGCGAAATCGTACAGGACGCCCTGTCGGATCGGATCGACGCCGCAATCTACCAGGAAACGCTGGCAGAAGAGGAAGCTATTCGCGCTTCGCTCACCGAAAAGCTGGCCAGCCTTTAAACAAGAGGTCTGCTGATGCCCCGCAACATGTCATTCGCCCTGACGCTCGACCAGGTGCATAACCGGGAAAAGGACGTGACCCGCAGGTTCGGCTGGCGGTTCCTGAAACCCGGCGACGTGGTCAATGCCGTCGAAAAGGGCATGGGCCTGAAGCCCGGCGAAAAGATCAAGCGCATCTGCCAGATCGAAATCGTCAGCACCCGAACCGAGCCGCTGAACGCGATCACCCACGAAGACTGCGCCCGCGAAGGCTTCCCCGATTTCTACCCGGCCGATTTCGTCGGGATGCTGACTAGCCACTATGGATGCCCGGAAGACAAGACGGTCAACCGGATCGAATTCCGCTATCTGGGGGCGGATCAGCCGGGGGTCGTGGCTCAGATATTGGAAGCTTTGGGCAACGCGATCGAGAACGGCTACTCGCATGACTACGATCGACCAGCACGGGACATCGTTCTGGAAATTCACGACTGGTCGGGGATCGCAGGCTTTGACCATGACAGCCCCGTGGATGTCGAAACGGGCGTCGCGGGCGTTCTGCAATGGCGCCAGACCAACCCTCAGCCGTCAGAGACCTGAGAAGGGAACGCCTATGCCCAACAAATTCCTGCACGGCAACGGATACCACTGCCCCGCATGTCAGCTGCGCAGGGATGCGGCTGCGCGGGATTTTCCATGGGGCGGCAGGGGGGGGGGAATCAATGACCTGCAACCTGTGTAACGGCACCGGGCGGATCGCTCGGTGCACCACGGACATCATTGCCGAAACCGTCGCAGAAGCCGCCCGTTTTCACTGGAAAACAGACGACGAAAAGGGGGCAGCATGACGGCCGAAAGCAACATCGCTGCAGGTCAGAGCTGGGCCGCACCACCCCTGACCATCGTTCAGGCTGCGGCCGCGCTCGGCATTTCCCGAAGCACGCTGGACCAGCATTTGAAGGGGAAGGAAACCCGACCGGGCGTTCATTATGAGTTGCGCGGGAACAGAAAGGTCTTCTACCGTGAGAATATTTTACAGATGCGTAGGGTTTTGACGGAATGCGCTTGCAGATCAAATGGAACAACGGATGGGCCTATGCTCACGGCACCGGCCCCGATGGCAAGCGAATCCGACGCGCTCTTAAGACTAAGGACCATCGCCGCGCAGAGGAACTCCGAGCGCACCTAGAGGCGAAGCTGTGGGCCGTTGATCTATATGGCCCACAATCTGTCGTCACCTTCGATCAGGCGGCGCTAGCCTATGCCGAGGATGACGGCGACACCCGATTTCTGGTCAAGATGACGGAACAACTGGCCGGCCAGCTACTGCGCGAAATTACTCCCCGCGGTGTTAGGGAAGCCGCGAAAAGGGCCTATCCCACTGCATCAAACGCCACCCGCAACCGACAAGGCATCACCCCAGTTCGCGCGGTGATAAACTATGCTCATGATCAGGGCTGGTGTGCTCCGATCAAGGTGAGAGCCTTCCCGGTCGAAAAAGCGAAGCGCAAGGCGGTGGGTCATGACTATCTCGCCAAGCTACAGCCGCATCTGCCGATCAACCTCTTCGCACTAATGCTGTTCCTGAATACGACAGGACGGCGGGTCGGTGACGCAGTGGGCCTGACACCCGATGACATCGATTTCGGCGAAGCCACCGCGCACATCAGCAAAACGAAGAACGGTGAAGAGGCGACAGCGCACCTTGTTCCGATGCTGCTAGACATTCTGAAAGAGATCATGCCGGAAGACGAAGCCGCCCCTGTCTTTGGATACAGGGACAGACGCAGCATCTATGGCACGCTGAAACGGGCCTGCAAGAATGCTGGCGTTGAATATCTGGGCACCCACCAACCAGGCCGCCACAGCTTCGCTACATCGCTGGAACGCGAGGGCTGGTCGGCTCGCGCTATCGCCGATGCAGGCGGCTGGAAGTCCGTTAGACTGGTCGATGAAACCTATATCCACACCAACGACCCGGCCGGGCGCGCAGCTAGCGTCATTGGAGCAAAACTGGCCAAGACGATCCGAAAGAATTGACTGGCGAGTTTCCCTCGGCAGCAAAGGCCGCGATGCACAGGAGGCGGACTTCAAAAGCCTCAGCGAAGAGCCCTTCGCCCACTTTGAGCGATGCAAACAATGCTTCGCCCCCCCCATTGCCACCATTGGTACAACCAACGGCCTAAAAATCCGGACTTACTTCGACATTCCCTCTTGGAGCTGCAGGCAAGCGGCGGCATCAAATGCGGTCAAACCAGTAAGGATCTGAGTTGTCTCTGACAAAACAGAGCTTCGAGTTTCCGAAGTCTTCATTTTAACTTTGTGGGCGATAGAGCCTCTTTTAGTTCCAAAAGCATTCAACGCAGCCGATACGGTCAGATCAACGTCTTCGGGATCAATTCCGATTTGCAAAAGGAGCTTTCTCTGATCGGCAGTGGTGACCCCGTGGTTCGCTTGAACATCGAGGGTAAGGTTTGACACTGCGCTTGAAGCAAAGCCAAGTAGGTCGGACGCCACCGAAGATTTAATCTTCCGACGAGCTACATTGTCATCAACTTGTTGCATCGCCTCAGAGGCAACAAGGCTCAACATTGCACGACATACTCTATCGTCTTTTTTTAGTTGCGCGTGCGCTTCCCTAGATACAACCGTAACAATTTCTTCAATGTACTGCTCAAAGGCTGCATGCGCCAAAAGCACGTAGGACTGCACTTTCAGATGATCAAGCGGGCTAACGCATTCGTTCTCTGGTACTCGCGCAAGAATCTTTCGAACGTTGCCTAGAGACGCTTTGAGCGCTTTGTACGGCTTAGTTGGCGGCTTCATTTGCAATCGCCGGCACAATCAGTGGGATACCTGACATTTCAGTCACTTTGTCGTAAAAACTAGCGAACCTCGTCCGTGTAGACGTAACTGATTTAGTAGTTGTTTCAACTGCTCTTCTGAAGGCATCGGTTGAGGAGGTTTGCTCAAAACCATCAACAAATTCAGCTGGCTTCTCGAGTGCCCATTCTCGAACGGCAGGTTTTGCCAATGCTCCAACCAGGACATCAAAAAGCGCCCTGTTGAACCTCTTCTCGTATACTCCGTCAACAAATTTCCGACAAAATTTCTTATCAGGAAAAATACTCATACCAGCGTCAATAGCGGCATTCATGTTATTCAAACGTGACGTAACATCTTCGACAACGCCGCCGTTTTCAGCCATCGTCGCGTTGTAGCGAGTACATAATTCATCAAGAAATTTTTTGAGGTCGCCGGCGTAGACAAGATTTTGGTCAGAAAAAGCGAGAAATCGCGCCGCTAACTCGACATCGTTCATTCTCGGGTCAGGGCTCTTCTTGGAAATCAGCTTGTGCAGCGGTCCAACTTCCTCTGTCCATTGGATGATGAACTTCAAAAATTCTCCAGGATATAGAGACATCCGCAGTTCCATGGGGGACAACTTCACTGAGCCAGAATTGAGGCGATGAAAAATTTCATAGAGGATTCTGTCATCTTCCCACCCCCGGATAACTGCTGTTCGTTGAGTTTGGTTCAACAGTTCGAAACGCCAATCTTCGTTCTTTTCGATTTCTTCCCAAGTCTGCCCCTCAAGATCAGACAGCACTCGAAGATCCTTTAATCGGAATTTTTGCCCGCTAGGAAACTTTCCATCTATAAACTCTTTTATAGTCAAAAGCCTTTGCTTTCCGTCCAAAACTAAGAAAGACCTACTACTACCGCCACTGGCCGATAGCAAAATCTGCGGAATTGGAATCCCTAGAAAGAGCGACTCGATGAAGCTAATTTTTGCTTTAGGGGGCCAAACATTTCGGCGTTGAAATTCCGGAGAAAGGTTTATTTGGCTTCCGATCTGCCTATACAGAGTTTCGATTGTCCAGTCGGTCGGTGAGATCAAAAGTGACGAGAACTCCTCCGCGCTAACGTTCGAGCTTTCACCCTCTTCCGTTGGTTCCAAATCTTCGAACTGCTCGTCTCTGTCTTCGTAGGTCAAATCAACCTCCTGCGTGTTCGAAGTCACTCTAAATGTAACCGGCTATCAGTCAATCAACAGTCTTGATTATGCAATGTCGCGAACTTCTGCTGCGGGTGGCTGAGGTCTTAAAAAAATAGCATACGCTGCGAGTGACTGGTTTGCGCACGACGAGCAGACTCGTCATGATCGCTTCGGGCCGTGAACGAGCACATCCTATCTGCGAAAGGCTGGGTGAAAAGAGTGTCCATTCCTGTCACTGACAAAAAATTGGCGGAGAGCACCCAGCGCAACTGGCAAGTTATTGAAATAATTTTGCTATTCTGAGTCACCTTCTGCCCTGCTAAGGGAGTAGGCGGGAAACCGTCTCGAGGGTTCGAATCCCTTCGTCTCCGCCATTTGTTCGATCAATGCGTTGATTTCAAAATATCTTCGCGATTTTCGCCCAAGCCGAGAAACACTTCGGGCTGCTTTGTGCGCCTAGACGTGCGGTTCTGCCTCCAAAAGCTTGAAGCCGTGATGAGCTTCTCCATGAGCCGCTTCACGTCGAGCTATTCAAGCCCGTGGCGGAGATGGAACGAGACGGCATTCTTGCCAGCCCGGTCACGTTAGGGGCCAGACTCATTGAGTTTCATAGCCAGAAGATGACAAGCGCAGCGAGGGTGATGACCGAAAGGAACACCTTGGGGCATCGGTCATAGCGTGTTGCGACGCGTCGCCAGTCCTTGAGCCTGCCGAACATGATCTCGATGCGGTTGCGTCGTTTGAAGCGCCGCTTGTCGTATTACACGGCCTTCTTGCGCTGCTACCGTCCCGGGATGCGCGCGTATCCCTTTGCCTTTCAACGCGTCTTTGAACCAGTCAGCATCGTATCCGCAAACACCAAATAGCCAGTCAACCTTGGGCAAGCTGCTCACTATAGCGCGGGCACCGATGTCGTCACTGACCTGTCCCGCTGACACAAACAGGTTCAGTGGGCGGCTTTTGTTGTCGCAAATCGCATGAAGCTTTGTGTTCATGCCGCCCCTGGTCCGGCCCCTCTCGGGACATTGCTGCGCAATGCCCTGCGGGTCAGTGAACTAGGGGTCCATGCCCCCCCTTTTCGACGCCCATGCTGGTCGCTGTTCGGTGGGCCTTTAGATAGGTGGCGTCGATCATGACGGTCTTTTCTACGCCGTTCTCGGCAGCCAAACCGACCAGCATCGCAGCGAAGACACCCTCATCGCACCATCTCAACCCATTGCGATTGTTGAAAACAATGCCGCTCAACAGACGTCGACCATCAACGCATGGCTTACCGTGGGACTTGGGGAAGCAGGGTTCAAGTCGCGCCATCTGCGCATCCCTCAGCCAGAAAAGATCAGACATGTTCACCGCTCATTTTGCGAACCGTGAATCACGCTGCCAGTTACAACTCAATGGGTCCTGACCCTAGCACTGTGACGCTTAATTTCGCTTGTCGATATGTTCAGCACCGACCAAGTCCGAGTAAGAACGTTCGCCCCGCGTGATTTGCCGTTTCAAAACCGTCTTGGCAGCTTTGGCCTTTCCCTCGCGAAGGAGTGCCGCGATTGCCTGATGTTCTTTGAACGACTTTTCCGTTCGTTCAGGGCGCTTGGACAAATGCGTTCGCATGGTACGGACCATGTCGCTGACTTTTTGGTATCCGTCCTGCAAAAATCCATTGCCACAATGATCGAAAAAAGCGTCGTGAAAATCTGCGTCCAGTTCGAGGTAGTCATTAAACGCATCAGCCTCCCTGGCGACGGCCATTTTCGCAACAATGCCATCGAGCTCGCTGAGCAACTCCGTTCGATTTGCTTCAAGCGCCTGATCCACTGCGGCGGATTCAAGTATGAACCGGTAGCGGCAAAGCTGCGCCACATCCTCTTGCGACAGCGTGAAAACAAAGGCGCCGCGTTGAGGAATTATCTGGACGAGACCCTGGAGTTTCAGAGCTGAAAGCGCCTCGCGAATCGGCGTTTTACTGATGCCCATGGCCTTGCTCAACTTGGCTTCCTGTAGCGACTCGCCCAATTCGAATGTGCCATTTGCGATGGCTTCCCTGATGTGATCTTCAGCGATTTTACTTAATGATTTCGGTCGCTTGATCTGCATGCTCATGACCATCGTTCTCCTGTCGATCTCGCAATCTAACCACGAACTTCAGCCGCTGTCTTGATTTATATTTTGTATCTGATATCTCAGATCCCACGATGAATGTCTCATCACGCAATCTTTGGGAGGAAACTTTGCTCTATAAATCCACACTTGCGCTCGGCGCTGCCTTGTCCGCAGGGCTTGCGTTTGCGGCCTCAGCTGAAACTGTCATCAAAGTCGGTCACGGCGCTGCCGAAGCGTTTCACATGCATCGCGCATTGTTGAAATTCGAGGAGTTGGTCGAAGCTGGCTCGGATGGCGAAATTGACGTGCAGATTTTCCCGTCGTCGCAAATGGGTCCTGATCGCGAGATGATCGAAGGCGTCCAGACCGGCGTTCTCGAAATGGCGATCCCGCCATCCTCTTTCTTTGCTGGCTGGGATCCCGCATTTGCAGTTATCGAACTTCCCTACATGTACGCCTCCAAAGACATCGCCTTTGACGTGCTTGACAGCGAAGCGGGCGACGAGATGCTCGCGCGGATCGGCAATCAGGGTCTGGTTGGGCTTGGCTGGCTGGAATTGGGCGTTCGCAACGTGACCAACAACGTCCGGCCGATCGCTTCGCCGGAAGACCTCGACGGAGTGAAATTGCGCACCATGAAGGTCCCCGCCCATGTGGCGACTTTCGAAACGCTTGGCGCAAATCCGACCCCGATGAACTTCGGCGAAGTCTATTCAGCCCTGCAACAGGGTGTGATTGACGGACAGGAAAACCCACTCGCCATCATCACTTCGCAGCGTTTCTACGAAGTGCAGAAGTACCTCTCGACCACGGCTCACCTCTTTGCGGTCTATATTCCGGTCGTGTCCAAACCCTTCTTTGACGGGTTGTCCGAGGAGCATCAGGCCCTTGTGCGGGAATCCATGGCGGCGGCGCGTGTCTATCAGGCCGAACTGGTCGCAGCCGAAGACGCGGCACAGCTCGAACAAATCCGTGCTTCGGGTGTCGAAGTTCTCGAACTGACCGCAGAACAACGCCAGGCCTTTGCCGACAAGACCGAAAGCGTGCGGCTGCAATATCGCGACGAAGTCGGTGCCGATACCTTTGATCGCTGGGTTGCCGCAGTGAACGCTGCGAGCGGTATGTGATTGTCAGGCTGACGGAATAAGGCTGCGCCCGGACCATCAGGGTTTGGGCGCATGCCGACCTTTGGGAGGAGGAAAACATGGCGGCTTTGAAATGGCTCGACCGTAACGCAGAAAAAGCTCTTGCGAGCTTTCTTCTGGGGGCAATTGTTCTGCTGATTTTTGGCAATGTCTTCATGCGTTACATACTCAATGCATCGCTGTCGTGGGGCGAGGAATTGACGCTTTGGATGTTCGTCTGGTTCGTCTGGCTTGGCGTGAGCTATGCTTTTCACACCGGCGACCATGTGCGCATCACCGTCCTGCGCGATCAGCTGAGCGAACGCACGCGTCTTTTTGTGGACGTTGCCATTGCGCTTCTGGTCCTCATTTTTCTGCTGGCTCTCACCTATGAATGCATCAAGCTCATCAGAATGCCGTTTGTGGCAAGCCAGCGGTCCGTGGTTCTGGGGCTTCCCATTCCGATCCTGTATGCCTCTGCACCCGTCGGTGCCAGCCTGGCGGCAATCCGAGTCGTTCAGCATCTCAAACGATCCCTGCGACTAATCGCAGAAACCAAGTCGTGAGGACATTCCAATGATTGCAGCAACACTCTTTCTGACACTCTTCGCACTTCTGCTTTTCAGTGTGCCGATTGGCATCTGCCTTGGCCTTGCCACCATGATCGTGATGGTGTTTGTCGACGGAACACCGCCGATGGTGCTTCTTGCCCGTTCTGTGGTGACAGGGGCGGACTCCTTTCCCCTGATCGCCGTGCCATTGTTCATTCTGGCTGGCGATCTGATGCAGCACGGCGGCATGTCGCGCCGATTGGTCGGCTTTGCCAACGCGTTGATTGGCCACATTCGCGGCGGGCTTGCCTATGTGAATGTTCTGGCCTGCGTGTTCTTTGCCGCCATTTCCGGATCTTCGCCCGCGACCGTGGCGGCGATTGGGTCGAACATGATCCCCGAGATGGAAAAGGTTGGCTATACCCGCAAGTTCAGCGGTGCCCTTACCGCGTCTTCGGGCATGATCGGCGTGATGATCCCGCCGAGCATCCCCTTCATCATCTATGGCGTCACCGCCGAGGTTTCGATTGGCAAGCTTTTCCTTGCCGGTGTCATTCCCGGCGTCCTGTTCGCCGTGATGTTCATGCTGGTGGCCCGCTTCCTGCTGCGCAATGACAGCGTTGCTCAAGAGGCCGCAACCACCTTTTCCGGGCCGGGTGTCTGGAAGAGCTTTCGCACATCGATCTGGGCGCTTCTGGTGCCGGTGATTATTCTGGGCGGTATCTATAGCGGCGTGTTCACTCCGACCGAAGCCGGGGCCGTCGCCGTTGTCTACGCCGCCTTGATCGGGATTTTCGTCTATCGCGATATCACGGTCAAAGACCTGCCTGAAATCCTGGCAGGCAGCGCCAAAACAAGCGGAACCATTCTGGTTCTGGTCATCATGGCAACAGCCTTTGGCAGGCTGATTACCCTTGCCCGGATACCGGCAGATCTGGCCACGTCCATCACCAGCCTGTCCGACAATCCAATCATCATCTTGCTGTTGATCAACCTGCTGCTTCTGGTGATCGGGATGTTCATGGAAACGATCTCGTCGATCATCATTATGACGCCGATCCTGTTGCCGGTTGCCACGGCGCTGGGTGTTGATCCAATCGTGTTCGGGGTGATCCTGACGGTCAATCTGGCCATTGGGTTCTGTACGCCACCACTTGGTGTAAACCTGTTTGTGGCCAGCAGTATTTCGAATGTTTCGATCGAGAAGCTAAGCCACGCGATCCTTCCATTCTTTGTCGGCATGCTCATTCTGCTGATGCTCGTCACCTATGTGCCCGCAATTTCTCTGGCGCTGCCATCACTTTGGTAGCGTCCCGGAAACCGGCATTCTCAAGTCAACAAAAGTAGAGGAACCAGATGGATCTGGACCTGTCATACCCGTCGATAGAAGACTTGCGCCAAGCGGCCCGAAAACGGCTTCCGAAGTTCGCGTTCGAGTACCTCGACAGCGCAACTGGTCGCGAGCTGGGGCTCAAGGTGAACCGGGATGCACTCGACGCAATCGGTTTCATGCCCAGTGTTTTGTGCGGGCGCACCAAAGCCGACCTGCGGACATCGCTGCTTGGCCAAGACTATGATCTGCCCTTTGGAATAGCGCCAGTGGGCATGTCCGGCATGATGTGGGCGGGCGCAGAACGCAAGCTGGCCAAGGCCGCGGTCACGCATAACATTCCGTTTTCGCTGTCCAGCGTCGCGGTTGCCTCGCCCGAGGATGTCGCCCCCTACATTGGCAACAACGGGTGGTTTCAGCATTACCCGGTGAACTCGGCGGAGTTGCGACGCGCGATGTTGCCAAGGATCAAGGCTGCGGGCTTTCATACGCTCATCATCACCGTGGACGTTCCCGAAGAAAGCAGGCGCGAACGCCAGCGGCGGGCAAACCTGACTGTGCCGCCCAGAGCCGATCTCAGGACGCTGGTTGAGATGGCGAAATGCCCTGCATGGTGTCTTGCCCATCTGCGCGAAGGTATCGTTCCGCGGATGCGGTTTTTTGATGATTATGTGCCCCAGCGTGGCCGCGAGAGTTTCACCCACGCGGGCGCTCTGATCCGGGGCATTCCGGACTGGCAATACCTGCAGGAACTGCGCGAAGAATGGGACGGGCATTTGGTTGTCAAGGGGGTCTTGCGACCCGACGATGCCGAACGAATGGTTTCAGAGGGTGCCGATTGCATCTGGGTTTCGAACCATTCTGGACGTCAGTTCGAAGCCGGGCCTGCTGTGATTGATCAACTGCCGAAAATCCGCGACGCTGTCGGGCCGAATGTTCCGCTCATTTACGATTCCGGTGTGGCATGGGGTTTGGATATTATGCGGGCACTGGCAAAAGGGGCGGATTTTGTCATGGTAGGGCGCGCGTTTCAGTATGCGGTCGCCGCATTCGGAGCGCGCGGCATCGACCACCTGATCCATATCCTGAAAGCCGATATCGAGGCCAATATGAGCCAGCTTGGAGTCGAAAAGATCGACCAGCTTGCAGATTATCTTTTGAAGGATTCCTGACACGCGCCGTACAAGTGTGGCGCGCGTCGTTTTGGGCCCCTGCCCGTTGGCCTATTTGCCCAACAGCCCGTTTACAACTAAATCCGCAGTCGAACGCGAACAGGCCATTGGCAGGTCATAGACCGTTGCCAAGCGTGTCAGCGCTTTGACATCGACGTCATGAGGCATCGGCGACAGAGGGTCGACGAAAAAGATCAGGGCGTCCAATTCTGCTTCGCAGATCATCGCGCCGATCTGTTGATCGCCGCCAAGCGGGCCGCTTTTGAGACGGGTCACATCCAGCTCCGGATGTGCCGCCTTGATCCGGCCGCCAGTCGTGCCAGTGGAGACAATCTGCACACCCATCAGGCGGTCATGGTGGCGGCCAACCCATTCGACAATCTCGTCTTTTCGGGCGTCATGCGCCACCAGCGCAAACCGTGGTGTGCTATCGGATGAATTGCTCGACATAGTCCTCTCCAAGGCCGACTTCGGCAAAATGTTTGCGGCACAGGTCAATCTTGGTGAAGACATCCTCGTAGCCTTGCACCTTACCCCATGGGTCAACGTAGCACATCACGCCATTGACCTGGAAATAGGTGATCATCTCTTCGACATCATCGGGCACGACAAGTGTATGTGTTTCGCCGGGCGGTTCGTAGACATAGCCCCCTTCTTCAGCGACCCAATCGTGCTCCAGATAGTGCCAGCGCCCCTTGAGAACAAAGCCATGCACGGGCTGTGGGTGACGGTGGCGGGACAGAACGCCGGCTTTGCGCACCTTCAGAAGATTCATCCAATACCCCTGCGAGCGGTTCAGGCACAGCGGGCGAAACCAGACATTTTCAGCCTGCGGCACCCAAAGCCGTTCGTCTTCGGTCACTGCATTGGGGATCACGATCTCTTCCTGCGCATCCTTGGGGAATGGCAGCTGATAGGGCATGCGGGCGGTATCATCATCGGTCATGTGTTTCTCTCCTCATACGGCAAGATAGCCGCCGTCGACCGGATAGATCGATCCGGTCACAAAGCTGGCGGCGTCGCTTAATAGCCAATGCACCAGCGCGCCGACTTCCTCGGGTTTTCCCCAGCGTTTCATGGGTGTACGCGCCATGATGCCTTGGGTTCGGGCCGCATCATCGCGCAAGCCTTGCGTCATCTCGGTTTCAATCCAACCGGGGGCGATGGCGTTGACGCGAATACCCTGCTCTGCCCAATGGCCCGCAAGCGCCTTGGTCAGTTGCGACACGCCGCCTTTTGACGCGGAATAAGCCGGAACCAGAGGGCCACCGAACGTGCTGAGCATCGACGCGGTGTTGACGATTGCGCCGCCCGATTTCGCCAGGAGCGGCTGAGCGGCAAGGCAACAGCGCATCGTTCCCGTCAGGTTTACCTCGAGGACACGGGCGAACACGTCGATGTCGTATTCGTCTCCGCGCCGCAGGATTCCGGCGCTGTTCACCAGCGCATCCAAATCGGGTAAGCCGCCAAATACCGCATCAACCGATGCCTGATCGGTCACGTCCATGAGTTGCGTCGAGATGCCCTTTTGCGGGCGGAACCCTTCCAGTTCGGCTTGGGATGCAGAGACTGCGATAACCGCCCACCCCGCGTCGGCAAGCGCCCGCGAGACGCCAGCGCCAATCCCGCGGGTGCCTCCGGTGACAAGGGCGCGTTTCATTGCAAATCCTCCCAAGCAGAAGCGAAAGCGCTCGCGCGCGCGGCAATGTCTTCCAACGTGTAGCCCGGTTTGAACAGCGCCGAGCCAAGCCCGAAGCCATCCACGCCCACAGCGCGATACACGCCCATGGTACCCGGTGTGATGCCACCAACGGCGGCAACAATCGCGTCTTTCGGCAGGACGGCCCGCATGGCAGCAATGGCAGCAGGTGGCACCATTTCGGCAGGGAAGATTTTCAACACGCTTGCTCCTATATCCAGCGCGGCAAAAGCCTCGGTCGGGGTCATGACACCAGGACACCAATAGAGCCCGCGCGCAACAGCGGCGCGTCCTACGTCCGGGTTCATGTTTGGGGACACGATGACACGCCCACCAGCGTCTGCAACCGCTTTGACCTGATCAACCGTCAGCACCGTTCCGGCCCCGACAATAGCCTGCTCGCCATGGCTTTCAGAGATCCGGGTGATTGACGCAAGAGGGTCCGGCGAGTTGAGCGGCACCTCAATGATCCGAAACCCTGTCCGGATCAAAACATCTGAGACCGGCCCGGCCTGAGCAGGGTCGAGACCCCGCAGAATTGCAATCAGAGGGTTGGCGGCCATAGCCGTGACAAGATCAATCATTCCAGTAATCCAGCAGCTTTCGCGATCATGAAATGGCCCTTGGCGACAATGTTGTCAGGGGCCCGGCGACTTGCCAGACCTGCCGCGCGCAGGGCGATTTCGTAGAGGTCTGTCAAATCATTGCGCCCCACGATGGTCACAGCGGTTGCAATGTCCGTTTTGCGGGTGGCCGATGCGATTTCGGTGCCAATCAGAAGACCGGACAAATAATCGCCTGTGGCCGTCGTTGGGATTTTCTCCAGCAACGGAAGTGTCCGGACGTGGAACAGGTTATGGAGAAGGTCTTCGGGGTCTTGCAGGCCGGCTTTCACGCCCGCTTCAAATACCGCACCGTTGAAATCACCGTCTTCGATCTGCGTGCCCAGGATTGTGTGCCCCTTCAGCGCAGCGAAGATCTCGCCGGTCATATAGGTCGAGAAATCAGTGATCTTTCCGTCCGAGACCTGCACCCATTTGCTATGAGTTCCGGGCATCACGAAGAGGCCATCGTTCAAGCCCAACGTCGCTGCGCCGACAATCTGGGTTTCTTCCCCCCGCATCACGTCCGGCCCGCCCGAATGCTCGGCCGAGGCCCCGGTCACAAAGTGGATGAAGCGGCCGTTTGTCAGGGTGTGCGGCACAAGGCAGCGCGCAAGCCCATGGGCATCGAGCGGCATCTCTGCATAGTCCGTTTCGACCCAGCCATTGCGGCTTGTGATCATGCCGGAGGCGAGGATCGGAAGTGTGTTTTGCATGACCCAAGGGCCAATGAGGCGGTCAAGAACCGCCTCAAAGGAGTTGTCAGCCACCTGCATTATGCCCTCCGGGGACGATACGCCGTCAAGCACATTGCCCTTGGTATCGATCAGAAAGGCCCGCAGCGAAGACGTGCCCCAATCGACGCCGATGAGCGCTGGCTCAGATGCGGCCGAATTCATTCAACAGATCCTCGACCGTTTTGCCCTGTGCAACCCATTCGCGGGTCTTCTCTTCGCGGTCTGCCTGCTCCTGGGCAAGGCGCACGGTCTCTTCGGCGATCTCCTGCGGGATCACGACAACGCCCATCAGGTCAGCGACGATAAAATCGCCGGGATTGACGACCACGCCGCCACAAGCGATCGGCACGTTGATCGACAGTTCGTCTTTGCGTTCCGAGAACATCGTATGTGTACCGCGCGGGGTGATGGCGCGGGTCCAGATCGGCCAGTTGATGTCTTCCAGCTCATCCGTGTCGCGCCCTGTGCCATCGACAATCATGCCACGAATGCCACGGTTCTGGGCCAAGCCGCCCATCAGGCCACCACACACAGAAGTCTGCTGATCACCACCGGCGTCCACGACGATCACATCGCCGGGCTGCGCCATTTCCAGCGCCTTCAAAGGGTCGACCAGATCGCCCTTGGACAGTTGGACGGTCACCGCCTGCCCTGTGACCTTGGACCGGAACGCGGGCTTGATGGCGCTGTCCATCACGCCGGTGCGGTATTGCACATCGGCAAAGATGGCGGCGGCGGAATAGGCTTCCAGCACCTTGTCGAATTTCTTGAGCAACTCGGGCTTGCGCTCAAAGTCGTTAAAGACCCGTAGATCTGTGCTCACGTCTGGCATGGGTATCTCCTGTTATGCGGTTGTGACGGCCAATGCCTCGGCATTGACGGTGTAATCTGGTTTCTGTCCGGTCAGGACCTTGGCCACCTGCGTGGCTGCGGTGACACGCGCCGCGAGAATGGATTCCTCGGAGTAGTAGGCGGCGTGGGGTGTCACCAGAACGTTGGGCAGCGTGAAAAGCGGGTTATCGTCCGGTGTCCAATTGGCCCGTTTGGCGGGCTCTTCCTCGGGGTCATCAAGACCCGCGGCGGCCAGATGCCCTTTGGTCAGCGCACGAAAGAGCGCCTTGTTATCAACAGTCGGGCCGCGCCCGGTGTTCACAAGAATTGCCCCCGGCTTCATCGCAGCGAATTCAGCATCCGACAGAAAGTGATGCGTGTCCGGCGTCATGGGCGCCTGCATCAGGACGTAATCGGACCGTGCCAGCAATCCCGGTTTGTCCACCAACTCCACACCGATATTTTCGGCCACTTCGGCAGGGAGAAACGGGTCATAGGCAATGACTTTGACGCCAAAGGCCTGTGCCCGCGCGACGATGGCTTGCCCGATCTTGCCCAAGGACACCACGCCCATCGTGCGACCGCGCAGCCGATAGACCGGCTGACCGCTTTGCCACTGCCAGATACCGGCGTGGGTGGCACGGTCATAATCCGGAAGCTTGCGCGCAAGCGTCAGCCAAAGCGAAATGGCGTGGTCCGCGACTTCCTCGGTGCAATAGTTCTGCACGTTGGTCACAAGGATGCCTTTGTCCGTCGCTGTATCGACATCGACAATGTCCACCCCAACGCCGTACCGGGCGATCACCTCGCATTTCTGCATCCGCGTGATCGTGTCCCGGCCAATTTTGGCATATTGGTTCATCATCGCCGCGCAATGCGGTGCGACCTCAAACAGGTCTTCTTCACGCTTGGCCTGAAGTGCGATGACTTCCGCGCCGGCGGCTTCCAGAATTTCCGTCTCGACGCTGACATCGCCAAAATCGTAGTCGGTGATCACGACTTTTGGCTTGTCGGTCCTGGGTGCGACGTTGGCGCGATCAGTCATAAGCGCCTGCCGAATAGGTCAGCTCGTAGGAGTGGCTATAAAGCTCGAAAATATTGCCAAACGGGTCTTCCATATAGACCATGCGGTATGGCTTTTCGCCGGGGTAATACTTGCGCACCTGTTGCATGCGCTGCTTCCCACCCAGCGCTTCGATGATCTTGATGCGCCCTTCCAGATCTTCGTCCTGAACACAGAAATGGAACAGGCCGCGGCGCCAGTATTCAAAGGGGCGTTCTTCTTCGATGGTCTTGGGGAATTCGAACAACTCGATGCCGACACCATCGCCCATGGACAGGTGCGCAATGCGGAAACTGCCCCAGCCGGTCCCAAAGACGTCATCACACATCTGACCGATGGCGCTTTCGTCATGCAGGATTTCGGTGGGTTCCATCAACACATAGAGATCGAACGCCTTGGAGTAGAACTCGACAGCCTTTTCAAGGTCCGGAACCGTGATGCCGATGTGAGAGAATGTAAGTGCAACCATGGTTGGCTCCTTGCTTTAAAGTCAGAGAATGTTGCGAACGATGCCGCCTTCGATCCGGTGTGCTGCGCCGTTGGACGCTGTGCTGGCGGAAATCGTGACGATCATGCGGGCGACTTCGTCGGGCTGGACGAAACGCTGGATGAGAGATGTGGGCTCATCGGATTTGAAGTAGTTGTCGACGATCGCGCCCAGCGGTTCGCCTTTTTGTTCGGCGAGCCCGTCAAAATAGGCTTCGACCCCCTCGGTCCAAGTCGGACCCGGCAAGATCGAGTTGACGCGCACCTGTGTGCCCTTGGTCAGCTCCGCCATGCCCCGACTGAGACCTAACATGGCAGTTTTGGTCACCGAATAATGCACCATCTGGGGCAAAGGTTTGACCGCAGCTTCGCTGGCCATATTGATGATCGCCCCCTGCCCCCGTTTCAGCATGGCAGGCAGGAAAATCCGGCTCATCCGCACGGCGGACAAGACGTTGATGTTGAAATAATGCAGCCAATCGTCGTCTGTCAGATCTTCGAACGGTTTGACAGAGAAGATGCCGACATTGTTCACAAGCACATCAACGTCGCCCTGCGCCTGTGCAAATTCTGCCAATGCGGTTGCATCCTCGGATTTGCTGAGATCGGCGGCAAAGCCTGTGACATCGCCAAACTGCGAAAGATCATCAACGCAGGCCGCAACTTCGGCCTTAGTCAGCCCGTGCACAATCAATCGCGCGCCTTCGTCGAGATAGGCTCTTGCCGTTGCCTTGCCGATGCCAGAGCCGGATCCCGTCACGAGGACAAGCTTGTTTTGCAATCCCAAATCCATCTCAGGCCTCCTTTTTCACTGCGGATGTCTTGCCGGGTGATGCACGCCCAAAAACGCGGGCCATCAGGGCCGAAACCTCGGCACGCCACATGTCGATACCGACGGCGAGCAGGATGATCAGACCCAGCACGATGTTCTGGACGGATGAGGGCGCGGCGTTGAGGTTAAGCCCGTTCTGGACAATCACGATGGTCATCGCCCCCATGAGCGTCGCAAGGATATTGCCGCGTCCGCCCGCAAGGCTCGCCCCACCCACAACGGCGGCGGCGATGGCCTGCAATTCCAGTGTCTGGCCATAGTTCGGCGAGCCGGAGTTCAGGCGCGCTGACATCAGGATCGCGCCGACAGCGGTCATGAAACCGGCGATTACAAAGGTCGTCGTCTGCACCTTGCGCACGTTGATGCCTGTCAGGACGGCGGCAGCCGGGTTGCCGCCCACCGCGTATATCTCGCGCCCCAGTTTGGTGAAATTCATCGTGAACGCGGCCAGCGCATAGAAGAAGACGAGATAGAAAAACGGCAGCGGCACGCCGAGCAATTTACCGTAGAAAATGGGTTCCAGCGCCGGATCGAGCGAGAAGATAGGCGAGCCATTGTTGAAGGTCAGCGCCAACCCGCGAAAGGCAATCAGCGCGGCCAAGGTCGTGATGAAGGATGGGATGCGCCCATAGGCCGTGATCAGTCCGATCAGAAGCCCCAGCAAGCCGCCGGCAAACAGAATGAGCGGCAGCGCCAGCACCAGCGGAATGCCGATGAATTTCAGCATCTGCGCGAGGATCATGGTCAGCAAGGCCACCATCGACCCCGAGCTCAGATCAATGCCAGCGGCAAATATCACGATGGACGAACCAATGGCGATCAGCGCAACAATGCTGACTTGCAGCGACAGGTTCGAGAGGTTCCCCGGGTTCAGAAAGCGCTCTGTCGTCAGCGCGACGATCAAAGCAACGATAACCATGGCCGCAAAGGGCCCGATCAATTGCGTGTCAAAGATCCGCTTCATGCGAAAACCTCCGTGGGTTCGGTTTGGTGAGCCTCGGCAGAGGCACGCACTAGGTCGTTGTGGGTCAGATTAGCGGCATCAACGGTGCGCTTGATTGCGCCGTGCTGAACGATTGCGATCCGGTCGCTCATCGCCAGCAATTCGTCATGATCCGAGCTGATCAGAATGATGGATTTGCCCGCGCGCGTCAGTTTGTTGATCAGCCGGTACACGGCGATCTTGGCGCCGATATCGATCCCCTGGGTCGGTTCATCGAGGATCAGTATGTCCGAATCCGAGAACAGCCAACGCGCAATGACGATCTTTTGCTGGTTGCCGCCAGAGAGGAAATTGACAGTCTTTTCCTCGGCTTGCGATGAAATCTCCAAATCGCGGATCAGATCATGCGTTGCCTGTTCTTCGGTCCTCAGATTGAGCACACCAAATCGGGCCAATCCGCCAAGGCCAGCCGCCGTTATGTTGCCGCTGGCACGGAAGTTGAAGAACAAGCCATCGAATTTGCGGTTCTCAGGCACCAGCGCCAACCCGGCACGGATCGCGTCGATCTCGCGGCGGAAACGGACGGGTTTTCCCCTGAGCGTCAATTGCCCGGCGGTCAGCTCATCGGTGCCAAACAGGGCGCGTGCAATCTCGGTCCGCCCGCTGCCCAACACGCCGCCAAGCCCCAGAACTTCGCCTTGATGCAGGGTCAGAGACGCATCTATCACGCCTGCGTTGGTCGCCAGACCGCTCGCCTCAAGCACTGCGTCTTCGGTGGCGTTGCGCTCTTTTGGATAATGCTCGCCGATGTCTTCGCCAACCATGGCGCTGACAATCTCGCCAACGTTGATTTCGGTTTCGCCGCTGGCGCGCACAACGCGCCCATTGCGCAGGATCGTGACCTCGTCAACGATCCTCTCCACCTCATCCAGCCTGTGCGACACGTAAAGAATGGCCGTGCCGCGGCTGCGCATGTTGCGCAAAAGCTGGTGCAGACGTTCGATCTCGTCCTCACCCAAAGCCGCTGTTGGCTCATCCAGGATGATCATGCGGGCATCCATGGCGATGGCTTTGGCAATCTCGACAAGCTGTTGTTCGCCAACAGAAAGCGTGCCCGTGATGGCGTCGGGTGACACATCCACGTCCATTTCCGCCAGAACCCGCGCCGTGTCGCGGTGCACCTTGTTCCAGTCAATCACGCCGAGCCGGGACCGGGGCATGTTGCCCAGAAAGATATTCTCGCCAACGGACAGGGTCGGAACGATGGAGAACTCCTGAAAGACGGTGGCAATCCCGAAGTCCCGTGCCGCCTGCGGATCATTGATCGTGACTGGTGTGCCATTGTGCAAAATCTGGCCGCTGTCGGGCTGTTGTACGCCAGAAAGCGTTTTGATCATCGTGGATTTGCCACAGCCGTTTTCACCAAGCAGTCCGTGAATGGATCCGGGCATAAGCTTGATACAGACTTTGTCGTTCGCCAGAACGCCAGGATAAGCCTTGCTGATGTCGACAAATTCCCAAAGGGGTGCTGCGCGGGTCATGGCGGTTGCCTCGGTTAGAGTACGAAATCAAATGCATCGCGCCCCCGGCAGCACACAAAGGCGCCACCGGGAAGCAGGGAGAAAGCTCAGTACTCTTTGGACGGCTGCGGGAAGAGCTTTTCAGGCTCTTGCAGAACGCTGATGGCACCCTCTTTGTCTTCGATGGATGTGGGCGTTTCGATCCAACCACCGGGATAGGACCCGTTCAGGGCATCAATGGTGGCGTGCATCGCGGCCTTTCCCATCAGGAACGGCGAGGTGTTCACGGTGGCGGTGATGTTGCCCGCTGCGATTTCTTCAAGACCGGAGGTGTCGCCGTCATTGCCCAACAGAACAATGTCGCGACGGCCCAACGCCTTGGCAGCAAAGGACGCGCCAATGATCATGTAGTCATTGGCCGCAAAGATCATGTCGAGATCAGGGTTGGACTGCAGAATATCCATACCAGCAGTGTTGCCGCCTTCGACGTTCCATTTGCCGTCGATCGACACAACCACTTCAAAGTTCTCGTTGCCGTCGATGCCATCAAGGAACCCACCAACACGTTCGGTCGAATGATAGCCGGGCTGGCCTTCGATCACGCCAACCTTTACCGGCGCGTCGCCATAATTCTCGATGGCCCAATCCGCGATCTTATGGGTTCCGTTGCGCTGCGAGTATCCGACAACACCATGGATCGGCGTCGGAAAATTCGGGATGTCCGAATTGATCATCAGCACGGCCATACCCTTGTCGACCGCCTGTTTCAAAAGCGGCGCGGCGGCAAACTCATCATGGGTGCCAAAGATGATGGCATCGACGTTCTGGGTCAGCACGTCCTGGATCATGCCCATCTGGCCGTTGATGTCGGCGCCTGATTGTGGCGCAAGCATAAAGACGTCAACACCGGCTTCCGCGGCGACCGCTTTGATGCCTTCGCCGATAGCGATGTAGTAGTTGAATTCGGTCGCGGGTGGCATGTAGGCGACGCGGAAGGTCTCGTTCTTGGGCGCAATTGCGTCAATCGGGGCCTGTGCACCCTCCTGAAGCGGAACCGGGGTCGGATAGGTTTCGGCAACTGCGGCGGTCGCCAGAGCGGCAAAACCTGCGGCAATTGTCGTATTCATTAGGGCTTTCAACATGGTTTTCTCCTCCAGAAAGTCGTTGATTATCCGTTGAATGGCGTGTCGATCACGCCGCGTATTCCGGGTTTGGCGGCGAACAGTCCGCCTGATGTCGGCTCTTGTGCCAAAGCCGTCTCATCGCTCATCAAACGCGATGTGGTGATGAACAGCGTATCGAGATCGGGGCCGCCGAATGCGCAACAAGTGGGCTTCCAGACGGGTACATCTATGACGCGGTCTATGGTTCCGTCGGGGGCCACGCGCACCACGCGATGCCCCTCCCATTCGGCATTCCAAACGCCGCCGTCGGCATCAACGCAGGACCCGTCGGGCAATCCGGGCTCGCCCCTGAACCCGGCATGCACGCGCCGGTTGGCGACCATTCCGGTCTTGGTGTCGTAGTCATAAGCCACGATTTCCCGGTCCGGGGTGTCGGAAAAAAACATTGTGCGGCCGTCGGGCGAAAAGCAGGTGGAGTTAGCGCAGGACACACCCTTGATCAGGGTTCGGACAGAGAGATCTGTGTCGATGCAAATGACGGACGAACTGGCAGCGCCGGTCACTTCGTTCATGCCGCCAACAATCAGCCTGCCCTGACGATCAGTGCGGCCATCGTTCAACCGTGTCTCGGGATTGTCGTCTTCGAAACGCGCAACGAGCGTTTCCGACTTGGAGTCCGGATCGTGCAGAACAACCCGATCGGCATAGGCGATGATCAACCCGCCAGTGGCGCGCGGCGCAAAGCAGCAGACCCGCTCTTCCATCTTTTGACAATGGCTCTGTTTCGCTGCCGGGTCATAGGACCAAAGCGCGCGACCTTCGATGTCGGTCCACCAAACACGCCCGTCTCCCGGGTTCCAGTAGATCCCTTCGCCGTGTTCGTTTTTGCAATCGAGAACGAGCTCTGCACGCATGTCGATCCACTCCTCCCAGGTTGCATCTGGTATCTGATATTCCAGCTTGCGTTAGCTGGTGTATCAGATATCGTCATCCTTGCAACACTTTTTTTTGGGAGACCCGATTTATGGCGCTGGAACGACCGAAGTCTCTTCGAGAACTCGCCCTTGAGCATTTGAGAAATAGTATCGTCGACGGTTCGCTTAAGATGGGCCAAGTGCTGTCAGAGCGGAAAATCTCCGAAGAACTGGGTGTTTCAAAGTCACCGGTTCGCGAGGCCCTTGCCCAATTGCGCGACGAAGGATTGGTCAGCATTGAACCGCAAAAAGGCGCGCGGGTGTTTACGCTGTCTGATTCGGAAGTGACGCAAATCTGCGATTTCAGGCAGGCCATCGAAACGGCCGCTTTCGAGCTGGCGCTTTCCAGAGATTCGGACGGGCTCGCCTCCAATATGTCTCGCGTGGTGGAAGACATGGAGCGCGCGCGCGCGCGCGGCGACGAAAAAGAGTACCTGGCGCTGGATACGACCTTTCATCATCTGATCTTTCAGCATGCGGGCAATGATTACCTGACTGCCAGCTACACGCGTTATGTCGGCAAGATCGCCGCCCTGCGCACACATTTGGCCAAGCTGCCGCAACACACGAATCTCTCATTTGAAGAACACCAGAAAATCGCCGCTGCCGTCCGGCGCGGTGACATGACCGAGATCAGAAACCTTCTTATCGAACACATTGATCGCACCCGGCAGGCCTATAAAAGCGCGTCAATTGTGTTGGAAGGCATGGACGCGCCTTAATTCAATCCTCTGAAATCAAACAACAGTTTCCAAGGGCGGCCCAATATCGGGTCGCCCTTCTGCATTGCACGGGCGCGACCCTGTTCTGCGGTTCCCCTCAATACTAATTGACATCTGATATTTCAGATGCCACCTAGGCGATGGGAGGAAGACATGTCGACAAAAGAGAATCCTATTCAAAGGGATGCGCCGCCCCTGATCCAATTGCAGGGGGTCGGCAAAAGCTTCGGGGCCAATGACGTCCTGAAAGGCGTGGATTTCGAACTGCGTCCCGGTGAAATACACGCGCTTTGCGGAGAAAACGGTGCGGGCAAATCCACCTGCCTTGGCCTTTTGTACGGCCTGCACCAGCCGACAGCCGGGAAAATCCTGTTGGACGGCACGGAGAAAAGAATCGAAACACCGGCGCACGCGCAATCGCTTGGCATCAGCTGCGTTTTCCAGGAGCTCAGCCTCGCCGGCGCGCTTTCTGTGGCCGAGAACATCTATGCGGGACGGGCGCCGACAAGACTTGGCGTTGTGGACTGGCCCGAATTGCGCCGACGCGCAGAAGGACTTCTTGCTGAGTTCGGGTTGGATATTGATGTGTCCCGCCCCGTCGACAGCCTGCCGATCAGCTCCCGCCAGATCGTTGAAATCGCCAAGGCGCTTTCGCTCGATTCGCGTGTTCTGTTGTTGGATGAACCAACCTCTGCGCTGGCCCCCGATGAAGTCGATTCCTTGTTTGCCGTGCTGCGAAACCTGACGCGCCGCGGGATCGGGATTGTTTATGTCAGCCACCATATGGCGGAAATCTTTCGCATTTCCGACCGCGTGACCGTGCTTAGAGATGGTCGTCAGATCAGCATGTTGCCCGCTTCCGAAACCTCGCAGGACCGCGTTGTTGCAGAAATGATCGGCGGCGCGCACCCCGACGAGATCAGCCGCAACCGTGCAGCCGCCGGAGACGAGGTACTCGCCGTCGATGGCTTGTCCCATCCGGGTCACTTCGACGACATTTCGTTTTCCGTCAAAGCGGGTGAAATCGTTGGCATGGCCGGGCTCATGGGCGCACGGCGTAGTGAAATTGTCCGATCCATCGTAGGGCTCATGCCGGGGGCCACAGGCGAGATAAGGCTGAACGGCGAGACAGTTCGCTTTAAATCACTGCGCCACGCCATGCGTGCGGGCGTTGGCTTTGTCCCGGAAGAACGAAAGACCGAGGGTCTGTTTCTCGATCAGTCTCTCAGTGACAACCTGATTGCCGCCAGCCTGTCGGATCACACAACGCTTGGGGTCATGCGCAACGGGTCGATCAAACACGCCAGCGCAGCGGCCATCGATGCCTTTAGTGTCAAAGCCAGCAGCATCGACGAGGACGTGGGCGCGCTTTCCGGCGGCAATCAGCAAAAGATCATGTTGGGCAAATGGCTCAAGCGGTCGCCCGATTTGCTGATCATCGAAGAACCCACCAAAGGCGTTGACGTTGGCGCCAAATTTCAAATTCACACCGAACTCTTGCGCCGCGCAGCAGAGGGGATGGCCATCCTGATCGTGTCGTCCGATTTTCCCGAGCTGGTGTCGCTTTCTACCCGCATTCTCGTCGTTCACGAGGGCCGCCAGATGGGCGACATCCCAGCACGGGACGCAAGCGAAGAGGTGCTGCTGCAAATGGCGGCGGGCACATCCATTGCCCCGGCCTCTCACCCATCCACGTTCACAGGAGACGCGTTTTGACCATGAGTGTTCAAACCGAGATATCTGAAAACCTGCCGATCATGCGCCGTGTTCTGCAAGCCTTTGTTGACATTCGTGAACTCACGCTGGTCGTGCTGATCGCCGCGATTGTTATCGTTATGGCAAACGTGAACCCCTATTTTTTCAGCTTCTCCAACTTTCGCGCGGTCGCCGTGGGCATGGCCCCAACGGCAATTATCGTGATTGGCATGGCGATCCTATTGGCGTCGGGTGGATTCGACCTTTCGGTTGGCTCGGTCATGGCCTTGTCATCGACGGTGGTCGCCATGTTGCTGTTGGCTGGGCTGCCGATTCCGCTGGCGGTGATTTGCGGCCTGATCCTTGGCGCTTTGGTTGGGATCGTGAACGGGGTGCTTGTCACCGGTCTTGGCATCAATCCCTTGATCGCAACCCTTGGCACCATGTCGATTGCGCGCGGGATCGCATTGGTTCTGACCGAGGGCTTTTCGGTTTCCAGCCTGCCACCCTCCTTCGCCTGGATCGGTAAAGCCGACATCGGCGGTTTGCCGGTCATCGTCTTGCTGACGATCGTTTTGGTCATCCTGTTCGATCTGGCGGTGCGCCATACGCGTTTCTTCCGCCAAGTCTATTTCATCGGGGCTAACGAAAAGGCCGCGCTGCTGTCCGGCATCCATGTAACCCGCGTGCGTATCATACTTTATGCGCTAACCGGCGTCTTGGCTGCGCTGGCTGGCGTTCTGCTTGCCTCCCGCTTGATGAGCGGCACACCCACAGCCGGCAACGGGATCGAGCTGCAGGTGCTTGCAGCAGCCGTCATTGGCGGCGCATCGCTGCGCGGGGGAGAGGGCACCATTCTGGGTGCATTCCTTGGGGTCGTGTTCGTCGCGCTCATCAACAACACGATGACGATGCAAGCGGTGTCCATCTACTGGCAGATGATTGTCATCGGTGGCGTTCTCGTTTCCGCCGTTGCCCTCGACATGCTGATCCGAAGCAAGCGCGGTTGATCCAATTTCACGAAAATCAACAACCAACGATCCAAAACAGGGAGATCACGATGACTGAGATGAGTGTAAACCGGCGCAGGCTGTTGACGGCGGGCACGACCGCAGGACTGGCAGCCGCCTTTGGCCTGCCCGTGCTGTCCAAGGCCGCGATGGCACAAGCCGCTGGCAAGGAATATGTATTCCTCTCCATCGTCACGCAGGTGCCCTTCTGGGTCGATTACCGCAATGCGATGAAAGACCTCGAAGAGCTGATGGGCATCAAGGCCACCTTCACAGGGCCGCTCGACTTTGACATCGCGGCTCAGGCGCGGCAGCTGGATGAACTCATCGCACGCCGCCCTGCAGGCATCCTGATTTTCCCCGGCGATCCCGCCACATTGGCCCCCGGTGTGGAACGCGCCGTCGAAGCCGGTATTCCGGTTACATGTTGTATCGGCGACATTCCTGACAGTCCCCGGTCCACCTTCCTTGGCATCAACGGTGTTCAGGCCGGACGTGTTGGTGGTGAAATGCTGGCCGAGGCGATTGGCGGCAAGGGCAAGGTCATCCTTGGCACCTTCCCGGCACCGTCCACGCTGGAGCGCGTCGAAGGGTACAAGCAGATCTTTGCGGAAAAATACCCTGACATCGAAGTGGTCGATGTGGTCAACGACAAGGCCGACCCGTCTTATGCACCCACCGCCTATCTTCAAGCCATTCAGGCAAACCCGGATATTGTCGGCATTGGTGGCACCGATGGTGACAGCGGCAAAGGCGCGGCAATCGCGGTCAACGAAGCGGGCCGCAAGGACATCAAGATTGTCGCGATGGACCGCAACGACGATATGCTGCCCTATATCGAAGACGGCACGATCCATGGGGCTGTGGCACAGAAATCCTATCTGGAAATCTTCCTCGCCTTCCACATGATGCATTGGCAAAATACCGACGCGCTGAAGGTTTTGCCGGACTGGAAAGCCGCCGGAATCAATCCGCTGCCAGAACGTGTCGAAACCGGGGTCATGCCGATCACCGCTGCCAATGTCGACCAATTCAAGCACGTCTAATCAAGCTTTCCGGCGCGGTCAAACTGCGCCGGAACCCCGCCCGAGGAGCAAGACCTCATGTCTGATCGGTGGAGGCTTTTGCGGCTTCAAAACAACGAACTGGAACTGGTGATCCTGCCTGGCATCGGCGGGCGCTTGTGGGATGTGGTGTTTCACGGGCAATCCTTGTTGTTTCAGAACCCCGATCTGAACGGTATCGCGTTTGACGACACGGACCTTGCGGATTTGCCAACACGCGCGCCGCAGTATGGCTTTCCGCTTTGGGGAGGCGAAAAAACATGGATCGCACCGGACACACTTTGGCATAAGGGCAGCCCGTTTCCGGCACTCGACAGCGGCCCCTATCAGGTCACGTCACAGAGCGACTTACATGTCGAAGTCATCAGCACAATCTGCCCGATCTCTCAGCTTTCAGTTACGCGCCGCATCACGCTCACCTCATCCACCACATGGCGGATTGCGCACACGGTGACCAATCACGGCGCTGGCTCTCGCACCGCCGGCATTTGGTCGGTCATGATGATCGATACACCCGCCACAATCGGCGTTGCCATGGACAAGCCCGAAGTATCTCCAGTCTTTGGCGTGGCGGGCAGTCAGGTCATGCCAACCCCAACCGGCGTTGTCGCCCAATGTGCCGTCCCGCAGGAATTCAAGGTCGGGCTACCCTGCCCCGATGGCCAAACCTTCATCACGTTCGGCAAGACAGGCCCGTTATTGACCTGCACAACCCCACCTCCGATGCCGGAAGACAACTTTGCCCACGGCCATCCCGTCGAAGTCTTCAATTCGGGCGATTACCCCTATTGCGAAGCAGAGTGGCACTCACCAGCGCGCGACTTGAAGCCCGGTCAGCACCTTCAGTTTCGCCAGGACTTTGAACTTTGGCCCAATGACGCCCCGCCGTCCTCAACAAGGCACAAGGACCTTCTGTCATGCATGTTCTGATCACTGGCGCCGGTGGCCATCTGGGCCGCAAGCTTTTCGATGTGCTGGAAGCCGACCCGGAAATGTCGGTGTCCGGGGTCGACATCCGCCCCGTCGATCACCCGGACATTCACACGGCAGATTTATCGGGTGCGCCGGATTGGGCGAAGTTGCTCCATGGCGTCGATGTCATTGTGCATCTGGCCGGGGATCGCGAACCCGCCGCCTCCTGGAACTCAGCGATTGAACACAACATGGATGCCACGCTGTCGCTGTACCACCATGCCGCCGAACACGGCGTGAAACGTGTCGTTCTGGCAAGCTCGAACTGGATCCATGGCGACAAGCGGTTCACAAGCGACACTTTGAACAGCGCCACGCCCCCCGGACCGGTGAACGCCTATGGTGTGTCCAAACTGTTCTGCGAACGCACCGGGGCCTATTTTGCCAAACACCATGGTCTTTCCGTGATCTGCCTGCGCATTGGCTGGACGCAATGGACGCACGACAACCAGCCCGGCCCTCATATGGCCATGGGGCGTTGGGGGCAGGAAATGTGGCTAAGCGACCGGGACTTCCTAAATGGGGTGCGCGCGGCGGTGGACGTTAAAGACGTCCAGTTCGCGGCCCTGAACCTGATGTCGGACAATCCGGGGATGCGCTGGGACATTGAAGAAACAAGGCAGGTTATCGGGTACAATCCGCAAGATGGAAGCCCGGCAAAGATAACCCCAATGATCGCGATGAAATCGGCCTTCAAGGCGGTATTTTCCTTCAAGATCCCTCGCTTCCTCGAAAACCGATTTCCGCATTGGTGAGAAGATGCCAAAACGAACATCCGTTTGGTGACTAGCACTGCTACAAGAATGAAGGGCTGCCTCCGCTAAGAACAGCCCGAAGCTGAGTTTCATTAAGGTGGCTGCGGAGGTCCCAAGCGCGGGACGAGGCGGGCGTTTCCAGCGAGCGATCCCGATGTCGAAAGTGGCCTTGAGCGGCCCTTCATCTCACCTCGGGCGCGGAAACAAGGCCGCAGGCCGCCGCGCCCATCGACGGGCCGTCCCCGCGGCACGGCGATTGGGTTGTTGGCGGACGCCACACCAGCCTAGCGCGCTAGTGGTTGGGATAAATCGAGGGGATCAACAGTTGGATCGCCGCACCACGGCCCGTCGATAGGCGCGGCTTGTGCTCTAATACTGAGGTCCCGACGGGGTGAACTCAATGACTGCTCAAGGCCATTTGAGCCGGATCCTCCCAAACCCAAACTCGGCACTCTGGGCCCCAAGCGGTCTTAGGCTGCGCTCGATACCCATGACCGCTTCGGGCTGGCTACTGACCTAGGGGACACACGCGGCGCAGGTCGGGGCGGTGAAGGTTTTCTGATGCGGGCCAGAGTGCGCGTTTTCGGCTTGGCCTGAGTGTGGCCCGCGTTGGAAAATCTCTCAGCAAGGAAGCCGCGTGAGCCGGGCGTAGTCTCTGGGGAAAGTGCGGGCCCGGTTGGGCCTCAGGCCGTTTCGCGCGCGACTGTTCCCTGGTACCTTGGGCAATGGCGGTTCTTGCACGAGTCTTACGCGAAGTACTGATGTTTGCATTTAGTGCACGCCGCCACCTGCCGGCCAAGCGCCTCTGTTCGGCAGGTCCCTTTCCGGCGACGTGTTGCGGTTTTCAGCCGAATTCACCGCCATCGGGATCGAGAACCGCCTTGATCCTCTGATCTCCGACGCGCTGCCGCTGGAGGCTACGATCTGGATCGCCGACACCGCACAGGCTGGTCCGGTTCGCACGCCCTATACCATTTACGCGGAAACCTTCGAGATTCAGCCGCTCACGGCTTATGCGTACGGAGTCGAAAGCGTGGCCGCGGAGATGTTGCAACGGTTCAATGTTGCCGTGGAGGTCACGCCGGAAGACATCTTCCGTCCCGGGGACGTGTATCCCGATGGCTGGCCGCTGGTCTATCACGAACTGGAATATGGCTTTGCCGTCCGGGCTCAGGACAGTTTCAAAAGCACGATCTTTCTCGACCGACTGGCCTTTGAAAGCCTCTCTGAAAGCATTGCCCCGGTGCCGTTGCCCGCAGGCGCGGTGCTGTTGCTGACGGCCTTGGGTGGCTTGGTGTTCGCATCGAGATCGCACGCTCGCATTAGTCGCTAGCATAGAGCCTTCAACGCACTAGGGCGCACCGTCCTTGATGACGGTTTAGGTCTCTAGAATTCTACCGTCTCGGCGCTCGCCAATCCGGCCTTGAGTGCGTCAACACCATACCCTTCACCGCGCAATCGATTGGCGGCAAGGCAAAATCCAGGCGCGCCAAGATCACTTGAAAGGAAGGAACTCGTCCGGTTCGACCGTCATCGCGGTATCATTGATACTGAAATTCAAGCGACATCTCGCTTTACGGACTGTCCGAAGCCATCAAGCCCACCAGATAATCAACCTCGTTTCTTGAACCCAGGATCGTCCCGACCCGCTGGTGCGGGTCCTGTGGTTTCAGATCCAGAATGCGGCTGTGACCGTCGGATGCCGCGCCGCCGGCCTGCTCGATCAGCCGCGCCGCCGGCCTGCTCGATCAGCATCGCCATCGGGCTCGCTTCGTACAGCAGCCGCAACTTGCCGCCCGCGCTGCTGTTCTGGGAATCGACGGGGTACATGAAAATGCCGCCCCGCAGCAAAACCCGATGGACTTCCGCGACCATCGAGGCCACCCATCGCATGTTGAAATCCCGGCCACGTGGCCCCTCCCTGCCTGCCATGCAGGTTTCGACATAGGATTGAATTGCGCTGGGCCAGAAACGCATTCTGGCGGCGTTGATTGCAAATTCACTGGTGTCTTCTGGCACCCGGATGTTTGTGTTGGTGTGACGAAATTCGCCGATGCTCCCGTCAAAGGTGAAACCGTCAACACCATTCCCGGTGGTCAGCACCAGCATGGTTGACGGACCATAGAGGGCATAGCCCGCAGCCACCTGTTCGCACCCCGGTCTGAGCACCGTTTCATAGGTGATTTCGTCCGGCACCTCGTCGAGCCTGAGGATGGAGAAGATCGTGCCAACGGAGACGTTGACGTCGATGTTCGATGAGCCGTCCAGCGGATCGAAGAGCAGAACATAATGTCCTTTCGGGAAACGCTCCGGGATCTCGTAGATCTCGTCCATCTCTTCGGACACCATCGCCGCCAGAACGCCGGAGCATTCGCATCTGTGCAGGAAAATGTCGTTGGCAATCACATCTAGCTTCTTTTGTGTTTCGCCCTGAACGTTTTCGCTGTCGAGGCTGCCCAGAACATCGGCCAGGGCCCCGTTCTTCAGATTGTTGGAAATTGCTTTGCAGGCTGTCGCAATCGAATGCAGCAAGGTGGTCAGATCACGCGGGACTTTCCAGGAAGACGTGCAGGATCCTGATGCCGGGCCTTCGGGCATCCGTCCGCGCGTGCGCGCAGGTCTTCCTCCGAAGTCTTCCCGGGGGTGGCGACAGCCGCGAAACCGCGGCTGTGCCAATTTCTAATGAGCGGGCAACCGGCCTGCTCTAGCGGTACATCGCCGATGGCAACCATAGTGCGATTTCCGGAATGAAGGTGATCATCAGCAGAACAATCACCAACGGCACCAGGAAGGGCATCGTCGCCTTGACACATTGCTCGAACTTGACCCCCGACACGTCCGACAGGACGAACAGGACCATGCCAACCGGCGGGGTCAGCAGACCCAGCATCAGGTTCAGGATGAGCAGGATACCAAGGTGGACCGGATCAATTCCGGCGCTGATTGCGATGGGCATCAACACGGGCACAAGGATCGTGATTGCGGCAATCGTCTCCATGAACAGGCCGATCAGCAGAACGATGAACATCATGATCAGCAGCAGGATATGCTTGTTGTCCGTGATCCCCAGAAGGGCGTCACCCAGCAGGGTTGCGACTTGCTCTGCTGTCAGGATCCAGGCGAACACCGCAGCCGAGGCGATGATCATCAGGATCGCAGCCGAGGTCTGGATCGTGTCCATGGACACGCGCACAAGATGGCGCCAGGTCAGTGACCGATAGACCACAAGCCCCAGGAACAGCGCGTAACACACGGCGGCCACGGCGGCTTCTGTCGGGGTGAAGATCCCGGTGGCAATCCCGCCCACGATGATGATCGGTGTCATCAGCGGAAGCAGCGCGGCCTTGAAGGTTTCCCAGATGTAGCAGGGGTTGATCCGGTTATCGCGCGGATAACTCCGGCGCCACGAGTACCAGGCAACCATGATCATCAGCGAGAACGCCATCAGCAATCCCGGCACCAGTCCCGCCGTGAACAGCTCGCCGATGGATACGGACGCCATCACGCCATAGATCACCAGCGGCAGGGACGGCGGGATAATCGGGCCGATTGTGGACGAGGCCGCGGTCACACCAACCGAGAAATCGGTGTCATAACCCGCTTCGCGCATCGCCTTGATCTCGACGTTGCCCAGACCGCCTGCGTCGGCCACAGCCGCCCCGGACATGCCGGCAAAGATCACGCTTGCGCCGACATTCACATGGCCCAATCCCCCCGGCAGCCATCCGACGAGGGACCGCGCAAAGGCAAAGATCTTGGTGGTGATGCCGCCTGTGTTCATCAGGTGGCCCGCCAGGATGAAAAACGGAATGGCAAGCAAGGGAAAGCTGTCGATACCGCCGATCATGCGGTGAATGAGCAGCACATCTGGCAGTCCCTTGATCATGATATAGGCCAGCGATGCCGCGCCAAGCGCCACGGTGACATGAACCCCCATGATCAGGAACACGGCGAGCAGGGCAAGAAGAACGGTAAGAGCCATGTTATTGTGCCTCCGCAGCTTGCTGAAGTTTTTCGCGAACGATCTGTTCGGCCGGTTTTCTGGACTCGCGCAGCAGATTGCGCGCGGCAAACACCGCCATCAGGAAGCATCCAACAACCACCACGTAGTAGAGATACGCCTTTGGCATATCGATCGAGACCATGTTGGATTTGGTGCGTTCGGCCAGCTGGATGCCAAGGTATCCGGCATAGGCCCAGAACGCTGTCACGATGGTTTCGACGCTCAGGACAATGGGCTTGATCGTCTTCACCGGCAGGTAGTGATAGGCGAATTCCAGAAAGATGTGCTTGTTGTTCCGGACACAGGACACGCCACCGATAAAGCCCAGAAGGATCAGGAAATAGCGGGCGATTTCTTCTGTCCAGCCGAGGCTGTCATTCAAAACGTAACGCGTGAAAAACTGCAGCGCGACGATGAAAAACAGAGCGCTGAAGATGATCAGAACGGGGATGTCCATGACGCTGACATCAGAGATATCATCGGTGACTTCCTCCAGTTCCTCGATAAGTGCGGCGGTCTTGTCGACCGGGTCTTCGTCAGTCATTTTCTTCCTCCCAAGTCAAAAAGGGCCCGGCCGCGAAAGGCAGCCGGGCAAGGCGCGCCGACTTATTCGGCGTCCGGGAGGGTTTGGAGTGCGTTGTAGAGATCGGTCGGGAACGGCAGATCACCGGTTGTCAGCGCCGGAGCGACGGCTTCGATGAACGGGGCGCGGTCCACTTCGTTGACGTTCACGCCCTGATCGCGGAACCACCCGACAAGCTCGGCTTCCGAGGCAACGATGGCCTCCGTGACCATGTCCGCGGTTTCGTCCAGAACGGCATCGAGGATCTGCTTGTCCTCATCGCTGAGCATCGAAAGACGGATGCCGGACACAACCGTGTAGGTCGAGTTCGTGATATGGCCGGTCAGGTTGATGTCGGACTGAACTTCGTGGAACTTCTTGGCCTGAATGGTCGGCAGCGGGTTCTCCTGTGCGTCCACAACTCCTTGCTGCAGGGCCAGGTAAACCTCGGCAAAGGCCATCGGGGTCGGGTTGGCGCCAATCGCTTTCGGGAAGAGGACGTAGGCCGGCGCATTGGGCACGCGGATCTTCAGGTCTTCCATGTCGGCAGGGGAGTGGATCGGCTTGTTCGACGTCACGTGGCGCGAGCCGTAGTAGCTGACCGACGCGATTTCATTGCCGCCGCTGGCATCCGCATAGCCTTGCGCCACTTCGCCGAACACGTCGCTGTTGAAGTAGGCTTCCCAATGCTTGAGATTGCGCAGGGTGAACGGGAAATCGGTCATTGACGCCGGGCCGTAGATCGAGCCTGCAAAACCCGCGCCGGTGTAGATGATGTCGACGGTTCCAAGCGACAGGCCTTCGTTCAGATCCGCTTCCTTGCCAAGCGCCGAAGCCGGGAACACCGCGATGGAATGGCGGCCTTCGGTGCGCTCCTCAAAAAGCTCGGCCGCTCTTTCGGCTGCTTTGTGCAGCGGGTGGTTGACCTCGTAGACATGTGCGAACTTGAGCTCGTCGGCGTAGGACATGGTGCCAATGGCCAGGGCTGCGACCGAGACTGTCGGTTTGATTGCTTTGAAAAGGTTCATGGTTTCCTCCTATTGCTGAACCTGTGAATTGCGGTGCTGCGGCCGGTTAAGCGGCAGCGGTGCTCTCTTCTGTGAGCTTGTCCCAAAGGAACGTGACCCCGATGCCGGGGGTGTCGGGCGCGACAGCCATGTGATCCTCGATCACCAGGGGCCGTTGCGTGTATTCGTCGATCGGGAAGCTGTGCACCTCGATCCAGCCAGCATTCGGCTGGGCGGACACGAGGCTGACGTGCAACTCCTGCATGCCATGGCTGCAGACGGGAATCCCGGCTTTGCGCGCCATATGGGCCGCTTCGAGCCAGCCGGTGATGCCCCGGCAGTTCGACGCATCCGGCTGCAGGAAGGAAAGCTTTGAGCGCTCCATCGCGTGCTCGAACGCGCGTGCCGTGTGAAGGTTTTCGCCCATCGCCAGCGGGCAGCCGGTGGCCTCGGCGATCTTGCCATAACCGGCGTAGTCATCCGGATCGATGGGTTCTTCGAACCAGACGATGCCCAGCTCCATGAAGCCGCGCGCCGCCTCGATGGCCTGCTCAACCGACATGGAATAGTTGGCGTCGACCATGAAATCGACGTCCGGGCCAATCAGCGCGCGCACCGCACGCGCCCGTTGCAGATCTTCGGCCAGATCGGGTTTTCCGACCTTGATTTTCACGCCGTTGAAACCGTCGGCCAGATAGCCCCGGACATGATCGAGCAACTTCGGAAGCGGAAAATTCAGGTCGATCCCGCCTCGATACGCCCGGCAACGATCCGAAGTACCGCCGACGACCTGCCACAGCGGCTTGTTCAGCGTTTTGCAATGCGCGTCCCACAGGGCGATGTCGATTGCCGAGATCGCAAACGAGTCGATCCCGCCGCGCCCCACATAATGGATCAGCTGGCCCATCTCGGTGTTGAGCGCCTGAATCTGGCTGGCGTCCCGACTAATCAGCACCGGGGCGAGGTCGTGCTCGATCATCGCAAGGATCGCGTGGCCGCCGCGCCCGCCTGTGTAGGTGTAGCCGCAGCCCGAAAAACCGTCGCCCCGTTCCACGGTCACAACAACAAGTTCGAAATGCGTGTGATCCCCGTGCATGGCGTCGCTCAGAACTTCACGAAGCGGCAGCCGGAACAGCTGCGCGGAGATGTTGGTAATCTTTGGCATAAGTTTTCTCCTCACTTTTGGCCTTACCAAAATTGAAGATCAAGAGTCAATATTGCAATTTGCGCGTATAATTCTCAGTTTTGGTAAGTCCAAATATCCCTCTTGAGCTGACAATAAAAGCGTGGAATTCTCGGCGCATGAGTGAAAATCAGCGCCCCAAACCTGTGAGCGATGCGACCGCCCGAGATAGCGCGGTCGATCGTGTCGTGGCGGACATCGAGGGCAAAATTCTCTCTGGTGCCCTGAAAGACGGCGATTCGCTCCCAGCTGAGCGCAGCATTGTCGAGGCCATGGGAGTCAGCCGCCCCGTTGCGCGAGAGGCCATCAAGGTTCTGAGCAGCAAAGGGCTGGTTGAGGCGATCCCGCGCCATAGACCGATTGTGCGCCGCCCGAACGTAACCACTGTCATGGACGTGCTGGGCGGATTGGTGGGTCATCTGACAGGCCGCCCGGGCGGGATCCGTCAGATCTTTGATATCCGGATTTTCCTGGAAGCGGGTCTGGTTCGGATGGCCGCAACAAGCGCCACCAAACACGACATCACGCGGCTCAAGGAACGGCTGGCCGAAAACGAAGCCAGCATTTCGGATTCGCTGCTTTTCTACGAAACGGACAATGCGTTTCACGGCGCCTTCTACGAGATCCCGGGCAACCCGATTTTCCCGGAGGTTCATCGCGCGTTCAACGAATGGCTGGATGCCAAGTGGCGACAGATGCCGCGCCTGCCTGATCGAAATCGCCAGAACTTCGAAGATCACAAGGCCATTCTGGACGCCGTTCTGGAGCGCGACCCCGACAAGGCCGAAGCGGCGCTTCGTAACCACCTTGAAAAGGCGTGGCGGCAGGTCGAGAGCACGTTCAACGATCTGTAGGCCGAGGTCTGCGGGTTAACGCCTCGGAAAATCGCACCGCTTTGCGGAATGACCTCGCGGGCCAGCGCATGGGCTGCGGAAACGCCTGAGAACCGCCCGTGCGCCTTGATCGACGAACAGCGCCCTTTTGCCCTCATCAGAAGGCAGGGCGATGTTGCAGGCTCGCCAGAAGCGCGCGACCCACTGCCGGGCGGTGTCATGGCTTTCCGGAACACGCGGCAAGGCAATCCCGCGCCTCTGGCAGCTTCGTTGCGGCAACCTCAAATATGGACTTACCAAATAATGCTAAAACATGGCGAACGCCTCAAAACTTGACAATGAAGTCGGTTTTTGGTCTTACCAAATAAAGGATGCCGCTGAGTCGCCGAGAGCGCCCCTTGCGGCAAGACGGGTGCCGGACCTGAAGGTGCCCGGCATACGCACATTGTTGGATAGGGAGGCACACATCATGTCAGACACATCAATCTCGGCGGCCGTTTACCGAGGCGACCGGACATTCTCTGTTGAAACGAAGACGGCCCCGGCGCCCGGCCCCGGAGAGGTTTCCGTCCGCATCGCCTATTGCGGCATCTGCGGAACCGACCTGCATGTCTTCCATGGGAACATGGATGCGCGCGTGGGCTTTGAACGGGTCATCGGGCACGAGATGTCGGGAACCATTGATGCCATCGGCGCAGGTGTGAAAGATCTGGCAGTGGGGCAGAAGGTGGTTGTGCGCCCATTGGATCACTGCGGCAACTGCCCGGCCTGCAAGGCAGGACACACACATGTCTGTCACAATCTCAAGTTTCTTGGGCTCGATTCCGAAGGGGCCTTTCAGGAAATCTGGACCGTCCCGGATCACACGATCCATGTCTTGCCTCAGGACATTCGCCTCGATCATGCCGCGCTGATCGAACCGGTTGCCGTTGCAAGCCATGATGTACGGATGTCGGGTCTGCAACCCGGTGAAGATGTTGTGGTGATCGGTGGTGGCCCCATTGGCGTCCTCGTGGCAGCCGTGGCGCGCGAGGCTGGCGGCAACGTGGTCATTTCAGAAGTGAACGAGAACCGTCTGGCCATTGCCGAGACGCTTGGCTTTGCGACGGTCAACCCCGCCAGCGAAGACCTTGTTGCGGCCATCAATGACCGCACCGGCGACAAGGGGGCCGATGTGGTCTTTGAAGTGTCGGGATCGAAGCCCGGGGTTCAGGCGATGACCGATGTCGCCGCCACGAGAGGCCGCATTGTCATGGTTGCGATCCATGCAACGAAACCGGAGGTCGATTTGTTCCGGTTCTTCTGGCGCGAGTTGAAGCTCATCGGCGCGCGGGTGTACGAACCGGCGGACTATGAAAAAGCGATAGAATTGATTTCCAATGGCGCGATCGACGCCGATACCATCATCACGGATGTCAGCCCGCTCTGTGACATCCAGCAAGCCTTTGAGGCGCTTGATGCCTCGCCGACCGCTCTCAAATGCCTCATCAAAGTGGGAAGCTGATCCATGTCTTTTCTCGATACGTTTGATCTGAGCGGCAAGACCGCTCTTGTAACCGGCTGCAAGCGCGGCATTGGTCGCGGCATGGCCGAAGCGCTGGCCGCGGCAGGCGCGGACATCGTCGGCGTGAGCGCATCGCTGGAACCGACAGGCAGCGACGTTGAAAAAGCGGTTCGCAGCATGGGCCGCGCTTTCACGGCCTATCAGTGCGATTTCGGCGACCGTCAGGCGCTGAACGCCTTCATCGCCCAACTCGAAAAGGACGGCGTCGCGCCGGACATCCTCGTCAACAACGCCGGAACCATCAAGCGCGAACCCGCCGCCACGCATCCCGATGCGATGTGGGACGAGGTGATCGAGGTCAACCTGTCAGCGCAGTTCGTTCTGAGCCGGGAGATCGGACGAGGCATGATCGAGCGTGGCTCGGGCAAGGTTATCTTCACCGCGTCGCTGCTGACCTTCCAGGGGGGGATCACCGTGCCGGGATACGCCGCGTCCAAAGGCGGGATCGGTCAGCTGACCAAGGCGCTGGCCAATGAATGGGCCGGCAAGGGCGTGAACGTGAATGCCATTGCCCCCGGATACATCGCCACAGACAACACCGAAGCCCTGCGCAATGACCCTGATCGTTTCAAGGCCATCCTCGAACGCATCCCGGCGGGCCGTTGGGGCACGCCAGAGGACTTTGGCGGCCCTGCGGTGTTCCTCGCGAGCAAGGCCTCGGACTATGTCAACGGAGAGATCCTCACCGTCGACGGCGGTTGGATGGGGCGCTGAGCCATGACGACTATCCCTCTGCCGAACCCACGGCAGAGGGGATCTTCGCCGGTGCGCTCCGTCACGTGAGCTTTGACCAACCGGCGGTGTCAAACCGCAAAACCTGTTGGTCGCTTACGCCCCGCCAAACTTGACATACGTACTGGCCAGTCGGCTGGCACCCAAATGGCTGGTGTCTACAGGAGACCGGTCTTCAAGAAAGCACGCGGCAAAAGCCATGGCTCAGCCGCGCATCGGATTTGAAGGCGCCTAGGCCGCCACGAGATCCTCTGTCGCTTCGATGAAGACACGCGGGTCTCCGGCGGACCGGGCGATCAGCATGGCGCCTTCGAGCTGCGACAGGATTCGCACGCCCCGGCCCGGCTCTGCTTCGTTCAGGGACGCGATGCCGAACTGCAGGAAAGCGTAGGCTTCCGTAGCCACTTCGGCCGGAAGGCTGTCGCCTTCAGCCGCCAGAATTCCGCACAGACACATCAGCCCGTCATGCTCCAAAGCCTTCTGGAACAGCCCACGCCACGCCGTCACACGATCCGCGCCCCCTGCCTCTTCACGGTCAAGCGCGTCGGAAAACCGCTCCCGGTATCGTTTGGCGACAGCCGCAGCCAGATCCGGCTTTGTCGGGAAATGGTAGTGGACGCTGGCGGATTTTATCCCGACTTCATTGGCGACCTCTCGAAAGGAAAAGCCACTGTAGCCATGGGAGCGGATGAGCCGTTCGGCGACATCTAGAATAGCATCCCGTCGGTCTGACATCACAGCGCCCTCCGCACCCTCAAATCTGCTACCTGCCGATAGATAGAAAACCCCTACCCGTCAACGTCGACAGCCCCTGGCCCCTTCATGCCCGCAAGGCTTCTACAGCCCCGCTGGCGCTTCTTCATCAAGCCGCAACAGAGCCGCCTCCGCCGCCTCCAGCGCCCCTTCGATGTAGCCACCGAAGTCTTGCCCGACCTCGGTTCCTGCAAAGATCAGATTGCCGTCCCACAGATCCTGCATGGCCTTCGGCAGACCGTAGGCTGGATGGCTGTATTGCGGGGCTGCGTCGGCTGATGTGGCCGTGAACGGATCGGCTGCCCAGTCCTTTACGAAAAGCGCACGCGGCTCTGCCGCCGCTTCACCAAAGAGCCGTACCAACTGGTGTTGAACCGCCTGTTTCAATCGGTCCGTGTCGGCGCGCGCAGCGGGCGGCACACCAATGAACCCAAACAGGGCATAGGGCCCCTGTTCAGCCGGAGAGGCGTCGTGGATTTCAACCATCGGCCCCCGGCGGCTCATGGCGTCCCCCGAAAGCCCTGCCTCGCGCCAAAAGGGGCTGTCATAGACTGCCACGGCTTTGGCCTGGCCAGCCATCCATGTGGGCACATTGGCCATGGCTTGCGTGGCCCCCGCGGGCAAGGCCGGGGCAAAGGCCAAACCGGCGGCGATCCGGGGCGGCATTGCAAGCACTATGCGATCGGCCTCGACTACAGAGCCATCCTGCAACGTGGCACGGCACCGGCCGCCGCTGCGCTCAAGGCGCACAACAGGCGCGTTGAGACTGCGTTTCGCTTCGGGCACTCGCGTCGCGAGGGCCTCGGTCAGCCCGGTCAACCCGCCCACCAACCGCCAGGATCCTTCCATGGACGCAAACCCGTAGCCGCGTTGCACCCGGCCGTTTTCATCTTCAAAGCTCAGATCGCCCGCGGCGTATTGGTCGAACTTCCGCAGCCCCAAACGGTTTATGAGCGCGGCAATGCGCGGCTGACCGGGCCAGAACCAGGCAGGCCCCATGTCAAAGACGCCCTGCCCGGCCCGTTCGGTCATGATACGCCCGCCAAACCGGTCACGCGCCTCCAGCACGTGGTACGCGCGCCCCTGCGCCTCAAGGCGCTCGGCAAGATAGAGGCCGGAAAGACCACCCCCGATGATCAGTGTTTTCATGGTTCAAAAGCCTTCTGAAGCCGGACGCAGATCCAGTTCGTGGGTCCAGGTGGATTTGGGCTGATGGGCGAGTTGCCAATAGACCTCGGCAATCTCTTCGGGTCGCATCATCTTCTGAGGATCGAGGCTGTGCAGCGCCCGCGAGCGCGCCGTGTCGATAATCCCGTCAAGGATCACGTGGCTGACATGAACCCCGGCTGGCTGGAACTCGCGCGCCAGCGATTGGGTCAGGCCGCGCAGGGCGAACTTGGCGCTGGCAAAGGCTGAAAACCGGGCGCCGCCCCGCAAGGACGCCGTGGCACCCGACACGATGAACGCGCCGCCCCCGGCCCGCACCATGGGTTGCAGGGTTGCCTGCGCCAGCAGGATCGCGGACTGCACCATGGAGGCCCATGTGCGTTGATAATCGTCGAGGTGGCCATCCACGAACGGACGGATCACAAGCTCCGACGCATTGTGGATCACCACGCGCGGCGGGCCATGTTCGGCGATTATGGCCGCGAGGGTTGCAGGCATCGCCGCCTCGCCATCCAGATCAACCTGATGGAAAGCCCCGACAGGCGCCTCAGGTTTGCTGCGCCCAAGACCAACCGGGATGAAGCCGCCATCGCGAAACCGGGCGAGCAGCGCCTGCCCCAAACCCGCGCCCGCACCGGCCACGATCACAAGAGGAGGTCTGCCCGCCATCACAGAACCGGCGCACGAGCGTGGATGAGATGGCCCGTCTTGACCCAGACCTTTGCCCCCTCTTCGCCTGCGGTGGCCGAAAGCCTTTGCCCGGACGGCAGCCGCAACCATCCGCCCTTGCGCAGGACATCGCCCCCTTCGGTAAGACTGCCGGACAGCACAAGAAGCTCGGTTCCACCGTCCGCATCACTCGACAACGTCGCACCGGGATCGACGTGATGATACGTCACCGTTTCACGGGCATCTTGGTGAAGCAAAGCCGTCGCCACGCCGCCTACAGGCTCGCCAAGTTCCTCGGCCATGGTTTTTCGGAACTGGGTCCGGTCATCCATGTCGAACTGCCAGAGCTTTACAAAGATCGTGCAGCCGTCGTCCGAGCCCGGAGTATGCGCCGAGGTCGGCGGGTTGCGCACATAGGTGCCTTCCGGAAAATCGCCGTGTTCGTCCTGAAAGACCCCTTCCAGAACGATGAACTCCTCGCCGCCCGTATGCGTGTGTTCGGAGAAATGGCTGCCGGGCGCGTAGCGGACGATGGTTGTGGCACGCGCCACCTCATCCCCGATCCGGTCCAGCATACGCCGATCCACACCCGCCATGGGGGACTTGACCCAATGAAGGTCATCCGAATGAACCACGACGCGGGCCTCAAAATCTGCATTCAGTTCCATTGTGCATCCTGTGTTGATCGGCGGCGGGGTAAGTGCCGGCCTTTTGGGAGAACCCAGCCACGGCACAGCCGACTCGCCTTGCATGCCTATCTACCACTAGATAGACAAATAAGGCAACATCGAAGAAACCAGAGACACGCCGTTATAATCGAAGCCGACACCCCTTGGGGCACTGACCTCGCGCACTTCGTGAATCTGCTGCCTACCCCCCCTCCAGAGCCTGATCTTCTTTAAGCCCCTGAAAGACCGCCGATAACTCACGGCACATTATGCTGTGAATTTGCGTTTATCGGCTGAAAATGCTATTTCCACCGTTAAAACGCAGTTTCCTCTTGGCGCGTTCCCTTACCTTCGATGCAAAGCCAACACGAGGAACGACAGATGCTCTCGAACACACTGATCGAAAAAGATCGCGCCCATTACGTCCACCCCGTGGTGCCGATCCGCGCGCATGAGCGCCGTGGCGTGACGGTGCTGCAATCGGGCAAGGGTGTTTTCCTGACCGACATGGAAGGCAACGAACTGCTCGATGGATTTGCCGGGCTTTGGTGCGTGAACGCGGGCTACGGCCATGAAAGCGTGGTCGAAGCAGCGGCCGAGCAGATGCGCCGCCTGCCCTATGCCAGCGGCTTCTTCCACTTCGGCAGCGAACCTGCCATCGAACTGGCGGCCAAGCTGGCGGAGCTGTCGCCGGGTGATCTTGATCATGTCTTCTTCACGCTCGGTGGATCGGACGCCGTCGACACGGTTATTCGCATGGTGCGCTACTTTTTCAACGCGCGCGGCGAGACCGCCAAAAAGCACTTCATCGCATTGGAGAAGGGCTACCACGGGACCAGTTCAAACGGCGCGGGCCTGACCGCCATGCCCGTCTTTCACGCGCATTTCGACCTGCCCATGCCTTGGCAGCACCACATCCCGTCGCCCTACCCGTATCGCAACACGGCCAGCTCGGATGAGGAGATCATCGCGCAGGGTGTGGCGATGCTCAAGGCCAAGGTGGCCGAGTTGGGGGCAGAGACTGTCGCGGCCTTCATCATGGAACCGGTGCAAGGCTCCGGCGGCGTGATCGTCCCTCCCGAAGGCTATGCCAAGGCGATGCAGGACACCTGCCGCGCGCTTGGCATCCTGTTCATCGTCGATGAGGTCATCACCGGCTTTGGCCGCACCGGACCGATGTTTGCCTGCGAGCACGAAGGGCTGACACCGGATTTCATGACCACCGCCAAAGGGCTGACCTCGGGTTACGCGCCGATGGGGGCGGTTTTTGTCTCGGACCGGATTTATCAGGTCATGGCCGATGCGGTGCCCGATGGCGTGCCCTTCGGCCATGGTTTCACCTATTCCGGCCACCCGGTGAGCGCCGCTGTCGCGCTGGAGGTCATCAAACTCTACGAAGGCGGCATGATCGACAACGCCAGGACCGTCGGGGCCTATTTCGAGACACAGCTCAAAACGCTTCAGGATCACCCGCTGGTCGGCGACATCCGCTGCAAAGGCCTGCTCGCCGGGATCGAGATTGTGATCGACAAGGCCAACAAGACCAAACCGTCCAAAGACATGACCATCGCGGCCCGGCTTGCCAAGGCTGGTTATGAAAACGGTCTTCTGTTCCGCGCCTTCGCCGATGACGTGATCGGTCTGGCCCCGCCCATCTGTATCACCGAGACCGAGGTCGATTTGCTGATCACCCGGCTTCGTGCCACGCTCAACGCAATTTCCGCCTGAAAGGAAACCCGATGAAACTGTCCGATTTCAAAGCCCTGACCTTCGACGTCTATGGCACGCTGATTGACTGGGAAACCGGCATGGTCACGGGGCTCAAACCCCTGACCGACCGCGTCAGCCGCAGGCTGACCCGCGACGACATTCTCGAAGCCCACGCCTACTATGAAAGCACCACCCAGCGCTACACACCGTCCAAGAAATACCATGAACTTCTGCCCGTGGTGTATCGCCGCCTGGCAGAGGAATGGGGCGCCGAGGTGACATGGGAGGAATGCGACGCCTACGGCAAATCCGCCCGCCACTGGCCCGCTTTCGATGACACCATCGAGGCGCTGACCTACCTCAAACAGCACTTCAAACTGGTGGTTTTGACAAACACCGACAATCTCACCTTCTCCGGGGCCAACACCCGGCTTGGGGTGCATTTTGACGGGGTCTATACGGCGGAGGACATCGGCAGCTACAAACCGGCGGACCGCAATTTCGATTACATGCTGGAGACACTGGCGCGGCAGGGCATTCAGAAAGGCGACATCCTGCACACCGCCGAAAGCATGTTCCACGATCACGCCCCGGCCAACAAACACGGCCTCGCCAATTGCTGGATCTATCGCCGCCATGACAAGGAAGGCTTTGGCGCAACGATGAACCCCGGCGACATGCCAACCTATGACTTCCGGTTCAACAGCATGATCGACATGGCAAAAGCCCATCAGGCCGAATTGGCCGGGTCGTAAGCGCAATCCGAAAAGTGGGAACCGGTTTTCGGACCAAATTGCGCGACAAACAAAGTCGCAGGGAGGAAAGACTATGGTGGGAACGCCGAAACTCGACCGGATCGACATCAACATTCTTTCCACCCTGCAACAGCAGGGCAACATCACCAACGTGAACCTGGCTCAGGCTGTGGGACTGTCCCCCAGCCCCTGCCTTCAACGGGTGAAACGGCTTGAAAAAGCTGGATATATCCAGAACTATCGGGCGGTCATCAATGTCGGAAAACTGGCCGAACATGTGACCGTCTTCACCGAAGTGACCCTGGCCGATCACCGGCGCAAGGACTTCATCAAGTTCGAAACCGAAATCCGCAAACATGACAATGTCGTCGAATGCCACCTGCTCAGCGGTGGCTATGATTACCTGCTGAAATTCGTGGCGCGCGGCGTGTTGCAGTATCAGGAAATCATGGAAGGCCTGCTCGACGCCAACCTCGGGATCGACAAGTATTTTTCCTACATCGTGATCAAACCGGTGGTCGAGAAACACGCGGTTCCGATCCACGATCTGGTGAACCGGGACTGAACGGCAACAACGCCTCCTCCCCCCAAAAAAGCCCCCTCCGGCACTGCGCCGGAGGGGGCAGGGATCATTCCACGACGATGGAGACCGATCCGATTTCCTTGCGATCCTGGTTGAGGAAATAGCGGATCATGTAGGTGCCCGGCTCATCCGGCATTTTCAGCATCACCGGGTTGCCGTTCCGGGTATGGGCATAGTTGCGCCACTGGCCCGAGCCTGTCGCATCCGCCTTGCCGATCCCCAGATAGTCGTCCTTGTAGTTCGGCCCGGTCCAGCCCACCTCGATCTCGCTTCCCGCCGCCGCTTTGGCCGGGGCCGTGAGCTCCGCCGTGACGCCTGTGACTGTCATCCGGGTCACCGCCAGCGGCGTGCGATCCTGCGAGGCAAAGTAGGTCACAGTGTACGCGCCCGGCTCCACCGGCACCTTGATGTTCGCGGGCGCGCCATCCTTGGTGTAGGCAAAGGTCTCCCATTGGCCCGAGCCCGTCGCGCCGTCCCGTCCGATCCCGACATAGTCATTCTTGTAGTTCGGACCGTCCCAGGCCACCTCGATGGTCGATCCGGCAACCGCGCTGGCCGGGGCCGTCACGCTCGCCTCGACCGCCAGAACCTCCAGCGGCACGGTCGCCTTCGCGGTCCGGCCCTGCCCGATGAAGTAGGTCACCTCATAAGCCCCCGGCGTGATCGGCACCTGAATGTCCAGCACCGCGCCATCCTTGGTCGAGCCATAGCGCTCCCAGCGCGCGCCGCCCGTTGCCCCAACCTTGCCGATGCCCACGTAGTCACCGGCGTAGTTCGGCCCGGTCCAGGCCACTTCAATGGTCGAGCCCGCCGCCGCGCTGGCCGGGGCGCTGACAGAAATGGCGGGCTCCGTCACCGTCAGGGTCTCACTCACCAGCGCCTTGCGATCCTGGTTGGTGAAATAGGTGATCTCATACTCCCCCGCCTCAGCCGGAACACGGATCTTGAGCGGCGCGCCCTCGCTGGTGTGCGTGTAGGTCTCCCAACGCGCCCCGCCCGTGGCCCCCGCCTTGCCGATGCCGATGTAATCACGCGCATAATCCGGCCCGGTCCAGGCCACTTCGATGGTCGAGCCGGCCTCCACGCTGGCAGGCGCGGTGATCGACGCCACCACATCGGTCAGCGTGATCGTGGTCGAGGCCGCCGGCATACGGTCCTGATTGGTGAAGTAGGTGATCACATACTCGCCCGGTTCCGCCGGTGTCAGCAGGGTCAGCGGGCTGCCTTCGCGGGTCTGGGTATAGTTCTGCCAGCGCATCCCGCCACTCGCCCCCGCCTTGCCGATCCCGATGTAATCATTGTGATAATCCGGCCCTTCCCAGACCACCTCGATGCTCGATCCGGCCACGGCGGTTTCCGGCGCAGTGACGCTCACGGCAAAGTCGGTCACTTCGATCACCATGGAAGTGAGCGGCGTGCGATCCTGATTGGCGAAATAGGTGATCTGATACTGGCCCGGTTCGGGCGGCACCTGCAGATCCTGCACCTGCCCTTCGCGGGTTTGGAAATAGTTCTGCCACAACCCGGACCCCTTCGCGCCGACCTTGCCGATGCCCACATAATCGTTGTGGTAGTTCGGCCCTTCCCAGGCCACCTCGATGGTCGAGCCCGCCACGGCGGTCTCAGGCGCGCTGAGGCTGGCGGTGACCGGGGTCACCATGATTGGCGCCGTGCCAATCGGCTCGCGGCCATCGGCCTTGAAATAGGTGATCACATGCGCGCCCGGCGTCATCGGCACAACAAGATTCAACGGATTGCCCTTGTCTGTGCCTTCGTAGTTTTTCCACTGATCCGGGCCGCGGGCATCCGCAAGACCTATGCCCAGATAGTCGTGTTTCTCGTTCGGGCCGTTCCACGACACCTCGATGGTCGATCCGGCCACAGCCGTTTTCGGCGCAGTGATCGTGGCGGTATCCCTGGGCTCTTCAAAGACAATGACAATCTCGCGCGGGTTGGCGGTGGCGATGAACTGGCGCTCCGCCGAAACCTCCTGCGCGGTCCAATAGGCGGTGACCACATGGCTGCCCACGGTCAGCTCTGCCACATAGGGGTTGCCCGGCGCGTCCTCGCTCGCCTGCCCCGCATCGCTTGTCACGCTCCACAGCACAGGATCGGTGATCAACGGGCCATCTTCCGTGCCGATCCGAGCAGTAAAGGTCACCTCCGCCGTCTCCGGTTCCGGCTCGGGGAAGACAACCTCGACCCGCAAGCCATTGTTTTCCGTGACAGACGCCACAGTGAAGTCCAGCGTGGCCTCAACCCCGTCCTCGACACGGGTGCCGCGCACAGCACCCTGCCCGGCCATCAGGTCCAGCGCATAGCCCGGACCGCTGCCCTCTGCCGACTTGTCGCCAAGACGCACGGACCAGTTGATCTGATCGGTGATCTCCGCCCCGCCCGGTTCCAGCACCGCAACAATGCGCACGGTTTGCGGCACCGGCACGGGCTCTGGCTCGACCGTGACGGCGGCCAGCGCCGTGGTCAGCTCGGCTGCGTTGGATGCGGTGGTAAAGGTGCCGCCGGTCTCACCTGCAAGGCATTGCATCTGCGCCAGCGCCGCCGGATCGGTCACGTCAAAGCCCACCACATGGGCAGTAAAATCAACGCCGGTCTCTTCCAGCGCGCGCGCCGCGGCGCATGGGTCCGGGTGGCAGGTCTCGATGCCGTCGCTGACCAGAATGACCGTCGCCGCCTCTTCGGTGAACCGAAGCGCCTCTGCGGCGGCGATCACCGCATCAGTCATCGGCGTCTTGCCCTTGGGGCTGATCCCGTTGACCGCCTGTTCAATCGCCCCCGCAGTGCCAAGTCCCGGCGCCACAACCGTTTCAATATCCGCGCAATTGCCCTTTTCGCGGTGGCCATAGACCGTCAGCCCGAGGTTTTCCTCCGCCGGAAAGTCTTTCAAAATCTCGCCCACAACATCGCGCGCAATGACAATCTTGTTCACCCCGTCAATCTGCCCCCACATGGAGCCGGAGCCATCCATCACCAGAATGGTGTTTGGCCTCTCCTGCGCGCAAAGCGCGGCGGGAAACAGGAAAACGGCGGACAAAAGGGCTGTGAAACGCATCTGGGACCTCAAAGCTTTGGCAATATGGCGCATGATAAACACAAGGCGCTCGCGCGTGCAAAGTCAGCAATCCCACACCTTTTGAAGGTTTTTCTTATCGCCCTCTCCCCGGTGCCGCGCCCTCTACGGGATTGATTTCCCCGCCCGTTCCACGCCACAAACCAACATGCGCCTTGCCTACACCTTCACCCTCTTCCTTGTCCTTGCGGTATCGCTCGCCCTGTTTCAGGGGGCATTTCTCTACTTCACGGCCCAGCAATCGGAACAGGCCGCTGCCCGGCTGACAGTCTATCAGAACACGCTTGAATCGGAGATCCGCCACTTCGCGCACCTGCCATTCCTGCTGTCCCTCGACCCGATGGTCACCGAAACGCTCAAAGGCGCGGATACCGGCGCGCTCGACAAGCGGCTCGCCCGGTTTTCCCAAAGCGCCGGGGTGGATGCGATCTACCTGATGGATCACACCGGCCACACCCTGTCCGCCTCCAACGCCAGAAGCGCCGCCTCGTTCAAAGGCCAGAACTATGGCTACCGCCCCTATTTCAAAGCTGCGCAAAATGGCGAGCTGGGTGAGTTCTACGGCATCGGGGCCACCACCGGCGAGCCGGGGTATTTCTATGCCATTGCCGTGCGCCACCCGGACGGCGGGCCCGATGGCGTCATCGCCATCAAGGTGGACCTCTCGCCCATTCAGGACGTCTGGCAGGCCTCCGGCGAGCGCGTGCTGCTGGCCAACGCCGACGGTGTTGTGCTGCTGGCCTCCGATCCCGCCTGGCGCTACCGGACACTGACCGCGCTGAGCGCCGGGCAAAAGCAGCGGATTGACCTGTCGCGCCAATTCGCCGGCGAGGCTCTGGACCCGCTCGACTGGTCCACAAACGACGACGCCCAGACCGCTGACATCGGCGGTGACACGCTTTTGCACCTGAGCGCGGGCGGCCTGCCCAACAGCTGGTCGCTGCATTTCCTTGAGCCGCGCGACACCGCCATCACCCGCGCCGGGCTGACCACCGGCGGCTTTGTCATGCTGGCGATGATGAGCTTCATCCTGTTTCAGACCAACCGCGCCCGCCGGGTCAGCCTCGCCTTGCGAAAGTCCGAACGTGAAGAGGCGCTGCTGCGGCAGGCCAACGCCAAGCTGGCCATCGAGATCGAAGAGCGCCGCCTCGCCGAGCGTACCTTGCAGAAAACCCAGGCCGAGCTGGAACAGGCCGGGCGGCTGGCGGCGCTGGGGCAGCTGGCCTCCTCCGTCACCCATGAACTGGGCCAGCCGATCGCCGCGATGCGCAACCAGCTGACCGCCGCCGAGATGACCCAGGGCGCGACGCCGCTCAACGACAAGATGCAAGGCCTCGTGGCGCGGATGGAGAACATCACCAAGCAGTTGAAGTTCTTCTCTCGCAAAGGCCGCGACAAGTTCGAGCCGCTGGATCTGCGCGAGGTCGTCGCCGCCGCCCGGGACCTGAACGCACCCAACATCGCCCATATCGGCGCGCAGCTCACCATCGCGGAACCGGGCGCGCCGCTGATCCTGAAAGGCAACCGGATGCGCCTTGAACAGGTTGTCACCAATATCCTGCGCAACGCGCTGGATGCGGTCGAAATGCAGGCCGAAAAACGCATCGACATTGCCATGGGCGCGGGCGACGGTCAGGTCTGGCTTGAGGTCAGCGACAGCGGCCACGGGCTCGGGGATCAGTCCTTTGACGAGCTGCGCGAGCCTTTCGCCACCACCCGCGAAAGCGGGCGCGGCATGGGGCTGGGCCTGACCATTTCCGCCGGGATTGTCTCGGACCACGGCGGCACCATCACGGCGCAGAACCGCGCCTCGGGCGGCGCGGTGTTCCATATCGCGCTGCCCCAAGACAAAGAGGCCGCCCCCACATGACCAAGCCCCGCGTTCTGATCATCGACGACGATCTGTCGATGCGCAATTCTCTCGTCGATCTGGTCGAGGCGGCGGGCTGGACGGCCAAGGCGCTCGCCCGCGCCACCGAAGCCGCGCGCTGGATCACCCAGTTTCAGCCCGATGTCATCCTGACCGATCTGCGCATGCCGGAGATGTCGGGGCTTGACCTGCTGCGCAGTCTGGAGGCCGGGCCGCCTCTGGTGCTGATCTCGGCCCATGGCGACATTCCCGTCGCGGTCGAGGCGATGAGCGCCGGGGCCTACAGTTTTGTTGAAAAACCCTATGATCCCAAACGCCTGCTGCTGATCCTGTCGCACGCTGCCGAGCAGCACCAGATGCGCCAGAGCAACCACCGCCTGAAGGAACGCCTGCAGGAGCTGTCCGGGCTGGACCGGGTTCTGCTGGGCCAGACCACCGAAATCGTCGAGCTGCGCCGCACCATTGCCATGCTCGCCCAGGGCCCGATGCCGGTGCTGATCCGGGGCGAGACCGGGACCGGCAAAGACCTTGTCGCCCGTGCCCTGCACGACACCTCGGACCGCTGTGACGGCCCCTACACCGCGCTCAATGCCGCGCAGATCAGCGTGGCGCAACTGCCCGCCGTTGCGCAGGGAGCCTCCGGCGGGACGCTGTTCCTTGACGAGGTCTGCGCCTGCCCGCTGACCGTGCAGCCCGCCTTGCTCCGGCTCATCGAAGCGCAGGAAATCCTGCCCGAAGGGGCCGCGGTCCCCGAGAAAGTCGACCTGCGCATTCTCTCGGCCACCAATGAAAACACCGATCAGGCCATCGCGGAAGGGCGCCTGCGGCAGGACCTTTTGTTCCGGCTGGAAGGCTTTGCCCTGCACCTGCCGCCCCTGCGCGCGCGGCTCGATGACATCCCGCTGCTCGCCAACCGCTTCTTGCAGGAAAGCGCGGCCAGCATGGGCGGCGCGCCGGAGCTGTCGCAGGACGACATCAGCCTGCTGATGGGCCACGACTGGCCCGGCAACGTGCGCGAGCTGCGTTATGTGATCGAACGCTTTGCCTTTCTGTCGCGCATGGGCGCGGGCCGCATCTCCGATGCGCTCTCCAGCCTGTCGGATTTCACCGCCGCCCGCCCCGGCCTGCGCGAGGCTGTCGCGGCCTTCGAGCGGCAGATGATCGCCCGCGCCATTCAGGACCACGCCGGGCGCATGGACGAAGCCGCCGAGGCTCTGGGCATCGGGCGGCGCACCCTCAACGAGAAAATTGTCAAGCTGGGTCTGGACAAGGACGCCCTGCTCTAGCGCGCACCATACCCCTGCGGAAATCCGCAGGGCACCCCATCCGGGCCCCGCGTTTTTCTTCATGAGTCCTCCGCCTTGAAATCGGGTTTGCTGTGGCCACCGATTTTCAGGGAGGAAGACCTATGAACAAGTATCTCAGCCGCGCCGCCGTTGCGGGCCTCATTGTCGCCTTTGGCTCCGAAGCCATGGCTACCGAATGGAACGTGTCCCTCTGGGGCAAGCGCCGCGCCTTCACCGAACATGTAGAGAAACTGGCCGAGCTGGTCAGCGAAAAGACCGGTGGCGAATTTACCATGAACATCAGCTACGGAGGTCTGTCCAAGAACCGCGAGAACCTCGACGGCATCTCCATCGGCGCGTTCGAGATGGCGCAGTTCTGCGCGGGCTACCACCGCGACAAGAACCCCTCGATCACCGTGCTGGAACTGCCCTTCCTCGGTGTGACCACGCTTGAGCAGGAGGTTGCGGTGTCGATGGCCGTCTACGAGCACCCCGCCACCGTGGCCGATCTCGCCCGCTGGAACGCCAAACTGCTGATGCCCTCGCCGCTGCCGCAGTACAACATCGTCGGTGTCGGTGACGCGCCGTCGAGCCTCGCGGATTTCGACGGGCTGAGCGTGCGCGCCACGGGCGGTATCGGCGCAGCCATGGAAGCGGTTGGCGCGGTGCCGACCTCCATGTCCGCCACCGAGGTGCGCCAGTCCATGGACAGCGGTGTGATCAAGGCGGTCAGCTTTGCCCCCCATGCGCACATGTCCTTCGGCACCATCGAGAACGGCACATGGTGGACCACCAACCTCAATCCCGGCACGGTGAACTGCCCGGTGGTGGTGAACACCGATGCGCTGGACGACCTGAGCGATGCGCACCGCGAGGCGCTGATGAGCTCCGTCGGTGAGGCGCTCGACCACTACATCGCCAATTACAACGGGGCCACCATGGAAGCCTGGGGCCCGGCGCTGGAAGAACGCGGCATCACCAAGGTGACCTTCTCGGACGAAGAGCTCGCCGCCTTCAGGGACGCCGCCGCAGCGCCCGCCGCCGCCGCCTGGATCGAACAGAACACCAAGGCCGGTCTGCCCGCTCAGGAGCTGTATGATCTGGTCACCGGCGTGATTGCCGCCGGCAACTGACGCCCCTTCTTCTACAGGCCCCGCGCGCAATCCGTGCGGGGCCCTTTGCCTTCACAGGATTCCCACCATGGCCACCTCTTCGCTTGTGCTGCACGATGGCAGCGCACTCAGCAGGCTTGACCGCAAGCTTCTGACCCTCGAACGCTTTTTCGCCCTGCTCAGCGGCCTCGCCGTCTTTTCCCTGATGGTTCTGGCCGTGATTTCGGTTTCGGGCCGCAACGTGCTGAACGCGCCCCTGCCCGGCTACGTCGACTGGATCGAACAGGCCATGCCGCTCATTGCCTTCATGGGCATTTCCTTCGTCATGCGCGAAGGCGGGCACATCCGCATGGACATCCTCGTCGGCCAGCTACGCGGGCGCACGCTGTACCTCGCCGAACTGGTCACAACCTTGCTGATCCTGCTCCTGATGGTGCTTCTGGTCTGGGGGTCCTGGGCGCATTTCGCGCGAAGCTTCGACTTTGCCGCCCCGCTCTGGAGCCGCGACAGCTCCATGGACATCTCCCTGCCGATCTGGCCCGCCAAGCTTCTGGCCCCGGTCGCCTTCGGCCTGCTCTGCCTGCGACTGTGCCTGCAGGTCTGGGCCTACGGGCGCGGCGTTCTGACCGGAGACACCGTGGCCGTTCCGATCATCGCCGACGCCGCCAAACAGGCGCAGATGGAAGCCGATCAACTGGAAGGACAAAGCTGATGGAACCGATTGACATTGGTCTTTGGGTGACAGGCGGGCTGCTTGTCATGGTGATCCTTGGCATGCGCGTGGCCTTTGCCGCCGGGCTTGCGGGGATGATCGGGCTGATCTGGATCTTCTGGGCCAAGAAAAGCTATGGTCTGGACGATTTCGGCTGGGCGCTTGGCGTGGCGGTCAAGACCGCTGGGCAAGTGCCGCACTCCAAAGTCTCCTCACAGGCGCTCAGCCTGATCCCCACCTTCATCCTGATTGGCTACCTCGCCTATTATGCCGGTCTGACCAAGGCACTGTTCGAGGCTGCCAAACGCTGGATTGCCTGGGTGCCGGGCGGGCTTGCGGTCTCGACCGTTTTTGCCACCGCCGGGTTCGCCGCTGTCTCGGGCGCCTCCGTCGCCACCTCCGCCGTTTTTGCCCGCATCGCCATCCCGGAGATGCTCAAGATCGGCTATAACAAGCAGTTCGCGGCAGGCGTTGTGGCCGCAGGCGGCACGCTGGCCTCGCTCATTCCGCCCTCGGCCATCCTCGTGATCTACGCGATCATCGTGGAACAGGACGTGGGCAAGCTGCTGCTGGCGGGCTTCATCCCCGGCGCGTTCTCCGCGCTGATCTATGGCCTGCTCATCATCGGCATGGCGTTGACAATCAAGGACTTCGGCCCGCCGGTGCGCGGCTATACGTGGAAGGAACGGCTGGTCTCCCTGCCCCCGGCCCTGCCCATCGTCTTTGTCGTCGTCACGATCATCTGCTTTGTCTACAACCCGTTCGGCGGCGATGCCTGGGGCACGCCCACCGAAGGCGGCGCAATCGGGGCCTTTGTGGTCTTCCTCATGGCGCTCTATCAGGGCATGCGCTGGCCGCAGCTGCGCGATGCGCTGCTGGAGACCGCCAAACTCAGCGTGATGATCTTCACCATCATCTGGGGCGTGCTGATCTACGTGCGGTTCCTTGGTTTTGCCGACCTGCCGGGGGCCTTCTCCGAATGGATCACCTCGCTGACCATGTCGCCGATGCTGATCCTGATCTGCATCCTTCTGGCCTATGCGGTGCTCGGCATGTTCATGGATGCCATCGGCATGCTGCTGCTCACCCTGCCGGTGGTCTACCCTGCGATCATGGCGCTCAATGGCGGCGAGTTCGTCTCGGCGGCGGACAGCACCTTTGGCATGTCGGGGCCGATGTGCGCGATCTGGTTCGGCATTCTGGTGGTGAAAATGGCGGAGTTCTGTCTGATCACACCGCCCATTGGCCTCAACTGCTTTGTCGTGGCGGGTGTGCGGGATGACCTGACCGTGCAGGACGTGTTCAAAGGTGTGACGCCTTTCTTCATCGCGGACGCCATCACTATCGCGCTGCTCGTGGCCTTCCCGTGGATCGTTCTCTGGCTACCCAGCCTCGCCTGATCCCGGCCAGCCCTCAAGCCAAGCCGCCCGGTGCCCCGCGCCGGGCGGTTCTTCGTTGGAGGGCGTCAGGCCCCGCTTGCCGAAAGTTCAATCGGCGCGCCATGTGGCGTGGCCCGCGCGGCCTCCTGCCAGCGGGTCTTGAGCACTTCGACCGCGCCCATATCGGTGATCCCGCGCGCCTCCAGAAGCGCAATCAGCGCCTCCGACCAAACGTCCCAATACGCCTCTGCCGGGGCGTTTTGCACGCGCGGCCCAAAGGTCTCCGCCCAGTCAGGCCATGAAAACAGCCCGGCTTCGTTCAAGGCGACGGTCAGGCCAAACAGCTGCGCCTGCCACGGCGCGTCAAACGGGGCTTCAGGCTGGTTCAAGGTAAGGCTCCCAGGCTTCGATGCTGACGGTCAGATCCTCTTCCGCATCCGCTCCGAACAGCTCCACCGCGTCAAAGGCAATCGTGTAGAGCGGCTGCGGGTTTTCGCCCTCGAACCGCGCGTTGCTGTCGGGATAAACATGCGCGCCGTGCCGCGCCGTCACTACCCCGACCCGCCCCCGCGTATAGCCGGGAAGCCGCGTGTGCCCCGCGGGCTGATGGTTCGCCATGCGCACCTTGTCCCCGACACCAAATAGGGGCGCAGGCCCCTCCCGATCCGTCGGACCGCCCGATGCCAGCACCATAGGCACCGCCTCCGCTTTCAGACAGCGCTCGGGCCGAAGCCCCGGCACCTGCGCGTGCCCGGCAGAAAGCTCGTCCGGCGTGACCTCACCGGCGCGGGTCAGAAGCCCTTCCAAGGCCCTGAGCCAGATCTCGTAATAGCTGGAGCCATAATAGACCGCAGGCGGCAGGCTCTCGCGCGCGTGGCGCGAGGCATCAAGGTTCCAATGCCCCAAGGCCCCCGCCGCCAGCGTCACGCCCAGCACGCGCTTTTCCCAATCCGCGTGAAACCGCGTGGCTTCGTCCTCCGGGACCACCGCGCCAAACCCATGGCGACCGCCCACATCCTGCGGGCCGTTCATGCGGCACCCGGACGGCGGGCCAGACCGCAGCCAATCATGCTGTCCCGCGTCACCAGATCCGCCAAACCCGCCTCGTCCAGCCCTTCGCTGCCTTCCGGGCGCTGGGGGATCACCAGATAGCGCACTTCGGCGGTCGAATCCCAGACCCGCACCCGCATATCCTCGGGCAGGCTCACACCAAATTCCGCCAGCACCGCACGCGGCGTACGCACCGCGCGGGCGCGATAATCGGGTGTCTTGTACCACGCAGGCGGCAGGCCAAGCACCGGCCACGGGTAGCAGGAGCACAGCGTGCAGACGACAAGGTTGTGCTCTTCGGGCGTGTTGAAAACCGCCACCATGTGCTCCCCCTGCCGCCCGGCAAACCCCATGGAGGCAATCGCCTCTGTCGCATCCTTGCGCAGCCAGTCCGCAAACGCCGGATCGCTCCACGCCCGCGCCACAACCTCCGCGCCGTTGCGCGGGCCGACCTTGTGCTCATAGGTGTCGATGATCGCATCCACGGCCGCCGGATCAATCAGGCCTTTCTCGGTCAGAATGGTCTCCAGCGCCCGCACCCGCGCGGTCATCTCGTCCAGCTCGCTGCCGTGATGGGAATGATCGTGCATCTCGCCTCTCCTTGTACGCCCACTATGCCCGCGCGCCGCCCTCCGGCCAAGCGCCGCGTTGCCCCCGGCTCACGCCTCGTCCAGCTGTGCCAGATGCGGCATCAGGGTCAGAAGCTCTGCCGTATAGGGATGCTCCGGCGCTTCAAACAACGTCTCCGCGTCGTTCACCTCGATCAGCTGACCGCTCTTCATCACCGCCACCCGGTCGCACATCTGCCGGACCACCGGCAGATCGTGGCTGATAAACAGCATGGTCAGGCCGAGATATTCCTGCAAGTCCTTCAGAATGTTCAAAATCTGCGCCTGAATGGACACGTCCAGAGCCGAGGTCGGCTCGTCACAGATCAGGAACCGCGGCTGCGTGGCAATCGCCCGCGCGATGGAAATTCGCTGCCGCTGGCCGCCCGAGAATTCATGCGGATATTTCTGATCCGCGCCCCGCGCGAGGCCGACCTTGTCCAAAAGCTCGCGCACCCGCGCATCGGTCTGACCCTTGGGCAGGATCTTGTGGTGGATCAGTGGCTCTGCCACGATATCCCCCACCTTCATGCGCGGATTGAGGCTCGAAAACGGATCCTGAAAAATCATCTGGATCTGCTTGCGATAGCCCGCCAGTTGCTGCGCATCCATCGCCGTCACATCTTCGCCGTCAAACAGGATCTGCCCGCCGTCGGTCTTGTGCAGGGTTGCGATCATGCGCGCGACCGTGGATTTACCCGAGCCGCTTTCCCCAACAATCCCAAAAACCTCGCCATCCCTGATGTCAAAGCTCACGTTGTCGACGGCGGTGAAATAGGTTGTGCGGGACGGGATGATCGAGGATTTCTCGACAAAGCGCTTGGTCAGCCCTTTGACCTCCAGCATCTTGCCCGATTTCGACGGCTCCGATTGCGGCCAGTTGCGGGCGAGATCGTCGATCTTGAACACCGTCTCGCGCCCGCCATAGCTCACCTGCGGGAAGCGATGGCGCTTCTTGTGCGGGCGCGGCACGGCGGCGATCAGCGATTGCGTATAAGGATGCTGCGGCGCGCCCAGCACCTGATCGGTGGTGCCCATCTCCACCACTTCGCCCGCATACATGACCGTCACCTGCTCGGTCGTATCGGCAATGACACCCATGTCGTGGGTCACAAGGATCACCCCGATGGAACGCTCCCGCGCGAGGCTCTTGATCAGGTCGAGCACCTGCGCCTGAATGGAGACATCCAGCGCCGTTGTCGGCTCATCCGCAACAATCACCGACGGCTCCGAACAGAGCGCCAAAGCGATGACCACCCGCTGCCGCATCCCGCCGGAAAACTGGTGCGGGTATTGGTTGAAGCGCTCTTCGGGGTTCGGAATGGCCACCGCGTCCAGAAGCGCGATTGCGCGGGCCTTCGCCTCGCTCGCGCCAAGGTTCAGATGCAGCTGGATCGTCTCGACCAGTTGCTCGCCCACGGTGAACAGCGGGTTGAGCGAGGTCAGCGGGTCCTGGAAGATCATGCTGATCTCCTTGCCCCGGATCCGGCGTTTCTCCTCCGCTGGCAAGTTGTCGATGCGCCGCCCCTTCAGCCAGATTTCGCCCTCGGAAATATAGGCCGGATCATCCAGCAGCCCAATCACCGCATTGCCGGTCATCGACTTGCCCGCACCGCTCTCGCCGACCACACCCCGGATTTCACCGGGCTTGATGTCATAGCTGACGTTCTTGACCGGTTTGAAAATGCCGTGCCGCGTCGGGATTTCGACGGTCACGTTGCGGATGGACAGGATCGCTTCGGTCATTTCAACCTCGGGTTCAAAGCATCGCGCAGCCAGTCGCCCAGCAGGTTCACGCTGAGCGCCAGCACAAGCAGGGTGCAGGCGGGGAAGAAGAGGATCCACCACTCGCCCGAGAAGAGGAACTGCTGTCCAATGCGGATCAGCGTGCCGAGCGAAGGCTGTGTCGGCGGCGCGCCGACGCCGAGGAAGCTCAGCGTGGCCTCCGCGATGATCGCCAAAGCCAGCGAGATCGTGGCAATCACCAGAACCGGCGACAGCACATTCGGCAGGATATGGCGGAGCATGATCGACAGCGACGGCCGTCCGATCAGATGGGCGGCGGCAACATAGTCCTTGCCCTTTTCCACCATGGTGGCCCCCCGCACCACGCGGGCAAACTGCACCCAATCCGACAGGCCAATGGCCAGGATCAGCACCCAGATCGCCATCTGATCGCGGTACTCAATGGGGGTGATGCCCTTGGCAATACCAAAGATCAGCATGGCCACAAGGATCGACGGGAAAGTCAGCTGCACATCAGCAGCGCGCATGATGATCGTGTCGGTCCAGCCGCCGACATAGCCCGCCAGAAGCCCCAGAACGATGCCCAGCACCATGGCAAAGAGCACCGCCGTCACCCCGACAAACAGCGAAATGCGCATGCCATAGAGGATCGTCGAATAGACATCCCGCCCCTGATCGTCGGTGCCGAGCAGGAAGCTTTCCCCGGTGAAGGCATTGGGCTCCATCGGCGGGGTGAACCCGTTCATCAGGTTGAGGCTCGCCGGATCAAACGGGTTGGTCGTCGCCACCAGCGGCGCAAAGACCGCCGAAAGGATCAGCAAAAGCGCCACCAGAGTCGAGACCATGGCCACGGGCGAGCGGCGGAAGGCGTAAAACAGATCGCTGTCCAGCATTCGGCGCAGGCGCGATGGCGTTTCAATTTCGCTCAAGTCACTCATTTTCCAGCCACCCGCAGACGAGGATCAATAAAGGCATAGAGGATATCCACCAACAGGTTGATCCCCACGAACATCACGGAAATCAGCATCAGATAGGCCGCCATCACCGGGATATCGACGAACTGGATCGCGTTGATGAACAAAAGGCCCATGCCCGGCCATTGGAAGACCGTTTCGGTGATGATCGCAAAGGCGATGATCGCGCCAAGCTGCAGGCCGATGATGGTCACCACCGGCACCATGGTGTTCTTGAGCGCATGGCGGAAATGGATCACCCGATCGCTCAGGCCGCGCGCGCGGGCAAAGCGGATGTAATCCTGCCGCAGCACTTCCAGCATCTCGGAGCGGACCAGCCGCATGATCAGCGTCATCTGGTAAAGCCCCAGCGTGATCGACGGCAGCACCAGCGATTTGAGACCCGAAGCGGTGAGCAGCCCCGTGGTCCAGCCGCCCAGATCCACCACATCCCCGCGCCCGAAACTGGGCAGCCAGTTCAGCTCGACCGAGAACAGGTAAATCAGCAAAATGCCAATGAGGAAGGTCGGCAGGGACACCCCGATCAGCGACGTCGACATGATGAAATTCGCGATGAACCCATCGCGCCGGATCGCCGTGTAAACGCCCAGAGCGATGCCCAGAAGAATGGCGAAAATCGCGGAGACGGCAGCAAGCTCCAGCGTCGCAGGCGCGCGTTCGAGCAGGATCTCGGACACTTCCCGCCCCTGCCGATAGCTCACGCCGAAATTGCCCTGCACCGCCTCTTCGAGGAACTTGAAGTATTGCACCGGGAACGGCCGGTCGAGACCAAGCTGCTCCTTGAGGCGCTCCACATCCTCAAGCGTCCGCTCCTGGCCCAGCATATTGTCCACCGGATCGCCCACGAAGCGGAACATGGCAAAGGCCACAAGACCGACGATCAGCAGCACAAGCGCCGACTGCCCGATCCGTCGGAGAATGAATGTCAGCATGACGTCCCCAGTCCCTGTCGGGGCGCCACATGCGCCCCGATCTGATTGTTTTTATGCGATTATTCGACGGTAACCCAGCGCAGGATAAAGAAGTTATCCGGGCGCTGCGTCATAGAGATGTTGGAGCGTGTGCCCCAAACCAGCGGCTGTACGTAGAGCGGCACATAGGCCACCTCGTTCTGCATCGTGCTGGCCACCTCATCAAGCATCATCTGGCGCTTGCCATCGTCGATCTCTGACTGGATCATCGGCAGAAGTTCGTCGATGCGCGCGTTCGAATAACCGCCAAAGTTCCACGAGCCAAGCTTCTTCTCGCTGTTCGGCGTGGAGCCGAGGAAGCGGATCGGATGCTCTGCGTCAAGGGTGCCCGGCGACCAGCCAAGGAGGTACATGTCGAAATTGTCGGCCCGCAGTTCCGGCCAGTAGTTCTGCACCGGCATCGCGTCCAGAACCGGATCAAGCCCAACCTGCGCCAGCATGCTGGTGATCGCCTGACAGACGCTCTCATCGTTCAGATAGCGGTTGTTCGGGCATTTGAAGCTGATCTTCGTCCCCGCAAGCCCGGCCTCTTCAACCAACGCACGCGCCGCATCCGGGTCATAGGCATAAGGAGACACCGCGTCGGAATAGCCGCGCATCGCCGGGCTGACCAACTGGCTCGCCACTTCCGCATTTCCGCGCATGATGGTCTGCAGGATGGCTGGCACGTTCACTGCCTTGGCCACCGCTTCGCGCGCGCGCGCATCAAGGAAGACGTCAGAGCCGCCCTGCCCGCTTTCCGCAGCGCCCGCCTGCTGGTCAAAGCCCAGCATGATCACGCGCGCCTCGATCCCCTGGATCACATTGACGTTCGGGTCCTGCTGAAGACGCGCCACGTCCTGGATCGGCACCGGGTTGATGAAATCCACATCCCCGGAAATCAGCGCCGACAGCGCGGTGGCGGCGTTCTGGATCGGGGTGAGCTCGGCGCGGGTGATGTTGTGCTCTGCCTCATCCCACCAGCCGCCAAACGGCTCCAGCACCGTGCGCAAATCCGGCTCACGCGTGGTGACCATAAAGGCACCGGTGCCGTTGGTGTTGAGCGTGGCATAGTTGCCCGCCTCCTTGTCCGGCAGAGCCGCGTCATTCGCCGCCGCCCAATCGCTGTCCATCATCATCCAGTTGGCGATGCTGTCAGGGAAGATCGGGTTCGGGGCATTCGTCATGATGTCGACGGTATAGTCGTCTACCTTGATGACGTCCGAAACTGGCGCGAACCAGCTGCGCGTGTCCGAGGCTTCGCTGGAAGCGCGCTCGTAAGAGAAGACCACATCATCGGCGTTGAAGGCCGCGCCATCGTGGAAGGTCACACCCTCGCGCAACTTGAACCGCCAACCTTCACCGTCGCCGATCGGCTCCCAGCTGACAGCCAGAGCAGGCTCGATCGCCATATCCTTGCCGCGGCGCACGAGGCCTTCATAAACGTTGTTGAGAAACCCGAGAACCGGCGCAGAGTTGACCGCATGCGGGTCCATGGACTGCGGGTCCGTGGTGACGGCGAACTTGAATTCCTTGGCAATCGCTGGCGCCGCCAGCACGCTCATCAGCGCGGCGGTGGAACATAGTGTCTTGAACATGTCTTTCATCCCTGTTGCAGGTCTCAAACGCTAGGGCACGCGCCGCCCTGTGCAAAGCGGCGACCCCGGCGGATCGCAGTCATGTGATCAAAGCGGCCGCCCCGATGATCACCGGAGCGGCCAGCCCTGTCAGTTCATCGAGAAGTGCTTCACCTTCGGCTGATCGTTGGGATCAACGTCAATGCCAAGCCCCTCTTCCATCGCCCAGTTCAGAACCTGGTGGTGGATCGGGATGTAAAGCTGCTCGTCCTGAACAACACGCCAGATCGCGGCGATATCCGCATTGCGGGCGTCGAGATCGGTGTTGGAGGCAAGGCTCTTGATCTTGGCATCGAGGTCATCGTTGTCAAAACCGGTGCCGTTCCATGTGCCGATGTCGCTTTCGCGGCCATGCACGAGGAAGTTGAAGATGTACTCCGAATCGTAGGTCGGAACACCCCAGCCAAGCATGTAGAAATCGGTCTTGCCGTCGGTGATCTTCGGGAAGTGCTGCGCTTTCGGGATCGCCTCTAAGTTCACGGTGATGCCGATCTGGCCGAGCATGCCAACGGCGGCCTGACAGATCGGCTCATCGTTGATGTAGCGGTCATTCGGGCAGTCCAGTCGGATCGAGAAGCCGTCCCCATAACCCGCCTCGGCCATCAGCGCCTTGGCCCCGTCAATGTCGGTGCCGCTCTCGCCATCCATCTCCGCGGTCCAGCCGTTCACAAACGGCGGCGAGATCATGCCCGCCGGTTGCGACTGCCCGCGCATGACCACCTGTTGAATGGCGTCGCGGTTGATCGCCATGGCCATCGCCTTGCGCACCCGCACGTCCGCCAGCGGGTTGGCCCCGTCGATATTGTCGCCTTCAAGATCCGCCGCGCCCTGGTTCATGCCAAAGAAGATCACGCGGTTCTGCGCCGCCTGCTTGACCATCTTGCCGCCGGTGCCGTTCACACGCGTGATGTCCTGAACCGGCATGTCCTGCAGGAAGTTCACCTCGCCCGAGAGCAGCGCCGCGACGCGCGTCGCGTTGTTCTGGATCGGGGTATAGACGATTTCCGAAATGGCCAGCGGGAACTGATCGCGGCCCCAATAGTCTTCGTTGCGGGTCATGACGGTTTTCACGTCCGGCTCGCGGCTTTGCAGCACATAGGCCCCGGTGCCATTGGCATTTGTGGTGGCATAGGTGATCTCGCCGCCCTCGAAATCCTGCACGTTGACCGTGTTGTTCGCCTCGCTCCAGCCCTTGTCCATGATGAACAGGTTCGTCAGGTTGTTGGGCAGGATCGGGTTCGGGCCGTCGGTGACGATCTCAACGGTGAAATCATCCACTGCGCGCACTTCAGTGATCGAGTTGATCAGCTCTTTCATGTCCGAGTTCGGCTGCTTGGCGCGCTCGAAGCTGAACACCACGTCTTCGGCGGTGAAGTCCTCGCCGCCGTGGAATTTCACGCCCTCGCGCAGCTTGAACACCCAGACATTCGGGTCATCCGCCTTCGGCGCCCATTCGGTGGCCAGCGCCGCCTCAAACGCGCCGGTCACGTCGCGAATGATCAGGGGCTCATACATCTGGTGGCGCACCGTGTGTGTCGGCCCTTCGTTCTGGGCGTGCGGATCGAGCGTCAACGCATCACCCGAGCGCGCCCAGCGCAGGGTTTCGGCATGGACCAGAGCCGTCGACGACAACAGCGCCGCCGCGGCCAGCAGGGTTGTGGCTTTCTTCATGGTTCTCTCCTTGTTGGTCGGCGGATCGTTTGTGGTCCGCCCAAAGCGCCAATTGTTTTGGCTTGTCTTGTGGCGTGATCTTGCATCAAGCCGCGACCGCTAACAATGCAAAGTTTTACCAAGCGGTCACATTTCTTGAAATCGATTACGCAACGGAACAGCCATGGAACGGCAACGGAACAATCAAAGGCGCAGGCAAAAGAAACCCCCACACCTGACGGCGCGGGGGGCTGACGGCATGCGCCCGGCTCACGCCGGCCTCCGGGTATCAGTGATCCGTTTCCATCAGCGCGAGGGTCTCCCGGAAGAAGTCCGGGCCGCCGAAATTGCCGGATTTCAACGCAAGCGCGATCCCTTTCGCGCTGACCAGCGGCACGCCGGGCGCGGCGCGCGGTCCGATGGTGAGCGATGTCAGGCCCAGCGCCGTTGTCACCGCCCCCGAAGTCTCGCCCCCCGCCACCACAAGCCGCGTAAGCCCGCGCGCCACAAGGGTGGCCGCCAGCTCGGAAAACACCGCCTCGATGGCATCCGCCGCGCGGGTTCGGCCAAACGCGGCCTGCGCCGCGCGCACAACTTCGGGGTCGGCCGAGGAATAGACCAGCGGCGCGCGCTCCTGCGCCAGAACCCAGTCCGCCAACGCCGCGATGTCGATGCTTCCGTCAACGGCCTCCTGCGCCGTCACTTCGCGCGATGGGGCGTCTTGCAGATACCGCGCCACCTGCCCCCGCGTCGCCCGGCTGCACGAGCCGGACAGGACAACCCCCTTGCCCGGGGCCGCATGCCACGCAGGTTGGCGCGGGCCGAGACCAAAGTTGCCGGGCAGACCCAGCGCGATCCCCGACCCGCCGCACAGCAGGGGCATGCCCCGCGCCGCACGGCCGATCTCGATCAGGTTTTCGTCGGTGATGGCATCCACGATCACGAAGCCCGTCTGCGGCATCGCCGCCCGGATTGCATCCGCACCGGCCAACACCGTGCCAGCCGCCACATGCCCCACCGGGCGCGTGGTCTGCGCCGCCAGCACCCGCCGGATGTCCGCATCCTTCATCGGGGTCAGCGGATGGTCTTCCATGCCGCTTTCGTTCAGCAGCCGATCCGCGACAAACAGATGCCCCTGATACACGCTGCGCCCGTTTTCGGGAAAAGCCGGGCAGACCGGCACGGCCCCCGCCCCCAGCTTGTCTGCCAGCGCATCCAGCACCGGACCGATGTTGCCCGCCTCCGTGCTGTCAAAGGTCGAGCAGACTTTCGAGACGATCTGCGCCGCCCCCTGCCCCAACAGCCAGTCACAGGCCGCGAGCGACTCCGCCACGGCCTCCTGCACCGGCGCGGTGCGCGATTTGAGCGCTACAACGCCCGCATCCAGCCCCGCCGCCGCGTCGCCCTCCGGCACGCCGTTGAACTGCGCCACGCGCATGCCCGCTTCGGCCAGGGTCAGGGCAATGTCGGAAGCCCCGGTAAAATCATCCGCAATGACACCGATCTTCATGGCAGCACAGGTTTGCTCGGGCCAAGATCCAACCGATGAATGTCCGGCGCGATGGCCTGCGGAAAGTACGCCCGCACCAGCGGATCATGCCCCGGTATGATCAGCCCCGGCTCCGAGGCCAGCCGGTGCAGCGTTTTGAAACCGTCGAGCATGTTCTGCAGATCGACCACAATCGGGAACGGCTTTTCGGCAAAAACATTTTCATAGTAATGCGACGCATCCGAAGCCAGCACCAGCCAACCCGCCTGCGTGCGCACCCGCACGCACTGCAGCCCCCGGCTGTGCCCGCCGATGCAATGCACGGTCACGCCTTCCGCCACTTCCGCATCGCCCTCGTGGAAGATCACCTTGCCGCTGTAGAGCCGCTTGACCACTTCGCAGATGTGCCCGGCGGTAAAAGGTTTGCGCAAGGTCTCGTGGCACATGCAGGGGCCAGTGGCATAGGCCATCTCCGCCGACTGCACATGCAGCGTTGCGTTGGGAAACAGGTGCAGCCCGCCCGCATGGTCATAGTGCAGATGCGTGACAATCAGCTGCGTGATCTGCTCCGGCTTGATCCCCAGAGGCGCCAGCGCCATGACCGGATGGGTGCGGATGGGCCGTCCACGCGCGGCGGCCTCTTCCTCGTCATAGCCGGTGTCCACAAGGATCACCTCGTCGCCCCGCCGCAGCACCCAGATGAAATAATCCATCGCGTGGGGCGCATCGTGGTTGTCGTCAAAGATGAAACTGTCTGCCCGCGTCCGCGCATTCCGGTCCGCGTATTTGATCGCGTAGACTTCCCAGGCGCTCATTGCACAACCTCACCAAAAATCCGCACTGTCTTGTCCGCCACCATATCCGCCACCTGCGCGTCAAACGCCTTGAAATGCGCGGTGGCCAGATGATCGTCAAAGGCCGCGCGGCTGTCGTAAAGCTCGTAGAGGAACACCTCTCCCGGGCGCGCCGCATCATGACAGACATCGAACTGCCGGCACCCCGGCTCGTCCTCCAGCGAGGTGCGCGCATTGGCCTGAACCAGCGGCAGGAACGCCGCCTCCTGTCCTTGATGAAGCTCGAAGGTCACGGTGACTGCAATCATGAGACGGCTTTCCTTTTCAGTCTTTGAAACATCCGCTTGGCCAAGGGAATCTGGCTGGCGATCAACGCCAGGTTCAACCCTAGCAGGATCGCGGCCACGGGGCGCGAAACAAATACCGACAGATCGCCATTCGAGATCAGCAAGGACCGCCGGAAGGTCTCGTCAAACAGGCTGCCAAGGATCACCCCGATCACCAGCGGCGCAATCGGGAACTTCTGCAGGTTCATGAAATAGGCCACAAAACCCACCCCCAGCATCAGGTACAGATCGTTGATGCCGCCGCCCACGCTGAACGAGCCGATGGTGGTCAGCACCATGACGATGGGCAGGAACACCACCTTGGGGATCTGCAGGATCTTGATGAAAATCCGCGCGGTGAACAGCCCCATGACAAACATGGTCAGCGAGGCCAGCACCATGATCGCCACAACCCGCAGGATGATCTCCGGATCAATCGTCGGACCGGGGATGATGTTGTTGATCTTGAACGCCCCCATCAGCGCCGCCGCCGGAGGTGATCCGGGAATGCCGAGCACCAGAAGCGGGATCAGCGCGCCGCCGATGCAGGCGTTGTTGGCGGTCTCCGATGACAGCAGCCCTTCGAGCGAACCTTTACCGAACTTGTCGCCTTCGCGGCTCACCGATTTGCCGACGCCATAGCTGACCCAGCCCGCCACGTCCTCGCCCACACCCGGCAGCGCGCCCACGCCGGTGCCGATCACGCCGGAGCGCGAGATGGTCGGCAGATACCGGCGCACCTGCCGCAGGTTGGGCACGATGCGCCCTTTGAGTTCGGTGACCTGCCCCAGTTCCATGTGGCGCATGCCGTCCATGATCTGCGGCACCGCAAAGGCCCCCATCAGGACCGGCACCACCTGAAACCCGCTCAGCATGTAGGACCAGTCAAACGTGTAGCGCGGCTCGCTCAGCAGCGGGTCGAGGCCCACCATCGCCATGGCCAGCCCGATCAGCCCGGAAATCCAGCCTTTGACCACCAGATCTTCGGACATCAGCGTCCCCGACAGAAGGATACCGAACAGCGCCAGCAAGGCCTTCTCCGGGCTGGCAATGTTCTGCGACAAGAGCAGCAGCAGCCAGACAAAGATCAAAAGCGCCAGCGTCCCGATCAGCGTGCCGATGAAGCTCGCCGTGGTGGTCAGCCCGAGCGCCTCTCCGCCGCGCCCCGCCTTGGCCAGCGGATAGCCGTCCATCGCCGTGGCGGCGCTGGCGGCGGTGCCGGGAATGTTCAGCAGGATCGACGGGTAGGACCCGCCATAGATCGCCCCCACATAAGCACCCAGCAGGGCGATCAGCGAATAATCCAGCGGCACCTTGTTGCCGAAAAAGCCGGTGAGGATCGTCACCGCCAGCGTCGCCGTCAGCCCCGGCAAGGCGCCAAAGGTGATCCCGAGGAACACCGAAACGATCAGGTAGATGTAGGTCAGCGGGTCGATGATCAGCGCACTCATCGCAGAGCCGAAGCCCGCCAGTTGGGTCAGTACAAAGTCCAAGTCATGGCCTCCAGAGCGGGCGCAGGGTCACGTAGTAATGGTATTCGATCTGGGCAAAGATCAGCCCGCCGCGGTTCGGCACGTTCTGGCGAAATCCGAAGGCCATGGCACAGACCAGCAGCACCGGCGCGACGACGGCAATCACAGGCAGCGCTTTCAGCACCCTATCGCCCTTCGCCTGCATCGCCGCCCAGAGCGTCAGGCCCAGCCAGATCCCCAGCGCCAGCACATCATCGTCATGGGCGCGCCATTCCGCCTGCGGCAGATGCCGCAGCAGCGCGTAAGCCCCGCAGATCGCCACGGCGAGCGCCGACAGGATCATGCGGCGCGGCTCTCCCCTGTAGAAGCCAAAGGTCAGCGCAGTGATCAGAAGCCCGCTGCTGATGATAAAATCCACACGCGGCACCAATCCGATGATGTAGAAAAACAGGATCACGGCAATCGCGCCGAAACGCAGCGCCTCCGCCCCGTCCCAGCCAATCCCGATCCGGCTCAGGGCCGATCTGGCGCCACCAGCGCGGACCGCGATGACCATCAGGATCAGCGAGAGCACCAGCATCGCCGAGAAGATGCCCAGCGGCACGATGGCCGCCGAATTGTACCATTGCGCAGAGCTGACCCCCGCGCGGTTCTCACCCCAGAGCGGAATGTCAAACGTGCGCCAGAGGAAAAATAGCGAGAGCCCTGTCAGCACCAGGGATCCCCAGAAATCCCGGGCGCGCAGGGTGGCGATATCGTCTTGCATGGACAATGCCTCAAACAGTCGTTCGGGCCGTCATGCGGGCGCGCGCTGCGCCCGCATGGGGAACCCGTGATTGGGGATCAGGGCTTGTCGATGCCGAGCGAAGCCGGATCAACCGTGGTCGCACCCAGCTCCTTGAGCGTGTAGGCAAAGTTGGCTTCGAGCGTCTCGAACAGCGCCTGTGCCTCTTCGCCGTACTGGCCGCCCACGTCGTAGTTGTTGGCCGAGGCCCAGTCCGCCACCACGTCCGAGGCGATCGCCGCCTCGAAGGCCGTGCCAAGCGCCGATTTGACGTCATCGGACGCGCTGTTGTGCACCGCAAAGCCAATCGCTTGCTTGAGCGGCAGATAGGCGTCCAGCCCGTCATAGATGTCGAAAGCCGACGGCACCGTCATGCCCGCGATCTCGGCGGTTTCCGGGGTCAGCATGGCCAGCGGCTTGAGCTTGCCGCCTTCGATCAGCGCCGCCTGCTCCGCCAGCGAGGTCACCACAAGCGCCACTTCGCCCGCCAGCGCCGCTTCCTGTCCCGGCGCAGAGCCTTTGTAGGGGATGAAGTTGAAGGTCACATCCGCGCCGTTTTCGATCGCCAGCAGGTTCAGGTGGTGGATCGAACCCGCGCCGGAAGCGGCGGCGGGAATGGTGCCCGGCGCGGCCTTGGCCGCATCGACCAGCTCCTGCAACGTGCCATAGGGGCTGTCCGCCGGAACCGAGATCAGATCAGGCGAGCCGCCCACGATGAACGGATACCAGTAGTCGAACTTCTTGTCCCAGCCGCCCTGCACCGCGGCGGTCACGTTGGATTCCGACAGGCCAACCAGCGTGTAACCGTCGTCGGGCTGGTTCATCACGTAAACCATGCCGTTCGAGCCCGCCACGCCACCGGTCTGGTTGATCACGTTGATCGACACCGGCAGGTGCTTTTCCATTTCCGCCATGATCATGCGGTTGATGGAATCCGTGCCGCCGCCTGCGCCCCAGACCACCGCGGTGGTGATGTCGCGGTACGGGTAATCCTGCGCCGCAGCCGCACTCCCAAGGCCAATCATCATTGCCGCCACGGCGGTCAGCTTGCCAATTCCTCGTTTCATCCGTCTTCCTCCCAAAGGTTATGGATTCGTGTTTGCATTTATTTGCGTATGCATTAATACATCCATTGTCAACTTATGTTGCGAAACCTCTGAAAAACAGGCTTGATACGGCACGAAGGAAGGCCCCGAATGACACAGACTTTTGAGATCGCGGTTTTTGACGGGGATGGAATCGGCCCTGAAATCACAGCGCCGACAGTGAAAATCCTCGAACGGCTGGCCGGGGCATCGCCGGATTACGCGCTGAGCTTTACCGCCGCGCCTGCCGGGGCCAGCCTCTATGCCGAAACCGGCGAATCGCTGCCGGATCGCTCGATGGAGATCGCCCGCCGCGCCGATGCAATCCTGCTGTCTGCCATGGGCCTGCCGGATGTGCGCTACCCCGATGGCACGGAAATCTCGCCCCAGATCGACCTGCGCAAGGCGCTGACCCTGTTTGCCGGGGTGCGGCCCGTCTCCGTGCGCGCCGGACAACGCTCGCCCCTGAACCTGCCCGAAGGCCAGTCCATCGACTTTGTCCTGATCCGCGAAAGCACCGAAGGGCTGTTCTTCTCGCAGGGCAATGGCGAGGTCACCAAAGACGAGGCGCGCGAGACGCTGCTGATCACCCGCGACATCTCGGAAAAGCTCTTCCGCTTCGCCTTCTCCCTCGCCGCCTCCCGCAAGGCCACGGGGCGCGGGCCGGGCAAGGTGACCTGCGTCGACAAGGCCAACGTGTTCCGCGCCTTCGCCTTCTTCCGCGAGATTTTCGATGCCGAGGCCAGCCAGAATCCGGACCTGATCGCCGATCACGCCTATGTGGACGCCGTGGCGCTCTGGATGGTGCAGAAACCCTGGGCCTTCGACGTGCTGGTGACCGAAAACATGTTCGGCGACATCCTCTCCGATCTTGGCGCCGGTCTCATGGGCGGGCTCGGGCTTGCGCCATCTGCCGACATTGGCCTCGATCATGCGGTCTTCCAGCCCTGCCATGGCTCCGCGCCCGACATCGCGGGGCAAGGGCTGGCCAATCCGCTGGCCATGATCCTTTCGGCCGCGATGATGCTCGACTGGCTCGGCACCAAACATCTGAATACCGCGCTCAGCGCCGATGCCGCGCGCATCCGCGATGCGGTGGACCGCGTGGTCTCGGATGGCCAGAGCCTGACCCGCGATCTTGGCGGCACCGCAGGCACCGAAGAGGCCGCCCGCGCGGTCGCGGACATTCTGTTCGCCGCATGACCGCCGCCCCTCCCGTCCGCGTCGCCTGCGTCGGCGCCGGCTACTTCAGCCAGTTCCACTATGGCAGCTGGGCGCGCATGACGCGCGCCCGGCCCGTTGCCGCCTGCGATTCCGACATTGCCAAGGCACAGGCCACCGGCCTGCCCGCCTATGACGACCTCTCCGCCATGCTGGCCGCGCAAAAGCCCGATCTTCTGGACGTGATCCTGCCACCCGTGGCGCAGGCCGAGGCGCTGCGCACCGCGCTTGCCGCCGGGGTCAAATGGATCATCTGCCAAAAGCCGTTCTGCACCGGGCTGGACGAGGCCCGCACGATTGTCGCCGAGGCCGAGGCCGCCGGGGCCACCATCATCGTGCATGAAAACTTCCGCTTCCAGCCGTGGTATCGCCGGATCAAGCAAAGCCTCGACGCAGGCGAGATCGGCGCGGTGCATCAGATCACCTTCCGCCTGCGCCCCGGCGACGGGCAAGGCCCCCGCGCCTATCTTGACCGGCAACCTTACTTTCAGACCATGCCGCGCTTCTTGGTGCATGAAACCGCCGTGCACTGGGTGGATACGTTCCGCTACCTGCTGGGCGATCCGCTGTCGGTCTATGCGGACCTGCGGCGGCTCAACCCGGCCATCGCGGGCGAAGATGCCGGGCATATCCTGTTTGAACATCCGGGCGGGGCGCGCGCGCTGTTTGACGGTAACCGCCATCTCGACCACGCGGCGGACAACCTGCGCCGCACCATGGGCGAGGCCCTGATCGAAGGCACCGCTGGCACGATCCGGCTTTTGGGCGACGGCTCTGTCCGGCTCCGCCGCTTCGGCGAACAGGAGGAAGAGACGCTTCTGCCTCCCGACACATGGGACGGGTTTGGCGGCGATTGCGTGCATGCCTTGCAAAGCCACGTGATTTCTGGCGTTTTGGACGGAACACCGCTGGAAAACACGGCGGCGGATTACGTGACGGTCACGCGCATCGAACAGGCGATCTACGCGGCGCAGGAGACCGGCCAGAAACAAGAGGTGAGACAGACTTGAGCAAAGCGCCAGACAAGCCGGTTTCCAGTTCCCAACGCGCCCTGCATGAACTCCGCGAAAAGATCTTTGCCGGAGACCTGCCCGCAGGCTCCGACCATCTGGAATCCGAACTGGCTGGCCTGCTCAACATGTCCCGCACCCCGGTGCGCGAGGCGGTTCTGACGCTGGAAGGTCAGGGCCTTCTGGAACTGCGCCCGCGCAAGGGCGTGCGCATCCTGCCGGTTTCGCCCGAGGACATGGCCGAGATTTACGATGTGCTGACCGAGCTCGAAAGCCTCGCCGCCCAGCGCGCCGCCGAAGCGGGCTATGACGCGGACGCGCTGCGGCTGCTGACCGAGGCCATCGACGATATGGACGTGGCCATCGCCGAACAGGATCTCGAAGCCTGGGCCGCCGCCGATGACCGCTTCCACGCAGAACTGGTGCACCTGGGCGGCAACAGCCGGATCGCCGGGATCGTCGGCATGATGATCGATCAGGTCCGCCGCGCCCGCAAAACCACACTTTTCATGCGCCCGCTGCCGACCCAGTCGAACGAGGACCACCGTCAGGTGCTTCAGGCCATCGCCTCGGGCGATGCCACCCTCGCCCGCGCGGTCCACCGCCGCCACCGCCAGCACGCCAAGTCGATCATCGTCAGCCTGCTGGCCAAACACCGGCTGCGTTACCTGTGAGCGGCGGGGCCGGGCCCTAGGGGGCGTCTGCGTTTGCCACGCGCCGCCTGCGCGAGACGGATTTTGCTCTGAGCAAGGGTAGGCGGGTAAACAAACGATCCAGTGGATCGTTTGTCCGCCGTACGGCGCGCCGAAGTATCCATACTTTCAGCGACAGAAAACGCGGCGCAGGGCAAAATCCGCCGCGCCCTTACAGGGTTTCGCCAAGTTCAGCGGATCAGAAAACAGTCCGGGGGACTGTTTTCCCGCGCAAACGCCCCTCCCTGCGTTATTTGAGCTTGCATGTGCGGGCTCGTCCTGCGCTCGAATGCCTTGTGAGGAGCAATTTTGGACTGAAACAGGCGGCGCGTGGCAAATGCAGACGCCCCCTAACCTTCCGGCGTGACATGCCCGGCAAACACCTCGCGCACCACGGCGCCGATCACGTCCGACATATGGTGGATCACCCGGCGATGGGCAGACCGTTTGCGCCAGGCCAACCCGATGCTGCGCGTCACCGCATCGTTGCGGAACGGGCGCACCGCCACGTCCCCCGCCTCCTGTGAGGCCTCGGACCGCACGTAGAGCGCGGGCAGGAAGCTGACCCCCATGTTGAGCGCTGTCATCTGGCGCAGCGCATCAAGGCTGGTGCCCTCGTAGTCGCGCCTGAGCCGCGCGCCAAGTGTCTCACACAGCTGCGCCACCTGCGCGTGCAGCCGGAACGCATCGGGCAAGGACAGTACGTCCTGCCCCTCCAGATCCGCATCCGCGATGTCCGCCTTTGCCGCCAGCGGATGGTCGCGCGCCATGGCCAGTTTCAGTGGCTCGCGAAACAGCCGCAGCACCTCCGTATCGCCTGACGCCACCGGCAGCTGCGTCAGGATCAGGTCCTGCTGGCCGCTCAGCAGGTCCTCCTGCAACACCGCCGGGGCCGCATCGCGCACGATCACCTTCAGGTCCGGGAAGGCCCCGTGCAGCCTGCGCATCACATGCGGCAGCAGATACGGCCCGAGCGTCGGGGTCGAGCCAAGCCGGATCGTGCCGCTCACCCCGTCGCGCGCGTCCTGCGCCAGCGCCTGCAACGCGCGGGTCTCCTCCAGCACGCGCTGCGCCTGTGCCAGAATGGTCCGCCCCTGCGGCGTCAGAACCGCCCCGCGCTGGCCGCGCTCCACGAGGCTCACGCCCAGAGCCGCCTCCAGCCCGATGATCTGCTGGCTCAGCGACGGCTGGCTCACCCCCACCCGCTCTGCGGCGCGCCGGTAATGGCGCGCCTCGGCAAGGGCGGCGAAATAGGTCAGCTGGCGCAGGGTAATGTCACCGGACATGGCAGGCTCCTCGGGGTCTTTCCCTGCAATATAGGAAAAGCCGATCAAACTTTCAGGCTTCTCTGCCTTCTTCCGATCAACAAAAACACCCAGATCATGGGGGCAGGCCCGGTGGCCCGCCTTGTTCCGTACCGCAAAAGGAGTTCCCGATGGAAACGATCCCCGCCAGAAAAATTCACGCAATCGCGGCGAAAGTGGCAGAGCTGCGCCGCCGTCATCACAGCCTGGCGGTCAAGATCGACGACGAGCTGCAACGCCCCGTGCCCTGCAGTTCCGTCCTGCAAAGCCTCAAGCGCCAGAAGCTGCGGCTCAAGGATCAGATCGCCTATTACTCGGCCCTTGTGCGCAGCCCCGACCGCACACGCCTGCCGGTGCAAAGCGCATAAGGAGACCCAAGATGTTTACCTTTGTCTTCCGCAACAGCGGCTTGCGTCTCATGCACAGCCCGGATCTGGACGATATGCGCCGGGCGATGGAGGACGATGATCAGGCCGGACCGGACGGCGGCACCCCGCATGTCCGCCGCCAGCCCCCCTCTCATCCCGTGCTGGCGCCCTGATCAGCGTGGCGAAGGGGCTTCGGTCCCTTCGCCTTAATCATTCCCCGCCCGTTCCTCGGAGAGCCAGTCCTGAAACGCCCGTGACGCGTCGGTCTGGACAAAATCCGATGGCGAGAGCAGGAAATACCCTTCGGTTAGGGGCCGCGCGCTGGATCAATGAGACCGTGCTCTGGGTGACCTCGCTGATCTACATGGAAGAGCCGCTACATCGGCGTTTCACCCACACCAATCACCACACCCACACATGGCACGTGGGCAAGGACAGCCAGATGCCGTTTGACACGCCCATGGGCTTTGGCGGCTGGCTGGCGGAGATCAGCGGCTTTGCGCTGCTGCGCTTTCACATGCAGGTTTTTGTCAGCCTCGCCCTGCGGCGCTATTCGCAGACCATGCGTATGGTCACGCCCGAAGCGGAATTCCCGAAAATGACCCGCAATGCGCGCATCATGCTGGCCCTTTATGCGCTGATTGCCCTCTCGCCTTTTGCAGGCCTCTGGTGGCCGATCTGGTTCCTCGCCATCCCGCGCGTGCTCGGCGCGCCGGTGATGCTGCTGTTCACGCTCATCCAGCATGTGGAACTGCAGGAAAACGCGCCGTCCATTCTCGACAGCACCCGGTCCTTTCGGGGCCACTGGCTGAGCCGTTTTCTCTATATGAACATGAACAACCACGTCGAACATCACCTCTATCCCAACGTGCCGTTTCACGCGCTGCCCAAGCTGGCAGAGGCGGTGAAGGATCAGGTGCCGGAGCCGGATCCCGGCTTTGTCCGCACCAATTGGGAGGTGCTGGGGGTCACGCTGCGCCGCTCTCTGGGGCTGCCCACCAAAGCGGCCAGCATCCGGCAGGCCCCGCATATGATCACCAAAGGCGGGCCGGTGCAGCAGGTTGCCAAACGGACGATGTGAGATGCGCCGGACCCATGACCTCAGCCACCCGTCAGACACGCCCGGCTTAACCACGCCGACCCGCAGCCAACCTCAGGAGCCCATCATGCGCCAATGGATAGACGCCTGCGCCCCCGATGACATCGACACAGAAGACCTGATCGCCTGGGAATACGCGGGCCGCAGGATCGCGATTTACAACACCGACCAGGGTTTCTTTGCCACCGATCTGATGTGCACCCATGAGGATCAGAGCCTTGAAGACGGGCTGGTCATGGACTGCGTGATCGAATGTCCGCTGCATGGCGGGCGGTTCGACATCTGCACCGGCAAGGCTCTCTCCGCCCCCGCCTCCACCGATCTTGCCACCTACCCGGTCAAGGTTCACGGTGGCCGTGTCTGGGTTCAGATCTGATCTCCGTCGTTCCTACCGAAAGAAACGCCCATGTTCCAAGTTTTCCCCAACGCCCGCCTGAAGCCTTCGCCGTTCTATGACATCTGTGTCGAAGAGGGCATGACCTCGGCCTCGCTCTATAATTCGATGATCATGCCGTCGTCTTTCGGCGACCGGGAGGCAGAGTACTGGCGGCTGATCGAAGGGGTGTCGCAATGGGACGTGGGCGTGCAGCGGCAGGTGCAGCTCAAAGGCCCGGACGCCGCCCGCCTCGCCCAGCGCCTTGCCATGCGCGATCTGTCGACCTGCGCCATCGGGCAAGGCAAATACGTCGCCCTGTGCAATGCCAAAGGCACGATCCTGAACGATCCGATCATCATGAAACTGGCGGATGATCTCTATTGGATGTCCATCGCCGACAGCGACATGTGGCTCTGGTCCGAGACCATCGCCATGTCGGCGGGGTATGACGTGGAGGTCTCGCACCCGGATGTCTCGCCCATGGCGTTGCAGGGGCCAAAGGCAGAAGACGTGGTGGCGCATGTGCTGGGCGACTGGGTGCGCGATCTGAAATATTTCTGGTTCCGCGAGACCGAGATCGCGGGCATCCCGGTGGTGGTGCAGCGCTCGGGCTACTCGAAACAGGGCGGCTTCGAGATCTACCTCTGCGACGGCACCAAGGGCAGCCAGCTTTGGCGCATTTTCAAGGAGGCCGGGCAGCCCTGGGGGATCGGGCCGGGCAGTCCGCAAACGCCGGAGCGCACCGAAAGCGGGCTGCTGTCCATCGGCAGCGACACCGATGCCTTCACCAACCCGTTCGAGGTGCGCATGGCGCGGTTCACCGATCTGACCGTGCCGGAGGATACCATTGGCCTTGAAGCCTTGCAGCGGGTCCGCGAAACCGGCCCGGCGCGGCAACAGCTGGGGCTGGTGCTGGAGGGCGACACCCCGGCCCCGCTCGGCTTTGCCTGGGAAGGGATCACGCTGGACGGGGACAAGATTGGCGACATGACGAACTGCATCTGGTCACCGCGGATGAAAGCCAACATCGGCTTTGCGCTGATCTCTTCGCAGATCGCAGTTGGCACCACCGTCACCATCCAGCGCCCGAGCGGCCCCTGCGATGCCAAGCTGGTGACGCTGCCGTTCCTCTAGGACGTACCTGTCCGTGAGCAGAGACGCTCTGGGTTGGGGGCCGGAAGTTTTGAGCGCTTGGCAACTGTTCTCCGCACCTCGGGCGCGGAATCAAGGCCGCAGGCCGCCGCGCCATCGACGGGCCGTTCCCGCGGCACGGCGATTGGGTTGAGGTATCGAGCTACACATGGTTAGCGCGCCAGCGGCTGGGATAAATCAAGGAGAACTGAGGGAAGATCGCCGTACCACGGCCCGTCGATGACGCGGCTTATCTGCTGATCAAGAGGTCCCGGATCAAGTCCGGGACACCCCCGCAATCACGCTGCGACCAGCCTCAGAGCCTGTTCCACCGCATCAAGCAGCGCGGTCTTGGCCACCGGCTTCATCAGCCGCAGGCTGCCAGGCGGGACGGCCGGGCCGTCGCCCTGCGCGTGGGCGGCGTAGCCCGACAGGAAGATGATCGGCAGATCAGGGCGCCGCCTGTGCAGTTCCGCCGCAAGGTCCGTGCCCTGAAGCTTGCCCGGCATGACGATGTCCGTGATCACGAGGTCCACGGTTTTGATCTGCTCCCACTGTGCCAGCGCCTCGTCCCCGGATGTGGCGGTGGTGACGGTGTAGCCCGCCCGCGACAGCATCCGGGTCAGCACGTTCAGCACCTCCGCCTCGTCCTCCACAAGGAATATCCGCCCCGACGCGGCGCGGTGCGGCGGGGTTTCGGGCTTTGGCGCGCGGTCCACGCGCGGCTCTGCGCCCGTGGCAGGGAACAGCAGTTCAAACACCGCCCCCTTCCCCTTCGGGGAATAAGCCCGCACCGCGCCTCCGGACTGCTTCATGAAGCCATGTGCCAGCGACAGGCCAAGGCCGGACCCGGCACCGGGCGGTTTGGTGGTGAAGAACGGCTCGAACACCTTGCCAAGATCGGCGCGGCTGATCCCGCTGCCGGTGTCGCGCACGGTCAGGCGCACATAGCGGCCCGGCGCAATATCGTCGCCGTCCGCATCCTTCTCGGCTGTCTTGAGATGCACATTGCAGGTCTCGACAAAAAGCCTGCCGCCTTCGGGCATGGCATCGCGCGCGTTCAGGATAAGGTTCAGGATGACGTTCTGCGTCAGGGTCGGATCGACGCTGACCTCCCAGAGCGCCGGCTCCTGCCGGGTGTCGAGCGTGATGGTCTCGGGCAAGGTGCGCGTGACCCAGGAGGCGGTGTTGTCCAGCAGATCGTTCAGATTGACCTCTGCCGGTTGCAGCCGCGACTTGCGCGCAAAGCCGAGCATGTTGCGGACCAGATCCGCGCCGCGCTGGGTGGCGGTGATGCCCGCCTCCACAAGCTCGCGCGCTTCGGGCGCATCATAACATTCACGGATCAGTTCGAGATTGCCGAGGATAATGGTCAGCAGGTTGTTGAAATCATGCGCAACGCCGCCGGTCAGATTGCCGATCGCCTCCATCTTCTGGGCCTGCCGCAGCGCGTTCTGCAACTCGACCCGTTCGTGAATGTCGGTCAAAACGCCGGTGGAGCGCACGGATTTGCCATCGGCGTCGCGCTCCGTCTGCCCGATGGCGAGGAACCAGCGGTAATCGCCGTCCCGGGTGCGGAAGCGGTGTTCGTTCACAAAGGTTGAGGCCGGGTTCACGAGGTGATGTTCAAGCTTTTCGCAATAGCTCTCCACATCGTCGGGATGGATGATTGTTGACACGCTGTCAGCCTTGATCGCGGCAAATTCCTCGGCGCTGTAACCCAGCCGCTCGGCAAAGCCCGGCGACATGTACAGAATGTCCTCGTCAACATCCCAGTCCCAGATCGACAGCTGCTGGCTGGCCATCGCAAGGCGCTCTTCGCTGGCGCGCAGCGCGGCTTCGTTGCGTTTTTGCTGGGTGATGTCCTGACCGGTGGTGATGATCCCGCCTTCCGGCAGGCGCTGTTCGTTCAGCAGCAGAACGGTGCCGTCCGTCCGTTCAACCTCGAATGGCCCTGAATCCGGGGCATGGCGCCGGGCGAGGCTGTCGCGGATGAACTCTTCCTCGCAGCCTTCGAGATCGGGCATGTGACCGGCCTGCACCCCGGCGCGCAGGTAGTCTTCAAAGCGGGTGCCCGGCACCGTGACCTCCGGGATCGTGCTGTTCAGCTCTCGGAAAATGCGGTTGCCAAAGACCAGCCGGTCGTCTTCGTCCCACAGGCTGAACACCTCGTTTAACCCTTCCACCGCCATGGCCAGCCGTGCGTTGGCGGTCTCTGCCGCGCCGCGGGACCGCACCAGATCGGTGGTGTCAGAGCCAGCCCCCCGGTAGCCCTGGAAGGTGCCGGATCTATCGAACACCGGCACGCCGGACACCCGCACCCAGCGTTGCTCGCCGCGCACGCGGGTGGCGTAGATATAGTCACGGAAAGCGCGATGCGCCCGAAGATCCGCCTGATGCGCGGCCCAGGCTTCCTCGTCGTGACCTGCTTCCCGAACGTCCGCGCGGGTCTTGCCAATCAGAGCGTGCCGGGACTTGCCATAGAAAGCCTCGATACCCTTGGAGACCCAGGTGACGCGCCCTTGCACGTCCGTCTCCCAATACCAGTCCGAGCTGACTGAAGAGAAATCCCGAAAGCGGCTGCGGCTGTCGTGCAGCGCCGATTGCCGGGCGATCAGCATGTGGCTCAACATGCCGAGGAGCACCGCGAGCAGCGCGCCGCCCAGCAAGATAGCCTCATCCACGTAGCTGCCTGCCGGAGCGGCGGCGGCCGGGTTGCGGGCCACCTGCAACTGCCATGCGCGCCCCGCCACCGGGATCGTGCGGAGTGCGTAGGAGCCCGGCCGGAACATGGCCCGCCCGGAGGTGAACAGCGGCGCCTCGCCGTCCAGAACGCGCACCGCAAAAGCCCGCGCCATATCCGGCCCCACGGCGTTGCGGATCAGCGGCTCGGCGCGAAAGACAATATTGATGAAGCCTACACTGGCTTCGGCATTGGACACCGGCACGTACGCCACGAAACCGGTCCCACCCTGCGCCAGCGTGAGCGGCGGTGTGACCTGCAGGGTGCCGGTCTGCGCGGCGCTTGCGAGGGCCTGCGCGGGCACCGGCAGAAGCCGCAGGTTCAACCCGAGCGCCGCGCCATTGCCCTCTTCGGGCGTGACGATCCGGATGATCCCGCTCGAATCCACCCAGTTCAGGGCTTGGAAATCACGGAACAATTCATGCAGCAGAGCGGTTTCGGCACGGAAGGTCTCGGCGGTGGCGTCTTCCTTCTCAACAAAGCGGCGGCCAAGCAGTTGCCCGGCGTTCAGGCGCGCGGTGACATGGGTCTCCAGCCGCGCGGCAAAGCTTTCTGCCGCCACACGGACCTCAGCAGAGCGGCGCTCCTCCTGGATGCCGCGATAAGCCGTCTGAAACACCGCCGTGACCACGATGACGATGAGGAACACCCCGGCCGGAACGAGGCGTTCAAGGCTCATGTCTGGGCGTGTCGTCATCGATGCTCTGCCTCTCGCAACATGGGCGCGCCGGGTTAACGGACCCTGTTGCGGCGCAGCGGCTGCGCCTTGCCCAGGATCTCGCCCCGATCAGCGCCGCGCGCCTCAACCGGGCGTCGCGGGCGTGCCGTAGATGGGTGCCTCTGTCACGCAATGTCCTCCCCTGAAACCCGGATTTTTGGCCGACAAAAAGGTTAACACCGAAAAGGTTAACAAATCCTAACCGAACACTCTCAGAGCCATGCGCCGACGCCCGCCACGGCGATGCTCGCCGGACGGGGATTTGCCTGATTTTGATGTCAAAAGCCTGAAAAAGGCGGCCGCCAGTGACGGATCATCATGGCCGGGGGTGTTTATCTCCCGGCTTATTCGTCTGATCAGATCGAATATCCCCCTTTGGGGCAGCCCGCTTTGGCCTTGTCAGGGCCGATGCGGATCAATCCGAAGGTCTGTTGGTACCGATGCCAAACCTGCCGGGCAAAGGTTAACGCCCGCTTGCACCACCGTGCGGCCTTGCCCGCGCCGCCAAGGCCAAACCGGTTAACCGCTTGCCACCCCATGCCGCCCGGCTATACCGATTGTAGCCTGACACCCCACGCGTGTTCCCAGAAGGAGACCTGACATGGCCGCCACACCCCCCGTCTGTGATTTTGGCCGGAAAGCCCCGAGCTTTTCGCTGCCCGCAACCGATGGCCGGGTTCTGAGCCTGGACGAGATCAAAGGCCCGCGCGGCACGTTGGTGATGTTCATCTGCAACCATTGCCCCTTTGTTCTGAACACGCTGGACCGGATCATCCGCGATGCCCGGGACCTGGCAGAGATCGGCATTGGCGTGGCGGCGATTTCTTCGAACGATGCCACGCGCTACCCGCAGGACGGCTTTGACCGGATGCAGATGATGGCGCAGCAGCACAGCTTTCCTTTCCCCTATCTCTACGACGAAAGCCAGGAGGTGGCCCGCGCCTATGACGCGGTGTGCACGCCGGATTTCTTTGGCTTCAACGCCGATCTTGAGTTGCAATATCGCGGGCGGCTGGATGCGGCGCGCATGGGCGATGATCCGAGCACCGCGCGGCGCGATCTGTTCGAGGCGATGCAGCAGGTGGCCGAAACCGGGCGAGGCCCGGCGGAGCAGGTCCCGTCCATGGGCTGCTCGATCAAATGGAAACCATAATGCCCGGCGCGATTGTTTTTGACCTTGATGGCACGCTGATCGACACCGCACCGGACATTCACGCGGCGGCCAACCGGATGCTGGCCGACGCCGGAAGCGACCCGATTGATCTGGCCACGGCGATCAGCTTTGTCGGCCACGGCATTCCGAATTTCGTGCGGCAGGCCATGGCCCATTGCGGGCTCGATCCTGCGCGCGAAGAGGAATGGCGCGCCAGCATGCTGGCCCATTACACCGCGCATCCGGCGGATCTGTCGGCGCCTTTTCCGGGTGTTGTCACCGCCCTGGAGCAGTTGAAGGGGGCGGGATACAGCCTTGGGGTCTGTACAAACAAACCGCATGCGCCGTCGCTGCAGATCCTGGACCTGCTTGATCTGACAAGGTTTTTCGATGTGGTGATCGGAGGGGACAGTCTTGCGGTGAAGAAACCCGATCCCGCGCCGCTGCACGCCAGTTTCGACGCCCTGCCCGGCCAGCCAGTGCTTTATGTGGGTGACAGCGAGGTGGACGCGGAGACGGCGGTGCGGGCCAAGACGCCCTTTGCCCTGTTTGAACGCGGCTATCGCAAAACGGCGGTTGCGGACATGCCAAGCACGGTCAGCTTTGACGACTTCCATGCCTTGCCGGGGATCGTGCAAGGGCTTGGTCAACGCGTTTCAGGGTTGGCTTGAGGCGCCGTCAGGTCAGACGGCGCTGCCCCGGAGCGCCTCGAACAGCCCGATCCCGCCGACCACGCAGAGCGAGACCGCCCAGAGCAGATCGAGGTTGAACCACGTCTTCGACAGGAACTTCAGCCCAAGCCAGAGGTAGAACAAAACCGCCAAAGCGCCGCCTGCCACAACCATGGCGGCGGTGTGCACGGCGGCGACCATCAGGGCCGTGCCGACGTTTGAGGCCATCAGCGACAGGGCCGCCTGATGCCCGGTGTCGAGCGCGTCGATCTCGCACAGGCCAAGATACATCGGCACAAGCATCAGCCCCGCCCCATGCGCCAGCGCCGCCAGAAACGACCAGAGCGCAAGCTTGGAGGGCGGCACGCGCGACAGGAACTTCGGGTGCCGCCGATAAATCAGCAGGAACACCCCCATGCTGATCACCACCAGCGCCGCAACAATGCGGATCTCGCGTTCCCAGTCGATCAGCGCCACCATCAGCGAAAATGGCAGCAGGATCGCCGTCATCGACACGAAATGCCCGCCCGCCAGCGCCGCCAGTGCGCCGGGCAAGGCCGAGGCGCGGCGCTCCATCAAGGCCGAAGACACGGCCAGAGGCCAGCCCATGCCGGGGTTGATCCCGTGATATATTCCGATGCCGACGACGGCCCACCACAGGGCCGCCGTCTCTGTCATCCATTCCACGTCAAGCGGAGGGGTAGCAGAAGCTGTCGGTCGAGCAATCGCCGCCCTCAAGCCGGATCTGGTGGCTGCGGTAGCCTTCGGGGAACTCGACCCAGAACGCCGGATCAAGCGCAAAGCCGTCGCCGTCGTTCTTGGCCATCACCATCGCCGCGCCGCGCTCGCCCGGATAGAACTGATCGTCCCACGTGGAATAGAGCGAGTTGGTCCAGTAGACGCGGCTTCCGTCGCGGCTGATCTCGACCATCTGCGGGCCATAGCCGAACTCCTTGCCGTTCGGGTGTTTGGTCTTCTTGACGATGCCGCCAATCTCGACCTTGCCCGCCAGCACTGGATTCATCGGGTCGGAGACATCGTATTGATGCATCTCCCCCGTGCCCCAGCAGGCGACGTAGAGGTACTTGTCGTCCAGCGACAGGTCGATGTCCGTCACCAGAGGCGGCACCGCCGAAAAGCCCTTGAGCAGCTCCGGCAGATCGTCCGGGTCCGCGGGCTGCGGGTCGATGGTGATGGTCTTCTTGGCCTCGAAGGTGCCATCGTCATTGCGCCACCAGGTGAAGATCGCGCCTTGCAGGTTGGTTGTATCCACCACCACGCCGCAGAAGCCGTATTGCTTGGCCGGATCATGCGCCGGGCGGATTTCCAGCGCCATCTGGTGGTTTTCGCCCAAGTCGATGGTCTGCACGTTCTTGCGCCCGCGCAGGTCCCAGAAATGGATGGAATGGCCGTATTTGTTCGACAAGAGGTCTTCGGCGACAATGCCGTTTTCGAACTGCGGCGGCAGGCCCCATTCGGAGCTGACCATGTAGTCGCGTGGCAGGTTCCACCAGAAGTCATAGTGCTTGTCCTGAATACCCCGGTCCATCTCGTAGCGGCCAAGGATATCGAAGGTCTCGCAATCCATGATGAAGATGCCCGGAGGCCCGTCGGTGCCATCTTCGCCCGCGCCGCCGAGCGTGCTGACATAGATGCCTTCAGGACCGCAGTGGATGGTGTGCGGGCGGGAATATCCCGTCTTTTCAAACAGTTCTTCGGGCTCGATGATCTTGTGGATCTTCGCCTTGAGCGGCTCCTTGACGTCGATCACGTAGATCCGGCTGGAGCGGATGCCAGGAATGATCAGGTAGCGCCGTTCGAGGAAGGCGTGGCCGGTCAGCGGCGACAGGGCCGACGAACAGGCGTTCCAGCCGAAGTGATGAAATTCGTCTCCCTTGTTGGGCATGAAAAGCGAATGAACGATCTCGCCGTAGGTGTCCGAGGTCGGGTCCACGTCGACCACCGCAAGCCCATCGGGCTGGCTGCCATCGGGCGACAGCATGAGGGTAAAGGCCAGCGTTTCCGCCGGGGCTTCCATGGCGAGCTTGGGGGTCGCATGGAATGTCGGATCAGGTCTTAAATTCATTGGGTCCTCCCTTAATGGCGCGTGACTATTCTTGTCTTGAGGCCAGAGCCGCGCCGCCTCCGGTCCAAAAAAAGGCCCCCGGGGGGTGTCCCCCGGAGGCCGTCTTGTTCAATCCAGTCCCATGGCGGGCAGAAACGCCGCCTCTGCATCCCGCACCCGGCGGCTTGCCGCGCGGATGCTTGTGCAGAATGCGCCTTTGCGTCCCGTGACAGGCAAACCTGTCATCCTTCCCGGTATCCCGGCCATGGGTCTTCCTCCCTGTTGTCCCGCGGGTTTCTCCCGCTGGGGTTTGGTGTCGTTGGTCTTGTCTCCGTTTGTGTCCTCGGATTGGGGTTTGGCCGCGCTTACGCGGTGACGTCCACCACCACACGGCCTTTCACCTGGCCCTTGAGAATATCGCTGCCCAGTTGCGGCAGGTCGCCCAGCGTGGCGGGCTGGATCATGGCTTCGAGCACATCCATCGGCAGGTCAGAGGCAACCCGCTGCCACGCCGCCTGACGGTTCTCAAACGGCTGCATGACGCTGTCGATGCCCAGAAGGTTCACGCCGCGCAGGATGAAGGGTGTGATCAGCGCGCCGTCGATGGCCGCCCCGCCCGCAAGGCCGATGGCCGCAACAGAGGAGCCGTATTTCATCTGCTTGAGCACACGGCCCAGCATGGCACCGGCCACTGCATCGACGCAGCCGCCCCAGACTTCGGCCTCAAGCGGTTTGCGGGTCACTTCGGTCAGCTCTTCGCGCGCCACGATCTGGCTTGCGCCAAGGCTCTTGAGATAGTCGGCCTGATCGGGCCGCCCGGTGACAGCCGCCACCTCATGGCCAAGCTTGGCAAGGATCGCCGTTGCGACGGAGCCCACGCCGCCCGCCGCGCCTGTCACCAGAACCGGGCCATCCTTGATGCCCTGCTTTTCCAGCGCCATGATCGCCAGCATCGCGGTCAGACCGGCGGTGCCCACGGCCATGGCGGCACGCGTGGTCAGCCCGTCGGGCAGCGGCACCAGCATGTCGGCCTTGACCCGCGCTTTCTCGGCATAGCCCCCCCAACGGTTCTCACCCACGCGCCAGCCGGTCAGCACCACCTTGTCGCCGGGCTTGTAGCGGTCGTCATCGGAGGACTCGACGGTCCCGGCAAAGTCGATCCCCGGCACATGCGGGTAGTTGCGGACCAAACCGCCGCCCGGCCCGATGCACAGCCCGTCCTTGTAGTTCACGGTGGAGTATTCCACCGCAACGGTCACATCGCCTTCGGGCAGCTGGTCTTCGCTGACCTCTGTGACGCTTGCGGAGGTTTTACCCTCTTCGTTTTTCTCGACGAGCAGTGCTTTGAACATGGGGGCTTCCTTAGAGGTTAATTCCAGAATGTTTCGTGTACGGTGACGGGGCGCAGGCCATCGGGGGCCTCCACGATTAGCTCGGTGCCCGCGTCCCAATGGGTCATGCGGACCATGCCGATGGCGACATTGGTGTTGAAGTCCGGCGACCAGGCGGCAGAGGACACCCGGCCCACGGTTTTGGAGCCCGCCTTGATCGGCCACCAGCGGTCACAGCCGGGCACCGGCCCGCCGCCGATCTCCAGAGCGCGGATCTGCTTGACCGGGCCTTCGCTGGCCACGCGCAGCAGGGCGTCGCGCCCGATGCAGCCAATGGCGGTCTGCGTGTTGCAGAACTTGCCAAGCCCGCATTCGTGCGGCGTGTTGTCGTCGGTCATGTCATTGCCGTAGCTGAGCAGCCCGCTTTCGATGCGTTCGATCAGGTTCGGACAGCCCGCGTGCACATCAAGATCGCGGCCCGCTTCCATCAGCGCGTTCCAAAGGTCCATGCCGATGTCGCTGCCTTCGACGTAAATCTCGAAGCCGCCCTGCTTGGAGTAGCCCGAGCGCGCCACAACAAGCGTGCGGCCCTGGAAATCCAGCGGCATGAAGCGGAAGAAGCGGATGTCGCGCACCTGATCGCCAAAGACCCGCGCCATGAGATCATCCGACTTCGGCCCCTGAATGGCGAGCGGCGAGACGTCCGGCTCATCGACCAGAACATCAAGCCGATAGCCATAGGCCAAGCCTTTGATCCAATAGAGAAGATCGCTGTCCGCGATGGAAATCCACCAGCGGTCCTCGGCCAGTTTCACCGCCACCGGATCGTTCAGCATCCCGCCGGTCTCATCGACGATGGGAATGTAGTAACACTGCCCCGGCAGCATGGAACGCAGATCGCGCGGCGTGAGCAGCTGGACCAGACGCGCCGCATCCGGCCCGCGCAGTTCCACCTGCCGCTCGCAGGACACATCCCAAACCTGCACCGCCTCCTTGAGGTGGTGGTAGTCCTCCTCCACGCTGCGGAACATCGTGGGCAGCAGCATGTGGTTGTAGACGGTGAAGGCCTTTACCCCGGCGGCTTCGACGCCATCGGAGAAAGGGGTGCGCCGCAGGCGGCGCGAAGGCGATATCAGAGCCATGATCCTGCCCCCTCTTGCGCGTCAGCGCGGTCCGCGCCAGTCGATCTGGCAGATCTCGGCCGAACGGCCATCGAAATCCCAGACCCGGCCAAAGGCGCGCACGCGGCCCTTGGTGGCGGTGGCAACGGTGATGTCGGGACCCATCCAGTATTCGGTGTTGGTCACCACGATGTCTTCGCCGCCGTGGCCTTCGACCGGGACAACCTCACCCTGGATCTTCTTACCGACCATCAGACGGCGGGCCTTGCCTTCGGTCTCGAAAACCACCGGCGCGCGTTCGGCGCCGAGGAACTCGGACACGAGCAGCGAGAACAGCCCGGTGGTGCCGCGCGCCGCACCGGAGAAGATGGCGACCAGCGCATCATAGGCTTCGTCGCTGGCGCGATCGTCGATATAGGCTGCCGCTTTCCAGTTGCCGCGCGCCATCAGACCCGGAATTTCCAGCATCAACCCGACGTTCAGACCGGACAGGTCCACATCGCCGAACGTGCCTTCGTCGATGCGCACACCGGACCACGCCTGGCAATAGCCTTCGGTGGGCGGGTGTTTGCCGAGGCTGACCACGCAGGGGCAGAACACGGTGCAGTTGCAGTTCAGGATCAACTCGCCCTTGATGGACCAGTCGGGGATGCTTGCGGCGTCAAATGCCATGGGGTGTCTCTCCTCCCTAAGAAAACAGCGGCAGAGCAAGGCCCGATGCAATCAGCACCACGCCCAGCGGCCGGGTTATGTAGCGCCCGATATCGGGCAGTTTTTCCAAAGCCATCAGCAGCATGGCCAGCCCCATGAACATCAGGTTCATGGTGCCGCCGACGAAGGCCAGCGCCATTAGCGCCCAGCAGCAGCCGACGCAATCAAGGCCCAGCCGGACGCCGTTGCGGAACGGGCCTTCGTCCCAATGCTGCATGAAAAAGGTCAGCGGTGCGCGGCAGCGGGACAGGCAGGCGTCCTTGAGCGCGCTGAACTGGTAGAGCCCCGCGCCAACAAGCAGACCGGCGGTCAGCGGCACAGACAGGCTCTGCCCCAGCGCCCCGATCAACCCGGCGCGGTACAGCCCGACCTGCGCCAGCGCGGCCAGCGCGGACAGGCCAACCCAGACCAGCAGGTAGCCGCCCAGCAGCCGCCAGAAGCCGGTTGCGGTGACATGGCCGAGGTCTTCGTAGGTGGCCAGCGCGGGCAAGGCCGTCGGCGCCATCATCGCCGCGCTCATCAGCACCCACATGGCAAAGGCCCCGCCGAGATCCGAGGTGGCAAACAATCCAGAGCAGAGCGCCTCGATCAGTGCCCCGCCGTAGGTTGCTTCAAGCATGCGCAGCTCATCCGGCACCGCCATGAAAAACAGCAGCAACCAGCACACACCCAGCCCACCAAAGAACGCAATCCAGTGCGTGCGCCGCATTGATCTGATAGAGATGGCCAGCAAGTCGTTCCTCCCGCCCGGTTCCGCTGCCCGGGTCTTGAAACCAAAATGCCTGACATTTAAATGTAAGACAAATGAAAACAGACAAGCAAAAACAAGGCACTGACCTTCCTGCGCAAATTGCCAAGGCGCTCAGGGATGCGATTCTGACCGGGGAGCTGACGGCGGATGAGCGGCTGCCGTCCGAATCGGATCTGGCCGAGCGATTTGATGTATCGCGGCCCACGGTGCGGGAAGCCTTGAAGAAACTGGCGGCGCAATCGCTGATCCGCACGGAGCGCGGCGCGTTCGGCGGGGCCTTTGTGCGGCGCTTGTCCTACACCGAGGCGCAGGCCTTGCACGCCACGTCCTCGACACTGCTTTTGTCGATCAACGAAGTGAGTTTCGACGTCGCCTGCGAGGCGCGCTTTTCGCTCGAACGCGCCTGCACCGCGCTGGCGGCCGAGCGCCGCGACGACGGCGATCTGGCGCGGATGCGGGCGGAAATCACGCGGCAGAGCGCGCCGGGCCTGTCGGACGAGGCTTTCTGCGCCTCGGACGTGGCGCTGCACCGGGCGCTGGTGGATGCGGCCAAGAACCCGATCCTGTCCTACCAGCTCGCGGGCGCGGTTGAGGCGATGCAACCTCTTATGAACATGATCACTTTCTCTGCCCGTTCGCGCGAGCGCATCGTCGGGTTTCACACCGCGCTGACCGATGCCATCGCTCGCCGGGAACCGGCGGCGGCGGATGCGATCCTGGGCGAATTGGAGCTTTACACGCTGGCCCTGGGCAAAGGCATCATCGCCGCGCGCAAGGCGCGGGGCGGCATGTTCAAGGCGCAGGATCAGGCCGGATAGGCCCGCCCTCCCCTTTCAACCCTTACAAGATCAGACAGGTGGTTGTTCCAAAGGCCACCACACGCCCCTGATCGTCTGTCAGCTTTGCCTCTGACGTGGCGGTCCGGCGACCCAGCGTGATCAGACGCCCTTCGCAGCGATAGGTCTGGCCGATCTTCGGCGCGCGGGTCATATTGGTTTTGACCTCGACCGTGGTGTACCCCTGCCCCGCTTTCAGCGCCGAGTGCACCGCGCAGCCCAAGGCGCTGTCGAGCACCGTCATCGCCCAGCCGCCATGCACGCCGCCCATGGGGTTGGTGAAAGCTTCGGGCGGGCTGCATTCCCAGACCACGCGCCCTTCTTCGGCCTCGACCACCCATTGGTTCGACACGCCGCAGACCCCGGGCGCGGGCAGATCGCCGTTCATGATCTTGCGAAACAGGTCCATGCCGGACATCGACAGGATCACCTCCATCGGGATTGGGCCAAGGGCGGTTTTGTCAAACGGGGGCATGGCGGGGCCTTTTCGTGCTGGGCGCGCCCGCGTCTCGTGGCGCGCTGGTGTCTGGTGGCGGGTTGCACATGGCATTTGGGCCCCGGAACGCCGCGCCTTGGCAAGCCGAAACCCGCGATCTTCTGAAGTTCCGTTGTGTCACAAAACCGATCTGCGCCCCGCGATGGACAGACTGCGTTTGGGCGTGTTCTAGGGGGCGTCTGCATTTACCACGCGCCGCCTGCGCGAGACGGATTTTGCTCAGAGCAAGGCATCTGGCGCGCCGAAGTATCCATACTTTCAGCGCCAGATAACGCAGCGCGGGGCAAAATCCGCCGCGCCCCTTTGGGGTTTCGCCAAAATTGCCCCTCCCTGCGTTATTTGAGCTTGCATGAGCGGGCTCGTCCTGCGCTCAAATGCCTTGTGAGGAGCAATTTTGGGCTGAAACAGGCGGTGCGTGGTAAATGCAGACGCCCCCTGGTTTCGGCAGAGCAAGACGATGAGGACACCCCATGAAAATCACCCGTTCCGGCCAAGTGCCGTCCAGACGTGGCCCCGAAGACTGGTTCACCGGCGCGGTCCGCCTTGATCCGCTTTTTGACGGCGACGCGCCGAGCCGGGCGTCCGGTGTGCATGTCACCTTCGAGCCCGGCGCGCGCACCGCATGGCACACGCACCCGGCCGGCCAGACCCTGATCGTGACCTTCGGGCGCGGGCTGGTACAGCGCGCGGGCGGCCCGGTGGAGGAAATCCGCGCCGGGGATGTGGTCTGGTTCGAGCCGGACGAAAAGCACTGGCACGGGGCCGCGCCGGACACGGCGATGAGCCATATCGCCATCCACGAGTCCGTGGACGGCTCGGCTGTGACATGGATGGAGAAGGTGACGGAGGCGGAGTACGGGGGTTAGAGCTGCCCTTCTAGGCAGGCACAAAAAAACGCCCCCGCGAACTCGCGGGGGCGTCTTCATTTCAGATCAGGCGCTGATCAGAAGTGCGCGGACTTCGTGGTGCTCGGCACGGCCAGGGGCGGTGCGAACTTGGTCAGGTCGATGCCTTCCACGGCTTCCTTGTACTCGTCGAGCGTGGGCGTGCGGCCAAGGATGGCCGACAGAACCACAACCGGGGTCGAGCCCAGCAGGCTCTCGCCTTTCTTGTCCGGCGCATCGGCCACGACGCGGCCCTGGAACAGGCGGGTCGAGGTGGCCAGAACGGTGTCGCCCTTGGCGGCCTTTTCCTGGTTGCCCATGCACAGGTTACAGCCCGGACGCTCGAGGTAGAGAATGTTCTCGTACTCCTTGCGGGCCTGCTCTTTCGGGAAGAGATCGTCGAACTCGAAACCCGAATACTTGTGCAGGATTTCCCAGTCGCCCTCTTCCTTCAGCTCATCAATGATGTTGTAGGTCGGCGCGGCGACAACCAGCGGTGCCTTGAACTCGACCTTGCCGGTCTTTTCCTCAAGGTTCTTGAGCATTTGAGCGACGATCTTGATGTCGCCCTTGTGCACCATGCAGGAGCCCACAAAGCCCAGATCCACGTGCTTTTCAGCCTTGTAGAAGGAGATCGGACGGATCGTGTCGTGGGTGTAGCGCTTGGAGACATCGGCGTTGTTCACGTCCGGGTCCGCGATCATCGGCTCGACGATCTGGTCCAGATCCACCACCACTTCGGCGAAATACTTCGCGTTGTCGTCGGGCACCAGAGCCGGGTTCTCGCCGGACTTGATCTCGGCAATGCGCGCATCGGCCTTGTCGATCAGGCTTTGCAGCATGCCATTGTCATGCTCCATGCCCTTGTCCTTCATGATCTGGATGCGGGACTTGGCCAGTTCCAGCGAGCCGATCAGCGTCTCGTCGTTGGAGATACAGACGGAGGCCTTGGCCTTCATCTCCGCGGTCCAGTCGGTGAAGGTGAAGGCCTGGTCCGCGAGCAGCGTGCCGATGTGCACTTCGATCACGCGGCCCTGGAAGACGTTGTCCCCATGCTGGTCGAGCATCTGCGCCTGGGTGGCGTGCACCACGTCGCGGAAGTCCATGTGATCGGCCATCTGGCCTTTGAAGGTCACCTTGACCGATTCCGGGATCGGCATGGAGGCCTCACCGGTTGCCAGTGCCAGAGCGACGGTGCCCGAGTCCGCGCCAAAGGCCACGCCTTTGGACATGCGGGTGTGGCTGTCGCCGCCGATGATGATGTCCCAGTCGCTGACGGTGATGTCGTTCAGCACCTTGTGGATCACGTCGGTCATGGCGTGGTATTCGCCCTTCGGGTCACGGCCAGTGACCAGACCGAAGTCATTCATGAACTTCATCAGGCGCGGCGTGTTGGCCTGTGCCTTCTTGTCCCAGACCGAAGCTGTGTGACAGCCAGACTGATACGCGCCATCCACGCTCGGCGACACGACCGTGGCGGCCATGGCTTCAAGCTCCTGCATGGTCATCAGGCCGGTGGTGTCCTGAGAGCCCACGATGTTGACCTGAACGCGCACGTCGGACCCGGCGTGCAGGGTCTTGCCCGGCGTGGTACCTTTGGCGTTCTTGTTGAAGATCTTTTCGACGGCTGTCAGGCCTTGACCTTCGTGGCTGATTTCCTTCGACGGCGCAAAGACCAGCGGCGCTTCGACACCGAGGGTTTCGGCGGCAAATGTCTGGAGCTTCTTGCCGAAGACAATGGCGTAAGAGCCGCCCGCCTTCATGAATTCCATCTTTTGCGGGGTGAAGGAGCCTGCCATGTCCACCAGCTCTTCGGAGCTGTCTTCGTTGAACAGGGCTTTCTTCTTGGTGTTGATGGTCAGAACGGTGCCGGTCTCGACGGAGTATTTCTCTTCGAGGATCGGATCGCCATCGTTGTTGAGGATCGGGTTGCCGTCCTCATCGGTTTTCTTGACCCAGTTCTTGAGATCGACGCCGATCCCGCCGGTCACGCCAACGGTGGTCAGGAAGATCGGGGAGATGCCGTTGGTCCCGGCCACAACCGGGGCGTAGTTCACGAAGGGCACATAGGGCGATGCCTGCTTGCCGGTCCAGAGCGCCACGTTGTTGACGCCGGACATGCGGGACGAACCCACACCCATGGTGCCCTTCTCGGCGATCAGCATGACGCGGGCGTCGGGGTGCTTGACCTTCAGCGCTTCGATCTCTTCCTGAGCGGAGGGCGAGATCATACACTTGCCGTGCAACTCGCGGTCGGCGCGGGAGTGCGCTTCGGCACCCGGCGAGAGGAGGTCGGTCGAGATGTCGCCTTCGGCGGCGATGTAGGTGACAACCTTCACCTCTTCGTCAAGCTCGGGCAGCTTGGTGAAGAATTCGGCCTGCACGTAGCTTTCAAGGATGTCCTTGGCCACAGCGTTGCCTGCCTTGTAGGCTGCTTCCAGACGGTCGGTGTCGGCCTCGTAGAGGAAGACCTGCGTTTTCAGCACGTCGGCTGCCTTGGACGCGTTGGCCGCATCGTCGCCCAGCGCGAGATCCAGCAGGACGCGCACGGAGGGGCCACCCTTCATGTGGGACAGCAGTTCAAACGCGAAATCCGGGGTGATTTCCGCCACGGTGGCGCTGCCCAGGATGATCTCCTTGAGGAACTCTGCCTTCACGCCCGCCGCAGAGGTGGTGCCCGGCAGGGTGTTGTAGATGAAGAAGTTCAGCGAGTCGTCGCGGTGTGCGTTGCCCGCATCCTTGATCTGTTCGATCAGCTCAGCCACCAGCGCGCCGTCATCAATCGGCTTGGGGTGCAGGCCTTCGCCTTTGCGGGTTTCAATTTCGGCTAGGTAGTCGGTGTACAAGCTCATGACAGTCCCTACGGTTGCGTTCTCGTTTCACTTGCGGGCCGGACCAGAGGGGTCCCGGGCTGGCCGGATCAAGCAATTGTATGCGGCAGTATACCAAAGTTGTCCTTCGGGCAAGAGGGTCGCCAAACGCAATTGCCTCGGATTGCGGCGGTCTGACGTGCAAACCGCTTTGTGTCCAGTTGACACGGTGCCTCACCTCTTGATCCGCTTTACAGGACCGGGCGCGATTTCGCCACGGTCATTCCCGGCCCATGTCATTGAATTGCTTTGCTTTGCACATAGCTGTTTTGGCAAAGGCCATGGGTCATGAAGGTGCGTGTGTTGGAAAACCGGTTTGCGAAGAATGTGTTTGGGGCCTGTAGGCCGCCTTACGGCTCTGACGGCAGCAGAGGCGGCGTGGTTCCGGGCGCGCCGAGCGGGCTGGTGGAATATCGCCAAAACCGAAGCCGAGTGATTCCGCCGCTGGCCGGACGGTTACGGGAAAGCTTCAAGCACCCAGCCGGGGCCAGCCCTGAAAGGATCACGGGATGAAAACGCTTGTCGCTTTTACTGCCGGGATCGCCCTGCTGGCCACCGGGCTGTGGTTCGGTGCGAAACATGAAGCGGACACCCGCGCCGCGCCGCGGGTTGCAATGGACCCCGGGGCCTCTGCGCGCGGGGCGGCTGCCTTCGTCGGAGAAGACTTCGGCGGGCTGAGCCTTGCCGCGCTCGAAAGCCACGCCCTGCCCTGGAAGCTGGTTTCAGCGGCGCTGGTGCTGGAGGCGCAGGCGGATGATCCGGACCGGCCCGCCACGCGCGGCACGCTGAACGCACGGCTGGCGGAGTTCGGCCTGCTGCCCGGAGCGGCGGTGGTCAACCTGCCCGCAGGCACCGGCCCGCGCCCGCTCGCCAAACCGCTCGGCGTGACCTTCGGCGAGATCAGCCCCATCGCAGGCGCGCCCGTGGAGGTCGCCAACCTCGGCTGCGCCGCCTGCCACGCGGGGGTCACCTATGACGCAGAGGGCTTCCCGCGCCCGGAGGCGGCGTGGATCGGCATGCCGAACACCTCGCTCAACCTCGAAGCCTACACGCTGGCGCTCTTTACCGCGTTGAAAGCCCATGCGGACGCGCCGGAGCGGTTGCTTGGCATGGTGCAGACGCTCTACCCGGACACCGGCTGGCGCGAGCGTCTCACCTTGCGCTGGCTTGTGCTGCCGCTGGTGCAAAGCCGGCTGGCCGAGACGCCGGAAGACCGGCCCCTGCCCTTCCCGAACGGGGTGCCGGGGGCGACCAACGGGGTGGCCGCGCTGAAACATGTCTTTGGCTTGCCGCTGATCGGTGGCGGGGCGGCAGACGCAGGCATTGTCTCGATCCCCGATCTGGGACACCGGCACTGGCGCAGCAGCTTGCTGGCGGACGGAGCCTATGCGGTTCCGGGCGCGGCACGTCAGGTGGAGACAGGCCCGGCAGACAACACGCCTGAGAAGCGCGCGGCGCTGGCGCAGATCACCACTTTCTTCACCGTGCCGAGCATGGGCGTGCATCCGGGTGCCGCCAAGGCTTTCGCGCAAGAGGCCACGGACATCTTCGAGTTCCTGAATGCCGACTATGCACCGCAGGGTTTTCCGGGCCTCACGGACCCGGCGGCGGCGGCGCAGGGCGCGGCGCTCTATGCGGCGGAATGCAGCGCCTGTCACGGGTCCTATGAGATCACGGACGGGCGCGCCCGGCTTCTGTCCTTCCCCAACTGGATCGGCGATGTCGGCACGGATCCTCTGCGGGCCGAGGCTTTCTCCGAAGGTCTGACGGCCAGCATCGCGGGCACGCAATACGCCGAAACCATCGCTGTGGAGACCACCGGCGCTTACGTGGCCCCGCCCCTGACCGGCCTCTGGGCCTCCGCGCCTTACCTGCACAACGGATCTGTGCCGACGGTTTGGGATTTGCTCTCCCCTCAGGCCCGGCCAGACCGCTTTGACGTTGGCGGCCATGCGCTGGATTTTGACCGGCTTGGTCTGGCTTACCCCGGCGGCTACCAACCGTTTTCACGGCCCACCCTTTATGACACGCGTTTGCCCGGTCAGGGAAACGGCGGGCACGCGTTCGGCGCAGACCTCAGCGATGCGGAGAAGCGGGCGTTGATTGGGTTTTTGAAGGGGCTTTAGACAATCACCTCGTCCAAGCTCCTGCGCGCCCGTGCGAACGGTGTGTGGTCCGGACGCGGGCCGATGCGGAAGGCAGAGACGAGGCGGCGGTCTTCGGACAATCCGGCCTCGGCGCTGATCTGTTGGGCAGTCTGCGGGTCATCGGCCAATGCGGCCAGCACGGCGGCCCCGAAACCGGCGGCCTCGATCCTCAGCCAGGCGCGATAGAAGGCGCGGCCCGACGTGAAGGGGTCCTCGTCCTTCGGCCGGTGAAAGAGCAGGATGGCGGTCGCGGTTCTGGTCTTGGGGGCTTCGGCCATCAGCGTCTCGGCCAGACCAAAGCGATTGAGCAGGCCAAAGCCCGGCCCCATGACCACCCCTGCCCCGAGGCTCTCAAAGCGGCTGAGCCGCATGGCCTCCGAGTTCATCCCGTCCCGCGCCCAACGCGCATGCCCGCGCCGGAGCCGCATCCAGGCCAGCAGTTCCTTGCGAAACGCAGTCTGTTTGAGAAAGAGTAAGCTGGCCTTGTCCAGCACCTCCGCGATCTCGGCGATCTGGTGCGGGTCAGTGATGGCGGTGCAATCCTGCCCGTTGAGCGTTTCGGCGGTCTGTCTGTGGACATCTGTGGCAGGCGCAAAGCCTCCGCGCCAGCTTTGACGGGTGGGGACGTGCCTAGCCAGCGGATCGGGGTCCGCGCCTTTGCTCAGGCGCACCTCCGCGATGGGGCGCAGCGGGCCGTCCGTAGCGGCGGGCGGGGTTGTCTGAACGGTCAAGCCCGCCTCGGAGGCCGCGAGCGAGAACCCTTCAAACGCCGCGCCAAGGCTCTTGGCCACATCGGCCCCGGTGGGATCGGCGGCGGGCAGGCTGTGCCGCGTGTCCTGCAACAGCGTGACGGTCTCCCCGCTCAGCCGCCAACGCGCGGGCTGGACGTTGTGCACGCTTGGGGCCATGGCGGCTTTTTCGACGAGGGTGCGGAAGAGATCGGGTGTCATTTATTGGGGTCTCCCTGTTGAGGGAACGCAAGAAGCGCCCAGGGTCGCGCCCGACCTCGAGGGCGGGCCGTGCTTTGTGTGTTGCCGGTTCTCAAGAACGCTTTTGCCGCGACTATTCGGGTCGTCCCGCCATTTCGCGCCCGCCCTGGGGGGCGAGGTCGGGCGCGAACCGGATCGGCAAGCGATCCGGGGGAAAGATGCCCATGTGCCGCACTCATGACAGCCCCTTTCGAAACAAGTGCAGCCGGTGGAGCGGCTCTGCGCCGAGTTTCTCCATCATCCGCAAGGACCCGGCGTTCACGTCTGCGATCCATGTGATGCCAAGGCTCTCATAGCCCGCGCCTTTCAGAGCCGTGATCGTATGGGCCAGCATGGCGCTCATCAGCCCCTTGCCGTGGCTGCTTCGCGAGACCGAGTAGAAGATGATCACCGCCCGCCGCCGCCGGAGCCGGTAGCGCAGGAAATGCCATGGGGTCAGCAGCGAGAACCGGGAGCGTGAAGCCCGCAGGAAGCCGTTCAGGTCCGGGATGCAGATCACCACGCCAACCGGCGTCTCGCCGTCCTTCAGAACCGAGGACAGACGCGGGTCGATGATCGTCATCATCTCTCCCGCCTGAAAGGTGAACTCTTCGGGCGTGAGCGGCACGAACATCGGGTTCTCGGCGAAGCCGTCATTCAGCACCTGCCGCGCCTCTTCCATGCGGGGTTTGAAGGTGCGGCGTTTGACCGGGGCGAAGTGGTGGCCGTCGGGCAGCGCGGCCTGCGGCAGGCGCGCCTGAGCAAGGTCAAGCTCAAAGGTTGTAACCGGGAAGACGGGCGCGTAGCCCTGCCCGCGCAGAAGATCCGGGATATGCGGCGGGTTCAAAACCATATCCGTATAGCCGGGCCGGTCGAACCCGTCCGTCTGCACCCCCATCTGTTGCATGGCCGTGAGGTTGAAGTTCCCTGCGATCTCGTCAAAGCCGCGTGTCCGCGCCCATGTCTCAGCGCGGGTCAGGAGGGCCCCGGCCACCTCCGCATCATTGGCGCAATCAAAGAAGCCAAAGGAGGCGCGATTGGTGCCGTGCTTTTCGTTGGAGGCGGCGTGGGCATGGACCACGATCCGGCCCAAAGGCTGCCCGTGTTTGAAGGCGGTGAGATAGGTGAAGCTGTCTTCGCTGGGAAACAGCGGGTTTGTCCCGGCGGTCAGGAAGCGTTTGAGGTCCGATTTGAAAGGGGAGACGTAGGGCTGCTCCGTGCCGTAAGCCTCGAAGGGGACCGCAAAAAAGCTCTCGAAGTGCTTTTCCTTGAGGGTGATCATGGGCGCGCCTCATTGTCTTTGAGCAGGACCGCCATGCGCCGGGCGAGGCGGAATTCCTGCTCTTGTCGCTCGGATTGCGCCAGCCCCGGCACGGTGAGCGCCATGATCTGGAACGGGGACTCCGAGAGCAGAAAAGCGTGGGTTGCGCCGAATTTGGTGAAGAGCCAGTTGGCTTGTTCTTTCAGGCTTGCGTCCGCGATGGTGGGCACGTCCTGCGCGCGCAGGAGACCCGTCTCATTCAGATACGCGCGGAAGCGGGCGTCGAAATCAGTCAGGCTAGCGCCCTCCAGCCGGGTCATGCCTGCCGCCTCAAACGTTTTGACAAGATCGCCCAAAGTCTGAGCTTGAGACAGCTTGGCGAGGAGCGCGCCGCGCGCCTGCCTTCGTGCGCGTTTGGCGGCCACAAAGACCAAGGCGAGCATGGCAGCGGCGAGCGTGATGGCGACAACCTGAACCGTGGCGCGCGCGTCGAGCGTGGCGAGTGCGGATATGGCGAAGGCGGCGGCGAGCACGATCCCGGTGGTCACCGCGAGAACAGAGAACGACAGGCGGGACTGATCCGCGCCGCTGCGCAGGCTGAGCGCCAGCCAGCAAAGCGCGAGGATGGCGAGGCCCGACAGGCGGACCGGCATGTCCAGTGCGCCGATGCGGAAGTCGGTCAGGGCCAGCGGCAGGATCAGGGCAAGGGCCAGCAGCAACCGATCCAGTGTTCTGTTTTCCGATGGGGAGAGCGCGCTGCGGTCGCGGGTGAGGACCAGCGCCACAAGCGCGGCAAAGGTCAGCGCCTGATACGCCGCCATGATGACAAGCGCAGTGCCCGCGTGCTGGCCGGGCGTAAACAGGGCGGCCAGCGCCAGAAGCCCGGCCCCGCCGGCCGTCCAGAGTTTCAAGGGCGCAGGCGCATGACGGCGCATCAGCGCCTCGCTCACCAGAAGGGCTGCGAGCGGGATCAGCCCGGCGGCAAGGAAGGTCAGGCGTCCGATGCCCTCCCATCCGGTCAGCCATTGCACCAGACGCGCCGCGAGCATCAGTGCGACCACGCGGATGGCAAAGAGAAAGCGGCGCGTCACGGGCTCGCGCGGGTACTGGGCGCGCAGCACCTGTCCAAAGAAGAACAGCCCCAGGAGGCTGGACAGGCTGACAAAACTGTCAGCGATGATCTCTGGCGCTAAGGTCATGGCGAGAGGCTCATCCGGCCATCATCTTTTGCAGGAACCGCCGCACCAATGGGCGCATGAGGGCGCCGATCAAGGCGTTGCGCGGATGCTCCACTCGCGCCTTGTACGGGTTGAAAAACCAGCCGCGATGATCCGCGCCGGGCGGGCGGCTGAGGATGGCATTGGCCACCTCATAGGCCATGAGATTGCCGGTTGTGAGCACCATCGGGGCAAAGGACATGCGGCTGCGTTTGCCCGCTGCAACTTCCCCGGCGAGGTCCAGATCAATGTGGTGGCGCGAGGAAGAATGCAGGATGACGTAGAGCGCCTCCTGCAGGAAAGCCGCGTCGCGCTGCTCCTGTGACAGCGCATCCCACGCGGTGCCAAGGGTCGGATAGCTGAGCCGCTCTTCGGGCATCGGATCCCCGGCTTGGGTGACATAGACCGACGGCAGCGGCGAGGCGTAGGCGTCAATCACCGCGCGGCCCTGCGCTTTGGCGGTGCGGTAGAGCAGGAGTGAGGCCCCAAGATCGTCGGTGCCGTTGACCACGATTGCACTGTCCGCCACGGCGCGCTCCACGTGCTCCGGCCAGTCATCATGATAGACGGTGATCTCCATCTCCGGGTTGATCGTCAGGCACAGATCGCGCGTGGCGTCGGCCTTGTGACGGCCCACCGTATCCTGAAAGGCAAAGGCCTGGCGGTTCATGTTGGAGGTCTCGAATTCGTCGATATCCGCGAGGATCAGCCGCCCCACACCCATCCGCGCCAGCGCAAAGACACAGGCCCCGCCCATGCCGCCGGTGCCGCAGACAAAGACCTGCGCGCCGCGCAGCCTCTGCTGCTGCTCGGGCGTGACAAAGCCGATGTTGCGGTTTGTGAAATCAGCGTAATCGAAACTCATGGGGCGGGCTTTCGCGGTCTGAGAATGCCGAAATGGCGGCTGCTGTCGAACCAGTGCAGCACCGGCAAGACGAGGCGTTGCAGCATCAGCAGGACCACGGTCAGGCTGATCCCGGCGAGCGAGGCCTTGGGGACTTGCGTGCGCAGGTAGCCTGTCCCGGCCACGAGGTCGATCTGGCCGATCTGCAGGATGTCGTCGCCGCGCTCGTAATCGAGCGCGTCTCGGCAGAAGGCGTTGTACTGATCGTCGCGGTGCTTTTGCGCCTGATCAAAGGTCTTTTTCAGATCATCCGAGCCGCCGGTGTAAGCGTTTGTGATCACAAAGCGGTCCTCGTCAAACCCCGCCTCCGCGCCGACCCCGAAGACATGGCGATGCTGGGCCATGATCTGCCGGGCGAGCAGCAGGTGGCGCAGGGCGCGTTCCCTGGGGCGCGCGGGCGTGGGAAAGACGTCAGAGAAGGTTTCACTGACCATGCCAACCACCGCAGGCACCTGTGTGACGTTGGAAATATGCAAGGGACGCAATTGGTTGCGGAACAAAAGCAGTAGGCAGGTCAGACCGTAGAGCACCCAGCTGAGCCCGCGCGATTGCTGATCCGGATCGACCATGACAAGGCCGAGATGCAGCACCTCTGTCGGCTCGGGCATATCCGCAATGTCCATGATGGCGAGCGCGTTGAAGGCCACGGGCTGGCCGGTGTCCTTGCGCCGCACAAGCGTGACAATGGTGGCTTTCATCCGCTCCGGATCGCCGGAGAAGACGCCGTAATTGAGCGAACCACGCGCGAGGGTCTTGGCGGCGATGTCTTTCAGGTCTTCGGTCAGGGCGGCGAGATCCTCGGGGGCCATCCACAGGCCGGGGCGCTCGACAATCCGCGTCTCGAACTGCGCGCCGGTGGCAAGGGTCAGGTCAAGATGCGTCTGAAACAACGCGCGGATCAGTCCGGCCATGCTCACCCCTTAATGAAATTTACCAGTTCTGACAGAGGTAATGCCCCATTTGGTCAACTCCAAGAGGAAATGGCGGATGGCCAGCCGGTTGCGCCGCGTTTTCCCAAAGGCTGCCGGGATCCGCATCAAAGCGGCTACCCCTCAAACGCGCCCTGATAGGCCTCGCGCAGCACATTCTTTTGCACCTTGCCCATGGTGTTGCGCGGCAGTTCCGGCAGGACGACAAACTTGCGCGGATGTTTGAACCGGGCCAGTTCCTTTTTGCACAGAGCCGCCAATGCGGCCTCATCCGGGGAGGCCCCCGCTTCCGGCACCACCACCGCAATGACGCTTTCGCCGAAATCCGGGTGCGGCGCGCCGATCACCGCACTTTCCAGCACCCCCGGCGCATCATCCAGCACCAGCTCGATTTCCTTGGGATAGATGTTGAAGCCGCCCGAAATGATCAGATCCTTGCCCCGGCCCACGATGGTCACATAGCCATCTTCCCCCTGGGTGGCCAAATCCCCGGTGATGAAGAAGCCGTCCGTCCGCAGTTCCGCCGCTGTCTTCTCCGGCATCTGCCAATAGCCCTGAAAGACGTTGTCGCCGCGCACTTCCAGAATGCCAACCTCACCGCGCGGCAGTTCCGCGCCGGTTTCCGGATCGCAGACCTTCACCTCAACCCCCGGCAACGCCAGACCAACCGTCCCGGCCCGGCGCTCGCCGTCATAGGGGTTCGAGGTGTTCATATTGGTTTCGGTCATGCCGTAGCGCTCAAGGATACGGTGCCCGGTGCGCTCTTCAAACCGCACATGTGTCTCTGCCAGCAGCGGCGCCGAGCCGGAGATGAACAGACGCATGCCTTTGGTCAGATCCCGGTCAAAGCGCGCATCCCCCAGCAGGCGGGTGTAGAAAGTCGGCACACCCATCAGGCTGGTCGCGCGCGGCATCTGCGCAATCATCTGATCGAGATCGAATTTCGGCAGGAAGATCATCGCCCCGCCCGACAGCAGCAGGATGTTGGTCGCCACAAACAGCCCATGCGTGTGGAAAATCGGCAAGGCGTGCAGCAAGACGTCCTCTGCCGTGAACCGCCAATGCGCCAGCAGGGTTTCGGCATTCGACAGCAGGTTTTTCTGGCTCAGCATCGCGCCTTTGGAGCGCCCCGTGGTGCCGGAAGTATAGAGGAAAGCGGCCAGATCATCCTCGCTGCGCGCCACGGTCTCGAACGCTTCTGGCTGACCTTCGGCCTCAGCCATCAAGGTGCCGGAGCCGTCCCCGCCCAGCGTCATCAGAGCCGCGCCAAGGCTCTCGACCATCGTCTTCAGATCTTCCGCGCGGCCCGGATCCCCTACGACCAGCTTCGCCCCGGAGTTCTCGATGAAATAGGACAGCTCGCCTTCGGTATAGGCGGTGTTCAGCGGCAGAAAGACCACCCCCGCCTGCGCGCAAGCGGCATAAAGCGCCAGCGCCTCGGGCGATTTCTCGATCTGCGCCGCCAGCCGGTCACCGGGCGCAAGCCCCTGCGCGACCAGTACATGCGCCAGCTTTGCGGCCATGCGCAAAAACGCATCATGGGTGATGGTCTCGCCCCCGGCCAGATGCAGAAACGGGGTGTCCTTGCCGGCGTGAATGCCAAAGAGGCGATCATAAAGCGGGTTCATGGCAGGGTCCTTCCGGCAATACAGCGTCACAGGGGTTTTGCGATACGCGGAGCCGATGGTAAAGACCTCAGTCCTTGATCAGCATCTTCCTCGGCACATCGCAGAATATCTCCGGTGCGCCGTGCGTAATGGCAATGGATTCCGTGGTCTCATAACCCCAGTTCTCCATCCACAGCCCGGTCATGAAATGGAAGGTCATGCCGGGTTTCAGCTCTGTCCTGTCGCCGCGCCGCAAGGACATGGTGCGCTCGCCCCAATCGGGGGGGTAACTCAGACCAATGGGATAGCCGCAGCGGTTGTCCTTCACGATGCCGCGCGCCTCAAGCGCGGTGAAGAAGGCGTCAGCCATGTCGTGGCAGGTGTTCCCGGCCCGCGCCGCCTCCAGCCCCGCTTCCATCCCTTCGAGCACCGCCTCTTCCGCATCGAGAAAATCCTGCGGCGGCGTGCCAAGGAAAACCGTGCGCGAGAGCGGCACATGATAGCGATGCACGCAGCCCGCCACTTCGAAAAACGTCCCCTGCCCGGCCTGCATCGGCGCGTCATCCCAGGTCAGATGCGGCGCGGCGGCGTCAGGGCCGGAAGGCAACAGCGGCACAATCGCCGGGTAATCGCCGCCAACCCCCAGCGCCGCGTCATAGCGCAGCCCGGCGTCATAAATTTCCGCCACCAGATCACATTTGCGCAGGCCAACCTCGGCTTTTTCGGCGATCCTTTGGTGCATCCGTTCGGCAATGCGCGCGGCCTGTCGCATGTAGGCCAGTTCCTGATCCGACTTGACCGCCCGCTGCCAGTTCACAAGGCTGGCGGCATCCTTGATCGTGGCATTCGGCAGGCCATGGCTCAGCCGTTCATGGGCCCGGGCGGAGTACCAGTAGTTGTCCATTTCAACCCCGATGGTGCCCTTGGCCAGTCCCCTGTCGGTGAGCTGCTGACACAGGTACTCCATCGGGTGGCGCTCGTTCGATTGCACGTAATGATCCGGGTAGCCGATCACTTGATCCGCAGGCATCCAGACGGTCCGATACGCGCCCTGCGCATCCTGCCCTCGCCCGAACCAGAACGGCTTGCCGCTGGACGGGACGATCACACATTGATGCACGTAGAAAGACCAGCCATCATAGCCGGTAATCCATGCCATGTTTGACGGGTCGGACAGGATAAGCAGATCCAGCCCCTGTTGCGCCATCGCGGCCTGTGTACGGCCGAGGCGCGCCTGGTATTCCTCTGCGGCAAAGCGGTTTTGTCGGGTCATGATGCGGGCCTTTGTTGAGGGTTCCGCGATCCTGACGCGCCCGGCGACACAGCGCAAGCGCGCCGTTCGAAACGGGTGCGTACTCAATACCCGATATTCGACCTATTCCCCCTTCCCAACCGCACTCGCCTGCCCGACTATGTCCAAAACCATCCGCCCGGACACCCGCCATGACCGAATTTGCCACCTACCCCAGCCTCAAAGACCTGCCGGTCCTGATCACCGGCGGTGCCTCGGGCATCGGCGCAGCAACGGTCGAAGCCTTCGCCCGGCAAGGCGCAAAAGTCGGCTTTGTCGATTTTGATGAGACGGCCGCGCAAACGCTCCTGGCCCGGCTCGCCCCGCTGAACGCTCAAATCGCCTTCGCTGCCTGCGATCTGCGGGACCTGGACAACATGAAGGCGGCTTTTGCCGAGATCAAAGCCCGCATCGGCGCACCGCTGGTTCTTGTCAACAACGCCGCCCGCGACGACCGGCACGGCTGGGAAGACGTCACGCCCGACTATTGGGACGAGCGCATGAACACGAACCTGCGCCACCAGTTCTTTGCCATCCAGGCGCTGGCTCCGGGCATGATCGCGGCAGGGCAAGGCTCGATCATCAATCTGGGCTCGATCAGCTGGATGCTCTCCATGGGCGGCATGCCCGCCTACACCACGGCCAAGGCCGCGATTCAGGGGCTGACCAAAAGCTTCGCCGCCGATCTGGGCAAACACCACATCCGCGTCAACTGCATCGCGCCGGGCTGGATCATGACCGAGCGCCAGAAGGCGCTCTGGCTGACCCCGGAGGCCGAAGCGGCCTACCGCGAAAAGCAGATCCTGCCGGAGCTGATCGATCCGGTCTATCTCGCCAACATGGTCCTGTTCCTCGCCTCCGCCGATTCCGCGATGTGCACGGCGCAAACTTTCATCGTTGACGGCGGTATGGTCTGAGGAAGGGTTTCGCCCCGCTGCGCGGGACGACCAACGCGCCTGCGGCGCGAATTTGGGGCGCTGCCCCCGCCCCGTTGGGGCGTCCCCGGGATATTTTTGGCACAAAGAAAGTGCCTCGGCGCCTTGTTTTCTTTGTGCCTGAAATATCCCGGGGGAGGCTCAGGGAGCCGTGGGGGCAGCGCCCCCGCACAGGCGCAGCCTGTTCTAGTTGACCGGTGTTTTCAACGGCTGGCCTTCGAGGCAGGCGGTGACGTTCGCCAGCTGCAGCATTGCCATGGCGCGGCGGGTTTCCACGGTGCCGGAGCCCTGATGGGGCTGGAGATGAACGTTGTCCAATGCGAAGAAGCGCGGGTTGACCTCGGGCTCCCCTTCGAAGACGTCGAGCCCGGCGCCGGCGATGGCGCCTGCTTCCAGAGCGTCCAGCATGGCCGCTTCGTCGATGGTGGTTCCGCGCGAGATGTTGACGATCACGCCGCGCGGGCCGAGCGCCTCGATGGCCGCGCGGCTGACAGTTTTCTCCGTCTCGGGTCCGCCGACGATGGCCACCACCAGGAAGTCCACCGCGCGGGCGAGGCTGACCACGTCGCTGCCGTGGTAGGTCCAGCCCGGTGTCTCTTTCTCGGTGCGCGACGTGTAGTGGATCTCCATCTTGAAGGCCGCAAGCCGGTCGGCGATCTCGCGTCCGATGCGCCCCAGTCCGACGATCCCGGCGGTGGATCCGGTGACCTTGCGGTTCAACGGCAACTCGCCTTTCGCAGGCCATTCGCCGTTGCGCACCCGAGCGTCCCCGGCGACCATGTTGCGGCATTGCGCCAGCAGCATCGCCACCGCCAGATCCGCCACGTCGTCGTTCAGAACATCCGGCGTATTGGTCACTTTCACGCCGCGCGCGGTGGCGTCGGAGACGATGATCTGATCGTAGCCAACCCCGAAGTTGGCAATCACTTCGAGGTTCGGCAGCAGGTCCATGCCGGTGCCATCAAAGCGGTAGTGGCCACGGTAGGCCACGGCGCGGATGCCTGCGCGCGTCTCGGCATCCAGCGCGGCCAGTTCGTCAAAGTTCGACGCAAAAACAGAAGGATGCGCGGCTTCCAGCCGGGCGCGGTCTTCGGCCGTGGTGCCGCCGCCCATGATCAAAAGAGGGGTGCGTGTCATGATCGGTCCTTTCTCAGAGAAGGCTGGCGATGCGGCGCAGCGCCTCGCGGATGTTGTCAGCGGAATTGGCGTAGGAGAAGCGCAGATAGCCTTCCCCCCAGGCCCCGAAGGACGTGCCCGCCACGGTGGCTACCCCGGCCTCTTCGAGGAAGCGGTCCTGCGCCTCGGTCGCGGAGAGCCCCGTGCCCTCGATGTTCGGGAAAGCATAGAACGCCCCTGCTGCATCGGCGCAACGCACGCCCGGCAGAGCGTTCAGCCCGTCCACGATGATCTGACGCCGTTCGTCAAAGGCCCTGAGCATGTCATGCACCGCATCCTGCGGCCCTTCCAAAGCGGCAATCCCGGCGAATTGCGTGGGCGCGTTCACACAGGAATGATCGTTGATGCAAAGCCGCGTGACGGGGTCGACGCAAGGCTCCGGCCAGACGGCGTAGCCCAGCCGCCAGCCTGTCATGGCGTAGGTCTTGGACCAGCCATCGAGCACAATCAGCCGGTCCCGGATTTCCGGGTATTGCAGCAGCGAGACATGTTCGCGCCCGCCGTAGAGCATGTTGGAATAGATCTCATCCGACATCAGCGCCACAGACGGATGCGCCTCCAAGCCTTTGACCAGCTTGTCAATTTCCTCGCGCGGGGTAACACCTCCCGTCGGATTGGCCGGAGAGTTGATGATGATCAGGGAGGTCCGCTCGGTGATCTGCCCCAGCACCTCTTCGGCGGAAAAGGCGAAGCCGTTTTCCTCCCGGAGGGCAATCGGCACCGGTGTCGCGCCGGAGTATTTGATCACCGATTCATAGATCGGAAAACCGGGGTTGGGGTACATGATCTCCGCCCCCGGCTGGCCGAACATCAGGCAGGCAAAGAACATCGTCGGCTTGCCGCCGGGCTGGACCACCACGTTGTCCGGGTTCACCTCGACCCCGTGCCGCCGGTTCAGGTCGGCCGCAACCGCTTCGCGCAGCTGCGGCAGCCCGTTGGCGGGCGTATAGCCGTGATGGCCGTCGCGCAGCGCCTTGATCCCGGCCTCGACGATATGCTCGGGCGTCTGGAAATCCGGCTGGCCAATGCCGAGGTTGATGATGTCCCGCCCTTCCGCCGCGAGCTTGCCCGCGCGGGCGAGCACCATGAAGGCGGATTCCGTGCCGAGCCGCGACAGGCTGTCGGCGAATTTCAGTTGTGTCATTGATACCCTCCCCGCGCCTGTTCCGGCGGTCTGGAATTTTGGTATACCAAACGGAAGGGGCGTTCCAGTGCGAATGCAATCTGGTCCGGGATCGGAGGCCGGATTGCCGGGAACAGCCTCGGTCTGCGCCTTGGGCTGCGTTGACTCGAGGTGGTCATTTTGTTTACTTGGAAACAATATGCGCCCTCTGGATCGCCGGACGGGAGGAAGGTTTCAATGACGCAGAACGCGGGCAAGGACAGCGGCGCCCAGACCGGGGAGGCCATGGACCTCGGGGCGATGACCGGATCTTTGGGGTTTCTGCTGCGCCTGTCCCAGCTCAAAAGCTTTGATACGTTCTTTCATGAAATGAAGGGGTTGGAGATCCGCCCCGGCGAGATATCCGTGCTGATGCTTCTGGACCGGAACCCGGGAATCCGGCAAGGCGTGCTGGCCCGCGCGCTGATGATCAAACGCGCGCATATGACCAAGATGGTGCACGCCATGGAAGGCGCTGGCCTTGTCTGCCGGACCGTGCCGGACGCGGATCGCCGGTCGGTGCAGCTCTGGCTGACCGATGCCGGTCGTGCGCGGCTTGAGACGGTGCAGGGCCCGTTTCTGGCCTTTGAAAACCGCAACACCTCGGGGCTGAGCGATGCGGATGAGGCCATGCTCAAGACACTTCTGCGCCGCTATCTCGGCCTCGACAGGCCCAATGCCTGACCCGGACACACAAAACCCCAAGGCCCAAGCAAAAGGACATCCCATGACACAGCCACGCGTTTTGATTGCCGGAGGCGGCATTGGCGGGCTTGCAACCGCGCTCACGCTGCACCAGATCGGCGTGCCGGTTTCGGTCTTTGAAAGCGTGCGTGATCTCAAGCCGCTTGGGGTCGGGATCAATCTGCAACCCAACGCGGTGCGCGAACTGTTCGATCTGGGCATTACCGCAGAGCAGCTTGATACGGTGGGTGTCCCGGCGCGGGAATGGGCGCTGGTCGGGCTGAATGGCAATGACATTCACGCAGAGCCGCGCGGCACGGAGGCCGGGTACAACTGGCCGCAATACGCGGTGCATCGCGGCGGCTTTCACATGCTGCTGTATCGCGTGCTTTCGGACCGCATCGGCGCAGAGAACATCCACCTCGGGCACCGTGTCACCGGCTATGTCAAAAACAGCGATGGTACGGTGACGGCGCAGATGCAGACCGAACAGGGGCCGGTTCAGCACAGCGGCACGCTCTTGATTGACGGCATGGGCATTCACTCCCCGATCCGCGCCCAGATGCATCCCGATCAGCCCCCCATCCACTGGGGCGGCGCGCTGATGTGGCGGGGCACAACGCGGGCGAAGCCCATCCGCACCGGCTCCAGCTTTGTCGGGCTTGGCACGCACCGCCACCGCATGGTGATCTACCCGATCTCGCATCCTGATGCGGAGGGTCTCGCCCAGATCAACTGGATTGCGGAATACACGCTCGACGACACCAGCGGCTGGGAAAAGACCGGCTGGTTCCGCCCGGTGGAGATCGACAGCTTTGCCCACCATTTCGACGCCTTCCGCTATGACTGGCTGGACGTGCCCCAGATGCTGCGCGGGGCGGAAATCGCCTATGAAAACCCGATGATCGACCGCGATCCGGTGCCCACATGGGTGGACGGGCCGGTTGCGCTGATGGGCGACGCGGCCCATGCCATGTATCCCACCGGCTCCAACGGCGCATCGCAGGCGGTGATCGACGCGCGCACCATTGGTGCGGCGATGCTGGAGCATGGCGTGACCCCCGCCGCCCTTGCCGCCTATGACGCCGCGCTCTGCGGGCCGGTGTCGGACCTGATCCTGCGCAATCGCGGCGCGGGTCCCTTTGGCCTTTTGAACATGGTGGACACGCGCTGCGGCGGCCTGTTCGACGACATCGATGCGGTTATCCCCGCCGCCGAGCGCGCCGAGTTCATGGCGAAATACAAGGCCGCGGCGGGCTTCGCCAAGGACACGCTCAACGCCGCCCCGCGCCGCATTCCACAAGGCGCGCGGGTCTGAACCCTGCGGACTCGGCAAGTTTACGTAATCTGACGCAGCGTCACTGTTTTACAACGCACGGGTGCGTGTTTACGACCGGTTTTCCCCATGTCCGGGCCGGGCGCGGGCCTTAGCTACGCTCCATCGCCCGGTTCATTGAGACCGCTGTCAGAAAAAGGGACGCCCGCAATGCAGGCCAAGGACATCATGACCTCTCGGGTCATCAAAGTCAGGCATGACGCCGCCATTTCAGAGGCGATCAGCCTGATGCGGCAACATCACATCGGCTTTCTGCCGCTGGTGCGCGATGGCTGGATCAGCGGCGTTGTCACGGACCGGGACATCCTTGTGCGGGGCATGACCCATGCCACGCTCGACACCTTTGCGCGGGTCTCTGCCGTGGCCACGCAGCCGGTGCAGTTCGTTGATCCTGAAACGCCGCTGGCCGAGCTGGCCGCCACGATGGTCCGGCACAAGCTGCGCCGCCTGCCGGTCTGCGATGCGCTTGGCTATATCGTCGGGGTCATTTCGCTGACCGATCTGGCCCGGCACGGCGCGCGCGACGCCCTGACCCAGGTCTATGCTGCCATGACCGAAAACACCGCCCCCGCCACGGCCTGACGCGGCAAGCCCTGCCCTGCCGCGCCTTTCGTTCTGTTCTTGATCAGCCGCGCTTGCGACGGCGCAGCGCCGCGAGGCCACCCAGCCCGGCGAAAAGCAGGCCCGCGCTTGCGGGCAGCGGCACCGGCGCGGTGTGTTCAGGGTCCGGCGGCGGGGCCGGAATGGCATTGGTCAGGGCAAAGCTGTTCAGAAGCAGTGCGCCCGGGAAATACGTTCCGTCGCCGCTCGTATAGAGCACTTCAAAAGACAGCGATGTAAAGCTGCTCCCGGTCCAAATCATGGTACCGGCACCGAGATCGTCTCTTCTTGTGGTGCTCACTCCTAAAAGCCCGGGCCCCGACAGATCTCCTGTCACGCTGTCCGGGTCAGCGATACTGCTACGCGTGACGCCGTCGATTGTGAATCGGTCGATGTATTCACCAAGATTGATGTAAGACACATCAATGGTGAACTCCGTGATGGCCGTATCAAACGTGAACGAAACCGTCGCCCATTCATTGGCGGCTGTCGGCCCATTCCAGATGCTTGTTGTCCCATGCGCCGCGAAACCGGTCGTGGTGAGCGTCACGCCCACCCGATCCACCGTCGTGGTCCCACCGATTGTCGTGCCATGTGCAAAGGAAAAGTTCGACGCCGTGAGCGCCTGTGCCGCCGGAGCCAGCAGAGCCAGGCCCATGGTCAGAATTGCAGATTTCATATACACCCCCAAAATAACATACATTCGAAGGTTTTTTTAAAATTCGGATATATCGTCAAGAGCCGCGCACGCTTACGTAACGTGAGCCTGCGCCGCACCCAGCCGAGCCGATCAGGCAAACGCCGCGTCGTCTTCCTCCGCCTCATCCTCTTCAGCCTCCAGATACTCTGCCTCCAGCGCGTCCAGGATCCCGTCTGTCAACATGTGCTGAAACGCAGACGCCGGCTCCGCAGCCTGTTCATAGACGGTTTCCGACTGCACATATTCGCGCATCATCCATTCGCGGTAGGCGTCGATCAGCGTGCCGTCCGGGGCAAAGACCTTGTAGTCATAGGAGGCATACTCAAGGAACGCCGAGCGCACCGCGTCCAGCGTGTCGCCCTCGACGTTTTCCTCGAAACCCCAGGTGGCATAGCCGGTGTAGCTGGTCAGGGTGAAATCCGCCGCATAGCTCTCCGCCGCCTCCACCGCGAAATGCGCGCCAAAGACGTGATCGGAGTGTTCCAGATCCGTGTGCGGCGAGTCGAAATCCTGAATGTGGATGTGGTCAGGCTGGTGCAGCGCCATCAGCCCGGCGGTCAGCGCGGTCATGTCCTCGGCGGTATAGGTCGCGGCCCCGTCCACCGTGGTGACCTCGGGGATGGTGCCTTCCCAGAGCTTTTGCAGGCTCTGCCCGTCCTGCGCCTCCGAGCCGCTGCCATCGCCAAAGCCATCGGGCGTGCGCAGGAAATAGAGCCGCACCTGCGGCGCGTCTTCGAGGTAGGAACTGGCCAGCGCATAGGTCTGCCCGTCCTGCGAGACCTCGACCGTCTCGTCGATCCAGGCGTTCTCGACCCCGGCCATATTGGCATAGGCCGCCTTCATCCCCGCTTCGCGCGCGGACCAATACGCCTCGTCCTCGCCCGCATCGCCAGCGGTCTGGTAGACGGTTGTCACCGCCTCGCCGGATTCAATCTGCGCCAGCAGCGTTGGATTCATGAAGAGCAGATCGTCATCCTGATGAGCCACGATGAACATCTCGCCGCCGGTGCCGATCGGGCCGGGCGCTGTAGGGTCCTCCGGCTCTTCCGGATCCTCAGGATCTTCCGGCTCCTCCGGGTCTTCTGGATCTTCCGGCTCTTCGGGGTCCTCTGGATCTTCCGGCTCCTCCGGGTCTTCAGGATCCTCCGGATCTTCCGGCTCTTCGGGTTCTTCCGGCGGCGGGGCGGTGGCCACGCTGATGTCCAGAACCGCGCCAATCAGCGGCGAGTCCTCGGGCCAGTTGCTTTCGCCGACGAGCATCCCCTGCCGCACGGCCTCTTCCGGCACGATGCCCTGCGCTTCGGCCAGCCGGACGCCATCCTTTTCGATGTACATCACGCCATGCGCATCCACGCCGGACACCCACTCTGCCTCTTCGCCTTCCACAATGGCGCCCTCGGCGACCACGCGGTAGGCCACGCCGTCCTGCCAGAACTCCAGCATCATGTCAGAGGTGTTCTCCACCTGACCAAACAGGATGTTGTTGCTCGCCGGACCATCACCGAAATCATAGACGCGCTGCCACGAGCCGCCCTGAATGTCATCGAACCGCGCCGTGGCGGTTATCGCAAAGACCCCACCCGTCACGCCCGGTGTACCGGGGTCCGGGGGATCCACCGGATCGGGCACAGGCTCTGGCTCTGGCGGCTCAACCGGATCCGGCGGCGGTGGTGGCGGAGGGGGCGGTGGTGGATCATCCGGCACGTCGCCTTCGTTCACCAGATCAAAGGACAGGATCTCCCCATCCAATGCCGAGCCCCCGGCCCAATCGGTCATCCCGACCAGTTGCACATCGCGTGGCACATCCAGCGGCACCGCCCCCGGCCCTTCGGCCAGCAGCGTGCCGCCGCTTTCGATCCACATGCGCCCGCCCGCGTCGACGCCTACGGAGAACGCCTGCTCCGCGCCTTCGACCAGGGCATCGTTGGCCACCAGCCGATACGCCTGCCCGTCTTGAAAGATGTAAAGCAACAGATCCGCGCTGTTTCCGACCTGCATGAGGCTGACCGTGTTCGCCCCGGTCGCCGTGCCGAAGTCAAACACCGTCTGCCACGCCGATCCGGACAGATCGTCAACGCGCAGGGTGACCGTCAGCGCAAAGGCGCCATCAATGTCCGCGCCGCTGTAGGGCGCCAGAGGATCAACCGGGGGCATCGTGCCTCCTTGGGGGTTAGAACCGCGCATCACTGCGCCGAATTGGGCGCGCAGGAAAACGGGGCGCGCGTCGAAACGCTAAAAACCATTCAAAACTGCAATCTTACGTTGATTAAACACGTTAAAGGCGCAAATGCGCAGGCTTTTGCGGTTTCAAAATGCGAAAAGCTGCGTTTCCAAGCCCGAACCAATCAAATTCTCTCTGTTATACCATGAACTTACGTTACGTTAACCGGAAAAAACACCTTTCTTAACAATGCCGCATTGTCCGCGAACAGAGCTGATCGTGTCGATTTTTTCGGCATCGGGTTCTGATTCGGCTTGGGATTCGGGCAGGTTGCCTGCATCCGCAGCCCGCCATGGGCGAGAAGGCGGACCACCGCCGCAGCCTAAAAGAGCAAGGCTTTGCAAGGGGTGCACGCAGGCTCTAAGATCAGGCTCCTGCGCCAACGCCAGAGGCCTCATGTCGATCCAGAAAAACGCCGACCGTCTGACCAAGGAAATCGCCGCGCTCCCGGCGCGGCAGGGCCGGACCCTTGTCGCCATCGCCGGTGCTCCGGGCTCCGGGAAATCCACGCTGGCCGAAACCGTTGTCGCTCTTCTGAATGCGGCAGGCATGGCAGCCGTGATGATGCCCATGGACGGGTTCCACCTCGACAACCGGCTGCTGGAAAGCAAAGGGCTGCTCGCGCGCAAGGGCGCGCCGGAAACCTTCGACTTCGGCGGGCTGGAGGCGGCGCTGCACCGGGTGCGCGCCGGGGATCAGGTTTTTTTGCCGGTGTTTGATCGCTCCCGCGAAATCGCCATCGCCGCCGCCACGGAAATCCAGCGGGACACGCGCTTTGTGGTGGTAGAGGGCAACTACCTGCTGCTGGACGAGCCGCCCTGGACCGCCCTCGCCCCGCTCTGGGACATGACTGTGTTCCTCGATGTGCCGCTGGTCGAGCTGGAGCGGCGTCTGATCTCGCGCTGGATCGGCTTTGGCTATGACATGAGCACCGCCCGCGCCAAGGCGGAGTCCAATGACCTGCCAAACGCCCGCTGCGTGACCGCCGGATCGCGCGCCGCGGATCTGGTCCTGACCTGAGCACTTCTCGACATTCTGCACATCCGGGGGTTGAGCTTTGTGGCGAAACTTCCGCCCCTGCCCTATCAAATACATGGGGACAGGAAGAGAGGGCACATCCATGCGCAAGCTGATCGCGGTGGGGTTCATGGTTTTCGCCGGTTGGGCGGGCAGCGGTCTGGCAGAGGACAAGATCACATCGGTCCTGCATGCCACGCCGGAATGGACCGGCTTCACAAATGCGGACGGGAGCGGCATCTACAACGAACTGCTGGCCGAGATATTCGGCGCGGCGGGCATCACCGTTGAGCGCCGGACCGTGCCGATGAACCGCGCCGTGGCGCTGGTCGAGCGCGGCGAGGCGGATCTGACCGGTGGCTTTCGCCCGGATGATCGCAACTTTGCCAATGTGCCGATCTACGAGACCACCTTTGCCGCCATGTACCGCGCGGACAGCGGGCTGGACCTGACCAGCCCGGAGCACCTCAAATCCCTGCGCGTCGCCACCGCGCCGCAGGTCAGCACCACGCTGGGCGAGGACCTCAACGAGGTCGACAGCCGCAGCCAGGCGGCGAAGCTGCTGGTCTCCGGGCGGGTGGATGCCTATGTGGACCTGCGCCTGCCGCTGGAGAAATTCCGCAGCACCGGTGAGGCGAACCTCGATGTGGCCAATGCCTCGGACACGCGGTTTGACATCAACCCGGACGACTGGGTGATCAGCACCATCGCCTCGACGCAGCTCTATATGCTCTTCCCCGACACCCCGCGCGGCAACACCCTGCGCGCGGTCTACGAGGACGGCACCCGCGCACTGGCCCGCTCCGGTCGGCTGGCAGAGCTTTATCAGCAGTACGGGCTGGAAATTCCGACCGTGGAGTGAGTTTGGACGGGGAGAAAATTTTGCCGGGGCAAAATTCTTGTTGGGGGCCAGCCCCCGTCCTGCGGACTCCCCCGAGGTATTTTTGGCCCAAAGAAACCGGGTGGGTCAGCCCGGCGTGAAGGTTAGCCCCCGGGTTCGCACGCCAGCGTAGCGCGCCGCCCATGTGGTGCCGCAGGACCGCATTTCCAGCACCTTGAGCGCGCCGGAGGCAGGGTCGATCCAGCCTGCGAGCGTGATTGTTTCGGGATTGCCGGTGGTGGGATCGGTGTTCAGGGTTGAGAGCGTGTAGCTTTGGTAGAGTGCGCCATCGCCGGGGTAGGCCTTGTCATATTGGCCGAGCAGGCTGCTGGTGACGCCGTTGGCGGTGTAGCTGCCGCCGAAGAGACCTTCGAAAGGCTGGTTCTGGGTGAAGCTGATCGAGGGGTCTTCGGTGCAGGTCCATGTTTGTGCAGGCACATCCGCGAGATCCGGTTTGCAGGGCTGGGTTTCGGCCCCGCTGTCTGCCGCGCCCGGCGGGGTGCGCGTGTAGACCAGCTTGTCGCTGCTGATGCCGGTCTGGAATTGTTGCGTACCGCCGAGCGGTACCGGGTTGGGCGCAACAAACTGGTGGATCAGGTTGAGCACCGTGTTGCCGTCCGCATCCATCACGTATTGCCCTGCCAACCCGCTCACGCAGGACCAGCTGGGATCGCCCTGCCCGCCATCCAGCGAATGCCAGCCGATGTTCAGGCTCACCGTGAAGCCGTCCGATCCGGCAACCGGCGCGGCGCTGGAGGGCTGGGTGTAGCCCAGCACCTGGTAGGTGCCCGAACTGCCCGTGGTGGAGGCGTAGGTGCCGAGGATCATGCCGGTCTGCGGATCGGAGGCCAGCGTCATCTTGGAGTTGTAGACGTTGTACCAGACCCCATCGATTGCGTTTGCCACAGCGCTCATGCCCCTGCCCCTTTTCCTGTCAATTCATCAAAGACCGCGCGCAGATCGTCCGACCCCTTGATCGGCGTGACCGCGTTGTCGTTCTGGATCACCGCCGGGCTGCCGATCTTGTTGAAGATCACCACGCCCACGCCCTGCGCTTTCATCTCGCCATTTACTTCAACGTAATCATAGACATAGACCGTGTAGAGATAATCCATGATCACCGAGCCCACCAGCAGCAATTGCGGCAACTCTCCCAGCACCGCGAACTGCGGCAGGGTCTCGCCCGCGTTTTCGCCCTCTTCGATGGTGCGCATGTAAAGCTCCGGCGGGACCACCAGCGTGCCGCTCTCCGCGCCCAGAGCATTGCCGACCTTGATCGTCAGTGTGTTGGTATTGCCGCCCAGGTTCGCCTTGATCTTGTCGATCGTGTCCGGCCCGCCCTTGAACCGGGAAGAGCCGCTGTCGAGGCAGAAGAACACATCGTCCAACGTCAGATCACCGATGCTCACCGTCGCACCGGCCGTGGTCCAGATGTAATCCACCGACGGGATCGGCGTGTAACTGTCGAACGGAAGGGCGATGAACTGCGATGTATCAATCCCGCTCCAGTCCACATCGCCGATCAGGCAACTGCCCTGTTTGGTCTCGCGGTTCCAGTCGAAGCAGACCCAGGCCTTGTTCGGATCAACCGCGCCTTCGTCCAGCATCGCCTGCATCATGTTGGTGAAGCCTTGCTGCATCTCTCCCTGCGCAGGCAGGGCGAGGCAGGCGCTCCAGTCGATTTCTTCGAACTGCGGGCCGCTGTAGGACACCGCCACGCCGAAGGTCAGGCTCTGCGACAGACCGCCGGGCAGGTTCACCACATCAGTGCCGATCTTGGCCTGCAGGCTGCCCCAGGGGCCGTAATCCAGATCGACAACCTTGCCCTCGTCGTCCTGTTGGTAGGTGCTGGACAGGCCCGGATCAAAGCGCGGATGCATCAGGCAGGCTTCTGTGTTGCACAGCGTCGAGGTCACCCAATCCATGTTGGTCCCCGTGTCCAGCGCGAAATACTGCACCTGCGGATTGTCCGATGTGCCCACGGACAGCGGCGCGTACCACGGCGCGGCGCCATTGTCCTGATACGGTCCGCAAAACATCGCAATGTTGAACGACCCGGGCGAATCTGGATGAACTGCCATTCCCTCACTCCCTGAAAGGTTGATTTTTTAACCATTAGTGAAGCGACATTTACCGTTGGTCAACTTCCAGCTATGCCGGTATGCAGGAAATTCTTGCCATCAATGCCCGTCTTGCGGGTATACCAAGGCAAACGGCAGAGCGAACAGGCGGGGCACGGCAGGCATGAGCAAGAGCAGGATCGGGATCTGGTCCAATGCATCCCTGACCCTGAAGTTTCTCGCCATTGCGGTGCCGCTCACGCTGGTGGTCACCATGACAACCTTTGCGCTGATCGAACGCGAACGCCGCTCCGGCGCGGCGCAGGCGCTCGATGATCGCATCTCGAAACTGGCAGAGATCCAGGGCGACGCGATTTCCGGGCCGGTGTGGAATTTCAACCAGACCCAGATCGACCTGATCCTCGAGGCCATCGTCAATGACCCGGACCTCATCGGCATCACGGTGCGCGACGAGCGCGGCGAACCGTTGGGGCGTATCGGCCTGACAAGCGGTGATGCGGTGCGCGCACAGACGGCTCAGATCTTTCGCGTGAAGGACCAGCCGGAGCCGCTTCTGATCGGGGATATTGCGCTGCATTATACCCAAGGCAGGCTCGACTCCGCGGCACAGCAACAGGTGCAGAACGCCATTTTGCTGACCGCCTTCATGGCGCTGGCGCTGACGGTTTCGGCGCTTGTGGCGCTGCAATACGCGGTGCGTCAGCCGCTGGTGCGCTTTGGCAAGGCGATTGATGCGGCGCAGGAAACCAGCCGCTACATCCCCGTGGAAGTGACCACCGGGGACGAGATCGGCAATCTCGCCGGGGCCTACAACACCCTGCAACAAAAACAGAAATCTGACGAAGCGGAACTGCGCCGCATTCAGGACAACCTTGAAACCCTCGTCGAGGATCGCACCGAGGAACTCAAGAATGCCATCGACACGCTGAAGGCGCGCGAGCGTGAGATCCTGCGCGCCCGCGATGATGCGCGCAACGCGCTCAACAGCCTGCAACGCACGCAGGACCGGCTGGTGCAATCGGAGAAAATGGCCAGCCTTGGCCAGCTCACCGCCGGGATCGCCCATGAGATCAAGAACCCGCTGAACTTCGTCAACAACTTCTCCTCGCTCTCCGAGGAACTGCTGGAAGAGCTGACGGACATCGTGCAGGCCTGCGCGGACAAGATCGAGGCCGAGCAGGCCGAAGACGCCATCGAGCTTGTCGAAACGGTGTCCGGCAACCTGCACAAGATCCAGGAACACGGCCGCCGCGCCGACAGCATTGTGCGCAACATGCTGCTGCACTCGCGCTCCGGCCCGACCACCCTGCAGGACGCCAACATCAATGCCATCGTCGATGAGGCGCTGAAGTTGTCTTTCCACTCCGCCCGCGCCGAAATCGACGGCTTCAACATCGAGATGATCTCTGAACTGGCCGATGGCCTGCCGCCGGTGCCCTGTTTCCCGCAGGATCTCAGCCGGGTCTTCATCAACATCCTCTCCAACGGCATGTATGCCACCCACGCCCGCCGGACCTCGGGCGAGCCGGACTACGCCCCGGTGATCCACGTCAGCACCCGCGACACCGGCACCGGAACGCTTGAAGTGATCATCGAAGACAACGGCCCCGGCATGAGCAAAAGCGTGATCGAACAGATCTTCACCCCGTTTTACACCACCAAACCGGCGGGCGAAGGCACCGGCCTTGGCCTGTCCATCTCTTACGACATCGTCGTCACCCAGCACGGCGGCGACATTGTCGTGACCAGCACGCCCGGCAGCGGCGCACGGTTTGTCATCACCCTGCCCCTGACAGGACGGGAAGACACCCCGCCCGGCGCGAACAAGGAACCCACCTCGTGACCATGACCCCCGTCAGAATTCTCGTCGTCGATGACGAGCCGGACATGGAGCCGCTGTTCCGCCAGCAGCTCCGCCGGGACCTGAAGAAAGGCCGCTTCGAGCTGTCCTTTGCCACCTCCGGGCGCGACGCGCTGAGCCTGATGGACGAGGACGAGCCGCCAAGCGTGGTTCTGGTGCTCTCGGATGTGAACATGCCCGGCATGTCCGGGCTGGAACTGGTCGCCCGCCTGCGCCCCCTGCGCCCGAGCCTGACAATCTCCATGGTCACCGCCTATGACGATGACGAAACGCTGGCCGAAGCCCGCGCCCGCGGCGCTGATCGCGTGTTTTCCAAGCCGATCGATTTCGCCCTGCTCAAGGATTACCTCAACGATCTGATCGCGGCCTGACACCTATGACGAACACCCCTCCGCGCATTCTCGTGGTCGATGATGAACCCGACATCGAAAGCCTGATCCGCCAGAAATTCCGCCGCGAGATCAAGGCCGGCACCTATGACATCCGCTTTGCCCGCGACGGGGTCGAAGCGCTGGAGAAACTCGCCAGCGATGCCCCCATCGACGTGGTCTTCTCCGACATCAACATGCCGCGCATGGACGGGTTGAGTTTCCTGTCCGAGCTGGTCCAGAGCGCCGAGCCGCCGGCGGTGGTCATGGTCTCCGCCTATGGCGACATGCCCAACATCCGCGCCGCGATGAACGGCGGAGCCTTTGACTTCCTGACCAAACCCATCGAGTTCGACGACCTCTCGGCCACTTTGCAAAAATGCCTGTCGCACCGCGATCAGCTGCACCAGTTGCAGGAAGAGACCACCCGCGCCCGCGCCGCCGAGGCCACCCTCGCCCGCTACTTTGCCCCCGCCGTCATCCACCAGCTGACTGCCAGCGGCACCGCCTATTCCCCGGCCTCAGAACGCCGCACAAGCACCTTCCTCTTCACCGATCTGGAGAACTTTCTGCCGCTGGTGGAGCGCGCCGAGCCGCAGCCTGTCATCGACCTATTGAACGGCTATCTCGACGGCATCACCCGCTGCGTCTTTGACCACGGCGGCACCATGCTCAAGATCATCGGCGACGGGGTGCATGCGGTCTTTGGCGCGCCCTTCGATCTCGACGATCACGCCCGCGCCGCCACCCAGTGCGCACTGGCCATTGATGCCTTTTGCGAAGACTTCCGCGCCAGACAGGAGGCCTCCGGCGTGCCTTTGGGCAAAACCCGCATCGGCGTGCACACGGGCGAGGCGATCCTCGGCAATTTCGGCGGTGACATGTATTTCGACTATGCCGCCTACGGCAGCGCCGTGAACATCGCCTCCCGGCTCGAAGGGGCCAACAAGGTGCTGGGCACACGCATCTGCGTGTCTGAAACCACCGTGGCCGCCTATCCCGATTTCACCGGACGCCAGATCGGCGCGCTGCGCCTGCGTGGCCGCGATGCGCCCCTGCGCAGCTTTGAGCCCCTGCCGCCCGAGGCCGCCTCTCCCGAGGCGCTCACCCACTATGCCGAGGCCCTGGAGGGGTTGCAGGCGGGCGATCCGGAGGCGCGCGCGCGGCTCGTGGCGCTGATCGCCGCCAACCCGGACGACGCCCTCGCCGCCTTCCATCTGGCGCGTCATCTCGCGGGCACCTGGACCCCGGAAATCGACGTCAGCGCCCTGAGCTGACCGGGCGCAGGCTTACTCCGGCCTGCAAATCTCACCCCGGGCCGCGCCCAGCCCGGTACGCCAGATCAACCCGGCCACCAGCGCCACCAGCAAGGCCAGCAAAGCCCCGCCCGCCAGATCATGCGCACCGGACCCGGCCAACGCGCCAAACCGCAGCGTCGCCACGGTCAGCGCCGCCACCGGAAAGCTCAGCGCCCACCACGACAGCGCAAACGGCAACCGCATCAGCGCCGGCACCTGCATCAGGACAACCCCGGCAAAACTCACCGCCGCATAAAACAGCACCCGGGCAAAGGCATCCAGAACCCCGCCATTGAGCGACAGCCAGGCAAGGAAACCCACCGCAGGCGGCGCGATCAGGATCACCAGCGTCGGATAGAGCCGCCCCGGCAAGGGATCGTGGAAAATCAACCGGTTCATCACCAAAGTGAGCAGCACGATCCAGAACGTCAGGCCGGTGGCAAAGAACAGCCAGCTCAGCTCGACAAACCCCAGCGGCACCCCCGCAATCGGGGCCACCACGTTGCCCACCGCCGGAATGAACCACGCGGGCGAGATATGCATCGGCTGAAAGCTGCGCCGCCCGATCCAGCCGGACATGACGCTCAGGAACAAAACGATCTGCAGGCCCGCCCCAATGAGCCAGACCACCCGCGCCACCGCCTCGAATTCCGCGCGCAGCGCCGTGCCGATCAGCATCAGCGAAATCGACATGGCCGGGAAGAAGGCCATCTTCACCGGATGCCCCCATTCCGCCGTCACCGCCGCCCTGTGCTGCAGAAACTTCACCCCGTAAATCCCTGCTACGGCGAGAAAATCCGTAACCGTCAGCCAGAGCGCAACCTGCGCAAGCCCCGCCCCCATGCCAAACCGCTCGGCAGAGAGATGCAGCGCCAGTGTCAACCCCGCCAGCCCCATGACGGTTGCAAAAAACGTCACCGGAAAATGCGCCAGACGCGCCTCTTCCGGGGCCATATGAACAGAATCGGACATCGCGCGTCCTCCGTCTGAAAAGATACATCACACTTCTGGAATATCTCTTACACCCGCGCGTTGACCCAGATCAACCATCCTCAGGTCGCGCCCTTCTTGACCCGGCGAAGCCGATCTTGACCTCCTGCGCATCAGTCAGCATACAACGGTATACAATTCAGGAGTCATCGCGATGCCGCCAGTGGAAACATATTCGGAATGCCTCGGCATCGCCCGCGGCGAACTCCAGCTCGGGCGCGATCTGATCAAACGCGCTTTGCGCGATCACGACAACCATCGCGGCGATCTGCTCTGGCAACTGGCATCGGTTGACAAGGCGCTCGCCGCGCTGTCCCAAACGCCCCCACCCTCACCCTCGCCCCGGCGCATCACCGAAACCATCGTCAAAACCTGCCGCACAGCAGGCGCCCTGTTCACGGCGGCCCGGGCGATTGACCATGCAACGCGCGGCGCAGACCTCTTCTCGCCGGACACCCACGCCCGCCTCAAACAGATCAGCGATGACCTGTTCCAACGAACCGGACCAAAATCCTGATCCACCGCAGGTCCAAAACCGCGCCGCGCCCTGCTTCTTCTCTGTACAAATATCCAAAAACAAAAAAACGCGCGGGATGTCCCGCGCGCTCCACTCCAGACTCGGCAAAAACCTCAGGTGTTAAACAGGAAGTGCAGAACGTCGCCGTCCTTCACCTCGTAGCCTTTGCCTTCCGCGCGCATCTTGCCCGCGTCCTTAGCCCCCTGCTCGCCATTGGCCGCGACATAGTCGTCATAGGCAATGGTCTCGGCCCGGATAAAGCCTTTCTCGAAATCGCCGTGGATCACACCCGCCGCCTGCGGCGCCAGCGTGCCGGTCCGAATGGTCCAGGCCCGCGCCTCTTTCGGGCCAACGGTGAAATAGGTCTGCAGGTTCAAAAGCGCGTACCCGGCCTTGATCAACCGGTCGAGACCGGCCTCCTCCAGCCCCAGTTCCTCAAGGAATTCCGCCGCTTCCTCGGCCTCTAGCTGGCTGATCTCTTCTTCGATCTTGGCAGAGATGACCACGTGGGAGTTGCCCTGTTTGGCGGCCATCTCGGCAACCTTTTCGCTCAAAGCATTGCCCGTCCCGGCCTCGCTCTCATCCACGTTGCACACGTAAAGAACCGGTTTCGAGGACAGCAGTTGCAGCATCTTCCACTGCTTCGCGTCCTCTTCGTCCACTTCGACAACCCGCGCGGGCTTGCCGTCTTCCAGAGCGGCCAGCGCCATCTTCATCAGACGCTCCTGCTGCACCGCTTCCTTGTCGCCGCCGCGCACCTTGCGCACAATGTTCTGGAGGCGCTTTTCAAGGCTCTCCATGTCGGCAATAATCAGTTCCGTTTCAATGGTTTCCGCATCCGCCACCGGATCAACGCGGCCATCGACGTGGGTCACGTCATCGTCTTCGAAACAGCGCAGCACATGGGCAATGGAATCCGTCTCGCGGATGTTCGCCAGAAACTGGTTGCCCAGCCCCTCGCCCTTCGATGCGCCTTTCACCAGACCGGCAATATCGACAAAGGTCATGCGCGTCGGAATGATCTGTTTGGAGCTGGCGATCCCCGCCAACGTGTCGAGCCGCGCATCCGGCACGGCAACCTCGCCTACGTTCGGCTCAATGGTGCAGAACGGGAAATTCGCGGCCTGCGCGCTGGCCGTCTTGGTCAAGGCGTTGAAAAGTGTTGACTTTCCCACGTTGGGCAAGCCCACGATACCCATCCGAAAACCCATGTTCTGCGCTCCTGCCGATCTGAAAACCCACGGGCCCAAAGCCCGCCGGGCGGTCTACTCCGCAGCGCCGCCTTGTGCAAGTCCGCAGCTTTGGTGCTCAGCCCTGCACCAGCCAGTCCGCCGCCGCGATACTCTCGACGCGCAGCCCATGGTCCGAAACGATCCGCGCCAGCCCCGCGTCATGCGCCGCCGCCTCCCCCTCCAGCCAATCGAGGAACAGCCGCACCGCACGGCGCGAGAGGTTGCGCTCCGGGCAGAGCGCCCAATAGGCCGGGAAACGCACCACCGGCAGCTGCGGTGTGACCGGCACAAGGCGCCCCGCTTCCACTTCCCCCGCACAGAGCGCCAGCGATTCAAGGCAGATCCCAACCCCGTCCAACGCCAGTTGCAGCGCCATCGAAGAACGGTCCATCAGGATGGATTTGCGGTTCGCGGGCGTCTCCACGCCCATCCGCCAGAGCCAGACGTCCCACTGGCACAGCGCGCGGGCGCTGTCGATCAGCCGGGCGTCCTGCAATCGCCGGGCCGGATCATCGGGGAGTTGTTCGAGATAAGCCGGGCTGCACAGCGGCAGAACGCAATCGTCCAGGACGGCACGCTCGGGAAAGCCGCGCCAGCCGCCGGGGCCATAGCGAATGTCCAGATCCATGATTTCGCGGTCAAAATCCGTGGGATCGGGCGCGGCATCCACGCGCAGATCCCAGTCGGGATAGCGCTGCACAAAGCCGGACAGGCGCGGCCCGAGCCAGCGCACACCAAAGCTCGGCGTGACCCGCAGGTTCAGCCGCCGTGCGTCGCGGTTCTGGCCCAGATGCGCCTGCGCGTCGCGCAACATGCGGATCGCGGCAGAGGAGGCCTGAAACAACTGTTCCCCCTCCAGCGTCAGCCGCAAGGCGCGCCCCTGACGGCGGAACAGCTTGACGCCCATCTGCTCTTCCAGCTGGCGGATCTGCTGGCTCACGGCCGAAGGGCTGACCGACAATTCATCGGCGGCGCGGCTGAGAGAGCCGCGCCGCGCAACGCATTCAAAATGCAGGTAGGCATTCAGGCTGGGTGGACGGGCCATGCCTCAGCCTTGCCCCGATCAGTCCGCGGCCACGGTTGTCTGTTTCTGACGGCCCAGCCCTTCGACCTCGACCTCCATCACGTCGCCGGGCTTGAGAAAGCGCTGCGGCTTCATGCCCATGCCCACGCCGGACGGCGTGCCGGTGGCGATGATGTCGCCGGGCTGCAGAAGCATGAACTGGCTCATGTAGCTGACAATTTCCCGCACGGAGAAGATCATGTCGGAGGTGTTGCTGTCCTGAACCGTCTCGCCGTTGAGATCGAGGCTCACACGCAGGTTCTGCGGATCCCCCACCTCGTCCGCCGTCACCAGATACGGGCCGGTCGGGCCAAAGGTCGGGGCGGATTTGCCCTTGATCCACTGGCCCAGCTTCTCGATCTGGAACTCGCGCTCGGAGACGTCATTGATCGTGCAATAGCCCGCCACATAGTCCAGCGCATCCGCTTCGGAGACGTAAGAGGCGGTCTTGCCGATCACCACGCCAAGCTCCACTTCCCAGTCGCCCTTGGTCGACGTGCGCGGGATGATCACGTCATCATAAGGGCCGGACAGCGCCGAGGAGGCTTTGGAGAACAGCACCGGCTCGGTCGGCGCGTCCATGCCGCTTTCCTTGGCGTGCAGCGCGTAGTTCAGGCCGACGCAGAAGAAATTCGGCACCGAGGCCAGGCAGGACCCGATGCGGCCCGGGTCTTCGACCACCGGCAGGCTGGCCAGATCCAGCGCGCGGATCGCGTCCAGCGCCTCCAGCGAGACGCCCTCGCCCGCGAAATCCGGCACCACGCCGCTGAGGTCGCGCACCTTGCCATCCGCATCCAGAATGCCGTGCTTTTCCTGACCCTTGGGGCCAAACCGCAGAAGTTTCATCTCGTGTCTTTCCTTGTTCGAGGGTGTGTGTCGCCGCCTAAACCTTGGTCTACGCAGCAGAATGTCCAGTCGCGGAGGTCTCTTCCGCGTGCACTTCCTGTTCGAAATAATCCTGAACGTTGATCACGAGGTGCTCCAGATGGTCGCTCAGGTTGTCGTGGATCAGCGCCGCATCCCGCGTCTGCAGCCCTTCGACAATCGCGTTGTGCTGCCGGATGACCCGATCGCGCGAGCGTTTGCGGTTGGCCGACAGGTAGCGCGCGCGCCACAGGCGGGACAGGATCGATCCATGCGCCTCGGCCAGCACCGGGTTGTTGGCGGCGCGCACGATGGCGCGGTGAAATTCCATGTCGAGCTCAAAGACGTCAATCATGTCGATCTCGTCATAGAGCGTCTCCATCCGGCCTTGAATGGCCGCAATCTCCGCCAGCTGTGCTTCGCTGGCGCGCTCCACCGCGAGCCGGGCCGACATCAGCTCCAGCGAGATCAGCACTTCGAAATTGTCGGAAACCTCGCGCAGGGTCAGCTGCACCACAACCGGGCTGCGCGCGGGCCGGAGCATGACCAGCCCTTCCTTGGCAAGGATGCGAATCGCCTCGCGCATCGGCGTGCGCGACACCCCCATCTCGGCGGCGTTGTCGCGCTCCTTGACCGGGGCACCGGGGGCCAGCGTGCCCCTCAGAATGGCCCTGCGAAGCTGATTCGCGATCTGTTCCGGTAGTGTCTCGTCCGACATGCAGCCGCCTTTTTTGGCAGTCCTTTTACGGTGTTTTACCGCGTTACCCCACCCTCAAAGGGCGGCTTTTCGTGTTCAAAATTTGGTATACCAAAAATCCTTGCCTGTCGACCTCGCTTTGGTTAGCGTACCTCACGAGATGGTATACCATCCAAAATCGGCGGGGAGATTTCCGCCAAAATCAAATCGTCGGTCGCAGGAGGAGGCGGCCTTCGGGGGAGGAAAAATGAAGATCAAATCACTATTGAAATCCGCAGCTGTCGCTGCGGTGGCCGTCACCGGCACGGCCGCTTTCGCTCAGGACGTGACTCTTCGCATCCAGACACACTACGCCACGGAGCACCCGACAGGGCAGATGCTGGCCAAGTGGATCGACGACGTGCAGGTCATGTCGGGCGGCGAAATCGCGGTTGAAATGTTCTACAGCTCGTCCGTTGTGGCCACCACCGAAACCTTTGACGCCGCGATCAACGGCATTCTCGACTGTGACGCCACCGGCGGTGCCTACCAGACCGGCAAGAACCCGGCGTTCCAGTTCGTCGGCGACATCATGGGCGGCTATGACACGCCCTGGCAGCAGTATAGCTGGCTGTATTATGGCGGCGGCTATGACGCGGCCCAGGAGCTGTACAACGCACAGAACATGCAGCTGATCGGCTGGGCAATCTACGGCCAGGAAAGCTTTGCCTCCTCGCGTCCGATTGCAGGCCCAGAGGATCTCAAAGGCTGGAAGTTCCGCTCGCCGCCGGGCATGGAAACCGAGATCTTCGAAAAGCTGGGCGCCTCGCCCATCGTGATGGACTTCACCGAGATCTTCACCGCGCTGGAAACCGGCATCATCGACGGGGCGGACGCCTCCGGCCTCGCCAACAACGTCGGCCTTGGCCTCTATGACATTGTCAAGCACGCCAACTACCCCGGCTTCCACTCCATGCCGTCGGACCACCTCGCCTGTAACAAGGACGTGTGGGAAGGCCTGTCGGAGAAGCATCGCCGCATCATCGAGACCGCGTGGCAGAAGCTTGGCTTCCAGATCGCCATGCTGAACGAAAAGGCGAACACCGAAGCGGCCTCCGCGCTGCAGGAACAGGGCGTCACGCTCTATGCCTGGTCCGCCGAGGACCGCAAGGAATTCCGCGCCGCCGCTCAGGCCGCATGGGATGACTGGGCCACCCGCAGCCCCGAAGCCGGCGCGCTTGTGGAAAGCCACAAGACCTACCTGCGCCAGCTCGGCCTGATCGACTGATCCCGGCTGACACGTCCCCGCCTCTGACCTGAGGCGGGGCACAGGCGGGGCACAGCGACCCCGCCATTTTTTTCTCGCGACACCCCCATGGAAGGAGACCGCGCATGGAAGGCAATAGCCTGTGGCTGGGCGGATTGAGACAGCCGATCAAGCAAGCCATGATCGGATGCACGGCACTGACCGCAATCCTCTATGTCTGGCTCGTCGGGAACCGGATCTTCGTCGAAGGGGCCATCGGCATGCACCAGATGATCCGCCCGGCAGAAGGCGGTCCGCTGGTCACCGTCATGCTGACGCTGATCGCGCTGACGCTGCTGTTCACCTCGCTGTTCCTGTCGGACACGCGCGGCGCCATCGAACAGGAACCGGACGGGTTCTTCGACATCCTTTCGCTGGTCTGCTCGCGGCTGGCGATGATCTCCATCGCGCTGATCGTCATCGTGATGTTCTACGAGGTGGTCTCGCGCTACGTCTTCTCGCGCCCGACGCTCTGGGCCAACGAACTCTCGCTCTGGATCGCGGCCTTCCTGTTCCTGTTTGCCGGGCAATACGCCATGCAGCAGCGCAGCCACATCCGCATCTACGTGATCTATGACATGATGCCCCGCTGGGCACAGAAAACCTCTGATGTCATCTCTGTCGTGCTGATCTGCGCCTTCACCTTCGCGCTGATCTGGGGCGGCTACAACGACGCCATGCGCCGGATGCTGCGGATGGAGACCTTTGGCACGGCCTGGGATCCGGCAATCCCCGGCACCGTCAAACCGGCGATCCTGATCATCATCATCCTTGTGACCATTCAGGCGATCTCGAACCTGATCGCCGACTGGAACAAGGCCCCCGAACACCACAACCCCGCTGACGAGATCGACGAAACCGAGATCGAGAACATCCGCAAGACACTGGAAGAGGACAAACGCTGATGGCTGATCTCATCGACCTGATCGCCGCCACGCTGGGCTGGAACGAACTTGGGCTGATCTCTCTGGTCCTGCTCTTGATGATGTTCTTCCTGCTCGCCATCGGCATGCCGCTGGGCTTTGCCTCCGCCTTCCTCGCGGTGGTGGTGCTGATGATGAAGTTCGACAGCAGCATCCTGTTCCGCACATGGGGCCAAGGGCCGTTCAACGTGCTGGGGCAAGCGGTCTATCGCCAGATGACCAACTACGTGCTGATTTCCGTGCCGCTGTTCATCTTCATGGCCGCGCTGCTGGAACGCTCCGGCATTGCCCGCGACATGTATTCTTCGCTGAACCAATGGCTGTCCCGCACCCGCGGCGGCATCGCCTTTGTCACCTCGATCATGGCCGTCATCATGGCTGCCATGTCCGGGATCATCGGCGGCGAAGTGGTGCTGCTGGGCCTGATCGCCCTGCCCCAGATGCTGCGCCTGAACTATGATCAGAACCTCGCCATCGGCACGATCTGCGCCTCCGGCTCTCTGGGCACGATGATCCCGCCGTCGATTGTTCTGATCTTCTACGGGCTTGTCACCGAAACCTCGATCAAGGCGCTGTTCACCGCGTCCTTCCTGCCGGGCTTCATGCTGGCCAGCTTCTTCATCATCTACATCTTCATCCGCACCCGGATCACCCCGTCGCTTGCCCCGTTGCCGCCCGATGACCCGAACGATCCCAAGGGCCGCGAAAAGGGCCTGCGCTTTCTCGGCTTCCTCGCCAAGTTCGGCGTCTGGGCCACCGGCGTTCTGTTTGGCCGCGCGCTGTTCTTCACCGTCACCGGGCAGAACGCGATTGTCGAAGGCGTCGATCCCATCGCGCTCGGCATGGTCTCGCACCTGCCGTGGCTCGCCGGGGCCTTTGTGCTCTGCTTCGCCACGATCTTCCTGGTCGGCCGCGAGCGCACGGCGGAAGGCTGGGAAATGGGCAAGGGCCTCGTCGCCCCGACCATCGTGATCGGTGTGGTGCTCGGCTCCATCTACATGGGCATCACCGGCATCACCGAAGCGGCGGGCATGGGGGTTGTGGCGGTCTTTGTCATCGGCCTGCTGCGCCGCGAGATGTCCTTCGACATCGTCTGGGACTCGCTCATGCGCACACTCAAATCCACCGGCACGATCATCTGGGTCACCATCGGCGCCTCGGCGCTGGCAGCGGCCTATACTCTGGCGGGCGGGCCGACCTACGTGGCCAACATGATCGTCGGCGCGGACATGCCGACCATGGGGGTGATCCTCGTGATGATGTTCATCTTCCTGATCATGGGGATGTTCATGGACTGGGTCGGCATCGTGCTGCTGATCATGCCGGTGTTCCTGCCGATCGTGGTCAAGCTCCCGGCGGAAGAGATCGGCTTCTTCGGCCACGTGGACGCGCGCTACATCCCGATCTGGTACGGCGTGGTGTTCTGTATGAACATGCAGGTGAGTTTCCTCTCGCCACCCTTCGGACCTGCGGCCTTCTACCTCAAGTCCGTGGCCCCGGCGCATATCTCGCTGACCGACATCTTCCGAGGCTTCCTGCCCTTCATCTGCCTGCAGCTTCTGGCGCTGGCGGTGCTGCTGGCCTGGCCGCCGATCGTGACGATCTTCTTGTGACGTCTGGCGCGGGCGATCCACGGGCCGCCCGCGCCACCCAAATTCCGGTCCCGGAATTTGCAAATTTCATCGATGAAATTTGCCCCGCCCCGATCAAATGGAGGACCCCATGCCCGCCATCGCCCATCTGAAAACCGATCACTACCGCATCCCCCTGCCCCGCGCGCTGGAGGATTCCATGCACGGCAGCATGGCGGACTTCGAAGTGATCACTGTCACCGTGACGGACACGGATGGCGGGACAGGGGTCGGCTACACCTACACCTGCGGCGAAAACGGTGGCGCGATTGCCGACATCCTTGGCCGTGAAATGCCACCGCGCGTTGCAGGCCGCGATGCGGACCTGATCGAGGCGCTCTGGAAAGACCTCTGGTGGTCCTTCCACTACGGCGGGCGCGGCGGGCCAACCGTCCTGGCGCTCTCCGCCTTTGATATGGCGCTCTGGGATCTCAAGGCACGGCGCATGGGCCTGCCGCTCTACCGCCTGCTCGGCGGCTATGATGCGCAGGTGCCGGTCTATGCCGGCGGGATCGACATTGATCTGTCTCCCGCCGAACTCGTTGACCAGACCCACGAGAACTTTGCCAAGGGCCACCGCGCCATCAAGATGAAGGTTGGCCGCGAACGCCTCTCTGAGGACGTCGCCAAGATGGCCGCCCTGCGCGAGACCTTCGGGCCGGACATGCCGCTCATGGCCGATGCCAACATGAAATACACCGTGGACGCCGCCATCCGCGCCGCCCGCGCCTTCCGCGCGTTTGACCTCACCTGGTTCGAAGAGCCGATCCCGCCCGATCACCCCCAAGGCCACGCCCGCATTGCCACAGAAGGCGGCATCCCGCTGGCCTCGGGCGAGAACCTGCGCAGCACCTGGGATTTCCGCACGTTGATCGAAAGCGGCGTGACCTTCCCCGAACCGGATGTGACCAACTGCGGCGGCGTCACGGCCTTCATGAAGATCGCCCACCTGGCCGAATGTTTCCACCTGCCTGTCACCTCCCACGGCGCGCATGACGTCACCGTCCACCTGCTCGCCGCCTGCCCCAACCGCACCTTTATGGAAGCGCATGGCTTCGGGCTCGACGCCTATATCGAAACCCCGCTTGCGCTCAGCGACGGCACGGCCCGCGCGCCGGAAACCCCCGGTCACGGCATCGTCTTCGACTGGGAGAGGCTGGAAAGGCTGCGGGCATGACCCTCTTCCTGACACCGGAGCAGATCGCCTTTTTCGACAGCCAGGGCTACCTGATTGTCGAGGACGTGCTGGATCAGACCACTCTGGCGGCGGTCAAATCCGAATACAGCGCCCTGCTCGATCAGATGTATGACCGCTGGCACGCCGACGGACAGGTTCCGCCCGCAGGCACGCAGGACTTTTTCGAAAAACTGCTCACCGGATACAAGGCAGGCTGCGAATGGTTCCAGCCCATGGACATCTCCCTGCCCGGCTCCAAAATCGAAGCAGACACGCCTTTCCACTGCGGGCCAGCGGTCTTCGACATGCTCACCAACGCGCGGCTTCTGGATATGGTCGAGGACCTTCTGGGGCCAGAACTCACCTCCACCCCGATCCAGCACGTCCGCCTCAAACCGCCCTCAAACATCCTGCGCGACACGGAAACCACGGCCCATATCATGGCCACAGACTGGCACCAGGACCGCGCCGTGGCCCACGCGGAGGGCGACGCGACCCAGATCGTCACGGTCTGGCTCGCCATGATGGACGCCACGCCGGAAAACGGCTGCCTCAAGGTGATCCCGGGCAAGCCTCACATGTACCCGCACTGCCCCAAACGCCAGACCGCCATCGCTGACGGCTTTATCGATGAGGCCGACGCCATCCCACTGCCGGTCAAGGCGGGCGGCGCGGTGCTCTTCCACCCGCTCACCCCGCACGCCTCGCTCGACAACACATCGGGTGTGTTCCGCTGGAGCTTCGACATCCGCTACAACGTCACCGGCCAACCGACAGGGCGCGCCCACTTCCCCGAATTCATCGCACGATCCCGCGCCACGCCGGAAACCGAACTGCGCGATTGGCGCGCATGGCAAGACAGCTGGATCCAGACCCGCGCCACCCTCGCCCCGCAAGACCACATCCCCATCCACCGCTGGACCCATGATGCGCCCGCCTGCGCCTGAACCCATGCTTCTTTTCTGCAAAAATATCCCGGGGAGTCTCGCTGCGCGAGACGGGGCAGCGCCCCAGCCCCCTTTGACGCCAAAGACACGCCATGAACACTGTCCGACTTTCTGATGCAGACAATGTGATCACCGCCATCACCGCGCTTGCGCCCGGGCAGGATGGCGCGACGCAGGCCATCCCGCGCGGTCACAAGCTTGCCACGCAGGACATCCCGAAAGGCGCGCCGGTGCTGAAATACGCGCAGGTGATCGGCTACGCGGCCGAGGACATTGCCGCAGGCTGCCATGTGCACACGCACAATCTCGAGTTTCGCAACGTCGACACCGAATACACCTTCGGCACCAACCTGCGCCCGGCGCCTGCGCCAAAAACCCGCGACACCTTCATGGGCTACCGCCGCGCTACGGGCCGGGTTGGTACGCGCAACTACATCGCCGTCCTGACTTCGGTGAACTGCTCGGCCACCGCCGCGCGCAAGATTGCCGAACATTTCACCGACGCACGGCTTGCGGCGTATCCGAATGTTGATGGCGTTGTTGCCTTTGTGCATGGCACGGGCTGTGCCATGGGCGGCGATGGCACGGGGTTCGAACTGCTCCAGCGCACGCTCTGGGGCTATGCGCGCAACCCGAACGTGGGCGGCGTGCTCATGGCCGGTTTGGGCTGCGAGATGATGCAGATCGACTGGCTCATCGAGGCCTATGGGCTGAAACCCGGCCCGCTGTTCCAGACCATGAACATCCAGGATGTTGGCGGGCTGCGCCGCACGGTGGAGCTGGGCATTGCCAGGATCGAAGACATGCTGCCGCGCGTGAACGAAGCGCGCCGCGAAGAATGCCCCTCGTCCGACCTGATGGTCGGCCTCGAGTGCGGCGGCTCCGATGCCTGGTCCGGGATCACGGCCAATCCGGCGGTGGGTTATGCCTGTGATCTGCTGGTGGCGCAGGGTGGCACGGGGGTGCTCTCCGAGACGCCAGAGATCTACGGGGCCGAACATATGCTGACGGCCCGCGCCGCCTCGCGCGCCGTGGGCGAGAAGCTGATTGAACTGATCAAATGGTGGGAGGGCTATACCGCCGCCGCGGGCGGCTCGATGGACAACAACCCCTCCCCCGGCAACAAGAAAGGCGGTCTGACGACGATTCTGGAGAAGTCCCTCGGCGCTTCGGCCAAAGGCGGCACCACGCCGCTCATGGGGGTCTACAGATACGCCGAACCGGTGACCGCGAAGGGCTTCACCTTCATGGACAGCCCCGGCTATGACCCGGCGTCGGTGACGGGCATGATCGCCTCTGGCTGCAATCTGGTGTGTTTCACCACCGGGCGCGGCTCGGCCTTTGGCTCGAAACCCTCACCGTGCATGAAAGTCGCCACAAATTCAGAGATGTACGGTCGCCTGCACGAGGACATGGATGTGAACGCCGGGACGATCCTGACGGAGGGCAAGAGCGTCGAAGAGGTGGGGCGCGAGATCTACGAGATGTGGCTACGCATGGCGTCGGGCGAGAAGACCAAGTCCGAGCTGCAGGGTTTGGGCGACTACGAGTTTGTCCCGTGGCAGATCGGAGCGGTGATGTGAGCGCGGGTATCGGCCGGGCGAAAATTTTGCCGGGACAAAATTTTTGTTCTTGGGGCGCTGCCCCGTCCCGTTGGGACTCCCCGGGATATTTTGAGCACAAAGAAACGGGGAGCGCGCGGACATGAGCCGGGCTTTGCCGCTGTGTGTTATAGGCGCGGGGTCCATCGGGCAGCGGCATATCGACGTGGCAGGGGCCTCGGCGCATGTGGAGCTGGTTGCCGTGGTGGAACCGGCGGCGGACTTGCGGGAGATGTTGGCGGGCAAGGGTCTGCCGGTTGTTGCAAACCTGGAGGCGGTGCCCGAGCGCGTGCGCGCAGCGGTGGTGGCGACGCCGACGCCGGATCACTTTGGCTCGGCGCACAGGGCGCTGGAGCGCGGCTGGGGCGTTCTGGTGGAAAAGCCGATTTGCGCGACGCTGGATGAGGCCAAGAGCTTGATTGAGGCGGCGCAGGCAAAGCGTTTGCCCCTGATCACCGGCCATCATCGGCGGTGCCATCCCTTTGCCATCGAGGCGCGGCAGGCGCTGGAGCAGTTCGGCGATCTTGTTGGCGTGCAGGGCCTGTGGTCCCTGCGCAAACATGACAGCTACTACGAAGCGGATTGGCGGCGCGCGCCCGGTGCGGGGCCGCTGATGACCAATCTTTCGCATGAGATCGACCTGTTGCGCTTCCTCGTCGGCGACATGGTGGAGGTCAGCGCTTTGCTTTCTTCGGCCCGGCGCGGGTTCGTGATCGAAGACAGCGCCAGCCTCGCCTTCCGCTTTGGAAACGGCGCGCTCGGCTCCTTCCTGATTTCGGACGCGGGCGCGTCGCCCTGGTCCTTTGAAGCCGCCAGTTTCGAGAACCCTGCGATTGCCGGATCAGGCGAGGATTACCTGAGGTTTGTTGGCACGGAGGGTGCGCTGGCCTTCCCCTCTCTGACCCGCTGGGGCCGCAGCGACGCTGGCGAGATCGAATGGTCCAAGCCCCTGCGCCGTCATGAGGGGCTGCGGTTCAGAAAAATCGATCCGCTGCAAGCGCAGATCGACCGTTTCGCGGCCGTGATGGCGGGCGCATCCGACGATGTGCTTTGCACCGGGGCGGACGGCCTGGCCGCATTGGAAATGACACTGGCCGCGGCGCTTTCGGGCCGAACCGGCGCGCCGGTCAGAGCGGGCGCTGTGCCCGGGGATTATACAGGAGTGTGACATGACCAAGCAGACCATAGGGTTTATCGGATTGGGGCTGATGGGGCGCGCCATGGTGGGATGCCTACAGGACAACGGCTATCCGGTGATCGGGCTCGGCAACCGGGATCGCACCGGCCTTGACGAACTGCTCGCCCGCGGCGGGCGCGAAGCCCAAAACGCCCGCGATCTGGCACAGCAGGCGGATATGGTGATGCTCTGCGTCGGCACCTCAGACCAGGTCGAAAGCCGCATCTTTGGCGCGGACGGCGTGCTGGCCGGGGTCAAACCGGGACAGATCGTGATCGATTTCGGCACCTCCCTGCCCGGCTCGACCAAGGCTATCGGCGCAGCATTGGCAGAGAAGGGCGCAGCCTACCTCGACGCCCCGCTGGGCCGCACCCCTGCCCATGCCAAGGACGGGCTTTTGAACATCATGTGTGCCGGGGACGCGGCGACCTATGCGCAGGCCAAGCCGGTGCTGGACGTGCTGGGCGAGAACGTCTTTCACCTCGGCGCGCTTGGCAACGGGCATACGATCAAGCTGATCAACAACTTTTTCGGTATGACCACCGCCGCCGCCATGGCCGAAGCCTTTGCCATGGCCGAGGCAGCGGGCATCGAAAGGCAGGCGCTGTTTGATGTCATGGGCGCGGGGCCGAACCGGTCAGGCATGATGGAGTTCATCCGCAACTATGCGGTCGACGGGCAGGTCGACCTCGCCTTCTCCGTCGCCAACGGCGCAAAAGACATCGGATATTACCGGCAAATGGCCAACGATCTGGGCAAACACAGCCGCATGTCGGGCGCGGCGGACGCCACCCTGCGCGAGGCGCGCGATGGCGGCGCGGGAGAAATCATGGTGCCGGAAATGGTCGAATGGATGGTTCAGAACCTGGGGAAAGAGACATGAGACTACAGGGCAAACGCGCCTTCATCACCGCCGCCGGTCAGGGCATCGGACGGGCAATCGCAGAGCATTACATCCGCGAGGGCGCGTCCGTCACGGCAACCGATCTGAAAGCCGACCTGCTGGACGGGCTGCACTGCACACACTTTGCGCTCGACGTGATGGACAAGGCGGCGCTGACACAGGCCATCGAGGACGCCGCCCCGGACATCCTCGTCAATTGCGCAGGCTTTGTGCATGGCGGCACGATCCTCGAAGCCACGGACGAGGACTTCGAATACGCCATGCTGCTCAACGTCCGCTCGCAGTTCCATGCCATGCAGGCCGTGCTCCCCGGCATGCTGGCGCGCGGCGGCGGCGCCATCGTCAACGTGGCCTCCGTCGCGGGCAGCATCCTCGCCGCCCCGGGGCGCTGCATCTACGGCACCTCCAAGGCCGCTGTCATCGGCCTGACCAAGTCCGTGGCCAAGGACTACGTGACCCAGGGCATCCGTGTGAACAGTATCTGTCCCGGCACCGTGGACAGCCCTTCGCTGCATGACCGCCTGCGCGCAACCGGCGATTACGACGCCGCAAAAACCGCCTTCATCGCCCGCCAGCCCATGGGCCGCATCGGCACGCCCGAGGAAGTCGCACTGCTCGCGGTCTACCTCGGATCGGACGAAAGCAGCTTCACCACCGGGCACAACCACGTGATCGACGGCGGCTGGGCCAACGGATAACACCTGAAAACCTCACCGGATTTTGTCAAACCCTGTGCTTCTTCTCTGTCCAAATATCCACCGGCGCTCACGCCCGTCCGGGCGATCCCGCCCTTCGAAAGCCCCCCATGTCCGAAGCCCAACCCAGAGAAAACCGCACCGGCGCCGGCGTCCTCCTGATGGCGCTCGCGGTGGTCGGCTTCACCTGCATCGACAGCTCGGCCAAATGGCTGATCCTTGGCGGCCTGCCCGCGCTTCAGGTGGTGTTTGTGCGTTACTTCGGGCATTTCCTCGTGGCCGTAGCGCTCTATGGCGCACGGGAAGGACGCGGCGCTTTTGTCTCGAACGCGCCCGCAAGACAACTCCTGCGCAGCCTGTTCCTGCTCGGCAGCACAGTGCTCAATTTCACCGCGCTGCAATACCTGCCGATCACCGTGACCACGACCATCATGTTCGCCAGCCCGATCGTGATCACCCTGCTGGCCATCCCGATCCTTGGGGAGACGGTCGGCCTGCGCCGGATCATCGCGGTCTGCACCGGCTTTGTCGGCGTGCTGGTGGTCATGCAGCCCTGGGGCGTCGCCTTTCACCCGGCCATGTTCCTGAACCTCGGCGCGCTGACCTTTGCCTCGCTCTACTTCGTCATGACGCGGCTGCTGGCCGGCGTCGAAGGCAACGCCACGCAGCAGATCTGGTCCTCCGGCTTTGCGGCGGCGGCGCTTGTCCCCTTCGTGATGGGCGGATGGATCTGGCCCGAAGGCGTCGACTGGATCGCCTTTTTGCTGATCGGAGCGTTTGGCGCGGGCGGGCATATCGCGGCGACCACGGCGCATCGCTGGGCGGATGCCTCGATCCTTGCGCCGGTAATCTACATCCAGATCTTCCTCGCCGCCCTCGCCGGTGTCCTGCTGTTTGACACCTGGCCAACTGTCTGGACGCTGGGCGGCGGCGCGATCATCATCGGCTCGGGCCTCTACATCTGGCAGCGCGAACGCGCCGTGCGCGGCCGGGTCAGGCGCCCGGTGCCGCACACCCGCTGACGTTAGCCGGGGTTACACCCCGGCGCTTTCTCAGCCACGCCCGATATAAGGCATGGCGCTCGCCATCACCGTCATGAACTGCACGTTCGCCTCTAAGGGCAGCGAGGCCATGTGCAACACAGAGGACGCCACGTTGGACACATCCATCACAGGCTCCACTGCGATCTCGCCATTGGCCTGCGGCACGCCTTTGGTCATTTTCTCGGCCATGTCGGTCAGCGCATTGCCAATGTCGATCTGCCCGCAGGCAATGTTGAACGGCCGCCCGTCAAGCGAGATCGACCGGGTCAGCCCGGTGATCGCATGTTTCGAGGCGGTATAAGGCGCAGAGCCCCAGCGCGGCACATAGGCCGAGACAGACCCGTTGTTGATGATCCGCCCCCCTTGCGGCTCCTGCCCCCGCATCCGGGCAAAGGCCGCGCGGGCGCAGATAAACGATCCGGTCAGGTTGATGTCGATCGCCCGGCGGAAATCCGCGACAGAGGTCTCGTCAATCGTGCCGCCCATCACCGAAATCCCGGCGTTGTTGAACAGGCAATCAAGATGCCCCCATTCCGCCAGAGCCTTGTCAAAGGCCGCATCGACGCTGTCCTCATCCGAGACATCGCAGGGCAGTGCGAGCACAGCCTCATGCTCCGCCGCCAGCGCCTCCAGAAGCTCCGCCCGGCGGCCAACGATACCGACGTTCCAACCGGCCTGAACAAAGGCCAGCGTGCAGGCCTTGCCAATGCCCTGCCCGCCGCCGGTGATGATGATCGTCTGCATGTCCTCTCCCCTCCTCAACACAAAGCGCACCCAAAAGTCTTGCAAGACTTTTGCAAATTTCTTCCAAGAAATTTGTCCCGCGGGTGGCTATGGCTTCAATGATTGTCGCGCGGCAGGTTCCTTGCGATCTTCTGGTACGCCGTCGCCAGTTCCAGGCAGCCGCCTTCGGCCAGCTGGCCCACGTGCTTGCGGTAGATCTCCTGCCACGGCGTCTGGTTCACGATCTCCGGCGCCTCCCAGGCCTCGATGCGCGCCTGCCACTCGGCGTCGTCCACCAGGGCGTTCATGGTCGAGTTGTTCAGGTCGAGCCGCACCCGATCGCCGGTTTTCAGATAGGCCAGCCCGCCGCCCACCACCGATTCCGGCGAGGCGTTGAGGATCGAGGGCGATTCAGACGTGCCCGATTGCCGCCCGTCCCCCACCGTCGGCAGGTGGTTGATGCCCTGCTTGATCAGCGCATCGGGCGGCTGCATGTTCACCACCTCCGCCGAGCCGGGATAGCCGACACAGCCGACGCCGCGAATGAACAGGATGCAGGTCTCGTCGATGGCAAGCGCGTCGTCGTTGATCCGGTCGTGGTAATCCTCCGGCCCTTCAAAGACCACCGCGCGCGCCTCGTGCACGCCTTCGCGGCCCGGTTCGGACAAAAAGCGTTTCTGGAAATCCTCGGAGATCACCGAGGTCTTCATCAGCGCCGAGTCGAACAGGTTGCCGGACAGCACCTTGAAGCCCGCATTGGACCGCATCGGCGCGTCGTAGCTCTTGATCACGTCGTAATCTTCGCTTGCCAGACCCGCGAGGTTCTCGCCCATGCTTTTGCCCGAGGCGGTCATCGCGCCTTCGTGCAGGCGTCCCGCTTTCATCAGCTCCGCCATGACCGCCGGAACGCCGCCCGCGCGGAAAAAACTCTCGCCCAGGTATTCGCCCGCGGGCTGCATGTTGACCAGAAGCGGCACGTCAAAGCCGTGGGTCTCCCAGTCCTTCACGTTCAACTCCACACCCGCGTGCCGGGCCACGGCCTGAAGGTGCGGCGGGGCGTTGGTGCTGCCGCCGATGGCGGCGTTGGTCACGATGGCGTTCTCGAAAGCCTCACGCGTGAGGATATCCGAGGGTTTGAGATCGTCGAGCACCATCTGCACGATGCGCTTGCCGGTCTCATAGGCGGCGGCCATTCGTTCGCGGAACGGCGCGGGGATGGCGGACTGGCCCGTGAGGGTCAGGCCCAGCGCCTCTGCCATGGCGTTCATCGTCGAGGCGGTGCCCATGGTGTTGCAATGCCCCAGGGACGGCGCAGAGGAGCAGACGCGGGACATGAACTCTTCGTAGTCGATGGTCCCTTCCGCCAGCAGACGGCGCGATTCCCAGACGATGGTGCCGGAGCCGGCCCGCTTGCCTTTCCACCAGCCATCAAGCATCGGCCCGCCGTTGAGCGCAATCGCCGGCAGGTCCACCGTGGCCGCGCCCATGAGCATCGCCGGGGTTGTCTTGTCACAGCCGGTGGTCAGCACAACCCCGTCGATCGGGTAGCCATGCAGCACCTCGACAAGGCTCAGATAGGCCAGGTTGCGGTCCAAAGCCGCCGTCGGGCGTTTGCCGGTTTCCTGGATCGGGTGCACCGGGAATTCCATCGGAACGCCGCCCGCCTCGCGGATGCCTGCCTTGATCCGGTCCATCAGGAAGACGTGGATCTTGTTGCAGGGCGCCAGATCGCTGCCGGTGTTCGCAATGCCGATGATGGGCCGCTCGCTCTGCAGCTCTTCTCGCGTGAACGTGCTGTTCTGATAGCGCTCAAGGTAGAGCGCCGTCATACCCGGGTTGTTCGGGTTGTCGAACCACTCTTGCGAGCGGAAACGCTTGTTGGCCCGTGTATCTGACATCCTGTTCTCCCGGTTGGCACGGGCGCGCGATTCCCGCGTCTGCCCATTCGCTTGCAGCAGCATTTCAATTTGGTATACCAAAAGCAAGGGCTACGCGCACTCCTGCGGTATCCAATGCTCGGAGTTCTGTATAGGGCTGTGTCGTGGCAGGATGAAGCCCCGAATTTGCGACGGCTGTTTTCCGGCTGAGGCCGGACCTGTGGCTGCGCCGAATGCGCCATGGTGCGGCCCGTGCTGCACCTCGAAACCATATGAATCGAGGAGACCAGACATGATCGAAGAGCCGCCCCTCCTGACCCTGATCAAGAACGCCCCGCGCCCGACACAAGCGCAGATTGACGCGTTTCAGGGCATTCCCACCGGATTTGTCTGCGACGCGATGATGGGTAAGGGCGCGCTGTCCACGGCCATCGGCCCGATTGGCTTTGGCCGCGACTATGACTGCGTGGCCGCGGGTCCGGCGCTGGTGGCGGACAACGGGCCAGCGGATATTCTGGCGACCCTCGCCGCTGTTCACATGCTACAATCCGGCGATGTGGTTGTGGCGGCTTTCGGCGGCTTTCAAGGCTGCGCGGCCTCCGGCGATCAGCTCATGGGCATGATGAAGAACGCGGGCGCGGCGGGGTTCGTCACCGACGGGCCGATGCGGGACTACGAAGGGATGGTTGCGGTTGGCCTGCCCGCTTTCTGCGCCGGACTGAACGCCAACTCCCCCTATGCCAACGGCCCCGGCACAGTGGGCGGCGCGGCGATGGTGGGCGGCATGCAGATCGCCACGGGCGACATGATCATCGCGGACCGCAACGGGGTTGTGGTGGTGCCTTTTGCCGAGATCGACACGGTCATCGCCAAGCTCGACGAGGTGAAGGCGATGGAAGATGAGCTGGAGGCCAAGGTCGCCTCGGGTTTCTGCACGCCTTTGGATCTGGACGCGATGGTGGCCGAAGGGAAGGCCGTGGTGAAGGGCGGCTGAAACGGTCCTTCCTCACCCCAGGCGCGGAATCAAGGCCGCAGGCCGCCGCGCCATCGACGGGCCGTCCCCGCGGCACGGCGATTGGGTTGTCATTGCGCGCCACACTGGCCTAGCGCACCAGTGGCTGGGATAAATCAAGGGTTTCACAGTTAGGATCGCCGCACCACGGCCCGTCGATGACGCGGCTTGTTCTCTGGTCATGAGGTCCCGGATCAAGTCCGGGACGGCCCGTCATGTCGGAGACGTGCTTCCAGCATGATAGGCGCGGCGGCCTGCGGCCTTTGCTCCGCGCCCGAGGTGAGTCGAACGGTCGTTTCAAGCCAAACTACACAAACACCGCCCCTCAAACCTGCCACTCAATCCAATCCACATGGAAATGCGCACGCCCCAGCGCTGCTGTGATCGGCGCGCTGCCTGCCCAGAGCGTGGCCGTCAGCCCCGCGCCCGGCGTCTTCTCGTCCGGTTCCATGGCAAAATGCAGCAGCGGCGCGTCTGCCGTTGCGCGGGCCCCGGCTTCTGCAAGAGACCCCGCCACGGCGGCTTGCGTCTCGGGCGGGAAATACTGCGCGGCGATGGTGCTGTAGACCATGTGCAGCGCGCCCGGGACACGGCCCCGCAACCGCTGCTCCAGCCACCCCGCCGCATCCCCGGCGTCGAGCCGCGTCTCGCACAGCGCAATCGCCGCGCGGGTGCGCGCGAGCCGCACAGGCTGATCGGGCCAGAGGTAGGACAAGAGCCTGTGCGCGCCCTCGGGCGATGTCGGATCAAGCGGCATGAGATCCACCCCGCCCCGGTCCTGCACTCGGATGGGCAAGGGCACCGGCCGCCCTGCCCCGCGCCACTCCGGCGTCAAGGCCACCTCGGCTTCGGCTGGCCCATAAACCGCCCCGTCCATCGCAACCGAAAACCGGTCCAGTTGCAGGTTCAGCCCGGCGCTGCCGCCAAGTTCGGACAGGACCACCGGGCGCGGTCCGACCTGCCCCAGCCCCCACCACAGCCCCGCGATCACCGCCGCCGCGCGGCGCACCTCGTTGGTCTGGGGCGGGTTTTCCAGCCATGCCTGAAGGGTCGCCTCATGCCGCACAAGGGCCTCTGACACCGCCTGCCAAATCGCCGCGTCCGAGGCGGCGTTTGGTGGATAGACCGCTGCCAGCTCCGGCGCTTCGCCGCTCAGGACCAGCCCGTGCAAGGCCCCGGCCAATCGCAAGGGCACGGACTGTCCCGATGGCCCAAGCACGCCCTGCCAGGCATGGCAGCGCGCGCCCACCGCTGTCTCCGGGCCAAGCCGGTCGGCGCAGAGCGTCATCAGCCTGTCCATGAAAGGCGAGCCCAAAGCGGCGCAGCTTTGCGCCTGCTGCAAAAACGCGTCCTTAATTGTTTCACCCATGACAATCGCTCCCTCAAATACACGCAAAAAGTGTATTGTGCAGGCGCAGCATCGTCAATGCGGGCCGTCACTTGCCGGAAAACGCGCTCTTCGCCCCGCCCGATTGCTGCGTCTTGAAGATCGAGGAAATATCTTTGGCAGGCGGCAGCGGCAGGGTGACGGGCACGTCTGCCAGACGCGGGGTCAGACAGGGTGTGCCGGTGACCATCCGCTCCTGAAAATCCGCCCAGAATCGCTGCTGACCCAGCTCGTGAATGTAGCTGGACGCGCCCAGAAGCGGCCAGGCATCGGCGGCGGCCAGCTCATAAAACAGGATCAGCCGCGCCCGGTCCGAGACGTTTGGAGCAGAGCCATGCAGAAGGCGCACGTGATGCACCGTCATGTCCCCCGCCTTGCCGGTCAGGGTCACAGCCTTGTCCATGTCGAAAAGCGGATCATCCGGGTCAATCGCCCCGCAGAAGGTGCCGTCATGATGGTGGCTCAGGATCGGGCCTTTGTGTGAGCCGGGGATCACCATGAGCGGCCCGTTCGCCGCGTCCACATCCGCAAGGTTCAGGCCAAAGGCGAGCAGACTGTCATTGGTGTGCGGGTAGAACGCCCAATCCTGGTGCCACTCCACCGCCGCCCCGCCGCCCGGAGCCTTGGTGTTGAGCTTGGCAGTATTGATGTAGGTGTCAGGGCCAAGCAGATCGTTCAGCACCGCGCGCACCTTCGATTTCGTCAGGATGTCCCAATAGTAGGGATCAATCTTGTGCGGCAACTTGATCCGCGTCAGCCGCGGAACGTCCGGGCCATGGCCGGTGTCGAGGTCGTAGCGGTCATTGCTTTCGGTCACGTCACGCGAGGCGTCGATCAGCTGATGGGTGATCTCCTGCAGCCGTGCCAGCTCCTGCGCTGTGACCACGTTCTCGACCTTGAGATAGCCGTTTTCGGCGTAGAAATCCTTTTGCTCCTGCGTCAGCATTCTGTCTGTCCTCCCCTGATGGTGCGTGCCGGTTCATCCCTTGCCGCGTGGAAAAATTTGCCGGAGCAAATTTTTGTTTCGGGGCGCTGCCCCGGACCCCGGGATATTTCCGGCACAAAGAAACCCTCTGGCACCAAAAAAACGCCACGTCAGGCGCCTTTTTGCACCTCTTTTTCCATGTCGATCCCGTTCAGCCGCGCGATGTGGTCGGTCAGGAACGGCACGTAGTCTTCGGAGTGGCCGGTGGCTTCGACATGCGCGAAATACTGCCGCGTGGCCGAGGCGATCAGCGTCAGCGCGCCCGCGTCCGCCGCCATGGCGTTGGCATAGCGCACGTCCTTCGACGCGTTGGCGATGGAGAACTTGTGCGCATCGCGGTTGCGGTCGACGGCGTAGCTCATGAAGGTGTCAAAAAAGCCGTTGCCGAGCCGCGAAGAGCCGATGACCTTCTGCACTGTCTGAGGCGCGATGCCGACCTTGGCGCCGAGCACCGTGGCTTCGGCGTAGAGCGCGGCGTAGGACATGGCGATCAGGTTCATCAGGAGTTTCATCTTGTGGCCTGCGCCGGTCTCGCCCACGTGGTTGATATTGCCCGCCCAGCACTCGATGATCGGCAGAACCCGCGCATAGCTTGCGGCGTCCGCGCCGACCATGGCGTCGAGCGTGCCGGCCTCTGCCTCCTTTGGCGTGCGGCCGAGCGGCGCATCGACGATTGTGCCGCCCTTTTCTGCCAGCTCCCCTGCCAGCTTCATGGTCGAGACCGGATCCGCCGTGGAGCAATCGACGACAATCAGGCCGGGGCGTGCGCCCGCGAGGATACCATCGGCTCCGTGGTAGACCGCCTCGATCTGCGGTGAGTTGGACAGGCACAGGTGGATGACATCGCAGCGCGCCGCCATCTCGCGCGGGCTTGTCACTTCCGTGGCCCCCATACTCAGAAGGCTCTCGACCGGCGCGCGGTTGCGGTTGCCCTTGATCACCAGCGGGTAGCCGCCCGCGAGGATGTTCCTGGCCATGCCATGGCCCATCAGGCCCACACCGATAAAGCCGACGGTTGGTTTGTCTGTCATCGCGATCTCCTCATGTTTCCGGTGGCAGCAGTTTGCCGGGGTTCAGGATGCCCCTGGGGTCGAGCGCCTGTTTGATGCTGCGCATGTAGGCCAGCGCCGCGCCGTGTTCGGCGGCCATGAACTTCTGTTTGCCAAGGCCCACGCCGTGCTCTCCTGACACCGTGCCGCCCAGCCGCAGCGCGGTTTGGGCCAGAGCCCCGGTGAAGGCCTCGGCGCGCGCCATTTCATCCGCGTCCCTAGGATCGACACTGAGCCCGGCGTGAAAATTGCCGTCGCCCACATGGCCGACGATGGTGCTGGTCAGGCCGAGCCGGACCGCATCCTTCTGCGCCTGTGTCACCGCTTCGGCCAGCGCGCTGATCGGAACGCAAACATCCGTGGGCCAGATGTGCTTGCCTTTGCCCAGCGCCGCAGAGGCGTAATGGGCCGAATGGCGCATCTTCCACAGCGCGTTTCGGTCCTCGGCGCGGGTGGCGGTTTGCCAGCCGTCCGCGCCGAACTCGCGCGCGATTTCGCCAAAGAGTGCCATCTGTTCGGCCACGCCCGCCTCCGTTCCGTGGAACTCGACAAACAGATGCGGCTGTTCGGGCAGGCCAGCCTGTGCATAGGCGTTGAAGCCGCGCACCATCATGTGGTCCAGCAGTTCGATCCGCGCCATGGGCAGGCCGGACTGGATGGTCAGGATCACGCAGTTCACCGCCGTTTCAACCGATGAAAAGCGGCAGGTTGCGGCGGCGGTGGCCTCGGGGATGCCCTGCAGGCGCAGGGTCAGTTCGGTGATGACGCCAAGCGTGCCTTCGCTGCCCACCATCAGATGCGTGAGGTCATACCCGGTGGCAGATTTGCGCGCCTGTGTGCCCGTGCGGATCACCGTGCCGTCGGCCATGACCACCTCCAGAGCGAGGATATTCTCGCGCATGGTGCCGTAACGCACGGCCGTGGTGCCCGAGGCGCGCGTCGCCGTCATGCCACCCAGCGAGGCATCCGCGCCGGGATCCACCGGGAAAAACAGCCCGGTGGTGCGCAACGCCTCATTGAGCGCCATGCGGGTGAGACCGGGCTGGACCACCGCGTTCAGATCTTCGGCATGCACCGCCAGAACCCGGTTCATGCGGGTCATGTCGAGCGACAGCCCGCCATGGGTCGCAAGGTGCTGGCCTTCGAGGGACGAAGCCGCGCCGACCGGCGTGACAGGGCAGCCTGCCTCATGGCAGATCTTCAGGATCGCGCTGACCTCTTCGGTGGTCTCGGGATAGGCGACGGCCTCGGGCGGCGTGTTGGGGTAGTAGGTCTCGTTCTGGCCGTGCAGACGGCGCTCGGCCTCGCTGGTGGCAAGACGGCTGCCCAGCAGCGCTTCGAGGTGCGGCAGAGCCGTGGTGATCGTCATGTCTGTTTCAATCCGGAAAAGAGGGCGAGGCCGACGACGATCAGCATCGCCGCCGCCATCGCGAGGTTGATGCGGCGCTGCACCCTGTCGCTGAGGTTGAGACGGTGCAGGCTTGCCCCGGCCTTGAGCCAGCCAAGGTGGATCGGAATCCAGATCGCATTCACGATGATCAGCTTGGCAAGGGTTTCGAACAGCAGGTTGTCCGGCGCAAAGGGGAAGCCGGCGAACAGCGTGGTGTTGACCGTGTAGGCCTTGGGGTTGATGGCTTGCAGCGCGAGGCCCGCGAGCACGGCGGGCGGGGCTTTGGCCGCGATGAAGGCGATCTTTGATCCGGCAAAGGCAATGCGCGCGGCGAGGTAGATCAGGTAACCGATCGAGGCGACCATCAGCACCCAGCGCACCACGGGAACCGACAGGACAATCGCCGCCACGCCGCTGATCACCGCCAGCGCCACGAGGTTGGTGCCGATGAACAGCCCCAGCACGTAGCGCAGCCCGGCGCGGAATCCGTAGGCCGCGCCAAGACCCGCCGTCGACAGGACGCCGGGGCCCGGGGTGATGATCAGGAAAAACACGGCGACGGCAAAGGTCAGCATGGGCCGCAGGTCCACGGGCCGGGCATGTCAAAACTCCTCCCACAGGGCGGCTTGCATCGCCCAAATTTTGGTATACCATTTGTGATAAGACGGGCTCCGCCCCGGAATGTCAACGCTTCGGCCCGGTCTCGCGCGGCCAAATTCCCTGAAGGGAATTTGCAAGAGTTTTGCAAAACTCTTGCCCCGCGAAGCCCGATCCGCAGGCGAAGGAGGAAACATGCAGCTATTTGATCTGAGCGGGCGCAGGGCGCTCGTGACCGGCTCTTCCATGGGAATCGGTCGGGCCCTGGCGCGCGGGTTGAGCGAGGCCGGGGCCAGTCTCGTACTGAACGCCCGCAACGCGGAGCGGCTCGAAGAGACCGCCGAGTCCCTGCGCGGCGAAGGGGCGCGCGTGGACACCCTGCCCTTTGACGTCACCGACAGCGCAGCGGCCCGCGCCGCCATCGACGGTTATGAAGCCGAGCATGGTGCGATCGACATTCTGGTGAACAACGCAGGCATGCAGCACCGCACGCCGCTGGAAGACTTTCCGGCTGATGCCTTCGACACGCTCATGCGCACCAACGTCAACTCGGTCTTCTACGTGGGGCAAGCGGCGGCGCGGCACATGATCAAGCGCGGGCGCGGCAAGATCATCAACATCGCCAGCGTTCAGACCGCCCTCGCCCGCCCCGGCATCGCGCCTTACACAACCTCCAAGGGCGCCGTGGCGAACCTGACCAAAGGCATGGCGACCGATTGGGCCAGGCATGGGCTGAACTGCAACGCCATCGCGCCGGGCTATTTCGACACGCCGCTGAACGCGGCCCTTGTCGCCGACCCGGAATTTTCCGCATGGCTGGAAAAGCGCACCCCTGCCGGGCGCTGGGGCCGGGTCGAAGAGCTTGTCGGGGCCTGCATTTACCTCTCCTCGGATGCGGCCAGCTTCGTGAATGGCCACACGCTGTTTGTCGACGGCGGCATCACCGCCAGTCTTTGAAAGCCGAACATGCTGCCTCATCAGAACCCTGATCCAAACGCCTGTCTTGTCGGGCGCGTCTGGCGCGCGGGCATTGGCCCTTGCCTTGTCACCCTGCGCGGCGACGACGTTGTCGACATCACAACGCGGCAGGTGCCGACCATGTCGGACCTGCTGGATCTGGACGATCCCGCCGCTTACGCGCGCTTTGCGGACGGTGAGACCCTGTGCACCCTTGCTGATCTGGTTGCAGGGTCTGTGGAGACCGCCAGCGAAGACACCTTGCACCTGCTTTCTCCCGCAGACCTTTCGGCCATCAAAGCCTCTGGCGTGACCTTCGCCGAGAGCATGGTCGAACGGGTGATCGAAGAGCAGGCCGCGGGCGATGCAGAGCGGGCCGAGGCGATCCGCGCCAAGGTCAAAGGCGTGATTGGCGACAGCCTGTCGGGTATTGAGCCGGGCAGCGAAAAGGCGATGGAGGTTAAGCGCGTGTTGCAGGCCGAGGGCCTGTGGTCCGCTTATCTGGAGGTCGGCATCGGCCCCGATGCGGAAGTGTTCACAAAGTGTCAGCCCATGGCCTCCGTCGGCTGGGGTGCGAGCGTCGGTCTGCATCCGATCAGCACTTGGAACAACCCCGAACCGGAGGTGGTTCTGGCGGTGAACGCGCGCGGCGAAATCAAGGGCGCGACGCTGGGCAATGACGTGAACCTGCGCGACGTGGAGGGGCGCTCGGCGCTGCTTCTGGGCAAGGCCAAGGACAACAACGCCTCTGCCGCGCTTGGCCCCTTTGTGCGGCTGTTTGACGAAGGCTATGGCATGGCGGACGTGGAAGCGGCCGAGCTGACCTTGACCGTCACCGGGACCGATGGATTTGAGCTGAACGGCCATTCCTCGATGAAGAAGATCAGCCGCCGCCCGGCCGATATTGTCGCCCAGACCATCGGGCGGCATCACCAGTACCCGGACGGTTTCTTCCTCTACCTCGGCACGCTCTTTGCGCCCATTCAGGACCGCGATGCGCCGGGGCAAGGGTTTACCCACAAGATCGGCGATGTGGTGCGCATTGCAGAGCCGAAACTGGGCGTTTTGCAAAATACCGTGCGGCTGAGCACGGACGCGCCGGAATGGACATTCGGGGCGCGGGAGTTGATGCGCAATCTAAACATGAGGGGGCTGCTGTGAGCACGTTTCTGAGCCTTGGAGAAATCATGGTCGAAATCGCCCCGGCCGAGGGCGGGCTTTTCCGCAAGGGCTATGCCGGGGATACGTTCAATACCGCGTGGTATGCGCGCAGGCTTCTGCCCGAGGATTGGGAAGTGTCTTACGGGACGGTTGTCGGCTCCGACGCCGTGTCCAATGACATGCTGCGGTTCATTGCCGATCAGCGCATCGGGACGGAGCGGATCCGGCGCGATGAGACCCGCACGGCGGGGCTTTACATGATCAGCCTTGAAAACGGCGAGCGCAGCTTTTCCTACTGGCGCGGGCAGTCGGCGGCAAAGACGCTGGGGAACGATCCGGCCTGGCTCGACGAGATCCTGAAAGGTGTTGATCTGGTGCAGTTTTCCGGCATCACGCTGGCCATTCTGCCCCCCGAGGGGCGCGAGGTGCTGTGTGATGCGCTGGCGCGCGCGCGGCAGGCGGGCACCCATGTGGCCTTTGACACCAACCTGCGGCCAAGGCTGTGGGAGAGCGCCGAGACCATGGCGGGCGGGCTGCGCATGGGGGCTGCGGTTTCGGACACAGTGATGCCGAGTTTCGACGAAGAGCAGCTGTGTTTTGGCGACACTTTGCCCGATGAAACCATCGCCCGGTATCGCGCGCTGGGGGCGGGCTGTGTTGCGGTCAAGAACGGCGCCGAGATGTGCCATGTCTGGTCCGATGGTGAGGGCGATTACCGCTTTGATCCGCCCCCCGTGGCGCAGGTGGTCGACAGCACCGCAGCGGGTGACAGCTTTGGCGCCGGGTTTCTGGCGACACGGGTCTTGGGCGGTTCGGTGGCCGAGGCAACGCAGGCAGCGGCGGGTCTTGCGGCGCGGGTCATTCAGAAGCGCGGCGCGCTGGCGCCGGAGATATTCGAGGGAGACGAGACATGAAGGTTCTGATCATTGGCGGCGGCGGCATGGTGGGCCAGAAACTGGCGCGGCGGCTGGCGGATCTGGGCGCGCTGGACGGCAAACCCATCACCGGGCTGACGCTGGCGGACATCAACGATCCGGCGCCGGTTGAGGCCCCCTTCCCGGTCTCCTGCGTGACCTGCGACATCTCCGATCGCGCTTCCGTCGATCAGATCATCGCGTCAGACGTGGACATGATCTACCTGCTCGCGGCGGTGGTCAGCGCCCATGCCGAAGAGGACTTCGACTTCGGCTACCGGATCAACATGTACGGCACGATCAACGTGCTGGATCGCGCCCGCGCTCTGGGCACGCGCCCGCGCCTCGTCTTTACCTCGTCGATTGCCGTCTTCGGTGGCGAGGTGCCGCAGCCTTACGGCGACAATTCGGCGCTGAACCCGCAAATCTCCTACGGCACGCAGAAATTGATCGGTGAGCTTTTGGTCGAGGATTACAGCCGCAAAGGGTTCATCGACGGGCGTGGCTTTCGCCTGCCGACGATATCCGTGCGCCCCGGTGCGCCGAACCGGGCGGCTTCGGGTTTCATGTCGTCGATCTTCCGCGAGCCTTTGCAGGGTGTGGCGGCGAACTGCCCGGTGGACCGCGATTTTCCGCATTTCTACCTCTCGCCGCGCCAATGTGTGGAGAACCTCGTGCGGGCGGCGGAGATTGACGAAGCGGCCTTTGGCAAACGCCGCTGCATGACCATGCCGGGACGGGTCTGGACGATTGGGCAGATGATCGACGCCATGACGGCGGTGGCCGGGCCGGAACCGGCCAGGCTGATCACATGGGAGCCGCAGCCGGAAATTGCGGGCATTCTCGATGGCTGGCGGCTGGACATTCGACCTGAGAAAGCGGCGTCCTTGGGCATGAAGGCGGATGACAGCTTTGAGGACAACATCCGGTATTTCCTGGAGGATGATCTGCCGGGATAAACGCGGCCCCTGACCCAGCCTGTTTCTTCTTTGTGCTCTAAAGTATCCCGGGGGAGTCTGCAGGACGGGCGCGTCGTCCTTTGACGCTCGGACCAATGGCGCGAACAATGGTCGACCCCCAAGAAATTTTTGCCCCGACAAAAGTTTTCCCCGGCCAGTATTATCGCCCGCCACGGCAGGTTTGCCGGACGGGGGTTTGCGGAACTGTGATATGAAGTCTGAAAATGGCGGCCGCCAGTTTCGGATCATCTTGGCCGGGGCGTTTAATCCCGGCTTGTCAGTCTGATCAGATCGAACATCCCCCGATGGGGCTGCCCGCCTTGGCCTTGTCAGGGCCAGAGCGGATCAATCCGAGTGCCTGTGGTACCGCGAAGAAGCATCAGCGCAGTAGGTTAAGCAAGTCTTGCCGGAGCGCGCGGTGGTGGCTCAGCGGCCCGTATGGGCCGCCTCGCAATACACTCTACGCCTCCAGTTCCGCATCCCAATAGAGGAAATCCATCCAGCTTTCATGCAGATGGTTCGGTGGGAACTTGCGGCCCAAGTTCAGGAGTTCCTGCGCCCCCGGCTGACGGGGTGGTTTGCGCAGGGAAAAGCCGACCTGCCGCAGGCTTTTGGAGCCTTTGCGCAGGTTACACGGCGCGCAGGCCGCCACCACGTTTTCCCAGGAGGTCACGCCTCCCGCCGCGCGCGGGATCACGTGATCAAAGGTCAGTTCCTTGCGGCTGCCGCAGTATTGGCAGGAGAACTCATCCCTCAAAAAAAGATTAAAGCGCGTGAAGGCCACGCGCTTTCTCGGTTTTACGTAATCCTTGAGGACAACGACGCTGGGTATTCGCAAGGTCATGCTCTGGGAGTGCACCACCTCGTCATATTCGGCGACGATATCGACCCGGTCGAGGTAGACCGCCTTGATCGCCTCCTGCCACGGCCACAGGCTGAGCGGATAGTAGGACAAGGGCCTGTAATCCGCGTTCAGCACAAGCGCCGGGTTCTGTTTCAATGCGCCCGGTTCGCGGACAAATGTCGTTCTGAAATTGCCGTCCATTGGGGGACTCGTCCTCCGCCCTGTCTGCCTTTTCATTCAAGACCAGGGCGGGACACCCCGCCCCAGCTGCTTATCACTATATATCGTGTTTGGCCTCTGGCAAGTCCTACGACATACAGTATGCGCCCCCTTCTCTATCCGCGTCATGTTACGCCTATATGACGGGCACCGGGCACGGTGGCATGTTGCGGCCCGCAACAAACCATTGCCATGTGCGATTATGGGCACTAGGTGCAGGCCACCCTCGTTGATAAGGTCTGACGCCCATGCAAACGCCCTATTATCTGGTCGACAAGTCGCTGCTGCTTCCGAACATGGAAAAGATCGCCTGGCTGCGTGAGCACTCCGGTGCGAAGGCCTTGCTGGCGCTGAAGTGTTTTGCCACGTGGTCCGTCTTTGACATGATGAGCGAGTATATGGACGGCACCACCTCCTCCTCGCTGTTCGAGGTGAAGCTGGGGCGTGAGAAGTTTCCGGGTGAGACCCATGCCTATTCGGTGGCCTGGGCACCGGATGAAATGGGCGAGGTTCTGGCCTCTTCGGACAAGGTGATCTTCAACACCGCGCAGCAATTGCAGCGGTTTGAGGCTGTCAGCCGCGATCATACGCGCGGGCTTCGGGTCAATCCGGGCGTGTCCACCTCTGACTTTGATCTGGCCGATCCGGCACGGCCGTTCAGCCGTCTTGGCGAACATGCGCCCGAGGACATTGAACCGGTGGCCGATCTGATCAGCGGGTTCATGTTCCACAACAATTGCGAGAACGCGGATTTTGAGCGCTTTGACGCGATGCTCGGCATGATCGAGCAGCGGTTCGGCCATTTGATCCGCAAGATGGAGTGGATCAGCCTTGGAGGCGGTATTCATTTCACCGGCGAGGGCTATCCGCTGGACCGGCTGGCGGAGCGGCTCAAGCGCTTTGCGGGCCAGAATGAGGTGCAGGTTTACCTTGAGCCGGGAGAGGCCGCGATCACCGGGTCCACCACGCTGGAGGTTACGGTGCTCGACACGCTGTTCAATGGCAAGAACCTTGCCATCGTCGACAGTTCCATCGAGGCGCATATGCTTGATCTGCTGATTTACCGCGAAAGCGCCAAGATGAAGGAGGCCGGAGATCAGGAGTGGATGGTTTGCGGCAAGTCCTGCCTTGCGGGGGATATCTTTGGCGAGTTTCGCTTTGAAAAGCCGCTGAGCCCCGGCGATCGTTTGTCCATTCAGGACGCGGCGGGCTATACAATGGTCAAGAAAAACTGGTTCAATGGCGTAAAAATGCCAAGCATCGCCGTACGCGAACTCGACGGACGCGTGCGGATGGTGCGGGACTTCACCTACGCGGATTTCTCGGCAGCCCTGTCGTGAACCCATCCTGACTACCCAACGAACGGAGGTCTTATTCGTTGAAAAAGAACGTGCTCATCATCGGCGCTGGCGGCGTCGCACAGGTCGTGGCGCATAAATGCGCGCAGAACAATGATGTGCTGGGCGACATTCATATCGCCAGCCGGACAAAGTCGAAATGCGACGATATCATTGCCTCCGTGCAGGATAAATCCGCGATGAAGCAGGATGGCGTCCTGGCCGCCCATGCGCTGGACGCAACGGATTCCGCCGCTGTGGCTGCGCTGATCCGGGAGACCGGCTCCGAGATTGTCATCAATGTCGGCACGGCTTTCGTGAACATGCACGTTCTGGACGGCTGTATCGAGACGGGCGCGGCCTATATCGACACGGCGATCCACGAAGAGCCGGACAAGATCTGTGAGACGCCGCCGTGGTATGCGAACTACGAGTGGAAAAAGCGCGATCTCTGCGCCGAGAAAGGCGTGACCGCGATCCTTGGCGCGGGGTTTGATCCGGGCGTGGTGAACGCCTATGCGCGCTTTGCCATTGACCAGATGGACGAGGTCAAAAGCATTGATATCGTTGATATTAATGCAGGCTCGCACGGCAAGTACTTTGCCACGAACTTCGATCCCGAGATCAATTTCCGCGAGTTCACAGGCGTGGTGTACTACTGGGAAGACCAGCAGTGGAAAGAGACGAGCATGTTTGCCTCTGGCCATGTCTGGGATCTGCCGGTGGTTGGCCCGTCTCAGGCGTACCAGTCCGGGCATGACGAGGTGCACAGCCTCGCCACGAACTACCCGCAGGCCGATGTGCGCTTCTGGATGGGTTTTGGCGATCACTACATCAATGTCTTTACGGTGCTGAAGAACATCGGCCTTCTGTCCGAGCAGCCCGTGACCACCGCCGAAGGGCTGGAAGTGGTGCCTTTGAAGGTGGTGAAGGCCTGTTTGCCCGATCCGTCCTCGCTCGCCCCCGATTACACCGGCAAAACCTGCATCGGCGATCTGGTGAAAGGTGTGAAGGACGGTCAGGACGTCGAGTACTTCGTCTACAACGTCGCGGATCACAAGGAGGCCTATCTGGAGGTCGGCTCCCAGGGGATTTCCTACACCGCCGGTGTGCCCCCGGTGGCGGCGGCGATGCTGGTTGCCTCGGGTGAGTGGGATGCCAAGACGATGAAAAACGTCGAAGAGCTGGACCCCAAGCCGTTCTTTGGCCTTCTGGATCAGATCGGTCTGCCGACACGGGTGCAGGTTGGCGGCCTCGGCGGTGAAGACAAGGCCTGGACCGAGGTCTGAGCCGGATTGACCGGGATCGCGTTTCGGGATCCCGGTCCCCCCCCCCGGCTGACCGAAGTTCCGTGCAACGCGCTGGCGTGGGATTTGCTGTGAATGGTTTTGGCCTTTGGGGGACATTTGAGCCAAGAACCTTAGCGCGGAATCAAGCCCGAAGGGCGCCGCGCCATCGACGGGCCGTCCCCACGGCACGGCGATTGGGTTGATGCAGATAAATGCGCTTGGCTAGCGCGCCAGTGGCTGGGATAAATCGAGGGGATCTGAGGGAACATCGCCATGCCACGGCCCGTCAATGGCACGGCTCGTTCCCTGCACGGTCAACGTCCCTTTCGGGCCACTCTCGCCCGCCATTCTCTTTCCGTCCCTCCCCCCTTTGCGGCGGTTTGTCCGCAAATACGCGATGGACATGCGGCGCGTGATCCTATATCGCGACCCCTTGCCGTTCCCGGCCTCCTTTCCTTTCGGACACGCCTCCCATGATCCCTACCCTTTCCGATGCCCTCGCCGAGCGGGGCTTTGACCAGTTGACCGATGTGCAGGAAGCCGTCACCGAAGAGGGGCTGGCGGGTGCGGACCTGCTTGTCTCTGCACAGACCGGATCGGGCAAGACCGTGGGCTTTGGCCTCGCCATCGCGCCGACGCTGCTGGGCGAAGAGGCCCGTTTTGGTCCGCCCGCTGCCCCGCTGGCGCTGGTTGTTGCGCCGACGCGCGAGCTGGCCATGCAGGTCAAGCGCGAGCTGGACTGGCTCTATGGCAAGGCCGGCGGGCGCATCACCTCCTGTATTGGCGGCATGGACGCCCGTGACGAGCGGCGGGCGCTCGACCGCGGCGCACATGTTGTGGTCGGCACGCCGGGGCGTCTGCGCGATCACATCCAGCGCGGCTCGCTGGACCTTTCGGATATTCGCGCCGTGGTGCTCGACGAGGCCGACGAAATGCTCGATCTCGGCTTCCGCGAAGACCTTGAATACATGCTCGGCGAAGCACCGGAAGAGCGCCGCACGCTGATGTTTTCCGCCACCGTCTCGCCTTCGATTGCGAAGCTGGCCGAGCAGTATCAGAACGACGCCGTGCGCATTTCTACCGTTTCGGGCAAATCGCAGCACGCGGACATCACCTATCAGGCGGTGCAGGTCACCCAGCGCGATACGGAGAACGCCATCATCAACCTGCTGCGGTTTCATGATGCACCGACGGCGATTGTCTTTGCCAACACCCGCGCCGCAGTTGCGCGCCTGACCGCGCGTTTTGCCAACCGGGGGTTTTCCGTGGTGAGCCTGTCGGGCGAGCTGTCTCAGGACGAGCGCAGCCACGCGCTGCAGGCGCTGCGCGACGGGCGCGCACGGGTGTGTGTGGCGACGGATGTGGCCGCGCGCGGGATTGATTTGCCGAACCTTGGCCTCGTGATCCACGCTGATCTGCCCACCAACACCGAAGCATTGCTGCACCGCTCGGGCCGCACCGGCCGCGCCGGGCGCAAAGGCCTGTCCGCGCTGATCGTGCCGGACAAGGCCTCGAAGAAAGCCGCGCGCCTGCTGAAATGGGCGAAAATTCAAGCCGAGTGGACCTATCCTCCGAGCGCGGAAGAAATCCTCGCCTCTGATGAGGCGCGTCTTTTGGCCGATTCCGCATGGGAAGAGGAAATTGGCGAAACGGACAAGGCCTTTGCCTTGAAACTGCTCGAAGAACACGGGGCCGAGAAAGTCGCCGCCGCCTGTCTGCGCCTGTTCCGCGCCGGTCTGTCCGCCCCCGAAGAGCTGAACAAACCCGGCGAGAAACCCGAGCATGGCCCGCGCGCGCCCTTTGGCCCGTCACTGTGGTTCTCGCTGAGCATTGGCCGCGACAAGGGGGCCGAAGCGCGCTGGCTGCTGCCTCTGCTCTGCCGCGTCGGCAACCTGAGCAAAGATCACATCGGGCGTATCCGCGTGCAGGACGATCAGACCTTCGTGGAACTGGCCGAGGGCGCGGTGCCGGATTTCGAAGACACGCTGGGCAGCGAAGGGCATCTGGAAAAGGACGTTTTTGCCACCCGCGTTGACGGCGAGCCTGCCTTTGCCAGCGCCCCTCCTCGCGGACCGAAGCCGGGTGGCAAACCCGGCGGCAAACCGCATCGCAAGGGTCCGGGCGAACGGCCCGAACGGCGCGATGGCGACAAGCGCCCGCCGAGGCGCGTTCTGGACGAAGCGCACAGGCCGCTCAAGGGCTCGAAACCGGCGCAGGATGGCGCGGGCAAGCCCAAGGACAAGGCCCCCGGCAAACCGGGCGCAAAACCCAAGTCCTTCGGGAAACCAGAAGCCGGCGGCGGCAGCAAGGCGCCCCGCAAGCCATCGGGCAAACCGGGCGGCAAGCCGTCTGACAAGGCACGCAAAACCTTCGGCAAAGGCCCCGGAAAACCGGCCGGGGCAGCGGCTGGCGCTGCGAAAAAGCCCTCCCGCGCCGCCGATCCCAGCAAGCGCATCAAACGTCCGGTGAACCGCGGCGGTGACGCCCCTCTGCGGCGGCCGTCGAAACCGTGAATTCGGGCAGATTTCTCTGCGTTTGCCCTATTGTCCTTCGAAAGCGGCTCGGTTAAATGAGCCATACGGACCGCTTCGCGGCCGTCACCGATGGCACCCAGCAGCCATCAGCCCGGTGCCCCTATAGCTCAGCTGGTAGAGCAACTGATTTGTAATCAGTAGGTCCGCGGTTCGAGTCCGTGTGGGGGCACCATTCAAATCAATCACTCACATGATAATTTCTGAGCCCTTTAATTCCAAGTTGGCGCTTTGCGGGACAATTATGCCGCGCTTGGGTGCCCCGCCGCGCGCCGTCTTGGGCCTAGAAAGCGCCTGCATCATGGCGAGCGCAGAGTGGCTTTTCCTCGCCGATGGTAGGGGATCCGCGCTGTCGGGACGGGCTCCGATTCTGTGAAGCGATTGAGGGGGCGTGGCATCAGGCCGGGGCGAGGCAGGCTCAACTGACCCAATTGGGTAAGTCCTGTCTCAACACGAAAAGGTACTTTTGCGCGAAACAGAGTTCTGAGGGGCCACTGCATCGCGATTCCCCCCCGATTTTTGGCAAAAGAATTTCACCTGCGAACCGAGATAGCCCCCTCCGCCACGCGGCTTCGGCGTCGTCTGCGAGGCGGAAAAAGCGTGCGCACTGTTGTACCGTTTGAGATGGTCGAAACGGCGACACCTGCCATTCCGCGAGACAAGGACGCTCGCACAGATTGCTGCGAAGCTGTCAGCAAAGCCCACTTTAGAGGTGTTGCGCGGCGAGTGATTTGCTTCGAAACAAGTAATACTACCGTTGGTCATGGCCATAACGGCGTAATGCGGACATTCGTCTGATTGGTCAGGTCTGCATTACAGCTTTCCAATAACGGACATCCCGCGGGCGCTCACAAGCCTGCCAGTTCAACACGATGGACATCCTTGAGCTCAGGATGGCTGCTCGTCGTGCCACTCCCTGATCGTTCGAGTAAGCTGTGACAATCCAAAACCGCGCCTGGTTCCTATAGGCGGAAAGCCTCATTGCGGGACAAACTGGCCTTTTGCGGCTGCAGCTATTGCTGACGCAGCATTCGCTCCCGGTTGTCTCAGGGAATTTCTATCTGGCAGCCGCTAAACGGCCTGAGACGATGAGGGCTGGTGACAGAGATCAAATCGCTAGAATGCCGCCAGCGTGTGTTCCAACCCTTTGTCGATATGCGTCTTCAGTGTCTCGGCGGCAGTGTCGATGTCGCGCGCGAGGGCAGCTTCGAAAACCTTTCGGTGCTCTTCTACCGCCTCTTCACCGCGATATGTCAAAACCAGCATCTGGTAGCGCAGGTATTTGTCGTAGAGCACAGAGTGTAGTGAGAGCAGGTTTTTTGACCCGCATGCCTCGATCAAAGCAAGATGGAATTCCCAGTCATAGCGCTTCCAGTCTTCCTTCTGACTGTCGTCCCCCTGCAGCATCTTCTGTTCCATCAGGTGCAGCTTGTGATGCGCAGCGACGAGGTTGCCTTCCCAATCGGTGTCGCCGTTTTCAATCGACAGCCGCAGTGCATGGCATTCGAGCAGCACGCGCAGGTTGGCGATCTCGATCAGGTCTTCGCGAGAAACAGGGGTCACGAAAAAGCCCCTTTGATCCTGCGCATCGACAAAGCCTTCGCTCGCAAGTCTGTTCAACGTCTCGCGCAGCGTGGACATAGACGCCGAGTAGCGTTCGCGTAACCCGTCCAACTTCAGCTTCGATCCCGGAGCGAGGTCACCGAAGATGATGTCGCGCTTGATGCGCTGGTATGTCGAAGCCCCTACGACGTTGCGGGATTTTGTCATCGAGTTTCATCCGGTGGTTTGGGTGTATTTCCGACAAAGTACCTGAATGCGGCGCAAGCTGCAAATCAGCATATTATATGTTGCATCACAAAATATCTGATATTATGAACTTCATGCGTCGATCCTGCGGGATACGCGAAACACAGAGTCGCACGGTAGGAAGGTCTGGGCATGTCACAGAAAACGCGGATTGCCGTCGCAGGGTTTGGTCTGGTCGGACGGCGTCATGCCGAGGTCATCAGGCGTGCTCCCGACATGATACTTTCAGCGGTCGTAGAGCCCAGCCAGGAAGGTCAGGCCGCAGCGGGTGCTCTTGATGTGCCCGTGTACGCTTCGCTTGAAGAGATGCTGGCAGCCTCCATGCCGGACGGCGTGGTCCTTGCGACGCCCACCCCTGCACACCTGGACCAAGGGCTCGCCTGCATCACATCCGGCTGTCCGGTTCTGATAGAGAAACCGATTGCGGTGACATCGGACGATGCAAGGCAGCTTACCGATGCCGCTGATAAAGCCGGTGTTCCACTGCTGGTGGGCCATCACCGGCGTCACAATGGGATGGTGAAAGCCGCGAAACAGGCTTTGATGGAGGGTGCCGTCGGGGACATTCGCGCCATTCAGGCGACATGCTGGTTCTACAAGCCCGATCATTATTTCGACGCCGCACCGTGGCGCACAAAAAATGGGGCAGGTCCGATTTCGGTCAACCTTGTCCATGATGTTGATCTGCTGCGTCACTTTTGCGGAGAAGTCACATCGGTTCAGGCCATCGCGGTTCCGTCGCGGCGGGGGTTCGAAAATGAAGACCTCGCAACCGCTGTTCTCACGTTTCAATCCGGCGCCATTGCGACGATCTCAGTCTCGGACAGTATTGTTGCTCCGTGGAGTTGGGAGCTGACGGCCCGAGAGAATCCCGCATATCCGGCCACTTCCGAAAGCTGTTACCTGATTGGAGGCTCCATGGGAGGGCTGTCTTTGCCCGACTTGCGAGTCTGGCAGCACCGGGACGCGCCAGATTGGTGGACGCCGATTTCGGCCCAAACCCTGACCTGCAGTATGGACGATCCGCTTGCCGTGCAAATGGCCCACTTCGCCGCTGTGATCGCTGGTCGCGAGGCACCGTTGGTGTCTGGCTGGGAAGGGTTGAAGTCCCTTGAAGTTGTTGAAGCTGTTGCACGTTCTTCGGAAACCGGGCGTGAGATTTCTCTCGGCGACGACACCAAGTCCGCCGCGTCTCAGTTTGCCTGCGTATAATAAAAATATCTGATACTTTGCAAAACATATTGCAAAATTAGAAAAATCGATCATAAACGCTGCGACGCCCATTGCGGCGCAAAACCTAAGGGAGGAACCTCATGTTGAAACTCACGCGCCGTGCCGCAATCACTTCAGTTGCCGCACTTGGTCTGGCGATGTCTGCGATCCCCGCAGTTGCCGATGGCCACAAGATGACCTTTACGCTTGCGACTTCCGGCTCTGAGACAGACCAGCGTTCTGTCGCAATGGCCGAAGTCTTTGCACCGATGGTTGCAGGCTTTGCCGACTATCAGGCTGGCTACAACGGTACGCTCTTTGCGCAAGGTACAGAGCTGGAAGCGATCGCGGGTGGCAACTTGACCATGTCGATCGCCTCGGCGCAGGAACTGGCACAGTTCTTCCCCGAGTTCTCGATCTTCGCGACCGGTTATGTCCATCAGGACGCCGCGCATCAGGTCCGTGTATTCAACGACCCGCTGATGGATCCATTCAAGCAAAAGGTTGAAGACGAGCTTGGCGTGAAGCTGTTGTCGGTCATGTATCTGGGCCGCCGCCATGTAAACCTGCGTCAGACCCGTGAAGAACTGGATGTTCAAACGCCCGCCGATCTGGCCGGTGTCAACCTGCGGATGCCGGGCACCGATGCGTGGCAGTTCCTGGGGGCTGCACTGGGCGCCTCGCCGACCCCTCTGGCTTTCTCCGAGGTCTACACGTCGCTGTCGTCAGGCGCGATTGACGGCCAGGACAACCCGCTCCCCACCGTCGTTGACCAGAAGTTCTACGAGGTCACAAAACAGATCGCGCTGACGTCGCACCTTGTCGACCTGAACTATATCGCTTTCTCGGCCGAGACTTGGAACAGCCTTGATGCCGATCAGAAGATCACTGTTCAACGCGCCGCTGATGCCGCCGCCGCTTATGGCCGCCTGAAGCAGCTCGACAAGGAGAACAACCTGGCCGATTTCATCCGCAGCCAGGGCGTTGAGATCTACACGCCCGATCTTGCGGCGTTCCGCACCCACGTGCAGGGCCAGTACGTTGGCAGTGAAGCTGCAGCGTCGTGGCCCGAGGGTGTGCTTGAGAAGATCAACGCACTCGGCAACTAAGCCTCAACAACGGACGTCGCGGGAGAACGAAAATGGGCACACTTCGCAAATGGTTCACCCGCGGCGCAGAATTCATCGCCGCCATGGCTTTGGCGGCGATTTTTGTCACTTTCCTTCTGCAGATCCTTTTCCGCTACGTCCCTTTTCTTGAGCCGATCGGCTGGTCGGTGGTTCTGATCTCGCTCCTGTGGGTCTTTGTCATTTTCTTCGGCTGCGCGTTCATCGTGCGCGAGTCCGACCATGTGACGTTCGATGTGCTCTACCTTGGCGTACCGCGACCGGTGCGCAAGATCCTCGCTTTGGTCACGGCGGTCTTGATGATTATTGCGATGCTCTATTCGCTGCCTGCGGTGTGGGAAACGGTGTTCGACAACCGCCTGATGAACCTAAAAAAAATCCAGACTATCCGGATGCCAATCACAGGCGACAAGATCGCGATCAAGTGGCTCTTTGCGCCTTTCGTGATGCTGATGATTGTCGTCACGCTCCGCTACATCTGGCGCATTTACACCGTTGTTCGTTTCGGCCCGCCCGAGACCGAGATGGAGATGCTTCTCGGTGGCGAGACTGATGGCGTGGAGTTGGAAAAATGAGCTTCGAACTTATCCTCGGCATGATCGCGCTCTTTGGCATGGCTGCGATCGGAACGCCGGTCGCCTATGCCATTCTCGTCGGTGTGCTGGTCTATCTGGGTGTCTCCGGGCAAGACCTTGCGATTGCCGGGACAACCATGGTGCAGCGCCTGTTTGACGGGTTTTTGTTGCTCGCGGTGCCCTTGTTCATCGCCTCGGCCAACATCATGAACGCGGGCTCGATCTCGGACAGGCTTTTGCAATTCTGCATCGCGCTTGTGGGGCGGTTTCGCGGTGGTATGGGCCACGTCAATGTCGTGGCCAGCCTCATCTTCTCGGGGATGTCCGGCTCCGCCGTGGCGGATGCGGCCGGAATCGGCAAGATCATTATCGATATGATGGTGAAATCGGGCCGCTATACGCGCGGTTATGCGGCGGCCATCACGGCTGCGACAGCGACCATCGGCCCGATCATTCCTCCGTCGATCCCCATGGTTCTCTATGCGCTCGTTTCAAACGCGTCGGTTGGTGACCTGTTTCTGGCAGGCATCGTGCCGGGCCTTGTGATGGGTCTCGTTCTGATGGGCATGAATACGGCAATCTCGCACCGGCGTGGGTTCGGACAGGAAGAACCCGTGCCATTGCGAGAACTGCCCGGGCTGACCGTACGTGCATTCCCGGCATTGTTGATGCCGGTCATCCTGTTGGGCTGCATTTACTCCGGTGTGACGACACCGACCGAAGCCGCCGCCATCGCAGCCCTTTATGCGCTGATTGTTGCAGCAGGCCTCTACCGCGCCATCAAGATCAAGACGCTTTACCAAATCTTCGTCGAAAGCGCGCGCTCAGCTGCTTCGGTCGGTTTGGTCATCGGCGCATCAATGATCCTGACCTATGTGGTCATTCAGGAAAACGTGCCGCAGGCGATCTCTGACATGTTTTCAGGCGCAGACATAAGCCCACTGATGTTCATCCTGCTTGTGAACATTCTGGTCCTCCTCTTGGGCTGCATTCTGGACGCGACGGTCATCATCCTCGTCATCATCCCGCTGTTCATTCCGACCTGCCGGGAACTGGGCATTGATCTGGTGCATTTCGGCGTGCTGATCGTGGTCAACTCGATGATCGGACTGATCACACCGCCCTACGGCATTCTTCTGTTCGTCATCAATGCCGTCACGGGTATCCCGCTGAAAGAGATCATCGCGGAAATCTGGGCGTTCCTTGCGGTTCTGCTGGGTGCACTTCTTCTGATGATCCTCGTGCCGGACATCGTCCTGTGGCTGCCCCGTCTGTTCGGGTATCAGGGATGACCCCGCTTTCGATCTCAACGACAAACGTGCCCGGTGACCTGCCTCAAAAGCTGGAGCGGATTGCGGCGGCGGGATTTACTGGCATCGAGCTGTATGAGCCCGACCTGACAGGGTTTTCGGGCAGCGCCGAAGAGGTCGGCAAACTGGCGCGCTCCCTTGGTCTGGACATCGAAGTTCTCCAACCTTTCCACGATTTCGAAGGACTGAGTGGAGATGCGCGCAAGGCCGCGTTCGCGCGCCTCGACCACAAGCTGGACATCATGAAAGCGCTTGGCGCACGCACGCTGCTGATCGGGGCGAGCACCCGCCCGGATGCGGCATCTGACATCGCCCGGATCGCTGCGGATTTCCGAGAGCTCGCGGAGCGGGTCGACCGTGCCGGGTGCCGCGCTGCGCTGATTGCGCTGCCTTGGGCGCGGCATATCACGACCGAATTGCAGGCGTTGGAGATCGTGGAGGCGGTGGACAGCCCTGCCTTTGGTCTCGCGCTCAATTCGTTTTTTGCGCTTGCTGGCGGTGCACAGGCGGCGCGACTGCGCGACATTGCCGGAGACCGCGTATTTCATGTTCAGCTGTCGGATGCGCCCTCCCTTGATTTCGACATTACCCGGCTCAAGAGCCATTTCAGCCTCTTGCCGGGGCAAGGGGGGCTGAACCTTGCCAGTTTCGTCCGGATCATCGCGCGGTCAGGGTACCGCGGCCCCTGGTCGATTGCGCGCGTCGGCGCGACAGCGGAAGGCGGGCGCGAGGCCCATGCGCCCGATGCTTACCGGGCGCTGGTATCGCTTCTGGACGAAGTCGCTGCGCGGGAACCTGCGCTGGCGCGACCGCTTGAAAACCTGCCGCCGCGCATCACGCCGACCGGGCTGGAGTTCATGGAGTTTGCCGCCAAAGGGAGCGACCGAGACCGCCTGACAAGCCTTCTGGAAACGCTGTGCTTTCGGAAGGAACGCCAGCATCGGTCGAAGTCGGTCGAGCTTTGGCGGCAGGGCGCGATCAACATCGTGGTCAATTCCGAGACCAAGGGTTTCGCAGCCGAGGCGCGGGCCGAGCATGGTCCTTGCGTCTGTGACATGGGCCTGCGCGTGCGCGATGCAGAGCAGACGGTAACACGGGCAACGGCGCTTGGCGCGCCGGCCTTCTCCCAGCCAGTGGGAACAGGCGAGTTGGGCATTCCTGCCATCAAGGGCGTGGGCGGCTCTGTCGTGCACTTCATTGACGAGAAGTCCGATCTTCATCGTGTCTGGGACATCGAGTTCGAACCGGTTCCCAAAGAACGCGCCGCCCAACCCGCGGGTCTGAGGCGTATCGACCACGTCGCCCAAACCATGCGCTATCAAGAGATGCAAAGCTGGCTGACCTACTACCTGTCGACTTTCGAGATGGAAAAAGCGGACGTCGTCGACGTGGCGGATCCTTCGGGCATTATTCTCAGTCAGGCGCTGGCAAGCCCCGAAGGCGAGGTGCGTCTGAACCTCAACGGTGCAGGCGAGCGGCGGACTTTTGCGGGGGCTTTCCTCGCTCAGGGCTTTGGCGCGGGTGTGCAACATCTGGCGTTTCTGAGTGACGACATTTTTGAAACCTCCGATCTGCTCGCTGACGCCGGATTTGACCGGTTGATCATGCCCGCGAATTACTACGACGATCTGCGCGTCCGTTTTGATCTGCCAAAAGAGATGATCACGAAGTTGAAGGATGGAAATATTCTCTATGACCGTGACGGTGTGGGGGAATATTTTCAGGTCTATTCAGTTCCGATCTGGGGTGGGTTTTTCTTTGAGATCGTCGCGCGCAAGGGCGGCTATCAAGGCTACGGCGCCCGGAATGCGCCAATCCGGCTGGCAGCGCAGATGCGTCACCTGAAAGAACTGGAAACAGCATGAGTAAAGACGCCAACGCGGTGCGCCACTGGTGGCGCACGTCGATCATCGACATGGCTCCGGGGCGGATTGCCTTTCGGGGGCATCCTATCGAGGACCTGATCGGCAATGTGTCCTTTGGCCAGATGATCTGGATGATGACACAGGGTGAATTGCCATCGCCTGACCAAGCGGCGCTTTTGGAATGTGCTTTGGTTGCCGGTGTCGATCACGGGCCTCAGGCACCGTCGATTGCCGCCGCGCGGATGGCGGCGACCTGTGGTGTGGGGCTCAACAACGTTTTGGCGACGGGCGTAAATATGCTGGGCGATGTGCACGGCGGGGCCGGAGAACAATGCGCCGAGCTATATGAAGATATCGCGGCGCGGATCGACGCCGGTGACGACCTTGAAACCGCTGCCCGCGATGGCATCGCCGCATGGCGCGCGACACATGGCAAGATCGTCTCCGGTTTTGGCCACCGGTTTCACAAACCGGTTGACCCCCGAGCGCCCCGCCTGATGGCGCTGGTGCGCGACGCGGCGAATGCGGGAACTGTCTCGGGCCGGTTCGCGGATATCGGCGAAGCCGTTCAGGCCGAGATTGGACGCCAGCGCGGCACGCCTATTGCGATGAACATCGACGGGGCAACGGCGGTGATCTTTTGCGAGCTTGGCTTCCCGCCCCCTTTGTCACGCGGGCTCTTTTGCCTCAGCCGCTCCGTCGGCGTGCTGGCCCATGGCTGGGAACAGATGCAGCAAGGCGGACGCAACAAGGGGCCGATGCCACCTGCGTACCTGCCAGAGTACAAACCACAGGAGAAAGATGAGTGATCCCGCGAAAACCTTCCGGGTCGGTCTGATAGGCACCGGTCGCATCAGCGACATCTATCTGAAAAATATGAAAGGGTTTTCCGGGGTCGAGATTGTCGCCTGCGGCAGCCTGAACATGGACGAAAGCCGCATCAAGGCGGCAGAGCATGGCGTGGCGCGCGTGGCGCGACCGGACGAGATCATCGCCGATCCCGATATCGACGCCGTACTGAACCTGACCATCCCGGCTGCCCATGCGGACATCAGCTTGGCGGCGCTAAAGGCAGGCAAGCATGTCTATTCCGAAAAACCCTTTGTCACCGATCTGGATGATGGGCGGCGTGTTCTTGAACTGGCGGCAGCAAAGGGGTTGATGGTGGGCAACGCGCCCGACACGTTCTTTGGCGGGCGCTGGCAGACTCTGCGCAAACTGCTCGACGGGGGCATCATTGGTGCGCCTCACAGCGTGTCGGCCTTTGTGCCCACCAGTGGGGTCGAACGGCACCACCCGAACCCGGATTTCTACTATGCCAAAGGCGGCGGTCCCCTGCTGGATTTGGGCCCCTACTACCTTGCGGCAATGGTGTTCTGCCTGGGCCCCATTGCCCGAGTGGCGGGCCTCGGCCGCAAGCGCGAAGCGTCCCGCATGATCGAAAACGGCCCGCGTCACGGTGAGATGATGCCGGTCGAGGTTGATACCCATAGCCTAAGCCTGATCGAGTTCGAAAGCGGTGTGACGGGTCAAATGATGGTCAGTTTCGACGTCTGGGAAAGCGAGACCCCCCGGCTGGAAATCTACGGAACTGAAGGCACGCTGTGCATCCCCGATCCCGATCCGGGCGACGGAGCGAACATCTTTCAGGGACCGGTTTGGGTGCGCACCCGTGACACCGCGCGTTGGACCATGCGGCCCCGGCCCAAGGCACCGGCAGATTGGCAGGTGGCGGAAAACACGCACGGTCTGAACTTCGACGCCCGTGGTGTCGGGCTGGCGGACCTGGCCGTTGCCGTCCGCGAAGGGCGCGAGCCGCGTGCCAATGGCGCGCTTGGACTGCACCTCTGCGAAGTCATGGACGGCATGTTGCACAGTCCCGGCCTCGGCCGCTTTGTCAACATCGCAAGCACCTGCGCCCGTCCGCCCATGCTGGCCGAGACCTCCGAGCAAGGTCTGAACGTTGATCTGAGAACCATGACATGACCACTGAAACACTGACCATCGGCGACCCGTTCTTCGCCGTCCGCATCCTAACGGACGAAAACCGTCACGCCATCACCGGCAAGACCATCGTTCTGAACCTTGCCGAGATGCCCCTGCAAGTGCGCGAACAGTCCTTGGGCGCGCTGCAATCGGTGATCCTGAAGGACACTGAGATTCGTGGCGTTCGTCATGCCGTTCTGATCGAGGGTTTTGCCGATCATGCCGACGAAGCCGTGCTTTTGGCACAAATCCGCGACACCTGGCCCTCGGCCTTTGAGGTGCGTGGGGAGGAGCGGTTGCGCGGGGTCGAACACTACATGTCCCCCAAGGTCTGGGTCGGGCAGTTCGGTTTTACTCTCTATCACTCCGCCTCGGTGCCGCTGAACGTCGGGCTGCACCGCGACCACGCTTTTTGCCCGGTGCCGGGGTTTCGCGAGGTGCACACCCAGATCGTCGGTTTCGGGAAGATGCAGCAATGCCGTGAAAGAAACGTCGACACGCTCTACCTCGAAGAGCCGATGGCGCCCGGCACGACCCACCGCCCAATGTATGACGCCGAGGGCAACTTTCCCTGGCACCAATTTGAAACCATTACCCCCTCGGTCTTTATGGCTGTTGAAATGTTGCCCGAAGGGGCAACTCCGCCGGAGGTTTGACACATGCTATTGCCCGAAAAACTTGATTTCGAAGGCCCTTTTCCCCGCCTCGCTCGCCGGTTGCGGCTGGGCGTGGTCGGCGGTGGGCGCATCTCGGGGATGCAGGCCACCGCTGCGCGGATGACCGACCGGTGGGAGGTGGTCGCGGGCGCGTTCTCCTCTGATCCGGCCCGGGCCAAGGCTTCCGCGCCGGAATGGTATCTGCCAGAGGATCGCTGTTACGCGTCGTTCGCCCAGATGGCTGCCGCTGAGGCCGCGCGTGAAGACGGGGTCGATGCGGTGATGATCACCACGCCGAACCACCTGCATTTCGACTGCGCCAAAGCTTTCCTTGAGGCCGGGATTGACGTCTTGTGCGACAAACCTCTGACCAATGAGGTGGCCGAAGCCGAGGCGCTCGTCGCACTGACACATGAAACCGGCTGCGTTTTCGGCGTCTCTTATGTCATGTCCTGCTTTCCGATGATCCGGCAGGCACGTGAGATCGTGGCTGGCGGTGGCATTGGCAAGATCAACCAGATCCATGTGGAATTCATGCAGGACTGGATGACACCCGAGGAAGTGGCCGACGCGCCCCACGTGAAATGGCGGCTTGATCCGGCGAAGTCCGGCAAAACCAGTTGCGTCGGCGACATCGGCACCCACGCCGCGCATCTGGCAAGCTTTGTCAGCCACTTGGACCTGACAGAGCTTCGCGCCGAGTTCCATGTTTGTGGCGCGCCGAAGCCTCTGGAGGATACGGTCTTCGCCTGGACGCGCCACGGCGATGTACCGGGTACGCTGATGGCGACACGGCTCGCCCCCGGCAATCGCGGTGGCCTGAGGTTGCGCATCTACGGCTCCGAAGGCGGGCTGGAGTGGGATCTGGAGGACTGCGACCGTTTGAAGTTCAATCGTTTCGGGGAACCGGACCGTGTGATCAGCCGTGGCCATGGGCATGGGGTCTCGCTTGCCACCGAAAGGCTTGTCCGCACCGCTCGGGGTTTCCCCGAAGGCATCATCGAGGCGTGGGGCAATCTTTACACCGAATTCGCAATGGCGGTCGCAGCGCGCAAGGATGGGCGAGAATTACCGGACGGGTGGCTTGGGATGCCGCGTGTGACCGATGGGGCTGAAGGCGTCCGTTTCATAGATGCATGTGTCCGTTCCAATAGCAGAAGCGCTTCCTGGGTATCTCTCTGAATATCAAAGCACGTAGCGCAATGCGCCCATCGTGAAGAGCGACAGAACTGTCATGCGGAACATGGCGGTCGATGCGGTTTCGGCATCTCCATTTTTGCTGCGCCAGCCGTGGATAGATCGACGTTGCCGGTGCGGCCGCCATGATGATCGCCACACTTGACGACGTACGAATGTCGATGGTGCGGGTGCGAGTCAGGCATAACCTACTGAAAAATGTATATTTTCGCGCTCGCAGCGAGGGACACATGATCCTCGGAACTCCATTCACAAATGGATGCGGCTCGTTTTGGGATCAGAAACTCTCTGCGATTTCTAAAATTGATGATTTACAAAATATCTGATATTTTTTATTACGTAGGAAAAAGTGACTCGGACCGGGGAGGCCGCTCATGTCAATTGCAGAAAACCGCGACGTCGAAGAACCCCTGTACTCTCTGGCACATCTGACGCTGATAAACTGCACCCCGGCGGAACTGGTCTACGTCGCGGCGCGCGCAGGCTATGATGCCGTGAGCCCGCGTTTCATCACCATGAACGTGCCCGGCGAATTCACCCATTCGCCGCTGGACAAGGCTCAGGCGCAGGCGACGAAAACAGCCCTTGAGACGACCGGGATTCAGGTTCTCGATATCGAGCTGGCCAGGATCACCGAGGATTGCGATCCTCGTGATTTTGAAGCGGCGCTGGAACTTGGTGGCGAATTGGGCGCACGCCACATGATCATGTCCGCTTGGACGACGCGGCGGGACGATCGGAATTTCCTCTTGGATGTCTATGCCGAGACCTGCGATCTGGCCTCGCCATATGGCTTGAGCATTGATCTCGAGTTTCCCTCTTTCTCGCGCCTCAGAACGCTGGACGAGGTGCTCGATATCGTGCGTGCCGCTGACCGGCCCAATGGCGGTATTCTGGTGGACACGCTTTATCTGCACCTCAGCCGTGTCGATCTTGGCGAACTCCTGCACGTGCCCCCCGAGTGGCTGCATTTCCTGCATATCTCGGACTGCCTGCCCGGCATTGCCGACACCCGCGAAGGCATGATCCAGCTCGCCCGCGATGCGCGCCTTTACCCTGGCGAAGGGTGGATCGATTTTGAGGGAATTATCGAGCGCTGCCCGCCGATGAACTACTCCATTGAACTGCCGAACCAAAGCCGCGTGGCCGAGCTTGGATACGAAGAGCACGCCCGCCGCTGCCTGACACACGCCAAGAAGACCTTTGGCGCCGCCCGGTCCAAACGCCGCGCGCCCGAAGCGATCGCGGCTTGATCCTGATTTTTTGAACCCGAGAGGAAGCCTTGAATGGCACGTGAGTTGACAGAAGACGAAAAGACCCTTGCGCATGAAATGCTGGCGCGCGCCCGTGCCGCACAGTCCCAGATCGAAGACTGGAGCCAGGAGCAGCTTGACCGGCTCAGCCAGGCGATTGCCTGGTATGCGGGCAACGAGAAGACGTTTACGCGGTTGGCCGAACAGGGCGTTGACGAAAGCGGCATTGGCGATCGTGTGGGCCGCCCGGCAAAGCGGTTCAAAATTCAGATGGTCTTGCGCGATGTCTTGCGGACGCCGTCCACTGGCATCGTCGAAGTGGACGAAGCGAAGGGCCTGGTGAAATACGCCAAGCCAGTGGGTGTCATCGCTTCGCTGATCCCGATGACCAACCCGGCGATGACACCACCTGTGACCGGGGTGTCTTCGGCAAATGCGCGCAACGCGGCGATTTTTTCACCACATCCGCGCACCGCACAGACCACATGGGAGATGACCGAGGTCATGCGCGCGGCCTGCCGCGCGGTGGGTGCGCCGGAAGACCTGTTTCAATGTGTGCGCACGCCGTCCATTCCGCTGACGCAATATCTGATGACGATCTGCGACCTGACTTTGGCCACAGGCGGCAAACCAATGGTACAGGCCGCCTATTCCAGCGGCAAACCCGCTTATGGCGTGGGCGCGGGCAATTCGTCGATCGTCATTGACGAGACCGCGGATATCGAGATTGCCGCACAGAACACGCGTATCTCCAAAACATCTGACTTCGGCTCGGGCTGTTCGGCGGATGGAAACATCATCATCCAGCAATCGATTTACGATCAGATGGTTGCAGCACTGGAAGCCGAAGGCGGTTACCTGTGCAGCACCGAGGAAAAGGCCATGCTGGAGGCGGCGATGTGGGATGAGAAAGGCAACCGAACCTTCCCGACAATTGCTTGCAAACCGCAACAAACGGCCGAAGTCGCAGGGTTCTCCATCCCCGATGATCGTAAGTTCCTGATGGTCGAAAATCAGGACCAGATCGGGCCCGAGCACAAGTTCAGCAAGGAGAAGCTGACGACGCTTATGGCGCTGTACCATTTCAAGACCTTCGATGACGCGCTGGAAACCGTGCGCCGGATCTACAACACCGGCGGCAAAGGCCACTCTTGCGGCATATACAGCCACAACGACGAAAACATTGACCGTCTGGCCCGCCTTGCCCCGGTCAGCCGCATGATGGTGCGCCAACCTCAATCAAAGGCCAACGCGGGCGCGTGGACCAACGGGATGCCAATGACCTCAAGCCTCGGATGCGGCGTTTGGGGCGGAAACATCACCAACGAGAACGTCACCATGAAACACATGATGAACTACACTTGGGTCGCACGTCCCATTCCCGAAGATCGCCCCTCGGAAGAAGAGCTGTTCGGTGAGTTTTACGGTCAGGAGGTCGCGTGATGGACGGCAGCAAAGTGGACGGCAAGACCGTCGCGGAACACATCGTCGACGTCCTTGAGCGGCGCGACGTGAAGCACGTCTTCGGTCTTTGCGGCCATACGAACATCGCGGTGCTGGCGGCACTGGCCGAAAGTCCGATCGACTTTGTCACGGTGCGCCATGAACAGATCGCCAGTCATGCGGCGGATGCCTATGCTCGCGTGCAGGGCCGGGCCTCAGTCGTGCTGTCGCACCTTTCTCCCGGTCTTACAAACTGCGCCACTGGTGTCGCCAACGCGGCGCTGGACTGCATTCCGATGGTCGTAATCGCGGGCGATATCCCGACGCACTACTACGGCAAACACCCGCACCAGGAAGTCAATCTGCATGCTGATGCCGCGCAGTGGGAGATTTACCGCCCCTTCGTAAAACGCGCCTGGCGCGTCGACCGGGCCGATCTGATGGCTGAGATTCTGGAAAAGGCATTCCACCTGGCCGAAAGCGGTCAGCCGGGCCCAGTTCTGGTGAATGTCCCGATGGACATCTTCAGCGAAGTGATCCCGTCTGACACGTTCGATCGTGTGGCGCTGAATACGCGTGCGCTGAAGAAGCCGTCCATGGACGACGAGACCGCGCGTGAGATCGTGAAAGCACTCGCCAATGCCGAGAACCCCGTCGCCTATGTCGGCGGCGGTATCCTTTTGGCACAGGCCAGCGAAGAATTGCGGGAATTTGTCGAGCATATGGGACTGCCCGTCGCACACAGTTTGATGGGCAAGGGCGCGTTGCGCGATGACCACCCTCTCGTCATGGGAATGACGGGGTTCTGGGGGACCTCTCTTGTCAACCAGACCTGCCTGAATGCGGATTACGTCTTTGCAGTTGGCACCCGCTTCAAGGAGGCTGACTGTTCGAGCTGGTATCCCGGTTACACGTTCAACATCGGGGCGGATGGTGACATTACCAAGGTCATCCATATCGACATAGAACCGCAGGAAATCGGTCGAAATTACCCGACCGAGATTGGTGTCGTGGCCGACGCGAAAGCGGCACTGCGCGTCCTGCTCCGTGTGGCAACACAGATGTATCCGGACGGTTTTGCCCGGTCCGAAAAGAAGGCCGAGATTGCCGAGTTCCGGACAGCCTTCAAGGCATCAAACGAAGAGATGCAAACCTCGAGCGCTTTCCCGATGATGCCTGAACGCATTCTGGCAGACACCCGCAAGGCGCTACCTGAAGACGCGATCATCACAACGGACGTTGGCTGGAACAAGAATGGCGTCGGCCAGCAATTCGACATCCTGACACCCGGCTCCATCCTTACACCCGGCGGCTTTGCCACGATGGGCTTCGGCCCTCCGGGCGCGATTGGCGCGAAACTTGCCGCGCCTGACAGGGTCGTCCTCAGCCTCGTTGGCGACGGGGGCTTTGGCCAGAACCCTTCGATGCTGGCCACTGCGGTCGAACTCAATCTTGGGATCGTCTGGCTGGTGATGAACAACAACGCCTTCGGCACTATCGCAGGGCTGCAAAAAGCGCATTACGGGCTGACCTACGGCACGACCTTCCCCGGCTCACCGGACAGTCCGACGAACGGTCCGGGTTATGCCGAGATCGCCCGGGCCTACGGAGCAGAAGGCGTGCGGATCAGTTCAGCCGACGAACTGCTGCCAGCGCTGGAGGCCGCCATTGCAAGCGGCAAGCCTACGGTTCTGGACGTCCCGATGATCAACAACCCGACGCCCACCACCGGTCATTGGAATATCCTCGACATCTATTCCCCGGACAAAGATGTGAGCCACGTTTCGACGTGAGACCGTTCGGTTTGGAACGCGTAAGTTGATATGGGCGCGAACGGCGCAATCCGTTCGCGCCCGCTTCAAATGTCTATCGCCTCTGCAATGCTCGCCGCATCCAAAAGCTCGACGCCAAGATAGCCGACTGTGATTTCTGCTTTATTGAGGCCAAGCAGCAGCTGGACGGCACGCAGGTTTCCGGTTTGTCGGCAGATCCTGATTGCCTCCGGCCGGCGAAGCGAATGGGTTCCATAGTCACCGGGTTCAAGACCAATTGTGGCGATTCAGTCCTGAACAGGACGACCATACTGGCGCGTTGAACTATGAGGGCGACCGTGACACCGCGCCAGTTGCCTTTCCATTCGAGCCGCGTTGGGTCGCCCTGCCCTGTCCAAGGAACAATGGACGTTTATTTCGACAATCCGGTCCTTGTTCCAGGCTCTGCGTTGCGGGGTGACAGCAGGAATCTGGACTCTTGGCGAGATCAGCCCTCCGCTACCCACGTCAGCACCGCGCCGACGACAACAGGCCATAAAAAAAGCCGATAACTCGTTCGGTTGCGGACTATTCTCAGCGACCTTAACGGTGTTGAATGGGTGCATCAGCCATTGCAGCGAATGTCTGGTCTTGCTCCTCGAAATTGAACCAGTTGATGACGCAGTTGCAACAATTCCTGCGCTGCGCGCGCACACAGCAAAGATATTAAGTATACAGCTATGGGCTCACTGCCGACCTTGGCCTCGCTGAGTTCCAAGGTTAGTTGCAAGCCCGAAGCGGACTTTCGTCTAGGTGGTTGCGGAGGTCCCAAACGCGGGACGAAGCGGGCGTTTCCAGTGAGCGATCCCGATGTCGAAATGGCCTAAAGCGGTCATTGAGAGGACGCGTCCCGGACTTGATCCGGGACTTCTCGGCTAAAGCACAAGCCGCGCCTCTGGTGAGGGGAATGTCCGCTCAAGGCCATTTGAGCGGGATCCTCCCGAACCCAAACTCGGCACTCTCGGCTCGCCCCCGACCTTCGCCGCGTGTGTCCCCAAGGTCAGTAGCCAGCCGGAAGCGGACATGATCCACCAGTTGCTTCGTGCTGGGATAGCGCATCAACGTTGCCTTCGATATCCGGTACCGCCACCGCACGCCGATCTCCTTTGGCGATATCAAAGCCACGGTTTTGCAAGTTTTTATGAGCGATCTTCTATCATCCGAACCCGCCCATGCGGCCTACAAAGTCAATTTGGTCTCGCGCGGATCAATCCGCGGGCATTCATCAAGTGATCGACCAGGGTAATCGCTGCGCTGCGATCCCACGAGAACCATGGCCGCGTATGCCCATTGATCCCAAAGCGCCTCCTCGTCAGATCTAAACACCGCGCTCCAACCCTCCAACTCATCCACAATGGCTTTCGAACTCGGTCCGCTTGAGCGCAGCACGACTTCTGTCATGAACATACCAGGGTCGGCGTGTGCGGTGGTGCGGGCAGGCTGTTGTGTGCTGCAAAGCGCTGCGGAGAAATCCGTGTGGGGACGCTTTCGTTGATCTGCATCATGGGCGGGATGCGGCCGATTTGTCATAATTTCGTTACATCACTGTTACGCGCGCGAACCCCCGCTCTGTCGTCGAGCCAAGGGGGCGCATTCCTGCAGTCTCTCACGGAGGACACGCCCTTGAAGGCCAAGGACTATCTGAAAATCGAAAGCGCAACGAACCTGAGTCGCTCCGAAGTTGGACGGCTCGGAACCGCGATCCTGTTTGTCGTTGCCGTCATCATCTACACCGGCTCGACCTTTGCGCATGTGGATCAGCTGTTCCTGCTGATCGCGGCGGCGGTGATCGGGGCCTATATGGCGATGAACATCGGCGCCAATGACGTGGCCAACAACGTCGGCCCGGCGGTAGGCTCCTACGCGTTGACCCTGACCGGGGCGATTGTGATTGCGGCGATCTTCGAGGCCGCGGGCGCGATCATTGCAGGCGGAGACGTGGTCTCGACCGTGAAGAAGGGGATCATTGACCCGGCCAATGTGTCGGATCCGAATGTCTTCATCTGGGTGATGATGGGGGCGCTGATCGGGGCGGCGCTCTGGCTGAACGCGGCGACGTGGCTGGGCGCGCCGGTCTCGACCACCCATTCCATCGTGGGCGGTGTGATGGGCGCGGGCATCGCGGCCGTGGGCTGGGACGTGGTGAACTGGGATTCGATGGCCAAGATCGCCCTGAGCTGGGTCGTCTCGCCGGTCACCGGCGGGATTATCGCCGCCGCCTTCCTGTACATGCTTAAAAAGACGATCTTTTTCAAGGATGACCCGATCGAATCCGCGCGCCGGGTTGTGCCCTTCATGATCGGCATCATGACATGGGCCTTCACCACCTATATCGCGCTGAAGGGCATCAAGAAGATCATCAAGATCGACTTCCCCATGGCGATGCTGGTCGGGTTGGTGGTGGGCCTTGCGGTGATCATCATCGTGCGCCCGATGATCAACAAGGCCGCGCCGACGCTGGAGAACAACCGTGATGGGGTGAACAAGCTGTTCACCATCCCGTTGATCCTGTCGGCGGCTTTGCTGAGCTTTGCCCACGGCGCCAATGACGTGGCCAATGCGGTGGGGCCGCTTGCCGGTGTGGTCGACGCCTTGACCAGCTCTGAAGGCGGCAGCACCAAGGTGGCCATCCCGCTGTGGGTCATGGTGATTGGCGCATTGGGGATCTCGATCGGGTTGGCGCTGTTCGGGCCAAAGCTGATCCGGACCGTCGGAACAGAGATCACCGAGCTTGATCGCTCCCGCGCCTTCTGCATTGCGCTGGCGGCGGCGATTACGGTGATCATTGCCAGCCAGCTTGGCATGCCGATCAGCTCCACGCACGTGGCGCTGGGGGCGGTGTTTGGCGTGGGCTTTTTGCGTGAGTTCCTCGAAACCCGGCTGGGCAAGACCGTCGAAGACGTGCTGAGCCAGCACCAGGGGGACAAGGATTTCGCGGTGGTCGAACAGGTTCTGATGACCTTCCGCAACGCGCCCGCAGAGGACAAGCAGCGCATTCTGGACGAGATGAAGAAGATGGGGCCGGATGCGGTGATCGACGCGGCGCAGCGCAAGGAGTTGCGCAAGGCGCTCAAGCGGCAGCTGGTGCATCGCTCGTCGTTGTTCAAGATCGTGTCCGCCTGGATCATCACCGTGCCGGTTTCGGCTTTCCTCGCAGCGTTGTTCTACTTCGTGCTGCGTGGGATCATGCTGCCGTAAGCGCGCGTTCAGCCCATGATGAAAAAACTGCTGTTGCCGGTTATCCTGCTGATCCTGACCCTCGGGTTCTGGGCCAGCAGTGATTTCCAGGAGATCGCCGCCGGCGTGGCGATTTTCCTGTTTGGCATGCTGATGCTGGAGGACGGGTTCCGGAGTTTCAGCGGCGGGTTTCTCGAAGCCATGCTGGCCAAGGCCACCGGCTCGGTTCCGCGCGCGCTGGGGTTCGGCGTTGTCTCGACCACCATCATGCAGTCCAGCTCGCTGGTCTCGGTCATCACCATTTCTTTCCTGTCTGCCGGTCTGATTTCGCTGATTGCCGGGGTCGGGATTATCTTTGGCGCCAATATCGGCACCACCACCGGGGCATGGCTGGTGGCGGGGTTCGGGTTGAAGGTGAAGATCTCGGCCTTTGCCCTGCCGATGCTGGCCTTTGCCATCGTGCTGGTGTTCCAGAAGAACAAGTACCTGCGCGGCGCGGGTCTTGTGCTGGCCGGGCTGGGATTTCTGTTTCTGGGCATTCACCACATGAAAGAAGGCTTCGAAGCCTTCAAGGATCAGTTCGACCTCAGCCGCTTTGCGCTGACCGGGCTGATCGGGCTGGTGATCTATACGCTGATCGGCGCGGCGGCGACGGTGGTCATGCAGTCGAGCCATGCCACGATGACGCTGATCATCACTGCGCTGGCCGCAGGTCAGATCACCTATGAGAACGCGTTGGCGCTGGCCATCGGCGCCAATATCGGCACCACGATCACCGCGATCATCGGCGCGCTGACGGCGAATTATCAGGGCAAGCGCCTTGCGCTGGCGCATCTGGTGTTCAACCTGGTCACAGCCGGGGTGGCGCTGGTCTTTATCGGCCCGATCCGGGCGACGGTTGATTTCATATCAGCCGGGGTTGGTATTCCGGCGGATGATTTCACGCTGAAGCTGGCGGTGTTTCACACGATCTTCAACACGCTGGGCGTGGTGATCATGCTGCCGCTTCTGAAATGGTTGATCACCATGCTTGAGCGCAGCATTCCGCAGCCGGAAGAGGATCTGAGTGAGCCGAAGTTCCTGTCCGGGGCGGTGGACGAATTCCCGCAAACCGTCGAATACGCCATGCGGCTGGAGGTCAAGCACCTCTACGACAACGCGGTTGAACTGATCGCGCACGGGCTGAACCTGCACCGGCAGGAGATTTTTTCCGCGCAGGACGTGGAGGCCGCGGTGCGAACGAGCCGTGCCCCTGTCGAGTTCGACATCGACGATCGCTACGAGACGCGGGTCAAGACGCTGTATTCGGCCATTGTCGAATTTGCCACTCGGGTCGGGGCCAAGGACATTCCCGCCGATGTGATGGAAGAGGTCTATTCTCTGCGCGACGTGGCGGGGCGGATCGTGCGGGCGGTGAAGGCGGTCAAACACCTCCGGCGCAATGCCACGCGCTACACGCAGAGCGATCAGGGGGCGGTCACAGAGCTCTACGATCAACTGCGCATCGAGATCGCGCGCATCCTCGTGGAAATCAACAGGTTTGATTTGTCGGGACCGGATGAACGCTCCAGCCTCTGGCTCGATCATGAACGGGCGCAGGTGGTCAGCGATGCCCATGACACCAACGCCCGGATCGACACGCTGATCCGCAACCGGACGCTGGATGCCAGCATGGCGACCTCGTTCCTGAACGACTCGCGGTATGCCTATGCCGCCATGCGCGATCTGCTGGATGCGGCGCAGGCGTTCCATATCGAACCAGAAGGGGCGCTGGCGGAGGTCGAGCGCATCCTGTCGCTGGACGACGCGGATCTTGAAGACCTGCTGCCGCGCGCCGGGGGCAAGAACGATGGGGGGCGCGGGATATGACAAACCGGGTTCGTCATATTAGGTTTACATGCGCGCGGCATGCTGCGCTGTCATCAACCGGGGGATGTCATGGGACTTGAGAACGCGGTCGAGAAACTCGACAAGTATTTCAAACGCCTCGAAAAAGGCAAAGCTCAGAAGATCAAGCCGGATCACGTGCAAAAGGTGCGGCGCAAGCTCGAAGCCAAGGCGCAGCGCCTGACGCTCGAGATTGCGGACACGCCCAAGGACGACAAGAAAACGCGCCTGCGCCAAAAACTGGCCTTGGTGCACGAACAGCTGGAGCGCGCGGCCTGGCTTCAGGACAGGATCGACGGGCTTTGACGCCGCCCTGAGCGGGCGGCGACATGCACGATCGCCCGAGGGCTGCGCTACACCCGCACCACCTTCAGTTTGGTTTTCAGATCGGTGCGGCAGAACGCGTGAAGGAAGCAGGTTTGCTCGGAGATATCCAGCATTTCCTGCGCCGTCGCATCGCTTTCGGAGGTTTCGAGGTAGACGTGGGTTTCGATCGGGTCGGCCTCCCCTGCCCGGCCCGTGCCGCCCGACGCACCGCCGAGGCTGAAGTGCGTGTCCTGCACGATCCGGTAATCCGGCAGGTCCAGTTTCAGCATCGACACGAAGCGCCCGAACTGCGTCATGAAGCAAAAGCCGATGCCCGCAGAGATCAGCGTGTTGGCGTCCGGCGCGCGCCCGTCTTCGGACGACAGGAAGCGGAAAGAGGTTCCGTAGGGCGAGTATTGCATCTGCTGGATGTCCTTGATGCCATCCTCGCGCAGCACCGCCACCGCACCGATGTTCAACCGCCTGTCCTGCTCGTCCGAGAGCGAAGAGCCGCCCGCCGTGGTGCCCAGCACAACGTCCTTTTTCGGCGTTGGCCCGACCGGCTCCATCAGCGCCATGTCGCGTGCCTGCGCCTCTGCCTTGGCAAAGTGATTGCCGGGATCGGGAAACAGCGGCCCGTCCAGCTCGGCGACCTTGGCGGTGGGCAGTTCCTGCCCGTTGCGGCCCAGCTTGAACAGGCTTTCGAGCTGCCCGCGCATCAGCCCGTTCAGCGGCGAGGCATAGGTGGCGTTGATCAGGAATTCATGCAGTTTCGCATCGTCGAGATCGCAGTCGATCTCCACCTGAAGATCAATGTTCTCTGCACCGCCGACCATGGTCCGCTTCGGCATCGACCCTTTCATCGTGTAGTAATTGTCCTGGATCAGCTTGAGCTTGCGGATCTCGACGTTCTGGAGTTTGGCCAGCGCGAGGATCTCGTTCATGAAGCTCGCCGCCATACCGGTGGAGAGGAACGCCAGCGGACAGGGCGCGGCGTCATGGCCGTTCAGATACGGCCCTTCATCGCTCACCAGCCGCCATGTGTCGCCGGTTTTGGCCGAGCGCACCAGCGCCTCTTTCTGAAAGCCGCTGAGACTGCGCACCCATGTCCGCAGGGCATCACCCTTGCGGTTCTCGGGCGCGTCAATCCCCACGTCCTGCGCATTCGCCACCGCAAAAAACGGCGCAACCCCTGCGCTCCCAATGATGTCTTCGCCCAGTTTGCTCATGTCACCTGTTCCGAAATTCGCTTGTGTGTTGGCGGGCCGCAGAGCGGTCCGGATGTTATGCCTGTCAGCCCCGGTCCGGCACGGGGCCGAGGTTGACGATATCGTATTTGTCGTTCAACGCGTCCATCTTCGCCGTGTCGGCAAAGTCCGCCTCGGTCATCTGGGCCAGTTCGGCAAGATACTGATCAAAACCAGAGGGTTGGTAGATCATCAACATCCGCCCACCCTCGCAGCCGTCCGCGAGCGTACAGGCATGGGGCACGCCGGGCGGGACATGGATGCAGCTGCCGGGCGTGGCGGTCATCCAGTCGCCGTCGATGTAGAAATCGACGTCCCCCTCCAGGATGTAGAAGGTTTCGGCATGGTAGCGGTGCAAGTGAAGACCCAAGGCAAACTGGCTCTTCAGGTTGTCTTCCATGAGCGTGTACTGCCCGCCGGTGTCTTCCGCCGAGACCTTCACGTAGGTATGGTCCGCGCTCCAGTCGTAGTTCGGACCGCCCATCGGGGCGACGAAGGAATACCGCTTGGTCATAGGTTCACCTTCCCGCCGTCGACGTTGATGGTTTGCCCGGTGATGAAGTTGCTGTCTTGCGTGATCAGGAACATCAGAGCGCCGAGCAGATCTTCGGGCAGCATTTCACGTTTGATCGAACGGCTGGCGACGGTTGGCGCGCGGGCCGGGTCAAAGCCGGTGTGCCCTTGCAGCGCCTCCGATTCCGTCAGGCCGGGGGCGATGGCGTTGATCTGGATGTTCTTGTCGCCGAGCTCGCGCGCATGACCACGGGTCAGCGCAATCACGGCGCCTTTGGACGCGGTGTAATGCGACAGCCCCGGCGGGCCGTAGTAGAAAGTGCCCGAGGCAATGTTGACCACCTTGCCGCCACCGGCGCGCAGCATGGCCGGCACAACAGCCTTGGTGGCCTGATGCACGCCGCGCGCGTTGACCGTCATGACCTTGTCGAACTCGTCATTGTCGATCTGCATGAATGGCTTGGGCTCCAATGCTGCAAAGATCGAGGCGTTGTTGACCAGAATGTCGAGGCTGCCGAACGCCTTCTCGGTGGCCTCTACCATCGCGTTCAGATCGTCATCCGAGGTGATGTTGACCTGTTGGCCGATGGCCTCGCCGCCCGCCGCCTTGATCGCCGCCACCGTGTCGCTGGTGTCGAGCACATCCGTGACCACCACGCGCGCGCCTTCGTCGGCCATGTGTTTGGCCATGACCGCGCCAATGCCCCGTGCCGCGCCGGTGATGACGGCGGTTTTCCCGTTCAATCGTCCCATGATTTGCTCCCCTTCGGTCAAATGTCGATTCCCAGAATTCTTGCAACGTCCGGCCAGCTCATCGCGCCATTGTCACGCAGATCATTGGTCAGATCTTCCGGCACCCAATCAAGCAGGCATCCCTTGAAGTTTGGCAAGGCCTCAATGCGGGCGAACCATTTCTCCAGGTACGGATAGCGCCCACCTTCCCAAAGGCCGCGCATGGACATCATGGCGAGCCGGTTCACATAGGGTGTCATCGCCACATCCGCGATGGTCATACGCTCGCCGACCAGCCAGTCGCGGCCATCAGAGAGGGCCGTGTCCATCTTGCGCAGGTAGCTGTCATAGAGCCGGATCTTGATCGGGGCCTCCGGTGCGTCGAAACCGTCGCGCACGAAGATCTGCTTTTTCGTGTTCCAGTCGGCGGTGACCGAAAACTCCGGCGTCGATTCCAGGAACTTCTTCACCCCTTCCGGGCCGAGGTTGCGGGCCACCGTGTGGCGGTGGGAACAAACAAAGGTGACCGCGCCGCAGGCCGGGTGCAGGTCTTCGTCCACCGCCTTGGTCCAATACCGCACCTGCGCATAAAGATAGGGATCCTCCGGGTGCAGCGCCGTCTCAGGTGCGATGCGGTCGAGGTATTCGCAGATCACCGTCGAGTCCGTGATCACCAGATCGTCGTGCACCAATGTCGGGACCACCGATTTGGGGTTCAGCTTCTGGTATTCGGGATCGAACTGTTCGCCCTTGAGAATGTCGATATAGACCCCGGTCCAGTCGAGGCCCTTTTCGGCCATGGCAAAGCGCACCTTGGCGGCACAGACGGAGGATCCGTGGTGATAAAGTGTGAAGCTCATAGCTGTACCGTAACCCATTTCAGTTCTGTCATTGCTTCCATGTCCGCATCGGTCCCTTCGCGGCCCACGCCGGATTCACCGTTGCCGCCAAAAGGCACATGGGCCTCGTCATGGATGGTGGGGCCGTTGATGTGGCACATGCCCGCGCCGATGTTGCGGGCGAAGTGAAAGGCCTTGTCGATGTCGCGGGTGAAGATGGCCGAGGACAAGCCGAAGGGCGTGTCGTTTGCTTTCGCGAGCCCCTCTTCGTAGCTGTCGATCGGGTAGATCGCGCTCACCGGGCCGAAAGTTTCGGATTTGCAGACGGTCATCTCTTCGGTCACGTCGGTCAGCAGCGTCGGCTGGCAGCGATTGCCTTCCCATGCACCGCCCGCGGCCACTGTCGCCCCCTTGGCCACCGCATCCGCGATGTGGTCCTGCACGCGGCTGCGCTGGCGTTCGGAAATGATCGGCGCGATCACCGTGTTCGGATCCCGCAGATCCCCCATGCCGACCTTGCCCGCGATCATGGTGAAACGTTTGACGAATTCGTCATAGAGCGGGCGTTCGACGTAGAAGCGGCTGGATCCAATACAGGCCTGCCCGGCAAACATGAAGATCGAGCGCGCGGCGAGCGGCATCACCTTGTCCAGATCCGCATCCGCCAGCACGACTGTCGGACTTTTGCCGCCCAGTTCCAGCGTGTTCGGCGTCTTGTTCCGGGCGCAGATTTCATTGATATGCTGCCCCACCACCGAAGAGCCGGTGAAGGTGACAAAATCCACATCCGCATGACCGGTCAGATCGTCGCCGATCTCTGCCCCCATGCCGGTCACAACGTTGTAGCTGCCCGCCGGGAAACCCGCCTCGGCCACGATCTCGGCAAAGAGCACGGTCAGATGCGGGGCCATTTCAGACGGCAGATGCACCACGGTGTTGCCCACCGCCAGCGCATTGGCGACAAGCCGCGTGGTCTTGATCAGCGGCACGTTGAACGGGGTGATGACCGCCACGACCCCCAAGGGCTCGCGCACCGACATGGAAAACGTGCCGGGCCGGTCCGAGGGGATGGTCTCGCCCCGCACATTGCGGCACATCCCGGCGGCGGCGCGGACCATGGTCAGGCCCTTGGTGAATTCGAACATCGCCTTTTGCACCGGCGAGCCGATTTCGTCGATCAGGCAGTCGACCAGCTCTTTCTGCCGCGCCTCCATCAGCTCGGCCACGCGCAAGAGCCAGCGTTCACGCTCGGTTGGCGTGGTTTCGCGGTAGCCTGCAAAGGCCGTCTTTGCCGCATCCACCGCCCGGCGCATATCCGCGCCGGAGCCTTTGGCCGCGTGGCAATAGAGGCTGTCGTCCAGAGGATTGAGCACCTCGAAGGTTGCGCCCTGTTCGGCGTCGCACCACTGCCCGCCGATGAAGTGCTGCAGGGTTTTGGTCTCGGTTTTGGCGTCCATGTCTGGGCTCCTGTCTTGTGCTAGCCGCCGACCACCTGTTCAGGCAGGAAGAGCGCGATTTGCGGGAAAAGGATGAGAAGGCCGATCATTGCGGCCATGGCGAACCAGAAAGGCCAGATGCCGCGGAAGATCTTGGCCATCGGCACATCGGGTGCGATGGATTTGACGATGAAGACGTTGATGCCGACGGGCGGCGAGATCATCCCCATTTCCAGAACGATCACCACGATGATGCCGAACCAGATCAGGTTCCAGTCCATCGCAATGGCAATCGGGATCACCACAGGGATGGTCAGCACCAGCATGGCCATGGCTTCGAGGAACATCCCGAGGAACATGTAGATCAGCACGATGACCAGCAGGATCCCGATCTCGCCAATCGGCAGGGATGTCAGGAGCGTGACCAGCTGCGCCGGAAGCTCCGTCAGCGACATGAAGGGGATAAAGACAAACGCGCCGATGATGATCATGAAGACGGTTGCGGTGGCGTTCATGGTCTCAAGGATCACCGCCTTGGATGCATGCCAGTTCAGGGACCGGCGCATGACCGCCACGACAAAGGTCAGGAACGCGCCGACAGAGGAGGCCTCGACCGGTGTGAAAAAGCCGGTGTACATCCCGCCAATGGTGGCCAGCACGACAATCAGGATCGGCAGGGCGCGCCAGAGCGAGGCCAGCTTTTCCGCGCGATCGAACACCTCGCCGCGCGGGCCGGCTTCGGGGTTGCGCAGAACAACCCAGTAGATCGCGCCAATGAACAAAAGGGTCAGGATGATGCCGGGGAAGACACCAGCCATGAACAACCGCCCGATGCTCTGCTCGGTCAGCACGGCGTAGATGATCATGCCGCCAGAGGGCGGGATCAGGAACCCCAGAGTGCCGCCCGCCGCCACCGATCCGGTGGCGAGGCTGTCGGCGTATTTGTACTTCTTCATCTCCGGCAACGCGACGCGGCCCATGGTGACGGCGCTGGCCAGCGAAGAGCCGGAGAGAGCGGCAAAGCCCGCACAGGCGGCGATGGTGGCCGAGGCCAGACCGCCCCGCAGGTGCCCCATCCAGCGATAGGCCGCCGCAAAGAGATCGTTGGACATGCCCGACACCCCGGCGAGATTGCCCATCAGGACAAACATCGGAATGACGAGAAGGTTGTAGTTCGAGGCCGCCTCGAAGGTTTCGCCCGCGATGTTGGAATAGGCGATTTTCCAGCCTCGCGCCCAGGCCTGATCCTCGGCCATGCCGATCAGCATGAACTTGTTGGCATTGGCGATGACGGTCCCGACAAAACCGACGCCGAGCATCGACAGCGCCACCGGCATCCGCAGCGCCAGCAGGATAAACAGGGACAGAAGGCCCAGCAGGCCAAGCAAAGTCATGGAGATCATAGCGCGCCCCCGATCTTCAGAGTGACGACCCGGGAGGACCGCAGCAGTTGCCAGATATCGAGCACCAGCACCACCGCGTAGATCGCGGCAGAGGCGGAGAGCAGGTAGTAGAAAGGCTCAAAGGAGATCAGCAATTGCTGAGTGGTTTCGCCAAACTTGTTCGCCGTACCGCCCGCGTGCCAGAGCCGCCATGCCATGAAAACAAGCAGGATCACCCCGGTCAGCTTGACCGCGATCATCGACCATTTGGCGAACCATGCGGACATGCGGGCTTCGAGCACTTCGATTTCGATATGCGCCCCGGTCCGCGCGCCCAGCGGGATCGAGAGGGCGACGATCACCACCAGCGACAGGATCAGCAGGTCCTCGGCCCCAAGGATCGGGCTGTTCAGCGCCTTGCGCATGATCAGCACGTTCCAGACCGAGTACCCGGTCATGAAGATCAAGGTTGCGCCGCCGCAAATCAGGGACACCCACGTCAGGGCTTTGTCCAGTATCTGGATCGGTCGTGGCAGGTCGGGTTTCCTGGTCACGGGTTGACCTCCGGGTTGTCCGGGCACGCAGGTGCGATGCCCAAAAGAGAGCTGTCGTGCCACCTGTGACAGGCGGCGCGGTTTTGCGGGATGGTGGGGAGGCAGGGCCAAAAGCGTATGCAAGGCTCTGCCGGATTGGGTGGCGCTTCAAGGCGAGGCGGGAGGTCCCCGGCCCCGAAGCGCCTGCGCTCATGTTCGGAGCGTCACTTGTTCAGCGCGTCGTAGATCGCACGCACGTCCGAAATGCCGCGGCTTTCATAGTCGCTGAAGATCACCTCCAGCCCTTCTGAAACCGCCGCATCCATTTTCGCGCGCTCTTCGTCCGAGACAACAACCCACTGAAAGTTCTTGTCCGTCGTGTTGGCGATCAACTCCTTGGAGCGCTCATCCGCACCGTCAAAGGACCGCGCCAGTTCGATTGACATGGGCAGGCCGGAAACCTCGTCGATGATCGCACGGTGCTCGTCCGACAGGCTCATGTAGCGTTCCATGTTCATCACCGCATAGGTCACTGCGAAGGTTGTCGGCACGTTTTCGACAATGTGGCTCGACACGTCCCAGAAGTTCCAGGGCATGGTGATGTTATTGTAGGAGGCCGTGGTCGCGTCGATGGTGCCGGTCGACAGGCCGGTGTACATCTCCGTCACCGGCATTTGCACCGGCACCGCGCCCAGCGCCTCGACAATCGGCGTGGTCATGGCGGCAAAGGGCACCAGCTTGGCCCCTTTGAGCCCTTCCATGGTAGAGACATCGCGGGTGGATGCCAGCAGGTTGCCTGCGACGGTGCCCACCGCGAGCACCTTCACGTCCTCGTATTCATCGGCCAGATGCTCGTCGAAGACGGACCAGATCGCGCGGGTGGACTGATCGGCGGTTTCCGCCTTGCCCGGCAGGATCGCCAGCATGGTCTTGGGGAACAGCTTGGGCGTATAGCCCGACACGCCGAAGGTGATGTCGGCAACCCCTTCAACGGCCCGCTTGTATTGCTGAACCGGTCCCGCGCCCAGCTGTCCGGCCGGGTAGAGCTTCATGGTGAGCGAGCCGTTTGAGCGGCGTTCGATCTCTTCGGCGAACCAGGTGAACATGCCGGTGTTGGTGTGGTGCTGCGGCGGCAGGAACGTGGCCACGCTCAGCTCTTCGGCGGCGGCGGTTTGCGCCCCGAACCCAAGGGCAGAGGCCAAGGCGGCGGCAAGGCTTAGACGAGTGAATGACATGTGTTTCTCCATTTCCCTGGGCAGTGGCTGAGCGCGGTTCGGGATCCCAAACAGAATCAAAACCGGCCAGATTGCCCCCTCCATGGCCAACAACTGGCACATTAGGGATCCCATTTCAACAAAAATGCGCGATTTTCACATCGGGGCAGCGGGATTTCTTGACTTTGGGATCCCATTTCGGGCCTATGAGGGTATGGAATCCATTGATACAGACCTTGCCGACCAGATCCGCCGCGACATCATCCATGGCGCGTACCGCGAAGATGAACGCCTGTCGGAGTCCCGATTGTGCGACATTCACAAGGTGTCCCGCACGCCGGTGCGGCTGGCGCTGCGCATGCTGGAGCGTGAAGGCATCATCCGGCGCGGCGAAGGGCGCGGTTATTTCGTGCATCCGCCAACGGTGACCGACATCCTGCAGGCGGTTCAGGTGCGCGGCCATCTGGAAAGCCTCGCTGCGCGGCTCATGGCGCAATCGCCGGGCCGGCATAACGTGCTGCCCACCCTGGAAAAGGCCATCGACGAGATAGACCGGCTGGTGACGCGCGGCTCCTTCGAGGATGAGGACCGGCGGTTGATGCAGCAGCAGAATGCGCTGTTCCACAAGACGATCCTCGACAACTGCGGCAATGATTTCGTCGGCTACACCTGCGGTCAGATCAGCCATCTGCCGATGCTCGAGGTTGGCTCGATGGTGTTTGACAAGAAGGTGCTGTCCACCGCCGAAGGTGTCGACAAGAGCCTGTTCCGGCTGAAGATCGGCAACGCGCAGCACAAGGTCATCTTTGAAGCGATCCAGCGCGGTGACGCGGTGCGGGCGGAAGGCATGATGCGCGAACACTCCAACACGATGGTCGAATACATCGAGATGTTCGAGAAACGCGAAGAGGCGCTGACGATCTCGGAACTGATCAGCTACTCCGGTGGTGAGACCGCTGAGGGCAGCTAGAGGCAACGCGTCCAGAGCGGGTACACCGCCCTGCCCCGGCTTAAGGGACAAGGCGGTGCGATTCACTGCCGTCAGCCGCGTTTGTGATAGGCCTGGCTGAGCGCAAAGCTGTCTTCGAACCAGTGCCAGAGCACCACCTGCCCGTCCCGCACCTTGGCGCGCAGGGCGAAGGAAAACTCGCCGATTTCCTGGCCCGAGGCCGTGGTGATGCCGTTCATCACGCCGAACACGGCCACGGTGTCACCGGAGGCAAAGGCGTCTGTGTTTTCCCATTTGGTGGTCTGAAGGCCTGCGCCGAACACCCCGAGAAATTCGAAGATCGCCGCCTTGCCGACCTTCTCGCGGCCGATCCACGGCACCGTGTTGTCGCCTTCGTTGTGCCAGACCATATCGTCGGCCATCAGCGGCGCCATGGCGTCCGGTCCCTGCGCCATGGCGCCCATAAAGGCCATGACCGTGTCGAAGGATGCTTGCGATGTTTCGTCCATTGTCTGTGCTCCTGCATGTTGTGCGAGAATTGTGGCGAGCGCTGTCGCCAGTGAGGTTTTCAGAAGAGTTCTGCGGTCCAAGGGGATGCCTCCAAGGTCTTGTCAGGGATCAAAATTTGCCGGATGTGTTATGCTTTGCATCCGGGCCGGGCATCGGTGCGATGATGTCCCAATGCTCGACGATCAGCCCGTCTTCGAGGCGGAACAGATCGTAGAAAGCCTGCGGCGCGCCGCCAAAGGAACCTTCGGACATGGAGAGCACGAAGTTGCCTTCGCCGATCACCTTGTGGACGGTGCTGTACTCCATGGTGATGCCCTTCGCGGCCATCTCGCCCATGAACGCGCCGAACCCTTCGAGCCCGTCGGCCACCATCGGGTTGTGCTGAAGATAGGTCACGGGGCTGATGTAATCGGTGATGTTCACCTCTTCGTGACGGATCATCGACCGGACGAGGAAATCCTCGACCTTGGCCTTGTTCGCCTCTGTCTGGTCCAGGTCGGTGATCTCGGTCGCGCCGTCGATCTGGGTGCGGCCCGACGGGTTTGGATCCGCCTCGGGCAGCAGGTTGTCCCAATGTTCGGCGATCTTGCCGTCCTCGACGCGGAAAACGTCAAAGCCGATCACCGCCTTGGGGCCAAAACCTTCGTAGCGGGCGTGGATGGCCACAATGTCATCATCGGCGAGAACACGGATGTATTCAGCCTTGAAGCCCGGCGCGCCGCCAACGGCGGCGACAACGGCTTTCTGACCTTCGATACCATCGGGGAAGTCCGGGTTATGCTGGATGTAGTCTTCAGCGTAATACTGATCGACCGCATCGGCATTGCCGGACAGCAACGTTGCTTCGAGCGCTTCGAGCACCAGCGCCTTGCTGGCGGCGCTGTCGGCAAGGGCCGCAAAGGGCACAGCCGCGCAGAGCGCCGTGGATACGAGGAGAGTTTTCAATGACATGGCGTTTTCCTTGTTCGAGTTGCGGTTATTCGGCTGGATGCCAATCCAGCTGTGGGTTCTCCCGGAAGGCGAACCGTTCGAGATGGCGGGTCACGACATCGACAACCACGTCGAGCCGGGCCTTGTCTTCGGCCTGAGCCGAAAGCTCCAACTGCTGATCCGTGGCGGCCAGGTCGCATTGGCCAAAGGCAAAAACGATCTGCGCGCGCCCCGCGTCGCACCGGGCCTCAACCTTGCGGCCGAAATGATGACACAGGGTAGTGAGGTGCCGGTTGGCCTGGTCTGTCTGAAAAATGGCAAAAGCGCGCATTGTGCCCGATGTCCGTCCTGTTGGTTCGTGACCAGATCCTACGCCGGGACGCGCGCCGCGATTATTGCCTCATTCCAGCGTTCAGAGTTCGGCCCAGCCGATCAATCGCGGCTGTGGTTTTGTGCGGTCAGGCCCGGATCCACGAAATACGGGATCCCAAGTCTGCGTGTCGGGGCTGGTTCGGAGGCAAGAGTTCGGCTATTCATGATTATCCACGGAGTTTATTCCGCAAGGGCGAACAATGATTGATCACCTCAGACAGATGGCCGTTTTCGCGCGGGTGGTGGACGAAGGATCGTTCCGGGCCGCAGCGCGAGAGGTCGGGCTGTCGCCGTCGCGGGTCAGCGAAACGGTGTCAGAGCTGGAAGACTATCTTGGCGTAACGCTGCTCTACCGAACCACGCGGAAAATCGCCCTGACCAACGAAGGGCGGATCTTCTACGGGCGGGTTGTCGAGATGTTGCGCAGCGCCGAGGCCGGCCTGAACGAGATCAGCGCGCTTTCGGTGGAGCCGGTTGGGGCGCTCCGAATTTCGATCCCTGCCTTCATGGCCACGGGGGCCCTGTCCACAGCCGTGGCGGAGTTTGCCCGGCGCCATCCGAATGTCGCCCTGTCCATCCGCTATACGGACAATGAGGTCGGGCTGATCGACGACGGGTTTGATCTCAATATCCGCGTGGGCTGGCTGGATGACAGTTCGATGATGTCGCGCAAGCTGGCGGTGGGCCAGCGGGTTCTGGTTGCCGGATGTGACTACGCCAAGGCGCGGACCCTGCCAGAGCGCCCCTTGGATCTGGAAGACTGGGACTGGATCCGATACCGGAACCGTGCGGACACAACGCCGCTCACCGGCCCTAACGGGATCGAGGAAAAGGTGACGGGGCGCGCGCAGATCGAGGTCGACAGTGTCGATGCGCTCTACCATCTGGCCTGCCGCGACATGGGGGTGACCATCCTGCCGTCCTACCTCGGCGAGCGGGGCATCGAGGCCGGGCATCTGGTGCGGTTGCTGCCGGACTGGAGCCTGCGCGAGTTGGGCATCTTTGCGGTCTGGCCGGACAAGTCCCGACGCGAGAGCCTCACGCTGCTGTTTGTGCGGTTTCTGGCGGATCAGGGGCTGTGCGATGACACGGCGGAGGAGCGCGGCGCGCCGTGACCGGCGTTCAAGCGACGTGCCGCGCCGCGTGGCGGGCATGGGCCTTGGCACGCAGCACGCCCTTGATCCAGAACACCATCGCCAGAACAACCGCCAAAGACGCCAGCAGACCTATGATGTCTCCCATGATCTCCGCCACGGTTGAGACTTGATCCATGAACACATAACCGAGGCCGACATAGATCGTGACCCAGACGGTCTCCCCCAAAACATCCGCGACGGTGAAGCGCCGCCACGACAGCCCTGTTGCGCCTGCGACGAAGTTCACCCAAGGCCCGAGCGGCGCCACGGCCCAGGTTGACAGGAAAACGCCCATCCCGCCGCGCCGGTCCACCAGCGCGCGGGCGCGTTTCAGCACCGCTGCGCGCGCCGGAGAGCGAGCCAGCCGGTCCACAAGGGTGCTCCCCCCGGTACGGCCTATGAAATACCCCGTCTGATCGCCGAGCACGGAGCCGGCATAGGCCGCAAGGCTCACGGTCCAGAACGTCAGATCCCCCGCCGCCACAAAGGCCCCGCCGGTGAGCATCATCAAAGACGTGGGGATCGGCAGGGCAAGGCAGGAGAGAAAAGCCGAGGCAAAGATCACATAGACCCCGTATTGGGTAACGAGACCAAAGACGGTTTCGGTCATTCGTCCGCCCCCGTTTCGGGTTTAGCTTCGGGCTTTGGCCCGTGCTCGGCCTGAAATGCCGCGATGGCGGTTTCGATATCCGTGATCACCTGCGCGACCGGCACGCCGCGCAGTTCGGCAATCTCCGACAGGCTGACCGGGCCGCCCGGAAGCGGGCGCTCAAGCAACAGAGCATCGAGAACCACCTCGCGCGGGACACGCCAGCTGCGCACGACATAACGCGGTGTCATCCAGCTTTCGATCGGTTGCTGGCGTTCGGCAATGGGGGGACGATTGACCCAGTAAACCGCCGAGCGCACGCCGAAAAACAGGCTGGCCCCAAGCGCAACAACCAGGATGACCGTGGCGATGGGGGCGGCCGCCCAGAGTTTTCTGGCAAAGGCGCTCAGTTTCGCAATCATGTTGTCTTCCTTGGTGCGCGGTTCGGGCCTGTTCGACTATCGCGCAATGCGCGCGCGATCTTAAGAGGTATCAGTTCAGAATGACCCAGCGGGTGTGGGTTTCAGGTGTTGCCCCGCAGTCCGACAGCAGCAGATCGCGCGACATGAACGGCCCGGCGCGGCGGCTATCCGCCCCAACGGCAAAGCAAAGCTCCGGTGTCTCGGCAGGCGAAAACTGCCCCGCATCCGGCACATGAACGAAACGCTGTGCAACGTCCTGCGCGTCACAGGGCGCAAGCGCCAGATCGGTGGTTTCCCCGGCGCCCGTGGTCACGCAGTGGCTGTCAAAGGCAACCGAGCGGATCGCGCCGGAGGACGGATCGAAGGAAAACTGCACATCGCCGCCCTGCGGTTTGCACGAATGGGCGTGCAGGGCGGTGTTGAAGCCGCGCCCGACCGTGTCGATGCACCAGCCCAGCCCATCCACCTCGTCCAGATTGTCAGCAAGAACGATTGCAGGGGCCGGGACACGCAAGCCCGGCAGCCCTTCGGCGGTCTGCGCCAACGTCTTCGATGTGGAGATAGCGGCAATACAGAGCGCTGCAAAGACGATCAGGGCCGCTGGGGGCAAAATAGATTGGAACAGACGCATGGCTGGCCTCGGTGTTTGCGGGTCTTGAGACTATAACGCATGGGCCTGGGCCTTTCCGTCGCGGGTTTTGCAAAAAACTTGCCGGCTGGAAAAAGAAGGGGCAACGCGGCTCACCCGGCGTCTCTCAGGCCTTCGACAATGCGTCCGCCACAGGTCTCAAAGACCATCCGCGCTTACCTGAACAGCATCGCTGAGTGACGTTATTGCCGCCGGCTAAGACCGGATGAAAAAAGGCCGCGCGAGAAGCGCGGCCTGTCCAGTCAGGGGAATTGAAACAGGTCAGCCGTTGATCCAGCGGTTCACCGTGTCCTGGTTGTCTTCGATCCACTCTTCGGCCACCTCTTGCGGGTCGCGCTTATTCTCGAACATTTCAACAATCCAGCCGTTGATCTCGTCGCCGGTGAACTGAACGTTCTTGAGCATCTGGGCCACTTCGGGGTTGCGATCCCAGAGGGACTTCGAGAAGGCGACAAAGACGTCGTTCGGCGCAATCACGCATTCGAACTCGGACACTTCGAGCCAGTTCTCGGCTTCAAGATCCACGTCCTCGCAACCGTCGAAACGGTCCGGCTCGCCAACCACGGAGAGGTCGTACTGCACGTGCAGCGCTTCCGGCGTCCAGTGGTAGAAGAGCTGCGGTTTGGAGGAGGCATAGGCGGCGGCAAGGCCCGCCTTGAAGGTGTCGGCCGAGACGATGTTCGGCTCCCAGAGGGAATCCAGCCCATAGGACTTGAACTTGATCTGCCAGCGCTTGGTCGAGGCCCATGTCACGTCACCCGGCCAATACTCGCCCAGCCCGTCGCCGTCCGTGTCGAACATCGCGGCAATTTCAGGGTTCCGGAGATCCTCGATCGAGGACACCTTGTCCGACATGTAGCTGGGCACATAGAGGTTCGACGTGCCCTGATAAGGCGTGTTGTGATCCACCGTATCCTTGTCGACGATGTATTCGTCCCAAGCAGACTGCCAGTTCGGCATCCACATGTCGGTGTGCACGTCGATGGAGCCATCGCCCTTGTCCATGCCGGCGTAGATGACCGGCTGCTGGTTCATGCCGGAGACGATTTCCGCCTCCCCGCCCATTGGCCCGGTGATGATGGCCTTGAGCACGTGGCCGATGGCCTTGGCGCCGTTCCAGCTCAGATCGGGCAGCATGATCTTTTCTTGCGCCTGCGCAGCACCGGTGCTGGCCAGCAGCGCGATTGCGGCGGCTTTGCTAAGTGTCCTCATGATAGTCTCCCTTATGTTGAACACAGTTTTTTTTGTTCAGATCCGGCTGAACGACGCGCGGATCCCCTTCAGAATTCTGTCGATCATCATCGCCACCAGCGCGATGGCGAGACCGGCCAGAAGCCCCTTGCCCGCCTGCGCATCGCCCAGCGAGGCGGTCACAAGCGCGCCGAGGCCTTCGGCTCCGATGAAGGCCGAGATGGTCGCCATCGAAAGCGCCAGCATGATCGTCTGGTTGAGCCCAGCCATGATCGACGGGATCGCCATCGGCAGTTCGACCTTGCGCAGGAGCTGGCGTTCGGATGAGCCGAAGGCGAGCGCGGCTTCCTTGGTGCTCTCCGGCACCTGCCGGATGCCCAGCGCGGTCAGCTTGACCATCGGCGGGATGGCGAAGATCACGGTGGCGATGACCGCCGGGGGCTGCGAGATGCCGAAGAAGGCAACCGCGGGCACAAGGTAGCTGAGCGACGGAATGGTCTGCATCACGTCCAGAATTGGCTCGGTGATAACCCGGGCGACCTTGTTCTTGGCCATCCAGATCCCGACCGGAAGGCCGACAAGGATACAGATCGCCGTAGCCACCACGACCAGCGCCATGGTCTGCATCGCCACCTGCCAGAGTTCAAACACGGCGAGGAAAGCGAGGGACGAGGCGACAAAGATCGTCGTGCCTTTGCCGGTAAAGGCCCAACTGAGCGCGATGAACAGGAAGGACACCACCGGCCAGGGCGTTTGCATGAAGGCCACTTCCACCCGGATCAGCGACTGGCGCAACACGTGGGTGATGGCGTCGAAGATGCCCGCGAAGTTGGCGCGCAGGTAGTTGATCGACTTGTCGATGCTTTCCGAGCTGTAGGTGAAGATGTTCACGACGCGGCCTTCGACCGGATCCTTGACGATGCGGATCACCTTGGTGGCGTCTTCGTCTCCTGCCGCGATGGCCTCTTCGTCGGGCACGCTGCGGTAGACCACATCTTCGGGCGGGTCGATGCGGGCCACGGTCGGGAAATCGTCGATGAACCAGCAATCGAAGCGGTCACGGCGGCTGATCGCCACAAAGTCTTCGGCTGTGGACAGGTCCCGCTCGGCCCCGCGCAGCTCCTTGCGAATGCCGGAGCGACGCGTGTTTTGCGCCTCCGTCCGGTCGCTGATGGCGTCAAGGCTGGCTTTCTCGGCGGCCAGATCGTCTGCGCGCGCGGACAGCTTTGGCAGCAGCTCTGCCACGTCGCTCACCCCGTGCTGCGCCAGCAGCGCGGTGACGGTTTCGCCAGCACGGATCTGGTTGAGACAGGCTCGCTCGTCCAGCCGTTGCTGCGAGGCGCGGTAGATGGTCAGCGGCGCCACCAGCGCGATGATGACGGCAGCGAGGATCACGCGGCGCATGTTCACGCCGTTTGCCACGCCCTTGTCTGTCCGCCAGCGGGTGTATTGCCCATAGTAGAAGCGGTTTGCGCTGCTCCCCATCCAGAGCCGCCCGGCAATCAGCGCAATGACACCGACGGTGCCAAAGCTCTGAATCCAGCCGGAATAGCGCGCGATCAAAGTCACGTTGTCCGCCGCATTGGCCTGCGCCTCCGCCAGCAGCGGTGAGAATTTGACCACCTGCATGAGGCAGACAATCGCCAGAACATCCAACGCAAGAGCGATCCAGAACATTATCCAGGTGCCGCGCATGGCCGCCCAGAACCAGGGCAGCAAAAGCCCCCAGATATTCATGTGCCAGCGCGGCAGTTTTCCGCGCTGCAGCAGTTCGAAGATCGGCGTGTAGTAGTCCGCTTTCTCGACGACAAACGCCTCGACCGAAACGTCGCGATCATCGACGATGCGCTGCTCTGCGCCTGTTCCTGCGTGAATGCTCATTCTTCTGCACTCCCCTGTAGGCCGCGCAACAGCGTGTTCTTGTCGACCACGCCGACAATGGTGTCTCCGTCTGCCTTGATCAAAACCGGCAGCTCGGAATGCGTGGACAGGCCAACCAGCGTGTCGAGATCATCTTCGGGCCGCGCCACGGGATGGTCCTGGCTCATGTCCAGCGGCCCGCGTTTGGACTGATACTTGTCCAGCGGCACCATGATCTTGGCCGCCGACACCAGTTTGAGGCGCGAAATTCCGGCAACAAAATCCGCCACATAGTCATCCGCCGGGGCGGTCACGATATCTTCGGCGGTGCCGATCTGGACAATCTCCCCGTCCTTCATGATGCCGATGTGATCGCCCATGCGGATCGCTTCATCGAGGTCGTGGGTGATAAAGACCGTGGTCTTTTTCAGGTTGGCGGACAGGCCGAGGAATTCGTCCTGAAGGTTGCGGCGGATGAGCGGGTCCAGCGCGGAAAACGGCTCGTCCATCAACAGGATTTCCGGATCCGCCGCCAGCGCACGTGCGAGGCCGACCCGCTGTTGCATCCCGCCCGACAGCTCGGACGGCAAACGGTCACCGTAGCCATGCAGGGACACGGTTTCCAACGCCTGATCCGCCAGTTTGGAGCGGTGGTAGGCGTCCATGCCGCGCAATTCGAGCGCAAAGCCGATGTTGTCGCGCACCGAGCGGTGCGGCAGCAGGGCCATGTTCTGAAACACCATGCCGATCTTGGTGCCGCGCACGGCGCGCAGCGCGTCGGGCTTCATCTTGCCAATGTCATCGCCCAGAACACGGATGGTGCCGGCGGAAGGCTCGATCAGGCGGTTGATGTGCCGCACAAGCGTGGATTTGCCGGAGCCGGACAGGCCCATAAGGCAGAAAATCTCGCCCTCGCCCACGCGGAAGCTCGCGTCCTTGACTCCAACGACCGCCCCAAACTCATCAAGCACATCTGCCTTGCTCAGGCCTCTGGTTCGGATCGCGTCCATCGCGTCTTTGGCGCGTTCGCCAAAGACCTTCCAGACACCGTCAATTTCGACGACTGCTTCGCTCATGCGCGGGCCCTTTCTCGTTTCGGGTCAAAGAACGGAATGTCACAGACCGTTGCGGTCAGGCGTTTCATCCGTCCGTCCATCTGCCCGACTTCCAATGTGCTGCCGACATCGGCGTGCTCGACGGCAAGCCGGGCCATGGCGATGGTTCTTTCGAACATCGGCGACCGGGTGGCAGACGTGATTGTTCCGACGACGCGTTCGCCTGCGTAAACATGCGCGCCGTGCAGCGGGACATCGTTACAGTCGAACATCAGCCCCTTGAGGACGCGGCGCGGATCGCGGGCGTTGCGCTCCAGAGCGGCCTTGCCGATGAAGTCGGTCTTCTTGAGATCAACCGCAAACCCAAGCCCCGCTTCATGCGCGTCGATCCCGGCAGCAAACTCCGCACGCGAGGCCAGCCCGGCCTCGATCCGGATGGTCTCCAGCGCAGCCGAGCCCATGGGTGCGATGCCGAATTCCGCCCCCGCGTCCATGATGGCGTCCCATAGCTCGGGCGCATCGGTGGCCGCGCAGAACAGCTCATAGCCAAGCTCGCCCGTATAACCGGAGCGCGCGAGCATGAACGGAATGCCCTCGCGGTTGTGCAGACGTGCGATGGTCACGCCAAACCATTTCAGGTTTTCCAGCGAGGGATGCGACGGCTGGGTAAAGACGATCTTGCGCAGGACGTCCCGCGACCGGGGGCCTTGCAAGGCAAGGTTCGGCATGGCGCCGTCCATGCCGTGAATGCGGACCTGCAGCCCCTCTTCTTCGGCAATCGCCTCGAACACACGGCCGCTCTCTTCGCTGCCGCAACACCAGCGGAACAGATCAGGCCCAATGCGGAACAAGGTGCCGTCATCCACGACGGTTCCGGCCTCGTCGCAGATCAGCGCATAGGTGCCGCGCCAGACGCTGAGCCGCGCGATGTTGCGGGTCATGGCGCGTTGAAGCAGCGTTTCGGCGTCCGGCCCGACGATGTCGTATTTGCGCAGCGAAGACATGTCCTGAAGCGTCACTTTCTCGCGGCAGGCCCAGTACTCCCCAACTGTCCCGACCGACGGGAAGCTCACCGGTGCCCACAGATCGCGTGCGGGCGCGAAATGGCTGGTGAGTTTCGACGTCGCGGGGTGAAAGGCGCTCTCCTCGCTGATGGACATGGGCGCGTCTTCCTTCTCTCGGTAAGCCACCGCGCGGCGGATTGGCGTGTCGGGGCGATAGATGCGCACATGCACATCCGTTGGGTTCCATCCATTGATCGGGTCAAGATCGTCCGGGCAGGCGGTGGTGACACAGACAAGCTCTTCGATTGCTTTCATCGCGACGTAATCGCCGGGGCGCGAATAGCTCTCTTCGGTCATGATCCGGTGCGAATGCGCATCGATCCAGGTGTTCCAGAAAAAGTTGATCGCAGGCCAGGCCGGACGGTAGGCCACACTATAGGGATCAAGCGCCATGGATATATTGTCGGAGCAGTTCAGGTGCCCCGGGTAACCCCGGTCTTCGTAGCCCCGGGCCGTGCAGGCCATGCCAAAGGTGTCATGGCGGCCGCAGGTGTCCTGCAAAACCCGCATCAGGGGCCGCAACTCGCGGTCATAGAATTTGTCGAACAGACCCGGCCCCGGATAGGCCCCGCGCACCATGGAGCGCGTGGCGGTGCCGTCGATGCCATGCTCAACCCCGGCATCAAGGCTGTCGCGCCGCAGAGCCATGAAGTCCGAGCATTGCTGCCCTTCCACATCGATGACCTGAAGGATTTCACCGGGGCGCAGTTCATAGGCCATCGCCGATCCGCGTTTGACCGTGAACTCGTCGCGGGTGTCGCCCAAGAGCGGCGGCAAAGGCGCGCGCGCGCCTGCGCCTCCCGGTTTGACCGCAAACTCGACCGCGCCCAGAGACGCCGACGCGACAAGATCCATTGCCCCCTGCGGCATCAGCAGCCAGACGGTGCAGCGCGCCGTCGCCTTCAGCGCCACGAGATCATCCAGCGGCACGTAGGCGGCCGCCAGCGCAGACTTGGGATCGCCGCCGTTGCTGGCAATCCAGCCAAGCAGCGGGGCGCTCGAAAATGCGTCCGGCGCAACTTCGGCGTCTTTTTGCAGACCCAGAAGTCCGGGATCCTGCTGACCGGCCTCACCGAACACCAGAAGCGACACGGACTGCCCTTTGGCCAGCGGACGGATTGACAGCAGATCACCAGCTTCCAGCTGACAGCGCTTGGCGTCCCGCGGGGCGAGACGGGCGCGCAGCGTTTCGGACTTGGGCGGAAAACCGGGGAACATACGCCCCGCGCCGGAAAATCCGACATTGTTGAAACTGCGGTGTATCGCCTTGTCGAGCACAGAATCCCCCTGTCCCACATGCCATGTAACTAGTTACACAGTAGCTTTCCGCGATGAGTCAAGGATTATTGTAACCAGTTACATTATGTGCTTAATCTTTGATCATGGCTCCCAAGCGCGAAAAGAAACGGGCAAACCTTCGAGATGTGGCACGGGTCGCCGAGGTCTCGGTTGCAACCGTGTCCCGCGTCTTGAACTCCCCCGATGTCGTGCAGAAAGAAACCCGCGAACGGGTTGAAAAAGCGATTTCGGAACTCGGCTTTCACCCCAGCGCTGCGGCACGGGCCATCAACAGCGGGCGCACCAAGATCATCGGCGCGCTGGTGCCAACGCTGGACAGCGATATCTTTGCCCTGACCATCGAAGCGGTCGAGAACCGGTTGGAAGACTTCGGCTTTTCTCTGGTTGTCGCCACCACCGGTGAAGACCCTGACAAAGAAGCAAAGCGGGCCAAGGAACTGCTGGATATCGGCGCGGAAGGGTTGATCATGCCCGGAACAACGCACTGCGACGCCCTTTACGACTTGATTGAGCGCACGCGGGTCCCGGCTGTTGTCATTTCCTACTATGATCCCGCGTTCCGCTACCCGACGATCGGCTACGACAACCGCGAGGCGGCAGCACTGGCAATGTCTCATTTGTTGGAGCTCGGGCACAGGAATATCGCGGTGGTCCATGGCCCGGCACAAAACAACGACCGAACGCGCGCCCGTGTGGCTGGGGTCGCCACAGATCGCGCGGACGTGCAGCTGACCTTCCTCGAAACGGATCTGACGATTGCTGGCGGAACGGATGCGGTGAAACAGGCATCCGGCGAGAGCCGGGTTTTTGACGCCTTCCTCTGCGTCTCTGATGTGCAGGCTTTTGGCGTTCTGTTCGAGCTGCAACGCCGAGGGATCGCCGTCCCGGACGATGTGTCTGTCATGGGGCTTCACGACCTGCCCGGCTCCAGCTCGACCTTCCCCAGCCTGTCGACCATCCGGCTGCCCGCGCAAAAGATGGGGCGGTTGGCGGCCGAGGGGCTTGCGAAATGGGTGGAGAGCGGTACCAGGCCCAGCCCCGCCTGCCTGCCCAACGCCCTGATGGTTCGCGAATCCACCGCGCCGTCCCGGCTTAAGGCCAAACGGAAATGACCTTGCTGAATGGGCCCGCTGGCTTGCAAAAAATCTGAACCCAACGTGCGCCTAGCATCCAAGGTCTAGACCACGGTAATACGGCGGAAATTCAAGGGCATGGCGGGCGCATGATGGTGCGCTGTGGTACGCAAAACCGGCCTCGCGGCACATTTGAACTGCGTGACGCCCTCCCAGTTGCCCTATTGTCAGTGCGGCGCGGGGCGGATAGCCAAACCGTCATTCTCCTGCTGCAGGTTGCGTCACATGATTGTTCGGACACCTCGAAACTACCTTGATCTGCTGATCGCCATGCAAGGCTCTGTCCTTCCGCAGGTTCTTCCGAAGATCATTGGCTTTGCGCTCCTGTCCGTGCTGTTGGAGGCGCTCTTCCTCGCCGGTGCACACCTGCCGCAACTGCCGCTCGGTCCGATGGCCGGTATCGGTATCGCGTTGTCGCTGTTTCTGGGTTTTCGAAACAACGCGGCCTACGACCGTTGGTGGGAAGGCCGGAAGCTCTGGGGGCAGATCGTCGGGGACATCCGCAGTTTCTGCCGGGAAAGCGATGTTCTTCTGACGGACGGTGCCGTGCGCATTCGGACGCTTGAGACCCTGCACGACTTCATCGGTGCCCTCGCCGCGCCCAAAAGCCCCGGCGCCGAAGTGGCGCTTGATCGGGTCGCGGCGGTGCTGGCGGCAGAAACCCGAACAGGCCGGTTGAGCGAGATCGGAGCCATGACGCTGCTGAACAGGCTGGCCGGATTGACCAGCGCGCAGGTCGGGATCGAACGGTTGAAAGCGACGCCCCTGCCCTTTGTCTATTCGCTGCTGATACACCGGACCGTATTCGTGTACTGCACCTTGCTGCCTTTCGCGGTCTTTGCCGGCGCGGGCTGGTTTTCACCGATTTTGACGGGCGTCACCGCCTATGTGTTCCTGGGATTGGCGGCGGTCACCGATTGCCTTGAGGACCCGTTTGCCGAGTCCGATCACGCCGTGCCGGTGAACGCGTTGGAAGCCATTTGCAAACGCAAGCTCGAAACCGCCATGGGCCGGAGCGACCTGACGCCGCTGGTTGAAACCAAAGATTACGTTCTGAAATAGCCAAAGGCGGTCCTGACCGGGAATCGGAAACCGGAAAATGTGGGCCTCACGCCGTGTTCTCGGTCCATTTCGCGAGCAACAACCCCTCATTCTGGAATAGTCCAATATGTGGGCTTATCACCGGATTATCGGGCTACTTCCAACCGACATCTTCGCTCACCTTGCCTGCAATGGGTGCCCTGGCGCTCACACAAGGGAGGAAGCAATGTCACAGATTACGATCACGGGTGCGTCCGTTTGGGATGGGGTTTCGGAGGCCGCGTATCCGGCTACCGTGACCATCGAAGGCAACAAGATCAAAAAGATCGCCAAGGGCGATGGCCCCGTAGATACCCAAGGCACAGTCATTGACGGCAGCGGCCATACGTTGATGCCGGGCATGGTCGAAGGCCATTGCCATCCGAGCTTTACCGGCGTGGGCGAGCCTTGGGAGCTTGGCCAGCTGTGTCCTGAAGATCATATGCTCAAAACCGCGCAGAACCTGCGCCTGTTGCTAAGCCACGGCTTCACCTCGGTGTTTGAGGCTGCCTCAGCCAAGCCGATGCTCGGCGTGACCGCCCGCGACGCGATCAATGCCGGTGTTCTTGACGGCCCCCGTATGCGCGCCTCGAGCCCCGAGATCACGACCACGGCCGGTCTGGGAGATGAGCGCAAGCGGCACATCTACCAGGAGAGCTTTGGACTTGTGGCGGATGGCCCGCTTGAAATGCGCCGCGTTGCGCGCGAATGCGTGCGCGACAACGTCGACAACATGAAAATCAATATCTCTGGCGACGAGTTCGTCAGCTTTGCCCGGGCGGAAATCACGCCGCTGGAAGACGATGAACTGGCCGCCTTCATGGCCGTGGCCCGCAAATACGGCAAGACTGTCGCCGCCCATGCCCGGTCCTCGGAATCGGTGAAGATGGCGGTGCGCCATGGGGTCGATTGCATCTATCACTGCGATTTTGCCGATGAAGAGGCGCTCGACATGCTGGAGGACGCCAAGGATCGCGTCATCCTCGGGCCCGCTTTTGGCCTTGTTCACAACGCCACCCGCGAGGGTGAGATTGCGGGCATTACCAAGGAAGTTGCGGAAGAACTCAACCTCAACCGCAAGTTTGACGCCACCTGCGCGACATATCACGAAATCCGCAAGCGCGGTCTGCGTGTGGCTGTCGGCGGGGACTATGGGTTCGCGGTGACGCCCATGGGCCAGAACGCCCGTGATCTCGAACACTTTGTGACCTATTTCGGCTACGCGCCGGTCGAAGCGTTGAAATGCGCCACCCATGTGGGTGCCCAGCTGATGCAAATGGAAGACCAGATCGGTCAGGTCAAGGAGGGCTTCCTCGCCGATCTTCTATTGGTCAAAGGCGACGTGACCAAGGATGTCAGCCTTGTGCAGCATCAGGACAACCTGACGATGATCATGAAGGACGGTGTGCTGTTCAAGGATCCGCGCACCGGCTTCAACAAAGGCGGGCTGATCCGCGCCGCCGAGTAAGTCTCAGACCACATATTACGCAAGGGAGGAAACGCATGCGTATCTTGAAATCAGCGGCTGTCGCCGCATCCATTGGTGTGCTCGCCAGCTCGGCTTTCGCCGACAATTACGAAGGGGTGCCGCGCACATTCCTTTGGAATCCGGGATCGACCGATATCGTCGACGCAGCGGAATACAAGAAAGACGGGCCTTATGTGATCGGCTTTTCCAACGCCTCGATCTCGAACCCGTGGCGGGTTGCGATGCTGCATGGCATCGAAGCGGCTGCCGAGCGCAATGCAGACAAGCTGGAACGCTTTATCATCACCGATGCCAATGACGATCCGTCGAAACAGGCCGCGGACGTTCAGGATCTGATCGCGCAGGGTGTTGATATTCTGCTGATTTCCCCAGCCACGGCCGAGGCAATGGATCCGGTGATCCGCCGCGCCAAGCGCCAGGGCGTGCCTGTGGTTCTTGTCGATCGGTCGGTTCCGTCAAAAGAGAACTTCATCAGCTTTGTCACCGCATCGGACCAGGCATTGGGACGGATTTCCGCGCAATGGCTGGCGGAGACGCTGAACTTTGAAGGCAAGGTTGTCATGCTCGGCGGTCTGGCTGGGGCCTCCCCTGCCGAGAACCGGATCAAGGCCGCGCTGGAGGTGTTCAACCAGTACCCGGGGATCGAAGTGCTCGAAACCCAATACACCAGCTGGTCCCCCGCCAACGGCAAGACCATCATGTCGGCGCTGATCCAGAAATACGGCAGCGAGATTTCCGGCGTCTGGGCGGACTCCGGCTTGCAGGGCTCAGGCTCGGTCGAGGCTTTCCTTGCTGCGGGCTACGCTGCAGGCACGATCCCGCCGCACACCGGGGGTGACTTCAACGCGATGTATCAGCTGAGTGTTCAGCATGACGTGCCGATGGTCGGTGTCGATTATCCGCCCGCGATGGGAGCCAAGGCCTTTGAAGTCCTGTTCGACGTGCTCGACGGCAAAGGCATCCCGCAACGGATCGAGGTCAATCAGCAGGTTGTCGTGTCCGAAGGCCACGAAACCGCCAGCGTGCAGGCTGACGTCTTCGTCAAGGACTACGCGCTGATGGATAAGCCCGGCTCGGTCATCATGTCCTCCGGTGTCGGCGCTGACTACGACCCGGCGACCTTCTCGGCGGTTTACCCGAAATAATCCCCCAAACCCCCGGACCGGGGCGGCCCCTACTCCGCCGCCCCGTCCTCAGACGGGAGGAAAGGCAATGGCTCAGCCATATCTGGCCGCGCGCGGTCTGAACAAATCGTTTGGCCCCAACGAGGTGCTGAAGGGCATCGAGTTCGAGGTTCACGGCGGCCACGCGGTGGCGCTGTGCGGTGAAAACGGGGCGGGGAAATCCACGCTCATCAAACTGCTGACCGGGCTCTACACGCCCACGGGCGGGCATGTGGAATTCGAAGGCCAGCCTGCGCGCTGGACTGATCCCCGGCAAAGCCTCGCCGCCGGAATTGCGGTGGTGCACCAGGAATTCTCCGTGCTGGGCGCGCTGTCGATTGCCGAAAACATTTATCTGGGCGCGGAGCCGCGCACCCGCCTCGGCCTGATCGACCGAAAGGCGCTGACCGCCGACGCACAGGCCTTGCTGGACGAGCTGGGCATCACGCTGGATCCGAACGCGCTGGTTGAAACGCTGTCTGTGGCGGACAAGCAGATGGTCGAGATCGCCAAGGCCTTGCGCTCTGAGGCCAAGGTGCTCATCCTTGACGAGCCCACCGCCGTGCTCAGCCAGAATGAAACCCGCCACCTCTTTCGCATCATCAACGATCTGCGCGCCAAGGGGTTGGGGTTGGTCTATGTCTCGCACAGGCTGGACGAAATATTCGAAATTTGCACCGATATCACGGTGATCAAAGACGGCGTGGTCACCTCCAAGGGGCCGACCGCCGATTACACCCATGACAGCGTTGTTGCAGCCATGGTCGGTCGTGAGCTGGGCGATCTTTTCCCGGCCAAAGCCGCCACGCCAACGGCAGGCGAAGCGGTGCTGGAAGTCCGCGATCTGGTTGTGGCCAGTGGACTGCCACCCGCCACCCTGCAAGTGCACGCAGGCGAGATCGTCGGGCTGGCCGGGTTGGTTGGATCGGGACGCACCGAACTGGCGCGCGCGCTTTACGCCGGCGAGGCCGTATCGGGCGATGTCAGCCTGATGGGGGAGCCGATGCCGCACCGCGATCCGGCCGGATCCATCGAGGCGGGCATGTTGATGCTGACGGAATCGCGCAAGGATGACGGGCTGTTCCTCAACTCCTCGGTCGCGCGCAATTTCTCGGCCACGACACCCGGCTTGGGCGCGCATCACAACGCCATCCCGCCGGGCCACGAGGAACGCCGGGCCTCGGTTCTGAAGGAACGCCGCGGCGTGGTTGTCGATCATGTCGGCTTGCCGATCTCGGCCCTGTCCGGCGGCAACCAGCAGAAAGTGCTTGTCGCCCGTTTGCTGGAAAACCGACCCAAACTTCTGATCCTCGATGAGCCGACACGCGGCGTCGATGTCGGCGCGAAGGCCGACATCTACAAAGCCCTGCGCCAACTGGCCGACGACGGGATGGCGCTCTTGGTCATTTCGTCGGAACTCATTGAAATCGTTGGCCTGGCAGACCGCGTCCTCGTGATGCGCGACGGCGAAATCGCCAAAGAGCTGCGAGGCGAGGACATCACCGAGGCGGCGATCATCACCGTTGCCGCAGCCGAAACCGCTAGCCATCACGGAGTAGCCGCATGAGCACGCTTGTCCGCGCCACGCGCGCCCAACCCGTCCATCTTGTTGTTCTGGCACTGATTGCCATTGTCTTTGCCCTGGGCATGTCAACGTCGGACCGTTTCGCAACGCCGCTGAACATCGCCAACGTACAGGACCAGATGGTCACATTGGCCATCGTCGCGCTGGCGCAAACCATCGTTATTCTCTCAGGCGGTATCGATCTGAGTTACGCTGGCGCGCTGAGCTTTCTCGCGGTCGTCTTTGCCGCTCTCGCCGGAGACAGCGGCGGAACGCTGCTCCTTGCCATGGCGGTGGTCATTGCGCTCGGGGTCGGCATTGGCATCGTCAACGGCGCAATCACAGCCTATGTGGGCGTGCATCCGTTGATCACGACGCTGGGCACATCGACCATCCTTGCCGGGGCAGCCTTGCTGATCACCCGCCAGCCGTCTGGCTCGGTGCCGCTCTTCTTCGAAGATCTCACCTATGGCCGCATCGGCGCGGTGCCGTTTGGCATGCTGTTTGTCATCGCGCTGTATCTGCTGGTGGGCTTCATGCTGTGGCGCACCGGGTTCGGCACCCGCATTTTCGCCATCGGCGACAACGAGGCGGCCTCGGCGGTGTCCGGCCTGCCGGTGCGCCGCACCAAGGTGGCGATCTATGCGCTCTCGGGCCTGCTTTGCGCGGTTGCCGCGATGCATATGACCGGTCGTTTCGGCGTGGGAGACCCGCGCGCAGGCGTCGGGTTCGACCTGCGTTCGATCACACCCGTGATCGTCGGCGGCACACTCCTCGCGGGCGGCAAAGGCGGCGTTCTGGGGACAGCGCTTGCGGTGATCCTGCTCGCCCTGCTTGCCAATGTTTTGAATTTCATGAACGTTTCCAGCTTCTACCAATGGATCGCCGAAGGGGTGATCATCATTGCGGCTGTGTCGTTCTTTATCGGGAAGGACAAGTCATGACCGCGACCGACACCAATGCCCCCGCCACCCCCAACCGCAACACCGTGCGCGCGACGGAACGGCGCGAGTTGCTGTTGCTGGTCGGCTTTCTGGTGGTGATCTGGGCCGTCACCACAGCGCTGTCGCCGCGTTTCCTGACCCCGGCGAACCTGAAGGACATCCTGATCCAGGCCGCGCCGCTCGGCTTTGTCGTGATCGGCCAGATGATCGTGATCATCGTGCGCGGACTTGACCTGTCGGTGGCCTCGATCATGGCCACGGTCGCGGTGCTTTCGACCTCGCTGATCGATGTGACCCCGGTCATTTTTGCGGTTGGCCTTTTGCTGGGCGCGCTAATCGGCGCTTTGAACGGCTACCTGGTGGCCTATCGCAAGGTCACGCCCTTCTTGGCCACGCTGGCGACGATGATCGTTCTGCAAGGCATACGCTTTGCCTATACCAAGGGCGCGCCCGGCGGCGCATTGCCCGAGACGTTCCGCTGGCTCGCGACCGGGGACATCTTTGGCATTCCCGTGGCGTTGATTGCATTGGCCATTGTCGCTTTTGCCGCCCATTGGATGCTGGAACGCTCGGTCTTTGGCCGTCTTCTCAAGCTCTACGGAGACAGCCCCGACGCGGCCTATATGACCGGTGCGCCGACACGGCTGCTGGTGGTCATGGCCTTCGTGATCTCGGGCGTGATGGCGGCCATCGCCGGGCTGTTCCTCGTCGGCTATGTCGGCATTGTCGATAACTGGACCGGGCGCGGCTACGAGCTGGACAGCATCGCCGCAGCAGTGATCGGCGGCGCGGCCCTGTCAGGCGGCAAAGGCTCGGTGCCCGGATCGTTGCTGGCCGCGCTGATCCTGGTGTCGCTGTTCAACATCGTCGTGATCCTCGGCCTGTCGATTGAACTGCAGTTGGTGATCAAGGGCACCCTGATTATCCTCGCCGCTGCCGTTTACATGAAACGGTCGCAAAACTGATCGGGTGGCCCAGGATGTCCAGAGACGATAAATCCAACGTGCAGCGCATTGCCGAGATCCTGAAAGGGTTCGACGGTAACAACACCCCGCGCCGCACGCACGAGATCCTCGATGATCTGGGCGTCACCCGGTCCACCGGTTTCGGCTTGATCCGCGCGCTGGTTGCCGCAGATTGGCTGGAGCGCTTTGATCACGGGCAGTTGCGGCTCGGCCCCAAGGCGCGCGGACTGATCTTTGCGGGGCTGGAAGCGCCGGAAGCCGCGGACGACAAGACCCTGTCCGTCACTGCGCGGCCCGGATCCGGCGCGGCAGGTGCGGCCCGGCCCGATCTGGAATGGGACCCGGCGCTTGTGCGCACGGTTGATGCCAGCCGCTTCCGCAAATCCGCCCCCTACCGCATCGGCTTTTCCAATGCCTCCACAAGCAATCCCTGGCGCAGGGCGATGCTGCAAAGCCTGTACTACGCGGAAAAGATCGCGCAGGCGCAGATCTCGGACCTGCTGGTGCTGGACGCGGAAGACGATCCCGCCCGGCAATTGCAGCAGATCGACGCGCTTGTCGCTCAAGGGATCGACCTTCTGATCATCTCGATCACCTCGGTCAACGACACCGCGCTCAGTGATCGCCTTGGCGCGTTGGCCCGGCAGGGGCTGCCGATCATCGCGGTTGACCGTAGGCCAAACGATCGCTCGTCCCTTGTCTCTTTTGTCACCGCATCGGACCATCGGATCGGGCGGATTTGCGCGTTGTGGATGGCAGAGCATCTTGCCGGACAAGGCCGGGTCTGGATGCTGAGCGGGCTGGAAGGCGCCAGCCCGGCTCTGCGGCGTCAGCAAGCCGCCCTCGCGACCTTTTCCGACTTCCCCGGCATCCAGGTGGAAAACGTCAGCTACACCGATTGGACCGAACAGGGGGGCTATCAGGCCATCGAAAAGGTTCTGGCCGAAGCGGGCCGCCCGCCGGACGGCGTCTGGTGCGACAGCGGGTTGCAAGGCATCGGTTCGGTGCGGCGGTTTCTCGACAGCGGCTTGGGCATCCCGGCCCATACCGGCGGGGATCTGAACGAGATGTACAAGCTTTGCCTGCACCACAAGGTGCCGATGGCTGCGCTGGATTATCCGGCCAGCATGGGTGCCCGCGCGTTGCAACTGGCGCTCGATGTGCTGGGCGGGAACACGGTGCCGCAGCGCGTCGAAGAACCGGTGCAAATCGTCCTTCCCCGCGGCTGTGAGACTGCCTCGGTCAAGGCCGACAGCTGGGCCGAGCTGCATGTCGAGTGGGATCTGCCCGATGACGCCATCCTGTCGCAAGGGCCTGCCCTGCGCAGCACGAAGCCGACCCCTGAAAGGAGTGTTTCAGCATGAAAGACAACGCTTATACCCGCGCCGTCGATTCCTTCGAGGCGCTGATCGCGGCGCCGCAACAGGCTTTGCACGCAACCCCGGCGGGTCTGTTCAACGCGGCAGGCATCCCGGCCAGTTCCGGGTATCGACACGTGGCGGCGCTTGAGGCGGAGGGTCTGTTGCGCCGCGATGCCGGAGGCGGCTATCTGCCCGGGCTCACGGCGCTGCGCACCGGGTTTCACGGGTTTGGCCTCGGCCGGCTCGCACCGATGGCCCAGCCGATCCTGGTGCAACTGCGCCAAAGCACCCAGCACACCGCCTTTGTGGCCGTGGTCGAAGACATGGACCTGACCATGGGGCCACATTCCATTGGCCGCGAGAGTCAGAAGACCCAGATCAGCCACAACTATAGCTTCGACGCCATCCCGGATTTTACTTTGGGCGCCGTGTCCGAGGTCGCCCTGCGCTCCGTCAGCGAGGGCATTGCGCGGCGCACCGCGGCGCTTGTCGTGCCGGTGATGTCGACCGAACGCTTCATCGTTCTGGTCGGGCTTTTGCTCAACCCGCGCCGCAGCGTGCCGCAAAACCTTGAAGGCGCTCTGGCGCACGCCGCAGAGCAAATCGTTGCCAGCGGGGCCGATGACTGACGATGCAACGTTTTTGGGACAGCCAATTCAAATTCTCCGCCATCCTTCCGGGTTTCGGCGATGCGCTGGAACGCATGGCGCGGGACAGCGCAACGGTGACAGAGCAGTTTGCGTTTGAGAAAGCGCCTTACGGGCCGCATCCGCGCCAATGGGTTGAATGGGTCTCAGGCACTGGCCCCAAAGACCTGCTACCGGTGATCATCCACGGCGGTTATTGGCGCGCACTTGAGGCGGAAAACCACCGCTGCATGATGCCCGCCTTCACCGGCCACGGCGCGGCGGTGGGCAATATCGAGTACCGCCTCATGCCCGAGGTCCGACTGGCCGATCTGGTGGCGGATGCGCAGGCCGGATTGCACCGGCTGGCTGAGCGCTTTCCCGATACCCGTTTTTTGCTGGTTGGCCATTCTGCGGGAGCGCATCTGGCGCTGTCGGCGATGACCGATTCGGCGTTGCGGGCCCGCACAGCCGGTGTTCTCGCCCTGAGCGGGGTTTATGATCTGGCCCCGGTGGCCCTGTCATTCCTACAGGCCGAACTGCGCCTGACACCTTCTGAAATAGACACCTTCAGCCTGCGCCCCTCGACGGATCGCCCGCCCACGGTTTTCGTCAATGGCAGCGCCGAAACCCAGGAGTTTCTGCGCGGCGGCGCGCTTATGGCGAGCTCCGGCCCTGCGCAATGGCAACTTCTCGAAGGGGCCGACCACATGTCCCTGATCGGCACAGCCTGTGCTCAGGCCGATCACCTCCTTTCCCAACTTCTGACGATGGACACCCACACATGACCCTAGATCTTCCACAGACCGGCACCTTTGTCGGGCGTGTCTGGCTGCCCGAAGCGGACGGCCCCGCCATAGTCGTCCGCCGGGGGGCCGAACTGGTAGACATCACCTCGCGCGAAATCCCGACAATGCAGGCACTGCTTGAACTGGATAACCCGGCGGACGCCGCCCTTGGCGCTCCGGGGCAGAGCATCGGCAGCATCGAGGCCGTTGCCGCCAACTCCAAAGAGACCCCGGAGAGCAACAAACCCTACCTTCTTGCCCCGTCGGACCTGCAAGCGATCAAGGCCTGCGGCGTCACCTTTGTGTCGTCGATGCTGGAGCGGGTGATCGAGGAAAAGGCCAAGGGCGACGCCGCCGCCGCTGACAAGATCAGAGAACGGTGCACCGCCATCTTGGGTGACAGCCTGCGCGCGGTGGTTCCCGGATCAGACAAGGCGATGGCACTCAAATCGGCGCTGATCGCAGAGGATGTCTGGTCCCAGTATCTCGAAGTGGGGATTGGTCCGGATGCGGAAGTGTTCACCAAATCACAAGCCATGTCGGCGGTTGGCCGGGGCGCGAGCATCGGGCTGCACCCGATCTCGACCTGGAACAACCCCGAGCCAGAAGTGGTTCTGGCTGTGGACAGCCAGGCCCGGATCAAAGGCGCGACGCTGGGCAATGACGTGAACCTGCGCGATGTCGAAGGACGCTCGGCCCTGCTTCTGGGCAAGGCCAAGGACAACAACGCCTCATGCGCCATTGGTCCGATGCTGCGGCTCTTCGATGACAGCTTTGGGCTGGACGACGTGCGGCGGGCCGAACTGACCCTGAGGGTCAGCGGCGAAGACGGCTTTGTCCTGAACGGTCAAAGCGCCATGACCGAGATCAGCCGCGATCCGACCGATCTGGTTGCTCAGACCCGCGGCGCGCACCACCAGTATCCGGACGGCTTCTTCCTGATGATGGGCACGCTTTTTGCCCCAACCCAGGACCGCGACACGCCCGGCCATGGCTTTACCCATAAACTGGGCGACCGGGTGGAAATTTCCAACCCGGCGCTCGGCACGCTGACCAACACCGTGCGCTTGTCGACCGAATGCCCTCCCTGGGTCTTCGGAACCAGCGCCCTGATGAAAAACCTCGCAAAGCGCAACCTGATCTGAGGACAAGACACCATGGATGGAAAGAACCTGATAGCCGGCGAGTGGCTCGCCGGCCCCGAAAGCTTTGTCTCAACCCCCGCCACCGGCGAGCCTGTAAGCTATTGCAAAGGCACGCCAGAGCTGGTGGATCGCGCCTGCGAAGCGGCGGAAGAGGCCTTCTGGTCCTTCGGCTACTCCAGCCGCGACGCGCGCGCTGATTTTCTCGACCGCATTGCCGATGAAATCGAGGCACGCGGCGCCGAGATCACCCGTATTGGCACAGCCGAAACCGGACTGCCCGAAGCAAGGCTTGACGGTGAACGTGGCCGGACAACCGGCCAGCTGCGGCTCTTCGCAGAGCATATCCGCAAGGGCGACTATCTCGACCTGCGCCATGATCCGGCGCTTCCGGATCGTCAGCCTCTGCCCCGTCCGGACCTGCAAATGGTCCAACGCCCGGTCGGCCCTGTCGCCGTGTTTGGCGCTTCGAACTTCCCGCTGGCCTTTTCCACCGCCGGCGGTGACACCGCCGCGGCGCTGGCGGCCGGTTGCCCGGTGGTGGTCAAGGGACATCCCGGCCATCCCGGCACCGGCGCTCTTGTCGCAGAGGCGGTTGACGCCGCCCGCCGGTCCTGCGGCCTGCATCCCGGCGTTTTCAGTTTCGTGCATGATGGCGGCAACGCCGTTGGCGGTGCGCTGGTGCGGCACCCGCGGATCAAGGCGGTTGGCTTTACAGGCTCTTTGCGTGGCGGGCGGGCGCTCTTTGATCTGTGCGCGGCCCGGGACGAGCCAATCCCGTTTTTCGGCGAGTTGGGCTCGGTCAATCCGATGTTTCTGCTCCCCGGCGCCCTGTCAGCGAGGGGCACCGAGGTTGCCAAAGGCTGGGCGGCATCGCTGACCATGGGCGCCGGTCAGTTCTGTACCAATCCCGGCCTTGTATTGCTGCCCGCCGGGCCTGAGGCGGAGGCCTTTATCGCAGCCGTTGCCGCTGCGCTTTCGGAGGTTCCGCATCAGACCATGCTGACCGAAGGGATCGCTCAGGCGTTCAATCACGGGTGCCAGAAGATGTCTGAAACCAAAGGCGTGAGCGCGCTTGTGTCCAGCGCGGCAGAACCGCGAGCAGCCGGGCCGCATCTGCTGTGCGTCTCACAGTCCGATTTCAGCGCCAACCCTGCGCTGGCCCACGAGGTTTTTGGCCCGCTGGGCCTTGTCGTGGTGATCAACGACACGGACAGCTATGCGCAAATCGCGCGCAGTCTGGACGGACAATTGACCGCGACCGTCTTTATGGAGAGTTCCGATGCAGCGCTCGCGACGGAGCTTTTGCCGGTGCTGGAACGGAAGGCCGGACGGGTGTTGTTCAACGGCTTCCCAACAGGCGTCGAAGTCGCCGACAGCATGGTTCACGGAGGCCCCTACCCCGCTTCGACCAACTTCGGGGCGACGAGCGTCGGAACCCTGTCGATCCGCCGCTTTCTCAGGCCGGTGTGCTATCAGAACATGCCCGAGGCACTGGATCTGATGAAATAGCGCTCCTACCCGGGTTCGCGCCAAGCAAGCGATCGGTGCAGGCCGATCCCCATGACGCCGGCGGCCATGGGAATGGCCTGCCCCGCGAAGGTTGGCCTTTCTCGGAACAACCATCGCCTCCTGAAAGGCTTCGCTCTGGCAGGAGCCAACCCATTGTTGGCTCTTTCCTGTCACCGGATTGCAAGCAGTCAGGTGTTTGCGGTCACATCCTTGATCCAGGTCCAACCGGCAACCGAACGGGGGAAACCCAGTGGACCGATCGCGAGGAACGCGATTTGGTAGAGGTCCACCGTCGGGATATTCTCGTCCATTGCACGGCGGGCATGAGAGTGGACCGCGCCTTCGGACCCGGCGCCAATGGCCAGTGCAAGCTTCACCAGACGCTTTTCCCGCTCACTCAGATCACCGGAGGCTGCGATGGCCGCGCCGAGTTCGGAATAGGCTGCCCAGATCTCAGGGTGCAGCTCTGCCAGATCACCGGCTGCGCCGGGAAGGGTTTCTTGGGTCATGGTCTTGCTCCTTTCAGGATTGGTTAGCCGCCCAGATCGGACATGAATCGCCGGACCGAAGGTTGGGAAACACTTTGAGATTCGAAGTCATGGCCACGGGGTTTTGCGGCGATGGCCTTGCGCAGAAGCGGGCCCAGTTGGGCCTTGTCCCCGCGCAGCGCCGGTTTGAGATCGACGGACCCTTCCTGGCCCATGCATGTATAGAGCCGCCCCGTAGCGCTCAGCCTGACGCGGTTGCACAGGGCGCAGAAATTGCAGGACATCGGGGATATGAACCCGAGCCGACCGCCGGTTTCAGCCAGCCGCACATAGCGGGCCGGGCCGCCCGTCGTGTGACGCAGATTGGTCATTGCCCAGCGCTGAGCCAGAGCCATGCGCAGATCATCCAAAGCCAGGAAACTGTCCGAGCGGTTCAGCCCGGTCGCGCCCATCGGCATTTCCTCGATCAGCGTCAGATCCATGTCGCGACCATGGGCAAAGCGGATCAGATCGTCGACCTCCGCTTCAAACGGCCCGCGACTGGCCAACGCGTTCAGCTTGACCGACAGCCCTGCCGATTGCGCGGCATCCAACCCTTCGAGCACCTTTTCAATGGAGCCAAGACGCGTGATCGCGGCGTACCGGGCTGGATCGAGCGTATCGAGGGAGACATTGACCCGCCGCACCCCTAGACGCGCCAGCGCCTCGGCGTGGCGCGCCAACTGAGTGCCGTTGGTGGTCAAGGTCAGCTCGTCGAGCGCGCCGGTCCGCAAGTGTTTGGAAAGATCACCCATCAGGTCCATGACACCCCGGCGCACCAGCGGCTCACCCCCGGTCAGCCGCAGTTTGCGCACGCCACGGCGGATGAAGGCATCCGCAAGCCGGGCCATCTCATCAAGGCTCAGCAAGTCCTTTTTGGGCAGGAAAACCATGTGCTCGGCCATGCAGTAGGTGCAGCGCAGATCACAGCGATCTGTAACCGACATGCGCAGGTACGTGACCGCGCGGCCAAAAGCGTCCACCAGCGGCGCGTTTTTCTGTGCATCAAGCGGCATGGCAGAGCGTCCGTGTGTCGGCGAACCATTCGAGTACAGCACTCTGTGTCATGGGCAGATCACGCGCCAGCTCACCCCCGAATGCGGCCCAAGACTCACAATAGGTTGGGCGCAACGCGGTAAGCACGGGGATACCCTTTGACAGGGCCGATGCTATCAGATCGCGGAAGCCCCGCCCCTCACTTTCGCCGCGACCAAAGCGGTTGAGCACCAGCAGATCGACATTGTCATCCAGTTCGGCTTGCAAAAACGCAGCGCAATCGGCCAGTGCGCCGGGATGCAGGCGGCACCCTCGCGATCCGTTGCCGAGAGGCTGTGAAATCCGAAACACGCGGTCCTGTCCGATCACATGCAGATCCATATCGGCACAGTGGCACTCCCCGCCCGTCTCGCCACGCGTTTGCAGCGCACCGCGTACCGTGTGGCCTTGGCTCACAAGCGTCTTGACCGTCTGCTCCAGCAAGCTGTCGACATCCGCGTCATCAAACCGGATTGCCGCAAGAGTGGGATGGCTCATCGTATGTCTCCGGTGTCTTCAAATGGGTGCCATTGCAATCGATCCCCTGGCGCGACGTGAGCGGTTTCGGCCGGGACGATGGCCAGACCGTCGGCATCGGCCAGGGGAAAGAGCGTTGCCGAAACACCAGCCCCAAGCCGTTCGAGCTTTGCCACGCCTTGCGCGTCAAAGCCTTTAAGCTTTGCGGGAAACACTTCGGCTCTGCCGGGCTTGCGCTGCCAGTCGAACGCCGCGCGCGCCGGGCGGCGCGCAAATGGGCGGTATGGGGCGCCGGACAGACAGGCGATCTGCGGTCCGGCAAAGAGGTGAAAGCCGACATAGGCCGCAAAGGGATTGCCGGGCAGCCCGGTAAACACGGTGGACCCCAAACGGCCGAAGGCGACGGGCTTGCCGGGCTTGATCGCCACCCGCCAGCCCCCCAGCGTACCCCCGGCAGCGTGCAGTGCAGCGCGTATGTGGTCGCGCCCGCCGATGGACACCGCGCCTGTACTCAGCACCAGATCAAACCGATCTCGGATTTTGGCCAGCGCAGTGGCGGTTTGTTTCAGATCATCAGGCAAGACACCCAGGTCAGTGACCTCGGCCCCGGCCTGCGCCGCAAGCGTCAAAAGCATCGGGCGGTTGGCATCGTGGATTTGTCCGGGGTTCAGCGCACCCTGCGCCAGTTCGTCCCCGGTCGACAACACCCCGACACGCACTCTGCGGTGCACAGAGCACTGCCCAATGCCGTTCGCGGCGAGCAGCCCGATATGGCGCGATCCCATCCGCTGGCCTGCCCTGAGCAGGGTCGCCCCTGCGGCCATGTCGCTGCCCGCGCGGCGAATATTATCGCCCGGTGCTGGCGCATTGTGCAATGTCACATGGCCATCAGAGGCATCGCAATGCTCAGCCATGACCACCGTGTCAGCGCCTTCAGGGATCGGCGCGCCGGTGTAGATGCGCATGGCCGTTCCGGGTGTCAGCTGCGTGGGCCCATCGCCTGCTGCGACGGTGCCCGAAATCGGAAGCGAGAGGGCCCTTGCGCAATCAGCGGACGCGAGCGCAAACCCATCCATCGCGGAATTGTCGAAAAGCGGCATCGCGCGGGATGCGAGGGCCGGTGCGGCCGCGACCCGCCCTGTGCACTCCTGCAAAAGACGTGTTTCGGTTTCGCGCACCGGCCGCACCTGCTCCAGCGCCACCGTGATCGCCGCATTCAGCGGCATGAAACGCTGTTTGAGGCTGTCGCATCCACAGTTTCCGGTTTGATCCAACATGGCCCTCTCCAATACGTCGAAACTGTTGGCTCCTTTCGGGAGCCGGGGGTTGGGCGGGCCGGAAAACCGGCCCGCCAGCTTGAGGTCAGTTCGCGTCAGCCGCGTTTGTCATCAGGTATTCCATGACAAGCGCCTTCTCGGCTTCGTCGAAACCTGCCCGCTCGAACATCGACGGCACGATGCCCTTCCACTGCTGCTGGGTGTAGTGGGTCACCTCACGCGGTGCGTGACAGACCGTGCAGCGTTCAAAGAACATCTTCTCGCCCGGCGTCATGTCCGCGTAGAGCGCAGCCGTCAGGGTTTCCAATCGGTCGATGCCCAGCGCATCGTCATCAATCGCGGCGATCTCCATGTCATCGATGATGGCCGGCTTGTCATAGGCCGTGTTCGGGCCTTCGGGGTCTTCACACTTGCGCATCTCCACCAGAACGGTGTTGGCCGAAGTCGCCTGGCTGAACCCCGAAGAAGGCTGCGTCGAGGTCAGGAAGTTCACCAGACCGGAGTTGCAGCGTCCCTTGCTGTCAAGCTGCGGCCAGCAGCCTTCGTAGATCGACACGACGCCCGGCATGATGTCATCGCTGACCACCGCGCCCGCGATAACGGTGCCGCGCGTGTTGTAAAGCTCGACCAGATCGCCGTCTTCGATACCGCGTGCTGCGGCGTCTTCGGTGTTGATCCGCACCGGTTCCCGGCCCTGCACCTTGTAGAGATCTCGCAGGCGGCTGGACTGGTCCATCTGGCTGTGCAGACGGTGCCACGGGTGCGGCGAGACCACGTGCAGCTGACCTTCCTTGGCATTGCCCAGATATTCGTGCTTGGGCATCCAGACCGGCATACCCGGGCAGTCCTCGATCTCCATATTGGCAATGTTGTCGCAGAACATCTCGATCTTGCCTGTGGCTGTGTGCAGCGGGTTGGCCTCCGGGTCTTCGTAAAAGGCACCATGGCGGGTCCACTTGCGGGCCTCTGGCGGCACCGGCATACGGGCATAGCCCTGTTCCCAGAACTCTTCGAACGGCATGTCTTGCGCTGCGCCGGACGCTTCATACGCCAGCTTGATGTGATACATCTTGTCTTCGGTGTCGGTGAACTGCGCCCACAGACCCAGCTTGTCGGCCAGCCCTTCGAAGATCTCGTAGTCCGGCAGGCTGTCGCCCACGGGTTCGATGATCTTCTTCATCGCATAGACCTTGTCGTTGGAGTAGGTCCCGCCCGAGGTGATGTCGTCCTGTTCCAGCGTCGAAGACGCGGGCAGCACGATATCGGCCCAGCGGGTCGCCGCCGTCCACCACACATCGACGCACACGACGGTGTCGACCTTGTTCAGGGCGCGGATCAGACGGTTGGTATCCTGCTGGTGCGACATGAAGTTGTTGCCCGCGTTGAACACCATCTTGATGTCCGGATAGGTGTTGGTCTGGCCGTTGTAGAAAAACTCCATACCGGGGTTTTCCAGCGCCTCGGTGATCCGCGATGCGGGAACGATCTTCTTCACGAAGTTGCGGCCCTGGCTCATGCCGACAGGTGTCTTATTGCCGCCCTGCGGCATGCCGCCGTTGCCATAGTGCCAGCTGAAGCCGACGCCCTGGCCCGGTTTGCCGATCTTTCCGGTCAGCGCCTGGAAGTTGACAATCGACCAATAGGCCATTTCGCCGTGCTGGGCGCGCTGGATGGCCCACGAGCCACCAATCGCCGTTCTTGACGTTGCGAACAGTTCGGCCAGCTCCTTGATCTTGGCTTCTTCGATGCCGGTGATCTCGGCTGCCCAGGCCGGGGTTTTCGGAGTGCCGTCCGTCTCGCCTTTGACGTAGGCGATCCACGAGTCCGCGCCGACCGTGTACTTGTCCATATAGGCGCGGTCTTCGAGGCCCTTGTCGAGCACGTGATAAGCCATCGCCAGGAACAGCGCGGTGTCGGTGTTGGGGATGATGCGGGTCAGCTCGGAGCCGAGGTATTCATCCGATGCGGTGCGCTGCGGGTTGATCGAGATAAACTTGACGCCAGCGTCACGAATTTCTTCCCAATGGGCATACATGCCGTGGTCGGCAACGCGGTATTCGATGCGGTTGTTCTTGATCGGGTCACAGCCGACCAGCACGAAAACCTCGCAATTGTCACGGATCGTTTCCCATGCGGATTGCGCCGAATAGACTTCCATGTCGCCAATGACGTGGGGCAGAAGCACCTGACCGGCTCCGGCCGACCAGTCGCCTGCGGTGTTGGTGCAGCCACCCATCAGGTTGATCAGACGACCTTGAAGCACGTTGGGGCGGAACACACCGGCATTGGACCAGCCGCCATAAGACGAGCTGAAGATAGCCTCGTTGCCGTAGTTGGTGGCAGTATCGAGCAGCGCCTTCGCGGTCAGGCTCCAGGCAGTGTCCCAATCGACCTTGACCCACTCTTCCTTGCCCCGAAGTTCAGGTTTGATGTCGCCGGTTTCCCAACCTTCCAGATAGGATTTGCGCACCATCGGATAATCGACACGCGACTTGTCATAGGTGCGGTCAACCACACCATAGGCCAGCATTTCGGTCGGACGGGCATCAAGCTGGATCATCGGCGAAATGCCGACCAGCTTGCCATCGCGCACTACCGCTTCGAACGGGCCATAGTGGGTGGCGTGGAAAATGCGGCCCGAAAACGAGTTCGGGTCAATGGAGGCAAGCGCGGTTGTTCCCAGCAGCGAGGTCGCGCCAAATGCGGCGGCGCCCCCTTGCAAAAAGGCGCGGCGGGTTGGGTTCGTGAATGTCATGGATGTCTCCTGTCATATCTCGAACACACCCTGACGCTTGGTCACGTTGATCGCGTTGACCCGCCGCAATTTGCTTTGTTCGAACTTGTAAATGAATGTAAACTGCGCCCATGACCGACCACATTGTCATCGTCGAAGACGACCGCGTGTCGCGCATGCGCTTGGCAGCCTATCTTCGCCAGCTTGGCTATCGCGTGTCCGAGACAGAGGATGCCGAGCAGATGGAATTTCTGCTTGACCATGATCCGGCCGAGCTTTTGCTGGTCGACATAAACCTTGACGGCAAGGACGGGCTGACAATCACCCGCGAACAGCGGGCCAACTCCAAGGTCGGGATCATCCTGCTGACCGCGCGCGACGACCAGATCGACAAGATCGTCGGTCTGGAGATGGGCGCGGACGACTACGTGACCAAACCTTTCGACAAACGCGAGCTTGCGGCGCGCGTCAAAAACCTGCTGGCCCGGATTGGCGATATCGGACAGGCGCCCGAAGGCCCGCCACCCGTCAGCGATTTCGGCCCTTGGTGCTTTGATCGCATCCGCCGCCGACTGGTCAGCCAGTCCCGGACAGAACCTCTGACCAGCATCGAGTTCGGCATTCTGAAGGCGTTGATGGACCATCCGGGGGTGACGTTGAGCCGCCTGCGCATCTCTGAAATCCTCGGGCGTGCAAGCCAACGGTCCACCGACCGGACAATAGATGTCGTTATTGGCCGGTTGCGCAAGAAGATCGAAGAAGATCCGTCACAGCCGAACTGGATTCTGACGGTCCATGGCGAGGGCTATCGCTTCGTGCCGCCCGATCCAACCTGAAGACCGGCCTGCGCCGCCGCCTGTTCCAGCATGTCGCAGGCCTGTTGCCCCGCCTGCCGGAGATGACGCATCTGGTCTTTTGAAAGGGAGCCGTGGTCCGTTTCGATCTGCGCCAGTTCAGCGCGAAATGCGCCCAGTTGATAGTTCGAAACCGCGCCTTTGAGCCGGTGGGCAAGCCGTTTGCGTTTCTCTGGCTCCGCCTCTTCGATCTCGGCCAAGGCTGTTGGAATCTCGGCCAGCAGATCGCGCAGAACCTCTGCCGTGGTTTCCGCGCCAAGATCGCGAACATCCTCGCGCACACTGGCCAAAACGGCAGAATACCCATTAGGAGCTTCCTCTGCATCGCCGTCACCAAATGCCTTGGTCTCCCTTGTCTCGCCGCCACCAGATATGGTTTCCAGAAGGTCGATCAACGCACGCGGCGAGATTGGTTTCAACAGGACACGGGCAACGCCAAGATGGCTGCGCTCGGCTTCACTGTCTTGCAAAGGCTGGGCGGTGAGCGCCGCGATCAACGCGCCCCCGCCGCCCTGCACAAGGGTGCGGATCACCTCTTCGCCCGAGACGTCCGGCAATCCGAGATCGACCAGAACCAGATCAAATGCAGTAGCCGCCGCCGCTTCCAAACCCGCCGCGCCGGTTTCGGCTTCGGTCACGGCGCATCCCAGCCGTTCAAGGTAGCCGCGTGCCACAACCCGGTTCACCGCATGGTCTTCGATGACCAGAACGTTGCAATCGAATTCACGTGACGGCAGGGTGGTTTCTTTCTGGATCAGGTCGGGATCCCCGATTTCAACGGGAAGGGTCAGGGTAAAGCGGCTGCCGACCCCCGGATCGGTTGCCACACTCAATCCGCCCCCCATCGCCTCTGTCAGGTTTCTCGAAATCGGCAGGCCCAGCCCGGCGCCTTCCGTCCCGCTCTGCGCCTCGGATGTGCTGCGGGTATAGGGATCAAAGGCACGCGCCAGAAAATCACGCGTCATCCCGATGCCGGTATCGTGCACCACGAAGGACAGGACGGCAGGGGTCTCTCCGGCTGCATCCGCGAAATCCACCAAAAGGGAGACCGATCCCCCTTCGGTGTATTTAACGGCATTTGACAGCAGGTTGATGATCACCTGCCTGATCTTGACAGCATCTGCAAAAAGAACCGGAGGCACGTTTGCGCCCAGATCGACAACCGGAGTGAGCTGTTTCGCCTCGGCGAGCGCCGACAGGTAGTGCCCCAATTGCCCAACAAAATCACGGATGTTGAAATGCACCGGCTTGGCGCGGGCCGACAGAGGTTCGCTGCCGGAATAGACAAGGATGTCATTGCTCAGCTCCAGCAGTTCCCGCGCCGCCGTCAGCGCGGTTGTCACGCGATCACGCTCGGCCTGTGCCGCCGCCTCGGCCTGCAACAGCTCAAGCATGCCGATAACCCCGTTCAGCGGAGTGCGGATCTCGTGGCTCATGCGGGCCAGAAATTCGGACTTGCCCCGATTGGCGGCCTCGGCTTCTGCGCGCGCGTCATCCGCGGCCCGCATTTCCTGAACCAGATCGCCCGTGCGCGCCACGACAGCCTGTTCCAGGGAATTGCGCAGATTTGTTGCCTCAATTGCCCGGCGCCGCAGGACATTCAGCGCCTTTTCCATGCGTCCGATCTCGTCACGATTGGTGATCGCTGCCGCTTCGCCAAACTCCCCGCTCGCCACGCCGATCATCCGGTCCGCCACCAGCCTGAGCCGCACAATCAACTCGCGCCGCGCGTAGAACCAGATCAACGCGCCCAGGCCCGCAGACACCAGAACCAGCCCCAAGAGACCGTTCGCAAGACGCGCGGCAAAGGTGTTTGCGCGGTCGATCTGCAACAGGTTCGCAGCCTGTACCCTTTGCCGGACGTCCTGTGCATGCCGGGACAGCGCATTGACCTGAACAAGGAGCTGCGCATTGTCGTTTCTGACCTGTCGTCTCAGGCGCAAACTCCGCAAGGCGTGGTCGAACATCCCGTCAGGGTCCGCGGCTTGGCTCAGCACCGCCAAGAGGCTGGCGGCGTCCTGCCGCCCAGAACGCGTGGGAAGGAACGGCACCCGGCGCGCGAAAAGCGATTGGTCTTCCGAAAACCGTGTGTACGATGCGGCGATCTGCTCTTCGAGGGTCAACTGAGGCACTTCGCGCAGGGTTCGTTGAATGGCCTCGGCCACGCGCAACAACTCCGTCATCCGGTCAAAGGCAAAGAAATCACGATCCGCCAACGCATCAAGCCCTGCGCGCCTGTCCACATCAGACCCGGCATAGATGTCCGTGATCCCGGCAGTAATCTTGAGCCGCGCCAGATCCAGCTCCGCTTCGAGCAAAACGCTCAACTCCTGACCGGTCTCTTTGAACAGCGCCATCTGCGCTTCGATCCGCGCCTCAAGCGAGAGAACCTGTTTGGCGGTGCGCGACAGATCTTCGGTCATCCCCACGAAGTCAGGCATGTCGAACCCGGTTCGAGGCTCTGCGGAAATCCTGTCCAGCGCCTGCGTGTCAAGCTCAAGCCGCTGAACCGTCAGGGATAACGACGCCGTCAGTTCATCCAGTTCGCCCGCGCTTTCCGCCTGAACAAAGGACGAAGCCAGAGACCGCACCAGTTCTGCTTCGCCCGCGATGCGCCCCGACAGCTCCATGACGGTGCCGTTCTGTTCGATCAGACGCTCGTTTGTGCCAACCATATACCGGTTGACGCCTACGGCAGCACCGCCCACCATGATGGTCAGCAATCCCATCATGGAGAACACGAGCATTAGCTTCTTGTCGAACGTCTGCCGTCGCATTTTCGCAGCCTACGCAAGGCTTTGTGCAACTGCAATTGCCGTTACGGCAGCTGTTGTTCTGACAGCCACGCTGCTCGCCGCTCCGGCCAGGGCGGCCGATCCGGTCAAGGCCTGCGTGCTGGTTCCGCATTTCAAGGACGAGTATTGGCTCAGTGTCGGGTACGGGCTGGAGCAGGAGGCCAGCCGCCACGACATCACGCTCATGTTCTTCGAAGCTGGCGGCTATCAGTCGCTGACCGAGCAGATTGCACAACTCGCCGATTGCGCAAAACGCGGTGTCGATGCCGTTTTGCTTGGGGCGGTTTCCTCGGATCATCCCGAATTGTTGTCCGCAATCCAAACCGTCTCCCGCGACACCCCTGTTTTCGGCCTCGTTAACGAACTCTTCAGCACAGACCTGTCCGGGCGCATCGGCGTTGACTGGGAAGAAATGGGGCTGGTGCTCGGTCGTCACCTGACCGAGGTGTATCCCACTGGTGGAGCCAAGCAGGAGGCCGTCCTGATCTCCGGCCCCGCCGAAGCCGGCTGGATTGGTCCGCTGGAAAAGGGGCTTCGCGCGGGCCTCCTCAACAGCAGCATAGAGATTGTCGAGGTTTTCAGGGCAGACACCGGGCTGCGCCAGCAGTTGAGTGCCGTGGAAGATGCGTTCTCTGCCTTCCCCGAGGCCGATCTTCTGATCGGAAGCGCGCCCGCCGTCGAAGCGGTGATCGGCCTGATGCAGGCCACGAACCGGCACACGGAGGTCGCTTTGGCTTCAACCTATATCAGCCACACCATCAAACGCGCCGTGATCAACGGGCGAGTTCTGGCCGTCCCATTCGACGATCCCCGGCAGCAGGGCGTTCTGGCCATTCGACAAATGCTGCGGGCTCTTGAAAATGGCCGTCCGGCGGGGTTCGACGGGCCGGACATCCTGTTGATCAGCCGGGCCAACAACCGCATCGGATCCGTTGTTCTGTCCCCGGCCGACTATTTCCCGATCATTCAATAGACGGCGCGGAATGCGCCTTACGACAGGACGTGGTACCGACTTGGATTGAGTTATTCTCCTCGGTCAGGAATTTCTTCCCGTCGTCCGGGTGCCCTTTGTTGCGCAGATGCCAAGTCACCTGCCGAACACCGAAGAACTCAGCCTATTGAAGACTGTCGAGCAAAGAGCGCGCATCTGGCTCGTTCTCGATAGCTTGCGTGCCTGTCCGCCCTGCCTAAATCGACCTTTAGAGCCAGTGAACGCCGCCAAAGCCAAAATTTACTGTGCCAAATCTAGTGAAAATCTGCGTCAAAGCCGACAGCGCGCCACAGCCACGCACAAAACTCGCAAATTTCTGCTTGTTTTAAATGGTGCCCGGGGGCGGGATTCAACTAACACTATTTATCAATGTCTTAGCTGAAAGTGGGACAGCGTAGAACAGCATTTTCGGGCCTCAAGTGTCCCACTCCTGACCCGATGTGCCATGGGGAAGTTGCGACAGGGTTGGGATGTGCTCGGCCTAGGCTGACAGACCTTGGCATCACACCTTGATGGCTGCGGCAACAGGAACCTTCGCTTGCACCTCTGCATAGAGGTCAACGTCGGCCTCATCGGCATCAATCTCGACCACCAATGAGAACCGCGCGACGCACCGCTCTGGGTCTACGTTGCGGTTCTCTTTCCACCAACCGCCCACGGGATAGACAGCAATAACACCCCGTTGTGCCAAGTCACTTGCCGCAATGGTCAGTGTATCAATGTGCATCGAACCCACGCTGCGGCGGTTGTAGCCAAAGTCCCATTCGCCGCTGTCCGGCCCATTGTCGTCCTGGAAGTCATCGACGGCAGTTCGACCAACGCGACGAGTGAATTCATTAACATCCTCATCCGCACCCTTCAGGGCGAAGCGGAGCCCGTGAGAGGCGTATCGGTTCTTTCGGCCACGTGCGACTTCGGACGGATTTGGTTCAATGAATGTGCTAAGGGCGATGCGTAACGTAACATCTTGCCCGATCATCCCACGGAGAACCTCCGTCGGCCAGGGCAACTCGAATAGCCGCATCTCATTCAGCTTTCGACCTGACCCCTTGTTCTCATAGGGTCGGATGTGGTCTTCGGCGATCAGGGTGACCGCGCTACTTGCGCTCTTCAGCGCCCGGTCCATGTTCGGCTGTCCGTAGCCATATCGCGTAAACATGACATCATAAGCACCCTTCTTGTTCCGGTCCGCAGGGGCAATATGAGACCACATCTGGTCCGTCCACCTCGCTGATCCAACATACAAGGCACGGATCGTTTCCGGCCAAAGGTTGGGATAAGCAGATCGCAGAATTGCGATATCACGGGCTGCAAGAGCAGTCGCGGCACTTGTATCAGCAATGTGTGTGAAGGAGCGGGCTGGATAGTTCCGGCTGGTTGTCACCAGCATAAGATCAGAATGCTGGTTCGGCGTTGTGGAATACCCGTCATTGAACCAGTTGCCCCCTTCCAGCACGATGTCCGGCTTGATCGGCCAGGTCTTGGTCCAACTGGCCGTGCGCGACATTGGGGCAAGGTCGCCAAGCACAGCCAGTGTGGAGCCGTGGGTAGGCCCGCCAACATCATTCATTTCTGTCATCGCACCCACGGCAATCGTATTCCATGCTTGGGCAGGAGACTCGATCTCGGCTTCGTCAATGTCATCGCATTTTGCGAGGTAATCGATTGTTCCGTCATGTTGTGGGGATAGGTTGCCCGCAGACACCACCATGAGTCTCTGTTGCTTCACATCACCTGATCGACCAACCGCAAGCTGATCCAATTCGGTTGACCACGACGTAGGTGCACCACTGTGCGGCGTGTCATCCTCAGTGGTCGTCGCCAGCGCAAACGTTCGCAAACGATCAGGCTCAACCTCCACAGCGTTGATCGCCTTCTGGGTCCGGTCGCCCAGAAGATGGTGTGGATTCTGCCCGGCGTCGGGGATCACCTTCGATGACTCGAGACGATGTGGGACGTGGATCGCCACGGTGCTCTGAAGATGTGATCTTAGGTCACCAAACAAGGCGATACCTGCCATCCTCGACCCATGACCGTCCAAGTCTTCCAGGTCCCAACCAGGAACGGCAGCATGACGATCAGCCGCATCCAGTGCTGGCTGGATCAGCGGATGAGCAAGTGTGATACCCGTGTCGAGGAGAGTGACATAGGACGCGACCTGTCCGGTATCAGGTTCATAATGGGTTCGGCTAAGCACATCTTGAACCCACTCGGCCTGCTCTTCGGCTTCCAACCCTTCAACGAAATCGATTGGCACTCCTGGTGGGGACACGGCACGGACGGAGCCAGTTCCAACGGTGGTTGTGGCCATTTGATCCGTGGTTCCTTCGACCAGAACAACCGTGTCTTCAGGAAACTCCAGACGGTCAGGATATACGGTCATCCCCTGATGCACAGCCGTGGCCACGAAATCATCGACCTCGGTGGGCTCCAACCACACTTCCCACGCGATGGGGTCGGCGGACTGTGGAAAAGGCTTTTTGGGGTGTCGCCACAAATCCCGCAGTTCGATCTCAGCAAACATACCGACACTGTTTGCAAGATCAGCGTTGTAGGGATTCCTAACCCCATTCTTGTTTGGTGGCCGAAGCTCACCCGCAAACTGGTTCAGCTTTCCTTTGAGGTTCTCAAGCCCACCACTTGCACGATTTGCCTTGACGATGGCACGTCCTGCAATCTGTTGGTCGATGTCAGCATCCTGAGTGGAAAGTAGAGATAATCCGCTCACATTGAACTTGTCTGCAATCAGCGGCTCACCAGGACGGCCCTCGACAGCAAGGTAGGTTGATTTCGCAGTTTCAACGACCGGAATAGCGTCCAGTGCTGTCACCAACCGTTGCGCATGAGCTTGGCGATTCTGGACTAGGGATGGCCTAGGACTTCCACCACCGCTCCGACCTTTGAACTCTTTAACTGAGGAGACACCGTTAAGAACGAAGTGAGGAAGAGTCCGGTCCGCCATTGTTTACACCCAACGCCTGTAAGTCACGTCGGCGACCAATTGAACGGAGAAGGTCATCCGACGATATGCTCGTTTTCGAGTCTAATACGGCTCGTCGCGCTGCATCCATTGCGGCCTGAATAACATCAGAGGATGAAAGACCATGAGCCTGCTCAACCACATCGTCCCAGATTACTTCTGACAAATCAAACCCGATCAGGCGTCGGGACATCGCCTTCTGCATCGCATCTGCCGTTGGCAGATCATACATGAGCACAAGGTCGAACCGCCGAAGGATCGCTTTGTCCAGGATGCGTGGCAGGTTGGTTGTTGCTATGATCAGCGACGGACCTGTGTCCTCTTCCATGAACTGGAGGAACGAGTTCAAGGTGCGGCGGGCCTCACCAACGTCGTTGTCCCCATCCCTGGCTGCCGCCAGGGCATCGATTTCATCGAACAGGTAGACGCCACGTTGAGTGCGGACAGCCTCGAATATCGCATTTAACTTGGATGCGGTTTCACCCATGAACTTTGAGATCAGGCCGTGGAGTAGCACGGAATACAGTGGAAGCTTCAATTCGCCCGCCAGTGCTGACGCACTCATGGTCTTTCCTGTGCCAGGTGGGCCAGCAAGAAGAACACGCTGCCGAGGAGACAGCCCGTGCTTCTCAAGCATGTCACGCTTACGGAACTCTGTGACCAACTGGTCAAGCTCGGACGACACTGTCTCAGGCAGAATGAGGTCATTGAGCCGCGTCTCTGGGTAAGCAGTGCCAATGATGGCACCAAGTTCTCCGCGAGGCTTCGCAATCAGGGTTGGAGACGTTGACGCAGGTTTCGGCTTCTGACCAGCTTCGACCCATTGACGAAGTTGTTCGGCCAGTCGCGTATGCCCCTTCTGCTCTTCCGATGACGCGAGCTGAAGCGCGAGATCGAAGAATCGTTCTTCGTTCCCCTCCACGTGACTCTTTAAGAGTCCAATGAGTTGCTTGGCGGTGGCCACGACTATCGTCTCCCTGTTGTCAAGAGTTTACACTGTTTGACTGGGATTGCGACCGCGACGTGACGCCACCGGAACGTCTGTTTGCGACTGTTGCATGGCCTGACTGGCGCGATCAGGGCAGGCCCTCTGTGGAATAGATTTGCAGGAACGTTGCAAAGTTGAACAACCGTTCCTCTGACCTGACTTCACCAGTCTCCTGTTCCATCATTTCACTGGCGCGGGCATACACATCTTTCAGTTGGGCCAAACGCCCACCGACGCCTGGTGATCCTTCATTCTCTTTGTATGCAGCCTTCACATACGGCCAGAGCTTAATCTCATAGATAAGGTCCGCCATGGTCATGGGATGATCGGATTGATGCCATGCTACCATCGGAAGCCTGCGCATGAACTTCAAAAGGTCTTCGTCACCAACACGATCAAGAAAGGCCATCGTGCCAGTGGGGTCCACCATAGCGTTTGCGAAGGCGTGTTCGCTGTCGCCGAGAACCAAAATGTCTTGCTGTTGTGTCATTATTTCCCCTTCTGCTCTGTTTGTATGAGTATTTAGGGAAGACGGCAGACAAGTCCGTCAGGTTTGTTTGACCTCTGAGAGATACCGATAGACCGATGATCTGGCGATGCCCAACTGCCGGGCTATCGACGATGGACCCAGACCAGTGTCTGCAAGCTCCTTAACCTGGCTCCCATCGATTGTGGCCGGACGACCTTTGAAGGGGCTGTCGTCACCCTTAGCCAATGCTGCATCTATCCCCTCTCGTTGACGCTCAGCGCGGATGCTGGCCTCAAACTCACCAAACGCACCGAGGAGCGTGAAGAACAATCGACCCGTTGGACTGGAAGTATCGATAGGCTGGTCCAGCACCTTCAGATTGACGCCCTTGTCCTCAAGTATGTCAGCGATCCGTAGCAGGTCACGTGTGGACCGGGCAAGTCGGTCTAGGCGGGTAACTAATACAGTGTCACCCTTCCTGATACCACGAGTGAGCATATCTTCGAGGGCATCGCGCCCATCGCGACTGCGACCCGATACCTTCTCCATGTAAAGGTGTTCGGTCTTCACACCCGCACGTGTCAACGCTGCCTGCTGGATATCGAGTTGCTGATGACGTGCACTGACCCTCGCGTAACCGATTAGCTCTCCCAAACCTAACCTCCTGTCCTGTTTGACTGTCCCACAAACCAATACTGTCCGATAAGTGATTCTGGAAGTCTAATAGGACATCATTTGGATCATTTCCCATGTAGCGCCGGAGTAGACACAAATCGGACATCTTGGTTGGCACATCAGGGGCCAATGTGCCTCCGACAGGGGGGGCGGGGGGACATCCTTAATAGATACTATTAGTCCTGTTGTTCTGATCCCCCTACCTAATTGAAATTCTCATCTGAAAGGACAAACTGGTAACGGGGCGTCCCACCTTGGGGAACAGATTGGCCCCCAAGACCATCCAAATCTCGATAGAGACCAGATTTCATCACAACGACATGCGCGTCATCTCGCTGTCCACTCGTGTATCTGAAACCGAGGTTTCGGCCCAAACTCTGATGAATCTGATCTCGGTAGGCGACAACGTGAGGGTTGGGAATGTTGAATGCCATGCCTAAGGCGCAGAGTTCCGCAAATTGGCTTGGCGCGGGATAGAGAAGGATGGAGGCAATTTTCTTGCCAACCAAGTCATTCCTGCCTCGCGCACCTTCATGTGCCGCGACCTTACCCTGCCATCTCTTGTCCCCTGGGTTGAGCTTATTTGAAATGACAAACTCGAAACCTGCTGCCAACAGGCTTTCAGCGAGATCGATTACCGACTCCTTTTCGCCCCTGGGATTTCGTGCCCTACTGTCAAAAACAAGAGGCACAGAATCGCGGTGCAAATGGGGGGTATGTGTCATGTTGATGACTCGGAAAACCTTTTCCTCATTCGGCCCTCGTTTCTGATTCATTCCTGAAACCACAAGACGCGGCAGGTCTTCGGTGGTGAGCACCACGACGGGGCATCCCATAGACGAAAACCACCTTTGCGGCTTGCAGTAGTATTCACAACCATCGACCTGTGTCACGTAGACGTTCTTTTCGTCAGTGCCATTGCCGAACGGGAACAGACTCGCATCAACGGTGATCTTGTCTTTCTTCAACCTGATCCTTTGCCGGATGATCTGGTCACACGTATCAAAGTCGAATTTCGTATCCGGTTCTGCATTTGCCGCTATTATGGTTTCAAAGGCGGCAACCCTTGTCTGCAACGGAACTTCGTCCCAACGTTTTCCGCTGATCGATTTGCACTTCTTTCGTGCTTTGTCTGAGAGCTTCACCTGCCACGCCGGAAGAACTGAAACCAAGTCATCAACCGAGACTTCGTCATAGATCACACGACGGAAACTCATCTGATCAGCACATGCTTGCAGCTTCTGTGGGTCGAGGTCAGACGGACAGTCGGGATGAAGGAAGGCACGTGTGAAGATGGCATGTGGCCAAACTTTCAGCAGCCCGTGGACCAGAAAAACTACCGCGTTTGGCTGAAAGATCGTGGCCCCGTTTTCTGTGCGCCAAAGGTCGTCACGCAGTCTTTCCATTTCTGAAAAAACTTCCGGCTGTTGTTTCTTGATGAAATGCAACAGTGAGAGTTCGCCAGCTGATCCAGCATCCGCTCGGCTGTATTGCTTGGACGTTCCCGTTGCGTTCAGCGCCTGAGCATAGAGACTGGAGAAGGATGGCAATGAGATGGCATGATTGGTTGGATGCAGTGAATGAAACTCGCTCAGTTTCTCAGAGAGTTGTGCCTCGCTTCGTGCCGAAAACCCAGTGAAGCCACGTGACGGATTAGACAGCGACATGGCTGGAGCCGCCACTCCAAACAGATGAACATCGTCGTCCATCCACAGGTCATAGAATGACTCCATCAAAGAATACGTCTTGCCCAAACCTTCGGGCCCCTGGATCAGCGTTGGCCCTGGTTGGGTAGCAGCATGATGGAACACGGAAGCTGCTTTGCCTCTCGCAGAGGACGTGTCGATTGCGCCAAAGAGAGGTTGGCCCATCTTGGGCAGTCGGGTGACGCTTCTTGTATTCGTTGGGGTGGTTGCCGCAACTGAGGGAAGCAACTCCAACGTTTGATCGAGGGTCAGATTGTTCGGAAGAAAGGCAGGCTTCGGGGATGCGCCACGACCAGCAGCCAACAACCGTCGGTAGTCGCCGCGAACAATGGTAGATGGATGCACATCTGACGCATCGTTCTTGAAGAAAACGATATTGTGTTCGCCATCGAACCTCAGATCGACGGGTTTTGGGTAGTCGCACCAACCGTAATTCTTCAAGTAGCTTTGCAACTCAGCCAGAACCTGCTTGGCATTCACTGACTGAACACGATTGGCACTCGGCATCCTGGTTAACGTTCGAGCCACAGCAGAAAAGCCCTTGATTTTGTCCGCGTCGAACAAGGCAGGAGCACCCAATGGAGCCAATGTTCTGTTGGCCAATCGTTCTTGAAGAACGACCTGCCCTACCTGATCGCCTACAGAAAACCCTTGAAGCTTTGATGGCTTGATCAGAGTGCGAACACCCCATGGGCTCCGGCGTTTCTGAATGTAGCTGCTCAGCTTCGGGTCAAATTTGGCTTGAGTGTTCAACTGCGCCTGGATGATACCCGCTGCTTCCAGCCAAACCAGACGATGCAACTCGGCCAAGGCGGCACCTGAAACATCCTTCTTCCATAGGGCGCGATACCTTCTCTGGTGTGGAAGAAGTCCTTTCGACAAATGCCTGATGTCGAAAACAATATGGATATGTAGGCTTTTGTTCCCACTGAATATCACTGAGTATCCACGGTAGTCAGCATACTTTGACAGAGCGGCGTGAACTTTGGAAAAAGCGCAGATATCCGGTTTCCCCGCAAACCAGTCAAGCTGCATCTCAAGTTCGCCAATAGTCGTGGAGTCCACCTCGAAGGTCAGAACCAACCAGCCGCCGTTCACAATCCTCTGGCTGGGTGGAGTGCCACCTGAGTGCTTGCCTGGAACACGTTTGTTTGGGTCGTATTCTCCCTTCGCCAGTGGGTTGGTGAACAGAACCGCATCTGAAAAGAATGCAGGCCAGTCAAGTTCCATTTCTCCGATCCGGTGTTCCTGGATCATCTCATCGAGATCAAAATCGAGGAAGGAGCCACCCTCACGGCGGAAGAGATGTGGGAAAGCCGCCGCATTACTCTTCAGCCCTCTGGCGATCCATTTGAGACCCAGATCATTTTGTTCCCGAACCCTCGCACGGCGGAGTTGCGATTTATGCGCTTCGGAGATTTTCAGATCGTCGATTGACCGCATCATGGCTTGGCTCCTTTCTTTACATCGAAGGTATTTACGGAATTGGGCTGACTCGTCTGACAGTGGCCGAGGACGATACGGATGGTTTCCTGAACAGATTTCATAAGTCTGTCTCTCGGTCATTTTTTTCAGGATTTTTGTTAGCCTGAGCGGGACGCGGATTGATCTTCTCGACAGCATTCACCGCACGAGTTTTTTGTTCAGCCGAGCGCGTATAGCGGATGACCTCTTTAGATGTCCGGTGCCCCGTGATCGCCATGATTTCCTGTTCGGTGCAGCCATTTTCGGCCAGCACGACACTGGCTGTTTTGCGAAGGCCGTGGGCCGATAGTCCTTTCAGACCCGCCTCATCACACCAGTCACGAAATCGATTCCCGAAGCTTTCTGCGGTCATTGGCCTCCCACGGGCACCGACAATATAAGTCGGACCATTGGTCGGGGTGACATCGATGATTGCCCTAAGTTCTGGAACAATCGGAACCCATAAGCTCACCCTTTTCTGCTTGTTGTTTCGGTTCTTGAATTGAACAAACTCAAGCCCTTCACGACCGTGATATGTCTTCTCCAAACCTGGACCGAGAAGCACGAGATCACTCCGCCTCTGGCCAGTGCACAGGGCCAAGGAGAGCGCAAGTCGTGCCATGCTGCCAATTGGATGGCGCTTCTCAAACTTTGCGACATCATCAAACGTCCAAGGAGGAAAGCCATCTTCCGAGCCAGTGAGCATCGGCACCCTCATCGCCGGATTGTCGTCGCAGTAGCCGTATTCCACGGCGAACTTGAAGACTTGCCGAAGCGCCTTGATCATGCCGTTGGCCGCTTCCGGTCGGTCCGCCATGACATCCCTGCGATGCAACAGGTGGCGCGTTTGCAGAGATGCGAAGGGCTTGTCACCGTCATTTATGTTGCAGCAGAACCGATCCAAAATCTGTCGCCGCACGTGACGAGTGCGTGGGGCCAGCGTCGTGAAAGCGGCACATCGGTAATAGTGCTCGATCAGTTCACGCATCGAACCATTCTTCGTGGTGCTCAGCTTTGCTTGACCCTGCTCTTTGGGGACATGGCCTGCCATCGCAAGTTGATAATCCACGAGAAACTCTGGTGACCCAACGGGGCCGCGCAACCGGAACTTCTTGCCGTGACGCCGATAGTAAAGGCGTTCGTTGCCGTTTCGATCTCGGTCCTTGGTGACATAGGGAAGTGAAATGCTCATACGACCATCCCCTTAGTTCCACGGATTTTCATCGTCGGTGGCCGCAAACCTTTCGAATGCATTGTCCAACGCATTCAGGTCCCAGATGGCACGAGAGAATTTCTTGATCGGCTTCGGCATGACCCTCTGTTGCACCAACCGATCAAAGGTCTTGACGCTGACGCCGATGTAATACGCGGCCTCGTTTCGTGTCAGTCCACGCTTCGGTGTTGATGGTTTGTGACTGCGTTCCTGCACATTCCCGACACGCACCAGAGCTTCGGCAGCGGCTGAGAGGCTGCTTGCAGCATTGGTGAGAACCATTTCCGCGTTGATGGGCTTCTGTCCGCTATCGATCATGCCGCCACCTGCGGGTTCAGGTCGATCTGCGCATGGAACTGAGTAACGAGCATGACGTGCTCACAAACCCGCTCAACCATCTGGCTATAGCGGTCGTTGAGGTCCTGGACATCCAGGCTGAAATGGTCGCGCTTTCTGCCAAGATGATGAGACACCGCGTAGTCAAAGTAGACCGGTGCGTCGTCACCTTGCACAACATGCACGATGATCGGATCGGCCTGTTTGATGCCAACTTCGGCGGACCAAGCGATTGCAAACTCGAACTCTGACGTGATGGAGGGCCTGGATGCAACTTTGGCCCCCAGCAACTTGTAGTGGACGAATGTCAGTGCATCACCGCCAGGCCAGGCTTGGACCAGCAGGCATGAGTTCGCTTTCTTTCCATGTTCGAGTGGTTCGGTCGCATCGACCATCACACCATTTGTGCTGATGAAAGCACGGTAGTCTGCGGTCCTGATGTATTGACGCGCGACGGCATCGGAGGCTGCACATGCATTGACGATGCGATCAATGTCGGCCACGTTATAACTGTCTGATTTCAAGGGCGTTCTCCTTTCTTGTTGGAACGCCTCTTTGATATCGGGAGCAGTTTCTTTCTGCGTCGGGGAGAAAAACCCCTTTCTTTTCGGTATTACTATCTGTGGGTGGAGCCCATGACCTTTGACACCCGAAAACACACGCCGAAACACCTTGCACGTAATCTGCATGAGGATTTTGTGGGTGTGTGTGAACGCATTAGGCTGGCCTACGCACCGAAGCGCCAGCCTCGCAACTGGCCTTCGCCATCGCTAAGGCGGCTGTTGGGACATCTGGGGCGTGGTGACGATCAGCCTGAGGAGCAGACGAGAATTGCTGAAGAAATAAGCGAAGTCACGGTGAGGTTCTTGGCGATCAAAAAGACAATTGATCAGACAGTGCCAGTTCAATCGACTCACGATACTCTCAAGTCTCTACTGAATGCTCTGAGAAAAACATCAGTAAGTCTGGAAGATGCAGATCGGGATGTGATCGTGACGGCCCTTAGGGCAAGTCAGGATCAGCACTCCCGTGCGCCCACTGCCGCTCAAATCTGGAAGGAAGAAAGCCTGATCGAGAAAGTCGATGCGACCGCAAAGTATATTCAGGCAACTATGGATGACTTGTCTGCGATTGTTGATCTGTTCGACTACAAAAACGATATCCGTGGGCGTGGTCGGCCATCTCTCTATGCGAAGGTTTTTGCGGTCCATGCATTGGCTGCAATCTATGAGAAGGAGAATGCCGACGGCCACAAAGCCCAAGTCAACGAAGTGGTGAATAACGGGCGGAGCGATCTATTCAACGAACGCCGATACACTGGTGGCTTTTTGCGATTTGTCACCGAGTTTTATGTAAGCGTCGTGCCGGAAGAGGTTGTGGGGCGTCACAACGATGGCTTCGCAGATCACGTTCGCCAACTAGCTCGAAACAGAGACAAAGACCCTAATTTGATCTCACTCATGATGGGTCAAACGGTGACAGTGGAACAGACCTTAGAGTTCATGAAACGCGCTGATGCTGTGAAGTGACCGAGGGTCTATGTATCGAGAACGGCGTCTGGTTCGTAGCGATCCCAACCATCAGGCTTCAGGAATCCATCGAACTGTTCCCTAGTGACCAAAGCATACTCAAATTGGTTTCCCACAGCCAGTAGCTCCGCCGCTTCCTTCTTGGCCAACACCACCGGATCGTCTTTCTTCCAGTTTGACTTTACCTCGATCAGGTGCGCCTTCCCGTCATTACGATAAACAAGGAAATCGGGATGATAGTTGCAGACGGTGTGGGACTCTGGGTGGATATAGTAGACTTGGAACCCAGACTGCCCGTGAACTAGCATTCCTGTGAAGTAGATTTTCTCGGTCATCTCGTCCTTGATTACCCTTTCGAAGAACTCGACCTCAGGTGCGCTGTCGAAGCAATACGCGTCCAGGTGGAACGACTTTGCACGGGTCCCGTCGTATTTCGGATAGTCTCGACGTTGAACCAGGTGCTCCTGCGCCTTAAACGTGAACTCCGGCAATCTGTTGGAACTGTCGTTGTATCCTCGGATCAGTTCCACTTCCTCTTCTTCTGACTTCTGGAACTTTTTGACCTCAAAGAAGGCATGGAAAATATGTGGGACCAAGACATCAAAGATGATGTCGTTGGCAATGTTCACGGCTTCCAAGATGCCTTCCAGACCGTATTCCGTGTCGTCCAGAACCTCTTCGATATCGAATGCTGAGATATCGTCGCCAGAGAAATATCGTGCCAGTTCGCCGATCAAGGTGAGCTTAGTATAGTTCTTATGCGACTGCCGTTCTGTGATGTCTTCAACCGACGTTGCTTTGTCCTTCAGGTGGGTGCGTCGTTCAAGCTTGATACGGAACTGTTCCATGGCCTCGTCTGACAGATCGACTTGAATGTTATCCGGCTGTTCCTTCTTCACCGTTTGATAAAGTTCACGGTGACGCTTCAGCTTGATGATCACTGGTGGCGGCACTGCCGTCACTTCCACGGTGACCGATGTGTCATCCTTCTTGGGGCCCAGTTCATCTGTTGTCACACGGAAGTTCTGCTGCAACTCATCATCCAGGATCGCCTGGTTCTCAGCCGACAGGTAAATGCGACCAGTTTCCTGTTGCGGTCCAATTGCCCGAAGGCATCGCATGGTGGACTGCAACACAAAGATGCGGGACTTGGGCTTTCGGTAGAGGGCCACGCCGAAGAGTGACCGACAATTCCAACCTTCGCCGCCCTTTCCGACCAGCAATATGAACTGCTTATTGGAGTCTTCAGTGTCGAGGCGGTTGAACTCACGGATTTCCTCGTTGGTCGAGTCACCCGTGTTTCTCAGGATTTTGTCGGTTGAAACACCCAACTCGGCCAGGACAGTTTCAATCGCTGGTCGCAGGTCCTTTTCAAGCTCCTCCAGGGTAGACGCGAACAATGCCAGCTTCGGCAGCATCCCCTCATGGCGGGACTCGCCCAGTTCAGTCCAGAAGTCGGTGATGACCTCACGGATGAAATCGTTCGACTTGATATTGCCCGTGTAGGTGAAGAAGTCCGGCTGCTTGAGATACTTGTTGTCGATGGCCGCCTTCAGCCCATAGGCATAGACCACCTCCGGCATGATCCGGTCTTTGACGTAGGGCGTTCCCGTGAAATTGTAGCATCCAACAACACTGGTCTTACGGGCTTCTAGGGCTCGTGCCAGTTCATCAATGGTCGTGCGCAGGGCCGAGATTTGTTTGGCCTGGCCAAGGTCTTTCTCAAGGGACGCCCCCATCGAGTGGTGGGCCTCATCGACATAGATACCAAGCTGAGGCAGCCTGGCAATCCGCTGGAATCTTGCGTTCACGGCAAGGTCGGCATCGGTCTCAGGGGCATCCTCGCCCAGCATCTCGTAAAGGTCACCATAGACCTCGGACAGGGTGCCCTTCTTCTCGGCGAACAGCTTGTCGGTCGCGGTTGGCTCGGCCTTACTGCGTTTCAGGATGATCTTCTGCGTGTTTGAGATGATGATGTTGAACGACGATCCGTCCTGAGCACCGATGGTCGATGCGGTGTCATCCAGGAAATGGAACTTCAGGTTGGTGCGCAGGAAGTTGGCATACTCAGGTGGCACAACCAGTGACAGGTCGAAGGTCTGGATTTCCTTGAGCGACTGAAGAACCGTCTTGTCCGGTGCGAACACCAGGGCGTTCCGGCAATACTTGGAGTCCTTGCCGAACTTGTTGGCCAGCAGGAACTCATAGAAGATGCACGTGGCCATGAGGATCGTCTTCCCCAGGCCCATGGTCAGCGCGAAGATGTAGTTGGGGTAAGTGCGGGCCCGTTCACTCATCTTGGCAAACAGGGCGTCGTATTGATCCTGACCGATAATCTCTTCGAAGCCCAACAACAGGCCCTGACCGGACTTGGATGCGTCGGCGGTCACCAGCCCTTCAAAGATACCTTCGCCCTTCGCCCACTCGCTGAACACCTGATGCACGTGGCGGTTCTCGGCGAACTCCTTCAGGAAGACATACATCTCCAGGGCTTCGAACTGGGGACGCCGCAGGTAGGCGTCCGTCCGCAGGTCAGGGTCGTTGAAGTCCAACAGGTGCTTGGACAGCTTGCGATACTTCTGACGCACCCGCCCCCTGTTGGTCTGCACAAAGTGGTAGAGCGCGTTGAAGAAGGCGAAGTCCTGGTTGATCTTCTTCTTAGCCATTTTCGATTTCACCTTCCCAGGACTCTGACAGCAGGTCGGTGATCTTCACACGAATGGTCGATGCATCGTCGGGGATTGGGTAGCGGCCCGACACAAGATCGTTTTTGTCCGGTGCATCAATCAGTTCAGGGCTGAGGACGGCACCATCATAGTTCCAGTCCACCTTGATCGTCTCAACCAACTGCCGCCAGTCTTCGACCGCATCCGTGTCCATAGAGAGCTTCTGAAGCAGGTTGAGCGGGTAGAACCCTGCGATCTCAAGGTGACCGTCCTTGATGACCAGCTTGGCGTCTGACTGACGTTTGAAGTGCAGGTTGGCCTTGTCACGGATCAGGTCGACGACTTCGACTTCGATGTTGTCAGGCTTTACCGCTTTCACAAGTTCTGGGCCGATATCAGGCTCATGCCCCATACAAACGAGCATAATCCTTTCAACAACCTTTGACGGGGCTTCAGCCCTCATCCGTTCAAATTTCTTGTAGTCGAGACCACTGATAACCTCATTCAAGTCCTGGCGGGTGGCGATCCGGTTCACTGGCATGATCTTGACCAAGAATTGATCCCTCTGCCCATCGAAGACACTGCTGGTCGGCAAGGGCTGAAGCTCCATCGCTTCCTTGATCAGTTCCTTGGCTTCGACAGGGTTACGGAAGATGTCATAATCATTGACGTTGTAGACCTCGAAGCCAGCTTTGCTCCACGTAGAAGTATCGTCTATCGCGATACCGCCAGATGCACTACGTGAAACAATCGCTGAAATGCGTTTGGTTGTCGTTTCGACTGCTCCAAGGTTGATGTCCGCGCCCAAGAAACGCCTTCCCATCTTCAGTGCGACTGCCTGAGCGGTGCCAGAACCCATAAAACAATCAAAGACCAAATCGCCTTCATCAGTGTGCATTTGAACGATACGCTCAAGAAGCTCCTCTGATTTTTGGGTGGGATAATACAGCTTTTCAGGGTCAGTGGGGCTAGTGATCTTTTTTACATCGCTCCACCAATCGTTTACTGGAGTGCCGTCCTCCCTCAATTTGGCATTCTCTCCCTTCACGGCAGTTCGTCCTCTTTGGAGAGTGCCTTCGCTGTAAGCACGATAGACCGCGTTAAACTTCCACTCCGATGACTTTGTATACCAATATAGGTTGTCGTGCTTGCGCGGCAGTTCATTGGTCGGAACTCCGCCACCGGAATAACACCAGATGATCTCATTTCTGAAGCCCGGCGAAGATTGGGAAAGTGCTGCTCCAGCCCCAAATACTTCATCTAAGATTAGTCGAATGTGCGATGACTTGTGCCAATCAACATGCAGATAGATTGAGCCAGTCGGAGACAGCAGTTCTCTGCAGAGCACAAGTCTTTCGTATATGAACTGAAGGTATCCGTCATTGCCCCAAATATCATTATATTGTTTCTCCTCGAAGGAGTTCTGATCCCCATCGGCCTTCCCGATCTTGAGCCTTACTTTCTTCTTGTATTCAGCCTTGCTGTCAAAAGGCGGGTCCAAATAAATTAGGTCAACTGAATGTCTGAAGTCCCTCAACAGGTGAGACATCACCTGGATATTGTCACCCCAAAAGAGCTTGTTCATCCAACCGCCTACGGGGTCTCCATAGCTTTCTTTCCTCTGAGCAGGAAAGAACTGTGTGGCGGTAAAGGCGCGTTTGCCTGTCCACCTTAACTCAGGAAATCCTCGAATAGGCTCCAGATCAAAATCAAACGTCTCAAACGCTTCCTGCTTATCTGCCATGCTCAAATCCCCTTATACCTTACAAAACGTCATGTCGCAGAACGCCTGGAAGTCACAGTTCTTGCAAAGCCGTTCTGGCCGCTCTGATAAGCCGTAGTTCTTTTCAACGATATCGTGGATGACTGCATCGACTTTGGCAATTGTGCCTTCAACATCAGTCGTTTCACGGCTGAACGTGATACGCGGAGTTCCAGCCTCTTCGCCCGTGTAATACAGCGTCATCCGGCTGACCTCGACCTCCCGCTTCTCTTCCAGCAGGTGCGCATAGATTTGAAGCTGACGGCGATAGCGGCTCAGCCGATCCGCCTCATCAATCAGGTCCGGCTTCTTCTCGGACTTGAAGTCGATGATCTCATATGACCCGTCATCGGCCTGCACCAGGTCCACGGTGCCCGTTAGGATGTAGTCTTCCTTGAGCAGGGACAGTTCCACCTCCGCGTCCCGCAAGCGGTGCCAATGGGCCCGTTCCCGATCCACATAGCTGGTCACGTGTCGCTTCGCGATCTTCAGCACGGGCTCCGCCAGGTAGACCCGTTCCTTCTTGGTCAGGTTGGCGTAGTTGAGGTCGAACCAGGATGTGATCTGGTCTGATGTGACCTTGCTTTCCTCGCCCCGTAGGACGGCCTTGTGGATGTCTTCGATGGTCTGGTGGACCAAGGTGCCAAAAAGGATCGCGTTCGTCCTCACGGGCGCAAATTCGAGGTCTTTGAACAGGCGATACTGTTGGGCACATCCTTCGAAGACCAACACGTCGGACGTGAACGAATAGCTTTGTTTGATGTCCACTTCTTTGACCTCGGTCAAGTCGATGGTGCCGGGGTCGAAGGTCAAGTCACGCCAGGACTTCAGGCCATCGTAAACGGGGCGGAAATAGGCGGCGGGCACGTGACGCTGGCCACGGCCCTTGGGCGTGTTCTCCTGGCAGGTCAGCACCAGCATGTTCTGTGCACGGGAGAACGCGGTGTAGAACAGCCGCCAAAAGTCAAAGGTCTTGATCCGGTCCATGGGTTCGAACGGTTCGCGTCCACTGAACTCCTGCTCCAGTATGACCTCCATATCAGTGTATTGCTTGCGCGGAACGGCATCCAGCGAACCGACGATGACAATCGGGAACTCCAGCCCTTTGGACTGGTGTATCGTCATGAACGATACGCAGCCCGATGGGGCGTATTCGCTTTCATCCTCATACTCTTCGATGCCGCCGTCCCAGAGGAAGCGGAAGAAGTAGTTGAAGAGGGTCAGCAAGTCGCGTTCCAACCGATCAGGCCGGATCACGATGACGTTGTAGAGATACTCGTATTTGCTCAGCAGCCGCGACAACTTCGACAGGTTACGGGCGGGGCGGCTGTCCCTGACACCGCTATGTGCGATCCCCTCGTCCAGAAATCGGCTGAAAGTCGGGAACTGCATCAGGTCATAGAACAAGCCAGAGAAGGGGTAGTTGGTGTTCTCTGATAGGGTCATGTGCGACTTGGCCATGCCTGTCGCCCAGGCTTTGATCTGCGGGTCTTCACCGGACTTCAGATGTTCAAGGAACTCGGCCAGACACGCATCGTAGAACGACCAGACCTGAAGATTCATTCCCTCTCTTGTTTCGCGGATCGAGCCATACTGAGGGAAGAGGAACAGCAAGGCCCCAATCATCAGCCGCACTTCGGTTCGTTCGAAGAACATGTTGGATCGGGGGGCGTAGATCGGTATGCCAGCCGCCTCCAGATCATTGGCAAAGGCGACGACCTTGGGATTACGGACCGACCTGAATAGGAACGCGACCTGGTTCCAATCCTTGATGATTCCTTTGGACCTGAGGTCTTGAAGAAACCCCAGGGTTTCCTCCGCCCAGTTTTCTTCCCCATCATCACCAGAAACCTTGAAGACAGTTGGATGCGCTGTGGATCGTTCAACCGCAGGCTCGATGGTTTTGTCGAAGCGGAAGGTTTGCTCATCTTCGGACCAATCGGTGGTGTCCATCCACCTGTTATAGAAGTCGATGATTGGTGGCTCGGATCGGTAGTTCTTCGTTAGTCGAACCTGTTTGCACAGCCCCGATGGAAAGCGCGATGGAAACTCAAGGATGTTCCTGATCGACGCGCCACGGAACCGATAGAGAGCTTGATCATCATCTCCGACGACACAGAGGTTTTGATGGCCGTCAGCAAGCTTCAGGACGATCTTTTCCTGGATCGTGTTTGTATCCTGATACTCGTCGATCATCAGGTAGTCGAACCGCCCTTGGATTTGAGAGCGGACATCAGGGTTGTCGAGAAGCCTGAGCATCTCAACCTGGATCGTAGAAAAATCGAGGTAGTTAAACTCGGACAAGAGACGCTGGTAGGTTTGATAGGCTTCACCCGACGCCTTCATTTCAGGTGTTGCGCTGACCAACAGATCGCTGGCCGAAATACCTTCTTCACTGATCTTGTTCAGCCAGGACATTAATGCACCAGCGAACCGCCACGATGATTGTGGCCCTCTCAGACCCAAGGCATCTTCGATGCCTTCAATACTCTTGAACTCACCAGCCTGTTGAAACAGGAAGTATTGCTGATCAAACTGATCAAGGACGGTGTAGTTCTTCTGAATGCGCGTGTAGGCGCGGAACTCTTCCAGTAGGCTAAGGAAAATTGAGTGCAATGTGCCGACGGTCAGGTCTAACGGATTGCCAAGGTTCTCGATGCCACCAAGCCTCGATGTAATCCTGGTGACGAGCTCCTTAGCGGCCTTCTCCGTGAATGTTGAAATCAATACCCGCTCCGGCGCAACACCTGTGCTTCTGAGGATGTTGGCAACACGTTCGACCAGACAAAACGTCTTTCCCGATCCAGGACCAGCAACGACCAAGAGTGGTCCAGCTATGCTTTCGATGACCTGTTGTTGGGCCTGATTTGGTGAGGCTTTCACGATGCCTGCCCCAACATGCTGGAGACCATGGCGTCATAGCGGGATGGATCGAAGGTGCTGCCAGGCGTTTCCAGGACGCGGGTCGTTTCCAGTCGCAGCACCTCAACGACTGCCGTCCGCAGAGCTTTGGGGTTCGGACGCACCGACAGCCCCTGAATGATGAGTTCGATGTGTTCGACCACATCGCCCAGTCGGTCAAAGTCCGTCTGTGTAGGGGCCTTCAAGATTTTGCCCTCGAAGATCGCTGAGATCGACAGACCGTAGGCCGCAGCGATGTCCACCAACCGTTGGGCGTCCACCTTCGTCTCGTTGTTCTCCCATCGCCACAGGCTGGTCTTGGGCACACCAAGCAGCTTGGCAGCATCGCCAAGGGACATGCCTTTTGACTCACGGGCATCGACGAGGATCGCGCCGAAGGACTTTGAGGTCGCATTTTTCATAGCTCCCATTTTTCCACGTTACGGAACGTGAGGGAAGGCGAATACCACCTATCACACAAAATGAGTTGCGAATCGTTCCATAAAACGGAATACGGAACACATGAAGCTTGGGCAATACCTTGAACAAAATGGATTAACCCTCGGTCAGCTTGCCAGCCAATGCGGGACCAGTGCCAGCACGATTCTTCGGATCAAGGATGCAGAGGTTGCCCCATCAAAGCGGGTGGCACGGGCGATCTGGGAAGCGACAGGCGGTCAGGTCACACCGAATGACCTCTACGCGCTCCACCACGCCGAGGGGCATTGCCCATGTAGGTCAGGTTCAGCTGGGAACGGGCGATTAGGGAGGGACATTGCATGAATAGCGTTGTGACAGGGGCGCTCATCTTCGGTGCGGGATTCTTGGGCTACCTCGCCCTCAGCGGTGGCAGCCTAGAGGGCAAGCTGCGTCAATGCCTGGAGCAGCACAGCCGCCAATACATCGGTGGGCAAGATCACGTCTACATGACCGAGGCCCTAAGTGAGGAGATATGGCGCTCCTACCCCGATGGCACGGCAACACGGTTCGTGAAGTATCGAGTGCAAGGGTCGAATGACGTGAAGACGGCGACGTGTCGGTGGTGACGATGCGGTTGATCTTACACCACTTGGCAGCACTGATCTGCCTGCATGTTCCAGACCTGGCAATCGCCGAAAACTACCGCGTTCCAGCCGCAGTGGAACGACAGGTCTCATCTGTGTTGGGCGTGGACATCGAGGCCACCCAACGGCTCCCACGGCAGACCTCAATGCAAGTCATGCAGCAGGGCGGCGTTCCATTCGTCCGTTTCACCATTGCTGATGGCGACATCGGTGGTGCACCGACGGATAACGACCCGACCCACAACCGCATCTTCGACCGACGCTACAGCGAAAGGGCGGAGATCAGGACTGAAGACACCCTGCAACGCAACTCCCGCTATGAGATCACCTTTGAAGCCCGCTTTGTGGAAGGCTTCTTTGGTGACAACGAGACCTTCTTTCAAATCCACACAGGCCAGAAGCCGCCCCTGATGTTCTTCTTCCGGCAGTTCGGGCGGACGCATCTGCTGGCCAACGTCCTGCAAGGCTGTGAGAGAACCTGCGGCCACAACGACCAGCCGGAGTATCAGCGTCTCAAGGCCATTTTCCCACGGTCAAGGATGCTCGGTCGGTGGCACCAGTATCGCGTCGTGCTTGACACCAGCAATCGGGGACGGATGTCCATCTATCTAAACGGCGCACCGCTGTTCGAGCACCAGCCCGTGACCTTCCCATCACAGCACCGTCCTTACCTCAGGTTTGGCGTCTATCGGTCCGGTTCCGAGGATGGGAACGCGACCAGCGTGGTGGACTATCGAAACATCACGATCACTCGGACCGGATCGTCTGGCTGATCCGATCCGTGCGCGTGAAGGCACATCCCCTCACGGCCATTGCCAGACCATCACTCAACCGAAGGAGATTTCATTTATGACAAATCGAACCCTGGTCACTGCTACCACACTCATCGTTTCTCTGGCAGCCTGTGCCGAGACCCAGACTGTCGATCCAATCTCCCAGGCCGTGTCAGGCCGCACATTGGTAGCGGGTGACACCCGACTGACCGCAGGGGCCAATGGGGCCCTGGTAGGCACTCTGGCGAGCGGGGACACGCTGTCAGGCACATGGCGTATTTCCAATGGGAAATGGTGCCGGACACTGACCCAGCCCGCACGATTTGCAGGCCCCGAAGTCTGTCAGGACGCAGCCCTCGCCGATGGGCAACTGGTCATTGTCGGCTCCAGTGGTGCACCAACGACCTATACCATCGAGTGACGGCTAGGGTCGTTTCACAGCGGCAGGCCATCCTAGAACGGCTTTGGAAGCGCAACAGCATCCGCGTTCGGTTGGGTCTGCCGCTATTGGATGTCCGTCTCTGGTATGACCGCAAGACACGACAGAAAGGCCGCTCAGCCTGGATCAGAGAGGCGTCCTCCACACCGAAAGAACGGCCTGGCGACCACGACGATACAGTCGTGCTGTTGACCATGGCATTCCCTGACACCAATGGTGCTCGTAAGCCCTCGTGACCTCGCAGGTCGGACGAAAGCATCACGCCGTCATTAGCTGGTCCTTGTCCACCGCAACCTCCTCCACAAACTCAGCTTCATTCATGAAGAACTCCAAACTGTGATTGATGAGTTCGCCCATGGGCATGCCGTTCTCGACCGCCATAACCCGTGCACGGCGATAAAGCGTTCTGTCGATATTCCGAATGGTCATACGTGTGTCAGACATGGCTGATCCTCCTGAGTGTATTTAGGGATGGAACAGCCAAGGGACGTTTGCTGTGATCGTTATGGAATAGGATTGACTAACTACTGGGCGGCTTGAGGTGCCAGGTGCATGTGACCATCGGCAACAAGTCCCTTCGCAACCAGTTCTCGGTCAAACGCATCGGCCAATGCCAATACTGCATCCCGAAGACTTCTTACGAACTGGTAGTTGACTAAGACCTTGCCATTCTGCTCAGTAACTGTCGGATACTTGTTACGAAAGTCTTGATTGATCGCGCCGTCTACATGGACCAATAGGTGACGCGCTTCCAAATATGGAAGAGCCGCATCAATCAGTGCCTCATCAAACGCGAGGTCCAGTTTGGTCCTCATTTTCCTCAAGAGCGCGGGGGTGCTTCGCTCGGCCTCCAAGGATTGAAACACGTTTGCGGACAATTCTTCACAGAGTTTCTCCCAAGAACCTAGTTGCAGAACCGTCCGAATATCCATCTTCGCTGAGTGCTCTCCGACCAGTCGACCACCGTCAAACCCAACCAATGCTGCCATCGTCAAAATTCTTCTTAGGTATTCAGTGAGTTCCTCATAAATGTCCTTTGTATATGACGTGTAAACCGTCTTCCGAAGATGATTGATTGTCAGCAAACGGTTGTGATCCGAGTTCTGTCGCCGAGACAAATGCGTATGAGCCGCTGGATCAACCCGCGAAAGAATGCAAGCATCGTTCTCATCGGAAAGGTCACCACCGAGCACCGACCTCCGCAAAACGTCAAACAATTCGAGGTCGTCATCGAACATGTCGATACGACGCTGCAAGGCATGGAAGTGTTTGGTGATCATGAAACGTCCTCAAAAAGCCGAACAAACTTGAGGTCTCATTCTGGCACAAAGGCGCTTGGTTGGCACCAAACGGTGGGACGATTGTCCCACTTTTTGGCGATCTAGACAAAAGTGGGACAACTTTCCCACCTAACCGATTGATTTTATTTATAAATTTATAAATAATGGTGCCCGGGGGCGGAATCGAACCACCGACACGAGGATTTTCAATCCACTGCTCTACCCCTGAGCTACCCGGGCACGGGAAGGGCAGCGCCCTTCGGGTGGAGGCGGTTTAGTCGAGGTACAAAGAAGTGTCCAGAGGCTTTTTTAGCCTTTCGCACAACATTTTTCATTCCAGCCACGCCCCCTTCCGCACAGCCACCGCAGCCTTTAAAGATGAAACCATGGCGCTTTCGTTCGAAACCTTCGATACCCTCTTCGATCATGGCTTTGACACCGTCATTGACGTGCGCAGCCCCGCTGAATTTGCCGAAGATCATGTGCCCGGTGCGATCAATCTGCCGGTGCTCGACAACGACGAACGCGCCCGCGTCGGGACCATGTATAAACAGATCTCCCCGTTTCAGGCGCGCAAGATCGGAGCAGCGCTGGTTTTTCGGAATGCTGCATCGCATATCGAAAATCACTTGTCACATCACGACGGACGGTGGCGTCCGCTTGTCTATTGCTGGCGTGGCGGACAGCGGTCCGGCTCGTTTGCCTGGATGCTCAGGGAGATTGGCTGGCGGTCGGACACGATTGAGGGCGGGTATCGTTCGTTTCGGCGCCTGGTAAGCAAGGCCCTGTACGAGACCCCCCTGCCCGTTCGGTTGGTTCAGCTGGGCGGCTATACCGGAACCGCGAAAACCGAGCTGTTGCATCGGATCGCGGCGCGCGGGGTGCAAGTGCTCGATCTGGAAGACCTTGCCCGCCATCGAGGCTCGCTGCTCGGCGCGCGCCCGGAGGGGCAACCGAGCCAAAAAGCCTTTGAGACGGCTTTGGCGTCTCAACTAAACCGCTTTGACGCTGCGCGACCCGTGATCGTTGAGGCGGAAAGCAGCAAGATCGGGCAGATCAACCTCCCACCGAGCCTGTGGGACGCTATGAAACAAGCGCATTGGATCGAGATATCCGCCCCCCTCGCCGCGCGCGCGCATTATTTGCGAGACACTTATGAGGATGTTCTGACTGACACGGACGGCCTGCGCGACAAGCTTGAACCACTCCGGTTTCACCGAGGTCACGCCTTGGTTGATCACTGGAATGCGTTGATTGATGCGCAGGACCAGCTTGCGCTGTGTGCTTCACTGGCCGATCAGCACTATGATCCCGCCTATCGCCGGTCGATGCGGGCGGTCGCGCCTCGTTTCCTTGCAAAGCTCGAAGCAGACTCCCTCGCGCCTCAAAATCTCGACAAGCTGGCTGATCAGATCGCCGAAACCCTTCACTCGAACGACAGCGTCGCCTCTGCGTCAGTCATCTGACCAATGATGGCAGCCGTGTACCCGGCGGCTTGCAACGCTGCCAGCGCATCCTTTGCTTCGGATTCCCTCACGCAAGCCAACAGTCCGCCCGCGGTTTGAGGATCAAACAGCAAGTCGTGGAGCGGCGTGTGCGGAGCGCCGGGCATGGCTGCGCGATTCTCTTCAAATATCGTGGACCGGATCCCTGCTGTTGCCATCTCAACAGCACCCTCCATGACTGGCACCTCCGAAAGCGCAATCGTCGCACCGAAGTTTGACGCTTCGCAGATGTTCAGAAGGTGCCCTGCCAGACCAAAACCAGTCACATCGGTCATTGCATGTGCGCCCGAGAGAATGCGCGATGCCTCAGCCTGTGATTGAACCATCCAGTCAAACGCCGCCGCGATCCATGCGCCCGCCGCCGCGCCCTGCATCTCGGCGGCCATGAGCACGCCAGACCCGATGGGTTTGGTCAGGATGATGATGTCCCCCGCCTTTGCTCCCGACACAGAAATCGGAGGCGCTTCGCAGAGCCCTGTCACCGTAAACCCGATTGTCATTTCAGAGCCTTGCGACGTATGTCCGCCAACGATCTCCGCCCCGGAATCCGACATGACCTCATGCGCGGCTGTCATGATTTCGGATACCGTCCGCTCTGCGAGACTGGCTGTCATGCGAGGTAGGATCACGGTCGCCGTCGCGGCCTGCGGGGCCGCCCCCATCGCCCAGATGTCGCCCAACGCATGGGTCGCTGCGATGCGCGTCATCATGACCGGTTCCTGTGAAAATGCGCGCAAATGATCTGTGCTGATCACCTGCCGTACGCCGCCAAAGCTCAGAAGACCGGCGTCGTCGCCCGAGATCATCGACACATCGCGCCTGGTCGGCGCGGGCAGGCGCGTCAGGGCAGCGGACAATGCGCCACGGCCAACTTTGGAGCCGCATCCGCCGCACATTGGCGTGTCGCTCTTTGCTTCCAGGATCCCGGCGGCATGTAACTTGGGCAAAGCCTCGGGTTCCATTTTGGGCAGCGTCCGAAACTTCTCCATGAAAGCCTGATCAATTCGGTCTTTCCAATTCCAGAGCTTAGGCCCGGACAGGGCAATGCCAAAACGATCCGCCAAAGCGGATTTGCCTCCCAAAGAAATGAGCTTGAGGAAATCAATTTGTGGTTTGTAAGCGCGATACTTGCCTTTGTCCGCCAAAGCCGTGCGCAAGTTGTCGTACAGAACAGGGGCTTGGCGGACCGCAAAAACACCAGCCTTGGGTCGCGGCGATTGCAACATGTGGGCGCAGTCCCCGACGGCAAAAATCGATGTGTCCGACGACCGCAGCGTTTCGTCCACGTCGATGAACCCATCGGTCAAGGCAAGACCTGTTTTCGCCAACCAGTCCTGCGGCCGGGCACCCGCAGCGCCGGTCACGAACACGGCCGGGATCAACGTGCCGTCGTCCAACCGGACACCCGAAGCCTCTACTCCTGCAACCGGCCGGTTCTCGAAAACATCGATTGCATGGGCCTCCAGCGCCTGCCTCAACTTGGCGGTCGTCCGCTCAGGAAGCCCTTCAAGAATTCTTCCCCGGTCAACCAAAGAGACCATTCCGGAATGCCCCGCGTTTCGGGACGCAAAGGACAAAGCCATTGCGATTTCGGCACCGGCGACACCGCCGCCGATCACCGCGATATCTCCACCAGAGTTTTCACTCAAGAACGCGCGCCATCGGGACGCGAAAGGACCCAATGGCTTCGCAGGCACAGCATAACGACTGAACCCCGGCATCTGTGGCATCTCACTCGTGATACCGATGTCGATCGACGCGACGTCAAAGCCAATCGGGGGCCTTCCGGCCACCTGGATGGTGCGACTCAACAAATCGATGCCGCTTGCCTTACCCAAGATCACGCGCGCTCCTGCAAATCGCGCAAGCTTGATCAGGTCTATGTCCAGTGCATCCCGGTCGTAATGACCCGCGAGATGTCCAGGCAGCATACCCGAATACGGCGCAGTCGGCGCAGGGTTCACAACTGTCACTCGAACCCCGGCAAGGGGCGCCATGCCCCATTTGCGCAACACCAACGCGTGTGTGTGTCCGCCACCGACAAGTACCAAATCTCTGGAAACTGAAAACTTCCGGTCCATGGACCCTCCCGCCTGCAAGCCGTTCTGGACATACATTGAGAAATGCCACAATGAAAATCGGGAGTCTCGGGGTGCGCTGTCGCAGACAGATAATTCGGTCCGGGTACGTTTAGAACAGGACGATATCGTCTTTGGTTTTGGCGCGGTCCTGTATTGGCCTCGCTGGGGCGACCTGGTCTAGTTTACCCTGAACGGTCAGTTGCCGGACGAGACCTGTCGTGGGCCAAAACCGGATACGACGCGCCGCGGTGCCACCGACGCTTTCCGCGATACAGGGTATGCTTTCGTCTCTCAGAAACTGGTGCGCAAAAACCGCATTTGACTCACCGATATTTCGAAGGTTTCCCATCATCTTGGCGCCTCCGAAAATCTTTGCTTCCAGCAGATCGCGGTCCGCGCCCGCTTTCAACAACCCGTTGATCAACAATTCCATCGCATTGGCACCATACCTTACGTCGCTGGTGTCGCTTCCTTCCCCTTCTGGCAACAGAAAGTGGTTCATGCCACCCACTTGCTTTTCAGGATCGTAGAGACAAACCGCAATGCATGACCCAAGTACCGTTGTAAGAACAACCTCAGGATCGTCGGAAATCATGAAGTCGCCTTGAATGACGTTTACCAGCCTCTCACGCATCTCCGTCATGGGCTGACCCTTTGTCTTGATGTCTCGGGATTGAGCAAAGCGCGTCCGATACGGTGAAGTGGTAGTACCGAGGATGCTGCGCCCAACTCGATTGCCGCACGCGGCATTCCAAAGACAACCGAAGTGGCCTCGTCTTGCGCAATCGTGTGTGCACCAGCTTCCTTGAGTTCCTTCAAGCCTTCTGCACCGTCTCTGCCCATTCCAGTAAGCAAAGCGGCCGACACCTGCACGCCGAGGGAAGATGCAGACCGAAAAAGCATGTCCACCGATGGCAAATGCCCGGAAACCGGCGGCGCGTCGATTAGTTTGGCACAAACCTCGCGACCACCTTCCAACACCAGATGGGATTTGGTACCCGCACCCACCAAAATTTCGCCTTGAGACAAAGGCCGCGGACTGGTGACTAGAGAAACCGACGCGGCGCATTGACGATTCAAAAGGCTCGCCAGACTATTCCCAAATCCGGCACCCGTGTGCTGAACCACGACCGTGGGAGGGCAATCGGCACCAAAATCTGACAGAATCGAAATCAATGCATCTACGCCGCCAGTACTGGATCCAATAAGCACCAAACGTTTCGGTTTTGAGGCCGAATCTGTCAGGAGCGACATCGAATTCGAAGTGTTGCGCCTAGTGGATTCAGGCATTACCTCCAGCACACACGACGAGTCCGTTCGCGTCAAACTCCTCAACTGGCTTGCTATCAATTGTGCCTGGGCTCCAACATCGACGGCAAACAGATCCGACCCCTTAGGCGCACCCGCTGCAATGGGATTCAAACAACTCAGATCACCAGTACGATCGTTCACAACCAGCCAGCGCACATCCAAGGCTGAGAAAAGTCCGCGCATAACCTCAAACTCGGGAAGTTGCGCCAAGTTGCTGGAAATCAAAACAGCTTCCGGCAGGGTTTCTTCCACAGCATTGTATGTGTTCATCAAATCAGCGGTGCATGCAATCACCTTGAAGTCAGGTAAGCTTTCAACAAGCCCGGTCAGCCTGTTTCTCTGGACTCTGTCCGAAATTGCAACAATTGTAGACTTGGCAACCGGCACTTTCCTGCTCCTCCCACACCTTCGCTATTTCCTGTCAAAATTGCTTTCACAAGGTCCGACAGGGGCCACCTCAAAACAAAACTGCATGATTTGTTCTGGAAACGTTTTCGTCGCACGCCCCTTTCAGGCGAGCCGCCATGTCTCGAAGCGTCAGTGTTGACAGAGCATCGCGCACACAAATCTCACCCATGCCGGCAGTGTTCTCCGACAACTGCTCGAGGTACTCTGACAGTGCCGCGATGGATTGAAGCAAGAAGTCTACATCCTGTAGCGCACCAATAGAATGGCCGTCCAATTTAACGTTCGGATTTTGATACATAACCTCAAGTGTATCCTCCAATCGCTGTAACCTGACTTGAAGCCCCCGCAACTCAGCCGCGACCCTACTCGTCGCTACTGAGAGAGACTGCATTTCCTTGTCAGGTTTTTTCATAGCCTTCCTACAACGCTCTCTATACACTGCTTCATCGACGCTGATGTGAACGGTTTTTTGATCATGTTGTTGAGACCTAGGCGCTTGGCTTCGTTTACAATCTCTGGAGTTGGACGCCCGGTAACAAGTATGAAACCGAGTTTTTGGGTTGGAGGGGAAGTCCGTACTGCCTTGAGCAATCCTAAACCGTCTAGACCGGGCATGTTGAAATCAGACAAAACAAGATGAACAGGGGTCGAAGACAACCTTTCAAGCGCACGATTACCATCATTTTCAGTAACGTAGTTCTTAATACCTATGTCATCCAAAGCCTGAGTAATCAATCCCCGGCTGGTCGCCATATCATCAACCACCATTATTCGCAAAGATTCTTTCAAGCCCATTGTGCTCTCCTACTAGTTATTTTTCGGGTCGAACAAAGTCGACTTTTGATAGCTTGTTACACCGACGCCAGTCAGCACATTGACTGCATCCCCACTTACACGCTCCGAGTGGCCGATGAACAAAAAACCCCGCTCTGCAAGAATCTTCGATAATTTAACCCAGAGTTTCTGTTGGGTCTTCTGATCAAAGTAGATAGCGACGTTTCGGCAGAAAATTGAGTCGAAGGGACCTGAGAATGGCCAATCCGACATCAGATTCAACTCACCGAACGTAACAAGATCACGAACCGCGTCTAGAACCTGAAACTCTCCCATTCCGTCGTTACAATTCTTAGTCCACTTCCTTCTAAATTCATCGGGAATAGATTGGAGTTCTTCGAGCGAGTAACGGCCAGATTTCGCCTTGGAAACTATCTTTGGGTCTATATCGGTCGCCAACACTTTGACATCATAATCATTGGCGTCCGGCATTGAACCCAAAATCTCCATAGCGATACTGAATGGTTCTTGACCTGACGAGCAGCCCGCTGACCACACTCTGAACCTTTTTCCAGAACGTATCTTTTCGATTTCACGGCTCAGGCAGTCGCTACGCAGCTTTTCAAAATGATGATCCTCTCGAAAGAAACTTGTAACATTGGTTGTTAGGGCAGAAATCAGCTCAAGTCGCTCCGAACTTTCTCCCGGCACATCCAAGATCCTTAAGTAATCAGGAAAGCTATGTATCCCTCTGGCTTTTAGGCGCCTGGACAGCCGGGAATAAACAAGCGGCTTCTTGCTTTGAGACAAACTCAGACCGAATTCTCGATGAGCTAAAGCAGCTAGCGCTTCAAAGTCGCGGTCACTAAACGGTAGGCTCTGATCAGGACCAGTTCTGGCAAGCTGACCCATCAGGACATACCTCTCTCAGTTTCTAGAACTGCATCCAGGTTGACAACCCGCACCATTGTTTCGTCTACGGAGATCATTCCAAGGATACTGTGTTTTGTAGCGTCAGATTTTATGTCCGGCGTTTCCTGGATCGCGCTTTTTTCTACAGACAAAATCTCCGAGACAGACTCAACGAGCAGACCGATGGTTGTACCTCCGACCGCCGCCACAATTACGACATTTCTTTCATTTGCAGGAGTTGATCCTAAACCGAAACGCGCAGCCAAGTCGAAAATCGGTATAACTGCCCCTCTTAGGTTCATAACACCCAAAACATCTTCGGGAGTGTGCGGAAGGGCCGTGACTGGTGTCCAACGCCTGATTTCACGAATTTGTGTAATCTCCAAACAGAAGCTTTGCCCGCCAGCAGAGAACGTAATAAACTCGAATTGCGTTTCACTTCTTACTTCCGCTGTGTCAGCCATGACGAAGCTCCATTTTGTTTTGCGGCATCAGCGGATCAGCACATCCACTGTGGCCAAGTCTTATGAGTTCTTCTGGATCCAAGATGAGCGCGATCTTCCCGTCACCCAAAATTGTCGCAGCGGAGACGCCTCGGATTGCGGTATAATTGCTTTCCAAACTTTTTATGACCACTTGCCTCTGATCGTGGATCGACGTAACGCGCAGTGCGGTCAATCCGTTTCCTTCTGTGGAAACAAGGAGCAGGATACCATTTCCGCGACTTCCCTGCCTTTCTGTTAAACCCAATGACTCCGCGACGTCTACGATGGGCACATAAGATCCGCGGACACTTACAACTTCGGAGTCCGTTCCAATAATATGAACATCACGCGCATTTGGCCTTATCGTCTCCAGGATTGAAGCGATAGGAATGACCATTGTCTGATCGGAAACCGAAATAACAAATCCATCCATGACAGCCAGTGTCAAAGGCAAAACAATTGTAAAAGTTGTCCCCTTTCCAGGAGTAGAACTTATCGACACTCGCCCACCGAGCGCTTGTACTGCGTTTTTTACGACATCCATGCCGACGCCGCGTCCCGAAAGATTTGAGACCTGTCCCGCCGTTGAGAAGCCAGGCAAGAACAATAGGTTGTCGATTTCCGGTTCCGATAGTTCAGCGTCCGCAGCGACAAGATCCTTTTCAATTGCTTTAGCCAAAATGCGTTCACGGTCCAGCCCAGCACCATCGTCGGCAATCTCAATAAAGACGCTTCCTGACCTATGGGATGCGGAGAGGCGAATGGTGCCTGTTGGGTCTTTGCCGACCGCTTCTCGATCTTTGGATTTCTCCAAGCCGTGATCAACCGCATTTCTAATCATGTGCGTCAGCGGATCGGCCAACCTTTCTATAACAGTCTTGTCAACTTCAGTTGAATCACCAACCGTAACCAGCTTGGCCTTTTTGTTTGTCGCATCAGATGCCTCTCGGACAATGCGGGACATACGTTGGAACAAAGGTTTGACGGGTTGGGCTCTGATCGCCATGACACCTTCTTGGATGTCCCTCGCCAGAAGCTTGTACGCTTCCAACTCGTTCGTGAGGTGGGCGACGGTCGGCAGATCCAACTCTTCGATACGCTGCGAAATCATTGCCTGATTGATAATCAGCTCACCCACAGTATTGATCAACCGATCCACGCGATCCAAGTCAACTCTCAGGGTCGGTTTGGGGCCGCGGTTCTCCTTGGGCTGAACTGGAGGCGCGCCTGCCTCCTGTTTTTCGGATGCTGTGGATTGAGGCGTCGCATTTGGTTCGGTTGTGGAAGAAGCCGTACCGTCACCAGAACTCGCTGTGCCAATCGCCTTTTCTTCGGCTTCCCGCACTGGTTCCAAAACGGTCGGCTTTCCAGCTTTTTCGGTGCCTGCCTCACCCTCCGAGATTTCAAGAACACATAGTCCTTCAACGAACTCAAACACCTCGTGCAAAGTAGTTTCCGGCTCAGATGTTGTAAGCCGCAGTTTCCAGGACAGTATTGAATCGGACGGATCAAACTCGTCAAAAGACGGGATGCCACTGAGATCCACTTCAGATGTCAGGTTCCCCAGTTCGGCTAGAGCATCGAAAATCAGGATTGGTTCGTGACCGTTCTCATACAGTGTCTTGAACGGCTTAAAGTGAATATCGAAACAATGCTCCGAACTCGCGTTTTCGGAGGGCAGATCAATCGCGATCGGTGAAGGATCATCGATATCCAGGGTCATTGCTTCGAAGGAGAACTCTTCCTCCTCTCCGCCAGGCCCCAAATAGCTTTCCAATTCCTGAAAAAGGCTCGCTTCGTTGGTATCGTCAAGCTCGGTTTCATCTCTCGCCGAAGCGACGAGGTCTGATAGCATGTCCCCAGAACGGTGAAACAAGCCGATCAGCTTTTCGTCCACCGCCAGTTCCCTGTCTCGGACCTTGTCCATGACAGTTTCGAAAGTGTGCGCAAAATTTACGAGGCGGTCGAGACCGAAGGCGCCTGCACCACCCTTGATCGAATGCACGGATCGGAAGACTGCGTTGACCACCTCGGTGTCGTCCGGGGCCTCTTCCAATTGGGCGAGCCCCTCAACCAGCGCCTCAAGGAGCTCTTCGCATTCCTCGAAAAACGTGTCGCGGATCGAGTTCATCGACATCAGCCCACATGCCCCGTCAGTCGCTTAAGAACGGAAACCAGCGACGCGTCGTCGAATGGTTTGACGATCCACCCTGTGGCCCCGGAACTGCGCGCCCGTGACTTGAGATCGTCCGAACTTTCCGTGGTCAGAACCAGGATTGGAACGTTGGTCTTGTTTGGGCCACTTCGCAAAGTGTCAATAACACCAAACCCGTCCATGCGTGGCATGTTGATGTCGGTAATGACAACGTCTGGATCTACATCAGGAAACACTTCGACGCCTTCCTGCCCGTCTTCCGCAGAATGAAACTCGAACCCGGCACCTTCGAGTGACACCCGCAAGAGATTTCGAATTGTGCGCGAGTCATCGATGGCAAGAACCTTGGTTGTCATTGCGGCATCTCCTTGTCGAAATGGTCCGGGGCGAGCCCCAGACGTTCCAAACCTTCCCGAAAAATCGGAGTTAAGTCAGTTACTTGGAAGGGCGCCCCGTCGGCCATCCACTGCTTTTCGGCGACTAGAAGAAGCTGAAGCCTGTGGGCGTCTATGCGCTGCACGTCGCGCGCCGAAATCGTTACAGGTCCGTTTCTTGCTCCGAGCAGGAAAGGGATGAGAGGGTCTTCCCCCGATCGCGCCCGAGCCGCTCCAAGAGCATGAAAACTTATGTCCTGCATTCCAAACCGCTCCTTCTTGCCTTCATGGCACCCATTGCGTCGACTGCACCGATGTACAGCGCGACTGAATGGCAGCAGGAATACGGGACCGTCCCTTAACAAAGTGTTCCAGCTCTGTCGGTTTTCGCAGGTTGAAAACGCGACCGCCTGTCTTCGATTTCGGTCGGAACTGGAGGAATCGCCAAAGCATAGCCGCTCTTCGGCCAACACTTTTTCTCGTTATTTCAGAAGGTTGAGATCACCATCCGAGTGATGGTTGGTACATGTTCAGAGCAATCTCCCGGCCCGCCGGCGTACACGCTTGCGTAAGCCCGAAATGCCGAGAATTCGATCTAGATTAGTGCCGAATTGGAGCGGCCAATTGGCCCGCCGTTTCATCCGAACAGTGCGCGCATGCGCTCCGGAATAACGAGCCGACAAGGGACCGTAGCCCCCTGCCGACCAGTACCTCGCGCCCAGTCAAACTTAGGCGCACCTCCGAGCATAATGATTGGGAAGCAATGCTGAACCCAATCCTTCGCTCAAGAACCACGATATCAAAAATTCGTTCAGATCACAAATAAAATCAGCGGATATCAGAAATCAAAATAGTTCGAAGCGATAATATCACCCGAATATAACGTGACCAATCGATGCTTCATTATATCGAACGTGGACGCGGATAGCGAGAGCTGAAGACTAAGACCTTGTGGCCTGCGCGAGAAATTAACCAAAAGCGGAATACCGCCTTCCTCATCGACGCGCGTGGCCGGATTTCGGCTGGTGCGACCGTGCTCCGGGAAACCCATATTTCCCTCCAACGATGACCATTTACTGACAACCATACCCACACTATACCAAGGCTTTAGCCGAGCCCCCTTCTTCCCTCCTTTGTAGACAATGGAGTTCCATTCATGCGCTCCGAACGGCAACCCCTGAATAACTTCCTTCAAATTACCGCCATCCACATAATCCGGGCCGAACTGCGTAAATCGACTGCTTTGGATTGACACCGTTTGGGCTACAAAAATGCTATTTCCGCGTTTGAACTCCGAATCTGATATTTCGATAGATCGAAATGGCGTCTTGGCATATTCGGCAATTCGGTCTGAAGTCACCTTGAGCACAAAACCGTCCGCAGCGATACGCGCCCAATCAATATCCAATTCCGGCCTATTGTCATCAAAGTAGTCAAATCTTGGACGCTTGGTTTCCGGGTCCACAACCCTGTTGGCGTGATCTGCGACACTGATGACCCAATCGGTGATGCGCGCGCCGGCGTCACTGGACCAGGCCAGAAGCTCTTCCATCATCAACGCATCCGGCAGGAACCGCCACAATTTGCACCCTGTAAGCCGGAACGTCGGACCCGATTGCTGCGCGCCCCCTTTGTGCGGTTTGTTATTCACCGGACCGAAGATGCCAAGATCGCCTTCCATCATGCCGAACAGAATCGCAGCCGATGGGTCTGCTCCGAATTTCGGAAGAATAGGCCCGGTGATAACACTGCCATTGCTACTGACGTTCTCGAACAGTACCTGCGCCCGCGCATCCACGATCTGGATGGCAGGACGCAGCGAGCCCTCCTTCGGAATGATATCAAGATTGACGCGGGTTTCGCGCAATGTGATCCGGCGTTTTGCGGACAGCTTCAGAATAGGACTGCCCTCATCGTGCGAACGACGGAAGAGGCAGTTGGTCACCTCAACGGATTTGCCACCCATCGTCGACACACCCGAAAAAGGCTGCGTGCACTTAACCGTCATCCCGTCGAGCACCACGTTCAGGCAACGGTCGGCGGTGAGCCATTCGCGCAAGTTCAGAACAACCGGCGCGCCGGTGCAGGCCGTTAGCGCAAGGGAATGCACATCCTGAACCACCGGCATGGCGTCAAAATCCCAAGTGTATTCGCCTTGGGTAAACCGGATGGCGAGCCGTCTGTTATAGGCCTTGCCAGCGCTGGGTTCCGTATGCGCGAGCATCATTGCGTAAAGCTCCAAGGCTTCGCTCAGTGTCGGCATCTCTTCAAGTTCGGGGCGCAAGGCCGTCAAATCCGGGTCCAACTGATCGGGGCGGACTGTGATTGCGCAGCTGTCACGGGTCAGCATGCACAGCCGATCCAGCGCTTGCTGCACCGTCATTCCAGCGCTGAGACCACAGGCCGGAATACCGGAAATCGTCACATCACGGGCTTCGAGATGGGTCAGGTCCGGGAAGATCGGGCGCAGATCGCGCACATCAATCGCCTCGCCATTGTTGATCTCGAACGAAGCCAGCCCCACGCAACGCGGCCCCCAGTTGAACGGCGGAACATAGGTTTCGGCTTCCGTATTCGGCGGCCAAAGAAGCGCGCCGGTGCGCACGCGCGCCGCGCAGTACCAGAAATCGCCCGTGTGGTGCGTGCCGGTGAAGGCGACCGTGGCATTGTTTTCCAGATGGATGGGCAAGCCGTCATCGGTGATCAGAACCCCGTGTTTGTGATCCTCGTCAAAGGGCTGATGCCACCGGGTGATTGTCAAGGGCAGAACAACGTTCTTCAGCGCGTCCAGCACCTCCGCCGAAAGCTGCGCCTGTCCTGTCTCAGGATCGTAGTCTTCCAGCACGCCCAAAACACCCGGCCGGTTTTCTGCCCGCTGCCGCGCGTCGCGCACTTCAATCGTGTTCCCTGCTCCAAACCGACGTTCATCATCTTGCGGCGCATCGGTCAGGACCCATCCGTCGCCTTCGGCTCTGAGACCCGCGCGAATGTCGTCGCGGGCCCATTTGAACGTGGCTTCCTTGGCGGGTCCGCCCTTGTGGATCTGAACGAGATAGTTGAAGTTGCCGCGCCGGTTGTATCCGCCTTTCTGGGAAATATGGCACAGATTATCTTCGGCCGGGGGCGCTTCGCTGAGGGCAAAGCTGGCCTTTCCATCGCGCGGGGCGGCGTCCGGACAGAGCACCAGCTGCCCGTCCTTCATCATCGCTTCAAGACCTTCATGCGTGGTCTCGTTCACCTCCTGCAACGCTTTGCTGGCAACGGCCTTCAGCCTGACGAAACCGCTGCGCCGCCCGGCTGTGTCCGGCCCGCCCAAGGCATCGTCCCGGATGTAAGGAAAGTCGAGAAAATCCCGCTCCGCCTTGTCGCAGCAGGCAATCAGGAACGCCTGATCTTCGCCAGCAAGCCCCGGGTGTTCGTCCAAATGCACGCGCCGTGAGGCGTCCAAACCAAAGCAGGCACCGCTCACGTACATCCGCCCCGGGTTCACCTCGATTTCATCGCCATCGGACACCACGGCAAACCCCGGCGCCTTGCGCGGAAACCCAACATGCCCGATCACATCGACCAACGCCTTTTCCCGCAGTGCTGTCTGCCGGTCGAGGCTTTCATTCAGATCAGAGGCCAGAATGGGCCTGCCGCTGTAGAAAACCGGCGTTTCGAGGTCTTCGGCCTCGGCGAAGACCGATGTCTCTCTGCCTTTGTCGCCAATCATCTGCCGTCCTCCTAAGTCTCGTATCGCGCCCCGGCGGCAAAGCCGAAGCGCACGTAGTCGTCGATGCTGCGTGCAAAATTGTTGCGCCGCGCGGCGGTGCGCAGGCGATTGCCAACCCCCATCTCTTGCCCGTCCTGGGCGCCAGTTAGGATCTCGGCCGGTGTATCCGGCATCATCTGAAACAAGCCGGGATGGGGTAGCCTGAGCGAGGCAAAGTGCGGGCGCATGATCAGCGGGTTGTCCGTGTCGCGGGGCACGCAGGCAAAACGGCGCGGCACAATGGACCCGGGCGGGATGTAGGAATACCGCACACAGCCTTGCTGAAGCCGGGCCACCTTGATCGGGGGCTGGCTTGGCCCGGCAGCTTCTGCAAGGATCACGCTGTCTTCGATCCCGGCAAACTCTTGCCCGTCCAGAGCCACTTTCAGCGGTCCACGGTCCATCGGCGCGCCGCCAGCCAGCGCGGTGCAGATCACCCGTCCCAGAACCGAGCAGCGCCGCAGGCTGATCGTGTCGCCCGTGTGGTTCGACGTTTGCGGTTTGATCGCGGGCACAGTGGCGCTTCTGGCCATGATGATGCTGTCTTCGGCATCAAAAACCGCGTCATTGCGGGTGTAGATCCCTTCGCTGATGCACCGCCGCATCCGCCAGGTCTGCCGGTCCGCCATCCAGATTGCGGTGTTTGACCCAATGCCGATCCCATCTTCTGTAAACCGCTGCTTGGTAGAAAAGGTGCAGTCTTCGGCCAGCACAACCGGCGGCACCTTGAGCCCTGCCCCGGGCGCGGCCTCGACCCGCAGAAGATGCGTGCGCAAGAACCGCACTCCGGAGAGCAGGAACGCCTGGGAATGAGTGCGAATGCGCAACCGCCATCCCCGGCAGTCGATCTCCGGGCACGCGCCTTCGGTTGCAACGATGCCGTCGATCCCAGGTTTCAGGGTCAAAGTGATGGTTTTGCCGGCGGCATCAAGCTGAATACCATCAATCCCGGGAAATGACGCAGGGGACATGGTGCTCGCATTGATGCGGCGCGTCGCGGTCAGTCGCAGCGCCGTATCAGCTTCTGCCGGGACTTCCTCTGCCGGGCGCTCGTGCCCGCCCACCGTATGGGCACGGCCATAGTACCAGCGCACAAACGTGCTGCCCGCGCCGCTGAACGTGCCGTTCAACGGCAAAACAAAACGGCCCAGTTCCGGATCGACGAGGATCTTGGTTGCGTGCCGCCCGTGTTGCCAAACCTCTGTCGCGCCTTCGCCGCTCACGGTCGACAGATCTGCGGCGATAATGTCCGCCGGGCTCGCCACAACGAAACCCTGACCATCCTCCGCAATAATGTCGAAACTCTGCCCGACATAGCGCGCCGGATCGTCTTCCAGCATCCAGCGGCTGATCCGCATCGGCAGATCACGCGCCTCCGGGCGGCTGTCGAAATCGAGATCCGTCGGGCTGGGACGCTGGAACAGCGGCTGATCCGCGCCAAGACTGCCAAACCGGAACTTGCCGCCACTTGCGAGGCTTCCAAAGCCGTCGATCCCCGGCGAGATACCGGATGCCGTCCCATGCGGGCGGACCTCCTTGCGGTAAATGTGCAAACCGATGTTCGGCAGGTTCCAAAGCCCGTGACCGGTTTCGACCCGGCCCATTTCTGCAGAACGCGGCGTATCGTCGAAGGCTGTGCCAATCCGGTCCATCGCCACAGGATCCCGCAGGTTCGCCGTCCCGCCGGGCAATACCCGAACCCGCCGGAGACTTTCGGTCGTGGCCAGGCGCTGCCAGTATTCCACGCCAATCACGGGCCAGCCCACCGCAGCCCGCACGGAATACTCCAGCGCCGCCATCGTTCCCTTGCGCTGGCGCAACGCGAGGGTAGAGGCGACTTGCTGACGGCTTGATTGGACGCGCCCTATGTCCTCCATCTCCCGCGCACCGATCAAATCCCCGATGTACGAGAGCGCCCACGGCGCGCAGGTCTCTATGAAATGATCGTCATAGAGCTGGGCAATGTCTTCGGCGACGATCTGCCCTTCGCGCACCAATACGGAGAAAAGTGAACGCAGCGGGCCATAGTCCGCCACGTCATCGAGCGTCCCGCCATGTTCGCGCAGCGCGTTCTGTCCTTCGGCAACGTCCCGCAACCGGTACAGGGCCGGGAGCAGCTCGAAAATCTCGTCAAGCCGCGCGGACATCTCAGAACACCCCCAAGGTCACGGGCTCGTCTGACAAAAGCAGCAGCTCTGCCCCTTGCAACATCCCCTGCCCGCCCTGTCGCGGCACTTCGGCCAGCAGAACGCTGTTTGGATCAACGGCATCGCCCAGCCGGTGCAAAGCATCGAGATCCACCGCGATAACACCGGGGACACTTTGCATCAGGGTAATCACTTCGGACGCGCGTACTGGTTGACCAATCCTCCTGTTTTCAAAGGCGAAATGCGCACGGAGCGCGGCGCGCACCGCATCCCGAACCGGCTCGCTGCCCGGCTCGGCGGCGGCGGTGTAGTCCGGATCAATCCTAAGCCGGGCAGACAGGGTAAATCGCACGATCCGCGCGTTGCCCACCACCACCTGCGTGCCTTCCGGAGCAACCCCGGACATGGCGCTGACCAGGTTTGGAACAACCCCGGTATCAAGCGCCAAAGGCGTCTGCGTGTCGCCAGTGACCGTGACAAAGGCCCCCTTGCTGCCAGCAAGCCAACTCCAGTTCGCCAGCGCCTTGGAAATCCCGGGAAACCCACGCGCGAAGTCACTGAAATCGCGCAACGACACGATCCGATCCAGTGTCAGCATGGCCATCGGCGCATTGCGGCGCGCGTCTTCCATCGCCTCACCATCGCTGCCGCCTTGAGCAGGAAGCGGGTTTGTGACGGATTTCAGGGCACGCGGTTTACTGTCGATGATGCTTAGCTGGCCGGCGCGCAATTGCCCGGCGAGCCCCGCCCCTTTGCGGTAGCGCGCGGTGATATTGTTCTCGCCGGTTGGGAGGCGCGCACCGATCTCGCCATTGCCAAACGTGATGCGGCTTTTTCCATCGCTGAGCGTTGTGATCACGTAGACCCGCGCGCCCGGTTCCGTTTCATCAAAGGCACGCACCGGATGCCAGAGCACCCCGTTTACAAACACCTCAAGCTGCGGCGCGCTGCCAGATGGCGTGTCCGCCGACAGATAGGTCAACGGAGACTGCTTCAGGGTGAAACTCTGGAACACACGCCGCGCATCACCGGAGCCGAGCGTTTCCTCAACCGTTTCACCATGCGTGGCACGCGCAACATTGGCGTTGATGGAAACCGTCTCCCGCGTATAGGCCTGCTGCAAACCCGGGCTCAGAACCAGACGCGTTACCGTGCCACTAATCTCGACATCGTCAATTTTCTGGCGCTCGGATTGCACCACCCCCGGCAGATCCACGCGCTCACCACTGACAAAGACCATTTGCCCCGATGCGAGATCGAGATCCGGTTTGGCCAGTGTCAGACTGGTCCCGCGCACCGCGTCAGACAGGGGCAATTCAGGCAGGTCCAGCGCTTCTGCCCCGGTGAACAGCGCAACGGAGCGCACCGTCAAATCACTGATATCAAGGGCACCTTCGGCGGTGCGCCAGTCCTTGGGGACGATCAACCGCGTCACCTCGGCACTGTTGCCGAACCCCTCGACGGACAGCGTTTCCGCGCTCTCGATCTTGGCCCAGCATTCCTGCATCTCGCCGCCCGAACGCGCCCGCAAGATCGCAACCATCCCGGCCGCCAATCCGTCATAGGCGCGATCAAGATAGAGTGCGATCTGGCCGGTCGGCAGCGTCAGCCCCTGTTCAAGCGACACCTCCGACAGCTTGCCCGGGACCGGCGTCACCGCCATGTCGCCCCGCTGCGTGACCGCGTTATGCCCGAAAAGCCGACAGGCTTCGGTCAATCGATGCGGCGTTGCGCCCGCAGACAGGTACGGCAGGCTGCGCAGGCTCAAGTCCAACAGCCCCGAAGCCAGCCCGACATGCCCGGCCCCGTCGAGGACCTTGGCCCGCGGCCATAGATACGCCCCGAGCGCAGAGGTCATCGCCGTGACACTGCTGTGGCGCAGACTGGCCTGCGGATCAGAGGGCGGGCTGGCCACGCTGGCTTCGGTTGGAAGCGCCTGCACCGGGGTGTCAGGATCAAAGGCAACGAAGTCCAGATCCTCAACCGGCGACACCGCGCTCGCCCGCCGCATCAGCCGTTTTTTCACCGGGTCAGCCAGCGGCGCACCCGCGCTGTCGAGCAGCAAAATGCGCGTGCCGGTTCCGATCCGCGCCTCCGCCGCCCTGACAAAAAAGCCGGTGGCACTCTGTGTCAGCTTTTGCGGCCAGACCCGCAGCGGCGGAATGGCGTTCCAATCCGGTTTGACCCTGAGCGGCTCGACTGTTTCGAAATGCTGAGGGCGTTCATCATCAAGCGGGATCGATTTGATCCCAAGCCCCGGCGCCACCTCGGTTATCTGCTCGCCTTCGGTTTCATCAGCGGCATCCGGATCGGCCTCAAAGGCCAGATACACCTCAGCGGCGGTGGGCGGGGCAAGCTGGTAATCCACCATGCCTGCCAGCGCCTCGACCGAAAAAATCTCCGTCGCGGTGCGTAGGTAAGCCTCCTGGCTCAGCCGCTCGCTGTAGAAACTCAAGGTATCGCAAGTCGCCGCCCAGGCGTCGATCAGTGCCCGCGTCCAATCCTCGTCGGTCTGTCCCGTATAGCTGAGCAGACCGGGTCTGTGGCGCGAGCGTAAACCGCGCAGCATGGCTTCGCGGAACTCCGCGTGCCGCCCGATGCGGCGGCTGATTTGCGGCAGTCCGGGACGGTTCTCCAATTGGCGCGGGGTGGGTTTTTCGATCATGCCGCGCTCCATTCCCGGATGCGCAACACGCCGCGTTCGGGGTAACTGGGATCGTTCATCAGGATCGGAATTTCGTCGGGCTCCACCTCGATCACCCCCGCCTCCAATGTGGCGCGCCCTTCGCCGCGCCAGCGCCGGAACGCGGTCATTTCGACATCGCTCACCCCGGGCACGGCGCGGATTTCGGCAATGAGCGGGCTCAGGTACACCGGCGCGCCAAAACTCATCCTGTCGGGGTGAAAGAACCCCTGTCGCCCGTCGGCACGCAGCCCGGCACCCAGCCGATCCAGAACCGCCGCGCGCACATCGCTGACGCGGAAGTCTTTGCAAACACAAAGGGATATTTCGATCTCAAGCGGCGCAAACCGGGGCCGTTCCACCACGAAATCCTGTCCCATGAGCCGAAACCGTTCGAGCCATTTCGTGACATCTTCGAGCAGCGCATCCGAAACCTCGACGCCGCCAACCGGATCAATGGCAACATGAAAAACGTCCCACGATCCATGAAAGGTTGAGCGCACATGCGCACGAGACACTTGCGGATGTTCCTCGGCCAGCCGCACCCAATCCTGCCGGATCACTGCGCGGCGGTTGTCATCGAGTTGCGCCAAAGCGCCCGCCCGGATTTCCGGAACTGTCTCCCGGTCCCGGCCGCCAGTCCCGCCAATTGGATTGCGTGCGGCGCTTGGTCCGGGCGCGCCGGACAGGATCACATGGGCAATCGCGTCCGCACCAATGTTGCCCGGACGGCCAACACCGATCCGGTAGTGCGCCGTCAACCGGCGCAAGGGATCCGCAAGAGGCCGCATTCCGCCCTTGTCTTTGCCACCAAAGCGCAGGGTCGTGGTGCCGTCCTGTTCCGTTTCAGGAACAAAGACCCGGTCATTTTCACCAGCGAAGAGCAAGGTGTTGAGTGCATCCCAGCGTTTCTGATCCTGACCCGTCCGCCCTTCGAGCAGCCAGATCGCCTTGCGCGCGCCGCGTGTCCCCTTGGCCGAGAGCACTTCGCTGGCCGCCATGCCAAGGCCGGTGTCTTGCCGCAGCTCTGCGCCCACCGAGATATCGCGATGCCGCAACACCGGCGCGTAGCGGCGGGAGCGGTCCAGATCTGAAAGCGCGGTGATGCTGTCAGCCGCTTCCGGATCATCGTTCGGGTCGGGGTCCGGCAGAGGCAAATCCTCGCCGTCCGGCACGCTCAACCCGTGATCCACCGGAACAAGGTTACCAAAGCACAGAGCCATGACCGCGGGCCCGGCGTCGAGCCCGGCCAGATTGTCGACCGTGCCCACAGGCAGATCAAACCGCAGCGCATCATCCGAATGCCAGCGCAGACGGTAGAGCGGCTGCACCGGATTGGCGACGGAATCCACCTCCGGGATCGGGTCTTCGGCCAGGCATACGATCTGCCGCATGGACCGGTCGGCATCCGCCACCCGCCGTGTCACCGGATCACGCTGCAACTCCAGCGACAGGAAATCCCCGGCCTTCAGAGGTTGCCCATGCGCCGGGCGATGGACCCAAGCCTCCGTCGCCCCCTTGGGCAACACCGCGCGCGGGTCACCCCAATCATGCAACACCATGCTGTTGAAACCGGGATCGAGCCGAAACGGCTGCTCGCTCCAGGTTGTGTGCGGATCCCCCGGGAAATCCGGATGCATGACCGGCAAGGGTTCAAAGAACTGCACACCTGCCGCCAGTGCAGCCCCGAAATTCACTTCGGACGCGGAAAGAGCCGATCCGCTCACCGCCTCATTGCGGGTCATGAACAGCAGTTGATCCCGCGTCCAGACCCCGCTTTCGGCGGTCTGCACCTGCACAAAGCTGCGTGCGGACAGGCCGTCATGCACCTCATAACCCAAAAGCTGCGCATGTCTTCGGACGGACGCCCGCCGCCGCGCGGTGCTCAGATACGCCTCGCTCGCCGCCGCATCCTGCGCATAGCTCAGATGATCGGCCCAGAGCGCGAGCACCTCCACCAAAGCCATGCCGGTGTCCGCCACATCGCCCATGGCAAAATCCGGTGCGCTGCGGGCGATCCGGTCAAGCATGGTCTGGCGAAAGCTGTCATAGTCCTTTGCCATATGATCCATGCCGTCTTCGGGCGGGGCCGAGATCACCTCAAGATCAGCGGTTTTGCAGTCGAAATCGGAGAAGCACTCATTGCGGAAGCCAAAGCGCATTTCGCGCAGGATCGGGTCCATCCCGGGATGATCCACTTGCATCGTATAGGCCGAGAAATCACCCAAAGACGCAACGGTCAGCGCGATTGTGTGCGGGTCCGTGATCGTGGTCGACAGGACTTTCACATCCCGGATGCTGTCCCCGCCGATGATGCTGAAACGGTTCTTGTTGAGCGCCGGGGCTGCGGGCACCCCGCCCGGCTGGCCCGGCATCGGGTGGACAAAGTGCACCGAAACCTTTCGCGAGCCCGCATCCACCTCTACCCGGTCAATGCCGTTGACCTTCGGCGCGACGCGCGCGCGCAGCGCTTCGCGCCGCTCTTCGAGGAAGCTTTCGGTGAGCTGCATCATGATGGCCGCCGCACGTCCTGGCGCAGGCGCTGACCGGTGGCCAGCACTTCGTATTCCAGCGCTACCACAAGAAACCCTTCATCATAGGTCACTGCCAGGTCGATCACCCGTGCAACCTCGGCCAGCCAACGCTGCATGGCGGCGCGCACCATGGCGTCCATCGCGCCAGTCAAGGCTTCCGATCCCGGCTCGAACACCAGATCGTTGAGCCCCGCACCAAAATCCGGCCGGTTCACCCGCTCGCCGGGTGCGGTGAGCAAGGTCTGCTCCACAAGATTGGCCACATGCCGGTGATAGCTGTCCACCTCCGCCGTGCGCCCCCGACTGTCAAAACGATATGGAAAGGCGAGCGTGGTCACTGCGCCGAGACCCGGCTCTGCACGCCCTGAATGCTGGCGCTGCCCTGCACCCCAAGAGGGCCGTTGGCGATGGCTTTGGCGGTATCCAGCAGCAGCGGCTTCTGGTCCGATTTGACGCGAACAGTGCCTTGCGAAAACTGCAGCGTCGCGCAAGGCACCGGGCTTGACCCGGATTGCAGCGGACAGCCGGAAACGCTCATCGTATTGGGCACGATCACGGCAAACTGGCCGTCGACCTTGACACGGGAAGAAACCTGCTGAATCGATGCCTGCCCCTGATGATCACAGGCGATCACAGCGGTTTTCTGTACGATATTCGCCATCACGTCACCTCCAGACCGCCATCGTTGATTTTGGTCGTCTTGCCGTTCAGTTCTACTGTCGCGCCCCCGGATGTCTTGATCGTCACAGCGCCGTCACTCAATTCGACGGTGTGTTTCTCCGTCGTGATGCTCACCGTGTTTTTGCTGTCCGCGTGAAACTTGATGGTTCCCGAGGGTGTCTTGATCAGCATCTCCTTGTTGTCCTTGGTCGGCGCGCCACCTTCGGCCCAGGCAAATCCGCTCCAGATCGGTTTCTTGAGATTCCCCCCTTCGAACTCGATCCAGACGTCCGTCTGGTCCGGCGGCATCATGAAGAGTCCCTGATCCTTGCCTGCATAAGGCACGCAAGGGTCTGCCCATGGCTCCTCTCCCATCAGCACATCGGCCGTAACCTGAATACGGCCAGAGAAGGTTGTGTCCTTGGTCGAGACCACCTTGGCCCGATATTTGCCGAAATAACCGGAGGTTGCGCTTGTTTCGATGCGTTGATCGTCTGGCATGGGTCAGGGCCTCACTGTCAGCGTTGTGGTGCCAAGCCCGTCGCGCACCAATGTAAAGGCCTGCACCCAGCGGCCTCTTGCGATGGTGTGCACAACGTCCCGCACGTAATAAAATCCGTCATGGGCCAGCCCCGCCCCGCGCAGACCCACCAGGTCCCGCGTCCGCAGCACATGGCCATACCGGCCAAGGTCCAGCTCGCCCTTGACCGTCACCGTGTCCGAGGTCTGCCCCGATTGCGCGGCGGCCTGGGCCAGGGCCTGCCCCGCGCTTTGACCAGGGGCGTTTTTCAGAAGCTTCTTGCCCACGGTCATCGGATTGAGCAGTGAAGGCGCGGCAGAGAGCGGCGGGCGCGTGGGAGCGCTGGATTGCACCGGCACAGCCTGCCCCGTTGTCTTGTCCGTGACCTGACCTGAAACCGTCGCCGCCGCCCCCGGCGCACTCTCGAAACTCAAGCCAGAGGCATTGCTTTCCGGCCCCATGTCCACGGTAATCGCCGCCTGCACGGTACCTACGCGCGGCGGCGGCCCCCAATAGGCGGTCGCGGTGAGCGGCACCGGCCCGGGCGTGATCACAAACACATGGTCAAACTCCTTGCCAAGCTCCGTCAGGAAGGCAAGGTCCGTCCCTTTCTGCATCGGCAGGGTCACCGCAGGGTTCTCCCGGTCTGCCCCGGCGGGCGGGCGGACGTCGGGGATGATCCCGTGCCCCGCGTACCGCGCAATCACTTCGAGCGCGATATCACCCGCTGCCATTCCGGGATACGAGGCCATGACCTCATCCTTGCCAAACAAGGCGGTCAGATCGCGGCCCATCAGTGTCAGCGTGCCGCCGCCACCACCCTCGCCCGGCTTGCTGTCCGCCTTCTCGATAATGCCATCCATGAGAACCGAGACCTTCGGCCCGAGCATCCCCGTGATCACGACGCGGCTGCCGGCCTGCATCGCCGGATGGGTCAGCATCGGCAGATCACCGGGGATCTTGCCGCGTCCGAGTTTGAAGACCAGCGAGAAACCCGAAGGCTCCTGATCGGAAATGGCAATCTCCGCGCTCTCAAGCGCCTCCATGACAAAGGGGGGCGGCGGGACCGGCACGCCCGCGCCCATCAACAAATTCAACCGAACCCCGCTCATCCCAAGCATGCCATCACTCCGGCATTGCCATGGGGATCCGCAGCCGCCTGCCCGTCTCTTCGGTCAGCTTGCCCGGCTCGGGTTCCAGTGTTGCGTCAACAATCCGCCAGTATTGCGTTGGATCGCCATAGGCCCGCGCGGCGATCTGATCGAGCCGGTCCTGAGGCTGCACCTCCTCGAACCCGGCAGTGGTCAGATCATCCGGATGTGGCAGGAAACGGCGGGCAACATAGGTCTGCTTCGTGCCGTCTTCGGCTACATGGGTTTTTACGGCAAGCTTGGCGTAGCGACTGTTTTCCTTGAACATTTCCCCTTACCCCGTACTAATTTTCTGAGAAAGAATGGCTTCCGGCACCGATTTGCGCGCCAGTTGCCCCATGGTCTCGCGCACGATCTGATGACCGAGGTACATGGCATAGCCCGGATGGGTGACCTGAAGGTCCGAGTAGGTCAGCACCATCATGTCGAGCGCGATCTTGGCCCGCACCGGGTTGAGGTCGATGTCAAACGCCTCTTCCGTCACCGACAGGCCGGAAATGCGCACCGGCAAAACCCGTTGCCCCCAGACCAGCACGGTGAACGGCGCGGTGGCGGGCAGGATTTCAATGGTGCCGGACGCCAAGGCAATCGTATTGGCAATCACCGTCGCACTCTTGGGCGCCAGAAGGTTCTCGAATGCCGCGATCTCGCCAAATATCCCGCGCCCGCCTACCGTCTCACCAGCCACCAAAGCGTCCGTGGCGTCGAGCATCACCTCCACTTTCCAGGTCTCCGGCGGCGCGCCGGTCAGGCGAAATGCGTCCGATCTGTCCCCGCCTTCGACCGCGCTTGCCTTGATATCGCGCGACACGGTCTCGGGGTTGTACTGGAAGGTGATCACTGAAGGGATATTCGCGGGCGGCTCGAACACCACGATCGCGGCCTTGGCCACCTTGGGCAATCCGGGTAGTCGGCTCATGATGCGGTCTCCTGTCAGAAAGCGCCGATGACGGCGGTGATGTCCTTGCGCAGCTTGTCTTCGGCGGCGTCGGATGTGGCGATGAGGTCGGTGAGCAGCCCGGCGAAAGGCTTGCTGGTCTCCCCCCCGGTGGAAAACTTGTATATCTCGAACGGTGTGCCGGAGCCGGTGTTCTGCACATCTGCAGCCTCGGACGCCTTGTTCAGAACCGAGGTGTTGAAATACTTCACCGTCTCCTTGGCGAAGGTCTGCATGGTCTTCTCCGTCACCGCGCCGCTGAACAGATCCAGCGCAATGCCAAAGACACCATCCTTGCTGGACGCATTGCCGTGCCAGGCCGAAGACGCCCGCTGCGATTCCTTGAACTTCGGCTCAGGCTTGATTGTCTTGCCGCCGGTCTTCTCGAAGCTGCCAAAGTAAATCCCGCCCGAATGGCCCTGAAAAACCCGGATATCCTTGTAGAATTTGTTCTGCGGATAGAGCGTGCTCCAAGCAGTCTTGTCCGGGACCGCGCCCGGATTGTCCTTGGTCCATTTGACATGGGCCTTTGAGACATAGGGCGCGAGTTGGGTCAGCTTGCCCGTATCCTTGATCCACTTCGGTGAGAAAACGATGAAGGAGGTATCCGTCCGGACCTTGTGCTGGAAATAGACCAGATCGGCAAAGCCCTGCGCCGCTGTCCCGAACTTGTGCGGGTCCGTGCCTAAAAGCCCGATCGTCGCGTTCATCGCCTTGACCGCCATCGAGGAGGGAATCCACTCGTGTTTGCCCTTGTCCGCGGCGCGAATGCGGTTGGCCATGTGGGTGATGTTGTCCTGAAACCGCGCGGTGTGCGCCTTGTCCATGAACTCCACCAGCTTCAGCGTCTTTTCCTTGGCGTTCGGCCCGACCTTCCCGTCCGGTGTCTGCACGCTGTAGTGCTTCATCGTCTTGGTCTTGTAGTCGCCCGTCTCAAAGATCCCGCCTACTTTGAACGGGCTGCCAGCCACCGCTTCCTTGAACTTGATGTCAGGCTGCGTGCCGCCGCCCGCGCTTTTGGTGGCAAGCGCCTTGAGCGCCTCTGTGAGTTTGGCTGTAAAGCCGCCATCATTGACGAAACCGCCGAAATCAAATGCACCCGGCGACAGCGCCGCCGTGACAAAGCGTTTCTCGTAGCCCGTGCCGGACAGAACCTTCAGCAGATAATGCGTGATGAAATCGCTCTTGGCGTCTTTGTCCGCAAAGAGCACCTGATAGGTCTTGTTGTTGAACTCCGCTTCCTTGCCTTGCATCAAAGCCTTGGCCTTGATGAACAGCGGTCCTTCAAAGCTGTCGTTGCCGCGCAAAAACCCGGATTTGTGCAACGGTTTGCCCATCACGTCAGGCCAGACCTGCGGGCTGGCCAGAATGGTGGCCCGCGCCTTTGACCAGTCCTTCGTCATGGTCTGCAGCTTCGCCAGAATTGGCTTGTCCTTTTGCAGGTTGGGAAACAGCTTGGTCTTCACCACGCCTTGCAAAACCGGATCCAGCTTGGCGATCTCAGCCGCGAAATCCGCAACCAGATTGCCACCATCCGCGATACCCAAGGCGTTCAGTACGATCTCTAGCGCGCTGATCGTCTGTACCGCCTCCTTGCTCACATCGGCGGTTTCCTTGGCCTTCGATTTGGCGGAGGCGGCCTGTGCCTGATCCCCTTCGCGGTCGAGATCGGCGACTTCCTTCTCCGCCGCCGTCAGATGCTTGGTGAGCGTTTGCGAGCGAACCCGGGCCGCTTCCTTCAGCGCTTCGCCCTTCAATCCCGGCTGCATCCGCGCAACGTAAGGCTCCACGTTCGCAGGAACCCGCAAGGACCGCAGCCATGTCACCACCGGCGTTGGCGCTGATCGCATCATCGGCACCACGCCCTTGCCTTGTGTCTCAAGGTAGAGCGTGTGCGTCTCGCCCGCGCCCTTGAATTTCTTCGGCGCCATCAACGCGCCGCCCTTGGCCTTGGTCTTGTCGTCCTTCTTGCCTTTGCCGCCGCCCTTCCCGGTGAATTTTGCCAGCACCTTGCGGATTAGCTTGACGATGGCGTCTTCAATGGTTTTTCGAACCTTTTCGATGATCTGCTTGACCCGCCCCGCCACATTCCCAAGCCCCAGCAGCCGCGCCAGCAGGTCAATCGCCGGGGCTAGAAGGTTGCCCAGCACCTTCTCAATCGCTTTGGACGCAGGCTCCGTCTTGCCATTGGCAATGTCGATCATGCCGTTCACAACCGTTGTGATGATGTCGACAAACCGCTTGAGGTTGTCCTTCATCCACATCACCAGATCCCAGATCATCAGAACCAGCTTGGCCAAAGCCCCCGCCGGGTTGATCAGACTGGCGACCCAGACGATCCCGGCCTTGACCACTTTCTCGACAATGAACGTGGTGATCTCCCCGGCGACCATCTGGAACAGCCCGCCAAGATCGCTCTTGATCTTTTCAAACAACGCGCCCCAGCCTTTGGTCAGCAGCTCCGTCGCATAGCCGAGGAAAAACTCGATCTTTGCCACCGCCGCTTCGCCGAGGATCCGCACGGCGATCTTGCGGATCATCTCCATGGTCAGCCCGAGGATCTGCCGCGCCAGATCCAAAACCCCCATCAGATCCCAGGTCTTGGGGATTTTCAGATCGCTGCCCAAAGCCCCGGTCAGCCAGCCGATGATGCCCTTGATCAGATGATCAAGGATGTTCTGACCAAAGAGCTTGAACCCACCAACCACTGCGCCAAAGAGGTTGCTGAGGAACCCCAAGGGATCGTCCACGATTTTGCCCAGCGCATCCACCGTTTTGCCGATGAACTGATAGAAAACCGCCTTGTCGATGCCGAGCATCTTGAGGATCGGTTCGATAACCAGCCGGGCGACCTCCCCCCAGTCCCCCTTGAGCGCCGCCGCTGCCACCGCCAGCACCGTGTTCAGCGCGCCTTCGACAAAGGACAGGATGGCCTCAAGCGCTTTCTTGTAGGTGTCGACAATGAAGTCCACCGCCGCCTTCAGCCCTTTCGCGGCTTTGTCGACAAGCGCTTTGGCCGCTTCGACCTTGTCGTCGATGAACTTGTTCAGCTTCGCCGCCGCTTCGGGAAACACCGCGCCCACCACATGGGTCACCAGCGTTTTCAGCACCGCCGCATAGGCTTCGATCATACCTTTGATCGCAGCAGCGGCCGCATCGATCACCGCATGGGCCAATTTTTTCACCCCGTCGAGGATCGCCCCGACCACGCTGCGGACCGCATCGAAAATCTTGCCGATGACCTTGCCGAGCGCCTTGAGCGCTTCAGCGACAAAATCGATGGCCTTCTCATACCACGCCTTGTTCGCGGCCTCTTTCTCGGCCTTGGCCTTCTCCGCCTCCGCGTCCTTTTCGGCAGACTGGACCTTGCTTTCGGCCTTGGTTTCCGCCTCTTTGAACTTGGCGTCGATATGCGCCTCATCCTTCTTCACCCGGTCCGAAATCTTGGCTTGCGCCTCCTTGTTCTTGGTCTGCGCCTCCTTCTCCATGTCCGAGGTCGCCTCGGCCTGCGTGTTCAGCGTCGCCTGTCGCTCGTCCTGTATCGACTGACGTGCCGCGCCCACGTCGCGCTTTTGATCGTCGTTGGCCTTGGCCTCGGCCTCGCTTAGATCCTTGCGCGCCTTGTCGGTCTCCGCAGTCCGGCGCGAATCCCGCTCCGTGACCATGGCGGTCATCTGGGTTTCGGTTTCTGCCAAAGACGCTTCCATCGCAGGGCCGTGATGCGCGTCAAAAAGCGCCTGCGTCTCGGAATCGAGGTCCTTGTTCAGAAACTCCTGCGCCCCCTCAACAGGTGGCTGTGTGTCGAGCGCGGTTTTGCTGGCGTCGATCTCAACCTTCGCCGCTTCCGTCGCCTCCTGCATCCGAACCTGTTCCGGTCCTTTGCCCTGAATGACCGCTTGCGCGGCCTCGCGCTCCTTGGCTTTTGCTTCGCCTTTGGCTTTCTCCTGCGCCTCTGTCGCGCGTTTTGGATCGGACTCGCCTTTAAGCGGCACCTTGGGCGATGGCCCCGGAGAGGTCTCCACGCTTTCGTCTTTTGTTGACACACCGCTCAGCGTCTTGGCGAGTTGCTTGCCGTCCACCTTATCCGCAAACGGCGAACGCCAGTTGGTCAGATCGTCATTCCCTTCGAACCGCCCAAGCGCCTGCGTCGGCGCAATCTCCGGCTCTGGCGCAGGCAAAGGCGCGCCATCTTCCAGCTTAGGCTCTTCGGCACTGGGCGGCTTGATCGGCTCCGGCGCGGGCGGGGCATCCTTGTCGCCTTTCAATTCAGCTGTGAACTCCGGCTGATCCTTGGCAAACCCGTCCGCCTCCTTGCCCGCCAGCGCGGCCATATCCTGATCCAGGGTCGCGGATTTTTTCGCCTTCAGCGACGGCGGCGCCAGTTTGAATGCAGCCATATACGCCTCGGGCGTCGCCGCCGCCGCAAGGGCCGCCGTGCTTTGCTCAAGCGCCTTTTTCGCCGCCTCCGCCTCTGCGGGAAGTGGCGGCAAGGCGCTCTCGATCTTCGGTGCGGGCTCACCATCCTTCGCCTGATCGCCCGTCTGATCACCCGCCTGATCCTGAGCCTGCACCGGCTCTTTTGCCTGTCCATCCGCTGGCTTTTTTGGCTCTGCCGATCGATCACCAGAGCCCGCTTTCTGCGCCTGCTGCTCGGCCCGAAAGTCCCGCGCATCCGGGTCCGCGTCTGAAACCCTGTCCAAAGACGTATCGCGCAGCGCCACCACCTCGGCTGAAAGCCGTTCCGCCACGTCCCCCGGCGCGTCCACACGCGCCTCGGCCTCCGCCTCTGTCGCGGCTTCGCCAGAGTCCCAGCCGCCAAACCCCTGAACAACCTGCAACAAATGCGCCGTTTCATGCGCAAGCGTCTCGAAACTCACATCCTCGGACGGCAGCGCCATACGCTCACCAATCACCGCCGCCTCCGCCCCCATCCAGTGCAACAAAGCGGCAATTTCTGCCGACCAGACCGCGCTGAACTCCGCCAGAGACCGATCAAAATGCGCTTCCAATCGGGCCTGTTTCGGCAAGTCATGTGGAGCCGCGCGATCCATCGCCCGCGCTAACGCTTCTGAATGATCGAAGACCGGCAATGCCCCGTCGAACCCCTGCCGCTCCTGCACAGCTTTGGGGAAATCCAGAACCTGCGCGCTTTTCTTTTGCGGCTGCTTTGGTTTTGCACGCGGCTTGGCGCGGGTTTTTGCCGGTGTCTTTGTCTGTACTGCGGCGCGGCTCATCGGAAAACCTCGCGCAGCAAAGCTTTGGCAAGCGACTGCCCCAACCGCTCCGGCGTGCGGTAATCCAACCCGTCCAGAACCAGAAGCCCGAGGCTGCGATCCGCCAGGTCGCGCGCGTCCATCTCAGCAAGCCCCGCGTTCAAGGCGCTCTCGAACGCGGCCCCCGCTGCATTGGCGAATCCCGGCTCGAAGCCTTCAAACCGAAGACCCGCAATGCTCAGATCGACGCTCATAGCAGCCACCGAGCCAGTTCGCGCTCCGGGCTTGGCTTTTCCAACTTGGCAAACTCAAGCCGCGCCGCCTGCGCGAGGTGCCGCATCTCGAGCCGCCCGCCCTCACCCGCCGCCATATAGGCACCGTTCAAAGCCACCGAACGAATGCTGCCACCCGAAAGCGACAAGGCCGAAAGCGCTTCGAAATCCAGCGCCCCTTTGGGAAGCGCAGGCGGCAATACCCTCTGCCAGATCAGCGCCCGATGCGCACGATCCGGGAAGGGGAAATCAATGGCAAAACGGAACCGCCGGAAGAACGCATCGTCGATCGCCGAGCGCAGGTTCGTGGTCAGAATGGCGATCCCCGGATAGCTCTCAAGGCATTGAAGCAAAAAACCAAGTTCGGCGTTTGAATGCTTGTCCAGCGTATCGCGCCCTTGGCTGGAGCGACGCCCGAACAACCCTTCGGCCTCGTCAAACAAAAGCGCCGCGCCGCTGGCCGCGCCCGCTTCAAACACGGTGCGAAAGTTCTTGGACGTCTCGCCGATATACTTCGACACCAGCGCCGCGACGTTCACCCGATAAAGACGCAGCGTGCCCGCGGTCTCGCCCTGAACACGCGAGATCAGCGCCTCCGCCGCGCTGGTCTTGCCGGTACCACTGTCGCCATAGAAAAGCGCCGCCATGCCAAGTCCGCGCGGGCTTTTCTCGGAAAAGCCCCACGTTTCATTGACCAGCGCGCGCCGCCGTAGAAAACCTGCCATCTGTTCAAGCGCCATCTGCTGCGGGCGTGGCAGCACCAGATCATTCCAATCGGTGGGCTGCGTCACCGGCTGTGCCAGACCGCCCATATCGCCAGCCGCCTCGGCCTGCGCCGCCTGCCACAGGTCCGGGGCCAGCCCGCATGCCAGCGCCGTTGCCGCCCGTCGAGCCTGCGCCGGGCTGAGCGCAAAGGCCTGCGCCACTTCGGCCGCCTCCAACGATACGAAGCCTTCCTCGCCCAGCAGATCGGCCCAAACCGCCCCGGCGTCCCGCCTGTCTTTTGGCGGCACAAGGCGCACCGCGTCGCCTTTGCTTTCGCTGATAACCACCGTCGCACACGGTAGCGTGGCGGCCACCCGCCAAACCGCGCTATCCCCCTGCAGGATGGGCAGAAAACCGGTCAGCAGGCAGTCCCGGCGCAAGGCGCGTATGGCCATGGCCTGCTCCCGCGGGTCCATCGGCATATCATCCAGGGCAATCACCCGAACCGGGATCGAGAGCGCCGCGCCGACCATCCCGCACGCGGCTTCGATCTGTTCCGCGTCTTCCGGCACAGCATGGAACCGCTGCGGGCGCGCTTCTCCCATCAGGCTCTGAACCGCCGACCCAAACCGTTCTACAAAGCCGCGATCCAGCGCGCCATCGTCCCCCGCCCGCGGCGCGCGCGAAGCATCCGCCCAGACCGGGTCAAACGCCACGCGCCCCTGCATTAGTTCGAGCGCCGGGCGGCACAGGCTTAATGGACGTTCAAACACCCGCCCTTCCGTCCCTGCCTCGACCAAACCCGAAGCCAGCAAGGGCGCACCCGGTGCCATTGCCTCTTCCGCCTGCGATCCAAGAATGTCGCAGAGCAGTGCCAGAGTGGCCCGCCCGCCGCTCGCCAGATCATGCTTTTGCAGGGCTGCGGAGCGCACAGGGGCCTGATCAGCCAGAGCGATCATCTCAAGACAGGCACAGGCGGTCTCGTCCAACCCAAAGAGTGCCGCGATCCGCGCAAGCGCAGGTGGCCCAGGCATCCGCTCGGCAATCACCGCGATCTGACGCTCGAAGCGGTGCCCATCGGTCTCCTCACCGGAAACAAGCAAGGCTGCGCGGTGCAACGAAAGGGCCGTGATCTCGGCGTTTCCGGTTTCCCAGTCGAGCGGTTGCACCTCTGCCATCAGGGTGCCTCGAAAGTCTTGACGGTCGGCGCTGTCTCTGCACCGTCGATCTCGAGTTGCCAGTCGTAGTCGCCTTTGATCAGGTCGGTCAGATCAAAGGTCAGCACCGTCCCTGCTCCAGCATTGCTGCGTTTGAAAGCGCGGCGCGGCAGAACTCCGGCGGGATCGCTCAAATGCAGCCGCGCCGATTGGTTCTCGGTGACGGCGTTGACAAGGGTCGCAGTCGCCGTGCCGTTGAAGACTGTTGTCTGAACACCGTCGATGTCGATTTGGGACTCGGCTCCGGCAAGCGCCAACCCCGCCGGTGTCAACGTCGGAGCGACCCGCAGCATCACCGCATTGGAGCATTCGAGCGCCATGTCCGGCGCGCCATTGCGCGCCCTGCGATGTTCGACCACAACCATCTGAACCCCGGGGGGCAGGTCTGCGGGCAAGGCCACGATGGCCTGCTGTGCGCCGCCCGACGGCACCACTTCTTTCTCACCAACCCGCACCACCGCCTTGTCTGAAATCAGCCCTGAACCAAGCAGCGCCACGCTCGATCCTGCCACCACCGGCACCCCCGGCCTCAGGGCGTTGCCAACCCATGGCACGATGCGCGACACAGTCGGGCGGCGCAGGGTCAGAACATCGACATTGGCCTCTCGTACAGGAGGTCCGGGCGTAAATGTCCGTTTTTTCTCAATAAGAAGCACCGATATTCGGTAGAACGCCGACATTCGCAACGGCACGTTGAACGCGGGCCAGATCCGGCCAAGATCCTCATCGCCCGCGGGCATGGGCGCAATCCGGATACGTTCGGTCTGATCCGCCAGATCTGACGCCGCCAACAATTGCAAAGCCTGCGGCAGGATCGCGGGGTTGAGCGGGTTTGGCGCGGCGTTCAACGCATCACGCAGGTTCTTGGGCGACAGGCCAGGGTGCTCATGCAAAACCTGCATGCCGTGGCCCAGAAGCAGTTCGGCGTTCATGTCCGCCGCCCCTGTCGCGGTCATGACGTAATACAGTTCCAAAGTAAGACGCGGGCTGTCCACGCGGTTGCCGCTGCCGTCAAATGCAGGCAGGCACTCGTTGCGAAAGGCACTGCTCTGGGTGATTTTCCACGGGTAGATGTTCAGACGGTTCTTCTCGTCATCGCCAATGATCAGGTCCGGCGGACGCGCTGTCACCTCGATCGGGCCGAGCGTTTCCAGCCCGCCGTTGACCACGCCGTCATCGAGCAAATCCTTAAGCGTGGCGGTGATCCCCGCGATGGCGAGCGCGTTGGTCATGTCACCGGCTCCAACCTAAGTAAGAGCGCAAGGACGATCCGCCTGCCGACTGTGCCGTGCTTTGCGGCGCGGAGGACGAAGATCCAGACTTCGGCGGCGCTTTGGCCGGAGGCTGCGCCGGTATGACGGGCGCTTTGACCACGATCTGGCCGATTTCTACCCGTACGGGCGGGCTTTTGGCTTGCACAGCCGCGGGCGCAGGCTCCGCACGAGATGTCAAAGGTTTTGGTCTCTGCCCCGATGGTTCTGTACGCACAGCATGGGCCGGTTTCAGAACTGCTGGCTTGGGAACTTCCTTGGCCTGCTGCTGTTCCTTGACGGCTTTTGCAGCCGTCTCCAATTGCGTGTGTGTCTCGATCCGCCGCACGTCTGTTTCCCGCGTCACCCGCTCGATCCTTTGCACAGCAGGCGGCTCTGGCTCCTGGCTTACGGTTTTGGTTTCAGGAATCGGCGACGCAGGCACAACCGGAGCCAGTTTTGGCGCGGCTTGAGGCAAGGATTCTTTTTCCTTGAGTGGGGGGTGGCGGGGTGTGACCGGGCGATCCGGCTCCGACTTAGGCGCGGGCTTGCGCAGATACCGCGCCACCTCAATCGGCTCGGCGCGTGGGAGTGGGTCGGGCATCAATGGGTCCTCGACCCTGTCCTCGCCCGGCAACGCCCAGTGGGCTGCCTCCACAGTTGGCCTGAGCAGCGCGGCTTCCCCGGACCCCGCCTTCACCGCAAGCCTGTCAAACAGCCCGCTCATGCCAGCATCTCCAGATAACGCGCCCGGCGCCTTGGCGACAGCGCAAGCGTTTGCTCTTCGGTCCAACCAAAGTTCTGCGCCAGCAGAGCCACGTCCGAAAACGCCCGCTGTGCTGCCGCTTCCACATCGGCCCAGACCATGCCCACCACGTCGAGCGCGCTTTCCGTCACCGAGCCGCATTCTGCGCAGGTCACGTCAAAGACCACGTCGATCGCCGGGTCCGCCGCATCAATTGCCGCCTCGGCCACGCGGGCAAACGCCGGATCATCCCATGGAGCCTTTGTGTTCAACACGCTCGGCGAAAACCCCTGCCGGCCCAGATCCCCCTGACGCGGCAAGCGCAAGGCCCAGTCCTTGCCATCGAACAACACCGAGACGTCCTCGGACACCTTCTGAGGCAGCTCAAAGCCATCGCCCAAATGCAGCGCCGCCCATTCACCGCAGCCCGAGCACTGAACCTTGGCCATCATCTGCGTGCCACGCCCGAACTGAGTTCGTTTGAAGGCCCAGAGCAGCCGGTCCCGATCGCCAAGCTCCATGAACGAGACGTCCTCGCCCGGCCGCAAGGCCTCAAGCAATGCCGCCGCCTGCCGCGCTGGTCTCGCGCCATCGCCTGCGTCATAGACGGCGATCAGATCGGCCTCCTCCAGATGCATCACATCACGCCGCCGGATCGGCGAAACTCGGCTCTGTCGGGGCCTTCACATCGTAATCGCGGATGAAGCCCTCATGTTCGAGCTTGATCATCTCGACCGCCACTGCCGCCGCGCTGGCGTCCAATTCCGGGGTCTGCTGAAACTCCGAAACCCAGGCGTTGAAGATGTTGTAGCGCAGCACCAACTGCCCGGCTTCATTGAACATTTCGAGCTGAATGTCCTTGCGGAAATCGGCCAGGGACGCCTCCGCCTCCGGCTGGTTGCGCAGGTTCCAAGCCTTGTTCGCCCATTGCTCGAACTCGATCGAATGGGTGATCCCGCGCTCCAGCGTGATACCTTCGTATTTCACGATTCCCGGCGTCTTGTAGGGCGTCGAAGGGTCTCCGCCAGAGCGGAACTCCACTACCTCTTGCGTGCGCTTGAGCGGTGAAACCTTTGAAATCCCCGCCACCGGCTTGCCGTCCCAGATCAGGCGGAACTTGTAGTTCAGGTACGGATCAAGCCGCTGTCCGTTTGCAGATACACGTGCCATGCTATTCTCCTGTAATCGCGCCCTTATTCGGGCAGACGGGCCAGCTGCTTGAAGTTCAGAACGACAAATTCGGCGGGTTTGAGCGGGGCAAAGGCGACCAGAATGTTCACGATCCCAAGGTCAATATCCGCCTGCGTGGTCGTCTCCGCGTCGCATTTCACGAGGTAGGCGTCATCCGCGATGGAGCCCTGAAACGCGCCCTGCCGGTGTAGCCCTTGCATGAAGGCTTTGACGTTCATGCGGATCTGGCCCCAGAGCTTTTCGTCATTGCCCTCGAAGACAACCCACGTCAGCCCCTTTTGCAGCGACTGCTGGATGAACAGCGCGGTGCGGCGCACGGCGATGTACTTGTATTCATCCGCCTGAGCATCCGCCCCGGCTCGGGTGCGCGCGCCCCAGATGATATCGCCATACACGGGGAAAGACCGGATCGCGTTGATCCCCAGCCGGTTCAGCGGCTCTTGTTCCAGATCGGTCAGCCCGTATTCCGGACTGCCCCCCGCATAGCGCGTTTCCGTCCCGGCGGCGCTTTTCCAAATGCCGCGCGTGGCATCAATCCGGCTCATCATCCCCGCAACCATGCCCGAGGGGCCAAGGTTGCGTGTCTTGGTCGGATCAAGCGGATCCTGAAAGCTCAGCCGCGGATAGTACCCGGCTGTATTGCGGGAGTTGGCTGCACCGAGGTTGTTGTACCAATCCGCATAAATGTTGGTGTGTGCAACGCCCTCGCCGGGATCGAGGATCAGAAAAGCAAACCGGTCCCGGCAGAACTTCTCGGCCGCCTCGTACAGGCCCTTTGCCGTGCCGTGCGGCATCTTCGAAGCCACCGGCAGACACATCAGGTTGAAGATATCCGGAACGATGTTTTCCAGCGCATGAAGCCCCGTGCGGTTGGCGCCGCTGCCTTGCAAAGCGGTTGAAATCGGCGCTTCCCAGTTCGCGACGCCGGGAACCAGACCATCATCGCCGCCACCCGGTTTCAGCAAGTCTTCGGGTTTGGCTTCCTTGAGCGCTTCGAGGTTCACTTCGTTGAGAACGTTTTGAGCATCCGGAAGACCGAATTTCGGTCTGCGCGATACATCGTTCAGTCCCGGATCGGTGGACACGGTGACCTCGATGAAGCGCGAGGCGGCATTGATGACGTTTTCCGCCATCGTTTTCACACCCTTGTCAGCTGTCGAGGTGATGCCCTGAAAAATCTCCTCCCCCACCAGCGTAGAGCCGGAGAACAGGCGTACCATCAGATCATAACCATTGGCCACGGAAGCATTCTCGGCGATGCCAATACGCAGGTCGTTGCCCCAACTGCCGGGGTTTTTGGCCTTAACCGTCAGGACCTGCGGCGCGCCGACATTCGCCTGGTTGACATCATTGCGGATGTTCAGCGTGCTCTCAACGAACTGCGGCTCGGGCAGGCCGCCGATCAAGGGGATCAGATCGTCCTTGCCCAAGTCCAGAAGCGCTGCGAGATCAGGCTCGTTGCCGCCCGAAGAGAACGCCGGCAATCGGGTCGCCACGCCGCCTTGGGTACGCGGGGTCACGTCGATCAGGGCCGAGGTGTTGTTCACCCGCGTGATGACGTTGTTGTTCGCGCCGCCATTGACGGTAATGCCCTCATAGACCTCTTCCGCCACGACGGTGGTGCCGCTGTATTGTCGGACCAGCAGATCGTAGGTGTTGGGCTCATTCCGCTTGCCGATGCCGATCCGCAAGCTGTTTCCCCACGCGCCGTCGCTCGCGGCATCAACCGTGATCGCATCATCGCCGCCCTGTTGGTCCGCCTGGCTTTTCACCACGCCAGACGCCTTCGCCGCCCCCTGCGCACCGCCCGCACCAACGCGGATGACAAAGGCAACGTTGCCACCGTTGAGGAAATACTGCTGAATCGCGTAGGACGCCTCGCTCAGTGCCCAGAGCCCGCCGAACGTGTCCTCGAAATTGGCCCAGCTGGTGAGCCGGACCGCTTCATTCACCGGACCGCGTTTGAAGACGTCGGCAAAAACCGTGTTGGAGGTGGAAATCGAGGCAATGGGGCGCACGCCGCTGGGTATTTCTTTGACGTGAACGCCCGGAAACTGATTGGCTAACATGGGAACTCCCCTGTGACTGTTGCCTAGTGCCGCCAACCGCCGAGGCCCTTGGCCACGCCGGTCTCCAGCAGTTGCGTGATGCGGGCGAGCACATCGCCCTTGCTGTCATGAAAGGTGGTGAGGCCTTCGGTCACGTCTTCGACCTCTGCAAAGCAATCCGCACCCGGCAGACGCAGGACCAGAACCCGTGCGGGGCTCTGTTCGTTCTTGCTGTCATTTGGGTTGACCAAGGCACCGTTCCTTTCGATGCCTTGAGGCTAAATCAGCGCCGGGTCCGCGCTGTCACAGCTGCGTCACGGCTTCATGACATGCGCCGGGATCGGAGCCTGGCTCGACATCGGCATGAGCGCCACCCGCCCGGACCGATGTGTGCGCTGGCCCAGGATTTCATCGCGCAAGGCCCGGGTTTCCGGGTCTGGCGCCACCTGCAGCTCTTCGTGCAAGACACGGCGCAGGGTCTCATAAGTCAGGATGGCCTGGTTGCGCTCCCCCATGGCCACGAAGAGCCGCATCAGATCGTGGTACGCGCTCTCACGCAGAGGATCGAGCGCCAGCATCGCCTGCCCCCAGTCCACCGCATCTTCAAAAGCTCCCTGCGCCTCCGCATCACGCATCAGCAGGTCAATGGCCCGCATGCGTCGCTGCTCCATCGCGGCGCGCAGGGTCAAGGCCCAGCCGCCATCACAACCTTCGAGGTAGTCGCCCTGCATCCGGCGCAAAAGGTCCCCCAAGGCCCGCCGCACAGCGCGCGGCACCGCCCCCTCATCGCGCAGGCCCCTGCGCGCCTCGGTGCTGAGCCGTTCAAGTTCCGGCCCGTCGATCACCACCCCTTGTGCGGTTTGAAGCAGAACCAGATCATCAAAGCTCTGCACAGTCAGCCCCGGCACCTTTGCCAGCAATTTGTTGATCCGCCACAGCGCCGTGGTCAGAGCAGAGCGCCCCTTGGCCTGCGCCGCATCGGGCCAGAGCAGCGCCACCAGTTGTTCGCGCCGCTGTGCGCTGCCGGGATGGGCCAGCAGTAAAGTCAGCAGCGTGCGGGTCGCACCATTGAGGTTCAACGGCACCGGTCCCGCATGGTGCCGGAGAACTACGGGGCCGAACAAGGACACGGATAACGGAGAGACAATGGGAGTGGTCATTTTCAAAGGCTTTCTGATCATGTCGCAATAAGACACGCCGAAAAATGGCGCGAAGGCGCTGCCTGAAATACACGCGACAGCAGAGCCAGCGTGGCGCGATTTGCGATTCTATGCAACCCTGAGGGTATTGACGCGAAGCAGCCTTGCGCGGATCACCGCCCGCCGGGATGCTTCACCAGCGGTAAAGTTCCATCTTTTCCGCGACCAGCGAGTAGCCGACTTCAGCCACATCCGTGGAACGAATTTTCGTGCTCATCCGCCCGGAAACCCAGACCGCCTGCCATGGCTCGTTCGACGCCCAAGGTGTCTTGGTGGTTACAAAAACCAACTGGTTCGGAGGGGGCGGAGGGACATGGACGCATGCGCCTTCATACGGAACTAGGATGAAAGACGTCACACCTTCGGCGGTCATTTCCATCGGCAAAACGAAGCCCGGCATGCGGATCGCCGCGCCTTCGAGCACCTCGTTGAACTTGAAGGCATTGGCATCAAAAATCGGCTTCCAGGTGTCGGCAACCTCGTCCATTTCCCCTTCACCAATGATCTCGGAATAGGGCACGCCGGGCGGAATCAGATCGTCCCATGTGATGGTTGAAAAGCCATCTGCCCTGCCCTCGCGCGGCAGCAGCGTGGCGGCAAGTGACAGGCCAAAGGTCCGCCGGGAAAATGTCAAACGATCCGTCATGTCCGCACCATCATGCCATCGGCGAGCGACAAGCGGTAGGCCCGCAGCGCGGGGAGCAGGCTGCTGAGCGCCGCCGCTCCGATCACAACCGCGAGAGTGAACGCTTCGCGCCCGCTGGGCGGATCAATCGGCAACCACAGGCCAAAGGCGGCGTCGATCGCGGGCCGCGCCAGCGCCAGCCCCGCATAAAGCAGCAACGCTCCCAAAAGCGCGCCTGTCGCCGCCATCAACACGGCCTCCAACACCAAAAGCCCCAGAATTGTTCGAGGGCGAGCACCCATTGCCCGCCAGATCGCCATTTCCCGGCGGCGTTCGTTGAGCGAGGATAAGATCATCGCCATCATGCCCAGAAGCGCCGTAACCACCACCATGGCCGAGACGCCGATCAGCGCCCGTTCCGCCACGCCGACGATTTGCCAAAGCTCCTGCAAGGCCACGCCGGGCAACACCGCCAAAAGCGGCTCCTGACGATAAGTGTTGATCCAGCGTTGCAGACCAAAAATGTCCAGCCGCGATTTGGTCCCGATCAGGGCCGCCGTGATCGCTGTGGGTGTCAAATCCATCTGCCGGATCTCTTCAACCGGTGTGGTCTGACCGGGCCGTTTCGCGGCGCCCTTCCAATCCACATGAATCGCCTCGATTGCCTCAAGGCCGACGATCACCGTGCGGTCTACCGGCGTGCCCGTCTTTTCCAGAATGCCTGCCACTCGGAATGGTTGATCGTCGTGATCACTGAATGAAGCCAACCCATGCGAGACGACAATGGGATCATCCAATGCATAGCCAAGGGCCTCGGCCACATCAGCACCGATCACCGTGTCATAGAGATCGTCGAGGCTCTGCCCTGCACCAAAGGTCAAAGACCGCCCGCCGCGGTATTTGTAACGTTCGAAAAACGCCGGTGTGGTGCCCATCACGCGGAATTGGCGATGGCTGTCGCCCAGAGAGATAGGCACGATCCAATCCACCTGAGGCCGCGCCGCAATGTCCTGATAGCTCTCCCACGTCACATTGTTTGTGACGTTACCGATGCGGAACACGGAGTAGAGCAGGAGCTGAACCGAACCGGAGCGTGCACCGACAATCAGATCTGTACCGCTGATGGTATCGGCAAAGCTCGCCTTTGCGCCGGTTCGCAGCTTCTCGACGCCCAGAAACAGGGCTACGGAGAGGGCAATCGCCAAAACCGTCATGCCAACAGTCAACGCACGGGCCATCAGCGAGCGAAAGGCGAGACGCAGGATCATACTGCCACCTTTTGCGCTTGAAGAATGTTGTCAATCTCCACCACGCGGTCAAACCGCGCGCCAAGCCGCGCGTCATGGCTGACCATCAGCAGGGACGATCCCGCCTGTGCCACCTGGGCAAACATCAGGTCCAGAAATCTTTCCTGGGTTGATGCGTCCAGCGCTGACGCCGGCTCATCAGCAACAATCAGCGGCGGCGCTCCGATCAAGGCCCGCGCCACGGCCACGCGCTGTTGCTGTCCGACGCTGAGCCGCTCTGCGCGCTGGTCCATGATCCCGTCCGGCAAATCAAGCGCGCGGCAGAGCGCCTCTGCCTCCATGGCCCCCTCCGCCCGGTCGCGTCTTTTTGGTGCAAAGCTCAGGGGCAGAAGAATATTGTCGGCTACGCTTGCATAAGGAAGCAGGTTGAACTGCTGGAAAATGACCCCGATCGCTTCGCCTCGAAACCGGTCCCGCTGGCCCGCGCTCAGGCTGCCCAGTTCGGTACCTGCCACGCTCACCTGTCCGCTTTCTGCCGCCACGATCCCGCAAATCAGCGACAGGAGCGTGGATTTCCCCGATCCGCTGGCCCCTAGCAGCAAAACACGCTCGCCTTGCGCCACGGTGAAGGCCGGGCAAGACAGAGAAAACCCGCCCTTCCCCGGCCATGCAAAGGTGACATCAGACAGGGAGAGCGCGGGTTTTTCCATGCGTTACTTCAAAGTCAGGACAGCTGTATCACGTGTCAGTTCGACCATGCCCGCGCCGGAAGCGGTCACATAGTGCGCGTCGATTTCCTGTGCGTTCGTAAACGTGTCGAAGAAGGGAAAACGGAGGCTGGTCAACGCTTCGGGCCGGGCGCATTCGAAGACGTAGTTCGCGTGAAATTCGCTATGCGATGCTTCTTCATCATCGGCGTGGTCTTCATGAGCATGCTCATCATGTGCATGATCTTCATGCCCGTGTTCATCATCAGCGTGGTCGTCGTGGGCGTGGTCGTCATGCCCGTGATCGTCGTGGCCATGGTCTTCATGCGCATGATCTTCGTGATCATGTTCATGGCCGTGATCATCATGATGCCCGCCCTCGTCCGCCCCCCGCAGAGATGCGGAGGCCGATACCAGCTTGCAGGCTGCCGCCTCCGGCAAGATCACAACGTTCTCAGGCGCTTGAAGTGTCTTGATGCCCGCCTGAACAGCCGCCACGTCTTCAACGCTCGCCGCCTGATACTCAAAGCCGACAATATCCGCACCGGGCGCGAAAAGGGCCAATTCCAAGGTTCCGCCGTCGATCGCGATCTCGACCTTTGACACGCCGTGAACATGCGCTTCCATGGCCCGCGTGTCTTCGGCAAGCGTTGGCGTCGCCGCACCGACAAGGCTCAAAACCAAAGCAGTCTTTTTCATTCCAAGTCCTTCCAATTCCGATTCTTGGGCGTTCGTCACGTAATTTGCAACCATGCGGGGCCGCGGATCAGCGCAGCCCGCCAGTCCGCAACCCGTCTCTTGCCAGCATCTGGGCCTCTGCCCGGCTCAAGCGATCCAAAATCGCGCTGTGATCTGCACCCTCGGCAATGCCCTTCTGCCAGATGCGGCGGTAAGACGCCGGAGACCAGGGCAACGCCGCTTGCGCCATCCATTGACGCAGCGGGCTCGGCAATTCGTCGAACTGCCGCATCGGATCTCCCGGTCGACGGCGCCGGGGCAGACTGGATGCATGATTTCGCCGCATGAACTGGCCTCTATGCCGTTGGTGCGTGTGCCGAATTTGGCCCGGTTTCGATCCGACCCCGACAGGACACATCTCATTCGATACTTTGTTATGATATAACACGGCATCTACGCAAGACCGCAGACTCCGACAATGCAAAAACCCCGCCGATGAGGCGGGGTTCCGGGCCAGATCGTGTATGCTTGCTCACTTCGTCAAAATGAGCTTGCCGGCGCGTGTGATCCGCAGCGTGTAGACCTGACCGTCCAGATCAATCTCCGCTTTCACCCCGTCAGGGATCAGCGCACGCGCGTTGTGGGTTTGGGTTTCCTCCGAGATGTCTGTCTCGCTGGGAATTCTCTGCATCAGGGTCATGCCGTCCCTCGTTCTGTCTTGCCCGCAGCCGGGGCGTTTGTGGTCAAATCGATGAGTTGCTCAAGTGCGAGGCCGTCGATGCTCACAGTCTCACCGCCGGAAAAAACCACGTCCTGCCAGGCGGAAGACCGCTCGCCTTGACCATTTCCCCGCTCTGCTGTTTCCACTGTCATCGAAGCCTTGCTCCATATCGTTGGGTATCCGGGCTTCCCAAGACGGGTGGCTAAGACATGCGCCAAGGGGCGCGAATAACGTGACAATGCATTACCCGACTATTTTAGTCAATCATAAATCATGGATCCGATTCCAGCATTCTGAACGAAATCCAATCCGACCAGGACGCACACAATTCCGTGAATTTTGAAAGGGCCCCCAGTCGTGCTACCTTTTGTGCGTTCAACAAGAGGAAACACACGTATGACGTTCAAGACTCTTATGACCGCCGCGGCCCTCACGCTCGCGTCCACCGTATCAACCTTCGCGGCCTGTTCCGGCTATTCGCATCAGGCCATGACCTGCGCTGAAGGCTCGGTATACGATCCTGAAACCAACACCTGCACCGTGGTGTCCGGCTAAGACCATTTGCGCGGGCCCCGTGCTTTGCGGCCCGTGCCATCTCTCTCATCAAGCGAAAAATAAATACCTTTTACGGACAGTTTTAGCGTTTGGTTTAACCGGCGAGAAACCCTGCTGGCATAATGCTCTTGTGGACACATGGACGTGAGACCGCCGGAGTTCTTCAATGACCCAAATGCCTGCCCTTGCCCTGCCAAGCCCCGACCGATCCGGTGGCAAAGGGCCCCTCTCCCGCCGGGCAAAGGCCGCGATCATTGTCCAGTTCCTGCTGAACGAAGGCGCGGACATCCCTCTTTCGTCTTTGCCGGATGAGCATCAAACCGAGCTGACCTTCCTTCTGGGCAACATGCGCTATATTGACCGCGAGACGCTGAACTCCGTCATCATGGAGTTCTCGGACGAGCTGGAGAAGGTCGGCCTGTCCTTCCCCGGAGACATGGCTGGCGCGCTCACGGCGCTTGATGGCAAGATCAACCCGCGCACCGCATTGCGTCTGCGCAAAGAGGCGGGCGTGCGCCAGACAGGCGATCCCTGGGACCGGATCAATGCGCTTTCAGTTGAGCGGCTTGAAGAATTGGTCAATTCCGAAAGCACCGAAATCGCTGCCGTCATGCTGTCCAAGATCGATGTGGCCAAAGCCGCACAGGTTCTTGCCTCGCTGCCCGGCGACAAGGCGCGCCGCATCAGCTACGCGGTTTCCATGACCACCGGCGTCACGCCCGAAGCGGTCGATCGGATTGGGCTTTCTCTGGCTGCACAGGTCGATGCGGAACCGCCCCGCGCCTTCAGCGCCATGCCCAACGAACGCCTTGGCGCAATCCTGAATTATTCCAACAGCGCCGTTCGGGACGAACTTTTGCAGGGGTTGGAGCAGGAGGACGCCGCCTTCGCGGACGCGGTTCGCAAATCCATCTTCACCTTCGCCAACATCCCCGAAAGGCTCAACGCAATCGACGTGCCGAAAATCACCCGGGACATCGAACCGGACACGCTGGCCACGGCCATCGCTGCCGCGACTTCCGAAGAGGAGCGCAAAACCGCAGATTTCCTGCTTAGCAACATGTCAAAACGCATGGCCGAAAGCATTCGCGAGGATGCGGACGGCAAAGGCTCCGTCAAGCCGAAGATCGGGGAAAAGGCGATGGGCGAGGTTGTTGCGGCGATTCGAAACCTCGTCGACGTGGGCGAGATCGAGTTGCTCAATCCGGACGAGGCGGACGAATAGACAGGCGAGCCATCTCCATCCGACAGGCCTCTCGACCCGTCACGCGTTTTACAACTCGCAGGCTTCCGAAGCGGGGCTCATTCCAACACAGGGCGCAGCGCCTCCCACTCCGGCAGAAGCGCCATAGACAGCCAGAACAACCAGCGCCAATGCCTGAAGTATCGTGATGGTTTTCATTTTTCTGCCTGCCGCTTGTCTGGTTTTTCTGAAGTCTAGATAGGTCCCCTGTGTCGTCCGTAAAGGCCCCGTTAAAACCGACGAAGCGGCATAAACCGAGCATTCTCATAAAGTTGAGCCGAGAAGCGCCGACAGGCGGGCATTTGAGCAAATTCACGCCTGTTGTCGCATTTGTGAGCAATCGGCCTCATTTTTCACCTATGAAAAACGAGGCCGCCTGCGATCACCCTGCCTTGGCCAAATCGCGCAGCACATAGTGAAGCACGCCGCCGTGTTCGACGTACTCGATCTCGATCCCGGTATCGATCCGGCACTTGATCTCGATTGTCTTCGACGACCCATCACCAAAGGTGATCATGCACGGCACCACCTGGCCCGGCTCGACCGTGTCCAACCCGGCGATGTCCACCGTCTCGTCACCCTTAAGGCCCAAAGACTTGCGAGTGTCGCCGCCGGTGAACTCGAAAGGGATCACGCCCATACCGACGAGGTTGGACCGGTGGATGCGCTCAAAGCTCTCGGCAATGACAGCCTTGACCCCCAAAAGGTTGGTCCCCTTCGCCGCCCAATCCCGCGACGAACCCGCGCCGTATTGCTCGCCGCCGAAGATCACCAGAGGCGTGCCCTCGGCCTGATAGGCCATCGCCGCGTCATAGATCGAGGTCTGTCGCCCGTCCGGCCCAAGCGTATAGCCGCCTTCAACACCCTCAAGCATTTCATTCTTGATGCGGATGTTGGCAAAGGTGCCGCGCATCATGACCTCGTGGTTGCCGCGGCGCGAGCCGTACGAGTTGAACTCGCGCACTGGCACCTGCCGCTCGGTCAGATAGTGCCCTGCGGGCGTGTCCGGTTTGAACGAGCCAGCAGGGGAGATGTGATCGGTTGTGACCATGTCGCCAAGGATTGCCAGCACCCTTGCTCCGCTGATGTTCTCGATGGACCCCGGCTCCGGGCTCATGTCCTTGAAATAAGGAGGGTTCTGGACATAGGTCGACTGCGGCGGCCAATCGTAGGTTTCGCCGCCGGTGACTTCCACGCCGCGCCATTTGTCGTCGCCCTTGAAAACGTCGGCGTATTTCTCCTGAAAGCTTTCCCGCGTCACAGTCTGATCCACCAGTTCTGCGATTTCCGCATTCGACGGCCAAATGTCTTTGAGGAATACATCGTTGCCATCTTTGTCCTGGCCAATCGGCGCGCGGGTAATGTCCACATTCATGTCACCGACCAGCGCGTAGACCACCACCAAGGGCGGCGAGGCCAGATAGTTCGCCCGCACGTCCGGGCTGATCCTCCCTTCGAAGTTGCGGTTGCCTGACAAGACCGAGGTCGCCACCAGATCCGCCTCATTGATGGCCTTGGAAATCGGCGCATCCAGCGGCCCCGAGTTGCCAATGCACGTGGTGCAACCATAGCCCACAAGATTGAACCCTATGGCATCGAGATGCTCCTGCAAGCCGGAAGCCTCCAGATAATCGGAAACAACCTGCGAGCCCGGCGCGAGCGAGGTCTTTACCCACGGCTTGCGATTCAACCCCAACTCATGGGCCTTCTTCGCCACCAATCCGGCACCGATCATCACGTAGGGGTTCGAAGTATTGGTACAGGAGGTGATCGACGCGATCACAACAGACCCGTCGTGGATCTGATAGGCCGCTTCATCACTTTCGACAAAGCCGCGTTTGTGGCTTCCCGCATCGCCGGGAATGTCGCGGGTCTCGGCTCGCGCCTCAGAAGCCGAAACCGACTCACCGGACCGCACTTCTTTGATATGATTATGAAACGCCTCCGCAGCGCCGTTCAAAGGCAGGTAATCCTGCGGCCGTTTCGGACCGGAAATCGCGGGCACAATCGTGCCCATGTCGAGCTCCAAAGTCGAGGAATAGACAGGTGCGTAATCCGCATCGCGCCACATGCCGTTTGCCTTGGCATAGGCCTCGACCAGTTCAATGCGCCCCTGATCGCGGCCCGACACATGCATGTAGCGCAGCGTCTCACCATCAATTGGGAAGAAGCCGCAAGTCGCGCCATACTCCGGTGCCATATTTGCGATGGTCGCGCGCTGCGAGAGCGGCAGATTGTCGAGCCCGTCTCCGTAGAATTCGACGAATTTCGAAACCACGCCATGGGCGCGCAGCATTTCGACCACCTTCAGCACGAGGTCCGTGCCAGTGGTGCCTTCGATCATCTCGCCGGTCAGCTTGAAGCCTACAACTTCCGGGATGAGCATGGAAATGGGCTGACCAAGCATCGCGGCCTCAGCCTCGATCCCGCCCACGCCCCAACCCAGAACGGCCGCACCATTGACCATGGTTGTATGCGAATCCGTGCCGACAAGCGTATCGGGGTAGGCCACTATTTCGCCGTTCTGATCGGTGTCGGTCCAGACCGTCTGGGCCAGGTACTCAAGGTTCACCTGATGGCAAATCCCTGTCCCCGGCGGCACCACGCGGAAGTTGTCAAAGGCGCTCTGCCCCCATTTCAGGAAAGCGTAGCGCTCCATGTTCCGCTCATACTCGCGATCCACGTTCATCTGGAACGCGCGCGGATTGCCGAATTCGTCGATCATCACGGAATGGTCGATCACCAGATCCACCGGGTTCAGCGGGTTGATTTTCTGAGCATCGCCGCCAAGCGCCTTGATGCCGTCGCGCATCGCCGCAAGGTCAACAACCGCCGGAACGCCGGTAAAGTCCTGCATCAAAACCCGCGCCGGGCGATAGGCCAGTTCCCGGTCCCCTTGGCCCCCGTTCGCGGCCCAGTCTGAGAATGCCTTGATGTCGTCCAACGTGACCGTCTTGCCGTCCTCGAACCGCAGCATGTTTTCGAGCACCACTTTCAACGCGGCGGGCAACTTGGAGAAATCGCCAAGACCCGCCTCTTCCGCGGCGGCGATCGAGTAATAGGAAACAGTCTGTTCGCCGGCTTTCAGCGTTCTGCGAAGTTTGGCGCTGTCGCGGCCTACGGTGATGGGCATGGGTCCCTCCGATGGGTGACGATTTGTCTCGGTATACCATAAAATTGTGCCGTTTCCCCTCTGGTTCAAGATCTTGAGAAAATTTAGTATACATCGGCATACAATCGCGTTGATCACACGCGCTCTCGCAAATGATTGATTGGTTATTTCAACACCCGTCGCTTAGAACGACTCTAGGGATTTTTTTTGACACTCGGGACACGCATGCGCTTTTCATCGCTCAAAACCGCCGCATTGGCCGCGCTCTTCTCCGGGCTCTCTGTATTGGGAGCCTCTGCTCAGAACAGCGCCGTGGACAATCCAGTTGTGGTCGAGCTGTACACCTCGCAAGGCTGTTCTTCCTGTCCTCCGGCGGATGCTCTGTTGGCTGACATGGCCGGGCGCGATGACGTGATCCCGTTGGCTCTGCACGTGGACTACTGGGATTACATCGGCTGGAAAGACAGCTTTGCCATCCCCGGATTCACCAAACGACAAAAGGGCTATGCTCAGGCGCAGGGCGAGCGGATGATCTATACGCCGCAGATGGTGATAAACGGACGCGAACACGCGGTTGGTTCGCGCCCGATGAAAGTGGCTGACCTGATCCGCAAGGAATCCCAGCGCCCCTCGCCGGTTTCCATCATACTGGAGCGCAACGGCTCCGACGTTCTGATCACCATTCGCTCAAAGCCGGGCCAACCGCCCTGTGATATTCATCTCGTGCGCTACATGCCTGAACGAAAAGCCAAAATATTGCGCGGCGAGAATGCGGGCCATACGCTGACCTATACCCACATCGTTAATGACTGGCAGGTCATCGGGAAATGGAAGGGCGAAGGCGACATGGAAAAGAAGATCCGTGTCTCCGGCAATGAGCCTGTCGTTGTGCTACTCCAGCAGGAACGTCACGGCCCCATCGTCGCCGCCGCGCGCTTGCGCTGACGTCGCTCCTGCCGTTTGGGTTTCCAACGGCGATGTATCCAGAACCATTGACCGGGATCCGCTTCGATCCGCGCCTCCAGACGGCGCGTGACCTCCTGCATCATGTCCACCGGGTCACCGTGCGGCACAGGTTTCTCGAAAACCGCGTCAAACCCCAGCCCGTCTGAGCGTCTCAGGCCAAAGAATGGCACCAGCAATGCACCTGTGCGCAGCGCAATGTCCGCCGCCGAGGTCAATGTCGGAGCGGGCTGCCCCATGAAGTCAAAGACCACACCATTGCTGTCGTAGACATCAAACAGCAGCACACCCATGCCGCCATCCTTGATGTGCCGGATCAACCCCATGGTCCCACGCCGCCCCTGTTCGAAGACCGGGTCACTCAGGGCATGCATGTTGGCCGCGTAATGGGCGTTGAAATAGGGGTTCGCCATGGGCCGGTAAAGCCCGCCAATCCGATACCCTCGGGCCACCAGCGCCGCGCGCGGCGCTTCGTGATTGCCATAATGACCGGTAACAAAAAGCACCGGACGGCCTTCGGCCTTGGCCTCTTCGATCTCGGCCAGGCCCTCGCCGTGAAGGTCTGCCCCTTGCATCCGTTTCAGAAGCCCCGGCACATCGTAGTTCTCGATCGTGGTGCGCCCGGCGTTGTTCGCCACCTGCCGCGCGATCCAGCGCCGCTCGGCCTCGGACATCTCCGGCCAGACATGGGCGAGATTGGCCATGGCGCGATCCTGCCAGCCGGCCATTGGCGCCACAACCCGCGCCATCAGCCCACCCATCAGCGGCACACGCCAGCGCCACGGCAACAGCAACATGGTGCGGATCAGCCCGCGGATCACCCGATCCGAAAGCCAGTCTTTCGCACCGCCGCGCGGCTTGTTTTCGCGTTTTGTCTTGGCCACGTGTCTTGCCTCGAGGTTTTCCCCGTCTTACGGCGCGGCTCTCACCCCGGCAAGTCCGGGAGCCAAAAGCCTTGCAAGGCTTTTGCAAAAGTCATCGATGACTTTTGCCCGCCTACCGCATCGCCCGCGCCAGGAGCCCGACGGCCAGCAAACCCACGGCGCTCACCAGAAGGGCTGGTGGGGCCGCGCCGCCGAGGTTCTCGAGCGAGGCCTGCTCATGCACCCGCGTCGCCAGCGTCTCATAGTTGAACGGTCGCAGCAGCAGCGTCGCGGGCAGCTCCTTGACGCAGTCTACAAAGACCAGAAGCAGGGCAGACCCGACAGAGCCGCGCATCAACGGATAATAGATCTCTCGCAGCACCTGCCCCTGATTGCGGCCAAGCGAGCGTGCGGCCGCCGACAGATTAGGCGAAACGCGTCCCATGGCCGCATCCGCCGCGCCCTGTCCAATGGCAAAGAAGCGAACGCAATAAGCGAGGACTAGCGCAAAGGCAGTGCCCGTCATGAAAAGCCCGGGATCCCAACCGGTTGCGCTCCAGATCGCATCTGCCACCGTGTTGTCCAGTGCCGCCAGCGGGATCAGGATACCAACGCCCAACACGGCACCCGGCGCCGCGTAGCCAATTGTGGTGATCGGCATCAAGAGCCCCGGAAGACGCGCGCGGGACAAACGCACGCCATACACCAGGAACACCGCTGCGAGGACCGTCAGCACCGCCGCGATGCCGCCCACAGTCAGCGTGTTGATTCCGGCCTGCCACAAATCCGCGTCGCGCCAATGCTCCGTGTTGTCCAGCGCATGGCTCGTGATCACACCCGCGGGCAGCAAAAAGCCCAACGCAAAGGGCAAGGCGCAGACCACCATCATCCCCCAGGAATACGCGCCGGACAGCACCTTGCGCTCAATCGGGCGGTGCCGGGTGGACAGGTTGAAAAACCGCATCTTCCGGCGCGAAAGCTTTTCCATGGCCACCAGCATGACCACCAGGATCAGCACCACGGAGGCAATCTGGGCTGCGCCTCCGGCATTGTTCGCTTGCAACCAAACGCTGAATATCCCGGTCGTCAAAGTCTGCACGGCGAAATAGTCCACGGTGCCGAAATCATTGACGCTTTCCATCATGGCAATGGCCGCGCCCGCGACAATTGCGGGCCGCGCGAGCGGCAGGCCAACCCGCCAGAACCGACCAAACGCCCCAGCGCCCAACGACAAGGCCACCTCGTCCGATGCTGCCGATTGCTCGCGGAAGGCCACGCGGGCCAGGAGATAGACATAAGGGTACAAAGCGGCCGAAAGCACGAGAATTGCTGCGCCCATGGACCGCACTTCAGGGAACCAGTAGTCGCGCGCGGTCTCCCAGCCAAACACCCCGCGCATCGCAGTTTGCACGGGTCCAGCGTATTCAAAGAAGTCTACAAGCGCATAGGCCCCCACATAGGCCGGAATCGCCAAAGGAAGCAGCAGGAGCCACTCAAGCCAACGCCGCGCCTTGAAGTCATAACGCGATACGAGCCAGGCCGCCCCCGTGCCCATCATCGCGGAAAACAGGCCGACACCGATCATCAGGATCGCCGTATTCGCCAAATAGCGCGGCAGGGTCGTCGAAATCAGGTGTGGCCAGATATTGTCCGTCGGGAACAGGGCGATCCCGAACACCGAGATGATCGGGGCCAGCACAAGCGCCGCGATGGCCAGCGCGCCAACGGACCACGGGCTGATCCGGATGCGACGTGCGGTCTGCGGCGTGGTTTCAGTGACACTCATGGATCGGCCTTCCGGGCGAGGTGGTTTGCTTTGCAGCCATTGGCCTTATAGTTCACGCAGACATAGATCAAAAGACACGGTCCGACAAATAGAGTCAGGAACGGAAAAGAGGCGGCATCATGCAAGTTATCCTGCACCTCGGCGTGCATTGCACCGATGATGACAAGCTCCTGAAAGGCTTGCTCAGAAATGCCGACGCCTGGCGGCACGAGGCCATCGCCATGCCCGGACCGTCCCGCTACCGCCGCCTGTTGTCCGAAGCGGTCAACTCGATTGCCAGCGGAGCGCCAGCGCCGGAAGCCCGAGAGGTGCTGCTGGACGCCATACTGTCCGAGGATCCCGAAGGCGTGAACCGCCTGATCCTGAGCCATCGCAATTTCCTGTCCGTGCCGCGTCTCGCGCTGAACGAGGGTTTGATCTACCGCCTGGCGGAGCGCCGGTTGCGCACGTTTTGCAGCCTTTTCGCTGAAGACTCGGTCGAGCTTCACATCGGTCTGCGCGATTTCGCGACCTGGATTCCGGCCATGCTCGAAGAAGCGCCGGACGAGGACCTGAAGTCCCTTTTGCATGGCGCGGACCCAATGCATTTGCGCTGGTCCGGCCTACTGCACCGCATCCGCGCGGAACTGCCGGACGTGCCAATCACCGTCTGGGCAAACGAGGACACACCGCTGATCTGGGGGCAACTCCTGCGGCGGCTTGCCGGCTTGCCGCTCGATCAGAAGATCACCGGGGCGTTTGACATGCTTTCGGCGGTAATCGCCCCTGAGGGCATGCGCCGGTTTCGGGCTTTCCTGAAGGAAAACCCGGATCTGCCGGAGCCGCAGAAGCGCAAGGTCATGGCGGTCTTCATGGACAAATACGCGCTGGACGAGGAGGTCGAGGAAGAACTCGACCTGCCCGGATGGGATGCCGCTTACGTGGACATGCTGACTGAGCTGTACGAAGAAGATCTCGGGCGCATTGCCGGGATTGATGGGGTGGTCTTCGTGCAGCCGTAAGACGCGGCTGCGTTCAGCCGAGCACCTTCCCCGGGTTCAAAATCCCCTTCGGATCAAGCGCAGTTTTGATCGCTCGCATCATCTCCAGCGCAACAGGGTCCTTGAAACGCGTCATGGCAGGCTGTTTGGCAAGGCCGATCCCATGCTCCGCCGAGAAACTGCCGCCCAAGGCCAGCGCCTCTTCTTCCACGGCCTCCATGATCTCGCCGCGGGCCTCCCCGGTTTTCTCTGTCCAGACCGCATAGTGCACGTTCCCGTCACCGAGATGCGCCACGACCACTGTCAAGGCATCCCGGTCCATGCCCGCCAGACGCGCATCGGCCCGGCCCAGGAACTCTGCCACCCGGTCAAGCGGCACGGCCACATCGCAGATGATCGCAGGCCGCGCGGTACTCACCTCTGCCGCCGCTTCCCGCAAAGCCCAGAACGCGCGCCGCTGTCCCTCGTTCTGTGCCACGACCGCATCGGTCAGTTCTTCACGTTCCAGCATCTCGCCCAGCGCTTCTTCCAGCGCGCCCGCAATCGGCGGCTGACCATCTGGTCCCGCCTCCACATCACGTGGCGCCGTCGCGCCCAGTTCGACAAGGATATTCACGTCATACTGGTCATCGAAGGGAAGGCGTGCCTCCGGGTGAAGTCGCGCGTATTCCTCGACATAGCGGCGCGGCATGAACTCGAACGCCTCCACCTGCCCGCCTGTCACCTCCTGCAAACGGTTCAGAAGCCCCAGCGCCGCGCCGACATCGTCCATGCCAAGAAAGGCTGTCGCATAGGCTTTGGGCTGCGGCACCAGTTTGACCACCGCCGCCGTGATCACGCCGAGGATCCCTTCGGAGCCAATCAGCAGGTTGCGCAGGTTCAGACCGGTGTTGTCCTTGTGAAGCTCGCTCATCAGATCAACCACGCGCCCGTCGGCCAGCACCGCCTCGACACCCAGAACCAGATCGCGGGTATTGCCATAACGCAGCACGTTGGACCCGCCCGCGTTGGTCGCCAGAATACCGCCCATGGTGCAGGATCCCTTGGCCCCAAAAGTCATCGGAAAACTCAGGCCCTGCGCCTCCACTGCCTCGTGCAGAGTGCTGAGGATCACCCCGGCCTCAACCACGGCCAGCCGCGCCTCCGGCCGGATCTCGCGAATGGCATTCATGCGGTCGAGCGACAACATGATCGAGGCGTCCCCCGACGTGCCCCCCGAAAGCCCGGTGTTCCCGCCCACCGGAACCACGGGCATGCCCGCCTCATTCGCAATGCGCAGCACCGCTGCCACCTCGTCCCGGCTGCGCGGACGTACCACGCAAAGCGGCGCCCAGGCGTAGTTTCCGGTCCAATCGCGGCACCAGGGCGCCATGGCCTCTCCGGTCAGGACCGAGGCTTCTCCCAAAGCCGCGCACAGCGCCTCTACGGTCATTGCGGCACCCCGAAGGTCAACGAAGCCCACAGGCTTTCCCAGACTGCATCTTTCTCATCCATCGGCTCGCTCTCCCGCATGACCACGTGATCGACGAGGTAGAAATGGCCCGCTTTCACGTCCAAAACCGCCCGGCCCTCGCCGTCCGTGCGATAGTTGTTTTGAACCACGGTTCGATCCGGCGCGCGTTCGAACAGCGTGATCTGCACATCTTTACGCGGCTGCCCCAGATAAAGCGCCTGCACCGGAAAACCGCCCGACACATCGTCGGTGTAAGGGTTTTTCTCTGCCACGATTTCAACCGTCAGCCCCGCCTCCGTGTCTGCCCCTTTGGCATCGCCAACACCGATCAGGCTTTTGGCATAGCGCACATACCGCTCGCGGAACTTCGTCCGGGGCAGCCCGCGCTCCAGATGGCGAGGCAAAGCCCACTCAAAGTCTTTCTCCGCGCAGAACGCTTCGAACTTCTCCCACTTGGCATAGGTCAGCAGGTAGTCGCGGGTTTCATGTACGATCACCGCCAGCCCCTCACCCGCGGCCTCCATGTTCAGCGCGGGCTGATCCCCTGCACGTCCCGGAACCGCCCGCGTGCCGTCCAGGATCGTTTCGAACCGCCGAAAATTGCGCGGGATGTAGGAATAGGTCGACCCTTTGAGATCGGTCCCCACCCGTATGTCCGCCTCCAACCGGCCGCCTGCGGCAATCTCGGTCCGGATCGGTTCGATCCAGAACTCATGGGCCGCCAAAGGGCTGGCCAGCAAGCTGGCAAGCAGGATCATCGTTCGCATGGGGTCTCCTCCGAAGCCACGGTACTGTGGGATTGAAGGGGATGGTAGGGGGCTTTCACCGCAAAGCACGTAACGCGTGCCGCCACGGTACGCCAGTTCCGGAAAGTCCCGGATCATCTCCGGGACGCGCATGCGCCCTACCCTTTAAGGCGCAGCTCCAAATCGCGCGCGAAAGTCGCCATACGGTGCCGGAACCGCTTGTCGATTCCGCCTTTGGCCAGTTTCAGCGATTGCACCAGAAGCCGCGCGGACAAGGTTTTCGGCATCAATTCGGTGACAAGATTGATCCGCGTGCGCGATCGCGACAGCGCAACCGTTTCGATCCGTGTCTGGGCCTCAAGCCCGCCCGAGACCGACTGGAACACCATCTGTTCCGGCACTGCAAAATCCGTCAAAGTAATGTCCGCATCGCGCTTCTTGCCGCGAAACGAAAACCCGGCGGTCCATTCAAGGCCCGCGTCCGGATTGTCCACCTCGCCTTTGCGCGAGATCTCGACGCCACGCCGCATGGCCTGCCGTTCCACCGCCTCGAAATCCGACAATGCGGCGAACACCTGGTCAATCGGCGCTTCAATGTCTTCGCTTGCCTTGAGTTCCATATCTGACTGCCCTTTTTGCCTGCCCGATGCCTTACACGGCAAATCTGGCCAGAAGGTGACGTCAATCGAGCCGATCTGCAAGCCAGTTGCGCAACAGGAAATGCGCAATCGCACCGCGCCGGGCGGGCAAGATGTCTTCGCGCAGACCGGCAAAGGAATCCGCCAGTTCTTCGCGTGTGACCCAGCGCGCATCCTCGATTTCGACCGGATCGATAACGATCTCGTCGCTCAAGGCCTCGCCATGGCAGCCGAACATCAGCGAAGAGGGGAAAGCCCATGGCTGGCTCGACAAGTAGCGCACCGCGCCAACCTTGACCCCCGCCTCTTCCCAAACCTCGCGCCGCACCGCCGCCTCGATCGGCTCACCCGGCTCGATAAACCCGGCGAGACAGGAATACATGCCCTCCGGCCAACCGGGCGACCGCCCGAGAAGGCATTTGTTGCCCCGTGTGATCAGCATGATCACCACCGGGTCCGTGCGCGGGAAATGATGTGCGCCGCAATCCGGGCAGATTCGTTCCCAACCGGCCTGATGGATTACGGTCTGCGACCCGCATTTGGCGCAGAACCCATGGCTGGCATGCCAGCCCAGCAGCGCCTTGGCGGTGGTGGTCAGTTCCGCGTCCCGCGCATTGAGCCGCGTGAGCATGGTTCGAAGTTCGCGGAACCGCGTGCCTTCGGGCAAATCCGGGTGAACCTGCTCCGACATGTCGAGGAAGCTGCCCGGCTGCGTCTCGTCCAACGCCTCCGGCACCCAGCCCGAGATGTCATGGGCAAAAACCGCCGCCCCGCTTTCCTCGCGCCCCAGCAGGATCGGCTCTTCGCGGGTCTCGGCCAGAATCGGGTGATCCATCGGCAATCGGACCAGATCAAAGCCCCCCTCACCTTCGATCAAGGGCTTGCCACGCCAGAATAAAATGCACCGAGCGCGCGCATCCTGCAAAGCCGCCGCCAGCTTTGGCACATCCCCGCGAATCTCCGCCGCCCGGTCGAGCCCAGAGCCGCCAAACGTCACCTGCTCTGCTATTTTCATATCCAGCCTCCGCGCGGTTTTCGGCACCATGCATCCCGTGCGCGGGAATGGCAAATGGGTTGAAACCGGGTGCGAAGGGGAGTTACGCACGCCCGTCCCGGACTTGATCCGGGACCTCATGGCCCATAGTCTCGATCATTGGAAATACCGAAACAGGCCGCCCCTTATCCCAGCGCCCCGGTCTGGTAGAGCTTGATCTTCAGCCCGCCATGCGGGATCGGCGCAGAGACCTTGGAGAAGGTCAACCCAGTCGCCTTCGCCAGCCCGCCATCTGCCGTCACCATGCCCAGCCGCCAGCCCACAAAGCGCTCCCGCGCCACCTGCCCTAAGGCGGCGTAGAGCGCAAAGAGCAGTTTTCGGTTGCCGATTCGAGCACCGTAAGGAGGATTGACGATGATCAGCCCCGGCGATCTTTCGGGCCGCTGCACCTCGCTCACCGGACAGCGCAGGAACTCCGTCACGCCCGCAACTCCGGCGCGCTCCGCATTGGCCGTACTCATACGGATGGCGCCGTCATCGCGGTCAGAGCCGTAAAACCGCACCGTTGTCTCGTGCGGCACAACTTCCGCCTTCATCGCACTCCATGCGGCCGCATCGAAACTGGCAAAATCTTCGAATGCGAAGGCCCGCGTTCGTCCCGGCGCCAACCCCAATGCCATCTCCGCCGCCTCCAGCACAAAGGTGCCAGAGCCGCACATCGGATCATAAACCGGTTCTGTGCCGTCAAAGCCGCATTCGCGCAGGAACAGAGCGGCCAAAGTCTCGCGCATCGGAGCCTTGTTCACGGCTTCCTTGTGACCCCGGCGATGCAAAGGCGCGCCGGAGGTGTCGAGGCTGATCGTCACCAGATTGTCCTCGATCCGCGCCATCACCCGGATTGGCGCATCCTCTGCCAGCGGTACGCCAAGCGTTTCCGTCAAGGCGCGCTCAATCCGCTGTTTTGCTGCCCGATCGTGATAAATCTTTGATGCCTTGCAGGTCACTTCGACGCGCACAGGGATGTCAGCCCGCAAATGCGCGGCCCAATCGAACTTGCGCGACCGCTTGTCGAGCTGCGCCAGATGAAAGGCCCTGAACGATCCGATCCGCGCCAGCACACGGCTCGCCCCACGCAGGTGCAGGTTCGCGTGCCAGACCGTGCGCCAATCCCCGCGCAGCGTCACGCCGCCGGGCACGGCCTTTGGCGCAGGCAGGCCCACGGCTTCGGCTTCGGCCTGCAAGGCCGGTTCAAGCCCCGGAAGGGCGGCGAGGAAGATTTCAAACGGCTCCATCCGCCCCGCTTACCCGCTTGGCCGGGATTTGCAACAGCGAGGAGGTTGAAACCATCGCTGAACTGCCTTACATGCCGAGTCGAGGGGTTGGCGCGGGCAAGCGCCTCGCCAACCTGGTCAGGTCCGGAAGGAAGCAGCCACAACGAGCCCCGCTTGGGTCGATGTCCAGCCTCTCACCAGTCAAACGGCTGCGCTTCAAAGCGCGGCCGTTTTGCTTTTTTCCGCCCTCTTTTGCGCAGGCAACCGCTAAAATCCGAGCCTTTTGTCGGGCTGTAGCCCGGGCGAAGTCACTTTTCCGCCCGATTGCAGCGGTGTTTTGGTCAGGCTCTGAATTCTGCTCGTGAAGCCCGTCACGGCAGCGCAACAGTCCCAAGACAGGAGGCTGCCATCATGACTGATCCGTTGACCTCCGATCTGGCCGCATTGCCATCGGTGGGTGATGAACTGCCCCCCGGCACCGCGCTGTGCCAGGGGCAATACACCGTTGTCCGGTATCTCAATTCCGGCGGTTTCGGGGTGACTTACCTTGCTCATGACAGTCTTGGCCGCAAAGTGGTGATCAAGGAATGCTACCCCGGTGCCATGTGCTGCCGGACGCAAAAAACCGTGCGGTTGCGTTCAATCTCGCATGAGACGGATTTTGACCGGGTCGTCGCCCTGTTTGAACGCGAGGCGCGCGCGCTGGCGCATCTGAGCCATCCCAACATCGTCGGCGTGCACCAGATTTTCGAAGACAACGGGACCGCCTACATGGCGATGGACTTCATCGAAGGGCCGGATCTGTTTGACCTGCTTGAGAGCGACCCTGACCGGTTCGAACCGGCGGAGGTGGTGCGCATTGTCAAACACCTTCTGGGCGCGCTGAGCTACGTGCATGACAACGGCATGCTGCATCGGGATATTTCCCCCGACAATATCCTGCTGGCCCCTGGTGGGCTGCCGGTCCTGATTGATTTCGGCGCGGCGCGGGAGGATGCAGCACGGGCGACCCGGGTGCTCAGCCGCATTCATACGGTGAAGGACGGCTACAGCCCGCAGGAGTTCTATCTCGCGGGCAGCGCACAGGAAAAGTCCAGCGATCTCTATGCCTTGGCCGCCACAGCTCATCACCTCATCCGCGGTCACGCGCCGCCAAACAGCAACATTCGGCTTGCCGCCGTGGCGCAGGATCAACCGGATCCTTACGTGCCACTTTCCGGCACTGTGCCGGGGTATGATCCAGCCTTCCTGGCCGCGCTTGACCAATCCTTGCGCCTGTTTGCGCGCGACCGGATCAAGACCGCCGACGACTGGCTGGCAATGATCAGCGGCAAGGCTGCGCCGGGCCGCGCGGCTGCCTTGGATGACGACATGCATCTGAAAATCTCGCAACTGGTGTCCGAAACCGACAGTTTCCTTGAAGACGCGCCCGGTGACCCGCGCGAAGAGCGCGCGGCGCGCGAAGCCATCCCCGATCCACTGGCCGCGCAGCGCGCGGCGGAGCGGGCTTATTGGGCCGAGGTCAACGATGAGCTTGAGGCAATCCGCAAGGACATCGAACGCGAAGAAGCCATGAAGCGCCAACAGGCTCAGGAAGAAGCGCGCCGTCTCGCGGAGGCGGAAGCGCAACTGGGTGGACTGGGGGATGCGCGCACAGCGCGCGGCGGACGTTTTACCGGATGGGTCAAAGACCTCTTTGTCTCGCGCAAGTCCGCCGGAAAAGACACGCCGCTACAGCCTATGGAGGACTGACTATGTCAAGTTTCCGAAACATCATCGCCCGCCGCCGCCCCTCTGTCGAGCCAGAGCCTGCGCCGCCGGAGACCTCGGACGATGCGGCGTTTGATCCCGGTCAGATCGCGGATCTGATCGAAGACATCGGACCTTCTGAACACCCGGTTCGGGACGGTGATCCGCTCCGAGACCAGCCGCGCGCTGAACTGGAAGCGCCGCGTTGGGAGGTGGCACCGCCTCCACCCACGATGGGCGAGAGCCTGCTCAAATCAGAGCCGCAAGCGGATTCCGCACCCGCCACGCCCCCCGAGCAAAAGGTCTCGCGACGGCGTATCTGGGATATGGAAAACAATGCTGCCGCCCCGGACACACCCGAAGAAGCCCCGCAAGACAGCGACCCGCTGTTGCTGACGCCGGACATCAGCGCGCCGGAGATTCCCGCACCGATCGCAACCTCTCCCGCCGCACCCGCGAAACCTGTTCCGGCCCGAGGCGGTCGGGTCAAGACGCGGCTTCTGGGCTTTCATTCGGAAGACGCGGCGGGTGATCTGTTTTCTACCGAACGCGCCGGAAAGACTTCCGCCTCGGTGACATGCCCCGTCGGCTGGCTGGTGGTCGTGGACGGGCCGGGGCGGGGCGCGAGCTTTGCACTGTCCCAAGGTTTGTCGACGTTGGGGCGCAGCGCGGATCAGAGTGTGCCTTTGGACTTTGGCGATGACGCCATCTCACGCGACAACCACGCCTCGATTGCCTACGACGAGGAAGAAAACACCATCCTGATCGGTCATGGCGGCAAGTCAAACCTTGTCCGCCTGAATGGAAAACCGCTGGTGTCGACCACGGCCCTGTCCAACGGCGATGAGATCCGGCTGGGGAAAACCACGCTGCGCTTCGTGGCACTTTGCGGACCAGATTTCAGCTGGACCGGGGACGAAAGCGGGGAAGATGCTGATGGCTGAGGGCGCGCCAGACGTGGCAACGGCCTTGGCCTTGGGGCAGCGCGAGCGTCAGGAGGACGCCATCCTTGCCCAGTTCGCGGGTGGGATGGAGGGTGGCTTTGCCATCCTCTCGGACGGGATGGGTGGTCATGACGACGGCGATCTCGCCTCCCGCCTGATCGTCGCGGAAATGTTCCGCGCCTTGAGCATCGCAGAGCGCGATGGCCTTGGCGATCACCCTAATCTGCGGCCGCTGCTACGAGACGCGATCCTGGCCGCCAACCAAAGCCTGCGCCACGCCGTCGAAGCCGGGGACGGTCAGGACGGCATGGGCGGAACCGTGATTGCCGCCGTGTTCCATCAAGACCGTTTGAGCTGGATTTCCATCGGCGATTCAGCGCTTTACCTCTATCGAGACGGCGTTTTGCAACGCCTGAACGAAGTGCATTCCCTGGCGCCTCAAATCGACATGCTTGTGCAAAAAGGCGAGATTGACGCGGAAACCGCGCGCCGCCATCCGCAGCGCAGTTGTCTCACTTCCGCGCTTGTGGGCGGGGCAATCAACAAGATCGACTGCCCCGAGCAACCGCTGGACCTGAGACCCGGCGACGTGGTCGTGATGGCGAGCGACGGGCTTGAGGTTCTGACCGGCGCGCGGCTTGGGGCCATGCTGGGCCGCCACGCCCACGCACCGGCCAGCACGATTTCTCAGATGATCATGAGCGCGGTCGAGGCCGAGGACGCCCCGGATCAGGACAACACCTCCCTGATCGTTATCAAACCGGACCTGCCCGAGACCGCTGCCGCATGCTCCGAAACGGCGACGCCGGGCACGCGCGGCAGTCTTGCGGATATGTGCGGGGCTTTCATGGCACAGGTCACGCGGGGGTCCGCCCTATGAAAGCGCCCCTGCCCCGCCTTGAGGCCCTGCTGGCCACCGAAAGCCTGCCGCCCCGCGCTGCGAAACGTTGCGCTCATCTCGTGGAACGGTTGCGCGCACCGGTGCGCATTGGCCTGTTCGGCTTTCCCGGCGCGGGCAAGTCTGCCGTGCTGCATGCGCTGGCCAAAGGCGCTGTCTTTGCAGCCGGGCATCTGACGACGCCCTGCCTGTTGCGCTATGCGGAGCGCGGCGAGGTAACCCTGACGGACCCGGAGGGCAACTCCGTAACCGAGGCCGCAAAAATGCCCGTCAAACTGCCGCAGGACGCGGTTTTTGCCGAAGTGACGCTGGCGCTGGCGTCGCTGCGCAAGATGTCGCTTCTCTGTGTTGTGGCCGATTCCGATCCGGTTGACATGGCATCGGCGATGCGATGGGCGACACCGCGGTGCGATATTGCGATCTGGTGCTCGCGGGACTGGACGCTGAACGAACAGCATATCTGGCACGGCGCGCCGGAGCGCTTGAAGGACCATGCGTTCGTTGTGCGCAGCGGGCCGAAAGCCCCGCCTTTGACGGCCCTGGACGACGGCCCGGAGCAAATCCATTGCCCGACACTGAAGGGCGCAGAAGGCGAAGCGCTTCTGGTGCCCTCAGGCGACGTTTTGCGCGCGCATCTGGACAAGATCATTGCCGAAGCGCGGGCAGAGGACATCGACGCGGCGCATGTCTTTCTGGCGCAATATGACGCAGACCCCACCCCAGAGACCCCGGCTTTCCAGACCAAGCCAGACACCCCCTCGCCCACGCCACCGTCCCGGCCCAAAGCCACGCCACAAGCCCGCGCGGTGCTGGACCGTCTGTTCCTGCAAACCCGTCAAGGCGCGCGCGATCTGGCGGCGCAGTTTCAAAATCCAGTTCTGCGCGACGATCAGGCCGCCGAGGCCTTGCCGCAGGTCCAAGAGGTGCTGGAGACCCTGCTGGAGACTGCAGAGGCCGATTCTGCGTTTTCCGAAGCCTGGCCCGAACTGACGGACACGCTGCGCGATGCGGGCGAGCTTTCCCTTTTGATGGGCCTCGAAGGCGGCGCCGCCGGGCTGGAAGACGCCGCGGTCCTGCTCGCCCAGATCAGACAAGACATGGAATGTGCCCTGGCGGCCTGAGGCACGCCGGACACCAAGAAGGAGACACCTTGCAATGACCCGCCAAGATCCCGCGCCTGCCCCCTTGTTGTCCGGGGCGTTTTCCGGCTTCCGCCCGCTGGCGGATCGGCTGGCGGCGCTGGACTCGCGGCTTGAAGAACACGCGGCCTCTCAAAACGCGGCAATCGCAACCCGGGCGCGTCAGATGCGCCAGAAAATCCGTGAGTTTGAACCCAGCGTGACGATGATCGGCCAGGTCAAGGCAGGCAAGACCACCCTGGTCAACGCCATGACCGGGTGGCGTGACATGCTGCCTGCGGATGTGAACCCCTGGACCTCCGTAGTCACCGCGCTGCATCTGCAGACCGGCAAGACCCGGGCCACACGCAACGCCTCGTTCCGCTTCTTTACCGAAGACGAATGGACCCACCTGTTGCAACGCGGCGGGCGCATGGGCGAGCTGGCGCATCGGGCCGGCGCGGACGAGGAAGTGGACAAGGTGCGCGCGCAGCTTGAGGTCATGCGCGAGAAATCACGGGAACGGCTTGGCCGGCGGTTCGAACTGCTGCTCGGACAATCGCACGACTATGACAACTTCAACGCCGAACTGATCGAGCGTTATGTCTGTCTGGGCGACGACTTCTGGGAAAGTGACGAGATCAGCGATCAACGTGGCCGTTTTGCCGATATCACCCGCACCGCCGACCTGTGGTTCGCCCAGCCCGATCTTCCCCTGAACCTGTGCATTCGTGACACGCCCGGCGTCAACGACACGTTCATGATCCGCGAACAGATCACCATCAACGCCCTGCGGGGCAGCCGGCTTTGCGTGATGGTTCTGGCGGCGACACAGGCGCTCACGACGGTGGATCTCGCCCTGATCCGGATGATCTCCAACGTGGCGTCCCGTGACGTGATCATCTTCGTGAACCGCATCGACGAACTTGCCGATCCGGCGCGCGAGGTGCCGGAAATCCGGACCAGTATTCTTGATACCCTGCGCAAACATGGCGGGCCCGCCGAGGCAGAAATCATCTTTGGCTGCGGAGCATGGGCAAGCGAGGCCATCGCGGGCGGCATCGAAGGATTGGCGCAGCCCAGCGCCGAAGCACTTCTGAACTGGGCTGAACACCATTGCGCCGATCACAAACCATTTGAATCGCTGGAAGAGATGGTCTGGATGCTGTCCGGCCTACAGGCGCTCGGTCAGGCGATCGCAACCCGGATCGAAGCCGGAGCCGGGGCACAGTTGTTGCAAGAGCTGGAAACAGAAGCGGGCAACCTCGATCAGAGCCAGACTGTCGCCGAACACCTGCAGACAAAAACAGAAGGCGCGGCGCGCGGATGCACCATGACGCCCGACACGCTGGCCACCGCTTTTGATGCCGTGGAGCAAAGCGCGCGGCAGGCCCTGATTGCCGGTATCGAGCCCTTGCAACACGCCTTCATCGACAGGATTGATGCGTCCCGCAAAACCTTTGTTGCGCGCGCCACGGAGGCTGTGATCCGCCATCTCGAAATGTACGGCGAGCTTGAGGTCTACACCTATGACCCTTCCGGTCTGCGGGTGCTGCTGCGCTCTGGTTACCAGCGCCACGTGCGCGCCGTGGGCAAGCATGGGGTCGCCACCATGGCCGCCGCCGCCGCCGAGATTTCCGCGCTCTATGAGAAGGCTTTCGATCTTGGCGCTGTTCCGCCCGAAATGGACCCGCCGCCGCTGCCGCAAGCCGCGCCGCCGATTGTGCTGGGCCAAACCATCGCCTTGGACTTGCGAGGCACTTGGTGGTCACGCTTCTGGCGGCGGCGCAAGGGCTACGACGCCTGCGCCGATGATTTTGCGCGGCTGATCCATGACGAAACCCAGCCGATGCTGAACCGGCTGGTGAGTGAGAATGCGCAGCATTTCGAAGACGCGGTGATCGAGACGCTGGGTGATTATCTCGCCACGCACCGCAAGATCCTGCTTGGCATGGCAGAGGCGGCATCGGATGCGCCGACCCCTGCACCGCAGCGCCGTACCGCATCCGGTGTGGATTACAGATTGGAGGCCTCCTGATGACCGCAACCCCCACCACCCGCCGCCCGCGCATCGCCCTGATGGGCGAGTTCAGCGCAGGCAAGAGCACGCTGGCCAACCTGTTGCTGGGCCAGAGAGTTTCGCCGGTAAAAGTCACCGCAACCCAACTGCCACCTGTTTGGTACAGCTTTGGTCATGAGAGCATTCTGCGCGTGGACAATAGCGGCCAGACCAGCGCCATCGCGGCATCCGCGCTGAACGGCATATCGCATCATGACACGCAGGCTGTGCGGGTTTTGCTGGAGGCTGAAGTGCTGGAATTCTGCGACGTGATCGACATGCCCGGCACCTCTGATCCAAACATGCCGTCCGAGGTCTGGCAGCGGGTTCTGGACCGCGCGGATGGCGTGGTGTGGTGCACCCCCGCAACCCAGGCCTGGCGGCAATCCGAGGCCGCGCTTTGGGAGCAATTGCCCGCGCGCCTGCATGAAAACAGCCTGCTTCTGATCACCCGCATGGACGCGTTGAAATCTCAGACCGACCGCGATCGGGTAACCGCGCGGGTTCGGCGCGAAACCGAAGGGTTGTTCCGACACGCCCTGCCAATCTCGCTGACCGACGCCCTGTCTGATCCTGACAACCCGGACGTTCTGGAACAGAGCGGCGCGGATCGCTTTGTTGAAAACCTTGTGGAGCTTGTCGAGGCACTTGGCACGCCGCAGGCCGATGGCGGTGCCGCGCGGTTCGAGGCGATTGGCAAACCCGAGCCAGCCCCGGCCCCGGTGGCCCCCGCTCCGCCCCCCGTGGACGGCGTGGTGCCTCGGCGTGTGATCCCTAAGCGCGTTCGCCGCGCGCCGGTTTCAGCCCGGCCTTGACCAAAGGTTTCGAAACCGCTTCTTAACGCGTGCCGTGTCACACAGAGGTGTGTAACCCCAGAGGGCAAATGACGGCTACTTCACTCACGGCGTTCAGGCAAGCGCATGCCGGATGCGAAATGACGGTCCTTGCAGACATTTCCGCAGGGTCCGTTCTGGCGTGGGACGGCGCAGTCAAATGGCCACAGGAACACCTCGACGCGCTCTGCGCGCGCGCGAAAGCGGCGTTGAGCCTTGGAACCCCCAAACCACAGTCCGCCGTCCTGACCCAACCTTTCGGAACAGAGATTTTCGTGCGCGCCGAACAGGACGCGAGCGAGGTATTATGCAGCGTTTTTGCCCCCAAGGCGGCGCTGGACACGGTCATCGAGCAAAGCCGCATGTTATGCACCGCGATCCTGAGCCCGGAAAACGACCGGCGGGTTGGATCATGACCGGCACCGGCGTGCATAGCGCGCTTGCCCGCGCCGGGGCTTATGGCGTTGACGGGGTTCCGAAAATGTTGGTTCAGGGCGCAGATATCGCGCTGGCCTACGTCCACGCGCAGATTGGCGGCATCGTCCTGCCGCGCATTCTGACCGTGCGCCTCGACGGCAAGACGATCCTCAGTTGTTCTGTCAGCGGGCGCCGCCTTTTGTCCGTTGAGGCTGGGGGCAAGCACTGTGCCATCGCCGGAACAGAGGACAAGGCCGCGGCGCTGGACATGCTTCGCCAGGCAGTGACTCAGGCCTGTTCAACGCCAGGCGTTCTGACAGCGGACACCTGCCCGTTGCGCCCTGCCCCACCCGCCGGACAGGCCGGGATCAGCGCCGACGAGATTGCGCGAAGTCTGGCGCTTGCGCGATCTGATGCAGGCACTGACCGCCTGACCGCCTTTGTAGACAGTGCAGGCGATGCGATCCACGCCGCTGCCTGCCTTCGCGAAGACATGCTATTTCCGCTGAAAGGATCAGAGGACGCCATGGATCGGCTTGCGGATGTGGTGGATGCCTTGCTTGAAGATCTCGACTCGCTGCACGCATCTTTCGCTCCATCCCAGAACACCCCAAGTCTTCTGATGTTTGAACGCCCCCCGAAAGACTTCGGACTTTGTGCCGCTTTTGATGGCGCGCAGATTCTTCTGGCTGAAACCCAGCCCCGGTCAGAGGCGCACCTTGCACACGCATGGGGAGAGTTAACCGGGTAAATCCGAAGGACATGGCAAACAGGCCCCGCTTGACCGCGCTTGAATCGTCTCCATCTCTTGTGGACCGCCCACAAGCCGTGGCAAGAGAAACGCCAGGTACAGCGAAAGGAAGCCAACCCATGCCTCGTTTACGTTCCTTCACCACGACCCATGGCCGCAACATGGCCGGGGCCCGCGGATTGTGGCGTGCCACCGGGATGACGGACAGCGATTTCGGCAAACCCATTGTCGCCATCGTCAACAGCTTTACCCAATTCGTGCCCGGCCACGTACACCTCAAGGATCTCGGCCAGATGGTGGCCCGTGAGGTCGAGGCAGCGGGCGGCGTTGCCAAGGAATTCAACACCATCGCGGTGGATGACGGCATCGCCATGGGCCATGACGGCATGCTCTACTCGCTGCCTTCGCGCGAAGTGATCGCCGACAGCGTGGAATACATGGTCAACGCCCATTGCGCCGATGCCATGGTCTGTATCTCGAACTGTGACAAGATCACCCCGGGCATGCTGATGGCCGCCATGCGGCTGAACATCCCTGCGGTATTCGTCTCCGGCGGGCCGATGGAAGCGGGCAAGGTGATCTGGGACGACGAGGAAAAGGCGCTGGATCTGGTAGATGCCATGGTCGCCGCTGCGGACGATTCTTACACGGACGAACAGGTTCAGGCCATCGAAGAGGCCGCCTGCCCGACCTGCGGCTCCTGCTCCGGCATGTTCACCGCGAACTCGATGAACTGCCTGACCGAGGCGTTGGGCCTGTCCCTGCCCGGCAACGGCTCGACTTTGGCGACCCACGCGGACCGCAAACGCCTTTTCATCGAAGCGGGTCATCTGATCGTAGACATCGCGAAACGCTACTACGAACAGGACGATACGTCGGTCCTGCCGCGCAATGTGGCGAACTTCAAAGCCTTTGAGAACGCCATGTCGCTGGACATTGCCATGGGCGGATCCACCAACACGGTTCTGCACCTGCTCGCCGCAAGCCACGAAGGCGAGATCGGCTTCACGATGGAAGACATTGACCGGCTGAGCCGCAAGGTGCCCTGCCTGTGCAAGGTCGCCCCGGCGAAGAACGATGTGCATATGGAAGACGTGCACCGCGCAGGCGGCATCATGGGAATTCTGGGCGAGTTGGACCGCGCGGGCCTGCTCCATGGCGATCTGCCGACGGTTCACAGCCCTTCGATGAGCGATGCGCTCAAGCGTTGGGACGTGAAACTGACCGACTCCAATTCGGTGCACGAGTTTTATTCCGCAGCGCCCGGCGGCGTGCGGACCACCGAGGCTTTCAGCCAGGAGCGCCGCTATCCCGAGCTTGACCTCGACCGCGACGCGGGTGTGATCCGCAACAAGGAAAACGCGTTCAGCCAGGACGGCGGCCTCGCGGTGCTGTTCGGCAATATTGCCGAGCAGGGCTGTATCGTGAAAACCGCCGGTGTGGATGACAGCATCCTCAAGTTCACCGGAAAGGCTTATGTGGTCGAAAGCCAGGACGACGCGGTCAACGACATCCTGACCGGCAAAGTGCAGGCGGGAGATGTGGTTGTGATCCGCTACGAAGGACCGCGCGGCGGGCCGGGTATGCAGGAAATGCTCTACCCCACGTCCTACCTCAAGTCGAAAGGCCTCGGCGCGGCTTGCGCATTGCTCACCGACGGGCGGTTCTCCGGCGGGACATCGGGCCTCAGCATCGGCCACGTCTCGCCCGAAGCGGCAGAAGGTGGCGCGATTGGGCTCGTCGAACATGGCGATGTCATCGAGATCGACATTCCCAATCGGACAATCCACCTCGCCGTTGATAACGCCACCCTTGCGGAGCGTCGTGCGGTACAGGATGAGAAAGGTTGGCAGCCCGCCAAACCGCGCAAGCGCAAGGTTTCGACCGCGCTCAAAGCCTATGCCAAGCTGGCGACAAGTGCCGCGCAGGGCGCTGTCCGGCAGCTCTGACGCGGCTCAAACAGAAGCACTTCTGATCCGGCGCGGGACCCAAATGGGTTCCGCGCCTTTTCATTGAGCAGCGCAGCGATAAAGGATCAGATCCCGCCGCCAGTCCCGCCTGCGGCCGGAAGGCCCGGACCAAGCGCCGGATCGCCGTAGCCATTGGGGTCATAGGGGTCATACCAATCGCCGAAATCGTAATCCCCATACCCGTACTCCCCGTATTCCTCTTCGACCGAGGCATCCTGCGGGTATTCGGACTGGGTTTTGCGCTCCATATTGGAGGCGGCAGCCGGTCTGGGATAAGACGTCAGCATCGCCGTATCCTGAATTTCAAGGAAGCGGATCAACTGGCCCAGAGACGGATTGTTGCGCACGATGAAGGATTTGGCCTGGCGCATCGCACGCTGTTTGCGTGCAACGGGCACGTGATCGATGATCCGGCTGGTTTCCCAACGCGGCCCGCCCAGCCAGACGGCGGCAAACATCAGCTTGGCCACACCGGCATCGGTCCCGCCCACGACAAGCCCGTCGTAGAACATCTTGTGGACGTCTTGCCAGCGGGCCTGGTGGAACATGATGCCAGTCTCATTGCCGACCCCGCAATAGGCATCGTGCATAGCGGCGGCATTGATGAACTCGGGACTGGTCGGATCGCCCACAATCGAAATGAAGATGCGTGGAATGGAGGCGCCGTCGGTCAGCGTGCGGCGCGGCGCGAGCCATTTAGTGCCATCCGCGTCCACAAAATTCAGTTGGCTGGCTGTCGGAAAGAACTCATATGGGCGGCTGCCGATCCGCACCGGTTCCTGCAAAACCCGCAAAGGCGCCTGATCAAAGGCACAGCGCGCGCCGGAATACCCCTCGCAGCTGACAACAGGCGCATCAACGTTCTGTGCCTTTTGCAGGACGGCCAAGGGCGCACATCCGGTCAGAGCAACGGCGGCAAGCGCCGAGAAAACAGCCAATCTCTTCATGATAAATTCCGTACAAAAAGCCTTTTGCAGAGGTTTACCCGAGGCCGCGAAGCCCGATCAAGAGATTCGCGGTATTTCGATCCGCACAGTCCCTTTCCTGACGCAGATCAAGGCAGTTACATCCCGGATCTCCTATGTGTCGGGTCAGCCGTACACAGGAGGACATCATGCTGCGACTGGCCGGGATTCTCTATTCCATTATTTCCGCATCCCTTGCGGGCACGTTTATCATTGCCGTTCTGGTGATGGGCTATGGCACCTTGATGCCGATTCTCTGGGCGGCGGCGCTTGGCTTCATCGTCTCTCTGCCGGTAGCTTGGGTCGTTGCCAAGGCGATCTACAGCTGATCAAGCAGCCCTTTGGCGCAGGCTTCGATCACGTCGAGCGTGCCGTCAAAATCACGGGTGTAATACGGGTCCGGCACCTCCCGTGTGCCGGTCTCAGGCGCGTAATCGGTAAACAGCGTCAACGGCGCGCCGCCTTCGGGCCGTAGCGCCTGCAAATCCTTCAGATTGCTGCCGTCCATCGCCACGATCAAATCAAACCGCCCGAAATCCGCGGGACTAACTTGGCGCGCGCGTTGACCAGAGAGATCGTAGCCGCGTGCCTTGGCCGCCTGCTGCATCGGACCGTATGGTGCATCGCCCACATGCCAGGCACCGGTGGCGGCACTGTCGAGGGTCAGCTCTATCCCCCGTTTCGCCGCCATGTCACGCACCACGCCTTCGGCGCTTGGGGACCTGCAGATATTGCCCAGACAGACAAATAAGATACGCTTGCTCATACTGCCGGGGTAACCGGGCGGAGCACATGAGGCAAGGGGCGCTGATATGGACAAGATCGTCATTCTGACCGGCGCGGGGCTATCCGCAGAGAGCGGGCTTGGCACATTTCGAGACGAAGGCGGGCTCTGGGCACAGCACCGCATTGAAGACGTGGCCACACCGGAAGGCTTCGCGCGCGATCCCGCGCTGGTGCACCGCTTTTACAATGCGCGCCGTGCTCAGGCGCAGGAGGCGCAGCCGAACGCCGCTCACGAGGCTCTGGCGCGTCTGCAAAGTGACTTCGACGGCGAGGTGATCCTTGTCACGCAAAACGTGGATGGGCTGCACGAAAAGGCGGGTTCAAAGACAATCCACATGCACGGCGAATTGGCCCGCGCGCTCTGCTCTACCTGCGAGCACCGCTGGGATGCGGATTTGGAGATGGATGGAGACACCCGGTGCCCGGCCTGCGGGCAGACCACGGCACGCCCTGATGTCGTCTGGTTCGGCGAAATCCCCTATCATATGGACGAGATCGCAGATCATCTGGCCACCTGCACGCTTTTTGCAGCCATTGGCACCTCCGGGCAGGTCTACCCGGCGGCCGGATTTGTTCAGGAGGCACAGTATGCCGGGGCGGAGACGGTGGAACTGAACCTGAACGCCACCGACATCTCCCGCGCCTTTGCCACACATCACATCGGCCCTGCCAGCCAGATCGTGCCGGAGTGGGTCGACAGCCTTTTGGCATAAAAACGCCCGGCTCTGCGCAAGAGAGCCGGGCGGTCTCATCTTGTTCCGACGGGTTTAGTGGCCGTGGCTGTGATCATGCGCCATGCCGTGTTTGGCCTTGCGCTCCAGATCAACGGGGATCTCGATGACCTTCTCACCGGCCTTTTCGAAGACAAGCGTCACGGAAACGCTCTCCCCTTGCACCAGCGGCTTTGTGAGCCCCATGAACATGACGTGATCCCCGCCGCGGGCGAGCATATGGGTCTCCCCTGCGGGCAAGGCAAACCCCTCTTCGACGTGCATCATCTTCATCACGCCGTCGCCTTGGTCTTCATGCGTGTGCAGCTCCACCTTGGCCGCGAAATCCGCGCGCGCATCAATCAGCCGGTCCGCCTCTGCGCCGGTGTTCTCGATCATCATGAAGGCCGCGCCTGTCTTGGCACCGGGCATGGCAGAGCGGGCATAGGCATCCATGATCATGATGTCTGCGAAGGCCGGTGCGGCAAAAGTCAGAGAGGCGGCTGCGGCTGCGAGGCTTTTGTAAAACATGTGTATTCCTTCCTTAAGGGACCACAGGACGGGGCTCACGGCCGCCTTGCCCCTGTGGCATCAAAGTCTGTCATTCTGAGGGGAATTCAGAGAAAGGAAGGGGGTCCCCGCGCCTGCGAGGCTGGCGCATCGCGGCTCAGGCCAAGGACACTGCTCAGATCGCGTGGCTGGCGCAGCCAGAGGGTTTCGGGGTCGGCAGGGACGAAGCCGCTCCCCTCACCCGCAAACAGCGAGATCGCCACGTCCGGGCAGAGATGAACCGTGCCATCGGTCGGCTGACCATCCGCGTCAACCGAGACCGTGACAACGGTTTGACCGACACAGATCACCATGGAGCCAACAGCCGGCGCATGACCGCGCGCTGCCGCCACCTGTACCGAGGTAAAGGCTAGCAACATCGCAAGGGCAAAGCCGAACCATCTGCGAGGTGCGCATGTCATACGTGAGATGTAGGCTTCGAACCTCGCAAACAAAAGCCCTAAACGACGCGTCGTTTCGCCCCGTCGGCGATGTTTCGCAACCCGGGTCCCGACAAACGAAAACAGCCCCTGACCATCGGTCAGAGGCTGCAAATTCGTCGAGACGAAAAGGATCAGGCGGCGGCCTGTGCCTTTGCGATTTCTTTCTTGACCTTCAGGGCGCGGTCGGACAGCTCGGTGTCCTTCGCCTTGGCCAGAAACTTGTCGAGACCACCACGGTGATCAACCGAACGCAGCGCGTGCGCGGAGATGCGCAGCTTGATGCCGCGGCCCAGCGTTTCGGACTGCAGGGTCACATCGTTCAGGTTCGGCAGGAAGCGCCGCTTGGTCTTGTTGTTGGCGTGGCTGACATTGTTGCCAGTCATCGGGCCTTTACCAGTCAGTTCGCAAACACGCGACATAGGTCCATCCTCATCTTCGGGGCGCCTGCCGCCATATTTGCCGGTTACGCCAATATCAAAGGGCGCCACCTCGGCGCCCGGAATCTCGTTCGCTGGTCTTTAGGCAGATGAGTCTCCCCCGTCAAGGGCAATCCCGCCTCAGACCCGCTCACATCATCAGGTATTCGCGCATCAATTGATCCGCCGCCGCCGTGGCACTGACCGCGCCATTCTCGACCTGCCCCGCCAGCGTCGTCATCGCACCTTTCACCGGCTCGCGATTCAACCGCGAAAGCAGCGCCTCGCGAACTTCCGCCTCGAACCAATACCGCGCCTGCGCCGCACGGCGGGCGGCAAAATGCCCGTTCTCATGCCGCCAGTCGGACAGCGTGCGCATCTCCTCCCAGGCCTTCTCCAAACCATTCTCTTCAACGGCCGAAACGGTCAGCGCCTTGGGGAAATCTCGGGGATCCTGCGGACGTTTGCGCAAAAGCCGCAAAGCGCCGGCATAGTCGGCGCAGGTGCGGATTGCCGTTGTCTTCAGATCACCGTCAGCCTTGTTGATAAGCAGGATATCCGCCATCTCCATGATCCCGCGCTTGACCCCCTGCAACTCGTCGCCCCCGGCAGGCGCCAACAGAAGCAGGAACAGATCGGCCATCTCGGCCACCATGGTCTCGGACTGGCCAACGCCAACGGTCTCAATGAGAATAACGTCGAAACCCGCCGCCTCGCACAGATCAATCGCCTCACGGGTGCGCCGCGCCACCCCGCCAAGCTGGCTTTGCGACGGCGAAGGGCGGATAAACGCATTGGGATCACGGGCCAGCCGTTCCATCCGGGTCTTGTCACCCAGAATGGAGCCGCCAGAGCGCGCCGAACTCGGGTCCACCGCCAACACCGCAACTTTCAGTCCCTGCGCCGTCAGCATGCAACCAAACGATTCGATAAAGGTCGATTTGCCCACCCCCGGCGTACCGGAAAGCCCAACCCGCAGCGCCTCGCGCCCATGCCCGCGCAACCGTTGCAGCAATTCGCCCGCTTGAGCCCGGTGATCCTCACGGCCTGATTCAACCAAAGTGATCGCCCGCGCCAAGGCCCGGCGCTCCCCCGCCAGAAGGCGCTGTGTCATATCATCCATATCCATGGCGAATGTCTTCCCCCGCCGCGCCGCGAATGTCCAGAACCACGGCCGATGTTCGCGCAAACCTGGTCTTCTTTGGGCCGCCAAATACCTCGGGGGAGTCCAAAGGACGGGGGCCGCGCCCCCAACCTCTGCCCTTCCCAAACCCGCCGCGCTTGCTCATAAAGCGCCTCATGATCAAAGCCTTGCCTATAGATGCCGCCCTGCCGGACCTGATTGCCGCCCTGCGCGCCCATCATCGTGCGGTCCTGCAAGCCCCGCCCGGGGCAGGCAAGACAACGCGCGTGCCGCTTGCGATGCTGGAGGCTGGGCTGACCAGCGGCAAGATCGTCATGCTCGAACCACGGCGTCTCGCCGCCCGGGCTGCCGCGCAACGCATGGCCGAAACACTGGGCGAAGAGCCCGGGCAGACCGTTGGTTACCGCATCCGGGGTGAGAGCAGGATCGGCAAGTCCACGCGGATCGAAGTGGTCACCGAAGGCATCCTGACCCGAATGATCCAATCGGATGCGGAGTTGCCCGGCATCGGGGCGATCGTCTTTGACGAATTTCACGAACGCAGCCTGAATGCCGATCTCGGTCTGGCGCTCTGTCTCGAAATAACCGGGGCACTGCGCGACGATCTGATCCTGCTCGCCATGTCGGCCACGCTCGATGCGCAGCCTGTCGCCGATCTGATGGAGGCCCCCATCATCACCTCCGAGGGCCGCGCCTTTCCGGTGGAAACCCGTTGGCTTGATCGCCCTCTGCCCAAAACCGCCCGGTTCGATCAGGCGATGACAGATCTTGTCTGCTCCGCCTATGGCGAGACGACAGGCGGCTTGCTTGCCTTCCTGCCGGGCGAAGGCGAGATCCGGCGTGTTGAAGGATTGCTCAAGTCGCGTTTACCGAAGGACGCCGTGATCCGCCCGCTTTATGGCGCCATGCCTTTCGCCGAGCAGCGCGCCGCAATCCGCCCGGAAGCGTCGGGCCGCAAGGTCGTGCTGGCCACCGCCATTGCCGAAACGTCGCTCACCATCGAGGACATCCGCGTCGTCGTCGACGGCGGCAAGGCGCGGCGCGCGCGCTTTGATCCCGGCTCCGGAATGTCGCGCCTTGTAACGGAAAAAGTCACCAAGGCCGAGGCCACGCAGCGCGCAGGCCGCGCGGGCCGCGTGGCAGAAGGTGTGGCTTACAAACTTTGGGCAAAGGGTGAAGAAGGCGCTCTAAGTTCTTATCCCCCAGCAGAAATCGAAGCGGCGGACCTCTCCGGCTTGGCGTTGGAACTGGCTCAGTGGGGGGCTGATCCCTCAGAGCTTCCATTTCTCACAAAACCGCCCGTTGGTGCATTTGCAGAGGCTCAGGCGCTCTTGCAAATGCTGGGCGCGCTGGACGAAAAACACCGAATAACGGCCCATGGACGCGCTCTGGCGCGGCTTCCTCTCCATGCTCGCCTTGCTCATATGCTGCAAAAAGCCGGACCGGACGCGGCAAACTTGGCCAGCCTTTTGTCTGAACGCGATCCACTCACCAAAGCATCCACAGATTTGACGCTGCGCCTCGAAGCCATCCGTGATCTGCGCGCATTCTCAGAGCGCAGGCCGTATGTGGCCAACAAAAACATCATCCATCGCATTAAGGATGAGGCGAAACGTCTTAAAAAATCACTGAAATCTGCAAACGCCAATCTCAGCGCCCCGGAAATGGCCGCTTTGGCTTATCCTGACCGTATTGGATTGCGCCGAAAAGGCGATGCGCCGCGCTACCAGCTTTCGGGTGGCAAAGGGGCGTTGATGGACGAGGCAGACGGACTGGCGGGGGCGCGTCTGATCGTTGTCACCGACACCGACGGCAACCCGCGAGAAGCGAAAATCCGGCAGGCCATCGAGATCAACGAGAGCGCGCTCCGCGCCCTGTTCGCTGATCAAATCACCTGGGCCGACAGCGTCACATGGTCCAAACGCGAGCGCCGGGTTATCGCCCGCAGGCAGGAACGGCTCGGTGCGATTGCGCTTGATGATCGCATTTGGAAAGACGCCCCGGACGAGGCCTTGGCAGAAGCGATGCTGGACGGGGTCCGTGATCTGGGGCTGGTGCTCTCGGAAGCGGCCAAACGCTTTACCGCGCGGGTCGCACTGGCCCGCGAGGCCGGGCAAGACTTGCCGGAAATGACGCCTGAGGCGCTGATGGAGCGGCTCGAGGATTGGCTTCTGCCCTACCTCAACGGTGTGAAAACCGCCGCCGATTGGAAGAAATATGACCTGTTGCCAGCGCTGCGCGCCATGCTCGACTGGGGGCAGATGCAGGCCCTCGATAGCGCGATCCCGGCGCATTTCAGCACCCCTCTGGGCCGCCAGATTCCCATCGACTACTCCGGGGATCACCCGGAAATCGCGCTCCGTCTTCAGGAGCTCTTCGGGCAGCGCACGCATCCGATGGTCGGGAAGACCCCGCTCAAGGTGACGTTGCTCTCTCCCGCACAACGCCCGGTGCAGACCACAATGGATCTGCCCGGTTTCTGGGATGGTTCTTATGCGGATGTGCGCAAGGACATGCGCGCGCGCTACCCCCGCCACCCCTGGCCGGAAGACCCGCGCGAAGCGGACCCGACGTTGCGCGCGAAACCTCGGGGGACCTGAGTCAGGTCCACCAGGGCCCGTGGAAATCGCCTTCCTGATCGGTCCGTTCAAAACCGTGTCGACCAAAGAAATCGCGCTGCGCCTGAATGAGCGACGCGGTGCCGCGCCCTTGCCGCATCACGTCCCAAAAAGTCAGCGCCGCCGAGAGCACCGGCGTGGCATAGCCTGCCTGCCCGGCCCGCGTCACCACCTCGCGCAGCGCCGGAATGCCTTCCATCAACACCCCGCCAAAGCGCGGCGCGAGGAACAGCTGCCCCTCTGGAGGGCCATCCGCGAAGGCTCCGGCGATGTCATCAAGCAAACGCGCCCGGATGATGCAGCCTGCGCGCCAGATCTCGGCAATGCGTTTGGGATCGAGGTTCCAGGCGTACTCTTCCGAGGCCGCTGCGAGGATTCGAAACCCTTGGGCGTATTCGAGCACCCGCGCCGCCAGCATGGCCCGCTCCAGAAGCCCTACATCGAGATCCAGGTCAGCCCGATCCGCGCCGAAGGTCTCCTCTGCCATACCGCGCAGCGGCTTTTCCGCAGACCAGGCGCGCGCGGCGACGGCGGCTTCGATCATCGTGGCGCTCTGGCCAAGTTTGACCGCTTCGATCACTGTCCAGCGCCCGGTGCCTTTTTGCCCTGCCCGGTCCATGATCAGATCAATAAACGGCAGGTTCGTGGGCGCGTCGGCGTAGGAGAGCACCTCGCCGCTGATCTCCATCAGATAGCTCTCGAGCCGCCCTTCGTTCCAGCTTTTTAAGATGCCCGACACCTCCCGCACATCGCGGCCCGCGCCGAACCGCAGGAGGTCATAAACCTCTGCGATCATTTGCATATCCGCGTACTCAATGCCGTTGTGCACGGTTTTAACGAAATGCCCGGCACCGTCGGGACCGCAGCGGTCCACGCAAGGATCGCCCTCATGGGTCGCAGCGATGCGCGTCAGGATCTGCTTCAGCCCCGACCAGCTCGCCTCCGAGCCACCCATCATCATGGACGGGCCATTGCGCGCGCCCTCCTCGCCGCCAGACACGCCCAGCCCGACAAAGTGCAGGTCATGCTGTGCGAGCCGTTCAGATCGGCGACGGGTAGAATGAAAATCCGCATTTCCCGCGTCAATGACCGTGTCGCCGGGGGCAAGCTGAGGGATCACGTCGTCGAGAAAGGAGTCCATCGGCGCGGTTGAGGGGATCATCGCAACCAGCAAACGCGGTTGCGGCAGAGCGGAAATCAGACCTTCAAGGTTCTGATGTCCCACGATCTTTTCCGCCAAAGGCCCGGCACCCTCCATGAAGCGCAGCACGGCGGAGGCGGTCCGGTTCGCCACATGCACCTGAATGCCATTGTCGGCCATATTGAGCGACAGCGCCGCGCCCATGGTGCCAAGGCCGTAAAGGCCAATCGTCGGATGCGTCATGGTGTTCGCCTTTCCTGCCGCGTTGTTAGGGGTAACATGGGCCTTCACGGCGGCAAAGGCAAACGGGCTTAGCCGAGCCTTAAGACCTCTCCACTACGATGAAAAATTATCTCAAAACGCGAAGAGGCCTGTCATGTCCGTCTCGACTGACCCGAAAGACATCGAAAACTCCCGTTTCGCCATCGCGCCTTATCAATACCGCAGCCAGCTCGCGCATCGCCGGTTTTCACCCCATCTAGGGCTGCCGCTGGCATGGGGCACAGTGCTGATCGCGGTGCCGCTGTTCTGGCTGACCGCGATCGCCTGGTTCACGCGTATGGTTTTCTGAGAGCGGACTTTAGCCGCCGACGCACCAGCGCATGATGGCTTTTTGCGCGTGCAGACGGTTCTCTGCCTCGTCCCAGATCACCGACTGCGGGCCGTCCATGACCTCCGAGGTCACTTCTTCGCCCCGGTGTGCGGGCAAGCAGTGCATGAAGAGCGCCTGTTCCCCTGCCGCTTCCATCAACTTTTCGTTCACCTGGAAAGGGCGGAGCATGTTGTGCCGCCGCTCGCGCGCGCTTTGCGCGTCATGCATGGAGACCCAAGTGTCGGCGACCACGATATCGGCCCCTTCGACGGCTTTGAACGGATCGCGTTCGATGGTGACGGTGCTGCCCTTGTTGCGGGCAAAGCCGACAAATTCCATTTCCGGATCAAGCTGCACGGGGCCGGTGAAAGTCAGGTCAAAGCCGAACTGCCCGGCTGCATGGAGGAAACTGGCGCAGACATTGTTGCCATCGCCGCACCAGACCACCTTCTTGCCTTCGATCGGGCCGCGATGCTCTTCGTAAGTCAGGATATCAGCCATGATCTGGCACGGATGGGTGCGGTCCGTCAGGCCGTTGATGACCGGAACAGAGGCAAATTCGGCCATCTCTTCGAGCACGCTCTCATCGAAGGTGCGGATCATGATCATGTCGACATACCGGCTGAGAACGCGGGCTGTATCGGCGATGGTCTCACCATGGCCAAGCTGCATGTCGTTGCCGGAGAGCACCATGGTCTGCCCGCCCATCTGCCGCACGCCCACGTCGAAGGAGACGCGCGTCCGGGTTGAGGGCTTTTCGAAGATCAGGGCGACCATGCGGTCCTTGAGCGGCAGATCATCGTCAAGCGCCGCCTTGGGGCGGCCATTGCGCGCGCCTTTGATAGATTTGGCGCTGTCGATGATCTCCCGCAGGGCGGTCGTTTCGGTTTTGTGGATATCAAGAAAGTGGTTCATATCGTTTTTCTTTTTGTTCGAGCCGGGGATTGGGGCGCTGCCCCGCCGCAGCAAGCTGCGACTCCCCGGGATATTTTTGGCACAAAGAAACGCTCAGGCGCTCTCAAGGGCGGTTGCTGCCCTGTCGAGACGGTTTATTGCCTCTGCGATTTCCTCTTCGGTGATGTTCAGGGGCGGCAGCAGGCGAACGATGTTGTCTGCCGCCGGGACGGTGATGACGGCGGCCTCATAGCCGGCTTTGACCACGTCGGAGGGCGCGATCTTGCAGCGGATGCCGAGCATGAGGCCGGTACCGCGCACGCCTTCGAAGACATCCGGATGAGCAGCGACCAACCCTTCAAGCTTTTGACGCAAAAGGCCGGCGCGCGCGTTGACAGCGTCGAGGAAGGCAGGGTCGGAGACCACGTTGAGCAGCGCCAACCCCACCGCGCAGCCAAGCGGGTTGCCGCCATAGGTGGAGCCATGCGTGCCAAGCGTCATGCCAGAAGCGGCCTCTTCGGTGGCGAGCACCGCGCCCAGAGGGAAACCCCCGCCAATGCCCTTGGCGACCATCATAATGTCCGGGGTCACCCCAGCCCATTCATGGGCAAAGAGTTTGCCGGTCCGGCCCACGCCGCATTGCACCTCGTCGAGGATCAGCAGCACGCCCTTTTCATCGCAAAGGTCGCGAAGACCTTTCAGGCACTGATCCGGCAACGGTCGAATGCCGCCCTCGCCTTGCAACGGTTCGATCAGGATCGCGGCGGTCTTCTCGGTGATGGCCGCGTTCAGAGCATCGTGATCCCCCCACGGCAGGTGCACGAAGCCTTCAAGCAAAGGGCCAAACCCTTTGACCATTTTCTCGGCCCCGGAGGCCGCGATGGCGGCGGATGAGCGGCCATGGAAGCAGCCCTCGAAGGTGAGGATCTCGATCTTTTCGGGATGGCCTTTCTCATACCAGTACTTGCGCGCCATTTTCACGGCAAGCTCGCAGGATTCGGTGCCGGAGTTGGTGAAAAACACCGTATCGGCAAAGCTTTCATCCACCAGTTTGGTGGCCAAAGCCTCCTGCTGCGGGATTTCGTAGAGGTTTGACAGGTGCCAGATCTTGCCCGCCTGTTCCGTAAGGGCCGAGACCAGCTCAGGCGCCGCATGGCCGAGCGCGTTCACCGCGATGCCGCTGCCCAGGTCAAGGAAACGTCGCCCGTTCTCATCGGTCAGCCAGGTGCCTTCGCCGTGAGTAAAATGCAGCGGCGCACGCGCATAGGTCGGCAGAACGGGAGAGATCATGTCACGGTCCTCGTGTGATAGGAAGCCTTTGGGTGCCAAGGCACTTGGGGCCTGTCAAGGTTTTAAGGGGGTTGGGATGCAAAAGCGGAGCCTCGTGCGCGGGCGGCACAGGCTTGGAGAGGAGCGTCAGGCTCGTCGGATTCTGCTCTTGGTCATCATGGGCGGCTGTTTACGGCATCGCCGGCAGAACACAAGCCCTTTTCTCTGAGCCGTGTTCCGAAGTCGAACCGGCCGATGCTGTTTCCTCAAAATGCAAGCACGGTCAGAGAAGCCATTGGTACCGTCCGATTGATCTGTTTTGGGAATGCCAGGATCGGTTCCAACACCTTTCCAGCTATCTACTTTAAGTTGCAGAATCGCAAAACATCCGAAACTCTGAGCGTACAAACTCAGACAAGCGTTTCGGATTTTGGGTGCGGCGGTCGATAGGCCCACCCGCTCGTCAATCGCGGGTGATCGTCTGGGTTTTCACTCAAAACTGGAGAGTTACATGACGTTTCGAACTGCATTTCTGGCACTTGTTTCCGCGCTACTTCTGGGAACTTCGGCAAGCGCCGCCACCGTTTCGCTCTATACAACCTCTACTGGCGCATCGAATCCCCCTCTTTTGAACCAATCTACTTATATCAATGGAGATTTTCTGGTTCAGCGGTGCTGCGGGGACGCGACCATCAACAATGCCACCGAAGAATACGTGCGTTGGAGCATGGATGTGAGCAGTCAGTTCACCGGGACTGTGACCTCGATCAACTCCGCGACCTTGCAACTGCAGTTCAGGACTGGCGGCGATACACCTTGGGACGATGAGTTCAGCTTGTCCAATGGCATGATCAACCAAATCAGGACTCCATTTGGCTTCACGAACACATTCACCAACTACAACCGTTCGTTGAACCTTGTCTCCTTGTTTGGCGAAGCGTTTTTGGTCGACCTGTTGAATGGAAATCCTGTACTTACGTTCCGGACCTCCAATGACAGCTACTCTTATGGGGCGCAGCTGTCGATTTCCGCAGAGGTCGCTGCGCCCGTTCCGCTGCCTGCCTCCGCGCTTCTGCTCGTTTTCGGCCTGTTTGGGCTTTTTGTCCTGCGGCGGCGCGGCACAGCTTGAGCCAAACGGCCTTCTTTGCGGGCGGCCGACGGGTGGCCCGCAATCATCTTCCATTGCGAGCCGGTCTTAGGCTCGCTAGCGTCGGGCCATGAAAGCGCCCCTGATCGACAACCTGCAATACTGCAACTTCTCCGAGACCGTCTTTCGCCAACTGCGAGCGGGCGGCGTGGATGCGATCCATGTGACCATCGCCTACCACGAGAGTTTCCGGGAAACCGTACTCAATCTCGAACAGTGGAACCGTTGGTTCGAACAATTCCCGGATCTCATCATGCGCGGCACCGAGGCTCGGCATGTGCGCGAGGCGCAGGAGAGCGGGCGGACGGCGGTTTTCTTTGGTGCGCAGAACCCGAGCCCGATGGAGGATGACATCGGGCTCATAGAAATCCTGCACCAGCTAGGGCTGCGCTTCATGCAGTTGACCTACAACAATCAATCTCTGCTCGCGACGGGGTGTTACGAAAATGAGGACACCGGGCTGACCCGTATGGGGCGGCAAGTGGTGACCGAGATGAACCGCGTTGGGCTGGTAGTGGACATGAGCCATTCGGGCGAACGCTCGACCCTGGAGGCGATTGAGCATTCCACGCGCCCCATCGCCATCACCCATGCCAATCCCCATTGGTGGCACGCCGCCTTGCGCAACAAGTCCGATACCGTCTTGAAGGCTCTGACCGGGTCCGGCGGCATGCTGGGGTTTTCGCTTTATCCGCATCATCTTGCGGGCGGGACGGGCTGCACGCTCGAAGGGTTCTGCGAGATGATTGCCGAGGCTGCGGAGCGCTATGGCGCGGAAAATCTAGGTATGGGAAGCGATCTTTGCCAAGGCCAGCCGGACAGCGTGGTGACATGGATGCGCGTGGGACGCTGGTCCAAGGAAATGGACTATGGAGAAGGCTCCGCGGCTGCGCCGGGCTTTCCCGATATGCCAAACTGGTTTCAGGACAATCGGGACTGGGACACCATTCGCGGCGGCCTGCGTGCGGTCGGCCTGAACTCTGAAGAGATCGACGGGATCATGGGCGGCAACTGGCTGCGGTTTTACGAAGAAAGCTTCGGGCCTGCGTAAAGCCGGGTTGCAACCCTGGACGATGTAAAGATAGAAAACCTTTGTTGCGCCGATTTGAGCTTCAGCTTGCGGGCGCGTGAATAAATGCAGCTAAAGCGGAGAAAGGGCACGCTTTCTCCCGTCAGACAGGCCACATGGGCCAAAGGAGAAAACGATGCGAGATCTCGTCGCCGTTCGCGATTGTGCGAAGACCAAAACCCCGTCCGTCCCCGTCGATCAGATTGTCGAAGCGCGGCGCGCCTTTTCCACGTTGCCTTTGTCGTTCGAGATTTTGCTGGATGCTGATGAGGCATGGCAGGCCTTGGAGTTCTGCTCGAAACTGGCCAGGTCAGAGTTTGGTCTTGCCCATGTGACGTACCGGGACGGCAGCGCGGTGTTCCTGCGGCTGCTCGACAATCCTGTGGCCCCCGCACAAGAGCTGGGCGCGCTGTTCGCCGCCAACCCGCAGGTCTCGCTTCTACGCTGGACCAACGTGATCGGCGGCAATTCCTGAGGCACAGGACGCGCCTCAGGTCCAGTCCATGACCACCTTCCCGGCCTCGCCAGAGAGCATCGCGGCAAAGCCGGTCTCGAAGTCGTCGATGGCGATGTGGTGCGTAATGAGCTCCGACAGGTCGAGACCGGACTGCACAAGGGCGATCATCTTGTACCAGGTCTCGAACATCTCGCGTCCATAGATGCCTTTGACGGTCAGCATCTTGAAGATGATCTCGTTCCAGTCGACGGCAAATTCCGTTGGTGCGATCCCCAGCAAGGCAATCTTCCCGCCGTTGTTCATGCGGTTGATCATTTGCCGCATGGCCGCAGAGGCCCCGGACATTTCAAGCCCGACATCGAAACCTTCGGTCATGCCGATGTCGCCCATCACGTCGCGCAGCGGCTTGTTGCTGACATCGACCACGTGTTGCACACCCATCCGGCGGGCAAGCCTCAGCCTGTAGGGCGCAATATCGGTGATCACCACCTTGCGCGCGCCCACCTTCTGCGCCACGAGCGCGCCCATGATGCCGATCGGGCCTGCGCCCGTCACCAGAACGTCCTCACCCACCAGATCAAAGCTCAGCGCTGTGTGAACCGCGTTCCCGAACGGGTCAAAAATCGCCGCGATTTCATCAGGGACGTCATCCGGGATGGGCACGACGTTGCTTTCGGGAATGCAGACATATTCTGCAAAAGAGCCCGGGCGGTTGACCCCGACCCCAAGCGTGTTCCGGCACAGATGCCCGCGCCCGGCCCGGCAATTGCGGCAGGTGCCACAAACCACGTGGCCTTCGCCGGAAACCCGCTGGCCAATGCTGTATTTGATGGCGGCGCGGCCGCAATCAACGATCTCGCCGCAGAACTCATGGCCCACGACCATCGGGACAGGCACGGTTTTGGCGGACCATTCATCCCATTTCCAGATATGCACATCCGTTCCGCAGATCGCGGACTTGCGGACCTTGATCAGCACTTCGTCGGGGCCCGGCTCCGGGACCGGAACGGTTTCCATCCAAAGCCCCGCCTCTGGCTTTGCCTTTACCAGCGCGCGCATTTCGTTGCTCATGAGAGGATACCCATGTCGTGACCAACGGCGATAAAGGCGTCGATGGCCTTGTCCAGTTCCGCACGGCTGTGCGCGGCGGACATCTGGGTGCGGATGCGATCGTGCCCGCGCGGCACCACGGGGAAGCTGAATGGAGCAACGTAAACGCCTTTCGCATCCAGACGCGCCGCCATGTCCTGTGCCAGCTTGGGATCGCGCAGCATCACCGGTATGATCGGATGCTCGCCCGGCAGCAGATCAAACCCGGCGGCCGACATGCGGTTCCGGAAGTGGGCAGCATTCTCCATCAGATGGTCGCGCCGCTCGGTCGAGGCTTCCAGCATGTCCAGAACCTTGATCGACGTCTGCGCAATCACCGGCGCCAGTGTGTTGGAGAACAGGTACGGGCGCGAGCGTTGACGCAGCCAGTCCACCACCTCCCTGCGCGCGCAGGTATAACCGCCGGACGCGCCGCCCAGAGCCTTGCCCAAGGTGCCGGTGATGATGTCAACGCGGCCCATGACTTCGCAGTGTTCGATGCTGCCGCGCCCGGTTTTGCCGACAAAACCCACGGCATGGCTGTCGTCCACCATGACCATCGCGCCGTATTTGTCAGCCAGATCACAGATCTCGCCGAGCTTCGCGATATAGCCATCCATGGAAAACACGCCGTCGGTGGCGATCAGCTTGAACCGGCAGCCCTCCGCCGCCTGCAACTGCGCCTCAAGGTCCGCCATGTCCGAGTTTGCGTAGCGGAAGCGCTTGGCCTTGCACAGCCGCACCCCGTCGATGATGGACGCGTGGTTCAACGCATCGGAAATGATTGCATCCTCGGGGCCAAGCAGGGTTTCGAACAGCCCGGCATTGGCGTCAAAGCAGCTTGAATAGAGGATCGTATCTTCAAAACCCAGAAAGCGCGAAAGCCGCTCTTCCAGCTCTTTGTGTTCCTGCTGCGTGCCACAAATGAAGCGCACCGAAGACATGCCATAGCCGTAGCGGCTCAGAGCCTCGCGTCCGGTTTCGATCAGCTCCGCATTGTCGGACAGACCAAGGTAGTTGTTGGCGCACAGGTTGATGACCTCTTTGCCGCTGTCCAGCGCCACGGTGCCCGCCTGCTTCGAGGTGATGACGCGCTCATCCTTGTAAAGGCCAGCGTCCCGCAGCCCGTCCAGTTCGGTGCGCAAATGCTCGACAAATCCGTTACTCATGCTTCTCCTCCAAAGCAAATGGTTCGCCCGGTTGGGCAAGCTCAAAGGGTGGGTTTCACGCGGTGGCAGGGGAATCGCCGCCCAGCCCGCGCCTTCCTATCTGCGTATCCTGACAGGACGCTGGCGGCTACTCCTGCAATATCGCGTTTTCCCATTCCGCAAGAAAACTGCGGTTCTTGAACTGGTCGAGGTAAACCAAAAGACCCGGCCCCAGACGAATGCGGTGCAGCGCACTTTCGTTGGCCTGTTCGAGCGAGTTCGATTGCAGCAGGGGTGAAATCCCGCGTGGAAAGGTTTGCCCAAGGACAAAATCCAGGAATCCAGCCGCCAGTTCCGGGTCCTGCGACGACTTCGGGATCAGCATGGAGCGCAGCATGACGATGGCGAAATCCGACGGCAGAATGATCGTGAAAGCATCCGCGTGCTCGCTCTGCTCCGCGTAACTGGCCAGCACGTTGTAGGCGATGGCGAGCTTGCCGCTGGCCACATCCTCAATCATGTCCGACGTGCAGCAATACAGCTTCGGCGCCAATGTGCCCATGACCTCCGTCAGCCGCCAATAGGTGTCAGAGGTGCGCGCATCCTGCGTCGCAAACAGGTAGCCCGAACCGGACGCGCGAATGTCGTAAGTGCCAACGCGACCATGGAAAATCTCCGGGTTCTGACGCAGGATCGTGATCAGCTGCTGGCGGCTTTCCGGGCGCGGCAGATCCGCGAAAGCCTCGTTTGATATGACAAATGCCGCGGGCTCTTGCGTGAAGGCAAAGACCATCTCGTTCCACACCGCCCAATCCGGCAGGTCCTGCGTCTGGTCCGAGCTATGCCGGAGCGCCTGACCGTCATTGGCAAGCTTGGTCTGAAGGTCCATCGCGCTGGAGATCGCGAGATCAAAGGACAGCCCTTCATCGTAAAGCGCGCGCATCAACTCGGACGATCCGGCCACGGTGTAGTCCACCGCGACCCCCGGATGGCTTTCGAGATAGGACAGGATCATCGGCTCGAAGAACGCGATGTCGGCGGTCGAGATGATCCGCAGCACCTGACCGGCGTCCTGATCGCCAAACACCGCGTGGTCTTCGACCTCGAACGCGGACGACAAACTCGCCAGCCAGATCAGGCCAATGGAAAGGATAAGACCACGCATGCGCCGCCCTCTTCGTTGTTTTTCAGCTCCATCTCACCGCCGTGGGCAAGAACGATTTCCTTGACGATGGTCAGCCCAAGCCCCGAGCCCACCACGCTACCGGCATTGTCGCCCCGTGCGAACCGGTCCAGAAGCTTCACCGAGCCCCCATCCGGAAAGCCGGGCCCCGTGTCCGAAACGGTGATCGTCGCCTGCGACGGGCTGCGCGCGAGAGAGACTGTCACGCGGCAATTGCGGCTGGCGTATTTGATCGCGTTGTCCAGAAGATTGTGCAGCGCGTTCTGCAACAGGATCGCATCACCGGGCACCACGGCCTCGTCCAGACGCGCGGTCTCGATGCTGACCTCCTTCAACTCCGACAGTGGCCCCAAACGATCAACCGTGTCCTGCACGAGCGCATGCAGCGCCACATCCTCGCGCGACAAGCTGTCTGTCCGAAAAGTCACCATCGCATGGTCGAGCAACTGACCCGCCGTGCGCGAGCTTTCATCAATGGCGCGGATCATTTCGCGCACCGCCTGCCGGTTCTCGGGCTTTTCGACCCTTCGGAGCGTGATTTCAGCCTGCGTGCGCAGAATGGCCAAAGGCGTGCGCACGCGATGGGCCGCCTCCGCGATGAAATCCTCGGAGCGGGTCAGCGAGTATTGCAGCCGCGCCATCAGCTTGTTCAGCGACAGAACCAAAGGTGCCATCTCACTGGGCACAGGGGCCGCGACGGGCCGCAAATCGCTTGGCCCCCGGCGCGAAACGGATTCCGTAAGGCGGTGCAGCGGGCGAATGGTACTGCGCGCGATGAACAGCGCCATCAGCGCCGAAAGAACGAAGAATCCGAACCCGACCAGCAGCGATATTCGCGTGATCCGCGCCAGCGTGCGGTTCATGCCCGCAAGCGTCTGCGCCACGGATATCTCCAGCAGAGCCTGCCCTTCGTCGGTCGAAAAACTGCGTCTGGTCGATGCGATGCGAATGTCCTCGCCAAGGTAGGTTGCAGAGCGAAACGCGGTGGCGGCCCCGCCGTAGTCTCCGGACACCGGCAGATCCTCATAGCCGGACAGGAACCCATCGTTCAGGCGGATGGCATAGAACGCGCGTTCGTCGGTCACACTGCCCAGCATGGACAGCGCCGAGTACGGCAGATCAATCGACAACTCGCCGCCCTTCACCCGCGTGCTGTCCAGGATGGAAATAGCGGAGGCGGCGAGGATGTTGTCCTGGCTTTCCTGTGCAATCTGGCGCGCGACCGATTGCACCACGAGATACAAAAGCACCGCAATCACCGCCGCGCCGAGCAGGAGCAGCACCAGAAGCCGTTGCCGGATCGAGCCTGTTGTTCTCGGCCCGCTCATCGTTGTTCCAGCTTGTACCCCAACCCGCGCACGGTTGTGATGGACACGTTTGACCCTTCCAGCCGCCGCCGCAATCGGCCCACGTAAACCTCGATCGCGTTTTCCGACGCTTCCTCGTCATAGGAAAATAGCCGATCGACGAGTTTCGATTTGGAGAAAAGCTGGTTCGGCGCGTTGATGAATATCTCGAATAGCCGCAACTCGCGGGTGCGCAAACTGGTCTCGGAGCCGTCGATTTTCAAGGTCCCGGCCAGCGAATCAAACTCCAGATCACCAAAGGAGATCACGTTGCGCGCCTCACCACCGCGCCGCCGAAGCACAGCGCGGCAGCGTGCTTCCAGCTCGGAGAAGTCAATAGGTTTGACCATGTAATCATCCGCCCCGAGATCCAGCAAGCCGACGCGATCCGACACCTCTGAACGGGCGGTCAGAACGATCACCGGCGTGCGGGATTTCGCGCTCCGCCGCTGCGCGAGGAAGGTTCTTCCGTCCCCATCGGGGAGCATAATATCCAACAAAATCAAATCGTAATCCGTGGTCGCTGTATAGTCCGCCGCTGTTGCGAGGTCTTCGGCATGATCGACCACATGCCCATCCAGAACCAGCCTGTCCACAACCGCGCGCGCCAGGGTTTCGTTGTCTTCGATCAGCAGGTAGCGCATCGGCTTTTTCGGGCCTCTGGGGACGTGTCAGGTTTGTGTCAGAAAGGACTGCCACTCTTCCCGAGCATGAGCGGCCAGAGCCGCCGTTGTCAAATGGGAGGACAATCGAATGACAATCAAGATGGGCCGTCGCGCCCTATTCGCAGCCGTGGCATCCATGGGCCTTGTTGGCCCGGCCTTTGCCGATGGGCATCAAGTTGTTGACAGCATCCACTTCCTGATCCCGGGCGGCGCTGGCGGCGGTTGGGACGGCACCGCGCGCGGCACGGGCGAAGCCCTGACCGGCGCCGGTCTGGTTGGATCCGCGTCTTATGAAAACATGTCCGGCGGCGGCGGCGGCAAGGCCATCGGCTACCTGATCGAAAACGCAGCGAGCAACCACGGCACGCTGATGGTCAACTCGACCCCGATCGTGATCCGCTCGCTCACCGGCGTGTTCCCGCAAAGCTTCCGCGACCTGACGCTCGTCTCCGGCACCATCGGCGACTATGCCGCGCTGGTCGTCTCGGCCGACAGCGACATTCAGGACCTGAACGGTCTGATCGACGCCTTCAAGGCGGACCCCGGCAAGGTTGCCGTGGGTGGGGGCTCCGTGCCCGGCGGCATGGACCACCTTGTGGCAGCCATGGTCATGCAGGCTGCGGGTGCCGATCCGGTTGCGATGAAATACGTGCCCTATGACGGTGGCGGCGCCACCATGGCGGGTCTGCTCTCCGGCGAAGTACAGGCGGTCTCCACCGGTTTCTCCGAAGCCGTCGAACTGGCCAAGGCCGGTGAAGTGCGCATCATCGGCGTGACCGCGGACGAGCGTGTTTCGGCGTATGCCGACGCCCCGACCATGGTCGAGCAAGGCAACGACACCACCTTCGTCAACTGGCGCGGCTTCTTCGCGGCTCCGGGTCTGCCCGATGACAAACTGGCCATGTACCAGGACGCCATCGCCAAGATGTACGACACGCCCGAGTGGGAAGAGGTGCGCGCGCGCAACGGCTGGGTGAACATCCACAACCCGGGCGATGATTTCCGCTCCTTCCTGGAAAACCAGGAACAGGTCATCGGCGATCTGATGAAGAAGCTCGGCTTCCTCTAAGCACCTAAAACCAATAACAAAACGCGATGCGGCCGGATCTTTCCGGGCGCATCATTTCAAACAAGGGAGGGGAAGATGGCGATAGATCGCTGGATTGCGCTTGTCATCTTGATGCTGTGTCTGGCCTATGGCTATGCAGCTTATTTCACCATGGACCAGTTGCTGCCACCCATCATGAAGCAACGGCCCATCTGGCCCTCAACCTTCCCGAAGGTTCTGGCGATCGGTGGTATCCTGATGTCGCTCAGCGTGCTGCTGAACCTCGAAAAAACGCCCGAGAAAACCGATCCGGCTGACATCAACCTGTCGCGGCTGGGCGAATACAAGGTTGGTCAGGCGCTCATGCTTCTGGGCCTGATGGTGGCTTACGCGCTGCTCCTGCGACCGCTGGGGTTCCTTGGGGCCACGTTCCTGTTCCTGACCGCCGGCAGCTACATCCTCGGCGAGCGTCGGTATGTGCTCATGGCCGTGGTTGCTGCCATTGCTGCAGGGTTCATCTGGTATCTCGTCGATGCGGTGCTCGGCATCTTCCTGAGCCCGCTGCCTTCCTTTATGAACGGGGTCTGACATGCTCGAAGGACTGATGACAGGCCTCGCAACGGCCTTTACCTTTACCAACATCCTCATGGTGATCGGCGGCTGTCTGATCGGCACATTCATCGGCATGCTGCCGGGCCTCGGCCCGATGTCGATCATCGCAATCATGATCCCTGTCGCCATCACCATCGGAGATCCCTCCGCTGCGCTGATCCTCTTGGCGGGCGTCTATTACGGGGCGGTCTTTGGTGGCTCGACCTCGTCGATCCTGATCAATGCGCCGGGCGTTGCCTCAACCGTCGCGACGAGTTTCGACGGCTACCCGATGACCCGGCAGGGCAAGGCGGGCAAGGCCCTGACCGTCGCCGCGATCTCCAGTTTTGCAGGCGGCACGGTGGGCGCGGTTCTGCTCATGGTGTTTGCCCCGGCGCTGGCCTCTGTCGCCCTGCTGTTCCATTCGTCCGAGTATTTCGCCCTGATGGTCGTGGGCCTGTCCGCCATCGCGGCCTTTGCCGGGACGGGACAGGTCTCCAAGGCGCTTTTGATGACCTTTCTCGGGCTGATCATGGCCACGGTTGGCGAAGGCGTCCTGTTCAACGCCCCGCGTTTCACCATGGGCATCATGGACCTGCAATCGGGCTTCGGCTTTATCACGCTGGCCATGGCCATGTTTGCCCTGCCCGAAGCGATCTACCTGGTCCTGGATCCGAACCGCTCCAAAACCGGCGACGGCGCCAGCAATGAGATCAAGGACCTGCGGATCACGAAGGACGAAGCCAAGCGCATCACCCCGGTCATTGGCCGGCAATCTATTCAGGGTTTCTTCATCGGGGTTCTGCCGGGCGCTGGCGCGACCATCGCGTCTTTCCTCGGCTACGCCGTTGAGCGCAACATTGCCTCGAAGGAAGAGCAGGAACAGTTCGGCAAAGGCTCGGTCAAAGGCATCGCTGCACCCGAAAGCGCCAACAACGCGGCCTGCACCGGCTCGTTTGTGCCGCTGCTGACGCTGGGCATCCCCGGTTCGGGCACCACGGCCATTCTGCTCGGCGCGCTGATCGCGCTGAACGTCTCGCCGGGGCCGCGCCTGATGATCGACGAGCCGCAGATTTTCTGGGCCGTGATCATCTCCATGTACCTGGGCAACCTCGTCCTGCTGATCCTGAACCTGCCGCTGATCCCCTACATCGCCAAGGTGCTGGCGGTTCCGCGCAACTACCTGATCCCCTTCATCCTTTTCTTTACGCTGATGGGGGCCTACATCGGGCAGAACAACGCGACCGAACTTCTGATCCTTGTCGGTTTCGGGGTCTGCGCCACGCTGCTGCGCTTTGCGGACTATCCGCTGGCGCCGCTGCTGATCGGCTTCATTCTGGGGCCGTTGCTGGAGAACAACTTCTCCCGCGCCATGCAGCTCTATGACGGGATCGGCTTCATCTGGGAGCGCCCCATGACACTGGCCCTTCTGGTTCTGGCCGTGATCCTCGTGGTCCTGCCCAGCTATCGCCAGCGTCGCGCGCGCAACCGTGCAGAAGGCGTGGCTGACGGGGATTAATCCCCGGTCTCAAAGACCGGATCAGGGTATCCAACCCCCATTAGGTACAATCCAAACGGCGGACAGACCGGGCCACATGCGGCCCGGTCTTTTGCATTTAAAGCCTTGCGCACATCGTCCGCTTCCCAAGCCCCAGCACCAACGCGTTCCAATGTGCCCACGATGCTGCGCACCTGATTGTGCAAAAACGAGCGCGCGCGGAGCGAAAAATGGATTTCCGGCCCGCCAAAATCCTCGACGCGCTCCACCCGAATTTCGTCCATCGTCTTCACCGGTGATTTGGCCTGGCACATCACCGAGCGGAAGGTGGTGAAGTCGTGTTGCCCGAGCAGAAAATCCGCGCCGGCCTGCATCGCCTTTGCATCGAGATCGTGGTTCACCCGCCAGACCGTTCCGTCTTCCAGCGTCGCAGGCGCGCGGCGCATCAGCAGGCGAAAGAGATAGCGGCGCTCTACGGCGGAGAACCGGGCGTGCCAGTCATCCGCCACCTGTACGCAGGCGCGGATCGCCACCGGGGCCGGTTTGAGATGGTAGTTCAAAGCTTCAGAGAGCCGGAACGGGTCCCAGTCTTTTTCCATATCGCAATGGGCCACCTGCCCCCGCGCATGAACGCCCGCATCGGTGCGCCCGGCGGCGGCAATAGTGTGCTCGCGTGGCTCCAGCCGCGCCAACGCGGCTTCGATCGCCCCCTGAACCGAAGGCTGATCTGCCTGACGCTGCCATCCGGCAAAGGGGCGTCCGTCATATTCCACGAGCAAAGCATATCTGGGCATGGCCCGCGCCATAACGCGCCCCATCGGGCAAGGCAACGGCGCATTTCCCCCTCGCCCGCCTCTGGTGTGTCGCTGCGTCCGTGCCTATCTTGCCACCGAAGGCAGAAAACGAGGGGCAGCCACCCGTGGTCATTGGAACCATCGCCGACACGCTCACACGCAGCGTGGAAAACGTCACGGATACCGTTTCCGGCGTGTTGTTCGAGCCGGTTATCCGGCTCGGCGTCACCGGCCTGTCGCGCGCAGGCAAGACGGTGTTCATCACCTCTTTGGTCGCCAATCTGCTCGATCGTGGGCGGATGCCGCAGCTCGTCGCGCAAACGGAATCGCGCATCCTCGCCGCCTACCTGCAACCCCAGCCCGACGACACGCTGCCCCGGTTTGATTATGAAACGCACCTCGGTGCGCTGACCTCTACATCGCCGTCGTGGCCAGACAGCACACGCGCGGTCTCGGAACTGCGTTTGTCCTTGAAAATCAAGCCAAACGGCATGCTCTCCGGCCTGCAGGGCCCGCGCACAGTGCACCTTGATATCGTCGATTACCCGGGCGAATGGCTGCTAGATCTTGGGCTTCTGGAAAAGTCTTACGCCGATTGGTCGAAGGACATGTTGGAGCGCATGGCGCAAAGACCCGACGGGCCGGAGTTTGTCGCCATGGCGCAGGCCGAAGACGCTACAGCCGGATTTGAAGAGACCCGCGCGCGGGCGCTCGCGGAAACCTACACGAAGGCGCTGAACACCGCGCGAGAGGCCGGGTTTTCCGATTGTTCGCCGGGGCGGTTCCTGCTTCCCGGCGATCTGGCTGGCTCGCCTGTGCTCACCTTCGCCCCGCTGCCACCTCAGGACCGTCCGCCGCGCAGAAGCCTCTGGCGGGAAATGGAGCGGCGGTTCGAGGCCTATAAGTCTCGGGTTGTGCGGCCCTTTTTCCGCAATCACTTTTCTCGCATTGACCGTCAGGTGGTGCTTGTGGATGCGCTTGGCGCGATCCATGCCGGACCCCGCGCGGTGGAGGACCTGCGCCAGACCATGGCCGACATTCTCGGCGCGTTTCGCCCCGGGGCAAATGCCTTCCTGACCCAGCTTTTGCTTGGCAAACGCGTGGAAAAAATCCTGTTTGCCGCGACCAAGGCGGACCATCTGCACCACACGCAGCACCCCCGGCTGACAGGCATCATGGAAGCCTTGGTGCGCGACGCGCGTGATCGCGCTCGGTTTTCGGGGGCAGAAACCGAAGCCATGTCCATCGCCGCCTTGCGCGCCACCACGGAACAGACAATTTCCCATTCCGGGCAAGAGCTTGACTGCGTGCGCGGCACGCTGCTCGACACCGGAAAACAAGCTGCCTTCTATCCCGGAAACCTGCCCGAAGACCCCGGCCATCTGCTCGCGCCTGCGCGGGAAGGTGCGGAGAGCTGGCTCGATCAGGACTACAAGATCATGCGCTTTGCGCCCTCGCGGCTGACCCTGAAACCGGGCGAAGGCCCGCCGCATATCCGGCTTGACCGCGCAGCCCAGTTCCTGATCGGAGATCGGTTGTGATCACAGGCCACCTCCGTCCCGGCGAACCACGTGACGCGCTGCGCCTGGGGGCGATCCTCTCCGGCTTCACCGATGAAACGGACTGGATGCCACGCCTGCATTCGCGCGCTGAAGATATCAGCCATATGGGCGGTTTGATTGATCGGGGTTGGGTCACCGTGGCGGACCGTGGTGATGGGCCTTTCGGCTTTCTGGCCTGTGATCACAAAACGATCCACGCGCTTTACGTCGACCCCGAGCAGCGTGGGCAAGGTGCCGGCAAGGCTCTTCTCGACCACGCCAAGGAGAGCGCATCGTTGCTGGAACTCTGGACCTTTCAGGCCAATACCGGGGCGCAGCGGTTCTATGAACGCGAAGGGTTTTCCGAAGCCGAGCGCACGGACGGAGCTACAAACGACGAAAAGCTGCCGGATATCCGCTATGTCTGGCAAAGGCCCAATGGAGGCGTAAATGACTGATCCCAAAGGCCCTGTTCTGATCAACCTCGAAGAAGACGCCGGTTCCCCCTCGCCATCCGAGGCCCCGCCTGTCCCCGAATTGCGCCCCATGGATGCCCCAACCGGCCAGGCCATGGCCACGGCAGCGGCGCTGGCGGCGCGAGAGCCTTCTGTTCTCGCGCGGTGGTTCTGGCGGCTCTTGGTGGCGCTGATTGGGACACTCACCTCGATCGCTGCCTGGACTTACGTCACCGGCCTGATCGCGACGACACCACTGCTTGGCTATGCGGTTGCGGTGCTCATGGGCCTGTTTGTGATCACACTTGCGCTGATCGCCATCAAGGAACTCGCCGCTTTCTCCCGCCTCGCCCGGATTGACGCTCTGCACCACGAGGCGGAGACCGCGCGGGCAGCGCAGGACATGAAGGCAGCAAAGGGCACCGTGACCAAGCTCAAGGCGCTGTATGCAGGGCGTGACGAGACACGCTGGGGCCGCGAACGGCTTGCAGAGCGCGAGGGCGAGGTGTTTGACGCCGGAGCCTTGCTCGATCTGGCCGAACATGAGCTGCTCACCCCGCTCGATGCCGCCGCCCGCACCGAAGTCGAAGCCGCCGCGCGGCAGGTCGCGACGGTCACAGCTCTGGTGCCTCTGGCGCTCGCTGATGTCATGGCCGCGCTCACGTCAAACCTGCGGATGATCCGGCGCATTGCAGAGATCTACGGCGGCCGCTCCGGCACGCTTGGCTCCATTCGCCTGACCCGCGCCGTGATGTCCCATCTTGTGGCCACGGGCGCGGTTGCGGTTGGAGACGACATGCTAGAGCCAATTCTGGGTGGCGGTCTGTTGGGCAAGCTGTCCCGCCGGTTCGGCGAAGGTCTGGTCAACGGCGCATTGACCGCCCGTGTGGGGGTTGCCGCCATGGAGGTTTGCCGCCCGCTGCCTTTCTCCGAAGACAAGCGCCCATCGGCGCGCGGCATTGTGCGCACGGCGTTGAGCGGTCTGTTTTCCAAGGAAAAATCCACCAGCTGAGGTGTGGAAAAACCGACCTTTCGGCTGCGGGGGCTTGCGATAAACTCCAAGGCACACGGCCGGAGGGTTCATCGTGAGTGACGACGCCATCATCGCCCTGATCATCATAGCGCTTCTGGCTGTGCCGGTGGCGATCATCTACCTGTTGATCGCGGTAAGCGGCCTAAAACGGCAGGTCCGCGCATTGCAGGCGCAGCTCGGCGGCGCGCCAAACGCGGTGCTCTCCCATACACCGGTTTCCGACCCCACTGTCGCTGATGAGCCCAAAGCACAGGCCTCCGAAGCGCCTCCATCTATCTCCCCTGCCCCCGAAGACGCCGCCCCGTCGCCGTTTGAGCGGGCCGCCAAGCCGAGCAAAGCGACCGTTTTCCGCCGTGACCGGTTGAATGCGTTGCAATCATGGCTGCGCGAGAACTGGTTTTATGCCGCCGCTGCCGCTTCACTTGCTCTCGCCGGGTTGTTTTTCGTGCAATACGGCATCGAACACGGGCTGCTTCCGCCTGCCGCGCGGGTTGCCGCTGCGTTGGGCTTTGGCGCAGTGCTGATCGGCGCGGGCGAGTGGATTCGCCGCCGGTTCGGTGATGATGAGACCAGCAGCACGGCCTACTTGCCGTCTGTCCTGTCCGGTGCAGGGCTTGTCTCGCTCTTTGGCGGGGTGACCGCCGCGCGGCTTTTGTACGATCTGATAAGCCCGATGCCAGCCTTTGCGACCCTTGCGGCCATCGCCGCCGGGGGGCTGGTACTGGGCTGGATCCACGGGCCGCTTCTGGCGGCGATCAGCCTGATCGGCGGCATGGCCGCGCCTTTCCTCGTGGGAGGCTCGTCTGACATTCCCGAAGCCGTCTTGCCCTACTTCGCTCTGATTACAGCGCTTGGTCTGGGGATCGACACGCTGCGCCGCTGGGCGTGGATTTCGGTCCTCTCCCTTGCGCTTGGCATCGGAGCGGGTTGGCTTCTGCTCGCCGGTGTTCAGGAGACAGAGTCGTTTGCCATAGCTTTTGGCGCCTTTGCTGCCGCCTTGACCCTGCTGGCCACGCTCATCCCGGCGCGCAGCCTTGCGCCGGATCATGGCGGCCCGAGTTTTCTGGAAACCGTCCTGCGCCGTGCCGACTGGCCGATCTTCCCGGCAAGGCTGTCGCTCGGCACCGTGCTGGCGGCGATCCCGGCGCTGCTGCTCATCAGCCAGACCAGCGTTGCCAGCTACTGGACCGCGCTTGGCCTTACCGCCGGACTTGCCATGCTCTTTGCGCTTTGGTCGCTGAAGGCTCCGGCGCTGCAGGATCACGCCCTGCCGCCCGCCGCGCTGGCCGTCGCATTGATCGGTCTGGACAACCTGAACGGGCCGGTGTTCCGAGCGCTTTCAGACCATCTGGCGGAGACTGCAACGCAAACCGAAAACCCCTTCCCCCTGACGGTGACGCTTCTGGTTGGCATCGCCACGCTGATCTCCGCGACCTTCGCCCTGCGCGCTTTGCGGGGCAGCGAAAACCGGATCATCTGGGCCGGGGCCGCCGCGCTGATCGCGCCGCTGGCAGGGCTGCTGCTGGAAGCCATGCGCGCGCCGTCGGAGTTCATCGGCGCCTACCCCTGGGCGCTGCACGGTCTTGCCCTTGGCGCGGTCATGACCCTGATGGCAGAGCGCTTTGCCAAGCAGGACCCTGCGGATAAGGCCCGCATATCGCTGCCCATCCTCTCGGCTCTGGCCTGTCTTGCCTTTGCGCTGGCGATCACGCTGACGGACACGGCCCTGACCCTCGCCATCGCTGCCACCATTCTGGCCGCAGCGGCGCTCGACCGGCGTTTTGATCTGCCCCTCATGGGGGCCTATATCGCCGCCGGGGTGGTCGGGCTGGGCCTGCGCCTCACCATCGAACCGGGCCTGCCCTGGGCCACCGAGACCGGGATATTTCCCATGCTGCTGGCCTATGGCGGCAGTCTTGCGGCGTTACTGACCGGTTTCGTGCTGCTGCGCGCTCGGGAGCGCCCGAAAGCCACGATCTTCCTGGAAAGCGCCGCCTGGTCGACCGCCGGCATGACGCTCAGCCTGACGCTGTTCCACGTGATCCGCGCCTTTGCCCCGCAGAGCGGGCTGGACACCCATTGGGGCCTTGGCCTCATGGCCGCGATCTGGATTGGCGTGGCCATGGCGCAGTTGTTCCGGCAGGAAATCGGCGGTTGGCTGAAGCCGCTGCGCATCGCGCTGGCCGGGCTATTCGGCCTGATCGCGGGGGTGTTGCTCTTTGTGATTCTGACCGATCTGAACCCGCTTTTGTCTGATGAAACCGTGCTCGGCCAGCCACTGTTGACCACGCTCATTCCGGCCTACCTGCTGCCTGCCGCTTTCCTCGGCCTGACGGCCTGGCGTCTGACGGCGCAGCCGCGCAATCTGCGCATCAGCCTTGCCGGGGCTGGCGGGCTTCTGGCGACAATCTGGGCGGTGTTGACCATCCGCCATGTCTGGCAGGGCGGCGCGGGGATGAACCTGGAAAATGGCATGGGGCAACCGGAGCTTTATACCTACACGGTGGCTCTGCTGCTGACCGGCGCTTTGCTGTTCTATCAAGCCCTTGCCAAGCGGTCCGACGCGCTGCGCCACGCGGGCGTTGCCATTATCGCGCTTGCGGTTGCCAAGGTGTTTGTGATCGACATCTCCGGTCTGTCCGGGCTGGTGCGGGTGTTCTCTTTCCTGCTTCTGGGGCTATCCTTGGCCGGACTTGCGTGGTTCAACCGCTGGGTTCAGACCCGCGCGACAGAGGATTGACCTGTCTCAAGGCGGCTCCGGACGCCACGAGACTAAGGTGACACAAACAACGTGAGCCAGCCCCATGAGCCAGCCAACGGACCACGGCCACAGTCAGGCCGAAATCGACGCCCGCCTCAGCGCTCCGCCCGGGCGCGGCGATTTGCGCGATGTCGTCTATGGCGCTATTGATGGCGCAGTGACTACCTTTGCCATTGTCGCCGGTGTCGCAGGGGCCGGTTTGTCACCGCTGATCATCGTGGCCTTGGGGTTGGCCAATGTTCTGGCCGACGGGTTTTCCATGGCTGCCGGGAATTACTCCGCGACAAAGGCGGAACTTGACGACATCAAACGCCTGCGCGCGGTCGAAGAACGCCACATCCGGGACAACCCCGAGGGCGAGCGGCGCGAGTTGCGCAGCATTCTGGCGCAGAAAGGCCTGTCCGGTCAGACGCTCGAGGACGCCACGGATCAAATCGCGGGCCAGCGCGAAAAGTGGATCGCGGCAATGCTCGAAGGGGAATATGGCCTGTCACAGGTGGACCCGCAGCCCATGCGCGCGGCCCTTGTCACCTTTGCGGCGTTCCTGATCGCCGGGGCTATCCCGCTGCTGCCATTTCTCGCCTCCGCCGCCAGCGCCTTTCACTGGTCCGTTGGCCTGACCCTTGCCAGCTTTTTTGCCATCGGCACGCTGAAGGCCCGCTGGTCGCTCAGCCCCTGGTGGCGTTCCGGGCTTGAAACCCTGTCTATCGGGGCGGCGGCGGCGGGGATTGCCTATGCGGTTGGTTCGCTCTTTTCGATCTGAGCAATAGCGCGCTTCGTACGGAAAACCTGACTTGGGCGGGCCCCGCGTACTGCGTAGGCTCAGAGCATATTTTTAAAGACTTCCTACTCAAATCATTCGAACCCTATTTCAGGTATTGCGATGACAGATTTCTTCCCCGTGGCGCTGGACGCCGCGCACTACCAATTTGTCGGCCTTTTGGGATTTGCCCTTTACGTGGCAATGTACACCTGCCTCAGCCTGCGCATCGTCCATTCCGATCAGATCCGCTATTTCCTCGGCAATCTCACCGCGGCCACCATGGTGCTCATCTCACTGTCGCACGAGTTCAATCTCGCCTCCGCCCTGATTCAGATGTTCTGGATCACCATGAGCATTCCTGCCATCGTCCTGCGCCTGGCGCATCGGCGCTCTGATCGACGGGCTGATGCGGCTACGCGCGCAGCGAGCCGTGCGGCGGCAAAAGATCCCCGCAGACCAGCCGCGTCAGAATGGACGGCACAGGCGCCACGCGCGACAACGGGAAGAGAATGCGATCCCGAAGAACCGGCAGCACGCGGCTATCGGATTGATACTGCGGCGTAAACGCCCAGCTCATCAACTGGTAGCCCCGCACATGCCAACGGCGCGCGCGGGCGTAATAGGTCGCGGCCAGTTCGGCATCGCCGCGCGCCACTTTCAGCGCCAGAACCACCGCCCAGGCATCCAGCAACGCCATGTTCGCGCCCTGACCCAGCTGCGGGCTGGCGCGGTGCGCCGCGTCCCCGATGTGAATGATGCCGTCCCCATCGGGATGGGCCAGCGTGCCGTGGCTGTAGCGGGCCATGGTCATCTGGTCCGGATCGGTGATCTGCTCGGCAAAGGGTGCGAAATCGGGCCAAAGCGTCTCGGCCTCCTGCCGCCACGCGGCCAGCCCATCCGAGCGCCATTTGTCGTGATCCGCTTGCGGCAAAGACCAGAAGATCGCCGCTTTGCGCCCGACCTGCCCCGGTACGGTGCCAATGGGCAAAACCCCCACCATCCTGTCGGCCCGGCGGTACATCTGCCGAAGCTCATTGCGCGGCAAAACCGTTTGCGGCCAGTACACCGTGGCCCAAAGCGCGCCATAGTCCAAAGGCCGGGCCTTCAGCGTGGACAGCGGCGAGCCTGCGCCGCAGGCGTCGATCACCAGATCAAACGGACCTTCCGAGGTGCCATCTGCAAAGTCCAGTCGTCCGTTTTCAGCGGCGGTGACACGCTTGCCCGGCATGACCTGGGCGCCTGCGGCCTTGGCCGTCTCGAACAGGGCTTCGAACAGCGCGGCGCGGTGAATGGCCAGCCCAAAGCGCGCGCGGCGTTTGGAAACATAGGACACATCAAGCACCGGGCGCCTGCTGCGCGCCTCATGCCCGAGCATGCGCTTGATCTTGTTGCCGCTGGCCAGCGCCGCCTTGCTCGCGCCCAGCCATTCCAGCACGGTCAGGCCGACCGGCTGGATCACCAGCCCAGACCCCACCGGTGCGGGCGCCTCGAACTGGTCAAAGATCGTGGTATCGTGGCCTGACTGCGCCAGACCCGCCGCCACTGCCAGCCCGCCGATCCCGGCTCCCGCCACGGCTATACGCACGCTCTCCTCCTTTCGTACCGGCCAAAACCTCCCAAGAGTTTCAGCCCATTACCGCAAAATCGGCACCCCGCCCGGCCCCTGCATCTTTTCCACCACGCCTGCGCGCAGCGATCGCCCGATGCGATGCGCCAGTGCTGACCAGGACGCTGCTTGATCCGCGCGCAACTCCCGCCGCAGAACGCTATCAAACAGGCCAAGCCAGATCTCGAACATGCCCGGCCGCACGTTCCCCGCGTCGCGGTGGACCGCCACCGGATTGCCGTCATAGACCCGCTCGTGCAGGATCGCATTGGCCCAGAAATCCGCCACCTTGGCCTCATGGCTCGGCCAGTCTTCCACGTGCACGGCAAACACTGGTCCAAGCCCCGGATGCTGCCGCACCGCGTCATAGAAGGTTGCCACGACCTGTTCGATCTCGGCACGGGAGATGTCAAATTTGGGCGGGATCGTAGCCAAGACGGTTTCCTTTGCCGGACTCATGCAGACTCGAATAGACCCGCCCGGAAAACACCGCAAGAATGCCGATTGTCGCGTTGCCGAAGGTCAGTTCGTTTTCGATCCGGTGTAATGATTGCCGTTGCTTGGGATGAACCGCACGTCGCCGCCTGTCAGGATCACCACTTTGACACAAGCCCGTCCCGTGTTCGGAAACGTCTCGCACAGCCGGTTCCTTTCGACAGTCCAGGACCCGTTCACAACATCCCGGCCGGAACTCGAATAGAAGGTCGCAACGGTTTTTCCATTGGAGAGCCATTTCTGGTCGCCGTCTTCAAAGACCACCGTCGCCCCGGACAAATAGCGTTTGATGTCTTTGCCCGAGAGCGTGGTATCCGCCCAGGCCCCCTGCGCGACAATCTGCAGCGCGATCAGGAAAACCCCTAGTCTCTTCATAGCCTTACCTTCCAAACCAATGGGCCGGCGCAGCCCCTGCCCGAAACTAGGAAGGTTTGTGCAATTCGGCAATGGTCTAGACACTGGACCCCGGCTCAACACGGGCCTATAACGCCCCCCATGATGGCACGGCACCTGATCATCATTCGAATTATATGCCCGGCGCTCTGACGACACGAGCCGCCGGGACAAGGCGTATGGACCACCGCGCCGCCTCCACTCCCTGACAGAACTGCGATATCCGAAGGACGCCCAAGATGTGCGCCGAAACGCCTGACTACAAAGACACCCTCGCCCTGCCGAAAACCGATTTCCCGATGCGCGCGGGCCTGCCCAAGCGCGAGCCCGGCTGGCTCGACCGCTGGGAAAAGATCGGCATCTATGACCGCCTGCGCGCCAAAGAAGGCCGCCCCGATTTTGTCCTGCACGATGGCCCTCCCTATGCCAACGGCAACCTGCACATCGGCCACGCGCTGAACAAGGTGCTCAAGGATTTCATCGTGCGGTCCCAGCAGATGCTCGGCCATGACGCGCGCTATATCCCCGGCTGGGATTGCCACGGCCTTCCGATCGAATGGAAGATCGAAGAGCAGTACCGCAAGAAGGGCAAGAACAAGGACGAGGTTCCGGTCATCGACTTCCGGCAGGAGTGCCGCAAGTTCGCCGAAGGCTGGATCGACGTGCAGCGCAAGGAATTCCAGCGTCTGGGCGTGACGGGCAACTGGCCCGATCCCTACCTGACCATGAACTTCCACGCCGAACGGGTGATCGCCGAAGAGTTCATGAAGTTCCTGATGAACGGGACTTTGTACCAAGGCTCCAAGCCGGTGATGTGGTCCCCGGTTGAGAAAACCGCGCTGGCCGAGGCAGAGATCGAATACCACGATCACAAATCGCACACGATCTGGGTGCCGTTCAAAGTGGCCTCCGGCTCTGATGCGCTGGCCGACGCCCGCATCGTGATCTGGACCACCACCCCTTGGACAATCCCCTCGAACAAGGCCGTCGCCTATAACCCGTCCATCTCCTATGGCCTCTATGAGGTCACCGGCACGCCGGAGGAATCCTGGGTCAAGGTTGGCGACACTTACGTTCTGGCAGATGCGTTGGCAGAGGATGTTCTGAGCAAATCCCGCCTTGAATCCGGCCAGTGGACCCGCCTGCGCGATGTCACCGCCGATGAGCTTGGCGCGCTGACCCTCGCCCACCCGTTCCGGGGCCTCGCCGAAGCCGACGGCTTCTGGGATTACGACGTGCCGATGATCGACGGTGATCACGTGACCGACGACGCGGGTACAGGTTTTGTACACACGGCGCCAAGCCACGGTGCGGACGACTATGAGTGCTTTGTGAAGCGCAACTGGATCGACCGCATGACGCATAACGTCGGCGAAGATTCCGAGTTCCTGCCGCATGTGCCGATCTTTGCGGGCCTGCAAGTCTTTGACCGCAAAGGCAAAGAGGGCAAAGCCAACACGGCCGTGATCAACAAGCTTGTCGAAGTGGGCGGGCTGATCGCGCGCGGCCGCATCTCGCACAGCTACCCGCATTCGTGGCGCTCCAAAGCCCCGGTGATCTTCCGCAACACGCCGCAGTGGTTCGCCGCCATCGACCGTGACGTGAACGACGGGCAGGACACCTACGGCAAGACGATCCGCGAACGCGCGCTGACCTCCATCGACCAACTGGTGGAATGGACGCCGCAAACCGGGCGCAACAGGCTCTATTCGATGATCGAAGCGCGCCCGGATTGGGTGCTCTCGCGCCAACGTGCCTGGGGTGTGCCGCTTACGTGCTTCGTCAAGAAAGGTGCACTGCCGACGGACGAGGACTTCCTGCTGCGCAATGAGCAGATCAACGCCCGCATCGCCGAAGCCTTCGAGGCCGAAGGCGCGGATGCGTGGTATCAGGAGAACGCCAAGGAGCGGTTCCTCGGCAATATCGTGAACCCGAACGACTACGAGCAAGTCTTTGATATTCTTGACGTCTGGTTCGATTCCGGCTCTACGCACGCCTTTGTTCTGCGCGATCGCGAAGACGGCTCCAAGGACGGCATCGCCGATCTGTATCTTGAAGGCACGGACCAGCACCGTGGCTGGTTCCACTCCTCCATGTTGCAGGCCTGCGGCACCAAAGGACGCGCGCCTTATCGCGGCGTGCTGACCCACGGGTTCACGCTCGATGAGAAGGGCAACAAGATGTCCAAATCCTTGGGCAACACCGTCGCGCCCGAGGATGTGACCAAGCAATACGGCGCGGATATCCTGCGGCTTTGGGTGGCCCAGTCGGACTACACCGCCGATCTTCGCATCGGTCAGGAGATCCTCAAAGGCGTCGCCGACAGCTATCGCCGCCTGCGCAACACCATGCGCTACATGCTCGGCGCGGTCTCGCATTACGACGAGAGCCAGAAGGTTGCTCCCGAGGATATGCCGGAGCTGGAGCAGTATATCCTGCACCGTCTGGCGGAGCTGGATGTGGTGGTGCGTGAGGGCTACAAGAAGTACGACTTCCAAGGCGTGTTCAGCCAGATCTTCCACTTCTGCACGCTGGACCTCTCGGCTTTCTACTTCGACATCCGCAAGGATGCCCTGTACTGCGATGGCGACACGCTGCGCCGGCGCTCGGCCCGCACGGTCATGGACATCCTGTTCCACCGCCTGACCACATGGCTCGCGCCGATCCTCGTGTTCACGATGGAAGAAGTCTGGCTGGAGCGTTTCCCCGGTGATGACAGCTCCGTGCACCTGACGGACATCCCCGAGACCCCCGCCGCTTGGCTGAACCCTGACCTGGCCGCGAAATGGCAGAGCATCCGCCGCACGCGCCGCGTGGTGACGGCGGCTTTGGAAGTACAGCGCACGGACAAGGTGATCGGGTCGTCGCTTGAGGCCGCGCCGGTGGTGCATGTCTCGGAAGACATGCTGGCGACACTCAAATCCGTTGATTTCGAGGATGTCATCATCACCTCGGATGTCAGCCTGACCTCTGATCCCTCCCCGGCAGAAGCCTTCCGCGTGCCGGAAACCGAAGGGGTCGGCGTGGTGTTCGAAAAGGCCGAAGGGGCAAAGTGCCAGCGCTGCTGGAAGTTCCTGCCGGATGTCGGCCAGCACAAACACCCGGGCACCTGCAAACGCTGCAGCGACGCTTTGGGATAAGAAAGAAAGCCCCGCGATGCCAAGTGTCGCGGGGCTTTTGGTTTGAAGCGGTCATTCGACACACCCCCGTCCCGGACTTGATCCGGGACCTCACGACTAGAGAACAAGCCGCGCCATTGACGGGCCGTGGTGCGGCGATCCTCCCTCTGATCCCCTCGATTTATCCAAGTCACTGGCGCGCTCGTCACGTGTCGCTCAATACGACAACCCAATCGCCGTGCCGCGGGGACGGCCCGTCGATGGCGCGGCGCCCTTCGGGCTTGTTCCGCGCCTGTGGTGAGTGGAAGGGCTGCTCAAGGCCAAACCCTTCCCCACACCCTTCCCATCCTTTCCGAGCGGCGCTACGCTTCCCTTACGTCAAAGCCATTTTCGGAGACCCCAATGCGCCGCCGTCATTTTCTCGCCCTCAGTTCCGCAACCCTTCTTGCTGCCTGCGCGACCGGCGGCGGGGGCAGCCTTGCGCCCAACTCGACCATCATCATCACCCGGCACGCCGAGCGCTCTGGCGAGGATCTGAACGATGCGGGCCGCGCGCGGGCGCAATTGCTGGTCTCGGTGCTGGCAGACACCCCGCTCGACGCGATCCACAGCCCCGGAATTCAGCGCAACCTCGACACCGCCGCCCCGCTGCTGGCGGCGCGCGGCCTCGAGATCGAGCGGATAGCGCAGGAGAACCCCACCCCTCGCCTGACCCGGTCCGCAGCCGGGCGCACGGTGATCTGGGTTGGCAACAAGGGCAATATCGCGCAGATCTGGGAAGACCTCGCCCTGCCCGGTAACGCCCCGCTGGAATATGGCGATCTGGTCTTCATTCGCAGCGATGCGGCGGGCAACGTCACCGTCGAGCGCCAGACCTACTGACGCCTACCACGCGATTGGCGTGCGGTCCCGGAAGAACCCGCCCGACGGGCCGTCCGGGCCAAGCGTCGCCAGCCAGATGGCTGTATCGGCGCCTTCCTCGGGCGTGCGCGGCGCGCTGGCTCCGCCCATGCGGGTGTGCACCCAGCCGGGACACATGGCGTTGACCTTGACCGTTTCGGGCAGGGTCCGCGCCGAGGCCACCGTCAGAGCGTTCAAAGCGGCCTTGGCCACGCCGTAAGACGCAGGCCCTTCGATCCCATCCGAAAACGCGCCCCAGCCGGAGGACACATTCACAACCCGGCCAAAGCCGCTCTGCACCATATGCGGCGTCAAATGATGCATGAGCCAATAAGGCCCGTTCAGCATCACCGCCATACAGGCTTCGAAATCATCGGGATGGTCGAGCACATTGCCCGCACCCAGAACCCCGGCGTTGTTCACCAGAACATCGACAGCGCCCATCGCTTGAACAGCCTCGGCGATGCTTCGCGGATCTGCCACGTCCAGCCGGACGACCCGTGCACCAACGCGCGCCGCCGCCGCCTCGCCTGCCGCGCCATCACGTGCGCCGATAATGACCTCGAAACCCGCGTCCACAAGCCCTTTGGCAATGGCCAGACCGATCCCCCGGTTGCCCCCGGTTACAAGCGCACGTTGCATGCCCCGCCCTTTCTTGCTGATCCTAAGGCCAAGATGCCCCGGTTCCGGCTGAAGCGAAAAATGGAACCGGGGCTCTTGTGTTTGTCAGGCCTGGAAGAAGTCCGCCACCGCGTCAGCCGACGCTATGACCACATCCGCCCGGTCGTAGAAATCGAACTGGGTGACGTCTTCGCCCAGCCAGACCTTCTCCAACGGCGCCTTGGTGCGCGCCTCATAGGCGGCCGCGCCGGCGGGCAAGGCGATGGCGGGAGAGCCGACCATCAGCACCGGTTTGTCCAACTGGTCCGCGGAGGCCTGCGCATCATAGGTCAGCCAGGGCTTCCACGAGGCCACGGCAAACTTGTTGTCATAGGCCGCGATCAGACCGCGATCCGCCTCGGTGTAATAAGGCGCGCCAAACATGACAGAGCTGTTGTCGGTCGGGCTCGCCGCCAGGAGCACATTGCCGTCATCAGCCTCGCTTGCGGCGATCAGGCCTTGTGCCGCCTCCGCGCCGCCGTAGATCTCTGCCGCCATAGCCGGATCATGCAGCCACGGGGCCACGAGCGCCAACCTGCCAAGCCGCGCATCATTGGCGACAGCATCTGCCATGTATCCCGACGAGGCACAGATCCCGAGGCCGGACAGCGCGCCGACATCCGCGCGCGCATTCATAAACGCCGTGGCCGCCAGAATGTCCGCGGTCTTCACCGCCGGATCCTCGACATAACGCGGCGCGCCGTCGCTTTCGCCCCAGCCGGTGAAATCAAAGGCCAGCGCCGCAAAACCCCGCGCAGCCAGTTCGCGCGCATAGGTGCCCGCCATCTGTTCCTTGACGGTGGTCCAGGCGCCGGTGACGATCGCGCCGGGCAATGCGCTATGGGCGTCTTCTGGCTTGTAAAGCGTGCCTATTAGGGTCACGCCGTTGCTGTCAAAACGAACGATCTCGCGGGCAACGCCAGCCTTCTGTGGAGTGTTTTGCAGGTTGATAAGGGTCATGCTGTGCTCCCGTGCATGTCAAGAAAATCAGAGGCCCGGCGTGTTGCGGACAAAGGTGTTGCCGCGTTCGGCGGTGGCATGGAAGGCCATGAAATTCACTTTCCAGCCCTCTGCGGTGCGGACAAAGCCATGGGCATAGCTGCCCCAGACCTCCCAGAGCGGATCGCCTCCGTTCTCTTCAAGCCCGCCGCGCGCCATCCTGTTCCAGGCGTATCCGCGCGAAACCAACATCGCCGCATCTGCGCCTTCGAAGGTCACGCGATGGTTGCCGCGCAGGTGAAAGCTCTCTTTCTCCGCCGTCAGGTTCCCGGACCATCCGGCAATCAACTCTTCCGCCGGAATCAAAGCGGGCGCGCCGCCAACCAGCGAGGTGAAATCCACGCGGATCTCATCGGTGAAGAAGCTGCGCGCGAGGGTCCAGTCCTTGGCATCCACCGCCCCGTCCAGAGCATCGGCGATCCGCGTCATCTCGGCCACGTCAACAATGGTGTCGGCGGTGATGGGATCCCCTTGTGGCAACGGGCCATCGGCAAAGGCAGCGGAAGCCGCCAGCGTGCTGGCCAGTAGAAGCGATTTCATCGGTCTCTCCTTTCGTCCGTGTTTCGTTGAAAAGAGAGATATCCCAAGGCGCATTCTGCGATAATATGGAGATCAGGCAGCACACAGATGTATGAAATCGCATAATGAGACTACCTCTTACCACGCTTGAAGTGTTTGACGCCATCGCCCGCGAAGGCTCTTTCAAAGGGGCCGCCGCCCGCCTGGGCCTGCAGCCTTCGACCGTCAGCCATCAGCTCAAGGCACTGGAAGAGCGGCTTGGCACAGCGCTGATCATCCGCACCACGCGCGCGCTCAGCTTGACCGATGCCGGCCGCACGCTTCTGCGCGGCGCGGGTCCGGCTTTCGAGCAACTCAATGATGCGGTCGAGAATGCCCGATCCGAAGGCGGCACGCCGCGCGGCACGTTGCGGCTGGCGATGCCGGAGTTTGTCTACAAACTGCTTGTCGGCCCGGCGCTAAGCCCGTTCAGGGAAGCTTACCCGGAAATCGAACTGGAACTGTCGCTGACCGATGCTCTCTCGGACATTCTGGGTGAGGAAATGCACGCGGGGTTTCGCCTCGGCGACCGGATCGCGCAGGACATGGTCGCCATTCGCCTGACCGCTGCCTTGCCCCTTGCCGTATTGGGCAGCCCGGAGTTTCTCGCGTGTCACGGCACGCCGGAGCACCCCGCCGACCTGCTGGATGCCCCTTGTATCCGGTATCGTTTCCAGACCGCGCGCCGCATTGCCCGTTGGGACTTCCAGCAGGACGGGCGCGGGTTCTCCGTGGATGTTAAGGGCCCGCTGGTGGTCAATACGATCCCCACGGTCATTGACCTCGCCCGGAAAGGCGCTGGTCTGGTCTACACCTTCCGGGACTACTGCAAGGACGAGATCGCAACCGGGCAGTTGGTGCCGGTTCTCGAGCGTTTTCTGCCGGACACGCCGGGTATCTACGTCTATTTCCCGCGCGAATACCGCAGCATGGTGCCGCTGCGGCTGTTCACCGAGCATCTCAGAGCCTTCGCGCGGGCCGGGGTCAACGATCAGGCGTGAACGAAGTGCAGCCGGTCGAACGTGCTGCGCCATGCGGCGGTCTCGGCAGCGATGTCTTCGCCCCGCAACCCACGCTGTATCAGCCCCGCTAACCGGTCCGCGTCCGCCGCGGTCATGCCCCAGCGCACCAGTTCCGGCGTACCGATGCGCAGACCGTTCATGTCTCCCGCCACCTCTGGCACCGGCAAGCCGATCCCGCAGGCCAGGAACCCCGCCTTGCGCAGCGTTTTGGACGCTGCCTGACCGCCGCCGAACGGCTCAGCCAGAACCGCAAACTGATGCGAGTTGGTAAAGCCTTCACGGCCTCCAAACACCGCAACGCCCCGATCATCCAACCCCCGCGCAAGAGCCTGCGCCATGGCGATCATCTCCGCCGCATAGGCCTGCCCGAAGTCGCGCCAATCGAGCATCGTCACCGCCAGCGCCGCCGATTTCGCCGCGTCAAAGTTCGCCGTCATGCCGGGAAAGGCGATGGCGTCCAAAGCCTGCGCAATCTCTGCGTCATTGCTGACAATCAGCCCACCCGCCGGACCGCCAAGGCTCTTGTAGGTGCTCATGGTCATGAAATGCGCGCCCTCGGCCAGAGGATTGCGCCAGGCCCGCCCCGCGATGATCCCGCATTGATGCGCCGCGTCGAACATGACCTTCGCACCGATCTCATCGGCAATGGCCCGGACCTCCTTGACAGGATGCTCAAACAGGTTGAGGCTGCCTCCGATGGTGATCAGCTTGGGCCGCTCCGCACGCGCCATCGCGCGCAAGGCCTCCAGATCAACCGTATAGCCATCCGCATCTGTTGGGGCCTCCAGCGTGCGCAGCCCATACAGCCCTGCACAGCCCGCCCCGTGGTGGGTCACATGGCCGCCAATTGACGCGGGCGGCGCGATGATCGTATCGCCCGGCTGACAGGTCGCCATGAAGCCATAGAGATTGGCAATCGCCCCCGAAGGCACCCGGATCTCCGCGAACTTCGCGTCGAAAACCTCTGCGCAGAGTTCGGCGGCGATCACTTCGATCTCTTCAATGGCCTCGAGCCCCATTTCGTATTTGTCGCCGGGGTAGCCCACCGACGGGCGCGAGCCGATGCCCGAGGCCAGCAAAGCTTCTGCACGCGGGTTCATCACGTTGGTCGCGGGGTTGAGGTTGAAGCATTCGCGCTCGTGGATGTCCCGGTTCTGCTGTGCCAGATCTTCGATCCGGGCCAGCACGGCGCGCGACTCCGCCTCTGCGGTGCCTGCGGCAATCTTCTGAACCAAGGTCTCGCACTGCGCTGGCACCCAGTCTCTGGCTTCTATCGTCATCGCTCATCTCTCCTGATCTGTGCCCAGATTGACCACATCGAATGACAACGCAAATCAGTTTTGCTATTTCTTGGCCCAGAAAAACTAAGCCTGAGTTGCCATGCCCGTCACCCCCCGCCGCCCCAAAGGCCCGCCTCTCAACGCCCTGCGCGCCTTCGAGTCGGCTGCGCGGCTTGGCAGTTTCACCGCCGCCGCCGAAGAACTGGGTGTCAGCGCCGGGGCGATTTCACAGCATGTTAAAACCATCGAGACATGGGCTGGCATTGCGCTGTTCGAGCGCCGGGCGCAGGGGGTCGCACTGCTGCCCCACGCTCAGAAACTGGCGCTGTCTTTCACCGATGCCTTCGACCAGCTTGCCGCTGCCACGCAAAACCTGCGCGGTCTTGCCCCGCACCCGGACGTCCACATCGCCGCTTTGCCCTCGATCGCGCAACTCTGGCTGCCAGCACGGCTCGGCCGGTTGCGCGCGGCGCGCCCCGATCTCAACATCTCCGTCACCGCCATGGAGACGCCGCCCCACCTGTCGCGGGAACTCTTTGATCTGTCGATATTCTTCGGTGTTCCGGATGAAACAGCTGATCAGCTCGTCCTGTCCGAAGACAGGCTCTTCCCGGTCGCGTCGCCCGGTCTCGCCTCCGAGTTGGATATGCAAAGCGCGCCGTTGCTGCATGATCAAACCTGGGCAAGCGACTGGCAAATCTGGGCGTGCGAGACCGGCACCGCGATCGGCAATGCCGCACGCGGACCGCGATATTCGCTCTATGCTCTCGCTGTCGAAGAGGCCAAGACCGGTGCCGGGGTTCTGATGGGCCACGCCAACCTGATCGAAGCGCCACTCCGCTCCGGGCAGCTCGTTCGGGTTTCAGATCAGGACTGCCCGAGCGGTCAATCCTTGATCATCAGCCTGCCGCACAGATCCCGCCGCCATCCGGACACCGACACCATTTTGCACGTTCTGACAGCGGACGATTGAACGAACCGCACTCGGGCTTCATCAATCAGGCTTGACTTGAAGGAAGAGATAGGGGCAGCCCGTAGGGGCGCTCACTAATTGTGAAAAATCAGAAGGTTACACTGTACCAGTATCGGCTTTGAGAGCACGGGAAATCAATGGGTTACATTTGCATTTGTATCACGCAATCGCTCAGGCATCTTCGGCAGATGTTCAGGCCCATCGACGCCATGCGCGATCGGCCCGAAGCAGACATGACCAATCTGTACGTCAGCCGAAAATCGGAAGTTTGATGTGCGCGCTAAGTATTTTCTGCTCCGATTAGAAAGTAGCCTTTCTTGGCGGCCTCTGGATTCGTAGGCGAGAACCCGACATTCTCTGAGAAACTCTCTTGCGCCGAGCCATCCGCCTGAATTAGGCGCCGAAATTGGGTGATGGCGGTTTCGCTGGTGCTTTCGATGCTGACATGAAAGAGATCTCTCGCGAAATATTCTTGGCATATGTGCAAGACGAAGACGCGGCCGGGGCCTTTTGAAGCAATCCTGCAGGTCTTAATTAGAAGCAAAACTTGGCTTCAATTTCCTTGATCGGCAAAGGTCGAAAACGACTCTCTTGCTGCATGTCTCAACCACCGGTGCGCTGAATCGTGCTCGAACTTTCGATGCCAGGAAAAATACATTTTCTGAACAAAGAAGTTTTTCGGGAGCATTGTTATCGAAAGCCCGTAAATCGGCGCGATATATTCTGCAAAAGTCACAGGCACCATCGCGATCAGGCCGGTCCCTTTGACCAGGCCGGGGGCGGATCTGAGGCTGTGATAAAGTACGCTGTGCGGCCCCTCTTTGTTCGACATGTTCACCTTTGTCAGATTCATGACCGCACCAGCCCGCAGGTTCAGGGAGGCTTTGCTCATCGAGAGGAAATCAATCAGCTTTTTGTCTGACCGTTCGATAGGATGGCCTGGGTCGTGGATAAGACAAAGATCAGTTTCATGCACAAGTTCGAAAGCGATCTCGTGCATCATCTCGGGTGCAAGGTGGAACACCAGATCCGCAGAACCATGCAGCAAGACTTCCATGATCGGTTCTGATCGGGGGGACACCAGTTCAAACGTCAGGTCAGGATTCCCGGCCGTTTCCCGAATGAGCGGTGGGACGATAAAATCTTCCGACCAATCCATGATCATCAATTTGAAATGGCGGGTCGCGGTTTTTGGATTGAAATCGCTTTCAATCGATAGGTCTTCCTGAAGAGCAAGCATGGCGCGTCGAATGGGGGCAGCAATCCGGTCAGCATAAACCGTCGGCTCGACCCCGTTACCACGACGCACAAAAAGCTTGTCACCCAGCTGCTCACGCAGCCGTCTTAACGCATGCGACATACCAGGTTGGCTTAGGTCCAATTGTCGGGCTGCGGCGCTGACTGACCGGGTTTCATAAATCGTGTGGAACACAGTCAGAAGATTAAGATCGACCTTAGATAAGTCCATAATATTCCATCAAAAAAAGGTGCCGCCACAAGGGAAGCGGCACCGACAATGATTAGGGTGAAATTTCAATTTGTTAATATAAGAGCTGCACGTCAACCTCGTATTTCACGTCGCTCCCCTTGTAGATGAATTCATAGGTCAGTGTCTTTGAAACGCCGGGGCTGCCAATGAATGTCGACTTTGACGGATCAAGCGTGCAATGATGAATGCCCACGATTGCCCGATTGTCATGTGTGTCTCGCTCGTTCGGCGGGCCTTTGGCCGCGTGTAGATCAACATAAAAGCTGTCATTGAACTTGATAACAGGACCCGGCCCCCATGTGGTGTCGCTGTCCTTGTCCATTTCACGAGAATTCCAGATTGGAAAGCGATACTGCCCGGTTATTTCGGAGGGATCGTCCGTCGCATCATAGCGATTGCTGCCGGTATCGGAATCGAACGTGTAGGGCGGACAATCGCCATCAGCGAAGTAGTGCATCATGACATTGTCGTTGTTGTTGTTTGACCACGAACTGATGCAGCGGATTTCGGTCACAATCGCGGCATGGTCATAGTCACCTGACTGGTAACAAGGAGTGTTGCCCGGCAATGCGCCCGCAAAGAAATGCGCTTCTTGCACATCGGCACCATCGCCCAGGCCGATGCCTGTCCCAACAAAGGTGGCCTTGGCTTTGTCGCGGATTTTCGCGACGTCAAATTCGCCATCAGTCTTAAGGTCTTCGTTTTCCTCATCGTCGTCTGAGTAGCTCGCATAGGCCACGCCTTCGACATCCAGACCATCGCCAATATCTGCATCGACACCAATAACGCGACCGGAAAAGTCTTTGGGCTCAACATACCATATTCCCAGGGCAAGCTCTCCATCCAGCGCGACATCAGCGCCTTCCAGAAGGCCACCACCCGCATAGATTGCCGAGTCCAGGTCCTCCTTGTCACCACCCATGCCGACAAATTGGAAATCATCGCGCGCCACAGCGATGCCAAAGGCACCGGTGACTCCAAAACAGATGTCTGCTGTCGCCATGACACCCAGAGAGATGCCTTTTATCTTGGTGTCGAGGACGGTGGATTGAAGCGCCTCACCGATGTCTTTGAACGCGGTGGAGACGATTGCCTCTTTCAACAGATCTTCAAGGTCTTGCGGGTCCGTTGTCGCAATAATCTCTTGTCCGGCAGAGCTTGTCGCCCAGGCCGCCACGTTGGATCGGATCGCAGATATCAGCGTGTCCGACGGCGTTTCGTTATCCGGCGCGGGCAACTGTTCGACGGCACGGATCGTATAGGTGATCTCGTAATCCGCTTCACATGCGTTTTTGTCGTCGCGTTCGGTAAACGTGCCAACGATGTCCGGGCCGCCGTTCTGCGCCCGAAAACACCCGAAACTGGCCAAAGGATCGGCGGAGTCGATTTCATTGGTGGCCCCGTCGCGGTCGTAAAGCTGAACGGTTATGGCGTTGGAGAAATAATAGATTTGTCCTGACACCGTACCGTTGTCGGTCAAATCCCACGCATCGCCAGAGCCCATGCTATGCGCGCCGAACACCGGGTACCGACAAGGCCCGTTGCCATCGGATTGCACAATGATTTCAACGTCGTCTTCGATGCGCCCGCTGTCACCTGTGCGATTGCAGGTCACCGTTTGGATTTCGATACTATACATCTGATTTCTTTCTATTTTTGTAAAACAAGGCTCAGGCGGACAATTTGACTTCACGCGTCACGCCTGCCGAGGGCGCAGTCTTTGCAGCCAAGCGATCTGAAATATGTGCGGGCACCAAGCGCGCAGCCACGAGGCGCAGCATCTTCAGTTCCGGGACAATGCGTTCTACCCCGTAGAGATCCAAGTATTCCGCATAGTTGTCAAAGCCTTGACGCCCAGGGCAGTCGATAAACGTCTCTGATGCCGCGCCATTGGCAAGGATCACTTCATGCGCTTCGGTTTCAATGTGATAGATGCTGTAACTGTCCGGAAAGTCCGCCAGTGGCACCCAATCAATAGTGTCGCCATTCACCAGCGCGGAGGCGTTGATCACCAGCCCATCCAAAACCATGCCATGATCGCCGGTCACAAGCAGGTCCGAGTGTGGCAGCCCCTTGCCAAAGGCCCCGGCACGGATGCGCACCAACTGCCCCTTCCACCCTTTGAAACACTTGTGAATGGTTTGATGACCCAGCCAAAGAACCGGAACATTGCGGCCATCAACCGTTGAGACAAGATCGCCAATCTTCAGATCCTCGACATTGCGTTCACCTTGCGGTGTCGCAATCTGGGTGCCCGCCGCGTAGCAGAAGGTAAAAGGATCAGTTGTGTTGACGGTAAAGGTCTGATTGTGCAGCCCGTTCACGGGGGTCAGCAGAAAATAATGCCCGGTGACATCGTTTTGAACGATCGGATAGCCCTCTGTGGTGGCGCCAGCCAACACAACCTTTTGGCTCGTAATGGCGCTCCAGTCCAATTCGGCCCCTATGGCCAATATCCCGTCATCGGTGCCGTCCTCCGTGTCAGACAACGTTGTCGTGACAGAAATTGGTGGAATAAACGGCACGGTAACTGTCCCAGTCGACAAATTCACCCCGGAAAGGCCGTAGTAGTAATCATAAGTTGTGGTGACCATGTCATCCCCTTCATTCTTAACAAAGCTAGGGAACGGTGTATTCAAGACATTGCGATGCGGATATCCAACCGGAAGAATGCGCAACATTCCTTTCGCGAATAACCTTGAACATGTCCATCAAACGGACGGACCCACTGGTACGCCCGCGCGGAACACTTCTTATGACCACTAGTATATAGCGCGCACGGACATGACTTTCGGAGATCACAATCGTTCAACTTGAGATAGGTGAAACCGAGAATCCGATGTTTCCGCATCCGCCGCGAACGGTAAGTTCAGCGGCCCGCCCCGCCACATTCTTGGGCCCGTTCAATGACCGAAAAGTGCCGTGCGCGAAACATTGCAAACTCCGCTTTCTGCGCAAACTGGACGCTACCTTCTGCTGCAAGCTCTACGGAAAGACGACTAGGTCCCAGTGTCAGCCGAATCTCAACCGTCCACGACCAACAGTTAAAATCCTGATCAGGTTCAAGGGGCGACCACCTTGTGCGGTATTCGGTCGGCAAGCAAGCGTGATACCCTAGGCCTGCGCTACAAGGCGGGTATTGGTGACCGCCACGTGGCCTCCCGTCCTGATCAGGTTTTCCAAGTTAACACGACAAATCACATCTGCGGCGCGTTGCGTTACGCGTCTTTCAGGCCGAGATATGCAGCGTCGAGCCGGAAGCCCTGCACAGCGCAAAAGGCCTGAACTGTCCCCAAAGGGGATGACATCGGACAGCTATGACCCAGGAACAGACAGGGAACAATGAACCACCTGCGATTCCTGATACAAAACCGGTGAAAAAGTGAATGATTTCAACGCTATTTTTGGATAGTGGCAGCCCGTAGGGGAATCGAACCCCTCTTTCCAGGTTGAAAACCTGGCGTCCTAACCGATAGACGAACGGGCCACTCTGGTGCGCTGCGTTGTTGGCGTGTTGTCCAACCCTGCGGCGTGAGGCGGTTTCTATGAAAAGCGCGGCGCGCTTGCAAGCGGAAAGTTGAACTTTTTTCGCGCCGGACGAAGAATTTTTAAGTTCAATTATGGAAGCGAAAAAAATGAACCTTTTCAGGACTTTATTTTATCACCCCGCCGCAGGGGCCGCGTCCTCAAGTCTAAGTTGAACAGAGCGCCGCCCGCCCCACTCGTTTATGTCGAGTCGCCCGGCCAAATGGAATCGCCGCCCGCCGTGGTTGGTCAACGCTTGGCCAAGCGGTCCGTCGAAGGCGCCAAACGCGATCCCTTCGAGCCGCCCGCCCAATCCATCGTCACAGGCGATCTTGAGATGGCCCGTGCCCACCTGCCGCGCATAGCTGATCCGTGCATCCGCGATGGCAAACCTTGGCCCCGGCGCGCCCTGGCCAAACGGTCCGGCTTTCTCCAGCGCTTCGACAAGGTCAAGGCTGGCCGCGCCGGGCATGAGCATTCCGTCCACCCGCAAATCCGCCGGGCCCGCGTTGCCTGCGCCTTGCTTGCCCAACAGCTCTGCCAGCCGGTCCATGGCGGCCTCCAGCTTGTCCTCGGCCACGGTCAGCCCCGCCGCCATCCGGTGCCCGCCGCCTTTGATCAGCAGCCCTTCGCTCGCCAATCGCTGTACCGAAACCCCCAGATCGACCCCAGACACGGACCGGCCAGAGCCTTTGCCTTCGCCGTTCTCCAGCCCGATGACCACCGCCGGACGGTTGGTCAACTCCTTGATCCGGCTTGCAACAATGCCCACAACACCCGGATGCCAGCCCTCGCCCGCCGCCCAGACCAAAGGCGCATCCAGCCCGCGCTCCTCCGCCTGCGCCAAAGCCGCCGCGCGCACGGCGGCCTCGATCTCGCGCCGCTCGGCGTTGAGCATATCGAGGCGCTCCGCCATGGCCTGCGCCTCGTGCGGGTCATCGGTCGACAAAAGCCGCGCGCCAAGGTCCGCCTGCCCGATCCGCCCGCCCGCGTTCACACGCGGTCCCAGGACAAAGCCAAGATGATAGGCCGCAGGCGCGCTTTCGAGCCGCGCCACGTCCGACAGCGCCACCAGCCCGGGCCGCGCCCGTGCGCCCATGACTTTCAGCCCCTGCTGCACCAGAGCCCGATTCACTCCTTTGAGCGGGGCCACGTCCGCCACCGTTGCCAGCGCCACCAGATCGAGCAACGCCATGAGGTCCGGCCCTTTGGCGCCTGCCTCCCGCAGCTGCCTTCCGGCTTCCACCAGCATCAAAAACACCACCGCCGCCGCGCAAAGATGCGCCAGATCGCCGGTTTCATCCTGCCGGTTCGGGTTCACGCAGGCCACGCAGTCCGGCAGGGTCTCGCCGCCAAGGTGGTGATCGAGGATCACCACATCCGCGTCCTTGGCCGCCGCAATCGCGTCATGAGACAGCGTGCCGCAATCGACGCAAAGGATCAGATCATGCTCTGCCGCCAGCGCCGCCATAGCGGGCTCGTTCGGGCCATAGCCTTCGTCGATCCGGTCCGGAACATAGAGCGTCGCTTGCCGCCCCATCTGCCGCAGCCAGTGAATGAGCAGAGCCGCCGAGCTACCGCCATCCACGTCATAATCGGCAAAAACCGCGATCCGCTGCCGCCCGCGTACAGCCTTCAGAAACCGCGCCGCCGCGGTTTCCATGTCTTTCAAAGAGCGCGGATCCGGGAGCAAATCGCGCAGCTTGGGTTCAAGGTATCCCGGTGCTTCTTCGGGCGCGACGCCAAGCCGGGCCAGCACCATGGCCAGCCCGCGCAAATAGCCATGCGCCTGAACCAGCGCTTCGGCCTGGCGTTCCACCTCGACAGATGGCCCAACCCAGCAGCGCCCGGTCAGGCTGGCTTCAACCCCAAGATACCCCAAACAACCCCCTGTTTCTTTGTGCTCAAAATATCCCGGGGAGCCCAGGCAGCTATGCTGCGGCGGGGCAGAGCCCCATCCCGCTTAGCTCGCCGGGTTGCGGTAGGTCATCCGCCGCACGGAACCGGTTTTGGACCGCATCAGCAGCGTCTCGGTTGTGAGCCAGCCCACCTCACGCTTGATCCCCGGCAAAAGCGAGCCGCCGGTTACGCCGGTGGCGGCAAAGATCACGTTGTCGGTGACCATCTCGTCGCGGGAGTAGATCTTGTCGAGATCGGTGATCCCGGCCTTCGCCGCGCGGCCCCGCTCATCATCGTTGCGGAACAGCAGGCGGCCAAAGATCTGACCACCCATGCATTTCAGTGCCGCTGCCGCCAGAACACCTTCCGGCGCGCCGCCGGAGCCCATGTACATGTCGATACCGGTGATATGCGGCTCCGCGCAGTGCATGACGCCCGCCACGTCACCGTCGGTGATCAGGCGAATGCCTGCGCCGGTGGCGCGCACTTCGGCAATCACGGACTCGTGGCGCGGACGCTCCAGGATACAAACGGTGATGTCGTTCGTGGTGCAGCCCTTGGCCTTGGCAAGCGCTTCGACACGCTCTTTCGGGGTCATGTCGAGCGTAACAACACCCGGCTCGAAACCCGGACCAATGGCCAGCTTGTCCATGTAGACGTCTGGCGCGTGCAGCATGGTGCCGCGCGGGCCCATGGCGATCACGGTCAGTGCGTTCGGCATGTCCTTGGCGGTCAGCGTCGTGCCTTCCAGCGGATCAAGCGCGATATCCACACCGGGGCCGTCGCCGTTGCCCACTTCCTCACCGATGTAAAGCATCGGCGCCTCGTCCCGTTCGCCTTCCCCGATGACCACAACACCCTTGATGTCGAGCTGGTTCAGCTGATCGCGCATGGCGTTGACGGCGGCCTGGTCTGCGGCTTTTTCGTCGCCACGGCCTATCCAGTCCGCGCTGGCGATGGCGGCTTGCTCAGCCACACGCGCCAGCCCGAGGGAAAGCATGCGGTCATTGAAATCGATGGGGGTGCTCATGGGCGGTGTCCTTTGGTGCAAATGCTTGGCCGTGGTTTAGCCTGACCCCGCCCCAAGCAGCAAGGGTTGCTGGCGCTAACGGGCCTGTCTCAGACTTCCTCGATGCGCAGGGCGACAGGTTCGGAAGAGATCACGCCGGTTGTGGCCATCCGGGCCAGCGCATCATCCAGCGCGGAGCGCGTGGTCTTGTGCGTGACAATCAGGACCGGCGCGCTGTTGTCCGCGTGATCGTACTGGCGCATGCGGTGAATGGAGAGGCCCGCTTCGCCCAGCGCGGTGGCGATCTTGGCCAGCGCGCCCGGTTTGTCCATCAGTTCCATGCGCAGGTAATACGGGGCCGGGGCCGCCGCCTGCGCCGGGGTACTCTTGACCAGCGTGCTGGCCGGTTGGCCAAAGGTGGTCACGCGCAAGCCGCGTGCGATATCCATCACATCGCCCATCACCGCACTGGCCGTCGGGCCTTCGCCGGCACCTGCGCCGCGCAGTACAACCTGCCCGACCTGATCGCCTTCGACCACCACCATATTGGTGCCGCCCTCAAGCTGGCCCAGCGGCGAGCTGGCGGGCACAAGGCAAGGCGCCATGGATTGCTCCAGCCCGCGCCCGGTCATGCGCGCCACGCCGAGCAGCTTGATGCGATAGCCCATGTCGGCGGCCTGCCGGATGTCTTCGATGCTGACGCGCTGGATGCCTTCGAGCTCAACCGAGTCGAAATCCACCTGCGTGCCAAAGGCGATGGAAGACAGCAACGACAGCTTGTGACCTGCGTCGATCCCGCCCACGTCGAGGTTCGGATCCGCTTCAAGATACCCCAGCTTGTCAGCCTCGTCGAAGAGCGCGTTATAGCCCTGCCCCGTCGCCTCCATCCGCGTCAGGATGTAGTTGCAGGTGCCGTTCATCACGCCCATGACGCGGTCGATGCCGTTGCCAGCCAGACCTTCGGTCAGGGATTTGATGATCGGGATGCCCCCGGCCACAGCCGCCTCAAAGCGCAGCACGCAGCCTTTTTCCTCGGCCAGTTCCGCCAGTTCCTGCCCGTGATGCGCCAGCAGTGCCTTGTTCGCCGTGACCACATCCTTGCCCGCCTTCAGCGCCGCTTCGGTCGCCGCCTTGGCCGGACCATCGCTGCCGCCCATCAGTTCGACAAAAACGTCCACATCGTCGCGTGTGGCCATGACCACCGGATCGTCTTCCCAGGCATAGTCGGCCAGCGACACACCGCGATCCTTGTCGCGGTTGCGGGCAGAGACGGCCACGATCTGAACCTTGCGCCCGCTGCGCGCCTCCAGAAGCGCGGCCTTCTGACGGATGATCTTGACCACCCCGATTCCGACAGTCCCAAGACCGGCAATGGCAAGGCGCAGAGGACTGGACATGAGGAAGGCTCCTGATCTGAAAGAGGTGTTGCGCTCCCGTTATCCTTCTGCGCGCCGAGAGGCAACGGGACTTTGCCGGACTGCGTGATTTGCGCAACTTTTACGGTAGTCTCACGATGCATTCACAGCCCTTAGGCAATCTACCCCTGCCAGTATTTCGGCAACGCAACAGACCCACCATTTGAACAGGAAGGAAATTGACCCATGGCCTTTAATCCAAACCGCTCCACCATTGCGAGTTGCATGGCAGAACTGCGCGAGATCCAGAAAGAGTTCGGCATTGACCCGAAGCGCATCGTGACCTCGCGCGATCCGGCGGTGCGCAAGCTGGCCTATACCAAGCTGGATGTCTCAAACGTGCCGGACGGTTTCACCAAGACCCGCCTGCCGGTGTTCTTCGAAGAGCCAACGACGATGTACATTTCCGCCGGGGCCCCGGGCGCGAAAGTGCCGCGTCACAGCCACGACGAAGGCGATGGCATCCGCTTCATGATCAGTGGCTCGATCCGTTACGGTGACAATGAGCTGACCCAAGGCGACTGGATGTTCATCCCCGCCGGGGCCGATTACGAGTTCGAGGTCGGCCCGATGGGTGCGGTCATGTGCTACTGCTACTGCTGCTGCTGCGCCTGACCAAACCTCTCTCGCGCCGTGTTGCTCCCACGCGGCGCGGGATCATTCTTCTCTTATTTCAGACGCGACATCTGCCCTGCTGGGCGAAGCAGGCGTTACCCGTGGGAGGGCCCGACTTCGAGAGTGGCCTTGAGCGGCTCTTCATCTCACCCCAGGCGCGGAATCAAGGCCGCAGGCCGCCGCGCCTATCGACGGGCCGTCCCCCCGGCACGGCGATTGGGTTGTCGTATCGAGCCACACCTGTCTAACGCACCAGTGGCTGGGATAAATCGAGGGGGTCAAAGGGTGCATCGCCGCACCACGGCCCGTCGATAGGAGCGGCTTATGCACTGACAATGAGGTCCCGGATCAAGTCCGGGACGGGGTGAACTCAATGACTGCTCAAGGCCATTTGAACCAACTTCGCCCGGCGGAAAACCCGCCCCTACTGCATCGCCCGAAGCGCCGCCGCCTTCTGCCGCAGCCGCGCCAAACGGCTCCCAACACCGCGTGGCGCGGCGGAGAGGCGGCGCAATCGCGACGCCCGCGCCTGAAGGCCTGCAATCCGTCCTTCGATGCCCTGCGCCATTTCAACCGTAGCCCGCGGCTCCGGTCCGGTCAGCAAGCCATCCAGAGGCACCAGCTTTGGAAATGCCGCGTTCTCGACACCCGGCGTCTGGGCCGCGTCCAGTTCAGGGAAGGTCGTGCAGGCGCTCAGCGTCACGGCCAGCGCCATGGCGGCCGCCGTGATCTTGCCTCGTGTGCTGCTCTGCCCAGTCATGTCACCCTCATGCCGCAATGGCGCGGGCCGCGCAAGCGTATCGCTTGATCTGAACGCACGTTCAGTTACCCTACCCCCATGGCACGAACCCAAGGCAGTCACTCCCAGATCACCGGCCCCCGCGTGCGCGAGGCGGCGTTGCATCTCTTTGCGAAACACGGCTTCGCCGCCGTCTCCATGCGCCAGATCGCCCGCGAGGTCGGCGTGCAGGCCGGTGCGCTCTACAATTATACCCCTGACAAACAAGCGCTGCTGTTTTCGTTGATGAAAGGGCATATGGACGAGTTGCTGACCGACTGGCGCGCCCTGCCCGAAGGCGGCAGCGCTTTGGAGCGGCTCGAACGCTTTGTACGGTTTCACATCGGGTTTCACCTGCCGCGCCCGGAGAGCGTCTTTGTCTCTTATATGGAGCTGCGCAATCTTTCGCCGGAGAATTTCGCGGTGATCGAAGGGCTGCGGCGCGATTACGAGGATTCGCTGGAAGCGATTCTGCGGGCCGGGCTGGATGACAGGCTGTTTGACGTGCCGGACCCGAAGATCGCCACGCTCGCCGTGATTGCCATGCTGACCGGGGTGACCACCTGGTATCGCCCCGATGGCCGCCTGTCCGAGGACGAGGTTTCGGATCAATATTGGGCCATGGTGCGCAAATCCGTCGGCGCCTAGCCCACTGTTCCAAAACCACCCGCCAGCGCTTGACCCGGGGCGCGACGTTCGGTTCCCGCCGGCCAAAAGAAAAGGCCACCCCGAAGGATGGCCCCAAACATCTGTCGATGCTGTGCTGCGGTTCAGCCCTGACGGGCTTTAAACCGACGCTGCGTCTTGTTGATAACGTAGACGCGGCCCTTGCGGCGCACAACGCGGCAATCGCGATGGCGCTTCTTGAGCGAGCGGAGCGAGTTTGCGACCTTCATGATGGTCTCCTCAGTTCGTCGCGGCGCGCGAGCGCCATGCGGGTTGTTGCCAAACCTGCGGGATCATCCCGGAGGCGGTGAATTCCATGGTGGGCGATACTGGGATCGAACCAGTGACCCCTTCGATGTCAACGAAGTGCTCTACCGCTGAGCTAATCGCCCATGTTATGGCCTGCGCTGCCCCTTTTGCCCCGCATTCCCTGGTCTCCCAAACAAACGGGGCGCGGATGACCGCGCCGGTGGAGCGCTCTATAAGTGGAGTCGCAGAGGGGATCAAGCGCTTTTGAGAACAAGTTTTGCCCTCGTGCAAAAATTGCGTTTGATTTGGTCCGGGCCGCATGTCTTCATGCTCTCAAACCGCTCAACTGGCAGTCAAATAGCGCTTCTTTCGTGGAAAATCACGCTATATGCTCAGGTCAAAGGATCGTTGATGCCCAAAGTTGCCTATACCGAGTCCCTGCCTGACGTGACGACCTCGCCCACGGTGTTTGCCTCTCCACATTCGGGGCGGGATTATTCGTGGCATTTCCTGCGCAGCACGGTGCTGGACGAACGCCTGATCCGTACCTCCGAAGACGCCTTTGTTGATCGCCTGTTCGACTGCGCTCCGCAGTTCGGCGCGCCGCTCCTGCGGGCCGGTGCGCCGCGCGCCTATGTGGATCTGAACCGGGCGCTGGACGAGCTGGACCCGGCCCTGATCGAAGGTGTGCGGCGCGGCGGGCACAATCCGCGCGTGGCCAGCGGGCTGGGCGTGGTGCCGCGCGTGGTTGCGGGCGGACGTGCGATCTATCGCGGCAAGCTGACCCGGGCCGAGGCCGATGCCCGGCTCACACGCATCTGGAAACCCTACCACGCGCGGTTGCAACAATTGCTCGATGCCGCCCATGACCGCTTTGGCGAATCCATCCTGATTGATTGCCATTCCATGCCGCGCGAGGCGCTCGACAGCAGTGTCCGCAATGGCAAACCCCGCCCGGAGATTGTCATCGGCGATCGGTTCGGCGCCTCCGCCAAGGGCGAGATTGTCGATCATATCGAAGCCGCCTTTGTCGCGGCGGGCTTGCGCGTGGTGCGCAATGCGCCTTTCGCCGGGGCCTTCACCACCCAGCACTATGGCCGCCCGTCCAAAGGCCAGCACGCGGTTCAGATCGAAATCGACCGCGCCATCTACATGGATGAAGTCACGATTCGCCCGAACCAGAATTTCCATGACTTCCGCAGGTTGCTGCGGGGCGTCATCGCGGAAATCGCGGCGGTCGGGCGTCAGGATCAAACGCTCGCGGCAGAGTAACGCCCCCCTTGCGTTGACCGGCTTTCGTTGCATAGTGCCGCCATGACAGCCGGACCCAGATACCCCGCCCTCATCGAAAACCTGCCCTCCACCGTGCCGTTTGTCGGCCCCGAAGTACAGGAACGCCAGCGCGGCGCGCCATTTCTGGCCCGGGTCGGGGCGAACGAAAACGTCTTTGGCCCCTCCCCCAAGGCCATCAGCGCCATTCAAAGCGCGGCGACGGACATCTGGATGTACGCCGACCCCACGCACCACGAATTGATGGGCGCGCTTGAGGCTCACATGGGCTGCAGCCGCGATCACATCGTGATTGGCGAAGGCATCGACACGCTTCTGGGCTATCTGGTCCGTCTTCTGATCGAACCGGGTGACGCGGTGGTGACCTCGGACGGCGCCTACCCGACCTTCAACTTCCATGTGGCGGGCTATGGCGGCGCGCTGCACAAGGTGCCGTTCAAGGACGACCGGGAAGACCTCACTGCGCTGATGGCCCGCGCGGCCGAGGTGGACGCCAAGATCGTCTACCTCGCCAACCCCGACAATCCCATGGGCACATGGCACAGCGGTGCGGATATCGTGGCGGCTTTGGACGCCCTGCCGGACGGCTGCGTTCTGGTGCTTGATGAGGCCTATATCGAGTTCGCCCCCGAGGGCACCGCGCCGGACATCGCCGTGGACGACCCGCGCGTGATCCGTTTCCGCACCTTCTCCAAGGCCTACGGCATGGCCGGCGCGCGCGTGGCCTATGCTGTGGCCGACACAGGGCTGATCACCGCCTTCGACAAGATCCGAAATCACTTTGCCATGAACCGCGCGGCCCAGGCTGGCGCATTGGCAGCTCTGCAGGATCAGGACTGGCTGAACGACACGCTACGCCGCGTCACAGAGTCCAAGACCGAAATCAACCGTATTGCCGCGGCGAGCGGCCTGACCTGCCTGCCCTCCGCCACCAACTTCGTCGCCATCGACTGCGGCAGGGACGGCGATTTTGCGCGCGCGGTTCTGAAAGCCCTGATCGAAGAGGGCGTCTTTGTCCGCATGCCTTTTGTGGCGCCGCAGGACCGCTGTATCCGGGTCAGCGCCGGACGGCCCGAAGACCTCGCGATCCTCGCCGAAAGCCTGCCCAAAGCGCTGAAAGCCGCGCAAAATCCGGCTTGAACCCGCCCACGCGCGCCCGCCGCGAGAAAAAGTGAACTGACATCGCAGCATTCTGCGCTACCCTTCTGATCCAGCCTCAAGGCACAGGAGCGCAGGATGGACAATCGACACCCGAATGCCGTCGAAGATTACACGGTGACGAATCTCGTCCTGATCTTCGTGAACATGCTCTGGGTGTTTGCGGCGATCTGGACGGTCTGGGGCTTGCCCGTGGTGGTGCTGCTCGCGCTTGTGCTCAACCACATGATCACCCGGCTGGAATACCGAAAAGCGCGCAATGAGGCGCGATTCACCCGGTTCGAGCGGCCATCTTCCCGGAATTCGGGCCGCGATTAACCAAAAATTCAGGGCTTTGTCGGATCGTGGATGGGCGGCGCTCCCGCACGGGCGTTGCGCGAATAACAGATTTTCGCTGTCGAAAGGCCAGCCCATGGACCACCAACGCCCGCCCCTCGTCGAAGATCAGACAACGGCGCATCTGTTTCTGGTCCTGGTCAATCTGCTCTGGGTGTTTGCCGCAATTTGGTCAGCATGGGGCCTTGGCCCGGTGCTGATCCTCGCCGCCGTACTCAATCACCTGATCACCCGCCTCGAATGCCGCAAACGGCGCAAGGCCGGGCGCTTGCGCCCGACCGAGGAAATCTGATCAGGCGCCGAAACAGCCGGACAGATGTTCTGCCGCCGCCGTCACGCCGCCTTTGCGGTGCGGAATCTCCATAGCGGACAGCCCTGCCTCCACGGTGCCAAGCAGCCCGAGGATCATTGCACCGTTCACATGCCCCATGTGGCCAAAGCGGAAAAAACCCGTCCCTCCGGGATCATCCGGCTCTGACATGCCCAGACCAATCCCCAGCGTCACCGCCATTTTCTCGTCGGTCCAGGCCCGGAGCCGCGCCCCGTGTGGCGCGCCAAGGCGCAGGCTGGTCACCGCATGCGAGCGCAAAGCCCGATCCGGGATGTTCAGTGTCAAAGGCCCTTCCGCGCCCCAATGCTCCACCGCCGCCCAGATTGCGCCGGCCAGATCCGCGTGGCGCTGCCAGACGGCTTCGATCCCTTCCTCGCGGATCATGTCCAGTGCCACGCGCAGCCCGTAGAGGTGGTGCGTTGGCGCGGTGCCGTTGAAGAACTGATAAAACATCTCCGGCGCGGCCCGCTTTGTCCAATCCCAATAGCCCGACACCCGCGCCATGCCGCGCCGCACCTCTGCCGCGCGATCATTGAAAAACGCAAAACCCAGACCGGGCGGTGTCATCAGCCCTTTTTGGGACGCGGTGATCATCACATCGACGCCCCAGGCATCCATGCGAAACTCATCGCAGCCCAGCGAGGCAATGCAATCGGCCATCAAGAGCGCCGGGTGGTTCAGGTCATCAAGCACCGCCCGAAGCGCCGCCACATCGCTGCGCACGGAGGTTGACGTGTCGACATGCACCGCCAGCACCGCCTTGATCTCATGCGCTTTGTCCGCCTCCAGCGCCGCGCGCACCCGCTCCGGGTCAATGGCTTCGTGGCGATCATGGTCGATCAGGTCCACCTCGATACCCATCGCCTCAGCCGTCTCCGCCCAGCCATGACCAAACCGCCCCGAGGCCGGCACCAGCACTTTTTCACCCGGCGCAACCGTGTTGGCCAAAACCGCCTCCCACATGCCGTGCCCGTTGCAGATATAGATCGCCACGTGGCCATCGGTCTGCGCCACGTATTTCAGATCCGGCACCATGCCATGGACCATTTCCGGCAGCGCGCCTTCGTAAATATTGGGGGCCGCGCGGTGCATGGCCTGCAGGACCGCGTCGGGAATAACGGACGGGCCGGGAATCGCGAGGTACGGGCGGCCGTTGGCAAGTGTCATGGGGAACTCCATCTGCCCTGAAGTCAGGTCGCGCGAGCCTACTCTCATAGCCCCCGGCGTCAATGCCGCGCTTGCAACAAGGCCCCGCAGTCTCTACATCCGGCCCCTGAAATAAGGAACAGCCTCGCGATGTTGCGCAAACTTTGGACAGACTTGGAAAACGCGGAACGCCGGTTTCGCCGGTCCTGGGGCAAGGACATCTCCACCCCTGCCGAACGGCGCAAGGCGGTGTGGCATTACCACCTGTTTGACCATGCCATTCTGCGCACCTTCTGGACCAACTTCTGGCCCGTCGCGCCGGACGTCTGGCGCTCGAACCAGCCCACGCATGGGCGGTTCAAGAAATACGCGGCCATGGGTATCAAGACGGTGATCAACCTGCGCGGCGAGGACAAGTTCGCGCATTACCTGTTTGAAAAAGAGAGCACGGACGCGCTTGGCCTGACATTGGTCAACACCAAGCTCTGGGCCCGCGAAGCCGCCCCCCGCCGCCGCATCGTGGCGGTGATCGACGCCCTGCGCGCAGCGGAAAAGCCGCTGTTGTTCCACTGCAAAAGCGGCGCGGACCGGGCCGGGTTTGTCTCGGCGCTCTATCTGCTGGTGTTCGAAAACGCGCCGGTGGAAGAGGCCAAGAAACAGCTCAGCCTCAAGTTCATCCATCTCGATTTCACCGCGACAGGGGTGCAGGACTACATCCTTGAAATCTACGAAGCCCGCTTGGTTCTCGGGCAGATCGGGTTCGAGGACTGGATCCGCACCGAATATGAGGCCAAACCGATTCAGGCCGCCTGGGAGCGCCGCGCTCTCCCGCTCGACATCGCCCGCAGCCTGATGACCGCGAGCGCCGCCACATGAGCAAGAAGTTCAAGGAGCCTGAAAAGCCGGAGAACCCGGATGCGGTGCGCGGCCTCTTTGTCTGGCTCTGGCGTGGCTATCTGAAGCGCTACACCGGGCTGATGCTCGTTGCGATGCTCTTCATGTCCATCGAAGGCGCCATGTCCGGCCTGCTCGCCTACATGATGAAGCCGATGTTCGACGATGTCTTTGTCGGCGGCAATGCGGACGCTTTGTCATGGGTGGCTTTCGCGGTGCTGGCGATTTTTGTCACCCGCGCCGTGACCGGGGTCATCCAGAAAGTCCTGATCACCCGTGTCTCGCAACGCTCCATGGGCGATCTGCGCGAGGACATGGTCGATCACATCATGGACATGGACCACAGTTTTCACCAGGTCAACGGACCGGGGCTGATGATGCACCGGGTCGAAGGCGACGTGGGTGCGATTGCCAAGGTCTGGACCTTGCTGATCACCGGCGGCGGGCGCGATGTGGTGTTGCTTGTCTCGCTGTTCTGGGTTGCGATCACCATTGACTGGCGCTGGACGCTGGTGGCTCTGATCGGCCTGCCGGTCATGGTGGTACCTTCCGTGCTGCTGCAACGCTATGTGCGCCGGACAGCGCGGCGTCTGCGCGACGTGACCGCCTACATGTCCACCCATCTCAACGAGGTGTTCCACGGCATCACCCCGGTCAAGCTGAACCGGCTCGAACGGTATCAGTCCAAGCGTTACCGCGTTCTGACGCGCGGGCGCGTGCGGGCCGAGACCGAGGCGACTGCAGGCAAGGCCTCCCTGCCCGGCCTGATCGACATCATGAGCGGCATCGGCTTTGTCGGCGTTCTGCTCTACGGTGGCGGCGAGATCATGGCGGGCGAGAAAACCGTCGGCGATTTTATGGCCTTCTTCACCGCCATCGGCCTCGCATTTGAGCCGTTGCGCCGGCTTGGCGCGATCAGCGGCGCGTGGCAGCAGGCCGCCGCCAGCATCGAACGGATCAAGGGGCTGATGGACATGCAGCCCGGCCTCAAAAGCCCCGCCAAACCCGTCCCCCCGCCACAGGGTGTGCCCCAGATTGACCTGCGCGGTGTGTCGCTCAGCTATGGCGATGCGCCTGCTTTGCGCGATGTGACATTGGTGGCCGAACCCGGGCAAACCACGGCGCTTGTTGGCGCGTCAGGCGCGGGCAAATCGACGATTTTCAACCTGCTGACCCGCCTGGTCGATCCTGACACAGGCTCGGTTCAGATCGGCGGCATCGAGACGTCTGACATGGACCTTGGCGCCCTGCGGAACCTGTTTTCCGTGGTCAGCCAGGAAGCGCTTTTGTTTGACGAAACGCTGCGCGAGAACCTCGTGTTCGGCAAGGATGTTCCGGACGAGAAGCTCATGCCCGCGCTGGAAGCGGCGCATGTGACGAACTTCCTGCCCCGGCTCGAGCAAGGGCTGGAGACACCGGTGGGGCCGCGCGGCTCCAGCCTGTCAGGTGGCCAGCGCCAGCGCGTGGCCATCGCCCGTGCCCTTCTGCGCGACACCCCGATCCTGCTGCTCGACGAGGCGACCAGCGCTCTGGACACGCAATCCGAGGCGGTGGTTCAGGCCGCTCTGGACCGGCTCAGCCAGGGCCGCACAACGCTTGTCATCGCCCACCGGCTCACCACGATCCGCAACGCCGACAAGATCGTCGTCATGGATCAGGGCCGGGTTGTGGATCAGGGCAGCCACGACGATCTGATCACCCGCGACGGGCCGTACAAGGACCTCTACAAGCTGCAGTTCGACAAGTAGCAGGGAGGGCAGGTTCCGGCCTGCCGCAGTCACCAAGCACCCCGCGTCCCGGACTTGATCCGGGACCTCATGAGAGATGCGCAAGATGCACCTATAGTGAGCGGAATAATGAAACCCGCGCGCTTCAGTCGCTGAACAAGGCCTCTCCCGGCGCAAGGCTGCGCATCGGCACACCCGCCTCTTCCGAGCAATCCTCGCCGATCACCAGAAGCTCGCAGGCTTCCATTTCTCCCGCGAACCATGCCGCCAGCGCCACGGAATCGCGCGGCTGCACCTTGGGGCCTTGCGTTGCATCCAGCACCATCTTCGACGGGGCCCAAACGCAGATCTGACCGTTCTTCATCGCCCAGTCGAGTTCCGTCCGCGTGCCGACCACTTTGCATCGGTGATCGCGGGCCGCCAGCGTCCAGCCGTTCTGTTCAATCGACAGCAGATCGATCCGCCGTTGTGTCATCGTGTGACCGGTCTGCGGAACCGCAAGATCCGGTTGCCCGACGCAGAGGATCACCGGCGCGCGGCGTTCGGCCAGAACGTCGATCCACGCGCTCAGCCCCTCATGCGCAATCGCGTCGTTCGACAGATAGGCCACCCTCGGATGCGGCTGCTCCTGCGCCAGTTCTTCGGCGAGCGCATTCAGGTGATCGCCAAAATCATGCCGGGTGCGCATGATCTCGACGCCCAGCGCACCGGGGCCCCGGTCCAGCTTTTCCACCCGGACAAAGGTCCGCGCCGCCTGCGGCTCCAGCAGGATACGCTCTGCGATACGCTCCGCGAGGGTCTCCAGCAAGTTCAGACGCTCCGCCGCCAGCTCATGTGCGATGGCCTCGGTGACGCGGTCATAAGACAGGATCCGGTCCACATCGTCTTCGATCGTGCCGGTCATGGGCACCACTTCAACCACCACGTTGAAGCGCAGGCGTTGCGTTGTGCCGCGCTCGGCCTGAAACGCCCCGATCTCTGCCTCGACGATATGATCCCGCAGGCTGATGCGGTCTCGGGGGTCTTCGCCAGCCGTGGCGATGGCCCGTTCGGACGGATGCGCAAAGGCTAGGCGGATTTCATCGGCCATGGATAGCTCCTGGATTTCGGCTGAGCATTGTTCAACGGCCACGGGGCCGTTCGGGCCGCGAGGCTATGCGCACTGGCGCGGGAATTGCAACGCTTCAGCGCCGATAAAACAGATGCACACCAATCTTCGCGGTACGACGAAACTTTTTTGCCCAAGAAGGGCGCACAGCAGTTGTGTGATAGAAGGTCGCCCCCTGCGTCAGGTTGCGCGGTGCGCCCTGCAGCATCAGCTTGGCCACCTTGCCAACACGCTCCCACGCGGCAGGCTCGTTGATGTGTTCCGGGTGACCGTCGCAGGTATAGGTGAACTGGCAGGCGTATTTCCGGCCTGTGCCCTGATGCACCACGCCGCACACGGAATTCGGATAGCGGGGGCTGTCCACGCGGTTCAGAATGACCTCGGCCACTCCGACAAGCCCCTTCACCGTCTCGCCACGCGCTTCGAAGTAAAGCGCCTCCGACAGGCAGCGCCACTCGGCGCCTCCGCTGGCCTTGGGCTGACGCGACAACCAGTCATTGGTATAGGTGATGTTTGGCCCGGCCTCGCCCATGTCGAGCGCCGTTGGCGTGACCAATTGACCCAATCGCGCGGCCCCGGCCCGCTCCAGAGCTTTCTGCTCAAGCAGGTAAAGACGCTTGGCGCTGGTATTCATTTCGGCTGTTGCGGGAATCGCCGGAATCGCTAGGGCTAGTGCTAAGGAAAGAACGCGCCACATGGCTTGGTATCTCATCACAGTTTCGCGCCCCGAAACGGAGAATCGAGACCTCAGCGCTATATCCTAAAGGCTAATTTGCGTAAAGTTTGAGCGCTTGCGAATGCTCACCTTGCGGCAATATGACGGCCCGCCGCCACCGCCGAGGACCAGGCCCATTGGAAGTTGTAGCCGCCCAGCCAACCCGTCACATCCACCGCTTCACCGATGAAGAACAACCCCGGCACACGGTCCGACATCATGGTTTTCGAGCTGATCGCTTCGGTCGACACCCCGCCCAACGTGACCTCCGCAGTCCGGTAGCCCTCCGATCCGGTGGGCTTGAGGTGCCAGGTTTTCAGGGTCTCCGACAGTGCCTCGATCCGCCGGTCCGGCAGGTCCGCAAGATTGCCTTTCAGGTCCATCTCATCGCTCAGCAGTCCTACGAGCCGTGACGGCATCAGATTGCCCAGTTCCGTCGTCAGCGCCCTGCGCCCCTGTGCCTTGCGCTGCGCCTTGAGATGCGCTGCGAGGTCCTGACCGGGGAGCAGATCGACGGCGATCTCCTCGCCCTCACGCCAATACGATGAAATCTGCAGGATCGCCGGACCGGACAAACCGCGATGTGTAAAGAGCAACGCTTCTTCGAACCCGGCCTGGCTGTTGAAGACGCGCACCGGCAGCGACACGCCGGAGATCGGCGAAAACCGCGTCTTGTCGAAGGTCAGCGGCACAAGCGCCGGGCGGGTTTCGGTCACCCGATGGCCAAACTGCGCAGCAATGTCATAGGCCAGCCCGGTCGCCCCCATCTTCGGGATGGATTTGCCACCCGTGGCGACGATCAGGTTCGCCGCACTCACCGTCTCGCGCCGCCCTTCGCGGTCCAAAGCTACACGAAAGCGCCCATCCGCATGGGCAATGCCCTTGACCTCGGTCTTGAGCCAAAGCTGCGCCCCGGCTTTCTCCATCTCCTGCCGCAACATGGCGACGATCTGCGTCGCCTTGTCATCGCAGAACAGCTGTCCCAGCGTCTTTTCGTGCCAGGCGATCCCGTGCCGCCCGACCAGATCGAGGAAATCCCACTGCGTATAACGCGCCAGCGCGGATTTATGGAAATGCCGGTTTTCGCCCAGGAAAGACCCCGGCTCACAGTGCATATTGGTGAAGTTGCAGCGCCCGCCGCCGGAGATCCGGATCTTCTCGCCCGGGTTTTTGGCATGATCAATGATCAGCGTGTCCGGCCCGGCCTGCGCCGCCGCCATGAGACCCGCCGCCCCGGCCCCGAGTATGAGTGTCTGCACCATCATGCACGCGGCCTGTCACGAATGACCAACCCGCGCAAGGGGCGGGCAAATTCCATCCATGGAATTTGCAAAACTCTTCGAAGAGTTTTGCCGCGCACCAATCAGCAGTTCGGCACGTTGACCGCCAGCCCGCCGAGCGAGGTTTCCTTGTAGTTCTCGTGCATGTCCAGACCCGTCTGGCGCATAGTCTCGATCGCCGAGTCGAGCGGCACGAAATGCTGGCCGTCACCGCGCAGCGCAAGGCTCGCCGCAGAGACCGCCTTGATCGCGCCCAGCCCGTTGCGCTCGATACAGGGCACCTGCACCAGTCCTTTCACCGGATCGCAGGTCATCCCCAGATGATGCTCCAGCGCGATTTCCGCCGCGTTTTCAATCTGCTCCGTGGTGCCGCCCATCACCGCGCAAAGGCCCGCCGCCGCCATGGCCGAGGCGCTGCCGACCTCCGCCTGACAGCCCGCCTCTGCGCCGGAGATTGACGCGTTGTACTTCACCAAACCGCCGATTGCCGCCGCCGTCAGCAGGAACTCGGGGATGCGCGTGCGCGTCGCGCCCGGCACATGGTCCAGCCAGTAGCGGATCGTCGCCGGCACCACGCCCGCCGCGCCATTGGTCGGGGCAGTGACCACCTGGCCACCGGCGGCGTTCTCTTCGTTAACCGCCATGGCGTAAACGCTCATCCAGTCATTGATCGTATGCGGCGCAACGAGATTCATGCCGCGTTCCGCCTGCAACTGGTCATGGATCGCCTTGGCCCGCCGCCGGACCTTCAGCCCGCCGGGCAGGATGCCGTCGTGTTGCAGGCCACGCTCGATACAATCGTTCATCACCTCCCAGATCCGGGCCACGCCCGCATCCAGATCCACAGAGGCCCGGCGCGACAATTCATTGGCCAGCTTCATCTCGGCAATGCTTTTGCCCGACCGCCCCGCCATCTCCAGCATTTCCGCCGCCGAATGGAACGGGAACGGCACCGGCGCGCCGTCATCCGTATCCTTGCCGGCCGCCAGCTCGCTCTCGGTCAGGACAAAGCCGCCGCCGACGGAGTAATAGGTCTCCTGAAGGATCACATCGCCCTGCGCATCCAGCGCCATGAGGATCATCCCGTTGGCATGCCCGGGCAGCGCCGGTCCAAAGTCGAACTTCAGGTCGGTCTTGGGGTCAAAGCGCAGTGCGCTCAGACCCGCCGGCTTGACCAAACCCGTCTCGTTGATCTCCGCCAGTGCGGCTTCGGCTTTCTCGTGGTCATAGCTCTCGGGAACGAACCCGGCGAGCCCCAGCACCGTCGCGCGGTCTGTCGCATGCCCCACGCCGGTGAAGGCCAGCGAGCCGTGCAGCGAGGCCTTCAGCCCATGCGCCTCGAACGGCGCTGCGCGCAGCCTGTCAAGGAACATGGCCCCGGCCACCATCGGCCCCATGGTGTGCGAGGAGGACGGGCCGACGCCCACCTTGAACATATCGAAAACGGACAGAAACATCCGCGCTCCCTTTCCTGTCTTGCAAAGTCAGGTTTAGCGCGCAGCATTGGTCCGCCACATGCGAAAAACGACCGGCCACGCGCAAAAGGCGCTGTCTCAGGTGGCAGAGCCTTCGGGCGGATTGCACGGTTCGGGCGCGGTGAACGGGGCTGCGCCAAGCCCCTCGGCCTGTGCCACGCGGCGCGCCGAAGGCCGCGCCTCCATGCGCCCAACCATCGCCTGCAACGCCGGATACGCGCCAAGCGCGAACCAGCCTGTCTCTCCCTTCGGGTAAATCGCGCACCAGCGCACAACCGGGGCCAGGTAACAATCCAGCGCCGACGGCCTGTCTCCAAAGAAAAACGGCGTGCCCTGCCGCGCCAGTTCCGCGTCCAGCAGCGCCAGGGCCCCCTGCAAGGTCATGGCCGCCCCACCTGCGCCCTGAACCGTTTGGCGCAGCGCCGCCTGCGCCGCCGGGTCAGGCCCCGCGTATTTCTTGGGATAAAACGTCATCCGCAGCATCGGATGCAGCGTGTTCGAGACAAAGAACAGCCATTTCAGAAAGTTGCCCCGCTCCGGCGCATCCACGCCCGGCCCAAGCCCGCCATGCCTGTCCGCCAGCCACAGCAAAATCGCCCCGGTCTCGAACAGCGCCCCTGCCTCGGTTTCGGTTTCGAGACAGGGAATCAACCCCGCCGGATTGAGCGCGCGATAAGCCGCGCCGTCCTGCGCCCGCGCGGCTCGGTCCACCAGACGGGTCTCGTAAGGCAGCCCCAGCTCTTCGAACGCGAGCCGCACGATCATCGAGGCATTGTCGGGGGCGTAGTGCAGAATGAAACGCATGGCGTCATGCTAACGACAATCCGCGCGCCGCCGCCAGAGCGAAATCCTCAAGCCGGTTCCGCTTGCAGCCCCCCGCCCCTGATGCTAACCCGAGACACATCACGAGTATTGAATTTATTGGAGAACTTCGTGCGTATTTTTGTTTCCGTCCTGACAGCTGCAATCCTCACCGCCGGTCTGGCTGCCGCCGCTGACACCCCAACGATCCCCGTAACCAAAGACTTCGTCCAGGGCACGTTGCGCTGGTCGCAATCCGGCAGCATGGAGCTGCGCTGGTCGGTGGTCCCGATACAGGGCAAAGCGCATCTGTGCGGGGCCGTCGCCCATTCGCAGGCCACCACCAAACGCCTGAACCGTGTCGCTCTGCGCAAGGGGTGGCTGCGCCAGGAGGGCAACAAGAAGAAACTGATCACCGATCTGAGCTTCTTCACCAGCGTCGCGCGCAATACGGACATCGGCAACGCCAAGGCATCCTGCAAGCCCATCGCCTATCAGGGTGGCAAGACGGTCTTTGAACTGGGGTTCGATCCGGTCCGCGTCCGCATGTAAGACATTCTATGCGGTTTGCCCCTCGCTCGGGGCGGCGCTTACCCTTATACCGGGTCTCAACACCCCGTATTCAGGCAGGAGCCGCCCCATGTCCGAACTCTCTCCCATAGACAAGGCCAAGTTCGTCGCCGCCAAACGCGCGGCAGAGTTTGTCGAGGACGGCATGCGCGTGGGTCTTGGCACCGGCTCCACCGCCGCGTGGCTGGTGCGCTGCCTTGGCGAGATGGTCCGCGAAGAGGGCCTTCGGATCAAGGGCGTGCCCACCTCCACCCGCACCGCCGATCTGGCGCGGGATGTGGGGATCGACGTCATGTCTCTGGACGAGGCGAAATGGCTCGACGTCACCATCGACGGAGCCGATGAGTTCGACAGCAACCTCAACCTGATCAAAGGCGGCGGCGGCGCGCTCCTACAGGAGAAGATCGTTGCAACCGCCTCTGACCAGATGGTGGTTATTGCCGATGCGGCCAAGGAGGTCGAACATCTCGGCAGCTTCCCCCTGCCGCTCGAAATCATCCCCTTTGGCTGGCGCACCACCCAGACCTTGATCGAAGAAACCTTGGTCTCCATGGACGTCATGGGCCGCCAGACCAGCCTGCGGATGAACGGCGATCGCGCCTATATCACCGATGAAGGCAACCACATTCTGGACCTGCACCTCAGCCGCATCGGCAACCCGCGCCAGCTTGCCATGGTGCTGAACCAGATCCCCGGCGTGGTGGAGAACGGCCTGTTCATCGACATCTGCGATACCGTGGTCATCGGCTACGGCGACGGCCGCGTCGAGGTCCGCGACATCAACAACGGCACGGTCTCCGAAGGCCGCGTGGATTTTGTCGAGGACGACAATCTGTTCCGGGATATTTGATGACGCTTGTCACAGATTTCACCCTCTTCGCCGACTACTTCTCACTCTACCTGCTCGATGATGCAGAGATAGAGATCGCGCCGGAACGCTGGACCACCGATGACATGCTGCGCAAATGCGTATTCGGCGGCGACTATCTCGTGGTCTGTACCGCCCGCAACATGGATGTGCCTCTACGTGTGGAGGTGCTGCCCGAAGCGCCGCCGCTGGATCTCACTGGCTGGCAGCACATCGTCGACGGGGCGATCAAGACAGAAACGGGGCAACTGATCATCATGGGCTGCACCGATTATGAACCCGACGCCGCGCGATTGAAGCTTGCCCCCGGCACGTACCGGGCGCGGATCTCGATGACAGGTCTCGATTCGCTCAGCGAAGATCACCTTGAAGGGGAAGACCGCTACCGCATTCAGCTTTGGCCGGGACCATGGCAGGAGGTTCGCGCCAGACGTCTCTATGACCCCGAAGACAGCGCAGACGCTCCGTAGGGCGGGGCTTTGCCCCGGCCCCTGATCGCGTTTCGAGAAACGTCTGACTCACCCATGCTCTGCCGCGCCTGCGGCGCTCTCAAGCCATTGGCGATACTCAACTTCAAGCACTTCTCGAAACGCATTACCGATACAGCAGCGAAACGCCATTCGCGAAGAGATGCACCTTGGACGGATCCGCCGTCAGCCGCACGGACTGGCCGCGCACGTCGCGGTGAATGCCCGGCAGTTTGCCGATCACCGCCTCGCCGCCGCCCTGCTTTTCGAAGTAGAGCAGAGTCACCTCGCCCAGCGCTTCGGTGATCGCCACTTTGCCTTCGAAGATCGCCCCATCGTCGCCTGCAGCCACAAAATCCTCGGGCCGCACGCCGACATTGACCTTGAGCCCCATGTCCGCCTCACTCGTCGGATAATCGGACAGGGCCTCGCCGCCGCCCGCCAGCCTCACCCGCGTCTGCGCGCCGGTGCCGATCACCTCGCCCGGCATCAGGTTCATGGCAGGTGAGCCGATGAACTGCGCGACGAACTCGCCATTGGGCCGCTCATAAAGCTCCAGAGGCGTGCCCACCTGCGCAATGCCCTTGTTTGCGAGCACAACGATGCGGCTCGCCAGCGTCATCGCTTCGACCTGATCGTGGGTCACGTAGATCATCGTGCGATCGGGCATCTGCTCCTTGAGCTGCGCAATCTCGATCCGGGTCGCCACGCGCAGCGCCGCGTCGAGGTTCGAAAGCGGCTCGTCAAACAGGTACACCTTGGGATCGCGCACCAAGGAGCGCCCGATCGCCACGCGCTGCCTTTGACCACCCGAAAGCGCCTTGGGCAGTCGGTCGAGATACTCTTCCAGTTGCAGCATCTTCGCGGCCCGGCTCACCGACGCGTCGATCTCTTCCTGCGATTTCTTTGCCAGTTTCAAGGCAAAGCTCATGTTCTCCCGCACGGTCATATGCGGGTACAAGGCGTAGCTCTGGAACACCATCGCAATCCCGCGCTGCGCGGGCGGCACGTCGTTGACCACCGTCCCGTCAATCTGCAATTCGCCGCCGGTGATCTTCTCCAGTCCGGCAATCATCCGCAGAAGCGTGGACTTGCCGCAGCCCGAAGGGCCGACGAAAACGATCAGCTCCCCCTGATCAATCTCAAGGTTGATATCCTTGAGAACATTGACCGTTCCGCCATAGGTCTTCTCGACATTGGTCAGCTTCAAATTGGCCATGACCGTCCCCCCTTACGCCTTTGTCTTGTGTTTGAGTGCCAGCGCAGGCTGCCACGGTCCCAGGTGCAGCTTGCCGTCCGGCGCAGGGCCGGTGCTGCCCAGTTCGATGCCGATCTGGTGCCAGTCTCCCTTCGGCATCTCGATCGTTGCAGGCTCGCCAGACAGGTTCACCGCCACAAAGATCTCTTCCTTGGCGCAGCTGCGCGTGAAGTGAACGATGCTGCCCTCTGCGCGCACGGTGCCATGCGCCCCTTTGCTCAGTGCCTCGTGGTTGTGCCGGAAATGGATCGCCTTCCGGTAGTGGTGCAAGAGCGCGCCCGGATCCTTTTCCTGCTCCGCCACGGCGCGCGGCAAATGCTCATGGCTGACCGGCAACCACGGGTTCCCTTCGGAGAATCCGCCGTTCTGGTTGCTCTTTTCCCAGACAATCGGCGTCCGGCAGCCATCGCGGCCCTTGAACTCCGGCCAGAACTGGATGCCGTAAGGATCCTGAAGGTCTTCGAAACTGACATCCGCCTCCGGCAGGCCGAGTTCCTCGCCCTGATAGATGCAGACCGAGCCACGCAGGCACATCATCAGCGTCGTATAGGCCCGCGCCGCCGCATCCGGCAGGTTCCAGCGGCTGATGTGGCGCGGCACGTCGTGGTTCGAGAACGCCCAGCACACCCAGCCATCCGGCGCTTTTTCATCGACCCGCGCCATGACATCCGCCACGTAATCGGCTGTCGGCGGCACGGAAGAGAGCAGCTCGAAGGCATAGCTCATCTGCACCTTGTCATCGCCGGATGTGTATTCCCCAAGAATATCAAGCCCGTAGAGATCATCCCCGACCTCCCCCACGGCGGCCGCGCCATAGCCATCCATCAGGCTCCGCAGCTTGCGCAGGAACGCCAGGTTCTCCGGGCGGTTCTTGTCATAGAGGTGCTCTTGCCAGGTGTACGGGTTCACCGCCGGCGCGCTGATCGGGTTGCGCTTGTCCTCCGGCAGCGCCGGGTTGTCGCGCAATTCCTGATCGTGGACATAGAAGTTGATCGTGTCGAGCCGGAACCCGTCAACGCCGCGGTCCAGCCAGAACTCCGCCACCTTCAGCAATGCGTCCTGCACGCGAGGTTCGTGGAAGTTCAGATCCGGCTGGGTGGTCAGGAAGTTGTGCAGGTAATACTGGCAGCGCTGCGGCTCCCATTGCCATGCCGAGCCGCCAAAGATCGACAGCCAGTTGTTCGGCGGCGAGCCATCGGGCTTTGCATCCGCCCAGACGTACCAATCCGCGCGGGCATTGTCCTTGGACTTGCGGCTTTCGGCAAACCACGGATGGTCAATCGAGGTGTGCGAAAGCACCAGATCAATCATCACCCGCAGCCCCAGTTGATGCGCCATTTCAATCAGCGCATCGAAATCCGCGAGACTGCCGAACATCGGATCAACGTCGCAGTAATCGCTCACGTCATAGCCGAAATCGCGCATGGGCGACTTGAAGAAGGGCGAAATCCAGATCGCATCCACGCCAAGGCTCGCAATATGCGGCAGGCGCGTGGTGATCCCGTTCAGATCGCCGATACCGTCGCCGTTGCTGTCCTGAAAGCTGCGCGGATAGATCTGATAAATCACGGCACCGCGCCACCAATCGGGATCGTCTAAGTTGGGTTTCAGCATGGAAGCGCCTTCGGTTTGTCGTTCTGTTGTGTCCCGAACCTGATCCGGGAGCCCGCCCCGGACGCGATCCGGGGCCTCGTACGTCATTTTGCCTGCAAAGAGATCCATCATTTCACCGATCCTGCCAGAAGTCCGCGCACCAGGTATTTTTGCATGGCAAAGAACACCATGAGCGGCACCGCGATAGAGACAAAGGCCGCCGTCGCAAGGATTTCCCAGTTGCCGCCGCGCGTGCCCAGAAGCTCGACGATCTGGTTGGTCATCACCGTGGTCTGACCGGTGGCGTCGATCAGGAACACCTTGGCCACGAGCAGGTCATTCCATGTCCAGAGGAACTGGAAGATCGCAAAGCTGGCCAGCGCCGGGAAGCTGAGCGGCAGGATGATCTTGGTAAAGATCTGGAAATCCGTCGCCCCGTCCACGCGGGCATTCTCGATAATGTCGCGTGGCAATCCGACCATGTAGTTCCTGAGCAGGTAAATCGCGAGTGGCAGTCCAAAGCCCGTATGAGCCAGCCAGACACCGAGGTAGCCTTTGCCAATGCCAATCCCCAAATGCAGCTTCAGCAGTGGGATCAGCGCCAGTTGCAATGGCACCACCAGAAGCCCCACCACAAAGGCCACCAAGAGCGCCCGCCCCGGAAAATCCATCCACGCCAAGGCATAAGCGGCAAAAGCGGCAATGACGATAGGGATGATCGTGGCCGGAATGGTTACGGTCAACGTGTTGAAGAAGGCCTTCGCCATACCGTCCGTCGCATTGCCGGAGAACAGCACCAACTCATAGTTTTCAAGCGTGAACTCCGGTGGAGACGTCACGGTGACAAACACCCTCTGCCCGCGCCCGGACATCTGATCCTCATCGCCGCGCCATTCATAATCGCCGCTGCCTGAGACCGTGATCGTCTCGCCGCCTTTCATCTCGGCCACAGCACCGGCTTCATAGGCGGACACCGCGCGGGACGAGGTGCCCCAGGTGCTGATCGCCTTGCCGCTGGCATCCTCGCCCGCCTCGGCAAAGATGTTGCCCCGCACCACAAAGACGTCGCCGTCAGCCACCCGGTTCTCATCCGGGTCCGCCGCGCGGTATTGCTCTGTCTGCTCGGACGGGAAAAGCGATTTCCACCAGCCCGAGCCGCTGATCTGATCCGCCGTCCGGAAGGAGGAGACAAACAGACCCACGGTCGGGAAAAGCCAGAGCGCCACAAGCAGAACCGTGGAGATCTGCACCGCCCAGCTCAAAGAGGATTTGGTACCTGCAATATTATCCATAATTTCCCTTTCGCACTACCGCTTCGCTACTTGAGCGCAGTAGCTCCTCTCAGCGCATCTCTTTGCGCGCATTGCGCACGTTCCAGACAAGGATCGGCGTGACCAGCAGCATGATGATGATCGCGCTCGCGCTCCCCACGCCCCAATCGAGCGACCGGAACAGCTTGTCGTACATGTAATTGGCCAGAACCTGCGTCTCCCACTGCCCGTTGGTCATGGCAAAAACGATGTCAAAGACCTTCAGCACCACCAGCGTGATCGTCGTCCAGACCACCATGATCGTGGACATGATCTGCGGCACCTTGATCTTGAAGAAGATCTGGAACGGATTGGCCCCGTCCACGATGGCCGCCTCGATGGTCTCTTCGGGAATGCCGCGCAGCGCGGCGCTCAGAATAACCATGGCAAAGCCGGTCTGGATCCAGATCAGCACCACCATCAAGAAGAAGTTGTTCCAGAACGGCACAGTCAGCCACTGCTGCGGGTCGTTCCCGGTGAACCAGACATAGACCGCGTTCAGGATGCCGATTTGCTCTGCGCCGGGCGGGCGGGCGTCATAGACCAGCTTCCAGATCACAGCCGCCCCGACAAAGCTGATCGCCATGGGCATGAAGATCAGCGATTTCGCGATATTGCCCCACTTGATCCGATCCGTGAGCTGCGCAGCGAGCAGGCCGAACGCCGTGGACATGGCGGGCACCACGATAAGCCACAGCATGTTGTTGCGCATGGCTTCCCAGAATTTCGGCTCCGCGAACATCTGGGTGTAGTTGTCGAGCCACACAAAGGCCCCGCCCTGATCGCGATCCGTCAGGGACAGACGCAGGGTCTCCAGGACAGGATAGGCGAGATAGACCGTCAGAGCGGCCATCGCCGGAAACAGGAACAACCAGGGGCGGATCATGTTCGCCCGGTTGATATTGCGCCCCGCGTTCGGACCTTTTGCCGGATACAGAACCTTGTCGAGGAACTGATTGGAAAAGTAGAAATACGCGAGACATCCGCTGACACCGATGACAATCGTCAGGATGCCCTGAAACGCCGGATGCATGGCCCCTCCTTCGCCACACGCGGTGGCAAAAATCTTTGAAGATTTTTGCAAAACCCGTCCACGGGTTTTGCGGCGCACCGCTCACAAGGGTGCAAAAGGGGCGGCCCCACGCCGGGGCCGCCACCTCGACTTACTTCAGCGCGTCCCAGCTGTCCTGGATCTCGCCCGCAACCGTTGCCGCGTCCTTGCCGCCTGCATAGTCGACCATGCCGGTCCAGAAGGTGCCAGCGCCCACGCCGCCCGGCATCAGGTCCGATGCGTCAAAGCGGAAGGTGGTCGCGCCCAGAAGAATCTCGTTCATCTTCTTCAGCGTCGGATCAGAGAAGGCATCCGGGTTCACACCCTTGTGCGGCGTCAGGAACCCTTTCTGCGCCATCCAGGCTTCATGTGCTTCCACCGACTGCAGGAACTCGACGAACTGATGCGCCGCGTCGTTCTCGTTGGTGATCGCCCAGAGCGTGCCCGCCCCCAGAACCGGTGCGCCCAGATCCTTGTCCGCGAAAGCCGGGAAGTAGAAGAAGTCTACGTCTTCGCCAACCGAGGTGCCGTCCGGGAAGAAGGCCGGGATAAACGATGCCTGACGATGCATGTAGCACTGCGGCGGTGCGTCAAACAGGCCCTTGGGGCTGTCGCGGAAGTCGGTGGAGGCCACCGCGCCCTGCCCGCCTGCCACGCGCGCATCTTCGATGAACCAGCCGAATTCCTCAATGGCCGCAACCACTTTGGGGTCGTTGAAGGCCATCTCGTTGGCCACCCATGCGTCGTAATCCGCCGGGGATTGCGTGCGCAGCATCAGGTCTTCGACCCAGTCGGTTGCCGGCCAGCCCGTCGCGCCGCCAGACCCCAGACCGATGCACCACGGCGTCTCGCCGTCGGCCACGATCTGATCGGTCAGCGCCTTCAGCTCTTCCATGGTTTCAGGCACGTCGTAGCCCGCATCCTCGAAGTTCTCCGGGATGTACCAGACCAGCGATTTCAGATCGACCTTGTAGAAGAAGCCGTAAAGCTTGTCCTCGCCGTTCTCATCCGCGTAGGTGCCCAGATCAACCCACGACGAGCCCGCCGCGTAGTTCTCGTTGATCCAGTCGCCAGTGCCATCCTTGAGCGGCGTGAGGAAGCCGCGGCTTGCCATGGTTGCGGCCAGACCCGGCTGCGGGAATACGGCGACGTTCGGCGCGCTGCCCGCTTCGGCATCCACAACGATCTGCTGCTCGAAGCTGTCGGAGCCGACATAGCTCACGTCCAGTCCGGACTGCGCGCGGAACACGTCCAGAACCTTTTGAACCTGCACCTCGTCCGGCCCGGTCCAGGGACCGGCAATGGTCAGATCAGCTGCCTGTGCCGAGCCTGCCGTGATGGCCAGTGCGGCAACGCCCATAAGATAGTTGCGTTTCATTGAAGAAGGACCTCCCGATGTCTTTTTCCAAAGGCCGCCGCGCAAGCACGCGGCGCGCCATGTTTTCTCCCTGCGCAAGGCGAACCCTCCTCCCGAAACCTGCGAACCCAAAATCAGGCAATGTGCCTGGGGTGCGGGCTATGAGCAGATTTGCCAAAGCGCTTTGAATAATCCATCCAATGCGCGATTCTGACGCGCCTGTCAATTGTTAGCGTGCAAAATAAGCTGAAAACTTATGCGCCTTTGGCGTCCTTCCGTGCAGGGGCGCAAAACTTTTTTGCATCAATGGGCCATGAAAACCTTTACAAATCCAAACCGCTTTGGTTCGTTTGAAACATGAATCTCAAAGAACTCTCTTCTCATCTCGGCCTTTCGCCCACCACCGTCAGCCGCGCACTGAACGGCTATCCGGAGGTGAGCGAAACCACCCGCGCCCGCGTACTGGAAGCAGCCAAGGCGGTGGGCTACAGCCCCAACGCCCGCGCCCAGGGGCTGGCAACCGGGCGGGCGCGCGCCATTGGTCACGTGCTGCCCATGTCCACCCGGCACGAGATGGTGAACCCGATCTTTGGCGATTTCATCCTTGGGGCCGGGTCCGTCTATTCGCGGCAGGGCTACGAAGTGGTGATCAGCCTCGTCGAGGACACGGGCGAAGAGGCGGCCTATCGCGCGATCAAGGCGCGCGGCAACGTGGACGGGGTGCTTGTACACGGGCCGCACATGGATGATCCGCGCATCGGCCTTCTGCGTGAATTGCAGATGCCCTTCGTCGTGCACGGACGCGCCTCCTACGTGACCGAGGACTACTCCTGGCTCGACACCAACAACGGGCGCGGCTTTCGCCGGGCCACGGACTTCCTGCTGGATCTGGGGCACAAACGCATTGCGCTGGTGAACGGACTTGAGGCCATGGACTTCGCCCACCGCCGCCGCGCCGGATACAGCGATGCGCTCGCGGCGCGCGGCCTTGCGGCCTCGCCTGCCCTGATGCGCAGCGGCGAGATGACCGAGATCTACGGCCACGCCTCCGCCTCCGAAATGCTCGATGGTCCGGAGCCACCCACGGCCTTTCTCGTGGCCTCGATGATCTCCGCCATCGGCGTGCGCCGGGCCATTCAGGAACGCGGGCTGACCATGGGGCGTGATGTCTCCGTGATCACCCATGACGACGATCTGAGCTATATGCGCAACGGGATCGACGTGCCCATCTTCACCGCCACCCGCTCATCGGTTCAAAACGCCGGGATGCGCGCGGCGGAAATGCTGCTGTCCCTGATCGAAAATCCCGGCCAGCCCCCGCTCACAGAACTGTTCGAAGCCGAATTGATCATCGGCTCTTCCACCGGCCCCGCGCCAAGCTGAGAGACACCATGACCTACACCCGCGCCGATTTCCCCGAAGGGTTTGACTTCGGGGTCGCCACCTCGTCTTACCAGATCGAAGGCCACGGTTTCGGCGGAGCCGGCCCCACCCATTGGGACGACTTCGCCGCCACACCGAGCAATGTGAAAAACGCCGAAAACGGCCGCCTCGCCTGCGATCATTATCACCGCTTTGAGGCCGATATGGATCTCGTGGCCGGGGCGAACTTCGACTGCTACCGCTTCTCCACCTCCTGGGCGCGGGTGATGCCCGATGGGTTCACCGTGAACCCCGAAGGTCTTGATTTCTATGACCGTCTGACCGATGCCATGCTGGCGCGCGGGATCAAACCCTGCGCCACGCTCTACCATTGGGAGCTGCCATCACCCATTGCCGACCGGGGCGGCTGGCGCAATCGCGACATCGCCGATTGGTTCGCCGATTACACCCATGCCATCATGTCCCGCATCGGGGATCGGATGCATTCCGTTGCGCCGATCAACGAGCCGTGGTGCGTGGCCTGGCTGTCGCATTTCGAGGGCTATCACGCCCCCGGCCTGCGCGACATCCGCGCCACGGCGCGCGCCATGCACCATGTCTTGCTCGCCCATGGCAAGGCGATCCAGACCATGCGCGGGCTGGGCCTGAGCAACCTCGGCGCGGTGTTCAATCTCGAATGGGCCGATCCGGCGGATGACAGCCTGGAGGCCGCGGAGAAAGCCGCGCTTTATGACGGCATCTACAACCGCTGGTTCCTTGGCGGCGTGTTCAAGGGCGAATACCCGCAAAACGTGCTGGGTGGGCTAGAGCCGTACATGCCGGACGGTTGGCAGGACGATTTCGGCACCATCGGCACACCTGTCGACTGGTGTGGATTGAACTATTACACCCGCAAGCTCATCGCCCCGAGCGGCGGTGCCTGGCCCGGTTTCAAAGAGGTCGAAGGCCCGCTGGAAAAGACCCTGATGGGCTGGGAGATCTATCCCGAAGGGCTCTACAACTTCCTCACCCGCACCGCGCGCGAATACACCGGCACGCTGCCGCTGATCGTCACGGAAAACGGCCTCGCCTCGCCCGATGTGATCGAAAACGGGGCCATCGAAGACCCCCAGCGCCTCGCCTATATCGACGCCCATATGCACAGCCTGCAACGCGCGCTGGCCGAAGGGGTGCCGCTGCGGGGCTATTATCTGTGGTCGCTGATGGACAATTACGAATGGGCCTGCGGCTATGAACAACGCTTCGGATTGGTCCATGTGGACTTCGAAACCCTTGAACGTACGCCCAAGGCGTCTTACCACGCTCTTGCAAAGAGGTTAGGGCGCTAACATGAGTGACAAACTGGCGGTTGTGGCGGACATCGGTGGCACGAACACCCGCGTGGCCTTTGCCCGTGGCACCACGGTGCAGACACACACGATCAAGCGCTACCGCAACGCGGACCAGAGCGGCATCGAGCCGATCCTGCGCGATTTCCTCACCGGCACGGACGCCCGCCCCGAAGCGGTCTGCATCGACATGGCCGGTCCGGTAAAGAACGGCACCGGCCAGATGACCAATCTCAGCTGGACCATCACCAATGATGCACTGGCCGAGACCACCGGCGCGCATACGGTGTCGATCCTGAACGATCTGCAGGCGCAGGGCTTTGCCGTGGCGCATCTCGAAGCCAGCTCGCAGCGCCCTGTCCTGCCCGGCCGCCCGGCCGAGCCGGATGCGACGCGGCTTGTGGTCAATGTCGGCACCGGTCTCAACGTCGCCCCGGTGTTCCGCATCGACGGCCGCACCGTTGTCACCCCCGCCGAAGCCGGTCACATCGCCATGCCAGTCCAAAACGAAGAAGAGCTGCGCCTGCGCGATTGGGTTGCCGCCCAACATGGCACGCCCAGTATCGAAGACGTACTGTCAGGCCGAGGTTTTGAACGCATCCATGCTTTCCTCAGCCATGAGGACGGCGACGACAGCCCCGCGCTTGATGCCGCCGCCATCATGAAAGCCTTCGAGACCGGCGATCCCCGCGCCACCCACGCGGCCAAGCTCTTTGTACGCTTCATGGGCCGGTATGCCAGCGATCAGGCGCTGATCGCCCTGCCCTTTGGCGGCATCTATCTTGTGGGCGGCGTGGTGCGCCATTTCGGTCCGCACCTGTCGCGGCTCGGCTTTGCGGAAAGCTTTGCGGACAAGGGCCGCTTCGGCCCCTACATGACGCAATTCCCGGTGCATCTGGTCGATGACGATTATGCCGCTTTGACCGGCTGCGCGAGCCATCTCGCCGAACGTCTCGCAACGTAAACCTATAAAATCGTTGACTCACGCAACGTCAGGTTCCAGCCTGCCGCCAAATTCTTTATCGTCTGGTCAATTTTTGGTCAGACGCACAAGCAAATTGGTTAAGGAGCCTTCATGCCTGACTTTGCCCGTCCGTCTTTCGTTTGCCTTTTCAGCCTCAGCCTCTTCGCCGCCCCGGCTTTCGCCGAAGAACTTGTCAACGATGATTTGCGGGTCACCGGCGACGCGCGCATTCAAAGCTCCGGCTGTTTCGGATCGGGCTGTCAGGCCATCGCGAACATCAAGGATGCGGACATCACCATCAGTTCGCCGACGCCGCAGATCGATGTGTTCGATACCACCGGGTCAAGCCCCGGCTCCCGCGACTGGTCCTTGCTGTTCAACGACCCCATCGCGCCGCTGGACTACTTCGCCATCAAGGACCAGGACGCCAATTCGGTGCCGTTCCAGATCGAGGGCGACGCTGCGAGCGGGTCTCTTTACGTCGGCACGCTCGGGAGAGTCGGCGTTGGAACCACTGTTCCGCAAGCCAACATGCACATCCTCGGCACTGGCGGCGCAACGTTGCGATTTGAATCGGGAGGCGCAGCCCCCCAGTCCTGGCAAATGGCCGCAACGCCAACGTCTTACTATCTGTCCGACATAACGTACGGTTCACTCCCGTTCCAAATCAGGCGCGACTCTCCGGACTACTCCCTCTCGGTGCACCTCGGTGGCAACGTTGGTATGGGCATTCTGAGTGCTGCGGATGCCCTGCACGTATACCGCGAGACCGGCACTGCCGGGATCACGGTCGAAAACGCACCTGCAAGCGGCCACGCCGTGCGCGAGATGTTCAAGATGGTGAACCACGGCGGCTCCTATTTCACGCTGGCCAACACGGTGACCAACAACGAGTGGTATTTTGTCCACGAAAACAACACCCAAGGGCGTTTCATGATCAACCACTCGGACGGCGGTCTGCAAATGGGGCTGACCAAGGAAGGCAATCTGACCTTGCTGGGCGAGCTTTTCACCGCCGGGTCCTGCGCGGCAGGCTGTGACCGGGTCTTCGACGAAGACTACCCGCTACCCACCATCCCCGAACAGGCCGCGATGATGCGCGAGAGGAAGCACCTGCCCAACGTCGGCCCCACGCCGGAGGACGGCCCCTTCAACATCACCAAGATGACCGGCGGGATGCTCAATGAGCTTGAGAAAGCGCATCTCTACATTGCCGAGCTCGAAGAGCGCCTGAGTGCGCAGGAACAACGCAATGTCTCGCTCGAAGCACGGCTCTTGCGGCTCGAAGAACAATCCGCGCGCCCCTGACAAAAACCTGCCTCTGGCAGGCTTCGGCAGCGGGCATCACCCTTTATTGACGGCCCTGAAGGTTTCCCTGAGGGGCCGCAAACCCATTTGAGGAGCCTTTTGTCATGACCCTGAAATCGCAACTTTTCTGCGCCATCTCCCTGTCATTTTACGCGGGCTCACTGGCCGCTCAGGGGGTGCAATCGGGCAACTCCTTTACCGATGGCGTCGCCATTTCCGACACCAACACCTTCAGCGCCGATCTCTTCGTCGCGGGTGACACGGTGCTGGATGAGGCGGTCTGCATCGGTGAGGCCTGCACCGAAGGCGAGGCCTTTGCCGATTCAACCCTGCTGAAACTGAACTACACCCAAATCCGCCTGCAAGCGCGCGACACCTCAAACGGCGATTACCCGTCCACCGACTGGACCCTGCGCTTCAACGATACGGAACGCTACGGTCTCGACCGGTTTTCCATCGAAGATTCCACCTTCAACACCATCCCCTTCAGCGTCATGAGCGCCGCGCCGGACAACTCCATGTGGATCAGCCAGGTCGGCTATGTCGGCCTCGGCACCATGCTCCCGCAAATGCCGCTGCACGTTGTCGATGACAACTCGGCGACGGTGCGACTGGAGACAACCGGGGCTTCGCCGCGGATCTGGGACATGATCACCTCGGCCTCCGGCTTCTTTCTCAAGGACACCACGGCTGGCACCTTCCCGTTTTTCGTGAGCGCCAACGCCCCGTTTTATGCGCTCAACGTCAACCCGACCGGGTTGGTCGGCCTCGGCACCAGCCTGCCGCAGGCCGGCCTGCACATGATGCGCAACGACGGCACGGCCCGGATCCTGGTTCAGGAAAACTCCGGCCAGAAAGCCGTTCGCGAGATGTTCAAGATGGAGAACAACGGCGGCTCCTACTTCACGCTGGCCAACACGGACACCGGGAACGAGTGGTATTTTGTCCACGAAAACAACACCCAAGGGCGTTTCATGATCAACCACTCGGACGGCGGGCTGCAAATGGCTCTGACGCGGGACGGCAACCTGACGATCCTCGGATCGCTCTTCACGGCAAGCGAATGTTCGGCAGGCTGTGACCGGGTCTTCGACGAGGACTACCCGCTGCCCACCATCCCCGAACAGGCCGCGATGATGCGCGAGAGGAAGCATCTGCCCAACGTTGGCCCCACGCCCGAAGACGGCCCCTTCAACATCACCAAGATGACCGGCGGGATGCTTAATGAGCTTGAGAAGGCGCATCTCTATATTGCCGAACTGGAAGAACGCGACAGGATGCGCGCGGCGGAAAATCAGGCGTTGATTGCGCAGAATGCAGACATCGAGGCGCGGCTGGCCGCCTTGGAAGCCATGATCGCGAAACACTAAAGACGAACAGACTATGCTTGAAGCGAAGGACGAGACCATGCGAACTCACACTCACCTGCACCGCACAGCGTGGCTTGGCTTCCTGATCGGAACGGCCTTGATGGCACTGGCTCAGATGGCGTCAGCACAGACAAGCCTGTCTTCTACGGACTCCTATATCAGCGACGAGCTCTGCGTCGGGTCCGCCTGCGATGGCAGCGAGGCCTACGGTGATGATACTCTGACGATCAAGCACGCGCGTCCGGTCCTTCTGTTTAAAGACTCCTCTTCGTCAGCCGTATTTCCGGACCGCAGTTGGTCGATTCAAATTGGCCAATCGAGCACCGAAGAATTCGGCCTCTACGACGAAACCGCCACGACAACCCCGTTCCAAATCGAAGGGGGTGCGCCGGAATCCACGTTTTATATGACAAGCAACGGAGATCTGGGCCTCGGCACAAGCATTCCGGCCGCAGACCTGCACATTGTGGAACCCACGGTGACGCGCGCCGTGCTGCGACTGGAAACGGCGACAGGCAATGCGGCCTATGACGAAACCTTCGATTTGAGCGTCGATGCAACTTGGATGGCCTTCAGCAATCCCAACGGCCCCAGTTACCCCCTGCAAGTCCACGTCGATGCCCCCTCGAATGCCTTTGTAGTCAGAAGCAGCGGCGATGTCGGCATGGGTGTGATCGGAGCCTCCGACGCGCTCCACGTTCAACGCACCGATGGGACAGCGGGCATCACGGTCGAGAACACCGCGGCCAGCGGCCAGGCCGTGCGTGAGATGTTCCGCATGGTGAACGAGGGCGGCTCCTACTTCACGCTCGCCAATACGACCACAAGCAACGAGTGGTATTTCGTGCATGAAAACAACACGCAGGGCCGTTTCATGATCAACCACTCGGACGGCGGTATTCAGATGGGACTGACAAAGACCGGCGATCTGACCCTGATGGGCGAGCTTTTCACCGCCGGATCCTGTTCGGCGGGATGTGACCGGGTGTTTGACGAGGATTACCCGCTGCCCACCATTGCCGAGCAATCCGCCATGATGAAAGCCAACCGCCACCTGCCCAACGTAGGCCCCACGCCCGAGGACGGTCCGTTCAACATCACCGCGATGACCGGCGGGATGCTGAACGAGCTGGAGAAGGCGCATCTGTATATCGCCGAACTGCATGAGCAAAACGCCAAACAGGCGAATGAGATTGCCGATCTGCGGGCGCAACTGGCCGCCCTGCCGGGGATCGTCGCAAGGCTCGAGGTGCTGGAAAGCCGCTGATCAGAGTTGGGCGGCGGCGTTACAGCGTCCCGCCTTTAACCTGAATCGCTCTCAAGACACGACTGTCCCCGAGCGCCGCAGACGCGGCAGCGTATGCGTGTCTCAAGTTTAAGGCGGGGCGGTTTAATTTTTACTCTAGGTCGATGGCGACCCTCGACATACAAAGGTTAAAAAAAACACGTGCCGTCCGGGGGCTCCCTGGCCGATTAACTTGGGAGAATACCATGACCAGACCCTTTACCATGCTCGCCCTTCTGCTGCTCGCCCCCGCGTCCGGCGCCACAGCGCAAGTGCTCGAATCCGCCTCGGACGCCACCATCCGCCGCTCGCTCTGTCTTGGCCAGTTGTGCCCGGACGATCCGACCGGGACCTTCTCGCTGGACACGGCGGGGGGCGCGACCTTGCGCCTGCACGACGGCAACACGCGGATCGACTTTGACGACAGCACAACGAATCCGAGCTTTCCGCAGAACAAATGGTCGCTTGTGGCCAACGACACGGCCCCGTCGGGCGCGGACTATTTCGCAATCGAGGACGTCACCGGCGGCGGTGTGCGGCCGTTTGTCGTGGAAGCCGGTGCGCCCGCGAACGCGCTTTATGTGGCGGATGATGGCAAGATCGGGCTGGGCACCATGCTGCCAGAGGCCGATCTGCATATGATATCGGCAAATGTCTCAAAGATCCGCATGCAGGAAACCTCCGGCGCGGATTGGGACATCAACATCGGGAGTACCGGGTTCGGGCTGCTTGAACGTCCGGATGTTAACGAGCCCTTCTTTGTGGAAACGGGCGCACCAACCTACGCATTCTGGATCGAAGACACCGGTGATCTGGGCTTTGGCACAAACACCCCCGAGGCGTCTGTGGACATTATCCGCAGCGACAACAGCGCCCGCATTCGGGTCCGGGACACCGGCTCGTCCGGCGCGCAGGAGATGTTCGCCATGGTCAACAACGGCGGCTCTTACTTCACGCTCGACAATACCGATGCCGGGACGACCTGGTATTTCGTGCACGAAAATGCTGCGCCGAACCGGTTCATTATTTCCGATGCGGTGGCGGACGGGCCGGAGATGAGCCTGACGGCGGATGGCGATCTGACGATCCCCGGTCAACTTTTCACCGCCGGAAGCTGTGCGGCAGGATGTGACCGGGTGTTTGACGAGGATTACCCGCTGCCCACCATCCCCGAACAGGCCGCGATGATGCGCGAGAGGAAGCACCTGCCCAACGTCGGTCCCACGCCCGAAGATGGCCCGTTCAACATCACCAAGATGACCGGCGGGATGCTCAATGAGCTGGAGAAAGCACATCTCTACATTGGCCAGTTGCATGACCAGAACGCCGCCCTCGAGGCGCGCGTCGAAGCGCTCGAAGCGCTGCTGCTGAAACAGTAGACCAAAAAAAAGCGCCCCGAACCGGGGCGCTTTCTTTTTTCGCAATAGGCAGAGGCCTTAGCCGACCAGCTCGAGGCCGGAGAAGAAGTAGGCGATCTCGACAGCGGCGGTTTCCGGCGCGTCGGAGCCGTGCACGGAGTTTTCGCCAACGGATTCGGCGAACTCGGCGCGGATGGTGCCGGCAGCGGCGTCGGCCGGGTTGGTGGCGCCCATGACTTCACGGTTCTTGGTGATCGCGTTCTCGCCTTCGAGAACCTGCGCGACGATCGGCGCGGAGGCCATGAACTCGCACAGTTCGTCGTAGAAGGGGCGCTCTTTGTGCACGGCATAGAACTCACCGGCCTGCGCCTTGGTCAGGTGGATGCGCTTTTGCGCGACGATGCGCAGACCCGCGTCCTCGAACTTGGCGTTGATCTTGCCGGTCAGGTTGCGGCGGGTTGCATCGGGCTTGATGATCGAAAAGGTGCGTTCGAGGGCCATGATCTTGCTCCTGTGGGTGGGCCGGCTGTTCCGGCGGGTCGAAAATTCCGCGCACGCGTATCACGGGTCTTCTTGCTTGGAAAGACTTATGCGTACCGCGTCTCGTCCGGCTCCAGAAACCGGCCAACCGCCGCCGCCATGAGCGAGGCCAGGGCCGCCGCGATCAGCAGGGCAAAGAGCCGCGCCGCGCTGGCGTCCTGTGCCAGCACCGCCGTTGTCACAACCGACAGCGCCGCAATCGTCAGATTCCCCAAAGCTCCCGTCAGCCCCGACGCCGTCCCGGCAAGCCGTGGCCGCACCGCAAGCGCCAGCGCGTTGGCATTGGCCAGCGTCAGCCCGTTTCCCACGCCGACCCAGACGGTGGCCGCATAAAACGTCCAGACCGGCGGCGCCCCGCTGGAGAAGGCGATCAGCCCGGCGGTCAGGCCCAAGAGGGAGATCGCCCGCCCCGCCACGATCAGCCGAAACGGGCCAAAGCGATGCACCAGCCGCGCAGACAGGGCCGAAGCCAGCATGAACCCCATGGTGACCGATCCGAGCCCGATGCCGATCTGCCCCGAATCGAGCCCGAAAAGCGCAAGCGCGACAAACGGCGATCCCACCAGAAAGATGTAAAAGCTCCCCGCGCCCAACGCCTGACAGGCGGCATAGGCCCAGAAACGCGGCTCGCGCAGAATGGCGCGGCGCGGCTCGGGCGGGCCTTCCCGCGCGTCAGGCCGGGTCTCCCCCAGATCGCGCATGACCCAAAGCAGCAGACCCGCCCCCGTCACCGCATAAAAGACAAAGATCGACCGCCAGCCAAACTGCAGTTCCAGAAAGCCGCCCAGAACCGGCGCCATCATCGGCACAATCGCCATGGCTGAGGCAATCGTGGCCAGCGTCGCCGCAGCCGCCGGCCCCTTGTGCAGATCCCGCACAATCGCCGCGACCAAAATGCCCGCGCTCATCGCCACCGCCTGCACGGTCCGGGCCATCAGGAACACGGCAATGTCCTGCGCCACGAGACAGACCAACGAGGCCGCGCAATAGACCGCCAGAACACCAATCACCACAGGCCGCCGCCCGACACGGTCAGACAAAGGCCCCAGCACCAGCTGCAAAATCGCCGCCGCAATCATGTAGACGGTCACCGACAGCCCGATCACCGCTTCGCTGACCCCGAAATCCGCCTGCATCGCGGGCAAGGCCGGCAGGAACATGGTTGTGCTCACAACCGTCAGGGCCGTCAGCAGAACAAAGGTTATCAAGGATGGCGATGTCCCGGGCATGCAAAGGCGCTAGCATGCCCGTCGCCCCTCTGCTAGAGCGCGGCTCATGTTACGCATTCAAGATATCGCCTATTCCGTCGAAGGCCGCCCCTTGTTCGAAGGGGCCTCCGCGACCATTCCCGAAGGTCACAAGGTTGGCCTCGTCGGTCCCAATGGCGCGGGCAAGACGACTTTGTTCCGCCTGATCCGGGGGGAGCTTTCGCTCGACAATGGTGACATCTCCCTGCCCTCCCGCGCCCGCATCGGCGGTGTCGCGCAGGAGGTGCCTGCGTCGGAGACCTCGCTGATCGACACGGTGCTTGAGGCGGATCAGGAACGCCACGCCCTGATGGCCGAGTCCGAGACCGCCACCGACAGCGCCCGCATCGCCGAAATTCAGACCCGTCTTGCCGACATCGACGCATGGTCTGCCGAGGCCCGCGCCGCCACCATCCTGCGTGGCCTTGGTTTTGACCCCGAACAGCAACTCATGCCCTGCTCCGCCTTCTCGGGGGGCTGGCGGATGCGCGTGGCGCTCGCCGGGGTTCTGTTTGCCCAGCCTGATCTGCTCCTGCTCGACGAGCCAACCAACTACCTCGACCTCGAAGGCGCGCTCTGGCTCGAATCCTACCTGCAGAAATACCCGCACACGGTCATCGTGATCTCCCACGATCGCGGTCTTCTGAACCGCGCCGTCGGCAGCATTTTGCACCTCGAAGACCGCCAGCTGACCTACTACGGCGTGCCTTATGACGGCTTTGCCAAGCAGCGCGCCGAAAAGCGCGCACAGGCCGCCGCCATGGCCAAAAAACAGGATCAGCGCCGCGCCCATCTACAAAGCTTTGTAGACCGCTTCCGCGCCAAGGCCTCCAAGGCCAAGCAGGCGCAATCGCGTCTGAAGATGATCGAACGCATGGACATGATCGCCGCCCCCGAGGATGCGGCCAAACGTGTCTTCAACTTCCCCCAGCCTGATGAGCTGTCCCCGCCCATCGTGAATATCGAAGGCGGCTCAACCGGTTACGGCGAAACCGTTGTTCTGAAGAACCTCAATCTGCGGATTGATCAGGACGACCGCATCGCGCTTTTGGGCAAGAACGGTCAGGGCAAATCCACCCTGTCAAAACTGCTCTCGGACCGCTTGCCGCTGATGACCGGCAAACAGGGGCGCAGCAGCAAACTCAGGATCGGCTATTTCGCCCAGCATCAGGTGGACGAGCTTCACCTCGACGAAACACCGCTCCAGCATCTGCAACGCGAACGCCCCACCCACACGCCCGCAAGGCTGCGCGCGCAACTGGCCGGGTTCGGCCTCATGGCCGCGCAGGCGGAGACCGAGGTCGCGCGGCTGTCGGGTGGTCAAAAGGCGCGTTTGTCGCTGTTGCTGGCCACGCTCGATGCGCCGCATATGCTGATCCTCGACGAGCCGACCAACCACCTCGACATCGAATCGCGCGAGGCGCTGATGGAGGCGCTGACCGCCTATTCCGGCGCGGTCATCCTCGTCAGCCACGACATGCACCTCCTGAGCATGGTCGCGGACCGGCTCTGGCTGGTCTCAAACGGTACGGTGAAACCTTACGAGGAAGACCTCGACGCCTACCGCGCCATGCTCCTCGCCCGAGACACCCCGGCCCGGGGTGGCAAGGACAAGCCCAAACCGGAAAAATCCAAACGCCCCTCCCGCGATGTGATCCTCGAACTGCGCGCCGAGGCCCGCAAATGCGAAGAGCGCGTCACCAAGATCGAAGAGATGCGCGAGAAGCTGGCGAAAAAGCTTGCCGATCCCGCGCTTTACGAGGACAGCCGCAAGGGTGAGCTTGAGACATGGAACCGCAAATACGCGGAAGTCATGGAAGGTCTGGGCCGCGCGGAGGCGCTTTGGGAGACCGCCATGGAAAAGCTCGACGCGGCCGAGAGTTGATCACGCGGCATGGGCTGTCCTAGGCTTGCATGAGCCTTTTTGGAGACCCCCATGCGCAGCCGCACTTTCACTCTGCCCAAAACCGCCCGCACCCTCGACGCCGCGCTTGTCGGTACATGGCAGGCGCCAGACGGGGCTTTGATCGAGATCGCCGCCGACGGAACCCTTTTCTCCATAGAACCGGCGCTGGTCTACACCCTCTCGGCGGATGACCAGACGCTGACCTTCCCGAACACCAATCCTTTGTGGCAGTTCACCCGTCTGTCCGGGTCCGGCAGCATCGTCGGCCTGTGGGAACGCTTCGAGACCGATGCCTATGGCACGTGGCGCGAAGAGACGCTGTACCGCTCCGACGGCACCTACACCTATCACTGGATGCTGAACGGCGCGTTCGATTCCGAAGGGATCGGCACGTGGGTGGATCTGGGCGGGACCCTGAACAGCCGCGAGCGGCGCGGCATCTTTGTCACCGGGCCGGGCAGCGACATCCTGCTCTCTGTCTTCTTCGGCGCGCCCGTGCTCGGCAGCTATTCCGTCGCGGCGGATGGCCAAAGCTGGACCCTGACCACCTCGGGCGGCAGCGCGACCTACACCAGGGTCTGAGCCCAGCGCGGCCTGCCTTGAGCCCGCGCCGTCCCGAAACGGTTGACAGCGGCCCACGCCCCTCCGCAAGATCACGGATAGGTTTGGGCCTTGGTGATCTTTTCAAGCCCTGATTGTCTCCAGCCGCGGCGTCTCCTGACCCGCCGCCAGCAAGAAAGGCGTCTCCATGTCCCCGATTTCAGGCCCCCGCTTCAACACCTATGACGGCACCGCCGATATGGCAGGCCCACACAGCCCCGATCAGGTCCCCGACGCGCCGCAGAACCTCAACCTGCACTACGACATTGCGCAGGTGCTCACGCAGGCGCAGCTTGACGATATCACCAACAGCAAGATCATGGGCTTCCACAGCTTTGGCGACAGCGGCACCGATCACAAATCATGGCACCACGGCACCCCCGCCACGCGCCTCGCCGTCGCCCATGCCATTGAGAAGGAATGCAAGGATCAGGCAGGACAGCCCGGCTGCCCGGCGTTCTGTTACCACCTTGGCGATGTGATCTACCCGCATGGGGCCGAGGAGCATTACGAAGACGAGTTCTACCAGCCGTTCAGCGCCTACGGGCCAGCCATCCTCGCCATTCCCGGCAACCATGATTACCGGGGCGATCACCTCGCGTCCTTTGCCAAGAACTTCCTCGCGCCCAAGCTGGTCCCGACCCCCGGCGGGCGGCCTGCGATGAACCTGCCGTGGTATTATTTCACGCTGGATACGCCCGTGGCCACGATCATCGGGCTGGGCACGGTGAGCAACTATGTCTCCCCCGAGCAGACCCATTGGCTCAAGACCGAACTGGCCGCCGCGCCCAAGGACAAAGCCCTGATCATCGCCAGCCACTATCCGCCCTATTGTTTCGACGGCTCCCACAACACCGGCCCCCGCGCCTCGATCAGCGGCGCGATTTCCGCCAGCGGGCGGATGCCGGATCTCGTCATCGCCGGGCACTCTCACACCTATCAACGCATGCGCACGCCACCGGGCTATCCGCTCATTGTTGTTGGCACAGGCGGTGTGACCCTCTCTGGCCTCGGCGGGTCCGCCGATGGCGCCAAGGAGGATTTCCTGAGCAACAAGGCCTACGGCGCGCTCACGCTCACCGTGGATGCCAACCCCGGCCAACGCGCGATCCACGGCCATTTCAAAGCCGCCGACAGCGAGGAGTATGCGGTGGGCACCGTCATGGATCAGTTTTCCTACGCATGGGGAAGCTGAGGAACAGCCCGTAGGGCGGGGCTGCGCCCCGCCCCCCACCTGCGTGATGACACCTCTTTACCCGCGCGTTTTGGCGGCATAAGGCTTGCCCATGGACAGCGCCTTTCTCATCACCTCCTTTGTCACGCTCTTCGTGGTGATCGACCCGATTGGTCTCACCCCGCTTTTCATCGCGCTGACGTCCGGCACGGACGCGAAACACCGCCGCGCGGTGGCCCTGCGCGCCTGCGTCATTGCCTTTGCCCTGCTGACGCTCTTTGCGTTCCTCGGCGAAGGGCTCCTGGGCTTTATCGGCATTTCCATGCCCGCCTTCCGCATTGCGGGCGGCATCCTGCTGTTCCTGACCGCCCTCGACATGCTCTTTGAGCGCCGCACCAAGCGGCGCGAGGATCAGTCCGAGACCGAAGACTTCCCCGATCCCTCCGTCTTCCCCATCGCCATCCCGCTGCTGGCAGGCCCCGGCGCGATTGCCACGATCATCCTGCTGATTGGCCAGACCGGCGATCTTCTGGGGCAGATTTCCGTTCTGGGCGTCATGGTTTCCGTCCTGCTGATCGCACTTTTGCTGTTCCTCTCCGCCGGGCTGATCGAACGCGCGCTCGGCAAGACCGGTATCACCGTCGTCACCCGCCTTCTGGGCATGCTGCTCGCTGCGCTGTCGGTGCAGTTCGTGCTCGACGGTCTGCGCGATTTCGGCTTTGCCACCGGCGCGGGGTGAAATCTGCCCGGCCAGCGCATAAGTGTTAACAGGTGACCCGGTGAGGAGTGTTTCATGGACGACTGGCAAATTGGCCGCTTTATCTATCTCGCCATTCTGGCCGGGGCGCTGCTCTTCTGGTTCCTGATCGAGAACCGCGACAGCCTTGGCACCAAGGTCAAACAGATGGCCGCCTGGGCGCTGATCTTCCTTGGCGTGATCGCGGCCATTGGCCTGTGGGGCGACATTCGCCAGACGGTTCAGCCACGTCAGGCCGTGTTCGAAGATCAGGGCCGGATCGAGCTGCCGCTCATGCCCGATGGCCATTATTACGCGGTGCTGGAGATCAACGGCGCGCCGGTCCGCTTCGTCGTGGACACCGGCGCATCCGGCGTGGTTCTGACCCAGAGTGATGCGGAACGGGTTGGTCTGAAAACCGAAGACCTCGCCTTCTACTCCGAAGCCATGACAGCCAACGGGCTGGTGCGCACCGCGCCGGTCCGGCTGGCTGACGTGGCGCTCGGGCCCTTCACGGACAGCGATGTGCGCGCCTTTGTCAACGAAGGTGAAATGGACACCTCGCTGCTCGGCATGACCTATTTGCAGCGCTTTGACCGGATTGAAATCTCGAACGGGCGGTTTGTGCTGGAACGGTAGCGGGTTGGCGCTTCCCCGCCCCGGACCTGATCCGGGGCCTCATGCCCACCGCACTGTGCTGTAACCTCCTGTTCACAAACAATAGGCAGGCTTGTCCCCGGTACCACTGACCTTCGGATTTTCCGCCGCGGCCCTGACAAAGCCAAGGCGGGCAGCCCCAAAGGGGGATGTTCGATCTGATCAGACGAATAAGCCGGGTTTGAACGCCCCGGCCTAGATGATCCGTCACTGGGCGGCCGCCTTTTTCAGGCTTCAAACAATAAAAACACGAAACCCCGTCCGGCAGATGTGTCGAGGCGGGCGCGGGGCATAGCCCCGCCCTACATCCGTGCGGAGCCTTAACTCACGACTCCGCCTTCATCTCCCAACGCCCGCTCTCTTCGGACCAGTATTTCGCCTTGCAGCCGGCCCCGGTCAGCGTGCGCCATTGTTCGCGCGCGATATGCACCGCCTCGCTGTCATGCCCGTCAAACAACACGCAAACCCGCGTCATGGCCTCCACCTCTTCGGCGGAAATCACCGCGCCATCGACACTCATCAAACACTGCGGATCGTTCGGCAAATCCGGCCCATAGGTCAGCAGGATCGGCTGCAAACCGTCATGCGGACCGCCCGCCTGCCCATGCGGCAAAAACCCGTCCTCCGGGCCAAGCCAGAGCTTTTGATCGAGCCAGTCTATCCGCCCCGGTTCCTGCCCCCGCACCGCCACGCGCCAACCTGCGCCGAGCGACTTTTCCAGAAGCACACTCAGCGTCTCATCCATCGGACGGCGGGTCAGGTGGTAGAAATAGGCCTCTCCCATTTCCTAAACGCTCCTCTGACGAAATCCTTTGGAATTGATCCCCGGCTCGCTTGTCGATCCGGTTCGCACCCGACCTCGCCCGCCAGGGCGGGTGCGAAATCTCGAAACGTTACACCAGGTGACGACTTTGGAGCTTTGAAGAACCGCCAGCACCTCACTCATGACCCGGCCCCGAGGCCGCGCGCGAACCTCTGTTGCACCAGCAGTAGCCATCTCACCCCTGCTCAAACTGATCCCGCACCAGCCGGTCCAGCGCCATGACGCCCCAGCCCGTCGCCCCCTTGGGCGCGAAAGTCGTCGCCTTGGCGACCTGCGCCACCCCGGCGATATCGAGGTGGATCCACGGCATGTCGTCCTCGATGAACCGCTCAAGGAAGACTGCCGCCGTGCTTGCACCGGCGGGACGCCCGCCGGTGTTCTTGATGTCCGCTTTCAGCGTCTTGATCTGGTCGTGATAGCCCTTGCCCAGCGGCAGACGCCATGCGCCCTCACCTTCGGCCTCGGCGGCCTTCAGGAACTTGTTCGCAAAGGCATCGTCGTTCGAAAATACCCCCGCGTTGTCATGGCCCAGCGCAATGATGCAGGCCCCGGTCAGCGTCGCCAGATTGATCACCGCAGCGGGTTTTTCCGTCTGCTGCGCGTGCCAGAGCACATCGGCCAGCACCAGCCGCCCCTCGGCATCGGTGTTCACAACTTCGATCGTCACGCCGCGCATGGAGGTCACGATATCTCCGGGACGCGTCGCCTTGCCGTCGGGCATGTTCTCGACGAGACCCACAAGGCCCGTCACGTTGGCCTTCGCCCCGCGCAGCGCCAGCGTTTTCATCACGCCGGAGACAACACCTGCGCCGCCCATGTCCATGGTCATGTCTTCCATGCCCGCCGCCGGTTTGAGGCTGATGCCGCCGGTGTCGAACACAACCCCCTTGCCGACCAGCGCCAGCGGTGCCTCGTCGCCGCCGCCTTTCCAGCGCATGACAACCACCTTCGACGGGCTTTCGCTGCCCTGCCCAACGGAGAGCAGCGCGCCCATGCCCAGTTCGGCCAGCTTGTCCTCCTCCAGAACCTCGACCTCGACGCCAAGATCGCGCAGCGCCTCAAGACGCGCGGCAAACTCGGTAGTGGTCAAAACGTTTGCGGGCTCCGACACCAGATCGCGGGTGAACACCACGCCTTCGGCCACCGCCAGCGCATCGCTGACCGCCTTGGCCTCCGCGCCCGGATCCTTGACGCAGATCACCGCGCCTTCCAGCGGATCACCCTTTTCGCTCAGGTGATCTGCGAACTTGTAGCCTTTCAGAGCCAGCCCGAGGGCCACATCCGCCGTGCGCGTGGTGTTCTCCGCCAGCAGCATCAGCGCCTTGGAGCCAACCGCAGACGCCAGTGCCGCCCCTGCCTTGCGCGCCATTGCGACCTGCGGCCGCCGCTCCAGCTTGACCAGCACAACCGCCTCTGCCTGAAGCCCCACCGGCATGGCCAGCGTCAGGGCGCTGCCTTCGCTCAGCTTCTCCCAGGCCTCGCTCGCGACCGCCTTGGCCACCGCGCCCTTGCTCAGGCGATTGACCCGCCGCGCGCCGGGGCTGAGCGTGCCGGCGGCATTGATCAGAACCCCGATCGCGCCTTCCACGGCGTCCAGCCCATCAAGATTGGTTTCGGCAAAAGTGATCTTGCGCAGCTGGGTCATATCGGTCTCCGTGTCGGGCTTGAGTGGCTTTCCGCCAAGAGGTAGCCCCCTGCGGGCACAAAGGCCAGAGTCAGCTTTCCCCTCCCCCCCTGATCCGCTAACCTGCGACCCAAGAAAACTGTGCTTGGGGGCGCTTCGTGCAAAGATTCGACCGCTATATGCTGTCGCAATTGATGGTGCTGTTCGGATTCTTTGCGCTCGTTCTGGTCTCCGTCTATTGGGTCAACCGCGCCGTGGTGCTGTTTGATCGTCTCATCGCGGACGGCCATTCGGCGGGTGTTTTCCTCGAATTTTCCGCCCTGTCCCTGCCCTCGGTGATTGCGCTTGTGCTGCCCATGGCGGCCTTTGCGGCGGCGGTTTACGTCACCAATCGCCTCAGCAGCGAATCCGAGCTGACCGTGGTGCAGGCGGTGGGCTATTCACCGTGGCGGTTGGCGCGGCCCGTGCTGATCTTTGGCGTGATGATCGCGGCAATGATGGCGATGCTGACCCATGTTCTGGTGCCCGCCTCTCTGGAGCAACTGCGTCTGCGCGAGCGCGAGATTTCCGGCTCCCTCACCGCGCGCCTGCTGCGCGAAGGGGTCTTCCTGCACCCGACCAAAGGCGTGACCTTCTACATCCGCGACATCTCCGAGCGGGGCGAGTTGCGCGATGTGCTGCTTTCGGATCGCAGACAGGCGGGGCGCGAGGTCACCTACACGGCGGACAAAGCCTATCTCCTGCGTGATGACGACGGGCCGAAACTGGCAATGCTCGAAGGCATGGCCCAGACGCTGGACCTTGAAACAGGGCGCCTCTCGACAACCAATTTCGGCGATCTGACCTATGACGTCTCGGCCCTGATCGAACAGAGCGGCGGCGGACGGCGCAAGGCCAGTTTCGTGCCCACATGGGAGCTTCTGACCAACACCGAAGCCGTCGCCATCGAGGTCCGGGACGATCCCGGCGAGGTGCTGGAAGAGGCGCATATGCGCTTTCAGAACCCGCTGCTTTGCATCGTTGCGGCGCTGATCGGCTATTCGGGGCTGATGGTCGGCGGCTATTCGCGCTTTGGCGTGACCAAACAGATCGTCGGTGCGATTTTCCTGCTGGTCGTGGTCAAGCTGGTAGAAAGCGGCGTGACCGATCCGGTGCGCGCCGATGCCCGGCTCTGGCCGCTGGTCTACCTGCCAAGCGCGGTCGGGCTGGTGATCGTCTGGTCCCTGCTGTGGACCGCCTCCCGCCCGTTCCGGCCCAAACGCGGCGCGGCGCAGCAGGAGGCGGCCCCGGCATGACCCTGCATTACTACTTCGCCCGCCGCTTTCTCTGGCTGTTCCTGTCGATCTTTGCGGTCTTTGCGCTGTTCCAGGGATTCGTGGACCTGATGGACGAAATGCGCCGTCTGGATGGCGATCCGACCATGGCGCAGCTGTTGCAGCTGGTGGCCTTCAAACTTCCCGAGGGGCTCTACCAGATCCTGCCGCTGGTGATGATCCTGTCCACCGTTGCGCTGTTCCTTGGCCTTGCCCGCTCATCGGAACTGGTGGTGGCGCGGGCGGCGGGGCGCTCCGGGCTGGTGGCGCTGATTGCGCCGGTTGTCATGGCCATGCTCATCGGCGGGCTGACCGTGGCGATGCTCAACCCGGTGGTGGCCGCCACCTCCAAACGCTACGCAGACCTGCGCGAGACCTATGAGAACGGCGGCGCCTCGGCGCTTTCGATCGGTCCCGAAGGCCTGTGGCTCCGGCAAGGCAGCACGCAGGGCCAATCGGTGATCCGCGCTGCCCGCGCCAATTCCGAGGCGACCGTGCTTTATGACGTCAGCTTCGTGATCTACGCCGCAGGCGGTGGCCCGGCGCAGCGGGTGATCGCGGACAAGGCCGAACTCGGAGACGCCGAATGGGTGCTGACCAATGCCAAGGCCTGGCCTCTGGCGGCAGGGCTTACACCCGAAACCGGGGCCAAGGCGCATGACACCCTGCGCATCCCCTCGACCCTAACGCGCGAGAGCATCCGCGACCGTTTCGGCAAACCGTCGGCCATCGCCATCTGGGACCTGCCCGCCTTCATCGACGATCTCGAAGAGGCCGGCTTCTCCGCCCGCCGCCACGTGGTCTGGCTCAACATGGAACTGGCGCGCCCCGTCTTCCTTGTCGCCATGATGCTGGTCGGCGCGGCTTTCACCATGCGCCCGACACGTCTGGGACGGACCGGCCTTGCGGTGCTTTCCGCCGTGCTTTTGGGATTTGGGCTCTACTATGTGCGGAATTTCGCTCAGATCCTTGGCGAAAACGGTCAGGTCTCGCCTTTGATGGCCGCATGGGTGCCGCCTGTCGCATCGGTCTTGCTCGCGCTGGGTCTGATACTGCATATGGAGGATGGATGACTCGCTGCCTCCATATCTTGGCCCTTCTGCTTGCACTGGCCCTGCCCCTGCCCGTCTTGGCGCAGGGCACACCCGCTGTGCCCGAGCAAACGCCGCCTGCGCTGCTCGTGGCCGATCAGGTCTTTGTCGAAAATGACACGCTGCTGATCGCCACTGGCAATGTTGAGGCGCTGCACGATGGCATCCGCCTGACCGCCACGCGCATCGTCTATGACCAGTCCACCGACACGCTTCAGATCGACGGGCCGATCCGCATCACCGACGAGGCGGGCAACATCCTGCTCGCGGACTATGCCCAGATGGATCAGGGCCTGCGCAACGGTCTGCTGAGCAGCGCGCGCATGATCATGGACCAGCAGTTGCAGCTGGCCGCCGTCGAAGCGCAGCGCGTCGAAGGCCGCTATACGCAGCTGTCCAAGGTCGCCGTGACCTCCTGTCAGGTCTGCGGCGACGACAGCCCGCCGCTCTGGCAGATCCGCGCCACCCGCGTGATCCACGATCAACAGGAGCGGCAACTCTACTTCGACCATGCGCAGCTGCGCGTGCTCGACGTGCCGATCTTCTACCTGCCACGCATGCGCCTGCCGGACCCGACCTTGAAGCGGGCGCGCGGGCTTCTGATCCCCTCGCTGCGCAGTTCCACCCTGCTCGGCTTTGGCATCAAGCTGCCGTACTTCATTCCGATCGGCGATCATCAGGACATCACCCTGACGCCGTATCTGTCGCCCAAGACCCGCACGCTGGAGTTCCGCTATCGCCGCGCCTTCCGCAATGGCAACCTGCTCGTCACCGGCGCGCTGACCGGCGACACGCTGCTGCCCGATCAGGCGCGGGGCTACCTGTTTGCCGAAGGGGCGTTTGATCTCAAGAACGATTTCAAACTGGCCTTCGATCTCAAGACCACCTCGGATGCGGCCTACCTCAATGACTACGGCATCACCGGGGCCGACCGGCTGGAAAGCAGCCTGACCCTGACGCGGGTCCGCCGCGACGAGTTCATCGAAGTGGGGCTGCTGCATTACGAATCCCTGCGCGATTCCGAGAACAACGACACCCAGCCCACGATTGTGGGCTTTGGCCGGATGGAAAAGCGCTTCTTTCCGCAGGCCTTCGGTGGCGAGTTGCGGCTGTCCGGCGAGGCGCACACCCATTACCGCTACAGCTCCATCCCCTTTGACAGCGCCGACGCCGATACGGTGGTGGACGGGCGTGACATTGCCCGCTTCAACGCCGAGGCCAGCTGGCGCAAGCGCTGGACGCTGGTGGGCGGCATCCGCGCCGGTGTATCCGGGCATCTTTGGCTCGATCACTACAGCATCCGGCAGGACAACACCGCCCCGGCGGAGGTTTCGCGGGCCACACCGGGCGTCTCGGTCGAGCTGCGCTGGCCGTGGGAGAAACGCGGACCTGCGGGCGGGCGCACCCTGATCGAGCCGGTGGTGCAGTTCGGCTGGGTTGGCGGCGACAGGCCCCTGAACCCCAACGACGAAAGCACCCGTGTCGAGTTTGACGAGGCCAACCTGCTCAGCCTTTCGCGCTTCCCCGCCGCTGACCGGCGCGAACACGGCTATACCGCCGCCATGGGCCTGCGCTGGATGCACGAGGCGCCCGCAGGCTGGTCTGCCGCGCTCACCTTTGGCCGGGTCTGGCGTGAAACCGCCGATGCGGATTTCTCCCGCTCCTCGGGTCTGCAGCCGCTTGCCAGCGACTGGCTGATTGCCGGACGCTTTGCCAATGCCTCGGGCCTCAGCCTCGTGGCGCGCGGCCTTCTGGATGGCGATTTCCGCTTTTCCAAAGCCGAGGCCCGCGCCGGTTGGACCAATGCCCGCATGGATCTCGGGGCCTCTTACCTGCTTCTGGTCACCGACCCGCAGGAAGACCGGACCAGCGCGCAGTCGGAGTGGAGCTTTGACGGCTCCTACCGCATGAGCCGCCACTGGACCGGCTCCACCAATTGGCGCTATGACCTTGCGGGACGCAATCTCGACCGGGTCGGTCTGGGGCTGCAATACCGCAACGAATGTGTTCAGGTGGATTTCGGGGTGGAACGCCGCTATGCATCCTCTACCACACTGGAACCAAGCACGGATTTCGATTTGACTGTCGCCCTGACGGGATTTGGCACCAGCGACAGCGCCAAGGAGTATCGACGCACATGCAAGTATTGACCCGCTTGATCGCCCCGCTGGCAACGGCCCTTTCTCTGGCCGTCGTGCCGCTCGGCAGCCTGCCGACACCAGCCGCGGCGCAGGGCCTGTTTTCGCCCGCGATCATCGTCAATGATGCCATCATCACCGGGTTCGAGCTGCAGCAGCGCGCCGAGATGCTGCGCCTGCTGAACGCGCCGGGGGATCTGCAGACCCTCGCCCGCGAACAGCTCATCGACGACAGGCTGCGCATGCAGGCGGCGGCGGAACTGGGCATCGTGCCGAGCTCCGAAGAGATCCTCGAAGGCATGACCGAGTTTGCGGCGCGTGCGAACCTGACCCGCGAAGAGTTCGTGAAGGTGCTCGAAGCCAACGGCGTCGCCGCCCAGACGTTCCGCGATTTTGTCCAGGCCGGCATGGCGTGGCGCGAAGTGGCCGGGGCGCGCTTTGCCGCGCGGGCGGTTGTGACCGAGGCCGAGGTTGACCGCGCGCTCGCCGCAGGCGGCGGCGGCAGCAGCGTCCGGGTTCTGATCTCCGAGATCATCATGCCGATGCCGCCGGGCCAGGAAGAGACCGTGCGCGCCCGCGCCAACCGCATCTCGCAGCTGGACAGCACCTCTGCCTTCTCCGCCGAGGCGCGGCGCTACTCCGCCACGCCCTCGCGCGGCAATGGGGGCCGCCTGCCGTGGCGCGACATCAAGGAACTGCCGCCGACCCTGCAGCCGCTGGTTCTCGGGCTCAAGCCCGGCGAGGTGACAGAGCCGCTGCCGATCCCCAACGCCATCGCCCTGTTCCAGCTGCGCGACATTGAAGAGACGGGCTACAGCGCCCCGGAAATCGCCGCTGTGGATTATGCCGCCTATTACATGCCCGGCGGGCGCTCGGCGGATACGCTGGCCAAGGCCCGCGTGCTGCAAGGCCGCGTCGACCGCTGTGACGATCTGTATGGCGTGGCCAAGGGCCAGCCCGAGGAAGTGCTGGAGCGCGGCACCCTGCCGCCTGCGGATATTCCGACCGACATCGCCTTTGAGCTGTCCAAGCTGGACCCCGGCGAGGTGTCCACCGCGCTGACCCGTGCGAACGGCCAGACGCTGGTCTTCCTGATGCTCTGCGGCCGGACCAATGCGATCAGCGAAGAGATCGACCGCCAAGAGTTCACCATTGGCCTGCGCAACCGCCGCATCGGCTCGCAGGCCGAAGGCTACCTCGCCCAGCTGCGCGCCGATGCACGGATCATCGAACGCTGAGACGCAGGGTCTGTTGACCGGTCCCTGAACGACCGCTCCGGGAAACCGGGGCGGTTTTTATTTGGGGGGGGAGTTATGAACGAGCCGCGCCATTGACGGGCCGTGGTGCGGCGATGCAACCTCTGATCCCCTCGATTTATCCCTGCCACTGGCGCGCTAGCCATGTGTAGTGCCCGGCACCAACCCAATCGCCGTGCCGTGGGGACGGCCCGTCATGTCGGAGACATGCTTCCAGCATGATGGCGCGGCGCCCTTCGGGCTTGATTCCGCGCTGGATGTGCAGAGGAATGACCACTCCAGCCTCCCTGAACTCTTCAGCCCTATCCAATACCCCCCAACCCAATGCGAAAAACCGATGGAACCCCGGCAGGCCAGATGTCACACTGAGGGGCGTCAAAGAGCAGGCGATCCATATGACTTCCCAATCCAATCTGACCCGTCCCATCGCCGTCAGCTGCGGCGAGCCCGCGGGCATCGGCCCTGAGCTGATCGAAGCCTGCTGGGCCGAGACGCGCGGGGCGCTGCCATTCTACTGGATCGGCGATCCGGCGCATTTGCCGGGCGCGGTGCCACATCATGTGCTTGAGACGCCTCAGGAGGCCGCAGGCGTGGCCTCGGAGGCCTTGCCCGTCCTGCCCCTCCCCTTCGATGGACCGCGCGTGACAGGCACCGCACAGCCCGCCCATGCGGCGGGTGTCATAGCCTCTATCGAACGCGGCGTGGCGGATGTGTTGGCGGGCAAGGCTGCGGCGCTCTGCACCTTGCCGATCCACAAGCAGGCCTTGGCCGAAGGGGCAGGATTTGCCCATCCCGGCCACACGGAGTTCCTGCAACATCTGGCGGGCGCGGATGAGGTTGTCATGATGCTCGCCTCCGAGCAATTGCGCGTGGTGCCCGTGACGATCCACATCGCGGTGGCCGACGTGCCGAAGGCTCTGACGCCGGCGCTTCTGGAACGCCGCATCCGCATCACCGAGGCCGCCCTGAAGACGCAGTTCGGCATTGCAAAGCCGCGCATCGCCGTCTCTGGTCTGAACCCGCACGCGGGCGAAGGCGGGCGCATGGGGCGCGAGGAGATCGAAGTGATCACGCCGGTTCTGGAACGCCTGCGCGCCGAGGGCATGGATCTGATCGGCCCCCTGCCAGGCGACACCATGTTTCATGCCGCCGCGCGTGCGCGCTATGACGTGGCGGTCTGCATGTACCACGATCAGGCGCTGATCCCGATCAAGACGCTGGACTTTGACCGCGGCGTGAACGTGACCCTTGGCCTGCCGTTTATCCGCACCTCACCGGATCATGGCACGGCGTTTGATATCGCGGGCAAGGGGCAGGCGAACCCGACCTCAACCTTGGCGGCTTTGCGGATGGCTTGGGAGATGGCGGGGAGCTAACGCCTGTAACGCGCGGCCAACTGTTCCACATCCGCCCCCGCAAAATACCGCAGCAGCGTCGCAAGGTTGCGCCCGCCGCGTTTGAGCCAGCCCTGACGGCGGTATTTCTCAGCGGATGTCACAGCCTCAATTGGCAACGCCTGCAACGCCTTGCCCAAAGCCCGCGCCAGCGCCACGTCCTCCATAAGCGGCATGTCAGGATACCCCCCTGCCGCGTCAAAAACGGAGCGGTGGATCAGCAACCCCTGATCGCCGTAAGGCAGGTGAAACAGCTTTGAGCGCAGGTTGGCCCAGCCTGCGACGAAGCGCGGTGCAAAGCCGGTGCCGTCAAACCGCAGTCGGAAATACCAGGCGCCGGGCTGGCCCAGCACGTCCAGAACCGCCCCGCTCCAGCCTTCCTCCAACACCGTATCCGCGTGCAAAAACAGCAGCCACTCGCCGCCCGCCGCCCTGGCTCCGCGCGCCAGTTGCCCGCCGCGCGAAGGCGGGCCTGTGACCACCTCCGCCCCGGCGGCCTCGGCGATGCGCAGCGTGGCATCGGCAGAACCGCCGTCGGAGAAGATCACCTCGCGGATCAGGCCCGCACTCAGCCCCTCCCCCAAAGCTCCGAGACAGCCCGGCAGGCCGGATTCGGCGTTGAAGGTCGGAATGACGATGGAAATCGGTGCGCGCATGGGGCCTGTTCGTGGGTTACCTGACCGCCTATATGGCAAGGACGGGCGCAGAGATCAAAAGAGGAAAGAGCCATGACAACCCAAAGCAGAGCGGTGTACCGCATCAGCGGCGAAGACCGGGTGGATTTCCTGCAAGGGCTGGTGACCAATGACGTGGCCAAGCTGGCGGATGGGATTGTCTATGCCGCGATCCTGACGCCGCAGGGCAAGTATCTGGCCGACTTCTTCCTGATCCCGGACGGCGAGGCGATCCTGCTGGACGCGGATGCGGCGCAGGCCCCGGCCCTGATCCAGCGCCTTTCGATGTACAAGCTGCGCTCCAGGGTCGAGATTGCCGAGACCGATATCACAGTCACGCGCGGCCTTGGCACGCCGCCGGAAGGGGCTTTTGCCGATCCGCGCGATCCGTCGCTGGGCTGGCGCGGCTATGCCGGGCAGCCGGGGCAGGACGTGGATTGGGACGCGCTGCGGGTCGCGGCCAGCGTGCCGCAGAGCGGCGTGGAACTGACGCCGGACACCTTTATCCTGGAGGTCGGCTTTGAGCGGCTCAACGGCGTGGACTTCAAGAAAGGCTGCTATGTCGGACAGGAAGTCACCGCCCGGATGAAACACAAGACCGAGCTGCGCAAGGGCCTCACCCGCGTCCATGTCGACGGCGCTGCCCCGGTTGGCACAGAGATCCTCGCAGGCGAAAAACCCGCTGGCACGCTTTATACCCAAAGCGGCGGCGCGGGCCTTGCCTACCTGCGGTTTGACCGGGCCAAGGGCGATCTGACTGCCGGGGAAGCGACGGTCACGTTCGACGGTTAGGGGGCGTCCGCTTTTACCACGCGCCGCCTGCGCGAGACGGATTTTGCTCTGAGCCAGGCATCTGGCGCGCCGAAGTATCCATACTTTCAGCGACAGATAACGCAGCGCAGGGCTAAATCCGCCGCGCCCTTGCTGGGTTTCGCCAAAATTGCCCCTCCCTGCGTTATTTGAGCTTGCATGAGCGGGCTCGTCCTGCGCTCAAATGCCTTGTGAGGAGCAATTTTGGACTGAAACAGGCGGCGCGTGGTAAAAGCGGACGCCCCCTAAAGCGCCTTGCCATAGACCTGCACCGCCAATTGCGCCCCGTGCCGCATCATGAGCGCGGCGGAGGCGGCGTTGAAGGCGTGCACCTGTACTTTCCAGCCGTCAAAGCTCTCGGCGATCTCCGCCTCGAACCGCGCAATCAGCCGCGAGGCGATGCCGCGACGGCGCGAAATCGGCGTGACATAGATGTGATCGAGCAGCGCCATGCGCTGCGGCTCCTGCAAGGCATCATCCGCACCCGGCACAGGCCGCGCCATCCAGGCAAGGTAGCCGCGCGCCACCCCTTCGGTGCGGTAGACAAGGAACTGCGTGCCGCTGGCCTGCGCCTCCGTCAGAACCCGCAGAATGGCGGCATCGCTGCCGCGCGTGTGGAAGCGTTCCGGCAGATGGCGCGCGTGCAGCGCGTTGAGATCGCGCAGAAGCGGCACGAGGTCCGGCAGCTCCTGCTCCGTGGCGGTGTTGATCATGAAAAAGGCCTCCTGGCTGTCTGGAGCCGGAGGCCTTTGCTGTTTCGAATTCGCCCCCGGCGGTTGCACGGGGAACGGATCGGCGCGCTGCGTTATGCGCGTTCCGAATACTCCATGGTTTCGGTGTTCACGACGATGTCCTCGTCCTGACCAACGAAGGGCGGCACGGTGATGCGCACGCCGTTGTCGAGCACGGCGGGCTTGAAGCTGTTGGCGGCGGTCTGGCCTTTTACAACCGGCTCCGTCTCGACGATCTTGCAGACCACTTTCTGCGGCACGGTCGCGTTCAGCGCCTCGGCCTCGTAGAATTCCACGACGATGGTCATGCCGTCCTGCAGGAACGGGCGACGGTCGCCAAGGATGTCCGCATCAAGCTGAACCTGGTCGTAGGTTTCGGTGTCCATGAAGATCAGCTGGCCCGCGTCCTCATAGAGGAACTGCATGTCCTTTTGCTCCAGACGCACGCGCTCTACCTTGTCGGCGCTTCTGAACCGTTCATTCAGCTTGGAGCCATTGCGGAGGTTCTTGAGTTCGACCTGAGCAAAAGCGCCGCCTTTGCCGGGCTTTACGTGGTCGACCTTCACGGCGGCCCACAGGCCGTCATTGTGCTCCAGAACGTTTCCTGGGCGGATCTCGTTACCGTTGATCTTGGGCATGTGGCAAAACTCGGGCGAAAGGTTGACGATAATTTAACCGCCCCTATATCTCGCAGGCCCCCCCGGTGCAAGACAACGATATATCGCGTCGCATTTGATGAAAGATATGCGCAAGCCGCATGGGTGCTATGCAGAAATGGGGTACCCGAATCAGAAGCGATAGGTCATAACGCCCCTCACGCCGGAAACACAAGAGCAATAATCAAAGGTCTCTCCATGAAAGATTTCGTAGACGGAACAGCCTTTAATGCCGAACAAGGCAACCGCGCGCGCAAGTTGTTTGCCGCCGTGGTACTGGCTGCTCTGGATGACGCCATCGCAGACGACAAGAAGTACGGAAACGGCCCCGAGCAGATCGCACGCTGGGCACGCTCCCGTGATGGCCGTGAAGTGCTGTCCTGCGCCGGCATCGACCCGAACGAGCGGGTTGTGTCCGGTCTGATGGACTTCGTTGGCAAGGGTGTGCGCACCTCTGTCGCACTGTCGCGCGAAGAAAGCGAGCGTCGCAACGCCGCTGCACAGCAGGCCGAAGCCGCCTGATCAAAAAACGTGCTGCCAAGCAGAAGAACGCGCCTTTGAGGCGCGTTTTTTGTTGTCTTGATGGGTGTTTGACGGGCGCAGAGAGTGTTGGCGAAGACCCGTTAGGTCCTGCCTTCAACCAGATAACGCATACGACACGAATGCCCCTGACCGCGGCTCGCGCGCAGAGACGTCGTATCTCAAATTTCAGGCGGAATGCGTCAGTCGAAGTCCTGAGAGACCATGGCCCGGTGGATTTCGCGGCGCACCAGCTTGCGCACGTTGCGGGTGATCCGCTCGCCCAGCGCGCCCTGAAGCTCCTGCCGGACAATCTCGGAGACGATCAGGCGCAGGCTTGCCTCGTCAATCGCCGCGAGCGCCTCGTCTGACGATGGTTCGACATGCTCCACCACGGCGGCAGCGGGCGTCTCCTCCTCGGGCTCCGGCAGGTCGGGCGTTACGGGCTCGTCCGCCATCTCCGGCAGGTCCGGCTCCGCAAAGGTTTCGGCCTTGGCAGGCACATCCTCTGTGGTGGCCACCGGGGTTTCTTCGGCCTCAAGCTCTTCCGGCACGGGATCCTGCCAGGCCATGGTCTTGGCCGGGCGGTGCACAAATGCCGGCTCATCCGCCGCCTCTGCATCCCACTCTTCCGACTGGCCGGAAACCATCTTTTCCAGCGCTGCGATCTTGCTTTCCAGCGTCTCCGCCGGGGCGGTTTCGCGCGGCGCTTCGCTGGCCATGTCCTTGGCCAGAACCGGTTTGGAGGCGCTGGCGATCAGCGCTTCAAACGGATCGCTCGGCGCAGGTTTCGGCGCGCCAGCGCTGTCCGCCTCGGCGGTTTCTTCGAGGCCCAAAGCCTCCGCTTCGTCTTCGTCGCCCTCGTCCAGATCATCGTCAAACGCACCGGAGAACACGCGCGAGACTTCCTGTTCGACCAGTTGGCCGAGAATGTCCGTGGCGGTGGTGGCCTCTTCGTCACCTGTGTCTTCGGCGAAGGTCTCTTCGGCTGTCTGCGCGTCCGCTGTGGTCTCGTCAAAGGGGGCTTCCGGCGGTTCCGCCTCTTCCAACGCCCCGATGAGCGCGTCTGCCTCCGGCAGGGCTGCCTCGGTTTCATCGGTTTCGGGCGCGGCGTCCGCTTCGCGCTCCATCCGCTCACCTGCTTCGGCCAGCTTGCGAGCAAAGGCCATCAGCGGCGTTGCCTCATCGCGCAAAGCGCTGATGGAAATATGTTCCGGGTCCGGCGTGTCGAGATCCGGGCTTTCAAGCTCTGGGGTTTCAAGCTCCGCGCCAGGGCTTTCGCTGTCCGCACCTTCACTTGCGGCCAGGGCTTCAGGCGCCGTCTCTGCAACCGCATCGCGCTCGACGCTGACCAGACGGGCATAGGCTTCGCTCGCGCCCGCGTCGTCTTCCGCCTTGTCTTCTACGATCTCCACATGGGCGTCCGTTTCCACTTCGGCCACCGCTTCCGGCGCGCTCTCCTCCGGCGCGGCTTCGGGTGTGACGAGGGTCGGGTTGGTTAGCAGGACCGGCGTCTCTTCCGGTGATTCATCCGCCACCGGCTCCGAAACATCGTCGACAACCCGGTGCGCCGGGGTCAGGACCAGACGATCGGGCTGCTGCTCTTTCGGCTTGGGCGTCTTGTGACGCGAGTCTTCCGAGACCAGACGCCGAATCGAGGATAGAACATCCTCTATTTCCAAGTTGGTAACAGGATCAGACATGCTCGTTTTTCCACTTTCGCCTCGGGCAAGAGTGTAGCTGCGCGCAGGAAGTCGCACAACAGACGCGGAAAAAGTTACGTTTTTCTTTGAGCGGTGAGACCCTGCGACAACGCCAACCGAGTCGGGCCAAAGACCTTACAGGGCGAAAGCCACCTGTTTTTCAAAGCCCGCAAGCACCGGCGCGGTGCCGTTGAAGGCGTAGCGCCAGGTGATCACACCGTCGATCTTGTGGCCAATTCGCACCGTGCCAAGCGCATTTTCCATGAAAATTGCAACGATGCGCCCACCGTCCTTGAGCTGATCGGTCAGAGCCTCCGGCAATTCCTCGACGCCGCCTTCGATCAGGATGGCATCATAAGGCCCGTGTTCCGCCGCCCCGGCCTGCAGCGGCCCGCCGTGCAGGATCACGTTGTCCGCGTGGTGTTCGGTGAGCAGCGACTGCGCCTCGCTGACCCGCTCCTCGTCTTCTTCGACCGCAACCACCGCTTCGGCGATGCGCGCGATGACGGCAGAGGAATAGCCAAGCCCTGCCCCGATATCGAGCACGAAGTCCGCGTTGCTCAGGTTCAGCGCGTCGAGCATCTTGCCAAAAAGCCGCGGCTCCAGCACCACACGATCGCCGCCGATATCGACATGGGCATCCGCGTAGGCAGCCTCGATTTTCTCACGGGGAACAAAGGCTTCGCGCTGAACCGTCAGCATGGCATCAATGATCGGAAATTCGGTCACATCGGAAGGACGCACCTGCGTGTCAACCATCATACGGCGGCGCGTGGCGAAATCAGTCATCAGCCCACTTTCTTGTCAGGATCAACGAAAACCTTGCTGCTGTCCTGCCACATCCGCAGGAAAACGGCAATGTCGGACGCGCCCGGCGAGACAATTGGCCCCGAAGAGATTTTCGCGGATTTTATCCGCTTGACGTCCCTCCCCGAACCTCATAATCAGGCCTCCACTCTGGCGAGTTGGCGGAGTGGTGACGCAGCGGATTGCAAATCCGTGTACACCGGTTCGATTCCGGTACTCGCCTCCATTTAAAATCAATGACTTAGACAAGAACCCTGACAGCGGCCTGCCGCTGTTGGAGCGGTTGATTGTGCGGGTCTGCTGCCCGTGGTCTTTGCCGCGCCGGGTCGGGAGAATTCCCGGCGCAAGCCTTTGAGTGTGTGTGATTTTCTGGCCGCGCTCAGCCGTCGATCTGGCTCACGATGATGTCGCCCGACAGGCTTACGGGGTTGATCATCGTCTGGGCGTTCGGGCTGTGTTGCACGGCTTTCCGGTGCAGCTCTTCGAACTGTTCGGGTGTGCCATCGCCGGTCACGTAGATCGAATAGCGGATTTCGGGGAAGCCCACCGGCGCATTGGTGCCCAGCCCCATAAAGCCGCGCAGATCCAGCGTGCCGTCAAAGTCGATCTTGACCGATTCCAGCTGAATGCCCTCGGCAGTCGCGCCAGCCACGAAGGCCACCATCATGCACGAGCCAAGACCGGACAGCAGCAGTTCCTGCGGGTTGGGGCCATGGTTGTTGCCCATCAACTGGCGCGGTTCATCCGCCTTCCAGACGAAAGACCGGCTGACCTTGTGCGGACCCACAAGCATCGGCTTGGTTGACGTCCGGGCGCGGGTTCCGCTTTCCCAGTCAACCTCGATGCCGTAGCTCATCAGCCCCTCTTCGGGATCATTTGCAACTTCGTTGACGAATTCGCTGAGCGCGGCGGTTGGGATGGCGTTGCGCATTATGCGGCCCCTTTCATGGTGGAAATGGCATTCAGTGCCTGATCGAAATCGGCGATGAGGTCGGCGGCATCTTCGATACCAACCGAGAGGCGCACGCAGCCGGGATAAATGCCGATCCCGGCACGCTGGCGGCTGGTCATCGTGGCCTGCGAAGAGTTGAACGGCAGGCTGATCAGGCTTTCGATCCCGCCGAGGCTCGTGGCCTGTTTCGGCAGGTGCAGGTGATCGAGCAGCGCAAGCGCCGCCCTGTCGCCGCCTTTGACAAAGAAGGTCACGTTGCCCGTCCCCATCTTCATCAGCTCTTTTGCGCGGGCGTGATCCGGGTGGCTGGGCAGCATCGGGTAGAGCACGCTTTCGACCATGGGGTGGGTTTCAAGGAACTCGGCCAGGGCCGTGGCGGATGCCTCATGCGCCTTCATGCGGATGTCGAGCGTCTTCAGGCCCCGCTCCAGAAGGAAGCAGGCATGCGGGTCAAGCGAGCCGCCATAGTTCAGAAGTCGCGGCCAGATCATGTCGACCAGCTTGCGCGAGCCACAGACAACACCGGCGATCAGGTCGGAGTGGCCGTTGAGGTATTTCGAGGCGGAATGCACAACCAGATCCACGCCAAGTTCCAGCGGCTTCATGACGGGCGGCGGGGCAAAGGTGCTGTCGACGATCAGTCGCAGGTTGTTCCGCGCCGCGATATCGACAAGTGCGGGAATGTCGACGACCTTCAGCACCGGATTGGTGATCACTTCGAAATACAGGATCTGCGTGTTGGGCTGGATCGCGGCTTCGATGGCTTCAAGATCATAGCTGTCAACCAGGGTGGCGGACATGCCCATCGACGGGAACTCCTGATTGAACAGGTTGTAGGTGCCGCCATAGAGGTCACTGGCGGCCACCACATGCGCGCCCTTGTCCACCATGGCCATCACAGCAGCCGTGATCGCGGCCATGCCGGAACTGAAGACGATTGCGCTTTCCGCGCCTTCCAGCGTTGCCAGCTTTTCCTGAACCGCCCATTGCGACGGGTTGCCGTAGCGGGTGTAGATGAAGCGGTCGCGCCCGAACCCCTCTTCGATCGAGCCGTAGGTCTCCTCGTGCAGGATGAAGGTCGAGGTCTGGTAGATCGGTGTGCCGACGGCGCCGGTGCGCGGGTCATCATGGGTGCCCGCATGGACCGCTTTCGTGGACATCCCCATCCTGCCCATCGGGTGCGTCCCAAGGAACGGGCCGGATGTGCGGGTGCGGTCAAGGTCGTTGATCCAGCGCCCGGGGTGGCGCTGTGGGGGCTGGCTCGCCGCGTCCCCAAAGAGTTTCTTGTCAGTCATGGTGTCCTCCGCGCGCAGGGTTTATTCGGCAGCGATTGCGTTATGTTGCGACAGCGCCGCCATGAGGTCTTCGATCAGGTCATCCGCGTCTTCGAGCCCGACGGACAGGCGCACCAGCCCTTCGGCAATGCCGTGTTCGAGACGCTCTTCGGGCGTGTAGGTGGAATGGGTCATGCTGGCCGGATGCTGGATCAGGCTTTCGGCGTCGCCGAGGCTAACCGCCCGCTGGATCAGTTTCAGCCGGTTCATCAACGCGATGCCGCCCGCCTTGCCGCCGACAACCTCAAACGGGATCATGCCGCCAAAATTGGACATCTGCCGCTCCGCCAGCGGTTTTTGCGCAAAACTGGCCAGCCCCGGATAGTACACCCGCGCCACCGCCGGATGCGCTTCGAGCGCCTGTGCAACGCGCAGCGCTGACTGGCAGTGCCGCTCGACCCGCAACTCCAGCGTCTTCAACCCGCGCAGGATGAGCATCGCCGTCAACGGCGACATGACAGCGCCGGTCATGTCCTTCAATCCGACCAGACGCACCTGCTGCATGTCTTCCGCGGACCCGGCAATCAGACCAGCCACCAGATCGCCGTGACCGCCCAGGTACTTGGTGGCGGAGTGCAGGACGATATCGGCCCCATGCTCCAAAGGCCGGGTCAGGACCGGCGTGGCATAGGTGTTGTCGACAACCACCTTGGCCCCCTGTGCATGTGCAATTCGGGAGATTGCGGCGATGTCGACAAGGCGATTGTTGGGATTGGCTGGGGTTTCGAAGTAGACAACCTTGGTCTGGTCCGTGATCGCACGGGTCAGATTGTCCGGGTCCGTCAGATCCACCGGCGTCACCGTGACACCGAACTTGGTCAGCCCGTGCGTGAGGAAGGCGAAGGTGCAGCCGTAGAGCGTCTTGTCGATGATGACCTGATCCCCGGCCGCCACGAGGGTCCACAGAACAGAGGTGATCGCCCCCATGCCGGACGCCGTCGCAAGCCCCGCCTCGGCCCCTTCGAGATTGGCGATGCGCTGTTCGAGCTGATCGAGGGTCGGATTGGAGATCCGGCTGTAGAAATGCCCCTCCTGCTCACCGGCAAACATCGCGCCACCGGCCTCGGCGGTCTCGAAGGTGAAGGTGGAGGTCAGGTAGACCGGCGGGTTCAGCGACCCCTGATGCTCACCCGCGTCGTAGCCATGATGAATGGCCCTCGTCGAAAAGCCTTTTCCGTTTGTATCCATGAAGCACCTCTTTTCTCTGGCGCCATATTGGAATGGATTGCCGGGCAAAAGGTTGCTAAGTTGACCCCTGTAACAATGGATTTTAGCATATTATGCCAACGGCTCCGAAAATCGACGCCACAGATCGCAAGATCATCCGGGCGCTGCAAAAAGACGGTCGCATGACGAATCTCGAACTGGCGGAAACCGTGAACCTGTCGCCCTCCCCCTGTCTGCGCAGGCTGCGAAATCTGGAGCAGAGCGGCGTCATCAAGGGCTACACGGCGCAGGCCGATGCCAAGGCCTACGGCTTCCCGATCACGGTGTTCGTGCGGGTGACGCTGAACGCGCATACAGGCGAGACCGTTCGGCGGTTCGAGGCGGAAATCCTGAACATCCCGGAGGTCATGGAGTGTTTTGTCATGACCGGCGCGGCGGATTTCTTCCTGCGCGTCGTGGTCTCGGATCTCGAGGATTACGAGCGCTTTGTCCGCCAGAGGCTGCATGAAATCGGCTGCATCAGTTCAATCGACACAAGCTTTGTGTACGGGATCGTTAAACAGACCAACGTGTTTCCTGATCTGCCGGCCTAGCGGCGGTTTGCAAGACCCCGGCGCGCGATCCGGTCAGCCACGCTTTGACGCCGGGGATAGTCTACCAACGCCGCCTTGATTTCGGCGGGTGTTTCAAGCGCGCGCAGCCACGGGTCCCCCGAGATGATCTCGGCATAATGCGGGATCTGCAAAAGCCGGTCGTCCGGGTCTTCATGCACACGCATGGCATAGTAGCCGATCTGGTGGAAATACATCGTACGGGCGCGGACGATGGCCGACATCGGATCATGCCCAAATCCCTCGAAAACCCACTGGTAGAGCGAAATTCGCCTGTGATCGACGTATTTCATGGTCCGCGCCGCAAGCTTGGACGTTTTCCCCCATTCGCGGATCGCCACGTCAAGAGCCGGGTCGAACTGCGGGCTGAGGACCCAGACATAGGCAAGCGCGAGGTATTGGGCGCGAGGCGTTTCGGCGGCATTGTCCAATGCCTCCAGAAAGGGATGCACATTGGTGGCAAGCCAGTCCTTCAACAGGGCTCTGTAGAGAGCATCCCTATTCTTGAAATGCCAATAGAAGCTGCCCGGTGTCACCCCCAGCTGTTTTGCCAGCGGCTCCACCTTGACGGCGGAGATGCCCCGCTTGATCAACACCGCGCGCGAGGCATCAACCCAGTCCTGGGCCGAGATCGATCCGGTTTTTGGTGCTCTCTTCTTTGCCGTCAAATACCCGCCCATCCCTCTTTCATCAGCTCGCCTCCCTGCAGGGGAAGCGCGTTGGTTCCGTTTGTCCCGCGGAGCGGCCCGAGGCGGCCTCTTCGGCCCACAGGCCGCTCAGGACATTGATTTGCCGCTCCAACATGTCCCAGACCGGGTCAAGGAGCGGGCTTCTGACGTGCATGCGAAACTGATCGTCGCGCCCGTACCGATAAAGCAGAACGCCATAGCCATGCCAGAGCCGGGAGGTTGAGGCCGACCTTTGCATGCCGTCAAATTCGGTGCCCGTTCTGATGATCTGCTCCACTCGTTCACCCGCCATTTCAATGACTGAATAGGCTGAGGTCATGTCCGATACAGCCACGTTTAGATCGGAATGCCAACCGTCCGCGATGTCCGGGCCGCCGACGACCAGAATGCGGTCTCTGCGCTGGCGGAGACAATAGGTCTGGCCCTGCGCCATGTCCGGCCCGCCGCCGATGGCAGCCGACAAACCGCACAGTGCGAGACAGTCCGAAACCGCGCCGCTGATGACCGTTTGGCGCGGTGCGGTAACAAGGCGAAGGGAAATGCCTTCGCGCACCAGATCCGGCCGGCCGGTGCCGGGAATTGCTGGCCATTTGTGACGATCATCACGCATCTATGCGCACCCCTTCCGGGTCGAAGGCACAGGCCGGTGCAATGGTCGCGGTATGCGACTGCCCGAGGTGCCAGATTTTGACAGGATTGCCCATGGCCTGCTGGCCCGCTTCGACAAGCGCAAGCGCAATGGGGCGGTTCAGGGTCGGGCTGTCGTGGCTGGTTGTGACATAGCCCAGGGAGCGGCGGGTGCCGCCTTCCTCAGCCACCACGTGAGCACCAATCGGCAGCTTGGGCGCGCCATCCGGCACGCTTAGCCCCACAAGCTGCTTGCGGGTTTCTTCGTTCGCCTTTGCCGTATGCAAACTGCGATCCCCGACAAAAGCGGCCGATTTCCGGGCGCGCGGCGCGGCGAACCCGAGGTCATGCGGCATGGTTTCGCCATCGGTATCCTTGCCCACGAGGATATAGCCTTTCTCGGCGCGCAAGACGGTCAGCGCTTCGGCCCCGACAGGGCCGCCGCCGTGCTGTGCGCCAACCTCAAGGGCCTTGCGCCAGAGCCTGGCGACGACAGTGTTGCGCACAGAGACTTCGTAGCTCGTATCCCCGGTGAAGCTGACCCGTGCCACCCGCGCCTCTTCGCCAGCAAAGGTGCCGAACCGAAGGGACATGTGCGGAAAGTCCGCCATGTCCTCCAGCACCCCAAGCGCCTTGAGGATCGTCTGTGCCTTGGGGCCCGCGATGGTGACGGTCGACCAGTTGGCGGTTGTATCGTGGATGTGCACGCGGCTTGGATCAAAGGAATCCTGCCGCCAGTTCTCCAGATGCGCCATTACGGCGTCGGCATGGGACGAAGAGCAGGAAATGATGAACCGGGTGTCATCGACACAGGCCATCACGCCATCGTCAAAGACCAGCCCGCTTTCGGCCAGCATGAAGCCATAGCGGATTTTACCCGGCTTCAGGGTGGACATGGTGTTGTAATAGACAAAATTCACAAAGGCGCGCGCATCGGGGCCGACCACCTCGATGGTTCCAAGCGCAGATCCGTCCATGATCGCCGCGGCTTCGCGGGCGGTTTGGCATTCGCGCCGAACCGCCACCTGCTCGGTGTCCGTGCCGTACCACGCCGGGCGCAGCCAGCCGCCGTACTCCCCGAAGGCCGCGTCAAGCGCGCGGTGTTCCGGTTCGAGCGCCAGACGTTTCAGCGGCTGCATCTGACGGTCGCGCCGCGTGCTGCGGTAGGCTTCGAGCGGGACCGGTACAAAAGGCGGGCGGAAGGTCGTTGTGCCGACGTCGGGGATGCTCTGCCCTTTCAGCTCGGCCATGGCCGACAGGCCCGCGATGTTCGACGTCTTGCCCTGATCGCCGGCCATGCCAAGGGTTGTGTACCGTTTGAGATGCTCGACCGAGACCATGTTTTCGCGGTGCGCCAGCGCGACGTCCTTGACCGTCACATCGTGCTGAAAATCGATCCACTGCCGCCCCTTGCTGCTGAGATCGGGCCGGAGCGGCGCAATCGCGTATGGCGCCCGCGCGGGCACGGGGGCCTTGATCGCGGCGGCGGTGGCCTCATCGAGTGCCGCATCAAGCGCGAAGGTCCCGGACGCGCCGCCGATGACCCGCATCCAGTCCGGCCCTTCGGATGGGACAAAGGTCTGACGCCCCTCATCCCATGCCAGCTTGCCACCGGCATGACGCCACAGATGGATCAGCGGCGTCAGCCCGGCAGACGCCAGAACCGTGTCGCAGTCAAACCTGTCCTTGCCAGCGATGAGGCCGCGCACGGATGCCCGGCCCAACGCCTTGAGACCGGCGCTTGCGGCATCCACCACCGTGACCAAAGCCCCGGCCTCCGAAAGCTGTGTTGCATAGGGCGTGGCGTCCGGTCGATTGCTCAGGATTGCTATCCTGCTGCCCGGGCGCACCCCGTAACGATTGAGGTACTCTGTTCCGGCCTCAAGCGACAGGATGCCGGGGCGGTCGTTGTTTTCGAAGGTCACGGGCCTGTCGATGGCACCGGTCGCAAGGATGACCTGATCGGCGCGGACCTTGCGCAGGACCGGCGCGGTGCCCAGACCGCGCTCTGTCACCAGCGACAGCATTTGATGATCGTACACGCCGATTGCCGTCGTCCTGTTCAGGATGCGACCGCCGTGTGACCGGATCGCAGCAAGCTGCTCCGCCACCCAGTCCGGGGCCTGCCACCCGGCCTGCCCGGCGATGCGATAGGCGCTGCCGCCCAGCTCCGCTTGGTCATCCACAAGCAGGACCGATTTGCCGGTCTGCGCGGCCTCGCGCGCGGCTGTCAGACCGGCAGGACCAGCGCCAATCACCAGCACCTCGCAGTGCTCGTGCAGAACCGCCGATTGAAAGCCGTCCGAAACCTCCTGCCCAAGGGTGCCGAGACCGGCCATTTTCCGGATCATCGGTTCAAACAGATGCCAGTCCGGCCACATGAACATCTTGTAATAGAAGCCTGCGGGCAGGAACCGATGGGCGAGGTCAAGCACCCCCTTCACGTCGCGCTGCGCGGACGGCCAGGCATTGATGGACCGGACGGCCATGCCTTCGGTCAGCGTGGTCGTCGTCGCCTGACAGTTCGGAAAAGAAATCCCGTCCAGCGCGATGTCGACAACCGCGTTGGGATCGTCAGACCACGCGCCCCAGACCCCGCGTGGCCGGTGATATTTGAAACTGCGCGCAAAAATCCGGACGCCTGCGGCCAGAAGGGCCGAAGCGACCGTGTCGGCTTCAAACCCCTGACAGGCCCGGCCATCAAAGGTGAAGCGGATCGGTTTGGACCGGTCGATCAACCCGCCCTTGTCGCGCCTGACCCCGCTCATGCCGGGACCTCGTGCAAAGCATGGGTGCCCAGAACGGCCATGGTCACCGTGTCCCGCGTCATGACAAAGTATTCCTGGCAGGTCGTGTGCACCCAGACCTCGTGCGACGCGCCTTTGGCGTTGGCGCAGTAGAACAGGTACTTGGCCCAGTCAGCGTCGCTGATGGGCTGGGTTGTATCAGGCCGTGGTTTTCCGGCTTCGCCAGCGAAATGAAATTCTCGCTCGTCACGCAAACCGCAAAATGGGCAGGGGAATTGTTGCATCGGGTGTGTTCCTTAGTGCGCGATGCCAGACCCGGAGGCCTCATCGATCAGGTGTCCTGTTTGGAAACGGTCCGGGTCAAAGGGGCGGCTGATGTCATGGTGGGTGCCCGTGGCCAGCAGGTGAGCAAACAGGTATCCACCGGCCGGGATGGCCTTGAAGCCGCCGGTGCCCCACCCGCAGTTGATAAAGATGCCATCGGTGCCGGAGGGGCCGATCAACGGCGAGCTGTCAGGGCTCACATCCACGATCCCGGCCCAGTGTCGCAGCAGTTTGACCTTGGCCAGCGCCGGAGCCATGTCGATGATCCCGGACAGGACCGTTTCCTGCACCGGGACATTGCCCCGTTGCCCGTAGGATGGAATGCGATCCAGCCCGCCGCCGATCACCAGACCGCCTTTGTCGGACTGGCTGAAGTAGCTTCCGGTCATCGGGGAAAAGGCCACCGTGTCCATGAAAGGTTTGATGGCTTCGGTCACGAAGGCCTGCAAGGCATAGGAATGAAGCGGCAGCTTGTATCCGCCCATCGCGGCCAGATCCGACGAATGGCCTGCGGTGGCGACGCCCACGCGGCCGGCCTTGATCAGGCCCTGGCTGGTCTCGACGCCTTTGCAGACGCCGCCCTCGATCAGAAAACCCGAAACCTCGCAGTTCTGGATGATGTCGACACCCAGACGATCCGCCGCGCGGGCATAGCCCCAGGCCACGGCGTCATGCCGCCCGGTGCCGCCCCGCCCCTGGAAAATCGCGCCGTGGATCGGATAACGCGCATCGTCCCGGAAATTCAGAACGGGCGCTTTTTTCTGCACCGCTCTGGCGTCCAGCAACTCCGCATCGGCACCACCCAGTTGCATCGCGTTGACCGTGCGCGCGGCCATTTCCATTTCCGCGTCCGAATGCGCGAGCACCATCATGCCGCGCTGTGAGAACATCACGTTGTAGTTGATGTCCTTTGACAGCCCCTCGTAGAGCCGCACCGAAAGGTCATAGAGCGCCGTGCTTTCGGGATAGAAATAGTTGGAGCGGATGACGGTTGTATTCCGCCCGGTGTTGCCACCGCCCAGCCAGCCTTTTTCGATGACGGCGATGTTTTTCAAACCGTGGTTTTTGGCCAGGTAATAGGCGGTTGCAAGCCCATGCCCGCCGCCCCCGACAATGATGATGTCGTAGGCGTCCTTGGGGGCTGGGCTGCGCCAGAGCGGTGCCCAGCCGGTATGGCCTTTGAGCCCCTCGCGGATAACGGAAAATGTGGAGAAGTGGCGTGTCATTGTTGGATCATCCAAGCAGAAGGTCTGGCAGCCAAAGCGCAACCCCGGGCACAAAGGTCGTCAGGGCAAGGGTCGGCAACCATGCGAATATGATGAAGATCATCGTCGGCCCGAGCATCCGCTGCACGGGCGCACCCGTCACGCGCGCGCCCAGGAACAAAAGCGGCGCGGTGGGCGGTGTGATGTTGCCCATGCCGAGGTTCACACCAAGGATGGCGGCGAAATGGATCGGGTCCACTCCGACGCTCTTGGCAATCGGCAAAAGCAGTGTGGCGCTGAGGATCAGGCCGCTGAAATCATCCATGATCATCCCGATGAGGATCATCGTGAGGTTGATCATCAGCAGAACAACAATCGGGTTGTCGGAGATGGAAAAGATCAGCTCTTCGGCCAGCGCGGGGATGTCTTCGAAGATGAGGAACCGGCTGACGATCAGGACCATGAAAATCATCACCATGACCACGCCGATGGTGACGGAAGATTCCTTCAAGGTCTCCAGAAAGATCTTCCAGGTCAGACCCTTGTAGACAAAGAACCCAATCGGGATCGCATAGATCACCGCAACGCCTGCCGCCTCTGTCGGGGTCATGATACCGCCGTAGATGCCGCCGAGAATGATGATGGGCATCATCAGTGCCGGAAAGGCGAGCATCGTCTTTTTGCTGAACGCCTTGACGAATTGTTCCTGGTTTTCGGGCAGGATGATGTCCGTTTGCTTGCGCATCATGATCAGGTTGATGAGGACAAGCAGCGACGCCACGATGAGACCCGGCAGAACCGTCGCAAGAAAACACTTCAGCACCGATTGCTGGGTCAGCCAGGCATAGATCAACTGTGCCGAACTTGGCGGTATCAGCAGGCCAAGCGGGCTGGCCGCAACCAGAAGGGCGGCGGAAAACCCGTCCGGGTACTTGGCTTTGCGAAGGTGCGGCATCATCACCGAGCCGATGCAGGTCAGCGTGGCCGCACCGCTTCCCGAAATCGCCCCGAACATGGCGCTGGCCACCACCGACGCGCCGGAAAGACCGCCTCGGATCCGACCGAGCAGCATCTCTGCCAGATCGACAATGGGCGCGGCAATCCGGCCGTTCTTCATGATGTCACCGGCCAGAATGAACAGCGGGATGACGAGGATCACCACCGTATTGAGTTTCCAGTGCCCCGTGGGCAGGAAGCCGGACACGTCATGGCCACCGGTATAGGCAAGAAAGATCAGCACCCCGCCAAAGGCCAGCGGGACGGAAATACCGGCGAAGAGCAGAACACAGATCAGGACAACAGACAGGGCGATAATCATTCTGCTGTCTCCTTGGCAGAGTCGGTGTTTTGCGTGACGGAGGCGGGGCCGAGTTTCAAAAGCACGTAGAGGTGCAACGCGCTGTAGAGCGCCATGAAGACAAGGCCGACACATATCCCGAGGCGCGGGACGAAGAACGGGATCCGCAGGGCAATGGTGGTCTGCCATTGTGGATACGAGGCGATCTCGTCCCGAAGCATCAACACGGCCCAATAAACGAGGAAAACGGACACGATCAGCTCGATCGACGTGATGATCACCCGCCGGAGCCAGATGGTTCGCGGGTTGGTGAACCACTCCTCAAGAATATCCGCCCTGATCTGGGTGTCGTCATAGGTTCCGACGGCGCTGCCCAGGAAAAACAGCCAAAAGCACATTGGCAAAAGCCACTCTTCGTAGGCGAACAGATCGCTTTCGAGCACGTACCGAAACACGACGACCAGGAAGAATGTGAGGGCGAGGATGAAGGTGGACAGGATCAGGAAAAACGACTTGATCTTCAAAAGGCGTTTGACTGTCAGCCCGATCCTTGGGGGCAACTGATCGGCAAGTTCTATCATGTGGACCGCTCCGGAATTGATGAAGCGGGACGCAGCGCGCGCCCCGCCTCAAGAGGCTTCAGTTGGCGGTCAGGCGATCCAGAATATCCTGGCCCACCACGTCCGCGACATTCGGCCAGACCGTCGCTTCGATATGCGCCTTGATGGCGTCCCGTTCTTCCTGCGAGAATTCGACGATCTCCCAGTCCGCCTCTTTCAGCTGATCGAGAAAGCCCTGGCTGCGCTCCCATGCGAGCCGGCTGATTTCGGCTGCCGCTTCGGAGGACTCTTTCTCGACCACGGCGCGCTGCTCGTCGGTCAGACCGTCGTAGAAGCGCTTGTTGGCATAGATCATCGTGCTTTCGATGAAGGCGTTATAGGGCACATAGGTGTTGCCGACGCCGCTGGCGGCAAAGGTGGTATAGGCCCATTCCGGCGTACAGCAGATGGCGCCGTCAATGGTTCCGGCCTGCACCGCCGGAAAGACCTCCGCCCAGTTGAGCGTCGTGACGTTATAGCCAAGCTCTTCCATCGTCTGCTTGGCGATCTGCGAGGACCAGGCGCGGACGTTCATGCCCTGGCTGGCAATCTTCGTGGGATCTGCCGGGCGCTCGGTTGCGATCATCCCGATCAGCCCTTCGCCAATTGTGCCAAGCGGCTTGATGCCAAAAGAGGTCAGGATCTCTTCGAGGATCTTGTTGTACTCCGAGCCCGGGTCTCCGTAGACCGCATCCAGCTCTTCCTTGGTTGTCACCATGAAAGGCAGGCTGTTGATTTCCAAACGAGGGTCCTTTTGCGCATAGACCGTCGCGTGAACCATCTGCACTTCGCCGCGGATGGCGCTTTCCAGCAGTTCCTCGCCCGATCCCAGCTGGCCAGCAGGGAAATACTTGACGTCAAGCCCGACGCCCGCGTCTTCGATATCCTTCGCCATTTGTTCGAGCACGGCATTCCCGAAATGCTCGGCTGGCACGGTTCCGGCAATACGCAGACGGGTGTCCGCCGATGCCGCTGTCGCCAGCAGAACTGCCGCGACTGACACCGTGGTGAGGCGTGAAGTGAATGACATAGGGACCTCCTGTCGGTCGGTTTGGGTATCTTTTGGGGAAGCGAACTTGAACATAGGCTACCCTACGTTCAAGCATAGGGACATAAACTTTGCTGTGGCAAGGATTTGTTTTCGAAACCGTGAAGCGGCGGTATTTTGATGGGCATCCTGACCAGGATGGGACGGAGAAAATGCCCCGCAAGCCACTGCAAATGCGTGGCTTTTCAGCTTTCCCACTGCGATCCGCCGGTGTTCAAAACATGAGCAGTGGTAACGCGCGCCATGACCTTCGCACCCTTTGGCACGGCCTGAGTTCGGGTTTTCCGAAGCCGAAAGCGAGTCGATGAAGGCCGCTCCTGGGGCCATGCGGGGGCCGGATGACAGGGCCCAAGGCCGCCCGGAGTTTGGCCCCGAGTCCGAAATTGTCTTGATGCAGCTTCAATCTGCTTGGTGGCGCCCGGCATCTGTGACTGACGCGCCGGGCGTGCGGCTTTGCCCCGGATCAGCCCACCTGCGTAGGCCGTCCACCTGCCCTGCCCGCCCACAAGCAACCCTGCACGCATTTTCATGCGAGTCCGAACTGTGCCCATTTTGGTCCGAAAGGATCGCGACTTTGCCCGGACGATTCGTAGAGTACATCCAAGTGTTCCCAATCATGGACAAGGCGTGATGCGTTATTCTGGACTGCGCGTAATCAAAGAGGCCCTGACAGGGCACAGAGGCTGGGGGCCAGCCTGGCGCGATGCCGATCCGAAACCCGACTATGACTATGTGATCATCGGGGGCGGTGGGCACGGTCTGGCGACGGCGTACTATCTGGCGAAAAAGTACGGAAAGAGCCGGATCGCGGTGTTGGAAAAAGGCTGGATCGGCGGCGGGAATGTCGGGCGGAACACGACGATCATTCGCTCGAACTACCTGCTTGATGGCAACGAGCCGTTTTACGAGTTGTCGCTGCAGCTCTGGGAAAACCTAGAACAAGAGCTGAACTACAACGCCATGGTCAGCCAGCGCGGGATCTTGAACCTGTTTCATACAGACGCCCAACGCGATGCCTTCATCCGGCGCGGCAATGCCATGATGCTCAATGGGGCGGATGCCGACCTGATGAGCACGGAGCGCATTCTGGAGAAATACCCGTTCCTGAACGTGCACAACGCACGTTTCCCGATCAAAGGCGGTCTCGCCCAGCACCGCGGCGGCACGGTGCGCCATGACGCGGTGGCCTGGGGTTATGCGCGCGGGGCGGACCAGCATGGCGTGGACATTATCCAGAATTGCGAAGTCACGGGGTTCAGGATCGAACATGGCAAGGTTCTCGGTGTGGAGACCTCGCGCGGGTACATCGGTGCCAAAAAGGTGGCGTCCTGCGTGGCCGGCTCTTCATCACGGGTGATGGAGAAAGCCGGGATGCGCCTGCCGATCGAGAGCCACGTTTTGCAGGCCTTTGTATCCGAAGGTCTCAAGCCCGTTCTGCCCGGCGTGATCACATTCGGCGCGGGCCACTTCTATTGCAGCCAGTCGGACAAGGGTGGTCTGGTTTTTGGCGGCGATCTGGACGGCTACAACTCCTATGCGCAGCGCGGCAATCTGCCGGTGGTCGAGGACGTCTGCGAAGGCGGCATGGCGATCTTCCCGATGCTCGGCCGAGTCCGATTGCTCCGCATGTGGGGCGGCATCATGGACATGAGCATGGATGGCTCGCCGATCATCGACCAGACCCATATCGAGGGGCTCTATTTCAACGGCGGATGGTGTTACGGCGGCTTCAAGGCGACGCCTGCCTCCGGTCTGGTTTACGCGCACCTGCTGGCAACAGACACCCCCCACCCGACCGCAACCGCCTATCGTTTCGACCGTTTCGAGCGCGGTTTGATGATTGACGAAAAAGGCATGGGCAACCAGCCCAACCTGCATTGAGGGAGCACTCAGACCATGATCATACATCATCCGATTTTGGGTCCGAGGGACTCCGCAGAATTCACCTACCTGGGCGACGCAAACCTGATCCATCGCCCTGATTGGCAGGCTGAGGACGCCTTGGCGCAGTTCACGGACTATGGCTATCAGCGCAAGAACCCGGCTGGCGTGCACCGCGAGCTGTGGTTCCATGAACAGGGGGATCGGTCCTGGCTGGTCGTGACCCGCAACACCGTGACCCATGAGATAACGAAGGTGGAGTTGGCACGGGACGTCGCCCGGGCGGAAGGACGTGACACATGACACAAGTGAACCGGCTGAGCGGCGGTCTGATTGACCGCAATGCCCCCCTCTCCTTCCGTTTCGACGGCAAGACCTATCAGGGTCACAAAGGCGATACGCTGGCGTCCGCGCTTCTGGCGAACGGGGTGCGCCTGATGGGCCGCTCCTTCAAATACCACCGTCCGCGCGGTGTCATGACCGCAGGCTCCGAAGAGCCGAACGCGCTTGTCGAGTTGCGCAGCGGTGCGGCGCAGGAGCCAAACACGCGCGCCACGACGGCCGAACTGTTTGACGGTCTGGAAGCGAATTCGCAGAACCGCTGGCCGTCGCTGGCCTGGGACGCTCTGGCGATCAACGACACCTTCTCGAACTTTCTGACCGCCGGGTTTTACTACAAGACCTTCATGTGGCCGCGCGCCTTCTGGGAAAAGCTCTATGAGCCGATCATCCGCAAGGCGGCGGGGCTTGGGTCAATCAGCTTCGAACCGGATCCCGATCAGTATGACAAAGGCTTCCGCCACTGCGATCTGCTGATCATCGGCGCAGGCCCAACCGGCCTTGCCGCCGCGCTGACCGCCGGGCGCGCGGGTCTGGACGTCATCCTTGCGGACGAGGATTTCGCATTGGGCGGGCGTCTGAACGCGGAACAGTTTGACGTTGGTGATCAGAGCGGCGCGCATTGGGCGGCGAACACGGTTGCGGAACTGGCGAGCCTGCCGAACGTGCGGGTGATGGCGCGCACATCCATCCTCGGGGCGTTTGACCATGGCATCTACGGAGCGGTTGAACGGGTTTCCGACCACCTCGCCCGCCCCGAAGCGGGCAAGCCGCGTCAAATCCTGTGGCGGATCTATACAAAGCGCGCGCTTTTGTGTGCGGGGGCGATGGAACGGCCCATCGGCTTTGAAAACAACGATCGGCCGGGGATCATGCTGGCCAGTGCGATGCGGGCTTATGCCAACCGCTGGGCCGCGACGCCGGCACAGGAGATCGCTGTCTTTACCAACAATGATGACGGCCACCGCACGGCGGCTGATCTGGCGGCCAAGGGCGTCACCGTGGCGGCGGTGATCGACACCCGCGAAAACGCGCCAAAGACCGGCAGCTATGAGGTTCTGGCGGGGGCCGAGATCACAGGCACGCAGGGCCGTTTGGGCCTGCGCTCTGTTGACGTCAAAATGGCCAATGGCCAGACCCGGCGGATTGCCTGTGGCGCTCTGGGCGTCTCGGGTGGCTGGAACCCGAACGTCCATCTCACCTGTCACCAAAGGGGCAAGCCGGAGTGGCGCGAAGACATTGCGGGGTTCGTGCCCGGCGCGGTTCTGCCGCAGGGCATGTCCGTTGCCGGGGCGGCGCAGGGCATTTTCCCGACCGCCGCCTGCATGATGTCGGGCGCAGAGGCGGCGACAGACATCTGTGCCGATCTTGGAGCCCCTACCCCGGCCATTGACCTGCCCAGCACCGAAGACGCGCCGGTCAACATCACCCCCTTCTGGCATGTCCAAGGCGCAAAGCGGGCGTGGCTGGACCAGCAGAACGACGTGACCGCCAAGGATGTGAAGCTCGCCCATCAGGAGAACTTCGTCTCGGTCGAGCATCTGAAACGCTACACCACCCTTGGCATGGCGACGGATCAGGGCAAGACCAGCAACATCCCCGGCCTCGCCATCATGGCGGAGCTGAGCGGCAAGCAGATCCCGCAGGTTGGCACCACGATCTTCCGCCCGCCTTATACGCCCACGGCAATCGGCGCTTTGGCGGGCCGGTCCCGTGACGAGGATTTCCGCCCGACGCGCAAAACCCCGAGCCATGTCTGGGCCGAAGAGCAAGGCGCGCAGTTTGTCGAGGTGGGCATGTGGCTGCGGGCGCAATACTTCCCGCGTCCGGGAGAGACCCACTGGCGACAGTCCGTGGACCGCGAGGTGCTGCAAACCCGGAACTCCGTTGGCATTTGCGACGTCACAACGCTGGGCAAGATTGATGTTCAGGGCGCGGATGCCGCGGCCTTCCTGAACAAGATCTACGCCAACGGCTTTGCGAAATTGCCTGTCGGCAAGGTCCGCTACGGCCTGATGCTGCGCGAAGACGGGATAGCGATGGATGACGGGACGGCGGCCCGTTTTGCCGAAGATCATTTCGTCGTGACAACCACAACGGCAAATGCTGTGCCGGTCTATCGCCACATGGAATTTGTGCGGCAATGTCTGTTCCCGAACATGGATGTTCAGCTGATTTCCACCACGGAAGCCTGGGCGCAGTTTTCGGTGGCCGGGCCAAATGCGCGCAAACTGCTGCAAAAGGTGGTGGACGCCGAGCACGACATCAGCAACGAGGCTTTCCCCTACATGGCCTGTGGCCAGATCACCGTGGCGAACGGGCTGCGGGCGCGGCTGTTCCGGATCTCCTTTTCCGGGGAGCTGGCTTATGAAATCGCCGTGCCGACCCGCTATGGCGACGCCATGATCCGTAAACTGGTGGAGGCAGGCAAAGAGTTTGATGCGGTGGTCTACGGAACCGAGGCGCTCGGCGTGATGCGCATCGAAAAAGGCCATGCGGCGGGCAATGAGCTGAACGGAACAACGACGGCGCTGAACCTTGGCATGGGCCGCATGGTGTCCAAGAAGAAGGACAGCATCGGATCCACCTTGTCGGAGCGCGACGGGCTGAACACCGAAGATGCCCTGAAGCTTGTCGGGTTCAAACCGGTCGACACCGAACACCCGGTGCCCGCCGGCGCGCATCTGATGACCAAGGGCGATCCGGTGAATGCGGCCCACGATCAGGGCTATATCACCTCGGCCTGCTATTCCCCGAACCTCGGCTGTCACATCGGCATCGGCTATCTGAAGTCCGGCGACACCCGGTTGGGCGAAGTTGTGCGTCTGGTCAGCCCCCTCACCGGCCTTGACCACGATGTTGAAGTTGTCAGCGCCCATTTCGTAGACCCCGAAGGAGAGCGTCTCCGTGCATGATTTCGTCGAAATAACCCCGCTTGGCGGAGGCGCGCCGCGCGTTCAGGAGATCAACGGTATCGTTTTGAGCGAAGTCACCGACCGCGCGCTTGCCTCCGTGGCGGCGCGGTTGGGCCAGGAAGATGAGGCCAAAGCGCTGGTGTCGGGTTTCATTGAGGCCCCGGCCCCCGATGCGGGGCGCCTGTCGGGTTCGGCCAAGTCCGCCTTCTGGACCGGGCCTGACCAATGGATGGTGGAGGCGCCGATTGAGACCCACGAGGATCTGGCGGCGGAGCTGTCTGAAAAGGCCGCATCGCGCGCAAGCGTGACGGAACAGACCGATGGGTGGTGCCGGTTTGATCTTGAAGGTGGCGATCTTGTCGCCGTGTTTGAGATCCTCTGTCCTGTTGACCTGCGCAAAGGTCAGAAAGGCGATGCTACGCGCACATCCATTGATCATCTGGGGTGCTTTGTGCTGCGCAGGGAAACCGATCTGGTCTCGGTAATCGGCCCGCGTTCATCGGCGGGTTCCTTGTTCCATGCCCTGGAAACCGCCGTGAGAGCGGTCCGCTGATCGCAAGGTCCTGACCTTCGGGTCAGGCCCTAAACAGACGGCACAGGCACGTTGCCCTTGACCCGGTACAGGTTGATCCGCTGACGGTCCTTGGCCGGGGTCATGCCAAAGGCGTTCTGGTAATGCAGATTGAAAGACTTGAGGCTGTTATACCCGACAACCGCTGCAATCTCGCTGATCCTGTCGTTGGAATAGAGCACGATCTGACGCGCCGCCTTCATGCGAATATCGCGAAAATAGGATGTCGGGTTTGAGCCGGTCGCCTTCTTGAAGCTGCGTTCCACATGGCGCGGAGACACGCCCAACGCTTCGGCAATCTCCGAGATCGGCATGGGGTTGGACAGATCGTTGGTAAACAGCTGGACCGCCTGCGCCACCAGTGGCGGCAAGGTTGTCCCGGATTGATCTTCGGACTGCAAGGGGACGGCCTGCGGCACGCCGGTCCGACGCATCATCGGATGCTGGAACCAACACGCCACTTCGGTCGCAATCTGATCGCCGAGATCGCGGTCAATGATGTGCAACGCCAGATCAAAAGCCGCGGCAGCCCCGGAGGCCGTCACCAGATTGGGTCCGATTTCGACCAGTTGATCCGAGGCTTTCGCCTTGGGAAACTGGCTGCGAAAGGCGGTGTCATAACACCAATGCACCGAGATGACGTCGTTTCCGACCAACCCGCTGCGCACGAGCGGGAACACCCCGCCGCTCACCGCACCAAGGCGCGTCCCGTGTCGTGACAGGAAGCGGAGTTTTGGCGCGGATTTCTCGGAAACAAATTCAGCCGTCGGGGGAGACAACAGGATCAGAAAATCCGACGCCCCCAGTTCTGCCAGTTGCCGGGTCGGATCGAACTTCACCTCGGCGCTGGAGGATACCCGCTCGTCGGTTTCCGACACGAGATCCCAGGCAAAGGCCGTGCGTCCACATATCTCATTGGCGGCGCGCAAGGGTTCGATCAAGGATGTCAGACAGGCCATGGGAAAGCCCGGGAAGATCAGAAAATTTACCTGAGTTACGCTGTCGATCATCTGGAGCAACTCCGTTTCTGCGTTTATTGCTCGACCGTCTCGCCGAGTCTATCTCCTGTCAGGAAACTTTTTGCATTCTTATGAAAAAAGATGCTTAATTGGGATAGTGACGCGCAATAGTTGATCAAGTTAGAAAAGGATTGAACATTGGTTCTGACGAAAACAGAGATGGTCACAAAACTAACGCAAGATCCACATGGCGTCCGCGACGCGCGCGAAAAAGTCCTTGAAGTGGCAATCGGACGGGTGGTGCGCGCCTATCGCAAGCAGCAGAACATCACCGTCGCTGAACTCTCCCAGTTGACGGATCTGTCGATTGGTATGCTGTCCAAGATCGAGAACGGCAACACCTCGCCGTCATTGAGCACGTTGCAGGCTCTGGCAAATGCGCTGTCCGTGCCGCTGACGTCGTTTTTCCGCGAATATGAGGAAAACCGCGAGGCGGTTCATACCAAGGCCGGGTCCGGCGTGGATGTTGATCGCGAAGGCACCCGATCGGGGCATCAATACAATCTGCTGGGGCATATCGGCGCAAACAACAGCGGCGTGATCGTCGAGCCGTATCTCATTCAGCTGACATCGGAGTCGGATACGTTTCAGACCTTCCAGCATGGCGGGATTGAGACCATCTATATGCTCGAAGGCGAAGTTGATTACCGGCACGGATCTGACATCTACAAACTGCAACCGGGCGACACCCTGTTCTTTGATGCGGACGCGCCGCACGGGCCGGAAACGCTCCGCGTGCTGCCGGCGAAATATCTCTCGATCATCAGCTATCCGCAGAAAGCCTGATCCCTGACGCGAAAAGCCCCGCAGTTTGCGGGGCTTTGTCTTGGTGATTTGCCGTTACTTGCTCAGGGCTGGCTCTGTGTCCAGATCTGGCCAAACGCCGGGCGACGTTGGCAGGCCATCATCATACTGGCTGAGATAATCCAGCATTTTCGGGCGGTTGTCGATGAAGCCCTTATAGGTTGCCAGCTCCTCCGGCAGGTCCCGAATGACACGGTGCAGGCGCCGCCCCCATTTGGGAACGCTGACGATGTCCTCAAAGGCGATCAGGTAGCACCGGATCGGAAAGGCCAGAGCGTTGGACCGCGGCAGACGGTAGAACGTCTGCAATTCCACCCGCAGAAACTGTTTCTGACCGATGTTTTCCGCCGTAAGCCCGGTCTTCTGGATGCCCCATTTGTGATAGTTCTCGGGGCTGGTATCCAGCAGCGGGTTGACTGTCATGGTCCAGTTCAGACGGCGCGCCGGAGCGCCCTGCTGAATGTTCAGAAGGAACTTCAGCGCCCGTTTGAAAATCCCCATTTCATGGGCCTTGGGAACCGGCGCGTGCCATTCGAAGAAGTTCATGCCGATGTCAAAATCCAGCGACCAGTCGGCCTGGGTGGTGACCATGCCTGCGTCCATCCACAGCATGTCATCGCGTTGATCCAGAACCGCAAAATCACCTTGGGACTGACGGGTGATATACTCCATCGGGCCAAAGGGCAGCGTCGTTTCGTCCAGGAAGGTGAAGGTATCATCAATGCCCAGAGGCTTGTTGATCCAGCGCCATGTGTTGCCGTCGCGGTGCAGTTCGAACAGATCAGGGTAGTCTTCAGACTTTGACACCATGATCAATTCCAGAAGATCCCAGCCCGCCAGGGTCATATGCGGCAAAGATTGGCAGCGCAGCGGGTCATCGGCCAGCACAATGGCACGGTCTTTCATTTCCGAGACGTAGTGCTCATCCACGTCAAACCGTTTTTCGTAAACCGACCCTTCCGGCCCGCCCCGGTGTTGCTCCATGTTGACCGAATACATGTAGCTGTCTTCGTGAAATGGAAACGGGAAACGCTTTACCGCCCAATCCGAATTGCGGAAGGTATAATCATCGCGGAACGTTTCGTCGTTGAATTGAATAGTCATTATCCGTTCTCCTACCGATCAATTTCCAACGACGCGCCGACAAAGCGGCTGACGCATGGCATGATCTTTTTGCCGGAGGCCTTGACCTCGTCTTCCAGCCAATGGTCGCGGTGCACAAACGCGCCGTCGTGTCGGATCACGTCGGTTTCGCATTGTCCGCAGGCACCGCCCCGGCACAGGTACGGGGCATCAACGCCTTCGCGCTCCAGCGCTTCGAGCAGGCTTTCGTGTTCGCCAACCGTGATGGTGCGGTCCGATTTGCACAGACGTACCTCGAAAGGCTCACCCGGTTGGGGCGCGGCAAATTCTTCGAAGTGGACGTTGTCATCGGGCCAGCCCGCCTGCTTGGCCGTTTGGCGCACCCAGTCGATCATGCCTTTGGGGCCACAGACGTAAACATGCGTGCCGAGCGGCTGACCGTTGAGCAGGGCCTCCAAGGCGATGGCCTCGCCTTTGTCGTCCTCATAGACGTGCACCTTGTTCGGATTTTTTGTGCTGAGCTCTTCAGCATAAGATCCCAGCGCCGCGCTGCGAACGCCGTAGTGCAGCTCCCAGTTGCCGCCGATCCGGTCGAGCTGTTTGCTCATGGCAACAAACGGTGTGATGCCGATGCCGCCAGCGAGGAACAGGTGCTTGCGCGCCCGCAGGTCCAGATTGAACAGGTTCACCGGGTAGGTGATGTTCATTTGATCGCCGACATTGACGAAGTTGTGCATGAACAAGGAACCGCCCCGCCCTTCGTCGTCCCGGCGCACGGAAATCGCGTAGGTTTCGGTGTCTTCGGGATCGCTCATCAGCGAGTAGGGGTTCAGGCGCGTGCGACCGGCGTCGTTCATCTCGACAACCGTGTGGGCCCCGCCCGAAAATGTCGGAAACGGTCCGCCGTCCTGACGCTTGAATTCAAACCGTGTGACCAGATCGTTCACCGGGACTTTTGCGCTGACCACAACGGAGATTTTCTCGGCACCTGCCTTGGCTTTGGTCGGAGACGCGCTCATGAGTAAAGCTCCACTGGGTCAGGGACATTTCCGGGGTCTTCAGCGTCGATACAAACGCCCTGGTAGGCCGCGAGGCGACGGGAATAATGATCCCGCACAAAGAGATTGAGGCCGCAGTGGCTACAGACAAAGGGATCGGTCATCACGTCTTCGGTGATGCCTTTGCAGTGCACGCATTGCATGCGGCGTGCCACGGATCCGCGGTGCTCGGTCTGGATCGCGGCGGGAGCGATACCGGCCTGCATGGCCTCGCTTTGCGCCTGCCCCATCAGGCCTTCGGTACCGCTCAGATAGACTTGCAGCCCCATGCTCGCATCCGAAAAGACGCGGCGCAGACGCGGCAGCGCCGCTTCATAGCTCGGGCCGGAGTAGAACTGCGCCGGGCGAAGCGCCTTGAGCTGCTCGACATAGGTCTCCCCGGTCGCGCGCGGAATAAAAATGATATGGGCGCTGCTCATCAGCCCCGGATCTTTTTTGGCCAGATCGAGGATCGCTTCGGCGCCCTCTGCGTCGGCAACAAACAGATGCGCATGTCCCAAACGCGGCTCAAGCGTGCCGTAAACAGGCCTGCTCATGATGCTTTCGGGGAATTGGAATTTGGACATTTTGGCGTCTTCTCCCTAATGCCAAAGAGGTGCCCGAAGGGGCACCTCAAGGGTTTGGTACATTAGCCTTTTGCGGTTCGGATCGTTTTGTCCTGATCGTAGAACGGCATTTCTTCGGCTGTGGCCGCAAGCTCGGTGCCGTCCGGCTGCACCACCGTCAACGCGGTGCCCGGAACGGCAACCGCCGGATCCAACCGGGCAATGGCAACCGAATAGCCGTTCAGCTCGGAAGACAGACCGTAGGTAATGACACCCACGTCTTTGCCATCGTGATGCACGCGCGCGTTCATCTCCATCTGATCCATGGCGGACCCGCTGAGTTTCACACCGAAAATCTTGAAGCGTTCCTTGCCTTCCAGAGCATAGTGGTTCTCGGCCCCGATGAAGCCCTCCTTGCCGGGCGATACGGTGAAGTCGAGGCCCAGCTCCCACAGGCTGTCGCCCGCCGGGGTGCCATCCGCAAAGGGGAAGGTTTCCGAGTTGTCGCCCGGATAGAACAGAAGGTAGGATTCGATCCGCAGCATATCCAGCGTGCTGAACTGCGTCGGGCGCACATCGTCACCGCCTTTTTCCAGAATGGTGTCCCAGATCTCGACCGCATCTTTGGCGCGGCAGAAGATCTCGTAGCCGCGCTCGCCGGTATAGCCGGTGCGGGAGATCATCACGTCCTTGCCATAGAGGCGGGTTTGCATCAGGCCGAAATAGGCCAGATCCCGGATGCCCGGAACGTCTTTCGCAAGGATGTCCACGGCCTTGGGGCCTTGCAGGGACATGTCGTGCAGGTCGTCATCGAAAATCACCGAGCAGTTCTTGCCCGCAGCGACGGTTGTCAGCTGCTCCATCCCGGTGCCCGTACCGTGGACAACCAGCCAGGAGTTCACCGCGATGTGGTAGATGATGCAGTCGTCGATGAACAATCCGCGGCTGTCCAGAATGGACGCATATGTGGAACGGCCCGGGGCAATTTTCTCGACGTTCCGGGTTGTGACCCGGTCGATCACATAGGCGGCGTCTTCGCCAACCACGTGCACTTTTTTCAGGCCTGAGACATCCATGAGACCGGACTTGGTGCGGATCGCCTCGTAGTCGGCTTTGGCGCGCTCTGGCGTGTGGTCATAGAACCAGGCCGTTCCCATGCCGTTCCAGTCTTCCAGCTCTCCGCCGATTTCGGCGTGACGCTGCGCGAGCGCGGATGTTCTCCACAATATGGCCATGTCTAAGTACCCTGTCATTCTGGTGTGTCTGGAAGGCATTCAGGCCCAATTGGGTCCAAAAATCAACACTGCAATGCAGATTTTTTTCCTGTCAGGCAAAAATACGGCCCTAAAGCGGAAATGCCGTTCAAAAACTGACTAAAAAAAGGGCGGTCCGCCTGGACCGCCCTTCGGCTTTAGATCAACGATTCGCTTACTTGTATTTGGCGTATTTCGCGGATTCTTTTGCCTGACCGAAGGCCAGCGCGCCAATGCAGATCAAGAGGCCGATGACGGCATAGATGCTTGGTGCCGACGTTCCTGCGCCCATGAAGATCGGGCCTGACACATCGGTCCAGCTTGATGTTTCATATGGAAATCCCATGATGTTTCTCCTTCTTATTCTGCTGGGGGTGCCGAGGCGGGAATGCCTTCGGGGTAGGCTTGGGCCGGAACTTTCACGGCATCCAGACCGGCGATTTCCGCCGCTTCGGGGACGCGCAGCATTCCGACCATCTTGAGCACCAGGGATGAGACGTACCCCGTGATCAGACCGATCGCGATGAACACCACAGCGCCCACAAGCTGGCCCATGAGGGAAACCGTGGGTGCGTCGTCGCCCAGAAGCGCCGGGTAGCCGGAGCCGAAGATGCCAAGCATCAACATGCCGTAGATACCGATGGTGCCGTGAACGGTGACCGCGCCAACAGCATCGTCGATGCCGAAGCCCTCAAGGATTTTCGCACAGGGCTTCAGCAGAACACCCGCGCCAAACGCGATGATGAAGCTCATTGCCGGGTAGTAGATATCCAAGCCGGAAGCCGCGGAGATGATCCCCGCCAGCGCGCCGGACATCATCCAGAACGGGTCTTTGGTGAACACCCAGGACCCGATGATCCCGCCAGCCACAGCCATGAGGATGTTGAAGGTCAGAGCACCCAGGTTGGTCGGTGTCCCGTAGATCGTGCTGTAGTTGCTGCCCCAGGACCACGCTTCGCCGCCAACGACGAGGCAGGCCATCAGGAAGCCCCAGAAGCCGACGATGATCAGCATCAGGCCAGTTGCGGTGAAGGGCATGTTGTGGCCCGGAATGTCATTGGCCGACCCATCCGCATTGAACTTGCCGACGCGCGGACCAAGGTTGATCAGAACGCCCAGCGCAAAGAAGGCTGCAACCGCGTGAACAAGACCAGCGGCACCAAAGTCATGCACACCCCAGTTGTTTACCAACCAGCCGTCCGCGTGCCAGCCCCAGGCCGCCGCAAGCGTCCAGGAAAAACCGCCGAGGATAATGGCGAGAATGACAAAGCCCACGGTCTGGATCCGTTCGATCACAGCACCGGACATGATCGAAGCAGTTGTTGCGGCGAAGAGCGTGAACGCCCCCCAGAACACACCATCGATCTGGTCTTCGGTGTTCGGCCCCATGAAGTTGGAACTTTCACCCCAGGCCAGAGCAATCGAGCCAGCGTAACCCGCGCCGGAAATCTCGTTTGGCCCCGCAGAGAGCGAGAACCCTGTCGGGAACGCCCAATATACCCACCATCCGAAGTAGTAGAACGCCGGGATGACGAAGGCGAAGGCGAGAATGTTCTTCACACCCGATGACAGCGCGTTCTTGGCGCGCGAAGCCCCCATCTCATAGGCGAGAAAGCCTGCATGGATGATCACCATGAGCGGGATCGTTAGATAATAATAGGCCTCGGCGAACATTGTATTTGTCATGTTCCCCTTAGCCTCAATTGCCGCCACCTGAGCGGCAAGTTCAGCGAGTTGTTCTTCCACGATATCCTCCGTGATGTCTGTTGCTTTGCGTCTCATCTGTCCTGTCGTGCACGCAGACGCTGGTCCGGAAGGAAGCACGTTATGCCCGGCCCGGCTAGAATTTTTTGCATGTAAAGAAAAAAAGTTTCCTCGCAGTTGAGCCGCCCAAACTTTGGTGCTAGCGTCCGGAAAGGCGCCATTGGTGCGAAACAAAATGGAGAGATCGCTTATGTGCGGGATCGTCGGATTATTTCTGAAGGACAAAGCGTTGGAGCCACAGCTCGGCGCACTGCTGACGGACATGCTGATCACAATGACTGATCGGGGCCCAGACAGCGCGGGAATTGCAATTTATAACGATGAATCAACATCTTATAGCAAGATCACGGTTCAGTCGGACACCCCGGAAACAAGCTTTGCCGGGCTCGCGGAAACCCTGTCCGAAGCACTGGGTGCAGAGGTGGGAATCACCGTCAAGGACACCCATGCGGTTCTGGTTGGACCAGCTGACAAATTGGCTCAAATGCGGTCTGCAATCGAAGCCATGGAAACGCCCATTCGGGTGATGAGCACAGGCGACAGCCTCGAAATCTACAAAGAAGTGGGTTTGCCTAAAAATGTGGCAGAACGCTTCAATGTAAGTGCCATGAACGGGTCCCACGGCATCGGCCATACCCGCATGGCAACCGAATCAGCCGTCACAACCATGGGCGCCCACCCGTTCAACACTGGTCTGGACCAATGCCTCGTTCACAACGGCTCGCTGTCGAATCACAACTCCCTGCGCCGCAGGCTGCGCCGTCAGGGTGTTCACATCGAAACCCAGAACGACAGTGAAGTTGCCGCCGCCTATCTGACCTGGAAAATGCAGAACGGTGCGACACTTGGCGAAGCGCTGGAAAGCTCGCTGGATGATCTCGACGGGTTCTTCACCTTCGTTGTCGGCACCAAGGATGGCTTTGGCGTCGTGCGCGATCCCATCGCATGCAAGCCCGCGGTTATGGCGGAGACCGACCAGTATGTTGCCTTTGGCAGCGAGTACCGCGCGCTCGTGAATCTCCCCGGCATCGAGGACGCCCGCGTCTGGGAGCCGGAACCCGCAACAGTTTACTTCTGGAACCACTAAAATGCAGACATTCGACTTGGCAGCGGAAGGGCTGCGTGAATTGAACTCGACCCTGCATGCGCAGTCCGAGGAGACGAACCAAACCAAATGGGAAGTCGTCAATCCAAGGGGCAGCCATGCCATTGCCGTTGGGCTTGATGCGCCGATCGAGGTGAACATCAAAGGCTCGACCGGCTACTACTGCGGCGGCATGAACAAACAGGCCACCGTGCATGTGCATGGCTCTGCAGGTCCCGGCGTTGCGGAAAACATGATGAGCGGCACGGTCGTCGTTGAAGGCGACGCCAGCCAATACGCCGGAGCCACCGGCAACGGCGGCCTGCTTGTCGTCAAGGGCAACGCCTCTTCGCGCTGCGGCATCTCCATGAAGGGCATCGACATTGTTGTTCATGGCAACATTGGCCACATGTCCGCCTTCATGGCGCAGTCCGGCAACCTCGTGGTTTGCGGTGATGCCGGGGATGCTCTTGGCGATTCGATCTATGAAGCGCGGCTGTTCGTGCGTGGCTCCGTCAAATCCCTGGGAGCGGATTGCATCGAGAAAGAGATGCGCCCGGAACACATCGAGATCCTGACGGATCTTCTGGCGCGCGCCGGCAGCGATGCCAAACCGGAAGAGTTCAAACGCTACGGCTCGGCGCGTCAGCTCTACAACTTCAAAATCGACAATGCTTATTAAGGGGCGGTGACATGAATAACTCCCAAAATGACGGTCCTCCACAGACCCTGCCCGTTCAGTCGGCGACCTTTTCGCAGAATGTGAACTCCGAAATCCGTCGTGCGGCGGCCACGGGGATCTATGACATCAGAGGCGGCGGCGCGAAGCGCAAGGTGCCGCATTTTGATGATCTGCTGTTCCTGGGCGCCTCGATTTCGCGCTACCCGCTGGAAGGCTATCGCGAGAAATGTGAGACCAAGGTGACGCTCGGCACACGGTTCGCCAAGAAGCCGATCGTGATCGACACGCCGATCACCATTGCAGGCATGTCCTTTGGCGCCCTTTCCGGCCCGGCCAAGGAAGCACTGGGGCGCGGCGCCAGCATGGCAGGCACCTCCACCACCACCGGCGACGGCGGCATGACCCCGGAAGAGCGCGGGCACTCCACCAAACTGGTGTACCAGTATCTGCCGTCTCGCTACGGCATGAACCCCGATGACCTGCGCAAGGCGGACGCAATCGAAGTTGTGGTCGGCCAAGGCGCGAAGCCGGGCGGCGGCGGCATGTTGCTGGGTCAGAAGATCAGCGACCGCGTTGCGGAAATGCGCAACCTGCCCAAAGGCATCGACCAGCGCTCCGCCTGTCGTCACCCGGACTGGACCGGCCCGGATGATCTCGAGATCAAGATTCTTGAACTTCGCGAAATCACCAACTGGGAAAAGCCGATCTACATCAAGGTTGGCGGCGCCCGCCCCTACTTTGACACGACGCTCGCGGTGAAAGCTGGTGCAGACGTTGTTGTTCTGGACGGCATGCAAGGCGGCACCGCGGCCACGCAGGATGTGTTCATCGAGCACGTCGGCCAGCCGATCCTTGCCTGTATCCGTGAAGCGGTTCGCGCGTTGCAGGATCAGGGCATGCACCGCGAAGTGCAGCTGATCGTGTCCGGCGGTGTGCGCACCGGCGCGGACGTTGCCAAATGCATGGCGCTTGGCGCGGATGCGGTTGCCATCGGGACCGCGGCCCTGATTGCTCTGGGCGACAACGATCCCCGCTGGGAAGACGAGTATCAGAAGCTCGGCACCACCAACGGCGCGTATGATGACTGGCATGAAGGCCAGGACCCGGCGGGCATCACCACGCAGGATCCTGATCTGATGGCGCGGTTTGATCCGGTAGACGGCGGCCGCCGCCTGCGCAACTACCTCAACGTCATGACTCTTGAGGCGCAAACCATCGCCCGTGCCTGTGGCAAGAACCATCTGCACAATCTTGAGCCGGAAGACCTCTGTGCCATCACGCTGGAAGCCGCAGCCATGGCCAAAGTGCCGCTTGCGGGCACCGATTGGTACCCCGGCAAACCCGGAACCAGCTACTGAGTAAAAGGGCGCAACTTCCTCTCGTTGCGCCCTAAATACTTATAAAAATTCAAAAAACAGGAAGTTCGAAATGACAACTGATCTGGCTGCCTTTGCCAAGGAAAACGACGTAAAGTACTTCATGATCTCGTTCACTGACCTCTTCGGAGGTCAACGCGCAAAACTGGTTCCCGCCCAGGCGATTGCCGACATGCAAGAAGACGGCGCGGGTTTTGCAGGGTTTGCGACCTGGCTTGACCTCACCCCCGCTCACCCGGACATGCTGGCGGTGCCTGACCCGTCCTCGGTCATCCAACTGCCGTGGCAGCGTGATGTCGCATGGGTTGCGGCAGACTGCGTGATGGAAGGTGAAGACGTGGCGCAGGCCCCGCGCAACGTGCTGCGCCGCCTGATTGCGGAAGCCGCCGAAGAAGGCCTGCACGTCAAGACCGGCATCGAAGCCGAGTTCTTTTTGCTGACACCGCAGGGGGATCAGATCAGCGATCCGTTCGATACGGCGGAAAAGCCCTGCTACGATCAGCAGGCGGTCATGCGCCGCTATGACGTGGTGCGCGAAATCTGTGACTACATGCTCGAACTGGGCTGGGGCCCGTATCAGAACGACCACGAAGACGCCAACGGCCAGTTCGAGATGAACTGGGAGTTTGACGACGTTCTCCAGACCGCCGACAAGCACAGCTTCTTCAAGTTCATGACCAAATCGGTGGCGGAAAAGCACGGCTACCGCGCGACCTTCATGCCAAAGCCGATCGAAGGCCTGACGGGCAATGGCTGCCACGCGCACATCTCGGTCTGGGACGCGCCGGGCGCGGAGTCCAAGACAAATGTCTTTGCCGGAGAAGGCGAAGGGCAAACCGGTGAAGTTGGCCTGTCCGAGCGCGGCAAACACTTCCTTGGCGGGATCATGAAGCACGCCTCTGCATTGGCGGCGATCACCAACCCGACCGTGAACAGCTACAAGCGGATCAACGCGCCGCGCACCACCTCCGGCGCCACCTGGGCTCCGAACACGGTGACATGGACCGGCAACAACCGCACCCACATGGTGCGTGTTCCGGGCCCGGGCCGGTTTGAGCTGCGTCTGCCGGACGGGGCCGCAAACCCCTACCTGCTGCAGGCGGTCATCATTGCGGCGGGCCTGTCCGGCATCCGCTCCAAGGCCGACCCCGGCAAACGCCATGACATCGACATGTATGCCGAAGGCTTCAAGATCAAGGGCGCGCCCAAGCTGCCGCTCAACATGCTGGACGCGCTGCGGGCTTATGACCGCGACAAAGGTCTGAAAGAGGCGATGGGCAAGGAGTTCTCCGACGCCTACCTGAAAATGAAGCTGCAGGAATGGAACTCTTTTGTGTCCCATTTCTCGGCCTGGGAGCGCGAGAACACGCTCGATATCTGAGGCAATCCAGCTGCTTCGACGAAGGCCGCGCCGTTTGTTCGGCGCGGTCTTTTGTTTTGTAACTCGCGGTTGTCTTGATTAAGCTGAAGGCGTTGACAGCCGGAGTTTTTCACATGCTCAACCCAGTTCCCGACGGCCGCTTGTCTGCGTCTCACAATGTCAGTGCGACGGTTCAGAAGGTGGTCGATGTGCTGTTCCAGCGCATCCAGTCGGGCGAATACGGGGTGGATCAACGTCTTCCTTCGGAGCGCATGCTTGCATCGGATCTGAGCGTCGCCCGAAACACGGTGCGGGAAGCTCTGGATGTCTTGGAGAAACAAGGGCTTATTCGCCGCAGTCCGGGATCCGGCAGCTTCGTCAATCCCAAGTCCGACCAGGGGCCGCTCACCCATTCCAAGGTTGGCGCGGAAACGTCTCCGCTGAATTTGCAGGTCACCCGAGGGGTACTGGAACCTGAAATCGTGCGTCTGGCGGTGATGAACATGTCGCCCCGGCAGATCGAAGCGCTGGAAGAAACCCTGACAAAAATCGAAGCTGTGCGGACCGATGCAGAGGCCTTTGTACAGCTGGAAGAAGACTTCTACCGCAAGCTGGCCGAAGGCACAGGAAACCCGTTGCTGGCCAGCTGTTACGACATGGTCATCGACTGTTGCCGCCAGAGCTTTCGCGTGGCGCACCTGCGCCGGCACCTGACACCGGCGCGGATCGAAGATTACCAGCGCCGTTACAACAGCCTGTTCAACGCGGTGGCGTCACGGGACATTGAACGGGCCGTGGAGTTCATCCGCCTGCATTTGATCGAAGAACAACGGCTGCTGCTTCAGGATTTCTGACCGCAGCGTGTCTTGCTCAAACACCGCCAGAAGAACCCGATAGGTCAGGCCCCCAGCGTTCGGGGCATCATGGGCCCGGGATCGGCGGAGCGCTGTTGCCACATCTGACCCAAGGACTGCATTTCCGCCTTGAGTTCGGATTCATGTGCCTCGAGCCAGTCGATCACGGAATCGAACCGCATGATGCGGGCCTTGCCGTCCCGGATCTGGACCACCGGCCAGTCTCCGACCAAAGCGTTGTCGATGCCGAAGAACTCGCGCCCCCACCATTTGGCCGCCCCGAAGGCGTGGGTCGCGCGCCCGCCCACCTTCATGGCCGCCAGAACTGACATCGGGGAGACCGTGCTGGCGCGTTGCACCGCAGCGCGCCACAGATCGAGGATCGCCGCGTATTCCCAACTCACCGCGCTCCACTGGTCCGGGAAGCGCTGGTTGTAGTCGTGATAGAAATGACCCGGTTTTTCAAAGAAGGCCCGATCGGCCAGCGCAGGATCATCAAAGTCGGGGAACTGGAAGGTGAATCCTTCCATGAACTCCGGCGATGTGCGCTCTATCAGACGCTTATAGCCATCCGCGGTACAGGAGAGGATGGACCCTTTGAACCCCGCCCTGTAGGCGGCTTCGGTCAGGGCGTGCACCATGCTCGGGTAGCTCGTGCACCAGCACAGCACGTCCGGCTCCAAGGCCATCATCTCGGCGACGATGGAGTCCGCCCGATTCTCGGCATCGCGCGGCTGGTACGTTACCTCGGTACAGAGCGAGACCCCTTCTGCCTTGAAGGCCGCGCGGTAGGCGGCAAGGCTGGGCAGCCCCATGGCGTCGATCTGCGCGCAGAGCGCCACCTTCCTGGGCTTTACCGTGCGGCAGATGTACTGGACGCCAGTGACCACATAAACAGGGTGCGTTTCGCTGGGCGCGATCAAATACGGCGTGTCCGGGGACAGGTCCGATGGCAACAGCGTTGTTGTCAGCACTTTGCGCGCGTTCAGGTAGGGCTGCACCGCACGCAAAGTCGTTCCGCCCAGTGTCATCAGCAGGCAGACCCGGTCCTGATCCACCAGCTTCTGCGCGCCGCGCGCTGTGCGTTCCGGATCATCCTGCGTGTCATAGCTTATGATTTCGACCCGGTGGCGTTGCGTCCCGACCAGCAAGCCGCCTTCGTCATTCAACCGTTCCGCCCAAAGCGTCGTGCCATAGAGTCCCGGCAAGCCCCAGCTTTCGACCGGACCGCTGAGCGGCGCCAGAAACCCAACCTTTACGGCACGCGCAGCGAGCTGGTCCTGCTTGGGCAGTGTTCCCGTGACGGCCAAAAATTGTGCAAGGCTTGGGTCATTCATGGATCAATCCAGTGCCTCAAGGCTCTGACGACCGCAAATGGAAAAATAAAACTTTTCCCTACAGTGAATCTTATTGACAGGTAGTGAATTCTGGTACCCTAATTGGTCCAAACCAAATGAACCAAAAAGTACCAATTGCAACCACCAGGGAGCTTCCCCATGACCAAACGTGTCGCCATTCTCGGAGCCGGACCGTCCGGCCTCGCACAGCTGCGCGCCTTTCAATCCGCAAAAGCCAAAGGCGAGGACATCCCGGAAATCGTCTGCTTCGAGAAGCAGGAAAACTGGGGTGGCCTGTGGAACTACACCTGGCGCACCGGGCTGGATGACAATGGCGAGCCCTGCCACGGTTCGATGTACCGGTACCTGTGGTCCAACGGCCCGAAAGAGGGTCTGGAGTTTGCCGACTATTCTTTCGAGGAGCATTTCGGCAAGCAGATCGCCTCTTATCCGCCGCGCGCCGTCCTGTTCGACTATATCGAAGGCCGCGTGAAAAAGGCCAATGTGCGCGACTGGATCCGCTTCAACTCGGTGATCCGCTGGGTGAACTACAACGAGGACAAAGGCAACTTTACCGTCACCGTCCACGATCACACCAAGGACACCACCTACAGCGAAGATTTCGACCATGTGATCTGCGCAACCGGTCACTTCTCGACGCCAAACGTGCCTTTCTATGAAGGGTTTGACTCGTTTAACGGCCGCATCCTGCACGCCCATGACTTCCGCGACGCGCGCGAGTTCGCAGGTCAGGACATCCTTGTGGTCGGGGCCTCCTACTCCGCCGAGGACATTGGTTCCCAGTGCTGGAAATACGGCGCAAAATCCATCACCTCTTCCTACCGCTCTGCCCCCATGGGCTTTGACTGGCCGGAGAACTGGGAAGAGAAAGTCGGCGTCGAACGGGTTGAGGGCAACACGGTCTACTTCGTCGATGGCTCGGAGAAGAAGATCGACGCGATCATCCTGTGCACCGGGTACAAGCACTTCTTCAACTTCCTGCCCGACGATCTGCGCCTGAAGACCGCGAACCGTTTGGCGGCGGCGGATCTCTACAAGGGCGTCGTTTATGCGCATAACCCGAAGATGTTCTATCTGGGCATGCAGGACCAATGGTTCACCTTCAACATGTTCGACGCGCAGGCCTGGTGGGTCCGGGACGCGATCATGGGCAAGCTCGAGATCCCGGCGGACAAGGAGACCCTGCTGGCCGACGTCAAGGAGCGCGAGGAACGCGAAGAGGCCAGCGATGACGTGAAATACGCCATCAAGTATCAGGCCGCCTATGTCAAAGAACTGGTCGCGGAAACCGACTATCCGAGCTTTGATATCGACGGTGCCTGCCAGGCCTTCTTTGAATGGAAAGGCCACAAGGCCGAGGACATCATGGCGTTCCGCAACAACAGCTATAAATCGGTCATCACCGGCACCATGGCGCCTGTTCACCACACACCGTGGAAAGACGCGCTGGACGATACCCTCGAAGTGTATCTGCAAAACTGATGTGTGCGTGCCCGCCGGGTTTCACCCCGGCGGGCACGCATAACCTTTGAAACCGCCCAACGGCGGTTTTCGCTTTTCTTCAAGTCATGAGATGAAAACGTCGGTGCGCGCGCGTCAGCCGGATGCCACACGCCAATCCGGCACGTCATTGGCCAGCATGTTGGCCGCCCGCGTCAACGTCGCCCTGAGCTTGTCCACCGCAGCGCCCCGAAGAGCGCAGTCTTCGAGAGCCTTGTCAAAAGTATCCAGCCACATCTCGACATCATTCTGACGAATGGGAACATGCGCGTGGATCTCGCGCAGGTTCATGTGGCCAAAGCGTTCGCGGTAATATTGACGCCCCCCGAGAAACCCGCAGAGGAACTCGAACTGCGCTTGACGCGTGTGGTTCAGCCCGTGCCCCCGAAAGTGCAGGCGGTGCAGTTCATGCACCTCCGGATCACTTTCCATGCGGTCATAAAACCGGTTCACGAGCTGATGCAGCACCTCTTCGCCGCCGAGTTCATCTATGAAGGCGCGCATGCCTCAAGACCTCGGCTTGGTCTTTTGCGGATCGTAATGGGCGAAGGGTACGATTGTGGCCGGCAGGCGTTTCTGATGGCCGTCCAGCTTGCCGACTTCCACTTCCGTGCCCACTCCGTGATGGGCAACATCCACCCGCGCCAGCGCGATATTCTTGCCCAGCAAAGGCGAGCGCATGGACGAGGTGATTTCTCCGATCTGCGCACGGCCAATGCGCACGCAATCGCCATGGGCCACCTCGACGTTGCTGTCGATGTCCAGGCCAACCAGTTTGCGCTGCGGGTTCTCCTTGCGCCGGATCAAGGCATCCCGCCCGATGAAGTCGTCGGGCTTGGACTTTAGCGGAACCGTAAAGCCGATCCCGGCCTCAAACGGATCGGTCTGATCGCTGAAATCATAGTCCGCAAAGATCAGGCCCGCTTCGATGCGCACCATGTCCAGCGCCTCCAGCCCCATGGGTTTGATGCCAAACTCCTGACCGGCCTCCCAGATCGCGTCAAAGATTTCTTTGCAGTCTTTCGGGTGACACATGACTTCATAGCCAAGCTCCCCCGTATACCCGGTGCGCGACACGACAAACGGCGTGCCAAGTTCATTGTTGAGGCGTGCCGGTGTGTGGCGGAACCAGGCCAGCTGGTCAAACTCGGGATTGTGCGGCGCGGTCCAGCAGATTTTCCTCAGCAGATCCCGGCTCTTCGGACCCTGAACAGCGACGTTGTGCAGCTGATCCGTGGAAGAGCGGACCAGAACTTTCAGGCCCAGCTTTTCGGCCTGCTCGCGGATCCATTCCCCGCCATAATCGCTGCCACCGATCCAGCGGAAGTTATCCTTGCCCAGACGGAACACTGTGCCGTCATCAATCATGCCGCCGTGCTCGTAACACATGGCCGTGTAGACAACGCCCCCAACGGCAAGCGTTTTCATGTTGCGGGTGAACACGTATTGGCACAGCGCTTCGGCATCGGGGCCGGTGATCTCGAACTTGCGCAATGCCGACAGGTCCATCACCACCACATCGTTGCGGCAGGCGTGGTATTCTTGGATCGGCCCGGCGTCGCCAAAGCAGTTGGCCAGCCAATAGCCGTTGTATTCCACAAAATTTCGCGTGTGCTCTGCAAAACACGCATGGAAACCGGTTTGCTTGGTCATTTTTGGCTCCGAGTCGGGCGTCGCGCGCATTGCAATGGCGCGGCTGAATTTCTCTTCTCCGCTGTAGGTGCGGACGTGGATGTCTGTGGGGTTCCAGCCGTTGGCAGCGGTGGTATCGTCCGGGCAAGCCGAACTGACACAGACAAGATCAGTCAAGGCGCGCAGCAAAACGTAATCACCCGGACGGGACCAAGGTTCATCCGCATACATCACGCCATGATCATCAATGCCGGTGTTGAAGAAGAAGTTGATCGCCATCCAACCCGGACGGCCGGTGATGTCATACTCGGACAAGGCGCGGTTGAAATTGTCCGAACAGTTGACATGGCCCGGATAGCCGATGTCGTCGTAGTATTTCGCGGTGCACGCCAAGGCGAAAGCGTCATGGCGCCCACAGGTGTCCTGCACCACCTCCACCAGCGGCACCATCTCCTGATCATAGTATTTCGCGTGCAGGCCGGGCATTGGATAGGCGTGGCCCATCAAGGTCCGGGTTGTGGTCACATCGAGCGCATGCTCGATCCCCTTGTCCAGTTTACGGGCCGAGAAACACTCGAAATCCGTACATTGGCGGCCGTCCACGTCGATGATCTGGATATAATCCCCGGCTTTGACGAAATAAGCCTCTGCGGTGGCGGAATGCACCCGCACTTCCTGGACCGGCTCCGCCAGCGGATCAGGCAGTTCGAACTTCGCGACCTGTTTGATCACGGCGCGTTTGACCATCACGGTCAAAGGGGTGGCCGTGTCCTGCAATTCGTAATCCATGGCGCCCGAGGCGTTGGGATGGGGCGCTGCAATGATCACCACGCCGTCGCGGCTTGCGGTGAACGTGGCCTCCGTCCCGGCTGGCGTGGTGCTTTCGAACAGATGGATCGCCGACACCGTCGCCAGATCAATGCCGCGCGCGTCCAACCCCATCCGCATGGACCGCAGGGACGCATCGTTTGACACCATGAGGCGCTGCAGACCTGCCGCAGGACCATGGCCGGTTTCGCCCAGCATGCCCGGATCAGACTTGCCACCATCGGTGGTGCAGACCACTTCACACACCTGCCCGCCTTCGGTGTTTTGAACGCTGAGCGTGTCGCCTGTTTCCAGCCGCAGCAAAATCGCGCCGCAGCCTTCGACAACATAGCGTTCCATGCCCGGCGGCATCGAGAACACACGCGGCTCATGAATGCCGCTTGGCCTTGGCGGTCCTTTCACGACCTTCGGATAGAGATCATCCAACACGCACGCCCTCCTTCATGCCTTTCGTCTGACATGGATTTGCATTAGTGGAATAAATATTTAATAAGAAGAATATCACACCTTATCCACACCGCAAGCATAAGGGCGCGCGTGATGATAAAAATTCATACGCTTTCTCAGAAGCTTAATATATGAGCGCGATCCTTTTTGGTTTGGTCGCGGCGCTGTGCTGGGGACTGCATGATTTCTCGATTCGGTATCTGAGCCGCACGGTGCCCATGCTGGCGGCCCTGTTCGTTGCATTGACGGTTGGAGCGCTGTTGCAAGCCGGCATCCTGATGGGTCGCGACGCTCCAATTCAATTGTCGGAGGAGGCCATCTATGCCTGCGCGGTGGCGGGCGTGGCCTTCCTGACGGCCAATCTGGGGCTGTATTTCTCGCTGAAACGCGGGCCTGTGGGACTGGTTGCGCCTCTGGTCGCCACCTTTCCGGTTCTGACCTTGCTGTTCGCCTTCTTCGGCGGAGCCCGTCTGGAACCCGGCCAGATCCTCGGGATCGCCGTGGTGGTGGTGGGCGTCGGGCTTGTGGTGTCTCTGACCAAGGGGGACACCGAAGAGACCCCGGCCAAACTGCCGACCATCCTGCTGGCCCTGCTGTCGTCCTGCGGCTTTGCGCTGACTTTTCACTTTGGCCAGGTCGCGGCGGTCCTGTCGGACGAGTTGCTCTCATCGCTGATGACCCGGTTCACCACGCTTGCCCTGCTGACCGGGGTCATGGCGGTGATCAAGGCGGAATGGCGGTTCGACCCAAAGGCGCTATGGCTGCTCTGCGCAATGGGTTTTCTGGACAGTATCGCCTTGCTGAGCATCATTTCTGCCGCAGAGCTTCCCAATCCTGCGTTCGCCTCGGTTTCTGCGGCAACATTCGGAATTTTCACGATTTTCCTGGCATGGCTCTTTCTGGGGGAGCGGCTGAACAAACTGCAGATCGCGGGCTGCCTGCTCGCCTTCTCGGGCATTGGCTACCTGTCCCTATGAACAAAAAGAGCCCGGGGAGACCCCGGGCTTCAGTCTGTGCCGCCGAAGGGGAACGACGACGAGGAAACTCAGGCCGTCAAACCTTCCGGTTCTGCCAAGCCATTGGCACGGCAGCAGGCCGTTACGGTGTTGGCCAGGAGGCAGGCGATGGTCATGGGACCAACCCCGCCGGGCACCGGTGTAATGGCCCCTGCCCTCTCGGACGCGCTTGCGAAGTCGACGTCGCCGACCAGCTTGTTTTTGCCGTCGCGCTCGATGCGGTTGATACCCACGTCGATCACCGTCGCGCCTTCCTTGATCCAATCTCCCAGCACCATTTCCGGGCGGCCCACGGCGGCCACGACAATGTCAGCGCGGCGCACGACCTCGGGCAGGTCCTTGGTGCGGGAATGGGCGATGGTCACGGTGCAGCTATCCCCCAGCAGAAGCTGGGCCATGGGTTTGCCGACGATGTTGGACCGGCCGATCACAACCGCATCCATCCCCGACAAGGACCCATGGTGGTCACGCAGCATCATGAGACACCCCAGCGGGGTACAGGGCACCATGGATTTCTGACCGGTGCCCAAGAGGCCCACGTTGGAGATGTGAAACCCGTCCACATCCTTGGCCGGATCAATGGAGTTGATGATGAGGTCTTCGTTCAGATGGTCCGGCAGCGGCAGTTGCACGAGAATACCATGCACGTCCGGGTCATTGTTCAACTTGTTTACGACCGCCAGCAGATCCTCTTCGGACGTATCGGCGTCCAGCTTGTGCTCGTAGCTGTTCATGCCGACTTCGACCGTTTGCTTGCCTTTGGAGCGGACATAAACCTGGCTTGCCGGGTCTTCACCGACCAGCACAACCGCAAGCCCCGGCGTCACGTTGTTCTCTTCCTTCAGCCGCGCGACATGGCCTGCGACTTTTTCACGGACGGTTGCGGCAAAGGCTTTGCCGTCGATAATCTGAGCGGTCATCACGTCAGTCCTTATCTTCGAGTATTCACTGTTTGAGGCTGAATTGCGCGGCCCCTGAAGCAAGGACCGCGCATCACTTTCAAAGACTTAGAACAGACCTTCGATCTGACCGTCATCGTTCAGGCAGATCGATTCCGAGGCCGGTTTGCGCGGCAGACCCGGCATGGTCATGATCTCGCCGCAGACAACAACGATGAAGCCCGCACCTGCCGAAAGGCGCACCTCGCGCACCGGCACGGAGTGACCTGTCGGCGCGCCGCGCAGGTTCGGATCGGTGGAGAAGCTGTACTGGGTCTTCGCCATGCAGACCGGCAGGTTGCCGTAACCGGCCTCTTCCCACTCGCGCAGCTGGTTGCGGATTTTCTTGTCTGCCAGAACCTCGTCCGCGCGGTAGATGCGCTTTGCGATGGTCTCGATCTTTTCGAAAAGCGGCATCTCGTCCGGGTAGATCGGCGCAAAGGCCCCGACGCCGGAATCTGCCAGTTCCACAACTTTCTCAGCCAGCGGGGCGGAGCCTTCGGACCCCAGTTCCCAGTGACGGGACAGGATTGCTTCACAGCCGTGGCCAGCCACGTAATCCTTGACCGCCTGCACCTCCTCGTCCGTGTCGGTGACGAAGTGGTTGATCGCAACCACAACAGGCACGCCGAAGGACTTCACGTTCTCGATGTGACGTCCGAGGTTTGCACAGCCGTTCTCAACCGCTTCAACATTCGGCGTCCCAAGGTCCGCTTTTGCAACGCCGCCGTTCATCTTCATGGCGCGCACCGTTGCCACAACCACCACAACGTCGGGTGCGAGGCCGGCCTTGCGGCATTTGATGTTCATGAACTTCTCGGCGCCAAGGTCCGCACCAAAGCCGGCTTCGGTGACAACGTAATCCGCCACCTTCAACGCGGTTTTGGTTGCGATGACGGAGTTACAGCCATGCGCGATGTTGGCGAACGGGCCGCCGTGAACAAACGCCGGGTTGTTTTCCAGTGTTTGCACAAGGTTCGGCTGCATCGCGTCTTTCAGCAGAACGGTCATTGCGCCCTCTGCCTTGATGTCACGGCAGTACACCGGGGATTTATCACGGCGGTAGGCCACGATGATATCGCCCAGACGCTTTTCCAGATCCTTCAGGTCATTCGCCAGGCACAGGATCGCCATGACCTCGGAGGCCACGGTGATGTCAAAGCCGGTTTCACGCGGGAAGCCGTTTGCCACGCCGCCCAAAGACGCCGTGATCTGACGCAGAGCGCGGTCGTTCATGTCAACGACCCGCCGCCAGGCGACACGGCGGATATCGATGTTCTGCTCGTTGCCCCAGTAGATGTGGTTGTCGATCATCGCAGAGAGCAAGGAGTGCGCGGAGGTGATCGCGTGGAAGTCGCCCGTGAAGTGCAGGTTCATTTCTTCCATGGGCACAACCTGCGCCATCCCGCCGCCAGCGGCCCCACCCTTCATGCCGAAGTTCGGGCCGAGGGAGGCTTCGCGGATGCAGATCGTCGCGTTTTTACCAATGCGGTTCAGACCATCGCCCAGACCGACGGTGGTTGTGGTCTTGCCTTCACCCGCCGGGGTTGGGTTGATCGCTGTGACGAGGATCAGCTTGCCGTCTTCCTTGTCCTTGACGGAGTTGATGAACTCCTGGCTGATCTTCGCCTTGTCATGGCCATAGGGCAGCAGGTCGTCATTGGACATGCCAATCTTCGCACCAATCTCCTGGATCGGCTTCTTGTTCGCTTCGCGTGCAATTTCGATGTCGGTTTTAAACGCCATTTCTGGTGGTCCTTGTTGGTATGGATAGAAGGTTATTCAGCCGCTATATCTTGTTGAATTTTTTCGACTTTAACGGCAGAGAACTTGAATTCCGGGATCTTCCCGTAAGGATCAATTGCCGGGTTGGTGAGGATATTTGCCGCCGCCTCGACATAGGCGAAGGGAACAAAGACCATGTCCTCGGCAATGGCGCGATCAGCGCGGGCCATGATGTCGATGCTGCCGCGCCGCGTGGTCAGACGCAGCATCTCGCCCGGCTCAATGCCCAGACGACGCAGGGTTTTGGGGTTCAGCGAACAGTTTGCCTCAGGCTCCACATGGTCCAGCACCAGCGAGCGGCGGGTCATTGACCCGGTGTGCCAATGCTCAAGCTGCCGCCCCGTTGTCATGATCATCGGATAGTCCGCGTCCGGGGCCTCGTCCGGGGCAATCACGCTGGCCGGTGTGAATCGGGCCCGGCCGTCCTCACGCGGGAAGCCATCGCCGAACACAATCGCCTGTCCCGGATCGGTTTCGTGCAAAGACGGATAGGTGATGGTTTCCGTTTCCAGACGCTCCCAGGTGATATTGTCGAGCGACTTCATGTTCAGCTTCATCTCGGCAAAGACCTCGGACACGTCCTTGTAATCCCACGGCAAGCCGATGCGCTGACCCAACTCCACGGTGATTTTCCAGTCTTCCCGCGCCGCGCCCGGAGGCGCCACAGCCGGACGAACCCGCTGCACCTGACGGTTCGTGTTGGAGACGGTTCCGTTCTTTTCGTAAAGCGCAGACGCGGGCAGGATGATGTCGGCGTAATTCGCGGTTTCCGTAAGGAAAATGTCCTGCACGATCAGCAGGTCGAGTTTGGCGAAAGCGTCCCGCGCATGTTCGACATCGGGATCCGACATGGCCGGGTTTTCACCCTGAATGTACATGCCCTTGATGTTGCCCGCATAAACCTCGTCGACGATCTCTGTGACCGTCAGGCCTTTTTCGTCGGAAAAATCATCGCCACCCCAAACATCGGTGAAGGACTTGCGCACCTCATCCGACGTAACCGTCTGGTAATCCGGCAGGAACATCGGGATCAAACCGGCGTCAGAGGCCCCCTGAACGTTGTTCTGCCCTCGGAGCGGGTGCAGGCCCGCCCCCGGTTTGCCAACGTTTCCTGTCATCAGGGCAAGGCTGATCAGGCAGCGGGAGTTGTCTGTTCCGTGGATATGCTGCGAAACCCCCATGCCCCAGAAGATCAGACCGGCCTTGGCCTGCGCAAAGGTCCGCGCGACGCGGCGGATCTGGTCCGGGCTGATGCCGGAAATCTCCTTCATCGCTTCCGGCGAGAAGTCTTTCAGGTGCTCTTTCTCCGCCGCCCAGTTTTCCGTCCAGCGGTGGATATACTGGCTGTCGTACAGCTCTTCCTCGACAATCACATTCATGATCGAGTTCAGCATCGCAACATCCGCGCCGGGTCGGAATTGCAGCATCTCATCGGCAAAACGGCGCAGGCCAACGCCGCGCGGGTCCATCACGATCAGCTTGCCACCGCGCTTGGTGAACTGTTTGAAATAGGTCGCCGCCACCGGGTGATTTTCGATCGGGTTTGCCCCGATCACAATCGCCACATCGGCATTTTCGATCTCGTTGAAGGTCGCCGTGACGGCCCCGGACCCCACGTTTTCAATCAGGGCCGAAACAGACGATGCGTGGCACAGCCGCGTGCAGTGATCGACGTTATTGTGCCGGAACCCCTGCCGGATGAACTTCTGGAAAAGGTAGGCCTCTTCGTTGGTGCATTTGGCAGAGCCGAAACCGGCAACAGTCTTCGGGTTCTCATCGCGCAGACGGATCAAGCCCTGCGCCGCCAGATCCATCGCCTCTTCCCAGCTGGCTTCGCGGAAGTGGGTGCCCAGATTGCCCGGATCCACGTTAAGCCCCTTGGCCGGGGCATCGTCGCGGCGGATCAACGGTTTGGTTAGCCGATGCGGGTGGTGAATGTAGTCAAACCCAAAGCGTCCTTTGACGCAGAGGCGCCCTTCGTTCGCCGGACCGTTGATGCCTTCAACGTATTTGACCTTGCCGTCTTTGACTTTCAGGCTGACCTTGCAGCCCACACCGCAGAACGGGCAGACGCTTTCGGTCTCGGAATCGTAGTCCTTGCTGTCCCCCACCTGCGCGTCATTCATCACGGTTGACGGCATCAGGGCCCCTGTTGGGCAGGCCTGCACACATTCGCCGCACGCCACGCAGGTCGATGCGCCCATGGGGTCGGAAATATCAAAGGTCGGATAGGCGTCATGGCCGCGGCCCGCCATGCCGATCACATCATTGACCTGCACTTCGCGGCAGGCGCGCACGCACAGACCACAGGAAATGCAGGCATCCAGGTTGACCTTCATCGCCACATGGCTGTCGTCCAGAAGCGGGATGCGGCCTTCTTCGAGCTTGGGAAAGCGGCTTTCGGAAACCCCGGCCAGATCCGCCATGTCCCAAAGATGGCTGGACTTGTCACGGCTTTCTTCGCGGGGCGGCTGATCCGCGACCAGCATTTCGACGACCATTTTCCGCGCATTCTCCGCGCGGGCCGAACTGGTGTGCACCACCATGCCTTCACTGGGTTCGCGAATGCAGGACGCGGCCAGCGTGCGCTCGCCTTCGATCTCGACCATACAGGCGCGGCAGTTGCCGTCCGGGCGATAGCCGGGCGCTGGTTTGTGACACAGGTGTGGGATCACCAAACCCCGGCCATTGGCGACTTCCCAGATCGTCTCACCCGCAGCGGCTTCGACGTCCTGCCCATCCATTGTGAATTTGATACGCTCGGACATTAGTTAATCTCCTCGGCAAAATGCTTGATGGTCAGTCGGATCGGGTTCGGCGCGGCCTGTCCGAGACCGCAGATCGAGGCATCCACCATGGTTTGGCTGAGGTCTTCCAGAAGGCCTGTGTCCCACGTGTCCTGGCTCATCAGTTTCACGGCTTTCTCACAGCCCACGCGGCAGGGCGAACACTGGCCGCAGCTCTCATCCTCGAAGAAACGCAGCATGTTCAGCGCCGCTTGCCTGGCGCTGTCCTGGTCAGACAAAACCACCACCGCCGCAGAGCCGATAAACGTGCCATGCGGTTGCAGCGTGTCAAAATCCAGCGAGATGTCATTCATGGAAGCAGGCAACAGACCGGACGAAGGGCCTCCGGGCTGATAGGCCTTGAAGCTGTGACCATCGAGCATGCCACCTGCTGCGTCGATGATGTCGGTGATCGTAGACCCTGCGGGCAACAGGTAGACGCCGGGGGCCTTCACCCGGCCGGACACCGAGTAGGACCGCAGTCCGATGCGGCCGTTTTTCTCAACCGCGTTAAGGCACTCCGGCCCCTCGCGGGAGATCTTGCAGACCCAATAGAGCGTCTCGACGTTGTGCACCAAGGTCGGTCGACCGAAGATGCCGACCTGCGCCACAAACGGCGGACGGTGGCGTGGCTCGCCGCGTTTGCCTTCGATGCTCTCGATCATCGCGCTTTCTTCGCCGCAGATGTAGGCCCCCGCCCCGCGACGCAGGTCGATATAGCCTGCCTCGACAAGACCCGCGTCTTCCAGAGCGGCGATTTCGCGCCGGAGAATGTCCAGCACGGCGGGGTATTCGTCGCGCATGTAGATAAAGGCTTTTTCAGCCTCCACGGCCCAGGCCGCGATCAACATGCCTTCCAGAAAGACATGGGGCGTGCGTTCCAGATAGTAGCGGTCCTTGAAAGTTCCCGGTTCCCCTTCATCGCCGTTCACCGCCAGATAGCGCGGACCTTCGTTGGCGCGGACAAAACCCCATTTGGTGCCCGACGGAAATCCCGCGCCGCCAAGACCGCGCAGCCCCGCCTCTTTCACCTTGGCCTGCACCGCTTCCCAATCACCCCGGGCGCGCAGTTCTTTCAGAACCTCATAGCCGCCCTTGGCGGTGTAATCGGCGTATGTTTCATAGTCAGGCACATGCGCATGGGTGTCGTCTGCGGCAATCGCGCCCTGCACTTTTTCCAAGGTCGCATGGTCGATGTGATTGTGCCCCAGTTCCAGCACAGGAGCCGTATCGCAACGCCCCATGCACGGCGCGCGGACAACACGAACCGCAGACGGGTCCAACCCGTCTTCCAGGGCCTTCTGCAACTGCTGCGATCCAGCCAGTTCGCAGGACAGGCTATCACACACCCGGATGGTCAGCGCCGGGGGCGGGATTTCCCCTTCGCGCACCACGTCAAAATGCGCATAAAACGAAGCAACTTCATAGACTTCCGCCTGACCCGTGCGCATTTCTTCGGCCAAGGCCCGGATATGGGCGGCAGAGAGGTGGCCATAGGTATCCTGAATCTTGTGCAGGTATTCGATCAGCATGTCGCGCGGATGCGGACCCTCGCCAATCAAGGCGCGGACCTGATCAAGCGCGGTATCATCCAGCTGGCGCCCTTTGGGCGTGTGCCGCCCTTTGCCCTTTCCGGACTTCCACACACCTTCGCGAACAGGTTGAGTCATTCGTTTCCCCTATGGCTGACTTTCCTTTTGTTCAACTTTTTTTCCCATCAGTCAACCCGACCGCCCGCGGAAATTTTCATCAAACGGCCCGTTCCATTCGCCCGCTGTTCAGAACGTTGCGCATCGGAAACATGCGTATCTGCGCCCTCCGAGCGGTGGCCCGCGTGCGCGACGTGGAATCATGGATCAATCGGTTGGACGTGGCCGCGCAGACGCCAGCAGGCGGACATCCGTTGGACGGATCCGCCTGCCAATTGATGAAGCAGCGTTGTGTCATGCCGCGCGTTTTGGCGATGAAGCGCCCTGTTTTTTGGTTTTCCGGACGCGCAGCGCGCAGCCCGTGGCCGCGAAATCAGTCCGCGAAGTGCGGCAGAATTTGATCGGCAATCACCCTCAGGGTCTGCTCCAGATCCAGCTGATTGAACCGGAGATTCAGCGCGACATGGTTGATGCCCGCCTCTTCCATGGATTTCAGATGCGTTCTCAGAGCCTGCACCCCGAGGCGATACCCAAGGTGAATGGGGCGCGGCGGGCTCGCATCATCCGGCAGCAGGTCAATATACAACGGCTGCAAGACCGGCTTTGGCGGCTGACCCGCCCGCGTGGCCGCTCCGCGCATCTCTGCGATGGCGATTTGCTGTTCCTCGACGGGGCGCGGATAGACCATCCAGCCGTCGCCATGCCGGGCAAGCCAATCCGGTGATTGCTGACAGGCACCGGTGATCAACAGGGGCAGCTTGCCACCAACCGGCTTGGGCAACATGTCCAGCCCGTTCAGGCTGTCATACAGTCCTTCAAAAGCCGGGCGCTGCTCTCCCATCCGGCGGATATACGCATAGCTTTCGCGGAACTTTTCGCCACGCTCCTGATACGGCAGGTCCATGGCGGGGTATTCTTCCGGACGATCCCCCGATGCGACGCCGAGGATCAGCCGACCATCGGACAGGTCGTCAACGCTGGCGGCAGACTTGGCAACATGCGCGGGATGCCGCAAAGGCAGAACAATACTCCCCACGCCAAGCGCGATGCGGCTGGTCTGCCCGGCCAGAAGTCCAAGATAAACGAAGGGATCATAGATCTGGCCTGCGTCCCCGAAGGAGGGCACGTTGAAAGGCACATCGCGGAGCCAGACAGCCGAAAACCCCAACGCTTCCGCCAGCCGGATGCGCTTGAGCTGGTCCTGCATCATCGGCACCGGCCCCGTTGCATAGGTTTCAAGCGGGACCACAAGCCCGATGCTCAACCGGCCTGCGCGGAAAATCGAGTTGTATCCGCGATTGATGCGCTGGAACGCTTCGATGGGACCTGTCTGGATCATGGTATCGCTTCCCTTTGAGTACCGCACCGATCGCAAAAAACGCTTCAAGCGTGGCCGGTGGATGTCCCTCCGGCCACGGCACGAAGGCATTTGCGCGCCCTGTTGTGCGTATCGTCGCGCTTAGCGCGCAAACCCGTTGAAGGGCTTGTATTCCTTGGTCGAAATCGCAGCGTGGCGGTCTTTGATGTCCTGCGGAATATCGCCAAGGTAGACCATTCGCGTGGCCGGGGCGGCGGCGAGCCAACGCTCTGCGAAATTGTCCCAGTTGCTGATATGCGTATGGGCGGAGTCCGCATTGGCGAACCGCTCGTAGACCAGAACCGCGCCGTCATCCGTGACGTAATACTGATAGTTCAAAGTGCCGCCTTCCGCGCGGGTGGCCGCGACAATCTCTTCGACGATCCCCTTGAATTCGGAGTGCTTTCCGTCCGCGATCTGTGCTTCGACAATCCAACCGATGTTTTCAAACATGTGCCGTTTCCCTTTGGTGTCCTTGTGGTTGCAGCCGCCGCGGGTGCGACAGCCGCACTCTGTTCAAGCCAGGTCGTCCTTGCCTTCGATCAGGAAGTGAAAGCTGTCGGAGCCGGCGGTCCGGGCTTTCAGGTGCGGCGCGTATTCGGCGTCTTTCATGAAATCGAGCGCGGCCTCGCGGCTCGGCCACTCGATAACGATCCGCAGCGCGGCGGGGGCGTCTGCGCCTTCGACCTGCTCGTGGCTCGAGGTGCGGGCAAGGTATTTGCCGCCGTATTGCGCAACCAGTTTGTTGGCCGGGCCGATGTAGTCGGGGATCCAATCCTCGGAAGTGGGCGTGACGGCAAGAACCGAATAGTAGCTCATTTGGTGTTTCCTCATGTGATGTCCTAGGCCCCGCTCCCGGGGTCTGACCGCAACATACCCCTTGCAGATACGATAAAAATGGCAGAATTTTTTCTTCAGAATTCAATTTTGCGATATAATCTGGAAGGAGTGCGCGGATGGATACGCTCAGCCTGCGGCTTTTTGTGTTGGCGGCGGAGCGCCTGAATATCAGCGCCGCCGGGCGCGAGCTGGGCTTTGCACCGGCAGCGTCGAGCGCGCGCTTGGCCAAGCTGGAACATGAGTTTGGGGCGGACCTGCTGCACCGCTCGACCCGCAAAGTGTCTCTGTCCGTTGAGGGCGAAGAATTCCTGCCCTTCGCGCGCGAAATCCTTGCCCAGGAAGACGCGGCCAAGGCGGCGATGGGGCGCGGCAGCGCGCGGCCTCGGGGCACCTTGCGGTTCGCGGCGTCCAGCACCTTTGCCCAGCTCTACATCGCGCCGATCCTGCCCAAGTTTCTGAAACAGTATCCCGATGTTGATCTGGATCTGCGCCTGTCGGATTCGCGCTTTGACCTGATCGAAGGCAGCTTTGATCTTGCGCTGCGCAACACGCCGCTGGATGACACAAGCTTCAAAGGGCGCAAGCTGGCGGATGACACGCGGATCTTATGTGCCGCGCCGGAGTACCTTGAGGCTTTCGGCGTGCCGGAGCAGCCAGAAGACCTGAGCCGCCATCAATTGATCGCCTTTCGGGATCATGGCGCCCGGCCCCTGATGGGCCCCAACGGCGCGCAGGCCAGCTTTGACCCAAAGGCCGGGCGATGCCGCTTGACCGTGGACGATGGCATCAGCCAGAAACTGGCCACGCTGGCCGGAGCGGGGATTTCCTACAATTCGCTTTGGAGCGTGCATCAGGAGTTGCGCGCCGGGACGTTGTGCCGGGTTTTACCGGACTACCGCATCGAAGACGGCTCCATCCTGTGGCTGATCTATCCGAAAACCAACGTGCTTTCGATCAAGGTGCGGGTGTTTCTCGACTTCCTCCTGAGCGAAATCGGGCGCAACCCGCCATGGATACCAAAGGCCCCACAAGGCTGATCCCTTCGCCCCCTGGCACACCTCAGCACGCAAACTCATATTGACGAAACAATATGAACCCCCTTAGGTTGCCGGCAATGTTCGCCCAAATGGCGGCAGGACATGACATAAGGAGGAGGAAAAATGTCTGCCTATTTCGTTTTCAATCACAAGGTTCTCGACTCGGAGACCCTGAATAATGACTACCTGCCCAAGGCTGTTGAATGCCTGAAGGAATTCAATCCGGAGATCCTGGTGGTGCATCAGGGGGTGGACGTCGTGGAGGGCGACACTCCCTACGACCGCCTTGTGATTCTGCGCTTCGAGAGCCGCGAACAGGCACTGAAGTGGTACAACTCGGATGCCTATCAGGCGATCATCAAGCTGCGTACCGATTCCGTCGATGGCGTCGCGATGCTCGCGGATTCCTGGGATCCCAGTGCCGCCTGAGCCACCGGGCCGAACCTTTTGCCAGTGGGTTCGGCCACCACCGGCACAGCAACGGTTGCCGGAGAAATCTCCATAACTATTGACCTTTTGCGAAAATGGGGGTCGGTAATTGCCTATGGAAAAAAGTGACAAAACCACCCCTCCAACCGCGACCCCGAAGCGTCGCCTTGACATGGAGACCTCTGTCCTGACGCAGGTTCACTTCGTCGGAAACAGAATTAACTCCACCGGTTCAGCGGGTTACAGAAAATGGTTCGGAATTGGCATTTCCGAGTTTCGCCTTCTTGTCGTTATCGGGAACGAGCCTGGCTCAACAGGCGCACGCATCAACGAAATCATGGGGCTGGACCTGGGCGCCATCAGCCGAACGTTGCGGCGAATGGAGACCAATGGCCTTGTGCTAAGCGAACCGCACCCCCGACACCCCTCGTATCGTTGCTGGCACCTGACACAGGACGGCGCCGATCTACATGATCGGATCAGCGAAATGACCGACGCGCGCGAGGCGGCCATTCTTGCCGGGTTCAGCAAGGCCGAAGTGTTCCAGCTGCTGTCGCTGCTGCACCGGCTGTCAGAAAACTCCGAAAAGCTTGAAAAGATCGCCAGCGAAGGCTTGAGCGAAGACGGCTAACTGGCTACCGCGTGCGGCAGCCTAAACGCGCGCGGGTTAGTTCGCCTCGGCTCTCCACATTGCCATAGCAATATTCCATATTGACTTAGCAATGTGAATGCTATTTTCTCCCCCCATCACCCCGAACGGGGCGACACGGAAACGCGCACAACCATCATCTCTTGGGAGGAGATACAAATGTCTGAAAAAGAATACGCAGACGACTTCCGCTCCGGCGAACTTGCAACCGAAGGCTTCGACGGCTGGTCCGACGAGATCAAGCAGGAGTTCAAAGACAACGAAATGTCCGGCCGCATCGGCACCAACCTGGTTTTCGAGAATGACAGCGTGCGCGTCTGGCACATGTCGCTGGAGCCGGGTGAGCGTATGCCGGTGCACCGCCATATCCTGACCTACTTCTGGACCGCCCTCACGCCCGGCCGCTTCCTGCAGCGCACCTATGACGGCACGACTTACGAGAGCAATTACGAGGCCGGGCTGACGCATTTTTATGACGTCAAGGAAGGCGAGTTTGCTCTGCACAATCTCGAGAACGTCGGCACCACAACCATGGTTTTCTGCGCCGTCGAGCTCAAGAAGGAAAGCGCGAACGCGCCGCTGCCGGTCGAACTGGGCGTTCAGTTCGGTGGCAAAACCTTCCACACCTGATACAATGACACACGAGGGCGCCGGGAAATCGGCGCCCTTTTTCCGTCCAGCGGACGGGGCCCTTGCAGCGCAGGAAACCGGCGTGCTCGGCCTCCCGGAAGCCTTAGCCTGCTATATGCCGAAGGGTAAGACGACGTTGGCAAAGCGCAACGAGGCCGAGACCGTATCCGCGTTGGGCAAATCGTTACCCTGCGCGCGGTTGACCGCCTGCTCTTGTGTCAGCCCATAAGATAACCACCGGGCAATCAATCGTTTGCGCAAAACTTCTGGGGGAACCTCCAGCGCGATGGTGAAGTCCCAGTACGCCGCCAGATCGCGCCAACCCGGCGCGTCGTGCAGCAGGTAGTTGCCTTCGATGACCACGGTATCGCAAGCGGGGCCGACCAGACCGGCCCCGGCGATGGCCAAATCGCGTGCCCTGTCAAACAGCGGGAAGAAGACCTGCTCTTCCTGCGCGAGCGCGCCGACCAGCCGGGTGAGGCCGGAGACGTCAAACGTCTCGGGCGCGCCTTTTCGCTCCAACATGCCGCGCGCGCTCAGGATGCGGTTGTCGAGATGAAAGCCGTCCATCGGCACCACCTGCGCCTGACAGCCTGCGCGGGTCAGACGCAACGCCAGTTCTTCGGCGAGGGTGGATTTGCCGGAGGCCGGGGGCCCGGCAAGAGCCACCAGCCGCCGTCTGCCCTTGCGAGGCGCTGCCAGGATCTGGTCCTGCAGCGCCGCCGCTTCGGCAATGCCTGCGCCGGTCACGCGGCGTCCTGCGCGGGCGGTTCCTTGGCACCGGTCATGAAAGCGACCGCGTCGGACATGGTGTAATCCTTGGGATCAATGGTGCACAGGCGTTTGCCCAGCCGATGGATGTGGATCCGGTCCGCGACTTCGAAAACATGCGGCATGTTGTGGCTGATCAGGATGATCGGGATGCCACGGGCGCGCACGTCCTGGATCAGCTCCAGCACCTTGCGGCTTTCCTTGACCCCAAGCGCCGCCGTCGGCTCGTCCATGATGATGAACTTTGTGGCAAAGGCGGCGGCACGGGCCACGGCAACGCCCTGACGCTGCCCCCCTGACAACGTTTCAACTGGCTGCTTGATCGACTGCACGGTCATCAGCCCCAGTTCGGTCAGTTTGTCACGGGCGAACTTCTCCATCGCCGGTTTGTCGAGCAGACGCAGGTACTTGCCCATCCAACCGGGTTTGCGCAGCTCGCGTCCGGTGAACATGTTGTCGGCAATCGAAAGCGCGGGGGACAGAGCGAGATTCTGATAGACGATCTCGATCCCCATTTCCCGGGCTTCGATGGGCGAAGTGAAATTCACCGGCTTGCCTTCGATCAGGATCTCGCCCTCGTCCGGGATGGTCGCGCCACAGATCGCCTTGACGATAGAGCTTTTGCCCGCGCCGTTGTCGCCGATCACGGCAAGGATTTCTCCGGGACGCAATTCGAAATCGGACTGGTCGATGGCGGTGACATGGCCATAGCGTTTCACGATGCCTCGGGCCTGTACGACCGGTGTCATGTCGGAACTCATGCGGAAACCCTCCGGATCCATTGGTCAATTGCGACAGCGATGATGATGAGCCAGCCGATGGCAAAGACCTGCCACAGCACGTCAACGCCAGAGAGACGCAGGCCGGAGCGGAACACGCCCACGATCAGAGCGCCAAACAGCGCCCCCATGATCGAGCCGCGTCCGCCGAAAAGCGAGATGCCCCCGATCACCACGGCGGTGATGCTGTCGAGATTGCCTTCGTAAAAACTTTGCGGCGAAATTGAGCCAACCCGGCCAATCGACGCCCAGCCGGCCAGCGCACAGACAAGACCCGACAGACCATAGACCGACATCAGAGTGCGATCCGTGCGGATGCCGGACATTTCGGCGGCGTCCTTGTCATCGCCGATGGCATAGACATGACGGCCCCAGGCGGTTTTGTTCAGCATGTACCACAACACGACAAACACCACGATCATGAGGATGGCGCTGAGCGTGATCCGCGCGCCGCCGATGTTGAAGGCAAAGCCGAAGAATTTCAGAAACGGCGCGTTGGCGTCGATATCCTGACCACGGATCGACTGGGCGCCGGACAGCCAGAGCAGCAGCGCATAGAAAATCGACCAGGTCCCAAGCGTGGTGATGAACGGCGGTAGCTTGATCCGGGTGATCAGCCAGCCATTCATCATGCCGGCGCCGACACCGCCCCCCAATCCGATCAGGATGGCCAGAGGGCTGGGCACCCCGGCAAACACCGCAAGGTTGCCCATGATCACCGACATCAGAACCATGATCGCGGCGACCGAGAGATCAATGCCTGCGGTGATGATGATCAGCGACTGCGCCGCAGCCAGAATGCCGATGATCGACACCTGCTGAAGGATCAAAGACAGGTTGAAGGCCGAGAAGAACCGCCCGCCTGCGATGAGGCCAAAGGCGATCACGCTGATGGCCAGCACGATCACGGGGACAAGGGTCGGGTTGTTGTGAAGCACGTGCTGGATGCGCTCCAGCGGGCTGTGGCGGTCGCGTTTGAAACGGGCGACCTCTTTTGCGCTCTGGTCCAGAGTTCGTTCGAACTCCTGTCCCTTGGCGGATGGCGTATCAGACATGGCGTCCTCCCTGCCGCAACTCTAGGTCGCGGCACCGGTGCAGGTCAAAGGTTTGAGATGGGACGGAAAATGGCCGGGGCGGGTGCCGCCCCGGCCGCAGAAGGCATCAGCCCCAGCACTTCTCCAGCCCTTCGGCGGAGGTGATCGACGGAACCCCGTCCACCGGCGCATCGGTGATCAGCTGCACCCCGGTGTTGTAGAAATCGAGACCGTCGGAATTGACCGGCTTCTCCCCGGTTTCCGCGAAGGTCTTGATCGCTTCGATGCCTTTGGAGGCCATCAGCAGCGGGAACTGCATGGAGGTGGCTCCGATCACACCGGCCCCGATGTCCTTTACCCCCGGGCAGCCGCCATCGACGGAGACGATCAGCACGCCCTCCTCCTTGCCAAAGCTCTTGAGCGCCTCATAAGCCCCGGCGGCGGCAGGTTCGTTGATGGTGTAGACGAGGTTGATGTCCGGATCGATCTGCAACAGGTTCTCCATTGCGCGGCGACCGCCGTCCGGCGAGCCATCCGTCACGTCATGGCCGACGATGCGCGGGTCATCCTCGTCCCCGATGTCTGTCGGATCCTTGATGTCGATTCCAAAGCCATGCAGGAAGCCGCCGTCACGCTGGTAATCGACGGAAACCTCGGAGGCGTTCAGGTCCAGCAGGGCGATCTTGGCATTGGCCGCTTCCGAACCCAGCTTGGCCTTGGCCCATTGGCCGATCAGCACACCCGCCTTGAAGTTGTCGGTGGCAAAGGTTGCGTCTGCCGCGTCTGCCGGTTCGAATTGTGTGTCCAAGGCAATGACCAGCGCCCCGGCCTCGCGGGCCTGGCTGACAACCGGCACCAGCGCGCGGCTGTCGGTTGGGGTAATCAGGATGCCCTTGGCCCCAGAAGCGATGCAGGTTTCGACCGCCGCAACCTGGGTCTCGACGTCGCCGTCATATTTGCCCGCGAAGGTCGCCAGCTCGATGCCGTTGGCTTCGGCCGCAGCCGTCGCGCCTTCCTTCATCTTCACGAAAAACGGGTTCGTGTCCGTCTTGGTGATCAGGCAGGCGTTGGTTTCGGCAAAGGCGGCCCCCGCCATGGCAACCGAGGCCAGAACCGTTGTGGTGAAAAGGGTCTTCATGATGTCCTCCCATGGAAATCGTTTGATTGTCCCGTGGCGGGCTCCTTTCCCGCCGCTCGCCTGCCCGGACAGCCCCGAAACAGGTGATGACGCTTAAAAAGCCTGATTCCATTGGCCCTGTCAATATGTTTGTAAACTTTACTAACTAATAGTTTGACGCTATCTTCCCTTTGACAGGAGGGCGTTTTATGCTTGGCCATATGGATGGGGCAGAGATTACAGAGCGCGGCGCCGGGGTGAACCAGCGCGGGGTGCGCGATCACAACGCGCGGCTGATCCTGTCGCTTCTGGCGCGCAGCCCCGCTGCCGGTGCCGATCTCGCGCGCCTGACCGGGCTTTCGCGCCCCACGGTGTCCACCATCCTCAAACGGCTCGAAGAAGACCGGCTGATCCGCAAGGGTGCGCCCGTGCGTGGCAAGGTGGGCAAGCCGTCTGTCCCGATGGAGCTGAACCCTGACGGGGCGTTTTCCGTCGGGCTGAAAATTGGGCGGCGCAGCGCCGATCTGCTGCTGCTGGATTTCACCGGGACGGTTCGGGAACAGATTCAGACAACCTATGAATATCCCATGCCGGATGCGGTCTTTGGCTTTCTGCGCGACGGGTTGGAAAATCTCGCAGATGGTCTGGATGCGGAGGCACAAAAGCGCGTGTGTGGGATCGGGATCGGGACTCCATTCGAGCTTTGGAAATGGCATGATCTGACAGGGCGCGCAGCAGAACGCTTCCGATCCTGGAAAGACGTGAACTTCGCCGCTGAAGTCGCCCGGTTCAGCACGCTGCCCGTATCCGTGGTCAATGACGCCACCGCCGCGTGCCATGCCGAACAATTGTACGGGCGCGGGAAGGAGTTTCGCGACTACGCTTACTTCTTCATCGGCTCCTTTGTCGGCGGTGGCGTGGCCTTGAACGGCACCGTGTTCGAGGGCAACCAGGGCAATGCCGGGGCGCTTGGTTCCATGCGCACAACCGGCCCATTGGGCGAGAGCCAGCAGCTCATCGACACCGCTTCGCTGCACCTGCTAGAGGCGCGGCTGGTTGACGCCGGGATGGATCCCGAGATCATGTGGCGCAAGCCCCAGGACTGGAGTTCGTTTGCGCGCCATGTGGAGCCGTGGATCGGGACCACCGCACAGGAACTGGCCAAGGCGTCCCTGTCGATCTGCTCGGTGATCGATTTCGAGGCGGTGTTGATCGATGGCGCGTTCCCCGAGGCGGTTCGCAACCAACTGGTCGAACGCATCCGCCGTTACCTCGTCAATCAAGACAAACGCGGGTTGATCGAACCGAAGGTCGAGGCCGGTGCGGTGGGCGAAAACGCCCGGGCCATTGGCGCCGCAAGCAGCCCGATCTTTTCGCAGTTTTTCCTCGATACGAACGCTGGCCTGTCCGGTATTTGATCCATGTAGTTGGCTTGCGCACCACCGGCGGCTCGTTCTCGATCAGATGTGGGCAATGTACTTCGCACGTTCAAAGCCGCTTGGCTAATCGGCGCGTTTACCAAGAGCAATCGCGGAATTCTCCGGAACCGGTGCTCCTTTATTCCTTAGAGCCGTCCGACCACTTGACCGCCTTGCCCGGGCTGATAGCGATGGCCGCGAGATTCGCACTTGGGACGAACGCATTTGACGACAAACCTCCAGGGAAGTTCATTCTTCGATTTCAAGCAAGTGGTTCGCGGCCAGGCTCACCTGTTCTCTCTGTCCCGCCCGTGGATGAGACAAGTCACGCGCCAGACGGTGCGCGCGGATGCCATGGCCGCCCTGACCAATGCTGCAATCGTCATGCCACAAGGCGTCGCCTTTGCCTTGGTGGCTGGCCTTCCGCCGGAGTACGGGCTCTTCACCGCGATGATCACGGCCATCGTCGCCGGGTTCTGGGGATCTTCGATGGTCATGGTGTCCGGGCCGACCACCGCAATTTCCGCGCTGATGTTTGCAACCCTCAGCCCGATTGCACCGCCGGAAAGCCAGCTCTATATCGTGCTCGCTTTAACGCTGACCATCATGATCGGCATGCTACAGGTTGCGGCTGGTGTGGCCCGACTTGGCGGTTTGATTTCATTCATTTCGCACTCGGTCATCGTCGGCTTTACCGCCGCTGCGGCGCTCCTGATCGCCTGCTCACAGCTTGGCCCGGCCCTCGGAGTGGAGGTTGAACGCGGTGGCAGCGTGATCCAACGCCTTCTGCGGATCGGCGAACAGATCGACCACATCAATCCGACCGCTTGCATCATCGCCTTTGTCACTCTTTTCAGCATTGTCCTCTGCCAACGCCTGTCACGACACCTGCCGGCGTATCTCGTGGCACTGGCGGTTGGCGCGGGAGCCGGACACTTGCTGCAGGCCGAAGAGAACGGCATTGCGATGTTCTCCGCCTTGTCGTCTGTTCTGCCATCCTTCCATGTGCCTGCGCCGACCATTGGGCAAATCGTCGAACTCATACCTGGGGCCATCGCCATTGCAGTGGTCGGCTTGCTGGAAGCGATTTCCATTGGTCGCGCCTTCGCAACGCGGCGAGAGGAAAAATACGATTCAAACCAGGAGATCGTTGGCCAGGGCCTTTCGAACACCTTTGGCGGTTTTCTGAGTTGTTATGCGGGGTCGGGCTCTTTCACGCGCTCTGGTCTGAACGCGGAATCCGGGGCGCAAACCCCCATGTCCGCCATTTTTGCCGCAGCATGGTTGTTCCTTCTGCTCCTGCTCCTTGCGCCTCTGGTGGTCTATATTCCGGTTCCCGCGATGGCGGGGATCATCCTCTACGTGGCCTGGCGGCTGATCAAGATTTCCGAGATTGGCCATATCCTGCAAAGCAGCAGCGAAACCGCGATCCTTGTGGCGACCTTCCTCGTCGGCGTCATTGTTGATCTGGAATACGCTATTGTTGTTGGCGTGGTCCTGTCGCTTGTCTTCTTCCTCTACGCCAGCTCTCACCCTTTTGTCGGGGTGACGGCCCCGATGATGGTCAACGGGGTGCAGCGACTGCGCAATGCCGAGCACAACGATCTCCCGCAATGCCCCAGGATTTCGATACGCCGGATTCAAGGGCAGATCTTTTTCGGCTCTGTGGACGAGCTGGAAAGAGACTTCGCCAAAATCAGTCAAGATCGCCCAAGCCGGAATATCTCTGTACTGATCTTACAAGGCATCCAGACCGTGGATCTGGCCGGTGCGGACTTTCTGAACCAACACATTCGGCGCACAAGGCGGCATGGCGGACAGGTTTTCATCGTTGCCTTGTACCCGAGTTTGATTACAGCGCTGGAGCGGTTCGGAACGATGGCGCTTCTTGGAGAAGAAAACCTCTTCCATTCCAAACGGGAAGCGATCTCACATGCGATCGCATCGGTCCCGAACGCGGACTGCGCGGGTTGTTTGAAACGGGTATTCACGGAATGCGCCGACAAACCCGGCGCCGCCTGCGCTGAGCGTCAAACCCCGGCACAAGCGTAGCAAGTGAGGCGCAAAGTCTGCGCCTCACCCAAGGTTTACTTGTTGGAAAAGTGAAACCAGACGCCGACCGCGGCGGCCGCCGCGAGCACAAGAAACGCTTCGGCCCCGTGACTGTGGAAACTGCCATCCGCATGGGCCAACGCAGGTGTGGCTGAGGCGAGTCCAGCAAGAGCAAGAAGGGTGGTTTTCATGTTTCGATCTCCTGTTTGCGGTGTTGAAGAAAGTCGCGGATGTCGAGCATGGATTTCTCGGTCATCGACACGTAGACCAGCGACATGTTGGTACGCTCCTGAACCATCTGGCCGGGAAACGGCAGGTAGCTGAGTTCGGGCGAGCCGAAGGACGGCGAGGCGGTCCCCACCTGCCAGTCCGTTTTCAGCTCCACATCAATCAGCTTCAAAGCCTTTGCGCCGTCCTTGGACGGGCGCTCAAACGGCACACCGGCAAGTTTGAGGTAGCTCGTCTTGTCCGCTGCCTGCAAAAAACCATCGATGAACTGCGTGGCAAGAACCTGCAGATCCGCCGCCTCGTCTTCGTGATGCATGTGGCTGTGCAGATGCTCGCCGTGGGCGTGGTTATGGCCATGCCCGTGGTGGGCATGGTCGTGGTCATGATCGTGGTGGTGATGGTGGGAATGATCGTGCGGCATCAGACGCCCACCTTGTGCGGGCCGTCATTGGACCAGCGTTTGCCTTCGAATGCGCCATGCGGCGTCGCCACCGGTTTGTCGATGAACTTCTTGTGTGCGCCGAGCTTGCCATTGGACACCAGCGCCCCGAGTACATCCACAATCACGCGAGTGCCCATCAGGGCGGTGATATCAGAGGTGTCATAAGGCGGCGAGACCTCGACCAGCTCCATGCCGCAAATCCCTTCGGCGGCAATGCCCGAGGCCAGCGCCAACGCCTCACGCGGCAGGAAGCCACCCGGTTCTGGCCAGCCGGTGCCGGGGACAAACCCGCAGTCGATGCTGTCGATGTCAAAGGACATGTAAACCATGTCCACCCCATCCCAGGCCATCTCCAGCGCCATCTCGATGGTCTTGTCGACGCCCATCTTTTCCATGTCGCCCATGGTGATGATGTTGGTCTCGCGTTCGCGCGCGACCTTCACCGCCTCGCGCGGGACCTGCCAGCCGCCGATGCCGATCTGGACAAGGTTCCTGGCCGGGACATTGGGCAGGTTGGTTGAGTGGAACCACGGCGTGGTGTGCATCCGCTCGTCCAGATCCTTTTCCTGGATGTCTGCGTGGCGGTCAAAATGCACAATGCCGATCTTCTTCGACGTGCATTCAGCAATGCCGCGCACGCAGGGAAAGCCTATGGAGTGATCCCCACCAATCATGATCGGCAGCGAGCCGCTTGAGAAAACGTGAGACACCGCCCGGCTGATCTGATCGAATGACTTTTCGATATTGGCTGGAATGGTGAACACGTCACCTGCATCACACAGCGTCATCTGCTCGCGCAGATCAACACCGATTTCATAGTTATAGGGCGTATAAAGCGCCGAGATCTTGCGCACCCCCTGCGGGCCAAAGCGTGTGCCGGGCCGGTACGTGGTGCCGCCGTCAAAGGGGATGCCCAGCACGGTGGCGTCGTAGTTGGCGACCTCCAGAACATCCTCCGTGTAGGGGGCCTTCAGGAAGGTGTTGATCCCAGCGAAATGCGGCAGCTCCCCACGCGCGAAGGTCGGGATGGACTTGTCCTCGATGCTGTCCGCCCCGGTCAGCCCCATGCGCAGGGCCCAGCGACGTTCTTCGTCCCAGCGACCTTCAGGCAGATCGGCCTCCTTCTGCATGGCTTTCCAGCCAGCCAGTTTGCTCAGATCCGGGTGGTGATTGCGCTTCTCGCGCTGCGCCAGCCGGTCCCGCAGATCCGCAGGATTGTGCGACTGTCTCCGTTTCGGTTCCGTGAACACGGTATTCTCTCCCAATTCAGTATCCCGCTGATTGCGGGGGTCTTCCGAGCTTTGATGACCCTCACCTGCGGAGCCCGGGGGCGCAGGCGAGGTTGGGGTCAGTCCCGCGCAAGCGACGGGTATTGATCGAGGATGTCCTGAAACGGCATGCCCTTGTTTCGCGCATCGAAATCATAGGTGATCGTCGCGCCGTGCAGCCCCGGGTCGTCCGGGTCCCAACGGGGTTTGTCGAAAACCAGAACCCGATCCCCGAGCTTGAAGGCCTCGTCCAGATCATGGGTGACCATGAAAACGGTCATGTTGGTCTCGTCCCGAAGTTCGAGAAGGAAATCATGCATTTGCAGCCGGGTACCTGGGTCCAGAGCGCCGAACGGCTCATCCAGCAGCAAGATGCGCGGCTTGGCCGTCATCGCTTGCCCGATGGCAAGGCGCTGCTGCATGCCGCCCGATAGTGAGGCCGGATACTGGCCGGAGACGTGGTTCAACCCGATCCGCTCCAACGTGGCATCGGCCCGGCTCTCGGCCGCTTTGCGGGCCGCGCCGCGCAGGCGGCCAAACGGCTTTTCAAAGCTTTCCGCCGCGATCAGGTTCTCACGCACGGTGAGGTGCGGGAAGACAGAGTATTTCTGGAACACCACACCGCGCTCCCGGTTCGGCTCCACCGCCGTTTCGCCACCGTCGATGCTGATCGCGCCTTTGTAGGGGCGCTCCTCGGCCAGCAACATCCGCAGGAAGGTGGATTTGCCGCAGCCCGAAGCCCCCACGATCGAGATGAACTCGCCTTCGGCGACGGTGGTGTTCACACGCTCAAGGATTGAACGGTTTCCGTAACGCTGCCAGACGTTTGTGACGCTTACAAAACTCATAGCCCGGCCTCCATCCACGGGAAGGCGCGGCGCGAAAGGCTCTTGAGCAGCCAGTCGATCACAAAGGCCAGAAGCGTGATCCAGATGACGTAGGTCAGGATCACATCCATGGCCAGATACCGGCGCACAAGGAAGATCCGATAACCCAGCCCCACGTCCGAAGCCACCGCCTCCGCAGCGATCAGGAACAGCCAGGCAGAGCCGAGCGACAGGCGAACGTTGGAGATCAGGCGCGGCAGAACCTGCGGCAGCGCAACCCGCTGCGCGATCACCCAGCTGGACGCACCGAGTGTCTGCGCCTTGACGATCTGTTCTTTCGGGATTTCCATGACCCGCTGCGCCAGATCCCGTGTCATGAAGGGCGTGATGCCGATGACGATCAGCACCACCTTGGACACTTCGCCAAGGCCAAACACGATGAACAGGATCGGCAAAAGAGCGAGGGGCGGCACCATGGAGAGGACCGCGATAAAGCCGGAAAACAGCGAGCGCGCGTAGGGCAACAAGCCAATCGCAAGCCCCAGCACAAGCGACAGCGCCGCCGATATGGCCACGCCCCCGCTCAGCCGCGCAAGGCTGGCAAGCGTATCATTCCAAAGCAGAATTTCCTTGGACCGTTTGTCCGGGGTCGTGAACAGCCGCTCGGCCGTCTCCGCTATCGTTGACGGTGCGGGCAGCAACTTGTCCTGCGGGTTCGCAGTCAGCCGGAAGTCGGAAGCCACCGAATAGGCCACGAAAATCAGGACAAAGGGCAGGGCCGCCAGGATGATGGCACCGGGCCGGGCCGGAATGTGGTTGATCAGTCGCATGGCAGAAGCGTCCTCAAACCAAAAGGCGTTTGGCGGCGATGGAACCGCCACCAAACCAATGACTTACAGCGCGCCGTCGGCGGCCATTTGCATGTAGGTGGTGTCAAAGCGGAACTTCACGTTCGCCTCCGAACCGCTGATGGATCCGTCCGGATAGGCAACGCCGACAAAATCCGCGCTGGGCGCGCCTTCGCCAAGGATACCCTTGTCAAAGAGGAACTCGGCCACGCTGGTCATGGTGCCCGGCAGGGCTTCGGAGCTGGCCTGCGCCACCGCGTCGGCGGGGTCAAAGAACATCTCGGTCGCGGCCATCTGGGCCTTGTAGCCAGCCAGATCCGTGCCAGAGGCTTCGGCCATCGCGGTCAGGGCGGCTTCGTCACCGGCGGCCATCAGCCCCATGACCTCGTACCACGCGCCGGCCACCGCCTTGCCAAAGTTCGGGTTGGCCTCCAGCGTTTCGGTGTTCACCACCATCAAATCGAGGATTTCGCCGGGGATTTTCGAGCTGTCAAAGAGGTTCACCGCGTCCGGGTTGGAGCCGAGAATTTCAGACACCAGCGGGTTCCATGTCACCACCGCTTGCACATCATCCGTGGCATAAGCCGCGATCATGTCCGCGTCGGAAGTGTTGATGACGGATTCCAGATCCGCCTCTTCAAGCCCAACCGTATCCAACCCGCGCGCCAGCAGGTAATGCGAGACGGAAAGCTCCACCAGATTGACCGGCTTGCCTTTCAGGTCTTCGAGGCTGCTTGCGCCCTTGGCGATCACCGCATCGTTGCCGTTGGAATAGTCTCCGATGATCAAGGCCGTCGTATCCACGCCGCCTCCAGAGGGGATGGAGAGCGTGTCCATATTGGTGGCCGACACCCCGTCAAAAGCTCCCGCGGTGTATTGGTTGATCGATTCCACGTAGTCATTGAACTGAACAATCTCGACATCGATGCCGTACTTTTCGGCCCATTTGTCCATGATGCCGCTGTCTTCGAGATAGCCCCAGGGCATCCAGCCCACGTAAATGGACCAAGCCAGTTTGAATTCGGTTTTTTCCTGCGCAGCAATAGGTGCGGCAGCCATGGTGAGAACGCCCGCGGCCAGCGCGGTTGCGGACATCAGAGTTTTGAGTTTCATGTCGTTCCCCGTTTTCACGTCCCGCCGAAGTCATGGTCGGTTTTCGGTCCGCTGGCGGAACAATGAGATCGGGCGCGGACAAAACCTGCGCAGTAACCTCCCGGGATTTTGCCCCGCCGTGTGCCTTCCCGGAATTTGCCGGGCCGGTGGCGCTTCTCGGACCAGACCTGCCTTGAAAAGACAACGGAACCCTAAGCACCCTGCCCTTCCAGCAGAGGGGCGAGCCGGTGCATTCAGCAAGGTTTCGATAACCATTTGCCGTCGTGCGGCCGAGCGTGATGGAAAAATGGGCAGAATTTTCGGCAATCGCCCATTTTTCAGCCAGCGCTCAGGTGGCTGACGGCCAAAATCGCCGTCTCGTCGTCGCGACCGAGGTCACAACTCGTGTCCTTACCCAAGGCACCCGGACAGCTGACCCGGCCCAATTTCCAATAGATCGACGCCCAACCGGCCGCACCGCAATCGTTGACAGTCGACGGAGGGCAAGACACAATTGTTGCATGACTGCATCCCAGACAACAAACTCCGCCGCTCAGCAAATCAACCAGCGACGCGCCAAGACCATCACTTCGATTGCCGTGGACGCCATCGAAGACATGATCGTGACTGGAGAGCTGCTCGCAGGTGACCGGATCAACGAAAGCACGCTGGCCGAGAGCCTCGGGATCAGTCGCGGGCCGATCCGCGAGGCATGCCGGAGTCTGGAACAGGCCGGTTTGCTCACCAGCAAGACCAACCGGGGCATGTATGTGCGCGAAGTAACGCTGGACGAAGCGCGTGAACTGTATGAGTTGCGCGGCGCGATTGCCGGACTCGCTGCGGAGTTGATCGTTCGACGCGCAGGAGATGATGAAATTGTTTCTTTGGAACGACTTGTGGATCAGATGCAGGTTGCCGCCGAAGAAAGCTCAACGGCCCAATACTACAAGTTGAACCTTCAGTTCCACGACGATTTGGTACGCGCCGCGCGCAACAATGCGCTGGAAGACACATACCACAAGATCGTCAATCAACTGCACCTGCTGCGGCGGCGCGGGCTTGTTCAGGAGGGCAACCTGCTGATCTCGAATGCCGAACATCGCAGGGTCGTAACAGCGCTTGCGAACCGCGATGCCGCCGCTGCATCGGCTGCCCTGCGCGAGCATGTCGCCAACGGCCTGACCCGGCTCATCGCCTCTCTTTAAAAACATCGAAATCGTCTTCGCCAATTTTTCATTTCTGCAAACTGTTGACAGTTTACAATTAGAATTGCTACCACTCCTTCCCATCGACGAACGGATTCGACCGATTGCTCATGAATGGGAGGACACCATGAAGACTTTTTCGCGTATCGCCGCCGGGGCGATGATTTTGGCCACCGTGGCCACGACATCGATGGCAGAGGACTATCCTTCACAACCCATCGAGGTTGTGACCCACGCTTCTGCCGGAGGGGGCACCGATACCACCGCCCGAACCATGTTGATCCGCGCCCGCCGAGAGCTTGGCGTGGATGCATTCGTGCAGATCAAGAAAGGTGGTGGCGGGGCCGTAGCCATGAGCTACGCATCCGGCAAAGCAGCCGACGGCCACACTCTGATGGCCATCACCCCAACGCATCTGATCACCATGGCCCGGGGCCGTGCGCCCATCGGCATTGATGAAATCAAGGGGATCGCCCGTTCAACCGACGACCCGATCATCATCGTGGTCAACAAAGACACTGGTATCGAAAGCCTCGAACAGCTGATCGAAAGCTCGAAATCGTCGCCCGTCAAATGGGGTGGCACGCAGGCCGGAGGGATCGACCACATCGCCGCTATGACCTTTGCCAACAAGTCCGGTGCCAAGGTGGCCTATGTGCCGTTTGACGGCGGCGGCGCGATCATCACCAACCTGATGGGCGGCAACCTGCAGGCGGCGGGCCTGAACTACGGTGAAGCGGTGGACGGCATCGAGTCAGGGGACTTCGTTCCGCTGGCGATCATGGCTCAGGAACGCCTTGCGATCTTGCCGGACACGCCGACGGTTGGCGAACTTGGCATCGACGGCGTCAATTTCTCGACCGTGCGCGGTGTCATCGTGATGAAGGACGTACCCGCAGACCGCGCTGCCCTGCTCGAAGAAAAGCTGATCAAGGGCATGAGCCACGGCACCTATCAGGCCTACCTGTCGGGCATTGGTCTGGATGCCAGCTCTGTTGCCGGCTCCGAGGTCTGGGACGCCCAGATCCGCGAGATGTACGACAACATCTACACCACGCTCGGAGAGCTCGGCCTGCGCAAGTAAGCCGCCCTGCAAGGGCCGCCCCATATCGTAGGGCGGCCCGTTTTTCTCTTGAAAGGGAATTCCATGAGACTCTCTCGCGACCTTGTCGCCGGTGGGCTGATCCTGCTTTTGTCAGCCTTTCTCTGGTGGGTTACCACCACCTTCGACAGCGACCCGCTCGGCATGGCCCAAGGCATGCCCGCCACGCACATGCCCCGCCTGATCCTTGGCGTCATCGCCGCTCTGACGGTCCTGATGATCCTGCAAAGCCTCTCGAAGGGAGGCGAAGCCCTCGGCGGACTGCCGCCCTGGCAAATGCCCGCAACCGCGGCCGTTCTTGGCCTTGCAGCGCTCCTCTTCACGTCGCTCGGTGTGCCGCTGGTGTTCTTCGGCGTTTGCCTGACGCTGCCCATCATGTGGGGCACCCGCAAATACGCGGCTGTCGCGGCTTTCGCCGTGGGTGTGCCGGTGGCCATCTACATCGTCTTCAAACTGCTCCTCGGCCTGCGCTTGCCGATGGGCCCGCTCGCGGCCCTCGGGCTCTGAAAGGAGAGAACAATGGACGTTCTTGGCGGACTTCTTGAAATTCTGCAGCCGACGACGCTGCTGCTGATCATGGCTGGCACGATTGTTGGCGTTCTGGTCGGCGCGCTTCCCGGGCTGTCCAGTTCCATGGCCGTGGCCCTGCTGCTACCGTTTACCATCTATCTTGAGCCGATCCCGGCGATTGCCATGCTGGCCGCGCTTTATTGCGCCGGGACGTTTGGCGGCTCCATCACCGCAATCCTGATCAACGCACCGGGCGCGCCACCTGCGGCAGCGACGGCCTTTGACGGCTATCCGCTCGCCAAACGCGGCGAAGCGGGCAAAGCGCTTGGCATGGCGGCGGTTTCCAGCGTGGCGGGCGGGATCTTCTCGCTGGTCGTTCTGATCCTCGCCGCCCCGGCACTGGCGACCATCGCCTACCGTTTTGGTCCGCCGGAATACTTTGCCCTGACCGTTTTCGGCCTGTCGATGCTGGCCTCGATCAGCGGCAAGTCGGCGGTCAAGAACCTGATCGGCGGCGCCTTTGGCGTGCTGCTGGCCACCGTTGGCGTAGACCTGACCACCGGCGTCGAACGCTTCACCTTCGGGGTGCCGCAACTCTACGAAGGCATCAGTTTCATTCCGGTTCTGATCGGCCTTTTCGCCATGGCAGAGCTGCTGGACCAGGCGGGACAAAAGGACTCGCCTCTCGAGCGCTTCAACATGTCCGCTCTGAAACTGCCTGGGCTCAACGATTTCAAACGGGTCTGGAAAACCATTCTGCGCAGCTCCGGTATCGGCACGTTCGTGGGCATCCTGCCCGCCGAAGGCTCCACTGTTGCCGCGATGATGGGCTATAACGAAGCCAAGCGCTGGTCGAAGAACAAAGAGAACTTCGGCAAGGGTGAGATTGAAGGCGTGGCAGGCCCGGAAGCGGCCAACAACGCCGCCACAGGCGGGGCCATGGTGCCGACACTGGCGCTCGGCATTCCCGGATCGGCCACCGCTGCGGTGATCCTCGGCGGCCTGCAGATCCACGGATTGCGCCCCGGCCCGTACCTCTTCGAGAACCAGCCGAACCTGCTCTACGCGATCTTCTTCGCCATGCTGATTGCGAACTTCGTGTTCCTCGGCTTTGGCCTGATCGGGGCGAAGCATTTCTCGCGCATCTCGCTGATCCCGCGCCAGTTCCTCTGGCCCACGGTTTTCTGCCTGTGCGTTGTCGGGGCTTACGGCGTGGGCCAGTCGATGAGCGATGTTTACATCATGCTGGTCGCCGGACTGATCGGGTACTTCCTGAACCGCGCCGGTTTCTCACCCGCGCCGATCATCATGGGGCTCGTCCTAGGCCATCTGGTGGAGAACTCGCTGGCACAATCCATGATCCTCTTTGATCAGGATCTGGGTCAGTTCCTCTCGCGCCCGATTGCCCTGTTCTTCTTTGCGCTGGCAATCTTGTCCATCGCGTCCTCGCCTCTCAGCGCATGGCTGAAAGGCCGACGCCGCGCGGATGCACCGGCTTACAAGGATCTGAACGAGTGATCTCTCGGGACCGCGGCATACCCAAGGGCTTTCTGCCGATCCTTCTGCCTGCCTCGCTTGGCGGCGGCCTGTGGGAGGCCCTTGGCCTCCCGCTCGGCTGGCTGATGGGCGCGGCGGTGGTGGCAGGCGGATTTGCCATGGCCAATGTCGCGGTCTCGGTCCCCAAACCGCTCTATTCCGTCTCGCTTTGCGCACTCGGGGCCAGCGTTGGGCTGGCGATTACCCCGGATGTCGCGGCGACGATGGTGCTCTGGGCCCCGGTCATGGGCATCGCTGCCTTTCTTGGCATTGCAGCTGCCGCGCTGATGGCACCGGTTCTGGCCCACTTTGGCCATATGGAACGCAGTACGGCGTTTTTCTCGCTCCTGCCCGGAGGCGTGATCGAGATGGCAAATGTCGGCGAAGCCTACGGCGCAGAACGAACCATTGTCTCCGCGTTGCACGCCATGCGCGTGGCGCTGGTGGTCGGGCTTCTGCCTTTGGCCCTGTTCTCGGTTTTACCTGCTCACGATGCCTCTCCCACCGACGGGCCGCTGCTGGGTTGGTCGGGCCTTGCCATCGCGCTGCTGGTCGGCTTCGCAGGCGGTTGGGCCGCTGACAAAGCCGGTCTGCCCGCTGCATGGTTGCTCGGCGCTCTGATTTCCGTCGGGGCCGTGTCATCCACCGGCGTTTTGTCCGGACGCATCCCGGAAGCACTTCTGGCGATTGTGCAAATCTTCGTCGGCATATCGCTCGGGGCGCGCTTCCAACGTGCCCGTCTCGCGTCAATCCCGCGCGCTCTGACCGTTGGATTGCCTGTGCTGCTCTTCATCATGGGGCTGATGGCCGCCGCGTCGGCGCTTACAAGTCTCGTCACCCCCTTCCCCTTCGCCACGCTTGTCCTGTGCTTCTCGATCGGCGGCATGGCGGAGATGGTTCTCACGTCCAAGGCCCTCGCCCAGAACGTTGCGCTCGTCGCCGCGTTTCAGGCGGTGCGGGCCGTGATCGTCAATGCCTGCGCCGGTGCCGTCTGGCGGCACTGGGCATCACAAACTCACCCGAACAACCCACCGAAAGGATAACCTTCATGTCCGCTGCTCAGAACGCATTCGCAGAAATGCCGCAAGACACCACCATCACCGCCGAGGCCGCCGCCTTTGTCGAAACCGTCACCTACGACGATATTCCCGAAGAGGCGATCCGCATCGGCACCCGTTGCATCGTCGACGGGGTCGGCCTCTACGTGGCTGGCTCGGAAGAGCACACCATCGACATTCTGGTGGACGAGGCGCTGGACTACGGCGGGCGCGAAGACGCGCTGCTGGTGGGACGCCGCGAGAAAGTCCCAGCACCGATGGCGGCGCGCGTTTTGGGCACCGCCGGGCACGCGCATGACTGGGACGACAGCCAGGTCAGCATTGATCCGGCCCATATCTATGGCCTGTTGACCCATCCAACGATCCCGCCGCTGACCGCAGCCATCGTAATGGCCCAAAAGCTGGGCAACATCTCTGGCAAGGATTTCATGCTCGCTTTCCTGACTGGCTTTGAAGTTGAGTCTAAAATTTCCGAATGGATGCTGCCGCGCCACTACATGCAAGGCATGCACTCCAGCGGCACCGTGGGGCATTTCGGCGCTTTTGCAACGGCGGCCAAGCTGCTTGGACTGAAAGGTGAAGCACTGCGCCATGGCTTCGGGATTGCCGCCAGTTTCGCCGCTGGCATCCGCTGCAACTTCGGCACCATGACAAAACCGCTGCACGTGGGCCGGGCGGCCGAGAATGGCATCACGGCAGCGCTTCTCGCCGCCCGAGGCTACACCGCAGATCCGCAAGCGCTTGACGGTCCGTGGGGATTCATGGCGGTTCAGGGCGGCGGTGCCAGCCCGGAGAAACTCGCCCAGGGCTTCGGCAAGACATGGACCATCGCCGAGCCGGGCGTGTCGATCAAACCCTACCCGTGTGGCGTGCTGACCCATCCGACCATTGACCTGATGCTGCGTCTGGTCACGGAAGGTGATGTTCAGCCGGATGACATCGACACCGTGACGGTCCATGCGGGCAGCAACATCCTCAAACCGATCCGCTACCCGATCGCCGCCAACCACCTGCAGGCCAAGTTTTCCCTGCCCGCGGCCCTGTCGATGATCGCGCTGGCGCGGCAGGCGGGCAAGGTCGAGTTTTCCGATGCCTATGTCGGCTCTGATGCGATGCAGGCGATGCAACGCCGCATGCGCACCGAACTGGACCCCGAGATCGAAGCGCAGGGGTTCGACAAGATGCGCTCGCGCATCACGATCCGCCTCAAGGACGGCCGGGACATTGCGGGCTGGGCAGATGAGCGGTATCGCGGCGGCCCGGAAAACCCGCTCACCGATGCCGAGGTTGAGGCCAAGGCGCGCTCCTGCTGCGCCGGTGTTCTGAGCGACGCCGAGCAGGATGCCTTGCTGAAGAAGGCCTGGGGCGTTTTGAGTCTCAAGGACGCAGGCACCGAACTGGCGCAGGCCATGACCGCTCGCGGTTGATCAGGCCCCTGGGACCCGCAGGGCCTCGAAAGAAACCATCGCGTGCTCGGCATAGGCCGGGCGCGCGCACAGCCGATCATAGTAGGCCCGCAAGGCAGGCAGATCGGCGCGGTCGAACGGAACGGTGAAATAGCGGAAAAGATGCGTGCCGAACGCGATATCCGCAAGCGTCATCTCAGCCCCGGCAAGCCAGCCATGCCGGGCAATCTGCGCGTCCGCAATTGTCATCAACTGGTCAAGTTCCGCCGCGCCCTCGGCAAGCAGATCATGGTCACGCTCCGCGGCACTGGTGCGCACAAGTTGCCAGAACACCTTGTAGGTCAGGGACGGATAGAGGTTGACCTTGGCCCACTCCATCCATTGATCCACCGGTGCTCGGACAACCGGATCAGAGGGCCACAGCACTTCGGAGCCGTGCCGCGCTGCGAGATATCGCAAGATCGCCTGGCTTTCGAACAGCGTAACGTCCTCGTCCTCGATCACCGGCACCCTTCCCATCGGGTTCATTGCCAGGAACTCTGCGGTCTGATTGCCGCCGAAGGCACCGCCCACGTCCAGACGTTCATTGGGCAGGCCCAGCTCGCCGACGAGCCACATCACTGCCTGAACATTGCTTGAGGTCGCGCGACCATGGATCCTGAGCATCGCTCAATGCCTCCTACCTGCCCTTCTTTGCCCGAATAGCATCACACCGCGCGCCCTGCGCGCAAGCCCTCAAGAACCGCTTCTTCGGCGGTGCGTGGGGCAATACAGTCCCCGACCAGATGGTGCTCCAACCCCATCCGCCGGACAAGATCTTCGACCGCAGTCGATGGCGTATGCCCCTGACAGAGAACCAGCGTATCGACCTCTTCGCAGATCACCGCCTCGTTGCTCATGAGGTGTTGCAGATAGACGCTGTCCCCGTCAGCTCCGAACAGGCGGACGTAAGGCAGCATCTCCACTCCAAGCTCGTGCAAACGCCCGATGCTCGCATCGCGCACATACATCTGGATGGTCTGGCCGGGCATGTAACCGTTCACCGCCAGACGCACCCGGTGTCCGTTCAGCGCCAGTCGCTCGGCCAGTCCGATCCCGATCCAGTCTGCCCGCCAATCCGCCACAACAACCGATTTACCGGGATTGGCCTGCCCCTGCAGCACCTGCCAGGCATCAACGACATGCGCCTCGTCACGGCCTTCAAAATCCGGCCAACGCGGAGTTGCGCCCGTGGCCACGATCACCGCGTCAGGCGCGATAGTCCTGATGGCATTCTCGGTCACGTCGATCCCCTTGTGAACCTCCACCCCGGCCAGTTCCATCTCACGCGTCAGGTTCGTGATGATCCCGCCAAACTCGGCGCGGTGTGGCAAAAGCTGTGCAAGCCGCGCCTGCCCGCCAAGCTGCGCATCCCGTTCGAACAGGGCCACCTCATGGCCGCGTTCCGCCGCGGCAGCGGCTGCTTTCATACCGCCGGGCCCGCCTCCAACGACCATGATCCTGCGTTTGTCCGAAACCAAAGCGGGCGCACCGAACTGAAGCTCGCGGCCACTGACCGGGTTCTGGATGCAGGAAATCGGATAGCCATCATGAAAATGGCCGATGCAGGCCTGATTGCATCCAATGCAGGCGCGAATATCCTCCGCCCGGCCTGACCGTGCCTTATCGGCCATGTCGGGATCGCAGATCATTGCGCGGGTCATACCGCACAGATCTGCCTGCCCCGAAGCGATCACCTGCTCGGCGTCCTGCGGCTGGTTCAACCGCCCCGTCACGATGGTTGTCACCCCGGTACGGTCCCGAATGGCCTGCCCCAGCGGCGCAGTATAGCCCACCTCTTCGAACATCGGCGGCGCGATATGCACCGACCCTGCCAAGGTCGCCGAAGACCCGGCCGCAACGCTGAAATAGTCTATTACCGCATCCGAAGCGATCCTGTCGCAGGCGCACAGCATCTCCTCCAGATCTACGCCGTCATGGCTCAGCTCATTGCCCGATAGCCGCAGACCGATCACAAAATCCGCCCCGGTCTTGGCCCGGATATCGACGGCGATGTCGCGGATGAAGCGGGTGCGATTGTCGAGCGAGCCGCCGTAGTCATCCTCCCGGTGATTGACCTGAGGATTGAGAAACTGGGCAGGCAAATAACCATGCGAGGCAACAATCTCCACCCCGTCAAGACCCGCTTTTTGCATGCGCACCGCCGCGTCGCCGTAGGCGGCGATGACCTCGGCAATCATCTCGGGCGTCATCGGGCGCGGCATAACATGGAACCGCTCATTCGGGGTTGCCGACGCGCTGTAGGAAACCGGCGCAGTGCCGTCTTCCGAAGCGAGCATCTCGCGCCCTGGATGGAAAAGCTGGGCGATCAGGCCGGTACCATGGCCATGAACCACCTCCGCGAGCCGGGCATAGCCGGGAATGCAGGCGTCCGTGTCCACCCGGATCGGATCGGCCACAAAAACCGCGCTAGAATGCACCAGCGCCACCTCGGTCATGATCAACCCCGCCCCGCCACGGGCGCGCGCCTCGTGATAGGCGATCATCCGGTCCCCAATCTGGCCCTTGTCGTTCAGATGGGTTTCATGTCCGGTCGACACGATCCGGTTGCGCAGGGTCAGCGGGCCGATGGTGATTGGCGAAAACAGGTGCGGGAAGGCGGCTTGGCTCATGCAAAGATGTCCTGGCAGATGGAGGGGTCAGAAACTTGGTGGCGTGATCGCCCAGATCACCACGGTCTCGTCCTGTGTCGGGTTCCGGTAACGGTGGGGGGTGGCGCTGTCGAAGGAGAAACTGTCGCCCTCCCTGAGCTGATAGAGCGTCTCGCCAATCCAGAGATCCAGAGCGCCACGGATGACCACACCCGCCTCTTCCCCTTCGTGGGCGTAGACCTTTTCGACGCCGCTTCCCGGCGGAAAGCGGCAAGACAAAAGCTCAAGCCCGCCGGCAAGGCCCGGCGTCAGAAGCTCGTCCCGAATACCATCATCGTAGTCGATGGAGCGCCGCGCGGCGCGGCGGACGATATGGCTGGCCTCGCCGCTGGCTTCGCGATCCCCTGCGGGAAAAAACCACCCGACGGACACGCCCAGCGCCCGGCTGATTTTGAACAGCGCCGTGACAGACGGCCGGTTCTGGCCGCGTTCAATCTGGCTGATGAACCCGTTTGACAGGCCGGTCATTTGCCCCAGCTGGCCCAGCGTCATCCGCTTGGCCTTGCGCAGCGCCCTGATTTCCTGCCCCAGGTTGGGATCAAAGCGGGAGCTTTCCACACTGTCGATATCCAGCGGCGCTGCGAGCACCTGACCGTCGTAATGATTGGGCATCGATTCTGCTTTGTAAATTTTGACTACTATATTTTTACTTTACTGAATTTTTCAACCTATTCTAACACTCCCCGCCAAACCACCAAAGCCAGACGAGTTTTTCATGCAAAAAGGACCCGGACCGAAGTCGGCCGGGTCCCATGGATTTCCGCGGATCCAGGCGTGCGAAAGCCTGCGGCACAGCGCCGAATGGCCCCGCAGGACTTGTCAGATATGCAAGGCCCGCCCCAGTGCCTTGAGCGCAGTTTCCTGAACGGTCTCGGTCAGTGTCGGATGGGCGTGCACCGTATCTGCGATGTCGGTCAGGGTGGCCGCCATCTCGATGGCGAGGGCAAACTCCCCGGCCATTTCCGAAACCCCGGCCCCAACCGCCTGAATGCCCAGCACGCGCTCGTTCTCCTTCGAAAACACGATCCGGACAAATCCGTCGCTGCGTTCCATCGTCATGGCGCGGCCATTGGCTGCAAAAGGGAACAGAGCTGTATCAGAGCTTTCGACCTCGCCCGGCAGAGCGCCAACCGTCACGATTTCAGGGTCCGTGAAGCAGACCGCCGGAATCGCCTGCTTGTCCCAAATCGCCGGGCGCCCTGCCACGTGTTCCGCCACAACAACGCCCTGCGCCATGGCGCGATGGGCCAGCATGGGATCGCCGGTCACATCCCCGATGGCATAGACGCCTCGCATGGAGGTGGCGCAATAGGCGTCCACCGCAACAAACGCGCCATTCATCGTCAGGCCCAGATCTTCGAGCCCGAAACCGCGGACCGTCGGGGTGCGGCCTACCGTGACCAAAACCTTGTCCGAAGGGATTTCCAGAGAACCGCCTTCGCGATCCACCAGCAAGGCAGCCCCATCGTCAGACAGACCTTTCGCCTTGGCAGAAAGGTGAACCGTGATACCCAAGGCCTTCAGGCGCGCCATGACAGGCTTGGTCAGCTCCGCATCGTATTGCGGCAGAATGCGATCAGCGGCTTCGACAACCGTCACCTTAGCGCCAAGCTTTGCCATGGCCGTGCCGATCTCGAGCCCGATGTAACCGCCTCCAACAACGGTCAACTTTCCGGGCACCTCCGTCAGATCCAGCGCCTCGGTCGAAGAAATGACGGATCCGCCAAACGGCAGAAAGGGCAGCTCAAACGGCTTTGATCCTGTCGCGAGGACAAGATTTTTGCAGCTGATCCGCAAGGGTCCGTCCTGCGTTGCAACCTCGACGGTCTTGCCGTCGACTATTCGCGCCTGCCCGGAAACAAAGCGCGTCTTGGCTTTCTTCAACAGGGTCGAAACGCCGCCTGTCAGCCGTTTGACCACGCCATCTTTCCACGCAATCGTTTTGGCCAGATCGATCTGCGGTGCCGCCGCGGATATGCCCAGATCGTTTGCGCCGGAAAAAGCCTTGGCCCTGGCAAACTCGTCTGCGGCATGGATCAGCGCCTTGGACGGGATACAGCCCACGTTCAGGCAGGTGCCTCCGGGCCGGTCCGCCTCGACAACAATCGTATCGTGCCCCAACTGCCCGGCGCGGATGCCGCAGACGTAACCGCCCGGCCCCGCGCCGATGATCAACAAATCGCAGCTTTCGGTTTTCATCGCTCACACCTCCATAAAGATCAGGGCCGGGGTTTCGAGCAGGGCCTTTATACGCTGCACAAACACCGCCGCGTCCCAGCCGTCGATCACCCGGTGGTCGAAGCTGGCCGAGATGTTCATCATCTTGCGCGGGACAAATTGCGTGCCATCCCACATTGGGCGGGTGGCCATCTTGTTGATGCCCAGAATGGCAACTTCCGGATGATTGATAATCGGTGTTGTGGCCAGCGCCCCCAACGGCCCCAGCGAGGTGATCGTGATGGTCGAGCCGGTCAGTTCCTCGCGTTTCGCCTTGCCGTCTCTGGCCGCTTCGGACAGGCGGGCAATTTCGGCTGCGGTTTCAAACAGGCCGAGCGCTTCGACGTTTCGCAACACGGGCACGACCAGCCCGGCATCGGTCATCGTGGCCATGCCAACATTGACCGCCGCATGGCGCTGGATGATCCCGTCATCATCGAGGTAATGCGCGTTCATTTCCGGGTGATCTGTCACAGCCTTGGCCAGCGCTGCCGCCACGAAAGGCAAGACGGTCAGTTTGGGCTTGTCCCCGCGCCCGGCGTTGAGCTTGGCGCGCAACTCTTCCAGCGCAGTGACGTCGATCTCCTCGACAACGGTGATATGCGGGATGCGCGCGTTGGCCAGCGCCATACGCTCCGCGATCTTGCGGCGCATGCCGATCACCTTGATCTCTTCCGTCCCGCTCCGCGCAGTCTTGCCAGAGGCGCGCGCCCTTCCCGGCTGCTGCAATGGCATTTCAAACACCGCATCCAGATCGTCATGCGTGATGCGCCCTGCCGGGCCGGAACCGGGCACTTGCCGCAGATCAATGCCCGACTCTCGCGCACGGGCACGCACCGAAGGGGACGCCAGAGGCGGCTGGCCTTCCGCGCGAGGAGCGCCCGCAGATGCGGTCACGGGCCTTTGCGCCCTCGGCTGTTCAACCGCCACCTCCGGGCGCGGCGCCGGGTCTTCCAAAGGAGCACCCTCGGGCTCCACATCCGCCACAACGTCCGCCGCCGATCCCTCCGCTTCGGTTTCGATCCGGACAAGATCGGACCCGACAGGAAGAATGTCGCCAATCTCGCCGCCGATCCATGTGACCGTGCCTTCGTAGAGCGACGGGATTTCAACCGTGGCCTTGTCGGTCATAACGGAGGCGACCACGTCATCTTCCTTGATGACATCGCCCACTTTGACGAACCATTCCGCCAGTTCCGCTTCGGTGACGCCCTCACCCACATCGGGCAATTTGACGGGAAGAATGTTCATTCAGTCCTCCATGGCTTTGTGAAGAGCGCGGATCACCCGATCCGGTCCCGGGAAATAGTCCCATTCGGTGGCGTGTGGATAAGGGGCATCCCAGCCTGTCACCCGTTGCAGCGGGGACTTGAGATGCCAGAAGCAGGCTTCCTGCACTTCCGCGATCAGCTCGCCACCAAAGCCGCTGGTCCTTGTGGCTTCGTGAACCACCACACAGCGCCCGGTTTTCTCGACCGAGGCCTTGATCGTCTCAAGATCAAGCGGCAGCAGGCTGCGCAGGTCGATGATCTCAGCGTCGATGCCCGATTGTTCCACCGCAGCCTCGGCTATGTAGACCATGGTTCCATAGGCCAGGATCGTGACGTCTGATCCGGGGCGACGAACATCAGCCTTGCCGATCTCGATAGCGTAATGCCCTTCGGGAACCTCACCGGCCGGATGTTTCGCCCAGCCAACGGACTTGCCGGAGTGATCCCCGTAGAACGGCCCGTTATAGAGCCTTTTCGGCTCGAGGAAAATCACCGGATCGGGATCTTCGATCGCGGCAATCAAAAGGCCCTTCGCATCATAAGGCGTTGACGGGATAACAACTTTCAGCCCCGCCACATGGGTGAAGAGCGCTTCGGGGCTCTGGCTGTGGGTTTGGCCTCCGAAAATGCCGCCCCCGGTGGGCATGCGGACAACCAGCGGACAGGTGAACATCTCATTGGACCGGTGACGCAGCCGTGCGGCCTCCTGCGTGATCTGGTCATAGGCCGGGAAGACATAATCCGCGAACTGAACTTCCACGCAGGGCCGCATCCCCTGCGCCGCCATGCCGACAGCCATCCCGACGATGGCGCTTTCGTTGATGGGCGTGTCGAACACGCGCTCTTCGCCGTGTTTGGCCTGAAGACCGGCGGTGCAGCGGAACACGCCGCCGAAATAGCCGACGTCCTCGCCAAACACCAACACGCTGGGGTCCTGCGCCAGCTTGACGTCCATCGCGTCGCGCAGCGCTTCAATCATGGTCATTCGCGGCATGTCAGAACCCCATTTCCTGGCGCTGGCGGCGCAAGTGCTCCGGCAACTCGGCATATACGCCTTTGAAGATCGTCGAAGGGGAGGTCGGTTTGGGGTTCACAAAGGTGCCGAAGGACTCGACCTCCTTTTGAACTGCCGTAACCTCGTCCAGTATCTCAGCTTCGGCCTGAACATGGCGCGCGTCCGACCACGCGCCCCGCCGGATCAGGTGCGCCTTCAACCGCTCAACAGGATCCCCCAAGGGCCAGGCCCGCGCTTCATCCTTGGGACGATAGGCGGACGGATCGTCTGAGGTGGAATGAGCGGCAACGCGGTAAGTGAACCACTCGATGGCCACCGGGCCATGACCCGCACGCACGCGCGCCACCGCCCATTTCGATACCGCGGCCACGGCCAGATAATCGTTTCCATCAACCCGAAGCGCCGGAATCCCGTACCCCCGTGCCCGCGCGGCATAGGTCCGTGAACCGCCTGTCGCGACACCCGTATAGGTCGAGATGGCCCATTGATTGTTGACGATATTCAGGACCACCGGAGGCCCGTAGACAGACGCGCTGAGCAATGCCGCATGAAAATCGTTCGACGCGGTCGCGCCGTCGCCGATCCAGCCCGCCGCGATCTGGCCGTTGCCGCTCAGTGCATTGGCCATCGCCCAACCCACCGCCTGAACGTACTGCGTGCCGAGATTGCCCGAAATGCTGAAGAACCCGTACTCGCGCGAGGAATGCATGATCGGCAGTTGCCGCCCTTCCAGAGGATCGCATGCGTTGGAATAGATCTGCCCCATCAGATCGCGCAGCGGATAGTCCGCCGCGATCAGCAGGCTTTGCTGCCGATAGGTCGGGAAGTTCATGTCACCCTTGGCCAACTGGCGCTGGAAGCCACAGCCGATGGCCTCTTCGCCAGTGCACTGCAGGTAGAACGAGGTCTTGCCTTGCCGTTGCGCGTTGAGCAGGCGTTTGTCGACCGCGCGAATTTTCAGCATGTCGCGCAAGCCTTGCAGCAGGGCATCGGCGTCCAGATCCGCGATGTACTCCGCCCAGGGACCGACGGCCTGGCCGTCATCATTGAGAACCCGGATCAAGCCATTGGCATAATCGCGTGAATCGGATGCCTCAACGTCCAGCGGCGGAACGTCCAGGGATCCCGCAGGCGGAATGTCGATCGCCGAGAAGTCCGGCGTGTCCTCGGGGCGCGCCGGGGGCTGGGGAAAGGTGAGCTTGACGGTATTGGTCATCTGGCCTGCATCCTTGTTCCGGCATCCAAACGGATGACCTCCCCGTTCAGCATGCTGTTTCCGGCGATGTGGAGCGCGAGATCGGCGAACTCCTCGACCCGGCCAAGCCGTTGCGGGAACTCCGAGGTTTGCGCCAAGGCATCCTGCACCTCCTGCGGGAAACCCGTGACCATGGGCGTGGCAAAAATGCCGGGCGCAATCGCCATGACGCGCACGCCGCTGCGGGCAAGATCGCGTGCCATCGGCAACGTCAAACCGACCACCCCGGCCTTGGACGACGCATAGGCCAGTTGCCCCATCTGCCCCTCAAAAGCGGCGATGGAAGCGGTGTTGATGATCACGCCGCGCTCGCCATCCTCGTTCAACGCGGCCGCTTCGGACATGCCAAGCGCGGATTGAGTGGCGACGTTGAAGGTGCCAATCAGGTTGACGCTGACCACCTTGGCATAGAGCGCGGCATCATGCGAAGCGCCCCGCGAAACGGTCTTGGCCGCCGGGGCGATCCCCGCGCAGTTGACGCAAATCCGCTCCTGCCCTTGCTCGCCTCGCAAGACCGCCAGCGCAGCGGCGACCGCCTCGGCATCGGAGATATCGCATTGCGCGAAACGCGCACCGACGTCCAGGGCGAAAGCCTCTCCCGTCTCCGCGTTCATATCAAGAATGCCAACGGGCACGCCTTGCGCCCGCAACGCTTTGGTCACCGCCGCGCCCAGCCCCGACGCGCCGCCGGTCACGACAGCCGGTGTTGTTTCCCCGATGATCACTGCTGATACCTCCGTTTGAGATCGCGTGAGATGTTGATGCGCTGAACGTCGGATGTGCCCTCGTAGATCTGGCACACGCGCACATCGCGATAGATCCGCTCCAGCGGGAACTCGGACAGGTAGCCGTATCCTCCAAGTGTCTGGATCGCGTCCGAGACAACCCGTTCAGCCATCTGGCTGGCCATCAGTTTTGCGATGGAGGCCTCGCGCAGGCAGGGCTGGCCACAGTCCTTGAGCCGTGCCGCGTTGAGAACCAGCTGGCGCGCACTTTCGATCTGCGCGTCCATGTCGGCCAGCCGGAAGGCCACCGCCTGATGTTCGAAAATCGGCTTTCCAAAAGCCTTGCGATCCAGAGCGTAAGCCACCGCGTATTCCAGCGCCGCCTGCGCCATGCCCACCGATTGGGACGCAATGCCGATGCGACCGGCCTCCAGCGAAGACAGCGCGATCGAAAGGCCCTGCCCTTCTTCCCCGATCAGCGCATCCGCGCCCAGCGCCATGTCGTCAAAGGTCAACGCGCAGGTGTCAGACGCTCTTTGACCCAGTTTCTTTTCCGGTTCCGAGACGACAAACCCCGGTGTGCCTTGCTCAAAGCAAAAAGCCGAAATGCCTTTCTTGCCAGCGTCAGGGTCGGTCACCGCAAACCCGATGGTCGCGCCGCCGATCTTGGCCGAGCTGATGAACTGTTTCGCCCCGTTCAGGACATAACCGTTCCCGCTGCGGGTGGCCTTGGTCGTGATCGCCGCGGCATCCGTGCCGGTGCTGGGTTCGGTCAGCGCAAAACAGCCGATGAATGCCCCCTGCGCCGCCGGTTTCAACCACGCCTCCTGCTGCTCTGGCGAAGCAAACCGCTGCAGGATCGCGCAGAACGGGGCGTTGTGGACCGACATCATGGTTGAGACTGCGCCATCCCCGGCAGCGATCTCCATTAGCGCCAGCGCATAGGACACATAATCCGCCCCAACGCCGCCCATCTCCTGTGGCACCGTCATCCCCAGAAAACCAAGCTGGCCCATTTCCTCGACAATATCGGTTTCGATGATCCCGGCCGCTTCACGGGCAGAGGCACCCGGCGCCAGCCTGTCTTGCGAAAACTGCCGCGCCATATCGCGGATCATGATCTGTTCTTCGGTCAGCGTTTGGGCCATGTCTCCCCCTTCCCTTCGGCAAAGCACAGCAACCGTACGACAAGCCTCGCGCAAAGCGGGCCTTTCTATTGCTGAATTTCGAAATTTTTTGCATACTTCAGCCAGAATTTTTCAATTCTTGGATGAGCCATGCTGGATATTGACGAAACCGATCTGAGAATACTGCGCGCTATGCAGCGAGACGGTTCCATGACGGTCACACAAATCGCCGAACAGGCCGGAATTTCGCAATCACCTTGTTCGCGGCGGATCAGTCAGATGCAAGAGCAAGGGGTGATCGCCGGAAAACATGTGAAGCTGGACCGGCGCAAGCTGGGGTTTCACGCGGTGGTCGACGCGCGCGTCAAGCTGAAGATGCATGACAAGGAGTCGTTGGAGCAGTTCAAGAAAGAGATCCGGAACATCCCCGAGGTGCAATCCGCCGTTCTTCTGCTCGGCGAATATGATTTCCACCTGCGGATCGTTTTACGGGACATCGACCACTACCAGGCCTTGCTTCAGGACAAACTGGTCAGCTTGCCCGGTGTGCAGGAGATGAAAAGCTCGGTCATTCTGGAAGTCGTCAAGAACTCCACCGCCCTGCCTCTGTAGCGGCCTGCTACGCGCGCCCTTCGGACTGTTGGGCGATGTTGGGAGGCAGGGCCCGGACGCAGCCGGACCCTGACCATGATCAGGCCCCTTGGGCGCTCAGAGCCGTTTTCTCGCGGGCGTCTGCCCGCGCGAAGAACAGATAGTAAAGCACGGGCGCCGCCACGAGCGTCAGGATCGACGCAAACGCAAGACCGCCCATGATGGTCACGGCCATCGACTGGAAGAATGCATCCGTCAGCAAGGGTGCCATCCCTAGAATGGTTGTGACCGCCGCAAGGATCACAGGCCGCAGACGCGAGCTGGACGCCTGGGTGATGGCATCGGCAAGCGGCAATGCCGGATCGGCCTTGCGGACCAGATCGATCTCCTCGACCAGAACAATCCCGTTCTTGATGAGCATCCCCGACAAGGACAGCAGCCCCAAAAGCGCTGTGAAGGTAAACGGCAAACCCGATCCCAAAAGCCCAAGGCTCACGCCGTTGACCGACATCGGCACCAAGAGCCAGATGATCAACGGCTGCTTGAGACCGTTGAAGAGCAGAATGGAGATCAGCACCATCACGATCACGCTCAGCGGCAATTGCCCGGCAAGCGACGCCTGCGCATCGGCGGAGCTTTCATACTCCCCGCCCCATTCCAGCGTGTAACCTTCGGGGATTTCCATCGCTTCAACAGCCGCCAGCACCTCCGCCTGAACCGAAGCTGCGGTCATGCCGCGCGGAATGTCTGCGCCGACGGTGATGACGTTTTGACGGTCAATCCGGCGCACGATGGTGTTCTGCGTCTCGAACTTGAACCCGTCGATCACCTGTTCCATCGGAACAAAGCCGCCGCCACTGGCCGAATAGACCAGCGCATCCGTCAGGTTCACCCTGCCTTCCGGATCGTTGTGCGGATTGCGCAGGAGGATCGGAATTTGCCGGTCGCCTTCGCGGTAGACTCCGGCCGTTTGCCCTTCATTCGCATATTGGATCGCGCGGGTGATGTCCGACCGGGAGATGCCAGCCACCTGCGCGCGGTCCTCGGAATAGATCGGCTTGAGAACAAGCTCCTGCTCTGCCCAGTCAAGACGCGGGGCGATGATGTTGGGCGAGGCATCCAGAAGGGTGCGCATGGCCTGTTCGCCAAGCGCCCGCAACACCGCCGGATCCGAGCCGGCAAAGCGCACCTCGATGGGAGAGCCGCCCCCCGGACCAAAGGCCAGCCGCTGGACTCGGGTCCGGCCTTCCGGCGCGTTTTCCTGCGCAAATGCGCTCATGGCGGCCATTTCATCCTCGATCACATCAAGCGATGAGACACGTACGATCAGATGCCCGTATCCGGGATTGGGATCTTCGGACTGGTAGGTCAGCATGAAGCGCGCGGCCCCGCTGCCGGAAAAGGCGGTCACGGAAACCACATCTTCGCGCGTCGCCAGCCAGTCTTCCATGACCCGAAGCGACTGCGAGGTTTGCTGGATCGAAGCGCCCTGCTGCAATTGGTAGTGCACGAAGTAGAGCGGCGTGTTGCTGTCCGGGAAGAACTGCTGCTTGATGCTTCCGAACAGCATGTAGCAGGCCACCGTCGTACCGATCAGAGCCGCCACGACAAGCCAGCGCAGCGTAATCGCCATCCGCAAAAGCGCACGATACCCCCGGAACAAAAGGCCCGAGTAGCTCTCGGTGCCGCCGTTGGGTTCGACCTTGAAGAAATAGTGCCCCAAGAGCGGCGTCACGACGATGGCCAGTACCCACGAGAGCAGAAGCGAAATCCCGATCACCGCGAACAGCGAGAACAGGAATTCGCCTGTCGCATCCGGACTGAGCCCGATCCCGGCAAAAGCCATGATCCCGATCACGGTTGCACCGAGCAAGGGCACCTGCGTCTTGCTGGCCGCTTCCGTGGCCGCATCGCGCGAGGATTTGCCCTGCTTCATCGCGATCTGCATGCCCTCAGCCACAACGATTGCGTTGTCCACCAGCATGCCCATCGCGATGATCAGGGCCCCGAGCGAAATACGTTCCATTTCAATCGAGAAGAAGGCCATGAACAAAAGCGTGCCGACAACCGTCAGCAGCAGCGTTGCCCCCACGACAATCGCGGCCCGCCAACCCATGGCCAGCGCCAGCACGATCACCACGATGCCCACCGACATCGCAAGGTTTACCAAAAAGGCGTTGGAGGCTTCTTCGACGATGGTGTGTTGCTGGTACACCGGATGCAGTTCGACCCCGACCGGCAGCGCGGCTTTCAGCTCTGCCAGCTTGGCATCCACCCGCTTGCCAACTTCGACGATGTTCTCACTGCTCAGGCCAGCGACACCAAGGGTAAAGGACGCCTCGCCATTGTGGCGCACGATCAGATTGGGCGTCTCGCTTTCCCCTCTGGTCACCGTGGCAAAGTCCGACAGTTTGACCACCCGCCCCCCGGCGCCGAGCGTCAGGTTCTTGATGGCGTCCACCGTATCGGAGCCGTCCGGACGCTGCGCCAGCAAGCGACCATCGGAATCCAGGATGGTGCCGCCGTCGACAACCTCGTTGGCCTTGGCAATGGCAGCTTCGATGGATGAGGGCGGAATGCCAAGCGTCGACGTCAGGGCCGGATCCGGCTCGACAAAAATCTGCTCATCTATCAGCCCGGAGACCTGCACATCCGCAACACCGGACACGGTGAGCAGTTCTCGCCGCAGATAAGACGACAGGTCATAGACTTCGGAGTTGTCAAAGCCCGGTGCGGTCACCGCATAATAAATCCCGAACACGTCCCCGAAGGCGTCATTGACGTAAGGGGCCGTCGCGCCGCTGGGCATCTGCGCATCAGCAACGCGGTTGCGCAGCTTGGTCCAGATCGCAGGCAGCTCTGTGCCGTCGTAGTGATCCTGCATGTCCACGGAAATCCACGACAGGCCGGGCTGGTTCATCGTCGAGATTTTCTTGACCTCACCCATTTTCTGAATCTCGGATTCAATGGGTTCGCTCACCTCGCGCGCCACTTCCTGCGCCGTCGCGCCGGGATACTGCGTGACCACAACGGCGGTCTTGATGGTAAACGCCGGATCTTCCAGGCGGCCAAGCGAGGCAAATCCCCAGATCCCGCCAAGCAGGCACCCGAGGATCACGATCCAGGTATAGATCGGGCGATTGATCGAAAAACGTGCGATATCCATGGCGCGTTATTCCCCGAAGCCCTTGAACCGCGTGACGGTTTGACCGTCCAGAAGCTTCGAAGCCCCCGCCGCGATATACTCCTGACCTGCCTCCAGACCGGACAGGACAATGACTTCGCCGGTCTCATTGGGGACGATTTCCACGTTCGTGGCCTTCACCGTACCGGTTGTTTCCGTCTGAGGCTGAAAGCGCATAATCTGCGGTGCACCGTCAGGCGCAAAGACCAGCGCCGAGCGCGGGATGGAGATCTGCTGATCCGGGCTATTGAGCCGCGTTTCGACCACCACGGACGAGCCGGGCAAAATGATGAAGTCCTCCGGCGCGTTCATGCCGAGCGTGATCGTGTAGGTCTGGCCAACGGCGGCGGTCTCTGCATTGAACTCGCGCACTTCGAGCGGAAAGCGCTGTTCCGATGCGGGGAACTTGGCGGACAAGGTCACGTCCGGATCCCGCCCGGCGCGCTGGAAAAGCACCTCCGGGACACTGATTTCAATCCGGATCTCCGACATGTTGTGGAGCCGGACCACCGGGGTTCCGGCCGCCACCGTGGATTGATTGGCCACAAGCCGGGACGAGACGAGCGCGTCAAACGGGGCGGACAGGCGCGCCTGATCCAATGACCGCTGCGCCTGATCCACCTGAACTTTCGCCAAATCGAAACTGGTGCGCGCGTCGTCAACCGAAGCCTGGCTGACCGAACTGCCCTGCAGCTTTTCCATCCGGGCCAGCGTGCGTGACGCCTGATCGAATTGCGCCGTTGCCTGTGCGAGCGCCAGTTCGAAGGGGACAGGATCCAGCCCTGCGATCAAGGTCCCCTTAGGGATCGAAGCCCCTTCCACAATCGGCAGTTCGATGATCTGCCCGCCAACCTGAAAAGCCAGATCCACGGTTTCCAGAGCCACAACACGCCCATAGAATTCCCGGTCCTGACCGGACGCCCGGCTCTCGACCTGCCCGATCTTGGCGACCACGCTTTCCTGTGCTGCAACCGGCGCCGCCAAGACGGAAACGGCTAGGGCGACCACCGCGAAAACGTGCGTGCTGGCGCGGGCGAACGCGGAACGCCATGTGCTGGCATTCGTGCGGTGGAGCGCGCGGGACAGAGCGGCACCTTGAGGAGTTTTGGGAAGCAAGGTCGTCACCTCGGATTATGTTTGCAAATTATAATTATTATTTGTAGTTATAATTCGCAAATGTCAATGAGAGAACCATATGGATTTTGACGACGACATTCCTCCGGCGCTCATGCTGCTTGCCTATTTCAAGCACATGACAGACAGCGTTTTGGCGGATACGGCGCAAGCCAATGAAATGACGACGATAAACCAGATCAAGCTGATCGTTTTCCTGGGCAGTCATCGGGCGATGAAAGAGGTCTCGGACGTGCTTTTGATGCACCCGTCCAATGTCACCGGCCTTGTGAACGTCTGCGAAGAGGCGGGCTGGATCGAACGAATCCCTTCTCAGACGGACAAGCGCGCCAAGCTGCTGGCGCTGACAGAGGCTGGGGTCGCGGTGCGGCAGCACGTCATCAAGGATCTGGTGCGCCAAATGGACATAGATTTCGGCATCAACGACGAGGTCGCGTCCAAGATCATGTCTTTGATCAACCTGCCCGAAACCACCTGCTGATCCCGCCCTGTGACAAGCTCTTGAACTTGGTCACCCTGCCTATACCTTGCGCCGCATGACGGTTCTGAAAAACATGCACGGGCTTGGGCGGCGGATTGTGGCGCTTGGCGCTTTCGTAGCGGCCCTATGGGCCATTCAGGGGATCAACTGGCTGACCGGCTACAGTCTCAATCCGGCCTTTGGACTGATCCCCCGGCATGCCAGCGGGCTGGACGGAATTCTGGCCATGCCGCTGCTGCATGGCAGTTTCGAACACCTGATGGCCAACACCCCGCCGCTTCTCTTGATGGGGGCGTTGCTGGTCACAACCGCGACCCGCGCGCTGTTATCAGTGAACGCGGTTGTGATCGGCCTTGGCGGCGTCCTGCTCTGGCTTTTCGGAGGCACTGCGATCCACATCGGGGCGTCCGGGCTTGTGTTTGGCTGGTTTGGCTTCCTCGTCGCCCGCGGCTTTGTGGACCGGTCGCTGGTCACGCTTGGTGCTGCCGTTCTGGTCGGGTTGATTTACGGGTCGATCATCTGGGGCGTTTTGCCCGGGCAACCCGGCGTATCCTGGGAGGCGCATCTGTTCGGGGCCATCGCCGGGATCGCGGCGGCCCTGCTGATCCGCACCCATGTTCACGCCCCCCGCCTGCGCGCGGTTGATCGCCGTTAAACCTCTCTGTCTGGCACTTGCGCAGACACAAAGGCCCTTAAAATGCAGTCAGCCTTGGAAGCGCGCCTGCGGCACGCCTTTGACGCCGAGACCGGTGATCGCGAACAGGCTGCCCGCTTCGGGTTGGGCCTCGCGCTCCGTCACCGTCAACCCCAGCGACGTGACATAAAGCACATCGAGGTTCCTGCCGCCGAACATCGGTTTCGTGGGTTTTTCCACCGGAAGATCGACAGTCTGGAGCACCTCCCCTTCGGGCGACAGGCGATAGAGACACCATCCATCCATGCCCGCCTGCCAATAGCAGCCATCCGCATCCACCGTGCCGCCATCGGGCCGACCGGCGACCTGCCGGGTGTCAAAGAACGTCTCAAGCGCGCCCGGCGTGCCGGACTTTGCGTCATAGGCGCAAGACCAGATCCGGCGCACCTGCGGATTGCTGTCAGAGACATACATGCGCCCGCCATCAGGGGAAAACGCCAGCCCGTTTGTGGTCCAGATCCCGCCCATCCCTTCGGTGACGGTCAGGTCAGGATCAAGCCGGTAGAAACGGCTGCACGGCTCGGGGTTGCCCATATCCTTCATCGTCCCCGCCCAGAAGCGCCCCTGCGGGTCCGTCCCGCCATCGTTGAACCGGCTTTCAGGCAGATGCGCTTCGGGATCGGCAATATGCTGGCGCTCGCCCGTATCGGGATCAAAGAACCAGAACCCGGATTTCGCCGCTACGACAAGCCCGCCCTTCTCCCGGCGTGCGATGCAACCCACTGGCTCTCCGAATTCGAAGGTTTCGTTGGTGCCGCGCTCCGGGTCATACCGGTGGATCAGGCCGTTCGGGATATCCACCCACCAGAGCCTTTGATCTCCGACATCCCAAACCGCACCTTCGCCTATGCCGGAGCGGGTTGGTGCGACGCATGTGATTTCGATGGGCATGTTCTTGGCTCTTTCGTCTGTTTCGCAATAGGGCATGTTGCCCGGAACTCTAGGCAAACTGCTCCAGCAGATTCAGGCGGATCGGGACAAGCGCGCCCCGGCTTTGCACAACCTGCCCGGCAAGGCGACACCCCTGTTCAATGGCCTCACCCAAAGGCATGTCAGTTGCAAGCCCCGCCAACACTGCGGCATTGAAGCTGTCCCCGGCAGCCGTGGTATCGACGACGGAGGCCAAGGCCTGAACCGGGACAGCCCCGTTCCGCCCGTTTTGACGGTAGTGCACCGAAGCCGCGCCGTTCTTGACGATGACAGTGTCAGCACCAGCCCCCACATAGCGGTCCAGCGTGGCCTCGGCATCCTTGTCCGCAAACCAGCGCGCCTCGTCTTCGAACGACGGCAAAGCGATATTGCAGCACGCGGCGGCCTGCATAATCACCTCCGTCATCTGCCCGGCGCCGTCCCACAGGTGAAGGCGCAGGTTAGGGTCAAAGGCCACGCGCTTGCCCGCACGCCGCGCGCTGCGCATGGCCTCAAGCAGCGTGTTCCTGCCGGGGCCATCGAGAATGGCAAGCGTGATCCCCGAAACATAGACGAGATCAGACTCTGCAATCGCCGCATTGAGCGCCTCGGTGTCCTCAGCCAAAAGCCGGGCCGCCGATTGTTCGCGCCAATAGGAAAAACTCCGTTCGCCCTTGTCCAGCGAGATCATGTAGAGGCCAAGCGCGCGTCCTTTGACCTTGCGGATATGCCGGGTTCCGATCCCGGCCTCGGACATCGCCCGAAGCATGCGCTCCGACAGCGCCTCATCCCCCACAGCCGTGAAGTAGGACACATCTATGTCCGGCGACAGCATGGCGAGATACCAAGCGGTGTTGAACGTATCCCCTGCAAATCCCAGGTGAAAATCGCCAGGTTGCGCCTTTGGGGACAGCTCGGCCATGCATTCTCCAATTGCGAGAACACGCATTGTCAGATCTCCAGTCAGACAGGCAGCCCTTACGAGAAGAGCATCCCGCCATTGATGTCCACATTCGCCCCGGTGATGTAGGCGGCCTCCTCGCTGGCGAGGAACAGCACCAGATTGGCCGTGTCCTCGGGTACGCCCTGCCGCCGCAAGGGCGCGTTCGCCTCCAACCCGCGCCGCCCGGCGTCCGGCGTGTGGATGTTGTGAAAATCCGTGTCGATCATGCCCGGACACAGCGCGTTGACGCGGATCTGAGGGCCAAGCTCCTTGGCCAGCCCGCGCGTCATCGTCATGACTGCGCCCTTCGCCGTGGCATAGGCCACCGCACCCGGCCCGCCGCCATCGCGGCCCGCCTGGCTGGCAAGGTTGATGATCGCGCCGCGGGTCATGTGCGGCAGACAGGCTTTGACCATCAGGAACATGCTGGTCACGTTCAGATCCATCACCGCATGCCAGTGCGCCAGATCCATCTCGGCAATGGTCTTGCGCGCAATCAACCCGCCCGCGTTGTTGACAAGAATGTCCACGGACCCGAAACGCGCAACCGTTTCAGAGACCAGCGCCTCGACGGCGCCTGCGTTGTTCAGATCACCCTGCACCGCGAAAGCCTTGCCGCCGCGTTTTTCGATTTCAGCGACCGTGGCGTCGGCACCGGTGCTGCTGGCAAAGTAGTTGACCGCCACATTGGCCCCTTCGGACGCCAGCCTGATCGCACAGGCCCGCCCGATATCGCGCCCACCGCCGGTAACAATGGCTGTTTTTCCCGCAAGTTTCATCAGTTCACCATCATGTCCTGCGGTGCATCTTCACCGCTGTTCTCAAGTTTCAGAAAGTAGTCAAAAATCTCCGGCACGTTGCCCTCGCCCATGCCAGCGGCCACCGCTGCGGACAGGTTGTGCGCCGTGCCTTCGGCGATTTCCGCGCGCGTCCCAAGCTCTTCGGCCATCTTCAGAAAGTAGCCCAGATCCTTGTTCGCATTGTTGATGGAGAACCCGAGGTCGCTGACCCCGTCCACCGCGTAGTTCTTGCAAAAGCTCATGAATGGCGAGTTCGACGGACCCGTGGACATGATCTCGTAAAGCTGTGCGCGGTCGACACCGGCACGCTCCGCCACGGCAAAGGCCTGGCTCATGGTGCAGACCGTGGTCATGCCCATGAAGTTGTTGATCAGCTTGGTCACATGGCCCGCGCCCAGCGCGCCAAGGTAGAAGATGTTTTCGCCCTGTTCGTCGAGTACCGGCTTGACCTTGTCAAAGATGTCCCGGTCACCCGCAGCCATGATGTTGAGCAAACCGTCCCGCGCGTGCGCGGGCGTTCGGCCCAGCGGGGCGTCAACCATACCGGCCCCTTTCGCCGCCAGATCAGCCCCGATCCGGCGTGTCGAGGCCGGGATCGACGTGCCAAAATCAATCAGAACCGCCCCTTCCCGGATCCCCGCGAGGATGCCGTCTTGGCCATAGACGACCTTTTCGACAACCTCGGATGTGGTCAAACAGAGCATGACGATATCGCAGGCTTCGGCCAAGGCGCGGGGCGATGCCGCTTCGCTGGCCTGACCGCGATCCAGAACCCTTTGCACTGCGTCCTTGTCGAGGTCCATGACAACCAGTTCGAACCCCCTTTTCTGCAGGTTCTCCACCATGTTGCCGCCCATAAGGCCGAGGCCGATGAAACCGATGACGGGTTTGGACATGCTGTGCACTCCCTTCTTGTGTCTTTGCTCGCCTCAGAGGAAATCTTCGCGATGCGGGGTAAACATATCGAGCAGCGTGCCCGCTTCGAGGCAGGTCGCGCCGTGTACGATATTCGGTTGCTTGTAGAGCGAGTCGCCCGCGGCAACGGTGTAGGTCTCTTCGCCGACCTGGAACTCGAACCGGCCGGAAATCACATAGGTGATCTGCTCATGCGGATGACTGTGCAGGGCGGCTACGGTGCCGGTTTCGAACTGCACTTCGACGCACATCAGATTATCGTTATAGGCCCCGACCCGACGGGTCAGACCGCCGCCTGCTTCATGCACGTCGCTACCCTGCGCCGGGAAAAAGTTCTTTATGGTCATGTGCTGTCCTTGGTCTTGCCCGTCTCAGGTCTTTGCAAATTTCTTCATCACAACCCGGAAGGTGTTCTCCTCCGGATCGGTGAAATACAGGTCCGCATCGTAGCCCTGATCGTCCAGGAAATGGAAAAAGCGCTTTGGCGCATCGAGCCTGTAGGGAACCAGCAAGGTCGCAATGCGGTGGCGCGTGGCTTCGGGATAGCGGGCATGCAGGCATGTGCTGACCGGCAGCCCCTCGTAGTCTGCCGGATCGACATCCGGGAAACCCGTTTCCTGCGAGAGGACCGGTTTGCCCGCCTCGGACCAGATGACCTGCCCGTAGAACCCGGCGCGCTCCCCTTCGTAGCGGAACGACGTCTTGCCAAGATCGTATCTGCCATTGGCATGCAGCAGGAAGTCCAGCGAAACCGGAGCTTCGGCATCCACACTGTCCACAATCACGAAGTAGCTGTTGCGGACAAAGTAGATCTCGCGCTCGGCCAGCGTCACCTCGGGCGAAAGCGTGCGATACGCCGCCGTGGCATCCCCCTTGATATAGACGTGATCGTCATGTTCGCTCGCCTCGATGATCCGGCCGGTGGCCGCCATGGCCCTTGCCTTGTCCTTGTCGGCGTATTGGCCCTTGCCGTTGATCAGAATGGCATTCTTGGATCGGGTCTGTCGCCGCCACTGCCGGTGCATGCTCGAATTGAAGGCGACGTAATGGCCTGACTGGATCGCCAGATCCTCTCCAAAGGCCGCCATGCAAAAGGCGTTCTGATCGCCGTGGCTGTGGCTGATCGAACCGAACTTGGAGGACTTGAACACGAACTGGATATGCGCGTCCGGATCGTCCATGGCGTGTTGAACACCAACCCAGCCAATCCCCCGGAAGTGCCGCATCCCTCCCTTCGGCGGCGTGGCCTCAATCGTCGGGAAATCGGTGCGGAAGGCCAGCTCGTCAAACCGCGTATCCCACCAGCCCCAGTTGTAGAACGCCGTTTCCGTGCCGGGGTTCAGTTCCAGGTTCTTGTCGCAATACCACTGATACGCGCCATTCCCAGTGACACCGGCAAACTGGCGCATGTTCAGGCCGGTCTTGATGGCAGGCAGATCGCCCTGGGTGCTGTCATCGCCAAAGGTGGCCCGGCGGGTGTTCGGCGCTTTGCAAAACAGCGGGAAGTCCCCGGTTTTCTGAAAGAACGGGCGTTTGTAGATGTCGATGCCTGCAAAACTTTTCAGACGGTTGGCCGCGTCGATCAGATAGGCAATGCCCATCATCCAGTAATTCGTACCTTCCGCCCAACCGCCATCGCTGTCGCCCCACGGCGTGTAGACGGTGAACAGAAACTCGGTGCAGTAATTCAGCCAATCGCGGGCCTCGTCGTCCTCATCGTCGCCAAGCAGCGCGATACAGGCAGGCACCAGCGTCAGGGAAACAGAGCGCACCGCGTGACTGTCGTAGGGAAAGAGGTGGATCTTGGCGTTGTGGATCGCGTGGTCTGCGATGTCCCGGGTGCGTGTCAGCAAAGCCGCACGCACCATCGCGCGCTCGTCCTCATCCATGTGATCAAAGAGCCAGTCATAACCCCAGGCCAGCGCATTGGTTACGCGGTAGGCCCATTCATCGGTATAGGCGCGAGAGGTGACGCCCATCGGGTCCCAGCTTGCCGCTTCCAGAAGCCACGCCTTGGCGCGCGCCAGCATCGCGTCATCGCCCGTCACCACCCCGCCAATCGCAAGATGCCGGACCGCGTACCAGAACTCCTGAAGGTCAATGTACGTTTGCCGCCAGATTGGCGCCGTGCGGGTGTGATTGGGGTAGCCTGCGGGCTCATTCATCACCTCCCGGTCCATCCACGGCAGGACGGACCCTTCGTAGAAGTTGAACCACGTGCAGTGATCGGGATCCGCTTCGACTGCCTTGCGGAACCCTTCGAGACGGTCCGGCGTCATCCAAAGCCGCGGATGCGCCTGCGTTGCCTTTGCAAACCGATCTTTCCGGGACAGCAGCGGCGTCTCGGGAAGCCCTTCGGCCAGCGTGAAGGCGCGCGGCGTGCTCCAGTTGGTCACAGGCTTTCCCGCCGCGTCACACACGGCATAGCACCAATGGTAAGTGCCCGGTTCAAAGACAGTGTCAGGCGTGAAGAAATTCAGGGGGATATTGGCAAAGACCTGCGTGTCCGACGCCGGAAAATCCGCCTTGCGGGACACGCGCAAAACGTATTGCGCCTCGTCCTCTATCACCGGCAGCCATGTGAACCGGGGCGGGTTTTCCGCCACTTCGGATGTCTCATCCGGCGCGTATTGGATCGTCAGACGGCCCGCCTTGGGTTCGTCGAGCTTCATGAGGGGTGTGGCGAGCATGTCGGGTTCCTGCAAATAGGTCGTGCGTTTCGGATGCGCATGGCCGGAACACCGGCCATGCGCCTTTGGTCAGAAGATCAGCCGTATTGGCGCTTGTAGGCGGCGTTCATCACCTCGAGCACGTCCTGAAGACCCATGTCGTTCAGGGTCTCGACGTAATCGTCCCAATCGGCCTTGATGTCGCCGGAGCCCAGAACCCAGGCCTGCTGGCGCTCCAGCATGTAGGTGCGGATAGAGGGCCAGTGACGGTCATAGATCGCCTGTTCGTCCTTGGTGAAGGCGACGCCAAGGAACTGGTCGACCAGAAGATCGTACTGATCATAAAGCTCGATACCCCGACGCGCGCTGTCACGGGTCCACTGCCACTCATAGCGGTAGTCCTGCGGATAGCCGCGCTGAATTTGCGAGCCTACCGCCCACATCTGCGCATTCACCGGATCGCCGCTCGCCAGAACGCTGTCCTTGTAGACAGGCTCACCATCGACGATTTCGTACTGCTCCCCTTCGATGCCGAAGTTGGCCAACAAGGAACCCTGCTCAGAGAACCAGAAATCCATGTATTTGATCGTCTCAACCGGGTTCTCGTTGGTGTGGCTGATCGCCCAGCCATCCGGCTTGATCGGAATCCGCCGGTGCTCTTCGAGACGGCGGCCGCTGGGGCTTGCCGGGGGCAGGAACGGAATGAAGTTGAAGCCTTCGACCTTGCCTTCGAGCGCCACATTGTAACCGGAGGTAGAGGCGAACCAGTCATGGGTCATGCCGCCAAGGTTTTCCGACAACAGGTATTCGCGCGCCGAAGACCCCCGTGTAAAGACTTCCGGGTCGATCAGCCCCTCTTCGTACCACTGCGCGACGTTGGCCAGCGCATCCCGATAGGCGTCTTCTGCATAGGGGTGCACCACCGCGCCGTCCTTGACATAGAAGTCATGGAACGTATCGGAGCCGGACGAGCGCGCATCCCACAGCGTGACAAGGCGGATCGCCTCTTCCCAGTTTCGGGCAAAGAAGGGCACTTCGTCCTTCATGCCGTTGCCGTTCGGATCATTGTTGCGGAATGCGGTGAGCACCTCGTAGAGCTCATCCACGGTGTCCGGCTGCTCAAGGCCCAGCGCATCCAGCCAATCCTGGCGGATGAAATAGGCGCGGCCGTATTTGCCGTCCGGCAGATAGGGGATGTAGTAATAATTGCCGTCGTAGGCGGCGATGGCTTCTTTCAGACCCGGGTTGTCTTCCCAGAACTTCTTGATGTTCGGGGCGTGTTCATCAACCAGATCGTTCAGCGGCTGGAACGCGCCCTGCGGGCCGAATTCGTTGACCGGCTGCTTGATCAGGTGGCCGCCGACGATGTCCGGCATGTTGCCCGAGGCGATCAGCAGGTTCATCGCTTCGCCCGAGTCCTTGGTGTTCTTGCCAAAGGTCTCGTCGATCAGGTGGATGTTGGTGGCCGCGCGGGCGGCTTCCTCGACCGGGTAGATCTTCGACGTATCCCCGCCGACCCCATAGCCCTGCGCGCGCGGCCAGTGCATGTGGATGCTCAGCTCGAGCGGGGCATCCACGATGGGATAGTCCTGAGCCTGAACCGGTGCGGTCATGGCCGTTGTGGCCAGCATCGCAATGGATAGTGACAGTCTTCGCATGGTTTCCTCCCTTGAATGCGATAAGTGCGTCATTCCTTCACCCCACCCAGCAGGATGCCCTTGCTGAAGTACTTCTGAAGGAACGGGTAGATCAGCAGGATCGGGATGATCGAGCAGACGATGATCGCGGCGCTGACGGTCTCGACCGAATAGGGCGCGTTGATCAGTTCGGCACCGAAGGACTCATCGTCCGTCAGTTCGGTGATGACATGGCGCAGGTAGACCTGCAGCGGGATCTTGTCCTCGTCCTGGAGCAGCACCATGGCCCAGAAGAACCCGTTCCAGCGCGACACGATGCAAAACAGCGCGACGGTGGCGATGGCCGGTTTCGACAGCGGGACATAGACTTTCCACAGGACCTGGAACTCGTTCGCCCCGTCCATCCGCGCCGCCTCTTCAAAGCTCTGCGGGATGCCTTCAAAGAAATTGCGCAGCAGGATGATGTTGAAGCCGTTGACCGCAAATCCGATGATGATGCCGAAGTAACTGTCCAGCAGCCCCAGATCGCGCATGTTCAGGAAGAACGGGATCAGGCCGGCGTTGAACCACATGGTAAAAGCCACCACGAGGTTCCAGAACCGCCGCCCGTAGAGTTGCGGGCGCGACAGCGCGTAGGCACCGGGGATGATGAAGGCGAGACTCATCAGCGTCCCGCCGATCGTGTAGATGAACGTATTGCGGTAGCTGATCCAGAACTGCGGCTCGATCAGAACGCGCTTGTAAGCCTCCAGCGTGAACTCGACCGGCGTCAGCATCACATTGCCGGCCCGCGCCTCAAAGCCTGTGCTCAGGGACAGCGACGTGATGTAGATGAACGGGTAGAGCGTGGAGATCGCGAAAAGCCCGATCAGGATCATGTTGACGATCACGAAGAGCTTGTCGCCACGGGAGTAGAGGTTCATGTTTGCCATCGGTCAGCCCCTCACCAAAGCGATGTGCGCGAGTAGCGCTTGGAGATCGTGTTCGCGGTCATCACGAGGACAAATGCGACCACGGCGTTGAACAGACCGGCGGCGGCGGCAAAGTCGTACTGCCCGCCCTGAAGGCCCTGGCGATAGATGAAGGTGTTCACCACGTCCGCGGTCTCGTAGGTCGCCGGCTGGTAGAGCAGGATGACCATCTCGAAACTGATTTCGAGGATGTTGCCGATACGGATGATCAACATGATGATGATCGTCGGCAGGATTGACGGAATGGTGATCTTCCACATCATCTGCCAGCGGCTGGCCCCATCCACGACCGCTGATTCATAGAGCGTCGGAGACACCCCTGCGATGGCCGCCAGATAGACGATCGACTGGAAACCCGCCTCCTGCCAGATACCCGTTCCGATAAAGATCGGGCGGAACCATTCCGGTTTCGTGAGGAAGTAGACCGGCTCCAGACCGAACCAGCCTAGCGCCGTGTTCACGATCCCCGCCGAGGGCGAGAAGGCCGTCATCACGATCCCCGCAATGATCACCGAAGAGATAAAATGCGGCAGGTAGACAATGGTTTGCGCGGATTTCTTGAACGTCTGGCTCAGTACTTCGTTGAACATCAGCGCCAGAAGGATCGGCACAGGAAAGCCGAACAGCAGACCGTAGGCGCTCATGATGATCGTGTTCTTGAGCGCGCGCAGGAACTGATCGTTGTTGAACAGCGTCTCGAAATGCTCCAGCCCGATCCACGGACTGTTCGCGATGCCCCGGAAAACCGAGTAATCCTTGAAGGCGATCTGCAACCCGTACATCGGCTTGTAGAGAAAGATGACCATCCACAGCACCGTCGGCAGCAGCATCGCGTAGATCTGCCACTCCCGGCGCAGGTGCTCGGTGATACGCTGCAGGCGGCCGGGTTTGCGAACCTCACGCGCCTTTCTGCCGGATCCGGCGGCGCTGGGTGTGTCGGGAAGCCCGGTCATTGGTTCAGCACCTGACCGGGCAAGGCCAAACCGGTCTCACCGTCGAAAACCTTGACCAGATGCGCATCCACCGTGAAGCCGCCAATCCGGCCAAGCGCCTCCATCTGCCCCACCGTATCGGTGCGGATTACGAAAGGAGCGCCTTGCAACGTTGCATGAACCAGCGCTTCGGATCCCAGCGTCTCGATCAGGTCGACCTCGATGGAAACGCGGTCCGGTTGACTGTCATCAACCGCTTTGGCGAACTCCGGACGGATGCCAACGGTGACCGTCTTGCCCACAGCGTTCTGCAGCGATGGCAAGGGTTGCAGCACAATGCGCTGCCCGCCGAACTCCGCAACCGGCCCCTGATCCCCGGCAACAATCTGCGCTGTGATCATGTTCATCGGCGGCGCCCCGAGGAAGCCCGCCACAAAGGTGTTGGCAGGGTTCAGGAACAATTCCATCGGCGTGCCGATCTGCTCGATCCGGCCGTCATGCATGACCACGATGCGATCCGCGAGCGTCATCGCTTCGACCTGATCGTGGGTGACGTAGATCGAGGTCACGCCCAGACGCTTGTGCAGCCGCTTGATCTCGGCGCGCATCTGGGTGCGCAGCTTGGCGTCAAGGTTCGACAAGGGCTCATCGAACAGGAAAACCTTGGGTCGGCGCACAATCGCCCGCCCCATGGCCACGCGCTGACGCTGCCCTCCGGACAGGTCTGCGGGGCGGCGTTCGAGATAGTCGGTCAGGCCAAGAATGCCGCCAACCTCTTGCACCTGCTGCGCAATATCGTCTTTCGGCGTTTTGCGGATGCGCAGGCCAAACGCGATATTCTCCGCCACGTTCAGATGCGGGTAGAGCGCGTAGTTCTGGAACACCATCGCCACATCGCGATCCTTGGGGGCCACACGGTTCACGTGCCGCCCGTCGATGGTCAGATCCCCATCTGAAATCTCTTCCAGTCCGGCAATCATGCGCAGCGTCGTGGACTTGCCGCAGCCGGATGGCCCAACCAGCACGACAAACTCTTTTTCCTGCACGTCGAGGTCAATCCCGTGGACGACCTGAACCGCGCCATACGCCTTGACGAGCCCCTGTAGATTAACGCCGGACATGTCCCCTCCCGTTTTGGCGAACCCCGCCATTCGTTGCGCTCCACTTCGCAACCGATTCGCGATTTCCCGATCTGGTATACTAGTAACTAAACTGGTATACTAGTCTGAAAATGGGTAGGCAAACCCCCGGACCGCGTGTTAAGACAGCTCAAGGGCTCACTCCGAGTTGCCGCATCACGCGCGATGCGGCCCGAGAACAGCCAAAGCAGGAGAGCCAAAAAATGGTGCAGTCAGCGCAGCTTGGGGATCGGCGGACCAGCGTCGATGACGTGTTTGATTTCCTCTTTCAGGAGATCAGTGACCTGCGCCTGCGCCCCGGCGACAAAATCTCCGAAGCGGACATCGCCTCGCGCTTTGGGGTCTCGCGCCAGCCTGTGCGGGACGCCTTCAGCCGTCTGGCAAACCTCGATCTGCTGCTGATCCGCCCGCAACGCGCGACAGAGGTGAAACGCTTCTCCATGCGCGAGATCGAGAAGTCCCGCTTTGTGCGGGCCTCGGTCGAAATGGAAGTCCTGCGCCGCGCGGCGCGGCTCTGCGACGGGGTCAACGCCGCGCAGTTGGACGCTTCCCTGATGCAGCAAAGGGCGGTCATGGAAGCCGGTGATTTCGACGCCTTCGGAGCGCTCGACTATGAGTTTCACAAAACGCTTTGCGCCATTGCGCAGGTCGATTTTGCCTTTGACGTCATCATGGCCGAGAAATCAAAGGTGGACCGTCTTTGCGTTCTCGGGCTGGCCAAGGAATCCCGGATGCCGGAACTGATCGACGATCACCAAGCGATTGCCGAAGCGGTCAAGGCGCACGATCCCGACACCGCCGTCAAAGCCGGGAGCCTGCACCTGTCACGGCTGGATGAGACCATCGAACGCATCTCCCGCGACAACGCCAATTACTTCGAACCAGAAGGCCGCTGAGACGCCGCGTAACGCGGCCTGCGCCTTGAACTGAACGGACAGACTTGTGACACGCGATACACCGTCGGCCATGCAGACCGGCGACCAATGGCCTACGGCGCGAACCGTCCTGTCGCTGGCCTGGCCGATGGCCCTGAAAGCGATCATCCTGCACGGCACCGTGGTGATTGATGCCTATCTTGTGGCCGGGCTGGGCGAGGTCGCGCTCGCTGCAATGGGGCTTGCCGCCGCCATCGCGGGCTTTTGCCTCGGGGCGATCCTCGCGTTTTCGAACGCCATGCAGATCCGCACGGCCCAGGCCGCCGGAACCGGGGATCCTGTGTTCCTGAAATCCGCCTTGGGCTGCGGGTTGGCGATCAACCTCGTGGTTGGCGGCGTCGGCCTTGCCCTTGTCCTGCTTTTCGGCGGGCAAATCACCGCAGCCATGGCCCCGAACGCCGAGGTCGCCACGCTTGCGGCGTCCTATCTCGCGATCTTCTCGCTGGTCTTTCTCGGGGAAGCCCTCGGCCAGTGCCTGTCCAGCTACTTCAACGGATGCGGCCGCACGCGGTTGCCGCTCTACAGTTTCTGCCTGTCACTGCCAGTGAATGTCGGCACAAGCATCGTGCTGATCCACGGATACCTTGGCCTGCCCGCCTGTGGCGTGGCCGGGGCGGCCATGGGCAGCGTCATTGCCGTCATGGTGCAGGTCGGCTTCCTGATTGTCTGCCTGTCTCGGACCGAGCGATCAGTTGTGCGCACCTCAGGCTGGCGACAAGGCCGGTTTGCCCCGACACTCAGGCGGCACCTCGCCTTTGCCCTGCCCATCGCCGCAACCTTCTTCAGCGCGACGTTTGCCATGCAGGTCTGCACGTTGATCTATGCAAGCCTCAGCCTGAACGCCTTTGCCGCCATGACCCTGATCGGACCTTGGATCATGGTCACCGGAACAATCGGGATGCAGTGGGCCCAGGCGACCGGCATCCTCGTCGCCCAACTTCTGGGTCAGCGACAGCCCGAACCCGTGCTGGACGCTTTCCTGTCCAGCGCGTGGCGCGGGGCCTTTGCCGCCGCCGCGCTGGCCTCGCTGCTGCTGGGGTCCGTGTGCCTGTCCGCCAATCTGCTGTATCCGGATCTCAATGCGGAGACCCGCGCCACTCTGCAAAGCTTCCTGCCGATCCTGTTGCTTTTGTCCTTTCCCAAAGGCTCAAACGCGATCTGCGGCAACACCCTGCGCGCCAGCGGCGATACGCTTTACGTGATGCATATCTTCATCTGGTCACAATGGCTGTTCCGGGTTCCGGCAACGGCGCTCGCTGTACTCTACCTGCAGGTTCCGGCGGTTTGGGTCCTGTCTGTGCTGTTGATCGAAGAACTGGTGAAGTTCCCGGCCTTCCACCGGCGGCTTTACAAGGGAGACTGGAAGCGCGCCACGCTGGCCGACTGACGCAAGCCCCTGTGCGCGCGATCAGTAATTCCACATCGTCCCGTCTTCGAGCCTGACCACAGGATGCGAGCCCGGCTCATAGCTGTAGCGCGCAGCTTCGCTCTCGTCGAAGTCCACGCCGAGGCCCGGCGCGTCCGACACATGGACCATCCCCTGCTCCATCCGATGGTCGGAAGGGAACAGCGCATCGCAAGCCGCGGTGCCAAGCACGAGGTATTCCTGAACCCCGAAATTCGGCGCCCAGGCATTCAAATGGTGCTGCGCCGCCATGGAAATCGGCGAATGGCTGGGCGCGCCGTGAAAACCGGTGCGCACATGATGCAGCCCGGCCAGATCGACAATTCGGCGGGCATGGGTAATCCCGCCGCAATAAGCCACGGCGATGCGGATGAAATCGAGCAATTCCTGCTCGATCATCCTGTTGCAATCCCAGATCGTGTTGAACACCTCGCCAATGGCAATCGGGGTCGTGGTGTGTTGGCGGATCAGGCGCAGGGCATCCTGATCTTCGGCGGGCGTCGGGTCTTCCATCCAATATAGGCGGACCGGCTCGACGGCCTTGCCAAACTCGGCGGCCTCGCGCGGGAGCAGACGGTGATGCACATCGTGCAGAATGTGCAGCTCCGGCCCGAACCGATCCCGGATCTCGGCCAAAGCGCCGGGCATGTAGCGGATGTAGCGATCCGAATCCCAGACTTCCTGTTTGGGCCGGATGCCGGTGTAGTCGGTGATGTAGTTTTTCACATCACCCTTCTTTTCGGGCACCGCGTAGCTGGCGGTGGGCATGCCCGGAATGCCGCATTGCACCCGCACGGCCTTGTACCCTTGCTCGACGTAGTAGGCGATGGAGTCCATCAGATCCTCAAGATCGGCCCCGGTCGCGTGGGCATAGACCATTGCGCCGTCCCGGCTCTTGCCGCCCAGCAATTGATAGACCGGCATGTTCGCCAGCTTTCCCTTGATGTCCCAAAGCGCCATGTCGATGGCCCCATAGGCCGCCATGGCAATGGGCCCGCGCCGGAAATAGGCGCCCCGATAGAAGAACTGCCAGATGTCTTCGATATTGCGCGGGTCTTTCCCGATCAGGTTCGGGATCAGGTAGCGTTCCAGATAATGGGCGGGCAGGGTTTCGCGATTGTTCAGTGTCGCGTCACCCAGGCCGTAAATCCCCTGATCGGTCATGATCTTGAGCGTGACGTAGTTCTTCTTCGGCCCGCCAACAAAGACCTTGGCATCAGTGATTTTCATCGCGTGTCTCCCTCGTCCAGTCCCGGAGCATCCGTCCAGCTCGCGCCTGCCCGGATCAGGTCAATGATCCTCTGGTACTGCGCGCCTTCTCGAAACGTCGGATAAGGCGGAACAGGTTCGCCCCGGATATCGCGGACAAAGGCGCGGGCAAGGATGTGCCAGCATTGCTCCGTCTCGCCCGTCACATCGGGCTGCGCTTCGACGATATCTTCCGGAAGCGGCAAGGCGGTCCAGCCGGACGCAGGGCTGTACTGGCTGAGCGGCCCACTGCCGTAGTGACCCTTGAGATGGATCGCACCTTTGGTGCCATAGAACACGATGTGATCATCCTCGAAGCGCGGCACCAATCCGCCATGTTTGAACAGAACAGAGACCGGTTGATCCGCCAGATCACTGCCAATCCGTGCCATCACGGTGTAGGACCATTCAACATTGCTCTCGCCCCATTCCAGCGACGGATCGTCTAGGTCCTTGGGAATATGCTGCCGCCGGGTTGCGAAGTTGTGCACGCCTTCGACAATCGGCGCGCGGCCCAGATCGTCGCGAATGTCGCCTGCGATCCGCAGGATCCTGTCGCCAATCACATCGGTGACGATGGACAGCGTATGCGTGAAATTATTGTTGAGCCGTCCGCCCCCCGCCTCAGCCCGATGTGACCAGCCAAACGGGATGTCGCGCTCAAGGTTGAAGTGCGACATGCACTCCACTTCGGTCGGCGCACCGATACCCCCTTCCGCGACAAGCCGCTTGGCGTGTTGCACGCTGGGCGTATAGCGAAAGCTCGCGGCAAAGGCCGTCTTGACCCCGCGCACCTGCGCCAGATCGCGCAGGGTCAGAGCCGTGGCCCCGGAGGCCGTCATCGGCTTGTCGCAAAAGACATGGCAGCCGCGGTGTATGGCCTGCGTGATCGGCTCGACATGGGCGCCGCCCGGCGTCGCGATGGAGACGATATCCGGCGCGCAGATCTCCAGGGCCTCGGCCCAGTTGGTGCCTGCAAAGGGAATCCCCAGCCGCGCCGCAACCTCCCGCACAACCGGATCTGTCCGTCCGACAAGGCCGACAACCTCTGCCCCTGCCGCGCGAAACGCGGCTGCGTGCCCTTCCCCGGCAAAGCCCGTGCCGTGCACGAGCACTTTCAATACGTCACTCATGAGCCTCTCCCCGCTTCATATTACTAGTATACCAATTATGCCTTGACAATACTAGTATACCAGATGTTAATCAGCGCCGTGACGCGTCAGGAGGAGGCGTCGCGCCAAAATCGCGGGGTGCAAAGGCACCCGCCCGTGGCATCTGCGCGGGTCAGACTTTTCTGGGAGGATCTTATGGATCAGACACTTACCGCATCGTTTGCCGGGGCTCTGGCCGCCGCAACCCTGCTTGGAACCGCCGCCATGGCGGACAACTGGCGTGGCTGGAACATCCACGTCGAAGGCTATCCGAACACCGTCGCCATGGACAAATTTGCCGAGCTGGTCTCGGAAAAGACGGACGGCGAGATCACGCTTCAGATGTTCCACGGCGGCACGCTCGGCAGCCAGCCGGACGCCATCGAACAGGTGCGTCTCGGCGGTCTTGCCATCGGCAATTTCAACCTCGGCCCCATTGGACCGATCGCGGCAGAAGCCAACGTTGTGTCGCTGCCTTTCATCTTCAAGGACGTGCCGCACATGTTCCGCGTTCTGAACGGCGAAGGCGGCGCTCAGATTGCCGCCGGGATGGAAGCCAAAGGGCTGATCCCGCTTGCCTGGTATGACGCCGGGGCACGGTCTTTCTACAACGGCACCAAGCCGATCAACGCGCCGGGCGACGTGGCCGGCATGAAGGTGCGGGTCATGAACAATGATCTTTATTCCGGGATGATCTCGGAACTGGGCGGCAACCCCTCGCCCATGGCCTTTGCCGAGGTTTACCAGTCTCTCAAGACCGGCGTCGTCGACGGGGCCGAAAACAACTGGCCGTCCTACGAATCCACCGGCCACTTCGAGGTCGCGGGGTATTATTCGCTGAGCCAGCACCTGATCATCCCCGAATGCCTGTGCATCAACGCGGATGTCTACAATGGCCTGTCCGAGGACATGCAGTCCGCCGTCAAGGAAGCCGCCATGGAATCGGCCAGCCTGCAGCAGCAGCTCTGGGCCGAGCGTGAAGCTTCGAGCCGCGCGATGGTCGAAAAAGCGGGTGTCGTGACCAACGAGATCGCCGACAAGGACCCGTTCCAGCAAGCCATGGTGCCGGTCTATGAGGCCTACCTGACGGCCAACCCGGACCTGCGTCCGCTGGTTGAACTGATCCAGGCCACCGACTGATCCCGTGTAAAACGCAGCGGCCCTGCCCACTCGGGCGGGGCCGTTTTCATCTTTGGGAGAGGACGCATGACAGGCCCGAACCGCACACGCCCCGCACCGGATTTCATGACACCGATCGACAAGACTCTGGACGCCATCGCTTTGGCCTGCCGTGTCATCACCGGCTGTGCGCTTGTGGTGCTGACAGTGATCTTCGGCTGGCTGGTCTTTGGCCGCTACGTGCTGAACGCCACGCCGACATGGGTCGAACAGGCGGCGCTTCTGCTTGTCATGGTCATCGCCTTTCTCGGCGCAGCCGTTGGCGTGCATGAGAACACACATCTCTCTGTTGCCGCCTTTCGCGGCTTTGCCCCGACCTGGCTGCGCACGCTTTTCGTGATCGTGACGGATGTTTTCATGGCCGGGTTTGGCCTGTTGATGCTGATCTACGGGGCGCAGCTTACGGCGTTCAAATGGGGCTCGAAAATTCCCCTGCTGCAACTGCCCGAGGGCCTGCGCTCTCTGCCGTTGACCATCGGCGGCGCGCTTATCCTCGTCTTTGCACTGGCCCATCTCCTGCGCCTGGCCCTGGGCCGGGATCTGCGCAGCGACATCATTCAATAAGGCACCACCATGGGACTACTCCTTCTGCTCGGCCTCTTCGCGTTCTGCGTTGTTATCGGCGTTCCGGTCGCCTTCGCCCTTGGCATTTCGGCGCTCGCCGGTTTTGCCTTCGAAGGGCTGCCGCTGATGATCGGCTTTCAGCGGATCATCTCAGGCATCAACGTCTTCTCGCTCATGGCGATCCCCTTCTTCATCTTTGCCGGAGAGCTGATGTTCCATGGCGGCATCGCCATGCGCCTCGTCCGGTTTGCCTCTGCCGCAGTTGGCGCGGTGCGCGGCGGGCTGGGGATCGTGAACGTGTTTTCCTCGATGCTGTTCGGCGGGATTTCCGGCTCTGCGGTTGCCGATATTTCGGCTCTCGGGTCCATCCTTGTGCCGGTGATGAAGGAAAAGGGCTATGACGCCGACTATGCGGTCAACGTCACCGTCACCTCCTCCATCGCGGGCATCATCATTCCGCCAAGCCACAACATGATCATCTTTGCCATCGCGGCAGGCGGCGGCATTTCGATCTCGAAACTGTTTCTCGCGGGGGTGGTGCCCGGCATCCTGATGTGCACTTGCCTTGCCATCGCCGCCTATATCGTCGCGGTCAAACGCGGCTATCAGGCCGAGCAGTTCCCCGGCTGGACCGCGCTGATGATCGCCTTCTTTGGCGCGATCCCCGGCCTTCTGACGGCGGTCATCATTGTCGGCGGTGTGCTGTCCGGGGTCTTCACGGTGACGGAATCCGGGGCTTTCGGCGCAATCTACGCCTTCCTTGTGACCCTGCTGGTCTACCGCAGCATCACATGGGAGAACTTCAAGACGGCCGTCGTGCAATCGGTGCGCACCACCTCCATGGTGATGATCCTGATCGCCTGTGCCGGGGCTTTTGCCTATATGCTGACTTTCTACCGGGTGCCGGACAAAACGGTCGATCTGTTGACCGCCATGACCGACAATCCGATCCTGATCCTGCTGATGATCAACCTTGCCCTGCTGGTGCTGGGGATGATCATGGACATGGCAGCCCTGATCCTCATCTGCACCCCGATCTTCCTGCCGGTTGCCAACAGCCTTGGGGTCGATCCGTATCAGTTCGGCATGATCCTTCTGGTCAACCTCGGGCTTGGGCTGTGCACCCCACCGGTGGGATCCTGTCTCTTTGTCGGCTGCGCGGTGGGCAAGCTGCCGATGGAAAAAGCGGTCCGCACCATCTGGCCTTTCTACATCGCCATTCTCATCGCGCTGTTGCTGATCACTTTCGTGCCCGCTGTCTCCCTGACCTTGCCCGGCCTGATCGGCCTGTAAGGTCAGGCCCCGGGATCAGGCCCGGTAGGCGGGCAGCGGCGCGCGGTCCTGCAGCGCAATCATCCTGCGCAGCATGATGTCGGTCAGGTCCCGCCGCGCTGCCTGCCCTTCGGGGTGATCAAAGAGATTGACCGTCTCGCCCGGATCGGCGGCGAGATCGTAAAGCTCATCCCAATCTTCCCCTTCCCGAAGCGACATGCGGTAGCGCTCCGTCACGACGGTGCGCACCCGCTGCGGCCGGTCAAAGCCGGTCATCTGGCGCTGGCTGTCTTCCTCGATGATCACCGCGTCCGGCGGCGCAGAGCCGTGCAGGTCCCTGCCCTGAATACCGTTGTAAGCCTGTATCCCCGCCCGGGCGAGGATTGTCGGAGCGATATCAATCGAAGAGGCGAGGCCGGAGTTCTTCAGGCCCGCCGCCTCCGCCTGCGGGTCATGCCAGAGGAACGGAACGCGGATGATGCTTTGATAATGCAGCAGGAGTTTCAGCATCAATCCGTGATCGCCCATGTAATCGCCATGATCGGAAGTGAAGATCACCACCGTGTCTTCCGCAAGGCCAAGCTCCTCAAGCTGTTTCAGAACCCGCCCGACGGCATCGTCGATCATAGTGATCATGCCGTAGGTCAGGGCGATGATCGCGCGGGCCTCATCCTCGGTCACGGCAAAGGGGCTTTGGTTGTCGCGCGGATCGGAGCCGTCTTCCATCGCCGCTTTCATGGCCCGGATCGGGGGCAGATCCCCCTTGCCGAAGCTATCCGGCAGGTCAATGTCCGCCGGATCGTACATGTCCCAATAGCGGCCCGGCGGGGTGAAGGGATGGTGCGGATCAGGGAAAGACATCTGCAGGAAAAACGGCGCATCTTCCCCGGCCCGTTCGCGCAACCACGCCGCGCTGCGGTCCGCGATCCACGACGTCGAATAAAGCTCTTCCGGCACCGCCGTGCGCCAAGCCTGAGGGGCGTCGATGCGGTTGTCCGGCAAGGCATTCTCCGGCCCTACCAGCTGATCGAAATCAGCCCGTTGCTGCCGCGCCCACAAAAGGTAATCCCCCGAGGCCTTGTCCGCATGATCCGCCGCCACTTCCACGTGCTCAAAGCCGTAGAAATCCCCGTCGATCCGCTCCGCCAGCGGCTGGTCCCATTTCGGCACAACCTCCAGATCGTACTCCGGGGAATGACGGTTGTTCTTGATCGCATCGCGCAGCAGTGGGCTCGGGGTATGCATACCCTCCGCAGGCTCGTAGCGGTTCGTGGCGGGCAGGCCCGTGAAGCTCTGCAAATGCGACTTGCCGATCAGCCCGGTGCGGTATCCCGCATCCCGCAAAAGTTCCACAAAGGTCGTGTGATCCTTGGACAGCGGGATCCCGTTGTGCCGCGCCCCATGGGCCGAACACATGCGCCCGGTCATGATCGACGCGCGGTTCGGCATGCAGATCGGGTTGGCCACATAGAAGCGATCCCACTGCGTCCCCTTCGCCGCGATGCCGTCGATGTTCGGCGTTCGGACAACCGGATTGCCACCGCATCCCAGATGATCGGCGCGGTGCTGATCGGTGATGATGAACAGAAAGTTCGGTCGCTTGGTCATGAGGTTTCCTTCGCAGTCTGCGGCATGTTCCGCGCCGCGCGGATGTCCCAGGCGATCAGAGCCGCGCCGATGGCCACGGCGGGCAGATGGATGGCCAAAGACGGGGCCAGCATGGTGAAGGCAATGGCAAACCGCGCCAGGATCTCCGGTACCGTCAGCTTGCGCCGGTCATAGCCCGACAGGGCCGAGGAGAAGAGCCAGATGCAAAAACAGGTCCGCGCCACGATCCAGAGGAACGGCAGCAGGCTGAATTCCTCGATGATCAGGATTGTCGGGTAGAAGGCAAAGACAAAGGGAATGATGAACTTCGCCATGCCAAGCCGGAACGACATGAAGGCGGTCATCAGAGGGTTTGCCCCGGCGATTGGCGCCGCCGCATAAGCCGCGATGGCCACTGGCGGCGTCAGGGATGAGGCCACGCCATAGTAGAAGACAAACATATGCGCGGTCAGCATCGACACGCCCAGTTGCTGGATCGCGGGGCCCATCACGAGGATGATGATCAGATAGGCCGGGAGCGTCGGCATCCCCATACCCAGCACCAGCGCTCCGATCATCGCCACCAGCAGCGCGGAAAACAGGCTCTCGCCACGGACCGTCGCGATGACATTGGCCAGCTTCAGTCCAAGCCCTGTGGAATCCAGCGCGCCGACCAGAATGCCAATGGCGGCAATTGCGATCAGAAGCGTTGCGCCCGATTGCGATCCTTTGAGGAACGAGCGCCACAGGCGCAAGGGATCAGCCCGCACATCCGGGTTGATCACTGACAGAACCAGCAGCACGATCACCGCGTAAAAGCCCGCCGCAGAGGTCGAGAACCCGGCCACAAGCGATCCGATGATCGTCAGGATAGGCCCGAGGAAGAGCACCGAGTTGACCAGATCAGTCCGGGTGATCCGATCATCAACCGACATCGGCTGCACCTCGATCCCCTGGCGGCGCGCTTCGACCGTCACGGCGGCAAACAGGCTGAAGTAGTAGAACAGCGCCGGGAACAGGGCCGCGACGATGATGTTGAGATAGCCGACCCCGGTCAGGTCCGCCATGACAAGCGCCGCGGCGCCCATGATCGGCGGCATGATCTGCCCGCCCGAGGAGGCTGTGGCCTCGATCCCGGCGGCAAAGGTCGGGGAGAAGCCGCGTTTCTTGATCATCGGGATGGTGAAAGTGCCGGTGCCGACGATATTGGCAACGGTTGAGCCGGACATGGTGCCGAACATGGAGGAGGCCAGAATGGCCGCGTGTGCAGGCCCGCCCCGCGTGCGACGCGTCGCCAGAAAGGCGAATTTCAACAGCGTGTCGCCCGCGCCGGTGCCTTCCAGAAGCACGCCGAAGACGATGAAGATAAACACGGTGGACAGAACGATATTGGTGATCGAGCCAAACACGCCCTTGTTCGTGTTGTACCAGAGCGATTCCGCAACCTCTTTCAACGAAAAGCCGGAATGCGCCATGATCCCCGGCAGGTCCTGACCATAGAGCAGGTAGAGCACGCCAAAGGCCCCGACCCCGAACAGCCCCCAGCCCCAGAGCCTGCGGCACAGTTCGAGAAAGACCACGAGACCGGCCAGTGCGGGCCATGCGTCCGCCTGCGTGACATCGTAGAGCGCCGTCTCCATCTGCGTCTGGACAAAGAAGAATGACCAGATTGCCCAAAGCCCGGCCACCAGCATCACGCCGTCCAGCGCAAGATGCAGGCTTGCCTTTGTGCCGAGGACCGCACCGGACGCCTCGCGCCGGGCGCGCGATGCGGCAATGCCCGCCACCAGCGCCAGCGCAAAGCCCGCCGCGCGGTGGAACTTCGGTTCAACCAGCCCGATGCCGGAGCTGTAGAGGGCGATTATGCCCAGCATGAAACATGCAAGTGCCGAGAACAGCAGGTACAGCCTGCCAATCCCGCCAGACGGGTTTGCCTCTGCGGTCATCACGGTAGCCTTGTTTGACGGTCAGCATGAGGGAGGACAACCGGGGCAGCCCTCCCGCAGGATCGGTTACGGGCGCAGCGCATCGGGGATCGCGATCCCCGCTTCGTCATAATAGCGCACAGCGCCGGGATGGAGCGGCACATTCACCGATGTAAAGGCGCTCTCAGCCGTGACATCCTTGAGGAAAAATGCGGTGGCATGCACCTCGTCGAGATTGTCCCAAAACGCCTTGGTCGCCGCATAGACAACATCCTCATCCACCCCGGTATGGGTGCCGACAAACTGCGTGAAGCCCAGCGCGGTGATCTCTCCCCCGGTCAGCTGCCCCTTGTAGACGCCGCCGTCAAACTGCAGCATGCCGCGCCCCGGACGCCCGAACAGCGCCTGCATCTCTTCCGAGCTGACAACCGCTTCAGGAATGGACAGGATGCGGAACTCGCCCGACAGTCCGAATTGCTCGATCTTGGACGAGCCGATCTCGGCCGGGCGCACCATCATGTCGATTTTCTTGTCCGCAAGCGCGGCGTACCCCTCGCCCCAGCTCAGACGCACGGCCTCGTAATCCTTGCCCGCCTCATAGCCAGTGATGATCTTGATCAGCGCCTCGGAGGTGGCCGAGGCGGACCCGGCAGGAGGGCCGGTGAAGATGGTCTTACCCTTCAGGTCTTCCCAGTTTTCGATGCCGGAACCGGCAAGCGTCACCGGATGATAGGCCCCCGCCTTGAACCCGAGGATCGCGCGCAGCTGACCGGCGGCCTCCGCCGCGTCGCCAACCTTTTCATACATGCGCTTCTGGCCCTTCATCAGGTTGACCAGCGACGGCACCGTCGAGAAAAAGTCAATCTCCTGTCGCCCGCCTTTCAGCATGGATTTCGTCAGCGTCTGACCGGCATTCACCTGGATCTCCACATCCGCCTTGCCGGCCTGATTGGCGAAGGTCACAAACATCGTGTGGACCGGATCGCCCACACCGGCGGTCTCCCCCTTGAAGATTTGCGCCGTTGCCGCAGCCGGGACCAAGGCCGCAGACGCCACCACCGCCGCCGCAGCCGTGATTTTCCTGAAGTTGTACATGGTGTCCTCCCTGACATTTGCAGAGAACATTAGCAGCGGAGTTATATTTATAGTAATCAAACATGCAGGCCATTACATAACGAATTGCTATGAAACTTGACCCAAAGCACCTCGCGCAACTCTCGGTCATCGTGGAGGCCGGATCGTTTCAGACGGCGGCGGATCGCATCGGCCTGACCCAGCCTGCCCTGAGCCGCAACATGAAGGCGCTGGAGGCGCGGCTCGGGGCTACGCTGTTCAACCGCGATGGCCGCAAATCCGTGCCCAACGCGCTCGGCCTGCGCCTTGCCCGCAATGGGCAGGCCATTCGCCTCGCCGAAGAACAGGCCAGCATTCTGGCCGATCAGTCTTCGCAAGGCGCAGTGGGAGAGTTGCGCATCGGCGCGCCGCCCATCGTGGCGGGCCGCTTTCTCAGCACCGCCCTTGCCGGGTTCATCCGCGAGAACCCCAATTGCGTTGTCGAAATGCGCACCGGGCTGGTGCACGAGTTGCGCAGCATGTTGGAGCGCGGGCAGGTCGATGTGGTCCTCGGTCCGCAAAGCCTCGCTGACCCATCCGATGGTCTGGATTTCGAGCCGCTCATTGATGACCGCGTCGGCATCCTGTGCCGCACCGGACACCCGTTGACCACGCGCAAACAGATCATGCCCTCGGACCTTGAGGCGCAGGTCTGGCTGGTGCATTCGCGCGGCAGCCTGCTGCGCCAGCAAACCGAAGCGGCCATGACCGCCTCCGGGATCAAATCCATGCATATCGTCTGCGAGACCGACTCCATTCGCTCCGTGCTGGAAATCGTGGGCGAGACCGATCTGATCACGACCATGCCGCGCGCCACCACCGGCTCATACCTTGAGGACCGGCTGGTCTTTCTCGACTTCGATCACCCGCAGTTCCATCGCCCGCTCGGCGCAATCCGTCCGACAAAATCACCGGCCAATCCGATGGTGAACAGGTTCCTGTCCACGCTGTCGCAGGACCTCTGAGAGCCCGCGCCCCGTCACACGGTCGACTTGGCCACGTCCAGGATCAGCATGGTGGAGGTTTCCGCCACGCTCGGGATCGCCTTCAACTCCTTGAGCACGAAGTCCCGCAGCGCCTCCACATCCCGCGTCTGCACCTTCAGCACGTAGTCGAGATCACCGGTGACCAGCAGGCATTCCGTGATCTGGGGCAGGCGCTGCACGGCGGACATGAAGGCGTCTATGTCTGCGGGTGCCTGCTGGGAAAGGCGGACCTGCACCATGACACTGATGCTCTGCCCCATGGCCGCCGGGTTGATCCGGGCGCCGTAACCCATGATCACCCCCTCTTCCTCCAGCCGTTTCACCCTCCGGCTGCAAGGTGTCGGCGACAAACCGATGCGATCCGCCAGTTCAAGGTTCGATATCCGACCTTCCCTGGCGAGAACCGCGACGATCTTCCTGTCGGTACCATCCAGAACGACGTTAGTCATTTTCCCCACCTTAACTCGAAAAATTAGAGACTCTCATTCAACATTGATCCCCAAACGGATCAGAAAGCAATGTTTCACCCGCAAAAAGACCGTACCCTGCCTCAAGGTCAAACAGGAGGTAGACCATGCTTTTCGATCACCCCGATTTCGACGACCACGAACAGGTCATTTTCTGCAGCGACCCGTCGGTCGGCCTGAAAGCCATCATCGCCGTGCATTCCACCGCGCTCGGGCCAGCGGCGGGTGGTTGCCGGATGCACCCCTATGCCTCCGATGCCGAGGCCCTGACGGATGTGCTGCGCCTGTCGAGAGGCATGACCTACAAAAGCGCGGTCGCGGGCCTGCCTCTGGGCGGCGGGAAATGCGTGATCATTGCCGATCCGACCAATCCCCAAAAGCCGGAGATTCTGCGCGCCTTTGCCGCCCATGTGCAATCATTGGCCGGGCGCTACTGGACGGCGATTGACATCGGTGTTGGCCCCGAAGACGCGGACATTATGGCAGAGCGCTGCGACTACATCTTTTGCCGCGCCTCGCAGTATAAGCCGGGGTTCAACCCCTCCAACTTCACCGCGCTTGGCGGGTTTGTCGGCATCAAGGCCGTGGCCGAAGCCTCGCTTGGCCGGGCTGATCTGCAAGGTCTGCGCGTGGCCGTTCAGGGGCTTGGCGCGACCGGGTTCGCCCTGTCCCGCCACCTGCACGAGGCCGGAGCCAAGCTGGTGGTGGCAGATGTGCGCAGCGATGTTGTGGACCGCGCCGTGGCGGAGTTCGGGGCAACCGCAATGGCACCGGACCGCATCCATTCGGCGGACGTGGATGTGTTTGCCCCCTGCGCGCTCGGGGCCGGGATGAACGATCAGACCATTCCGGAGATCAAGGCCAAGGCCATCTGCGGCTTGGCCAACAACCAACTGGCCGAGAATCGTCACGGCGAGATGCTGCGGCAGGCTGGCATCGCCTATGTGCCAGACTACGTGGTGAACGCAGGCGGGATCATCGGTGCGGCCACGGTGATCTTCTCCGAGCCGTCGCGCGCGGCGTCCGTCAAACAGATCGAAGGTCTCAAGGAGACCATCAAGGACATCCTCAACCGCGCGGCGTTTGAGCAAAAGCCAAGCTCCGAGATCGCCGACGCCATGGCGCTTGAGCGGGTCACGTCATAAGGGAGCAAACCCATGCCGGCCTATGTTGTCTCGATGATGACCATTCACGATGCGGAAACTTACCGGCAATACACGGACCGGACGCCGCCCATCGTCAAAAAATACGGCGGCCGGTTCCTGACCCGGGGCGAGCCCTTCACCTGCGTGGAAGGGCAGCCCTTTGACGGACGTCTGGTGATCCTTGAATTTCCGTCGAAGGCGGATGTCGAGGCCTGGTTCAGGGATCCGGAGTATCAGGAGGCCATGGCCTTTCGCCATGCGGCCTCGACAATGACCCACCTGCTGCTGCAGGAAGGGGGTGACAACACCGAAAACCCGGACCCGAAACTCTGATGGCACAGGCAATTGTACTCCGCACATACGGCAGCTCGGAGGTTCTGACCTGCGAGTCCATCGACGTCGGCACGCCCGAACCCGGCGCGCTGCGCATCCGGCAAACCGGCATTGGCGTCAATTTCCACGACGTCTACGTCCGCTCCGGCCTGTACAAAACGCTTGCCCTGCCCGGCATTCCCGGATGCGAGGCGGTTGGCGTGGTCGAAGCGGTTGGGGATGGCGTCGAGGGGATCGCTGTCGGGGACCGCGTGGCCTATGTCACCGGGCAATACGGCGCCTATGCTTCGCACAGGGTGCTGCCTGCCGCATTGGCCGTACCCCTGCCCGACGCCGTTTCGGACGAGACCGCCGCGTCGAACCTGCTGCGCGCCATGACGGTGGAAATGCTCACCGGGCCGGTTTGCACCATCTCCTCGGGCATGACCGTCCTTGTCCACGCGGCAGCGGGCGGCGTGGGGCGGATGCTGTGTCAGGCTCTGGCAGGTCTCGGCGCGACGGTGATCGGCACCGTCGGCTCGCAGAAAAAGGCCGAAATCGCCAAGGCCAGCGGCTGCGCCCATACGATCCTCTACCGCGAGGTCGATTTCACCAAGGCCGTGTCCAAGATCACCGGCGGGCAAGGCGTGGATGTGGTCTACGATTCCGTGGGCGCGGACACCTTTGCCGGGTCCATCGAGGCGCTGGCGTTTTGCGGACATCTGGTGAACTTCGGCCAGTCCTCCGGCCCGATTGATCCGATCCTGATGAGCACGCTTGCCACCAAGTCCCTGACCATCTCCCGGCCGATCCTCTTCCATTACCTGCGCGATCCCGCTCAGTATCAGGCCATGGCAGGCAAAGCCCTTGCGAAATTCGCCTCCGGTCAGCTTCAGGCCCCCGCCCCTACGCCAATTCCGCTTGAAGAGGCGGCCCGGGCGCATGACATTCTGGAAAGCATGACAGGCGGCGGCTCGCTCATCCTGATCCCCTGATCCTTATGGCTGGGCGGGCCTTTTGAATGGAAAGGAAAAAAGCCCATGTCCGTTGTCCCCCTCGTGACCGATGCCGAAGCCGAGGCAAACCCGGCGATCAAGGCGGTGTTTGACGACATCCGCGAAACCCGCGGCTCCGATTTCGTCAACAACATCTGGCGCGCGCTGGCAGCGGATCCCGCCGGGCTGAAACGCACCTGGGAGAGCGTGAAGTCCCTGATGGCGACCCCCGGCGCGCTCGACCCAAAGACCCGCGAGATGATCTATATCGCTGTCTCCGTCGCCAACAATTGCGAATACTGCGTGCATTCTCACACCGCCGCCGCCCAGGCCAAAGGCATGACGCCCGAGGAACATGGCGAGCTTTTGCAGATCATCGCGCTGGCCGCCAGCACCAACCATCTGGCCACCGCTTTGCAAGTGCCAACAGATCCCGAGTTTCAGGCCGAATAGGCGCGTGCCGCCCATCCCCGGTTTTGCAAATCCCGAAAGGCGTTTTCGAAAAACAGAAATAGCGCTGGAAGCGGTTGCCAACACGGGGATATTTTTCCCCAGTGGAGCGCAGTTGATCCGGAGGCACGCATGAAATCGCGCACAAAAGTCGTTGTCATTGGGGGCGGCATTGCCGGCTGCTCGACGCTCTACCACCTGACCCAGGAAGGCTGGAGCGACGTGGTGCTGATCGAGCGCGATGAGCTTACCTCCGGCACCACGTGGCACTCCGCCGCGCAGGTGACGAACTTTGGCATGAACCAGACCATGGTCGGCCTGAAATCCCACTCCGTGGCGCTCTACAAGAAGCTGCGCGATGACGCGGACTACCCGGTGGGCTATCACCACGGCGACGGCGGCATTCGCCTCGCCAACACCGAAGCACAGATGCAAGGGTACAGGCATTTTGCCTCCATGGCGCGGGGCATGGGGGTGGAGTTCGAGGTGATCGACGCCGAAGAATGCGCCCGCCGCCATCCGCTGATTTCCACCGAGAACCTCGTCGGCGGGCTCTGGGATGGCGAGGATGGCGACATTGACCCGGCGCAGCTTTGCCAGGCCCTCGCCTTCCACGCCCGCAAAGCCGGAGCCGAGGTCTACCGCCACACCCCCGTGACCGCCCTCACACAGCACGCCGATGACACATGGACGGTTGAGACCGCCAAAGGCAGCATCGACGCCGACATTGTGGTCAACGCCTGCGGCTACCGCGTGAACGAGGTGGCGGCGATGATGGGGGTGCACCATCCGGTCGCTTCCATGGAGCACCAGTATTTCGTCACCGAAGACATCCCCGCCATTGCCGACGCTGGCCACCGCATGCCGCTCCTGCGCTGCCCGATCTCGGATTATTACTCGCGGCAGGAAAAGAACGGCCTTCTGGTCGGCTTCTACGAGCAGGGCTGCAAGACATGGGGCATGGACGGGATCAGCCCGAGCTTTGCCAATGACCTGTGCCCGGATGATCTCGACCGGGTCATGGATGTGCTTGAAGGGGCCTTTGAGCGTATGCCCGTGCTGACAGAGGTCGGCATCAAACGAGTGGTCAACGGGCCGATCACCTACACCATCGACGGCGCGCCGCTGGTGGGGCCAATCCCGGGCAAGCGCAACGCCTTTTGCATCATTGGCCTGCGCGCGGGTGTGGGCGAAGGTGGCGGGCATGGCTGGCTTCTGGCGCAACAGATCGTGCACGGCGAGGCCTGCTATGACACATGGTGCCTCGATCCCCGCCGCTTCACCGGCCACGCCAATGTGGAACTGACCGCGCTCAAGGCGATCGAGGATTACCAGAACGAATTCCGCTTCCATTTCCCGCATGAACACCGCCCCGCAGGCCGCTCCGCCAAGACCACGCCGCTGACCCCGGTCATGGCTGCCGAAGGCGCGGAGTTCACCGTGGTGAACGGCTGGGAGCGGGTCGATTACATCAAGCCTGCCGCTGATTTTCACCCCAGCCTGACCTTCGATTTTGACGAGACCTTCGATCTTGTCGGTGCCGAGGTAAGCACCGTGCAAACCCGCGTTGGCCTCGCCGAAGTCAACGGCTTCAACCGCATCGAAATCACCGGCGCGGATCGTCACGCGTTCCTTGACCGGATGATCTGTGGATTTGTGCCAAAACGCGACGGGCGTGTGGGTCTCGGTTATCTCCTGAACCATCACGGCATGATCAAGGCGGAAGCCACCGTTGCCAATCTCCCCGCCTCGGACAAAGGCCCCGCGCGGGTCTGGTTCGGCTCGGCGGCGGCGGCGGAATGGCATGATTTCGACTGGCTGAGCGCCCATCTGCGAGACGGTGAAGACGTTCAGCTTAAAAGCCTGACCAATGATTACACGATCCTGGTTCTGGCAGGCCCCAAGGCGCGCGCGGTCATGCAATCGGTCAGCCGCGAAGACTGGTCCGCGTCCGCCTTCCCGTGGCTGTCGGTGCGCGAGTGTTTCATCGGCTTTGCCCCGGCCACGGTCATGGGGGTCAGCTTCTCCGGCGAACTGGCCTACGAGATCCACGTCCCCAACGCCTCGCTCTACGCCGCCTACCTTGCCCTGCGCGAAGCAGGCAAAGAGCATGGGCTGGGCCTCTTTGGCGCGCGGGCGGTGGAGTCCATGCGGATGGAGAAGGGCTTTTTGCACTGGAAAGCCGATCTGATCACCGAGTTTGACCCCTATGAGACCGGGCTCGACCGCTTCGTGCGCATGGACAAGGGCGATTTCATCGGCAAGGCGGCGCTGTCCCGCCGTCGCGGTGAAGGCGCACGCAAACAGCTTGTCACCCTGGAGTTCGACAGCACCACCGCGCCCGCCCACGGCGGTGCCTCACTGATGGCAGATGGCAAAGTGGTTGGCACCGTGACGTCCGGCGGCTGGGGGTACCGCGTGGGCAAGAACCTTGCTTATGCCTTTGTCGATCCTTCCTTTGCGCCCATTGGCTCCACGGCGGATCTGGACCTCTGCGGCGTGATGATCCCGGCCACGGTGATCGCGCCGTCGCCCTACGATCCGGACCACCAGCTCATGCAGAGCTAGCCTCAGAACATCCCGTTGTCGTTTTCGCTGTGATCCGGCAGCACCTGCAACACGTCCCAATGCTCGACAACCTTGCCCGCCTCATCGAGACGAAAGATGTCCATGCCCGCATATTCCAGCCCCTCGGGCCAGATCTGGTGGCAGTGCAGGATCACGTGATCCCCTTCGGCAAAGGCACGCTTTATTTCCACGCGCTTGCCCGGATACTCCGCCGCCATGCGCTCGAAATAGGCGACAAACGCCGCCTTGCCGTCGCCCACATGCGGGTTGTGCTGGCGATAGCTGTCCCCGGCATAGGTCTCGATGGCCTCCGCCGGTTTGCACGCGTTGAACATCATCTCGTAGAAGGCGATGACATTGCGTTTGTTCTCTTCTAGGCTTGGCATTCATACCTCCAGGGGCCGTTTTCAGGGCAATGCCGCCAGCTTCGCCCCAAGAGCGGGCCTCTGGCAAGGCAGCAAAGCAAGACATTCGGCCGGGCCCGCCCACACCCGCACGCATCTGCCGTCAGGTCAGACGCCGCGCCAGTTCCGCGATATGCGCCGGGCCAACCTCGCAGCATCCGCCGATGATCGTGGCCCCTTTGTGCGCCCAGTCTTCGGCGAAGGCCGCATACGCCTGAGGCGTCAGATCCTTGCGCGCCGAGAGTTCCTTGACCGTCGCGCCCGCCTGCACAAAGCGCGGATTGATCCCGGTAAAGCCGTTTGCATAGGCCCCAAACGGCAGATCCACCCCTTTGATCATGTCCACAGCCGTGCTGACCGCTTCGGGTGTGGCGCAGTTGATCAGCAGCGCATCCGCCCCGTCACAACAGCCCATCACCGCCTCCAGCGGCTCGCCGGAACGGAGCTTTGTCCCGTCCTGGTCATCCACGGAAACCGCCAGCCAGACCGGCTTGCCCTGCCCCTTGGCACCGGCCAGCGTGGCACGGACCTGTTCAAGCGTCGAGGCCGTCTCGATCAGGAACAGATCGACAAGCGGTGCCTGCACCCCGCACACTTCGGCAAACCGTTCGACCGCGTCCTCCGGCAATGGATCAGACCGATAAGAGCCGACCAATGGCCCGATGGCCCCGGCAACCTGACCACCACCCGCCGCATCGCGTGCCGCGCAGGCAATCTCGCAGGCGGCGCGGTGCAGGCTTTCGAACTGATCGTCGATCCCGGCGCGGATCAGCCGGTCATGGTGAATGGCATAGCTGTTGGTTGTCGCCACCGTGGCCCCGGCGGCGAAGAAATCGTCATGCACCGCGCGCACCAGATGCGGCTCATCCAGCAGCACCTTGGTGGACCACAGCGCCGTCGGCTCTGCCGCGCTCCGCGCGATCAGCTCCTGCCCCATGCCGCCATCGAGAATCGTGATCATCGGATATCTCCCATCCCTGTCGCTCGCACATGGCGCGCGCGCAGGCACAGGTCAAATGATTTCCGATGAGCCCGGATCAGGCCCCTTTCGGCAGCGCCTCCAGGAAACGGATCGGCTGGCCTATGCCCGGCGTCACCAATTCGCCCTGCCACATCACGGTCTGGCCCCTCACCACGGTGCCCACGGGCCAACCCGTCACCTTGACCCCATTATAGGGCGTCCATCCGGCGCGGCTTTCGATCCAGTCGTTGGTGATGGTTTCCTGCCGCTTGAGATCGACAATCGTCAGGTCCGCGTCATAGCCCACGGCGATGCGGCCCTTGTTGGCAATACCAAACAGGCGGTTGGGGCCATGGCTCGTCATGTCGACAAAACGCTCAAGGCTCAGCTTGCCCGCGTTCACATGGTCGAGCATCGTCGGCACCAGAGTCTGCACGCCGGTCATGCCGGAATGGCTCTTGGGATAGGGCACATCCTTTTCCTCGCGCACGTGCGGCGCGTGGTCGGAGCCGAGAATATCGGCAACACCGCTCGACACCCCGGCCCAGATCCCGGCGCGATGCGCCTTGTCCCGCACCGGCGGGTTCATCTGCACATAGGTGCCAAGCCGGTCATAGGCCGTCTCGTCCAGCGTCAGGTGATGCGGCGTGACCTCAACACTTGCGACGTCCTTGTGCTCCGCGAGATAGACAATCTCTTCGGCGGTCGAGATATGCAGCACGTGGATGCGCTTGCCGGTCTTGCGCGCCAGTCCAACAAGACGCTTGGTGCAGTTCAAAGCGACCTCGGGCGAACGCCACACGGGGTGGCTCGACGGATCGCCTTCGACGCGCAGGTCCTTGCGCTCTTCAAGCATGTATTCGTCTTCGCTGTGGAAGGCCGCGCGGCGGCTGATCGCGCTCAGGATGGCCTCCACACCGCTGTCGTCCTGCACCAGCAGAGAGCCGGTGGAGGACCCCATGAACACCTTCACCCCGGCACAGCCCGGCAGGCGCTCCAGCTCCGGCAGGTCCGCAACATTCTCATGGGTGCCGCCGATGTAGAAGGCAAAGTCGCAGTGCATCCGGTTGGTCCCGGCGGCAATCTTCGCCTCGAACGTCTCGCGGGTAGTGGTCAGCGGGTTGGTGTTCGGCATCTCGAAAACGCCGGTCACACCGCCCATCACGGCCCCGCGCGAGCCGGATTCAAGGTCTTCCTTGTGGGTCAGCCCCGGCTCGCGGAAATGCACCTGGCTGTCGATCACGCCGGGCAGGATGTGCAGGCCTTTGCAGTCCACCACCTTCTCTGCGCTGGCATCCCCAAGATCGCCAATCGCCACGATGCGCCCGCCTTGCACGGCGACATCGGCCTCCCCGGTGCCATCTTGGTTAACCACGGTGCCATTGCGGAAGATCGTGTCGAACTGTGTCATGTCTCTCGGTCGCTTGTCGTTGTATCAGGGCCCATCTGCGCCAAGCCCTGCGGGCCAGCGCACTCCCTGCACGTCAATCACATGACGCTTCGGTTTGAAACCCGTTTCTTGAATCTCGCCAGTCAGGACACCCCGGTTTCCCTTTACATCAGGGCGCGACTCGGCCAAGAGCGAAACGTTATGATATAACATCTCGAAAGGGAGAGCCCATGAGCACAGTCCAATTCCTTGAACGGACATCCGTGGAACAGGTCGAAGAAGGGACAGACTTCGCGCCGAAATTCGGGCCCGATGGGCTGCTGCCCTGCATCACCACCGATGCGGCCTCCGGCGACGTGCTGATGCTTGGCTGGATGAACGAAGAGGCCCTGCGTCTGACCATCGAGACAGGCGAAGCCCATTACTTCAGCCGCGCGCGGCAAGTGCTGTGGCACAAGGGGGCGACTTCCGGCCTCGTTCAAAAGGTGGTCGAAGCACGGATTGACGACGATCAGGACGCCATCTGGCTGCGGGTTGCGGTCACGGGCTCCGGCGCCTCCTGCCACGTCGGCTACCGGTCCTGTTTCTACCGTGCCGTCCCAACGGCGGAAGACGCGGGCAGCCCGCTGACCTTTCTCGAGGACGACAAGACCTTCGATCCGGTGGCTGTCTATGGCGACGTCCCAAACCCCACCCAGCTCTGATCCTTCGGATCCCGATCAGCACTGGATGCAGCGCGCGCTGACGCTGGCCGAAGGCGCGCGCGGGCTTGTCTGGCCAAACCCTCCGGTGGGCTGCGTGGTGGTCAAGCATGGCACGGTTCTGGCCGAGGCGGCGACCCATCCCGGCGGCCGTCCTCACGCGGAGCGCAAGGCTCTGGAAACGGCGGGCACTTCAGCCAAAGGCGCAACGCTCTACGTCACGCTGGAGCCTTGCTGTCACTGGGGCAAGACCCCGCCCTGCACGGACATCATCATCGAGACCGGGGTCGCGCGGGTCGTCTGCTGCCTTCAGGATCCCGATCCGCGCGTGAACGGCGGCGGGTTTGCGGCGTTGAAACAGGCCGGTATCGCGGTGTCACTCGGCCTCTGCGCGGATCAGGCGAAACGCATCATGTCCGGCTTCCTCCACCGCGTCCGCACTGGCCTGCCGGAGCTTGTGGCCCTGAGCAAGGCGGTCACGGAGATCCCGACCGGCTTGGATGCGCTGCTGACCAGCACGGATCAGGGCGCACGGCTGGCCATGCGTTCGGGCAAGATTGACCTGCCGCCACAACCCATGCCGCAGCTACTGCGCCGCATGGGCGACATTGGCCTCACCTCCGTGGCAATCCCGAAAAGCGATCCGCTGTGGCGGCAGATGCCAGCCTTGCGTGAAACCCGGAAACGCGTTTCGAAACCAAGCACACCCAACCCATTTGTGCCATTGAGTCCGCCGCTGCTCGGTCAGTCACCGGGTCAGCAGGCGCAAACCCTTTTCCACATTCAGCGGATCAAAGGGCTGGTTCGCGAGCAGCTCGGCGCGGGGCCAAAAGGGCTTGTCTCCCTGCGCGAGACGCTCTGCACGGACCCCGCCTGCCCCGGCATCGCGACGGAGATCAGGATTATCTCCCCCGGCTTCGAGGAACGGCGCGGGCTTGTGCACAAACCTTTGTCCGAGGTGGAACCCTCGGACATCGCGCTGGTCATCTGACCCCGGTCACGGGACTACCCCGCCGCCGCCACAGGTTTGGCCATCATGAGCGCTGCCATGTCGTCGATGTCCGCCGCGCTCACCGGGCAGGCCGCGTTTTGTGCCATGCCGAGGTTCGCCGCGTTCTTCATCTCCGCTGCCAGCGCCTGCGCCGTCACACCTGCGCATTCCGCAGGCAGCGCCTCGGAAATCTGGCAGGCGCGCATCAGCGCAGACAAGGCACCGGGCAGCGCCTCCGCCCTCTCCGCGCCGCCCAGCGCCTTGGCCGCGCTGGCATAGTTGGCCGCCCCGTCGGGCCGCTGCACGAGCCACGGCAGACTGGCCTCTAGGCCCAGCCCCGTCGCCAGACCGTGATGCACCCGCACCAGCGAGCCCAGCGCATGGCTGATGTTATGGCCCATATGCGTGTTGCAATTGTGCAGGGCGAGACCCGCAACGGTGCTTGCCCAAAGCACACGGCCCCGCGCTTCGATGTCCGCGCCGTCAGCCACCGCTTTCGGCAAAGCCTCTGTGAGAATGCGCAGCGCCTCCAATCCATAGAGTTGCCCCGCCGGGCTGGTGTTGCGCGCGGTTGCGCCTTCCAGCGCATGGGCAACCGCGTCGATCCCGGTCCAGGCCGTCAGATGCGGCGGCAGGCTGACGGTCAGCTCCGGGTCCAGCACGGCCTGATCGAACATCAGCTCCTCCCCCCAGAACCAGATCTTCCAGCCATCCGCTTTCGAGATCACGGAGGTCCGCGTGACCTCCGATCCGGTCCCCGCCGTGGTCGGGATCGCGATGGCCGGAAGGCCGTTGTCCGGCAAGGGATTGGCCGCAAGCGCGAAGTCTTCCGAAGGCCGCCCTGAAGGCGCGATGGCCGCAACCAGCTTCGCCGCATCCATGGCCGCGCCGCCGCCGATGCCGATCACCAACCGCGCGCTTGCGGCGCGGGCGCGGGCGCAGAGCGCATCCACCAAGGCCTGCTTCGGCTCGCCGGACACCTCTGCTGCCAGTTCGGACGCAATGCCTTCCGCGGCAAGGCCCGCAATCAGCCGATCGGTGACACCCAGCTCGGCCAGGATGGCGTCGGAGACGATCAACACCGGGCCGCCCCCCATGGCACTCACGATCTGCGGCACTTTCGCCATCCGCCCCGCACCAAATGTAACTGGCGGCACACGGCCCATGTTGAATGGCTGCATTCGCGCCTCCTCCCGTTTGTTCATTCCGCAACATTCACCGGAACCCGCTGGTCTGAACAGAGAAAAACGACACGGCCCGGTCTGAATCGAACTTTTTCTTTCGATACCCGGATCTTGCCGCGCCAAGGGCAAACCGGCGGCCCGGCTGCGGCTGCCGGTTTCAATGCTGTCTCAAGGGGAAGCGACGCGCCCGCCGCCGATCAATCCACCGGCAAGCCGCTCGGCACCGTGTCGGGACGCCCCATGGGGCGCTGCAGCGCCGTCTCGCCGGTCAGCCCGTGCAGGAATGCCACGATATCCGCAACCTCCGCATCACTCAAAACCGGCAGATCAATGTCGATCTTTGCCCGTATCCGCCCGGTTTCCGCGGCGTTCGCCAGCAGCATGAAATCCTCTTCCTCAAGCCAGGACACCGGCGGCAGGCTGGCCATCTCTTCGCGCCAGGCGGCATTGCTCTGCTCCGGATCAAGGTGATGGCGCACCATCGCCTCCAGCGTCGGCATCGCGCCATTGTGCCCGTAGGGCGCGGTCAGCGCGACATTGCGCAGGAACGGCACGCGGAAGCGGTAGGCGTCCTCGGGATCGTCCGAAACTGTCATCCGCCCCACATCGCGGGCAATCGGATCATTCAACGTGGTGATCCCCGGCCCAAAGGGCGGCAGGCCCAGCGCCTGAAAGCTTTGGTTCGACATCAGCGGGCCGGAATGGCAGGTGGCGCAGCCAACCTCGCCATAAAACAGCGCCATGCCGCGCTTTTGCGCGTCGCTCAGCGCATCCTCTTCCCCGTTCAGATATTGGTCAAACGGGCTGTCGAAGTTGCGGAACTCCGTCCCTTCAAAGGCCGCGATGGCGTTGACTATCTCAACGATGGTGATGTCTTCCGCCGTCTCCACATGGTCAAAAGCGTCCATGAACAAAGGCAGATAGCCGTCAATCGCCCGCACGCGCTCCTCGACCAGAGGCCAGACATAATGCGGCGCGTCATAGGCGGCCCCGCCGATCGGGTTTTCTTCGGGTTGTCCCGCCATTTCGATCTCGGACGTCATAGGAAACAGCGCCTGCGCCGCGAGCAGCGAGTTCAGCCCCTGCGGCAGGAAAATCCACGCCGGAGAGCGAAACCCATTGCCGAAATCGTCGGACACCGACACGCGCCCGTCATGGAACAGAACCTCTACATCCTTATGGCCGAGGTTCCACAGGCCCGGCGCATTGCGCGGCACCCGCTCGATGATCTGATCCGCGCCCGCCCCGGCGCTGCGCCGCATCCCAAGCCCGGCACCACCTTCGCCAATGCCGAGACTGACACCATCGGCGCTGTTCAGATCGTGGTGGTGACAGGTCGCGCAGGCGATATTCTGGTTGCCAGACAACACTTTGTCATAAAACAAGAGCTGCCCGAGCTCTACCTGCGCCTGATCGAACTGGATGAAATCCTCCAGCTTCAAAGGCTCCGGCAGGTCCATCGCCAAAGCTGGCGCGGCAAAAATGGCCGCAAGGCAGGACGTTACAATCGGTTTGGTCATCAATGTCATTGGGCTTGTCCTTTTGCGAATGCCCCGGTCTCAAAAACAACACATAGCGTTACTCACGCACAATACGATAGCGCGCGCCAGCCGCCAAGGGACCGGCAATCTCGGTACGCCCGCCATCGGCCCAGACCACGGTCAATGCGGTGATCTCCTGCGCCGCGCCAAGCCCGAAATGGGCGACGGGCGCGTCAAAAGACATGAACCCGCCCCCGGACTGAATCTCACGCATCATCTTCGTGCCATCCGGCAAGATCACTTCGATCCGCGCGCCAATGCCAAAACGGTTGCCATGCGCATCATTGAGATCCACCGCCAGTGCGTTGCCCGTCTGCGCGCCATTGCGATAGAGCATCACCGGCCCGTTCACCGGCTGCGTGATGATGTCCAGATCGCCGTCATTGTCCATGTCGAACCGCACCGCGGCAGAGGTCATCAGGTAATCGGTCAGGCCAAAATCAATCGCCGACTCTTCAAACGAGCCGTCCCCCATGTTGCGGTAAAACAGGTTCGACGGGCTGACTTCGTTCGGCACCCATGTGCCATTGACGATGAACACATCCTGCCAGCCGTCATTGTCGAAATCCGCGATCTTCGTGTCCCAGGACCAGCCGCCTATCTCAAGCCCAGCGTCAATCGCCGTATCGACATAGCGATCCTCTTCCCATGTCAGCAGCACGTTGGTGCGCATGATCTGGCGCAGCGTGGTGTCAAAAACCTCCATCAGCGGCGAGGTGAACGGCTTGAAATGCACCTCACAGAAGTCCCTGGCCAGCTTCTGATCGTCCGCGATCAGCGCGCAGAGCGAAGGGTCTTTCTTCTGGATTGCCAAGTCCTTGACCGACATCGCAAGGCATTCGGACTTCAACGGATCGTCCAGCGCCTGACACCGATCCGCATAGCGCGGATCAAAACGATTGCCGGACTTGTACCAGGTCTTGATCTCCATGTTCCGCGCGCAGAGCGCCTTGGTCTCGGCGTGCGCAATGCTCTCGCAATACTGTGTCAAAGGCTGCATCCTGAGCCTGTCCGACACGCGCGACGAGCGCCCGGCAATCTGCGCGTAGTAAATCTCCGGCGAGCCGTCGTTATAAAGATCCGCCGTCTTGATCGCCATCGTGGTGTTGGTGGTGTGCGGGATCAGCCCCTCTTCGCGGGTGACGGCCGTGAACCCGCCCTGCCCGTCGCCGTGATAGACGTAATCGGGCAGTTCGAAGTCATTGCCAAAGAGCAGATCGGTGTTTCCATCCAGATCAATATCGCTGAACAGCGTGACAAGCGTCTCGCCCGGCAGCCCCGGCAGTTCCTTGTACGCGCTGCCATCCATCACGCCATTTTCATTGAAAACCAACCGGTTGCGCGACTCTTCACCCGGAATGCGCCGATACCATCCGGCGGCCCAATTGCCCAAGGCCACGTCCAGATCACCATCCCGATCCGCATCGGCAAAGCTGAGCGAGATCGTCAGCATCGCGTCATCCCGGTTGCTCACCGATTGCGGGCTGGCCATGTCAAACCGGCCCCCCTCATTGCGAATGACAAAGTTGCCATCCACGTAAGTCGCCGCAAAAATGTCCAGCCAGCCATCGTTGTCGATATCCACCAGGGCGGCGTTGAAGATATCAAGGCCCGCCACCGGCCCCAGATCCCCGTCCATGCGAGAAAACTGGCCGGAGCCGTCATTGAGATAGATGTAAAGCCCGGCATCCGTGGAGGCGATCACCAGATCAAGATCGTCGTCGTTGTCGATGTCCCCGGTGGTCAGGCTCCGCCCTTCCCAGAACGGCGGCCACATGTCCTTCATCGAGAATTCCAGCGGCTTGTCGATGCCGTGCTCGCGCGCCTCGACGCCCTGAAACACCGTCTCATAACCCGGCGAGCGCGGCGCAAACGGATGTGCGCTGATCGTCACGGGCCGGTCCGAGGACACGACCTCTGCGGCCTGCGCGGGGGTCAGGCTCAGCGGCAGGGCCATGGCAGCCACAAAAGAGAGGCTCAAAGAGCGCAGAGAAGGCACGGTCATCGGGTCTGGTCCTGCTGAAACGATTTGGCTGGTAACGCCGCAATCATTGGCCAAAAGCGCTGGAAACTCAACAGGCTCGCCGATCACAAAAAACCGCGCCCGAGTTGCCCCGGGCGCGGTTGTCATCTGCCTTGCGAATTTGGCTTACGCCAGATCGAAGCGATCCGCGTCCATCACCTTGACCCAGGCCGCCACGAAGTCGCGCGCGAACTTCTCGCCCGCATCGTCCTGCGCATAGACCTCGGAAATCGCCCGCAGCTGCGAGTTCGAGCCGAAGACCAGATCGCTGCGCGTGCCGGTGCAGGTCACCTCGCCACTGGCGCGGTCATGGCCGTTGTAAAGGCCACCGCCCGCCGGTTTCCACTCTGTCTTCATGTCCATCAGGTTCACGAAGAAGTCGTTGGAAAGCGTGCCCTTGCGGTCCGTCAGAACCCCGTGCGCGGCATCACCGTGGTTCGCGCCCAGCACCCGCAGGCCACCAACCAGAACGGTCATTTCCGGCGCGGTGAGCGTCAGAAGCTGCGCCCGGTCGAGCAGCAGCTCTTCGGCGGCCACGGAGTATTCCCCGGCGAGGAAGTTGCGGAACCCGTCTGCCTTCGGTTCCAGCGGCTCGAAGCTCTCGGCATCGGTCTGCTCGGCGCTGGCATCCATACGGCCCGGCGTGAACGGCACTTCGATGTCATGCCCACCGGCTTTGGCCGCCTGTTCCACGGCAGCAGAGCCACCCAGAACAATCAGGTCCGCGAGAGAGACTTTCTTGCCGCCTGAGGCCGCGCCGTTGAACGCTGCCTGTACGCCTTCCAGAGCCGCAAGCACCCCGGCCAGCATCTCCGGCTCGTTGACCTCCCAGTCCTTTTGCGGTGCCAGACGAATGCGTGCGCCATTCGCACCACCCCGGCGGTCAGAGCCGCGGAAGGTGGAGGCAGAGGCCCAGGCTGTCTTGATCAGATCCGCGCTCGAAACACCGGACGCAAGGATTTTCGCTTTGAGATCAGCCACATCCGCAGCGTCAACCAGAGCGTGGTCCACTGCCGGGATCGGATCCTGCCAGATCAGCTCCTCCGCCGGAACCTCCTTGCCCAGATAACAGGCTTTCGGCCCCATGTCGCGGTGGGTCAGCTTGAACCACGCACGGGCAAAGGCCTCGGCGAACTCCTCGGGGTTCTCGTGGAAGCGCTTGGAAATCTTGCCGTATTCCGGGTCCATGCGCATCGCCATATCGGCGGTGGTCATCATCGGCGTGACCTTCTCACCCGAACCATCCACCTGCGGTGCATGGTCTTCAGCTTTCAGGTCCTTCGGATGCCACTGCCACGCGCCCGCCGGGGATTTGACCAACTCCCACTCATAGCCGAACAGCAGGTCGAAATAGCCGTTGTCCCACTGGATCGGGTTCGCGGTCCACGGCCCTTCGATGCCGGAGGTGATGGCGTGCACGCCCTTGCCGGACTGGTAATCGCTGGTCCAGCCAAAGCCCATCGCTTCCATGGCCCCGGCTTCCGGCTCCGCGCCAACATGGCCCGCGTCACCGGCACCATGCGCCTTTCCAAAGGTATGACCCCCGGCGGTCAGTGCGACGGTTTCCTCGTCGTTCATCGCCATCCGGGCAAAGGTTTCGCGAATGTCCCTAGCCGAGAGCAGCGGATCAGGGTTCGCATCCGGCCCTTCAGGGTTCACATAGATCAGGCCCATCTGCACGGCGGCCAGCGGGTTTTCCAGCTCGCGCTCACCGCTGTAGCGGCTATTCTCCGCATCAGAGCCTGCCAGCCATTCGGCCTCGGACCCCCAGTAGACGTCCTCTTCCGGCTCGAAGATATCGGCACGGCCGCCGCCAAAGCCAAAGGTGCGGCCACCCATGCTCTCGATCGCGCAGTTGCCCGCGAGAATATAGAGGTCGGCCCAGCTCAGCGCATTGCCGTACTTCTGCTTGACCGGCCACAAGAGGCGACGCGCCTTGTCGAGGTTGCCGTTGTCCGGCCAGGAATTCAGCGGCGCAAACCGCTGGTTGCCGGTGTTGCCACCGCCGCGCCCGTCGGCGGTCCGGTAGGTGCCTGCCGCGTGCCACGCCATGCGGATGAAAAACGGGCCATAGTGCCCATAATCCGCCGGCCACCAATCCTTGCTGTCGGTCATCAGAGCATACAGATCGGCCTTCACCGCATCCAGATCGAGCCCCTTGAAAGCCTCGGCATAATCAAACGATTCGCCAAGCGGGGTGGTCGCCGGGCTGTTCTGTGCCAGGATTTTGAGGTTCAGCTGGTTCGGCCACCAGTCCTTGTTCCCGCGCACACCGAAATTGGTGGCAAGCGGTTTTCCATGCATGACCGGGCATTTACCGACGTCATTTCCATCCATGTCTCTCTCCTATCCTCGCTGTTGATGGGCCTTTTGGCCTTGGCTGCAGGCGAATCCTCGCTTGGATTCACCAATGGCACCGATCAGGGGCAACGCTTTGAAAACTATGAATTTCAACAGAGCATCGCCTCCCGAACGAATCTCCTCTTTAGAACGTATCAAAGTTATACGATCAGAGGAAATTGCATTATCGGATCGTTAGGATAAGAATTTCTTATTGAAAGAGAGGGCGCTTCACACGCGAAAGGTGATCTCGAAAACCGCGCCTGTCCCGGACGGGCAAAGCGCGATATCCGCCCCGTGGGCCCGGAGCAGCGTTTGCACGATAAAAAGCCCCATCCCCGTCCCGTCCGCCTCGCGCCGCGTGGTAAAGAACGGCTCGAAAATGCGCGCGCGGTTGCCGTCCGAAATGCCCGGCCCGTCGTCCGTCACACGCAGCACCCGCGCGCCCGCCCGCTCCATCACCGACAGCGTCACCTGCCCTGCCCCTTGCGCCCGCGCGTTGCCGATCAGCTGCTCCAGCACCACGCGCAGCCCCGGCAAGGACAGGGGCAATTCCGCGCTCCGATCCGCCTCGGAAACCTCGGCAGAAAGCTCTGCCGCCTCCAGCGCCGCCCCCACGGAGGACACCCCGACATACCGCACCTCGCGCGCCCGCGCCGCCTGCCGCAAAGCGTCAAGCTGGCCTTCGATCTGCCGCCCCGCGCCGCTGATCTGATCCACCAGCGCGCGATCCTCTGCCGCCAGCGCTCCACCGTCTTCGAGCAGTTCCACCGCCGCGCGGATGCCCGCAACCGGCGTCTTGATCTCATGGGTCACGTGATCGGAATAGCTGCGCAGGCTTTGCTCGCGATCCCGCAGAACGCCCGCCATCTCCATCACGCTTTGCGCCGTGGCGTGCAGTTCATGCGTGCCGAAATGACCCGGCGGCGGCGTGTCAGCCTGCGGGTCCGCCTGCACCTGCGCCGCGTAGCTCTGCAGCGCATGAATAGGCCGCAAGAGCAGCCGCACCAGAAGCCAGCCAAGAAACGCTGTCGCCGCCGCGATGATCAGCCCGAGCAAAATCGCCGCGTTCTGATAGCCAATCGCCGGGCCGAGATAGCGGAACACCACCAGCCCGGCGAGCGAGAGCACCAGCGTGCCCGCCAGCCCGCCGCCCAACACCAACCCCAGCGACGGCCGCCAGCGCCGCGCGTTCATAACCCGCCCAGCCGCATGCCCACGCCGTGCACCGTCTCCAGTGCCTCGGGCGCGCCAGCTTCGCTCAGCTTGCGCCGCAGGTTGCGCAAATGGCTATCAAGCGTGCGATCCGAAACCGGGCTACGCGCGCCCCAATGCGCTTCGATCAATTGCCTGCGCGAGCGCACCTGCCCCGGATGCCGCACCAGGTGGTCCAGCAGCGTAAACTCCGTCGAAGTGAGCGCAATCTCCGCCTCGCCAACCCAGACCCGATGCGCCGCCCGGTCAAGGCGCAGGTCGCCATGCCGCGCCTCGCTGCCCTGCCCCCGGCCATGGGTGCGCTTGAGGATCGCCCGCACCCGCGCCACCAACTCGCGCGGGCTGAAGGGTTTGGTCACATAGTCGTCCGCGCCAAGTTCCAGCCCAACAATCCGGTCTATTTCATCGTCGCGGGCGGTCAGGAAGAGGATAGGCACCTCGGAACTGGCCCTGATCCGGCGGCAGACCTCGAACCCGTCCATCTCCGGCAGTCCAATGTCGAGCACGATCAGATCCGGCGCGTCCCGGCCCGCCTGGGTGAGCGCGCTCTGCCCGTCTGCGGCGGTGATCACCGTGTAATCCGCCCGCTCCAGCGCCATGCGCACCAGCTCTCGCAGGCGGGGGTCGTCATCGACCAGAAGGATTTTCATCATCTCTACGCCTCCCCGCTTGTTATCGCGCAACCCGCCACGCGCGGAAAGTCCAATCCCACCAGCCGTCCCACGCAGGCGCGTATTCGGCGCGGCAATGGCGATAGGAAACCGCCCGCGCGATGTCCTCGTTGCCTTCCATGGCCTTGGTCAGCGCATCGTTTGCCATCGGCCCGAGGTTGCAGACGTAAGAGATATCCAGTTCTTCCACCGAGGCCACCGGCCGCGACAATTGCTGCTCTGCGACGATCTCCGCGAAGTTGATGAAACAGGCCGCATAGACCGTCATCAAGCCCAGTCCCAGGAGCCGCAGCGACAACCAGCCGTTGTCGCGCTGCCCCATGATCTGCCAGCCGATCAGCCCCAGACCCGCCGCAACTAGCGCCATCCAGACAAAGGCATGCAGCCGCAGATAGGTCAGCCCGTAGGCCTCCACATAAAGCTCCAGCCGCAACGCCGAGGAGGCGCACAGCGCGACGTTCTGCGCGAGCCAGAGCATCAGCAGCGGCATCAGGGCGCTGTTTTCATGGGCAAAAGGGCGCGCCATCAGGGCGAACACCCCGGCCAGCATCGCCGTCGCCACCAGCGGATAGGCCCCGCGGTGCGCATATTCGGCATAGCTCATGCCATCCGGCAATCCCGCGCCGCCGACAAAGATCGTCAGGTCCATCAGCGTCTGCACGCCAAGGATCCCGTTGAACACCCAGAGCGCCCGCAAGACAGAGCCAGCGTTGACCCCAAGCCCCGCCGACCCGGCGGGCACTTTCGGCATGGAAAGCGTCGCCGGGCTGGCGGTGAGCAACGGCCAAAGCAGCAGCCCCAATCCGGTCCAGAAAACCGCGCGCCCGATCAGATCGCCGGAGACATCAAACGTTGTGATCTGGGTCAGGCGCAGTTCCAGCACAGGGTTCGCCTCGACCATCAGGCTCAACAGGATCAACCCGCCGCCCACGGGCATGGCCCAGTTGCGCAAAGCCGCGCGCATCACGCCCGCTTCGGGTTTTGGCAGCAGACCCGCCTCGCTCTGCCCGGCCCGCGCCACGGCCTTCAAACCTGCCACCAGCGGGGCAAATGGCGCGCCGAAAAGGCTCAGGAACAGCCGGAGCGCCTGTCCGCCCACCGCGCCGGGCGCGGTTCCTTCGGGCCAACGCAGCAAGGCCAGAGCCGTCAGAAGCCCGGCCATCAGGAACAGAACCGACAGGAATTGCACATGGGCGATCACCGGCAGGCTCCCCATCGCACAGATCAGCACCGGCAATTTCCAATCCCGCCGCGCCTTGTCCAGACCGAGGAACCCCGCCAGCACAGCCCAGGCATAGAGCGCCAGCGACAGCCCCGCGTCCCTTTCCCAGAACAGCAGGTCCGCCAGCAGAACAAGCGCCAGCAGCACCAGCAAGAGCCGCTGTGGCAGGCGCTCCAAGAGGGATTTTCCCGAGGCCTGAGCCGGGGCCGCGCCGTCCGGCACGCCCGCCCCCTCTTCGCTCATCAGCCACCATCCGTCACGCGCCAAGGCACGCGGCACGCCGCGCAGGGTCAAACTGTCCATGAGGGTCCCTCGTCTTTTTGGTTTTCCTATGAGGCGACCCTCGCAGGAAAACCGGTCAGACAGGGTGCATGACCTGTGCAGAAAATGTGCAGGCGGGCAAAGCCTTACCGAATGACAAACACCGACTGGTTGGCATGGCGCACCACCCGCGCCGCGTTCGGGCCAACAAGGTAATCACGCAACTCAGGACGGTGCGCGCCCACCACGATGGCATCCGCGCCAATCTCATTCGCGGTGCGAATGATCGTGTCGTAGATGTTGCCCTTGGCCACGTGCAGATCCGCCGCCGCGCCGTCTGGCAGGTTCTCGGCGGCCCAGCTTTTCAGTTGCGCCTCCGCCTCGTCCAGGATCTTCTGCGCAAGCTCCGGCCCCAGCGCCGCGCCGACCATGGCCATGCCACTGTCCGGCACCACGTTGAGCACATGCAGTTCCGCGTTGTTGACCTGCGCCAGCTGGCACGCCGCATCAAGCGTGCGGCGTTTGCCCTTGGACTGGTTCAGATCGACGGCGAGCAGGATTTTCTCAAACATCAGGCACTCCTCCTCAGAAAGCCGGTTGCGTGGCGCGGCGGCGCTGGATCAGGACAATCCCGGCCAGAAGCAGCAGCGCGGGCAGGAAGAAGATCTCCTTCGGCATACGCTCGTTCTCGATCTCCGCCCGCTCCACATGCACCGGGGTGTCGCCGTAGTAGTCATACTCCAGCCCCAGCGTCTCAAACAGCGGCGTGCCCGGGAACGGCTCGTCGAGCAGCAGCTTGCCGTCTTCCTCGATCACCGAAAGCCCCTGCGCGGTCAGCGCAGCCTCGCCATCTCCGGCAACGCTCGGCACCACCACCGTGGTGCTGCGCGGCTCACCGGTGTCAAAGTCCGGCCCGGTCACGATAAGCCTAACCGGCGCATCGTCCTCCGCAACACCGCTCATGGCTTCGATCACTGCAGAGCCCTCAGCCACCTGGTACTTGTCCGTCACCTGATCAAGCCAGAAGCCCGGCCGGAACAGGGTGAAGGCAATCACCAGAAGCACAACCGTCTCCCAGACCTTCGATTTCGCGATGAAATAGCCTTGCGTCGCTGCCGCAAAGAGCAGCATCGCCAAGAGCGCCACAAAGAAGACCATCACCGCCTTCATCGGCCCCACGTCGATCAGCAACAAATCGGTGTTGAAGATGAACAGGAACGGCAGCAGCGCGGTGCGGATGTCATAGGCAAAGCCCTGAATACCGGTCTTGATCGGATCCCCGCGCGAAATCGCCGCCGCCGCATAGGCCGCAAGGCCCACGGGTGGCGTGTCATCCGCCAAAATCCCGAAGTAGAACACGAACATATGCACCGCGATCAGCGGCACGATCAGCCCCGCCTGCGCGCCCACGGAGATGATCACCGGGGCCATCAGGGACGAAACCACGATGTAGTTCGCCGTGGTCGGCAGGCCCATCCCGAGGATCAGAGAGAGCACCGCCACGAGGATCAGCAGGATGATCAGGTTGCCACCGGAGATCACCTCGATCACCTGACCGATGACCTGATGCGCGCCGGTCAGCGAGATCGTCCCGACGATGATGCCCGCAGCACCGGTCGCAACGCCGATCCCGATCATGTTGCGCGCGCCAAGGATCAGCCCTTCGACAAAATCCCCCCAGCCCGCGCGCGCCTCTGCGCCCACGTTCTCACCCCGGAACATCGCTTTCAGCGGGCGGTGGGTGAGAGAGATGATGATCATGAAGATCGTTGCCCAGAAGGCAGACAAAGCAGGCGACAGACGGTCAAGGTTTTCCGTCCGCACCATCAGATTCCACACAAGGATGAAGATCGGCAGCGAGAAGTAGAGCCCGCCAATCAGCGTCGGCGTCAGACGCGGCGCTTTCGGCGGAGCGTTGGGATCATCGTCCACTTCCACCTCCGGCAGACCCGCCGCGATTTTCAGAAGGACGAGGTAGAGCACCGCCACCACGGCGACCGCCGCATAGATGCTGTCGCCCATGACCGGATCAAGCACCGCGCGCAGGCCAACCATCAGGAAAGCACAGATCGCCAGTGTCAGGAAGCCGGACAGGAAGAGGATCAGGATCATCAGAACGCCGATCTTCCGCCCCGGTTTCTCCAGCCCCTTGAGGCCCATCTTCAGGCTCTCAAGGTGCACGATATAGAGCAGCGCGATGTAGGAAATCACGGCAGGCAGGAAGGCGTGTTTGACCACGTCGATGTAGGGAATGTTGACGTATTCCACCATCAGGAAGGCCGCAGCCCCCATCACCGGCGGGGTCAGCTGGCCGTTGGTCGACGAGGCCACCTCAACCGCGCCCGCCTTCTCTGCAGGAAAGCCGATACGCTTCATCAGCGGGATGGTGAAGGTGCCGGTTGTCACCGTGTTGGCGATGGAAGAGCCCGAGATCATGCCGGTCATCATCGAGCTGAGAACGGAGGCCTTCGCCGGCCCGCCCCTGAGCGCGCCAAGCAAAGCGATGGCGACCTGAATGAACCAGTTGCCGCCCCCGGCCCGGTCCAGCAAAGCCCCGAACAGAACAAACAAGAAGATCATCGAGGTCGAAACCCCCAATGCCACGCCAAAGACCCCTTCGGTCTGCATCCAGTAGTGGCCCAGCGCCTTTGACAGCGAAGAACCGCCATAGTTGGTGATGTTCCGCGCCCACTCCGAATAGCCGCCGAAAAAGGCGAAAGCGATGAAGATCGACGCGATAATCACCAGCGGCAGACCGAGCGAGCGGTAGACCGAAATCATCAGAACGACCATGCCGGTGGCCGACATGACAATATCCGTCGTGCTCCACAATCCGGGCCTGTCCGCAATCGAAAAGCGGAAGACCACCAGATAAAGACAGGCCGCCACGCCCAGCCCGGCGATCACCCAGTCATAGGCTGGAATGCGGTCCTTCGGCGCGCTGGAGGTCAGCGGAAAGGCCAGCGTTGCCAAGAGGATAGCAAAGGCGAGGTGCACAAACCGGGCCTGCGCCACGATGTTGGCGAAAATGCTCATGCCGGTGGTCTCGGCCACCATGCCGGGAATGCGGCTGGCGATGTAGAGCTGGAAGAGCGACCAGGCGATACAGGTGCCTACGATCAGTTTGGCCTGCCAGGCTGCGGCCGGATTGCGCGCGCCGGTGTCCGCCTCGGCCACCATATCGTCGGCAGATTTTTCCATATCGGCTGTTTGTGTCATGTCATACCCCCTGTCGCGCGCTCAACCCGGCCTGACCGGAGCGCCCAAAACTCGCCTGCGAGTTTTGCAAATGTTTTCAAAAACATTTGGCCTCAAAACCAAAACGCGGCGGCAAGTTTCCATGCCGCCGCGCCAAACCTGATCAGTCCATCAGGCCCAGTTCTTTATACGCCTTCTCTGCGCCCGGGTGCAGCGGGGCGGACAGGCCGTCCTTGACCATCTGCGCCGGGTCGAGGTTGGCGAACGCCGGGTGCAGCTGCTTGAAGTCGTCGATGTTTTCCATCACGCCTTTGGCCACCACGTAAACCACGTCGTCAGACAGCGTCGCCGTGGTCACGAAGGTCGCGCCCACACCGAAGGTGGTCACATCGTCCGGGTTGCCGTCATACATGCCGCCCGGGATCGTCGCCACGCGGTAGTAGGGGTTGTCCGCCACCAGCTTTTCAACCGGCGCGCCGACCACGTCCACGAGCTTCACGTCACAGGTGGTGGAGGCTTCCTTGATCGCCGCCGCCGGGTGACCGATGGTGTAGATCATCGCGTCAATGTTGCCGTCGCAGAGCTGCGTCGCCATTTCCGAGCCTTTGTACTCGGTCGCCAGGGCGAAATCGTCCATGCCGATGCCGTAGGCGTCCATGACCACTTCCATGGTCGCGCGCTGACCGGACCCGGCGTTGCCGACGTTCACGCGCTTGCCCTTGAGGTCTTCGAACTTGGCCACGTCGCTGTCAGAGCGCACGATCAGCGTAAACGGCTCCGCGTGTACGGAGAATACCGCGCGCAGATCCGGGAACGCCGCATCGCCTTCGAATTTCGAGGTGCCGTTGTAGGCGTGGTACTGCCAGTCGGACTGTGCCACACCAAATTCCAGCTCACCGGCCTTGATGGTGTTGATGTTGTAGACAGACCCACCGGTGGATTCGACCGCGCAGCGGATGCCGTGCTCCTTGCGCGACTTGTTGACAAGACGGCAGATCGCACCACCTGTAGGGTAGTACACGCCGGTCACGCCGCCGGTGCCGATGGAGATGAACTCCTGGGCGGAGGCCGCGCCGCCAAATGCCATGCTGGCCGCAGCCGCGGCGCCGAGTACGAAATGTTTCATGATTTACTCCCTAGTGTTCACTCTTTTTTCGTTCGCGTCGTTTTCGACGTTGAGAGTCGGTTTTCGCAGTAGAACCGGGATTCGAACCTGTGGCAACCTTGGTTCAGAAGATTCTCCCCTGAAAAGAAGTTGACGTAATGTCCACCAGCTCCTCACACGTCTTTCCGCGCAATTCCAAGGCCCCGCCGCCCATGGTCTCTCATGGCGATGGCCCTTATCTTGTTGACAAAAATGGCAAAAAATACTTCGATGGCTCCGGCGGTGCGGCGGTATCCTGCCTTGGACATTCCGATGAGGCGGTGACGGCGGCGATCCGGAGCCAGCTCGACACGCTCGCCTTTGCCCATACCGGCTTTTTCACATCCGAACCGGCCGAGGCGCTGGCGGACAAGCTGATCGCCCATGCCCCCGCCGGTCTGGACCGCGTCTACTTTGTCTCCGGCGGCTCGGAAGCGATGGAAGCGGCGCTCAAACTGGCCCGCCAATACGTGATCGAGATCGGCCAGCCCGAACGCACCCGCATCATCGCCCGCAAGCAGAGCTACCACGGCAACACGCTCGGCGCTCTGGCCACGGGCGGCAATGCCTGGCGGCGCGCGCCCTTTGCACCCTTGCTGATCGACGTCAGCCATGTCTCCCCCTGCTACGCCTATCGCGGGCAGGCGGCAGGCGAGAGCGAAGCGCAATACTGTGACCGGCTGATCGCCGAACTGGAGGATGAAATCGCCCGGCACGGCGCGGAAACCATCCTCGCCTTCGTGGCCGAACCTGTGGTCGGCGCAACCATGGGCGCGGTGCCGCCGGTCTCGGGCTATTACAAGCGCATCCGCGAGCTGTGCACCCGCCACGGCATCCTTCTGATCCTCGACGAGGTGATGTGTGGCATGGGTCGCACCGGCACGCTCTTTGCCTGCGATCAGGACGGCGTCGCGCCGGACATCTGCGCCGTGGCCAAGGGGCTTGGCGCGGGCTACCAGCCGCTGGGCGCGATGCTCTGCTCCAAGACCATCCACGACGCCATCGAACAGGGTTCCGGCTTTTTCCAGCATGGCCACACTTACATCGGCCACCCCACCGCCTGCGCCGCCGGGCTTGCGGTCCTGCAACGGCTGGTCGATGACGATCTCGTCTCCCGCGTAAACCCGATGGGCGCGGGCCTGTGCGAACGGCTCACCGCGCGGTTTGGGCAGCACCCGAACGTTGGCGACATTCGCGGGCGCGGACTGTTCCTCGGGCTGGAGCTTGTGGCGGACCGCGAGACCAAGGCCCCTCTGGACCCGTCCCTCAAAACCCACGCCAAACTGAAGAAAGCCGCCTTCGAGGCCGGTCTGATCTGCTACCCGATGGGCGGCACCATCGACGGCAAATCCGGCGACCACATTCTGCTCGCCCCGCCGTTCATCATGACAGAGAGCCACGCGGATGAGATCACCGAAAAGCTGGGCGCGGCCTTTGAGGCGGTCGGGCTCTAGGCACGGCCTCTATAGAAAAAAGGGCCGCGCAGCATAGCTGCGCGGCCACCGGTCGGATCGCATTTGAGATCCGAAACCCTCAGAGAGAGCGCGTCTCGCGGATGATCTTCAGAATATCTTGCGCCGCGTCCGGGATGTTGGTCCCCGGGCCAAAGATCGCCTTCACCCCGGCGTTGTAGAGGAACTCATAGTCCTGCTGCGGGATCACCCCACCGCAGATCACGATGATATCCCCCGCGCCTTGCGCTTTCAGTTCCTCAACCAGCTGCGGTGCGAGTGTCTTGTGGCCCGCCGCCTGCGAGGAAATGCCGATCACGTGCACGTCGTTGTCGATCGCGTCCTGCGCGGCTTCGGCCGGGGTCTGGAACAGCGGACCGACGTCCACGTCAAAACCGATGTCGGCAAAGGCCGTTGCGATCACCTTCGCGCCGCGGTCATGGCCGTCCTGGCCCATCTTGACCACAAGCATACGCGGGCGGCGGCCTTCGTCCTCGGCGAAGTCTTCAACCGCCTTCTGGATCGCGGCAAAGCCTTCGTCGCCCTCATAGGCCGCACCATAGACGCCTGCCAAAGTCTTGACCTCGGCGCGGTGACGCCCGAATTCCTTTTCCATCGCCATGCTGATTTCTCCAACAGAGGCCCGGGCCCGCGCTGCCTCCACAGCCGCCTCGAGCAGGTTCCCTCCCTCATTCGCGCGCCGGGACAGTTCGTCAAGCGCCGCCTGACAAACAGCCTCATCCCGTTCGGCGCGGATCTTTGCCAGACGTGCCACCTGCGCATCACGCACCTTGGCGTTGTCGATGTCCAGAATGTCCAGCTCGTCCTCTTTCTCGAGCTTGTACTTGTTGACCCCGACGATCACGTCTTCGGCGCGGTCAATCTCGGCCTGACGACGCGCAGCGGTTTCTTCAATGCGCAGCTTCGGCATGCCGCTCTCGACCGCCTTGGTCATGCCGCCCATCTCGTCGACCTCTTCGATGATCTTCCACGCCGCCTCGGCCAGATCATGGGTCAGTTTTTCGACGTAGTATGAGCCCGCCAGCGGATCGACCACCTTGGTCACGCCGGTCTCTTCCTGCAGGATCAGCTGCGTGTTCCGGGCGATACGCGCCGAAAATTCCGTCGGCAAGGCAATGGCTTCGTCCAGAGCGTTGGTGTGCAGCGACTGCGTGCCGCCCAGAACTGCGCTCATCGCCTCGTAAGCGGTGCGGATCACGTTGTTATACGGGTCCTGCTCCGTCAGGGACACGCCGGACGTCTGACAGTGCGTGCGCAGCATCTTCGAGCGGTCGCTCTTCGCGCCCAGCTCGGTCATGATCCGGTGCCAGAGCATCCGCGCCGCGCGCAGCTTCGCCGCTTCCATGAAGAAGTTCTTGCCGATGGCGAAGAAGAAGCTCAGACGGCCCGCGAATTTATCCACGTCCATACCCGCCGCCATGGCGGTTTTGACGTATTCCTTGCCGTCCGCCAGCGTGAACGCCAGTTCCTGCACGAGGTTCGCACCCGCTTCCTGCATGTGATAGCCGGAGATCGAGATCGAGTTGAACTTCGGCATCTCGTTCGAGGTGTACTCAATGATGTCCGCGATGATCTTCATCGAAGGGGTCGGCGGGTAAATGTAGGTGTTGCGCACCATGAACTCTTTCAGAATATCATTCTGAATGGTGCCCGAGAGCACCGAGCGGTCATGGCCTTGCTCTTCGCCGGTGACGATGAAGTTCGCCAAAACCGGGATCACCGCGCCGTTCATCGTCATGGACACGGAAACCTTGTCGAGCGGGATGCCGTCAAAGAGGATCTTCATGTCTTCGACGCTGTCAATCGCAACGCCAGCCTTGCCCACATCGCCCACAACGCGCGGGTGATCGCTGTCATAACCGCGGTGCGTGGCCAGATCGAACGCAACCGAAACACCCTGCTGACCGGCGGCCAGAGCCTTGCGATAAAACGCGTTGGATTCCTCCGCCGTCGAGAAACCGGCGTACTGACGGATCGTCCAGGGACGGCCCGCATACATCGTCGCCTTCACACCGCGCGTGAAGGGGCCAAAGCCCGGCAGCTCGCCAATCTGTGGCAGGCCTTCGATATCCTCGGCGGTGTAGAGCGGCTTGACCGGCAGGCCTTCCAGCGTGTCCCAGGTCAGGTCGTCCAGCGGACGCCCCCGCAGTTCCTTTTCAGCGAGTTGGCGCCAGTTTTCGGGCAGCTCTGTCATGTCGATATCCTCTCTTATCAAGCCCGGCGATCAGCGTTTTCGCCGTTTTCGCGGGCTCTGGGTCCTCTGTCAGTCGGGCAAGACCATCCGCCCCGGCACGCAGCCAGAACAGATCGTCCGCATAAGCCTCGCGCAGCCGCGCGGCCTCATCTTCGGTAAACGGGTGCCAGCGGCCGGTGCCCATGGGCAGACGCCCCGGATCCTCGCCGCGTTCTTCCAGCATGCGCCGCAGGTGCGGCAGGGTCGGACGGGCGTTCAGGCGCAGGTCTTCCACAGGGCGGGAGAGCGGCCAGTTTGAGCCCGTCACCTCCCGAAACATCAGGTCCGGACGGCCACTGTTGCGCTCGAAAGGCGAGACCACGATCTCCGTCTCCGGGCAGGCACAGCCCAGCTCGGTGATCACATGCCGCCATGTCCGTGCGCCACCCGCAATGGCCTTGAGCCGGGACGGATCGGGCAGGCTTGCGCCGCGCGGGATCAGGAACGCCATGACCGAGGCCCACCATTGATCAAGGCTGCGCACCCGCAGAACCACGCGCCGCACCGGCGCAAAGGCCGCGTTCAGCCGGGCGATGCGCATACCGGCATCGGGATAGAGCTCTTCCGCCCGCAGACAACAGCGCGGCGTGCCGAGCATATTCTCATCCGACACGATCAGTGTCTCGACCCCGCGCCCCGCTGTGCTTTGCAGGTTCAAGCGCACACGTCCGTTTCCGCGCCGCGCCTGCGCCGCGCTCAGCGGCTCATCGGGGATGCCATGCAGCAGCCCTTTGCGCGTGCGCCCCGGACCCCAGTACCCGATCCCATGCCGCGCCAATGCCCCGGCGTGGTCGCGCAGGAAATGCTGAAAACTGGTGGAGCCGGTCCGATGGGCTCCGATATGCAAAATGACGTCCATGGGCAAACCGCCGCGCCGCGCGTGCCGAACCCCCATGATCCGGCCTCTGCGCCAGCGCGGGCTACAAAGCCACGGGCGCGTCACGATCCGGTTAACGTTAAAATTTTCGTGGTCAGCGGTGGGCTGGGGCTGTGCAGAGACCCTGCGCCACCCTATATCTGACAGTATGAAAGCCTTGCTGCAAATCGCCTTTTCGGCGCTGACACTGGCGCTGGCGACCTCCGGAGCGCTGCGCGCCGCCGAAGATGCCCTGCCCGACCCGCCTGTTTTGAGCGCGGAAGAGACCGCGCTGGACGATTGGATCTGGCAGAAACGTCCGGTTCTGGTGTTCGCGGACAACCCCGCCGATCCGCGGTTCATAGAACAGATGGAGCTGATCGAAGAGCGCATGGATGCGCTTGTGCTGCGCGATGTTGTGGTGATCACCGATACAGATCCGGCAGCCCGCACGGACATCCGCCGCAAGCTGCGCCCGCGTGGCTTCATGCTGGTGGTGCTGGCCAAGGATGGCACAATCGTCATCCGCAAACCCGCCCCGTGGGACGTGCGCGAGATCAGCCGCTCCATCGACAAGCTGCCGCTGCGCCAGCAGGAAATCCGCGATCGCCGGGACGTTTTGCGGCGCGAAGCGGCCGCGCAATAACTCAGCTTTTGGTGCGCACCAGAAACGCCTTGTTCAAAGGCCGGTAGAGCAGCACCAGCGCGTAATTCACCGGATCGTAGATCAGCGTCGTGTCCGGCGACATTAGCACCTGGAATGCGTCCGAGGCAAAGGTCTCGTCCATGCAGTTCTTGCCCGGGCTGACGAAGCTGGACAAAAGACCCAGGCCCTTGAACAGGTTGATCGACATCAGCTGTTCGGAAATCTGGTTCGGCGACAGGCCCGGCAAGGCGTAGGCCACAACCTGCTTTTCCTCCAGAAATGGGATCGATTCCCGCACCCCTTCGACGAGCACCGGCCCTTTCGAGCGCCGCACGTCCGGGGAGATCGTGGCAAACCGCGCCACGGTGCAATTCGCCTCGGAGTGAAACACCTCTGTCTCCGCAAGGAAGACCCACGGCGCCACCAGACGCCGCGCCTCTTCCTCCGTGTCGAGCTGACATGCCGTCAGCATCGTGAGCGCCGCCACACACAACAAGGCTCGGCGCAGGGCCAGACTTACCATCACTCATCCCTTCGGGCGTATCGCTCAAAGGTCTAGCGGCAAAACCTTGCGGAAAGGTTTGCACGCCTGCAATACGGGCGCGCGGCAGCAGAGCCGTCCGGACATTCGCCGAACCGCCCCCCTGCCCTTTATGCGCCCGCGCTGGCATCATTCGAATTCCATGATCACGTCATCAACCGCGAGGCTGTCGCCCGCTGCCGCGTTGATCTTGGAAACCTTGCCGGACTTCTCGGCGCGCAGGATGTTCTCCATCTTCATCGCCTCGACGGTGCAGAGCGCCTGACCTTCCTGAACCTCGTCGCCCACTTCGACGTCGACCTTCACGATCAGACCCGGCATCGGGCAGAGCAGCATCTTGGAGGTATCGGGCGGCAGTTTCTCCGGCATCAGCGCGGCCAGTTCCGCCTGACGCGGGCTGCGCACGGTCACTTTCATGTCCGCGCCACGGCTGCGGATGCGGAACCCGTGGGTGATCTTGTCCACCTTCAGCACCAGAGGCCCGCCGTCCACGGTCATCCGGGCCAGGCTGTCACCCGGCGTCCAGTCCCCTTCGACACGCAAGCTGGCGCCGTCCTCGAAGGTCACGTCAGAGCCATCCTTGTCCGCAGCAATGCTCAGCGGCCAGCTTTGCCCCGCCGCCGACACAACCCAGTCTTCGCCGACGCGGCGCTCGTGATTGTTGATCGTCCCGGAAATCCGCGCGCGGCGAATTTCGGCAACGCGGTTCATCGCCGCCGCAGCAGCCGCAATCCGGCGCAGAGCGTCTTCACCCAGGTCAACACCTTCAAACCCTTCAGGATATTCCTCTTCGATGAACGCCGTGGTCATGTCGCCCGAGATGAACTTGGGGTGATCCATAACCGCCGCCACGAAGGGCAGGTTGTGGCCGATGCCTTCGACCTCGAAACTGTCGAGCGCGTTGCGCATCACTTCGATCGCCGCCTCGCGGGTTTCACCCCAAGTGCAGAGCTTGGCGATCATCGGGTCGTAATACATGCTGATCTCGCCGCCTTCATAGACGCCGGTGTCGTTGCGCACGATGCCTTCGCCCAGCTCACCTTCGGCAGGCGGACGGTAGCGCGTCAGACGGCCGATCGACGGCAGGAAGCCGCGATACGGGTCTTCCGCGTAAAGGCGGTTTTCAATCGCCCAGCCGTTGATCTTCACATCGTCCTGCGTGATCGAGAGCGGCTCGCCGTTGGCGACGCGGATCATCTGCTCCACAAGGTCAACACCGGTGATCAGCTCGGTCACAGGGTGTTCCACCTGCAGGCGGGTGTTCATTTCGAGGAAGTAGAAGTTCTTGTCACCGTCGACGATGAATTCCACGGTGCCGGCAGAGGCATAGCCCACGGCCTTGGCCAGCGCCACGGACTGATCGCCCATCGCCTTGCGGGTGGCTTCGTCAAGGAAAGGGCTCGGCGCCTCTTCGACAACCTTCTGGTTCCGGCGCTGAATGGAGCACTCGCGCTCGTTCAGCCAGATGCCGTTGCCATGGGCGTCACAGAGTACCTGAATTTCGATGTGTCGCGGCTGCGTCACGAACTTCTCGATGAAGATACGGTCATCGCCAAAGCTGTTCGCCGCTTCGTTCTTCGAGCTCTGGAACCCCTCACGCGCTTCCTGATCGTTCCAGGCAATCCGCATGCCCTTGCCGCCGCCGCCAGCGGAGGCCTTGATCATCACCGGATAGCCGATCTCGTTGGAGATCTTCACCGCCTCATCCGCGTCCTCGATCAGGCCCATGTAGCCCGGCACGGTCGAAACCTCGGCATCCTGCGCGATCTTCTTGGAGGTGATCTTGTCCCCCATGGCTTCAATCGCCCCTTTCGGCGGCCCGATGAACGCCACGCCAGCGGCTTCCAGAGCCTCGGCAAACTTGGGGTTTTCCGACAGGAAGCCATAACCCGGATGCACCGCCTGCGCACCGGTCTGCTTGATCGCGTCCATGATCTTGTCGATCACGATATACGACTGGTTCGCCGGGGGCGGGCCGATGTACACGGCCTCGTCAGCCATCTCGACATGCAGCGCGTTCTTGTCCGCGTCGGAATACACCGCAACGGTTTTGATGCCCATCTTGCGTGCGGTCTTGATGACCCGGCACGCGATCTCGCCGCGGTTGGCGATCAGGATCTTGTCGAACATGTCTGTCCTCTCTTCTTCTGTTGGCCCCGCAGGGGCGTGTTGCTGCAGCCGGTGATCAGGCGGGCCTGACAGGCTGAATGCGTGTGATTGGATGTGCAAAGACCCGGCGCGCAAAGCGGCCTTTGTGTGCGGGGTCTGGGAAAGAAGGTGCCGGGCGGGCCGTTTGGGGACAGGGGGCGCCGCCCGGCGAGGGATGGGTCACGGGTGATTGCGCAAAACACGCTCGGGGACACCCGTGATACGATCACTCTGCCTGCGAATTTCGCCTCCGCAAGCCCCGGCAAAAAAGCGCCGAAATTCTGAGCCTGATTTCGCTCAAATGCTTGTCCCTTCGGCAAATTCACGCCCAATCCTCGCTTCCGTCAAAGGCCTCGGGGAACGACGCCCGCGCCAAGGTTTCGTCGATGATCAGAACAGCTTCATAGTCCTCGGGATCGAAGGTATCGGGGTCCAGTGCCTTGACCTCGCGGCCAAACAGCCACGACAGCCGCCCGGCGTCGAGGTTGCCCCGTTCGAACGGCTCGGTGCCGAACTGCTCCCACAGCGCCTTCATGAATCCCATGTCGGCGCGCTTGTCCGCCGGACGACGGTCGCGGAACCGTTCACGCGTGGTGATCGGGGTGGCGCCCTTGGGGTTGGCGCGGCGCAGGGTGAATTGGAAATCGGTGCCCGGCAAACGGCCCGGGAAACCACGGTGCTTCAGCATATCTTGCCCTCCTGTTGTGCACAGGCGGATACAGGCGAAGCGGCGCGGCGGGAAGGCGGGACGGACGGGAAAACCGCCCGTCCCGAAGTGTGTTTACTTGTACTTGCCGGTGTAGACGGGCTCAACCGAGATGGGCTCGGGATCAACCACGACGTACTCTTCTTCTTGCTGGCCGCAGGCGGCAACGCCTGCAACGAAACCCAGCATGGCAAGAAGCTTGATGCTCTTGGACATCTCTTACTCCTGTCATTTTCAACGCGGCCCGCCTGGCGCAATTGCCGGGCGACACCCCGTCTCGAGGTATCGATTGCTTGGGTGCAATCGCGGGCCACGATACAGGGGCGCGCGTTCAAAAGATACGGGGTAACGTGCGATCGGCGGGTCTGTGTCTGGAAAGCCTCAAAAGCTTGTCCACATGAACAATGCGCCGCAAGATGTTGTGTATTCATCAGAAAGCCTCCCAGATGCAGAGCGTGTCTTCGACACTGTAGCTCTCGAAAAACTGGGTGACCTCGGGGGTCATGACACCAAATTCCACCGGTTCGGACATCAGCGTGATGACAATCCGGCTCGGCTGCGGCCCGGTTTGGGCCAGCCTCGGGATGGCGTAGTCGTTGCACAGCTTGTCCATATCGGCGGCGACAGATTGGTAATCCGTCTCCTCCGCCGCGATGTCTGGCGCGAGGAAGCGGAAGCGATAGGTCAACCCCGATCCCGGCTCATCCCAGAGCATGTCATGGAAAGACACCTTGAGCCCCGACGGCACGTCGAGCATAGGCTGGGTTTCGGCAGCAACGCCGCCGCCCCAAATCATCAAAGCTGCGATGATTGACGCGCAGCCCCGACCCCACCACGTGGGTCCTCCCGTCGGGGCCGCGCCAGTCCCGGGCGCACCCGGGAGAGTATTCCGTACAAGGGCGCTCATGCTGCGCCCTCCCCTGCCCAGGCGATCCACCGCGCACGCCGCGCGGGATCATCCAGCAGGGTTTCGATCCGGGAAACGGCTCCTTGAGGCACCCGCCCCTTGGCCATGAACTGGCCTCCGGCGGTCACACAGAATCCATCTTCCGTAGCGGCAATGTGTATCACCGGAGAGAATCCACGCAAGTGCTTAAATTCGCGCCACAGATCTTGCCGGATTTGCCGCGCGAGCCTGCCCCGGCGCAGGGCCGGAAAACGGGCGCTGGCCGAGACGTCAAACCGCGCCGGCCAATGCCGGGAAAGCGTGTAGTCAGACCCGTCCCGCACTTCATGCCACGCGTTTTTGCGCCGTGTTCCGCCAGCCATCAGAGCCACCTCCGCGACTGCGCAAGATAGCCTCGGTAAGCCTCACCAAATCGTTCGGTCAGGTACGCCTCTTCGCGCACAACCACGGCCCGATCCAGAATGGTCCAGACCATGATTGCCCCGAGCAGCGCCCAATCGAGCGAGAACGTCAGGGCGAGCCCGACCTGCAAAACAACCATCCCCAGATACATCGGGTTGCGGGTGAACCGGTACGGCCCGTCCTGCACAAGCACCAGGGCCGCCTGGCGCGGGTCCACATTGGTCCCCGCCCTGCGAAAAGCCTTCTCGCCACTGACCGCGAGCCAGCCCGCGAGGCCGAGAAGGCCAAGACCGGGAATGACAATCACGAGAGAGCCCGCTGCAGGCAGCACGCCGAGCGGCACAAGCCACTCGAGCGCAACAGCCGCCACCGGCGCTGCCACGGAAAGCAGCGGTGGGTGAACACCCACGGCAGGTCCCTCTTGATCACGCATCCCCCCGATCTCTCCTTACAGCGGGATATTGTCGTGCTTTTTCCACGGGTTCTTCAGCTGCTTGCCGCGCAGCATGGCGAAGGCCCGGGAGACGCGCTTGCGGGTCGATTTCGGCTGGATCACCTCATCGATGAAGCCACGCTCTGCCGCCACGAACGGGTTGGCAAACCGGTCTTCGTATTCCTGCGTGTGCGCCGCGATCTTCTCCGCATCGCCAAGGTCGGCGCGGTGGATGATCTCGGTTGCGCCTTTCGCGCCCATCACGGCAATCTCCGCCGTCGGCCATGCGTAGTTCAGATCGCCGCGCAGGTGCTTGGACGCCATCACGTCGTATGCACCGCCATAGGCTTTGCGGGTGATCACGGTGACTTTCGGCACGGTGGCCTCACCATAGGCAAACAGCAGCTTCGCGCCGTGCTTGATGACGCCGCCGTATTCCTGGGAGGTCCCCGGCAGGAAACCCGGCACGTCCACGAAGGTCAGGATCGGAATTTCAAACGCATCACAGAAGCGCACGAACCGCGCGGCCTTGCGGCTGCTGTCGATGTCAAGGCACCCGGCCAGAACCATCGGCTGGTTCGCCACAACACCCACGGTCTGCCCTTCGAGGCGGATGAACCCGGTGATGATGTTCTTGGCGTAGTCTTCCTGGATCTCGTAGAAATCGCCTTCGTCCGCGACCTTCAGGATCAGTTCCTTCATGTCGTAAGGCTGGTTCGCGTTGTCCGGGATGATGGTGTCGAGGCTGCTCTCGATCCGGTCCACATCGTCAAAGAACGGACGCACGGGCGGCTTTTCGCGGTTGTTGAGCGGCAGGAAGTCCACCAGCCGGCGCACTTCGGCCAGCGCTTCGACGTCGTTCTCGAACGCGCCATCGGCCACGGAAGATTTCTTGGTGTGGGTCGAGGCCCCGCCAAGCTCTTCGGCTGTCACATGCTCGTTGGTCACGGTCTTCACAACGTCCGGGCCGGTCACGAACATGTAAGACGAATCCTTCACCATGAAGATGAAGTCGGTCATCGCGGGCGAGTACACCGCGCCGCCTGCACAGGGCCCCATGATGACGGAGATCTGCGGGATCACGCCGGAGGCCATGATGTTGCGCTGGAAAATCTCGGCATAGCCTGCGAGCGCGTCAACGCCTTCCTGAATCCGTGCACCACCCGAATCGTTCAGACCGATGACAGGCGCGCCATTCTGAACCGCCATATCCATGATCTTGCAGATCTTCTGGGCGTGGGTCGCCGACACGGAGCCGCCAAGCACGGTGAAATCCTGAGAGAACACATAGACCATGCGGCCATTGATCGTGCCCCAACCGGTCACAACGCCATCACCGGCTGGCTTGTTGTTTTCCATGCCAAAATCGGCGCAGCGGTGCGATACGAACATGTCGTATTCTTCAAAGCTGTCCTCGTCGAGCAGCAGATCAATCCGCTCGCGCGCTGTCAGTTTGCCCTTGGCGTGCTGCGCATCAATACGCTTCTGTCCGCCACCCAAACGGGCGCCCTCGCGCCGCTCATGCAGTTCTGCAAGAATGTCTTTCATCGTCCATCCCTTCTGTTTGGCCTGAAAATACTGGGCAAAGCCATTCACTCAAGCCTTTCTTGGCAAATTTGCAAATTCTGCATAAGCATCCAATCGCAAATTGCAAATTCGCAAATTTCAGTGTTTTTTCAAACTGGAATGGACATGTCCCGTGCAGGGGCGTACCGATCTACAGATGCAAACCCAAACCGCCGTGCGGTTTCTAGACCGCACCACTCCGCCGCATATTGTCACACTGGTACTTCTGGCCGGCATGTCAGCGCTGGTGATGAACATTTTCATCCCCAGTCTGCACGCCATGGCAGACTGGTACGGGACCGATTACGGCGTGATGCAACTGGCCGTCGCCGGATACCTTGCGATGAACGCTGTGCTGCAGCTTTTCATCGGGCCATTCTCCGACCGGTACGGGCGCAGACCGGTGATCCTCTGGGGTACGGCGATCTTCATCCTCGCCACCGTGGGCTGCCTTCTGGCGCAGGACATCACCACTTTCCTCGTGTTCCGCATGATCCAGTCGACCATCGTCGTCGCCATGGTCCTGAGCCGCGCCGTGGTGCGCGACCTCTTCCCGCCGGATCAGGCCGCCTCGATGATCGGCTATGTGACCATGGGCATGTCCATCGTGCCGATGATTGCCCCTGCGGTGGGCGGGGCCCTGTCCGAAATGATGGGCTGGCACGCCACCTTCTGGCTGATGCTGGTTCTCGGTGTTCTGACCTTCTGGCTCACTTGGCGCGATCTGGGAGAGACCGCCGCACGCAGCGAGCTGTCCATCGGCCGCCAGTTCGCCGAATACCCGGAACTCTTCCGCTCGCCGCGCTTCTGGGGTTACGCGCTCGCCTGCGCCTTCTCGTCCGGCGCGTTCTTCTCCTACGTCGGCGGCGCGTCCTTTGTTGGCACCGAAGTCTTCGGCATGAGCCAGTCCGAGCTTGGCCTCTACTTCGGCGCGCCCGCCATCGGCTACGCGCTTGGCAACTTTGCCTCCGGGCGCTACTCCGCCCGCGTCGGACTGAACCCGATGATGCTCTACGGCGCACTCATCGTGGCAGGCGGCATGCTGGCCTCCATCCTGTTCTTCCTCGCCGGGCTGGGCAGCGCGATGGTCTTCTTCGGCTTCATGACGCTGGTCGGCCTCGGCAACGGGCTCACCATCCCCAACGCCACCGCGGGCATGCTCTCGGTGCGCCCGCACCTTGCGGGCACCGCTTCCGGCCTTGGCGGCGCGATCATGATCGGCGGCGGCGCGGCGCTTTCTGCGCTGGCCGGGGCGATGCTGCAACCGGGCAGCGGAGCGATGCCGCTTTTACTGCTCATGTTCCTCTCCGCCGCGCTTTCGGTGGTGGCGGCAGCGCTTGTCATCGTCCGGGCAAAACGGCTGGGAGGGCTGGACGCGGAGTGAGCCTTCTGCAAAATTGCGATAAGCCAATAGCAAAGTTGCAAAGGTGTCCCGGATGGCCCCCCAGAAACTCTACGCCGGTGCCAAGCTCCGCGACGTGCGCAGCCGCCTTGGCGTCACGCAAAAGGAATTTGCGGCCAAGCTGGGCGTCTCCCTGCCCTACCTGAACCAGATGGAAAACAACAACCGCCCGGTCTCGACCACGGTGGTGCTGGCGCTGGCGCAGGAGTTCGGCTTTGACGTCACCGAACTGGGACAGGGCGACAGCGAACGGCTGGTCTCGGACATGCGTGAAGCGCTGGCCGATCCGATCTTTGCCGAAGCCGCGCCGCAACTGGCGGACCTGCGCCTGACCGCCTCCAACGCGCCTGCGCTGGCTCGTGCGTTCCTCTCGCTGCACCGCGCTTACAGGCAAACCCATGAACGGCTCGCCTCTCTGGACGAGGCTCTGGGGCGCGAGGGCGCGCAGCTTCAGCCCTCGCCCTGGGAAGAGGTGCGCGACTTCTTCCACTATTGCGACAACTACATCGACGCGGTGGACCGCGCCGCCGAACATTTCGCCCAACTCCGCGACGGCGAGACAAGCATCGCCCAGGCGGCCACCAACCGGCTCGCCCGCTCCGGCATCACCGTGCGCAAGGCCCGCGAAGCGCCGCTGCGCAGCTTTGACAGCGAACGGCAGGAACTGACGCTCTCCTCGCTCACCCCGCCGGAAACCCAGACCTTCCAGTTGCTCGTACAGGTCGCGCTGCTGCGCCAGAACCAACTGCTCGACGCCACGCTCGACCTGGCCCGCTTCCAATCGGACGAAGCGCGCGGCATCGCCAAACTGGGGCTAGCGAATTATTTTGCCGGGGCGGCCATGATGCCCTACTCCGCCTTCCATGCCGCCGCGCAGGAAACCCGGCACGATCTCGAACTGCTGGCTGCGCGCTTCGGCTCCTCCATCGAACAGGTCGCACACCGGCTCTCCACCCTGCAAAGACCCGGCGAAAAAGGCGTGCCTTTCTTCTTTGTCCGCGTCGATCAGGCCGGTACAATCACCAAACGCCACAGCGCCACGCGGCTGCAATTCGCCCGCTTCGGCGGGGCCTGCCCTCTGTGGAACGTGCACCGTGCGTTTGAAACGCCCGGACGCTTCCTGCGGCAACTGGCGGAAACACCGGACGGCGTGCGATACATCTCTCTCGCCATCGACGTGAGCAAAACCGGCGGCCACTTCGGCGCGCCCCGCCGCCGCTATGCCATCGCCCTGGGCTGCGAAGTGCGCCACGGCGCGGGGCTGGTCTACGCCGATGACCTCGACTTCACCCGCGCTTCCGCCTTCGAGCCCATCGGCATCTCCTGCCGCATCTGCGAGCGCGAAAACTGCCACCAGCGCTCGGTTCCACCGCTGGAAAAACGCCTTTCCATCGACCCCGCCCGGCGCGACACGCTGCCCTATCGCCTAGACTAGGGAAAATTTTGCCGGAACAAAATTTTTGATTTGGGGCCAGCCCCGGCCTGCGGCCTCCCCGGGATATTGGTGGCACAAAGAAGCACAGCCGCGCCCCAATCACGCTGGCGCAGGCCAGCGCCGTGCCAGATCGGCCATGACCGCGCGGTCGGCTTCATTCAGCGGCCCGGATGCGCCGGGGCAGAAGCGCATGCGGAAGGCCGACAGCAGAGCATCCTCCTGCCCCGGCTTCCAGCCGTAGCCAAAGCGGCGTGCGTCCGCCTCGAAATCCCCGGGCGCGGAGCGGCCCGGCCAGATCGACAGCTCTTGCCGTGCGAGCCGGTTCCAGTCAAAGCGCGGGCCGGGGTCGATCTTGCGGCCGATCGCCATGTCGGAATGCCCCAGAACCGCCTCCGGCGTGAGGTTCCAGCGCGTGAAGATGCCGCGCAGAAGCGTCTCGACCCGTGCCATCTGCGGCTCCGGGAACGGGTGAAACCCCGTGTTGGCAATCTCGATGCCGATGGAGCGGGAGTTGACGTCTGCGCGTCCTTGCCAGGATCCGGCGCCCGCATGCCAGGCGCGCCTGCCTTCGCAGACCAGTTGCCAGAGCCGTCCGTCCTCGGCGACCACGTAATGGGCCGACACCTGTGCTTCGGGATTGCACAGCCAGTCGCGCGCCGCTTCGGCGCTTTTCATCGCCGTGTAATGCAAAACGACCAGCGAGGGGGTCTGCCCCCCGCGCCGGTCGCCGCAATTCTCCGAAGGCCATGCTACGGCCCCCGCATCCCCGATCATCTCAGCCGTTCCGTGCCGCGCGGAAAGGGGCCGGATCCCATGTGCAGGCAAAGCCGTCGCCATCCGGATCCATGCCCTTGCGGTCCTTTTCCGGACCGCCCAGCGCGAGGAAGTCTTCCTGCGCCAGATCGGCGGAGGTGTAATCACCGCAGGCCCGGTTGTACTTGGCCTCGGCGCGGAACTTGCTGCGTTTGTAGAGCGCCGCGCCTTTCGGGTTGGTCGTGCGCAGCGCGTATTCGACGATGTTCGGGCGGTTGGTGCCCGGGCGGGTCGGCAGTTCGGTCGGCTCGATCACCTGGAACTGTGCGCGGTTCTGCGCAATCAGCGCCGCGTCCGCGTCGATGTCCCGCTCGGCAGAGACCGCGTCGAAGTCGTTCTCGTCCGAGATCCCCACCGCGTTGCTCACCGATTGCGGCGCGGGGCCGATCTCGCCGGTCACCGCCGCGTCGTTGTTCAAAGGCTGAGCGCGCACATCCACAGGCCCCGGCACGGTTGTCGGTCGCGTGCCATCGCTCAGCGCCGAGTCCCGTTCCGCTTCGTATTCCGAGTAGTCGCTGAACCCGACGCCGCGCCCGCTGTCCACAACGCCCGCGCCGCTGTCCGGGACACGCGGCGCGCAGCCTGCAACGACAACAGCCACCGCCAGCCCGATGATAACCTTCCGCTTCATTACTCTGCCTCTAAGTTTGGTTAACGCGCGGCTTACCACCATTTCCCGGGTTTGGCCACAAAACCGGCCGCCTGCTCAAGCGCATAGGCGGTATTCAGCAGATCACCCTCTTCCCACGGGCGGCCAATCAGTTGCAGACCCAAAGGCAGCCCCTGCTTGTCTACACCCGCCGGAATGGCGATGCCGGGAAGGCCCGCAAGGTTCACGGTGACGGTAAAGACGTCGTTGAGGTACATCTTGACCGGATCGGCGTCTTCCATCTCGCCAAGACCAAAGGCGGCAGAGGGCGTGGCCGGGGTCAGGATCGCGTCAACACCTGCGGCGAAGACATCCTCGAAGTCTTTCTTGATCAGCGTCCGCACCTTGCGCGCGCGGTTATAGTAGGCGTCATAGAAACCCGCCGAGAGCACATAGGTGCCGACCATCACGCGGCGCTGCACCTCGTGGCCAAAACCTTCGGCGCGGGTCTTTTCGTACATCTCGGTGATGCCGTCGCCGGCGCTCAGCGTCGCGCGGTGACCATAACGCACCCCGTCATAACGCGCGAGGTTCGAAGACGCCTCGGCAGGCGCAATCACGTAGTAGGCGGGCAAAGCGTATTTCGTGTGCGGCAGGGAAATGTCGACGATATTCGCGCCTGCGTCCTGCAACATCTTGCGGCCTTCGGCCCAGAGCGCCTCGATTTCTTCGGGCATGCCATCCATATGATATTCCTTGGGAATACCGATGGTCTTGCCCTTGATGTCGCCGGTCAGCATGGCTTCGAAGTTCGGCACGGCCAGATCGGCGGAGGTGCTGTCCTTCGGGTCATGGCCGCACATGGCTTCGAGCATGATCGCCGCGTCGCGCACGTCCTTGGTCATCGGACCAGCCTGATCGAGCGAGGAGGCAAAGGCCACGATACCCCAGCGCGAGCAGCGCCCGTAGGTCGGCTTGATGCCGGTAATGCCGGTGAAGGCGGCGGGCTGGCGGATCGAGCCGCCGGTGTCGGTGCCCGTAGCCGCAAGGCACAGGTCCGCAGATACCGCAGAAGCCGAGCCACCCGAGGAGCCGCCGGGCGTAAGCGCCGCATCGTCATTGCCGCGACGCCACGGGTTCACCGCATTGCCGTAGCAGGAGGTCTCGTTCGACGAGCCCATGGCGAACTCGTCCATGTTCAGCTTGCCGAGCATGACTGCGCCCGCATCAAAGAGCTGCGTCGTGACGGTGCTCTCATACTCGGGCTTGAAGCCGCCAAGGATGTTCGACGCCGCCTGCGACGGCACGCCCTTGGTGCAGAACAGATCCTTGATGCCCAGCGGGATGCCGCACATGGCGGGCGCATCGCCTGCCTTGATCCGCGCGTCCGCCGCGGCGGCCTGTTCGCGGGCAATCTCCGGCGTGTTGTGCACAAAAGCGTTCAGAGCGCCTGCGCCCTCGATGGCCGTCAGGCAAGCCTCGGTCAACTCTGCTGAGGTCACGTTACCCTTGCGCAGCGCGTCGCGGGCTTCGGCGATTTTCATGCTTGTAAGATCTGTCATCACTCAACCACCTTCGGAACCGCAAAGAAGCCTTCACGCGCATCGGGCGCGTTTTTCAGGATCTTGTCCTGCTGATCGCCATCGGTGACGCCATCAACCCGGCGCTTGAGGCGCATCGGGGTGACAGAGGTCATCGGCTCGACACCCTCCACGTCCACCTCGTTGAGCTGTTCAATGAACCCGAGGATGGTGTTGAATTCCTCGGCCAGCGCGGGCAGCGCGTCGTCTTCCACCTTGATCCGCGCCAGCTTGGCAACACGCGCGGCGGTATCCTTGTCGATCGACATGGGGCAAGCCTCTTTCGATTGGGTTTGACAGGCGCTTTACCGCTCCGCGCGGGGCGCTGCAAGCGCCGGGTCAGGTTTGGCTTGCGCAAAGGGGCATTTGGTGAAATACTAAACATGTTAAGTAAATTTGTGTACAAACCGGGTGCGCACCGGATCCGCAGATGATCCGGGGCAAAAATATCGAGGGATTCGCCATGAACTGGGATGAATTTGCCGATTGGGGCGGGAAGATCGCGGCGCGTGGGGCCGCGTATCACAAGACATTGCGCGAGCGCCCGGTGCGCTCCCCTGTCAAACCCGGCGAGATCATCGCGCAACTGCCCGAAACGCCCCCCGAAGGCGGCTGCGACATGGCCGAGATCCTTGAGGATTTCGAGCGCATCGTCATGCCCGGCCTGACCCATTGGCAGCACCCGCGCTTCTTTGCCTATTTCCCGGCCAATGCCGCTCCGCCTTCGATGCTGGCGGAGTTCATGGTGACCACCCTCGCCCCGCAATGCATGCTCTGGCAGACTTCCCCCGCCGCCGCCGAAATGGAAGAGCGGATGCTCGATTGGCTGCGCCTATCCATCGGACTGCCGGAGGGGTTTCAGGGCGTCATTCAGGACAGCGCCAGCAGCGCCACGCTCGCCGCCGTGCTGGTCATGCGCGAACGCGCGCTGAAATGGGAAGGCAATGTCCGTGGCCTCAGCGGCGGGCCAACCCCGCGTATCTATTGCTCCTCTGGAGTCCACACCTCGATTGACCGCGCCATCTGGGTTGCAGGGATCGGGCAGGACAACCTGATCAAGATCCCCGCCAAACCGGGCGATCCGAACCGCGCTCTGGATACGGACGCGCTGGCGGCGCAAATCCGCGAAGACCGCGCAAACGGCCTGCTCCCTGCCGGGATCATCGGCGCGACGGGAGGCACCTCCGTGGGGGCTTCCGACGACATCGCGGCGCTGGCGCGGATTGCAGGGGACGAGGACCTCTATTTGCATGTGGACGCAGCATGGGCGGGCGCGGCGATGATCTGCCCGGAGTTCCGTGACCTTTGGGACGGTGTTGAACAAGCGGATTCCGTTGTCTTCAACCCGCACAAATGGCTTGGCGCGCAGTTCGACTGCTCCGCCCATTTCATCCGCGATCCGGACGCCCTGCGCCAGACACTCGCCATCCGGCCCGAGTATCTCAAGACCCAGACCGATGGCGCATTCAACGACTACTCCGAATGGTCCGTGCCCCTTGGCCGTCGCTTCCGCGCGCTCAAGCTCTGGTTCCTGATCCGCAGCTATGGCCTTTCCGGCCTGCGCGAGATGATCCGCAACCACGTCACCTGGTCCCTCGCCTTGTGCAACAAACTGCGCGGTCATTCGGAGATCGAGATCACCTCCGAGCCGATCCTGTCGCTGTTTTCCTTCAGGCCCAAGGGCTGGAGCGATGACGCGGTGCTGAGCCTCGTGGAGGCGATCAACACGGACGGACGCATCTACCTGACGCAGACCAATCTCGATGGCCAGATCGTGATCCGCTTCCAGGCGGGCAGCTTTGGTATGGAAGAGGCGGACGCCGAAATGGCCTACCTGACCATCCTTGAGATGATCCGCAAAACGGACGCCGGCTGAGGCCTTTTCAGTCCGGAAAACTTGGCTACTCTGGGCAGATCACAGCGCTCAGGGAGGCACCTATGAACATCATCTGGCTCGGCCACGGCTCATTCCGCATCGAAACCGGCGATCAGGTCCTGCTGATCGACCCATGGATCAACGGCAACCCGATGATGGAAGGCCAGGACACCGCGGCCGCCATCGCCGGGGCGACGCAAATCCTAGTCACCCATGGGCATTTCGACCACACGCAGGACATCGTCGAGGTCTCCGACCGCACCGGCGCGCCGGTCTCGTCCATTTACGAACTTGCGCAATACCTCTTTTCGAAGGGCGCAAAGGAAGGCCATGCCTTCAACAAGGGCGGGCAAGTCCGCTTTGGCGATGTGACGGTGGACATGGTCCCGGCCTCGCACTCTTCGTCGATCGTCGAAGACGGGCGCGGCGTCTACATGGGCGCCGAGATCGGCTACGTGATCCGCGGAAACGGCAAGACGCTCTACTTCTCAGGCGACACCACGGTGATGGCGGACATGGGCTGGATCGGGGACTACTACAAGCCGGACATCGGCATCCTGTCGGCAGGCGGGTATTACACGATGGACATGAAACTGGCGGCCTATGCGGCGAAAACCTATTTCAATTTCAAAACCGTGATCCCCTGCCACTACCGCACCTTCCCGGCGCTTGAACAATCGGCAGAGAAACTCGCCTCGGGCCTGCCCGGTCTCGACGTGATCGAGCCTCAGGTTATGGAGCCGATCCGCCTTTGACCGCAGAAAAATTTCACGGAGAAATATTGGTTGGGGCTCCGCCCCGCCGCCGTTGGCGGCTCCCCGAGGTATTTGAAGCCCAAAGAAACACGAGACGCGCCCTGGTTTCTTTGGGCCCCAAAATACCTCGGGGGAGTCCAAAGGACGGGGGCAGCGCCCCCATCCCTGCGCTACGCTGAAGCTTTGCCCAGCGCCTGATCGAGGTCGGCGATCAGGTCGTTTGCGTCTTCGATCCCGATCGAGATGCGCACCACGTTCGGAGCCGCGCCCGCCGCGATCTGCTGCTCTTCGGTCAGCTGACGGTGGGTGGTCGAGGCCGAGTGGATCACAAGGCTGCGGGTGTCGCCGAGGTTGGCCACGTGGCTGAAGATCTCCAGCGAGTCCACGAATTTGACGCAGGCGTCATAGCCGCCTTTCAAACCCACAGTGAACAGCCCGCCTGCGCCGTTCGGGCAGATGCGCGCAACGCGGTCGTTGTAAGGCGAAGAGGCCAGGCCCGCATAGGTGACCTGCTCCACCGCCGGGTGGTTTTCCAGCCAGCTTGCGACGCGCTTGGCGTTTTCCACGTGGCGCTGCATACGCAAGGACAAGGTTTCGATTCCCATCAGCGTATAATGTGCCGCCTGCGGGTTCAGCGTCATGCCAAGGTCACGCAGGCCGATGGCGATGCCGTGGAAGGTGAAGGCCAGCGGGCCGAAGGTCTCGTGGAACTTGAGCCCGTGGTAGGCCGGTTCCGGTGCGGAGAGCGAAGGGAACTTGTCCGAGGCGGACCAGTCGAAGTTGCCCGAGTCCACCACAACGCCGCCTGTCACGGTGCCGTTGCCCGTCAGGTATTTCGTCATCGAGTGCACCACCAGCGTCGCGCCGTGTTCGATCGGGCGGCACAGGTAAGGCGTCGCCGAGGTGTTGTCGACGATCAGCGGCAGCCCCGCCGCATCCGCGACCTTGGCCGCTGCGTCGAGGTCTGTGATATAGCCGCCCGGGTTGGCGATGCTTTCGCAGAAGACCGCGCGGGTGTCCTCGTCAATCGCGGCCGCCACCGCGTCCATATCGTCGAAGTCGACAAATTTGGCGGACCAGCCGAAGCGTTTGATGGTCTGGCTGAACTGGGTGATCGAGCCGCCGTAGAGGCGCGTCGAGACCACCACGTTGCGCCCCGGTTCCATGATCGGGAACAGTGCCATGATCTGAGCCGCGTGGCCCGAGGAGCAGCAAACCGCGCCCGCGCCGCCTTCCAGTGTCGCCACGCGTTCCTGCAAAGCCGCAACCGTCGGGTTGGTCAGGCGGGAGTAGATGTAGCCCACTTCCTGCAGGTTGAAGAGCGCCGCCGCATGTTCGGCGTCCCGGAACACATAGGCCGTGGTCTGGTAGATCGGCACTTGTCGCGCCCCGGTCGCCGGGTCCGGGCGTGCGCCCGCGTGAATCTGAAGCGTGTCAAAGCCGAAGCTGGGGCCGTCGGTCATGGAATCCTCCCGTTTTGTCCTTGCCCTAGGGGTATGCCAATGCGCACCGGGGGGCAATCGCCCTTTGCGTGTCAGGATTTGCTGCCAAAGTGTTAACCATTCGCCCAGAAGATAAGCGATTGCCGTCACGCCGCCGCCCGATTTGCCCCGGAGAAGGAAGGAAACCGAGCGGAGCCAAGATGTCATCCCTGTATCTCACTCACCCGGGCGCACGTCCCGGCTTTACATCCGTAGAATCCCTGCGCCGTCACGTGATCGCCGCCCTGCAGGATGCCCTGAGCGAGGCCGAGATCACCCCCGCGCAGGAAGACCCGAACCAGCTGTTGATCGAAAGCGCGGCGGCCGGGGCAAACGTGGTGCACCTCGGCAATCTCGCCACGGAGCTTGTGGGACAGGTGCCGCGCCTGGAGGCGGAGCAGCGCATTCGGGCCTTTATCGACATGGTTCAGAGCCTTGCGGATGGCGGGACGCGGCTTTCGCTGGAGCGGCTCTACCCGGCCCTGCGGCATCGGGATTTCCCGCTCAGGAGCGGCGCGGCGCCGCTGACCCGCCCCGGTCCCGGCGATTGCCTCGCGGTGCTCATGTCGGACGAAGGCGCGCATACGGCGATGATCCCGGAGGCCACGCTCGAAGCGGCGGGTCTGCCAGTGGAGGCGGCCTGGGACGCGGCAGAGGAAAACTTCGCGGCGGCGCTGACCGGGCTCGCGCTGTACGAGGAAGGCAGCGGGCTTGTGAACCTGGAGATCGAAGGGTTTGAATGGCTTGGGAGCAGCCTGCTGCTGGCTCCTGCGGTCATCGCCCATGTTCTGGTGGCGCGCGGGAGCGGGCCGGTCTATCTCGCCGCGCCGTGCCGGCAATCGGTTGACCTAATCGCGGAGGACGCGCAGGGCGCGCTCGAGGTGATGACAGGCTGGATGACTAAACGCCTGTCGGAGCCGCATCCGCAGTCGGACATGGTGTTCCGGTTTGCCCCCGGCGATGCTGCCCCGCGCCCGGCGTTTGTGTTTGACAGCGGCACGCTGCACGCCCTGTCCTGAGGGGCGGCGGGGCGCAGCCCCGCCCTACCGGATGACTGTTCAAGACGGCAAACCATACAAGCGAAGCCTGCCGTAGGGCGGGGCTGTGCCCCGCCGCCCTTGCCGGAAAACGTCATGATTGCCCCCGTGGGATGTCGATTCCAGACCGGACGACGCCGAGAATCTGCCGCACCGTGGATGCACCACGGGAGGCAGACCAGATGAACACCCATTACCGGGACACCCGAAAAATCGACCCAACGCGCGGCGAGACCATCGCCGATGGCACCCCCAACGATCAGAACCGTGTCGAGATCGGCCCGACGCAGCTGGCCTTCCGGGAATGGGCCGAGGCCGGTTTGACCCTGCCCAACCTGCCGGCTATGCGCGCCTACCGCTTGGATCGGCTGACGAAGGCGGTTCAGGAACGCGGCTACGGCGGCATCCTGATGTTCGACCCGCTCAACATCCGGTACGCCACCGACAGCACCAACATGCAGCTGTGGAACGCGCACAATCCCTTCCGCGCCTGTCTGGTCTGCGCCGATGGCTACATGGTGGTCTGGGACTACAAGAACGCGATGTTCCTGACCAAAATCAATCCCTTGGTGGCAGAGCAGCGCACCGGGGCGGATCTGTTCTACTTTGACCGCGGCGACCGCGTTGGCGCGGCGGCGGAGCGCTTTGCCGGGGAGGTTCTGGACCTGATCCGGGAACACGGCGGCGGAGACATGCGTCTTGGTGTGGACAAGCCCATGCTGCACGGGTTGCGTGCGCTGGAGGGCCTCGGCTTCGAGGTGATCCCCGGCGAGGAGCTGACCGAAAAGGCCCGCAGCATCAAAGGCCCCGACGAGATCCTCGCCATGCGCTGTGCCAGCCATGCCTGCGAGGCAGCCTGCTACGCCATGGAAGACGCCGCGCGCGCTGGCATTCCCGGCGGGCACATGTCCGAGGATGACGTCTGGGCCGTGCTGCATGCAGAGAACATCCGGCGCGGCGGCGAATGGATCGAGACCCGCCTGCTCAGCTCAGGCCCGCGCACCAACCCGTGGTTTCAGGAATGCAGTGGGCGGATCGTTCAAAACAATGAAATCCTCGCCTTCGACACCGATCTGGTCGGCGCCTATGGCATCTGCGTCGACATCTCGCGCACCTGGTGGATCGGCGATCAAAAGCCGCGTCCGGATATGATCGAGGCGATGAAGATCGGGGTCGAACATATTCAGACCAATATGGAGATGCTGCGCCCCGGCGTGTCCTTCACCGATCTGACGCACAAGTCCCATGTGCTGCCCGAGCACTACCAGAAGCTCAAGTATGGTTGTCTGATGCACGGGGTGGGTCTGTGCGATGAATGGCCGTTGATTGCCTATCCGGACAACTGGGTGGAAGGGGCGTTTGACTACGAGTTGCAGCCGGGGATGGTGCTCTGTGTCGAGGCCTTGATCAGCCCCGAAGGTGGGGATTTTTCGATCAAGCTGGAGGATCAGGTTCTTGTCACCGAAGATGGCTATGAGAACCTGACCAAATACCCGTTTGATCCCGCTTTGATGGGGGAATGAGGGGCACAGTTTAGCCGCCTTTCAGCCCCGCCGCGCTCATCACCACAGCGTCCAGCATGGCCTGCGCCGGTCCCGCCACGTTGCCAAAGGCATCCAGCTCCAGCCTCCGGCGGAGCCCGCTCTGCCCCCAGGCGGCCAGCCGCACCGCTTCGGGCCCGTCTCTGATGGCGTCGAGAAAGCCGTTCGCCTCGCCCGTCACCGTGTTCGCCGCGCCGCGCAAGCGGTGTGCCTCCGCGCCTTCGCCTTGTGCGTGCAGCCCGTCCGAGAGCGCGTGCAAGGCGGTGGCCAGACCGGCCACGGCGCGCGCGTGCGCCTCCGCCGGGTTCTCCGGGTTCAGATCGTTCAGCGCAACCGCAGGCGCGCAATCCACCACCCCCGAGGGCACGCTTTGCCCGGCCCATGGCGTTGGCCCGAGGTCTTCCACGTCGAGATGCGTGGCCGAGAAATTGGGCTGGAAGGTCGGCAAAAGGAACTGCGTGCCGCCGCCCACAAGGAACCAGTGTTTCACGATTTTCACGGTGCCGGCCGCGTCCTTGATTTTCGCCGGTTGCGATTCAATGCCGCCGGTCCAGCACGGTACGGTGAGCCCCTGTTTGACCGTCACCTTGACCATCTTGGTGCCGTCGTTCCAGATCGGCTCCACCGCGCTTTCGCTGCGCCAGTCGCCCTCGGTTGATCCCGGCGCGGGCGGCTCCGGGGACCAGTAGCCGCCCAGCTGCCCAGCGCTGCCGCCATAAACCCGGTAGAGCGTGGTGCCTGCGGGCAGGGTCTTTGCCGAAGCGGCGGTGAAATTAGCCGCGTCGCTGCCGCGCAGGTCGAAATATCCCTGCGCTTTTAAAGGCTTGGGCAACAGGCCCAAGAGCAGCATCGGGTCTTCTCTGGCACCGTCAAACGGCTTGTTCGGTATCTGCATGGGTGTCTCCCCTCCCTGATTTCCCGCAGTCTACACAAGCGCTTGCGCCGCTGTCTGTGCGCTGCCTCACCCGGCGCGCGGCGCGTCTGTAGGGCGAGGCTATGCCCCGCCACCCGGCGCGGTCATGGTCTCGACGCAAAGCACCGTTGGCAGGTGCTCGGCGATCTCGAACCAGCTGTCGCCCTCGTCGAAGGAGGCAAAAACCGACCCTGAATTGGTGCCGAAATAGACCCCCGGTGCGGGCATCGCATCGACCGCCATGGCCTGTCGCAGCACCGTGAAGAAACAGCTGCCCTGTGGCAGCCCCTCCCGGCAGGCCTCCCAGCTCTCGCCACCGGTGCGGGAGCGCCAGACCGCCGCCGAGGCCTCCGGCGGGAAGCGCCCCTCCATGTCGCCGTTCAACGGGAAGGTCCAGATCGTATCCGGCTTGTCCGGATGCACGGCAATGGGGAAGCCGAAGGTGGAGGGCAGCCCTTCGGTGATGTCCTCCCAGGAGCGCCCGCCGTCCTGCGAGCGGTACACGCCATGGTGGTTCTGCTGATAGAGCAGGTCCGCGCCCGCGCGCTGGATGTTGTGCACGCAGTGCCCTGTATCGCCATCACGCGGCGCGGCAGGGTGCGCGTGATCCGCGCAGCTTTGTGCATTGGACAAACGGTTGCGCCGCTCCCAGGTGCCGCCGCCGTCTTCGCTGGCAAAGACCCCCGCCGCCGAGATGCCGAGCCAGAGCTTTTCGGGAGCCTCCGGCGCGGTGACAATCGTGTGCAGCGTCAGCCCAGCCGCGCCCGGTTGCCACGTGTCCGCCGAAGGATGGTTGTTCAGGCTCTCCAGTTTCTCCCAGGTCGCGCCATCGTTCTGCGAGGCCAGCAGCGTCGCCGGTTTCGCGCCGGTGTAGAGGGTGCCGCCCTGCCGGGCGAGCGACCAGAGCGCATCAATCTGGCCGCTGAAGGGCGCGGGATCGGCGGGCTCCATGCCGAACTGCCGCGCTTCCTCGGGATCGCTCCGCGCCCAGTTGTCGATCTGGCCGTCGGCCAGTTTCGACAGGGTCCATGTCGCGCCGTCATCGTCCGAGCGCCACACGCCCGCGCCGTGAAAAGCCCCCCCGCCCGCAGCCCAGAGCTGGCCTTCGGCGCCGATCGCGTGATTGATGCTCCAGCCGCCGCAGAGCGGGCCTGTCACGGACCAATCCGCCCGCGCCGCATCCGCACGCAGCAGGAAAAGCCCCTTTGTCGTGCCCACAAGAACCGTGACCCGATCCGACATGTCCCACCCTCCTGTTTTCGCGTAACGAGGGTAACACGGGTGGTTCTGATCGCCTAACGGTCGGCGGGATTACCGCAGCCAGAACCCTTCGCGTTTGATGCGGTTGCGGATCGCCTTTTCCCGGCGCGGCAGGTCATTTTGGTCAAACAGAGCCCGCACCTTCTGCCCGCGCCCCTGATAGATCAGCCGTTTGAACGGGTCATATTGTTTGAGGATCTTTTTCACCCGGTTCGGCGCGGCGATCTCTTCGAGAAGGTCGACAACCGCCTGCTCTTCGCGCGCATAGAGCAGCGGCAGGGTGCGGTAATGGCAGGAGACGGAGCCGTCGAGCAGCCCATCCGGCAGGGTACCCCGCCCGCCGCCCAAGCTGTGAATGACCAGGGGCAACGCCACCTGATCGAGCCACGGGTCAAGCGATTGCAGCAGCAGTTCCTCGGGCGGGTTGTCCCGGATGTCCAGAGCGTAGTCGAGATAACGCTGACCAAAGACGCGCGGGCAGCGGTAGAAGAAAAACCCGGCATTGAAATAGAGATAGCGTTGCCAGTACTCATCCGGCTGGTCGAGATCGAGGGAGCTTTCGAAATCGAGTCCGAAGCGGTCGTAAAGCGACTTCCAGATCGCCGTGTAGCCCGGCCCGTACAGTTCCAGTTCCGGCCAGGTGCCCGTCCGGCGCATGGAGGCGGTGGGGCGGTCAAAATCGAACGGGACTCTCGAGAGGTCATCGCGGATCAAAGTGTCCGCGTCAAAAAAGACAAAAGGCGCGCCTTCGGGCAAGGCCAGAAGCGCCTCGATCTTGTTGCCGTGGGGGTAGGACTGCCCGAAGTGGCGGCTCTCGAAAGGCAGGATCGTCGCGCCCAGTCTTTCGAGCAGCGCGCGCAGGTCCGGATCACGGATGCGCGGGTCACGCTCCCACAGCGGCCCCGGCTGCGGTTCGGCCACAAAAAGGCGAAACCGCTCCGGCGTGCCGCTCGCCGCGAGCGAGGCGGCAAACAGCACGGCCTCGTAGGACAGCCGCCCGGACTGGCCATTGATGACCACATTCACCCGTTGAGACGCGCCGTCTTTTTGTGCCATGCTGCCCCTGCTCTTTATTCCGTTTTCGGCACTATAGGCGCGATCCCTGCGGGTCAAAAGCGTGATGTGCCGCCGCCTATTTCAAGGATTGCAGAACCATGATCGACATCCTTTTCATTCTGTCCGGCATCGCATTTGGCGGTGGCTCGGGCGAGACCTCCGCCGAAACGGCGGCTGCCGGTGCTGCCATGGCCACAAGCAGCAGCGCCAGCGCCACGGCCGTAGCAGCCCCCGCCGCAGAGGCTCCGAAGTATCAAGCCGAAAGCCAGGTCCCGACAGGCAAGTTCACCACGGCGACCGAGGTGAAACCGATCCTCGAGATGACCCGCGCCAATTGGGTCGCGGTGCGTGAATACAACGGGCAGGATCTTGTTTACCTGACGCATCTGCTGTCGTGGCGCTGCGGGTTGGTGGCGATCCATGTGGGTCTGAACGGCGGGCCGCTGGAAGAATGGCCGATGGAGGCCTGCCACATGGACAGCAACTCCCCCAACGCCATGACGGCGCCGGACGGGGTAATCTACAAGGGCTATCCGCTCGGGTCGGTGGAGACGATTTCTGTAGAGATCACCTATGACGATCTGACGGCGGATGCGGCGACGTTTGATCGCAATGGGGCGATGATCCCCTAAAACCCAGCCCTGGAAAGATGCCGGACCATGAAACTGCTTGATGTGCAGCACCCGTTTTTCCGCCCTCTCTGGCGGCGGATTGTGATTGTCGTTGTGGCGCTTGGCTGGGCGCTGATTGAGCTGGCCCTGGGCAACGGGCTTTGGGCGCTCGTGTTCGGCGCAATCGGGGTTTACTGCGCCCATCAGTTCTTTGTCGCATTCGACCCGCAAGAGCCGGATGGCAGTTAAGTCCTGGGATCAACACTCTGGCCCGCCTCGGCGGGGTCTGCCGGACGGGTTTGAGCATTTACAAGATGTGAAGCCTGAAAAGAGGCGGCCGCCAAGATACGGATTTTCAGGGCCGGGGCGTTTATCTCCCGGCTCAGGCGTTTTTCAGTTAACAAAGCATCGCCAATGCTCTGCCGCGCTTCGCGCTCTCAAGCCATTGGCGATACATTATTCTTTGAACAGAAAAACGCCGAATTCGCCTGATCAGATCGAACATCCCCCGATGGCGCAGCCCGCGTGGCTGGTGAAGCCTTCGCGGATCAATCCGAGTTTTCAGTTTGGATCCGGGGGTGATCCTGCGCGCAGGCAGTGAACAAGTGCTTACACCACCGCGCGGAGGTCCCGGGTCAGGCCCGGGACTGCGGTTCGCGGGCAAAGCCCCTCAGGACATGCCCAGCGCGGCTTTGTACATGTCCAGCACCGCTTCTTCTTCCGCTATATCGTCGGCGGTGCGCTTGCGCAGCGCGATGACCTTGCGCATGACCTTGGTGTCGTAGCCGCGCGCCTTGGCCTCGGCCATGACCTCTTTTTGCTGCTCCGCAACCTCTTTCTTTTCTTCTTCGAGCCGCTCGAAGCGCTCTATGAACTGGCGCAGCTCGCCTGCCGCGATGCCGTAGCTGTTGCTCTCGCTCGATTCGTCCTGCATGACGTGCCTTCCTCTCATCGGGTTTTTGTCCGCAAGGGAGATACAGGGGTGCGATGGGGCCATCAAGGCTTGATCGCCGTGATGAGCGGGGTTAGGCCCTGCCAAACGACTGTGAGGGCAACGTGATGCAACTTTTGATCTGGATTGGCGCGGTGATCACCGTGGCCGGGCTTGGCGGGCTGATCTGGTGCATCCTGCGCGTGGCCAAGGCCCGCAAGGCGGGTCTGGACGACGAGGCGCTGCGCGAGGTGGTGCGCACGACCGTGACGCTGAACATGGCCGCGCTGTTCCTGTCGGTCATCGGGCTGATGATGGTGATCTTGGGCGTGTTCCTCGCCTAAAGCGCACTGAACCCTTTGCCGTTCTTGACCAGATCCGCCCAGACAGGCTGAGGCGTCCAGAAGGCGGTATCGGCATGGCCGAGCCGTTCCATCTGCTTCATCACGCGGAAAAGGCCCATCAGATCAACCGCATGCATCACACCGCCGCTGCTGCGTGGCAGGCCCAGTGCGTGCAGGCTGACCACGTCGATGTCGCTGGCGCGGCTGACTAGGCCGGTTGAGAGACAGCGCAGACCTTCGTTCGCCACAGCGCCGAGCAGCAGCGCGCGGAGCGTGTCCGGCGCAAAATCCGTGGCCGGATGATGCGCGGCCAGCAGGCTCAGAACGGCGTCCGAGGGGACCGGCTTGCCTTCCTGCCAATCGTAGAAACCGCCGCCATCGGACGCGCCATGGCGCCCGGCGTCACTGAGCACGGCGGACCAGTTCGAACCCGCATCAAAGCGCAGTTTCGCCAGTCCGCGCAGATCGTGCCGGTCCCGCGCTCGGAAGAGACCACGGCCAAGCCCCCAATCCATCAGCGCCGCGTCCACGACATAGGGATTTGCGCCCTGATCGAGCAAGGCGTCGGCGGCGCGGTGCAGCGCGAGGCCAAGCCGTCCGGCCAGCGTTTCGCGGGTGCTTTTCACAACCACGGGCAGTTTCCCCAAGGCTTGTACAAGTCCTGCCGCACGGTTGATCTGGGCCGGGCTGGCCTCTGGCGCGGCGAGCACCTCCGCCAGCCGCCCGGTGTGGGCAGGGGCGGAAAAACGCAGGCCGATGTTGGTGCCAGTGCCGGGATACGCCTCCAGCCGCAGCGCCGCGCGGCTCACCGGCAGATCGTGAAACCCCGGCTCGCAGAGCAGGGTCGGCGTGTCCTGCGCCGCGGCCTCTTCGGCGGGCACAAGCATAAGCCCCTGCATACGCGCGGCGATGTGTTCCGGTTTGCCCGGTGCGCGTGCCATGATGTCCTGCAGCCTTGCCTGGGCCGCGTCCAGCGCGGCGGTGTCTTTGGCCGCCCAGCGCAGGCGCAGGCCCTGCATCAGCGCCCGCGCTACCAGTTGCACCGCAAGCGCGCCGCTCCCAAGGATGCTCAGGGCAGTCTCGTCCCCGCGCACGCCCTGCAAAACGGCTTCCTCGGCGCGATGGGCGTGGCGCAAACCACGTGCGACGTCGGAGGCCAGACAGTCATCAAAAATCTCATGTTCGAGATCACGCCCGGCCTCAAACGGCAAAAGCGCCGCCGCTTCGACAAGGGTGACAAGCTGCGCTGCAAGGCTGTCTTCGTCCTTCAGGGCGGCACGAGCTGCGGCAATATCCTTTTGATATTGCATGGGATTTGCGACCCCGGCGATTTGGTCGGAGAGCCTGCGCGCGCCTTTGCCTTCGGCCAGAAGACGCTGACAAAAGGCCAGAGCGGTTTGGCGCAGGTCGCCATCGCTGCGCAAATCAATCAGGCGCCCACCCCGCGCGCTGCGCGCCCGCACGGGCCTGCCGGTCTGCAAAAGCTCCAAAGCGAGGCCCGCGCCGACCAGACGGGGCAGACGCTGCGTGCCGCCGCCGCCGGGGGGCAGGCCAAGCTGCACCTCGGGAAAGCCGAGCCGCGTTTCACCCTGCGCCACGCGGTAATGCGCGGCCAGCGCCAGTTCCAGACCACCGCCGAGCACGGTCCCGCAAAGCGCCGCGACCACGGGCTTTTCGGAGTATTCCACGCGGTCACACAGGTCGCGCAGGTACGGCTCCTGCAACCCCTTGTCATACTCGGACAGGTCCGCGCCCGCCGGGAAGGTCGCGCCGCCGCCGATCAATACGATGGCTTCGGCGGCGTCGTCTTCCTCGGCCCGGTCAATGGCCTCCATCAGCGCCGCGCGCACCGCGCGGGTCAGCCCGTTCAAAGGCGGCTTGGCCACCTCGAGCACCGCGCAGCGCTCTTCGATCTTGTATCCCACCATGACCGTCTGCCCCTCCGGCCCATGCCTCTGGATGCATCATTCGGGCCCGTTTTGCGCGATTAGAGGCGGATTGCCCCGCCAAGACAAGCACATGCACCCCGCCTGGGGAAAACCCGGGCGGGGGCGTGACATGATAGACTCGCCTTTGATGGTTTTTGACGGGTGCCGGGCTTTGAGCCTCGGGGCGCGGGCCTTAGAACGGCATGTTGTCGAACTGGTCCTCGACCCGTTCGTCGATGCGGGCCGCCAGTCGCTCCTTGGCCCAGGCGGGCACCGCGTCGCCCTTGTTCTCGAGCAGCAACACCACCTCTTCGAGATGATCAAGCTGCGTCTCATGCGCCGCGCCATAGCTGTGATCAAGCTCCTGACGCAGGTCTGCCAGACGGGCTTCAAGTTCCGGGGTCATTCAAAATCCTCCTCTTGCGGCCCCTCTCAGGCCGCGGTTTTTCCCGATGCGCAGGCATGGCACAGCACCGCGTAAGGCACTGCTTCGAGACGCGCCGGGGCGATCTCTTCTCCGCATTTGTCGCAATAGCCGTAGCTGCCCTCATTCAGCCGTTCGAGCGCACGCCGGATGTGGCCGATCTCGGCCTGGCTGGCCGTGCCGAGCGACTCGAGCATTTCCTCGTCCTCGCGCTCCACGGCCATTTCTTCCCAATCGCGGGAGTGCTCCTTGAGCAGCGTTTGTTCAATTTCCGTCAGCCGCGCGCCGAGTTCCCGCAACCGGGTCAGCAGCATCAGTTTATTCTTGTGGTGCGACATTGGAACCCTCCCTTTTCCGAGACTTTTCCTTAGTTCCTGAAAGTTAACCCACCTGCGACGCACCATCGTTGATGCAGGTCAACATCCCGCGCCTGTTCCCTCCCCCGCCCGGTCCCTCCCCCGCGACAAAGCGGTCGGTTTTCCGGTGGGGAAGGCACGGCCCCTTGAAACACATTCACAATAGTGTATATGTTTATGCGAAACCAAGGACCTCACCCCACAAACAAAGGGAATCGACGCCATGACACCTGAAGTGACATCCTTCTTCGACGACGCCACCAATACGATTTCCTATGTGGTGCGCGATCCGAACGGCACGGCCTGTGCCATTGTCGATTCCGTTCTGGATTTTGACTATTCCTCGGGCCGCACCGACACCAAATCCGCCGATGAAATAATCGCCTTCGTCAAGGAAAAAGGTTATGATTGCCAGTGGCTTCTGGAAACCCACGTCCATGCGGACCACCTTTCTGCCGCGCCCTACCTGCAAGAGGCGCTGGGCGGCAAGATCGGCATCGGCGACCGGATCAAGATCGTGCAGGACACCTTTGGCAAGGTCTTCAACGAAGGCACGGAGTTCCAGCGCGACGGCTCTCAGTTCGACCAGTTGTTCGTGGATGGCGACAGCGTGCACATCGGGCAGTTGCGTGTGGACGTGCTGCATACCCCCGGCCACACCCCGGCCTGCCTGACCTATGTCATTGGTGATGCAGCCTTTGTCGGCGATACGCTGTTTATGCCGGACTTCGGCACCGCGCGCTGCGACTTCCCCGGCGGGTCTTCAGAGACACTTTTCGATTCGGTGCAGAAGATCCTCACCCTGCCGGACGAAACCCGGATTTTTGTCGGCCACGACTATAAGGCCCCGGGCCGCGACGAGTTCGCCTGGGAGACCACCGTGGGCGCGCAGAAAGAGGCAAACGTGCACGTCGGCGCGGGCAAGACCAAGGAAGAGTTCGTGGAAATGCGCGACTCGCGGGATGCGACGCTGGCCATGCCCAAGCTGATCATCCCCTCGCTGCAGGTGAACATGCGCGCCGGGAACATGCCGGAGCCCGACGAGAAGGGCGACGTCTTCCTCAAGGTTCCGGTCAACAAGATCTGAGCAACGAGATACCCGCCCGACCGGATGTGGGGCGGGCGATGACCCATCCATACGGCCCCGAAGCGAACCGGGGCAAAGACAGGACAAAAGGAAACGCAACATGCCAATTGATTGGATCTGGGGCCTGATCGGCGGTCTGCTGATCGGCACCGGCGGCGCGGTTTATCTGCTTGGGAACGGGCGGATCATGGGCGCCTCCGGCATCATCGGCGGGCTGGTGGACGGCTCGGGGCTCAGCACGAAGTGGGAGCGGATCGTCTTTTTGATCGGCGTCGCGCTGCTGCCGGTGCTGCTCATGCCGTACTACCGCGAGGTCGACACGCATATCACCGACAATTACATCGTGCTGGCTGCCGCCGGTCTGCTGGTCGGCGTGGGCACGCGGATTGCCAATGGCTGCACCTCCGGGCACGGGGTCTGCGGCATGTCGCGGCTGTCGTTGCGCGGCTTTGCGGCCACCTTCGCCTATATTTTCGCGGGCGGCGTGGGCGTTGTGATCTTCCGCCATCTTCTGGGGGTGATCTGATGCTGAATCTTGTGATTGCATTCTTCGCGGGCGGCCTGTTTGGAGCGGGCCTGTTTGTCTCCGGCATGACCGACACCACCAAGGTGCAGGGCTGGCTGGACGTGTTCGGCAACTGGGATCCGACGCTGGCCTTCGTCATGGGCGGCGCGATGATCCCGATGGCCATCGCCTGGCTGGTGGCCCGCCGCCGCGCCATATCGCTGTCCGGCAACCCGATGCCGCCAGCGCCCTCGACCACCATCGACAGCAAGCTGATCCTCGGATCGCTGATGTTTGGCGTCGGCTGGGGGCTGGCCGGGCTGTGCCCGGGGCCGTCGATTGCCTCGCTGAGCTATGGCGGGCCGGGGCTCTATGTGTTCCTCGCGGCGATGCTGACCGGCATGCTGCTTGCGCCGATGGTGCGCGCACGGCTGGACAGACCGGTGCCTGCGGAATAAGCCTGTCGCCATGAACCCGCGTCAGATCACACCCCGCTATCACGTCAGCCCGCAAATCGCGCCTGAGGATCTGCCTGCCGCAAAGGCGGCGGGCTACACCCGCATCATCTGCAACCGCCCGGACGCGGAAAACCCTCCGGAGTGGCAGGCCGAGGCCATGGCGGCGGCGGCAGAGGCGGCCGGGCTGGAGTTTCATGTCCTGCCCCTGACCCATCAGACCATGACGCCGCAGAATGTGGCGGCGCAGCGGGCGCTCTATGAAGAGGCGAGCGGGCCGGTTCTGGCCTATTGCGCCTCCGGCACGCGCTGCACGGTAGTCTGGGCGCTTGGCATGGCTGGGGATGCGCCGACCGATGACATACTGCGTGCGGCGGCAGAAGGCGGCTACGATCTGGCCGGTCTGCGCCCGACGCTGGAAGCGGTGGCCGCGCAGAAAGGCTGACCCTTTGCGCCAGTGGAATTCAGAGCGCCGTCCGAGACATCGGGCGGCGTTTATTGTGTTTCGGGTTTCCTTTGAGACGCGACTAGGCTGCCGCGCCCTTGGCGCTCAGGGGCTGGTCGTGTCACAGGCTGTGTCAGGGTAATCCCAAAACGCTGCCGTTATTCTTCGAAGTCGAACTCCACCGGGGCAGAGGCAAAATCACCGATATCCGGCAGGTCCTCGTCGCCTTCCGCCGGGGCCGGGTCAAAGTCGAAATCCCCCCCCTCTGCCAGATCGCCGCCAAGGTCGAAATCCGATGCCTCTGCCGCGAAATCAAGCGCGGGCAGGTCTGGCAACTCCTCTGGCTCTGACGGGTCAAAGGCCGGCTCTTCGACCATGCCGGCGAAGTCGGCGGGTTCCGGAGCAGCCGGCAGATCCGGCAGAGCGGGTGCGGCTTCGGCAGGCGGCTGGTTGTCCGCAGCTTCAACCGCAGGTTTGGCGGCACCAACCTGAGCGGGCAGGCTGAGCCGGACCGCGCGCATGCCGTTGAGCTGACCGAGACGGCCCACCACAACTGCCCCGCCCTTCCCGGCGGTCAGCTTGACCTTGTCCAGCGCGTTCTGCGGGAGCGGGATCAACTCGCCGGGTTTGAGCTGCTGCGCGCGGTTGAGCGGCAAGGTGATCTGCGCCAGAACCGCCTCTAGCCGGGCCTCGACGCGGGCAAACACGTCTTCATGCGGTCCGGGGCTGTTGTCCTCGGCCGATTTCGGCGCGCCTTTGCCACGTTTGGGTTTCGCCCGTTCCGGCAGGATAAAGGAGATCGTGCCGCGCCGTCGCCCGAGCGCGAGGTCCACCTCTGCCCGGAAGGCACGGTAAACGGAGGCATCAAGCAAAAGACCGGCGCTGCGCGCATCTTCCAGCATAGCGCCAAAGCGAAACCCCTCGATCTGGCGCAGGATCGGATGCTCGCCGAGGTTTTCGACAAACCGTTCCATCGTGCCGTCGATGATCGGCGCCATGAGCGCCGCTTCGGTTGGTGTATAGGCGCGTTCAGGATCCACCGGAATGTTGCTAACCTGTTGGATTGTCTGAACTTCCACAAGCCCCGCAACCACCTCCCGGCCAAACACCGCAAGGCCCAGCGCCCCGTCTGGCCCATCCATCAGAATCAGAAGGTCCTCGGCGGTCAGGGACTCGATCACGCCGTCCTGATCGAGGTTTTCGACCGTGACCGCCTGGGTAACCAGCGCAAGGTCCCAGTTCACGTCCGCCGTGCGGGACAACGCGCGGCGCAAGGCCTTGGACGGCGACATGCCGCGCGCCTCGAAAGCCCGCTGTGCCGCCTGCGCCTTTTGGCCAAGCACGTCCTGTTGTGCGCCGTCAGCCATGTAGAAATTCGCCCATCACGTCCTCTGCTTTGGGCTTAGGTTATGGCGGGATTTGGTTACCAAGCGCTTTAAGCGCGACAAAATTATTGTGCGGCAAGCGCCTGATCGCTGGGCAGAACAACCCGGAAGGCCCCGCCCCCCTGCCCCGGCAGGTAAGAGATGTCGCCCCCCAGACGGGTCATGATCTGGCGGCAAATCGCAAGGCCAAGCCCGGCGCCACCGGCCTCACCCTCAGACACGCGGGCAAATTTCTCGAAGATCACGTCCTGCTGTTCCGCCGCCACGCCGGAACCGTTGTCGATGAAATCCACCACGGTGCGCCCTTCGCTCTGCCCCACCCGAATTTCCAGCACAGGCCGTGCTGCATCGCAGTATTTGTCGGCGTTGGCGATGAGGTTGATGCAGACCTGCGCGAGCCGGTCGATGTCCGTGTGAAGCCAGAAGGCCTCCGACGCCTGATCGCGCCGGACCCGCAGCCTGTCTTCGCCCTGAAGCGCCGAAGCCACTGCCCGATCAAGCAGTTCGGAGAGCTGCGCGCGGCGCAGGTTCAGGCTGACCTGACCGTTCTCAAGCACCGACAGGTCAAGCAGATCGTCCAGAAGCCGGGTCAGGCGGACCGCCTCGTCATGGATGATGGAGGCGTAGCGAATGCGGTCTTCAGCCTCGATTCCCTCTGCATCGCCCAAAATCTCGGAAAACGCCCGAATAGAGGTCATCGGCGTGCGCAACTCGTGGCTGATCTGGCTGAGGAAGGCGTCTTTCTGGACCGAGAGCCGCGTCAGCTTCTCGTTCGCCTCGCGCAATTGCCGTGCGGTGCGGGTGAGTTCCTCCGATTGCGCTTCGAGCCGGGCGGAGGTTTCCATAATCTGCGCCGTCTCGTCGGCCACGGCCATAAGATCCTGCACCGAAACACTCAAACCGCCGACGATCTGGCCGATCATTGCATGCGCCGTTGCCGCGCCGACGGAGCCGGACAGCTCGCGCTCCAGCACTTCGAGAAATTCGGGCGTCGGATCGGGCAGAATGCCGGTCAGGCCCTGTTTGCGGGTCTCGCGCAGGAACAGCGCCTGCGCCTCGGGCGCGCCGAGGATGCGCTGCGCCATGACCATGAGGTCTTCAGACTGGGCTGCGCCGCCGGACCAGCTGCGGGTGCGGCTCGCGGCGCGGCCAATGTTGACGAACTGCGCGCCCTGCAACCGTTCGAGCGGCGAGGGAAAGCTCATCAGAGACGCGCCGAAGAAGGTCACGGTGTTGAGCGACAGGGACCAGAAGACGGCGTGCATCAGCGGGTCCATGCCTTCGATGCCAAAGAGCGCCTCGGGCCGCAGCCAGCCGATGCCAAGCGGGCCATTGTCGAAGAAGGTCGCGGGCAGCACGGTGTCCGGGCCAAAGCTGGGCAGGTAAAGCGTGTAGATCCAGACCGCAAAGCCCACGGTCAGCCCGGTCAACGCGCCATTGCGGGTCGCACCGCGCCAGAAGATGCCGCCAAGCAGGGCGGGCAGCACCTGCGCCACGCCGGTAAAGGAGACAAGGCCGATGACGGAGAGCGCCTCGCCGCCGCCGGAAAACTTGTAATAAAGATAGCCAAGCGCCAGCACCCCGGCGATGGAAAGGCGGCGGGACAAGAGGACCACGTTGCGCACATCCCCCGACACGCTGGCGCCATCGGTGCGAAAGCGCAGCCAGAGCGGCATGACGATGTGGTTCGACACCATGGTCGACAGCGCAATGGCTGCGACGATCACCATCGAGGTGGCCGAGGAAAAACCGCCAAGGAAGGAGAGCACCGCGAGCCCGTCCTGCCCGAAGGCCAGCGGCACGGTCAGCACGAAGAGATCCGGGTTCGATCCCGGCGGCATCATGTCGAGGCCGACCACGGCAATCGGGATGATGAACAGGCTCATCAGCAGCATATAGAGCGGGAAGGCCCAGGCGGCGGTGCGCAGCTGGGCGTCGTTGTCGTTCTCGACAACCATGACCTGAAACATGCGCGGCAGGCAGAGGAAGGCGGCGGCGGAGAGCAGCATCAAACCGGCCCAGCGTCCTTCGTTGATCTGCCACTCGCCCAAGGCAGAGGCGTCGATGCGCTCCAGCATCGGGCCGACACCGCCGGAAATCCCCCAGACGACAAAAGCCCCGACGGCCAGCAGCGCCGCCAGCTTGACGATGGCTTCGACCGCGATGGCCATGACAACGCCGTGGTGACGTTCATTGGCGTCGAGATTGCGGGTGCCGAAGATGACGGTGAAGATCGCCAGACCAACCGCCACCCAGAAGGCCGTGGGCGGCGCTTCGGGGTTTAGGCTTGGCTGCGTGTCGGAAAAGACCTCGACCGAAAGGGTCACCGATTGCAGCTGCAGGGCGATATAAGGTGTGGTGCCGATCACCGCGAGCAAGGTCACGCCCACGCCAAGCAGGTTGGATTTGCCATAGCGCGAGGAAATCAGATCGGCGATGGAGGTGATGCGCTGGCTGCGCCCGATGCGCACCAGCTTGCGCAGCACCCACCACCAGCCGATCAGCACGAGGCTGGGGCCGAGGTAGATCGTCAGGTACTCAAAGCCGCTGCGCGCAGCAGAACCGACGGCGCCATAAAAGGTCCAGGCCGTGCAATAGATCGAGAGCGACAGCGTGTAGATGATCGGGGCCGAAAGCCAAGCCGTCTTGCCGCGCCGGGCGGCGCGTTCGGCGATGAAGGCCACGACAAAGAGCATGAGAACATAGGCGATCGAGATCGCCGCCAGCGCATTCAGGCCAATCACGGCTGGCCTCCATTGCTGGTTTGCGCCTCCGCATCACGGCGGCGGAGCGCAAGGATCAGAAGAGCCGCCCCGAGAATGAGCCCGACCCAGACGCAGAAGATGTAGATCAGCGCGCCGGAGGCCGATGTCGGCTCCTTGGGCAAGGCCCAGAGCAGCGGCACCCACCACAAGAGCAGGCCCAGCACCGGCAGCGCGCGCGCCGCGTCGATGATGCGGCGGCGGCGGTAAGTTTGCCGTTCGACAAAGAGGGGCAGCTTTTGCGCGGCAGGCCCGTCCGGGGTGTCGTCTTCGCTCATTCCGGCTGATGCGCCGGGCCAAGGGCGCGGACGGCCTCCAGAACTTCGGCGTTGGAAAACGGCTTGGTCATGAACCGGTTGACCCCGGCCCGTTCCGCCAGCTCTCGGTCCTTGCTTTGCCCGCGCGCCGTCAGCATCAGCACCGGCAGGGCCGCGGTTTCCGGGTTGTCGCGCAGTTCGCGCAGAATATCAAAACCGGAGCGCCCCGGCAGCATGACATCGAGGATCAGGACATCGGGCGTTTTGCGTTGCACCGCCTCTACCGCATCGCTGCCATTGGAGTGCGTATCCACCTGCCAGCCGTCCCGGGAGAGGATGAATCGGATCGCTTCGATGATGTTTGGTTCATCCTCGATCAGCAGCACATGTCCTGCCATTCCTGACCTCCCCGTCTCTTGCCCCGTATCGCGCCCCCGCTCTTCGGCTAGGCCGAGCGTCCCCCAAAGGGCTGTGGGACAGTATTACCATCCCCAAAGACTGTCAAAACCATGTTAGCGTTATTGTACCGTCTTGAAACAGAAATTTCCGCTGCGCTGCGGCATTCCGAGGTCGGAAAACCCCGGTTTTCACCCCGCCAGAACCGACGGCTCGCGGCGTCCGTGGCATTCCATGCGCGGACAGATTCGGCAGGCCGCGCCCACCGCCGTCGCCGGGGTGCCATCGTCCCGGGCGGGCAAGGGGCGGACGAGCATATGCGCCTCGAACAGAGGATCGGTGTTGACCGCGATGCCGCCCAAGGGCGTTGCCAGCGCATCGGCCTGAAACCGGGTTTCGTTGCGCACCGGCTGCTGCACCGGCATCGACAGCATAGCCCAGGGGCGATTGAGCGCGCGATAAAGCGGCCAGAGCGGGCAGGCCGCCCCAAAGCGCGGCATGGGGAAATCCGGGAGAGGCTTGCGATAGCTCAGAACGCCCGACGCGTCACAGATCGCCAGACCCACCGGATCGGGCAGCACCTCGGGCGGCATGGCGGCGAGGCGGCGCATGATACGCGCCGGTTCCGAGCCAAGCCGTGCGGACAAACGCATCGGATCGAGGCCGTCTTCCTCCAGCGGGAGGCGCAGCGCCTCGATCGGCACGGCGCGCGCATCTTCGGCATAGCGTTGGAGCCAGGCGTCCAGCAGCTGGCGCGCGGTGTTGGACAGGCCCGCCCCAAGCCGCGCGGCGGCGTCTTCTACTGCGCCGCCCTCTTCAAGCTCCGGTACATGATGGCCTGCCGCTTCCAGCACGCTGTCCAGCTCTTCCTGCGGCACGCCCAGCTCGGTGGCCGCCTCGCTGTCCGCCTCAAGATAGGTCACAAGACCGCGCGACGTCTCCGCGAGGCGTTCGCTGTCTTCGTGGATGTTGCGGTGAAAGCGGGCCTGCCATTCCGGGTCCACATCGCCCGGTTCCGCCAGGATCGACGCGGCAGAGTGAATGGCCGTCACGGTCGAAAGCATCTCGTGCAGGGAGGCGGCAAGGTGCGGATCGTGGGTCATGCGGTCTGTCAGGGTTTCGACCGAGCGTTCGAGCCCGGCCACCCGCGCCCGCGCATCGGACAGAACCTGCGCCCAGCCGGGAAAACGCCCGGCGAACTCCTCGACGCGGTCCAGCTCGGCCCCGGCTCTCGGCGCATCGAGCGCCGCCTCGCGCAGGGTGGCAATCAACGTGGCCTCCGCCCCTTCGGCCAGCATGACCGCTTCCACATCAAGAATGGCGGCGATGTCATTCAGGAGCTTTCCGCCGATTCTGCGTCGGTTGTGCTCGATAAGATTGAGATATGACGCCGAAATACCCGCTTGACGTGCAAGCTCCGACTGCTTCAACCCGCGCATGATCCGCCGTTCGCGGATCCGCGAGCCTGTCAGCGTGTCACGGGGCATGTGTGTTCCTCTAACGGTTTCAAGGGTTTTCTGCGGTGCGACGTAAAGTCATTTACAGAATACAATGACATACAGTTCACTCTTTGACAAAAAAATTATTACGCAAAAACGACTTGTTGCGAAACTTTACGAACCTCCCCGATACTATATTTGCACTAGATGTGCGCGTTTGCCGGGAAGAGGAGCCCGGCTTCGCTTTTCACACATTGGGAGGATTACATGTCCAAACTCAACCTGACACGTCGCGGCGTGCTCAAGTCCGGCGCTGTTGCCGGCGCAGGTGTTGCTCTGCCGACGATCTTCACCGCGCAATCGGTGGCAGCCCACACCAACGAGCCGACCGGCTCCACGGTTACCCTGGGTTTCAACGTACCCCAGACCGGCCCCTACGCTGACGAGGGCGCGGACGAGCTGCGCGCTTACGAGCTTGCAGTCGAGCACCTGAACGGTGGCGGCGACGGCGGCATGATGAACACCTTCTCGTCGAAGGCTCTGCAGGGCAACGGTATCCTGGGCAAGAAGGTCGAATATGTGACCGGCGACACCCAGACCAAGTCTGACGCCGCCCGCGCATCGGCCAAGTCGATGATCGAAAAAGACGGCGCGGTGATGATCACCGGTGGTTCGTCCTCCGGCGTGGCCGTGGCCGTGCAGGCGCTCTGCCAGGAAGCAGGCGTGATCTTCATGGCGGGTCTGACCCACTCCAACGACACGACCGGTAAAGACCGCCGTGCCAATGGCTTCCGCCACTTCTTCAACTCCTACATGTCCGGTGCCGCGCTCGCGCCCGTGCTTGAGAAGATGTACGGCAGCGACCGTAAGGCTTACCACCTGACCGCTGACTACAACTGGGGTTACACCACCGAAGAAGCGGTGAAGTCCTCGACCGAAGCGATGGGCTGGGAAACCGTGAACACGGTGAAAACCCCGCTGACGCAGACCGACTTCTCGTCCTACATCGCCCCGGTTCTGCAGTCCGGCGCCGACGTTCTGGTTCTGAACCACTACGGCGGCAACATGGTGAACTCGCTGACCAACGCGGTTCAGTTCGGCCTGCGCGAAAAGCAGGTGAACGGCAAGAACTTCGAAATCGTTGTTCCGCTCTACTCCCGCCTGATGGCGAAGGGTGCGGGTGCCAACGTTAAAGGCATCTTCGGTTCCACCAACTGGCACTGGTCGCTGCAGGACGAAGGCTCCAAGGCATTCGTCAAGTCCTTCGGCACCAAGTACGGCTTCCCGCCGAGCCAGGCCGCGCACACCACCTACGTGCAGACCCTGCTTTATGCGGACGCGGTCGAGCGTGCCGGCTCCTTCGCGCCTTGCGCGGTTGCCGCAGCGCTGGAAGACTACGAGTTCGACGGTCTGGGCAACGGCAAGACGCTGTATCGCGGCGACGACCACCAGTGCTTCAAGGACGTGCTGGTTGTGAAGGGTAAAGAGAACCCGACTTCCGAGTTCGACCTTCTCGAGATCGTCGAAGTCACGCCGGCGGCTCAGGTCACCTACGCACCGGACCACCCGCAGTTCTCGGGCGGCGCGCTCGGCACCTGCAACAACGGCGCCTGATTTCAGGACATCGCAACGGGGTGGGCATCTTCATGCCCACCCTTCCCCCATATGCTACGGCGCCCCCGCCGGTGGCATCTCCACCATATAGTCTCCGCAAAGGGTGGGATTCATGGAAGCAATCATCCTTCAAATTCTCAACGGGCTGGACAAGGGCTCGGCTTATGCGCTGATCGCGCTTGGCCTGACGCTCATCTTCGGCACCCTCGGCGTCGTCAACTTCGCTCACGGCGCGCTTTTCATGATCGGTGCCTTCTGCGCCGTCACACTGAGCCGCATCCTGACCTGGAGCCACACGGTCATCGACGAAACCCGCACCGACTTCCTCGGCAATCCGCTCAAGGTCGAGGTGCCTTACGTGCACGACATCTTTGGCGTGGCCACCGGTGATGCGATCATCGACTGGGCCGTGCCGCTGGCGATCCTGTTCTCCATTCCGGTCATGCTCTTTGTGGGCTGGGCCATGGAGCGCGGTCTGATCAAGCACTTCTACAAGCGTCCGCACGCCGACCAGATCCTCGTGACCTTCGGTCTGGCCATCGTGATGCAGGAAATCATCAAGTACTACTACGGCGCGAACCCGATCCCGACGCCTGCGCCGTCGGCGTTCACCGGCTCGTTCGATTTCGGTGCGATGCTCGGCATGGCCGAAAACCAGATCATCTATCCTTACTGGCGCCTTGTCTACTTTGCCTTTGCCACTGTCATCATCGGCGCCGTCTTCGCCTTCCTGCAGTTCACCACCTTCGGGATGGTTGTGCGCGCGGGCATGGCGGATCGCGAAACCGTCGGCCTTCTGGGCATCAACATCGACAAGCGGTTCACCATCATGTTCGGCCTCGCGGCCGCCGTGGCGGGCCTTGCGGGCGTGATGTACGCGCCGATCAACTCGCCGAACTACCACATGGGGATGGACTTCCTTGTCCTGAGCTTCGTGGTTGTGGTTGTGGGCGGCATGGGCAGCTTGCCGGGCGCGGTTCTGGCCGGGTTCCTTCTGGGCATCCTGGAGAGCTTTGCATCCATGTCGATCGTGATCGACCTCATCCCCGGCATCAACCAGATCATCATCTATCTGGTCGCCATCATCATTCTTTTGACGCGTCCGCGTGGCCTGATGGGTCGCAAAGGCGTGATGGAGGACTAAGCCCATGTTTGGACTTGACAAAAAAGACGCCAAGCTCCTGCTGATCGTTGCGGCGCTGGTGCTCTTCGCCCCCTTCCTGCTCAATCCCTTCCCGACGGACAGCGCCATGGCGCAGTTCAACGCGGGCTACCCGGACCTGATGCAGCGTTTTGTGATCTTTGGTATCTTTGCGATCGGCTTCAACATCCTCTTCGGCCTCACCGGCTACCTCTCCTTTGGCCATGCGGCCTTCCTCGGAGTGGGCTCCTACTCGGCGGTCTGGATGTTCAAGCTGCTGAGCATGAACGTGGTTCCGGCCATCATCCTGTCGGTGATCGTCTCTGGTCTCTTCGCGGTTGTCATCGGTTACGTCAGCCTGCGCCGCTCGGGGATCTACTTCTCGATCCTGACGCTGGCCTTCGCGCAGATGTCCTTTGCCCTCGCCTACTCGGTTCTGACCCCGATCACCGGCGGTGAGACCGGGCTGCAACTGGCGCTCGACGATCCGCGGATCCTCGGCGTGGCCCAGACCGAAGGCGGCAACATCCCGGTGCCCGGCATCTTCGGACTGGAAATGCGCTCCACCGCGGAGCTGGCCATTGGCCCGTGGGAGTTTGTCTTCAACGTCGGTTACTACTTCTCCGGCATCCTGATGCTGGCGGCCTTCTACCTCGCCATCCGCATCTTCCGCTCGCCCTTTGGCATGATGCTGCGCGCGGTGAAGTCGAACCAGCAGCGTATGAGCTACACCGGTCTGAACCCGAAGCCCTACACGCTGGCCGCCTTCGTCATCTCGGGCATGTATGCCGGCCTTGCCGGTGGCCTGATGGCCGCGATGGACCCGCTGGCCGGTGCGGAGCGCATGTTCTGGACGGCGTCGGGTGAGGTTGTTCTGATGACCATCCTGGGCGGTGTCGGCACGCTGATTGGCCCGGTTCTGGGTGCGGGTGCGATCAAGTACATGGAAAACATCATTTCCAAGATCAACTCCGAGATCCTGCACGGCTGGTTCGCCTTCATGCCCGATGGGCTTGAAGACCTGATCGTCGCGCTGATCTACCCGTTCATCGGCAAAGGCTGGCACCTGACTTTGGGTATCATCTTCATGCTGGTCGTGATCTTCCTGCCCGGCGGTCTCGTCGAAGGTGGCCAGAAAATCGCACGTCTCTTCGGCCGCAAGAAAGCGGCGGACGATGAGACCCCCGGCAAATCCACCGAACCTGCGGAATAAGGAGCCAGACTGATGGGTATTCTTGAAGTCAAGGACGTCAACAAGCGCTTCGGCGGTCTGCAGGCGCTCGGCGATGTGAACCTCTCGGTGCGCGAAAACACCGTGCACGCGATCATCGGGCCGAACGGCGCGGGCAAGTCGACGCTGCTCAACTGCCTCGTCGGCAAGCTGATCCCCGACACCGGTTCGGTCATGTTCGACGGCAAATCCGTGCTGGGCCGTTCGCCCCACGAGATCAACCAGATGGGCATCTCCCGCGTGTTCCAGACCCCGGAAATCTTCGGTGATCTGACGGTCATGGAAAACATGATGATCCCGCTGTTTGCGCGGCGGGACGGGGCCTACCGGCTCCACGCGATTGAATCGGTGCAATCGGAGAAGTCGCTGATCGAACAGGCCGAGACGATGCTGGAAGACGTGAACATGTTGGACAAGCGTCACATGCACTCGGCCTCCATGTCTCGCGGCGACAAGCGGCGGCTGGAGATGGCTATGTGCCTCGTGCAAAATCCGAAGCTGCTGCTTCTGGACGAGCCGACGGCGGGCATGGCGCGCGCGGACACCAACAACACGATCGACCTGCTGAAGGAGATCAAGGAGAAGCGCGACATCACCATCGCCATCATCGAGCATGACATGCACGTGGTGTTCTCCCTCGCCGACCGGATCACGGTTCTGGCGCAGGGCACACCGCTTGTCGAAGATGAGCCGCAGAACATCAAAGGCCATCCGAAGGTGCAGGAAGCCTATCTCGGCGAGGCCCACTGAGCGTGGGGCCGGGGCAGAGCCCCGGCCTACAAGACCGACACTCCGTAGGGCGGGGCTTTGCCCCGCACCCCCTCAAAGGTGAGGAACAGACATGAACGTACGTCCGGATTTTTCCAAAAACGCCAATATGGCCGAAACGGCACCCGCCTTTCTTTCGGTCTGGGACATGCACAGCTATTACGGCGAGAGCTACATCGTGCAGGGCATTTCCTTCAACGTCCACGAAGGCGAGATCCTCGCGCTTCTGGGCCGCAACGGCGCGGGCAAGACCACCACGTTGCGCTCCATCGCGCGGCTCGACGATCCGCAGGTGAACAAGGGCGAGATCTGGCTGGATCACCAGCCGCTGCACAACATGAAGAGTTATGAGGCCGCGACCGTGGGTCTCGGTCTTGTGCCTGAAGACCGCTGCATCATCCCCGGCCTGACGGTTGAGGAGAACCTCAAGCTGGCGCAGATCGCCCCGCCGATCGGCTGGTCCATCGAGCGCCTGTATGAGCTCTTCCCCCGCCTCGGCGAGCGCCGCAACCAGGAAGGCGTGACCCTGTCCGGCGGCGAGCAGCAGATGCTCGCCATCGCGCGGGCACTGGCGCGGGACATCAAGGTGCTTTTGCTCGACGAGCCTTATGAAGGCCTTGCCCCGGTGATCGTCGACGAAATCGAGAAGACCCTGCGCCACATCAAGGAGCAAGGCATGACCACGATCATCGTGGAGCAGAACGCGGTGCGCGCCCTGCAGCTTGCGGACCGCGCCGTCATTCTCGACACCGGCTCCATTGTCTTTGACGGCAGCGCCGCCGAAGTTCTGGAGAACGAAGAACTGCGCGCGGAATATCTCGCAATTTAATACGTTTCCCGGCCTTCCACGACCAAAGTGGTCTTGATCTTGGGGGCCGGGACCTATTCCCTGCCCCCAATTGATTTGTGGAGGAGCCCCCAAAATGAGCAACACCTACCCCCCCAGCGCGGAACTTTCTGCGTCTGCGAATGTTGATGCGGCGCAGTATGATGCGATGTATGCGCAGTCTGTGGCCGATCCGGAAGGGTTCTGGGCCGAGCAGGCCAAGCGGCTG
>NZ_SRXY01000003.1 GCF_004804335.1 Pacificoceanicola onchidii
TCGAAAACACCTTCACCGGAGCAGAAGGGGCCTTCGAGCGGACCACAAACGGGGCGCTGCATGGCGTCGTCAGCCGCACGTCGCAGGGCGGACACCGCGCCGGGATCTACGGGGCGGACGCAATCCGCGACTACCTTGCGAACAATCCGGGGCGCGAGGTCGCCATGTTTGTCTGGGCTGACGTGACCCGCGTGGCGACGGCCACGACAAACCTCTACTTCACCGGCATGGGCAACACGGCGGCCTTTGCCACAAACCGCCTTTTGCTTGGTTCTCTGAACAACACAACAGGGCCGCGCCAGAAGGCCCTGAACTCCAGCGGGTGGAGCGGATCGCCGAACGCCAATGCGAGCCTGAACGCAATCTACCAGGCGTTCTGGGGGAACGTCCCGCCCTACAACAGCCTGCGCTCCGATGATGGTCAGAGCTTCATTCTCTACCAGTACCATCTGATCGACGTTGCCGCGTCCGGCATGAGCTATGCGGAACTGCTGGCGGCGGATCAGGCAGCTTACACGGCCTTCTTTGGTGAAGGCGGGCGTGGCTTTGGGGATGCGACGGCGCTCGATCTGGGCAGCTATCCCTGATGGCGATCACCTACTTGGGTGAAGTGGCACAGGCGGGGACCGGCAAGACGGCCGACATCTCCGCCTTGCCCCTGCAGGCCGGTGACGTTCTGCTGATCCAGTGGTTCGGCGGGGCGAACACCCAACGCAACTTCGACATTGTCACGGATGTGGATGATGCAGTTCGGAACATTCATTCCAATGGCGTTGTCGATACTGTCGGTGCGGTAGGCGTTTTGACCATTGGCGCCAGCGTTCCGGCAGAGCTGACCTTTAGCGGTGCGGTCTACAGCGGTCACACAACCGGCTTCAATATCCGGGCTTATCGCGGCGTCGAAGCGGTTTCGTTCGCTGTTGTGAAGGCCGGTGGCAACAATCCGATTGCGGCCTCAACGGTGGACGTGACGCGGGACGGCTCTTTGGTGGTGGTCGGTGCCGCTTTGGTTCACCAGACCGGCAGTCGGGATCTGAGCCATCCCGAGCTGAGCGCGCAAACCGTGATCGGGCAGGACAGCACGTATGATCTGGTCGCCTGCACCGGGCAGATCACGCGCGACACCGGGGCGTATGCGCCAGCAGACTTTGCCACAGGGATCGCGAACCCGAAGACGTGGTTCACGTCCACCTTTCTGCTCACGCCTTTGGAAGACCCCGCGCCGGAACCTGATCCATCGGGGTTCGAGGGGCCGGTTGGGAAGGCGGCCACACACATGGCCACCGGCACTGCTTTGAAACATGCGGCCACCGGGCGCGCCAGAACATGGAGGGCGACGGCAAATGTCGGAACGCTATGACATCGAGGACTACACCAAAGGTGAAGCGCTGCCCTTTGAAATGCTGGCCCAAGACGGGGCGGGGGTTGCCGTTACAGCCGGTGACTTCGTTATGCGCATCCGTCGCTCCAAAGGCGGTGCTGCCGACGTCGAGGTCACCGGGGTGCACAGCGGCGACGGCCTTTGGCTCTTCAACGTGAGCGCCGCGCAAATGGCGGCTTTCGAGGTTGGAAAGGTGGCGTCCTATCAGATCTGGGACACGGCAAACCTTCGCGTCTTTCTCGAAGGCGGCATTCTTATCGGGCAACAAATCGACCCTGCGACTTGAGCGGGTTTCAAAGGAAGAGGACAGGCAATGAGTGAAACAACGTCGGAGAATCCGTTCTCGGATGCGGAGCGCAGAACGCTGCTCTCCTTGGCGGAGATGTTCCAGGACAAGAAGGAACGCGATCTGCTGCGCGACATCGTTCGGGATGGCACAACGCTGAGGGAAATCCTTCTCGCCTATCGGACGCAGCGCCGGTTGATCGCGTTCCTGAAAGCCTTCGGTGGGCTGATCGTGCTGGCCGGAGCGGCAGTCGCCGCGCTCAAGGGGTTAAACCTCTGGCCGAAGTGATTTGAACCAAAACTGACCGTTTTGCCCGCCTCAGAGCGGGCTTTTTTATGGAGGAAGCCATGAAACTTGTACCCAATGCCCGCGCCATCGCGGCGCGGTCCCATTCGATGTGGGCAATCTATCTCGGAATTGTCGTCCTCTGGTTGGGCGATGTGATCTATTGGATCACAGGCGTCGATACGAACCCGCGCGTCTGGTTTTGGCTGTCGATGGCCTGTTTTGCTTACGGCGTTTTCGGGCGCGTCTTGCGCCAGGGGATCGAGCATCCGAAGGATCGGAACACCTTCCACAGCCCGCCGTGGGTTGGGCTGATCGCTTTGATTGCCTTGCTTGGCGGCGGGATCTGGATGTCTCAGGAGCCGAGCGCGATCGAGCGTACAGAGGCCCAGCCGATCGAGGCAGAGGCCAGCCCCGATGCCACGCAAGCCTTCCTCGATCACGCTTTCCCGCTGGTCGCCAAATGGGAAGGGTTGCGGCTTGAGGCTTATCTCGATCCCGTGGGTATCCCGACCGTCTGCTATGGCGAAACCAAGGGCGTCAAGCTGGGCGACCGCTATACCGAAGCGGAATGCCGCGCGATGCTGGAACGTGAGCTGGTCAGCTATCGGACCGGGCTGCATGGCTACTTCTTGCCTGAGACCATCTCCGCGCGCCTGCCACCGACGCGAGCCGCCGCCTATGGGTCGCTGGCCTATAACGTGGGCGTAGCCGGGGCAGGGAAAAGCACCGCGACGCGCCGCCTGAACGCGGGTGACATTGCAGGCGGGTGCGAGGCGCTGACCTGGTGGAACAAGGCCGGAGGCCGCGTCCTGCGCGGCCTTGTGCGCCGCCGGGCGGAAGAGCGGGACCTTTGTCTGATCGGTGCGTCCGTATGATCAGGCTGGCAGTCTTGGGCGGTCTGTTGATCGCCCTCATTGGCGCGGGGCTGTGGCTGCACCAGTCCGGTCGCGCGGATCACGAAGCAGAAGTGGAGGCGGAGAATGCAAAAGCTGTTGGGCAAGCGATCCAGGCTGATCTTGGCCGCCGCGAGTGTGTTGACGCTGGCGGGGTGTTTCAGTTCGACACCGGGAAATGTGCCCGGTCTGAGCCAAGCTATCGGTGATGCGCTTCCGGGTGCTCAGGGGCTCACCCTGCAAGATCAGGAACGGATTGACGAAACCGTCGCTCGCGGCTGTGCGGCGAGGGTTTATGCGAAAGCCCGCTGTGCGGAGCATACCTCCGCCAGCGCATCGAGGCGGGCGGAGCTGAACAAAAAGAGTTCTTCAGAAAGTGGGCGTGCCTCGAACTTAATCGCCGGGTGGTAGCAGGTAGTAGGAGGAACGTTTCCAATTTTGGGGGCAGGTGGTGCGCCAACACCACCCACCACGGGGTCCACGGTCAAATGACCCCCGCCGACGAACATTCATCAGAATCGTCGCCCATGCTCACGTGAGCAAGGCGACCTTACTAATGAAAAATCATGACACAACAGTACGTAGGCGCTGCTGCGCCAGTCGCCCCGTGGATGGGCGGTAAGTCGAAGCTCGCAAAAACGCTTATCGAGCGCATAGAGCGGATTCCCCATCAAACCTATGTCGAGCCATTTGTTGGTATGGGTGGCGTGTTTTTGCGGCGCGCCTACCGACCCAAGGTCGAGGTGATCAACGACGCCAATGGCGAGATCATCAACCTGTTTCGTATCCTACAGAGACACTATCCGCAGTTCATGGATACGCTGAAGTATCAGGTATCCAGCCGTCGCGAGTTTGAGAGGCTTCGGAAGTGCGATCCGTCCACACTCACCGACCTGGAGCGCGCGGCGCGTTTTCTCTATCTGCAGCGACAGGCATTCGGTGGCAAAGTGGATGGTGTCTTCGGAGTAGCGGTGGATCGTCCTAGCCGGTTTGATATTACGCAGATCGCCAAGCATTTGGAGGCTGCACACGAGCGGCTGTCCGGTGTCGTTTTCGAGAACTTGGACTGGGCCGACATTCTGGCGCGCTATGACGGGCGGAACACACTGTTCTATCTTGACCCGCCATACTTCGGAAACGAGCAAGACTACGGTGACGCATTTTCTCGCGATCAGTTCACTCTGATGGCTGATCTGCTTAAGTCGAGCCAGGGCGAGTTTGTACTGTCGATTAACGACACGCCTGAGATACGAAGTCTTTTCGAATGGGCTGTGATTGATGAGGTTCGATTGACCTACACAGTATCGCGTGAAGGTGGGGGCGGCAGACGCAGGGAATTGATAGTCAGCAAGACTGAGACTCCAGCAGGGCTGTTCTGAAAGCGAAATCCGTAGAATCCGTTTTGCCAATTTCTTGCCAAAACGTGGTGCGAGTTCCCACGATGTTCTGGGAAGTTTCGCGAAAACTAGAACATCGCCCCGCAGGGGGCGGTTTTCTTCATGTATCTGTTTTTATTGAGGTTTATGGCGGAGACGAAGGGATTCGAACCCTCGAGACGGTTTCCCGCCTACTCCCTTAGCAGGGGAGCGCCTTCGACCACTCGGCCACGTCTCCGCCGACGGGTATAACCATCCAAGCAACGGCTGCACAAGGCAAAAAACGCAGCTTTGCAAATTCTTGGGCGGCGGCGTTTAAGCCTCTGAGGATATTTTGAAAATTTCCCTGTCTGGCCCGGTCATAGACCCGGTCCCGCTGCATACGGACCACAAAAGCGCACATATGCAGCGGCGTTCCGCCGTTGCCAGGGGGGCGGGTTGCGCGGGAGGGCGGTCAATCGGCCGCTGTGACCCGCCAGATGATGTCGCCCACGTCGTCTGCCATGAGCAGCGATTTGCGGTCCGCGCCGAGTGTCACGCCAACCGGGCGACCATAGGCGAGCTTTTCGTCCTCTGACAGGAAACCGGACAGGATATCGCGCGCGGGGCCGCTGGGTTTGCCGTTCTCGAACGGGATGAAGATCAGCTTGTAGCCGCTCAATTTCGAGCGGTTCCACGATCCGTGCTGGCCGATCACCATGCCGTTTCCAAAGCCGGGCAGGGTGCCTTCTGGCATCCAGCACAGGCCGAGCGAGGCCGTGTGCCCGCCGAGCGCGTAGTCGGGCGTTGTGGCGCTGGCGACCTTTTCGGGATCCTGCGGCACACGGTCATCCACGATCCGGTCCCAGTAGCAATAGGGCCAGCCGTAGAAACCGCCGTCTTCCACGGATGTCAGGTAGTCGGGCGGTGTTTCGTCCCCGAGGCCGTCGCGTTCGTTGACCACGGTCCACAGCTTGCCTGTCTCAGGCTCCCAGGCCGTGCCGACAGCATTGCGCAGGCCAGAGGCAAAGATGCGGGCCTTGCCGGTGGCGATGTCTAGCTCCCAGATCGCGGCGCGGCCTTCCTCGGCCTCCATGCCCTGATCGCCAATATTGGAAAGCGAGCCGACACCGGCGTAAATTTTTGTGCCATCAGGAGAGGCAATGAGGCTGCGGGTCCAGTGACCGTGCGGCTTGAACGAGACCAGCGGTGTGCCGTCCCCGGCCAGCGGCTGTCCGGGGGTGTAGTTGAACACGCGAATGCCATCCGTGTTGCCCAGGTAGAAGCGCTCGTCCACCAGTGCCATGCCGAAGGGCTGGTTCTGATTCTCGACAAACACCTCGCGGATTTCGGCCACGCCATCGCCATCCGCGTCGCGCCAGAGGGTGACGCGGTTGGCGCTTTTGCCGATGGCCTTCACGCGTTTCATGGTGGCCTGCGCGGCGCGGTCCATCAGGGTTTTGGGCGGGCCGGGTTCTTCCTTGGATTCGGCCACCAGAACATCGCCATTGGGCAGCACCTCGATCCAGCGCGGATGATCAAGGCCGGAGGCAAAGGCGTTGACCTTCAGGCCCGGCGCACAGGTGGGCAGATGGCCATCTTTCCAGCCTTCGGCCACCGGCATTTTCAGCGTCATGATACCCTGTGAACGGGCTTCGGGGATGTCGGGCGCCGCGCCGAAAGCCTGATGGCGGGGCGCGCCGATGCTGCGGACAAGGGCAACGGTGCCGCCGACAAGCGCGGTCACTTTGGCCATCATGCTCATTGTGTGGTCCTCTACTTCAGCGGATTGGTCAGGTGAGATCGGCAGGCAGGAGCGCGTCCGGCAGGTTCTGATAGCACACGGGGCGCAGGAAACGGCGGATCGACAGCGTGCCAACGGAAGTGGCGCCAAAGTTGGTAGAGGCGGGGTAGGGGCCGCCGTGTACCATGCTGTCGGCCACTTCGACGCCGGTCGGAAAGCCGTTGACCAGAATGCGTCCGGCCTTGCGTTCCAGAATCGGCATCAGGCGCTGGCCAAGCGCCGTGTCGCCTGCGTCCATGTGCAGGGTGCAGGTGAGTTGCCCTTCGAAACCGCGCGCGAGCGTCTCCATCTCATCGGGGTTTTCGACCCGAACCACGAGGCCGAGCGGGCCAAAGACCTCTTCGCCAAGCGCATGATCCTGCAGGTAATTTCCCGCATCGGTCTGATAGAGGTTGGGCGAGGCATTGCGCCCTTCGCTGTCCGTCACCAGAACCGGCTCTACCGCATTGCGCCCGTCAAAGCGGCTTTTGCCGTCCTTGTAGGCCTGTGCGATGCCATCGGTGAGCATACATTGGGTCTGAACGCCCTTGAGCGCCTCTGCCGCGGCAGAGACAAAAGCATCGCCCTCCGCGCCTTTCTGAACCACGGCAATGCCGGGATTGGTGCAGAACTGTCCCGCACCCATGGTGAGCGATCCGGCCCAGCCGGTGCCGATCTGTGCGCCGCGCGTCTTGAGTGCGTCCGGCAGGATGAACATTGGATTGACGGAGCCTAGCTCGCCAAAGAAGGGGATCGGCTCCGGGCGCTGCGCGCACAGGTCGAACAGGGCGCGGCCCCCGCCCAGCGATCCGGTAAAGCCGACGGCTTTGATCAGCGGATGCTGCACAAGGGTGGTGCCCACGTCGCGTTTGCCGCCCTGGATTAGCGAGAACACGCCTTTCGGCACGCCGGTCTTTTCAATCGCTGCATGGATGGCCTCTGCAATGATTTCACCGGTGCCGGGGTGGGCGGAGTGACCTTTGACTACAACAGGACAGCCAGCGGCCAAAGCAGCGGCCGTGTCGCCCCCCGCCGTGGAGAAGGCCAAAGGAAAGTTGGACGCGCCAAAGACGGCGACCGGGCCGATCGGGCGTTGCACCATCTTGAGATCAGGCCGGGGCAGGGGCGCACGATCGGGCAGGGCGGCGTCATGGCGGCGGTCAAGATAATCACCGCTCAGAATGTGCGATGCAAAGAGCCGAAGCTGGCCGGTCGTGCGGCCGCGCTCGCCTTGCAGGCGTGCCTCCGGCAGGCCGGTTTCCTCGCAGCCGATCTGGGTGATGGCATCGCCGCGCGCTTCGATCTCATCCGCGATGGCGTTCAGAAAGTCTGCGCGCGTCTGACGGCTGCTATAGCCGAAAGTCCAGAAGGCCTCTTCAGCGGCCTCGCAGGCCTGATTTACCAAGTCCGGCGTGCCGACGGAAAAGGCGTGCGCCGCGCCGGAGGATGGCTCGGACAGGAAAGTCTGCTCGGAGGCGACCCAGTCGCCCGCAATCAGGTGTTTGCCATGCGGTTTGAACGTCATTTGTTAATCTCCCGTGTCGCGCGCCACTTTCCCGGACCGCCGGGCAGAGGCTTTGTCGCTGGCGAGGCACTTCAAGCGGTGTTTGCTCCACCTGTGGCTCGGCTTCGTGGTTAGAGGTATAGGTTTGTAATCGATTACGCCAGTCTGCAAAAAAGCCCGCCGCTCTGCGTGGCCCTTGCCGCGCCCGGCCCGTTTTCAGAAATCAAATGGCTCGACTGTCTCCCGCCGCCCGAGCATATGGGCGTCCGCCACATGCACTAGCGGGCTGAGATCCATGTCGATGGCTCCGGCCCGCACCAGATCCGCCATTTGCACATAAAGACGGGGGTATTCGCCAAGCGCCGGTTGACCGTCGTCATGGTCAGCGCCGTCGATCTCCATCCGCGCGCCGCCATCGCGCAGGGCAAGCGTGCCGTCTGGTGTGTCCACCTCGATATCCCAGACATCCCGATCCTCTTCGCGCCAATCAAACTCGGCGGAGGTGTTGCCGGTGAAAGAGAGCCGCGCCGCAATCGGCGTCTGCCGGTTTTCAGGGTATGCCAGTGTCGCAGAGCGCAGATGCACCGGGGCAGGGAGGATTTCCGTGAGAATGCTCAGCCCGTTGATGCCGGGATCAAACACACCCATGCCGCCCGGCTCAAACACCCAATCCTGACCGGGATGCCATTTGCGCACGCTCTCGCGCCATGTGACATGGGCACGGGTGATGGACTTGTCCTGAAGCCACGCCTTGGCACCCTGCACCTTGTCCGCAGCGCGCGAATGCCATGTGGCAAAGAGACTGACCCCGGCGGCGCGCGCCATGGCTTCCAGCGCATGACACTCTGCCAAAGACGCGCCGGGCGGCTTTTCGAGCATCACATTGCGCCCCGCCGCGATGGCTTTGGCGGCGAAGTCAAACCGGGGCACCGGCGGCATGCAGAGCGAGACGGTTTCAATGTCCGGATGCGCGGCCAGCATGGTGTCCAAATCGGTGAACGCCGGAACGCCGGGTACAGAGCCATGCCGCGAGCAGGTCGCGGCCAGCTCCCAATCCTCACTCCCGGCAATCGCGGGCACGTGCTGGTCGAGGGCAATCTTGCCCACGCCGATCAGAGCGATCTTCATTGCGGCATGTCCTTCTGGTCGCGGAAGGCCGCCTGCGCTGGGTCTGCGATCAGACTGTGGCCCTCCTGTTAGTGCTAACGGGATGCCGTGCGGACGCGGGAATGTCCATGGTTGAGAGGTGGGAAAATTTCGAATTGGCTCCGGATCCCAGCTCGATTGTGCCAAACGCTGGACAGCAGCGCCCTGCCATACCAAGGTCGCGTCACGCGTGATGAGTTTGGAGACCGGTCATGTGGGTCAAACAACAAAGAGAGATATGCGCCCGCTGGGAAAGCCCCTTTGTCGAAACCGCTATGGCGAGCTTTGTCGGCGTTGCAAAAACCGCGTGGCAGTTTGAAATGCCTCTGAATGGCCTGCGTCACCCGGTGGCGGGAAGCAACAGCGGCTGGTTCCTTTGGGGTGGTTCGGAGCTCTCCGAAGCGCCTGACTTTTTCGAACCTTGCCATGTTTCACATATCGCGGAGGGTCTACCGCTGTTGATGCCGTATCTCGGACTTGCGCCGGGGTGGCGTTTCCTTGTGACCCCAAGTTACGAGGATGTCTGGTTCGATGAGGCATTGCTGGCGGTGTAGCGCGTCCTCAAACCCCCAAATACCGCTCCGCGATCTCTCCGGAGATCCCCTCCGGCTCCCCGGTCCAAACTGATTTGCCGCGCTCAAGGATCACCGCCCGATCCGCCACGGCGCTGATCTCGGAGAGCGATTTGTCGATGATGAGCATTGCCATGCCGGTCTCTGCCTTGAGCTTCGTCAGCGCGGCCCAGATCTCCTGCCGCACAATCGGCGCAAGCCCTTCTGTCGCTTCATCCAGCACGAGCAGGCGCGGGTTGGTCATCAGTGCCCGCCCGATGGCGAGCATCTGCTGCTCGCCGCCCGACAGGCTGCGGGCAATCTGACCTTGCCGCTCCGTCAGGCGTGGAAACAACGCGCCAACGCGCTCTGCATCCCAATGACCGGGCCGCGCGGCTGCCACAAGGTTTTCAAGCACGGTGAGGTCTGCGAAACAGCGCCGCCCCTCCGGCACAAGGCCTATCCCGAGCCGCCCTGCCTGATGCGCGCGCAAGCCGTGCAGGTCCTGTCCGGCAAACCGCAAGTCTCCGGAAGAGACCATCATCCGGCACAGGCATTTGACGGTTGTCGACTTGCCCATGCCATTGCGGCCCATGAGCGCCAGCACCTCGCCCTCGTCAATCTCCAGATCAACGCCGAACAGCGCTTGCGACGCGCCATAGCGCGCCTCCAATCCTCGGACCGTCAGAAGACTCATGTCTCGCCCCCCAGGTAGGCGTCCTGCACGGCCCGGTTGGCGCGGATTTCTTCGACCGTCCCGGTTGCGATCACCCGGCCATAGACCAGCACGCTGATCCGGTCCGCGAGGGCAAAGACCGCGTCCATGTCGTGCTCCACCAACAGGATCGGGGCCTCATGGCGCAACTGATCCAAAAGCCGGGTCAGCGCGGCGCTGCCCTCGGTCCCCAGTCCGGCCATCGGCTCATCCATGACAAATACCTTGGGAGCCATGGTCAGCGCCACGGCCACTTCCAACAGCCGCCTTTGCCCGTGCGACAGCTCTGCGGTGACACGCGCGGCCTGTTCGGTCAGACCCACGCGAGCCAAAGCCGCCTCAGCCCGTTCTCGTAGGGGTCGGTCCGAGAGCGCAGGCCGAAAGAACCGCCACGGCGAGCCGCCCGCGCCCAAAGCGCCGAGCAGGGCGTTCTGCAAAACCGAGTCTTCCATTGCCAATTGACTGATCTGGAACGACCGCGCCAGACCTTTGCGCGCGCGGACCTGCGGCGGCAGGGCAGTGACGTCCTCCCCATCCAGAAACACTGCACCCGAGTCCGGCACCAAAGCGCCGCTGATCTGCCCGATGAGCGTGCTTTTTCCTGCGCCATTGGGGCCGATGATGGCGTGAATCTCTCCGGGGCGCAGGTCCAGTGACACCGCATCAGAGGCCTTCAGCGCACCAAAGGATTTGGTGATCGCGCGGGTCTCCAGAACCGGTTCAGTCATGCGCCCGCGCCTTTCCAGCCAACACACCGATCAACCCGCCCTTGGCAAAGAGCACGATCCCAAGGAGCAGGAGCCCCAGGAACACATGCCAATAGTCGCTCAAGCCCCCAAGCCAATGCTCCAGCATCACAAACAGAACGGCGCCCACGACCGGGCCGAACAGCCGCGCCACGCCGCCGATGATGATGAAAACCATGATCTCGCCGGACAGCTGCCAGCTGAACATCGTTGGGCTGACAAACCGCGCCAGATCCGCGAAGAGCGCCCCCGCAAGCCCGGTGATCGCTCCGCTGATCACAAAGGCCACCAGCCGCAGGCGGAATGGATCAAGCCCCACGGCCTGCACCCGCTCCGGCGCTTGTCGCGCCGCGTTCAAAGCAAGGCCAAAGGGCGAACGGGCAAGCGCGGAACAAAACACAAGCACCACAAGCAGAACCACAAGGCACAGCCCGTAGAATTGGATCGGCACCAGCGTGTTTAACCCCGGAAACCCGTTTCGGACATAGATCGACAAGCCGTCTTCGCCGCCATAAGCGGCCCAACTGATGGTGAAGAAAAAGAACATCTGTCCAAAAGCCAGCGTGATCATGATGAAATAGACACCGGACGTGCGCAGCGAAACCGACCCGATCACCAGCGCCACCAGGGCTGAGGCGACAATGGAAACCAGCCAGATAATCGGCATGGACTTGGTGCCCTCGATCAGAACCGGCCACTCCATCAAAGGTGTATAACTTTGCGCATGGGAGGCCAAAACCCCCATTGCATAGCCGCCAATCCCAAAGAACACCGCATGCCCAAGGCTCACCAACCCGCCCAGCCCCAAAGCCAGATTGAGCCCAACGGCCGCAAGCGCCAACACCACCGCCCGCGTCGCAAGTGTAATGGTGAACGGCTCATCGGCCCAAACGGCCCACAGCGGTACGAGGACAAGGCCCGCAACAACCACCGCATTGATCACGGCTTCCCTGCTCATGTGCGGTATCCCGGTTTCTTTGTGCCAAAAATATCCCGGGGTCCGGGGCAGCGCCCCGAAAAGAGACCCCGCTCAAAGCGCTCGCACCACAGGTCCCTCATGCCCGCGCTCCAAACAACCCCGTGGGACGCCAGATCAGCACCAGCGCCATGAGGATGTAGATCGCCATGGACGCGAGCGATGCGCCCGTCTGCGTCGCCGCCGCCGGTTCCATGAACAGCTTGAACAACTGCGGCAGGAAAACCCCGCCCAGCGTGTCCGTCAGGCCAACCAGCAACGCGCCTATCAGTGCGCCTTTGATTGACCCGATGCCGCCGATGACGATCACCACAAAAGCCAGGATCAACACGGGCTCGCCCATGCCCACCTGCACCGATTGGATGGCCCCTACAAGCGCCCCGGCGAGGCCCGCCAACGCCGCTCCAAGCGCAAACACCATTGTATAGAGCCGGTCAATATCGACCCCAAGCGCCGCGATCATTTCCCGGTCGTTCTCGCCCGCACGGATGCGAATGCCAAGCCGCGTGCGCCCGATCAGCCAGAACAGACCGAGGGCCACGGCAAGCCCCACGCCAATGATTGCAAGCCGGTAGGCAGGGTAGAGAATGCCGAAAGGCAACGCGATGGGCTTCGAGAGCGCGTCCGGTGCGTCAAGGTACAGCGGGAAAGACCCAAAGAGCCAGCGCGTGCCTTCGGAGAAAATCAGGATCAGGGCAAAGGTCGCCAGAACCTGATCAAGGTGATCCCGCCCGTAAAGCCTGCGTATCACCACCCGTTCGATCAACGCACCGGCAAAGGCGGCCCCGGCCAGCGCCGCCACAAGCCCCAGCAGAAAACTCCCGCTCCAGGCAGCAACGGCGGCGGCAAAGAACGCGCCGATCATGTAGAGCGAGCCATGGGCGAGGTTGATCAACCCCATGACACCAAAAATCAGCGTCAGCCCGGCGGCCATGAGAAACAGCATCACGCCCGCTTGCAGCCCGTTCAGGACCTGTTCGATGAGGAGGGGGAGGGTCATGTTACAGTCAAAGTGGGGCCGGGGCACAGCCCCGGCCTACTAGACCGCCGCGCCAATGTTCTCTGTGTCACACAGACAAAACCCGCGCCGACGGCCCGTAGGTCGGGGCTTTGCCCCGACACCCCTTCAGATCACATCTTGCATTCAGCGCCATAAGGATCGGAATACCCCTCTGCCGCCGGGCCGACGAGACGGTTGGTGACGATCTCGCCTTCCTTGACCACCTCACGCATGTAGATGGTCTGGATCGGGTGCTGGTTTTCCGCGAAGGCAAAGTCCCCGCGCACCGACTGGAAGTCCGCCGCCTTCAAAGCGCCATGGAACGCCTCCGCGTCGCTGACATCCGCTTTTGCCACGGCTGAGGCCAGCAAAAGCCCTGTGTCAAAGCCTTGCGCCGCGTAGACAGACGGCAGGCGGCCATATTTCTCGGAAAAGCGCGCCACGAATTCGGCGTTGCCCGGCACGTCCAGATCCTTCGACCAATGCGCCGTGTTTTTCACACCCAAAGCCGCCTCGCCAATGGCCCCGAGGATGCCCTGGTCAAAGCTGAACGCCGGGCCGATCACGGGAATGTCCGCGCCCGAAGCCGCGTATTGCTTCATGAAGGAGATCCCCATGCCGCCGGGCAGGAAGTAGTAGAGCACATCCGCGCCTGAAGCCTTGATCTGGGCGATCTCGGCCGCGTAGTCGGTCTGGCCGAGCTTGGTATAGACCTCTGCCGCCACATCGCCGCCAAAGCCGCGCTTGAAGCCGGTCAGAGCATCCTTACCAGCCGGATAATTCGGCGCCATGATGAAAGCATTGCCAGAGCCGTCGCCTGCCGCATAAGCGCCGGCCGCCTCGTGAAACGCATCGTTCTGCCAGGCCACGTTGAAGTAGTTCTTGTGGCAGCCCTTGCCCGCAAGCGCAGACGGGCCCGCGTTCGGCGACAGATAAACCTTGCCCTGCGCCGTCGCCGCAGGCACCACCGCCATGGCGAGGTTGGACCAGATGATGCCGGTCAGCACGTCGACCTTCTCGGACTGGATCATCTTGTCGGCCAGTTGCACGGCGACGTCCGGCTTGCGCTGATCGTCCTCGATCACCACCTCGATGTCGTCGCGGCCAGATTGCTCGATCGCCAGCATGAAGCCGTCCCGCACGTCGATGCCAAGCCCTGCGCCGCCGCCCGAAAGCGTGGTGATCATGCCCACCTTCACATCCGCCTGCGCGCCTGCGGCCAGTGCCGCAAGGGCCGCGCCCATCATAATAGTCTTAAATTTCATTGTTTTTCTCCCAGTTGTGCGCCTGACCTCAGAACGCCCGGAACGTCAGCGTGGTCAGCGTGCGTTCGATGCCGGTGATATCCAGCAATCGGTCATTGATATATTTGCCCACGTCCTCACCTTCGGGGATGTAGAGCTTGACCATCAGGTCGTACTCGCCGCTTGTCGAATACAGTTCGGAATGGATCTCGCGCAGGACAATGTCACCGGCCACGCGGTACGCGGTGCCGGGGGTGCAGCGGATCTGGACGAAGACGCAGGTCATCGGGCGTTCCTCTTGGGTCAGTGTTGCGGGGCAGAGCGTTGCCCAGATCGCTTTGATTTTCCAGCCCTAAATCGCGCAGTGTCGGCAGGGCTTGCTCCGCGCGCCCGGATGTGGGCATCTGGACCGGTCGGAACGCAAGGGAGGCGCGCATGGCGGCAGATGTGATTTCAAAGACCCGCTGCGCGCTGGGCGAGGGGCCGCTGTGGCACCCGGAGCGCGCGGCGCTGTTCTGGTTCGATATAAAAGCGCACCGGCTTTACGAATGGGATGGCAGGGCGGAACGGCACTGGCAGTTTGACCGCGCCGTGTCTGCTGCGGGCTGGGTGGATCATGACACGCTGCTCGTGGCGACGGCGCGCGATCTTGTCCGGTTTGACCTGAAAGACGGGACCCAGACCCACGTTGCCGATCTTGAGCCGGATAACGCCGCGACCCGCTCCAACGATGGTCGCGCGGACCCTCAGGGAGGTTTCTGGATTGGCACCATGGGATATGAGGCCGAGCCGGGGCTTGGCGCGATCTACCGCTACTATCGCGGCGAGGTGCGAAAGCTGTTCCCGGATATCACCATCTCCAACGCCATCTGTTTCGCGCCGTCGGGCGATCTGGCCTATTTTGCCGATAGCGCCGAGGCCAAGGTCTGGCGTGTGGCACTGGATGCCGAGGGCTGGCCCAACGCAGCGCCAGAGGTGTTCCTTGATCTGGGCAAGGGCGGGATTACCCCCGATGGCGCGGTTGTTGATGCGCAGGGCAACTTCTGGAATGCGCAATGGGGCGCGGGGCGCGTGGCCTGTTATGGGCCTGATGGCGGCTTTGAACATGCCTTCCGGCTGCCCGCCAGCCAGACAACCTGCCCGGCCTTTGGCGGGCCAACGCTGACACGCCTTATTGTCACCTCCGCCGCAGGCGGCGCGCCAGACGGCGAGGCGCAGGCCGGGCAGACCTTTGCCATCGACACGCTGGTTACGGGCCAGCGCGAACATCAGGTGATCCTGTGAGCGGGCCGAAGCCACACCCCCGTGATATGCTGCGCGCGGGGGAGACGGTGCTGGACAACGCGTTGGGTTTTGATGCCGAGGTTACGTTCATCGGCACGATCCACACGCCGTTCAAGGAACGCGGGCAATGTCCGCGCCAGGGCGATGCAGAAGCAGGGCCTGACTGTACGATCACGGCGATCCCGGAGTTGGAACCGGCGCTTGCCGGGCTGGAGAGGTTCGACAGCGTGGAAGTGCTCTACTGGCTGCACCTCGCCCGGCGTGATCTGCTGACCCAATCGCCCAAAGCGGACGGCGCGGTGCGCGGCACGTTTTCCCTGCGCTCTCCGCTCAGACCCAATCCCATCGGAACATCCCGTGTGCGGCTGATCCGGCGGGAAGGAACGCGTTTGATCGTGCGCGGGTTGGATTGCCTCGACGGCACGCCGCTGATTGACCTGAAGCCGGATCGCTGCAGCTTCACGGTTCAGGCGCGGGCCAAAGGGTTGGATTGATTCAGTACCGCCCATTTTTCAGGCATTTTGCTTGATACTTGGGCGAAAACCTGCGGAGTGCCGGATTTTTCAGCGCAAAACGTGCTCCGAGGGGCGGGATGACTTGAGGCTCTGACCGGCTGGCGGGACGCTCCTGGGCGAAGACTCCGGAGCCCGCCATTCCTTACGATCAGACATCCCCGGCCCAATCCGCCCCCATCGCGCCGCAGCGCGCGCGCGGACGGGCGCATGTGACGGCCAAACGCCGCGACGGGCGCTCTGTCATCGGCGATCTGGCCATGTCGGGCAGCAGCAAGCTGTTGTTCCCGCGTGTGGCCAGTTCCGCGTTGGAAGCGGTCTACCTCAACTCATCGGGCGGGGTGACGGGCGGAGATGCCTTTGATCTGACCGCCGAGGCCCTGCCGGGGGCGTCGCTGCGGATGACCACGCAGGCGGGAGAGCGCATTTACCGCGCCGCGCCCGGTGCGCCGGGGCGGGTCGACACCAAACTCAGCGCAGGAGACGGCGCACAACTGATCTGGTTGCCGCAGGAGACTATTCTCTTTGACGGGGCCGCGCTCGACCGGCGGCTCACGTTTGACCTTGCGCCGGATGCGCGGCTTCTGGCCTCCGAAGTGCTGCTGTTTGGCCGCGAGGCAATGGGCGAGACGGTGCAATCGCTTTTCCTGCGGGATCGGATTGATCTGCGCATCGGCGGGGAACTGGTCTTTGCCGACCGGCTACGCCTCGATGGCGATGCTTCCGAGGTGCTCTCACGCTTCAATGTCGCGAACGGGGCGCTGGCCATGGCTTCGGTCCTTTGCGCTGCCCCGGAAGTGGCGGCGCGGCTGGATGCGCTGCGCGACGCCTTGCCTGAAACCGCGGGCGCGACGGCCCTCAGCGATGATCTGATTTTTCTGCGCCTGCTGGCCCCGAACGGCTTTGCCCTGCGCCGCAGCTTGATCCCGCTTCTCAAAGATCTGGCAGGCTCGGACCTGCCCCGCCCCTGGATGCTCTGAAAGAGACGAGACGACATGAACCTGACCCCCAGAGAAAAAGACAAGCTGCTGATCGCTATGGCCGCCGAGGTTGCCCGCAAACGTCTGGCGCGCGGCGTGAAGCTGAACCACCCCGAAGCGATTGCGCTGATCACCGATGCGGTGGTCGAAGGGGCGCGAGACGGTCGCTCGGTTGCCGACATGATGCAGGCCGGGGCGCAGGTGATCACGCGCGAGCAATGCATGCAAGGCGTGCCGGAGATGATCCACGAGGTGCAGGTGGAGGCAACCTTCCCCGATGGCACCAAACTGGTGACGGTGCACAACCCGATCCGGTGATTTTGGATATTTGGACAGAGAAGAAACAGGAAAGGAACGCGAGATGTTGATGCGTGGCATTTTGGTAGCGATGGCTCTGACCGCAGGGCCGGCTCTGGCTCATCCCGGCGTGCATGTGCACCCGCATGATGGCGCAAGCTGGATGACCGTGGCAGGCGCGCTTGCGGTGCTGGCGCTGGCCGGTGGTCTGGCGGTGCGCCGCTCGAGGGACGGCAAGTGATCCCGGGCGAGCTTTTTCCGGCGGAGGGCACCCTGACGCTGAACGCGGATCGTGAGGCGATCACCCTGATGGTGGCCAATACCGGGGATCGACCCGTGCAGGTTGGCAGCCATTACCACTTTGCCGAATCCAACGCGGCACTGGATTTTGACCGCGACGCCGCGCAGGGCATGCGTCTGGACATTGCGGCGGGCACTGCTGTTCGGTTTGAGCCGGGGCAGGCCCGGGAGGTTCAGTTGATCCCCGTGGCTGGCGGACGATTGATCTACGGCTTCAACCAAAAAGTGATGGGGGCGCTGTGACCATGTGGGCTTTGCCGTTTTACCAGACGTGGCTGCGCGCCGCCGGAGAGAGTGCCGCTTTGACGCTCGATTCCCAGAGTGTGGCAACCCTGCGGGTGCTGGGATTGGCCGGGCTTCGGCCCTCCGACGCGGAAGAAGCGCTGTGCATGGTTCTTGAGAAACCGGCAGCCTTTCTGGCGGCGGGGTGGGCCTGGCAGCGGGCTTTCCTGTCGGGCCAGGATTTGCCTTCGCAGACGCTGGCCGCAGCGCAGCCTTTGGCGCGCAAGGCGGCCGCCAACAATCGCAGGCTCAAACACCGCCTTTGAAACGACGCTTTGGAGCAAAGCTCAAGACAGGAGAAATCTTTTGTTTGCATTTACGCCCTTGACCTTCACAGCCAAGATGATCCGGGCAACCGGCGATCTGTGGTCGCGCAACCTGCGGTTTTCGCAGGCGGTATATGACGCGACAGTCCGGCAGCAACTGGCCCTTGCCGGGTGGGAGCGCGGCCCTGTGAAGACCGTGCCCAAGGCAGCCGCCGCGCCGAAACCCAAGAGCCGCGCGCGCCGCAAACCCAGCCAGCCCAAGCGCTTGCCCGAAAGCAAGTCCGGGCTGGACACCAACGACATGCCGGTCTGACGACCACCCGACAGGAGCTTTCCCATGCCCGCCACAATTTCGCGCGCCGACTACGCCGCCATGTTCGGCCCCACAACCGGTGACAAGCTGCGTCTTGCCGACACCGATCTGATCATCGAGGTCGAGCGCGACCTGACCGCCGAGGCCGTGGGTGCGGCGCAGTCCGGCGGGACCGGCGGCAATGCGGCGATCTATGGCGAGGAGGTCAAGTTCGGCGGCGGCAAGGTGATCCGCGACGGCATGGGACAGGCCCAGACCACGCGGGCCGAGGGCGCTGTGGATACGGTCATCACCAATGCGCTGATCGTCGACTGGACCGGGGTCTACAAGGCGGATGTGGGGCTCAAGGGCGGGCGCATTCACAAGATCGGTAAAGCAGGCAACCCGGACACGCAGCCGGGCGTTGATATCATCGTCGGGCCGGGCACGGAGGCGATTGCCGGGGAAGGGCGCATCCTGACTGCGGGCGGTTTCGACAGTCACATCCACTACATTTGCCCGCAGCAGATCGAGGATGCTCTGCACTCTGGCCTGACCACCATGCTGGGCGGCGGCACCGGCCCGGCGCATGGCACGCTGGCGACAACCTGCACGCCGGGGCCATGGCACATTGGACGAATGCTGCAATCGGCGGACGCCTTCCCGATGAACCTCGCCTTTGCGGGCAAGGGCAACGCCTCTCTGCCCGCCGCGCTGGAAGAGCAGGTGAAGGGCGGGGCCTGCGCGCTGAAACTGCACGAGGACTGGGGCACCACGCCCGGCGCGATTGATTGCTGCCTGTCGGTGGCGGACGATCTCGACGTTCAGGTCATGATTCACACCGATACGCTGAACGAATCCGGCTTTGTAGAGAACACGGTGAAGGCCATGAAGGGCCGTACCATCCACGCCTTCCACACCGAAGGCGCAGGCGGAGGGCACGCGCCGGACATCATCAAGATCTGCGGCGAAGAGTTTGTCCTGCCGTCCTCGACCAACCCGACGCGGCCCTACACGGTGAACACGCTCGAAGAGCATCTCGACATGCTCATGGTCTGTCACCACCTCGACAAGTCGATCCCAGAAGACGTGGCCTTTGCCGAAAGCCGCATCCGCCGCGAGACCATCGCCGCCGAAGACATCCTGCATGACATGGGCGCGTTCAGCATCATCGCCTCGGACAGTCAGGCCATGGGCCGTGTCGGTGAGGTGATCATCCGCACCTGGCAGACCGCCGACAAAATGAAGAAACAGCGTGGCAAGCTGGCCGAAGAGACCGGCGACAACGACAACATGCGGGTGCGCCGCTACATCGCGAAATACACCATCAACCCGGCGATTGCCCATGGCATCAGCCATGAGATTGGCTCGATCGAAGAGGGCAAGCGCGCTGATCTGGTGCTCTGGTCTCCGGCGATGTTCGGAGTGAAGCCGGAAATGGTTTTGATGGCGGGCACCATCGTCTGTGCGCAGATGGGTGATCCCAATGCGTCTATTCCAACGCCTCAGCCGGTCTATTCGCGGGCGATGTTCGGGGCTTATGGGCGTTCGGTTGAGAACTCGGCGGTGACTTTCGTGTCCGAAGCGGCGCAGGCGGAAGGGATCGGCGCAAGCCTTGGGCTCGCCAAACAGACTGTGGCGGTGACGAACACGCGCGGTATTGGCAAGAAGGACCTCAAGCTCAACGACGCAACCCCGCATATCGAGGTGAACCCGGAAACCTATGAGGTGCGCGCGAACGGTGAACTTCTGACCTGCGAGCCCGCCGAGGTGCTGCCCATGGCGCAGCGGTATTTCTTGTTCTGAGCGGCGGAGAGGGGCCAAGTTCCGTCGACGGAACTTGCAAAAGTCTTGTAAGACTTTTGAGCCAGCCCTTTAAGGAGACCGTAATGCGCCTGACCTTCCTGATTGCCGCCCTCTGGGCCCCTGCCGCTTTTGCCGCTTGCCCGGTGGCCGAAGATCTGAAAACCGGCATTCGCCTGACCGACAAGGACGGGCATTATGAGATCTTGAAGAGCTATACGCCCGGCACGGTGACCTCGCATTACTATGAGAACGGCGCGCTCGACAGCCGCGTTCTGCTCGCGCGCGGGCTGTATCTGGTTGAGTACATTGAGGCCGAAGGCGGCGCGTTGAGCGCCAGTGGGCGCGACACCTACAGTTATGAGTTCACACCGGAAAAGATGCCGATCCCGGAGGCGGGGAAGGTGCTGGAATTGCCGGTGGTTCTCAATGAGGGTGGCGATATCAGCTCCGGTCTCGACGTGTTCGAGGCGGATCCCGAGATTACCGTGACGCTTGGTGCATGCGCTTATCGGGTGCTGCCGGTGCGGCAGTATTTCGACAAGGAAGATCGCCAGACCTACGAGCTGCTCCACTATCTGCCCGAGCTTGGTGTGAGCTATCTGAAGACCTCGTTCTACTCGGATGGATCGGACACTTATGACTACGTGGCGATTGAGGCCACAAACTGAGGGCGCAAGGGCGCGCCGCGTGAAGGAGCCAGGATGCAAACAACGCATGACTATCACCCGCATGGTCACAAGGTGCCAGGGGATCGGCTGATCCTGACCTATGAGGACCGGTTTTTGCGCCGCAAGGTACTGGTGCTGGCCTCAGGCGGCACGGTTCTGGTGGACCTCGCGCAGACGACTTCGCTCGATCATGGCGGGGTGCTGATCACCACCGAAGGGCAGGAAATTGCCGTTGAGGCCGCGCCGGAGCCGCTGCTCAGCGTGAGCGGGGAGGACATGACCCGGTTGGCATGGCACATTGGCAACCGTCACACGCCGTGTCAGATCGAGCCGAACCGGCTGTTGATCCAGCCTGATCATGTGATTGCGGATATGCTGGTGCGGCTGGGCGCGCGGATTGAAGAGGTCGAAGAGCCGTTCACGCCCGAAGGCGGTGCCTATGGCCACGGACGGACCCACGGACATGACCATTCCCACAGCCACGGCCCGGATGGCCATGCTCACAGCCATGACCACTGATCCGCATCTGATCCTGCATCAGCTTTTCTCGCCGGCCTTTCCGGTGGGGGCCTTTGCGTGGTCGCATGGGCTTGAGACCGCCATTCAGGACGGGCATGTGAGCGGCGGCGAGAGCGCCGAAGACTGGTTACGGACGGCGCTTGAGTTTGGGGCAGGGTGGTCCGACGCGGTGCTCTGTGCGCAGGCCGCAACGGGCGGCGATCTGGATGAGCTGGAGGCGCTGGCCGCTGCGCTCAGTCCCTCGTCCGAACGCCGCGCCGAGACATTGGAACAGGGCGCGGCCTTTGCCCGGGCGGTTCACGGCGTTTGGGGCGCGGAGATCCCGGAGACGGCCTATCCGGTTGCGGTAGGCGCGACGTTCAAGGCGCTGGGCTTGCCGGTGCGGGATGGGCTGAGGCTCTACCTTCAGTCCTTTGCCGCCAACCTCACCTCGGCAGCTGTGCGGCTTGTGCCGCTTGGCCAGACCGAGGGACAACGCATCACGCTGGCGCTTATGCCGTTGTGCGCAGAACTGGCGGACAAGGCGATGGCTGCGGAGCTTGATGACATCGGCGGTTTTGCCCCGATGCTCGACATCCAGAGCCAGCGGCACGAAACACTCTATTCGCGGGTCTTCCGCTCATGACTTGGAGGATGGCATGGCATCTGTAAACGGACCTTTACGGGTCGGCATTGGCGGGCCTGTAGGGGCTGGCAAGACAAGCCTGACGGCAGCGCTCTGTGCGGCGCTGAAAGACCGCTGTTCCATGGCCGTCGTCACCAACGACATCTACACCCGCGAAGACGCCGAAGAGCTGATGCGGCGGCAGGTTCTGCCGCTGGATCGGATCAAGGGGGTCGAAACGGGGGGCTGCCCGCATACGGCCATTCGCGAAGATGCCTCGATCAACCTCGCGGCCATTGCGGAACTGAACAAGACCTTCGACGATCTCGATCTGATCCTGATCGAATCCGGTGGCGACAACCTGTCTGCCACCTTCAGCCCCGAACTGGCGGATGTGACGATCTACGTGATCGACACGGCGGCGGGCGAGGAGATCCCGCGCAAGGGCGGGCCGGCGATCACCAAGTCGGACATCCTCGTGATCAACAAGACCGACCTTGCGCCTTATGTCGGGGCTTCGCTGGAGGTCATGGAGCGGGATGCAAACCGGATGCGGGCCGGGCGGCCGTGGCTGTTTGCGCAGGTCAGAAACGGCAAGGGGATCGAGACGGTGGTTGATCTGCTGGTGCAGATCGGCGGTCTGGCTCTGAAAGAGCCGGTCGAAAGCTGACGCCACCCGCCCTTGCAACGCTATTCAGCGGCGCAGTCCGGATCATCCGAGCGTGACGTCTTGGCGTTCAGGGCGCGGGCCGTCTCATGCCAACAGGTGCGGGCCGTTGCCGTCAATCCGCGCCGTTCTTCGTCAGAGGCCTCGCGCACCTGCGCTTCGATCTGTTGCAAGTGGGACGCCAGGCACAACGCGCCGAACAGTCCGGCGGACCCGGCCAGACGATGGGCGCTCTGGGCGGTCTGATCCGGGTCTGCTGCGGTATCCGCCGTCTCCAGAAACGCTTCGATCTCCTGCCGGAAAACCTGCAACCGGGCGTTCTTCTCCTCCGGGCTGAGATGCAAGGCCAACTCGTCTAGATGCTCGCCATCAAGCAGCGGCGCATCCAGTCTTCCGGGAACCACGTGCAAAGTGCCGCATGTCTGCTGGCTTTCCGCAAAGGCCCGGCGCAGGGCCTGACGGGTCAGTGGCTTGAGCAGAACCGTCTGCATGCCCGCTTCGGCAAAGGCCCGCTGTTCCTCGGGCAGGGCATGGGCCGTGGTGGCGATGATCGGCGTTTCGGCGTTGAGCGGGCAGGTTTCCCGAATGGTCCTTGTCGCGGTCACCCCATCCATGCCGGGCATGGAAATGTCCATGAAGATGATGTCAAAGCGCGTCTTTCGCGCGCGCTCGACCCCTTCGCGGCCGTCGAAGGCCTCTGTAACGCTGTGGCCATCGCTTTCCAGCATCCTGCGCAGGATCAGCCGGTTCACGGCGTTGTCCTCTACAATCAACGCGGACATTGCGGCGCTTGCAGCCACCTTTGTCTGACGCTCGCCCGTTTCGGTCTCACCGGTTCGATCGAGATCCGGCGGCGGGTCCAAAGGCAGCCGCAGCCAGAACACCGTGCCATCGCCCGGCTCACTTTCCGCGCCAAGTTCCCCGCCAAGCGCGCGGGCCAGGCGCTTGGCGATGCCGAGGCCAAGGCCGGTGCCCTTGGTTGTACGCTGGTACGAGGAATCGAGCATGATGAAGTCGCCGAATATCCGTTCCAGATCCGCTTCGGCGATTCCGATTCCGCTGTCGGTCACTCGGATTTCGACCTCGTCCAGTCCGGAGGTGCAATCGATCTCAATGGAGATTTGCCCGTTCTTGGTAAACTTGATCGCGTTGCTCAGAAGGTTCAGCAGGATTTGTCGCAACCGGTCCGGATCGGACCAGACCTCGTGCAACGCCGGGCTGGGGGGGACCAGCGTGAGCCGGTTTCCGTTGGCCGCCGCAGCGCCCAACTGGCTGTCCACGATCTCCCGGAAAAGGGCGACGAGATCAAAAATCCGCTTGTCGATCTGAACCTTGTTCGCATCGAGCCGCGACAGGTCCAGAACGTCGTTCACCTGGTCCAGCAGGTTTTTCGAAGAGTTCCGGATAATCTCGAGGAAGCGCACCTGATCGGCGCTGAAATCCTTGGTGCCCATAAGCTCGAGCGTGCCAAGAATGCCGTTGAGCGGCGTGCGCATCTCGTGGCTCATGACAGCCAGCAGGCGTTCCTTGGACCGCTCTCCGGCAATCGCCTTGTCACGGGCTTCCAACAGCTCGTTCTCCGCTTCGACCCGTTTGGAAATATCCCGCAGGAAAGCAATGAACAGATCGCCCTCCGGGGTTGGGGCGCTGGCAATGGAGGTCTCCACCGGGAAGCGTTCACCGTTTTTGCGGATCGCCTCGATCCCGGTCACGAAACGGGGCTGACGTTGTTCCGGCGGCTCGGCCAGGTAGCGCAGACGCGCGAGTGTTTGGGCCTCGCGGCGTTCTGGCGGAACGATCAGATCGCCGACCGGCGCGCCGATGGCCTCTTGGCGGGAGTATCCGAAAACATGTTCAGCCGCGCCGTTGAATTCGACGATCCGCCCTTCTGTGTCGGTCACCACAACCGCGTCCAGCGCAGTGCCGATGATCGTCTCCAACCGGCGGCGCATCGCGGTATTGCGGCGGGCCTGGGCGTCCCGGGTGCGGTTGAAGTGAAACAGAACGGCCAGCATCACCAGCAGAACCGCCACAAGGATCGCCATGAGCCAGGCAATCCGGGTCAGCGTCGAGGCAATGCTTGTGCGCTGGCTGGAGCTTTCCGTGGCGTTGCGCGTGATGCCGTCCAGAGACAGGATCCGCGTCTGGGCGCGCATGACCGCTGCGGCCTCGGCAAATGCGGGGATTTGCGCGCGGAGCGCGTCGTCCGGCCCGTCGACCGCCGGAACCCAGGTTTCGAAGAAAGCGTCGATGCGTTGCAGGGCCGCCTGACTGTCCGGCAGTGTGCGCAATGAATCGTAATTCGCATTTTCACGGATGATCGCGATCCGGCTGAAGAAAACGTCAAAGCGGATGCGCAGATCTTCAAGCGATCTGCCCGGGGCTGCGAGGTGCCGGACCGTTTCGGTTTCCAGCCGGGAGGCCTCCAGCTCTGCTTGTGTCAGGGCCCAGAGGACTGACCCGGACGCGGCATCTTCTAGCCGCTGAAGCTGCCGGGTGACATGGATGCTCAGCGCGCCGATCAAGGCGATAAAAAGCACCATAAGGAAGACAACAAGCGCCGGTTTCACGCTGGGGGCCAGCGTGGGCTCTTCGAGATCCGCCGGCGCCATGGCGACCGGGTCGTCCTTGGCCGGGCTTGGCTTGGCTTCGTCGCGGCGCATGGGCCTCCATGGGGTTCGGACACAAGGCCCGGAACCGGGCTGTAACCAGATGGGCTATCGCACGGAACCGTTGATCCGAGATTACCGTGATACCGGCTCAAAAGCCATGCGTCCACGAAAGCTGGCGGCGGCAAGGGCCTTCTATACCTTTCGTTCAGCTATTGCAGGCAGAATTGTGCTATTGTCTTGTATGACATAGTGCGACTCTCCCTTCGGGGATGGCGCTGACTGGGTTTAACGGGTAAAGCGCCCTTAATGAAACAAGGGCCGGTAAAGGTGGCATGAGAATTCTGGTTGCAGACGATCACGATCTGGTTCGCGACACGATCGCGGCCTACTTTGATGCGTCCGACATCGAAGAGGTTGTGACGGTCTCAACGCTGGATGCCGCAGTGCAGGCGGCGGAGAATACGGGCAGTTTTGATCTTGTTCTGCTCGACTATGCCATGCCGGGAATGAACGGGCTCGAAGGGCTGGCGGAAATGCGCCGCGCGAACAAGGATCGTCCGGTTGCAATCTTGTCGGGCACCGCGTCTCCCAGCGTCGCAGACGCCGCTCTGAAGGCCGGCGCACAGGGGTTTATTCCCAAGACACTGGCCGCACGGAGCCTTTTGACCGCCGCCCGTTTTATGGCCGCCGGGGAGGTCTATGCCCCGCTTGAGTTCATGCGTTCGCGCGAAGAGGGGGGCAGCGTGCTCACCCGGCGGGAGATGGACGTGCTGCGCGGGATCTGCGCAGGCAAGGCGAACAAGGAAATCGCCCGTGATCTGGAGCTGCAGGAGGTTACGGTCAAGCTGCACGTCAAAACGCTCAGCCGCAAGCTTGAGGCGCGCAACCGCACCCACGCGGCGATGATTGCGCGGGATCAGGGGCTGATCTGAGGGTCGCTGGCCAGTGAGTTCCAAACATTGATGACCTGACGGTCGTTCTTTCGGGGACGATCCCGGAGCACTATCGCGGTGCGCACATCCGCGCGCGAAACTTGCGCCACAGCGCGAAGCGTCCTGTACCCAGCATCTTTTGGAAGAGTTTAACAGTGGTGGCGTGGGGGAGACTTGAACTCCCGACCTATCGATTATGAGTCGATCGCTCTAACCAACTGAGCTACCGCGCCGTCCACTGTGAGGCCGCTGATTACTGAAGCGGCAGGCAGGGGTCAAGGGCAAAACGGGCGAAAATTTCGGTGGACTTGCACATTGTTTGCGAGCTCTCCATGCTGCGGTTCTCGCCGCGCGAAACAAACGCCCGAAGCGCCGGCCATATCCCGGGAGAAACGGATGTCATCGCTCGTCTTTCTGGCCGTCATTGCCGCCGCTGTTCTGCATGCAAGCTGGAACGCATTGGTCAAAGGCGGCGCGGACAAAACCACCAGCATGGTCGCCGTGGTGCTTGGCCAGATGGCCTTTCCCATCCCGCTTCTGCCTTTCGTGTCAGCCCCTGCGGCTGAGAGTTACCCCTATCTGGCCGTCGGCGTGGTGCTGCATCTGGGCTATCAGCTGTTCCTGCTGCAGTCCTACAAGATTGGCGATCTGACCCAAGTCTACCCGATTGCGCGCGGTTCTGCCCCGCTGATCGTGGCGATCGTTTCGGTCGGCTTTCTCGGGGTGGCGCTGAGCGGGACGGAGCTGTTGGCGATTCTCGTGATCGGGTGCGGCATTGTCAGCCTTGCGCTTGTGCGCAGGCGGGACGGCATGCGCAATGGGCGTGCGGCAGTGCTGGCGCTTGTGACGGGCGGCTTCATCGCGTCCTACTCCCTCGTTGACGGGCTGGGCGCGCGGGTGGCGGGGACGTCGCTGGGGTTCTACGCGTGGCTGGCGGTTCTGAACGGGGTGCTTATGATGCTGTTTCTGGCTGTTCGCGCGCCGCATGTGCTGCGCAACGTCGCGGGGCCGGGGCGTATGGCCTTTGCGCTGGGCGGCAGCGCGTCTTTCGTCGCTTATGCTCTGGTCACCTGGGCCTTTACCCAGGCCCCCATCGCGCTGGTCACGGCATTGCGCGAGACCAGCATCATCTTTGCCCTGCTGATCGGCGTGGTGTTCCTGCGCGAAAGGCTTGACCTAATGAAGGTGGTATCGACCTTCATCACTCTGATCGGCGCAGCGCTGTTGCGTTTTGGAAAAGGGTGAGGGCAGAGCCGCGAGCAGTTGGCTCCGCCCTCAAGGCGAATTGAGACCAATCCGCTTGTGCTGTTATTTGACGATGACCTCGTCCTTGACGAACATGTTGCCCCAGGCCCGATCCACAAGCTCCGGCGTCATCTTGTAGGGCAGGCCTTCAAAATCGCAGACCGACATCATCTGATCCACAAGGAAGACCGGCTGATAATTGGCATAGACGTTGTTGATCGTCGGGTATTTGTTCTTCAGCAGGTGCACGAGGCTGGCCTCGTCCAGTTGCATCTTCTTCTTGCGCGCGACGAGCGCAAAGATCTTCAGGAAGTCTTCCTGAGACGGTCCGCCGATCTTGATCTTGAAGAAGATCCGGCGCAGCGCCGCCTGGTCGAAGATCTCGTTGGGGTGGAAGTTGGTCGAGAAGATCACCAGCGTGTCGAAGGGCACTTCGAACTTTTCACCCGATTGCAGGGCAAGGATGTCCTTGTTCTCTTCCAGCGGAACAATCCAGCGGTTGACCAGCTTCTGCGGCGGCTCTGCCTGACGGCCAAGGTCGTCGACGATAAAGATGCCGCCGGTCGATTTCAGCTGCAGCGGGGCCTGGTAGGTGCGCGCCGTGGGGTTGTAGACAAGGTCCAGCATGTCGAGCGAAAGCTCACCCCCGGTGATCACCGTGGGCCGCGCACAGAGCACATAGCGTCGGTCGAACCGCGCAGTGCGGCGCAGCGCGCTGCTGTTGGCATTGTCGTCCTCGGCACTGGAATGCACGATCGGGTCGTAGACCGTGATCACCTGACCGGAGTACTCGATGGCACGCGGGACATAGATCTTGTCCCCCATGGCATCGCGGATGCCGTTGGAGATCGAGGACTTGCCGTTGCCCGGCGGGCCATACATCAGGATCGAGCGGCCAGAGCCAACGGCGGGGCCAAGGTTGGCAATCAGGTCATCGGGAAGGATCAGATGGCCCATGGCCCCGGTCAGCTGATCACGGGTGATCTGGATGTTGCGGATGGACTGGCGCTTGACCTGCTCGCGGTAGACATCGAGCGGCACCGGCATCGGGCCAAAGTATTCCGATTGCGCCAGCGCATCGAGCGCGCGGGCCTTGCCGCTGTCGGTCAGCTGATACGGCATTTCGCTGCTGACAACACCGCCTGCGCCCAGCGTACCCATGGCTTCCAGAAGGCCCTGGCTGCGCGCCATGTCGATCACTTCCTGGGTGATCGGCACCGGCAGGCAGATCGTCTTGGCCAGTTCGGTGACAACGTTCGTGTTCTTGCGAAAGAGGGTCTTCAGCACGATGTCGCGGATCATCACGTCCGACAGGCCGACCTCGGCGAAGGATTTCGGGGAGGGGGGCGCCATGACGGCGCTGGTTTGCATATTCATCGCGTGACAACTGCCCTGATTGCTCTGCAGTGAACAATCGCTGCGCAATGTGGCGGATTGTTGGCTGAGCGGGGGAAGGTTCTGGGCAGGTTTTGGTTCGGACGCTCTAGTCGTCGCGACCGGGCTCATTTGGATCAGCGGAGAAGAGCGCGATCTTGTTTCCCTGTGGATCGCGCAGGTAGCCGACGTAGAAATGCGGGCCATAGTCGGCGCGAAATCCCGGCGCGCCTTCGTCGTGGCCACCGGCAGCGAGGGCGGCGGCATGCAGTTTGCGCACCAAGGCCTGCCCGCGCACTTCAAAGGCAACCATGGCGCCGTTCCCCGCCGAGGCAGGCTGCCCGTCGAAGGTGGGTTTGACGTAATAGTCGGGCGGGGCAGGCTGACCGGGTGTCTGTGGCAGGCAATAGCTCAGCCCTTCCGGCCCTTCTTCGAGTGTATAGCCAAGCGCGGGCAGGAACGCCGCGTAGAAGCGCTTGGCTCCGGGAATGTCATCAGCCCCGACAGTGACGTAGGAAATCATGGCGGGTCCCCGTTGCGGCGGTCAGTTGGCGACGGTGCTTTCCAGACCTTCGGGCTGGCCGACGATCACGAAGTGCAACGCTTCAGGCTTGAGAATGCGCGCCGCGACGCGCTTCACGTCCTCCAGCGTCACCGCATCGACCTTTGCATTGCGCGTGTTTACATAGTCCAGCCCCAAATCGTCCAGCTGCATGCCAACCAGAATCCCGGCGATCCGCCCGTTGCCATCAAAGCGCAGCGGATAGCCGCCGGTCAGATAGGTCTTGGCGCTGTCGAGCTCTTCCTGCGTCACGCCATTGCTTGCCACATCCGTCCAGATGTCGCCGATCACCTGCACGGCTTCGGCGATGCGGGCGTTGGCCGAGGCAACCTGACCCATGTAGAGATCCGCGTGATCCTTGCTGGCAAGGAAGGAATAGATCCCGTAGGTCAACCCGCGCTTCTCGCGCACCTCGTTCATCAGGCGCGATTCGAACCCGCCAGCCCCGAGGATCTGGTTCATCACATAAGCCGCGAAGAAATCCGGATCGTGCCGGTCGATGCCGCCATGCCCGAAAAGGGCAACCGATTGCGGTGTCTCGAACGGGACAACCGTGACACCAGCGGTTGTCTCAACCGCGATGTCCTTGGGCTGAGCCGCGCCCGTGTCCGGCAGATCGGACAGGAGGCTGTCCATCAGGGCAGCCAACTCTTCTCCGGAGATATCCCCGGCGGCGGCAATGTATACGCGGTCCTTGGCCATGGTGGCCTTGTGCGCCGCCATCAGGTCATCGCGGGTGAGCGCGGCAACGCTCTCCTGCGTGCCATCCAGAGCAGAGCCATAGGGGTGATCGCCAAAGAGGTAATCGTCCCACGCGGCCCCGGCGATGGAATCGGGATCGGTCAGATCGGACCGAATGCCGGAGATGATCTGCGCCCGGACCCGCTCGATTGCATCCGCGTCAAAGCGCGGCTCGATGAGCGATTGACGCAGCAGGGCGGCGGCCTCATCGCGGTTTTCGGTCAACATGCGGGCCGAGATGATCAGCGTGTCGTCGCTCACGTCGTACTCAAAACTCGCGGCGAGCGATTCCGTCGCCGTGGTAAAGGCGCGCGCATCCATCTCGCCGGAGCCATCTTCGAGCAGCGCGGTCATCATGTTGATTGCGCCGCGCTTGCCCGGAGCATCCAGGGACGCGCCGCCCTTGAAGGCGATTTCAAGCGAGACAAAGGGGATCGAAGGCTCTTCGACCAGCCAGGCGGTGAAACCGCCGGGGCTTGTGACCTCCTGAATGTCGATCTCGGCGCGGGCGGCGGTGCTGGCTGCGCCAAGAACCAGTGTGCACAGGGCGAACAGGCGGATCATTGCGTCACCTCCTTGGTCTCAACGCTTTCGGCGCCCATCAGGTAGCCGGTGACGGAATTCTTGCTTTCGAAGATCTCGCGCGCGGCGGTCAGAATATGGTCCTCGGTGACCGCTTGCAGCACGTCGGGCCAGGCCTGCACGTCCTCAACCGTCAGGCCGGACGTCAACGCGCCACCGTATTTACGCGCAAGGCTTTGCACATTGTCCCGGCCATAGATCTGGCTGGCCTTGATCTGGAATTTGATGCGGGCGAGCGCCTCGGGATCAACACCCTCTTCGATGAACTCGGCCACGGCCTTGTCCATTGCCGCCTCTGCCTCTTCCAGCGTCACGCCCGGGGCGGGCACCACCACAAGGCCAAAGGACGTGTCGTCAAGCGATGTGCCACTGTAAAAGGCGCTGCTATACACGGCGATTTGCTGCTCAAACTGCAGTTTCTGGGAAAACACGGAAGTCTGACCGCCCCCCAATAGCTCCGACAACATGGTCAGCGCCGCAGCCTTTTCCTGTGCGCCGGGATCACGCTCCGGAGCAAGATAGCCGCGGATCACATAGGGCTGCGCCACGCGGGGATCGCGGAACGTCAGACGGCGTTCGGCCAGTTGCGGCGGCTCGGACGGGCGCATCCGGGGCTTGAGGTCCGCCTTGGCCGGGATCGGGCCATAATGCTTGTTCGCCAGCGCCAGAACGGCCTCCGGCTCCACATCCCCGGCCACGATCAGGATGGCGTTGTTCGGCGCGTAATGCGCTTCATAAAAGTCCAGAGCGTCCTGACGGTCCAGCTGTTCCATCTCATGCCGCCAGCCGATGATTGGCGTTCCGTAAGGATGGTTCAGATACAGCGCCGCCTGACGCTGTTCGCGGAACAGCGCGCCCGGATCATTCTCGACCCGGCTGTTGCGCTCTTCGAGGATCACATCGCGCTCGGTGGCAACGTCCTCGGGCAGCAGGCGCAGGTTGACCATGCGGTCGGCTTCCATCTGCATCATCAGGTCAAGCCGGTCGACCGCGACGCGCTGGAAATAACCGGTGTAGTCAAAGCTGGTAAAGGCATTGTCCGTGCCTCCGTTGGCGGCGACGGTCTTGGAAAACTCGCCCGGCGCGAGCGTATCCGTGCCCTTGAACATCAAATGTTCGAGAAAATGCGCGATACCCGAAACGCCGCGCGGTTCATCCGAAGAGCCGACCCGATACCACACCATGTGCACAGCGACAGGCGCGCGGTGATCCTCGATCACGACAACATCCATGCCGTTGTCCAGCCTGTAGGTGGTGACCTGATCCGGCAGATCGTCGGCCCTGAGCGGCAGGGCCGCGATCATGGATGCGAAGAAAAACAGCGCAAGACGCGTCATCGCGGTACTACTCCCTGTTATGGTTAAGGGAAACTTACGCGCGAAAAGGTTAACTTCAACCTTCCAAAAGCTCCGCAAAGGTCACGGAACTGCGAAAAGGCGTGTTTTTGACGTGAGCGGCGTTATTCCGGCGGAGCCGCGGGGGTGCGTGCTCCGGCGCGGCGGTAGATTTCCAGCCAGCGGTACGGGTCAAGCGCCTGGCGGCGATAGGCCCGATAGTATTCGTCGCGCGGAATGATGCTCCAGGTAAAGAGCGAACGGCGCTTGCGGAAGGCCAGATCCTCTTCGGCGAGCGACTCGCGAATGCCGGAATCGCGGCCAAAGCGGCTGGCGCGGCCAATGATTGCCGTGTCGGACGCGGGCACACCGGTTCCGGCATCAAGCCTCTCGGGCCGTCCGCCAAGCGCTGCAACCGCGTCTTTCAAAGGCTGCTGATCGGTGCGGTTTGCGCCTCCCGGCGTCGGGGCGGGCAGGTCCGCATAGTTTTCAGGCGCCTGAAGCGGTTTGGTCGGGGTGATGGCAAACTCTTCGGGTTTGCCGCTGTTGGTGCGCAGGTCGTGAAGCGTGATGTCACGGTCCTTGCCAAGCCCACAGGCAGACAATGCAACAAAAGCCAGCAATCCAACACAATGCGAAGCCCGCATCGCAACCCTCCACGTTCAATTGGCCTAGCCTTACCGCATCCGAAAGGCGAGGTCACGCACCCTTTTTAGCACCCGGAAAAAGCACAAGTCCAAGCGCACCCGCAAAAATTGCCACATCCGCCACGTTAAAGGCAAACGGGTTGTCGAAACCGCAACAGGACATGTTGAGAAAGTCCGCAACCGCGCCATAGAGCACCCGGTCAATCACGTTGCCCAAGGCCCCGCCAATCAGGAAACCCGCAGCAATCAGCCCCGGTGTTTTCGGCGGATCCCGGCGCATCCAGACCAGCACAAACAGAACGATTCCCAGTGCAACCGAGATGAGAATCCAGCGCGTGGCGGGGGCTTCTCCGGCCAGAAGGCCAAAGTTGATGCCATAGTTCCACGCCATGCGGAAATTCAGAAACGGTGGCCATACATCGATGCTCAGCCGCGTGGCGAGATCCAGCACGTGGACAACCCAGATCTTGCTGATCTGATCGATTACGAAAATGACGAAAGCGGTCCACCAGACCAGCTTCATTCCCGATGGTGCCTGTTGTGTTGCCACGGCTGTTGCCTTGCCTCGCCCGCGTTTGGGCGGGGTCTATATCAGATTGATGGGGTTTGGAACCGCGTCAGCGCAAAACTGCCAACACACCTTTGTAAGCGGCGGCGGCGGCGAGCATGTCGATGGGCTGTTTGCCGTTGAAGGTGACCGCAACGCAAACCTCCCGGCCCACGTCATCGAGCAGGGCGGTGGTGAAATTGGCAACGCCGGGCTCGGAGCCGCCCTTGTAGGCGACGCGCGCCCAATTGGCGGGATCAGCGATGCCGGGGTTGATCTGCATGACAGGCAAATCCGCGAGCGGCGTCATCAGCGCGCACAGACGGCTGAGCGGAATGTCCCATTCCAGCCCCGGCACATAGGGCGGTACGGTGCCGACCTGTGGCAGTGTCTGGGCGGCTGAGGCGGCAAGGGCAGGGCGGTCTTCGGGCGCGGCCAGAAGCCACTCCGCCTGTGCCTCTTCGTTCAGCTTCAGCGCAAAGAATTCGCGTGTTGTCAAAGCGTTGTCGATGCCAAGCGCGGCGGAAACCCGATCACGCCCAACCAGATCCATCAGCAGGTCGGTCGCCGTGTTGTCCGAGATCGAAATCATCAGCGCGGCAGCGGTGTGCAGCGTGACGGGCGCGCCGTCCGGCAAGGTCTGAAGCTGACCGGTGGGGAGCGATTTGTGCCGCGCCTCAAGCGTGATCACGTCATCCCAGTCCCGTTCACCGGCCTTGATGTCCTGCATCAGCACCGACATCACACCGATCTTGAACGCGGAGGCGACCGCCATGGGCATATCCGCGTTGTGCTCCTGCAGGACCTGCCCGTCGCGCATCACCAGCCATGAAACCTGATCGGACAGCCCGGCAAGCTGGCCAAGTGCGGTGTCCATGTCCTGCGGGATCGGCTCGGGGGCGGCGAACCAGAGCGAAATCACCCGGTCCTGATCATCAAGCTTGATCGTACCGGACGCCCGGTGGGTCAGGGTTTCGATGTAGAAACTGCCGTCCTGCACGTCCACGACCAAAGGCTCGCCAATCAGATCGCGCACCTGCCCGATCACGGACTGCACCTGTTCGATGGAAACGGAGGTCAGGAAAGCCGGGGCAAAATCATCGGCCACGATCTTGCCGTCGATCAGATCGCGCAGCACGGTGTCAGGAGACTGGGCCAGCACCGCAGAGACCGGCGCAAAGGCCAGGGCCGCCGCAAGGACTCCTGATTTCATCAGCCTGAACATGCCCGTTTTCCTTTTTGGTGACATCATGGCCACACCCGCCGATTTACGCAAGCGTCAACACGGAAAAAGCCTTGCCGGACAGGGGTTATCCCGCCCGGCAAGCGCCCGTTAGTGTCGGAAGTGGCGCATGCCGGTGAGGACCATGGCAAGGCCCGCCTCGTCGGCAGCCTTGATCACCTCGTCGTCGCGCATGGAGCCGCCCGGCTGGATCACGCAGGACGCGCCAGCTGCGGCGGCTTCCATCAGGCCGTCGGCGAAGGGGAAGAAGGCATCGGAGGCCACGGCAGAGCCAATGGTCAGCGGTTGCGGCAAGCCAAGACCCTCGGCCATGCGCTCGGCCTTCTTGGCGGCGATCAGCGCGCTGTCCACGCGGCTCATCTGGCCAGCGCCGACGCCCACGGTGGCGCCGTCCTTGACGTAGACAATGGCGTTGGACTTGACGTGTTTCGCCACTTTCCATGCAAACAGCAGATCGCGCATCTGTTCATCGGTCGGGGCGATCTTGGTCACCACCTTGAGATCGGACAGATCCATCTGGCCATTGTCGCGGTCCTGCACCAGCAGCCCGCCGGAGACCTGGCGGTAGGACAAACCGGCGTCTGCCGTGTTGGCAAGCCCCGGCGTGACCAGCAGGCGCAGGTTCTTCTTCTTGGCGAAGATTTCTCTGGCGGCCTCATCTGCCGCGGGCGCGATGACCACCTCGGTGAAGATCTCGGTGATCGCTTCGGCGGTTTCTGCGTCCAGCGTGCCGTTCAGCGCCACGATGCCGCCAAAGGCGGAGGTGCGGTCACAGTCGAACGCCTTCTGATAGGCGTCTTTGAGCGTCTCGCCACGCGCCACGCCGCAGGGGTTGGCATGTTTGATGATCGCCACCGCCGGGCCGTCCTTGGGCAGGAACTCGGAGACCAGCTCAAAGGCCGCGTCGGTGTCGTTGATGTTGTTGTAGGACAGTTCCTTGCCCTGAAGCTGCTCTGCCTTGGCAATGCCCGGACGCTCGGAGCCATCGACATAAAACGCCGCTTTCTGGTGCGGGTTCTCGCCGTAGCGCAGGCCCTGCGCCAAGGTACCTGCAAACACGCGGCGGCGCGGGGTTTCCTCACCAATCGCGCCCGCCATCCAAGTGGAGACAGCCGCATCATAAGCCCCGGTGCGCGCATAGGCGATCTGGGCAAAGCGCTGGCGGAAAGCATAAGAGATCTGACCGTCGTTTGCGTCCAGTTCGGCCAGCAGGGCGTCATAATCCTCAACGTCGACCACGGTGGTGACAAAGGCGTGGTTCTTGGCTGCCGCGCGGATCATCGCCGGGCCGCCGATGTCGATGTTCTCGATCATCTCGTCATAGCCCGCGCCACGTGCCAACGCGGCTTCGAACGGGTAGAGGTTCACAACCAGAAGGTCGATCCCGCCAATGCCGTGCTCTTCCATAGAAGCCATATGGCCGTCGTTGTCGCGCAGCGCCAGCAGACCGCCATGCACCATCGGGTGCAGCGTCTTGACGCGGCCGTCCATCATTTCGGGAAAGTTGGTGATGTCAGAGACGTCCTGCACCGCGATGCCCGCGTCACGAATGGCCTTGGCAGAACCGCCGGTCGAGAGCAGCTCCACGCCGCGATCGGCGAGAGCCTTGGCGAGATCGGTCAGGCCGGTCTTGTCGGAAACGGAAAGCAACGCGCGGCGCACGGGATAGAGGTCGGTCATGGCAGCAGGGGTCCCTTTTGGGGGTTATCGGATCAGGTCGACATCTCGCCGTCGTCCCGGACATAGTCGCGGACAGCCGAAGCCGTCTCCTGCGCCTTGGCCAGAGACCAGCGGATGCGCGTCGCATAATCCATTGCGCGCCCGGATAAAACGATCTGTTTTGTCGCGCGGGGCCTCATTCGGCCTTTTTCGAGAAAAACTGAGGGTTCGATCTCCATTTCGGCCTTGCCGGAGAAGCGAAAGATCCAAATCTCGCCGGATCGCAGCGCCATCGACACTGCATTTCCGCCCAAATCGAGCGCCACATCCACGTCCGGGTGCAGGTGAAAGCGGATGTCATAGGGCAATCCGTCCAGTTTGACCGAATCCATCGCCTTGTCGAACCGCTTGTTGGCCGCGCTGTCGAGCGCCACGAGGTAGTCCTCGCCTTTGACCTCGCGCCCGTCCGCCGAAAGATCCAGCGCGCGGGCGTGGGTCAGCCCGTTAAGGGCGACATAGCCGTCGTGGCCTGCTTCCATGCGCACGCTGTCCGGCAGGTGGTCAAGCTGCACCGGCACATGTTTCGGGCAGTCCTCCAGAAGTTCGCGCCGCGTGATGCCGATCCAGCGTTCCGGGGCGAGCCGCGCACTGGAGTAGCCCTGAAGGCAGAGCGTTGAATGGGAGGGCGTGGCGCGCCCGGCACGGCGCCAATCCGGGCCAAAGGCCTCGCCCGCGCCGCAGTTGACGATCAGCGGCCTGCGCCCGGAGGTCAGTTCAAAAGCCAGCGTCGACGCATGGGCCTGCGCCGAGGCTTTGCCCGAGGGCGGCGGCGCGGCATCCACGATCACCGAGGTGCGCCCGGCAGAGATGCGGGCATAGCCCATGGCCAGCCCTTCGGTCTGCCTTTTCTTGTTGCCCGAGGCCGCAAGCGCCTGATCGAGCCGCCCGTCCAGCCCGCGTCCACCTCCATGAAACCGCGCCAGACCGCCGTCGGCGTGGCGCAGTGCGCGCAGGGTCGGCGCGATGCGGGCGATGGCCTCCAGATGCGCCGGGTCCGGCTCCTTGCCGACCTCTTCCAAAGCAGCCTGCGCCCATGTCAGGAGCGTAAAGACTTCCAGTAGCTCTTCAGGATTGCGGGTGGGAATGCCGCCCTGTTCGTCCACCTGCCGCGCGCACTCCACCCCAAGCGCCGCGCGTGCCGGTTCTGCCCGCGCCTCCATGCCTTCGATCGACAATCCGCAATAGAGCAGCCCGGTCAGCGCTTCGAAGCGCGGAATGCCGGGGCTGGCCCCCTGCCAACGGCGGGCGAGGAAGGTGGTCTGGGCAGAGAGCGCCTTGTAATAGGCTTCCGATTGTTCCGGAGTGGTGCCGCGCAGCAGGAACAGCGCGTGATGCACCCAGCGGATCACCCGCCGACCCGTAAGTTCCGGCGACCAGCCGGGACCGGTGCCGCCGCCATACCGCTTGATCCAGCCCCAGAGCCAATCCTGCGCCAGCTTGCGGGCCTTGGTATCCCCTACAGCGGCGAGATCGTCGAGCCAGGCAAACCCGTGCAAAGCCTCCTCGAAGGCCTCATCCGGCAGGTCCAGATCCCAGATCATCGCGCCTTTAACTTCCATCAGATGCCCGGCGAACATCACGTTCCCGGCGATCATCTGGCGGCCTTTGGCGAAATATCCGACGGTGCGCGGCTCAGGTTGCGAGACAAATCCCGTCGCAGGACGTGCCCGCGCCGCCGCCCAAGCGTGCAAACGATTGAGAAAACGCGCCTGTCTGGCCCGCCAGGTCCGCCCCTTGGACATGTCACCGCCTCTTGTCTTGCGACCTGCTCGTCGCCTGTCTCGCCCCTTCTGGGGGTATTCTTGCGTGCAATGTATCCTTAACGAATGGTTAAGTCACCTTGCATTGTCTGGCTTGCGCGGGTTTCAGCGATGCGCGCTCAAGCCTTGCGCAGCTTTGCCATGTAGAACCCGTCCATGCCGCCTTGATCGGGCCAGTAATCCGGGCGCAGGCGCAAGCCGCCTTCGTCGCTGCGCCAGGCGTCTTCGATCCACGGCGCATTCAGCGGCTCTGCGGTGACGTCTTTGTGGCGCAACAAGACTTCATCGATCTGGCACTCGCCTTCGTCGGGGATCAGCGAGCAGGTGGCGTAAACCAACGTGCCGCCCGGTTTGAGCAAGCTCAGGGCGTGATCCAGCATGGCCTCCTGCAAGCCAATCAATTCCCCGATCTTCTCGCCCTGATGCAGATGCGGCAGATCGGGATGACGGCGGAGCGTGCCCGTGGCGGAGCAGGGGGCATCCAGCAAAATGGCATCATATATGCCGGTGTGCGTCAGGGCATCGCCTGCGACGAGCGTGGCCTTGAGGCCGGTACGGGAGAGGTTTTCTTCGACGCGTTTGAGGCGTGCTTCCGACAGGTCAAGCGCAGTAACCTCGGCCCCGGCGGCCGCCAGCTGCATCGTTTTCCCGCCCGGCGCGGCGCACATGTCCAGAACGCGCTTGCCGGTGACGTCGCCCAGCAGTTTCGCGGGCAGGGCGGCGGCGGCGTCCTGCACCCAGAAATCGCCCGCGTCATAGCCGGGCAGGGCGCTGACCTGCCCGCCGGGCAGGCGCACGGAACCGGTGGGGAGCGCTTCGCCGCCGGTGGCTTTGGCCAAAGCCGCTGCGTCCCTTCGTGGCGTGAGATCGAGCGGCGCGCCGTTGAAATGCGCGCGCTCCATCGCGGCAACGGCCTTGGCCCCCCAAGCGTCAACCAGCGGGCCGCGCAGCCATTTCGGCAAGCGCGGGGTGCGCAGTTTCTGCCAGTCCTCCGGGCCTTTGGCCGCCACCTTGCGCAGGACCGCATTGACGAGCCCTTTGAATTGCTGTGTGCGTTTGCCTGATGCGGTGAAGTTCACCAGATCATTGACGACCCCATGCGCGGCCCCGCCGGTGCAAAGCTCGACCGTGCCAAGCCGCAGCGTGTTCATCACCACAAGGCCCGGCGTCTTGCGCAGGTGCGGTTTGAGGATGCGGTCCGCACGCTCAAGCCCGCGCAGCACATCTGTCGCCAGCCGTTGCGCGGCGGCGCGGTCTGGCGGGGCGAGGGCATCGAGCCGCGCGGCGGCCTCTCCGAGCGGGCGCTGCTCTCCCAGAACCTGCGTCAGGATTTGCACGGCGCCCTTGCGGGCGGGGCTGAAGGTTTTGCTCATGAAGGCTCCGGGACGTGGACGCGGGCTTGCTCCGCCATGGGAGAGGCGTATATCAACGAGGCGTTACAAGGAAAAGCCGATGTCTGATACGCCCAAAGACCTGCCCCCCGCCGCACAGCGTGCCCTTGCTGAAGCTGAAGAGCGCCGGAAGAAGGCCGAAGCAGAGCGCGCGGCCATGCCAAAGGAGCTTGGCGGGCGCGATGGGCCGGAGCCGGTGCGCTATGGCGATTGGGAGAAGAAAGGGATCGCGGTCGATTTCTGATCGGGTTTTGGTCCGGGCGAAAAATTTTGCCGGTACAAAATTTTGGTGGGGACGTTGTCCCCGTCCTGCGGACTCCCCCAAGGTATTTGAAGCCCAAAGAAACCGGCGGGTTTACTGGCCGTAGAGAGCGCCCATCACCAGATAGGCCGAGAGCATCAGGGCAAAGCCGGTGCCCATGGGGATGGTGAAGCGGTTGCCTTTGCCGACGGATGTTGCGTCATCGGCGCTGGAGCCTTTCCAGGTTTTCCAATCCGGGGCGAGTCTGTGCAGCGGCGTCCAGCGGGCCAGAAGCACGGTGACCGTGGCTGCGAGCATGGCAGCGGCCCCGAGAAACAGCATCAGGCGGATGTCGCCGGGATGGATGAACAGGCCCAATACGGCGGCGAATTTCACGTCGCCCGCGCCGATCTGGCGGAAGAACCACATCAGCAACCCGTAGGCAAAAATCACCGCGTAGTGGGCAAAGCGCCAGACGAAGTCCATGAAGGGCAGGGTGGCGAGGCCGATGACCACGAAGGTGATGAAGAGCGCCCAGACCGTGAGGTTCGTGATCTTCTTGGTGCGCATGTCGACCATGAACGTCAGGATCGAGATCGGCACGACGAAGACCGCGAAGAGGGCCGCCTGAAAGGCCGGGATGTGCATGGGCGCTCTCTGGACTTAGCGGGTGACCGTCGATTCCAGCGCCTCAAGCGAGCGCGAGGCCGCCTCGAAGTGCTGGGGGTGGGTGTCGATGGCTTCGCGCAGGAGACCTTTGCCGATCTCCACATCGCCGCGCTTGATTGCCGCGAGGCCGAGCGAGTGCAGCAGTTCCGCCCGTTCGACCTGCGTCATCGGCACCACCGGCAGGGTGTATTTGCCCTGCGCGCCGCGTGCGAGAACGAGGTTGTTCTTGGCGGTGAAGTTGTCCCGGTCACGGCGGATGGCGTCGTAGAACAGGCGCTCCGCCTCTTCGTGATCGCCTCGGGTCAGCTTGGAATACCCCCAGTTGTTCAACACGTTTGCGGGTGTTGTTGTCAGGCCCACGGCCACTTCGTAGAAGCTGTCGGCCTTTTTCCATTCCTTGTTGCCGTCCGCGATCATCGCCTCAAGGCGGTAGCGCTTGTAGGTCTCATGGGTCGGCGGGATGGAGTCGAGCACCTTTTCGGCGGCGTCCCAGTCATTGGCGCGGATCAGCACATCGGCGAGCTGCACGCGGTCATCGTTGGTGGCCTCGTCGTGATCGACCACCCGTGCCCAGGCCACCTTGGCCTCGGTCACGCGCTTGGCCTTGACCAGCGATTTGGCCAGCCCGCGCATCAGATCGATCCGGCCGGGATCCTGAGACAAGGCGCGCTGGAAGTAGTTGACCGCCTCATTCGGGTCCCCCACCGTCAGCATGACGTCGTTGAGATTGGTCTCGTCGATGACGTTGACGCCGGCAAACTCGCGGTCCACGGCGTCCTTGTCGATGCCTTTTTCACAGGCGGAAAGCGCGGCGAAGCCCGCCACGGCGAAAGTCACAACCAGGGATTGGCGCATTTTCCTGCGTCCTTTTACTGCTCTGCCTCGATCTACCCGTTTGTCAGCGAAATCTGGTAGACGCTGCTACCCCGCCGCACGAGTTTGAATTCTTGTTCTTGTGCCTCACCATAGCTGGAATTTTCCAGTTTTGCGAGTGCCAAGCGCAGATTGTCCCGAATTGAGTCGTTTTGGCCATTGTCGAGTGCATAGGCCCTGCGGAATACCTCTACGGCTTCGGCAATTTTGCCACGCTCCATGAGCACAACACCCAGATTGTTCCAGGCTTCGGCCCAGTCGCCTTCGGCCTCAATCGCCTTGCGCAGCAGTTTTTCCGATTGATTGAGGCGGCCCAAAGCGAGGTTGGCGGAGCCAAGTGCGGTCAGCACTTCGGCGTTCATGCCATGGGTCGAGATCGCCCGCGTGTAAGCGTCCAGCGCCAGCTCATGTTCGCCCGCGTCCATCAGACGATGGCCGACAACCAGCCCGTCAACCGCCTCGCCGCGCGGATCAAGCGCAGGCGCGTAGACCTGCCCCTCCTGAATCTTTTGGCCGCCCGGGGAGCAGGCGGCCAGAAGCGTTATCGATAGAACGGATCCAAGTTGGATCAGCCTCATGGTTTATTGTCCGATACTGCCCATTTCCGAGATGCCGACAGCCGAAGGACCCACAAGGATGATCAACAGCGGCGGCACTGTCAGCATCATAGTCGTCAGCGTCATCTTTGTCGGCAACTGGTTTGCTTTTTCTTCGGCGCGCATGACCCTTTTGTCACGCATTTCCCCGGCATAGACGCGCAGGGCGTCGGAAATCGAGGTACCAAAGGTCTGGGCCTGGTTCAGCACCGTCACGAAGCTGGAGACATCCTGCACACCGCAGCGTTCGGACATATCGTTGAGAACCTGTGTCTTGTCCTTACCGGCCTTCATCTCGTGGGCGATGATTTCGTACTCATCCGCAAGGGCAGGGTAGGAGGCGCGCAGTTCCTTGGCGACGCGGACGATGGATTGGTCCATGGACTGACCGGCCTCAACGCAGACCAGCATCATGTCGAGCGCGTCCGGGAAACCGGACTGGATCTCGTCCTTGCGCTTTTCCACGCGCTTGGTGATCCAGTATTTCGGCGCCATGTAGCCGGCGGCGCCGGGGCCGAGGATATACATGAGCTTTTGCTGCATCGTCGCGGTTGCGCCATCGACGAAGAGCAGGAAGTACACCGTGCCCACCGCCAGAAGGCCAAGGCCAAGGGCGAATTGCGCAAAGTAGTAAATCTGCACCGCGTCCTTGGTCCGGTAACCTGCCTGAAGCAGCTTCATCCGGATGTCGGACAGCTCTTTTTCGTCCTGCGGCTCAAGGAATTGCGCGTATTTGTTGAGCTTGTCGTTCTTGCTCTTCTCGCGCAGCACCTGTCGGGTTTCATCCCGCATCCGGTCATTGCCGGACTGGCGCAGTTTTTCCATCGGATCAGGCTTGGCGCGCAGCATCATCGGGATCGTCGAGACGATGAGCAGGACCGCGAGACCCGCGACCACCAGAAGCGGGCCAGCCGGGCCAAGCATGTCGGTGATCATGGTGTTGAGTTGATCAAACATAGGCGGAACCCTCAGACCTTGATGTTAACGAGCGCTTTCATGACGATCATGTTGAGCGCGAGCATGATAAAGACGATGAAACAGGCCGGGATGAACCACGGGTGGTCGAGCACCTCGTCGTAGTAATCCGGTTTGGCCACCTGGATGAAGATCAGCGCAGCCAGCGGGAAGCCCGAGAGGAACTTGCCGGACCATTGCGCTTCTGCGGTGATCGCCTTGACGCGGCGGAACAGGCGGAAACGGGCACGGATCACTTTGGCCAGACCTTCGAGGATCTCGGCGAGGTTACCACCGGCCTGCTGCTGGATCGCAACCGCCACGGCGAGGAAGCGCAAATCCTGCATGTCCAGCCGTTCGGCCATATGCTTGAGGCTCTCGCCGATGTCGCGGCCATAGGTGGCCTCGTCAGCGATGATGCCAAACTCGGTGGCGAGCGGGTCCTTGATCTCTTTCGAGACAATGGAGATGGCGGAGGTGAAGGGATAGCCGGTGCGCAAGGAGCGCACCATGAGTTCCACGGCGTCGGGAAGCTGCTCTTCGATCATCGAAAGGCGCTTCTTGGCCTTGTGGTTGACCCACATGTAAACCCCGCCGACACCCATGGCGACGCCCATCAGAAGACGCACGGCCAGACCGGCCTCGGTGCCGATCGACAACCCGAGAAAGGCAATGACGCTGACCGCGCCCATCACCATGATGAGCTGTTGCGGGGTAAAGGCGATGGCCGCCTTCTGCGCCTTGTCCGCCAGGATCGAATAGAGCGGCAGCGAGCGCGACTTCATGTGCTGGTCCATCTCCTTGCGGAGCTTGGCAAGCACATCTTCGCGGCCCTGGCCCTTGTCGAGCATCTCGAGACGGCGGTTTACCTTGTTGTTCAGGCTGATCGATTTGCCGAAGGCGACGAGATACACCCCTTCGACCAGCACCAGAACGGCGATGAAGATCATGCCGTAAATGATCGGTGTTGCGCTGAGCATTGGCAGTTACTCCGGTCTGAAGGGTTCGTAGATGGAGGCGGGGATGTCATAACCCCACATGCGGAAGCGTTCGGAGAAGTGTGAACGCACACCCGTGGCCGTGAAGTGACCGATAATCTTGTTCTCCGGTGTCAGGCCGACACGCTGGAAACGGAAGATTTCCTGCATGGAAATCACATCGCCTTCCATCCCGGTGATCTCGGTGATCGACGTCATCCGGCGCGAGCCGTCCTGTAGACGGCTGGCCTGGACAATCAGGTTCACAGCCGAGGAAATCTGGCTTCGCACCGCCTTGAGCGGCATTTCGATCCCGGCCATCGCGATCATGTTTTCCAGACGCGCCACGCCGTCGCGGGCGCTGTTGGCGTGGATCGTGGTCATGGATCCGTCGTGGCCGGTGTTCATGGCCTGCAACATGTCGATAACCTCTTCGCCACGCGTCTCGCCGACGATGATCCGGTCAGGACGCATCCGCAGGGCGTTTTTCAGACAATCGCGCGGGGTAACAGCGCCTTTGCCTTCGACGTTCGGCGGGCGGCTTTCCATCCGGCCCACGTGGGTCTGTTGCAGCTGAAGTTCCGCCGTATCCTCGATGGTCAGGATGCGTTCGCTGTCATCGATGAAGCTCGACAGCGCGTTGAGCGTGGTGGTTTTACCGGAACCGGTACCACCCGAGACGATCACGTTGAGGCGCGTGGCCACCGCGGCCTGCAAATAAACGGCCATCTCTTCGGTGAAGGCCCCGAACTGCACCAGGTCATCAATCCCCAGCTTGTCCTTCTTGAATTTACGAATGGACACAAGGCTGCCGTCGATGGCGATGGGCGGCACCATGGCGTTGAAACGCGAGCCGTCCTGAAGACGGGCGTCAACATACGGGTTGCTTTCATCAACGCGGCGACCCACGGCGGAGACGATCTTGTCGATGATCCGCATCAGGTGCTTTTCATCTTTGAAGGTGATGTCCGAGAGGGACAGCTTGCCTTCCTGTTCGATGAAAATCTGATGTGGGCCGTTGACCAGAATATCGGAAACGGTCTCGTCCTTGAGCAGCGCTTCGAGCGGGCCGAGGCCCTTCACCTCGTCATAGAGGTCATTGAACATCGCGCGCCGCTCTTCGCGGTTGAGCACGATGCCGCGTTCCTGCAGCGATTCCGTTGCAATGGCGGTGATCTCTTCGCGCAGCTCGCTTTCGCTGGCGTGGTCAAGCGCGGCAAGGTTCAGGTTCTCAAGCAACGAGCGGTGCAGCTCCAGCTTGACCTCACCAAGGCGCTCCTTGCGCTTCTTTTCCTTGTCGACCGGCGCGGCCTTGGCCGGCGCGGGCTTCATCTTCGGCTTGCGCGCAACGCTTGGCGCGGCGGCGGCCGGAGCGCTGGGTTTCTCCGCCGGGGCGGCGGCTTCGGGCGCCTTGGCCTGAACCGGCGCGGCGTCCTTCATCTGAGGTTTTTTATAACGGGAAAACATGACTTATACTGTCCTCAGGCTGCTTCTGCATCAGAGTTGCCAAGCGCGATCAGCGATGCGGCGAGCTTGGAGATTTCCTTACGCAGCGGGTTCTTCGCTGCGTGATTGGCGAGCGGTATGCCGTGATCGCAGGCCTGCATCACCACCTTGCCGCCGTCCGGGAACTGCACATCAAGCGCGATGCCAAGGCTGTCGGCCATGCGTTTGACCCGCGCCTTGCCCTGAAGATCGGTGAACTTCGGGGCGCGGTTGAGAATGAAGCGCAACTTGTCGAAAGGCAGGTCTTCGCTCAGCAGCGCTTTCTTGAGCCGCAGCGTGTTCTGCGCGGAGCGCATGTCCAGCTCGACCATGGCGAAATAGACCTGCGCTTCGGTCAGCACGGTTTCGGTCCAGGACACCAGCGTGCTGGGCATGTCCACGATGACGTAATCGAAATGCTCGCGCGCCACGTCCAGAAGGCGCTGGATGTCCTGCGCGGTCAGCATGTCGAGCGGCAGGATGTCAGCCGGAGAGGTGAAAACCTGCAACTTGTCTTCAAAGCTGACAAGCGCCTGACCAAAGCTGTCGCCATCCATGGATTCAGTGTCCGACAGCAGCTCAAGAACGGAATCCCGGCGCGGCAGATCGAGGTAGGTCGCGACAGAGCCGAACTGCAGGCCGAGATCAATCAGGCAGACACGCGGCCCGTTTTCCTTGGCCGCGGACGCAAGTTCAAAAGCCAGGTTCGTGGCCAGCGTCGAGGCCCCGGCGCCGCCCGCAAGCGGCTGCACCGCGATCAGTACCCCGTCGCCGTCACCTTTCAGCTTCACGCCGCTTTGCGACTGCTCTGTTGCAAGGTGGACCGGATCGGGCCGGCGCAGGCGTTCAACCGCCGCGGCCAGCTCTCCCTCGGGAAGGGGGTAGGGGACAAATTCATCCGCCCCTGTGCGCAAAAGCTGATGCAACGCGGCTGGCGTGACGTCTTCGGCGATCAGCACCACCTTGACGCCGCGCGCCTTGGCTCCGGCAATGATTGCTCCAAGATCGGCGATGTCCGGCTCGTCGATGGCGTCGATGGCCATGGCGATGAACTCAAGGCCCGCCGCATCGGGCTGCCCCAGAAAGGGCAGGGCCTCGTCAAACCCGAGATCGCCCCAGCCTTCGCCCAGGATTGTTTCCATATCTTCGATAAGAAGATCGAAATTCTGGACGTCACGGCTCACTGTGCATGCGACGATCGGCGCTGGCTCGGTCGATGGTGCAATTGTACTCGTCATAGTGCCTCACGTCCTGTTGTCGTCACAGGGCGGACCCGGGGCAGCGCGTTTCCAGCATGAATCTGACCACCCAAGTTCCGGACCCTGCGGGTGCCGACTCGGGGTCTGCACCTGATCCTTCGAAGCTGAAACTGACGGGAAAACGCGGCAACATTTGGGCCGAAAAGCCGAAATTGTGCGGTAATTCTGGACAGAGGGTTTATTGGCCTCATGGTTAATTTGTTGAAAAACAATGTGTTGAGTTTTTTGCACCTGCCGCTTTGCCAACAAAAAAGGGCCCGCAAAGGGACCCTTTCGTTAACAGCGCGTTTACGTTTGCCGCGTCAACTGCCGCCCGAAGCGCCGGTTTCCGTGACAAAATCCTGACCCTGGATGCCCGACAGGCCGGTCTTCGGCACACCCGAGCGGACATATTCGCGATAGATCACTTCGGCGTATTTGCCGTCCATCACCGTCGGATGCCCTGCGACAAAGCCGGAGACTTCCGTCACTGTGCGGCGGTTGCGGCGTTCCTTGCCCTCGGTGACGATCAGCGGCTGGGTTTCGCCATAGCTGACCAGCGCTTCGAGGCGCGAACGCTCAACCCCTTGCGACACGAGGTAATTCACGACCGCATTGGCGCGCTTGAGGCCCAGATTCTTGTTATACTGGCTGTTTCCGACCTTGTCGGTGTGGCCGTAGACGTTGAAGCGCACTTCCGGGAACTGCCGGATCCAGTTCGCCTGCTCGCGCAGCGTATCGCGCGCGCCCGCATCCAGTGCGGCGCTGTTGAAGGCGAAGTTGACCGTGGTCATCACTTCCGTCGCAAAACGCTGGCCCAGATCGTAGACGTATTGTTTTTCGCCGTTCTGGTACTGCGTGTTGTTCATGGTGGCATAGCCGAAATCGCCGGTATCCGTCAGCGATCCCGCTTCGCGGCTGAAGGATGCGTAAACCGGGTCCCGGCTTGTTGCGCTGCATCCGGCCAGCACGCAAAGCGTGAGGCCCGCCATGGTGATCCTGCTCATGTGCTGTCCCCGCATCTGATTAATCCATCACGTAGCCGTAGGAGCCGCTGAAGTCCTGCTTGGCAACTTCGCCTGCAGCGCCCTTGGGTTTCTTGCGCGCAGTGTCAGACGCCACGCGGCCAAAGAGGAAAAGATCTTTTTCCGACGGGGGCCGCACACGGTCCGTCGGCAGTGCCAATGCTTCGCCCTTTGTCGGTGTGACAAGGTGCGGCGTTACAATAATCACCAGTTCCGACTGCTCGCGCACATATTCCGCCGAGCGGAAGAGGGCGCCCAGCACCGGCACATCGCCGAGCCACGGGACCTGACCGTTGAGGTCACGGAAATCGTCTTCAAGCAGGCCTGCGATGGCAAAGCTCTCGCCGTCGCGCATTTCCACGGTGGTTTGTGCCTCGCGGCGACGGAACGCCGGGGCTGTGACCGTTTCAAACTGGAAGCCGTTGTCGAAATCGAGCGCGGAGACCGCGGATTCAAGCTCAAGGTTGATCAGATCGCCATCCACAACCCGCGGAATGAAGTTCAGTTCAACGCCGAAGGGCTTGTATTCAATGGAAATCAGGCCGCCCTGCTGGGCAACCGGGATCGGGAACTCGCCGCCTGCCAGGAACTTGGCTTCCTGACCGGAAATGGCCACGAGGTTCGGTTCCGCCAGCGTGCGAACCACGCCTTTCTGTTCCAGCGCTTCGATCAGGAGGCCAACTTCGAGCCCGCCCGCGTTGAAGCCGAAGAGAACCGCGCCCTCTGCGGCGTTGGAGCCCGATTGCGGGTTCAGCTTGCCGACGATGGTGTCCACATCCGCGAGCGGTGCAGCGTTGCCGGTGCCGATCTCAAGCCCGAGATCCCCGCCAAGAACCGATCCGCCGGTGCCGATCGACGCGCGCAGCGTCTTGGCGACAGAGCGGCTCATCTCGGCAAAGCGCACCTTCAGCATGACCTGCTGAATGCCGCCGACGCTCATCAGGTTTGACACCCGTTCCGGCGCGTAGCGTTCCGCAAGATCCAGCGCCCGCTGCATTTTAAGCGTGGAGGTCACCGTGCCCGACAGCACGATGCCGTCATTGGCGGTGCGCACCTCGATCTGCTCTTCGGGCAGGATCTGGCGCAGGCGCTCCTTGAATTCGGTGACATCCGCCGCGACACGCACATCCACGTTCGTCAGCAGCTTGCCCTGCGCATCGAGGATCGTCAGCGTCGTGGTGCCGGGCGTTTTGCCCAGAACGTAGATCGAGCGATCCGAGAGCGAGTTGATATCCGCGATGGCCGGGTTGGCGATCGAGAGCTCCGCGAAGGGCACGTCGCTTTCAACGACAACCGCCCTGTTCATGGGAACGCTCAGCACCGATTCCGTGCCAGTCCGTACAATCCGGAGTTGATCTGCCTGCGCAGATGTTACCACCGGGCCAACGGATAGGGTCAGCCCCAAAAGGGCTGCCTTCAGAAACCTGTCATATTTCATGTGACCTGCCTTTCGATCACGCCTCAAAAATGCAGGTCTGTTGCCTGCTTGTTTGGCGCAGGATGCGACAGATTGGGATTCAAAGCAAGAATCAATGACTTCTTCGGGGTGCTTTATGTGGATAACAGGCAACAGACGCGCTTTTTCATCCGCATCAAAAGAGAGAAGGGCGCCCGCGCGGGACGCCCTTCACCGTGTGATTTCAGATCCGCTCAGTTTCCGCAGGGGATCGGGATCTCGATCCGTTCAGTCCCCTTATTGGTGCGGATGGTGCAAACCTCGAGCGATTTCTCTGCACGCTGCTCCTGCTTCTGAATGCCGAGCAGGGAGCGCTGGTCCACTTCGATCGCCTCTGCAACGGTCTCATCATTGTGCGACATCAGCGAGAGCGACAGGCGGCCGGTGGACTGGGCCTGTGCCAGGGCAGCAACCTGCTGCGGGCTGGCGGCCACGGTCACGGTGCGCGCAATGGTGGCGTCCGGGCTGTCGGAATGGGCCATCTGGTCAATCGCGATCAGGCCGATGCCGGTCTGGATGAGCTTGGTCACGTCACCTTCGGGCAGGTTCGGATCGTTGCCCGGAATACGACCGGTCCAGTAGATATCAACGCGGTCGCCGGGGCGCAGGAAGCCGGACACGCCGGAAGCCACGTCCACCTTGATGGCAAAGGCGCGCTGGCCTCTTTCAAGCCGCGAAGTCAGGCCAGCGTCGCCGCCGGGCTCGGATACCTTCACAGCCACCATCGCTTCGTTCTTTTCCATGGCGCGGACAACAACGCGTGCGCCTTCGCCTTGAACAAAGAATGGGTTCGCTTCGTCAAAGTAGCCGTCGGGCAGGATCTGCGTGGGCCAGGGGGCCAGCATCACATCTTCTTCGGCAACCTGCTCACCAAAGGCGAGCGGACGCGTGGCGATGTAAATTTCCTGTGTCGGGATCGAAGCTACAGCCTTGGCACGCTCTTCTTCCAGGGCGTTTTCATAGGCGCCGATGTAGTTCTGCGCCATGTAGACGGCAAAGCCGGCCAGCCCGAGCCCTGCGATCAACACCAATCCGAATACAAGTCGCATGGTTTACCTCATGGGTTAAATTTCTGTCCCGCGCATGCGGGGTATTGGACACCACTGTCATCGGGGATTGTGGCCAAATCAGGTCCGGAGCGCGTTTGTTGTGTGAATTGTTCGCAATCCGTAAACCAAGGCCCAGGCCCCTGTCTGGAAAAGAAAAAAGGCTGCCCCGTTCTGGTTCAGCCTTTCTCGCGTAAGGAAGCTCTGGCGACGTCAGAAGTCGTTTTCGGCAGCAATTGCACCACCGGCCGCGCTCATCAGTGCATTTGAATTGTCCTCGATCACGAAGAAGGAGATCGCCGACATGCCAACAACAGCAGCCGTAATCACAACCCAATCAACTGTCACGGCCCCGGACGTGTCGTCCCGAAACGTTTTGAAAAGCTGAAACATCCTCTACCCTTTCCTGCTCAGTGGTGATGCCGCGAGCCGATGGGAGCCACCGGCTCTGCGGTCATGTCTTAAGCGAGAAAGACTTAGAAGTCGTTTTCGGCTGCCACAGCACCACCAGCGGCGGTGATCAGGGTGGAGGCGTTGGTCTCGATGGTCGAGTAGGCTGCGATTGCCAGGCCAACAACAGCGGCGGTCAGAACCACCCAGTCAACAGTCACGGCGCCAGCTTCGTCTTTGCGGAAGTTTTTGATCATGTTCAGCATTGGTTTTCTCCAGTTGCCCGCTTTCGGGCGAAAAATATCAGGGGTGCCGGCGCGTCTCAGGTTTGGACCCGCGCGCCGGGCTTTTCTGCGGCGATCACGCCGCGAACGACTTAGAAGTCGTTTTCAGCCGCAACGGCGCCACCGGCAGCGGTGATCAGCGTGGAGGCGTTGGTTTCGATGGTGGAGTACGCTGCGATAGCGAGGCCAACAACGGCTGCGGTCAGAACGACCCAGTCAACAGTCACGGCGCCAGCTTCGTCTTTGCGGAAGTTTTTGATCAGGTTCATCATGGTCTCTCTCCGTAGATAAGTATTTGCTCACTTGGACCGCGTCGGAACGTTGTGTGGGCCTCTCTCAACTTGCCCCGTCTCGCTGCGGTATGAGGGTAATTAACCCTTCGTTTGGGGCGAGATTTGGGCCGGAATGGATTGATTTGAGGAAGCTCGCAATTTTCAGCAGAAAACTCTTTAAGCTTATGAAAGTAAAAGATTTAAATTGTTCCTGACCTTGGGTCAGGGTTAAGAACCTGTGCCAAAGTGTAGGTAAATTACACCATAGCGTTGACGGAACGGAGACACTGATGGCTTAAAGCGCCGTTTTGTGCCATATTTAGAAAAAAACAAATGGTGGCGAGCAGAAACCATGTTCTCAAGAGTCCTTGTCGCGCTGATTTGCGCGCTCTCGATTGCTGCGCCCGCGGCGGCCGAGTCGTCTTTCCCGAGTTTCAGCGCCAAACGGGTGAAACCGCCGGCGCCGGGCACCAAGAAACGCATCACGATTCAGATCGCGCCGCGCGCAGAGCCCGCGATTCCCCCGCGCCCTTCCAAACCGGCAGAACCGCAAAGCAGCGTGGCCGAAACCGCGCCCGCCAAACCGGCGGCCCCCAAAGGCCGTTATGCCTGGTATTGGGACAAAGTCTCGCCGGAGCTGTCGGCCACCGGGCCGGGCCGCCTGTCCGCTGCGCTGGATGGCCTTGCACGTGGGCCGGGGGGGCAGACGGTTGCCGCGCCGCGTCTGCAAGCCTTGCAGGACATCGCCTCGACCCATGGCCGGGACATTCTTATGGCCAGCATCGGCACAAAGGTCTCTCCGGCTTTTGCCTTGGCCGTGATCTCGGTGGAATCCGCTGGCAAGGCGGATGCCAAGAGCGGGGCAGGGGCCGAAGGGCTGATGCAACTCATGCCCGCCACCGCTGAACGCTTTGGCGTCACGGACAGCTTTGATGCGGCGCAGAACATCAAGGGCGGCGTCGCCTTCCTCGATTTCCTCATGGAGAAGTTCGAAGGTGATCCGCTTCTCGTCCTCGCGGGGTACAACGCCGGGGAAAACTCCATCGGCACCCACAATGGCGTGCCGCCCTATGCGGAAACCCGCGATTACGTGCCCAAGGTGCTCGCGGCCTTTCAGGTGGCGCGGGGTCTGTGCGTCACGCCGCCGGAACTGGTTTCTGACGGCTGCGCCTTTCATTTCCTGACGGCTGGCAACTGACGGTCACTCGGAGTCCCGCACCCAGGCCGGGCGCAGCACCTTGATGGTGGGCCGGGACGGCAGATCTCGCAAAGAGACCTCCAGCGACGGCCCCCCCACATACTCAATGGCATAGCTTTCGCTCATCCCTTCAAGGAAAACCCCCAGCCCATAGTCCGAGAACCAGTGCATCGGGATCACGATGGACGAGCGCAGCCGCTCCACGACGCGCTTCACCGTGGGCAAAGGCAAGGTCATGCCGCCATCCACCGGCACCATCAGCACATCAACCCGGCCAAGGGCAGCGTATTGCTGCGCCGTCGGTTCGTGATGCAAGTGGCCCAGATGGCCAATGCATAGCCCCTCCACCTCGAAGACAAAGATTGAGTTGCCTTCATCCTCGCGCCCGCCGAACTGGCTGCGAATGTCGGTGGAGACGTTGCGGATCAGCATCTCGCCCAGATCAAGGTAATGATCGATCCCCGCCCCATGCGTCTCGCCCCATCCTTGCAGCACATGCTTGATCGCCGGATCGGGGCTGGGGGTCCAATGGGTGTCATGCGCGTGGTTCATGGTCACCACGTCGGGAATCAGTTTGGTGTTGCCAATAAAGCCGGTGAAATCCGTCACCGCGTTGATCCCGCCCCGCGTCTGGATCAGGAACGAGGCATGCGCCACATATTGGATGCGCACGGAGAACTCCGGGATCGGATCGGTCCAGGACGCCTTGTGCAGGTATTGGATCCCCGGCGCGGCATTGGCGACGGCGATACAATGGCTCGGTCGGCGCTGCTCCGGCGCGTCTTGCGCGAGGGCGGGCGTCGACAGGGCAATCAGGCAGGCGGCAATGAAGCGGATCACGGGCGTCTCCTTTTCCGGTACGGAAGAAAGGATAGCGCGGCGCGCCCCGATTCCAAAAAGCTCTTTGCTCACGGGCCGCCTGAGCGGATCAGATCGACAGGCCCACGTCCGTCTTGCCGCGCCGGTCGCCGCGCAATGAGGCATAAAGCACATGGGTGCGCCAACGCCCGTTGATCTGCAAATAGCTCTGCGCCACGCCTTCGTATTTGAAGCCGGAGCGTTCCAGAAGCCCGCGCGAGGGGACGTTTTCCGGCAGGCAGGCCGCTTCGATCCGGCTCAGCCCCATCTTCTCGAACGCATGATGGACCATGGCCCGGATCGCTTCGGACATGTAGCCCTGCCGCGCATAGGCTTCACCGACCCAATAGCCCAGCGTGGCCGATTGCGCCGGGCCGCGGCGGATGTTGTCGAGCGTGATCGCCCCGATCAGCGCCTCATCCTCGCGACGGATCAGGAACAGCGGCACCGCCGTCGATCCGTTGATCGACCGCGAGGCCCAATAGACCCGATTGGTAAACGACCGGCGCGAGAGGTGATCGGGCGCCCAAGTCGGCTCCCACGGTGTCAGGTAATCGCGGCTGTCCCGGCGCAGGGTGGACCACGGCGTGAAATCGGAATGCACGGGAGGGCGGAGCGTCAGACGCTCGGTTTCAAGCTTCAGCTTGCGCCGCACCCTCAGCATCATGCGACCCGTCGTGCCTCCAGCTCCGACAGAGCAGGAGCGCCCGCCACCGGACCATAGAGCGCCATTGCCGCCGGGGCCTTTACCGCCTGTGCCTCGGCAAACCGGCGTACATCGTCCAGCGTGACCGCGTCGATCTTGGCCACCGTGTCTTCGATCGGCGGCACACGGCCCCAGATCTGAATCATGCGCGCCATGCGCTCGGCGCGGCTCGAAGAGCTTTCCAGCCCCATCAGCAGCCCGGCTTTCATCTGCGCGCGGGCGCGGTCGATCTCGACCTGACTCATGTCCTCGGCGGCGCGCTTCATCTCGTCGATGGTGATATGCGCCAGATCGCCCACTTCCTCGCCGGAGGTGCCCGCGTAGATCGTCGTCATGCCAGTGTCGGCATAAGCGCCGCTCTGGGCAAAGATCGTGTAGCACAGACCGCGCTTTTCGCGGATTTCCTGAAACAACCGCGAGGACATGCCGCCACCCAGCGCAAGGCTGTAGATCTGTGCGCTATAGAAGGACGGATCGCGGTAGCCCGGCCCTTCGAAAGCCAGCGCCCAATGCGCCTGCTCAAGGTCTTTCACCCGGCGGCTTTCGCCCCCGGCAAACCGCGCGGCATCCGCGGCGCTGGCCTGGCGCGGGGTCATGTCCCCGAACAGCGCCGTGGCCTGCGCGACAATGGCGTCGTGATCAACGGAACCGGCCGCCGAAAGGATCAGCTGGTCCGGGCCGTAGTGTTCATCCACGAACCGCGCGAGATCATCGCGCTGAAACGCGCGCACGCGCTCCTGTTCGCCAAGGATCGTGCGGCCGATGGCCTGACCGGGGTAGGCTTTCTCCTGCAGCCAGTCAAAGACCACATCGTCCGGCGTGTCATGCGCCTGGCCGATTTCCTGCAGAATCACATGCCGTTCGGTTTCGATCTCTGCCGGGTCAAACACCGGGTTGCGCAGGATGTCGGCGATCACGTTCAGCGCCAGCCCCGCGTCAGGGGCCAGCATCCGGGCGTAATAGGCCGTCACCTCGCGGCTGGTGTAGGCGTTGATATAGCCGCCCGCGTCTTCGATTTCCTCGGCAATACGCAGCGCGCTGCGCGTCTTGGTGCCCTTGAACGCCATATGCTCAAGGAAATGCGCAATGCCGTTTTGTTCGGGACGTTCATGCCGCCCGCCTGCCGTGACCCAGATGCCGAGCGAGACCGATTGGAGGCCGGGCATATCTTCGGTGACGATGCGAAAGCCGTTGGGCAGCGTGGCAGTTTGGACGGTCACTTGGCGAGGCGCTCCGTGATGAGGGTTTCCAGCGCGGTCAGATCATTGGGGACCCGTGTCACGCGTTCCGAACGCTCATACAGGTCCGCCATCCGCGAGGGAAGAGGCGGGCGCAACCCGCTGGCTTTTTCCACCGCATCGGGGAATTTCGCCGGGTGCGCTGTGGCCAGCGTGATCATCGGCACGTTTGGATCGCGCTGCGCTTCACCAACACGCACGCCAATGGCGGAATGCGGGCAAAGCAGCTCGCCCATGGTGCCTTGCGCCTGCGCGATGGTCTCCAGCGTCTCATCTTCGGACACACGCCCGCTGTCGAAATGCTCGCGCAACGCCTGAAGCGCCCCTTGGCTGACGTTGAAGCCGCCGGATTTCAGCTCATCCATCAACTGTGCCACCGCGCCGCCGTCGCGGCCATAGGCGTCAAACAGGGCGCGCTCGAAGTTGGAGCTGACCTGAATGTCCATCGAGGGGCTGATCGAAGGGTGCACCTCAGAGGTCTTGTACGCGCCCTCCGACAGGCAGCGATGCAGAATGTCGTTCTGGTTTGTCGCCACCACAAGCCGGTCAATCGGCAGGCCCATCCGCTTGGCGATATAGCCCGCGAAAATGTCCCCGAAGTTGCCGGTTGGCACGGTGAAGCTGACCTTGCGATCCGGCGCGCCAAGCGACACGGCGGAAGAGAAATAGTAGACCACCTGCGCCAGAACCCGCGCCCAGTTGATGCTGTTCACACCGGCAAGCCGCACGGAATCGCGGAACTCGAAGTGGTTGAACATATCCTTCAGCCGGGCCTGACAATCGTCGAAATGCCCATCAAGCGCCAGCGCGTGCACGTTCGCCTCCGGCGGTGTGGTCATCTGGCGGCGCTGCACCTCGGACACGCGACCATGCGGGAAGAGGATAAAGACATCGACGTTATCCAGCCCCTTGAAGGCCTCGATCGCGGCAGAGCCGGTGTCACCCGAGGTCGCGCCCACGATCGTGACACGCTCGCCACGGCGCTCCAGCGCCTCCTGAAAGAGCTGGCCAATCAGCTGCATGGCGAAGTCTTTGAACGCCAGTGTCGGTCCGTGGAACAGCTCCAGCAGGAAATGGTTCGGGGCCAACTGCACCATCGGCGCGCGGGCGTTGTGACCAAACCCGGCGTAGGCCTTGGCGATCAAATCGGCAAAAACCTCATCGGTGAAGGTCTCCCCCACGAAGGGGCGCATGATGCGGAAGGCCGTTTCCTCATAGCTCAGCCCTTGCAGCGCCCTTATCTCATCGGCGCTGATCTGCGGGATCGTTTCCGGCACATACAGACCGCCATCGCGGGCGAGGCCGGAGAGCATCGCCTCTTCAAAGGTCAGGGCCGGGCTTTGGCCACGGGTGGATACGTAACGCATCGGTCAGTCTTCCTTGCTGCGACGCCAGACAAAAGCGCCGGTCATGAGCAGCCACACCCCGGCGAGGGAAAACCAGGTGATGGCATATTGCAGATGGTCGTTGGGAATACCGGCGGTGTCCACCGGCATCAAGGTCAGGCCGGGATCCGGCGGGGTCATCGAGCGGGTGACGACAAGCAGCGGTTCGGTCCCCAGCGCCTCGGCCATGGGGCCGATGTCGCGGGCAAACCAGGTGTTCGCTTCGGTGTCGTTCGCCGGGGTCGAGGAATTGCGGTCATCGGGCCAGTGCAGGTTGCCCTCGATCGTCAGCGTCTCCGCGCGGGCTGGGGCCTGTTTGAGATCCACAGGGGTGAAGCCGCGGTCGAGCAGAACCGTCCGGCCATCCTCTGTGGTGAAAGGCGAGATCACGCGCCAGCCTGCGCCGATCCGCTTGGCGGAGACCAGCACATAAAGCGCGCCCTCTCCGACGGTGCCACTCAGGCTGACGGGCTGGTATTTCTGATCTTCCGGCGAGACCAGCCTGGGCAGGGGCTTGGCCGAACCTGCGATGGTGGTCTCGATCTGCTCCAGCACGCCGCGTTTCCAGTCGAGACGCTGCAACTGCCAGGTGCCAAGCCCGATCAGGATCGCGGCACCGGAAAGGCCAAAGAGAAGAGGGGCGATAAGCCGTGTCACGTCCGTGTCTCTCAAGAAGAAAGGCGCAGCCTGCGCTGCGCCTTTGCTTGTTTCATTCCATGGCCCGGTGTTCAACCTCCTAAAAGGGGGGCGGGGCAGAGCCCCGTCCTACGGGCCGGTTCGCCGGGGGTTAGCCGCCCCAGATGTAAACAGCGGCGAAGAGGAAGAGCCAGACCACGTCCACGAAGTGCCAGTACCAGGCAGCCGCCTCGAAACCGATGTGCGATTCCGGGGTGAAGTGACCTGCGTAAACACGCAGCAGGCAGATCGCCAGGAAGATGGTGCCGACGATCACGTGGAAGCCGTGGAAGCCGGTCGCCATGTAGAAGTTGGCGCCGTAGATGTTGCCGGAGAAGCCGAAGGCTGCGTGGCTGTACTCATACGCCTGGAAGACGGTGAAGATCAGGCCAAGCACAACGGCGAGGATCAGGCCGGACTTGATGTCCTTGCGGTTGTTCTCATGCACAAGCGCGTGGTGCGCCCATGTGGCCGCGCAGCCGGAGCACAGCAGGATCAGCGTGTTGATCAGCGGCAGGTGGAACGGGTCAAACGTTTCGATGCCAGCCGGAGGCCAGACACCGTCAACCGCCGGGCTGATGCCATCGGGGTGCATCGGGTACATGGCGTGTTTGAAGAACGACCAGAACCAGGCGAAGAAGAACATCACCTCGGACATGATGAACAGGATGAAGCCATAGCGCAGACCGATCTGAACAACCGGCGTGTGATCGCCTGCCTTGTTCTCCTTGACGGTCTCAGACCACCAGCCGAACATGACGTAAAGCACGCCGACAAGGCCGATGAGCATGATCCAGGGACCACCATCGTGGAAGAACCGGACCGCGCCGTAGAGCATGATGAACCCTGCCACCGACCCGGCCAGCGGCCAGATAGAGGGGTTCAGGATGTGATAGTCGTGGTTTTTTTCATGCGCCATCTTCAGTCCTCGTTAGGCTTTAGTTGTAGGACGCTTGCGCGTCATTTTCGGTGGCAAGAGCGGCCTGCGCGTCTTCGGGCAGGTCGATCTCGTAAAAGGTATACGACAGGGTGATGTGGTTTGCGAACTTCGCGTCGGGATCGTCGACGATCTCGGGGTCCACGAAGAACATCACCGGCATTTCCACCCGCTCGCCAGGCATCAGCACCTGTTCGGTAAAGCAGAAACACTCGATCTTGTAGAAGTAATTGCCCGCGTCAAACGGCGCGACGTTGTAAGACGCCTGTCCTGCGATCGGGCGGTCGGTGGGGTTGTAGGCCTCGTAGAAGGCCATGCCCTCTTCACCGATGCGCAGCTCCATCTCTTCCTGCATGGGCTTGAATTCCCACGCCATGCCGCGCTCTTTCGAGGCGTCAAAGCGGACCTTGATGGTGCGGTCGAGGATCTCACCGCTGCTGCCCTCGGCGGTGGCGGTCGAGCCGCCATAGCCCGTCACCGCGCAGAACCAATCGTAAAGCGGCACCGAGGCCCAGGCCATCGCGCCCATGAACGTCACGACACCCACGGTCTGGAACAGGGTCTTCTTGATCGGATCAATTGCCATTCTGAACCTCACTCGGTTGCATCTGGTAATCGCCGCGCGTGACCTTGACCACGGTCATGCCGAAGAAGATGGCCACAAGCGCGGCCAGCGTCAGGCCAAGCCCGAGGTTGCGGCTGAAGCGGCGGGTGTGAATTTCGTGCTGCTTGCTCAGGCTCATGCGAAAACACCGATTTTGTCGAGGCCGGCCTCGATGAGGATCGCGCCGAAGTGGGCAAAGAGATAGAGCAGGGAGAGCTTGAAGAAGCGCTTCTCGACCTTGAAGTTGTCCGCCTCGGAGGCGTCTTCGTCCCGGCGCCAGATCTGCCACGCGCCTTTGAGGAACAGCGCGTTCAGCACAAGGGCAACAACGAGGTAGATCGGTCCGCCCACCTGCGTGAAGCCGAGCGCCATGGCGAACGCGGCGAGCAGGATGGTGTAGACGAGAATATGGGTGCGGGTCGCGCGGCGCCCGTGGGTCACGGTCAGCATCGGCACGGTAGCGTTATCATAGTCCATGCGGACAAACAGGGCGAGCGCCCAGAAGTGCGGCGGCGTCCACAGGAAAGTCAGGCAGAACATCAGCACCGAAGCGGTCGAGATGTCGCCGGTGGCCGCGGCCCAGCCGATCATCGGAGGGAAGGCGCCCGCCGCGCCGCCGATCACGATGTTCTGCGGCGTCAGGCGCTTCAGCCACATGGTGTAGATCACCACGTAGAAAAAGATGGTGAAGGCCAGAAGCCCGCCCGCAAGCCAGTTGGTCGCAAGGCCGAGGAAGACGCAGGCAAAGACCGACAGGGTCAGGCCGATGGCAAAGGCTTCCTCGCGGGTGACTTTCCCGGCGGGAATCGGGCGCTTCATGGTGCGCTTCATCACTGCGTCGATGTCGCTGTCATACCACATGTTCAGCGCGCCGGAGGCACCGCCGCCCAGGGCGATGAACAGGATCGCCACAAAGCCGATGAACGGGTGCACAGGCGTCGGCGCGGCAAGCAATCCGACAAAGGCGGTAAAGACAACGAGCGTCATGACGCGCGGCTTCAGAAGCGCGAAATAATCGCCGAACTGGGCTTCGCCTTCGATGGGCTGGCTGTGAAAGCTTGCGTCGCTCATGGCTTTCCCTTGGGATCGTCAGGATGTTTTCGGATCAGGCCGCCCCCGGGGCACCGGGTTGCGGCCGTTTTGCATGGTCCGGGGCGCTGTGGCCCCGGTCCGGATCAGTTCGTCAGAACTTCACGAACGTCGACGTATTCGCCTTCCTCAATGGAGCGGGCGAGCCAGGCGTCATAGGCATCTTGGCTGACAACCTTGACGGTGATCGGCATGTAGGCGTGGTCCTTGCCGCACAGCTCGGAGCACTGGCCGAAGTAGACGCCTTCACGCTCGGCTTCGAACCACAGTTCCGCCAGACGGCCGGGCACCGCGTCCTGCTTCACGCCAAAGGCCGGAATGGTCCAGGAGTGGATCACGTCGCCTGCGGTGATCTGCATCACGATGGTCTTGCCCACGGGCACAACAACGGCGGTGTCGGTGGCCAGCAGGAAGTCCTCTGCGGTGTAGCCGGAGCGCTGCAGGCGGGCGTTCATGGCGTCGGAGCGGACGAAGTCCTGCGCACCGGCCTCGTAATCCTCATCCGCCATCGTCGCCGGGTGGCCGATCATGTAGCTGTCATAGCCCAGATCGGTGCCGACATATTCATAGCCCCAGTACCACTGGTAGCCGGTGACCTTGATGACCACGTCCCCTTCCGGGATTTCCTGCTGCTTGAACAGAACCGGCAGGGAGAAAGCGCCGATGAACACCAGCGTGATGATCGGGCCGAGGGTCCAGGCGATCTCCAGCGGGGTGTTGTGGGTGAAGGTGCCGGGGGTCTTGTTGGCACGCTCGTTGAAGCGCATGTAGACGATCGCCAGCAGCGCAACGACAAAGATACAGATCACGGTGATGATGAACAGCAGCAGGCCGTCCAGCCACTGAAGATCACGCGCCAGCTCGGTCGCCGCCGGCTGGAAGCCGAGACCGGCGTCTTTCGGAGTGCCGATCACTTCGAGGTTTTGCGCCAGCGCTGGTGTGGCGAGGAAAGCTGTGGCGAGGCCGGTCAGCATCGATTTCAGTTGCATATGTCTACCCTGATCGGTTGTGCGTCTAACAGTATGTCACGTCAGCATGGAAAGGGTTAAGGTGAATTCCGAGACTCAGAATCCGCACCTCCCATTGCGTATCTTGTGCTTAAAACCATATTCTGTCGCACCATTAAAGACAGAGTCTTGCGGCAAAGCGCCGCTTTTTTTGATCTAGATCAAACCGAGGTATCCATGGCAGACGCGCCTTTCCGCCCTTTCGAGACCCATCTGGACATGGGGTCCACCACGAAAATCCTGCGTGATGCGCTGTCCGGAGCAGAGGATGGCGAGCTGTTTCTGGAGCGTCGACGCTCGGAAACCCTGGTGTTGGACGACGGTCGGATCAAGACCGCGAGCTATGACGCGTCCGAGGGATTCGGCCTGCGCGCGGTCAAAGGGGAAGTCGCGGGCTATGCCCATGCCACGGACATCAGCGAAAGCGCCCTGAAGCGCGCCTCCGAAACCGCGCGGCTTGCGGTGGGCGATGGCGGCGGCGTGATGGCCCCGCCACCAGCAGGCACGAATCGCACGCTCTACACCGATGCCGATCCCATCGCCGGGGCATCCTTTCCGGTTAAAGTTGAGACGTTGCGCGAGATGGACGCCTTCCTGCGCGATCTCGATCCGCGCGTGGTTCAGGTCACCGCCTCCATCGCGGCCTCCTTGCAGGAGGTTGCGATTCTGCGCCCCGAAGGCGGGCTTGTGACCGATGTGCGCCCCATGACCCGCGTCAACGTCAGCGTCATCGTCGAGGAAAACGGCCGCCGCGAGAGCGGCAGCGCCGGGGGCGGGGGGCGCGTCACCCTCGATGGGTTGCTTGAGCCGCAGGACTGGCAGTCCAAGGCGCGCGAAGCGCTGCGCGTGGCTTTGGTCAACCTCGAAGCCGAAGCCGCCCCGGCGGGCGTCATGGACATCGTGCTCGGACCGGGCTGGCCGGGTGTTCTGCTGCACGAGGCCATCGGCCACGGGCTGGAAGGGGACTTCAATCGCAAAGGATCGTCCGCGTTTGCCGGTTTGATGGGCGAGCAGATCGCCGCCAGGGGCGTGACCGTTCTGGACGACGGCACCATCCCGGACCGGCGCGGGTCGATCACCGTGGATGACGAAGGCACGCCGTCTGGCAAGAACGTCCTGATCGAGGACGGCAAGCTGGTCGGCTACATGCAGGATCGCCAGAACGCGCGGCTCATGGGCGTTGCCTCCACCGGCAATGGCCGCCGCGAAAGCTATGCCCACATTCCAATGCCGCGGATGACCAACACTTACATGCTGGGTGGCGAGACTAATCCGAAGGACATCGTGGCCGATCTCAAGGACGGCATCTGGGCCGTCGGTTTCGGTGGCGGGCAGGTGGACATCACCAACGGCAAATTCGTCTTCTCCTGCACCGAAGCCTACCGCGTGAAGGACGGCAAGGTCGGCGCTCCAGTCAAGGGGGCCACGCTCATCGGTGACGGGGCTACCGCGCTGAAGCAGATTCGCGCCATCGGCAACGACATGGCGCTGGATCCCGGCATGGGCAACTGCGGCAAGCAGGGACAATGGGTGCCCGTTGGGGTTGGTCAGCCGACCATGATGATCGGCGGGCTGACCGTCGGGGGATCGGGTGTCTGACGGCTGGAGGCCGATACGCACCACCTACCTGATCGCCCCGCGCCTCGGGCATCACGTCTCGTCCATTGTGCTCAGCGTGATCTGCATCGTGGGCCTCGGCCTGTTCCTGATGATCGCCGGGAGCCTGGCCGCGCCCTCTTCTCCAACCCTTGGGCATACAATCCAAGGCGTTGGCTGGGTCGTGACCATGTCCTTTGTTTTCAGCTGGTTGGGGCATATCCCTCTGGCCTTCGCCCTGCATTGGATGATGAAAAGAGACCTTGGCGGCTGGCTGGTTGTGCTGGCCGTCTCCTGCGGGATCGGCGGCTTCTGGTCCGAAGTGATGAGCCTGCCGATTGCACTCCCCTACGCGCTGGCCTCCGGCCCGGTTCAGGCCTGGGCGCTGCGGCGCGGCGTGCTGGCGCGTATGCGGGTGATGTAGCGCCGCGGAGACCATGGCGGCCCCGGAAAGCCAAAAAACCAAGATAAAATCTCGGCAAAGGCCCGCTTTTTCAATGTGTTGGAAATTTCTGCCAAATTTGCGCCCTGCGGTTTACCTTTGATTAACTGCGCTCGCGTTAAACCTGTGTATGCAAGACGACGGAGCCGGGATGTTCGAGGACAATCACTCTTCCACTCACCCCCCACTCCCACCCACCACGGAAGACGATCGGGTGTCGTGGCTCCGTCTCTTGCGATCACGCCGCGTTGGCGTAACCACTTTCTGGCGATTGATGAAAGAACATGGCTCCGCGCAGGCGGCGCTGGAGGCTTTGCCGGATGTCGCCCGCGCGGCGGGCGTTCAGGGGTATGAGCCCTGTCCCGAACAGGTGATCGAGGCCGAACTGGCCGCAGCCCGGCAACGCGGCGCGCGCATGGTCTGCCTTGGCGATCCTCTTTACCCGCCGGATCTTTGCCCGGTTGCCGACGCGCCGCCGATCCTCTGGATGGTGGGGGACCCGGCGATTTTGACCCGGCCCATGGTTGCCCTTGTCGGCGCGCGCAACGCGTCCTCGCTTGGACTTCGCATGGCGCGTGGCCTTGCCGAAGGGTTGTCGGAGGCGGGGTATGTGGTCAGCTCCGGCCTCGCCCGCGGCATCGACACCGTTGCCCATCTGGCCTCCTTGCACGGCGGCACCGTTGCCGTCATGGCGGGCGGCGTGGACGTGCTCTACCCTTCCGAAAACACGCAACTGGCCGAACAGATCATCAACCACGGCGGCGCGCGCATCAGTGAACAGCCCATGGGCATGCAGCCCATCGCGCGCCATTTCCCGATGCGCAACCGGATCATCTCCGGCCTCAGCCGGGCCATCGTGGTGGTCGAGGCAGCGGCAAAGTCCGGCTCCCTGATCACCGCGCGCAATGCTCTGGATCAGGGCAGGGACGTGCTGGCGGTGCCCGGCCACCCGCTCGATGCCCGCGCTGCCGGCTGCAACATGCTTATCCGAGACGGGGCGCGCCTCGTGCGCTCTACCGAGGATGTGCTGGAAGCTCTGCCGGACCTGAACGCGCCTGCGCCCGCCGAGCAGCCCGAGCTGCCCTTGCCCGACATGGCGGTCCAAACGCCGCCACCCCCGCCGGAGAAGCCAAAACGCAGCCTGCAGGACGCGGCCCGCCTGCACCGCGAAATTCTCGCCCGGCTCGGCCCCTCGCCACTGGCCGAAGACCAGCTGATCCGCGACATCGGCGCGCCCTCCGGCGCGGTTTCCCCGGTGCTGACGGACCTCGAACTCGATGGCCGGATCGAACGTCAACCCGGCGGTTTGCTCTCATTGGTTGCGCGTCGCTCGTGAGCGCTTTTCCCTTGAGCAAAGCGCAGCCCAACGCCCCACGTCACGGGGTGAGGATTGACATTTCCCCCTTGCGCCCCACATCGCTGAGCGCCATACGCTGGCTATAAACGCCCTGATTTCGCCGTAAGAGGTTTTCCGAAACATGCCCGTCGTTGTCGTCGAGTCTCCTGCTAAAGCCAAGACAATCAACAAATATCTCGGCTCCGACTACACGGTCCTGGCGTCTTATGGCCACGTGCGCGATTTGCCGCCAAAGAACGGATCGGTCGACACCGAAGACGATTTCGCGATGAAATGGGAGATCGCGAACGACAGTCGCAAACATGTCGCAGCCATCGCCGCCGCGCTCAAAACCGACGACGCGCTGATCCTCGCAACCGACCCCGATCGCGAAGGCGAAGCCATTTCCTGGCACCTGAAGGAAGCGCTGACCAAACGCCGCTCGATCAAGAAATCGACGCAGGTCAGCCGCGTGACTTTCAACGCGATCACCAAGAAAGCGGTGACCGAGGCGATGGCCAACCCGCGCGACATCGACGCGCCGCTGGTCGAGGCCTATCTGGCCCGCCGTGCGCTCGACTATCTCGTTGGCTTCAACCTCTCGCCTGTGCTCTGGCGCAAACTGCCGGGCGCGCGCTCTGCCGGGCGGGTGCAATCCGTTTGCCTGCGGCTCATCGTGGAGCGCGAGACCGAGATCGAAGCTTTCAATCCGCGCGAGTACTGGCAGGTCAAGGCCCAGCTCACCACCCCGCGCGGCCAGTCCTTTGAGGCACGCCTGACCACGCTCGCGGGTAAGAAGCTCGACAAGTTCGATCTGGCGAATGCGACCGACGCCGAAATGGCTGTCAGCGCTGTCGAGAAACGCGCCCTGAAGATCGCAAGCGTCGAGGCCAAACCGGCCAGCCGCAACCCTTCTGCCCCTTTCATGACCTCCACGCTCCAGCAGGAAGCCAGCCGCAAGTTCGGCATGGGCGCGCGCCAGTGCATGAACGCGGCGCAGCGGCTCTATGAAGCCGGGCACATCACCTATATGCGGACCGACGGCATCGACATGGCCCCCGAGGCCGTCGCCGCCTGCCGCGACGCCATCGCGGATCGCTATGGCGCGAATTACGTGCCCAAAGAGCCGCGTATCTACAAGAACAAGGCCAAAAACGCGCAAGAGGCGCACGAGTGTATCCGCCCCACGGATATGACCCGCGACACGGCCTCGCTCAAACTCAAGGATGAGGATCAGCGCCGCCTCTACGATCTGATCTGGAAACGCACGCTGGCTTGCCAGATGGCGGGCGCGCGCCTTGAGCGCACGACCGTGGAGATTGACAGCGACGACAAGCAGGTCGGCCTGCGCGCAACCGGCCAGGTCGTTGTTTTTGATGGCTTTCTCAAGGTCTATGAAGAAGGTCGGGATGAACCGGTCGATGATGGCGATGACAAGCGCCTGCCGCAAATCATGATGGGCGAGCCCGCGAAATTCGCAGGCGGCGCGCTTGAAGCGGCCTATGACAAGGCCGGGGAAAAAGCGACGTCCGTGATCGAAGAGGCCGCCCCCGCCGGGATGCAGAAAAACGGCGTTGCGGTTCTGGCCCAGAATGGCGCGGTTCTGGCCCTGCAAAGCCACACCCAACCGCCCCCGCGCTACACCGAAGCCACGCTCGTCAAGAAGATGGAAGAGTTGGGCATTGGCCGTCCCTCGACCTATGCCTCTGTTATTACAACGATTCAGGACCGCGAATACGTCCGCAAGGAGCAGAACCGCCTGTTCCCCGAAGACAAGGGCCGGATCGTGACGATTTTCCTGCTCAACTTCTTCAAACGCTACGTGGAATACGATTTCACCGCCGCCCTGGAGACGGAACTGGACCATGTTTCCGCCGGGGAAGAAGACTACAAGGACCTGCTCGCCAAGTTCTGGCGCGATTTCAGCGCTGCCATCGCCGAAACGTCCGATCTGCGCATCGCCGAAGTGCTCGATGTTCTCGACGAGGCGCTCGCCCCGCAGCTTTATCCGCCGCGCGAAGACGGCACGGATCCGCGCGTCTGCCCAAAGTGCGGGCAGGGGCAGTTGCACCTGAAAACCTCCCGCTCCGGCGGTTTTGTCGGCTGTGGCAACTACCCCGAGTGCACCTATACGCGCCCGATCACCGGCGAAGGCACCGAGGCCGAGGAAAAGCTGCTTGGCGAAGACAACGGCGATGAAATCTGGCTCAAAAGCGGGCGCTACGGCCCCTATCTGCAGCGCGGCGAAGTGCACCCGCAGTCCAAGGAAAAGCCCCACCGCGCGAACCTGCCCAAAGACCGCAACAAAAAGCCATTGCCCGGCTGGGGGCCGGAGGAGATCACGCTGGAGAAGGCCGTGACTCTGCTGACCCTACCGCGCATTGTTGGCGAACACCCGGAAGGCGGCAACATCAAGGCCGCGCTTGGGCCCTTTGGCCCCTACATCATGCACCAGCTGCCGAGCGAGGAGAAACCGGTCTACGTCAACCTCAAGGAGCTCGTCGAGGTTTTCGAAATCGGCATGAACCACGCGGTCGAACTGATGGCCGAAAAACGCGCCAACCCCGGCCGGGGCAGGGGTTCTGCAGCCAAAGCCCTGCGCGAGCTGGGTGAGCATCCTGACGGCGGCAAGATCGCGCTCTACGAGGGTCGCTATGGGCCTTACGCGAAATGGGAGAAGGTCAACGCGACCCTTCCCGATGACGTGGAGCCCGAAAAGCTGACGCTGGAACGGGCGATCGAACTGGTCAACGAAAAGGCGGCAAAGGGCGGCAAGAAGAAGACCACGCGCAAGAAAGCCGCCCCCAAGAAGGCCAAGAAATAAGGCCCCGCGGCGCGTCATCCCCGGGATGCCCGGACATTTTGCCCTTCAATTGCAGAGCGATGCGCACTGTTAGCGCGCATAGTGTCGCAGCCGTCATTGACTCTTCGCTGCCCTGCGGCGAAAACTCCCGCACTTCATGACCCCAGGGGAGATTTCCATGAAAAAGGTATACGGCTCGGCGGCGGAGGCCCTCGACGGCATCCTGCACGACGGGATGTTGATTGCAGCGGGCGGCTTTGGCCTCTGCGGCATTCCTGAACTGCTGATCGATGCGCTTGTCGAAAGCGGCGTCAAGGATCTGACAGTGGCATCCAACAACGCGGGCGTCGATGAATTCGGCCTCGGCAAGCTGCTCACGACGCGTCAGATCAAGAAGATGATGTCGTCTTACGTGGGCGAAAACGCCGAGTTCATGCGTCAGTATCTCTCCGGTGAGCTGGAACTGGAATTCAACCCCCAGGGCACCTTGGCCGAGCGCATGCGCGCCGGCGGCGCGGGCATCCCGGGCTTCTACACCAAGACCGGCGTGGGCACGGTGATCGCCGAAGGCAAAGAGGTGAAATCCTGGAACGGTCAGGATTACATCCTCGAAGAGGGCATCTTTGCGGATCTGTCCATCGTCAAGGCCTGGAAGGCCGACGACACCGGCAACCTGATTTTCCGCAAGACCGCCCGCAACTTCAACCCGCCCGCCGCCATGTGCGGCAAGATCTGCGTGGCCGAGGTCGAAGAGATCGTCCCGCGCGGCTCGCTTGACCCGGACCTGATCCACCTGCCGGGCATCTACGTGCACCGCCTGGTCCAGGGCGAGCACGAAAAGCGTATTGAACAGCGGACCGTCCGCAAGCGGGAGGAAGCATAATGCCCTGGGATCGCAATCAGATGGCGGCACGCGCCGCGCAGGAACTCGAAGACGGCATGTATGTGAACCTCGGGATCGGCATCCCGACGCTTGTTGCCAACTACGTCGGTGACAAGGACATCACGCTGCAGTCCGAAAACGGCATGCTCGGCATGGGTCCGTTCCCTTTCGAGGGTGAAGAGGACCCGGACCTGATCAACGCCGGCAAGCAGACAATCACCGAACTGTCCCGCACCTCCTACTTCGACAGCGCCACCAGCTTCGGCATGATCCGCGGCGGCAAGATCGCAGCCGCGATCCTGGGCGCAATGGAAGTGGCAGAGAACGGCGATCTGGCGAACTGGATGATCCCGGGCAAGCTGGTCAAAGGCATGGGCGGGGCGATGGACCTCGTCGCGGGCGTGGGCCGCGTGGTTGTGGTCATGGATCACACCAACAAGCACGGCGATAGCAAGGTTCTGAAGGAATGCACCCTGCCGCTGACCGGCAAGAGCGTGGTGGACAGGATCATCACCAATCTCGGTGTTCTGGACGTGGTCGAAGGCGGCCTGAAAATTGTCGAATGCGCCGATGGCGTCACCGAAGACGAACTGCGCGCGGCCACTCAGGCCACCATCGTCTAAGCCGACCTATACAAAACAAAAAAGCGCCCCGGCCTGTCTGGATCGGGGCGTTTTTCGTTTGCGCCTCATGGGTTTCTTTGGGCTCCAAATACCTTGGGGAAGGCTCGCAGAGCCGTGGGGCAACGCCCCAACACGCGCCGAAGGCGAAACCGCTCAAAGCCCCTCGTAGGCACAGAGCGCGTGCACTTCCATGCCCAAAGCCTCCAGCTTCGCGCGCCCGCCAAGGTCCGGCAGATCCACGATAAAGGCACAACCGATGATCTCGCCGCCAAGCCGTTCCACAAGCTTGATCCCGGCCTCCGCGGTGCCGCCCGTGGCCAGAAGATCATCGACCAGCAGGATTTTCTCGCCGGCGAGTATCGCGTCGTCATGCACCTCGACCACGGCCTCGCCGTACTCCAGCTGATACTCCTCGGAAATCACCGCCCCGGGAAGCTTGCCTTTCTTGCGTATCGGCACAAACCCGGCAGAGAGCTGATGCGCCACGGCTCCACCAAGGATAAACCCGCGCGCCTCCAGCCCCACAACCTTGTCGAACCGCACTCCGGCGTAGGGGTGCAGAAGCTGGTCGATGGCAATCCGAAACCCGCGCGGATCGGCAAACAGCGTGGTCACATCGCGGAACAGAATGCCTTCGTGCGGGAAGTCGACTATCGTGCGGATGTAATCCTGAACCTGTTTCTTTTCCAATGTCATGCCGCCCTCCGCAGCGTGGCTGTGAGCGCGCCCATGGCGATCAGCGTCGCCCCGCCGGCGCGGGTGATCCAGGTGATCACGGAAGGCCTCTGGATCGTCTGGCGCAGCTTGTCGGCGGCCAGCGCATAGAGCAGCGCATTGAACGCGGCGAGGCCGACGAAGGTGGCGATCAGAATGGCGAACTGCGGCAAGAGCGCCGCGCCGGGATCGATGAACTGCGGCACGAAAGCGATGAAGAAGCCGATGCTCTTGGGGTTCAGCGCGGTCACCGTGGCATTGTGCCAGAACACGCCTTTGGCGCTGACCTCGGCCTGCGGCAGGGACAGCCCGTCCGAAGGGGCGGAACGGATCAGCTTGATGCCGAGCCAGATGAGGTACGCCGCGCCGACCCATTTCAGGGCGGTGAAGAGCAGCGCCGAGGTGGCGACAAGCGCGCCCAGCCCCAGAAGCGACAGGCTCATGGCGATGAAATCCCCCATGGCCACACCGGCCGCCGAGGCCACGGCCACGCTGCGCCCTTTTGAGAGCGCATAGGAGAGCACCAGAAGCACGGTTGGGCCCGGGATAAAGAGAAGTGCGGTGGAGGCGGCGACAAAGGTCAGCCAGACGTCAAAAGCCATGATCTTATCCTGCGTTCAGAACACGGCCCGCGACCGCGTCGAGTTTTTGCACAAGCGCCGCATCGCGCATCTCCGGTGCGGTCAGGATGGCGAATTCCAGCGCGCGATCACAGCCGTGCGGGCAGGCGTCGCGCTCGGCGCCCAGAAGTGCGGGCAGACGGCGCACCATCTCGCGGCCCTTGTCGGCATTGCCCATCAGCACCTTGATGATTTCGGTGACGTCGACCTCGCCATGCTGCGGATGCCAGCTGTCGTAGTCGGTGACCATGGCGATGGAGGCGTAACACAGCTCCGCCTCGCGGGCGAGCTTGGCCTCGGGCATGTTGGTCATGCCGATCACATCCGCGCCCCAATGCTCGCGGTACATCTTCGATTCCGCCAGCGTGGAGAACTGCGGGCCTTCCATGGCGAGATAGGTGCCGCCCTTGTGCATGGTGATCCCGGCCGCTTGTCCTGCCTGATGGCAGGCCTCGCCGAGGCGCGGACAGGTCGGATGGGCCACCGAGACATGCGCCACGCAGCCCGAACCAAAGAACGATTTCTCGCGAGCAAAGGTGCGGTCAATGAACTGATCCACAACCACAAAATCCCCCGGCGCCATCTCTTCGCGGAACGAGCCGCAAGCCGAGACCGAGATCACATCCGTCACACCGAGCCGCTTGAGCGCGTCGATATTGGCGCGGTAGGGCACATCGGTGGGGGAATGCACATGGCCGCGGCCGTGGCGCGGCAGGAAGGCCATTTTCACGCCATCGAGCGTGCCCGTCAGGATCTCATCCGACGGCGTGCCCCAGGGGCTCTCCACCGCGGTCCAGGCCGCGTTCTCCAGGCCGTCAATGTCGTAAATACCGGAGCCGCCGATCACGGCGATCATGGTGTCGGTCATAAGGGATCCTTGTTTTGTGCCACCGTCCGACGCGCAGTTAGCCACGCCGCAAACTTGAGTTCAAGGCTGCGGCGGCGCGCTCAGCGCGGGCATTCACCCACCAGCCTGAATATTGCGCTTTGCGCTTTCGGACTCGAAATCCGCAAGCGCGGCGGCAAAGCCTTCGAGCGGCCATGTCAGGTCCTGCGCTGCGCCGTGGCGGTCGCGGAATTCCAGCCGCACTGCGCCGCCTGCAGCCATGACGCCGATCACCTCCTGCGCCGCCTCTTCGGCAAAGGTGCAGGACACCCCGGTCAGGCAGCCGGGGCGGCGCGTGCGCCACATCACCGCGCCGTCTTTCTCGATGCGAAACCCGTTGGGACCAAACAGCGTCCCCGGCTCCAGACCAAATTCGACCTCAAGTGTCCCTTTGGGGCGGTGCACAAAGGTAAAGAGCGCGCCAAAGGCGGGACGGGGCGAGAAAACATCCACATGGCGTATGTAGCAGCGCTGATGCAGGCCCGCTGGCTCTGTCCGTTCGTCGCACAGGCTCTCCCAGATGCCGAAACGCTCCGTATGGGTGACGCGCCAGTTGCTCGGCGTGTCCTCGCCGTTGAGGCCCTGCGCATGGGCGGGCAGGGCGGTGAGGCAGACAAAAGCGGGAAGCAGGAATTTCATGAGGAGGCCCGGGTTGTGACGTTGCTCAAATCCCTGACACAGGCCCGCGCCCCGCGCCAAGCAAACTCATGGTGAACACTCCGTGATCAGGCCGCGACGCAGAACACCAAAGTATTCCGTGATCTCAGGTGCCGCATAGGCTATGCGAGCGATAACGGGCCGCATCGGCCCCGCTCTGGCCTTTCATGCTGCTGTGCAGTATGGGGCAGTGCGCGATTCAAAAGGACAGCCCCAATGAAGAACACCATTCTGGCGAGTTTCGCCAAGCGGCTCGATTTGACGGAGCTGTCACTGGCTTCGGACGAGAAACTCACGCCGGGGCGCCTGCGCATCGAAATTCTGGCTGGCCTGACCGTGGCTCTGGCGCTTGTGCCCGAAGCGGTGGCCTTTGCCTTTGTCGCCGGGGTGCACCCGCTGGTCGGCCTTTATGCCGCCTTCCTTGTCGGCCTGATCACGGCGCTTTTTGGCGGTCGGCCCGGCATGATCTCCGGCGCAACCGGAGCGCTGGCCGTTGTCATGGTGGCGCTCGTGGCCCAACACGGTGTCGAATATCTCTTTGCCACGGTTGTGCTCATGGGCATTCTGCAGGTCATCGCGGGCGCCATGCAATGGGGCAAGTTCATCCGATTGGTGCCACATCCGGTGATGCTGGGTTTTGTAAACGGCCTCGCCATCGTGATTTTCCTCGCGCAGATGAGCCAGTTCAAGGTGCCGGGCAGCGCAGGCATGCCGGGGGGCGGTGAATGGCTCTCGGGCGGCCCGCTGATCATGATGCTGGCGCTGACCGCGCTGACCATGGGCATCATCTATGGCATGCCCAAACTGACCAAAGTCATTCCCGCGCCGCTCGCGGGCATCGGCATTGTCGCGGCGATCGTGATCGCCTTTGGCCTTGATGTGCCGCGCGTGGGGGATATGGCCTCGATCAAGGGCGGCCTGCCGCCGTTCCACATCCCCGCTGTGCCGCTGAACTTCGAGACTTTGGAGATCATTCTGCCCTATGCGGTGATCCTCGCCGCCATTGGCCTGATTGAGAGCCTGCTGACGCTGAACCTCGTGGGCGAGATGACGAACAAGCGCGGCGGTGCCTCGCAGGAGTGCATCGCGCAGGGCGCGTCCAATATCGTCACCGGCTTCTTCGGCGGCATGGGCGGCTGCGCCATGATCGGCCAGTCGATGATCAACGTGAAATCCGGTGCGCGCACGCGCATTGCCGGGATTGCAGCGGCGCTCTTCCTGCTGGCGTTCATCCTCTTTGCCTCGCCACTGATCGAACTGATCCCGCTGGCCGCATTGGTGGGGGTGATGTTCATGGTGGTGATCGGCACGTTTGCTTGGAACTCCCTGAAGATCCTCGCAAAAGTCCCGGCCATGGACGCCTTTGTCATCATTCTTGTGACCGTCGTGACCGTGATGGAAGACCTCGCTGTGGCGGTGGTTGTGGGCGTGATCGTCTCGGCGCTGGCCTATGCTTGGAACAACGCGCGCCGCATCCACGCCAAGACCTACACAACACCCGAAGGGGCAAAGGTCTACCAGGTGCAGGGGCCGCTGTTCTTTGGCTCCTCTGACGGGTTTATCGAGATGTTCGAGCCGGAGGGGGATCCTTCCGTGGTGATCGTCGACTTCGCCGACAGCCGCGTAGTGGACCAATCCGCCTTGCAGGCAATCGAGGCCGTGGCGGCGAAATATCAGGCGGCGGGCAAGTCGATCCAGCTGCGCCACCTGAGCCGCGATTGCCACCGCCTGCTGACCAAGGCGGGCCACCTCATGGTCGACAGTGACGACGACCCGGATTACCAGATCGCCGTGGACTACGGGGTTCGGACTGGGATCCTGGGCGGTCACTGATACCTGCTGAACCAGGCATCAAAACAAAAAAGGGCGGCTCCTTGGGCCGCCCTTTTCATTTGTCACAGCAACCCGTGCTTTTCCGCGTACCGAAGCAGATCGTCTGGCGCGTCCTTTTGAAGGCTTTCCGCGGCCTCGCTGATCACCTCGGCGGGCCAATCCCACCAGGCGAGTCTGTTCAGGATTGCGACTTCTCTTTCGGGATAGCGTTGACGGATGACCTGCGCCGGATTGCCAGCCACAACCGCATAGTCCGGGATTTTGCCGCGCACCACCGCGCCCGCGCCGACAATCACACCATTGCCAATTTGCGCCCCGGGCAGCACCAGCGCGCCGTATCCCAGCCAGACATCGTTGCCGATGACGGTATCGCGCTGGTCCGGTTGATAGCCGACCATGGTGTCTGGATCGAACACCGGGAACGGAAAGGTGCTTGGCCCGCGCGTCGCGTGATTGGCCGAAGCGGTGATGAAACGCACGCCGTGGGCGATCTGGCAGAACTTGCCGATCTTCAGGGTCTCCTGGCTGAAAGGAAACAGGTAAGGCGCAAGATGCCCGGCCCAATCGCCGACTTCGCCAAAATCGCTGGCGTAGGTATATTCACCGATTTCCATCCGGGGATGATCAATGACCGCCCTGAGGAACACCGTGCCGGGATGCGCGGTGCCGTCGGGCAGGGTGATGGGATGCGTCTGCTGCGCAGAGGGGAGTTTGAAGGGCATGGGGCCTCCTTTGAAAACTGGGGATCGTCAGGATTTCAAAGGGTCAGGTCCATGTCGGCCTCCATCGGTTGCCGTGCCAGAATAGCAGAAGATGGATCGGCAGGCGAGGGGCGCCGGGCGCACTGTTTCGGCCTTGCCGAAAAGCGCCCGCCCGCGGCCCCGTCTCGCTGCCAGGAATGTCCAAAGGTGTGGCGTCGGCACTTTCGCGGGCTAAAGTGCGACCTTGTCACCAGCGGAAAAGCCGGGGCTTTTTCGGCCTACTCCCCCGGCCGTTTCAGCGCCAGAGTTTCGCGCACAACCGTATAATCGCGATACCCCATGCGGCTCAGCGGGTTGAACTTCAGCACGTCAAACATGCCATCGGTCATGCAATCGTCCCGCATGTGAATGCCGGTCACCTCGCCGAAGACCGCAAAATTCGATGCGCCCTCAAGCTCAATGATCTGCGTGACCTTGCATTCCAGATTGGCCGGTGCGTTGGCCACCCGTGCGCAGTCAATTGTCTCGCAGGCGGCTTTTTCGATTCCGGCTTCGGCAAATTCGTCCACACCCGCGTCAAAGAACGCCGAGGTCGCGTTCATCGCGTCGCGCATGGCAAATTCCACAACATTCACGCAAAACACGCCGGTTTCGCGGATCTGCGCCACGCTGTCCTTGGTGTCGCCCCGGTCGGGCTTGGACGCGGTGGAGGCAAACATCACCTGAGGCGGCACATAGGCCACGGCGTTGAAGAAACTGTAGGGGGCGAGATTGTCCCGCCCGTTCGTGCCGCGCGTCGAAATCCAGCCAATGGGGCGGGGGGTGACAATGGCGTTGAACGGGTTGTGAGGCAGGCCGTGGCCGTCTTCGGGGCGGTAGAACATGGGTAACTCCTGAGGGGCGTTGTTTGCGCAGCGCTTTTCGCCGTGATACGCGCAATCCGAACGGAATGCACGAGGCCCGAAGTGTTCACCCTCGCACAGGAAAAGCCGCAGGATTGGTGGGAGGTCGAGGCCTTGTTCGACCACTGTTTCGCGCCCGGCCGTGCGGCGCTCAGCTCCTATCGTCTGCGCGAGGACGTGGATCCCGTGCAAAGCCTGTGTTTTGTCGCGCGTGACGAGGGCGGCTTTGTCGGGGGTGCGATCCGGTTCTGGCCTGTGCGCATCGGTGAGGCGGAGGTCCTGCTGCTCGGCCCGATTGCCGTACACCCCACCGCGCAGGGCGAGGGGCTGGGCGGTGCGCTGATCCGCGACACCATCGCCCGCGCCACCGAACAGGGCTTTGCCCGCATCCTGCTGGTCGGGGACGCGCCCTATTATGCGCGTTTCGGCTTTGAGCGCCTGACCGGGGTGATCATGCCGCCGCCCACCAACCCGGACCGTGTTCTGGGTCTCGCTTTGCAGGCGGGTGCCTGGGACGGAATAACCGGCGAAGTCACAAGGATTCCTCAAAAGGGTTGAAATATCACCAAAGGTTTACCAGCTATTAGCGAGTGGGGCGTTATGAGGGTTACGGAATGGAAAACTCCGATCTGGTTCAGGAAACGGTAGACGTCGAAAAGGCGATTGCCGATCTGGCTGCGCGCTACACGGCGGCGGGAAACTTTGGCGTTCAGGTTTTGAACGTGCTCAACTGGCCCGCTGAGAGCCTGATAGAACGGCTGCCGGAAAACGCGCGCGCCAAGCTGGAGACCGCCACGGTACGCGGGCTTGAGGCGGCGATGAGCGCGGCCTCCGGGACACGCAGCCTCATCAAGGATCAAAAAAACTGGGTGAACACCGCCACCACCACCGCCGTTGGCGTTGTTGGGGGTCTGGGTGGTCTGACCACGGCGCTGGCGGAACTGCCGGTGACCGTGACCATGCTCATGCGCTCGGTGCAGGCAGTTGCGGCCGAGCATGGCTTTGACCCGGATGAAGAGCAGACGCGCAAGGATGCACTGCTTGTCTTTGCCGCCGCCGGACCTTTGGTGCAGGGCAAAACCCCGGATCTTACCTTCCTGTCTTCGCGGGTCACACTGACCGGCGTCAATGTCTATGTCGGCATTGGCCTGATCGCGCCGCGCCTTGCGCTGGTGCTGGGCCGCAAACTTGCCGCGCAGACGATTCCCGTCATCGGGGCGGCCACGGCGGCGGCGACGAACTACTCCTATTCCGGCTATTATCAGGAAATGGCGGCGGTGGTCTTTGGCCTGCGCGCCCTGTCCGAACAGACCGGCACGCCGTTCGAGGAACTGGTCGAGATGCTTTCGGCAAGACTCGAAGACTAAAGCGTTTCGAGATAAATTTGAGTCAATGGATCGCCAATGCCTTGAGAGCGCCCATGGCGCGGCAGAGTATTGGCGATTCAGACTTTTCTCGAAACGCTATAAGCGGAAAAAACCGCCTTTTCCGAAAACTGTTCAGAAAGTTTTAGGAGATTTTGCCTAACGTGATCGGTGAAGGGGCGGTTTGCGCCGCTCCCTGATCGGTCCGATGGGAAACTGACCCGGGATGTGTGATGGACCCGCACACATTTGCCGAGGAATGCCATCGCAGGCCTGAAAACTGCGCAGAACGCGCGGGATAAGTGCCAAAGGCCAGAAGGCCAAGGTACAGCCAGACGTCACAGTCTTTGCGCCCGGCCAAAGGAAAAAATCCGAGGCCGGGCGTTTTTCGTTCAGGTAAGCGCCCTCAGCGCCATCAGGTCACGGCCCAGCCGTTGTTGCGCAGGTGCTCCATCACCACGCCGCGCATGTTCTGCTCGCCCAGGTCGCGCGCTGCGTGCAGCGCTTTGCGAACTTCCCCCAGATCGGTCTTCATCAGGATGGACTTGACCGGCCCGATGGAGGCGGGACGCATGGACAGCGTGCGAAAACCGATGGCCGCAAGGCAGAGCGCCTCAACCGGACGTCCCGCGTCTTCGCCGCAGAAGCTCAGCCGCGTGCCGGACACGGTGCAGCGCCCGACAATGCCTTCAAGGAAGTTCAGGAACGACGCGTTCAGCGTGTCATACCGCCGGCGCACCCGCTCGTTTTCCCGATCCGCGGCATAGAAAAACTGCTTCAGATCGTTGCCCCCGATAGAGAGGAACTCGACCTCCGAGAAGAACCGCTTGGAGGCAAAGGCAAGGCTGGGGGTCTCCAGCATCGCGCCAACCTCAAGACGCGAGGGCACCGGATGGCCAAGCCGCTCCTCGCGGGCCAGCACCTTGTCCATCTCCGCGCGGGCATCCGCAAACTCGGAATCCTCGGCGACAAACGGGAACATGATCGAAAGCGGGCGGCCGTTGGCGGCCCGGATCAGCGCCTGAAGCTGCATGCGCAGCACGCCGGGTTTGTCGAGCCCCACGCGAATCGCGCGCCAGCCAAGCGCCGGGTTGGGCTCGTCCTGCGGCTTCATGTAGGGCAGCACCTTGTCGGAGCCGATGTCGAGCGTCCGGAACACCACCCGCTTGCCCTTGGCCGCATCCAACACGCGGGCGTAGATATTGGCCAGTTCGGTGCGGCGCGGCATCTGGTTTCGCACGAGGAACTGCAGTTCGGTCCGGAACAGGCCCACACCTTCCGCGCCAGAGCTTTCCAGCGACGGCAGATCCGCCATCAGTCCCGCGTTCATGTGCAATTCGATGCGCTGGCCGTCTTTCGTCACACAGGCGGTATCGCGGATCGAGGCATAGCGCTCCTGCGCCTCGGCCTGCATCGCCATCTTGTCGCGGAAGGCGGTGGCCACCGTGTCGTCCGGGCGCAGGTGCACGATGCCCTGATCGCCATCCACCATGATGTGATCGCCATTCAGCGCCTCGTTGGTGATGCGATTGGCGTGAATGACCAGCGGGATCGCCAGCGCGCGCGCAACAATCGCCGCATGGCTGCCAACGGAGCCTTCTTCGAGCACGATGCCCTTGAGCGAGCGACCGTATTCCAAAAGCTCGCCGGGGCCGATGTTGCGGGCGATCAGGATCGGATCGCCGGGCATGTCGCTGCCGGTTTCGCGGCCTTGCCCCGTCAGGATCCGCAACAGGCGGTTCGACAAGTCATCCAGATCGTGCAGCCGCTCGCGCAGGTAGGCGTCCGCCACCTGGCTCATGCGCGCCCGCGCCTGGGATTGTTCTTTCTCGACAGCGGCTTCGGCTGAGAGGCCCCGGTCGATGTCCTCTTCCATGCGGCGCATCCAGCCCTTGGAATTGGCGAACATGCGGTAGGCTTCGAGCACCTGCACCTCTTCGCCGTCGCTGTTGGCCCCGGCGAGCATCTGATCGACGCTGATGCGCAGATCGTCGACCGCCTTGCGCAGTCTTTCGCGTTCCTTTTCCGGGTCGTCGGCGACAAGGTTGGTCACCACAACGCGCGGCTCGTGCAGCCACACGCTGCCCATGGCGGTGCCTTCCTGCCCGGTGGAGCCCCGGAGCATCACCGGCTGGGTGTGGCGGGCAGAGAGCGCCGCGCCTTCGCCAACAAAGGCGCCCAGTTCCGTCATCTCGGCCAGCACCATGGCCACCACTTCGAGCGCGTAAACTTCGTCGGCGCTGAACTCGCGCGCCTGTTTCGACTGGACCACAAGCACGCCGAGCTTCTCGCCAAGGCGCTGGATCGGCACGCCGAGAAAGCTGGAATAGATCTCCTCGCCGGTCTCCGGCATGTAGCGGAACCCGGGTGCGGAGGGCGCATCGGCCGCGTTTACCGTCTTGCCGGTGCGCGCCACGCGGCCCACCAGACCTTCGCCCAGCTTCATCCGGGTTTCATGCACCGCCTCGGGGTTCAGACCCTGTGTGGCGCAGAGTTCCAGCGTCTCCGTATCGCGGAACAGATAGATCGAGCACACCTCGGTGCCCATGCTGTCCGCGGTCAGATGGGTGATCTTGTCAAGCCGTTCCTGGCCCGCGGCCTGTTCGGCCATGGTGTCCCGCAGCCGCCCGAGCAGCTTGCGGCTTTCGCTTTCTAGACCGTCTGCCATTCCCTCATCCCTCATGCGGGTTCGACTGTCAGGTATAGGCGAGTTGGCGCGGTTAAGGAAACATGCATTTGGGGGAAACCCTTTGTTTTGCGGTCATTTGCACAGCCTTTGGGCGGGTCCGGCCGGTGCTTTGTTCCTCGGCAGGATATGCCGCAGCGCGGCAAGCCGGTCGGGAATCGTCTGCTCCATGTAGCGCTTGACCGAAGGCGGCAGGCGGGCCGGGTGCGTCATCAGCGTGTAAGCAATCAGCGCAGTTTCGGCGAGATCCTCCTGGCCGGGGTTTTCGGCGGCATAACCCGTGGCAAAGCCCTTGTCGGATTGTTGCGCCTGCCGCCACCGGCGGCTTTTGGCGTGCGGGATGTCGAGCGTGGCATGGACGCTTTCGTGAAAGACCGTCTCGTCCAGATCATGGGTGCCAAGGCGCTTTTTCACGTTGCGGTCATAGACCACAAAGAACCGCCCCTGATCTTCGGAATTGGCGGTGTGATTGCCGGTGTTGACCACCACGTGATCCAGTTTGGTTCGCATCGGCGTCGGCAAGCGGCCCACGGAGCGCGCCACCGGATGCACCGTATCCAGCGCCTTTGTCTCGCTGCGGAACCTCGGGTCTGCCCAGAATTCCAGGCGGCGGCCATCGGTGTAGCGGGCCTCGAAGACAAACACATCATCGGCAAAAAGCCGGGAGCGGCTTTTGTGCGGCATCTCGCGCCGGTCCCGACCCAGGAGGCGCAGACAGATCAGCGCCGAAGGATCGCTGGTGCGGATGTAGTCGATGTCATTGGAGGTGACGGAAGAATAGAACGGCGGCGCCGCAATGGCAGGGGACAGCGCGCCAAAACTCAACGCAAGGGCAAGGGGCAAAACTTTGTACACCGACTGTACTCCATCACCGGGAACCGTCCCTGTAGAGATGGCAGTCCTCTATCCAAAGCACAACAGAAAATTCCCGTTAAACGGGAATCATCTTGACCTTACGGCACAGAGAACAGCGCGCAGTCCGATGCCTCCAGCGTGCCGGAGATCGTGATGGCGTAGCTCGTTGTGGCAAGACCCATCAGGGATGAAAATGTGACCAGTTTCAGTATCATGTCGCGCACTCCTCACCTGCTGCATGAAGAAAAGGCGGCCCGGAAAGAGCCGCCCGTTCCAGGGTGATACGTGCGAAGGCCGTAGGCCCGTCGCTGAAATTCAGGCAACCTTGTCGAGATCAAACGCGTCGTGCAGCGCCTGCACCGCAAGCTCCATGTACTTGCGCTCGACCAGTACGGAGATCTTGATTTCCGAGGTGGTGATGACCTTGATGTTGATGCCTTCATTGGCCAGCACGCGGAACATCTTGGCGGCCACGCCTGACTGGCTGCGCATGCCGATGCCCACAACGGACACCTTGCACACGCTCTCGTCGGCGATGATCGAATGGAAGTTGATGTCGCCGGCTTCCTTGGCCGCTTCCATCGCCTGCTCTGCGCGCGCCACCTGGTTGGTGGGGCAGGAGAAGGTCATGTCCGTGCGGCCCTCGTCCGAGATGTTCTGCACGATCATGTCGACGTTCACACCGGCGTCGGCCAGCGGGGTGAAGATCGCCGAGGCAATGCCCGGACGGTCGGCGACGGAGACGAGGGTCATTTTCGCCTCGTCGCGGGAATGGGCCACACCGGCCACAACGTTGCTTTCCATGATGTCCTCCTCGTCGCAGACCAACGTGCCTGCTTCGTCAGATTGTTCCTCGAAACTGCTCAGAACCCGCAGCTTCACCTTGTAGCGCATGGCGAGTTCCACCGAACGCGTCTGCAAGACCTTCGCACCCAGCGAGGCCAGTTCAAGCATCTCTTCAAAGGCGATGCGGTCCAGTTTGCGGGCCTTCTCGCAGATGCGCGGGTCGGTCGTGTAAACGCCGTCCACATCCGTATAAATGTCGCAGCGCTCCGCACCGAAGGCGGCGGCAAAGGCCACGGCGGTGGTGTCAGAGCCACCCCGGCCCAGCGTGGTGATCCGGCCTTCTTCGCTGATGCCCTGGAAGCCTGCGACCACGGCAACTTTCATGCCTTCGTCGAACTTGGCAGTGATGTTGTCCGTCGGGATCTCTTCGATCCGGGCGTTGGCGTGGGCGTTGGTCGTCTTGACCGGCACCTGCCAGCCCTGCCAGCTGCGCGCGGGCACGTCCATTTCCTGCAAGGTCAGCGCCATGAGGCCCGCCGTCACGTTCTCACCCGAAGAGACAACCGCGTCATACTCGCGCGCGTCGAACAGCGGCGAGGTTTCCTCGACATAGCCCACAAGCTTGTTAGTCTCGCCCGACATGGCAGAGACGATGACGATGACGTCATAGCCTTTGGCGACTTCGACCCCGACACGCTTGGCAGCGCGGCGGATGCGATCCAGCGTGGCAACAGACGTGCCACCGAATTTCATCACTAGGACGGGCATACGGATCCCCCCGGAATTGCGTTGCGCGCGGGTTTAGGCGGGGTTGGCCCAAAGAGCAAGGTGTCAATCGCAGATGGGACGATCTGCGCGGGGGGCTTAGTTGCTCTTGCGCGACGGGGTGAAGGGCAGGGGCGCGACAGGAATGCCATCGTCGATCAGCGATTTGGCGTCCTTGGCGTTGGCCTCCCCCCAGATCGGCCGCTCCGGCGCATCGCCCAGATGCATGGCGCGGGCCTCTTCGGCAAATTTGCCGCCGACGTAGGTCGAGTTCTTCTCGACATGCTGCTTCAGCTCGGCCAGAGCCTGCTCCGCCGGGCTCGCCGGGGCGCTCAGATCGCCTTTGGTGTCTGCCTCCGGCTCGGCTGCGCTGCCCGATTGGTTCACGCGCGGCGCCATGAGCGCCTTTTCCACATCCGTGCCGCCACAGATCGCACAGGACACGTGGCCTGCGGCCTTCAACGTGTCGAACGCACCGGCAGACTGGAACCAGCTGTCGAACTGATGCCCTTCGGCGCATTTGAGGGTGTAGCGGATCATCTGTGAACCTTGGCTTCTCTCTTTAAAGATACGATTAAATGCAGGCCGTTCAAGCTTGTCTCTGTGGCAAGGCGTCCAGCAGCCGCGATATCAGGGCCTCCAGATCGGTCTCTTGCGCCAGCGCCGCTTGCCCCGCTGCGCCAAGGGTTTCCTGTGCCTCGGCAGAGGTCAGCGCGGTCAAGGCATCGGCCAAAGACGCGGCATCCGCAACCCCCCGTGCCGCCTGCGCGTCTTTCAGCCGGCCATAGGCTGCTTTGAAGTTCCGCACATCCGGCCCATGCAGGATGGCCGCGCCAAAATGGGCAGGCTCATAAGGTGTGTGCCCGCCGCGATCCGTCAGGCTCCCGGCCACAAAGACGCGTCCGGCCAGAGCATACCAAAGCGGCATTTCTCCCATGGTATCAGTCAGATAAACCTGGGCATCCGGCGCATCTTCGCGCGTGCGGCGCGCGCAGGTCAGGCCCTTGGCCGCAATCATCGCTTCTATCGCATCGGCCCGGCGCGGATGGCGCGGGGCGAGGATCAGCTTCAGATCCGGCGCGGCCTGCAAGGCTTTCAGATGCGCCTCCAGAACGATCTCCTCTTCGCCCTCGTGGGTCGACGCGGCGAGCCATGTCTTGCCCCTTGGAAAAGCGGCGCGCAGCGCGGAGTCCGGGTGCAGGTCTTGCGGCGTGTAGAGCGCCTTGAGATCGACGACAGGCCCTTGCGAGGAGGTCGGCAATCCCAAATCGCCCAGCCGCGACAGGCTTCCCGCATCCTGCGCCGTGGCAAAGGACACCGCCCCAAAAACCCGCCGCGCCAGCCCCGGCACTTTGCCCCAGCCGCGCGCGGTCTTCTCCGACATGCGCGCACCCAGAAGGATCACGGGTCCGGGGCAGAGGCGGAACCGGTGCGGCCAAAGCTCTGATTCCAAAGCAACATGCGCCACCACGGGCCCGGCCTTCATCGCCCGCGCACTGACCCGCGCCAGATCAACCGGCGCCAGCGCCACATGGGTGCGCGGCAAATCCCAGCCGCGCGCCATCTCCACGCCCGTCGCGGTGTTCGCGGTAATGCGCCAGTGCAGATCGGGGCGCGCCGCGATCAGCCGCGCCAGCAGCGGGCGGGCAGAAGCAAGCTCTCCGTTTGATGCACCGTGCAGCCAAACCGTGTCGCCCAAGTCCGGCAAATCCCGCCCCAGCCGCGCCCGACGCTCCGCGCGCCCCTGGCTTTTGGCCAGAACGACAGCAGCAAACAGGCTGATCAAGACGCGGTAGAAAAGCACGGCAGGTAAAGTGTCCCAAACGGAATGCAGATGGCACGGCATAAGACGCCCGCGCCCTGCTTGGCAAGTCGCCGGTCAAGCAAGGTGGTGGGGCGAATCGCGATTTTCATTTTTGAAACAGAGCGGTGCGGCGCGACTCTCATGTATCACATGAGGTCCTTTTCCGCTGAAAAGCACCAGTCCAATCAGATTTTCCGGGGAATGGTGCTGCTGGAGAGAATTGAACTCTCGACCTCTCCCTTACCAAGGGAGTGCTCTACCTCTGAGCTACAGCAGCGTCGCCGTTCAGCGTGGGCGGTGATTAGCCGCAAACTTTTTCGAGTGCAAGCGCAAACTGGACGGTTTTTTTAACCTCATGTAGAGAGAGGCCATGGAGCGCAAAAACACACCCCCGAAAAACCCGCAAAACGCGAGAGAGGATCGGCTCAAAGCCGCCCTCAAAGCGAATCTGGGACGTCGCAAGGCTCAGGCCAAGGCGCGGGCGGCGGATGGCGCAGGCACGGCAGACAAGAGCAGCGGTAACAAGGACTGACAGGCATGGATTCGATTGTAGTGACGGGGAATGGCCCGCTGAACGGGGACATCCCCATAGCGGGCGCGAAAAACGCCTGCCTGACCTTGATGCCGGCAACGCTGCTTAGCGATGAGCCGCTGACGCTGACCAATGCGCCGCGCCTGTCGGACATCAAGACGATGACCGAGCTTCTGCAATCGCTGGGCGCGGAGGTGCAGGGGCTGCAGGACGGGCAGGTTCTGGCGATGAGCAGCCACGATCTCAGCAACCTGCACGCCGATTATGACATTGTGCGCAAAATGCGCGCGTCGATTCTGGTGCTCGGGCCGATGCTGGCGCGGGCAGGGCAGGCGGTTGTCTCGCTGCCGGGCGGCTGCGCCATTGGCGCACGTCCTGTAGACCTGCACCTCAAGGCGTTTGAAGCCATGGGCGCGGATCTGGACCTGCGTGATGGCTATGTCCATGCCAAGGCGCCTTCCGGCGGTCTCAAAGGCGCGGTCATCGAGTTCCCCTTCGCCTCGGTCGGGGCGACGGAAAACGCGCTGATGGCGGCAACGCTGGCCAAGGGCACCACGGTGATCAAGAACGCGGCGCGCGAGCCGGAGATTGTTGATCTGGCCGATTGCCTTCGCGCCATGGGCGCTCAGATCGAAGGCGACGGCAGCCCGGACATCACCATTCAGGGCGTGGACCGGCTTGGCGGCGCGACTCACCGCGTGGTTACGGACCGGATCGAGCTTGGCACCTATATGCTCGCTCCGGCGATCTGCGGCGGCGAAGTGACTTGTCTGGGGGGCAAGCTTTCCTTGGTCGAGGCCTTTGTCGAGCGTCTGGACGCCGCCGGAATTTCTGTCGAAGAAACCGAAAAAGGCCTCAAGGTCTCGCGCCGGGGTGATCGCGTTCAGGCGGTGGATGTGGTCACCGAGCCGTTCCCGGGCTTCCCGACCGATTTGCAGGCGCAGATGATGGCGCTTCTGTGCACCGCAGAGGGGACCTCGAACCTCGAAGAGAAAATCTTTGAGAATCGTTTCATGCACGCGCCGGAACTGACGCGGATGGGTGCGAATATCGAAGTGCACGGCGGCACGGCCAAGGTGCACGGGGTCGAGCGTCTGCGTGGTGCGCCAGTCATGGCGACGGACCTGCGGGCTTCGGTTTCGCTGATTCTCGCAGGGCTCGCGGCGGAAGGGGAGACGGTTGTCAGCCGGGTTTATCACCTTGATCGCGGTTATGAGCACGTGGTGCGCAAACTGTCATCCGTGGGCGCGAAAATCGAACGGGTGAGGGGCGAATGAGCGAAGACGCACGGTTTGAAGACGGCGGCGAACACCCGCTGAACCTCGGGGCTTTCGATGACGAAGACCTCGGCGTGATTTCCGCGCTGGTGCAGGATGCGGTTCTGCCGGTGACGGAGATCAAATGGCAACCGGCGCAGCGCCGTCTGGGGCTTTTGATCAACCGTCTGCGCTGGGAAGACGTGGAGGCCGCGAACAAGCGCGGACGGCCCGTGGAGCGGGTGCAGTCGCTGCTTGTTGTTGAGAACGCTTTGAAAATTTCCAGTCAGGGCGTGGATCGCTCTGACAAGGAAACGGTGCTGTCGGTCTTGTCCCTTGGTTTTGAGCCGGGGGACGCGCCGGGAGGGCATCTGGTGCTGACTTTGGCCGGGGATGGCGCGATCCGGGCCGAGGTGGAGGCGCTGGAAGTGGGCCTGCGGGATGTGACCCGGCCCTACGTGGCCCCGTCGGGCAAGGTGCCGGATCACGGGGCCTGAGACGGGTCATCAGCAGTTTTGGTTTCAGGCGCCACAGGCGCGGAGCAAAGGCCGCAGGCCGCCGCGCCTATCCAACGCCCGGCAGACGACTTTGCTATGCAAAGTCTGTCGAGAGGGACGGGCCGTCCCCACGGCACGGCGATTGGGTTGTCGAATGGAGCTACACCGGCCTAGCGCGCCAGTTTCCAAGATAAATCGAGGGGGTCAACGGTTGGATCGCCGCACCACGGCCCGTCGATAGGCGCGGCTTGTGCGATGGCCAAGAGGTCCCGGATCAAGTCCGGGGCGGGGTGTTTCAAATTGTGAAGCAACCCGCCGTTCACCCACCTTCGCAGCTTTTGCAAGCTCCGCGTTTCCAGTCTTCCGCAAAACGCGGTAAGGCGGGGCAAAGGACACGGAATATATGACCCAGACCCCCAACCTGATTCTCGGCTCCGGCAGCCCGCGCCGCCGTGAGCTGCTCTCGCAGATCGGCGTGACCCCGCACGCCATCCGACCACCCGACATCAATGAAGACCCGGCCAAAGGCGAGCTTCCGCGCCCCTATTGCGTGCGTCTTGCCCGCGAAAAAGCGCTGGCAATCGAGGCCGCGCCCGATGAGATCGTGCTGAGCGCCGATACCACCGTGGCTTTGGGTCGCCGCATCCTTGGCAAGCCCGAGGACGAAAAAGAAGCGGCCGCCTTTCTGACCATGCTCTCGGGCCGCAGGCACCGCGTGATCACCGCCGTGGCCGTGCGCAGGGGCGAGAAGGTCTGGGAAAAGGACGTGGTCACACAGGTCAAAATGAAAAACCTGTCTGAACTGGAGTTGAACGCCTATCTTGCCTCGGGTGACTGGCGCGGCAAGGCAGGCGGTTACGGCATCCAAGGCATGGCGGGGGCGTTTATCCCGTGGATCAACGGATCGTTCACGGCGGTTGTTGGCCTGCCGCTGGCGGAGACGGCAAACCTGCTGAGCGCGGCGGGATTTCCTTTGTACAGAGGTGAGACATGAAAGGTTTGACGGTTGCTTTGGACGAGATCGGCGGGCGCGAGGCAGCGGCGCTGATCCGGGACGGGCTTTTGGACGATCTGCTGATCGACAGCGACGCCCCGCGTCCCGGCACGATCTATCGCGGCATCGCTGAGCGGCCCGTCAAAGGGCAGGGCGGCATGTTCCTGCGCACGCCGGATGGCTCGGCTTTTCTGCGGCAGGTCAAGGGGCTGGTGCCGGGGCAGGCTCTGCTGGTGCAGGTCACCGGCTTTGCGGAGCCGGGAAAGGCGATTCCGGTCACGCAGAATGTATTGTTCAAATCCCGCTATGCCATTGTCACACCGGGAAAACCGGGGGTGAATGTCTCCCGCGCAATCAAGGATGACGCGGCCCGCGATGCGGCTATGGAAGCCGCGCACGACGGCTTTGCCGAGGCAGAATTGCCCGAGGGCGCGGGGCTGATCCTGCGCTCTTCCTGCGCCGAGGCCTCGCAGGATGAAATCACCGAAGACGTCATCGCCATGTGCCAGCTTGCGGCGCATGTTCTGGCCGATGAGGGGCGCGAGGCTGAAACTTTGGTTGAAGGGGACGGGCCGCATGCGCTGGCGTGGCGCGAATGGGTGGAGGCCGCAGAGGTGGACCCCGATCCCGGCAGCTTTGCCCGCCATGGCGCGGATGAGATGATCGACGACTTGCGCGGTGCGCATGTGCGCCTTCCGGGTGGCTATTCGATGATCATCGAACCAACGAGCGCGCTTGTGGCCGTCGATGTGAACACCGGCGGGGACACGTCCCCGGCGGCAGGGCTGAAGGCCAATCTGGCCGCCATGCGCGATCTGCCGCGCCAGATGCGTCTGCGTGGCCTTGGCGGTCAGATCATCGTCGATCCGGCTCCGTGCCCCAAGAAAGACCGCAAACAGCTGGAGGGGCTTTTGCGCGCAGGCTTCAAGAAAGAGGCGACCGAGTCGGTTCTGACCGGCTGGACCACGCTTGGCCTGATGGAAATCCAGCGCAAACGCGACCGCCAACCGCTCAAAGGCCTGCTGAAATGAGCTGCCCGATCTGTTCCAAGGAGACGGACGCCAAGTACCGTCCGTTCTGCTCCAAACGCTGCGCCGATGTGGATCTGGCAAAGTGGCTGGGCGGCAGCTACGCCGTGCCCTCGACCGATCCCGAGGACATGGAACAGGCCGCCGAAGAGACCCTCCGCCATCTTGAAGCGCAAAACAGAAAGCCCCATTGATGTTTTCCGACGACCTTTTGGCGCAGGTGCGCGCCCGCTTTGCCCATGTGGATGACTGCCCCTTCACCGGCCCGCGCGTGTTCTTTGAAAACGCAGGCGGGGCTTTGACGCTCAAATCGGTGGTGGAGACTTCCGGCAAATTCGCCGCCATTCCGGACAACCAGGGGCGGGACAATCCGGCCTCCAAAGCGCTGGTCGCGGTGATCGACAAGGCGCGCGCCGATCTGGGGGTCTTCTTCAACGCGCCGGACGGGGCGGTATTGTGGGGTGAGAGCGGCACGGAGCTTTTGTTCCGCCTCGTGCAGGACGCCTGCCTTGGCTCCGAGAAAGGTGGGATCGTGCTCGGCTCCACCGTCGAACACCCGGCGTCGCGCAGTGCGGCGGCCCGCTGGGCAGCGATGAGCGGGCGCGCCCATGTGCTTATCCCGCATGACGACGCTTCGGGGCGCGTGACGGCAGAGGCTTATGCCGAACACGTAACGCCCGATACCCGCGTCGCCACGATTCTGCACACCTCGCCGGTGACCGGTATGAGCAATGACGTGGCCGCGATTGTGCAGGCGATCCGGGCGGTGAGCCCCGACTGTTATATCATCGTCGATGGCATCCAGCACGCCTGCCACGGGCGGACCGACCTCGCGGCGCTGGGCGCGGACGGCTATGTGATCTCGCCCTACAAGGTGTTCTCCCGGCACGGTTACGGCGTGGCCTGGGCCTCGGATCGGCTGACCATGCTGGCCCATGACGCGCTGGTCGGCGGGCCGGATGGGAATTGGGAGCTGGGCACACGCGACACCGGGGCCTATGCGACGGCTTCGGACGTTGTGGGCTATTTCGACTGGCTTGGCAGTCAGGTCAGCACGGAAACCGACCCGCGCAAACGCATCGAGGCGGCGGGCGCGGCGATCCACGCCCATGAGGCGGCTTTGGTCCAACTGATGCTCGAAGGGGCAGATAATCTGACGGGCCTCGCGGATCTGCCGGGTGTTCGGATTGTGGCGGGGGCCGACAATGACGCGCGCGAGGGGCTGGTGAGTTTCTGGATCGAGGGCAAACCGTCGGGTGAGATTGTCACGGCGCTGAACGACGCGGGCATTCGCACGCACATCCGCAAGGCGGACCATTACTCGGGCAATATCCTCACCCCTCTGGGCCAGCCCGATTGCATCCGGGTCAGCCTCGCCCATTACAACAGCCCTGAAGAGGTGCGCGCCTTCCTCAGTGCCATGGCCGCGATCGCCTGAGCCGCTTGCACCGCCGCGCCGCCCGGTTAGGATGCCGCAACGGCAAGGGTTGGAGCGGGGCATGGCATGAGCGTGATGGAGCATCTTCTGGATCTGGCGGGCATGCCCGGCGCGGAAATCCCCGAAGCCGCAACGCAAGCTGCGCGCAATTCGCTCTATGACTGGCTGATCTGCGGTCGCGGCGGGCAGGGTGAGCCTCTGGCCCGCATCCTGCAGGAGATGGCAACCCGCGAAGGCGGGGCTGAGGAAGCATCGGTCTTTGGCCTGCCGGGTCTCTATCCGGCGCGTGTGGCGGCGCTGGTCAATGGCTCGGTCAGCCACGCGCTCGATTACGACGACACGCATTTCGCCCATATTGGCCATTTGTCGGTTGGGGTCTACCCGGCGGCCCTGGCCATGGGGCAGGCGCGCGGGTGCGGGGTGGCCGAGGTGATCTCGGCCTTCGTGGTTGGCGCCGAAGTGGCGATCCGGGTGGGGCTTGTATTGACCGCCTGCCACTACAACCGGGGCTTTCACATGACCGCGACGGCAGGGGCCTTTGGGGCGGCGGTGGCTGCGGGACGGCTCTTGGGCCTGTCGCGCGAAGAGATGCGCCACGCGGTGGGGCTCTGCGCCACGCGCGCCTCCGGCCTGAAATCCCAGTTCGGCACCATGGGCAAACCTTACAACGCCGGGATCGCGGCCAGTGCCGGGGTGGAATGCGCACAGCTTGCTTCCATGGGCATGACAAGCGCCGAGGACGGTCTGACGGGGCCGCAAGGGTTTGTTGGCACGCATTCCGATGCGCCCGATGTAACCGCCTTCTGGCGTGATCCGCCTGTGGAGCGCTTTTTGTTCGAAGACATCAAGTACAAATTCCACGCCTGCTGCCACGGCACCCATGCGATGATCGAAGCCCTGCTGGCGCTGCCCGAACAGGTGCGCTCGGTGGCGGAGGCCGTGCATCTGAGGACCAACCCGCGCTGGCTCATCGTCTGCGACAAGAAAACGCCGCAGACCGGGCTTGAGGTGAAGTTCAGCTACGGCTGGCTGGCGGGCATGGTGCTGCGCGGCATGGCGACGGGGGATGACCGGGTCTATTCGGATGACTTGGCGGCGGATGAGGCGCTCAAAAGCTTCGCAGGACAGGTCACGGTAGAAGGCGATGACAGCCTGAGCGATATGCAGGCCGAAGGATATGTGCGGGCAGGCGGCAAGCAGGTACCATTTTCTTTCGACCTCGCCGCGCCCATCCCGCAAGCGGCTCTACAGACCGCGCTCCTGCGAAAGGGCAATGCGATGATTGGCGATGATGCCTCAGCGCTTTGGCAGCAGATCACGCAAGGCGGCGCGGCTCGCGAACTGGCCACCTTTCTCGCAGGGCCGATGTAACCGCCCCCTTGTTTCTTTGTGCCAGAAAATATCCCGGGGAGTCGCAGCTTGCTGCGGCGGGGCAGCGCCCCGGGGAAAATTTTTGCCCCGACAAAAATTTCCTCTGAGCAAGAAACCAAGTCTGAGGGGAGCACGCCTCTGGCCCGCCTCGGCACGCATTCGCCGGACGGGGTTTCGTGTTTTTATTGTATGAAGCCTGAAAAAGGCGGCCGCCCAGGTACGGATATGCAAGGCCGGGGCGTTTAATCCCGGCTTATTCGTCTGATCAGATCGAACATCCCCCGATGGGGCTGCCCGCCTTGGCCTTGTCAGGGCCGATGCGGATCAATCCGAAGTTCAGTGGTACCGGGGGCAAGACTGCGCGGCAGGTGTGAACAAGAGGTTGCGGCACCGTGCGCAGGCTCTGGACAGTGCCCGCGACCCATGCCTTGATGCGCGCATGACGATCCCATCTGACACCGGATTTCCCCGCATTGACAGCGTCGGCCTCGACGGCCTTCTGGTGCGTTTTGGCGAGACGCTGGACGAGCCTGCCAACCGTGCGGCTCTGGCCTTTCGCGCCGCGCTTGAGCGGGCCGGGCCGGACGGCGTGGAGGAGTGTTCGACTTCACTGGTTTCTTGCTATGTCCGCTTCGATCCGCTGGCGGTTGCGCCCGAGGACCTGTCGGCGCGGCTCGGCGCACTGGTCAAGACACAGGATTGGTACGCGGCCGCGCTGCCCGAGGGGCGGCGGCTTGTGACCATCCCGGCGGTCTATGGCACAGACCTGGCGCCGCAACTGGCGGAGGCGGCGGCGGCGGCGGGGATGTCCGAAGAGGAGGCCATCACATCGCTTTCGCAGGCGCAGGTGCGGGTCACGGCCATCGGTTTCGCGCCCGGCCAGCCTTATATGGGCACCTTGCCCGAGGCCTGGAACATCCCGCGCCAGACCGCGCTGACGCCGCAGGTGCCGGTGGGCGCGCTGGTGGTGGCGATCCGGCAGCTTGTGCTGTTTTCCGTCTCCACGCCAACCGGGTGGCGGCACGTGGGGCAGACGGCGGCGCGGCTGTTTCAGCCCGAAAGCGAGACACCTTTCCTGCTCCGGCCCGGCGATGAGGTGCGGTTTCCCGCCGTCTCGCGGGCGGTGTTCGAGCGCATGAAAGAAGACCCGTCCGGCGGGCTGACGGCGGAGGTTTTGGCGTGAGCGTCTTGCGTGTTCTGTCTTGCGGCCCCGGCGTGACGGTGCAGGATCGCGGGCGCGCTGGCTTTCTGGCGCAGGGGTTGTCGCGCGGCGGCGCGGTGGACCGGCTCGCCTTGGAAGAAGGCGCGGCCTTGCTCGGCCAACCCGCTCGCACGGCTTTGGAAATGGCCGGAATGGGCGGGCGGTTCTCCTGTGACGCACCGCTGCGCATTGCCCTGACCGGCGCGCCGATGAAGGCGAGCCTCGATGGTGCGCCGCTCCGCTGGCACGCCTCGCATTTGCTGCCTGCGGGCAGTGTGCTCGAGATCGGCGGAGTCACTGCCGGGGCCTATGGCTATCTGAGCGTGGGGGGCGGGTTTGCCGAGCCTGAGCGGCTCGGCGCACAAAGCGCGCATCTGGCGGCGGGGCTTGGGCGCGCGGTGCAGGCGGGTGATGCGCTGGCCTTGGGTCAGGACCGGGGCGGTGAGACGGGGATGTTGCTTGAGGCTGCGCCGCGCTGGGCCGGGGGCGAGATCCGGATTTTGCCGAGCCTTCAGACCGATCTCTACCCGCGGGCGGAGCAAACGCGGTTTGAACAGATGGAGTTTACCCGCGATGCGCGGGCCAACCGCATGGGCGCGCGGATGAATCCGGGCGGCGCGGGTTTCGGGCTTGATGCGGGGCAGACGATCCTGTCGGAAGTGATCACGCCGGGCGACATTCAGATCCCCGGCGACGGCGCGCCTTACGTGTTGCTCAGCGAGTGCCAGACCACGGGAGGCTACCCGCGCATCGGCACGGTGATCCCGGCGGACCTGCCAAAAGTGGCGCAGGCCCCGGCGGGGGCCAAGGTGCGCTTTCGCTTTGTTTCGCGCGATGAGGCTTTGGCGGCGCAGGCGGGGTTTGTGCGGGATGTCAAAGGGCTGGCTGGGCGGATTGCGCCTTTGGTGCGGGATCCGGCCATGATGCAGGACTTGCTGTCCTATACGCTGATCAGCGGGATGATAACGGGGGAAGAAGAGCCATGAAGACGGTCGATCTGAATGCAGACATGGGCGAGAGTTTTGGCCCATGGGTCATGGGGCAGGATGCGGCTTTGCTGGAGGTGGTGACGTCGGCCAACATTGCTTGCGGGTTTCATGCGGGTGACCCGGATGTGATGGCCGGGGCGATGAAGACGGCGGCGGCCAATGGCGTCGGGATCGGCGCGCATCCCGGATTTGCGGATCTGCAGGGCTTTGGGCGGCGGCGCATGCACCTGCCGGAAAAGAGCCTGCGTCATATGGTGCAGTATCAGCTTGGGGCGGCGCTGGCAGTGGCGGCGGGGCAAGGCGCTTCGGTGCGGCATCTGAAATTGCACGGGGCTTTGGCGAATATGGCCTCCGAAGATGAGGCCATGGCGCAGGCCTGCTATGGCGCGGCGCTGGAAGTGGCTCCGGAGATCATCGTCATGGTGCTGGCGGCGACGGCGCAGCAACGGGCGGCGGAGAAGCTTGGGTGTCTCTGGGCTGGCGAGATTTTTGCGGATCGGGCTTATAATGCGGATGCGACGCTGGTCGACCGGGGCCTGCCCGGGGCGGTGATCCATGACGCGGCTGTTGCGGCACCGAGGATCGTGAAGATGGTCGAGGCGGGAGCGATCCTGCCAGAGACCGGCGATCCGATCCCGGCGGCGGTGGATACAATCTGTCTGCATGGGGATGGGGCCACGGCGCTGGAGATTGCGCGTGCGGTGCGGGCCGGATTGGAAGAGGCCGGGATCGCGGTTCAGGCGTTTGAAGGGCGGCGCGGGGCGTTTTGACGGGGACGGCTGGGGCGGCGCTGTTTTGGCGATGCCAAAATGCGCCCCGCCCGCCGTCCCGCGGTTTGCCTCCGGCGGGGATATTTGGGGCACAAAGAAACCTTGGGGGCCCGTTCGATTGATATGCGATGTGTGGTTTGGCGCGACGGGCACGAGACCTGCGCGGTCTCAGCTCTGTGCTGCCGCCGCGATGTGCATTGCGATCTGGTCCAGCCCGTCGGTGAGGGCTGCGGGGCCGGGGGCGAGGATGAAGGGGGCCTTGATCTCGTGGATCCGGTTGCTCTGGACCGCCGGGATCCGGTCCCAGCCGGGCCGGGACTTGATGCGTTCCGGGGCGATTTTCTTGCCGCACCATGAGGCGAGGATGAGGTCGGGGGCTTTTTCGGCCACCTGGGTTTCCGTGACGATGCGGTCCGTGGCATTCGGGCAATAGGCGAGATCGGCGAAGATGTCGGTGCCGCCCGCCTTGTGGATCAGGTCCGAGACCCAGCCGATGCCGGAGATCAGCGGTGTGTCCCATTCTTCGAACCAGACCTTGGGGCGCCGGGCCGGGGTTTGGACGGCGAGGGTCGCGCAGCGCGCCTCGAAGCTGTCCAGAAATTCCGTGGCCTCGGCGCTGGCACCGGTCAGCTGGCCCAGCGTTTCGATCATGCGCAGGATGCCCGCCACGTCGCGTTGGTTGAAGGCGTGGACTTCGATCCCGGCGCGGATCAGGTCGGCGGCGATGTCGGCTTGCAGATCGGAGAAGGTGAGGACGAGGTCCGGCTCCAGCGCGAGGATCTTGGCGGTATCGGCGGAGGTGAAGGCCCCGACGCGGGGCTTTTCACGGCGCACGCGGGGTGGGCGCACGGCATAGCCGGTGACGCCTGCGATGCGGTCTTCCTGACCCAGCATGTAGAGGGTTTCAACGGTTTCGGCGGTTAGGCAGACGATGCGTTTCGGGCCTTTCATAGACGCTCCAGAGGTTGCAACAGGGGGCCATCCGGGGTGGCATGGATGCGGGCGCGCAGGTGGAACACCTCGGCCAGCGTCTCTTCGGTGAGCACCTCCTGGGGAGGGCCGTCGGCGCGGAGCCTGCCTTTGTCGAGCAGGATCAGCCGGGTGCAGGAGCGGGCGGCGAGCGACAGATCGTGCAGGGAGAGCAGCACGCCGCGCCCCTCGTCGGCGATCTGGCGCATCACGTCGAGCGTGCCAAGCTGGGCGGCGGGATCGAGGCCTGCGGTGGGCTCGTCGGCCATCAGCAACGGCGTGTCCTGCGCCAGCGCGCGGGCAATCAGGACGCGGGCCTGTTCGCCGCCGGAAAGCTCGGTGGCGGGGCGCGCGCGGAAACTGTCCAGCTCCATGCGGCTGATGGCGGCCTCAACGGCCTGCGTGTCGCGCGGGGTCAGGCGGGTGCCATGGGGCATGCGGCCAAGGCGGATGATGTCCTCGACGGCGATCGGCCAGGCGATTTCGCGGCTCTGCGGCATCCAGGCGGCCGCGCGGGCGCGCTCCGCGGCGCTGAGCGCGGCGAGGGAGGACTGGCCCTCATGCGGCAGCAGGCCAAGGGCGGCGCGCATGAGCGTGGTCTTGCCCGCGCCGTTGGGGCCGATCAGGCCGACGCATTCGCCGGTGCCGATGGTCAGGCTGACATCGTCAACCACCGGGCAGGCACCGCGCCGGACGGTGAGGGATGTGAGGCTGAGAAGGCTCATCCGATTTCCCTCCGGGTTTTGTAGATCAGGTGCAGGAACAGCGGCGCGCCGACGATGGCCATGAGCACGCCGAGCTTGAGATCGCGTTCGGGCAGGATCAGCCGGGTGGCGATGTCGGCGGCGAGCAGCATGGCCGCGCCGCCAAGGGCCGAGGCGGGCAGGAGGCGCGAGGGCATGTGGCCAACGAGCGGCCGCAGGATATGCGGCACGACGAGGCCGACAAAGCCGACCGCGCCGGTCACGGCGGTGGCCGCGCCGATGGCAGCGGCGCTGCCAATCAACAGACGCGTGCGGATCGAGCCGAGCGAGACCCCGAGGCTGTGGGCCGCGTCTTCGCCCAGCGTCAGCGCATCCAGACCGCCGCGCAGGGTGAGCAGCAGCCCCAGACCGCCGAGGATCAGCGGGGCGGCGAGCCAGACATGGCTCATGGAGCGGTCGGCGACGCTGCCCATCATCCAGAAGATGATTTCCGAGGCGGCGTAGGGATTGGGGGAGAGATTGAGCGTGAGCGAAGTCAGCGCGCCGGCGAGGGCGGAGATGGCGATGCCCGCAAGGATCAGCGTGAGCGACGCGCCGCGCGGCCCGGCCAGAAGGACCACCAGAAGCACGGCGCCGAAGGCAAAGGCCAGGGCGGTCAGCGGCAGGGCGAGCGCGTAGGCGGCGGCGAGGCCGGTTTGCAGGGCAAGCACTGCGCCGAGGGCCGCAGAGGCAGAGACGCCGATCAGCCCCGGCTCGGCCAGCGGATTGCGCAAAAAGCCCTGCATCGCCGCGCCGGACATGCCCAAGGCGGCCCCGACAAGAGCGGCGAGGAGGGCGCGGGGCAGGCGGATGTCCTGCATGACCATGGCATTGAGCGGATCCCCCGCGCCGAAAAGCGCCGCAAGCGCCGTGCCAAGGGGGATCGGGCTATAGCCGATCAGCAGCGAGGCGAGAAAGAGCGCGGCGGTGAGGGCCGAAAGGGCGAGAAGGGGCTTCATGGGAAGGCTCCTGCGGAGGCAGGGGTTTGGGTGGTCCCGGCCGGCGGACACGAGGGCGCGGCGCGGGTCATTGGCGGGCGCTCCAGTCGAGACGGAGCGTGACAAGTTCCTCGACCGCATCAAGGACAAAGGGCGTGCCGCAGAGCCAGGACGCGCCGCTTTTGATCTCGCGCAGGGTGCCGGTGGCTTTCAGGACGGGATGGTCCAGCAGGTCCGTCGCGCGGGCGGGCGCGTCATAGGGCTGGCCGGTCAGGATCAGGTCCGGATCGGTGAGGATCAGCTGTTCCAGCGGCAGCGCGCCGCCGTAGGGGCGGTTCAGCTCGATGGCGATGTTGGTCAGACCTGCGGCGGCCATCATGTCCCCGGCCAGGGACTTGGAGCCTGCCGTATTGCCAAGCGCGTAGTAGAAGGCGACGCGGGGGCGCGGTCCGGGCGTGGCCTTGAGCGCTTCAAGGCGGCTGTCGAAAGCGGCCAGCAGGCTATCGGCGCGGGATTGTGCTTCGGGGCCAAGCAGGCCGCCCATGCGGGCGATGGCGTCGCGCGCCTCGTCCAGCGAATAGGCGGGCGGGAAGATCTCGACCCGGTGGCCGAGGCTGCGCAGCATTTCGGTGGTGGCCTTGGCGGTGTAGAGCCCGGTCACGATGAGATCGGGCTCCTGCAGCGCGATGCTTTCCGCCTTGCCGTCGTTTTGCGGATAGGCCCCGGCCTCCTGCGCGAGCTTGGAGCTGCGCGGATCACGGGCGAGGGGCGACAGAGAGGCGATTTGCGCGGGCTGTGCAAGCAGTTGCAGCAGCTGGTCGGTACAGACGTTGACCGAAACCACGCGCACGGGCGTCTCCGCCCGGACAAAGGAGGCCACGGCGACGAACATCGCCGCAGCCAGAGGTATGATCTTAGAACGAGCCACGGACGCCGAAGAAGAAGGTCCGGCCGAGCGTGTTGTAATCGGCAACGGATTGGTAGTCTTCGTCGGTGAGGTTCTCGACCCGCAGGTACATTTCGGTCTGCGGTGCGATGTCATAAGACACGGAGGCGTTGACCAGCGTGTAATCGTCCATGTCGCGTGCCGGGAAACCGTCCTGCGGGCGATCCGCGAGGTGCTGCACCGTCAGGCCCATGCTGAGCGCATCGGTTATGTCGGCGGTCAGACCAAGGGTGACATCATGCTTGGGCGTGCGCGGCAGCGGGTTGCCGTTGGCGTCCTCGCTGTCGGTATAGGCGTAGTTGCCGTAGACCGTCAGACGATCGGACACGTCATATTCCCCGGCCAGTTCGATGCCCTGGCTTTTGGAAGTGCCGCTGATCTGGGTGTAGCCCGCCCCGACGAAACCGATGAGGTCTTCGATCTCGGTGTAGAACAGCGTGGCGCTGACAAACCCGTTGGCAAAGCCCTTTTCGATGCCCAGCTCGAAGGTGCGGCTGGTTTCCGGCTCCAGCGTGGCATTGCCGTAAAGCTGCGAGTGCAGCTCGTAGAGCGACGGGGCGCGGAAGCCGTTGGCGGCAGAGGCGCGCAGCACGGTGTCGTTGCCGAAGTCATAGGCCAGGCCGAGACGCCAGGAGTTGAAGCTGCCGAACTCGGAGTGGTCGTCATGACGCAGCGAGCCGGACAGCGACAGCGCGTCATTGGGCTGCCACAGCACTTCGCTGAAGACACCCAGGGTTTCGATCTCTTCGGAGGTGTTGAGCAGGTTGATCCCGAGGAAGTTGAACATCGCGTCAAACAGGAATTCCTGTTCGGTGGTCTTGAAGCCTTCGCGGGTCCAGTCCGCGCCGAAGGAGAGGGTCACATCATCATTGATGTCCCAGACGCCTTTGTAGTCGACCTTCTCGCGCGTGCCCTGGAAAGGATCGGTGCGGCCTGTGGAGGTCGAGGTGCGGTCATTGGTGAAGGTCGAATAGGACAGGGTGTTCTGCACCGCGCCGGTTTCGAACTCTGCATAGAGACGCGCTGCGTGCACTTCGCTGGTGTAGACCTGATCATAAGGGGCAAAGCCGTCGCCGCCGAAGGGGTCAAACTCGCCGGTGTTGCGGGAGTACAGCAGGCTTGCGCCCAGACGCACCGTGTCCGTCAGGTCATAATAACCTTCGAGCGTCAGCTGGGTGCCGGAGAAGCCGTCTTCTTCGGTGCCTGCCGCGTTGGCGGAAATGCCGGAGGTTTCGAGGTGATTGGCGGTAAAGGCGAGGCCCGCGCGCTCGCCGTTGTGGGCGATGGCGAACTGGCCGGACTTGGTGGCGTTGCCACCCAGCTCAAAGCCCCAGCTTCCCGAGGTGCCGGGGGCCGCTTCGGGATCGAGCGTGGTGATGTTGATCACGCCGCCGACCGCTTCGGAGCCGTAGACCGCCGACTGCGTGCCTTTAAGAACCTCGATACGGTTGACACCGCCCAGGGTCAGGCCGCCCCAGTTGAAGCTGGTCTGTGTGGAAGAGGGGTCCGTCACGTCGATGCCGTTGATCAGCACCGGCACGTATTTGCCCGACAGGCCGCGCAGGCGCAGGGTGCTTTGCCCGCCAACGCCGCCGTTGGTGGCCACGGACACGCCCGGCACGGTTGACAGGTAGTCGGCAACGGAGGTTGTGGGGGCTTCGTCGAGGTCTTCTTTTTCGACGACAGTCACGGTGCTGCTGCTCTCGCTGAGCGTCAGGGGAACCTGGCTGGAATAAAGAGTGAGGGTACCCAGATCGAAAGCTTCGGCTTGTGCAAAACCGGAGGAGGCGACGAGGGCGAGAACCGAGGCGGAGAGCCTGTAGCGGATCATGGCTTTGTGTCCTTGTTCATGTGCCCCGCCGATTTGCAGGCAGGACGACAACGCAGATGTTTCCCGAAGAACCGCTTGGTCCTCCAGAACGATGAAAGAATGCCACCACGCCGGAGAACCGAATTCGCGAACGCGCCCCGCGTCCCGAATGGGTGATCACCTTGGCAGGTCTCCTGACTTGCGGGTCGAGGCGAAGGTCGGGCCTTCCCGGGGTGGTTGCCCCAGTGGCTGTGCCGACATCGCTCTCCGCTTACAGTTGCGGGGGCAGTCGCGGGTTTGCACCGCGTTCCCTTTTAACCGGGCGAACCCGGACCAAAGCGAGTCCCCAATACGGTGCCTTCAGCGCGCGCACAACGGGGGAGTGCTTAGCTGCGTCAATAATGGCTGCATTCCTGCAACAGGAGAGGGGGGCGCTGGCCTGTCATGGGATGCCATGGGATGCGCCATGGGAATTTATGGGCGAAGAGTGGGAAACGGGTCGGTTTTCGAATCGCAAGGGTGGAAAACTCGGGGAATCCGCGGCGAAATTGGCCGCAATACCGGGTGTTTCGTGGTCCATCGGTGGGATTTCCGCAGCAGCGGCAAGAATTCCCGGGATTTCGTGGGAAAAATTTGGGCAAGATTTTCTGACGTTGCGGAAACTACATGTGGTGAGAACTTTTGTGAACAAGCACCAAATCGGCCGGTTTTTGCCGATTTTCGGACGCTATATGTAGTTTTATACACCCCCTGTGGACAAGATGATGTGCCCAATTCCCGCAAAAAACAGTTGATTACCATGAATTCCCATGGCATCCCTATATGCACAGGATGAAGAGCGGTAAGGGGCACAAGACCCCGCACCAAGTTCAAAAACAAAAATAAGAGCAGGTATCATACAGGCACCGCTTTTCATTCTGAACACAAGGATCCGGCGCGCGGGCGAGCAGACATCCCCCCAGGTGGCGCGCGCAGTCGGAGATACCCGCATCGCGGGTCAGCGGCGGGTTGGTCAGTGGCAGCAGATCAACCCGCCGTCTTTCGTTTCAAGGGGGCGGATAAAGAGGGGCAGGCGGAGTGAGCCGCAGGCTGAGGTTCAGAGGCGAGTTCACCAACAAGGTGGACACAAAGGGCAGGGTCAGCATCCCGGCCCCGTTTCGCCGTGTGCTTCAGGCCGGTGATCCGGACTGGACCGAGGGTCTGAACCCGAACTTTGTCATCGTCTATGGCGACCCGAAAAAGCCCTATCTCGAATGCTTTACCGTTGAGGAAATGGAGGCGGTCGAAGATCGCATCGCCGCCATGCCGCGCGGTTCCAAGAAACGTAAGCTGCTCGAATACATCTATTCCACGCAGAGTGTGACAACTTCGGTTGATGAGACGGGGCGCATCGTTCTGTCCGCCGCGCTGCGCAAGAAGGCCGGGATTTCGGGGGAGGCGTATTTTGCCTCGAACCTGGACACCTTCCAGATCTGGCAGCCTGCGGCGTTTGAAGAAGAAAATCGCGCCAATGCGGAGGCGCTGCTGGAAGACTTGCCGGAAGACTTTGATCTCGCCCAGCTTCTTGACGAGGAAGACGAGGTGCTGTGATGGCCAGTGAGGGCGCGCCGCATATTCCCGTCCTGCTGCGCCCGCTTCTTGAAGCTGTGGCGCCGGTCTCTGGCACGTGGATTGACGGGACATTGGGGGCTGGCGGCTATACGCGCGGGCTTCTGGAAGCCGGGGCAGAGCACGTCATCGGGATCGACCGCGATCCGCTGGCGCATGACCTGGCTCTGGACTGGATCGGACCTTATGCAGAGCGGATGACGCTCGTTGAGGGCAACTTCTCCGAAATGGATCAGGTGGCGGAGGTCGTGGACGGCGTGGTGCTCGATCTGGGCGTCTCGTCCATGCAGCTTGATCAGGCGGAACGCGGCTTTTCCTTCATGAAGGACGGTCCGCTGGATATGCGCATGGCGCAGGCGGGACGCTCGGCGGCGGATCTGGTGAACGATTTGCCCGAAGCGGAGATCGCCGACATTCTCTATCACTACGGCGAAGAGCGGCAGTCCCGCAAACTCGCAGGCCGCATCGTGCGGGCGCGCGAGGCAAAGCCGTTTGAGACGACGCTGGAGCTGGCGGAACTGATCGAAGGCGCGCTGGGCCGGACCAAGCCGGGGCAGGCACATGCGGCGACCCGCAGTTTTCAGGCGCTGCGCATTGCAGTGAACGAAGAATATCAGGCGCTTTGGCAGGGTTTGCTGGCGGCGGAACGGGTACTGAAGCCGGGCGGTTTGCTGGCGGTTGTGACTTTCCATTCCGTCGAAGACCGTATGGTCAAACGCTTTTTCCAGGCCCATGGCGAGGCGAAGCGGCACAAGAACCGCTATTCCGACGAGGTGCACGAGGCCACCGCGCCGTTTGACGTGATCACCCGCAAGGCCGTGGGGCCGGATGCGGTAGAGCTGGCGGACAATCCGCGTGCCCGCTCTGCGAAACTGCGGGTGGGGCGGCGCACGCAGGTTCCCGCCATGGATTTGGACGCCGACGCCATCGCGACCCCGGACCACAACAGGAGAACATGACCCATGCGCACCTTGCTGTTTCTTCTGACCGCGCTGGCCGTGATCGGCTCCGGTTTCTGGGCTTACCGTGAGAACTACGCGACGCAGGCCGAGCTTGACCGCACGCAAGAGTTGCGCCGCGAGATTGGTGCGGCGCGAGAGCGTCTGGCGATTTTGCGCGCGGAATGGGCCTATCTGAACCGACCGGATCGCTTGCGTGATCTGGCGAACCTGAACTTTGACCGGCTTGGCCTTCTGCCGCTGCGTCCGGACCAGTTTGGGCGGGTCGATCAAGTGGCCTTCCCGATGCCGGAGCAGATCGACATCACCCAACCGATTGACGTGACCAGCGCGGGGGCAGACCAATGATCCGCACACCGCTTCGCCCGCTTGCCCGTATCCTCGATGCACGCGAAAAGGGTGAAAATCCGGACGCCATCGAGCGCGAGAACCTGCGCATCCGCCACGAGCAGATACGCGACTCCAGCCGGGTGCGCGCCGAAGGACGGCTGCTTGTTCTGGGGCTGACGTTCTTCTGCGCCTTTGCGGTGATTGGCGCGCGTATGGGCACATTGGCGGCGAGCGAGCCGCGTGAGCCGCGCAGTTATGCCACGGGCGCGTCAATCATCAACAGCCGCGCCGATATCACCGATCGCCATGGCCGCGTTCTGGCGACGAATATGTCGACCCACAGCCTCTATGCGCACCCGCACCAGATGATCGAACCAGAGCGCGCGGCACAGGAACTGGTGCGCATCTTTCCCGATCTCGATCAGGAGAGGCTGGTCAAGGATTTCACCGGAGGAAAGCGCAAGTTCCTTTGGGTGAAGAAGAAAATCAGCCCCGAGCAAATGCAGCAGGTGCACGACATCGGCGAGCCGGGCTTGCTTTTTGGTCCGCGCGAGATGCGGCTTTATCCCAATGGCGCGCTGATGGCGCATGTGTTAGGCGGGACCAGCTTTGGCCGCGAAGGCGTGCACGCGGCAGAGGTTGTCGGCACCGCCGGGATCGAAAAATTTCTGGATGACGAATTGCGTGACCCGGCCCGCGAAGGTGCGCCGGTGCAGCTTTCCCTGGACCTGACAGTGCAGTCGGTCACCGAAGAGGTGCTCGACGTCGGCATGAAGCTGATGAACGCCAAAGGCGCGGCCTCGGTGCTGATGGATGTGCGCACCGGCGAGGTCATCGCCATCGCGTCTCTGCCTGATTTCGACCCGAACAAACGCCCGCGCCCCCTGACCGAAGGCGATGCCTCCGACAGTCCGCTGTTCAACCGTGCCGTGCAGGGGGTTTATGAGCTTGGCTCCACTTTCAAGATTTTCGCCGCCGCGCAGGCGCTTGATCTCGGCCTGTTCAACGCCAGCACGATCATCGACACGCGCCCGCCCTTCAAGGTCGGTGGGCACAAGATCGGCGAGTTCGAGAACCACAATTACGGCGAGATTTCTGTCGAGGAGATCATCGTCAAAAGCTCCAACCGGGGCACCGGGAAAATGGCGCTTGCCATTGGACCCGCGCGGCAGAAAGAGTTCCTGAAAGGGCTGGGGTTCTTTGATCCTACTCCGCTTGAGATTGTAGAAGCCAAGGGCGGCCAGCCGCTTTTGCCAAAACGCTGGACGGATCTCAGCGCCGTGACGATCTCTTATGGCCACGGGCTGTCGGCTTCGCCTTTGCACCTCGCGGCGGGTTATGCGGCGATTGCCAACGGCGGTGTTTACGTCAAGCCGACGCTTCTGAAAACCAGCGGTGCGCAAAACGGCGCGCGGATCATGTCCGAGCGCTCTGCGGCGGCGGCGCGGACCATGCTGCGCAAGGTTGTGACCGAGGGCACCGCGAGCTTCGGCGAGGTTCCGGGCTATTTTGTCGGCGGCAAGACCGGCACGGCGGACAAGCCCAAGGAACGCGGCGGCGGCTATTACAAAGACAAGACCATCACCACCTTTGCCAGCCTCTTCCCGGCGCACGATCCGCGTTACGTGTTGATCGTGACGCTGGACGAGCCGAGCGAAAACTCCGGCAAGAAACCGCGCCGGACCGCCGGTTGGACGGCGGTGCCTGTTGCGGCGGAGATGATTGGCCGCGTTGCGCCGCTTCTGGGGCTGCGCCCGGATGTTGCGCGGATGCAGGTTGAGCGCGTTTACCAGACGTCCAACTGAGCGGCCCCATATGGCAACCCGGCAAGCTTTGGCATAGGGTCCGGAAGCATGGAATGCACTCTCTCAGCGCCAAAAAATGCTCGAGATCAGATGTTTACTTTCCGAAGTCACGACTTCGCGTCATGGCAAGGGAAGTACGCCTCTGAGATCGTGCATTTTTTGGCGCCCTTTCGGGTTCGGCGGAATTTGCGCCTTACTGCGTCACCGGGCCTTGAAATAGATCACTATTCCTGCGACCCCGTTCCTTGTCAGACACAAATTCTGACGAACTGAGAGGGTGCATTCCATGCATCCGGACCCTAGGAGAGCGCAGAGTGAAGCAGGGGGCAGATATGGGGACCAAGGCCAAGTCTCTGGCGGAGTTGGGGCTGACCGCGCGCGCAGGCCGCGAAGCGCAGATCACCGGGATTTCCGTGGACAGCCGGGCAGTAGAGGCCGGCACGCTTTTTGCCGCGATGCCCGGCACGCAGGTGCATGGCGCAAAGTTCATTCCCATGGCTCTGGAGCAGGGCGCGGCGGCTGTTCTGACCGACAAGGACGGAGCCGAGATGGCCGAGGCGGCCTTGGCCGGGTCCGATGCGGCGCTGGTCGTGGCTGCGGATCCGAGACAGGCGCTGGCCTTCACGGCGGCGCTGTGGTTCGGCGGGCAGCCGGATGTGATGACGGCGGTCACGGGCACCAATGGCAAAACCTCGGTGTCGACCTTCACGCGGATGATCTGGCAGGCTTTGGGCCTTCCTGCGGTCAACCTCGGGACAACCGGGGTGGAGGGCGACTGGGAAGCGCCATTGGCACATACGACGCCGGAGCCGATCACGCTGCACCGCATGCTGGCAGGCGCGCAAGGCGCCGGGATTGAATATGCGGCGATGGAGGCCTCATCACACGGGCTCGAGCAGCGGCGGCTGGACGGGGTGCAACTCAAGGCGGCTGGCTTCACCAATTTCACGCAGGATCATCTGGATTATCACGCCAGTTTCGAGGCCTATTTCGATGCCAAGGCAGGCCTGTTTGCGCGGGTTCTGCCGGAGGACGGCACGGCGGTCATCAACATTGACGACCCGCGCGGCGTGGACATGCTCGCCATCGCCAAGGCGCGGGGGCAAGACATCATCACCGTGGGGCGCGAGGCGGCGGACCTGTGCCTTGAAGGGCAGCGCTTTGATTCCACGGGGCAGGAAATCCGTTTGTCTTTCAACGGGATGGTCCGTCAGGCGCGGCTCAATCTGATTGGCGGGTTCCAGGCGGAAAACGTGCTTTTGGCTGCCGGTCTGGTGATTGCCTGCGGGGCGGATCCGTCCGATGTGTTTGACGTGCTGCCACGGCTTGGCACGGTGCGAGGCCGGATGGAGCTTGCCGCAACGCGCGACAATGGCGCGGCGGTATTTGTTGACTACGCTCATACGCCCGATGCGGTGGCGACCGCGATTCAGGCGCTGCGGCCGCATGTAATGGGCAAGCTGGTGGCCATCGTCGGCGCGGGCGGGGACCGGGACACGTCGAAGCGGCCTTTGATGGGCAAGGCGGCGGCGGAGCATGCGGATTTGGTGATCGTGACGGATGACAATCCGCGCAGCGAGGACCCGCGCCTGATCCGCGCGGCGGTCAAGGCGGGCGCGCCGGATGCGCTGGAGTTTGGCGATCGGGCCGAGGCGATCCTGCGCGGCGTGGACGCGCTTGAGCCGGGTGACGCCCTGCTGGTTCTGGGCAAGGGCCATGAGAGCGGGCAGACGGTCGGGGATACGGTCTATCCCTTTGACGATGTTGAACAATCAAGTGTCGCGGTGGCGGCACTGGATGGGAGGCTGTCATGACACTCTGGACTTCCGAGGCGGCCGCTGAGGCGACCGGCGGGCGGGCGCTTGTGCCGTTTTCGGTGGATGGCGTGTCGATTGACACGCGCACGATTGCGCCCGGTGATCTGTTTGTGGCGCTGAAAGCGGCGCGTGATGGGCATGACTTTGTGGCGCAGGCTTTGGAAAAGGGCGCTGGCGCGGCCTTGGTCAGCCGCATTCCTGAAGGCGTGGCTGAAGATGCGCCTTTGCTTCTCGTCGACGATGTGCAGACCGCTTTGGAAGACCTTGGCAAAGCGTCGCGCGCGCGGTTTGAGGGACGGGTTGTGGCGGTGACCGGTTCGGTCGGCAAGACCTCGACCAAGGAAATGTTGCGCACGGTTCTGGGCGCGATGGGCACGGTCCACGCCGCCGAGAAGAGCTACAACAACCATTGGGGTGTGCCGCTGACGCTGGCGCGGATGCCGCAGGACATGGATTTTGCCGTGATCGAGATCGGCATGAACCATCCCGGAGAGATTTCTCCGCTGGCGGGTTTTGCCCGTCCGCATGTGGCGATGATCACCATCGTCGCGCCTGCGCATCTGGAAGCTTTTGAGAGCCTTGAAGGGATCGCACGCGAGAAGGCGGCGATCTTTGACGGGCTGGAGCCGGAGGGCACGGCGGTGCTGAACGGTGATCTGCCGGTTTCGGGTATCTTGCGCGACGCGGGGCAGGCTCATGCGGCGCAGGTGTTTGAATTTGGTGAGAAAAGCGGAAACACGCACCATGTCGAAGAGGTCACGCTGCGCGATACAGTCACCGTGGCCCATGGCCAGATCGGCGCGGATGAGGTGCTCTACAAGGTCATGGTGCCGGGGCGGCATTTTGCGATGAACGCCATGGGTGTTCTGGCGGTGACGGATGCGCTTGGGCTGGACAGGGCCGAGGCGGTCATGGCGCTGGCGCAGTGGAATCCCGGTGCGGGACGCGGCGCGCGCGAGCGTGTGGTTCTGGACCCGGCGCAGAGGGGCGCGGCTCTGGAGCTGATTGATGACGCTTACAATGCCAACCCGGCGTCGCTTGGCGCGTCTTTGGAGGTGCTGGCGGCGGCAGAGCCGGTGAACGAAGTGGGCCGTGTCGGGCAGGGGCGGCGGATTGCCATCCTTGGCGACATGAAGGAACTGGGCCTGACCGAAGCCGCGTTGCACGCCGGGATAGCCGATCTGCCTGCCATGGCGCGGATCGACCGGGTGCATTGTGTCGGGCCGCTGATGCGCCACCTGTGGGAGGCGCTGCCCGAGGACAAGCGCGGGCGCTGGGAAGACAACGCGGCCGATATGGTCGACCGGCTGGGCCACGCGCTGGACGCGGGTGACGTGGTTTTGGTGAAAGGATCGCTGTCCATGGGGCTGGCCCGCGTGGTTGACGCGATCCGCAAAATGGGCCAAGGCCCCGCGGATCAGGAAGAGTGAGGAAGGCTGTATGCTGTATTGGCTGACGGAATTGAGCGACGGCGGGGATGTGTTCAACCTGTTCCGCTACATCACCTTCCGCGCGGGCGGGGCGTTTCTGACCGCGCTGATCTTTGGGTTCCTCTTTGGCCTGCCGCTGATCAACGTGCTGCGCCGCAAACAAGGCAAGGGCCAGCCGATCCGCGATGATGGTCCCGAGGGCCACTTCGTCAAGGCAGGCACCCCGACCATGGGGGGGCTGTTGATCATCGGGGCGCTGACCACGTCGACATTGCTCTGGGCGCGGCTTGATAATCCTTTTGTCTGGATGGTTCTGTTTGTGACCGTGGCCTATGCGGCCATCGGCTTTGCGGATGATTTTGCTAAGGTGTCCAAGCAGAACACCGCCGGGGTCTCGGGCCGGGTACGCCTGGCGCTTGGCCTTCTGATCGCAGCGATTGCCGGGTTCTGGGCAGCGCAGTTCCACCCCGAAGAGCTTTCCAATCAACTGGCCCTGCCGATCTTCAAGGACACGCTGATCAATCTTGGCTTCCTGTTTGTGCCCTTTGCGGTGATCGTGATTGTCGGCTCTGCCAACGCGGTGAACCTGACCGACGGTCTCGACGGGCTGGCCATCATGCCTGTGATGATCGCGACCTCCACGCTGGGCGTGATCGCCTATGCGGTGGGGCGCGTCGATTTCACCGAATATCTCGATGTGCACTACGTGCCGGGCACCGGGGAGATCCTTGTGTTTGCCGCGGGCGTTGTCGGCGGGGGCCTGGGCTTCCTGTGGTACAACGCGCCGCCGGCTGCGGTGTTCATGGGGGACACCGGGTCGCTGGCTTTGGGCGGCGCCTTGGGCGCGATTGCTGTGGCGACAAAGCACGAATTGGTTCTGGCGATTGTCGGCGGGCTCTTTGTGGTCGAAGCGCTTTCGGTGATCATCCAGGTGCTTTACTTCAAACGCACGGGCAAGCGCGTGTTCCTGATGGCCCCGATCCACCATCACTATGAGAAGAAGGGCTGGGCAGAGCCGCAGATCGTGATCCGCTTCTGGATCATCTCGCTGATCCTCGCCATCGTGGGTCTTGCCACGCTGAAAGTTCGCTGAGGGAGCGCCTTGCGGCGCGCAGTGTTCTCGGCCCATCGCCTTTGGCGCTGTGCCTCGGGTGGGCGCGCGTGGCGGATCGTGCGCGTCTCATGCACAGAACCGCTTGTGGTGGGTCGGGCTTTGGATATTTTGACAGAGAAGAAGCACAAGGCCGGGCGCTCTGACGGTCTGCGGGGGTGACATGATTCCAGTTGTCGGATTTGAGGGCCACAAAGTGGCGGTGTTGGGCCTTGGCCGGTCTGGTCTGTCCGCGGCGCGGGCGTTGCGCGAAGGTGGGGCGGAGGCGTTGGTCTGGGATGACAATCCGGCGGCGCGGGCGCGGGCCGAAGTCGAAGGGTTCGAGGCGAGGGAGTTGACGCGGGCCGGGGCGTTTGAGGGCATTGCCGCACTGATCGTCTCACCCGGCATTCCGCATCTTTACCCCGCGCCCAACCCGGTGATTGCGGCAGCATTGGAAGCGGGCGTGCCCGTGGACAATGACATCGGCCTGTTTTTCCGCTCCATGGGGCGAGGGTGGGAGATGTTCGACCGCACGCCCAAGATCATTGCTGTGACCGGCTCCAACGGCAAATCAACGACATCGGCGCTGATCCACCATCTGCTGCACGCTGCGGGGCGGGACAGCCAGTTGGCCGGGAACATCGGGCGTGGCGTTCTGGACATTGATCCGTTGGAAGACGGCAGCGTCGTGGTGTTGGAGCTGTCCAGCTATCAGACCGACCTGGCGCGCGCTTTGACACCGGACGTTGCCGTGTTCACCAACCTCAGTCCCGACCATCTGGATCGCCACTCTGGTCTCGGCGGGTATTTCGCCGCCAAACGCCGGCTTTTCGCTGAAGGGGGGCCGGATCGGGCGGTGATTGGCGTTGATGAGGTCGAAGGGCAATACCTCGCCAACCAGCTCAGCGAAGGGCCGGGAGATGACCGGGTGATCCGTGTCTCGGCGGCCAGCAAACTGAGTGGACCGGGCTGGCAGGTCTTTGCCAGGAAGGGCTTTCTCTCCGAATGGCGCAAAGGGCGGCAGGTGGCGTCGATTGACCTGCGCGAGATCGGCGGACTGCCGGGCGCGCACAACCATCAGAACGCCTGTGCGGCCTATGCCGCCTGCCGCGCACTGGGTCTGGGGCCGCGCGAGATCGAGAAAGGCCTGCACAGCTTCAAAGGCCTGCCGCACCGCAGCCAAACCATCGCCGAAGCGAACGGCGTGCGCTTTGTCAACGACAGCAAGGCGACGAACGTGGACAGTGCCCTGAAAGCACTGGAGGCCTTCCGCAACATCCGTTGGATCTGCGGCGGGCTGATGAAGGAAGGTGGGCTGGAGGCGCTCGCCCCGGGGCTTTCCAACGTGACCAAAGCCTATGTTATCGGGCGAGAAGCGGAGCGGTTTTCACTGGGCTTGCCGGGCGTAGAGGCGCAGATCTGCACCACGATGCAGGACGCTGTCGCAGCGACCGTCTCAGAGGCGCAGCCCGGCGACGTGGTCCTGCTGGCTCCGGCCGCAGCCTCATTCGATCAATACGACAACTTCGAAAAACGCGGCGACGACTTCATCGCGCAGGTTACCACCCAGCTCGCCTGACGTCGGGCCTTCTTTGTGCGTGAAATATCCTGGGGAGTCGCAGCTTCGCTGCGACGGGGCAACGCCCCGACCCAAAAATTTTGTCCCGGCAAAATTTTCGCGGCCTCAGAGGTTTTCGCCCAGCCGGTCCCGGATGGCGAGCTGTGCTGCCGCGAGCCGGGCCACGGGCACGCGGAAGGGCGAGCAACTGACATAGCTCATGCCAAGGGCGCGGCAGAACTGGATCGATTCCGGGTTGCCGCCATGTTCGCCGCAGATCGACAGGGTGACGTTGCTGCGCGCTTGCCGGCCACGTTCCACGCCGACAGCCACAAGCTCGCCCACGCCTTCGATGTCCAGCACATGGAACGGGTCTTCGGTGAACACCCCTTGATGCACATAGTCCGACATGAAGCGCCCGGCGTCGTCGCGGGACAGTCCGTAGGCCATCTGGGTCAGGTCATTTGTGCCAAAAGACAGGAAATGGGCGTGTGCCGCGATTTCGTCGGCCCGCAGGCAGGCGCGCGGGGTTTCGACCATGACACCAAGGCGGTAGGTGAACTCCGCGCCGCGTTCTGCGCGCACGGCGGCGGCCACGGCATCAATGCGGGCGCGCAGGATTTCCACCTCGCGTTTGGCCGAGACCAGCGGCAGCATGATCTCCGGCACCACCGGTGCCCCCACGCGGGAGGCGTCGAGCGTGGCCTCAAAGATTGCGCGCGCCTGCATGTCGTAGATTTCCGGCACGGTGATGCCGAGCCGCACGCCACGCATGCCCAGCATGGGGTTATATTCGCCCATGGCCTCAACACGCCGTGTCACATCGCTGATCGGCAGGTCCAGCGCCTCTGCCAGATCGCGCAGGCCCGCGCGGTTGGTCGGCAGGAACTCGTGCAGGGGCGGGTCAAACAGGCGGATGCAGACCGGCATGCCTTCCATGATGCGGAAAAGCTCGGTGAAGTCCTTGCGCTGCATGGGCAAAAGCACGGCCAGCGAGGCTTCACGGTCTGGCGCGCTGTCGGCAAAGATCATCTCGCGCATAGGGGTGAGGCGGTCTTCTTCGAAGAACATATGTTCGGTGCGGACCAGCCCGATGCCCTGCGCCGCGAAGTTGCGGGCGGTGGTGGCATCATCCGGCGTGTCGGCATTGGCGCGCACGTCGATGTCCCGCGCGTCATCAGCCCAGGACATGAAGGTCTGGAAGCTGTCATCCATGACCGGTTCGATCATCTCCGGCGATCCGGCGAGGATCTCGCCGTGGGTGCCGTCGATGGTGATGATGTCGCCTGCACGGAAGGTGCGGCCATCCTCGGCCACGAGAACCTTGCGCTTCATCTGGAATTTCATCCGCGCCGCGCCGACAACACAAGGCAGGCCAAGGCCGCGCCCGATCACCGCCGCGTGGCTGGTCATGCCGCCGCGTTCGGTCAGCACCGCCACGGCGGCATGCATGCCGCGAATGTCTTCCGGCGCAGTTTCGCGGCGCACGAGGATACAGGCCTCGTCGCGCGCCGCGCTGGCCTGCGCTTCGGCGGCGGAAAAGACGATCCGCCCGGTGGCCGCGCCCGGAGAGGCGGCAATGCCAGAGCCGATGCGGTCACGCGGCGCTTCGGGGGCAACCTGCCGGTGCAGCAGTTCAGACAGTGAATGCGGATCAACCCGCATCAAGGCTTCCTGCCGGGGAATGATCCCATCTTCGGCCAGGCGCACCGCGATCCGCACCGCCGCGCGCGGCGAGCGCTCAACCCGGACACCGTCCAGGATATGCACCGCGCCGTTTTCCAGCGTAAACTCGACCTGCATCTCGGCCCGCAGTTTGTGCCGCATCAGTTCGGCATGGGCCTTGAGGTCACAGAAGGCTTCGGGGGCCAGTTCTTCGAGTGACGGCCCGCGCGGATCACGGGTGAGAAAGAGGCTGTGGCCTTTGTTTTCAAGCGCTTCGCGGCCCTGGCTCTGGCTGAGGTAGCGCCCGGTGATCTGCGGCAGGCCGGTGACGCTGTCCACCAGTTGCAGCACGCCGGAGCCGCATTCGCCCTGACCAAGCCCCAAAAGGGTCATTTCCTGAACCACAAGGCCAAGCCCCGCATCCGCGGGCGCGCCGCGCGCCTGGCGCAGAAGCCGCGCGGTGGTGCCTTCCCAGGCGCGGGCCATGGAGCGCAGAACCTCGCGCAGCTGATCGGCGGGATCCTGCGGGAACGGCTCTTCGGCCTCGTCCTCATAGGCGGCAAGCGCCGTGGTCAGCCCGGCCTGGCCGGCCTCGTCGATGTCGTCGAACATATCCGGGTCGAGCCGGGCGACGTGAACCGCGTAGCTTTGCACAAAGCGCATGTAGAGCGAGGCCGCGGCCTCCGCGCCGATGCGGTCCGACAGTTCGACAAAGCGCGCATCGTTCATGCCGATGTTCAGGATCGAGCCGGGGCCGCCCCAATCGGGGTCTTCGGAGGAGGGGCGCACGCAGAGCAGGGCGCTGTCGCGGAAACTGGCCACTACCGCCGCCACATCCGGCAATTCGCCCGCTGCAATGCCATGCACCGCGTCAAAGGAGAGCGCGACGGTTTGCGGGACGGGCAGGTCGAGACGGACCAGCCTTTGCAAACACTTCGCCCGCCCGCCATGGGTTGCCGGAGCCATGGGTGAGGTCGGCGAAATCAGCGTGACGTGCGGGTTCTCCGGACTGGGTTTCTGCGGTGCGGCGTTTTTCATGCCCGGCAGCATAGCCAGAAGCGGTTAACAGACAAGTTGGAATAGTGTCCCGGTTGGAACAAAAAAGGATAGCCCGGGCGGGCTATCCTTTGTGATTTCGGTCCCTTGGCAAAGGCTTACCAGCAGCTGACCAGCACCGTCATGTCCTTGCCAAGCGCGGTCAGGTCTTCGGGGGCCATCGGGCTGGCGGTGCCGCGCGCCACCGGGGAGATGCCCTGCGCGCGCAGGAAATCAAGGATGGCTTTGGGTTTGGTGGCGAAGTTGACCTCTTCGGGCAGGCGGCGGGTGCCGCTTTCTTCGCGCGGCAGCAACATGCCCACCACGGTGCCGCCGGTATCGAACACAGGGCCGCCCGCGTCGCCGGGCAGGGTGGCGAGGGCCAGCCGTTTCAGCTCTGCCTCGCCGCCAAGGCCAGAGAGGTCTTCGAGCGTGCCAAAGGTCAGCGAAGGCGCGCCCAGCACGCCGCCAAAGGAATAGCCCGACACGGCGACCTCGGATTGCAGGCGCGGGGCATCGACGTTGAACTGGGCCACCTTGCGCGGCGCGAGGCTGGTCTTGGGCCGCAGCACCGCAACGCCAAGCGCTGCGTCCGAGGCCACAAGCTCGGCGTCATAAGCCCCTTCGAGCGTGACCCGCTCGCAGCCCACGACGGTTGAAGCGCTGGTCAGCACCGTGCCCCGCGTGTCCACAAAGAAGCCGGAAGCGGAGCCTTTGGGTTTGCGCACCTTCAGGCCGGAAACCAGATCAACGGACTGGCTCTGATCGGTCACCGTTGCCGGATCGAGCACACCATCCAGGCGCTCAAAGCTCGCCTGCATCAGACCCAGAACCCGGGTGCGGCGCTCTTCGTCACCCGCAGGCCAGATCAGCGTGAAGCCTTTCAACTCGCCATTGCGCAGGGTGACTTCGGTGTGGCTGTGGATGCGGGGGTTTTCGCCGGTCAGCAGGAAGCCATTCGCCTCGCGCTTGCGCTCCCCTTCAAACGGCACGATTTCAAGCGTTTGCATGATCTCGTAGAGACCGTTCATGGTCTGCCGGTTGCCCGGCTGCGAGATCAGCAGCACCTGCGCGCCAAGATCGGACTTCGATTTGAACAGGGCGAAAGGCGCCTCATAGCGGTCAAACTCGACCACACCCATGGGCAATTCCATGGCGATCCCGGAGCGGGCGTCGGCGACGCGGGTCAGCTCCATGCCTTCGAGAATGGCGTAATACTGGCCGAGAAGCTGCGCACGCTGGCGGGTGGTCAGAACGCCGGTGGTCTCCAGATCATTTGCGCCCTGCCAGGCCGCCATGGCGCGGCGGGTGCCGGGGCCAAAGGCACCGTCGATGCGGGAGTTGTAGAAGCCCGCCCACCGCAGGGCGATCTGAAGCTCGTCACGTTCCGCGCGGCTGAGCGCGCGTTCGGAGGCGCGGGCCTCGCGCACGGTCTCTTCCGGCTCTGGTTCCGGTTCTGCCGCAGGCTCGGGTTCGGGCTCCGGCGTGGGTTCGAGCTGTGCCACAACGGGCGCGTCGGGCAGTGGGGCCTCGGAGGTGGGTTCGGCTTCTGGCTGCGCCGGGGCAGTCTGTGCCAGTTGCGCGCCCACGGGCCAGAACTGCTGCCCATAGGACTGCGCGGTGGCGATGTAGGAATCGGGCGGGATCGCGCCGCTGCGCAACAGCTCACCCAAACGGGCCTGTGCCTGCGTGCGCGTGTAGGGGCCAAGCGCAATGCCATACCAGCCGCCGCCCAGCGAGAAGCCGTTCACATCCTGCAACTCTTCGGAAAAGCTGCGGATGCTTTGCTGTGCGCCATTGAGGCTGGTGCGGGCCTCCACCTGAATAAAGACGGTCTCTTCCTGAGCAAAAGCTGCGCTCGCGGCAAAGCTGGCTGCTGCGAGCGCCACAAAAATATTTCTTTTCATTACCGTTTGGGCCTCTGGGTCGCCTGTTCCATGTCTTGATTGAAAACATGTTTAACAGATGCACCCAAGGGTGCACGTCAAAATATCCATACCTTGGCCAATGGAGGAAACATGTGTACGGCTTGCACCCCGCGCCATCCGGGTTGATCTTCGCGGGCTGGAACCCTAATCAGGCCCGAGCACCGAAACGGGATAGACGCCATGGCCGACACGACCAGCAAACCGCGCAGTTTTCAGGAGATCATCCTGCGGCTTCAGACCTATTGGGCGACCAAGGGCTGCGCCGTGTTGCAACCCTATGACATGGAAGTGGGCGCAGGCACCTTTCACCCGGCCACAACCCTGCGGGCGTTGGGTTCGAACGCATGGGCGGCGGCCTATGTGCAGCCCTCGCGCCGCCCGACCGATGGCCGTTATGGCGAAAACCCGAACCGGCTGCAGCACTATTACCAGTACCAGGTGCTGATCAAACCCTCGCCGCCGGATCTGCAGGCGCTGTATCTCGGCTCGCTTGAGGCGATCGGCATCGACATGGCGTTGCATGATGTGCGCTTTGTCGAGGATGACTGGGAAAGCCCGACACTGGGTGCCTGGGGTCTTGGCTGGGAAGTGTGGTGCGACGGGATGGAAGTCTCGCAATTCACCTATTTCCAACAGGTTGGCGGGCACGATTGCCACCCGGTCTCTGGTGAGCTGACCTATGGTCTGGAACGTCTGGCGATGTATGTGCTGGGCGTCGATCACGTCATGGACATGCCGTTCAATGACCCGGACGCGCCGATTGCGCTGACCTATGGCGATGTGTTCCGCCAGACCGAAGAGGAATACTCGCGCCACAACTTCGACGTGGCGAACACGGAAAAGCTGCTCAAGGATTTCGAGAATGCGGAGGCCGAATGCGCCGCGATCATCGCCGCAGAGCATGTGGACCCGAAAACCGGCAAGCGCATCATCATGGCGCATCCGGCCTATGATCAATGCATCAAGGCCAGCCACATCTTCAACCTGCTCGACGCTCGCGGCGTCATCTCTGTCACCGAACGGCAGGCCTATATCGGCCGCGTACGCGCATTGGCCAAGATGTGCGCCGACGCCTTTGTGCTGACCGAGGCGGGGGGGCACGCCGCGTGATGGAAGTCTCGTTCCAGTTCGAGAAATGGTCGCGAGGGCTTTGCTGCTTTGAAACGGGCGCTCAGGACACCCCGCGCGAAACCAAGCCCATACTGCAGGCGGCGGGGCCGTTTGCAATCTGGCCCGCCGGGACGGGACTGGATGACGGCATCGACGCCAATGGTTTCGCAACTGCAGATATCACGTGCAGCAGCGCTTGCCAGATCGCCAAATATGAGTTTTCTCCTCTTGAGGAGACATTGACCCATTTCGAGTGTTTCTTCACCTTTCCCATGGCGATGTTCGACTGGCTTCAAGACATGCTTCACGAAGCCGAACGAGACAGCGGCGTGCTGAACATGAATATGACTGTGTCGACCAAAAGATCGTTTAAAGACTCTGTTGATGTGGGCGCGGTACTCCACCGGCTTTGCAACGGGGATTTTAGGAGGGCGTGCTTCGCAGTCGGTCGGCCGTTTGTTCGGCCTTTCCATGAAGGAACGACCTGAATGACCGGAAAACTTATGGCGGGGGCCATTGTGATCAGTGCTTTGATCTTTGGCGCGGTGGTCTACTACGCGCAGGTTTACAAGTTCTATGAGCCGGTCGAGGCCAATGGCTTGACCGATGTGCTGCTCACGAACCTCGTCACCGGGGAGTCGGAGCCGATCATTTATGACAGCTTCGAAGCCATTGATGCGGACAGCTCCCCGATCCGCTATCGCGCCTGTTTCACAACCACGCTGAGCCTGCCGATGCTGACCGAAACCTTTGAGCCTTATGAAGGCGGCGAGCCACGGCTTGCGCCCGATTGGTTCGAATGTTTCGACGCCGAGGCCATTGGCGATGAAATCAAGGCAGGCACTGCGCTGGTCTTCACCAGCCAGCGCAATATCGAATTTGGCATCGACCGCGTGGTCGCGATCACCGGCGACGGGCGCGGCTATGTCTGGCAGGAAATCAATGAGTGCGGCGACAAGACCTATGACGGCACGCCGCTGGGCGATGATTGCCCACCCCGAGAAGGAAACTGACCCATGCCCGATCTGCTGATCGAACTCTTTTCCGAGGAAATCCCGGCCCGCATGCAGGGCAAGGCCGGTGATGATCTGAAAAAGCTGGTGACGGATGGTCTCGTTGAGGCGGGTCTGACCTATGCCGGGGCGGCGGCGTTTTCCACGCCGCGCCGTCTGGCGCTGACCCTCGATGGCCTGACCGCCGAGAGCCCGACTTTGACCGAAGAGCGGCGCGGCCCGAAGGTGGGCGCGCCGGAGAAAGCTCTGGAAGGCTTCATGCGCGGGGCCGGTGTCACGCGCGATCAGCTTGAAGAGCGGACCGAGAAAAAGGGCAGCTTTTACTATGCGAAGGTCACAACGCCGGGTCGCAAGGCCGAGGTGATTGTCGCCGAAGTGCTGGAAAAGACCATCCGCAACTTCCCCTGGCCGAAATCTATGCGCTGGGGCAGCGGCAGTTTGCGCTGGGTGCGTCCCCTGCATTCGATTGTCTGTTTGCTGGTGGATGAGGCCGGGGCCGAGGTGGTTGATCTCGACATTGACGGGATCAGATCCGGGAACACGACGCGCGGTCACCGGTTCATGGGGCCGGATGCCTTTGAGGTGACGTCTTTCGAGGACTACGAGGCCAAGTTGAAACGCGCAAAGGTGATCCTGAACGCGGGCGAGCGGGCGGATGCGATCTGGCAGGAAGCCACCTCGCAGGCTTTTGCTCAGGGGCTCGAAGTGGTTGAGGATGCTGGCCTTTTGCGGGAAGTCGCAGGGCTGGTGGAATGGCCGGTTGTGCTCATGGGTACAATTGATGACGACTTCCTTGGCCTGCCGCCGGAGGTGCTGCAGACCTCGATGAAAGAGCATCAGAAATTCTTTTCCGTGAAGAACCCCAAGACCGGCCGGATCGAGAAATTCGTGACCGTTGCCAATATCGAGACCGCCGACAACGGCGCGACGATCCTCGCGGGCAACCAGAAGGTTCTGGCGGCGCGCCTGTCGGATGCGAAATTCTTCTGGGAGAACGATCTGCGCGTGGCGAAGGGCGCGGGTCTGACGGCCTGGACCGACCGTCTGTCCAACGTGACCTTCCACAACAAGCTCGGGAGCCAGAAAGACCGGATTGACCGGATTGCGGCCCTGTCGCGTGAGATTGCGCCGATGGTTGGGGCCGAGGCCGGGGCTGCGGCGCTGGCCGCCGAGGTGGCCAAGGCCGATCTGTCGTCTGAGATGGTCTATGAATTCCCGGAACTTCAGGGGCTTATGGGGCGGTATTATGCCGAGGCAGCCGGGCTTCCGGCTGACGTGGCGGCGGCTTGTGAAGCGCATTACTCGCCGCTTGGTCCTTCCGACGATGTGCCGACCGCGCCGACATCCGTTTCGGTCGCTCTGGCAGACAAGCTTGATACGCTGACCGGCTTCTGGGCGATTGACGAGAAGCCGACCGGTTCCAAGGATCCCTTTGCCCTGCGCCGTGCGGCTTTGGGTGTGATCCGTCTTGTGCTGACCAATGATCTGCGTCTGCATCTTGACCGTTTGATCGACGCGCAACTTCTGCGGCACCAGATCGACACCAATGGCGACGAAAAGCAGGTGGCGCTGCGCGACGAGTTGCTCGAAGAGATCGCCCGCCACGGGGTGTTCGGCTCTGCCGTGCGCGCGATTGTCGACCAGATCGAAGGTGACGCGCCGGAGTGGGTGGCCAAGGTCACCGAGCACAGCCGTGATCTGTCCGACGATCTGCTGTCCTTCTTCCACGACCGCCTGAAAGTCTTCCTGCGCGATCAGGGCATTCGTCATGACGTGATTGACGCTTGTCTGGCCATGCCGAACGCGGATGACCTGACGCTTCTGGTCAAACGGGCCGAGGCCTTGCAGGCGATGGTTGGCCATGAGGACGGCACCAACCTCGTGCAGGGCTTCAAGCGCGCGAACAACATTCTGAGCCAAGCCGAGGCGGCGGATGGGGTGGAATACTCCTATGGCGCGGATGTGAAGTTTGCCGAGGAAGAGGCTGAAAAGGCGCTGTTTTCCGCGTTGGACGCTGCGGATGAGGTGATCAAGCCTGCGATGGAGGGCGAGGATTTCGCCAAGGCGATGGAAGCCATGGCGGCTTTGCGCGCGCCGATTGATGCTTTCTTTGAAGCGGTGCAGGTCAACTCAGACAACAGCATCGTGCGTCGCAACCGCCTGAACCTGCTGTCGCGTATTCGCGAGACCTGTTCGCAGGTGGCGGATCTGACGAAGCTGGACGGGTAAGAGCGTCTGCGCCCCGGGCCTGACCCGGGGCCTCATGGCCTAAGAACAAGCCGCTCCTATCGACGGGCCGTGGTGCGGCGATGGGTCTTCAGATCCCCTCGATTTATCCCAGCCACTGGCGCGCTAGACTGGTGTGGCACGATACGACAACCCAATCGCCGTGCCGCGGGGACGGCCCGTCGATAGGCGCGGCGGCCTGCGGCCTTGATTCCGCGCCCGTGGTGAGCGGAACGTTTGGAAGTTCACCGCCCGAACAGCCGTTTGAGCGCCCCCCATTGGCTCAGGAAAACGCCTGCGAGGATCAGCACGAGGGCGACGAGAAGGCTCGCCCGCAGCGGCTCACCCAGCACAAGCACGCCAAGGAAGACCGACCAGAGCGGCACCTGGTAATTTGTCAGGCTCATGAACACGGGCCCGGCGCTGCGGATCACCAGAACGCGCAGCAGGTTCGCCCCGGCGGTTGGCAAAAGTCCGAGAACCGCGACCACGATCAAAGTGTCCCTGTCCGGTAGGGGCGGCGGGCCTTCCATGACAAAGGCCACGGGAATGACCAGGGCGCTGCCGATGATCAAAGGCACCGCCGACAGGCCAATGGGATCCACCGCAGGCATGCGCCGCATGGTGACGGAACTGATCGCGTAACAACTCGCTGCCGCGACACAGGCGAGCCGCCCAAAGGGTTCCAATGCGCTGCCGCTCGGGGCCAGCGCCTCCGGGCCGATGAGCACCGCGACCCCGACAAAACCGATGAGAAAGCCGATCAACCGCCGCAGGGTCATCTGTTCTCCGGGGACGAGGAAATGCGCCAGCGGCAGCACCATCAGCGCAACGGTCGCCATGGAGACCCCGGCAAAACCCGAGGTGACATATTGCAACCCCCAGGACAGCAGCATGAAAGGCACGGCGGTGGACAGCAGGCCGACGTTCAGCATCGCGCCCCAGGCGCGTTCCTCGGTCAGGAAGAGACGGCCACCCATCCACAGCCAGACAGCCACGGTCAACACGGTTGCAAACCCGATGCGCCCGGCGGCGAGCCAGTAGGGGGTGATCCCCTCCAGCGCGATGTCGATGAACATGAAGGTGGCGCCCCAGACCAGCCCGAGCGCCAGCACCATGGCCCAGCTTTTGGGCGTGATCTCAGGTGTTTGCATAAGAGCGGCGTATCGGCAAACGCCGCCCTTCGCAAGCGGCGGTCAGCGGGTTTTGTCTCTGCGGCGCAGCACGGATCCCAGTCCCAAAGCGCCAAGCAACAGCAGCCCGCTCGCGGGAATTGGCACTGCGGCGGCGGTCGGGGATTCCATTGTGAAAACACGGACGTAATCGCCGGGGCTTCCGGCGCGCAGATCAATGTAGAGACGGTTTGGCTCGCCGGAGGTGAACCAGACGGAATCCACCGATTCGAGCCCGCGCAGGCTTGGGTTTAGGTAAGTCACGCTGTTATTGATCAGGAAGTCGGAGGCCGCGAGGTTTACCGTCGAGGTCGCCACGCCGTAGATCTCTGCGTCAAACTCGACCCAGCCCAAGGCCTGCCGTGTCGCTGTTCCCGGCGGGTCGAAAAACACGTAGTGGCTCGCCACTGTTTGCCCGGCGAGAGGGTTGGTGCCGATATCAACGGAAATCTCGGAGGGAATAACGATGTTCTGGTCTTCGTTGAAGGCGTAGAGGTTGTAGTTGTTGAAGGTGTCGTTGCCGACGCTGAAGCCGCCGCCGCTCAACTCCAGGAAAGAGCCGCCGTTGGTCAGGGCCGCGCCTCCGGTGATCGCGCCGCCGACAACTACCGCAGAGGCTTGCGTGGCAAAAAGGGCCGCAGCAGCGGCCAGGGTGGTAATTTTCATATCAATCTCCAAAGCAAAATACGCGCAAAAATTGTACGCGAGTCGAATAGTCACCGCGTAAGGCTACATGATTCGCGTTGGAATCCAAAACCGGGGCAGACGGTAAAGCCTTAAAGGCTCACAAACGCCAATGCGGTGACAAGCAGAGCCGCGCCGCAGGCCCAATAGATCCATGGCTTGCGCTGGCCTGCGTTTGGCATGCCAAGTCCTTTGCCGGGGTGGATCATGATGTGGATCGGTTTGTCCACATCGGTGAACCCGTGCTCGCGCCATTCCAGAAAACCGGACTTGCGGAACGCGCCGCGGGAGGCAAGGTTCCAATCGGCGATTGTCGCCGCGAGATAGGGCCAGCCGTCCGCGTCCTGCGCGGCGATGGCTTCGGTCAGAAGCGCAGGCGCGATGCCTTTGCCGCGGTGCTGCGGGTCGACCCAGATGTCGTTGACGAAGGCAATGGTGCTGCCGTCCTCGGGCGCGGTCAGAAGCATGTAACCGGCAAAAGCCGCGTCAGAGCGCGCCGCAAAGACCCGGTGGCGCGCGCTGCCCGTCAGAGCGTCCATCAGGAAGACCTGCAAATCCGAGTCCTCGAATCGCTCTTTCCCGCCGGTTGTCGCCGCCCGGTGAATCCGGAAGGTCTCTTTCGCGGCAGCGAGAATTTCGTCCTGAACATCCGGTCCGGCCGGTATGATCTCCAGCGACATGCGCGCTCAAATCCCTCAAAGAAAAGACGGCGCATTGCTGCGCCGTCTCCAGTCTCTATCAAATCCACAAAGATTTGGTATCAGTTCTTGGACTTGTCGACCATTTTGCCTGCGGAAATCCACGGCATCATGCCGCGCAGTTTCGCGCCGGTGGCTTCGATCTGGTGCTCGTCGTTGTGACGACGCGATGCCTTGATGGTCGGCTGGCCGACGGCGTTTTCGAGCATGAAGTCACGCACAAACTTGCCTTCCTGAATGTCGGTCAGAACCTCTTTCATCCGGGCCTTCGTCTCGTCGTACTTGAGGATACGCGGACCGGTGACGTACTGGCCATACTCGGCGGTGTTGGAGATGGAGTAATCCATGTTCGCGATGCCGCCTTCGTAGATCAGGTCCACGATCAGCTTCACTTCGTGCAGGCATTCGAAATAGGCCATTTCCGGTGCGTACCCGGCTTCGACCAGCGTCTCAAAGCCGCAGCGGATCAGCTCGACGAGGCCACCGCAGAGAACCGCCTGCTCACCGAAGAGGTCGGTTTCGCATTCTTCACGGAAGTTGGTTTCGATGATGCCCGAGCGGCCGCCACCGATGGCGGAGCAGTAGGACAGACCGATTTCCAGCGCTTTGCCGGTGGCGTCGGTGTCAACAGCCACGAGGCAGGGCACGCCGCCGCCTTTGGTGTATTCGCCGCGCACGGTGTGACCCGGGCCTTTGGGCGCCATCATGATGACGTCAACGCCTTCTTTCGGCTCGATCAGGCCGAAGTGCACGTTCAGGCCGTGGGCGAAAGCAATGGCTGCGCCCGGCTTGATGTTGTCATGCACGTATTTCTTGTAGGTTTCAGCCTGCAGTTCGTCGGGCATGGTGAACATGATCACGTCACACCAGGCCGCCGCTTCTGCGATGCCCATGACCGCGAGGCCTTCGCCTTCGGCTTTCTTGGCGGACGGGGAGCCTTCGCGCAGGGCAACAACGACGTTTTTCGCGCCGGAGTCGCGCAGGTTCAGCGCGTGGGCGTGGCCCTGGGAGCCATAGCCGAGGATGGCAACTTTCTTGTCCTTGATCAGGTTCACATCGCAATCGCGATCATAGTAAACGCGCATGTCGGGTCCTTCCTTCATTCTTTGCGTTTGTTATTTTGGTTGACGCGCACTTTAGGCTTTGCAGGGCGAGAGTGTTTGCGTTCTTCGAGTGTTTTTGCCAAAGAGATGAGAAATCATTCCCCATTTCTTGGATTGGCGGGTTTTTCATGCTTGATGACACGGATCGGCGCATACTGCGCTACTACCAGTCCGATCCGGAATCGGCCTCGGCGGATCTTGCAGAGCGGGCTGGCGTGACGACCTCGACGCTGGCTCGGCGGCTGGAGCGGCTGCGCGACAAGGGGATCCTGCGCGGGGTGCGCGGGGTCATTCACTGGCCTGCGCTGGGGTACGAGGTGGCGGTGTCTTTGCGCGTGACGCTGGACAAGACGCAGGCGCGGGCGTTTGACGAATTTCTGGACGCGGCGAGAGACGTGCCGGAGGTGCTGGAGATCCAGACGTTTCTGGGGCAGGTGGATGTGCGCCTGTCGGTGATTGCCCGCGATATGGGCCATTACCAGCAGCTGTATCGCGAGCGGCTTCTGACCTTGCCGCATATCGCGGACATCGAGGCGCTCATGCATGTGGCCCAGCTCAAGACGCAAGAAAGCCTGCCGCTATGATCGCTCTGGACGATACCGACCGTGCCATCGTGCGTGCCTTGTCGGCGGATATGACAACAAGCGCTGGGGCACTTGGGCGGCAGTTGGGCCTGTCGCAACCGGCCTGCTGGCGGCGGATCAAACGGTTGCGCGAAGCGGGCGTGTTCCGCGCGGCGCGGCTCGACGTGGATGCGGCGGCGCTGGGGTTTGGCGTGACAGTGTTTCTGGGGGTGAAACTCGCCGCGAAGGGGCAGGTGAGCCTTGAGGATTTCGAACGCGCGGTGACGGCGATCCCGGAGGTGCAGACGGTGGAGCATGTGCTCGGCGCCTATGACTACCGCCTGCGGGTGGTGGCGCGGGACATTTCGGATTTCGAGCGGGTGCTGCGGCGGCGGGTGCTGACCTTGCCGGGGGTCGGGAACATCGATGCCAATGTCCTGCTCAGTGAAGAACGCCGACCGGGGCCATTATAGGCTTCACGCTTCCGGGAAAATCGCCTTCATCTCGCGCTCGAAGCGGGCCCAGCTCATCGTCGCCTTGTTCCCGGCATAACCCGCATAATGTGATTTGCCCGTGGAATTTGGCAGCCCGGCCCAGATCTTGGCGATGTTGTTCATGAAATCGCGGCGCGAGATCCGGCCCGCCATCATGCCGCTCAGGCCCGCCTCGGCGAGCAACTGATCGGCGAGCCTGTCCTGCAGCTGTGGCGAGAACCGCTCGGACGGATCGACGCCCAGTTTCTTGACCAGCCGCCGCAGGGTGGCCGGGATGAACTGGTAACGGCCAATGGCATGATGCTGGCCCGGCGTCGCCTTGATCCAGGTGTAGATCTCCTGCACCGTCATGGCGGTGGGCCGCTTTGGCGGTTTGATCTTCGCCGCCCAGACCACGGCGTCATAGCCCTTGGCTCCGGCTTCGGCCTGGGCGATCAGGTGACGCAGACGCTGGATGGGCGTGCCGCCAACCGTAGGAGCGGCTATTGGGCCAACCGCGCGCGCAGGCTCGGGGCGCGGACGGGGCGGCAAAGGGGCAAAGAAACTGCCGCCTGATTGTCCGGTAAACAGGCTGGCCGTGGCCGGACCGCTTTTTGCAGGCTCAGCCAAGGCCACAAGTGGCCGTCCGCCGCCCCCATGCAGGAACACGCCAATCGGCTCCGCCCGGCCAAGGTGCGGCACGGTAAGGCCGACAAGACAGAGCACGGCAAACAGCAGCACGCGGAACATCAGAGGCATTCTGCCCTCATCATCATTTCGTCACGGCCCAGCATGTCAGCGACCGGTTGAGAAATCCTTGCGATTTGCCGTTTTGCGCCATTACGGGCTGACAGCGCCCCCCCGGCTGCGCTAGGCAAGGGCAAACCAATTGGGAGGACGCGCCATGGGTGCTTTGCTTGACACTGTTGATCCGAATGGAATGGACGAGTTTTCCGTGGTCTTTACGGACCGCTCCCTGAACCATATGTCCGTAGATTTTCAGGGGGTTATGCGCGATATTTCATCCATGCTGCGCGAGGTGTATCACGCGGATGGCGTGGCGCTGATCCCCGGCGGGGGCACCTATGCGATGGAAGCCGTCGCGCGGCAGTTTGCGCGTGGGGAAGATGTGCTGGTCGTGCGCAACGGCTGGTTCTCTTATCGCTGGAGCCAGATTGTCGAATCGGCTGACCTGACCAAATCCGCCACGGTGATGAAGGCGCGGCAGACCGGCAACGCCAAGGACGCACCTTTCGCGCCCGCGCCGATCGAAGAGGTCGAGGCCAAGATCGCCGAGGTCAAACCGGCCGTGGTCTTTGCGCCGCATGTGGAAACCTCTGCCGGGGTGATCCTGCCGGACGCCTATATCACCCGCTTGGCTGCGGCTGCGCATGCGGTCGGGGCGCTGATGGTGCTCGATTGCATCGCGTCGGGCTGCATCTGGGTGGACATGCAGGCGACAGGGGTCGACGTGCTGATCTCGGCGCCGCAAAAAGGTTGGTCTTCAACGCCTTGCGCCGGTTTGGTGATGCTCTCCGAACGCGGTATGGCGCGGCTGGAAGAGACCACAAGCGACAGTTTTGCTGTCGACCTGAAGAAGTGGCAGCAGATCATGGCAGCCTATGAAAACGGTGGTCATGCCTATCACGCCACAATGCCGACGGACGGGCTCAAGATGTTCCGCGACACCATGGCGGAGACCAAGGCTTATGGCTTTGCCCGGTTGAAATCGGCGCAATGGGCTTTGGGCGAGAAAGTGCGCGCGATGTTTGCGGCCAAAGGGATAAAGTCCGTGGCTGCGGATGGGTATGGCGCGCCCGGCGTGGTGGTCAGCTACACCGCCGACCCCGAGATCCAGTCGGGCCGGGCCTTTGCGGCGAAGGACATGCAGATCGCGGCGGGTGTGCCGCTGCAATGTGACGAACCGGACGGGTTTTCGACCTTCCGGATCGGCCTTTTTGGTCTCGACAAGCTCTATGACGTGGACGGCACCGTGTCCCGCCTCAAGACCGTGGCGGACGAGGTCCTGTAAACAGCAAAACCCGATAAGGCCCCGGATCAGGTCCGGGGCCGTCTCTTGCTATCCGGCGCCCAAACCCAATTGCATCAAGGTTTTGCGCACCGGCTTTAATGTATAAAGCGCGTCCAGGGCCTTGGCCCGCGCATCCCGCATCATCGGGTTCGACAGCATCGACGTCTTGTTCAAAAGCGTGATCCCGGCAACGCGCGCGCGAATGTCGGGCATGCGTTTGCGGCTGTAGGCGTCGAGCATTTTGGCATCCCCCAGCCGCTCCGGCGCGGCCACGGCGAGGTCCAGCAGCGCCGCCATATCCTTCAGTGACATGTTCAGCCCCTGCGCCCCGATGGGCGGCACCACATGCGCGGCCTCGGCCACAAGCGCAAGCCGTTGACCGCAGAGCGCTTCGGCCTCCTGCGCGATGATCGGCCAGATGGTCCGGCGCGAAGCGAGTTTCAGAGGCCCGAAGAGATGGCAGGACCGTTCGGACATTTCCGCCTCGAACTGGTCCGGCTCAAGCGCCAGGAGGCGCTCTGCCTTTGGCCCTTCCTCCATCCAGACAATCGCGGAGCAGGGGCGTCCGTCACGATCGGGCAGGGGCACCAGCGTGAATGGCCCGCCGGTGCGGTGAATCTCGGTCGAGACATTGCCGTGCGGGATAGGATGGGTGACGGCAAAGGCGAGCGCCTTCTGACCAAAGCGGGTTGTCTTGACGTCGATCCCGGCCGCCTGCCGCATCGGCGAGGCCCGCCCGTCGGCGGCAATCACCAGACGGCAGCGCACACGGGTGCCATCGGACAGGCCAACGCGTGCCTCGCCTTCACGGGTGAAGAGCGAGGTTGTTGCGGTGCCGGGGCGAAAGGTAACGCGGTCCATCTCCGCCAGCCGGGCCACCATTTCGCGGCGCAACAGCCAGTTGGGCAGGTTCCAGCCAAACGGTTCGTCCGAGATGTCCTGGCTTTCGAAGTCCTTGATAACACGCGGTTCCGGCGTCTCGCCGCCCGCGTCGACAATGCGCATGACTTCAAGTGGCATGGCATGGGGTGCGAGCCGCTCCCAAAGCCCGGCGTTTCTGAGGAAAGTCTGCGCGGGCTGCAAGAACGCGGTTGTCCGCAGATCCGCCCCCTCCGCGCCGCCGTCCATCACCGGCGGGCTGGGGTCCACGCAGAGCACGTCAAACCCTGCGGATGCAAAAGCGGCGGCCGCGGTCAATCCCGCAATGCCGCCGCCCGAAATGACGATGTCATGATCCATGGTCTTTCTCCTTGCCCCTGATCTAGGGCGCTTGGAGCAAAAAGACCATGCGGCTTACTTGCCGAAGGTGAGCAGAAGCAGCACCGCATAGACAACCGGAACCATGGCCAGTCCGGACATGGCGAGGCCGGGCAGGCCGAAGGTTGCGGTGATCACGGCCACCAGCGCCACGAACAGAACGACAACCAGAAGGATGCCCATGTCGCCGGACAGGAAGCCTTTCGTTTTCTCGGTGGCTGTGCTCTGGGGCGCGGTCTGGGCGTCGGTCATGGACATAAGGTGTCTCCTGCAAAGATGATTTGCGCAGACACTTAATGGTTTTCGGGCGTGCGAACACGTGCGAAATGTCGCATGTGTCAAGCTGTCATGGATGCCGGGTTGCGCGTTACGTGCGAGGCGAAATCTGCGATAGGAATTCTGCCAAGTCGTCCGTGTGATGGTGGATATGCGGGTGCGGGGCAGGATCCGGCGCTACGTGCACCGTGCGCATCCCCATGGCATGCGGCGCGGCGAGATTGCGGGTGTCATCTTCGAACATCGCCGCTTCTTCCGGATCGAGCCCATCGCGTCTGAACACGGTCTCAAAGGCGGCGCGCTCCGGTTTCGGCGCATAGCCCGCATGTTCCACACCATAGATCGCGTCAAACGCTGCATCCAACCCGCGGGCCTGCAAAACCTGCGCCGCATAAGGGGCGCTGCCATTGGTATAGACGATCTTGCGGCCGGGCAGGGCGGCGATCAGATCGGCGAGATGCGGATCCGGGGTCAACGCGTCAAAGCGGATGTCGTGCACCTCTTCGAGGTAGGCATCGGGATCAATTTTGTGCTCGCGCATGAGGCCCGCCAGCGTGGTGCCGTGCGCGGCCCAGTAATGCTTGCGAAGACGGTTGGCCTCGGGGCGATCTTCGCCGGTGACCCGCATGACAAAATCCGTCATCTTGACTTCGATCTGATCGAAGAGGCGCACCGCCGGCGGATAAAGCGTATTGTCGAGGTCAAAGACCCACGCGCGGACATGAGAGAAAAACGATCTGGCCATGGGGCAGACCCTAAGCGCTTCTGCCCCCTGTGGCAAAGGGACGCTTGCTTGCGCTAAACCTATGGGGATAGGCTGCGCGGACGCGAGATTGGGAGAACAGACATGGCGCATACGCGCATGCCGCAAAAAGACGCTTACACCCTGATACTGGAGGCGATCGACAGTGGCGTCTATCGCCCCGGCGATCGGCTGGTGGAATCGGAGCTTGCGGAGCGTTTCGGCGTGTCCAGAACGCCAATTCGGGAGGCATTACAAAGGCTTGAGACCCAGAACCTGCTCACGCGGGACGGGCGCTCGCTGATTGTTGCCTCGCTCGATCACAATCAGATGGCCGAGCTTTACGCGGTGCGTTGCGAGCTTGAAGGTCTGGCGGCGCGGCTTGCGGCGCGGCATGCAACCGAGGAAGAAATCCAGGTTCTGACGGACATGATCGAAGAAGATCGCGCGCTTCTGGATGATCCCAGCGCACTCAGCCGGGCCAACCGGCGGTTTCACAAGATGATCCATCTCGCCTCGCACAACCGATTCCTCGTGCAGCAGCTGGACCTTGTGCATCGCTCCATGGCGCTCATGGCCACCACGTCGCTCGCGGCGGATGGTCGGGGCGAGGTGGCCTTGGCGGAACATGCGGCGATTGTTGACGCGATTTCGAAGCGGGATGAGGACGCGGCATACGCGGCGCTCAAGAACCATATTTCGGTGGCTTTCGTGACGCGGCTCAAGCTTGATTCGCTGAACCACAACTGATCCGTCAGTGATCGGTAGGCACGTCCGACCCCGGCGTGTCCGGGGCGGAATGCCCGTGCTGCGTCTTGTCCCAGTAAAACGGGCGGAACAGGGTCTCGTAGAGAGCCTTGTAGAGCGCAATTGTCCCGAGCGGGAAATAGGCGAAGAGGGTCGGCACCCAGAGCGTCAAACCGCGATGCGGACTGCGCGCCACGGCGGCAAGGCCGATCACGATGGAAATGGCTTCCGCGGTCAGGAAAATCACGGTCAGGGCCACGATTGTGCCGCGGGTCAGGTAGCCGTCCAGCGGGTGCGGCAGGCCAAACATCACAAGCCAGAACGACCAGAGCACCGGGGCGAGGGCGAACTGTATCAGCGTGCCGAGCAACAAGATCTGCATTCCGGCAAACCGTTTTGCCCCCAGTTCCTGCCATAACTTGCGCGGCCGTCTTGTATGAACCCACCAGGTGATGCCGTAGCCCTTGAGCCAACGCGATCGTTGCTTGATCCAGGGCCAGAACCGGTTGTTCGCCTCCTCGCGGGTGGCAGTGGGGATCAGTTCGGTGACAAAACCCATGCGGGCGAGGCGAAAGCCGAGATCAGCATCTTCGGTCACGTTATGGGCGTCCCAGCCCTGAACTGCTTCCAGCGCTTCGCGACGAAAGAAGATCGTCGTGCCACCCAGAGGCACGGCCAGTCCCATCCGCGCGAGACCGGGCAGAAGAATGCGGAACCAACTGGCGTATTCGACAGCAAAACAACGCGACAGCCAATTGGCGCGCGGGTTGTAGAAGTCCAGAATACCTTGCAGGCAGGCCACGTTCGGCGGTGCCCGGCTGAAATGGGAAGCGACGCGGGTGAGTTGGTCGGGCGCGGGCGCATCCTCTGCGTCATAGACCCCGATGATGTCACCCCGCGTGTATTTCAGGGCGTAGTTCATGGCGCGGGGTTTGGTTGTGACGGTGCCGGGGGGCACTTCGATCACGCGGCACCACGGCGGTAAGGTCGTGCGGGCCAGCGCCTCATGGGTCTGTTTGTCCTCCGCTTCCAGCACCAGAACAATGTCCAGCAAGGCCTTGGGATAGGTCAGGCGCGTCAGGCGCGCGATCAGAGACCGCGCGATTTCTTCTTCCTTGAACAAGGGGACAAGGATCGAAATCGATGGCGGGTTGGACGGCAGTTTCGGCGGCTTTGGCGCGGTTTTGGACCGGGGCAGGGCCAAGAGCGCCAGCAGCTTCATGCCTTGTGTTACGATCAGCGAGCCAAGCGCCAGCAATAGCGCGGTGCCGAAAAACAGGGCAGGGGCAAAGGCCAGTCCGACAAGGCAGAGGGTGGTGGCCAGCGCCGCGATCACGATGCCGCGCCGATCCGCGCTGTTCATGTCGCGGCAGCTGTCTTCGGGCGCACGCCAGGATTCGGCCTGTTCGGCCAGAGCCGCGCCGTAGGTCTCGGCAATTTCGTCGTGAATGTCGGCCTCAAGCGTCAGGCCCATCATCACCGGGCCGATGTCGCCCGGCAATTTGTCCATCAGGGCCTCAAATGCGTCCGGCCGCGCCGTGGCCAGCAGCAGTGTCTCGCCCACGCGCATCCAGGGCAACACGCCATGGGCCAGACAGAATTCCGGGGGCAGCAGCGTACTCAGCGCCGGGTCAGGCGGCGTGGTTTCCCGGCGCACGATCATGGCGGCATAGGTCTGCGCCTGCGCGCTCAGAATGTCCTCGCGGCTGGCAAGCGCCTCCGCTTCCAGAACATGGGCAACCGTCTGACCGGTGCGCTTGGCTTCCGCAAGCGCGCCCACCATCGTGCGCGGCGCAACGCGGCCGTCGTCTATCATCAACTGCGACAAGGGTTTGCCGCGGTTGTTGTCTGCCTGCGCGAGGCGATCGTCTGTCCTATGGCTCTGTGTGCTCATGGGCCACATCTCTCCCGATGCACCCATCAACACCAAAAAGGCTTAAGACTTTGTTAAATTAACCTTTTATGCAGCGGCCATTGACGCAGCGAAACGCTCGAAGAGATAGAAGCTGTCTTGCGGCCCCGGACTCGCCTCTGGGTGGTGTTGAACACTGAACACCGGGCGATTTTCCATGCGAATTCCGCAGTTACTTCCATCAAAAAGAGAAATGTGAGTTTCGACAACGCCCTCGGGAAGGCTCTGACTGTCCACGGCAAAGCCATGGTTCATCGACGTGATCTCAACTTTTCCGGAGGAATTTTCCTTAACCGGATGGTTCGCGCCGTGGTGGCCGTGATTCATTTTGATCGTTTTCGCACCAAGCGCGAGCGCGAGCATCTGGTGGCCAAGACAGATGCCAAAGACTGGCAGTTCGGTCTTGTCCAGAAGGCTCTGGATCATCGGGACCGCATAGGCGCCTGTCGCTGCCGGATCGCCGGGACCGTTGGAGAGGAACACGCCATCGGGCTTGTGCGCCATCACATCCTCGAAGGTTGCCGTGGCGGGCAGAACCGTCACGTCACAGCCGGCAGAGGCGAGGCAGCGCAGGATGTTGCGCTTGGCGCCGTAGTCCACGGCCACAACCTTGTGCTGCGGATTGGTTTGCGGCTTGTAGCCGTCGGGCCAGGCCCACCGCATCTCGTCCCAGCGGTAGCTTTGCGAACAGGTGACTTCCTTGGCCAGATCCAGCCCTTCGAGACCGGAAAACCCGCGCGCGGCGGCCACGAGCGCCTCGATGTCGAAGTTGCCCTCCGGGTCATGCGCCATGGCCACATGCGGCGCACCCTGCGCCCGGATGGCGCGGGTCAGTCGGCGCGTGTCGACGCCGCCGATGGCGATCCGGCCGCGCGAGGCGAGCCAGTCAGAGAGTTCCTGAACCGCGCGCCAGTTGGAGCTCTGCGTTGGCATCCATTTGACAACCATGCCCTCGGCCACGGGATCGGCGGTCTCGTCGTCCTCCGGCGTGACGCCGGTGTTGCCGATGTGGGGGAAAGTGAAGGTCACGATCTGGCCCGCGTAAGAGGGGTCCGTCATGATTTCCTGATAGCCGGTCATCGCCGTGTTGAAGCACAGCTCGGCAGTGCATTGGCCTGTTGCGCCAAAGCCTTGGCCGTAAAAAAGAGTTCCGTCGGCAAGCGCGAGGCAGGCGGTCGGTTTTGGCGCAGAGGACATGGCAGCGACTCCGGTCATGTGGGGCAAATTGCGCGGAACCTAATGCGGGCGCAGCAGAGGGTCAAGGGGCTGTGAAATTTGTGTTTTCCTTCAAAAACAGTATGTTAGGTGATTGCGTTGCAGTTGCGTCAGGCGGGTGCATTCGATAGTGTCCGAACTTGTGCCGAAATAGGGGATGTGAGGCTGATGGAATTGCGCGCCAAAGTGAACGAGGCGGTCAAGCAGGCGATGAAAGACAAGGCCAAGGACCGCCTGTCGACGCTGCGCTTGATCAATGCGGCGATCAAGGACCGGGACATCGCGGCCCGGGGGGATGGCAACGAACAGGGCGTCGGCGAGGCCGAAGTGCTTGCGATCCTTGGCAAGATGGTCAAGCAGCGCAAGGAAAGCGCCAAGACTTACGAAGAGACCGGACGTCTGGATCTGGCGGAGCGCGAGCTTGGCGAGATCGAGGTGATCGAGGAATTCCTGCCGCGCGCGTTGAGCGAGACGGAAGTGGGCGAAGCGGTTGCGGCGGCCATTGCGGAAACCGGAGCGGAATCGCTGCGGGACATGGGCAAGGTCATGGGCGCCTTGAAAGCCAAGTACACCGGGCAGATGGACTTCGGCACAACCGGCGCATTGGTCAAACAGAAGCTCGCATCCTGAGTGGTTTCGGCCCGCTGGCGCGGGCCGACCGGCGCGCCGCCTGCGGCGGCGCGGAAAAGTCTTGGAAAGACTTTTTGGCGCTTACACCGGCGGAAACTCGTCTGCGATGGCCGACAGCGTGGCCTCATCGGTCACGCGAAACCGTTCGACAAAGCGGGTCTTGAAGCCGACGCGGCCACGGCGCGCCCCGAAGTTCTCCCCATGGTTCAGCACATAAAGCACGGACGGACGCGCCAGCGGGCTGAGCGCGCGCGTGGCCAGTGCCGCGAGGTAGGGGAACATGCGGTGTTCATGCGCGGTCATCGCCTTGAGGAACGCAGCGCTTTCCGGCTGTGACGGATCGTGCACAACGGCGGCGCAGGAGCCGCAGAGCTTCCAGAAAGGTTTGCGCATCGGCTTGGCAAAGCTGCGCGGCCCCGCCAGCGCATATGCGCCCGTGGCGTGGTCCATGACAAAGCCGCTCTCCACGAGATAGCCGCCGGGGGCCTGCCGGGTCAGCATCTCGGACACGGCACCTTGCCGCAGCAGGTCATCCGCGTCGAAACTCATCACGTAACCCAGTGGCAGCTCCATTTGGCTCAGGTGGTCGCAAAGCGCCGCGAGTTTGCGCCACTTGTCATTGCCCGGCGTCGGATCGTCAAACGGCAGGTAGCTGATGCGCGGGTCGTCCGGCAGAGGCGGGCGCTCCTGACAGCAGATCACGGCGCGCCAGTTTGGATTGTCCTGCGCAAGGAAGCTGAGCAGCGTTGCCTGAAGACGATCGGTCACCGCCTGCCAGTCCTTGACCGGACCGGGGCCGACAAGCGGGATAAGAAAGGTCACTGTCTCGCGCCGCCCCGTGGGCATGGGCAGGGCCCGCAAGGCCAAGGCCGCCCGTTCGCTCTCGGCCTTGGCCCGCCCTTGCGTGGCGGCGTGGCCAAACAGGGCTGCCGACAGGCGCATCATTGCGCGGTGACTTTTCGGAGTGGCCGGAACCTGCGCCATGGGCGGTCCTTCTTGGATGCGATCAGGGGCGGCTGATACGCCGCAGGGTGCCGTCCAGTTCGGAATACAGCGCCTTGCGCTCGTCTTCGCTCAGAAACGCGCCAACCTCAACCTCTCGTCCACCGCCTTTGAGCGTGACATAGAAGGGGACCGGACCGCCTTTCGGGTGCAGGTTGGCCTCGACCCAATAGGTATTGCAGGCCCATTCCTGCACATCACCCTTGGGATTGGTGCGACTCAGGTGCGTGTTCTCATGGCTGATCGTCAACACTTCGAGGATTTCCCGATCCCGCGCGTTGCGTCGAAGCGCGTAGTACAGCGCGGCGGTTGCGGCGAGCATGAAGGGCAGCAACCCCCAGAGCAGCACAGTGCCAAGCATGGCGTAGAGCGGCAGCGAGGCAAACAGAAAGAAGCCAAGGATCAACGCGGCAAATCCCGCAGGCGGCAGCGAATTATGCGGCCAGGCGCGCAGCTCGGCGGTATTGTCTGAGGTGTCGGTCCAGGTGTGGGGCATAGGTTTAGTCGGTTCGTGCGTCTGTCAGGATGAGATGGGAGATGTCGCCCGCTATCAACAAATCAAGCAGATCCGTCATTGCAGCGATAGGGGCTGTGCCGAAATCGATACATGCAGCCTCCCCGTTGAAAACAACTGAATGAATTGCAGCGCCGTGGCCTGCCTCCACGTCATATCGTTTGGCTTCAATATCTAGCCAGTGAGTGAACCACTTCTCAAATCCGGGAAGGTCCGACGTGACAGGTGAAAGGCAAATCGCGTCCCAAGTCAGTGGGGCGGCGCTGATTTCAAGCGACTTATAGCCGTAGTTGCCTCTGGGACTGTAGTTCATTTCCGATGGTGCGAATTCCACAACAGAACCGTCTTCGGTCAAAGCATCGACGACGTAGAGCTTTTTATAGACTTCTGCCTTCTGACTCAGTTCAAACCCAACTTCCGCCTGCACTCCGGCGTGCTTGGTCTGCAGTTCGGCGAGGCCGGCTTCAAAGCGCTCAAGGTAGCCGGTTTGCAGCGAGAGCAACAAAGAAAAGAAATCCATGGCGTGACCTGACAAAGGGGGCAGAGGCGCTTCAAACAAAAGGCCCCGCTTCGCAGCGGGGCCTTTCGGTTTTCTTTCAAAGGTCCCGGCGCTTAGTGCGCGTGGCCTTTGTCCCAGTCTTCCTGCTTCGGCAGCTGCTCGAAGGTGTGCTCCGGCGGCGGCGAGGGCAGGGTCCACTCGAGGGTGTCCGCGTACTCGTTCCACGGGTTGTTCTCGGTCACGCGGGCGCCGCGGGTGAGTGCGTGCCAGATGATACCGAAGAACAGCAGGAACGAGGCGAAGGAGATGAACGCACCCCAGCTCGACACGTAGTTCCAGAATGCGAAGGCATCCGGGTAGTCGATGTAGCGGCGCGGCATGCCCTGACGGCCCAGGAAGTGCTGCGGGAAGAAGGTGAGGTTTGCACCGATGAACATCAGCCAGAAGTGGATCTTGGCGAGCGGTTCGGAGTACATCCGGCCCGTCATCTTCGGCAGGTAGAAGTACACACCGGCGAAGATTGCGAACACGGCACCAAGGCTCATCACGTAGTGGAAGTGTGCAACCACATAGTACGTGTCATGGTACGCCCGGTCGACACCTGCCTGGCTCAGCACCACGCCGGTCACGCCGCCCACGGTGAAGAGGAACAGGAAGCCGAAGGCCCAGAGCATCGGAGCTTTGAGGTCGATGGAGCCGCCCCACATGGTGGCGATCCACGAGAAGACCTTCACCCCGGTGGGCACCGCAATGACCATGGTGGCCAGCATGAAGTAGGACTGCTGGGTCAGGGACATGCCGACGGTGTACATGTGGTGCGCCCACACGACAAAGCCAAGCGCGCCGATCGCGATGATCGCCCAGACCATCGGCAGGTACCCGAAGACCGGCTTGCGGCTGAAGGTTGCGATGACGTGGGAGATGATGCCGAAGCCCGGCAGGATCACGATGTACACTTCCGGGTGACCGAAGAACCAGAGGATGTGCTGGTACAGGATCGGATCGCCACCGCCCGACGGATCGAAGAAGGTGGTGCCGAAGTTACGGTCGGTCAGCAGCATGGTGATCGCGCCCGCCAGAACCGGCAGGGACAGCAGGATCAGCCAGGACGTCACGAAGATCGACCAGGAGAACAGCGGGACCTTGAACAGGGTCATGCCCGGGGTCCGCATGTTCAGGAAGGTGGTGATCATGTTGATCGCGCCCAAGATCGACGAGGCACCGGAGACGTGCACCGCGAAGATCGCGAGGTCCATGGAGTAGCCGCCTTCACCGGTGGAGAGCGGCGGGTAGAGCACCCAGCCCACACCGGAGCCGAGCTGGTTGTTACCGCCCGGGGAGAAGACCGACAGAACCGCCAGCGAGGTACCGGCCACGTAGAGCCAGAACGACAGGTTGTTCATCCGAGGGAACGCCATATCCGGCGCGCCGATCTGCAACGGCATGAAATAGTTGCCAAAACCGCCGAAGAGGGCGGGGATGACGACGAAGAACATCATCAGGATGCCGTGGCCCGTGATCATCACGTTCCAAAGGTGTCCGTTCGGGGTACACTCGCCTGCGGCGGCGGCCGTCAGGCGCCAGCCTTCCAGACACATGTATTGCACGCCGGGCTCCATGAGCTCCATGCGCATGTAAACAGTAAAGATAACGGATACGAGACCGGCGAACGCGGACACGATCAGATACAGAATCCCGATGTCCTTGTGGTTCGTCGACATGAACCAGCGGGTAAAGAACCCGCGGTCGTCGTGATGGTCGTGGCCGTGAATGGCGGCGTCTGCCATTGGGTGCCTCCTGGTTGCCTCTTGCCAAACGCAGCCCGACGGGGGGAATCCCCCGGCGCATGCGTCATTCCAATCGTGTTTTAGAATGTGAGGTGGGGCTGGGCAATGGCGGTATTTGACACAGGTCAAACATTTTTGTCGCACCCCGGTTGATCTGGATCAGGGCGACCAGGGCGCGCGGGATCAGGGGTTTTGCCGTCAATGGTCAGGAATTCCGCACCCGAAATGGGCCGTTTCTGGCGCTTGGGTCGGGCTTTCCTGACTGCCGCCGGGCGGTTGGCTGCGGCATGTTGGGTCCATCTGCTACACCGACGACCCTAAAGGACACCCGCTGCCATGGCCCTCTTTGACACCGCCCTGACCCCGCGCCCGTCGCTCCTGAGCCGCCTGTCCCGGCTGCTGGAGACCCCGTTTGATCAGCGCAGCCGCGCGATCGCCGAACGCGCCGCCTATCTGCGCAGCCTCTCGGATGCGGACCTTGCGGCCTTGGGGCTGACCCGGGACACCATCCTGCCACATGTGTTCAAGCGCCAGACCGCGCGCTGACACCAATTGCCGCGCCGCAACACTTCGATGTTGCGTTGCAGCGCCCTCTCTGCCACCCTCCACCCATGACAGTGACCTGCCTCACCGAGGGCAGGTCTGAAAAGGGAACGCCGGTGCGGCTCTGTGAGCCAAGTCCGGGACTGCCCCCGCAACTGTAAGCGGTGAGCGATCCGTCAAAGCCACTGGCACTATGCCGGGAAGGGACGGGGAGCGATGACCCGCAAGTCAGGAAACCTGCTGTCAAACGCCGCCGACCCACGGCGGCACGCAACGTAACCCGGGCGGGGTGCCTCGGGCAGGATGCAGGCTTTGACGCGGGCAGATTCCGCGCTTTTGCTTTGTCTTGTCCCGGCTTTCTGCCTGAACCCATCGCGCGGAGGGCGCAATGAACATCGCAAGAACCTTGAACGGGCTTATGGCCCGCAACCTGACACCAGACCGCGCCCGCGAATTGGGCCAGCTGGGCTATATGCAATGGCTGGGAACGCTTCCGGCCAATGCGGACTACGTGAAAGAAGCCGGCAAAGCCTATGCCTTTGCGGAGGAATTCATCGACACGGACCCGGCGGTGGCCGCCTTCTGCGCCCTGGTGCGCGCTTCGCAGCACAGACCACTGCAGCCGCTCGATCTTGCGCTACCCAAAGCCAAACGCCGCGGCGGCGCACGGTCCAGACGCCTGTCGATCTGACCCCACGCGCAGCCGGTTTCTTTGGGCCGGTAAATACCTCGGGGAGTCGCAGCCCTGCTGCGACGGGGCTGGCCCCGTAGAAAAATTTTGCCCCGACAAAATTTTACCCGGCCTGATCACAGACGTGATCGCGCCGGGCTTCCATGACCTCGTCAAACTGCCGCCGCAACGCCACGTCGAGATCGTCCATACCAACTGGCAGGCCAAGATCGACGAGAGAAGTCACCCCGAACTCGGTGATGCCGCAGGGCACGATTCCGTCGAAATGCGACAGGTCCGGCTCCACGTTGATGGAAATCCCGTGGAAGCTCACCCATTTGCGCAGGCGAACGCCGATTGCGGCGATCTTGTCTTCCGCCATCAGCCCAGACGCCGTCTTGGGTCGGTCCGGCCGTTCGATCCAGACGCCGACGCGCCCGTCGCGAATGTGCCCGGTAAGGCCAAATTCACCCAGCGTCGCAATCACCCAGGCCTCCAGATCGCGCACGAAGCAGCGCACATCGCGGCCGCGTTTGGTCAGGTCCAGCATGACATAGACCACGCGCTGGCCGGGACCGTGGTAGGTGTACTGGCCGCCGCGCCGCGTTTCATAAACGGGAAAGCGATCGGGATCGCGCAGGTCTTCGGGCGAGGCGCTTGATCCGGCGGTGTAGAGCGGCGGATGCTCCAGCAGCCAGACGCACTCCTCGGCCTCACCTTTGGCAATCGCCGTGGCACGGGCTTCCATGAAGGCCAGAGCCTCTTCGTAATCGGTCAGCCCGTCGCTGATCTTCCACTCTACCATGCGTTACCGGGGCAACAGCCCCGCCTCCTTGATCCGGGGCACATTCGCCCGGCTGACCGGCACCTCCGCGCCGGTTGTCATTGTCAAAATCGCCCGGTCGCCTTCGCGCCGGACGCTTGTCACCTGATCAAAGGCCGCCCAGTGCGAGCGGTGCACCTGCGCGCCCGGGGTCGCCCCGATCTCGCGCACCGCATCGGACAGGCGCATCAGGATCAGTTCTTCGCCGCGCAGCGTCCGAACACGCACATAATGATCTTCCACCGAAAGCGCCACCAGCGCAGCCCGTTTGTCCAAAGGCAAACGGTCAAGGATGGGCGGCGGGGCAGGGGGCGCGGTGTCTTGCGGCGCTACGGCATCGGGACGGACGTGCCGGGACGCCACGTGCAGCGCGCCCGTGACGATCACCGCGATGCCGAACACCGTGCCAAGGAACTCCGGCAGGTCTTTGGGCGACGGCACCCAGCCGAACACAAGGGCATTCACACCCATAACAAGGACGCAGATCACCGCCCCGATGGCCAAAGCTTCGATTGCGACGGCGGGGATCAGGGGCATGCTGTGCACGGCCTTGCGCACCAGCGTGCTGACCAGAAAACCCGCTGAATAGGTCGCAAGGACAAGTGCCAGCCAATAAAGGACGCGCCCAGGCAAGGACAGCAGATCATCGGTGCCAAACGGGCCTGCCAGCGCAAGGATCACCCCCACACCGCCCGTCACCACAAGCGTCACCGGATGGGAAAAATGTGTCCGCCATTCACGAAGCGCGGATTGCGGCTGGCTGTCACTCACGAACGGATCCCTCTTTTTCACGCAATGGACATGGCATGGCGCGGCGCGGCTTGTCTAGGCAGGCATGACCCCTTCAGACCGCGAGGACCTCATGACCTTCGAGCCTTTCCTGACCGCCCCGTTCATCATCCAGATCCATGCAGCTTCTGCCTTTCTGGCGATTGTGCTCGGGCCACTTGCCCTGCTGCGCAAGCGCCGCGACCGGCTTCACAAACTGGCCGGGTACACTTGGGTGATCGCCATGGCGATCACGGCGCTGTCGTCCTTTGGCATTCACGGCTTTGGCCTCATCGGCCCGTTTAGCCCGCTGCATCTGCTGGCTGTGCTGGCGCTCTGGTCGCTCTGGCAGGGAATGCGCTGCATTTTCGCGGGCGATATTGCCGGGCACCGGGCGGCGATGCAGGGGCTGTACTGGCGCGGGCTTTGCGTGGCGGGGCTGTTCATCTTTCTGCCCGGCCGTACGCTCTCCCGCATGGTGTTCCCCGAGGCGCAATCGCTTGGATATGGGGTTATCGTCCTTGGCGGTCTGGCCCTCCTCGCACAATGGTGGATGAGCCGGAAACCCCGCACAAAGGCGCGGATTGGCAGCCCGGTTCAGCGCGTTTGAAGAAACCGCAAAAAGGCGCATTTTTCCTCTTCACATCCCCAGCGGCCTTCTGTAGAGAGCCTCCACCAAGTCAAGACAGTGCGGTCGTGGCGGAATTGGTAGACGCGCAGCGTTGAGGTCGCTGTGGGGTAACTCCCGTGGAAGTTCGAGTCTTCTCGACCGCACCATCTCTCCCCCTTCGGAAGATGAAACAGGCAGAGGCCCCAAGGTGGCCGATGTTTGATGTGCAGCCGGTTCGCGCTATCCTTTTGTCTCACAGATTGAGCTCATCAATCCATGAGAAAGGACGTTTGCCATGCTCTACCCTGTTGCCAACCTGGACGGAGACAAGCTCAAGGCCCTGCAGGATCTGGAAGCCGAAATCGGCGCGCCGGTTGTTGCGCTATCAGCGATCGAGGCGCATACCGCCAAGCTGTCCGGCGAAAAACTCCAGAAGTTGAAAACGCTGGAAGACGAACTTGATGTTGTTCTTGTGGCCGTTCAGGCGCACTGAGCATCGGCGCCTTGGCCCAGGATCCGCGGTTCAGCGGCCGTTTTCCTTGCGCCAGGCTTCGAAGGCGGTGAGATTAGCTTCGTCCGTTGCGGGGTACAGGCCAATGATCGACTGGCCCGCTTTGACGCGATCGACCACGAAGTCCTCGTAAGCGGTCATTTCGGTGGCCTCATTTGCGATCTCATCGGCAAGATGTGCCGGAATGATGATCACATTGTCCCCGTCACCCACGACGATATCGCCGGGAAAGACCGGCGCGTCGCCGCAGCCGATCGGCACATTGATGTCGATGGCTTCGTTGATTGTCAGGTTCGTCGGGCTGGATGGGCGGCTGTGGTAGGCGTGGATGTCCAGCGCCGCGATGGTCTGGGCGTCGCGAAAACCGCCGTCTGTCACCACCCCTTCGCCGCCGCGCATCATCAGGCGCGTGATCAGGATATCCCCGGCGGAGGCGGCGCGGGCGTCCTTGCGGCTGTCCATAACCAGAACATGGCCTTCTGGGCATTGCTCGATCGCTTGGCGTTGCGGGTGCTCCGGGTTGCGGAATTCGGCCAGCGTATTGCGGTCTTCGCGCGCGGGCATGTAGCGCAGGGTAAAGGCCGGGCCGACCATGTTGCGGCCCTTTTGTGACAATGGGCGCACGTCCTGAATGGTCTGATTGCGCAACCCGCGTTTGTAAAGCGCGGTGGCCAGCGTGGCGACGCTGACATGGCGCAGCTTTTCGATGGTGTCAGGGGATACGTCGGTCATCTGTCTGTCCTTTGGATGGGCCGGGGCAGAGCCCCGTCCTACGATGGCGTGGGAATGCGGCGCGGTTGCTCTGCAATCTGCTTGGCCGCGCTTGCGTGCGTGTCAGTTGATCTCCGGCTCCGGCACAGGCCCGCCGAAATCCGTGCGCAGGAAGTCGAAGTCACAGCCTTTGTCCGCCTGTTCCACATGCTTGCTGAACATCTGACCGTACCCGCGCTCAAAGCGCGGCGGCGGCGGCGACCACGCCTTGCGGCGCTCGGCCAATTCCTCGTCCGGGACATCCACCCGCAGAATGCGGTTCGGGATGTCCATTTCGATTATGTCGCCGGTTTGGATCAAGGCCAGCGGCCCGCCGATATAGGCTTCGGGCGCCACGTGCAGGATGCAGGCGCCATAAGAGGTGCCGGACATGCGGGCATCCGACAGGCGCACCATGTCGCGGTGGCCGTCTTTAAGCAGCGCTTTTGGCATCGGGATCATGCCCCATTCCGGCATGCCCGGTCCGCCCAAGGGTCCGGCATTGCGCAGAACCAGAACATGATCTGGTGTCATCGGGTAATTCTCATCATTGATGATGGATTTCAGGGCGTCATAGCTGTCCGCCACGATGGCCGGGCCGCGATGAGTTTGGAACTTCGGGTCCATGGCGGCGGGTTTGATCACCGCGCCATCGGGGGCGAGGTTGCCCTTGAGCACCGCGAGGGAGCCTTCGTGATAGACCGGGTTCGACAGAGGCCGGATCACATCGTCATTGTAGTTGACCGCGGGCGCGATGTTCTCGCCCATGGTTTTGCCGTTCACCGTCATCACCGAAAGATCGAGCTTGCCCTCCAGTTCTTTCATCAAAGCGGGCAAACCGCCGGCATAGAAGAAGTCCTCCATCAGGTAGTCTTTGCCGGAGGGGCGGATGTTGGCGAGGACAGGCGTGGTACGGCCGATTTCGTCCAGATGTTCCAGCGTCAGATCAACCCCGGCGCGGCGGGCCATGGCGATCAGGTGGATGATCGCGTTGGTCGAGCAGCCCGTGGCCATGGCCACGGTCACGGCGTTGCGTGTGCTTTCCCATGTCATGATCCTGTTCGGGGTCAGGTCTTCCCAGACCATGTCGACGATGCGCCGCCCGCATTCCGAGGACATGCGTTTGTGGCTCGCGTCGGGGGCGGGGATCGAGGATGCGCCCGGCAAGGTGAGTCCCCAGCCATCGGCGATGGACATCATCGTCGAGGCCGTGCCCATGGTCATGCAGGTGCCATAGCTGCGCGCGATGCCACCCTGCACACCCAACCATTCCTCTTTGCCGATGGTGCCCGCGCGGCGCTCGTCCCAGTATTTCCAGACATCCGTCCCGGAGCCGAGCTTTTGCCCGGCGTAGTTGCCACGCAGCATGGCCCCGGCGGGCAGGAAAATGAACGGCAGGTTCATCGAAACCGCACCCATCACGAGCGCCGGGGTGGATTTGTCACATCCGCCAAGCAGAACAGCCCCGTCAATCGGGTGCGAGCGCAGGGTTTCCTCGACCTCCATGGCCCCCATGTTGCGATACAGCATGGAGGTGGGTTTCAGGAACTGCTCGGCAAAGGAATGCACCGGCATTTCCACGGGCGTTCCGCCCGCCATCAACACACCGCGTTTGACCCATTCGGCGCGGTCCCGCAGGTGATGGTGGCACGGGGAAAGATCCGACCACGTGTTGATGATCGCAATGACGGGTTTGCCTTCCCAGTCATCGGCGGACCAACCCATTTGCATGGCGCGGGAGCGGTGGCCCATGGAGCGCAGGTCATCGGGGGCAAACCAGCGCGCGCTGCGCAGGTCTTCGGGTTTCTTTGTCGTCATGTCCGGGCCTTTGGGTCTGCCATGCCCGCAAGTGACCATTCCGGAGGCCATCCGTCCAGTACAAAGTGTCGCAGGCGCATGCGGGAAGAGCGTGGCTTTGGCGCAAGCGGGCGGAGGTTTCGTCCATCTTGCGCAGCGGGTCAGCGCGGGTGGGCGCAAAGCCCCGGCTGGAAAAGGTCACGAGTATCGCAAGTCACCTTGGGGCGACTGGGCCGTATATAGCTGGAAACAATTGGTGGTTTGAGCAGGAATTAGGTGGCCTGGAGAAACAATATGGGAATGCCTTTGCCTCGTATGCCTTCCCTAAGGTAATCTCGGATCCGGGAAGGATTCCCGTGTTTTCGCCAAATCGAGTGAGTGCCATGGCAACTGATTTGACTGAACGGCTGTCCGATTGTCTGGCATCCCTGCGGGCCGCGCGGGGGTGGACGCTTGACCGGTTGGCCTCTGAAAGCGGGGTCAGCCGCGCAGCGCTGTCGCGGCTGGAAAATGCCGAGGTCAGCCCCTCTGCCGATGTCCTGTCGCGTCTCGCCGGGGCCTATGGGGTGACCCCGTCGCGCTTGCTTGGCATGGTCGAAGAGGGTTTCGTCGCCCACATCCGCCGAGATGATCAGGCCGTGACCCGTGCGGCCACCACGGGCGCGTCGCAGCGCAGGGTTTCCCCGGCGGCTCGCGCGTTGGCAGCAGAAGTTCTGGAGTGCCGCCTCTCGCCCGGCGCGCATTTGGAGCAAGCTTTGCCGCCTGTGCCGGGACAGGAGCATCATCTGGTGATGATCTCGGGGTATATGGCGGCGGAGGTTGATGGGCGGGGTTATGATCTGGAGCCGGGAGACGCGCTGCGCTTTCGGCCCTACGGCGCGCTGCGGTTCGCGACGCGGCCGGGGCAGGGGGCGAAGTATGTCTTGTGCCTGATTTCGGGGAGTGGGTGACGGATCCTGGCGTGAAAGGCGTCTCATCTCACCATCGGCGCGGCTCGTGCCTTGCATAGGAGGTCCCGGACTAAGGCCGGGACGGGGTCTGCTCGATGACCAGAACTGATCAACCGAGTCTCAACACCTCTTTACCCCCATCTCTGGCCCGCCCCGTTGACGAAACTCTGGCTTCACGGCCAAAACTGCGCTAGACTCCCTCTCAGACCCGGAAAACCGGGCGATGTGAGGCAGTACGAGCGGTGTTCCCATGACTGAGATGGTCTATGGATCGGTGCCGGTGCGCGATGGCGAGCCGGTTTTTCCGAAATGGTGGCGGACGGTGGACAAGTGGACCTTGTCCTGCATCCTGATGCTCTTTGGTGTGGGGATCCTTCTCGGGCTCGCCGCCTCTCCGCCGCTGGCGGAACGCAACAATTTCGCGCCTTTCCATTACGTGCAAAGACAGGCGCTGTTTGGCGGCATGGCCATGCTCGCCATGATCCTGACCTCGATGATGTCGCCTACGGTGGTGCGCCGCCTTGCGGTGCTGGGCTTTCTCGGCGCGTTTGTGGCGCTTGCGTTGCTGCCGTTTCTGGGCACGGACTTCGGCAAAGGCGCCGTGCGCTGGTACTCGCTCGGCTTTGCCTCGGTGCAGCCTTCGGAGTTTCTGAAACCCACCTTCGTGATCGTCGCCGCCTGGCTCATGGCCGCCGCGCAGGACCTGGGCGGGCCTCCGGGACGGCTTTACTCCTTTGCACTCATGGTGGCGATTGTCCTGATGCTGGCTTTGCAGCCAGACTTCGGGCAGGCCTCGCTGGTGCTGTTTGGCTGGGGCGTCATGTGGTTCGTCGGCGGCGCGCCCATGCTCTTGCTGATCGGTCTTGCCGGACTGGTCGTGCTGGCGGGCAGCTTTGCCTATAACAACTCCGAACACTTCGCGCGCCGTATCGATGGTTTCCTGTCGCCCGATGTCGATCCCACCACGCAGCTAGGCTACGCTACCGATGCGATCCGCGAAGGCGGGTTCTTCGGCGTCGGCGTCGGTGAAGGGCAGGTGAAATGGTCCCTGCCGGATGCCCATACGGATTTCATCATCGCCGTGGCCGCCGAAGAATACGGGCTGGTGCTCGTGCTCGCGATCATTGCTTTGTATGCCACAATTGTGGTGCGCTCGATGATCCGCCTGATGCGGGAACGCGATCCGTTTATTCGTCTTGCCGGGACCGGCCTTGCCTGCATGTTCGGTGTTCAGGCGATGATCAACATGGGCGTGGCCGTGCGTCTGCTGCCTGCCAAGGGCATGACGCTGCCTTTCGTCAGCTATGGCGGCTCGTCGCTGATTGCGGGCGGGATTGCGGTTGGCATGTTGCTGGCTTTCACCCGAACCCGGCCCCAAGGCGAGATCGGGGATATTCTGCGAGGTCGGTTGCGCTGAGTGCTCAGCCCTTGTGCGGGCAGACAGGGGAGTTTCGGGTATTGAGCCAGGAAGAAGCACAAGATGGGCGAAATGCCGCCGGTTTGTGCCGCAGGATGGACGGGCGCGTGTGCGTGTTGTACTGGCGAGCCTCACGAGGTGAGGGATTGAGCGGATGAGTGGCAAGCAGCCCCTTTTGGTGATGGCGGCCGGCGGGACCGGCGGGCACATGTTCCCGGCGCAAGCGCTGGCGGAACTGATGCTGAGCCGGGGCTGGCGAGTCAAGCTGTCGACCGATGCGCGGGGTGCGCGCTACACCGGAGCCTTCCCGGAAGGGGTCGAGATCGAACAGGTCTCCTCGGCGACCTTTGCGCGCGGCGGGCTTCTGGCCAAGGCGCTTGTGCCGTTCCGCATTGCAGGCGGCGCGGTCTCCATGGCGCTGCGCATGATGCGGGACAAGCCCGACGTTGTGGTCGGTTTCGGCGGCTATCCGTCGATCCCGGCGCTGTCGGCGGCGGTTCTGCTTCGGCTCCCGCGTTTGATTCACGAACAGAACGGCGTTCTGGGCCGGGTGAACAAGATCTTCGCATCACGGGTGAACGCCGTGGCCTGCGGGACATGGCCCACCGATTTGCCGGAAGGTGTAAAAGGCGAGCATGTGGGCAACCCGGTGCGCTCTGCGGTGATGGACCGGGCTGCGGCGCCCTACATTCCGCCAGGGCTCTATCCGATGTCGATCCTGGTCATCGGCGGCAGCCAGGGCGCGCGCATCCTGTCGGACGTGGTTCCGCCAGCGATTGCAGCCCTGCCGATGGAGGCGATCAACCTGCTGCGCGTGAGCCACCAGGCGCGCGGCGAGGACGAAGAGCGCGTTACACAGTTCTACATCGATCATGCGATCAACGCCGACGTCCAGCCGTTTTTCTCGGACGTTCCGGAACGGATGGCCGAGGCGCAGATGGTGATCTCGCGGTCGGGTGCGTCCTCGGTGGCGGACATCAGTGTGATCGGGCGTCCCGCGATCCTGATCCCGTACAAACATGCGACGGGCGACCATCAGACTGTCAATGCACAGGCCCTGACAGAAGCGGGCGCGGCGATCCGCATTCCCGAAAGCAAACTGACGGTCGAGGCGATGACGGATGCGATCCTGACAATCCTCGACACGCCGGAAGGGGCCAGCCAGATGGCGCAGGCCGCGCTTGGGGTGGCAAAGCCGGAGGCTGCAGAGGCGCTGGCACAGTTGATTGAAGATTTGGCGGATAACAAGAAAACGAAAGGGGCAGGCGATGAAGGATCTGGAGCATGAACGGGGTATGGCTTTGAACGGGGCAACGAAACTTCCCGGTGACGTGGGGCCGATCCATTTTGTCGGCATTGGCGGGATTGGCATGTCCGGCATCGCCGAAGTTCTGCTGAACCATGGCTACGTGGTGCAGGGTTCGGATCTGAAGGCCACGAAAATCACCAATCGTTTGAAAGAGCTTGGCGCGCATATCTTCGAAGGGCAGCGGGCGGAGAACCTCGAAGGCGCGGAGGTTGTGGTGATCTCTTCGGCGATCAAACCGGGCAACCCGGAACTGGACGAGGCGCGGCGGCGCGGGCTGCCGGTGGTGCGCCGCGCGGAAATGCTGGCCGAGCTGATGCGGCTCAAGTCGAACATCGCCATTGCCGGCACCCACGGCAAGACGACGACCACAACCATGGTGGCGACGTTGCTGGATGCGGGCAAGTTTGACCCCACGGTGGTGAACGGTGGCATCATCCACGCCTATGGATCGAATGCGCGGATGGGGCAGGGCGAGTGGATGGTGGTCGAGGCGGACGAGTCCGACGGCACCTTCAACCGCCTTCCAGCAACCATCGCCATCGTCACCAACATCGACCCCGAGCATATGGAGCATTGGGGCACCATCGAGAACCTGCGGCAGGGGTTCTATGACTTTGTCTCGAACATCCCCTTCTACGGGCTGGCGGTCTGCTGCACCGATCACCCGGAGGTGCAGGCGCTTGTGGGGCGTGTGTCCGACCGCCGTGTTGTGACCTACGGGTTTAACGCGCAGGCGGACGTGCGGGCCGTAAACCTGCACTATGTCAAAGGCGTTGCGCATTTCGACGTGCTGTTCCAGGCGGACGGGGTAACGCTGGAAGGCTGTACCCTGCCGATGCCGGGCGATCACAACGTCTCCAACGCGCTGAGCGCTGTGGCTGTGGCACGGCATCTTGGCATGACCGGCGAAGAAATCCGCGCGGCGCTGGCGGCATTTGGCGGTGTGAACCGGCGCTTTACCAAGGTTGGCGAAGTGAACGGTGTGACGATCATCGACGACTACGGCCACCACCCGGTGGAGATCGCAGCCGTGCTGAAGGCGGCCCGGCAGGCCACCGAAGGGCGCGTGATCGCCGTGCATCAGCCGCACCGCTACTCGCGCCTGAGCCACCACTTCGAAGACTTCTGCACCTGCTTCAACGAGGCGGATGTTGTGGCGATCGCCGAAGTTTTTGCCGCTGGCGAAGAGCCGATCCCGGGCGCGTCCCGGGATGATCTGGTTGCTGGCCTTGTCCGCCACGGCCACCGCCACGCGCGCTCCGTGGACAGCGAAGACGATCTGGAACGGCTGGTCCGCGAACAGGCGCAGCCGGGCGACATGGTTGTCTGCCTCGGCGCAGGGACCATTTCGGCCTGGGCCAACGGGCTGCCTGCGCGGCTTTCGAAGTAACGCTTTCGGTATTCCGGAGCTTACAGGGCCTGCCACCTGCTTTGGGTGGCGGGCCTTTTTGTTTTGGATATTTGGACAGAGAAGAAGAGGCAGGCACGTGCCGCGACGTCACCGTGACTCCTGATCCAGATCATGCGCCTGTTTGGCGCTTCGGGTTACGCTTCTGCCATCATCAGGAGTCTCGCCCATGGATCATCTCAAACGCCGTATCGGATTGCCCCTGCTGACTGCCTATGGCGTCGGGGTCATGGTGGGGGCCGGAATTTATGTGCTGATCGGGGCCGTGGCCGGTGTGGCGGGCGCCTGGGCGCCTTATGCGTTCTTGCTCGCCGGGATCGTGGCGGCGCCGACCGCGCTGAGTTACGCCGAGTTTTCAACGCGCTACCCGGAAGCCGCCGGGGAGGCGATCTATGTCGGCCGGGGCTTTCAGCGCGATTGGCTGGGTGTGTTGGTCGGGCTGGCCATCGTTGTGGCCGGGACGATTTCGGCGGCGGCGGTGCTGCGGGGCGGGGCGGGATATATGCTTGGCCTTGTTCCGTTGCCCGCGGTTGCGGTGATTGTCGGCCTGGGGGGTCTGTTGATTGGCGTGGCGCTTGTTGGGGTTTTGGAGAGCCTCAGCCTTGCGGCGCTGTTCACGGCGATCGAGGTGATTGGCCTCGCGCTGGTGGTCTGGGCCGGGTTTACGGTGGAGCCGGTCCCGTACGACCAAGTCGATATTCCGTGGGGCGGGATCGGGGCGGGGGCGGTTCTGGCCTTCTTTGCCTTCATCGGGTTCGAGGACATCGTGAACATGGCCGAAGAGGTGCGCGAGCCGGAGCGGACCTTGCCGCGGGCGATCCTCTATTCGCTGGCCATCACAAGCCTGCTCTATGCGCTGGTGGCCTGGGTGGCGGTGCGGGCGGTGACGCCGGAGATGCTCGCCTCGTCCGAGCAGCCGCTCGCCATGGTCTGGGCCTCGGGCGAGGGAGGCGATGGGCGCTTCCTGTCGGCCATTGCGGTGTTCGCGGCGCTCAACGGGGTCTTGGCGCAGATCGTCATGGCCGCGCGGGTGCTGTTCGGCCTTGGCCGGCGGGGTGGGGCGCTGAGCGTTTTTCAACATGCACACCCGCGCTTTGGCACGCCCGGTCGGGCAACGGTTCTGATCGGTCTGGCGGTGATCACGGCGGCCTTGGCCTTGCCGGTGGCGGTGCTTGCGGAAGTGACGGCGACGGTGCTGCTTTGCGTTTTCGTGCTGGTGAACCTCGCTCTGATCCTGACCAAGCGGCGCGGCGAGCGGGCGGCGTTCGAGGTGCCAATGGCGGTGCCGGTGACCGGCCTTGTCCTCTCGATCCTCGCAGTTTTTGGGGGGCTTGTCTGAAATTGTTCATCTTGGCATTATAGGCTTGCGCCACCCGGGGGATGCGGAGGGCAGGACGATGACGACTTCCTTGATACTGGCTTGCGGCTGGGCTGTTCTCGCGAACGTGCTGGCTATGTTGCCATCCAAGGACAACCACTGGACGCGGGCCTATGTGTTGATTGCACTGGGAATCCCGCTCATTGGCTATGTCACATATGAAAATGGACCGTGGATTGGCCTTTTGGTTTTGCTCGCGGGCATGAGCGTGTTGCGCTGGCCTATGCGTTACCTTGCGGCATGGATCAAACGGACGGTGAGCCGGGCCTGAAACTCTGGCCTGACAGGGCTTGCACCTGCGAGTCCGGAGCCGTAGCAAGAGCGCATGTATGATCTACCGACCCCGCGCGGGCGGCTGACGCCGAACCGCGATCTGAACTCTTTGACATGGCTGCGGGTCGGTGGGCCTGCGGATTTCCTGTTTCAACCGGCTGATGTGGATGACCTGCGGGATTTCCTGCGGGCGCTGGACCCGTCTGTGGCTGTTTTCCCGATGGGGGTGGGCAGTAATCTGATCGTGCGCGATGGCGGTATTCGCGCCGTGGTCATTCGCATGGGGCGCGGGTTCAACCAGATCGAGATCGACGGCACGAAGGTACGGGCCGGGGTTGCGGCGCTTGATGCGCATGTGGCGAAGGCGGCAGCGGAGGCGGGCGTTGATCTGACCTTCCTGCGCACCATTCCCGGAGCGATTGGCGGGGCCGTGCGGATGAATGCGGGCTGCTATGGCTCTTATGTTGCCGACCATTTCGTAGAGGCAACAGCGGTGACGCGGGACGGGGCGCTTGTCACGCTGACTTCTGAAGACCTGAAGTTCCAGTATCGCCAGAGCGAATTGCCCGAAGGCTGGGTGATTGTTGAGGCGGTTTTCGAAGGCGAAACTGGCGATCCGGAGGAACTGCGTGCGCGCATGGAAGCGCAGCTCAAGAAGCGGGATGAGACACAACCGACAAAGGATCGGACGGCGGGCAGCACGTTCCGCAATCCGGCGGGTTTCAGCAGCACCGGCAAGGCAGATGATGTCCACGATCTGAAGGCCTGGAAGGTGATTGACGAGGCGGGCATGCGCGGCGCGATGATCGGCGGGGCGCAGATGAGCCCGATGCATTCGAACTTCCTTGTGAACACCGGTGAGGCAACCGCGCGCGATTTGGAGGCTTTGGGCGAGGACGTCCGAAAAAAGGTTTTCCAACACAGCGGAATAGAGTTACAGTGGGAAATCAAACGGGTGGGTGATTTTTTGCCCGGTGAAACCGTCACCGATGGGCTTGCTTAACCCCCTGTTAACTATAAAGAATGAAGAATAGGTTAGGGCCCGGAAACAAGGGTTCAGCCGACAAGGACCCGGACCAATCCGGGCGTGAACGTGGGGCTGTAGGCTCCTGAGGCAGAGAGCGGGGCGCAAGACCCCGCGCATAGGTAAGGCGGTTTTGGGAATGTCGAGCAGGACGCTCCCGAAAGTGGTGGTATTATTGGGCGGGCCTTCGGCTGAACGCGAGGTCTCGTTGAGTTCCGGTAAGGAATGTGCCGCCGCTTTGCGGGCAGAGGGATTTGAAGTCACCGAAGTGGACGCGGGGCCGGACCTCGCCGCGCAACTCGATGCGCTGAAACCCGATGTGGTGTTCAATGCGCTGCATGGGCGCTGGGGTGAAGATGGCTGCGTTCAGGGGATCCTTGAATGGGCTGGTATTCCGTACACGCACTCCGGCGTTTTGGCCTCTGCCCTTGCGATGGACAAGGAACGCACCAAAGTCATCTACCGCGAGGCGGGATTGCCGGTGGCGCAGAGCCTTCTGGCGGACAAAGCCGAGGTGATGGCCACGCATGTCATGGCGCCCCCTTACGTGGTGAAGCCCTACAACGAAGGCTCTTCCGTCGGGGTGTATCTCGTCAATGAGGCGGCCAATACGCCGCCGCAACTGTCCGAAGACATGCCAAAGACCGTTATGGTCGAAAAGTTCATTCCGGGCCGCGAGTTGACGACCAGTGTCATGGGGGATCGCGCCCTTGGCGTGACCGAGATCGTGACCGATGGTTGGTATGACTATGACGCCAAATACAGGGAAGGCGGCTCGCGACACGTTTGTCCGGCGGACATTCCGGCTGAGATTACACAGGCTTGCCTTGACTACGCCCTGCGCGCGCATCAGGCACTCGGGTGCCGGGGTGTGAGCCGGACGGATTTTCGCTGGGATGAGGAGCGAGGACTGGAAGGGCTGATCCTTCTGGAAACCAATACACAGCCGGGCATGACGCCGACCTCGCTCTCGCCGGAACATGCGGCTTTGATCGGGCTGAGCTTCGGGCAGTTCTGTGCATGGATGGTGGAGGACGCCTCATGCAACCGCTAGACCATCCCGGATTTGACGAAGACGACGCGCCACAGATGGCGAAGCTCGACCCGAGCGCATCCAAGCTGAAATACCGGTTCGAGCGGCTCTTGCTGACGCCGCTCTTTCGCTTTGCGCTGCGGGTGGTTCTGCCGTTCGGGATTTGCCTTGGCTGCGGGCTGGCCTGGTTTGCGGTTGAGGACAACCGTGCCGCATTTAACCTGATGCTGTCGGACATACGCGCCGCTGTCGAAAGCCGCCCGGAGTTCCAGGTCAAGCTGATGGCAATTGACGGGGCGAGCGCCGAGGTGGCGGAAGACATCCGCACGCTGCTGCCGATCGACTTTCCGATCAGCTCCTTTGATCTGCCGCTCGAAGAGATGCAGCAGACGGTGGCTGCCCTGGATGCGGTCAGGGAAGCGAACCTGCGGATCAAGCAGGGCGGCACGTTGCAGATTGATGTGACCGAGCGGGTTCCGGCGGTGCTCTGGCGCGGGCCCGACGGTTTGGAAATGCTGGATCGCAAAGGCTTTGTTGTTGGCCCGTTGGAGAGCCGCTTTGACCGGCCGGATCTGCCGGTGATGGCTGGATCGGTCTTGTCGGATGTGCAGATTGCAGCGCGCGAACGGGCGCGGCTGGCGGCGGCGGGGGCGCTCGACGAAGGGGATGAACTGACCGCGCGCGAGACCCAACTGGCCGGGCAGGCGGCTGAGGCCTTGGAAGAAAACACGCGCGAAACGCTTGATCTGGTGGCCGTCTCCGGCCCGCTCAAGGCCCGCATTCGTGGGCTTGAGCGCATGGGCGGGCGGCGTTGGGACGTGGTGCTCGACCGTGACCAGCGGATCATGCTGCCCGAAGACGGCGCGGTGATCGCGTTTGAAAGAACTATTGCGATGGATGAGGCGGTGGACATGCTGGCGCGGGATATCGCGGCAGTGGACCTGCGGCTTCCACGCAGACCAACCATAAGAATGAAGGAAAACGCCGTGCAGGAACTGCTGCGTATCAAGGCGTTCGAGGCAGGCGGAGACAGGCTGGAATGATCGAGCTATACGAATCTCAACGGGCCATGCGCAACATGCGCAAGGCGGCGATGCAACGCGGTGTCATTGCGATCCTGGACGTGGGCAGCTCCAAGATCGCCTGCCTTGTTCTGCGTTTTGACGGCACGGACCCTTCGGACGAAGGCATTGGCAGTCTCGCCGGGCAGTCGGGCTTTCGCGTCATTGGCGCGGCGACCACGCGCTCGCGCGGGGTGCGCTTTGGCGAGATCAACGCCATGGGCGAGACCGAGCGGGCGATCCGCACGGCAGTTCAGGCAGCACAGAAGATGGCGGGCATTCGCGTTGATCACGTGATCGCCTGTTTCTCTGGCGCTGATCCGCGCAGTTACGGCCTTGCAGGGCAGGTGGATGTGCACGGTGTGAACGTGGATGAGCAGGACGTGGCGCGGGTGCTGTCTGCCTGCGACGTGCCCGATTACGGAATGGGCCGCGAGGTCATGCATGCGCAGCCGGTGAATTTCGCCCTCGATCATCGCAGCGGGTTGATCGATCCGCGCGGTCAGATCGGCAATGAGCTGTCTTGTGACATGCACATGCTGACGGTTGATGCGCAGGCGGTTCAGAACCTCGCGCATTGCGTCAAGCGCTGCGATCTGGAACTGGCCGGGATTGCCTCCTCGGCTTATGTCTCAGGCGCGGCGGCTTTGGTCGAGGACGAACAGGAGCTTGGCGCTGCCTGTATCGACATGGGTGGCGGCGCAACGGGCGTGTCGATCTTCATCAAGAAACACATGATCTATGCTGACGCGGTGCGCATGGGCGGGGATCACGTGACATCCGATATTTCCATGGGGCTTCAGGTTCCCATGGCGACGGCGGAACGGATCAAGACGTTTTATGGTGGGGTGGTCGCCACCGGCATGGATGACCGCGAAATGATCGAATGTGGCGGCGAGACGGGCGATTGGGAACATGATCGGCGCACGGTGAGCCGGGCGGAACTGATCGGGATCATGCGGCCTCGGGTCGAAGAGATCCTCGAAGAAGTGCGCGTGCGGCTGGATGCGGCCGGTTTCGATCATCTGCCTTCGCAGCAGATCGTGCTGACTGGCGGAGCGTCGCAAATTCCCGGCCTCGATGGCCTCGCCTCCAAGATCCTCGGCCAACAAGTGCGACTCGGGCGTCCGCTCAGGGTGCACGGACTACCACAGGCGGCGACCGGGCCGGGCTTTGCCAGTGCCGTGGGGCTTTGTCTCTTTGCCGCGCACCCGCAGGACGAATGGTGGGATTTCGAAATCCCGGTGGATCGCTACCCGGCCCGCAGCCTGAAACGCGCGGTGCAGTGGTTCCGCGACAACTGGTAAGAGCCTGGATCGAAACCGCGCTGCGCTACCCGCAATTGTTTGTGTCGTGCTAAGCTCTCCTTGAGCGGCCGCTTGGTCGCGGATTGTCAAAGGAGATTTTTCGATGAAAGCATTTGCTATTGCCGCCTTCTTTGCGGCCGGCGCCACGATGGCTCCGGCTGCGACCGTTGCAACCGGTTCGACGCTTGTTGGTGACACCGGCGGGATCAACGCAGAAGGCGCGGCGGTCAACTACGGCGCAGCCGTGTTCGGCGGATTGACGATGGACCCGACCGATCCTGCGTCCGTCTGGGTCTGGGCGAACAACGGGGCGACTCCAGACACGCCGGTTTTCGAGTTTGAATTCGATATGGCTGGATTTGATGTCAGCACCGCTGCGCTGGAAGGGCAGTGGGCTGTGGACAACAACGCCTGGGCCTATCTCAACGGTACGCTGATCGCGTCTTTGACTGGCACTGTGGTCGACAACTTCAATTTCCTGCACGACTACGGAACCAGTGACGCCTCTTTGTTCAATGCAGGGTTGAACACGCTGCGCTTCGAGGCGGAGGATCTGGGCGGATTCGAGGCCTTTCGTGCTTCTGTGACCGTGTCCGCAGATGCGCTTGCGCCGGTTCCGTTGCCTGCCTCCGCGCTCTTGTTGCTCCTTGGCGTCGGCGGGCTTGGCGCTATCCGGCGTCGGTCCATCCTCTGAACAAGCCAAACGAAAACCCCGCCTCACGAGGGAAAGGCGGGGTTTACTGGCGTTTCCTGCGGCTCTGGGGGGTGAGCGGCCTGGCCGCGCGTGCGCTAGGGTCTGGATTGGGGTTTCAGCACGCGCAGGCCGTTGGAAAGGCCACGACGTTTCCCGGCCTGCCAATACCGCCGGAACGCCTTAGTTTATCGGGCAAGTCCGGAGCATATCCCGAATCCACGCGGCGTAGATTACGCGCGCGGCGGTAATCCCGCTCTTCCCGAATTTCAAACTGGATCAGATCGCCTGCATCCAGATCCATACCTTGATGCGCACTTGGCTCCGGGCCCGAGTAAAAGGCCAGGTTCCCGTGATCTTCGCACCAGATCACCGCTTTGCGGTCACTTGCATCCGCCCAGAGGACGACACCGTACATACGCTCTTCCATGACAAGCCTTTTATTTTCTGTGTCACAAGCGTGGCCCAATTGACGCCATTTCGACACGTTTTTTCGCGCGTCGGCGTCTTGATTTTTGTGTCGTAAGAATGCAGGGTTGGCGCTATTGAGCGACGCACTTGACGCTCTTTAGCACCACATGAGACGCCAAGTAGCGTCATTTTTAATCATAGCGAGTTGCGCGTTTGTTGTATACACTCTTAGCGCGAGGATCAAATGCCAGGTGGTATGCCCAAATCGCCTTCCCGACGCCCAAGCCCGGCCGAGCTGCGTAGCATGCTCGGTGCCAATCTGCGTCAACTGTCTCAACAAGCGGTTTCCATTTCGGCCCTGTGCCGGGAGCTCGGGATAAATCGGACACAATATAACAGGTATCTCGCGGGGGAGAGTTTTCCGCGTCCTGACGTGCTTCACCGGATATGCAGCTATTTTGGTGTCGACGCCCGTATTTTGCTGGAGCCGGTGGAAAACATTGTCTCTGTCAGCGCCGGGCTATTCGAACACGCCGAGGTTGCCGATTTCGTAGGTCATTCGGCTGGCAAGGTGGCCGAAGAGTCCTTCCCGTCCGGGTTTTATCGCTTTGCCCGGCGCAGCTTCATTCATGATGATATGTATGTGCAGGGGCTTGCCTACGTATATCGCCGGGATGACCATACATTCCTGCGCGGATTCGAAGCGAAACAGGCAATGGCCGATCAGGGATTGCCCACGGCGCCCAATCAGCGTGAATTCCGGGCGGTGGTAATGCCGCAGGAAGATGGTGTTGCGCTGATGCTCAGCAGGCGCGGCGCGCAAACCGCGTCCTTTAATTACCTCGCGCGGGTGCCCTCCTTTGAAAACAACTTCTGGGTTGGCTACGTCACCCGCACGGTGCGCGAAGATGTCGCCGGTCGCAGGGTGGAGCGGCAGGTGGTCGAACACCTTGGGCGCAACACTGGAAAGGTTCTGGCGGCGGCGCGCACGGTTGGGTTCTGCGGGATCGAGGATGTCCTTCCTTATCTGCGTCAGATGCTGAAACCGGGCGAGCCGTTCAGTTAAACTGGGCACTTGAGCCGTCGGGAGTGAAGGTAAGCGAGGTCAGGGTGCGCGGGAGGTTCTTTCGACCGCGAGACCGCGAAAAACCGCGTGACGCACTTTTCTGTATCGGTTAAGACTAAGGGCAGGCTCCCGGAAGAGGGGCCACCAAGTACCAGAGGCACAAGGCGGGTCGAGCAGACCCCATGTCATCGCTGAACACTGCATGCTCCCAGGGTGCCGAATCTTGGGTGGCCTCTCTTTGTTTGTGGTTAACGTGGCGTGCGCCACTTCATCTTGGGGTTTCGGCGAAATCCCGCGAAAAGGGCCTTGAAAAAGCCTATATTTGGTGTCCAAACCCTGTTTTTCGCGTGACCTTTCAGCAACCCTTGGTTAGGATTGCCGAGAATAGGTGTACGTAAACCCCCGGGACAGGGGCAGATAAAACAGGCGGACAGATCGATGACATTGAACCTTTCCATGCCCGGACAGGAAGACCTCAAGCCACGCATCACCGTGTTTGGTGTGGGCGGCGCAGGCGGCAACGCGGTTAACAACATGATCGAAAAAGCGCTGGAAGGCGTTGATTTCGTCGTGGCCAATACCGATGCACAGGCCCTGCAGCAGAGCCAGGCTTCGAGCCGTGTGCAACTGGGCGTGAAAGTTACGGAAGGCCTTGGGGCAGGCGCACGGGCGACCGTTGGCGCCGCCGCCGCCGAGGAGAGCATCGAGCAAATCGTCGATCATCTCGCGGGCGCGCACATGTGCTTCATTACCGCCGGCATGGGCGGCGGCACGGGCACCGGCGCTGCGCCGATTATCGCGCAGGCCGCGCGTGAACTGGGCGTTCTGACCGTGGGCGTTGTCACCAAGCCGTTCCAGTTCGAAGGCAACAAGCGGATGAAGCAGGCGGAGGATGGCGTCGAAGCTCTCCAGAAGGTTGTGGATACGCTGATCATCATCCCGAACCAGAACCTCTTCCGTCTTGCGAACGAAAAGACCACCTTCACCGAGGCCTTCAGCCTCGCGGATGACGTTCTGTATCAAGGTGTCAAAGGCGTGACCGATTTGATGGTCCGCCCTGGCCTGATCAACCTCGACTTTGCGGACGTGCGCGCCGTGATGGACGAGATGGGCAAAGCCATGATGGGCACCGGCGAATCCGAGGGCGAAGATCGCGCCATTCAGGCCGCCGAGAAGGCCATCGCGAACCCGCTGCTCGACGAAATCAGCCTCAAGGGCGCGAAAGGTGTTCTCATCAACATCACCGGCGGTGGCGATCTGACTCTGTTCGAACTGGACGAGGCGGCCAACCGCATTCGCGAAGAGGTGGATCAGGACGCCAACATCATCGTCGGCTCGACGCTGGATGATGGTATGGACGGCATGATGCGCGTCTCCGTGGTTGCCACCGGCATCGACGCGGCCGCCGATGTGAACTCCGACATCCCGCTGCCGCGCCGCAGCCTCGCACAACCGCTGCCGACGCAGCGTGTGGAAGAGCCCGCTCCGGTCGCAGAAGCACCCGCGCCGGTTGCCGCACAAGCCGCGCCTGCAGAGCCCGAGTATGAAGCGGAAGAGCCGTCGCTCTTCTCCGACATGCCGCCGGTTCAGACCGAAGAAGTCTATGAAGAGACCGCGGAAGACGATCTGCCCCCCCCGGCTTACCAGCCGCGCGTTGCAGAGTTCCAACCGTCGCAGGATACGCTGGAAGCGGACCCTGAAGACTTCGTTGCGCCGCGCGCCCCGGCACCGGGCACCCCGAGCCCCGAAGCGCTGGCCCGTCTGCGCCATGTTGCAGCACAGCGCAACGCCGAAGCGGGCCGTTCGGTTCCGACACAAGCGGCACCGGCTCCGGCCCCGGAAGCAGAGAAGCCGCGCTTCTCGGTCAACTCGCTCATCGGTCGCATGACCGGCCATGGTCAGGGCAACGAAGCACCGGCCCAACCGGCCCGTCGTCAGCCCCCGGTTCAGGCCCAGCGTCCTGCCCCCGTGCAGGATGTGGAGCCGGATCCGGAGCAGGAAAAGATCGAAATTCCGGCCTTCCTGCGCCGCCAGGCCAACTGACTCGTCGCACACAAACTGTAACAAAGAGGCGCCGGATGATCACATCCGGCGCTTTTTTGTTGCAACATTCCCGGCGAAACCCGCGTGTCAGGCATAAAATGATAGCGAAAACGCGCTGTGGGCGCTCCGGTAATTCGTTTTTAAATACAGCAGCTTAATTGGATATTTTCGAGTTTTGGCGGGGGTCCGCCGGTCTGTGGGGCGGGATGTTTCACTTGGTTGCAATACTTGATTTGAGCAATCCGCCCCATCTTCGTATCCCATTGTCAGGCGCAGAGACCTTGGGGGGTAGGCGTCTTTGCTAACAACGACAGGGATCATCCCGTGCAGACAACCATTCGCAGTGCAGTCAGCTTTGACGGTGTCGGTCTTCATTCCGGCAAACCGGCGCGGCTGACCATCCGTCCGGCGTCTGCCAATCACGGCATCTGGTTCAAGCGGACCGACATCGCTGTGGGGGACACTCTGATTGCTGCGCGGTTCGACACCGTGGAAACCTCCCCGCTTTGCACTCTGATCCGAAACGAGACAGGCGCCTCCGTGTCGACCATCGAACATGTGATGGCGGCGCTGGCCGGTTGCGGCGTACACAATGCGCTGGTCGAGATCGATGGGCCGGAATGCCCGATCCTCGACGGCTCCTCCGCCCCGTTTGTCGTTGGCATCATGCAGCGCGGTGTGCGCCGTCTGAGCGCGCCGGTTCGCGCCATCGAGATTCTCAAGCCCGTGACCTTTGAAACCGAAAGCGGCTGGGCGCGTCTGTCCCCGGCGGCGGGCTGTTTCATGGAATTCCATATCGACTTTGTGGATGAGGCCATCGGGGTTCAGAACAAGCGTCTGAACCTGGCCAATGGCACCTTTGTACGTGAGCTGTGCGACAGCCGTACCTTCTGCCGCGCTTCCGATGTCGACGCGATGCACCGGGCGGGCAAGGCGCTTGGCGGGACTTACGACAATGCGGTTGTCGTGGATGGCGACAAGGTGCTTTCCCCGGGTGGTCTGCGCCACGCGGATGAGGCCGTGCGCCACAAAATGCTCGACGCGCTGGGAGACATCAGCCTTGCAGGTGCGCCGATCCTTGGCCTTTACGAAGGGCACAAGGCAGGGCACGCCCTGACCAACGCGCTGCTGCGCGCACTGTTTGCCGATCCGTCGGCCTTCCGCATGATTACCTGTGATGCGGACATCGCTGCGCGCCTGCCGGGCGCTGGGGTGACCATGGACGAGGTGATCGCCACGGCGGTGGCGTGATCCCGCTTCACCCAATCGTGACATCATGGGGCCGATAGGGGCATCGGATGACGCTCGGGAGTCCGGCTTGATTTCATTGACAGAAACCATTCGCAGCCCCCACTCGGCGCAAAACCGCGCCCGGCTGACGCTGGCCTTCGGATCACGTCCCGGCAACTCCCTGCCACAAATCGCGCTTAAGACATTTTGCACCGGAATTTTCTGTGCTAAGCCATCTCAAAAGATGCGCCCGAAAAGAGGCGTGTCTTCGGTTGGGTTCGGGAGACGGTCAAGCATGACGGCAGGCAGGGCACGTAAGTTTGTGATCCTTGGTGTGGCGGCACTCGCCATCGCCGGGTGCGACGAGTTTCGCAGCAAGGGGACTGCCCCGGGTGGCGGCTCTCTGGAAGGATACACCGCGCAGCAGATCTTCGAACGTGGCGAATACGAGATCGAGAAGAAAGACAACGAAGAAGCGGCAATGTTCTTCTCCGAGGTCGAACGTCTTTACCCGTATTCCGAATGGGCCAAGCGCGCGCTGATCATGCAGGCCTATGCGTTCCATCAGGACAAGGACTACGAGAACAGCCGCGCTGCCGCGCAGCGGTTCATTGATTTCTATCCGGCGGACGATGATGCGGCCTACGCGCAGTATCTTCTGGCGCTGAGCTACTATGATCAGATCGAGGAAGTGGGCCGCGATCAGGGGCTGACGTTCCAAGCATTGCAATCGCTGCGGACGGTGATTGAGCGCTATCCTGACAGCGAATATGCACGCTCTGCCATTCTCAAGTTCGATCTCGCCTTTGATCACCTTGCGGGCAAGGAAATGGAAATCGGGCGGTACTACCTGAAACGCGATCACTTCGGCGCGGCGATCAATCGCTTCCGCGTGGTGGTCGAGGATTTCCAGACCACCACTCACACGCCCGAAGCGCTGCACCGCCTTGTGGAATCCTACCTGTCGCTGGGTCTGACCGAAGAGGCGCAGACCGCCGGGGCGATCCTTGGCTACAACTTCCAGTCCACCGATTGGTACGAAGACAGCTACGAGCTTCTGCGCGGGCAGGGGCTTGAGATGAAAGTGTTCGGCAACAACTGGCTGTCGAAGGTCTATCGCCAAATGATCAAGGGCCAATGGCTTTGATCCATCGAGGGGGTGCGGGGTAAAACCCCGCCCTACGGACCGTCATGCTTCGGGCGCTTGAAATTCGCGACATGCTCATCATCGAGCGGCTGGACCTCGGGTTTCAGCCGGGTCTCAATGTGCTGACCGGCGAGACCGGCGCGGGCAAGTCGATCCTTCTGGATTCGCTTGGGTTTGTGCTGGGCTGGCGTGGGCGGGCTGAACTGGTGCGCAAAGGCGCGGCGCAGGGCGAGGTCACGGCGGTCTTTGATCTGCCCGAAGGACACGCGGGCCGTGCGGTGCTCGAAGACAGCGGTTTGCCCATCGAGGATGAGGTGATCCTGCGCCGGGTGAACACGGCGGACGGGCGTAAAACCGGCTGGATCAATGATCGCCGGGTGTCCGGCGAGGTTCTGCGCCGACTGTCTGAGACACTTGTTGAACTGCATGGCCAGCATGACGACCGCGGATTGCTCGACCCGAAAGGGCACCGGGATATTCTGGATGCCTACGGGGATCTTGGCGGGCTGATGGCTCCGGTCCGGGAGGCATGGCGCGCACGCGGGGCGGCGCGCAAAACGCTGGATCAGGCGCGGGCCGCTTTGGCCGAAGTGCAGGCCGAAGAAGAGTTCCTGCGCCATGCGGTCGATGAGCTGGGCAAGCTTGACCCACAGCCGGGCGAAGAGGCGGAACTGGATGCGCGGCGGCGCATGATGCAGGCGGCGGAAAAGATCCGCGACGACATTGGGCAGGCCTCCAATGCGCTTGGCTACGACGGCGCAGAAGGAGCCATGGCGGGCGCATTGCGCTGGTTGGAAGGGGCGTCGGACAAGGCCGAAGGGCGGCTCGATGCACCGATTTCGGCCCTGACACGGGCCATGGCGGAACTGGACGAGGCGGCGCGCGGGGTTGCGGATTGCCTGGATGCGCTGGAGTTCAATCCTGCCGATTTGGAAGACGCGGAAGAACGGCTTTTTGCGATCCGGGCGCTGGCGCGCAAACATCAGGTGATGCCGGATGAGTTGCCGGGGCTGTCCGAGACACTCTCGGCGCGGCTGGCGGCGCTGGATGCGGGTGAAGCACAGATTGCCGATCTGGAAACGGCGGTGCGGACTGCGGACCGCGCATTCGACGATGCGGCGAAAACACTGAGCGAAGCGCGGCGCGCTGCGGCGGTGCGGCTGGACAAAGCTGTCTCGGATGAACTGGCCCCGCTCAAGATGGAACGCGCCGTGTTCACCACGCGTATCACGGAAGCGCCGGCTGGGCTGGAGGGCGTCGATGCGGTGCAGTTTACCGTGGCGACCAACCCCGGCGCACCGTCCGGACCGCTGAACAAGATCGCCTCGGGCGGGGAGCTGTCGCGCTTCCTTCTGGCGCTGAAAGTCTGCCTGTCAGAAGAGCAGGGCGGCGGCGCAACGATGATTTTTGACGAGATTGACCGAGGCGTCGGCGGGGCAACGGCGGATGCGGTTGGACGGCGGCTCAAGGCGTTGGCGGACGGCGGTCAGGTGCTTGTTGTCACGCACAGCCCGCAGGTGGCGGCGCTTGGCGGGCATCACTGGCGCGTGGAAAAGCGGGTGGAAGACGAGATCACAACCTCAACCGTGGTGCCGCTGGGGTTGGAAGACCGCGAAGGCGAAATCGCCCGGATGCTGTCCGGCGATACAGTTACAAATGAGGCGCGCGCGGCGGCACGCGCCCTGCTGGACGGTTAAAGCACCGACCCTCCACAATCAGGATCAGGCGTCGATGCGGTCCGCATGGATGAAGCCGTTCACCGGGTAGACCTTGCCATAGGAGCCGGGGTTCGACATCACGCGCACGCGGCTCCAGTCCCCTTTGTCAGAGACGTCGATCACCGACATGCCCAGAGAGACCTTGTTGCGCGACCAGTTGGCGTGATCGATCAGAACCTCGCGCTCCGAGACCACCTTGGAGACCATGGCCACGTGGCCAAGGGACATGCCGCTGGTCGATTTGAACGACATGACAGAGCCGACTCTGGGCTTGGAGCCGCGATCATACACACCTTTGGCCGAGGCCCACCAGGTATGCGCATCGCCGCGGATCTGGATACCCGAGGCATTGCGGGCAAACGGGACGCACCAGACGCGGCGACCCGCATTCTGAAGCACCTTGACCTCGCGCAGGGCAAAGGCCCGCTTGTCCAGATCAACGCCGTCCGGGATGCCATACACGATGTCTGCCTTGGTCCTTGGCTGCTTGGAGCAGGCCGAGGTGAAGGCGAGGCCAACAACCAAAAGGCTCAGGCCAAGCGGCTTGGAGAACGTCCCAAAAGCGGTCATCGTCATGGAATACTGCCCCGTCACATGTTGAGTGTTAACGGTGTGTTTATCGCGATCCCCGCGTTTTCAAAGGGTTTTGCGGCGGACTCGGCAAGTTTCCGCCCGTTTCGTGCAGAAGATGCGCAGCAGATCCTTCGATCCCGCAAAAACAAAATAGGCAGGGAAACCCCTGCCTGCACATTGTATTCTCTGACCGGTGAGCGTCAGATCTGCTCTACGGTCACGCCTTCCTGCGCATAAAATGCAAGGTGGTCCTTGATGGCAGAGACGCCTTCTTTCGGGGCCTCGTAAGACCAGACAGCGTTCTCATACGTCTTGGATTTCGACATGATCGAGAAGTAGCTCGCCTCACCCTTGTGCGGGCAGGATGTCTTGTGCTCGGTCGTGTCCAGGAAGGCCATCGCAATGTCGTCGCGCGGGAAATAGATGACGGACGGCAGGTTGCCTTCGTCCAGTTCAAGAGCGCGCGTGCTCTCTCCGATGACCGCGCCGCCTGCGCGGACAACCCAGGTGCCTTCTGCCGGTGTAATCGTGATCTTGCTCATGGTGATATCCCCCTGACTCATGTCTGTCCTCCACTCGGGCGTCTGGCTTACTTTTGGGCTTTGCTTTCAACTCCAAAGACATCGCTGACGTAACGTAGATATGTCAAATACCCCGGCAGGCGTCAGACAACCACCCCCCTGCGACATCATCGACCAAGGGAGCGACTTTTGCCTCAACTTCCCGGTGGTAAGCATTGAGCCAATCGCGCTCTTCCATCGTCAGCATGTCAGGCACAATCAGGCGCCGATCGATGGGCACCCAGGTCAGGGTTTCAAAGCGATACTGCTGCGCAATTGTCTGGCCGGGCAGGGTGGGGGCCTCTTCGACCACAACGAGGTTCTCGATGCGGATGCCGTAAGCCCCTTCGCGGTAGAAACCCGGCTCATTGCTGAGGATCATGCCCGGCTCGAACGGTACGGTCCCGGCACGACTGATACGGGCGGGGCCTTCGTGCACACAAAGGTAAGAGCCGACGCCATGGCCCGTGCCATGTCCATAGTCCAGCCCGGCTTGCCAGAGCGCGTGGCGGGCAAAGGGATCAATGTCGCGCCCGGCCATGCCTTTTGGAAAGCGCAGTCGGCTGATCGCAATCATCCCTTTGAGAACAAGCGTGAAATTGCGTTTCTCTTCCTCGCCGACCTCACCGATGGAAACCGTCCGCGTGATATCGGTGGTGCCGTCCACATACTGCCCGCCGCTGTCGACCAGCAAAAGCTCCCCGGCCTTGAGCGGCCGATCCGTGGCCTCCGTGACCCGGTAATGCACGATGGCCCCGTTCGGGCCGGAGCCGCTGATGGTGTCAAAACTGATGTCGCGCAGGGCATTGGTGGCGCGGCGTTCTTCTTCGAGCTGTTTAACCACGGCGATCTCGGACAGATCCCCCGGGGCTTCCCGGTCCAACCAGGCGAGGAACCGCACCATTGCCGCCGCATCGCGCAGATGCGCCGCACGGCTGCCTTCGAGTTCGACCGTGTTCTTGCGTGCCTTGGGCAGAACGCAGGGATCATCCGCTTCAATGATCTCGCGCCCTTCCAGAGCGTCCACCACGGCCACAGGGCAGGTGCCCGGCTCGATCCGCACCGGGCCTTGCAACGCGCGCAAGGCCTCTTCGAACGCCTCAACCGGCTCGACCGTCACCGCGTCTCCAAGGTGATCGCGCACATCCGAGAGTTTCTCATCGGCCATGAACAGCGTCACGCGCGCATCTGCATGCAGGATTGCAAACCCATGCGGAACCGGGTTCTTCGGAATGTCGCTGCCGCGAATGTTCAGGAGCCAGGCGATGCTGTCCGGGAGGGTGACAACCGCTGCCCGCGCTTTGCCAAGGCCGCCGGCCAACCGCGTGATCTTGTCCACATGCGCCTCGCCGGACAGGGCCACAGGCTGCGCAAAAACCTTGCCCATGGGGGGCGCGGGACGGTCTTCCCAAATGGCGTCCACAAGGTTCGGAACGGGCCTGAGCGCGATGCCTTTCTTGTCGAGCCCCCGTTTTTGTTCAACGGTCAAGAGCCATGGATCAAATCCCATGACACCGTCCGGCATCGCGGCGGAAATCCAATCACCAAGAGAAATCTCCGGCCAGTCTACGGGCTCGAATACATCCGCGACCTGCGCCTTCACCTGAACGCGGTAGCGCCCATCCACAAACACCGCCGCGCGCTCCGCCAAAGCCACGCCCCAACCTGCGGAGCCGGTAAACCCGGTGAGCCATGCGAGGCGCTCATCGCAAGGGGCCACATATTCCCCCTGAAAGGCATCGCTGCGCGGGATCAGGAACCCATCGACGTCTGCTCCCGCCATGGCGGCGCGCAGAGCTTGCAGCCGGGCCGGGCCCGTGTCCGCAGATGCAGTCTCGGTAAAGGTCTGAAACATGGGGCGCCTCCTGTCTTGCGCAGGACAAGATCACGATTGCTTATCAGCCGCAAGCGGCTGGCCAACTCGCCATGCCCCGTTTCTTTGTGCCGACAAATATCCCGGGGAGTCGCAGCCCTGGCTGCGGCGGGGCAGCGCCCCAAACCAAAATTTTGCCCCGACAAAAATTTCGCGCCGTGCGCGCTGGTCGGCTTGGCCACGCCAAGCCGAAACCCTTCATCAAGCGCTCAGCTTCATGCCCATGACCCGCGCCCGCGCCCGTGGATCGCTGTCAAACAGCGAGGCAAGCTGCTCGGTCATCGCCCCGGCCAGTTGTTCCACATCGGTGATCGTGACGGCCCGGTCATAATAGCGCGTTACGTCGTGGCCGATGCCGATGGCCAGAAGCTCCACCTGTTTGCGCTTTTCGACCATGTCGATCACGTCGCGCAGGTGTTTCTCAAGGTAGTTCGCCGGGTTCACCGACAGGGTGGAATCATCCACCGGCGCGCCGTCTGAGATGACCATCAGGATCTTGCGCGCCTCGGGCCGCACCACCATCCGCCGGTGGGCCCATTCCAGCGCCTCGCCGTCGATGTTCTCTTTCAGCAGGCCCTCTTTCATCATCAGGCCGAGGTTGTCCCGCGTCCGCCGCCACGGCGCATCGGCGCCCTTGTAGATGATGTGGCGCAGGTCGTTCAGGCGGCCCGGCTGCTGTTCGCGCCCGGCATTGAGCCATGTCTCGCGCGCCTGTCCGCCTTTCCACGCCCGCGTGGTAAAGCCGAGGATTTCGACCTTCACGTTGCAGCGTTCCAGTGTCCGTGCCAGAACATCCGCGCAGATCGCCGCGATGGAGATCGGGCGACCGCGCATGGAGCCGGAATTGTCGAGCAGCAGCGTCACCACCGTGTCGCGGAACTCCATGTCTTTCTCGACCTTGAAGCTCAGCGGCGTGGTCGGGTTCGCCACCACGCGCGCCAGACGGCCCGCGTCCAGAATGCCCTCTTCGCGGTCAAACTCCCAACTGCGGTTCTGCTGTGCCTGAAGCCGCCGCTGCAGTTTGTTCGCAAGCCGTGAGACCGCACCTTTGAGCGGCTCAAGCTGCTGATCGAGGTAGGCCCGCAGCCGTTCCAGTTCCGCAGGCTCGGCGAGGTCTTCGGCCAGAACCTCTTCGTCGTGTTCGGTCGAATAGACCCGGTAATCGGGGTCCGCTTCGGAGAAGGGCGCGGGGGCAGGCGGCTCGAGCGGCGCTTCGCCTTCGGGCATTTCCGTCTCGTCGCTCATGTCCTGATCAGCGGCGTCATCCATGGAGACCTGCGCCTGGGACGGGTCCATGGTCTCTTCCTGAGACTGCTCCGGCGAGGCTTCAGCCTCTTCGCCCTGATCCTCGTCGTCGCCGTTGGAATCGGGCTGCTCTTCTTCGTCCTGCCCGTCTTCCTGTCCGTCGTCCTCGGCCTCGTCGTCCAACTGATCGGGATCGTCGCCAAGCTGATCGCCGTAGCCGAGATCGGAAATCATCTGCCGCGCCAGTTTGGCAAAGGCGGATTGATCGTTCAGCACCGCGTCGAGGTTTTCCAGCGTCGCGCCCGCGCTTTCCTCCATGTAGCCGCGCCAGAGATCCATGACATTGGCGGCCTCGGGCGGCAGATCGCGCCCGGTCGCCAGATGGCGGATCAGGTAGCCTGCCGCGACGGGCAGGGGGGCCTCGGATTTCTCGCGAATCTGGGCATAGCCGCGCTTGATGGCTTCGGAGCCGATCTTGGCGTCGATGTTGCCTGCGGTGCCGGGCATGTCGCGCGCGCCCATGGCTTCGCAGCGGGCGGTTTCCATCGCCTCATAGAGCTCGCGCGCCATGTCGCCGGGCGGCACATAGCGGTTGTGCGTGCCTGCGTCATGATAGCGGCGGTGCAGGGCCAAAGCATCCGCCGTGCCCCGCGCCAGAAGCACCTCGTCGCGGGTCATGCGGCGCGAGACCTGCGGCAGGCGCATGGCATCGCCTGAAACCCCGGAGGGATCGACGGTGTAGGAAACCGTCAATTCGGGATCATCGGCCATGACCTTGGTGGCCTCGGCGAGGGCCTTCTTGAACGGATCGGCGGGATTGTCGCTTGGCTTGCTCATAAGCTACGTTTCCACCGGACACGCGGTTTTGGCAAGAGGGGCGAGCGGGGAAATTCGTCTATGTTCGGCGGATCAGGCCGATGCGGCGGTCACTGGCTTTCCAGCGCCGCCTTCATCTCGTCGCGCATTCTTTCGCAGAAGCTGAAATTGGTGCGCAGCGCACTGTTGATCAGCTCGCCGTTCAGACGCTGGTTCTGGTTGAACCATTCGAGATAAATCGCGCTGACATCGCGCACGAGCGGCACCGTTGCGTCGAGCGCGGCCTGCTGTTCCTCGCCCGCATCCTGCCGACGGGTCATCATGGCGTAGAAGACCATTTCCTCTTCCAGCGTCTTGAACATTTCCTTGGCATTCGACTCGTCCGGGGATGCGATGCGCAGCGCGGCGACAAGTCCCGCGCAGGCAACCGGTGCCTTGGCCTTGCCGATCGGGGTTGCGGCCTCGTCGATACGTGTCTGAAAGTCCTGAGCGCTCAGCGGCGTCTCTTCGGCGGCCGCCGGCATCGAAAAGGGGCTAAGGGCGGCTGCGACCACAAGGGCCTGAAGTGTGCGTGTCATGTCTGGTCCTGCCATCTTGTCGTTCCGTCCTGCTGCGGAACTTGGGGCCATAGTAACATGGGGGCGGGGGCGCGAAAACCGCTCTGCGCTATGATCGGCAAAGCCCGGCTGATGGCGCGCGGGTTCAGCCGAAAACCAGCGATTGGCAGTTGCCGAGCAAATGTGTGGCGCGCAGCCGTGCGTGGCGCGCGCGCCGGTCATCATCGGAGAAAGCAGCCAGTTGCATCAGGCGCGCCTGCGCGAACTTGGCTTCAATGCGCAGGTGCAGAATGTCGGAGCCGCTGAGCCCTTCGGCCCGTGCGTCCGGCTGCACTGCTTCGAGCAGACTTTCGAACAGACGGCGGCTTTCCAGCGCATCGGCCCCGTCGCGGCCCATCAGCCATTCGTGCTCCATTGCTGCGGAAAACCGGCCCAGGCAGGAGGCAAAATGCTCTGCCTGTTCGCGAACACCCGATGGCATGGCCGCCAGCGGCATCGTGGCGAGACTTGCGCCAAGAGTGAGCATGAGGCTCAAAACAAGTGTTTTCAGAACGCCCATAAAATGGACGTTACACGATTTGTTCTGCTGTCCTGTTAATCGAAATGAAAACTCTTGATAAAAGTGTCATGAAATCCACAGCGTTACGCCATGGTCGTCAAAACCGCCTGATCCGCCTCTGCTGCGGCTCCGAGAAAATCGCGGATCTGACCAAAGGCTGCGCGAACAGAACCATCCTCCGCGTCGCTTTGTGCGGCATGGTAAATCTCGCAGCCGGGCGCTTTCATCGCCGAGAGTCGGCTGTCGAGAAGATCATGGGGCAGGCTGATCAAATGGGCATGGGCGGCCTTCACCTCTTTCGGGCTCAGGATACGCGGCGGCTCTTCTTCGGGGTGGATTTCATGCCATGCGCTGCCGCCCAGAAGGAACCCGGCAGGCAGGGCGGTGTCCCACTCCGTCCCGGAGGAGAGAAAATGCACAACATGCCACGGGTCAAAGAAGTGCAGGCACTCCGGTCCATCGAGCAGCTTGATCCCCTTCAGGCCAAGCGCAAATTCCGCCGCCTCATCACCGGGCTCTTGTGGCGCGTCATCGAGGGCAAAACGGCGCAGGGTCAGGGACATGCTCATGGTTTGGTCTCTCCAAATGAAAAACGCCCCGAAACCGGGGCGCTCTTGATCGTCAATGCGGCGTGGATCACCCGAGGCTCAGGCTCGCCGCGCTTTCGGGCAGCTCTTCGTCAAAGCAGCGCTGGTAGAACTCCGCCACGGTCTGGCGCTCCAGCTCGTCACATTTGTTGAGGAAGGACAGGCGGAAGGCATAGCCCACGTTGCGGAAGATCTCCGCGTTTTGCGCCCAGGCAATCACGGTCCGCGGGCTCATCACGGTGGAAAGCTCACCGTTCATGAAGGCGCGGCGGGTGAAGTCCGCAACGGTGACCATCTGGCGAATGGTCTTGCGACCTTTTTCATTGTTGTAATGCGGCGTCTTGGACAGGACGATCTGGGTTTCCGCATCAATCGAGAGATAGTTCAGCGTGGCCACAAGTGACCAGCGGTCCATCTGGCCCTGGTTGATCTGCTGCGTGCCGTGGTACAGGCCCGTGGTGTCGCCCAGGCCCACGGTGTTGGCTGTCGCAAAGATGCGGAAATAGGGATGCGGGTTGATGACCTTGTTCTGATCCAGAAGGGTCAGCTTGCCGTCGGTCTCCAGCACACGCTGGATCACGAACATCACATCCGCGCGGCCCGCATCATATTCGTCAAAAACGATGGCGGTGGGGTTGCGCAGCGCCCAAGGCAGGATGCCTTCCTGGAATTCGGTGACCTGCTTGCCGTCCACCAGTTTGATGGCGTCCTTGCCGATCAGGTCGATCCGGGAGATGTGGCTGTCGAGGTTCACACGCACGGCGGGCCAGTTCAGACGGGCGGCGACCTGTTCGATGTGCGTGGATTTCCCGGTGCCGTGATAGCCTTGGATCATCACGCGGCGGTTGTTGCGGAAACCGGCGAGAATGGCGAGCGTGGTGTCCGGGTCGAACTTGTAGGTGCTGTCGATATCCGGCACGCGGTCCGACGCTTCCGGGAAGCCGTGCACGACCATATCCGAGTCGATGCCAAAGACTTCGCGCACCGAGATTTCTTCGGTGGGTTTAGCGTTGATGTCGATTTCACCACTGGCCATCTTCGGTCCTGTCCTTCTATCCCGGCGTCTGTCCGGCCCGTGGTGCATCAAAAGTGGCGCAGGGGCAAGGGGAAGAAACAGTTGTGCGTTGGCAAAAGGTCCCATGCTCGCCGCCGCTTCCCCCTTGCAACCCAAGCCTGCTGTGCCATCCTGCCCGAGGCAAAGGAAAAAGGGTCGGGGTTGAATGGTGCTGGAAGACGATATGGACCGTCTGATGTCACGCGTGGCGATGGCAGACCGGCAGGCCTTTGCCAAGCTTTACACGCACACGGCCCCGGCACTGTTTGCCGTCGCTTTGCAGGTTTTGAAAACAGATGCCGAGGCCGAAGAGGTTTTGCAGGAGGTCTATCTGCGCGTCTGGCAGCGCGCGGGGCAGTATCGCGGCGATGGGCTTGCGCCTATGGCCTGGCTGATCAGTTTGACGCGGGACGCGGCGGTCGACAAGCGGCGGACAGACACCCATTCAGGAGGCCACCCGCCACTGCCTGATGAAGGGGCGTTTGAGCAAGACGCGGGCCTGCGCGGTGCGCAGAGCGAAGCGGCGCTGCGGTTTCGTCAGTGTCTCAGCAAACTGCCCGGCGACCACGCAACTGCCTTGCGCCGGGCCTACCTTCACGGGGCGGGCTATGCCGCGCTTGCCGAGCCCACGGGGCGGGCGGCGGGCGATCTGCGCAACGGACTGGGCCAAAGTCTGAAACAGCTCAAGGTCTGTCTGGGCGGATGACTGTGCAACGCGGCGGCAATACCCCTGACGTGAAGGGCACCATGGCGGCAGAATACGTTCTTGGGCTGCTCGATGAGGCGGAGCGCGCGGCTTTTGAGGCGCAACTACGGGTGGATGCGGATCTGGAGCAGGACGTGGCGGCCTGGCGCACATATTTCGCGACGTTCGCCGATGATCTCGAAGAGATACCGCCGCCGCCGCAGCTCTGGCGGCGCATCGAGGCGGCGGCTTTTGGCGGCGAAAAACGCAAACCACTTTGGCAAATTCTTTGGCCTTATGCCGCCGGGGCCGTCCTTGCTTCGGCCTGCACCTTTGCCGCGTTTTACTTCGATCTGCTGACTTTCGCGCCGACCCCCTGATGTGAGGCCATGCAATGCGGCTCGCGCAAATGTGCACGGGGTGTGACTTGCCCAAGGTGCTTCCGGGACGCATGCTCTTCGCAGGTTTGTGATGTCCGCTCTTTGATGACAGCTCAATCGCCAAGCGCAAATGAAAGGCCCGCCGATGATCCGCAGAGCATTTCTGACCAAAGCCGCCGCATTCTCCGCCGTTCTGACCGGGGCGATCCCGGCCAGGGCGCGCGCCGCGACCTTCGAAGTGACGCGCAGCAAAGCCGAATGGAAGGCCATGCTGACGCCGCTGCAATACAAGGTCATGCGTCAGGAAGGGACAGAGCGCGCTTTCACCTCGCCGCTCGACACGGAAAAACGCGCAGGCACTTTCCTGTGTCGGGGCTGCGATCTGCCGCTCTATTCGTCCAAACACAAATTTGACAGCGGCACCGGCTGGCCGTCCTTTTGGAAGGCTCTGCCCCGCGCCGTTGGCACCAAGCCCGATCCGGGGATTTTCGGTATGCGCACCGAATGCCATTGCCGCCGCTGTGGCTCGCATCTTGGCCATGTTTTCGACGATGGGCCAAAGCCGACGGGCAAACGGCATTGCATCAATGGCGTGTCGTTGAAATTCAAAGCTGCCTGAGAGCGCCGAACGCGACTGCGTGTCAAGTCACCAGATAAAATCACGGCCGCCCCGATATGTCGGCGCAGCCGTGAAGGTCGTGTCCGTGAGTGATTGCTTTCTGTCGCGCTTTGGCGTCAAGCTAGCACAACCCCTGCTTGTACGTCCAGTGCTTTTGTTAGCCAGTTTTGAGTTTGCGCCGGCTTCTTTGAACGTGCCGGAAATCGTTACACGCAGCGCTGCTTGGCCTTTCCGATTCGTATCTGAAAGGCCAAACAGCCATTTATACGATGTAGGATTTAGCGGTTTACCTGTCTGCGGTTGTGGTCAAGTTTGCGGCCTCTGGCCCTAGGATGTAATCGCATCCCATTTTAATCATTTACCTTGCGTCAATGGCATCGCTGCTTTTCCATTCATGCAAATCATCTCAACACGGATCGCGCCACCATGTCTTTGAAATCGCTTTTTGCTGCAGCCCTTCTCACCGCCTTGTCATCGGCACCCGCGCAAGCGTTGCATCATTCGTTGAATGATTGGTGGCTCACCACCGATAGCTTTGGTGGTTTGAAGCAAAGCGAATACGATCCGACTTTCTATTTCGCGGTCTCCAAGTCCACCACATGGAATCCGGCTGATACCTACGAAATTATGCCGGGCTATCGTTGGGCCACGACACAAGAAATCCTCGATGCGTTCGTGCCAAGTGTGGCTAACTCAAAACTCTACAATTACAATTACTACAGTCAGGGGGGCTGGGCTGGGTACACTTGGGAAGGCCATCGGCGGTATTTCTTTCGCGCAAGCGACAGTGCGGCAACCGATCATTTCCTTCATGCCGGGCAATTTTCATTCTACGAGGGCGGCACCTCGTCAAGTACCACCAACTTTGCCGGTTTGGTGCTGATAGAAACAGCAGCGGTTCCGTTGCCGGGCGCTCTGGGCCTTATGCTGGCAGGGCTGGGCGGGCTCGGATTGGCGCGCCGCAAGCGCAAGTCCTGACAGAGCCGAGCGCACAACGACTCGCTCACAAACGAAAAAGGCCCGTCGGTTTGGCGGGCCTTCCTCTTGTTGGGAGCTGCGCATTATTTGAAGCTGCGCGAATCCTTGATCTGATCCCAGGCCCAGACCACCTGCTGCAGCTGCTCTTCCTGAGAGCGGTCGCCGCCGTTCATGTCTGGGTGAAGCACCTTGATCAACTTCTTGTAAGCCTTGCGGATTTCCGCCTTGGTCATCGTGTCTTCGGCCTCGAGAATCTCGATCGCCTTGCGCTCGGTCGGGGGCAATTTGCGCCCGCCGCCGGGTTTGTTGCGCCCGGGGTTGCGCGTGGCGTTGTCGCCCAGAACCTGATGCGGATCTTCGATGCCCAGACGGGCCCAGGCCTTGGCCTCGGGGTCGCGCCAATCCTTGGTCTTGCGCTCCCAAACCTTGTCCGAGCTTTCTTGTGCGTTCATCTCGGCTTCTGTCTTGCCGTCGAAGAAACTCCACTTTGCGTTGTATTCGCGCACATGGTCCTTGCAGAACCAAAAGAACTCGTCCAGCACGTCCGGCGCTTTCGGCGCGCGGTATTTGCCGGGTTCATTGCACCCTTCATGATCGCAAATACGCGTGGAGGTTTCCTGTTCCCCGGACATGCTTCTACGGCCGCGCGGGTTCTTTTTCTTGGCGGATTTGACCGACATGTCAAAGCCGAAGGGATCTGAGCTGCTCATCATTCACACCTTACCGAGTCGGAGGCCAGAGTTTAGACTAAACGCCCGGAGTTTACAGGGGGCGGCGGGCAAAAAATGGCCGGCCTTGATCACATTCTGTTCGATCGATACGACCCCCGTTCATATGAAAAAAGGGGCGGGCCGAAAATGGCCACACCCCTGATCTGAAAAAACAAACGGATAAAATCCCCCTGTCAAAAGTCTTGTTTTGTGCCCCTCGAATGCATCGGGCGTGTCGGCGAAAATGCGCTGCTGACCCAAAAACTTTACCAAATGGTAGAGGATTTGGGAAGTGAGGGATTCCTGACCTTAGGGAACCTTGATGATCTGCTCCGGAAGTTGCCGGTGTCTTGAGCATGTATCACTGAGTTCCCGACGCGGAGCGCCCTTGACGATCCCTCCCTGCGGAGTTTCCTTTAAGTTGCGTCATTGTCGAAATCCGTATTCCGTCAAAAGGCGAGGAGACTTGTCAAATCTTGAGTGATTGACCGCGTTCAGGGGGCGGCGCGCGGCGGAATGCAGGGCAGCGGTTCGGACGCAGCGCCGTTGACTCAAAGATTTGTTCTCAAGACCATGAAGGTACGAAGCTTTCCAATCTTTGGGGCTTGTAAACGAACTGGGGAAAATAATATGAAAATCAATAACTTGAGTGGGGGTGTGTTTTCCAAGATTTTGGGTTTGTGTTCAGCGGCGGCATTGACAGTCGGCATTTTGACAACTCAGGCGAATGCCGCAATTGTGATATACTCTGAAGAGGTGAACTCGGATGTGGTGTTCAGCTACTCCGGCACATTAGATTTGTCCGGGCTTAGCGGCGGGGGTCCGGCAGCATACGTAGGTACATTCGCCGGGTTGGGGGCACACGAACCCTATTTCGGAAATCTCAGCGATACGATCGTTGTTTTCTACGACTCTCCTTACAGCGGTACGACGGGTTCGGTTTATAACGGTGTCAACTCAGGATATAACTTCAACAGCATCGGTCATACGGGCGATCCCTTCTTCTTCAGGAATTCCAACTTGGCGGTGGCTTCGGGGTATGGTGGTGAGCTGATTTCTGGTGGGTTCACGATGGTGGGCAGCAGCTTTGCCAGTTTGAGCCTTGTCGCAGGGTCGTCGATGACCAAAACGCTGCTGAATGGCGACACGATCACGTGGAACATTTCGGCCGCTCCCAGCACAATGAGCGCTGTTCCGCTGCCTGCGGCCCTGCCGCTGTTGGTTTGCGCGATTGGGGGGCTGGGCCTAGCGGCGCGTCGCCGAAAGAAAGCCTGACGTTTCGCCGGCCGGTATAAGTTGAACGGTTCTCGCGGGCAGCTTTGGCTGCCCGTTTTGGTTTAATGCGAGGTGGGAAGGGCGCCCGGCGTTAGAGTGTTCGTTGCGGCCTCGGAACGCCAGAAAGACTTACCCTAAATCAGCCAGCTTTTTCGAAACCAGCTCGTTCACCGCCTTCGGGTTCGCCTTGCCGCCCGTGGCTTTCATGACCTGACCAACAAACCAGCCCGCAAGCTTCGGGTTTTGCTTGGCTTTTTCGACCTGCGCCGGGTTGGCCGCGATGATCTCGTCGACGGCTGCCTCAATGGCACCGGTGTCCGTGACCTGTTTCATGCCACGTTCTTCTACGATCACCTCGGGATCACCACCTTCGGTATAAACGATTTCGAAGAGGTCCTTGGCGATCTTGCCGCTAATGGCATCCGACTTGATCAGCTTGATGATGCCAGCCAGCTGTGTCGGGGAAACCGGGCTTTCCTCGATGGAGTGGTCTTCTTTCTTGAGGCGGCCAAACAGCTCGTTGATCACCCAGTTCGCCGCCAGCTTGCCGTCGCCCGCTGCGCCTGCGACCTCTTCGAAATAGGAGGCGTTCACAACCTCTGCGGTCAGAACATCGGCGTCGTATTCGGATAGGCCAAAGTCTTTGACAAAGCGTGCCTTTTTCTCGTCCGGCAGTTCCGGCAGAGAGGCCGCGATGTCATCCACCCAGGCTTGTTCGATCTCAAGCGGGAGCAGGTCCGGATCAGGGAAATAGCGGTAATCATGCGCCTCTTCCTTGGAGCGCATGGACCGGGTTTCGTTCTTGTCCGCGTCATAAAGACGGGTTTCCTGGTCAATCTTGCCGCCCGCTTCGAGGATCGCGATCTGGCGCTTGGCCTCATAGTCGATCGCCATCTGGATGAAGCGCATGGAGTTCATGTTCTTGATCTCGCAGCGCGTCCCAAGGTGCGAGAAGTCCTGCGTTTCCTGGTACTTCTCATACTGACCGGGGCGGCAGACGGAGACGTTCACGTCCGCACGCATGTTGCCGTTCTGCATGTTGCCGTCGCAGGTCCCGAGATAGCGCAGGATCTGACGCAGCTTTGCGAGATAGGCGGCGGCCTCTTCCGGGCCACGAATATCGGGGCGGCTGACGATTTCCATCAGGGCAACGCCGGTCCGGTTGAGATCGACGAAGGACATGTTCGGGTCCATGTCGTGCACGGATTTGCCCGCGTCCTGCTCGACGTGAATGCGCTCAATGCGCACGAGGCGAGCGACGCCCGGCTCCATATCCACGATCACTTCGCCTTCACCCACAAGCGGATGATACAGCTGGGAAATCTGGTACCCCTGCGGCAGATCAGGGTAGAAGTAGTTCTTGCGGTCGAAGGCCGACTTGAGGTTGATCTCTGCCTTCAGGCCAAGACCAGTGCGCACGGCCTGCTCGATGCAATACTCGTTGATCACCGGCAGCATGCCCGGCATGGCGCTGTCCACAAAGGCCACGTTGGAGTTCGGCTCGGCGCCAAATTGGGTGGAGGCACCGGAGAACAGTTTGGCCTTGGAAGCCACCTGCGCGTGCACCTCCATACCAATGACCAGTTCCCAATCATGCTTTGCCCCGGAAATGAGCTTGGGCTTGGGGGATTCAAAGGACAGATGATCCAGCATGTGGCGCTCCTTGGCTCGCAATTGGCCGCGTTCTAGGCCGAGCGGGCGCGCGGAGCAAGGGGCGATGCATGGATCAGGCCATGCGCGGCATCTGCAATCCGTCTGGCGTGAACACAAGCCGCCGGCCATTGTTCAAAAGAGCGGCAAAATGCTCGGCCAGCGCCGAAGTTGCGCGGGTGCGACCGCGTTTGATCACATCCTCGCGGGAGCCGGCCACGTCGCGGTCCTGCAGGCCGGGCGCGGGCGCGGTGGCCCAGACGGCAGGGTGAATTTCGTACAGGTGATCTTGCGCAATCCAGTTGAAACAGTTGGAGATGCGGGCTTCGCTTGTGCCGGGGATAGTGACAGACGAGGCGGTCAGTCCACAAAACGCTGCAAGGCGGTTGACCATATGCTGGCCGGGGTGCCGGGCGAGGATGTCGTGCAGCCCCTCGGCAAAAAGCTCGGCATCGACCCAGCGCAGCGCTGTCGGGTCATTTTCAATCGCGCCGATCATGATCCAGCTATAGGCCCCCATGCCCCAGACATCCGCTGTCCGCACCGCGGTTCTGCGCGCTTCGCGGTCCAGAACTTCGCGGTTGCCGAACCGACCGGGCAAAAGATCCCGTCCGAAGGCGCGCAAATAGTCCGGGTTTTCCGGCCCGAGATCGATGAGATCTTCATAGTCATCGGCAAGCCGCTGTCCCGGTTTTGGATCGATCGCCAGAACCTCGCACCGCACTTCCGCCCAAAGGGCCGAATGGGTTTCAAACGGATCGAACCGATCCACGAAGGACGCGGCGGTCTGCATGTGCCACTCATAAGCATCCCGGCGCGGGGGGGAGAGCTGATCCGCGCGTGAGGATCCGGCCCAGGCGCGCGCCACCTCGATATGAGCCATGGCGACTGTATGCGCGATGGCGGGGCACTCGGGGCTGTCCTCAAGGTTCAGCTCCAGCGTCGCCAGAATAGCCCGGGCGGTACCAACCTCTCCTTTACCAGCAGCCGCGTGTCCGGCGCGGACCGCATCGCTGCGCGCGCCTTGCGAGAGCAGTGCGGCGACAGACGTCAGGCCGCAGGTCATGGTTTGGTTCCGGTCGGCTTCGCAAATCTCGGGCGCGAGGTCTTCCCATGCATCCTGACGGGCAAGATGCTGACCACGGGCAAGCAGGGCCTGCGCCTCTTCCCAATCCGGCGAAGGATCCCGAACCGGGATGTCGACGCGCGGGCCCAATGGCTCGACATGGCGCATCACCGTAATGGGGCGTTTGCGCGGGGCCGGTCGGGGCGACATCCGAAGGGCGAATCTGTTGGAAAGGGAAGGCATATCAGGCAGCAACTCGTTCAATATCATGATTACAATTTGCCGGGCAATCCGGGCCAAATCAGGGCAGCACCGGGGAGTTCATTCGGCTTGTGAAAGGCGTTGGTTTGCGAATGAGGGACAATGCGTTGCCTCACCGTAAACAAAGCCAGCCCCGGGGTGGCGTTTGGCGGTTCATCACGCGCGTGGATTCGCCACGGTTGAAAGAATCCCCAACTTCGGGCAAATTGCGCCGGTCATGATGCGTGCTGCCCTTTTTCTTGCGCTTCTGGCGACACAGGTTACGGCGACACCAGCCCAAGCCCCACTGCCCGATGCCGCACCCGGCGCGGTTTCTGCCGCCGCACCGGAGTATTCGACCCTTGCCGTCTTCCAATCCCCGCGCCCCAAAGCGCGCGCGCCGCTTGTTGTGCCAAGCGCGCGTTGGGACAAATACGGGGGAAAGCCCTCCTGGGCGATGGCCATTGTTCAAAGCCTGCGCAGCCATGCCAAGGTGCTGCCCGAGACCGTTCCGCGCGATATTGCGCAATGGTGCCCGGCCTATCCGACCGCATCCCGCGCCGGGCGCGAGGCGTTTTGGGTTGGGCTTGTCTCGACCCTTGCCAAACACGAGAGCACCTATCGCCCCACGGCCGTCGGTGGTGGCGGGCTCTGGTACGGTCTGGTGCAGATCCTGCCCGGCACCGCACGCGGCTATGGCTGCAAAGCCAGGTCAGGCGAGGCGCTGAAGGATCCCGAAGACAATCTGACATGCGCGATGCGTATCATGGCCGTGACGGTCCCGCGCGATCAGGTGATCAGCGCCGGAATGCGCGGCGTTGCCGCTGATTGGGGGCCGTTCCATTCGCGCAAGAAACGCGAAGACATGCGCGCCTACATGCTGAACCAGTCCTACTGCCAGGGCATGACCAAGTCGCTACGCCCGGTGGCGCGACCGGACACGCTTGAGATTCCCGGCCCGCGCGACAAATACGTCAGTTTCCGGCCTCAAGCCCGCCCCGAAGGTTTCATTCAGCCGGTTGGTCTGACAGCGGATGCGCCCGCGCCCTCTGGTACGGCCCCGGTGTTGAGCACGCAGGGCGGCTGACTACGCGGTCAGGCCGAAGCGTGGCGGTTTGAGCGCCTTTGCGCTCTCATGCTGCGCGCCAAGCGCAAGCGTCGCCTCACGCAGCAAGGCAATCGCCGCGTCCGATTGATCGGGCAGGGCGCTTGCCGAAATCGGCTCGCCCACCGTGACCGCAAAGGTCTGCCGGGCCTTGTTCAGAGTTTCATGGAACAGGGTAATGTCGCGCAGGCTCGGGTGGATCACATCACACAGGTAGAACAGCGCCGAGTTGCGGGCCTCGATGTGCACCGGGATCACCGGCAGATCGAACTTGCGCGCGATCATCGCGGCGGAGCCCATCCACGGACGTTCATGCAGCCTCAGGCCCACCCGTTTGGCCAGCCGTCCGGATGGAAAGATCACGCCGAGCCGTCCGGTGTCCACAGCGCGCCGGGTGAATCTCATGGTCTCGCGCGTCTTGGCGTGGCTGCGGCGCTCCTTGCGCCATTCCACCGGGGCGATCATGTCCGCCATCTGCGGCAGCACCCGCAGGATGTCGTGATTGGCGAAGTAATAACTGTCGGGCCGGATGCGTTGCAGCAGGTCATGCAGGATGATGCCGTCCGCAATCCCTGTCGGATGGTTCGCCACGATCAGCGCTGCGCCGCTCCGGGGGATGTTTGCCTGCCCTTGATACACGGCTCTGAGCGCCAGAAGGGCGGCAAGAGAGCGCATGATTTCGGCAGAAGGCAAATCCTTGACCGCTTCTGCGATGTCGAGCGTTTTCTCATGGCTCAGAAGGCGGTTGAGCAGCGCGCGGGTTGCGGCGGTGCCGGGGCGGCCGGAGAACAACCACGGCGCGCGGTCCTGAATCAATGGGTCGATGCGGTCTTTCATACGCACCGCAATAGGGCGCTTGCGTAACGGGGCTGTGACGGTTTTCGCGCAGGTCCCGGATCAAGTCCGGGACGGTGGCGGCTTTGCTTGTGCTGCGTCTATTCCGTGTCCGTGCCGCGCAGCCCGAGGATCACGATAATCCCCAGCAAGGCCAGCCCGGCCACGGCCGCGTTCAAAGGCGCGGAGTTGGCGACGATCACACCGATCAGGGCCCAGATCACCGTCACGCCGTATTCCGGGGCCCGGTGCAGGCGGTACTGCACCACAATCGCAATGACCAAAGCCAGGGCAAGTGCCACAAGCGCCGCCGGGGTCGGGGCGAGCAAGCCATAACCGCCGAGCACAACGCCAAGCCCCACGCAGGAGGCCGCCGTGAGCCAGCCCGCGTAGATCGCCACCGGGGCCTGTTGCATCCAACGGTCCGTATCGCCCACGCGGAACAGGCTCAGGAGCGCGCCTGCCAGCATGATCCAGATCATCACCGTGGCCGCCACCGGCGCGATCTGCGCCACCGGCAACCAGTTCACCCCAACCGCAAGGCTGACAAACAAAGGCATGCGCATGGCGGCCCAGTCCGGATCATCCATGCGCCGCAGGAACCCAAATCCGGTGCCGATGGCCAGCCAGACAAAGATCAGCCCCCAGATGGCAAAAGCATATCCGGCGGGCTGCACCGGCGGCGCGTCGATCTGAACCGGGAACTGGCCGGATTCGAACCCGTTGAAACCCGGCGCGAGCAGCGGCGAGGCCGCAAAAGCCACCGCCGCCACGAGACACAGGATCGCCCAGAGGCGATTCATGCCAGCGTGCCCTCCGCCGTCAGCGTGGTCTTGCCACCAAGCCACGGGTGCAGCGCCTCGGGCAGGGTCACGGAGCCATCGGCGTTCTGACCGTTCTCCAGAACCGCGATCAGGCAGCGGCCCACCGCAAGGCCAGAGCCGTTCAGCGTGTGCAGGAACTGCGGTTTGCCACCATCTGCAGGACGGAAACGGGCGTTCATCCGGCGGGCCTGGAAATCGGCGGCAACGGACACCGAGGAAATCTCGCGATAGGTGTTCTGTCCCGGCAGCCAGACCTCGATGTCATGCGTCTTGATCATGCCAAAGCCGATGTCGCCCGAGCAGAGCACGACGGTGCGGTAGGGCAGACCCAGCTTCTGCAGGATTGCTTCGGCACAGCCGGTCATGCGGTCATGCTCTTCCATGGACTTGTCCGGATGGGTGATCGAGACCATTTCGACCTTTTCGAACTGGTGCTGGCGCAGCATCCCGGCGGTGTCCTTGCCCGCGCTGCCCGCCTCGGAGCGGAAACACTGGGAATGGGCTACGTAACGGCGGGGCAGGTAGCCCTCATCCACGATCAGACCGTTCACGATATTGGTCAGCGTCACCTCGGACGTGGGGATCAACCACCAGCCATTGGTGGTCTGGTAGCTGTCATCGCCAAACTTCGGCAACTGACCCGTGCCGTACATCATCTCTTCCTTGACCAGCACGGGGGCCCATGTCTCGGTCAAACCATGCTCCGCGATGTGCGTATCCAGCATAAACTGGGCCAGCGCGCGGTGCACCCGCGCGACGCCGCCGCTCATCACCACAAAGCGCGAACCGGACAGTTTCGCGGCGGTCTCGAAATCCAGACCATCCTTGGTCGCGGCCAGCTCATAATGCTCTTTCGGTTCGAAATCGAACTGGCGCGGCGCGCCCCAACGGCGGATTTCGACGTTATCATCCTCGTCTTCGCCGTCCGGCACATCGGCGTGCATGAAGTTCGGCAGCGCCATGAGCGCGGTGCTCAGCTCTGCATCAAGCTCCTTGGCCTTGGTCTGCATTTCCGCCACTTCGGCTTTTTTGGCGGCCACAAGCGCGCGCAGGCGTTCGAATTCGGCGTCGTCCCCGCTCGCCTTGGCCTTGCCTACTTCCTTGGCGGCCTTTTTCTGATCGGACTGCGCGGTCTCTGCGGTCTGGATCGCGCTGCGCCGGGCCTCGTCCAGGGCGAGGATAGAAGACGACTGCGGCTCCATCCCACGGCGGGCCATCGCCGCATCAAAAGCGGCGGGGTTTTCGCGGATGGTGCGGATGTCGTGCATCGGATCCTCCAGATTATTAGGGGCAGTGAAAGTGTTTGAGTCGCAGGCCTTATGCCCGACTTTGAGGACGGAGTGTAGAGGGCTTCACTGCGTTGCAGCGACAGGGTCCAGCGTGACACCGGGCGCGCCACGCACCCATTCATCGACAGGCAGCGCCAGCGCCAGTCCGCCCTGGCGCGCGACAATGACCGCCTGCAAAGCGCCGTCCTTGAGAACCGCGCCGCCCGATTGCCCTGACGAGACGCGACAACCCAGGCGCCAGAAGGGAGAAGTCTCTGTTCCGTAACAGAAATCCTGCCTCAGTCGTTCCTTTGGCGCCTCGCGGCGGTAACTGACGAAACTGACAGGACCATCCAGCACGGCCTTGCCAAGCGCCAGCGGATCAGCGTCCAACGGGGCGGACAGTTGCGCGAAGGCGATGTCAGCCCGCGGGTTGAGACGATCGCCGACGGGCATCAGGCTGGGGTGGAACGTCACCGACACCATGTCTGCGCGCAGCTCGCCCGCCTCGGTCGGCAACACGAACACCTGACGATCGAGAACCCGGATCCCGGCGCTTTCCACCCGGGCCACGCAATGGGCGGCGGTCAGCACGAGGTTGGGCGCGACGAGCGTGCCGGAGCAGTGTCCGCCATCAGGGCTGCTCGCGGACGTAATCCGCCCCACGCTCTGCGCGTGTACGGGCAGGGCAAGAAGACACAAGCTGGCAATCAGTGCGCGCAAAGGCCGCTCCGGAGTGACGAGGCGTTTGCTCTAACCTACCGCGCAAGAACGGGTTTTCAAGAACAAGCTCTGGCAAGTGGGGCAAGATTTCCGGCAGTGCTGCGCGCTTGCGCCGGTCCCTTGAGGGGCGTCAGCTTGCGAGCACCTGCGGTTGCGAGCCCAGCTCCTCTTTTTCCTCCGGCAAGGTCTCGATCCGAAAGACCGATACCCCGTCCGACAGGGATGCGCTGTGTGAGGACAAAGCCTGAGTGACGCTGGCCGTGTCATTGACCATGGCTGCGTTGTGTTGCGTGACTTCGTCGAGACTGCTGATCGCCGTGTTGATCTCCCCAAGCGTCACGGTCTGCTCCTCCAGTCCCTTGACCACTTCGCTGATACGTTCCGTGATGCGATCGACGCTGGAGAAAATGCCGCCCAGTTCCGTGCTGGCCCGGTTCACAAGCGTGACCCCAGACCGGACATGCTCGCCGCTTTCGCTGATCAGGTCTTTGATTTCCTGAGCAGAATCTGCGGATTTCTGCGCTAGGGACTGAACCTCTGCGGCGACAACCGCAAAGCCGCGCCCCGCACTTCCGGCGCGCGCTGCCTCTACACCTGCGTTCAGAGCGAGAAGGTTCGTTTGAAAGGCGATGTCGTCAATAACCGAGATTATCGTTGAAATGGCATCAGACGATTCCTCGATCCGGGTCATGGCCGCGGTCACGTCGTCCACCACCTGGCCGCTGCCTTCGGCGGCGGCCTTGGTGTCTTGTGATTCCCTGTTGACCTCGGTTGCATAATCGACGGCGGATTGCGCGGTGGTGCTGAGCTCCTCGATCGCGGCTGCGGTTTCTTCCAGCGTGGCGGCTTGCGTCTTGGTGCGCTGGGAAAGTTCGCCCGAGTTTGCAGAGATCTGCTCTGACATGCCGTCGATTGTCACGGTCGCATGCATGACTTGCCGGATCAGTTGCGAAACATTGTCGACCGCTGCGTTGAAACTGTCTGCCACTTCGCGAAGACGATCTTCCTGTTGCAGTGTCACCCTTTGGGTCAGGTCACCTTGACTAAGGGCGTCGAGCCCGTCGGAAATGGCCCGGATCGCCTCTTTCTGACCGGTGATTTCCCGTGCGATTTTAGTGATTTGCACCACGTCACCGGCCTCGTCGAACACCGGAGCATAAGTCGCGGCAATCCAGATGACATTGCCTTCCTTGGTGATGCGGGGAAACTCGTCCGTGAAAAAATCGCCGGACCGCAAACGCTCCCAGAAGGTTTCATAATCCTTGGTTTCGCGCAGTTCGCGCGCCACGAACATGCTGTGATGCTGGCCGACAATCTCCGCCTCTGTATAGCCAACGGCATTCAGGAAATTCTCGTTTGCGGTGAGGATGGTTCCGTCCGGTCTGAAATGGATCACGGCCTGTGTGCGCTCCACGATCTGCAAGATCGCGTCAGAACGTAACAGCCCGGATGGTTCCGAGCGCGCGGTTTTTTTGCCCAGCCACATTGGCCTGCCTCCATTGCAAAACTGGCAAGGGTTTATCTGATAGGTCTTTCGCTCAGGTGAATGCGCCACCGTTGCCCGTGCTTTGTTCTCACGATTTTTCGAGCAATCAGATAAAATTTGATCGGTTTGAGACGCGCACGCGGCGGCAATCCGCGGGGCGGGGCTTGCTGGCTCGAATCGCTGTCGGGCACAAGACCGCAGCAAGCCTGTCCCGAGCGCAAACAGGGCAGGCGGTGCGTGGTTCTTTCGCCCGAGGGCAAAAGAAGTCCGGCTGAGACCGTTTTTCATGCCAAGCGCCGCCTTCGCTCACCTTGCATCCGGCCTCACCCGCGCATAGGTTCCGCGCAACTCAAAAAACGGCGGGTGCCCCGCCATAACACTGACAGGAGCATCCCCGATGGACGCCTCAGCAATTGGCCAGTTTCTTCCGCTTATCCTGATCTTCGCGATCATGTATTTCCTTTTGATCCGGCCGCAGCAGAAGAAGATGAAGGAACACCAGGCCATGGTCGAGGCCCTGCGCCGCGGCGATCAGGTGGTCACGCAAGGCGGGATTATCGGCAAGGTGGCCAAGGTCAAGGAAGGCAACGAGATCGAGGTGGAAATCGCCGAAGGCGTGAAAATCCGCGTTGTGCGTGCGACCATCGCCCAGGTGCTTTCGAAAACCGAACCAGCGGAAAGCTGATCCCACATGCTGCAAATTGAAACCTGGAAGCGTGTGCTGATCTGGGCGACGCTGGCACTTGGAATTGTGCTGGCGCTGCCCAACGGGTTTTACACGCGGGTCGAGCAGCGCAATGACGCTGTCGCGGCCATAGACCTTGGTGCGGACACGCAGGAGAACCAGAGCCTCGCCGCCCAGTGGCCGGGTTTCTTGCCTTCTGGCCTCGTCAACCTCGGGCTTGACCTGCGGGGTGGAGCGCATCTTTTGGCCGAGGTTCAGGTCGAAGATGTCTACGCCGCCCGCATGGAAGCGCTCTGGCCGGATGTACGCGATGTGCTGCGCCCCGAGCGCGCCACGGTTGGCACCATTCGTTTGATCCCGTCCGAACCGGGCGAGCTGCGCGTGCGCATTTCCGAAGCGGACGGCATGAGCCGGGCTCTGGAACTGGTGCGTGGCCTTGCGCAACCGGTTGTGTCCCTGACCGGGGCGGGGGCGACGGATCTGGACGTGAGCAGCGATGGCGATCAGATCGTTGTCACCCTGTCGGAGGCCGAACAGCAGGCCACGGACGAACGCACGATCCAGCAAAGCCTTGAGATCATCCGCCGCCGGATTGACGAGGTCGGCACGCGTGAGCCGACAATCCAGCGTCAGGGTGCGGACCGGATCCTGATCCAGGTGCCGGGCATCGGCTCGGCTCAGGAACTCAAGGAAATCATCGGCACCACGGCGCAGCTGACGTTCCAGCCGGTTGTGAGCCGTACCGACGATCCCGAGGCCGCGCCAGGTGTCGGCAACGAGGTGCTTCCCTATCTTGACCGCGAGGGGGCTTACGCGATCCTCGAAGCAGCGCCGGTTGTCACCGGTGAAGAGCTTGTAGATGCGCAGCCCGCCTTTGATCAGAACGGCCGCCCGGCGGTCAACTTCCGCTTCAACCCATCGGGTGCGCGCAAGTTCGGGGATTACACGGCCGAAAACATTGGCTCTCCCTTTGCCATCGTGCTGGATGATGAGGTGATCTCTGATCCCGTCATTCAAAGCCATATCGCAGGCGGTTCGGGCATCATCACCGGCAACTTCACTGTCGAGGAAAGCACGAACCTTGCTGTTCTGCTGCGCGCCGGTGCGCTGCCTGCGGGGATGGATTTCCTCGAAGAGCGGACAATCGGGCCGGAACTGGGGCAGGACAGCATCGACGCGGGCAAGATCGCGACGATTGTCGCCTTTGCCGCGGTGCTGGTCTTCATGGTGCTCAGCTACGGCCTGTTTGGCATCTTTGCCAATATCGCGCTGATCATGAACATTGCGCTGATCTTTGGCATGCTCTCGCTGATCGGGGCGACGCTGACCTTGCCGGGCATTGCCGGGATCGTCTTGACCGTCGGCATGGCGGTGGATGCCAATGTGCTGGTGTTTGAACGCATCCGCGAAGAGCTCAAGACGGCAAAAGGGCCGGCACGGGCGATTGAGCTGGGTTATGAGAAGGCGCTGTCGGCGATCATCGACGCCAACATCACCACCTTCATCACCGCTGTGATCCTTTATGTCATGGGCTCCGGCCCGGTGCGCGGCTTTGCCATTACGCTTGGCCTCGGCATCCTGACATCGGTCTTTACGGCGATCTTCGTCACCCGGCTCCTGATCGTCATGTGGTTCGAGCGCCGCCGACCCAAAACCATCGAGGTGTGAGATGAGACTGAGACTGGTTCCCAAAGACACCAAATGGGATTTCTTCTCGCGGTCCAAAGTATGGCTCGGGATTTCGGCATTCTTGATGGTTGCGGCCTTTGCCAGCTTCCTGATCCAGGGCCTCAACTACGGCATCGACTTCCGGGGCGGCACAACGATCCGCACCGAAAGTGCGCAGCCGGTGGATGTGGGCGCGTACCGCGATGCTCTGACGGCCTTGGAACTGGGCGACATGACCATCTCGGAAGTGTTTGACCCGACCTTCGGGCCGGAGCAGAACGTGGCCATGGTGCGCATTGGCGCGCAGGACGGGCAGGAATCGGTGACCTCCGAGGTGATAGAAGCTGCGCGCGGCGCGCTTCAGGGCGTGGCACCGGACATCAAGTTTGTCTCCGTCGAAAGCGTCGGGCCCAAGGTCTCGGGTGAGCTGATCCAGACGGCCGCCATCGCCGTGGCGCTCGCCATTGGGGCGGTTCTGATCTACATCTGGTTGCGGTTCGAATGGCAGTTTGCGTTGGGGGCGGTTCTGGCGCTGGTGCATGACGTCATCCTGACCATTGGCATCTTCTCCGAGCTTGGCATCAAGTTCGACCTCGCCATCATCGCGGCGCTTCTGACCATCGTCGGCTACTCGCTGAACGACACTGTGGTTGTGTTTGACCGGGTGCGCGAGAACCTGATCAAGTTCAAATCCAAGGACCTCAAGGAGGTTCTGAACCTGTCGATCAACGAAACGCTGAGCCGGACCTTCATGACCTCCTTCACCACGCTGCTGGCGCTGATCGCGCTGTTTGTGCTGGGCGGGGATGTGATCCGCGGCTTTGTCTTCGCGATGATCTGGGGCGTGATCGTCGGCACCTATTCGTCCATCTTTGTGGCCTCGGCCATGCTGCTGCGCACGGGTGTAAAACGCGACTGGTCGAAACCGGTGGATGGGGCCGGTACGCAGTTCGGCAACATTGATGCCTGATATTCTGGCCGAGGCCCTGGCGATCCCGGGCCTCGGCTTTCTCGCACTGGCGGCATTTGTCAGCGGTCTGGTGCGGGGCTTTGCCGGGTTTGGCACGGCGCTTGTCTTTCTGCCGGTGGCAGCGCAGTTCCTGCCTCCCTTCCAGGCCATTCTTGTCCTTACATTCATGGATATCTTTGGTCCGCTGCCGATCCTGCGCAGGGCGTGGCCTGCTGTTGAGAAGGGGGACCTGTGGCGGCTTGTGCTGGCCACGGCGCTCATGCTGCCGATCGGGCTTGGTGTGCTGTCATTCGTGGCCCAGGAGGTGTTTCGATTCGCGGTGAGCGGGCTTGCGCTCCTGATGCTGGCCATTCTGGCGGGGGGGCTGCGCTACGGTGGCACAGTGACGCGGCCCATGGTGTTCGGCATTGGCGGCGCTGCAGGGTTTCTGGGCGGTGTGGCCGGGTTGCCCGGCCCGCCGGTGATCCTGTTCTACATGGCGCGGCCCCTGTCCACGGCGGTGATCCGGGCCACGACGCTCTACTATCTGTTTGCCTTTGATTTGCTGGTCATCCTGGGTATGGGCGCGTTCGGGCGCTGGGAAGGGACGGCTGCGGTTCTGGGGCTGGCCCTTGCCCTGCCTGCGATGGCGGGCAATGCGCTGGGCGGCTGGCTGTTCCGCCCGGCCTATGAGCGGGTCTACCGCGGAGTGGCCTACGGGGTGATTGCGCTCTCGGCCTTGTCCGGATTGCCGATCTGGGGGTAAAAGGCCGCATGCGGATCAATGAAATCAGCTTTACCGATGCGGTTCCTGTCGATGGCTACGGACCGGGTTTCTTCCGGGTTGGGGGCGAGGTGCACGCGGGCCCGATGCTGATGGCCGGTGCGGGTGCGCAGGACTGGGATGGCCTTGAGGACAGCGCGACCCTGCTGGCGCTGGCAGGGCAGGTGGATGTGCTGTTTGTGGGCACGGGGTCCGAGATCTTTCACTTGCCGGCTGATCTGCGGTCTGCGCTGGAGGCGGCGGGGCTTGGGGTTGAAGTGATGAACTCGCCGTCAGCCTGCCGGACCTACAATGTTCTCCTGAGCGAAGGGCGGCGCGTTGCGCTTGCGGTTTTGCCGGTGTGACGGGAGCGGCGCTCGCCTTGCAGGCATCGCCCCGCCCACCGTCCCACAGTTGCCTCCGGCGGGGATATTTGCAGCACAAAGAAACAGCGCGGTTTTGCCGCTTTCCCGCGAGAGCGCGGCGCGGTAAGCCTTCCCCATGGATTTGACTGTTCGTGATCTTGCGGTGGCCCGGGGCGGGGTGCCTGTGCTGGAGGGGCTGAGTTTCGGCCTGACACCGGGGCGCGCCCTTGTGCTGCGCGGGCCGAACGGGTCAGGCAAGACAACGTTGCTGCGCACCATCGCCGGGTTGCAACCTGCTTTTGAGGGCGAGATCGCCGGGGCCGGAGAGCGCATCGCCTATGCCGCCCATGCGGATGGGCTGAAGTCGATGCTCAGCGTGGCCGAGAACCTGACGTTCTGGGCGCAGGCGTTTGGGACTGCGGACATTGCCGCCGCCCTGACGGGGTTCAATCTTGAGGATCTCGCGCGCCGTCCTGCCGGAACGCTCAGCGCCGGGCAGAAGCGGCGGCTTGGGCTTGCGAGACTGATGGTCACCGGGCGGCCGGTCTGGGTGCTGGACGAGCCGACGGTCTCGCTCGATGCGGCTTCTGTTCAGCTCTTTGCCGAGGCCGTGCGCGGGCATCTAGCGGGGGGCGGCAGCGCGCTCATGGCGACACATATCGATCTGGGACTGGCCGAGGCCGATGTCTTTGATGTCACGCCGTACAAAGCCGAACCCCGCGTCTCCAGCGCCGACGAGGTCTTCCTGTGATTGCGCTGCTGCTTCGGGATTTGCGCCTGTCGGTGCGGGCGGGTGGCGGCTTTGGGCTTGGCCTTGCGTTTTTCCTGATCGTGACGGTTCTGGTGCCCTTTGGTGTGGGGCCGGAGACCGGCTTGCTCAGCAAGATTGCGCCGGGAGTTTTGTGGATTGGGGCGCTTCTGGCGTGTCTTTTGTCGCTGGACCGGATTTTTGCGCTCGACTGGGAGGATGGCTCGCTTGACTTGCTGGCCACGGCGCCGCTGCCCATGGAGGGGATCGTCAGCATCAAGGCACTGGCCCATTGGATCACCACCGGGCTGCCGCTGGTGCTTGCAGCGCCGGTACTTGGCGTTTTGCTCAGCCTGCCGGAGGGCGGTTATCTTTGGGTGGTGATCAGCCTTGCGCTTGGCACGCCCGCGCTCAGCGTGATCGGCACGTTTGGTGCGGCGCTGACTGTCGGGCTCAAGCGCGGTGGGCTGCTGATGTCCCTGCTTGTTCTGCCGCTCTATGTGCCGACCCTCATTTTCGGCGCGGAAGTGGCGCGGCGCGGGGCGGATGGGCTGGCCGTTGAAACGCCGCTTCTGATGCTGGCCGGGATCAGCTTTGGGGCCATGGCGATCCTGCCGTTCGCCTCGGCAGCGGTGCTTCGGATCAACCTGCGGTAAGGGCCATGTTTCTCGGGCATCGGTTCGGGCCAGAAATCCAGTGCCTGTGACGACATGCGCCGCCCCCGCAGGCCCGGCGATGTATTGCGCCTTACGCATATTTGATGTGTAAAGCTGGGCAAACGGAGGTAGCCACGCACCATGTCGATCTGGGAATACGCCAATCCGGTCAAGTTTATCCGGACCACGGACCGCCTGTTGCCTTGGCTCAGCGCGGGGGCGGTGCTTTGCCTTGTGTTCGGGTTGGTCTGGGGCTTCTTCTTTACGCCCGATGATTTCCGGCAGGGCAGCACGGTGAAGATCATCTACCTGCACGTGCCTTCCGCGCTCATGGCGATCAATGCCTGGCTGATGATGCTGGTCGCCTCGCTGATCTGGATTGTGCGTCGCCACCATGTCAGCGCTTTGGCGGCACGGGCCGCCGCGCCGATCGGGGCAACAATGACGATTATCGCGCTGGCGACCGGCGCGATCTGGGGCCAGCCGATGTGGGGGACCTGGTGGGCCTGGGATCCGCGCTTGACGTCCTTTTTGATCCTGTTCCTGTTCTACCTCGGCTATATGGCGCTTTGGTCGGCTATTGATGACGACGACACGGCCGCTGACCTGACATCCATCCTGTGCCTCGTGGGCTCCGTGTTTGCCTTGCTGTCGCGCTATGCGGTCAATTTCTGGAATCAGGGCCTGCATCAGGGTGCGTCGCTTTCGCTCGACAAGGAAGAGAACGTGGCGGATGTCTTCTGGTATCCGCTGCTGGTGTGTATTGGCGGCTTTGTCCTGCTGTTCATTGCGCTGGTGTTCTTGCGCACCCAAACGGAAATTCGTGCGCGCCGGTCTCGGGCGCTGCTGGCACGGGAGCGGGCTGTGTGATGCCGGATCTTGGAAAATATGCGGACGCGGTTCTGTCCTCTTACGCGGTCTCTCTGGGGCTGATCATTGCTCTTGTGGCGGTGTCGATCCTGCGCGCGCGGCGGGTGCGGGCCGAGCTTCGGGACATTGAGGAGAGGCTCAAGAAATGAGTGATCGCAAGGGCATTTCTCCGCTGATGATCCTGCCGCCGGTGATCTTTCTGGCGCTGGGGGCGATGTTCTTCTTCGGGCTGGGGCGCGAGGGGGCAAACGAGCTTGAATCGAAGTTCACCGGCAAGCCTGCACCGGCCATGACCGAGGTGGCTTTGCCGGGCTATGATCCGATCACACCGGAGGTCTTGGCTGCAGGCGAGATTACCCTGGTGAATTTCTGGGCCAGCTGGTGCCCGCCGTGCCGGGCGGAGCATCCGCGCCTGTTGCAGATGCAGGCGGACGGCTTGCGCGTTGTTGGCGTGAACTTCAAGGACACGCAGGATCAGGCAACGCACTATCTTGAAGAAGATGGCAATCCCTTCCTTGCGGTGGCCTTTGATCCTGCAGGGCGGACGGCCATTGACTGGGGTGTGACGGGGCCGCCCGAGACGTTTATCCTCGATGGCGATGGCACGGTTCTGTTCAAGTTTGTCGGCCCGCTGGTGGGGTCAGACTATGAGCAGAGGTTTCTTCCGGCTTTGGAAGCGGCTCTGGCCGGGTAGGGGCGCGTTTGTTTTGGCTTGAAGCTGACATTGAGCACACTCCGTCCCGGACTTGATCCGGGACCTCTCGACCAAAGAGCAAGCCGCGTCATCGACGGGCCGTGGTGCGGCGATCCTCCATCTGATCCCCTCGATTTATCTCAGAAACTGGTGCGCTAGGCCGGTGTAGTTCTCAGCATCAACCCAGTCGCCGTGCCGTGGGGCGGCCCGTCGATGGCGCGGCGGCCTGCGGCCTTGATTCTGCGCTTGGGTGCAAAGGAATTACTTCCTACGCACCCGGGCCGGATCGTCAGCAAAAACAAACGGCCCCCGAAGTCACCTTCGGAGGCCGTCCAGAACATCACGTCTTTCAGGTTACGCCGCTGCGGCTTCCCCGCCAAACCGGCCATAGAAGCTCTGACCTTTGCCTGCCATCTCGCGCAGCAGCGCGGGGCATTGGAAGCGCGCGCCAAAGGCTTCTTCCAGCTGATCACAGCGCTCCGCCGCATAGGGCGAACCGATCATGTCGAGCCAGGACAGCGGGCCACCGGACCACGGGGCAAAACCCCATCCAAGGATCGCGCCCACGTCGCCTTCGCGGATGTCTTCCAGCACACCTTCCTCCAGCGCCCGAACCGCCTCAAGCGTCTGGGCAAAGAGCAAGCGGTGCTGCACCGTGATCAGATCGGGCTGGTCCTCGGCCTCCGGGTATTGCGCCGCCACAACGGCAGACAGCCCTGTGCGCTTGCCTTTCTCGTCATAGTCATAGAAGCCCGCGCTGGACTTGCGGCCCAGACGCCCTTCACCTTCCATCCAGAAGATCACATCATCCACCGCCGCGTCAGGATAGGCGTCGCCCATGGCGGCCTTGGTCGCCCGCGCGATCTTCGCCCCAAGATCAATCGACGTCTCATCCACCAGTTGCAGCGGCCCCAGCGGCATCCCGACCAGCTTCGCGGCGTTCTCGATCAGGGCAGGGGAGACACCCTCTTTGACCATGCGAATGCCTTCGTTGATGTAGGGGATGATGCAGCGGTTGGCGTAGAAGAAGCGCGCATCGTTGACCACGATCGGTGTCTTGCGGATTTGCCGGACATAATCGAGCGCCTTGGCCACCGCGCGGCTGCCGGTTGCCTTGCCTTTGATGATCTCCACCAGCAGCATCTTCTCCACCGGAGAGAAGAAGTGAATGCCGATGAAGTTCTCCGCATTCTTCGACGCTTTCGCCAATTGCGAGATCGGCAAGGTGCTGGTGTTGGTGGCAAAGATGCAATCGTCACCTGTCACGGCGTCCACGGCCTTGGTCACTTCGGCCTTGATCTTCGGATCCTCGAAAACCGCCTCGATGATCAGATCGCAGCCCGCAAGCGCCGCGTAATCCGTGGTCGCGGTGATCCGGTCAAGCATGGCCTGCGCCTTCTCTTCCGTGATCTTTTTGCGCTGCACGCCTTTCTGCGCATAGGTCTCGGAATAGGCTTTGCCCTTGTCCGCGGCTTCCTGCTTCTGGTCGATCAGAACCACCTCGATCCCGGCCTGCGCCGAAACCAGAGCAATCCCTGCACCCATCATGCCCGCGCCAAGCACGCCGACCTTTTTCACCGATTGATCCGCCACATCCGCCGGGCGCACCGCGCCTTTCTCCAGCGCTTCCTTGTTGATGAAAAGCGAGCGGATCATCGCAGCGGACGACGGGTTCATCAGAACGTTGACAAACCAGCGCGCCTCGACCTGAAGCGCCGTGTCAAAGGGCACCATCGCGCCTTCATAGACCGCGCTGAGCAGCGCCTTGGCCGCCGGATAGACGCCTTTGGTCTTGCCGTTCACCATTGCCGAAGCCCCGACGAAGGTCATGAAACCAGCCGGATGATAGGGTGCGCCGCCGGGCATCTTGTAGCCCTTGGCATCCCACGGTTTGACGATATCCGCGTCTTTGGCGCTCAGAACCCATTCCTTCGCCGCCGCCAGCGGATCGTCCACGACCTCGTCCACAACCCCAGCCATCTTGGCTTTTTGCGGATCGTTCAGCTTGCCCTCCAGCAGCAGGGGAGAGGCCGCCATCGCGCCCATCTTGCGCACCAGACGCGTGGTGCCGCCCATGCCTGGGAAGATGCCGACCATGATCTCCGGCAGGCCAATCTTGGCCTTGGGGTTGTCGGCACAGAAAATGCGATGGCAGGCCAGCGGAATCTCCAGACCAATGCCAAGCGCCGTGCCGGGCAGCGCCGCCGCCACCGGTTTGCCGCCTTTGTTGGTCTTCGGGTCCATCCCGGCGCGCTCGATTTTGCGCAGGATGCCATGGGCGTTCATGATGCCGTCAAACAGCCCCTTCGCCGGGTTGTCCCCGGCGCTTTCCTTCATCTTGGCGATGACATTGAGATCCATGCCGCCGGCAAAGCTGTCCTTGCCCGAGGTGATTACGATCCCCTTGACCGCCTCATCGGCCAGCGCGTCGTCCACAAGGCTGTCCAGCAGCGGCCAGGCCTCCATGCTCATCACGTTCATGGACTTGCCCTGAACATCCCATGTGATGACCGCGACGCCGTCGTCGCCCTTGACCATGGTAAAATCGTTCATCTCGTTTCTCCGTCTGTCGTCCTGTTGCGCCGCGCTCTTGGCCGGGCGTGTTGTCTGTTGTGTTATGCGGGGTCGGGGCGGGGGCCTATTGCCAGTGCCCCAACGTCCAATCGATGTGTTCCGTTGCGCTAGTCAGGCCCCGGATACGCCAGCCTTCGGTGGTCTTCTCTAGGTCGAAGTCCACATGAAACGGGTCAAGCACAAGCGTCGTGCCGCTCAGGATGCGGACCCTTGTGTGCACGTGACAGCGGCGTCCGTCCTCGCTGAACTCCGTGCTCAGAACCTCCCGGAAGATGTCCGTCACGCTGTGCGTCGCGATGCTCTTGCGGTATAGCTGAAAATCCGCCTTCAATTCTTCGGTTGTGATCAGTTCGTAGCTGTCGCTGCCGCGTTTGCGGACCTGCGTGGGCAAGACAAACACCGAACGATACAGTGCGAAATCGCCGATGATCAGCGCCCGTGTCAGCGCTTCGCTGAGCGGTTGGAACACCGCATCGGGGTCGATCAGTGGCGTGCCGTCCCGGCGGGTAAAAGTGAACTGCCCGTCCCGGGCTTTCACCATCATGTCCACGTCCGAGTAATGGCCGGTTTCCGTCGCCGTATGCGTGCCGATCACCAGAAAGCGGCCGAGGGCCTCCGAACGGTTGACCATGTGATGACCATTCGCGTCCCCGGCCGGGAAGGCGGCACAATCGCCGGGCCCCATCCGGGTAGACCCTGTGTCATCCACCAGCGTCAGTTCCCCTTCGGTTACCATCAGGAACTCGTCCTGTTCTTCGTGCCAATGCCGCAGCGAGGACTTTGCGCCGGGGTCAAGCGTCACGAGGTTTGCGCCGAACTGGGTGATCCCCGATTCCGCACCAAGCCTTTGCGTGTGCCGCCCGTCCACTGCCTTGTGATGCGGCGGCGGGTATCCGGTCTTGGAGATCACCGGGATCTGCGACAGATCAATCTTCGGCATGGCCAGCCTCCCTGTTCCCGAAACACGTGCCGTTCATTGCACCAAATCCCGGTGCCAGTTCATATGTCCCAGAGCGTGCAGCACTTCGCGCATCCGCCATGTGCCGTCTTCCTGCCGTTCCAGGGTCATCTCGCTCTCGTAGGGATCCACGAGAATGCGCTCATGGTTCATCACGTAAGTCTTGTACCGGCCCTTGATGCGATCCGGCCCCAAAGGCCGCGCGGTGCTCACGGTCCTTACGATGTCTGTCACCCCGTAAATCCGGAATTCCTGCATATAGAGATCGAAATCGGCTTTCATCTCTTCAAAACTCTCGAACCGGGTCTCGCCCTGCCGGGACACCATGGAGATCGGATAGGCAATCGCGGCGTGCAGCCCTTCGACATTCCCCGTCAGGTAATGTTGTGTGACAACGTTCAGCAGGTCCTGAAAGATGCCGAAGGCTTCGATATCCTTGGCCGCGACACCATCCGGGGGCGGGCAGGCGCTTTCTTCGGGCAGGAACGGAAAGACGGTGATCGAATTTCCGGTCTGCGACAGGAAATTGAGCCAGCGCCCGTCCGCCTGCCGCTCGAACCGCATCTGCGCGCTGAAAGGGGGCGTGGCGAGTTTCTCTCCGGCAAAAAGCCTTGTCTGGTGGTAGCCCTCCAGAATGCCCAGCGGGTCCACCCGCGCAGAAATGCAGTTCCGCACCACGCGGGTCACGCCGCGCTCTTCAAGAACGTCAAGGTATCGATGAAAGGCGCAGGCAGCAGATTTCTCGGTCTCATGCACGACCATGCTGTCCACTGTCGCCATGGTGTGGGGCAAGCGGATGCGCCGCAGGAAGGCGTCCACATCCCGGTCCATAACTGACGCCGTGAGGGCGTCCAGCTCGACCTGATATGTGTCCCTTGCCTGCGGCACTGGCCTTACACCCGCTCGATGATCGTCGCGGCACCCATGCCCGACGCAATGCACAGTGTGGCAAGACCTGTGCCCTTGCCCGTACGCTCCAACTCATCCAGCAGCGTGCCGATGATGATGGCTCCGGTTGCACCGAGCGGGTGCCCCATGGCGATGGAGCCGCCGTTCACGTTGACCCTGTCCTGATCCACATCGAAGGCCTGCATGAAGCGCAGCACCACGGAGGCAAAGGCTTCGTTGACCTCGAACAGATCAATGTCGGAAATACTCATGCCACTGTCCGCGAGGATCTTTTCCGTCACGGGCACCGGGCCGGTCAGCATGATGGTCGGATCGGTGCCGATCTTGGCCGTGGCGCGAATGCGCGCACGCGGCTTGAGCCCGTGCTTTTCGCCGAATTCCTTGTTGCCGATCAGCACGGCGGCGGCCCCATCCACGATGCCTGACGAGTTGCCCGCGTGGTGAATGTGGTTGATCCGCTCCAGATGCGGGTACTTCATCATGGCGACCTTGTCGAAGCCGGGCATGACCTCGCCCATATCCTTGAAGCTCGCCTTCAGCGCGCCAAGGCTCTGCATGTCTGTGCCGGGGCGCATGTACTCGTCGGTGTCCAGAATGGTCAGCCCGTTGATGTCCTTGACCGGCACGATGGACTTGGCAAAGCGATTGTCGGCCCAGGCCGCAGCGGCCCGGTTCTGGCTCTGCACGGCCAGCGCGTCCGCGTCATCGCGGGAAAAGCCATATTCCGTGGCGATGATATCGGCGCTGATACCCTGCGGGACAAAGTAGGTCTCCATGGCAAGGCTCGGATCGACGGCAATCGCCGCGCCGTCGCTGCCCATGGCTACGCGGCCCATCATTTCGACGCCGCCCGCAATGTACGCCTCGCCTGCGCCGCCCTTGACCTGGTTGGCCGCGAGGTTCACCGCCTCCATGCCCGACGCGCAAAAGCGGTTAATCGCAAGGCCGGGGATGCTCTGGTCGAGATCAGAGGCCAGCACGGCCGAGCGCGCAAGGCAGCCACCCTGTTCCCCCACCTGTGTGACATTGCCCCAGATCACGTCCTCCACGGCGTGGCCTTCGAGATTGTTGCGCTCTTTCACGGCGTTCAGCACACCTGCCGAGAGACGCAGACTTGTCACCTCGTGCAGGCTGCCGTCCTTGCGGCCCTTGCCCCGGGGCGTGCGCAACGCGTCATAGATATAAGCTTCGGTCATCGATGGGCTCCTGTCGGATCGTGTTCGTTGTGTGTCAGGTGGGGGCAACGGGCCTGTTGATGCAACAGTGACGTGACGGAGGTTTGCGTAAAGTGCCCGTCACGTCAACTTTTGCTTGCCTTCGCGTCAGGCCCGATCAGCGGGGCTGCCCGGCATCAGATCGTAGGGGTGCTTCCAGCCATCAAGCTGCTCGATGTTGGCCAGCCAGCGATCAATATTGGGCCAGTCCGCGCGCACAAACCCGAAAGGCTCAGGGTAGAACAAATACCCGCAGCAACTCAGATCCGCGTTGGTCACACCGTTCCCGACAATCCAGTCCTTTCCGTCAAGATGTGCGTTCAGAACAGTGTAAGCGGCCTTGAGACGGCCTTGCATGAACTGGATCACAGGGGCAGGGCGTTTGTCCTCAGGCAGAAAGTTCATCAAGAATCGCGTCATCCCAGCTTGGGAGGACATCTTGTGATTGTCCCAGAACATCCAGCGCATCACTTCGCGCGCCTCCTCCGGGGAGCTGCCGCCAAACTTGCCGCTCTTTTCCGACACATACCCTTGAATGACCCCGGATTGGGTCAATGTGGTCTCGCCATCGACCAGAACGGGCACCTCGCCCATTTCGTTGACGTCCGCCAGATATTCTGGCGTGCGTGTCGCGCCATTGAAAAAGTCGACGTAATCCGGCTCCCAATCGAGCCCGGACAGCTCCAGCGCCAGCGCTGCCTTATACGCGTTCCCGCTTTCTCCAAAGCAATGAAGTTTGATTGTCATGCGCTAAGTCCTCCTGTCGCGCCTTGTGTTCTGAACCGAGGCGGGGGTTTCACACCCCCGCACCCCCGTGGGATATTTTTGCAGAAAAGAAGCCCCCGCAACCCCGTCCTAACGTCCTGTTAAGCACGAATCGGTCATCTTTGTTTCACGGTACAGGCTGGGAAGCCGATGACCGTCAGAGGAGAAGCCCCGAGGCCATCCAAAGCTGCGGGCACGTCAGGGAGGTCGACTGCTGCCCAGGCATCGGGCTCGATGTGCGACCTTCCTGTTTCTTCTCTGTCCAAATATCCAAATCCGCTCTCAAAGCCCGCGCGCGATCAGCTCTTTCATGATCTCGTTTGTGCCGCCGTAGATCCGCTGAACCCGCGCATCCGCCCACATTTCCGCCACAGCGTACTCCTGCATGAAGCCATAGCCGCCGTGCAGTTGTACACAGTCGTCCAACACTTCGCCCTGCGTATCGGTCAGCCAGTATTTCGCCATCGCGGCCTTCTCGACCGTCAGTTCTTCGCGCAGGTGTTCCGCGATGCAGGCGTCGAGAAATGCCCGCGCGACGGTGGTCTTGGTCTGGCATTCCGCCAGCTTAAAGCGGGTGTTTTGGAACTGGGTCAGCGGCCCGCCAAAGGCCTCGCGTTCCTTGCAGTAGGCAATCGTGCGCGCCACCGCGCCCTCCATCGCCCCAACCGCGCCGACGCCAATGATCAACCGCTCCTGTGGCAGCTGGTTCATCATTTGGTAGAACCCGCGCCCTTCTTCGCCGCCCAGCAGGTTTTCCGGGGCAATTTCCACATTGTCGAAGAACAGCTCTGACGTATCCGCCGCGTGGCAGCCGATTTTCTCAAGGTTGCGCCCGCGTTCAAATCCAGCCGCGCCATCGGTTTCGACCACCATCAGCGACAGCCCCTTGGCGCCCATCGCGGGGTCGGTCTTGGCTGCCACCACGATCAGGTTCGCATGCTGTCCATTGGTGATGAAGGTCTTCTGCCCCGACAGCCGGTAGGCGTTGCCGTCCAGAACCGCGCGTGTCTTCAGCCCCTGCACGTCAGACCCGCCTGAAGGCTCCGTCATCGCCAAGGCGCCCACCAGCTCGCCGGTCACCATTTTCGGCAACCACCGCTGTTTCTGCTCTTCGGTGCCATAGGCTAGGATGTAATGCGCCACGATGGTCGAGTGGATCGACACGCCCCAGGACGCCAGGTTGGCCCGGCTGCCCTCCATCACGATCACCGCCTCATGGCCAAAATCGCCGCCCGCGCCGCCGTATTCTTCGGGGATCGACGGGCAGAGCAGCCCCAGCGCCCCGGCCTGCTGCCAGGTCTCGGGATCCATCTGCCCCTGCTTGCGCCACTTGTCGTAGAGCGGCATCCATTCGGTCTCGATGAACCTTGCGGTCATCTCCCCGAGCATGGTGTGCTCGTCACTCATCCAGGTCATATCGGTCCTCGCCTTCAACGGGGCCAGCGCGCCGGCCCGTTCCTCCTGACCGCAGCATGCCCCATTCCGGGGCAGGGGTCACAAGTAACGTTGGGTGATTTCCGCCGGGGATCAGGGATCGGCCGCATCGGAGGCGACAACAATCCGCACGCCCTTGCCGGTCAGGCTCAGGGCCATGTCGCGGGACGGGGGGCTGTCGGTTACAAGCGTGGTGTCTTCGCCCCAGTGCAGGATGCGTTTGAGAGACTTTGTCCCCAGCTTCGACCGGTCCGCCACAACGATGGTCTGCTGCGCCTGTCCGATCATTGCCGTATAGACGCCCGCCGCCGAAGGCAGTGCTTCGCTTACGCCGATTTCGTCCACCGCAGAGGCGCCGACAATTGCGCAATGGACATTGTATTCGCCAATGAAACGCAAGGTTTCGGGGCCGTGCAGAAGGCCCTCCTGAAGCTCGATATTGCCGGGCAGGGAGATCACGTCAAATTGCGGGTTGGCGGCCAGTTCGATGGCAACCTGAAAGGAGGCGGTCAGCACCGTCAGGTGCCGGTCAACCGCGCTCATCGCGCGCGCAAAGAGCAGGGTTGTGGCACCGCCGCCGATATACAGGCTCTCGACGCCGTCCAGCAGGCCAACGGCGGCGCGCGCGATGCGTTCGCGCTCTGCCACATGCAGCTTGAGCCGTTCCGAGAGCGCCGGTTCGAGATTCGACCGACGCACCGCGCCGCCATAGGTGCGCTTGATGCTGCCCGCCGCGTCGAGATCGGCGAGGTCACGCCGGATCGTTTCGGCCGAGACCCCGAGATCGCGCGCCAACTCGCTCACCCGTTTGGCCGGGTCCACCCGGAGCACGTCGAGGATCCGGTCATGCCTGCGTGATTTTTTCGACTGATTTTTGGGCAAAATACACCTCCAGGTAATCAAAGTAGCGAAAAAATGTTGGGTGGTCGATCACTAAAATGCCCGACTTGCCACAAAAATTGTTTACAAGCGGTCACTATTGATGATTGGTTTTGACCAACTTCGATGGAGATTCGTGTGTTCAACTACGGCTACTTCTCTTTTGCGTCCAAGGACGAGCTGCTGAGCAAGGCGGCGGAATACTGGAATCCCGGCAAGGTCAAATTCTGGCAGGACGCCGGAACCCCGATGGTGATTGACCGCCGCGAGGGGTACCGGCTGCATGACATGTCGGGCAAAACCCTGATCGATCTGCATCTCAACGGTGGCACCTACAATTTCGGCCACCGGCATCCGGAGCTTGTCGAGGTGCTGAAATCCGGGCTGGATTACTTCGACATGGGCAACCACTGGTTCCCGTCAGTGGCGCGCGCCGCCTTTGCCGAGAAGCTGGTCAAAACCGCGCCGCACATGAAATACGCCATCTTCGGCGCGGGCGGGGCAGAGGCGGTAGAGCTGGCCATCAAGACCGCCCGTTATGCGACCAAGCGCAAGAAGATCGTTTCCATCATCAAGGGCTACCATGGCCACTCCGGCCTGTCCGTCGCCACCGGGGACGAGCGCTTCAGCAAGATTTTCCTGGCCGACCGCCCCGAAGAATTCATCCAGGTGCCGTTCAACGATCCTGACGCGTTGGAACGTGTGCTGAAGAATGGCGACGTGGCGGCCTTCATCATCGAAACCATCCCGGCGACCTACGGCTTTCCGATGCCGGAAGAGGGATATCTCAAGGCCTGTCAGGACCTGTGCCACAAATACGGTGCCAAGTTCATCTCGGACGAGGTACAGACCGGGCTGATGCGCACCGGTGTCATGTGGGGCTGGCAGGGCTACGGGCTGAAACCGGACATTTTCGTTTGCGGCAAAGGACTGGGCGGCGGCATCTATCCGATCAGTGCCTGCATGGTGACCGAAGAATGCGGTCAGTGGCAGGTCGAGGACGGCGCGGCGCATATCTCGACAGCGGGCGGCTCCGAACTCGGCTGTCTTGTGGGGCACCATGTCATCGAGATGCTGCAACGGCCCGAGACTGTCTCGAACATCGATTTTGTGGCCCGCTTCTTTGCCCAGTCCATGGCCGAGATGATGGCCCGGCACAGCGACATCTTCTGTGGCGTGCGCCAGCGCGGCGTGGTTCTGGGGCTGGAGTTTGATCACCCCGAGGGGGCCGTCGCCGTGTCGCGGGCACTCTATGAAAACGGGGTCTGGGCGATTTTCTCGTCGCTCGACAAGCGGGTTCTGCAATTCAAGCCGGGGGTCCTGAAGGATGTGGACCTGTGCCAGGAAATCATCGACCGCTTTGACACCGCCATGCCCCGTGCGCGCCAGTTGCTGAGCGAGATGGGGAGGACGTGGTGATGGATATGGCGCGTCTGAACGTCCCGGACCGGGACCTGTCCTCGGCGCGGATGAAGGTGGTGCGCGCCGCCTGGGCGGCGAAGTATTACCGCAGCTTTGACCGCGACGCGGTGCTGCGCATCGCCGGGGCCGTCGTAAAAGCAGGCCATGACAAGGCCGGTCATTTCGCCGAAGCAGCAGTGCGCGAAACGGGCTATGGCGTGGTGGCGCACAAGACGCTCAAGAACCAGCTGTGCACCTTCGAATTGCTGAACCACTACCGTGATCTCGATCTGGTCTCGCCGCGTGTGGATGCGGACCGCAAGATCATCGAACTGCCGTCCCCCGCCGGTGTTGTCTTTGCCCTTGCACCGGTCACCAACCCGGTTGCGACAGTCTATTACAAGGCGATGCTGGCGATCCTGAGCCGCAATGCCATCGTGCTCAGCCCGCATCCGCTGGCCAAGACCTGCTCTGCCGAAGCCGCGCGCCATCTGGCCGCTGCCGCCGAAGCGGCCGGCGCGCCTTCGGGCCTGATCCAATGTGTCGAAGAGCCCTCGGTCCCGCTGGTCGAGGAGATCATGGCCTCGGACAAGGTCAACGTCATCATGGCCACCGGCGGCACGGCGATGGTGCGGGCGGCCTATTCCTCGGGCAACCCGGCGCTGGGCGTCGGGCCGGGCAATGCGGTCGCCTATGTCGATCCTTCCGCTGCGGTGGATGCGGCGGCGCGCTGCCTTGTCGACAGCAAAAGCTTCGACAACTCGATCCTGTGCACCAACGAAAGCATCTGCCTCACCCAGCAGCAGAACCGTGGCAACATGGAGCGCGCGTTGCGCACCGCTGGCGCGCACATTTGCAGCGCCGATGAGACTGACCGGCTGCGGGACTACCTATGGCAGGACGGAGCGTTCAACGCCGAGGCCATTGGAAAATCCGCCGTCTGGATTGCGAAACAGGCCGGGATCCGCGCGAACGACGCCGCGAAAATTCTGGTGCCCGTGGTCGAGCATCCGGGTCAGGACGACCTGCTCTTCCGGGAAAAGCTCTGCCCGGTGCTGACCCTGACCGCCGCCACGGATTTCGATCAGGCCGTGACCTTCGCGGCGCAGGCGGCGAAACGCGGTGCAGGGCATTCAGCGGCCTTCCATGGCACCGATCAGCGGCGTCTGATTGCTTATTCCAGCGCCGTGCCGGTGAACCGGGTTGTGGTCAACGCGCCCTGCAGTCAGGGCGCTGCGGGCTTTGCCACCCATCTGCCGCCCGCCTTCATGATCGGGACAGGCTTTGCCGGGCGCTCTTCGGTCGGGGAAAACGTCGGGCCGCAGCATCTCGTGCACTGGACCCGCATCGCCTTCGGGCGCGACGTGCCTGCCGATCTCTCTGCGCTGGATATCGAGGCTTTAGCCCGCAAACCGGCCTCGGCTCCGGTTCCGGTCATGGCGGCCACAACTGCCTCCGCCGCCGAACCCGATCTGAACCGGGACGCGCTGCGCGCCATGATCCTAGAAGAACTCCGCAGTCTGAAAGGCGCATCCGAATGACCGATCTTCGCGCTTCGATCTTCATCGACCAGCTGCAGCCGCAAACGCTGGCCTATATCTCGACCTGGATGCGGGGCACCCTGCCACGGCTGCGCATGGCCGCGCAGATTGTCGAAATCGCGCCCGGTCTGGACGTCGAGGCCCTGACCGACATCGTGCTCAAAAGCGCCGAGGTGCGCGCGGGCCTGCTGGTGGTCGAACGGCAGTTCGGCACGCTGCAGTTCCACGCCCATTCGACCGCCGAGGTGCACTCCGGTGCCGCTGCGATCCTCGATGCGCTGGGCAAGACGATGCAGGACGTGGCTCCGCCAAAAATCCTCGCCTCGAAGCTGGTCACCAATGTGGACGATCAGCACGCCTTCCTGATGAACCGCAACAAGCTGGGCTCCATGGTTATTGGCGGGGACAGCATTTACCTGCTCGAATGCCAATCGGCGGCCTACGCCATTCTCGCCTGCAACGAGGCCGAGAAGGAGGCCGACATCAAGGTGATCGACATGCGGATGATCGGTGCCAATGGTCGGGTTTACCTCGCCGGGACCGAGGCCGATGTGCGCAACGCGCGCAATGCGGCGGAACAGGCCCTGCGCGATGTCGGGGCGGTCTGATGTCAGCCATACGCGACGAAATCCGCGCCATCCTGCGCGAGGAGCTGTCCGCGCTGCTGGCGGAGCAGGCCGGGCCGCATGTCGAAACCGTCCGCATCGAGACGTCGGACGATCTCACCGCCTTTGCCCGGCACCTGCTGGAACGGCTGTCGACACCGGATTTTGCAAGCCGGGTCCAGAGCGGCGAGATCCGTTTTGCTTTGGACCGAGCCGCACCTGTGGCGCACGCGCCAAGCCTTCCCGCCGCGCCGATCCCGGTCGGCACAGAGCCAAAACCCGTGGCTCCGATGCTCGACCAGAAACTGGTGACCGAGGCCGATCTGGCGCGGTTCGGGGCAGGGCCCTTGCGCGTGCCGCAGAACGCACGGCTCACGCCCCTGGCCAAGGACGAAGCACGGCGCAAAGGCATCCGGATTGAGAGGATAGAGACATGATCAAAGGGCGCGTGAAGGGAAAAATCTGGTCCTCGCGGCATGTGGACACACTGCCCTGCGGCGCATTGCTCGAGGTGGAAGTGGACGGCGGCGGGCGGCTTATCGCCTTTGACCCGCTGGGCTGCGCCACCGACGAAGCGGTGCTGATCACCCAAGGCTCGGTCGCCGCTGCCTATTTCACCGGGCGCGTCGCCCCGGTGGATGCGCTGATCATCGGCTCAATTGACGAAACAACTGACAAGTAAGCTCTGGAAGGGAAAACCCATGGCAAATCTGGCAATCGGAATGATCGAAACCAAAGGCTACGTGCCGGCGCTGTCTGCCGCCGACGCGATGGTCAAGGCCGCCAATGTCGAGATCGTGGCGCGCAACGAGGTTGGCGGCGGTCTCGTGTCCGTCGTGGTCAAGGGCGACGTCGGCGCGGTCAAGGCCGCCACCGAGGCGGGCGCGCAGGCGGCCAGCGCGGTTGGCGATGTGACGGCGGTGCATGTCATCCCGCGCCCGCATGGCGATCTGGGCAAGCACTTCGAAGCGGCGAAGTGATCAGCAAAGGGTGGTGGTGGCAAGACATGACCGAACTGCGCGTTTATCTCCCGATCGCTGATCTTCAGCCGCAGTTCGCGGCCTACCTGTCATCGCCAACCCGCGCGCGGGCCTACCCGCCATTCAAGGGGCAGAACTCGCTGATCATCGAGGTCGCCCCGGCACTGAGTATTCACCGCATTGCGGATCTGGCGCTGAAGGCCGCGCCGGACATGGAGCCGGGCATTTTGTTCACCGAACGGCAGTTCGGGCTGCTGGAACTGCATGCGGACGAGATGGCGGATCTGGATACGGCGGGCGCAGCGATCCTGAAGGGGATCGGAGCCAAGGCCAGCGATCAGCTGGCCCCGACGGTGCTCTATCACGACATCATCGAAGACCTGTCCGATCAGCACGCCATTATCCTGAACCGTTCGCGCGATGGCTCGATCCTCGTGCCCGGCGTGGCGCTGCTGATCTACGAAATGGCGCCTGCGCTGTTTGCCTGTGTTGCCGCCAATGAAGCGGAAAAGGCAGCGCCGGGGCTGACCATCAACGACGTGCAGATGATGGGCGCAACCGGGCGCGTCTTCCTGTCGGGCAGCGTCGAGCAAATGACCATCGCCCGGGACCGGATCACCGAGGTCCTGGGCACCATCAAGGGACGAAAGGGCTGAACACAAAAGCACCGGCCCAAGCCAAACCAGCAAAGGAGTAGAGAACATGACACTGTCACGACGGAACTTTCTGAGCCGCACCGCAGCCCTCGGCGGGGCCGCGGCGCTTGGCCCGCTGGCCGGACCGGCCTTTGCCAGCCGCAATGACCAGCTGAACATCCTGTGCTGGGAAGGCTACAACTCCGATGCCATCCTTGATCCGTTCCGAGCGGCGCAGGCGGGATCAACCGTGCGCGCCGAAAGCGGCACCTCCGATCCGGACATGATCAACAAGCTGCGCGCCGGCGAGATCAACGTCTGGGACCTGATCAACGTGAACCAGCCTTGGGCGCGCGATCAGCTCTATCCCGAAGGTCTGATCAAACCGCTGAACAAGGAGCGGTTCATGCCGCACTTCGACAACATGCTGCCGGAGTTCCAGGACTATCCGCTGGCCTTTGCGGGCGATGGCGAATTGATCGGCATGCCGCAGCGCTACGGCCCGTTCAGCTTTGTCGTCAACACCGATGTTATCAGCCGCGACATGGCCGAAGATCAGGGCTGGAACCTGTTCCTCGATCCGGCGATGAAAGACCGCTACGGCGTGTTGACCTATGACAACTGGAACGTCAACCACATGTGCCTGACGGCGGGGCTGAACCCGTTTGCGCCGGTTGAAGGGGCCGATCTGGAGATTTTCAAAACCACCGCCGAGGCGATCTTTGGCGGGGCGAAGCTGCTGACCGATGATCTGGTGGCGATGAACACCGCGCTGATCAATGGCGAAATCGACGCCTATTTCACCGGCGGCACCTACACTGCCTCGCCCGCGCGCTACGACGGGGCCACAAATGTGCGTGCCATCACGCCGCGCAGCGGTCCGGTGGACGGCAAAGGCGGCGTTGTGTGGGTCGAGCTGACTTCTGCCGTGAACAACCCGGACCCCAGCACGCTGGCCGAGGACTTCCTCGACTACGTTCAGGGGGCGGAGGCGTCCAAGGCGGTGGCCTTCACCGAAGGCACCTACAACCCGGTCAGCCAGATGGGCAATCCCGAGGTCATGGCGCTGTTCGATGCCGAAGAGCTGGACGCCATCCAGATGGACAGCCTCTCCGAAGAAATGGCCCGATCACTCGATTACGAGGTCGTCGCCTCCTACGACACGCTGATCGACATCTACACACAGGCGCGTCGTTCCTGATCTGCCTGAAATCGCGCGCGGCGAACGCTCCCGGCGCCGCGCGCCATCATGCGAGAGACCCCATGGCTTCAAACGCTCTTTTGCGTCTTCAAGGCGTCGTCAAGACATTTGGTACCTTCACGGCCCTGCACGGGGTCGACCTCGACATCAACGAAGGTGAGTTCTTCACCATCGTCGGCCCCTCCGGCAGCGGCAAATCGACGATGATCCGTCTGCTTGTCGGGATGGATGAAATCACGGACGGCGCAATCTGGCTGCGCGGCGAGCGGATCGACGAAACCCCGGCCAACCTGCGCCCCACCTGCATGGTGTTCCAGTCGCTGGCGCTGTTTCCGCATATGAGCGTTGGGCAGAACATCGAGTTCCCGCTCAAGCTGCGCAACGTCGCGCCTGCGGCCCGCAAGGCGCGCGCGCTGGAACTGCTGGACCTTCTGCACCTGCCGCGTAACTACTATGACAAGCGGATCTCGCAATGCTCCGGCGGCGAACGGCAGCGCGTCGCGCTTGCCCGCGCGCTGGCCTTCGATCCCGAGATCCTGTTTTTTGACGAGCCGCTCTCGGCGCTCGATTACCGGCTGCGCAAGACGCTGGAAAAAGAGCTCAAAGACCTGCACCACCGCACCGGCAAGACCTTTGTCTACATCACCCATTCGCTCGAAGAAGCGATGGTAATGTCCGACCGCATCGCGATCATGAAAGCGGGCCGGTTCGAGCAGATTGCCGTGGCCGATGACATCTACAGCCGCCCGGTCAGCCGCTTCGTGGCGGAGTTCATGGGCGAGGTGAACCTCTTCGAAGTCACCGGCGGCGCAGGCACGCTGACCGGCGCGGGCCTGAGTGTCGGGCCGGAGGCGCGGCAGACCGAACTGGCGGACGGCGAAGAGGGGCTTTTGATGGTCCGGCCCGAATACGTGCAGTTCGGCGATGCGGACAGCCATTTTGATTACGCCATCTCCGGTCGGCTTTTGGAAGAGTACGCCCTCGGCTCCCGGATCCAGTATGAGGTCGAAACCACCGATGGTCAGATCATCACCGTCGAAAAACTACGCGAGGATCGCGCCTCCGTCCGCCTCGGCTCTGATGTCACGCTGGGGTTTGATGCCGCCAACACGCACCTGATCGCGGAACGCTGATGCAAAAGCTGAACAACAAACTGGGCTATCTGTCCTCGCTGCCGATGTTGGCGATTTTCGCCATGGCGTTCTTCGCGCCGCTCATCGTTGTTGCCCTGTTCTCGATCATGCCACCCAAGGTTTTCAGCCTCTCCAACGCGCCGGATTTCTCGGCCTACGCGGTGTTTTTCCAGCAAGGCTATTACAAGTCGCTGCTGTGGTCGCTGGGCATGGCGCTGGCCTCAACTCTTGTGCTTCTGGTGGTCTGCTGGCCGCTGGCCTTCGGCATGGCCAAGGTCTTCAAAGGGTTTACGCTGGTGTTGACCATCGCCGTAGTGATGAGCCTGTTCGTGTCCGAAAACATCCGCCTGTTCGGCTGGGTCCTGACCTTGATGAAAGGTGGCCTGATCGAAGGCCATATCCGCGCATGGACCGGCAACGGCTTTGACAGCCCGCTCTACGGTGTGCCGATTATCATCTCGGGGCTGGTCTACGTCTACCTGCCGTTCATGCTGTTTCCTCTGGCGCAGGGCATTTCCATGGTGCCGGATGATGCGCGTCAGGCGGCGGCGGACCTCGGGGCCACCCGCTGGCAGATCTTCACCCAGATCGACATTCCGCTGGCTGCGCCGGGCATCGTGGTGGGCTGCCTGTTGAGCTTTGTGCTGGCCGCGGGGGCGGTGGCCGAGGCGAAAATTCTGGGCGGGCAGGCGGTGATCACCATCGCCGATGACATCGAAACCGCCTTCACCTTCGGACAGGACTGGCCGCTCGGCTCTGCCCTGTCGGTCATTCTCATCGTCATCATCGGATCGCTTGCGCTTTTCGGCGTCTCTCGCGTCGATCTCGACAAGATCATGGGGAGGAAACGCTGATGCCCGCATCCGCTCTCACCCGCGCCGTTCTGCTGATCTACGGGTTGCTGGTCATCGCGCTGCTGTATCTGCCGCTGGTGTCCGTCGGTTTCGCCTCCGTGTCCAAGGCGCGCTACCTGAGTTTCCCGATCAAGCGCTATTCCTACAAATGGTACGGCGAGGTTCTGGAAAGCGGTACGGTGCGGGATCTTCTGCTGACCTCGCTCTCCGTCGCCGCCATCGTGACGATCCTGTCGGTTGTGATCGCCTTTTTCGGCGCGCTGGCTTTTGCGCGCTATGACTGGAGCTATCGCTCGACCTTCCAGAAACTGATCCTGCTGCCGATCTTCTTTCCGCAAACGGTGCTGGGGCTGGCCCTGCTGATGTGGTTCAACGCGCTGGGGGTGATCCCGTCCTGGAAAACCGCCGTGGTGGCGCATCTGGTCTGGATCGCTCCGATCGCCACCCTGATCGTCGCCATTCGCGCCTACAGTTTTGATCCTGCCCTGGAAGAGGCAGCGCGGGACATGGGCGCGAACACCGTTACCATCCTGCGTGAAATCACCTTGCCGCTGCTGATGCCGGGGCTGGTCTCGGCGGGGCTGTTTGCGTTTCTTCTGAGCTGGGGCAACTTTCCGCTGTCCCTGTTTACCACGGGCGCAGATTCGACCCTGCCGGAATGGCTCTATGCCAAGATGGTCTCGGGATACTCGCCGCTTGTGCCGACCTTGGGTATCCTGTCGGTTGTCGGCTCGATCCTTTTGATCCTGACCGCCTTCGCCTTCGGCTGGCTGATCAGAACCATACGGGACAGCCGCGCGGCACAACACTGAACACAAAGGAGACGACCATGCTGACATCACTGAAGGGAAAATCCGTTATTGTGACAGGCGGCTCAAAAGGCATTGGCCGCGGCATCGCCACGGTCTTTGCCCGGCAGGGCGCACAGGTGACCATCGCCGCGCGTAACGAGGCCGATCTCAAGTCCGCCGCCAGCGAGATTGAGGGCGATGTGCGCTATGCAACCTGCGATGTCTCGGACTGGGGTTCGGTCAAGTCCATGGTCGACGCCACCGCCGCGGCGCAGGGCGGGCTGGACGTGCTTTGCGCCAACGCCGGGGCCTTTCCTCAGACCAAGATCGTCGACATGGACCCGGAGGAATGGGACGGTGTCATGGCGACGAACCTGCGTTCGTCCTTTCTTTGCGTGAAAGCCGCCATCCCGCATTTCGAAAGGGCCGGGAAGGGCCGGGTTGTGCTCACCTCGTCGATCACAGGCCCGGTCACAGGCTTTCCCGGCTGGTCCCATTACGGCGCATCCAAGGCCGGTCAGCTGGGCTTTCTCAAGACCGCCGCGATGGAACTGTCGCGCTATGGCACCACGATCAACGCGGTCATGCCGGGCAATATCTACACCGAAGGACTGCAGGATCTCGGGCAGGAGTATCTCGACACGATGGCTGCCTCGATCCCGCTCAAACGCCTCGGGGATGTCGAAGACATCGGCAATGCCGCGCTGTTTTTTGCCTCGGACGAGGCCGGTTATATCACCGGACAGCAGATCGTGGTGGATGGTGGTCAGATCATCCCGGAATCGCTGGAAGCCATCGAAGAAATCTGAGCAGAGGGGACAGACGCAATGGACGGATCGAACATGCCGCTCGAAGAGCTGCTCGGCCACCTGAACGGGCTGGCCAATGACGCGCTGACGCTCTGGGATCTGCCGCAGGACGCCACGGCGCGGCTTATCAACGTCTCCGAGAACGCCACATACCTTGTCGAAGCCTCCGGCGGGCATCGCTCGATCCTGCGCATTCACCGCGAAGGCTATCACACGCGCCGGGCCATCGAATGCGAGCTGGCCTGGATCGACGCGCTGGGCGCGGCGGATGTGGTCACCATTCCCGGCTACTATACCGGCAAGGACGGCGCGGCGATCCAGCAGGCCCGCGCCCCCGGACTGCCCGAGCCGCGCTTCATGGTGCTGTTCCACTTCGTTGCGGGCAGCCCGCCGGATGAAAGCGGCGACATGAGCGCCGGTTTCGAAGAGCTCGGCGTCATCGCCGCCCGTTGTCACCAGCACGTGCTGTCCTGGACCCGGCCCGCGCCGTTCGAGCGGCTGACCTGGGACGTGGACGCGGTCTTTGGTGCCGCGCCAACCTGGGGCAACTGGCGCGATGCACCCGAAGTCACCCCGGAGGTCCGCGCCATTCTCGAACAGGTTGAACGGACCATCCGCAGCCGTCTCAATGCCTACGGCAAGGCCCCGGAGCGCTACAATCTCATCCATGCGGACATGCGGCTGGCCAACCTTCTTGTTGATGCCGAGGGCACCCGTCTGATTGATTTCGACGACTGCGGCTTTGGCTGGTTCCTGTATGATTTCGCAGCCGCCATCAGCTTCATGGAGGACGATCCGCGCATTCCCGCCTGCAAGGCCGCATGGATCGCGGGCTATCAATCTGTTCGCCCGCTGGCGGCTGCGGATCTGGCAGAGATCGACACCTTCATCATGCTTCGCCGCATGGCCCTTCTGGCATGGATCGGCAGCCATATCGAAGCGCCCGAACCACAGGCCCTCGCCGCCGGTTTCGCCGCAACCACCGCGCGGCTGGGGCAGACCTGGATGGACGGTTTGGCATGAGCTGGAAAACCGCCTTTCGCAGCTTCTACTACCAGAACGCGGAACCGCCCGAGGACATCACGCTCGATCCGGAGGCAACCGCGCTTTTGGTGATCGACGTCCAGAACACCTACCTTGAGACACCGTCTGATCCGGCCGAAGCGGCCCGCTGGCAGCCGTTCTTCGACAGGATGCACGGAACCGTCATTCCGGGCACCGCCGCGCTGATGGACTGGGCGCGGGGCAAGGGGATCGAGGTGCTTTTTGCCCGCATCGCCTGCCACAAGGACGATGGCCGCGACCGCTCCCTGAGTCAGAAGAAACCCGGCTTCAACCACCTGCTCCTGCCAAAAAACCGCGAAGACAGCCAGATTGTGCCCGCGCTGGCCCCCAAGGGCGATGAAATCGTGGTGACCAAGACAACCGACAGCGCCCTGACCGGGACAAACCTGCGGCTGATCCTGTCCAACATGGGGATTCGTGATGTAATTGTCGCCGGGATCTTCACCGACCAATGCGTCAGCTCCACCGTGCGCTCGCTGTGTGACGAAAGCTTTGGGGTGGTTGTTGTCGAAGACTGCTGCGCCGCCGCCACCGAGGCGCTGCACCGGCACGAACTGGAGATCATCAACATGATCTACTGCCACGTGGTCAGCTCCGTCGAGGTGAAGAGTTTTGTGGCCGGGTAGCCGCCGGGCGGTTGCCTCAGCGCTTGCGCGCCTCAAGCTCGGCATTGAACAGGCGCAGCCGATGCGCCAGCGCGTCTTCATCCGTCACGCTGTCAAAATGCTCGAACAGGAACGAGAGCGCCTCTCCCTCGTCCAGCCCCGCCGCGTCTGAAAACCGCCGCAGGCCGCGATACCCGTCCTCGGTCATGGCAACCTGAAACCGCCGCGTCAGGCGAAAGCGTTTGGGCATGTCTCCTCCGATCCGTAGGGCGGGGCTCTGCCCCGCACCCCGACTGTCACATCAGATCCCGCCTGCGTCCAGAGGCGGTTCTATGTAGGATGTAGTGGCCTTGAGCGGACATTCCCCTCAACAGAGGCGCGGAATCAAGGCCGCAGGCCGCCGCGCCTATCGACGGGCCGTTCCCGCGGCACGGCGATTGGGTTGTCGTATCGAGCCACACCAGCTTAGCGCGCCAGTGGCAGGGATAAATCGAGGGGTTCAGAGGGTGCATCGCCGCACCACGGCCCGTCGATAGGCGCGGCTTGTGCTTTAGCCGAGAAGTCCCGGATCAAGTCCGGGACGCGTCCTCTCAATGACCGCTTCAGGCCAAGCCACCCCATCCACGAAACAGGTTCAGCGCTGAAACCGCGCCGAAGGCGCGCGGGTCGCCCCGGCGTTGCCGGGGCGAAATCCTTCAGTCCTCGTGGAACACCCGGGCAAAGATCGTGTCGACATGTTTGGTGTGGTAGCCAAGGTCGAACTTCTCGTTGATCTCTTCCTCGGAGAGCGCCGCGCGCACTTCTTCGTCCGCCAGAAGCTCCTCGCGAAAGTCCGAGCGAGTGTCCCAGACCTTCAGCGCGTTGCGTTGCACCAGCCGGTAGGCATCTTCACGCGACACACCTGCCTGCGTCAGCGCCAGCAGCACGCGCTGCGACATGACCAGACCGGGGAACTTGTTCATGTTGTCGAGCATGTTCTGCGGGTAGACCAGAAGCTTGTCGATCACCGAGGTCAGGCGCGCCAGCGCAAAGTCCAGCGTGATGGTGCAGTCCGGTCCGATGTTGCGCTCAACCGAGCTGTGCGAGATGTCACGCTCGTGCCAGAGCGCCACGTTCTCCATCGCCGGGACCACGGCCATACGCACCAGACGCGCGAGGCCTGTCAAGTTCTCGGTCAGAACCGGGTTCTTCTTGTGCGGCATTGCGGACGAGCCCTTTTGCCCCATGGAGAAAAACTCGGCGGCTTCCAGCACTTCGGTGCGCTGCATGTGGCGGATCTCGATGGCGATGTTCTCGATCGAAGACGCAATCACCCCCAGCGTCGCAAAGAAGGCTGCGTGGCGGTCACGCGGGATGACCTGCGTCGAAATCGGCTCGGGCACGAGACCCATCTGATCGCAGACGTGCTCTTCCACCGCAGGGTCGATGTTGGCAAAAGTGCCAACGGCGCCGGAGATCGCGCCGGTGGCAATCTCGGCCCGAGCGTCGCGCATGCGGCTGAGGTTGCGGTCCATCTCGGCATAGAAGCGGGCGAAGGTCAGACCCATGGTGGTCGGCTCCGCGTGGATGCCGTGGGAGCGGCCGATGCGGACCGTGTCCTTGTGCTCATAGGCGCGCTTTTTCAGCGCGGCCAGCAGCCCTTCGAGGTCTTTGATCAGAATGTCGGAGGCGCGCACCAACTGCACGTTGAAGCAGGTGTCGAGCACGTCCGAGGAGGTCATACCCTGGTGCACGAACCGTGCCTCTTCGCTGCCCACGTGTTCTGCAAGGTGGGTGAGGAAGGCGATCACGTCGTGTTTGGTCACGGCCTCGATCTCGTCGATGCGCGCCACGTCAAACTCCACGTCCTTGGCTTTCCAGACCGCCTCGGCGTTCTCCTTTGGAATAACCCCCAGATTGGCCTGAGCATCGCAAGCATGCGCTTCGATTTCGTACCAGATCTTGAACTTGGTTTCCGGCGACCAGATGGCGACCATGTCGGGACGGGAATAACGGGGGATCATCGGCAGACTTTCGCGTTGAGTTCGGGATTGCGGGCCTTCTAGACTGAGCGCCCGAGACGAACAAGGGAAAGGGGCAGGGCTTGATGACGCAAGGGCTGACAATCAGGGATTTTGCAGGGCTTTGGACCTATGAGCGGTTTATCGACGACCGAACCGGGCTTGGCGAAGGCCATGGCAAGGGGGAGGCGATCTTCACCGAAGTTGCGGGCGAGATGCGCTACGATGAAAGCGGCACGCTGTCCTTTGCCGCAACTCCGGAAATGAAGAACACGCGCCGATACCTCTGGCGTCCTGCGGCACGCGGGGCAGATGTGTTCTTTGACGATGGCCGTCCGTTTCACAGCGTGGATCTGGGGCAGGGCAAGCCGCAGGCAGCGCATTGGTGTGATCCGGACCAATACGATGTGACTTACGATTTCTCACGCTGGCCGGAGTGGTCCAGCACCTGGGTCGTCAAAGGCCCGCGCAAAGACTACAAAATGACCACCACCTATCGGCGCAGCTAAGGCGTTGATAAGCAAGACGATTACGCTTTCCTCGCTCGCGGTATACAAAAGTATTCGTCTAACGCACTGAAAATAAACAATTTAACACTTTCATCATGCGCAAGCTGCTTGTATCTATCGCGGAACGGACAAGGACACGCGACGATGGCTCCCATCAAAGATCACCCGCTGCGCTATGCGCTGGCCAATGAGCTGCATGCGCGGCCGTTCCAGACGCTGACCCCGCCCTGCCGGGCGATGTACCTCGCCATCAAGCAGCCTTATGCGGCTGCCAGCCGTGACAAGTCTCAGGATCTCAAGCACCTGATTGACCTGCTGGATCGGTTCGGCACGGCGCATCCGCAACCGGGCGCAACGCATTTCACCGCGCAGATCGGCCAGAACACGCTGAAATGGGAACAGCACACGGAGTTCGTGACCTACACGGTGTTCATGAACGGCCTTGGGCACCGGCCTTACGATCCCTCGGACTTCGAGGTCTTCCCGGAAGACTGGCTCGAAACGGCGCCGGGGGTGCGGGTGACCTCGGCGATGATCCGGGTCATGCCGCGCCCGGAAACGGATGCGGAGCTGAGCGACAAGGTCGACGACTGGATGGTGGCAGAGAGCGTTGCGGTCAGCCGGGCGCTTGAGGATGATGTGGTCATCGCCGGAGATTTCCGGATCGATCAGGCTGGCCATCAGCGATTTGCGGTGTTCACCTCCGGCGGCGTGGGCGAACGGCGTGTGGGCCGGGTGGTGCAGCGCTTGTGCGAGATCGAGACCTACAAGACCATGTCCATGCTCGGGTTCAGCCGCGTGCACCAGATCGGTCCGCGCATGGGTGAGATCGACGCGGACCTGTCGCGGCTCATGGAGGACATGAAGGCCAGCAGCGCGCCTGAGGAAAACACGCTCAAGGCGCTGCTGTCCGTCTCGGCGGAGCTTGAGAGCCTGTCTGCTCAATGTTCCTTCCGGCTGGGCGCAACCGGTGCCTATGAGGCGCTGGTGCACAAGCGCATCGAGGTGCTGCGCGAGGACCGGTTCGAGGGACGGCAGACCTTTGCGGAGTTCATGACGCGGCGCTACCTGCCCGCAATGCGCACGGTCAAAAGCAGCGAGGTGCGCCTTGGGGCCATGGCGGATCGGGCGATGCGCGCGGGCGATTTGCTCCGAACGCGGGTCGAGGTGCAGCGCTCGGCGCAGAACCAACAGCTGTTGGAGAGTATGGATCGGCGCGCGGAGGCACAGTTGCATTTGCAAAAGACGGTTGAAGGGCTGTCCGTGGTGGCGATCAGCTACTACGCGGTCTCGCTTGTCGCGTATCTGCTATATCCGCTTGCCGCGCCTTTGGGCATGTCCAAAGGCATGCTGACTGCCAGCGCGGTGATCCCGGTGGTTCTGCTGGTCTGGTTAATGATCCGGCGCATCCGGTCATCCATGGATGATCACGGGCCGGATCTCTGACGCAAAGCGGGGAGGGCAGCGCCCTCCCCGAACCCCTCCCGAGGTATTTTCAGCCCAAAGAAGCCGAAGCTTATTCCGCCGGGACGACCCCGCTGACAGAAGCCGAACGGCTGTTCAGCAGCGCATGGGTGAGCACTGCGCCAGCCGCGATGGCGACAAGGGCAGACACGGCAGCGATCGAGAGCGTCGGCACGCCGGAAAGGCCCGCCCCCACGGTGCAGCCCCCCGCGAGAACGCCGCCGACGCCCATGAATACGGCACCGGTCATATAGCGGCCGGTTTCCGCCGGGCTTGAAAAGCTCTGCCAGGCAAAGCGGCGGGCGGCGAGCGAAGAGATCAGAGCGCCGCCAAGAACACCGCCGACAAGGCCTGCGCCGAAGCCTGCCGGGATGGAGGTCGAGGCGATGCCCCAGAACAAGGTTTCGCTCCAGGGTGCGGTGAAGCTGAGGCTTTCCATCGCGATGGGGTCAAAGTCGTCATAGAGGACAAAGCCCGTGCCGACCCAGCCGAGCGGCACCAGAAGGCCAAGCAGCGCAGCCAGAACCAGTGTGAAGGGGCGCGCGCCGGACCGCAGGGCGAAGGCAAAGGCGGCCAGCGCCAGAACAGCGGTCCAGGCCAGCGGGTTGCCTGGCAAGGCGCCGCCAATGGCCAGCGTCGGTTCGGTCAGCGCGGTCATGACAGGGGTCAGAACGCCTTTCATGGTCGCATGGGCTGCGATGGCAAAAACCACCAAAACAGACACGGCGCGCAGGTTGCCGGACGCGGCCAGCACGGTCAGGCGCGAGGCGCAGCCGCGGGTCAGAACCATGCCCGCGCCAAAGAGCACCCCGCCCACGGCAATGGCCAGCCATGGCAGTTCGACGTTCTGGAAGCGATGCTCGTCAAAGCTGATCCAGCCTTGCGCGACGGACGCTTGCGTGCCGATCAAGGCGGCCGCGAGGGCGGTGAGCCAGACACCGGCGGCAGAGCGGCGGTCCTCGCCGATCAAAGCGCGGCGGAAGCAGAACTTGGTTTGCTCGGCAAACAGCCCGAAGAGCGCGCCAAGCGCGAGGGCGAAGAACACGGCGACTTGCGGTGCGGTCAGGTTTTCAAAGCCAAGGGACTCAAACATCGGTTTGCCTCCAGTTCAGGAATTCTGTTCCTATGAAGGAGGGTTTGCGGGCATTGCAAGCACCGCTCTTATGGGCGGGAGTTTCTGAGGGAGAACAGCGTTCCGATTTCTGCGCCGCATCAGAATGGACGTTCCCCGCAACGAAAAAGAGGCGGCCCGTGTTCTGCCGCCTCTTTGGTTTGGGATTGGACTGTCCTTATTTGGCTCAGCGCCCGCGAACACGCGGATCTAGCGCGTCCCGAAGCCCGTCGCCGATGTAGTTCACTGACAGAACCGTCAGCGAAATGGCGAAGCCGGGCAGCAGCACCCGTTCGGGATACTCTTCCATCCGCACCACCGCATCCGCCAGCATCTTGCCCCATGTGGGGAAGTCCGAGGGGAAACCGACCCCAAGGAAACTGAGCGCGCTTTCGGTGATGATTGCGGTGGCAAGGCCAAGCGCAGCGGAGACCATGATCGGCGAGAGCACGTTTGGAAGGAGGTGACGGCGGATGATCTTGCCATCCTGCGAGCCGATGGAGCGGGCGGCGAGCACGAACTCGCGTTCCTTGATCGCCAGAACATCGCCGCGCACGATGCGCGCCGTGGGCATCCACGAGGTGATCGCGATGATCGTCACAATCAGGATGAACATCCCCCCCTCTGGCCCAGCCAGATTGCGCAGGGGTTGCCGGAAAAGCGTCACTGCCAGCAGCAGCAGCGGCAGGATCGGCAGTGCGAGAAAGAGGTCCGTGGTGCGCATGAGCAGACCGTCAATGCGCCGGTAGAACCCCGCCAGAACGCCAATCGCCGTGCCAATGACAAGGCTGAGGATCATCGCGGCCCAGCCGACGGCCATGGAGGCGCGGCCCCCGGCGATCATTTGTGCAAGGTTGTCACGGCCAAGCTGATCGGAGCCGAGCGGCTTGTTCCAGCCGACATTTGCCGTCGAGTCCCAAATTGCGGTGTAGATGGGGCGCATGTTCTTGGACCGGATGTCGAGTTTCTGCGGGTCCACCGTCCAAAGGTACGGCCCGATGAGCACAACCAGCGTTATGAATATCAGAAACCCGAGGCCAAAGAGCGCGCCCTTGTGTTTGCGGAACTGATCCCAGACATCGCGTGCCCGAGAGGTGGGCGGGGCGAGAGGGCCTGTGTCCTTGAGCGCTTCGATCGGGGAGGGGGCCGAATTAGTCATAGCGAATCCTCGGGTCCAGGACACCGTAGAGGATGTCGGCGATCAGGTTGAACAGAACGATGAGTACGGCAAAGATGAAGGTCAGCGTCATCACGCCCGGCAGGTCATTGGCAAACAGCCAGGTCAGCAGAAGCTGGCCAATGCCGTTCACCTTGAAGACGTTCTCGGTGATGATGGCCCCGCCAAAGATCGATGGAATGCCAAGCGCAATCACCGTGACCACCGGGATCATCGAGTTGCGCAGCACGTGGACCATCACGACAACCGCTTCGGACAGGCCCTTGGCGCGGGCGGTGCGGACGTAATCCTGTTTGAGATTGTCGAGCATGGTCGCGCGCATGTAGCGGCTGAGCTGGGCCGTGATCTGCAGCGCCAGCACCATCACCGGCAGAACCATTTGCATCAGCTGCACCTTGAAGCTTGCCCAATCGGTGACAACGTGGGTTGTGTCATAGATCGAGGGGAACCAGCCAAGCTGCACCGAGAAAATCACGATCAGCAAAGGACCGGTAAAGAACGGCGGGATCGAGAAGCCGATCATCGTCACGAAAGTGCCCGCCTGATCAAAGACCGAATACTGGCGATAGGCGGAGTAGATGCCCACGGGCAGGGCGATGAGGATCGCCACCACATAGGCCACGCCAACCACCCAGAGGGTCTGCGGAATGCGCTGGATAATGATGTCCATCACCGGGCTGCGGGTCTGCCAGGAGATCACACGCTGTTTGCCTTCGGAGAAGTCCGTGCCGAACATCCAGTCAAACATGACCTGCGGTTCGATCCAGAAGACCTGAACCAGCCATTTCCAGTATTGCACAAGCGGGGGTTGGCCGACGCCAAGCGCCTCCCGCATCTTTTGCTTCACCTCGTCCGGCACGGTGAGTGGCACCTGGGCCATGGGATCGCCTGGGGCGAGTTGCAGCAACATGAAGATCACGAAACTGATGAACAGAAGCGTCGGGATCGATAGGATCAACCGTCGCGTGGCATAAGAGAGCATCGGCGCCTCGGGTCAGAAGTTTCCGAAAGGAAGGAAGGAGAGAAGGGCGGGACGAGACCCGCCCTGCAGGATCTGAATACGAAGGGCGAGGCCAAAGCCCCGCCCCGCGTCAGATCACTTCATGCGGTACCAGTCCGCGACGTTCCACAGCTCGCTGTCCCAGACGTTGAGCTTCACGCCGCCAAGGCTGTTGGCGTGAGCCGACAGGCGGCCACGGTGCACAAGCGGGATCATCATGCCGCGCTCGAAGGCCATGCGGGACATGGCTTTGCCGAGGCGCGAACGCTCTGCGATGTCTGCGGTCTTGGACAGTTCGGCGTGCATGGCGTCAAACTCTTCGTCGCAGAAGCGCGAGATGTTCTCACCCTGCCACTGGCTGTCCGGGCTCGGGGCCTTGTCGCACAGACCGTTGCCGAGATAAGCCTGCGGGTCGGTGCCGTTGAAGGTGTTGGCGTACATTTCCACGTCCGCATAGAACTTCTGGAAGGTGTCGGGCGAACCCGCGTCCCCGCCGAAGAACACCGAAGCGTCGATGTTGCGCAGTTCAACTTCGATGCCGATCTGGCCCCACCAGTCCTTGATCAGAGCCTGGAAGTCCTGACGCACGGCGTTGGTGGAGGTCTGGTACAGGATCGAGAGCGGCACACCGTCCTTCTCGCGCACGCCGTCGCCGTCGCTGTCTACGATGCCAGCCGCATCAAGCATGGCCTTGGCGCCGTCGATGTCCTGAACGTCACAGCCTTCGATGTCGGTGACCGCAAAGGCTTCCGGAGCCGGAACCCAGGAGCAGCTTACGCGGCCCGCCTGACCATAACCCACTTCCACGAGCAGCGGACGGTCGATGGCCATGGACATGGCTTTGTAGACCGCAGGATCGCCGAGGAACGGGTGCGGACGCACCACGGAGCGCTCGTCCGGGCCAAGATCAGCCGACGGGTTGGTGTTGTTCAGCATGATGCGCTCAAGCAGCGGGCCGAAGCCTGCAACCGGCGTGCCCTTGCCGCCTTCCTGCATCTTGGCGATCACGTCGGGCGCCAGCTGAAGGTTCCAGGCGTAGTCAAATTCGCCGGTTTCCATAACCGCACGGCCCGCCGCCGCTGCATCGCCGCCACCTTTGAAGGTCACGGAGGCGAAGGCGGGCTTGGCCGGATCGCGGTAGTTGGGGTTGGCGGACATGGAGATCACGTCGTTCGGCTTGAATTCGTCCACGACAAACGGGCCGGTGCCGATCGGGCCGAAGTTCTGCTCGGTGCAGGTGGAGGCCGCGGCGCCCATGCAGCTCTCGAACTGCGCTTTTTGCAGAATCGGGCTCTCACCGCCAACAAAGGCAAGATAGGGGTTCGGCATCGGCGAGGCGAAGTTGACCACAACGGTGGTCGCATCCGGCGTCTCGACCGAGGTGATTCCCTCGAACTTGGTCAGCTGAGCGCAGCCGCCTTCGGGGTGCGTGCAGTATTCATAGGTGAATTTCACGTCTTCGGAGGTGAAATCCGTGCCGTCCGACCACTTGAGGCCCGGCGTGAGCTTGTAGGTGATCTGCGTCAGGTCTTCGCTGAAGCCGCCGTTTGCAACGGTCGGGACTTCGTCAACGAGCCAAGCCACCAGCGTGCCGGTTTCGTCGTAGCGGAGCAGCGGTTCGATGATCATCGAGCTGGACTCAACGTCCTTCGTGCCGCCCGAGAGGAAGGGGTTCAGAATCGACGGTGCCTGCCAATACAGAATCTTGACTTCGCCATCGCTGCCACGCTCGGCAAAGGCCGCCGGGGCCAGAGCCATAGATGCAACAGCCCCCATCATCAGGGTTTTGAGTTTCATGTCACTCTCCTTGTTGATCCGAACTCAGGTTCGGATTTTTTCTTTGTTTGAGTGGGATAAGCTCGATTCGTCCACGCGGATCAACGACCGGACAGGCCGATTTCTCCACTATAGGCAGAACGTGTCAGCATCCCCACACTGCCCCCCATCGAAACAGGATTTGCGCAAATTGCAAGCATTGCCTTCGGGTTAAGCATTCGAGGGTTTGACAGTGCTGAAAACATAGCCTTACCGTCGGGGGACAAACAGGGGACCTATCATGCTCGACGACACCAACGCTGCCACAGTGGCCCGGATCGACCGCCTGCGAGTCGAATTCCAGACCAAGGCCGGAACGATTGTCGGCGTCGAGGACGTCTCGTTCGACATCAAATCGGGCGAAACGGTTTGCGTCGTGGGCGAATCCGGCTCCGGCAAATCGGTCTCCTCGCTCTCGCTCATGCGCCTTGTCGAATACGGCGGCGGCAAAATTGCCAACGGGCGCTTGCTCTTCGACCGCCGCGAGGGGGACGAAGTGGACCTCTCCGAAGCCGGCGACAGCCTGATGCGCACCATTCGCGGCAATGAAATCGGCATGATTTTCCAGGAGCCCATGACGGCTCTGAACCCGGTGTTCACGGTCGGCCGCCAACTGACCGAAGGGCTGCGCGTGCACAAAGGACTCAGCCAAGCCAAGGCCGAGGAGCGCGCATTGGACCTGCTGCGCCAAGTGCGAATCCCCGAACCGGAACGCCGCCTGAAGCAATATCCGCACGAGTTGTCCGGTGGTATGCGTCAGCGTGTTGTGATCGCCATGGCGCTGGCCTGCGAGCCGCGCCTGTTGATCGCAGACGAGCCGACAACGGCGCTTGATGTGACCATTCAAGCCGAGATTCTGGCGCTGATCGACCGTCTCAAGCGCGAAACCGGCACCGCGGTGATGTTCATCACCCATGACATGGCCGTGGTCGCGCAGATGGCCGACAGGGTCGTTGTCATGTTCCGTGGCAACAAGGTTGAAGAAGGGCCGGTTCAGCAGATTTTCGAAGACCCTCAGCACCCTTACACCCAGGCGCTTCTGGCGGCGGTGCCCAAGCTGGGCGAGATGACCGGCAAGGCGCTGCCGGAACCGATGAAGCTGCTTGGCTCGGATGAGCATGACGTGCAGCCGATCAAGGGGCAGGACGAGGTTCTGCTCGATGTGAAAGGGCTGACCACACGCTTCCCGGTCCGGGGCGGCTTCTTCCGTCGGCATATCTCCAACGTGCACGCGGTCGAGGATGTCTCGTTCCAGATCAACAAGGGCCAGACCCTGAGTCTCGTGGGCGAATCCGGCTGTGGCAAGTCCAGCGCCGGGCGCTCGATCCTGCGTCTGGTGGAGCCGGTGGCCGGGCAGGTGATGCTCGATGGGGTCGACATCATGTCGCTCGGCCCCAAGGAACTGCGCGAAGAACGGCGCGAAATGCAGATGATCTTTCAGGATCCCTTTGCCTCGCTGAACCCACAGATCCAGTTGGCCGATCAGGTCGCAGAGCCGATCCACAACTACCAGACCGAAACCGGCAGTGCGGTGATGGACCGGGTGGGAGAGCTGTTCGACAGGGTCGAACTGCCGCGCAGTTTCATGCGGCGCTACCCGCACGAATTGTCCGGCGGCCAGCGCCAACGCATTGCGATCGCACGTGCTTTGGCGCTCCGCCCCAAGCTGATCGTCGCAGATGAAGCGGTCAGCGCGCTCGACGTGTCAGTGCAGGCGCAGGTGGTGAACCTGATGATGGAGCTGCAATCCGACCTTGGCCTGTCGTACCTCTTCATCAGCCACGATATGGCCGTTGTGGAACGGGTGAGCCATCAGGTTGGGGTGATGTACCTTGGGCGGATCGTCGAAATCGGCCCGCGTCAGGCGGTTTTTGAGAACCCTCAGCACCCGTATACACAGGCGTTGATGAAGGCGGTGCCCATTGCTGATCCGACTCAAAGAAAGTCCGAGAAGGATTTGAATTTCAAACCAATTCCCTCTCCAATCCACTCCGTTGACTACACCGCTGAACCTTCGGAATACCGCGAGGTATCGCCCGGTCACCGGGTTCTGATCACAGACAGCGGCTACTGATGGATAGGACGGGAGCGAGGGGCCAGCCCCTCGCGCTCCCCGGGATATTTTGAGCACAAAGAAACAGAGGCCGCTATGGACAGGCTTTCGCCACGTGAGATCTTGGACCGGCTCGTCGGCTTTCCGACGGTCAGCCACGACAGCAACCTGCCTCTGATCGACTGGGTCGAAGACTACCTGACCGGTCATGGCATCACTTGCCATCGTCATTACAACGAAACCTCCGACAAGGCAGCGCTTTTTGCTCATGTGGGCCCAGAGGTGGAAGGCGGCGTCGTGCTCTCCGGGCATACGGATGTGGTGCCGGTTGAAGGGCAGGCCTGGTCCAGCGATCCATTTGTGGTGACAGAACGCGACGGCCGGCTTTTCGGACGCGGCTGCACGGACATGAAGGGATTTGACGCGCTCGCGGTCTGGGCCATGGTCGAGGCGCAGCATCGCGGGGTCTCACGCCCGTTGCAGATCGCCCTGAGCTACGACGAAGAGATCGGCTGCACCGGCGCGCCGCCGCTCGTCAAGGCCATGGAAATATTGCCAAAAGCCAGCGACGTGATCGTCGGTGAGCCGACCATGCTGAAAGCGGTCACCGGCCACAAGGGCGGGTTGACATGGTGGGTGCACATGCACGGCTTCGAGGTCCATTCCTCGCTTCTGCACACCGGCGTCAGCGCGATCATGTGGGGGGCAAAGCTGATCGACTGGGCCAATCAGGTGAATGCATCACAGGAGGACACACCGCCGTCCAGCATGGCGGCGCTGTTTGATCCGCCCTACACAAACGCGCATGTCGGTCAGATCAGCGGCGGCACAGCACATAATATCGCTGCAAAGGACTGCGAGTTCGGCTTTGGATTCCGCATCGTTCCGGGAGAGAACCCTGATCGCTGGAAAGAGCTTTTTGAGAGTAAAGTCAAAGATCTGGAAGCGGGAATGAAAGCGATACGTGAGGAGGCGTGGATCGAGGTCGAAGAAAAGTTCGCCCTGCCGCCCTTTGCCCCGTCTGAAGACAACACCGCCGAAGCTCTGGTCCGGCAAATCACCGGCGACAACTCCGACGGTTTTGTCAGTTACGGCACCGAAGCCAGCCATTTTCAGGCCGGAGGCTACAACGTTGTCGTCTGCGGGCCGGGCAGCATCGACGTGGCGCATCAGCCGGACGAATACATCACCGTTGCACAGTTCAACAAAGGGCAGCGCTTCATGGAGCGCTTGGTGGAGCGGCTGGCGTGAGCTTTCCCATCCGGGACGAAGGACCGATCGAACACAGCGCAGACTTGCCGCAAGCCGTTGATCTTGTTGTGATTGGCGGCGGTGTGATCGGAATCTCCACAGCACTTTTTGCAGCCCGGCAGGGGCTTTCCGTCATCGTGCTTGAGAAAGGCCGCGTCGCCGCAGAACAATCCAGCCGCAACTGGGGTTGGATCCGCGTTCAGGGGCGCGACCTTGCTGAAATCCCGATTGCTTTGGAAGCGCAGCGGCTCTGGCAGGAACTCGATACAACCTGCGAAGGCCGATTGGGCGTGCGGCAAACGGGCGTGACCTATCTTGCCCGGACTGCTGGCGAAATGGCTGCCTTTGAGGCGTGGCTACAGGAGGCCGAGGCCTTAGGTGTGTCCTCCAAGCTTCTGACAGAAAAGGAAACATCTGCTCTTCTGGGTGAACCGAAAGCCCCCTGGATCGGGGCCTTGCACACGCCCACGGATATGAAGGGAGAGCCATGGGTCGCGGTGCCCGAACTGGCGCGCCTGGCCGTGACTGAGGGGGCCGTGATCCGGGAACGCTGCGCCGCGCGCGGGTTGCTGCGATCCTCTGGCAAGATAACGGGCGTTGTCACAGAAGCCGGTGCGATCAGAACCGAGCGTGTCGTGCTCGCAGGCGGGGCGTGGTCCAGCCTGTTCCTCAGACGGCACGGCATTGATATTCCACAGCTTTCTGTACGCTCAACGGTTTTGGCAACGCAGCCTTTGCCGCAGGTGGTTTCCGCGGCCGCCGTAGACGATCGCATCGCGTTTCGCCCGCGCGCCGACGGCGGCTACACCTTGGCGCCTGCGGCCTTTGCAGAACTCTTTGTCGGGCCGGATGCGGTACGCCATCTGCGGCGCTACCTGCCTTTGGCCTTGTCCGGTGAATTCGATGTGAAACTTTGCGGTCCTGCGCCCGCTGACTACCCGGACGCCCTGCGCACCGCGCGCAAGTGGTCGGACGGAGAGGAAACGCCGTTTGAGCGGATGCGCGTGCTCGACCCTTCTCCAAATGCCAAGAAGACCAAGGCGTTGAAGGAGGGCTTTGAAGCGATCTATCCTGCGGTGGAAACCGTCAACAGCCGCGCCGAATGGGGCGGGATGATCGATGTCCTGCCCGACGTTGTACCAATTGTCGACAATGAACCAACCCTCCCTGGCCTCACGGTTGTGACCGGCATGTGCGGCCATGGATTTGGCATTGGTCCGGCCTTTGGCCGCATCGCGGTGGCCCTCGCCATGGGCCAGGACCCGGGCCATGATCTGAGCCGGTTCCGTATCACACGCTTCCGTGATGGCTCAAAACTCGTCCCCGGCCCGAATTTATAAGCAGACCGCTTGCGGTGCGCGTGGCGTGGTGGCAGGGTTTGATCAAATTCCTCATCACAGCACCCCAAGGAGCTTTCATGCCCGTCAAGAATCGCTTTGCCGAATTGCAGCAGGACATCATCGCCTGGCGTCGGGACATCCACGAAAACCCGGAAATCCTGTTTGAAACCCACCGCACCAGCGCGCTTGTCGCGGAAAAACTGCGCGCGTTTGGCTGTGAAGAGGTGACAGAAGGTATCGGGCGGACCGGCGTTGTGGGTGTGATCAAAGGCAAAACAGACACCAAGGGCGCGGTCATCGGGCTGCGTGCCGACATGGACGCGCTGCCCATCCATGAGCAGACGGGGCTGGATTACGCCTCGAAAACAGACGGTGCGATGCATGCCTGCGGGCATGACGGGCACACGGCGATGCTGCTCGGGGCGGCGAAATACCTGTCCGAAACCCGCAATTTCGACGGCACGGTTGTAGTGATTTTCCAACCCGCCGAAGAGGGCGGCGGCGGCGGCAAGGAGATGTGCGACGACGGCATGATGGATCGTTGGGGCATTCAGGAAGTCTACGGCATGCACAATTGGCCAGGCCGTCCGGTCGGATCCTTTGCCATCCGCCCGGGCGCGTTTTTTGCCGCAACGGATCAGTTCGAAATCCTGCTGGAAGGCAAGGGCGGGCATGCGGCCAAACCGCAGGAAGCGGTCGACACGACCGTCATGGCCTCGCAGCTCGTCCTTTCCCTGCAGACCATCTCCAGCCGCAACGCCGATCCCGTGGACCCGGTTGTGGTGTCGGTCACATCTTTTGAAACCTCCTCCAAAGCCTTTAACGTGATCCCGCAGCGGGTGCATTTGAAAGGCACGGTGCGCACGCAGTCCAAGGACATGCGCGCCTTGGCCGAAGAACGGATCAAGGCGATCTGCGCTGGCGTGGCCGCCACCTACGGCGGTGAGGCGGAAGTGAAATACTACCTCGGCTATCCGGTGATGGTGAACTCCGAAGAGCAGACGGAATTTGCCGCCCAGGTGGCAAAATCCATTTCCGGTCAATGTGATGAGGCCCCGATTGTCATGGGCGGCGAAGACTTCGCCTTCATGCTCGAAGAACGGCCCGGCGCTTACATTTTGGTCGGCAACGGCGATACCGCACCGGTGCACCACCCCGAATACAACTTCAACGATGAAACCATCCCGGCCGGTTGTTCGTGGTGGGCTGAGATCGTCGAACAGCGCATGCCTGCATAAAAAAGGGACGGGGCGACGCTTGTGCCAAGGCACGTCGCCCCGCCCACCGTCCCGAAGCGCGCCCGACTTGGTTTCTTTGGGCCCAAAATACCTCGGAGGTAGGCTCATCGAGCCGTAGGAGGCAGCGCCTCCTGCACGCCCCAGAGGGGCGTCACCGCACGCGTTTGGCTTTCTTCGCGCCTTTCACCATCTTGGCAAACGCCTTTCCCCGCGCCCGCTGCCGCGCAATCGACTCGGTGTTGCGCGCGTCCTCGGCCTGCAATTTGCGCCAGCGCTCCAGCCGGGCCGGATCGAGCGTACCATCGGCAATCGCCGCCTGAACCGCACAGCCGGGCTCGCTGACATGGTCGCAATTGCGGAACTTGCACTGCGCCGACAGCTCCAGAAGATCGTCAAAGACCTCCTGGATCCCTTCCGCCATATCCGCCAGTTGAAGCTCGCGCATGCCGGGGGTGTCGATCAGCCAGCCGCCAGTCTGGGTTTGAACAAGGCTGCGGTAGGTCGTCGTATGCCGTCCTTTCGCATCATCCTCGCGAATGCCCTGCGTCGCAGCGCTCTCGCCGGTCAGCCTGTTGCGCAGCGTGGTCTTGCCCACCCCGGACGAGCCGAGCAACGCAAGTGTCTGGCCTTCGCTGGCATAAGGGTGGAGCGGGGCGGCCTCGCCCGCATCCTTGGCGTTCAGAGCAAGCACGCCCAGGTCTTCAGACAAGGTCCGCGCTTCTGCGGCGTAATGCGCCACGTCTTCGCTCTTGTCTGCTTTGGTCAGGATCAGCAGCGGCGTGCAGCCCGCCGTGGCGGCCAGTGCCAAGTAGCGCTCAATCCGGGCAAGGTTGAAGTCGTCATTGCAGCTCGAGACAATCCCAAGCGTATCCACATTGGCCGCGATGCGCTGGGTATAGGCCACGTGGCCCGCCGCCTTGCGCGTCAGCGCCGTACGCGCCTCCAGAATGCGCAGCGCCTGCGTGCCGTCGGTCAGCACCCAATCGCCCACCGCATAGTTCCCCGCCGCTTCGGTGGGGAAGAGTTGCAGCGGGCCTTGCTCGGTCAACACGCGAATCCGGTCGCGCTGGACCTCATGCACGCGGGCAGGGGTGAGCAGGGTTTCGGTGGGTTCCAGTTGGTTTTCAAAAAAGTCGGACCAGCCAAGGCTGGCAAGGGTGATGTCGGTCAATGGATCGATCCTGATAAGACATGTCTTTTGGCCCCGCGGGCGGCGGGGTCAGATGTGGTCTCGGACCTCATGCGCGCGGGGCGCGGGCCCGGAGGATCAATGCAAGCTCCATCAAGTCTCCGAAGTTGGATTGCAGGTGCAGAATAGAAGCCCCAGCCGGGACGCGCAAGGGTGGGTTATTCGGGGAGGGTTTGCAGAGCGAGGGTTTCTGCGGTCAGCCTGTCCACAGCGTCGGTGCCCTCTGCGACGGTGATCAAACCTTGGTCAACCCAATCGTTCCAGACGCGTGCTATCCGTTGCTCTCTATAACGCAGTTCGCGCCTAGGCGGGACATAAGCAATCAAAAGGTCTGGGCCGTGTCCGAGGCAATAGGCCAACTCATGATCGTTGAGCGTCTCAGTCGGTTTGCCAAAGAACCCTTGAGCGGCGGCCTCCAAACCGATGTGGTCACGTCCAAAACGGCCAAAGCCCACAAGTGCGCCTCGGTAGGCATCATGCTCTCCGAGTTGCTGCTTTTCCCGAAAAACGCGGTAGAAAATGGCGCCATTGTCCGGGTCCAATTCCGGGAACCGAAGTTCCATCAAGGCTCTTTGTCCCAGTGTCATGATCCCGGCATCAAGAAACAGACGTTGGCCGCCGAGATCCAAAAGAATCGCGCCGAGCCCAACCAGAATCTTGTCCTGCATCTCCACCGGCAGACTGCGAAAAAACGCAGCCCCTTCGGTCAACTCATCCGTGAAGTGCAGCCCACCGGTCATAAACTCTTCGAAGGTCACGTCCTCCGCCAAAGCAGGCGAGCCAGCAATCAGCAAAGCAAGGAGCAGGCGTTTCATAAGTCTTTCCACTGGTCACGGCACATCCCTCAGAGTAGAGAGCAGCCATGAGCGATCCAGTCAACATCATGTGCATCAAGTGGGGCACCCTCTTTGGCCCCGAATACGTCAACCGCCTCTATTCCGGGGTGCGGCGCAATCTCAAACGCCCGGTGCGGTTCCTGTGCATGACGGAACACAGCGAAGGCCTGCACCCGGATATCGAGGTCCTAGACCTGCCGGTGGAGCCGTTTGCCAAGCCGATGGCAGAGGCTTTGGCGGTGGCGAACCGGCAAGGGGCGATGCGCAAGGTCTCGCTCTTCCGGCCCGATCTGGTGCCTGATCTGAAAGGGCCGGTTCTGGGCTTTGATCTCGACGTGGTGATCACCGGGGCGCTGGACGACATCCACGATCTCGCGCCGCGAACGGTGGCGATGCGCCATGACTGGACGGAAAAGCGCAAAGGCCGCCCGACAGGACACGGCTCTGTCTTCCGTTTCGATCCGGCAGAGCATGGCTTCCTTTACGAAGACCTTGCGGCAAACGCCTATGCAGAGGTTGAAAAAGCCCGCGGCTCCGAGCAGCGCTACACCTCGCACAAGGCCATGGACCGCGGCTGCTTCACCTATATTCCCGAAGAGTGGGTGGTCTCGTTCAAATACGACTGCAACCCGTTCCCCGGCAACTGGCTCCACGCCCCGCGACTGCCGACGGATGCCCGCGTGGTATGCTTCCACGGTCGGCCCAAGATGACGGACGCCTTGGAAGGCTGGAACGGCTCTTTCATCCGTCACTCCAAACCTTGCGACTGGCTGCGCGAGCATTGGATTGACCGGGCCAACGCGGATTTGGGCGCGGACTGGGCCTGAGAGTCACGGCTTTACGCAAGACCTGAACGCATTTGAGCCGGTGATGGTTTCAAAGTCCAAACTCGGCATATCGTACTTGATGAAGCAATACAGGCTCGCGATGTCCGGAAATCCCGTTGCGATGAAGGCTTCCTGCAAGGACATTTCCATCCAGGCGGCACCATCCCCCCGAACCTCTCCTAGATCGCTCCAATACTCATTCATAATGTAGGCCGCGTAAGCGGCTTGGCGGCGCGAGTTCTCCGCGCTCACAAACAGGCTGGCTGAGATCAAGTAGCGAAATTCAATGGAAAAATCGGCAGAGTGGGGGTTTTCCTTTCGCTGCAGGTACAGCCGTATCATCGGGTAATACTTGTATTTCTCGATGTCTTTGGAAGAGTGCGGCCTCTTCGGAATGGCCGATGTAGCGAACCCGCCGCGAAACATTTCGACAACCGCGTTGCATGGATCAATGCGCTCAAGCTGCTCCAAGGACATCTCAAGGGCGGTCTTCTCATCTGTGCAGGCCGCCTTGGCTGACACCGGACCAAATGAGAAAACGGCGGACAAACTCAGCAGCGAAAACAAGGCTCCGAAAGAACCGAACACATTATGCACCATACTGACCTGCGATCCTTGCTCTGAAGATATGAACGCCGCGATAGTGGCGTATTTCGCGGACGGTGTGCAACGCAACGTCAAGGCCCTGGCCTTGCGCCAACCCCAATTGCACTCCCCGGCTGCGTTGTTACATTACTGTCATGAAACCTTCACAAATGAAGCAGCGCGCCATGAGCGCCCGGGTTCGCGACAGTTTTGTGCTGGGGGTGCGGCCGTCCCGTGTGCCCGGTTATGTCGGCACCAAGTGGCCGGTGGCCAAGGGCCGGATCAAGCGGCTTGAAGCGCGCTGGCCCAAGCCGCTCGTCAACCTGATCCGTCCTGCGCTCAAAAGGCAGGAGCCTTTTGTAATCCCGGCGGAGCATTTCAAAGAGCCGGTGCCTGTGGAGCGCACGGACCGCTTTCGCAAGATCGCCGATTTTATCGGGCGGGACAGGCAGCTTGAGGAAACCTTCTGGTTTCAGGACCTCTGCGAAGATCTTCGGCAAACCGGCATCGCCCGGCACAAAACGGTCGAGATGCGCAGCGAGGCGGAGATCGTCGCATTTTTCCGCACTTACGTGCAGCCGCTGATCGCCAGCCTGCGCAAGGACGGGTTTCGCCCGGACAAGACCGGGTTTGAATCGACAGCCGTGATCGACGCAGACGGCCGGCTGGCCAAGTCCGGCTCCGGCAACCACCGGTTTGTCATGTCGCAGGTGCTTGATCTGCCAAGCTTTCCACTCAAGATCGTGGCCGTGCATGAAGACTGGTTCCAGCGCGAAGTGCTGCGCGAGGGGGATACGCTGGCCGCGCTCAAAGACGCGTTGAGCCGGGTTGAGGCGGCCCATCAATAAAGGGCGCAGGCCGTCTGCCTGCCGGAAAGCCAGCATGGGCAACATCCCGCGCGGGGCAGGGGCAGTCCCGCTCTTGCCCATTCTTGCTCTGACAGGCTATAGGCAGCGAAAGGATACATGAGGAAGGGCAAAGCCATGGCACGCAGGGTTGTCGTTACAGGACTTGGGCTGGTCACACCGCTGGCAAGCGGTGTTGAAGAGACATGGAGCCGTCTGCTTGATGGACAGTCGGGTGCCGGGACCATCTCGAAGTTCGATGCCAGCCATCTGGCCACGACCTATGCCTGCGAAGTGCCCTATGGCGATGGCTCGGACGGCACCTTCGATCCGAACGCCTATCTTGACAAGAAAGAGCAGCGCAAGGTCGATGAGTTCATCCAGTTCGGCATGGCGGCTGCGGCGCAGGCTGTGGCTGACAGCGGCTGGGCGCCCGAAGACGATGAGGCGCGCGAGCGCACCGGTGTGATGATCGGCTCCGGCATTGGCGGGCTGAACTCCATCGCGGACACGGCCATCCTGATCAAGGAAAAAGGCCCGCGCCGCGTCTCGCCGTTCTTTATCCCCGGGGCGCTGATCAACCTGATCTCCGGCAACGTCTCGATCAAATACGGCTTCAAAGGTCCGAACCACGCGGTTGTCACTGCCTGTTCGACGGGTGCGCACGCCATCGGCGATGCGGCGCGGCTGATCAAATACGGTGATGCGGATGTGATGCTGGCGGGCGGCGCGGAAGCGGCTATCTCCGAGATTGGCATCGCGGGCTTCAACGCCTGTAAAGCGCTTTCGACCAAACGCGCCGATGAGCCGACAAAGGCCTCGCGCCCCTATGACGCGGACCGCGACGGGTTCGTGATGGGCGAGGGCGCCGGTGTTGTGGTGCTCGAAGAGTATGAACACGCCAAGGCGCGCGGCGCGAAAATTTATGCCGAGGTCTGCGGCTACGGCCTCACCGGGGACGCGTATCACATCACCGCACCGTCCGAGACCGGCGAAGGCGGCGAGCGCTCCATGCGTGCGGCCCTGAAGGACGCGGGGCTGGAGCCTGCGGCGATTGACTACATCAACGCGCACGGCACCTCGACCATGGCCGACACCATCGAGCTGGGCGCGGTTGAACGCCTGCTGGGCGATGCGGCAAGCACCGCGACCATGTCCTCGACCAAATCCGCCACCGGCCACCTTCTGGGCGCGGCGGGTGCCATTGAGGCGATCTTCTCGATCCTCGCGATCCGCGATCAGGTCGCCCCGCCGACGATCAACCTCGACACGCCTGCGGTGGAAACGGCGCTGAACCTTGCGCCGAACGCCAAGCAGGAGCGCGAGATCAGCTATGCCCTGTCCAACTCCTTCGGCTTTGGCGGCACCAACGCGTCGGTGATCTTCGGGAAAGTGAGCTAAGCCCATGTGGCGCAACATCGCTTCGAACGCGCTGACCTTTCTGGTTGTCGCGGTGTTCCTCTTTGGCGGCGTGCTGATCTGGGCGCAGAACGAATACAGCGCCGAAGGGCCGCTGGACGCCGCGATCTGCCTTGAGGTGCCGCGCGGCACCAACATGAAGCGCGTCTCCGAGGATCTGGCGGAGCGCGGCGCAATCTCGAACGCGCCGATGTTCCGGCTCGGGGCGGATTACACCGACCGCACGCAACTGCTGAAGGCGGGCAGCTACCTTGTGCCGAACGGCGCGAGCATGTCCGAGATCGTCGACATCGTCACCAAAGGCGGCGCAAGCACCTGCGGCACCGAAGTGGTCTACCGCATCGGCATCACCCGCGCGACCGTGCAGGTCCGCGAGATTGATCCGGCGACCGGGCGTTACGAAGAGAAAGCCTCCTTCAACCCCGGCAAGGGCGACGTGCCTGCGGTCTATACGCAGGTGCGTGAGAAGAGCGACACACGTTACCGCGTTGCTCTGGCCGAGGGTGTGACCAGCTGGCAAGTGGTGCAGGAGCTGGCGCAGGTGGACGTGCTGGACGGCACCGTAGAGGTGCCCGCGGAAGGTGCGCTTGCGCCGGACAGCTACGAAGTGGCGCCGGGCGACACCCGTGCAAGCGTGATTGCGCGCATGCAGCAGGCGCAGGAGCTGATCCTCGCGCAGGCCTGGGAAAACCGCGCGGATGGCCTGCCGCTGGACAGCCCCGAAGAGGCGCTGATCCTCGCCTCGATCATCGAAAAAGAGACGGGCGGGCCGGATGAGCGCTTTGATGTGGCATCGGTCTTTGTGAACCGTCTGGATCGCGGCATGCGGCTGCAGACGGACCCGACGGTGATTTATGGCATCACCAAGGGGCAGGGCGTTTTGGGCCGGGGCCTGCGCGCCTCGGAACTGCGCGGCGCGACGCCGTGGAACACCTATGTCATCCCGGCCTTGCCGCCGACCCCGATTGCCAATCCCGGACGCGCAAGCATCGAGGCGGCGCTGAACCCGGCCAGTACGGATTACATCTTCTTCGTGGCCAAAACGCTGGATCCGCGCGACGGGCACAACTTTGCCGAGACACTTGAAGAGCATAACGCAAACGTGGCGGCGTATCGTCGGCTGGAGGCAGAGCGCAACTGACGCGCGGCCTCCGTCCGCCCCGACTGAGCCTGTGGCTCAGCGGCCCGCCCTCCAGCCCGCGCGCCGGATCAAAGCGTGGGCAGGACCTGTTTCAAGGTGCTGTAGTGGCCAAGGTCCGCGTGCGGGTGCAGCGTGACGTCCGCCCGGGTGAGCGCTTTGGTCAGGGTCTGCGCCATCTCAAAAGGCGCCCAGCGGTCTGCACGGCCGTGGTGAAGATCAACCGGACAGCGCACATAGGCCAGATGCCGCGCCCAGGGCTGCACGTAGGCGGCGACTTCACGCAAGTAGACGGCTTTGTGATGCGTCAGCCCTTCGGTCACGGCGCGGCGGACAATCGCTCCGTCCGGGCCCGCGTAGAGGGACAGATCCGCCGGATCTGCGCCTTTCATCAACAGCTTGAGCATCAGCGCCGGGCTGAGCCGGGCGAGGGTGCTCTGGATCGTTGTCAGCATGGTCAGCCGCGCATGGCTGCGGGCCAGCCGGAACACCGGCGCTCCGGCCATGGCAGGCAGGAAGTCCCCCAGCTCCAGCGGGGCGGCAGCGGAGATGAGCGTCACCCGTCCGATCTTTTCCGGCGCAAGCACGGCAAGGCGCAGCGCGCAGGCGGCCCCAAGCGAGAAGCCGATCAGATGCAGCGGACCTGCGGGCAGGCGGATCGCGGTTTGGGCGAAACTCGGTGCGTTCCGATCCAGCACAGGCATGGACCGCCCGCCAAGCGCCAGTTCCGCGCCGCTGCCGGGCAGACCGTGCAGGTAAAGCGGAGTCATGTGCCGGAAATGGCTCGCTGCGCCTTTTTCGTCAGGCTCTTGAAGATCAGATCGTAGGAGGTTTGCAGCCGGTCCCGCAACTCGTCTTCGGGGATGTGATCCCAATCGATGCGAACCCAGGAGCGGTGGAAATAGGGGGCCTTGATCGCACGCTCCATCTCGATCAACAGCTGCGCGTCTTCGATGGACGGGGTCTTGACCGACACGCCATCCTGAACCGCGCCGATACAGGCAAACATCTTGCCGCCCACCTTCCACGCGTCATGCCCGCCGCCCCATGGGTCCGACCATTCGGCGCCGGGGAAGCTCTTGCAGATCGAATTGACGGTGTCACGGGACATTGGGGGAGGATGCTTTGGTTTGGAGGAATGGGCAAGGGGGAGGTTGGCAAAGGGCGGTCTCGCGTCCCGGACTTGCACCGGGACCTCATCGCTCAGGCGCAGGGCGGGCGCGCCGGGCATCCGCCAAAGTCCGGACCACCCGTCACCGCCCACCCAGAACCAATCCCGGCCCCGGTCCTTTCAGCCCGACCCGGTCTTCGGGGTTGTACAGATGGCAGCTCTGCAGCGACAGGCAGCCACAGCCGATGCAGCCGTCCAGCTTGTCACGCAAACGCTCCATCGTCGCGATGCGCTGGTCCAGAACGCGGCCAAAGCGGCGCGAAATCCGTTCCCAGTCCCGCTTGGTCGGGGCGCGGTCATGGGGCAGGCCGTCCAGCTGTGTCTTGATCTCCGCAAGCGTGAAGCCGAGCTGTTGGGCGATCAGCACAAATGACAGGCGGCGAATGTCGGACCGCGCAAAGAGCCGCTGGCCCGAAGCGCTGCGCGCCGGAAAGACGAGACCCTCAGCCTCGTAGTGTCGAATCGCGGATGTTGCCAGGCCAACCCGCTCTGCCACATCGCCAATTGTCAGTCCGGTGTTCGGCATATCATTGTTTTCATTTAATTCTGAGCTCTTGCTTTCAAGTTAACTTGAAGAAGTAAGCTTGTCAGCATCAAATCGCAAAGAAGGAAGAAAACCCATGAGTGCAACATTGGAACACGCAAACATCACCGTCTCCGATCCCAAGGCCAGCGCCGCTATCCTGTGCGATCTGTTCGGCTGGACCGTGCGCTGGGAAGGGGCGGCGATCGACAATGGTTACTCGGTGCATGTGGGCGGCGAAGGCAGCTACCTCGCGCTCTACCGTCCGGGATCCGGCAGCACGAAAGCAGCGCCCCGGCACAGCCCGGAAGGCGGGCTGAACCATGTGGGGATCGTGGTGGATGATCTGGACGCCATGGAAGTTCGGGTCCGGGCGGCTGGCTTCGAGACCCACAGCCACGCGGATTACGAACCTGGTCGCCGCTTCTATTTCGACGGGCCCGACGGGGTGGAGTTTGAGTTGGTGCAATATGACTGACGCTCTGTTTTTCGTCGGCTACCCGGACCGCATCCACTGTCATGTGATCCGAAGCCGTCTGGGTTGGCCCTGTGTGCGGCCCTGGTTCCTGAAATGAAGTCAGCGCGCCCCTATGCGGGGCGCGCATTTCGTGTTACCCAACGATTCATGAAGACTGCACGCACCCTCTGCATTTGCTGCATTACCCTCTGACATTGTCGGCGGGCCTGTCTTCTATTCCAATCCTCAAGTGAAGTTGCTAAGCCCGCCGCGACCCTAGCCTGGAGCGCGCCATGGAGATCCGTCTCACCAATTCGATGACCCGCAAGAAACAGCGGTTCGAACCGATCGATCCTGAGAACGTGCGGATGTATGTTTGCGGTCCGACGGTCTATGATCGCGCGCATATCGGCAACGCGCGGCCGGTGATTGTCTTTGATACGCTGTTCCGGCTGCTGCGCGAAGTTTATGGCGCGGATCACGTGACTTACGTGCGCAATTTCACCGACGTGGATGACAAGATCAACGCACGCGCTGCTGCAAGCGGGCGCAGCATTGGCGAGATCACGGCGGAGACCACGCAATGGTATCTCGATGACATGGCCGAAGTTGGCGCCATGGAGCCGACCCATATGCCGCGCGCAACGGCCTACATCCCGCAGATGGTCGAAATGATCGAAGGGCTGATCGAAGCGGGTCACGCCTATGCGGCGGAAGGCCATGTGCTCTTCTCGGTGGACAGCTACAAGGACTATGGCGCTCTCTCCGGGCGCTCTGTCGATGACATGATCGCGGGCGCGCGGGTGGAAGTGGCCCCCTACAAACGCGATCCGATGGATTTTGTCCTGTGGAAGCCGTCTGATGAAACCGTGCCGGGCTGGGACAGCCCCTGGGGCCGGGGGCGTCCGGGCTGGCACATTGAATGCTCGGCCATGGCGCAGGATCTGCTTGGGGCCAACTTTGACATTCACGGCGGCGGCAACGATCTGATGTTCCCGCACCATGAAAACGAGATTGCGCAGTCCTGCTGCTCGAACCCCAAGGGCGGTTTTGCCAATATCTGGATGCACAACGAGATGCTTCAGGTTGAAGGCAAGAAGATGTCCAAATCGCTGGGCAACTTCTTTACCGTGCGCGATTTGCTTGATGGCCATGACGGACAACCCGGCGTGCCGGGCGAGGTGATCCGTTTTGTCTTCCTCTCGACGCACTACCGCAAGCCGATGGACTGGACAGCGGAAAAGGCCCGCGAGGCGGAAGCGACGCTGCGCAAGTGGCGGGCCTTGACCGATGGCGTCGACGCAGGTCCGATCCCGGAGGCGGTGCTGACCTGTGTCGCGGACGATCTGAACACCGCAGGCGCGATTGCGAAGCTGCACCGGCTCGCGGCGGCAGGGGATGCGGCGGGTCTCAGGGCCGGGGCAGGGCTGCTCGGTCTGCTGACCGAGGCCCTGGGCGGATGGGCCGCCGTGGACGTGGATCTGGGCGCATTTGCCGAGCTTCTGGCAGGCGCACGCGCGGCGGCCATGGAAAGCAAGGACTTCTCCGAGGTTGACCGTCTGAAATCGGCTCTGGTCGAGGCTGGCGTCGAAGTGCGCATGAGCAAGGCGGGTGTGGATCTTGTCCCCGGCGCGGGGTTCGATGCGGGCAAGCTGGAGGCTTTGCTATGAGTGGGGGCGCAAACCCGTTTGACCGGACCCGGCTTTCCGGGCGCTGTCCCGGCCACGCCGGGAGCTTGGATATTTTGACAGAGAAGAAGCAGGGAGCGGGCTCATGAAAGAACGCCTGTATCTCTATGACACCACGCTGCGGGACGGGCAGCAGACGCAAGGTGTCCAGTTTTCGACCGCCGAAAAGCTGCGCATCGCGGCGGCGCTGGATGAATTGGGCGTGGACTATATCGAGGGCGGCTGGCCTGGGGCAAACCCGACGGACTCCGCGTTTTTCGACGAGGTCGGCGAGACGAAGGCGCGTATGACCGCCTTTGGCATGACCAAGCGGGCGGGGCGTTCGGCGGAGAACGACGATGTGCTGGCCGGGGTTCTGAACGCTGGAACCGGGGCGGTTTGTCTTGTGGGCAAAAGCCACGATTACCATGTCACCAAGGCGCTTGGGGTCACGCTGGACGAGAATGTTGAAAACATTTCCGCCAGCATGGCGCATCTGGTGGCCTCCGAGCGCGAGGCGCTGTTTGATGCCGAGCACTTCTTTGACGGCTACAAGGACAATCCGGCCTATGCGCTGACCTGTCTGAAGGCGGCTCTGGAGGCCGGGGCGCGCTGGGTTGTGCTGTGCGATACCAATGGCGGAACGCTGCCGCATGAAATCGGGCAGATCGTTCAGGAGGTGATCGCGGCCGGGGTTGAGGGCGCGCGGCTGGGCATTCACACGCACAATGATACGGAAAACGCCGTGGCTGGCTCGCTGGCCGCTGTTCTGGCCGGGGCACGGCAGGTGCAGGGCACGCTGAATGGCCTTGGCGAGCGCTGCGGCAACGCCAATCTGACCTCGATCATCCCGACCCTGCTGCTCAAGGAGCCCTTTGCCAGCCAGTTTGACACCGGCGTCACGCAGGACGCGCTACAGGGGCTGACGCGCACGGCCCGGATGCTCGATGACATTCTCAACCGTGTTCCAGTCAAGCAGGCGCCCTACGTGGGCGGTTCTGCCTTTGCGCATAAGGCCGGGCTGCACGCCAGCGCGATCCTCAAGGATCCGAGCACCTATGAACATGTGGAACCGGCGCGCGTCGGCAACGAGCGCATCATCCCCATGTCGAACCAGGCCGGTCAGTCGAACCTGCGGCGGCGGCTTGCAGAAGCCGGGCTCGAGGTCGAAAAGGGCGATCCGGCGCTGTCGCGGATCCTCGAACGGGTCAAGGCGCGGGAGAGCGAAGGCTATTCCTACGACACGGCGCAGGCCAGCTTCGAGATCCTCGCCCGCGAGGAACTGGGCGTGTTGCCGGATTTCTTCGAGGTCAAGCGCTACCGGGTGACGGTGGAGCGGCGCAAGAACAAGTATAACCGCATGGTCAGCCTGTCGGAGGCGGTTGTGGTGGTGAAAGTTGACGGCGAGAAGAAGCTCTCGGTGTCGGAATCGATGGACACGCTGGGCTGTGACCGCGGGCCGGTGAACGCATTGTCGAAGGCTTTGGCCAAGGATCTGGGGCGCTACCAGGCCCTGATTGACGATATGCGCCTGGTGGATTTCAAAGTGCGTATCACGCAAGGCGGCACGGAGGCCGTCACCCGCGTCACCATCGACAGCGAAGACAACTCCGGCCGCCGTTGGTCCACCGTTGGCGTCAGCGCCAATATCGTGGATGCCAGTTTCGAAGCGCTGCTGGATGCGGTACGCTGGAAGCTGGTGCGCGACGGGGAGCCGTCTGATGCGGGATGAGTGGAGTGCGTGACATGGATTGGTCTGCTTTCTTCGAGCTGCACAAGGATCTGCCCCGCGAAGGGCCGGGCCGGCCGGAGGATGTCGCCTGGGCCTTGGGGGTGGCCGGGGTGAAGCCGGGTGCGCGCATTCTCGATGCGGGGTGCGGACCGGGGGCGGACATTCAGGCGCTTTTGCTGGCAACCGCGCCGGGAGGTCATGTGACCGCCGTCGATGCTCATGCGCCCTTCATCGAACAAGCCGCCAAACGCTGGGGCCGGGACAGCCGCGTGACGTTGACCACCGGTGATATGCGCGCGGCGGAAGGACCGTTTGACGTGATCTGGTGTGCAGGCGCGCTGTATTTCCTCGGGCTGCGCGACGGGCTCGATGCCATGCGCGGCAAGCTGGCCCCGGGCGGCACGCTCGTGTTCTCCGAACTGGTGTTCCGGGTGCCGGAGCCGTCAGAGCCGGTGCGGTGCACTTTGACCAAAGAATACCCGGCGATAGGCACGACCCATCGCCTGAACGGCATCATCGAGGCCGAGGGCTTCGAGATTGTCGCCCAGAAGATGCTGCCCCGCGCGTCTTGGGAAGCGTACTACGGGCCGATGGATCAACGCATCGCGAGGCTGCGCCCCGGTGCCGATGCGGCGCTTGCTGCCGTGCTCGATGAAGGCGCGGCCGAAGCCGCCCTCTGGCGGGCCCACAACGAAGAATTCGGCTACGCGCTCAGCGTTCTGCGCGCGCGGTGAGCGATCCGTTTGCCAACAACCCGGACCTGATCGCCTGCGCCAAGCTGGTCGAGCAGGGGGATCCGGAGCGCTTTGTCGCCACCATGGCCGCGCCGGTTCAGGCGCGTACCATTCTGTTTCCGCTCTACGCCTTCAACGTCGAGGTCAGCCGCGCGCCTTGGGTGACGCAGGAGCCGATGATCGCCCAGATGCGCCTGCAATGGTGGTGGGATGCCTTGGAAGAGATCCGCAACGGCGGCATCGTGCGGCGTCACGAGGTGGTCACGCCACTGGCCATGATCCTGGACAGCACAAGCGCGGAACAGCTGCAATCGCTTGTCGACGCGCGCCGCCTTGACATCGAACGCGTGCCTTTCACGGATGAGGCGGCGCTTTGGGATTATCTTGAGAAAACCGGTGGAAGCCTGATGGCCGCCGCCGCGCGATGCTTCGGAGAAACGGACACAGCTGCGGCGCAGGCGCTTGGCACGGCAACGGGTCTTGCGGGCTACCTGCGCGCCATTCCCGATCTTGAAGCCCGTGGACGCCAACCGCTGCCGGACGGCAGGCCGGAGGCCGTGGCCGCGCTGGCACAGCAGGGCCTGAACCGTCTGGCCAAAACCGCCTCCCGGCCCAAACCGGCAAAGCCCGCGCGCCTTGCGGCCTGGCAGACCGCGCCGCTTCTGCGCCTCGCAGCCAAATCGCCGGTTCGGGTCAAGGACGGCACACTTGCCTTGAGCGAGTTCTCCAAACGCGCGCGCCTTCTCGCCGCAACGCTGCGCTGAGGCGGCTCAGACCCGTTTCTTTGTGCCGGAAATATCCCGGGGTCCGGGGCCGAGCCCCGAATAAAAATTTTGTCCCGGCAAAATTTTCGCCCGCCTTGGGGTCAAACGGTGGCTTCGTCCTTGGGTCGCATGACCAGCCAGATCAGCGCGCCACCGGCCAGCACAAGGAACGGCGCCATGGCGATATTCACCGCAACCCATCCTTGCTGCGCCGAGCCGCCAGAGCAGTTCATCAAACCGCCCGAGGCCAGCGAGGCAAAGGTTACGCCGCCGAACACCAGCAGGTCGTTCAGCCCCTGCATCCGTCCGCGCTCATGCGGCTCATGCGCGCCTGCCAGCATGGTCGTGGCTCCGATGAAACCAAAGTTCCAGCCCAATCCCAGCAGGATCAGCGCGATGAAGAACTGTTCCAGCTCCACACCGGACAGCGCCACGGCACCGGCACCGGCCAGGATCACCAGGCCCGTCGCCACGATCTTTTCCACGCCAAAGCGCGCGATCAGGTGACCGGTAAAGAAGCTCGGCAGGAACATGGCGATCACGTGGGCTGAAACCACATCGGCGGCATCGTTCTGTTCGAACCCGCAGCCCACAACCGCCAGCGGCGTCGAGGTCATCACGAGGTTCATCAAGGCGTAGGACACCATGGCGCAGATCACCGCCACGGCGATGCGCGGCGTCTTGAGCAATTCCATCCGGGTCCGCCCGCGCGGCGCGTCTTCGGAAGGCTGCGGCGGTTTGGGGATGTCGAGCAACAGGAACAGTGCCGAGCCGATCACGTTCAGAGCAATCACAAACATGTAGATCCCGGCAAAGGCCGTCACCACCGCCGACGGGCTGTCAATCAGCCCGTTGCCAAGCTTGCCCAGCTGCGGGCCGACAAAGGCGGAGATGAGCCCGCCGGCCATGACGTAGGAAATCGCCTTGGGGCGGAATTCGTCCGAGGCGCTGTCGGCGGCGGCAAAGCGGTAAAAACCCTGCGCGGACATGTAGATACCGGTGCAGAGCGAGCCCAGCAGAAAGAGCGGGAAAGAGCCATAGAACAGTCCGGCAAAGCAGATGATCCCACCCACAGCGCCGCCCGCGGCCCCGGCCCAGAACCCGGCGCGGCGGCCGTGTTTCTGCATCAGGTTCGACAGCGGCGTCGCCGAAAGCATGGAGCCCAGCACGATCAGCGAGATCGGCAGCGTGGCAAAGCACGGGTTTGTGGTCAGCGCCTGACCGGCCAGCCCGCCGACGGTGAAAATCATCGGCATCTGCGCGCCAAGAATGGCCTGGGCAAGGACCAGAACGATCACGTTGCGGCGTGCGGTGCGGTCAGAGGATGAGGCGGTCGTGTCTGTCATATGCATTGCGTATGATCTGTTGCAGACATGGGCAAGCCCCGGCGCAAAGCTTGGTACAATATAATTGTACATGGCCCGCGCGCCGGATAGGTCTTGGGCATCATGCGCAGGATCACCATCATTGGCGGCGCGGCGGAAGCACGCGATCTGGCCCGGGCCTTGCCCGGGGCGCGGGTGCTGTTGCCTGTCCCGGAACGCACACCCGGCCCCTGGCCGCGCCCGGTCGAGGCGGGGCCGCTGCCCGACGGCTGGCTTGACGGCACGGACACGGTGGTTGAGGCCGCGCATCCCTGCGACGACAAGACGGCCTTTGCCGTGGCCCGCGCCTGCCGCGCCGCCGGGGTGCACCATGTTCAGCTTGTGCGCCCGCCCTGGCGCGCCACCGCACGGGACACCTGGGTTTCGCTCAAGGCGCCGCAGGACGCCGCGCTTGTGATCCCGCCTTCGGCGCATGTTCTGGTCACAACCGGCCGGGCGCTGCTGCCCGGACTGCGCAGGGTGCGGGCCACCTGTCTGGTTCGGCACATCGGCGCGCATCCCGGAGGCTACCCGCCATTGCCGCGCGCCCGGTATCTTTGCGGGGAAGGGCCGTTCAGCCTTGCGCATGAAATCGCCCTGATGCGCCGCGAGCGCATCGACTGGCTGCTGTTGCGCAATGCAGGCGGGCGTGGCAGCTGGCCCAAGCTTGAAGCCGCGCGCCACCTGCGCCTGCCGGTTGCCATGCTGGACCGCCCACGCCGACCGGACGGGCCGCGCGTGACATCGGTAGAGGAGGCTGTGCGGTGGATACAGCGCTGAACGAACGGATCATCCGCGGTGACTCCTGCGTGGCGGAAGGTGCGGCCTGGCTGGCAGAGCGGCACCCCCGGTTCGCCTTTGCGCTGGATCAGACCGGCCCGCTGCCGCTGCGCCTGCGCCCGGACGGGTTTGGCCAGCTGCTTTCGGCCATTGTCAGCCAGCAGGTCAGCGTCGCCTCCGCCCGCGCGATCTGGGCCAAATTGGAGGCGGCGGGCATGGTCACGCCCGAGGCGATCCTCCGTGTCAGCGAAGAGGAGCTGCGCGGGCTTGGCCTCAGCCGCCAGAAGGCCGCTTATGCGCGCGCGCTCGCCGAGGCCGACATCAACTATGACGCACTGCGCGGCCTGCCAGCGGGCGAGGTGGTCAAAACGCTTGTGGCGGTCAAGGGCATCGGCATCTGGACCGCCGAGATCTACGCCATGTTCAGCCTTGGCCGCGCAGACATCTTTGCGCCGGGCGATCTGGCCTTGCAGGAAGGCGCCCGCATCCTCTTTGCACTGGACGAGCGGCCCAAGGAAAAGGCGCTGCGGCAAATGGCGGAGGACTGGAGCCCATGGAGATCGGTTGCGGCGCGCATCCTCTGGGCCTACTACCATGTCGAGAAAAACAGAGAGGGTATCTAGGTGACAAGAGTGCTCAAGACCGGACGCAAAGGGCCGGTATCCGGTGAAATGCGGTCCTGCGTGGTGTTCCTGCACGGCTACGGCGCCAACGGCGCAGACCTGCTCGGGCTGGCCGATCCTCTGGGAGAGCACCTGCCCGACACGCTCTTTGTCGCGCCCGATGCGCCTGAGGACTGCGCAGGCTCGCCCATGGGTTTCCAGTGGTTCCCGATCCCATGGATTGATGGCTCATCCGAGGAAGAGTCGCGGGCGGGCATGGACCGCGCCGTCGACGATCTGAACGCCTTCCTCGATGCCTTGATGGTCGACGAAGACCTCCTGCCCGAGCAGGTGGCGCTGGTCGGTTTCAGCCAGGGCACGATGATGAGCCTGCACGTTGCCCCGCGCCGCGAGGACGAGTTGGCCGGGGTTGTCGGTTTCTCGGGCCGCCTGCTGGAGCCGGAGCTTTTGTCCGATGAAGTCGTCTCGCGCCCGCCGATCTTGCTCGTGCATGGCGATCAGGACGACGTGGTGCCGCCGCAATCCATGCCGCAGGCCGCCGAGGCGCTTCAGGGCGCAGGCTGGAAAGAGATCTATGGTCACGTCATGGAAGGCACCGGCCACGGGATTTCCCCGGACGGGCTTGGCGTGGCGCTGGCGTTCTTGCGGGACAAATGCGGGTTTTGAGGGCGAGGGCCGCCTCCCGCTCGTTCGTTTCACCGCTAGCGCGGAATCAAGGCCGCAGGCTGCCGCGCTATCGACGGGCCGTTCCCGCGGCACGGCGATTGGGTTGATGTATCGTGCCAAACCGGCCTAGCGCGCCAGTGGCCGGGATAAATCAAGGGGACCAAAGCGGGGATCGCCATACCACGGCCCGCCGATAGCGCGGCTTTCTCTCCGGATGAAGCGTTGGTCATTAGGCCCGGGTCGCGGTCACGGCGGAACGCGTACATCGTCTGCACAAGCCCCCAATAGAACCCCTCCCTCCCGACGTCCTCTAAACAAAGAAAAAAGCCGCCCTGTTGAACAGGACGGCCTTTCGCGAATGAGTTGAAAGCACTCAGCCTTCTTGCGGTGCCGCAGGCGCTGCCGGGGCAGGCTTCTTGCCGCCGGAGAGCGGATCGTCCTGACGCTGCACGGAGCCTTCGAAGTGGGCACCGGACTCGATGGCGATGGTCTTGTGGATGATGTCACCCTCAACGCGCGCAGTGGCGGTCAGGCGGACTTTCAGGCCACGGACACGGCCCACGATGCGGCCGTTCACAACCACGTCGTCGGCGATCACTTCACCCTTGATGGTTGCGCTCTCGCCGATGGTCAGCAAGTGGGCGCGGATGTCACCCTCAACCGTGCCTTCAACCTGAATGTCACCGGTGGTGCGGATGTTGCCGGTGATGTGCAGATCGTTCGACAGCACGGAGGCCGGCGGCTTGGCCTTGGGCGCGGCGGGCTTGGCGAAATCGCCAGCCGGGGCGCGGGGCGCTTCTGCCGGGGCTGCGGGCTTTGCCGCGCCGGTGTCTTCGGCCTTGTTGCCGGGTTCATTGATTTTGCTTTTAGAAAACATCGTTCGCAGCCTTGATGTAGATCATCGGATTAACAGGTTTGCCGCCGACGCGGACCTCATAGTGAAGATGGGTCCCGGTCGACCGTCCAGTGTTCCCCATATCACCTACGCGCTGTCCACGCGAGACCCTTTGGCCAACCTTCACGCGAATTTTCGACAGGTGGGCGTAGCGGGTCTCGATGCCGAACTCGTGCTGGATCTTCACAAGACGGCCATAGCCGGAGGACCAGCCCGCAAAGGTGATCACACCATCAGCAGTAGAATAGATCGGGGTGCCATGCGGCGCGGCAAAGTCCGTGCCCGCATGCAACCGGCCCCAGCGATAGCCAAAGCCGGAGGTAAAGCGGAACGGATCCTTGAGCGGCGTCGCAAAAGGCGCTTTCTGCGCGGCGATCCGGTAGAGGTTCAACCGGTCCATCTCACCCAGAATGCGGTTGGCGCGCTTGGTGTCCTCGGACGGCTCTTCGCCGCGCGTGGAGAAGGAGAGGGGGGTCAGCGGGCCGCCCTGGCCGGAATAGCCCTTGCGCACCTGGCTCAGGATGCTGTCGGGATTCATGCCCGCCTTCTCGAACATCTTGTCGAGTGGCTTGACCGAAACCGTCATTGCCTCTTCGAGCTGGCGGAAGATGCGGTCGTTCTTGTCTTCCATCTGCTCGATCTCGGCCTGCATCTCTGCGGCGCGGATCAGTGCGGCCTGCGCATCGGCCACCACCTTGTCACGCTCTTCGGCGGTGCGGGCGAGCGCATCTGCGAGGAAATCCATGGTGCTGTCGCTCTGCCCGGCGGAGGCAACCTGCGTGCTGCCGGTCTCGATCTGCTCTTCCAGCGCGGCCAGCCGGTCAGACACCGCTTCGCGCTCTTTCATGGTTTCGCGCAGCGTGGCCTGAATGACGTCGATCCCTGTCGCCAACTCCCGGCCACGGGTCTCGCTTTCCAGAAGCTCGCTCTGCATCACGGAAATCTGGCGCAGCGCGGCGTTGAAACGTTCCTGCGCCGCCAAGGCCTCCCCGGCGCGCTTGTCACGTTCGGCGGACAGCGCATTCAGACGCTGCTGATAAGTCACCTGCTCGCGGCGCGCCTGTTCGCGGAAGTTGCCGGAGCCGATGGAGTCCATCAGCAAAATGGCGGTGGCGACAATGGTCCAGGCGACGATGACCGCAGAGCCTGCAAAGGCAAAAGCCTGCGTCTCGGGCCGAAGGCGAATGAAGCGGGTGTCGGTGTCTGATCGCAAGAACAGACGGCGTTCCGGAAAAAAGCGCTCGATCAGCGCATGAGTCTTGATAGCCAGACGTGTTCTCACCTGAACGCCCTTCTCAATTCCATCCCCATGGAAGAGGGGCTCCCCAAAGCCCACGATCCCACGAAGAAAGGGCTTATCCAGCCGGTCACATTTCCGCAAGCTTTTTGAATATGTGATTCGCGAACACGCGCGGTCTGTTGCGCAAATGGCGAAATTCCGCCGATATCCAACGGCTTCGGACCTGTTCTTTAGGTTAGGTCACCTCTGTGAGCGGCCAGTAGAAATCCGGCGGCAACCCGGCCTCGGCGCGCTTCTCCTCGTTGAAGGGCGGCTTCAGCGGGCCGTGGAAATAGGTCCGAACAAGCGCGTGAAAGACGTCCTTGGGGTCCTGTTCGTGCCGTCCGCACAGGAAGTGGAACCACTTGGAGCCATAGGCCACATGGCCAACCTCTTCGGAATAGATCACCTCCAGCGCTTCCACGGCGCGCGGCACATTCCCTTTGCGAAAAATCTCGATCATGCCGGGGGTTACGTCCAATCCGCGTGCCTCCAGAACCATCGGCACCACCGCCAGACGCCCGTGCAGATCCTCCGCCGTATCCTCTGCCGCGCGCCACATGCCCGCGTGCGCCGGCAGTGCGCCGTAGAAACTGCCCAATTCCTCAAGACAATCGCACATCAGATTGAAATGCTTGCTTTCTTCATCCGCCGACTTGACCCAGTCGTCATAAAACCCGAGCGGCATCGGAATATGGGCAAACCGCGGGATGATGTCCCAATGCAGATCCACCGCATTGAGCTCGATATGCGCCACCGCATGCAGAAGCGCGATGCGCCCCTGCGGGCTGCCGGGCTTGCGCTTCGGCACCTTGCGCGGATCAAGAAGCTCCGGCTTTTCCGGCCGGGACGGGCGCAAAGGCGGCTCCGCGCGCCCGATCTCCAGCGTCTCACCCGCCTTGCGCGCGGCAAACCACAGCGCCGCATAAGCGCGCGACTTCGCCGTCTTCTCCCGGCCATCGGCGGTGGTCAGAACATCCACCGCCATCTCGCAAAGGCTCATCGCCATGTCGCATGCGTCCTTGTTTCTTTGGGCTTAAAATACCTCGGGGGTTCATCCCTGTCCGCAACGCGGCAAACGCTCCTGCGGAGCGTTTGTGGGATGGACGGGCAGCGCCCCGAACGAAAATTTTGTCCCGGCAAAATTTTCCCCCGGCGTCAGAGCGCGCGCGCCGCCTCCAGAACCGCCTCGGCGTGGCCGGGCACTTTCACCTTGCGCCATTCGTGCACAATCGCGCCATCCGCGCCAATCAGAAACGTAGAGCGTTCGATCCCCATGAATTTTTTGCCGTACATGGATTTTTCCTTCCACACACCGAAATCCTCGGACAGGGTGCCGTGCTCGTCCGAGATCAGCGGCACCTCCAGCGCCTTTTTCTTCATGAATTTCTCGTGGCTGGCGATGCTGTCCTTGGACACGCCAAACAGCTTCACCCCCAAAGCCTCGAAGTCCCCCTGCAGCGCGGTGAAGGCCTCGTTTTCCTTCGTGCAGCCCGAGGTGTCATCGCGCGGGTAGAAAAACAGCACGAAGGCCGTGCCCTTCAGCCCGCTCAGCGAAACTTCGCCATTTGTTGCGGGCAAGGTAAAATCAGGTGCCATTTGCGTCATCGGTGGGTGTCTCCTTGCGAGGCTTGCGATAAGGTAAGATCAGATCAGACCACAAGAATAAACCCCAGAGGCCGCAGGTCCAGTGAGCGAGACCGAGCAACCCGTCAAGAAACGCCGCAGCCGCCGGAAACGCGCGGCAATTCTTGCTGCACCCTTTGTGGTGCTCTTCGGCCTGCTTCTGACTGCCTATATTGCGCTGGCCGAGCCTGTGGCCGCCCCCGATTGGCTGCGCAAACGGATCGAGGCGCGGATCGACAAAAGCGTGCCCGGCGCCAAGCTGGGCTTTGGACGCATGAGCGTGGCGCTCAGCCGGAAAGGCCAGCCGCGCGTGATCCTGTGGGATGTGGACCTGCGCAACACCCGGGGGGAGCCGATAGCAGCCCTGTCCGATATCGAGGCGGGCTTTTCCCCGCTCGCGCTCCTGCGCGGCAAGCCGGTTCTGCAGAGCGCGCGTGTCTCCGGTGCCTTCCTGACCATGCGGCGCGATGCGCAGGGGCGGTTCGGCCTTGCGCTTGGCGATGTTTTTGCCTCGGGCACCGCAGCCCCGGACATTCCCGAAATCCTCACCCGGATTGACCAGGCGCTGGCCGATCCGCGCCTCGCCGGGCTGAACGCCTTCGAGGCCGACGCGCTGACCTTGCGTTATGAGGACATCCGCGCCCATCGCGGCTGGACCGCCGATGGCGGGCGCATCCGCTTTGCGCGCGAGGACGGCAAACTGCGCATTTCCGGCGATGTGGCGGTGCTCGGCGGCGGCAACCGCGTGTCCACCATCGAGGTCAGCGCCGAAAGCCCCATCGGCGCGCCGACGCTGGAGTTCGGCCTGCGCCTCGGCGATCTGTGGTCACGCGACATCGCCACGCAGTCCCCTGCCATGGCCTGGATGGACTTGCTTGACGCGCCAATCTCCGGCGCGCTGCGGGCTGGGCTGGACGAGAGCGGCAGCTTGACGCCGCTCAATGCCACCTTGCAGATCGGCAAAGGCGTGTTGCAGCCGAACCGCGATCTCAAGCCGATCCCCTTTGAAGGCGCCCGCACCTATTTCACCTATGATCCGGCGCAGGAGAGCCTGCGGTTTGACGAGATTTCCGTCAGCTCCGACCAGTTGCAGCTCAGCGCCGAAGGCCGCGCCACGCTGGACGGCTGGGAAAGCGGCTGGCCCAGCGGGTTGACCGCGCAGGTGCGCCTGCCGAGCATTGCGCTCTCCGAAGCGCCGTTTCTGGATCGTGCGGTTGAGATCACCGGTGCCGATGCGGCCTTCAAACTGACCTTCGATCCGTTTGCCGTGACCGTCGGATCGCTCAGGATCAGCGATCCGGACTATCCCCTTCAGGCCAGCGGCCGGCTGAGCGCCTTTTCCGACGGCTGGCAGGTGGCGCTTGATGCCCGTGTCGCCGAAACCAACAAGGATCAGGTTCTCAGCTTCTGGCCCGAAACCGTCGTGCCCAAGACCCGCAACTGGGTCAGTCAGAACATTCTCGGCGGGCGCATCCACAGCGCCGCCTTCGCCCTGCGGCGCGCGCCGGGCGAGAAACCCGTGCCCTATCTCGATCTGCAATTCGAAGAGGGCCGCGTGCGTTACAACCCGGTCCTGCCGGTGATCACCGATGGTGTGGGGCGCATGACGATCAATGGCAATCGGCTCGCGGTCTATGTGGAGAAAGGCCAGAGCGATCCGGGGCAGGGCGGGATGATCGACCTGTCCGGCTCGCATTTCATCATTCCCGACATCACCGCGCGCCCGGCGCTTGGCGTCGTGGGGCTGAAAGCGCGTGGCGGGGTCACGGCGGGGCTTGCCTTCATCGACAATGAAAAATGGCAGGTGCTGGGCCGGATCGGGCGTGATCCGAGCATTGCCTCGGGCGATGCGGAGGTCTCGGGCGACATTTCCCTGCCTTTGCGCCGCGGGGTGACGCGCGACGATGTCTCGCTCGCGCTCAAAGGCGTGCTGCGTGATGTGAGGAGCGACACGCTGGTGCCGGACCGGGTGCTGACGGCGGAGCGCCTGGAGATGGCCCTGTCGAGTGCGGCGGTGACGCTGACCGGGCCGGTCATGCTCTCGGGCGTGCCCGCCACCGGCACGTGGCGGCAACCTTTGAACGGTGGCGCGGGCCGGGTGTCTGCGGATGTGACCGTGACGGACGAGACGTTGCGCGCCGCCGGGATCTCCCTGCCGTCCGGCATGGTGCGCGGCAAGGGCACGGGCAAGCTGGAACTGACCCTGCGCAAGGGCGAGCGTCCCGGCTTCACGGTGACCAGCACGCTGGCGGGCCTTGGTCTCAGCGTGCCGCAATTGGGCTGGGGGCTGGGCACCGGGCAAACCGGGCGTTTCCAGATCGCCGGTAGCCTGGGCAAGCCGATTGCCGTGGATGGCATGTCCCTCAGCGGGGCCGGGCTGGAGGCGAACGGCACGGTGGAGCTGACCCAAAGCGGCAGCTTTGACGCGCTGCGCCTAGCCCGGATCAAAGTGGGGAACTGGCTCGACGCCAGCGCTGTCCTGCGCAATCGCGGTGGGGGGCGGGCCCCAGCGATCGAGGTCAGCCAGGGCCGCGCCGACATGCGAACCGCGCCCTTTGGCACCTCCGGCAGCAGCAGTGGCAGCAGCGGCGGCGATCCTTCGGGCGGCGGACCGCTGGCCCTGACGCTGGACCGGCTGCAGATCACCGACAGCATTTACCTTGACCAGTTCCGGGGCAATTTCGACACCGCGCGCGGGCTCGAAGGGCGCTTTGACGGGCGTCTGGGCGGCAAGGCCCCGGTCGAAGGCGAGGTGATCCCGCAGGGCGGGCGCAGCGCGTTCCGGGTCAAGGGTGAGGACGCGGGCGACATCCTCAAGGCGGCAGGCATTCTCAAAACCGTGCAAAACGGCACGTTTGAACTCGATCTCAAGCCGGTGCCGGGGCAGGTGGGGGCTTATGATGGCCGTATGCAAAGCAAAGGCCCGCGCCTGCGCAACGCCCCGGCCATCGGCGCGCTGCTCGATGCGATTTCCATTGTCGGCCTTCTGGATCAGGCCAATGGGCCGGGGATCTTCTTCACCGAAGTGGACGCCAAATTCCGCCTGACCCCCTCCACCGTGATCCTGACCGAAGCGGCGGCGGTTGGCCCTTCCATGGGGATTTCCATGGACGGCTATTACGATATGAACAGCGGCTCGATGGACATGCAAGGGGTGCTCTCGCCGATCTATATCCTCAACGGCATCGGACGTCTGATCGCGCGCAAGGGCGAAGGGCTGATCGGTTTCAACTTCAACCTGCGGGGGCCGGTTTCGGGGCCGCGTGTCAGCGTGAACCCGCTTTCCGTTTTCACACCGGGCATGTTCCGCGACATCTTCCGCAGGCCGCCGCCACGGGTGGCGCAGTAGGCGCGCCTGCGGTAGAGGGGCGCAAACCACATGAGTCCGCCCATGCATCTCTCCGATTTCGACTTTGACCTGCCCGATGAGCTGATCGCAACGCGCCCGGCCAAACCGCGCTCCTCCGCGCGTCTTCTGGTGGCGACACCTGAGACGATCACCGATGCGCGCGTCTCCGATCTGGTGGACTGGCTGAACCCCGGCGACCTGCTGGTGCTCAACGACACCCGCGTGATCCCGGCGCGGCTCTCCGGTCTGCGGCGGCGCATGGGCGAGGCGGGCGCAACCGAGGCGAAGATCGAGGTCACCTTGCTGGAGCCGCGCGCCGACGGGACGTGGAGCGCCCTGGTCAAGCCTTTGAAAAAGGTGAAGGACGGCGAGACCGTGATCTTTTCGGACGCCCTGTCAGCCTGTGTCGAAGGACGCGGCGACGGGCAGGGCTACCTGCGGTTCAACCTCACAGGCGAGGACTTCGACGCGGCGCTGAACGCCGCCGGAGCCATGCCTCTGCCGCCCTACATCGCCGCCAAACGCGCGGCGGATGCGCAGGACCGCGAGGACTATCAAACTGTCTGGGCGGAAAAAACCGGCGCGGTGGCCGCCCCCACGGCCTCCCTGCATTTCGATGAACCTCTGCTGGACGCCCTGCGCGCCAAGGGCGTTTTGTTCACCCATGTCACTCTGCACGTGGGGGCGGGCACCTTCCTTCCGGTCAAGGTCGACGATGTGACCCAGCACAAGATGCACGGCGAATGGGGCGAGGTCTCTGAAGCAGCCGCTCAGGCCATCGCGGACGCAAAGGCGCGCGGCGCACGGGTGATCCCGGTCGGCACCACTGCGCTGCGCCTCATCGAGACCGCTGCCCGCTCCGGCACGATTCAGCCGTACCGCGATGTGACCGACATCTTCATCTACCCCGGCTTCACCTTCCACGTGGCCGACGCGCTGATGACGAATTTCCACCTGCCCAAAAGCACGCTGATGATGCTGGTCTCGGCTCTGATGGGGCAGGAGCGGATCCGCGCTATCTATGATCACGCAGTCACCGAACGCTATCGCTTCTTCTCTTATGGGGACGCGTCGCTTTTGCTGCCCTAGGGATGACAAACCAAGGGTAAACCCCGAGCCTGATGGCAAAAATTCATCAACGGGCGCGCCCGCGACGTCGCAAAAGAGCAAATGGGTCGCTCGTGGCATAGGATGGCGGTGCGCGCCGTGTTAGTGATTCCGAACAACGTATCTGAAGGGCGCAGGCATGTTCGACGTAATCAGACAATCCTGGGCGCTTTTGCTCGGTATGCTCCTGCTCATGGTGGGCAACGGCCTTCAGGGCTCGCTTCTGGGTGTGCGTGGGGCCGAAGCCGGTTTTGGCGCAGGCACCATGTCGATCATCATGTCCGCCTATTTCGCCGGGTTCCTCGTCGCCTCGCGCATGGTGCCGGGGATGATCCGCCGGGTGGGACACGTTCGGGTCTTCGCCGCGCTTGGCTCTTTCGTCTCGGCAGCGCTCATCCTGTTCCCCGCCTTCCAGGACCCCATCGCCTGGACGTTCGGGCGCATGGTGATCGGGTTTTGCTTCTGCGGGGTCTATGTGACGGCGGAAAGCTGGCTCAACAATGCCTCCACAAACGAGACACGCGGCCAGACGCTTTCGGCCTACATGATTGTTCAGATGGCTGGCGTTATTGCCAGTCAGGGACTTCTCGTAGTGCCAGATGCCAGCGGGTTCCTGCTTTTCGTGATCCCGTCCGTGCTCGTTTCCATCTCCTTTGCGCCCATTTTGTTGTCAATTACACCCACCCCGGCGTTTGAATCGACCAAGCCCATGACGCTCAAGGAACTCTACGATGTCTCGCCCCTTGGCATGGTCGGCATGTTCCTGCTCGGCGGGATCTTCTCGGCCCAGTTCGGCATGGCGGCGGTCTACGGCACGCAAGCGGGTCTGACCCTCGGCCAGATCTCCATTTTCGTCGCGACCTTCTATGTCGGCGCGATGGTGATGCAGTACCCGCTGGGCTGGCTGTCGGACCGCACCGACCGCCGCAAACTCATCATGCTGGTCGCGGCATTCGGCGGCGCGGCCTCGGTCTACGCGGTGCTTTCGGGGGGCGGGTTCTACGCCATCACTGCCGCCGCCTTCGTCATCGGAGGGTGCTCTAACCCTCTGTATTCGCTGCTGATTGCCTATACGACGGACTTTCTGGAACCGGAGGACATGGCCAGCGCTTCGGGCGGGCTCCTGTTCATCAACGGGCTCGGCGCGATCACCGGTCCGCTGGTTATCGGCTACGTTATGGAAGTTGTTGGTCCTTACGGTTTCTTTGTTCTGCTCGCGGTGCTGCTGGGCACCATGGCGCTCTATGCGTTGTTCCGCATGACCCGCCGTGCCGCGCTGCCCGTGGCAGACACCGGCAGCTACGCGCCGATCACCCCAAGCGCGACGCCGGTCTTCATGGAGGCCGCGCAGGAATACGCGATCGAAGCCGCCGAAGAAGCAGAGGCGGAAGAAGAGGAAGCCGGGGCGAGCAACTGATGTTTGCGCACGCTCTGGCCGCCTGTCCCTAAACTTCCGGAATCCCTGACTTTCTTTTCATGTCAGCTATGACAAAAATCGTGATTACCCCTGAGTCCGCTCAGGCGTTAACGTTTTTGTAACAGTATTGCGTAGGCCGCACGGAGGAGTAGGTATGGCGACGCCCGAGGATATCCTGGCATTCTGGCTCGACGAGGTCGGTCCGGGTGGTTGGTACAAGCAGGAAGACGCGCGGGATGAGACCATCCGCACCCGGTTCGGGGAAACCTGGAACGCCGCGATGGAAGGACGCTATGGCCTCTGGCTCACTTACCCGAGCGGCACTCTGGCCTATATCATCCTGCTCGATCAGTTCTCCCGCAACATGTTCCGCGACGACGCCAAGGCCTTTGCCTCCGACAGTGTCGCGCTTGCGGCGGCCAAACAGGCCATTCATCGCCGGTGGGATCTCAAGATCGACCCGCCCGCGCGCCAGTTCTTCTATCTGCCGCTGATGCACTCGGAGAACCTGTGTGATCAGGACCGCTGCGTGCGCCTTTTGAAGGATCGCATGCCCGGCGGGCCGGACAATCTGCTCCACGCACGGGTGCACCGCGAGATCATCCGCATGTTCGGCCGCTTCCCTTATCGCAACGAAGCACTGGGCCGCACCACAACCGCTGCGGAACAGGCGTTCTTTGATCGTGGCGGCTATGGCGCGGTTCTGCGGGACATGCAGCAAGTCGCCGCCTGATCCAGCCTCTGAAATATGAACCGCGTCCCGTCCTCGTCGGGGCGCGGTTTTCTTTTGCCGCAGCCTGCGTTAGCGTCAGACAAGACGATAAGGCAGGGAGGGCCGGATGAGCGCATCGAGCTTTGACATGATCGTGATTGGCGCGGGGCCGGGTGGCTATGTCGCCGCGATCCGGGGCGCGCAACTGGGCCTCAAGGTCTGCGTGGTGGAACGCGAGCATCTGGGCGGCATTTGTCTCAACTGGGGCTGCATCCCGACCAAGGCGCTGCTACGGTCGTCAGAGATTTTCCACTACATGAAGCGCGCTGGCGAGTATGGGCTGAAGGCCGAAGGCATCAGCTTCGATCTCGACGCGGTGGTCAAACGCTCGCGCGGCGTGGCCAAGCAGCTGAACTCCGGCGTCGGCCATCTTTTGAAGAAAAACAAGGTCACTGTGATCATGGGCGAGGCACATCTGCCCGCCAAGGGTAAGGTGACGGTCAAAACGGACAAGGGCGAAGAACAGCTCACCGCACCGTCGATTGTGTTGGCCACAGGCGCGCGGGCGCGGGAGTTGCCGGGGCTTGAGGCGGACGGCGATCTGGTCTGGACGTACAAGCATGCGTTGCAACCGCCCCGTATGCCCAAGAAGCTTCTGGTGATTGGTTCCGGAGCCATCGGCATCGAGTTTGCCAGCTTCTACGGCACGCTTGGCGCAGAGGTCACGGTGGTCGAGGTCATGGACCGCATCCTGCCCGTCGAAGACGCCGAGATCAGCGGTTTTGCCAAAAAGCAGTTCCAGAAGCAGGGCATGGACATCCGCGAGGGCTGCATGGTCAAGCAACTGGATCGCGGCGAGGGTACGGTGACGGCGCATCTCGAAAAAGGTGGAAAAATCACAAAAGAATCCTTTGATACGGTCATTTCAGCGGTTGGAATTATTGGAAATGTCGAAGGGCTGGGGCTTGAGGGATTGGGTGTGAAGCTCGACCGGACCCATGTTGTGACCGATCCCATGTGCCGAACCGGCGTGGACGGGCTCTATGCGATTGGCGACGTCGCAGGCGCGCCCTGGCTTGCGCACAAGGCCAGCCATGAGGGGGTGATGGTGGCAGAGTTGATCGCGGGCGGGCATCCGCATGCGGTTGATCCGGACAGCATCGCAGGGTGCACTTATTGTCATCCTCAGGTTGCAAGCGTTGGTCTGACCGAAGCGCAGGCAAAGGAGCAGGGCTATGACATCAAGGTAGGCCGTTTCCCCTTCATCGGCAATGGCAAGGCCATTGCTCTGGGCGAAGCGGAAGGGCTGATCAAAACCATCTTCGACGCCAAAACCGGCGCGCTGCTGGGCGCGCATATGGTTGGGGCAGAGGTGACCGAGCTTATTCAGGGCTATGTGGTCGGGCGGCAACTTGAGACCACCGAAGAGGACCTGATGAACACGGTCTTCCCGCATCCGACGCTGTCCGAGATGATGCACGAAAGCGTGCTGGACGCCTTTGGCCGGGCGATCCATTTCTGACGTTTGATGCGTCAGGTTTGGCCTTTGGCGGCCGTTCATCTCACCTCAGGCGCGGAATCAAGGCCGCAGGCCGCCGTGCCTATCGACGGGCCGTCCCCGCGGCACGGCGATTGGGTTTGTGTATCGAACCACATAGGCCTAGCGCGCCAGTTTCTACGATAAATCGAGGGGATCAGAGGTTTGATCGCCGTACCACAGCCCGTCGATGGGCGCGGCTTGCGCACTGACGATGAGGTCCCGGAACAAGTCCGAGACGGGTGTGCGCTCAATGACAACTCCAGGCCATCACCGCATCCCCAGCCTGTCAAAAAACGCCGCCGCCCGTGGCCTGACCCAATCCCAAAGCGCCGGTGCGCCATTGCGGATCTTTGCGCCGACACGGGTCTCGAAGGTCTCGAAACTGACGTTGTAGTCCACCCAGGACCCGCCGCCGTTCGCAAGGTTCAGGTTTGGCGGCACGAAGCGGTCCAGTGACTTGGCGAACCGTGCCTCGGGCGTCTTATTTGCCTCAAATTCGTCCCAGATCGCGCGGAACCGCATCGCCTGATCCTCTGGCAACAACCCGAAAATCCGATCCGCCGCCGCCTGTTCCTGCGCCTCGATCGCCGCCGCGTCGTGCTCCCCGAACACCGGCGCGTCTCCCGCGTCGATTTCCACAAGGTCGTGCAAAATCAACATGGTGACCACCTTCGCCGTGTCGATGTCCTCCGGCGCATGCTCGGCCAGGGTCAGCGCGAACAGCGCCACCTGCCATGAATGTTCGGCAGTGGTTTCCTTGCGCGAGCCATCGGCCAGCTTGGTGGCGCGGATGACGGATTTCAGCCGGTCGGCTTCCATGAGAAAGGCCATTTGGGCGTCGAGGCGGGATGTGTCAGACTGCATCATGACCAAGGTGTGACGCCAAGCGCGCAGGAGGGCAAGATGTCCCAGAACAAGACGCAGGCAACGGGCACGGATGTGCCGACGTTCTTGCACGCCGTAGAGCCGCCGGGGCGCCGCGAAGATGCGCTGCAACTCGACGCCCTGTTTCGCCGCGTGACGGGCTTCACCCCGCGCCTTTGGGGACCGAGCATCATCGGCTACGGCGCCTATCACTACGTTTATGACAGCGGCCGCGAGGGCGATTTCCTGGCCACCGGATTTGCCCCGCGCAAAGCCAACATGGTGGTTTACATCATGCCGGGGTATTCGGATTTTTCCGATATTCTGCAAAGGCTTGGGCCGCACAAGCTGGGCAAGTCCTGCCTCTATCTCGGGCGGCTCAGCCAGGTGGATCAGGATGTTCTGGCGGAGCTGATCCGGGCCGGGCTGGACGATTTGAACACACGCTGGCCGGTCCGCGCGGAGCCGTAGATCACAGATTCTCGTTGTCCGATCCGGGCGCGATAGCCTCGGGGATCGCCTCGCCGCGCTTCCTCGCCTCCAACGCCTCTTTGACGTGTTTGGTGAGGAACTCCCGCCCACGGCGCTCCGCAAGGCGAATTCGGATCGACGTCAGATACGCTTCTTCGGCGGTCTGCGACGAGGCCCCAAGCACCTTGGCCACCTGTTCGTACAGCCGGTCTTCATCCAGCGCGTCCATCGCTTTGATGGTGTCAGCGGCGAGTTTGTCTGCAAGGTCTTCGAGCACGGATGACATGCGGGTGCGATCTTTCCTGTAACGGGGCGGATGCGCGGCACTATGCCCAGCGGGCAGATGAAGCTCAACCCGCTGCAAAAAACTTGGCGGGCTTCAGGCTATTTTAACACTGGGCTGCTCTTTTGGACCTCGCTCTTGGGTGAGAGCGGAATGAATGAGATCCGGGCGTGTTTTGCGCCCGCATCACTTTGGGTGGGTGAAAATGACAAGCTTTGTGACGAATATGTCGTCGCAGGTGGCGTTGCGCACGTTGCAAGCCATCGCGACAGATGCCGACCGCGTGCAAAATGCGCTTGGGACGGGAAAACGGGTGGCCAACGCGCAGGACAATGCCGCGTTCTGGGCGCTTTCGAAAACGGTGGAAGCGGATGTCGCGGGGTTTGTCGCGGTCCAATCCAGCCTCGACATGGGGAAGGCGACGATATCGGTTGCGCGCTCCGGGGCGGAATCCCTTGTCGACACGCTGGGGAACATGAAGCAAACAATCATCGCTGCCGATACTCCGGCGGCGGACGCGGAAAAACTGCAAGCCCGCTTCGAGGCACAAATGGCGCAGGTGGAAACCGTGGTGCGCTCGGCGCAGTTCAACGGTCTGAACCTGTTGCGCGACGAAGGGGCCGGCGAAGAAACCGGCGATTTCGACGTGATGGCCTTTGCGGGTGGACGCTTCGCCGACTCGCTGAAATTCAACGTGGCCCGACAGGACCTGCGTCTGGACGCGGCAGAGATCACGGCCGGGTCAACCGCGGTCTTCGACGCGCTGAATGCGATGTCAGGTGCGATGGAAAGCGGGGCCAGCCTGTCCGCCGGGGGCTCCTCCACCGTGACCGTCCGCGATTCCTTCGCCGCAGGGACCGGGTTTTCCTTGCAGATCACCGGCGCGAGCGGCGGGTTTTCGGGATTGAACACCACCTCCGAAAGCGATCTGGCTTTTGTTGCGGGCAACAGCGCCACCGGCAATGACGTCAAGACGGCGCTGATCTCGGCCTTCAATAAACATATTACGGACAGTGGGTTATCGGGATGCGGAATCACCGCCACGGCGGGCGCCGCGACGGGTCAGATGACCATTTCGGTTGGCGCAGATGCCCCATCGGGAAGTTTCACCGTGCGCGTCCGGCAATATGATGCCACCGATAGCAGCGGGGGCGGCCTGGGGTTTCTGAACGGGTTGGACCTGACGCAGGCCTCGGACCGCACGGCGGCGCTCGACCGGATTGATCTTGCCGTCGATGTGGCCGCGCGGGCGGCGAGCGCCTTTGGGGCGGCAGAGCGTCAGATCGACGTGCAGGCGCGCTTTGCAGACGATATGGCGATGGTGCTGAAATCGCGGGTTGGCACGATGGTTGACGCGGATCTGACCGCGGTCTCTGCCCGCCAGCAAGCGCTCCAGGTCCAGCAGAGCCTTGCTGTGCAGGCGCTGTCGATTGCCAACAGCAGCCCGCAGGTTCTCTTGCAACTTCTGCGCTAAGCCTCTGGCTTAGCGCGTGTTTTCTGTCAGGCGGCGTTTCACGTAGCCGGTGACGTTGTCGATCATCGTGTCCATGTAGGGCTCTTCAAAGAAGTGCCCGGAGCCGTCGATCTCGTCATGGGTGATGGTGATACCCTTCTGCTCGTGCAGCTTGTTCACCAGCGCGCGCGTATCGGCGGGCGGGGCCACCTTGTCGGCGGTGCCGTTGATGATCAGACCCGAAGACGGGCAGGGCGCGAGGAAAGAGAAGTCGTACATGTTCGCCGGCGGCGACACCGAGACAAACCCTGTGATCTCCGGGCGGCGCATCAGCAGCTGCATGCCGATCCAGGCGCCAAAGGAGAAACCGGCCACCCAGCAGTGCTTGGAGTTCTGGTTCATTGACTGCAGGTAATCGAGCGCGGAGGCCGCATCGGACAACTCGCCCACACCCTGATCATATTCACCCTGAGACCGGCCCACGCCCCGGAAGTTGAAGCGCAGAACCGTGAACCCCATTTTGTAGAACGCATAGTGCAGGTTGTAGACAACCTTGTTGTTCATCGTTCCGCCGAACTGCGGATGCGGGTGCAGCACGATGGCAATCGGCGCGTCACGGTCTTTTTGCGGGTGGTAGCGGCCTTCCAGGCGGCCTTCGGGTCCGGGAAAGATGACCTCGGGCATAAAACGGGTTTTCCTCTTGCGGCCTCAGGTGAATTCTTGACAAATTCAGTCGGCAATATTAGAAACATTCTAAATCGAGCGCCGCTGTGGTACACGGTTTCGATCAGGCTGGATTGCAGATAAGCAATTGACAGGCTGAGGTCAATTGAATTGCCACCCGAATCGCGGGTGCGGGAAGGGGGAATGCCGTGAAACTGAGTACGAAGGGGCGCTATGCCATGGTGGCGCTGACCGACATCGCCCTGCAACCCGAAGGCACCCTTGTCACGCTGAGCGAGATTTCCAAGCGGCAGGACGTGTCGCTGCCGTACCTCGAACAGCTTTTCGTCAAGCTGCGCCGCGCCGGTCTTGTCGATTCGGTGCGCGGTCCGGGTGGCGGGTACAAGCTGGCCAAGTCCGCGTCTGACATTCGTGTTGTGGATGTTCTGAGCGCCGTGGATGAAACGGTGGACGCGATGCACAAGGGGGCAGGGGCCTCCGGCGCGGCCTCCGGCTCGCGCGCGCAGTCGCTGTCGAACCGTCTGTGGCAGAGCCTCTCGGCGCAGGTCTATGTGTACCTGCACCAGACGCGACTTGCGGATGTGATCGACAACACGCTGGCCCCGTGCCCGGCGGTGCCGTCGATTTTTGCGGTTGTCGATGAGGACAAGTGACACCGGTCGGTAGGCCGGGGCTGCGCCCCGGCGTTTTGGATATTTGAACAGAGAAGAAGCAGGGGCAGCGGTGAGCCGGACCTATCTTGACTGGAACGCGACAACGCCTTTGCGGGCAGAGGCGCGCGCGGCCATGCTGGCCGCGATGGACGTGGTCGGGAACCCGTCCTCCGTGCATGCGGAAGGCCGTGCCGCCAAGGCGATTGTCGAAAAGGCGCGGGCGCAGGTGGCCACGGCCTTTGGCGCGGATGGGGCGGATGTGATCTTTGTCTCCAGCGCGACGGAGGCGGCAGCGCTGGCTTGCGCCGGTCAGGGTTATCTTGGCGCGGCGATCGAGCATGACGCGGTTGCGGCCTGGGTGGACGATGGCCTGCCCGTGGATCAGGCGGGCGCCGTTCAGGTCGCGGATCCCGCGCGGTCCGTATTGCAGGCCGCCAATTCGGAGACCGGGGTGATCCAGGCCCTGCCGCAGGGTCTGGCGGTGGTGGATGCCACCCAGGCTTTTGGAAAATTACCTGTGGCTTTCAACTGGATGGGCTGCACCATGGCGCTGATTTCCGCGCACAAGCTGGGTGGGCCCAAAGGCATTGGCGCGCTGGTGATCAAGCGCGGCACGGACATCGCCGCGCAGATCAAGGGCGGCGGTCAGGAAATGGGACGGCGCTCCGGGACGGAAAATGTCATTGGAATCGCGGGGTTCGGTGCCGCAGCGCAGGCGGCGGCGCGGGATTTGGCGGATGGCGTCTGGGAGCCGGTGGAAGAATTTAGAAATATTCTAGAAATAACTATTGAGGCTTTTGCAAAAGAGACTATTTTCATCGGGAAATCCGCGGACCGCCTGCCGAACACATCCTGCTTTGCCCTTCCCGGTTGGAAAGGGGAGACGCAGGTGATGCAGATGGACCTCGCCGGATTTGCCATCAGCGCCGGCAGCGCTTGCTCCAGCGGCAAGGTGCGCGCCAGCCGCGTGCTGACAGCGATGGGGTATGACGACGCGGTTGCGTCGAGTGCCATTCGGGTGAGCCTTGGCCCATCCACAACCAAAGAAGAGGTCCTGCGTTTCGCCGACGTCTGGGCCGAGAAATACCGGAAGCACCGCGCGCGGGGCGCCTGACCGAGAGGAAACGTGAATGTCAGCTATGGATGAAGTCACCGTCAAGGATGGCGTGGATCAGGAAACCGTGGATGCGGTGAAGTCTGTCGGCACGTATAAATACGGCTGGGACACCGAGATCGAAATGGAATACGCCCCAAAAGGGCTGACCGAAGACATCGTGCGCCTGATTTCGTCCAAGAATGACGAGCCGGAGTGGATGACCGAGTGGCGTCTGGCTGCCTACGAGCGCTGGTTGCAGAAGGAAGAGCCGAACTGGGCGATGGTCGACTATCCGGAAATCGATTTCCAGGATCAGTATTACTATGCCCGCCCGGCGAGCATGACCGAGAAGCCCAAGTCCCTCGACGAGGTCGATCCCAAGCTTCTGGCGACCTACGAAAAGCTTGGTATTCCGCTGAAAGAACAGATGATCCTTGCCGGGGTCGAGGGGGCCGATGGCTCCCCTGCCGAGGCCAAGGAGGGCGAGCGTCGGGTGGCCGTGGATGCGGTTTTCGATTCCGTTTCTGTCGGCACGACCTTCCAAAAGGAGCTGAAAGAGGCGGGCGTGATCTTCTGCTCGATCTCCGAGGCGATCCGCGAACATCCCGAGCTGGTGAAGAAATACCTCGGCTCGGTGGTTCCGGTTTCGGACAACTTCTATGCCACGCTGAACAGTGCGGTCTTCTCTGACGGGTCCTTTGTTTACGTGCCGCCGGGCGTGCGCTGCCCGATGGAGCTTAGCACCTATTTCCGCATCAACGCCGAAAACACCGGCCAGTTCGAGCGCACGCTGATCATCGCGGACAAGGGCTCTTATGTCTCTTACCTCGAAGGCTGCACCGCGCCGCAGCGCGACACTTCGCAGCTGCACGCCGCTGTGGTTGAAATCATCATCGAGGAAGACGCGGAGGTTAAATACTCTACCGTGCAGAACTGGTTCCCCGGGGATGAGAACGGCAAGGGTGGCATCTACAACTTCGTCACGAAACGCGCCGACTGCCGGGGCGACCGGGCGAAGGTGATGTGGACGCAGGTCGAAACCGGCTCTGCCGTGACCTGGAAATACCCGTCCTGCATCCTGCGCGGTGAAGAGAGCCAGGGCGAGTTCTACTCGATTGCGATTGCCAACAACCACCAGCAGGCCGACACCGGCACGAAGATGGTGCACCTGGGCAAGAACACCAAATCGCGCATCGTGTCGAAAGGCATCAGCGCGGGCGTGGCCCAGAACACCTATCGTGGTCTTGTGTCCATGCACCCCAAGGCCAAGGACAGCCGCAACTATACCCAGTGCGACAGCCTGCTGATTGGTGACAAATGCGGGGCGCATACGGTGCCTTACATCGAGGTGAAGAACAATTCCTCGCGCGTCGAGCACGAGGCGACCACCTCGAAGGTGGACGACGATCAGCTCTTCTACTGCCGCCAGCGCGGCATGGACGAAGAAGAAGCCGTGGCGCTGGTTGTGAACGGGTTCTGCCGTGAGGTTCTGCAGGCTCTGCCGATGGAATTTGCCATGGAAGCGCAACAGCTTGTGGCCATCTCGCTGGAAGGATCGGTGGGCTAAGGCCCGGGCAGGGCCGGGGCAGAGCCCCGCCCTACGGACAGTCGGGACAGCCGGGCAAGGGAGACGCACAGTGTTCGTCGCAGCCATCAGTCAAACCGTGGGCGCGGGCAAGGCCCGGCGGCTGGCGCAGGGCGTCCTGCGCAAGGCCGCTGCCGTGTCGAAGGCGGGCTGAGCCATGGCACGGGCGGTCCTGATGACTTCGGTTCTGACTGGCGTCTTTTGTGCGCTCTTCTCGGTTGTTGTCGGGGCGCTCAGCATGGCGCTGTCGCCGCCCGTCCTGATCGGCCTGTCCTTTGTGTCTGGCTTTTGCGGCAGCCTCTTTGCCCAGCTTGTGATGAAGCGGGGGAAGTGATGCGCCGCAGGATCGCAGATCGGGCCACAACCGGTTCCAACCCGGCGCATCGCGCGCAAATCTTTGGAGAACAGCAATGATTTTGACCACAACCCAATCCGTCGAAGGCTACAAGATCACCGACTACAAGGGCATCGTTGTGGGCGAGGCGATCATGGGCGCAAACGTCGTGCGGGATTTCTTTGCCGGGATCACCGACATCGTGGGCGGCCGCTCCGGCGCTTATGAGAGCAAGCTGCAGGACGCGCGCGAAACCGCGCTGCGTGAGCTGGAAGAGCGCGCAGCGGCGCGCGGGGCCACGGCGGTCGTGGGTGTGGATCTGGACTACGAAGTGGTGGGCGACAGCATGTTGATGGTCAGCGCTTCGGGCACGGCGGTGGTGCTCGGGTGAGCACCCAGACCACCATAACACGCCCGGAACTGACCCTTCCGGAGGCCGAGGGCGCGCTGGTGCGTGCGGCCTACACGGCGGCGGATGTCATCCTTGAGTATGGCTCCGGCGGCTCGACCGTGCTCGCCTCCGAACTGCCGGGCAAGACGGTTTATTCCGTCGAATCCGGCAAGGACTGGGCGCTGATGATGCGCGGCTATCTGGCGGACAACCCACCGGCGGCGGGCACCGAGGTGGAGATCCTCTGGTCCGACATCGGTGCCACGAAGGAATGGGGTCATCCTGTGGATCACGAGCAGTTCCAGCGCTACCCGCGCTACGCGCTCGATGTCTGGGGCAGGGCGGGTTTCAAACAGCCCGATGTGATCCTGGTCGACGGCCGCTTCCGGCAGGCCTGCGCCCTGACCGCCGCCTACATGGCGCAAAAGCCTGTTACCGTGCTGTTCGACGACTATGTGCAGCGCAAACATTACCACAAGGTCGAGGCAATCCTCGGCCAGCCGAAAATCACCGGGCGCATGGCCCAGTTCCATGTGACCCCGAGACCCATCGAGCCGGAGCGGCTGCTCTGGTTTGTCAATTTCATGCTGCGGCCCTGAGCGGCGCATCTGGACGAAGAGGAAACCGAGATGCTGGAAATCAAGAACCTTCACGTGAAGCTCGAAGACGAGGACAAGCAGATCCTCAAAGGCGTCGACCTGACCGTCGAGTCTGGCAAAGTGCACGCGATCATGGGCCCGAACGGGTCGGGCAAGTCGACGCTCTCCTATGTGCTCTCGGGCAAGGACGGTTACGAGGTGACCGAAGGCACGGCGGCGCTTGAGGGCGAGGAAATCCTTGAGATGGAAGCCGAAGAGCGCGCGGCAGCGGGCCTGTTCCTGGCGTTCCAGTACCCGGTGGAGATCCCCGGCGTCGGCAACATGACCTTCCTGCGCACCGCCGTGAACGCACAGCGCAAGGCGCGCGGCGAAGAGGAAATGACCTCTGCCGAGTTCCTCAAGGTGATCCGCGCCAAGGCCAAGGATCTGAAGATCGACGCCGACATGCTGAAGCGCCCGGTCAACGTCGGCTTCTCCGGTGGTGAGAAAAAGCGTAACGAAATCCTGCAGATGGCCATGCTTGAGCCGAAGATGTGCATCCTGGACGAGACCGACTCCGGCCTCGACGTGGACGCGATGAAGCTGGTCGCCGATGGCGTGAACGCGCTGCGTGATGCGGGCCGCTCTTTCCTCGTGATCACCCACTACCAACGCCTTCTGGACCACATCAAACCGGACGTCGTGCACATCATGGCGAATGGCCGTATCATCAAGACCGGCGGCCCCGAGCTGGCGCTTGAGGTCGAAACGCAGGGCTACGCCCATCTGCTTGAGGAGGCGTAAATGGCTGTTGCACAAGTCAAAACAGACGCAACCGAAGCACGCATCGCGGCGCTGACCCTGCCTGCGGGCGGCTGGTCGGATGCCGCGCGGCAGGACGCGCTGGCGCGGGTGCGCCAGATGGGCCTGCCGGGTTCGCGCGACGAGTATTGGAAATACACCAAGCCGCAATCGCTGGTCAGCGCAGAGCCGCTTCCGGCGGCGCTGTTTGACGGCGAAGAAGAAGACATGTTCGGCGCGCGCGACCGGCTCAAAATCGTCTTTGTCGATGGTGTCTTTGACGCCGAAGCCTCGGACGATCTGAGCCTTGAAGGCGTGAGCATCGCGCGTCTGGCCGATGTCGCGGACATCCACTGGGCCAAGGATATCTACGGTGTTCTGGAAACCAATGGTCAGGATCCGGTGGAACGCCCGCTTGCGGCGCTGAACACGGCGTTTGCCAGCGATGGCGTGCTGATCCACGTCACGGGCAAGCCGTCGAAGCCGATCAACCTGATTTACAGCCACGCCTCTGAAACCTCCGACGTGATGTTGCATCACGTGATCAAGGTAGATGCCGATGCCGAGGTGACGATCCTCGAAAACGGCCCGGCGGCGGCACGCTTCAACAAGGTCATGGAAGTGGACATCGCCGACACCGGCGCGCTGCACCATGTCCGCACGCAGGGGCGCGATCACGAGCGCCGCGCGGCCACGCACACCTTTGCGCGGCTGGGCAAGGAGAGCACCTTCAAGAGCTTCACCCTGACCGCCAACGGCGTGATGACGCGCAATGAGTGCGTGATCGAGCTGACCGGCGATGACGCGGTGGCGCATGTGGCGGGCGCTTGCATGGGCGATGGTGATTTTCACCACGACGACACGGTGTTCATCACCCATGACGCGGTGAATTGCGAAAGCCGCCAGGTGTTCAAGAAGGTGCTGCGCAACGGCGCAACCGGCGTGTTCCAGGGCAAGATCCTTGTGAAGCCCGACGCCCAGAAAACCGACGGCTACCAGATCAGCCAGTCGCTGCTTCTGGATGACGACAGCCAGTTCCTCGCCAAGCCCGAGCTGGAGATCTACGCCGATGACGTGGCCTGCTCGCACGGCTCCACCTCTGGCGCGATCGACGAGGACGGTCTTTTCTACCTGCGCGCGCGCGGCGTGCCGCGCGGCATCGCCGAGGACCTTCTGACCATCGCCTTCATCGCCGAAGCGGTGCAGGAGATCGAGGACGAAGACCTGCAGGAAGAGATCAACGGCCGCGTTGCCGGCTGGCTGGCGCGTCGTCGCGGCTGATGCCTGTCACACAGGACATCGTCGCGACCTATCGCGGCCCCGGCAAGGTGGTTGAACGCCTGCTGCAAGCCGGTCCTCGCGAGGACCGGCTTCTGGCGCTTGTCATGGGCGCTTGCGTGATCTTCTTTGTTGCGCGCTGGCCTGCGCTGGCGCGCGAGGCGCATCTTGCGGACAAGGACCTGAACATGCTGCTCGGCGGCACGCTTCTGGCGATTGTCTTTATCTTTCCGCTGATCGTTTACGCGGTAGGGTTTCTCACCGGGGTCATCGGCACACCGCTGGGCTTTCGCGGCGGCGGCTTTGGCGCGCGGCTGGCGCTGGTCTGGGCCTTGCTGGCCTCTTCGCCGCTGGTTCTGCTGAACGGGCTTGTGGCCGGGTTCATCGGCGCAGGCCCGGCGCTCAGCATCGTGGGCGCGGTCTGGTTTGCCGTCTTTGCGTGGTTCTGGGTGCAGGGCATGCGCGGCGCGCATCGCGCAGGCAGCGGGCAGGGGGCGTAGGCATGGACGGGCTGATCAAGCTTGGCGTGCAAACCGTCACCGCCCCGAACCAGGTGGCGCGGCTGCTGCTCAGCCTGCGCCTGCCGACCGAGGCGCTGCTTCTGGGCTTTGCGCTGGCCATCATCTGCAACGCGCTGATTTATGCTATGGCCATCGTGCTGACCGCACCGGCCGGGCTCGCAGGTGCGCTCGGCAGCCCGCTGGCGCTGATGGGGCTGCGCGCGGTTCTGATGCTGGCCACCATGGCCGGCTTCACGGTTGTGGGCCTGTTCCTTGGCGGCAAGGCAAAGTTCCGCGACATCGCGCTGCTGCTGATCTGGCTCAACCTGATCGGCCTTGTCCCGCAGGCGGCGCTCAGCCTACTGCAACCGCTCTTCGGCGGTATCACCAATCTTCTCGCCTTTGGCGTCGCCGCGCTTGGCGCGTATATCTGCGTCGCTTTCATTGACGAGGCGCACGGGTTTTCCAGCCCGATCAAGGCGGTCGCCGTGTTGATCCTCGGCCTTGTCGCCGCGACGGTCGGGCTGTCTTTCCTTCTCGGCCTCATGGGCTTCACTCCAACAGGGCTTACAGGCAATGTATGACGTCACCGAAATCCGCCGTGATTTTCCGATCCTCTCCCGCGAGGTAAACGGCAAACCGCTGGTCTACCTCGACAACGGGGCTTCGGCGCAGAAACCGCAGGTGGTGATCGACGCGGTCACGCGCGGCTATGCCGAAGAATACGCCAACGTCCACCGCGGGTTGCACTACCTGTCGAACCTCGCCACCGACAAATACGAAGCCGTGCGCGAGACCATCGCCCGCTTCCTTGGCGCCTCCGATCCCGAAGAGATCGTCTACACCACCGGCACCACGCAGGGCATCAACCTTGTCGCTTACGGCTGGGCCATGCCGCGGCTTGAGGCGGGGGATGAGATCATCCTGTCGGTGATGGAGCACCACGCCAATATCGTGCCGTGGCACTTCCTGCGCGAACGGCAGGGGGTGGTGATCAAATGGGTGGATGTGGACGCCACCGGCGCGCTGGACCCGCAAAAGGTGCTCGATGCCATCACGCCCAAGACCAAACTGATTGCCGTCACGCAATGCTCCAACGTTCTGGGCACGGTTGTTGACGTCAAGGCGATCTGTGACGGGGCGCGGGCGCAGGGCGTGCCGGTTCTGGTCGACGGCTCTCAGGCGGCGGTGCATATGCCGGTCAACGTCGAAGAGATCGGCTGCGATTTCTACGCCATCACCGGGCACAAACTCTATGGCCCCTCCGCCTCCGGCGCGATCTGGATCAGCAAGGCCCGCATGGCCGAGATGCGCCCCTTCCTGGGCGGCGGCGACATGATCAAGGAGGTCTCCAAGGAGGAGGTCACCTATAACGACCCGCCCATGATGTTCGAGGCCGGCACCCCCGGCATCGTCCAGCAGATCGGGCTTGGGGTGGCGCTTGAGTACATGATGGGCCTCGGGATGGAGAACATCGCGGCGCATGAGGCGTCCTTGCGTGATTATGCGCGCGAAAAGCTCGGCGGGTTGAACTGGCTCAACGTTCAGGGCACCACGGCGGACAAGGCGGCGATTTTCTCCTTCACCATGAGGGGCGCGGCCCATGCGCATGACATCTCGACGATCCTCGACAAGAAGGGCGTCGCGGTGCGCGCAGGCCACCATTGTGCCGGGCCATTGATGGATCACCTCGGGGTAACGGCCACCTGCCGCGCGTCTTTTGGCCTGTATAACACGAAGCAGGAAGTGGACGTTCTGGTGGATGCGCTGGAACTGGCGCAGGAACTCTTCGGCTGATCTGCGGTTCTGTCTTGCAGGGCCGAAAGAGGGGCGTTATACGCCCCTTCAGGCACCTTTAGCTCAGCTGGATAGAGCGCTGCCCTCCGAAGGCAGAGGCCAGAGGTTCGAATCCTCTAAGGTGCGCCATTTTCCTTTCAATTGCTGTTGGATGATGAGCGGGTCATGGCTTTAGGGCTGTACTTGAGCACACCCCATCCCGGACCTGATCCGGGACCTCATGGCTTGCGCAAATCTATGCCCGTCAAAGGCAGCCCTACTTCTCCTGCTCAAGCAACGCGGCCAGCCCCGCCTCAAGCGCTTCGAAAGCCGGGCCGAGCCGGGTTTCGATCTCACGCTGGTAGGCTTCCGCCACCGGCAGCAGTTCCGCCATCATCGTGCGCCCCTTGCCGGTCAGCGACAGCCGCAGCAGACGCCGGTCCGTCTCATGCGCCCGTTTGGTGATCAGCCCGGCCGCTTCCAGCCGTGACGCGGCGCGGCTGACCTTGCTTTTTTCCATCGCTACCCGCGCTTCGATGTCCCGCACAGAAACATCATCCGCCTGTGTCAGATGCACCAGCACCCGCCATTCGGGAATCGAGATGCCGAACCGGTCCCGATACTGCCGTGACAGTTCCTCGGACGTGGCCTGCGCGGCAACGGCAAGACGGTAAGGCGTAAAACGCGCAAGATCAAAATCGGGCAGGTCGGTCATGGAACTTCCGTTTTTTCAGCGTTCGGAGCATGCCAACACACGGCCCGCTCTGCAACCACGCATCCTGACCCTTGTGCCTTGCGTTGCGGCAAGACGTGCCGCACCCTTGTTTCAAACCACCAAAGGACTGCCGAAGATGATCACACCAGAGTATTGCGTGACGATGGCGCGCTACAATGGCTGGCAAAATCGCCAGCTCAAATCCTGTTTCGACGCGCTGGACACAGGCGCGCTGACCAAGGAGCGGGGGGCGTTCTTTGGCTCGATCCTTGGCACTGCGAACCATCTGCTCTGGGGGGACAGGATGTGGCTGAACCGCTTCGGGGTGGGCGAGGCGCCAGACACACCGCCGCCGGGAACCGATATGACCGACGGGAGCGACGCCTGGGCGGTGGACCGCTTCCGCACCGATGCCGCGCTGCTCAAATGGGCCGAAGGGCTGCAGGCGATTGACCTGACCGGGCCGCTCACATGGTATTCGGCCCTGAGTGACAGCACGCTGGAGAAACCGCTGGGGCTCTGCATCATGCATATGTTCAACCACCAGACCCACCACCGGGGGCAAATCCACGCCATGCTGACCGCCGCCGGAAGCGATGCCCCGGTGTCGGATATCGTGTTCATGCCGGAGGAGGGGCCTTGGCTGTGACGGCTTTGGCGCGGAACAAACCATTCCTTCCCGCCCCGGGCATGACCCGGGGCCTCCAGGCCACCGCACGCTCCACTAACCCCTTGTTCACGAACGCAAGGCAGGTTTCTCCCCGGATCCAACTGAAAACTCGGATTGATCCGCGCGGCCCTCACCAGCCATGCGGGCAGCCCCACCTGGGGGATGTTCGATCTGATCAGACGAATATGCCGGGTTTGAACGCCCCGGCCATGACTATCCGTATCTTGGCGGCCGCCTTTTTCAGGCTCTTACATCACATATCGGCGAACCCCCGTCCGGCAGACCCCGCCGTGGCGGGCAAATCTGCTGCGACAAGTTTTGATCCAGCCGGTAACCTCCTCCGTACACATGACAAACAGCGGCTTGATAACCGTTGAAACAGAACCTCGGAGGCAGGCTTGCCGCACACATCCCCCATTTTGGTCTGGATCAGACGTGATCTGCGGCTCAGTGATCATGCCGCGCTTTTTAACGCTTCAAAATCGGGCCGCCCGGTCATCCCCGTCTTCATCCGCGACGAAAGCGTCGACGGTCTTGGCGCCGCTCCAAAATGGCGGTTCGGGCTTGGGCTGGAGCATTTCGCGCAAGCGCTTGCCAGCGTCGGTTCCCGCCTCATCCTGCGCTCCGGCCCGGCGCAGGCGGTGCTCAAGGCGCTGATTGCCGAAACTGGTGCAGGGGCGGTGTACTGGATGCGCGCCTATGATCCGCAAAGCGTGGCGCGCGACAAATCCGTTAAGGCCATGCTGAGCCAGGACGGTGTAGAGGCAGAGAGCTTTGCCGGGCATCTTTTGTTCGAGCCGTGGACGGTGCAGACCAAGCAGGGCGGGTTTTACCGCGTCTACAGCCCGTTCTGGCGCGAGGCGCGCACCCATGACGTGCCCGCGCCTTTGCCCGCACCCGGAAAACTGCCCGTGCCCGAGAGCTGGCCCGCCAGCGAAACCCTCGCGGACTGGACCCTTGGCCATGCCATGCGCCGGGGCGCGGCGGTGGTGCGCCCTTACGTGCAATTGGGGGAGGCGGCGGCGCAAACGCGGCTCGAGACGTTCATCGCGGAAAAGGCCTCCGGTTACAAAGCGCGCCGCGATTTTCCCGGGGTAGACGCCACCTCCTGCCTGTCGGAAAATCTCGCGCTGGGTGAGATCAGCCCGGCCACCTGCTGGCACGCAGGCCAGCGCGCCATGCAAGAAGGCGCAGCCGGGGCGGAGCATTTCCTCAAGGAACTGGCCTGGCGCGAGTTTGCCTACCACCTGATGTGGCACACGCCGCATATGCTGAGCGACAACTGGCGCGAGGAATGGCAGGCGTTCCCATGGTCCGGGGACGAGAGCCGCCCGGAGGTCATCGCCTGGAAACAGGGCCGCACCGGCATCGCCTTTGTCGATGCGGGGATGCGCGAGATGTATGTGACCGGGCGGATGCACAACCGCGTGCGGATGATTGTCGGCTCCTACCTGACCAAGCACCTGATGGCCCATTGGAAAATCGGCATGCGCTGGTTCGAGGACTGCCTGATTGACTGGGATCCGGCCTCGAACGCCATGGGCTGGCAATGGGTTGCGGGGTGCGGGCCGGATGCCGCGCCTTATTTCCGCGTGTTCAACCCCGACACGCAGGCGGAGAAGTTCGACCCGGACAAGGCCTATCGGGACCGTTGGCTCAGCGAAGGGCGGCTGATCCCGTCCGAAACCGCCCTGAGCTACTTCGACGCCATCCCGCAAAGCTGGCCTATCGCCGCCTCCGATCCTTACCCGGCCCCTGTTGTGGCGCTGGATGCCGGGCGCAGGGCGGCGCTGAATGCCTATGAAAACAGGGGCTTCTGACCCTTGAGACCGACAAAAAACACAGCGCGGCCCCCAGAGGCGTCTTTTTCTGCTACACTAGCCCCGGGGAGGGATGTTGATGAAACACGTTGATGAAAGCCAGTTCGTGGAAGTGCTCACTAGCACCGACGGACAAGCCGGCCTGCCACGCTACTTTGCGCAGGTCTTCAAGGCGGCCTCGGAGATGCAGAAAGGACAGATCGATTTTGTCCTGCCCGATGGCCGCGTGTTCCGTGCGACGGGCAAACAGCAAGGGCCCGAAGCGGTGCTGAATGTCCACAACCCGGATGTCTTTGCCCGGCTGATCCGCGAAGGCGATCTGGGGTTTTGCGAGGCCTATGTGGAGCAATGGTGGTCCTCGCCGGACCTGCAGACCTTCCTTGATCTGGTGCATGCGGACAATGACGAGCTGTACGATGGCTATCCCGGCATGGGGCTGGTCCGCGCCTATGAAAAGCTGCGCTTCTGGCTGCAACGCAACTCCAAACGCGGCTCGAAAAAGAACATCGCGCACCACTATGATCTGGGCAATGACTTCTACGGGCTGTGGCTCGACAAGACGATGACCTACAGCTCCGCGCTCTTTGAGACCGGCACAGAGACCACCGAAGAGGCGCAGATCGCCAAATACGCGGCCCTCGTGGACCGCATGGGGGTGCGCCCCGGTGATCACGTGCTGGAAATCGGCTGCGGCTGGGGCGGATTTGCGGAATATGCCGCCGCCGAGCGCGGCCTGCGCGTCACCTGCCTGACCATCAGCAAAGAACAGTTCGACTATGCCGAGGCGCGCATCAAGGCGGCGGGCCTGTCGGACAAAGTCACCTTCAAACTACAGGACTACCGCGACGAGACCGGCGTTTATGACGGCATCGCCAGCATCGAGATGTTCGAAGCGGTGGGCGAGAAATACTGGCCGGTCTATTTCGGCACTTTGAAGAAATGCCTGAAACCGGGGCGCTCTGCTGCCTTGCAGATCATCACCGTTCAGCATCGCCGCTGGGAGGTCTACCGCAACGGGGTTGACTTCATCCAGAAGTACATCTTCCCCGGCGGCATGCTGCCCAGCCCGGTGATCCTGCGCGAAGAGATCGCCAAGGCCGGGCTGCTGGACGGCGGAAGCCAGGAATTTGGCGAGAGCTATTCGATCACCCTGCGCCGCTGGTACAAGGACTTCAACGAACAGTGGCCCCAGATTGCGCGGCAGGGATTCGACACTCGTTTTCAAAGAATGTGGAATTTCTATCTTACCGCTTGCGCGGCGACGTTTCACTTCGGTAACTGTGATGTAACACAGATAACAGTCACCAAACCGAGCTAGCCTCTCATGCCCACCGCCGCCAAACTTGTTGCCGCCCTGTGCCTTGCGGCGCTTGGGTTTGGCGTGTCGGAACTGATCAAGACGCTTTTGCCCGCCTCCACGGCCTTCGGCATCTTCAGCATCATCAACGCAGGCCTTGGCCTCGTGATCGGCTGGATCGTCGTGGGCAACCGCGCCGGGCGCGGGCAGTCGGCGGCAGTGGGCAACGGCATCACCGGGGTGGTGGCGCTGGTGTTCTGGGGGCTGTTTGTACAGGCGGTGAACGAAATGGTCGGACAGGCCATGAAGCACCGCTATGAAGGGCCCGTAGAGGCCTTTGCCGACACCTTCCAGATTATGGTGGAGTTCGGCGAGGTGCTGATCAACCCCACGGTCCTCATGTCGCTGATCTGCGGCGCGCTGGTGACCGGGTTCTTTTCGGAAATTGCTGCCGGACGTTGGAGATAACCTCTGCCTGACCTGTTTTTTTACGGCACGCTGCGGCATGTGCCTTTGCTGTCGCTGGTTCTGGGGCGCGATGTGCCGGAGCGCGTCGAAGCCAGCCTGCCCGGCTTTGCCGCGCATCAGGCCAAGGATCAGCCTTTCCCGATGATCGTCCGAAACCCCGAGGCCGCGGCGCAGGGCGTCCTGATGCCGGGATTGTCAGAGGAAGACGTCAAGCGGCTCGATTTCTACGAGGGCGGCTTTGCTTACGACCTGATCGAGGTGACCGTTCAAACCGAAGACGGCCCGCGCCCCGCGCAGGTCTATTTCCCGCGCGAAGGGCATTGGCAGACCGGTCCGCTCTGGTCGCTGGAGGCCTGGGCCGCGCAATGGGCGGACATGACAATGATCGCCGCGCAAGAGGTCATGGACCGCTATGGCAAGCAGGACGCCGCTCTGATTCAGACCCTTCTGCCGTTTTTCCGCGCCCGCGCCTGGGCGCGGCAGATGGCCCGCGTGGCCGCGCCGCAGACCCTGCGCAACCCGATGACCATGGACGACGTCCGGATCGTGCGCGAGCGCGAGGGCTATGACGGGTTCTTCCGGATCAAGGCCTTCAACCTGACCCACAAACGCTTTGACGGCGGCCAAAGCGGTGAGATCCCGCGCGAGACCTTTGTGGCCTTCGATGCGGCGCTGGTGCTGCCCTATGATCCGGTGACGGACCGGGTGATGCTGGTCGAACAGCTGCGCTTTGGCCCGATCCAGCGCGGCGATCCCGCGCCCTGGGTGCTGGAGCCGATTGCCGGGCTGGTGGATGTGGGCGAGCCGCCGTCGGAGACCGCGCGCCGTGAGGCGGTAGAAGAAGCGGGGCTGAAGATCGACCGGATCGAGCCGATGCTGAACGGCTATGCGTCTCCCGGTTACTCCACGGAGTTCTTTCACATGTTCCTCGGGGTCTGCGATCTGTCGGACCGCGCGGCGCAGGGGCAGGGCGGTCTGGCGTCGGAAAACGAAGACATCCGCAACCACGTGATCCCCTTCGATCAGGCCATGGCGCTGATCGAGAGCGGCGAGGTCAACGCGGTGCCTCTGGCGATGATGCTGCTGTGGCTGGCGACAAAGCGGGACGGGCTGCGGGCGGCGGTCTGAGCGAAACAGAGGTTCGCGCCCGGCCTCGAGGGCGGCCATGTCATTGGCACCGACATCCCTTCAAAGCATCCACTTTACAACCAGTTGCACCGTCCCACCATTTCGCACCCGCCGTCGAACCAAAGGTTCGCCTCTGGCGAAACGGGGGCGAGGCCATGCCGGAGGCATGCAAAGTGCATGCGCGAACCGGATCGCAAGGCGATCCGGGGGCTACTTGGGGCCGTTCGCACCGCCAGTCGACTCTCGGGAAAAAGCTTTGAGGACGTTTGGCCAGCCTCGGATACTCTGCGCACCCCCCACGCCCCCTTGAGTTCCCCCAGTCCCGGCCCTACACCATTACGGACAAGCGAATTGAAAGGACACCGCATGCGGATCGCGAAGGATTTGGCTCAGGCCGTTGGCAACACCCCCCTGATCCGCCTGAACAAGGCGTCGGAGGAGACCGGCTGCGAGATCCTCGGCAAGGCGGAGTTCATGAACCCCGGCCAGTCCGTCAAGGACCGTGCCGCGCTCTTCATCATTCAGGACGCCATCGACAAGGGCCTGCTGAAACCCGGCGGCACCATCGTTGAAGGCACCGCGGGCAACACCGGCATCGGCCTTGCGCTGGTGGGGGCGTCGATGGGCTTCAAGACGGTCATCGTCATCCCCGAGACGCAGAGCCAGGAAAAGAAGGACATGCTGCGCCTTGCCGGGGCGGAGCTGGTGCAGGTGCCGGCCGCGCCGTACCGCAACCCGAACAACTATGTGCGCTACTCCGGGCGTCTGGCCGAAGAGCTGGCGCGCACCACCAATGAAGGCGTGATCTGGGCCAACCAGTTCGACAACGTCGCCAACCGTCAGGCGCATATCGAAACCACCGGCCCGGAAATCTGGGATCAGACCGGCGGCAAGGTCGATGGTTTTGTCTGTGCTGTGGGCTCGGGCGGCACGCTGGCAGGCGTCGGCATGGCGCTGCAGCCCAAAGGCGTGAAGATCGGCCTTGCGGACCCGGACGGCGCGACGCTCTACAACTATTACACCACGGGCGAGCACAAGGCGGAGGGCGGCTCCATCACCGAGGGCATCGGGCAGGGGCGCATCACCGCCAACCTCGAAGGCTTCACGCCGGACATGTGCTACAACATCCCCGATGCCGAAGCGCTGCCGGTGGTCTTTGACCTGCTCGCGGACGAAGGGCTCTGCCTTGGCGGCTCGTCGGGCATCAACGTGGCCGGTGCGATCCGCATGGCGCGCGAAATGGGGCCGGGCCATACCATCGTGACCATTCTGTGTGACTACGGCACACGTTATCAATCCAAACTCTACAACCCGGAATTCCTTGCTGAAAAAGGCCTGCCGACGCCGCCATGGCTGACCCGGGCGCCGGCCAGCATACCGGGTGTCTTTGAGGACCAATGACACAAGTAGCATATCGGACAGCAGCGCTCCTTGTAGCGCTGTTTCTGTCTCTGGCGGGGGCGGTTTTCGCCCAGGACGCCGAGAGGCTCGACTATGACGCATGGGCCGCTCTGGCCGTGCGCGCGGAAACCACCGTGGAGGTGGGCCGGGCTTCCGACACGGCTTTGGAATCGCTGCGCGCAGAGCTGACCGGCTGGCGCGATACGTTTCTGGCGGCGCAGGATGCCAATGCGCCGCGCATCAGCAGTGTGGAGGCGCAGCTTGCCGCGCTTGGCCCCGCCCCGGCCGAGGGCGAGAGCGAAGACGAAGAACTGGCCGCGCGCCGTGCCGACCTGACCGATCAACTGACCCGCCTGCGCGCGCCCGTGACCCGTGCCGAAGAGGCCTATACGCGGGCGGACGGGATCATCTCCGAGATCGACCTGACCATCCGCAACCGCCAGACCGAAGAGCTTCTGAACCTCGGCCCGTCGCCGCTAAACCCGGCGCATTGGGACGACGCGCTGGAGGCGTTGAACTCGGCCATCGGCGATGCGTGGTCGGAACTTAAACGCAATGTCGGCTCTGCTGCCCTGCAGGCCGAAGCACGGCAAAACCTGCCGCTGATCCTGCTTCTGGTGGCGCTGGCGGTTACCCTGTTGATGCGCGGACAGGGCTGGGCGCGAACGGCTGTGGACAAGCTGCGCGGCGCAACACGCCGGGGCACGGGCATCTGGCGCTTTGTGCTGTCTCTGGGGCAGATCATTCTGCCCTTTGCCGGGATTTACGCGCTGACCGAGGCGCTGTTCGCCACCGGCATGGTGGGGCAGCGCTGGACTGTGATCCTTGAGCTGGTGCCTGCGTGGGCGCTGATCATGCTGACCATCCGCTGGCTGGCGGATCAGAATTTCAACGACGACGAAGACATCGCCACCATGCCGCTGGCGCGAGACGAACGCCACCGGGCGCGCACCTATGCCAACCTGCTCGCGGTGACATACGTGCTGCGCTCCGTGCTGCAGGCACTGGTGGAGTTTGACAACATCCCGGAGGCCGCCACGGCGGTGATGGACTTCCCGCTTCTGGCGCTGTCCGGCTTCTTCCTGTTCCGTCTGGGCCGCGTGCGCAACCACGCGCCGCTGGCAGGCACCAAGGCCGCGCGCGAGGACGAAGGCCCGTTCCGCCTGCGCTTTGCCCGCCTGCTGGGGCGCGCGGCTATGGTGCTGGGGGTGCTGGGGCCGCTGATGTCGGCGATCGGCTACTTCCGCGTCGGCGAGATGCTGATCTACCCGTTCATCGCCACGCTGGCGGTGGTGGGGCTCGTGCTGGTGCTGCAGCGGGTGGTCAATGACCTCTATGAGCTGGTCACCGGCAAATGCGCCGAGGACTCCGGCAGCCTGCTTCCGGTCTTTGCCGGGATCCTGCTGATCCTCGCGGCCATCCCCGCGCTGGCCCTGATCTGGGGCGCGCGGGTGGCGGATCTGACGGAACTCTGGACGCAGTTCCGCGAAGGCTTCCAGATGGGCGAGACGCGCATCTCTCCCACCGATTTCCTGCTGGTCGCGGTGGTCTTTGTCGCGCTTCTGACGCTCACGCGGCTGCTGCAGGGGGGGCTGCGCAGCACCGTCCTGCCAAAGACCCAACTGGATCAGGGCGCGCAGAACGCCGTGGTCTCCGGCGTAGGCTATATCGGGATATTCCTTGCCGCTGTGATCGCGGTAACCGCCGGGGGGCTGGACTTGTCGTCGCTCGCCATCGTGGCCGGTGCGCTGTCGGTGGGTATCGGTTTCGGCCTGCAGAATATCGTGTCGAACTTTGTCTCCGGCATCATTCTTTTGATCGAGCGCCCGATTTCCGAAGGCGACTGGATCGAGGTTGGCGGGCGGCATGGCATCGTCAAGGATATCTCCGTCCGTTCCACCCGCATCGAGACCTTTGACCGCTTTGACGTGATTGTCCCGAACGCCGATCTGGTGTCCGGGCAAGTGACGAACTACACGCGCGGCAACGTGCTGGGGCGGATCATCGTGCCGGTGGGCGTGGCCTATGGCAATGACACCCGCAAGGTCGAGCGCATCCTGCTGGACATCGCGCGCCATCACGACATGGTTTTGATGAACCCCGCGCCTTACGTGGTGTTCAAGGGCTTTGGCGCGGACAGCCTTGATTTCGAGATCCGCGCCATCCTGCGCGACATCAACAAGGGGCTTGGGGTCAAGACCGAAATGAACCACCAGATCAACGAACGCTTTGCCGACGAGGGGATCGAGATACCCTTTGCGCAGCGCGATATCTGGATCCGGAACCCGGAGGCTCTGGTCGGGGAAAAGCCTGCACCGGACCAAGGGCCGGACTACACGGCTGTCGATCCAGTGGCGCGCCGCGCGGCCTCGGGACCGGCTTTTGACGACGGGGATGCAGACAAATGAGCGACGCGCTTTACCGAACGGACCCTTACCTGCGCGAGGCCAAGGGCCGCGTAACCGGCCACACGGACGAGGGCGGCGTGATCGTCGAGCCTGCGTTGTTCTACCCCAAGGGCGGCGGCCAGCCGGGCGACAGCGGCTGGCTCGAATGGGATGGCAAGCGCCTGCCCATCGCCACGGCGGTCAAACATGACGACGGCGCGCGCTCTGTTCTGGTGCCCGCCGAGCCTGCGGCGCTGCCGCCCGAGGGCGCGCATGTGGTGCAGGTGCTCGACTGGGAGCGGCGGCACAAGCACATGCGGGTGCACACGGCGCTGCATCTGCTCAGCGTGGTGGTGCCCCTGCCGGTCACCGGCGGTCAGATCGGGGCGGGCAGTGGCCGGCTCGATTTCATGATGCCGGAGCCGCCAAGCGACAAGGATGCGCTGGAACGCGCGCTGAACCAGATGGTCGATCAGGACCTTCTTGTGGGCGAGGACTGGATCACCGAAGCGGATCTTGATGCCAACCCCGACCTCGTGAAAACCCTCTCGGTCAAACCGCCGCGCGGCTCTGGCGCGGTGCGGCTCGTCTGGATCGGCGAAGGGCAGGGGCGGGTCGATCTGCAACCCTGCGGCGGCACCCACGTCGCCCGCACCGGCGAGATCGGCGCGGTGCGGATCCGCAAAGTCGAGAACAAGGGCAAACAGAACCGCCGGATCAGCATTGTGCTGGACAGCTGAGGGGGAGAGGCGGTTGCGCGCACATAGGTGTCGCTGACCGTGAGCCGTTCCGGTTTCGAAATTGGCCTGAAACGGATGGTCATCTCACCACAGGCGCGGAACAAGGCCGCAGGCCGCCGCGCCCATCGACGGGCCGTCCCTGCGGCACGGCGATTGGGTTGGTGCTGGGCACCACACCGGCCTAGCGCGCCAGTGGCAGGGATAAATCAAGGGGATCAGAGGTAGGATCGCCGTACCACGGCCCGCCGATAGGCGCGGCTTGTGCTCTAACCCTGAGGTCCGGGATCAAGTCCGGGACGGGGTGAACTCAATGGCTGCTGCAGGCCAATTGCATCAGCCCGGCAAAAGCGAGATCGGTAACGGATGTGGGTTCCGCTGCAATGGCCCACATCCAAAAAAGGTACCGTCCAATCCCAGCCGTATAGGAAAGCCAGATGGCGATGGCAGGGCGTGCCGCGTCATGACCCGGAAAACCGTCAAAGCCACGTCTTCCCGTGGAGGCGCGTCAAACACCGTTGGATACTCGGCGAGGCGCAGACACAGGCGGACCTTGCCGGGACCGTAACCAGAGGAAGCATGACCCCGGCGCATGGTCTGGTTGCCTCGCCTTTCAACTCCGCCTACGCTGCCTTGAAGCATGGCGCTGTTGGCAGGGCAAAACCAGCGCGCCGGACGTGGCTGAAGCGGGGATCCCATGTATCGCGATTTACCCCGGCTCACCCCTGACCCGCTGGTCGCATGCCAGATCCCGGACGCTGTGAGGGCGCGCGGCATGTGGGCGGCAGCTTGAAAGGATCATCATGCGCAACAAGATAGTCACCGCTGCCGATGCTGCCGCTCTGATAAAGGACGGCGATACGGTTACGACCTCCGGCTTTGTCGGGATCGGTGTGCCGGACCAGTTGCTTATGGCCATCGAGGCCCGTTTTGTCGAAACAGGCGCACCAAGGGATCTGACGCTGTTCTTTGCGGCAGGTCAGGGCGATGGCAAGGAGCGGGGACTGAACCGGCTGGGCCATGACGGGTTGCTCAAGCGCGTGATCGGCGGGCATTGGGGCCTCATTCCCAAGGTGGCGGCGCTTGCGGTGGCAGGCAAGATCGAAGGCTGGAACCTGCCGCAAGGCTGCATCAGCCAACTCTATCGCGACATCGCCGCCGGAAAGCCGGGCATGCTGTCCAAGGTCGGGCTGGACACCTTTGTTGACCCGCGCAACGGGGGCGGTGCGATCAACGATATTTCCACCGAGCCGCAGGTCGAACTGATGGAGATCGGCGGGGAGGACGTGCTGTTCTATCCGGCCCGAAAGCTGACGGTCGCGCTTTTGCGTGGCACGACGGCGGATGAGGCGGGCAATATCACCATGGAGCGGGAAGCGCTGATCATGGACAACCTCGCGCAGGCGATGGCGGTCAAGAACTCCGGCGGTGTGGTGATCGTTCAGGTGGAACGGGTGGCCCGGGCAAAAACGCTGCCCGCGCGCGACGTCCACATTCCGGGAATTTTTGTCGATGCGGTTGTCGTTGCGGAGCCGGACAATCATGTGCAGACCTACGGAACCCGGTTCAGCCAGACGTTCACCAATCGCATTCGCCCGCCGGACGGCGAGATTCCGGCCATGCCGCTCAACGCCCGCAAGATCATCGCGCGGCGCTGTGCCTTTGAACTGCCGATCAATGGCGTGGTGAACTTAGGCATCGGCATGCCGGAAGGGGTGGCGTCCGTGGCTGCGGAAGAGGGGCTGCTCGACCATCTGACCCTGACCGCCGAACCCGGCGTGATCGGTGGACAGCCTGCCTCCGGCCTTGATTTCGGCGCGGCGATCAATACCGACGCGGTGATCCCGCAGAACAACCAGTTCGACTTTTACGACGGGGGCGGTCTCGACATGGCCTGTCTCGGGCTGGCGCAGGCCGATGTGGCGGGCAACGTCAATGTTTCGCGCTTCGGTCCGCGTCTGGCTGGCGCGGGTGGCTTCATCAACATCTCGCAAAACGCACGTTCGGTTGTTTTTGCCGGCACCTTTACGGCGCTGGACCTCGACATTGCTGTGACCGACGGCGCGGTGGAGATCCGCGAGGAAGGCCGATCCCGCAAGTTTCTCAAGGCAGTTGAGCAAATCACCTTCTCGGGCGCCCGAGCCGCCCGGCTTGGCCAGCCTGTGCTCTACGTGACGGAACGCTGTGTTTTCGAGTTGACGGAGCAGGGGTTGAAACTGACCGAAGTCGCGCCCGGCATCGACGTAGAGCGCGACATCCTGGCGCTGATGGAAGTGGCCCCGATCACCGAAGAGATTGCCCTGATGGATCCACGGGTGTTCCGGCCGGAGGAAATGGACCTGCGCACGGATCTGTTGCACCTCGATCTGCCGGATCGGATCGCCATAGACGCATCGGACGGCAAGCTTTACCTGAACTTCGAGAAGATGCGCGTGCGCACGCGCGAAGATGTTGATCTTGTCGGACGCCTTGTTGCCGAGGTTTGCGCGCCGCTGACCGATAGGGTGGATGTCATCGTCAACTACGACGGCTTCCGGATAGACGAGACGCTTGAGGCGGACTGGGCCCGAATGGTCAATGCCATGACGCAGCGGTATTACCGCAATGTCTCGCGCTATTCGGGTTCGGCCTTCATGCGCATGAAACTGCGCGAGGTTTTCCCCGAAGCGCGCACCCACATATTCGAGAGCAGCGCGCAGGCGCGGGCCTATCTGGATGTGACCTAGGCTTTGCACCGGGCAGGGGCAATGAACAGGGGGGAGACATGAAGACGGATGTACAGGTCGCCGTGATCGGTGGCGGGATCGTTGGCGCGTCCGTTTTGTACTGGTTGGCCAAGATGGGGTGGACCGACAGTGTTCTGTTGGAGCGGCGGGAGCTGACGTCCGGCTCAACCTGGCACGCCGCTGGCAACACGACCTATTTCGGCCCTTATCCCAAGATGACCGCGCTTTTTGCGGGCTCCATCCGCACATACCTGCAAGCCGAGGCGGAGTCCGGGCAGTCCGTGGGGTTTCACCAGACGGGGAGCTTGCGCCTCGCCGCCACCGAACGGGAGTTGGCGCTGTTTCATGCCTATGCGCCCCGATACGCTCAATTGGGCATCCCGTTTCACATCAGAAGTCCCGAGGCGGTGGCCGAGCTTCATCCCTTTCTCGACACCACTGCGATTTATGGCGCGGCACACACCCCCACCGACGGCCATGTGGATCCGACCGGGGCGACAAACGCGCTGGCACAGGCCGCGCGGCAGCATGGGGCTTTGATCGAGCGCCACTGTCCTGTGAAGGCTCTGGTCCGGGAGGCCGGTAAATGGGTTCTGGATACGCCGAAGGGCAAGGTGACCGCGGGCCATGTCGTTGTTGCCACGTCTTTCTGGGCGCGTGAGATGCTTGAACCGCTCGGCCTGAGACTGCCGCTTTATCCGACGCAGCATCACGAAATCATCACGCAGGCCCTGCCGCAGATCGCGGCGCTGGATCGAGAGCTGCCCGCCATGCGCGACAGCTGGGTGTCGTGCAACGTCCGGCAGGAGCGTGATGGCCTGCTGATTGGCATCTACGAGAAGGCGCCGGAGTTCTGGGCGCTGGATGGGATCCCGCCGGACTTCAAGGAAGAGCTGCTGCCGCCAAACATGGACCCGCTCATGCCGCATCTTGAACGGCTGATGACGCGGATGCCGCTGTTTGCCCAAGCCGGGATCAAGGTGGTCAACAACGGACCGATGTGCCTGACCCCGGACGGATTGCCCCTGATCGGCCCGGTGCCCGATCGCGAGGGGCTATGGCTGGCGGCGGGCTTCAACGTCGGTATCGGGACGGGGGGCGGTTCGGCCGAGATCCTCGCCAGATGGATGACAACCGGCCAGCCGCCGCAGGGGTTGTCCGCGATCCACGCGGACCGATTTGGAAAGGGCATGGACCGGGCGGCGGCGTTGGCGGCGATCCGGGATGTCTATGCGCGCGGGTATGAGCTGCCGGATGCGATCTAGGCTTGGTAATGGTGCGACTGGTGGCGTCCTTTCGGTTGTCCCGCCACGAGTTGCTTGTCCTGACCCTTCGTGTTGCGGCGCGCGAGGCTGGCCAGCCGCTCAGCCGCCGTAGCGTTCGAGGAAGGCTTCGGCTGAGAGGGCGCGGAAGTCTTCGAGGGCCTGGCGCAGCGCGTCATGCGGCCAGTCCCACCACGCGAGGGCCATGAGCCGGTCCGCGATGGGGCGCGGCTGGCGCAGGCGTAGAGGTTTGGCGGGGGTGCCTGCGACGATGGTGTAGGGATCCACGTCCCTGGTCACGACAGCGCCGGAGGCGACAACCGCGCCATGGCCCAGGGTGACCTCCGGTTTGATCATCGCGCCCGCGCCGATCCATGTGTCATGGCCGATATACGCGGTGCGCGAAGCGCGGCGGTCAAAGAAGGCCTCGTCGCGCACAGCATCGTCCCAGTAGTCATCCGAGCGATAGAGAAAATGGTGGCAGGCAGCGGTGTCCAGCGGGTGATCCGTGGCCCCGATGCGCGAGAAGGCGGCGATGTTGGAGAACTTGCCGATGCGGGCGTTGGCGATGTCGGCGTAGCGGTCGCAATAGCTGTAATCGCCGAAATGCGCGTTGTTGAGACGGCTGCCTTTGCCGATCTCCACATAGGCGCCAAAGCGGCTGGCGGTGATCTCGCATTCGGGATGGATGAAGGCTTTGGTCGGGGAGAGGCGGGGCATGGTCAGAAGTCTCTTTCTTCGCCGGTGAAGCGGAAAAACTTGCCGGTGTCCTTGAGGGTCAGCCGCGAGGCGATGGTGAGGATGCCGCGCGCGACCTGCGCCGGGTCTTCCTCGGCCTCCGCGCCGCCCATGTCGGTGCGGACCCAGCCGGGATCGACGAGGGCCACGGGGATGCCTTCGGGTTCCAGCGCGGTGGCGAGCCCCTGCATGGCCTTGTTCACGGCGGCCTTGGAGGCGCGATAGGCAATGCGGTCGGCTTTGCGGTAGCCCATGAAGGCCATCTGCGAGCTGACCGTCAGGATTTTCGGCGCAGCAGAGGCGCGCAGCTGGGGCAGGAGGGCTTGCGCGACGGCCAGAGGGGCGATGGCGTTGACGGTGAGCGTGTGGGAAAAGCCGGGGAAGTCCATGTCGAGCGGCGACTGCCGGTCCGGGCCAATGATGCCCGCATTGTTGATCAGAATGTCCACCGGGCCGACACCCGCCAGTTGCGCGGGGATTGTGCCGGGGTCATCGAGCACCAGCGCATGGGTGCCATTGCGGCCATCGCGGGTGGTGCCGATGGGGGCGTGCCCTGCGGCGCGGGCGGCGGCCATGAGCGCCGCGCCAATGCCGCGATTGCTTCCGGTGATCAGGATGCGGCTCATGGCGTTCCTGTCCTGTCAGTCCTTGCGCCCGATCAGCTTGCCGCGCAGCCAGCCCGAGGCCCAGTCCATGAACATGACCATGACAACAATCAGGGTGATGTAATAGGCGACTTCTTCCCAATCCTTCTGGGTCTGGATCGCCTGTGTCAGCATCAGGCCAATGCCGCCGCCGGTGATTGCCCCGATGATGGTGGCAGACCGCGTGTTGGATTCGAGGAAGTAAAGGATCTGCGCGAGCAGCACCGGCACCACCTGCGGGATCACGCCAAAGCGGTAGCGTTGCAGCGGCTTGGCCCCGGTGGAGACGACGCCTTCGATCTGTTTCTGATCCACGTTCTCCAGCGCTTCGGAGAAGATCTTGCCGAAGGTGCCGGTGTCTGTGATCAGGATGGCGAGCGCGCCGGTCAGCGGGCCGGGGCCAAAGGCGCGGGCAAGGACAACCGTCCAGATCAGCGCATCGACGCCGCGCAGGAAGTCGAACAGACGCCGCGTGGTCCCGCGCAGCAGCATGATCGGCGAAAAGCGTTTGGCGGCAAGGAAGGCGAGAGGCAGGGCGATCATGGCCGCACCCATGGTGCCGAGGAACGCCATCAGGATGGTCTCGCCAATGGCCCAGGCCACGTCCTTGTGCCGCCACATGGGGTTGTTCCAGAAATCGGACAGAGCGCCGGTGATGTTGCCGCGTGCGGGGTCAATCTGCGCGCCAAAGAGGATCTGCGTCAGGCTCTGGCCGTGGTAAGGGCTGTCCAGCGTGAACCAGAACAGCTCCCATCCGGGGAAGTATTTGAACACCTCCGAACGCGCGCCGGTCAGGGTGATGCGCCCTTCGGGTGTGTTGACGGCAATGCGGCGGTTTGAGGCGGAAATCCATTTGGGCAGGTCTTCGGGCAGGTTGCTGGTCAGGCTGCGCCCCTCGGCCTGTACCTTGATCAGCGGGAAGCCCGGCACGTCGATTTCTGTACGGTTGCCGGGCAGGTAGCGCACGAGATGGCCCGCGCCGAGGTTGATGGTGATCACCTCATCGCCGCTGACCCAATCGGGGCGCTGGCCGTCGGGGTAGGTGCCTTTGCGCTCGCCCTCAAAGGCATAGGTGATCGCGCCGGAGCGGTTGTCACGAGTGACGTGGACCTTGTGCGACCAGCTGTCAGAGGCCAGCGTGACGGCGTTGTCGAGATTGGCGCGCTGGGCAAGGCCGGGCAGGTCGAAGGCAAAGACGATATAGGCGAAATAGGCGAGGATCACCGCCGGGACGCCAAAGCCGATCAGGCGTTTACGCCGGAACAAAGTGTCCGCCTGATGTTTGGCAAAGCTGAGGTCTGCGCTGGTCATTGGCCCTGTCCTTCGGTCAGGCGGTTGCGGTAGCGGCTGGAAAGCTGGTCAAAGAAGACGATTGTGCCGAACAGCAGGATGAAGATCGCGGCGGCCTCGTCAAAGCGGCCCGGCCCCCAGGCCATGGCGTTGCGCAGCTCATAGCCAAGCCCGCCCGCGCCGACAAAGCCGAGGATGGCAGAGGCGCGAATGTTGATTTCAAAGCGCAGGAGCGCGTAGCTGAGATAGTTGGGCGCGACCTGCGGCAGGATGCCGAGCCACATGCGCTGGGCCCATGTGGCCCCGGTGGAGGCGAGCCCTTCGAGTGGTTTGAGATCGGCGTTTTCGGCAACCTCGGAGAACATTTTGCCCAGAGCGCCTGCGGTGTGGATGGCGATGGCGATCATCGCGGGCACCGGCCCGCCGCCGAGCACAAAGATCAGCATCAGGGCGATGACGATCTCCGGCACCGCGCGCATGATGTCAGAGGTGCGGCGGAACACGGGGATCAGGCGCGGCCATTTGGCCAGCCCGCGCGTGCCGAGGAGCGACAGGATCAACCCGCCAAGCGCGCCGATCAGCGTCGAGACGGCGGCGATGTTGAGGGTTTCCACAAGGGCGGGGAAGTATTTGGCCATGAGGCCGGGCAGGTCCGCGCGTTTCTCCCAGGCTTCGGAGAGCACATCGGCGGGATAGTCGAAGATGCGGCGCAGCCCGTCCCAGAACCCGCCCGCGTTGCGTGCGTCAGCTACGTTGAAGCCGGAGACCATCAGGACCACGAAGATCAGCAGCGTCAGCCCGCCGTAGAGCCTGCGCCGCTGCACCTGGGCCATGTAGCTTGATTGGATGTCGTCCACGCTGTGCGGCGCGCCGCTGAGAGAAAAGTCTGCCATTCCGCCCCCGGGAAAGAAACGAGTGCCCCGACGGGCGGGGCACCCAGAATGGATAGGGGGTGGCTCTCGGGCGCTTTTCTACGAAAAGCCCCTGCCGCCACCCGTCGCGCAAAGCGCGCCGTTAGCCGCCGATCTTGGCTTTGCGGGCTTCGATGACGGAGATGTAGGTCTCGTGGGTCACCGGCTGCGCGCCGAGGTTTTCACCGGCGAAGACGCCGTAGGTGCAATCGCGGTCGGTTTCATAGAGGTTGTCGACCAGATCGGTGATCTTGGCTTTGACGTCGGCGGGCAGGGCCTTGCGCAGGACAACCGGGCCTTCGGGGATGACGTCGGATTTCCATATCTGCACCAGCTCGTTCATGTCGATCAGGCCCGCGTCCACGGCCTTGCGCAGCGCGCCGGAGTTGTAGCCGTCTTCCCAGTTGCCCTGACCGTCGGCCCAGGTCACGCCGCCGTCGATGTCGCCGTTGTTGACCGCGACAATGGTCTGCTCATGGCCGCCGGTGAACTTGACTTCACCGAAGTACTCGCCGGATTCCATGGTGATGCCCGCCTTGTACTGGGGGATCTCGATGGAGGGGATCAGGTAGCCGGAGGTGGAGTTCGGATCGCCGAAGCCAAAGACCTTGCCTTCCATGTCGTCGAGCGAGGTCACGCCGCTGTCCTTGCGGGCAAAGCCGATGGAGTGGTAGCCGATGGAGCCGTCCATGTTGACCTTGACCAGAACCGGCTCAACCGCTTCGGGGTCCTGCAGGTAGGTGGCAGCATAGGAAGACGCGCCGAGCCAGGACATGTCGAGCGTGCCGCCCAGCAGGCCCTGGATCACGCCGTTGTAGTCGGCTGGGGTGAAGATCTTGACCGGAACGCCAAGCGCTTCGGAGGCGTAATCGGCAAGGCACTGGTAGCTGTTCACGCGGTCCTGCGCGTTTTCGCCGCCCAGAAGGCCGATGCGGAATTCGGTGATCTCTTCGGCCAAAGCCGCGGTGCTCAGGGCCGTGGTGGCGGCAAACGCCAGTGCGAGGGTCTTTTTCATCGTATTCTCCGGGTGAATGGCCCTGTTGCCGTTTGGCGTGGTCTTGGGCCGGTTTGGATGAAGGTGGCCCGCGCGGCGCGCGGGGGGACAGCTGGCTCAGGCGTAGGCTTTTTCCCGTTTCGGCCTGTCCAGTGTTTCAATCTCGGTGGAGGTGGCGGCTTCGGAGAAGTCCGCGCCTGCACCGTAAATGTCGCGCGCCACGCCGGTGGTGAGCTGCGTGGGTGTGCCGTCAAAGACGATCCGGCCATCGCGCATCCCGATCACCCGGTCGCAGTAGCGGCGGGCTGTATCCAGCGTGTGCAGGTTGGCGATGACAGTGCGCCCGTCCTCTTCGTGGATGGCGCGCAGGCTTTGCATGACAACCTGCGCGTTCATCGGATCAAGCGAGGCAATCGGCTCATCGGCAAGGATGATTTTCGGGTCCTGCATCAGGGCGCGGGCGATGGCGACGCGCTGTTGCTGACCGCCCGAGAGCGCCTCGGCGCGTTTCGGCGCCTGTTCGGCGATGCCCAGACGGTCGAGGATTTCGATGGCCGTGTGAATGTCCGATTGCGGGTAGAGGTTGAACATGGTCGCGAAGGTAGAGCGCCGGTTCAGCGTGCCGTGCAGCACGTTCGAGACCACATCCATGCGCGGGACGAGGTTGAACTGCTGAAAGATCATCGCGCAGCGGGACTGCCAGTTTCTCCGGGCCGCGCCGCGCAGGCCGGTGATCTCTTCGCCGTCAAAAGTGATGGTCCCGGAGGAGGCCTCGCTCAGGCAGTTGAGCATGCGCAAAAGCGTGGACTTGCCCGCGCCGGAACGGCCGATGATCCCGATCATGGCCGGTTTATCAACAAGGATGTTTGCCGCATCCACTGCCGTCTTGTCCCCGAACCGTTTTGTCAAAGCGTCGATTGTCAGCATGTCGCCCCCGTGTTTGAGAAGCGGATTAGGGGGGGCAGGCGACAGGTCCGTGACAGTTTCGATTCAGTTTTTTGGCGATTGCGCAAAGAAATTGTGACGGGGTGGTCGGGGCTTGGCGTCATGAAACTGTTACACTTTGCGAAGGAACGGCCTAGGGTTGGTCATGATGATCCGTTTTCTGCCCGCGCTCGCCCTGTGTCTTGCTCTGCCGACCTTTGGTCAGGCCCGAATGGCGGACATAAGCTGTGATGACAGCGCGCGCATGACGGCGCGGCTGACAGAGCGGCTTGGGGCGGAGCGGCAGGGCATGGGGCTGCGCGACCCGGAGACCATGCTGGAGGTCTGGGTGGAGCGCCGGACCGGCGATTGGCTGATCGTGCAGAGCTATTCCAACGGCACGTCCTGTATCATCGCCATGGGCGAGTTTTGGGAAGGGGATCTGGCGGGGCCGGTTTGAGGGCCTTTGCCTGAGGATTTCACCGAAGGATGTCGCAGAGCGCGCTGGTTCGTGCCCGCCCTGAGGGGCGGGACCGGGCGCTCAAACACAACTACCCGACGGGTTACCGTTCCAGAGCTCTAACCCTCTTCGAGACGGTCCGTCGCCGGGGCAGGGCGCTGGGAGAGGGCCTCGATGGCGGCGTATTGATCCGCGCTCAGGGTCAGGCGCATGGCGTCCAGCGAAGGCTGGAGCTGGGTGCAATTGCGCGCGCTGATGATCGGCGCGGTCACCGCAGGGTGCTGTGCCGCCCATGCGACGGCCAGCGTGGCAGGAGAGGTTTCCATATCCCGGGCCATATCTGACAGAGCCTCGGCCGTCTGGCGCATCCACGCCTGATCGTAGCGCGCCGCATAGCGCGGATCATCCGACAGCCGCCCGGTGCCGCCTGACTGGTATTTGCCGGTCAGAAGCCCGCTGCCCAAAGGCGAATAGGGCATGACGGAGATACCCTCGGAGAGCGCCATGGGCAGCAGCTCGACCTCCGCCTGCCGTTTGACCAGCGAGTACATGGGTTGCAGCACGTCGATGCCTGTCCCGAACCGCGCCGCCACGCAGGCTGCTTTCATCACTTGCCAGGCGGCAAAGTTGGACAGGCCGATGTAGCGGATCCTGCCGCTCTGTTGCAGGGTGCAGAGCGTCTCGAAGCTTTCTTCGAGCGCCGTGTCCGGATCCCAGCGGTGCAGGTAGAGAATATCCACCGTATCAAGGTCCAGTCGGCGGCGGCTCTCGTCGAACTGTGTCAGGATCGTCTCGCGCCCCGCGCCGCCGGTATAGCCGACCTTACTCGCGATGATCAGCGCCTCGCGTTCGGATTTGATAAAGCCGCCCAGAAGCGTCTCGGAGGCCCCGCCGGTGTACAAATGCGCGGTGTCAAAGCTGTTGATCCCCGCCGCGCGGCAGGCGTCGAACATGGCCCGGCTGGCGTTTGCATCGGCTGTGCCACCGAACTGCATGCAGCCGTAACACAGCCGCGTGGCCTGGCTGCCGTTTGGTGCGGTGAGGTCGGTCATGGGGGGCTCCTGGATGGTTCGGCGGTGGTGTCTGATAGTGGCGACAGATGACCGGGATGTGACAGGGTTACAAAAGGATGTCCGGGGACGGATCGGCATAGTCGTGCAGATGCACGGTGACCTGATCATCTGTGATGAGCGCGACGCCGTAGGCGGGCGGTTCGAAGTTACCGAGCATCCGATCAGCGGGGCCGGTCAGGTTCAGGCCAACCTGATGGTTCAACCCGCGCATGGCGGAATAGGGGATGCCCCGCCACGTGCCCCAGAGTGCTCGGTGCACATGGCCAAAGAACAGGTGACGGATGCGGGATTTGTGCGGGGCGAGCACCGCATGGAAGGCCTCGGCTTCCTGCAGTTTGATGGCGTCCAAGGAGGGGATGCCGATGTCGAACGGCGGGTGGTGCATGAACACCATGACAGGGCCGGGGCGGGCGAGCTGCCGTGCGAGCCAATCCCTGCGGGCTTCGCAATAGCGGCCCGCGTGGCTGCCGGGCAAATGCGTGTCGAGCAGCAGGAGCCGCCCCTGCGGCGTGTCTATGGCGCTTTGGGTGAAGCCGGTGTCATCGCATGGGGCGGTCGGGAAGATTTGCCTGAAAGCGTCCGGATTGTCATGGTTGCCGAGCATGAGATGCACCGGCATGGTCAGCTTGGCGATTTCTTCGGCAAAGCGGGCGTAGGCCGCCGCCTCGCCGTTTTCCGTCAGATCGCCGGTCACGATCACATGGGCGGCATCGCCGTGCTCTGCGTTGATCGAGGCCACCGCCCCGGCGAGACGCGCGGCGGGATCCGCCCCGTGCACCGTGCCAAAGCCGACCAGGTGGGTGTCTGTCAGATGGATGATCTTCACGGCCTGATCTCCGCCATGGCTTTTCTGTGGTGTTACCAGAGCAGGCGGGGCGGCTTCGGGCAAGGGGCCTTGTTTGGCGGAGCTGCCCGCCGAGGCTGGCCGCATTTCAATTCGTCCTTATATGGTGCAGTTAACCGCAGACCCCCAAACCAGAGATTCGTTTTGACCCCGAACCCTTCCTTGACCCGCGCCGCACGCCTGTCCGTGGCTCCGATGATGGACTGGACTGACCGCCATTGTCGGTATTTCCATCGTCTGATCTCCCGGCAGACGCTGCTCTATACCGAGATGGTGACGGCGCCGGCGTTGGTGCGGGGCGGGGCGGTGCATTTGCTGGAGTATAATGCCGAGGAGCATCCTGTGGCGTTGCAGCTGGGCGGCTCGGACCCAAAAGAGCTGGCGGAGGCGGCGAAGCTGGGGGCGCAGGCGGGTTATGATGAGATCAACCTCAATTGCGGCTGTCCCAGCGACCGGGTGCAATCGGGGACCTTTGGCGCGGTGCTGATGCGCTCGCCGGGACTTGTGGCCGATTGCGTGAAGGCGATGCGCGATGCGGTGGAGACGGAAATCACGGTGAAATGCCGGATTGGCGTCGATGATCAGGACCCCGAGGCGGTGCTGCCCGATTTCATCGAGCAGGTGTCCGAGGCGGGAGCGCGGCGCATTCAGATCCATGCGCGTAAAGCCTGGCTGCAAGGGCTGTCGCCCAAGGAGAACCGGGATATTCCCCCCTTGGATTACGATCTCGTCAAGGCCATGCGCGGGGCCTTCCCCGAACTGCATCTGAGCGTGAACGGTGGGATCGAAAGCCTTGATCAGGCGGAAGAATTTTTGGCCGCGGGGCTGGATGGCGTGATGATCGGACGGGCGGCTTATCACCGCCCGTGGGACATCCTGGGCGGGGCGGATGCGAAGGTTTACGGGTCCGCGCCCACGGGGCTGACCGCAGAGGACGCGGCGCGCGCCATGCTGCCCTATATCGAGGCGCACTTGACCTCGGGCGGCAAGTTGCATCAGGTTTCGCGCCATATGCTGGGCCTGTTCGCGGGACGCCCGGGCGCGCGGCAATGGCGGCGGGTGCTCTCTGAAGGGGCGACGCGCAAGGGCGCGGGTCCGGCGCTCGTTGAAGAGGCGCTGGCGCAGGTTGAGCAAGGGCAGGCCGCATGAGCTATGACATTTCCACCTTATTGCCGCTGATCGCCTTGATGATGGCCTCCTCGGCCTTTGCGGGCGTGCTGGCGGGGCTCTTCGGGGTTGGCGGCGGCATTGTGCTTGTGCCGGTTTTCTTCTTTGTCTTCAGTGGGCTGGGCTATGGCGGGGCGATGCTGATGCAGGTCTGCCTTGCGACCTCTCTGGCGTCGATCATCGTCACCTCCATCCGCTCCGTGCATTCGCACAACAAGAAAGGCGCGGTGGACTGGGACGTGCTGAAAACATGGGCGCCAGGGATCGTCATCGGGGCGGTGATAGGCATGCTGATCGCCGCGGGGCTGCGTTCGGCGGCGCTGGCGGTGATCTTTGGCGTGCTGGCCGGGCTGGTCGGGCTCTACATGGCCTTTGGCAAGGCGCATTGGCGGCTGGCGCAGGAGATGCCCACCGGGCTGACCCGCGCGATCCTGTCGCCGGTGGTAGGCTTTTTGTCAGTGCTCATGGGGATCGGCGGCGGCAGCTTTGGCGTGCCGCTTATGACGCTCTACAACATGCCGATGCACCGCGCGGTGGCGACGGCGGCGGGCTTTGGCCTTCTGATCGCGGTGCCTTCGGTGATCGGCTTTTTGCTGCTGAGCGTGCCGGACGCGCCGCCCTATACCATTGGCGCGGTCAATGTCCCGGCCTTCCTGATCGCGGTGTCGATGACGTTGATCACCACGCCCTGGGGCGCGAAGCTGGCCCATGCCTTGCCCGCGCTGACCCTGCGCCGCATCTTTGCGGTGTTCATCCTGATCGTGGCGGCGAACATGCTGCGCAAGGCTTTGATGGGGTGAGGCCCGCGTCCCGGACTTGATTAGGGAAAACATCGGGGTTGGCCTCGTAGTTGGAAACAATCGTTCGGGAATTGCGGCATTGTTTCCCGTTGACGCTAAGTGGCGAAAAATACTTGGCAAAACTGGCCTGTTAAGCAATTGTTAACCCATTGCCATGGGGAGATGTGTGATGGGGCTGTTAACGATTTTGCTGCCGCTGCTGCTGCTTGGAACGCTGGTGGATTTCGGTGGATCCGGGTCCGGTTCGGACTCAGGCGATGAGGATGACACCGGCGATCCGGTTCGGACGCTGGGCACCGATGGCGATGATGACGAAGATCTGGGGGCCGGCGACAGCCAGTTTCAGGCGCTGCAGGGCAACGATCTGATCTATGCGGGCGAGGGGAACGACACCGTTGACGGCAACGAAGGCGACGACACCCTGCGCGGCGAAGAGGGCGATGACAGCCTGAGCGGGGGCTTGGGGGATGACAAGATCGTCGGCGGTCCGGGCGCGGACACTCTGGACGGCGGAACCGGTGCGGACAAGCTGATCGGCGAGGCGGGAGACGACACGCTGATCGGTCAGGACGGCAACGACAAGATTTTCGGCGGTCTGGGCAACGATGAAGCCAGCGGCGGTCTGGGTGCGGATTCGATTTACGGCGGTCCGGGCGACGATGTGCTCGACGGCGGCGCAGACAATGACACGATCTATGGGCAATCGGGGGACGATACGCTGATCGGCGGGGCCGGCGATGATTACCTGCGCGGCGAGTTTGGCACAAATCGGCTGGAAGGCGGGGACGGCAACGATCTGTTGGAGATCAACCGCTATGGCGCGGGCGGCGATGGCGACACGCTGATCGGCGGCAATGGCAACGACACGCTCTACGGCGGGCTATATGACGACCTTCTTGATGGCGGTGACGGGGATGATGTCATTTTCGGCTATCAGGGGGATGACAGTGCCGACGGTGGGGCCGGGAATGACATTATCGCTGCTGAGACGGCCTTTGGTGGAGCCGGGCAGGATCTGATCTATCTCGCGGGCGCAACCGAGGTCACGGGCGGCGAAGGGGGCGATTTCTTTGTGTTCGGGACACAAGACGCGGCTGGCGGAGCGAGCCCGGCGGAGATCACCGACTTCGACTATACCGGCGCCGATCAGGACATGATTGTCATCGAGATCCCGGATGAGGCTTATGACGATGCGGCGGTTTCTGTCACGGCGCAGGGCAATGACGCGCTGGTGCAGGTGACCGCAGATGGCATCACCTATGATGTTGCCCGGATCACCAATGGCGCGGCGAGTTTCACCAGCGCTTTTGTGGATGTGGTGGCGGTTTAGGCACTCTACCCTTCGGCGCGGCGCTTGATCCGGGCCGCCCGTCCGCCACGGCGTTTTGTCAGCAGCGAGGCGCGCCCCGGCAGCTCTGCCATGATGGCGCGGCGCTCTTCGGCGGTTCTGCGGCCCCAGCCGGTGATCTCGTCAATCGAGCGGTAGCACCCGGTGCACAGCCGCGTCTCGGGGTGGATGACGCAAACCTTGGTGCAGGGGCTTTCAACCTCGTCGCGTTTCCAGACGTCATCGCTCATGGTCAGTCAGTCCTCACAGATGCCGCAGGCGGTCGAGCGCCCCTTGCAGGATATACCCGGCCGCCACGTGGTCGATGACCTCGGAGCGACGTTTGCGGGACGTATCCGCCTCCAGAAGCGCCCGTTCGGCGGCCACGGTGCTGAGCCGTTCATCCCAGAAGGTGATCTGCCCGTCCCAGAGCCGGGCGATGTTGCGGGCAAAGGCGCGGGTCGACTGACAGCGCGGCCCTTCGGAGCCGTCCATGTTGCGGGGCAGGCCAAGCACGATGCCGGTGATCTGGCGCGCGCTGAGGATCGCCAGCAGGGCCTCGGCGTCCTGCGTGAACTTCTTGCGTTTGATCGTCTCAAGCGGGGTTGCGATGGTTCTGAGGCCGTCAGAAACCGCCACGCCAATGGTCTTGGTCCCAAGGTCGAGCCCGGCCAGCGCGGTCATGGGCGGCAGGGCGGCGGCGAAATCGGCAATCTCATCGTGGATCATTCGAGGATGCCCGCCCGTTCGGCTGCGCCGCGAATGGTGGCCAGCGCCTCGGGAGTTTCGGCAAAACGCTCCTGCGCCTCGGCCCAGATCGCCCGGGCCTGATCGACCTCGTCCAGCACCATGAGAGAGGAAATCAGCCGCGCCCATTCCTGCGGCGTTCCGCCTACATTGGCGAGCCGGTCGGACAGTTGGCCGACCATGCCGCGGATCATCTCCATGCGGTCTTCGGCGGACATGTCCTGTGCGGCGGCAATGTCGCCTTGTGTCGGGCCGCGCGGCGCTTCGGGCAGCTCATAGCCGGAGATCCCGGCGCGGAAGGCCAGCTCCTCGATCTGCGCGCGGATCGGATCGAGCCATGGCGCGGTTGGCTCGCTCTCGCGCAGAAGCTGATCCCACATGCGGAAAGCCACGTCGGGCCGTCCGGTCTGGGCCATCATCAACCCGCCGTAGTAACGCGCCACGCCGTTGCGCGGATCGCGGGCGAGGGCCTCTTCGAGCGCCTTTTGCGCTTCGGGCGAGACATAGCCGCCTGCCGCAATCACCATCATGTCGGCCAGATCGGCGTAATCCTTGGCGGTGGCGTCCTCGCCCTTCAGTTCCGCAATGCGGGCCAGCGAGGCGTAGGCCTGCGCATAGTTGCCAAGCGCCGCCTCGGAGCGGGCCAGCAGGATGTGACCGCGCAGATCATCGGGGCGCTGCGCCACGGCCTCGCGCAGCTTTTCGACAAGCGTGGCGTATTCCTCCGTGGCCTCTGCTGCCGGGGAGGGCGGCAGGTCCGCCTCGGCCTGCGCCTGTGTCGGACGGTTCTCCCGCGCTTCCTTGGCGGCCGCGATGCGGCCAGCGAGCGGCAGGTCCGGATAGCCCGGCGCGCCGAGCATCTGATAGGTGCCAAAGCCGCCGCCCAGTACGATCACCGCCATAAGCCCGGCCAGCACGGCGTTGCTGCCTTTGCTGCCGGTATTGGCTCCTGCGGCGCGGGCTTTGGCATCGGCGGCCAGAATGCGGCGCGAGACTTCGGTGCGCAGGCGTTCGGCCTCTTCGCTGGGGATCACGCCGCGCGCCGCGTCGCGTTCGATCTCGCTCAGCTGATCGCGATAGACCTGCAGATCAAAGGCCGCAGCCGGCGTCGCCGCCTCGCGCGCACGCATCACGCCACGCGCCAGAAGCGCAGTGACCACAAGGCCGAGCAGCAATGCGATAATCCAGAAGGTCATACGATCGTCTTTCTCATTCCCTTTCTTGCATCTAGGGCAGGAGAGCGCTGGAAAAAAGTGCAAATGTCGCCCGCAGCGCCCCCATGTCGCAACTGCAAGAAATTGTGACGGTTGTGCGCGCCGGTTAGCGGGCTATGTCCGGTAGTCATCCCATCAAGACGCCATTGCCGGATTCGATGCCATGTCCCTGAATACTTCACCGAAAAAACGCTACTCGGTTTTCGCCGTTGCCCGTGAGGCCGCGCGCTATCACACCGGTTGGGGGCGGGCCTGGCGCAAGCCGCAGCCGAAGAAACGTTATGACGTGGTGATCGTCGGCGCGGGCGGGCACGGGCTGGCCACCGCCTATTACCTCGGGCGCAACTTCGGCATCACCAATGTGGCGGTGATCGAAAAAGGCTGGCTCGGCGGCGGCAACACGGGCCGGAACACCACGATCATCCGCTCGAACTACCTTCAGGATCCCTCGGCGGCGATCTATGAGAAGGCGCGCGGTCTTTATGAGACCATGTCTCAGGATCTGAACTACAACGTCATGTTCAGCCCGCGCGGCGTGATCATGCTGGCCCAGACCGAACATGAGGTGCGCGGCTACAAGCGCACTGCCCATGCGAACGCCTTGCAGGGCGTCACCACCGAGTTCATCTCGCCCCAGCGGGTCAAGGAAATCGTGCCGATCATCAATCTTGATGGTCCGCGTTACCCTGTCCTTGGGGGCCTGTGGCAAGCGCGCGGCGGCACCGCCCGCCACGATGCGGTGGCCTGGGGTTATGCCCGTGCCTGTTCCGACATGGGCATGGACATCATCCAGAAGTGCGAAGTCACGGGCATTCGCCAGTTCGGCGGCGAGGTGCGCGGCGTCGACACCACGCTTGGTCCCATTGATTGCGACAAGCTCGGCATCGTGGTGGCGGGGCACTCCGGTGTGCTGGCCGATATGGCAGGTTTCCGTCTGCCGGTTGAGAGCGTGGCGCTACAGGCGCTGGTCTCCGAGCCGATCAAGCCGGTCATGGACTGCGTGGTCATGGCCAACACCGTGCACGGCTACATGTCCCAGTCCGACAAGGGGGAGATGGTCATTGGCGGCGGAGCGGACGGCTACAACAACTACACCCAGCGCGGCTCGTTCCACCACATCGAGGAAACTGTGCGGGCTTTGGTCGAGACCTTCCCGATGGTGTCCCGCCTGAAGATGCTGCGCCAGTGGGGCGGCATCGTGGACATGACAGGCGATCGCTCGCCCATCCTGTCGAAAACCCCTCTGGAGGGCTGTTTCATCAACTGCGGCTGGGGCACCGGCGGCTTCAAGGCCATCCCGGGTTCCGGCTGGGGCTTTGCAGAGCTTATGGCGCGCGGCCAGTCGCCGCTGACCGACGAATTCTCCATGTTCCGCTTCCGCGAAGGCAAGTTCATTGATGAAAGCGTGGCGGCGGGGGTGGCTCACTGATGGCCGATGCGCAACAGTGGCAAACGGTATGGATTCCGTTGATCTCGGCGGCAATCGGTGGCGGGATGGCCATAATGGCGTCCTTAGTTGCCTTGAGAAAACAGCATGAACTCGAGATCGCTCGGGAAAACGACAGAGCGCGACGAGAAGCTTCAAACAGAGCGTTTGCGTGCATGCATAAACTTCAATCCGTATTGGAGACCTCTGAAAATCTGAGGCGCGCGATAAACCGGCAATTTGTAGCAGCCAATGAAGAAGGGGCGGGCGACTTGGAGCCATGGGCTAAAGTGGTCGAAATTGTCGCGGATGATTACAAAGAAGAAGCGATTTCAGTCTCTGAAACTGCTTTCCTAATTGATGCGAAACGAGCCGAATTGATGAATGACGTTCATTTGATTCAGAGAAGAGTTTGGCATCTTTTGGCTGCGTCCAAGAAATACAACGCTTTGAGAGCGGAACTGGTGAAGTTCATGGAAGAGCATCATCAAGACGGTCAGCCCGAGGACGGACTAAGAGTATCGGGGTCGTTTTCTGGAAAGGCCGCATTTGTTGCAGACATGCGTCAGAAGCAACTCCAAAACCTCTTGGGGCAACTTATGGATGGGTTGGAAACAGATACTGAAGAGGCTTGGCGCGTCTTGCTAGCATTCAAACAAACAGCGGAAGAATACTTCGAAGGGATGTTCCCTGTCTTTAAACTGGAACGAGACGAAAAATGCTGACCCTCCTTTGCCCCTGCTGCGGCGTGCAGGCCGACGAAACCGAACTCGCCCCGGGCGGCGAAGCGCACCTCAAGCGCTACGGTCCCGGCTCCACCGATGACGATTTCGAAGGCTACCTTTTCATGCGGGAAAACCCGCGCGGCGTGCATTTCGAGCGCTGGCGCCATGCCAATGGTTGCGGCAAGTGGTTCCTCGCGGCGCGCGACACGGTCACGCTCGAGGTTTACGGAACCTATTCGGCTCAGACGACAGAGCCGCCCGAACACATCAAAGAGGCCATCACCGCCAAACACCCCGGCTGGTCATGGCGCGAGTTCGCCTGATGTTTCTTTGTGCGTCAAATATCCCGGGGGTCCGGGGGCAGCGTCCCCGGCGATCCGCCAAGAATGAAGGCTCCCAATCATGAGCACACGTCTTGCCACATCCGGCCGTCTGATTGACCGCTCCAAACAGGTCGCGTTCACCTTCAACGGCAAACGGTTCACCGGTCATGCCGGGGATACGCTGGCCTCTGCGCTTCTGGCCAATGACCAGATGCTTATGGGCCGCAGCTTCAAATACCATCGCCCGCGCGGCGTGGTGGCTTCCGGCGCGGAAGAGCCGAACGCCCTGGTGAACCTTGGCGAAGGGGTGACGCATGAGCCGAACGCCCGCGCCACGACCACGGAATTGTTCGAAGGGCTCAAGGCCACCTCGCAGAACCACTGGCCGAGCCTTGAGTTTGACGTGGGCGCGATCAACCAGAAGTTCGCGCGCTTCCTGCCGGCGGGCTTCTATTACAAGATGTTCATCCACCCGCGTCCCTTCTGGAAGCACATCTACGAGCCGTTTATCCGCCACTCCGCAGGCCTCGGCAAAGCGCCGGACGCGGAAACGCGCGATCCCGACACTTATGAGCATTTCTATGCCCATGTGGACGTGCTGGTGGTCGGCGGCGGTGTGGCTGGCCTGCAGGCGGCGCTGACCGCCGGGCAGAGCGGGCTGAAGGTGCTGCTGATTGAACAGACCGCTTTCTGGGGCGGACGCACGCCGGTTGATGGCGGCGAGATTGACGGTAAATCCGCCGAAGATTGGATCACTGAGGCCGTCGCCGCGCTTGAAGTGATGCCGAATGTCACCCTGCGGACCCGCTGCATGGGCTCGGGTGTTTACGATCATGGCTATGTGCTGGGCTATGAGCGGCTGACCGACCATGCGCCGGAGGCGGACGGCCCGCGTCATCGCCTCTGGCGCATTCGCACCAAGCAGGTGGTCACGGCGACAGGCGCGATCGAACGCCCGCTGAGCTTCTCAGGCAACGACATTCCCGGCGTTATGCTGGCTTCTGCCGTGCGCGACTACGTGGTTGATTACGGCGTCTCCATTGGAGACCGCACCGTGGTTGTGACCAACAATGACGACGCGTATCGCACCGCGCTGACGCTGAAAAAGGCCGGGCTTTCCGTGCCTGCGATCCTCGATGTGCGCGTGCATGTGCATGCGCCGCCGCTGGTGGCCGAAGCCAAGGCCGCCGGGATCCGCGTTCTGGAAGGCATGGGCATTGCCAAGGTCGTCGGTGGCCAGCGCGTCAAAGGCGTGGCGGTGTGCAGCCAGGCCGGGGAAGGTGCAATGGTCGAGGAAATCGCCTGTGACTGCGTCGCCATGTCCGGCGGCTGGTCTCCGGTGGTGCACCTGTGGTCGCATTGCGGTGGCAAGCTGCTCTGGGACGAAGAGCACGCCTTCTTCCGCCCCGATGCCTCCCGCGCGCCCACCGGCGCGGACGGTCTGCCGTTTGTCACGACAGCCGGGACGGCCAATGGTCATCTGCACCTGAACGATGCGCTGCAAGATGCGCATTCCGCAGGGAAAATCGCGCTTGAGCGGGCAGGTGGGAAAGCCGAGGCGGGCGCGGTTGTGCCGCAGGCGCAAGGGCCCGACGAGGCGGCGATGACGCCGGTTTGGCTGATGCCGCAGGGCGCGGGTTATGAGCTGAAGATGAAAGCCTGGCTCGACTATCAGAACGACGTGAAGGTCTCGGACGTGCAACTCGCGGCCCGCGAAGGCTACGAGAGTGTTGAACATACCAAGCGCTACACCACGCTCGGCATGGCAACCGATCAGGGTAAACTGAGCAATATCAACGGTCTCGCCACGCTTTCTAACGCATTGGGTGAAGCTATTCCGCAGGTTGGCACCACCACCTTCCGCCCGCCCTATACCCCCATTTCCATGGGCGCGATTGCAGGTGAAGCCCGCGGCGAAATCTTCCAGCCGATCCGCAAGACGCCGATCCATGCCTGGCATGAAAAGAACGGCGCGGCGTTCGAACCCGTGGGCCACTGGCGTCGCCCGTATTGCTTCCCCAAGGATGGCGAGAGCAAGCATGATGCGGTGATGCGCGAGGTGAAAAACACCCGCGAAAGCCTTGGTTTGCTTGACGCATCCACGCTGGGCAAGATCATCGTCAAGGGCCCCGATGCAGGGCGTTTCCTCGACATGATGTACACCAACATGATGAGCACGCTGAAGCCCGGCAAATGCCGCTATGGCCTGATGTGTTCGGAGAACGGCTTCCTGATGGATGACGGCGTGGTGGCGCGGATCGACGAGGACACGTTCCTCTGCCACACCACCACCGGCGGCGCGGAGCATATCCACGGCCATATGGAAGACTGGCTGCAGTGCGAGTGGTGGGACTGGAAGGTCTACACCGCCAATGTCACCGAGGAATACGCCCAGATCGCCGTGGTTGGACCCCATGCGCGGGACCTGCTTGAAGCGCTTGGCGGCATGGATGTCTCCAAGGACGCGCTGGCCTTCATGGAGTGGAAAGACGGCGAACTGGCCGGCATTCCGGCCCGCGCGTACCGCATCTCCTTCTCCGGCGAGCTGAGCTACGAGATTGCCGTGCCAGCGAGCTTTGGCCAGGCCTTCTGGGACCTGTGCATGCAGGTCGGCGCGCAGTGGAACATCACGCCTTATGGCACGGAATGTTTGCACATCATGCGGGCCGAGAAGGGCTTTATCATGATCGGCGACGAGACTGACGGGACGGTGATCCCGCAGGATCTCGGCCTGAACTGGGCGATTTCCAAGAAGAAGGAAGACTTCCTTGGAAAACGCGCGCAAGAGCGCAGCCACATGACCGATCCGACCCGCTGGAAGCTGGTGGGCCTGCTGACCGAGGACAAATCGGTGCTGCCCGACGGTGCCTATGCGATCAAGGACGGCCGCAACGCCAACAACCAGCGCAACACGCAGGGCCGCGTGACCTCGACCTATCATTCGCCGATGCTGGAGCGCGGGATTGCCATGGGGCTGGTTCTTGATGGGCCGGAGCGCATGGGGGAGATCATCCACTTCATGAAGGACGATGGCGAGACGCTCGTCGCGGCCAAGATTGTCAGCCCGGTTTTCTATGACCCGGAAGGGGAGAAGCAGAATGTCTGAACCTGTCAGCCCGCTGATGAACGCCCGCTATGAGGGGCTCGTGACGATCGAAGAGATCGGCCCCATGGGCATGATCACCCTGCGCGGGGATCTGGCCGCCACCGACCTGCGCCGCGCCGCAACCGCGCCGACGGGCGTGGAGATGCCGCAGATGCGCGAGGCCAGCACGGCGGACGGCAAGGGCATCCTGTGGATGTCACCCGACGAGGTGCTGGTGCTCTGCGCCTATGCGGATGTGCCCGGCACGGTGCAGTCCATGACCGACGCGCTTGTCGGGACCCACGCGCTTGTGGCCAATGTCTCGGACGCCCGCGCGGTGTTCCGCCTGACCGGGGCCAATGTGCGCGAAGTGCTGGCCAAGCTCTCGCCTGCGGATCTGTCGCCCGAGGGGCTGCCGCTTGGCGAGGTCAAGCGCACGCGCATGGCGCAGGTCCCGGCGGCGTTCTGGCTGGAGAGCGAAGAAGAGGCGACGGTGATCTGCTTCCGTTCGGTGGCCGATTACGTGATGGGGCTGCTGAAAACCGCCGCCCATCCGGCCAGCGCGGTGGGTTTTTTCTAAGCAACACAAGAGGCCGGGGCGAGAAACGCGCCCCGGCGCTCAGATACTGACGCGCATGCGCGACAATGCGCTTGCGCCCTCTTGTGCAAAGCGTAGTGTTGTGCGGCAATATCCGTACCAGTGAGGCAAAAATGCGCTTTCTTTTCAACCTTTTCACATCTGCAGCTTTGAGCATCGGCACGGCGAGTGCCGCCCTGGCGGGACAGTTCGCCTATGAATGCGAGATCCGCGAAGCCGGGTCCTCGGGCTATATTCCGGAGGTTCTGTTTGTCGGGGTGGACGAGGCGAGCAAGACCGTTGTCGTCTCTGATCCGGTCATTCTCTATTTCAACAATCGCCAGCCTCTGGAAGGGCGGATCAAGACCGACAATGCCAAGCGCACGACCTTTGCGTGGGAGCTGGATTTCAAGAACCGCATGAACCAGACCGGCACGATCCAGTACCGCGCCACCTATCTCAAGAAGTCTGCGCAAATGACCCTGTCTGCGCTGCCGCTGGGCTATGCGGACACGTTTCGGGGCAAAGGCAAGTGCGAGAAAAAGCCTCTCAAGTGATCGCGGGGGCGGGCACCGTGCGATTTTGCAGGGTGTTCCGCGCCTCATAGGCCTTGACCTCTCCCGCGTCGCGCGACAGGTATATCCCAAACACAACGCAGCAACAGGAGCAATGTCCCATGGCATTCGAACTTCCCGACCTTCCCTACGCTCACGATGCGCTCGCCTCCAAAGGCATGAGCCAGGAGACGATGGAATATCACCACGACATCCACCACAACGCCTATGTTGTGAACGGCAACAAGCTGATCGAAGGCACCGAGTGGGCGGGCAAGTCGCTCGAAGACATCATCACCGGCACCTATGATGCGTCGGCTGTTGCGCAGAACGGCATCTTCAACAACGCCTCGCAGCACTGGAACCATATGCAGTTCTGGGAAATGATGAGCCCGGGCGGCGCGGCCATGCCGGGCGAGCTGGAAGCGGCCATCAAGGAGAGCTTTGGCTCCGTTGAGAAGTTCAAGGATGATTTCGCCGCTGCGGGCGCGGGTCAGTTCGGCTCCGGCTGGTGCTGGCTGGTCAAGGACACCGACGGTGGCCTGAAAGTGACCAAGACCGAAAATGGCGTGAACCCGCTGTGCTTCGGCCAGACCGCTCTGCTCGGCTGTGACGTGTGGGAACACTCCTACTACATCGACTTCCGCAACAAGCGTCCGGCCTACCTGTCGAACTTCCTCGACAACCTGGTGAACTGGGAAAACGTCGCCTCGCGCCTCTGATCGCACGGCTTCGGAAACAGCATTGAAAGGCTCGCCCTCTGGCGGGCCTTTTTCGTTTGTGCATGGGCGCTTGCCCAATGCGTGCGGGAGGCGTAAGGCGGTTGGGTATCCGCCGGAGCCTTGCCATGACCCACAGCAAAAGCGGCCTTCTTGCCATGATCGCGGCCTGCACTGTCTGGGGGCTGTCGCCGATCTATTACAAGCTTCTGGCCCACGTGCCGCCGCTGGAGCTGCTGGCGCATCGCACGCTGTGGTCGCTGGTGGTGTTTGCCGGGTTGCTCATGGTGCAGGGGCGGATTTCGGCATTGGGGCAGGCGTTAAAGGACAAGCGCGCCTTGCCGGTTCTGGCCTTTTCCGCGCTGATGATCACCGCCAACTGGTTTCTGTTCATCTTCTCGATCCAGGCGGGGCAGGTGACGCAGACCTCGCTGGGATACTACATGTTCCCGCTGGTGTCCGTGCTGCTGGGTGTCATCGTCATGAAAGAGCGGCTGGCCGCGTTGCAATGGATCGCCGTAGCGCTGGCGACGCTGGGAGTGGTGCAACTGACATGGGGGCTGGGGGCCGCGCCGTGGATCTCACTGATCCTCGCGGGCACGTTCGGCCTCTATGGTCTGGTGAAACGCAATCTCAAGATCGGGCCGGTGGTTTCCGTCACCGGGGAGGTCGCGCTTTTGGCTTTGCCCGCCGCGGGTTACCTGCTGTGGGTGCATGGCAATGGGGCAGGGCATTTCGGCACCGATGCGCTGACGGCGGGTATGCTGATCTTTTCGGGCGTGTTGACGGCCCTACCACTCGTGCTCTTTTCCTCGGCGGCACAAAAGCTCAGCATGTCCACCGTGGGATTGCTTCAATACGTCAACCCGACGCTGCAGTTCTTCTGCGCGGTGGTGCTGTTTGGCGAGGCGTTGACGATTTGGCACACAATTGCCTTTGCCCTGATCTGGACGGCGCTGGCGCTGTATTCGGGATCGGGTTTCGCTCAGGAGAGGGCCCGCCGCAAAAGCGCCATGACCTCCGCTGCCGACTCGCCGCTTTGAACGAAATCGAGTAAGCTCTCCTCGGCAAAGCCCTGATCGACCGTGTGCCGCAGCAGCGCTTTGAGCGGTGCCCAGAACCCGCCCGCGTCCAAAAGGATGATCGGTTTGTTGTGCAGGCCGAGCTGGCGCCATGTCAGCACCTCAAAGAACTCGTCCAAAGATCCCGCGCCGCCGGGCATCACCACCACCGCGTCGGCGTTCATCAGCATGACTTTCTTGCGCTCATGCATCGTCTCGGTGATCACGAAGGTGGTCAGATCGCGCTTGCCCACCTCCCATTCCAGCAGGTGCGTCGGGATCACGCCGAAGGTCTCGCCGCCCGCGTCCTGCGTGGCCCGCGCCACGGCCCCCATCAGCCCGACATCCCCCGCGCCATAGACCAGCCGCCAGCCTTCGGCGGCGATGGCTTGCCCCATGGCCTCGGCCTGCGCCGTGTACCCCGGCTCCTTGCCAAAGCGCGAGCCGCAGTAGACGCAGATGGATTTCTTGGACATGGGAGGCCTCCGGGCTCATGTGTACAATGGGTTACAGCCCGCAGGAGGCCACAAAACCCCTTTTGACGCTGTGTTGAGCCGTTGATATACACGCTCAGCCGTGCCTGCCAGCGCGGCGTTGGGGATGTCGACGGAATTTGGACAGATCATGAGCAAATTGGCGCTAGGATCCGCCTTGGGCGGCACGGGTGTTGCAGCGGTGACGGCGGTGGCCGTGGCCACGGGCGCGCTCGATCTGGATCGCCTGTTTGGTCGTGATGTGCCGCCTGCGGATGTCACGCAAAACGCTCCCGAAGCGCAGGCCAAGGCTCCGCAGGTGGGCTTTACCCTTGGTGATCAGCCCGCCGCGCCCGCCGAGCCGGGTGTGGACCTTGCCGCCCTGCCGCAAAGCGACGGTGCGCCGCGCCAGACTGTCCCGGAGGCGCTGACGATTGACGGAAGTGATGCGCAAGCGGCTGACATTGCAACGCAATCCGCGCCGGAGCCGGATGTTGAAACCGATCTGCCGGGCGCTCCGAGCTTTGATCTGGTGCGCGCCGATCCCGGCGGCAGCACGCTGGTGGCAGGTATGGGCGCACCGGGGGCGACCGTTTCGGTTCTGGTCAATGGCGCGCGTTTGGCGGATACGAAAATCGGCGCGGACGGCCGTTTTGTCATTTTCCTCGATATCGACGCCAGCGAGCGGGCACAGGTTCTGAGCCTGTTGCAGCAGCAGCCGGACGGCGAGGAAATGGCTTCGAACGAAGAGGTTATCCTGGCCCCGACTCCTGCGCCCGCGCCGGAGCCACAGCCGGAGCCCGAGCAGACCGCCGATGCGGAAGCCTCTGACGAGGGGACAACGGAGACCGTGGAGGTGGCTGCCGCGCCGGAGACCGCGCCTGCGCCTGAAACAGAACAGACGGCGGAAGCGAAGACCGGTGCTGAGGCTGAACAGCCAGCCGAGCCTTTGCAGACCGCTGAAGCTGAACAGGAATCCGCGCCGGAGCCCGAAGAGCCGGTTGAGACCGCGAAGGCTCCGGAGACCACGCCGGAGCCGCAGGCCCCGGCTGTGCTGATCTCCGGCCCGTCCGGCATCGAGGTCATGCAAAGCGCACCGCTTGCGCCCGGTGACGTGGCCTTGGACGCCATCAGCTATGACACTGCGGGCGAGGTGCTGGTGTCCGGGCGCGGCGAGCTGGACAGTTTTATCCGTATCTATCTGGACAACGCACCGCTCACCACCTCGCGCATCGAAGAGGACGGGCGCTGGCGCGTGACCTTGCCGGAAGTCGACACCGGCACATACACGCTGCGCGTCGATCAGATCGACGAGGCAGGTGATGTGACCGCGCGGGTCGAAAGCCCTTTCCTGCGTGAGAGCGCCGAGACGCTGGCGGCGGCGGCGGAATCGGGGCCGATCACGGCCATCACCGTGCAGCCGGGCCACACGCTCTGGGCCATCGCGCGGGATCGCTACGGCGAGGGGCTGGATTACGTGAAGGTTTACAAGGCCAACGCTGACCGCATCCGCAATCCGGACCTGATCTATCCGGGCCAGATCTTCGATTTGCCGCAGGAGTAGGGGCTGGTTTTTTCCGGTTTGGCGACCTAAGTCAGAAAGCCTGACGCAAAGGACGCCCCATGCCCCCTGATACCGACAGATCAGACGCCGAGATTGCCGCCGCCGAACGCCGTTCCGGCTGGCGCACCATCCGCAAGGTCATTCCCTATCTCTGGCCGGAGGACAAGACTTGGGTCAAACGGCGTGTGGTCATTGCGCTGTCTTTCCTTGTTCTGGCCAAGCTGATCTCCGTTGGCACGCCGATCCTCTACAAGACGGCTGTTGATACGCTTTCGGGCGAGGTGTCCGAGCTGATGCTTGGCGCGGTGGGGCTGACGGTGGCCTACGGCATGGCGCGACTGATGACCGTGGGGTTTCAGCAGTTGCGCGATGCGGTCTTTGCCAAGGTCGGACAGCGGGCGCTGCGGCAGCTTGCGCTGGAGACCTTCACCCACATTCACCGCCTCTCCCTGCGCTATCACATCACCCGCAAAACCGGCGGCCTGTCGCGGATTATCGAGCGCGGGGTGAAAGGCGTGGAGTTCCTGTTGCGCTTCATGCTGTTCAGCGTGGGGCCGCTGGTTCTGGAACTGCTGCTCGTCGCGGGCGTTTTGTTTTTCCTCTTTGATGTCTGGTACTTGGCCGTCGTTGTTCTGGTCATTGCGCTCTATGTCTGGTTCACCTTCAAGGTCACGGAATGGCGCGTGAAACTGCGCCGCAAGATGAACGAGCAGGACACGGAGGCGAACCAGAAGGCCATCGACAGCCTGCTGAATTTCGAGACGGTCAAATACTTCGGCGCCGAGGCGCGCGAGGCGGCGCGCTATGATCAGGCCATGAAAGGTTATGAGTCGGCGGCGATCCGGACCGCGACGTCGCTGGCATTCCTCAACTTTGGGCAGAGCTTCCTGATCACCTCGGGCCTCGTTGCCGTTATGGTCATGGCCGCACTTGGGGTGCAGGCGGGGGATCTGACCGTGGGTGATTTCGTCATGGTCAACGCCTACATGATCCAGATCACCATGCCGCTGAACTTCCTTGGCACGGTTTATCGCGAGATCCGGCAAAGCCTTGTGGATATGGGGGAAATGTTCGGTCTTCTGGAACAGCCGCAGGAGGTGCAGGACAAGCCGGGTGCGCCGGATCTGGCGGTTTCGGGCGGGGTTGTGAGTTTTGACGATGTGCAGTTCGGCTACGATCCAGAGCGGCCGATCCTCAAGGGCGTGTCGCTGAGCGTGGGCGCGGGACAGACCGTGGCGCTGGTTGGCCCATCCGGGTCCGGCAAGTCCACCATCGGGCGGCTGTTGTTCCGGTTTTATGATGTCGGCGGCGGGGCGATCCGGATCGACGGGCAGGATCTGCGCGATGTCACGCAGGTGAGCCTGCATTCGGCCATCGGCGTGGTGCCGCAGGACACGGTGCTGTTCAACGATACCATTCGCTACAACATCGCCTATGGGCGGGACGGCGCAAGCGAGGAAGAGATCATCGAGGCGGCGAAGGCCGCGCAGATCCACGACTTCATCGCGTCTTTGCCCGAGGGGTATGACACGGCCGTTGGCGAGCGGGGCCTTAAGCTCTCGGGGGGCGAGAAACAGCGGGTGGGCATTGCGCGCACGCTGCTCAAGAACCCGCCGCTGCTTTTGCTCGACGAGGCGACCTCGGCTTTGGACACGGAAACAGAGGCGTCGATCCAGGAGGCGCTGCGCCGCGCCGGGGAAGGGCGCACGGTGATCACCATCGCGCACCGCCTGTCGACGATTGCCGATGCGGACCGGATCGTGGTTTTGCAGGACGGCGCGGTGATCGAAGAGGGCGATCACGAGACACTTCTGGCACGGCAAGGCCGCTATGCCGCGCTCTGGGCACGGCAGCGGGCGGAAGATGAAGAGGCGGCGTAACAGGCGCGTGGCTGGATTGATGGGTTTAAGCGGGCATTGAGCAAAGCGCGTCCCGGACTTGCTCCGGGACGGGTTCCGCGATGTAGGTTGCAGCCCCCGGGGCCAGCCGTCACCCGCGAGACGCCCAGCCCTGCAACGTTTCCGCCAGGTCTCCGTAGCCGGTCAAGCGCCGCTCAAAGCGCAATCCGAGCCGGGCGGCCTGTTCCTGCGCCCGCGTCGTCAAAGCCGGATCGTCGGTCTGAGCGAGGTAGACCAAGGCCTCATAGTGGCCGAAGTACATGTCGCGCAGGTCCGGATGGCGGTCGAGACCGAGCGGTTTCCAGACAAAGGCTTCGAACTGGCGGACCAGAAAATCGGTCAGGAAGAAGCTGGTGAACTCGTCGCGCTCCGCAAAAGCCTGCACCCCGTCAAAAAACGCATAGCAATGCGGGCCCGCAATCATCTCGACGCCCATCTCTGCACAGGCCGCTTCGAGCAGGCCGCCGGTGCCGCAATCCGCGTAGACGACAAAAATCTCGGCATACGCTGCCCGGTGTTTGGCGACAGCCTCGCGCACGGCATCGGTGATACGTTCAGGGTGGTTGTGCAAAATCGCGGGCAGGCAGGTCAGATCGAGGTGATCCCAGCCATTGCGCGCCTTCAGGTCCAGAATTTCGCGGGCCAGCGCCCCGCAGGCAATCAGCAACACCCGTCCGTCGCCCTGAGGCGGCAGGCCGTCGTTTGTCAGCGTGTTTGAATCAGGCGTGGTTGTCGTCATGGGGAACATGCGCCATGGCCCAGCGGGCGATCAGCGCAAGAGAGATCAGCAGCGGCAGCACCGTCAACATCCCCCAGGCCGTCACCGCCCATATCGTCAAACCCGCAGCGGCTATGACGGACAGGATCAGGATGACAAAGGATGTAACAGGCACGCAGAGCTCCTCTCTCTTGCCTTTAATATGAGCCATAAGAGGTTAAAGAAAAAGGCCCCTTTGATCACAAAGAGGCCTTCGAAGCGAAATTAAGCGCGATTTGGCCGATTTTCGGCGCTTATGCGCGTCACCCGGCCGCCAGCTGGTTGTGTTTGCGGGCGATGAATTCCTTGGCCGTCTCCACGGCCACGGCTGCATCACGGCAGTAGGCATCAGCCCCGATGGCCTTGCCGAACTCTTCGTTTAGCGGGGCGCCGCCAACCAGAACGATGTAGTCGTCGCGGATGCCTTGCTCGACCATCGCGTCGATCACCACCTTCATATAAGGCATGGTCGTGGTCAGCAGGGCGGACATGCCGAGGATGTCGGCCTCTTCCTTGGCCACGGCCTCAAGGTAGTTCTCGACCGGGTTGTTGATCCCCAGATCGACCACTTCAAAGCCTGCGCCTTCCATCATCATGGAAACGAGGTTCTTGCCGATGTCGTGAATGTCGCCTTTGACCGTGCCAATGACCATTTTGCCCATGCGCGGTGCGCCGGTTTCGGCCAGAAGCGGCTTGAGAATGGCCATGCCCGCCTTCATGGCGTTGGCGGCCAGAAGAACCTCCGGCACAAACAGGATCCCGTCGCGGAAATCCTTGCCCACGATGGTCATGCCAGCAACCAGAGATTTGGTCAGCACATCATAGGGTTGCCATCCGCGTTCAAGCAGGATGTTGGTACCTTCCTCGATCTCTTCCTTGAGACCATCGTAAAGGTCGTCCCACATCTGTTCGACGAGTTCGTCGTCGTTCAGTTCGGAGAGGATGATGTCGTCTTCTTCATCGGACATGGGTCACGTTTCCTTCTGCCGGGCCGCGGTGGGGCCTGTCCATTAATCCCTAATGCGGCGAAAGGCTTCCGCGCGATTGGCGAATTCCGACATGAAGCGTCATTTCTCCGACGCCGCAGGTTTTGATTGTGGCAGGGGATTGCGAATGTTCGCTTAATGTTCTAGTTTTTGGCGATGACCCGCGCCCTCAGACCCGTTCGTGCAGAAAACCGGCCCGGCCGCGGGGCAAAGAGCCGGGATGTTGGCCGATTCGAGCGTTTTGCACGGGAAGACACGCATGACGGCTGGGATCTGATGGAAGAGCGCGCGGTGCTGCGCACGCAGGTCAGCGATGAGGTGCCGCGCAGCGTCATCACCTATCAAAAATCGCCGGACCTGCCGTTTGACCGCTCGATCAACCCGTACCGCGGCTGCGAGCACGGCTGTATCTACTGCTTTGCCCGGCCCAGTCATGCCTACCTTGGGCTGTCGCCGGGGCTGGATTTTGAAACGCGCCTGATCGCGCGGCCCTCGGCACCGGAGGTTCTGGAGCGTGAACTGCGTGCAAAGAAATATCGTGTAGCCCCGTTGGCGATCGGCACCAACACCGATCCCTATCAACCGATTGAAGCGGAACGGGGAATCATGAGGCGTTGCCTGGAAGTGCTGCGCGATTTTCGGCACCCGGTGGCGATTGTGACCAAAGGCACGCTGATCGAGCGGGATCTGGATCTGTTGTCAGAAATGGCGGCGCTTGGGCTTGTCCGCGTGGGGATTTCGGTGACGACGCTTGATGCCGCGCTGTCGCGCAAGATGGAGCCGCGCTGCCCTGCGCCGATGCGGCGGTTGGAGACGATCCGGCGGCTGGCGGAGGCGGGAGTGCCGGTGCGTGTCATGGCATCGCCGCTGGTGCCGGCTTTGACCGATCCTGAGCTTGAAGCGATTCTGGAGGCTGGGCGCGACGCCGGGGCAAGCGCGGCGAGCTGGATCATGCTGCGGCTGCCGCGCGAGGTGGCCACGCTGTGGCAGGAGTGGCTTGAGGGGCATTACCCGGATCGTGCGGCGCGGATCATGGGGCATTTGCGGGACATGCATGGTGGGGAGGTTTACTCCGCCAAATGGTTCAGCCGGATGCGCGGAGAGGGGCCCTACGCCGAGATCATCGCGCGGCGGTTTGACCGGGCTGCGCGGGCCCTGGGGCTGGATCAACGCCAGCCGGAGCTGCGCTGCGATCTGTTCAAGGTGCCGCTGCGGGCCGGGGATCAGATGCGCTTGTTCTGATTGGGGCGGGTCAAAACCCGTCCACGGGTTTTGCAAATTCCATTGATGGAATTTGCGCTTCTGGCTCTGGCAGTGACCAGAACCGGACAGGTTCGCGGTTGCAGAAGATCACCGTCTGGCCACCGTTTTCGATGGCTGAAAACCCGCGTCGCGCCAGTTCATGGGCAAAGCGATCCCGGCCAACAATGCGTTCTATATCGCGCGTTTTACGCCGGATCACGCCGCCTTCCGCCGCCGCGCGGGCAGAGAAAATCGTTCGAATCCAGTCTTCGGGTCGCAGGTGATCCGGGATTCGTGTCATGGCTTGAGGCTATGGCACGCATGGTTAAGCCTTGGTGAACTCAGGCCCGGCGGCGACGGCTGCGGCGCGCGCGGGTGGGTCCGCTGTCGTCGGTGCCGTCGCTTTCTGAGGAGAAACCGCCCAAGGCTTGCGTGATTTGCTCCAACGTCGGGCGCTCGCCGACGGGGCGGGTCTCCAAGGCTTCGCGCATGGCGCGCAGATGCTCTGGCAGGGTGCCGCAACAGCCACCGATGATCCGCGCACCCGAGGCGCGGGCAAGACAGGCGTAATCGGCCATCAGCTCCGGTGTGCCGTCGTAGTGGATATGGCCATGCACATACTTGGGAATGCCCGCGTTGCCCTTGGCAATGATCGGCCGTTCCGTGCCCTGCGCGACAAAGCCGAGCACTGTGCGCAGCAAGTCCGACGCACCAACACCGCAGTTTGCACCGAAGGCGATGGGCGGGTTGGGCAGCTCTTCGACAAGGCTGACCATGGAAGCCGATGTCACACCCATCATGGTGCGGCCTGCCGTGTCAAAGGACATGGTCCCGCACCAGGGCGCGCCAATGTTACCAAAGGCTTCTGCTGCGGCTTTGAACTCCTCGGGGGCCGAGATTGTCTCGACCCAGAGCACGTCTGCGCCGCCGTCCATCAGGCCTTTGGCGGTCTCTTCGAACATCTCGACGGCGGTCTCGTGGGCGAGCGTGCCGGCTGCCCCCATAATCTCGCCGGTGGGACCGACGGAGCCTGCGACGATGACCGCGCGCCCGGCCTTGTCGGCGCAGTCCCGGCCCAGCTCGGCCGCCAGTTTCGACAGCTCGTAAGCCCGGTTCCCGGCGTCATGTAGCTTCAGGCGCGACGCGTTGGCGCCGAAGGAGTTGGTCAGGAACAGATCGGAGCCCGCGTTGATGGCCCCGTTATAGAGCGCGCGGATCTTGTCCGGCTCATCCTCGTTCCAGAACTCCGGCGCATCGCCGGACTGCAAACCCATGTTGAAGAGGTTGGTCCCCGTCGCGCCATCGGTCAGAATCCAATCGCGGGTTTCGAGCATTTTTGTGAGAGCGTCGGACATTTGTCCTCCATGAACCTGTAATTTGCGCCGTCTTTCACGGAAGCCCGCCTTGGGCAATTGCATAATGTGCAAGATCGTTATGAGCCGCGTTCAAGATCAAACGCAGGTTTGTGCACCGTGCCGTGTTTTGGATATTTTTACAGAGAAGAAACAAGCGGTTCCGCGGTGCTATTCACCTGTGTCGCGAATGGCATAGTCACGCGGCAGACCGCGCGTCACATCGGCCCAAGCGGAGGATGCGCCGCGGATCTGGTGGGCGTCAAACGCCGCGCGGTTGGTGAATTCTTCGCTGACGTGGAACTGGCCCGGTGTGTGGACGTCTTCGGTGACATCAAAGCGGGTGCAGCCGGGCTCGGCACGGGTCAGGGCGATATGCGCAGGCAGCGCTGCGCGCACAGCGTCAAGACGCTCGGGCGGGCAGGTCATGGTTCCGGTGAGGTAGACCGGCATCGGTTTACTCCAGAAATCCGTGGCGTTTCAGGGTTTCAAGCGCCTTGTAGTCGGTGTTGCGGTAGAAGCGTTTGAGGTTGGTGATGGCCGCCTCGCTCAGGGCTGTTTCGAGATTGGCCTTGTGCATTCTTGTGTGTTTGAGCGGCACATCCCTGCCAAGTTGCATGTCTTCGATCATCGCGGCAAAATCAGCGTCAAAGGTTTCGACCCGGCCCACGGCAGCGATGTTGTCCTTGTAGACGTCAACCCAGGCCCCGTTGTGCAGGTGCCAGCCGATGCCTTTGTTCATGTGCTCGTCCGGCATGCGCATGAGCAGATGCGCCAGAAGGCGGCGCTTCAGGCTTGGGCCATAGAGCGCTTCGGCCAGATCGTTGGCAGTCTCGAACTGCGCCATGAGGTATTCGTATTCGCCGGGGTAGGCGTGACCGGTTTTGATCTTGGTCTCGATCCGCATCGGCGCAGGACAGTTTTCCAAAGTGGCGGTGCCGGGGGCCATGCCCGTGATGTCAAATTGTGTGATGCTTTTGGAGTGGTTGAAGGCGGAGATGAAGCGTTTGATCGGATCGCGCACCCAGACCACGTAGCGGCGCGCCGCATCGAGAGGGGCTTTGCGCATGTGCAACTCGTGCACGTCGATGCCCGCCTCGACAAAGGAGCGCCGGATCGAGGTGCCGCCGCATTTGCCGATATGGACCAGCGTGACGGGCTCCAGCCCGTGCGTCATCGGGAAGCTTTCGTTCCAGTGATGAAAGGTACGCTTGTCTTCGGGCAGGTCTGACAGGTGAACCGGGGGGCAGGGTGCCTTGGCGCCTTTGGGTTTCAGCGCAAGGGATGCAGAGCCTTTGAGCGAGCGGGCCGTGTTGTTGGCAATGCGGGCCAACATGCGGATCCAGACGGCCAGCGTTGCCTTTGGAGGGGGCGCCGTCGGGGCGTCTTTCCGGTCAATTGGCAAAGGTATGCTCCAAAGTCGGTCTTCTTGAAATCCAGTGGCAAGGCCGCGCACATCTTTTGCGGCCTCTGCCTTGGGGTCAAGCCTGTCCGCCGGACTTTGCCGCCTTGCAGCGGGATTGCTGCAAAACCGGGCAACGCCTGGCAAACAAGGGGATCATTCCCACTCGATGGTGCCCGGAGGCTTCGAGGTCACGTCATAGGTCACGCGGTTGATGCCTTTGACTTCGTTGATGATCCGCGTTGCGGTCTCGCCGAGGAAGTCATGGCTGAACGGGTAGTAATCCGCTGTCATGCCGTCGACGGATGTCACCGCGCGCAAAGCGCAGGCATAATCATAGGTGCGCCCGTCACCCATCACACCCACAGTGCGGACCGGCAGGATTGCCACGAAGGCTTGCCAGATCTCGTCATAGAGACCGTGTTTGCGGATCTGGTCGATATAGACCGCATCCGCCTTGCGCAGGATTTCCAGCTTCTCGCGGGTGATCTCGCCGGGGCAGCGGATGGCGAGGCCGGGGCCGGGGAAGGGGTGGCGGCCGATGAAGTGGTCGGGCAGGCCAAATTCGCGGCCCAGAGCGCGGACCTCGTCCTTGAACAACTCGCGCAGCGGTTCGACCAGCTTGAGGCCCATCTTTTCCGGCAGGCCGCCGACGTTGTGGTGCGATTTGATCGTCACGGACGGGCCGCCGCTGAAGGACACCGATTCAATAACGTCCGGATACAGGGTGCCCTGGGCGAGGAACTCCGCGCCGTCGATCTCGCCCGCGTATTTCTGGAAGACGTCGATGAAGAGTTTGCCGATGATCTTGCGCTTGGTTTCCGGGTCGGACACGCCGTCGAGCTCGCCGAGGAACAATTCCTGCTCCTGCGCGTGGATCACCGAGAGGTTCATGTGATCGCGGAACATGCCCACGACCTCTTCGGCTTCGTTCAGGCGCAGCAGGCCGTGATCCACGAACACACAGGTCAGCTGATCACCGATGGCTTCATGGATGAGCGCCGCCGCAACGGAGCTGTCGACGCCGCCGGAGAGGGCGCAGATGACCTTTTTGTCGCCTACCTGCTCGCGGATCTTGGCCACGGCCTCTTCGCGATAGGCCCCCATGGTCCAGTCGCCTTTGAACCCCGCGAGACGCACGAAGTTCTCATAGAGCTTGGCGCCCTTGGGCGTGTGGTGCACTTCGGGGTGGAACTGCACCGCATAGAAATGACGCGAGGCATCGGCGGTGATGGCAAACGGCGCGCCGGGGGAGGTGCCGTAAACTTCAAAGCCCGGTGCGATTTCGGCGACGTGATCGCCGTGGCTCATCCAGACCTGTTCCTTGTCGTCCTCGAACCAGCCGTCGAGCAGATCCAGCGGGGCTTTGGGGGTGACAAAGGCGCGTCCAAATTCGGCGGTGCCGTGGCCGCTCTCAACGCGGCCGCCCAACTGCTGCATCATCACTTGCTGGCCATAGCAGATACCGAGGATCGGCACGCCGTAGTCAAAGATTTCCTGCGGGGCGCGCGGGCTTCCCTCGCGGGTGACGCTGTCCGGGCCGCCGGAGAAGATGATCGCCTTGGGGGCCAGTTCGCGGACCACATCCATGGTCACGGTCTGATAGGGGCGAATTTCGCAGTAGACGCTAAGTTCGCGCAAACGGCGCGCGATCAGCTGCGTGACCTGCGATCCGAAATCGATGATGAGGAGGGTGTCATGCTGGGTCATGGCCACGCTTTAGGCGGCTGGCCTCCGTTGCGCAAGAGGCCATGGGGCGCAAGGCGTGGAATGTCGGCGCGAGAGAGGCCCGCGCCGACAAAACAGCTTAGAATTGGTACGTCACGCCGATTTCGATCGAGGTGAAATCCGCGTCGATGTCGCTGTAAGGCACGTCGGTCATATAATCGGCATCGTTGAAGGAATGGTGGATGATCGCGCCACGCAGGGCGACGTTCTTGGACACCATGTGCTCAAGGCCGAGACCAAAGACATAACCATTGACCCGCTGGGTCTCACCATTGCGGCCGCGCCCGAACACACCGTCATCATCGGTGTAGGCATAGACGTCGGCGGCGGCAAAACCGGCAAGACCGAAGACCAGCGTCTGCGGACCGACGGTATAGCCGAGCTTGGCGCGGAGCGAGCCGAAGCGGTCGATCTTTGCGCCGCACTCATAGACCGTGTTCGAACAGTCTTCGTGGCCATTGATATCCGCGCCGGACAGGGCCAGTTCGGCACCGTACACCCATTTGCCGTTCTGGATGTTGTAGCCAAGCAGGAGGCCGTAGCCGCTGCCGCTCAGATCGCCTTCGCCGTCACCGGGAAAGTTGCCGCCGTTGCCGAAATCGCCGGTGTTGGCGGACAGGCTCAGGCCGGCATAGGCGCCGGACCAATCATGGGCGACAACAACGGGGGGCAGGGGCTGCGGATCTTCGGGCGGCCCGTCGGCCTGTGCGGTGGCGGCGAGGCCAAGGCAGGCCAGTGTGGTCAGGGCGAAAGTGGTTTGCTGAAACATGGTGGTTCCCTCGAAAAACTATACGAACGAAGTATCTGCCTCATGCGGAGGGAGAGCCATGGTTGGATCACTCGCTTTTGTCTTTGTGTGGCTTTCGTGTTGCCCTGTGTCGCCGTTGCTGGCGGCGCGCCCTAAAAACCGCCTGCATATGTCGTTTTCCCCCCTCAATCGCCGGAAACCGCGTACGGCCCATGCGCGGAGCGGGCTACATCTTTTGCCAACGCGGGGCGGGAAGGCCCTTTGGCTGATACGGAAGGGATGATTGACCATGGCTGAGGCAGGTACGCGCAGACGGGCTCGGGGTGGCGGCGGGGCCGCGCGGCGGGCGGAACGGACGTCCGTTGTCGTGGAGACCGCGCGTTTCATCGAACGCAATATTCCCAATTTCGAAGTGCTGAACGAAGAGGCGCTGCAGGTCATCGAGCACAACGCCGAAACGGTGCTCGAAGAGATCGGCGTCAACTTCGTCAACAACCCCGCCGCGCTGGAGCGCTGGCGCGAAGCGGGCGCGGATATTGATGGCGAGCGGGTGCGCATCCCGCGCGGGCTGGCGCGGGAGCTGTGCAAGACGGCTCCGAGCCAGTTCACCCAGCACGCGCGCAACCCGGCCAAGAACGTCGAGATCGGCGGGCGCAACCTCGTCCTTGCACCGGTCTATGGCCCGCCTTTCGTGCGCGATCTGGAAGGCGGCCGCCGCTATGCCACGATGGAAGATTTCCGCAAATTCGTGAAGCTGGGACAGATGTCGAAGTGGCTGCACCATTCGGGCGGCACCGTCTGCGAGCCGACAGACATTCCGGTGAACAAGCGTCACCTGGACATGATTCACGCCCATATGACCCTGTCCGACAAGCCTTTCATGGGGTCCGTCACCGAGCCGAGCCGGGCGCAGGATTCGGTGGAGATGTGCGAGATCCTCTTTGGCAAGGAGTTCGTGCAGGACAACACGGTGATGGTCTCGCTGATCAACATCAACTCGCCGCTGACCTTTGACGATGTGATGATGGGCGCGTTGGAGGTCTATGCCGCCAACAATCAGGCTGCGATCATCTCGCCGTTCATCGTGGGCGGGGCCATGTCGCCGGTGACGGTTGCGGGCACGCTGACGCAGGTTCTGGCCGAAGTTCTGGCGGGCGTGGCCTACAGCCAGCTGATCCGCAAAGGGGCGCCGGTGATCATGGGGGCCTTTGTGACCTCGATCGACATGAACTCGGGCGCGCCGACCTTCGGCACGCCGGAAGCGGCGCATGTGACCTATGGTGCGGGCCAGTTGGCGCGACGTCTGGGCCTGCCGTTCCGCTCCGCCGGCTCGTTCTGCGGCTCGAAACTGCCCGACGCGCAGGCGGCTTACGAGACGGCGAACACGCTGAACATGGGTTTGCAGGCCGGTGTGAACTTCATGCTGCACGCCTGCGGCTGGCTCGAAGGCGGGCTTGTCTCCAGCTTCGAGAAGTTCGTGATGGACGCCGACCAGCTTGGCGCGCTGCACCACTTTGCCAAAGGTGTGTCGATGGATGACAACGGTCAGGCCATGGATGCGCTCCGCGAGGTCGGGCCGGGCGGACACTTCTTGGGCTGCGCGCATACACAGGCGAACTTCAAGACGGCGTTCTGGCGCTCCGAAATGCTGGATTACAAGCCGTTCGAGACCTGGTCCGAAGAAGGCGCGCGCGATACGGCGACGCTGGCTGCGGCGCGGGTGCAAAAGCTGATCGATACCTATGTTCAGCCGCAGATGGACCCGGCCATTGCCGAAGCGCTTGCCGGATATGTTGCGAACAAGAAGGCGTCGATGTCGGACAGCTTCCTCTGACCGTGCCATGGGGCGCAGCAAAATCCATTGATGGATTTTGCAAATTTCTTTGAAGAAATTTGGTCCGCCCTGAACCGGCGGATCAAATCCCGGCCTGGCTCTGGCGCAGAAGCCGGGCCTCGCCCATGAGCGCCGAGAGAACCTCGACGTGACGCGAGATGCTGTAGCCGGCTTCCTTGCGGCGGCGGCTGTCATCGATGTCCGTTTCCAATTCGATAAGCTTCATTAACGCCGATCCGTGCCGTGCGGGCGCTCCGCCGCCGAGCAACCGGCCGAGATGCGCGGTGCGATTATAGTCCTGCGCGGCGATCCGTGCGGCCCGAATCAGCAGGCGTGGACGATGCAGTTCGCTCAACATGCCAAGGATATCTTTCATCGATCTTGTCTCCGGTGGTTTGTGCCCCTGTCGCAGAAGGTGACACAACCACCGGCGGTGTTGCGCATTGATGCCCAGACGCGAACGATGGGTTACCGGACTGTTTAGAAATTAAGTTAAATCTTGTGTCACCACCCGGATTTTAACTTTGGAGTAACACACACACGCCTAGGTTGCGAATTGTCCATGGGGATATTTTTGTGGATAACCGATCGCCCGGGGAAGGGGAAACATGATCGAGGCCAGAGACAGCGATATGACGGCCTTGCTGCCGAAATGGGTGCCTGATGCGGCGCGCGTGTACCTTGCGCATACCGAAGAAGGCTTTTCGATCCGCGAGTTGGCGCGGCGGGCGGGGTGTCATGCCTCCACCGTTCTGCGGCAGGTGCGACGGATCGAGACACGGCGTGATGACCCTTTGATTGATGCAGCCTTGCGCCAGCTTGGCCGTGTCCGTGCCACCCGGGACGCAATACAGTCAAAAGGGGACTTTGACGTCATGACTGCTTTTAACGATATGCCCGCCCAGCCGGATGAAAAAACGCTGTCGCGCGAAGCGCGGCGGGTTTTGCGGCGATTGTGCGAAAACGGCGCGGTTCTGGCCGTGGCGGCGGAAATGGACAAGGCCGTGGTTGTGCGGGACATGGGCGAAGGCGGCAGCACGCGCACTGCCGTGGTCGATAGCGCCATTGCGCAGGCCATGGCTTTGAAAGAGTGGATTGCCTGCGACGAACCGGGCCGCATCTCACGCTATCACATCACCTCTGCCGGGCGCGCGGCGCTCAACAAGCTGATGGCGGAGCAGGAGAACCGCGTGCGCGGTTTTGCTGAAGCGCAGGCGGGATTCGATACCGGGCGCGCAGCGGACGTGGCCCTGGACGAAATCGACCGGGATCCGCGGGCCCGCAAGGGGCGGTTCATGCTGGTGGACAGCCCGCTGACCGCTCTGGCCCGGCGCAAGGACAAGGAAGGCAAGCCGTTCCTGAGCGACGTGCTGATCACCGCGGGTGAGCGTCTGCGCGAAGACTTCGAACTGGCCCAGATGGGCCCGCGCACCACGCAAAACTGGGACCAGTTCCTGACCGCCGGCGTTCAGAGCGCGCCTGGTGGAGCGGAGGATCATGGTGCGGGGGCGGCGCGGGCGCGGCTTGAAGCGGCACTTAAGGATCTCGGGCCGGGCTTGGGCGATGTGGCCTTGCGCTGCTGCTGCTACCTCGAAGGGCTGGAGACCGCTGAAAAGCATCTTGGCTGGTCGGCGCGTTCGGGCAAGGTCGTGTTGCGTATCGCGTTGCAGCGATTGCGCCGCCATTACGAAGAGCGCAGCGCTCGGGGCGGTGATCTCGTCGGATAAGGCAGGGTCGGCGCGGTTCGCCGAACCATCGAACGACAGGGCGCGGGGGCTGCCCTCATAAGATTTCCTTTACAGGTATTCGGTTTGCGATAAGACAAGCCGCATGACCATTACGCTCAAACAACTCACCTACTTCAAAGCGCTCGCCGAGCAGGGCAATTTCCGCCGCGCTGCCGAGACATGCTTTGTCAGCCAACCGGCGCTTTCCGTACAAATTCAAGAGCTTGAACGCAGCCTTGGTGGTGCTTTGGTGGAACGCCATGCCCGCCGCATCGTATTGACTCCGCTCGGGCGCGAGGTTCTGGAAACCGCGCACCGGGTGCTCTCGGAGGTTGCGGCGCTGGAGCACAGCGCGCAGAACCGGCAGGGCCTAGGCGGGGTTTTGCGGCTTGGGGTGATCCCGACGATCGCGCCGTACCTGTTGCCGGACGCCCTTGCGGCGCTGCGCGCTTCGGATATCTCACTCGATGTGCAGATCACGGAAGGTAAGACCGACCGCGTTCTGGACCAACTGACGGAAGGGGCGCTGGATGCCTGTATACTCGCGCTGCCGACGGAACGGGATGGCCTGGAGGAGCGGCCGCTTTTCGAGGACCGCTTCCTGCTCGCAGGCAGCGCGGCGCGGATGGAGGCGATGGAGACGCATATCCGGCCCGATGCGCTCAGCGAACGTCAGATCCTGCTTTTGGAAGACGGGCACTGCCTGACTGATCAGGCGCTTGCGGTGTGCGGGCGGGGCCGGGGACATCCGCGCATTCACATGGGGGCCTCGTCCTTGCCGACGCTGACGCGCCTGGTGGAGGCGGGTTTCGGACTGACGCTGATGCCGGAATTGGCGGCCCGCTCGGAGATGGCGCTTGCGCCGGGGCTGCGGCTGCGGCGCTTCGATGACCCTGAACCGTTCCGCGCCATTGGCCTCGTGCGTCGGGCCACGCGCCAGCCGACGGAGTGGTTTGGCGCGCTTGCGGACACGCTGGAGACCGTGGGCTGTGCCTTGATGGAAGACGCGCGGCGGGCGGTATAGGTTTTCCACCACCCGTACCTTCTTTACCCCACCCATACCTTTTTTGCCCCACCCTAACCCTCCCCAAGGGGAGGGGATTGCGCGCCTGTTCCCTCCCCTTGGGGAGGGCTAGGGTGGGGCAGGAAGGTATGCGGGGTTTACCGTAGGTAGGGCATCGGGTCCGTGCTGTCGAACCCCTTGCGCACCTCGAAGTGCAGGAAGGCCGGATCGCCGGCGCGGACCTTGCCGAGCGGTTGTCCCTTGCTGACCGCATCGCCTTTTTTCACCGTGATATCATCAAGGTGCGTGTAGACGGTGATCACATCATCCGGGTGGCGGATGAGCAGGAACTTTACCCCTTCGGCTGTTGTGCTGATCGAGGCGACCTTGCCCGAGGCGGCGGCTTTGACCGGGCTGCCTGCGGATGCGGCGATGTCGATGCCTTCGTTCCGGCCTTTGGCGTAGTCGCGGATGATGCTGCCCGAGACCGGCATGACCATGGCGGCGGTCGAGGCCGGTTTGGCCTGCGATTGCCCGATTTCCGCCACGGGTTTTTCCGGCTTCGGCGTGGTGGCGGCGGTGGTTGTGGTTTGTGCCGGGGGCAGGGTTTCCGTTGGCAGCGGTTTGGCTGCGGAGGGCGGCACCGGAGTGGGTGAGCCTTCGCCCGGTTCGGTCACGGCTGCGGTCTCGCGCACGGGTTCTGCATCGCGGGTGACCGGGATCAGCAGGAACTGGCCTTCCCGGACGGAGAATTGCTGGTCCAGCCCGTTCCATTCGGCCAGCGACCGGGGCGAGACATTGTAGAGCCGTGCGATGGTAAAGGCCGTCTCGCCGCGCGCCACCTGGTGGCGGACGGGTTCGACCCCGGACGCGCCTGTCTGTGCGGCGGGTGTTGTCGGCTCGGCTCGGTCAATGGCATTGCCCGCCAGCGTGGCCACATCGACGTCCGCAGCCGGACGGATCACACCGCTTTCGGATTCGGAAACCCGGCGGGGCAGGGCAACAATCTCGCCCCGACGCAGCGGATCGGTTGTCTTGATGCCGTTGTAGCGGGCCAGCTCATCCGCGGGCAGGCCAACACGTGCCGCCACATCGGCCAGCGTGTCGCCGCGTCGCGCGATGGCGACCTGGTAATTCGGGTAAGACAGCACCCCGCGCGTGTCCGGGCTGGGCCGGTTCTCGGCGCGGGCGCTCTGCGCCGCCCCGGAGGTGTCCAGGCTGCCGCCCATCTTGCCGCGCAGGTCAAAATCCAGCGTATCGGAGCAGGCGCTCAGCAGCGCACAGACCGCCACGGCGGAGCTCAGTCGGGTAAGTCCGGAAAACGTCATCTCGATGTCCTCGCGCGTGCCTCCGTGTCCCCGGAGGTCAGCAAATAAAACAGGGCCTTTAGTCCTTGCCCAAACCTTCTACCAGCGGAACAAACCGCACCGGGCGCAGTTCCTCGTAGTCGAACCCGCCTTCGTGCCGTGTCACCCGGATCAGCCGTTGCACCGCATCGGACTGCCCCACCGGTACAACCATGATACCGCCAATTTTCAGCTGGGCCAAGAGCGGGCCGGGGGGGTCTTCCGCTGCGGCAGTCACCAAAATGCGATCAAACGGGGCCTGATCGGGCAATCCGTGAGAGCCATCGGCAGTGAAAACGGTGATATTGTTGATACCCTGCGCCTCAAAAACGGTCCGCGCGGCGCGCACAAGGCGGCGGTGGCGATCCACCGTGTAGACCCGCCGTGCCAGTTGGCTGAGGATCGCGGCCTGATAGCCGGAACCCGTGCCGACTTCCAGAACCTTGTCACGCGGGCCGACCTGTAGAGCCTGCGTCATGGTGCCAACCACCGAAGGCTGCGAAATGGTCTGGCCGCAGGCGATGGGCAGCGGCATGTCCTCGTAGGCGCGTTCGGTGAAGTAGCCTTGTATATAATCCCCGCGATCCACACGTTCCATGGCTTGCAGCACGGCGCTGTCGGTCACGCCTTTGGAGCGCAGTGCAAAGAGGAACTGCATCTTGGCTTCGGCGTCGAAGGTCATGCAAAGCTGTCTTTCAGCGCGTCCAGCATGGCGTGATCGGTCAGGTCCGCACGCATCGGTGTGACAGAGACATAACCGTCGAGGTTGACGGCAGCGTCGGTGCCCGGCGCTGTTCCGATGCGCTGGTTGCCGCCCTTGGCCCAGAGAAAGCGCCGCCCGGAGGGGGAGACATGCGGCTCGACCGAGAAATTGGTGTTCGGGCGAATGCCTTGCGGGGCGAGTTTGACGCCCTTGACGGCATCGGCGGGTACGGGCGGGAAGTTGACGTTCCAGAAGAGCGTATAGGGTTGATCGTCAGAGGCATTGGTGGACAGGATCCGGCGAACAACATCCGCGCCATAGGTGGCCGCCGCCTCAAAAGGGTTATCAAGACCCATGGTTTCCGGCCCGAGGTATTGCGACAGCGCAATAGATCGGATGCCCTGCAGCGCGCCTTCCATGGCGCCGCCCAACGTGCCGGAATACAGCGCGTTTTCGGCGGAGTTGTTGCCCCGGTTCACACCCGAAAGGATGAGGTCCGGCGGCGTCTCTTTCAGAACGTCATGCACCCCGGCCATGACACAATCGGCCGGGCTGCCTTCGGCGGCATAACGGCGTTCGCCCATCTTGGCGATCATCGTGGGGTGCGTGTAGGAAATGCAATGCGCGACGCCCGATTGTTCAAAAGCGGGGGCTACGACCCAAACCTCGCCATCCGCGCCGGCGATGTCCTGCGCAATGGCTTCGAGAATTGCCAGTCCGGGGGCGTTGATACCGTCGTCATTGGTGATGAGAATGCGCATGAGGGTGCCTGTCCTTGCCTTTCTTCCTCAATAGGCGAAGGGCGGAGGGCGGGCAAGGTGCCGGGAGCGTTTGGCCCTAAGCGGCCGTTCCTCTCACCCCAGGCGCGGAATCAAGGCCGCAGGCCGCCGCGCCTATCGACGGGCCGTCCCCACGGCACGGCGATTGGGTTGATGCTGGGAACTGCACCGGCCTAGCGCACCAGTGACAGGAATAAATCGAGAGGATCAACGGTTGGATCGCCGGACCACGGCCCGTCATGTCGGAGACATGCTTCCAGCATGATGGCGCGGCTTGTGCTCTAACCCTGAGGTTCCTGATCAAGTCAGGGACGGGGTGAACTCAATGACTGATCAAGGCCAAAACAGGCCTCGCGCCACTACACCCCAAGGCGACCCAACAACCGCGCCGCCTCATCCGCCGGTTTGATCAGCGGCTCCCGATCCTCTCCGGGGTGAAACCGTGCGCGAGTAGCAGTGGCCAGCGGGCGTGGCTCAAGCACCTGAACCTTCGGTCCGGTCGTAACCGTCTCCGCCTGCCAGCTACGCGCCAGCGCGATCTGCGCCGCCTTAGTCGTCCCGTAATGGCCAAAGAACTTCTCGCCGCCATGCGGGTCGTCAAAAAACAGCGCCTGCCCATCGGTCCCGAGCAAAGGCGCAACAAATGGGATCATATGCCCCATGGCATCAACGTTGATCGACAAGGACTTCTGCCAGTCCTTCGGATCCATGTGATCGGCGGGAGTCAGCGGGGCAGCATGAATGGCGGTATGCGCCCAGAGCGCCAGAACACCACCCGCCTCATCGCCCGGCCCCCAGCGGTCATGGATCGACCGGCACAGATGCGCCATGGCGTCGCGATTGGTGATGTCCATGGGGGCGAGGGTCGCCTCGCCGCCTTTTGCCTTGATCCGGTCATCCAGATCCTCAAGACCGCCAACGGTGCGGGCAACGGCGATGATGTGATAATCGGGCGCAAGCGCCTCGGCGAGGGCAAAGCCAAGGCCGCGCGAAGCGCCAGTGATAAGAGCAAGCTTGGTCATGCCCTTCCTTTGCGGCGGAACGCGGCCAAGGTCAAGCGCTACCGCCCTGGCTTCTTTGGGCAGGAAAATACCTCGGGGGGACGCAGCCCTGCTGCGGCGGGGCAGCGCCCCAAAAGAAAATTTTCACCGAAAAATTTTCCCGGCCCGGCTTTGCCCTATCCGAGAATACCCGGCCAGTTCACCTCGCCCTTGGCGATGTTGCCCGGCACGTCCTTGAGCCAAAGCTCGCGGGCACGCAGGTTTGCGTTGAGGTACAGTTTACCCTCGTAGATCGTCCAGGCCTCCGGCTGGGTCGGGGCAAGATAGCCGAGCGAGGCCGCATAGGCGCAATAGCCGCCGAATTGCGGAGCGTAGGCTTCCGGGTTCGCCTTGAACAGGGCGGCGTTTTCGGCACTGACAAAATGCCACGTGGCTCCGTTCCAGTCCACGCTGTGGGCTGCGCTGCCCGCAACCGGACCCTTGTTGTCGAAATAGGCCACGGCGTCAGAGCCGTCGATGGCGACGCCGCTTTCCTGATAAGTCTTCGGCTCGCCAGCCAAAACAGGGCGCGCGGCCAGCATCAGGGCAGGGGCCGCGAGGGCGAGGCCAAGGGCGTGGCGGCGGGTGAGGGTGGTCATGGGTCAAGTCTCCGGCTGTGGTGATAGACCGAAGATGGGACAAGGCGCGCCGCCATGAAACCCGGCCTCGCCGCCTCGTGACCGGACCTGCGCCGCGCGTGAGCGCTCTGTAACATTTCGGAATCAGCGTGGCATATGCAGCCGTGTCGAGTTTGACAGGATCAGCGCATCCGGCATCACGCCAATCACCTGCTGCGCCCCGAGGCGGCTGCCCACGATCAACTCCGCGACATGCCCATCCGGCAGTCGGACCAGCGCGCGCTGCGCGTTTTCCTGTCCAAAGACCCCGAGCAGCACAGGTTCAAAGCGCGGCAAGGTGGTTTCCTGCGTCGCATGGCTGCGCACGCTTCGAGGCGTTGGCGCGGAAGGGACAACGCGGCTGCGCTGTGCCTTGAAAGACGGCGTTTCAGGGCGCGGCTTCGGGCGCAGGGATCTGGTCAGGGTCATGAGGGGTCGGCCCGATCTGTTACAAGGACATCGGCCGAGGCATTGGTGCTCGGCAGGACGGCGGGCTGTTACCGCGCCATGCCGAAAGGCAGAAGAGGGGCCCCCGGATGTGAGCGCCCCTCTGCCTGTTTGGTCAAAGCCCCGGCGAAAATCCGCAGAGCGACTGTCGTGGCTACTCAGCCGCCTTCATCACAAAGCCCTTCTCGATCATATCCGCCGGTTCCACCGGATATTCACCCGAGAAACAGGCATCACAATACTGCGGGCAGTCGGCCTTGCGGCCTTCGGCTTCGCCCACGGCGCGGTAGAGGCCATCGAGAGAGATGAACTTGAGCGAGTCGACGCCCAGATGTTCGCGCATTTCCTCTTCGGACATGGTTGCCGCCAAAAGCTTTTCGCGCTGCGGCGTGTCGACGCCGTAAAAGCAGGGCCAGGCTGTCGGCGGGGAGGCGATGCGGAAGTGCACTTCCTTCGCGCCCGCATCAAGGATCATCTCCTTGATCTTGCGCGAGGTGGTGCCGCGCACCACCGAGTCGTCCACCAGGATCACCCGCTTGTCCCTGATCAGGGCGCGGTTGACGTTGAGCTTTAGGCGCACACCCATGTTGCGGATCTGCTCGGTCGGCTCGATGAAAGTCCGGCCCATGTACTGGTTGCGGATGATCCCCATGGCATAGGGAATGCCGCTTTCCTGGCTGTAGCCAATGGCCGCAGGTGTGCCGCTGTCCGGCACAGGACAGACCAGATCGGCCTCAACCGGGGTCTCACGGGCCAGTTCCACACCGATCTGACGGCGGGTTTCATAGACGGAGCGCCCGCCGATGATGCTGTCCGGGCGGGAGAAATAGACGTGTTCAAAGATGCAGAAGCGCGAGGGGCGCGGGCGGAAGGGCTGGGTGCTTTCGATCTCGCCCTTGTCGGTGATGACGATCATCTCGCCCGGTTCGATCTCGCGCACAAACTCCGCGCCGATGATGTCGAGCGCACAGGTCTCGGACGACAGCGCATAGCCATCGCCGATCTTGCCAAGCACCAGCGGGCGCACGCCCAGCGGGTCACGCACACCGATCAGCTTGGTGCGGGTCATGGCGACCACGGAGAACGCGCCTTCGACCCGGCGCAGGGCATCTTCCATGCGTTCGGGAATGGTGCGTTGCAGCGAGCGGGCCATCAGGTGGATGATACATTCGCTGTCCGAGGAAGACTGGAAGATCGAGCCGCGCTCGATCAGTTCCTTGCGCAGGGCATCAGCGTTGGTGATGTTGCCGTTGTGCGCAATCGCCGCGCCGCCCATGGAGAACTCGCCGAAGAACGGCTGCACGTCACGGATCGCGGTCTGGCCTTTGGAGCCGGCGGTGGAGTAGCGCACATGCCCGATGGCGAGCGGGCCGGGCAGGGTTTCCATCAGGGACTGCTTGGTGAAGTTGTCGCGCACGTAGCCAAAGCGGCGGGCGGAGTTGAAACCGTGATCGGGGTGGTGGCAGACAATGCCGCCAGCCTCTTGTCCACGGTGCTGCAAGGCGTGCAGGCCAAGGGCGACAAAATTCGCGGCATCCGTGACCCCGACAACACCGAACACACCGCATTCTTCATGCAGCGTGTCGCCGCAATCATCATCGCGTGCGTAATCGAAATCAAAGGGATGGGCGGGGGGCATAAAGCGGTCGGACAAGTGGCGCTCCGAATCCTGTTTGTGCGGGTTGGCCCCCACATAAAGCCTCAGAGCGCGACTGTCACGAAACGATCACAATTTGTCGGAAATCCGTGCTGTCCTGCCAAGCTTTTCGAAAGATTTTTGCCCTACGCAGGGGAACAAATGAGCAGTGAGGGTGCGATGTTTCTCCGTAAGCGCGAAATTCCTGAAGGACCGCAAAACTTTGGCGCGATCATGCGGATGATCGATACAACCATGTGCCGGGTCGAGTTCAGCCCCGAGGGCAAGATCAACTGGGCCAATGCCAACTTCCTTGCGGTGTCGGGTTATACGCTTGAGGAACTCAGCGGACAGGACCGGGGCCTCGTCTGCGAAGGCGCAGAAGGTGATGATGGCCGTGAGGCCGGGCAACCGTGGAAGATCCTCGAAGAGGATCAGACGTTCTCGGGGGTTCTGAAGCTCAAGACCAAGGGCGGCGAGATTCGCTGGCTCACCTCGACCATTGCGCCGGTGTTGAACAAGGACGGGCAGACGCAGCGGTTCATGCAGATTTCCCGTGACGTGACGCAAAGCAAGATCGCCAACGACAGGATGCGCGCGGCCCTTGTTGGATTGGGGCAGGGGCGGCTGGATCAGACGCTCGATTTGCCGGACGTGGAAGGATTCGAAGGGATCGCCGGATCGTTCAACGATGCGATGGCGGCGCTTTCGAACGTGGCGCGCGGCACGCTGGGTACGATGGACTACCTCGGCGATGACGCGCGCGAATCCATTTTGCGCAACGACCGGCTGACCAAGGATATGCGCAAGCAGGTGGAAACATGCGAAACCGCACGTCAGGAAATGATGGATGCGGACAGCGCCCAGGCGGAAATTGCCTCTGAAATGCGCGACAATCTGGACATGATTTCCCGCAGCACAACGCTGGCGGAGGAGGGCACTGTCGAAATGCGCCGCGCCAGCGAGGCGGCGCTGTCCATGCACGATCAGGCAGAGGCGATGATCGAGGTGAACCGGTTGATCGATTCCGTCTCGTTCCAGACATCCCTGCTGGCGCTCAACGCCGGGATCGAGGCGGCGCGCGCCGGGCCTGCGGGGGCGGGGTTCTCTGTTGTTGCCGCGGAAATTCGCGGTCTGGCCAGTCAGGCGGCCGAAGCCTCCGGTGAAATCGCGGGCCGGATTTCCGGCATGGCGGACCGGGTCAAAGAGGTGGTCGCCTGCGTCGAACGCGGTGACAAGCGGCTCAAGGATCTGTCCGAAAGCCTCGGCTCGGCGTCCCGGCAAATCTCTGGCGTGACCGACATCACGGACCGTCAGGCCAAAGAGCTGTCACAGGCCCAGGCGGTTCTGGCCGGTCTGGTTCGGAGCCTGTCGGATTCGGCGGACCGGACAAGCAACCAGACAGAGTTGTCCAAGGAGGCGGCCAAGCGTCTTCGGGAGGTCACGGACGATATTCGGTCCATGGTTGGAGCGTTTACAACATCCGACCAACCCGAGACGGAGAAACGGGCCGGATAAGCTGATCAGGTATCGGAGCCGGCGGTGTCCGTGCCATCGGGCGCGGCGCAGACGCCCACGAGCTGCTCGTACTGGCCGGTGATCCAGCCAAGCGCCTGCTCCGGGTTCTGGTCTTCGACGCGGTCGGTGAAGCGGGAGAAAACCGCCGCAGAGCGCGAGTCGTCGATCATCGGGATGTCCTGAGCGGTGATCACGGTTTCATAAACGAAGAAGGCAATCGCCACGAGCAGGATGCCGCGGGCCACGCCAAAGAAGAAGCCGAGCGCCTGATCCAGCCCGCCCAGTGCGGAGCGCTGGATCAGCGAGGAAAACAGCGGCGTGAACAGCGAGGTGATGACCAGTGCCACGGTGAACACGGCGGCAAAGGCTACGACCACAGACAATTCGCAACCTCCGTTTCCGGAGAGGAATTCGCCGATGACCGGCGCTTCTTTGACCAGAGGCTGAACCTGCGCCGCGAACATGAAGGCGAGGATCGCTGCAACAACCCAGCCGGCAATCGCCATGGTCTCGCGCACCAGCCCGCGTGAATAGGCCAAGAGGGCCGACAGGACGATGATGCCGGCGACCGCGCCGTCGATGATCGTGAAACCTTCCATATCCTCTGCCCGTCCCTTTGCTCTTGTTCGTTGTTACCACACGCGGCGCGACGTGGGATCACCCGGCGCCGAAGACCTCGCCGACAAATGTGGTGAGGTCCTCCATGCGGGACAGGGTCATCGCCTTGTTCGAGGCCGCCTTGCCGCCTTTGGGCAAGATCGCCGTGGAGAAACCAAGTTTTTGGGCTTCTTTCAACCTGTTTTCGGTTTGACCCACCGGCCGGAGCGCGCCGGAGAGGCTGATTTCGCCAAAAACCACGGTTTCTGCGGGCAAAGCGGTGTCTTCGCGGGCGGATAGTAGCGCAGCGGCCACAGCCAGATCCGCAGCCGGTTCGCTGATTTTCATGCCTCCCGCTACGTTAAGATAGACGTCCAGCCCGGCAAACGGGATGCCGCAGCGCGATTCGAGCACGGCGAGAATCATCGCCAGACGCGAACCATCCCAGCCCACGACACTGCGTCGGGGCTGGCTGTGCGGGGAAGGCGCGACAAGCGCCTGCAGTTCGACAAGAACGGGTCGCGTGCCTTCGATGCCGGAGAACACGACGGAGCCGGGGGCAGGGGTGCCGCGCTCAGATAGGAAGAGGGCGGAGGGGTTCACCACCTCCGCAAGGCCGGAGCCAGTCATCTCGAACACGCCGATCTCGTCAGCGGGACCAAAGCGGTTCTTGACCGAGCGCAGGATGCGGAACTGATGGCCTCGCTCGCCTTCGAAATAGAGCACGGTGTCGACCATATGTTCGACAACCCGAGGCCCGGCGATCTGTCCATCCTTGGTCACATGGCCGACCATGATCACCGCGCTGCCGCGTTTCTTGGCAAACGACGTGAGCTCATGGGCGGCGGCTCGGACCTGGCTGACGGAGCCGGGGGCGCTGCCGACCGTGTCGGACCACATGGTCTGGATCGAGTCGACAATGGCAAGGTCCGGGCGCTCCTGATCAAGCGTGGTGAGGATGTCGCGCAGGTTGGTCTCGGCCGCGAGTTTGACACTGGCCTGGGCGAGGCCAAGGCGCTGTGCGCGCAAACGGACCTGAGCGCTGGCCTCTTCGCCGGAGATATAGATGACCTTGAGCCCGGCTTTGGCGAAGGCGGCTGCGGCCTGCAAAAGAAGCGTCGATTTGCCGATGCCCGGATCGCCGCCGACCAGCACGGCGCTTGCCGGGACAAGCCCGCCGCCCAGCACGCGATCCAGTTCGGAGAGCGTCGAGGCGGTGCGCGGCGGCGGGGCTTCCTGTGTGGCCAAATCGGTCAGGGGAACGGCCCGGCCGCGCGCGGACAGGCTCTGTTTGCCCGGCCCTTCGGAGAGCGGTTTCTCTTCCTGAATGGTGTTCCATTCGCCGCAGGAATCGCAGCGGCCCGACCATTTGGAGAAGGCTGCGCCACAGGATTGGCAGACAAAGGTCAGGGTCGGTTTGGCCATGGGGGATCCGGAGTTCTGAGCGAGACGTCAGAGCGTTATGCCGCAAAGCGCGGGCAAGGCCAATGGGGCTACTCCGCTGCGCGGTCCCAATAGGTCACGGTGTTCTCCGGCGAGTTTGGCCCGGACGTGGCGGGCGCGTCTTCGCCGGGGGCATTGGCCATCGGTTCCGGGTCGTCAGCACTGAGTTCCGGCAGCAATCCGTGCAACTCGTCGCGCAACCGTTCGAGCTGCGCCTTGGCGATGCTCTCTTCCATTTCGACCTGCTCGGTCCAGCGGCGAATGTCGACCGCCATGGCCTTGGCGCGGTCGATGCGCTGGTTGAAAAGGTCGATCTCCTGCTGGCGCGCGATCAGGAAATCGCGGGCGCGGGTGAGGTTGCGATCCGAATAGGTTTCCGCCAGTTCGTGGCTGACATGGCTCATCTGGGAGGCCAGTTCTAGGATCGACGGCTCAAGATCGGCCAGATCCGGGTGGTCGCGCAGGAAGGCGATGCGCTCCCGGATGGAATCGAACTCGCCTTTCATCTGAAAGGTCTCTTCGCGGTCCTTGCGATGGGCCAGTGCATAGGCGCGGGCCACGTCTTTCTGGTTCATGAAGAACTGGCGATGCGAGTTTTCGAGCGCCATGATCCGGGCGTTGGACGGCAGGAAGAAGCAAAGCAGCACCGCCAGAGCGGTGAGGCCGATCTGCACCATCATCCCGGCCTGCGGGTAGGAGGCCTCGCCAAAGGTCAGCGAGAGCGTGAGCCAGGGGGCATAGTTCATCGCGGCGGCAGCGGTATAGCCAAGCAGGCCGAGGGCGGCGGCGACGATCAGAGCGAAAGCCAGCCGTTGCAGGACCATGCGAATCACAATCGCGATGTCCCGGAGCTGTTGGGGCATGGCTGGCTAACTCCTGTAAAATCCAATATAAAAATTGTCGCATCGGCAAGTTTATGCCGACGTTAAGGATTCACAAAGGGAATTGTGGCGCGGTTTTCACCCCAAAGGTGTTTGAGGCGGGCTCATTTGCTCGGGATTGGCACCCTTGCGGCTCTCCAGAACACCCAGCAAAACAGAGGCGAGGATGCAGCCCGTAAAGAGGTAGAGGCCCCAGGCTGTTTCGACCCGCCCGACACCCATGCCCTTGGCCAAGGTGATGTAGACGGCGATCAAAAAGATGTCCGCCATGGCAAACTTTCCCAGCAGATTGACGGCCCAGAGTGCGCGGCGGTCCAGCAGGTGAAACTGGATCAGGGCAAGGCCCAGTGTTTTCAACATGGGCGCAAACAGCGCAAAAACGGTGACTACCAGCGCAAGGAAAATGTCGCTTTCCCACAGGCTTTGAAGGCCGGAGAGGACGGAAATCTCGCTCAGGGAAAACAGCGGCAGCAGTCCCGCGCGCAGGAGCGGCGCGACCCAGGCGATGGGATAGAGGATCAGCAGCGCGAGGTTCGCCCAGCGGATCATGCGGCGTACCAGGTCAATCCAAACAGAACGGCAAGCATGAGGAAGTGAATGGCGTCGAGCCAATGGGTCTTGGCCGTCTTGATGAACCCGGAAAGGGCCAGGAAAGCCGAAGGCACAAGCAGCGCGGTCAACCCGCCGCCGTGGCGCATCAGACTGTCGGCCTGCACGTAAAGCGGGCCGGAGTTGAGGCCGACAGCCGGGGCAAAGATCGTCGCCAGCGCGGCAAGCGCCAGAAGGAGCGCGATGAGGGCGGGCCATCGGCCGGGTCCATGGCCGAGGATCACGCGCACCAAAGCGAGCCCTGCGAGGATTTCCAGATAGACGAACTTGTTGAAGAAGATCGCCCAAAGGAGCACGGGATCGGGTTCAAGAAAACTCATCTGACGGCCTCGATCGGGCCTTCCGCGCGGCCTGCGATGAATTGGTCGAGATAGGGATCGCCGGATTGGTCCATGTCTTTCACGGGGCCAGTCCATTGGATCACGCCACCGTGCAGCATGGCCACGTGATCGGCGATGGCGCGCACGGAGGTCATGTCATGGGTGATGGTCATGGCGGTTGCGCCCATCTCAACAACGATTTCCCGGATCAGATCATTGATGACACCGGACATGATCGGGTCAAGCCCGGTTGTCGGCTCATCAAAGAATATGATTTCGGGCTCGGCGGCGATGGCACGGGCAAGGCCGACGCGTTTTTGCATGCCGCCCGACAATTCCGCCGGGAAACGGTCCGCCACATCGGGTTTGAGGCCGACGCGGCGCAGTTTTTCGATGGCAATCTCGCGCGCCTCGGATTTGGGGCGCTTGAGCGAGCCGCGCAAAAGACGAAAGGCGACATTTTGCCAGACGGTCAGCGAGTCAAACAGCGCGCCGCCCTGAAAGAGCATGCCAAAGCGGGCGAGGAACGCGTCCCGGTCCCCTTTGGTCACGTCTTTGCCGTCAAGGGTGATCAGGCCTGAATCCGGATGAACAAGGCCAAGGACGGACTTCAGCAGCACGGATTTGCCGGTGCCGGAGCCGCCGATGATCACCATGGAGGTGCCCGATTCAATCGTCAGGTTCACGCCTTTGAGTACGGCGTTGCTGCCGAAGGTTTTATGGACGTCCGAAAGCGCGATCATGTTAGCGCCTCGCCCGGGGCAGCCGGAGACATGGATATTTGGACAGAGAAGAAACAGGGGGTCATAGCGAGAAGAATATCCCTGTCAGCAGGAAGTTGGCGGCGAGGATGAGGACGGCGGCGGCTTCGACCGAGCCTTTGGTGGCGCGGCCCACGCCTTGCGCGCCGCGGCCCGAGTTCATGCCGTAGTAGCAGCCCATGAGCGCCGCGATGCCGCCGAAGACGCAGCCTTTGACGAGGCTTGAGATGATGTCGAGCGGCTCGAGGAAATCCACGGTGTTCTTGATATAGGCGGCAGCGTTGAAGCCGAGCGAGCCGGTGGCGACGGCATAGCCGCCGAAGATGCCGATGATATCACCCACGCCCACGAGGCAGGGCACCACGAGAAGCGCGGCCAGAACACGCGGTGCGGTGAGGTATTTCATCGGGTTTGTGGAGAGGGTGACAAGCGCGTCGATCTGCTCGGTCACCTTCATGGTGGCGATCTCGGCGGCGATCGAGGAGGTCACGCGGGCCGCGATCATCAGGCCGACGAGGACGGGTCCAAGTTCGCGCACCATGCCGATGGCGACGATCTGTGGCACCACCGCTTCGGCGTTGAAGCGCGCGCCGCCGGCGTAGATCTGCAAGGCGAGCGCCGCGCCGGTGAAGATGGCGGTGAGGCCGACCACGGGCAGGGAGAGCCAGCCGATGTTCAGAAGAGCAACGGCAAATTCGCGGCCATAGAAGGGCGGGCTGACCATGTGGCGCAGGGTGGCGAGCGCAAAGAGCGCGACACGGCCGATGCTGGCCAGAAAGCCGAGGCTGGTGCGGCCCAATGCACCAAGGGGCGAGAGCAGGATCATGCGCCCACGTACTCGCGGGCGTAGCGGTTGCCAAGCGAGGTCAGGATTTCGTAGCCGATGGTTCCGGCCCACTCCGCGACCGTGTCGACAGATTGGTGCTGGCCCAGCAGTTCCAGCGCGTCCGGTTCATGATCGAGGGCTGTCACATCGACGCCGATCAGGTCCATGGAAATGCGGCCCAGAACCTTGCAGCGGGTCTCGCCCGCCCAGAGCTGCGCGTTGGGCCCCATGGCGCGCAAGATGCCGTCCGCATAGCCGCTGGCGATGGTGGCAACGCGCATTGGGGCAGGCGCAGTGAAGCTGTTGCCATAGCCAACGGTTTCGCCCGGCTCGATCTCGCGCACCTGGATGACGGGGATCGAAAGGGTGACGACGGGGCGCGCATCAACAAAGGGCAGCCCGCCATAGAGGCCGATGCCGGGGCGGGTGACGTCGAAGTGATACTCCGGCCCCAGCAGAATGCCGCCGGTCGCCGAGAGTGCGCGCGGCACATCAAGACCATCGGTCATGGCGCGGAATGCCCCCAATTGCCGCGGGTTCATCGCGTGGGTTGGCTCATCGGCGCAGGCCAGATGGCTCATCAGCAGCGTCGGGTTTTGCGCCAGCGCGATGTCACGCAGGGCGCTCCATTCGGCGGGTTCCATGCCGAGCCGGTTCATGCCGCTGTCAAGCTGAATGCCGAACGGATGGCCCGGAAGGCTTTCCACATGGCGCAGCATCTGGTCGATGGAGTTGATCATCGGGGTCAGACCGGCCTCGCGGATCAGCGCCGCATCGCCTGCCATATGGCCGGAAAAGACGTTGATCTCGGGGCCGGGACCAAGCACACGGCGCAGGGCCGCGCCTTCTTCGGCCACGGCCACAAAGAACCGCCGCGCGCCGGCCTGTGCCAGCGCCGGGGCGATGGCGTCGATACCCAGTCCGTAGGCGTTGGCCTTGACCACCGCGCCGGTCTCCGCGCGGCTTTTGCCCGCAAGGGCGCTCCAGTTGGCGCACAGGGCGCCGAGATCGATTGTAAGACGTGCTTGTGCCATGGCCTCCCTGTTTGTCATGGAGCGCCGCCGCGTCAAGGGGGAAATGCGCCGGGTGCTTCTGCGAAATCGTCAGTCCGGGGCTTTATGCTCTCTTGTGGGCACCTTTGCCCGGCGTTAGGGATTGGGCATGACAGAGTTTGAACAGCAGCTCAGCGCCAAGATTGACGGCAAAACCAAGCCCTTGGGGGCCTTGGGCCAGATCGAGATCCTCGCGGCCAAGGTGGCCCGTCTGCAGGGGCGGCTGGATCCGGTGATGGAGCGTGCGCGGCTGGTGATTTTCGCCGGTGATCATGGCATTGCCCGCTCTGGCGTCTCGGCTTATCCGGTCGAAGTGACGCGGCAGATGGTGCTGAACTTCGCGGGTGGCGGGGCGGCGGCCAATGTGTTTGCCCGGACAAACGGGCTTGATCTGACGGTGGTCAATGCCGGGGTCGTGGGCGGACGGTTTGATATGCCGCAGGTGCGCGATGAGCCGTTGGGCGAGGGCACCGGAAACAGCCTGATTGGCCCGGCCATGCGCGTGGACACATGTGAAAAGGCCTTGTCTATCGGGCGCGAGATCGGGGCGGAAGGCGACTGGAACGCCTGCGCCTTTGGCGAGATGGGCATCGGCAATACCTCGGCGGCGGCTCTGGTCGCGCACCGGCTGACCGAAGCGCCGCTGACATCGCTGGTCGGGCGCGGCACCGGTATGGATGACGATGGGCTGATCCGCAAACACGAGACACTCAGCCGCGCCAGCGCGCGGGTTTCTGCCCAGCTTGGCCCGATGGAGGCCTTGGCGGAGTTCGGCGGCTTCGAGATTGCCATGATGGCGGGGGCGATGCTTGGCGCGGCGGAGGCGCAGCGCATGGTGCTGGTCGACGGCTATATCGCCTCGGTTGCGGCGCTGGCGGCCGCGCGGATCGAGCCGAAGGCCCGCGACGCCATGGTTTTCTGCCATTTGTCCGGCGAGCCGGGGCATCGGGTTGTGCTTGATACGATGGGGGCCAAGCCCTTGTTGCAATTGGATATGCGGCTGGGTGAGGGCACCGGTGCGGCGCTGGCCTGGCCCTTGGTGCGGGCGTCTGTCGCCATGCTGAACGACATGGCGTCCTTTGCGGAGGCCGGGGTGTCGGAGGCGGAATGAGGCTCGATCTTCGACTGGAGAAAACCCTGTTCCTGTTGGCGGTCCAGTTTCTGACCCGCCTGCCGGTGCCGCGCGATCTGGAGTTTTCCGACGATCTTCTGATCCGGGCGACGAAGTATTACCCGGCGGTGGGCGCTCTGATCGGCGGGATCGGGGCTCTGGTACTCTGGCTGTCCAGCCTGGCCTTGCCGCAGGGCGCGGCGGTGGTTTTGTCGATGGCCGCGACGATTCTGGCGACGGGGGCTTTCCACGAAGACGGACTGGCGGACTCGCTTGACGGTTTGGGCGGCGGGCTGACGCGGGAGCGGTCGCTGGAAATCATGCGCGATTCCCGGATCGGTACCTATGGCTCGGTTGCACTGTTGCTGGCGCTTGGGCTCAAGGCGAGCCTTCTGATGGCGTTGCCCGTCTGGACGGCGGGGCTGGTGTTGATCGCAAACCATACGGTCAGCCGCATGGCGGTGGTGCATGTGATTGCGACCACGGACTATGCCCGCGACAAAGGCGCGAAATTCACCGTGCCGACGGTGACGCCCGAAGGGTATCGGGTAGGGATCATCTCGGCGGTGCTGGTTCTGTTTCTGACCGGGCTGTGGCTCGGGTGGGTCGCAACTTTTGTGATCTTTGCCGGCAGCACGGCTTTGGGTCAGATTTTCCGGGCGATTTATCTGCGCAAACTGGGCGGTTACACCGGTGATTGCCTTGGCGGCACACAGCAACTGGCCGAACTGGGCGCGCTTCTGGCGGTGTCTGTGTGGCTCTGACCTTGCTGCGCCACACCACGCCGCAGGTCGCGGCGGGGGTGTGTTATGGGGTCACCGATCTGGACCTGGCAGAAAGCTTTGAGCAGGAGGCTGAGGCGGTTCTGTCCGAATTGCCGGATGTTGCGGCGATTGTTTGCTCGCCTTTGCTGCGGTGCAGGCGGCTCGCGGAGCGGATCGGGCTTCACCTGTCGCGTGAGGTTCTTGTCTCAACTGATTGGCGTGAAATGGATTTTGGCGTTTGGGAGGGGCAGGGGTGGTCTGATCTTCCGCGCGCGGAGTTGGACGCCTGGGCCGCCGATTTTCATGACTACGCCGGACATGGTGGCGAAAGCGTTGCGGCGTTACACACGCGTGTGCGGCAAGGTCTTGCCGCCGCGCCGGACGGTGCGCTGATCGTGACGCATATGGGCTGTATCAAAGCCGCGCTGGTGGAACGCGGAGATGCGGACGGGTGGAACGCCCGCCTGCCTTTTGGCGGAATGGTGCGGGTTTGAAGGGTTTTTGGCGGTCATTGAGCCAATCCCGTCCGGGACTTAATCCGGGACCTTATCGTCAGAGAGCAAGCTCCGCCTATTGACGGGCCGTGGTACGGCGATCCACCCTCAGATCCCCTTGATTTATACCTGCCACTGGCGCGCTAGGCCCATGTGGTTCATTTCGACAACCCAATCGCCGTGCCGTGGGGACGGCCCGTCAATAGGCGCGGCGGCCTGCGGCCTTGATTCCGCGCCTGGGGTGAGATGAACGGCCGCTTCAGGCCACGATACCCTCAGAACTCGCCGCCGTCCTGTTGCCAGGGCTTGGCGAGGTTGCCAAACCGCGTGAACTGGCTTTCGAAGGACAGTTCCACCGTGCCAATCGGACCGTGACGCTGCTTGCCGATGATCACCTCGGCCTTGCCATGCAGGCGCGACATGCGGTCCTGCCATTCGGCCATCTTGTCCAACTCGTGGTCGCCGGGCTTTTCCCGCTCCACATAATACTCTTCGCGGAACACGAACATGACCACGTCCGCATCCTGCTCGATCGAACCCGATTCCCGCAGGTCCGAGAGCTGTGGACGTTTATCCTCGCGGCTTTCCACCTGACGCGACAGCTGGGACAAAGCGATCACCGGGATGTTGAGTTCCTTGGCGATGGCCTTGAGACCCATGGAAATCTCAGCGATTTCCTGAACCCTGTTTTCGGCAGTGCCGCGCAGAAGCTGCAGGTAGTCGACGATGATCAGATCCAGCCCATGCGTCCGCTTCAAACGCCGCGCCCGAGCGGCGACCTGGCTGATCGGAAGCGCCGGCGTGTCGTCGATGTAGAGCGGGCAGGCCTCAAGTTCCTTGGCCGCATCCACGAAACGGCGGAATTCGCCCTCGTCCATGTCACCCTGACGAATCTTGTGCGAGGAAATCTCGGAGGCTTCGGCAAGGATACGCGACGCCAGCTGCTCGGCGCTCATCTCAAGAGAGAAAAAGCCCACAACGCCGCCTTCGGTTGCCCCGCTGGAGCCATCGGGCATGGTGCCTTTCTTGTAGGCTTTGGCGATGTTGAAGGCGAGGTTGGTCGCAAGTGAGGTCTTGCCCATCGAAGGACGGCCCGCGAGGATCAGCAAGTCAGAGGGGTGAAGCCCGCCGAGCTTCTTGTCCATGTCGATCAGACCGGTCGAAATCCCCGCCATGCCGCCATCGCGCTGATAGGCGGCGTTGGCCACGTTGACCGCTTCGGTGACGGCCTTGAGGAACGACTGGAAGCCACTCTCTGTCTGGCCCTGCTCGGCCAGCTTGTAGAGCTTTTGCTCTGCCTCGACGATCTGCTCACGCGGTTCGGAGGCGACATCGACCTTGGCCGCCTTGTCGGAAATTTCCCGGCCCAGCCCAATGAGATCGCGGCGAATGGCCAGATCATAGATCATCTGCGCATAGTCGCGCACCGCAAAGCTGCTGACCGCGCTGGCCGCGAGACGCGCCAGATAGGCAGGCCCGCCCAACTCTTTCAGACCCTCGTCATCTTCCATGAAGGCCTTGAGCGTCACAGGGGAGGCGAGATTGTTCTTGGCAATGCGCGCGGCGGCAACCTCATAGATTCGGCTGTGCACCGGATCGTAGAAATGCTTGGCGGAAATGACCGAGGCCACGCGGTCATAGATGTCATTGTTGGTCAGGATCGCGCCCAGAAGCTGCTGCTCGGCTTCGATGGAATGCGGCATGGTTTCCGCCGCTTCGACCTGCACACCTGTTGGATTGATTGTTGTTATTTCGTTCATGTCCACTCCCCCAAGTGCTCGGACCGTGGCCTACTCCAGACCGCGGGCTCGGGGCAAATTGTATGTTTCTGGGGATAAGCTGTGGGCCTATCCGACATACAGGATATTGGCATTTCCCGGGCCGAACCGTCAACATTTAGTCGATGTTCGGCCACGCGTGACCCGAAGGCCACGCTGGAAATATTCTGTTTCGCTTATTTCTGCGCCTGTGCGGCGCGCCAGCCGTGCGGGTCCTTGAGGAACGACTCGACCTCGCCCAGAACCCCGGCGTGTTCTTCCGGCGCTTCGGCCAGAACCTCCCACCAGGTGCACAGGTGATGCAGGCTGACGCCGTGATCGCCCAGTGTTTTGATCGTCTCGGGGAAGATGCCGTAGTAGAAGATCACCGCCGTATGGGCACAACTCGCGCCGGTGTCGCGGATAGCGTCAACAAAGGATAGCTTGGAGCCGCCGTCGGTGGTCAGATCCTCGACCAGAAGCACCCGCTCGCCTTCGCTCATCGCCCCTTCGATGCGCGCGTTTTTCCCGTAACCCTTGGGCTTTTTGCGCACATAGGTCATTGGCAGCGCCATGCGCTCGGCCACCAGCGCGGCAAAGGGAATGCCCGCCGTCTCGCCGCCCGCGATGTTGTCAAACGCCTCGAACCCGGCGTTGCGCATCACGGTAACTGTCAGGAAGTCCATCAGCGTGGAGCGGATGCGCGGGAAGGAGATCAGCTTGCGGCAATCGATATAGACCGGGGACAGCTGGCCGGAGGCCAGTTTGAAGGGTTCGTCCTTCATGAAGTTCACAGCTTCGATCTCCCAGAGCATCCGGGCGGTCAAGCGCGCCATTTCTTCGGCAGAGGGGTAACTCGAGGGGATCATGGCCGGTCCTTTCACAAAGCGTCTTGGGTTTCTTTGTGCTGTAAATATCCCGGGGGAGCCCTGCAAGGGCGGGGGCAGGCCCCCAATCCTAAAATTTTGTCCCAGCAAAATTTTTGTCGCCACCAAAAGCTGCGAAATGTCTTCGATTACCCGCCTTCGCCGTCAAGCTGAGCAAGCCTGCGGCGGAATCGCGGCGCGTGCATGCGTCCGACCACATTGGCGCAGAGCATACGGGCCAGATCCGGGCGCTCTTCCGCGTCCAGATTGGCCAGCAATTTGCGCAAATACGGCGGGTAATCGCGCCGCGCGCGCATCAACGCAGCAAATCGTTCGGTATCAAGCGTATCGCGTTCGACCGCTTCAAGGATCTGCGGCAGCAGGCCGAGCGTCATCAGATCGCTCTGCAAGGCGCTCCCCATGAAAGGCATGCGGAATCGCGTGACATTTTTGCGGGTGAAGAGCGCGGAATGCATCGCGTCCAGCCGCTCGCGCGGATCGTAAAGGACAAAGGCTTTTTCTGCGGCTTCAACCATGTCCGGCGCATAACCATAGCGGGAAGTGAAGTTCAGGCGACGCAGTTCGGCGAAGCGATCGTCCCATTCGGTCACGCGCGGATCCAGCGTGGCTTGGGGTTGCAGCATCAGCACGCGTGCGCCCGGCGTGGCCACGGAAAACGCGCCCGCGGCGTAGCCACAAGGCCCCGCGCCGTAGAAAATGACGGTTTCAAAGTCGTCGAAAAAGCCATCGTCGGTCAGCTGATCGAAAAAGGCGAATACGCTTGGATCGCGGAACCATGTGTCGCGATGAGCCAGCATTGACAGCGACGACCATCCCAAGGCTCCGGTCATTTCAAAACCGAAAGGCGTGCGTGTCTTGGACAGGGCTTCGATGCCGGGGATCGTCTCGAAGGTGACAAGCAGCGTATCGCCATCTTCGACAAAGATACCCGCGTGCAACCGCCCCAGCGGTTCTGCAAAGCCCGTGTCCTTGCCAATCTTGCGAAGCGCCCCGAACCAATCGCCACGGGACAGGCCGGTCAGATCCGGCGGAAAATTGCTTTGAGATTCAGACATGGTACTCTGCACGATCCTCTGATCCACACCTGTAGCGGCATGGTTTGTCGGAAACAATGCCTCGGGTTTCAGGCCAAATTGTGCAAAATGCGGGAAAAATTGCGGGCGTTCAGCGGTTCGGATCGCGCAAGGCGTAGCTCTTGAGCAAATTTGCCGCTTCCCGGCTGACCGGGCGTGCGGGCGGGGCCATCAAGAGCCGGGCAAACAGCGCGCGGTAAGGCTCTTGCAGCATGAGCGCATCAAACCGATCCTTGCGCCACTCCACAGCCTTTTGGTGCAGGCCTGCGAGTTTGGCGTCCTTCATCAGCCGCACACGCTGCGCGCGGGTCGCATCCGACAGGGCCAGAATGCTGCGATCTTCCTCAAGGCACCAGTTGCGCTCGGTCCAGTAGTCGAGCCCAAGCGTGTGCTCCGCATGCACGGCGCGGCCCCGATCCGCCTTGAGGACATAGCTTTCCATCGCGCCCAGAGGGTAGTGGTTGAGCTGCGCCATCCCGTACATCGGGCGGCCGAAGTTGGAAAAAATCCGTTTGGCCAGAAAGGGTTCGGGCAGGCGCTCCCCATTGCCATCGACCCAAGCGGCCTCGGCCAGGCGCGCCTTGTCCGGGCTGCGCGGGCGGTGCACGCCAAGTTTGCGGTAGGTGCCATCGTTGCGGTAAAGCGTCTTGAACATGGCCGCGCGCCACGGCCAATGCATGACCTCGGGCGCGGCTTTGGTGAAGACCTCCGGGATCGGCTTGTCAGCAAAGGACACCACCCCGTCGTTGCCAAACAGCCGCCATGTCAGGGTCATTGCCGTGGCTTCGGGCATGGCGGTGATCAGATCAGGCAGGGTGCGCGCGCCCACATGCACGTTGACAAACTCATCAATATCGAGCGCAAGCAGCCAGTCCGCCTCCCGCACCGCGTCTGTTTTGTCAGCCAGTTTCAAACCGGTAAACTGGATGCCGCCCTGATCATAAGGCCCATCGTTGCGAATATGGGTCAGCGGGGCAATCTCGGCCAAACGGTCCAGCATTGCGTCCGTGCCGTCCTGACAGTCGTTCGAAAGGGCCACCACGTGGGTGACACCGCAGGCAAGGTGATGCGCAAGCCAGTCGATCAAGAACGCGCCTTCATTACGCACGCACAGGACGGCGGTGATCTTCACCTCACCACTCCCGCCGGAAACACACCACCTTGCCTTCGGAGGCCTTGGCGAAATAGGTCAGCCCGCCCGCGTGCATGGCGTCAAACACCGCGCGCACGCCCTTGGGGCCGATCCATTGCGGGTGCAATTCGATGATCGCGCAGCGCAGGTTTGACCAATCCCCGGCGGGGAGCAGAGTCTCCTCCGCGCCTTCGATATCGCAGACCAGAACAGAGGGTTTCTCGGCCTCAAGAACCTCCGCAATGCCATGCTGTTCGATCTGCGCCGTGTCCGTGATATCCGCCACGTCCACGCTGTTATCCATTGAAGAGGCTAGGAAATTCTTGCGGATGTAGAAGGGCAGCTTTGGCCCGGCCTGCGGCATCAGAAGCGCGTTGCGCAGGTCTACATTGGTGACTTCGTTGGCCGCGTGAACCGAGCGGATATAGGGGATCAGCGCCGGGTTGGCCTCGTAGCTGACCACGCGCCGCACCTTCTTGATCGCCGCCAGAAGCGTCGACATGTAGCCAATCCCACCGCCCAGTTCGAGCACCGTGTCATGCGGGCGCACCACGCGCATCACCGCATCACATTCCTTGCGCTCATATTCATCGTTCTTGATCGCGCCGCGCACCCGCCCTGTGGTCAGCTGCGGATGTTTGGGGATTTTCATGCCGCGAGAGTGCAGGAACGGGTCCTTCGGCGGCTCTGGATTTCCGTCCATCTAACTCTCCATATCGAGGGACAGCGCATAGGCCACCCGTTCGGTTGTCTCGAGGCGCAGGGCGAGGGCCTGTGCATAAAGCTCTGCAAATTCGGGATTTTCCCGCAGCTCGGCGGCCTTGGCCTTGTGCCAGTCAAAGCCTGCTTTGTGCAGCCGCGCAACCTCCGGGTCGGCCATCAGCCGCGCCAGTTCTGCCTCAACACGCGGGATGTTGCGTTTGATCGTCACGTCCCGCGCACCGCTCCAGTCCATGCGGATCCAGTAGTTCAGCCCGATGGAGCGATCCACGTGCAAAGCCCGGCCGCGCTGGCGTTTGATCAGGAAGCTTTCGGCGCTTCGAAGCGCGTAATGATTGAGCTGCAAAAGGTCATAGCCGATGGATTGCTTGGACGAGCGCCAGCCATTGCGGATGGCCTCCTGCGTCATGTCCTGCCCACTCCCGTTCACCCATTTTACCTGTGATTCCATGCCCTTGGTCAGCTTGTTCGGGCGGTGGCAGGACAGTTTCTGATAGGCGCCGGTGTTGCGGAACATGGTCTTGAAGCCCCAGACCGTATGCGGCTTGGGGCAATAGGCCGGGGCGCATTGGTCGAACTGACCGATCACCAGATCGTCCTCCAGCGTGGTAACATCGCTATGACCAAAGAGCCGCCATGTCATGGCGACGTTTGAAGCGTCCGGCACGCGTGCGAAAAACGCATCCAGGGTGCCATCCCCGCAGCGCACGTTGATGAACTCATCCACGTCAATATGGATCAGCCAATCGGCGTTTTGCACAAGCGGCTCCTGCTGCGCCATATCCAGCGCAAACTGCTGTGGAGAGCCGCCTGTCCAATGGGCGTTGTCGCGGTGCTCAAGGATGCCAAGCGCTTGCAAACGGTTGAGCAGCGCATCGGTGCCATCGTCGCAATCGTTTGTATAGATTATGAAATTATCCACACCGATGGCGCGATGATAGGCGACCCATTCAAGGATATAAGGTGCTTCATTCTTCATGCAGCCGATGATCACACGGCCTGTGCCGGTCTCGGGCGCAGGCCGTGTCACCTCCGGATAGGCGGCGGCAAGCTGCTCCTCATCCACCGCACCAAGGCGGTTGTGCGGGGCAAAAACCGAAGTGGCGATATGGGCGTAGGTCTGCTTTGCGCGCGGCGGGAGCAGGGCGCGGGCGGCGGGGCTGAGCGCCTCGTCAATCTTGCCGAGGGTCTGTGGATCCGGCGGCGCGGCGGCGCGGGCCTCCTTGTCGCCTTGCTTGATACGCCACTCCCACGCCGCGAGATATTGCGTGGCACGAAAGCCAAAGAGCGGGTCGCCCTCCGTGTATGGGCCAGGGGCCGGCGCCGGGGACAGGTGTTCGGGATTGAGGCCGGGATGATCGCGAGAAAGATCGGCGATATCTTTTTGAAAACGCTCGGAAACCGGCGCGAGGCCGGTGGTGTCGATTGCGTCCCCGTGTTGTTTCAACTCGCTCATGAACTTGCGCCAGAGCGGGCGCGGGACACTCAGCCCGCGCTTGGCAATGAGCGCAAGAAGCGCGCCGTTGAACAGGCGGCAGCGGGTCAGCCATGCGGCAGACGGGAGCAGGGGTGGCGTTTCCGGCTCGGCCTTGCCGATGCGTTTTTCGATGCCAAAACTCTCGCGAATCTCTTCTGTGCCGCGTTCCGAATGGAGCCGGTCCATATCGATGCTGCGAAACTGGACGGCCCCATCGCCGAAAACCTCTTCCCAAGCGCTCTGAAGCCCTTTGAAATCGAGCCAGAAGGCGGGTCCTTGCACTTCGGGGAAGACGCTGACCTCCGGGTCCGCTTCCGGCATCGCCTCCAGCGCGGCAGCGCGGAAATCCGCAGCCTCGGCGAGGCGCAGTTCCTGTTCGGGTCCGCTGCTGCGCCCGTCAAATACCTGTCCCACATAGCGCCGCAGCAGCATCCGGGCGGGATCATCAATATGCGCGAGGATGCTGATATCGCTGGAGAATTCCGAGAGGATGTCTTTCAACCTCTGCAACTCTGATCGCGTGATCAGCCCCGTGCCAAACTGATGACAAGACAGCACCATCAACGCCGCATCGCTGCCCGCGACCTCCCGGCGCAGCCCGGCAATCACATCCGCGCGCAGGCTTTCCTGCTTTTCGGGCAAGGCAAACCCCCGCGCCGCGCGCAAGCCATCGACCCGCTCGGGATCGCTGACCGCCATGAACAGCCGCGTGTGGTTGCGCCCACCGGGGCTGCGCGGGAAGAGCACGCCCTTGCGCGCCAATTGCCCGCGCTTGGCGTCCATGATGCGTTGCAGCCGATCCGCCGTCAGCCCGTCCGGTCCGATATGCACAATGATCCGCATCAGGCCGCGCCCTCTGCCGGGTTTTCGATGTTCACATTCGCGCGGCCCCACCACGGCAGATCAAGCCCGATATGTGCGGCAAGCCTCTCGCGCGCGTCCTCAGCGGCGACCGGCAGTTCCAGAAAACGCGGATCATCGCCAAAGAGATCGCGCAGCATGTCGTAATGCCCTTCGATCCAGCGAATGCGCTCTGCATCACTCTCGCCGTAACCGCGCGGCAGGCCGGGCAGGGTGCCCGAAGGCAGGCGATCTTTGCCAAGGTTGTTCCAGCGCCGCATGCTGTCCGACAGTTCCGCCGCGGGCCGCCACGTGGCGACAAAGAGCATGTCGGGGCGGGTCAGACGCATGGCTTTGATCAGCGCGTAATCGCATTGCGGCCAGAGAGAGACGTCGGCCTTGAGCACGCTGATTTCCGTCAGAGCATCGTATAAATCCAGCGTTTCAAAGGGGTTGCCGGAGTTGAAATAGCCATTGTAGAGCTGCCGCGCGATGAAAGTGCCGCCCAGCCCGCGCTTGCGCGAATGGATGCGACGCACCTTGTGATCGGCAGCGCGCCAGCCGCCCTTGGTGAGCGCTTCGGCCAGCGTGGTGGTGCCCGATTTGGGCAATCCGAGATTGACCAGCTTGACCCGCCTCATGGCTGCATCTCCAACTCCTCCATGAGTGCGGCCTCGGCCGGCGGGATGGTGGGCAGGTTCCCCAGATGCGCGTGCATCGCCGCATAGGCAGGCTGCGCCATCAACGCGTCGCGCTTCGCCAAATGCCTTGCCACGCAATCCTCGTGCAAAGCGCGGATTTCCGGATCACTCAGCAGTTTGCTCATCCAGGCGCGCAGGGCGGGCAAATAGCGCCGAATGCTGAGGTCTTCCCAGGCCGCATCGTTGCGCTCGCGCCAGTAAGCATCGTCAAAGGCGCGGTTCTCCCGGTTCACATCGCCCCGGTCGTTCTTCACCAGATAGCTGTCAAGCGAGCGCAGGGCATAGTGATTGAGCGTCGCAAAACGCCGTGCGCCATGGGCGGGGAACTTGCGGATGCGGCGCGGATTGGCGGCGGTCAGGAACTTCGGCGGCACCCGGCGGCCAGAGCCATCCCGCCAATCGGGCATGGCCTCCTGCGGCAGGTCCTTGCGGAAAAACGGGCGGTGCGCGCCGAAATACTGCAGGGGAAAATCGCCGCGCACGAGAGTTTTGACCTCAATGGCCGATTGATCGCACCAGAGGTCCGGATTGTGGGAGCGGGTGAATTGCTCGATCACGGGACGATCCTCAAAGCCGTCCACCCCGCAATTGGCAAAGAACTGGAAGGTCACGCTGATCGCTTGCGGATTGCCGCAGGCCTTGATCAGGGCCGGGATCGTGTGCCCCTGCACGTGAATGTTGAGGAACTCATCCACATCCGCCACCCAGACCCAGTCAGCGCGTTTGACCACGCGCCTCTTGGCAGCGTCCTTCAGCGCTTCCATCTGGTAATTGCGCCCCTCGGCAGGGTTGGGCAGGTGCACAACCCCTCCGCGCTTTGCCAAAGCATCGAGAAGCGCATCGGTCCCGTCAGAGCAATCGTTTGAATAGAAAAGAAAATCCGTCACGCCGAGCAAGCGATTGTAGGCGATCCATTCCAAAAGGAACGGGCCTTCATTCTTGACGCAGGTCACGGCGGTTATGCGCATTCGGGCGCTCCCGCGGCGGAAAAGGACATGCTGCTCGTCCCCGGATTTGGTCGCCATGCGGGGTGCTGCCCCGCCTTTTCTTGGCTCCAAACATCGCAGGAAGGGGTTACCGGGTCAATAATAGCGCTAAACTCTGAAAAGCTCTGCGACTTTGGCGCTATTGACCCGCGCGCGTGCGGAAGGCACTCCCTTGGGTTAAGGAGACCTTTATGCAGCAAATTCCCCAATCCATTGACGCGGTTCAGGCGCAACTGGCCGAGACAGGCTATGTCTGCGGACGGGCGCTGGCCACGGTTGTGTTCCTCTCGCTTAAACTCGGACGGCCCCTGTTCCTCGAAGGTGAGGCAGGCGTGGGCAAGACCGAGATCGCCAAGGCGCTTGCGCTCTGCCTCGGGCGGCGGCTGATCCGGCTGCAATGCTATGAGGGGCTGGATGCCTCCTCGGCGGTCTACGAATGGAACTTCCCGGCGCAGATGATCGCCATCCGCACAGCCGAAGCGCAGGGCGGCGCGGATCGTTCGGCGCTGAATGCCGAGCTTTTCGGCAAGGATTTCCTGATCGAGCGGCCTTTGCTGCAGGCCATGCGGCCCGATGAAAACGGCGCGCCGATCCTGCTGATTGATGAGCTTGACCGCACCGATGAGCCGTTTGAAGCCTTCCTTCTGGAGGCCCTGAGCGACTTCCAAGTGACCATCCCCGAGATTGGCACGATCGAGGCCCCCGAGCCGCCGATTGTCATCCTCACCTCCAACCGCACCCGCGAGGTGCATGACGCGCTGAAGCGGCGCTGCCTCTATCACTGGGTCGACTACCCTCAGTTTGACCGCGAGGTGGAAATCCTGACCGCCCGCGCGCCGGAAGTGGCGGAAACCCTCTCGCGCCAGATCGTCGCCTTTGTTCAGTCCCTGCGCACTGAGGACATCTTCAAGAAACCGGGCGTGGCGGAAACCATCGACTGGGCCAAATGCCTGTTGGCGCTTGACGTGGTGGACCTCTCGCCCGAAGTGATCAGCGACACGCTCGGCGCGATCCTGAAGTACCAGGACGACATCCAGAAAATTCAGGGCTCAGAGGCGAAACGCATCCTGGATGAGGTGAAGTCGTCGTTGGACGCGGCCTAGTGTTTCTTTGGGCTCCAAATACCTCTGGAGGTCCTCCCGGACCGCGCAGCGGCGAACAGTCCGGGCGACTGTTCGAGGGTTGGACGGGGCCGCGCCCCCGCGTCGGCTGATATGCCTGAATACGTCCCCATAGATCTGCCCGAAAACCCGCGTCTGGCGCAGAACATCATCCATTTCGCGCGGGCGCTCAGGCGGGCTGGCCTGCCTGTCGGGCCGGGGCGGGTGATTGATGCGGTCAGGGCGGTTGAGGCCGCGGGTTTCACGGATCGGATGGATTTCTTCTGGACGCTGCACGCCTGTTTCGTGAACCGCCCGGAGCACCGGGTGGTCTTTGCCCAGATCTTTCGCCTCTACTGGCGCGACCCGCGCTACCTTGAACATATGATGAGCATGATGCTCCCGGCGGTGCGCGGCGTTCAGGAAGAAAAGCTCGCGCAATCGGCTGAGAAACGCGCGGCGCAGGCGCTTTTGGGCGACGAAATGCCGGAGCTTCCGCAGCCCGAAGAGACCGAAGGCGGCGAGCAGATCGAGATCGACGCCTCCATGACCATGTCAGCGGAGGAAAAGCTGCGCACGCTGGACTTTGAACAAATGTCCACGGATGAGATTGCGCAGGCCAAGCGTATGATTGCGCGGCTCAAACTGCCGGTGAAGCCAATTAAATCCCGCCGCTCCATGGCCGCGCCGCAAGGCGAGCGGCTCGATTATCGCCGGACGCTGCGCGAGGCCATGCGGCGCGGCGGTGAGATGCGGACCATCCAGCGCGCCAAACCGCGCCCGCGCTGGCCGAACCTCGTGGTGCTGTGCGATATCTCCGGGTCGATGAGCCAATACAGCCGCATGGTGCTGCATTTCCTGCATGCGGTTGCCAATGAGAAAGGCGCGGGCTGGGCCAAGGTGCATGCTTTCACATTCGGCACGCAGTTGACCAACATCACCCGCCATTTGGCCACGCGTGATGTGGATGCCGCCCTGAAAGCGGCCGGGGCCGAGGCGCATGACTGGGAAGGTGGCACACGCATCGGGCAATGCCTGCATCAGTTCAATCATCTGTGGTCGCGCCGTGTCATGGGGCAGGGGGCGGTGGTGCTACTGATCACCGACGGGCTGGATCGCGACGATGCGGGGGCTTTGGAGAAGGAAATGGAGCGGCTGCACCTGTCATCGCGTCGCCTGATCTGGCTCAACCCATTGCTGCGCTGGGACGGCTTTGCGCCAAAAGCCACCGGTATCCGCGCCATGCTCCCCCACGTACACAGCTTCCGCGCCGGTCACTCGATCCAATCGCTCGAAGATCTCGCCGAGGCCATCTCCCGCCCTGATGACATGGGTGAAAAAGCGCGGCTGATGCAGATGCTCTGACGGCTCAATTGCTCAGCGCCCTGGCCTTGCGCCGGGCGTCTTCGAGGGCCGTTTTGAGCCCGTCCGTGGGCACGGCAATCTTGATCGGGGTGCCCTGACCGTAAGGGAAGGCGAGGATGTCGAGCGTCTCGGTGCCGGTGATACGGTCTTCGTCAAGCAGGCGCAGGATGCGGCGGGCGCGGCAGCCGTCGGGGAAACAGACTTCGAACTTGAGGTCGAGATCCTTGTCACCGAGCGACAGCTTCAACCCCGGCTCGATCACCACCCCAAGCGGCACCGCAATCGCGATTTCCTGAACCTTGTCATGGGTGTAGTTGAAAAAGACACTGGCGATCCTCTGGCCAGAGTTCGCATCCATGACGCTTCGGCTGACCAGGCAGGCGGTGTCACTACAGCTCAAGGCCCAGTCGGAAGTGGATGGGGCCTTCGCCGTTGCGCTGTCCATGGATTGCGCGTGCAGAGCAGAGGCAAAGGCCAGAAGAAGGGCCATACTGGAGATAAGGTGGCGTGTCATTCTGAAGTCCTGTAGCGGCTGGGGAAGAGAGGGCGGCACGGGACCGCCCCCCGAAAATGCATGTGGCTTGATCAGGCTTGGGTTTTGCGGCGACGCAAAGCGCCGAACCCGGCGAGCGCGGTCAGCAGCAGAACGCCCCCTGCGGGAAGCGGAACGGGGCTGGTCGGGTTGGGCTGTTGAACCACCCCGCCCACGCCGGAGAAGGCGAAGATGTAGGTCGGGGCGAGATCGGTTGTGCCGTCGACATAGCCGTCCTGGTTGGTATCGGAGCCGGACCAGCCAAAGCTGTAGAGCTCTGCACCAACCGTGCCGAGCGCCGCATTGGCCTCTGCCAGGCCGACAGCACCGCCATAGAAGATCGAGAAGCTGTAGCTTTCCCCCGCTCCGAGGCCGCCGAGCGAGAAGTCAAAGACCGCGCCGTGATCGTCGGGACCACAGGCGACAAAATCCACCGTGGTTCCACAGCCCGCCAGATCTCCGAACGCGTCCAGCGGATTGCCGGAGACAAAACCGTCATCCGAACTGGAGGAGAGCAGGGTGGTTGTGCCGGTGCCCCCGATTGTCACGTATTCGTCAAAGGGGGTTGGCGAGGTGTCCCAGTCCATGACGCGGCGGTATTCCAGATCGGTGACCGCCGTCATGCCGGTGTTCTCCACCGTCACGATCACCTCGTAGAGGTTGTCCGACGAAGAAAGCTGGAAGTCATGAGTGACCTGAACGTTTGTGCCGTCAACGGTGACCACGGATTGGGCAGTGGTGGCGGTTGAGGTGAAGCTGACAAGGGTCAGACCGGAAGCGCCGCCGAAGTCGTTGTTGGCAGAGCCGGTCGTGCCGTCCACGGCAAGGCCCCAGCCTTCACACAGGCAGCCGTGGGACGTGGCCTCGTACTCGGTGCCGCTGGTCGGATCGACGTAGCGCACACCAACGGCGGTTTGACCGGTCACGTCGGCAACACCGCCGCTGATGTTCAACTGACCGAAGTCATCGACACCAAGCGATACGTTGCCGTCCGATATGATGGAAGCTGCGGAAGAAAGGGTAGGCAAAAGCGCCACAACACCCACCGCAAAGGCGCGTGAGAACATAGGTAATCTCCGTAAATGAAACAGTTTTCGTCGAATAGTGCCCACGAAGGCTAACGCAAGGGCAGCTCGCCTTAAAAGTGAATACACCGTGAATTCGTGAACTGCGTGTGAATTCCCGATGGCGCCCGCTGCCCGGGCCATCCGGAAGAGGGCGTTTTTCGCCACAAGTCCCGTTCAACGCGAAGCGATCAGTCCTGCGCAGAGCCATTCAAATATCAAAACTGGAATGTATTTGATTTGAATCATTCGAAGTTTGGAATATGTTCTTTACCCCTGATCCTCATCAAACTTCTGACGGGAGGGGTGCATATGACACTCGATTGGAAATTGGGGGGCGTGCTTTTGGGGCTCGTCTTCTTTGCTGCGGTGCTTCTGGTGAAGCCCATTGGCGTCTCGACGCAATTCGTGATCCTCAACGGGATCGTAACGGACGTGGTGAACCCGGAATTCATCACGCAGACGGACGAAGGCTACACGTCCACCAACGCCTACATGGCAAAGTCAAACGGCAAATACGCCAAGAACGCCGCAAACCCGGTGAACTACTCGTTCATCTTTGTGCTGGCGATGATGGCCGGGGCGGCGCTCTCGGCCTTTGGGCGGGGGCTGGACCGTGAGGACAAACGGTTGCCTGCGATCTGGAAAGCCAACTTCGGCGACACGCCATGGAAACGCTACGCGGTGGCCTTCCTTGGCGGGTTCATCGTGCTTTACGGCGCGCGTCTCGCCGGGGGCTGCACCTCCGGGCACATGATGTCCGGCATGATGCAGACGGCGCTTTCGGGTTACATTTTTGCCGCTGGCGCGTTCCTTGCCGCCATTCCCACCGCCATGATGCTTTATAAGGAGGGCTGATCCATGCAGATCGTACTTGCCATCGTTATCGGCGCTGCCTTTGGCGCGGTGCTGGACCGGATCGGGGCGACCAACCCCACTGTGATCTCCGGCATGCTGACCCTGCGGCGCATCCGGTTGATGAAAACCATCCTGCTGGCCATTGGCACCGGCTCCATCCTGATGTTCGCGGGCCAGATGGCCGGTCTTGTCGATGTCGGCCATATGAGCGTGAAAACCGCCTATGTGGGCGTTTTCATTGGCGGGTTGCTGCTGGGCGCGGGCTGGGCCGCTTCTGGCTACTGCCCCGGCACCGGCGTTTGCGCGGCGGCGTCCGGGCGAAAAGATGCGCTGTTCTTCGTGGCGGGCGGCCTTCTCGGCGCGGCGGCTTACATGGCGACATACCCCGCCTGGAAAGCCTCTGGCCTGCTGGACGGCATTGCAGGCGGCAAGGTGACGCTGGGCGCGGTGCCTGGTTCGAAGTTCGACGGGCTCTTCGCCATCTCCGGCGATCTTCTGGGCATCGTGCTTGGCGCCGTCTTTGTGCTTGTGGCTTTTGTCCTGCCGGACAATCTGACGGGGGGCAAAACCCCGGCAGAGGTGCCGGCGGAGTAATCACAGCTCCCGCCAAAACAAAGGCCCGCGCGATGCACTCGCGCGGGCCTTTTTCGTCTTGGTGTCCGTTGGCTCGCCTTTACAGCGCCCCCAACGCCCATCCCGTTACTGCATCATTTCCTTCGTCGCCGAAAGCGTCACATCCGGGTAATCCCGCTCCACCCGGTCGATGTCCCACTGCAGGCGCGTCAGGTAGACCACGTCGCCGTCATGATCATAGGAAATGTGCTGCTTGTTGGCATTGGTGAATTTGTCCACCGCCTCCTTGTCGCCATGCACCCAGCGCGCCGAAGTGAACTGGGAAGCGTCAAAGCGCACGGGCAGGCCGTACTCCAGCTCGATCCGGCTGCCCAGAACTTCGAACTGCAACGCGCCCACAACGCCGACGATAAAGCCCGAACCGATCATCGGTTTGAAGACCTTGGCCGCGCCTTCCTCGGCGAACTGCATCAGCGCCTTTTCGAGGTGCTTGGCCTTCATCGGATCGCCCGCGCGCACACCCTGCAGCAGTTCCGGCGCAAAGGAGGGGATGCCCGTGGCCTTCAGCGCCTCGCCTTCGGTCAGCGTATCACCAATGCGCAGCTGCCCGTGGTTCGGGATGCCGATGATATCGCCCGCCCAGGCCTCTTCGGCCAATTCGCGATCCGAGGCGAGGAACAGCACCGGGTTCGAGATCGCCATGGGCTTTTTCGTGCGCACATGGGTCAGCTTCATGCCGCGTTTGAAATGGCCGGAGGCCAGCCGCACAAAGGCCACGCGGTCGCGGTGCTTGGGGTCCATGTTGGCCTGCACCTTGAAGACAAACCCGGCGACCTTCTTCTCTTCCGGCGCAATCTGGCGCGGATCGGCCTTCTGCGGCTGCGGCTCGGGCCCATAGGTGCCGATGCCCTTCATCAGCTCCTGCACGCCAAACGAGTTGATCGCAGAGCCGAACCAGATCGGGGTCATATGCCCTTCCAGCACCGATTGCGGGTCGAGCGTGGGCAGCAGTTCGCGGGCCATCTCGACCTCTTCGCGCAGCTGTTCGAGCATGTTCTCGGGGATGTGATCCGCCAGCCGGGGATCGTCCAGACCCTCCAGCTTGATCGATTCCGCCACCACGTTGCGGTCCGCCCGATCCATCAGTTCGAGCCGGTCGTTCAGCATGTCATAGGTGCCAAGGAAATCCCGGCCCATGCCGATGGGCCAGTTGGCCGGGGTCACGTCGATCGCCAGGTTTTCCTGAATTTCGTCAATGATCTCAAAGGTGTCCCGCGCCTCGCGGTCCATCTTGTTACAGAAGGTCAGGATCGGCAGATCGCGCAGACGGCAAACCTCAAAGAGCTTCTGCGTCTGGCTTTCCACGCCTTTCGCCCCGTCAATCACCATCACGGCGGCATCAACGGCGGTCAGCGTGCGATAGGTGTCCTCGGAGAAGTCCGAGTGGCCGGGGGTGTCGACGAGGTTGAACCGAAAATCCTGCTCGCCAGTCTTGAAGTCAAACGACATGGCAGAGGCCGACACGGAGATGCCCCGGTCCTTTTCCATCTGCATGAAGTCCGACCGTGTCCGCCGCGCTTCACCCTTGGCGCGCACCTGTCCGGCCATCTGAATGGCACCCCCATAGAGGAGGAACTTTTCCGTCAACGTCGTTTTCCCGGCATCCGGGTGCGAGATGATCGCAAAGGTCCGGCGGCGGGCAATTTCGGCGGGCAGGGCAGGGCGGTTGTCTAACATGATCGGGCGTATAGGGCCGCGCCGCTGGCTTGTCTACCGGCGGCGCGGCCGCGCCTCCATCACATCCCGAAATTCGCATATCACTTGACGCAGGTTAAGGCGCAAAAGCTCGCCTCAGGGTAGACTATATCCAAGGCGGAGGGGCACCAACGCCGAACCGCCGATCAAGGGAAGGAGAGCTGTCATGCAGAATTCGGATGACATCTACGGAGTTGGTGGTTTTGGCAACGCTCAGAAGAAGTTGCTGGTCGAGCAGGCCTATAAGAAAGGCAAGGATCGGCGCAAGAAACACCATGACGATCCTGCCAACTCCGGTGGTCCTCGGGATGATGGCTACCAGAACATGAGCCCCGAGGAGAAAGAAGCGTACAAGCGCGGGCATCGCGGCGACTGAGCCGCAGGAGGAGGTGTGAGATGAAAGGTTTGAAAAAGGAAAACGGTGTCGAGCTTTGTCCCTACTGCGGGGCGCCGCTTCTGACACGCAACGACTACCGCGAGCACCTGTCGTTGCAGACCTGCCAATCCGAAGGATCGGGGCAGAGGAGGCCCTATCCCGAAGGTTGGGACGCAGGAGACGTTTTCAACGAGGAGCAAGGATCATGAGCAAGACTGATGTCAAACCCAGCCCCGGAAGGCTGATTCACCTGGCGAGAATCTACAAGAAGGGGCAGGAGGCCCGGCGCAAGTATAACGACGATCATTCTGCCAAGGGACAGCCGGAACGGGACGGCTACGGCGAAATGGAGGATGACGAGAAAGAAGCCTACAAGCGCGGCTTCAATGACGGATGAGCCACGCGGCCCCGCCAGAGCACTCTGGCGGGGCCTTTTGAGTGCAGCGGCACGGCAAAGGGCCGGCTACCCCCCCGAAGACCGCCGCAGCAGCTCCGCCGCATCCGGGCGGGCGAGGAACTGCTCGTCAATCTCAAGATCAGAGCTGTCCATACGCTTATGACCGGGCACAAGCCGTTCCAGCGCATCATTCAGATCATCGGGAAGGGCGGCTGACGTGCGGTCGTCCACAATCATGCTCTCGGCGGCAATGCCTTCGGCGTAGATGATATAGTGATCGTCGAGGATCATCTGGAAGTAGTCGATGAACCCGCCCGGCTCCTGTGTGATCGTCTTGCCGTTCACCAGATGCCGTGCGCGGACAAGCAGCTCCGACCGGCCCGCCCCCAAAGCATCGTGCCGCTGGTAGATGAACAGCCGGAAGTCCGGCGAGACAATCAGATCGGCGGTGTTGTTCAGCGTGCCCTGCGCAATCCGGATCGGCGCAAAGGCCCCGGTGGCGCGCACCGTGTGCTGGCCGACCCAGCGGATCTCCTGCACGCCGTGATCGCGGGTCAGAACCTTGTCGCCGGGTTCCAGCGCTTCTACGGGCTTTTGCGCGCCCGTCGCCAGCGTGATGGCCGTGCCGCGGGTAAAGGACGTGCAGGCAATCTGCGCAAACCGCTGCATCGCGCCGTCCCGGTCGATGCCCACCAGAACGTAATCCGTCTTCGGCTGCATCGGTGCCAGCGGATGAACGTAGACCTGACGAACATTGCCTTCCGCATCGGTCTCGACAAAAATCAGGCACTCGGCGGTGCCGCCATGGCCGCTCATGAAGGTCAGACAGCAATCGAGATGCAGGTCCGCGCCGGGCGTGCCGATCTCGCTGCTCGCCGCAATGCGGAAAGGGGAGCGGGCCAACCCGCTGAGCGCCATCGGATGCAGGGCCGCCACGGGTGAAAGGCGATAGATGTCTTCGAGCATCAGCTCATCGGCAAAACTCAGACTGTCGCCGAGATTCGCGCCGTTCACCACGCGCAAGGCGGCCCCGTCATATATGGCGAGGGTCTGGGAGGGGCGAAAGGCGCTCTGTCTACTCATGCTCGTTACCGGTTCGGGCGTCTGGCGTCGTTCTCAAGACTGCCCATTGTATGCGCGCGGAATGTGTCATCATATGGCCCCGTATTCGGCCATTTACCGGCTCTGTGCGCAAGGGTGCAGTTGGGGGCGGCGGGAGTGGACCGCAAAAGAAATCAGGGAGAGACCGATGGATCTGGGAATTCGCGGAAAACGGGCGCTGGTCTGCGCCTCCAGCAAAGGACTTGGACGCGGCTGCGCCGAGGCATTGGCCGAAGCAGGAGTCGATCTGGTGATGAATGCACGCGGGGCGGAGGCTCTGGAGCAGACCGCGCAGGACATACGCGACCGCTTTGGCGTATCGGTGACAACCGTGGCTGCCGATATTGTCAGCGAAGAGGGCCGCGCCAAGGTGCTGGCAGAGGCGGGGGAGATCGACATCCTCGTGACCAACGCGGGCGGCCCGCCGCCGGGCCTGTGGTCCGACTGGCAGCGCGAAGATTTCCTCGCGGCGCTCGATTCCAACATGCTGACGCCGATCGCGCTGATGTCTGCCTTGATGCCGAAGATGATTGATCGCGGCTGGGGCCGGGTGGTCAATATCACCTCGCAATCGGTCAAGGCGCCCATCGCCGTTCTGGGGCTGTCGAACGCAGCCCGCACCGGGTTGACCGGCTATGTTGCAGGCACCGCACGTCAGGTCGCCCCGCATGGGGTGATCGTGAACAACCTGCTGCCCGGCGTGCATGATACGGACCGCATGGTCTCGCTCGACACCGGCGTGTCTGAACAGCAGGGAATTACCCGCGATGAAGCCCGGGCACAGCGTACGGCGACAATCCCGGCACGGCGCTACGGCAGTCCGCAAGATTTCGGCGCAACCTGCGCCTACCTGTGCTCGCAGCACGCCGGCTTTATCGTCGGCCAGAACATCCTTCTGGATGGCGGCGCAACGCTGGCGACGATCTGACATGGCGCGCGGTCCGGATGGCAAAGGCGGCGGCGCGGGGTTCTCCCTCGCCGACCAGCTCTTCAACGAAAGCAGCCTAAGCGATCTGGCGGCGGAATTTGCCGTCTTGCCCGGCTTTGACGCAGAGCGGTTCACGGCGGCTTGCGTCCCGGGCCTCGGGACGCGCGGTCTGCTGGAACGGCTCGACTGGATCGCCGATTGCCTTGAGCCGCAGCTGCCTTCGGATTTCCCGGCTATGGCAGAGGCGCTGGAAGCGGCCATGCCGCCAGAGCTGGACCGCTCCTTGAAAGACGATGACTTCGGCCGTTTCATCCATGCGGTGCCCGGCATTCTGGCGGTGCGTCACGGCATGGAAGACCCGGACCGCGCGCTCGATCTGCTCCACGCCGCGACGCGCCGGTTTTCCATGGAGTTCTACATCCGCCCGTTCCTGAACCGATGGCCGGACAAGACGCTCGCGCGGCTGGAAGACTGGTCCGAAGACGAGAACTACCACGTGCGCAGGCTGGTGAGCGAAGGCACGCGGCCCCGCCTGCCTTGGGCGCGCAACATCACGCTCGACCCGGCGGTGCCCCTGCGCTTCCTTGACCGGCTACACGCCGATCCCACGCGCTACGTCACGCGCTCCGTGGCCAACCACATGAACGATCTGTCGAAGGTCATGCCCGAAACCGTGCTGGACCACCTGACGGCCTGGCGCAGCAGCGGCGCGCAGCAGGACAAGGAGCTGGACTGGATCACCCGCCACGCCCTGCGCACCGCTGTCAAACGCGGCGAGCGCGGCGCATTGGACCTGCTCGGCTACCGTGCAGGCGCGCTCTCGGCCACGATCGACAAGATCACCCCGGCCCCTTGCATCGGCGCCGCTCTGGAATTCAGCGTGACGCTCCACAGCGAGGAGGCCCTGCCGGTGCTTGTGGACTACCGCCTGCGCTTCCACCGCCCCTCGGGACCGGCTGAAAAAGTGTTCAAACTGAAAACCGCCACACTCAAGCCCGGCACGCCGCTGACCCTGTCAAAACGCCACGTCCTGAAAGGCAACGCCACCACCTTCCGCCTGCACCCCGGCCCGCATGCGGTGATCGTACAGGTCAACGGTCAGGATGTGGCCGAAGCCTCTTTCGACGTCCTCCCGGAACCATAGCGCACAGAGGTTTCTTTGGGCTCAAAATACCTCGGGGAGTCGCAGCTTTGCTGCGGCGGGGCAGAGCCCCCTTAATCCGGCGCCACCTGGAGCATCGTCCTGAAAAACTGCATCAAAGGCGATGCTCTATCTTTTTGTTTTGTCGCGCAATTTGATCCGAAAACCGATTCCCACTTTTCGGATTGCGCTTCAGCTCACGCCTTCGCCCATTTCGCCTCAAGCTTCTCCAGCGCAGCAATCCGCTCTTCGGTCTTGGGATGCGACATCAGCCATGCAGGCATGGCCCCGCCTCTGGAGTTGGTCAGCTCTTCGAGCTTGCGGAACAGGGACTTCTGCGGCTCAACGCCAATCCCTGATTTGACCAGCAACGCGGCGGCGTATTCGTCCGCCTCATATTCATCCGAGCGCGACAGCCGCGCGGCCAGCACCGTGGTCAGGAAGTTGGCGATATAGACCCCGATCCCGGGCAAGAAGCGCGACAGGATCATCGCCATGGCCGTGCGCAGCGCGTTCTGGCCGGAGAAATCAATCATCCGCCGCCGCGAATGCCCCAAAGCCACGTGGCCCAGCTCATGGGCAATGACACTGGCCATCTCTTCGGCACTGACCTCCCCGGCGCGGTAGCGGCCATAAAAGCCCCGGGTGATGAAGATGCGCCCATCCGGCGCGGCGAGCCCGTTGACCGGCTCGATCTCGTAGATGTTCACCCTGATCCGGGGCAGATCCAGCGATGCGGCCATGCGGTCGGTCAGCTTCTTGAGGTCCACATCCGCCAGTTCAGAGGATTTCGCGTCCAGTTCCTTGCCCGTGCGCCAGGCAGAGAAGTGGTACATCACAAAGGCATAGCCAATGGCGAGCAGGATCGGGGCAAACTTCAGCATAGACGGAATATGGGGGCGGTGCCCGGCGAAGGAAAGAGCGGAACTGCGGGAAAGGCCCGTTTGGGCTTGCAGCTTCTGTTCACCTTCCCGTAGGCGCGGAATCAAGGCCGCAGGCCGCCGCGCCTATCGACGGGCCGTCCGCACGGCACGGCGATTGGATTGTCGTATCGAACCACACCGGTTTAGCGCGCCAGTGACAGGGGTAAATCAAGAGGATCGGACGTTGGATCGCCGTACCACGGCCCGTCGATAGGCGCGGCTCGCACGCTGACGAGGAGGTCCCGGATCAAGTCCGGGACGCGCCGTGTTCAACAGCAGCCGCCAGAGCGCCAAAGCCCCTTAAGCGAAATGCCCGGCAAAGCTTTCGCGATAGACCGAAGACAGCTCGGACAGAGCCGCTTCGCTGCCGCCCATCTTCACCGTATCGCCGGAGAAACGGCCCACGGTGGCAATCGGCACACCGGCCTGACCCGCCGCGATCATCAGCGCTTCGGCCTGATCGAAGTTGCAGGCCACGAGATACCGCGCCTGATCTTCGCCAAAGAGGGCCGGGGTCTCGTCGCTATCGAGCTGAACGCCCACACCGGAGGCTTCCGCCATCTCGAACGCCGCCAGAGCCAGACCGCCATCGGAAAGGTCGGTGCAGCATTTGATCAGCTCGCGGTTTGCGCGAACAAAGTCCCCTGCGGCCAGTTCCGCGTCGAGATCCACCGCAGGCGCATCGCCTTCAACGCGGTTGAATACTTCGGCCAGCAGTGCTGATTGGCCAAGGTGCCCGGTGGTTTCCCCAACGACCAGCGCCACATGACCGTCACGGGCATAGCCGAGGATCGGCTCTTCGTCTGCGGCGATCAGGCCCACGGCCCCGATGGTCGGCGTCGGCAGGATGCCCTGACCGTCGGTTTCGTTATAAAGCGAGACGTTGCCCGACACGATCGGCATGTCGAGCGCCGAGCAGGCCGCGCCAATGCCCTGCAGCGCGCCAACGAACTGACCCATGATGGCCGGTTTCTCGGGGTTGCCGAAGTTCAGGTTATCGGTGGTCGCCAACGGCTTGGCCCCAACGGCACAGAGGTTGCGAAAGGCTTCGGCCACCGCCTGTTTGCCGCCCTCAACCGGGTTGGCTTTGACGTAGCGCGGGGTCACGTCGGAGGTGAAGGCGAGCTTCTTCTCGGTGCCGTCCACGCGGATCACACCGGCGCCAAAGCCCGGAATGCGCACGGTGTCGGCCATCACCTGGCTGTCGTATTGCTCGTAAACCCACTCACGCGAGCAGTAGTTCGGCGAGGCGAGCAGCGCCTTGAGGCCATCAATCGGATCAATCTGCGGCACATCGGCGAGCGGCTCGGCCTCCGGCGTCGGCTCCCACGGGCGGTCATATTCCGGTGCAGAGGAGGAGAGGCGGGACAAAGGCATGTCCGCCTTCACGTCACCGTTGTGCACAATCAGGAAGCGGTCTTCGTCGATGGTCTCGCCGACGATGGCGAAATCGAGGTCCCACTTGTCAAAGACGGCCTTGGCCTCGGTTTCCTTGGACGGGTCCAGAACCATGAGCATGCGCTCCTGGCTTTCGGACAGCATCATCTCGTAGGCGGTCATGTTCTCTTCGCGCTGCGGGACTTTCTCAAGGTCGAGCCGGATGCCCAGCTTGCCCTTGTCGCCCATTTCCACAGCCGAACAGGTCAGACCTGCCGCGCCCATGTCCTGAATGGAGATCACCGCCCCGGTCTGCATCAGCTCCAGCGTCGCTTCCATCAGGCGCTTTTCGGTGAAGGGATCGCCAACCTGCACGGTGGGGCGCTTCTCTTCGATGCTCTCGTCAAATTCGGCGGACGCCATCGTCGCGCCGCCCACACCGTCGCGGCCGGTCTTGGCCCCGAGGTAGACAACCGGTCGGCCCACGCCAGAAGCGGCGGAGTAGAAAATCTTGTCCGTATCCGCGAGACCGGCGGCAAAGGCATTCACAAGGCAGTTGCCGTTGTAGGCCTCATCAAAGCGCACCTCGCCGCCCACGGTGGGCACGCCAAAGCAGTTGCCATAGCCGCCAACACCCTCAACCACGCCATGCACAAGCTGGCGCGTCTTGTGGTGGTCCTTGACGCCAAAGGACAGCGAGTTCATCGCAGCAATCGGCCGTGCGCCCATGGTAAAGACATCGCGCAGAATGCCGCCCACGCCCGTGGCCGCGCCCTGATAAGGCTCGATGTAAGACGGGTGGTTGTGGCTCTCCATCTTGAAGACCACGGCCTGACCGTCGCCAATGTCCACGATCCCTGCATTCTCGCCGGGGCCGCAGATCACCTGCGGGCCGGTGGTGGGCAGGTTCTTGAGGTGGATCTTGGAGGATTTGTAAGAGCAGTGCTCGTTCCACATCGCCGAGAAAATGCCGAGCTCGGTAAAGGTCGGCTCGCGGTTCATGATCCGCAGGATCTCTGCATATTCATCCGGCTTGATGCCGTGTGCTTCGATCAGCTTTTCGGTGATGGCCGGTTCTTGCATGTCTGTCCCCAGGTGGTCCCACGTATGGCGTCGCGCGCTCTTTACGACAAGGATCGGCAAGGGGGAAGGGCATGCGGGCTCAAAATGGTGATGTGTGCTTGACCGCCTGCGTGCAATCGGTCTGAGATGGCGCGGCACAGAGGGGGTATCATGCAGATCACAGACAATCCTTACAAAGGGCAGGGGCTGGACATTGCGGATATTCCGCTGCCCAGCGTGGATGCGGCAGGGCCCGAGCGGCTGCTGGCGCAATGCCCGGCCCATGGGGTGACGCCTCTGGTGGAGGCTGCCGCCTTGGCAGAGCGCTTCGGCGTGGCACAGGTCTGCGTCAAGGATGAACGGGCGCGCATGGGGCTAGGCAGCTTCAAGGCGCTTGGGGCGGCTTATGTCATTGCCCATGCGGCAAACGCCATCGGCGGGGAGGCGCCTTTGTCGGGACAATGCTACGTGACCGCCTCGGCGGGAAACCACGGGCTGTCGGTCGCAGCCGGAGCCGCCGTGTTTGGCGCGAGGGCGGTGATCTACCTGTCCCAAACCGTCCCGGAAAGCTTCGCAGAGCGGCTGCGGGCGAAGGGGGCAGAGGTCGTGCGCGCGGGCGCGGACTACGAGGCCAGCATGGCCGCCGCACAACAGGCCGCAGAGGAAAACGGCTGGAGCCTGCTGAGCGATTCGTCCTGGGACGGCTATACCGAGGCCCCGCATCGGCTGATGGAGGGCTATCTCGCCATGGCTGCGGAGATCGTGGCGCAGATGGACCCGCCACCCACGCATATTCTTTTGCAGGCGGGCGTCGGCGGGCTGGCCGGGGCCTGCGCTGCCCTGTTCCGTGACCGCTGGGGCGCGGGGCCGCGCATCATCGTGGTCGAGCCGGAGGCCGCGCCGGCGCTCTATGCCAGCATTCGCGCCGGGGCGGCTGTAGAGACCTCCGGGCCGGTCTCGTCCATGGGGCGGCTCGATTGCAAGGAACCATCGCTGATTGCCCTGCGCGGGCTGTCGCGCGATGCTGATGATTTTGCCCTGATCTCCGAAGAGGAGGCAGCGGCGGTTCTGCCTTTGCTGGATAGCGCCGGGCTGGCGAGCACGCCTTCGGGCGCAGCCGGGCTGGCGGCGGCTCTGGCCGATCCGGCTGCCTTGGGCCTCACGGCGACGTCCCGTGTCCTCGCCATCCTGAGCGAGGAGGCATGAGCGTTTTCCTTGAGGACGAATACAAGGCCCGCGTGATCCGCGCCCAAAAGGGCATGGCCGAGCGCGGGCTGGGCGCGCTGCTGCTCACCACCGAAGCGGAGATCCGCTATTTCACCGGCTTTCTGACCCGGTTCTGGGAAAGCCCTTCGCGGCCATGGTTCCTCGTGGTGCCAAGCCGGGGCAAACCGGTGGCCGTGATCCCCTCCATCGGCGCGGCGCTGATGGGCAAGACATGGCTGGATGACATCCGCACATGGTCTTCGCCGGATCTGACCGATGACGGGGTGAGCCTGCTGCGCGATTGCCTGCAGGAGGTTGCGGGGCCGGGTCTGATCGGCATGCCGATGGGGCGCGAAAGCACGTTGCGCATGCCGCTCACGGATTATGACCTGCTCGAAGCGGAACTGGGCACGCTCTCCATCGTCAGCGACGGGGGGCTGACGGCAGAGCTGCGCGCGATCAAGTCCGAGGCCGAGATCGCCTGCATCCGCGAGGCCTGTGCCATCGCCGGGCGCGCCTTTCACCGGGTGCCGGAGATTGCCCGCCCCGGCGTGCCGCTGGCGCAGGTGTTTCGGCGCTTCCAGATGCTCTGCCTAGAGGAAGGTGCCGATTGGGTGCCGTATCTGGCCGGAGGCGTTGGGCCTTTGGGCTATGACGACGTGATCTCGCCGGCCTCCGAGGCGCCGTTGCAGGCGGGCGATGTGCTGATGCTGGACACGGGCCTTGTCCGGCAGGGGTATTTTTCCGACTTTGACCGCAACTGGGCCATTGGCCATGCCGCGCCCGAGGCGCTTTCGGCCTGGCGTCAGCTTCTGGAAGCCACCGAAGCGGCCCGCGCGATTGCCAGGCCGGGCACCACCGCGTCCGAGCTGTACCACGCCATGCACGCCATCGTGGGCGGCGGCGAGGCCGGGCGTCTGGGGCACGGGCTGGGGATGCAACTGACCGAAGGGCTGTCGCTCATCGCCGCGGATCAGACCGAATTGCGCCCCGGGATGGTGATCACCCTTGAGCCGGGGATCACGCTGCCGGGGGGCGGTATCATGGTGCATGAGGACGTCTTTGCCATCACCGAGGCGGGCTGCGATCAACTCTCGCCGCCCGCACCGCCGGACCTTCCGGTGCTTGCGTGAGCCGGGTCTTTCCCTACACGCTCGGCCCGCCCATCGGGACGCGCGCCAATCTCGGGCTGGTGGTTCTGCAACCGGACGAGACGCTGGAACACGATTGCCGCCGCCTTCTGCCTCAGGAGGGCGTTGCGCTCTACGTGTCGCGGATCGTGTCCGGCACGGAGGTCAGCACCGATAGCCTCGGCGCAATGGAAGCACGCCTGCCGGAAGCGGCCGGGCGCTTGCCGGAAGCCGTTTCTTTCGATGTGGTTGGTTATGGCTGCACCTCCGCTACGGCCGTGATCGGCGCGCCCCGGGTCTCGGCACTGGTTCGGGAAGGTTGCTCCGCGCAAGCGGTGACAGAGCCGCTCTCGGCTTTGGTGGCGGCTTGCGGCGCTTTGGAGGTCACACGGCTCGCCTTGCTCTCGCCCTATGTGGCGGAGGTTTCTGACGGGTTGCGGAGGGCGCTGTCGGCCCAGGGCATCGAAACCCCGACCTTCGGCAGCTTTGACGAGGCGGTGGAGTCGCGGGTGGCCCGCATTGACGAAGCCTCGCTCATGGCGGCAGGACGGGCGTTGATGGCGGACGGGGACGCAGAAGCGCTGTTCCTCTCCTGCACCAACCTGCGCACGCTTGGGGTGCTGGAGGCGCTCGAACAGGAAACCGGCAAACCGGTCCTGTCCAGCAACCAGGTGCTGATCTGGCACATGCTGCGATTGGCTGGTGTGGCGGACAGGGTATCCGGCTACGGCAGGCTGTTTCGGGACGTCTGATCCGGATCTGGCAACCCTTGGGAGATCGTGCAGTGCAGCATCCATGCGCGCACCTGCAGCGAACCGGGCAGGCGCAGCACGGTTTGGGCCAAAAAAAAGGCCGAGCAAAAAGCTCGGCCGAAGTCCAACAGGGAGGTATGAAGATGCTGCGCTGTTGGGCGCTTCATCGTCCATATGCCAGATATTGCATCAAGAATGATTCCATCAAGGATTAATATGTCGCAGTTGCAGCATTTCCGCTATGCGTGTCCTGCATGACACGCACGCATAGCGTGCAATCAGTCGGTACCCATCGCCCTGCGGGAGCGTCGGTGTGCGATGATTTCTTCCTGAACGAAGTCCCGGAAAGCGGCTACGCGCTTGGATTGTCTCAGTTCTTCGGGATAGGCGAGGAACACCGGCACCTCGTTTGATTCCACTTCCGGAAGGACCCGGACCACATGCGGGAAATCTTCGATGATGTAATCCGGCAGGACCCCGATCCCCAGATTTGACAGCACAGCCTGCAAAACACCGAAGTAATTGTTAACGGTCAGCGTCGCTTCGATGTCATAGGTCATCAGCTCCTGAACCAGCTGCATCCCGGCATTCACCTGCGCCGATTTGATGTTCTGAGAGATCAGACGGTGCGTGCGCATATCCTCCATGGCCTCAGGTGTGCCATGGGCGGCGAGGTACTCGGGGGACGCATAGAGCCGCATCTTCACCGACATCAGCCGTTTGCGGACGAGGTCCGCCTGGCTGGGCTCCTTCATGCGGATCGCCACATCGGCCTCGCGCATGGGCAGGTCGAGCACGCGTTCCTCCAGCATTAGATCGATGTTGAGATCGGGGTACTTTTCATAGAGTTTGGCCAGCCTCGGCGCGAGCCAGAGCGCGCCAAAGCCGTGGGTCGTGGTGACCTTGAGCTCGCCAAAGACCTCTTCCTCGCTGTCGCGAATGCGCGCCGTCGCCGTATCGATGCGGCGCAGCATGGATTGCGTGGCGTCAAACAGAAGCTCGCCCTGTTCGGTGAGAATCAACCCGCGTGCATGGCGGTGGAACAGGGTTGTATTCAGCGCCTCTTCGAGCGCCCGAATCTGCCTTGAAACCGCCGATTGCGACAGATGCAGCGTGTCGCCCGCATGAGTCAGGCTGCCCGCATCCGCGACGGCGTGAAATATTCTGAGTTTATCCCAATCCATTACAGCACCATTTTTTACGGCAGGAAGGTGGCTTTTGAAACAAATGCATAGCCACATCGGTAAAATAATGTAACCGGAGAATTTTGCGAGTTTTTCCCTTCTCAGGTCAGTAATTGTGACCTAATATTGCACTACACTGCATGCATATCCAGCGTTGGGAGGCGTAGATGGGCACAGCGAAGATCACTTTGAATGACAAGTTTGATCTGGCCAAGGACACGGTGTTGCTGAACGGCACACAGGCACTCGTCCGCCTGATGTTGATGCAAAAAGCCCGCGACCGGGCCGCGGGGCTGAACACCGCCGGTTATGTGACGGGCTACCGCGGATCGCCGCTGGGTGCGGTCGATCTGCAGATGCGCCGGTCTGAAAAGCTGTTGACCGAAGAGGATATTCTGTTCCGCGAAGGGTTGAACGAAGATCTCGCCGCAACCGCGCTCTGGGGCAGCCAGCAGGCGGAACTGCGCGGCGAGGGCAAGTTCGACGGCGTTTATGGCCTTTGGTACGGCAAGGGGCCGGGGGTGGACCGCACCGGCGACGTGATGCGCCACGCCAACATGGCCGGAACCTCCGCGCATGGCGGCGTCATCATGGCGATGGGGGATGACCACACCGGCGAGAGCTCGACCGTGCTGCACCAGAGCGAATGGGCGCTTGTGGATGCCTACATGCCGGTGGTCTCGCCCGCCGGGGTTCAGGAAATCCTCGATTACGGCATTTACGCCTGGGCTCTGTCGCGTTTTGCCGGGGTTTGGGTGGGTCTCAAGACCATGAAAGACACGGTAGAGGCGACGGCCGTTGTCGATGGCCGCCCGGATCGCATGTCCGTTGTTCTGCCGGAGTTCGACATGCCCGAAGGCGGGCTTAACATCCGCCTTATGGACACGCCCCATGCGCAGGAAACGCGCATGATCGATTACAAACGTTTTGCCGCCGAGGCCTTTTCCCGCGCCAACCGCATGGACAAACGGGTTTGGGGCAAGCCGGGCGCGAAGATCGGATTTGTCTCCGCCGGGAAAAACTGGCTCGATCTTGTCCATGCGCTGAACCTGCTCGGGATTGATGAGGCAGAGGCCGAACATCTTGGCATAACCACTTATAAAGTCGGCCAGACTTTCCCGCTCGACATGAAGGGATTCCACGATTGGGCCGAAGGGCTGGACCTGATCGTAATCGTCGAGGAAAAGCGCAAGCTGATCGAGGTTCAGGTCAAGGAAGCCATCTTTGACGACCGTCGCGGGCGGCGGGTCTATGGCTGGTACAAGGGCGGCTCCGGTGCGCTGCACCGCGAAGAGCTTTTCCCGACACGCGGCGCGCTCGATCCGATCTGGATTGCGCGAAAACTGGGTGAAATCCTGATCGAGGAAGGACGCAGCACGGATCGCGTGAAGGCCGGTCTGCAAGCCATTGAAGAAGCTTCAAAAGCTGATAACGCCGAAGAGATCGCCGCGCGGCTTCCCTATTTCTGTTCGGGCTGTCCGCACAACTCCAGCACCAAGGTGCCGGAGGGCAGCCGCGCCTATGCGGGCATCGGCTGTCACTACATGGTGCAGTGGATGGACCGCGAAACCACCGGTTTCACCCATATGGGCGGCGAAGGGGCCAACTGGATCGGCGAAGCGCCGTTTTCAAAAAGACCTCATGTTTTCCAGAACTTGGGTGACGGAACCTATAACCACTCCGGTGTGCAGGCGATCCGTGCGGCGCTGCTGAACGACACCAACATCACCTACAAGATCCTCTACAATGACGCGGTTGCCATGACCGGCGGCCAGCCGAACGAAGGCGGGTTGTCGCCCCAGCGCATTGCGGCGGAAGTCTCCGCCATGGGGGTGAAGAAACTCGCGATAGTCTATGATGAAAAAGAAGAAATCGACCTGAAGGGTTTTCCTTCCGGGGTCGATCTGCACGAACGGGCGGATCTGGCGCAGGTGCAGAAGGACCTCGCGCAATACGATGGCGTCTCAGTTCTGCTCTACATCCAGACCTGCGCGGCGGAAAAGCGGCGTCGGCGCAAGCGCGGCACCTTCCCGGACCCGGACAAGCGCGTTTTCATCAACACCGATGTCTGCGAAGGCTGCGGCGATTGCGGGGTACAGTCGAACTGCGTCTCCATCGTCCCCGCAGAGACCGAACTGGGCCGCAAACGGGCGATTGATCAATCGAGCTGCAACAAGGATTTCTCTTGTTTGAAAGGGTTTTGTCCGTCGTTCTTAACGCTCGAAGGTGCAACGCCCAAAAAGGCCGCGACCACGGCGCTTGAGCTGCCGGACATGCCGCAACCTGCGCTTCCGGCAATCCATGGCACGCATAACGTGGTGATCACCGGCGTTGGCGGCACAGGCGTTGTGACCATCGGCGCGGTGCTGGCGCAGGCGGCGCAGATCGACGGCAAAGGCGCGGGCATGATGGAGATGGCGGGCCTCGCGCAGAAGGGCGGTGCGGTGCACATCCATCTGCGGCTTGCGGAGAAGCCCGAAGACATCAGTGCGGTGCGCGTGGCCACCGGCGAAGCGGACTGTTTGATTGGCGGCGATCTGGTGGTGTCTGCGGGGGCAAAAACGCTGGGCCTGATGACCACCCGGCGCACCGGGGCCGTGGTGAACAGTCACGAAATCATCACCGGCGATTTCACCCGGAATACGGAATTTTCCTTGCCGTCCGATCGGTTGCGGGTCGCGCTTGAAGCGCGGCTTCAGGATCGGGTCAGCCTTTTTGACGCGTCAGATCTGGCCAAGGCGGTTCTGGGCGATTCGATCTTCTCCAACATGATGATCCTCGGCGCGGCCTGGCAGAACGGCCTTGTGCCCCTGACCCATGAGGCCATCCAGGAGGCCGTGCGTCTCAACGGCGCGGCGGTAGAGCGCAACCTGCGGGCCTTCGAGGTGGGCCGCTGGGCGGTGCTGCATCCGCAGGACGCAGAGCGTATGATTGCGCCGACCGTGACACAGATGCCCAAGACGCTTTCGCAAAAGATCGACTTCCGGGCCGATCATCTGGTGGCCTATCAGGGCAAGCGCCTCGCCAAACGCTATCGCAAACTGGTGGAGAGTGTTTCGGACGAACGGCTCCGGGAAGCGGTCGCCAAAGGCTACCATAAGCTCTTGGCCTACAAGGACGAATACGAGGTGGCGCGGCTCCATCTGGACAGCCAAGCCAAGGCACGCGAGGCGTTTGACGGCGACTTCAAGATGACCTTCCATCTCGCCCCGCCGCTGTTGTCGAAAGAAGGCAGCGACGGGCGGCCGATGAAAAAGACCTACGGGCCGGGGATGCTGCGCGGCTTCAGGCTTCTGGCCAAACTCAAGCGCCTGCGCGGCACGCCGCTTGATCCCTTTGGCCGGACCGAGGAGCGCCGGATGGAGCGCGCTTTGATCAAGCAATACGAGGCGGACATGGCCGCGTGGTTGCCCAAGGTCGATGCGGACAGGATGGATGCGCTGGTGGCTTTGGCCGAACTGCCGCTCTCGATCCGGGGGTTCGGGCCGGTCAAACAGGCCAATGAGGCTAAGGCGGCGAAGCGCCGCGAAGAACTGCTGGCGGCGCTCAAATCCGGCGGCGCGCCGCTGAGCCAGGCCGCAGAGTAAGCAGCGAAAGGGCGGCCCCGACAAGGGCCGCCCAATGCTTTTTCACCGTAACCGAAGGGCTTTATTCGCCGTAGCCGGTGGCCCGGATCGTGGTCGGTGCGTCCGGGTAGCTGTCGCAGGTCCCGTGCGAGCCTGCCGGGCTCTGGCAGGCGGCATTCAGGATGCCCCAGACAAAGTCGATCTGTGTGGCGGCCACACCCGGCCCGCCGTCAACCAGGCCCATGTCATAGAACCAGTCCATATCCGGCACACCCATGGCCACCTGACCATAGCCGAGCAGGTTGGGCCGCCATGTTGCGCCCACGCCGGCCTTGGTCGTGGTGCCGTTCATATCGGCTGCGGCCTGGCTGTGGCAGGTTGTGCAGGAGGCGGAATTGACAAAGCCACCTTCGGTGACCGTGGCGCCCATGCCCGTCGGCACGCCGCCCACGGTGTTGAAGCCGGTCTGCGTGCCTTTCAGCAGGTAGTTCTTCCACGCGGGATCATCGACGGAGATCACCCGCGGATCCGGGTCCTCTGCGGCAGAGCCAACCCCGGTCGCCTCAAAAAGCGCGGCAAGGGCGGGGGTCATGGCCTCGCCGGTGTCGGACGGCAGATAGGTCTCGCCGGTCAGGAACAGCGGATCGTTGCCTTCGGTCTTGTCATTGTTGAACTGGATCGCGGGCGGCACGTAGTGGTCGCCGAAATCCGCCCCGTCCTGCGCCGCGCCATTGGCGGTGTAGCCAAAGCTGTCGTTGCAGCCGAGGTAATCACAGCGGCCCCGGTTGGCGACGTGCTCCATGGCGTACCAGTGCCACGTGGGCAGATCCTTGGAGGCGTTGGTCATGGCCACGGCGTAGTAATAGCCCGGCACCTGATCGTCGCCGCCATCGCCTTCGAAATAGGCGGTCAGATAGGGGTAATCGGGGTTGTTCGGCACCTCGGTACCATCGTCCGGGATAAGCCCTTGGTCGATCATGATTTCCTGATGGATGAAATCGACCTTGACCATCACCGCATCCAGCGGGAAGCGCACCTCAAGCGCATGGGCGGAGCCCAGATTGCCATCCTTGATCGCGGCATTCTGCGCGCGGTTGCGGCTGCCAAGCCCTTCGCGGGAATAGAGATCATTGCGATAGATATACTCGGTCATGGAGCGGTTGCGGAAGACAAGTTCCAGTTCCAGATCGCGCAGCAGGCGGCCCGGGTCGATGTTGTTGTCCTCGTTCAGCCCGTTGTGGCTGATCACCGCACCGGACGGCGTGCCGTTGGGCGTCGCGGGCAGCGGGCTTATGGGGTCATAATCCGCGCGGAAAACCGGGCAGTTGGCAGGCTGGTTCGACGGGTCAACGGCCGCGTTGGGATCACAGCAATTGCTGGTGATCTCGGCGGTGCAGAGCGGCCACGGCTCGGCGGGCCAGATCGTCTGGTCAATCCCCCAGTCCCAGAACTCGTCACTGACGGCATTGAGGAACTGCGTCCAGGCAAAGGCATCAGGGCAGGCGGCGGCGCCGGAGACCGCATTCATACCGATGATTGCGGCCTTGCCATTCACGACGGCTGTCTCGCACATGGCATCGTCCTGGATGAAACTGCGGAACAGCATCATCTGCTGCAGGCCGTTGATCTGCGTGTCGGCAAGGGCGGGCGGGGCAAGCGCGGCGAGGCCCGCGGCGCTGGTAAGGAGCAAGGTTCTTATGGTCATGGTGTGTCCCTGTTGGCTGGCGTTTTGGCTGTGTTGATCACCGAGGCATCGGGAAAGCCCGAAACGTGTTGCACAAATGTGCAATACCTGTGGTTGTAAGTCGCATCGCCGTTTCACCGATGTGCGCTGTGTCACATTTCCTCAAAGATTTTGTTTCAGACTGGCGGGCACCCGCAGGGCCGGGTAGAGCACGCGCGCACGTTCAGGAGACACCGTCATGCTGGATCGGGGGCAGATCGCCCGGGATATTTCCTACAGCCACTCTGCCGCATCGCCGGGTGGGCGGCGCCTTATTCGCCTGATGGAAAACGCCACGGGCCGGATTGGTCTGATCAAGCGGGCGGCGGGCTATGAGCAGGACGTGGCGGCGGGCAAGGACTTCTGGCAGGTCATGGTCGAACGCTATGGGCTGGAGCTGGAAGTCCAGCGCGGCGCGCTGAACCATATCCCCAAGGATGGCCCGCTGGTGGTGATCGCCAATCATCCCTACGGCATTCTCGATGGGCTGATGATGGGTCATATCCTGTCGCAGGTGCGCGGCGATTTCCGCATTCTGGCCAACAGCGTCTTTCGCAAGGCCGAAGATCTGAACCGCGTGGTGCTGCCCGTGGATTTTGACGGCACCCGCGACGCGCTGCGCCAGAACCTTGAGACCCGCAAGATCGCGCTGGAGTATCTGGGGCAGGGCGGCTGCATCGGCATCTTTCCCGGCGGCACCGTCGCCACCGCCGCCACCCCGTTTGCCCACCCCATGGATCCCGGCTGGCGCAGCTTCACCGCCAAGATGATCGCCAAAAGCGGCGCGCAGGTGGTGCCGATCTTTTTCGACGGCCACACCTCGCGCCTGTTCCAGCTTGCCAGCCATCTGCACACCAACCTGCGCATGGGGCTTTTGATCAAGGAATTCCGCAAACGGGTCGACACGCCGGTCAAGCTCGCCATCGGCCAGCCGATTGATCGCGGCGAGATCGCGGCCCGGCAAAAGGATCCGCGCGCGCTTATGGATTTCCTGAGAAAAGCCACGTATGAGTTGTCTCCAGTCCCGCTCAAATCCTACGACTACGGGTTCGAGTTCGAGGCACAGCACAGAAGCGCAGAGGCGCCGGCAAAACGAATTTATTGAGGCGCGGGCAGGGCGCATTGCAGGAGAGTGAACCATGGCGGTTGGGGTTTTCGATTCGGGCCTTGGCGGGCTCACGGTATTGAACGCGGTCTCGAAGCGTTTGCCGGATGTGCCTTTTGCCTATTTTGCCGACAGCGCCCATGCGCCCTACGGCGTGCGCGACGCGGATGATGTCTACAACCTGACCTGCAAGGCCACGGAGCGGCTCTGGGACGAGGGCTGCGATCTGGTGATCCTCGCCTGCAACACCGCCAGCGCGGCGGCGCTGCGGCGCATGCAGGAAAGCTGGATCCCCAAGGACAAGCGCGTTCTGGGCGTCTTTGTGCCGCTGATCGAGGCGCTGACCGAGCGGCAATGGGGCGACAACTCGCCGCCGCGCGAAGTCGCTGTCAAACACGTGGCGCTCTTTGCCACGCCCGCCACCGTCTCCAGCCGCGCGTTCCAGCGCGAACTGGCCTTCCGCGCGATTGGCGTCGATGTGGAGGCGCAGGCCTGCGGCGGTCTTGTGGATGCCATCGAAGAGGGGGACATGATCCTCGCCGAAGCGCTGGTGCGCAGCCATGTGGACGCGCTCAAGCGCAAGATGCCCAACCCGGAGGCGGCGATTCTGGGCTGCACCCATTACCCGCTGATGCAGGAAATTTTCCAGGATGCGCTGGGGCCGCAGGTGGCTGTCTACAGCCAGGCCAATCTGGTGGCGGATTCGCTGGCTGATTATCTGGAGCGGCACCCGAACATGCATGGCGCGGGCGAAAACAGCTGTTTTCTGACCACCGGCGATCCGGCCAAAGTGTCGCGCCACGCCACGCAGTTCCTCAAGCGCAAGATCGATTTCGCCAAGGCCTGAGCCTCAAAGAGCCTCAAACCGGACAAACGGCCCCGGGCTTTCCCCGCGCGCGGGCTCACGCCAGCGCTTGCAGCCTTTCGCGCGGCGAAATATGGTGACGGATGGTCCGCTGCGGGCCACTGTTGCTGAATGGAACCGCGCCATGTCGACGCGCAAGGTGCCAGAGGATCTGGCCCAGTATATCGCTTGTCCGAATTGCGACGCCCTGTACACCGCCGCCTTGCCAGAGGAGGGCGGCCGGGCGGTCTGTGCGCGGTGCCACACGGTGCTGATCTCCACCCGCGAAAATGCTGGCATACAGGTGCTGGCGCTTTCCGCGGCGGTCCTGATCCTTGTTATCGCCGCCGTGTTCCATCCGTTTCTGGAAATTCACGCATCTGGCTTCGGCAACCGGGTGTCTTTGCTCGATGTGGCGACCAGCTTCCGCTCCGGCACGCTTGTGCTGGTCAGCGTGGCCACGGTCATGCTGATCGTTCTGGTGCCGCTAATCCGCACGCTGCTGCTGATCTACGTGATTGCCCCCATCGAACTGAAACGCCCGCCGCTGCGTCATGCCAAAGGGGCGTTTCACCTCGCGCAGGAGCTCAAGCCATGGGCCATGACCGAAGTGTTCTCCATCGGCTGCGCCGTGGCTTTGGTGAAAGTCTCTGATCTCGCCCAGCTCGACTTCGGCCCGGCCTTCTGGATGTTCCTCGCGCTGTCGGTCTTCGTGGTCATCAACGACCGCTATCTTTGCACCTGGTCGATCTGGGCCGCCATCGAGGACACGCCATGATCACCGCGCGGCAATCCGGGCTGGTGGCCTGCCGGTCTTGCGGCCGGGTCTGGCCTTTGGGTACGCCCACCTGTGGGCGCTGCGGGGCGGCGCTTGTCTCGCGCGATGCCAAGAGCCTGCAAAGGGTCATGGCTTGGTGGACCGCAGGGCTGATCTGCTACATCCCGGCCAACCTCTACCCGATGCTTGTCACCACCACGTTTGGGTCAGAGGAGAAGGGCACCATCGTGGGCGGTGCAATCGAGATTGCCCGCCACGGCGATTTCCTGATTGCCGCCATCGTGCTGATCGCCTCCGTGATGATCCCGGTGTCCAAGTTCATCGCCATCGCCTATCTCGCGCACAGCGCGTGGCGTCCGCGCCCCGGCGGTGCCCTGCGCAGGCTGCACCTCTTTGAAGCCACCGAATTCATTGGCCGCTGGTCGATGATCGACGTGTTTGTCGTCGCCATCCTGAGCGCTCTGGTGCAGTTTTCCGTTGTGGCGAGCATTCACCCCGGTCCTGCCGCGCTGACCTTTGCCCTGTCCGTCATTTTCACCATGCTGTCCGCCAAAAGCTTTGACCCAAGGCTGATCTGGGACGGCGAGACCATCGAAAGCCCTGCCGAGCCATGACCCGTGACAGCCACATCCCGACGCCGGGCCCGGTCCCCATCGAGCCCGCGAAAAAAGGCCCGACGTTCTCCTTTGTCTGGCTGATCCCGATCCTCGCGCTGCTGATTGCGGCGGGGGTGGCCTTTCAGAACTGGTCCGAACGCGGCCCGTTGATCGAAGTGCATTTCGCCAAAGCGGACGGCGTGCATGCGGGCGAGACAGAGTTGCGCTACCGCGACATCGCCGTGGGTCTCGTGGAGAAGGTCGGCTTTTCCGACAATCTCGAAGAGGTGCTTGTCTCGATCCGGCTCGACAAGGACGTCGCGCCGTTTGTGGACGCGGACGCCCGCTTTTGGGTGGTCTCCCCGCAGGTCACGGCGCAGGGCGTGTCGGGCCTCGATACGGTGCTGTCCGGTGTCTACCTCGAAGGGGCTTGGGACGGCGCCATTGGCGCCGCGCAATATGTCTTCCAAGGCTCTGAAAAAGCGCCGCTTCTGGCGCTCGGAGAGAGCGGCACAACCTTCACTTTGACATCCGAAGAAGACCTGCCCACCGCCAACACACCGATCCTCTATCGCGGCGTGCCGGTGGGTCGTCTTGGCGAAACCGAGGTCTCCGCCGACGGGTTGTCGGTCACAGCCGAGGCGGTGATCCTTGAGCCTTACGACAGCCTCGTCACACAAAACACGCGGTTCTGGGACATTTCAGGCTTCAGCTTTTCACTCGACGCCGGGGGCGCGCGGCTTCAATTCAACTCGCTCGCCTCGCTGATCAGCGGCGGCGTGACCTTCGCCACGCTTGGCTCGGGCGGGACGGCGATTGCCGATGGGGCGCTGTTCGAACTGCACCCCTCCGAAGAAACCGCCCGCGAGGATTTCTTCCTTGAAGGCGACGGCGGCAGCGTTGACCTGATGATGGTCTTTGACGAAAATCTTGCCGGTCTCAGCGCCGGGGCCCCGGTGAGCCTTGGCGGCCTGCGGTTGGGCGAGGTTGTGACGATCTCCGGCGTGGTGGACGAAGCACGCTTTGGCGACAATGAGGTGCGACTGGTCGCAACCCTGCGGCTCAATCCCGGCCGCATCGGGCTCGAAGACACCAGCGAGGCCGGGTTTCTCGACTATCTGGACTCCCGCATCCTGCGCGGGCTGCGGGGGCAGCTGACCAACGCTTCGCTGCTGACCGGCGGGCTGAAGATTGACCTTGTGACCGTACCGGATGCTCCGGTGGCCGTTCTGGACCGCAGCACAACGCCTTACCCGGTGATCCCGACCACGGACTCGAACGTGGCCAATGTCGCGGCCTCGGCGCAGGGGCTTTTGCGCCGCGTGGATGCGCTGCCGGTCGAAGAGCTTCTGGCAAACGCCGTGGGCTTTCTCGAAGATGCCCGTGGGCTGGTGAACAGCGAGGGCATTCAGGCCGCGCCCGAAGACCTGCGCGCCACCCTCGCGGCGATCCGCGCCGTGGCCGAAAGCGAAGAGGTCGCCAGTCTGCCAGCCCAGATCGGCACGGTGGCGGAAGGGCTTGAGGAGGCTTCGACCACGCTGAACGCGCTCTTGGTGGATGTGAAGGACCGGGCGATTGTTGCGGCCCTTTCGGAGCTGATCACCTCGATTGACACAACTGCGCAAACCCTGCCGGGGCTGAGCAAACAGGCCAGCGCGGTGCTGGGCAAGGCCGAGGCGCTACCGTTGGAGGATCTGTCCAAACAGCTCTCCGCGCTGCTGGGCAACACCGATGCACTGGTCTCGAACCCGGACCTCGCAGCGATGCCAAAGGAACTGCGCGGCGCGGTGGCCTCCCTGAACGCGCTTGTGGCCTCCCCGGAAATTGCTGCTTTGCCTTCGCAAATCGGCACGTTGGCCAAGAGCTTGCAAGGCGCGTCTGACAGGCTCAACGGCTTGCTGGCGCAGGTGGACGAAGGGCGCATCGTGGCGCAAATCTCTGATGCGGTGGCGAAAATCGATGCGGCGGCCGGGGATCTGCCCGAGCTGTCGCAAAAGGCCAAGACCATCCTGAGTGAGGCCGAGGCCCTTTCCCTGCAAACGCTGGCAGATCGGGCCGCCGAGCTGATGGACAGCGCCGAAGCCCTCATCGCTCAGGACAGCACCAAAGCCTTGCCGGGCGAGCTCAACGCGACGCTGGCAGAGCTGCGCGGCACGCTCGAAGACGTGCGGCAGGGCGGGCTTGTGGGCAACGCCAACGCCGCGCTCGCCTCCGCCCGCAGCGCCGCCGAAGCGCTGGCCGAGGCCTCCGGCAGCCTGCCGGCCCTGGCCGACCGCCTCAGCCGTGTCGCGGCGCAGGCCGGCGCGACCTTGGGCGATTATTCCCGCGGCTCCGAATTTGGCCGCGAAATGAGCGCGGCCATCCGCGAGATCGAAGCCGCCGCGCAGTCCTTTGACCGCCTTGCCCGGCAAATTGCCCGCAATCCCAATTCCTTGCTGACTGGACGCTAACGCCATGATGACCCGTCTTTCCCTGTTGTCCCTGACCCTGTTTCTGAGCGCCTGCGGCGGCGTTGATCTGCGCTTTGACACGCCGCCAACAGCCGTGGGCGGCGGCAGCGCCCTGCCGGAGGAGCGGGTTTCCGTGCGCTATGCGCGGATCGAGGTGGCCACCGTGACCCTGCCGACCTATGCGCAGGATGAGGAAATTGTGCTGCGTGATGACAGCGGTGCCATCGCGCCTTCGGGCGGGCTTTGGGCGGATGAGCCGGGCCGGGCAGTCACCCTGCAACTTGCCCGTGATCTGGACGCCATCACCGGGCGTCTGGTCGCCCCGGAACCCTGGCCCTTCCGCGATTTGCCGGATGTGAAGGTGGACGTGCGCATCGAGGATTTCTTTGCCACCAGCGGCGGCACGTTTCGCCTGTCGGGGCAGATGTTTGTCGCGCCCGAGGACTACGGCACCGACCGCGCGCGCCGCTTCGAGATCGAAGTGCCCGTGACCGGCGAGATGACACCGGGCGCCATCGCCGCCGCGCGGGCGCGGGCGGTCAGTGATCTGGCGGCGTTTGTGGCGCGCAAAGGGCTGCGATAAACGGCACTACTCCGGGCGCGGGCCAACGTCGCCTTCCCAGAACGCTTTCTTGATCCCCTGATAAATCGTGATGCGATGCCCCGGCGGGTAGGGCAGCAGCGCGTCCTTGGGATACATCAGGCTGTAGCCAACCTTGCCCTGCGCATCACGCCACTTCAGGCGATAGCGGCGTCGGTTGTTGACCGTCACCGAGGTGGCGTAAAGCTCTGCCACCGTTACGCTTTCGCGCGCGCCATAGCGCCGCGCCCGAATGGCCGCGACCGCACGACGGCCCGAATACCAGAACGCCCCGAGAAACAGCAGCCCGTCCACCAGACCAATGATCTGCATGACCTGCCCGGCGGTGCGGTTGGAGCCTTCGTTGGTCTCGATCCGGCGCGGCTGGCTTTCCAGATACAGGATCGGGATGAAGTCGCCGATGTCCGTCTCCCAATAAAAGCCCTTGGAAACGCTGGAATCCTTGACGATGTCCTCGCCGGTATTCGTGCTATAGGCCAGCGTCAGGTAATAGGTGTAGGTTGTGTCGCCGTCGCTGTCGGTGCTTTCGCTGATTTCCTTGTCCAGCACTTCGGCCTGCGTGCGGCGGCCCTCGGTCTCGAAACGCTCGGCAAAGCCATGCGCGATGTGGCTGCCGATCGTCAACGCGGCAAGCACCACGAAGAAAGCGACGCTGAACCAGCCGCCCATGCGCAGGTACAGCTTCCAGAAGGGAACGGGTTTGTCGAAACAGGGTGTCGGCATGGGCTGATCCTGCGGGAGAGGGGGCGGCGTGATCAAGCCATTGATTCCTGACCCGCACGCTGCTAAGCGAAACCCAAGGAGACAGAAGATGCCGTCATTTCAGATGAGCCTGCGACGATGATCGCCCCCCGCGCGGCCTTGTGCCGTGTGGTTTCGCCTGTCTGTCCTCAGATGTTTTCCCAAGACGACCGCGCCGCCTGCGCGCCCTGATCCAAAGGATCCCCCATGACCCATTCCATCGCCATCATCGGCGCGTCCGGCTACACCGGCGCAGAGCTTGTTCGGCTGATCGCCACGCATCCTTCTTTTGAAATCAAGGCTCTGGCGGCCAACTCCAAGGCCGGAAAACCCATGGCTGCGGTGTTTCCGCACCTGCGCCACCTTGATCTGCCGGACCTTGTGACCTGGGAAGAGATCGACTTCTCCCAGATCGACCTGTGTTTTTGCGCCTTGCCGCACAAAACCTCGCAGGAGGTCATCTCGAAGCTGCCGAAAAGCGTCAAGATCGTTGATCTTTCAGCCGATTTCCGGCTGCGTGACCCGGAGGCCTACGAGGCCTGGTACGGCAACCCGCATTCCGCCGTGGAGATGCAGAAAGAGGCGGTCTACGGGCTGACCGAGTTCTACCGCGAGGACATCGCCTCTGCGCGGCTGGTGGCTGGCACCGGCTGCAACGCGGCGACCGGGCAGTTCATCCTGCGGCCGCTGATTTCCGCCGGGGTGATTGATCTCGACGAGATCATCCTCGATCTGCAATGCGGTGTCTCCGGCGCGGGGCGGTCTTTGAAAGAGAACCTGCTGCATGCGGAACTGAGCGAGGGCTCCAACGCCTATGCGGTCGGCGGCACGCACCGTCACCTGGGCGAGTTCGACCAGGAGTTCTCCAAGCTCGCCGGTCGGGAGGTGAAAATCCAGTTCACCCCGCACCTCGGCCCGTTCAACCGGGGGATTCTGGCGACTTGTTACGTCAAAGGGGACCCCGACGCGGTGCTGGCGGCCTTGCAGGCGGCTTATACGGAAGAGCCTTTTGTCGAGGTGCTGCCAAAAGGGGAAACCCCCAGCACACACCACGTGCGCGGCTCCAACTTCTGCCATATCGGTGTGACCGGCGACCGCATTCCGGGCCGGGCCATCGTGGTCGCGGCACTGGACAACCTGTGCAAGGGATCGAGTGGTCAGGCGGTGCAGAACGCCAACCTGATGCTGGGCGAGGATGAGACCGCCGGTCTGATGCTCGTGCCCTGTTTTCCATAAGGGATTTCGCCCAAAGCTTTGCTTTGGTCGACAGGCCGTGCCTTTCCGATGGAAAGGCACGGGCAGGGGCGCTGCCCCTACGGCCCCTTGGGCCTACCCCGGGATATTTGCAGCACAAAGAAACAGGGCGCGGGGTTGGGCGCGGCAAATCGCGCTTGGTCTTCGTTTCCGAAGCATGTTGGATTATATACGGGTCAAGGTGGATTTGACCCGGTACGGAAGGCGCAATCATGGCTTTGAAATCGCTCAAGAAGAAACGGCGCGTTCAGGTAATTGCGCTGGCGGCGGTGGCGCTTGTGGTGTCCACGGCGTTGATCGGATACGCGATGCGCGACGGGATCAACTTCTTTCGCTCGCCGAGCCAGATTGTTGATGCCCCGCCGAGCCCGACCGAGACGTTTCGCATTGGCGGGCTGGTCGAAGAGGGCTCGCTGGTGCGCGGCGCGGGTGAGCAGATCCGCTTCAGCGTGACCGATGGCGGCGCGAGTGTGCCGGTGGTCTACAAAGGGGTGCTGCCGGATCTGTTCGAAGAGAACCAGGGCATGGTCGGCACTGGGAAATACGTGAACGGTGTCTTTGAAGCCCATGAAATCCTTGCTAAACACGATGAGACCTACATGCCCAAAGAGGTCATCGACGCGCTGAAGGAACAGGGCACCTATGTTGCCCCGGAAAGCTAAGCGCGGGGCAACAGGATCGTCGCGCTGAACCCGCCGCCCGGGCGGTTTTCCAAGATCAGGCAGCCGCCGCTCTGGCGCGCAAATCCCTGAACCGCAGACAAGCCCAGACCGGGACCCTGTCCAACCGCTTTGGTTGTGAAGAAAGGCTCTGCCAGCATGTCGAGCGAGTCCGCGTCCGCCCCGGGGCCGTCGTCCGAGAGGGTCACCGCCAGATAGGGCGGCGGGATGTCCGGTTGCGGGTCGATCTCGGGTACGTCGAAGGACGTGCGCGACACCAGCCAGATGTTGCCGCCGCCTTTCAGCGCATCCTGCGCGTTGAGGTAGAGCTGGATCAGCGAGGTTTCCAACATGTCGCGATCGGCAAAAGCGGTGAACTCCGGGTCGCGGGCGGCGCTCTTGAGGGTGATCCCCGGCTCCAGCAGGTCTTGCAGAACAGGTTCGATCTGACTGTGCAGATCCGCCGCCGCAATGGTCTCCGGCCGCAGCCGTGCCCGCCCGCTGGAGGCCAGCAACTGGCGCACCGTCATGGCCGCGCGTTCGGCGGCGAGACCGGCATCCACCAGCGCCTGATCCCGGTCCGCCTTGTCCGGCAGCACGCGGGCGAATTCCAGATTGCCCATGATGGCGGTCAGGATGTTGTTGAAGTCATGCGCCACACCGCCGACAAACTGCGTCAGCGCACGGGCTTTCTGGGACTGTGCATAGCGCAGGCGTGACTGGTTCAGCGCGCTTTGCTGGGACAGTTGCCCCCGGATGGTCATGCCGTAGTAGGCGACGACTGTCACGGCGGCCCCAAGACAGAGCGCGATCAGGAAGGGGTCGTCCTCCGCCGGGAGAACAACCCCCAACATGGCAAGGACCGAGACGCCAAATTGCAGCGCATTGGCCCCGGCGATGGCGGGGTCGTCCTGGGCGTGTTGCAGTTTGCACAGCAAAACCGTGACCAGCGCGAGACTGCCGGAAAAGACCAAAGCCGGCTCACCCGATTGGATCAGGTAGAGCGGGGCAAAGATGAAGACCAATTGCAACAGCGCATAGAGCGCAAGGCAAAGCCGGAAATGTCCGACGCGCCTGTTCCAGGGTGCGCTGCGGGTCAGGCAGAACACCAGCGCGCCATAGCAGGCGAGCACCGCGCCGAGCCAGATCAGAACCACGCGCTGGTCCGCGAAGATCGACAGCATGACCGAGGCAAGGACCAGAACGGTCAGCCGGAAAACAACTTCCCAACGCTCGCCGAATTCGGCGTTTTTGATATGGGAAATACGCTGTTCAACCGGATGACTGACCATTTTGAAGTCCGATACGAGTACTTTTGTCACAATACCTTCAAAGTTGAAAAAATGAAGGTCAGAGATCAACCACAGGCAAATTTCGTCCGATTACGCCGTGCCACACGATCCGCGCAGCAAAAAGGGGCCGCCCGGCGGGCGACCCCTGAATTCAAAGCCAGTGTCGGGCCTGCCTTAGCGCAGGATCGAACGCCCGGCGTATTCCGCTGTCTCGCCGAGCAGTTCCTCGATGCGGATCAGCTGGTTGTACTTGGCGAGCCGGTCGGAGCGCGCCAGCGAGCCGGTCTTGATCTGGCCGCAGTTGGTGGCCACGGCAAGGTCCGCAATGGTGGCGTCCTCGGTCTCACCGGAGCGGTGCGACATGACGTTGGTCATGCGGGCGCGGTGGGCCATTTCCACAGCGCGCAGGGTCTCGGTCAGCGAGCCGATCTGGTTGACCTTGACCAGCATGGAGTTGGCAGAGCCGTTTTCGATGCCCATGGCGAGACGTGCCGGGTTTGTCACAAACAGATCGTCGCCCACAAGTTGCACGCGGTCGCCGAGCTTGTCGGTCAGCAGCTTCCAGCCGTCCCAGTCGTCCTCGGCACAGCCGTCTTCGATGGAGATGATCGGGTAGTCGTCACAGAGCGCGGCGAGGTAGTCGACGTTTTCGGCGGAGGTCAGGCTCGCGCCTTCGCCCTTCATCTCGTACTTGCCGTCCTTGAAGTACTCGGTGGAGGCACAATCAAGCGCGAGATAGATGTCGTCACCCGGCTTGTAGCCCGCTTTTTCGATGGACTTCAGAATGAAATCAAGCGCTTCGCGGGTGGAGGCGATGTTCGGGGCAAAGCCGCCTTCGTCGCCGATCCCGGTGGACAGGCCGGCTGCAGACAGCTCTTTTTTCAGTGTGTGGAACACTTCGGAGCCCATGCGCACGGCGTCGCGGATGTTGTCCGCGCTGACCGGCATGATCATGAATTCCTGAATGTCGATCGGGTTGTCCGCGTGCTCACCGCCGTTGATGATGTTCATCATCGGAACCGGCAGGATGGTGGCGGAGGTGCCGCCAACGTAGCGATAAAGCGGCTGGCCGGTGTACTCGGCGGCAGCTTTTGCCACGGCGAGGGAAACACCAAGGATCGCGTTTGCGCCAAGGCGGCCTTTGTTGTCGGTGCCGTCCAGTTCGATCATCGCCATGTCGATGGCGACCTGCTCGGTGGCGTCAAAGCCGACGATGGCTTCGGCGATCTCGCCGTTCACGGCGGCAACCGCTTCCAGAACGCCTTTGCCCATGTAACGGGCCTTGTCGCCATCGCGCTTCTCAACTGCTTCGTGCACGCCGGTCGATGCGCCCGAAGGCACGGCAGCGCGGCCGAGGGTGCCGTCTTCGAGAGTGACGTCAACTTCGACGGTGGGGTTGCCACGGCTGTCGAGGATTTCGCGGGCGTGGATGTCGATAATGGTGCTCATGGGGCGTTTCCCTTCGGCAATGAGTTTGGCCGCACTCATACCAGCCAGAGGCGGGATGTAAAGTTTTACGTTATCGCTAACGGCGCTTTGTTTTCAGGGATTGCGCTAACTGTTTGCGATAACGGCCTCGCGGGCGAGACGGCGTTCGCGCAGGAAGCTGTAGAGACCCGCCGCAAGGATCATGGCCCCGCCGATCAGCGTCCATTGATCGGGCCAGTCGCCAAAGATCACGATGCTGAGAATCGTGGCAAAGATCAGCCTTGTGTAGCGAAACGGCGAGACGATGGAGGCGGGCGCCATGCGCATTGCCGTTGTCACGGCGAGATACCCCGTGGTGGTGACAAGCACCGCCGCACCGATGTAGCCCAGCGTCGTGGCATCGGAGACCAGCGGCGCGTCGGTCAGGGCGAGGAAAGCCAGACCGGGCAGGATCACGGAGATAAAGCCCCAGGTCGACAGATATACGGCGCTGATATGCGGCGGAGACAGGCGCGTGATCAGATCGCGGGCAGACAGAGCAGAGATGCCCAGCACCGCGAACAGCTCCCAGCCGGTGAATTGCGCGCCCCAGGGCCGGATCACGATCATCATGCCCGCAAGCCCGACCCCCACGGCCAGCCAACGGCGCAGGCCGACCTGTTCCTTCAGAAAAAGCGCCGCGCCCATGATCACGATCAGAGGCCCGGCCTGCATGATGGCGGCAAAGACGGGCAGTTCGGTGTAGGTGATGCCGACAAACAGACCAATCGCGGCGATGATCTCGACAGCGTTGCGGGCCAGAACCATCGGGTGCAGGGCGTCGCGGGTAAAGATGCGCTCGCCGCGCAGTTTGGCCAGCAGGACAAAAAGAACCGACCCGCCAATGCTCATGTAGAGCATGGTCTGCCCGATCGATGCGGTGACGGTGGAGAGTTTGATAAAGGCATCCGTCCCGGCCAGCAGCGCCATGGCCAGGATCATCAGAAGGATGGCGCGAACAATGTCCACCTGCGGCCCCGGCTACGTGATCACGTCCGGCGCATCGCGGCCCGTGCGGTCCTTGATCCCGGCCAGCGCTTCGGCGGCGGCGATCACCGGGGCGAGCGCCTCTTGCGCGTCCTTGTCAAAGACGGCCGTGTCCAGCGTCTCGAGGTAGACCCGCAGCGTTGCCCCAACCGTGCCCGTGCCGGAAAGGCGCAGCACAAGACGCGCGCCGCCGTCAAAGCCGATGCGGATGCCCTGTTTCTCGGTGCGCGAGCCGTCGATGGGATCGTCATAGGCAAAGTCATCGGCGCTTGTGATGGTCAATCCGGCGGCTTGGGTGCCGGGCAGGGCGCTCAGCCTGCCGCGCAGATCGTCCATCAGCGCATTGGCCGCGCCAGCATCCACACCCTCATAGTCGTGACGGGAGTAGTAGTTTCGGCCAAACCTCTGCCAATGGTCTTCCATCAGCGCTTTGACGGAAATCTGCCGTTTGGCCAGAATGTTGAGCCAGAAGAGCACGGCCCAGAGGCCGTCTTTCTCACGTACGTGGTCCGAGCCGGTCCCGGCGCTTTCCTCGCCGCAGAGTGTGCAGCGTCCGGCGTCAAGCAGGTTGCCGAAGAACTTCCAGCCCGTCGGGGTCTCGAAACAGTCGATGCCTTGCGCGGCGGCAACCCGGTCCACCGCCTGCGAGGTTGGCATGGAGCGCGCCACGCCGCTCAGACCGCCCGAATAGGCAGGCACCAGCGTTGCGTTGGCCGCGAGCGCCGCGAGGCTGTCGGACGGAGTGACATACTGCCCGCGCCCGACAATCATGTTGCGATCCCCATCGCCGTCGCTCGCCGCGCCGAAATCCGGCGCGTCTCGCCCCATCATCTCGTCCATCAGCGTCTTGGCCCAGATCGGGTTCGGATCCGGGTGGCCTTTGCCAAAGTCCGGGGAGGGGGTGCCGTTGATCACCGTGCCTGTTTCCGCGCCCAGCGTGTCTTCAAGGATGGCGCGGGCGTAGGGGCCGGTGATCGCGTGCATGGCGTCAAAGCGCATGCGAAAGCCGCCGGCAAAAAGGGCCTTGAGCGCGTCGAAATCAAAGATCGAGGCCATCAGGTCGGCGTAATCCGCAACCGGATCCACAACGTCGACGATCATATCGCCCAGAGTTTTCTCGCCGAGCGTGGCAAGGTCGATGTCTGCGCTGTCCAGTATGGCGTATTCGGAGATGACCTGCGTCGCGGCAAAGATCTTCTCGGTCACGCTCTCCGGAGCAGGGCCGCCGTTGCCGGTGTTGTATTTCACGCCGAAATCGCCGTTTGGCCCGCCGGGGTTGTGGCTGGCAGACAGGATAATGCCGCCATCCGCACCGCGTTTGCGGATCAGGTGTGAGGCCGCAGGGGTGGAGAGCAGGGCGTTCTGGCCGACGATCACCCGTGCCGCGCCGGAGGCTGCCGCCATGCGCAGAACGATCTGGGCCGCCTCGGCATTGAAAAAGCGCCCGTCTCCGCCAAGCACAAGCGTCTTGCCCGTGACCCCGCCAATGCCGGTCCAGATGGATTGGATGAAATTCTCAAGGAAATTGGGGCTTTGAAAGATTTTGGTCTGTTTCCGAAGACCGGACGTGCCCGGTTTCTGTCCGTCAATGGGGGAGGTGGAAACAGTGAGAAGGGGCATGGGAACTCTCCGGTTGCGTCCGCTTTGGCTCTGGTATCGCGTGGATAGAGACGGGGTGCAAGCGGGGTTCGGGTTGGGGGAGATATTGGCCTTGAGCGGTCATTCCTCTGAACCCCAGCGCAGATTCAAGCCCGTAGGGCGCCGCGCCATCATGTTTCTAGTATGAAGGCGCGTCTTGCTCTCTGGTCCAGGGGTCCCGGATCAAGTACGGGACGTGTCGGGGCACAACGTCACGCATCACCCCGTCGCCGCTTCGACCTCCGCGACGATCCCGTCTACTACTTGCGTGAGCAGACCTTCGTCCTCGCACTCCGCCATCACCCGGATCAGCGGCTCTGTCCCGGATTTGCGGATCAGCAGGCGGCCTTTGCCCACCAGATCCGCCTCCGCCGAGGCAATCGCCTGCTGCACGGCCAGTGTTTCCAGCGGCGTCTGACCGGCGGCATACCGCACGTTCTTCAAAAGCTGCGGCACAGGCTCGAAACAGCGGGTCAGGGTCGAGGCAGGCTGCCCGGTTCGCACCATCTCCGCGAGGAACTGCAGGCCCGCCATCAGCCCGTCCCCGGTGGTGGCGTAATCCGTCATGACGATGTGGCCGGACTGCTCCCCGCCGAGGTTGTAGCCGTGCGCACGCATCGCCTCGACGACGTAGCGGTCGCCAACCTTGGTGCGTTCGAGCCGCAGCCCCTTTGCGTCCATGAACCGCTCCAGCCCGAGGTTGGACATGACCGTTGCGACCAGCGCGCCGCCTTTCAGGCGCTCTTCCTCGGCCCAGCGGGCGGCCATCAGGGCCATGATCTGATCGCCATCGGCCACCTTGCCGGTCTCGTCGATCAGGATGATCCGGTCCGCATCGCCGTCAAGGCAGATCCCCACATCCGCGCCATGGGCCACAACCGCTTCCGCGGCGGTCTGCGGCTTGGTCGAGCCACAGTCCGCGTTGATGTTCAGCCCGTTCGGTGCGGTGCCAATGGCGACAACCGTCGCGCCAAGCTCCCAGAGCACCTCGGGGGCGGTCTTGTAGGCCGCACCATTGGCGCAGTCGATGACCACTTTCATCCCGTCAAGCCGCAGCCCGTGGGGCAGGGTGGATTTCACCCGCTCCTGGTAGCGGAAGCGGCCGTCGTCGATACGCTTGGCCCGGCCGATGTTCTCCGGCGCGGCCAGTTTCGGGCCTTCGTTCATCAGCGCTTCGATCTGCGTTTCGACGGCGTCCGAGAGCTTGAACCCATCGGGGCCGAAAAACTTGATACCGTTGTCATGCGCCGGGTTGTGCGAGGCGGAAATCATGATGCCGAGATCCGCCCGCATCGACGGGGTCAGCAGACCCACCGCAGGCGTCGGAACCGGGCCGAGCAGCAGCACGTTCATGCCGGTGGAGGTCAGACCGGCGGTCAGGGCGTTTTCGAACATGTAGCCGGAAAGGCGCGTGTCCTTGCCGATCACCACCCGGTGCACGCCCTGGTGTTCGCGGCGGAAATGGCGGCCCACCGCCGCGCCAAGCCGCAGTGCGAGATCCGGTGTCATCGGATCGGTGTTGGCCGTGCCGCGCACGCCATCGGTGCCAAAGAGTTTGCGTGTCATGTGATTACTCCTGATACCCCAAATGGATGGCCCGCCAGAGGCTGAGCGCCTGCGCGGTTTCTGCAACGTCGTGTACGCGGATGACCTGCGCCCCCTGCGCCGCGCCGTGAAGCGCAACGGCGACCGATCCCGGCATGCGCTCAGTGGCGGTCAGCGTGCCTGAAATCGTACGGATGAACCCTTTACGCGAGGCACCCAGCAGCACCGCGCAGCCGGTGCCATGGAACAGCGACAGGTTGCGCAGCAAGGTCAGGTTGTGCTGGAGGGTCTTGCCAAAGCCGATGCCGGGATCAACTAAAATGCGCGCGCGCGGAATGCCGAGCTCTTCGAGCATGGTCGCCTGCGCCGCAAGGAAATCGAACACATCAAGCAGCACGTCATCATAGCGTGGATTGTGATGCATGGTCTCCGGATCACCCTGCGCATGCATCACGCAAACCGGCAGCGCCTTGTCCACGCAAAACCGCGCCAGCTTGGGATCGAAGGTGAAGCCGGAGACGTCATTGACCAGATGCGCCCCTTCGCGCACCGCCACCTCGGCCACCGCCGCTTTGCGGGTGTCGATCGACATCGGGATGTTAATTTCGTGCTTGAGCGCGTGGATCACCGGCTCGATACGGGCAATCTCGGCCTCGATGGGCACCGTCAGCGCGCCGGGCCGGGTGCTCTCGCCGCCGATGTCGATGATGTCCGCGCCATCCTGCGCCATCTGAAGCGCGTGTTTGAGCGCCTGCGTCGCCACGTTGTGCTGACCGCCGTCAGAGAAGCTGTCCGGCGTCACGTTGAGAATGCCCATCAGCCGGGTCTGGTCGAGCCGCATTCCGGCAATGTCCGGGCGCGGCGCCGAAATCCGGCCACGCCAGTCGTCGGGCACGTCGGCCAGCGGCACTTCGGTCTGTCCGCCACCCCGGCTGTGCCGCACCGCATGGGTAAACCATCCGGGGCCGCCAGCCACCGGCAAAGCCCCCTCGGGGCGCGGCGTGTCAAAACGGATCAGCGGGCGATAATAGTCTGTTGTCATGGCGCTGTGACTGACCGATGCGGCAGGACTTGGCAAGCGTCAAACAGCGGTTTGCAAAAGGGGTGGGCAGGTTTCCCCGCTCCCCAGGATGTCCACCGGTTAAAAATGGCTCGTTTTCTTTCTGTGACCATGGGTTCACCGGCTGCGCAGCCTTCCGTAGGCCGGGGCTCTGCCCCGGGCCTGCCCGTGAGAAGTGTTTCACCTCCGTCACAGCTGCGTTAACCCCCTAACGTCTGGCCAAGGCGCTTCCCATGTGAAATACCCCATGAACAAGGAAGGTGAGGGACAACTCATGAGCGAATTCGACTATGATCTCTTCGTGATCGGCGGCGGCTCCGGCGGGGTGCGGGCCGCGCGCGTTGCAGCTGGAGAGACCGGGGCAAAGGTGGCCCTGGCCGAAGAGGATCGCTACGGCGGCACCTGCGTCATTCGCGGCTGCGTGCCGAAAAAGCTCATGGTCTTTGCCAGCGAATACCGCCACGCCGCCAAAGAGGCCCGCGCCTATGGCTGGGACATGGCGGATGGCGATTTCCACTGGGATCGTTTTAAGGGCAAGCTGGAGGCGGAGCTAGACCGGCTCGAAGGCGTCTACCGCAAGCTGCTGGCAGGCTCCGGCGTGGAAACCTTTGACGCCCGCGCCAAGCTCAAGGATGCCCACACGGTGGAGCTCTCCACGGGCGAGACCAAGACCGCCAAACACATCCTGATCGCCACCGGTGGCCGCCCGGTGCGCCCCGATCTGCCCAATGCGGATCTTGGCATGGTCTCGGACGACATTTTCCACCTCAAGGCGCTGCCCAAACGGGTGCTGATCATTGGCGGTGGCTATATTGCCTGTGAGTTTGCCTGCATTCTCAACGGTCTGGGCGTCGAGGTGACGCAGTATTATCGCGGTGCGCAGATCCTGCGCGGCTTTGATGACGAGGCGCGCGGGCTGATTGCCGAAAGCATGAAGCAAAGCGGTGTCGATCTGCATCTGGGCACGGACATCGTTGAGATGCACAGCGATGGCGGCGACAGCGATCTGGCCTCGCCGGTGGGCGACGCGCAATATGGCGCAGCGGCCCAGAGCGCCGGGCACGAGGCGGGCAAGCCGATCCACGTCAAGGCCACCAACGGCGAGACCCGCGTGTTCGACGCCGTGTTCTTTGCCACGGGCCGCAAGCCGAACAGCGACAACATGGGGCTGGAGAGCTTGGGTATCGAGGTTGGCCGCAAAGGCGAGATCAAGGTCGATGAATACAGCCAGACCAAGGTGCCCTCGGTCTATGCCATCGGTGATGTGACGGACCGGGTGAACCTGACCCCGGTGGCGATCCGCGAAGGCATGGCCTTTGTCGAAACCGTCTTCAAGGGCAACCCGACAGCGGTGGATCATGACCTGATCCCGAGTGCCGTGTTCACCCAGCCGGAGTTCGGCACCGTGGGTTTGAGCGAAGAACAGGCGCGGGCGCAGGAAGAGATCGAGGTCTACTGCACCTCTTTCCGCCCCATGCAGACCGCGTTTGCCGAAGGCGAAGGCCGTGTTTTGATGAAACTGATCGTTTCAAAGGCAAATCGCACCATTCTGGGCTGTCACATCGTCGCGCCCGGCGCGGGAGAGCTGATCCAGATGGTCGGCATCGCCGTAAAAATGGGCGCAACCAAGGAAGATTTCGATCGGACCGTGGCGGTGCATCCCACCATGTCCGAAGAGCTTGTCACCATGCGAAACCCGGTAAGAACCGCTTGAAACATTCGAAAATGTGCACAAGTTAGTCAGCAACCGGACCACGATAAAAGACCAAGGAAGGAAGAGACTTCATGGCAGGTAACAGCGGCGGCCCCTGGGGGGGCGGCGGTGGCTCGAACGGAGGCGGCAATCGTCCTCCTTCGGGTGGCGGCGGTGGCGGCGGTGGCCGACGCCCCGAAGACAGCCAGATCCCCGAGATCGACGAGCTGATGAAGAAGGGCCAGGAGCGGCTCAAGGTGCTGATGGGCGGCGGCGGCAACTCCGGCCGTCCCAATGGCACCGGCGGCGGCAGCGGCGGCCCCTCGCTGGGCAAAGGCACCGTTGGCCTCGGCATTCTGGCGCTGGCGGCGATCTGGGCCTTTGGCAGCTTCTATACGGTCCGCCCCGAAGAGCAGTCCGTCGAGCTGTTCCTGGGCGAGTATTCCAGCACCGGCAATCCCGGTCTGAACTTCGCGCCTTGGCCGTTTGTCACCTTTGAGGTCGTCAACGTCACCTCCGAACGCACCGAGAATGTCGGTGGCGGTCGCGGCGGCACCGACGGGCTCATGCTGACCACGGACGCCAACATCGTCGACATCGAGTTCCAGGTGGTCTGGAACATCAACGATCCGGCGAAACTGCTGTTCAACATCCGGGATCCCGAACTGACGGTTCAGGCGGTGTCGGAATCGGTCATGCGCGAGATCATCGCGGCCTCGAACCTCGCCCCGATCCTCAACCGGGATCGTGGCTTGATCGCGGATCAGGCGCGCGAGCAGATCCAGGCGACGCTGGACGAGTATGAATCCGGCATCTCCATCGTGCGTGTGAACCTCGAAGGGGCCGATCCGCCGCGCGAAGTGATCGACAGCTTCCGCGAAGTGCAGGCCGCCGAGCAGGAACGTGACCGGCTTGAGCGTCAGGCCGATGCCTACGCCAACCGCGTTGTCGCCGAAGCCCGCGGTACTGCCGCGCAAACCGTGCAGGAAGCCGAAGGCTACCGCGCCCAGACGGTGAACGAAGCGCTTGGTGAGGCCAGCCGTTTCTCTGCCGTGCGCGAAGAATATGCCAAGGCCCCGGAAGTGACCCGCCGCCGTCTCTACCTTGAGACCATGGAAAAGGTGCTGGGTGACGTGGACAAGATGATCCTTGACGAAGCGCTGTCCGGTTCCGGCGGCTCGGGGGGCGTTGTGCCGTACCTGCCGCTGAACGAGCTGCGCCGGGGAGGGAACTGAGATGCGTAAGACAACCTATATCCTGCCCGCCTTCGTGATCCTGATCGTGGTTTTCCTGTCGTCGATCTTTGTGGTTGATGAACGGGAGAAGGCGCTGGTGCTTCAGTTCGGCCAAATCCGCGCCGTCAAGGAAGAGCCGGGTCTTGCCTTCAAGATCCCGCTGATTCAGGAAGTTGTGCGCTACGATGACCGGATCCTCTCGCTGGACACGGAAACCATCGAAGTCACGCCTTCCGATGACCGTCGTCTCGTTGTTGACGCCTTCGCCCGTTACCGCATTGCAGACGTGGTGCAGTTCCGGCAGGCGGTTGGCGTGGGTGGTCTGCGCGCTGCCGAGGACCGTCTGTCGTCGATCCTGAACTCGCAGATCCGCGAAGTTCTGGGTGCCGATCAGGTGACCTCTGACACGATCCTCTCGGAAGATCGCCGCGAGCTGATGAACCGCATCCGCGACCAATCGCGCGGTGAGGCTCTGAGCCTTGGTCTCGATGTGGTCGACGTGCGCCTCAAGCAGACCAACCTGCCGACGCAGAACCTTGAAGCCACCTTTGCCCGGATGCGCGCTGAGCGGGAACGCGAAGCGGCGGACGAGATCGCCCGTGGTAACGAGGCGGCGCAGCGTGTGCGCGCGCTTGCTGACCGGACCGTGGTCGAAACGCTCTCCGAGGCAGAGCGCGAAGGCAACGTGATCCGCGGTGAAGCGGATGCGGAGCGCAACGGGATCTTTGCCGATGCCTATGGCGCGGATGCGGAGTTCTTTGCCTTCTACCGCTCGCTTCAGGCCTATGAGACGGCGCTTCGGGGCGGCAACTCCACGATGGTCATGACTCCGGACAGCCAGTTCTTCGAATACTTCCGCAGCGAAAACGTCGGCGCGGACTCGCAGTTCGGCGTTGACGGGGCAGGCACCACTGCGCCGGTCGCGGCGGTCGAGGACTCGGCGCCGGCCTCCGAATGACCGGTTCGGATATCCTGATGGGGATCGGTTTGGTCCTCGTGATCGAGGGGCTGGTGTACGCACTGGCCCCTTCGCTTGTGGAGCGCTTGCTGGAAGCGCTGCGCGAGATGCCGCTGGAGGCGCGCCGGACGCTGGGGTTCCTGACGATTGTCACCGGGCTGATCATTTTGTGGTTTGCCAGGGGGTAAGGTCCGAAGGAGGCGACCCACAAGGGTCGATGACTGGCGCGGGGACAGCGCGCGTAGCTGCAAGCCTCTTTTAATCTCCGCTCGGCAGTCTCACTCGCGGTACCAACTGACACTCGGATTGATCCGCTGCGGCCCTGACAAAGCTAAGGCGGGCAGCCCCAAAGGGGGATGTTCGATCTGATCAGACGAATAAGCCGGGTTTGAACACCCCGGCCTTGCATATCCGTACCTGGGCGGCCGCCTTTTTCAGGCTTCACATCATGAGACAGAGCAAGCCCCGTCCTGCACAACCGCCGCGACGGGCCAAAGCCGTGGCTACTCTTCAGACCGCCACGCCTCCACAGCCGAACAGTCGCAGCTTTCCCATGTGCAGATCTCTGCCGGAGGCAGCAGGTCGTCGCGCGCCTCAATGTCTTTGAGAAAGCTCGTGAAGGTGCTGCCGCGTTTGGAGGTGTCCATCGGGTCGAGCCCATTGGGCGGCCATTCCGAAACACCGCCCCGCACAAGCCACGCCCGCCACGCGCCCAGAAAAGCCTCATCGTTGCCCATCAGGGTCAGCCCCGGATCACTCAGCCAGTGACAGGGCCGCATCACGCCTTTGGGCAGGCGCACATGCGCATCTCCAAAACTGTTGCGGAAAATGCGCGCATAAATCAGATCGTCGATCGGCTCCTTGCCGGTGACGGGGGCGAGATTGCGCAGATCAAGCCCGGCCAGCGCCGTGCCTTTGAACGTGACCGTGGGCGTGTCATTGGCGATCTGCGCCAGCAGCATCGGTGAGACAGGCCCGCCCAGAAGCTCGGTAAAGGCCTCCTGCGCCCGCGCCACGATCAGCCCGTCCATCGCCTTGGACTGGTAAGGCAGCCACATCAACGCGTTTTCAATGTAGGCCCCCGAGACATCCGCGCCGCGCATGGAAAAGAACGTCTCCGAAGCATTGCCAAACCGTCCGGTAAAGCGGCCCTCAAGCCTTGCCCCGTCAAAGTTCGCCGCGCGAAAATCGCCAAAGATCTCCTGGCTCTCATCCGGGTTCGAAGACAGCACGGCCCCGCGCAGGTCCGCGCGCCGCAGGTTGATGCGGGCGGTGGTTTCGATCTTGGGGATCAGCGTTGCGCCAACCAGGTTGGCCTCGCTCAGATCGGTGTACCCAAAGCGGGCGCCACGCAGGTCCGCCTCTTCCAGCACCGCGCCCACCATCCACGCCCCGTCCAGCTGCGCGCGCCGCAAGTCTGCGCCGGTCATCTGGCTGAACGACAGATCCGCCCCGCGCAGATCGCGCGGCTTGGGGCCGGTCTTGGCCATGGCCTTGATCCCGGCACTGCGTTCCTGGGCGAAATGCGCGCGAAAGGCGGGATTGTTCAGCATCGCCTGCACGGCGTCAGGCTCGACCGGGCAGGCAGGCGTGTCGGCGCGTTTGCACCAGGCGGTCAGATGGTCGCGCCGCGCCGTGTCCCGATCGCGCCAGCCGGCGGGCAGGGTGGTGAAGGCGGTGCGCGACAGATCTGCGGTTAACATGGGCGGCCTCAAGCCCTCCGGCACCCAGCTTGCCCATTCCGGCAGATGGCCGCTGCGGGAGAGACTTGCGATTGTGATGGAAAAGCCGACAGCGGCCAGCACGAGGGCGGTCACAACCGCCAGAATAATCCGCCCCCAGTTCCATCGCTCATAAAACGGCGGTTTCACGCCGCCAAAGGTAAACCCGCCGCTTGGCGCGCCATCGCCGGGTTTCGGCTTGTCAGGTTGCTGCTCGGGGCGTTTGAGCGGTTGGCTGGTGATCGTCATGGCTCAGGCCTCCTCTGCGGCGGCGGCCGGGCGTTCGGTGATCATGGTGCCGATCAGGGAGACCGCGCTCCACCAGGCGGAGGCGAGACAGTAGAACAGCGCCAGTCCAATCCAGAGCTGGATTCCCATGTCATGCAGCACAGAGGCCTTCAGCCAGAAGACCGCCACCACCGCCGGGGCCGCCCCCCAGATCAGCACCGTGATGCCGAACATGCCGATGATCGACAGGGGCGAGAGGTCCACGGGCGGCGCGTCGTCGTCCCCAAACCAGCGGCGCAGGATCAGGGCGCTGTCGATCAAAAGCCAGACCGGCAGATGCGCCGAGATCGGCTGGCCGTCCTCGCCGCGCGCGGGCAGGGTGGCCAGATCGTACCAAAGCTGCTCGATCAGGTTGTGCAGATAGCCATAGACCAGCGCGATCAGCGTCGGCGCGATCAGGATGAAATAGGAGAAATCCACCGAGAAATTCAGGATCGGCAGCTTCGTCGCCGCGCCGCCTGTGAAGAAGCTGCGATCATCAAGCCCCATGACCGTGACCATCGCATAGGCCAGGACGCCGAAGAACCAGAACCAGTTGCCCCGCGCGGCGGACGAGACCTTCTCCACCCGTTTGATCCGGGCGGCATCGGCCTCCTTTCGGGCTTTGCGCGCGGCGCTCGCAGCCTTGTCTTCGTCCGAGACCTCGGGCTGCCAGCGCTCAAGGACAGCGACGACCCGCCTGTGAAAATCTTCCTGTTCCATGGCCTGCAAAATGCGTTGTGATAAGGGCTTTCTCCCTACAGGCGAGCGCAAAAAGACCCGCAGGTCAAGAAAAAGCGATGGGATGCGCCCAGTCACAAACCAATCACGCTTGCTTGAGGTCAGGGATTCCCGCCTTTGGTGTTGCACAATCGACCCTATCTTTGACACACTGACATCAGGAGGCAGGCGGCGGCGACCGGGAGTGCGCACGCCGACTGGCAGAGACGAAGGAGTTCCAAGTGAAACCCCAAACCCAAGCATTGATGCGGGACCAGGCAACGCCGCTCAGGCTGTTCTGGCTCGGCACGCTGTCGATGGTGCTGATCCTGTCGCAATCGCTGATGGCGCACGCACGCGGCGCGCCGGAAAGCTTTGCCGATCTTGCAGAGCAGATCAGCCCGTCGGTTGTGAACATCACCACATCCACCACCGTTGCAGGCCGCACCGGCCCGCAAGGCATTGTTCCGGAAGGCTCGCCCTTCGAGGATTTCTTCCGCGAGTTCCAGGACCGCAACGGTCCGCAAGGGGACCGTCCGCGCCGCTCGTCGGCGCTTGGCTCCGGCTTCGTGATTTCCGAGGACGGTTTCATCGTCACCAACAATCACGTCATCGAAGGCGCCGATGAGATCCAGATCGAGTTCTTTGAAGGCATGGAGCTGCCCGCGCAGCTGATCGGGACGGACCCGAACACCGACATCGCGCTTTTGAAGGTCGAGGCGGATGGCCCGCTCAAGTTCGTTAACTTTGGCGACAGCGACACCGCCCGTGTTGGCGATTGGGTCATGGCCATGGGCAACCCGCTGGGGCAGGGCTTCTCTGTTTCGGCTGGCATCGTCTCCGCCCGCAACCGGGCGCTGAGCGGCACCTATGACGATTACATCCAGACCGACGCGGCGATCAACCGGGGCAACTCGGGCGGCCCGTTGTTCAACATGGATGGCGATGTGATCGGTGTGAACACCGCGATCCTGTCGCCCAACGGCGGCTCCATCGGCATCGGCTTTTCCATGGCATCGAATGTTGTGACCCGGGTGGTCGATCAGCTCAAGGAGTTCGGTGAGACCCGCCGTGGCTGGCTTGGCGTGCGCATTCAGGACGTGACCGATGACGTGGCCGAAGCGCTGGGTCTGCCGGAAGCCAAGGGCGCGCTGGTCTCTGACGTGCCGGATGGTCCGGCGAAAGAGGGCGGTGTTCTGGCCGGTGACGTGATTGTCAGCTTTGACGGCGTCGAGGTGATCGACACCCGCCAGCTGGTGCGTGTCGTGGCCAACACGCAGGTCGGCAAGTCCGTGCGCGTGGTGGTGAACCGTGAAGGCGAGACCGAGACGCTCAAGATCACCCTTGGCCGCCGCGAAGAGGCCGAAGGGGCCGTGCCTGCCGCGATGCCGGGCGAAGAGGAGCCGGACGCGCCGGTGACGGCGGATATCATGGGCCTGACCCTGCAGCCGCTGTCCGATGAGCTGCGCGCGGAGATGGAACTGGACGAGTCCGCCAAGGGCCTTGCGGTCATGTCCGTGGACGAAACCTCGGAAGCCTTCGAGAAGGGCCTGCGCGCCGGTGACATCATCACCGAAGCCAGCCAGAGCCAGGTGCTGAGCATCGATGATCTGGAGGCCCGCATCGAAGAGGCCAAGGAAGCCGGGCGCAAGTCGATCCTGCTTCTGGTGCGCCGGGGCGGGGATCCACGGTTCGTGGCGCTGAGCCTTGAGAGCGGCGAATAAGCCAAGGCCGGTCTGACAGGACCACGAAGGGCGCTCCCATCCGGGGGCGCCCTTTCTTATTTTGGCGCTGCGGGTGGGTCGACCTGTGGCAGGTAGAGGCTGATCATGGTGCCGGTAGGCCCTGTGGCGATGGCCAGCCCGCCGCCGCTTTCCCGCGCAAAGCCCTGAACCATGGACAGGCCAAGGCCGGTGCCTTTGCCGGGCGGTTTCGTGGTGAAGAAAGGTTCGATCACGCGGCCCAGAACCGCGTCCGAAATGCCGCTCCCCGTGTCGCGAAAATCGAGGCGCAGATAGAGCCCCTTGCGCAGGTCCGTGCCGTCGGCCATCGGGCGCGCAGACCGCAGGTTGCTGATCGCAACCGAGATCGTCAGGCTGCCGCCGCTTGGCATGGCGTCGACCGCGTTGACCACGATGTTCAGCATGGCCGTCAAAAGCTGGCCTTCGTCCACATGCACGTGCATCGGGGCCGGGGGCATGTCGAGTTTGACGCGGACCTTCTCAGTGACGAGGCTGCGCGACAGGTTCGACAGCTCCGTGACGCAGGCGTTGATGTCGACTGTGGAGCGCACCGTCGGGGCTTTGCGCGCGTAGATCAGCAATTGCCGCACAACCTCTGTCGCGCGATTGGCAGCGGTGCGGGCCTCGCCAATGACGTGGTGGCGCTCGTCCGGATCGTGCAGGTGATCATAGAGTTCGAGATTGCCGCTGATGGCGGTCAGAACATTGTTGAAGTCATGCGCAACCCCGCCCGCCAACTGGCCGATGGCCGCGAGTTTTTGTTCCTGAAGCGCTTTGACCGCCGCCGCTTCGGTTGTCATACGCAGCCGCCGGGCAGCGGTCAGGCCGCGCAGGAGATAGCCGCAGACAACAAATGTCACCACCGCAAGCGCGATCTTGGCCAAGGTGTCGTCGGTTCGGTCAAGCTTGGCCCACAGAACGTAGAGCAGGCTGATCAGGATCGCGCAGGCTTCGGAGACGATCAGCCAGATATAGGTGTCGCCGCGCCGGATCAGGAAAATGATCAACGTCGCGATCAGAATCGTGCCGATATAGCTCAGTTCCATGTCGGGCTGCGCCGCGAGGTAGGCAGGGAGCCACAGGAAAGACAGCATGACCACGAAAAACAGGGCGCAGGCCAGATGCGGCGCGCGTGGTCCGGGCGCGCTGCGCTGGCTGCGCAGAAAGGTGAAGAAGACGGCGTGGCAGATGTAGAAGGCCAGAGGCCAGATCCAGGCTATCATCCAGCCCGAATAGACATAGAACAGAGCCGTCCCGCCGCCCACGCCGAGCATCCGGACGATCAGTTCCGGCGTGTCACCATATTCGACCTCGTAAAGCCGCGCGATTTCGCGGGTGGTTTCGGCCGGGTTTGGGGTGGGGTTCTCCTTTTGGTGGAGCATTGGTGTGAAACTAACCGACTGATTTTTATGATTACGGAGGAAATTACGCGTTCGTGAGAAGGATTTTCTGCAATTCAGTGAAACGTCGAATTGGTTAACGGGAGGTTAACGGCGGCTTCCCACGGCTTTCAAACGGCGCTTGGAGAGAGGGGTATCGGGCCTGCCCGGTGCTGCGTGAATGCCTGTGGTCAGAGCGCATCTGGACAAGTGCGGCGGCGCCTGTCAGCATTTGATCAAATTTTGCTTTCGGAGTCGCGAAATGAAAGACGCCAACTTCCTCAAAGAGAAAAACGCCCGCCAGCTTTGGCATCCGATGGGGCATCCGCGCGAGATGCAGGAGCAACCGCCGAAGATCATCGCCAGTGCCGAAGGATCCATGATCACCGATATTGACGGGCACAGGGTGGTCGACGGGGTCGGCGGGCTGTGGTGCGTGAACCTCGGCTATTCGAACCAGGTGGTGAAAGACGCGATTTCCGGGCAGTTGCAGGAACTGCCTTACTATTCCGCCTTTGCCGGAACCAGCAATCCGCCCGCGATCGAGGCGGCTCATGCGGTGCAGGAATTCTTTGCCGAAGACGGGATGGAGCGGGTCTTCTTCACCTCCGGCGGCAGCGACAGCGTCGAGACCTGCCTGAGGCTGGCGCGGCAGTATCACCGGCTGCGCGGAGAGCCGACCCGGACGAAGTTCATCTCTTTGAAGAAGGGTTATCACGGCACGCATTTCGGTGGCGCTTCGGTCAACGGTAATAACCGTTTCCGCATCAATTACGAGCCGCTTCTGCCGGGGTGTTTCCATCTGCCCGCACCGTACCCGTACCGCAATCCGTTCAATGAAACCGATCCGGCTGTGCTGGCGCAGCTGATCGCGCAGGCGTTTGAGGATGAGATCGCCTTTCAGGGGGCAAACAGCATTGCGGCGCTGATCATGGAACCGATCCTTGGGGCGGGCGGGGTCTTGGTGCCGCATGAAAGCTTCATGCCGCTGATGCGCGAGATCTGTGACCGGCACGGGATTTTGCTGATCTCGGATGAGGTGATCACCGGTTTTGGCCGCACCGGCGATTGGTCCGGCGCGCGGCACTGGGGTGTGAAACCTGACATGATGAGCACGGCCAAGGGCATCACCTCGGGCTATTTCCCGGTGGGGGCGGCGATGATGTCGGGCAAGGTGGCGGAGGTGTTCGAAAGCGCGGACGCGGACGGCGCGATCAGCCATGGCTACACCTATTCGGCGCATCCGGTGGGGGCGGCGGCGGTGACGGCCTGCCTTGCCGAGACGGTCCGGCTCGATGTCAAAACCAACGCGGCGGCGCGGGGCAAGCAGCTTTTCGAAGGGATGCAGCGGCTTGCGGCCAAACACGATCTGATTGGCGACGTGCGCGGCGGGCATGGGCTGATGACCGGGATCGAGCTGGTCAGTGACCGCGCGGCGAAAACGCCGCTTGATGCAGGCACCGTGGCGCGCATCCATCAGGTGGCTTACGAGAGCGGCGCGATGGTGCGGATTGGCGGGCACAACCTCTTGATGTCGCCGCCACTGACCATCACCGAGGCGGAGGTCAACGTCATCGTCAAGGCGCTCGATGCGGGGTTTGCCGCGGCCTGAGGCGAAGGCTCAGAGCGCGGCGCGGCCAAAGGCGTTGAGGTGATAGACCGCGCCGTCTTCGAAGACGGCGGTGCTGAGCGCCCGGCCATAGCCCGCGCCGGTGTCGAGGTTGAGGCGGTTGATGCGCATTTCGGGCGCGTCAACGGGGGTATGGCCATGCACGACCAGCGCGCCGTGGTTGCGCTGGTCGGTGAGGAATTCGTCGCGAATCCAGAGCATGTCGTCCTCTTCCTGCAACGACAGAGGCAGGCCGGGGCGGATGCCCGCATGCACAAAGAAATACCCGTCTTCTTCGTGGCTTAGGGAGAGATTTGCGAGAAAGTCGCGGTGGGATTGCGGCACGGCCTCGGCCACGTGAGACAGGAAAGGCAGGAGCAGATCGTCCGGCATCGGATCGATCCCGTAGCTTTCGAGCCGCCGGGTTGGCGCGCCGATCGCCTCCAGCGCGGCGGCGGTGTCGAGGTAGGTCTCCAGCGTGGTCGTGCCGCCGAGCCGTTCGTGCAGCCAGAGCTTGCCCGAGAGAATGCGTTCGTCCCGGGTTTGGCCGCTGTCCAGAAACCGCTCGAACATGCGGTCATGGTTGCCCTTGAGAAAGACCCAGTCGCGCCCCTCTTTGATGCCGTTGATGAAGAGGTCAAGCACACCTTTGGAGTCCGGGCCGCGATCGACATAATCCCCGAGAAAGACCACGCGCGCCTGCGTCCCGCCGTCCTTGTCGATCAGCGCGAGCTGATCTTCGAGGGCGGACTTCTGGCCGTGAATGTCTCCGATGGCATAAAGCCGGGTCATGGCGTGTCCTTACGTTGCAAGCCTGTGTGCAGACGGTTTGTTTTCAATTTGCGACAGCATTAACGGCTGCGGCGCGGAGATTCACCCCCGGTTTAACGAAATCGAAAGCGCGAGGTGGAACCCTTGGGGCCGGGTGTTTGTTATTAGGGGCTGACGCGCCATGCCGTACCAACCGTTGACTTGTCTTGTTGTTGATGACAGCGAAATGGATCGCTTTACGTTGCGCCGTGTGCTGCACCGGCTGGAGCCGGAGCTTCAGCTGGTCATGGTCACAACGCTGGAAGAGGCGCGCCGGTGTTTGTCCGCCGGAGGGGTTGATTTTGTCGTGCTCGACAACTCCCTGCCCGACGGGAACGGGGCGGATTTTGTGATGGAGCTGTCGGAGGATGTCCGGTTTGACGGGATCCCGGTGCTGATCGTCACCGGATGGCCGTCGCCCTTCATCTTTGCCAAGGCGAAAATGGCCAATGTAAAACATGTGCTGGCCAAGGATCAGCTGCGCGGTGAGTCCACGCTCGGCCTGATCAAGGAGTGTATCGCCGCCGCCCGCGCGGCGCAGCGTGAAACGGAGGTGCCCCGCGCCTTTCGGCCCGGTCTGGCCCAGGCGGCAACAGAGCGGCACCGGGCGCGGCAGAGGCGCGAGCACTGACTTCGGGCGCTGACATGAGAAAGGCCCGGAGCGGATGCGCCCGGGCCTTTTTGTTGCTTTCAAGGGCCTGAGAGATCAGGCGACGTCGAATTCGAGCGGCTTGATCTGCTTGAACAGACCGGTTTCCGCCAGCTTGGCGCGGGCTTCGGCCGGGACCGGGGCGTCGACGTAGAGCAGGGCAATCGCCTCGCCACCGGCCTCGTTGCGGCCAAGGGTGAAGTTCGCGATGTTCACGCCGTTGCTGCCCATGGTCACACCCAGCGCGCCGATGATGCCCGGCTCGTCGTTGTTGGTGGTGTAGAGCATGTGGCGGCCCACTTCGGCGTCGATATTGATGCCTTTGATCTGGATGAAGCGCGGCTTGCCGTCGCTGAACACGGTGCCCGCGATGGAGCGCTCGCGCTGGGACGTCACAACGGTCACTTTCACATAGCCTTCGAAGGCACCGGATTGCTCCTGGTTGGTGGTGGAGATCTGGATGCCCTTTTCCTTCGCGATCAGCGGCGCGGAGACCATGTTCACGTCGGGGTTGATGGACTTCATGATGCCCGCGATCAGCGAGCAGTTCAGCGCGTCGAGGTTCATCGTTGCGGCTTCACCATCATAAAGGATGTTGATCGCTTTGATCGGCTCATTGTCGGACATCTGGCCGATGAAGGCCCCGAGGTGCTCGGCCAGCTTGATCCACGGGCCCATGACCTTGGCTTCTTCTGCGGTCACGGACGGCATGTTGAGCGCGTTGGTCACGGCACCGGTCATCAGGTAGTCGGACATCTGCTCGGCGACCTGCAGGGCAACGTTTTCCTGCGCTTCGGTGGTGGAGGCACCAAGGTGCGGGGTGCAAACCACGTTCGGCAGGCCAAACAGGACGTTTTCCTTGGCCGGCTCAACCGCAAACACGTCGAGCGCCGCGCCCGCCACATGGCCGGACTGGAGCATTTCGGCCAGCGCCTCTTCGTCGATCAGACCGCCACGGGCACAGTTGACGATGCGCACGCCTTTCTTGGTCTTTTCAAGGTTTTCCTTGGAGAGGATGTTGCGGGTCTGATCGGTGAGCGGGACGTGCAGGGTGATGAAATCGGCGCGCTTGAGCAGCTCGTCCAGCTCGACTTTCTCGACCTGCATCTTGTCGGCCTTTTCCTGAGACAGGAAGGGGTCATAGGCCACAACCTTCATCTTCAGGCCACGGGCGCGATCACAGACGATGCCGCCGATGTTGCCTGCGCCGATGACGCCGAGGGTCTTGCCGGTCAGCTCGACACCCATGAATTTGGATTTCTCCCACTTGCCCGCGTGGGTGGAGGCGGAGGCCTCGGGGATCTGGCGAGCAACAGCGAACATCATGGCGATGGCGTGTTCGGCGGTGGTGATCATGTTGCCGAAAGGCGTGTTCATGACGATCACACCGTGTTTGGAGGCGGCTTCCTTGTCGACGTTGTCTGTGCCGATGCCCGCGCGTCCCACAACCTTGAGGTTGGTGGCGTGCTCGAGGATGGACGGCGTGACCTTGGTCGCGGAGCGGATGGCGAGGCCGTCATACTGGCCGATGATTTCCGCCAGCTTTTCCTTGTCCTTGCCCACATCGGGCAGGAAGTCGACGTCGATGCCGCGATCACGGAAGATCTGAACGGCGGTTTCGGAAAGCTTGTCAGAGACGAGAACTTTGGGTGCGGTCATGGTATGCGCGCCCCGGACCTGATCCGGGGCCTCCTATTGGAAAAGGGGGAGGTCCCGGCGCGGGGCCGGGACAGGTGTTGCTCAGGCGGCTTCGGTCAGCGCGGCGATCTCGGCCTCGAACGCGTACTCAAGCCAGGGCATGAGCGCTTCAAGGTCGGAGGTCTCGACGGTGGCGCCACACCAGATGCGCAGGCCCGCCGGGGCATCGCGATAGGCACCGATGTCAAGCGCCACGCCATCGGCTTCGAGCCGCTTGGCCACGGCCTTGGCGAAGGTCGCGCCATCGGTGATGCGCGCATCGGTGAACTTCAGGCACACGGAGGTGTTGGAGCGTGTGGCCGCATCCACAGCGAGGTTGTCGATCCAGTCGTGGCTTTCGCAGAAGTCCCAGATCACCTTTGCGTTGGCGTCGGCGCGGGCCATCAGAGCGGGCAGGCCGCCGATGGAGCGGGCCCAGTCGAGCGCCACGAGATAGTCCTCAACCGCCAGCATGGAGGGCGTGTTGATGGTTGCGCCGGTGAAGATGCCGTCGATCAGCTTGCCGCCCTTGGTCAGGCGAAAGATTTTCGGCAGGGGCCATGCGGGCGTGTAGCTCTCGAGGCGCTCAACCGCGCGCGGCGAGAGGATCAGCATGCCGTGGGCCGCTTCGCCGCCCATGACCTTCTGCCAGGAGAAGGTGGTCACGTCGAGCTTGTCCCAGGCCAGATCCTGCGCAAAGGCGGCGGAGGTGGCGTCGCAGATGGTCAGACCAGCGCGGTCCGCCGGGATCGCATCGCCGTTCGGCAGACGCACGCCGGAGGTGGTGCCGTTCCATGTGAAGACAACATCGGTGTCGAAGTCGATCTCGGCGAAGTCGACAATCTCACCGTACCCGGCTTCCTTGACGTCGGCGTCGATTTTCAGCTGCTTGACCACGTCGGAAACCCAGCCGGAGCCGAAGGATTCCCAGGCGACCATGGTGGCTTTGCGTTCGCCCAGCAGGGACCACATTGCCATCTCAACCGCGCCTGTATCAGAGGCCGGGACGATGCCGATCTTGTAGTCTGCGGGGATGCCAAGGATCTCGCGCGTCTCTTCGATCGCGGCTTTGAGCTTGGCCTTGCCGACAGCGGCACGGTGCGAGCGGCCAAGCGCGGCATCGCTGAGCTTCGAGAGTTCGAATGTGGGGATTTTGGCGCAAGGGCCCGAAGAAAAACGCGGATTTGCCGGCCGCGTGACCGGAGCATTGATAGCCATATCTGCTAACCTTCCAGATAGATGCCTCTCGTTGGGGAGAGGTGTCCCACGCGCCTCGTAACGCGACTCGGCTTTGAGGGGCAAGACGTAAATTGGGCGGGAATGGTCGTATTTGCACAATTGCGGGCGGCGATTGGAGCGGATCGGAAACCTTGAAAGGATTTGGCGGTTCAATTTGCTTGATTTCACAGGGGATTGGCGCGAACCTGAGGTCATGAACAGCCTCACGCCGTTTCCCGCATCGCACCCCTCGAACCCGGTGGTGATGTTTCACCGGACCGAGCTTAACGTCATCCTGTCGCTGTACGGGCGCATGGTCGCTGCCGGAGACTGGCGCGACTACGGGATTTCCACGCTGAAGGACGTAGCGGTTTTCTCCGTCTTCCGAAGAACCGCCGAAAATCCGCTTTACCGGATCGAAAAGCGCCCCAAGCTGCGCACGAAGCAGGGCGAATACGCGGTTTTTGGCGCGGAAGGGCAGGTTTTGAAGCGCGGACATGATTTGCGGACGGTTTTGCGGGTGCTTGAACGCAAGCTGATCCGCTCTGTCGATTGACCGGGCGCCATTGCCGCGCCATGTATGCGATATGACAACGCGATTCACCGGCAGTTTCACCCAGCAGGAAGCCATCCCCGATGAGGGCATCGCCGCCGCGATGGCGGTGCTGCGCGGCGGGCGTTTGCACCGTTACAACGTGGCCGAGGGCGAGCTTTCAGAGGCGGCCTTGCTGGAGCAGGAGTTTGCCGCCTTTACCGGCGCGAAATACGCGCTGGCGGTGGCTTCGGGCGGCTATGCCATGGGCTGCGCTTTGCGGGCGATTGGAGTGAAACCGGGTGATCGGGTTTTGACCAATGCCTTTACGCTGGCCCCGGTGCCCGGTGCGATTGCCGCCGTGGGCGCGGTGCCGGTTTTCGTCGGGGTGACGGAAGGGCTGGTCATTGATCTTGACGATCTGGAGGCCAAAGCGGGCGCGGCCTCTGTTCTGATGCTCAGCCATATGCGTGGGCATCTGTGTGACATGGATCGGCTGATGGCGATTTGCGACGCGCACGGGATTACGGTGATCGAAGATTGCGCGCACACCATGGGCGCGGCCTGGAAGGGCGTCCCGTCGGGCAGGCAGGGCGCGGTGGGCTGTTATTCGACGCAGACTTACAAACACATGAATTCGGGCGAGGGCGGGTTTCTTGTCACCGACGACGAGGAGATCGCGGCGCGGGCGGTGATGCTTTCCGGCTCTTACATGCTGTATGAGCGGCATCTGGCGGCCCCCGGCCCGGAGGTGTTCGAGCGGATCAAATACGAGACGCCCAACGTGTCTGGGCGCATGGACAACCTGCGCGCCGCCATTCTGCGCCCGCAACTTCGCGCTTTGCCCGAGCAGGTGGCGCGGTGGAATGATCGCTACCGCGTGGTCGAGGATGGGCTGCGCGGCACGCCGGGTCTGACCGTCGTGGAGCGGCCCGAGGAAGAGACCTATGTCGGCTCGTCGATCCAGTTTCTTTTGCTGGATTGGTCGGCGGAGGGGGTGCAGTCGGTGCTGTCCCGCTGCGCTGCGCGCGGGGTCGAACTCAAGTGGTTTGGCGGCGCGGAGCCGGCAGGGTTCACGTCGCGTTATGACAGCTGGCGCTATGCGCCGTCCGAGCCGTTGCCCGCCAGCGACCGCGTGCTGCGCGGGATCGTGGACATGCGGCTGCCGCTGACGTTCAGTCTGGATGACTGCGCCCTGATCGCGGGGATTATCCGCGATGAGGTGGGGGCCGTGTTTCAGGCCGGATAGGGTTGGGCCTGTAGCCAACCTTCGTTCTTTGCACCCAGGCGCGGAATCAAGGCCGCAGGCCGCCGCGCCATCGACGGGCCGTCCCCACGGCACGGCGATTGGGTTGTCGTACCGAGCCGCGCCGGCCTAGCGCTCCAGTGGCAGGGATAAATCGAGGTGATCAGAAGTTGCTTCGCCGTACCACGGCCCGTCGATGACGCGGCTTTTTCTCCAGGCATGAGGTCACGGATCAAGTCCGGGACGAGTGTGTTCTATGGCCACTCAAGACCAATCCCTCCACCTCCAAACCAGACGGGTTCAACCAGCCCATTGACGCGACTCGCTTTGCTCGTTTAAATGAACGCATGTTCAATAACCGACGCGGGGAGGCGCGGGATGTTTCAGGCCAGCATGACTTTCGACCTTGGCGAGGACGTGAATGCGCTCCGTGAGATGGTGCACAAATGGGCGCAGGAGCGGGTGAAGCCGATCGCCGCGCAGGTGGATGCGGACAACGAGTTCCCCAATGAGCTTTGGCCGGAGATGGGCGAGCTGGGCCTTCTGGGCATCACCACGCCGGAAGAGTACGGCGGCGCGGGCATGAGCTATCTGGCGCATGTGGTTGCGGTTGAGGAGATCGCGCGGGCGAGCGCCTCTGTCTCGCTGTCTTACGGCGCGCATTCGAACCTCTGCGTCAACCAGATCAAGCTTAACGGCACCGAAGAGCAAAAGCACAAATACCTGCCGGGGCTGATCGCCGGGACCTCCATCGGCGCGCTGGCCATGAGTGAGCCGAGCGCCGGGTCGGACGTGGTTTCGATGAAACTGAAGGCTGAGAAGAAGAACGGCTATTACACGCTCAACGGCAACAAATACTGGATCACCAACGGGCCGGACGCGGATACGCTGGTGGTCTATGCAAAGACGGATCCGGAGGCGGGCTCCAAGGGTATCACGGCCTTTATCGTTGAAAAGAGCATGAAGGGCTTCAGCACCTCTCAGCATTTCGACAAGCTGGGGATGCGCGGCTCGAACACTGCCGAGCTGGTGTTTGAAGACGTGGAAGTGCCGTTTGAAAACGTCCTTGGCGAAGAAGGGCGCGGCGTGCGCGTGTTGATGTCGGGGCTTGATTATGAGCGCGTCGTTCTGGCCGGGATCGGCACCGGGATCATGGCGGCCTGTCTCGATGAGATCATGCCCTACATGGTGGAACGCAAGCAGTTCGGCCAGTCCATCGGGGATTTCCAGCTCATGCAGGGCAAGATCGCCGATATGTACACCAAGATGAACTCGGCCCGCGCCTATGTCTACGAGGTTGCCAAGGCCTGTGATCGCGGCGCAGTGACCCGTCAGGATGCGGCGGCCTGTTGCCTCTATGCCAGCGAAGAGGCCATGGTGGTGGCGCATCAGGCGGTGCAGGCCATGGGCGGCGCAGGGTTCCTGACCGACAGCCCGGTGAGCCGAATCTTCCGCGATGCCAAGCTGATGGAGATCGGGGCAGGGACCTCGGAAATCCGCCGGATGCTTGTGGGACGCGAATTGATGGCCGCAATGAGGTGACGCTTGCCAAAATGGCTCTGGTTTCTGCCGCTTGGATTGATCGTTCTGGTCGGGAGCCTGATGGCATTTCGGCTGGGCTGGATCGCGGCAAATCTGGACGAAACACAGGCCATTGAAGCCTACGCGCAGCGTTTTGTGACCCGTGAGGGCAAGGGGCTGGAGCCTTGGAACTGCTTTGGCGAGCCGGGCGAGGCGGTCTGGCTCTTGGTGCGCTGTACGGGAGAGGGGCGCACGTGGACCTATCAGGTCAACCGCTTTGGCGGGCTTGTCGGGATCATACCGCCGGGCGGCGGCGCATCGAAAGGGAGAGTGGACGCATGAAGAGACTTCTGCTGATCGCGGCGATGAGCTGTGCGGCTCCGGCCTTGGGCTTTGCACAAGACCTGTCCTTCTCTATGGCCACAACCGAAGAATGCTTTGCCTCCGAAGGCACCTTTGACGAATGCGTTGGGGCGTCTGCGCTGGCGTGTATGGAGGGGGATGACGCCGGGTTCACAACCGTGGGCATGGGCTTTTGCTATGAGCAGGAGCGGGCGGCGTGGGACGCGGAGTTGAATCGCGTCTACAAGGACGTCATGGCGCTTTCGAAGCAGATGGACGCGGAGAACGGCGCCTATGCACCGTCTCAGGCAGAGGCTTTGCGCGCCATGCAGCGGGCGTGGATCCCGTTTCGCGATGCAAAATGTGCCTATGAGCGCAGCCAGTGGGGCGGCGGTACGGGCGGCGGGCCGGCGACCCTGTCTTGTCTGATGTATGAGACCGCGCGGCAGGTGCGGGATCTGCGGGCGGCTCTTTTGGCGCGGTGATGCTGGAGCGGGGCGCGACATACGAGGCCTTGAAAGCCGGGTTTCGCTGGGATCTTCCGGAGCGACTGAACATGGCGGAACAGGTCTGCGATGGTTGGGCCGCGCGAGCGCCGGAGCGGCTTGCCCTGATTGATCTGAGCGACGGGGTGCGGCGCGACTGGAACTATGGCGCACTGCGGGAGTTGTCCTTGCGCGTGCAGGCGGCGCTGATGGCGCGGGGTGTGGTGCACGGCGACCGGGTTGGCGTGTTGCTCTCGCAATCGCCGCTCTGCGCAGCGGCGCATATCGCGGCGTGGCGGATGGGGGCGATTTCCGTGCCCTTGTTCAAGCTGTTCCGCCATGACGCCTTGGCCTCGCGGGTGGGCGACAGCGGCGCGCAGGTGATTGTGACCGACGCGGAAGGTGAGGGCATGCTGTCCGGGCTGGACGTCAAGGCCTTGAGGGCGGAAGACCTCCCTGAAGCCACTGAGGCAGGCGCGGCCCAGACCGGGCCGGAGGATCCGGCGGTTCTGATCTACACCAGCGGCACCACCGGCAGCCCCAAAGGCGCGCTGCATGGGCATCGGGTTTTGACCGGGCATTTGCCGGGGGTCGAGATCAGTCATGATCTGCTGGGCGCGCCCGGCGATGTGCTCTGGACTCCTGCGGATTGGGCGTGGATCGGCGGGCTGTTCGATGTGCTCATGCCCGGGCTGGCGCTTGGGGTGCCAGTGGTGGCGGCGCGCATGGGGCGGTTTGACGTGGCCAGTTGCCAGCAGATCATTGCAGAGGCGGGCGTGCGCAACGTATTTTTCCCGCCGACCGCGCTGCGGATGTTGAAAGCCGAGGGCGCGCGGATCAGTGGGCTGCGCAGCGTGGCCTCCGGCGGGGAGCCTTTGGGGGCGGAGATGCTGGCCTGGGGACAGGAGAGTCTCGGGGTGACGATCAACGAATTTTACGGCCAGACCGAGTGCAACATGGTTGCGTCGAGCTGCGCGCACCTCTTCAGCCCGAAACCGGGCTGCCTCGGCAGGGCGGTGCCGGGGTTCGACGTTGCGGTGATTGACGCGGCGGGCCGGAAGACGGGGGACGAAGGCGATATCGCGGTCCGGCGCGGGGCGGCGTCGATGATGCTGGGGTATTGGAACAAGCCTGCTGAGACTGATGAGAAGTTCCGGGGCGACTGGATGCTGACCGGGGATCGCGGTGTGATCGAAGAGGGTTTCATTCGCTTTGTTGGGCGCGAGGATGATGTGATCACCTCGGCGGGTTACCGCATCGGCCCGGCAGAGATCGAAGACTGCCTGCTGACCCATCCGGCAGTGGCAACGGTGGGGGTTGTGGGCAAGCCGGACCCGCTTCGGACGGAACTGGTGAAAGCCTATGTCGTGGTGAAGCCGGGCCATACCTGCGCGGCAGAGGATCTTCAGGCATGGGTTAAAGAGCGGCTCGCAAGTTATTCTTATCCAAGAGAGATTGCCTTTCTCGAAGCCTTGCCGATGACGGTGACGGGCAAGGTGATCCGCAAGGATTTGAAGGCCATGGCCATGGCGGAGGTGGCGGGATGAGAGCGGTTTTCTCTGTCCTGTGCGGCTGCACCGGGTTTGCGCTTCATGCGCAAGAGCCGGAGTTGCTGCCGAGTTTTGCCACCTGCATGGACAAGGAAGTGGCACGTTACGAGCGGGCGCTGCGGCGCGTGCAGGATATGCCGGAAACGCAGCCCTTCGAGATTGGCGATATGCGCGGGACGGAGTTTTGCGGCTCGGTCGGGATTGTGACCTGCGACCGCTCCGAAGAGAAATTGCCGTGCCAGCATGCCTTTGCCGAAGAGCAGGATGCGCTGGGGGCGCGGATTTTGGCGACTCTGCCGGAGCCGGGAGCGGTTCAGGGGCGAGCCGGGCAATGGTCGGATGACTTGTATCCGCTGGTTCTGGCGCTGGCGCAGGGCACATCCGCGGGGCCGGATTGCGGCGGTGATACCGATGTCATGGCAGCCTGGTGCGAGGCCCGCGAGGCGAACCGGCGGCTGATGAACGCGGTTCTGGCCTGGCAATTGGCGCGGTTTCTGAACGCCGCGCCGGACGCGATCGAAGCAGGTTGGGCCAAGGTGCCGCCGCCCGTGCGGCCACAGGCCAGACCGGACGAGAATTGAGACACGACAGGGCGCGCGGCGCCGGAAGAACGTAGAACGAGGAAGGCGACATGAAACTGCAATCGCAGGTCATCACGGGGTCCGAGACCTTCAAGGCCAACCAGGCGGCACATCTGGAGGCGCTGCGCGAGATCGAAGAGGCGGCTGCGGCTGCGGCTGAAGGTGGCGGTGAGAAATCCCGCGCGCGGCATGTGGCGCGGGGCAAGATGCTGCCGCGCGAGCGGGTGGCGAACCTGCTTGATCCCGGCGCACCGTTTCTGGAGATCGGGGCTACGGCGGCGCATGCGCTTTATGACGGGGCTGCGCCCGCGGCGGGGGTGATCGCCGGGGTAGGCACCGTTGAAGGGCGGCAGGTCATGGTGGTCTGCAACGACGCGACGGTGAAAGGCGGCACCTATTACCCGATGTCGGTGAAGAAACACCTGCGGGCGCAGGAGATTGCCGAGGAAAACCACCTTCCATGCATCTATCTTGTGGACAGCGGCGGCGCGAACCTGCCCAACCAGGACGAGGTGTTCCCGGACCGCGACCATTTTGGCCGGATTTTCTACAATCAGGCGCGGATGAGCGCGAAGGGGATTGCGCAGATTGCCGTGGTGATGGGATCCTGCACGGCGGGCGGGGCCTATGTGCCGGCCATGTCGGATGTGTCGATCATCGTAAAGGAACAGGGGACCATCTTCCTCGCCGGACCGCCGCTGGTGAAGGCGGCGACGGGGGAGGTTGTGACTGCCGAAGACTTAGGCGGCGGCGACGTGCACACGCGGCTTTCCGGTGTGGCGGACTACTTGGCGGAAGACGACGCCCATGCGCTGGCTTTGGCGCGGCGCGCGGTGTCATCGCTGGGGGTGCCGGGGCAGAGCCCCGGCCTACAGGCTGTCGAGCAACCGGCTTATGACCCGAGCGAAATCCTCGGCGCGGTGCCTGCGGATCTGCGCACGCCTTACGACATTCGCGAGGTGATCGCACGGATCGTGGATGGCTCGCGGTTTGACGAGTTCAAGGCGCGCTTTGGCGAGACGCTGGTTTGCGGCTTTGCCCATGTGGAAGGCATGATCTGCGGCATCATCGCCAACAACGGCGTGCTGTTTTCAGAAGCCGCGCAGAAGGGTGCGCATTTCATCGAGCTTTGTTCGCAGCGGCGTATCCCTCTGGTTTTCCTGCAGAATATCACCGGGTTTATGGTGGGCCGAAAGTATGAGAACGAAGGCATCGCGCGGCATGGGGCGAAGATGGTGACCGCCGTCGCCTCGACCTCCGTGCCCAAGATCACGCTGCTGGTGGGCGGCTCGTTCGGGGCGGGCAACTACGGAATGGCGGGCCGGGCTTATCAGCCGCGGTTCCTCTGGACGTGGCCGAACAGCCGCATTTCCGTCATGGGCGGCGCGCAGGCGGCGGGGGTTCTGGCCACGGTCAAACGCGACGCCATCGAGCGCGGTGGCGGATCGTGGTCCGAAGATGAGGAAGCGGCGTTCAAGCAGCCGACCATCGACATGTTCGAACGCCAGTCGCATCCTCTGTACGCCTCTGCCCGGCTTTGGGACGATGGCTGCATCGACCCGCGCAAGTCCCGAACAGTCCTCGCGCTCAGCCTGCGCGCGGCGCTGAATGCCCCGATAGAGGAGACACGTTTCGGCGTGTTCCGGATGTGATCCGATGACCCAGAAAAAAACACTGCAACAGTTGGTTGACGAAAACCCGCAGGCCGAGACGTTCCGGTTTGGCGACAGCAAGACGCTCTGTGACGAGATCCTCGCGTTGGTGCGATCGGGGCAGAAGACCGCCACGGTCGAGGCGATGCGGGCGTTCGAGAAAGAAGGCGACGCGCTGCCCGAAGTGGGGCGGCGCGACATTGCGCTGACTTGGGAGGGCGCGCCCGCGGCGATGATCGAGACGGTCGCGGTCGAGGTGATGCGCTTTGATGAGATGACCGAAGAGAAGGTCGCAGCGCAGGGCGAGTTTCGCGATCTGGCGCACTGGCAGAAGGGCTATCGCGCGTATTTCTCGCGCAATGGCGGCGTGAGCGATGACATGCGGATCTTGTACGAGACCTTCCGCGTGGTGGAGGATTATGCATGACTGATAAGGGTTTGCACGGCATGTTTGACACGATTCTGATCGCCAACCGGGGCGAGATTGCCTGCCGGGTGATGGAGACGGCGCGCGCCATGGGGCTGCGCACGGTGGCGGTGTACTCGGACGCGGATGCGGCGGCCAAACATGTGCAGATGGCAGATGTCGCGGTGTGCATCGGCGGCGCGGCTCCGGCAGAGAGCTACCTGCGCGGTGAGAAGATCATCGCGGCGGCGCAGGAGACGGGCGCGCAGGCGATCCATCCGGGCTATGGCTTCTTGTCCGAAAACCCGGAGTTTGTGGATGCGGTTGAGGCAGCGGGGCTGACCTTTGTCGGGCCGTCTGCGGCGGCGATCCGCAAGATGGGTCTCAAGGACGCGGCCAAGGCGTTGATGCAGGAGGCGGGCGTGCCCGTGGTGCCGGGGTATCACGGGACTGATCAGGACCCGGAGATGCTCGCGCGGGAGGCGGAGGCCATTGGCTATCCGGTGCTGATCAAGGCGGTTGCGGGCGGCGGCGGCAAGGGTATGCGGCTTGTGGAGCAGGCCGGGGATTTTGCCGACGGTCTGGAACGGGCCAAAGCCGAGGCGCGCACGGCCTTCGGCAATGACGTGGTCTTGATCGAAAAGTTCGTCAGCCAGCCGCGCCATATCGAAGTGCAGGTCTTTGGCGACGGCACCCGCGCCGTGCATCTGTTTGAACGCGATTGCTCGTTGCAACGCCGTCACCAGAAGGTCATCGAAGAGGCGCCCGCGCCGGGCATGACCGAGGAAATGCGCGCGGCCATGGGCGCGGCGGGTGTGCGGGCAGCCGAGGCGATTGGCTATAAGGGCGCGGGTACGGTGGAGTTCATCGTGGACGGCTCGGACGGGCTGAAACCGGACGGTTTCTGGTTCATGGAAATGAACACGCGCTTGCAGGTGGAACATCCGGTGACGGAGGAGATCACCGGTGTCGATCTGGTCGAATGGCAGATCCGCGTGGCAGCCGGAGAGCCACTCCCGGTGGCACAGGAAGATCTGACGATCACCGGCCATGCGTTCGAAGCGCGGCTTTATGCGGAGGACGTGCCAGCGGGGTTCCTGCCCGCGACGGGCACGCTGGATCACCTGGCTTTCCCCGAAGGTGTGCGCGCGGACAGCGGCGTGCGCTCGGGCGATACCATCAGCCCGCATTACGATCCGATGATCGCCAAGCTGACGGTGCACGGGCCGACGCGGGCGGTGGCTTTGCGCAAACTGGCGCGGGCGCTGCGGGAGACGGAAGTGGCCGGGACGGTTACGAACCTCGCGTTTCTGGGGGCTCTGGCGGAACATGGCGGCTTTGGCGCGGGAGAGGTCGATACCGGGCTGATTGCCCGTGATCTTGATGCGCTGACGGTTCAGCCCGTGGTCAGTCCCGAGGTGCTGGCGGGAGCGGCGCTTGAGGCGGCGGGTCTGGGAGACCCGGGCGCGTTTGACCGTGGTTTCACACTTTGGCAGCCGCTGGACCGCACGATTGTGCTGCGCTCCTCGGATGAGGTGACCTGCCGCGTGCAGGTGACAGGGCCGGACAGCGCAGAGGTGGATGTCGCGGGTGAGGCGGTCAGCGCCGTTCATCGCGGCGGGCGCTGGTGGCTCAACGGCGCACCGGGGCCGAAGGTTCATGCGGCGGGCGGCCATATGACGGTTTTGCAGGACTACGGCATTCCGGTTGACGTGGTTGATCCGCTGGACCGCGCGGGCGAGGCTGCGGGCGGTGACGGGATCACGCTTGCGCCGATGCCGGGCAAGGTTGTGACGGTTTTTGTTAAGGCCGGGCAAAGCGTTGCCGCGGGTGATCGTCTGGCCGTGCTGGAAGCGATGAAGATGGAGCACACGCTGACCGCGGGGCTGGATGGCACGGTGGCCGAAGTGCTTGTCTCGGATGGTGATCAGGTGGAGGCGGGCGCGCCGCTGATCCGTCTCGATGACCTGAACGACGACGCCTGATCAAAGGGGAGGGAGCCATGATCAAACTGCACCATGTCCAATACGGGCGTTCGTTCCGCGTGCTCTGGCTGATCGAGGAGATCGGGCCGGATGTCTTTGGCGGGCTGGAGATCGAGGAACACCGGATCGGGACCAAGGAGATGCGCGAGGGCGATTTGCGCCGCGTCTCTCCGGCGATCCGCATTCCGGCGATCGAACATGACGGGCTGGAGATGGCCGAATCCGGGGCCATTGTCGAATATCTCACCGAGGTCCATGCGCCGGAGCTTGGGCGCGCGGCGGGGCATGCGGAGCGGGCCGCGTATCTGCAATGGGTCCATTATGCGGAGACACAGGCGAGCCTGATCGAAACGCTCAACCTGATCCATCTTTTCCTGCGGCCGCCTGCGACGAAGGATCCGGTGTTGCTCAAATTGCTGGCGGCACGGCTCAAAGGCACGCTGGCCGGGATGGAAGCGCGGCTCGAAGGGGACTACTTGCTGCCCGGCGGGTTTTCGGCGGCGGATATCATGATGGGTTTCAACCTATTTGCGGCGCCGTTCTACGTGCATCTCGATCCGTTCCCGAAGTTGCAGGCCTACAAGGCGCGCATCGAAGCGCGGCCAGCCTATCAGCGCGCGGTTGAACGGGAAGGGCCGCAGCGGTTTTACACGCAGGACTTTTATCCGGTGCCGGAGGCTTGAGTTGAGTACTTTGACCGAGAGAAAGCAAAAGGGCGCGGAGCATGTCTGAGGTCGTCGAAATCTTCGAGGTTGGCCCGCGGGACGGGCTTCAGAACGAGGCGAAGGAGATTGCCACGGCGGACAAGATCGCGCTTGTGGACTGCCTGAGCGAGGCGGGGTTTCGCCGGATCGAATGCGCCAGCTTTGTAAGCCCTAAATGGGTGCCGCAGATGGCCGACAGCGGCGCGGTTCTTGAGGGGATTACCCGCAAGCCGGGGGTGTCCTATGCGGCTTTGACGCCGAATATCAAAGGGTTGGAGCGCGCTCTTGACGCGAAGGCCGATGAGGTGGCGATCTTTGGCTCCGCCTCTGAAGGGTTCTCGAAGGCCAATATCAACGCATCGGTTGCCGAAAGCCTTGAGCGGTTCCGCCCGGTGGCCGAGGCGGCGAAAGCGGCGGGTCTGCCGGTGCGGGGCTATGTCTCCTGCGTGGTCGAATGTCCCTATGATGGCGCGGTGCCGCCGGGAGACGTGGCGCGGGTTGTGGCCGCGTTGCGAGACATGGGGTGCTATGAGATTTCCTTGGGTGACACCATCGGACGCGGCGCGCCCGAGGCAGTGCACGCCATGTTGGAGGTTGTCTTGCAGGAGGTGCCTGCCGCCAAGCTCGCAGGGCATTTTCACGACACAAGCGGGCGGGCGCTGGACAATATCGCCGTGGCGCTTGAGCGGGGGCTGAGGGTCTTTGATGCGGCGGTGGGCGGTCTGGGCGGCTGTCCTTACGCGCCGGGCGCGGCGGGCAATGTGGCAACCGAATCCGTGCATGACTTTGTCCTGTCCAAAGGCTTCGAGACGGGTCTCGACCGCGAAACCCTGAGCCGGGCGGCAATGATGGCGCAGGCGATGCGGGCGTGAGCCCCTGGATCGTCTGTTTCTGCGGCCTGCCGGGGGTGGGCAAGAGCACGATTGCCCGTGACTTGGCGCAGGAGACAGGCGCGCTCTGGCTGCGGATTGATGCCATCGAGGACGCCATGCGGCGTTCTCACATGCGCACCGATGACATGGCTGACGGCGGCTATGCGGCGGCGCAGGCGGTGGCCGAGGCGGCGCTGTCTCAAGGGTTCTGCGTGGTGGCCGACTGCGTTAACCCGATTGCCCTGACGCGCGCGGCCTGGCAGGTGCCCGCGCAAAGGACCGGTGCGCCGCATCTTGATGTGGAAATCGTCTGTAGCGATCGGGGCGCGCACCGCCGCAGGGTCGAAGACCGGCGCAAGCGTGCTGCGAGCCCCGGCATGCCGGATTGGGCGGCGGTGGAAGGTCGGGAATACCTGCCGTTTCAAAATGCGTTTCAGATTGATACAAGCCGAGCCTCCGCAAAGGACGCGGTGCACGAGATCCGGCGCGAGATGACACGTTTGGGCTGGACCGTCTGAGCGGCGGAACCGCCAAAAGGGGCAAGGCAAAAGGTATGACAACCCAGATCGCACATCTTTACGCCACCGGCTGTCTGGCCATCGTGTTTTTTCAGGTGGCCCTGATCGCCGGGCTGCCGCTTGGGGTTTACACGCAAGGCGGGCAGGTCGAAGGCGCGCTGCCGCTCAAGGGGCGGATCGTGGCGGCGGTCTCGATTCTCATCCTGATTTTCCAGGGGTTGGCCATCGTCAGCGCAGCCGGGTTTCCCGGCCTCGATTGGCCAAGGTGGACCGGCTGGGCGGCGACGGGCGTCTCTTTCGTGGGGTTCGTGTTGAACTGGATCACGCAAAGCCGGCAAGAGCGGGCGCTCTGGGGGCCGATCATGACGGTGATGCTGGCGCTCGCGCTTTACGTGATGGTCTTGACGACCTGGGGGTGATGGCCGCAGGGCTCAGGGCGGCCTGTGATTTGGGTCGTCAAACGCGCGCCGGGGTGCGTGCTCCGAGGCGACAACCGGAATATTGCGCGGCGGAATGCGCCGCGAGGGGACAAACGCCGGCGTGCGGGTGGATGCCTTCAACAAGGCGCTGTGATGCGCGAGCGACAAGCCGACCTCGAAAAAGCCGATGACGCCGTCCTCATCCACGAAATGCAAGGCGCACGGGCAAATCAGCCCGCCTGCGTAAAGCGAGGCTTCGCCCATCTTTGCGAGGAACAGGACGGTTGGTGTGGCGTCGGGATCCTCCGCGACAAAGCGAAACCCCTTGAGGCCCAGAATGGTGACATGACCCATGAGGGCACGGTCGTGGATCATCAGCCGCGCCGGAATCAGGCAGCTTTTTCGATTGAGGCGATAGGCGCGATAGACGGCCTGCCCCCGGAAAAAGAGCAGCAGGAGCGCAATCGCCGCAAGCGCCAGACCCAGCAGGGATACGGTTTGCTTGACCACGTCGCGGGGCGGCGGTTCCGACACGATCCGCGACACGATTGCCTCCAGCCAGGCCGGGTAGAATCCGGGACTGTCCCGTGCGGCGCCATCCGCGTATTTGCTGCCTCTTGAACAATAAGGAACAAGCGCGGCTTCGAATTTTTCAAGCTGCCTTGCACTGCGCCGCAAGGCCTGCGCTGTGCCTTCGTCGCGCAGCGAGGTGGCAGCGTCGCGCAAGTAGGGCAGGCCGGGTGGGCTGCGGTCCGGCGCGATCTGGTCGAGGCTCTGAATATCGCGCAGCGCGGTGGCCAAGGCGCGCATCGCGGCGTCATCCGGCACCCGGCCGGTTTCGACGCTGCTGTGCAGGATGTGTCGCAAGCTCTGGACGGGGGATGGCAGTTCGCAGCTGGCCAGATCCGCGGGTTGGCCAGCAACACCGGACGCCATCAAAACAAAACAAACCCAACCGAGCCAACGTCGCATAATCCCGTGGCACCTCCGGCACCCATGAATACATCGAAGACGGTATCGGGGATTTAACAATTTTTGATTAAACCGATCCGCGCGGCGCCGCGTCCGGGTCTTCTTTCAGATCCGGTGATGTATATTGTCGCGGTGCATTGGCCGCCCAGGCCCGGTTTATGGCCATGCGATTGATGGAAAAAGGAGAAATGCGTGGAAAAAGTGAACGCTTTCACGCTTTTGAATGTGGATTAGGCTTGTTGACGCCCCTCTCTGGCGGGGATACATCGAATACGAAGCCGCGCGCATGTCGCGCACGCCACACTGAAGGAGCCGCCTCGTGGAAGAGATGTTGCGGGAGTACCTTCCCATACTCGTGTTTCTGGCCATTGCCATTGGACTTGGCATTGTCCTGATCCTCGCTGCTGTCATCCTTGCCGTCCGGAACCCGGACCCGGAAAAGGTTTCCGCCTACGAGTGCGGGTTCAACGCCTTTGACGACGCGCGCATGAAGTTCGACGTTCGATTCTACCTCGTCTCGATCCTCTTCATCATCTTCGATCTCGAAATTGCCTTTCTCTTTCCCTGGGCTGTCGCCTTCAAGGATGTGAGCATGGTGGGCTTCTGGTCGATGATGGTGTTCCTCGGCGTGCTGACGGCGGGCTTTGCCTATGAATGGAAGAAGGGGGCTCTGGAATGGGAGTGATGACGGGCGCGCACACGGCGGGCGCCGACAAGGAAGTCGCCACCCAGACCCTGAACCGCGAGCTGCAGGACAAAGGTTTTCTGCTCACCTCGACAGAAGACATCATCAACTGGGCGCGCACCGGCTCCCTGCACTGGATGACCTTTGGTCTGGCCTGCTGCGCGGTTGAAATGATGCACACCGCCATGCCGCGCTACGACATGGAGCGTTTCGGCACCGCGCCGCGCGCCTCTCCGCGTCAGTCTGATCTGATGATCGTGGCCGGCACGCTGACCAACAAAATGGCCCCGGCGCTGCGCAAGGTGTACGACCAGATGCCGGAGCCGCGTTACGTGATCTCCATGGGCTCCTGCGCCAATGGCGGCGGCTATTATCACTATTCCTACAGCGTTGTGCGCGGCTGTGACCGGATTGTTCCGGTTGATGTTTACGTGCCGGGCTGCCCGCCGACGGCCGAGGCGCTGCTCTACGGGGTGATGGCGCTGCAGAAGAAGATCCGCAGAACGGGGACCCTGGTGCGATGAACGAACTTGGTGAACATATCGCGCTGAAGCGCCCGGATTGCATTCTGGACTGGTCCGTGGCCCATGGCGAGCTGACCATGGAAGTGGCCCCGGCCAACATTCGCGGGCTGGTGGAGTTCCTCAAGCGCGACTCGACCTGCAAATTCACGACATTGGTGGACATCACCGGCGTTGATCACCCGGAGCGCCCGAAGAGGTTCGACGTGGTTTATCACTTCCTGTCGATGTACCAGAACCAGCGCATCCGGCTGCGCGCTTCGATCCGTGAGGACGAGATGTTGCCGTCGATCGTATCGGTCCACCCTTCGGCCAACTGGTTCGAGCGTGAAGTCTTCGACATGTTCGGCGTGATCTTCACCGGCCACCCGGACCTGCGGCGTATTCTGACGGATTATGGCTTCCGCGGCCATCCGCTGCGCAAGGACTTCCCGACCACGGGCTACACCGAGGTGCGCTACGACGAAGAGCAAAAGCGGGTGGTCTACGAGCCGGTCTCGCTGGTTCAGGAATACCGCCAGTTCGATTTCATGTCCCCGTGGGAAGGCGCGCAGTATGTGCTGCCCGGGGATGAGAAGACCGAAGAGAAGAGGTAAGAGTATTGGGATTCCCGGTTGAAGGTACGCTTTATGACATGGCTCTTTACGCCTGCGTGTCTTTGTTGTGGATGGTTCCGATCTGGTTTGGGCGCAAGCGATTGAACTACTCAGGAATCTGGTGCTTGTGGGCATTCCTTACGCCGGGTGCGCTGATCTTGCTGCACTGGCGTTTGGTCTTCCGTGTTAAAGAAGACATCGAATGGCCATCGCCTGCTCTTCCGAAAATACCGCGCGACCTCATTCTGAGGAAGGATGCATAAATGATGGACGGCTCCAAAGGCTTCGAAGACGCTCTGACGGGCGAGCAGAAGATCCGCAACTTCAACATCAACTTCGGCCCGCAACACCCTGCGGCGCACGGGGTTTTGCGGATGGTTCTGGAGCTTGACGGCGAGATCGTCGAGCGCGCGGACCCGCATATCGGCCTGCTGCACCGGGGCACGGAAAAGCTCATGGAGAGCCGGACCTACCTGCAGAACCTGCCGTATTTCGACCGGCTCGATTACGTGGCCCCGATGAACCAGGAACACGCCTGGTGCCTGGCCATTGAAAAGCTCTGCGGCATCGAAATCCCGCGCCGCGCCAGCCTGATCCGCGTGCTGTTCTGCGAGATTGGCCGGGTGCTGAACCACCTTCTGAACGTGACCACTCAGGCCATGGACGTGGGCGCGCTGACGCCGCCGCTCTGGGGTTTTGAAGAACGCGAAAAGCTCATGGTCTTCTACGAGCGTGCCTGCGGCGCGCGTCTGCACGCGGCCTATTTCCGCCCCGGCGGGGTGCATCAGGATCTGCCCGATGCGCTGATCGACGACATCGAGACCTGGGCCAACGAATTCCCGAAAGTCATGGCGGACATCGACGGGCTGCTGACCGAAAATCGCATCTTCAAGCAGCGCAACTGCGATATCGGCGTGGTGAGCGAAGAAGAGATCAACGAGTGGGGCTTCTCCGGCGTCATGGTGCGCGGCTCTGGCCTCGCATGGGACCTGCGCCGCGCGCAGCCCTATGAGTGCTATGACGAGTTCGAGTTCCAGATCCCCGTGGGCAAGAACGGCGACTGCTATGATCGCTACCTGTGCCGCATGGAAGAAATGCGCCAGTCCGTGTCGATCATCCATCAGGCGATTGCCAAGCTGCGCGCGCCCGAAGGGCAGGGCGATGTGCTGGCGCGGGGCAAGCTGACGCCGCCGAAACGTTCAGACATGAAGACCTCCATGGAGGCACTCATCCACCACTTCAAACTCTACACCGAAGGCTTCAAGGTGCCGGAGGGTGAAATCTACGCCGCTGTCGAGGCGCCGAAGGGGGAGTTTGGCGTCTACCTGGTGTCTGACGGGTCCAACAAACCGTATCGCGCGAAGCTGCGCGCGCCCGGTTTCCTTCACCTGCAGGCGATGGATCACGTCTCCAAGGGCCACCAGTTGGCGGATGTGGCGGCGATCATCGGCACGATGGACGTGGTGTTCGGAGAGATTGACCGCTGAAGGCCGATGGTTAGAACGGTGAGCAGACAGATTTACGAGGGACCTCTGACATGAAGAAGATCGTTTTGACTTTGGGCGCTGTGCCCCTGCTTGCCGCCTGTCTGCCGCCCGAAGGGACAACCCCGGAGGATCTGGCGGCGTTTGACGCGGCACTTGCGTCCATCGGCTGCGAGCTGTCGACGGAAAACCATTACCTGCCCATGGAACTGCAGACCGGCATGCCGCGCGAGATGCTGATCCAGGTGGCGCAATACAAAGTTCAGCGCGAAGAGGCCGTTTCGATCGAAAACGGCGGTGTGCGCTCCGTGGTTGGTGGCTGTGCGCCGCAGGCCGTGGCAGCAGCGCCCGAAGCCTGACCCTATAAAGACCGCGCCGCCCGCGTCCGGGCGCCGCGCCATTCCGGAGACCGAGCCAGATGCTACGTCGTTTGCACCAAGACCAACCCGAAAGCTTTGCGTTTACGCCGGACAATCTGGCCTGGGCGGAAGCGCAGATGACAAAGTATCCTGCCGGTCGTCAGGCGAGCGCGGTCATTCCGCTGCTCTGGCGCGCGCAGGAACAGGAAGGCTGGCTGACGCGCCCGGCAATTGAAGGCGTGGCCGAGATGCTGGGCATGCCCTACATGCGGGTGCTTGAGGTGGCGTCCTTCTACTTCATGTTCCAGCTGCAGCCGGTTGGCTCTGTCGCGCATGTGCAGATCTGTGGCACGACCTCCTGCATGATCTGCGGCGCCGAGGATCTGATTGCCGTCTGCAAAGACATGATCGCACCGAAAGCCCATCAGGTCAGCGAAGACGGCAAGTTTTCATGGGAAGAGGTGGAGTGCCTCGGGGCCTGCACCAACGCGCCGATGGCCCAGATCGGCAAGGATTATTACGAAGACCTCACAGAGGACAGTCTGCGCGATCTGCTGACGCGGCTTGGCAAGGGTGAGGTGCCGCAGGTTGGTCCGCAAAACGGTCGGTTTGCCTCCGAGCCGAAGAGCGGCATCACCTCGCTGACCGAATATGTGAACGCTTCGATCAAGCTGAATGCCTCGGCGCAGCTGGCCGATGACATTGGCGATACGGTCAAGCGGATCGACGGCACCGAGGTGCCGCTGCGCGCGCCATGGGGCAACGCATCGGAGAAAACCACCGCCGGAGAGCCCGCAGAAGGGGCCAAACCCGCCGCGCCCGCGCCGTCTAAGACCAAAGCAGCAGAAGCCCTGAAACCGGCGCCGCAAGCCAAGCCCGAAAGCGATGGCGAAAACGTGGGCACCAAACCCGAAGCGCTGGACGCGCCGAAGGGGGGCGAGGCGGATGATCTCAAGAGAATCAAAGGCATAGGTCCGAAGCTTGAGAAGCTCTGCAACGCATTGGGCTTTTATCACTTTGATCAGATCGCCGCCTGGACCGAGGACGAAGTGGCCTGGGTTGATGCAAATTTGGAAGGCTTCAAGGGCCGCGTGACGCGCGACGCGTGGGTTTCCCAGGCAAAAACGCTGGCATCGGGGGGAGAAACCGAGTTTTCTAGCCGCGTTAAGAAAGGGGATGTCTACGAGTAAGGCGTCCCATTGCTCGGGACAGGGGAGTGATCCAATGAGTGATCTGAACGGAAGCTGTACAATGAAATGTTGGTCGGTGGCCGGGGCGTTGGGTGCCCTGAGTTTCCTGCTGAACATGGCAGTGGCAGGGCGGGGCTTTTTTGCCTCGCTGATTTTGGGGCTTCTGGTCTTTGGCCTTTTGGGTCTGCTCTTCAACTGGCTCTTCTGCAAATCGGGTTCGGAGTCGGAAGCCAGTGAAGCCGCCTCTGGTGCTGGCACGGCAACAGCGGCGGCTACGGGCGCAGCAGTAGCCGGGGCGGCCGGTGCAGCGTCTGCGGCACCGACCACAAGCGCAGCGCGTGCGGCAGAGGCAGCGGAGGAGGCTGCTTCGGATACTGCAAGCAGCTCTGAGGCAGATGCGGCAAGTGCGGCTGAGAGTGCCGACGCGGCAGCGGACACGTCCGACGAGGATGATGCAGCTGTGAAGCCGTCCCAGCCGCTCGCAGGTGAAGAAGATCTCGCGGCGCGCAAAGGTGAATGGAAATACGAAGGCGACGCGGAAGTCGGCGAAGCGGCTGGCTCTGATGACGCGGATTCGGAAGCTGCTGAGGCGAGTGCACCCGCTGCGGCAGAAGCGCCTGCGCAGAGCGCGGCTTCGGAGGCAGAGACTGGCGTGGCTGCGTCCGGTGGTGACGGCGTGGGCGTGATCAAGCCGTCCAAACCTCTGGCCGGGCAAGACGATCTTGCCGCGCGCAAGGGCACATGGCGCTACGACGGCGGCGATCCGGCACCTTCGGGAGCTTCCGAAGACAAGGTTGATCGGGACGGCGACGGCGTGATCGAGGGCACCGATGAGGGCAGCAAACCCGCGATGCTCGACGGCCCGCGCGACGGCGGCGCGGATAACCTGAAAGAAATCAAAGGGGTTGGACCGAAGCTGGAGCAGCTGTGCAACAGCCTCGGTATCTATCACTTCGATCAGATTGCCGCCTGGAGCAAGGATGAGCTTGCGTGGATCGACTCGAACCTTGCCGGGTTCAAGGGCCGCGCGACCCGCGACGACTGGGTTGGACAGGCCAAGATTCTGGCCTCGGGCGGCGAGACGGAGTTCTCGCAGCGCGTCGAGGATGGCAAAGTATACTGACGCCGCAGCGGCCTTTCGGAAGAAAACCGAAAGGTCCGGCGTCTAAAATGGACGGGGCAGGGCGCGCGTGCCTGAGCCCTGCGACGACGGGAGGCCTTGCACCGCTCTTGCGTGTGTGCGAGGCCTCAACTTGTAGTCTCGCCTGGGAGGAGCGGGGCCAGCGAAGAACGCGGATCCCCTGCGTTTGAACCAGTGACGGGAACGAAGACGTGACCATGAAGACCTCCAAGATTGCCAATGCAATGGCGCCTGCCTATGGCGCGATGATCGAAATGTGGGCCAAGCAGGCCGAGCTGATGATCGAAATGAATTATGCCGTGACACAGGCGGCGCTGGATATGCCGCTGAGCATGGCGAAAACCATGCGCGGGTCCGTTCCGGTGGCCCCGGTTGCCAAACCGGCCCCGAAGGCGAAAGCCGCGCCGAAAGCCAAGGCGAAGCCCGCACCGCAGCGCGCCGCCCGGACGAAGCCGGTCGCCAAGGCGGCCCCGGCCAAAGCTGCCCCTGTCAAGGCCGTGAAACCGGCCGCTGTTGAGCCGGCACCGGCGAAGCCCACAGCCCCGGCCAAGGCAGCTCCGGCCGCACGTAAGGCACCGGCGCGCAAGGCCGCCGCTATGAAGGCCGCGCCGAAACCTGCCGCTGAAAAGCCCGCAGTCAAAGCCGCGCCGAAGCCCGCTGCAAAACCGGCCCCCGCAGCGCCCAAGGCGGCTGCAGCTCCGGCTGTTGAAAAGGCCAAGCCCGCGCCCAAGAGCGCAGCGGCCAAGCCCAAGGCCGCCGAGGCCAAGCCGGTCAAGGCGGCAGCGCCCGCCAAGACGGCAGCGAAAGGCTAACGGGCAGACAAGATGACAAAGGCGACACCGGATCAGCAGAAAACAGGGCGCAGAATCGCGCTTCTGATTGCCGGGACCGGTGTCGCCTGGATTGCCATCAACGCGCTTGGCGCGGCGATGGGATGGACCGCTCGCACGCTTGCGCTGTTTGACCTTGCAGCGATTGCCGCGTTCGGGTGGGCCATCTGGATGATTTTCGGACTCTGGCGCGCGCGCCAGCAGCAACAGGACTAAAAGACCATGCTTCAGGATCAGGATCGCATCTTTACCAATCTTTATGGGATGCATGACCGCACGCTTGATGGCGCAAAGAAGCGCGGGCATTGGGACGGCACCGCCAAGATCATCCAGAACGGCCGGGACTGGATCATCGACCAGATGAAGGCCTCGGGCCTGCGGGGCCGGGGCGGCGCGGGCTTCCCGACCGGGCTGAAGTGGTCTTTCATGCCCAAGGAATCCGATGGTCGCCCGAGCTATCTTGTTGTGAATGCCGACGAATCCGAGCCGGGCACCTGCAAGGACCGCGAGATCATGCGCAACGATCCGCACACGCTGATCGAAGGCTGCCTGATCGCCAGTTTCGCCATGCAGGCGAACGCCTGTTACATCTACATTCGCGGCGAATACATCCGCGAGAAAGAGGCGCTTCAGGCGGCGATTGACGAGGCTTATGACGCAGGACTGCTGGGCAAGAACGCCGCCGGGTCCGGCTGGGACTTTGACTTGTACCTGCACCACGGCGCGGGCGCGTATATCTGCGGTGAAGAGACCGCGCTGATCGAAAGCCTCGAAGGCAAGAAAGGCATGCCGCGCATGAAGCCGCCGTTCCCGGCGGGCGCGGGTCTTTATGGCTGCCCGACCACGGTGAACAACGTCGAATCCATCGCTGTTGTTCCGACAATCCTGCGGCGCGGCCCCGAGTGGTTCGCGGGCTTTGGCCGTCAGAACAACGCGGGCACGAAGCTGTTTGCGATCTCGGGCCATGTGAACAACCCCTGCGTAGTCGAAGAGGCCATGTCGATCAGCTTTGAAGAACTGATCGAAAAGCACTGTGGCGGTATTCGCGGCGGCTGGGACAATCTGAAGGCCGTGATCCCCGGTGGATCGTCCGTGCCGTGCGTGCGCGGCGAGAACATGCGCGATGCGATCATGGATTTTGATTATCTGCGCGGCGAGCTGGGCTCTGGCCTTGGCACGGCGGCGGTGATCGTGATGGATCAGTCGACCGACATCATCAAGGCGATCTGGCGTCTGTCCAAGTTCTACAAACACGAAAGCTGCGGCCAGTGCACGCCTTGCCGCGAAGGCACCGGCTGGATGATGCGCGTCATGGATCGTCTGGTGAAAGGCGAGGCCGACGAGGAAGAGATCGACATGCTGTGGGATGTGACCAAGCAGGTCGAAGGCCACACCATCTGCGCGCTTGGCGATGCGGCGGCCTGGCCGATCCAGGGCCTGATCCGCAACTTCCGCGACGAGATCGAAGATCGGATCAAGGCGCAGAAATCCGGCAAGATGAGTGCTGTTGCGGCGGAGTGATGCAACGGCGCGCTGACCCGTCCTTGCTCGGTTGTTCAAGGCGGGTGTTGCGGTGGCTCGCTTCTTTCTGATTTTCTACTGGCCGGGCAGGTGCGCGCGACCCGCCGTTTGGCGTTCTGATTGCTTGACCATTCCGGCTGGAGTGGCGAAACTGCGCCGCAAAGTCGCCTAGGGCGAAGACCAAACAGCACCTTGGGTGGTGCGAGGGAGCAGAGTGTTATGATCCGTGTCGTCCTGTTGAGCGCATTGGCTTTGTCCGCGGCTGGGTGCAGCAGCATCAATGATCGCTTTGGCTTTGGTCAGAACCCGGAGGTTTTCGACGGCCAACGCTATCGGACCGCCGCCAAGTCCGAGCGGGGGAACCGGGCTTCCTTTGTCGCGACGGCCCGTCCCGTGTCCGCCTCGCTGGACGGGGCGATTGAAGCCGCGCGGTACGAGAGCATTCAGCACTGCATCCGGTATTTCGGCACGTCCGATATTGACTGGGCGAGCGGTCCCGATACGCCGCGCGAAGCGTTGCAGATCGAAGATGATACGCTGACATTTGTCGGAACTTGCCTGGACATCTGATCCGGGGTTTCGCGGAAAACCGCTGAAATTCAGGGATTTGCTGCGCTGCTATTGTATAACAGCAGTCCATGCCCCCATGTCTTGACCTGTGATATCGAGCAAGGAGGCGGCAGTGATGCGTCCGATTTCGAAAAGAGTACTGGTGCTGGCCCTTGGGTTGGGTCTGGCGGGGCAATCCCTCGCGGCGAAACCGCCGCTCAGGGATGTTGCTGAAATTGACAATGGTTTGATGGCCATCGCCATCGCCGATGAGATCAGAAAGACCTGCGACGGGATCAGCGCCCGTATGATTCGAGCCTATTCCACGATCAAGGCGCTGGAGAGCCGCGCTGGAGAACTGGGGTATTCGGAAGAGGAAATCGAGGACTACGTGACCTCGAAAACGGAAAAGAAACGCATGCGGGCGAAGGCCTCGGCCTATCTGGCCGGTCAGGGCGTGGATGCGGACAACGCGGCTGCGCTCTGCGCCTTTGGCGAGCGGCAGATTGCCAAGGGCACGGCGATCGGTGTGCTGCTCCGCTAAACCGGCGGAAATCCGAGAGAATCTATCAGATTAGGGCCGATCCCACAGGATCGGCCTTTTGCATATTATCATGCAATCCCGGCGCTTTAACGTATTCACAAATGTGCATTAAATCACCGGGATTGCGGCGATTTTTCACGCCTGTGCCTAGGATATACGCTGGTAACTTCCAAGCGTACACGCTAGGAGTGACGGGACCTCGGCCCGCAACGCCAATGCGCATGTTTGGCACGCCGGAGCCGACCCTAGGCACGATAACTGAAGGGCATGGGCATGACAGATTTGCGCAAGATCGTCATCGACGGCAACGAGCTGGAGGTAGACGGGGCCATGACCTTGATTCAGGCCTGTGAGGTCGCCGGAATCGAGGTGCCGCGCTTCTGTTACCACGAACGACTTTCCATCGCGGGCAACTGCCGCATGTGTCTGGTTGAGGTTGTTGGCGGCCCGCCGAAACCCGCCGCCTCCTGCGCCATGCAGGTCCGCGATCTGCGCCCCGGCCCCGAAGGCCAGCCACCCGTGGTGAAAACCAATTCGCCGATGGTGAAGAAGGCGCGCGAAGGGGTGATGGAGTTCCTGCTCATCAATCACCCGCTCGATTGCCCGATCTGCGATCAGGGCGGCGAGTGTGATCTGCAGGATCAGGCCATGGCCTATGGCGTTGATTTCTCTCGCTTCCGCGAGCCGAAGCGCGCGGTGACCGATCTGGATCTTGGTCCGCTGGTCGAGACGCATATGACGCGCTGCATTTCCTGCACGCGCTGTGTGCGCTTTACGACGGAAGTCGCCGGGATCACCCAGATGGGTCAGACCGGGCGCGGTGAGGATGCGGAGATCACCTCCTACCTTGGCGAGACGCTCGACTCGAACCTGCAGGGCAACATCATCGACCTGTGTCCGGTTGGCGCGCTGGTCTCCAAGCCCTATGCCTTCACGGCGCGGCCCTGGGAGCTGACCAAGACCGAGTCCGTGGATGTGATGGATGCATTGGGATCGTCGATCCGCGTGGATACCAAGGGGCGCGAAGTCATGCGCTTCTTGCCGCGCAACCATGACGGCGTGAACGAAGAATGGATTTCGGACAAGACACGGTTCGTGTGGGACGGCTTGCGCCGCCAGCGACTGGACCGTCCTTATGTCCGCGAGAACGGCAAGCTGCGTCCGGCAAGCTGGGGTGAAGCTCTGGCCAAGACCGCCGAGGCCATCAAGGGCGCGACGTCTTTGGCGGGTCTTGTTGGGGATCTGGCCTCTGTTGAAGCGGCCTATTCTCTCAAGTCCCTGATCGAAGGGCAGGGCGGCGCTGTTGAATGCCGCACCGACGGGGCGAAACTGCCTGCGGGTAACCGCTCCGGCTATGTCGGCACCGCGTCGATCGAAAACATCGACGAGGCAGACATGATTCTGCTGATCGGCACCAACCCGCGCGACGAAGCGCCGGTGCTCAATGCGCGCATTCGCAAAGCCTGGGCACGCGGTGCCAAGGTGGCGCGGATCGGTCCGGAGGTGGATCTGACCTACGATGTGATCGAACTGGGGACAGGGCGGGCAGCGCTCGACAGCCTGTCCAAACAGGATCACGCGGACAAGGACGGCGTCAAAGGTGTCATGATCCTTGGTCAGGGCGCTCTGACCGAAGCGGATGGCGCGGCGGTGCTTGGCACGGCGATGCAGATGGCGCAGGCCGGATCGTCGAAGTTCATGGTGTTGCACACGGCGGCGAGCCGCGTGGGGGCGCTGGACATCGGGGCGGTCAACGACAAGGGCATGGAAGCGGTGCAATCCGCTGATGTGATCTACAACCTTGGCGCGGATGAGCTTGAAATCGGCGAAGGGGCCTTTGTCATATACCAAGGCTCCCACGGGGATCGCGGCGCGCACCGCGCTGACGTGATCCTGCCGGGCGCGGCCTATACCGAAGAGCAGGGGCTTTTCGTCAACACCGAAGGCCGCCCGCAACTGGCGCTGCGCGCCGGGTTTGCGCCGGGCGAGGCCAAGGAGAACTGGGCAATCCTGCGTGCGCTGTCCGGTGAGCTGGGTGCGACGCTGCCCTGGGACAGCCTTGCCGGACTGCGGCAGGCGCTGGTGGCTGAGGTCCCGCATCTGGCGCAGATCGACAGCGTGCCGGAAAACGACTGGCAGGCTGAACCGGCAGGCGCGCTCGGGGATGCGGATTTCCGCTATGCGATCAAGGACTTCTACCTGACCAACCCGATTGCGCGCGCAAGCGAGGTGATGGCGGAGCTGTCGCGCAACGCCAAGGATCGGCGCAATACGGCGATGGCGGCTGAGTGATCTTGAAGGCCTGGTTGACCATAAGCCTGATCAGCCTGGCGGGTGCGGTGTGTGCATGCACAACACCGCAGACGGGGGCGTTTTCCCCGGTTTACGATGGCATTGAAACCCGCCTTCTGGAAGGCGAGTTGGTGCAGTTTGACGTGGCCATGCGCGGTGCGCGCGGCAAAACGGATGTGGCGGACTACGCCGAATGCGCCGCGGCGCAATATGCATTGATCCGGGGGTACGGCTTTGCCCGGCACCTGCGGACCAATGTGACGGAAGAGGGCGGCATTTGGCGCGGGGATGCGGTTTACACCATCTCCGCCGCGCTGCCCGAGGGGCTGAGGACCATCGACGCGGAAGTTGTCGCGCTGGCCTGTGCCGAAAACGGAATACCGATGGTGTGAGGACCCGATGGCAGACTTCTTTTCCACGCCCCTAGGCACTTTTGTGATTATCTTCGCGCAATGCCTCGCCGTGCTGGGTTTTGTCATGGTCTCACTCTTGTTCCTCGTCTATGGCGACCGCAAGATCTGGGCGGCTGTGCAGATGCGGCGCGGCCCGAACGTTGTTGGGGCTTACGGCATCCTGCAATCCGTGGCTGACGCGCTGAAATACGTTGTAAAAGAGGTGGTGATCCCCGCTGGTGCAGACCGTCCGGTCTTTATGCTGGCGCCGATGACCTCCTTTGTTCTGGCGGTGATCGTCTGGGCGGTGATCCCCTTTGCGGACGGCTGGGTGATCTCCGACATCAACGTCGCCATTCTCTACGTCTTCGCCATGTCCTCGCTTGAGGTCTACGGCGTGATCATGGGCGGATGGGCGTCGAACTCGAAATATCCGTTCCTCGGCTCGCTGCGCTCTGCGGCGCAGATGATCTCTTATGAGGTGTCCATCGGATTGATCATCATCGGCGTAATCATCTCGACCGGGTCGATGAACTTCGGCGATATCGTGCGGGCGCAGGACGGGGGTCTTGGCTTCTTCTCGTGGTACTGGTTGCCGCACTTCCCGATGGTTTTCCTCTTCTTCATCAGCGCCTTGGCGGAAACCAACCGCCCACCGTTCGACCTGCCGGAAGCGGAATCGGAACTCGTCGCGGGCTACCAGGTGGAATACTCCGCAACGCCCTTCCTGCTGTTCATGGCAGGCGAGTACATCGCCATCTTCCTGATGTGCGCGCTGACTTCGCTGCTGTTCTTCGGCGGCTGGCTCTCGCCGATCCCCGGCCTGCCGGACGGCGCGCTGTGGATGGTGGCGAAGATGGCGTTCTTCTTCTTCATCTTCGCAATGGTGAAGGCGATCACGCCGCGTTACCGCTATGACCAATTGATGCGTCTGGGCTGGAAAGTGTTCCTTCCGTTCAGCCTCGTCTGGGTGGTCTTCGTCGCCTTCGCGGCAAAATTCGGCTGGTTCTTCGGGGCGTATGCCCGCTGGAGCGTAGGAGGATAAGATGGCCAATATCGACTACGGCCGCGCGGCCAAGTATTTCCTGCTGTTTGACTTCATCGAAGGCTTCAAGCTGGGGTTGAAGTATTTCTTTGCGCCCAAGGCGACGCTGAATTACCCGCACGAAAAAGGCCCGCTCAGCCCGCGGTTCCGCGGTGAGCACGCGCTGCGCCGTTATCCCAACGGGGAAGAGCGCTGCATTGCCTGCAAACTCTGCGAAGCAATCTGCCCGGCGCAGGCGATCACCATTGATGCCGAGCCACGCGAGGACGGCAGCCGCCGGACCACGCGGTATGATATCGACATGACCAAGTGCATCTACTGCGGATTCTGCCAGGAAGCTTGCCCGGTGGATGCGATTGTTGAGGGGCCGAATTTCGAATTCTCGACCGAAACCCGTGAAGAGCTGTTCTATGACAAGGAAAAACTCCTGTCGAACGGGGATCGCTGGGAGGCCGAGATTGCCCGCAACCTCGAACTGGATGCACCGTACCGATGATTTGTTCCGCAAAAATCTTTGAAGATTTTTGCCAAGGATTTTCGAAAATCCTTGGTGGAGCAAGCGGCGAGCGTGGAGGCGAAAATGTCTGACCCCAAAACCCCGTTTGAGCTGATGATGGAGCAGGCGCAGGAGATGGCGAAGGCCTTCAACCCGGCGCTGTCTTCGTTTGATCCCAAGGGCTTCGAGAAGATGTGGCCCACCATGCCGAAAGACGCCATGGAGATGTGGTTCGGCAAGGGGATTTCCAAGGAAGGGCTCGACGCCAAGACCCGCCTTTTGCTGACTCTTGCAGGGCTGACCATGCAGGGTGCACAGGCGGAAACGCCGTTTCGCATGACGGTGCGCCATGCGCTGGAGGCCGGGGCCACGAAAGAAGAGATTGCCGAGACCATCGCCCAGATGTCGATGTTCGCCGGTATTCCTGCCATGACGCGCGCCATGGATATGGCCAAATCTGTCATGGAAGACAAAAAGGATGACGAGACATGATCGCCTTTGCTTTCTATCTCTTTGCGTTGGGTGTCATTGCCGGGGGCCTGTTCACGGTCATCTCGCGCAACCCGGTGCACTCGGTGCTCTGGCTGATCCTTGCCTTTTTGTCGGCGGCGGGGATGTTCGTGCTGATGGGGGCGGAATTTGTCGCCATGCTGCTGATCATCGTCTACGTGGGCGCGGTGGCGGTGCTTTTCCTCTTCGTGGTGATGATGCTCGACATCGATTTTGCCGAGTTGAAGGCGGAGATGGCGCAATATATGCCGCTTGCCCTGCTGATCGGTCTGGTGCTTCTGATGCAACTGGCCATGGCCTTTGGCGTCTGGGAAGCGTCGGAGATGGCGGCCAGCCAGATGGCCAACCCGACACCGGCAGATGTGCACAACACCGCGGCGCTCGGGCTGATCCTCTATGACAAGTACTTCCTGCTGTTCCAGCTGGCGGGTCTGATCCTGCTGGTCGCCATGATCGGGGCGATTGTTCTGACCCTGCGCCACCGCTCGGACGTCAAACGCCAGGACATTGTGAGCCAGATCCTGCGCGATCCGAAAGAGCAGATGGAACTCAAGGACGTGAAACCGGGGCAGGGGCTCTGAGGCGCGCACAGCGACACCCCGGGTAAGCCGGGACAGACAGACAGGTCCCGGATCAGGTCCGGGACTGCGGACCGCGAGAGCGGACCGCATCAAAAGACGACAATCGGGTCAAACCCGGAGGGACGTGAGATGATAGAACTGGAACATTACCTGACGGTGGCGGCGGTGCTGTTTGTCATCGGCATTTTCGGCCTGTTCCTGAACCGCAAGAACGTGATCATCCTGCTGATGAGCATCGAATTGATGCTCTTGGCGGTGAACATCAACCTTGTGGCCTTCTCCACGCATCTGGGGGATCTGACGGGACAGGTGTTCACGCTGTTTGTGCTCACCGTGGCCGCCGCCGAGGCCGCCATTGGCCTTGCGATCCTCGTCTGCTTCTTCCGCAACCGCGGCACCATTGCCGTGGAAGACGTCAACGTGATGAAGGGCTGAGCCGGATGTCCAGCGAAAACTATATCTTGATTGCGCTGCTCGGAGCGGTCGTCGGCGCTTCGGTTGTTTGGCTGCGAGGCAGAACTCGCAACGAATCCGGTGATGGAGAGTAGATCCATGGAGAGCATCATCCTCTTTGCCCCGCTGCTTGGCGCGTTGATCGCGGGTTTCGGCTGGCGGATCATTTCGATCAAGGGCGCACAGTATGTGACCACGGGTCTGCTGTTCCTCGCGGCGCTCCTGAGCTGGATCGTCTTCTTCACCCACGGGGCCGAGACGCAGCACATTCAGATCCTGCGCTGGATCGAAAGTGGTTCGCTCAGCACCGATTGGTCGATCCGGCTTGACCGGCTGACCTCGATCATGCTGATCGTCGTGACCACGGTTTCCTCGCTCGTGCACCTTTATAGCTTTGGCTACATGGCGCATGATGAGAACTTCAGGGAAGGTGAGGAAAGCTACCGCGCGCGCTTCTTTGCGTACCTGTCGTTCTTTACCTTCGCCATGCTCATGCTGGTCACGTCTGACAACCTTGTTCAGATGTTCTTTGGCTGGGAAGGCGTGGGCGTTGCCTCTTACCTGCTGATTGGCTTCTACTACCGCAAGCCGAGCGCCAACGCCGCCGCGATCAAGGCCTTTGTGGTCAACCGCGTCGGTGACTTTGGCTTTGCGCTTGGCATCTTTGCGCTGTTCTACCTGACGGACTCGATCCGCTTTGACGATGTCTTTGCCGCTGCGCCGAGCATTGCCGAAACGCAGCTGACCTTCCTGTGGACCACATGGAATGCCGCCGAGATTGTCGCGCTGCTGCTGTTCATCGGCGCGATGGGCAAATCGGCCCAGTTGATCCTGCACACTTGGCTGCCTGACGCGATGGAAGGCCCGACGCCAGTATCGGCGCTGATCCACGCCGCAACCATGGTGACCGCAGGCGTCTTCCTCGTGTGCCGCATGTCGCCGCTGATGGAATTTGCGCCAAACGCCACTGCGTTCATCACCTTCCTTGGCGCGACCACGGCGTTCTTTGCAGCCACCGTTGGCCTCGTGCAGAACGATATCAAGCGCGTCATCGCCTATTCCACCTGTTCGCAGCTTGGCTACATGTTCGTGGCGGCGGGAGTTGGCGTTTACTCGGTCGCCATGTTCCACCTCTTCACGCACGCGTTCTTCAAGGCGATGCTCTTCCTTGGCGCCGGGTCCGTGATCCACGGCATGCACCATGAGCAGGACATGCGGAACTATGGCGGGCTGCGCAAGAAACTGCCCTATACCTTCTGGGCGATGATGATTGGCACGCTGGCCATCACCGGGGTGGGCATCCCGCTGACCGGCTGGATCGGCTTTGCCGGGTTTGCGTCGAAAGACGCGGTGATCGAAAGCGCCTTTGTCGGCAGCCAGGGCGGCTATGCCTTCTGGATGCTGGTGATCGCGGCGCTGTTCACCTCCTTCTACAGCTGGCGCCTGATCTTCCTCACCTTCTATGGCGAGGCACGCGGCGATAAGCACACCCATGACCACGCGCATGAAAGCCCGACTGTCATGCTGATCCCGCTTGGTGTTCTGGCGCTTGGGGCGGTCTTTGCCGGGGCGATCTGGTACGGCAGCTTCTTCGGCAAGACCAACCAGGTGGTGAAGTTCTTTGGCGGCAGCTATGGCGAGCCGACGCAGGAACTGGTCGAGGCCGTGGCTGAACGCAGCCCGAAAGCTTCCGAGCTGCACTACGTCATGGAAAGCGCACCGGGTGAGGCGGCGATCTATATCGCGCCGGAAAACACCGTGCTGCATGAGGCGCATTACGTGCCGACATGGGTCAAGCTTTCGCCCTTCGTGGTGATGCTGATCGGTCTTGGCATGGCCTATCTGTTCTACATCGTGAACCCGAGCCTGCCGAAGCGTCTGGCCGAGAACCAGCGCCCGCTGTACCTGTTCCTGCTGAACAAATGGTACTTTGACGAGATCTACGATTTCCTCTTTGTCCGCCCGGCCAAGGCGCTTGGCCGCTTCCTGTGGAAGCGCGGCGACACGGATGTGATTGATGGCTCGATCAATGGCGTGGCCATGGGCATCGTGCCCTTCTTCACCCGGCTCGCGGGCCGCGCACAGTCCGGCTACATCTTTACCTATGCCTTTGCGATGGTGATCGGGATCGTGGTTCTGATCTCCTGGATGACGCTCAGCGGAGGGGCGCACTGATGGATAACCTTCTTTCCATTGTCACCTTCCTGCCTGCTCTGGCAGCGCTGATCCTCGCGGTTTTCCTGCGCGGCGATGATGAGGCGGCGAACCGCAATGCCAAATGGCTGTCCCTCTTTGCCACCACGGCGACCTTCCTGATCTCGCTCTTCATCCTGTTCCAGTTCGATGCCTCGGACACCGGTTTTCAGATGGTCGAAGAGCGCAGCTGGCTGCTGGGCCTCAGCTACAAGATGGGCGTCGACGGGATTTCCGTACTCTTCGTCATGCTGACCACCTTCATGATGCCGCTGACCATCGCGGCTTCCTGGGACGTCAAGACGCGGGTCAAGGAATACATGATCGCCTTCCTGCTGCTTGAAACGCTGATGCTTGGCGTGTTCATGGCGCTGGATCTGGTGCTCTTCTACCTGTTCTTCGAAGCGGGCCTGATCCCGATGTTCCTGATCATCGGCATCTGGGGCGGGGCGAACCGCATCTATGCGTCGTTCAAGTTCTTCCTCTACACCTTCCTCGGCTCTGTGTTGATGCTGGTTGCGATGGTGGCGATGTATTCGGACGCGGGCACCACCGACATCACGGTTCTCTTGAACCACAAGTTCGGCACCGAAAGCTTCTCTGTCCTCGGGATCACCATCGTAGGTGGCATGCAGACGCTGCTCTTCCTCGCCTTCTTCGCCAGCTTCGCGGTGAAGATGCCGATGTGGCCGGTGCACACATGGCTCCCGGATGCCCACGTGCAGGCCCCGACTGCAGGCTCTGTCGTGCTGGCGGCGATCCTTCTGAAGATGGGCGGCTACGGCTTCCTGCGCTTCAGCCTGCCGATGTTCCCGGTGGGATCGGACGTGATGCAGGATCTGGTCTTCACCCTGTCGGTCATTGCGATCATTTACACCTCGCTGGTGGCGCTGGTGCAGGAAGACATGAAAAAGCTCATCGCTTATTCGTCCGTCGCGCACATGGGCTATGTGACCATGGGCATCTTCGCGGCAAACCAGCAGGGGGTTGATGGCGCGATCTTCCAAATGATCAGCCACGGCTTCATCTCCGGCGCGCTCTTCCTCTGTGTTGGCGTGATTTACGACCGGATGCACACGCGCGAGATTGACGCCTATGGCGGCCTTGTGAACCGCATGCCCGCCTATGCGCTGATCTTCATGCTCTTCACCATGGCCAACGTCGGCCTGCCGGGCACCTCCGGGTTCGTGGGTGAATTCCTGACGCTCATGGGCGTGTTCCAGGTCAACACCTGGGTTGCGGCAGGGGCGACAACCGGGGTGATCCTCTCGGCGGCCTATGCGCTCTGGCTCTACCGCCGGGTGGTGATGGGCGATCTGATCAAGGAAAGCCTGAAGACCATCACCGACATGACCACACGCGAAAAGGCAATCTTTGCCCCGCTGGTGATCATGACGATCTGGATGGGGGTCTATCCGGCACCGATCCTTGACCGCATCGGGCCGAGCGTGGCCGCGCTGGTTGAACACTATGACACGGCTGTGGCCGCTGCCGATCTGGGCAGCATGGCCAAAGTGGCCGAAGCAGACCATTAAGGGGGCGGGGCAATGATCTCGGCTGATCTCAACATCATCCTGCCGGAAATCGTGCTGGCCGTTTATGCCATGCTGGCGCTTGTCGGCGCGGTGTATACGGGCAAGGACAAGCTGGCCTCCGCGTTGCTCTGGGGCACGGCGGGGCTCTTTGTCCTGGTCGCTTTCTGGATCGGCACCGTGGGCACGCCGGGCAGCACCGCCTTTGACGGCATGTTCATCGATGACGGCTTTGCGCGCTTTGCCAAGGTGACCATCCTGCTGGCCGCCGCCGCGGTTTTGCTGATGAGCGAAGGCTACATGTCGGCGCGTGGCTTGCTGCGGTTTGAATATCCGCTGCTGGTGGCCCTGGCGGCGGTTGGCATGATGATGATGGTCTCCGCAGGCAATCTCATGTCGCTTTACATGGGGCTCGAACTGCAATCGCTGTCGCTCTACGTGGTGGCTGCGCTGCGTCGGGATTCGGTGAAATCGACAGAGGCGGGCCTGAAGTACTTTGTGCTCGGCGCGCTGTCCTCCGGCCTGCTGCTCTACGGTTGCAGCCTGATCTACGGCTATGCCGGGACCACTGACTTTGCGGGCATCATCGCGGCAACAAGCGACGGGCACCTGTCCGTGGGTCTGCTGATCGGCCTTGTTCTGCTGATCTCGGGCCTCGCCTTCAAGGTCTCGGCCGTGCCGTTCCACATGTGGACGCCGGACGTCTACCAGGGCTCTCCGACGCCGGTCACGGCCTTCTTCGCCACCGCGCCGAAAGTCGCTGCAATGGGCCTGTTTGCCCGCGTGATGTTCGACGCCTTTGGTGGCGCAACCCATGACTGGGGGCAGGTTGTGGCGCTGCTGTCGGTTCTGTCGATGTTCTACGGCGCGGTTGCGGCGATCGGGCAGACCGACATCAAACGCCTGATGGCCTATTCGTCAATCGCGCATATGGGGTTTGCCCTGATGGGGCTGGCCGCGGGCTCAGAACTGGGCGTGCAGGCCATGCTGATCTACATGGCGATCTACGTGACCATGAATGTCGGCACCTTTGCCTTCATCCTGTCGATGGAGCGCGACGGTCAGCCGGTGACGGATATCGAAGCGCTTGGCATGTATTCGAAGCGCGAGCCGGGCAAGGCGCTGGCCATGCTGGTGCTGCTCTTCAGTCTCGCCGGTGTTCCTCCGCTGGTGGGCTTTTTCGGCAAGTTCTACGTGCTGCGCGCGGCCTATGAGGCCAACATGGCGTGGCTGGCGATTGCCGGTGTGATCGCTTCGGTGATTGGTGCCTTCTACTACCTGCGCATCGTTTACTACATGTACTTCGGCGAAGACCGTGCGGATGCGCTGGACGGCGGAAAATCCCCGGTGCTCTGGGGCTTCCTGATGGCGTCCGCCGTTATCATGGTGGTTGGCGTTGTGAACCTGTTCGGCATCGAAGGCGCGGCACAGGCGGCTGCGGCAACGCTGGTCAACTGATCGTCTTATGGGCTATTACGCGGTGCCGCGCCTTTAGGCGCGGCGCAGTTTTTTGGGGGTATTGGGGCGCTGCCCCGCCGCAGCAAAGCTGCGACTCCCCGGGATATTTTAGGCACAAAGAAACAAGGGGACGGTGACCATGGCGTGGCCTGAGGGATATGGTCGGCGGGTGCTGGCCGAGGTGGACAGCACAAGCGCGGAAGGCGCGCGCATTGCCCGGTCCTTGTCCGGTCCGGAGTGGATTCTGGGTCTCAAACAGACGGCGGCGCGCGGGCGTCGCGGGCGTCCTTGGGTCAATCCGGCTGGCAATTTTGCCGCGTCCCTAGTCCTGCGCCCGACGGAAGCACCCGAAGTGGTGGCGCTGCGGTCCTTTGTGGCATCACTGGCGCTTTATGATGCGTTGGAGGCCGTGGTTGGGGATGCCAGCGGATTGGCGCTCAAGTGGCCCAATGATGTGCTGTTGCACGGGGGCAAGCTGGCAGGGATCCTGCTCGAAAGCGCGGCGGGCCATCTGATCATCGGGGTCGGCGTGAACCTGATTGCCGCGCCGCAGGCTGCGCAGGTGGAGGCCGGTGCGGTTCCGCCCGTGTCCTTGCTCGCCGAAACAGGCAAACGGGTGTTGCCAGAAGCCCTGCTGGATGCGCTGGCCGAGGCCTATGCGGTCCGCGAAGCGGCCTTTGTCACCTATGGCTTTGCGCCCATCCGCGAAGCCTGGCTCGCCCGGGCGGCCCGTGTTGGAGAAGAGATCATCGCCCGAACCGGCAGCAATGCGTATCGCGGAACATTCGAGACGGTGGACGAGCAGGGTAATCTTGTCCTAAAGACCTCCGAAGCCCGCCGCGCCATTTCCGCGGCAGACGTGTTTTTCTAGGAAGGGGCGGCCCATGCTGCTTTGCATCGACTGCGGCAACACCAACACGGTGTTCTCGATCTGGGACGGGACAGAGTTCCTGTGCACGCTGCGCACCTCGACCCACCACAGCCGCACCGCCGACGCTTATTTCACCTGGTACTCGACGCTGGTGACGCACTACGGGATCGACGCGGAGATTACCGATGTGGTGATCTCCTCAACCGTGCCCCGCGTGGTCTGGAACCTGCGGGTCTTTGCGGACCGCTTCTTTGGGTGCCGGCCGCTTGTGGTGGGCCGGAACGAGTGTTTTTTGCCGATCACGCCGCGTGTGGACACGGGAACCGGGGTGGGCCCGGATCGTCTCGCCAATGCGGCGGGGGCCTTTGAGCGGCATGGCGGCGATTGCGTGGTGGTGGACTTTGGCACTGCCACGAACTTTGACGTGGTGGCCGAGGATGGCGCTTATGTGGGCGGGGTGATTGCGCCGGGTGTGAACCTGTCGCTTGAGGCGCTGCACCAGGGCGCTGCAGCGCTGCCGCATGTGGACATCACCCAGCCGGACAAGGTGATCGGGACCAATACGGTGGGCTGTATCCAGTCCGGCGTGTTCTGGGGTTATGTGGGCCTGATCCAGGGCATCACCGAGCGCATCAAGGCCGAATACGGTCGCCCGATGAAGGTGATCGGAACCGGCGGGCTTGCACCGCTTTTCGCCAGCGGTGAAGTGCTGTTCGACACAATCGAAGATGATCTGACCATGCATGGTCTGACGGTCATTTATGACTATAACAAAGCAATGACTGAAGCAGGGGCCAGCACGGCATGAGCACAGAGCGACTGATTTACCTCCCGCTTGGAGGCGCCGGTGAGATCGGCATGAACTGCTATGTCTACGGCTATGGCAAACCGGGGGAAGAGCGGCTGATCGTCGTGGATCTTGGTGTGACGTTCCCGGACATGGACGGCACGCCGGGCGTGGACCTGATCCTGCCGGATATCACCTGGTTGAAGGAAAACCGCAACCGGATCGAAGCGGTGTTCATCACACATGCGCATGAGGATCACGTGGGCGCCGTGGGTCATACGTTCGAAGACCTTGGCGCGCCAATCTATGCACGGGCGTTCACTGCCAATATCGCGCGGCACAAGCTCAAGGAATACGGTGTCGAGGGCAAGGCGGTGCGCACCGCGTCCAAATGGCCGGAGACGGTGAGTGAGGGGCCGTTCAAGGTGGGCTTCCTGCCGATCTCTCACTCCATTCCCGAAAGCAGCGCGCTGGTGATCGACACGCCGGCGGGGCGGGTGATCCATTCGGGCGATTTCAAGCTCGATACGACGCCGCTTGTGGGCGAGGCTTGGGATCCGGAGCTTTGGGCGGACGTCTCGAAGGACGGTGTGAAGGCGCTGGTCTGCGATTCCACCAATGTGTTCTCGCCTCACCCCGGCCGTTCGGAGGCCGAGGTTGGCCCCAATGTGGAAAAGCTGGTGGCCGAAGCGCCGAACATGGTGGTTGCGACGACCTTTGCCAGCAACGTCGCGCGGGTCAAGACGCTGGCGGAAGCCGGGGCACGGGCCGGGCGCTCGATTTGCCTGATGGGCCGGGCCATGCGGCGGATGATCGAGGCGGCGGTGGAAACCGGTGTGCTCGACAGCTTTCCAAAGGTGGTGCAGCCGGACGAGGCGAGCCAGATCCCGCGCGAAAACCTTTTGCTGCTGGTCACCGGATCGCAGGGCGAGCGGCGCGCGGCCAGTGCGCAGCTGGCGCGGGGCAAGTATAACGGGATGACGTTGAAAGAGGGAGATCTCTTCCTGTTTTCCTCCAAGACGATCCCCGGAAACGAGCGCGGGGTGATCCGCATCATGAACCAGCTCTCCGAGCAAGGTGTTGATGTGGTTGATGATTCCAATGGTCTGTATCACGTGTCCGGCCATGCCAACCGACCCGATCTTGAAACGCTGCAAGATGTGGTCAAACCGCAGATCGTGGTCCCGATGCACGGCGAACACCGCCACCTGCGCGAGCACGTGAAGCTGTCCGAAGCCAAGGGGCGCGCCGGGGTGCTGGCGGTCAACGGCATGATGATTGACCTCAGCGGCAACGAGCCGAAGGTGACGGAATACGTGGAGACGGGCCGGACCTATCTCGATGGCACCGTGCAGATCGGCGCGCTGGATGGGATTGTGCGGGACCGCATTCGCATGGCGCTCAACGGCCATGTGATTGTCACCGTTTTGATTGACGAAGAAGACGAAGTGATTGGTGAGCCGTGGTGCGAGGTCATGGGGCTGGCAGAGATGGGCCGGTCGCGTGCGCCGCTGACGGACATTCTGGAAGAGGATCTTGGCCAGTGGCTGGGCCGTGCAGGCACCAAGACGCTGACCGACGACGACAAGATCGAAGAAGGCCTGCGCCGCATCGTGCGCCAGACGTCGCAGAATGAGATCGGCAAGAAGCCGGAAGTGACCGTGGTTGTCAGTCGCCTGATGTAAGGCGCTGACATCGCAAAAGAAAAAGGACAAATGGGCTGCCGCTCATTTGTCCTTTTTTCGTTTGGTTGGGAGGGCGCTTAGCTGGCGCGCCGTTCCTCAAAGCTCAGCGCGATGAACTCCGGCATGTGATCGCCCATGCCCACCACGTTGTTGTCGCCGCCGCGGCGGCCACGGCCACCTTTGTCCTGGCGGTTGTCTTGACGGTTTTCCTGGCGCGGCTTCGGCTTGTCCTCTTCGGAACGGCGGTTGCGGCTGCGGGTGTTGCGCGGCTTCGGGGTTTCCTCGGCGGCTTCGGGCGCGACAGGGTCCTTTTTCTCGGGCCGGGCCGGTTTGCCCGGCGCTTCGATGCGCGGGATCTGTTTTTGGATCAGCGCTTCGACGTCGTCGAAATTCTTTTCGTCACGCGGCACAACGATGGTGAGTGCCTTGCCTTCGCGCCCGGCGCGGCCTGTTCGACCGATGCGGTGCACGTAGTCTTCGGCATGGCCGGGAACGTCGTAGTTGAATACATGGCTGACGGAGGGCACATCAAGCCCGCGCGCGGCCACGTCAGAGGCTACGAGGATGCCCAGGTTGCCTTCACGGAAGCTGTCGAGCGTGCGTGTGCGTTGTGACTGGTCCAGGTCGCCGTGGATCGGGGCCGCGTCATAACCGTATTTTTTCAAGGACTTGGCAACGATGTCCACGTCAACCTTCCGGTTGCAGAAGATGATGCCGTTGGTCAGTTTCTCGCCTTCGAGATCGATGAGGCCACGCAGAACGCGGCGCTTTTCGCTGCCTTCGCGGTCCTTGCGGGATGCTTTGAAAAAGACGGCACCCTGTTCGATGGTCTCCGACGCGGTTGCCTGACGGGCAACCTCGATACGGGCCGGGGAGGACAGGAAGGTGTTGGTGATGCGTTCGATCTCAGGCGCCATGGTGGCGGAGAAGAACAGCGTCTGACGGGTGAAGGGTGTCAGGCCAAAGATGCGTTCGATATCGGGAATAAAGCCCATGTCGAGCATGCGGTCTGCTTCGTCGACCACCATGACCTTCACGTCCGACAGGATCAGCTTGCCGCGCTCGAAATGGTCAAGCAGTCGGCCGGGCGTGGCGATCAGAACATCAACGCCCTTGTCGATCAGCAGGTCCTGTTCCTTGAAGGAGACGCCGCCGATCAGCAGTGCCTTGGTCAGCTTCACGTTCTTGGCGTAAACGTCAAAGTTTTCAGCCACCTGTGCCGCCAGTTCCCGTGTCGGGCAGAGCACCAGAGAGCGCGGCATCCGGGCGCGGGCGCGGCCACGGGCGAGCATGGTGATCATGGGCAGGGTGAAAGAGGCGGTCTTGCCTGTGCCGGTCTGTGCAATGCCGAGCACGTCGCGGCCTTCGAGGGCAGGGGGGATGGCCCCGGCTTGAATGGGGGTGGGGGTCTCATAACCCGCTTCGGTGATGGCCTTGAGGACCTTGGGATTCAGATTGAGATCCGCGAATTTTGGTGTTGTATTGGTGTCAGTCATGCCTGTCCGATCAATGCAGGCAGCTATCCAATCGCCTGCGCGTCCCATGTGAGCCAAGGCCCGTTTGGCCCCGCGTTTCGCCGCGTTCGTGACTCGTATCCCGGTCCCATAGTGAAAACTGGTCAAAAGGTCAATTGCGGGCAGGCTCCGCAGCGCTCTCGGCAGGGTCAATCGTTTCCAAAACGTTAACAAATTGTGCCGAGAGGGCGGATTTTCGCGAAAACGCATGGGAATGCGCGTTTACTCGTCGCAGGTTTCGACGATTGTGATGGTGTCTTCGCCCGGCGGCAGAATGAAGGTGTCGATCAGCACCGCATCTTCTGTTCCAAGGTTCGCCGCTGTCATCGGCGTGTTGGGTGGCATGTAGTAGCAGGTGCCGGCCGGGTAGAGGCCGGGATTGAGCCCTTCGACGAAATCCGTGATCGCGCCGGAGAGCACACAGGTATGGCCGCCGAATTTGTGAATGTGGATGCCGACGCGTGTGCCTGCCTTGCGCGTGCCTTTCATCACCACCAGCCGTTGCCCATCCGAGGTGATCGTGTCCGCCATGATGGATGTATCAACCAGGCTTTTGACCTCACCCGGCGGGATTTCACCGTTGATTTTGGTCGTGATGTCCCAGCCCGAGTGTTCGCAGCTGTGCGCCACGGCGGCGGTTCCGGCGACGGTCAAGGCAAGCCCGCAGGCAAGAGTTCTGGTGATACGCATATCGTCCTCCCACTGATATCAGCTCGTTTGTGGGCTGATTTTGTGGGAAGATCAATCATTACGTGATTGGAATTTGCCGATACCCGTATTCAGGGAAATGCTTGTGGCGCAACCCCGCGAGGTTCATCACGCGCCGCCTCAGAAGGCCATGGTCTTCGAGCTTGGCGCAAAGTTCCGGTGTGGCGGTGCAGACCTCGTCATAAAAGGCGCGCAGCGCGACCTCGCCGCCGCTCTCTTCGATCAGGGCAAAGAGATCATGCAGGTTGAGCGCATTGTCCCGGCGCACCTGCGGCTTCAACTCGGCGCGATAGGATCCGCGTGTCAGGCGGAAGCGGTAGGCGGAGAGGAAATGCTCCCAGTTGGCCGCATGGAAATGGCCAAGCTCGCAGGTGGCAAGCTCTACCTGACCGGGGTTCTGCACATCGTCCAGCGTGACATTGTGGATCTTGATGTCGAGCCCTTTGAGGCCGGTGCGAAAGAACAGCTTGCCCGCCACATGGCTCAGAAAACCACCTGAGAGATGCGCGCCAAAGGTTGGAAAACAAGCCTCGGCGGCCTCTTGTCGGGCGCGTTGGTTCAGGTGAAAGGCTTTGAAAACCGTGTCCTGCGGTGACGTGCCGTGGGCAGGCGCAAGCGCTTCCACGGGGCGGACACGGGCGCAAAGCGTCTCGGCGTCCAGCTCGGCCAGTTGTTCGGCTACTGGGAAGGCGGGCAGCAGATACTCGTCGACGTCGATATGGGCAAGCCAGTCCACCTCCGGCTTGCGGTTGTTCGCGTGGCGGGCATTCCGGCATTGCCGTACCTGGTGTTTGGCAGGCCGCCCGCCGCGTTTCTCCCACCACGCCTCATCGCAGGGCCAGACGCGGATTTTCGGATGTGCCGCCAGAACGGCCTCCGTCTCGGCCTCCGGCGCGTCGAGATAGATGTAGAGTCGATGCGCGCCCAGCTCCAAATGCCAGGCCGCGAAGTCGAGAATGTCCGGCAGGGGGGCTTTGATCGTGGACACCGTGCCCCATGTCGGCAGGTCGCTCACGGCTTTTCCCCGAACACCCGGGTCACGGCCCCGTCGAGGTCAAACTCATGGGTCAAAAGCATACCGCGTTCCTCCAGGCGTGCGCGCAAGGTGCGCGTGTCGGCGCAGACCTCTTCGAAGAAGGTATAAAGCCCCATGTCGCCTTCCTCTTCGGCCAGGAATTTGAGCAACTCGCCCTGACCCAGCTCGGGCCGTTCAGAGCGGGGCCGATACGATCCCTTATCCTGCCGGAATTTCAGGTGCTTGCGGAAGTGTTCCCAGTTTGGCGCGTGGAAATGCGCAAGGAAAAGCCCCGGCGGCTTGATGCGGTTGGTGATGTCCTCGCCGCCCATTTTCATCGTGTGAATGCCAAGCCGCGTGTCCGGGATGCCGGTACGGGCAAAGACTTTGCCAGAGGTATGCGACAGGAACCCGCCATAAAGATGCATGCCGAAGGTCGGGTAGATCTCCTGCAGTTCGGATTTCTTGACGCCCGCCTGCTTGTGCGACAGCTTGAAATGCGTCGGGCGGCCTTTCTTGACAGCGAGGGCTTCGACGGGGGGAATGCGGGCGATGACGTTGTTGGTGCCGATGCGCGCGAGTTTGCGGGCGATCGGCTCGTCGCTGATCAGGAACTCATCCACGTCGATATGGCCGAGCCAGTCGAGGTTCTCGCCGGTGTCACGCAGGATGCGCGTGGCGTTATAGGCCTGCCGGCGCTGGTGCTCTTCCATGCGTTTGCGGCCCGTGGCCTGCCAATAGGCGTCATCACATTGGGTCACATGGATTTTTGGATGTTTGGTGAGGTAAGCTGCGGCTTTGGCGTCTGGCGCATCGAGATGGATGTAGAGCGCATGAGCGCCCATCTCGATGTGATGTGCGGCAAACCGGGCGATGGCGGAGAGCGGCGCTTTGACCGTGCTCACAAGCCCCCATTTCAATGTCTCCTCGGTCAGCTTTGCAGCGCGGGCCGGGGAGGGCGCGATGTTGGAGCCGGTCTGCTGCGCGGTCTCGCGGCGGATCTTGCGCTGGCGCATGGTCATGAGACGGCGCATCACGCTGCGGTCGTCTTCGATGAGCCGGGTCAGGAGATGATGGGCAAGGGGGGCGATCACCGGATCGGCCTCGGCCTCCTGCCACAGCCGGGCAATCAGGTTCACGTCCAGCCCGCCGGAGGTGAGCGCATAGCTGTCCATCTCCATCGGCAGCTTGGCGCGGGCTTTGCCGTCGAGCGTGAAGGGCTGGTCCGGCGTGTGACCGGAGTAAAGCCGTTCGGATTCGTAGAGCTTCATCGTCCCGAAGAGGGTTGAGAGCGCCAGACCCGTGCTACGCTGCGTGGTGCTCAACCCGTGATCGCCAAAGGTGGTGACGGCAGAGACCAGCCAGCGGGCATCCAGTTCGGTTATCAGCTGCGCGCCGAACTCGTCCCAAAGGCGGCAGAAAAGGGCCGGGGCGTGATCCGGCCAGGCGCGCTTGCGCAGATGCGCGATGAGGATGCCGTTGAGATAGGCCAGCTCCGACAGGCCGGTGAGTTCTTCGCGCAGGGTGAAGCGTTTGCGATGGAAGGACGAGCGGAAGGGCGGGGCTTCGTCAGGGTCGCCGGAGGGGTCCGAAATCGCTTGCGAGGACAGGGCCGTAAGATCCACGTCCACGGGCGGCAGCCCCTCTCCGGGGGCATAATCAAAGGCGTCGCGGCGGGTTTCATATTGCGCCAGAAGCGCGGGCATGCCGCCGGGGTATGTGCTGCTCATAGCGCTACTTTGGCGTGTGGGCGCCGATTGGGCAAGCGGTGGCGGGGGCTTTCTATGCCTTCCCTGTGGCCGAGCTTTGGGCCGGCGTTGCAGATGGATATTTGGACAGAGAAGAAGCAGGGGGCTTTTCAAGGCAAACTGTCTGGGGCAAAGGGGGGTATGACACAGACATCCTTTGAAGTGCAGGCGCGCAACGGACGGGCGCGGCTTGGTGTGATTTCCACCCCGCGCGGCGAAATCCGGACGCCCGCGTTCATGCCGGTTGGCACCGCGGCGACGGTAAAGGGCATGATGCCCGAGAGCGTGCGGGAGACCGGTGCGGATATCCTCTTGGGCAACACCTATCATTTGATGCTGCGGCCCGGTGCGGAGCGGATCGACCGTTTGGGCGGGTTGCACAAGTTTATGAACTGGGAGCGGCCGATCCTGACGGATTCGGGGGGCTTTCAGGTGATGAGCCTGTCGGGTCTGCGCAAGCTGACCGAAGAGGGGGTGCGGTTCTCAAGCCATATCGATGGCTCCAAGCATATGCTCAGCCCGGAGCGGTCGATGGAGATCCAGAAGCTGCTTGGCTCGGATATTGTCATGGCCTTTGACGAATGTCCGGCCTTGCCCGCGGATCGGGCGCGGATCGAGCAGAGCATGCAGCTTTCCATGCGGTGGGCGCAGCGGTCGCGCGATGCCTTTGGGGATCGGCCCGGACATATGTTGTTCGGCATCATGCAGGGCGGGCTTGAGCGCGATCTGCGTGAGGAAAGCGCCCAGGCGCTGAAATCCATCGGGTTTGACGGCTATGCGATTGGCGGGCTGGCCGTTGGTGAAGGTCAGGAGGCGATGTTCGACTGTCTCGACTATGCGCCGGGGTTCCTGCCCGAGGACAAGCCGCGTTACCTGATGGGCGTTGGCAAGCCGGGGGACATCGTCGGCGCGGTCAAGCGCGGGGTTGATATGATGGACTGCGTGTTGCCGTCGCGGTCCGGGCGCACCGGGCAGGCGTTTACCCGGCGCGGGGTGGTGAACATCAAGAACGCGCGCCATGCGGATGATCCGCGCCCCTTGGATGAGCAGTGCACATGCCCGGCCTGCCGGAGCTATTCGCGCGCGTATTTGCATCATGTTTACCGGTCCAATGAAATGATCGCCGGGATGCTGCTGACCTGGCACAATCTGCATTATTTCCAGGAGATCATGCAGGGGATGCGCGCCGCGATTGCCGAAGGGCGGTTTGATCAGTGGGAGGAGGACTTCCATGCGGGTCAGGCGCTTGGGGATATTGAACCGCTGTGACTTTGAGGGAGGTCGCCTTGATGAAACGCATTTTTGCCTGTGGTATTCTCGCGCTCTGGCCGCTTGACGCCCTGGCCGAAGGCTTCTGCGGCGTGACAAACCTCGCCGAGATTACGGCGCGGATTGCTGGGGCGTGGCAGCGCGAAGGAACAGCGTCGATTGTCAATGAAACCACCGACGTTGTGCGCCCGTCTGCCGACTACGTGACCGATTTCATGGCGAACGGGCAGATTGCCAACGCGTTCTTTGACGGGGTGACGGGCGAGGCGTTGCCGGCGGAACTGAAGGACCCACGCCCCTATGACGTTGATCTGGTTGATGACATGCTGGACACAACCGGGCGGGCGGATCTTGCGGATGATCTGTCAGATACCCTTTGCGGCCCGGAGCAACTGCCGCAACTGTCGGTGACGCTGAACCTTGCGGATGCGGGGGATTTTCAGGTTATCGGGACGGTCACTTACATTCCGTATTTTGATGACAGGATTCTGGAAATTGGCCGGTTGGAGCTGAAGTCCGACGAAACCATTCTGTTCATGACGGAAACCGCGCTGCTGCGTCCCAAGGCGCAGTGAACCGCCCGTCATTTCCCGACAATACCCCCCATTGTGTCCTTGCACCTCTCTGGCGCAGAGGTCATTCTGTCAGGCAATCCGATGAGACGGTGCGCGGGTTGAAAATCCGTTAACCCGTCCCATCTAAATAGTCCGAGACCGGAGGGGTCCAACGCTGCCGCAGAGCGGGGCAGGACCTCTTGCCAAGAACAGGATACGAGCATGAAACTTCCTCTCAATCCCTCTTACCCGGTGCTGCCGCTGCGTGATATCGTGGTGTTCCCGCACATGATCGTGCCGCTCTTTGTAGGGCGCGACAAATCCGTGCGCGCGCTGGAAGAGGTGATGAACGATGACAAGCAGATCCTGCTTGCGTCGCAGATTGACCCGTCCGAAGACGATCCGGACACCAAGGGCATCTACAAGGCCGGGGTTCTGGCCAATGTGCTGCAGCTTCTGAAGCTGCCCGATGGCACAGTGAAGGTGCTGGTCGAAGGCCAGAGCCGTGTGCGCATCACCGAATACCTGGACAATCCGAACTTCTTTGAAGCCTCCGCCGAGTATCTCACCGAGATGCCGGGCGATGAGGCCGCGATCGAGGCGCTGGTGCATACCGTCGCCGAAGAGTTCGAGCGCTATGCCAAGGTCAAGAAGAACATCCCCGAAGAGGCGCTGACCGCCGTCGGGGAGGCGCAGGAGCCTGCCAAGCTGGCCGATCTTGTGGCCGGGCATCTGGGCATCGAAGTGCCGCAGAAGCAGGAATTGCTGGAAACGCTGTCCGTCAGCGAGCGGCTTGAGAAGGTCTATGGCCTGATGCAGGGCGAAATGTCGGTTCTGCAGGTCGAGAAGAAGATCAAGACCCGCGTCAAGACGCAGATGGAGAAGACCCAGCGCGAGTATTATCTGAATGAGCAGATGAAGGCCATTCAGAAGGAACTTGGCGACGGCGAAGAGGGCGAAGGCGAAATTGCCGAGCTCGAAGAGAAAATCGCCGGAACGAAGCTGTCGAAAGAGGCGAAGGACAAAGCTGATGCGGAGCTGAAGAAGCTCAAGAACATGAGCCCGATGTCCGCCGAAGCGACTGTTGTGCGCAACTATCTCGACTGGATGCTGTCCATTCCGTGGGGCAAACGCTCCCGCGTCAAGAAAGACCTGAACCGGGCGCAGGAGATCCTCGATGCGGATCACTACAGCCTTGATAAGGTTAAGGAACGTATTGTCGAGTATCTCGCGGTGCAGGCGCGTTCGGCCAAGCTGAAAGGCCCGATCCTCTGCCTTGTTGGTCCTCCGGGCGTGGGTAAAACCTCGCTGGGCAAGTCCATGGCGAAGGCGACGGGGCGCGAGTTCATTCGCATCAGCCTCGGCGGCGTGCGCGACGAATCCGAGATCCGCGGTCACCGCCGGACCTACATTGGCTCCATGCCGGGCAAGATCATTCAGGCCCTGAAAAAGGCCAAGACGACCAACCCGCTGATCCTGCTCGACGAGATCGACAAGATGGGTCAGGACTTTCGGGGTGATCCGGCGTCGGCCATGCTTGAAGTGCTCGATCCGGAACAGAACAGCACCTTTGTGGATCACTATCTGGAGGTCGAATATGACCTCTCGAACGTGATGTTCGTGACCACTTCGAACAGCTACAACATGCCGGGTCCGCTTCTGGACCGGATGGAGATCATTCCGCTGTCTGGCTACACCGAGGATGAAAAGCTTGAAATCGCCAAGCGGCACCTTCTGGACAAGCAGATCAAGAACCACGGTTTGAAGAAATCGGAGTTCTCTGTGGACGATGAGGCGCTGGTCGACGTGATCCGCTACTACACCCGAGAGGCGGGGGTGCGGAACCTTGAGCGCGACATTGCCAAGCTGACGCGCAAAGCCGTTACCAAGATCGTCAAGAAGGAAACCGAGACGGTGCATGTCACCTCCGAAAACCTTGATGATTTCCTTGGGGTGCGCAAGCATCGCTATGGTCTTGCCGAGGACGAGCATCAGGTCGGTGTTGTCACCGGCCTGGCCTATACCTCCGTGGGCGGCGATCTTCTGCACATCGAAGCGCTGCGTCTGCCGGGCAAGGGCCGGATGAAAACCACCGGTAAACTAGGCGATGTCATGAAGGAATCGATTGATGCGGCCTCGTCGTACGTCCGTTCCATCGCCCCGCAGATCGGGGTGAAGCCACCGCGATTCGACAAGATGGACATCCACGTGCACGTGCCTGACGGGGCAACGCCGAAGGATGGCCCCTCTGCGGGTCTGGCCATGGTGACGTCGATTGTCTCGGTGCTGACGGGCATTCCGATCCGCAAGGATATCGCCATGACCGGCGAGGTTTCCCTGCGCGGCAATGCGATGCCGATCGGCGGTCTGAAAGAGAAGCTCCTCGCGGCGCTTCGGGGTGGGATCAAGACAGTCCTGATCCCCGAAGAGAACGTGAAGGATCTGGCGGAGCTGCCGGACAATGTGAAGGACGGGCTGGAGATTGTGCCGGTCAAACACGTCTCCGAAGTGCTCAAGCTGGCGCTGATCGAAGAGCCGACGCCGATCGAATGGGATGAAGAGGCCGAAGAGGCCGCCGCCGCTGCGGCAGCGAAGGCCAAAGAGACCGAGGCGGGCGTCACAGCCCACTAACGCCCCATATGAAAAAGCAAAGCGCCGCGTAGAGATGCGCGGCGCTTTTTTTGTTTTACGACAAAGGCTTAGCTCTTGATGAGTTTCAGCTTCGCGTCAATCATGTCGTAGTTCACCAGCAGAATGCCATTGTCGAGCCGCTTCACCGCTTCGGGGCGCAGCTTCAGCAGATCCTGTGCCATCACGCCTTCGAAAACCTCATCAAAGCCTTCGTAGCGATAGTGATAGAGCGGCAGGCCGGAGGCCGTCTCGCCGACGCGCACCACGTCGGTTTTGACCGATGCGTCGCTGACATAGTATCCGGGATACATCGGGTAATAGCCGCTGGAGCTGGCGCCGTTGCCCCAGAAAGCTGCGCCCACAATCACAAGGAACATGAGCGGAATGAGCAACTCCAGAGCCGAAGACGACGCTGCTGCGGACGATTGGCTCGAGATCATCATGTCACTGCGCAAAAGCTCTTTGGACATGCTTGGCGCGGCTTGCTGGGCATAACCGGCCCCGGCAAGGCTGCACGTCAAAGATGTGGTAAGTAGAAGTTTTTTCATACTGTCCCCCAGGAAGAATTCGTTTCTAAATTCACTCAGGCAGGGCCAGAACCGCGGCCCTGTCTTACCCAGCGTAAACCGATTTTCCAATTAATCAAAGGATTTTGCCGGAACAGCAAAAGGGCGCAGCTGGGAGATCCCCGGCTGCGCCCTTTGTATTTGCGTGGTGTTCGCGGATCAGTGCGACAGCGCGGTTCCGAAAACCGTCAGCGTGGCAAGCACCATGACCAGCGTCGCGGACGGCGCGCTGCTTTCAACGGCAGCGTCTGCGATGACAGCCGGTGCAACAATAGGATCGGAATAGCCGTCCGCGTTGGCGGTTGTGGCGGCGAGAGCAAAAACCATGGCAGTGGCAAGTTTTTTCATAACAGTCCCCAGAAGTATTTAGCGCAAAAACTGTGGAGCCGCGCAGGAAGCCTTGTCAAGCAAGCGGTGACGGGAAGGCGCCCTCGCGGTGTTTTGCAGGGGGAGGCGTGGCTTTTCGGGCGCGGTTGCAGCGGGACGCTGGACGCAGACAGGCGCTTGGGGCACTCTTTGTGCAGAGGAACAATGAGGAAAGAGCAGGTCATGGCAACAGGCACCACCACCCCGCGCAAACCCCGCGCTCCGCGCAAATCCCGCAAGAAGGCGGTGGCCGCCGAGCCCGTTGCACCTGTCGAGGCAGAGCCCCTACCAACCGAAGGCGCGGGGCAGGGCGCTTCCGTTGATGCTGCGCCCGCTGTGCCTGACCTCAAGAAATCGGAACTGATTGATCTGGTCGTCTCGCGCAGCGGCGTGAAGAAACGCGATGCCAAACCGGCGATTGAAGCCGCGCTCGCGATCTTGGGGCAGGCCCTTGCCGAAGGCAGGCCGCTGAACCTTGCACCTTTGGGCAAGGCCAAACATGTTGCGGTCAAGGACAAGGAAAACGCACGCATCATCAACATGCGGCTGCGCCAGCCGAAGCGCAGCGAAATTTCCGCGCCGACCCCTCTTGATCCCTCTGCCGAGTAAGGCTAAGACGCGCGTCACGGGTGATTAGCTCAGTGGTAGAGCGCTTCGTTCACATCGAAGATGTCAGGAGTTCAAATCTCTTATCACCCACCAGTTTCCAGGGCCTCGGCGCAAGCCGGGGCCTTTTTCGTTGGGCGGCAATATTTCTGAAAATGACGGCGAAAGGTCTCTTGCAAGCCCCGCAACCTGCCGCTAAAAGCCGCTTCACCGGGTGATTAGCTCAGTTGGTAGAGCGCTTCGTTTACACCGAAGATGTCGGGAGTTCGAGTCTCTCATCACCCACCATCCTTCTCTCAAGATGTGAAATAGACCGGATTTCAGTGCGTTGCGCTGGAGTGCGGCCAAACTGGTTCATCAAACTGGCGAAGCCTAGAGTGTCACGATGTGGTTGTCCCAGGCGCAGCTATGCAGGGCGAGCGCGCGGGGCTTGCCCATTTCGATGGCCAGCAGTCCGCCGCCTCCGTCGCTGGCAAGGTAGCCGTCTGCAAGCGGCGCCAGGCCGCAAATGTCGCTGCGGGAAACCGCGCCGAGGAAGTGCCCTTCGGCTGTGAAACGGTGCAGCCTGTTTCCGCGCGGCGAAGTGATGGCGATTTCCTCGCCGGTGCCCGAGAACGCCACGCTGCCGGCGTAGCCTTTCATGGCGATCTCATGCGCCAGCGGTGCTTCCGCGAGCCGCGGTGTTTCGCCCAGGCGATGCAGCCCCAGAAGAGGCGTCGCGGCATCCGGTGCGCCTTCCCACTGCATGGCAAAGCCGACCAGCCCGTCTTTGCGAATGGCCAAATGGCGGATCGAGTTCTGATGCAACTCGGGTGCAAGGTCCAGCCGATCCAGCAGTGCGCCATCGGTTGAAAGATAGACAAGCGACGGGCGCATTTGATCGGTGTTCAGTTTGCGCCGATTGCCTGCGTCGGTGGCGATTCCGCCGTTGGCGACCACTAAAGTCGCGCCGTCTGGCAGCAGGTGAATTTCATGCGGCCCAAGCCCGCCTGTCGGCGCTTCGCCGATCCGCCGGTAGCCGCTTTCCACATCCCACAGTCCAACAAACCCCGCGCTGTCCGAGCTTTGTTGTTCGCTGGTATAGAGTATGGAGCCGTCCGCCGAATAGACGCCGTGGCCGTTGAACTGGCGGTTCTCCGGGGGGGTGAGCCTATGGATCACGTCTCCGCGCGCGCAATCGAGCACCAACGCAAAAGGTCCGGGGCGGCGGGCAAAGGCCACGGCTTCGGCACGGAAAGGGTGGCCCGCACCGGCATGGCCACGCGCGGGCAGGGGGATGCGAAAGGTCGACTGGCCATTTGCGCTCAGCCCGTGCAAGGCAAACGCGCCATCGGGCTCCTTTGCCGCGGCGAGATATGCCGGATTGCCCACAGCCGCCCAGCCAAGCGCAGGCGTGGTGCTGGCCGCGAGCAGGGAGGCGATAAAACCGCGCCGCGTTGTCACCGGATCAATCCCCGTCCTGAGAATTGAACCCGGCAGAGATGCCAAGCGGCGCGCCGATTTCGGCCTGAATCGCTTCGCTCAGGGCGTGCACCGATTGCTGAAGGATCTCGGCGCGCAGCCGGGAGGAAGGATCGCGAATGTCCTGAAAGGCCGGGTCTTCGATGGCGTCCGCGACTTCGAGAACACGGGCAAAGGCGGCGTCCGTGACGGGGATCTCCCAATCGGCAAAAGCCGTGGCAAGGCTGTGCGCCGCCTCAGCGGCCAGAACAACGTTGCGCAGGCTGCGCGCGGACCGGCGGGCTTCGGCGCGGGCGGGGCGGGGGCGTTCGAAGGTGCCAAGCGGCGCGCCCAGCCGTCTGGCTTGGGTAAACTCCAGCCCGGCCAGGATTTGCGTATAAAGCGCCTGTGTCGCTTCGGCTTGCGTGAGGTAGGTGGCGTTTCCGGCCTCTCCCGCGGTCAAAAGAGTTTCGGCAAACGTCTCGCTCCAGCCTGACTTCAGATCCCTTGCCTGATTGCCGAGGTCGGCGGCAAGGGTAGCGGCCAACAGGCAGGTGTAGCTGCCCGCTTTGTAGGTCGACAATTCGGGGTCAAACAGCAGCATCTCCAGTGCAAACAGCCCGCGCGCGGCGATGGAGACTTCCGCATAGGCCGCCGCGTCCCCGGCAACCGGATCCTCTTCGGCAATGAGGCGGCGCAGGGTGCGCGGAGTGAAGCCGCGCGTGTCGGGCCAGAAGGCGATGGACAGCGCGCCGGTTTCCGATGGGCCGATCCGCAGATCGCCGATGGCCATCCAGGCGTCGAAGGTCTCTTGCAGCGCCGGGCGCAGCGCGGGGGCGGTACAGTCGGCCTCAGCTACCTTGGCGAGCGCGTCCGAGGCTGCCCCGAAACGCGCAAACCCCGGCAGGATGTGATCACTCAGGGTTTCCTTGACGCCAGCAGATGCCGGGGCGGCGAGGGACAGGCTCAGGGCCAGTGCGGATAGAACTCTCATAGGCTCTCCAGAAAACGGATCAGGGCGACGCGGTCCGGGACGGGCATGTCCACAACCATACTGCGCGCGGTTTCGGCCTCACCGCCGTGCCAGAGAATGGCTTCCAGCAAGGATCGCGCACGGCCATCGTGAAGGAAATCGCTGTGTCCCGAGACCTGCTTGGTCAGGCCAATACCCCAGAGCGGCGCAGTGCGCCATTCCTGCCCGTCCGCGCGGCCCTCGGGGCGATTGTCGGCCAGTCCCGGCCCCATGTCATGCAGCAGCATGTCCGAATAAGGCCAGATCAGTTGGAAAGAGGCGGGATCATCCCCCTCTAGGCGGTGCGTGACAAAGGTCGGGCGGTGGCAATCCGCGCAGCCGCTGTCATAGAAAATCCTGCGTCCGCGCAACACTTCCGGGTCATCCACACCGCGGCGCGCAGGCACGCCGAGCGTGCGGCTGTAGAAGGTCACCAGATCAAGCCCGATCTGATCCACCTCGAACCCGCTCTGCTCTGGATCACCGCCGTGCAGGGCGTTCTGGCAGCTGGCCTGCGCCTTCGTGCATTCGCCTGCGAGTGCGGGTTTCAAAGGGTTGGAAATCCCGATGTCGCCGGAGAACGCGTCCGCGTTCTGTTCTATCAGGCTGGCGTTGCCCGCCTTGTGACCAAAACGGCCCAGCATCGGCGCATCAAACGCTTCGGACCAGACGATCTGCGGCTTGCCGGAAATCCCGTTGCCGTCCGCATCCTCGGGGTCTGCCCACTCGAGGATGTCTGCGCTTGGGATCGCCTCCAGAAGACCCATGCCGATCATCTGAGGTGCCACACGCGGGCTCAGCATGGCTTCGGGGTGCATCGGACCATAGCCCAGATCTGTGGCCGCATAGGTCGGTTTGCGCAGCGATGCGGTCTGGCCGCCGGACAGCGGCACTGTGATCTCTTCGTAGGTGATCGTCATCTGCGCTTCGGACTTGTGTCCGGGCAGGGAGAAATCCTGCAACTGCAACCCATAGGTCGGCTCGGGCACGGTAGGGTGCGTGCCGTCGATAAAATGCGCGATCTCGGCGGTATCGGGGGCCGGAATGGACACGCGCAGGAACATGGAAATGGGCAGATCGTCCGGTCCTTCCGGCGGATGGCCGCGTCCGTCCTTGATGTGACAGCGCTGGCAGGAACGCGCGTTGAACAGCGGCCCGAGTCCGTCGGACGCGATGGTGGAGGCGGGGGGCGAAACCCAGAGCCGCTTGAACAGGCCATTTCCCACGCGGAAGTCGAGTTCCTGTTCGAATGTCAGATTATGCGCGGGCTGTGAAAACGCATCCGGGGTGCGCCGCGCCCGGACGGTTTGCGCGCCGCCTGCGTTTTTCTCAAAGGCCCAAGGCCCTTCGAAATCGGTGGGCAGGGCCGTAACGGCGCGCACGCGGTCGCGTTCCTGGGCTGTTCGCGGCGTGTACGAGAGGTGGTGATCGCGAAGATCTTCCCAAAGGGCCAGCCCCTGCGCGGGAAGGGGCTGCGCCGAAAAGGCAATGGCTGCCGAAAGGGGCAGGGCGAAGAGACGCGGTGCGCGCATTGTCTTCTCGTTCTTTGTTGGGTTGGGAGGCGCGATGGTCCACGCCTCCTGCCTGATGCCGGGATGTGTTTACTGGAACACGGCGGATGGGTCGTCGAGGCTGTCGGAGCCTTCGATCTCGATGCCGCCGAGATCGAGCGCCGTTACGACGCGTTCGATGGAGCGGGTCTGGTTGATCAACCCATCGACACCGCCCATGATGAGCGCTTCGCCGCCCGCATTGCCGCGCTCAAGCATTTCGTCATAGGCAAAGCCGCCTTCGGCTGCGGTCTTGATCTTGCCAAGCGCCAGAACAGCCTCGGAGAGGCGCGCGCGCATTTCCGCGTCAAGCTCGGCATGGCTGGCTTTCACCAGATCGGAAAGCGACGCACCGCTGACGGTTGTGCCATCGGTGCGGGTATAGCTGCCAAGATAGACGCTCTGAATGCCCACGCCGTTGAAGTAGTGGTCGTTGTGGGTGTTGTCGGCAAAACAGCTGTGCTCCTCTTCGGGATCGTTCAGCATCAGGCCAAGGCGCATGCGCTCTCCGGCGGTCTCGCCGTAGGAGAGGCTGCCCATGCCGGTCAGCATCGCTGTGAGACCAGCCTTTTCGTCGGCCATGACCGTGGCGCGCGCTTCGCCGCCTTCGGCCCACTGCGCGGTGATCCACTCCAGATCGGAGATCAGCAGTTCGCTGGCAGCGGCAAGGTATGCACCCCGGCGATCACAGTTGCCGTTGGTGCAGGCATCGCCAGCGGCATAATCCGTCCACGGACGGTTGCCCGCACCATCCCCGTGCCCATTCAGGTCCTGCCCCCAGAGCAGGAATTCGATGGCGTGATAGCCGGTTGCGACGTTGGCTTCGACACCGTCAGCTTCCTGAAGCACCTCTTCAAGCAGTGCCGGAGTGATCGTGGAGGCGTCAACCATGGCGCCGGACATGTCGAACTTCGCGTTGGCCACAACGTTCAGCGCGGCAAGCGGGTTCTCATCAGTCGGGCCACCGTAGGAGCCATCCACATAGTCGATCAGACCCTCGTCCAGCGGCCATGCATTCACCCTGCCTTCCCAATCGTCGACGATGGCGTTGCCGAACCGGAACACCTCGGACTGCTGATAAGGCACACGCGACTCGAGCCATGCTGTGCGCGCGGCTTCCAGCGCTTCGGCGGACGGCTCTGCGATCAGCGCATCAATGGCCGCGTCGAGTGCCTGCGCTGCGGCAAGGCTGTCCGCGTAGTTGGCCTCTGCGATGTTTGCATAGGTGGTCAGAACGTCGCTGGCGCTCTGCGCTTGTGCCACGCTGGCCAAACCCAGGGCGATTGCGGTGGTGGTGAGAAAACGGGCCATGCGGCTCCCTCCTGTTGAACTTCGACGACTCGGGACGAATCGCGCGTTTCGAATGCCAATGAGGGAGTAATTGACTAAATTGATCGGAATTTACAATACCTGATTAATTTACTTTGAAATTGGTTGACATGAAACGCCACTACCTGAAGTTCAAGATGAAGCGGTAATCGCGTTTCGCGCCGGGCGGCGGTTTGGGGAACCGTCCGAGACGGCGCATGTGCCTGATGGCCTCCTTGTCGATTTTGGACGAACCCGAACTCTTGATTATGGACACCGAACTGAGGCTGCCGTTGGCGCTGATCACGAAATGAACGCCGACACTGCCGCGTCTGCCGACAGAAGTCGTTGAGCGGGAAAACACTTTTCGACTGACGCGTCCGGAGTAATTGCTTGCTGCGGCATTACCACTGGCCTTTGGTTTGCCCCCCGCGCCCCGTGTCGTGGCCTTTCCTTTTTCCCGCCCTTGTGACGATCCGGCTGTAGCGTTTCGTGCCGCGTCGCCTTTCTTCGGTTTGGCAGGGCGCGGCTTTGCTGCCTGCTCGCGGGGTTTTGGCTTTGGCTTCGGTTTGGCCGCCGTTTGCGGTTTCGGCTTGGATTTTGGCTTTGGCTTCGCGGTCTGAGCCGGTTTGTGTTTGGCTTCAAACGCGGCGCTGCGCGGGATTGGGCGCAAGGACCGCGCAACCGCCGCGCTCTCGGGTTCGGAACTTTCGAGCCTGTCCGCCGCGATTGACGCGGCGGGCGCCTTGCGTGCCTCAGACAGTGGTTCGGGTTGGATCGGTTGGGCAGTGAGGACCTTGGCCTGCGGTGTGACCGGCGCTGCCTGCAACGGCAGAGCCGCAGACAGGGAGGTCGCGCTGAGCGCCGCACTTGGCTCTGCCGCTTGGGTTACTTGCTGTTCGGCAACCGAGGTTGGCATTGCTGTCAGCGGTGGTTCGGCTTGGGCGATCTCGACCGGCTGCACCTGTTCGGCGGTCTCCACCGGTTGGTTTTGAAGCGTTTCAGCCGCAGGCTCCGTGGGCGTCACGGGGTCGCTCTGCACGGCTTCGGTTTTATCGGGGGTGACCGCTTCGGTGACGCTCGGCGGTTGCTCGGCCAGCGTTTCCAACGGGGAATCCGGGACCAAAACATTAGGGGGCGGGGAGGCGGCTCTTTTGGACTCCTCCGGAGGCGTCGCGGTCAAAGTGCCCTCAGTCATATCCGCAAAGGCATTCCCAAGCCGCACATCCGCGAGGGCGCCCGCAGCGTCTACCCGCGCCACGTCGTGTTTGGCCAAGGTCACTGCCAGCGCGCCGTGCGCCGCGATGGCGACGCAAAGCGCCGCAATGCGTGCGATGCTGGCACCGCCGCGCATCACTCAAGCCCTCTTTCAGTGACCAGAACCACCTCTCTGGCCCCGGCTTCCCGCAGGGCCCGGCCAAGGGCGATCAGGGTTGCTGCGGGCAGGTCCCTGTCCGGCACGATGCGCACCCGTTCGCGCGCTTCTTCGGGGAGGCTGATCAGGAATTGTGATGCGCTTTCAATGTCTTCTCCGCGATTTCTCAAGCGGCCGTCCGCATGCACAATCAAAGCGTCCGCCGGGGCGGTGCCTTCGATGTCTGCGGTGCTGACAAGTTTCAGATCCTTGTTCAGAGACGGTGCAATCGTCCCGGCCACGAGAAAGAAAATCAGCATCAGGAAAACGACGTTGATCAGGGCGATCGTCGGCTCCCGTTCGGTTTTGCTGCGGTGCCGTCTCATGTCGCCTCCAGCACGGTCACGCGGACGTCGGGAAGGCGCTGCAGGACCACCAGAATATCGGTCAACCGCTGCGCTGTGACATCGGGTTTGGCGGAGATCAAAACCGTCAATGGGCCGTCTTCGGGTTTGAGCTCGTCAATTGCGGCGGGCAGGGCCTGAAGCGCTGCATCACTGCCGTTCAACTTGAGCGATGAGCTGCCCAGCGTCAGGAAAACCGGGCGCGAGTCCGCTGTGGCGGCAGCGCCGGAGCCGCCGGATGCAAGTGCGACTTCGCCAAAGCGGGTGAAGGTCGAGGACAGCATGAAGAAAAGCAAAAGCAGGAAGATGACGTCGATCAGCGACGTCATCGACAGCCTGCGTCTGCGCCGCCTGCTACGCATGGGAGGCCGCGCGCTCCGGATCAGCTTCCTCCGAGGTCGCGCCGCGACCTTCGGGGGCCAGAATGGTGTGCACGATCCGTTGTGCCAGAACGCGGTCCGCGTCCATCCGGGCCTCAAGCCAGCTCAGCACAACGGAGGTTGGCATGGCTACGGCAAGGCCCACGGCAGTGGTCAGCAGAGCGACCCAGATGCCGCCAGCGAGGATCGACGGGTCAACCTGAGCCCCTGCTTCCTGAAGCGCCTGAAAGGCGGTGATCATCCCCAGAACGGTGCCAAACAGGCCGAGCAGGGGGGCAAGCTGTGCCACGGAATCAAGAAAGCGGAAGCCGCTTTCCAATTGGGCAAACCGGGTTTCTGCTTCGGCCTCCAGACGGCTGGCATCGGTCTGGCCGTCGAGCGCCATGGTCACAACCGGAACGAGGTAGCTGCGCGAGCGGTCCATGTGAGCGCGCGCGGCGGTCCGGTCGCCCGCGTCCCAGGCTTCGACGGCCCTGGCCAAGGCTTTGTGACGGCCGACGCCGGCCACGGCAAATTGCCAGAGCTTGAAGAGCACCACGGCCAGAACAAGGATGGAGATCACCCCCAGGATCAGGACAACAGGACCGCCCAGCTCGTAAATGCGCCAAATGGCGTCCTGAACCGTCACGATCATCCCAGCACCTCAACATCCGTGCGGCTGCTGACTTTGAGATCCTTGGTGCAGGCGCCATCCGGCAGGCCTTCGCCAGAACAGGTCTGGGCGCCGTTGATCAACAGCCGGCCAAGGCTCGTGCATGGCAGGCCGGGGACAACAAACTGGCGCACCCGCAGGCGGGCAGAGGGCAACTCGCCGAAGTCAAAGAGCGTCAGCCGCTCAACCCGTCCATCGGTGTCAAACAAGACAGTTTCATAGACGGCTTTCGAGATGTCGGTGTCATGTCCGTTCTGGATAAGAAAGCTGATCCGGCAGGCGTCTTCCACCGTCTCCAGTGCGTTGAGCTCGATGGACACCTGCGCGTTTTGCGCGTCCTCGGCCAGCACCGGAGAAGCCATTGTCAGGGCTGTGAGACACAGCACGGCGCGCTTTGCGAAAGGGGTGATCATGTCTTCAGCCTCCAGAACTCAGAATGGATGTTTGGCTGAGGCTTAAAGCGCCCTTGGCTGAATGGCAATTCCGCTGCACGTCGGCAGCGGATGGGTCAAGGGTTGCGGAGGGATGTCAGATAGACAAAAGCAGGCCCCGAAAAGGGCCTGCCCGGAGCCGGATCAGGCCAGGTGCGAGCGCAGGAACCATGCGAATTTCTCATGGGTCTGGCCGCGCGCAATGCACAGGTCTTCGGTCAGCGTATCCCCAAGGCTTGCCGCCAACTCGCCAGCGCCTGCAAGTGTTTCGGCCAGCGTTTCCTGCGCTTCTTTCATCAGCCGGATCATCTCTTCTGCGGAGGGAACACCATCCGCTTCGGAGATTTTGGATCGCTTGAGCATTCCGGCCAGCGTGCCTTTTGCGTAGACATCCAGCGCACGGATGCGTTCCGCGAGATCATCCTGCGCCACGAAGTGGTCTTCATAGATTTTCTGGAACAGATCGTGCAGCGGGCCGAAGGCCATGCCGGTGACGTTCCAATGGAAGTTCTGAGCAAGCATCGTTGCGACAGCGGTTTCCGCAACGCACTGGTTCAGTGCATCGGCGATCTGTGTTGTTGCGTCGGTCGAAAGTGTCTGAGCGGTCTGGGTCATGGCTGCCTCTTGTTTGAAGGAATCGACTGGCTGGCGACTAGGCTGGCTTGCAAATGCAAACTAGTCTTCAGCCGGAGGTTTTGCAAATATTTTTAGAATAATTCTAAATAATGTTCGATTTGCCAATTACGGTCTTGAGCAGAAAGACCACATTCCTGTGCAAATGCTTCGGCACACGGGAGTGCAGTAGGAAAGTGGTGCTTGCTTCGTCTTCGCGTTTGAGACTGCTCGCAAGGGTCATCAACCACGCTTCGTCGAAGGAGGTTTCCGCTTCGCCTTCTTGGAACAAAATCGGCCTGCGGCCCAGGGCCTGGGACAAGCAGCGCATAAGCACTTCGGACGCTGCCCGCGGCGCAACGATGCGGTTCCCGGACAGCGCTGCACAGGCTCCGAACAAATCGAGGTAGCATTTGCAGCGGTTGGCACGCGCCACGTGGCGCAAGTGATCCAACAGCGCGCGTGCATCCGCGTCTGGCCCAGAAGGGGGGCGGCTGTTTTGTGAGAGGCTGCGCAGAACGGCTGTCATTTGTGTTTGGTCCTTCGCCGAGCGGCGTCTTGTTTGGTGGGGTCTCAGGCCGCCTTGCTGCCGTCCAGCACCATCAATTTTGCCTTCTTTTTCCTACACCGCTTTTCATATGAGGCTTCCCAGTGCTTGTAGCGACCCAACATGCTTTGCTGAGCCATCACGAGTTCGACAAAGGCTTCGCGATGCCTGTCCTTTTTCAGCTCCTTGAAAGCCGATTTCTGGGCCTTGGTCATCGAACATCCAATACAATGGCCTTCGCGCTTGAACTTGCAGACGCCGATACAGGGGCTGGGTTGTTTTGGCATGTCGGTCTCGCTGGGAGCGGGCTGTCTCTGCTCGTCTGGCATGGAAGCACGCTCTGTCGGTTAACTGGTTTCGGATGAAATCTCAGGTTTCAAGATGATACCTAATTTTGCTGACTTATTTAGTCAAGAATTCAAGTGTCGCACCCAACCTCGGCCCGATCGAAGATCTCCGGCTCCTGGCGGAGGTTATTTGAACGCCTTGCAGGGGTCTTCCCGCTCGGCAGGCGGGACGATTTTGATCTCGTCAAACGGTACGCCGCCGTCAGATTCGGCAAAGGCGATGGCGTGGGTTGTGACGTTTGGTGCGGCATGCGCGATCATTGCCGGGATTCCCCAATCCGTGCGGGCGTGGCCGTTGCCGGTGATCACTGCAACGGGCGGCCCGTAGGCCTCCAAAGCTTCAAGCGCCGCGCGCGCAAAGACCGCGTCGCGGTAGCGCTGAACGGCAATCATGCCACCCATCATTTCGCGCGGCATGGCCTCGCAATGGGCGTTGAACTGCAACTCGACCCGCGCAGCGTGCTGTTCCTCTGGCAAAGCCTCGTCCAGACCAAAGTCTGCCGCATCAGGACCGAAAAGCGCAGCGGCGCCATCGCTGAAGACGCTACGCACGGCCTCGCGGGGGGCGGCTGCTCCGATAATCCGGGCGTCGCCGAGGGCATCGAAGATTGGCTTGTACAGCTCAAACCGGCTCCAGCCGCTCGCCTCCCAAGCCGCTTCGATTTGGCTCCGGTCCGCATCCGCCTTTGCGGCTTCCTCTTGCGTGAGCATTTCGAAGACCACTGCACTCGGCCCGAGCGCTTCGAGCGCCGCGGCCTGTCCAATGTGTGCATTACGGTTGTCGTGCACTTCGCCAAGGATGACGATGTCGGCACCTGAATTTGCGAAAACCGGGGAGGACAGCAGGGCAAGGGCAAGAAAGAGACGCATGGATTTTCCAATCAGGCAGACGCAACGTGCTTCAGGATACAGCGCGCATCGGACAACGGTGGAGTGGAAACTGACGAAATCCAGCCAAAAGCGCGGGGCAGGGGACCGATCACCTCGACCGAAAGCCCTTTCGCTTGGCAACGCCTTGAGACCGCAGTTTAAACGGGTAGGTCGTGTTGGTGTCCCGGATCTTGATCCGTTGGATGCGCGTCGCAATGTGATCTGTTTTATTGCGACCTGACGGCGATGTCTTAGGATGCAGAAAAGCAAGTTTGGGAGGGCTTTCGACACTGGTGCAGTCCGGTCCGCATTTTCGGGAACAAAGGGCGACCTATTCTTTGGGGTATGAGGCCCCATCCGAAAGCTAGGATGATTTTCGCGGCTGATGCTGTCAAACGTCAGTTCAGGAAGGAGAGATTCATGAACCTGAGTTTTATCGGTACGTCGTTGGCATTGGCAGCCGGCATTTTCGCGGGTTCCTTGTCCGCGAACTCCCTGCCGAACCCGACCGGCCCTGTTGTGCTTTCGGTGACGGGGGCGATTGAAAGGATCAACGGAGAGGCTGCTGCATCCTTTGATATGGCGTTGCTTCACAGTTTGGAGCAAAGCGAAATCACCACTGATACGATCTGGACGCCGGGCACGCATCAGTTCTCAGGCGTTCTGCTCAAAACACTGCTTAAAGAGGTTGGCGCAAGCGGGAGCCGCGTCACCGCTTTTGCAATCAATGACTATAGCGTGGTCATACCAATTTCCGACGCCACGGACGCCGGTCCAATTGTTGCTTTTGCCATGGATGGGCAACCCATGTCGCGCCGGGAAAAAGGGCCGCTGTGGATCATCTATCCCTATTCCAGCGGGTCGGAGTACCGAACCGAGGTGATCTATGCGCGCAGCATCTGGCAACTCAATCGGCTTCATATCGAGGAATAACGGCGCTTGGCTGCTGACATGCATCGAGAGCAAGGCCGCGCGATTAGCGGAACGCCGAATTGGCGCTATGCGGCTTCGTCCTTGTTGATCAGTTCGATGTCCGCGTCATAGCGAAATTTTTCAACAAGACCTTTGAGTTTTTCACCCTGTTCAAGCAGAGCCGTGTTGATCGCGCTGGTGTCCTGGAACATTGCGGCGTTCTTTTGGGTCGTTTGGTCGAGTTCGGTCACGGCGACGTTGATTTCCGAAAGGCTCTGGCGCTGCTCCTGGGCGAGATCCGCAATTGTGCTGATTTGTTCTGTAACCCCGTCAACGGCGGCGACGATGTCATCGAGCGCCGAACCGGTCCGGTTGACGAGGTGCACACCATGTTTGACTTTTTCTCCCGAAGACGTGATCAGCAGGCCAATCTGTCCCGCCGCATCAGCGGTACGCCGGGCCAGAGCCTGAACTTCGGACGCCACTACCGCAAAACCGCTGCCCGCTTCGCCCGCGCGCGCCGCTTCAACTCCGGCGTTCAAGGCTAGCAGGTTGGTTTGAAACGCGATGTCGTCGATGAGATCGATGATCCTTGCGATTTCTTCGGCCGAGTCGTCTATTGCTGTCATCGCCTGGACTGTCTCGGACACCACATCCGCACCGGCGCGCGCCTTGTCGATTGCGCTTTCGCCTGCAGAGTTTGCGCTTTGTGCTCCTGCTGTCGTGGTCCGCAAGTTGCTAGTCACCTGTTTCAGGGCGGAGGCTGTCTGCTCCAGTGTCGAGGCAGAGTTCTCTGTGCGGCTGGACAGATCATCAGCGGATTCGGAAAGATCCTTGGCCCGGTCTGTCACGGCGCCCGCAACGCCGGCAATCTCTGAAATCAGTTCGTTGAGGCCGTTGGCCGCCGCATTGAAGTCGGTCACAAGCTGTGCATACCCGTCGCCCAGGTCCCGGGTTATCCGCGTATCCAGAGCGCCATCCGCAAGCCCGCGCAACGCCTTGGCCAAATGTTTGACAACGTCCTCCTGCGCAGCTTGCCGCGCGAACTGCTCGTCGCGCAGCGTTTCTGCTTCGACAAGGCCATCCCGAAACACGGTCAAAGCAGCTGCCATTTCGCCGATTTCGCCGCCTTCTTTTAACGAGTCCAACGTGACGGAAGTGTCCCCCTGGGCCAGGGTGCGCATGCGCTCGGTGACCCTGTGCAGCGCCTTGGTCAGCCTTGCGCCCAATAGCCATGCCATCAGTGCGCTCAGTATGACAGCAACCGCTGCCGCGCCGATCGCAAGATTTGTCATTTCCTTGGAAATTGTCATGGCGCTCCCCTTGGGAACAAGGAGGTTTGCAACCGCGACAGGGCTGCCGGAGTAATCATTGATCAAAAACTGAGCCTGCGCAAAAACGTCACCGCCCAGTTCCACTGTGCTGCGCGCCGGCTGCGTGTTCAGAACGCCGGCAACCTGCTCAGGCGTCAAGAGCGCGGGACCGTCGTAGTTGCCAGTGATGCGCACTTCCGTTTTGTCTGCGGTTTCGAAAACTTCAATGCTGTCATCAGGGAGGAAGTATACTTCGATCTGCGCATCGCTGCCTTCGATCAACTCGTTCATCAGTGCCGTGTCAAATCGAAGACCGATTTCCACGGTGCCAAGATGCTCGTCGTCGTCCGTGACGGGCGCAATGCCGCGAATGCCGAGCCCCGCTCGCCCGCGCTCAAGGCCTGAGAGAGACATACTTCCTGCATTGGCTTCGACAACCATGGGGCGAAAGGCAGACAGATCGTCCCCATGTTTCTTGGGATTGTGAACACGCAAAATCGAAATGGCCTCAGGAGAATGGAATTGAAACTGCGCGACGCCGGTCGCGGCTTCCAGGGCGGCGAACTCCTTGACGAAAAGCCGGTGCAACCCCTTGGTGTCCCCCTTTTCCACGGCCCTTTGCACCCGAGGAATTGCAGCAATGGTCTGGGCCATGGACAGGGCTGTGAAAATCCGGGAATCAAGACCTTCCTGAAAACGCACCTGCATTTGAGAAACCTGCTGATCGCTGCCTCCTGCGATGAGTTTTTGCATGCCGAGGTACAATGGTGCCGAGACCAGCGCGACGGACACGATGGAGGAGACAAGTATGGCAAGGATGATGCGCAGTTTGAGCGACATTCAGAAGCACTCCGGAAACAGTTTGAACCGGGGTAGCGTCTGAAGGCTTGCGTTTGAGTAAATTCGGCTTTGTCGGTTTCTCGGTTTTTTAACGAAAACTTGAATCCCCGTCGAGTGGACTCTCTGGGTGTGCTGTCTAAATTATTGATATTGAATATTTTTCTTTGGACTTCACGCGTACGGCCAAGCCCCGGATCACCACAACAATTGTTTGCGATTTCCAGTGCGATGCGCGCCTATTGGCTCAGAAGCTTCATGCCTCTGTCGATCCCGTCCAGAGTCATCGGCACCATGCGATCATCAAATATCTCGCGGATCAGCCCGATGCTTTGCGTGTAGCTCCAATGGCGCTCCGGCACCGGATTGAGCCAGAGATGATCCCCCCATTGCTGGCGTGCGCGCTCAAGCCAAACCTGTCCCGCTTCCGCGTTCCAATGCTCATTGGCGCCTCCGGGGTAAGCAATCTCATAAGGGCTCATGCTGGCATCTCCGACAAAGATGCATTTGTAGTCCGGCCCGTAGGTGTTCAGCACCTCCCAAGTCGGCGTTTGCTGATCCCACCGTCGTCGGTTGTCCCGCCAGACACCCTCATAGAGACAATTGTGAAAGTAGTAATACTCAAGGTGTTTGAACTCTGCCTTTGCAGCGGAAAACAACTCTTCGACCAGCTTGATGAACGGGTCCATGGAGCCGCCAACATCCAGAAACAGAAGCACTTTTACCGCATTGCGCCGCTCCGGGCGGGTCTTGACGTCAAGATAGCCGTGTTCCGCCGTAGCGCGGATGGTCCCGTCGAGATCCAGCTCTTCGTCGGCCCCGTCACGCGCCCAGCGACGCAGGCGTTTCAGCGCAACCTTGATGTTGCGCGTCCCGAGCTCGATGCTGTCGTCGAGATTGCGGAATTCGCGCTTGTCCCAAACCTTCACGGCGCGCTTATGGCGGCTCTTGTCCTGCCCGATGCGCACGCCTTCGGGGTTGTACCCATAAGCGCCGAAAGGGGATGTCCCGGCGGTGCCGATCCACTTGTTCCCGCCCTGATGGCGCCCTTCCTGCTCCTTGAGGCGGTCCTTGAGCGTCTCCATCAGCTTGTCAAAACCGCCAAGCGCCTCGATCTCGGCCATCTCTTCAGGGCTGAGCATCTTCTCCGCCTGCTTGCGCAGCCAGTCTTCCGGCAAGTTGACGGCCTCCAGAACCTGCTCGGCACTGATCGCTTCAAGCCCGCTGAATGTCTGCGAAAACGCGCGGTCAAAGCGGTCCAGATGCCGCTCATCCTTGACCATGGCGCTGCGCGCCAGGAAATAGAAGGCCTCCACGTCATAGGTGGCCATCCCGGCCTTCAGCGCTTCAAGAAACGTGAGGTATTCTCGCAAGCTGACAGGCACGCCACCTTTGCGCAGGTTTTCGAAGAATGGCACAAACATGCCCCACACCTAGCCGCGCAACGGGTCGGAACACAAGCGCGGCTTTGCGTCTTCTTTGGGCGAAAAATACCTCGGGGAGTCCGAAGGACGGGGCAGGGCCCCATCCAAAATTTTGTCCCGGCAAAATTTTCGCTCTTGAGAAAGTCAGGCGGCGAGTTTCTCGATCGCAATCGTCAGGGCCAGACCGACAACCGCAAACAGGATCATGTAGACGACCACATATTGCGCGATGTCGAGCTTGTTGCCTTTGCGGCGGGCGGCTGTGATGCCGCCCAGCACGGCCCCGACAAGGGCGAGAAAGATCACGATCATAGCGCGCTGCGGCTCCGTCTGAGGGGGCTGAGCGAGCCGATCTCACGCAGTTTGGCCCGAACCGCCCAGTCCGAGCCGAACCCGTAACGTGCCCAGCCAAGACTGTCCAGACGCACCTGACGCCCTTCGCTGACCTGCCCGGACATCTCCAGCGCCTCGGCGCGCAACATCATCAGCGTTGCCAGGAGCGCCGCGTTCTCGTGCCGCGCAGCGGTGCCGAGATGGGCGGACAAGAGGTAAAGCGCGTCTTCGGGACGGTTTGCGCTGATCGCATAAGCCGCCAGTTGCGAGGCCACGTAGGCGCGGTGCAGCCGGGTTTCTTCGGAGGTGCCAAAGAAGCGCTGCGCGAGGACAAACTGATCCTGAGCGGCTTCGGGGTCGACACTCTGCAGCAGACGTCCCATGGCATAGTGCGAGAAGGCCCGGCGGTGATCGCGCCATCCCATGGCACTGGCCACGTTCAGCGCTTCATTGGCGGCCACGCGGCGTTCTGACGGGCCGGCACCGGGGCCAAGCGCGGTCTGAACCGCTTCGATCCAGACGCGCGGCGTTTTGGTGACGCGCCGCGGCGCGCCGTTCTGACCGGCCGGATTGATCCGCGCGAGGATGCCCGGCAGGCGGTCTGCCACTTCGTTGCGCGACATGCCATTGCGCAGTGCCGGATCGTAATAGGCGCGCAGGATCAGCATATCAAAGCCGGTCAGCACGGTGTGCACATTGTCATCGTTGAAAACCGAATCCGGCAGGCGATAAAGATCGTTGAGGGGGCCAAGCGCCTGTGCCAGTTCTTCATGCAGGCAGTCGCGCGCCTCTTGTGGGCTGGAATCGTTGGGCAGGAAAATCGCCAGCCGCTCGCGGCTTTTGAGACGCGACCAGCTCACACGGGTCGAGCGCCGCGCTGCGCCGTATTCCTTCAGCGAGTTTACATTGGGCACCACGAAACAGGCGGCTGTCGGCAGGTGATCTCGGATTTCGGCGCGGGTGACGGCCTGGATCGTCACGTTGGACGGGCCGCTGTCGGCGCGGGCGATGTCAATTCCGGCCTCATTGCGCAGGCGATGCAGTAAACGATTGAGATCTGCGTTCAGCGTTGGCGGCGGTGCGCCTGTGACGCGAACCCGGATTGGCCCTTCGAAACGGGTGAAAGACTGCAAGCCACGACCCGATTCCAGCGAAAACGCCAGATCGAGGAAATCGCGTGCGATGTCCGAATTCGAGGCCAGCGGGCGTGTCGGTTGCGGCACCGAGAAAGTCTTGACCGGGGGCAGGCTGCTTTCCACGGCGGCGGCGGCGCGGGTGGGTGTGTCGGACGGGGAGACCGGCATACACGCGCCAAGCAAGAGATAGAACGGGATGAGGAAACGACGGGCTCTGCTACGCATCACGACCTCTGATACTTGATGAAGGGCGTGACGGTGCCGATACGGTCATAGAGCTGCCGTGCGGTGTGGTTGAACTCCTGCGTCATCCAGTAGACCGAGGGCGCACCGGCCTTGTCGGCTGCGGCATAGACGGCTTCGATCAACGCGCGCCCAACACCGCGTCCGCGGGCAAAGGGGTCGGCATAAAGGTCCTGCAGGTAGCAGACGTTTTCGATCTTCCAGCCATGACGGTGAAAGACGTAATGCACCAGACCGACAAGCTTGCCGTCCAGTTCGGCCACGAGGCCGTGAAAATCCTGTGGGTCGTTCCCCAGTAGACGGGCAAAGGAGGATTGATACACCTCTTCGCTCACGCTGCTTTCGTAGAACGTCAGATACTCCGTCCACAGCGCACGCCATTGCTCTTCGTCTTCGCCACGCAAAGCGCGGACGACCACGTCATTCGTTTGGGACATTAAGAAGCCTGCCTGCTCGTTGTTTTACTCGGATGCTCAAGTCATCCGGTGTTTTTCTGTCCTCTGTTTGGGAACTATAGGGCAAAAAAAGGGTATCTGCACAGAGGCGGCTTGGTGCAGAGTCCATTTTTTTAACGAATTGTTATCATTCGGGGGAATATTATATTTTTCAGGTGCTTACCCTGTGCATAGCTGCAACAATCGTACGCTTTTCGGGTGATTGTTCGCCTGTGAAACAGGGCCAATTTGCGGCTCCGCGCCGCCTAATTGTCGCTTTTGCGTGTACAGTTTCTTGACCTGTTCGCCATATAGGTAAATTTGACGTTAAGTCACCCGTTTGGCGGGTATCACCCGGTTTCAAGCCAATGCAGAGAGCGAAATCAGCGACAGAAGACTGGTCCAGATGATCACCGGCGCAATGGTGTCCGTGCGCACGCCATGCAGCATCGCCAGCGCAAAAGCCATTGCACCGGAAGGCCCAGCGGCGTTCAGCAAGAACATCTGGCTCCAGTTGCCCGGTTGCGGAAAGATCAGCAGCGCGGCCCAGACCAATGCCGGGAAGGCCAGCAGCTTGATGGCGCTCATGCCCATCACGGTCCCGTTGGGAACCATGCTGTGCCCGGAGAGGATCACGCCAAGTGCAAACAGTGTCAGGGGTGCCGCGCCAGCCCCCGCAAAATCCATGGCCGTCAGAAATGGCTCCGGTGTTGTGATCCCAACCAGATTGACGGCTGCGCCCAGGGCAATGGCAATCAACACCGGGTTTGACCCGACGCGCGAGAGTGATTGCGCGAGGTTGGCCTGACGGTTGGCCATCAGGTCCGTGGAAATGATGAAGAAGGCGAAGGTGACAGAGGCATCCCAAGCCACGGCGGCGGTGATGGGCAAAGCTGCGGCCTCACCATAGATGAGGAAAGAGATCGGCCAGATATAGAGCAGAGAGTTCACGAACACCGTGGTCATGGCCAGCAACCAGGCTTCGAGCGGCTCGCGCTCAAAGACCGACAGCGCGACCCAGCGCGCCAAAACGAAGACAACTCCCTGGCAGACCGCGTAGAGCCCCAGAGCACCAAAGGCGAAGGCCTCGAAGTCCACGCTTGCCATCAGCGGGTAGATCAGCGCCGGTTGCAGCACCAGAAAGGCCACCCGGTTAATGGCAGCGGCCTCATCCCGGCTGACCTTGCCCGCCCGACCCAGCAGGAAGCCGAGGGCCAGAACGGAAAATACCGGAAGGATGTCATGGGTGAGGATCTGCAGCATGGGCCTTGCAGACCACGCTCCTGCGCGGCGCGCAAGGGGGGGGCTGTCACTCCTCGAGAAGCGGCTCGTAACGTGCGTCCGTCAGTGTTTTCAGAAAGGCCACAAGCGCATCAATGCGTTGATCATCCAGCGCGGGCCCATGTGTCAGTTCCTTGAAGGCCAAAGTCTTTGCGATCTCCGGGCTGCCAAAGCGTTCGCCCGTCTCGGGGTTGATCTGCCGCGCTTCGTTGCGGGTGTTGTAGCGATTGTAAAACAGGATCACCGTCCGCAGATCCGCAAACACGCCGTTGTGCATGTAAGGGCCGGTCACAGCCACGTTGCGCAAGGTTGGTGTCCGGAACTTGCCGCGTTGCTTGGGATCGTTAACCAGCGGATTGGCGTATAGCCCTTCGTCGATGGTCCCGGCTGCGCCGTTCATGTCCCGCAGCGCCGTGTTCTGCGGCACGCCAATGTTATGATAGCGGTAGTCCGAGAAGGTCTCCTTCGGGTCAATCGGAGAGCGGCTCAATTGGTGACACAGAGCGCAGTTGGTGAACTGCTCGGAAAAGAACAAAAGGCGGCCAAGCTCTTCGTCACGGGTCAGGTCTGCCTCGCCGCGCAGGAAACGGTCGTATTTGGAATCGAAGGGGGCAAAGGTGTCCGTGCTTTCAAAGACCGCGATGGCGTCGGTCATGGCAAGATAGGCCGCGGCGTCATCGTCCCAGATGTCTGCGCCGTAAAGGCCCGCGAAGCTTGCCATGTAGACAGGGTTCTCCTTGAGCCGCGCAACCACGGCGCTCTCGTCCTGCATCCCCATCTCGGCCGGGTTCAGGGGCGGGCCACCGGCCTGTTCAACGAGGTTTGCGGCGCGCCCATCAAGGAACTGCCCGCCGATCCATTCGCCCTCGGCGTTCTGGTGAAACTGAGGAGAGAAAGATGCATAGGCGGCCGTTGGCGCGTTCCTGTCGCCAAGCGAGGTGCCGTTATCGCCGGGAGAGGCCATGCCGCGCGGATCGGCAAAGCCATTCTCCGGGTCATGACAGCTGGCGCAGGACTGCGTGCGGTTCTTCGACAAGTTGACGTCATGAAAAAGCAGCGCTCCAAGCGCCGCTTTGTCCGAGGCAGGCTCTGTCGGCGTTGCAGTGCCAACCGGCACCCATAGCGCCCCGGCAATACACGCGGCGCCAAGCGATCTGATAAACAGGGATGTCATGGCCGAGCCTCCATCGGGTTTCCGACTGTTTGACTCGGTTATTTACGGCCCGCCTTGATACGGATCAAGTCCTCAACGGCCCTGACGCCGCGCCATGAATGCGAGCCGCTCGAACAGATGCACATCCTGTTCATTCTTGAGCAAGGCGCCATGAAGCTTGGGCAGGGCGCTTGCCCCGTCGCGCTTGAGGTCTTCGGCATCCATGTCTTCGGCCAAAAGCAGCTTGAGCCAGTCCAGAACTTCAGAGGTCGAGGGCTTCTTCTTCAACCCCGGCTGTTCGCGCAGCTCGTAGAATTGCGTCAATGCGGTGGTCAGAAGCTGCGGCTTGATGCCGGGGTGGTGCACTTCGACGATCTGGCGCAGGACATCCGCTTCGGGGAACTTGATGTAGTGAAAGAAGCAGCGGCGCAGGAAGGCGTCCGGCAGTTCCTTTTCATTGTTCGAGGTGATGATGACGATGGGGCGCACATCGGCGCGGATGGTCTCGCCGGTCTCGTAGACGTGGAACTCCATGCGATCGAGTTCCTGCAACAGGTCATTGGGGAACTCGATATCGGCCTTGTCGATCTCGTCGATCAGCAGAACAACCTTCTCTCCGGCCTGAAACGCTTCCCACAACTTACCCTTGCGGATGTAGTTGCGCACATCATTTACGCGCTCGTCCCCAAGCTGACTATCACGAAGTCGTGATACCGCGTCATACTCATAGAGACCCTGCTGCGCCCGCGTGGTACTCTTGATGTTCCACTCGATCATCCTGACGCCAAGGGCATCGGCCACCTGCCGTGCCAGCTCTGTCTTGCCTGTTCCGGGCTCTCCCTTGACCAAAAGCGGGCGTTCCAGCGTCACGGCCGCATTGACCGCCATCGTCAGATCGCCGGTGGCCACATAGCTTTCGGTTCCTTCAAAACGCATTACGCCTGTCCTCACGGTTGTTTTATTTCAGCCCCGAAAACGCCACGTTACGTCGCTATTGAGTAGTGACAACCCCCGGGGCTTGGGGTAAGTGCACTCGCGTAGGGGTGCCAGATATCTGAAGGAAATACCATGGCGGATATTGGCGTTGACGAGGAAGCCAAGATGAAAGCGGAAAGTTTTCTCCCGGAAGATTATCGTCCAGCCGAAGATGAACCTTTCATGAATGAAAAGCAGCTGGAGTACTTCCGGCGCAAGCTTTTGACATGGAAGCAGGATCTTCTGGCGGATAGCCGGGATACGATTGAGACCTTGCAGGAGGGCACGCGGAACATCCCCGACGTGACCGACCGCGCCAGCGAGGAGACGGATCGCGCATTGGAGCTGCGCACCCGGGATCGCCAGCGCAAGCTTGTGAACAAGATCGATGCGGCTCTGCGCCGGATCGATGAAGGCGAATACGGCTACTGTGAAGTGACCGGCGAGCCGATCAGCCTCAAGCGGCTGGATGCCCGTCCGATTGCCACCATGAGCCTCGAGGCGCAGGAGCGTCACGAACGCCGTGAGAAAGTGCACCGCGACGACTGATCGTGGTGTGACTTGAGCAAAGCATAAGAAACGCCGGGGTGATTGCCTCGGCGTTTCTGTTTCAGGATGAACGCGTGACACAGACTTCTCATACGGCCCTCACAGAGCGCAGCGTGACTGTTTTGGGCGGCGGCATTGGCGGGCTGACGGCGGCCCTGGCTCTGGCGCAGCGCGGCGCAATGGTGCGTGTTCTGGAACAGGCCGAGGCGATCACCGAGGTGGGCGCGGGCATCCAGGTCAGCCCAAACGGGTTGCGGGTGCTCGAAGCATTGGGGCTTGGCGCGCGGTTCCGCGAGATTTCGGTCAAGGGCAGGGCGGTTTCCCTCCGGGATTATCGGGGGGGACGGGAGGTGACCCGGCTCGATCTCACGCGATTGCCTGCGGGGCAGGACTACCGCTTTGTGCACCGGGCGGATCTCATCGACCTGCTGGCCGAGGCCACGCGCGCGGCGAACATTCGAATCCGCCTGCTGCAAAAAGGGCTTTCGGCAGAGCCGGGACAACCTGCGGTCCTGACATTGTGCAATGGCGATGCGGTCAGCGATCAGCTGATCGTTGGCGCGGACGGGCTGCATTCGATCGTGAGGCCGGTGCTGAACGGGACGGCCAAGCCGTTCTTCACCGGTCAGGTCGCCTGGCGGGCCATCGTGCCGAATACTTTCGGTCACCCGAACGAGGCGCAGGTTCACATGGGGCCGGGACGGCATCTGGTGAGCTACCCGCTTCGTGGCGGCACCTGTGTGAACATCGTGGCGGCCGAAGAACGCAAGACCTGGACCGCCGAAGGGTGGCACCACAGCGATGACCCGGCCAACCTGCGCCGCAGTTTCGCGGGGTTTGGTGGCATGGCCTCAGAGATGCTCCGACGGGTTGAAGCACCGGGGTTCTGGGGATTGTTCCGGCATCCTGTGGCAGAGCGCTGGCATGGCGCGGGGCTCGCGCTTTTGGGGGATGCGGCCCATCCCACGCTGCCGTTCCTCGCCCAGGGGGCGAATATGGCGATGGAAGACGCCTATGTGCTCGCCGATTGTCTCGCGGCGGAGCCGGATCAGGAGACAGCGCTGGCCCGATACCAATCCCGCCGCCGGGACCGGGTGATCCGCGCTGTAGACACGGCCAGCGGCAACGCCTGGAAATACCACCTGCGCGGTCCCATGCGTTTGGCCGCGCATCTGGGGCTTGGTGCTTTGGGTCGGATCGCGCCGGACCGTCTTCTACATCAGTTCGACTGGCTCTATGCTCACGATGTGACGAAGGGCTAGCTCAGCTTTCGCAAAGCTGGCAGATGCGGCGCACCGCGGCGGCATAGCCTTCGGTCCCCAAACCGGCAATCACCCCATCGGCCCGCATCGCGATATACGAGTGATGGCGGAAGCTTTCGCGCTTGTGCACCTGGCTGATGTGCACTTCCATGACCGGCCCGTCAAAGGTGTTGAGCGCGTCCAAAATCGCGACGGACGTGTGCGTATACGCGCCCGCGTTCAGAACGATCCCGCAGGCTTTTTCGCGCGCCTCGTGGATCAACTCGACCAGCCCGCCTTCGTAGTTCGATTGAGCCGGGTGGATGGCAAAGCCCGCGGCGGCGGCCTGCTCACACAGGGCGGTCACATCCTCGAGCGTTTCATGCCCGTAGACTTCCGGCTGGCGTTTGCCCAGAAGGTTCAGATTTGGCCCATTCAGCACGTAGATCGTTTTCATCGCGGTCTCTTGGTCTTGGCTTTTGCCTTGGAGTAGCGAAGCGGCAGGGGTTTGAAAAGCGCAGGTTAGCGTTCCACGGGCAGTCCGGACGGCACTGTTTCCGGAATGCCCAGCCGTCCGGAGAGCGCCACCGGGTCATCGAGCGCGGCGAGGAACGCCATGAGCGCGTCGATTTGAGCATCACTAAGCGCGCGGCCCGGCCTCGCCGCCTCGGCTATTGCGCGCCGCTGGTCTTCATCCTGCATCACTGTCCAATCGGGTTTGATACCCGGCAATTCGGGCAGCACCGCAGCGAATTGGTAATCTTCCAAAGCGCCGCCCCTAGCGTGATCGCCGACAAAGCTTCGAAGATCATCATGCCCGCCAGCGTGCCCCCAAGGGCCTGTTTTCGTGACGTTTCTCAGAGAAGGGGTGCGGAAGGCGTAGCGATCCTCCTCGCGTCCCGTGACCCGCATGCGCCCGTCATCACGGGCGTGGCGCTCGAAGCGTGCCGCCTTGCCGGGGCCAAGTTGGGGCGCGCCCATGGCGTGAAATACGTGATCGGTCTGGAAGGGCCCGGAATGGCAAGTCGCGCAGCCAGCCTCGCCGTAAAACAGCTCCATCCCCGCGGCCGCCGCGTCCGGCAAATCTGCCGTGCCGCGCAGGTAAGCATCAAACGGGCTGTCGTCCGAACGCCACTCAAAGGCAATGAAAACTGCGATGGCATTGGAGATATCGGTGAAGGCGATTGGCGATCCACCGGCGACATGCGGATAAAGTGCCTCGAACTGAGCCCGATACTCAGGGATCCCGGCCACCCGTTTGGAGATGATATCCCAGGCCCCGCCGTCTCCGGTGATCAGGCCGGAACGCACCGCCTTGGAGACGTCATTTTCCGAGTAATGCCCGGCCATCTCATCCGGGGAGAGCACGGGAAACATGGTCTGCGCCGACAGAACACCGGAAAAGCCGAGCACCATGTCCTCGTCCATCGGTGTGCGCATGCCGCCCTTGCGGGTTGGATCGGCTTTGACCCGACCATCGTGGAACAGCGTGGTGAACTCATGTGCGCCCAGATTGAACAAAGCGGTCGCGTTGCGCGGAATGCGCTGCTCGGGCATGTTGTCTTGCGTCGGTTTGCGGTCCGGGCCGAGGCCAACCGCGCCTTCCCCAAGTCCGAGACTGAGGCCATCGGCGGTGGCAAACTTTGGGTGATGGCAGGTGGCGCAGGAAATATTGCGGTTTCCTGACAGGATCGGATCATAGAAAAGCTGCTGGCCCAAACGTGCTTCGGCTTGGTTGGTGGGCGTGTAATCCTCGTCCGTAACAGCTGTGGGCAAAGCTGTCTGAGCCTGCGCCAACCCCGCGCAAAGCATTCCAATTCCGACCAAAATCACTGTGCGCATTGTCTCTCTCCCCGGCGGGGAGTGTATGCTCAGTTTTGCCGGGCGCAACCCTGTCTGCGGCATCAGAAGGCATGAGCCGTTGGTATGACGTCACAAAAGGCATTCGGGCGCGCAGGCTGTCACATCCTTGATTCATCACCTCGCTAAATCCGCGCGTGAGAGATCCATTGGGGGACAAGATGGGTATGTTGCTGCTCTACGGTTTCGCTGCGTGTATCGGCGGATTGCTTGCGCTTTGGTTGCTGGAACGGATGATCGCCGTCGCCATCCATTGGACGGGGACGTGGCTGCCGCGTGATGTGGTCGGCCCGGAAGGCTGGCTGATCGATACGAAAAGCCAGGTCGGCGTGTTTGATCGCAGGGTTTAAGTTCGGGCCTTTTCGAAGGCGATCCAGGCGCGCTCGAAGTCCTCGAAAGTGAACCCATCCTGCCGCGCCGGATCCAGAACCAGTTTTTCACTGTTCAGAAGCGTTTCGATGGCCGATTTCAACGTCGGGATCACGGCGGGCGGGATCACCAGTGCACCGTGACGATCGGCATGAATCAGGTCGCCGTCAGCCACCATCATGCCAAAAATCGTCACTTCGGTGCCAACTTCCCGGACGTGAACGAACCCGTGGCTTGGGCCAACGGAGCCGGCAACGACGGGAAACCCGTCCGGCAAATCCCCCAGATCGCGCATCACGCCATTGGTGAGCGCACCCGCGAGGCCAAAGCCTTTGTGCACCGTGGTGTTGATCTCGCCCCAGTAAGCGCCGATGCAATGCGGGAAATCCAGGTCTTCGACCACCGTTACCGCCGGGCGGGGACCGCTGGCCATATGGCGGTAATAGTCCATACGGCGGGCTTTGATCACCTCCGGCGCCTCGGTTGGCGGCTCGACGGCGGCAATCTTGGCGGTGCGGGCAAAGCCAACCATGGCCGGAGCCTCCGCGTCTGACGCGAGCATGGTGCCGCGGGTGAAATTGGCAAAGCCGCGCTTGCCCTCGGCCACCTCGATGGCGTTGCAGACAGTGGGGGTATCCACCTTGCGCAAAAGGTCCAGAAGGTCGGTGTCGAGCGTGTCCATCAGGTCTCCATCCAGCGCCGCAGCGCCGCGTTTGTCGTGTCCGGTTGTTCCAGCGTGGGCAGATGCCCCGCGCCGTCGATGATTTTGAGCGTCGCGCCCGGGATCAGCTCCGCCATCAACTCATGGCGCGCGACGGGGCAAAGCGCATCGTCCACGCCGCACAGCACAAGGGCCGGGAGGCGGGCGGCGCGCAGCGTGTCCGACTGATCAGGGCGGTTCATCAGCGCAACGGATTGGCGCAGGAAAACCTCCGGTCCGAGCGACAGGGCCATATTCATGCAAAGATCAAGAATTTCAGTGCGCTGCGGTCCGTTGCTCAGGTAGTTTGGCTTCATCTCGTCGCGCATGACACGGTCAAGATGCCCTTGGCGCACGGCCTCCATCTGGGGCTGGCGACGCGCCTTGACGGCATCGAGTTCCGCCAGAGGATTGGTGTCCAGAAGGGCGATCCGCTCCACGCGCTCCGGCGCTTGCCGCAGCACTTCCATCGCAACGATTCCACCCATGGAAAGCCCGCAAAGCGCGAAACGCTTTGGTGCGCGGTCCAGAATGTCGGTGGCCAAGGCCTCGACGCTGTCGTGGGCTCCAATGCTCGCCAGGAAAAGATCGGTCTCCCCGGAAAAAGCAGTGATCTGAGGCGCATAAAGCCGCGCGTCGCACATCATTCCGGGGATCAGGACAAGCGGTGTCATTGTGCCAGCGCCGCCCCTTCGGAAAGGGCCGAGAGCTTGGCATAGGCAATGTCCGGGTCCACCGCGCCAAAACCTGCGAAGGTGCCAAAGCCGCAATCGGATCCGGCGATCACACGATCTTCGCCCACGATGTCGGTAAAGCGCGCGATACGTTGCGCCACCAGTTCGGGGTGCTCGACAAAGTTGGTCGTGGTGTCGACAACGCCGGGCACCAGCACCTTGTCATCGGGAATGTCGGACTTGCGGTCGCGGAAGGTGGTCCATTCATGGCCGTGGCGGGGGTTCGATGTCTCGAACAGAACATAGCGCGATTTCGTGGCCATGAGCGTGTCGAACATCTTGGACATGGGGATATCGCAAACGTGCGGACCTTCGTAATTGCCCCAACAGATGTGCACGCGGACACGCTCTTGCGGGACGTCCTGCAACGCGTGGTTCAGGGCTTCGACATGGGAGGCCGCGATTTTCAGGAACTCATCGTCCGAAAGATCGTTGAACAGCATGTGGCGCGACAGGGCCAGATCGGGGCAATCAAGTTGCAGATCGAGACCGGCGGCCACGATGGTTTCATATTCCTCCTTCATCGCGTCCGCCAGCGCCGCGAGATAGGCTTCGCGGGTCTTGTAGAAATCGTTTTGCAGGAAGAGGGAAATCACGCCGGGCGATGCAGCGTTCATGAAGCCGCGCTCGACGCCATGACCCGCCATGGCGGATTTGAGGTTGGCGATGTCCTTTTCCAACTCGCCCTGTCCTTTGGACTTTACCTCACCGACACACATGGGCCGCGCGTATTGCGGGGTACCGCCGTCGTCGGCCAGACGTTTGAGAAAGCTGGGAAACTTCTTGAGATCGGCTGGTGCATTGCGCGGGCTGTCGCCGTCAAAGCCGGTGTAGCGGTCCTTGACGTAAGTGGCATAGCTGATCTTGGAGGTCTCGCCGTCGGAGACGATATCGACGCCGGCCTCTTTCTGTTTGCGGACGGTTTCAGAGACGGCTGCGGTCATGCAGGCGTCAAAGGCGGCGGCGTCATAGTCCTTGCCGTGTTCGCGGGCGAAAATGAAATCGACCACGTCCTGTGTGCGGGGCAGGGAGCCCACATGGGTTGTCTTGACGGTCATTGGGTTGTCTCCTCCCGAGCGGTGAGGCCCCGGATCAGGTCCGGGGCGCGTCGTTTCTTGTGATCAGCCTTTCCAAGTCAGACCAGCCGGGTCATCGGTGGCGACGATCCGGTACAGCGCGGCGTCTCCGGTCATCGACGGCACGGCGCTATGGGCAAGGTTTTCAGGCACGGACATGGTATCGCCCGGCGCCAGCGTTGCTGTGCCGCCGTCCCATTCCACACGCCAATGGCCGGTGACGGGCATCAACACGGTGGGGTGCTTGTGGCTGGTTTTGGTGTCGCTGGCGGACGCGCGGGTCATGAAATCGACCTCGAAGCCCGGCTTGTCCCGCAAAAGGCCGGTCTCGGAAATCACGCTGACCGGCTTTTTGTCGGCGAGCGCCACCATGTCCCAGTAGCGGGCGACGTGGTTGGGCAGCACGTCGGCGGTGGTCGGCTCGGGGCGCTTGGCCAGTTCCTCGTCGCTCATCAGCGGCATGGGCGCAACGCCCTCGGGCAGGCGCTGCTGCTTCTTGGTGTCGTAGAGCTTGCCGTCCTCGCCGAGCACCAACCCGTGGTCAGCGGCGTCTTCGATCACCTGCGGTGCCCACATCACGCCGCCACCGGCATCGTCGCCGCCAAGGATCGCCATGATCATCCCGTAGTCATTGCCGATGTTCTCGAACCCACGGAACACGCCGGTGGGGATGTTGAAGATATCGCCCGGCTCCATGACCACTTCACCGGCATCACCCCAGCGGCCCCAGAAGAAGCGCCAGCGCCCGGAGAGGACAAAGAAGGCCTCGGCGGTGCGGTGATCGTGCAGCGAGTTGCGGCACTTTGGCGGCTGGCCCGCCGCGCCAATGTTGAAACCGTGCGGGATGGAAATATGCACGTGCTGATCGGGGCTTTCGGAGACGCCGCCGCCGATGATGGTGAAGTTTTCCTTCTGATCGGAGCCCGGTGTGTGGGCGTCGATAAAGGCGGTTTTGCAGGGTTGAAGATCGCCGTAGCGAACGATGCGGGATTCCATGTCTTGTGCGTTCATGTGTCTGGTCCTGAATGATAATTTGGGTTGAGTGTGAAAGGCCTCAAATCCCCGGGGGTCTCAGGTTCAGACGCCGCGCCCGAAGGCTGGCAAGATAGCCGTGTCTACGGCGCAAGCTTGGGTCAAGCGGCAGCATGGCTCACTCCTTCCCTTTGCGGAGCGCCGCCAATTCGGCCTCCAACTCTTCGATACGTCCTGCCATCCGGCGCATTTCCGGGCCAAGCATCTGGTCGATGTCGGCTTCGGTGAAACGCGGGGTGATATACTTCGGGCAGTTCCAGTCCAGTGCGGTGACGGTCAGCCGTGTCACATGCGTGGGCATGATCTTCTCTGGCGCGGTCAGTTTGGCGGCAAGCTCGGGGGCGTCTTCTACGGCCACCACTTCAGCTTGGGCCAGGATCTTCAATCGGGCACGGCGGGGATAGTCCACAAGAAACAGCGAAACGCGGTTGTCGCCCGCTAGGTTGCCGGTGGAGACATACTGGCGGTTGCCCGGATAGTCGGCAAAAGCCAGCGTTTCCTCATCCAATACGGTCAGAAACCCGGCGGGCCCGCCGCGATGCTGCACATAGGGCCAGCCGTCGCTGTTCACCGTCGCCATGTAGAAATGGGTGCGGGTCTCGATGAAATTGCGCTCATCCGGGCCAAGGCCGAGCCTGCGATAGCCCAAGGCGTAGTGCTGCCGGGAGCCGCGCTCTTCCTGAATGTCCCGAACGTCCTGTGTGAACATCAGCTCGCCAAAGGTCTGCATCACAAATCCCCCGTTTGCAGAAGGATCTGCTTCCAGATCGCGGTCTCGTCAAAGAGCGTAAACTCACGCCGGATGCGAGGCTCGCCCGTGACAACCGCGCCGAACTCGAAATGCGTTAGGCCCAAGACATAGACCTCTGCCCCCGTGGGTGTGCCGAACCGGCCCCAGCCATCGTGTTTGCCAAAAAGGCTCCACCGTACAGAGGCGCGCGGAGGCATGTCCGGATCGGTCCGGCCGATCTGGTGATGAATGGTAAAGGTCGCGTTCGGGAAAGAGGCGCGCAGGCCCATCCAGAATTGATCGGCACCGTGATAGGACAGAGCGTTCTCGCCGCCGGGGTAAGACAGGAACGCGGCGCGGTCATAGGCGCGCGGAATGGCCGTGAAATCGGCGTCCATGATAGCGCTGATCGTCTGGGCTGCGCGCGCGCCCCATTCGTCATCATTGCCGGAGCCAGCGTAAGGGCCGGGGGCGTCATTGGCTGGCGTGAGAGGTTGAACACAACGCTCCGGTCCGCCTTCGCGATGGATCATGTCGCGCGCAAAATCCTTGGGTTCCATGCCGATCTGCCGGACAATGGCTCCCTGATCGCGGATCAGCCATTCGTCGTTGATCTGGTTATCCACCGCATGACAATCGGCAATGATGCGATACCGCAGGGTTTTGCCGGTGGCCGGGCCATAGGCACCGGGGCGCATGTGGGTGGCGGTGGAGATCAGCCTGTGCGAGCTGAGAAAACCGCCCGACGGCGCTTCGCACCAGATCACGTCTTCGCCCAGAAGTTGCCGGTCCGGGAACTCCGCCAGTGTTGCCATGGTCGCGCCGATAACGTTGGCGTTGCCGATGACGACAGAGGCAGGCGAGCGCACAACGATATCGTCCGCATAGCTGCCGGTAAGCGTGGAGATGCCGCGATCCTCCCAGATCTCCTTGGTCACGCCAAGGATGTAATCCGGCGGGTCACGCCATTTGGGATCAAAACCGGGCATCGCCATGAGGGGTTACCCCTGCGCCATGAAGATCTGTTTCCAGATCGAGACGTGATCAAACAGCGTCCATTCGCGGCGCAGCCCGTAGGGGCCGAACTCGGCGTGGGTGAAGCCCATCACATAGACATCCGCCCCCGTGGGTTGGCCGAACATACCCCAACCGTCGTGTTTGCCGTGCAGGCTCCAACGGATGGCGGCGCGAGGCGACAACATCGGATCTTCGCGGCCAATCTGATGCTCGATCTTGAAGGTGGCGTTCGGGAACGCGGCGCGCAGCCCCATCCAGAGCCGCTCCGTATCGGCCCAGGAATGCACGGTGGTCGAAGCCGGGTGTTCGGTTTGCACGGCCCGGTCATACTCGGCCCGGATCACGCCAAAGTCCTTGTCCATCATCCGGGTCAGGATATCGGCCAGCTTCGCGCCCCATTCATTGTCGTTGCCGCGCCCTTTGTAAGGGCCTTCGATGTCTATGGCGGGGGTGAAAGGTTTGACACAGTGTTCCGGCCCGCCTTCACGTACGATCAGGCCGCGGGCGAACTCGGCCGGGTCCATGCCGAGCTGTTTGACGATCCCGGCGGTGTCGCGGATCAGCCATTCGTCATTGATCTGATCGCCAACAGCAGCGCAATCGGCAATCGCGCGGATGACAAAGCGTTTTCCGGTGGCCGGGCCGAAATAGCCGCCGCCCGTATGTGTGCCCATGGTCAGCAGCCGGTGCGAAGACAGAAAACCATGCTCTTCGCTTTCCGACCAGATCACATCTTCGCCGGTCAGTTCCCGATCCGGAAACTCGGCCAGCGTGGCCAGCGTGCCGTTGATGGTGCGCTGATTGCCGACAGAAAGCCCTTCAGGAAACCGCATGGGGATGTCCGGCGCATAGTAGTGGTTGAGCGTGGCCAGCCCGCGCTCTTCCCAGATTTCATGGGTGATCTTCAGAATGTAGTCCGGGAAGTCTTTCCAGCGGTTCGATGCATAACTCATGTGTCTGGTCCTTTGCCCGTCTCCCAGCCGTCCGGCACCCTGGCCGAGCCGCGTACGATAAGCGGCCCGTCGATGGCGATGCGGCGGGGGGGCGTGTTTGTGTCTTCAATTGTGTTGAGCAGGATGTCGACCGTTTCGGCCACCATCCGGTTGGCAGGCTGGCGCACGGTTGTCAGCGCGTAAGCGGGCCAGTCGGCGGCGGGCACGTCATCGTATCCGATGACCGAGACGTCTCCGGGCACATCGAGGCCAAGCTCGAACCGCACCGTGTCCATGACCGCCAGAGCCATGTGATCGTTGGCCGCAAAAACCGCATCGGGCGGGTCTTGGGCGAACATGCGCCGGGCGGCTTCACGGGCCGCTTCGGTGGTGAACTGGCCGACCTCGCGCGCGTGCAGTCTCAAGCCGTGCGCTTCGAGGGCCCGGACAAAGCCTGCTTCACGGTCGCGCTGGGTCGAAGCGCCCTCCCAACCGGCAACATAGCCGATCTTGGTGTGACCGCCAGCGATCAGGAACTCTGCGGCCTTGCGCCCACCCGCCACGTTGTCGGAAGTGACAGCAGACATGCCGGGATCATCCTGAGAGCGGTTGAACAGCACCATAGGCACGCCAGCGGCATTGCACCGTTCGGTCAGTTCAGAGGACAGGGCGACAGAGGCGGCGATAATGCCATCCACCTGATAATCCAGGATTTCATCGACAACCTCGTCGATCCGCCCAGCGGTTTGGGCCGCCATGAAGATCAGCACATGGTAACCGCGTTCCTGCAAGGCGTTGGAAAGCTTTTCCAGAACATCAGGGTAAAACTGGTTTTCCAGATAGGCCACGACCAACCCGATGATCCGGCTCCGGCCGGAGACCACCGCCCGTGCCAGCGCATTGGGTCGGTATCCCAGCTTTGTCGCCGCTTCGCGGACCTTGTCGGCGGTTTTCTTGGAAGCGGATGCGCCGGGTGTGAAAACCCGGCTCACCGCGGATTGGCTGACCCCGGCGAGTTTGGCTACGTCAAAGGATGTGGCCTTGCCTTTCAACATCAGTCCGCGGTCCAGCCTCCATCAATGAGCATGGCGGTGCCAGTGACAAGTTTCGAGGCATCGGATGCGAGGTAGACCGCCGCGCCCATGATGTCCTCGACCTCGCCGGGACGGCCCAGTTTGATCTTGTCGAGGATCCAGGCGCGTTTGTCCGGGTCTTCGAAGGTGCCACGTGTCAGATCCGTCAGGATGAAGGTCGGACAAATCGTGTTCACGCGAATGCCTGCCTTGCCGAACTCAAGCGCCATCGCTTTGGTAAAACCTTCCACGGCGAATTTGGACGCGCAATAGACCGCACGATCCAGCCCGCCCACATGCCCCATCTGCGAAGAGATGTTGATCAGGGAGCCGGGTTTGCCTGCGGCCAGAAGACTTTTGGCCACCGCTTGCGTCAGGAAATAGGCACCCCGCAGGTTGATGTTCATGACTGCGTCAAAGTCATCAAGCTGTGTTTCGGCGGCTTTGCCGTGCCGCGCCAGACCGGCGGAGTTGAGCAGGATGTCGAAGGGGCCATGATCGGCCACGGCCTGCGCGGTTTTCTCGACGTCGGAGACGTCAAGCGCCAGCACATTTGCAGACCAGCCCTTGCTGCGCATTTCTTCGGCCAGCGCCTTCAGGCTGTCTTCGCGCCGCGCGCAGAGCGTGACTTCGGCGCCGTGCTCGGCCAGCGCCACGGCGCAGGCCATGCCAATCCCGGACGAGGCGCCGGTGACAAGCGCGCGCTTTCCCTGAAGCGAGAAGCTGGGGGTTTGGGGCAGATCGGTCATGCGGAAAGCCCTTGGTCAATCATCAACGGGTGCATGGGGCGCACCTTGTTGAATTCGCGCAACCGGGCGAGCACGTCAACGCCGACTTGCCGGTAAAGGTCCAGAAGATCGACCAGAACCCAGTTTTCCCGGATCAGCCCGTCCTCGACCCGCCAGAAATCGAGACTGCGCAGAAGCACCTCGCGGCCCGCCGGGGCAATGCCCATCCAGCCATCATCGCTCAGCGTCAGGCGCATGTTGGGCCAGCCCGTCTCGCAGACATAGTTGCCTTCACCAACCCAATGGGACATAAGATCGCCCATCGCGTCGAGTTTGCGGTCCGGCATGGCGCGCAGGAAGGGGATCTGGTGCCAGTTGCGGAAACCCGCGATGCCGCGCCCGGTGCCGATGCCAGTTGGCCCGTACCAGTTGAAACGCGGATGCCAATGGGTGGGCAACTGCATGATCGCGGGGTCAGGATTGGCCGGGTATTTGCACAGGTCCGTCAGCATATCGACAACCCGTTTGAGCGCGGCAGAGCCGTCGCCGGAAACGATCAGCCCGTCCTGCGTCATGGGGGCGGGTGTGGCGAGAAACGCGCCCAGCTGCGGCGCCATGGGCCAGGCGCGGGCCTGCATCATCATCTCCGGGATGTCCCAGATCGCCTGCATTTGTGTGATCTTGCCGTCCTCAAGGCGGAAGAACTCGTGATAGCGCATATGCACCAGATGCCCAGTGGGCGGGATGTCCAGAAACGGCGCGGTGAAGGTGCCCATGTACTGGCCCATCGTCCCGACCCAGTCCTGCCCTTCGGGCGTGGTGCCGGCCATGACGATCATGTCACGGCGTTCCAGATCGGGCAGGGCGGTCAGCAGGGGGGCATAACAGGTGTCGTAGAACGCGTCCGGTCCGGTCAGATCGCCGAACGGATGGCACAGGTGCAAAGTCGCGTCGGGCGCCATGATGGCGCCCAGTGCTTTGCGTACGGTGGCTTCCTCAAAGGTCGCCGTGGCTGTGCGCAAGGGTAGCAGCGCAGATTTCAAACCGTCCGGTGTCATTCGGCGGCCGTCCCGTAGGCGATGTTTTTCCCGCCGTATCGGCGCACGCGGATATTGCATTGCTCTGCGTGGCCAACAAAGCCTTCGAGCATGCACAGGCGCGAGCCGTATTCGCCAATCATCGCCGCCGCCTCATCGGTGGTCACACGTTGATAGCTGTGGGTCTTCAGGAATTTGCCCACCCAAAGACCACCGGTGTATCGCCCGGCCTTTTTTGTCGGCAGGGTGTGGTTGGTGCCGATCACCTTGTCGCCATTGGCCACGTTGGTGCGCGGGCCAAGGAACAATGCGCCGTAGGAGTGCATGTTTTCCAGATACCAGTCATCCCGGTCGGTCATGATCTGAACGTGCTCATAGGCCATGTCATTGGCGACCTGCAGCATTTCCTCATGGGTGTCGCACAGGATCACATCACCGTAATCTTCCCAGGACGCGCGCGCGGTTTCTGCGGTGGGCAGAATGCCAAGGATGCGTTCGCATTCGGTCAGGGTGTCTTCGGCCAGCTTCTTCGAATTGGTGATCAGGCAGGCCGGGGAGTTGTAGCCGTGTTCAGCCTGACCCAGCAGATCCGTCGCGCAGAGCTCTGCATCCACGGTGTCGTCCGCAATGACCATGGTTTCGGTCGGGCCTGCAAAGAGGTCGATGCCGACCCGGCCATACAATTGGCGTTTGGACTCGGCCACAAAGGCGTTGCCGGGACCAACAAGCATATGCACTGGATCAATGGTCTCGGTGCCGATGGCCATGGCGCCAATCGCCTGAATGCCGCCAAGCGCGTAGATCTCATGTGCCCCGCCCAGATGCATGGCCGCGATCACCGCCGGGTTCGGCTCGCCCTTGAAGGGGGCGGTGGCGGCAACAATGCGCGGCACTTCGGCGACAGTGGCAGTGGCCACGGACATATGGGCTGAGGCGACCATGGGGAACTTGCCCGCCGGTACGTAGCAGCCGACCGACTGCACCGGGATATTCTTGTGGCCAAGGATCACGCCGGGCAGGGTTTCAACCTCGATATCGGTCATGGACGCGCGCTGAGCCCGGGCGAAGTTCATCACCTGCTCTTGCGCGAACTTGATGTCTTCCATGTCACGCGCCGAGACCTTGGACATCAGCCCTTCGATCTCGCTCTGGCTCAGGCGGAAGCTCTCGGGCGCGTAGCCGTCGAACTTTTGCGACATCTCGCGGACTGCCGTGTCGCCGCGCGCCTCAATATCCGCCAGCGCCGCTTCGACGGTGCCGCGCACCTTGGCGTCCTCAGTGGCCTTTTCCGCTTCGGGTTTGGATCGTTTGAGATGGGTGATTGCCATGGAATTTGTCCTTGTTTTTGTCCCGTCTCAGCCCTTCACAGCGCCTGCGGTCAGGCCGGAAACGATCTGGCGTTGGAAGAACATCACGAGAATGAAGAGCGGTACGGTGGCCGAGACCACGGCGGCGACGGCGAACATGACGTTGCCTTCGGTCTGCGTGGTGCCGAGGAAGCTGGCGATCTTGGGAACCATGGTCTGGTTCTCCTTGGCGAGCAGCATCGTTGTCACCGCAAAGTCGTTATAGGCCAAGAGGAAGCTGAACAGGCCGGTGGTGATCACGCCGGGCCACATCACGGGGATGATCACGCGGCGGAAAGCCTGGAACTGGGTGCAGCCATCCACCTTGGCACTCTCGTCGAGTTCCTTGGGGATATTCTGAAAGAAGGAGTGCAGCATCCAAAGCGTGAACGGCTGGTTGATCGCCACCAGAACGATGATCGTGGTCGGCAGGATCCCCCAAAGGTTCCATTCAAAGAACGGCAACAGGTAGCCCGAGACCAGAGTGATCGGCGGCATGGCGCGGAAGATCAGCGCGGTGATCAGCAGCCAGAAGGTATAGCGATAGGAGGAGCGCGACAGCGCGTAACCACCAAGCGTGCCGATGGTCAGGGAGGTACAGACCACGAAGAAACACACGATCAGCGTGTTGATCGCCGCGCGCCAGAACTCTTCCTGAACCCAGGCGCCCTGATAGCCGGCGTCGGTGAAGCGGGAGCCGTGGATGGCCTGGGTCTTGTCGCCGGTGAGCGCGTCGGTCCAGTTGGCGATCGAGAAGAAGTCCGCCTCGATCTTGAACGAGCCCCAGAGCGTCCACAGGAAGGGGAAGGCCGCAAGGATCAGCCATGTCAGCACGAAGAGGTTGGTCGCAGTGCGCAAGCTGCGCGGCATGCGTTGAGCTTTGCTGGCCATGTCAGGTCTTCCCTTTGAAGTCACGCCAGGTGCGGACAAGCACCGGTGAGAGCAGAATGGCGACGCCGAGGATCGTCAGCACCGAGGTTGCGGAGGCCGCGGAAAGCTGCCGTGTTTCGCCGCCGAGATCGTTGAAGATGATCCACGAAAGCGAGGTGGCATGGGCGGCGGCGTTGAAGCCGACAATCGGTTCGAACACCCGGAAGTTGTCCATGAGCTGGATGAGCGCCACGAAGGTCACCAGCGGCATCAGGTGAGGCACCACAACGTAGAGAACCTGTTGCCAGCGGGTCGCGCCGTCGATCTGCGCGCTTTCAAGCTGGTCCTTCGGCAGGGTTTGCAGGCCCGCATAGAAGACCACGAAGGCAAAGGGGGCAGAGTGCCAGACACCGTAGACAATGATGGCGATCCACATCATCGGGGTGGAGGCTTTCAATGACAGGTCGGGATCTCCGGCCATCCATTGCAGAGCCGAGCCGATGATGCCGCGGGCGTCGATCATCCAGAACAGGATCAGCGAGCCGACAAGCGGGTTCACGATCATGGGCAGCAGCGAGAAGAAGATCATCAGCCCTTTGAGGTGGCGATGCAGCGAGTTGACGGCCAGCGCGATCATCAATCCGAGGATGATCAGAAGCGGTGTAACCGTGAACGTATAGGTCAGCGTGAAGCCAATTGCGCGGTAGAATGGCAGGTTGCCAAGCGCAGACACAAAGCCGCCGAAGCTTTCGCGATTGGTCCAGGCGTCCGAGACCTCGGCAATGGCAAGGTGACCGCGGTCGAGATAGATGCTCAGGCCTGCAAACCGGCCGAGCGGTTTTTCGGCGCGCAGGGCCTCGGTGGCCTCCTGGTCGATGGTGGTCTCTGTCTTGCAGCCGAAGGGGCCGCAGTTTTCCGAGGTGATCAGAACCGCCTCATGCGGAGTGAAAAGGCTCTGCGTGACCACGGAAACGATGGGCATTGCGATGAAGAGCAACATCGCCAGCGCCGTGGGCAGGAAGAACCAGAAAAACGTTCTGTGCTTCATCGTAAGGCCGTTTGTCAGGAGGAAGGGAAGAGATCCGGGGGACTGCGCGCCCCCCGGACGGTGTCAGAGGCTTACTGAAGGAAGCCTTTTTCTTTGGCAGCCGCGGTGTAGGCGGCTTCAACATCGGCCAGCGCCTGCTCGGCGCTTTCCTTGCCCTGCATGAAGTCAGACAGCTCCGCACCCAGAGCGGTGTGCATCAGGCCCTGGTAGGGCAGCATCGGGTAAGGCACGGCGTTCATGTTGGCCGCAGCAAAGACACCCACGGCGGCGTCTGTCGGCTCGTAGCCATCGATCAGCCAGACGGCCAGAGGCGTCATCTCGTCATCAAGACGGTCCGGGCTGATGCCGTTCATCATGGCAAGGAAGGTCGCTTCGGCTTCGGCCTCGGGGATGTTCTTGGCCACGGTCCAGCCGTCCCACCACAAGGTGGTTGCCGGGGTGTCACCACCCGCGACGGTCATCGGCGCGGCGAGAGTTGTGGTGGCCACAACTTCCGGGGTGGACTGCTCAGGATCCTTGAGCGGACCCATGCGCGAGCCCCACATGTTCATCATGGCGACGTTGCCCGCTTTCCACTCTGCCGAGGTGGCGTTGGAATCGTGGGTCAGGAAGTCGGGGTTCATGTACTCGCTCAGCGCCTTCATCATCTCAAGCGCGGCGACACCGGTTTCGTTGTTCACGGTCGGCGTTGCACTGCCTGCCTCGAAGAACGCACCGCCATGGCCGATGTACATGTTGGTGAATTCCTGAGCGAGGTTCCAACCGGAGGCATAGGCGCCGCCCAGCGGGTACTCCAGCAGGCCTTTGTCGCGGATCATTTTCGCGCCGGCCAGCATGTCTTCGTAGGTCTTCGGCGGCTCGATCCCGGCCTGCTCCAGAATGTCGGAGCGATAAACGAGATGCTGCGCGTTTGCCATGAAGGCAACCGCCATGACCTGTCCGTTGACGGTGATCAGCTGGTTCTTCTTCAGCGCGCCACCGTGCTTGGCGACCAGATCGTCAAGCGGACGGATGACGTCTTCGTTCATCAGCGCAACGATGGAACTGTTGGCGATAATCGCGGAGGTGTATTCCGCCGGGTTGCCCTGCATGCCTGCGAGGTTGATCTTCTGGTGGTCAGCGGTCAGGTTCGCTTCCACTTCGCCGCCGGCGCAAGCCTTGGCGCCGTCTGCAACGGCGTGGATAGCCGGGAACTCGTTGCCCACGATGGACACGCGTGCGGAAATCTCGCACGCCATGGCGGTGGTTCCCGCCAGGGCCGACATGACGCCAGCCATTGCTACTGTTCTGAGGAACATGTGATACTTCTCCCTGTTATGCTGGATGCATCTTCGAAGCCTGCATCCGGTTTGTCCCGCCAAGGCGGGGAAGGGGGCCTTAGCCCCCGACACGCTCACCTGTTTTCGCGTCAAACAAGTGGCAGTGATCTGTTGGAACGTGGATCGACACGGTTTCGCCGATCTCGGCCCGGTAATTCTTGTCGGCCTTTACACTGACAAGGGCACCGCCCACGCGGACAGAGACCATTGTCGCCTCGCCCAGGAGTTCCATGGTGTAGATCGGACCGTTGATCTGGCCACCGCTTTCGACAACGCTGGCGTCTTCGGCACGGAATCCGAGTGTTACAGCACCATCGGGGGCCTGCAGCCCTTCGATGGCGGTGTATTCCGCCTCGAACTTGCCACCGGACATTTGTCCATCCACCAGGTTCATGGCCGGGTTGCCGATGAAGCTGGCCACAAAGGCGTTGGCGGGGCGGTCGTAGATTTCGGTCGGGGTGCCGACCTGCTGAACCAGCCCTTGCTTCATGACCACAACGCGGTCCGCGAGGGTCATGGCCTCGATCTGGTCGTGGGTCACGTAGATGGTTGTAACCGCCAGTTCGTGGCTCAGGTTCTTGATCTGCGCGCGGGTCGAAACCCGCAGCTTGGCATCAAGGTTCGACAGCGGCTCGTCCATCAGGAAGACGTTCGGCTCTCGAACGATGGCGCGCGCAAGGGCGACGCGCTGACGCTGGCCACCTGAAAGCTCCGCAGGTTTGCGGTGCAGGAAGTCGTCAAGCTCCACCATGGCGGAGGCGCGGCGCACCTTTTCGTCGTGGGTCTTGGGATCGATCCCGCGCACCTTCAGCGGAAACCGGATGTTCTCGTAGACGTTCATATTCGGGTAAAGCGCGTAGCTCTGGAACACCATGGACACGTCGCGGTCCTTCGGCTCCATGTCATTGACCCGCGACCCGCCGATCAGGATATCGCCTTCGGTGGCATCTTCGAGGCCCGCGATCATCCGCATGGTCGTGGTCTTGCCACAGCCCGACGGCCCCAGCAGGACCAGAAACTCGCGATCCGCGATGATCAGGTCGAAATTGTCGACACCAACAAAGCTGCCCCAGCGCTTCGACAAATTACGCAGTTGAATCTCGGCCATTCGTTCCCCCGGGGCTGCCTTTGCATTCCTATGCAAAACCCTAGACGCGACCGCGACATTTTGGCAAGATGTTTTTGCAAACCTATGCAACATCACCCCAACCCGACGGAAGAACACATGGCGGAAACTGATTTTCAGTCAGAAAAACAAGTGGTTCTGGATTTCTATTCAGAGCTGGACAAGGCCGCGCCCGACGCGCTTGGCGCAGTGATGGAGACCTTCTGTGCGCCTGATTTGGATTGGCGGGGCTTTCATCCGTTCCACGAGCAGACAGGGCCGGGAACTGTCGCCGAATCATTTTGGGTTCCGTTGCGGCAGGCACTGACGTCGATGCAGCGTCGGCTCGACGTCTTTATGGCGGGGCGCAATGCCATCGAAGGCGACGATGGCGTCTGGGTTGTCTCCATGGGGCATCTCATGGGCCTGTTCGATGCGCCGTGGCTTGGCATCCCGCCAACCGGCAAGATGGTGCTGCTGCGCTACTGTGCCTTTCACAAGGTCGAGGACGGGCGCATCACCGCCGAAGCGATGTATTTCGACATCCCGCACTTGATGATGCAGGCGGGTTTGCAGCCTTTCCCGGCGCAAACTGCCGCGCATATGGTGCAACCGGGGCCGTTGACGCATGATGGCCTGCTCTTTGATGTGCAATCGCCGGAAGAAGGGGAGAAGACCCTCGCGGCAATCAACTTCATGGTTCAGGACATCAAGACATGGACCGGCGGGAACAGTGAGCCGCTTGAGGACGAGCTGCGCAGATCCTGGACCGAAGACATGATTTGGTGGGGCCCGGCCGGGATCGGCGCGACCTACACCATTGAACGCTACGCCAAGCAGCACTCCGGCCCGTTCCGTGCCGGATTTGAGAAACGGATCTTTAACGGGCATGTGGCGAAAGTCGCGGAAGGGCACTATGGCGGCTTTTTCGGTTGGCCGAACCTGACGTTGACGCCAACGGGCGGCTTCATGGGGATGCCCGCGACCGGGAAACCCGGCGACATGCGGGTGATCGACATTTACCGGCGCGAGGGCGACAAACTGGCGGAGAACTGGATCTTCATCGACCTGTTGCACTTCTGGAACCAGCAGGGGCTGGATGTTCTGGGGCGCATTCCTCTGATGAAGACGCCCTAGAGTGCGCGCTCCCAGGCTTCGAAATCCGCCGCGCATTTGCGGCGGAGCTTCGCTTCGGTCTCGTCTGACAGGCTCAGATCGCGCCGGGGTGAGACGTTTTCGCGGGGTAGGTCTATGGCGATCCCCAAACGATCCTGCATGAAATCGATCAACCCGGCCTGATTCTCATACTTGAACAAATGGCTGACCGAGATGCCGTTGGGGCGCGGCTCTATGAACTTGGCCTGACTGCCGACATTGGCAAAAGGCGGACGTTCTCCGGTGGAATAAGCCTGGCAGAATGCATCGAATGTCATGCCTCGCGTGGATGTCGGTTTGCCTTCGAGAAAGCCACGCTGGCGGTACCGATACCAGGATCCCAGCCAGGAAATCGGCTCTCGCACCACGGCCAGAAGCTCCATGTCCGGCGCGCCCATCTTGTCATACATGGGCCGGAAAAAGCGGTTATAGCGGTAAACCGGCGCATGTTTCAGCTCCGGCGGATCGAGCACCGTCATCGACGCAAATGGCAAAAGCGCGTTCTCCCACGCCGATGTTCCCGTCTTGGGAACCGCCAGAAACACCAGCCGCGCTTTCCAGAAAACCAGCATTTCCAATCCCTTCGGCGGTGCTTCTTCTTGGTAAACCAAGTTTTAACCGTACGCGGCCAGACTGAGAAGAGTAAGATTTAACTTGAAATGTTCTCGTTTTGATCGCATAGCATTGAGAACAAGGCGAGAACAAATGCAGTGATTGCCGCGATCGGTGGCGTGTGAAATAAGGACGGAAGTGATGGCAACGGCAGATCTCCTGACCATGGATTCCAAGAAAAAAGCAGATAAGCAAAAGGCGCTCGACAGCGCTCTGGCCCAGATCGAACGGCAGTTCGGCAAGGGCTCGATCATGAAACTCGGTGGCGAAAACGCCATGCGGGACATCGAGGCAACCTCGACCGGCTCACTCGGCCTCGACATTGCGCTTGGCATTGGCGGGTTGCCGAAAGGGCGGATCATCGAGATCTACGGGCCGGAAAGCTCGGGTAAAACAACGCTGACGCTTCATGCCATTGCTGAAGAACAGAAAAAGGGCGGTGTTTGCGCCTTTGTGGACGCCGAGCACGCGCTTGATCCGGCCTATGCCAAGAAGCTCGGCGTAGATCTGGATGAGCTGCTGATTTCGCAGCCAGACACGGGCGAACAGGCGCTTGAGATCACCGATACGCTTGTGCGTTCCGGCGCGGTGAATCTTGTGGTGGTCGACTCGGTCGCGGCTTTGACGCCGAAGTCCGAGCTTGAAGGTGACATGGGTGACAGCAGCGTGGGGGTGCATGCCCGCCTGATGTCGCAGGCCATGCGCAAACTGACCGGCTCCATTTCCCGCACGAATTGCATGGTGATCTTCATCAACCAGATTCGCATGAAGATCGGCGTGATGTTCGGCTCGCCCGAAACGACGACCGGCGGTAACGCGCTGAAGTTCTACTCCTCTGTCCGTCTCGATATTCGCCGCATCGGCGCAATCAAGGATCGCGATGAGGTGGTCGGCAACGCGACGCGTGTGAAAGTTGTGAAGAACAAGGTGGCGCCGCCGTTCAAGCAGGTCGAGTTCGACATCATGTATGGCGAAGGGATTTCCAAGACCGGTGAGCTGATTGACCTGGGGGTCAAGGCCGGCGTCGTGGAGAAGTCCGGGGCCTGGTATTCCTATGGGGACGAACGGATCGGGCAGGGGCGCGAGAACGTGAAGAACTTCCTGAAGGAAAACACGCAGATTTCGCTTGAGATCGAAGACAAGATCCGCGCGGCGCATGGTCTTGAGTTTGACATGGACCGCGATGATCCGGATATGATCGACGACGATTGATCGCCCCAGACCTGGGATTGAGAAGGGGCGCCGTTGGGTGCCCCTTTTTTGGTTTTGCGCCGTGCCTTGCACGTCGCCGGGGCAGGGGCGTTGCCCCTCTTGGCCGTTGGCCAATTCACCCCAGGATATTTTGAGCACAAAGAAACATGGTGCGCGTTTCGATCCGGCGCAGCTTATGGACAGCCGCCGCGCGTGGGGATAAACCCGGGCGAACCGTTTTTTGCCCGAGAAGAGGCCGCCGCTCATGCCAAGTCTGAACGACATTCGTTCCACCTTTCTGAACTACTTCGAAAAGCAGGGTCACCAGATCGTCCCGTCGAGCCCGCTCGTGCCGCGAAACGATCCGACCCTGATGTTCGTCAACTCCGGCATGGTGCAGTTCAAGAACTGTTTCACTGGTGTGGAAACGCGCGATTACAAGCGCGCAACAACGGCGCAGAAATGTGTACGCGCGGGCGGTAAACACAACGATCTCGACAACGTTGGGTACACGGCGCGGCACCATACGTTCTTTGAAATGCTGGGGAATTTTTCCTTTGGCGATTACTTCAAGGACGATGCAATTCCGTTTGCCTGGGAGCTTGTGACCAAAGAGTTCGGGCTTGATCCGTCACGTCTTTATACGACGGTCTATCACACCGATGACGAGGCGTTTGAGATCTGGAAAAAGGTTGGTGTCCCGGAGGACCGGATCATTCGGATCGCAACCTCTGACAACTTCTGGCAGATGGGGCCCACCGGCCCCTGCGGTCCGTGCACCGAGATTTTCTATGATCACGGCGATCACATCTGGGGCGGCCCTCCGGGAAGCCCTGAGGAGGATGGCGATCGCTTCATCGAGATCTGGAACGTGGTTTTTATGCAGAACGAGCAGTTCGAAGACGGCAGCATGAAGGCGCTCGACATGCAGTCGATCGACACCGGCATGGGGCTGGAGCGGATCGGCGCGCTGCTGCAAGGCAGCCACGACAACTATGACACGGACACCATGCGTGCGCTGATCGAGGCCTCTGCCCATGCGACCAGCGCCGATCCTGATGGGCCGGGCAAGATGCACCACCGGGTGATCGCGGATCACCTGCGCTCGACCTCGTTCCTGATTGCCGATGGTGTGATGCCGTCGAATGATGGGCGCGGTTACGTGCTGCGGCGGATCATGCGGCGGGCGATGCGGCATGCGCATTTGCTGGGCGCACAGGATCCGGTCATGCACAAGCTGGTTCAGAGCCTTGTTACGCAAATGGGCGCGGCCTATCCGGAGTTGGGGCAGGCTCAGGCGCTTATCGAAGAGACGCTGGAGAACGAAGAGAAGCGGTTCAAGCAGACGCTGGATCGTGGTCTCAAGCTGCTGGATGATGAACTGGACGGGTTGGCCGACGGCGCGCCGCTCCCGGGCGCGGCGGCGTTCAAGCTCTATGACACCTATGGGTTCCCGCTCGATCTGACGCAGGATGCGCTGCGCGAGAAGGGGCGTGAAGTCGACACCGATGGTTTTGATGCGGCCATGGCCGAGCAGAAGGCCAAGGCGCGTGCGGCCTGGGCTGGCTCTGGTGAAGCCGCGGATGGCGCTGTCTGGTTCGAGATTGCCGATCAGCATGGGGCGACGGATTTTCTCGGCTATGACACGGAGGCTGCCGAAGGTCAGGTTCTGGCTCTGGTCCAGGAGGGCGTGCTGGTTGATGACATCGCGGAAGGCGCGAGCGGTTGGGCCGTACTTAACCAAACGCCGTTTTATGGTGAGAGCGGCGGTCAGGTCGGGGACACCGGCTGGCTGCGGCGTCTGGAAAACGAGGATGAAAGCGCAGATGTAACCGACGCCCAGAAGATGGGCGGCGGCGCGGTCATTGCGCATCACATCACTGTCACGCGCGGCGCAATCAAGCGCGGCGATGCGGTGGCGCTGGAGGTTGATCACGGTCGGCGGGGGGCGATCCGGGCGAACCATTCGGCCACCCACCTACTGCACGAAGCCCTGCGCGAAGCGCTTGGGGACCACGTGGCGCAACGCGGGTCTTTGAACGCGCCGGATCGTCTGCGGTTCGACTTTTCTCATGGCAAGGCGCTGAGCGCCGAAGAAATGCGATCGGTCGAGAAGGACGTGAACGCCTATATCCGCCAGAACAGCGCGGTCAGCACCCGGATCATGACGCCGGACGATGCGCGTGCGCTTGGCGCGCAGGCGCTCTTTGGCGAGAAGTACGGCGACGAGGTCCGCGTGGTGTCTATGGGCACTCTGCGCGGCTCGGGCAAGGGCACCGATGGGGATACCTACTCGCTGGAGCTTTGTGGCGGCACCCATGTCCGCCAAACCGGTGACATCGGCGCGTTTGTTCTGCAAAGCGACAGCGCGTCGAGCGCGGGTGTGCGCCGGATCGAGGCGCTGACCGGAGAGGCCGCTCTCGCGTATCTTGGCGATCAGGACAACCGTTTGAGCGAAGTGGCCGGTGTGTTGAAGACACAGGCCGCCGAGGTGCCGGCGCGGGTCAAGGCGCTGCTGGATGAGCGCAAGAAGCTGGAGAACGAGGTTGCCAACCTGCGCCGTGAACTGGCGATGGCGGGTGGTGCAGGTCAGGGCGGCGGCTCGGACGAGCGTGAGATTGGCGGTGTGAAGTTCGTCGCTCAGGTGCTCACTGGCGTGACCGGCAAGGATCTTCCGCCGCTGATTGATGAGCACAAGGGCCGCCTTGGCTCTGGCGCGGTTCTTCTGATTGCGGATGCGGGTGGCAAGGCCGCGGTGGCTGCCGGGGTGACCGAGGATCTGAAAGGCACGCTGTCCGCTGTTGATCTGGTAAAGGCGGCCGTGGCTGAACTGGGCGGCAAGGGCGGCGGCGGTCGTCCGGACATGGCTCAGGGCGGCGGACCTTCGGTGGAGAACGCCGAAGCTGCGATCAAGGCAGCAGAAGCCGTTATCAGCAGTTGAGCATGAGGCCCCGGGTCAGGCCCGGGGCAGGCTCCCGGACCACGTCCGGGGGCACGTTTCACGAACTGGAAAGGACCGGATATGCCCGCACTTTGGATTGCCCACGTCACCGTTACTGACGAAGAAGCATATGGAAAATATGCCAAACTTGCCGGTCCGGCGATTGCCGCGCATGGCGGCAGTTTTGTTGCGCGGGGCGGTCGTTATGTGCAGCTGGAAGGCAAGGATCGTCCGCGCAACGTTGTGGCAAAGTTTCCTTCTGTGGAAGAAGCGGTGGCTTGCTACCATTCGGATGCCTACCAGGAGGCTTTGAGCCATGCGCGTGGGGCGTCCGAACGCGAGTTGCTGGTGGTTGAAACCAGCGAATAATCAGGCGTAGGCCTGCGCCGCGCACCGCTTTGCGGTACGCGGCAAATCGGTTAGTGGCGGTAACCGCACATCGCGTAGACCGTGACGCTGGCTTCCATGGCGCCGGTCGGACGGCCACTGCGATTTGTCAGCTCAACCGCCCAGCTGCGCGTGGTTTTCGGGTAGCTGCCGGTAATCATGAGCGGGCCGTTTGGTGACATGCGGTCACCGGCTTTGACACCGCCGGAGAGAGCGTAGCCGTGCGAGCATTTGATCACCACTTCATGGGACGCACCGGAGCCGATGACGGGCAGGTCAACAGAGTGGCTGTGTACGCCATGCGCGAGGGCCGGTGACGCGATTGCAGCTGCAAATACCGTGGCCAGGAAAGTCTTGGGGATGAAGGTCATGTGCTTGTCCTCACTGTCAAAATTGATTTCGAAACAGGTTTGAAGCCCCTTGGGGTCAGGGCCCAAAATATGGGGCCTCGTTCAAAAGCGTAGGCGAGATTTCGCGCACTGTCTACCATGGCGGTTGCTCGGGTATGGGATTCCACCATTGGATGCATCCGCAGAAAAATGCGCTGCATATGCAAAAAGGGCGGCCCTTCGAGCCGCCCTTTTCCGTTCAATTGCCTGTGCTTACTGCGTCTTGGACATGCGCTTGCGCTCATGCGGATCAAGATAACGCTTGCGCAGGCGGACCGCGTTCGGCGTCACCTCGACCAACTCGTCATCGTTGATGTATGCAATCGCTTCCTCAAGGCTGAGCGTCATCGGAGTGGTCAGGCGGACCGCTTCGTCCGTACCAGAGGCACGCACGTTGGTCAGCTTCTTGCCCTTCAGCGGGTTCACTTCGAGATCGTTTTCGCGAGAGTGCTCGCCGATGATCATCCCAGTATAAACAGGGGCTTGCGCGCCGATCATCATCTTGCCGCGCTCTTCGAGGTTCCACAGAGCATAGGCCACAGCCTCGCCGTTTTCCATGGAAATCAGAACGCCCGCGCGGCGGCCCGGGATCGGACCCTTGTGCTCGGTCCAGCCGTGGAACACGCGGTTGAGAACGCCCGTGCCACGGGTGTCGGTGAGAAATTCACCGTGGTAGCCGATCAGGCCGCGCGACGGCACATGCGCGATGATCCGGGTCTTGCCCGCGCCCGCCGGTTTCATCTCGACAAGCTCACCCTTGCGCGCGCCGGTGAGCTTTTCGATCACCGCGCCGGTGTAGTCGTCATCGACGTCGATGGTGGCCTCTTCGACCGGCTCCATCCTCTTGCCGTCTTCTTCGCGCATGATCACCTGCGGGCGGGAAATCGACAGTTCAAATCCCTCGCGGCGCATGTTCTCAATAAGAACGCCCATCTGTAGTTCGCCGCGACCGGAGACTTCGAAAGCCTCACCGCCGGGGGTGTCAGCAATCTTGATGGCAACGTTGGATTCCGCTTCCTTGTGCAGGCGTTCGCGGATCACGCGGCTCTGCACTTTCTTGCCGTCACGGCCCGCGAGCGGGCTGTCGTTGATGCCGAAGGTCACGGTGATGGTCGGCGGGTCGATAGGCTGCGCTTCGAGCGGGTCTTCGACGGCCAGCGCACAGATGGTGTCGGCCACGGTGGCCTTGGCCATGCCCGCGATGGAGACGATATCTCCTGCGACCGCTTCGTCGATGTCCTGCATGGCAAGGCCGCGGAACGCCTGAATCTTGGTCACGCGGAACTGTTCGATCTTTTGGCCAATGCGGGAGAGCGCCTGCACGGTGGCGCCAACCTTGATCTTTCCGGTCTCAACACGACCGGTCAGCAGACGGCCCACAAAGGGGTCCGCGCCAAGCGTGGTGGCCAGCATGCGGAAATCATCGTCCTGATGCTTGAGCTGCTTCGGGGCAGGGACGTGATCAACGATGAGCTTGAACAGCGCTTCGAGGTCCTTGCGCGGGCCGTTGATGTCATTGTCGGCCCAGCCGTTGCGGCCGGAGGCGTACATATGGGGGAAGTCGAGCTGATCTTCGTCCGCGTCGAGCGAAGCAAAGAGGTCAAAACACTCGTCCAGCGCGCGGTCGGGTTCCGCGTCGGGTTTGTCGACCTTGTTCAACACCACGATCGGACGCAGACCCAGGGCCAGCGCCTTGGACGTCACAAATTTGGTCTGGGGCATCGGCCCTTCAGCGGCATCCACCAGAAGAACAACACCGTCCACCATGGACAAGATACGCTCAACTTCGCCGCCGAAATCGGCGTGGCCGGGGGTGTCGACAATGTTGATGCGGGTGTTCTTCCACTCGACGGACGTGGGCTTGGCAAAGATGGTGATGCCGCGCTCACGCTCGAGATCGTTGCTGTCCATGGCGCGTTCGGCCACGGCCTGATTGGCGCGGAATGCGCCGGATTGTTTTAGGAGTTCGTCAACGAGGGTTGTCTTGCCGTGGTCAACGTGTGCGATGATCGCGATATTTCGCAGGTCCATGTGTTCAGCCAATTCAATGGGAGTTGGCCCGGCCCTATAGGGCTGCGCGGAAAAAGGCCAGAGGCGATCGGCCGCACATGTGAAAACCCGTTCAGGATCGGACCAAAAGCCTCAATGGGTGGCGCTTGCGGAGAAAAGATGGATCACGAGAATCCCGCCGAGGATCATACCCATGCCGGCAATTGCCGGCAGATCCAGTTTCTGACCAAACACAATGAACCCGATCACCGCGATCAGAAAGATCCCGAGTCCGGACCATATCGCGTAGGCGATACCAACCGGCATGTACTTAAGAGCCTGTCCCAGAAGGAAAAACGCCACGGCATAGGCGACAACCACAATCACGCTGGGCAGCGGGCGGGTGAAGGATTGGCTGGCCTGCAGGGCTGTGGTTCCGATGGTTTCAGCGAGAACCGCAAAGGCGAGAATGAGGTATGGCATCTGGTGTCCGGACTGCGTGGTTGTTGTGTAAAATGCTTGGCGAATTCTGACGTGAAGGCTTGGAATATGGAAGCGGGTTAACGGCTCATCAGGGAGTGTTTTCTACAGTCCGTGGGGAATCCAACGTTTGAGGAGAACGCCGTGAAACCCCTTTATACTTTGACCGCCGTTGGCGCGCTTCTGGCGTCGACCGCTTCTGCCAGCGAGCCGCACGCCGGTATGCAAGCGTTCCTGACCAATGTCGTGATGCCCTGGGCGACAGAGGCTGTTCTGGTCGATGCGATCGAGGCGCAGAACGTGCAGACTGCGGGGTTTGACGCGGCTCACATTGATACGCTGGACAAGACATGGCGCGCAGAAGTTGGCGCGGCCAGCACACCGACCATCGATGCGGTTCTTGGAAACGCAGCTTCGGACTATCTGCGCGATCAGGTCATGGCTTCCGGCGGCGCGATTACCGAAGTCTTCATCATGGATGCCCAAGGCCTGAACGTCGCCTCGTCCGGCGTAACTTCCGACTACTGGCAAGGGGATGAGGCGAAGTTCCAGCAAACCTATCCGCTTGGTGTTGGAGCTGTGCATTTCAGTGAAATCGAGTTCGACGAGTCGAGCCAAAGCTACCAGGCACAGATTTCCATCACCATGACAAATCCGGAGACCGGCGCGGTCATCGGTGCCATGACCGTCGGGGTCAATGCAGACGCCTTGATGTAAGTCCGCGACCCGACGGGAGTTTCGTCGGAACCATCATGGAACAAGCAGGTGTTTGGCGATGACCATCGAGCAGCAGAAGCCCACAGAACCGAAGGAAAAAGCTGAAAAAACATCAGCTATTCACTCCATCTTTGTCCGCAGCGCAGCGATTATGGCGGTTACGACGATTGTCGTAGCTGGTGTCATGGCCCTTCAGGCTGCACGTTTGGTGGACAGTCTCGCCCGACGGGGCGTTGTCGATCAAGCTCAGGCCGCGGCCATTAATGAGGCGCAAGGCTTGCTCAATCCGATGCGGTACAAGGCTATGGCCAAGATCACCGAGGCGGCGGAAAACGCGTTGTCAGCGGCGGGCGAAAACGGACTCGGTGTTGTCGTAATTGACGCAACAGGGGATGTTCTGATCGCTCTTGGCGGCGATTCCAGCGTTTCAGAGGCACTGACTTCCCTGGCAACTGCGGCCCTGGAACAGCCGGGGCTTGCTCAGGAAACCGGGGGGTTGCATACCGCGCATGCGGTACGCCCCGCCGCGGATCAGCCAGCCCAAGGGGCAATAGCCTTTGCGTTTACAGATGTGCCGGCATTGGCCCATGTGGCGGCTGAGAAGCAGCTGATTGCCGTCTCGGCGGGTGGTATTTTCACCATCATGATGGTGCTCACCCTTATCCTATTGCGCCGGTTTCTGGGGCGACCGCTGGATGCTTTGGGCGCGGCTGTTGCAAGGGTTTCCGAGGGCAGCTACGAAGACGATCAGACGATCATGACGGCCCGAAACGACGAAATCGGACGGATTTCCCGCCATCTCGGCAGGTTAACCACCCGGTTGCGGGATGCTCAGGAGGCTGAAGCGGAGCGCGCTTGCAAACTTGAGGCTCAGGTGGCCGTGGTTCGGCATCTTGGAGACGGTCTTAACGCGCTTGCCGCAGGCGCGCTGCACCACGAAATCGAAGAAACCTTTGCCGAGGACTACGAAGCGTTGCGCTTGAACTACAATCGGGCGGTTGAGACCCTGCGGAGCGCTGTCACGAATGTTTCGGACAACGCCGGAAACATCCTTCACAGCGCAAGCGAAATTGCGCGTGCGGCGGATGATCTGTCCAACCGGACGGAAACCCAGGCTGCGACACTGGAAGAAACCGCCGCTGCGTTGGAACAAATGCTCAACACGATCCAGCAAGCTGCGAGCCGGGCCAAAGATGCCGATGCTTCAGTGCGCACGGTCCGGCAGACCGCCGAGCAGAACGGTGAGATCATGGAGGAAGCGGTTGGTGCGATGAGCGCGATCGAGAAAAGTTCGGAACAGGTCGTGGAGATCATCACGGTGATCGACGACATCGCGTTCCAGACCAATCTCCTTGCGTTGAATGCAGGTGTCGAGGCGGCGCGGGCAGGAGAATCGGGCAAGGGGTTTGCCGTGGTGGCTTCGGAAGTGCGCAGCCTTGCACAACGCAGCGCCGAGGCGGCGCAGCAGATCAAGGAACTGATTGATGCGTCTACCGGACAGGTCAAAGATGGCGCTGTGCTAGTGCAACGGGCAGGCGTCGCGCTGCGCGACGTCGTCAGACAGGTGGGAACAATTTCTGATCTGATGGCCGACATTGCCTCCGGATCCGGCGAACAGGCAGAAGGATTGAATGAGATCAACGTCGGTGTTAGCAACCTTGATCGCGTAACACAGCAAAACGCGGCGATGGTCGAAGAAACGACGGCTGCCGCACATATGTTGAAGTCTGATGCCAATGAACTGAGCGATATTGTTGCGCGCTTTGCTCTGAGCGAAGCGCAAGACGGAGCGGAACAAACGCTGACGCAAACTCAATCCGATGGCGAAGGCGTTCCGAGGAACAGCGCGGCTTAGCGCGGTCAAATTCCATGGTCCCATAAACACTCGATGCCATGCCGCTGCAAAAAACTTGACGTGAGCCGCGCCTGAGCTTTCAGATATGGCACACCGGGATCATAATAATCACGCGAGGTAGTTGGAACGGTATGGGGTCAACGACCCAGTTCTCCATATAGGCGACTACTCGGGGCAGATACTGAGAACGTAAGACACCGTTTGGAAAAAAGTAGCACCACGTTGGACACTTTGTAGGAAGTGGCAGGTTCATTTCACAAAACCTGTGCTACAAAGTCGACTGCACCCCGTCTCTTAAAACAATCGGTCCACTAACCTATGTTTTCGTTCATGAAACAGTATTCGCTCGCCTTTGCCATCGTAACGATTGTCGCCGTTCCGTCGTCTGCCCAAGAGGATGACGGATCAAGCCTCATGGAGGAGGGCATGAAGCTCTTCATGCGGGGATTGATGACCGAGATGGAGCCCGCATTGAAAGAGCTGGAAGGGCTGGCAGAAGAGGCCAGACCGTTCTTCAACGATTTTGTGCAGGAGATGGGGCCGGCGCTGAGTGAGTTGATGGAGAAAGTCGAAGACTGGTCCGCGTATCACCCTCCGGAGATGCTTCCGAACGGTGATATCATCCTGCGAAAGAAGACGCCGGAAGAGCGCGAGAAGGATGATGACGGCGTGGAAATCGAACTTTAAATGTACGTGAAAACGGCGCACCGATAATCAGTCCGCCTCATCCGGAGTGATTTCCATGTCGATTGTTTCCGCCCCGATCGATGCGCCAAGGGAGTTCAGCCGGGCCTCTGTCACCTCGCCGTAGAGCGGTGCGGCTTCCTCGGACAGATGCAGGCAGAGCCGCTTGGTCCAAGCATCCCAGCTCAGACGGGCCTTGTCCTGACCGGCATCGGTCATCCAGAGCATGGCGCCAAGGCGCATGGCCTTGCCCAGGGTTTCCGCTTCGGAAATGTCGGAAGCCTTGAGCAACCTATACATGTCTTCGAAATGTGTGCCTTCGCGCTTGTTCCGATACCGGTGCAGCAGGGCGAGGCCAAGATAGATGCGCTCGGAGTGGTTCAGACCGCCCAGATTGGCGCGGGTTGAATTGTCAAAACAGAACTCTGCCCGGTAGTCCGGATGCGCCCGCCAGCTGACGTCATGCAAAAGACAGGCAGCCCGGATGATCCGCTTGCGCGCGGCATCGGCTTCGGGAAACAGCGGCAGCGTGAACTTGTACAGCTTGCGGCCAAAGCCGGGCAGGCGGGCATCTTTGCTCTCCGCAAAGCGACAGGCTTCGATCAGAGGATCGCGTTCACGCACCTCCTGCGACATCTGTTCAAACAGCATACCTTCGCGAATGCCATAGCTGGACACGGCAATATCATGCGGTTTGAAGGTCTTGATCAGACGTGACAGGACTTCGGCGGCATAGGGCACAAGGTCCATCCGCGTGGCGGAAATGGAGCAGGCTTTGCGCAGTTCTTCCAGATCTGACTTCTGGATGAAGTTGATCGTATCCACGACGGATTGGGGGTCCATCCGGTATTCATGCAGCACGTGCAGCGGATACCCGCGCCGCTCCATGTCGATTCGCGCTATGGCGCGCCAGCTGCCTCCCACCAGAAACAGGCGGTCGCGCTGTGCACCAAGTTCCTCGGCCAATTCCTTGATCACGGACTTGATATGCGCGCGGCGGGCCTCTGCGCCGCCCTCGAGATCCTTGAACTTGAGCGGCCCGAGCGGGGAGGTGGCACATTTTCCGACCGTGCCATTGTGGATTTCGGCAAGTTCCATGGACGCCCCACCGATGTCGCAGATCAGCCCATAAGCACCCGGCCAGCCAAGCAGCACACCCTGCGCGGAAAGGCGCGCTTCTTCTTCGCCATCAATGACATGCACCTTCAGGCCGGTGGCCTCTTCGAGTTCCGCTTTGAATGCGGGGCCGTCTTTGGCGTCGCGCATGGCGGCGGTCGCAACAACCGTGAGGGTCGGCAATCCCATGCCATCGGCCAGAAGCTTGAACCGTTTCATCGCGGTCCGCGCACGTTCCTTGCCTTCGGGATTGAGCTTGCCGCTTTCGGCGATGCCCGCGCCGAGACCACACATGACCTTTTCGTTGTAAAAATATGCCGGGCTGCGGGCAGCACCGTCAAACACCACAAGGCGAACGGAGTTGGATCCTATGTCGACGACGCCCACACGCTTGAGATAGCGCGCTTTGGGGTCATCGAAGATCGGCCTGCCAAAATGGCCCCAGTCTTGCTGCTCCGGATCGGTCATGGCGTCCATAGTCATCCCTCTGCTCACCCTGTGCCGGAATGGCCTATCCGGTCAAGGTGAGGCAAGAGGGGCTTGGAGCATGTTATGGTTGACCTAACGTCAATAGACCGGAGGCGTTGAACGGATTTGACGTCAAGAATGCCAGATATTGCATTGATTTTCCAGTATATATTCTGATCCTGAGGGGTCGTTTGGGCTTGTGTCCCTCATCCTCAAACGAAACGGGCCGGACAATTTGTCCGACCCGTCGTTCGTTTTTCCAAAGGGCGTTGCCTTAGCTCAACAGGGCGCGGACCTTTGCGGCGACGTTGTCAGCCGTGATGCCGAACTTCTCGTAAAGCGTTTCCGCCGGGGCCGAGGCGCCGAAGCTGCTCATGCCGACAAAATCGGCCTTCTGCTCGCGACCACGCTCACCGAGCAGCCAGCGATCCCATCCATGACGGACAGCGGCTTCAACGCCGACCCGAACCGGGCCAGCGGGCAGCACGCGGCGGCGGTAGCTTTCATCCTGTGCGGCAAAGAGTTCCATGCAGGGCATGGAGACAACGCGCGTGCCGATGCCTTCTGCCTGCAATGCGGCGCGCGCTTCCATGGCGATGGAGACCTCAGAGCCGGTGGCGATGAGAATCGCCTGCCGCTTGCCTTCGGCTTCGGCCAGAACATAAGCGCCTTTTTCGCTGAGGTTGGACGTCTTGTGTTCAGTCCGCACGGTCGGCAGGCCCTGACGGGTCAGCGACAGAACCGAAGGGGTCGCCGTCTGGTTGAAGGCGATTTCCCAAGCCTCTGCGGTTTCAACCGCATCCGCCGGGCGGAACACCAGCGTGTTCGGTGTAGAACGGCTGATCGCCAGATGTTCGACCGGTTGGTGCGTCGGCCCGTCTTCGCCCAGGCCGATGGAATCGTGGGTCATGACAAAAACAGTCGGCGTTTTCATCAGCGCGGCGAGGCGCATGGAGGGTCGGGCGTAGTCGGTGAAGGCCATGAAGGTGCCGCCATAAGGGCGCACACCGCCGTGCAGGCTCATGCCGTTCATTGCGGCGGCCATGCCGTGCTCGCGAATGCCCCAGTAGACGTAGCGACCCTTGCGGTTGTCGGTGTCAAAGGCGCCCATATCGCCGGTCAGCGTGTTGTTGGAGCCAGTCAGGTCAGCAGAGCCGCCCACAGTTTCGGGCATGATCGGGTTGATCACCTCAAGCGCCATTTCGGATGCTTTGCGGGTGGCCACCTTCGGAGCGGTTTCGGAGATCTGCTTTTTCAGCGCTTTGACTGTGGCGGACAGCTTCTTCGGCGCCTGACCGGTCATGACGCGTTCGAATTCTTTCTGACGCTGGGCGCTCACCTCGGCCAGACGGGCTTCCCACGCGCCGCGGTCCTCGGCACCGCGTGCGCCAGTGGCACGCCACCAGTCAAGCACTTCGGCCGGCACGTCAAATGCGCCGCCGGTCCAACCCCAGTTTTCCTTGGCGGCGACGTTCTGCTCAGCATTGGTGAGCGCGCCGTGTCCTTTGGACGTGTCCTGCGCCGCGTGGCCAAGCGCGATATGCGTCTTGCAGGCGATCATGGACGGGGATTTGGATTTCTTGGCCGCGACAATGGCGGCGTCAATCGCTTCGGGGTCATGCCCGTCGATTTCCTGCACGTGCCAGCCGGAGGCCTTGAACCGCTTCACCTGGTCGGTTTTGTCCGACAGGGAGACCTTGCCATCAATGGTGATGTCGTTGTTGTCCCAGAAGACGATCAGCTTGCCGAGGCCGTAGCGACCGGCAAGACCGATAGCTTCCTGAGACACGCCTTCCATCAGGCAGCCGTCGCCCGCAATGACGTAGGTGTAGTGATCCACCAGTTTCTTGCCAAAGCGCGCGCGCAGCATCTCTTCGGCCATGGCAAAGCCAACGGAGTTCGAAATGCCCTGACCCAGCGGGCCGGTCGTGGTTTCCACGGCCTTGAGCAGGAAGTTTTCCGGGTGGCCCGCGGTCTTGGCGCCCCACTGGCGGAAATTCTTGACCTGATCGAGCGTGACTTCCGGATCCCCTGAAAGGTACAGCAGCGCGTAGATCAGCATGGAGCCGTGACCGGCCGACAGAATGAAACGATCGCGGTCGTGCCATTCCGGGTTCTGGGCGTCGTATTTCAGGTGGTTGCCGAAAAGCACGGTGGCCACATCAGCCATGCCGATGGGCATGCCGGTGTGGCCGGAATTGGCCTCAGCGACAGCATCGAGGGCGAGAGCTCTGATGGCGGTGGCGCGCATCCAATGGTCGGGGTTGGCGCTGCGAAGCTTCTGAATGTCCACGTGTATCGTCCTTACGGCTGCGGTTGAGGCTGGTTTAGCGATGAGACGCTCAATAGCAGCGTTGTGGCGAAGTTCAAGCAATGCGGCGTTAGCGCTCACAGCCGTGGATGAAGAGAAGCGCCCAAGCCGTTGAAACGTAAGGGGGCGCAATTTTTTTGCACTCTTGTTAAACTTCGGCGTTAAGGCCCAAGAGCGATTCGCTTGTCGCGTGCAAAGGGCTGTCCGAGAGGTCACTGAGGGGAGCGGAATGGCTCAGATAGACGAGTTGCAGGCACGGATCACCCGCGCGCTGGATCGCATCGGCACGGGGTTGGACCGGTGGGAGCCGGGTGCAGCACAGGCGGAGCTCGCCGCGATGCGCGCACAGACGGAAAAATCCATGACAGAGGCGGAAGAGGCCCGCGCCGCGCTGGCGGCGCTTCAGGCCGCGCCCGCGCCAGAGCCTCAAACCGATCCGCAGGAGCTGTCGCAACTGCGCGAAGAGCTGGAAGATCAGAAGCTTGCCAAGGCTCAGCTGGAAGACCAGCTGCGCAAACTGACAGAGCAGCAGGGCAGCGAAACGGCGACGTTGCAGGAGCAGGTCGAATCCGCACGCGACGCGCTGGCCCAGTTGGATGGCGAGTTGCAGGGCCTGCGGTCTTCGAATGCCGCGTTGCGGACAACGATCGCGGCCTTGCGCGAAGCCAATGCAGGCGGCGTGGGCAACGCGGCGCTGATCAACAAGGCCATGGCCGAGGAGCTGGACGCTTTGCGCGCGGCGCAGGCTGCGGAAACAGCGGAGGCCCGGGCTGTCCTGGATACGCTGACGCCGCTCTTGGCGGGCCAGCCGGCGGCGGCGGACACCGGGGCAGAAGAGCAGGGGAGTGCGTGATGTCCGTTCAGATTGAAGTGCCGATCAAGATCGGTGGCCGCACGTTCGAGGTGGCCTGCCAAAAAGGCGAAGAACAGTTTCTCTTGTCCGCCGCGGCTTTGCTCGACGCAGAGGCGCAGGTTCTCGTGGAGCAGATCGGGCGTATGCCGGAGCCGCGCATGCTTCTCATGGCAGGCCTCATGCTTGCGGACAAAACCGCAGGGCTCGAAGAGCGCCTGAGCGAGGCCGAAGACCGCATCGCCGCGCTGAAGTCCGAGCTGGACGCGCTCAAGGACGCCCCGCCGCCAGAGCCGGAAAAGGTCGAGGTCCCGGTCATTCCGGACGATGTGACGGACGGTCTGGCCGAGGTCGCGGCCCGGATCGAAAGCCTCGCGGACACCTTCGACGAGAAAATGAAGAACGCCTGATTAGGCTTTGAAAGAAAACAAAAAAGCGCCTCAGAACTGGGGCGCTTTTCTTTCGTTTTGTTGTGCGGACTTAGGCGTTCGCTTCGCGGATCTTGTCCGCCGCTTCCTTGTCGTAGGTCACACCGTTGGTTTCGAACAGTTGATCCAGCTCACCGGAGAGCGTCATTTCAGTGATGATGTCACAGCCGCCAACGAACTCGCCTTTGACATAAAGCTGCGGGATGGTGGGCCAGTCGGAGTAATCCTTGATGCCCTGGCGAAGCGTGTCGCTTTCGAGCACGTTCACATCGGCAAAATCCACGGCCATGTAGTTCAGCACACCAGCCACACGGCTGGAGAACCCGCATTGCGGCATGGATTTCGTGCCCTTCATGAAAAGGACCACGTCATTGGCTTTGACTGTTTCGTCGATCTGGGTCTGGGCGTCGCTCATTTCCTTGAGTCCTTCGGTATGAAGAGTTTTGCGTATTCCTGTGGGTCGCGGGGGACTTTCCATGATCTTTCATGGCCGCCGCCAACCCCGGAGGTGTAACGGGAATGCAGTTCGTGATGACCGCTGCCCGGCGCGCTGCCGCGTTTGCCGGGGTTCTGCCTTTCGCTGACCACGGCCAGCGCCACCGCCACGACAGCGATCAGCACCACAAGGATCAGGATAAAGGCAACCGGATCCATATCAGTCCGGCGCGCGTGTCGTCAGCGCAAGGGCATGCAACTCCGCCGCGGAGCCGTCCATCTTGCCTTTCAGAGCCGCATAAACGGCCCGCTGCTGCTGAACGCGGTTCTTGCCGCGAAAGCTTTCGTCGATGACCATGGCGGACATATGCACGCCGTCATCACCGCCGATCTGGATTTCAGCATCCGGGAAAGTCTCGCGCAGCAGTTGTTCGATTTCGTGGCGCTCCATCGGCATGCTCTTTGGTCTCCATGGTATTTCTGGTGTTGCTCACCCAAGAGGTAGTGCGCAGCGCGGCAGGGTGCAAGCCAATCCGGCACGCCAAGGCATGCGCCCCGTGATTCCGGTCAATGGATCGGTTTGAAATCAGCGGCGCGATGTGCGCACGTTCCGCGCGCCTTTGACACGGATTTCACGCACGCCAAACAGGTCCTGATCGGTCATCCAGAGCGCTGCGGTATAGGTTCGGGACAGATCGCTGCCACGCGGGCCGGGCACCTGAAGGGCACGAAAATCCAGAGTCAGCGTGTCCGCGTCGCTTTCTGCGTCAACCTTGACAAGGCGCAGATCAAACGGCCCCTGACGGTTCGTGATCCCTGTCGCCCGGATGATCGCACCGCCGGGACGGCGCTCGATGAGCAACTCGGTGACCTCGCCGATCAGAGACCCTCTGTAGGCCTCTTCACCGTTGTCGCGGAAAATGGACACCGCGCGTCGGGGGATCAGCGGATTGACCTCGCCATCGGTTGCCACGGGCTGCGAGGTGCTGCGCCCGAACCAGTTCAGCGGGTTGAACCGCGACTCGCGGATCGTGCCACAGCTGGTCAGAACCAAAGCGGAGAGAACCAGAATCGAAACAGATTTCTTCATGAGAATGCCGCCTTTGCCTGCCTGACCTTCCAGTTAACGCAAATGCACGGCGTTGAAAAGTCGCAAGCACTGGACCTTTTTGTCTGCGTTGCATAACTCCGGGCCAAAGGAGAACCAAGGCATGGCACAGGCAGCATTCGAAGAGGTGGTCGAGGATTTTGAGTTCCTCGACGATTGGGAAGACCGCTATCGCATGGTCATCGAGATGGGCAAGGCCATGGAGCCGCTGCCGGATGCACTGAAAGTGGCGGCCACGAAAGTCGAAGGCTGCGCCAGCCAGGTCTGGCTACACCCGCAGATTGCTGATGGTGTCTATCATTTCCAGGGCGAAAGCGACGCGATGATCGTTCGTGGTCTTATTGCCCTTTTGCACCGCCTTTACGACGGGCTGCCTCTGGCAGAGGTCACAGCGGTCGATGCGCGCGCGGAGTTGGGCCGCCTTGGGCTGAACGAACACTTGTCCGCACAACGCTCCAACGGTTTGCGCGCGATGATTGAGCGGATCAGGGAGCAGGCGGCAGCCGCCAGTTAAGCACTCCAACATTTTCTGCAAATGCCCGGGACGGGATGCCTCCGGCGGGGATATTTTATGCAAAGAAGAAGCAACGGGCAGTCTTCGGGTCCGTTGTGTTTCTTCTCTGTCCAAATATCCTGGGGTGTGCGAGGGGCTGGCCCCTCGCTCCTGTCTGTGTCAGCCCGCGATGGCGTCCAGAATCCGGGCCCAGCTGCGGATCCCTTTGTGAAAACTTTCCACGTCGTATTTCTCGTTGGGCGAGTGGATCTGGTCATCATCTTTGGCCCAGCCGACCAACATGGTGTCCATGCCCAGGATCGTCTTGAAATAGCCCGCAACGGGAATTGAGCCGCCGCAGCCGGTGAAGGCGGCCTCGTGTCCCCATTCCGCTCCAAGCACGCCGCGGGCCGCTTCGAAAGCGGGGTGGGTGGTTTGCATCTGGCCCGCCGGAGACGCGCCGTGCTCCTTGAACGAGACTGTGACGTCGGATGGGAGTTGCGCCTCGACCCAAGCGCGGAAGTTCTTGCGGATTGCATGCGGGTCTTGCTGGCCAACGAGACGGAAACTCACTTTGGCAGAGGCTTTGGAGGGCAGGACGGTTTTGAAACCGTCGCCCGTGTAGCCGCCGATCATGCCGTTGATTTCAGCCGTGGGGCGGGACCAGATCATTTCCAGCGGGGTCTTGTCCTGCTCACCCGCAGGTGCAGACAGGCCGACGTCGCCAAGAAATGCGCCGTGGTCAAAGCCAAGCGCGTCCCATTGCGCCGCGATGTCTTCAGGCAGATCCGGCACGCCGTCATAGAAATGCGGCACCTGGATCCGGCCCTGATCGTCGTGCAGATTGCCGAGGATCCGTGTCAGAACGCGCAGCGGGTTCATCGCCGCGCCGCCGTACATGCCGGAATGCAGGTCTTTGTCGGGACCCGTCAGGATGATCTCTTCGCCGCAGAGCCCGCGCAGCTGCGTCATGATCGACGGCACTTTGGATTCGAACAGGCCTGTATCGCAGATCAGCGCTACATCCGCTTTCAACTCGTTGGCATTCTCTTCCAGAAAGGGAAGCAGCGATGGTGAGCCGGATTCTTCTTCGCCTTCGAAGAAAAAGGTGATGGAGCAGGGCAGGGCGCCATGTTCGGCCTTCCAGGCGCGGCAAGCTTCGACGAAGGTCATCAACTGGCCCTTGTCATCGGAGGAGCCGCGGCCCCGGATCACGCGGCCCTTGGGTGTGTCTTCGATTTGCGGATCAAAGGGATCCCGGTCCCAGAGCTCCAGAGGATCAACCGGCTGGACATCGTAGTGGCCATAGAACAGCACATGGGGCCCGTCGCCTTTGACATGTCCCATGACCATTGGGTGGCCCGGCGTGGGGCGTTTGGAGGCTTCGATCCCGAAGCTTGCAAGATCGGCCACCAGCCAATCCGCCGCGCGTTCGCAATCGGCCTTGTACGCTGGGTCGGTGGAAATGGACGGAATCCGCAGCAGATCAAACAGCCGATCCATGGCGGCGGGCAGGTCTTCGTCAATCCGGGTGAGGACAGGGTCGAGGGACATGAGAGCTCCTGTTGGGGTTTCGCCCGAAACCTAACATCGTGCCTGTCACTGTCCAGAGCGGTCACTTAGTCCGAGGAGCGTTGCCTTCCTGCAAAGCCAAGGGCCGTCAAGGCAAGGATCAGAAAGCCCAATCCTGCGGGAAGTGGTACGGGCGCGGTTGTGATGACGGCTTCAAAGCGTGTCGAATCATAAAGATGACTGCCGTCACTGCCGTAGCCGACGACGAAGTCCACGAAATCGCCGCTGGTCAGGGAAAGGGAGCTGTTGAAGCCTGAGGTCAGCCCACTTGCCCCGTTTACCGCTCCAACGGATTGAACAGCGCCGTTCCAAATCACTTGAGTGTCCGTTGTCGTGGTCGAGCCCGCGAGGTCTGCTGCCGACCAAAGCACATCAAAGGCGTGCTGGCCGCTTGTCTGTGCGGTAAAGCGAATAACCGCTTGTTGATTGGAAAAACTCGGATGCATGATGACAGCGCCTGCCGGGTAAACCCCTGTAAAGGGGACAATATCCGTCGCGTTTGTGTTCTGCATGATCAATATCGTGCTTGGTGTGGCATACCCATCAAGGCCCGGCGTGGAAAACAGGTCTGATGCGCCGGGCAGCAACGTCAGGGACGCTGGATCGTTGAAAGTCGCGTAAAACCCGAAACTCCACGGGCCGCTGGGGTTCACCGCCTCGGAAAAGTCGCTTTCGATATCGTAAGTGGCCGCCGCCGCAGTGCTGCCAAATGCAATAACAAAGGCCGCTGCGAGTAAGGGTCGAAACATAATAGCCTCCCAAAATAGGGGTCTGGACCAAAAAATAGTGTCTGGATCATAGCAGAATGCCTGTAACGTCACAATTTTCGGGCAAAAGGGGCGTTGTACGCGTCTTCTTTGCTGGAATCGGTCGCGCGGGGTACATTGGGCAAGCGGCAGGGGGCTCAAAATATGTTTCCGATAGACTCCATTTTCTGAACCGGGTGTCCGTTAAGCCCGATTTAAGTTGATGCAGGTCAAAGCTGCGACGCTTGGTCCGGTTCTAAACAGTGGACATATGGAAACGCGGGCTTTAATCATTCACGAACTTGAATGCGGAGGAATGCCGCACAAGCCCGTCGCCCGTAGCGCAATCGGCCATGGCCCGGATCAAGAAGGAGGAGCCCGGTGGACTACACCGCGAAACTCGACACAGCCCTGAACCGTCTTCACGAAGAAGGCCGTTACCGGACCTTTATCGATATCGAACGTCAAAACGGGCAGTTTCCGCACGCGACATGGCGCAAGCAGGACGGATCGGAGCAGCCGATTACCGTCTGGTGCGGTAACGACTATCTGGGCATGGGGCAGCATCCGGCTGTTCTTGAGGCGATGCACGAAGCCATTGACGCAACCGGCGCAGGCTCTGGCGGCACACGCAACATTTCGGGCACCACCGTTTATCACAAGCGTCTCGAGGCGGAGCTGGCGGATCTTCATCACAAAGAATCCGCGCTGCTGTTTACCTCGGCGTATATCGCCAATGACGCGACTCTGAGCACGCTGCCCAAGCTGTTTCCGGGGCTGATCATCTACTCTGACGAGCTGAACCACGCGTCCATGATCGAAGGCATCCGCCGCAACGGTGGGGCCAAGCGCATCTTCAAGCACAACGATCTGGACGATCTCCGCGCCAAGCTTGAAGCGGACGATCCTGATGCGCCGAAGCTGATCGCTTTCGAGTCGATCTATTCGATGGACGGCGACTTTGGCCCGATCGAAGCCATGTGTGACCTCGCAGACGAGTTTGGCGCGCTGACTTATATCGACGAAGTGCACGCCGTTGGCATGTACGGCCCGCGCGGCGCCGGTGTCGCTGAGCGGGACGGGTTGATGGGCCGTATCGACATCATCAACGGCACGTTGGCGAAGGCCTATGGCGTGATGGGCGGCTATATTGCTGCATCGGAGAAAATGTGTGACGCCATACGCTCTTACGCGCCGGGCTTCATCTTCACGACGTCGCTGCCACCTGCGGTCGCGGCGGGTGCCGCGGCCTCTGTTGCCTTCCTCAAGTCTGAGGGCGGTCAGGCGCTGCGCGAGCGCCATCAGACTCAGGCCAAGATCCTCAAGCTGCGCCTTAAAGGGCTTGGCCTGCCGATCATCGACCACGGCAGCCACATCGTGCCGGTGATCGTTGGTGATCCGGTGCACACCAAGCAGCTGTCCGACATGCTGCTGGACGGCTACGGCATCTATGTTCAGCCGATCAATTTCCCGACGGTCCCGCGCGGAACGGAGCGCCTGCGCTTCACCCCGTCGCCGGTTCATGGCCCCAAGGAGATGGATCATCTTGTGCATGCCATGGATGACCTGTGGAGCCATTGTGCGCTGAATCGTGCCGAAATGGCCGGTTAAGCACGGTAAATCCTGTCAAACTGCTTGTGCTGTGGTAACCTCAAGTCAATAACGGCCGCATACGAATCGTGACGGTCGGGACTGGGCAGACATGGGGCAAGCTATGGAAAGCATGGGGCAGGCCGAATGATCGGGCGCAAATCCCAGCAGAAACCCTTGGCGGACTCGCAGGAGACGCAGCAAGGCTTTGACGATTTTGCGTTGAAGCTTGGCGACGTCATGCGCGGCGAACGCGCCACCATGGGCAAGTCTCTGCTGGACGTTCAGCGCGAACTCCGCATCAAAGCCAGCTACATCGCCGCCATTGAAAACTGCGACCCGTCCGCCTTCGACACCCCGGGCTTCATTGCCGGTTACGTGCGCTCCTATGCGCGTTACCTTGGCATGGATCCGGATGAAGCTTTCGAAGGCTTTTGCGCAGAAAGCGGCTTTTCCGTTGCGCACGGAATGTCGGCGGATGCCTCGACCATACGAAAATCGACAGGTGGCGAGGCGCCGAAATCCAAAGCACGGGATCCCTTTGCCGAACCGAACATGGCTTTCGCGCCGTCGGGTGACAGTTTTCTGTCCCGGATCGAGCCGAGCGCAATTGGCTCGTCGCTGGTTCTTCTGGCGCTGATCGGCGGCATTGGATACGGCGGCTGGACCGTGCTTCAGGAAGTGCAGCGCGTGCAGCTTTCGCCGGTTGAACAGACACCTGTGGTTCTGAGCGAGCTTGACCCGCTGGATGCGGCCAATGCGCCGGCCGCACCGGACGCGATGGGGCAGGACGCGCTGGCCGATGCCGGGGTGGCCGGGGTCTTTACACCGCCGACCAGCGAAGCCTTTGACCGGCTGTACCGCCCGCAAGCGCTGGATGTGCCGGTTCTGGTGGCGCGCGATGCCCCGATCTCAACACTCGATCCTGATTCCGGCGGCTTGTTTGCCGGGTCCGGCGGCGTGACACGCCTGCCGCAGGTTCAGGACAGCGCTTTGGCCGCCGCCGCGCTGGAGCCCGGTTTCGGAGCTGCGCCTCTGGCCGGTCAACGTTTGGCGCTCGGCTCAGGTGTGACTGTCGTCGCCGCGCGCCCGGCTTGGGTCCAGATCAAGGAAGAGGCGGGCGAGGTTCTCTTTTCCGGCATTCTGAACGCGGGCGATACCTTCGCGGTGCCTGCCAGTGCCGCAGACCCGGTGATCAAGGTCGGCGAATCCGGGTCCGTCTATTTCGCGGTAAATGGCACGCTGCATGGCCCGGCAGGCCCCCGTGGCTCTGTGACCGAGGACCTGGCTTTGGACGGGGCACTGCTCGTTGCCGGATACGGTGCCGTCACGGCTCAGGATGATCCCGATCTTGCCCCGGTGGTTGCCAAGCTTGCGGGCGGCGTCGGAACGGCTCTGGCCGCCGCGCAGCCGAGCGGAGCAATTGCCGTGCCGCAACCGCAGGTTCTCGCCGCCGCAACGCCCGGCGTGACCATCGTCGCCTCGCGCGAGGCCTGGGTTCGGGTCAAGGCACCGTCCGGGGCAACGCTCTACGAGGCGATCATGCAGCCCGGCGACACCTACAAAGTGCCGCAGACCGAAACCCCGCCGACGATCCGGACCGGGGATGCGGGGGCCGTGTACTTTGCTGTGAACGGGCAGACTTACGGGCCGTATGGCGCAAATGGCGCGATTGCGGATAACCTTGCCCTTTCTGTCACGAATGTGACTGCAAAAATGGCGACCGCGGATTTGTCGCGGAACGCGGAACTGGCTAAAGTTGTCGCGGAACTGAACGCGGGTCGGGCCGGAGTGCAGGAATGAGTGCACTCAAACACGTTTACCGCTCAAAGACTTAACGCTTCGCCAGCCCCCTAGGGCGACCGTCTTGTCCGGGACTGGCGTCTAGGATGGATGGACAGGCAGACGATGTCTCATAACCCCGTGCGCCCGTGGCGCAATATCGATCGCCGCAAATCCCGGCAAATCATGGTCGGGTCAGTGCCGGTGGGGGGCGATGCGCCGATTTCGGTGCAGACCATGACCAACACGGTTACAACCGACATCAAGGGCACCATCGCGCAGGTTCAGGCCGCGGCCGAGGCTGGCGCGGATATTGTCCGCGTCTCGGTGCCCGATCAGGACAGCAGCCGCGCGCTCAAGGAGATCGTGCGCGAAAGCCCGGTGCCCATCGTTGCGGACATTCATTTTCACTACAAACGCGGCATAGAAGCGGCGGAGGCGGGCGCGGCCTGCCTGCGGATCAACCCTGGCAACATCGGCAGCGAAGAGCGCGTGCGCGAGGTCATCAAGGCGGCGCGCGATCATAATTGCTCCATGCGCATCGGCGTGAACGCGGGCAGCCTCGAGAAGCACCTTTTGGAAAAATATGGGGAACCTTGTCCCGAAGCCATGGTCGAAAGCGGACTGGATCATATCAAGATCCTGGAAGACAACGATTTTCTCGATTTCAAGATCAGTGTGAAAGCCTCTGACGTGTTCCTGTCTGCCGCCGCTTATCAGGCGTTGTCAGAGGCAACGGACGCGCCGCTGCACCTTGGAATCACAGAGGCGGGCGGGCTGATGTCCGGGACGATCAAGAGCGCCATCGGCCTTGGCAATCTTCTGTGGATGGGTATTGGCGATACGATCCGTGTCAGCCTGTCCGCGGATCCCGTGGAAGAGGTGAAGGTCGGCTATGACATCCTCAAGAGCCTGGGCCTGCGTCACCGGGGTGTGAACATCATCTCCTGCCCGTCCTGCGCGCGGCAGGGGTTTGATGTGATCAAAACTGTAGAAGCGCTGGAGGAGCGTCTGGAGCACATCAAAACCCCGATGAGCCTGTCGATCATCGGCTGTGTGGTGAACGGTCCGGGTGAGGCCTTGATGACCGACGTCGGTTTCACGGGCGGCGGTGCCGGGAGCGGCATGGTGTATCTCGCCGGGAAAGCCAGCCACAAGATGAACAACGACCAGATGATCGATCACATCGTCGAGCAGGTCGAGAAGAAAGCGGCCGAGCTCGACGCGGCAGAAGCGCGGGCGGCAGAAGCGGCGGAATAATGCGTTGAGCTTCGATCAGTCAAAAGAGGCCACCGCCCCAAGGAACACCGCGAACAGCGCGGAAATCTCCCTGTTCGGTTGTCTCGCTGATCGAAAACGACACGTCGACATTTCAGCCTTTCGTAGCGTTTTCGCTTTTCGTCAGGCAGAACTGCTACTGCGGCTCGTCCTGCTGGCTTTCGGTGTCTTGCTGGTTCATGTCCTTATGGACGACATGGTTCCTTTGTTTCTTTTCTTGGGCCATTTCGCCGGAGTTCTCCTGATCCGTTTCTTTATCAGTCGGCTGCGTGGGGTCATCACGGCAGGGACTGCTGCGAAGATTATTGCGGGGGACTTTGTGAATGTTGCGCTGTTCGGGGCAATGATCCTGTATTTCGGGACCAGTGGTGATCTCAGCTATAGTATTGTCGCCTTGGTATTGTTTGCCGGGTTCTATTCGCGCACGCTTGGGGATCGGAACGCCCTGAAGCCCCTGTTTTTCAATGATATGGTGGTGCAGGCCACTGTGCTGCTTCTGCAGATCTATTGGATCTGGGGGGAATACCGGTCCGGGGCGCACCCTGAATTCTACACGGAAACCAACACGTTTTTGATGCTTTGCGGTGCGGTTTCGCTGCATCTGTATTTCCTGCTGCTGTGCCGCGACGTGCGGAGCGCCCGTATTGCCGCGCAGGCGGCACAGCGCCGCCGGATTGCCGACGAACGTTTATTGGCCATTGGCCAACTGAGCGGTGGCATCGCGCATGATTTCAACAACATGCTCACGGCTGTTCTTGGAAACCTCGAATTGATGCGCATCACAGGTGATCAAAAGGAGCGAGAGGGGCTGCTGTACGAGGCAGAATCCGCGGCGCGCAGCGGAGCCACTTTGACCGCACAACTTCTCGCCTATGCGCGGAGGGCGCATCTGATTCCGAAACCGATTGGAATTGCAGAGGTTTTGGCGGACTGCGAGCCGCGACTGCGGGAGTGTTTGACCGGCAATCAGACTTTAGAGCTGTCTTTGGACCCAAAGGCCAACCTGCCTATGGTCTTGTTGGACGCACCGCAGTTCTGCAGCGTTCTGGCCGGGGTCGTTGAAAACGCGGTTGATGCGATGCAGGATGACGGACGCATCACAATCTCAGCCTATCCTGCCACGGTCCCAGAGGGCGGGGTCACCGTCGAGGTAAACGACACAGGCCATGGGGTTTCGATGGAAATCCTGCCGCTTGTTTTTGAACCCTATTTCACCACCAAGCCAAAAGGGCATGGCACGGGGCTTGGGCTGGCCATGGCGCGCGGCATCGTCGAGCAGATTGGCGGGCGCATGGAGATGACGTCGCAGCAGGGAGTGAGAACAACCGTCTATATCCACCTGCCTCCGGCGCGTGATCACTCCGCGAGATAACGCTGCAGGACAAAGGCCGGTATGTGGCCTCGGATCAAGGTGTTTCGCGTGACATAAGACGGCGTCAGATCGAGCGACAGGCGGCCCATGCCAGCGGCAACAAAAGCCCCGTCTTCTGTGCTCATGATCGTAGCGCCAATGCCAATGTCGTAAGCCAGCGCTTCCAGCTCTGCCTCAGCGGCGGCGCAACTGCCGCAATCCGGGGCGGTGAACAGCACCACGGCTACAGGAGAGCCAACCGGGCCAAGCGTGTCAGATCTCCTTGCAAAGAGCCAAGGGGACTCGGCAGCGATGCGGGCGAGATCCGTGGCCTTTTCCGATGCAAACGGGTCTTCCTGCGGGGCCGCGCGCAGTGCGTCGATCCGTGCCCGCAGGTCGCTGGCGTTTTGCGCCGCGAGGCCCTGAGGCGTCGCGGCACAGATCACGCTGAGCAGGGCTGCCGCAGCGCGGGTCCGCATCAGTTTGCGGCGCGGCCCTCGGCCACGATCTGGCGCATCCCGGCAAGCGGGACATAGCCACGGATCATCTGCCCGGCCATGACAAAGCTCGGCGTGCCGTTGATCTGCATTTTCTGTGCCAGCGCCCGGGTTTCGCTGATCCGGCGCAGCACTTCATCGCTTTCCATCTCGGCGAGAATCGCGTCGGCATCAAGACCGAGCCCCTTCGCGATACGCGACAGCGCGGCGTCCGAGGGCGCACCGCCAAGGGCGATCAGGGCGTCGTGCATCTGCGCATAGGCGTCGTCACCGGCCACGATGTGCGTGGCGACTGCAAACTTCGAAGACGTCAGCGAATCCTGACCAAGGATCGGAAACTCCTTGATGATCAGGCGGATGTTGCCATCACTTTCGACCAGTTCGGCCACTTCCGGGTGCGCCTTGCGGCAGTAACCACATCGGTAGTCGGAAAACTCGATGATCGTGATGTCGCCATCGGGATTGCCGCCCACCCAGGAATAGCCGTCATTGACCAGCGCCTCCATATTGTCGGCGACCATGGCTTTGTCGGCGTTGGCCTGCTGGTTCGCGTCGCGCTGTTCGAGCACGGCCACCGCTTCCATGATCACCTGCGGGTTTTCCAGAAGATAGGCCCGCACCTGCGCACTAAAGGCAGCCTGTTGTTCCGGGGTCATGGAACCGAAGTCGAAGTCCTCGGCATGGGCTGCGCCACTGGCGGCGAGCGCGGCTGCAAAGGCCAACGGGCGCAGAGGGCGGAACAGGGTCTTTGTCATAGGAACTCCAGAGATATCAAAGGGATCAGCGCCGAGGGGCGCGTTTGGCTGCTGTTAACACGTCCTGTGCTCTTTGCCATGGGCCAGACCCACGCGGCAAGAGGCCCTCCGCGCGCTTGGCGTGCAGCGCGGCGTCCTTGAACCGTCCCAGAAGGGCATAGCGTTCAGCGGTCACGAGCGAGGCCATGCCGTTCTGTTTGGTCTGGGCATAGGCCACGGCAAGATCGCGCAGGAGGCGCGGGTCCGAAAAATCGCGCGAGCGGGCGCGCTCCAAAACCGGCAAGGCCCGCTTTGGCTGGCCATTTGCGAGCATCGCCCGGCCAAGACCACCGAGGATCAGCGCATCGTTCGGCGCCATTTTGGCGGCGCTTGAATAGACTTGAACTGCGGACCCGAACTGTCTGGATTCCAACAGAATTTGCCCCTTGAGGTCACGCAGGTACGGATCATTGGGACGCAGCTTGATCGCGCCATCGATGGCCCCCAAAGCCTTCTTGAGGTTGGATTGACGATGCCAAGCCGCCGCCTGCCGCATCAGCGCGATGTCCTGGCTGGCGCTATCCTTTGAACGGCGCAACGTCCAGTTCGGCGCGCGCTTGAAGGCGGTGATTTTGCCTTTGATGCGATTGAACCAATAATCCGCGCCGGGGTTCTTCTGGCCCGTCTGATGGCCCGCAACGAGTCCCTTGAGCGCGCGATAACGTTCGCGTGAGAGCGGGTGCGTGCGCATGTAGGGGTCCTGCCTGCCGACAGAAAGCGCCTCTTGTCCGCGAAACAGGTCCTGGACTTCAACCGCGCCAGTCGGGTCGATTCCGGCGCGCAGAAGGTAGCGCACGGAGGCAATATCGGCGGAGCTTTCCTCTGACCGGGTATGGGACAGGAACAGCCGGATCGCAGAGCTTTGCGCCCCCATGGCCACGCCGAACCCGGCTTCTGCATTGCGCGAGGCAACACCCGCCGCCGCGCCAAGGATCAGGCCAAGCCCCGCGGCGGTGCGCGCGGTGCGCATGTTGTCGAGCCGCCGCCCGATGTGCCCATTGGCGATATGCGCGGCCTCATGCGCAATCACCGCCTGAAGCTGCGCCGCGCTGTCCAGCTTCATGATCAGCCCGTAGTTGATGAAAATATGGGACGTGTCCGCCACAAAGGCGTTCAGCGCGCTGTCATCGATCAGGATCATCTTGATCCGGTTCGGGTTGAGCCCTGCAGCGCTGAGCACCGGCGCAGCCAGTTTGCGCAGCCCGTATTCAACATCCGCGTCGCGCAGGATCGAAAGACCGGCCCGCGCCGGGGCGGTCAGGACCAACATCAGAACAAGGCAAGAGCCAAGTAGACGGAAGAAGGGGATTTGGATCATTGACGCCTCACCGAATGCGGACATAAGTCTGCCTCCGGGCAGAGTAGAGAGGTCGCCATGCGAAATTCAACCCGTGGGACGGTTGATCCCTTCATCGTGATGGATGTGATGGAAGCCGCGCGCCAGGCCGAGGACGCCGGGCGGCACATCATTCACATGGAAGTGGGACAGCCCGGCACCCCGGCACCGGCTGCGGCGCGGGACGCTTTGGCGCGGGCGATGTCGGATGATGCGCTTGGCTATACGGTGGCTTTGGGGCTGCCCGCTTTGCGCAAACGCATCGCGAAACTCTATGGGGACTGGTACAACGTCGATCTTGATCCGGCCCGCGTGGTGGTGACGCCGGGCTCGTCCGGGGGCTTTATCCTCGCGTTTTCGGCGCTTTTTGATGCGGGCGACACAATCGTGTTGGGCGCACCCGGATACCCTTCTTATCGCCAGATCATGAAGGCCATGAACATCGCGCCATTGGAGGTCGAGACACGGGCGGAAAACCGCCTGCAACTGGTGCCCGCAGACCTCGCAGGGCTGTCATATCAAGGCGCGATGGTCGCCAGCCCGGCGAATCCCAGTGGCACGATGCTGGATCGCGATGCTTTGTCCGCGCTGATTGACACGGTGCAGGGGCAGGGGGCGTCGTTCCTTTCGGATGAGATTTATCACGGTATCGAGTATGACCGCCCGGCGGTCACCGCGCTGGAGATCAGCGAAGATGTCTGCGTGATCAACTCCTTTTCGAAGTACTTTTCTATGACCGGATGGCGAGCCGGCTGGTTGGTGCTGCCCGAGGAAAACCTGCGGCAGGTCGAGCGTCTGGCGCAAAACATGTTCATCTGTGCACCTCATGCCTCGCAGGTTGCCGCGCTTGCGGCGATGGACGCGGGCGAAGAGCTTGAGGCGAATATGGCCGTCTACCGGGCCAATCGGGCGCTGATGCTCGAAGGCTTGCCCAAAGCCGGGTTCGACCGCATCGCGCCGCCGGACGGGGCGTTTTATGTCTACGCCGATGTGAGCCACCTGACGGACGACAGCCGCGCCTTTGCCCGCGAGATCCTCGACGAGGCCGGTGTGGCCGTCACGCCGGGATTGGATTTCGATCCGGCGCGCGGTGGCGGAACGCTGCGCTTTTCCTATGCCCGGTCGACGGCGGATATTGCCGAAGGGCTGGAACGGCTGACGCGCTTCATGCGCGCGCGCGGGTTTGTAGAGTAGGCCCGCGCCATTCTTTGGCGTCGCATCGGCCAGATTCGTCAAAGCGTGAGGTGCAAAGCCTGTGCCCGCGTGTTACTGTTGCAAAAAGGCGGTCCACAAAGAGGCGGCAGAGCAGTGAGACACGGAATTTTTGCAGCATTGGCGGCGGTTTGCCTGATGGGCGGGGCCGAGGCGCAGGAGGCGTCCGGTTTGGCGCGCTTCGAGGGCGGCGGTGTCACTGATGGCATGTTTGGCAAGAGCACGCTGGAGCTGGAACTGAGCCAGGGTGTGCCTTGGCGGATTTTCACGCTGGATGAGCCAAAGCGGCTTGTGGTGGATTTTCGCGAAGTCGACTGGCAGGGCGCGGATGGCGCGGCGCTCGACCAATCCGAGAGGGTCGCCAGTCTGCGCGTGGGCGGCTTCCGCCCCGGTTGGTCCCGGCTGGTGGCTGACCTGAATGCGCCGGTGGCGGTAGATGAGGCCGGGCTGCGCCTTGATCCGGAGACGGGAAAGGCCGTTTTGACGGTTTCGTTGAGTGGCGCGGATGAAGCGGCATTTGCGGCCAATGCGGGCCTGCCGCGTGATCCGAACTGGGATCTGCCCGAGCCATCAGCGGTGCGCGCAGCGCCGCCGCCAGCGGGAGCGCCTTTGGTCATTGTGCTGGACCCCGGTCACGGCGGCATCGACCCCGGCGCGCAACGTGGCGGGGTGAACGAGGCGGATCTGGTCCTGCAATTTGCCCATGAGCTGAGCGATGTTCTGGCCAGAACCGGGCGGTATGACATTTTCCTGACGCGCGATGCGGACGTGTTTGTCTCGCTCGAGGCGCGCGTGGCCATGGCGCATGATCTGCGCGCGGATCTCTTTGTCTCGCTGCACGCTGATGCCATTGAACAAGGCGTGGCGCATGGGGCGAGCGTTTATACACTGTCCGAAGACGCCTCTGATGCGGCCTCGGCCGCTCTGGCCGAGCGCCATGACCGGGATGACATCCTCGCGGGTCTGGACCTCTCGGGTTCGGACGACCGTGTGGCGCAAGTTCTGATGCAGATCGCCCGTTTGGACAACACGCCGCGCTCGGTTTCTCTCGCGGAGCACCTTGTAGGCGGGATCAAGAACGCTGTTGGCCATGTGCACAAACGCCCTTTGCGGCAGGCGGGGTTCTCTGTGCTCAAGGCCGCGGATGTGCCGTCGGTTTTGCTGGAGCTCGGCTTTCTGTCCACGGCACAGGATCTGAAAAACCTGCAGGATCCGATTTGGCGGGCGGGCATGGCCGCTGGCGTACGCGACGGGATCGAAGCATGGGCTGTGGAAGATGAAGCCCTGTCCCGCCTGCGCCTTAAATGACGATTTGCTCGGCAAATTCCCGCGTGGATGTGTTTTGACCAGATTGCGCTTTGCGTATACTCAGCCCACAGGCAATTAAGGGGCCCGCCCGCGTGACTCGCTTTATCTTTTCCTTCTTCGGCGCCATCTTCAGTGTGATCACGCTGGGGACCATGATGGTCGCGCTGACCATCGGTGCGGTGTTCTGGATGTACGGCAATGACCTGCCGAGCCACGAAAGCCTTGCGCAATACACACCCCCGACGATCAGCCGGATCTATTCCACCCAAGGGCAGGTCATCGACGAATTTGCGCAGGAACGGCGTCTGTTCACCCCTGCCAATGAAATCCCGCCGCTGGTCAAGAACGCCTTTATCAGCGCCGAGGACAAGAATTTCTACGAACATCAGGGCTATGACGTGCGCGGCATCGCGGCGGCGGCTGTGGAAGCGGTGCGCTCGCGGGGGCGCGACGTGCGCGGGGCGTCGACGATCACGCAGCAGGTGATGAAGAACTTCCTTCTGTCCGGGGATCGCAAGGCGGAGCGCAAGATCAAGGAGATCATCCTTGCCTCGCGCGTGGAAGATGCGCTGTCCAAAGACAAGATCCTGGAGCTCTACCTCAACGAAATCTTCCTCGGCCAGAACGCTTATGGCGTTGCCGCGGCAGCGCAGGTTTACTTCAACAAGACGCTGTCCGAACTGGCCCCGCATGAGGCGGCGATGCTCGCCTCCATGCCCAAGGCCCCGTCTTCGTTCCACCCGGTGCGCCGCAAGGATCGGCTTTTGTCGCGCCGGAACTTCGTGCTGAAGGAGATGATGGAGAACGGTTATATCACGCAGGCTACCTATGAGAGCGAAGTCGCTCTACCGCTGCGCACCGTGCAGAACGGTGATTTTGAGCCGTACAACCGGTCTTTGCCGCCGCGCGATTACTTCACCGATGAAATCCGGCGGCAACTGTCGAAGGACTTTGGCGAAGAACAGTTCTTCTCCGGCGGCTATTCCGTACGGGCCACGCTTGATCCCGAAATGCAGATTGAGGCGGCCAAGTCCCTGCGGATTGCTCTGGAGCAATACGACCGGGGCTTGGGGAAGTGGAACGGCACGGGCAAGACCCTGCCGCCCGATGCGCTGAGCAGCGAGACCGCCTGGCGTGAAGCGCTGGCAGAGACGCGCGTGGCGCGGGACATTGATCTGGTACGGCCCTGGCTGCCCGCCGTGGTGCTTGATGTGCGCGATCAGGAGTTGATCATCGGCATCGAAGGCGTGTCTCAGGACGATGCGCGCGGGCGCAGCGTGCCGCGCAAGGACACCTCCTGGTTTGCTGGCAACCTCTTTGACAACTTCGAAAAAGGCGACGTGATCCACGTCCGCGAGATGATCGAAGACGGCAACGGCGCGTTTATCCGCTGGACCCTGCGGCAAGTGCCGAAAGTTCAGGGCGGGTTCATGGCGATGGATGTGAACACGGGCCGCGTTATCGCCATGCAGGGCGGTTTTTCCTACCAGAACTCGGTGTTCAACCGCGCAACGCAGGCGCTGCGCCAGCCCGGTTCGAGCTTCAAGCCGTTTGTCTACGCCTCCGCGCTCGACAGCGGCTATACCCCGGCGACCATCGTTGTGGACGCGCCGATCGAGATCAACACGCCGCAGGGCGTATGGCGTCCCAAGAACGCATCGAACCAATTCTACGGCCCGACGCCGCTGCGCACCGGGATCGAACGTTCGCGGAACCTGATGACCATTCGTCTGGCGCAGGAAGTGGGCATGCAGACCGTGGCCCGCTATGCGGAAAAGTTCGGCGTTTATGACAACATGGGCCGGGTTCTGGCGAACGCGCTGGGGGCGGATGAAACCACGCTGTTCAAGATCGTTGCGGCTTACGGCATGTTCGCCAACGGTGGCGAGCGGGTTGAGCCGACGCTCGTGGACCGGGTTCAGGATCGCTACGGCAACACGATTTACAGCCACGATGCGGCGGACGGCAACAAACGGGTCTGCGTCGATTGTGACAACCCCGGCATTCCCGCGAACCGCAGCCCGCGGATCGTCAATGACCGTGAACGCGTGATGGACCCTGTGACAGCCTATCAGCTGACCTCGATGATGCGCGGCGTTGTGGATCGCGGTACGGCGGCCAAGACGGTCAACCTGCCGGTCCCCACGGCGGGCAAGACCGGCACCACCAATGACGCCAAGGATGTCTGGTTCGTGGGCTTCACCTCGAACATCGTGGCCGGGTGCTACATTGGCTACGACACGCCCAAACCCATGGGTCGGGGCGCGTCCGGGGGCGGCATGTGCGGCCCGGTGTTCAACCGGTTCATGCACAAGGCCGTGGCGAAATATGGCGGCGGTGAGTTTGTCGTCCCGCCGGGCTGCGAGTTCATCAAGATCGACCGTTTCTCCGGTGCGCGCCTCTCCGACGGTGCCTCGGGCGAAAACGTTGTGGCCGAGTGTTTCCGCGAGGGCGAAGAGCCGCTCTTCGGCATCCAGTTCGACGGCGGCTTTGCGGTCTCCGGCAACTTCGACCTGATCCGCCCGGAAGGCGCAACAGCGGCGCGCGAGGTGACCACGTCTACGGGTCGCAAAGCCGTTGTGGGCCCCAAAGCGGGCTTTGGAACACTGTCCTCCGGCGGGCTCTACTAAGCGCGGCAAGGGCAGGGGAGCGGATCACGTAACCCTGCCGAAACAAGCCGTTTTTTCCCCGATGACATTTGGCCGGTTTTGCCTGAAACCGTCAGTGGTCCGGTGATGTCTTCAGGCATCATTCCGGGGCAAGACTGAACGCAATGCAATTGGAGTGGTGTTATGGGACTTGGAGATTTGCTCGGCAATGCCGTGAGCGCGCTTGGCGGGGTAGACGGGATCGTCGAAAAGATCGGGGAAAGCGGGATTGACCTGTCTTCGCTGGCAGAGCTTGACGCGGAGGCCGTAGCGACGCTGCTCGAAGAAAAAGGGATCGATCTTTCGATGCTCGAAGGGCTGGGTCTTTCTGTCGAGGACGTGATCGAAAAGGTCAAAGAGCACCTTGGGTGATATGTCTCCTTGTACAGAATGACGCGGGCGCCTTTCGGGGCGCCCTTGTTTTTTGCGGTCGCGTTACCCGGGGGCGCCGGTCCTGTTTCCTCACCTTGCCCCGACCGCGCGCGCTTGCTATCAGGCGGAACCCGATGCGGTCTTTGATTACAGGAACTCCCCCATGCGCGCCGAAGTCCAGAACAATGTCGACAAGGTCGAGAAGTCGCTTGAGCTGCTGAAACAACGGCTTGGCTGGGACACGGCGCAGCATCGGCTGGAAGAATTCAACGCGCGGGTCGAGGATCCGAACCTCTGGGACGATCCGGCAGCGGCGCAAAAGCTGATGCGCGAACGTCAGTCCCTGGTGGACGCGATGGAGACCTACACCTCCATTCGACAGGATCTCGACGATCAGGTTGAGCTGATCGAACTGGGCGAGATGGAAGAAGACGAAGAGGTTGTCGAAGAGGCCGAAGGCGCGATTGCCGCCCTTGTCGAAAAGGCTGCCAAGAAAGAGCTTGAGGCGCTGCTGAACGGCGAGACCGACGGCAATGACGCCTTCCTCGAAATCAAATCCGGCGCGGGCGGCACGGAGGCCTGTGATTGGGCCAGCATGCTGGCGCGGATGTATGTCCGCTGGGCCGAAAAGCGCGGCTTCGAGGTGGACCTGCAGGAAGAGACGCCGGGCACCGAAGCCGGGATCAAATCCGTGACCTATCAGATCAAGGGCAAAAACGCCTACGGCTGGCTGAAGTCCGAGAGCGGCACGCACCGGCTTGTGCGCATTTCGCCCTTTGGCAAAGGCACGCGCGAGACGTCTTTTGCGGGCGTCGGGGCCTATCCGGTGATCGACGACAATATCGAGATCGAAGTGAACCCGGCGGATATCCGAATTGACACCTATCGCTCCTCCGGCGCGGGCGGCCAGCACGTGAACACCACCGACTCTGCGGTGCGCATCACCCACCATCCGACCGGGATTGTGGTCACATCGTCGGAGAAATCGCAGCACCAGAACCGCGATATCGCCATGAAGGCCCTGAAATCGCGGCTGTATCAGCTGGAGCTGGACAAGCGGACGGCCGAGGTGAACGCGCTGCACGAGGCCAAGGGCGATGCAGGCTGGGGCGCGCAGATCCGCTCATACGTCTTGCAGCCATACCAAATGGTCAAAGACCTGCGCACCAACCATGAGACTGCCGACACCCAAGGGGTGCTCGACGGCGATCTCGACGGGTTCATGGAAGCGACGCTGGCCATGCAGGTGGCGGGCAAGAGCCGGGCGGATGCCAAAGCCGAAGACTGACGGCAAACACTGGACACGAAAAAAGGCGCTCAAACCGAGCGCCTTTTCTTTTTGGTCTGGGTAACCGGGATCAGTGCTCTTCGAGCATCTGCCCTTTGGCGATCACCAGAAGCGCCGCGCGCTTTTCACGGATCTCGTCGGCGCTTGCCTTACCATCCAGGTCAGCGGCAACCTTGCGCACCACGTCCTCGTGACCGGCTTCTTCGAAATCGGCCTTGATGACTTCGCGCGCATAGGCTGCGGCGTCGTCGCCGGTTTTGCCCATCAGCTCTGCAGCCCAGATGCCGAGCAGCTTGTTGCAGCGGGCTTCGGCCTTGAACATGACTTCCGCGTCATGGGCGAACTTGTTCTCGAAGGCGCTTTCGCGTTCGTCAAATGTGGACATGGGGCAGGCTCCCTGGGCTGTGTTTCGCGTTCCATTTTGATATGACGCCCGGCGGCGCGCTGTGCAAGGGGGGAGTGCAACTCTGCGGCAACACGCGCGTGCATCGTGCGCTTGCGGCGATGCGGGGCTTGGAGTAAGAGAGCGGCGAACGCGCCCAATTTCGGGCGCTCTTTGTATTTCCGGAAGGGCCCAAGATGGCACGTCGCAAGAAAATCTACGAAGGCAAGGCAAAAACCCTGTACGAGGGCCCGGAGCCGGGCACTATCGTGCAATACTTCAAAGACGACGCGACCGCCTTCAACGCCGAAAAGAAGGACGTGATCGAAGGCAAGGGCGTGCTTAACAATATGCTGTCCGAGTTCTTCATGACCGGCCTGAACACCGTGGGTGTGCCGACTCACTTCATCAAGCGTCTGAACATGCGCGAGCAGCTTGTGCGCGCCTGCGAGATCGTGCCGCTTGAAGTGATCGTGCGCAACTACGCTGCGGGGTCCATGTCCAAGCGTCTCGGCATCGAAGAAGGCACGCAACTGCCGCGCCCGATCGTGGAATACTGCTACAAGGACGACAAACTCGGCGATCCGCTGGTATCCGAAGAGCATATCGCCGCCTTCGGCTGGGCCTCCCAGCACGACATGGACGACATCGTAGCGCTGGCGCTGCGGGTGAACGATTACCTCTCCGGCCTGATGTACGGCGTCGGCATCAAACTGATCGACTTCAAGATCGAGATCGGTCGCGTCTACGAAGGCGACTTCCAGCGCCTGATTGTGGCGGATGAAATCTCCCCAGATAGCTGCCGCCTGTGGGACATCGAGACCGGCGAAAAGCTGGACAAAGACGTCTTCCGCCGCGATCTTGGTTCGCTCACGGATGCATACACCGAAGTCGCCAAACGCTTTGGCGTCATGCCCAAGCAGGCGACCCATCCAACAAAGCCGACGCTGATCAACTGATCGCCCCCGGCTCAGACAAATCAATCAAGCGGCCGCGCGAGCTCAAGGCCGCTTTTTTGTTTCTTTGTGCTTCAAATATCCCGGGGTAGCCCCCTTTGGGGCGTAGGGGCAGCGCCCCTGCACGCGGGCCTAATGGCCCGCGTTCCGGTCGTCGCGCGCAGCGCGGCGAAACCTCTCTTGCGTCCCTGTCCGAGATTCCGGACTTGGCGCAAACGGTCCGTGCGGGCTAGGCTGGCGGTATTCCACGCCATCCGATTGGGGACACGACCATGCGCCGCCCGCTTTTCAATCTGTCCATGTTAAGTGTTTTGACCTGTTTTGCCGCCGCGAGCCTAGCCCAGGCCCCGGCGGAGTTTGACCCTGAAGACTTTGGAAACATTGTTATTCAGCCACGCCAGGCCGCGGGTACCCCCGGCGGCTTTACGCTTGAACAGGCTTTCGGGGATTACCAGAACGAGCCGATCATCGAATATGGCGAGACCTCTCCCGCCGTCCGGCTCGGGCGTCCGATTGGCCGGCTCGATACGCTTTACGCCAATGGCCAGACGGGTTTTTGCACCGCATTTATCGTCGATGACAAGCATATCGTAACCAATCACCACTGCATCCCGGGCATGGATGGTGACCCAACCGGAGCGGACAGCAATGTGCAGGCGGCACAGTTTGTGGCGGGCTATATCAAGCCGGGTCGCAGCGAAGGGGCGACGCGCTTTACGGTCTCGCCGCAGATTGTCGAAACGAACCGGGCGCTGGATTACACGGTTCTGCGGGTCTTCGGAAACCCGTCGGCTAAGTTCGGCAGGATGGAACTGGCGGCGGCGGATCCGGAGGACGCGGAGTTCTTGTGGATCATCGGCCATCCGCAGGGTCAGTCTCAGCACATCTCGCGGGAAGGCTGCGCGGCCGCCGCGCCGGCAATCTCGCAGGAGGGCAAACTGGTCCACAGCTGTGACACGCTTGGCGGCAACTCCGGCTCGCCGGTCATTCGCATCAGCGACAAGCGGGTGATTGGCCTGCACCACGCGGGCGACAACCGCACGGGTTATAACATGGCGATCCCCATGACCCGGATTCTCGCGCAGAGCCGGGTTCTCAAAGCCGCGGCAGGCACGGTTCCGGTCCCGGCTGCGCCGCCCGCAAAACCTGTTGCCCCGGTGGCGCCCACGCCGAAAGTTGCGGTTTTGCCCGAGGCGGAGGCCTGCAACACCCTCTGGACCGAGGCGAAACAGCTCGGCTGCGGTGGATTCGAAGCCTATCTCGCGCAATGTGAGCGCCATACCTTCGCGCTCATGGCCAAGGCGATGATGAAACGGCAGTGCACCGATACGGCTGCAGCCCCCGCGGCCCCCGCGGCAAAGCCGGTTGCCGTGCCCGTGGCACCGTCACAGGCTAGTGGCGCAATCCGCGTCGCGGCGGATGGCAGCGGCGACTACCGCACGCTGGCGCGGGCCATTTCAGCGGCCAAGGATGGGGCAACCATCGAGATCATGCCGGGCCGGTACAACGAAGGGCTTGATATCACGCGGCCTGTTGAACTGGTCGGCGTTGGCAATCGGGCCGACATCATATTGGAAGTGGAGGGTGACAATGTCATCGCCTGGGAGGCGGACAAAGGGGTGATCCGCAACCTGACCATTCGGCAATTGGGCGGCAAGTACTTTGGCGTTGATATCAAGGCCGGGTCTGCCACGATCGAAGGCAATGACATCTCTTCCAAAGGTCTTTCTGCCGTTGTTTTGCGCACCAATGTCGACGCTATGGTGCGCGGCAATGAAATCCACGACAGTGCCGAAGGCGGCGTGTTCATCTTTGATGATGGCAAAGGCACCGTTCGGGACAACGTCTTTTACGGCAACACTTTCGCCGGGCTTGAACTGCGGGATCGCGGCGAAGCGCTGGTGACCGGCAACACCTTCCGGGACGGGGCGGGGCAGGGCCTCTATGTCAACGAAGGTGGGCGTGGAACGATCAGCGACAATATCATTTACGGCAATCGTCTGGTCGGGATTTCGCTAAACGGATCTGATAACCCGGTGATCAAAGGCAACGTGGTTCGCGATGGCGGTGAAGGCGGGATTCTTGTCGACGGTAAGGCTCTGGCCCGGATCGAAGGCAATACGATCTACGGCAACACCTATGCCGGGATCGAAGTGCGCGGCGGGGCCGATCCATGGATCAAGGGCAACACCATCCGCGACGGCAAACAGGGCGGACTGTTCTTTCAGGGCGGCGCGCGCGGCGTGGTGGAAAACAATGACATCTTCCGCAACGCTTATTCCGGCGTGGTGGTGCAGGACGGCGCAGCCCCGATCTTTCGCGGCAACCGCATCAGCCGCAGCGGTTACTATGCCATCGAAGTGCTGGAGGGCGGCGCAGGCACCTATGAAAACAACGATCTGACCGGCAATCCGGACGGGGCTTTCCTGATTGATGGCAAGGCCGGGCGTCTCAGCCGCCGTGGGAACAAGGAATAGGGTTGCATTTTCCGCCGCGTCAGGGTTTCACCCGATCCCAGAACATCAACGCGCCGGGCGGGATCGTCCGGCTTTGGAAAAGGACGGCGAGATGAAGGCTCGGGTACATGTGATGCTGAAGAACGGGGTTCTTGATCCGCAGGGTGAGGCCGTGCGCCACGCGCTTGGCGCTCTGGGATTTGACGGCGTGTCCGGCGTCCGCCAGGGCAAGGTGATCGAGCTCGATCTCGCCGACGGCACCACCGAAGCGACCGTAAAGGAGATGTGCGAAAAGCTGCTCGCCAACACGGTTATCGAAAGCTACACGATCGAGCTTTCCTGACCGCAGGAGACCCATGGCAAAACCCTTTCTCATGCGCACCAATCGGGACGGCAGCCGCGACATCAGCTGGCGCGTCTGGGTGCTGGTCTGGGTTTTGCCGGTCTGCATGATCGGGGGCGGGGTTGTGGAACTGCTGTTGCAGAACTGGACCCTGAGCCAAGGCGTTCGGGTCACGGGCACGGTTGAGCGGGTTTATGAGTGGGAAACCAACATCCCCACTTTCCTGTCCGATGCCACCCATGTCTACGCGCCCGTGTTCCGCTACACCCAGCCGGATGGGCGCGAGACAGGAGGCTCGTCGAACATGTCGGACCCGTCGCTCAACCTTGAGGTTGGCAGCACCCATGAAATCGTCATTTTCCCAAATCAGGATCGGGATGTGATGGTGCCGGGGCCGCACAACTACACGGCGGGCTGGATTGTGCTGAAGCTCGGGTTTCTGCTGGTTTTGCCATCGCTTCTTCTGTCTTTGCTGCTTTGGCGCTGGAAAGCGCGGGGCCTGCGGGCCTGAGCGGTCTTGCGCCGGGCGGGGCAAGCCTGTAGCAGCATCCTCAAAGCCCAAACCTCTAAAAGGTGATCCATGAAAGCTGCCGTCATCGTCTTTCCCGGTTCCAACTGTGACCGCGATCTCAAGCGCGCCTTTGAACAGGCGGGCCTCGGCGTAGAGATGGTCTGGCACAAGGACACCAGCCTTCCGAAAGTTGACATCGTCGGTATCCCGGGCGGCTTTTCCTTTGGCGACTACCTGCGCTGCGGTGCGATTGCGGCTCAATCCCCGATCTGCCGCGAAGTCGTCGCTCACACCGAACGCGGCGGCTATGCCTTTGGCGTCTGCAACGGCTTTCAGGTGCTGACAGAAACCGGCATCCTGCCCGGTGCGCTGCTTCGCAATGCAAACCTGAAGTACATTTGCCGCACCGTAGGGCTGAAGGTGGAGACCACCGAGAGCGTCTTTACCAAGGGCTATGGCCTTGGCGATGAGATCGGCGTTCCGATTGCCCACCATGACGGCAACTATTTCGCGGATGAGGCCACGCTCGACGCGCTCGAAGGTGAGAACCGCGTCGCCTTCCGCTACACCGACAACCCGAACGGCTCAGCGCGCGACATCGCGGGTATTCTGTCGTCGAACCGCCGTGTGCTCGGGATGATGCCGCACCCGGAACGGGCGGCGGAATCCGCTCATGGTAACGAAGATGGTGCGCGCCTTTTCGCTCATTTGACAGAAGTGCTTAGCGACGCCTGACTTGAGGCGCGGCGGGCAGGGGCGTATCCTCCCTGCCATGGTCCGACGTCGCACCCCGCTTTCCAGAACCCGCCGCTCCGGCCCGCTGTCATGGCGGGTGCGCGCGGCGTTGCTTGGTCTTGCGGTCGCGGCATTTGCGACGATCTGGGTCACCAACACACTGCTCACGGATCGCTTTACCGAAACCACGCGCAACCGCGCGGAACTCCGGCTTGCGCTATACTCCGGGAACCTGATTTCCGAGCTGCGCCGCAACGCGATTGTGCCGCAGCTTCTGGCGCGCGATGCCGCGCTGATCGGGGCCCTGAACGCTCAGGATTATACCCAGAGTTCTCAACGCCTTATCTCATTTGTGGATGAGATCGGCGCGGCCTCCCTGATGCTGCTGGATGCGGACGGGCGGACTGTTGCCGCCACGGATCGCAACCGGCTGGGCGAGACGCACAAGAGCCTTGCGTATTTCGTCGACCCGCTGCGTTCCTCGACCACTGTGTTTACCGTGATCGAACGCGAAGCGGGTGGCTTTCGCTTCACCTATTCACGCCGCGTCGAGAGCCAGAACCAGGCAATTGGCGTCATCGTGGTTGAAGTGGATCTCGCCAAGTTCGAGCGCGCCTGGGCCGGAATTTCCGACGCGGTCATGGTGACGGACAGCGACGGGCGCATCATTCTGGCCACCGAACCGCGCTGGCGCGGGCTGACAACACCCGAAGCGCTGGAGCGGCAACCGGCGGAAAACGCCATTGAACGCGCGATCCGGGCAACCTCGGATTGGACCAGCGACGAGCCGGACGCTTATCTCTCGGGTGAGGCGGTGATGCGCATCGACGGGCGGATCCCGTTCCGCGGCTGGACGCTGACAACCTTCACCACCTATGCCTCCGTCCGCGAAAAGGTGAACGCAGTTCTGGCGCTGGAGATCATGGGCTTTGCCATTTTGGCCGCACTTGCCTTCTACTCCCTGTCCCGGAAAACCGCTGTGCGGATGGCGCTGTTTCAGCGTGAAAGTGCCGAACTTCGTGCCCTGAACGCCCGATTGCAGGCAGAAATGGCCGAGCGTGAGCGGGTGCAGGAGAACCTCGCGGTCGCTGAACAGTCGCTCGCGCAGTCCTCGAAACTGGCTGCCTTGGGCGAGATGTCGGCGGCTGTGAGCCACGAGTTGAACCAACCGCTCGCGGCGATGAAGACATATCTTGCAGGCGCGCGCCTTCTGCTTCGCCGCAACCGTCCCGAAGAGGCGCTCTCTGCCTTCCACCGCATTGACGATCTGATCGAACGCATGGGCGCAATCACCCGCCAACTCAAATCCTACGCCCGCAAAGGGCAGGAGGCCTTGAGCCCCGTCGATATGGCCGAAGCGCTTGCCTCATCGCTTTCCATGATGGAGCCGCAGCTCAAATCCCGCCGCGTCAAGATCTCCCGCATCCTGCCGGATGATGCGGTGCGCGTCATGGGTGACCGGATGCGGATCGAGCAGGTTCTGGTCAACCTCTTGCGCAACGCGCTCGACGCCACCAAATCCGTAGATGACCCGCAGGTCGAGATCATTCTCGCCGCCGGGGAAACGGCAACGCTGTCCGTGCGCGACAATGGCCACGGGATCGAGGATCTGGAATCGCTGTTCGAGCCTTTCTACACCACCAAACAACCGGGCGACGGCGTTGGTCTGGGCCTCGCGATCTCTTCGGGGATCGTGGCTGACCTCGGCGGCCGCCTGACCGCCCGCAACTCCGAACGCGGCGGTGCGGTTTTTGAAATGCAACTGCCGGTGCTCAATGAGAGCTCCGAGGCAGCGGAATAAGGAAAAATCATATGTCCACAGCCATGAAAATCGCCATCGTCGATGATGAAAAGGACATGCGCCAATCGATCAGCCAATGGCTGGCGCTCTCGGGCTATGACACCGAAACCTTTGCCAGCGCCGAAGAGGCTCTGGGCAGCCTTGGCGGCGACTATCCGGGCATCGTGATCTCGGACATCAAGATGCCGGGCATGGATGGCATCCAGTTCCTGAAAAAGCTGATGGGCGCGGATTCCGCGCTGCCGGTCATCATGATCACAGGCCACGGTGATGTGCCGATGGCAGTGGAGGCCATGCGCATCGGTGCCTTCGACTTCCTTGAGAAACCGTTCAATCCGGACCGCATGTCGGAACTGGCGAAGAAAGCGACCAACGCGCGCCGTCTGACCCTCGACAACCGCGCGCTGCGCCGGGAACTGGCCGGGGGCGAACAGATCATGCGCAAGCTGATCGGCGCGTCTCCGGTGATGGAGCGTCTGCGCGAAGACATCCTCGATCTCGGGCAGGCTGATGGCCACGTCCTGATCGAAGGTGAAACCGGCACCGGTAAAACCCTTGTCGCCCATGCTCTGCATGCGGTTGGCGCGCGGGCCGGCAAGAAATTCGTTTTGGTCAGCTGCTCTGCCCTCGATGAAGACGCCCTGATGCACCGGCTCTTTGGCCCGATGCAGCCTGAAGAAAGCCGCCTGCCAGCGATCGAGGAAGCGCGGGGCGGCACATTGGTGCTTGAAGACATCGAGTCGCTCAGCGACGCGGCGCAGGCCCGTCTGCTCTCGCTCCTTGATGAACAGGGCAACCCACCGGAAACCCGCGTGGTCGCGATCTGCAACCTGCAGGATGAAGGGCGCACCTGCGAAAGCGCCATGCGGCCGGACCTCTTCTACCGTCTCGCTGCGCTGAAAATCACCGTCCCGCCGCTGCGTGCCCGCGGCGAAGACATCCTGACGCTCTTTACCCGCTTGTCTGAACAATTCGCCGACGAATACGGCTGCGATGCGCCCAAGGTGTCCGCCCAGGAAGCGGCGCAACTTTTGCAAGCGCCCTGGCCGGGGAATGTGCGCCAGTTGATCAACCTCGCCGAACGCGCGGTGCTGCAATCGCGGCGCGGGCAGGGCACCATCGCTTCACTTCTGATGAGCGATCATGATCAAATGCAACCGGTCATGACGACCGAAGGCAAACCCCTGAAGGAATATGTCGAAGCCTTTGAACGCATGTTGATTGACAACACGATGCGCCGTCACAAAGGCTCGATTGCACAAGTCATGGAAGAGCTTTGTCTGCCGCGCCGGACGTTGAACGAGAAAATGGCCAAATACGGTTTGCAGCGCGCAGATTACCTCTGAGCCAGCGCGTATGTTCACCTGCGGGACCGAGGGGCCAGCCCCTCGGACTCCCCGGGATATTTTGAGCACAAAGAAACAAGGCTATGAGCCCCCAGTTTCTTTGTGCCGCAAATATCCTGGGGTGAATGGCTGCAGGCCAGAGGGGCAACGCCCCTTACCCAAAAAACAAAGCGCCCGGCCATAGGCCGGGCACCGTGTAACAGCAATCTGGTGCAGGGTTAGTGCAGCAGGCGACCCATGGCGCCCGCAACATCGGCCATGCGCGCCGAGAAACCCCATTCATTGTCATACCATGCCAGAACCCGGACGAGGCGTTTGCCCGTGACCTTGGTCTGGTCCGGGGCGAAGATGGACGATTCCGTGGTGTGGTTGAAGTCGATGGAAACCTTGGGCTCTGCATCATAGCCCAGAACCATGCCCATGTGACCGGCAGCGGCCTCTGCAACCACTTCGTTCACGTTCTCAACAGTGACGTCTTTGCCCGCGTAGAATGTCAGGTCCACGGCGGAGACGTTAGGTGTCGGCACGCGCATGGCGGTGCCGTCGAGTTTGCCCTTGAGGTTCGGCAGGACTTCACCCAGCGCTTTTGCCGCACCGGTGGAGGTCGGGATCATCGCCATGGCGGCGGCGCGGGCGCGGTAAAGATCCTTGTGGCGGCGGTCCAGCGTCGGCTGGTCGCCGGTGTAGCTGTGGATCGTGGTCATGATCCCGCTTTCGATGCCGATGGCTTCGTCCAGTACCTTCGCCAGCGGCGCAAGGCAGTTGGTGGTGCAGGACCCATTGGAAATCACAGTGTCGCCAGCAACAAGGTCACGATGGTTGACGCCGTAGACGATGGTTTTCTGAACGTTCTTGGCCGGTGCGGAGATCAGCACTGATTTGGCGCCGCGCGACATGTGGCCCTTGGCTTTCTCACCGTCGTTGAACTTGCCGGTGCATTCGAGAACGACATCGCAGCCGCCCCAGTCAAGCTCGTTCATCTCGTAGGAAGACATCACGTCGATCGGGCCACGGCCGAGGTCCATGGTGTTGTCGGTGACGCGCACCTCGCCGGGGAAACGGCCATGCACGCTGTCGTAGCGCAGCAGGTGGGCGTGGGTCTCGAGGGGGCCGGGGGCGTTGATCCTGACGACCTGCACATCATTGCGCGCGCTCTCCGCGATATGGGCGAGGGTGCAGCGGCCGATGCGGCCAAATCCGTTGATACCTACCGTGACGGTCATGCGCGTGTCTCCGATCAATACGTTCGTTACCGTGCGGTATAGGGGGGCATGCTGCCTGTGCAAAGTAAATTAGTGTTTCACGACAGTGTGTTAGCGGTAAACCTGCAGCTTTCCGCCGTGGTTGCGCTAACTGTTTCCGACGTTTGCGTTAACGCGCGAGGCTGTAACAATGAAGCGGGGGAATCAGTCAGGCGCTATCAGGACTTTTGGGGTGTCTTGCACCCGCCGCAAAGGCGGATAGAGTGCGCAGCACGGGTTACGGGAGTTAAGAGCATGAGCGGTCTTTTGGCGCTATTGGATGATGTTGCGGGGATCGCCAAGGTTGCGGCGGCCTCTGTGGACGATATCGCAACGGCGGCGGCCAAAGCCGGCACCAAAACCGCAGGTGTGCTGATCGATGACGCCGCCGTAACACCGAAATACGTGCAAGGCTTTGAACCGGCACGGGAATTGCCAATCATCTGGCGCATTGCGCGGGGCTCGCTGTTCAACAAGCTGGTCATTCTGCTGCCCGCTGCGCTGCTTTTGGCGACATTTGCGCCCTGGATGGTTCCGCCGCTCCTGATCCTTGGCGGCAGTTACCTGTGTTTCGAAGGGGCGGAGAAGATTGCGCATGTGGTCCTGCCGCATGATGACCACTCCGGCGGGCCGGATGGGAGCCATGACATTGGCGATCCGATGCACCTTGAAGAAGAGAAAATTCAAGGTGCGATCAAGACGGACTTCATTCTCTCAGCGGAAATCATGACGATTTCGCTTTCTGTGATTGAAAGCACCAACATCTGGATGCAAGGGGCGACCCTGGCCGTTGTTGGTGTGATGATCACCTTTGCGGTCTATGGCGCGGTGGCGATTATCGTGAAGATGGACGATGTGGGCCTGTGGCTGAGCCAGTCGGCCGGACTTGCTCTGATCCGGTCCTTGGGACGGGGGATCGTCAAGTTCATGCCGTGGCTCCTGAAAGCCTTGATGGTGGTTGGTACGGCGGCGATGCTCTGGGTTGGTGGCTCGATCATCGTGCATTCGCTGGCGCAGATGGGCTACCCGGCGCTGGAAGAATACATTCATCATCTGGCCGTGGACTACGGCGGTGGCCAGCCTTTCATGGAGTGGGTGATCACGGCAGCCATTGATTTTGTTCTCGGGTTGCTTTGGGGGCTTTTGCTGATCCCGGTTGGGGTCAAGGTCGTGGCGCCGATCTGGTCCGCCTTGTTTGGTGGCAAGAAGGATGCCGGGGCGCATTGAGGGTTTGGCCTGAAGCGGTTGTTTCTTGCACCCAAGCGCGGAATCAAGGCCGCAGGCCGCCGCGCCATCGACGGGCCGTCCCTGCGGCACGGCGATTGGGTTGTCGTATCGTGCCACACTGGTCTAGCGCGCCAGCTACAGGGATAAACCGAGGGGATCAGAGGCAGCATCGCCGTACCACGGCCCGTCGATGGCGCGGCTTGTTCTTCAGTCACGAGGTCCCGGATCAAATCCGGGACGGTGCACCCAATGACCGCTCACGGCCAAAACCTCACAAAAGCGCCATGCGTTCCGCCCGCTCAGGGTCCGGGAACGGCCGGTAGAGGCCGAAATCGGCATTCAGGATCAGATCGTGAACGGCGCGGTAAAGCTTGTCCACGTCTTCGTCCTGGGCACCCAGGGTGAAAAAGGCCTGATCGAGCATCGACAGATCCTCAACGGCGATCTGCAGCAGAAAATCCCGGTGACTGTCTGACGCGAGGTTCAGTTTGCGTCGGTATAACTGCCAATCGAGGATAACGCCCTTGGACTTCAGATGTCCCATCCAGTCATCAAGAGCCTTGGCAAATTTGAGGGCAACCCCATCATTCCGCAGATCGATCGAGCAGGTGTAGAGATTCATCGCGGGCCTCCATTCCGCGAGGGTTATGAAGGCCCGAGGTTAATTTGAGCTTATTCTTCGGCCGGGCTTTCGCCGCCGTCGTCTTCTTCGCTCTGTTCGGCGATCCAGGCCACCGAGACAACCTCTTCGCCTTTGCCGGTGTTGAACACTTTCACGCCGCCCGCGCTGCGGGAGCGGAAGGAGATGCCGTCAACGGGGCAGCGGATCGATTGCCCGGTGGAGGTGGCGAGCATGATCTGATCGTCCATTTCGACCGGGAAGGAGGCAACGATATCGCCGCCGCGCATGGATTTCTCCCACGCGGTGACACCCTGGCCGCCGCGTCCGCGCACAGGATAATCATGGCTGGAGGACAGCTTGCCGAGGCCTTTGGCGGTGATCGTCAGGATCAGATTCTCTGCCGCCGACATCTCCGCATAGCGTTCCTGCGCCAAAGGCGCATCCGCATCGCCGTCTTCGTCGCTGGCCTCATCCTCTGTCACACCGGCCATCAGGCGGCGCATCTTGAGGTACGACGCACGCTCGTCGCTTTCCGCGTCGAAGTGGCGGATGATCGACATCGAGACAACCTCCGCCCCTTCGGCCAGCCGCACACCGCGCACACCGGTCGAGTTGCGCGAGTTGAAGATGCGCACATCCGGCACCGGGAAACGAATGGCACGGCCGGAGTTGGTCACCAGCATCACGTCATCGTCTTCGGAGCAGATGCGGGCGTTGATCAGGCGGGTATTCTCGTCCTCGCCTTCGAACTTCATGGCGATCTTGCCGTTTGACTTCACATTGGTGAAATCAGACAGACGGTTGCGCCGGACAGACCCCTTGGAGGTGGCAAAGACAATCTGTAGATCGTCCCACTCTTTTTCGTCCCGGTCCACAGGCATGATGGCGGCAATCGACACGCCCTGCGGGATCGGCAGGATGTTGACAATCGCCTTGCCCTTGGATGTGCGCCCGCCCTGCGGCAGACGCCATGTCTTGAGCTTGTAGGCCATGCCATCGGTGGTGAAGAACAGCAGCTGCGTGTGCGTGTTGGCGACGAATAGGTTCGTCACCACATCGTCGTTCTTCATCGCGCCGCCCGACAGCCCTTTGCCGCCACGCTTCTGCGCGCGGAAATCGGCCAGAGCGGTGCGTTTGATGTAGCCCTCTGCGGTGACGGTCACGACCATGTCTTCGCGTTCGATCAGGTCCTCGTCATCCATATCGCCGGCCCATTCGACAATCTGGGTGCGGCGCGGGACGGCGTAGTTTTCGCGGATTTCCGTCATCTCATTGGTGATGATCGCCATGATCCGCTCACGGCTGGACAGGATATCAAGGTAGTCCTTGATCTTGGACGCCAGTTCTTCAAGCTCGTCGGTGACCTCTTTGACGCCAAGCTGCGTGAGACGCTGCAGACGCAACTCAAGGATCGCGCGGGCTTGTGTTTCACTGAGGTTATAGGTGCCGTCGTCGTTCGCTTTATGAGTCGGATCGTCGATCAGCGCGATGTAGGGCAGGATTTCCTCGGCGGGCCAGCGGCGCGCCATCAGTTTTTCGCGGGCCTCGGCCGCATCGGCAGAGGCGCGGATGGTCTGAACCACCTCGTCGACATTCGCAACCGCCACGGCCAGACCACAGAGGATATGTGAGCGCTCGCGCGCTTTGCGCAGCAGATAAGCCGTGCGCCGCGCCACAACGTCTTCGCGGAAATCGATAAAGGCCGACAGGAACCCGCGCAGCGTCAGTTGCTCCGGCTTGCCGCCGTTGAGCGCCAGCATGTTGCAGCCAAAGGAGGTCTGCATCGGCGTAAAGCGGTAGAGCTGGTTCAACACCACCTCTGCCGTCGCATCGCGCTTCAGTTCGATCACGACGCGCACGCCGTCGCGGTCGGATTCGTCCTGAACGTGGGCGATGCCTTCGATCTTCTTGTCACGCGCCGCCTCGGCGATGCGCTCGATCATCGTGGACTTGTTCACCTGATAGGGGATCTCGTCGATGATGATCGCGTAGCGGTCCTTGCGGATTTCCTCGATGCGCGTCTTGGCGCGGATGATCACAGAGCCGCGGCCCTCAAGATACGCCTTGCGCGCACCAGAGCGGCCAAGGATCACACCGCCCGTGGGGAAATCCGGGGCAGGGATGTACTCGATCAGATCTTCGGACGACAGATCCGGGTTCTCCATCAGAGCCAGTGTCGCGTCGATCACCTCGCCAAGGTTATGCGGCGGGATGCGCGTTGCCATACCGACGGCGATACCCTCGGCCCCGTTGACGAGAACGTTGGGATAGCGCGCGGGCAGGACCGTCGGCTCCATGCGCTCGTTGGCATAATTCGGCACGAAATCGACGGTTTCCTTGTCGATGTCCTCAAGCAGCGCCTCGGCCACCTTTTGCAGGCGGCTTTCGGTGTAACGATAGGCGGCGGGCGGATCGCCATCCATGGAGCCAAAGTTCCCCTGACCGTCGATCAGCGGCAGGCTCATAGAGAAATCCTGTGCCATCCGCACCAGAGCATCATAGACCGCGCCGTCCCCGTGCGGGTGGTAGCGGCCCATGACATCGCCCACCGCCGTCGCGCATTTGCGATAGGGTTTGGCGCGGGTCTGGCCGTTCTCCCACAGCGTATAAAGGATGCGTCGATGCACAGGTTTTAACCCGTCGCGCAGATCGGGAATCGCACGGCTCACGATCACGCTCATGGCGTAATCGAGATAGCTGTTCTTCATCTCGTTTTCGATCGAGATCGAAGGCCCACTGTAGGCGGGGCGATTTTCTTCTTCGTTTTCAGGGGTTTCGGGCGTGTCGCTCACGAGTGGGACCTGCTGTTCTGGGGTCTATATCTTGTTGTGGGACCTTATACCCCAGACAAGTTGTAGGGTGCAATGGCGCTGGTATCCGGGCCTTTGGCAGCCGGGGCCGCGCTCTGCTAACACACTGTTTTTATTGAAAAGTAAAGATTTGCCCGGCACCATGGTTTCAGAGCAGCAAAAGAGGCAGACCCATGAAGGAAAGCGAAACGGAACTGATGCTCAAGGGATACGGGCTGACCACGGCAGAGGTGTTCTACCACATGCCCGATTACACCCATGTTCTGAATACATTTGTCTGGCAGGAGTATGATCTGGCACCGGACCATCCGCGCTTGTTCAAGTTCATCGAGTTCTGGCAGGATGAAATCGAAGGTCCGTTACATTCGATCCGCTTCACCCACCGCAAGATGATCTCACCGGGCGAATGGCGCAACGTGGTGGGCGAATTTCGGTACCACTGATCATTGATCCGGCGCGCCGGTTTCTTTGGGCCCGAAATACCTCAGGGTGAATTGGCCCGAAGGGGCAAGAGGGGCAGCGCCCCTCAGGCCGTTTGGTTCAGGGAATGATCCGGGTGTATTTCACGCCTTCCAGCGTGGCACCAAGATGCAGGCCGGACTGGCCAAAGATCACGGCAATCACCGGCGCGAGCGACGTGGTCGTCTCTGCGGCCAGCGTTTCACCCTGCGCGGGCGTTGCGTATTCGATATTGGCCCCGGCGGCATAGCCCGGCGAGCGGCGGAAGGTTTCAAGCGCCGCCTCGGTCATAAAGAACAGCACGTGGCTGTACTGCTGGCCACCGATCTGCAAACCGCCCGAGGCCTTTGCGACCGAGTAATAATCCACTGTTGCGCCGCCGACGCGCAGCGCGCCGCGACCGTACCCGCCGCCAAAGCCGAACCCGGCCTCGGTGACCAGCGGCATCACCAGAATGCCGGTGGATTTCGCCGCGAGATTGCGGGTGGCGGGATAATCCGCGTAAAGCTGGCTCAGCGTGGTATCAACCCGCGCATCAATGGTCGCCGGGCCACGCCCGCCAATACCATTGCCGCAGGCCGCCACGAGGGGCAGGGCGCCAAGCCCCAAAAGGGTGTTGCGTCTGGAAAGTGTCATCTCACTGCTCGTTGTTGTGTTGCATGGCCTCAGGTCCGGCTGTCTCGCCGGTTGACGTAGAGTATAGGCGGTTGCCGCAGCCCTGTCACGCTTGAGAATGCGGCGTGGGCGGGATGTTGCTGCGCATGGGGGTTAGCCGTTCAGCAATTTCGCCGCTGCCGGGGCGAAATAGGTCAACACGCCGTCGCAGCCCGCGCGTTTGAAACTCATCAGGCTTTCGAGCATGACCTTCTCAGCGTCGACCCAGCCGCGCTCGCCCGCGCCCGCCAGCATCGCGTATTCGCCAGAAACCTGATAGGCAAAGGTCGGCGCGCCGAACATTTCCTTGGCGCGGCGGCAGATGTCCAGATAAGGCATGCCGGGTTTGACCATGACCATATCCGCGCCTTCGGTCAGATCCCGGTGAATGAGCCGCATGGCCTCGTCCGAATTGCCCGGATCCTGCTGATAGGTCTTCTTGTCGCCTTTGAGCGCGCCGGACGCGCCCACGGCGTCCCGAAACGGGCCATAAAACGCGCTGGCGTATTTCGCGGCATAGCTCAAAAGCATGACGTTCTGATGGCCGGCGCCTTCCAGTCCGGCACGCAGCGCGCCGATGCGCCCATCCATCATATCGGACGGCCCTATGATGTCCGCGCCAGCATCGGCCTGCGACAGCGCCTGCTTGACAAGGGCTTCGACCGTGCGGTCATTGACGATCTCGCCATTCTCGACAAAGCCATCATGGCCGTTGATGTTATACGGATCGAGCGCCACATCGGTCATGATCGCCATCTCCGGCACAGCGGCCTTGATCGCCCGCGTGGCGCGGTTCGAAAGATTCTCCGGGTTCCAAGCCTCGGCGCAATCCTCTGTTTTCAAAGACGGATCGGTGTAGGGAAACAGGCAGATTGCCGGGATGCCGAGGGCAAAAGCGTCCTTTGCGGCCTCCACCACCTTGTCCACCGACAGCCGGTTGACGCCGGGCATGGAGTGGATCGGCTCGACCATCCCGATCCCGTCGCGCACAAACACCGGCCAGATGAAGTCAGCCGGGGACAACGTGGTCTCCTGCACCAGCGCGCGAATAGCGGGCGTGCGGCGTGTGCGGCGCAGGCGTGTGGCAGGAAAAGCGGCAATTGTCGGCTTCATGGGGCTTGGTCCTTGTAAACGCGCTCTTTGGGTGGCATGGAAAAGCCGCTCCGACAAGACCCGCGAGGCGCATTTTCGCGACCCGCGGCCAAAGCAGAAAGACAAGACGCTTGGACTGGTACAGCACCGTTTTCGAACTGATCGACATGCGCTCCTTTTCGAACCTGTGGTTCTGGATCGTGCTGGCGGTGGTCTGGTCCTCTGCGTCGCATTGGGTTCTGGGGGTGCCATTCGACATGGTCGCCCGTGCGCGCCGCAACGGCGGTCAGGCGGAACAGGATCTCGAAGATCTCGTGCGCATCAACACCAACCGTCTGATTTTTATCGCAGAAGAGGCCGGTCTGTGGATCACGGCCATCGGGTCTGCCTTGCTGACCGGGCTTGTGGTGCTGGGGATCGGGTACGACATCGAATTTGCGCAGGCGGTGTTTCTCTTGGCCTTTCCCATGAGCATGGTCGGCCTGCTCAGCCTGCACTCCTCGCGCAAGATTCAGGCCGGTGAAGGGCAGGGCGAGGCGCTCTGGCGGCGTCTGCGCATTCACCGCACCATCACGCAGTTCATCGGCATGTTGTCGATTTTCTTCACGGCGCTCTGGGGGATGTATCAAAACCTGTCGGCGCACGTTCTGCACTGACCCATTCGGCCATTGACGCCGCCCGGCGCGCGGGCCATGTCAGGCGACATGGCACAGAACAGCATCACCATCGGCGGCGCCCCCGAGGGCTTTGACGCAACGCTCTTGCTTCGCGAAATGGAGAAGGCCGGAGGGCCGGTCATCCATGTGGCGCGCGATGACAAACGGCTGGCGGCCATGCGCGATGCCTTGGCTTTCTTTGCGCCCGATGTGCCGGTGCTCAGCTTCCCGGCCTGGGACTGTCTGCCCTATGATCGCGTCTCTCCGAATGCCGACATCTCCGCCGCCCGCATGGCGACCTTGGCGGGGCTCGTGCACGGGATGCCGGGGCAGTATATCCTGCTGACCACGCTTTCCGCTGTGGGGCAATTTTTGCCCGCCCGCAGCGTTCTGCGAGAAGCGGCGTTTTCGGCCCGCGTGGGCGAGCGTGTGGATGAAGAGGCGCTGCGTAACTTCCTTGTCCGTATGGGTTTTTCCCAAGCGCCCACTGTGATGGAACCGGGGGATTACGCCATTCGCGGCGGGATCATTGACATCTTCCCGCCGGGCCATGGCGGGCCTGTTCGGCTTGATTTCTTTGGCGACATTCTCGATGGCGCGCGGCGCTTTGATCCGGCCAGCCAGCGCACCACCGAAACGCTCGACGTGATCGAGCTGGCCCCGGTCTCCGAGGTTATCCTCGACGACGCCGCCATCACGCGGTTCCGTCAAAACTATCGCATCGAATTTGGCGCAGCAGGCACGGACGATCCGCTCTATGAGGCGGTCAGCGCCGGGCGAAAACACCAGGGGATCGAGCACTGGCTGCCGTTTTTCCATGCCAAGTTGGAAACGCTGTTTGACTACCTGCCGAACGCGCCCGTGGTCATGGACGATCAACTCACCCCGGCGCGGCTTGCGCGGTGGGAGAGCATCGCCGACCAATATGAGACTCGCCGTCTCGCCATGGCGCAGAAAAAGACCATGGGCAGCAGCGTCTACAAACCGATCCCGCCGGATCAGTTGTATCTTGATGATGCCGCCTGGCTCGCGGCACTTGGGGATCGGCGCGCCGTGCAGTTCCACCCTTTGCCGCAGGCCAGCGGGCCTGGGGTTGTGGATGCAGGCGGCCGTATCGGGCGGTCTTTCTCGCCGGAACGGCAGCAGGAAAATATCAGCCTTTTCGGCGCTTTGGCCGCACATGTTAAAGCAAAGATGCAGGAAGGGCCGGTGGTCATCGCCTCCTATTCGGAAGGCGCGCGCGAGCGGCTTTCGGGGCTGATCGAGGACGAAGGTCTGGCGGAAGCCATCCCGATCAAGGACGGGGGTCGCATCGGCAAACGCGGTCTGCATCTGGCGATCTGGGCCTTGGAGGCGGGGTTTGAAGCGCCGCGTGAAGATGGGCGTTTGACAGTCATTTCCGAGCAGGACGTGCTCGGGGATCGCCTGATCCGGCAACCCAAGAAAAAGCGCCGCGCCGAGAATTTCCTCACTGAACACCAAAGCCTCAGCCCCGGCGATCTGGTGGTGCATGTGGACCACGGCATCGGGCGCTATCAGGGCATGGAGGTGATCACGGCGGCGGGCGCGGCGCACGAATGCCTTCTTCTGGAATATGCCGAAAGTTCAAAGCTTTACCTGCCGGTCGAGAACATCGAGCTGCTGTCGAAATACGGTCATGAAGAGGGGCTGCTGGACCGGCTTGGCGGCGGTGCTTGGCAGGCCAAGAAAGCCAAGCTCAAAGAGCGCATCCGCGAGATGGCGGACAAGCTTATCCGCATCGCCGCCGAACGCGCCTTGCGCAAAGCCCCGGTCATGGACCCGCCGCCCGGCGCGTTTGAGAGTTTTGCGGCGCGGTTCCCGTATCAGGAAACCGACGATCAGCTTTCGGCCATTGGCGACGTCATGGACGACATGCATTCGGGTCAGCCGATGGACCGCCTGATCTGCGGCGACGTGGGCTTTGGCAAAACTGAAGTGGCCATGCGCGCGGCTTTTGTTGCGGCCATGAGCGGCGTTCAGGTGGCTGTCATTGCGCCGACGACATTGCTCGCCCGCCAGCATTACAAGTCGTTTGCGGAAAGATTTCGGGGCTTTCCTGTACAGGTTGCCCCACTTTCGCGCTTTGTCGGCACGAAACAGGGCAATCTGACACGTGAAGGGATTTCCAAGGGAACCGTCGACATCGCTGTCGGCACGCACGCGCTTCTGGCCAAGGGCATTCGCTTCAACAACCTTGGCCTGCTGATCATCGACGAAGAGCAACACTTCGGGGTGCAGCACAAAGAGCGGCTGAAACAGCTGCGCTCGGACATTCACGTGCTGACCCTGACGGCCACGCCGATTCCGCGCACTTTGCAACTGTCGTTGACCGGGGTGCGGGACCTTTCGATCATCGGCACGCCCCCGGTGGACCGCCTCGCCATTCGCACTTACGTCAGCGAGTTTGACCCTGTGACCATCCGCGAAGCTTTGCTGCGCGAACACTATCGTGGCGGGCAATCCTTTTATGTCGTGCCGCGTATCGCAGATCTGCCTGAAATCGAAGAGTTTCTACGCGAGCAAGTGCCGGAGGTGTCCTACGTGGTTGCTCATGGCCAGATGGCGGCGGGCGAGCTTGATGACCGGATGAACGCCTTTTACGACGGCAAATATGACGTGCTGCTGGCGACAACGATTGTCGAATCCGGTCTCGATATTCCCACGGCCAACACCATGGTTGTGCACCGCGCGGACATGTTTGGCCTCAGCCAGCTTTATCAGATCCGCGGCCGCGTGGGTCGTTCGAAAACAAGGGCTTATGCCTATTTGACCACCAAGCCCCGCGCCAAGCTGACCGATACGGCGCAAAAGCGCCTGCGCGTTCTGGGCAGTCTCGACACGCTGGGAGCCGGGTTCAACCTTGCCAGCCAGGATCTCGATATTCGCGGGGCGGGGAACCTTCTGGGTGAAGAGCAGTCCGGGCAGATGCGCGATGTCGGGTACGAACTGTATCAATCCATGCTCGAAGAGGCGATTGCCAAGATCCGCTCCGGACAGATGGAAGGGCTCTCGGAAGCGGACGACCAGTGGGCACCACAAATCAACCTTGGCGTTCCTGTTTTGATTCCAGAGGATTACGTGCCGGACCTTGATGTGCGGCTGGGCCTCTACAGGCGGCTGTCCGGCTTGTCGACGAAGGTGGAGCTGGAAGGCTTCGCAGCTGAACTCATTGACCGCTTTGGCAAGCTGCCGCGTGAGGTGAACACGCTGCTTCTGGTGGTGCGGATCAAGGCCATGTGCCGCCGCGCTCATATCGCCAAACTGGACGGCGGGCCGAAAGGCGCGACAATCCAGTTCCATAACGATAAATTCCCGCGTCCCGAAGGGCTGGTGGAGTTTATCCGGGCGCAGAAGGAACTGGCCAAGGTCAAGGACAACAAGATCGTGGTGCGGCGCAACTGGAAGTCCGACAAGGACAAGATACAGGGCGCCTTTGCCATCGCCCGCGATCTGGCGGAAGCGGCTGGGACGATCAAGAAGCGGAAGGAAAAGAGCTGAGCGTTGAGGCCCCGGCTCAGGGCCGGGGCGGTTTCGCTTGCGGGATCAGCGCGGCAATGCGGCAGCTTCTGCCGCCAGCTCTTCGATTGCTTTCCAGTCCCCTTTGGTCACAAGATCCTTCGGTGCGACCCAGCTGCCGCCACAGCAGAGCACATTGGAAAGCGACAGGTAATCGCCGACATTCTTCGGCGAGACGCCACCCGTGGGGCAAAACCGTACCTGCGGGATCGGCGCGCCGATGGCTCCAAGCGCCTTTGCGCCGCCGTTGGCTTCTGCCGGGAAGAATTTCTGCACCGTGTAGCCGCGCTCCAGCAGACGCATGACCTCGGAGGAGGTCGCCGCGCCGGGCAGGAGTGGCAGGTCGGCTTCTTCGCAGGCGCCCAGGATCGTATCCGTCGCGCCCGGGGAGACGCCGAACTTCGCGCCTGCCGCGACGGCCTTTGCCACATCCGCAGGGGTCAGCAGGGTGCCCGCGCCAACAACGCCGCCTTCGACCTTGGCCATTTCCGAGATCACGTCGAGCGCCGCCGGGGTGCGCAGGGTCACTTCCAGAACAGGCAGGCCTCCAGCCACCAGCGCTTCGGCCAGCGGGCGGGCGTGCGCCGCGTCATCGACCACGAGAACCGGGATCACCGGTGCGAGGCGGCAGAGCTGTTCGGATTTCTGGGAGGCTTCGGCGGGCGTGATCATGGCGCTGTCCTTGTGTGTCAGGCGGTCGATTTGGATATTTTTACAGAGAAGAAGACGCGGTCAAACCACTACGGCCGCGCCGTTCGACGACAGGCCGACGTTTTCGCGGAAGGCGGCGAATAGTTCGCGCCCGACACCGTGACCATTGTCGGTCAGGTCGGCTGTGACAGCGGTGCGGTTTTCGAAATCTTCTGCAAGGCAGTCGATTTTGCCGTTCACCGCGTCCACACGCAGGATGTCGCCGTCTTTGAGTCTCGCCAGCGGGCCTCCCTTGCTTGCCTCCGGTGCGATGTGAATGGCGGCGGGCACTTTGCCGGAGGCGCCGGACATGCGGCCATCGGTGACTAAGGCCACCTTGAGGCCACGATCCTGCAGCACCGCGAGGGTCGGTGTCAGCCCGTGCAGTTCCGGCATCCCGTTGCTGCTTGGTCCTTGGAAGCGGACAACGACAACGGTGTCAGAGGTGAATTCTCCGTTCCGAAAGGCGGTTTTGACGCTTTCCTGATCGTAAAAAATGCGCGCCGGGGCTTCAATGATGTGGCGTTCCGGGGCGACGGCCGAGACCTTCATCATGCCATGACCGACGTTTCCGATCAGCTGCTTGAGACCGCCCGTGGCCTGAAACGGCTCGGTGGCAGGGCGCAGGATACGGTCATTTTCCGTCACGCGCGGCCCGTCAACCCAAGTTGCGCGGCCTTCGGAGAGGCGCGGCTCTTGCCGGTAGTGGGAGAGGCCATCGCCCATGACGGTGCTGACGTCTTCGTGCAGCAGGCCGTTGTCGAGCAGTTCGGAGATCATGAACTGCAGACCGCCTGCCGCGTGGAAGTGGTTCACATCTGCCAGCCCGTTTGGATAGACCTTGGCCATCAGCGGCGTGGCATTGGAGATGTCGTCGAAGTCTTCAAGCTCCAGAACGATCCCGGCGGCGCGGGCCATGGCTGGCAGGTGCAGCACGAGGTTGGTCGAGCCGCCTGTGGCCATCAGGCCGACCATGCCGTTGACAAAGGCCTTGGCGTTCAGGATTTCCGAGACCGGGCGGTAATCGTTGCCGAGATTGGTGATCTCAAGCGCGCGTTTCGCCCCGGCGACGGTCAAAGCATCGCGCAAAGGCGTGTTCGGGTTCACGAATGACGCGCCGGGCAGGTGCAGCCCCATGAACTCCATGAGCATCTGGTTGGTGTTGGCGGTGCCGTAGAATGTGCAGGTTCCGGGGGCGTGGTAAGAGGCCATCTCGGCCTTCATCAAGGCCTCGCGGCCCACTTCGCCGGTGGCGAACTGCTGGCGCACCTTGGCCTTCTCGTCGTTGGGCAGGCCGGAGGGCATGGGGCCCGCAGGCAGGAAGATGCCGGGGATATAGCCAAAGGTGGCGGCCCCGATGATCAGACCCGGCACGATCTTGTCGCAGACACCCAGATACAGCGCGCTGTCAAAGACGTTGTGCGAAAGCGCCACCCCGGCGGCAAGAGCAATGACATCGCGCGAAAACAGCGACAGTTCCATGCCAACCTGACCTTGCGTGACCCCGTCACACATGGCCGGAACGCCGCCCGCCACCTGCGCTGTGCCGCCAGCTGCACGCGCTGTTTCGCGGATCAGGTCAGGATAACGTTCATAAGGCTGATGGGCCGAGAGCATGTCATTGAAAGCGGTGACGATGCCGATGTTCGGAGCCTTGCCCGTGGCCAGAGCGTCCTGATCCCCGGACATGGCCGCATAAGCATGGGCCTGGTTGCCACAACTGAGATGCGCGCGGCGCGGGCCTTCCTCGGCTGCGCGGCGCATGCGATCAAGATAGGTGTCGCGAAGCGGCTTTGAGCGCTCTTCGATGCGGGTTGTCACCCGGGCAATGGTATCGTTCAGCGGCATTGCAGTCTCCTTGCGGGCGCGCGGTGCGCCATGGCCTGGCACTGGCGCTGCCTTAAATCAGTTAGCGCTAACAGTAAAGGGGGTGAAAAGGTTTTGTTGCTTCCCAAGCCGGAAAAAGCGCGGTAAGCCGCCGCCATGAGTGAGCCAGCCAATCTTCCCGTCCTTCGCCTGAAACCCAAAGCCAACGCACGCGCGATCCGCCGCGGCGCGCCTTGGGTGTTTGACAACGAGTTGGTCATGGACCGCCGCTCGCGCGCGATTACGCCGGGCACCATTGCGCGGCTCGAAGACAATGAGCGCACGCCGCTGGGGCTGGTCGGGGTCAATACCAAGTCCAAGATCGTGGCGCGGATTCTGGACCGGGATCCTGCCGCTATTATTGACCGGACATGGCTGGAGGCCAAGCTTCGCAAGGCTCTGGAGATGCGCGAGCGTCTTTATGATGCGCCGTACTACCGGCTTGTTCATGCAGAGGCGGATGGGCTGCCCGGTGTGATCATTGACCGCTTTGGCGATGTGGCCGTGGTTCAGCCGAACGCGGCCTGGGCAGAGGTGCTGCTCGAGGATCTGACCGAGGCTTTGATGGCCGTTGTCGGTGTCACCTGCGTGATGAAGAACGCGGGCGGACGGGGCAGGGCGCTTGAAGGGCTCGACGACGAAGACGTGGTGTTGCGGGGAACAGCCCCCGATGCGCCTGTGCCCGTGGAGATGAACGGGGCCACGTATATGGCGGACCTGACCGGCGGGCAAAAGACCGGGCTGTTCTTTGACCAACGGGACAATCACGGCTTCGCGGCGCGCCTGTCGCAGGGCGCGCGCGTACTGGATGTGTTCAGCCATGTGGGGGGCTTTGCCCTGGCGGCGCTGGCGGGCGGGGCGTCCGAAGCGATGTCCGTTGATGGCTCGGCTCCGGCTTTGGCTCTGGCCGAGGAAGGCGCGGCGCGTATGGGCGCGCAGAGCCGTTTCACGACGCGGCAAGGCGATGCCTTTGACACGCTCACGGCTCTGCAAGACGAGGGCGCGCAATTCGAAGTGGTCATCTGTGACCCGCCCGCCTTTGCCCCCAACAAACCTGCCCTGGACAAGGGCCTGCGCGCCTATGAACGCGTGGCGCGGCTTGCGGCGCCTCTGGTGGCAGAAGACGGTTATCTGGTGCTCTGCTCGTGCTCCCATGCCGCCGATCTGAACGCCTTCACCGGGGCGTGCCTGCGCGGCATTGGCCGGGCCGGGCGGCGCGCACAGCTTCTTCACACCGGGCAGGCCGGACCGGACCATCCGCTGCTGCCACAGCTGGCGGAAAGCGGCTATCTCAAGGCGCTGTTCTTCCGACTGTGAAGGTTCTGCTCGACACCTGCGTGATCTACCCCACGGTGATGCGCGAAATGCTGCTTGGGGCGGCCCGCGCAGGGCTGTTCGAGCCGCTCTGGTCCGACCGGATCCTTGAAGAATGGGCGCGCGCTGCCCGCAAACTCGGCCCCGAAGGCGAGGCGCAGGCGCGCGGTGAGATTGCGCTTGCTTCAAGCGCTTGGCCGAAGGCTTCGGTGCGGTGGAAGCCGTCTTTGGAAGATCGGCTCTGGCTGCCGGATCCTGCCGATACCCACGTGCTGGCCGCCGCCATCGCCGGCTCGGCAGACGTGCTTGTGACCATGAATATCAAGGATTTTCCCGGGCAGATTCTCTCCGAAGAAGGTGTTGCCCGTGCCGATCCGGACGGGTTCCTACACGGGCTCTTGCAAGCCTCTCCCGAGGCGCTTGAGCGCGTTGGCGCACAGGTTCTGGATGAGGCGCGGCGACTTTCCGGCGAAGACTGGCAAATGCGCGCCCTGATGAAAAAGGCACGGCTTCCGCGTCTGGGCAAGGCGCTGGCCGGGTTGACCTGAGACAGGCGCACGGGGAGGCCCCGGATCGGGTCCGGCGCGGTGTCTCGCGGGTCTCTAACGCCGCATCACGCTTTCGCAAGTTCGCTGTAACGCGGCTATCGCGCCTCCCTTTCGCCTGCTACCCGGAAAGGACCTTAACGCGCGGAGCCCCCACAAATGCCTGTTGTCCTTGCCCTTTTCGGTGCCATCCTGATTGCCAGCCTGATCCTCGCCCCACGCCGGGCCAGCGTGGAAGGCTTCTTTGGGGGACGCACGCAAAGCGGCGACGCGCCGGGTCTTTGGACCCTTGTGCTCAGTCAGGTCACCACGTGGATTTTCGCCCGCTCTTTGATGAATTCCGCCATTCTGGGCTATTTCTACGGGGCGCCCGGCGTGCTGGCCTACACCGCCTATTACGGCTCTTTCCTCACCGGCGGTTTCATCGTGGCGCGGCTGCGAGCCCAAGGCGCGCGCAGCGTTCAGGACTGGCTCGGCGAGCGCTTTGGACGCATGGGGCAGGGCACCTATAACCTCGTCATCGCCCTGCGGCTTTTGTCGGAAGTCTTCGCCAACCTGCTGGTTGTCGGCCTGATCTTCGGCGCGCTCTGGGGAGGCACCGACACCGCCGCGATTGTCATTGTCGCGGTTCTGGCGCTGGCCTATTCCGCGTGGGGCGGGTTGAGCGCGGCGCTGCGCACGGATGTTTTGCAAATGGTGCTCTTTCTGGCGGTTTTCGGCGCGGCGCTGATCGCGCTTTTCCTGACGCCGGGCTTCTCGCTTGGCGCAGCGCTGACCGCTTCGGGCACCTCGGGTGCCTACAACGGCTGGGTTCTGCTGGCCGTGGCGGCGCTGCAGGTCTTCTCCTACCCGGCGCATGATCCGGTCATGATGGACCGCGGTTTCCTCGCTGATGAGAAAACCACCAAGGCCTCCTTCCTGCACGCCTTCTGGATCTCCGCCTTGTGCATCTTCGGCTTTGGCCTCTTCGGCATCGAAGCGAGCCTGCAAGGCGCTGAGTACGAAGGACAACTGATCGGCACCTGGGCCGGTATGTTCCCGGCTTGGGTGTTCGCGGCGCTGATGCTCTCGCTGCTTGTCTCGGCGCTCTCGACGCTGGATTCAGCCCTGTCTTCCGCCGCCCGTCTGGTGGTCGAAGAATTGCACCTTGCCCCCCGCAGCCTTCTGGGCGGGCGTCTTGCGATGATCGCTTTTGCGCTTGCGGGTACGGCCCTGACCCTCTGGGGCAGCCAGAGCCTGTTTGACGCGGTGGCTGTCAGCGGCACGGCCAGCCTCTTCCTGACGCCTGTGCTGATCGGCGGTCTGGTGCTGCGCCGCACCATTGCACCCTGGGCCTACATGGTCGCCTGGGGCGCAGCGATGCTTGGGGCTGCGGCCTACTTCGCCCGCGCCACGCCATGGATCGCGGCGCTCCTGCCGGAGGGGCACAAGTACGAGCAACTCCTTGCCATCTGTATCGTCGTGCTGATCACCGGTTTCGCCGCTGTGCTGATCAGTGCCCGCAGGGTTGCGGCGGTGCCGCGCGGCTGATACCCCTCGGCCCGAATTCACCACTGCAAGGGCGCTTGGGGGCAGCATTGACGGAAACGGCACTTTCTCCGCGTCTTGAAATCCGCAACCTCGTGCGAAACTTCGGCGGATCGCCGGTTGTCGACGATGTCTCGCTGGCGATTGATCCGGGTAAGGTCATGTGTCTGCTGGGCCCGTCAGGCTGCGGCAAGTCCACGACGCTGCGCATGATCGCTGGCGTCGACATGCAGGACAGCGGAACGATCCACGTAGACGGCGAACTGGTCTGTGACACGGTGTTCCGCGTACCGCCCGAACGCCGATCCATCGGGCTGATGTTCCAGGATTTCGCACTGTTTCCCCATCTGACCGTAGGCCAGAACGTGGCCTTCGGTCTGAGCGGAAGCGGCGCGGACAAACGGCGCCGCGCCCAATCCTTGCTGGATCGCGTTGGGCTGGTGCGTTTTATCGACGACTATCCGCATCAGCTGTCCGGCGGGGAGCAGCAGCGCGTGGCCTTGGCGCGCGCCCTTGCTCCGCAACCGCGTGTGATGCTGATGGACGAGCCGTTCTCTGGCCTCGACAACCGCTTGCGCGACGGGATCCGGGACGAAACGCTGGACCTGCTCAAAGAAGAAGGCGCCAGCGTCCTTCTGGTGACCCATGAGCCGGAAGAGGCGATGCGCATGGCGGATCAAATCGCCCTGATGCGCGGCGGGAAGATCGTCCAACAGGGCGCGCCATACAACATTTACAACGCACCCGTGGATCGCGAAGCGGTGTCCTTTTTCAGCGATGTCAATGTCTTGCGTGGCAAAGTTCAAGGTGCTCTGGTCGATACGCCCTTCGGCGCATTCCTCGCGCCCGGATTCGAAGACGGCAGCAACGTTGAGATTGTCTTCCGCCCGCAGCACGTCAGCATCGATTTCGACAGAAACGGCAAAGGCCCGAATGCGACCGACATGGCCGGAACACCCGCCCGCGCCACCGTCGAACGGGCGCGGTTCATGGGATCAGAGAGCCTTGTGGAGTTCCGCATGGACTACGACGGCTCTCTTTTGCATGCCACGGTGCCGAACGTCTTTCTACCCGGCTCAGGCACGCCGATGTGGCTCACGGTTCGCCGCAATAGATGCTTTATTTTCAAAGCAAAATCATAGGCTTTCGCGTCGATCTTCAAGTTTTGCGTGAAGATTATCCAGAATGGCCACACGAATGCTGGAGGCCAGCCCGACCTCGGGGTCACGCGCCTCATCGATCCGCGCTGCCAACTCGTTGATCGCCACACCTTCGGCTTTAGCCATGGCGCGGAATGCTGTCCAGAAAGCGTCTTCCAAAGAGACCGACGTGCGATGCCCGCGCAGCGTCAGGGACCGTTTGACAGGCCTGCCGCTCATTCCTTCTCGTGCCCGTCCAGATCCCGGTTTTCCTTTTCAAGGCGGGCCTTTGCGAGCGTTTTCTCAGCCTTGGACACACCGTGTTTTGCGGCATTCTCATCGCCCGCGCGCCGCTTGTCTTCGCGCGTCTTGCGTTTGCGAAACTGGTTCAGGTTCACGACATTGCTCATGGCAACACCTTAACGCAAAACAGGCCCGGCGAAAGGCCGGACCTGCTGTTTCTTCTTGGTGAAATCCACCAGAACCAGATTTGGGATCAGTCCTTCGGACCGATCATCTGCTCGGGGCGCACAACCTTGTCGAAGGTCTCTTCGTCCACGAAACCCAGCGCAATCGCCTCTTCTTTCAGCGTCGTGCCGTTCTTGTGCGCCGTCTTGGCGACCTTCGTGGCGTTGTCATAGCCGATGGTCGGGGCAAGCGCCGTGACGAGCATCAGGCTCTCCTGCATCAGCTTCTGGATGCGCGGCTTGTTGGCTTCGATGCCCATCAGCATGCGCTCGGTGAAGCTGTCCGCCACATCGCCCAGCAGTTGGATCGACTGGAGCAGGTTGTAGCTCATCATCGGATTGTAGACGTTCAGTTCAAAGTGGCCCTGGGAGCCGGCAAACTTGATTGCCGCATCGTTGCCCATCACGTGCGCTGCGACCTGCGTCATGGCTTCGGCCTGCGTCGGGTTCACCTTGCCCGGCATGATCGAGGAGCCCGGCTCATTCTCCGGCAGGATCAACTCGCCGAGGCCCGAGCGGGGCCCGGAGCCGAGGAAGCGGATGTCGTTGGCGATCTTGTACATCGCGCCCGCGACAGAGGCCAAGGCGCCGGACATGAAGACCATGGCGTCATGGGCGGCCAGCGATTCGAACTTGTTCGGGGCGGTGACAAACGGCAGGCCGGTGATTTCGGCCATGTTGGCCGCAACGGTCTCGCCCCAGCCTTTCTTGGTGTTCAGGCCGGTGCCCACGGCGGTGCCGCCCTGTGCAAGCTCATAAATGCCCGGCAGGGCCATTTCGACGCGCTTGATGCCATTGCGGATCTGCATGGCGTAGCCAGAGAACTCCTGGCCAAGCGTCAGCGGCGTCGCGTCCTGCGTGTGGGTGCGGCCGATCTTGATGATGTCCTTGAACTCTTCGGACTTGGCTTCCAGCCCTTCGGCCAGCTTGGTCAGACCCGGCATCAGGACATCACGCACCATCATCGCGGTGGCGATGTGCATGGCGGTGGGGAAGGTGTCGTTGGAGGACTGGCCCATGTTGCAGTGGTCATTGGGGTGGACCGGGTCCTTGGAGCCAATCACGCCGCCCAGGATTTCGATCGCGCGGTTGGCGATGACCTCGTTGGAGTTCATGTTGGACTGGGTGCCGGAGCCGGTCTGCCAGACCACCAGCGGGAAGTTGTCGTCAAACTTGCCTTCGAACACTTCGCCTGCGGCCTGTACGATAGCATCACCCAGCTTCGCATCCAGAGCGCCGGATGCCATGTTGGCCTGCGCGCAGGCTTTCTTGATCACGCCCAGCGCGCGCACGATGGCGACCGGCTGCTTTTCCCAGCCGATGGGGAAGTTCATGATCGAGCGCTGCGTCTGCGCGCCCCAGTATTTCTCGGTGGGCACCTCAAGCGGGCCAAAGCTGTCGGTCTCGGTACGGGTTGCACACATGGGGGTATCCTCCTCGCCAGAGCTGCAAAATCAAAGCTGCACTTCTCTTAACGCACGGAAAGAGAAAGACAAGGCGGTATACCGTTGGATACCGTTAACATTGGAGCAAAGGTCCCGCGCGAATGGACGCAGGCGGGCGGGTTTACTTGCGGAACCGGTCGAGGCTGACCACTTCGGCGTCCTGATGCACCGGTTCAGGCGCGTCATCGCCGCCGCCGGGGCCGTCATCAGGCGGCGTGTCGTCGTCTTCCTCGTCGTCCTGGCTTTCGAAGCGCAGACCAAATTCGACAGACGGATCGACGAAGGTTTTGATCGCGTCATAGGGGATATACAGCCGCTCCGGCGCATCGCCAAAGTTGAGCGATACCGCGAAACCTTCGTCCGAGACATCAAGATCGTCGAACCAATGCTGCATGACCACCGTCATTTCGCCGGGATAGCGATCCGAGAGCCAATCGGCCAGTTCGGCGTCCGGATGACCGGTGTCAAAGGTGATGAAAAAATGATGCTCGCCCGGCAGGCCATTGTCCCGCACGTCCTCCAGCACCTCCTGAATCAGACCACGCATGGCGCGGTGCATCAGTCGTCCATAGTCGATCCCGTCAGACATCCCCGGAGCCTTCTTTTGTTTTGTCCTCAGCATATTGAAACTGACGCTGAGGAAAAGGGCTGTTTTCTACAGCAGCGCCCCCAATCCGGCCAATCCGGCACAGACCGCCACCGCAAGCGGCACCGCGCCCGGCCTTATCCACAGGATGCCTGCCGCTAGGGCGATAAACAGCAGAGGCGCGGCTTGTAAAGATGTGAAATCGGGCAGGCGTCCCAGCGCCGTGTCCTGCTGGCGCGAAAAGAGCACGCCCAGGGCAAACCACAGCGAAAGATTGGCAATGACGCCCACAACCGACGCGGTCACGGCCTGCAAAGCGCCGCGCAATCTGGGCCGGGCCAGCAAGGATTCGAGATGCGGCGCACCGGCGAAGATCCACAAGAAGCAAGGCAAGAAGGTCATCCAGAGCGTCAGCGCTCCGGCGGTCAGGGCAAGGCCCGTGCCGCCCTGCGCCGCCCCGCTCAACATGCCGACAAATTGCGTCACGAGGATCAGCGGACCGGGCGTTGTCTCGGCAAGGCCCAGCGCGTCGATCATCTGCGGGGCGGTGAGCCAGTTGCGCGCCTCGACCACCTCCTGCGCCATATAGGCCAGCACCGCGTAGGCGCCGCCAAAAGTGACCACCGCCAGCTTGCCAAAGAACAGTGCCAGATCGAGCAGGAAAGTCTGGCCCAGCGCATAGAGGACGGGCAGGGGCGCGAGCCAGAGGATGGCAAAGACAACAAGCGTCTGCCACGGCGTTGTGCCTGCTGTGGGCGTTGTCTCGTCATTATGGTTGGACGCAGCAAAAGCGCCCCAGACCGCCGCCACCGCTATCACCAGAGGAAATGGCAAGGACAGGCTGTAGAGCGCAATAAAAGCGCCAAGCGCCAGCAGGCGGTCTGCGTTGGTTTTCAGCGCCTTGCGTGACAGCCGCCAAAGCGCTTGGGCGACGATGACAAGCACGCAGGCCTTGATGCCAAGCAAGGGCGCCTGCGCCGCCGGAGTTGCGCCGTAATGCGTATACAGCAAGGCCAGAAGAGCAATCACCAATGCGCCGGGCAAGACAAAGAGCAGCCCAGCGATCAACCCGCCCGGCACACCGCGCAAGCGCCAGCCTGCATAGGTGGCCAGCTGCATGGCTTCCGGGCCGGGCAGCAACATGCAAAACGACAGCGAGCGCAGGAACTGCTCTTCGCTCAGCCAGCGGCGCTCTTCGACCAACTCGCGGTGCATGACAGCGATCTGCGCGGCGGGGCCGCCAAAGGACAGCAGCCCGACCTTCAGGAAGGCCCCGAACAGAGTGCTGAGCGGAATCGGGGTCAGGTCAGGCACGGGCGAATCCTCCGGCCCGCTGCGCGCAGGCGTCATGGGTTTCCGTATAGCCGTCGCGCGCCCAGCGAAAGAGCGCATCATAAAGCGGCAGACCCGCCTCACAGAGTGCGTTGTCATCCGCATATTGCCTCGAAAGGCCGATGGAAACGGCCAGCAATCCCACTGCAACCGGATGGTCTTCGGGCCGTCCGGAATCGGCGGCGCGGATCACGTCGGCCATACGCGCCAGCGGTGTGTAACGCAGACCGAACCGGGCCAGCATCGCGTCAAAGCTGCAGTGATCGCCGGTATGGGTCAGCGCCACTTCGGGCACATCGAAAGGAATGGCGTTCAGGCGTCTGGCCGCTTCTGTCACCTCGGAGGGCGCAACATAGAGCACCTGTGCAGCGGGATCGACAAACCGCCGGATCAGCCAGGGGCAGGCGATGCGGTCGATCCGGGGGCGATGGCGGGTGATCCAAAGCGTGCTTTGGGGCAGGGCGCTCTCTGCGACAACCGGCCCGTCTTGCGCCTGCCATTCGGCCATTCCGCCGCCGAGGTATTCTGCCCTGTGCCCCTGCGCCCGGAGCCACGCGGCCACCCCCTGGCTGAGCTTGAGACCTTTTTGGCAGATCACAACGGCAGGCCGTCCGCCCAATCGCTCCGGCAAGGATTCAAGCGCCCCATGGGCATGGCGCAGGGCCGTGGGCAGGCGCACCGGGTTTTGGGCCACGTCTTCGGGAATGCCAACGTCGATCAGGACCGGACAGTCCGGCAGGCCGATCTTGCGCAGGAGTTGCGGGGCGGTGATTTCATTGGGTGCAGGCATAAGGCATCCTTCCATGAATGGAGTAACAAGGATGCGACGCTTGGGCCTGAGCCTCATGGGGCGCGGTCGCCTGCCCCATGGGTATATGGTGATCTGCTTAGGGCGCTGATGTCAATGGCGCGCTCAGAACAGCACCCTGCTGATTTCCCGCAGGATCTTTTCGCGGATCGCGCGGGCGTAATCGCGGTAGCCCCGTGCGGTTTCGACAAAGCCGTCGCGCGTGATCAGATGGCGTCTATAGAAGTTGGTTACCGCCACGCCCATGCCCTCGATGGCCAGTCCGTTAATGGTGATCCGAACCCGCTGCGCCTGCGCGCGCATCTGGCGCACGTCCGCCCCGGCATTGGGAGTGCCATCACCGGAGACGTCAATCACCCGCCTGTGGCAATCGGGCACCTGCTCAAACCGGCGCATGGCAAAGCGGATAGCCTCGGCGGGGGCGGTGTCGGACAGGGTAAAGGCGCGCTCCAGCGTCTCGACCCGCGCCGCGAAATTCGCCACATGCAGAGCGCTGCGCATGCGGGCCCAGTCGATGCTGACCTCCTGCTTGTCAGCGCCGGACCATTGGATGACGCTGAGCGCAATTTCGTCGCGCACCAGCGTCTCCACAATCTCCGGATCACGCAGCGCGAGGGCAAGGCCATCCTTCTGAATGCGAAACTCGCCCACGTCTACGGATTGCGAGACATCCATGGCCAGGATCAACGCGGTCTGGCAGGCCTGCGCTTTGGTGGCAAAGAGAAGACTGGCGAGGAAAATGCGGAGCATTTCGCCAACCTGCTGTGATGCGGAGGGGCGGTCAAGTCACGACCGCGTTCCACGGGCCCGGATTGGCGGCAAGCAGCCAACAGGCGGGCAGGGCTTCGAAGGCAAACCAGAGCGTGGCTTTGCGCAGCGGCGGCTTGTCGAGCACGATGGAGAGCAACCGGCCAAGCGCAGCGCCCGCATAGGCGACACCGAGCATGGCATAGGCCCCGGACGCGCCGGTGATCAGGCAGGCCAGCCCCATAATGACAAAAAGCCCGCCCGCAGAGGCGCGCAGTTCGCTCAGGCCCATGGTCGTATCCGCCAGCTTGAAGTCCAGCGCCTCGGCGGTATAGCGCGGCGCAAGGAAGCCGAACAGACCCAGCGCGATGGTCAGCAGGGCGATGGCGCTGTTGATGAGGTCGATCATGGGGCGTCTCTCCTTTGCCGAAGCAAGCTGGCGCAGGTTCGGGGGAAGTCCAGCGTTTTTGGCGCTGTCTCCATGCGCATCATGTTTCGGCAGGGGGAGTAAGTGCAGGTTTCTGTTGCCAGGTACCTGCGAACCCCGCCTTACGCGGCTAGGCGCAAGGACTTAGATTTCGATCTTGTTACTGCTTACGCAGCAACTGCGACCGGAGCACGATTGTCGTTTGCAATTGTACTTTGTGAACCGATAACGGTGGTATCTCACCGGGACAAAGCTACATCTTTACGCGTTCGTCGATCCTATTTCGGCCCCATGATCCTCAAACGAAGGATGTTGGTGGAGCCGCCGGGTACCGCCCCCGGGTCCGATCCGTTTATTACATGCGCGTTTATGCCCATAGTCCCCGAGGGAACGACTTGAATATAGGGACGTTGGGATGGGGGTTCAAGCGATTACAGGGGCCGGACGGGAATAACAGGCCGCGTCCTGGACCCGATCCGGGACGGGGTGGTTCCATGCCGACTGCAGGCCAAAGGCGCTACAGCGCCAAGTCCAGCATCACCGGCACATGATCCGACGGCTTCTCGCGCCCGCGCACGTCTGATTGGATCTCGCAGGACACCATCAGATCGGCCGCCTGCGGCGTCAGCAGGAAGTGGTCGATCCGAATGCCGTTGTTCCGCTGCCACGCCCCGGCCTGGTAATCCCAGAAACTGTAATGCCCCGGCCCCTGCGTCCGGGCGCGGAAGGCTTCGGTGAAGCCGAGATTGACGATCCGGCGAAAGGCCTCGCGGCTCTGGGGCCGGAACAGGGCATCTTCGGTCCATTGCTCCGGTTTGGCGGCGTCTTCGGCCTGCGGGATGATGTTGTAGTCCCCGCCCATCAGGGCCGGCATCTCATCGGCCATCAACGCGCGCGCCCGCGCCTCCAGCCGCTTCATCCAATCCAGCTTGTAGGCGTATTTGCCCCCTTCCACCGGGCTGCCGTCCGGGTTCAGCTCCACCGGATTACCGTTCGGCAGGTACAGCCCGCAGATCCGGCAGGCGTGGGTCTCGCCCATGACAGTGGCCTCGATCCAGCGCGCCTGTTCGTCGCTGTCGTCACCGGGCAGGCCCCGGGTGACGTCTTCCAGTGGCAGTTTGGACAGAATAGCGACACCGTTGAAGCTCTTCTGACCATGGGTTTCCACATTATAGCCGCGCTCTTCGAAGACTTCGCCCGGAAAGGCCTCATCGACCGACTTGATCTCCTGGCATAGGATGACGTCGGGGTGCGCTTCATCGATCCAGTCGGTGAGAGCGTTCAGGCGGGCCTTGATTCCGTTGATATTGAAAGTGGCGATTTTCACGGGCGCAGTCTCCTGATGTCAGGGGCTCAAACTCCCGAACTTCTGCCCTCGGCACAAGTCCGAAAAACGGCAAACACGCGCCGGGCGCCCGTGAATTTGCCGGGCCAGACCCCGCGCGAGTCGCGCTTTCAGCCATGCGATTCGCGACTTTGCAACTTTGCAAACCCCCGTTGCGTTGCAAATTTCGAAACTATCCACAGAAAAAAATTCTCTGGGGATAACTCAGATAGTGAAGCTAAGAGACGTCAGTGTGACGCGGATTTGATGTGAATACTTTCGGTATTAATCAACTTTAACAAGAATTAACTTTTTTGCAAACGCGTTTTCCGGGCAACTCGAAAGGGCATACCACGCAACCCCTTCGAGGAACACGAAAATGACCGCACAACGTAAGCACAGCACCCTTAAAGAAATCCTTTCCAACGACCGCACAAACAGCGCATTTGACGGCGACGCCGTCGAAAGCTGCATGTCCTGGTCCGGCCCTTCTGGGCACGACATGACCTCAGGTGACGCTGTTGAGAGTCTGATGTCCTGGTCCGGTCCCACCGATACTCGTGCAGAAAATGGCGACGCCGTCGAGAGCTTCATGAGCTGGTCCGGCCCGAAAGCCACTTCTGCCGAAAATGGCGACGCGGTTGAGGCCTTCATGAGCTGGTCTTCCCCCGAAGGCACCCGCGCCGAAAATGGCGACAACGTCGAAGCCTTCATGTCCTGGTCCGGCCCGAAAGCCACCGCTGCGGAAACCGGCGATGCGGTTGAGGCCTTCATGAGCTGGTCTTCCCCCGAAGGCACCCGCGCTGAAAATGGCGACAATGTCGAAGCCTTCATGAGCTGGTCCGGCCCGAAAGCCACCTCTGCCGAAAACGGCGACGCGGTTGAGGCGTTCATGAGCTGGTCCAAGCCCGAAGGTACGCGCGCCGAATCCGGTGACAACGTCGAAGCCTTCATGAGCTGGTCCAAGCCGACCCGCGCCTGATCCATGCAGATACCCGGGCGGGGCGGGTTGCCGCCTTGCTGGTCCACCCAATGAGGAGAGCCAACCCATGAGCAATGTTATCCAACTGGCCGTCCCGTCCCGGATCCTGCCCTTGGAAGCGCGGATCACCGCGCTTCTGGGTCTCTTTGCCGAACACCGCCGCACCGGCGATGACGTGTTCTGGCTCAAAGAGAACGGAGAGATGCTGAATATCCTGCAAAGCACGGGGCTTCCTGTGCCCGGCGAGGCGCTGGCCGTGCATGCAGGATTTTATGCAAATGCCGCCAAAAGGCTGCAATTCTTTCCACAGTATTATCGTTTCCTGCTTAGCCTTGCTCTGGATCTAGAGGATCTGGGCATGCCGGGGCAGGAGGCTGAAAAGATGGTGCACTACGCGGCTCAGGAGGGGCTGGTCGATGCAGAGATGTCCGACCTGCAGCGCGCGGAAGCGCGTCGCCTGATGACGCGCCGTGGCGTCGACCCTGTTCGGGATACAAGGCTAGACGACCGCCTGCGCGCTTTCGTAAGCAGGACAAAGACCTTTGCCCTGCCCAACAAGAAAGCGGCTTATGAGCTGACCCATATCGTGTTCTACCTTACCCAATATGGCCACCGCCAAGCGGACCTCGGCCCGGACGCCGTGACCAGCTTGCATTTTGCCGGCCTGACCGCTTTTCTTGACCAGAACGCGGACCTATTGGCAGAGATCTGCATCGCGATGCGGTTTCTGGGGGAAGTTCCGCCGCCGGTCTGGACAGGGTGGCTGCGCCGCGAGACCGCGGCCTTTACCGTGGAGGAGGGCGAGACCGTGTCGATCAATGACAACTACCACGATTTCCTGATCTGCAACTGGCACGAAGCCACCTGCGGCGGCGAGGCATTCCGCAAGCCGCTCTCGGGTGGGCGCATGCGGTTTGAAAAACAGCCGCATCACGCCGCCGCGTTGCGCGAGATTAGCCAGGCCATGCTGGCGCTGGATGATGCGCGGGTGGGGGACTGGTCCATCATGAAACGCCGCATGGCAGACACCGTATCCGAAGAAGCGCTTGGCATGTTGGAAGTCGCCGCCACCACGAGCGACCATTTCGAAGCCTATTTTGAAGGGTTCGCCCGGGCAGGGACCCAATGAACCCCTCGGTCACAGGCGCCGTTCTGGCGATCCTCTTCACCGGGATGATCGCTGCCGCTGATGCCATCACCAAGCTGGTGGCCGGCAGCTATGAAGCGCCGCAGCTCTACGCCCTTGCCGCCGCCTTGGTGGCGCTCATGTCCTTTGGCGCATCGAAAGCCAGCGCCGGTGAAAGCCTGCGGATAAAATCCGTCAAGCCCATGATCTTGCGCACGATTCTGACGATCATCGCGGCGCTCGCCTTCTTCCAGGCATTCCGCCATCTGCCCTTTGCGGATGTGTTCCTGTTCATCGGGTTGATCCCGCTGATCGCAGCGGCCCTGTCCGGCCCGATCCTTGGCGAAGCGCCGCGCCCCGTGGCCTGGCTTGCGCTGACCATCGGTGCCTGCGGCGTTGTCTTCCTGATGCCCGGCGGTCTGACCGGCGCGCAGGCAGGGCACGTTTGGGCGCTTGTTGCGGCTTTCAGCGGCGCGGCCTCCATGTTGCTGGCACGGGTGATTGCCAAGGTCGAGCGTGTGCCGCTGGCGCAGGTCTTCTGGCCCAATCTCGGCCTTGCCGTTGTCATGGCGCTGGCACTGCCCTTTGTCTGGAAACCGATGGCTTTCATGGACATGATCTGGATAGTGGCCTACGCGGGATTCCTGTTTGGCGCGCGGTATGTCTCCGCCGAAGCCATGCGCTTCCTGCCAGCCTATGTGGCCATGCCGGTGATGAACGTACAGTTTGTCTGGATGGTGGCGATCGGCATCTACGCCTTTGGCGAAATCCCGAGCTTTGGCACGGTGATGGGCGTCATGCTGGTGATCGCCTCGGGCCTCTACCTCGTGGCCGAGGAGACGATTGCAAAGGCAGGCTCGCAAAACGCCTGAACCCCTTCACGCACTACATGAGCCGCTCCTTGCAAGGGGCGGTTTTCATGTGTGAAAATCACATTGAGAAAGAGGTGCCGCAGCCGCAGGAACTGGTGGCGTTCGGGTTCTCGATGACAAAGCGCGCGCCGATCAGCTCTTCGCTGAAATCAATCACCGCGCCAGCGAGAAACGGCAGGGACACCGGGTCCACGACAACGCGCTGACCATGGCCTTCGAGCACCATGTCCTCGCTTTCGGCATCATCGAGCCGGATGTCGTACTGAAACCCCGAGCAGCCGCCGCCTTCGACAGCCACGCGCAGCGCCTTGCCCTCGTCCCCGGCGCCGATCTCGGCAAGCCGTTCAAAGGCGCGGTCCGTTACTTTCGGAGGGAGCTGCATCGCGGCGATCCTCTTGCTTTCAATCAAATCAGGCTTGGAATATATGGGCGCAAGGGACAGACGACAAGGATAAGGTTGACATGCGTGCAGAGTTTGCTTGCGAGCCATCAGGGGCGCGCGGTCGTCTGATCGTAGAAGAGGAAAGCGCCTTTCGCTCCTGTTTTCAACGGGATCGGGACCGGATCATCCACGCATCCAGCTTTCGGCGGCTCAAGCACAAGACGCAGGTGTTCGTCGAGCACGAGGGCGATTTCTACCGCACCCGCCTGACGCATAGCATCGAGGTGGCGCAGGTCGCGCGCACCATCGCCAATGCACTGGGCCTGAACACCGATCTGACCGAAGCCGTGGCGCTGGCGCATGATTTGGGGCACACGCCGTTTGGCCACACCGGCGAAGACGCGCTGCACGCGCTCATGACGCCCTATGGCGGTTTTGACCACAACGCCCAGACGTTGAGGATCGTGACCAAGCTCGAGTGCCATTACACGGAGTTCGACGGGCTGAACCTGACCTGGGACACGCTGGAAGGCATTGCCAAGCATAATGGTCCGGTCGCAGATCCGATCCCCTATGCCTTGGCCGAATACAACGCCCGCCACGATCTGGAACTGCACACCCACGCCAGCGCCGAAGCGCAGGTGGCGGCGCTGTCGGACGATGTGGCCTACAACAATCACGATCTGCAGGACGGTTTGCGGGCCGGGCTGTTTTCGGAGGCGGACATCTACGATCTGCCGATCATTGGTGCGGCCTATGACGAGGTCGATCGGCTCTATCCGGACACTGACGCTTACCGGCGGCGGCACGAGGCGCTGCGCCGGGTTTTTGGCGTGATGGTGGCGGATCTGATCGACACCTCGGCGGGCAAGCTGAAGGAAAGCGGCGCGCGTTCTGCGCGGGACGTTCGCGAGCTGGGGGGGCCGGTTATCGCGTTCTCCAAACCCATGTGGGCCGATCTGAAGCAGATCCGTGCTTTCCTATTCAAGAACATGTACCGCGCCCCCAGCGTGATGGAGCAGCGCGCCAAGGTCACGCAGGTCGTCGAGGCGCTTTTCCCGATCTACATGGCAGACCTCACGCTTCTGCCGCAACGCTGGCACGGTGAGGCTGAGGCGGCGCAGGATGATACGGCGCGCGCGCGGCTTGTGGCGGATTACATCGCCGGGATGACGGACCGGTACGCCCTGCAACAGCACGCGCAATTCACCGGGACAGATATTCTGCACGACGGCATTTGATCGGCCTTGGTGCAAAACGCTCTTTATTCTTCCACGCTGCGCAACTTATAAGTGTCCAAATCCGAAGGTGACCTGCGGTAAAGGGCAGTGCGCCAGAGGCGGGTGCGTGATGGTGGGGCGGCGTGTTCAGCGTGTCGAGATTCAAAGGCCAGACGGTGTTTGTTGCCGGGGTCGAGCATCCGCTCGGTGCCTCGCTGACGCGTCGGTTGGTGGGCTTCGGGGCCAATGTGGTGGCTCTGGGCGAAGAAGAAGAGGCGCTGTGGCGCTTGGCGCAGCGCTGTAATGGCTCAGTTGAAACGCTTGGGCTTGGGCGCGGCTGGCGCGATGTGCTGCGGATCTTGCAGGACTGCTGGGCCGATGAGCCGGTGCATCTTTTCGTTGATCTCTTCCCGATGGCCGAGGCAACCAGCATGGCCGAAACCCGCGATGTCTTCTCCCGCAGCGCCGCGCTGGCCGCCGCCCTCGTGCACGGTATGCGGGCAGGGGAGGCGCGCGCGGTGCTCTGCTTTCCGGCGGCCCAGGGCGGCACGCCCAACCGCGGCACCCGCGCGGCCAGCTATGCGGGCATGGTGGGTCATTTCGGCAAGGAATGCGCGCCGGGACGCTTCCATGGGTTGAAGATCGAAGACGCGGGCAACAACTGGTCCGACGCCGCGCTGGTTTCTGCCGGGGATGCGGTTTTGATGCTTTGCCATCCGATCTCGCGCGGGGTGAAATCCGGCACGGTGCTGAACTGGGCCCCTTGACCCATCGTCAATAGAAAAGCGCTTTGCCTTCAAGCCACTTGCGGTATGGTCTGGCGAAACGTGCGCGGTCAGGACGGGGTTCGACGAATGGCAATCAGCGAAGCAGCAACCGGGCTCGCCCCGGTTCTGGCGTTTTCCCTTGTGGGCGCGCTGGGGGTTGGCAGCCAGTGGCTGGCATGGCGTCTGCGCCTCCCGGCCATTGTCCTGATGCTCGCCGCCGGGCTGATCGTCGGGCCGGTCCTGGGCATCCTGAACCCGGCGGAACAGTTTGGCGACATGCTCTCACCCATGGTGGCCATCGCCGTGGCGATCATCCTGTTTGAAGGCGGTCTGACCCTCAATTTCCATTCCTTGCGCGATGCGGCCACTGGGGTGCGCCGCCTTGTGATTGTCGGCGCGCCGCTTGGCTGGCTCGCCTCGACGCTCACCTTGCATTACGTGGCGGGGTTGAGCTGGGCCAGCTCTGCGGTCTTTGGCGGCATCATGATTGTCACCGGCCCCACGGTGATCGCGCCGCTGCTCAGGCAGGCGAAACTGTCGAAACGCCCCGCCGCCCTGTTGCAATGGGAAGCCATTGTGAACGATCCGGTGGGCGCGCTGGCGGCTGTGCTCGCCTTCGAGGTGGTGATCGTCATGCAAACCGCCACGGGCGTCGGCCATGCGATCCAGCTTCTGGCCTTGGGCATCTTGATTGCCACGGTGCTTGGCGTGGCGGCGGGCTGGGGCATCGTTCGGGCCTTCCGCCTTGCCTATGTGCCTGAATACATGAAAGTTCCCGTGTTGTTTGTGGTGTTGATCGGGGTCTTTGCCCTGGCCGATTCCGTCCTGCACGAAAGCGGGCTTCTGACCGTGACCATCATGGGCCTCTGGATCGCCAACGCCGATCTGCCGAGCTACACCGAACTGCGCCGTTTCAAGGAACACGCCACGGTCCTGCTCGTCTCGGGCGTCTTTATCCTCTTGGCCGCAGGCATGAGTTTTGACGTACTGGCCACACTCGACTGGCGGGCAGGGGCCTTTGTTCTGGCGGTGATCCTGCTGGCCCGGCCTTTGCCGGTTCTTGCCTCGCTCGCCTTTACCGATGTGCCATGGAAAGAGCGGGCGCTGGTGGCCATGACCGGCCCGCGCGGCGTGGTGCTTGTGGCAGTGGCCGGGCTTTTTGGCGAACGGTTGGCCACGCTTGGCGTGGAAGACGGCGCGCGCATCGCGCCGCTGGCCTTTGCGCTCGTCGCTGCCACCGTTGTCCTGCACGGTTTCACCCTGACGCCGCTCGCCCGCGCCCTTGGCCTGACCGCCAGCAGCGCTCCGGGCGTCATGATCCTTGGTGGCTCACGCTGGTCCGTGGCCCTCGCCGGGGCGCTGAAGAAAATGGACCTGCCGGTGATCATCGCCGATCCCAATCACGGCCATCTGCGCGCCGCGCGGGAAGCGGGGATCGAGACATGGTTCGGTGACATTCTGTCGGAGGCGGCGGAGCACCGGCTGGAACTGGCGGCGTACGAAAAGCTGATCTGCGCCACGGACAATGACGCCTACAACACGCTTGTGGCGACGGACCTCGCGCCGGAGTTCGGGCGCGAAAACGTCTTCCAGCTCAAACGCGTCAAACAAACCAGCACGCGCCACGTCCTGCCAGCCACGCTTGGCGGGCGGACTATTGGCGCGGATGAGACCTATCTTGAGGCCAATGCGCGGCTGGCGGATGGCTGGGAGTTCCGGGTCACAAGCCTGAGCGATGAGTTTTCTTTGGAAGATTGGCGGGAAACCAATCCCGAAGCGATCCTCGTCGCGACCCTCGGCCCCAAAGGCACGCTGCGTTTCCTTACGACGAAAGACACACCAAAACCCAAGGATGTGGCGCGTTTGCTGGCTTACAGCCCCATGCGCGAAGAGCGGCGGGACGCGCAGGCCGGCACAAGCGCGGGTCAGGCATAGAGGCCATTTGACCCCGCCCATCAAAATGATAGAGGAGGCCCCAAGAGTCTGGAGCCTGACATGAACCTCTTTACCGATATCCGTACCCTTGTGATTGCTTCGATCGAGGCGATGCAGGCGGCGGGCGATCTGCCCGGCGATCTGAACCTCGGCCCCGTGACGGTCGAGCCGCCGCGCGATCCGCTGCACGGCGATATGGCGACCAACGCCGCGATGGTGCTGGCCAAGCCCGCCAAACAAAAGCCGCGCGATATTGCCGAAGCTCTTGTGGCGCGTCTGGCCGCAGATGAGCGCGTGGCAAGCGCCGAAGTGGCAGGCCCCGGCTTCATCAACCTGCGGCTGGCGCATGGCGTCTGGCAGGCGCTGCCCGGTGCGATCCTCAAAATGGGCAATCAGTTTGGTCGCTCCGCCATGGGCGCGGGTAAAAAGGTCAACGTCGAATATGTCTCCGCCAACCCCACCGGGCCAATGCACGTCGGCCACGCGCGCGGCGCGGTGGTGGGGGATGCCATCGCCAGCCTGCTGGATTTCGCGGGCTGGGATGTCACGCGCGAGTATTACATCAACGATGGTGGCGGACAGGTCGACGTGCTCGCCCGCTCTGTCTACCTGCGCTATCTCGAAGCCCATGGACAGGAAGTCGAGTTTGTCGATGGCACCTATCCGGGCGACTATCTCGTGGCCGTCGGGCAAGCGCTGAAAGAGAAAGTCGGCGACGACTATCTCGACAAAGGCGAGCAGTACTGGCTGCAGGATGTCCGCGAGTTTTCGACCGACGCGATGATGGCGCTGATCCGCGCTGATCTCAAAGCGCTCGGCGTTGAGATGGATCACTTCTTCTCGGAGAAATCGCTCTACGGCACCGGCAAGATCGAAGCGGCGATTGACAGCTTACGGGACAAGGATCTGATCTATCGCGGCGTTCTGGAGCCGCCCAAAGGCAAAAAGCCCGAAGACTGGGAGCCGCGCGAGCAAACGCTGTTCAAATCCACCGCCCATGGCGACGATGTGGACCGGCCGATCATGAAATCGGATGGCGCGTGGACCTACTTCGCCCCGGACATCGCTTATCACTGGGACAAGGTGCAGCGCGGCTATGATCTGTTGATCGACATTTTCGGCGCGGATCACGGCGGCTATGTCAAACGGATGAAAGCGGCGGTCTCGGCGCTCTCGGACGGGCAAACGCCGCTCGATATCAAGCTGATCCAGCTTGTGAAGCTCTACAAGAACGGCGAGCCGTTCAAAATGTCCAAGCGGGCAGGGACCTTTGTCACCCTGCGCGACGTGGTGGATATGGTTGGCCCCGATGTTGCGCGCTTCCACATGCTGACGCGCAAGAACGATGCGGCGCTGGACTTTGACTTCGACAAGGTGGTCGAGCAGTCCAAGGAAAACCCGGTGTTCTATGTGCAATACGCGCACGCGCGGATCTGCTCGGTGCTGCGAAAGGCGGCAGAGCAGGGGATCGACGTCTCTGACGCGACCCTGGCCGATGTGGACCTTTCCGGCATGACCCATACGGCGGAACTGGCGCTGGCGGGCAAGCTGGCGGAATTCCCGCGTCTTATCGAGATTGCGGCCAAGGGCAACGAGCCGCACCGCGTCGCCACCTACCTGAGCGAGCTGGCTGCGGAACTGCACGGACTGTGGAACCGGGGCAACGATGAGCCGGCCTTGCGTTTCGTGCAGGACGATCCTGCAACATCGCAGGCGAAGATCGCGCTCGCACGCGCCACGGCGGTTGTTATTTCCTCCGCTTTGGGTATTTTGGGCGTGACTCCGATGCAGGAAATGCGCTGACCAACAAGCGCAGCTGATCGGGCAAAGGCAGAGCAGTGGATCCGGACGGCACGCACCGTTCGGACGAGACGAGGCGAAATGACCGATCACAGCTATCACGGGGCCGCACCTGCGGCTCCTGTCGGAAGAAGTGCAGGCTCCATGGCCAATATCGCCGGGGCGGTGACCTCGCTGGCGCTTGTCGTTGGCGTGGGCGTGTGGGGCTATCAAACCTTGGCACGCGACGTCTCCGGCATTCCGGTGGTGCGCGCCACGGGCACACCGATGCGCATCGCGCCGGAAAACCCCGGCGGCACTCTGGCGGATCATCAGGGTCTTGCGGTGAACGGCGTGGCTGGCAGCGGGTTGGCTGCGGGTCCGGCGGATCGTCTGGTTCTTGCGCCGCGCCCGGCCGGGCTTTCCGAGGAAGACGTGGCGCAGGGCCTTCTGGCCAATATCGCCCCGAGGCAGGACGCGCCGCGTCCGGTCGCGGTGATGCCCGCACCTGAATTGCGCGCGCCGGAACCGGCGCAGCCGCTGGCCCAGCCCGGTGATCCTTTGCAGGCACTGGCCGAAGAACTGGCCGCAGGCGCCGCGCCGCTGAGTGATCTCGCCCCTGGCGAGGACAAGCCGGTGACCGCCGCCGTCACGCCAACTGCGCCCGTCGTCGAAGAGACCGGCTCCGCGCCGAAACCCGGCCCCGGCCTTGCGCGCTCGCTCCGGCCCAAACTGCGCCCGAGCACGATCAAGACCGCCTCTGTCGGCGCGGTTGCGCCAGAGGAAATCGCCGCCGCTGTGGCCGCCGCCGATGCCCCCGAAATCGAAGCCGCGAGCCTGCCTACCGGCACCCGCCTTGTGCAGATCGGTGCCTTTGACAGCCCCGAAAGCGCCCGCGCCGAATGGAAACGGTTGGAGGTGCGCTTTGGCGATTATCTCGACGGCAAGGATCGTGTGATCCAGAAAGCCAGCAGCGGCGGGCGGGTGTTCTACCGTCTGCGCGCCCATGGCTTTGCGGACCTCTCTGATGCCCGCCGCTTCTGTGCGGCCTTCGTGGCGCAAAACGTCGACTGCATCCCGGTGGTGACGCGGTGAGTTTTGGCGCGGCGATCCTCGGCTGTGCCGGGGAACGGCTGACGGCAGAGGAAAAGCGGCTCTATCGGGACACGAACCCGTTCGGCTTCATCCTCTTCACCCGCAACCTGAGCGATGCTGATCAAATCCGTGCGCTGACCGCTGAGATGCGCGAGAGCGTCGGACGGAATGCCCCCGTGTTCATTGATCAGGAAGGCGGGCGCGTGCAGCGTATGCGCGCGCCGCTTGTGCGTGACTGGCTGCCGCCACTGGACGACGTGGCGCGGTTTGGCGCGGATGCCGAGACGGCCATGTACCTGCGCTACGCGATCATCAGCCGCGAATTGCTGGCGCTCGGGATTGACGGCAATTGCTCTCCCGCGCTCGATGTGGCCCGCCCCGACACGCATGCCGTCCTGCGCAATCGCCTTCTGGGCGACAATCCGCGCGATGTGGTGCGGCTCGGCAAAGCCGTGGCGCTGGCGCATATGGATCAGGGCGTATTGCCGGTGATCAAACATATGCCCGGCCATGGGCTGGGCACGCTCGACAGCCATCTTGAACTGCCGCGTGTTGCGGCGGGTCGCGACGTGCTCGACAAGATCGACTTCGAGGTCTTTGCGCAATTCAACCAGTCGCCGCTTGGCATGACCTGTCATCTCGTGTTCGACGAGATCGACCCGCGTCCCGCCACCCTCTCTCCGGTCATGATTGACCTGATCCGCAGCCAGATCGGCTTCGAGGGGTTCCTGATGACCGACGACATTTCCATGGAAGCGCTTTCGGGCACGATCCCGGAACGCGGCTCGGCGGCGCTCGCGGCGGGCTGTGATGCGGTGCTGCACTGCAACGGCGATCTGGCGGAGATGCAGGCGCTCATGGCGCGGATCGGCCCCATGTCCGAAGCGGCGCAGACCCGCGCAGAGCAGGCGCTCAACCACCGCAAGGCACGCAATCCCGTTGACATCGAAACCCTGACGGCGGAGTTTGAGGCTTTGAGCCAACAGCACCCGCAATGAACGACGATCCCAGTCTCTTTGATCAACCCCAAACCGTAGAAGACCGCCTCGCTGCGGAGGCTTTGGTTGTGGATGTGGACGGGTTCGAAGGGCCGCTGGATCTCTTGCTCAACATGGCGCGCACCCAGAAGGTGGACCTGCGCAAGATCAGCGTGCTGGAGCTGTCCAAACAGTACCTGGCCTTTGTGGAGAAGGCGAAGGAGCTCCGGATCGAACTGGCCGCCGATTACCTCGTGATGGCCGCCTGGCTCGCCTTCCTCAAGTCGCGCCTGCTGCTGCCGCCCGATCCCACCGAGGAAGGCCCCTCGGGCGAAGACCTCGCCGCGCATCTCGCGTTCCAGCTGGAACGCTTGCAGGCTATGCGGCAGGCGGCGGCGCAGCTCATGGCGCGCGATCAGCTGGGCAAGGATTTCTTTGCCCGTGGCCTGCCCGAAGAGATGACCCGCGTGCGCAAGGTCACCTACACCGCCACGCTGATTGACCTGATGCAGGGCTATGCCCGCATTCGCACCCGTGACGAATTTCGCCCCTTCGTCATGGACCGAAACAATGTCTTTACCATGGAAGAGGCGCTCGACCGGCTGCGCGGCATGATCGGCTTTGCCGGGCAGTGGACCGATATCCAGAGCTATCTGCCCGAAGGCTGGGACGGCGATCCGGTGCGCTGGCGCTCGGCCACGGCGGCGACCTTTGCCGCCTCGCTGCAATTGGTTAAGGAAGGACATGCGGAGATCAAACAGTCCGATCTCTTTGCACCGATCCAGATGCGCCGACGGGAGAGCCCGCGTGAGTGACGATTTGCAAGCCGACGGGGACGAGACCCCGCGCGAAAGCCTTTTCGAAGCGCCGCCCATGGGCGAACAGGAGCGCATGGTCGAGGCGATCCTCTTTGCCAGCGCGGAGCCTGTCTCTGTGCGTGATCTCAACGATCGCATGCCGCACGGCTGTGACGCCGCCGAGGCGCTGGTGCACTTGCGCAAGCGCTATGAAGGGCGCGGTGTGCAGGTCACGAAGGTCGGGGATGCCTGGGCGATCCGCACTGCGGGGGATCTGGGCTTCCTCATGCAGCGCGAAACCGTCGAGCAGCGCAAACTCAGCCGCGCCGCCATCGAGACGCTTGCGATCATCGCCTATCACCAGCCCTGCACCCGCGCGGAAATCGAAGAAATCCGGGGGGTTGCGGTCTCCAGGGGGACCATTGATCAGCTCTTGGAGATGGAGTGGATCCGCTTTGGTCGCCGTCGCATGACGCCGGGCCGACCGGTGACCTTCGTGGTGACCCAAGGCTTCCTCGATCACTTCGGTCTTGAATCCGCGCGCGATCTGCCCGGTCTGGCCGAGCTGCGCGCCGCAGGCCTTCTGGAAAGCCGCGCCTTGCCCTCCGGCGCGCCGCAACTGGGCGAGGGCGACGTCGATCTGGACGAAGAAACCGACGAAGGTCAGAGCGAGCTCTTCGAGGACTGAAGCCTCCGCGACAACGGGAACAGTGGATTTTTTGCACGCCTTATGGTAGCATGAGGCATTCTCTCCATTTGTTTTCAAGAGGTTTCATGACATCGCTCACAGAAGAAATCCGCCGTAGCACCGAGGCCCCGGGCCTGCGCCGCAGCATCTCTGTCGGGGGGCTTTTGATCACGCTTTACCTGTTTTTCATGTTTTTGGTTGTCATCAGCTTTTCCGCCTATGTCCTGCGTTCCGATTGGGACGCCACGCTGGCCGCCAACGGCGGCGAGCTTTCCGATCTCGACAGTCTTGGCTTTCTGATCAAACGCGAGGCCGAGCTGGAAGCGCGCATCGCCGAAGTGCAGACGGACTTGCAAGCGGCTGAAAAGCAACGCTTTGAAATGGTCCTGGCCCAGAACGCGGCCGATGCGAAGTATTTTGAGGCGCGGCGTGGGCTCGATGAAAACATGGCCGCGGCACAGGTGCATATCCGCCGTGCCGACAGTTTCCTCGATCAAGATGAACAGGCACGGCTTGCGCATTTCATGCCGGAGGACGGGGGCGCAGACAATGACCTGAACAAGGTCATGACGGCGCTTGTCTTTATCGAGAGCATCCATATCGAAGAGGAAGACGGCACGCCGGTCACGCTGGCCTCCGTACCGGATATGACCAAAAGTGACGTCCTGCTCGGGCCGCAAACCGAATGGATCGCGCGCCGCATCGCCGGGCGGGACCGGGCGCTTGCGCTCAAGACCGAGTTGAAGTCCAGCGACAGCGCGCTGCGCTTTGCCGGGCAGACGCAGCTTGCGGCGCAGGGCGATCTGAAATGGGTGGAGCAACGGCGTGACGCGCTGGCTGACGACAACAAGGAACTGCAGGAGGCCCTGACCAAGCTGCGCACCGATCACCTGCCGATCATCTCGCCGCACCGCGCGCGCTACAGCGAGTTTTACGGCGATGACACCTGGGTGGTCATGCAAAAGCTGGTGCCCGCGCCGACGATCCTTTTGACCCTCATGGCCACCATCGCCGCCGGGGCGCTTGGCACGCTGGTGTCCTTTTCCCGCGCCTCGCCCGAGAGCAAGGTCGAGCCCACCGCCGGACGCCTGATGATCAACATTGCCGAAGGCATTGCCGCCGCGATTGCCGTGTTCCTCTTTGCCGGGGCCGGGATGCTGGTGCTGACGCAAGGCGGCGGGGTGGAGGACCGATTGGAACTCAGCTCGTTCACCGTCGCATTCCTCGCGTTCCTGTCCGGCTTCATGTCCGAACAGGCCTTCAACAAGATCCGCGCGCAGGGCGGCGAGATTTTCGGCGACAAGAACGCTGAACAGAACGGAGACAAACAGGGAGACAAAGCAGGCAACACCGATGCGCCCGCACCGGAGCCAGCCGGAAGCTGATCAGATCGTGACCGGCACGTTACCCGGTTTCTTGTCGCAAATCGCAATTCCGTAAAGAAACTGTTAAGGAAATTTTGCCATCCCTCCACGCTATTGATCCATCCACGTATTGATAGAGCCGAGGGCGCACATGCAGACACATGGGGTTGAGCAGGGCAGGCAGAGAAAGCCTGTCAGCGTGTTGCGTTATGCCATACGTCTGCGCATTGCGGCTTATGCCATCTGCTTTCTCGGGCTGGCGGGACTCGTCCTGCAGTACATGACGGACTGGCAGCAAAACCTGTTTCCCGCCGTCGCTGCCATGACCAACCCATTGACCTTTCTGGCGCTCCTGAGCGGGGTTCTGGCCAGTCTCATGCAGCGGCCGGGACTGGCGGTGCCGGGGCCGTCGCGTCTGGGCTGGGCGTTTGCCATGTTCTTTGTCGCGCTTGCGCCTATTTCAGAAGATGTCGCGCGCGCGGTTCTGGGGCCGGGCGACTGGGGGCGCACGGGCATCAACACGGCGCTGGCCATCGGGCTGCTGGCGCTGTCCCAGATGATGCCCGCATCACAGCGGCGCGCCGCGCTTGTGTGTCTGGTGCTGGCGCTGGGAACGATGGGCCTCGCAATCAGCGGCTATTTGATGGGCGAGACCGGCTTTTACGGTGCACTTGCGCCCGGAACGCTGGCCGTTCTGCTGCCGCTTTCACTGGTGTCGCTGATGCGCTTTGCCCGAACCCAAGCGGTGATGGTGCTGCTGCGCGAAGATCCGTCCGGGCGGCTCTTGCGCCGTCATCTGTTGTTCTGCTGCGCTCTGTTCATCGGCGTGCCGCTGCTGCGCAGTGTTTCAGGGATGGGAGACAGCCTTAGTCTTTCTGTTCTGCACACTTTTGAACTGTTCCTCGTGATGGCCGCGCTGGTCTACTTCGGCACTCGCCAGATCCGGCTCATTGACAAGGCACGGCATACGGAAAACGCCCTGCTGTCAGACCTCGCCCGCGATCCTTTGACCGGCGTCGCATCTCGCAAGGCGGCGGTTGACCGCTTCCTGAGCCTGACCGGGCGGCAGCAGATCGGGCTGATCCTGCTCGACATCGACCACTTCAAAAGCGTCAATGATCGCTTTGGCCATATCGTGGGGGATCGCGTGCTGCAGGCGGTGGCCGCACAGTTGCAGACGCGGATGCAGGGCACCGACATGGTCGCGCGCTGGGGTGGGGAAGAGTTCCTGATCCTGTGCCGTTTGGACAGTCTGGCGGAGCTGCGCCAAATGGCGGAAGATCTGCGCGAGGCGGTTTGCTTGGTCACTGTGCCCGGCTCTGGCGGCGAGCCTGTCACGGCCTCGCTCGGCGCGGTGTTGGTGGATCCCCGCGAGGAGCCGGAGCTCGGCGCGTTTGTCCACAAGGCCGATCAGGCGCTCTACCGCGCGAAAGACGCGGGCCGGGATCGTGTTGTGCTGGATGGCGATGCGCTCTGGCCCATGGTCGAAGGGCCGGTGGCGGCATCGGACAATTGGCTGCGCGCCGCGTCCTGACCCTACGGCGCGGCGAAGTGTTTCGACAGCTTGAGCCCCTGGCCCTGGTAGTTTGACGCAATCCCCGCGCCATACAGCTGATCGGGCACCACGCTCATGCGCTCATACACCAGCCGCCCGACGATCTGCCCGTGTTCCAGCACAAAAGGCGCCTCGTGGCAGCGCACTTCCAGCACGCCGCGCGCGCCGGTGCCGCCCACCGCGTCATGGCCGAACCCGGGGTCGAAAAAGCCCGCGTAGTGCACGCGAAACTCGCCGACCATGGCAAGATAAGGCGCCATTTCAGCGGCATAGCCCGGCGGAATATGCACCGCCTCACGGCTGACGAGGATGTAGAATGCGCCGGGATCAAGCACCAGTTGCCCGTCCGTGGTGTGCAAAGGGTCCCAGAACTCCGCCGGATCATAATGGCCGATCCGGTCCAGATCGATCACACCCGTATGCGGTTTGGCGCGGTAGCCGACCAGCGTGCTGCCTTCGGGCCGCAGGTCCACGGAAAACCCCAGCCCCTCGCCAATCACCGCCGGGCCGCCGTTCACCAGCGTTTCAGCCTGATGCAGATCGTCCAACTCGCCATCGGTAAGCACCGCGCGCCCGTCGCGAAAGCGGATCTGGTTGAGCCGCATGCCGGGTCGCACCAGCACCGAAAAACTCCTCGGGCAGATCTCGGCATAAAGCGGCCCGGTATAGCCCGGTGCAATCCGGTCGAACTCCGTGCCGCCATCGGTGATGACGCGGGTCAGCAGATCCAGCCGCCCGGTGGAGCTCTTGGCGTTGGCAATCGCCTGAATGCCATCCGGCAGGGCGAGCCGCTCCATCAGCGGCACCACGTAGACCGCGCCTTTTTCCAGCACCGCGCCGTCCGTCAGATCAATCCGGTGCATCTCGAAATCATCAACCCGGCTGGAGACCGTGCGCCCCTGACCGGCAAGGAAAGACGCCCGCACGCGGTACGCCACCCGGCCCAGCCGCAGGTCAAGACTGGCAGGCTGAACCTGTCCTTCGACGAAGTCCTCTTCGGCACCAAGCGCCCCGTTGGTGATCAGCTGTTCGATCTGCTGGCTTGCCAAGACGCCTGTCATGCGCATTTGCCCCCAATTCATTCCGGCCCAAAGGCGCTCAAGGCACCACTTTTCCTGATCCTCAGCAATAGGCGCAGGCGCAGCAAAAGGAAAGCCCGCGCGCCGGGGGCGGGATTGCAGGGCCCCGAAAGAAGGCAAGGCCGCGGCGGCGTGCTTTACGAAAGGTCAAGGGGTGTGATGACGGTCACATCAAGCTCAAAACAGCGTAACTATCTCATAAGTCAACCCGATCCGGTGCCGGAGAAGTTAACAAATGGTTGCGACAAACGAAGGTTTTTCTTATTCATACCCTTGGGTAAGTCTAAGCAGCGCGCATTAGGGTGCTGTGGGTTGCAGGGGGATTTCCTTTGAGTGATACGAAAACGACCCTCGCGGGGGCCGCACTTGCAGTTGCGAGTTTTTCTTATGGCGCACGGTCGTCTTATGCTGGCATAGCCGGTTGTCTGGGCCACCACTATTTCACAAATGCGGCGGGAAGCTGCACCACCTATCAGGCGGCGCGCTACACCATCACCCTCACCGGGGCGAGCGGCGGTTCTTCTCTTGAAGGACTTGGTGGCTCGGGTGGCATTGTAAAGGCCGATTTCTGGTTCGATGCCGGAACAACGCTGGATTTCCTTGCCGGTGGCATGGGCAGCTTCAACTATTACGCTTCGGGCGGCGGCGGCGGCTCCTTCCTGAGCTCGGCTGGCACGCTCCTTGCCGTGGCCGGTGGCGGCGGCGGTGGGTCTCTGACGTACAACGGCACTGCGGCTACGGCGGGCAATGTCGGCGGAGGCAGCGCGGGCAGCGGCCTCGGCGGTGCTGCACCGGGTGTTGACGTTGGCTCCGGAACCTATCTTGGCGGTGCCGGTGGCGGCGGCGCTTATGGCGCGGGCGAGGCCCCCAGTGGCGGCGGTGGCAACACCGGCGGCGCGTCCTTTGCCAGCGGAGGCGCGGGCGGAACCGGGTTTTCCAACTACTACGGCTACGGCATTCCGAACGGCGGCCTTGGTGGCGGCGGCGGCGGATTCTACGGCAACGTGCCTCTACCCGGTTACATCTTGTCGGTGACAACTTACAGCAGCGGCGGCGGTGGCGGTTTCACCGGCGGCGCGGGCGGAACCAGCTCGGCGTCTGCGCAGGGCGGCTCTTCGTTCCTGGTAGACGGTGTGACGGGCAGCTTCAGCCTGGCAGAGGATCCCGGGCACGGTTCGCTGTACTTCGCATTGGCAGAGAACCAGACCCCGCCCGCAAGCGGCCCGTCTCCGGTGCCGCTGCCCGCAAGTGCTGCGATGCTGGGTCTTGGTGTGGCCGCGCTTGGCGGCGCTGGCCTGCGTCGGCGGAAAAAGGCAAAAGCCGCCTGAGCCTTTTGCAGATATGATTTCGGAGGCCGCCACTGCGCGGCCTCCATTTTTTTGAGGATCCCATGGACAAGACCACCCATTTCATATCCGGCCTGCCGCGGTCGGGCTCCACGCTGCTCTCTGCCATCCTGCGGCAGAACCCGCGCTTTCACGCGGGCATGTCGAGCCCGGTCGCCTCGCTCTTCATGGCCATGCAGGGCGCAACCAGCCGCCGCAACGAGACCGCTGTTTTCCTCAACGAAGAGCAGAAAATCGAGCTTCTGCGCGGTGTCTTCACCGGAGTCTATTCCGCCTATCCGGACAAGGACGTGGTATTTGACACCAACCGCGCATGGAACTCCAAACTGCCCGCGCTTGCCCAGATGTTCCCGGAGGCCAAGGTGATTTGCTGCGTGCGCAACGTGGCCTGGATCATGGATTCGATCGAACGGCTGATCCGCGCCAATCCTTTTGAACTCTCGGGTATTTTTGGCTACGAGCCGTCCAGCACTGTGTTCACCCGCGTCAGCCGTCTGGCTGGCAGTGACGGGCTTGTGGGCTATGCGCTCGATGCACTGCGCGAGGCCTATTTCGGCGGTCAGTCCGACCGGCTCTTCCTCGTCAGCTACGAGGCGCTGGTGCAGGATCCGGAACGCACGCTGCGCGCGCTGTATGACTTCATCGGCGAGCCGTGGTACCCGCACGATTTCAACAACGTCGATTATGACGCGCGCGATTTTGACATGGCGCTTGGCACGCCCGATCTGCACACGGTGCGGCGCAAGGTCGAATGGAAGCCGCGCAAGACCGTTCTGCCCCCGGACCTCTTTGAGCACTTCAACCACGATGCCTTCTGGGCCAGCCCGGAAATGCTGGCGCTTGGCATCCCGACAGTGCTGCCAGAGCCGGGCTGAGGTCAGATTAGCGGGTCGTTTTCTTCCGCTTCGGCTTCCAAGCGGCCGTTGTTTTCTGCTTCGGCCTCCATGGCGTTCCAATTGTTCGCCAGGGCCATGAAGATAGCGTTGATGTCGTCCAGATCGACAACCTGTTCCTGAATGGTCGGCGTATCGTCAACCTGCTCCTGAAAGGTCGGTGTTTCTTCGGCCTGTTCCTGACTGGTCGGCAGATCGCCAATGCGGTTGACGCTCATCTGCAGGCTGGCCTCGCCGGTGTGCTCCACGTAGAGCACCTCGATTTCGTGATCGCCGGGTTGCAGTTCCACGGTGATTTCCTGTGCGGTCTCGAACGGCACATCGCGGGTGTCGGCCACCAGCGTTCCGTCGACGAACAGCTGCGCCTGATCGTCCGCCAGCATGTTGAACAGATACACGCCGCCCTCGGGCGATTCGAGCGTCTGCAAGTACTGCGCGGCCACCTGATCGGACGGGCCACCGTCCCAGATGCCGCCCGCTTCACCCACGAAGTTGAGCGCATCTTCGGTGCCGGTGGCATCGGGCGTGGCGGCAAAGTCTATCTCTTCAAGCGCCATATCCGCATTGGCCAGCGTAAAGAAGTTCGCGGCAAAGACGCCAACGGGAGGGGCAGGCGGCGCGGCGGTGTCCGGCTCGTCCTGATCGGAGCCTTGCTCTTGCACGGGTTCGGGCGCGGGCGGTTCCGGGACCGGATCGGGGGGTTCGCGGTCTCCCGCGGGCAATTCGGGGGCAACCGGCTCCACCGGTGCATCCGGGGCAGGGGCTTCGGCATCGTCGCTGTCATCCACATCCGGCTCAGGTTCGGGCGCAGGCTCCGGCTCAGGTTCCGGCTCTGGCTGTGGCTCGGGTTCGGGTGCAGGCTCGGGTTCAGGATCAGGGATCGGATCCGGATCACCCGGCACTACAACCTCGTCACCGGCCTGATCCACACCGGTCTCCGCCAGCCCGGCTTCGATCACGTCGTTAATCTCGTCGAAGTGCTCGAACACCGAAGGGTGTATCTCGTCCGGCAGGCTTGCGGGAAGCGGCGCGGGCTCACCATAGTTGGCCTGGTAGGTGATCATCGCGGACAGGAAATAAACCGTCTCCGTCCCATGCGGCGCGTCGTCGACGTAGAGCTCGTCCGCAGGAATATCCGACAGCGTCGTGGTCAGAAGATCCGACAGGATAGAGGCAATCGGCAAAAGCTGGACATCCGCTTCGGGCAGGGCGGCGTTCACCTGTTCAACCAGGGTCACGTACCAATCGTGATACGCCCCCATGTTGTAGTCATGATAGGCCGCCAGCGCCGCCGCATCCGGGCTGCCGCTGCTGTCAAACGGCGCCATATCGGCCCAGCCTTCGTAGATCAGGATCTGCGCACCGGGCTGGCTGGCCAGCGCCGTCTGCACCGTGTCGATCACTGCGTCGAGCGGGCTGCGCGTGTCAAAGGCGTAGTTCGTGTCCGGGCTGTTGTCCTGAATGAAATTGGCCGGGGTGATCAGCACGGAGTTCAACTCAACAGAGGAAAAGCTCTCCCCTTCCTCGATCGAGGCATCCACCCCGGCAAACCCCCAAAGCGAGGGCGGCTCCACCGCATCGGCAAATTCCCTGAGAAACCCATACCCCCCGGCCACTTCATAGGTGTGGCCGGCGGTATCGGCGAACAGGTCCATCCAATGCGGCACATTGGTCAAATCCCCGCCTTCGGCATAGTTCACAAGGGAATTGCCAAAGAGATATTGTGAAACGCTGACAGGCACTGTGCTGTCACCCCTCTGATCTGACCGCCGAACGCGTGCGGAAACTGCCACGCTCATGGGTTGTGTTCGCGCTGCTCGTATCACCCAGGGCGATTCTAGCTTAACCAAGTCCTAAAAGGCGACAGCTGCGTTTGGGAGGGGGAAAAAAACGATGAGCGGATCGTCACGCATCGCTGTTTCCATGGGCGAGACAATGCTTGCCGGTGGTTTGCATTGTTGATTGGTGTGAATTGGTCGGGCTAGCAGGACTCGAACCTGCGACCTTCCGTCCCCCAGACGGACGCGCTACCAGGCTGCGCCATAGCCCGACGCCAGTTGTGCCATGTCGCTGGTTGACCGGGTGGTCGTGGTCTCCCGAAGGGGTTCAGGGGGACACATCAGCGGCGTTTGGCAACGCCTGAATGAGGTGTGTCATACTGGAATTCCGCGCGGGAGCAACCCCCCAGCTGCAATTTTCTGCACCGCGTCCGGGGTTTGTCTGCGAACCGCTCAGGTGCGGTTTTCCACCAGCGCGCGCAGCGCGGCAAGCTGGCTTTGCAGCTGCTTGAGATCACCACCCGAAAGCCGATCCAAACCGGACAGATACGCCAACGGGCCGGGTGTGGCGGGCGCAGGCAACGTGTCCGCGACCTCCGGCAGAGGCGATGTTTCGAAGTCCGGCAAATCGAGCGGACGCGCGCTGAGACCGGGCGCCACAGGGCGCTCCTCTGCCGGTTCCTCGGCAGCGGCTGGCTCAGGGGCAGGGGCCTCCGGTTCCGGGGCAGGGACCGGTTCGGGCTCCGCCGAAGGGCTTTCAACCGCCTCAGGAATGGGGTTTGCTGCGGCGATTTCCGGCTCGGGCGCTTGCTCGGGGTCTGCGGGAATGGCTTCGGCATCCACCGGACCGTCCTCCAAGTCCTGCGGCGTTTCGGGCGCGGCCTGATCTGCGGCCATCGGTAGAGGCTCTGGAACAGGCTCAAGGTCCGGCACGGGATCCGGCTCTGGCACAGGCTCGGCCTCTTGCAGCGATTCTTCGGGCGCGGCGGCAGGCTCAGGTTCCGGCGCGGCCTCCGCTTCGGAAATCACCGGCGCATCCTCATCCAAAGGTTGCGCGTCTTCGGGTGCTGCGGCTGGGACCGGCTCCGAGTCTGCGATCTCGGGTGCCGCGGGCTCCGGTTCCGGGGCTGCATCCATCGGTTCAGAGGCAAAAGGAACCGGATCCGGCTCCGGCGACTCTTCCACGACCGCTTCGGGTTCGGCGGCTACGTCAACGTGCTCAGGCTCCGGGGGCGCGGGTTCCGGCTCCGGCTCTGGGTCCGGCGCAACCTCGGTTGCTACGGGCTCTGCAGGGGGCGTTTCCTGCTCTGGCTCGGCACCATCCGCTTCGGGCTCGGCCTCGAACAAATCTGTTGTTTTCTCGCGGTTGAAGGCCACCACCGTGTCTTCCGGCGGGTCCATCTCAACTTCGACGTACGGCGCGTCCTCGATCACCTCGCCGCCTGCGGCGTCATCGTCCGCGCGTTGGTCAGAGAGTGAAGAGACGTGTTTAACGCCTTGATCGCGAAGGATTTTCTGAACGCCTTTGATGGTCATCCCATCGTCGTGCAACAGCTTCTTGATCCCGCCCAGCAGGTCCATGTCCGCAGGTCGGTAATAACGCCGTCCACCGGCGCGTTTTACCGGCTTCACCTGGGTGAACTTGCTTTCCCAGAACCGCAGAACGTGGGCCGGCGTGTCGAGCCACTCCGCCACCTCCGAGATGGTCCGGAAGGCGTCACGGGATTTCGCCATGGGGCAGTCCTCAGCGTTTGTTGCCGGCGGCGACCTGCTCTTTCATCAGATGCGAGGGGCGGAACGTCAACACGCGGCGCGGCTGGATCGGAACCTCTTCGCCGGTTTTCGGGTTGCGCCCGATGCGCGCTGCTTTTTCGCGGACAGAGAAGGTGCCGAAGGAAGAAATCTTCACCTGCTCCCCGGCGACAAGCGCGTCGGACATCATTTGCAGCACGGATTCGACGAGTTCTGAACTCTCGTTCCGCGAGAGTCCCACTTCCTGGAACACGGCTTCGCTCAGATCCATCCGGGTCAGCGTCTTGTCACTCATCTTCATCCCTCCCGAGGTTTTCAGAAGGATAGGCGCATGGCAAAAGCCAAGTCAATATCAACGACTTGCATTAACGTTTTCAGGTGACGCGAAAGCCGCTTACCAGCGCAAAACCACGGCACCCCAGGCCAGGCCACCGCCAATTGCCTCGGTCACGAGCACATCCCCTTCGCGAATCTGCCCGCGCGCCTTGCCAACAGACAGGGCGAGGGGAATCGACGCGGCAGAGGTGTTGCCATGGTCCTGAACCGTCACCACGACGTTCTCCATCGGCAGGCCCAGCTTTTTCGCGGTGCCCTTGATGATGCGGATGTTGGCCTGATGCGGGACCACCCAATCGACGTCGCTGCTGGCCAACCCGGCCTTTTCCAGCGCGGTTGTGGCGGTCGAGGCGAGCTTTTCCACGGCATGGCGGAACACTTCCTTGCCTTCCATGCGCAGATAGCCGGTGCTCTGGGTCGACACGCCGCCATCGACGTACAGAATGTCCTTGAAGCGACCATCGCTGTTCAGGTCCGTCGACAGGATGCCGCGATCCGCGCTGCTGCCGTCGCCCTCCTGCGCCTCAAGGATGATTGCGCCCGCGCCATCGCCAAAGAGCACACAGGTGCCGCGGTCGGTCCAGTCCATGATCCGGCTGAAGGTCTCGGCGCCGATCACCAGCACGCGCTTGGCCTGGCCGGAGACAATCAGCGCATTGGCGTTGGTCAGGGCAAAGACGAACCCGGCGCAGACCGCCTGCACGTCAAAGGCAAAGCCCCGCGTCATGCCCAGTTCCGCCTGCACCATGGTGGCGGCGGAGGGGAAGGTCAGATCTGCGGTGGAAGTCGCCAGTACAATGGCGTCGATGTCATCGGGTTCAAGCCCCGCGTCTGCGATGGCGGCACGGGCCGCCCGGCAGGCGAGATCAGAGGTGGTCTGCCCCTCGGCGGCGAAATGGCGGCGCTCGATGCCCGAGCGCGCGCGGATCCATTCGTCTGACGTATCGAGGGTCTTTTCAAATTCAGCGTTCTCAACGACGCGTTCGGGGAGATAATGGCCTGCGCCGATGACAACGGAACGGGTGGTCATGAGGCTTTGCTGTCCTTTTGGTCGTCGTCTTTCTGAGGGGCATCCTGCGCCTGCTTGGCGGTAGACGCAACCCGAGCGGCGAGGCGATCGCCAAATCCGCTGTCCGCCAGTTCAAAGGCCAGCTTTACCGCCGCCGAAACCCCGGTGGCATCTGCCCCGCCATGGGACTTCACCACCGTGCCGTTGAGGCCAAGGAACACCCCGCCGTTCACCCGGCGCGGGTCAATCCGCTTGCGCAGGCGGCGCAGGGAGGTCAGGGCGAGCAGGGAGGCAAGGCGCGACAGCGGCGAATAGGCAAAGGCCTCGCGCAGAAGCTCGCCAATCAGGCTGGCGGTGCCTTCACCGGTTTTCAGCGCGACGTTGCCGGTAAACCCGTCGGTCACGATCACGTCGCAGCGGTTTCCGGGAATATCGCCGCCTTCGACAAAGCCGACAAACTCGAAGCGGCCGATTTCGGCGTGATCGCCGATCAGCTCATAGGCTTCCTTGAGTTCGGCGCGGCCCTTGTGCTCTTCGGTGCCGACATTCAGCAGCCCGATGCGCGGTTTTTGCAGGTCCAGCCCGTTGCGTGCGTAAGATGCGCCCATCAGGGCGTATTGCAGCAGATCGCGCGCGTCGGCCCGGATATCCGCGCCCACGTCCAGCATCACGTTGAAGCCCTGCGGGTTGCGCGAGGGCCAGAGAATCGCGATGGCGGGGCGGTCCACGCCGGGCAGCTTGCGCAGGCGGATCATCGACAGCGCCATCAGCGCGCCGGTGTTGCCGCAGGAGACGGCCACTTCCGCTTCCTTGTCCCGCACGGCCTCAAGGGTGGACCACATGGAGGTCCCCTTGCCGTTGCGCATCACCTGGCTCGGCTTGTCTTCCATCGAGACAACACCATCAGCCGCGCGAATCTCGCAGCGCCCATCAAGCACACGCCGCTTGGCGACAAGCGCTTCAAGCGTGTCCTTGGGGCCGTGCAGCAGGAAGTGCAGACGCGGATTCTTTTCCGCAGAATGCGAAATACCGGCAACCACGGTTGCCGGTCCGCTGTCTCCGCCCATGGCGTCGACGGAAATAACGACCTTGTCAGAACCCGTCCGTGTGTGATCCTTCAATGAGGTCATGTCGGGCCCGAGATCGTTATGGATTATGCTGCGTCTTCGTCCAGTTCGATTTCGTCGGCCATGGCGACGATTTCGCGATCACCGTAGTGGCCGCAGGACGGGCAGACGTGGTGCGGACGCTTGAGTTCACCGCAGTTCGGGCACTCGTTCGGGTTCGCTGCGGTCAGTGCATCATGTGCGCGGCGGTTGTTGCGGCGCGACTTGGACACTTTGTTCTGCTGGACAGCCATGTCTCAACCTCTATCTCAGTAATCCGGGCAGGGGCTCTGCCCGGTGATTTGCATTCGTGTCCGGCCTCTTAATGCCAAGAAAGCATCGGACACAAGGATCATTTCTCGTGAAGGCGCGAAAATACGCACAAAGCGCGTTTTGGCAAGGTGATTCTTTCGCGCGCGCAGAATTAATCGCCGCCGTTTTCCTGCAACTTGCTGCGCAGCGCGGCCAGCCCGGCAAATGGCTTCAAATCCGCGTCTTTCAAAGGCTCTGCGCCGTCCTCCGCATAGACCGCCTCACCCAGATCCGCGCCATCCTTGCGCGGGTAGGCGGGCAGGGCGAGCGAGAGCGCCTCGACCATCACCGCCTCAAGGTCAATCACCTCTCCGAGAGGTTCGAGACTGTCGTCCTCGGGCATTTCCGTCTCGCTGCCGGATTCGGGCGGGGCGTCCATCTGGTCTTCGGGCAGGAAGCGGCGCAGCACGTCCGTGTCCACCCGGGTCGTTACCGGCTCAAGCGTGACCACACAGGGCTGCACGGCGGTTGCGCCCAGCCGGGCCTTGAGTTCCCAGCCCGATTTGCCACGCGGCGCAAGGGCGCCTTCAAAGCGCAGCTTGCGCAAACTGTCCGCTCCGGCGGCTTCGGCCGCGGCCGCGCGTCCGGTGGCATCCGGCTCCAGCAGGAACGGCGTTTCGCGGCGCTGGCGCAGGTCTGAAACACGCAAACGGGCGTTGCTTTGGGTCATCTTGGGCATCAGGTCGGGATTTCCTTGGCTTGAATGCAGAGGCGTCCTTCTGTAATCGGAATTAAGAGGCCGGAACGGCTTAGGCAAGAGGTGTGGGATGCGACGCAGGTTTCCGGGTGTAACAGGTGCCCAAACACGGACACGATCGAAACTGGCTCTGGCGGTGGTCGCCGTGGCCGTTCTGAGCGCGTGTACGGCCAATTACCGCAACCATGGCTTTGTGCCGCCCGAAGACGAATTGCAGCAGATCATCCCCGGCGTGGACACCCGCGCCTCGGTCGAGGATCTGATCGGCGTGCCGACCACCTCCGGCGTTCGCCGCGACACGGGGTTCTATTACATCCAGAGCGAAGTGAAGCATTTTGCCTGGCGCAGGCCGGAAGTGGTGGACCGCACCATTCTTGAAATCGCTTTCGATGAGGCCGGCGTGGTGTCCAACATCACAACCTACGGTCTGGAGGACGGGATCGTGGTGCCGCTGGAGCGCCGCATCACCCGCACCACCGATGGCGACATCAGCTTTGTGCGCAAACTCTTCGGCAACCTCGGGGCGCTCAACCTCGGCGACATCGGCGGCTGAGGCCCGGCTCTGCACGTGATCTGCTGTTGCCACAGGAGCGTGGCATGACAACCTTGAGCAAAGGTCGATACCGCGCATGGCTGGCGCATGAGGCGGCGGACATCCGCCGCGCGCAGGACCTGCGCGGACTGGCCTTTCGCAGCGATGGCGCGCGGGACGCGGATGAATTTGACGCCTTCTGCTCTCATGTGCTGATCGAAGAGACCGGCGGCGATCTGGTCTGCTGCTTTCGCTTCCTGCCGCTGGCCAAGGGGCGGGATATCCATCGCAGCTATGCGTCGCAGGTCTATGATCTGTCTAAACTCGAGGCGTTTGACGGGGCGATGATGGAGATCGGCCGCTTCTGCCTGCACCCGGACTGCACCGACCCGGACATCCTGCGTCTTGCCTGGGGGATGATCGCGGCGCAGGTGGATGCGGGGGGCGTGAAGATGCTGTTCGGCTGCTCGTCGTTCCCCGGCACGGACCCGGCGCCCTATGCCGCCGCCTTTGCGCTTTTGCAGGCCCGCCACCTCGGCCCGGACCGCTGGCGACCGGGGATCGGAGCCTCGGACGTGGTGCGCTTTTCGGACCTGCCGGACCGGGCAGCGCCCGGGCGCGCGGCGCTCTCCGCCATCCCGCCGCTGCTCCGGACCTACCTGATGATGGGCGGCTGGGTGTCGGATCACGCTGTGGTGGACACTGAGATGAACACGCTGCACGTCTTCACCGGCGTCGAAGTTGCGGCGATTCCCCCGGAGCGCAAACGGCTCTTGCGGGCGCTGGCCGGGTGACGGAGGGGTTTCGGCCAACTGGCGCTGGCCGACCGGCGCGCCCTGCGGGCGCGATTCTTTGGATATTTTTACAGAGAAGAAACAGGGGGCGGGTGCAGGGGATTGACCTCTGGCGCATGTCTGCCTAGCTGGCGCGCATGGCTATGGCACCGCTTTTGCAACTCACCGATATCTCTCTGACCTTTGGGGGAGAGCCCGTTTTTCATGACCTGTCACTGACCGTGCAGCCCGGCGATCGGGTGGCGCTGGTGGGGCGCAACGGCTCCGGCAAGTCGACCTTGATGAAGGTCATGGCGGCGCTGGTAGAAGCCGACCAAGGCGCGCGCGTGGTCCCGTCGGGTGTTTCCGTAGGCTACATGGAGCAGGAGCCCGATCTGTCCGGATTCGAGACGCTGGGGGAGTTTGCCACCTCGGCACTGGAGGCGTCCGAAATGTACAGGGTGGAGCGGGCGAGCGAGGGGCTGAAATTCGATCCGGATCGTCCTGTGGCCACGGCCTCGGGCGGGGAGCGGCGGCGCGCGGCGCTGGCCAAGCTGATGGCGGAAGAGCCGGAACTGATGCTTCTGGACGAGCCGACGAACCATCTCGACATCGAGGCTATCCAGTGGCTCGAAGATGAGCTGAAGTCCACGCGCTCGGCCTTTGTCCTGATTTCGCACGACCGGCGGTTTCTGAGCGAGTTGACCCGCGCCACGCTTTGGATTGATCGCGGGGCGGTGCGGCGGCAGGAGAAGGGTTTTGCCGCCTTCGAGGCCTGGCGCGACAAGATCTGGGATGAGGAAGACGTTCAGCGTCACAAGCTGGATCGCAAGATCAAGTCCGAGGCCCGCTGGGCCGTGGAAGGCATCAGCGCCCGGCGCAAGCGCAACCAGGGCCGTGTGCGGCGGCTTCAGGACATGCGCAGCGAGCGGGCGGGCCAGATTCGGCGGCAGGGGCAGGCGGCGATGGACCTCGCCTCCGGGCCGAAGTCCGGCAAGAAGGTGGTGGACGCCAAGGGGATTGCGCATGCTTTTGGCGACAAGCCGATCATCCGCGGCCTCGATCTGACCATCCAGCGCGGTGACCGCGTGGCCTTTGTCGGGCCCAACGGCGTCGGCAAGACCACGCTTTTGAAGATCCTCATGGGGGAGATCGCGCCGGATTCCGGGCAGATCAAGCTGGGTACGAACCTCGTTCCGGCCATTTTCGACCAAAATCGTGCACGATTGGACCTTGAGGCCTCGCTTTGGGACAATATGACCACGGACCCGGACATGCGTGTTTCAGGCCAGTCCGATCAGGTCATGGTGCGCGGCGTGCCGAAACATGTGGTGGGCTATCTCAAGGAATTTCTGTTCGATGAACGGCAGGTCCGCGCGCCCGTACGCTCGCTGTCGGGCGGCGAAAAAGCGCGGCTTCTGCTGGCGAAAATCATGGCGCGCGAGTCGAATCTTCTGGTTCTGGACGAGCCGACAAACGATCTCGACGTGGAAACGCTCGATCTTTTGCAGGAGCTTCTGGACGACTACGACGGCACGGTGATGCTGGTCAGCCACGACCGCGATTTCCTCGACCGGGTGGCGACGCAAACCATCGCCATGGAAGGGCGCGGGCGGGCGACGGTCTATGCGGGCGGCTGGAGCGATTATCAGAGCCAGAGACGGGAAGCGGAAGCCCCACAGGAGAAGGTCAAAGCCAAACAGGCCGCAGAAAAGGCCAAACCCGCAGCAGAGCCGAAATCCGGCCTCAGCTATACGGAAAAACACCGGCTCGAAGCGCTTCCGGGGGTCATTGACCGGCTGACGGCGGAGATTGCCAAGCTAGAGGACTTCATGGCGGATCCGGAGCTGTTTTCCAAAGAGCCGGTGAAGTTTCAAAAGGCGACAGAGGCTTTGGTCGAACGGCAGGAGGCGCTGGCCGCCGCCGAGGAAGAATGGCTGGAACTGGCGGAGAAGGCCGAGGCCTAACGCTTCAAGTCGACCAGTTTCGACAAGACCGTCAGTTCCAACACCGTCATCAGAATGCGCAGCACATGGTGCAGGCTGACAAAGGCCGGGTTGGCGGCGAGGCTCAGCGCGATCACCGACATTTCCGTCACGCCGCCCGGCGCGTAGCTGATGAAAAGATGCAGGAACGGCAGCTCTGTCATCACGTGCAGCACAGAGGCAAACCCCGCGCCCAATCCCAGCATGAAAACCACCGAGACAAAGGACAACCCGGCGCAATTGCGCAAGAGCCGGGCGTTCATGCCGTTGAACCGCAGACCGAGGCTCACGCCGATCACCACCTGCGCGGTAGAGACCAGCCAGAACGGCACATGCAGGTCCAGCACCCCTGCCACGGAAAACGCGGCGGCGAGCAGGAGCGGCCCGGTCAGATGCCCGGCGGGCAGGCGGATCAGCCGCGCGATGCCAAGGCCGGTCAGGCCGATGAGGCTGATCACGCCGAAATCCACGGCGGTCAGGGGCGCCTCGGGCGCGTCCCCAAGGTTCAGACCGGCCGCGCTGCCCACAGGATGGCCGAGCCAGAGCGACAGGCCCGACGGCACCAGCGTGATGACAAAGATGATGCGCAGGAACTGCTGCGCGGTCAGGATCTTGAGGTCCGCACCGGCGGATTCGCCCAGAAGAATGCTCTCCATCAACCCGCCCGGTGTAGCCGCGTAGAAGGCCGTGGCCCGGTCATAGCCGCCAAGACGGCGGAAGATCAGCATGTTGCCCGCATGGGTCAGGCCGACAAACAGCGCCAGCATGCTGACGCTCAGCGCCAGCTCTGCCATCATCGACAGGAACGAAGGTTCGAGCTGCGCGCCGATCATCACGCCGATCAGGGCGATGAAACCGGTGCGCAAGGGCAGGGGGAAGCTGTAGCCGGTCAGGCTGGTCGGCTTCACCCACAGCACAAGCAGCGCCGTCGCCAGCAGGCTGCCCAGCATCCACGGCATCGGCACGGCCAACAGCGCAGCACACCAGCCGCCCAATGCGCCGAAAACCAAAAGGACACAGGTGATAAGGCCGGTGCGCAGCGCACCTTTGGCGTGAAACATGTCGGTGTTTTACCGCCTGAGCGGGGCCGCGACAATGGCCCCAAACCCGGCGCGGGATCAGCGCTGGCGCGTCGCCAGCACCCAGATCAGAGCCAGTCCCAGCGAGGCGATGGCGTTCCAGCCTGCCATGGAGATGCCGAACATCTCCCACGGGATTTCGTCGCAGCGCACGATCGGTGCGGCGGTGATCTGCGCCAGCAGTTCTTCCGGTGTCAGCCCTTCGATCGAGCCGGAGGTGCAGGTATTGGGGCCTTCCCACCACTTCAGCTCGACCCCGGCGTGATAGGCACCGATCACCGAACTGCTGAGCGCGCCCAAAGCACCGATCCACAGCACCGGGTTCACCGGGCGCATATAAGCCACCAGACCGGCCAGAATGGCGATCACATGGCCGTAGCGCTGATAGATGCACAGCTTGCAGGGCGGCATCTCGCCCAGGAACTGGAAGCCAAAAGCCCCAAGCATCATGGCGGCGGAGCCGCCCGCGGCAATTGCGATCAGAAGGGTGCGGTTCATGGTGTCCTCTTAATGGGCCTGCCCGCACAACTGGTGCGCCATGGCGGGGCCGTTTGCAAGCGGTGTGGTCAAAGCCCGATCCAGGTCCTGATCACGTTGATGAGAGTGGCCCCGGCAAAGATCAGCGAGGCAATCCAGGCAGTCCCCAGAAGCGCGCCGAGCAGAACCAGAACGCCGTCGCGCTGCAACAGCCCCATGGCCACAACCACCACGGCAAAACCGGGCACGGTGTTGGTGCCGGGCAGCGGCACGAGGATCGACGCGCCGAACAGCACCAGCGCCAGACCGATAACACGGTCCGCCGGGCGGCGCGTCAGCCCGGTCAGCCTCGGTCGGCTCACCGCTTCGATCCGGCGCAGCCACGGCCCGGCGCGCTCCGCCAGCGACCGCAGCCCTTCGGCAGAAACGCTCCGCGCGCCCAGCTTTTTCGGCAGCCACGGCACATCGCGTCCAAACACGATCTGCGCCGAGACAAACATCAACGGCAGCGCCACCACCTGCGGGATGCCATAGAGAAAGGGAATGCAGCAGGGCAGGGCGAGGATCAGCAGGAACAGGCCAAAGGCGCGCTCGTGCAATTGCGCCAACACCCAGTCAAGCGTCACGGCCTCGCCCTCGGCCTCGTCCGCCAATCGGTCGAGCCGGTCCGAGATTGCCATGGTCTGCGAGGAATGACCTGTCATCTGCGCGGCTCCGAACTGGTATAGGCCGCGTCAGATCACGCACGCCGCCAGAGGTCAACCGCGATGGCCGGGCAATCCATCGGGACCGGCAAAGATCGGCAAGAAGTCCCTTGCAGGCGCTTTGGCAGGGCGATAAACCAGCCTCGTGCCCAAGTGGCGGAATGGTAGACGCAGGGGATTCAAAATCCCCCGCCTTCGGGCGTGCCGGTTCGAGTCCGGCCTTGGGTACCAATGACTTAGCCGATCTTTGGCGGTCATCTTCCGCAGCGACTCCCCGAAGCGACTCCCCCATTCCTGTTCTGTTCATGTTCTATTCCCGGCCTTTTTGCGCTGCTCGGCTCAATGCCTTGCGACTTGCCTTGGCCCTGTAGAAGGCGACCATTTCAGCGGACTGTCCGGTGACCGCCTGAATTTGCGCATCGGTTGCGCCTGATTCTGCCAGCTCGATGATTGCCAGCTTCCGCAGCCCATGGAGGACAAAGGGCTTGGCCTTGACCCCGAGGTCTTTACGCCACGCGCGGAACGCCTTCTCTACGGCGTCATAGCCAAGGGGCTGCTTGATGTTCCGGGCCAGCAGGTAATCGCCCCGGTGAGGCAGGGACGCCACGTAGGAGCGCAGGAAATCCGGAGCATAGACCTCGAATTTCTGGCCGCCCTTTTCGTCTGTCACCGTCATATACTCGCCCTCGAAGGCGTCGCGGCGCATTTGGATCGCGGCTCCTGGTCTCTGCCCGGTGCCAAGGATCAGCTTTGCAGCGGTTCTCACTGTCTCCGGCGCTTCGTCCAGTTTGCCAACCATCCATGCGGGCCAAGGCTCAAACTCGCGCTGCTTGCCAAAGTGTTCGATCCCGCTGGCCGGATTGTCGCCGATCGGCCAGAACAGTTTTGACTTGGCGTAGTTCCAGAGAAGAGACACGGTTTGCAGCATCCGGTCAGCCTCGCGCGGCGTGGCGCTCATGGCGAGATGCGCTTGGTACAGGTTTTTTGGCGTGGTCTGACCCATACTCTTGTCGCCGTTCTTCACATTGATCCGGTCCATTGCTCGGCGGTAACTGGCCCGGGTGCTGCGCGCCAACCTGCCTTGCCCTTTAGGATCTTTGCGCCACGCCTCGATGCATTCGCGCCAAGTGTGCTTGGGCTTTCTTTTCTGCCCTTCGTGTCTTCCGCTTTCGCAACTCCAATATAGTTCGTCGAGAAGGCGCGCATCGCCCTTCCAGTCGAGCATGATCGCCTTTTCCTTGCGCTTGCCGTTCACGGTCCAGCGCACCCGGTGATATGGCACCCATGCAGTCTTCTGGCGGTTCAGCTTCCAGACAAGCTTTGGCTTCGTTATGCGCGGCTTTGGCGGTCTCACATCGTGAATCCTTCATCCTCTGGGATGGCTTTCTCCCCGGTACGAATTGCTTCCAGATCGGCAACCCACCACCTTTCCTCGTCGCCAACGCGGCGCGCCTGGGGCAAAGACCCAGCATTGACCAGGCGTCGAAACTTGGCAACGGACAAGGTCAGCGCGGCAGCGGCTCCTTTTTCGTCCAGTGCCAAGACGATTTTCGGGGCTCCCATGTCATGCACTCCTGATTTCGGTTGTTGCAGCATCTGTCCACTGATGCGCGGCGGCTTGCATCATGCCGGGAAAACTCCGGCTGCGAAGGCGGGCGCGTTCCGGGCCGGGTGGCATGCGGTGCACCGCATTCCATGCTTTCCAGTCGGCGCTGCCGCGACGGGGCTCTTGTAGCTTGTTGGTTGCCTGCAGGGCGGGGAGGCCGCGTAGATACCACCCAGTCGCCTTGTATGCGGGTTCCCCGAACCAAAACGGTTGTACCAATGCGGGCGGCGGCAGATCGGCTGGCATGCGGTCTTTCGCCAGGTCGTTCATTTCAGGGTTCTCGATCGCGACACGTTCGATGGGAGCAGTCCAACACGTTGTGAAGATGTCGACGCCCTCTTCAAACTCCGCGCGCATGTCGGCCCATGTTCGCCCGTTCGGCAGGCGCTTGGGCTGGGTCCATTTGCCCGGGCCGGACATCCAGCGTCTGCCCGATCGACAAAGCCGGGTGCATGGCGGGTGCATAACTGCGAGCAGGTCCCAGCCTTCGGAAAGAATACCGTCGCGGATGTCGCAGCGGATGTGGCGGTTACTCCCGTCTTCGGCGGCCTCGATGTCGCAGGACCAAACGTCGTGCCCGAGAGCTGCGAAGGCTCGCCGCGCAATGCCGCTTGTTTCGCATCCGATCAGCACTTTCATGGCTTCGATCCTTTCGGATTTCCAACCCCCGCCGCTTTCAAACACCGGCTTTGCATCTGTGCGGCGGGGGTATTCGACCGGCGGTCGAATGGGGGCTTAGGCGGCTTCGCCTTCGATCAGGACCCGCAGGTCGCGGGCGCGTGCGGATTCGGTGGGGTCGTCGCTGCGCGCCTCGATGATGCGACAGGCCTCGGCGACGGTGACGTCGTCGTGTTGGGTGCAATCGGCCTGAACCTGACGGGCGTACCAAAGGATGCAGACGCCATGTTCTAGAGTCCGCGCGGCGGCTGCCATCCAATCGGCCGTGGCTTGCTCTGCGGTCTCGCCGAGACCGACGACATTGCACAGCGAGATTTCGGCCATGCCCTCGGGCTGGTCCGGGCCGAACATCCAGATCCCGCCGCCTGCGATGATGATGTTGGCCATGACCTCGGTGCGGGCTTCCGCTGTCGGCGCTTCTTTGAGGGCCTGCAGGGCGCTGGCGAGGGGGAGGATTCTCAGAATTGGTTTTTGGAGCATGGGGTGTCTCCCGGTTGGGGGCTGGTTTCCGTCGCTGGCCACCGTCGCCGATGGCCAGAAAGAGAAATCAGGAGCGCCCAAAGAAGACCGGCAGGCCGGTTTCCTCGGCTGCGGCGGTTGCCAGTTCGGTGAACTTGGCCTGGCGCTGGTACTCGACCCGGTGCCACTGGAAGCCAAGCACCAGACCATCGGGCCGGGGCCGGAAGCGAAACTTTGCGGAGATCGTGGTGGGTTCTTCGCCCTGATAGAGCGGGATGGCGAGGGTGATTTCGGTCGGAACGACCATTTCGCCTTTCACGCGGGTTTCGGTCTCATAGGTGAAGGACCGGTCGCCATTGTCGAGGCGCACGCCGCTCTTGAACACCGTGCCAGAGGTCGTTTCGAGTTCCCGGCAGATTTCCAAAAGGGTGGAGGCGTCGGGGTACGTCACGTCGGCGACGTTTTCTTCAATGAAGAAGGCAAAGTCTTCCTGTGAATGCAGAGCACCCTCCATCTTGCTCCAGCGCTTGTATTCCTCGCTGTCGCGAAGGAGCAGCGTTGCACTGTGATCACGAGGTTGCGGCTGCAGTTTGTTCTGGTTGTCGCTGTCCCAGTCGAGGAACGCCGTGATCTTGCCGTTGTCATAGTCGGCCACGATCAGGCTGCGCTTGTCGCTGAACCGGTTGGCATAGGCAGAGAGCGAAGCGCGATCATCCACGATCAGATGCCGCTTGATGTGAGGCGGCAAAAGGTACGGGTCGGACACGTCCTTCAGATCATAGCCCTCGGGGATGAAGGCGTGCTTGCGACCGTCGTCGTGCTGGATCACAGGCTCGGCCAGGCGCGCCGCGTCGATGGTCGCGTCAAGAACGGCGCGAGGGTCTTGGGTTTGTTCCATTTCGTTTCTCCGTTTGGTCAGTTTTGGTAAGGATCATTCCGCCGCGCGGCGGCGTTCGATTTCGTCTTCGATGTCCATCTGATTGGGGTCGCGGCGCGAAAGGCGACCTTCGTCCGTCAGAAAGTAAAGGCCGGTGCCCATGGGTTTTTTGGGCGGTTTCGCAGCGATGCTGGGCACGCATTCGATCTGCCCGGCCTTGTTGAACTTGAAGGGCAGCTTGATAGTCAGCTCACCGTCGCCGCCGGTCTCGTGCATGGCGTCCGTAACCTTTGCGAGCTGGTGATCGACTTCGCGCAGAAGCTCGCCGCGGCGGAAGGTCTGCAGGAATTCGAGGAAGTTGATGGAATGGTCTTTCATCGGCTGGGGTCCTTTCTCAGAGAAGGCGACCGGTGAGGTCGTCGGTGGGGTTCACGACATCGACCACGCCCAGGACCACGAAAGGGGCGCCTGCGCTGCGGGCGAGGCGGCGGGCGTCGTCCCGGGCGGTGTTGAAGTGGGCAATGCGGGCCTTGGGTTCGGTCTTGCTGCCTTGGTGCGTGGGCTTGCGGCAGATCATGTAGAAGCCGCGCTGGTCGCTGCGTTTGGCGGCGAGATGGCGGATCATGTCTGCGGCGTGGCGCTGTGGCGGGTCGGTCAGGTCCAGCGCGGCGATCACGCTGTCCGGGGTGGCGCGGGTCATGTGTTGGTTCCCTTCGTGGTGGCTTGGAAGGCTTGCCGGAATATCTGCCAGGATGTGCCCGCCCCACACCGCGTGGGGCTGTCGGCCCGGCAAGCCATCAAAGCCCCCGGCTCAAGGCCGGGGAGTGTGCAGGGCTTCTTTGGCTTCGATTGTGTCCAGCGTCTGACGCGCTTCTTCCACGGTCATAGGTTCGATCCGAGACAGCACAGCGGCGGCTAGCGCCATCAGGCAAAGCGCGACGAAGCCGGACCACTGCATCGCAGCGCTGTCCGTGGCAATGCCAACGCCGATCAGAGTGAGTTGTAGGCCGGGAGCAATCAGCGCCCTTGGTAAGGTGGGTCTGCGAAGGATCATGATCCGGTTTATTTGGATGTTTTCGTCATTCATCAGCTTGGCTCCCTTTCCGGGCGGGGGATGGCGCCGCGCCAGGCGTCGTATTCGGTGCGGAGTTCGTCCCATAGCTCGGCGGCAGAGCGGCGGTTGTGGAAGGCGCGGGTGTCCGGGTTGTCCAGATCGCCGCGGGTGTGGACGCCGCATTGCCAGCGGACGTGATCCGCCGCGATGCCGGGGGCGGCGGGTTCGCCGTCTGCCAGACCGATCCGCGCGCCGACGAATTTCTGAAAGGTTTCATCGTTGCAGAGGATCCCGGCCTGTTGGGATCGGGGCAGGGCGGACATGGGCTGGCGGGATTTCATGCCAGCACCCACGCGGCGGTGCCTGAGCATCCGGAGACGGTGATCAGGCCGCCGATGATGGTGAAGCCGATCGTGCGTGATCCGGTTTCGAGCTCCGGCCAGCTCCGCGCCATGCTGATCATCGCGAGGGCGGAGAGGAAGAGGCCTGCGCCGCTGAAGGCGGTGAAGATTGAAAAGAGCAAGGTCATGCGCTGGCCCCCTGAAGCCGCAGGATCGCGGCGGTGATGCGGGGGCGGGCGGCGTCGAGGCTGGCCAGTACTTCGTTCTGCTGCTGCCGGACGGTGGGCCAGTGGGAGGGCATGGCTTCGAGCCGGGCCATACGTTCCGGGTTGATTGCGCCGCTGGTGCCGTCTTCGAGCCGTTGCGCTTCTTTCAAGGACAGCCATGCGTCCTGTGCGAGGCAAGGGATCGGGTTGTTGCAGGTCAGGCTATGGATCAAGTCGGGGGCATTCCGCATAAGGTCACTCCATCATGTGTCCACGATCAGCGCCCTGTTGGCTCGATGGCCGGATCGGGCATTTGCCTCTTCGGTGGTGTGGAGAAACTGCACTCTATCGAGTGCATTGTCAAGAAAGATGCACTCTTTAAGGTGCGTCCAGTGCATGAGGGGTTCGCCGTTTTCGTTCCGCCATACTGGAATCATGGTAACGTCTGCGGCACACAAGCCTTGTGACAGGCCTGAGGGGGACGCATGAACGAGATCGACTTAATACGTCTTGGAGGCCCCTTGATTAAGGCCCTGGAGGGTAAGGGGTATGTCGTCTCGATTGAGGATGATTACGAACGCGCTGTTTCAAAAGTTGGAGAGATCGGCAGGCTCGAGTTTATTCCAATGATGGATCCAAGCAGGCTCGACTTCGAGCAGGGCGAGGCATATTGGCTTTTCTTGGAACGTGATGGAGTTCCTGTAGCCAGTGTTTCAGCCCGAGTTATTGATCTTCGGAATGAAACATTGGGTTCCTATACTCGACGTGTCTCTGTTGGTCAGTACGATCGGCGGTCTGACGCGATAGATTACTTGGATCAGATGTTTGATTTGATACGCGGTGTGGTTGTTTACACTGGCCAGGTGCAAACCGTCGAAAAAGTCCAAGGTCGCGACAACATCTCCATAACCGATCTCGCAAAATTTCTGAAAGTTATGAAGCTGATCATAGTATCTCGCTGGAAATTCGATTGGATGTATGGGTTTGTTGATGAAACAGACATTCCGTTGAATCGGCTGTATGGCTTTTCCTGCGTCATTCGGCGAGCAATGATTTGGCGAAAGCCAGAACCGCACGGGCGCAAGGATTCACATGCGCTGCTAGCGTCAACACGAAGGCAGATTGAACTCCTTTTCGTTGGCGAACACGAACTGAGTAAAGATAAGGGTTCTGTCCCTCTTTCTGTTGTCGAGGACGCGCGCAGTAGCTCTTAGATAGCATCCGCTAACCTTTTGACCCTCAATAACCTCGTTTATGTTCTCAGAGCTTACATTGAACTGCTGTTCGGTGGCGTCTCTATGGGAGGTAAAGGATCTGCGTCTCAAGTCGGCGTCGAATTTTGCGATACGCTTGTAGTATTCCGTTGTGCTTGTCATTCCAAGGACATGCCTCGACAGGCTGCGCATCCCAAAGGAGACGGGGTGGGCGCAACGGTCTTCTGGCGCTAGCGGGTGGTAGAGATCACAACGATCCGCTAAGTCGCCAAGCCGATCAGTGCGAAAGTCAGCTTCATTGAGGCGCCTAAAGATGGTCTCAACGGTCGGGCGGGTATCGATTTCATGCGTCTGATTTGATTCCGCTCTCTGCAATAGCGAGACAATCTCTCCCGTGATTTCCTCCATTGTTCTTTTTCGTGATGGCATGGAGCTGAAGTGCTCAAGCGGCAACCCTAGTGCATCCGAAAGTCGATCAACCGTATCAAAGGGGATCCGGGAGCCGCGAGCTAGCTGTTGGTGGAGGGTTCCGTATGGAACGCCAGCATCATCGCAGAGGTGTTTGAGCTTCAAGCCGCGCTGACGGCAAATCTCTTCAATTCTTCGTCCAAGGTCAGTCATGACAATCTACACTTGTATATTGAATAACCTACTATTAGGCATATGATGATTTAGAATGCAACCCTCAGGTGTGCTTTGTTGTGGGGAATATTAAAATGACCGATTCTGAGAGCGACTATCGCGTTCTAGTCGACCTTTGGGTGAAGCTTTCAGAGGAGGGGAAAAGCGAGGCGCTTAGCTATCTGCGGGCTCTGCGAGAGCGCGGAAAAAATCTACAGCATGACGGCGAGCTTCAGGAGAAAGATCAGCCAGAATTCTGACGAATTCAAGATCCTGTTCCGTTAGGCGCTGACCGATTAAGACGTACATTTTATCTTGATAGCTCATAGTGTTAAGGAGTGCGTCGAAATGATCGAGTTTCGGCATTTTGCCGTCTTTGGTAATGGTGCGCACGTAATTCCTTCCGAGCCGCGCGTCTTCGCTAATGCGGTTCGGTGATCTAGGGTCGCGCTCCAAAACTTCGAGCAATCTTTTCAAGCGATTATCTTCCATGGCGTTAATTATTGCACTCGCCTGAGTGCGATGCATCACAATTTTTGCACCTTGAACTGCACTCTTTAGAGTGCATAATGCCGCCATGAGCAGCATCAAAGAAGACATCCTTAAGTTCCAAGATCTCACCGGTTTGAGCGACTACCGGGTCGGCTGGCTCTTGGCTAGCAATGGGATGCTGGTGAGCCGATTGAAGAACAACGGCAGGAACTTTCCCGAGACCTTAAGGCGAGCCGAGGAGAGACTCGGCGAGGAAGTCGACAAGCGCGGCCTCGACCGTTCCAAGTTTCACTGTCTGCGCCCCGACGACATCGAGGCCCCGCAATGACCCGTCCTGATGCCCCATTTCACGAAACACCGGTCGCCAACCTCCTCCCGGCGTCAGGTCAGCGCACCTCGGCTCTCGCCTCCTCCCTGAGCCGGGACGCAAAAGCTGTGAAAGGCGGTTTTTCTGCATCAGGGAGTGACCGGTATCAGAGATCGGAAGTCGCTTTCGGAAAGAATTCGGATTGGGTGGCCACCACTCGCAAGTTGCTCTGCCTTGATGTGTTTGCTGCTCTTTTCTTTGCCCGCGAGCCTGGAAACGTCTTGATCGCCAACAACGAGGAAGTCAGTTTTTTGGGTAACGCTTTTGCCCACGGAAAAGCCGACTGCCGCAGCGAGCATCGCCGCTTCTCTGCGCGGGAGGTCCAGGCTTCCTGTGAAAACAAGCGTCGCACCAAAGAAAGGCCCATCCGGACTTGGCGTCCCAGTCTGTTCAGGCATCGACATAATCGGTTTCTTAATCCGGGATTGCCAATCTGCAAGCGTGAATCCCGTATGTTCGGAGGCGAGCAGAACGACTTGGGCGCATGCTCTGGAGTCTTCGCCGGCGTCGTGATGCTCAAAAGAAATCCCGAGGACTTTGGCAACGTTTTTCAAGCCGTAACCAGAACTGCCAAAATCATCTGGCCATGCCCGCCGTGCAATTCTGGCGCTATCCATCCAAGTGGATTGCGGTGGGGCGATTCCAAGCTTTTTGCATGCTCGGAAGGTCGCGACGCGATCAAACGCGGTATGGCTGACAACCGTAGAACCTTCCAGCGATGCTATGAGGGTCGGCAGTCGGTTGCTGAGTTTCTCAGAACCGGAGACCGTAGAGGCACTAATGCCGTGAATGCTGCTGTTGATGGGGTCAAACTCGACTTCCGGGTTTACCAGCCATGTCTTCGTTCCGAGGATCGCGCTGTCTCGGACTTCTGTCATGCCGATTTGGCAAATGCTCGATTGGTCTGCGTTCGCGGTTTCATAATCCAATGCAAAAAAGTTCATTTGAAATCCTTTGTTACTGATCAACGTCAGGTTGACGCTATCCTCAGCGAGCGGGGGAAGTCCAGTTCTGCCGCGCGCGCCTTCCTTTCATCTTTTCGAGCCGGACGCCCGGCCCATCCGGGCCTGTGTTCCTTTCCAACACTCGCGGGGCGTGTGGGGTGGATGGGCCGGGCGTTCGGCTGTGGAGGTCTGACATGGGCCGTGTGAATGGGTTGGTAGCCGAGCAAACGCGCAAGGACGATGAGTTCGATCTCGAAGTGATGGCGCGGCTTGATGTGGATCTGGCCAGTCCGGCGCAGGTTGGGCGCGGGATGGGTCTCACCAAAGGTCAGGTTTCCGGCATCAAGCACCGGATGATCGAAGCGTCGAAGGTTTGTCCTGATGCTGCGATCAAGCCGGAAAACCAGGACGGCGGCATGCCCGCGCGCTGGTGGGCGTGATGGCGGGGCATGTGTTCGATGTCGATCATGTTGCGCTGCGCGTGACGCCTGCCGGTGGTGGGGACGTGTGCTGGCGGCTCGCGCCGTCGCCTGAGTTCGGCAAAGAGAAAGCCTTGGCGACGGGGGTTTGTGCGGCCTCTGATCTGGCCGCCGAGCTGCGGGCCGTTGCGGATCACCTCGATGGGGTTTCCCAGGCGGTGCCGTCATGAGTTCCGAATTTCAGTCGGGCGCCTGCCCGATACCTGCGCCGCGCCTGATGGTGCGCGGCCACCTGACCCGCGCGGGGGCGTTCCTCGCGCGGGCTTTTTCCGGGATGCCGGGCGTGGCGGCGGTTCCACGCGCCTCCCTGTTGGACTTCTCCGGGGCCACTGTGCCCCGGGGCCTTTCCGAGGGAGATATTGGCCGGTGAACCTTGCCAGATTTCCGATTGATGACAGTGCGCTGCGCGTGATTCCGGCTGATCTTGAAGGGCCGGTTGATGCGGTGCGGTGTCGTGATCTGTGGGCGTTTGTTCTGATGCAATCATGGCTCGACAGCTTCAATTCCGGGTCGTGGACCGCGTCGGAGCTTCGCAGAGATCCGGTCTGGGGGCGGGGCAAGCTGCTTTCCTCGGCTCGGGCGTGGTTCGGAACGGCTGACTTTGCGGATGTTGTCCATTTGGCGGGGCTTGACCCTGGGGCGGTGATGTCGCGTTGGCGTCTGTTCCAGGAGGATTTCATTGCGGCGGGTGAGCCGCTGCGCTGGTGGCAGACCGTTCATGGTGAGCGGAACCTGTACAATTCGGCGCAAACCCGTAAGGCGCGGAGGCGGGCATGACGGGGTTCGTGACGTACGCCAAACAGTTGGAGCGAGAGCGCGACTTGCGGCGCGCGTGGCTCCAGTCCTTTGCGGATGCGGGGCTTTGTTGCACCGAGGCCGCCGCGGTGATCGGTTTGGACAAGCGGTCTGTCAATCGGATGGCGGGCTATTTGGGGGTCACGTTTCCGGATGGTGTTTCGCCATCGGCGCGTGCCTTTCAAAGTGCGGCGGCGCTGGGGCATTCCGTGCAGTCGGCGGCGGTGTTTCTCAAAACGACAGAGGCGCGGGTGCGGCACGTCGCGCGGCGGGATCGGCTCGATATGGTTGATCACGGCGGTGATGTTGAGCCGGCGCCTGAATTGTCTGCGCCTGTTCTGGACGCGCCGCCGCCACCTGTGGAGCCAAAGAAAGCGCGTCCGCAGCTCGCCCCGGTGCTCGCGCGAATGCATGCGGATGCGCAAGCGATACGCGGGCGGTCACGTTTGGAGTGGGGGCGCTGATGGGCTGTGCGGTGTGCGCGTGGTGGGTTCCGTTCCTTGTGGCATCGTGCCGGACAGCGGATCGAGGGGCCTGCTTGTTCCCGAGCTATGCTTTGCCGGATGAGGCCGTGCCTGACATCTGCCTGACGGACACGCGCGGGTTTCAGTGTTGCGAAGCCTTTGGGACGCCTTTCGGGCGGGGAGGGCGGTCATGAGCGGATTGCCTCCACGCGCGGCCTTCGTGGCGTCCTGCAGCGCTTTGGCGCTGTCCAGGGGCGGTCTCGTTGAAAGCGCGCCGCTTGTTTGCGCCGTTTCGGATGCGTTGAAGGTGCTGCCGCGCGGAGGTGGCCGTTTGGGCCCGCTCTTTGGCCCGGCCGGTGATGTGATCACCGCGCAGTTGCGCGCGGATGAGGAAGCGTTCGCGGCGGGGCGCTATGCGCTCTTCACGGCGGTGCATGGGTATTGGCGCGATATGGCGCTGGGAAAGGGGGCGTGATGGCCGTTTATGTCGATGACATGCAGGCGCCTTTTGGCCGGATGAAAATGTGCCACATGATGGCGGATTCGACCGAAGAGCTGTTGGCGATGGCCGACCGGATCGGTGTGTCACGCAAATGGCTTCAGAAACCCGGTTCCCATAGGGAGCACTTTGACATTGCGCTGTCCAAGAGGCGGCTGGCCGTCGCTGGCGGTGCAGTCGAGGTCAAGCGCCGTGATTTGGGCATGCTGATGCGCAAGCGCAGTGGCAAATCGTTTGACCCGGACTGCGTGACGTGCGCGGAAGGTGGCCTGAGATGAGCCACAAGGCAACCAATTGGCTGAGTGATCTGGACCCCTCATTGCTCGGCGCCAGTGAGTTCCGGGTGCTGTTTCATCTGTGCGATTGTCACAACGCAAGCGCCGGGTGCTTTCCGTCGCAGGCCTATCTGCGGGAGCGGGCCGGTGTGTCGAACGGGACCGTCAACAACGTTCTGAACAGCCTTGAGCGCAAGGGGCTGATCAAGCGGCACCAGACGCGCGATGGCCGGACGAAACGCCAGAACCCGACGCGCTACATCTTGGGCTTTGAAATTGACGGCCCACAAGACCCGACTCCAGAATCTGGAGACGGAAATCCGCCAAAGTCGGGCGGTGGTGGGTCCAAAAAATCGACAAAGCCGTCTCCAAAATCTGGAGTCGGAGCCGTCTCCAATCTGGAGGCAGACCCGACTCCAATTTCAGGGCCGACCCGTCTCCAGCCCACTGGAGAGGAACCTGTAAGTAACCAGGAAATAACCAAGGCGCGCGAGAAGCCAGCCGGGTTTTCGGACAATCCGATGACCGTTTCGCAGGCCGAGCGGGCGGTGCGGGATTTCCGGGAAGGGCGAGCGAATGCGATCCGCGAGTTGCACGATCCTGCGGGGCTCGTGTCTCGGCATATCGTCGCTGCGGGAATGCTGACCGATGCCGAGTGTCGGCAAGCCGGGATTTGCTGAGAAAGGGAAACGATCATGACGGGCAGTGAGACAGGCGACTTTCAGAGCAAGCGGGACCGGGTGCGAGTGCTGTTGATCCAGCCTTTGGAGCGCAGGGGCTTTCGGTTTCGCAAAGGCGTGACGGCTGAGCAGGGCCGGGGCATGCTTGATCAGATCTGCGATGACCTGGCGTATTTGAGCGATGATGCGCTGCGGGCGCTTGTGGCGAGCATGGCCACGAAGGGTGAGGGTGCGAGCAAGGACTTCTGGCCGAGCCGGGCTGCGTTCCTCGGGATTGCCGAGTCGTTTGAGCGTAGGCCTTTGGTCGAGCATCCGAACCTGTTGCGGTGGTTTGCCTCGGCTGCGGGCAGGGCGGCATTGGAGGGGGATCGGCTTGTCGCGGAGTATCAGTTCTGGGAGGCGAAAAAGTTTCCGCCGGTCAAGCCAGAGCATCAGGCGGCGGTCCAGGCGAGGGCGGCAGAGCACCGGGACAAGCGGAAGAAGATCGAGGACCGGCAGGAGCGGGGGATGCCGCCGCGCTGGCCGGACGATCTGCAGTGGTTGGCGTGGTATCGGAGCCTTGAGGCTCGGGTGCGCGGCTATGTTGAGGCGGCTGAGCAAGGGGACGCAGCGTGACGGTCATGAGCAGAGGCAAAGAGCACGCGGCGGAGTCAATGGTAGCGGCTGATGTCGGAGAGCGGAATGTTGATGAGCAGGGGCGTGAGATCATTTCGATCAAGCGGCTGCTGGAATGGGCGTTCGCGACGGAATGCGCCACTCTCGATTTCGATGAGGTTGGCGCCGCCCTTGGGATCGGCTTGCCGGGGGTCAGTGCAGAACATCGGGTTGGTGAGATGCTGGCCATGGGCTTCGAGCGGGGTGAGGGCGTTCGGCCTGATACGTCTTTCGGGCGCAGTCACCCGCATGATGACGCGGAGCTGGTCGCGACAGCGCTTCGCAATGCGGTGCCTTTTGACGTGGCCATTTGGGTGGCTGAACTGGCGCGCATGTGCCGCGTGCCGCGCTGGAATTTGGGGCAGCCCAAGTTGCAACCGCGTGCGTGGTCCAAGCGCAACCATTTGGGCCAGCTCGGCAAAACGGAAGTCTGCCGCGAGGTCGAGTACATGCAGGGCCGGAGGAAGCGGGTTCGTCAGGAGCTTTGGGTGCCCTGTGTCTGGGCGCCGTCCGTTGGCGAAGTCGCTGCTGCGCGCCGTGGTTATCTGCGGTGGTGGGGCGCTCTTCTGTCGGTGCGGTCTGACCTGCGGAGGATGGATTTGGCCCGCTATTCAGTGTCCGATCGCATGCCTCCGATGCAGCCTTGGCGAAATAGTTGTTGACACAATCGAGCTTCTGTTGACATCTTGCCTCCGAACCGAATTGCGCCCGCAGGAAACTGCCGGGCGCTTTTTCGTTTGAACTTGTGGCCGTGGTTGAAGGGCGAAGAAATGGACATTGGAACAATCGAAGGCGTGACCCGCATCTGCGGCAAGTCTCAAGGCTTCCTTGGGTTGCCATTGCGTGACGGGACGCGGCATTGCGACGTCGCGGGTGGCGAGGTTCCAACCATGACCAGCGCTTGGTTCCCGTCTCCGGAAGAGCTGAAGGCGCTGAATGCCGGTGCCGCGATCCACGTTCACATCGACGGCACGATGCCAGCACCGATGATGCTGAGTGTCGGCCCGGAGCCTGACCCGGTCTAACGGTGGGTCGCTTATCTGCGGCAAAGCCGCGTCTTGGGTCCATGCCGTCGCGCTTGGGCGCCGCGACGGATGGCGCGCGAAAGGGAATTCGGCGTTCGGATGGTCCGGTTAACACTGCAAAGTGGCAAAGGTTGCGGATCAAGATACTGTTTCGGGATGCACAGTGCTTCCGATCGCGCCCGCAACTGGTTCCCTTAAACGAGTGGCCGGATTTTAAGCGGACGCCACTCTTCCGGGATCACCCATGGCTCTGGCCTGTATGCCAACAAACTGGTGTCCTGCTTGTCGGTGGCAAGCACGCGCGGAACAGTGCTGTGATCGATCATAAGATCCCTCACCGTGGTGACCTTCACCTGTTCTGGGATGAAGACAACCTTCAGGCCGTGTCGAAGGAATACCACGACGGGGTCAAGCAAAGCATCGAGAAGCGCGGGCAATACTGATGCCCGGCGCATCACCAACCATCAATGAAAGGGGGGGGGCGGTCAAAAGTCTGAAAGGTGCCAGACCCTAGACCCGCGCCCCCCTCATTCGGAGAATTTTTTTCTGTGACTCAGAAATTTGACCTACTTGGTGACCCCATCCCGGACAATCACGGGAAACCCGGCGCCAACGGGCATATTGCGACTGCGGAAAATGTTAGCAAAGTCAGAGGCTTGCTCGCGTCTGGCAAAGACAAGCGGGACATTGCCCTTGAGTTGGGGATCACTCTTCCGACGCTGACGAAGCATTATTTTCAATCTGGCAAGCTGAGCGTGAAGAATGCGCGGCGCAAAGCGCGCGCCGATCTGCGGGCAAAGCTGATGCTGAAGCTCGATGAGCAAGTCGGCAAAGGCAACGTGTCCGCAATGCGCACCATGAAGCAAATCCTTGACGAAGAGGATGTTCGTGACGCAGCTCAAGAAGCTGCGACGGCACCCACGGCCACTAAGCCGGCCGCTTTGCCGAAGGGTAAGAAGGAAGCCCTGACGGCGGCGGCTGAACAAGCGATCGATGCTGACCCGCTGCTGAATCCGGAGCACTTGCACTGATGTCGGCTCTGAACCACGCAGCGTTCAACGAGTGGTGCACCGCCGTTCCGGATTGGGCGGATCGTATCAAGTCCGGTCGCTCGCTGGTTCCGGAGTTGCCGCTGCATGACGCCTACGCCGAGAAGGCGTTGGCAATCTTCAAGGAGCTGAGGAACCCAGACCTTGATGGGTTTCCGACCTTTGGCGAGACCTGTGACGTCTGGGTCTTTGACCTGGTTCGGGTGATCTTCGGAAGCTTCGATCCCGAGATCAAAAAACGGTATCTTCGCGAGTTCTTCGTGATGATCCCGAAGAAGAACGGCAAGACAGCCATCGCAGCCGCTATCATTGTCACGGCCTGTGTTCTCAACATGAGCCCGGAAGCGCAGTTCATCCTGGTGGCTCCATCGATCGAACTGGCGCGCAACGCCTTTGATTGCGCAGCCGGGATCATCAAACGCACAGCGCGCATTACCAAGGTCTTTTCGGAGCCTCGGGAAAGCACCCGGACCATTTTCAATCTGAACAAGCGGATCCCGTCAAAAATCATGATCAAGGCCGCTGATGGTGACATCATCACGGGCCTGAAGAACGCAACAGTGTTGATCGACGAGACGCATGTGTTCGCCACCAAGCCCGCGGCCAAGGGTTTGTTCGTGGAAATCCGGGGTGCGCTTTCGCACCCATCGAACAAGCACTTCCTTCTGCAGATCACCACGCAGTCGAAGAAGCCGCCGGTGGGCGTGTTTCGCAGCGAGGTGACCACGGCCCGCCGTGTGCGTGACGGCAAGATCAAGAAGCCGATGCTGGCGCTGCTGTATGAGTTGCCGACCGAGCTGGTGAAAGACGGCGGCTGGAAGGACGAAGACACATGGGCGCTGGTCAATCCGCATCTGGGGCGCAGCGTTGATTGGGATTTTTTGCGCGACGCGGTCCAAACGGCGGAGGACGAAGGCGCGGAATCTCTGGCTTTGGTTGCGAGCCAGCATTTCAACGTCGAGATCGGGACGGCGCAGGGCGACGATGGCTGGCGCGCACAGGCCTATTGGGATGGAGCGGGGGAGGAAACCCTGACTCTGGATGAGCTGATAGAACGATCCGAAGTCATCACTCTAGGCGTTGACGGGGGCGGTGACGATGACCTTTGCGGTGCGGTTGTTCTGGGCAAGGAAAAAGACACTGGCGTCTATCTCGCCTGGTGCCGGGCATGGTGTCAACCTGAGGTTCTGAAGCTTCGAAAGTCGATCGCGCCGTCACTTGAAACGTTCAAGAAGGACGGGGATCTGGTGATCTGTTCGCAGCCTTTCGAACACGTCGACCAGGTCGTGGAGCTGACGTGCAAACTGAAGGCGACGGGAAAGATGCCTGAAGAGTTTGCTGTTGGCCTCGACATCGCGGGTTTGCCTGAACTGCTGACAGCCTTGAACCTGGAAGGTCTTGAAGAGCCGTTCATCACGTCTGTTCCTCAGGGGTGGCGGTTGCAGTCTGCGGTCAAATCTCTGCCGCTGCGGTTGAAAGCGCGCCTGATGTTGCATGGTGCTCAACCGATTTTCGCATGGTCGATCGGCAATGCCCGCGTCGAGGTGCGCCGGTCTAACTCTTACATCGAAAAGGAACTGGCCGGTGCAGCCAAGATCGACGTTGTGATCGGCCTTTTGAACGCATCCGAGCTGATGTTTCGCAATCCGGTCCCGTCAGGGCGGGGCCTGGATGATTTTCTTGCAAACCCGGTGAAGGTCATATGATCCGTTTCTTGAAAGCTGCCGTCCAGGGCGTTCGGGCCGAATACTCTGTGGGGGCCGGTTGGGTTCCTTACGCGGGAGGCTCGCCCTGGGTTTCGGGCGGCGTGACGTCCAAAGCCGGAACGATGGTGAGCGCCAAGTCATCAATGGAGCATTCCGCTGTTTGGGCTTGCGTGCGCAAGACCGCCGAAATGATTTCGGCTTTGCCGGTTGATCACTACCGCAAGACGTCCAGCGGGAGCCGAGAGCGTATGGACGATGATCTGGCGGAGATCATCAAGGACTCTCCCAATCGCGATCAGACCGCGACGGAATACTGGGAAGGGGTGGTTGCTCAGACTTTGTTGCAGGGCAACGCCTATTCGGAACGGCTTTTCATCGGCAATCGCCTTGTCGGCCTTCGTCCCTTGCTCGGGTGCACGCCAGAGCGCGGCCGTGATGGGAGCTTTCGGTATGGCGTGATCGACCGCGGCAAGAAGGAAGTCCTGCCGGCTGACAAGGTTTTTCATCTGCGTGGCTTTGGCGCGGGCGATGGGCTCGGAATGTCCGTAGTCCGGTACGGCGCAAATTCGATCGGTGCAGCTCTGGCTGCGGACGAAACGGCCAGCTCCATTTTTTCGAATTCGGCGATGCCTGCAGGGGTCTTGTACTCAGATCAGACATTGAGTCCTAACCAGCGCGATCAGCTGCAAGCGATTATGGATGAGTACACGGGCTCCAAGAAGTCAGGGAAAACCATGGTGCTTGAGGCGGGCCTGAAATGGTTGCAGCTCCAAATGAATCCCGAGGATGCGCAGCTACTCGACACGCGCCGCTTCAGTATCGAAGACATCTGCCGCTGGTTCGGGGTGCCGCCCATTGTGATTGGGCATGCGTCGGAGGGGCAGACCATGTGGGGCAGCGGTGTCGAAGCAATTCTGCTTTCCTGGCTGACTCTGGGGATTAACCCGTTCCTCATTCGCTTGGAGAAGCGTTTGAAGAAGGACCTGATCCCGGCAGCGAAACGCCGCAGCGAGTATTTTGAATACAACCGCGAGGCCATGATCCAGATGGACAGCAAGGCCAAGGGTGACCTGATGCTCAAGCTGGGCATGGGCGGGACCATGACGGCCAATGAGCGCCGGGCGCGTCTCAACCTGCCGCGCCATGAAGACGCCAACGCGGACAAACTTTTGGCGCAGGCGCAAATGACGCCGCTCGAAAATCTCGGAAAGGACAAGTGATGACTTCGAAAGTGATCAATCTCGGGGACGTCCGCGAGCGCGGGTTGCGGTCTGATTTCTCGCTGAAAGCTCTGAAGCAATGGAACCCGGATATTCGTGCATCATCGAGCGATGATGAAGCAACGATTTCGGTCTTGGACACGATCGGGAAGGACTGGTGGGGGGAAGGTGTAACCGCCAAGCGCATCGCTTCGGCGCTGCGAAACATCGGGGCGCGTGATGTGGTGGTCAACATCAACTCACCCGGTGGCGACTTCTTCGAAGGTCTGGCGATCTACAATCTGTTGGCCGAACACGCACGAGAGAAAGGCGCCGTTACGGTCAAAGTGCTTGGCCTTGCCGCATCGGCAGCGTCGGTCATAGCTATGGGGGGCAGCAATGTCCTGATCGCGAAGTCGGCATTCCTCATGATCCACAACACATGGGTGGTGGCCGCGGGAGACCGACACGCGTTTCGCGAAGTCGCGGATTGGCTTGAGCCCTTCGACTTCGCCGCGGCCGAGCTGTACCAGGACCGATCCGGAATGGATCTGAAGGACATCCAGAACATGCTGGACAAGGAAACCTGGCTCCCGGGTTCAAAGTCCGTCGAAAACGGGTTTGCGGACGGGCTTTTGGGCGCGGAAGAGGTGGGGTCTGGTGCGTCCAATTCTACCGCTCTGACACCGCAGGCGGCCCAGAAGAAAATCGACATCGCGCTGGCACGCAGCGATTTCACGAAATCCCAGCGGCGTGAACTGTACGCCGCTGTGAAAGGGGGCATGTCTGGCGCTGCCCCATCCGGCACGTCAAGCGCTGCCGTTACCGAAGTGGCGCAATCTGCGCTGGACAAACTCAACTCACTTTAAAGAGGTAAGCAGATGAAAAAGCTTATGATGCCCGCCATTGCCATGGCGGCAATGGCAGACTCGCGCCCGAAAGCCATCATTGGCGGCGTTCGTGCAGACGGTGGCGAAGATCCGGAGGTCATGCTGAAGAAGGTCAGTCAGCAGCTCGACAAGCTGAACGGCGAGATCAAACAGACCGCAGAAGACGCCTTGAAACAGGCCAAAACGGCCGGCGATGTTTCTGCCGAGACCAAGGCGACGGCTGACAAGCTTCTTGCAGCTCAGACCGAAACCAACAAGGTCGTTGAAGGGTTGAAGGCGCTCGTCGAGGGCGTTGATGGCAAGGTCCTGGAGATTTCCCAACAAGTCGCCGAAGGCGGCTCGGGTGGTAAATCCGCCGTGATGACCCTCGGTCAGGCCGTGGTCGCGGAACATGAGAAGCTGAAGAACTACAAGGGCGGCACACTGTCCCTGACCATCTCCAACGCCGTCACCACTGGTACGGGTTCCGGTGGCGGCTTGATCTATCACGAAGAAGAACGTGAGCCGGTTCGTATGCCGCGCCGCCGCCTTCTTGTTCGCTCGATGTTGACCCAGGCCAAGACCGGATCGGATCAGGTTCACTACCGCAAACAGGTTCTGCGCACGAGCGGGGCAGGCATGGTGGCTGAGACCGCAGCCAGTGGCGCATCGGACTTCGGTTGGGACAAGGCCGTCGAACGCGTCAAGAAGATCGCGACGCACACCAACATCAGCGAAGAGGCTCTCCAGGACGCGGACCAGTTGCAGTCGGAGGTTGATGGCGAGCTGCGTTACCTGATCGACTTCGAGGAAGAAAGCCAGATTGTCGCCGGGGACGGGGTAGGTGAAAACCTGTCTGGCTTGCTGACTGAAGCGCCGGCATTTGTCGCGGCGGCTGGTCTGCCCAACGCCAACCGCATTGATCGTTTGCGCCTGGCGCTTCTGCAGATCACGCTGGAAAACTACATGCCCGCTGAAATCCTGCTGAACCCAACCGACTGGGCCGCGATCGAGCTTCAGAAAGTTGGCGGCACCGATGAACGCTACATCTATGGCAACCCTGGCGCCCAGGCGACGCCGCGGCTCTGGGGCAAGGACGTTGCGGAAACCAATACCATCTCGGCAGGGGAATGGCTGGCCGGTGATTTGGCCATGGCGGCAACCTACTATGACCGCGCTGAAACCGAGGTTACGCTTTCGACGGAGCATGATCAGAACTTCATCGAAGACATGGTGACGATGAAAGCCAAGAAGCGGGTTGTTCTTGCGATCAAACGCGCGCTGGCCATGTGCAAGGGCAACTTCACCTTCGCCTGATCGGCGTCTGCAATCCTCTATCAACGGCGCTCTCAGAGAGCGCCGTTAATCGTTTCAGGAGACAAAAACTATGTTCGTCAAAGGACTATCGACGCGGCACACCACCGTAGGGACTTTTCGCTATGGCGTTGTGTACGAAATCGACGAAAAGGACGGGGGCATCCGCAAGCATGTTCTGCCTCTGTTGGGGGGCGACACGCCCGCGCTTGAGAAAATCTCGAAAGCGCAGGCGGAAAAGGAGCGGTCCGCGCCAATGCAGTTTACCCCGAAGGCGACGCCTGCGGATGTGGATGCGTCTGCCGCAGACCTGCGGGGTAAACTTGCGGCGGCCGAGAAGGCGAAGGCTGAGGCCGAGGCGGAGACGGAAGCCGCAGAACAACGCGCCATTGAAGCGGAGAAGGCGCTGCCCGAGTCGGAAGCAGAACTTGCCAAGGTTCAGGCCGAGCTGGGCGCATCGGCAGCCGACTTGGCCGAAACGGGAAAGCGGCTGGCGGCCGCAGAACAGCGCGCCGTCGAGGCGGAGAAGGCGCTGTCCGAGTCGGAAACGAAACTTGTCAAGGTTCAGGCCGAGCTGAGCGCATCGGCAGCCGACTTGGCCGAAACGGGGACCCAGCTCGAAGCCGCACAGTCGGAAAACGCTGATCTGAAGGCTAAATTGACCGCGCTTGAAGAGGCTAAGAAGTGAGCCACATGACGCCGGCTGATCTTCGGCCCTTTCTGGGCATCCTCGATGAAGGCGACGCCGTCGAGGATGCCATGCTGCAGTCGTTCATCGACGCGGCCTGGAGTTATTGCTGCCGGTTCACGCGCCGCGACCTGACTGCGGACTTCTCAACGGGAATCCCTGCTGATCTGGAACAGGCGCATCGGATGATCGCGATCCACTTTTTCAGCCATCGCGAGGCCACGGCGAGCGGAACTGTCAACGAGGTTCCGCTTGGCGCTCGGGACTTGCTTTCGGGGTTTCGGGATTTGTCATGATCGGCCTCGGGGAGTTGGACAGGACGGTGGTCTTTCTGCAGGAGCGCGAAACTAGCCGGAACGCATTTAACGAGCCGGTCATGGGTGCGCCGACCAAGCTGCGGGCCAAGGTTCGGCGGAGGGATGTTTCCGATCAGGAGCGGGTGTCCGCTGGCAAAGAAGCCAGTGTCGTGATGGCGCGCTTTCTTCTGCTTTCCCGACCGGCGACACGGAAGATCACAGCAGCTGATGTGTTTGACTGCGACGGCCGTCGCTGGTCGATCGAGGGCATCAAGCAGGTGTCGGAAGGCAGGAACCTGTTTCTGGAAATCTCGGCGGTGAGTACCGATGCGCACCAGCTTTAAGGTCCAGGGTTTCCGGGATCTCGAAAACGCTTTGATGGACTTGCCGAAAGCTGCGGCGAAAGCCAGCGTGCGGCGGGTCCTGAAACGGGCGGCTCAGCCGATTGCGGACGCCGGGCGCGGCAATGCCCCGGAGCGCATGGGGGATCTGAAAGCCAGCTACGGTGTCGGCACGCGCCTGACCAAGCGCCAGCGCAAACTGTCGCGGAAGGAAAGCGAGGTCGAGGTTTACGCCGGGCCAAACGATCCGGGTGCGATCCAGACTGAATTTGGCAATGAGCATCAGGAGGCGGAGCCGCATTTGCGCCCTGCGTGGGATGCGCACAAAGGCTCGCTGCTGGATGTGATCAAGGAATTCCTTTGGGCGGATGTGGTCAAAGCCATCGCCCGATACCAAAGACGCGCAGCGAAGAGGGCCAAGCGATGAACGAAGCGTTGACAGCCCTCATGTTGGGGCATGCGCCCCTGGCCGCTCTGGTCGAAAACCGGGTTCATTGGCGCATGCAGCCCAGAAGCGTGTCCGGGTTTCCTTATGTGAACCTGGCGGTGATTTCCGACCCGCGCGCCTATCACATGGCGGGCGCTTCGGCGCTGCGCTCAACACGGGTTCAGGTGGACGCCTGGGCCGAAACCTATGCCGCCGCGAAGGCTGTGTCGCGGACGGTGGACGACTTCCTGTCAGGCTATCGCGGCACATCCGGCGGCATCCATTTTCAGGGTGTTTTCGTGAGCGATGAGCGCGACCTGACGGACAAGACAACCGGTGAGGAACGCCAGCTGTTCCGCATCAGCGTTGATCTTCAAATCAGCTGGTACAAGGAGGCCTGAAAATGGCAGACGCACAGATCGGATTTGGGTCCGATTTCAAGCGCGGCACAACCACGGTTGGAGAGGTGATCAGCATCACGCCGCCATCTATAAGCCGCGACGTGGTGGACGCCACGCATATGAGTTCGCCGGAAGGCTGGCGTGAGTTCATTGCCGGGCTGAAGGACGGCGGCGAGGTCAGCGTTCAAATCCAGTCGAAGCCGTCGACACCGGCTTATGCCGCGATGCTGGCGGACTTTGATTCCGATGCTGCAGTGACTTATTCGATCGACTTTCCGGACGGATCGAGCTGGACGTTCACCGCCTTCATCACTGGTTTTGAGGGCGAAGACCCGCTCGAAGAGAGGATCACTTCGACGGCGACCTTCAAGATCACCGGCAAGCCGACCTTTGCCACTGGTGGAGGTGCCTGATGAGCAATCCAATTCGGGGCAAAATCGACTTTGACGTCGATGGTGAAACCTACTCGTTGCAATACACTGCAAACGGGATGTGCGAGCTCGAAGACGCTGTCGGCTGCACCGCCATGGCGTTCCTGAACAAGCTGGAAAGCGCAGGGGAGGCCAACCTTTCCTTCAAGGACATTCGGCTGTTGTTCTGGGCAGGCCTGCAGGAACATCACCCCAACATGTCGGTTCGAGAGGCCGGGGCGTTGATGACGAAGGCGGGCGGGATCGCGGCAGCGATGGAAATGACCGGCAAGGCCGTCGCTGACAGCATGCCGAAGCCGGATGCCAGTGCCGGAAAACCCAAGGGAAAAAAGAAGAAGGGGACGTCCTAGACTGGGCGTCCCTTCTCGAAGCATGGGTTGAGGCCGGGCAGGCCCCTGACCTGTTCTGGCATCTGACCCTGCGGGAAATCGGGCTTGTGATGAGCGGGGCCGCCAAGCGGATCGAGCGGGAACGATTGTTCCTTGAGGTCAACGCCTGGCAGACCGCGCATCTCACCATGATCGGCTATCACAAGCCGAAGAAGTTTCCCGAATTCAAGAAAATCAGCTCCACCAAAGTTCGGCCAAAACGGCAGTCCTGGGAGGAGCAGAAGGCCATCGCGCAGGCCTTTAACGCAGCGTTTGGCGGAGAGGTAGAATAGCAATGGGTATGGGCAATGCCATCATCGGCGCGCTGCGCGTTGTTCTGGGCATGGATAGCGCATCCTTCAACGATGGGGTTGGGGCTGCGCAAAAGCGGGTTGCCGCGTTCCGCAAGGACATGCAGCGCACGGGCCGGACACTGAGCCGGGCGGGTGCCCGCATGACTGCCGGTTTGACTGCGCCGCTTGTCGGTCTGGCCTACAAATCGGTGGCAGCTCAGAAAGAGCAGGAGAGGGCGATTGCCTCTGTCAGCGCTGCGCTGGAAAGCATGGGCGATGGCGCGGGTTACACGCTTTCGCAGCTCGAAGAGATGGCGTCGGCGTTGCAGGAGAAATCGCTCTACGGCGACGAGGCGATCCTGTCGAAGGTGACTGCAAACCTTCTGACCTTTGGCAATATCTCGGGCGACGTGTTTGCCCGCGCGCAGCAGGCGGCGGTCGATCTGTCCGCCCGGCTGGGGCAGGATCTGCAATCGTCCGCAATCATGCTCGGCAAAGCGCTGAATGACCCGGTGCAGGGTCTCTCAGCCTTGAGCCGGGTTGGCGTGTCGTTCACCGAAGAGCAGAAGGCGCTGATCAAGGCCATGGCTGAGGCCGGTGACGTGGCAGGGGCGCAAGCGGTGATGCTGGCGGAGCTTGAGCGGCAGTACAAAGGGCAGGCCGAAGCTCTGGCGAACACGGACAGTGGCAAGATCACGCAAGCCATGAACGCGATAGGCGATGCCATGGAGAAGGTCGGCGCGATTATTCTGCCGATCCTCGCCGACATCGCGGGCTATGTGAAAGGGCTGGCGGAGCGGTTTCAGGAATTGTCTCCGGAGACGCAGCGCTTTGTCGTGATCGTCGGCGGGCTTGCAGCCGCCATTGGCCCCGTGGTTGCCGGTCTCGGCTTGATGCTGACCGCCCTTGCGCCTCTGGCCGGGGTTGTATTGGCGCTGCTGTCACCGTTTGGACTTCTCGCAGCGGCCGTCACGGCAGTGGGCGTGGCAATCTATGCAAATTGGGAAGGTTTGAAAGAGGACTTCCCGGCGATCACCGGCGTGATCGAACAGGCCTTGTCGGTGCTGAAAGAGGCGTTTGCTGCTCTGTTTGAGGCTGGGCGCATTGCCTTTGACGGGATCAAGGCTGCGCTTCACGGGTTGGCTGTGGGCATCGAAGCCATGCTGAACGGCGAGTTCGGCGCGGTTTGGGAGGCCGGTGTTCAGGTCATCAAGGATTTCGGGGCGGATGTTCTGGACGCGCTGGCGCAATTGCTGGTGGATGTTGTCGAGGCGGCACTGAATATCGGCTACGAAATCGTTGCGGGCATCAAGCGCGGCCTGCAGGAAAAATGGGAAGATCTGAAGGCCTATGTCGGCGGGCTCGGCACTGGCATTGCTCAAGGCTTCAAGGATGTGCTTGGCATCCACTCTCCGTCCCGGGTCTTTAAGTCATTCGGTGGCTACATCATTGACGGTCTGGTCCAGGGGATTAAGGGCGGCTTGGGCCTTGTCAGTGGCGCGGTCGCGCAGATGTCCGACGCGCTCAACATGTCTGAAGTGAAGGGTGAAGCTGAGCAAACAGAGAATGCGTTCGCCGAAATTGGGAAGACTGCGAACAGCGTCTTCGGCGGGATCGGTAAGCTGATCGGCGAGGGCATTCGCGGTTTCAAGTCCTTCGAAGAGGTTCTGGCGGGTGTGGCAAAGTCGCTGGCCAAGTTCCTCGCCCAACAGGCCAAGGCGGCGCTGGTGTCCAAGGTTGGGGGATCCGGCAGCCTGGCCGGAACGCTGCTCGGCGGGCTGTTCAGCGGCCTGGTAGGCTTTGCCAATGGCGGTTCATTCGATGTCGGCGGGGCAGGAGGCATCGACAGCCAGGTGGTCGCGTTCCGCGCCAGTCCGAATGAAAGCGTGCATATCACGAAACCCGGTCAAACGCTTGGGGATGGTCCGCCGATGACGGCACATCTCGTTGTCGAATCTTCAGAAGACTTGCGCGTGGTGGCTGCGGATGCAGGCCGGACGTCCTCCATGCAGGTTATCCAGGCGAGCAATCGGATGATCCAGCAGGATCAGAGGCGAGGTTAAGACATGGTTCGGGTTATTGATCTGCCGCCGGTGGTCCCGGTGCGGCATGCGCCTTTTTGGTTGGAGACGGACACAACTTCTGCAGGCGCTGGCCTGGATGGCCGCGAACAGGTTGTCTTTACGGAAAACCGTCGGTGGGTGTCCGAGATTGAAATCCCGCCTTTGAGGGCGTCGGCAGCGCGTTTGGCCGCGGTTGTCGGTGATCAGCTGCGCGGGCGCGCCAATCTCCTGCGCATCACCTTTCCCAACTTCGGGACAGCCACTTTCGAGGGTGATGAGGATGCGTTTCTGCGCTCCATTGGCATCGCGCCGGAGGACATTGCGCGGGGCTTTGTTCTCTTCGGGGATGGCAGCAGCTTTGACGATGGTGCGGGTTTCGCGCTGCCGGATCACGCCGAGCCGACCGTTGTCAGTGGCGCGGCGGCGGGGGCTTCGTCGCTTGAATTGGACGGGTTTCTGGGGCGGAGCCTTGCGGTTGGGTCGTTCTTTTCGATCAATGATTTCCTCTACCGCGTCGAGCAAAATACCGACGGTACAGTGGTGTTCAATCCGCCATTGCGTGAGCCGGTGAGCGCGGGCGATGCCGTGGCGGTGACCATGCCTAGCGTCCTGGTCCGTCTGCGCAACGATGCCGGATGGCGCGTGTTCCAGCAGTTTGGGCGTCATTCAGAAAGAATGCGCTTGCGGGTGACAGAGGCCTTCGACCGATGATGGAGTTTGTCGCGGCGCAGCCTGAAGAGTACCGCGCGCCGGTCATGGAGCTGATCTCGGGCGGGGCGGTGATGGTGGCGGTGATGCTGCATCTGGACTTTGCCGATGAGCCGATCCGTCTGAGCAATCGCAACGTGCCGTTCACGGATCTGAAGTGGGGCCATGAGTGGGGCGCGGGCGGTGGGCTTCTGGTGGGCTTGCCGGAAGTCACCGGCGGGGATGGCCAACTTGCGCCGTTCCGCGAGTACCAGCTCGGCATGCCTGATGAGATGATCGACAACGATCAAAGCGAGACCTGGGCCGCCGGGGTTGTGGCCATGGTGGGTGATGTGTCGAACTATCGGGGGCGAGATGCGGGGCTCTTCTTGCAGCTCTTCGATCCCGAAACCGAAGCGCCGGAGGGTCATCCTTTCGCAGTCGACATAGGGTTCATGGACAGGATGACGGTTTCGGTTCTGCGTGGCGGGGCCATTGTGCGCTTGACCACAGAGAGCCTTTTGGCTCGCAAAGGCGTGCCGCCCTACGGGATGCTGACCTACTTCGACCAAAAGCGCCGGCACGCCACCGACGAAGGCCTGCAGTTCGTCACAGAGGCGGGCAAGCTGATCAAGTGGACTGACTGGTAAGATGCTGGCTGATTTCATTGCCTTGACCCGAGACGATCCATTCGTCTGGGGGCAAAACGACTGCGCGCTTTGGGCGGCTTCCGCCGTCCGGTTTGAGACAGGGTTTGATCCTGCCGCCGATCTGCGCGGGACGTACAGCAAGGCGGCGTCCAGTCGGCGCATGATCCAGAAGGCAGGCGGGCTGCTACGGTTGATCGAACCGCGCATGCGCTGGCCGGGGCTGCGGGATCTGAGCGGCGACGGGGCGGCGGTCTTGTCTCTGGATGATGGCAGCGACGGTCAGACGCTGTGCGGACTGATCCTCGACGGGCGTGCGGTCCTGCGGATGAAGTCCGGCCTTCAGATCACGGATGATTTCACGGTTCTGCGGGGGTGGTCATGGCACCAGCATTAGGCGCGCTGCTTCCGGGGCTATTCGGTGCCGGAGGCACGGTTGCTTTAGTTACGGCTGCCGGGTCTTTGACCTGGGCTGGTATTGCGCTGAACGTGGCCGGGTCTTTGGCACTGAGTGCTTTGACAGCGCCAAGACTTCCCGACGCGGCCAAGCCAGAGAACATCCAGATCAACAACAAGAGCGCCACCGGGCCGCGCATCGGTCACGTGGGGCGCGTTCTGGTGGGTGGGAATATCGTATTTCACCGGGCGAAAAACGGGGCCTCCTATCGCGTGATTGTGCACGGTCACGGCGAGATCACCTCCGTTCTGGAGGTGCAGCTCGATAGCCGTGCCGTGCCTCTGGATCCGGACGGCTATGTGGACCGCGATCACCCGCCATACGTGCGGCGGCGGAATGGCGGTGCGACCATCAATCCGAAAGTCAGAGTGCTCGGACGTGATGGCACGGTGCCCAGCACCCACTACGGAGAGATAACCGGCATTTGGCCAGAGTGGAGCGCAGATCATCGCCTCGATGGCCTTTGGACCAGCATGATTTGGGCGCGGTCGGTCAGCGCCACGAAGTTTCAGAAGGTGTTCCCCAACGGGGAGCCGACCTTGAAGGTTCTGGCCGAGACGGCGGCGTGTTTTGATCCGCGCAGCGGCCTGTCCGGTTTCACGGAAAACGCGGCGCTGGTGATCAATCACTATGCTTCGCTGCCGGACGGGCTCAATCGGCCCGACGCCTTTGACGTGAATGACATCGTCGCGGCGGCGGACATCTGTGACCGCGATGTCGCCCTGGCGGAAGGCGGGACGGAAAAGATGTTCCGCCTCGCCGGGTCGTTCCTGCTGAATGAGAAGCCGCAGGATGTGCTGGGCCGCATGCTGACCGCCTGCGCAGGGCGGGTGCGCCTCAAGCCCACTGGCAAGATCGGGCTGAAGGTTGGGGCTTGGGAGCCGCCGGAGTTCACACTTGGTTTCGGCGACATCCTCGAAGTGCAGGAGGTCAACCCCGGCCCGGACTTGCTGGACCGCTACAACCAGGTGGTAGGGCGCTTCACCAGTCAGGACCTTGGCTACATCGAAGTGGATGCCGAGCCATGGCGGGATGATGTGCGGGTGGCAGAAGACGGGGAGGTTCTGACCGGACCGGACAAGACGCTGATCATGTGCCCGTCACATCGGCAGGCACGGCAATGCATGAAAATCCACATGGAGCGGGACAACCCCAAGCAGGAGGTCTCGCTGCTCTGCAAACCCAAAGCGCTGCCTGCGATCTATGAGGACACAATCGCGCTGGATATGCCGCAACTGGCGCTGGTGGGGGACTATGAGGTCGCGCGCTATTCTCTGAGCTTCGAGAAAGGCCTTCTGCGGGCTGTCGCCCTGGTCTTGCGCAAGGTTGATTCAGCGGCCTATTCTCTGGCGCTGGAAGAGCAAGGCGCGGTGCAGGAGCTGCCGGAGCCGGACAACGAGGAGGGCGTTCCTGTGCCTGAAAACGTGGTCGCGGGAGGGGCAGGGGTGCAGGCGGCTGCAAACACCTTCGTCGCGGGGATCTCCGCAGGCTGGGCCGCGCCGCCGAGCGATGCGCTCTCGCCTGTGGTGCGCTACAGCAAGGCGGGCGAGGACAACTGGAAAGACGTGCCGGTCAACGATGAAGCCACGTCGGTCGAGATTTCCGGACTGCAGGACGGGCAGGCCTATGACGTCAGCGTGGCCTTTGTCACGCCCGGCGGGGTCGAGGGCGAAGAAGTGATTGTTGAGAACGTGGTTGCGGTTGCGGTGGTTGATCCGCCTCTGCCGCCCACCGGCCTTACGGTCACCGATCAGAGCGGCGGTGTGGCGCTGGTCGAACTGACGGCCTCTGCCTCCGCATCGCTGTGGAAAACGGAAGTCTACCGCGACGGGGTGTTGGTTGGCTCGATCTATTCCGGGCCGGGGGCGGCGATTTCTTTGTCGGACAGCTCAAGCCCCGGCACCTTCGATTGGACGGCGCGTTCCGTCGATGTGTCGATCAAGGATTCCGCGACTGACGCAGGGCCCGTGACGGCCACAATTACCTGAACTTACAGACATCAAGAGGTGTAAAGCATGGTGTTTCCACACGGGGGCGCAGGCCAGATTTGGCGTGACCAGGTCGGTCCTAACAACGACGGCAAGCCGGAAGATGAGGCGCACGGGCCAAAAAAATCGGAAATTCGCGGCTGGGGTGGTGACGTTGAGGGCCGCATCGCGGCGATGGAAGAGTCCACCTTCGGCATCACCGGCCTGCGACCGCGTGAAAGCGTTCAGCTTCGGGCAACCGTGAACAAGGTGCTGTCCGGGGAGCAGACGATTGACGATGTGCTGACCAGTGCCAGCCGTGTCCTTCTGACGGCCCAAACGGACCCGGCGGAGAATGGGCCTTGGGTGACAGCCTCTGGCGCTTGGACGCGCCCTGCGGACGTCGATGAGGCGTCAGAGGTCAACCTGTCGGCCTTCTATGTGGAGGAAGGCACCTTTGGCGGCGGCAAGTCCTACGTGCTGGCCGTCGCCGCGCCGGATACCTTCGTTCTTGGGACGGATGCGATTGCCGTTCACCTCGCTGGCGATGCTGCGTCCCTGACCGGGCTTCTGGCGGCAGGGAACAACCTGTCGGATGTTTCGGACCCGGATGCGGCGCGGGCCAACCTGGGCGCGGCTGGTGCAGAAGACCTTGACGGTCTGGTCGCCGCAGAAGAGCTCGCCGAAGAGAGCGGGGCTGTGTTTGCTGTTGTTGATGGCGCAGGGCGGCGGACATGGATGGAGACCGCGCCGGATGGCGGGCCAACGGACCAGGCGGCGGATCAGATCGGCGCAAAGCTGACGGCGGGCAACACTCCTGCAATGATGGCGACAGAGGACATTCTGGACGAATCCGGGGTTCTCTTCGGCTTTGTGGATGAGCAGGGCCGCCGAACGGATCTGGAAGTCGGCCCCGATGGCCGCTTCACGAAACGCGTCATTGATAACATTCTGGCCGCAATGGAGGTTTCGGGCCGCGTTGTTTCCGGGCCGAACTTCGTAGCCTCCGGGGACAGTCTGACGGCGGGGTCGGGTGGTGGCGGGATAAGCTATCCCTCCGTTCTGGCTGGCCTGACCGGGCGGGTGGTGACCAATCTTGGCGTCGGGGGCGAGGGCTCGCGCACCATCGCCGGGCGGGTTGGGGCCTTGCCTTATCTCGCCACGCCAGCCGGTGACCAACTCCCGGCATCCGGCGGCGTCACGGTCACGTTGACCGGCACCGATGGCGGCGCTGTTGCGCCCCTCCTGCAGGGAAGCGCAGGCCTCAATCCTTGCACACTGGAAGGGGTGGCGGGAACGCTGTCGGAATCGGGCGGCACCTACACCTTTTCCCGCGCCGCCTCTGGATCGACGGTTCCGGTGCCCCGTCCGGCCCCGTTGATCACGGCGGCAACCGCGCACAAGGGCGACATCCACTTGTTCTGGTGGGGCCAGAATGACGGCACCAACGATGCCACCGACATCATTGCCCGAATCCGGGCGGGGATCGACTGGATGGACGCGCTGGACAAGCGGTTCCTGGTTCTCGGCTTGACCACATCCACGCTGGATTACCGTGCGCCCATGCATGCGCAATTTTTGGCGGCCTTCGGGCGGCGCTTTGTGAACCTGCAGGAATACCTCGCCAGCTACGCCGCGCTCTCGGAAGTCGAGATCACGCCCACCGCGCAAGACGACTCCGACATTGCTGCCGGGGTGGTTCCCGACAGCCTGCGCAGCGATGCGACGCACCTCAATGCCGCCGGTTATTCGCTGGTCGCCAATTGCATTCATAACCGGGCCATCGAGCTCGGCTTCCTCTAAGGAGAATACGCCGATGGGCAAGAAAATC
>NZ_SRXY01000004.1 GCF_004804335.1 Pacificoceanicola onchidii
CAAGAACCCCGAGGCGTCCGCCCCGCCGTCCCGTCCGGCGTCCCGTGCAGCGCCTCAGCGCCGCCGGTGAGGGGCCTTCTACGGATAACAAACAAAACCCGCAACCCCTTTTTACAAGTTTTTTGACGCCAACCCGCACTTTTCTTAAAAAGTTCGTATTTTCAATAGCTTACAAATGCCATCTACTAATACACGGCCGCATAACCAGCCACGTTCGACCTACTTCTCGTTCTGCATATCCCGATCATAAAGTTGCCCACAGACTTATGCCCAGCAACACCGGCGAAACCGGGTTTCCGGAGCACTCTATCAAGAATCATGGACAGGACTCGGCACGTTTTCTGCGTGAAACGAGGCAACTCAGGGCTACCGCTTTTCGGCGAGTCCCTGAGCAAGCCTAAAGGTCGGAAGGCTGCTGACGCGCATGCCTAGCAGGATGATCACAATTGCCAGATAAAGAAGTGGCTCCAGCTGAAATCCTTTGGACAGCATCACAAAGTGCAGCCCCCCCAGCAGAGACGCCGCATAAACGAGTTTGTGCAACTTGTGCCACTGTCGACCCAGTCGCCTGACCGACCAATTGTTGGAGGTTAACGCCAAAGGCAAAAGCAGGACGAAAGCTAACATGCCGATGGTGATGTAGGGGCGTTTCAGGATGTCGGCCCAGATCTGCGACAGGATTTGGACATCAAGAAGCAACCAGACCGCCAGATGAGCCGTGACATAAAGGAAGGCCATCAATCCGATCGCCCGGCGGAATCGCAGCAGGTTGAGACCCGCGAACCGGCGCAGCGGCGAAACTGCCAAACCTGCGATCAGCAGTTGCAAGGCCATCTCACCGTATTCATGTTCCAGTGCCTTGATTGGCTCAACACCAAGCCCTCCCGAGAGGCCAAGATAAAAGAACCAAGGAGCGGGAAGGGTGAGCAGCAAGTACACCACCCAAGTCGGAACTTTGCGAGCTGCGGAGTTGATCGCCTGCTTCATCAGAAGTTGGCCCGAAGATCCATGCCCTCATAGAGGCTGGCGACTTCGTCATAGCCGTTGAACATCAAAGTCGGGCGACGACGGGAGAACAAACCGCCGCCGAGCGGACGTTCGGTGGCCTGGCTCCAGCGGGGGTGATCCACTTCGGGGTTCACATTGCTATAGAACCCGTATTCACGCCCGTTGGCCTTGTTCCACGAAGTCGGCGGTTCACTGTCGGTCAGTGTGATCCGGACAATCGATTTGATAGACTTGAACCCGTACTTCCACGGAACCACCAGACGCAGCGGAGCGCCGTTCTGGTTGGGCAAGGGCTTCCCGTAAAGACCGCTGGCCATCAGGGTGAGGGGGTGCATGGCCTCATCAAGCCGGAGTCCCTCGACATAAGGCCAGTCCAGCACGGGAAACCGTGTTCCCGGCATTTCATCCGGTCGGAGTGCTGTTTCAAAGGCCACGTATTTGGCTTCGGGTTTGACCCCGGCCATCTGCAATAGATCCGCAAGTTCGAACCCGTTCCAAGGCACGATCATCGACCAGGCTTCGACGCAGCGGAAACGGTAGATGCGCTCCTCGATGGTCATTTTGGACAGAATGTCCGCAACCGAATACTCGCCGGGGGTGTCGACCAATCCATCAATCTTCACGGACCAGGGATCCGTCGTCAGCATATGGGCGTTGGCCGCCGGGTCGGACTTGCCGGTCCCGAACTCATAGAAGTTGCAGTAGTTCGTGATGTCTTCGAAGCTGTTCGGCTCCAGAGCCTCCTGCGCATTGGCGCGGCCGGCAGCGGCAAGAATCGTTCCTGCGCCTAGCCCAGCAATCAACTGGCGGCGGTTTAGAAACACACGTTCTGGCGTGATATCGGAACGGGTCAGATCATTTGTCCAGCGCTTGGCCATCGGGTCCTCCTGAATTCGCTGGATCAGACATAAGCGGACAATGCCAAACCGCCAAAGCACATTGGCTCACACTTGCGTTCTGACTTTGTAACAAACGCTATTGCGTGCTCATACGTTTCAAAGCCTCTTCGAACATCTGGTGCCCGCCCGCCGCATCGCCATCAAGGCTTACGGAAGGGTGCAGGACGCTCATTTGCTCTGATGAGCCATCGTCGCGCACCAACCGAACATGTTTTCGGCGCATCAGCCGGGGTTCTGCCACACCGACAGAATGCGCGATCGTTTCGACCTCCTTGATGACCGCCTTGGCATAGCGAGCGACACGTTTGTCTTTTTCCTCGACAACCAGACCTTTCTGCAAACCCTTGTCATGCGTTGTGATGCCGGTGGGGCAGGTGTTCTTGTTGCACTTGAGCGCCTGAATACAGCCAAGGGAGAACATGAAACCCCGGGCCGAAACCACGATGTCCGCCCCGGCGCAAATGGCCCAGGCGACATCGCCGGGTTGCGACAGCTTCCCGCTCGCGATGATCCGGATGCGATCATGCAGGCCTGCCAGATCACGCAGGTCCACCATGCGGATCAACGCCTCGCGCAAGGGAAGGCCCACCAGATCCATGAGCGGCATCGGGGCCGCGCCTGTGCCCCCTTCTCCGCCATCGACCGTGATGAAATCCGGTGCACAATCAGGGCCGCGTTTCTTGATCAGCCGGAACAAATCAAACCAAGGGTCAGCCGATCCCATGCACGTCTTGAAGCCAACCGGCTTGCCGGTCACATCGCGCACGTGGTTGATCAGGTCCAGAAGATCGTCAAAGTCATCAACCTCCCTGTGACGGTTCGGCGAAATGCCCGCTTCCCCTTCTTTGAGCCCTCGAATTTCCGCGATTTCCTTCGACACCTTTTCCGCAGGCAGAATGCCGCCCTTGCCTGGCTTGGCCCCCTGGCTCAGCTTGATTTCGAACATCTTCACGGCTGGATGCTTTGCCACTTCGCGCAGTTTCTCATCCGAAAGATTGCCATCCGCATCCCGCACGCCAAACTTCGCGGTTCCGATCTGGAAAACCACGTCACAGCCGCCTTCGAGATGGAAAGGGGACAGCCCTCCCTCGCCGGTGTTCATCCAGATACCGGCCATCTTTGCGCCACGGCTGAGCGACAGCACCGCAGGCTTCGACAAGGCGCCATAGGACATTCCGGATATATTGAAGATCGAAGGGGCCAGATAGGGCTCCCGAGCCGTCGGCCCGATCATCATAGGCTCGGTCGAGGAATACTGATCGTCAAGCGGCGGAAACACCGCATTCATAAAAATCGGCGTGCCGGGTACGTTCAGGTTTCGGGTCGACCCGAAGGCAACAGAGTTGCTTGACCCTTTCGACGCCTCATCCACCCAGTTTCGCTGCGCCCGGTTGAACGGCATCTCTTCGCGATCCATGGCAAAGAAATACTGCCTGAAGAACTCGCCCAGTTCGGAGAAGATGTGCCGGAACCGCCCGATGACGGGGTAGTTCCTGCGAATCGCATCGCCGGTCTGCATGCGGTCGATGATGAAATAGACGATCGCAAGCGCAACGATGACGCCGATTGCGAAAACGAAGAAGAGCGCAAGGTATTGCAGCGCAATCATGGCGAAAACCATATTCACCTCCCGGAATGTGTTGATTTGTCTCAATGCAAATCGGTTTACAGAGGGTACTGTGACACATCCCTGATTAATAAACAGACTTCCTGCCCAAATCGTGAAAGAGAGAGAGATGAAAACCGTTTTTTTTGCCGCCGCCTTGGCGCTAGCCACGAGCACCGCAACGGCGCAGGACGCGATCACCTACGACACGGACCAAAGTTTCGACGATGTGTCCTTCGGGCTGGAAAGCGCGATCCTTGATGCGGGCCTGGTGATTGATCTGGTCAGCCATACCGGCGACATGCTGGAACGTACTCGCGCAGACGTTGGCTCTGACGTGGTGCTTTTTGAACATGCGGACATCTACAGCTTCTGCTCGGCCAAGATCAGCCGCGAGGTCATGGAAGCGGATCCGATGAACGTGGTTTTCTGCCCTTATAACATCTTCATCTTCGTCCGCCCCGATACGCCGGACACAACGACTATCGGGTTCCGCAGCTTCCCTGACGGTCCTATGAAGAAGGTCGAAACCCTGCTCGATGGCATCGTGAAGTCGGCCATCGGCCTGGAATAAGTCACGCGTCTTCACGTCAATGCGACTGGAAAACCCCAAGGCCGCGGGCTTAGCGCCCCGGCCTTGGGGATCAAGTCTGATCGCAACCATTTTTCGCTGATCTGGTGCGAGTTGGGCTCCGTAGTCATGAACGAGATGTGCAGTTCACATCGCTTTCATATCTAAAGGATCTCAACATGTTTCGCAGAACTTACCTCGCTCTGACCGCTGCCGCACTGATCGCAGGCCCCGCCATGGCTGGTGGTCATTCCAAGGATATTGTCGACACCGCGATGGGCGCAGGTAGCTTCGGCACCTTGCTTGCCGCCGCAAAAGCGGCAGATCTTGTCGATACGTTGAAAGGCGACGGCCCGTTCACCGTCTTTGCTCCGACTGACGACGCCTTCGCGGCGCTGCCTGCAGGAACCGTCGAAGATCTACTCAAGCCGGAGAACAAAGCGCAGCTGGCAGCAGTTCTCACCTATCATGTCGTGCCCGGCAAAGTGATGTCCACTGACCTGAGCAATAACATGATGGCGAAAACCGTTCAGGGGTCGGACGTCAGCATCATGACGGATGACGGCGTCACCGTGAATGGCGCTTCGGTGGTGCAGGCGGACATCGAAGCCTCGAACGGCGTGATCCACGTGATCGACGCGGTGATTCTCCCGAAGTAAGCGCGGCTTTTTCAATCGACCGTGGCCCGTCGCACGCAGTGCGGCGGGTTTTTCGTGCAACCGCAGCATTGGTCTTAATTTCAACACAATTTGAGGAAAACTGTTCGATTGTTCACAAGCCTGACGAGACCCCAAGATGCCCGCCCAAGCCACCTATCTCCAATATACCGATGGGGACGACAACACAGTTGGCACCAGCCTTGCCGATCACCTGCGCGGGGGCTACGGCAACGATACGCTCAGAGGGTTGGCCGGAGATGACAGCCTTTTTGGCAATCATGGGCGCGACTGGCTAATCGGCGGCCTGGGGCATGACTTCCTGCAATCTGGCGCTGGTAACGACACGCTTCACGGCGATGAGGGCAACGATACCCTGCGCGGTGGCGAGGGCGAGGATACCCTGCACGGAGGAGACGGCGCAGACAGCCTGAATGGCGGCGGCGGCAACGATCTGGTTTTTGGGGACGCCGGAGACGACATCCTGATCGGCGGCAGCGGACATGATCGGCTGTTCGGCGGGCTGGGCATCGACGCGGTGATCGGCGGCGCCGGAAATGACACGCTGAACGGAGAGGACGGGGACGACAGTCTCTACGCCAACTCCGGCAATGATTCCCTGGATGGCGGTGCAGGCAACGATCTGATGTACGGCGGCAGCGGCAACGACACGCTGACCGGTGGCGCCGGAGATGATGCCATGCGCGGCAGCTCTGGCCACGACGCGCTTTATGGCGGCGATGGGATGGATACGCTTTGGGGAGGCAGCCTTAATGACCTCCTCTACGGCGGCAATGACAATGACCTTCTGTTTGGCCAAGATGGACATGACACCATTTTCGGCGGCTCCGGCGAAGACACAGTCTACGCCAGCAATGGTCATGACGTGGTGTTCGGCGACGCCGGAGACGACTTGATTTGGGGCAGCTATGGCTTTGACCAACTGAACGGCGGGGATGGCAATGACACCCTGCGCGGCGGCTGGGGCGATGATACGATCAACGGCGGGACCGGTGATGACGTCCTGCACGGCAGCTATGGCGAAGACACCTTTGTCTTCGATCCGAATTTTGGCACCGATCTTATCGAAGGGTTCAACGCGAGCGATGACACCCTTGATCTGACTGCCTTGAACCTGACTGGTCCCGAAGCGCTCTCCGTTTCGGAAACTGCGGGCTCGCTAGAGATTGGTATCGCAGCAGGGGATGTGATCGTGCTGGAGGGGCTGACAGTCGAAGACTTCAACGATCTGACAATCCTGTTCTGATCAAATGCCCTGCGCCAAGAAAAAAGCCCGCCGTTTTGGCGGGCCTCCTTCGTTTTCCAATCAGTGCACAACCGCATCGTCCGGTTTGGGACGGTTCGATGCACCAAGCCGATCTCCGATCAACAGGCCATCTGCCCCCGCGCTCACCACAACAACGTCACCATCCTTCACGTCACCAGCCAGCAACATCTCGGCCAGCGGGTTCTGCAAGGCGCTTTGGATCACGCGTTTCAGCGGGCGCGCACCGAACACCGGGTCATAACCTTCGTCGGCGAGCCACTTGCGGGCGTCTTCGTCCAGTTCAAGCCGGATTTTCCGCGCCGCGAGCCGTTTGAGCAGCCGCGCCATCTGGATATCGACGATCCCGTCCATGTCTTCCCGCTTGAGCCGGTCAAAGATGATGGTCTCATCGAGACGGTTCAGGAACTCGGGGCGGAAGTGCGCCCGCACCGCGTCCATTACATCGCGCTTGGCCTGGGCCGCATCACCCCCTTCGGGAAGCTGGCTCAGAGCCTGGCTGCCGAGGTTGGACGTCAGGATGATCAATGTCTGCTTGAAGTCCACGGTCCGACCCTGACCATCGGTCAGCACGCCATCGTCCAGAACCTGCAGCAGCACATTGAACACATCCGGATGCGCCTTTTCGACCTCGTCAAAAAGCACAACCTGATAGGGCCTGCGCCGCACGGCTTCGGTCAGAACGCCACCCTCATCATAGCCGACATAGCCCGGAGGCGCGCCAATCAGACGGGCGACCGCGTGCTTTTCCATGAACTCCGACATGTCGATGCGCACCATCGCGTTGTCGTCGTCAAACAGGAACTCGGCTACGGCCTTGGTCAGCTCGGTCTTGCCCACGCCGGTCGGCCCGAGGAAGAGGAACGAACCGAGCGGGCGATTCTCATCGTTGAGCCCGGCACGCGCGCGGCGCACCGCATTGGCAACAGCCGTCACGGCCTGGTTCTGGCCGATCACCCGCTTGTGCAGGTTGTCTTCCATGCCCAGCAGCTTCTCACGCTCCCCTTCGAGCATCTTGCCCGCCGGGATGCCGGTCCAACGTTCAACCACCGAAGCGATCTGATCCGGGCGCACGGCCTCTTCAACCATGACATCGCTGTCATCTTGCGATTCCGCCGCCTCAAGTTGCTTTTCGAGCTGCGGAATGACGCCGTAGGACAGCTCCCCGGCCTTCGCCAGATCGCCCTGCCGCTTGGCCTGGTCAAGTTGCGCGCGCGCCTGATCAAGCTGCTCCTTGATGTCCCGCGCCCCGGCGAGTTTATCCCGCTCGGCTTGCCATTTGGCGGTCATCTCGGCGCTCTGCTCTTGCAGGTCCGCGAGGTCTTTTTCCAGCTTCTCCAAGCGATCCTTGGACGCTTGATCGTCCTCGCGCTTCAGCGCTTCTACCTCGATCTGCTTTTGCAGGATGTCCCGGTCGAGCGCATCCAGCTCCTCGGGTTTGGAATCCACCTCCATCCGCAGGCGGCTCGCAGCTTCGTCCATCAAGTCGATGGCTTTGTCCGGCAGGAACCGATCGGTGATGTAACGATGGCTGAGCGTCGCTGCGGCGACGAGAGCACTGTCCGAAATCCGCACGCCGTGGTGAAGTTCGTACTTCTCTTTGATGCCGCGCAGAATCGAGATCGTGTCCTCGACCGTCGGCTCCTGCACGATCACCGGCTGGAACCGACGTGCGAGGGCCGCGTCCTTTTCCACATGCTTGCGATACTCATCGAGCGTCGTCGCACCAACACAGTGCAGCTCACCCCGCGCCAGAGCCGGTTTCAGAAGGTTCGACGCATCCATCGCGCCATCCGCTTTGCCAGCCCCCACAAGCGTGTGCATCTCGTCAATAAAGAGAACCACTTCACCGGCGGCGGCCGTCACTTCGGACAGCACCGCTTTCAAGCGCTCCTCGAATTCGCCGCGATACTTTGCGCCCGCGATCAAAGCGCCCATGTCGAGCGACAGGAGCTTTTTGTTCAGTAGGCTCTCGGGCACATCACCGTTGACGATCCGCAAAGCCAGCCCTTCGGCAATCGCGGTTTTACCCACGCCGGGCTCACCAATCAGAACCGGATTGTTCTTAGTCCGGCGGCTGAGCACCTGCATGGCGCGGCGAATTTCCTCGTCGCGGCCAATGATCGGGTCAATCTTGCCTTCACGCGCGCGCTCGGTCAGATCAGACGCGTATTTGTTCAGGGCGTCATAGCCTTCTTCGGCGCTGGCACTGTCCGCCGTACGCCCTTTGCGCAAATCGTTGACCGCTTCATTCAGCGACTGCGGCGAAACCTTCCCGGCCTCAAGCGCCTCTTTCGCAGGGCTTTTGACCATGCCGAGCGCCATGAGCAGCCGTTCTACAGGGACAAAACTGTCGCCCGCTTTCGTCGCCAGCTTCTCCGCCTCGTCCAATACCTTGCCGGTGGCCGAATCCATATAGACCTGCCCGGCATCGCCGGTCACTTTTGGGATCCGGGCGAGTTTGGTCTCCAGCACCTGTACAACGCGGCCCGGCTCCCCACCGGCGCGCTTGATCAGGTTGCTCGCCATGCCCTGATCATCGTCCATCAGAGCCTTGAGCAGATGTTCGGGGGCCAGTTTCTGGTGGCTTTCGCGCATCGCGATGGTCTGTGCAGCCTGAATGAACCCGCGCGACCGTTCCGTGAACTTCTCCAAGTTCATGGTGTCTCTCCTTCCATAAAGCGCCCCTTGATTTGACCTCGCGCCCGACTTGGCGGCACGCGAAAATGTGGGGCCTCGTCACTCAAGATGGCGATGCGGAACGCAGCGTTCAAGGGGGCAAAGTTGCAAAAATGCAACTTCTGCAAGTGCACGAAATCTTAAGTGCGCCGTGCGATCAAACCGGCGTCGTCACGGAGCATTCAATGTACATCAAACGTATCGAACTCAGCGGTTTCAAAGACGATCAAACGGACGGTGCCTTGAGCGGCAGCGTCTCGCTTGTCACGGATCATCGACGCATACAAATCCCCCTGACGGTGCCGAGCAAGTTTGAAATGCTCAATCAACGGCATCGGCTACGCCTGCTTGCCATGGCGCTCAAACGCGCGCGGCGCATGCCAGAGCATAGATCGGGCGAGACGATCCAGTTTGCCCCTGGCCTGCTCCCCTTCGGATTGACCGAGGTTGAAGAGCGAGGCTTGACCTCAACGGCGGCTGCACCCAAAAGCGGACAAATTCCCTTCCGCCATAGAAAGGTGCCGCCATGTCCGCCCAACCCTCCGATGACCGTCTGATTGTCGCCCTTGATGTCCCCAACGCTGTTGCGGGGCTCGATATGGCCGCGAAGCTGGGCGATGCGGTGTCTTTTTACAAGATCGGGCTCGGCATGTTGACGGGAGGTGGCCTCGCGCTTGCCAACGAACTCAAGCAGGAACAGGGCAAGCGCATCTTCCTCGACATGAAACTCTTTGACATCGGGGCCACCGTGGAAAACGCCGTGCGCGGCCTTGCCCAGTTCGATCTCGATTTTCTTACGGTGCATGGCGATCCTTACGTGGTCCGGGCTGCCAAAGAAGGTGCCGCTGGCAAAGACCTGAAAATTCTTGCGGTGACCATTCTGACCTCTCTGGACCGCGACGACCTCGACGGCGCGCTGATTCAGGCGGGCGACATTCCTGACCTCGTGACCACGCGTGCCGCGCGCGCTTTCGAGGCGGGGGCTGATGGTGTCATTGCCTCGCCCAACGAGGCCGCACTTATCCGTGCACTGCCCGAAGCAGACGGCAAACTCATCGTCACCCCGGGCGTCCGCCCTGTTGGGGCCGATGTGGGGGATCAAAAACGCATCGCCACTCCCGCTCATGCCATATCCAATGGCGCTGATCACATCGTTGTGGGCCGACCGATCCATACAGCCGCAGATCCCCGCGCTGCGGCCCAAGCCATTGTCAGCGAACTCAATTCAGCTCAGGCCAAGCAGCCGAACATCCGCTGAAAACCAATCCACCGGCAAGATTTCGCCGTGTTTGAGAAGGCGGGGAACACAGCGCTGTGAGTCCCCCTGTTTTCGCGCGCAACCAATGCCCACATAAGAGTTATCCACAGGACACAGCTGTCCAAAAGGATACTCTTAAGGAGGCATTTTCTTATGTCGCGCAGCAAAACAGAAATTGGCGAGATCCGTTACAACGCAGCAGAACAGAGCTTTGAAGCGCTGATTACGTTCCATGGCGAGACCGGCACACGCCGTATTCCAAGCAGCTTTTTCGCGCCCCTCGACACCGAATTCGAGGTGGTCGGCAGAGGCCTTTTGCAGGCCGCCGAAGCACGGATCAACCGGCCCGGGCAAATGAAATCCCGGCTGGAGAAAGCGCCAACGCCGCTTCCGATACCTCAGCCGAGCGCCTTTGACTGGCAGAACTTCCTGCACGGCACCCGCGCAGCCTGACAAAGCGCTTTCGAATACCGCCCACCGTTCAGTCCCCCAATAGCGTGGGCGGTCTTTGGGCCGGGGCAGCTTGCTCCGGCCCTTTTTTATGCGTCGTCCCGGCCGATCCGGTTCAGGTAGACGCGCAGGATGTGCTGAAAATGTGGAATGGCGGTGTCATCGGCGAGGTAAGCCTCAGGACGCATGGCCTGCCAGCCCTGCCCTTCGTCACCCATGCGCACATCGCCCAACACTGTTTCAGGCAAATGCGCCGCGAAAAACCAGCTGACCTGGTTGGACACCACCCTAAGGTGAACGAATTTGACGGCATCAAAGGGCACGACCAACCCCACTTCCTCCTGTGTTTCACGCAAGGCGCAGACCTCTGGCGTTTCGCGCCCTTCCCTGCCACCGCCGGGAAAATCGAGGCACCCCGGCCAAACAAGCCCAGGCTTTTGATCCCGCCGCAGCACAACAAGACGCGCCCCGGCAAAGAGCAGCAGTTTCGCCCCGGTGAACTCTGTTCGATGATCCGCCATTTTCAGCCCTTGCTGCCGCCTGTATGATACTACCATGCCCGCTCTTTGCCGCGACTGCCTAACCGAATTTGACACAGGACGCCGATGCCCGTCCTGCGGGCGTCCGCGTGTGCTGGAACACGACGAGCTTTGGGATCTCTCCATTGCTCATATGGACTGTGATGCGTTTTATGCCAGTGTCGAAAAGCGCGATAATCCGGATCTTGCCGACAAACCGGTGATCATCGGCGGCGGGCGGCGCGGCGTGGTGTCCACCGCCTGCTATGTGGCCCGCATTCGCGGTGTGCGCTCGGCCATGCCCATGTTCAAGGCATTGCAGGTTTGCCCGGATGCCGTGGTCCTCAAACCTCGCATGTCGGTCTACGTCGAAGCCTCCCGCGCGATCAAATCCATGATGGAAGAGCTCACACCGTCGATCGAACCACTTTCTTTGGACGAAGCCTTCCTCGACCTGACCGGAACGCGCCGCCTGCACGGAGCGCCCCCGGCTGTGATGCTGGCACGGCTGGTCAAGCGGATGAAAGATGAGCTGGGGCTGACCGGCTCCATCGGTCTGTCGCACAACAAGTTCCTCGCCAAGATCGCCTCTGATCTCGACAAACCGCGCGGTTTTTCCATCATCGGCAAGGCCGAAACAGAGGCGTTTTTGCGCCCCAAACCGGTTCGCCTGATCTGGGGTGTGGGTGCTGCGACGCAAAACCAACTTGATAAGGCAGGTATCCGAACGTTCGAAGACCTGTTGCGCTGGGAGCAGCGCGACCTGACAGCGCGGTTTGGCTCCATGGGTGAGCGGCTTTGGCACCTTGCCCGAGGGCAGGACAGGCGCCGGGTGACGCGCAACGCTCCGATGAAGAGCATCTCGAACGAGACAACCTTTTTCGAGGACACCGCCGATCCGGATATTCTGGATGGTCACCTGTGGCGCATGGCGGAAAAAGTGTCGGACCGCGCCAAGGCCAAGGGGCTTGCCGGGCGGGTGGTGACGTTGAAGCTCAAAAGGCGGGATTTCAAGCTGATCACGCGGCGCACGTCCCTGCCTGATCCAACACAAATCGCGGATCGCATTTACCGGACGGTGAAACCCCTGTTTTCGCAGGAAATAGACCAAGGGCCGTTTCGGCTTATTGGCTGCGGTCTGTCAGATCTATGCCCGGAAGAGGACGCGGACCGGTTGCCCGATCTGCTCGATCCCCAAGCGACGAAACGCGCAGATGCAGAGCGTGCCACGGACAGCCTCAGGGCCCGATTTGGCGACAGCGCCATCATGAAAGGCCGTGCTCTGCGCTGAGTTTCGGAAACCCGCGCAGATCAACCTTTTCCAGCCCGACAGATTTACATCACCGCGTCTTCTTCATCCTGCGCATCGTAGCCCAGCGCTTCAAGCCCGGCTTCAAGGTTGTCTGACAGATGCGGTGTTCCGATCAGGTAGCTGGCGGTTGGAGTCGAGGCTTCGGCATAAGCCGTGGCAAACGCATCGTCCCATTCTTCGGCCTCGAATGCGCCCCGACCAATCCACATCACGGCGACAAGAGCAGCTTGCTCCTCTTCGTCCATTCTGTCGATGAGCGCGCGCAGCTCGCCTTCGGCCCGTGTCAACTCGCGCGCCATAACGATGACGGCGGCCACCTTCCGCACACTGATCTTTTCCATGTCGCGTCTCCTCGTCGTTTGTCGCAATACATGATGCGTTGGGCCGAGCCAGTACACCTTGATCTGCGACAAACAGTTAATCAACTGACGAGACGATAGTAGAGCCAATCCGGCAAGAACTGCGCGATGCGGAAGAAAAGCCCGAACCCGAATGGGAAGGATCGCTTGAACCCGCCGGAGGTCATATGCTCAAAGCAAATCTGAGCGGCCTCCTCCGGTTCCATCAGGAACGGCATCTTGAACGTGTTCTTCGCGGTCAGACGCGTTTTGATAAAGCCCGGGTTCAGCAGCTGAACCTCGACGCCGGTTTTGCGGAGGTCGGCATAGAGCGACTCCGCCAGTACCATCACCCCCGCCTTTGACGAAGAATAAGGCGCGGAGGCGGGCAAGCCGCGAAAGCCGGAAAGCGAACCGGTCAGAACAACATGTCCTTTGTCCTGCCGTACAAAGCGCGGAAGAACCGTACCCGCAAGCGCCACGGCACCGCCAAAATTGACCCGCGCCATGGTGTTCGCTTGCTCCACATCCCAGTCCTGCGCGCCGAAGGGCCAGTAGACACCGGCCATGTGGATGACGCCGTCGATTTCGCCAATCTCTTCTGCCGCGCGTTCCAGTGCCGCGTGATCGCTCACATCCACGGGTTTGATCTCCGCCGGGCCGGGCAATGCCTCGGCCAGCACTTCAAGCCCCGCCGCTCCGCGCGCCGACAAAATCAAGTGAACACCCGCACGGCTGAGTTTGTGCGCCAAAGCCGCGCCCAGTCCTTCCGACGCGCCGACAAGCCAATACCGTTTACCCTGCCACTCTCTCACGCCGGTTCAACCTTGCGCATAGTGGCCACCAGTTCCGCCACTTTCAGCCCGTATTTTCGAAACTGGCTGCGGTTGACGATGGTTCCATTGGGCGTGAGGTACATCCAGTCCGTGGTGTCCAGAACGTGCCCGCCGCTGTCCTCCGGCAAGCGGATACGATACCGCAGGCAGACGGCCCCGCCCACTTGCGCGCCCTCTCCTTCACCCACCAGATCCGGCGCTGTGGCGTGGATTCGGCCATCATTGCCGACGGAGAGCGACCATTCCCGGTGTTGCTCGCGGCCCGTTTCGTATTTGAAATGCTCGGCCATCACCCCGCGGTTGCCGTCCCAGGTCACGTGAAAGTCGCCGACGAAGCGGGACACGACCCGGCCCATCGGGCCATAAATCACGCCCTCGCAGATCAAAGGGCCATCGAGGTCACGCCTGATGTCGATCTGGCGAACGTCATTGGTATAGTCATCCGGGCGCTGCCCCAGGAAACCGGCGAGACGTTCGCGCAGCCAAAAAAGCGCGAGCATCAGCATCGCTCCCAAAACGAAAACCGTCAGTGTCATCCTTGCACCTCCTTGCCTGAGGCGCTGATCGCATCCGCCGGGGGAGCCGGGCGATTACGGTACAGCGCGCCTTTGAGTTTGAGTTTCAATGCCTGCCAGTGGATCAGCGCCATAACCCGTCTTGCACCAAAGGGTCTGCGGATTATGGCACGCAACGCATCGCCACGACGCAGCGGTTTGCGCTTGCCCACCAGCGTGGCGATCAAACCGCCTTCCGTGCGGTGATAGTCGATCCAGATGCCGATCTGATCGGCGCGAATATCGAAGCGGAAGGTGTAAGCGCCAGCGATGGGCTGAAACGGCGAGACGTGCAGGATCTTGCGCGCCTCGATTCGATCTGCGGCGGTGATCTCGGACCCATCTGGTTTGACGCACAGATAGGAATGCCGATCTCCGAAGGTATTTGTAACTTCCGCGATAACGGCGATGAGCGAGCCCTCCCGCTGTGCAAGCCAGAATGACACCGGGTTGAACACATACCCGAGCACTCTCGGTTGGGTCAGCAACTCCAAAGTGTCTGCCTCAACCCCCTGCGCATCGAGAACCGCCCGCGCCCAAGCCGCGCCAGTGCCTGCTTTAGGCGGTCCGCCGTGGTCACGGCGCAGGACGCTGAACGGCCAGAACCGGAACAGTGTCTCGCCTTCGGTTTCCGCATTGAATAGCACGTAATCAATGGAATAACGGAAGCCGTTTTGAATAGCCCCCTTGCGTCCGTGGTAGGTGTACCCGGCAATATGGTCGACGGGATGGGTCATGACGCCCGCGCGGCTCCGGCCATTACGGTGTTGAGCCCTTCGACAACGTCCACCGCGCTCCCGAGACCATCTTCATGGAAACCGTTCTTCATCCAAGCGCCACAGAACCAGGTGTTTCTCTGACCGTTGAGCGCCGCGACACGGCGTTGACCTTCGAGCGCGGCCAGATCGTAGACCGGATGGCGCAGCGTGACCTCGTCGTAGATCAGATCTTCGCGGATCGGACGCGTGGAGTTGAGCGTTACGAACATCGGATCTGACTCCGGGATGGGCTGCAAACAGTTCATCCAATACGTCAGGTCGATCTGGTTCATCTCTTTTTGCTCGGTTTCCGTGTAGTTCCACGAAGACCAAACCGCCTTGCGCTTTGGCATGACACTGTCATCCGCATGCAGAACAATACGGTTCGGCTGATACTTCACCGCGCCGAGCGCCTCCTGTTCTTCTGGATCCGCATCACCAAGCAGCCGCAAGCTGTCGTCCGAATGTGTGGCAAAGACGACTTCGTCGAACCTCTGCCAGTCCCCACCCGCTTTGACAAAAACCGAGCCTGCCTCGCGCTTTACCGTTTCAATCGGACAGCCTGTCCGGATTGTGACCCCCTGAGCGGTCATCGCCGCTTCGAGCCGCGAGACGTAAGCCTGAGAGCCCCCTTCAACTGTGTACCACTGGTGCTGGCCCGTGTGATGCAAGAGCGCATGGTTCTCGAAGAACTGCACCAAGGCATAGGCCGGGAAGTCGAGAATTTTCTCGACTGGCGTTGACCAGATCGCTCCGGAGAGAGGCATCAGGTAGTACTTTCTAAACCATTCCCCCAACTGCATCTGATCCAGGAAAGCGCCAAGTGGCAGGCTTGGGTCGCGTGCGGCGTCCACCGCTCCAGCATTGAACCGCATCACGTCGCGCAGCATTCCGAGGAACTTCGGATTCAGCGCGTTGCGTTTCTGCGCAAAGACGGCGCTCAGATTGCGCAAGCCATATTCCATGGAGCCACCGCGCAAGCTCGCTCCGAAACTCATGTCGGACTTGACCACCGGAACATCCAGAGACTCGAACAGCGAAACGAGGTTAGGATAGTTGGCACGATTGAACACAATGAAACCGGTGTCGACGGGTTGGTCGCCGTGCCGGCCTGCAACGATGGTCCGCGCATGCCCGCCCACCCGGTTTTCCGCTTCGAAGAGCGTCACATGATGCACGCCGGATAGGAGGTGTGCCGCGCCCATGCCTGATATTCCGGCACCGATCACCGCGATCTTGCGCGGCGGCTGGGGATGAAGTTCAAAGGGCATAGGCCAAACCGTTTTTTGTTGCGTTTATGGAACTTACGTGTGACCGGGCCAGTTGGATGCATATCGGCGTACAAAAAAGATTCATTTCTTTTGATCCGCTTTCCGACGCGCCGCGTAAACGAGGTATGTTTGGCCATTCTGAAGCCCTGATCACACATGAAGACGCCGTGCCGGTTGAAATTCCGACGCGGTCACGCAACGGTGCTCAAGAGCGACGCAGAGGCACAAGCAAGAAATTGACCCGAGACACCAGCGAAGCAGCAGCGGAATGGGTGGCCGTCATGGTCCGGATCCGGGACGCACGCGATGAAACCGCGTTTGTCCAACTCTTTGAGCATTTCGCTCCAAGGGTGAAAGGGTTCCTCATGCGGTCCGGTTCCGACGAAAGCACTGCGGAAGAGATCATGCAGGACGTTATGACGACGATCTGGCGCAAAGCCGCACAATTTGATCCGTCCCGGGCCTCCGTTGCGACGTGGATTTTCACGATCGCGCGAAACCGAAAAATAGACATTCTGCGAAAGCAAAAACGCCCCGAACCGGAAGATTTGTCATGGGGGCCTGAAGCAGAGCCGGACCAGGCCGACGTGCTTGGACTCCAACAGGAAACTGAGCAACTTGGGGTGGCCATCGCCGCCCTGCCCGACAAGCAACGCGAGTTGATCGAAAAGGCCTATTTCGGAGACCTCAGTCACTCCGAAATTGCCGAGGTGACCGGACTTCCCTTAGGGACGATAAAGTCCCGGATCCGCCTCGCCCTAGATCGCCTTCGCCACGCCATGAGCAACGCCTAAATGAAAAACGACATCACGCATCACCTCACAGAAGACCTGATCGCAGGATACTCAGCCGGTACACTGCCCGAAGCAGTGAGCCTTGCTGTGGCCACACATATCAGCTTGTGCGACAGCTGCCGCGCGGCGCTTTCAGCCTATGACGCCATCGGCGGTGCAGTGGTTGACGCGTCCGCGCCAGCCGCCGTCAATGCTGGAAGTCTGGACAGCGTGCTGGCCCGCATCCACGCGACGTCCGATACACCCGTCGGTTCAATTCGTCCTCGGACGAATCCGGCTATTCCGGCGCCATTGGCCGATTACATCGGGCACAGTTTTGATGACGTGCAGTGGCGGCCTGTTGGCCTTGGCGTCAAGCAATCCATACTGGCCACCTCTTCCGAAGCGACAGCGCGTTTGCTCTATATCCCGGCCGGGACGGCTGTTCCGGATCACGGGCACAACGGTCTTGAACTGACCCTGGTTTTGCAAGGAGCCTTCCACGATGAGGTGGGTCGCTACGGCCCCGGCGATATCGAGGTGGCGTCTGACGATCTGGAGCACATGCCGGTGGCTGACATTTCCGAAGATTGCATTTGTCTGGCCGTGACCGATGCTCCGCTTCGGTTCAAAGGCTGGCTTCCGAGACTGGCCCAACCTTTCGTCGGCATCTAAAGGCTTTACCACTCTGAAACGCAAAACGCGCGCGGCTTGTGCCGCGCGCGTCCTGCGTTTTTTTTTTGCGAAGCGTGTTCAGTGCTTCTTTTTCTTCCGAGGCGGCATCAGATCGGTGATCGTGCCTTCGAACATTTCGGCGGCAAAGTTCACCGTTTCTGACAGCGTCGGGTGCGGGTGGATGGTGTGACCAAGGTCAACCGCATCCGCGCCCATCTCAATCGCCAGTGCACATTCGGAGATCAGATCCCCGGCGTTGGTGCCGACGATGCAGGCCCCGATCACGCGCTGATCTTCGGGATCAAACAGCAACTTGGTCATGCCTTCGGAACGCCCGTTCGACAGCGACTTGCCCGAGGCAGCCCAAGGGAACACGCCCTTTTCGAACTTCACGCCTTTGGCCTTTGCTTCTGTCTCCGTCAGACCGCACCAAGCCACTTCTGGATCGGTATAGGCCACGGACGGGATCAGCTTCGCATCGAAGAAACGCTTCTCACCGGCGCAAACCTCTGCCGCGACCTTGCCTTCGTGTACGGCCTTGTGCGCCAGCATGGGCTGGCCCACCACATCACCGATGGCGAAGACATGCGGAACGCCCGTGCGTTGCTGGGCGTCGACGGCGATGAAGCCGCGATCATCCACTGCAACACCAGCAGCCTCGGCGTTGATCAGCTTGCCGTTGGGCTTGCGGCCCACAGCAACCAGAACCTTGTCGAAGGTGTCCGAGAAGCTCTCGCCCTTGTCGTCCTCGAAGGTCACTTTCATGCCGCCTTTGAGGGCTTCAACAGCGATCACCTTGGTTTTGAGGAAGATGTTCTCGTAACGGCCCTTGATGCGGTTCATCAGCGGTTTGACGATGTCTTTGTCCGCGCCCGGGATGATCTGGTCCATCAGTTCGACCACGGTCACCTTGGAGCCCAGCGCGTCATAGACGCAGGCCATCTCAAGCCCGATGATGCCGCCACCCAGCACCAGCATCCGCTTCGGAACATCCCTGAGTTCCAGAGCACCGGTGGAATCGATCACACGGTCATCTTCGGGGATGAAGGGCAGCGCCACGGGCTCGGAGCCCGCCGCAATGATGCACTGATCAAAGCTGACGGTGGTTTTGCCCTCGTCACCCTCGACTTCGATCATGTTCGGGCCGGTGAACTTGCCGTAACCGCGCACGATCTGCACCTTGCGGCCTTTGGACAATCCATCAAGCCCGCCGGTCAACTGACCAACAACGCCATCCTTGAAGGAGCGCAGTTCATCAAGATCGATCTTCGGCTTGCCAAAGCTGATCCCGTGGGAGGACATTTCCTCGGCCTCGGTAATCACCTTTGCCACGTGCAGAAGGGCCTTCGACGGAATACAGCCGACATTCAGGCAAACACCGCCCAGCCGCGGGTTACGTTCGATCAAAACGACCTTCTTGCCAAGATCCGCTGCGCGGAAAGCCGCGGTGTAGCCGCCCGGGCCGGAGCCCAGAACAACCACTTCAGCATGCACATCACCGGGACCGGTGGCGGAGCCTGTCGCAGCAACGGCTTTCGGCGCTTCAGCGGCGGGTGCCTCTGCTGGCGCGCTTGCCGTTTCGGCGGCGGCTGCCCCTTCGAGCACCAAAATCACCGTCCCTTCGGAGACCTTGTCGCCTTCGGACACTTTGATTTCGCTGACCTTACCGGCGGCAGGCGACGGGACTTCCATCGTCGCTTTGTCGCTTTCGATCTCGATCAGCGGATCTTCTTCGGAGACGGTATCGCCAACCGAGACAAGAACCGTGACGACAGGAACGTCAGAGAAATCGCCGATATCGGGTACTTTAACATCCATTGTTCTTACCTCACCACATCAGTTTGCGCATATCGCCAAGCAGCGTCTTGAGCGTCACGCAGAAGCGTGCAGCCAAGGCACCGTCGACGGCACGGTGGTCATAAGACAGCGACAGCGGCTGCATCAGACGCGGCACAAACTCCTCGCCATTCCAGACCGGGGCCATCTTGGAGCGCGTGAGACCAAGGATCGCCACTTCCGGCGCGTTCACGATGGGCGTGAAGCTGGTGCCGCCGATGCCGCCAAGCGACGAAATGGTGAAGGTCGCGCCCTGCATGTCCTTGGACTTCAGGTTGCCTTCACGGGCTGCTTTGGACAGGGTCATCAGTTCCTTGGAAATCTCCACGAGTCCCTTGCGGTCTGCATCCTTGATCACCGGAACCATCAGGCCGTTCGGCGTGTCCGCCGCAAAACCGATGTTGTAGAAGTCCTTCTTGATCAGCTTGTCGCCATCAGGATGGATCGACGAGTTGAATTCCCAGTGCTGTTTGAGCGCAGAGACGCTGGCCTTGATGACAAAGGACAGCAGCGTGACGCGGTAGCCCTCTTCCTTGGCCTGCGTGTCCATTTCCTTGCGGTACTTGTCCAGCTCGGTGATGTCCGCTTCGTCGTTGTGCGTGACATGCGGGATGTTGAGCCAGGAGCGGTGCAGCGCAGGGCCGGAGATCTTCTTGATCCGCGGCATTTCCACGTCTTCGACGGGACCGAACTTGGAGAAGTCCACGGCCGGGATCGGCGGAATACCCATGCCGCCCTGAACCGCGCCGCCGGTTGCCGCTGGTGCTGCAACGGCTTTCAACGCTTTTTCAACGTCTTCGCGCAGGATACGACCCTTACGGCCCGTGCCGTTCACGGTGTTCAGATCAACCTCAACACGGCGCGCGAAGGCGCGCACCGAGGGAGAGGCGTGCACCTTGGAGAAGCCCGCATCGGTCTTGGGTGCAGGCGCCGGGGCCGCAGCCGGAGCAGCAGCCGGAGCAGGCGCTGCCGCCGGAGCCGCCTTTGGCTCTTCAGCAGGCGCTTCAGCCGCGCCAGAGGCCTCGACGAGCAGGATCACGGAGCCTTCGGAAACCGTGTCCCCTTCGGCCACCTTGATCTCCTTCACGACGCCCGCATGGGAGGCCGGAACCTCCATGGTCGCCTTGTCGCTTTCCAATTCGACGATCGGGTCTTCCACGGCGATCTCGTCACCTACAGAAACCAGAACCGTCACCACCGGCACATTGGAAAAATCGCCGATATCGGGAACTTTAACTTCAGTTGTCATGTCTATTTCTCCTCGTTCCCGCTTACGCCGTGCGCGGGTTCGGCTTGCCGCCGTCGATGTCGTATTTCTTCAGGGCCTTCTCGAGGTCCTTCTCGCTCACAGATCCTTCGCGGAAGAGATCCACCATGGCTGCCGCCGCAATGTGTTTCGCATCCACCTCGAAGTGACGCCGCAGGTTCACCCGGCTGTCCGAGCGGCCAAAGCCGTCCGTCCCGAGAACCGTGTACCGGCCCGGAACGCAGGCGCGGATCTGTTCGGCGTAGTTCTTCATGTAGTCTGTTGCCGCGATGAACGGCCCTTTTGCCCCGGTCAGAAGATCGGACACATAAGACGTCCGTTCCTTGGCCAGCGGGTTCAGGCGGTTGAAGCGCGCCACGTCCTGGCAATCGCGGGCCAGCTCGTTGAAGCTGGTTGCGGACCAGATGTCGGATGTCACGCCGAAGTCTTCCTTCAGCATGTCCGCCGCCTTGATCGCCTGCATCAGGATCGTGCCGGAGCCGATCAGGTTGACGTGCTTCTTGCCCGGACGCGCGGTTTTCTTCATCCGATACAGACCCTTGATGATGCCCTCTTCAGAGCCCATCGGCATATCCGGGTGGCTGTAGTTCTCGTTCATCAGGGTGAGGTAGAAGAACACGTCTTCCTGTTCCTCATACATCCGCTTCATGCCGTGCTGCACGATCACCGCGACTTCATAAGAGAAAGTCGGGTCATAGCTGATGCAGTTCGGGATGGTCCCGGCGAGGATGTGGCTGTGGCCGTCCTCGTGCTGAAGACCTTCGCCATTCAGCGTGGTCCGGCCTGCGGTGCCGCCGAGCATGAAGCCCCGCGCGCGGCTGTCGCCTGCGGCCCAGGCCAGATCGCCGATCCGCTGGAACCCGAACATCGAGTAGTAGATGAAGAACGGGATCATCGGCACGCCGTGGTTGGAATAGGCCGTTGCGGCTGCAATCCAATCGGCCATGGCGCCCGCTTCGTTGATGCCTTCCTGCAGAACCTGACCGTCCTTGCTCTCTTTGTAGAACATCATCTGGTCGCGGTCTTCGGGCGTGTAGTTCTGGCCCAGCGGGTTGTAGATACCCACGGAACGGAACAGACCTTCCATGCCGAAGGTTCGGCTCTCATCGGGAACAATCGGCACGATCTGCTTGCCGATCTGCTTGTCGCGCAAAAGCGTGGTCAGGATGCGCACAAAGGCCATCGTGGTGCTGATTTCGCGCTCACCAGTGCTTTGCAGTTCCTTCTTGAACTTGTCGAGCGCCGGGATCTCCAGCTTCGGCGATTGCGTCTCCCGCTTCGGGAACACCCCGCCAAGTTCTTTGCGACGGTCGGCCAGGTAGGCTTTCTGCGCGTTGTTCAGGCTGACAAAAGGAATGTCCTTTTCAAGCTCTTCGTCGGTGACCGGAATCTTGAAACGGTCGCGCATTGCCTTGAGCTGGTCGAGCTGCATTTTCTTTTGTTGGTGGGTCGTGTTCTGGCCTTCGCCAGCAGTACCCATGCCGTAACCCTTGACCGTTTTCACCAGAAGAACAGTGGGTTGCCCGTCTGCTTCCGAAGCCCGTTTGAAGGCGTTGTAGACTTTCTTCGGATCGTGGCCACCGCGGCGCAGCGCCCAGATCTGATCGTCGGTCCAGTCTTTGACCAGTTCCGCTGTCTCCGGATATTTGCCGAAGAAATGCTCGCGGATGTAGGCGCCGTCCTTGGATTTGAACGTCTGGTAATCGCCGTCAATGGTTTCATCCATCAGCTGGCGCAGCTTGCCGGAGGTGTCTTTCTCCAGCAGTTCATCCCAGCCCTTGCCCCAAAGCAGCTTGATCACGTCCCAGCCGGAGCCACGGAAGTTGCCTTCGAGTTCCTGAACGATCTTGGAGTTGCCGCGCACCGGGCCGTCGAGGCGCTGCAGGTTGCAGTTCACCACGAAGATCAGGTTGTCGAGGCCTTCACGGGCCGCCAGATGGATGGCACCCAGCGATTCAGGTTCGTCCATTTCTCCGTCACCGAGGAAAGCCCAGACCTTGCGGTCCTGCTTCTCGATGAGACCCCGGTTTTCGAGGTACTTCATGAAGCGCGCCTGGTAGATCGCCATCAGCGGACCAAGGCCCATGGAGACGGTCGGGAACTGCCAGTATTCCGGCATCAGCCAGGGGTGCGGATAAGACGACAGACCACCGCCGGCGACTTCGGAGCGGAAGTTCTTCAGCTCTTCTTCGCTGATCCGGCCTTCCATGAAGCTGCGCGCATAGATGCCCGGCACAACGTGGCCCTGGAAGAAGACAAGATCGCCGCCGTGGATGGCGGACTTCGAGCGCCAGAAGTGGTTCAGACCGATATCATAGAGCGCGGCGGAAGAAGCAAAGGAGGCAATGTGCCCGCCGTATTCGCTGCTTTCCTTGTTGCGCTTGACCACCGTTGCCATGGCGTTCCAGCGGTTGATGGTGCGAATGCGCCATTCCATCTCGCTGTCGCCCGGCATGTCGACTTCATCGTCGGGGGAAATGGTGTTCTGGTAAGGCGTGGTCGACGAGAAGGGAAGCTTGGCCCCTGCCGCACGCGCCCGTTGAACGGCCTTATCAAGCAGGAAATGCGCGCGATCTGCTCCGTCGCGTTCAATGATATCCTCAACGGCCTCCTGCCATTCCTGGCTTTCGACCGGATCAATGTCCTGTGGAGTGTCTTTCATGGGCCTCTTCCCTTTCTGCGCCTTCTTGGCGCGGCATTTGGTTTAGAGTTAAACCATTTTCGTTTTTGCCCGGGAGAGATCAATCAGATGCAGCCCCTCCCAACGCTAAACATCGTTGATACGCTGTGTAGCAATCCAAATTTGACTTTGGCAGATAGCCACCCGCATAGCATCCATGCGCCTGACGCATGGCGATAGTTCAATGTTAAACTTTATTCTATCACGCTTATCTTGCGCGAAATTTTGTTACGGGTCGGCCTTCAGGACGCACGGGTGCTGATCTTTTCCCAGACTTTCGCAGCCAGCGCGTAATCCCCGGCAGCAATCCCACGGAACATGAACGCGCGTGGCCGCGCGTCGATTCGCACACCGTCCTTGAGCAGTTCCGGCAAGTCTGCGGCAATCCGCTCGGGCGGCACCATCGGCTCCGGCATGCCCGTTTCCTGTTCCCGGTCATCAACAACAACCGTGCCAAAGGCCGAAAACGTCGTGCGGTCCCATGGCTTCGCGGCGTCCGTCACGATCGCCAGCGCGCCCGGCTTCAACCGTCCCGCATCGAGAAAGGGAAGGCCGCTGTAGGTGATCGGGATCGAACTGACAACAATATCTGTTTCGTCCAAAGCCTGCTCCGGCCTGTCGCAAAGTACAACCTTCAGCCCAGCCGCGTCAGCCTGCGCGCGCAGCAGATCGATGTTCGCCTTTCCGCGCCCGGACAGGCGTACCTCCTCCAGCGGAAAAAGCCCCGCAAACAAATCGAGATGAGAGCGCGCCTGCACCCCGCACCCGACAAAGCTCATGACCTTTGCATCAGACGTAGCGAGGTGCTTTGCGGCGACCGCGGACAAGCCTGCCGTGCGCACCGCCGTAATCCACTCGGCATCCATCAACGCCAGGCACTCGCCCGTTCGCGCATCCAGAACCATGATCGCTCCAGTAATCGAGGGCAAACCGAGCGCGGGGTTGTCCGGACAAACCGTCACCGCCTTCACAACTGTCACATCGCCGCTGGCCAATGTCGTCATCATGTACCGGCCATCGCCGGGTTGGATCACGCTCTTGGGTGTGGTGATCAGCTTGCCTTCGGCCTGCGCCAGAATGGTTCGGGAAATCGCTTCAACGATATCCTCTGACGTCAATCCCAACCCTCTCAAATCCGCATCGTTCAGGACCTGTGGGGCAAAGGGCATATCACTCTCCGGGTTCAGTCAGCGGCAATCGCTCCTCACCTTCGCGTGCAACTTCTTCAAAGTCAAAGTTATCCAGCCGCCGCGCCCGCTTTCCTGCCTTGTCCGCACTGATCTTGATTTCCTCGATATCCTTTGAGGCCTGACCAAAGTGCCGGTCCAGATTGGCAACGCGGGCTCCAAGGCGCTCCACATCGGCAAACAACAGGTGCAATTCCTTGCGGATCGCTCCCGCCTGTTCGCGCATGCGGGCGTCCTTCAAAATGGCACGCATGGTGTTCAAAGTCGCCATGCAGGTGGTTGGAGAGACAATCCAGACCTTCGCTGCGAACCCCTCACGCACAATCTCGGCATAGTTTGCGTGCAGCTCCGCATAGACCGCCTCAGAGGGAAGGAACATCAGGGCGCCATCGGCGGTTTCCCCTTCAATGATGTACTTGTCCGAAATGTCCCGGATGTGGCGACGCAGCGAGATTCGCATCTGCCCCTGCGCGCGTACCATCTCTTCCGGGGATTTGGCACGGCGCAAGGCCTCGTAGGCCTCAAGCGGAAACTTGGCGTCGATGACAATCGGCCCGGGCGGGTTGGGCAAATGGACCAAGCAATCGGCGCGGCGGCCGTTAGACAGAGTGGCCTGCATGGTGAAACTGTCCGCGGGAAGCGCTTTGCCAACAATGTCGCGCAGTTGAATCTCGCCAAACGCGCCGCGTGTCTGTTTGTTCGACAGGATGTCCTGCAGAGACAGCACATCGCCGGACAGCTTGGTGATATTGGCCTGCGCCTGATCAATCACCATCAAGCGTTCCTGCAACTCACCCAGCGACTTCGCGGTTCGGCGGGCGGATCCGGTCAGGCTCTCGCCCATCTTCTCCTGAACCTCGGCAAGCCTTTGCTCCATCAGCTGCAACATCGCAGTTTGGCTGTGGGCCTGTGCCTCGCTGACATGAGTCAGACCTCCGGCGAGGCGCTCCTGCCCATCTGACAAACCGCTGACCCGCTGGTTCAAAGCGTTCATTTGCCGAGCCAGAGGTTCGACAGCCCGGGCGGAGCGCCCCGCACCACGCGCAGCGGTGACAAGAAGGATCAGAACGAGGGTGGCAAGCCCGAGGCCGATCAGAACAATCGGATCGTCCAGCGCAAACTCCGTCTCTCCAATCCGGATCATGTGCGCCCGAAGAGCCGTTCGATGTCTGACAATTTCAACTCAACATACGTCGGGCGTCCGTGATTGCACTGGCCGGAATGTGGCGTCGCCTCCATCTCGCGCAGAAGCGCGTCCATCTCCTCACCGCGCATACGGCGACCGGAGCGAATGGACCCGTGGCAGGCAACCCGGCTCAGGATCGCTTCGATCTTTTCCTGCACAAGCTGGCTCTGCCCCTGATCCGACAGTTCATCAAGAATGTCCTCGATCAGGGCCTTGGCGTTGACTTCCCCCAGAATGGCAGGCGTCTCTCGCACAGCGACAGCTCCGCCACCAAAAGGCTCCAGCGTCAGCCCCATGCGTGTCAGATCATCAGCAACAGCAAGAAGCGCATCCCGATCCCCCGCTGACAGTTCGACCACGTCGGGAATCAGAAGCGCCTGGGCTGCAACCCCATTCTCTTTCATCTGCCGCTTCAGTTTTTCATAGACCAGCCGTTCATGGGCCGCGTGCTGATCCACGATGACAATCCCGTCTTCGGTCTGGGCGATGATGTAGTTCTCATGAACCTGCCCGCGCGCAGCGCCAAGTGGGAGGTGCTCCGGATCCGGGTTGTTCGATTGTTCAGGTGTATCCTCAACCACACGTCCGGACCAGGCCTGCGCCACTTCCGCAAACCCCGGCTCCGGAGCAGGTGCGGCGGGGGCCTGCATGGCGTAGGACACACCCCGCGCGAATCCGCTTGGACGGTCCATCTGGTAAACGCGCGGCTCGGCAGGCGTTTCGGGGCGCATCGCGGCCAAGGTCGCCTCGGCGACTGTGCTGGACGCGCGGTGTCCGGCCTCGGCCAGAGCGTGCCGCAGCGCAGATACGATCAGACCCCGCACAACCCCGGGGTCCCGGAAGCGGACTTCAGACTTGGCCGGATGGACGTTCACATCCACCTTATGCGGATCACAATCAACGAAGAGCGCTACAGCCGGGTGCCGCTCTCGCGACAGGAAATCATGGTAGGCCCCGCGCAACGCGCCGATCAGCATCTTGTCCCGAACCGGACGGCCGTTGACAAAAAGGTACTGAGCCACAGCCGATCCGCGCGAATAGGTCGGCAGAGCGGCGTAGCCGGTGAGACGAAAGCCTTCGCGCTCTGCATCGATGGCCAGCGCGTTCTCGATGAACTCCGCCCCCATGATCCGTCCAAGCCGCCCGCGCAAAGCATCAAACAGATCCCCGCTTTCCGGATCGGTCCGGAACGTTACACGATCCTTGCCGCCCGAGACATCTTTCAGGGTGAACCCGATCGACGGCTCCGCCATGGCCAAGCGTTTGACCACATCGGTGATCGCCTGCATTTCGGCGCGGTCCGTGCGCAGGAACTTTAGGCGCGCCGGTGTGGCGAAAAACAGATCACGCAGAGTTACAACGGTTCCGGCATTGAGCGCGCAGGGTTTGACCGCGCTCATCTCACCGCCACTGACGCTGATCTCGCAGGCCTCCGCGCCGCGCGCCCGGCTCTGGATCGTCAGACGACCAACAGCGCCCAGCGACGGCAGAGCTTCACCCCGAAAGCCGAACGAATTGATGTTCAGAAGATCCGTTCCGTCGATCTTGGAGGTGGCATGACGGGACAAGGCCAGGGGCAACTCGTCGGCAAGCATGCCGCACCCATCGTCAGTGATCCGGATCAGGGTCTTGCCGCCATCGGCGATTTCGATGCCAATGCGGCGCGCGCCTGCGTCAACTGCGTTTTCAACCAATTCCTTGACCGCCGACGCAGGACGCTCCACCACCTCACCAGCAGCGATCCGATTGATGGCCGTGTCGTCCAGCTGTCGAATGACAGGGCGCATATTGGGGGTATGTGTATTCACCCCACAATACCTAGCAGCAGAAGTTTGATTCTGAAACGGTCCTTTTGAGCGAAGAACGCAGACTTCAAGGCGCCGCGCAGCGAGAATGATCAGACCCGTGCGCAAGAATAGTACATTTGTCGCATATGATTGGTTTCTTTATTGCGCTACCGATTGTTCGAACAGGCGCATTTGTCAGGAGAAGAACCATGCTCGTACCTCTGATTACCTTCGAAACCATCGCTCAGGTTTACGGTCAGGCTTTTGCGGACGCGTGGTTCCGCCCTTACTCTTCGATCCGCAAACCAGAGTGATCCATACCTGATAGACAGATGAAGCCAGCCTGTATCGCCAAGCGTTACAGGCAAGACTTCGCACGCCGGATAAACATTAGGCCGCTGCTTTTCGCCGAAAACCGGTCCGAACCGGCTCAGTTTGACACGGCAGCCTGCATCAACCCCTGCTCTTTCAACAGAACATGCGCCTCGTCCAGCGAACGCCAGGCGCGGTTGATCAAGTCATCGATCTCTTCTCGGGAAATTACCAACGGTGGCGAGATGATCATGCGGTCGCCCACGTGACGCATGATCAGATTGTTGGCGAAACACCGCTCGCGGCAGACATAGCCAACCGTGCCCGCTTCCGACGCGAACGCCGAGCGTGACGCTTTGTCCGGGGTGAGCGCAAGGCTCCCCATCATCCCGACGATTTTGGCCTCGCCGACAAGCGGGTGCTCTGTCAAGCCTTCGAACTTCTCTTTGAGGTATGGGCCGGTCTCATCACGAACCCGCTCAACGATGCCCTCATCTTGCAGGATACGCAGGTTTTCCAAAGCCACCGCACAGGCCACCGGATGGCCGCTGTACGTGTACCCGTGGTTGAACTCACAGCCGGAGATAACTTCGGCTACCGCGTCCGACAGGATGCTGCCGCCGATCGGCTGATACCCGGAAGACAGGCCCTTGGCGATTGTCATGATGTCCGGGCGAATGCCCATCGTCTGACAGCCAAACCAATTGCCGGTGCGACCGAAACCGCAGATGACCTCATCCGCGATCAGAAGAATCCCGTATTGATCCACGATGCGTTGAATCTCGGGCCAATAGGTTTCCGGCGGGACAATCACGCCGCCCGCACCCTGCACCGGCTCTGCGATGAAAGCCGCCACGTTTTCCGGCCCTAGTTCGAGGATCTTGGCCTCCAATTGCCGCGCGCGCTCAAGACCAAAGTCCTCGGGCGTCATATCGCCGCCTTCGGCCCACCAATTTGGTTGGTCGATGTAGGCAATACCCGGAATAGGCATGCCGCCCTGCGCGTGCATTCCCTTCATCCCACCAAGCGAACCGGAGCCAACGGACGAGCCGTGATAAGCGTTCCACCGCGAAATAACCCATTGTTTCTGCGGCTGTCCCTTTTCGGCCCAATAGGTCCGCACCAGCCGCAGGTTGGTGTCATTCGCCTCAGATCCGGAACTTGCATAAAACACGTGGTTCAAATCACCAGGAGCCAGCTCTGCCAAACGCTCTGCCAGGGCAATGGCCGGGACGTGTGACGTTTGGAAAAAGGTATTGTAATAAGGCAGTTCGCGCATCTGCCTTGCCGCGGCTTCCGCCAATTCATGCCGCCCGTAGCCGACGTTGACACACCACAGCCCGGCCATGGCGTCCAGAATGCGATTGCCATCGCTGTCATTGAGCCACACGCCATCGGCGCGCGTGATAATCCGCGCGCCCTTGTCCGCAAGCCCCGCGCCATGCGTGAAGGGGTGCATATGGTGCGCTGCGTCCACCGCCTGAAGTTCAGCGGTTGGGGTATTGGTTGACAGATTCGGCATGGCGGGATCCCTTCTCAAACGGCGTACCGCGAGAATATGATCAAATTATTCCCTGTCAATCGAATCAAGACAGTCAGTCAATCTGCTCCCCCGGCGATGCCACGCGCAACAAGCTCCATGCCTTGGGCCACATCCTCTTCGATGGCATGCGCCGCCGCTTCCGCATCGCGACGCGCCAAAGCTTCAAGCAACTCCTTGTGGCGGTCCGGCAGGTTACGCGTCCCAAGCTGTCCGCAAACCACGCGAAGAGACGGGCCGAAACGCAGCCATAGCCCTTCGACCATCGCAGTGATGATGGGCGCCCCAGCGAGACCGTTGAGGACATCGTGAAACTGGTAGTTCTCTTTGAGATACGCGCCGATATCGCCACGGGTGATCGCTTCATCCAGGGCGTCGTCGATGCGAGTCAATCGGGCAATGTCCGCTTCGGTCACGCTCGTGACCGCGCGATGCGCCAACAAGGGCTCCAAGGCCAGGCGCGCGCTTGTCAGCTCGGAAACTGCCGCCGCGCTCAACTCCGGGACGACGATTCGACGATTGCCCAAGGCCGCCAGCGCCCCTTCCGCCGTCAAACGCCGCAACGCTTCGCGCACTGGGGTCATGCCCGCCCCCGTTTGCTCGACCAGCCCGTTGATCGTGACCGCCTGTCCGGGGACCATATCCCCGAACAAAACCATATCGCGCACGCGTCTGTAGACCTTTTCATGAACCGGCAGCCCCGCTCCGGTGTTCTTCTCCGCCTGAATATTCATCACTTGGCCCAATTGCTGCTCTGACGACCGGCAACCACGGCTTGCGTCGTGCCTTGCGTCATGGAAACATCGAAAAGCTTGCCAAGCAAGGCAGCTTTTGATCAAATTCAAGAGCCAAAGGGGCACAAGACCCCAATTGACCAACGGGAGTATGAAATGAAAACCCTGATGACTTGCACCGCCGGCCTCGCACTTGTGGCTGGCATGGCGGCCGCCGAAGAGGTCCGTGTCTACAACTGGTCCGATTACATCGACGAAGGCCTGCTCGAAAAATTCGAGGCGGAAACCGGTATCGATCTGATCTACGACGTCTTTGACAGCAACGAACTGCTTGAGACCAAGATGTTGGCGGGCGGCTCCGGCTATGACGTGGTTGTGCCCACGGGCACCTTCCTTCAACGCCAGATCATGGCGGGCGCGTTCCAGAAGCTCGACGCCTCCAAACTTTCGAACAGCGCGAACATGTGGGACGTGATCTCGGACCGCACGGCGACCTACGATCCCGGCAACGAGTATTCGATCAATTACATGTGGGGCACCACCGGCATTGGCGTAAACACCGGCAAAGTGGCCGAGGTTCTCGGAGCGGACGCGCCGATCAACTCGCTGTCGCTGATCATGGACCCGGCCAACATGGAAAAGCTCGCCTCCTGCGGTGTGCACATCCTTGATGCCCCGACCGAAATCATTCCGGCTGCGCTCGCCTATGCGGGCATGAACCCCGACGGCAAGGACGCCGAGTCGCTCGCCAAGGCCGAAGAGATCCTGATGGCCGTGCGCCCGCACGTTCAGAAGTTCCATTCCTCCGAATACATCAACGCGCTCGCCAACGGCGACATCTGCGTGGCTTTCGGCTGGTCCGGCGACATTCTGCAAGCGCGTGACCGGGCGGCCGAGGCGGGCAACGGTGTAGAGGTTGCTTACAATGCACCGGTTGAAGGCGCATTGATGTGGTTTGACCAGATGGCCATTCCCGTTGACGCCCCGAACCCGGAAGGCGCGCACAAGTTCCTGGATTTCATCATGAATGCCGAGAACATGGCTGCAGCGTCCAACTATGTCTACTACGCCAACGGCAACAAGGCCTCGCAGGAGTTCCTCGCCGAGGACGTGATCGGGGATACCGCGATTTACCCGGACGAAGCCGCGCTCGAGACGCTCTATACGGTGACGCCTTTCGGACCGAAAGAGCAGCGTACGCTGACGCGCCTCTGGACCAAGATCAAGTCGGGCACCTGATACGCCGCAAGGCGATGACCTGACATGTACCACGTTCGCGCGGGCCGTCGTTTCCGCGCGGGCACTTAACGACCGGGAGCCCCCATGGCCGCATCCGTTTTCGCCCCCTGGACCGATCCGGACCAGAAACCGCTCATCGAATTTCGCAATGTAACCAAGCGGTTCGGCGACTTCACAGCGATCAATGACCTGTCCTTGAAGATATACGAACGGGAATTCTTTGCGCTTCTTGGCCCTTCGGGCTGCGGCAAGACAACCATGATGCGGATGCTCGCGGGATTCGAGACGCCGACACAGGGCAATATCCTTCTCGGCGGCCAGGTGATCGACGATGTGCCGCCCAACAAGCGCGCGGTGAACATGATGTTCCAAAGCTATGCGCTCTTTCCGCACCTGTCGATCTGGGACAACATCGCGTTTGGACTCAAACGCGAATCCAGGGACAAGGCCAGCATAGAGGCCCGCGTCGAAGAGATGCTCCGCCTCACCCGCCTTACCAAATTTGCCCTGCGTAAACCGCACCAAATCTCCGGCGGCCAGCGCCAGCGCGTCGCTCTGGCCCGGTCTCTGGCGAAGGCGCCCAAGCTGCTTTTGCTGGATGAACCTCTCGGTGCGCTTGACAAAAAACTGCGCGAAGAAACGCAGTTTGAGCTGATGGACATTCAGGAGAAGACCGGCACGACCTTTGTCATCGTCACACACGATCAGGAAGAGGCGATGACCGTCGCCTCCCGTGTGGCCGTGATGGACGAAGGCAGGCTCGTGCAGGTTTCCACCCCGGATGTGATCTATGAAGCGCCCAATTCGGTCTATGTCGCCGGCTTCATTGGCGACGTAAACCTGATCAAGGGAACCGCCTCTGCCCGAACCACTGCGACGGTTGAAGAGCCGGAAGCGCCCACTCAACCCGCCGAAAACACACCAAGCGCCGCACAACAAGAACGCACGCCAAGACCAAATTCCTACGGTGAGTGGCTGCACGACACCTTGCTGTCCCCGATCTTGGGCAAGCGCGTCGAAGCCCCGAAGCCAAAACAGCTCCCCGCGCCAACCCCGGAGGAAACCGCGACCGCCAAAGCCGCCGAAGCGCCGGACATTCCCGAAGGCGGGCTGTCCCTCAAATGGGCGGACGGTGAACCCGACCTGATCGCAGTCAACGGAGATCCGGCGTTGGACGGCAAGGAAGTGACGCTTGCCTTGAGACCGGAAAAATTCAGCATTTCCAAAACGAAGCCAACCGGTGTCGCCAATGCCGTGAAAGGCAAGGTGATAGATATTGGCTATCTGGGGAACATCTCGACCTACCACGTCGAATTGCCCGGCGGGCTGATGGTCAAGAGCCAGGTCACCAACACCCGCCGCATTGCGCGGCGCGACATCACCTGGGAAGATACGGTCTGGCTGAGCTTTACAGCCACTGCTGGCGTGGTGTTGCCCGAATGAGCCTTCGCAAACGGATAAGACAGGACCGCCGCCATGCGTAGAGCTGTCCTCATTGCCATCCCCTATGTCTGGCTCGTGGCGCTGTTCCTCGTGCCGTTCCTGATCGTTTTGAAGATCTCACTCTCGGACATCGCCCTCGCCCGTCCGCCCTACACGCCCCAGCTTGATTTGGCCGCTGGATGGGACGGGATCAAAAGCTTCTTTGCCGCGCTGGATTTCGAGAACTTCACCTTCCTGGCCACCGACGATCTTTATTGGAAGGCCTATCTGTCATCCCTCAAGATCGCGCTCGTCTCGACCTTCCTGACCCTGCTTGTCGGCTATCCCATCGCCTACGGCATGGCGCGCGCCGCGCCCGAATGGCGCCCGACGCTGCTGATGCTGGTGATCCTGCCGTTCTGGACCTCCTTCCTGATCCGCGTTTATTCGTGGATGGGCATTCTTTCGACAGAAGGCGTTCTCAACCAGTTCCTGCTTGGGATTGGCGTGATTTCCGAACCTTTGCAGATCATGAATACCAACACCGCCGTCTACATCGGCATCGTCTACACCTACCTGCCCTTCATGATCCTGCCGATCTATTCGGCCTTGGAGAAGCTGGACGACAGCCTACTCGAAGCTGCCGAAGACCTTGGTTGCTCGCGGCTTTCTGCCTTCTGGCTGGTCACGATCCCGCTCTCGACTGGCGGCATCGTCGCCGGGTGTTTCCTCGTTTTCATTCCGGCTTTGGGTGAGTTCGTCATCCCCTCGCTGCTCGGCGGGTCGGACACGCTGATGATCGGCAAAGTGCTTTGGGAAGAGTTCTTCTCCAACCGCGATTGGCCGGTGGCCTCTGCGGTGGCGGTGATCCTGCTGTTGATCCTCGTGATCCCGATCATCCTGTTTCAACGCAATCAGCAACTGGCACGGGAGGCGGACACATGAGACGGTTTTCATGGTTCAACGCCACCTCCCTGACGCTGGGCTTTGCCTTCCTTTACCTGCCGATGATCATCCTCGTGATCTACAGCTTCAACGAAAGCCGTCTTGTGACCGTTTGGGCCGGGTTTTCAACGAAATGGTATGGTGAGCTGATCCAGAACGAAGAGTTTCTGGGGGCGGCCTGGGTCACGGCCAAGGTCGCGTTTTTCTCTTCATGCCTTGCTACCGTTCTCGGCACCATGGCCGCTTACGTCATAGTCCGCGCAGGACGTTTCAAAGGGCGCACGTTGTTTTCCGGCATGATTTACGCGCCGCTTGTCATGCCGGAAGTGATCACGGGCCTGTCCCTCCTGCTGCTCTTTATCGGCATCGGCCTCGACCGGGGCATCCTGACCGTTGTCCTTGCCCATACCACCTTCGCCATGTGTTACGTGTCCGTGGTGGTATCCTCCCGATTGGTCTCGTTCGACCGATCGCTGGAGGAAGCCGCGCTCGATTTGGGGTGCTCGCCTTTTGAAGCGTTCCGACTTGTGACCTTGCCGATCATCGCGCCCGCCGTAATCTCTGGCTGGCTGCTGGCCTTCACCCTCTCGCTCGACGATCTGGTGATCGCCAGTTTCACCACCGGGCCGGGCGCAACAACCCTGCCGATCAAGGTTTTCTCCGCCGTGCGCCTCGGCGTCAGCCCTGAAATCAACGCGCTCAGCACCTTGATGATCGCCATTGTCACAGTTGGCGTCATCACCGCATCGCTGGTTTCAAAACGGGCCGCGGTCCAGCAAGCGCGGGATGAACGGGCGGCAGAGCGCGCCGAATGAGGCGGCTCTTCGAGGCAGACGCCTACAAACCCCAACCCGGCAACTACTGGGCCACGACGCGCCCCAAGTCTGACTGGCCCACGTTGGAAAACGACGGTCAAACAGAGGTCGCCATCATCGGCGGCGGTTTCACCGGGTTGAATGCTGCGCTCGCCCTCGCAGAACATGGCGTCGCAGCAACCGTGCTGGAAGCCGAAACACCGGGGTTCGGAGCCTCCGGGCGCAACGGCGGATTTTGCTGTCAGGGCGGTGCGCTTCTGGAAAGCGAGGCGCTGCGCAAGCGCTTCGGGGCGGAAGAAGCCGACCTGTGGGCGCAGGCCGAAAACGCTGCCATAGACCATGTGGCAGGCCTTCTCGAAACGCATGGCATAAACGCGGACACCCATTCGAACGGCGAAATCTGCCTGGCACACTCGAAATCCGCCGCGCGCCGGATGGCAAAAAAGCCCGGATTTATTCCCCCCGTAGCGTTGAAGGAGCAAGGGCTCGGCGGCCCTTGGCTGGGCGGCTCACGCACGCCCAAGGGCTTTGCCCTCAATCCACAGAAATACCACGACGGCCTTGCGCGTGCGGCTTTTGGTGCCGGCGCGAAACTGTTTGCCCGATCCCCAGTGACGGCTCTGAGCCAATCCGGCGGCAAGTGGCGATTACAGACGCCGCACGGCACCATCACCGCAGACAAGGTCATTCTGGCGACAAATGGATACTCCTCCGAAGATATCCCATCATGGCTGCGCAGCCGCACTATGCCCGTTCAGTCCAGCGTGATTGTCACGCGTCCCATCAAGGCTGAAGAGCAGGACGCTGCGGGTTGGACCTCGGACATGATGGCTTATGACAGCCGCGCTCTGCTGCACTATTTCCGCCTGATGCCAAACGGACGTTTTCTGTTTGGGATGCGGGGTGGGCTCCGGGCGACACCGCGCGCGCAACGGGCAATTTCGCGAAAGATCCGCAAGGATTTTCGCGCCCTCTTCCCAGCCTGGCGCGACATCGAGATCGAATACGAATGGAGCGGCTTGGTGTGCCTGATGGCTTCATTGGTGCCCTTTATCGGGCCAGTGCCCGAGCAAAGCGGGCTCTTCGCGGCGCTTGGATACCATGGAAACGGTGTTGCCTTCGGCAGCTTCGCAGGACGGCTCATCGCCCACCAATTGATGGATAAGGATCCGAAGACGCCCGCGCCCATGTTCCTGCGGACACCACCCGGCCGGTTTCCGTTCGGGATGCATCGGCGTCACTTGCTGCGGCCCGCCTATCTCGCTGCGGACCTTCTGGATTTATAGAACGCGCCCTACCACTTGGCGGCCACGGGGCGCGCCTTCCCCCGCTTCAACCCAAGCTGCCGTTCACGCCAGATGATCAGGACACCGGCAGCCATCACAATCGCAGAGCCGATCAGGACCATCACTGTTGGCACTTCGTCAAAGAAGACATAGCCAAACAGAATGGCGAAGAGGATCGAGGCATAGTCGAACGGTGCAAGCAAAGCCGCCTCCGCATGGCGGTAAGAGGACGTCAAAAGAATCTGCGCGACCCCGCCCACCAATCCCGCCAGCACGAGTTGGGCGAACACAACAGGCTCGGGCCAAACCCAGCCGAAAGGTGCGGTGAGCAGTGAAAAAAGCGTCGCGGTCATGGAGAACCAGAACACGATAGCTGCCGTCTCTTCGGTTGCCACCATCCGCCGGATGTGGATTTGCGCCAGAGCCCGAAGCACGGCGGAAATCAGAATACACGCCACGCCCAAAGCAGCCGCCTGATCCAAAGCATCCAACGACAAGCGCGGCCACAGCACCACCACGACACCGACCAGACCCAGGGCCACCGCGCTCATACGGAAAAGCCGGATGCGCTCACCCAGCAATAGGGCTGCAAAGAGTACGGTCAGCAGCGGTGCCGCATAGCCCAGCGCCGTAACTTCGGGCAATGGCAACAGGCCCAGAGCCGTGAACCCGGTCCCCATGGCCGCCACCCCGATCAGGCCGCGCCAGACGTGGCCCATGGGCCTTTTGACCTTCAGCCCGACCTTCAAGTCGCCACGCCAAGCCAGCCATCCGATAATCACCGGCAAAGCAAAGAACGACCGGAAGAAGACAGCCTCTCCCGGCGGAACGCTCTCAGAACTGGCTTTGATAAGCGAAGCCATAACAGTGAAGATCAAGACCGCGCCGAGCTTCAGCGCGATACCGTGCAGGGGGGACATGGAACCTCCGGAATGGGCCTACCGTGGACCCAAGCCGAAAAAAGGTCAATCCTACTTCCCCGTTATCACCGCGCCTTGGGATGCATTAGATCCTGCCGCAAGCGGGCAATATTGGCTTGAATGATCCTTTCGTCCGGATGCGGCCCATGTTTGATCGCGCGAAGCGCGCTCAAGGCCGCTTCGTTGCGACGGATCTGCGCAAGCAAAGCCGCGCTGTCCGTGCCGTCGGCCTCTGATTGCACCTCCGGGGCAAGGGCGGGACCGGATTTCAAGGGGGTGTATAGCGACATGCCGTCTGACCTTCTCTTTTCACTCCGATGCGCACACTGAGGCAAAATCCCGAAGATTCTCTCAACCCTGCCCGGAATTTTGCAAATTGCCGCGCCACCGACGAAATTTGCCGTTTCCGCGCTTGCAGGGTGTCGTTCAATGTTCAAAGCTGGAGAAAACGCCAATTGAACAGGGAGGAACAGACATGCGCACAAAGGCAGCTGTTGCATTGGAGGCAGGCAAGCCTCTGGAAATCATGGAAGTCGAACTCGATGCCCCCAAGGCGGGCGAGGTTCTCATCGAGATCAAGGCGACCGGGATTTGCCACACGGATGAGTTCACCCTGTCCGGGGCAGACCCGGAAGGACTCTTTCCGTCAATCCTCGGCCACGAAGGGGCCGGTGTGGTCGTCGAAGTTGGGGAAGGCGTCACCACGCTCAAACCCGGCGATCACGTGATCCCGCTTTATACCCCGGAATGCCGCGAGTGCTATTCCTGCCTGTCAGGCAAAACCAATCTCTGCACCGCCATCCGCAACACCCAGGGCCAGGGCCTGATGCCCGATGGCACGACCCGCTTTCACATGCTCGATGGCACGCCAATCTACCACTACATGGGTTGCTCCACCTTCGCCAACCACACGGTGATGCCGGAGATCGCTTTGGCCAAGGTTCGCGATGACGCGCCATTTGACAAGATTTGCTACATCGGTTGCGGCGTCACCACCGGCATCGGCGCGGTAATCAACACCGCAGGGGTCGAGATCGGCTCCACCGCAGCGGTTTTTGGCCTTGGCGGGATTGGCCTCAACGTGATTCAGGGCCTGCGAATGGCCGGTGCGGACATGATCATCGGGATCGACCTGAACGACGACAAAGCCGAAATGGCGAAGAAGTTCGGCATGACGCATTTCATCAACCCGTCGAAGGTTGAAAACACGGTTGCCGAGATCACCAAGCTGACCCAGCGCGGCCATGACCACATCGGCGGTGTTGATTACTCCTTTGACGCCACAGGCAACGTGCAAGTCATGCGCGATGCACTGGAATGCTCGCACCGTGGCTGGGGCGTGTCCGTGGTTATCGGCGTGGCCCCGGCCGGAGCCGAGATCAGCACCCGGCCGTTCCAACTGGTGACCGGGCGGGTCTGGAAAGGCACGGCGTTCGGCGGCGCCAAAGGCCGGACCGATGTGCCGAAGATCGTGGACTGGTACATGGACGGCAAAGTGGAGATTGATCCGATGATCACCCACACCATGCCTTTGGAAGAGATCAACACCGCGTTTGATCTGATGCACAAGGGCGAGAGTATTCGTTCGGTTGTGATCTATTGAGCAAGGCGGCGGGGCAAAGCCCCGCCCTACGGACCGTTGCACTCCTCCAGGCGGTGCCGCGCAAGCGGCGCCGTTTGTGTTTTGGATATTTTCGCAGAAGAGAAGCAGCAAGAGCAGTACATCGAGGTCTGAGCAAGCGATGGAGTCTTTTGGCTCTCGTGCCAACGGCCCGAACCCGACCGGATTACTCGAAAGAGTTCCGTAGCCAGCCGGACTTCCACGTCACCTCATCAACACCTGTGAACCGAGCTACGCGCGTCAGTTCCGCTTCCAGCCGCGCCTGCCTGCCATCGCCCCAGCGTACACCGCGCTCTGGCCAAAGGGCTGTGACGTCCAGCGATCCGTCCGCCCGGTTCGCGGCCATGTCGATACGGCCGACCAGCCTGTCTCCTTCGAGAAGCGGAAAGACGTAATAGCCGTACTTGCGCTTCGCTGCTGGGACAAAAATCTCGATCCTGTAGTTGAACCCGAACAAGCGCTCCGCCCGTTGCCGATCCCGCAATGCCGGGTCGAAGGGCGACAGCACGCGCAACCGCTTTGTCGGCTCCGGCGCGTCTTGCGCTTCTTCATGCGCATTTGCGAAAGCGACGCTTTTGCGCCAACTGCCATCGGTGGATTGCACATCGACCGGACGAACAAGGCCGCTTTTCAGCGCGTCATCCATCCAGGACTTCGCCTCGTGCGGGCGTAGCGTATCCCAAAACGCAGCCAGCTCGCCCGCCGTCGCGAACCCCAACCGTTCCAGCGCATTCCGGCAAAGCCAATCTACGGTCTCGGGATCCGACACATCGATTGAGCGGTAGGGATCAGGGATTACATGTTCCGTCAGATCATAGACTTTGCGAAAGCTCTCTCGGCGCGTGACCGACAGAACCCCGCTGCGCCACAAGTACTCAAGCGCAGTCTTGGACGGGTGCCAGTCCCACCAGCCGCCCTTTGACCGCGCCTCACCTTCGCCCACGTCCGCCGAACCGCAGGGCCCATGCGCCTGAATGCGTTCCAGAATGTCGTCAATCTTGTGAGAAAATGCGCGCCGTTGCCCCTCTGACCACCGCGTCTTGAGACGTTCCTCATCGCGCCGGAACCGCATCCGCCAATAGGGAAAAAACTTGCAGGGGATCACAGAGGCATCGTGTGTCCAATGCTCGAACAAGCCCCGGTGTTTCTCCAGAAGTGGCGGCAAATGGGAGGGTCTGTATGCGGGCCTGCGGGCAAAAAGGATCATGTCATGCGCGCGTTCGACCGTGCGCACGCTGTCGACCTGCACAAACCCAAGCTGTTCGATCAAGGCTTGAAGGTCAGCGCCTTTGCCCGGCCCGGAGGGGGCCGCCGCCAGCCCGTGTTTGTGCAAGAACAGACGTCGGGCGAGGCGGTTTTCGAGCCGCACCTCAACGCCGTTTCAGCGTATCGCCAAAGGACAGCGTGGGCGTGAGATCAATCACCTTTTTCTCCGGTTCCTCTTCGCCCGCAACACGCGATGCGATGATCTGCGCGGCTTTGGTGCCGATCTCCGTGCGGCAGGCATCCATGGTCGCCAGTTGGCGCGGCAAACCCTGCAGCAGTTCGACGCCGTTGAACCCGGCAAGGCCAATCTGCCCGGGGATATCAATCCCTTGTGCCATCAGTTCCATGAGACCGCCGGCGGCGATCATATCATTGGAATAGTAGAGGAAATCCAGCTCCGGATCCCGCTCCAGCATGGCGCGGGTCAACTCCCGCCCCTTGGCCAAAGCCGATCCGCCGGAATAGAATTCCTGATCGGCAATTTCGATACCCTCCTTGGCGAGCGCCTCGGTAAAGCCTTCAAACCGCTTCCGCGCCCGGTGATCGAGCGGCATTTTCGTGCCCATGAAGCCAATGCGCTGATAGCCTTGCTTCAGGATGGCGCGCGCCATTTCACGTCCGGCGCGGCGGTGGCTGATACCCACGGCGCTGTCGATCGGCTTGCCGTCCGTATCCATGATCTCCACAACCGGAATACCACTGGCCTTGAGCATGGCGGTCGAGGCTTCCGAGTGTTCGAGACCGGCAATGATCACACCAGACGGTCGCCAGGACAGCATTTCGTAAAGAACGCGTTCTTCTTTCTCCGGCATGTAGTCCGTGACGCCGACCACCGGCTGCAAATCCGTCTGTTCCAGAACGGCACTGATGCCAGACATGACTTCGGGAAACACCATGTTGCGCAAGGAGGGAATGATCACCGCTACGAGATTGACGCGCTGACTGGCCAATGCTCCGGCGATCTTGTTCGGCACGTAGCCAAGGGCCTTGGCCGCTTCGAGCACCTTCTCCCGCGTCGCTTGACTGACATCACCCCGGTTTCGAAGAACACGACTGACTGTCATTTCAGACACCCCGCAGGCTTCGGAGACATCACGGAGGGTCAGGGGGCGGGAATCGTCGTTGCTCACTGGCAAAGTCCTTTTCTTTTCTGCAATCGTTACCGCAAACGGCCGCAGGCGCAAGCGCGTTGCGGGATGACAAGCATTGCGGAGCAAGGTAAGAGCAAATCTCAAGGCCCCGTGGCTCAACTGGATAGAGCAGCCCCCTCCTAAGGGGCAGGTTGCAGGTTCGAATCCTGCCGGGGTCGCCATGTGTTTTCTAGCGCGACCACCGCTCCTCAGACTATCCGGTCCAGGCCGCCATTTTGCGGTCAATGGTTTTACGGGAGACGCCGAGACGCCGTGCGGCCTCAGCCCTGTTGCCATCGCAAAGATCGAGCACGTGCAAGATGTGGCGTTGCATCACCAGATCAAGGTTCTCGATGGCCTGTGCACCGGAAACCGCGCCGCTGCCGGCAAATTCGTCAGGGAAGGCACCAAGAATCACCGAGCGCTCCACCATGTTCCGCAGCTCGCGCACGTTGCCGGGCCAGTTGTATCGTCGCAGGTTCAGCAACGTCTCTTCGTCCAGGGACAACAGCGGCATACCGAGCGAGGTGGCGAATTGCGCCGTAAAGGCGGCTGCCAGTTCCACGATGTCTTCGGACCGATCCCGCAACGGCGGCAAGGCCACCTGCATGACGTTGATCCGGTGATAAAGATCGGCCCGGAAGCTTCCCTGCGCCACGGCCTCTTCCAGGTCCGCGTTGGTCGCGAACAAGAACCGTAGGTTCAATGGGATTTCCCGTTCGGCCCCCAAGGGGCGGACTTTGCGGTCCTCGATCACCCTCAGCAATGCCGCCTGAAGCGGCTCGGGCATTTGGGCGACCTCGTCAAAGAAAAGCGTTCCGCCATCTGCGAGGAAGAGCAGGCCCGGTTTCAGCTTGCCGCCCTCTTCCACGTGGCCAAACAGCTCTGCGGCGATGCGGTCGGCGGGTATGGTCGCGCAGTTCACGGCAACAAACGGGCGTTCAGCATTGCCTGAGAGCTGATGCAGATGGCGTGCTGCCAGTTCCTTGCCCGTACCGCTTTCCCCGGTAAAGAGAACCGGCGTCGGCAATGGTGCTAGGCGACAGAGCAACCGGCGCAGGTCCTCCATCGCGCGAGAGGCGCCAAGCAACGTGCCCGGCCCGCCCTCGGCATAGAGCTCGCGCCGCAAGAGCGTGTTGTCCCGGCGCAGATACTTGCGATCAAGCGTTCGCGCAACAGCGGACAATATCTGGTTGGCGCGGAACGGTTTCAGAACAAAGTCACTGACCCCGGCCCGCAGGGCAGCAATCGCCGTTTCCAGATCGGCATAGGCGGTGATCATCACAACGTCCGCAAAGAAACCCTTGCGCCTTTGCTCCGTCACCCACTCGAGCCCGGTACATCCCGGCATGACATTGTCGAGGATGACGAGATCAAAATGCGCTTCGTCCAGTTTGACCGTCGCCTCAGCGGGCGATCCCGCCTGAGCAACCCGTTTGCAACGGGGTTCAAGGATCTTGGTGAGGAAATGGCGCATACCAACCTCGTCGTCGATGACAAGGATCGACGCTCCGGACAATGTGCTTCCGTAGATTTCAGTGGCTGTGTTCATTCAGTGACTATTCCAGACGTACGTTCGCACCGGAAGAGAGGTCTTGCGTGGAAAACCCGATTTCCTGCAGCGCGAAATAGGCACCAAAGGCAATCAGGATCATGGCGGCGAAACCGGCGAACATGGCTTTCATCGGATCACTCCTGCGTGGCGGATCTTAAGAAGTTGACAAGATCGGCTCTATCAGACGCCGCAGAGATGATCTGCATCGGCATCTTGGAACCTGGAATATAGTGGTCGGGGCCCTGATCGAACAGCGCGTCTATGGTCGTAGAGTCCCATGTGATCGGGCTGTTCTTCAGGGTATCGGAATAGCGGTACTCCGGCAGCGTCCCGGCGCGGCGTCCGAAAATGCCGTGCAAACTGGGGCCAGCCTTGCGGGAAGGACCGGGTTCCAGAGCATGGCAAATCGAGCACTTGCGCATGAACTGCCGCTCTCCGTTCGGCATTGTTTCCGGCGCGCGCAGGAAAGCGCGCTCTTGGCCCATGGTGTTGTCGAAGGCATCGAGCGCTTCGACGGGCCAGCCATACGCCAGATCATCAAGCCCTCCGGCCCAGATCGTTGCGCCATCCGGCGAAAAGGCCAAAGCCCAGACAGGACCGCTGCGCGTCGCGCGGAAATCGCGTGTGATGCGCCACGCGCCCGTGTCGATCATCATGATGTAGCCTTGCCCGTCGCCCACCGCCAACTGGCGCGTTTCGGCGTGGTAAGCCATCGACAGTATCGGGCGGCGATCAAGCGTAAAGTCCGCGATCTCTTCGCCTTCGTGAGAGAGCACCCGCGTGCCGCCATCCACAGCCCCATAGGCAAGCCATTTTTCGGCAACAATCAACGTGTTGATCCCGAACCCATGTTTGACCAATGGACGCGGGCCAGCCTCGTCCCAAAGCCTGAGCGTTCCATCGCTGGATGCGGAGTAGAGCCGGTTGCCAGCATCGAAGCCGACCGCGTTCACCCCGGATTCATGCCCCGTCAGAACGCGCCGTGGGGTCTTGCCATCGGGTGGGCCAAGATGAATGGATCCGTCCCAACTGGCGCTTGCCATCTGGCTGCCATCGGCGGTGATCGCAATGTCACTGACCTTGCCTTTGTGGCGGCTGATCTCGACTGCGGCCGTGCTCTCCGGTTTCCATTGCAGAACCCGGAAATCATCGCTTCCCGACAGAAGTCCCAGCCCGGGCGAGGTTTCCACAACCGTCACAGCCGCGTCATGGCCTTCGAGCCAGACCGGCGCGCGTCCCTGCCAAAGCCCGACCGTGTTGTCAAAACTGGCCGTCGCCACGCGCCCGTCACCCGATACGGCAATGTCCATGATCGGGCCGCCATGCCCTTTCAAAGTGGTGAACTCTTGCGCCACCAAGGGCGGCGCAAGGCAGATCAGGACGGCGAAGAGACGCATCATTCGGCTGGCGTGGCCTTGGCTTCGGGCGCGTCAGTCGCGCTGCGCTTGGCCAGTTCTTCCTCGAGCCAGATCGAGTGGTGCTGATGCGCCCAGGCTTCATCCACTTCACCGGTCGTCATGGCGTCAGACGCGCCCTCCATGCCAACGGAGCCGATGTAGATATGTGCGATCACAATCGCCATGAGCACAAAGGCCACGATGGCATGCCACAGCTGGGTCAGTTGCATTTCTTCCTGAGGCGCGAGCGTGGTCGGCAGCGGCTCCAGACCAACCCAACCGGGCGCTCCGATGTCGTTCAAAATGCCGAATGTCTTGGCCATCAGAGGCAGTTCAAACGGGAAAAGCAGGGACACACCCGACAGGGAAATGGACCCGCCCAGCACGATCACGCTCCAGAAAATGATTTTCTGGCCGCCGTTGAATTTCTTCGCGGGAGGGTGGTTCTTGCCAATGATACCACCAAACTGGGCAAACCATTTGATGTCGGTACGATCTGGAATGTTGTGCCAAACCCAGAACACGAAGACCATGACAAGTGCCAGGATGAAACCCCAGGCGATGTTGTTGTGGATCAGTTTCGATGCCGTCAACAGGGTTGCATTGAACTCCTTCCCAAGCATCGGCGCGATGAACATGCGTCCAAACAGGACAAACAGCCCGGTGATCCCCAGCAGGATAAATGACCCGGCCAGAAGCCAATGGGCAAAGCGTTCGATTGCCTTGAACCGGGTTACGGTCCGGCCTGTCATCGGCTCGTCGATTCCAATACGCCCGCGCAAGAGGTAGAACAGGATCAGAGCACCAATGGTGCCCAGAAGCAGATAACCGCCCCAGGTGCTGAGCGGTCCTTCTCGGAAGGCGAACCAGCGCATGCCGCCGTCCTGTACCAGAACCTTGCCCACTTCCGTGCCGTCGGACACGCGCACATCGGCCTTGTTGTAGCGCAACGCGCGCCACAGTTCCGGATCGGACGCGCCGCCAAGCGGACCCAGCCCCGGCGCGGTCAGTGCATCGCCGCCGATGGCGTCAGAGCGGAAACTGTCGTCGATTGTCTCGCCGCGTTGCCGGGCCAGAATGTCTTCCAGCGTTTGCGCGCCGCCCGTGGCGCTGCGGTCTGCGGAAACGGTTTCGCTCTGCTGAGCGGAAACAGGAAAGGAAAGTGCCACTGTCAAAGCAATGACAAGGGCCAGCACATGGCGCAGCATGGGACTTCTCCAAGATCGTCGAATGCATAGGGCGCGCAGAGCTTTCACCAACCCTTAGGTTGTGACAGCGCGTCGCCCTGAATTGAAATCATGCGGGCCGAGGCAGGAGGAATGCCCGGCCCGCAATAGGGATCAGACGGGATTAACCGTCTTTTTGATCGTAGGCCGTGCCCCAGCCCCAGGCGCCGGAGCCGAAGCCACGGGCAACCACGCGCTCGCGGTAGATGGCGGAGACAACGTCTCCGTCACCGGCGAGCAGGGCTTTTGTCGAACACATTTCCGCGCAGATCGGCAGTTTGCCTTCTGCGATCCGGTTCCGCCCGTATTTGGCGAACTCGGCCGTCGAGTGGTTATCCTCGGGGCCACCGGCACAGAACGTGCATTTGTCCATCTTGCCACGGGACCCGAAGTTGCCCGCCTGCGGGTACTGCGGCGCGCCGAAGGGGCACGCATAGAAGCAGTAGCCGCAGCCGATGCACAGGTCTTTGGAGTGCAGGACGACGCCTTCTTCGTTCTGATAGAAGCAGTCGACCGGGCACACCGCCATACAGGGCGCATCCGAACAGTGCATACAGGCGACCGAGATCGACCGTTCACCGGGCTGACCATCCTGGATGGTCACGACGCGGCGGCGGTTGATCCCCCAGGGCACCTCGTGTTCGTTCTTACAGGCCGTGACACAGGCGTTGCATTCAATGCAGCGCTCCGCGTCACATAGGAACTTTGCTCTAGCCATATCGTGTCCTCCTTACGCGGGCATGATCTTGCAGAGAGTACATTTCGTCTCCTGCATCTGGGTGACCGAGTCATAGCCATAGGTCTGAGCCGTGTTGGTGCTTTCGCCCAGCACATAGGGGTCAGCTCCATCCGGGTACTTGCCCCGAAGGTCGTCACCCTGGAAATGACCGCCGAAGTGGAACGGCATGAAGGCAACGCCCTCGCCGACCCGCTGGGTGACCATCGCCATGACCTTGACCTTGCCGCCTTCCGGACCTTCGACCCAGACCTGAGCCCCATCACGAACACCAAGATTGTTGGCGTCGCGCGGGTTGATCTCCACGAACATGTCCTGCTGCAACTCGGCCAGCCACGGGTTGGACCGAGTTTCATCCCCGCCACCTTCGTATTCCACCAGACGGCCGGAGGTCAGCACGATTGGGTAATCCTTGCTGAAGTCCTGCTTCTGGATCGAGGCATACATGGTCGGCAAGCGATAGAACTTGCGGTCTTCGTAGGTTGGGTAATCCGCGACCAGATCACGCCGCGGCGTGTAGAGCGGTTCGCGGTGCAGCGGAACCGGATCCGGGAAGGTCCAGACAACCGCACGGGCCTTGGCATTGCCAAACGGCGCACAGCCGTGGGCAATCGCAACCCGCTGGATACCGCCCGAAAGGTCGGTTTTCCAGTTGGTCTTGGGCCCGGCCACCGCATCGATGCTGGCGCGTTCCTCATCGGTCAGATCACCGTCCCAACCAAGGTCCATCAGCATCTGCATGGTGAACTCGGGATAGCCATCCTGGATTTCCGAACCCGCCGAATAGACGCCATCCGCAAGCAGATTGTCGCCATCGCGTTCCACACCGAAACGGGCGCGGAAGGTCAGGCCGCCTTCGGCCACCGGCTTGGACATGTCATAGAGGTTCGGCGTCCCCGGGTGACCCATTTCCGCCGTTCCCCAGCACGGCCATGGCAAACCGTAGTAATCGCCATCTGCCGGACCGCCAATCGCCTGAAGCGTTGTACGATCGAAGGTGTGCTGGTTCTCCATGTGGAGCTTGATCCGCTCCGGGCTCTGACCGGTGTAACCGATGGTCCAAAGACCTCTGTTGAACTCGCGCGTGATGCTCTCAACATTCGGCGTGTTCTCGTCTTCCATCTCGATGTTGCGGAAGAAACGATCAGCCCAGCCGAACTTGTTCGCGAAGAGGCCCATGATCTCGTGATCGGTCTTGGACTCGAACAGCGGATCAACCACCTTCTCGCGCCACTGCAGGGACCGGTTCGACGCCGTGACGGAGCCACGGGTTTCGAACTGGGTACAGGCCGGCAGCAGATAGACACCATCTGTTCGGTCATGAAGCACGGCAGAAACGGTGGGATACGGGTCAACGACGACCAGCATGTCCAGCATTTCCATTGCCTTCTTCATCTCAACCTGACGGGTCTGAGAGTTCGGCGCGTGGCCCCAAAGTACCATGGCCCGAACATTGTCGGGGTTGTCCATGTTCTCCGGGTCTTCAAGGATGCCGTCGATCCAGCGGCTCACCGGAATACCGGTCAGGTTCTGGAGGCTCTTTTCCTTGCCATCGGCGCTGGTGGTCTTGGCGAACTGGCCGCTCAGCCACTCATCGTCCTCACCCCAGACACGGCCCCAGTGGCCCCATGCGCCTTTGGACAGGCCATAGTAGCCCGGCAGCGTGTGGGACAGAACGCCAAGGTCGGTTGCACCCTGCACGTTGTCGTGGCCGCGGAAGATGTTGGTGCCGCCACCGGAGGTGCCCATGTTGCCAAGAGCAAGCTGCAGCACGCAGTAGGCGCGCGTGTTGTTGTTGCCGTTGGTGTGCTGCGTGCCACCCATGCACCAAATCACGGTGCCCGGACGGTTGTTCGCCATGGTGCGTGCAACGCGCTTGAGCTGCGAGCCCGGCGTGCCGGTGACGCGCTCAACCTCTTCAGGGGTCCACTTTGCGACTTCCTCGCGGATCTGGTCCATGCCCCAAACACGGGTGCGGATGAACTCTTTGTCCTCCCAGCCGTTTTCGAAGATGTGCCAGAGAATACCCCAGACCAGCGCCACGTCGGTGCCCGGACGGAACCGAACATATTCGTCGGCATGGGCCGCGGTGCGAGTAAAGCGCGGATCGCAGACGATCAGCGGCGCGTTGTTCATCTCCTTGGCGCGCAGAACGTGCAGCAGCGAGACAGGGTGCGCCTCGGCCGGGTTGCCGCCGATGATGAAGATCGCACGGGAGTTGTGAATGTCATTGTAGGAGTTGGTCATGGCGCCGTAGCCCCATGTGTTCGCAACGCCCGCAACGGTGGTGGAGTGACAGATCCGCGCCTGGTGATCCACGTTGTTCGTGCCCCAGTAGGCGGCGAACTTGCGGAACAGGTAGGCCTGTTCGTTGTTGTGCTTGGCCGAGCCGAGCCAGTAGACGCTGTCAGGTCCGCTTTCTTCGCGGATCTTCATCATGCCGTCGCCGATCTCGTTGATCGCCTGCTCCCAGCTGATGCGCTTCCACTCACCACCCTCTTTTTTCATCGGGTACTTCAGGCGGCGCTCGCCGTGCGCGTGTTCGCGGACGGAGGCACCCTTGGCGCAATGCGCACCGAGGTTGAAGGGGCTGTCCCAACCGGGCTCCTGCCCGACCCAGACGCCATCGCTGACCTCGGCCACGACGGTACAACCGACGGAGCAGTGTGTGCAGACGGATTTCTTCAGTTCAACGGCCCCGGTTGCGGCCGTCGCCGCACTGGCTTGCTGAACGGTACCACCGGTTGCGGCGATCGCGGCCATGCCACCAATGGCAAGACCCGATCCGCGCAAAAAGGCGCGGCGGTCCACCGAAGCGTTTGCCGCCTCGGAAAGGATACTTGTCCGCTGGGGGCGTCGCGCAACCCCGTTGGTCTTTTTCCTGAGCATGTTTCTATCTCCCTTGCGTGCGGGGCTTGGGCCCGCTTGCTTGGTTATGGCTTTTGGGTCTCTCGGCGGTCGGGCGTCACGCAACCAGTTGCCGAAAGGCGGGGGTGATCACGTCCGGTTCAGAACCGGGCGGAATCGAGGTAGGCGCGGGTGTGCGCAGTGTCCTGCATCTTGTCAGACGACAGATCAGGTTCGGCGGCCTCGGCCTCCGTGCCGGTGGCAACAGCAACCGCCGCAAGCGGTGCCGTGGTTCCGGCGATCTTCAGGAAATCACGCCGCGAAGCGCCCTTTTCCTTGCTCATGAGAGTCCTCCTCTCTGGTTGTCGGGCAAAGCCCGGTACATCGCGGGATCAGCCCCCCGCAGGGCATCACGATCCGAGGCGGAACGCCTCGGTCTCAATCTCGACAAACCGCGCACCCAGCGCACCGACGGGGGCGTAGAACACGGAGTTCTTCGCCCCTTCGAGGTCCGCAAAGAAATGGCCCGCCCAAGGGGCAAGGTGACGGTTGAAAAAGGTTTTCTGAGCCTCAAGCGAAGCAGGCGCACCGAACCGCCCGACGATCATGGCACCCATCATCTCCATCAGGCTGGCGATGTTGTCTTCCGGCTCGAACACGTTGTCGGCACGGGCCAGCCCCTGCGCCGTCATGTCCTGACGCAGCGTGGCCAGTGGTTTCTCGTTCAGGAAGCCCGTGAGATAGAACGACGCGTAGGGAAGCAACTCGCCCCGACCCAGTCCAATGAACAGCTTGTTGAACTCGCTTTCAGCCGCCTTCGGGCCGGTGACGCGTGCCAGTTTTGCCAGCGTGTTGATCGCTTGTCCGAGATCACTCTCATCCCCTGCCAGTCCGGCGGTCTGCGACAGCAGCATTTCATCCGGCGGCCCCGCGAGGATCAGCCCGAGGAAGTTGTAGAGATCAGCCCGCAGGCGGTCCTCTTCTGCAATCTGTCCGGTTTCGGCGGTCTGGGCGGTCATGGTCATCCTTTACGTCGCAAATCGAAACTGCATCCGGCGCGAAGACGCGGGCAGAGGATCAGGCTCCTCGTCCATCGCAAATTCCGGGATCGGCGCAGGGGCAATCGTGGGGATCGGGGCAGGCTCCGGCGGGCGGACAGCGGACACGAGCAGATCGAGCTCTTCTGTCTCTTCGCCCTCCTCGGTCTCCGAAGCCTCTTCGGTGTCTTCTTCCAGGTCGGCGAACTTGTCGAACATGCCTTTGCCAACCTGGTAGACGGTCTGCATGTTCTCGACGACGGTGGCAGCGTCGGTGAAGTCTTCACCGTAGTCGACCAATCCGTCCAGATTGGCCAGAACCGGGTTGAGGCCCCAAAGACGGCGCAGGGCACGGGTCTTCAGGCGCTGCGGCAGCGCCGACTGCAGAAACTCACGCACTGCCTCCGCGCTGTCCAACTGCTCCGGCTCGGGCAGGCCGTGTTCGGCGAGAAGCGCTTCGTCGCTTTGCTCTTCCAGCGCCGCTTCGCGCGCGGCCTCCTGAACCGCTTCTTCGGCCAGCACATCAGCGCGCTGCTCATCTGCGACGGCCGCCTTGCGGCGAGACCAGAAATCCCCACCGCGGCTCATGACAACCTCTGCTTTTTCAAACTGGGAGAGGCGTAGACGTCGCTTGCCGATCCAATGCGCGGATCACCGATACCGTCCTGCACGAGATCAATCCGTTTCTTGTCACGCTTGCGCTTTACAAAGGCCTGATCCTCGTGATGCGCATCGACAAATTCCTGCACCCAGGCGAGCAACCCGTGCGGCATGGGCACCTTTTCCACGATCTCTTCGCCGCTGTCGGTATAATCCTGCGCCTCGTAGGGAGAGACGGTGGCAAGAACCACCTCAAGCGGCGCCTCGCCCGATGCGTCGCGCATGATGACGTAGACGCTGGGGCTTTGTGCGGTGAGCCCATGCAGGTAGGCTTCGGTTTCTGCGCCATGAAGTTCGAGCGTCACGGTCGCCGCGTGGAATTCCGCAACCTCGCCTTCCCGCCGCAGCTCCCGCCAATCAGCGGGGCCAGCACCGGGGAGAACGGCGACAGCAGTCCATGTCCACGGCACCCACCGTGTAACGCCCGGCGACTTGCGCAGGACGATGCCCAGAGGCATTGCACCATATTTCTTCGGATGACGGATCACGCTGATTTTCTTCTCCCTGACCCTAAGAGACCCCCTGACCGTCTGTGACAAAAGATGTTTTTGGCCAATCCGGACAACAAGCGGCAATCCCGGACAAATTGGGCAAGCCCTCCCCGCCGCCCCTCCGGCTCGGGACGTTTTGTCTATCTCGACTGTTACAGTCGGAAATTGCCCTTACGGCAAATCGAGCGAATCACGCGGCAAAAACCTTGATGATTCGCGAGGGTCACGCCCGGACACCGCACCGGAAAACCGGTTGTGAAGCGCTGCGAATCGTTGCTAGCGTAACGGCAAGAATGCCGGAAAATCGGCTCGAAATCACGTTGGGAAGGCGACAAAATCGATGTCCAAGACACTGATAACATGTGATTGTTCAGGAAGCCTGACGTTGGATGCCGACCGTTTGTCGAAAGCGACTGGTCAGGTCGTTGCCCCCCCCTGCTCTGCCCTGTGCACCAGCCAGCTTGAGCGCGCGGCTCAGGCGATGGAGGGGGATGACACAGTTTTTTGCTGTACGCAGGAGTCGCGGGTTTTCGAGGCTCTGGCAGAGGAGATGGACCGGCCTGTTCCGCCCATGCTTGACCTGCGTGACCGTGCCGGGTGGACCTCGGACGACCGCGATACACTACCCAAAATGTCCGCCCTCGTGGCAGAGGCAATGTTGCCCGCCGCGCCCGAAAAAACCGTGGATGTTGTCAGCGAAGGCCTGTGCCTCATTCTCGGCTCAGGCGAGGCGTCAGTCGACGCCGCCACGCAACTCGCACCGCATCTGGGTGTGACGCTTCTGCTTCCGCCGGGGGCAGACATTCCCGACACGCGCGCCTTCGACGTCATCTGCGGTGAGTTGCGCCGCGCCTCAGGCGCCCTGGGGCAGTTCGATGTGGTGATCGATGGCCTGCAGCAAGTCGAGCCCGGTGGACGCGGTGGCTTCGCACTGTCGGACCCGAGGGATGGCGGGCAATCGCAATGCGATGTGATCCTCGATCTGCGGGGCGACACGCCGCTCTTTCCAGCCCACGAAAAGCGTGAAGGCTATCTGCGCGCCGACCCGTCCCATGCCCCAGCCGTCTCTGCTGCGGTCATGGCGGCCTCGCATTTGGTCGGAACGTTTGAAAAGCCGCTGTATATTCGCAGCGAACCACTGCTCTGCGCCCATTCCCGCGCCGAGCAAGCGGGATGCTCGCGCTGCCTCGATCTCTGCCCGACCGGCGCAATCACGCCCAAGGGAGAACATGTCGAGATTGACCCGATGGTCTGCGCCGGTTGCGGGGCCTGTTCCTCGGTCTGCCCGTCCGGGGCGATCAGCTACGACGCACCACCGGTTGATCTGATCATGCGCCGCATTCAGACACTGGCCAAAGCTTATCTCGATGCCGGGGGAGATGCGCCCCGCCTCTTGGTTCATGACGCTTCAGGTGCTGACCTGATCCGGGCCAGCGCGCGCTACGGGCGCGGACTGCCCGCAGATGTGATACCGATGGAGTTGCCGGTGCTTGGCACGTTTGGCCATGCCGAATGCCTTGCCGCTCTGGCCGCCGGGTTTGGCGAGGTGATCCTCCGCCCCGGACGCGGAACCGACCGCGACGCGCTGGATCAGCAGCTTGAACTGGCCCGCGCACTTGCCCCGAACCCAGCCTGCCTGCGCGTTGCCGACACGGACGATCCCGATGCGCTTGAAGAAGCCCTTTGGACTGAACTGCCCGCCCCTGGCTTGGAGAACCCGGTGCGCCCGATGGGCAGCCGCCGCCAGGTCACCCGCGCCGCCGCGCGCGCGTTGCATCCAGAGGTCGAGACGCTGCCGCTTCCGGCAGGCGCGCCCTATGGCGCGGTGCTTGTCGACAGCAGCGCCTGCACGCTTTGCCTCAGCTGCGTGTCGCTTTGCCCCTCCGGCGCGCTCGGGGACAACCCGGACCAACCGCAGCTCCGTTTCCAGGAAGACGCCTGCCTGCAATGCGGGCTCTGCGCCAACATCTGCCCGGAGAACGCGATCACGCTGGAACCGCAGCTGAACCTGACGGACAGCGCCCTGAACCAACAGATTCTGCACGAGGAAGAACCCTTTGCCTGCATCGAATGCGGCGCTTTGTTCGGCGTGAAATCCACCATTGAGAGAATCACGGAGAAACTGGCCTCTCACTCGATGTTCCAGGGAGAGGACAAGCTGCGCATGATCCAGATGTGCGACGATTGCCGTGTGTCAGCGCAGTTCCGCGCCAGCGACAATCCGTTCCAGGGCGGCGAACGCCCGATGCCGCGCACCACTGACGATTACCTGTCCAAGCGGCGTGACCATTGAACGGATTATTGCATTTCCAAAGGCGGCCCGAGGTCGGCGCTCTGAATTCCCGATACATAGGCCATCATCGCCTCGAACTCGGCGAGCGTCATTTCGACGGGCACGATGGGGGATGGGCGGTCTTCGGGGAAGGGTTCGCTCACGCCTTCGAGCACGGTGAACGCCGGGTGCGGGTTCAGAATGTAGAAAACCGAGAACCGCTCGAACCAGTCGGGCAGCGCCCGCAGTACCGCGAAGGACGGGGTCGATCCAATGCCGATCATACGGTTCGTGGGTTCAACCGCATGGCAACGTGTGCATTTCTCGCGCGAGACCTGCAGCCCCAGAGCGCTGTCCCCGTCGGCGCGAACTTCGACGGTTTCGGGTTCTATTTCGCCAGGCGCTTCGAACAGGGCGGCGCCATCAGGGGCAAAGCCGAGAATGGTGCGCCGGCCCACGTCGGACTTCAGCCAATCGGAAAAGCGTTGCGTTCCCGGATGTGCCTTGTCACGCAAATCAAGGTGCCACACCGGCCCGGCCCCACCGCTGTTCTGAAACAGGGCGCGCCCTTCCCCGCCGAGCGCAATCTGCGCCTCAGCTTCGGGCACCAGTGTGACCCGCACCTGGGTCTTGAGGGTGAAGCGCGGCAGAATATGTTTAAGCAATCCGGTTTGCGTCAGCGCATCCGGCGCATACAAGCGAACAAGGCGATCCTCGGCCAAAGCCCCGAAGGGCAGCAGGCACAAGGCCGCAACACACAGAATGATACGCAGATCCGGCATGGGATCAGCGTAAGGCCGCGCCATACGGCGCGTCAATTGCCAAGAAAGGCCAAGCGATGAGCGATGATTTCAATATGTCGATGCGCAAGTTCCTGAAGCAGGTCGGCGTGACGTCTCAGCAGGCGATCGAAGAGGCCGTGCGCGGCGCTGGCGGCGCGGCTGGCAAAGAGTACGCAGTCCGCGCCGTGATCACGATCGAAGAACTGGACATGACTCACGAAGTCAGCGGCACCATCAAAGGGGATAGCTGAGCTGTGGCGAATAGAGAACAGGTCCTTGCTGCGCTGAAATCCGTTCAGGATCCATCGGGCGGCGATATTGTCGGTTCCGGCCTCGTGCGGGCGCTGCAAGTGGACGACACCAGTGTGCGCTTCGTGATCGAAGTCCCGGCCGGGCAGGAAAAGCCCTACATGGCCCTTCGCGATGCCGCGCAGGCGGCTCTTGAACAAATTGGCGTCGGCTCTGTGCAAATCGCCATGACCCAGCATAGCCAGAAGGCCCCGCCGCCCGATCTGAAAGCCGGCAAACCGGCGACCCAGAAAGGTCCGGAGGCGATTCCCGGTGTGGATCGGGTTCTGGCCATTGCGTCGGGAAAAGGCGGCGTCGGGAAATCGACCGTTTCGGCCAACCTGGCCTGCGCCCTCGCCGCGCAGGGCCGCCGTGTTGGCCTGCTGGACGCTGATGTCTATGGCCCGAGCCAACCGCGCATGTTGGGCGTTTCCGGGCGTCCCGCTTCTCCGGATGGCAAGACGATCCTGCCTTTGCGCAACCACGGCGTGACGCTCATGTCCATCGGTCTGATGGTCAACGATGATCAGGCGGTAGTCTGGCGCGGACCAATGCTCATGGGTGCGCTGCAGCAGATGATGATGCAGGTGCAATGGGGTGCTCTGGACGTTCTGATCGTCGATCTACCGCCAGGCACGGGCGATGTGCAGATGACCCTTGCCCAGAAAACACCGGTGACCGGTGCAGTGATTGTCTCGACACCGCAGGACATCGCCTTGCTGGACGCACGCAAAGGCATCGATATGTTCAAGCAATTGAACGTGCCAATCGCCGGGATGGTCGAGAACATGTCGACGCATATTTGCTCCAAGTGCGGCCACGAAGAGCACATCTTCGGCCACGGCGGCGTGGCGGCCGAAGCCGAAAAACTTGGCGTGCCGCTTCTGGCGGAGCTGCCTTTGGACCTCGCCACACGGCTGGCATCCGACGGCGGCGCACCCATCGTGGTCAGCGCGCCGGACAGCGCTCAGGCGCAGGCCTTTGGCCGTTTGGCCACTGCCCTTGTGGACGGAGGCATGGCATGAAGGACGACACCGGCCCGGTCTTTCCGCCTCTGATGAGCGGTGAGGCGACGGACGGTCATGCTTTTGACCATGCCATTCGCCGCGCCGTTCTGGGCTGCGACGCCGGGCTGGTCGTGCACGCCCTTGGCGCTGCCGAAATGCAAGCGGCGCTGGTGATGGCGCCAGAGGTGCCGCTTTCCAAAGCGATGACCATGCTGCCGCTCTGCGCCGTTGGCTTTCAGAACGCTCTGGGGGCCCTGGCCCCGCCCGAAGTGGCGGTTCATCTGGCATGGGATGGCGGTCTGCGGGTCAATGGCGCGCGCTGTGGGCGTTTGCGGATCGCCGCCTCCGAGACGGACCCAGAGGCGCAGCCTGACTGGCTTGTGATCGGGTTGGAACTACCACTGATGCCGCCAAGCGAAGACGGCGGCGTGACCCCCGACGAGACAGCCCTGTTTGCCGAAGGCTGCGCCGATGTTGCGCCGCCGGCGTTGCTCGAAAGCTGGGCTCGGCATGTGCTCAATTGGATCGCCCGCTGGGAAGACCAAGGCACTCGCGCGTTGCACGCGGAATGGCGCGGCTTGGCCTGGGGCATGGGCGAAGACACCACTCAGGGCGATTTGACCGGCCACTACCTCGGTGTAGACGAGGATTTTGGCATGTTGCTGCGTAGCGACGAGACCACCCACCTGATCCCGCTCACAACCCTATTGGAGAGCCCGTCATGACCGTGACCCACCTCGCCCGGGCCATTCATTTCGATGAAAGCGACACCCGTGTTTATGGCGTCCCTGCCCGCACCGGGGAGTGGTGCATTTCCGGCGGGTTCGAGTTTTCGGACTGGGGCGAAGGCGACCTGACCGGCAAGGCCCGGCAGGCGTTTGCCAATGGCTGGTTGGGTCTTGAGAGTTTTGGGCGGGCGACGTTTGTTGCCGTGACCCAGATCGAACCGGCTGAACTGGAGGCGATGGAACAGGCGTTGGCGGCGCATTTCGTCAGCTACTATGGTGCGCCTTCGATTGATGCCGCTTTGCCCGTTGCGCGCGAAGAGATTGCCCAAATGGCCTCGCTCTGCGCTGATCATGACCCCAATACGCTTTTGACCGTCGCCCGCGAGCTGAGTGATGCCGGGGTCCGCGAAGCCTACCGCGTTATTGAAAGTCAGGGTGCGGATCTCGCCCAGGTCGCCGTGCACGGGTCCCTGGACGAGTAAGGCGCTGCGCCTACTGCGCGTTGAAGGTAAACAGCGTTTCGCCGTTGATCTTGTATTCGTTGATCAGAGCAGCGGCGCGCTCCGACGTGAGCCAATCCTCAAGCGCCACTGCAAGATCCGATTTGGCGTGCGGATGCAGTTCGGGATTAACCGGCAGGTAGGCGTATTGGTTGAGCAGCACCGGATCACCGGAATAGAGCAAGGCCAGATCGCCCTTGTTCCCGAAGTTCAGCCAACTGGCGCGGTCCGACAGGATATAGGCGTTCATCCCCGAAGCCGTGTTGAGCGCCGCACCCATGCCCGCGCCAACCGCGTTATACCAGGCGCCCGCGGCGTCCGGATCAACGCCTGCCGCTTGCCACAAGGCGCGCTCTTTCTTGTGCGTGCCACTGTCATCGCCACGGCTGACAAACCGGCTCTGTTGCGTTGCGATCCGCGCCAGCGCGTCCCCCGCATCTGCTGCGCCCGCAATTCCCGCCGGATCTTCGCCGGGGCCAATCACGACGAAGTCGTTGTACATGATCTCGCGCCGATGCGTGCCGAAACCGTCCGCGACAAAAGCTTCTTCAGCCTTACGCGAATGCACTAGGATCGCGTCCACGTCGCCTTCCTGACCCAGTTTGAGCGCCTGCCCGGTCCCGACCACCAGAAGCTGCACCTCCAGATCCAAATCCTTGCGAATCTCGGGCAGGAGCACGTCCGACAGCCCCGAATTGTGGAACGACGTGGTCACCGCGAGTTTCATCACGTCCTGCGCCTGAGCCATGCTGGACATTGCCAGAATGGCAAACAGTGGTGTGATGAGGAATTTCCTGATCATTCGACGATATCTCCGTTCAGAAAAGCCCGCGCCTGCGGGGTTTCAGGGTGGTCAAAAAACTGTTCTGCAGCGGCGGCTTCATGCACCTTGCCGTGCAAGAGAAAGACGACTCGGGAAGCGAGACGCCGGGCCTGCCCCATGTCGTGCGTGGACAGGATCAACCGCGTGCCGCTTGCCGCCGCCTGAGACAAAATGCTCTCGATCTCGCGCATCGCACGGCCGTCCAGCGCCGCACATGGCTCATCCAGAAACAACAGCTTGGGCTCGGCGATCAACGCCCGAGCCAGTGCAAGCTTCTGCTTCTCGCCACCGGACAGCACCGTGGCAGCCCGGCTCAGCATGCCGCCGAGACCAACCCGTGCGGCCCAGTTGCTTGCGGCCTCGCGGGCCTCGGCGCGGGCGGTGCCCCGCATCAGCAACGGGTATGCAATATTGTCGAGCACGGACCGGCGCAGCATGACCGGGCTTTGGAAGACGAAGGCCTGATCGTGCCGCGCGTCCTCCAAGGGACAGCTCCAGCGTATCTCACCACCCGCAAGCCGCGCCGCACCGTGCAGCAATCGCAGGAAGGTCGTTTTTCCGGATCCGTTTGGTCCGATCACGACGCAGGTCCCCTGCCCGTCAAGCGTTAGGTCGATGGGCCCAACAAGCCGCTTGCCCCGCCGGGTTGTCTCTGCGCCAGTCACCTTGAGAGGAAACATGTCACTCACCAGCGGCCCTCCCGCTCTGTGCGGCCCAGCCAGTGGATCGCGAGATTAACCGCAACGGCCAGCGCGATCAGCACAAAACCCAGGGAAAGCGCCAGGGCAAAGTTGCCCTTCCCGGTTTCCAACGCGATGGCCGTGGTCAAAACCCGGGTGGCGTGATCGATATTGCCGCCGACAATCATGATCGCGCCCACCTCGCCGATGGCCCGGCCAAAACCTGCCAGAGCAGCGGTCAGCAAGGCCCGGCGCGCATCCCAGAGCAGTGTCTTCATCTTCTGCCACTGGGTGACGTTCATCGAAATCAGCAGATCGTGGTATTCCTGCCAAAGATCCCGCAGCGACTGATGCGCGATCGAGGCGATCAGCGGCACGATGATGATGATCTGTGCGATGATCATCGCCGTTGGCGTGAACAAAAGCCCAAGAACACCGAATGGGCCGGAGCGCGACAAAAGCACGTATACCACAAGCCCCACCACCACCGGCGGCAGCCCCATGAGCGCGTTCATCACCGCGATGAAGGCGCGGCGGGCGCGGAAACGGCGTACCGCAAGAAACGCGGCGAGCGGCATGGCAATGGCGGACGCCAGCACGAGGGCGCTCAGCGTGATCCGCAAGGAGCGCCACGAGATTTCCACCAGTTCCTTGTCAAGCGTCACGACCAGCCAGAAAGCCTGCGTCAGACCACTCCAGAGATCGCCCATACGACGCGCCCTTTCCAATTTCTAGGCGGAAAGTGACAGGTGCGGGCGGCGCTGGCCAGAGCCGATCAGCCATTGGGCGCGGCAAATCCCAACCTGACCGTTTCTGCCCCAATCCGATCACTGGAACAGGACATTCTGTCCAGTTTGCCAGACGGGGGGCAAAGCGGCTACGGTTGCGCCTGACCTCCTGCCTGCGGAGCCGCATGAAACAGCCTAAACGAACCGTTCGCCTGCGCCTGTTGGTGCTTGCCCTTGCCCCTTTCATCGTCCTGATGCCACTGCTGCTGTTGCTTGGCATGACGCGCTGGACGTCAGATTACGACAAGGTTCTGATCGCCAACGTGGAAAGCGACCTGCGCATTGCAGAGCAGTATCTTGCGCGATTGCTGGATGAAACCGGGGGCGATCTGGATGGGCTGGTCAAGTCCGTGGAGTTTTCTGAGATCCTTTCGGCCAACGCCACGGAAAAGCGCGCGTTCTTTGCCGCCAAACGTGAAACACTCGGGCTCGATTTTCTGTATTACATTCCCGCACATATGACGCTCGAGCCTGCGGCCCGATGGCCGGTGATCGCCCGCGCGCTGGACGGCGTGTCCGAGGCACAGATCGATGTTTTCGGAACAGAGAAACTGGCCAGCCTGTCCAGTGAACTGCAGGATCAGGCGCGGATCGAACTGATCGAGACCGAAGCCGCCGTGCCGACCTCCCGCAAGGAAGAGGATCGCGGCATGGTGGTTCACGCGGCCAGCCCGGTTCACCAGGGCGGGGTATTGGTGGGCGGCATTCTGTTGAACCGCAACCTGCAATTCATCGATACGATCAACGCTCTGGTGTATCTGAACGCTATCACTGGCGGCGACAGGCAGGGCACGGCGACCCTCTTTCTCGACGACGTGCGGGTCTCGACCAACGTGCGCCTGTTCGAAGACGTGCGTGCATTGGGAACACGCGTTTCGGCCGTGGTACGCGGAGCAGTGCTCGGCGAAGGTCAGACGTGGCTGGCCCGCGCCTTCGTGGTCAACGATTGGTATATTTCCGGCTATCTGCCACTGATCGACAGCTTTGGCGGGCGTGTCGGCATGCTCTATGTCGGCTATCTCGAAGCTCCGTTTGCCGCGGCCAAGAACGCTGCTTTTGTCTGGATGATGGTGGCGTTCCTCGCGGTTCTCGCAATCTCCGCCCCGGTGTTTCTGGGCCTTGCGAAAGGGATTTTCGCCCCGCTGGAGCGGATGATCGAAACGATGCAGAGCGTGGGTCGCGGCAACCTTGCCGCGCGCAACGGCGATACGGGCCGGCGCGACGAGATCGGGCAGGTAGCGACCCACCTCGATGACCTGTTGGATCAGGTTCAGGACCGTGATGCCCGTCTGCGCGCCTGGGCGGATGAGTTGAATGACCGGGTCGACAGGCGCACGCAGGAACTGCGCGAGGCCAACGAAAAACTCGAAGACACCTTTCGCCAATTGGTCATGAGCGAGAAGCTGGCTTCTATCGGTGAGATCACCGCGGGCGTTGCGCATGAAATCAACAACCCGGTTGCCGTCATTCAAGGCAACGTGGATGTGATGCGCGAAACCCTGGGCGAAAACACCACGCCCGTTGAGACCGAACTGACTCTGATCGATCAGCAGGTTGGCCGCATTCAGGCCATCGTGGGAAAACTGCTGCGCTTTGCCAGAACGTCCGAGTTCTCCGATACCGATGAATCCGTGGCACTGGCGCCAATCGTCTCGGACTGCCTGCTGCTCGTCGATCACGTGCTGTCACCGGGTCAGATCGATCTGCGAACAGACCTGCCCGACCTGCCATATGTGCGCATCGATCCTGTCGAGATGCAGCAGGTGGTGATCAACCTCTTGGTCAACGCCGCGCAGGCCATGGACGGAGAAGGCGTTCTGGACCTGAAACTCGAAGAAGAGAAACGGGACAACCGCGACGGCGTCACCCTTGTGGTGCGCGACAGCGGACCGGGCATTCCGGCCGATCGACTGGCGTCGGTGTTTGATCCGTTCTTCACGACCAAGTTGGGAGAAGGCACGGGCCTTGGATTGTCGATTTCGCAAACCCTGATCCAACGCGCCGGAGGGCTGATCACCGCGCGCAATCCCGAAGAGGGTGGCGCAGAATTCCGGGTCTGGCTGCCTTCTGAATGATCCACCGCCTCCTGCCAAACAGACCCCCAGAGCTTTTGTACGAGCTGTGCTTTTGTCCGCAACCTTTGCGATTGCGTGGCGGGAGCGATGGCGGCACATACACTTGAACCGGACATTTCACCTGCGGAGGCAACCGTGACTGACGAACCAGAGACGTCAATTTCCAAGACAATGATTGTGAACCGCCGGGAGCGGCTCAAGGCACTCATGGGCCAGGAGACACTGGTTGTTTGCGGCGCGCCTCGGGGCATGACATCGGCCGTGGCCTTCACCCTTTACAATATGGGTTATTTTCTGGGCGATATCCTCGGGCCTGTGAATTATGAAGATATGGAGTTCATGGACGCCCTTCCGCTTCCGTCTTCGAAAACCGCTGAGCCTGAGACAGGGCCGCTCCCCGATTTGATCGCCCGGCGCAACGCTGCGCATCTGCGATGGGGGTTCAAGCTGCCACGGGCAACCTTCCACATCGAGACACTCAATCGTTTGCTTCGCAATCCGGTATTCATCGTCTGCGTCAGGAACCCGGTTGCGGTGGAAAAAAGCATGTCAAAACGCTCAAATCGCCCGTTTGAATACAAGCGGTTTTTGCAAGAAAGCAAAAGACCGCTTGATGCAATTGACGCGGTGCTGTCAGGCACCGATGCCCCACTTCTCATCATCGACATGGACCAGGTCGGGCGTGATCCCGACGCGTTTGTCGAAGAGTTTTCCGAATTGCTTGGGGTGGACACGGACTGCTCCGCTATCGCCGAACAGCTTGCTGCGAAGGGCTACAAAAGCTCTGAACAACGGGACGGCGTGCGTTTCATGATGCAATCAGAATATCGGGACTATCTGGAAAGTCTGGCCGCGAAACCCGGCGCGTAGATCCCTGATCTTCAAATGGAAATAAGGCCGAGATTTCTCTCGGCCTTATTCCGGGCAAGGTGGATTGCCCCGCTCACAGGCGCTTACTCTGCAGCGATCAGGCCAAGGCTTTCCAGCTTCAGGATCACCTGGTGGGCGCAGTTGTCCACGTCCACGTTCTCCGTCTCGACGCTCAGTTCCGGGTTGACCGGGACGTCATACGGATCGGAGATGCCGGTGAATTCCTTGATCTTGCCTTCGCGCGCCAGCTTGTAGAGACCTTTGCGGTCACGGCGTTCACACTCTTCGATCGAGGTGGCAACGTGCACTTCGATGAAGGCACCAAAGTTCTCGATGTCCTCACGCACCGCGCGGCGGGTCGTCGCATAGGGTGCAATCGGCGCGCAGATGGCGATGCCACCATTCTTGGTGATCTCGGACGCAACATAGCCGATGCGGCGGATGTTGAGGTCACGGTGCTCCTTGGAGAAGCCCAGCTCGGAGCTGAGGTTCTTACGAACAATATCACCATCAAGCAGCGTCACCGGACGGCCGCCCATTTCCATCAGCTTGACCATGAGCGCGTTGGCGATGGTTGACTTGCCGGAACCGGAGAAGCCGGTGAAGAACACGGTAAAGCCCTGCTGCGAGCGCGGCGGCTTGGTGCGGCGCAGCTCGCGAACAACCTCAGGGAAAGAGAACCACTCGGGGATTTCCAGACCTTCGGCCAAACGGCGACGCAGTTCAGTGCCGGAGATGTTGAGGATGGTCACGTCATCGCGGTCTGCGATCTCGTCGTTCGGCTCGTACTGGGCGCGCTCCTGAACATAAACCATGTGCTTGAAGTCAACCATTTCTGCGCCGATCTCGGACTGGTGCGCGCGATAGAGCTCTTGCGCATCGTAGGGACCGTAGAAGTCTTCACCGGCGGAGTTCTTGCCGGGGCCAGCGTGGTCGCGGCCAACGATGAAGTGGGTGCAGCCGTGGTTGGCGCGGATCAGGCCGTGCCAGACCGCCTCACGCGGGCCTGCCATACGCATGGCGAGGTTGAGCAGCGACATGGTGGTGGTGGACGCCGGGTATTTGTCCAGAACCGCCTCGTAGCAGCGCACGCGGGTGAAGTGGTCCACGTCGCCCGGCTTGGTCATGCCGACAACCGGATGGATCAGCAGGTTGGCCTGCGCTTCCTTCGCGGCGCGGAAGGTCAGTTCCTGGTGCGCACGGTGCAGCGGGTTGCGGGTCTGGAACGCAACCACTTTGCGCCAGCCCAGCTTGCGGAAGTAGGCGCGCAGCTCGTTCGGCGTGTCGCGGCGTGCACGGAAGTCGTAATGCACCGGCTGTTGAATGCCGGTGACCGGGCCACCGAGGTAGATCTTGCCCGCTTGGTTGTGCAGGTAGTTCACCGCCGGGTGCGCATCGTCATCCGCGCCAAAGACCTTCTCGGCCTCGAGCGATTTGTTCGGCTCCCACTTGTCGGTCACGGTCATGGTGCCGAGGATCACGCCTTCCTGATCGCGCAGGGCAATGTCCTGGCCCAACTCGACGCTGCCAGCGAATTCTTCGGAGACGTCGAGCGTGATCGGCATCGGCCAGAGCGTGCCGTCGGCCAGACGCATGTTTTCCACAACGCCGTTGTAGTCTTCTTCGGACAGGAAGCCTTTGAGCGGGTTGAAACCACCGTTCATCAGCAGTTCCAGATCGCAGATCTGGCGCGGGGTCAGATCGTGCGAGGTCAGGTCTGCGGCTTCGACCTTCAGCTTCTGGGCGCTGTCGTAAGAGACGTAAAGCTCCGGGATCGGGGCGAGGTTGTTCTGCATCAGGCTGCTCCTGTATTTCAGAGGTGTGAGATCGCTCACCGAACCGGTCAGTTCGGAATAAAGAGCGGTGTATTCGGCGAATTTTCGAGCGAGGAAGGCGTCGATCAGACGGTCTTTCTCGGCTTGTCCTTCGGGCGTCAGCGCATACGCAACGCGCTGGCGACGATCGGCGCTGCTGCGCTCGGCGATTTTCACCATTCCGGCGGCTGTGGCCGCACGAAGCTGCGTGTTGAGCTTGCCGAGCGAGACCTTGAGCGCCTCTGCGATGCTCCGTTGGCTCGCCTCCGGCGCACGTTCAATCTGACGGAGCAGCAAGAACAGCTGATCCTCATCAGGAAGCGCAGGATTGGAGAGGGCGGCGGGCATGGGACGAATTCAGAGGACTCAATGTGTGTTCAATGATGAACATATGTCACTCTTCGCACCCGCAGAAAACCCCCGATCTGCCCGATTGGCGGTCTGTTGCCGAAAAGCTGCGTTGCGGGCCACGCATGGCTGGCTGCACCAACGCCCAAAAGCAAAAGGACCTTCGACAGCCTGCCGAAGGTCCTCTTGTTTGCTCAATGCGTCTGGCGGATGACCGACTTACTCCTGCTCAGCCAGCCAACGCTCCGCTTCCAACGCCGCCATGCAGCCCATGCCCGCAGAGGTGACCGCTTGGCGATACTTGTGATCGGTCAGGTCCCCGGCCGCGAAGACGCCCGGAATGGAGGTTTCGGTCGAGTCCGGCTTTGTCACCACATAGCCGCCCATATGCGTCTCCAGCACATCCTTGACCAACTCATTGGCGGGCGCATGGCCGATGGCAACAAAAACACCTGCGCAGGGGATTTCCGCAATCTCACCTGTCTTGACGTTCTTGACCTTCACACCCGTGACGCCTTTCGGCATGTCGTCGCCCACAACCTCTTCAAGCTGATGGAACCAGAGTGGCTCGATCTTGGGGTTCTTCATCAGGCGGTTCTGAAGGATCTTCTCCGCGCGCAGCTCATCACGGCGATGGATCAGCGTCACCTTGGAGGCGAAGTTTGTCAGGAACAGCGCCTCTTCCACAGCCGTGTTGCCACCGCCGATCACAACAATCTCCTTGCCGCGATAAAAGAACCCATCACAAGTTGCGCAGGCGGAAACGCCGAAGCCCTTGAAGGCCTCTTCGGACGGCAGCCCGAGCCATTTAGCGCGCGCGCCGGTGGCGAGGATGATCGAATCCGCTGTGTAGGTCGTGCCGCTGTCGCTGTGCGCGACGAAGGGGCGCTTGTCGAAATCGACCTTCGAAATGATATCGCCGATGATCTCGGTGCCCATGGCCCGCGCATGTGCCTCCATGCGGACCATCAGGTCCGGGCCTTGCACTTCCGTGTCACCGGGCCAGTTCTCTACCTCGGTGGTGGTGGTCAGCTGACCACCCGGCTCCAGCCCCTGCACGAGGATCGGCTCCAGCATGGCGCGAGAGGCATAGACGCCAGCGGTATACCCCGCAGGGCCGGAGCCAATGATCAGAACCTTGGTGTGGCGGGTGTCGGACATGGTCGACCTCTCTATCGTGTATTCCCCTTGCCCTTCGCGAGGGATCGCACCCGATATAGAGATTGTGCCGCCCCGGGAAAAGGTCCGCAGAGGCGCGATAATCAAAGCGTGTTCCAGCCCAATGAGCGCAAAAGAAAATTACTCTTTCTTGAAACATTATTGCGCGCACCGCGCAGGGTGGTATAACATTCGCCAAAATGGGAGAGTTTCATGGCAGGGCATCGGCTGGATCCGATTGATCGGAAGATTCTTGCAGAACTGCAGGCGGACGGCCGCATGACCAACGTCGAGCTTGCCAAACGTGTGGGGATCTCCGCCCCGCCGTGCCTGCGCCGCGTGCGTACGCTTGAAGAAATGGGCTTCATCAAAGGCTATCACGCGGATGTGGACGCACGGGAACTTGGTTTCGAGGTTCAGGTCTTTGTGATGGTCGGCTTGCAAAGCCAGGCCGAAGCGGATTTGCGCGCCTTCGAGGAACGGTGCCGGGAATGGCCGCTGGTCCGGGAATGCCACATGCTGAACGGCGAGGTGGATTTCATCCTCAAATGCGCCGCCCCGGATCTTTCGACCTTCCAGAGCTTCCTGACCGGCGATCTGCTGACCGCTCCCAATGTGGCCAGCGTCAAAACCTCTCTTGTCATTCGTGGCGCCAAGGATGAGCCGGGCGTGCCCTTCGAAGTACTCGAAGAACGGCTGAGCAAGACCGCCTGATCTCCACTCAAGAAAAAACCGCGCCACCTGAGGCGTGCGCGGCTACTCGTCAATGCGTGAGCGAGAGAGATACTAAACGAAAGGTCGGATCAGGTGTCGATCAGGCTGTCGATGACTTCACGTGTGGTCCGTGTCAGACTGACCTGACCGAAGTCTTCCAGCTGGTGGATGTTCGGGAACATCGACAGGAACAGCGAACGCAGGTTCGGCCCGATTGCGTTTCCGGCGGATTTACCGGGATGATAGGTCTCAACCTCGATGCCACCAATCTTGAGCGTCGTATGCTGCGCCGTCATCAGATGGTACATTTGCACGGATCCGGCCGGCATGACCTCCAGCAGGCGATCGCCATCCGTATAGTCCCGGATCGGAGCAAGAACCGCATCTTGCCCCAATAGCGCACCAAGTTTTGCATGACGCACAACCATCCGCGCAGCGGGGCCGACCAGAATGTCGAGCTCCGGACGTCCAAACCCATAAGCGCCGCTTGTCACGCGGGTCAGCGCGGTCAGGGTCGTGCTGTCGTCGCTGCGCCCGGGGACGTAGCTCGTCGATCCGATCCAGGTCACCGCCTGCGCCCCGTCCGAGGTTTCGATGTAGTCACCGGGCAAGAGGTCTTCGATGGCCACCGGGCCGCGCACCGTTGGGATCAGCGTACCCCGCGCAAAGGCCGAGGCGGCGTCCTCGAACAGCGGAGACGCCGGGGCGATATGGCTTTTGAAAGAGATCGTCAGATCAGGCAGAAGCGCCGCCGCTTCGTATTTGCGCATCAGTGCGGCGGGACGGCTCGGCTCTGCAAGCTGTGTGGCTTCTGCGACAGGTGTCGCGAGACGAAGGTCGTGACGGAGGTTTGCCATGTGATCCCCTCAAGAGGTTGGTCACATCCGTGCTGGCCCCCACCAACAACGACAAATGGACAAGTCTGCGATTGCGAATTCTTGAGTAGAATTTGCCGCAATCAGACGAGTCCGTCAAAATTGAAGAGAATTTGGCGACAGTTTCCGCGACAATCGCGCGCGCTGGGCAGGATTGTCTGAAAAACGGGGCCGGGATTGCCACAATTGGCCTCAGCTCCCGGCGAATCCGCGGGATCAGGCGCGTTTGAGCTGGGGCAACGGCGCGGCGCGCTTCTCAATCGTCGCTTTGCGCACAACCCCGCGCTGCCACGGCATGGGTGGATGCTCTTGTTTGGCCGTTTCGATAATCGATTTGATAAAACGCCGCTGCGATTTCATGCCCGTACCCTTGGATTGGCTGTCATTTGAGACAGTTTTTAAGGGACAATGGGGCGGACCTGTGACCAGAGCGGGATAATTGCTTGGCTTTGTGGCCGTTGTTTCCGGCTTACAGACGAATAACCGAAATCAGCCGCCCGTAGTCCGCTTCCTTTTCATGCGTCGCACGGCGATAGCTGAAAAACCGGTCCGGATCCGAATAGGTGCAATGCCGAGTCCACTCGGCTTCGACCCCGGCTTCGCGCAGACGGTGAAGCCCGTAGCCGGGCAAATCAAAATGCACCCGGTCATCAGCCCCACCGGCAAAGAATCGGGCGTTCGCGGGATCATCCTTCAGGAAGCCGTCCAGGAACTCGGGGCCGACTTCATAGGCCTTCTGGGAAATCGACGGGCCGATGACCGCCTTAATCTTATCGCGCGATGCGCCCAGCGCCTCCATGGCATCAACGGTCGCTTCAAGCACACCGTCCTTTGCGCCACGCCAGCCTGCGTGTGCGGCGCCAATCACACCTTTCTCGACATCCGCAAACAGAACCGGCTGGCAGTCGGCCGTCAGGATGGAGAGGGCAAGCCCCGGCTGATCGGTCACCAGCGCGTCAGCCTTGGGCTTCGGCTCACTCAAGGGTTCGGAAACCGTTACAACATCCGGCGAATGCACCTGATGTACGGACACCATAGCGTCCGGGCCGATCTCCATCGCTTCGGCCACACGACTACGATTGATCGCAACGATCTCGGATTGATCCGAAGATCCGGGACCGCAGTTGAGACCGGCAAACACACCGGAAGACGCGCCCCCCCGGCGCGAAAAGAACCCGTGGCGCAGAGGGGCAAGGCTGTCGGCGGTGATGATATCAAGCGTCATGGATCCAGTCCCGGCGGCGGCGCTGCGCCTTGCGGATAGAGGGCGAGAACTTTGAACAACGAACCCATTTCCGACGGATGCGTCAACCGCCGATGTGCCGCGATGTGAGATTGCAGCGCATCGCCTTCCAGTTTTTGGGCCAGCGCTTGCGCACGCGGCGTGATGCCAAGCCTTTCCAGAAAGACGCCCTGATGCGTCATGGCGCTATGCGATGCAGGGGCGGCGGCTTTGGCGATGGCCTCAAAGTCCACATGAGCCGTCAGGTCCGCCTGTCCGGGATTTGCAAAGGGGTCAGAAGGCGCGTGGTTCTCCAAGGCCTGAAAGGTATCCCCCCGGCTGCGCCAATCCCCGTAGTCGATCAGCAGAGCCGTACCGCCCTGCGCCGCGATCCGTGCGCCCACCGATTCTGCAACACGCTGCGCCGGTGCGCAAGTCTCTATGACGTCGCCATCTGCGGTGTCTTCAAGGCGATGCTCCAATCCGTCCTGCGGCACGGCGTCCGTCAATCCGCGTGCCAGCTTCCCTCCTGACAAGCCCACAACACATTCCCGCCATCCCGTGCCCTCGCGGCTGAACTGGCGAATGGGCAAGGCGTCGAAAAACTCATTGGCGATCAGGAACAGCGGCCCGTCCGGCAAATCGTCCACGCTGCCGCACCACGCGGGCGCATGTTCCGCGAGGCGCTCTGCCTGCAACACGCGCAGGCTCGGGCTGGCTTCCACAAGATACAGCTCAGCCGCCGCATGGAAGCCCGGCACCGCCCGGGTCGCGCGCAGAGCGTCCGCCATCAACGTCCCGCGTCCGGGACCAAGTTCGGCCAAGACAAACCGCTCTGGCGCGCCATGATCGAGCCAGCTCTGCGCCAAACACAGCCCCAGCAACTCGCCAAACATCTGGCTGATCTCTGGTGCCGTGGTGAAATCCCCCTTTGCACCCAGCGGATCGCGGGTTGTGTAGTAGCCATGCTCAGGATGCAGCAGGCAGGCCGTCATATACTCCGCCAGCGAAAGCGGACCGGTCGTGGCGATTTGCCGTTTCAGGCTGTCAGCCAGCGCATTCATGCCGGTGCAAGACGCCGGCGGGCGACGGCGATAAACGCCAATCCCCCGAAAATCATCGGCAAGGTCAAAGCCTGCCCCATGGTCAGCCCGTAGCCGCCAATGTGGAAGGCGAGGCCAAGCGGATTGCCTTCGGAGATGAACTGCTCATCCGGCTGGCGTACAAACTCGACCAGAAAGCGCGATAGCCCGTAGCCAACAAAAAACACCGCCGCCGTGAGGCCGGGTGTCTTCAAAGAGCCACGCCGAACAAGCACCAAAAGCACGAGACCCAGAACCAGCCCTTCCAGCGTCGCCTCATAGAGTTGCGACGGGTGGCGTGCACAAATTTCTCCAGCCGCCTGCCCGCAGTCCTGCGCCGCCGTGCCGGGAAAAGCCACGCCCCAGGGCACATCCGTCGCGCGCCCCCAAAGCTCGGCATTGACGAAATTGGCAAGCCGCCCAAACAACAGGCCAACCGGCGTGCCGATGGCTGCAAGATCCGCCGACGAGGCCAGCGGCACCTTCTGCTTTCTGCAAAACCACAACACCGCCGCCATGACGCCGAGCAAGCCGCCATGGAACGACATGCCGCCGGTCCAGACCATGGGGATCTCGGCAGGGTGCGCCAGATAATAGCCGGGCTGATAGAACAGCACGTACCCAAGCCGGCCACCGATGATGATCCCGAGGATCACCGACGTCAGCAGATCCTCGATCTGGTTTTCCGTCATAGGGGCGACATCGTCCGCCCAGAGTTTCGGGCGGCGAATGGCGGCAACAGCCAGCCGCCAGCCAATCAGAATGCCCGCTATATAGGCCAGCGCGTACCAGCGCAGCGCAAAGGTCATGCCGAAAAGTTCGATACTGAACAGGTCCGGTGAAAGGTTCGGGAAAGGAATATATGCCTGCATGCGTCCTGTTGTCTCCGGGCCGGGCGGGAAGTCAACCTTGTGACCGTCGCCTTTGGAGACCATATAGGACGGACATGCAACGCCGGAGTGAACCATGCAGACACGCAACAAGGTTTTCGAAGACATCTCGCAACTGATGACCAACGCCATGGGTGTGGCTCAGGGCGCGAAGGACGAAGCTGAAAACGCCATGAAGGGCATGATGGACCGCTGGCTGGCGGATCGGGATTTTGTCACGCGCGAAGAGTTCGACGCCGTGCGCGCCATGGCGCAAAAAGCCCGCGAAGAAAACGAAGCTCTGAAGGCGCGGATCGAAGCGCTGGAAGGCAAGTAAGCGCCTTTCCTGCGCCGGGCTCATTGTTTGGCGCACCCTGTGGGGGCTTGCGTTAGCGCCAACATTCCTGTTTGACAGCTAAAACAGAGATGGCCCGTCCGAGTGCCATCCGGCTGTCAGGGAGGATTGCCATGTATCTGGGACTGGACCTTGGGACATCGGGGCTGCGCGCTCTGCTTGTTGATGGAGAGGGTCTGCCGGTTGCTTCCGAAGCCGAAGCCTATGACGCACGGCACCCGCATCCGGGCTGGAGCGAACAGGACCCGAGCCAGTGGACCGCAGCCCTGGACAAGGCTTTGGCCCGGCTCAAAGCCTCTCATGGCACCGCCCTTTCCGCCGTCAAAGGCATCGGTGTATCAGGCCACATGCACGGCGCCACACTGCTTGATGCGGACGGCGCGGTGCTTCGCCCCTGCATTTTGTGGAACGACACGCGCAGCGCCGAAGAGGCCGCGCAGTTGGACGCCACGACGGATGTGCGGGCGCTCTCCGGCAATATCGTCTTTCCCGGCTTCACCGCGCCCAAGCTGCGCTGGGTTCAAAAGCACGAACCCCATCTCTTCGAGAAGGTCGCCAAGGTCCTGCTCCCCGCCGCCTATCTCAACTTCCATCTAACCGGCGAGTACTTCGCTGACATGTCCGACAGCGCAGGCACGTCCTGGCTCGACACGGGCAAGCGGGACTGGTCTCCGGCGCTTCTGAACGCAGGCGCGATGCGGCCAGATCAGATGCCACGCCTTGTCGAAGGCTGCGAAGCCGGGGCCACGCTGCGCCCGGCGCTCGCTGACGCCTGGGGCATGTCGTCCGATGTGATCGTTGTCGGCGGCGCGGGTGACAATGCCGCGGCGGCCTGCGGTGTCGGCGCTATGAGCGAAGGGCAAGGTTTTGTCTCCTTGGGAACCTCCGGCGTTTTGCTCACCGGGCGGGACGGCTATGCGCCCCTACCCGCCTCCGCTGTGCACACGTTCTGTCACGCGGTGCCGGACCAATGGTATCAGATGGGTGTGATCCTTGCGGCGACGGACAGCCTCAACTGGTTGTCGCGCATTACCGGAGCCAAGCCCGCTGAACTGTCCATGGCCTTGGGAGACCACATCAACGGGCCTGAAACCGTCCGCTTCCTGCCCTATCTTTCAGGCGAACGAACCCCGCACAACGACAGCGAAATCCGGGGCGCCTTCCTCAATCTGGGCGTTGAAAGCGACCGCAAGGCAATGACGCAAGCGGTGATGGAAGGGGTTGCCTTCGCCCTGCGCGATTGCGCGGACGCCATCGGCCAAACCGGGGCCCAACTGGGCGGCTTGCTGGCAATTGGTGGCGGCTCTGCTTCCCGCTTCTGGCTGGAGACCATCGCGACGGTCCTGAACCTGCCGTTGGACCTGCCGAAAGACGGAGACTTCGGCGCGGCGCTTGGCGCAGCACGGCTCGCCATGGTAGGCGCTGGAGCCGGATCGGTGCAGGACGTGATGACCCGGCCCGCCGTGGATCGCACAATTGAGCCTCGCACGGATCTGACCTCCGCCTATGCGGATGCATATGGTGCTTTCCGCGCGAGCTATCCTGCGCTTAAATCATTGCAATAAGACGCGCGGCTTTGGGAGGACGCACACATGGACGACAAGATCGCCACCACAGCGGAGGCGCAGGAAAGTGACGCCCTGCCGCGCCGGATCGAAGTGCACACGGATCACGAATCCCAACCGCTGGAGCCGTTGCCCGAAGCAGTTAAACAAAAGCCGGTCAAGAACAAGAGCCCGGCAGAGTGGGCCTACGAACGGCTGGTTCTCTACATCCAGACCTTCGAAAAGCAGCTCGATGCGGATCAGGAGGTGGCCATGGGCTTTGTCGGCGGCGAGGCCGGGGTCATGCGAATCGAGGGAATCGGCTATTTCGACCCGGACATGATCACCTTCTACGGCTCGGACGCTGCCGGGGTGCGCACGCAATTGATCCAGCACGTCAGTCAACTTTCGGTGATCCTGCGCGCGCTTCCAAAGCCGCAGGAAACCGAAGAACCGCGCCGGATCGGGTTTCTTCTGGCGAAGGAACTGGGCACAGGCTGAGGCCGCGACATTTGTACCGCTTTGCCGCCGTGACAGGGCGTGTGAAATGCGATAAACGCGGGTTAAACGCTAGAACAGGAATACAATCATGGCTGAACACAAGCACGGCTCGATGGACGTCACCGAACAGCAGAAGACCTTCGACGGTTTCATGTCCTTCACGGTCAAGACGACCGCTGTCATCATTTTCCTCGTCATCATGCTGGCGGTTTTCAACGCCTGATTTCGAAGGCGGCGCCAAGCCGCCTTTGCGCACCAAGGGGGGATCGGCATGCGCGCCATGATTTTTGCGGCGCTGGCCGCCATGACACTGGCGGGCTGTGCTGCCAACAACTCCGGCAAGGAATCTTCGCCCGAGGAGATCACGGCAGCGGCCTATCGCCATGACGGGCCGACCGAGTTGACCCTGTACACCATGATCAACAACCGCTCCGGGTCCGGCGCGCACACCAGCTTGTTGATCAACGCATCGCAGCGGGTTGTCTTTGATCCGGCCGGAACAGTTCGCCTCAAGGCGGTGCCGGAATCGGGGGACGTGCTGTATGGCATCACCCCGCGCGTTCGCGACTTCTATGAGCGTGCCCACGCGCGCGAGACATACCACGTTCGCATTCAGACCATCCGGGTGTCACCCGAAGTAGCGGAACGCGCGCTGCGCCTCGCCCAGGCGCGCGGCCCTGTCGCTTCCGCACAATGCGCCGCATCAACCTCTGCATTGCTCCAGCAGCTACCGGGGTTCGAATCCATTTCGGGCACATGGTACCCCAACAAACTGGCTGATCAGTTTGCCCAGCTTCCCGGTGTCAGCGACCGCAAGCTCTACGAAGACGATGCGGACGACAAAGCCATCGCCATCGCCGAGTTTGAAGCCGCGCAAGACGCTGCTCAGAACGGCCAGTAAGCCCCGGCCAGCATAACGCCCGCCCCGGCGAGCATACCCGCATAGATGCTTTTCCAGACGTAGGCCGCGGCGAGCGCAAGCATCGCCGCCGCCAGCCGCAGTGGATCCAGCGTACCACCCGTAGCCGAAGGCCAAACGACAAGAGGCGCAACAAGCGCCGGCATGATCGCCACGGCTGTATAGCGCAGATGCCGGAGTAACCATTCCGGCATGGCGCGGTCGCCGATCAGCCCGAGGAATACAAACCGAAGGCCAAACGAGCCGAGCCCCAGGCCAAAGATCACAATCCAAAGATCCGCCTTGTCGATCATTGCTCTGCCCTCCGTTCCGCCTCGGCCCCGACAATCATCCCGCCAATCCCCGCGATCAACAGTCCAAGGTTGTAGGGCACCCACGCAAAGAGCAGCGCCAGCGCGGTGGCCGCAAGAGCGGCAAACACATGCGCCCGTGTCCTGAGCGCCGGTCCCAGCATCGCCAGAAAGGCAATCGGCAGGACCATGTCAAAGCCAAGGTTCGCCGGGATGATGTTGCCCATATAGGCCCCCGCGATGGTGGCCGCGTACCACGGTGGGCAAATCGGCGTCACAACCCCGAGGAAATAAGCGAACTTTTCCGAGACAGTCATGTCAGGCTTGCGATCATACTCAAGCACCGAAGCCGCATAGGTCTGGTCCACAAGAAAATAGCCGACCACCGCGCGTTTCCAGAATGGCAGCGGTCCAAGGTGCGGCGTTATGGACGCCGAATACATCGCCATGCGCAGGTTGACCGCAAGCGCGGAAATCAGGACAACCACCGTCGGCGCATTGTCTGTCATGAGTTGCATCGCCGTGAACTGCGCGGCCCCGGCGATTACGACCACCGAAAAACTGAGCGTTTCAAAAACGGACAGCCCCGCTTCCGTGGCGATCACGCCGAACAGCGCTGCAAAAGGGACAACGACCAGCAAGAACGGAATCCCATCACGCACACCGCGCCAATAACTTGACATCACCTGGCTCTGCGCCATCACTAAACCTCCGGGGTGTTTGATCTGCCCCTACACGAACGCAAAGGCCCGATGCAATTGCCCAACGACTACATCATCGCCCCTGACCCTGCGGCCAAGCGTCTGACCCGCGCTGTCAGCGGTTTCGATCACACCGGAGCCGAGGTTGATATCGCCGTGGTGGAGGAGCGCCCGCTGACGATTTATCTGAATCGTCAGGAAGTTGTGACCGCGATGACCATTGGCGACTATCCGGAGTTTCTCGCCGTTGGTTTCCTGCGCAATCAGGGCATGCTGGCAGATGACGAAGAGATCACCGGCATCGATTTCGACGAGGAACTGGACGTTGTCGTGGTGCGCACCGCATCGCAGACCACCTTCGAAGAAAAAGTAAAGAAAAAGACCCGCACGAGCGGCTGCGCCGTGGGCACGGTTTTCGGCGACATGATGGAGGGGCTGGAGGGGCTCGACTTGCCCGCCGCGCCGGTAAAGACTTCCTGGCTCTATGCCCTAGCACGCAAGATCAACACGACCCCCTCGCTTTACCTCGAGGCCGGCGCGATCCACGGAACCGTGCTGTGCCACGAAGACAGGCCTTTGGTCTATATGGAAGATGTCGGACGCCACAACGCTGTGGACAAGATCGCTGGCTGGATGTTCCTGAACGGCGTGACGGCGGAGGACAAGATCCTTTACACAACCGGGCGCCTGACTTCCGAGATGGTGATCAAGACGGCTCTTATGGGCATTCCAACCCTCGCCTCTCGTTCCGGGTTTACCGCGTGGGGCGTTGAAATCGCGCGGCAGGTCGGGCTGACCTGCATCGGCCGAATGCGCGGAAAGCGCTTTGTCTGCCTGAGCGGGGCCGAACGGCTGGAGCGCGATGTGGACCCGGACAGCGTGCCGGACGAAAGCAGGAAATCCGGCCGAAAGGGCAAAACGTGAAACAGCCGCTTGGAGTGATCCTCGCAGGGGGTTTGGCAACGCGGATGGGCGGCGGAGACAAGGCCCTGCTCACGCTTGGCGGTCAAACCCTGCTGGACCGTGTGCACGCCCGTCTTGCCCCACAGGTCGCGCAGGTTGCGCTCAATGCAAACGGCGATCCCGCACGTCTCAAATCCGACCTGCCGGTGATCCCCGACAGCATCGCGGAGTTCCCCGGCCCTCTGGCCGGTGTTCTCGCCGGGCTTGACTGGGCCGCCACGCTCGGCGCGGACACTATCGTCACTGTTGCCGCCGACACGCCCTTCTTCCCTTGTGACCTGGTCCCGCGCCTGCTGCTGGCTTCAGAGGAGCAGGACCTGCCCCTCGTTCTTGCCGCGACAAAGGGCGAAGCCAAGACAAAGTCGAAATCCCGCTCCGGCCTGATCCGGCATCCGACCTTCGGCCTTTGGCCCGTTGCCATGAGAGAAGACTTGAGGCAGGCGCTCAACGAGGGCCTGAAGAAAGTCGTGCTCTGGACCGACAAACATGACGGGCGCGAATGCCTGTTCCCGGCGGATGGCTTCGACCCTTTCTTCAATGTAAACACGCCCGAGGATCTGGCCCGGGCGGAAGGACTACTATGAAACTCTACGGTGTGACCGGTTGGAAAAATGCGGGCAAAACCGGCCTGATGGAGCGACTGGTCACGGAGATCACGGGCCGGGGATACTCGGTCAGCACCGTGAAACACGCCCACCACACCTTTGACGTCGACCATCCGGGCAAGGATTCGCACCGCCACCGGGTTGCCGGGGCATCCGAGGTGATTCTCGCGTCGCGAAAGCGCGTGGCGCATATGATCGAGTTGCGCGATGCACAGGAGCCATCCTTGAGCGATCTGCTCAAGCGGCTGGGCCCGGTCGATCTGGTGCTGATCGAAGGCTACAAACGCGACAGACACCCCAAGATCGAGGCGCATCGCGCGGAAACGGGCAATCCCCTGATCGCTTTGGAGGATGAGACGATTCGGGCGGTGGCCAGCGATGTTCCGCTAGAGCTGGACCGCCCGGTTTTCGAGCTGGATGACACCAAGGCGGTGGCAGATTTCATCCTGAAGGAAGTTGGTCTGTGACCATGTTCAACCACTTCACGGTGGTGGACTGGAACGCGGGAAACGACACCGGGCCACGCCCGAAGAAGGATGCGATCTGGATCGGGGAGGCGGGTCAGGCCCCGCGATACCATCGCAACCGGATCAGCGCGGAAGACGCCCTGACCGCTCGGATCGAATCCGCGCTTGTGCGTGGCGAGCGGATGATGATCGGGTTCGACTTCCCCTTCTCCTATCCGCGCAGGTTCATCGAGACGATCACCGGCCATCCCGATCCATTCTCCTTCTGGGCCTATCTGGAACAGCACATCGAAGACGGCCCGAAATCCAACAACCGCTTTGATCTTGCCGGGCGGCTCAACCAGGTCACGGGCGGGCGCGGCCCGTTCTGGGGCAATGGTCTCAAAAGAGACATCCCCGGCTTGCCTCGAACCCAAACGGGGTATCACAACCCGTTCCCAGACCGCCGCACCTGCGAAGTGGCGGCGAAGGGCACCTTCACAGTCTGGCAAATGTCCGGCGCAGGCTCTGTCGGGTCCCAGGTTTTTATGGGCCTGCCGGTTCTGGAGCGGATCAGACAGCGTTTTGCCAGGCAGATCGCCGTCTGGCCGTTCGAGCCGCTGGACAAGCCCATCGCCCTCGTCGAAATCTGGCCGGGGTTGATCAATCCCGCTGTGCGCGCCGCCACAGGACCAGACGACATTCGCGATGCGGTTCAGGTGAAAATGCTTGCAGGCGCGCTGGCAAACCTTGCACCCGCAAGATTGCATGCGATGCTGGACGTCGAGGCCCCGCTGGAGGGATCCATCCTCGGGCTCGGGTACGAACAGGAATTGGAAGCCGCCGTGTCTCTCAAACCGCCCCCCTTGCGCAACGATTGCTTTGCCCTGCCGCCCGGCGTCAACTGGACCCCGGTGGATGACGCGCTTGACATGCTCAAAAACAGGCTCTCCTGCGTGGTCGAACCGGAGAACGCGCCATTGGGCGATGCCATGGGCCGCGTGCTGAGCGAAGACGTCACCGCATGCCGCTCCAACCCGCCAACACCAAACACGGCCGTTGACGGTTATGGCTTCGCTGCGGCCTCCTTGCCGGAAGGGGATGCCATCCTGCCCTTGGTAGACGGCCGCTCAGCCGCCGGCGCGCCCTATGCTGGCACCGTGCCCTCAGGCTCGGCTGTCCGTGTTCTGACCGGCGCAGCCCTGCCCGACGGGGTTGATACCGTGGTGTTGGATGAAGACAGCACCGTTCTGGACGGCCACGTCGCTTTCCGCGGCAGCATCAAACCGGGTGCGAACACCCGCAAGGCCGGGGAAGACGCCAAGGCAGGTGAGACCGTGCTGCCCAAGGGCCAACAGATCACCCCGGCGGGCCTTGCCCTCGCGGCGTCTGTCGGCTGCGCAACGCTGCCCGTTTTCCGCCCTTTGCGCGTCGCGGTTCTTTCTACCGGCGATGAGGTTGTGGAACCGGGCTCCCCCGCAGAGCCCGGCCAGATCTTCGACGCCAACCGGCCCATGCTGCTGGGCATGATCCGCCGCTTTGGCTTTGAAGCGGTCGATATGGGACGTGTCCCGGACGATCGCCCCGCCTTGCGCCAAAGGCTGGATGAGGCCGCCCAGCAGGCTGACATGATCCTGACGTCGGGCGGCGCATCTGCGGGCGATGAAGACCACGTTTCTGCCCTCCTGCAGGAAGCCGGAGCCATGCAGGAATGGCGCATCGCGCTCAAACCGGGGCGGCCACTTGCACTGGGTCTGTGGAATGGCGCGCCGGTCTTTGGCCTTCCGGGCAACCCTGTCGCCGCCTTTGTCTGCACCCTGATTTTCGCCCGTCCCGCCATGGGCGTTCTGGCCGGTCAGGACTGGCGCGCGCCGCAAGGGTTTGACGTGCCTGCCGCTTTTTCCAAGAACAAGAAGCCGGGTCGCCGCGAGTACCTGCGCGCCCGCGTGCGCGATGGCCGTGCCGAAGTCTTCAAATCCGAAGGATCGGGGCGCATTTCCGGTCTGAACTGGGGCGAAGGGCTGGTCGAATTGGGTGATGAGGCGCGAAACATCGCAACGGGCGATCTTGTACGCTTCATTCCCTACGGCAGTTTCGGGCTTTAATCGAACGTCCCTGCAACGCGGCCAAGCAGCATGAAAGCACGCGCCGACCGGGTTCCGGCAAATTCGGTGATTTCCGTGTCCGACGCATTCGGCTCGAAAGCCGCAAAGCTCTTGTCGAAACGGCGCAGAAAATGGTGCGCGGCATCGCGGAAAATCGGATCCTGCTTCATCCGGCCCAGCGCAAGCGCCAGCGAAGAGCGGTCCCGCACCCCGCCCAAAGGCGCGATCTCGCGTCCGCGTGTGCCTTTGGCAAAGGCGCGCCAAACCTCAGGCCGTGCGAGATCGGGACGAAGATCGTCCATGTAGATCCCATCCTGGCTCAGTAGAGTCAGGATATCCTGCGCCGCCTGAATCAGATGCGCCGCGTTGCGGTCCTTGAGCGCGCGGCGCAGGGCGTTGAACCCTTCCTTGTCTTCTGCGGTCTCCGGGAAGTTCAGCGCGCGGATGAAATCCTCGTTGGACAGCGGAGGCTGCAGCGCTTCGGCAGGCGTCCCCAATGACAGCGCCGGCTGGTCATCCGCTTCTTTCTGAACCGGGACAGCCGCCTGAACCGCCTCCGCCACGCGCGTCGATCCAATCATGGTTAACGTCGCTTCGAGGTTTTTCTGACCGGCTGAAATTTCATCCAGCCGCTTCATCAGCGACGGATGCGGCGGATCGTTCCGCCCCTTTTGCGCCTGCGTGACATAGGCCTGCCGGATCGCATCAATCGCCGCCTGAAGGCGCGCGCTTTCCTCGCGCATGACCCGGGCGGAGCGCGCCGAAAGCGCCGCAACCCAGATCAGTGCAACCGGCATCACGATGATCATGAAGGACAGCAGGAAACGCATGCCGCCGCCGTCAGTCACGTCGCCCAGCAGAAAGTAGCCGCCGGACAGAGCAACCCAAACAACCGTCGCAACAAGCGCCGCCACTTCGACACCGGTCACGGAATCAGCACGGGACTGGTCATACATGCCCGGAGGCGTCGGTTTGGCGTGGCTTTGATCGTCGGACATGCGGCTTGCCGTGGTTATTTATACGCGATGGAGAGGATTTCGTAGCTCTTCTCGCCGCCGGGTGTGCGCACTTCGACGCTATCGCCTTCTTCCTTGCCGATCAGAGCGCGGGCGATGGGCGATTTGACGTTGAGCAGGCCTTTTTCGATGTTGGCTTCATGCTCGCCGACGATCTGCCAGACTTTTTCTTCGTCCGTGTCCTCATCGACCACCTGAACTGTCGCGCCAAATTTCACGGCCCCGGACAGCGTCTTGGGATCAATGACTTCGGCAAGGCCAAGGATGCTTTCGATCTCCTGAATGCGCCCTTCGATAAAGCCCTGCTTTTCCCGCGCAGAATGGTATTCGGCGTTTTCCTTCAGATCGCCCAGTTCGCGCGCCTCGGCAATCGCCTGAATGACGGCGGGACGCTCTACGGACTTGAGCTTTTTCAATTCGGCTTCGAGCGCGGTAAAGCCCGCGCGGGTGATCAGTATCTTGTCCATGGGGTCGTTCCAGTCTCGTTGTCGCGCGGTGGCCGACCGAGCCCCGCTGCTTTGGCGTATCACACCCTAGAATGGCAATCGCAAACGTCCAGTGCAACACCGACGGTAAAAAGTCCAGTGCCGTCGGGCATTCCCCGCCGACAACCGGCCGGGCGAACCTAATAAAGTTTCGTAAAGGCGGCGTTTTGGTGCGTAGTTTTGGTGCCAAAGGTCGGTTTTGCCCCTTGTAACGCCGTGTCGCAATTGACCCTTGCTGCACTGCCGCGCTAATCATGCGCGCAATAATGTTTCAAAGCCTCCCGGGAAGGAGTAGCCATGACGGATGTGACGCGCGAGTCCATGGAGTATGATGTCGTGATTGTAGGAGCAGGCCCGGCCGGTCTGTCCGCAGCAATCCGCCTCAAACAGATCGCCCCCGACCTTGAGGTCGTGGTTCTGGAAAAAGGCTCCGAAGTGGGCGCGCATATCCTGTCCGGCGCGGTTCTGGATCCCTGCGGTCTCGACAAGCTGATCCCCGACTGGAAGGAAAAGGGCGCGCCCGTGACCGTTCCGGTCCGCGAAGACCAGTTCTACATGCTGGGTGAGGCGGGTCAGATGAAGATCCCGAACTTCCCGATGCCGCCGCTGATGAACAACCACGGCAACTATATCGTCTCCATGGGCAACGTCTGCCGCTGGATGGCCGAACAGGCTGAAGCGCTTGGCGTCGAAATCTTCCCGGGCATGGCCTGCTCCGAGCTTGTCTACGGCGATCACGGCACCATTCGCGGCGTCGTCGCCGGTGAGTTCGGCAAAAACGCCGACGGCACACCGGGCGATGGATACGAGCCGGGCATGGAGCTGCTCGGCAAGTACGTCTTCCTAGGCGAAGGCGTGCGCGGCAGCCTCTCCAAGCAGGTGATCGAACGCTATGGCCTCTCGGACGGCAAGGAACCGCAGAAGTTCGGCGTCGGCATGAAAGAAATCTGGGAAGTCGACCCTGCCAAGCACCGTGAGGGCCGCGTGACCCACACCATGGGCTGGCCTCTGGGCTCGAACGCGGGCGGCGGCTCCTTCGTTTACCACCTTGAGAACAATCAGGTTTACGTTGGCTTCGTGGTTCACCTGAACTACGAAAATCCGTATCTCTACCCTTACATGGAATTCCAGCGCTTCAAGCACCATCCGATCATTGCGGACCTGCTCGAAGGCGGCAAGCGCGTGGCCTATGGCGCGCGTGCGATCTCCGAAGGCGGCTACCAGTCCATGCCGCAAATGGTGGCGCCGGGTGTTGCATTGCTTGGCTGTTCCGTTGGCATGGTCAACGTCCCTCGCATCAAGGGCAACCACAACGCTATGCTCTCCGGCATCGCCGCCGCAGAGGCCGCCGCCGAAGCGATCAAGGCAGGCCGCGCGCAGGACGAGTTGCATGACTACGAAGTGGAAGTACGCAAAGGCGAGATCGGCAAGGATCTCAAGAAAGTGCGCAACGTCAAGCCGCTCTGGTCGAAGTATGGCCTCACCGCAAGCCTCGCCCTCGGCGGCTTCGACATGTGGACCAACACGCTCGGCTTCTCGCTGCTGGGTACGCTCAAGCATGGCAAGACCGACGCCGAAGCGACCAAACAGGCCGCCCTGTTCGAGCCGATCGACTATCCCAAGCCCGATGGCAAACTGTCGTTTGACCGCCTGACCAACGTGTCCTTCTCTTTCACCAACCACGAAGAGAGCCAGCCTGCGCACCTCCAGCTGAAGGACAAACATATCCCGGTGGCGATCAACATCCCCAAATTCGCAGAACCGGCGCAGCGCTATTGTCCGGCAGGCGTGTACGAGGTTGTTGAAAAGGATGGCACGCAGGAGTTCGTGGTGAACTTCCAGAACTGCGTGCACTGCAAGACCTGCGACATCAAGGACCCGTCGCAGAACATCGAATGGACCGTACCGCAAGGCGGCGACGGACCGAATTACCCGAACATGTAAACGACCTAACCGAACGTTAAGTCTTTGCTGCGAGGCTCGCTCCGACCCAATCGGAGCGAGCCTTTTTCATGTTGCAAGACCGCGCAGAACGATGGCCGAGCGGCTGGTCCATGGCGTTGTTGACCGGCTCCAGCGTGTTTCGCGTGCGCATCAGAAATGTGAGCCGCACCGGGCTGCGCTTCTCTGGCCCCGTGCCGCCGCGCCCCGGTATCAAGGTCGCCTTTCATGCCATGGGGCAGAAAGTACAGGCCCGGGTGGTCCGCTGTGAACAAGACGGCGGCGCCTTGCACTTCCGCCATCCGATCAGCGCGGCACAGCTGGAAACCCTGCGTCAGTACACAATGCTCGACAGCTGAAAAGCAAACGTGAAGGGTGGCTCCTTGTCATACGTGGACTCACGCCCTACGCTTGCTGAAATGCGCTTTGCGCGCGGGGCATTTTTTCGGAGAACAGAACAGTTATGGCTTTGAGACTCATGATCCGCGCAGGGGCTTTGGCCGCCGCAATGGCAGGTGGCGCGCCCGCCTTGGCCAACGGAGTGGCAGGTGATTATCTGGCAGGCCGACAAGCCAGCTTCAGCGGGGATTTCAAAGCCGCAGCCAAATACTATGGCCGTGCGATCCAGTTTGACCGCACGAAACCGGAACTTCTGGAACGCGCTCTGCTTGCCAATATTTCCTTGGGCAATATCGAACACGCGGCGAACCTTGCGGATGTTCTGATAAGCAACGGCCATAGAAGCCAGCTGGCCTTCATGGCCATGGTCGCGCGGGACGCGAAGGCCGAGAACTTTGAGGCTGTCCTGAGCGCGATTGCCGAGAAACGCGGCCTGGGGCCGCTTGCGGACGGGCTCGGCAAGGCTTGGGCCCAACTCGGTTCAGGAGACATGAGCGCGGCCATCGTATCCTTTGACGAGGTCGGGAAAGTTCAGGGCCTGGGGCCGTTTTCCGTCTATCACAAAGCCCTCGCCTTCGCCTCTGTCGGGGATTTCGAGAGCGCGGAAACCCTGTTCGCCAATGAAAGCCCGGGCGGTATGGGATTGACCCGCCGCGGCGTCATGGCCCGCGCCGAAATCCTGAGCCAGCTGGATCGGAACGACGAGGCTGTGGCCTTGTTGGACACCGCCTTTGGCCAAGATCTTGACCCCGGTCTGCAGTCCATGCGGGCCGCTCTCGAAGCTGAAGAGTCCCTCACATTCACGCATGTTCCCTCCGCCAGAGACGGCCTTGCAGAGGTTTTCTTCACCCTCGGCAGCGCCCTCGCGACAGAAAACAACAGCGACCTGACGCTGGTCTACTCGCGCATGGCGGAATACCTGCGTGCCGATCACGTGGATGCGATCCTGTTGTCGGCGGAACTGCTCGACAAGATGGAACAATACGATCTGGCCGTCGAAACCTATGCCCGCGTCCCCAGTGAAAGCTCGGCCTTTCACGCCGCCGAGATGGGCCGCGCCGAAGCGCTGCGTGCGCAGGACAATCTGGAAGGTGCCGCAGAGGTTTTGCGCGCCCTGAGCGAAAGCCACCCGGACTTGCCGGTTGTGCACTCCGCCTACGCGGATCTGATGCGCCAGATGGAGAAATTCGACGAAGCCATCGCCGGATACACCCGCGCGCTGGAGCGCTTTTCCGAAATCACCGAACGGCAGTGGTTCCTCTACTACGCGCGCGGAATCTGTAACGAGCGCAGCGACAATTGGGACGCCGCCGAAGCGGACTTCCGCAAGGCGCTCGAACTCAGCCCGGAACAACCCAACGTTCTGAATTACCTTGGTTATTCTCTGGTCGAGAAGAAAATCAAACTGGAAGAAGCGCTCGACATGATCGAACGCGCCGTCGCGGCCCAGCCCAACTCGGGCTACATCGTCGACAGTCTCGGCTGGGTTCTCTATCGCCTTGGTCGCTATGAAGAAGCCGTCGAACCGATGGAGCGCGCGGCCGCCTTGATGCCGATTGATCCCATCGTGAATGACCATCTGGGCGATGTCTACTGGGCCGTGGGGCGCAAGATGGAAGCGCAGTTCATGTGGAAACGCGCCCTATCCTTCGTTGATTGGGAAGACGCCGCCGAAGAGGCCGATCCGGAGCGGATCAAACGCAAGATCGAAGCTGGTCTGGACGTTGTCCTGATGGAAGAAGGCGCGCCGCCATTGCAGGTGGCGAATGACTCGAACTGAGGTCTTTGCCCCGGCCAAGATCAATCTGACGCTTCATGTGACCGGCCAGCGCGCTGACGGCTATCACCTGCTCGATTCGCTCGTCGTGTTCGCGGATGTGGGCGATACCGTTGCCGTTCAGTTGGCCCCGGACTTGTCCCTCGACGTGACCGGCCCAATGATGGACGGCGTGCCGACGGGCGGCAGCAATCTTGTGCACAAAGCCGCAAGCGCCTTTGAGACGCCCGTGGCCATCACTCTTGGCAAACACCTGCCCGCGGCGGCCGGGATCGGCGGCGGCTCATCCGACGCGGCGGCCACGCTCAAAGCCATGTCGACATTGACGAGCCGGCCTGTTCCGGTTGATCCGTTGACCTTCGGCGCAGATGTGCCTGTCTGCATGATCGCATCAGCGGCGCGTATGCAAGGCATCGGCGAGCAGGTCACACCGCTCACGCTGCCCCTGTTGCATGCGGTTCTGGTCAACCCGCGGGTCGGGGTATCGACCCCGGCGGTTTTCAAATCGATGTCGCGGCGGGACAACCCGGCTATGTCAGCCATTCCCGAAGGGGTGGACGCGGATGGCCTGATCCAATGGCTGGCCGAGCAACGCAACGACCTCGAAACCCCGGCTATCGCTTTGGAACCGGTGATCGGTGACGTCCTGAACGCCCTGAAAGGATTGGAGGGCGTGCGCCTGACCCGAATGTCCGGCTCCGGCGCCACCTGCTTTGCCCTGTTTGACAGCCGGGCGATGGCCGAAGCACAGGCCAAAACCCTGCGCGCCCGTCAGCCGGGCTGGTGGGTGGCAGCCTGCTCGCTCCGCTAAACTCAGCGTTCGGCCTGAATACTTTCCAGATACTCCAGCAAAGCCACCAGCTTGCGCGGCGTTGGCGTCTGAATGCCATCGCCGGAATCAAACGGGATCAGATCCCCTTCAAGCAAACCGCCAAACTCCGGCATGTCGGGCCGGTCGGTTTCCGAACGCGCATAACCGTCAATCACGGACATGATCTGCGCGCGCGGGAAGCGATCCTTGTTGCGCAGCGCAATGAGCGTGAGGTCCGTCGGTGGCTTTGCCATGGCGCGGGCCATCTCGCCATCACCTTTGCCGTCCGCCCCATGACAAACCGCACAGTTTTCTGCAAATAGCGCCCGCCCTTCCTGTTGGGTGGGCATTTCATTGGGTTGCTGGCATGCGGCGAGCGTAAGGGCCGCCGCGAGCGCTGGCACGATCTGTTTCATCTCGGTCTCCTGTTCAGCAACCCTATTGCTGCAGAGTTTCGATGTAGTCAACGAGCGCGACAAGAGCGCGTGGCGCGCGCAGGATCTGCCCGGTTTGCGTAACCAGATCCACCTGCGCCCCTTCAAGGTCCGGCCCGAACTCCGGCATCAGGCCAAGATGATACCGGCCCGGATAGCCATACACCTGCGCCATGACCCCTTCATACGGAAAAACCCCGCCATTGCTTTCTCGCAAAACGGTCAGATTTGGCACGGGAACGCCAAATTCTCCGGCCAGGTCGCCGTCCCCTTGCCCGCCCACGCCATGACAGGTTGCGCAATGGGTCTCGTAAAGCGCTCGTCCCGTCGGCTCTTGCGCTTGCTCCTGCGGGTAACACCCGGCAAGGAAAACCGCCAAAATCAATATCACACGGTACATCTGCCCTGCTCCGTTTTTCTTTTATTATAGCGCGACTTGGAGCTTCCAAGTGGGGGAATAATACCGCGCACGCGCCACCCCCGCGATGATATGGATCATTGGCAGGTGACAGGCCCTCCGGTTGTGGGCATTGTGCCGGTGAGGGAGGATCCAAAGCGATGCTGACACCTGAAACCGCCAATCGGTTGCTCGACGAAAACTTCGCCGATTGGGTCAAGGCGCTGGAGCCGCAGGTCACTGAAATCGGGGAGGACCGGACGGTTCTGGAGATCCCCGTGACACCAAGCATCGCGCGCGTTGGCGGGATCGTCTGCGGTCAGGCCTTGGCGACGCTGGCCGATACCGCCATGGTCTTTGCCTGTGCAGGTCGTCTTGGCGCTTTCAAACCGGTGGCCACGACAAACCTCGAGACCCGCTTCCTGAGCGCGGCACGGGGCGAGGCTGTCCGCTGCGAAGCCCGCGTCATCCGGGCGGGGCGCGCCCTGATTTTTGCCGAGGCCACGCTGCTCTCTTTGCCAGATCTCAAACCTGTTGCCGCCGCAAGCGCGACGTTCTTCCAGCCTTAGGATTGCCCATGATTCACTACGCCACGATCATGCTTCTCGCCGGGATCGGCATCCCCCTGCTGGCCGCTTTGAACGCAGCCCTAGGCGTGCGCCTCGGGTCTCCGGTGGCTGCAGCGATGGTCCTGTTCTGCGTGGCGCTGTTGGCGAGCACAGCGGTTTGGGTGGCAAATGGCTCCAGCGGGCTGGCCGGGTTGAAGGCCGCACCCAAACACCTGTTTCTCGCCGGAGTGCTGATTGCGTTCTACGTGTTGTCGATCACCTATGTCGCCCCGCATTTCGGCATCGGCAACGCCGTGTTCTTTGTCCTGATTGGCCAGCTTATCAGCGCTGCCGCCATTGACCACTTCGGCCTGTTCGGAGCGAAGATCAGCCCCCTGACGCTGACCCGGGCCACCGGGATCACCGTCATGGCGCTTGGTGTCTGGATCACGCAAAGAGCTTAAGAATCAAACCCCGGCCAAGTCCTGCAGCTGCTGGAACAAAGCATCCGGTACCTCCGCCACATCGCTGGGCGCCTTGCCCTGCCCCGGCATCCGGCACCCTGCGTCTTCCGCAACAAACCCGGCCAATTGGCTGACCCGCTCAAAGAAGGCCACGTTCTGGGGGTGGATCAGGATAAAATACTGGCCAAGATCGTGCGGATCCCCCTCCGGCGCTTTCAGCGGTTTGACATCGCGGCTGAGCGTTCCGCCGCCAAGACAGGCGGCCAAAATCTCCACCATCAGACCAATGCCCCAGCCTTTGTAGCCACCGGAGGATACCATGGAGCCTGACAGAGCCGCCTCTGGATCCGTTGTCGGATTGCCTTCGGCATCAATGGCCCAGCCTTCCGGAATGGCCTCTCCCGCCGCCTTGGCCATGGTGATCCGGCCCAGCGCGACCGTGGTCGTCGATTGATCAAAAATCATCGAAACACCTCCGGCACCGTCCGGCACGGCAAAGGAAATCGGGTTAGTTCCGATCACACGCGTGCGCCCGCCCGGCGGGGCCACGATCGGCGTTGCGTTGGTCAGGCCAAGCCCGATGCAGCCCTCTTCCGCGATCTGCTGCGTGAAATAGCCCAACGCTGTGCAGGTGTGGGCATTGTGCAGGGACAGGCTTGATATTCCCTGACTCCGTGCCGCCTCAAGCGCTTTGGGCAAGGCAGACGCAAAGGCGGGCTGGGCAAATCCGTGCGCCGCATCCACGCGAATTTCGGCTGCGCGCGGCTGCGCGATCATCGGCTCCGCCGTGCCATCGACGCGGCCAGTCTGCAGCTGCTGACAATAGCTTTCGAGATAGTAAAGACCGCAGATCCGGTTGCCTCGCGCCTCGGCCCAGCCAATGGCGCGGGCCATTTCGGCTGCAATTTCCGGCGTAGCGCCGTGGCGGCGCAGGGCGTTATCGCTAAGGGCTTCGATCTCTCGAACAGGCAAAGATGGCATGACGTCTCCCATGAGAAAGCCGCGCGCCCGGTGCGCACGGCTGTTTGTCAGCGACCGTAGGGGCCGCTCCCCCTAACGACAAGACAGAAGTCAGGTCGCCACGGGCAGCGGAACGAAGCTGATGATCGCGGGGTCTATTTCCGCCGTCAGACCGGACAGCACAACAACGGTCCCGTCCGAGAAACTCACGGTGAGGCCCGCGCCAGACAGGGTTTGTCCCGTGACCGTCGGTGGGGTCTGACCGGCGTGTTCGATGATCAACATGTCCTCGCTGGCGTCAAAATCGCCAACCTGCACCGTCCCATTGGCATAAAAACTGTCAGCCCCTTCGCCACCGGTCCCGATGTCGCCATCACCAAGGTAAAGCGAATCGTCACCGGCCTGCCCGTCCAGCAGATCCCCGGCTCCGTCATCGCCCGTTTCCGCATCACCATCCAGGGAATCATTGCCCAGACCACCGTTGAGCGTATCGGACGCCGCACCACCAAGAAGGCTGTCGTCGCCCGCGCCGCCGTCAACCGAGTCGGTTCCGTCACCGCCGTCCAGAAGATCATCGCCGTCATTGCCGAGGATATTGTCCGACCCGGTCGAGCCAAGCACCGTATCGTCACCGCTGCCGCCATCCAGCGTATCAGCGCCAGAGGCCCCATCTACGGAATCGGCACCGCCACCGGCATCAACGCTGTCATCTCCGGCCCCGGAAAGGATCGTGTCCGCACTGTCAGTGCCCGTTAGCGTATCGTCCCCAATGGTACCGGGGATCGTGCTGCCTGTTGACCTTGCAGCCTCATCTTCCTCGGCTTCGGGTTCTTCTGTTTCCGTGTCGGTCACGCTGGGCGGATCTGAACGGTTCTCGTCTTCCGGATCATCCACGGCAAGGGCCGTCAGAACAGGCGTCATCGTGACATCGTCCACAGTCAAACCTGTGCCGGGCTCACTCTCTTCTTCATCGTCGTCAGCGCTGCCCGCATCCATCAGACCCGCCGCCACAAAAGGCAGCAGAAAAAGCAATGTGAAGATCAGTTCGAGTCCCATGGCGTCACCTCGCATCCATACCGCATGCAACTATAACGCCTGAATTCGGGCCAAATTTGTCTCAAATTGGGAAAAAAACTGTTCCCGCTACGCCGTGGTCAGATGCCCGTCCTCCAGACGAAGGCAGCGGTCCATCCGCTCTGCCAATTCAAGGTTATGCGTCGCAATCACCGCGGACAGCCCCGTATCCCGCACCAGCCGCATCAAGGCACCAAAGACGCGGTCCGAGGTCGCCGGATCAAGGTTTCCGGTTGGCTCATCCGCAAGCAAGAGCTGCGGCGCGTTTGCCATCGCCCGGCAAAACGCCACCCGCTGTTGCTCTCCGCCGGACATCGCCGCCGGACGGTGGCTTGCCCGGTCCGCAATGCCAACGCTTGCCAGCAAGTCCTTTGCCCGCGCCTCCGCCGCATCGCGCGGGGTGCCGTTGGCCAACTGCGGCAAGGTGATGTTTTCCAACGCCGTGAACTCCGGCAGCAGGTGGTGGAACTGGTAGACAAACCCGAGATTGTCCCGCCGCACCGCCGTGCGCCGACGGTCTGAGCGGTTTTGCATCTCCTCTCCGCCGATCTCCACAACCCCCGCGTCCGCACTGTCGAGCAGACCCGCGATGTGCAGAAGCGTCGACTTGCCTGCGCCGGAGGGCGCAACCAAAGCCACAACCTCGCCGCGCCGCACCGTCAGATCGGCACCGCGCAACACGTGCACTTCGCCAGGCATGCCTTTTTTGTAGACCTTCTCGACACCGCTCAGGCGCAGAACCGCATCACTCATAGCGCAGCGCCTCCACCGGGTTCAGCCGCGCCGCACGGCGAGCCGGAAAAATCGTGACGATGAAAGACAGGCCAAGCGACAGCAAGACCGTCTTGATCAGATCCGGCAGGCGCACTTCGGCAGGCGGGAAGAAGAACCCCTGATTTTCAAGGCTCGCCCTATTGCTCCCGGTGATCACATCTACCAAGCCGTAGATGCCTTCGATGTTCATCGCAAAAAGCACCCCAAGCAGCACGCCAAGCACCGTCCCGATCACGCCAATTGAGGCCCCAACAATCAGGAACACCCGCAGGATGGCCCCTTCGGTCAGCCCCATGGTGCGCAGAATACCGATGTCGCCGCCCTTGTTCTTGACCAGCATGATCAGCCCAGAGGTGATGTTCATCGTGGCGATCAGCACCAGAATGGCGAGCAGGATAAACAGCGCATCGTCCTGCATGGCAATCGCCTGCAACGCCGCGCCAGACGAATCCTGCCACGTCCAGATCAGCGTTCCCGCCCCGGCGGCGTAGGCGATGGGCATGCTGTAGGATTCAACGATCTCAGGGGCTTCGACGATCACTTCCAGCTCATCCGCGACGCCTTCGCGGTTGAAATAAAGCTGCGCTTCCTCGAACGGCATATAGATGCGCGTGCGATCAATGTCATAGCGGCCCGCATTGAAGATATAGGTGACCTTGTAGCGCTTCACCCGCGCGCTGACGCCAAAGGCCGTTTTCACTCCATCCGGCGAAGTCAATTTGATCTCATCGCCGAGCCCAACGCCGAGCGTCATCGCCACGCCCGAGCCTATGGCAATCCCGTCGTTGTAGTTTGCCAGATCCCCGCGCGACGTCTCGGGGTTCACGATACGCGGGATGGCCTTCAAATCCTCGCCATCCATGCCGAAAATCTCGACCCCGGCATTGCGCCGGTTAGCCGTGGCCAGCACCTGCCCTTTGACCAGCGGCGCAACCCGCACAACGCCCGGCACCTCCGCCACACGCTCTGCCATGGCCTCAAAGTCCGGCAGGGTTCGCGTGCTTCGTCCAAATTCGTCCAGCCGCTCGGTGTGATAGACCGTGACATGGGCGTTGGCCCCAACAATCGTATCCACGAATTCCGCCCGAAAGCCTGCCCGCACCGCCAGCGTCGCCACAAGCGCAAAGACGGCCAAAGTCACGCCCAGAAGGCTGATCCATGTCATCACGGACACGCCGCCCTCTGCGCGTTTGGCACGCAAATAGCGCCATGCGATCATCCACTCGAATGGGGCAAAAGGCGGGGGTGTTTTGGCCATCTATCTCTGGTCCGTCTGCTCAGGCGCGAAACTGGCCTTTCAGGGGGATCGGGTCAAGCGCGGCCTGCGGCGAAAGCCCGCTCAGTTGACGCGCGCCACCACGTAGTCGGCAAGGTCAATCAGCAGATCCCGCAACTCGGACTGCGGCAGGGCGGCCATCGCCGTCTTCGCCTTCTCCGCCCAGGCCAGCGCTTCCTGCCGGGTCTCTTCCAGAGCACCATGGGCGTTCAAAAGCTGCAACGCCCGCTCCAGATCGCCGTCACGCTGGTCGCCCTTTTCGATCACCCGTTTCCAGAACGCCTGTTCCTCATCGTTCGCTTTCGCGTAGGCCTTGATCAACGGCAGTGTCAGCTTGCGTTCGCGGAAGTCGTCGCCAATGTTTTTCCCGGTGGCATCGCCGCCCCAGTAATCCAGCAGATCGTCCACGATCTGGAACGAAATCCCAAGCGCATCGCCATAATCGAACAGCGCCTTGATCTCTACCTCGGGCCGCTCTGCGATCACGCCGCCCACCTCCGTCGCCGCCGAGAACAGCGCCGCCGTCTTGCCACGCACCACCTGCAGGTAAATCTCTTCGCTCGTCGTCAGATCCTGCGCGGCCGTCAGCTGCAGCACTTCGCCTTCGGCAATTGTCGCCGCCGCATCCGACAGGATCCGCAACACCCGCAGGTTGCCGCTTTCGGTCATCAACTGGAACGACCGTGCAAAGAGGTAATCGCCCACCAGCACACTGGATTTGTTGTCCCACAGCAAGTTTGCCGTGGGCCGCCCGCGCCGCTTGGCGCTCTCATCCACCACGTCATCGTGCAAGAGCGTTGCCGTATGAATGAACTCGACCGTCGCGGCGAGGTGAATGTGATAGGGGCCGCCATAGCCACACAGCTTGGCCGAGGCGATGGTCAGCATCGGGCGCAGCCGCTTGCCCCCGGCCTCCACCAGATGCGCGGTCACTTCGGGAATGCGCGGCGCGTGATTCGAGGCCATGCGCTCGCGGATTAGCGTGTTGACCGCTCCCATTTCGTCCGTCAGCAGATCGGCCAAACGTTCGTGCGGCTTGGTCACGGATTCCATCACGTTCATCACACTCCCGTGCAAGGCTCGACATCTGCCCAGCCTTGTCCTTAAATCCCCACCATGGAAGAGCTTCTCAGAACCAACGACATAACGCTGATCCCACTCGCCAAAACCCTCCTGAGTGAGGCGGGTATAGACAGCTTTGAACTGGACGTAAATATGAGCGTCCTTGAGGGCTCCATCGGAATCCTGCCTCGGCGGCTTATGGTGCCCAAGGGCTACCTCGAAGAGGCGCGGCAAGTGCTGCGCGACTACGGTGTCGACTTTGAAGGCTGAGCCTTTTCTGCCCGAAGATCTGGACAGCAGCGACTTTCTCGGCGGCAAGATCCGCCTGTTGCAGCCCAGGGCAGGCTATCGCGCCGGTGTGGATCCGGTCCTGCTGGCCGCATCCATTGACGCGAAACCCGGGCAATCGGTTCTGGACCTGGGCTGCGGCGCGGGGCCGGCCTTGTGTTGCCTTGGCGCTCGGGTGTCGGACCTGCACCTGACCGGCGTGGAGATCCAGCCTGCCTACGCGGAACTGGCGCGAATCAACCTGTCTGAGAACCACCTTCACGGCGACATAACCGTCGCAAATGTCTCCGAACTGCCAGCAGAGCTGCGTCAGCGCAGATTTGACCATGTTATGGCCAATCCGCCCTATTTTCTGGAGAACCAGCGCCGCAGTGCAGAGGACGCGGGCCGCGAGATCGGGCGCGCCGGTCAGACCCCTCTGACGGACTGGATCGACACCGCCGCCCGGCGCGTGAATCCCGGCGGCTTTGTCACGATCGTACAGCGCATCGAACGCCTTCCCGAACTGCTCGCCGCCATGCAGAAAACCCTCGGATCGCTTGAACTCATGCCGCTTTTTCCGCGCGCGGGCCGCCCACCCCGGCTGGTTTTGGTCCGGGGGCGCAAGACTGGCAAGGCCGCCTTTCGCTTCCATGGCGGCCTTGTTTTGCATCGCGGCGGCGCCCATGAAGGCGACCGGGAACACTACACGGACGCCACCAATGCAATTCTGCGAGATGGCGCAAAATTAACCTTCGCTTAAGGGTTCTGACGTTCATTCGATGCACGTTACAATTCTGTGATGATATGCTGCATCTGCGGCGTGACTTACGCGTAAAGTTGTGCTGCACTGAGAGTCTGAGCAATAGAGGAGTATGCCATGAGCTTGAGTTCGCACCTGCAGGAACTGAAGAGGAAGCACCAGACTTTGGAGGCGTCTGTCGAACAGGCGCAAGCCGCGCCGGGTGTCGACGGTCTTCGTGTCGCCGAACTGAAAAAGCAAAAACTCCGTCTCAAGGAAGAGATCGCCAGACTGGAATCGTAGCCAACGCTCTGACCGAGACTGGCACGCAAACGCGTGCCTTGCACGAAGCGGGTCTGCCCTAACGGGCGGGCCCTTTTTGCTGGCGCGGGACTTCTGTCACCGGGATCAGGGTGCGGCCTTCCAAACCATCGGGAAATTTCTCCACCTCATCCCGCAGCCACGTCCGAAACGCAGCGATCTGCGGCTTGTTTTCCGTGCCCTTCTCGCACAGCACCCGGAACTTCGCATCGGTGGTCAGCGCGATGGGGAATGGTGCCACAAGCTCTCCCCGCGCGAGATGCGGGATCGCCAGTGATGTCCGACTGAACACAACGCCCCCGCCCGCCAGCGCAGCATCAAGGGCGTGATCCGCCTGAGAGAACCGCGCCACAGGTTTCGGCGCGCCCTCAAGCCCACAGGCGCGAAACCAGGCGGCCCAATCCGCCGGGGGTTCTATGAAATCCTGAGACGCATCGTACAAAAGCGGCGCTTTCAAAAGGCTTTCGACCGTCAAATAGCGCTCTGCCAGCTCCGGCCGCATCATCGGCGTGAGGCACTCATCCACCAGATGCTCACAGTACAGCCCCGGATCCGGCCCATATCCGTACCGGATCGCAACATCGACCGCATCACGATCGAAATCCAGGCTGCGTAGCGTGGCAGCGAACCGCAGTTCGATATCGGGATGGGCGCTGGCGAACTCGAAGAGGCGCGGAGCAAGCCATTTCGTGGTAAATGCCGGGCCCGCCGTCACCGAGAGAATCTTGGTATCCAGCATTCTCCGGGCCGAAGCCCAAGCCGCGTTCAGCCTGCCAAACCCCTCGGAGAGACTGGGGGCGAGCACCTTTCCCACCTCGGTGAGCTCAACCGCGCGGTTCAGCCTCTTGAACACAGGCTGGCCAAGGTCCTCTTCCAGCTTTTTGATCTGGAAGGACAGCGCCGCCGGAGTGACGTTCAACTCGCTTGCGGCCTTGGCAAAAGACAAATGCCGTGCGGCCGCTTCAAAGGCCCGCAGTGCGGTCAGGGGCGGAAGCCGGTCGGACATTCAGACAAGTTTTCCTTAACTGAGGACAGAAGAACTCTCGTTTGTCAGATAGCTTCGCAGGCTTCATATACAATGTCATCAAGCAAATCTGTATCGAGGACTAAACATGTTGGAAGCCGCCCAAGACCGCCGCCACCGCGATGCATTCCGCGCAGCCCATGCCGCGCGTGGAGAAGCCGTTGCCAATTTCTTCAACTTCCTGATCGCGCGCCGCCACTGACCGCAGGCCGCAAGGCCCGCCGGTCTGGTGCGAGACGGTAAACGCTCCCGAACCTTTCTGGCTCCGGGAGCGTTTTCATGTCACCCAAACAAAAAGGCGCCCCGATCCGGGGCGCCTTCTGCATGTCTGTCGCGGCGTATCAGACGAAGAACTGTGCGCCGTTTGCCGAGATGGTCGAGCCGTTGATGAAGCCCGCATCGTCGGAGGCCAGGAACGCCACGCAACGCGCGATTTCTTCCGGCTCGCCCAGGCGGCCTGCCGGGATCTGCGGGATGATCTTGGAGTTCAGAACTTCTTCGGGGATCGCGCGGACCATTTCGGTGCCGATGTAACCCGGGCAAACGGCGTTGGCGGTGATGCCCTTTGCTGCGCCTTCCTGTGCCAGCGACTTGACGATGCCGAGATCGCCCGCCTTGGTCGCGGCATAGTTCACCTGACCGGCTTGGCCTTTCTGGCCATTGATCGAGGAAATCACAATCACACGGCCAAAGCCGCGCTCACGCATGCCCGGCCACACAGGGCGCACGGTGTTGAACACACCGGTGAGGTTGGTGTCGATGACCTTCTGCCACTGCTCCGGCTTCATCTTGTGGAAGAAACCGTCCCAGGTGATGCCGGCGTTGGCAACAACAACGTCAATCGGGCCGAGATCCGCTTCGACCTGTGCAATGCCCGCAGAGGAGGCTTCGTAGTCAGCCACGTCCCACTTGTAGGTCTTGATGCCGGTGGCTTCGGTGAAGGCCGCGGCCTTCTCGTCGTTGCCAGCGTAGGTCGCGGCGACTTCGTAGCCGTCTGCCTTGAGTTTCTTGGAAATCGCTTCGCCGATTCCGCGGCTGCCGCCAGTAACGAGTGCAACGCGTGCCATATCTGTTCCTCCAGAGTAGTCTTTGGTTAGGTAAGGTAATTACAATCTAGGATTTCCATGCGCAATATTGTTGCGCGAAAAAATCCAACTTAAACCACCAAAAAAAAGGGGCGCTTCGCAAGCGCCCCCCCGTTATTCGGTGATCCGCTCGCTTACGGGCGCTCCACACAGAGCGCGACACCCATGCCGCCGCCGATGCAAAGCGTGGCGAGGCCTTTCTTGGCGTCGCGGCGCTTCATTTCGAACAGCAGCGTGTTCAGAACGCGCGCGCCGGATGCGCCAATCGGGTGGCCGATGGCGATCGCGCCGCCGTTCACGTTCACGATCGACGGATCCCAGCCCATGTCCTTGTTCACGGCGCAGGCCTGTGCAGCGAAGGCTTCGTTTGCTTCAACGAGGTCCAGATCGTCAACGGACCAGCCCGCTTTGTCCAGCGCCTTGCGCGATGCGTAGATCGGGCCCACACCCATGATCGACGGGTCCAGACCAGCGGTGGCATAGGAGGCGATGCGCGCCAAAGGCTCGATACCGCGCTTTTCAGCATTGTCGGCGCTCATCAGCAGCACGCCAGCCGCGCCGTCATTCAGGCCGGAGGCGTTGGCAGCGGTCACGGAGCCGTCTTTCATGAAAGCCGGGCGCAGTTTCTGCATGGCTTCGATGGTCGCGCCGTGACGAATGTACTCGTCTTTGTCTACAACGATATCGCCCTTGCGGGTTTTGACGGTAAAGGCTGCGATTTCGTCGTCGAACTTGCCCGCTTTTTGGGCAGCTTCGGCCTTATTCTGCGAAGCGACGGCGAACTCGTCCTGCATCTCGCGGCTGATCTGCCACTTTTCCGCAACGTTTTCAGCGGTCTGACCCATGTGGTAGCCGTTGAACGCATCCCAAAGGCCATCACGGATCATCGTGTCGATGTACTTCATGTCGCCCATCTTCTGGCCGGCACGCAGGTGTGCGGCATGGGTGCTCAGCGACATGTTTTCCTGACCGCCTGCGCAGACCACATCGGCATCGCCGAGCATGATGTGCTGAGCGCCTAGCGCAACCGCGCGCAGACCGGAGCCACACACCTGGTTAAGCCCCCAGGCCGCGCTTTCTTGCGGAAGGCCTGCGTTGATGTGCGCTTGACGCGCCGGGTTCTGGCCCTGCGCTGCGGTCAGAACCTGACCGAGGATCGTTTCCGAAACGTCGGATTTGTCTACACCGGCGCGGGCAACGAGGGCCTCGAGCACGGCTGCACCAAGATCATGTGCGGGGGTCTTGGCAAAAGAGCCGCTGAAACTGCCGACTGCAGTTCGTGCGGCACTGGCGATAACGACGTTGGTCATGTGGGTCCTCCAGCGATACGAGTCGAGGCAGGCTTACAGGGTTTCCCCGGAAGGTCAAACCATGCCGTGCTTCGCGTTATAGGCGAGGACTTACTGTTTCTGCGACGCAGCGTAAACCGGACAGTCTGTCACGGTGGGCGCTATCAAGCTGTCTTTTCCGGAGCATGGTCACGCCAGGGAGGCCGCACAGTTGGCGCGGCAAAGAAATAGCCCTGCAGGCAGTCAATGCCGATGCGCTCCAGACAGGCCGCATCTTCTGCGGTTTCGACACGCTCTGCGACCGTGAACATGTCGAATTGTTCCGCAATGGCATGCATCGCGGTCACAAGAACCTGATTGTCCGGATCATGGGCAATACCGGTTACGAACTGGCCGTCCACCTTGAGGATGTCAAAACTGAAATCCTTGAAGTGTCTCAAGGCTGTATACCCCGCCCCGAAGTCATCCATCGCAAAGGAAATACCCTGCTGCTGAAGGTCCCGCATGAAGGATGTCACAAGCTCCGGAATCGTCATTGCAGAGGATTCCGTGATTTCGAGAATCAGCCGCTCTCCCACGGTGGGATCGTTGGACAGCCCACGCTGTAGAATGCGCATCCATTTCTTGTACCCGATGGAGCGGGCAGACATGTTGATCGAAAGACGCAAACCGGGCGTTGCGGCCAACTCGTTCAGACCTTTTTCCAAAGCGATGCAATCCAGAAGGCGTCCATATTCCGTCTCTTCAACCGTGCTGATGAAGTCGCGCGCGGGTATGATTCGCCCGGTTTCATCCAGAACTCGGATCAATCCTTCATAAAAAGCCACCTGGCCTGGGTCCGCGCTTTGAACGACGGGCTGGTAGGCAAGCATGGTTTCGCGGTGTTCGATGGCGCGGCGCACCATGTCCATTGTATTGGCATCGCGGCTCCCGAGGGCATGGGCCAGAGCATTGCGTGGCCCTTGATCCAAATGCTTGTTCTTCAGTCTCACGATCGTCTCCCGAGCGTCTGCTTGTCCTTTCTTGCGCCACAACTGTTAAGCTACGTTTAAAGAGTGAATTTGAAGGATCTTGCTGTCACGTGAGGCGTCGCTTGACACGGCTGATTCCAAGCGTATAAGCGCGGCTTCATTGGTGTTGGTGGCCCCCGCGAGGGGATGCCCTGTCGTTCCGGCCAAATCCGGGAAGAGGACAACGCCCTCTTTGAACCGTTAAGAGGAGATCAGATCGTGACCAAACGCACGTCTGCCAAGTACAAAATCGACCGCCGCATGGGCGAAAACATCTGGGGCCGTCCGAAGTCCCCGGTCAACCGCCGCGAATATGGCCCCGGCCAGCACGGTCAGCGCCGCAAGGGCAAAATGTCCGACTTCGGTCTGCAGCTCCGCGCCAAGCAGAAGCTCAAAGGCTACTACGGCGACCTGACCGAGAAGCAGTTCAAGCGCATCTACACCGAAGCCGCCCGTGTGAAGGGTGACACCGGCGAGAACCTCGTTGGTCTGCTCGAGCGCCGTCTCGACGCCGTCGTCTACCGCGCCAAGTTCGTTCCGACCGTCTTCGCAGCGCGTCAGTTCGTGAACCACGGCCACGTTCTGGTGAACGGCAAGCGCGTCAACATCCCGTCCTACCGCGTCAAGGAAGGCGACGTCATCGAAGTGCGTGAGAAGTCCCGCCAGATGACCGCCCTGCTCGAAGCTGTACAGCTGCCCGAGCGTGACGTTCCGGACTACATCGAAGCCGATCACTCCAAGATGACCGCCACCTTCGTGCGCACCCCCGGCCTCGCCGATGTGCCGTACCCGGTCATGATGGAACCGAACCTCGTGATCGAATACTACGCTCAGAACTAATCCTGAGCGTCAGAGAGATTTCGAAGGGTTCCCGTTTCGGGGGCCCTTTTTCTTTGTCCAGCAGGGTGCAACCGGACACAAAAAAGCCGCGTCCCATAAGGGCGCGGCTTCTTCGCGGTCAGGGAAGCGTCAGTTCAGAGGAACAGCGCATCACGCATGACGTGGCGGACGATGTCCTCACGCTTGAGGCCCATTTTGGCCAGGTCTTCGTCGGACTTTGCCGTCAGGCGCTCGATTTCACGCACGCGCGGGTTGGCTTCGCCAATCGCAACCATTGCGTCGAGGATCCGGCGACCGAGGCTCAGGAACGGGTTGGTCGCGGGTTCGGTTGTGTAGGGGGCAGAGATATGTGCCATGGGCGTGCCTCTTGTTCAAAATAGGTCAGCATCTGGCCCCGATTTACGCCGCAACGCAGCAAGGCGGTAGAGACATATTCGAATAGCGGTTTTGGCATGACTGCATAGCTGCCCGCCGAAACGCAAAGAGGCGGCCACGGGGCCGCCTCGGAACCATACTGAAATCATTGCAGAAATACACGTTCCCGGATCACAAAAATCCGATGTGCGGTCACACTCACATGGCCGCTTTCCTACCCCTGATTCATTACAGTTTTACGAAATCAGTGCCGCTTTTCGCGCCAATTCAGCGCCTCAAGCGGGCCACGAGGGGCCGAGTCGCCCTTTGCCCTGCTCTTCTTTCACCACGGCCTTGTAGTGTTTCATGTGGTGGTCCGGCCCAAAAGAAGAGCGAGCGGCCCGCGCCCGGTGCACCTGCCCCATGTGATTGAAGCTGAACGGCAGTTTCGTCACCGGATCGTCGTCGCGATTGATCAGCAGGCAGAGCTTGTCATGCTTGACCGGTCCGCGCGCCTTGCGCGGCCGGGGCGCGGCGAACCCGATCCCGGGAACCGCCCAGCTTTTGGTCAGAACCTGCGTTGCAGCGGCGCCAAGTGAATGCCCGATGATGTAAGTAGGCTTGGTCCCGCCCGCTTCGACCCAGTCATAAATGACCTTGGCGTGGCGCAGGAAGCCCTGATGCCAGATCGTCCCGGAGGCCCCCTTCTCGCTCACCGCGTCCTTGACCGCGTATTTCTTCCCCGCAATCCAGAGGACACGCAGATTGAACTTCAGATAGTCCATGACCGAATTCGATCCGGGGATCAGCAAGACCCCGTTGTCGAGCAAATGGGCCTGAACATCCCCCTGATCCAAGGACCGCGCAATGCGCGGGGCGACCGAGGGATGCGTGTCAGCCTTGTAGGACGAATGCGCCAATTGCGCGGCGGAGTAGATCGGATAGCGGTGCATAGCAAAAACATGACTGCAAAGGACCTTCACGGCAACACCGCAGGGGCGTTCCCGGAGCCCCACTCAAGCGGATTGAACAACCTATCGCGGCAACACAGCAGGTTTTGCAGCGCAAGAAAGCCTTCTGCCGGACCATGCGGTAGGTCTCCGCGCCCCATCTTGATAGCTAAAACCAAATGTATTTCAGCGCATTGGGTTCACGTCTTCCCTCGGTTCATCAGCGACGAAACCACGACGCTGGGATCCCGTAAAGAAATGGCCACACATTTTTTTTCTGTCATGAATGTTTCACACACGTTATGGAATAAGGTGCGTGCGTTCGGTCGCACAAAAAATTGACCAAATGGTCCAATGGACACATGCGGCCCGGAATACCAAACACAACAGAGAGGATTTCCCATGATCAGAACCGTTTTGATGACCAGCACCCTGCTTGCCGGACTCGCCACAGTGGCACAGGCCGACACGCTGCGCCTGCTCACCTGGGGTGGTTATGCGCCCGATGATGTGGTGGCGATGTTCGAAGAACAGACCGGCCACACCGTCGAGGTGACCAAATCCAACAACGAGGAAATGATCGCCAAGCTGCGCGCCACTGGCGGCGGCGGCTTTGACCTCGCCCAGCCCTCTCAAGACCGAATCATGGGCCCACAGATGGAGTTCGGCATCTACAAGCCGATCGACACCTCCAAGCTGAACCAGGATCTCTTCATCCCGTCGATGCTCTCGGCCACCATGGCCAACACCACCGTTGCGGGTGACGTTTACGGCGTGCCGCACGTCTGGGGCACCTCCGGCCTTGTGATGAACACCGCCATGGCCGGTGACACGGTCAAAGACTACACGGACCTGTGTGATCCGGCTCTCGCCGGGAAGGTCTCTTACCGCCTCAAGCGCCCGACCCTGATCGGCTTTGCCTTTGCCTTGGGTGAAGACCCCTTCGCCGCTTATGGCGACGAAGCGAAGTACAAGGAAATCATGGGCAAGGTCGAAGCCAAGCTGACCGAGTGCAAGGCCAACGTCAAAACCTACTGGGGTGGCGGCGATGAGCTGATGAACCTCGTGCGCTCCGGCGAAGTCACCGCCTCCATGGCCTGGGATACCGGCGGCTGGAAGCTGAACGATGACAACGCGGATATCACGTTTGTCGCCCCCGCTTCCGGCGCTCTGGGCTGGATCGACACCTTCGTTCTGCCCGCCAAAGGCCAGGCCGATGATGCCGCCTACGACTGGATCAACTTCGTGATGCAGCCGGAAATCGCGGCAAAGATCACCGCAGCGGCTGGCAACTTCACCGCCTCCGCGGGCGCCGATGAATTCGCCGAGGACAGCCTGAAAGCCAAGTATCAGGCCAGCTTCCCGCAGGAGGCGATCGACAACATCAAATGGTATCCGCCGGTCCCCGCCGGTCTCGAAGCCATCGAAGGCGATGTTCTGGACCGCGTTCAGGCCGCCAACTGACCTATCGGGCGGCGCTTTCGGGTGCCGCCCACCTTTTACGGATTTCATATGACCCCTGATCTGGAATGCGCCGACCTCGTAAAGCAGTTCGGCGAGACGACGGCTGTCGACAACGTCTCCTTCTCGGTGCCGCCGGGCAGTTTCTTTTCGATTCTCGGCCCCTCCGGCTGCGGCAAGACGACGATCATGCGGATGATCGCGGGGTTCCTTGATCCCACCTCGGGCGACATCCGGATCAAGGGCGGCTCGGTTCTCGACACGCCGCCGAACAAACGCCCGGTGAACATGGTCTTCCAGCACCTCGCGCTCTTCCCGATGATGACCATTGCCGAAAACATCGGCTATGGACTGCGCCGGCGTGGCATGGCGAAACCGGACATCGCCCGAAAAGTCGACGAAGCGCTCGACCGCATCGGCCTGCCCGGCATCGGCACCCGCAAGGTGGATGAGCTCTCTGGCGGACAAAAGCAGCGTGTGGCCATCGCCCGCTGCATGGTTCTGGAGCCGGACGTTTTGCTTCTGGACGAACCGCTTGGCGCGCTGGATCTGAAACTGCGCGAACATATGAAGGTCGAGCTCAAGGCGCTTCAGGCGGCCTTTGACACCACCTTTGTTTATATCACCCATGACCAATCCGAAGCTTTGGTCATGTCCGATCAGGTCGCCGTCATGAACGATGGCCGGTTCGAACAGATCGGCACCGGGCAGGATCTTTACTACCGCCCCGACACGCCTTTTGTGGCCGGGTTCATCGGCGATTCGAACCGCTGGAAAGGCCGCATCGAACGCAGCGAAGCCGGCACGGTCCAGTTGCGCACCGACACCGGCCTGGCCATGCGTGCCAGCGGCGCAGACCTTGCCGAAGGCACGGCGGCAGAAATCTACGTCCGGCCAGAGGCGATCCGCATCGCGGCAACCGCCGAAGCGCTTTCCACCTTCGACAATCAGCTCAAGGGCACCGTGACCAGCTTGCTGTTCAACGGCGCCGCCAGCCGGGTTCTGGTGCAGGACGACGTGGGCGAAACGCTCGAAGTCACCTTGCCGCAATCCGGCGAGTTTGCCTCGCTCCAGCGCGGCGACACGGTGCACATCGGCTGGGGCGCGACGCAGGCCACCTGCTTTGGGGCAGGCTGATGCGCAGCCAGTCCCGCATCGCGTTCTACCTTTTGCTGACGCCGCTGGTGCTTTGGCTCGGCCTGCTGATCATCATCCCGCACATTGACATGCTTCTGATTTCCCTGCGGGAGCGCATCAGTTTCGGTGTCTATGAGACCAGCCTCACCCAATACGAAAAAGCCCTGACCGAACCGCTTTACCTGCGCACCTTTGCCCGCACCGCTGTCATGTCCGTCCTTGCCACCGCCATCACCCTGCTGATTGCTTTCCCTGTGGCCTATTACATCGCCAAGATGGCCAAGGGACGGTTGCAACAGGTGCTTTTCATGCTTTGCCTGATCCCGTTTTATGTCTCTGAACTGGTGCGCACCTTCGGCTGGATGATCCTCCTGCGCGAGACCGGGATCATCTCGAACCTGCTGCAATGGACCGGGCTCGCCGATCAGCCGGTGGAGTTGCTCTACACCGATGCCACCATGATGGTCGGCCTTGTCTACACCTCGATGCTGTTCATGGTCGTGCCGCTTGTGACAACCTTGGAAAGCCTCGACGACAGCGTGGTCGAGGCCGGCTATGACCTTGGTGGCAACGGGCTGTCTGTGCTGCGCGAGATCATCATCCCACACGCCATGCCCGGCATCGTGTCGGGCTGTATCGTCGTTTTCATGCTGTCCTTGGGCAACTATCTGACGCCCACGATGCTCGGCGGCAAAGACAGCCTGTGGTTCACCGAAATGATCTACAACCAGTTCATCGTGCGCTCCAACTGGGAGCTGGGCGCGGCCTTTGGCTTCATGCTTCTGCTGCTCTCCTCGGTGATCGTCTGGGGCATGTTGCGGCTGACGGGCCGGACGTTGAAGGAGACCATGGGATGATCCCGAGCATACCCCAATCCCGCAGCTTCCGGCTTGCCTATGGCGGCTATGTGCTGCTCTTCTTCGTCTATCTCGCCCTGCCGCTGACCGTGGTGGCCGTCTTTGCCTTCAACGACAGCCAGTTTCCATCGCTGCCATGGGAAGGTTTCACCTGGAATTGGTTCTTCGGCTCTGAACGCCCGCAAATCGGTGTCTTCCACGAACGCGGCATCCTGCGCGCCGTGGGTACTTCCGCCTTTGTCGCGCTTTGCGTGGCGGTTCTATCGGTGGCGGTGGGCACCTCCAACGCCTTCCTCTTCAACCGCTACGAGTTCCGCGGCAAAGGGCTGCTTTACGTTCTGATGCTGCTGCCACTTGTGATCCCCGGCATCGTGCTGGGCATCTCGATCCTCGTCTTCTCTTCGACGCTGGCCAACGGGCTGTGGGATCTGGCCCAGATGGACATTCAGGCCCTGCGCCCCGGTCTGTTGCTCGTCGTGCTCGGCCAGTTCAGTTTCATCACCACCATCGCCACGCTGGTGATCTCTGCCCGCCTGCAAAAGTTTGACCGCACGTTGGAGGAGGCGGCGTTGAACCTCGGCGCGGACCGGCTCACAGCCGTGCGCACCATCACCCTGCCCTTCCTCGCCCCGGCTATGATCGGCGCGGTGGTGGTCGCCTTCCTGATGAGCTTCGAGAACTTCAACACCACGCTCATGCTCGTCGGCTCCGACGCACCGCTGACCATCGCCATGTTCGACCGTCTCAAGGAAGGCTCCACGCCGCTCCTGAACGCGGTCTCGCTCCTCTTGATGCTCGGCTCTTCGCTGCTGGCTCTTCTGGTGATCCTGTTTCAGCGCAAACCCTGAGCCCGGTACAAACCGCAAAGGATCAAATCGCGCCGTGCTCGAAATGCGGCGAGATGCCAAAATGGCTGCGGTACAGTTTGGAGAAATGACCGGGCGAGCTGAACCCGCAAGCCACCGCCACATCGACCACCCGCATCTGCGTCTGCTGCAAGAGCAGTCGCGCCTTATCAAGGCGAAGTGTCGTCATGTGGATTTTCGGGCTGGTTCCCAGATAACGTTGAAACAACCGCTCCAACTGCCGCGTCGACAAGCCGACCTGCCCGGCAATCAGCGATGGCGAGAGCGTCTCTTCCAGCCCATCCTGAATAAGCCTGATCGCCTGCCCGAGTTTTTCGTGGCGTGTCCCAAGTCGGCACAGATCGCTCCGGGTTTGCCGGTCATTGCGGTCACGCACCGAGGCGTAGAGCAATTGGTCCGCCACCTGCGAGGCAATGGCGCTGCCATGTTTGCGGCCAATCAACGCCGAGAAGAGATCCAGCGTGGCCGCCCCGCCGCCGCAGGTTGCAACCGCGCTGTCCTCCTCGAAAACAGAGCATACCGCCTCAAGATCCGGAAACATCTCGGCCAGCGCGGGCTGCAGCTTCCAATGCGCGCTCAGCTTTTGATCCTGCCCCAGCCCGGTCTGGGCCAGCACCGCAGCGCCACCCCCAAGCGCGCAAATCTGCGCGCCAAATCGCATTGCCCGTCGCAGCCAGGCTTTGAGAACGGCAGACGCGACCTGTACCTCTATCAGCGGGGCGCAAAGAACCACGCAATCCCGGCAACGCAGGTCCGGCAGGCCACCCTCGACCTCCACGGTCATGCATGTGGAGGCAGCGACGGGATCACCCGTCTCGCTGACAATCTGCCAGGTAAAACCCGCCTCTCCCCGCGCCACATTGGCCGCCGCCAGCGAATCCAGCCCCGCGCCAAGATCCAGCGCGGAAAATCCGGGAAGCAGCAGAAAGAAAAACCGCTCCACCGCAACCAGATTGGCCTCACCGGCATCGATGCTGATTTCAGGACGTCCCATACCGCGCCTCCCCGCTCAGCACCGCATATTGGCGCCGTTGGGATCATAAAGCGGCGCGCCCAGCACTTCGGCATCATGGAACGTGCCAAGGATTTCGACCTGCAAGGCGGTGCCCGGCACGGCGTGTTCTGCTGCCACATAGCCCATCGCCATGGACTTGCCCGCCCGATGCGCATAGCCGCCTGAACTGACATAGCCGACCGCTTCGCCATCCTTCAGGATCGCCTCATCGCTTGACACGTCGATCCCGTCCACGTCGATGGTCAAAGTCACCAGCTTCCGGTCCACGCCTTCCTTGCGGAACGCTTCGGTCGCCGCCTTGCCGGCAAAGTCCTTCTTCCAGTTGATGAAGACATCCATGCCGCTTTCGACCGCGTTGAAATCCGGGCGGAACTCAAGGGTCCAGACGCCCCAGCCTTTCTCAAGCCGCATCGACATCAACGCCCGCGCCCCGTACCACCGATAGCCCAGATCGGCCCCGGCCGCCTCAATGGCCTCCGCCAGCCGCAACAGATACTGCGGACGGCAATAGATCTCGTAGCCTAACTCACCGGAGAAGCTGATCCGGTTCAGGATCACCGGCACACCGCCCACAAACGTCTGGCGCAGGTCGCGGAACTTCAGTGCCTCCGCGCTCACATCATCCCGCGTAATCCGCGCCAGAAGCTCCCGCGATTTTGGCCCCGAAAGCGCAATCCCGTGCCAGTCGTCGCTGACGTTGGCATAAGACACAACCTCGGGCAGATCCTTTTCGAACCAGCGCCGATGCGCCTCCTGCATCGCGCCAGAGCCGAACAGCATGAAGTGATCCTCGGCAAGGCACGCCACGGTCAGATCTCCGTAAAGCTTGCCTTTCGGGGTCAGCATCGGGGTCAATGTCAGACGCCCCGGTTTCGGCACGTAGCCCGCGAGCAGATGATCGAGATACGCCCGCGCGCCGGCCCCTTTGAACTCATGTTTGGCAAAGTTGGCGATCTCGATGCCGCCAACCGCCTCTTGCACCGCCTTCACTTCGCGCGCCACATAGTCATGGCTGCGGTTGCGCTCGAACGTCGGCTCTTCATGCGCATCTTCGGGTCCATCAGCGAACCAAAGCGCATTTTCCAGCCCGAAGCCCTGCCCCATCCGTGCGCCCTTCGCCACCAGCCGGTCATAGAGCGCGGTGGTCTTCTGCATCCGCCCTTTCGGCAGCGTCTCGTTCGGGAATGTCATCACGAAGCGGCGCTCGTAGTTTTCGGAACTTTTGACCGTGCCCCAATCCGGCGTCGCAAACTCGCCGAACCGCGCCACATCCATCGCCCAGACGTCAATCGACGGCTCCCCGTCGATCATCCATTCCGCCATGGTCAACCCAACGCCGCCGCCCTGACAAAAGCCCGCCATGACGCCCACGGCGACCCAGTAATTCTTCATCCCCGGCACCGGGCCGATCATCGGGTTGCCATCGGGGCCAAAGGTGAAGGGGCCGTTGATCATGTCCTTGATGCCCGCCTCGCCAATCGCCGGAATGCGGTCAAAGGACATCTCCAGCCGATCCGCAATGCGGTCCAGATCCGGCTGCAACAGCTCATGGCCAAAGTCCCATGGCGTGCCGTCCACCTTCCAGGGCGTCGATTTTGGCTCATAGGTGCCAAGCAGCATGCCCTGCCGCTCCTGCCGGAAATAGATGTTCGCCTCATAATCAATGCCCGCAGGCAAACGCCCCGCCTCGCCCATGCTGTCCATGCGATCCGCGATCATCGGGATCTTGTCGGTGATCAGGTAATGATGTTCCATCGGCTGCACCGGCAGATGCACGCCGGACATATGCCCCACTTCGCGCGCCCAGAGCCCGCCGCAGTTGACGATATACTCGGCGTTGATCTGGCCTTTCGGCGTCGTCACATCCCACGACCCATCGGACCGCTGAGACAGGCCGGTCACCCCGCAATGGGTGAAGTACTGCGCTCCGTGCACGCGGGCGGATTTGGCGAAAGCATAGGTCGCGCCCGAGGGGTCCAGATCCCCGTCCTGATCATCCCACAGCGCGGCATAGTAATGCTTGGGGTCAATCAGCGGATGCCGTTCGGCCAGTTCCTTGGGCGAAATGAACTCCTGATGCAGCCCCATGTACCGCGCCTTGGAACGCTCACGCTTGAGGTAATCATACCATTCCTTGGTCGAGGCCGCATAAAAGCCGCCGGTGATGTGCAGCCCCACGGAATGGCCGGAGGTCTCTTCGATTTCCTTGTACAGATCAATGGTATAGCTCTGCAGACGGCTGATGTTTGGGTCCGAACTGATGGTGTGGATCTGCCCCGCCGCGTGCCAGCTTGACCCGGAGGTCAGCTCATCGCGTTCCAGCAGAACAACATCCTTCCAGCCGAACTTGGCCAGGTGGAACAGGATCGAACACCCAACCACCCCGCCGCCGATCACAACAACCTTGGCGTGGGACGGCAGCGGTTTTCCGGTGGTGGTTTCGTCTTTTTGTAACTCGGGCATGGGTCAGTCCTCAGTGAAGCGGCAGGCGACGGAAACGGCCGGGTTTGGCCGGGTCGTGAAAATGGTCGAGCGGTCCGTTCCGGACCAGGTGGTCGTGCCAGTGCGCAAGCGCATCGCGATCCAGCGTCACGCCCAGACCGGGCCCTTCGGGCACCGCGACCACGTCGTTTGTCTGGCGAAAAGGCCCGCCTTCGATCACGTCGCCCACCTGCCAGCGAAACAGGGATTGGCTCGGTTCGGTGATCCACGGCATGGCGGCGGACATATGCAGATAGCCCGCAGTCGCGATACCCGCGTCACCGGAGTAACACCAAAAACCGACGCCCATCGCCTCGCAGGCTCCGATAAAGCGCATGGCGCGCGAGATGCCGCCCAGAACCGCGAAGTTCGTGACGATGTATTCCGGCGCGCCCAGCGCGACGGCGCGGCGCAGATCCGGCACATGCGTCGAGATCGGAATGGTGAAATGACGGCGCAGCTCGGCCATTTCCTCGAACGTGGCAACCGGATCTTCGTAATTCCGGATGTCATAAGGTTCGATTTCGCGAAACACCCGCATCGCCGTGGGCAAAGACCACTGCATGTTGCTGTCGAGCCGGATCACCGCCCGGCGGCCAAGCGTCTCACGCAGCGCCTTGACCGTGTCGATCTCCAACTCCGGGTCCCCAAGGATCAGCTTGCCTTCGAACAGGGTTGATCCGTGTTCTTCGTGCATCCTTGCGCAGTAGTCCGCCACCGCCTGCGGCGTCATCTCTCCGCCCGCGCGAAAGCCGAAATACTCGGTGAACGCAATCTCCCTGCGCACGGCCCCACCCAACAGGCGATAGAGCGGCTCTCCCGCCACCTTGCCGCGCAAGTCCCACAGAGCAATCTCGATCGCCCCAAAGGCTTTGACCACCGAGCTGTCATCGGTGTTCTGAACGATCTGCCAGGGCGGCACGCACAGCGCCTCACATCCGGCAATATCCAATGGATCCGCCCCGATCAGCCGCGCGCCCATCGCCTGAACCGTCTCGACCACATCCACCGAGGGCGCTTCACCCAGCCCGACGAGCCCTTCATTGGTTTCGACCTCGATGATCGTCTTGGACGTGCCGGGATAATGCCCGCCGGTCCACCACATGGGCTTTTCCAGCGGGATGTTGACGGGCGTGGCGCGCAGGCCGGTGATCTTAACACCAGGCATCGGGCAAAACTTCCTTTCGCCGGGCAACAAAGGCTTCAAGCGCCTGCCTGACCGAAACATCCATCGGCGGCGCGCGGTACTCTGCCAGCATGGACCGGACCCGCGCGTTGGCACGCTGCCGCATGTCCTGCGATCCGGCCTCTTCCCAGCTTTCGACATTCTCGCTGTCGCTCAGGACCGGTTCGTAAAACGCATCCTTGTAGTGACGCATCGTGTGCGCACACCCGAGGAAATGCCCACCCGCGCCGACCTCGTCATAAGCATCGCGGGCCAGCGCCTCATCCGAGACATCCAGCCCCCGGCCCAGCACCTTCTGATAGCTGCCAAGCCGGTCCGCATCCATGACCAGCTTCTCAAACCCGGTGCACAGCCCCCCTTCGAGCCAACCGGCAGCATGCAGAACAAAATTCGCCCCGGCGAGCATGGTCGAATGCATGCTGTCCGCGCTTTCATAGGCCGCCTGTGCATCCTCGATTTTGGAGGCTGTCAGGGACCCGCCGCAACGCAGCGGCAGCCCCGCGCGCCGGGCCAGCTGACCAATGGCGTAGTTCGACACCACCGGCTCCGGCATTCCAAAGGTCGGCGCGCCGGACTTCAGGGACATGGACGACAGGAAGTTACCCAGAACAAAGGGCGCACCGGGCCGCAACAGCTGCACATAGGCGCAGACCATCATCGCCTCGGCCATCGCCTGCGCCACGGAGGCCGCGGTGCTGACCGGGCCCATCGCCCCCGACAGGATAAACGGCACCACGATCAGGCCCTGACCGCGCGACGAATAGACCCGCGCGGATTCGGTCACCACCTTGTCCACCAGCAGCGGGGAGTTGGTGTTGACGTTGCCCATGATGACGCAATTCTGTTCCATCACCTCCTTGCCAAAGACGATCTCGGCCATGTCGACACTGTCCTGCGCCCGGCTCATCTCGGTGATCGCCCCGAGATGCGGCTTGTCCGACAGGGTCATATGCGCCAGCAGCATGTCGAGATGCCGCTTGCTGACCGGCACGTCGCAGGGCTCGCAGGTGACAAAGCCGCCGTGATGCAGGTTCGGATGCAAATAGGTCAGCCGCACCAGATCGCGGAACGCCGCCATATCGCCATAGCGCCGCCCCCCTTCCAGATCGCGCACAAAGGGCGCGCCATAGATCGGGGCAAAGACCTGATTGGCGCCGCCTATCACCACCGACCGCGCAGGGTTGCGTGCCAGTTGAGTGAATTCTTTCGGGGCCTTCGCGCAGAGCGCCCGGATCCAATCGGCCGGGGCGCGTACGATATCCCCGTCCACCCGAGCCCCCTCGCGCCGCCACAGCGCCAGCGCTTCGGGATCATCGCGAAAGGCGATGCCGACATCCTGCAAGATCCAGTCGACCTGCCCCTCCAGCCGGACGATCTGCGCCTCATCCAGCATATCGTAATACGGGACAGTGCGTTGGATATGCGGCGACGGCAGAGCGCCTGCCCGCGCCTGATTGCCTGTTCTTGTGTTGCGTGCCCGGCGCGCCATGGGAAGCCTCATTGAATCGGTCTGATCAAGAATTAGCGCGCAGAAACCCCTCTGTGACGTTTGAAAATTGCAATGAATTGGATAAGCATGACTTATGCAAAAGCTCTGGTCTCTCTTCTCCTCCCCACGTCATCTCGTCTTCTTCGAAGCCGCCGCGCGCACCGGTTCCTTCACGCAAGCCGCGCAGGAGTTGAACGTTCAGCAGCCTGCGGTCAGCATGGCGATCAAACAACTGGAAGACTCGCTGGGTGTCATGCTGTTCCAGCGCAGCCACCGTAAGATCACCCTGACAAATGCTGGAAACCGTTTGTTCTCCGACGTCACCCGCGCCTTCGAGCAACTGGCGCAGTCCGCCGCCGCGATCCGGCAATTCACCAGCAACGATCACGTGACCCTCAGCGCGTCCTCGGCGTTCAACAACTATTGGATGCTGCCCCGCATCCGCTCTTTTCAGGCCAATCACCCCGACATTGACCTACGGCTCCAGTCCAGCAACCGCGAACCGGACCTGAACGTCGAGACGATCAGCCTCGCGGTGCGCCTCGGCACGGGGGACTGGCCCGATTGCGACAGCGCCCTGATCGCCGAAGAGGAAATCTACCCGGTCGCCGCGCCGCGTGTGATGGCCTCGGCAGTCAATCTGACCAATGTCGCGATGCTTCTGGCCCAGCGGCTGATCCACCTCGAAGAGCCGATTCGTGAACGCCCCTCATGGCAACAATGGTTTCAGGCGATCGGCGTGGATGGAATCCCCCCAAGCGGCGGTCTGCGGCTCAACGACTATGCGCTGGTGCTGCAGGCGGCCATGGCTGGCGAAGGCTTTGCCTTTGGCTGGCACCACGTTGTCGATCCGCTGGTCCGGCAGGGGTTGCTCACGGCGCGGCGGGACTGGACATGGAAAACCGGGCGCGGCTTCTACCTTGTCTGGTCGAAATCCCATCCCCTCATCCCGAAGGCCGAAATTGTGCGCGATTGGATCCTGTCCGAAGCGCAGTCCCGGTAAGCCCCGCCCGATCAGAGACGCTCGGCAAAGCGCTTTGCCGTTGCGGTGGCCTCCGCGCCAAGAAGCGGCCATGTCTGGGTCAGCCCTTCAAAGAGAAACGCAAGATCGACGGCCTGAGACTCACACCCGATGAGGGTTGCAGCCTGCGCCGCGACCTCGCTCTTGTGCTGCTTCAAAAGGGCCAGAAGCCGCCCGTTCTGCGGCGCTGCCGCCACGGCGGCGTGAAACAGGCAACCGTGCGGCGCTTCCGTCGCCATCCATTCGGCAATCCGGTCGATGATCTCCGCAAGGCTCAGGTCTCCCGCGCCCGGCACCGGTGCAAACACGTGGTCAAGATACCGCAGATGACGATGCTCCAGCGCCGAAAGGACCATTTCGTCCCTGGATGGCGTGTACTTGTACAGCGTGCGCAGGCTCACCCCCGCAGCATCCCGCAGCGTTTCGACGTTGGGCTCTGCAAATCCATGGGAAATGAAAGCCCGCTCCAGCCCGGCGGCGATTTTGGTTGCTGTGTCCGTCATGCTTGACTGTGTAGAATGATCCCTCTACCACGGCAAGTAGAGCAAGTATTCTACCCATTTCTCCAGCGAAGGATTTCGGCATGGCTGAGAACAACACAATGAGCGGCGTGGTGATGACGGGCCATGGCGGGCCGGAGAAGCTGGAATGGCGGGATGACCTGCCGATGCCGGTACCGGGCCCGCGCGATGTGCTTATCCGGGTGCGCGCGGCGGCGGTGAACAACACCGATATCAACACGCGCATCGGCTGGTATTCCAAGGGCGACGCCGATGCGGATGACGCCAGCTGGACCGGAAAAGCGCTGGAGTTCCCCCGCATTCAGGGGGCCGATGTCTGCGGCGAGATCGTCGCCGTCGGGCAGGACGTCGATCAAGGCCGGATCGGGGACCGTGTTCTGATCGAACCCTGCCTGCGCGAGGTGGACGGGGCGCTGCAGGATCCCGCCTGGTATTTCGGCTCCGAATGCGACGGCGGCTTTGCGCAATACACCCGCGTCGCCGACCGGCACGCGCACAAGATCACCTGTGACCTGTCCGACGTGGAACTGGCCTCCTTCCCCTGCTCCTACTCCACCGCCGAGAACATGCTGACCCGCGCCAATGTGCAGGCGGGCGATACGGTGCTTGTGACCGGCGCATCGGGCGGCGTGGGGTCGGCCACGGTGCAGCTTGCCCGCGCGCGCGGCGCAACGGTGATTGCCGTCACCAGCCCGGCCAAGGCCGAGGCCTTGCGTGATCTCGGGGCCGAACGAACCCTGGGCCGCAACGACGATCTGCTGGCCGAACTGGGCGCAAACAGCGTCGATGTCGTGGTCGATCTGGTCGCCGGCCCGAAATGGCCTGCCCTGCTCGATGTTCTGCGCTCCGGCGGGCGCTACGCCGTGGCCGGGGCCATCGGCGGGCCGATGGTCGAACTTGACGTGCGCACGCTTTACCTCAAGGACCTGAGCTTCTTTGGTTGCACCGTTCTGGAACCGCAGGTGTTCGGCAATCTGATCGGCCGAATCGAACGCGGCGAAATCAAACCTCTGGTCGCCGAAACCCACCCGCTGCGGGACATCGGCGTGGCACAGCAAAGTTTTGGTGAAAAAGGCTATATCGGAAAAATCGTCCTCGAAATTCCATAACGCCGTCCCGCGTTTCCGCCGAAACCTGCATCCATACGCTGAGCATCACGGGATGCTCAGCCCATGGCACGGCGCTGCTTCGAGAACGCCATCACGGTCTGGCCCCCCTGAGCCGCCTCGACTGACGCGCTCACCCCCAAAAAAACCGCTCCCGTTCCACACATCACCGCACCCGGACTCGCAGGACGACTCTCCTCCCGAATCCGAACTGATGTTCAAGTCCAAATGGCAAAAAGGATCTCAATCCGAGGATTGAGCCTCCGGAAAAATAGTCTTTGTTCTCTGGAGGATCAGTGGTGAGCCGTGCAGGATTCGAACCTGCGACCCACTGATTAAAAGTCAGTTGCTCTACCAACTGAGCTAACGGCCCACTGTGGCGGCGTCTCTACGGGCTGTGGCATGTCGGGTCAACCCACTGTGTGCATTTTTCTTGGAAGTTTTTTGACAAGCCATCCCGTTTCCCCGATCCGGCCCTGCGCCCCTCCAAAAAACGCATAGCAGCAAACACGTGCACAGCACTGGATTCAGGCGGTCGACAGGCGTATATCGCCCGAATGAGTGAGACGCGCAGCACATCAGTGCCCTTCATGAAAATGCATGGGCTGGGAAACGACTTTGTCGTGATCGACGCCCGTGATCGGTCCGTCGACGTCACACCTGCCTTGGCCGTCGGTATTGCGGACCGTCATCGCGGGGTGGGGTTCGATCAGCTGACCGTGATTTCCGAATCTGACGCAGGCGACGCGCATCTGACCTTCTACAACGCCGACGGCAGCACCGCCGGAGCCTGCGGCAACGCCACGCGCTGTATTGCCCGGCACTTGCTGAACCAGACCGGCACCTCCGCGCTCACCCTGACCACCGAACGCGGCACACTTTATGCCAAGGACGCGGGCGAGGGTCTCACATCGGTGAACATGGGCCACCCGCAACTGTCATGGGACGAGATTCCGCTGGCCGAGGAAATGGACACGCTGGAGCTGCCCATCGAGGGCGCGCCCTCGGCAACCGGTATGGGCAATCCCCATTGTACCTTTTTCGTCGAAGACGCCGAGGCGATCTCGCTCGACCAGTTCGGCCCGCGCTATGAACACCACCCGCTCTACCCCCAGCGCACCAATGTGCAGGTCGCCAGCCTTGTCGGCCCAGATCATATCCGTATGCGCGTCTGGGAGCGCGGCGTGGGCCTGACGCTGGCCTCCGGCTCCTCTTCCTGCGCCACAGCGGTCGCCGCCGCGCGGCGCGGCCTCACGGGGCGCAAGGTGCGTATCGATCTCGATGGCGGCACGCTCTGGATCGACTGGGCCGAGGATGGCGTCTGGATGACCGGCGCAACGGCCCATGTCTTTGACGGCCATTTCACTGCCGACTGGCTGGCTTCCTTATGAGCGCGCCCAAATTCACCACCCTCGGCTGCCGCCTCAACGCCTATGAGACCGAAGCCATGAAGGCGCTGGCGGAAGCAGCGGGCGTCAGCGACGCGGTGATCGTGAACACCTGCGCCGTGACCAACGAGGCCGTCTCCAAGGCGCGCAAAGAGATCCGACGCCTGCGCCGCGAGAACCCCGAGGCAAAAGTCATCGTCACCGGCTGCGCCGCCCAGATCGACCCCGACAGCTTCGCCGCCATGGACGAGGTCGACGCCGTCATCGGCAACACCGAAAAGATGGCGCCGGAGACATGGAACAAGCTCGGCCCCGATTTCATCGGCGAGACCGAAAGCGTCATGGTCAATGACATCATGTCGGTGACCGAAACCGCAGGCCACCTGATCGACGGCTTCGGCACCCGCAGCCGCGCCTATGTTCAGGTGCAAAACGGCTGCGATCACCGCTGCACCTTCTGCATCATTCCATACGGTCGCGGCAATTCGCGCTCTGTTCCGGCGGGTGTCGTGGTCGATCAGATCAAACGCCTCGTCCAGCAGGGCTATAACGAAGTTGTGCTCACCGGCGTGGACCTGACCTCATGGGGCGCGGACCTGCCCGGAGAGCCGCGCCTCGGCGATCTGGTGATGCGCATCCTGCGCCTGACCGACGTGCCGCGCCTGCGGATCAGCTCCATCGATTCCATCGAAGCGGACGAAAACCTGATGCTCGCCATCGCCACGGAAAAGCGCCTGATGCCGCATCTGCACCTGTCGCTCCAGCATGGCGACGACCTCATCCTCAAACGCATGAAACGCCGCCACCTGCGCGACGACGCCATCCGCTTCACCGAAGAGGCCCGCCGCCTGCGCCCCGAAATCACCTTTGGGGCCGACATAATCGCGGGCTTCCCCACGGAAACAGACGCGCATTTCGAGAACTCTCTCAAGCTGGTGACAGACTGCGATCTGACCTGGCTGCACGTCTTCCCCTACTCCGCCCGCCCCGGCACGCCCGCCGCCAAGATCCCGGCCAAGGTGAACGGCACGGTGATCAAGGACCGCGCCGCGCGGCTGCGCGCGGCAGGCGACTTGCAGGTGCGCAAACACCTCTCCGCGCAGGCGGGCCGTACCCATCAGGTGCTCATGGAAGCGCCCGATCTTGGCCGCACGGAGCAATTCACCGAAGTGACCTTCGCATCGCCCCAGCCCGTGGGCCAGATCGTCACAGCCCGCGTGACGGGCCACTCGGACACACAGCTGACTGCCGGGTAAACGCCCGTATCAGTACAATACTTTGCTTGGCGCATCCCGCATGCTCGCCTAGCGTGGCGGCGCAACAAAAGACAAAGCGCCATGCATCCCAATCCCACCTTCCGCCAGACTGAAACCCAAAACGCGCTGACCTTCGCCCGCGCGCGGGCCTTTGGCACATTGGCCGTGAACAGCGATCCTGTCCCGCTAACCGCGCATATCCCCTTCCTTCTGACAGAGGACGGCCAAGCGGCCGATCTGCACCTCGTCCGCTCGAACCCGATCCGCAAGGCTTTGGGCCCCGCCGTGCTCACCGTAACCGGGCCGGATGCCTATATCTCGCCGGACTGGTACGGCGCGGATGATCAGGTCCCCACCTGGAACTACGTTGCCGTCCGCCTGACCGGCACGCTCGAAGCGCTGCCTGCCGAACACCTGCCGGACCTGCTCGCCCGGCAATCCGCCTTCTTCGAAGACCGCCTCGCGCCCAAACCACCCTGGACCATGGACAAGCTGACGGGCGAAACCGAAGCGCGCTTCATGCGCATGATCCTGCCCTTCCGCTTTCACATCACAGATGTGCAATCGACCTTCAAACTCGGGCAGAACAAACCCGCCGAGGTCCGCAAGGCCGCAGCCGAACAGCTCACCACCGGGTTCGGATCTGACCTCACTGCGCTCTCGGACATGATGCGGAACGCAGAGGAAACTGGCTAAGGCGTTTCGCGAAAACCTGAATCAGAAAAGCGCTGCCAAGCCTCTGCTCTCTCGCGACTTTTCTGATTCTCATTGTCTCAAGTACTTCGCAAAACGCCGTCATTGCCGCTTCTTCTCTGTCCAAATATCCACAAAACCACATCAGCCAATTTGCGCTCCGCTAAAAATTGGGCCATGACGCCTTCATGCAAGCACAGTCCAAAGCCCTGCTCGTCCACCTGCTCACTGCCACCGGCGCGGTGTTTGCCATGCTGGCCCTCCTGGCCGCGGCTCAGGAGGAATGGTCCATCATGTTTCTCTGGCTTGTCGTGGCCTTCGCAGTGGACGGCATCGACGGCCCGCTGGCGCGCAAATACGAGGTCAAGACCTACGCCCCGCGCTTCGACGGTGTGTTGCTCGATCTGATCATCGATTACCTGACCTATGTCTTCATTCCCGCCTTTGCCCTGTTCCAGTCCGGCCTGCTGCCCGGCTGGACCGGCTGGTTCGCGATCATCGTGATCACCTTTGCCAGCGCCATGTATTTTGCCGACGGCAACATGAAGACCAAGGACAACAGCTTCCACGGCTTTCCGGGCTGCTGGAACATGCTGGTGCTGGTGCTTTTCGCCCTGAAACCCGGCATTCCGGTGATTCTCTTCCTCGTGGCAGTGCTTGCGGTGGGCATGTTCCTGCCGCTCAAGTTCATCCACCCCGTGCGCACGGAACGCTGGCGCAACCTGTCGCTGCCCATGGCGCTGGCCTGGACCTTCTTTGCCGGATGGGCGGCTTGGGTCGATTTTCACCCGCAAAGCTGGGCGCATTGGGGGCTGATCGTCACGTCGGTCTACCTGATCAGCGTCGGCATCGTCATGCAGGTGGTCCCGGAGCGGTCGCGTTAAGCCCGCCGAAACAGCCACGCCCCATCGTCCCGCCGCTCCCGCGTTGCGCGCCCTGCGTGCCACAGGTGCAGGCAATGCGCCATCGCCTCCACCATGGCGAGCCCATATTCCGCCGCGCCAATGCGGCGTTTGAACAGCGCGGGAAAGCAGTCCACTGCGGTTTTCGGCTCGGACAGATCTTCCTCCAACCGCTCCAGCGCAGAATGGTGGTTGTCGATCAACTGCCGCATCCGCGCGGGCAGGCCGGTGAACGGCAGCTTGTGACCGCCCAAGACCAGATACGTCCCGCTGGCCAGACCGCTCAGCCGCTCGCAGGCCTCCAGCCATTCGCTCACCGGATCCGCCTCCGGCTCGGTCGGATACACCCCGAGGTTCGAGCTGATCGACGGCAGGATCTGATCTCCGGCCAGCACCAGATCGCCGTCCCGCGACCACAGCGTCGCGTGTTCCGGCGCATGGCCATTGCCGATGTGCACGTCCCAGACGCGCCCGCCCGCCTCAATCACGCTGCCCTGTTGAATGCGTGTGTAGCCAACCGGCATGGACGCAACGCAATCGGCAAAGTTGAAGGGCCGCTCCGTCATACGCTGCGCCAGAATTTCCGGCGCCATGCCGCAACCTTTCCAATAGGCCACCGTCTCCGCGCGCGGGGTCTCCTCCACATCCAGTAGCAACATCCGCGAGAGCAGCCACGCGGTGCGCGTCGTCAGAAGCTCCGCGCCAAACTCGGACTGAAACCAGCCCGCCAGTCCCACGTGATCAGGGTGATGGTGCGTGACAATCACCCGTGTTACCGGCTTGCCCCGCAGCGGCCCGGCCATGATCTCTTGCCAGATCGCCCGGCTTTTCCGGGATGCAAAGCCGGTGTCAACCACCGTCCAGCCGTCGCCATCATCCAGCGCATAGACGTTCACATGGTCCAGCTTCATCGGCAACGGAAGGCGCATCCACAACACGCCTTCTGCGATCTGAACCGCCTCCCCGTGGGCAGGCGGCTGTTCAAACGGGTATCGGATCAGATCCCGCCCGCCGTCCATCAGGAGGCCAGATCCTCGGGCGTGATTGCCATCAGCCCCGCATCACCCGCACGCGCATGGGCAAACAACCCGGCATGGTCGGGCAGCAGCCGTTCGATATAGAACCGCGCCAGTCGCGCCCGCGCGCTGTCCGGCTGCGCCATCGCCGCCTTGAGGTGATAGTGCCCGCCCAGAACCCGCGCGAAGCCGCGCAGGAACGGCACCGCACCGGCAAACCGTTCCGCCATCGGCAGGGCAACAAGCGCCTCGATTGTCTCGCGCAGGGTCTCGCACGCTTGCCAGACCGGCTCCGCCAGCTCCGGCATCGTGGCGCGCGCATGTTCGGCATTGGATTCGAGTTCATCCAGCAGCCGGAACGCCGCCTCGCCCCCATCCATCAGCTTGCGCCCCACAAGGTCCATCGCCTGAATGCCGTTGGTGCCCTCATAGATCGCCGTCACCCGCACATCGCGCAGGAACTGCGCCGCGCCGGTCTCTTCGACAAAGCCCATGCCGCCGTGCACCTGCACCCCGAGGTTGGCCACGTCGATCCCGGTCTCCGTACCAAACGCCTTAGCAATCGGCGTCAGCAAAGCCGCCCGCGCCGACCAATCCGCGTCCCCCGTGGCCTGCCCCATATCGAGCGAAACCGCACAATCGAGCGCGATGGCCCGCGCGGTGAACAGATCGGCTTTCATCGTGGCCAGCATCCGGCGCACATCCGCGTGGCCGATGATGGTGCCTTCCTTGGTCCGACCCTGCTTGCGCTCATTGGCAAAGGCCAGAGCGTGCTGATAGGCCCCTTCCGCCGCGCCAATACCCTGACCGCCCACGCCCAGTCGCGCGTTGTTCATCATGGTGAACATGGCCCGCATCCCGTCATGCGGCTCGCCCACAAGCCAGCCGGTTGCGCCGTCATACTGCATCACGCAGGTCGGCGAGCCGTGCAGGCCCAGCTTATGCTCAAGGCTCACCACCTTGAGCGTGTTGGCCACACCGGGATTACCGGTCTCATCCGGGATCAGCTTCGGCACGAGGAACAGCGAAATTCCCTTGGTCCCCGGCACGCCATCGGGCAGCCGCGCCAGCACAAGGTGACACACGTTCTCGGTAAAATCGTTGTCCCCCCAGGAAATATAGATCTTCTGCCCGGTGACCGCATAAGTGCCATCGCCATTCGGCTCCGCCTTCGACGACAGCGCCCCCACGTCCGAGCCCGCCTGCGGCTCCGTCAGGTTCATGGTCCCCGCCCATTCGCCGGAAATCAGTTTCGGCAGATACAGGTCCTTCAGCGCGTCCGACGCGTGATTCTCAAGCGCCTCGATCTGGCCCTGCGTCATCAGGGGATTCAGCTGCAGCGACAGGTTTGCCGCCGCCATCATCTCGTTCACCGCCGTTGTGACGGTCATCGGCAGCCCCATGCCGCCATGCTCCGGATCTGCCGAAATCCCGATCCAGCCGCCTTCGGCAATGGCTTTGTAGGCATCGCCAAACCCTTTGGACGACCGCACCACGCCATTCTCCAAACGCGCAGGATCAAGATCCCCATTACGGTTTAGCGGCGCGAGCACCTCTTCGCACATTTTCCCTGCTTCGTTCAGGATCGCATCAACCATCTCCGGTGTCGCCTCGCCGAACCGATCGGTCTCCGCAACGCGGGCAAAGCCCACGATGTCGTTCATCAACAGGCGGTAATCCTCCAGGGGCGCGCGATATGGCATGCTGTCTCCTCGTCACTTGGCAATGCCCGAATGCTCTTGTAGCAAAGGACCTTGTATCGCAAGCGTATCGGCCACAGGCTGGCCTTCAACCGAAACGCGGCGTCACAACGCGGCATAAGGCGCAACATGACCGAAACACCAACCCTGACCCTCAAACCGGACGCAGATAGCCTGCGCGAGGCTGCCGCGCTTTTACACAACGGCGCGCTTGTCGCCTTCCCGACAGAGACGGTCTACGGGCTCGGCGCCAACGCGCGGGACGATCACGCGGTTGCGCGCATCTACGAGGCAAAGGGCCGCCCGAGCTTCAACCCGCTGATCGTGCATTTCGCCGATCTGGACGCGGTGCGCGCCGTGGTGGACTGGAACGCCGCCGCCGAATCCATCGCCGCCGCCTACTGGCCCGGCCCGCTGACGCTGGTGCTGCCGCTGAAGCCCGACTCGGGCATTTCCAAACTGGTCACCGCCGGTCTCGATACCCTCGCCGTGCGCATGCCCGCCTCACCTGTGGCGCGCGATCTGCTGCGCGCCTTTGGCGGACCGGTCGCCGCGCCTTCCGCCAACCGCTCCGGCCAGATCAGCCCAACACGGGCAGAGCATGTGCTGAACGGGCTGTCCGGGCGCATTGAGGCCGTGCTGGACGGCGGCCCCTGCTCCGTCGGTCTCGAATCGACCATCCTCGGGCTGGCCGGCAAACCGACGTTGCTCCGTCCCGGCGGCATCACGCTTGAAGAAATCGCCGAAACCCTCGGCACCCGCATTGCCGAGCGCAAGGACACCGAAGCCATCTCCGCCCCCGGCCAGACCCGCTCCCACTACGCCCCGCGCGCCCGCGTGCGCCTGAATGCCGCCGATTGGCTCCCTGGCGAGGCCCGGCTGGGGTTCGGTGATGTCGACTGTGACCTGAACCTGTCCCCGGACGAAACCCTGCGCGATGCGGCGGCGAACCTGTTTGAATACCTGCACCGGCTGGACGCCACCGGTGCTCAGACCATCGCGATCTCACCCATCCCCCACGTTGGCCTCGGGATCGCGATCAATGACCGCCTGAGCCGGGCTGCGGCGGAGCGCTGATTTCGAAGGAGGCGACCCATCAGGGTCGACGACTGGCGGGCAGGCCTCTAAATCACCCCAAACGCCGCCAGCAGCGGCGCAATGCCGGTGCGTGTCGCCTTGAAGCTGGGAATATCCGTGCCGGTCAGGTTGCCGCCCTTGAACTGGTACAGCTCACAATGCCCGGCAAAGACCTCCACCTCGATCTCCCGCGACGGCCAGCCAAACAACACGTTTGGCCAATAGCCCCGCGCGGCGGTCTCCGGCTTCGGGATCTTGCCTTTTGTGGTCTCCAGAAGACGTGTTGCCGTCTTGATCGCGGCGGGCTCCGGCGCCCAGTCTTCCGTCCATTTGATCGCAATGCCGTCCCAGGCCTCGGGCAACTCGGAAGGTTTGACCCCGCTCATGCGGTGCCACCTTCTGCCGAGAGCGTCAGCGCGGCCACCCCAAGCGTTTCCAGCGCCGCTTCCCACTTCTGTGCATCCGGCAAATCAAAGATCAGCTGCGCCGAACTGTCACAGACCAGCCAGCCATTGGCCGCAAGCTCGCTCTCCAACTGCCCCGCGCCCCACCCGGCATAGCCCAGCGCCATCAGCCAGCGCACCGGCCCCTGCCCGCGTGCAATCTCCTCCAGCACGTCGAGCGTGGCGGTCATGGAAATGTCGTCCTGCACCTGCAAGGTCGTCGTGGCAGAGCTGTAGTCCGGCGAATGCAGCACAAAGCCGCGCCCCATCTCCACCGGTCCGCCAAAGTGCACAAACCGGTCCCGCAGCGTTGGCGTCATCTCGATATCGAGCTGCAAAAGCAAAGACTTGATGTCCACGTCCTTGCTCGGCTTGTTGACGATCAAGCCCATTGCGCCATCGTCGGAGTGGTCACAGAGGAACACGAGGCTGTGTGCGAATCGCGGATCTCCCATGCCCGGCATGGCAATCAGCATCTTTCCGGTCAGGTCAGTTGTTCCAAGGGCCGTCTCAGATGGCATTCATGCGGGTTCCTCTTGCTCTTCCAACACCATGGCCCCCGCGCGGGACGGGTGCAAGGGGCAGCGCATTGCCTTCGGCGCACCGGTCACGCCCAATCTCCGGAACGTGACTTTAAATTTCAGACCAAACTTGCCATTTGAAGAGGATGAAAACGCTCACCTCCATCCTTGCGCTGCTTGCCTTGCCCGCCACCGCGGTGGCCGAACGGTATGACGACGTGATCCACGCCGAACTGCGGCCCGGATGGCGGTTGCCGAACGGAGATCATATGGCCGCCCTGCACCTGAGCCTCGCGCCGGGATGGAAAACCTATTGGCGCAGCCCCGGCGATGCAGGCATTCCGCCGATGTTCGACTGGCGCGGCGGGCAGGTTTCCGGCGTCGAGGTCGAATGGCCTGCGCCGCATGTGTTCTACCAATCCGGCATGCGCTCGGTTGGCTATGAGGGCACCGTGGTCCTGCCGCTGCGAGTCTCGCTCAAACATGGCAAGGCCCGGGACAGCCGCCTGAGGGGCGTGATCGACATCGGCATCTGCAAGGATGTCTGCCTGCCGCACCGTATCCGCGTCGAAGCGGTCCTGCCCGCCAGCGGCGGCGCCCCGGACCCGCAGATCATCGCCGCTCTGGCCGATGTGCCGTTCTCTGCCGACGAAGCCGGCGTGCGTTCGGTCAGTTGCAACGTCAGCCTTGGTGAGGACGGCATCAGCCTGCGCACCGAGATCGGCATGAAGCCAACCGGCGGCCGCCCCGAAACGGTGATCGAACTGCCCGATCCCAACCTCTGGGTGTCTGACCCCGAAAGCCGCTGGAGCGGCGGGCGTCTGGTTTCCGAATCCCGTGTCATGCACGCCAACGGTCAGACCTTTGCCCTGAACCGCTCCGACGTGCGCATCACCGTGCTGACCAACTCCGTCGCGGTCGACATCGACGGCTGCGCCCCTTAAGGCGTCTGCCGCTTCGGCCCGCTCAGCGCCACCACCAGCGCCGCAATCACGTAAAGCCCCAGCACAAACACCGCCGCCCCGGCGATGAACAGCCCCATCGCGGCCAACAAGGGTGAGACCGGCAGATCAAAGCTGAGCACCGGCAAAAGCGCTCCGGTCCAGATCACATGCCCCATGGTCGCGCCGAGCCACCCGAGAAGCGACACAGCCGCCAAGACCAGCATCGCGCGCACCCCGCCGTGCCGGAACCGCAACCCCCGCCGCGCCGCGCGCCCCATCCGCGCCAGATCGTCCTGCACCGCGATCAGCGCCGGAACCACCATCAGCACCAGCACCATGCCAAAGCTCAGCCCGTAAACCAGTGTGATCACCGTCGGCTTCAGGAACTGCGCATCGGACGAGCGTTCATAAAGCAGCGGCGCAAGGCCCAAAACCGTCGTCGCCGTGGTCAGGAACACCGGGCGCAAACGATCCGCAGCCCCGTCAATGATCGACGGAATGATCCCCCGCTCTGCACCATATTCGTCAATCTGGGTCACCAGAACGATGGAATCGTTGATGATGATCCCGGTCATCCCGATCAGCCCGACCACGGTGAACATGCTGAGCGGCACATCCCAATGGGCATGGCCGTAAATCGTCCCGACAAGCCCGAACGGAATGATCGACATGACCACAATCGGCCGCGTCCAACTGGCAAAGACCCAGGCCAGCACAAGGTAAATCCCCAGCAGCACCATCATCAGGCCAAAGCTCACATCCGACAGGAACTGCCCTTCCTGCTCCGAAAGGCCCGACAGGCGGTATTGCACCTGGCGGCTGTTGGCGATGCCCGGCAGGATCTCTTCTTCCAGCGCTTCCATGATCTGCGTCGCGCGGGCCGGATCGTCCTCGGAAATATCCCCGGTGACAGAGATCAGCCGGATCCCGTTCTCGCGCAGCACCGAAGAAAAGCCCGTGCGCTGCTCGACGCTGACCAGATCGGCCAGCGGCACATATTCCCCGGCCCCCGTCCGCATATGCGTGCGCTCAAGAAAATCGGCGGTCAGCTCACCCTCGGGCAGTTCCACCCGAATTGCAGCGCTGCGCGGCCCCACGGGGTAGGTGGCCGCTTCGATCCCGCCCAGCCGGTTGCGCAGCACCCGGCCCAGCCCGTCAATCTCGAAGCCTAGCGCCTGTCCTTGCGGAGTCAGCTCAAGGATCAGCTCTTCCTTGTCGTAGGCCAGATTGTCCTCGACCGCTGAAACCTCCGGGAACCGCGCCACAGCCGCTTTGAGATCCTCGGACGCCTGCTTCAGAACCGCCGCGCTTGCGCCGAAGAACTGCACATCCAGCGCATCCCCGCCCGGCCCGGAACGCCAGCCCCGGAAGGAAATCGTCTCGACAAGCGGATGGCGGGTGATCCGCCCCTGCAACTCTCCGACAAAGGCAAAGCTGGAATAAGGCCGCAGGTCCGCCGCGATCAGTTCAATCGAAATCCCGCCCAGCTGATCCGCGTCCTTGCTGTCCGCCCCGGCAAGCCCCCGGCCCGCGTTGCCGCCGATCTCGGCCATGACATAGGCCAGCGGATTGGCGCCGTAGCGCTCTTCGTATTCCTTGCCCAGCGCCTCGGTGCTCTCCTGGACAAGCCGCATCTGGGCCAGCGTATCCTCCCGCCCGGCCCCCGGTGCCATGGCGAAATTGCCGGTGACGGAGGCCCGTTCCGGCGCGTTGAAAAAGCGCCACTGCACATCGCCCCGGATAAACAGCGCCGCCTGCGAGGCCAGCGCGACAACCGCCCCGGCCAGCACCACGTAGCGCGCCGCTATGACACCTGCCATGAACGGGCGGAACAGGGTTTCGCGCACCCAGACAAAGCCCCGGTTCACCAGCCGCGACGGCAGATCGTACCAATGTTCCTTGGCACCATGCGCGACCGCATGGGCCATGTGGTTCGGCAGGATCAGGAAGCACTCCACGAGGCTCGCCGCCAGCACCGCGATCACCGTGAAAGGAATATCCGCGATCAAATCGCCAAACCGCCCGCCAACCGCCACAAGGCCAAAAAATGCAATCACCGTGGTGAGCGTGGCCGAAAAAACCGGCAAGGCCATGCGCCGCGCCGCTGTTTCCGCCGCTTCAAAAGAGCCAAGCCCCTGCCGCGACAGATGATCGGCGTGTTCACCAACCACGATGGCATCATCCACCACAATCCCCAGCGTGATGATCAGGGCAAAGAGCGAGATCATGTTGATCGTCAGCCCGCCCAGATACATCAGCGCAATCGCCGCTAAGAGGGCCACAGGAATGCCGGTTGCCACCCAAAAGGCCGTGCGGGCGTTGAGGAACAGGAACAGGATTACCAGAACCAGCGCCAGCCCGAGTCCCGCATTGTCCAGCAGGATGTTCAATCGGCCCGTGATGGCCTCTGCGCGGGTGCGGATCAGATCGACGCTCACCCCGTTCGGCAGCCCTGCTTCGAACTCCGCGGCGACGTCTTCCACCGTGCGCTGAATGCCGATGGCATCCCCCCGGTCGCTGCGGTCCACGCGCACGGAAATCGCAAGGTTCTCGCCAACGAAGTAGCTGCGCTCGCGGTCGATCCCTTCCACCCGAACCGTCGCCACATCGCCCACGGTCAGCTTCGAGCCATCCGCGTTGGAGCGCAGAACGATCCCCGCGATGTCATCCGCCGCCCGTTTCTCCACGCCGGTGCGGACACGCGCGCCTGCGCCGCCCACGTCACCTGCCGGATCGGCATTGACCTCCGCCCCGATTGCCGTGGCGATCTGGGCCATGGTCACGTCATTGGCGATCAGGTTCTGCGACGGCACCTCGACCACGGTTTCCGGCGCGGCAATGCCCCGGATCGTGGTGCGGGTCACACCTTCGGCAAAGAGCCGCAGCACAAGCTCATCGGCAAACCGGGCAAGCTGGTCGATGTCCACGGGCCCGGTGATGACCATATCGGTCACCCTGTCACGCCAATAGCGCCGCACAACGTCAGGCTCTTCGGCGGCCTCGGGCAGGTTGGTCACGCTGTCGACCGCGCTTTGCACGTCATTGGCGGCACGGGCCATGTCCCAACCCGGCTCGAACTCCAGCGAGATGCTGCCGCGCCCCTCGCGCGAGGTGGCCTCCGAACTCAGCACCCCTTCGACCGCCAGCAGGGTCGGCTCCAGCACCTGAACCACCGCCGAATCCACGTCTTCGGCCCCGGCCCCATCCCAGGCGACATTGACGCTCACCTCATCGAGGATCACATCCGGGAAAAACTGCGCGCGCATGTTGGGGGCGGAAAACAGACCGGCAGCCACAAGAATGACCAGCAGCAGGTTGGCCAGCGTCGGGTGACGCGTGAAATAAGAGAACAGGCCTCCGGCCCGCTGGGACAACCCCCGCGCCATCAGCCGCCCATCCGCGCTTCGATCCGCGCCACGACGGCGGCGGGAACCTGCGCTTGCTCCAGTTGCCCGAGCAGCCGTGACTTCACTTCCGCCGGCATCCGCTTGTTCGCTTCGATGAAGGCCCGCAGCCGGGCGCGGCGTTCATCGCTCAGCTCAATCATCTCTGGCGCTGCGGCCACCTGCGGCGCCGCACCAACCCTGAGCGGATTGACCTTGATCCCCGCGCCAAGCAGCGGCGTGCGCTCGGCCACGATTTCCGCGCCGCTGATTGCCCCCGCCCGGATGAGCACATCATCGCCCTGCCTGCGCATGACCTGCACCCGCGCGCTTGCCAGACGGTCCTCTTCGCCGATCATGAGCACCGTTCCGCTGGCATCAACGGCGGTGGACGGAACCCGCGCAACGCGCTCCAGCGGCGCTTCTCGGGCGGACACGGTGACAAAATCGCCGGGCTTGAAGCCGCGCGGCGCGCTCAGCGTCGCGAACAGCCGCCGTCCGGTCTGGCCTTCGCCCACCGCCGCGCTCTCGCGGCTGATCTGGCCCTCGGCCTGAATATTCGTGCCAAAGACGTCCAGCGTCACCGTCACATCAGACCGCTGCAGGACACCATTCTCATCCAGAAGCCGTGCGTATTCCTGCGTCGACACGCGAAACGCCACCTCCAGCGATTGCGCATCAACCACCTCGCCGAGCTTTTCATTGCTCGACACAAGCCGCCCGGCCACAACCGAAACATCCGACAGCAGCCCGGCAAACTCTGCCCGCACTTCGGTATCCGCCAACCCGCGCCGTGCTTCGCTCAGAGCAATCTCCGCGCGTCTCAACCGGGTCACGGACTGATCGATCCGCGCCTGCGCCGTGGCCACAGATTGCCGGTGAGACAACACCGCCTGCCGGGCCGAGGACAGCGCCAGTTCAGCGGTCTCAACCGCCGCCGCCGTGCCCACGTTGCGCGCCCTCAGATCGTTTTGCCGCTGCAAGGCCTTTTCCCGCAGAGCCACCTGATCCTGCGCCGCCGCAAGTTCGTCCTGCGCCAGCACAACCGCACGCTCCGCTTCGCGCTGCTCGGCCCCGGCATCCAGCAGATCGCTTTCTGCCCGGTCCAGAGCCGCCTGCGCGTCGGCGGGATCAATCCGGGCCAGAACCTGCCCCGCCTCTACCCGGCCGCCTTCGACAAACTCGGGGGCCAGATCAATCAGTGCGCCGCCCGTCGCAGCCCGGAGCTCCAGCGTCCGGCTCGATTGCACTTCGCCAAAGGCGCGCAGCACCGGCACGATGGTTTCCGGCGTCACGGTCACAACGTTCACCGCAAAAACCCGCTCCTGCCCGCGCGGCATGCGGGGTTCTTCGGACATGCGTGCCTCAACAGCATCCCGCACCATCGTCCCGGCATAGACCAGAAGCGATAGGGTCACGGCCATCAAAAAGAGGCCGGTCAGGCTTTTGCGAAGAAATCGCATATGTCGAACTCCACGGCGCGCCGCAAATACCGGAAATCACGGGGTTTCGCAGCCTATCCCCATAATCTATGCGTCTTTATACGCGCTTCCAGATCACTTCCGTCGCAAATGTTCGTCGAGTCTGGGAAAAATCTCGACGAAATTGCAGGGGCGGTGGCGGAAATCGAATTGCCAGCGCAGAATTTCATCCCATGCATCCTTGCACGCCCCGGTGCTGCCGGGCAGCGCAAAGAGATAGGTGCCACCGGCCACGCCGCCCGTGGCCCGGCTTTGCACGGCGCTGGTTCCGATCTTTTGGAAACTGACCATGGTGAAGACCGTGCCAAAGGCGTCGATCTCTTTTTCATAGACATCGCGGTGCGCCTCGACCGTCACATCGCGCCCCGTCAGGCCGGTTCCGCCGGTCGAAATCACCACGTCCACGTCCGGGTTCGCGATCCAGGCGCGCAGTTGATCCGCGATTTCGGCCCGCTCGTCGCGGAGGATCTTGCGATCGGCCAGCACATGCCCGGCCTCCGTCAGCCGCGACACCAGCGTATCACCGCTGCGATCCTCGTCCAGCCCACGCGTGTCGCTGACCGTCAGCACCGCGATCCTGACAGGAATGAACTCTTTGCTCTCATCAATCCGGCTCATGCCGTTCTCCTCAGATTGCGAGCCGAAGGGCCAGCCCGCCAAACACCGTTGCGGTGATCCAGCGCATCACGCGCTCGACCGTGCCGCCTTGTTTCAGGTGATGCGTCAGCCGCCCCGCGAACTGCCCCACCGTCCCGTTTATGAAAAACCCGCCAAGGCTGATGACCGCGCCAAAGATCAGGAACTGCGGCAGAACCGCGCGCGCCGGGTCCACGAACTGTGGCACAAAAGCGAGAATGAACAGGATCACCTTCGGGTTGGTCATGCTGACAAAGAACCCTTCGCGCATGGCGCGTTTGGGGCTGACCGCCTGCAGGTTGCCGCCGCCAAACGGGGTGCGCAACGTCCGGATTGCGAGGTACAGCAGATAGCCAACCCCGAGCCACCGAATGGCGTCAAAAGCCCCCGGCACAGCCGCCAGAAAGGCGCTCAGGCCCAGCCCGGCCAAGAGCGCATGCACCATGCCGCCAGCGCTGATCCCCGCCGAGCCAGCCCAGCCCGCGCGCGGCCCGCCGCGCAATCCCTGCGCCATGCAAAACAGCATATCCGCGCCCGGCGTGATGTTCAGCGCCAGCGATGCGGGGACAAAGGCCAGAAGGACAAGCGGGTCGATGATCATCTCATTTGCCTTCCAGCCGTGCCTTCACGGCCAGCAAATCCGCCCATGTCTCGCGCTTCGCCGACGGCGTGCGCAGCAGATACGCCGGGTGCAGCATCGGCATGGCCGGAATACCTTCGGCCTCCGACCAGTTCCCGCGCAGACGGGTGATCCCGCGTTTGCCCAAAAGCGCCTGACAGCTGATATTTCCCATGATCACAAGCACATCCGGTCTAACCAGAGCGATGTGCTTGCGCAGGAACGGCTGCAACATGGCAATCTCTTCCGGCCTCGGATCGCGGTTCTGCGGCGGGCGCCACGGCATCACGTTGGTGATATAGACGCTCTCCTCGCGGCTCAGCCCGATGGCGGCCAACATCCTGTCCAGCAATTGCCCGGCACGGCCCACAAACGGCTTGCCGATCCGGTCCTCATCCCGCCCCGGCGCTTCGCCGACGATCATCACCCGTGCGTCCGGCACGCCGTCGCTGAATACGAGGTTGCGCGCCCCGCGCTTCAACTCGCAATGCTCAAACGCACCCAAAGCGGCCTGCAAAGCCTCCAGCGAAGCCGCGCCTTTGGCCGCCGAAACAGCCTCCGCAACCGGGTCCACCTTCGCTTCGGGAACCACGGGAACCGGCCCGCGTTTGGCCACCCCTTGGGCCTTGCGCGCCTTGGCCTGCTCCTTCGCGGCCTCTTCCACGGCAAAGCGGTCCACCGGCGCGTCCGCGATCGCCTCGACCACGCCCAGTTCCACCTGCCATTCGAGCAAAGCCCGGGCCGTATGCCAATCCATTCCCGAATCCATACGCGCTACCCTAGTCCCGCTCATGAGCAAAGAAAATCCGCTCTCGTGCATTGCCCGCGTGAAACCCTTGCCGAAATCCCCCCCGCTTTCTATTAGGGGACAGCACGACAAGAGGGCCCCATGCGTTTCGATCACCGCCACCTTCTGGGCATCGAGCCCCTGCGCCCCGATGAAATCACCACCATTCTCGACCTCGCCGACCAATACGTCGCGCTTGGACGCCGCCGCGAGAAACACGCCAACGCGCTCGCGGGGCTGACGCAGGTCAACATGTTCTTCGAGAACTCCACCCGCACGCAGGCCAGCTTTGAGCTTGCAGGCAAGCGGCTTGGCGCGGATGTGATGAACATGGCGATGCAGGCCTCCTCGATCAAAAAGGGCGAAACCCTGATCGACACCGCCATGACGCTGAACGCCATGCACCCCGATTTGCTCGTGGTCCGTCACCCGCATTCCGGCGCGGTGGACCTTCTGGCGCAAAAGGTGAACTGCGCCGTGCTCAACGCAGGCGACGGCAGGCACGAACACCCGACCCAGGCGCTTCTGGACGCGCTCACCATTCGCCGTGCCAAGGGCCGCTTGCACCGGCTTAACATCGCCATCTGCGGCGACATCGCCCACAGCCGCGTCGCCCGCTCCAACATCCTGCTCTTGCACAAGATGGAAAACCGCATCCGCCTTGTCGGCCCGCCGACTCTCATGCCCTCCGGCGTCGAACATTTCGGCGTCGAGGTCTATGACAACATGGAAGAGGGCCTCAAAGACGTCGACGTGGTCATGATGCTCCGTCTCCAGCGCGAACGCATGGACGGCGGTTTCATCCCGTCGGAGCGCGAGTATTACCACCGCTACGGGCTGGATGCGGAAAAGCTCGCCCATGCCAAGGACGACGCCATCGTCATGCACCCCGGCCCCATGAACCGCGGCGTGGAAATCGACGGCACCATCGCGGACGACATCAACCGCTCCGTCATTCAGGATCAGGTCGAGATGGGTGTGGCCGTGCGCATGGCCGCTATGGACCTGCTCGCCCGCAACCTGCGCGCGCATCCCAAGGAAGTCATGGCATGACCACCATGAACATCAACGGCTCGGAGACCGGCACCTTTCGCCTCTTCCACCTTGATCTGCCGCCCGAGGCCGTTGAGCGCTTCACCACCATGGCGGGCACCGGCGAGTGGCCGCTGAAATACGGGCTTGGCGCCACCAAACTGCGCCCGGCCTTTGTCGATGTGGTGGACATCCGCGATCTGGGCGAGATGCCGCTGTCGAAATATCTGGCCGAGGCGCACAACGCCTCCGGCGTGGATTTCAAAGCCGCCAAACCGCAGATCGACAGCCTGAAGGGCCACGTCATTGTCCTGCCCTCTCAAGCCTTCGAGAACACCTCGCAGACCCTGACCATCGCCTCGCCCCTGCGCTGGATCGGCACCTTTCACGAGGAAACCGGCAAGGCGCGCGGGGCCAAGCTGCGCAGCAAATCGGCCCAAGGTACCCTCACCGGGGCGGACGCCAATGACCCGCCGGGCAGCACCAACATGCTCAAGCTGATCCTTGCCGCCGTGGCCGTGCTCTTCCTCCTGCTGCTCGCGTTTTTCCTGCTATGACCGAATTTCGCCCGGACCGGCAAACATACATCCAATCCCACCTGACCCTCGCCGCCGTCGCCATGGCGGGCGGGATGCTGATCCTGTGGATCGCAGGCAACCCCCATGTCTGGACCGGAGCCATCGGCGGCCTCGCCGCCGTTGCCATCCGCGGCTGGTACCTGATGGACGAAGCCTTGGGCGAGGCCTGGACCATGGATGAGACCACGCTGAACGGGCCCGGCGGACGGATCGTGCGCCTGTCCGACTTGGCAAATGTGAAAAAGATCGGCTCGGCGGTGCAACTGATCACAAAATCCGGCGACAAACACCTGATCAAGTTTCAGGGCGACCCGGAAGGCGTTGTGGCGCGGATCAAGCGCTGAAACCACTACGCCTGCCTCTACTACAAAAGCGCTTGATTGGGCTATTCCAGAAGGTTTGCTGTGCGGGATACAGCGCTCGCTGACAGGTCGTATCCCGATGGCGAACTTGGCCATGAGGGACTTTCGTTCCTCGTACCCAAGCGCGGAATCAAGGCCGCAGGCCGCCGCGCCATCGACGGGCCGTCCCCGCGGCACGGCGATTGGGTTGGTGTATAGAGCCACATGGGTCGAGCGCACCAGTGGCTGGGATAAATCGAGGGGAACCGAGGTAAGATCGCCGCACCACGGCCCGTCAATGGCACGGCTTGCGCGCTGGCCATAAGGTCCCGGATCAAGTCCGGGACACTTTGGGCTCCATTGACGCCATGGCCATCCCCAATGACGAACAATCGCGTTTCCCAAGCATTCAAACGCAGCGGCCGGAAACCAACACCCCTCTACCCCCTCCCCCCGTTTTGCCGTAGGAGTATGGCCAACACGACCCCGGACGGCTGACCATGACACGTACACTTCTCGAAAACGCCCGCCTGATTGACCCCGAAGCGGATAGTATTACCGAAGGGGCGCTTGTTCTCGAGCATGGGAAGATTGCCAAAGTATTAACCCAAAGTACTGATATTACAGAAGAAAAGTTCACAGCTGTGAACTCGGTCGACTGTGGCGGGGCTTTGCTTGCGCCGGGCATCATCGACATTGGCGTCAAGGTTGGCGAGCCGGGGGAGCGCCACAAGGAGAGCTTCAAGACGGCGGGCCTCGCCGCCGCCGCCGGGGGTGTGACGACAATCGTCACCCGCCCCGACACACTGCCCGCGATTGACACTCCCGAAACGCTCGAATTCATCCGCCGCCGCGCGCTGGAAACCGCGCCGGTGAACGTGCTGCCGATGGCCGCTCTGACGAAGGGGCGCGAGGGCAAGGAAATGACCGAGTTCGGCTTCCTGATGGATGCCGGGGCGGTGGGTTTCACCGATTGCGACCGTGTTGTGACCGACACCAAGGTGCTCACCCGCGCCATGAGCTACGCCCGCAGCCTCGGGGCGCTGGTCATGGGGCACCCGCAGGAGCCGGGATTGTCGAAGGGCTCTGCCGTGACTTCCGGCAAATTCGCCACCCTACGCGGGTTGCCCGGCGTCTCGCCCATGGCCGAACGCATGGGGCTGGATCGGGACATTGCGCTGATCGAAATGACCGGCGTCAAATACCACGCCGACCAGATCACCACCGCCCGCGCCCTGCCCGCCCTGGAGCGCGCCAAGAAGAACGGCTTTGACGTCACCGCGGGCACGTCGATGCACCATCTGACGCTCAACGAACTGGACGTGGCCGACTACCGGACCTTCTTCAAGGTCAAGCCGCCGCTGCGTTCCGAGGACGATCGCCACGCGGTGATTGACGCCATTCGCACCGGCCTCATTGACGTGATCAGCAGCTTCCACACCCCGCAGGACGAAGAAAGTAAACGTCTGCCTTATGAAGAGGCCGCTTCCGGCGCGGTGGGGCTGGAGACCATGCTGCCGGTGCTGCTGCGGCTCTATCATTCCGGTGAGCTGGAACTGCCGACACTGTTCCGCGCGCTGTCACTGAACCCGGCAAAACGGCTTGGCCTGCCAGCGGGCCGCATCGCGGAAGGCGCTCCGGCCGATCTGGTGCTGTTCGATTCCGACAAGCCGCTGGTGCTCGACCGGTTCAAACTCCGCTCGAAATCGAAAAACACCCCCTTTGACGGCGCGCGGCTTCAGGGCAAGGTGCTCGGCACCTGGGTTGCTGGAAAACGCGTGTTTGACGTGAACGCCTGAGGAGGACACAGGATGGACAGCGCTTTGCTTCTCTGGATCGCGATGGGTTACCTGCTCGGGTCGATCCCCTTCGGGATCGTCATCAGCGCGGTCCTTGGCCTTGGCGACCTGCGCAAGATCGGCTCCGGCAATATCGGCGCGACAAACGTTCTGCGCACCGGCAACAAGGGCGCGGCAGCGGCGACGCTGATCCTTGACGGGGCCAAGGGCGCCATCGCGGTTTTCTTTGCGCAGGCTTTTGGCCCCGAAGGCGTGGCACAATGGGCGGGTCTCGCGGCTTTCATCGGGCATTGCTATCCGGTCTGGCTCCGGTTCAAGGGCGGCAAGGGCGTGGCGACCTATCTCGGCACCGTGCTGGCCCTGAGCTGGCCCGTGGGCCTGCTGTGCTGCGCCACATGGCTCTTTGGTGCGCTGGTGTCGCGGATTTCTTCGGTTGGGGCGCTGACGGCGGCCATGTCCACCACCGTGTGGATGTTCTTCATGGCGCGCGTTGACCTGCTGATCACCGGGACGATCCTGACCTTCCTGATCTACTGGCGGCACCGGGAGAACCTGAAACGGCTGAAGGCGGGGACAGAGCCGAAAATCGGCAAGAAATCCTGAACGCAGAGGGCGTTAGCCCCGGAGCACCGACGCCACGGCTTCGGGATGGGTTGAAACCAGCATATGGCCCGCTTCCGGCACCACCGTTTCGTGCGTATGGGGCAGGCGCGCCATCAGCCCGGCATGGATTTCGGCAATGATCGGAACCGTTTGCGCGCCGCGCAGGAACTGCACCGGCATGGTCAGGGACTCCAGACCGCCCGCGTTCAAAAGCCCGTGACAATCCTGCCAGAGGCTCGCTTTGGTTGCGGCGACAAAGGGCATGCCGTTGGCCATGGCTTGCCGCGCGGCCTCGGAGAACCGCTCCCAGCGGATCCCACCCCCCCAAACCCGGTTGAACGCGCGCGCGGCGGCGAGGTGATCGCCGGTCTCGAAAACCGAGAACACCGCCTCTTCGCGTTTGCGCTGTTCCTCGAACCCGGCGCGCCCCTGTGCAGCGGCGAAGAACACCGGCTCGATCAGGGTCAGTTTCGAGACAAGAGCCGGGGTTTCAAGGGCCAGCCGCAGCGCAACCGTCGCGCCGAAGCTGTGGCCGACCAGATGCACGCCCGCCGCAAACAGCGGGCGCATGGCCTCTGTCGCCTGATCATGCACATCGCGCCCGTCTTCGAACGGCGCGCTGCGCCCATGGCCGGGCAGATCCGGCGCGGTGATGGCGACGCTCGGCGCAAAAGCCGAAACGCCTTTCCACATGGCACCGCTGCCAAGCCCGCAGTGCAGGGCCAGAACCGGCTGGCTGCCGGTCCCGAAGGTCCGAACCGCGATGCGGTCAGCGGTGGTTTCGGTCACTACAGATCGCCGGACAGATGGGCATCGAGATCGTCGAGACGATCTTGCCCCCAGAACACCTGCCCGCTGTCGACCACGTAGAACGGCGCGCCAAAGACGCCCTTGTCCACCGCTTCTTCCAGATTGCGGGCGTAGGTTTCGGCCCCTTCAAGCAGGCCGCTGTCCGCCAGAGACGGATCAAACCCGGCCTCTTCGAGACAGGCGCGGATCACGTCTTCCTGTGCGATGTCTTTCTCTTCGGCCCAGACGCAGCGCATCAACCCATGGCAGAGCTTGCCCAGATCGCCGCCACCGGCGTTCTGCGCCGCAATGATCGCATAGCTGCTGGGAGCCATGTTCGTCGGCCAATGCGCCGGTTTGAGATTGAGCGGAATCCCGGCTTTTTTGGCCGATCGCGGCAGTTCCTGCGCGCGATAGGCCTGACGGCTGGGGTGGCGCTGCCCCGGCGGCGTACCACCTGTGCGGGAAAAGAGCGCGATGATGTCGAGCGGCTTGTAGGTGATCGTCGCGCCATGTTTGGCGGCAATTTCCTCGAGACGGGTGCCAGCCAGATAGGCGAAAGGCGACAATGTCGCAAAAAAGTAATCGATGTGAGCCATGTGGTCGCCTTTGTCCTGTAACGCTGGCCCGGAGCTTAGGGTCATGCTAACCGGATCGCAACTCATCGAATCCCACTCTGCCGGAGCCGCGCCCATGCCCACCGTTATTGAACCGAAACTGATCTCGGGGAACGCCAACAAACCGCTTGGAGAGGCGATTGCAAGGCGCATGTCGCTCTACCGTGGGATGAGCGTTGGATTGGTTGAGGCGCGTGTGGAGCGCTTCAACGATGCAGAGATCTTTGTCGAGGTTTATGAGAACGTCCGCGGCGAGGACATGTTCATCATTCAGCCGACCTCGAACCCGGCGAATGACAACCTGATGGAGCTGCTGATCATGGCGGACGCGCTGCGCCGCTCCTCGGCCTCGCGTATCACCGCCGTGATCCCGTATTTTGGCTATGCCCGACAGGATCGCCGCACCAAGGCGCGCACGCCGATCACCGCCAAGCTGGTGGCCAACATGATGGTTGAGGCCGGGATCGAGCGGATCCTGACGCTGGACCTGCACGCTGCGCAGATTCAGGGGTTCTTTGATATTCCGGTGGACAACCTCTATGCCTCGCCGATTTTTGCGCTGGATATCCTGAAGCAGTTCAAGGGCAATATGGACGACATCATGGTTGTCTCGCCAGACGTGGGCGGTGTGGCGCGGGCGCGCGAGCTGGCCAAGCGGATCAATGCACCGCTGTCGATCGTGGACAAGCGCCGCGAGAAGCCCGGCGAAGTGGCCGAAATGACGGTGATCGGGGACGTGAAGGGCAAAAAGTGCTTCATCGTCGACGACATGTGCGACACGGCGGGCACGCTTTGCAAGGCGGCGGAGGTGCTGATGGAGCACGGCGCCACCGAGGTGCACGCCTATATCTCGCACGGTGTGATGTCTGGTCCGGCGGTGGAGCGGGTGTCGAACTCGGTGATGAAATCGCTGGTTCTGACGGATTCGATCCAGCCGACTGATCACGTTGCGGGCGCGCCGAACATTCGTATTTTGCCGACAGCGCCGATGTTTGCGCAGTCGATCCTGAACATCTGGAACGGGACAAGCGTCTCGTCGCTGTTCGAGACGGAAACGCTTGGGCCGATCTACGAAGGCATTTTGTAAGACCTTCCTTGGCAACGATTTTGCGGCTGTTCGATCATCTGATCGGGCAGCCGTTTTCGTTTAGAGCCGGTAGGTTAGAGCGCTGCGGATGAGCGCGTCCAAGGCGTGCGGTGCGGGCGGGGCCTGTGGCTTGAACAGGAGGGCGCGGTTGCCGTCGTAGCGGTGGTCTGCGCCAAAGAGCGCGCGGTGATCGGGGATCACGCGGGACTGGCAATGACAGAAGATCGCGCAGCCGCCGGATTTGGGCAGGCCGAGGCGCAGGGGTGTTCCGACTTTGGACGCATAGCTGGGCTGGCCCCATTTCAGGCTTTCGGTCACGGGGCCGATGCGGGGATCTTCTGCGGCGAGGGTGAAGATGCGGCTGCGGATGGCCAGCAGAGCGCCGCGCGCGGGCTCAGGGAAGGCCTCGAAGGCAGGGGCGACAGCCGCCGGGATGGGGTGATTGTCGCTCAATAGAGCTCCCAATCATCTTCGGAGGTGACCTCGCCGATGGCGGTCCAGCTCATGCGGACGCGGGCGACGCGGGTGTCGGACCATGTGCGGAAGACCAGATCGAAATGGGTTTCGGTCACGTTCTCGGCGGCGATGTCGGCGCGGACGTTTGCCCCCTGGTCCATGTCCCAGAGAGACAGGGAGACCTGAACGGACGGAACAGAGCGGAAGGGTTCGGAGAATTTGATGCGTTTGCGGCGTTCGCGCGAGCCGTGGCCTGTCCACATGTCCCCGCCAGAGGCGAAGTCGGAGAACACCTCGTCGTTGCCCTGATCCACGCCAATCAGCGATCCTACGTATTTTTTCATAATGTCCCTCGTCCTGTCCGGGCAGTTTTGCCGATTTCTACCGGTTTTTGAACGGGTAAAGCGTGTCCGGTTAAGGATGGGTGTTTGGTTCGGGTTTGAAGGGGACATAGTGCGGTCCCGTCCCGGACTTGATCCGGGACCTCACGACTAGAGAACAAGCCGCGCCATTGACGGGCCGTGGTGCGGCGATCCTCCCTCTGATCCCCTCGATTTATCCAAGTCACTGGCGCGCTCGTCATGTGTGGCTTGATACGACAATCCAATCGCCGTGCCGTGGGGACGGCCCGTCGATGGCGCGGCGGCCTGCGGCCTTGATTCCGCGCTGGGGGCCGGAGAATAAATGCCAGTTCACACGACCCGCCCAAAACGAAAAAGGCCCCGCGCGTGCAGGGCCTTTCTCAATCTGTGGTGAAGCGAGGCTTCAGAGCGAGGGGCTCTTCGGGTCGAGGCCGATGTGGGTGCCCACGGCGACCATGTCCTGAAGCAGCTTGGCCGCGTCATCGACGGGGCCCGGCTCGTTGGTGAAGGCTTCCTTGGTCTGCTTGTAGGCGTTGTGCGCCTCGTCAACCAGAGCCTCGTAGGTTGCCTGATCCACATCGCCGCGCGGCAGGGCTTTTTCCGCCAGAACGGAAAGGCCTTCACCGATCTCGGCAAAGCCACCGGTGACCACGAACTCTTCGGTCCCGGTTTCTGTCTCGACGGACAGGATGCCGGGGCGCAGGGTGGTGATCGTCGGCGCGTGGCTCGGCATGGCGGTCATGTCGCCATCCGCACCCGGGATCTGCACGGATTTCACCTGCGTGGAGAGCAAGCTGCGTTCCGGGCTGACCAGATCAAATTGCATTGTCTCTGCCATGTTTGTCTCCTTTCAGGAGCCTGCCCCGACACAAGTTGCACCGGGGCGGCAGGGTTTAGGCGGCGTCGGCTGCCATCTTCTCGGCTTTGGCCAGCACTTCGTCGATGCCGCCAACCATGTAGAAGGCGCCTTCGGGAAGGTGGTCGTACTCGCCAGCCACCACGGCCTTGAAGGACGAGATGGTGTCCGCGAGCGGAACCTGCACACCGTCGGAGCCGGTGAAGACCTTTGCCACGTCGAACGGCTGCGAGAGGAAGCGCTGGATCTTACGCGCACGCGCAACGGTCAGCTTGTCTTCTTCGGACAGTTCGTCCATGCCGAGGATCGCGATGATGTCCTGCAGCGACTTGTAGCGCTGGAGGATACCCTGCACGTCACGGGCAACCTGGTAGTGCTCTTCGCCAACGATCTGCGGGTCCATGAGACGCGAGCTGGAGTCCAGCGGGTCCACGGCCGGGTAGATGCCGAGCTCGGAGATCGCACGGTTGAGAACCGTGGTCGCGTCCAAGTGGGCGAATGTTGTGGCAGGCGCCGGGTCGGTAAGGTCGTCCGCGGGAACGTACACGGCCTGAATGGAGGTAATGGAGCCATTCTTGGTCGAGGTGATGCGTTCCTGCATGGCACCCATGTCGGTGGCCAGCGTCGGCTGGTAGCCCACAGCGGAGGGGATACGGCCAAGAAGTGCGGACACCTCGGAGCCTGCCTGCGTGAAGCGGAAGATGTTGTCCACGAAGAACAGAACGTCGGTACCGGACTGGTCACGGAACTGCTCGGCGAGGGTCAGACCGGTCAGAGCAACACGGGCACGCGCACCCGGAGGCTCGTTCATCTGGCCGTAAACCAGAGCCACCTGGGACTCTTCGAGGTTGTCGGGCTTGATAACCGAGGATTCGATCATTTCGTGGTAAAGGTCGTTGCCTTCACGGGTCCGCTCGCCAACACCGGCGAACACGGAGTAACCCGAGTGCACTTTTGCGATGTTGTTGATCAGTTCCATGATGAGAACGGTTTTGCCCACGCCGGCGCCGCCGAACAGACCAATCTTACCACCCTTGGAGTAGGGGGCGAGCAGGTCGATCACCTTGATGCCGGTTTCCAGCACTTCGGATTCAGTTGCCTGTTCGTCGAAGGTCGGGGCCGGCTGGTGGATCGCGCGGTATTCGGTTGCGTTCAGCGGCTCACCTTCGTCAACCGGCTCACCGATGACGTTGAGGATACGGCCGAGCGTTGCGTTGCCCACGGGCACCGAGATCGGGCCGCCGGTGTCGCTGACTTCCTGACCGCGAACGAGACCTTCGGTCGCGTCCATCGCGATGGTGCGGACAGTGTTTTCGCCGAGGTGCTGAGCCACTTCCAGAACGAGGGTCTTGCCGTCGTTGGTGGTGTTCAGCGCGTTCAGGATTTCCGGCAGGTGGTCGTCGAACTGAACGTCGACCACGGCGCCAATCACCTGGGTGATTTTGCCTTGTGCGTTTGCCATTGGTTTCTACTCCGGGTTCTTAGAGCGCCTCGGCGCCCGAGATAATTTCGATCAGTTCGTTCGTGATGACGGCCTGGCGCGAACGGTTGTACTCGATGGTCAGCTTGTCGATCATCTCGCCAGCGTTGCGCGTTGCGTTGTCCATGGCCGACATCCGGGCGCCCTGTTCGGAAGCCCCGTTCTCGAGCAGAGCTGAGAAGATCTGTGTAGCCACACCACGCGGCAGGAGGTCCGCAAGGATGGCTTCTTCATCGGGCTCATAATCATAGAGCGTCGATGCGCCGTCCTCTTCCCCGTCTGCCTTTTCATAGGCGGCGGGGATGACCTGCAGGGCGGTCGGGATCTGGCTGATGACTGACTGGAACTCCGAATAGAAGATCGTCGCCACGTCAAATTCGCCATTGTCGAACCGCGCCAGAAGGTCGCGAGCAACATCTTGTGCGTTGCCGTATCCGATGCGCTTGACCTCGCTCAGATCGACGTGGCTGACGAAGAGATCTTCGTAGTCACGCTTGAGCTGTTCGCGGCCTTTCTTGCCGACCGTGAGGATCTTCACGGTCTTGCCAGCGGCTTTGAGCTCTTCGATCTTTGCTTTGGCCAGCTTCACGATGTTGGTGTTGAAACCACCGCAAAGGCCACGCTCGGATGTCATCACGACGAGCAGTTGCACGTCGTCTTTGCCCGTCCCGGCGAGAAGCCGGGGCGCGCTGTCGCTTGTGCCGACCGAGGCAGCCAACGACGCCATCACACCGTTGAAACGATCCGCGTAGGGGCGGGCCGCTTCGGCCGCATCCTGGGCGCGGCGCAGTTTTGCTGCCGCGACCATCTGCATGGCCTTGGTGATCTTGCGGGTCGATTTGACCGACTCGATCCTGTTTTTGAGGTCCTTAAGACTTGGCATCGCCGCGTCTCCTTATGCGAAGTCGCTGGCGAAGTCGCTGATGGCGGCCTTGATCTTGTCTTCCAGCTCGCCCTTCACCTTCTGATCGTTGGTCTCGATGTCGTTCAGCAGGTCGGCGTTTTTGCCGCGCAGGTGAGCGAGAAGACCGGATTCGAAGCGGCCCACGTCGGAGACGTCAACCTTGTCGAGGAAGCCGTTGGTGCCGGCGTAGATCACGCAGACGATCTCGGCGTTGGTCAGCGGCGAGTACTGGGCCTGCTTCATCAGCTCGGTCAGACGCGCACCACGGTTCAGCAGCTGCTGGGTTGCGGCGTCGAGGTCGGAGCCGAACTGCGCGAAGGCAGCCATTTCACGGTACTGGGCGAGCGACAGCTTAACCGGGCCAGCCACGGAGGACATGGCTTTGGTCTGAGCGGAGGAGCCCACACGCGAAACCGACAGACCGGTGTTCACAGCAGGACGGATGCCCTGGTAGAACAGTTCGGTTTCGAGGAAGATCTGACCGTCGGTGATGGAGATCACGTTTGTCGGAATAAACGCGGACACGTCACCACCCTGGGTTTCGATGATCGGCAGAGCCGTCAGCGAGCCAGCGCCGTTGTCTTCGTTCAGCTTCGCGGAACGCTCGAGCAGGCGCGAGTGGAGGTAGAAAACGTCACCCGGGTAGGCTTCACGGCCCGGCGGGCGGCGCAGCAGCAGGGACATCTGACGGTAGGACACGGCCTGCTTGGACAGATCATCATAGATGATGAGCGCGTGCTTGCCGTTGTCGCGGAAGTACTCGGCCATCGCGGTTGCGGCGTAGGGCGCGAGGAACTGCATCGGAGCCGGGTCGGACGCGGTTGCGGCCACGACGATCGAGTATTCGATCGCACCGGTTTCTTCGAGCTTCTTCACCAGCTGTGCAACGGTGGAGCGCTTCTGGCCAACGGCCACGTAGACGCAGTAGAGCTTCTTGCTCTCGTCGTCACCTGCGGCTTCGTTGTAGGACTTCTGGTTCAGGATCGCGTCGAGAGCAACGGCGGTTTTACCGGTCTGACGGTCACCAATGATCAGCTCACGCTGGCCACGGCCAATCGGGATCATCGCGTCAACGGCCTTGAGGCCGGTTGCCATCGGCTCGTGAACCGACTTACGCGGGATGATGCCCGGTGCTTTCACGTCGGCGATGCGACGCTCTTCGAACTCGATCGGGCCTTTGCCGTCGAGCGGGTTGCCGAGGCCGTCTACAACGCGGCCCAGCAGGCCTTTACCGGCGGGAACGTCCACGATGGAGTTCGTGCGCTTGACGGTGTCGCCTTCTTTGATGTCACGGTCGGAGCCGAAGATAACCACACCGACGTTGTCGGTTTCGAGGTTCAGGGCCATGCCCATGATACCGCCGGGGAACTCGACCATTTCACCGGCCTGAACGGCGTCGAGGCCGTGCACGCGGGCAATACCGTCACCAACGGACAGCACGCGACCGATCTCGGCAACTTCGGCATCCTCGCCGAAGTTCTTGATCTGGTCCTTCAGGATCGCAGAAATCTCTGCTGCTTGGATACCCATTTATCCGACCTCTTTCATTGCATTCTGGAGGGATGCGAGCTTGGCTTTGATCGACGTGTCGATCATGCGCGAACCCACTTTGACGACAAGACCGCCGATGAGGCTTTCATCGACGGTCGAATTGATTTTGACATCGCTGCCAACCTGCGCCTTGAGCGTCTCGGCCAGCTTTTTGGACTGAGCGGCGGTGAGCGCCTGGGCCGAGACCACCTCTGCGGTGACTTCGCCTTTTTCTGCGGCGATCATCTCACGCAGACGGGCTGCCATGGCCGGAACAACGAAGAGACGGCGCTTTTGAGCCATCAGGCCCAGCGCGTTCTTCAGTTCCGTCATCAGGCCCATCTTCGCCGCGATGGCGGTGATGGCTGCGCCTTGCTCGTCGCGGGAATAAACCGGCGAGGTCAGCAGGTCGCGGAGTTCCGCACTGCTTTCAAGCGTGGCTGACAGATCGTCAAGATTGGTCTCCAGTGTGGAAAGGCCATTGCCTTCCTTCACAAGCCCGAAGACGGCAGTGGCATAGCGTTCCGCGATGCCGGAGGAAACTGAGGCTGATTCAGACACGTCCACCCTTCCGATATAAGGCCCCCGTGTCGCGCCGGTGTCCCGGGCGGCCGAGGGCTCGGTCGCACCTTGAAATATTCCAAGGCGTAATTATCGCGGCGGATGTAGCAGAGCCTATCCGTTGTCGCAACATGCTAACGCAGGATTAAGGCAACCCTAAATCCTTTTGTTTTCATGCACTTGCCGCAAGTGCGACCATGTGTGCAGGAAAAAGAACACAAAAAACTAGGGTTTTGGGACGCTAACAGCCCCTTTGCGGAGCGGCTCTGGCCGTCAAACACCCCGAAATCGGGCCCTTCATTGTGTACTTTTGCATTCCAAAGGCCGCCTTTGGCGAATCTCGCCAAATTCGCAGCGAAACCGCCCGTAGCACGCTGAAAACCATCACAGAATCGTGCGTTTCGGGTGTAAATTCGCGGTTTATTGGAGAACTGCCGTATGGACGCGTTCCGATCGGAGCGTGGCGAAAACTCAGTATGTTTGGGTAGGCGGAACGGCGTTTGAACCCCCTTTCCCAAGGGGCCGCTGACCCGCCGATGGCGGGTGGGTGAAGGACCGGTTTTGACCGGCCAATGGCCCCATGCTGATCCCGCCTGCCCATGCGGTGTCAGACCGGTTTTGCGACCTTGCCTCCGGACGGCGCGAGCACCTCAAGCGGGTTCAGAACCCGCGCCGCTTCGCCTATGCCGCGCCGCCGAGGCGGATAACGTTTGGAGGCGACAACCATCATGACCCCCCCGGCCATGATCGCCGGAATGGCCCGCCCTGCCCGTTCCCACATCGGCGCGGTCTTCATCCAGAAACGCCGGGTTGAGGGGGGCTGGTAGAGCACGCTGACATGGCTTTCCGGTATGAAATCATGCTTCTTGAGCTGCGCTTCCAGCTGGCTGCGCGAATAGGGGCGCCCGTAGCCGAACGGCGTGGCGTCGGAGCGCGCCCAGAGACCGGATCGGTTCGGCAGGATGAACAGGGCCTGCCCGCCCGGCCCAAGCACGCGGTAACATTCATCAAGCAGCTCCGAGGGATTCTCGGAGGTTTCGAGACCGTGCATCAGGATGAGCCTGTCGATGTGGCCGGTCTCGATCGGCCAGGCGGTGTCTTCACAGAGCACCGAGACATTCGGCATTCCCGCAGGCCATGGCATGACCCCCTGCGGCGCGGGCATCAGCCCCAGAACGCGGCGGGATTGCGCAAGATAGGGTCGCATCAGCGGCACCGCAAAGCCGAAGCCCGCAACGGTCTGCCCCTTGAGCGTGTCTTCGGGCCAGAACGCACGGGTCTGCCGGCGGATCACGTTCTGCGCCGCGCGGCCAAGCGCGTTGCGATAATAGAAGTCCCGCAGTGTCTGCACGTCCAGATGCATTGCACCCCGGCTCCCGATGGGTTTGACTGCTCCCTAGTCTGACAAAGCGCGAAAGGAAATGCCATGCCTTTGGAGATCGTGACGGTGCCCTGCCTTCAGGACAATTACGCCTACCTGGTCAAGGGGCCCGATGGTGTGGCGATCATTGACGCACCGGAAGCGGGGCCGATCATCGAGGCTCTGGAGGCGCGCGGCTGGACGCCCGGCGTGATCATGCTGACCCATCACCACTGGGATCACGTGGATGGCATCCCCGGCATCAAGGAGAAATACGGCTGCATGGTCATGGGGCCAAAGGCGGAGGAGGACAAGCTGCCGCCCGTCGACATGGCGCTTGAGAACGGATTCGAGGGTGGTACGGGCGACGGGCTGTGCCGGGTGATCCCTGTACCGGGGCACACGCTGGGGCATGTGGCGTATTACTATCCCGAAGCAGGGGCGATCTTCACCGCCGACAGCCTGATGGCGATGGGCTGCGGGCGGCTGTTCGAAGGCACGCCTGAGATGATGTTCGAAAGCCTGCAGGCGCTGGCCGCGCTGCCGCCTGAGACCATGGTGTATTCCGGGCATGAATACACGATGAGCAACGCGAAATTCGCGCTGACCATTGAACCGGACAATCCGGAGCTTAAATCCCGTATAGAAGATATTGAACGAGCCCGTTTGGACGGGCTCCCCACCGCCCAGGTTCCGCTGTCGCTGGAACTGGCCACAAACCCCTTCCTTCGGGCGCATATCCCCGGCGTAAAACAGGCGCTCGGGATGGAAGACGCGTCTGATGTTGCGGTTTTCACGGAAATCCGCGCCCGCAAGGATCGCTTCTGAAACGGCACGCATTTCAGCCATTGCACAAAATGTGACCGGTCCAGAGACAGAAAACACTTGAAGCTTTGGCGTTATAGACCAAACTTTAAGGTAATGAGGCGATGCTGGTCTTCGGATCGGCGCATAGTCAGAAGGAGCACAGGCGTGCCTTCATTCTCGAACACTCTTGAGCAGGCAATTCACTCGGCCCTGGCCCTGGCCAATTCCCGGAGCCACGAATTTGCCACGCTCGAGCATCTTTTGCTGGCCCTGATCGACGAGCCTGACGCTGTCCGCGTGATGAAGGCCTGCTCTGTCGATACCGAAGAGCTGCGCACCACGCTGGTCGAGTTCATCGACGAAGACCTGTCCAACCTCGTGACCGACATCGAAGGCTCCGAAGCGGTGCCCACGGCGGCGTTTCAGCGGGTTATTCAGCGGGCGGCGATCCACGTACAGTCCTCTGGCCGGACTGAGGTGACCGGGGCCAACGTGCTGGTCGCGATCTTTGCCGAACGCGAGTCGAACGCGGCGTATTTCCTGCAGGAACAGGACATGACCCGCTACGACGCCGTCAACTTCATTGCCCATGGCGTGGCCAAGAACCCGGCCTACGGCGAAAGCCGCCCGGTGCAAGGCTCCCCCGAAGAAGAAGAAGCACAGGCACCCGAGGCCGATGCGCCCTCTGCGGAGAAGGAATCCGCGCTGGCCAAGTATTGCGTCGATCTCAACGCCAAGTCGCGCGAAGGCGATATTGACCCGCTGATCGGCCGCGATCACGAGGTTGAACGCTGCATCCAGGTGCTCTGCCGCCGCCGCAAGAACAACCCGCTTCTGGTGGGCGATCCCGGCGTGGGCAAAACGGCAATTGCCGAAGGTCTGGCGCGCAAGATCGTCGCGGGCGAAACCCCGGCGGTGCTGTCCGATACCACGATCTACAGCCTTGATATGGGTGCCCTGCTGGCCGGAACGCGCTATCGCGGGGACTTCGAAGAGCGCCTGAAGGCAGTTGTGACCGAGTTGGAAGATCACGATGACGCGGTGTTGTTCATCGACGAGATTCACACGGTGATTGGTGCCGGAGCCACTTCCGGCGGGGCGATGGACGCCTCCAACCTGCTGAAGCCCGCGCTTCAGGGAGGCAAGCTGCGCTGCATGGGCTCCACGACGTACAAGGAGTTCCGCCAGCACTTCGAAAAGGACCGCGCGCTCAGCCGCCGGTTCCAAAAGATCGACGTGAATGAACCCTCTGTCGAAGATACCGTGAAGATCCTCAAAGGGCTGAAGCCGTATTTCGAGGATCACCACAGCGTGAAATACACGGCCGATGCGATCAAGACGGCGGTGGAGCTGTCCGCGCGCTACATCAATGACCGCAAGCTGCCCGACAAGGCAATTGACGTGATCGATGAGGCGGGCGCGGCCCAGCATCTGATCGCCGAAAGCAAGCGGCGCAAGACCATCGGCGTCAAGGAAATCGAGAATGTCGTGGCCAAGATCGCCCGCATTCCGCCGAAAAACGTGTCCAAGGACGACGCCGAGGTGCTCAAGGATCTGGAAAAGACCCTCAAGCGCGTGGTGTTTGGTCAGGACAACGCGATCGAGGCGCTGTCCTCTGCGATCAAACTGGCGCGGGCCGGTCTGCGCGAACCGGAGAAGCCGATTGGCAACTACCTGTTCGCGGGTCCGACCGGCGTCGGCAAAACCGAGGTGGCCAAGCAACTGGCGTCGACACTCGGCGTGGAACTGCTGCGCTTCGACATGTCGGAGTACATGGAGAAACACGCGGTCTCCCGCCTGATCGGCGCGCCTCCGGGCTATGTCGGCTTTGATCAGGGTGGTCAGCTGACCGATGGCGTGGATCAGCATCCGCACTGCGTGCTGCTGCTCGACGAGATCGAAAAGGCGCACCCGGATGTCTACAACATCCTGCTGCAGGTCATGGACCATGGCTCGCTGACCGACCACAACGGCCGGACCGTGGATTTCCGCAACGTGATCCTGATCATGACCTCGAACGCCGGGGCCGCGGAGCAGGCGAAGGCCGCGATCGGCTTTGGCCGCGACCGCCGCGAAGGCGAAGACACGGCGGCGATCGAACGCACCTTCACGCCCGAATTCCGCAACCGTCTCGACGCGGTGATCAGCTTTGCGCCGTTGCCGAAGGACACGATCCTGCAGGTGGTCGAGAAGTTCGTGCTTCAGCTTGAGGCGCAGCTTATGGATCGCAACGTGACCATCGAACTGACCAAACCGGCGGCGGAATGGCTGGCGGACAAGGGTTATGACGACAAGATGGGCGCGCGCCCCCTTGCCCGCGTGATCCAGGAGCACATCAAGAAGCCGCTCGCCGAGGAACTCCTCTTTGGCAAGCTGGCAAAAGGCGGGATCGTCAAGGTCTCCGTCAAGGATGGCGAGCTGGTGCTGAAACTGGAAGGGCCGGAAAACCCCCGACTCGGCTCCAAGAAGCCACCGCTTCTGACGGCGGAATGAAACGCCACATCGTTGCTTTACTGCTTTCCGCCGCGGGTCCTCTCGCGGCGGAACCATTTTTGGATCTGCCCATTGCCTGCACGCTGGGTCAGGATTGCTATATCGAGACCTTTTTCGACACGGACCCCGGCCCCGGGCGGGCCGATCACACCTGCGGCTTTCGCACACGGGACGGGCATCGCGGGATCGACTTCGCGGTGCGCAGTTTCGAGGCCCTGGAAAGCGGTGTGGACGTGCGCGCCGCCGCGCCCGGCGTCGTCGCGGCAACACGGGATGGCGTGGCAGGACAGCCCCCTTATGAGCGGTTTACCGGAGAAAACGCCTGCGGAAACGGTGTTCGGATCAAACACGAAGGCGGTTTGCAGACGCTGTATTGTCATCTGGACGCCGGTTCGATTGGTGTCGCGCAGGGGCAAACGGTTGAGGCCGGGCAAACAATTGGCCGGATCGGATTGAGCGGTTTGACCAACTTTCCGCATCTGCATTTTGCCGTGCTGTCCAAGGAGGGCAGGCCCGTGGACCCGTTTGGGCCGGAGCAGGCGGAGGGCACATGCGGCGCGCCGGACGTCAGCTATTGGAACGACCCGCCCACATACCAGCCAACGGGTTTTTTCACAGCCGGGTTCACGGATGCCGTCCCGGGCTTTGACAGCGTCAAAAGCGGAGACGCGCGCCGTACGTCCGTCACCAAAACCGATGCAATTGTGCTGTATGCCCATATGTTTCTCGCCCAGCATGGCGATCTTGTTGAGTATGACATTCAAGGGCCCGGCGGCGTTGCGTTTTCGCATAGCGAGATTCTGAAAGCGCCGAGGAAGAACCTCATGCGGGCGTTCGGGCGGAAGGCTCCGAAGGCCGGCTGGCCCAAAGGGCGCTATACAGGTGCGATTACCCTGACACGAAAAGGGCGTTTCCTTGGAAAACGGTACGCCTATGTGATCGTAGAATAAGTCAGCGTTCGGTCAGCTTGAGTTCGATGCGGCGGTTCTGGGCGCGGGCTTCGGGTGTTTTGGCCGGGTTGAGCGGCTGGTATTGGCCAAAGCCGTTGGCGGACAGGCGGTTTGGCGGGATGCCGAGGAAATCCACCATGTAGCGCACCACGGACAGCGCGCGTTCCTGGCTGAGTTCCCAGTTGTCCTGAAAACGGGCGCTGCTACGCAGGGGGATGTCGTCCGTGTGGCCGTCGACGCGGATAATCCAATCAATGCCGTCTGGCATTTGATCGGCGATGTCGCGGAGAAGCCCGGCGATCTTGGCGATTTCCGCCTGCCCTGCGTCGGATAGCTCGGCGTCGCCCAGCTGGAACAGAACTTCGGAGGAGAAGACAAAGCGGTCGCCCTCGATGCGGATGCCTTCGCGGTCGCCGAGCACTTCGCGCATACGGCCAAAGAACTCGGAGCGGTAACGCTCCAGATCGCGGGCCTGCTCTTCGAGACGCTTGCGCTCGGCCTCTTCAAGCTGGCGGCGGCGGCGTTCTTCGGCGGCAACGCGGGCGAGCGCGGCGTTCAACTCGGACCCGAGGTTTTGAAGCTGGACCTTGGCCGCCTCATCGGAGGCACGGCTTTCGTCCAGAAGCGCCTGAAGTTGGCCAAGCTGGCTGCGCAGGGCGGCGACCTGCTGGTTGAGAAGCTCAGCCTGTTTTTGAGCCTGCGTGGCGCGTTCGTCCGATTGCGCGAGGTTTTCGCGGGCTTCTGCCAGAAGGATCTGGCGCTCTTCGGCTTCGGACAGACGCTCCTCGGCCCGGGTCTCCGCCGCTTTTTGAGCCGCCAGTGCTGCGGTCAGTTGCTCGCGCACTTCTTCGGCGCTGGCCTCACTTTCGAACCGCGCGGCAAGGGCGGCGGCGAGGCGTTCCTCAAGGGTCCGGGCATCATCGACGCGCTCTGCGGCGCGGGCCTCTGCCTCGGCCAAGGCTTGCCGCAGGTTGGAGATCAGCACATCGCGCTCAGCTTCGCGGGCGCGGACGGCGGCCAGTTCAGCGGAAAGCCTTTGGGTCTGGGCGGTGAGCGTTGCCGCGTCGCTGTCCGACCCGAGTTTGTCCGTGAGCGCCGCGTTTTCAGCCTCCAGCGCCGCGATGCGCACGGCGCTGTCGCTTGCCCGGGATTCGGCGGCCTCAAGATCGGATTGTACCTGCGCGAGCTGCCCCTGAAGGCTTGTGATCTGCGTGTCTTGCGTGTCTTCCCGCCCTTCGGCGGCGGCAAGCCGGGCGAGCAGGTCCGCATTTTGCCCGCGCAGATCGGACAGCGCAGAAACCGCGTCGGCGCGTGCGCCGCGCGCTGAAGTCAGTTCTTCCTCAAGCGCTGCTGTGTCTTCACGCAAGGCGGCCAGAGCTGCGCCGCCGTCCGCCGCCGCGCCTTCGGCTGTGGCCAGATCCGCGACAAGGGCCGTGTTGCGGGCGCGCAGGGCGGCGAGTTCCGTCTGAAGGCTTTCGGCTTCGGTCAGCCGGGCAAGGGCGGCGGCCAATTGCGCGGAAAGGTCCGAAAGCCGGGATTCGGCCGCGGTTGTTGCGCCGCGCGCAGCAATCAGATCGCGGGTGGTTGCATCACGGGCGTCCTCGGCGTCTGCCAAGGCGCGCTCTGCGGCGGCGCGAGCGGATTGCTCTTCGGCCAGTTGTTCGCGCAAGGTGGCGAGGCGGGTGTCCGTTTCCACGCCTGCTGCCCGCGTGTCGGCGAGCGTTGCAGACAGCTGGGCGATTTCCGCCGTGGCCGCATCCAGTTGATCCTGAAGCCCCTGCGCCTCTTCTTCGCCCGCCAAAAGCGCGGCGGCGAGGCGGGCGTTCAGGTTGCTTTCCGCTTCGCGGGCGGCGGCGAGCAGGGTCAGCGTGTCCTCGGCCCGCGCACGTTCCGCTTCGAGAGCGAGGGTCATGGCGGTGAGTTCGGCGTCCGCGTTCTCCAGCCGGGCGCGCAGGGCGGCGGCAGCTTCTGCCTCAAGCAGTTTCTGTTCTTCTTCTGCGGTCAGCGCCTGGTCCAACTCGTCCACGCGCGTGTTCAAGGCCGTGATCTGGGCGGTGGCGTCGGCATTGTCGCGGCGCAGGTCCGCCACCAGAGCTTCAAGGGCCTCGCGCCGCGCGGTCAGCTCGTCTCGGGCGGTTGTCAGTTCAGCCACGTTGTCACGAGCTGCATCCCGTTCGGACAGGAGCGTCGCCACGCGCGCTTCGAAATCGGTGATTTGCCCCTGTGCATCGGCAAGCGCCGCGTCCCGGTCCGCGATGTCCTGACGGGCTGCGGCCAGATCTGCTGCCTGACGGTCCCGCGTGGCGGTCAGCGTATCGATCAGGCGCAGTTGATCGGCCAGTTGGGTTTCCGCGTCCGAAAGCGTGCTTTCCAATTCGCCAAGCTGGCTTGTCAGGGCCGTGTTGCGCCGTTCCTGCACGCCAAGAGCCTGAGCCAGCGCGGCGATTTCACTGGAGAGGGTGTTCAGTTCGGTTTCCTGCCCGGTGATCGTCTCGCGTAGGACAAACTGGATGATCATGAAGATCGACAGGACAAAGGTCAGAACGAGCAGAAGCCCGGTCATGGCATCCACGAATCCCGGCCAGATGTTCGCCTGAAAGCGTTGCCCGGTGCGGCGCGAAAGGGCCATGGATCAGCCCCCGGACCGCTTCACGATGGTGGCAAGATGGCGCGACATCGCGTGAATGTCGGTCCTGAGTTCGGCCATACTTTCCTGCCGCCCGGCGCTGATCTCTTCGAGAAGGCGCAGCATTTGCACGTCGATGGAGCGCAGGCGCATGCGGCTTTCGGCATCGAGCCCTTCGCTTGTTTCCTTGGAGCGGATGGCTTCGGCGAGCTGTTCCTGACCGTCGGCGATGCGGGCCATCGCGGTGGCGGAAGGGGCACTGGCCTCCATGCGTTCGGTCATACGTTCGACGGAATCGGCCAGTTGGCCAAGGCGGCTGTCTACCTCCGAGCGGCCCTGTTCGGATTGGGCGAAGAGGTACTGCAGGGTTTCGATCTGTTCGGCCATGCGATCCAGCACCACGCCGGCGGCCCCGAGGTCCGGGCCATCCCCGTCGGAGGAAAAACCGAGGCGGGTGATCGAGGAGAGCCATTCCTCAAGCTCGCGGTAAAAGCGGTTCTGGCCGTGACCTGCGAAGAGTTCGAGCAGGCCGACGATGAGCGAACAGGCGAGGCCGAGGAGCGAGGAGGCAAAGGCAACGCCCATGCCGCCAAGCTGGCTTTCCAGGCCGGTCATCAAGCGGCCAAAAACCTGCGCGCCGCTTTCCCCGTCTTCGGGGGCAAGGCTGCGGATCGTGTCGACAAGCGCGGGGACGGTGGTGGCGAGCCCGTAGAAGGTGCCAAGAAGGCCGAGGAAAATCAGCAGGCTGACAATGTAGCGCGTGATCTCGCGCGCCTCATCAATCCGGGTGGCCACGGAATCGAGGATCGAACGGGTCGAGGTGGTGGTGATCTGCATCCGCTTGTCACGGCGGCGCAGAAGCGCGGCGAGCGGGGCCAGCAGAAGCGGCGCCTGCGCACGGCTGCCCTGCTGGTCGCCGGGGCGGGCAAAGCGTTCGATCCAGCGCACGGAGGCGATGAGTTGGACCACCTGATAGAAACAGGCCAGCACGCCGATCACAAAGACGATCAGGATAAAGCCGTTCAGATAAGGGTTCGATTCGAAGACCGGCAGGACGCGGGGCAGCGCCAGAAAGGCGCCCGCACCGGACAGCCCCAGCACGATCAGCATCAGCGTCACCTGCCGGACGGGTTGAGAAAATTGAAGCTCGGCCTCGAGGTCCGGCTGGTCCATCGGACACCTGACACGTTTGTTCTGCTGGACAGAGGCTAAGGCTTAAAAACCATTAAGCCAAGGGTTTATGCGGTCAGCACCCGCACCCGATCCACCAGCCAATCGAGTTCTGCATCGGGAATCCCCAGTTCCGCCAGATGCGTGGCGGTGTTGTAGAGATATTCCGTGTTTGGACCACGCCCGCCGACGGCCCGCGCGATGATGACGGCCTGTTCTTCCAGCGCGAGACGGCAGTACTGGACGTGATCGCGGTCAATGACATAGGCCAGCGCATCAATCCGTTCGCCGCCGTCAAGATCGAGGGTCACGGTTTTTTCGACATAGGCGGCGGAGACAAGTTCGCGTTCCCGCAGATAAGCGAGCGTTTCGTCTTCGGTGCCGGGCTGAGCGCGGAAGGCCACACCATCACAAAGCGCACCGCGATGCGCGTCGAGGGCGAGGACGAGGCCAGGCTCCTCTTCGCTGCCGCGATGGTGAATCGAGCGCATGCAGAAGCTGCGGGCATAGTCCGCCAGCCGCGCGTGGCGCTGTTCGGCCACCTCGAATCCGGGGTTCCAGAGCAAAGAGCCGTAGCCGAATACCCAAAGCGTCACGTAATGTCTCCTTGCCCTTTCACGCGCCTGTTCCGCCCTGTAGACATCACTTGGCAACGGTTTGCAAAGGGGCAAAGCCAGATGAAGCGGTTGGTGTTTTTGAGCGTGGCTCTTGCAGCCCTCTGGGCGGGTTACTGGTTTTTGCAGGCACACAGCCTGCGCGGCAGTCTCGAGGCGTGGTTCGAAGAGCGGCGAGGCGACGGTTGGGAGGCCAGCTATTCGGATATGTCCGTCAGGGGGTTTCCGAACCGTCTGGATGTGCAGTTTGACGATCTGATCCTCGCCGATCCGGAGCGCGGCACGGTCTGGGAAGCGCCGTTTTTCCAGATGTTTTCACTGGTCTACAGCCCCGGCCACTGGATTTTCGCATGGCCCGAGACGCAGAGCGTAACCACCCGTGACGGGACGTACCGGATCAATTCCGAAGGTTTGCGGGCCTCTTTGGTGATGGAGGGCGATACCTTCCTGCGCAGCAATGTGGAGGCGGTGACGTTGAATGTCTCCGGCGCGGCGAGCGTGGCGATTGCCGGGCTTGATCTGGGTGTGGCTGTCGATGAGGTAAAGCCCCGGATCGTGCGGCTGGGTTTGAATGCGGCAGGCATCGCCGGCAAGGCGGGCGCGATGGGGCCGACCGGCACAGTCGATGCGGTCTCGCTCCGGGCGGAGGCCGCGTTTGACGACATCTGGACCCGCGATGCGCTCAAGGGCGCGCGACCTCAGCCCACCGCGCTGAGCATTCCGCTGGCGGACTACCGCGCGGGCGACGTTCAGCTGAAGGCCACCGGCGATTGGGACATCGACGGTAAGGGGCGGCTTGATGGCAGCGGCACATTGCGGGCGGAAAACTGGCGCGATCTTCTGGATCGGGCCGAGGACAATGGCGATTTGCCCGGCGAGGTCACTGCGATCCTGCGCGAGATGTTCGGGCTTATCGCCGGGCTGTCGGGCAACAAGAAAACGCTCGATCTGACCTTCAGCTTTGACAAGGGGCGCATTGCGCTTGGGATCATTCCGCTCGGCAAGGCGCCCCGTCTGAGGTTCGATTAAACGGCGATATTGTCGATCAGCCGGACCCCGGCGAGCCAGGCGGCGGCCAGCAGGCGGCAGTCACCTTCGGGGCGTTCGAGCAGGCGCAGATCGTCGTTGGCGCGCAGATCGAGGTATTCGACCTCGTTGAAGCCTGCCGCGAGGATCCTTGCCCTCGCCTTTTCGGCAAGCTCTGTCGCCGTGCCACCGGCGCGCAGACCGTCCGCCATCTCTTCCATCGCTTCGTTCAAGGCCGGTGCCTTGACGCGCGCGCGGTCCGAGATCAGCAGGTTGCGCGAGGACATGGCGAGCCCGTCTTCTTCGCGGATTGTCGGACAACCGACCACATCCACGTCAAGATCCAGATCCGCTGACAGGCGGCGCACCACCTGCAATTGCTGGAAGTCCTTTTCACCGAAATAGGCGCGTTCCGCGCGGGTTTGCGTGAAAAGCTTGGTCACAACCGTCGCCACCCCGTCAAAATGGCCGGGCCGGTGCGCGCCGCAGAGCACATCTGTCAGACCGGCAACAGAGACGGTGGAGGCAAAACCTTCGGGGTAAATCTCCTCCGGGCCCGGCACATAGACCGCATCAACCGAGAAACGCTCCAGCTTGCGGGCGTCGTCCTCTTCGGTGCGGGGGTAGTTTTCCAGATCGGAGGGATTGTTGAACTGTTTTGGGTTCACGAAGATCGTGACAATCACCCGATCGCATCCCGCCTTGGCGGCGGCGACAAGGCTCAGGTGGCCATCGTGCAACGCGCCCATGGTCGGCACCACGCCAACCACCTCACCCGCCTTCTGCCAGGTTTTGACCATGGCGCGCAATTCGGATTTTGTGCGGATGATGGGCGCAATCATTTTTTGGCTCCGGGGGCGGCATCGCCGAAGACATGTTCGGGGCCGGGAAACTCGCGGGCTTTGACGGCGCGCGCATAGTCGGCAATGGCGGCCCCTGCATCCTCGCCCAGATTGGCAAAACGTTTGACGAACTTGGCTTTGAAAGCCGTGAAGAGGCCGAGCATGTCGTCCAGAACGAGGATCTGGCCGTCACAGCCCGCAGACGCGCCAATGCCGATGGTCGGGATCGGCACCTCTGCCGTGACCTTGTCAGCCAGCGATTCCGGCACTTTTTCCAGAACAACGGAGAAGGCGCCCGCCTCCGCCACGGCCTGGGCATCGGCCATCAACGCATCTCCGGCATCGCCGCGTCCCTGCACCTTGTAGCCGCCCAGCGTGTTGATCGACTGCGGGGTGAGGCCGACATGGGCCATCACCGGAATGCCGCGATCCACGAGGAAGCGGATGGTCTGCGCCATTTGGGTGCCACCCTCAAGCTTGACCGCGCCCGCGCCGGTTTCGCGCATGATATGGGCGGCGTTGCGAAAGGCCTGCTCCGGGCTTTCTTCGTAGCTGCCGAAGGGCATGTCGACGACAAGCATCGCCGAAGACAGCCCCCGCGCGACCGCTTTGCCGTGCAGGATCATCATCTCCATCGTGACTTCGACGGTGGATTTCAGCCCGTGCAAAACCATGCCGACGGAATCGCCAACAAGGACGAAATCGACATGCTCATCCATGATCTCCGCCATCGGCGTGGTGTAGCAGGTCAGGCTGACAATGGGCTCCCCGCCCTTGCGTGCCAGGATGTCCTCGGGCAGGGGTGCCCGCTTTTTCGCCGTCGCGCTCATGGTCTGGTCCTCCGCGCAATAAAGTTGCGCGGGGGTGTATCAGTTGCTGCAGCGCAGAACCAGAAGTTTCTGCGGGGAATGCGCAATGCGTCAGCGCAGCCCCTCGATCCGGTGGGTTTCCGCGTGGAAGTCAATCTCGGCGCGGGTGGCCGTTGCGACGGGTTTCGAACGCTTCCCCGGTTTCATAAAGAGCGCCCCGACCTCGGCGATCTTGAACATCCAGCCCTCGCCGTCTTGCGGGAAACAACAGGTGAAAAGCGGCTCCCCGTCCGGCCCCGGCCCGGCGTGCGAGATTGTCAGGGGCGGGAGTGTTTGCATGTCCGGAATGCGGGTCTTGAGCAGATGGATCGCAGCGCCAACCTGGAGCTTTTCGGCAGTGTCCATCGCGGTCAGGATCTCCTGTTGGCTGACATGAGCCAGTTTCTCGCCCAGCGCATCGGCCTTGTATTTCATGATGTCGTCCATGGACGCGTCAAACGGGTTCTTGGGCATATGCGGGTTGTCGTGCTGTACGCAGTCATAGAGCGTCACGCCTTTGCCTTCGACCGGCACGGCATAGCGCGCGCCCATCAGGCATCGCAGGAAGAAGGCCATTTGCTGCTGGCCTTCGATTTCCTTGAACGAACCATTTCCCATCTGAAGCAGGAAATCCGCCTCGCCGATCCGCCAGCACCCCATGGCGGTACCGACCTGCAGGGGATTGGCGAACTGGCCTGCCATAGAGGCGCATTCGATGATGGCGTTGCGGCGGGCGCGTTCGGGGTTGGCTTCCGCCAGAGCTTGCAACGCTGCGGGCAAATCCGCGTCCGGCACCACCTCCAGATGCGGATGCTGTGCGATCCACGCGGCGATGAAGCCCTGAAGCGGGGTTTTGCGGTCCAGTTGGAAAAACGGGCGGTCCAGCCGTTGCAGCGCATCCGCGATGCCGCCTTCAAAGCCGGTTTGCGCGGAAGCCTCTTCGGGATTCTCGCGGGTCCATTTCTGCGCGGCTAAGGCGAGAATGAGGTAATCCTTCGCCCCCATCGCCTTCAGCCCGGCCACCACATCGCGCAGGGTCTCTTCGAGCAGGTTGCGCGTGTTGCCGACAAACTGCGCGTGGCCGCCGTTGAGGACCTGCGCCAGATAGTAATCGCAATGAAAGCCCTGAATCGCGGCCGGCGGCAGTTCGGTGCGCTTGTAGCGGCCTTCGCCGGTCATGTGGTTGGTATAGCGGACAAGCGCCTGCACCAACGGGCCGTGATCCTCCGGGAGGGCGTCCATGGCGGATTGCGGGACGATGATCCGATCCAGCCGCGGCGGCGGATTGTTGGCGTCTGCGCCGGTGCGGGGCGGCTTTGACTCTCCCGAAGGGTTGCCGCCATACCGGCTGCCACCGCCTTGTTTGCGCGCCGCAAAGGCGTCTTCTGCCGCCTTGCCACTCAAAAAATGCTTCAACTTGCCAAACATGTTGCAACTCTCCTGCCTTTCGGCCAGCGCTACCCAGCCGTCATGGCGCAACTTTGGCAAGAGCCGGGCATTTCCACGCCGGGGCTTGATTGAAACCCGCGATGGGGGAACACTCGGGATCAGAAAACTCGGGGAGCCCAAGCCATGACCTTTCGCCTGACCCTTGCCGCAGCACTGCTCAGCGGCACCGCAGCCCTTGCACAGCAGACCGATCTGACCATCGCGCTCCAGTTGGAGCCGCCGCATCTGGACCCGACAAGCGCCGCCGCCGGGGCCATCGATTCGGTGCTGTACTCGAATGTTTTTGAGGGCCTGACCCGGTTTATGGCCGATGGATCGGTGGAACCGGGCCTTGCGGAGCGTTGGGATATTTCCGCCGATGGGCTGACCTATACTTTCCATCTGCGGGAGGGCGTCAGCTTTCATGACGGCACGGCGATGGACGCGGAGGATGTGAAATTCTCGCTCGATCGCGCCCGCGCCGAGGACAGCCAGAACGCGCAGAAGGCGCTGTTTGGCGGGATCGCGATGGTTGAGGCGAGCGATCCCAGGACCGTCACGGTCACGCTGAGCCAGCCGGACGGGAACTTCCTGTTCAACATGGCCTGGGGCGACGCGGTGATCGTGGCCCCCGAAAGCATCGAGGGGATCAAGCAGACCCCCATTGGCACCGGCCCGTTCAAGTTTGACACCTGGACCCAGGGCGACAGCATCAAGCTGGTGCAAAATGACAGCTATTGGGGCGAGAAGCCCGCGCTGACCGAGGCGACGTTCAAGTTCATCTCGGATCCGACGGCGGCCTTTGCCGCGATGATGGCGCAGGACATTGATGCTTTTGCCGGCTATCCGGCGCCCGAAAACCTGATCCAGTTCGAAGCGGACCCTCGCTTTCAGGTGCTGACCGGCTCCACTGAGGGGGAGACAATCCTTTCGACCAACAACAAGATGCCGCCGCTTGATAACGCCAAGGTGCGCGAGGCGATTGCCCATGCGATCAATCGGCAGGACATCATTGATGGCGCGATGTTTGGTCTTGGCACGCCCATCGGCACGCATTTTGCGCCGCACAATCCCGATTACGTCGATCTGACCGGCATGTCGTCGTATGACCCCGAGAAGGCGAAGGCTTTGCTGGCCGAGGCGGGCTTCCCCGATGGCTTCACCACCACGCTGAAACTGCCGCCGCCGTCTTATGCGCGCCGGGGCGGAGAGATCATCGCGGCGCAGCTGCGCGCGGTGGGGATCGAGACGGAAATTACCAATCTCGAATGGGCGCAGTGGCTCGAAGAGGTGTTCCGGGGCAAGGATTTCGGGCTGACAATTGTCTCGCACACGGAGCCGTTTGACATCGGCATCTATGCGCGGCCCGATTACTATTTCCAGTACGACAACCCGGCGTTTCAGGAGCTGATGACAACGCTCACGGCAACCACGAACCCCGAACAGCGCAGCGCGCTCCTGCGGCAGGCGCAGGAGATGATCTCACGTGATTACGTCAACGGCTACCTGTTCCAGCTGGCCTTTCCGACCGTGGCGGATGCGCGGCTCAAGGGATTGTGGGAGAACCAGCCGACGCAGGCGACCGATCTGACCGGCGTGAGCTGGTCCGAGTAGTTTGGTTTAACCAGTCTACTATGTGCGGACTGGTTCACTCGAGGAAAACTATGCTTGTAAACAGCCTTCAAGAGATCAGAAACAACCTTTTCTACTTAGAGGCCGCCCGCCGCGAACCGATCGCACAAAAGACGTACCGCGCCCTTATCTCTCGAGGGCGCGTGTTTCTACCTTACATGGCTTCCAACGCAATAAATTTCGCACCTTCCAGATTCATTGGGTACGCTTCAAATTCCTTTACACGACACGAGGCGAATGCTTCAAAGCACGGTTGGGATACCACTGTATCAATCAGAAAAATCATCTCTGAAACACATCCTCGACAAATATACAACCAACCCAACGAGCCGCTTGAGATCGCTTTTCTCAAATTTTGTGAACGCAACGGCATTACCGCACTAAATCAGAAGCGCACGTATTGGAAACTACCGGAACATATCGCGCTTTCAGAGGAGAGTTCTGCACGAAACCTCATGGATTTCGAAGTATCTCGCCTTGAAACAACGGTTCGGGATCAGATCTCCAAAGCGCGCGTTGGCCAAGGGAAATTTCGATCAGAAGTTCTCCGGCGGTATAAGTCCTGTTCGGTCACAGGTGTCAATGATCCCATATTACTCACGGCAAGTCATATCAAACCATGGTCTCAGTGCTGGCAGTCCCCGACGGAAGCTCTTTCGCCAGACAATGCTCTTTTACTATCGCCGACTTGGGACCGCCTGTTCGACACAGGACTGGTAACTTTCCAAGAGTCAGGCCGCGTAATGCTGTCAAAGTGTTTAGACAAAGAAGACTTCACGAAGCTTGGGCTCAATCCAAGCGCTAGTGTCTCCCTAACCAAAGCGCAAAATCAATTCATGGAGTTCCATCGGTCCGCTGTCTTTCGTAAACACACCGTTCTCTGATGACATTGCAACGACTGTCTCATATCCCCGGTTTCGAGGCCCATCGGGCCACGCCGAACGGCGTTGAGATTGCCTATGAGCGCGGCGGCAAAGGCCCGCCGCTGCTCTTGCTGCACGGCTTTCCGCAAACCCGCGCGATGTGGGCGCATATCGCGCCCGTTCTGGCGCAGGACTACACCGTGATCGCCGCCGATCTGCGCGGCTATGGTCAGAGCGGCAAGCCGAAGGGCGTGGAAAACTACAGTTTCCGCGAGATGGCCGGTGACATGGTGGCTCTGATGCGGGATCTGGGGTTTGCGCAGTACCATGTTGTGGGTCATGACCGGGGCGCGCGGACGAGCCATCGGCTTGCGCTGGATCATGCGGAGGCCGTGCTGAGCCTGACGGTGATGGACATCGTCCCGACACACCTGCTGCTCAGTGAGCTGACCATGGGCGTGGCCAAGGCCTATTATCATTGGTTTTTCCTCGCCCAGCCGGAGCCTTTCCCGGAAGGCATAATCGAAGCCGACCCGGACGGCTATTACGAGTCCTGCCTGCTGGGATGGGGCGCGGCAAAGCTGTCCGATTTCGACCCGGAGCAACTCGACGCTTATCGCGCGGCCTGGCGGGATCCGGAGACCATTCGCGGCATGTGTGACGACTACCGGGCGGCATTAGAGGTGGATTTCGCGCTGGATGCGGCTGATCTGGACAAGCGGGTGAACTGCCCGGCGCTGGTGCTTTATGGCGGGGATGGTGCGATGGCCAAGGCCTATGACGTGCCGCAAACCTGGGCGGATCGTTTGAGCAGCATGCAAAGTACCGCCATCCCCGGCGGGCATTTCTTCCCCGATCAACACCCGGAAGAGACGGCGCGGGCGGTTCTGGATTTTCTGCGTGGTCTCTGACGCGTGCAACCCGCTGGACCGCAACGAAAACCGCGCTTAGGCTCCGGGTTATGCTGGTCTACCTCACGCGCCGACTGACCTCTTTGATCCTCAGCCTCGCTGCGGCGTCTTTGGTGATTTTTCTGGTGGTCGAAGTCGCGCCGGGGGATCCGGCGAGCTATATGCTCGGCATCAATGCGCAGCCCGATACGGTGGCGGCTCTGCGTGCGGAACTTGGCCTCGATGTGCCGCGTTGGCAGCGGTATCTGAGCTGGGTTACGGGGATGCTCAGCGGGGATTTTGGCACATCCTACACGTACCGTACGCCGGTATCGGGGATGATTGCAGACAGGCTCTGGGTCTCTCTGCCGCTGGCGCTGTACGCTTTGACGCTGTCCACACTCATCGCCCTGCCCGCCGGGATCATCGCCGCTTCGCGCCGGGGCAGGGCGGCGGATGTGGGGGTGATGGCGGCCACGCAGTTGGGCGTGGCGGTGCCGAACTTCTGGTTTGCCATGCTGCTTGTACTGCTGTTTGCGATCCGGCTCCAGATCATGCCATCGGGCGGCTTTCCCGGATGGGAGGACCCGGTGCAGGCCATGAAGGCGCTGACCCTGCCTGCCATCGCGCTCGCCCTGCCGCAGGCGGCGATCCTCGCGCGGGTGCTGCGCTCGTCATTGATTGATGCGCTGGGTGAGGATTACATCCGCACCGCCCGCGCCAAGGGCCTCACACGCGGGCAGGCGCTGTGGCGGCATGGCTTGCGCAACGCGCTGATCCCGGTGCTGACCATCATTGGCCTGCAATTTTCCTTCCTGCTGGCAGGCGCGATCATCATTGAACAGGTGTTTTACCTGCCGGGCCTCGGGCGGCTGATCTTTCAATCCATTTCGCAGCGCGATCTGATCGTGGTTGAATCGGTGGTGATGCTGCTGGTCTTTGCGGTGATCCTGGTGAACTTCATGACCGATCTGGCCTACGCCATCGTCGATCCAAGGTTGAGGCGGCGCGCATGAACCGGACGTTGATCCTCGGCGCGGCCTTGTCGCTGCTGTTTCTGGGCGGCGCGCTATTGTCCTTCGTCTGGACGCCATACGACACCGAAGCGATGGTGATCGCCCAGCGCCTGAAGCCGCCTAGCGCGGCGCATCTGCTCGGCACGGACCATTTTGGCCGCGATATTCTCTCGCTGATCATGGCGGGCGCGCGCACCTCGATTGCGGTGGCCTTGGTTGCAGTGGGGATCGGCATGGGTTTTGGTGTACCGCTTGGCCTGATGGCGGCGGCGCGGCACGGAGGGCTGGTGGATGAGCTGATCTCGCGCGCCAACGATCTGGTTTTTGCTTTTCCGAGCCTTGTCATTGCCATCCTGATCACCGCCATTTTTGGCCCCGGCGCGGTCAATGCGATCATCGCCATCGGGATTTTCAACATCCCGGTGTTTGCCCGCCTGAGCCGGGGCGCGGCGCTGTCACTTTGGTCGCGGGATTTCATCCTCGCGGCGCGCACCGCCGGGAAATCCAAGGCGCGGATCAGCGGTGAACATATCCTGCCCAACATCCTGAACTTGCTGATCGTGCAAGGCACCATTCAGTTCTCCCTCGGCATTCTGGCCGAGGCGGGGCTGTCCTATGTCGGCCTTGGCGCGCAGCCGCCGGTTCCAAGCTGGGGACGGATGCTGGCGGATGCGCAGACCATGGTGGCGCTTGCGCCGCATGTGGCCTTGATGCCGGGGTTGGCGATTGTGTTCATGGTGCTGGGCCTGAACCTCATGGGGGATGGGCTGCGCGATGCGCTTGATCCCAAGCTGAAGGTGCTCCGGACATGACGGGGGTTTTGCTCGACATTCAGAACCTGACGATCCGCGCCCATGGCAAGCCGATCCTGAACGGCATTTCCCTGCCTCTGAAAGCCGGGGAAATCACCGCGCTGACCGGCGAAAGCGGGTCTGGCAAATCTATGACGGCGCTGGCCTGCATGGGGCTGTTGCCAAGCGTGATGGACGCCTCCGGGACCATTCAGTTCGAATGTCAGAACCTTCTGGAGATGCCCGAAAAAGCGCTGACGCAGGTGCGCGGGCAGCAGATCGGGATGATCTTTCAGGAGCCGATGACGGCGCTCAATCCGCTGCACACAATCGGGCGGCAGGTGGCCGAGACGATCCGCATTCACGCGAAGCCGCCCAACAGGGCGGAAGAGCAGGCGCGCGCGGTGTTGCGGAAGGTTGGCCTCGACATGCCGCTCTCGCGCTATCCGCATGAGCTTTCCGGGGGGCAGAGGCAGCGCGTCGCGATTGCCATGGCGATTGCCCTGCGCCCTGCCCTGTTGATTGCGGATGAGCCGACAACGGCCCTTGACGTGACCACGCAGGCGCAGATCCTCGATCTTTTGAAATCGCTGGTAAAATCCGAGGGCATGGCCTTGATGATGATCACCCATGATCTCGCCGTGGTGGGTGAAATGGCCGATCACATCGCGGTCATGCAATCGGGCAACATCGTCGAACATGCGCCGACAGCCGAGCTGTTTGCCCGGATGCGGCACCCCTACACCCGCGCGCTGTTTGACGCCTCCTGGCACAAGGCACAGCTGCCTGAGGCCGCCTCGGGCACGCCGCTCCTGAGCGTGCGCGGCATCAACCGGGACTACCCCCTGCCCCGCCCGCGCCCCTTTGCGAAACGGCCTGCGTTTCGCGCGGTCAACGGTGTCAGTCTGGAGATCAACACCGGCGAGCGCGTTGGTTTGGTGGGAGAGTCGGGCTGCGGCAAGTCCACGCTGACGCGCGCCATTCTCGGGTTGGAGCCCATTCAGGGCGGCGAGATCACCCTGAACGGGGAACCGGTCTTCACCCACGGCAGGCCGAACCGCGATGTGCAGCGGCAGATGCAGGTGGTTTTTCAGGACCCCTACGGCAGTTTCAACCCGCGCCACCGGGTCTCGCGGCTGATCACTGAACCATTCCATCTGCTGAACAAACCGCCCGTCGGGGCGGAGCGCGAAAGGGCCATTGCCGAGGCGTTGACGGCGGTTGGTCTCACGCCGGACGATCAGCACAAACACATCCACGCCTTCTCCGGCGGCCAGCGCCAGCGCATCGCCATCGCCCGCGCGCTGATCATCCGGCCCAAGCTGATCCTGTTTGACGAAGCGGTTTCGGCGCTGGATGTGCGGGTGCGGGCGACGATCCTTGATCTGATGGCCGATCTCAGCCGCGAATATGGGCTGACCTATCTGTTTATCTCGCACGATCTTGGCGTCGTGCGCTCCATCACGGACCGTGTTCTGGTCATGCAAAAAGGCCGGATCGTCGAAGAAGGCCCGACCGAGCGGGTCTTTGATGCGCCCGAGCACCCCTACACGCAGAACCTGATCGCCGCCGCGCCGCGCTTGCCTGACATCGGAGACTTCCATGCTGCCTGATCTTCCATTTGATCCCTCTCATATGCTGATCGGCGGGGCATGGGTGCCGCCGGGCGAGACGCTGACCCTCTCCAATCCGTCGACGGACACGCCGCTGTGCCAGATTGCCAAGGCCAGCGTCGCGGATGTGGACACCGCTGTTCATGCCGCCGAGGCCGCGCGCGATGGCGTTTGGGGACAGGAAACGGCCTTGGAGCGTGGGCGGCTTCTGACGCGGTTGGGGCAGCTAGTGCTGGAGCATGTGGACATCCTGACAACCCTTGAAGCGCTCGACGTGGGCAAACCCGTGACCCAAGCGCGCGCCGATGCCGTCGCCCTTGCCCGCTATTGCGAGTTTTATGGCGGCGCGGCGGATAAAATCCACGGTGCGACGATCCCCTATATGGACGGCTACACCGTCTATACCCTGCGCGAGCCGCATGGGGTCACGGGCCATATCGTGCCGTGGAATTACCCGATGCAGATCATTGGCCGCTCTGTCGGGGCGGCACTGGCCATGGGCAATGCCTGCGTGTTGAAACCGGCGGAGGATGCCTGCCTGACCGCGCTTTTCTTTGCCTGGCTGGCGCAGAAAGCCGGGTTGCCGGACGGGGCGCTGAACGTGGTGCCGGGTCTTGGGCGCGAAGCCGGGGCCGCGCTTGCGGTGCATCCGGGCATTCAGCACCTGAGCTTTACCGGATCGGTGGCCACCGGCAGCGCGGTGCAGATCGCGGCAGGGGCAAACGTGGTGCCGGTGACGCTGGAACTGGGCGGGAAATCGCCGCAGATCGTGTTCGAGGATGCGGATTTGGATGCGGCACTGCCGTTTCTGGTGAATGCGGGCCTGCAAAATGCCGGGCAGACCTGCTCGGCTTCGTCGCGCATATTGGTCCACCGCTCTCGGTTGGCAGAGGTCGCAGAGCGCATGGCCGAGGCCTACCGCGCCAAGCGTATCGGCGCGGCGATGGAAGACCCTGACATCGGGCCACTGATCAACGCTCGGCAAAGGTCCCGGGTAGAGGCCTTCTTTGACAAGGCAAAGGACCTGCCTCTGATCGCGGAATGCGTCGCCCCGGATGGGCCGGGCCATTTTGTTGCCGCGCGGCTCTATGGTCCGGCCCTTCCGGGGCATGCTTTGGCGCAGGACGAGATTTTTGGCCCTGTGCAAGTGATCATCCCCTTTGACAGCGAAGACGAGGCCCTGAAGATCGCCAATGGCACGGAGTACGGGCTTGTGGCGTCGGTCTGGACCGAAAAAGGCGCGCGGCAAATGCGGCTCGCCAAGGCGCTGCGCTCGGGTCAGGTGTTCATCAACAACTACGGTGCGGGCGGCGGGGTTGAACTGCCTTTTGGCGGGGTCGGTAAAAGCGGGCATGGGCGAGAAAAAGGCTTTGAAGCGCTCTACGGGTTTTCGACGTTGAAGACCGTCGCGGCGCGGCACGGATGATCTTATGAAAATGGTATACCAAATTTCGCTGGACCTGCTTCGCGCCCCCGGCCAATGTGATGGCAAGGAGGACTGGGCATGAGATTTGAGAACCGCAAAGCTATCATCACCGGAGGCGCATCGGGCATTGGCCTCGCCATTGCGCGGCGCATGGCCTCGGAAGGCGCGCGCGTGACGCTCTGGGATATCAGCGCCGAAAACCTTGATGCGGCTGCACAGGACGGGCTGCGCCCGCGTCAGATCGACGTGACCGACGCGGCGGCGGTAGAGGCAGGCATGGCGGAGGACATGCAGGCCATGGGCGGGCTCGACACGCTGGTGTGCTCAGCCGGGATCACCGGGCCGAACACCACGGTGATCGACTATCCGTTGGAGGATTGGCTGAACGTCCAGAACCTGAACGTCAACGGGCTGTTCTACTGCAACAAATATGCCGCCGCGCTGATGCGCCCGGGTGGCTTTGGCCGTATCGTCAACATTGCCTCTGTTGCTGGCAAGGAAGGCAATCCGAACGCCTCGGCTTACTCGGCCTCAAAGGCGGCGGTGATCGGGCTGACGAAATCCCTAGGCAAGGAACTGTGCGACACGGAGATCACAGTCAACGCCGTCGCCCCTGCCGCCGTGGAAAGCCCGATTTTCGATCAAATGACGGCAGAGCACATCGCTTACATGAAATCGAAGATCCCGATGAACAGGTTTGGCACGCCCGAAGAGATTGCCGCTATGGTGTGTTGGCTGACCTCGGCGGAGGCGTCTTTCACCACCGGAGCGGTGTTTGATCAATCGGGCGGGCGGGCCACGTATTAAAGGAGAGAGACGATGCGTTTGGAAGGCAAATACGCCATTGTCACCGGGGCGGGCTCCGGCTTTGGGGCCGGGATTGCGCGGCGCTTCATCTCTGAAGGCGCGCAGGTCATGGTGGCCGATATTCGCGAGGAACACGCGCGCGGCGTGGCCGAGGAATACGGCGGCATTGCGCATACCGTGGATGTTGCCGACGGGGCCAGTGTCAGCGCGATGATGGAACGGGCGGTCGATGTCATGGGGCAGGTCGATATACTGGTGAACAATGCCGGGGTCACCCATCTGCCCGCGCCCCTGGAAGAGATCAGCGAAGAGGATTTTGACCGCGTCATGGCGGTGAACTGCAAGTCGATCTACCTCGGCGCGAAAGCGCTTGTGCCGCATATGAAGGCGCGCGGGAGCGGCAATATCCTTAATATTTCCTCGACTGCGGGCCTCTCGCCGCGTCCGAACCTGAACTGGTACAACGCCTCAAAGGGCTGGGTGAACACGGCGACAAAGACCATGGCGGTTGAGCTGGCCCCCTTCGGCCTGCGGGTAAACGCGCTCAACCCGGTCGCGGGGGAGACGCCTCTGCTCAAGAGCTTCATGGGGGAAGACACGCCCGAGATGCGGGCCAAGTTCCTGTCGACCATTCCGCTGGGCCGGTTTTCCACGCCCGAGGACATGGCCAACGCGGCGCTGTACCTCTGTTCGGACGAGGCCAGCATGATCACCGGCGTCTGCATGGAAGTGGACGGTGGAAGGTGTATCTAGGACGAGAAACTCCCATGTTTTTCGGCCAGTGGCCAAGGTCGCTTTTTCATGAGATGAAAATGACGACGGCCACGCCCTCGACAATCGTGGTGCGGTTGCACCCATTCAAGGAAACAGACCCATGCGCCCCGGCCCCAAGAACCTGATCACCGACATCGCGGGCTTGCGCGTTGGCAATGCCGCGGATCTCGCGATCAAATCCGGCACCACCGTTCTGACCGCCGATCAGCCGTTTACCGCCTCGGTTTGCGTCATGGGCGGCGCGCCGGGGACGCGGGAGACAGATCTGCTGGCCCCGGACAAAACCGCGCCGGGGGCCGATGCGCTTGTGCTGTCGGGGGGCAGTGCCTTTGGGTTGGCGGCGGCGCAGGGGGTCATGGACGAGTTGCACCGTACCGGGCGTGGCTTTCCGGTGTTGTCGGCGCGGGTGCCGATTGTGCCTGCCGCGATCCTGTTTGATCTCCTGAATGGCGGCGACAAAGACTGGGGCGAAAACCCCTATCCGGCGCTTGGGCGGGCGGCTTTGCAAAATGCCGACGAGACCTTTGAAATCGGCAGTCACGGCGCAGGCACCGGCGCGCAGACTGCGCAGCATAAAGGCGGGCTTGGCTCGGCCAGCGTGGTTCTGGACGATGGCACGACGGTTGGCGCTCTGGTCGCCGTTAACCCGATGGGCAGCGTGACAACGCCGTCGGGGCGGCATTTCTGGGCGGCACAAGCCGAGATGGACAGCGAGTTCGGAGGGCTTGGGCCTGATCCTGCGGTTGGGTTTCACCCTCTGCCGCCGAGCAGGAAGCTCGCCGCCATGGCCGCGCTTGGGAACACGACCATCGCGATTGTCGCCACGGACGCGGCGCTCGACAAGGCGCAGTGCCACCGCATGGCCACGGCGGCGCATGACGGCATGGCCCGCGCCATTCAGCCCAGCCACAGCCCGCTGGATGGCGATATTGTCTTTGCGGCGAGTACGGGAACGCGGGCGCTGGACGCGCCCGAGGTGCTGCTGCCGATGATGGGTCATGCGGCGAGCCTCTGCCTTGCGCGGGCGATTTCGCGCGCGGTCTGGGAAGCGACTCCGGCGGACGGGGATACCTTGCCGACTTTGAGGCAGGCGCTTTTAGCGTGATCAGCGCAGGATCGGCGGTTTTTCCGGATCGCTGCCGGGCGCGATGCGCTCGACCTCTGCAGGCTGCTCCGGCTCCGGCAGATCAAAGCGCAGGGCGACCCCGGCGATTTGCGCGGCCAATGGATCGTTGTCCGGCAGGAACACAACATCGAGCGCCCCGGCTTCGAGACCGGAGAAAACCAACGCTTCATTGATAGCCTGCGCCAGGGCGTTTTCGGCCCCCGGCACCGCGCCGGTGATCCCCAGCAGATGCCCGCGCGCGCCGCCCTCGTAGGTGACCTCTGCAAGATAGGCCTTTCGGGCAAGCCCGGCGGCGGTGGAGAGCTTGGCATCGAGGGCGGTCAGGAGCTTTTCCGGCAGGTTGCTCGGGGCGGCCACGGTTTGCGGGCGGGCTTCGTCTTCGGATGGGCCATGGTCGAGCGTTTCAACCAGCCAGCCCAGCGCCGTTTCCGGCAGCAGGATGGAGGAAGGCGCCTGTTCGAGGTTCAGCGCAACGCCAATGCCCTGCCCCACCAGCATCCGCGCCAAAACCCGGCCCGAAAGCGCCACGTAAGGCACGGCGCGGCCTGCAAACCCGGACAGACGGTCCTCAAGGTCAAATGCGAGAACAAAGCGGGCGTCCTGCACGTCGAAGATTTCCGGCGTGACGTTTTCGCCCTGCGGCTCTTCGGCCAGCATGACAAAAAGCTCCGCATCCGCGAGTCTCTCATAGAAGCGCAGGCGCGCGGCATCGTCATCCGGCGCGGCTTCCATCGCTGCGTGGGCGGTGTCAATCGGGGTTATCATGGCGCATCACCTCTGCAACGCGGGCCCGCAGAACCGGCAAGAGCTCGGCCTCGAACCAGGGGTTTTTCTTCAGCCAAGCGGTATTGCGCCAGGACGGGTGGGGCAAGGGGATGATGTGCGGAAGATGGTCGCGCCATGCGGCGACAGTGGCCGTCACGGGGCCGGCCTTGGGCAAATGATACTTCTGCGCATAGCCACCCACGGCGAGGGTGAGCGCGATGTCTGGATAGGCCGCGAGCAGTTTGCTACGCCATGTCCGCGCGCAAATCGGCGGCGGCGGCAGGTCCGCGCCCTTCCGGTAGCCGGGAAAGCAGAAGGCCATGGGCAAAATGGCGACGCGGGCCTCATCGTAGAAGGCCGCGTTATCCAGACCGAGCCAATCGCGCAAACGGTCTCCCGAAGGGTCCGTGAAGGGCAGACCGCTTTCGTGCACACGCGCGCCCGGCGCCTGACCCGCGATCAGGAGCCGCGCGCTGGGCAAGCCGCGAAACACCGGACGCGGAGCATGGCCGGTTTCGGTGGCGGCAAACCGGTCAGCGCAGAGCTGGCAGGCTCGGATGTCGTCGGCAAGCGGCTGCATACACTGATCATAGCCCAGCCTGACGCAAGTCAAAACGGCCGGGCGTTCACGATCAGCTGGTCACCTGCTCGCGCAGGATCGAGGCGGTCAGGGAGACCATCAGGTAAGCCCCGGCAAAGATCAGGAAGGCGAGGATCGTGTTCTCGAACTTGCGCGGATAACTCGGGTCCTCGGAGGCGACCGGTTCCACGGAGGTGGTCAGATACCGCGCCTGCGTGTCCGCATCCCGGCGCGCCTGTTCGAGCCGTTCGAGAGCGGTTTGAAGCATGAGATCGCGGGTCGCGAGATCAGCTTCGGCCAGTTGGATCTGGACCGCTTTTTCGGCCAGCGAGTCCTCGCCCGAGGTGGCAGAGGTCATCTGGGAATTCAACTCGACCAGGAGCGCCTCCAGACGCCGCACATCGCCTTGCGCGCCTTCAACCTTGGCGCGGTTGGGGCGGGCGTTGTCGAGCAAAGCCTGAAGCTGAAGCCGCTTTTCCTGCAATTGCAGCTCATAGGTGTTGATCTGGGTTCGCAGCGCGGCAATGCGGCCCTGCGGATCAAGGATGTTTCCATCCTGTTGCAAACGAACAAGTTTTTCCTGCGCTTCGCGCCGGGCGTTGTCGGCGTCGATTAGCCCCTCTTCGGCGTCCTTGACCGCGTTGGAGCGTTTGCGCAGCGAGAGGGCATCGACCCGGTCTTCGGCGTAACCGATCAGCGCGCGGCTGAATTCGGCGGCAGTTTCGGCGTCGGCGGCCATGATCTCCATGCGGATCACACCCTCCGTGGGATCGTAGCCGATCTCGATGTTCTGCTTGTAGAGCTTGTAGGCCTCTTCGTTGGAGGGCGTGTCCGGCAACCGCTGAATCGGATCAATGAACTCTTGCGTGTAGTGCGCCTTGAACCCCACGTCCTGATCGAGCCGCAGCATGGCGTCCTTCGACGTCAGGTAACTTTGCACCGCGATGGCGTCCTGATTGGTGGCGAACTGGGTACCGGAGAAGAGCGAGCCGACCGCACCGCCGGAGTTTTCCGCCTTGAGGATGAGAAACTCCGACTTGGTCGAGTACATCGGCGTTGCGACGAAATAGAAATAATAGCCGGCGATCAACGTCGGCAGACCGACGAAGAAGGCAAGCCGCGTGAGCAAGAGCAGCATTTTCTTCCGGCGGCGACTGGAGAGATCCTTCTGGATCTGCATGATCTCGGCCGCGCGGCGCTCTGCCGGGCTGACGGTTTCGGTGCTGGGAAGCTGGGGTTTCTTTTCAACGGCAACGGTTTGCGGGAGGTGCACCTTGGCCTCGGACCGCGCGGTTTGCGCGGCAGGATCGGCGGCAGGTTTGGCCTTGCCATCCGGCTCCGCCACCACAAGCTCAAGCGTGCTTGCCCGCTGGAACGGATCAATGCCGCGCGCACGCAGCAGGCGCACCGCGTCGAAATCGGAGGTGGGCGCGAGGCCGTTCTTTTGCGCGACACGGCGCGCCATACGCAGCTGCCTGCCGGTCAACCCTTCGCGGCGGATCGCCTCGATGTCGGTCTCACCGGCAACCTGGGCTGCGCTGTCGACCCGACCGCTGCGGGCCGGGGGCTCTTTGGGTTTTGCTTCGGGGCGAGGCGCGGGATCAGGGCGCACCGCGCTCGCCTGCGGCGCGGCGTCCACAGGCTTGGCCGGAGCATCTGCCCCGGAAACCGGCTCCTTGCGGACGCGGAATTTCTTAGCCTTGGGTTTCGTAGTCATAGAGCTGCTTCGCTTCTTCCAAGGTTTCGAACATATGCAAGCGCCCGTCCATCAGGACGGCGGCTTTGCGGGCGAATTTCTCAAGGATATTCGCCTGATGGCTGACAATGATGATTGTCGTGGTGCGCAGGCGTTCGGCCAGAACATCGCCCGCCTTGCGGTTGAACTCCACATCGGTGGAGTTCGGCATGCCTTCGTCGATCAGGTACATGTCGAAATCGAGAGCAAGCATCAAAGAGAAGGTGAACCGCGCACGCATGCCGGAGGAATAGGTGCCGATGGGCTGATCGAAATACTCCTCCAGACCGCAAAGCCAGCGGCAGAAGCTTTCGACATAGTCTGGATCAAGCCCGTAGAGCCGCGCGATGTAGCGGGCATTTTCCCGCGCGCTGATTTTCGAGATCACACCGCCCATATAACCCAGCGGGAAGGAAATTCGGCACCCGCGCCGAATCTCGCCCTCGTCCGGCTTTTCCAGACCGGCCATCATCTTGATCAGGGTGGTTTTTCCGGTGCCATTGGGCGCGAGAATGCCCAGAGATTCCCCCAGATCAACACGGAAAGACACCCGGTCAAGGATCACCTTGCGCTGGGTGCCGGTCCAGAAGGACTTGCTGACCGTATCGAATTCAAGCATTTGGGTTGCCCCGGGTTTTACCCACACACAATCCCCTATTGGGGTTTCGATTTAGCTACGGGTTAAATTTGTTCACATTATGGCCTTGTCGGGAAACAAAAACAACGCGAGGCCAAGACTGAGCCCCGCGTTGTGAACAGTTTACCGTCTTTGGAGGCGGTTAAGCGTAGATCCCCCATGCGCTCCCGGCGATCAGAGCGCCCAACAGGGCAAAGCCAAGATAGGCGGCAAAGATACGCGGTTTGACCAGGGCCCAGACCGCGATGGCGGCCGGAATGCTGCTGACCCCACCTGCGAGGACAAAGCTCATGGCGGCACCGGGCGCCATCCCCTGCGACAGGAGGGCATCGACGAGGGGCACGGCCGCATAGCCATTGAGATAAGCCGGAGCGCCGACGAGAGCGCCGAGCAGGATCGGCAGGAAACCGGAGCCACCAAGAACCGCCGCGATAAGCTCCGCCGGGATGTAATGCACCATGACGGCTTCGATCACATAGGCGAGCGTCAGCCATTTCAACAGGAAGACCGCGTTGGTCAGGCCGGTTTCACGAAAGCTTTCGCGCCGCTCCGCCTCTTTCCAGAAGGCCCAGACAGGCGCACCTTGGAACGGTTTCTTGACACCGCAACAGCCGCCAACCTGCGGCTTTTCGCGTAAGGGATCACGGAATACGGGGGTCGACGCAAAGAGCATCGTACCAAACCCGCCAAGCAGACCGAGGAAGACGGATGCAAAGGTTTTGGCAATGGCGAACTCGAACCCAAGCGTGCCTGCGGTGATGGCAAACATCGCCGGGTCCATCAGGGGCGAGGCCAGCCAGAACGCCATGACGGCGCTCAAGGGCGCACCGACGGCCAAGAGCGCGGCAATAAAGGGAATTACCTCGCACGAGCAGAACGGTGACAGCCCGCCGAGAAGCGCGGCAAACAGGATCATGCGGGTTTCGCGCCCTTCGAAGGCCCGCGCCAGCAGATGCTCTGCGCCCGTTGCCTTGAGATAGGCCACCGCCAGCACCGCAAAGACGATGAACGGCAGCGTGTTCCAGATCGCAGTGACGGCGAACTGGAATGTCGGCATGAATTGTGGCCAATCCAGCAGCGCGACCAAGGCGAGGATCACGAGGCTGGCGATCCATGCTTTCTCGACGCGCGGCCAGGAACGCGGAGGTTGGGATGAGGTTTCAGCCATTTTCCGGCTCCTTTTCGGATGCGCTATCATCGGCGCAGGTCACATCGGCGCAGCATTCCTTGAGCAGGTATTCGGACAACGCCTCTACCTCCGCATAAGCCGCCCCGGCACAGATGATGCTCCGGCCAGACCGCGCCTGGCTCACAAGCTCCGCGGCGGCGAGTATTTTCAGATGATGGGTCAGGGTGGACCCGGTGATGCCGCACCGCTCGCCCAAAGCCCCCATGCTCAGACCGTCGGGACCGGCCCGGACGAGCGTTTGCAGAACAAGAAGACGTTGCTCAGAGCCAAGCGCCGCGAATTTCGCGGCGGCCTGTTCAGGAGTGAGGGTGGTTGGGTTCAGATCATTCATTTTCATGATTCTAGAAATATCGAATCGTCCGCGTTTTGCAAGCTTTATTTCGACACCCTTCGAAATGAATGCAGAACGCGCGTCCCTGCGCGCTGGTTTGAACTCTTCACGCACCTCAGCGGGATGGCGCGGGCCGCACTTTTCGCGGATCGGAGCTTGACTTGGAAAACTTGTGAGATTGCTGTCGGAATGTGGGTTGCACCTGCCTTGAAGCTTTTGCTAAAGGGGTCGACGGAGAGGTGGCCGAGTGGTCGAAGGCGCACGCCTGGAAAGTGTGTAGGCGGGAAACCGTCTCGAGGGTTCGAATCCCTTCCTCTCCGCCACACATCTTTTATTTTGTTGGAAATTTCTGGCGATCAGCCGTTCTACCCGCCAAACAGCCCTCCTATAAAATCGCGATTGATTGCGACCGATTGAAACTTAACGCTACTCGCGCGAATGTTCCTTCGGAGAAACGTCCCCCCTGGGCATCGAACAACTGACATTCTTGATGCCCATCAAACGGCAGAACAATTTGCATATGGCGAAAGTCTGCTTTAGCAGGCCGCACCGTAGCATCCCATATTACCGATAAATAGCCGGGTTGGGCGTCAACAGTCACCTTCAATATGTGAGGTTCGCGGTGTTGCCCTTGAGTTCGAGCCCATAGCGTATTCGGTTTTTGAACCTGCCGTTACAAAATACACACAGCGGTTAAAGATCCAACATGCCACTGAAAAGCCACAGAAACTTGGCGGGAGATTAACGGGTTCCAGGTCCATACGATAGTAACCCCAGGAAGAGGGTACGGTGGTATGAATGCGCCCGAAAACGTTAATGCCAAGCTTCAAGCCATCAGAAAGGTGGTACAAGTTCCAAACATCTTCGAAAACTTCGTCACCGAGATCTGGGTCAAAGTTGTATGGCAAATTCTCCGGGCTGAAATTGACCTCGATAACCTGATCTCCTCGCATGGTTCCCTTGAAGGGGTAGTCACCCGAATTGAGAGGTGATACTCGCCTGATCGCGGATCCAATCACAAAACGTGTTCGCATCCTGACGGCTCTTTGTGGCGTCTATGAGATAGAAGAAATCCCTCTCGATTTCTGGAAACCCCACCAACTTTATCAACGAACCATCTGACAGGTTCGGATCGACCAACGGGTTGCCAGCGAGGGCAATGCCCTGCCCCGCAATCGCCGCCTGAAGCATATTGATGTAAGTATTCAACACAACACCGCTGGATTCAGGTGGTGGAGTGACATCGCATTGCCGAAACCAGTTGGGCCAGCGCGCGCCGGGGCGGTAGATCCCTGATAGGTGTAAAAGGTTTTCCTCGAGCAGGTCTTCCGGGGAAGAGAGTCCCGTGCGCGGCCTGTAGTTCGGGCTGTAGACGGGGAAAACCCGTTCGCGCAGAAGAGGCGTTACCTTTTCCCACAAGGGAGGCGTTTTGGAATACCGTATTGCTACATCGATTCCTTCCGCTTCGAGATCGAGTTTGCGGTCGGACACGACCAGATTCAGCTCGATTTCAGGATGTTGGTTGCTGAAGTCGACCAGGCGCGGCATCAGCCAATAGGTCGCAAACGCAGAGGTCGTGGTCACGGTCAGGCGCGTGTCGCCCGCCCGAACGGCTGCACTCTGCAAGGCCGCGGCGATCTGGTGCAATGCCGGAGAGACCTCGGCTTCCAGCGCACGCCCGACTTGAGTCAGCGTCACCTTGCGGTGATCCCGATAAAACAGTTTGGTGCCAAGCGTCTTTTCCAACTCGGCAATTTGGCGACTGACCGACACCCGCGTGACCCCCAGATCTTCGGCGGCTCTTGTAAAGTTGTTGTGTCGGCATGCCGCGTCGAACGTAATGAGATGTGGTAGCTTGGTAAGGGTTTTGCGTAAGTTTGCCATAACACTCTGATTAACACTTTGCACCGGATTTTGGAACTTCACAGCGCGTCTTTTCTGACGAACCATGAAGGCGAGGATCAGCTGCGGCCCCGACTTGGACCCGCAATCATGGGAGAATATCATGAAACACTTCACCAAATTCGCGCTGGCAACAGCCCTGTCTGCAGCACTGGCCGCTCCCGTCATGGCCAACGATATGCCTGGCAAAGGCGTCACGGTTTCGCCGATCAAGGGCTCACCTGCCAATGCCTGGTTCCAACACATGGTTGTGCAATTGGGTCTCGAGGCACTGGGCTATGAAATGGAGGAAACGCTCGAAGCCGACTTCCCAGCGGTGCACCTGGCTGTTGCCTCGGGGGACGCGGACTACACGTTCAACCATTGGAAACCCCTGCATAACGGGTTCTTTGACAAGTCCGGCGGCGAGAGCGTTATGACCCGCGTGAATCCGGCGATCAAAGGGGCGGGCCAAGGGTTCTTCATGGATAAGAAAACAGCCGAAGCCAATGGTATCACCAGCATCCAACACCTGAGCGACCCGGCAGTGGCCGCCCTGTTTGACGCAGACGGGGATGGGCGTGCGAACCTGTCGGGCTGCAACCCCGGTTGGGGCTGCGAGATTGCTATCGAAGATCATCTCGACAACTTGAAGCTACGCGACACGGTGCAGCACGACCAGGGCAGCTATTTCGCAATCATGGCTGACACGATCACTCGCTATAACGAAGGCGGCGCAATCCTGTATTACACTTGGACCCCGAATTGGATCAGCGACGTGCTGTTGCCGGGAACCGATGTGGTGCAGATTGGTGTGCAGGATGGCGGCGATCTCGCCCCGGGTTTTGCTGTGAACGACGTCTACATCGTCGCCAACAACGACTTCCTTGAAGACAACCCTGTCGCGGCGAAGTTTTTCGAACTGGTCGACATTCCGATTGGAGCCGTGAACGCAGCGCAAGTCAAACTGCGCGACGGGGAAAACTCTTTGGACGACTTCCGCCGCCACGCTGAAGATTGGGTTGCCGCCAACCAGGCGACTTTTGATGGCTGGGTTGCCGAAGCCGCCAAAGCCAACTGATACCTCCCTGCAACTCCCGGGCGCGGTGTTCTCCGCGCCCGCTTTTTCGAAGGGAACAGCGCCATGAGTGAAGCGCAAATCGAATGCCGTGATCTGTGGAAGATTTATGGGCGCAGGGCCGACGAGGCCATGAAGGCGGTTTTGTCCGAAGGGTTGAGCAAAGAAGAGGTGCGCGACCGGTACGACTGTGTTCTCGGTGTGCGCGACGCCAGCTTCAGCGTCAAAAAGGGCGAGATCTTCTGCATCATGGGCCTCTCGGGCTCGGGCAAATCCACGCTGGTGCGCCATGTAAACCGGCTGATTGAGCCGACATCGGGCGAGATCCACGTTGCGGGCCAGCGCGTTGACACAATGAACGAAAACCAGCTGCGTCAGCTCCGGGCAGAAACAATCGGCATGGTGTTCCAGCATATGGCGCTCTGGCCGCATCGCACCTTGGGCGACAATGTCGGCTTCGGTCTTGAAGTTCGAGGGGTCGACCTGGAGCAACGCCGCAAGGCATCCGAAATAGCACTTGAGGCGATGGACCTCGGCGGTTGGATCGACCACTACCCAGATCAGCTGTCGGGTGGCATGCAGCAACGGGTGGGTCTTGCGCGCGCATTGGCCGCCGACCCGGAAATCCTGTTAATGGATGAACCCTTCTCGGCGCTTGATCCCCTGATCCGGCGGCAGTTACAGGACCAGTTCCTCGACCTTTCGGCGCATATGGACAAGACCACGCTGTTCATCACCCACGATCTCGACGAGGCGATCCGTATGGGTGATCACATTGCCATCATGAACGATGGCGAGATCGTGCAGATCGGCACGCCTGAAGAGATCGTGACCAACCCCAAAGACGACTACGTCGCTGAATTTGTCAAAGGCATCAGCCGCGTTGGTCTGGTCCGTGCGGAAACAATCATGGACAAGCTCGACGGGCGCGAGCCCACCGGAAAACAGGTCGGGCTCAACGCTGAACTGGGCGAGATCATCGAACATTTCATGGAAGATCAATCACCCGTCACCGTGATCAGCCCGGATGGGCCTGCGGTGGGGCAGATCACCATCAAATCCGCCCTGACGGCCTTGCGCGGATAAGGAGACGATCATGGAACTCTGGAACATTTTCGACACCGAATGGGTCCCGGTCGGCGCGTGGGTCGAAAGCCTGCTGCAATGGGTCGTAGCCAACTTCCGCTTTATCTTTCAGGCGATCAAAGTCCCGTTTGACATTGTTCTGACCGGCCTTGAAGACGGGCTGACCCAAGCACCGGACCTCTTGATCCTGACGCTCATCGTGCTGGTTGCCTGGCAAGCAGGTGGCCGCAGGCTGGGTCTGATCTCGCTGGCCTGCATGACGGCCATCGGGTTGATGGGCGCGTGGGAAGAAAGCATGACCACGCTCTCCATCGTTCTGACCTGCGTGGTATTCTGCTCGCTGATCGGGATCCCTCTGGGCGTGGTTGCAGCCAAGAACAATCGGTTCTGGATGATCCTGCAGCCGCTTCTCGACTTGATGCAGACCATTCCATCCTTCGTTTATCTCGTGCCTATCGTGATGCTGTTTTCTATCGGCAACGTTTCGGGCGTGATTGTGACCTTCATCTACGCCCTGCCACCGGTGGTGCGTCTGACCAACCTCGGCATCCGACAGGTGCGCGCCGACATGGTCGAAGCCGCGCGGGCCTTTGGCGCCTCGAACCGCCAAACGCTCTACAAGGTAGAATTGCCACTGGCGATGCCCACGATCATGGCGGGTGTGAACCAGACAATTATGATGGCGTTGTCGATGGTTGTCGTCTCCTCGATGATCTCGGTGACGGGTCTGGGCCAGATGGTGCTGCGCGGCATCGGGCGTCTCGACATGGGGCTGGCGACGGTTGGCGGGCTGGGCATTGTCTTCCTCGCCATTGTCATCGACCGCACCTCGCAAAGCTTCGGTATCTCCGCGCGCGATCGCGGGCACAAGAAATGGTACGAGACCGGCCCCGTTGGCGCTGTCCGTGGCCTGATGAAGAAGGGATAAGCCATGACGGATCGCCCAAACATTCTGTTCATCCAAGTCGATCAGCTTACTGCCGGAGCCTTGCAGTCATACGGCGACAATATCTGCCACGCGCCGACTTTGGATGCCCTGGCCAATAACGGCGTCGTCTTCGAGAATGCCTACTGCAACTTCCCGCTTTGCGCCCCATCTCGGTTTTCCATGGCCACAGGGCAGCTCGCAGGCAAGGTGGGCGCCTATGACAATGCGGCGGAATTCTCGGCCGAAATCCCGACCTATGCCCATTACCTTCGCGCCGCTGGGTATCAGACTGCGCTTTCGGGCAAAATGCACTTCATCGGTCCGGATCAATTTCACGGCTTTGAAAAGCGCCTGACGGCGGATCTCTATCCCGCTGATTTTGCCTGGGTTCCAAACTGGGGCAATGAAGGCAAGCGGGACACCAACGATCCAAGGGCGGTGCGCATTGCAGGCATCTGCGAGCGCTCGGTGCAAATCGACTATGACGAAGAAGTTTCGTTCAAGGCAGTGCAACACATCTTCGACGTTGCGCGCTCAGACGACGACCGCCCCTTCTTCCTTCAAGTGTCCTATACGCACCCTCATGAACCCTATCTCTGTCGCAAAGAGTTTTGGGACCTCTACGAGGGCAAGGACATTCCCATGCCGAGCGTGGGCGCTCTGCCGGAACAAGAACACGATCCACACTCTGCGCGCCTACTGAAGGATTTTGGCATGCTTGGCATCCAGTTCAGCGATGAGGACATTCAACGGGCCATCCGCGCATATTACGGATCCATCAGCTTCATCGACTCTTTGGTTGCCCGTGTTCTGAATGCACTGCGGGCCACGGGAGCAGACAAGAACACCATCATCCTGTTCACCTCGGACCATGGTGAGATGCTGGGGGAGCGCGGCATGTGGTTCAAGAAGCACTTCTTCGAGAAATCCCTGCGCATCCCCCTGATCATGTCTGGCCCCGGCATCGCCCCTCAAAGGGTGCAGGAACTGACGTCACTCGTCGATCTGGTGCCGACCTTCAACGCAATTGCGGGAGTTGAAGAGGAAAGCGAACCACTGGAGGGAGTCGATCTGGCAACTTTGACCGACTGTGGCAATCCTGAACCGGCACGTGCTGTCTATGCAGAGTATCTCGCTGAAGCCACTCCAGTGCCAATATTCATGATCCGTCGTGGCCCCTACAAATTCATCTCATCGTCACACGATGGAGAACTACTGTTTAACCTCACCAACGACCCGGACGAGCGCGTCAATCTTGCTACTGTCGCTGAGCATCAGGAGGTTGTCTCCCGTTTTCGACAGGAGGTCGCCGAGAAATGGAACGAAGAAGAGCTCACCCGTGACATTCTGTTGAGCCAAAAACGCCGGGCAGTCGTACGTGACGCCATGGGTAAAGGTGAAAAACAACGCTGGAACCACGGGGAAAGCAGCAAGGATCAAGTCATCTGGTATCGCGGTGAGCAAGGCTACAATGAGTGGGCGTTTGAGTATATCTGAGCAGCGACATTTTTTGTGTGGGGGGCAGATCACTTGAAAAAACTTCTTTACCGACGCGCAAAGGAAACTGGACCGGGAATAACAACAGAAACGAAACGACGCGAAGATATCTGTATTCTCTCGAAGTCACTCTTGGAACGGGTTCCCTCCCATGGCTCGACAATAAATATGTCGGCTCGGACGGACGATGACTGATTGCTGGCAACAGACCTTGCGACACATCTTGGCTAATGTCGGCTCGCAGCCCAAAGCAGACGTGATCTGCAGGTTGCTTCGCGCGTGCAGCATCCACAGGAGGGCGGAAAGTGTGATTTCGCTGCAGGAGCGAACAAGTCCGGCCGAAAGGTTGGAAGCCGACGTTCAATTGGAAGCTGTCCCAGCCTCCATTCAGAATTGACGTAAGCCGGCATCCAGCACGTTTTACGATGTGCCGCGACATACACCTGTGTCAGGTTTCGAAAAATGCGGCCAGGCGAAGAGCGGTCTTCCTCAAGGCTACCCTGCCTAAAAAAGAAAACCCGTGAAACCGGTCACGGCCCGAGTTGCGGCGTTAATCGCAAGCGGCATATACGATGAATTCGACCTTGTATTTTTCTTTTGCCAGTTTTGCCTCTCCACAGGCCCGTGCAGGGGCATGTCCTTCGGGTACCCACGCGTTCCAAACCTCATTCAGGCCGTCAAAATCGCTCATATCGGCAAGCCAGATCGTAACGCGCAGCAGCTTTTCACGTGAGGAACCTGCCCGCTCCAGAAGATCATCCACGTTCTTCAGGCAGGCACGGACCTGATCCTGGATGGTGTCGCCTTCGGCTACCTGCCCGGTCAAATAGGCAACACCGTTGTGTTTCACGATTTTGGACGACCGTATACCGGTGTCAATGCGTTCGATCATTTCAGTTGCTTTCCTTGTGCATGACTGATGGGGCGACATCGCCCTCGGATGACGGCTACATGGACTTGAGGGGCGCCTTAAGGCAAACGTAAAAAAGTGAAAAGTAATTCAGGAGGGCTGAAGTTGACGATCAAGCTGGAAATGCTCAAATACTTCGTGGCTGTAGCACAGCATGGCAGCCTGTCCGACGCCGCCGATGCTTTGGGGCGCACGCCTTCCGCGGTCTCGATGATGCTCAAGCAATTCGAAGTTCACATCGGCGCGCCCTTGTTTGAGACCGCGCGGAAATCCCGGCTGACCCCGCTGGGAGAAATGGTGTTCGAAGAAGCCCGGCGCGAGGTTGGGCATTTCGAAAACACGGTTTCGGTTATCGAAGGAATTTCACGCGCGGAAATGGGGTATCTCAGATTGGCCGTCACACCGTCGATCGCGACAGCGATATTGCCGAAGGTCATTCACGAATTCACGGCGCATCATCCCAAGGTCCAGATCGATATTCGGGACATGGATTCGGAAGCGATTGCCCGGGAACTTCTCAGGGGTCGGGCCGATATCGGGATCGGGTCTCTTCCCCAATTTGAAGGCATGGCCCGGCAAGAGCTGTTCAGTGATGCCTTTGGGGTGGTCTGTCGCAAAGACGATCTGCTGGCGCGGGACTGGCCGCAACTGACATGGACCAAGATGGGCAAGGTCAATCTGATCGCCAACGGCCTTTGCGAACAGATCACCGACCCTGGTTTCGTCCAGTTGCTGACCACATCGCGCCTGCGGGTACCTAATACCACGACCCTGTTGGGGCTGGTACGAGAGGGGGTGGGCATCACTATCCTGCCCCGCCTTGCGGTTTCCGGCCTGGTGGACGATCTTGCTTTTCTGCCCCTGACCGACGTGACCGCGCGGCGCAGCGTTTTCATGGTCTCCGCCCCTAAAAACATTCTGATGCCTCCTGCCAAAGCGTTTCAGGCCACCATCACCAAGATGATGCGCGACGGGAGCTTTCCTCAAACTTCAGAAGGACTGAAGTAAATTTCAATTATTTCTGAGTGATTGAAGTCAGCCAGTCCTGTAGCCCCGATTATGACCAGAACGTATTCAGGGGAATTCTCATGCAGGAATTGGGCCGCAACTTTATCGCCGGCGAGTGGGTCGAAGGTGTTTCGACCGTCGAAAATCGCAACCCTTCGGATCTGAGCGATCTGGTGGGCCTATTCGCACAGGCCGGGACGGACCAGCTAGAGGCGACGCTGGATCAGGCGCGACGTGCTCAGGCGGAATGGGCCGCCTATGGCATGGAACGCAAACAGGCGGCTCTGATGGCGATCGGTAACGAGCTGATGGCGCGGGCCGAGGAGCTGGGCACTTTGCTGAGCCGCGAAGAGGGCAAGCCGCTGGCTGAAGGCAAGGGCGAGGTTTACCGCGCGGGTCAGTTCTTTACCTATTACGCGGCAGAATGCCTGCGCCAACTGGGCGAGAACGCCGATTCTGTTCGGCCAGGCGTGGAAATCGACGTGCGCCGCGAGGCGGTTGGCGTGGTGGCCATCATCTCGCCGTGGAACTTCCCGACCGCCACCGCATCCTGGAAAATCGCTCCAGCGCTGTGCTACGGCAATGCCGTTGTCTGGAAACCGGCCAACATCACCCCGGCATCTGCCGTGGCCCTGACCGAGATCATTGCGCGTCAGGACATTCCCAAGGGACTGTTCAGCCTTGTCATGGGCTCGGGCCGCGAGATTGGTCAGCAGCTGGTCGAAAGCCCGAAGGTCAACGCCATCTCCTTCACCGGCTCGGTGCCGGTCGGCAAGGGCATCGCCGCCGCAGCGATCCAGAACCTGACCAAGGTGCAGATGGAAATGGGGTCCAAAAACGCGCTGGCGGTGATGGATGACGCCGATATTGATCTGGCTGTTTCACTTGCACTGGGCGGTGCCTTTGGCGGCACCGGTCAGAAATGTACCGCGTCCTCCCGGCTCGTTGTTCACCAAGCCGTGCATGATGCCTTTGTCGAAAAACTGGTGGCAGGCACGAAAGCCATGAAAGTGGGCCACGCGCTCGGCGAGGGGACCCAGATGGGCCCGGTGGTCAGCCAGCAGCAATTGGAAGAAAACCTTGCCTATGTGGCCTTGGGCAAATCCGAAGGCGCCGAACTGGCCTGCGGTGGCCAGCGCCTTGAGATGCCCCATGAGGGCTTCTACATGAGCCCCGGTGTGTTCCTGAACACCACCAACGACATGCGGATCAACCGCGAAGAGATGTTCGCGCCCCTGACCAGCGTGATCAGTGTCGGCAGCTATGACGAAGCTCTGAGCGTGGTCAACGACACCAATTTCGGCCTCACCTCTGGCATCGTCACGCAGTCTTTGGCACGTGCCACCGATTTCCGCCGCAACGCCCGGACCGGCGTTGTCACTGTGAACCTGCCCACCGCAGGCACCGATTATCACGTGCCATTTGGAGGACGCGGCGACAGCTCCTACGGCCCACGGGAACAGGGCAAAGCCGCAGCTGAATTCTACACCACAGTCAAAACCGCCTATATCAGCGCCGGGGCCGTTTGATGCGGATCGACGGTCTTCAATATGCGAACTGGTCTGAGAAGATCTTTCGCCAACTGCGCGAAGGGGGCGTGGATGCGATCCACGTCACCATCGCCTATCACGAGACCTTTCGCGAAACGGTTCTGAATTTTGAACAATGGAACCGTTGGTTCGAGCAATACCCTGACCTGATCATGAAGGCGCAGTGGGCCACCGACATCGACAAGGCACGCGAAACCGGGCGCACGGCTGTGTTCTTCGGCTTCCAGAACCCTTCGCCAATTGAGGATGACATCGGGTTGGTCGAAATCGTTCACACCCTTGGTGCGCGTTTCATGCAGCTGACCTATAACAATCAGTCGTTGCTGGCGACCGGCTGTTACGAGGATTACGACGCAGGCCTGACCCGTATGGGGCGGCAGGTTGTCCGCGAGATGAACCGAGTAGGGCTGGTGGTGGATATGAGCCATTCTGGCGACAAATCTACAATCGACGCCGCAGACTATTCGGACCGCCCAATCGCCATCACCCACGCAAACCCGCATGAATGGTCGCCCGCGCTGCGCAACAAGAAAGACGACGTGATCCGTGCAGTGACTGAAAACGGTGGCATGTTCGGGTTCTCGATCTATCCGCACCACCTGAAAGGCAAGTCTGACTGCACGCTGGAAAGTTTCTGCGAGATGATCGCGCGCACAGCGGACAAATACGGGGTCGAACATCTCGGGATCGGCACCGACCTGTGCCAGGACCAGCCCGACAGCGTCGTGGAATGGATGCGTGTTGGTCGCTGGACCAAGGAAATCGACTATGGCGAAGGTTCGGCCAGCGCACCGGGCTTCCCGTCGATGCCGCATTGGTTCGAGGACAACCGGCACTTTGGAAACATCGAAAACGGCCTGCGTGCCGTCGGAATGAGTGACAGTGAAACCGCCGCCATCATGGGCGTAAATTGGTACCGTTTTTTTGAGGAGAACTTTGTTCCGCAAGCATAACGCATGCGGACAGGGGGAGGAAATCCACGGCCCAAAGCGAACAGGACGGGCCATTCCAAGGAGGGGTAGATGTCGGAAGCATCTATGGAAACAAACGTTCAGAAAAGCAGTGTGAACACACCGCTGTTTTTGATTTCAGGGGGCTTTATAGCTCTGTTTTGCCTTGCAGCGCTGATCAATCTTGATGCGTTGTCGGCGGCTGTGGATTGGGGCTTCAATGTCGCGGCCACCTATTTTGGTCTATATTGGCAGGTCCTGCTTCTGGCGACCTTCCTGATCGGCCTCGTGCTTTGCGTTCTGCCCGGTGGGAAAGCGATCATGGGCAACCTGGCGGCACCTGAGTTTTCGTTGTTCCAATGGGGATCGATGATCATGTGTACCCTGCTTGCCGGGGGTGGTGTGTTCTGGGCAGCTGGTGAGCCAATCGCGCACTTCCTCTACTCGCCGCCGCTCTATGGCGCTGAGGGGGGAACCCAGGCCGCCGTGAACCCGGCCATTGCACAAAGCTTCATGCATTGGGGCTTTCTGGCATGGGCGATCCTGGGATCGCTGTCGACGGTCATGTTGATGCACTACCACTACGAAAAGGGTTTGCCGCTGGCACCGCGAACGCTGCTTTACCCACTGTTTGGCGACAGGGCGATCAACGGTCCTATCGGACTGATCGCGGACGCAGCGTCGATCATCGCTGTGGTTGCCGGGACTGTTGGCCCCATCGGGTTCCTGGGGCTTCAGGTGAGCTATGGTCTGTCGGACCTGTTCGGCATTCCGGATGTTTTTGCCACTCAGCTTGTCGTCATCGGCGGCCTTGTCGCGATCTACACGATCTCGGCGATGACCGGCTTGTCGCGCGGCATTCAGCTCTTGTCAAAGATCAACGTGATCCTTGCAGGCGCTCTGTTGGTCTTTGTCCTGCTGGCAGGCCCGACTGGCTTCATCTTCGGGTCGTTCCTCTCGGGCTTTGGCACCTATCTGGGCAACTTCTTCCAGATGGCGCTGTTCCGCGGGGATGCAGGTGTCTTTGGCGAACCTGGCTGGCTTGGCTGGTGGACCGTGTTCTTTTGGGGCTGGTTCATGGGGTATGGCCCACTGATGGCGATGTTCATCGCTCGGGTTTCACGCGGCCGTTCAATCCGTTCGATTGTCATTATGCTGTCGATCATCGCGCCAATCGTGACCAACTTCTGGTTCACCATCATCGGTGGTACCGGCATCGCGATGGAACTGGCCGAGCCTGGCACCGTCTCGACCGCGTTCGAAGGTTTCAACCTGCCTGCGGCGCTGCTGGCGATAACCGGCAACCTGCCGATGGGCTTTGCGATCTCGATCCTGTTCCTGATCCTGACAACTATCTTCGTGGCCACGACCGGTGACTCGATGAGCTACGTCATCTCTGCCACCATGGGCGACAGCGACAACCCGTCAACCGGCGTGCGCGTTTTCTGGGGTATCGCAATGGGTGTAATGGCCGTCATCCTGATCTCGGTTGGCTCGGGCGGTGTGTCCAAGCTGCAAAGCTTTATCGTCGTCACCGCCGTGCCGGTGTCGCTGATCCTGTTGCCGTCGCTGTGGGATGCTTTGCGCATCACCTTGGCCAAAGGCAAAGAAAGCTAAAAAACATGATGGGCACCTGTCCGGGTGCCCATCATACCCTGTTTGTCCGTCCTTATCCGAGAACCGGTTGAAAGCTAGAAGTGTCCTGAACGCAAAGGCAAATATCATGAACGCAACTTCGCTCCGCGACCCACGACTTGTCATGCGCTTGTCCCGGCTGGGATCGATGCATCAATGCCGCCTGAGTTTCATGCGTGTGCTGACACGCCGCATGGCCGAGGAAAACTGGTCTTTCGCGCGTCCGAAGTTCGATATTGATGAAAACGGTGTCGGTCATGCCGTCTATGTGGCGCAGGGACCTGAACGCGCCTATTCGCTGGTTGCGTTTGCCCATGATTTGCCGCCCGAGATGCGGTCAGACCGGGTGATTGCCACCGCGTGGGACGCCACCTTTACCCTATTTGACGGCATCCCGACGGAGGACGACATCGTGCGTCTGTCGCAAAATGTCCCTTATCAGGAAGCAGGTCGCGTGACCGAAAAAGAGCTTTCGGTTTCGCGTGCCAACCGCTCGGTGCGCCTGTGGGAGCATTTTGTCGATGCGCTGTCACGGGGCCACCAGCCCGACGCCGACAAAATTGAGGCTGTAGGCTACCTGATGCGCACAACAGCCGTTTACGGATCCGGGAAACTGGGGGCCTCGGACTATGGCGCCATTTCCGACCGGCCCGAATTCGCCGTGCCTTTCCAGGTCGAGATGCTTTCGGTTTTCCTGACCCGCGCCTTTGTGCGCGATCTGGTCAATCATATGGCGCAGATGCGTGGCGGCGACAGCGCCGTCGCTATGTCGCGGGAAATTGCCCATGGTCTCGGGATCGGCAACTCGACCGGCCTTGGTCTGGGGCCTTTCATCATCAACCACCCCTTGTTGTTCAACAACTGGATCATGGCGCGCGAGGAGGCGATTGCACGCGTGCGTTCGGTCGAGACCGTATCGCAGGAGGAGCGGAACCAATTCCATGAAGTATTGCAGCGTAGCCTGATTTCGGTTTCTCGATGGAAGTCTGAGCACCCGGTGCAGATCGAACGGCTGACCGCCTTGCGAGCCGATATCGACCTGCTAAAGCAGCATCTTGCAAACGGCGCGCTGGACACGACCTTCCCGTGGGACAAGCTGGTGACATGGAGTGAACAGGAGCTGAGCGAAGAAGGGCAGGAATATGTGGCCTCTCTGATCCTGGAACCCTATAGCGATCTTGTCGATGATCTTGCGTCATCGATGTCCGACATCGATCCGGACACGTTCCGCATCGACGGCAGCTTGTCGGTTGATGAAATGCGCGCGCTGATCGAAGCAAGGTTCGGCTGGGCTTTGAACCTGGATTGGGGTGCCACGGAAAACTGTGCCCGAGCATGGTATGTATCAGCCGAAAAGCTGGAGCCTCGGGTGGGCGAGCGGTTCGAAGAGCCGATTTCCCAATTCGAAATCCCGCTGGCCCCCGCCCGTGATGCCGTCGCTGCTCATGCGGAGTTGCGCAATTGGGAGGGCACCAAGCCGATTGCAGAATTCCTGCTGCGCCACCCTGAGCATCGGCACACGATCCGCCGCGCACAGATCGGAGCCAATGCGCCCTACAGCGAGATCAACGACAATACAATTTCGTCCGAACTGTTCCCTGTCGATCTTTTGCGGGTCAAGCTGGCGTTCTTCGGCGCCACGCAATTCTCCCCCCGGTCTGATCGTTGGGTGCGGATTTGCATGTACGGCAATGCGCCATACCCAGAAGATCTGACCAACAGCGACGCAGATCTGTGGGTCTACCCGGAGGTGACAGCATGACATTCGCATTGATCGAAGTAGAAGCCATGGCCAAGAAAGCCGCCCGCGGAGCCGGTTACGGCTGGGGTATGGCCGAAGAAGCCGCCAAGGCCACCCGTGCGCTCTGCGCTGTGGGTCTTGACGGCGTCGCCGCGCTCGCAGCTGCCTTGACCTCTGTTGACGGGAAAAACCTCTCTGAGGTGAGACCATCGACACTTAGTGGAGACTGGCGTGGAGAAACGGGGGCCCTCTGCCCTGTATCAACGGGCGCAGCGCTTTCAGATAGTGTTCAGATCTGGGCCAAAGAAGGTAAGCGGATCACAAACATCAACGTTCCTGTTCTACTCGTTCCTTTTGCCATGAATGCTGCGCGCCATCACGGCCAAACAGTGACGCTGACATGGGGCGGTTCCCAAGTCGTGACCGACGGTTCGTCAGTGGATGTCTCATTGGACCATGAGTACAAAGAGAACGAGATTGCGGACATGGCAACCGTCAGGGTCGGAGGGCAGTTGACCTCTCCCAGCGCATCTCATTTCCGTTCAGCACCAGCAGCCGACGATTGGAAAACGCTGTGTGATCTGGCACAGCGCACCTACGCCCCGGACACCGAGGAATCCCGGCGCAAGGGTGCAGGCGCGGGGCTGACCGACAACGACTGACACGGCCAGTCGCTGAGCATTGGCGGTAGAATGGCGAGGGCTTCATTCGCCGCCATTGCCATTCACTTTAACGCTGCGCTTTGGACGAATGGCAGCTGTGACGGCCCGCGCCGCAAGAGACGTCGCAGCTGCCAGAACCAGCACCCCAATCATGGCGCCAGCCCGGAGTTTCCCGAGGTGGCTCGAAGACGTTCAACGACCCTGCCCTCCCCTTCGGGTCTGCATTGTTAAGCAGTTTCAAACGACATTCCGCAAGTCGGCTCAAGATACAGGGCCAGTGGATGGTAAGGACGGCGATGCGATGGCAGCAGGAAAAAGACGCGTGGACACCGCGAGAAGGGCGGCAGTGCTCAGCGATATGGTGGCTAGGTTACCCTGATCGCACAGAGCTTTCAGGAAACGTTTTTCCGGCGCAACCGAACGGCTAAACCTCGGTTTGCCTGCCTGTTCCAGCTCACGCCTCGCCGACAACACTGACACTGTAGCGGGAGAAGGCCTCATCACGGATAGGTTTTACCGCTTCATACTCGGGGCTCTGAAAGACCGACGCAACGGCATCGTGGTCCGGATATTCAACCAGGATTATTGTCTCGGCTGGCTTCCCGCCGACGACCGCCTTGGACACATCAAACCGTTGGACAATCTTTGCCTTCGCACGCTCCATCAGCGGCTGGGTTACTTCGAAATAGCGGGCTAGGGCCGACGGGTTGGCCTCGTTTACTGTGACCATTGCCAAAACAGTTACCGTCATTCTAGGATCCCTCCGAACCAAGTTCAAAAGCAAACGAGACCACGACCAAATCTCATTATCTGCAAAGCTATAGAGCACCAGACACCAAGCGACAATCTCCGGAAAGATGGCTTGTCCAAATCCGGAACCAGCCCTCGAAGCGGCCATTCGTTCAGGTTTAGGCCCAAGCCCTAGGTGCGGACGAAACGGGCGTTTCAAGTGAGCGATCCCGATGTCGAAAGTGGCTTTAAGCGGACGTTGAGCGCACACCCGTCCCGGACTTGATCCGGGACCTCTCGACCATCGCACAAGCCGCGTCATCGACGGGCCGTGGTGCGGCGATCCTCCTTCTGATCCCCTCGGTTTATCTCAGAAACTGGCGCGCTAGGCTGGTGTGGCGCCCAGCACCAACCCAATCGCCGTGCCGGGGGGCGGCCCGTCGATTTGCGCGGCGGCCTGCGGCCTTGCTCCGCGCCTGAGGTGAGTGGAATGTCCGCAAAAGGCCAAGCGCTGATATTCATCGTGTCAGGCTGCGCCGCAGCGCATGTCGATGTCGTTCGGAGAGCGTTGTCAGGCGAGTTCCGGGTGAGCATAGGCTTCTGGATACGGCATGGGCAGCAACGGTCCTGATGGGACAACCCCGTTCCAGGATCGTCCGAAATATCCCTGACGGCAGTGGATCAAAGACCCCGCCTGCGCCACGCCGGGCAGCGCATAAACGCGGCACAGCCAGCGCCACAGATGCGGATAGTCGAGGATGCGGGCGCCATTCAGCTTCATGCGGACGTAGTAGACCGGATCATGGCGATAGAGGGTTGGAAAAAGGCGCAAATCGGCCTCTGTGAAGCTGCCACCGGTCAGGTATGCGCTCCCGTCCGATAGCAATTCGTTTAGATTACTCAGGGTCTCAAAATAAGCGTCAAACGCCTGCGCATAGACCGCTTGGTCCGAGGAAAAACCCGCTTTATACGCCCCGTTGTTGATCGTGACATAGATCCGTTCGTTCAACTCATCGACCACCCCCTTTTCCGCGGGATCAGCGGGCACCAATTGGGGACGTTCCGAAAGCGCACTGCCAAGTTGCTCGGCATAGGCATCAAGCATTCGAATAATCTCGGCGCTTTCATTGTTCACGATGCGCCCGGCAATTTTGTCATACAGGATCGGGACGGATTGTTCGTCTGAGCCTTCGCGCTGGTAGATTTCCTTGGCAAGTCTCAGGCTCATGCCGGTCCCGGTCTCTGTCGTGCATTCCGGCAAAGGGGTGCCGGTCAAAGTTGCAACGCGGTCCGGCGCGAACGCCCACAGGTTCGGGCCCGCCGGATCCGTCTCATCGGTGCGGTTGGGGAAAGCGACATCCATCGAAATGCTGTCCTCAAGCCCCAGCACCGCACGCGCCAGCGTCACGCGGTGGCACCAAGGGCAGTTGAGCGCCACAAACAAATGATAGCGCCCCGGTTCTGCAGGGAACTCTGCATCACCAATCCTATGGCGAAACCCGCTGACGCCGCGCACGAATTCGCCTCGTGCGCGGCGTCCTTTTGCATCGGACTGGTCTTCTTGTGTGGAGACGTCCTTAGTCATGTCTATCCTCTCAATCGGTGGTGCAGGATGATGGGCACCGCGAGGTCTTCTTCGTCCGTCAGATGGCGTTTCAGGAACGCCTCGATCACCTGCGCCTGACCGTGCACAGCGCCTGCTTCGTCATAGGCTTGCGCCTCGTCCAGAGCCGCAAGCTTGATCACCCGGTTGGCCTGGCGTGTGAAACCCTCCAGAACCACATCAAGTTCGGCATGGTCTTTTTCCAGAACCTCCAAACCGGCATCAAACCGTGCATCGGCAGCTGAAAGCTCCGGGAAGTAGCTGTGATCCTCCCAGCCGTGATGGCCGTGCAGATTGCCTACAAGCCGCCCGCCCAGAAATGACAGCCGGGCGGTGTAGTCGTCCAGCGCCATCTCTTTGTCGAGCACACGTTCCGTATCCAGTCGCACCCGTTCGGCCAGCGCGCGAAAGCTCTGATGGGCGCTGAGCCATTGGCGGGTCTTGTCCTTGAAGCCGGGATGCGCCTCCCACGCGTCGCGCGGGTAGGAGTCCAGAAGAAAACGCATCTCTTCGGGCATATCGGTGTCGCGGATTGTGTAGGTGGTGTCGAGCATCGGGTCTCTCCTTTCGCTTCTGATGTGGGGGTTGGGATTCCCCACACCAGAGCGCGGGCGGCAGGGCGGCTATGCAGGCCCGGCAAAGCGGATACCGGCCAGATCGGCCACATCGCGCTTCCAGCTTGTGATGTCGCGGGGGGTGAACCCGGACAGGCTGTCATGGCCGCAGGCGCGCGCCATCACCTGCATCAACTCGGCCGAGGCACCGAAATAGCGCGCCAGCTGTTCAGCCCCGCGCTGCACGTCAAGCCGCCTGCGCAGCTCCGGTTTCTGGGTCGCGACGCCGACAGGGCAGTTGTTGGAATTGCACATGCGCGCCGCGATACAGCCAACGGCCTGCATGGCAGAATTGCTGACCGCAATCGCATCCGCGCCAAGGGCCATTGCTTTGACGAAATCCTCGGCCACCCGCAGCCCGCCGGTAATCACCAGCGTCACCTCCCGGCCCGTTTTCGCGTCCAGATGCCGCCGGGCGCGGGCCAGAGCAGGGATCGTTGGCACAGAGATGTGGTCGCGGAAGATCAAAGGCGCGGCCCCGGTGCCGCCGCCACGTCCATCAAGGATGATATAATCGGCAGAGGCCTCCAGTGCGAAGTCGATATCGTCTTCGATGTGATTGGCTGACAGTTTGAACCCGATGGGAATACCACCCGAGCGTTCGCGCACCTGATCGGCGATCCGCTTGAAATCAGCAGGGCTGTGCAAGTCGGGGAAGGTGGACGGCGAGATGGCCGCCTGGCCGGGCTCCAGACCACGCACCTCCGCGATCTTGCCTTGCACCTTGTCACCCGGCAGATGCCCGCCCGTGCCGGTCTTGGCCCCCTGGCCACCCTTGAAGTGGAACGCCTGAACCTTGGCCACATGATCCAGCGACCAGCCGAATTGCGCCGAGGCAAGCTCATAGAAATACCGGCTGTTCGCGGCCTGCTCTTCCGGCAGCATGCCGCCTTCGCCAGAGCAAATACCCGTGCCCGCCATTTCGGCCCCGCGCGAGAGTGCCGTTTTGGCCTCTTCGGACAACGCGCCATAGCTCATGTCCGAAACAAAGAGCGGGATCGAAAGCGTCAGCGGCTTGGCCGCGCGCGGGCCGATCACCACGTCGGTTGCGACTTCTGCCTCATCCAAGAGCGGCTTGCGCGCCATCTGGGCGGCGAGGATCTGGATGTCGTCCCAATGCGGCAGATCCTTGCGCGGCACGCCCATGGCGCCCAGCTCGCCGTGGTGGCCAAGCTTGGACAGCCCGTCCTTGGCAAGCGCATGGATGCGGGCAACAGTCGGCTCTTCAGGCGTGGGCGTCGCCTGCGGTATATCGGATTTCGGCTCTGGCGCCGGATCGCCTGCGGATTTGTCGCCAAGACGCGTGTGGGAACCATCACAAAAGGGCGCATTCGCACTGGCTTTGCACTGACACAGCGTTGCCGCACCGTCCTTGTCAGCCGCAAATTTCAGAGGCTCGAGCCCGGTCCCGGCATGAGACCCGTCGCAAAAAGGTTGCGATTTGGACCGCCCGCAACGGCACCAGAAGTAGGTTTTCCCTGCCTCCAAATCGACTTTGGTCGGGTGTTTTGCAGCGATGATTGGAATGGCTTTGTCGGTCATGGTGGCTCTCCCTGTGTTTTTTGTGGCCAGCTTAGGCCGGCCGTTTGTTCAATCGTGCGCGATCATGCACCGCAGTGTAATCCATGTCTGGTCCCATCGGCACAACGCGTGTCGGATCGATTTGGTGTCGCACCACTGATCGACCCTTTGGCCGTCTTGCAACAGTCCCACGACGGCCCCTAGTGATCCGGCGGCTTGATAAAGGTGTTGTTGCGCAGATCCGTGAAGGCTTGCTGCAATTCGGCCTGCGTGTTCATCACGATCGGGCCATGCCACGCCACAGGTTCCTTGATCGGCGTGCCCGCGACCAAAAGGAACCGCACGCCTTCCGGACCGGCCTGCACCTCGATCTCATCGCCCGTACCAAAGCGCACCAGCGTGCGGTTGCCGGACATGTCGCGGATGTTAACCTCCTGCCCCATGACCTCCTTTTCCAGAAGAACGCCAGACGGGGTGGAGGCATCCATAAACCGTGCTTGCCCGTCAAACACATAGGCAAAGGTGTTGCGATAGGTATCAACCTTGAAGCGCTTTCTCACACCGGCGGGCACCCGGATATCCAGATACAGTGGATCCGCGGCGATCCCGTCGACCGGGCCGCGCTTGCCCCAGAACGTGCCGATCACGATTTTGACGCGTGTGCCGTCATCGTCGATGACCTCGGGGATCTCCTTAGCCGCGACGTCCTGATAGCGCGGCGCGGTCATCTTGAGATGGCCGGGCAGGTTTGCCCAAAGCTGAAACCCATGCATCTGGCCACGCGCATTTCCGGTGGGCATTTCCTGATGCAGAATGCCGGATCCGGCGGTCATCCATTGGATGTCGCCCGCGTGCAGGTTGCCTGCGTTGCCGAGGCTGTCGGAATGTTCGACGGTCCCTTCCAGCACATAGGTGATGGTCTCGATCCCGCGATGGGGGTGCCACGGAAAGCCGCGCTGGTAAGCTTCGGGATCATCATTGCGAAAATCGTCGAGCAACAGGAACGGATCCTGCGCGCTTGGGTCCTGAAACCCAAAAGCGCGGTGCAGATGCACACCAGCGCCTTCCATGGTGGCTTGGGCTTGGGACGTTCCAATGGCGGGGCGGATAGACATGGGGCCTCCTTCTTGTGCTCTGAGGACTGACCGGCTCTGTTTGGATGCCCATCGTGCCTGAGGCGGCGTCGAAGGGCGCGCGGATGATGTTGCCCGCAACGTCCTCCAACTCGGGATCAACAATGATAGTGTAGCGCCCGGCCTGCCAAGGGCGACCCTGGACAAGCGACCAGCCTCCGCCTTCGCTGGTGATCCTGCCCGTTTCCTGCTTTGACGCAAGGTGCGGAGTGAAGATGAATCCGCTCACCATCACACCTGTCGCGTTTCGTCTTTTGGTCACTTCGGTTGATGCCAAAAAGCCCACAGGCCCGGGAGACAAGGAAAGTGGTTGTTTTGGCCATGAACATTGCCACACTGACAAAACCGATTGCCTGGCATGAGCCTGACTATCTGCGAGATACTTCGGCTCAATCGCCTGGCGCTTTATGAAGGACCACTTCCATGGGCATTCGTTTCTTTTCGACCAAAGACCGTCCGTTGCACCTTGGTCCCTATCCGCTGGAGCGGTTGAAGCGCCGTGCGGACCGCCCGGAACTTGCGAGGGTGCCCCCTGCTGAGACGTTGGACTTCCGTCGTTTGCGAACACCGCATTCCCTAGTGAACGCGATGGGCGAATACCAGGCAATGATGGACGTGCTCCGAGACGGGGTGGTCAATCCGGCTGCGGCGACAGCGCCGACTGATCCTGTAGAACGCGCGAACCATATGAAAGCGTTCGGTTATTTTCAGGATGCCTCGATGATCGGGATTTGCGAGCTGCCCCCAGCGGCCATGTTGCAAGCGCCGACGCGCAATCCGGATATTGATCGATTGGCCAAGGATATCCGAACCAAGCAAACCAAAACGCTGGCCTCAGGCATCGACGAAATTATGGCGGGATTGAAAGAGTCGGTTGAAGCGCCTCCGACCTCGATCGATGGGCACTCTCATGCCATCGTTTGCCTGTTTGAACATATGCGCACGCCACGCGCATCAGAACCCGGTGCCGAGTGGATCATGGACGCGCAGGACCACCGCGCAGCGCTCCGGGCGACAGAGGCGGCGGTGATCCTGTCGAACTATCTGCAGCTTCTTGGCTTCAGGGCCAAGGCGCATACGGCAACATCGTCGGATGTTGAGCTGAACACGTTGGCCGTGGCCGCCGGACTTGCGACCGTCGAGAATGGGCAGATTTGCGCACCCTTTCTTGGGAGGAATTTTGGCCTGGCCGTGGTCACCACCGACATGGAAATGGCACAAGATTTGCCGCTCGCGCCCTGGGCCGAACAAACGCTCGGGCCAGCTTGGTGGATTGGGAAAGGGAGCACCAAGAGCGCCCTGAACCGAGACCCCTATCGGCACCGAGATTACGTCAATGGCGCACATCCCTTTGAAAAACTGAAGCGCGTCGATCAGCCGACGACCTTTATCGACGAAGAACGCGTTGCCCGGGTGCCGAAACGCTCCGATATGTTTGCCCGGTCGCAATTCGGCGACCTCGGCAAGAAACAACAGGAGGCCGCCTCTGGCGGCTGGTACGCACGAAAGAGTGCTCACAGCTTTGCGCAACGTCGTGTGCTCGGGGCCTTCGTCCTATTGCAGGACGGCGATCCGCATTCCGAAGGCACAAAACCAACGGACGCCGAACGCAACGCGGCGAACGTCAAGGCAGCGACCTATTTCCTTGGCATTGACGCTGCGGGCATTTCGCGCTGCCCGGATTGGGCGTGGTACAGCCACGACGCCACCGGCGCAGAGCTAAAGCCGACACATCACAACGCCATCTCCATGATCGTCGATCAAGGCTTTGAAACTATGGAAGGCGCCAGTGGCGACGACTGGATCGCGGTTGCCCAATCCATGCGCGCCTATCTGCGCTTCTCTCTCTTGGGCGGCGTCATTGCCAAACAGATCCGCAACCTCGGCTATTCCGCCAAGGCCCACTCCGTCATGGATGGTGAAGTTCTTCAGCCACCACTGCTGCTGCTTTCGGGTCTCGGCGAAGTCAGCCGTATAGGCGAGGTGATCCTCAACCCACTCCTCGGGCCACGACTCAAATCCGGTGTCGTGACCACCGACATGCCTTTGTCGCACGACAAACCGATTGATTTCGGTCTGCAGAACTTCTGCAACAACTGCAAGAAATGTGCGCGTGAATGTCCCTCCGGTGCCATCACCGCCGGGCCGAAACTGATGTTCAACGGCTATGAGATCTGGAAGTCCGACAGCCAGAAATGCACCACCTACCGGATCACCACCGAGGGTGGCGCGATGTGTGGTCGTTGCATGAAAACCTGTCCCTGGAACCTCGAAGGTCTCTTCAAGGAAAAACCCTTCCGCTGGGTCGCCTCACATGTTCCGGCCGCCGCCCCCTTACTGGCAGAACTGGACGACAGGCTGGGAAACGGTGGGCTCAATGACGCCAAGAAATGGTGGTGGGATCTCGAACTGAAAGAAGATGGCGCCTACAAGCAGCCGGCTCAGCCGATCAACCGCCGCGCCCTGCAACCAGACCTTGACCTGAAATACGAAGATCAGACACTGGCGGTCTACCCCGCCAACCTTGCCCCATGGCCTTACCCCTATCCCTTCCCGATGGACCGGGAGGCAGGGATCAAGGCCTACGAGGACATGATAACCGCCGACGAGTACAAGTCTCGGCTTGCACGCGGCGAAACCAGTGGGCTTGCCCACGAACGTCCCGATTTCGGCGACGCCCCGGTCATTATGGCGCGTGTGTCAAAGGTGGTCGAAATGACCGCCGGCGTAAGCAAGTATGAATTCACGGCCTGGGACGGCTCCTCACTGCCAGACTGGACAGCGGGGGCTCACCTCGACGTGGTGGTCACGCCGGAATACCTGCGACAATACTCGATGTCGGGCGACCCGGCAGACAATACAAAGTATCAGATCGGCGTACTGCGCGAAGAAGAAGGTCGCGGCGGGTCGAAGATGCTGCACCGGATCTTCAATGAGGGCCGCCGTGTGTTCATTTCGAAGCCGATCAACCATTTCGAGTTGGTGGAGGACGCCACCAAAACCTTCCTGATGGGCGGCGGTATTGGCATCACACCGATGATTGCCTTTGCGCACCGGCTGCACGCGCTGGGCGCGGACTTCGAACTGCATTACTCCGCCAGCAAAATGGAAGATGCCGGCTTCCTCGAAGACCTACCCCAAATGCCTTGGGCTGACCGTGTGAGCTATCACTTTTCAGATCAAGGGACCCGGGCCGATCTGGATGCAGTTCTGGGCAGCTACGAACCCGGCAGGCACGTGTACACATGCGGGCCAGACCGCTTCATGAATGGCGTCATGGAAGCCGCAGAACGGCAAGGTTTTCCCGAAGAGGCGCGACATCTGGAGTATTTCTCGGTGCCTGAACAGCCCGACTATGTGAACCACGCATTCAAGGTTAAACTGGCAAAATCCGGCAAGGAACTCACCATTCCCGAGGACAAGACGATCTCCGACGTCCTTCAGGAGAACGGCGTGCATGTAGACGTGAAATGTTCCGACGGGATTTGCGGTGTCTGTAAGTGCGGCTACTTCGGCGGCGAGGTGGAACACCGGGACTTCGTGCTCTCGAAGAAGCAGAAAGAAAACGAGATCGTAACCTGTCAAAGCCGGGCCGCAGAAGGCGTAGAAGAAATCACACTTGATCTGTGACCCAATCGGATTTGACGGTGGGACAACGGAGGCTCCCCGCCGAAGGGCTGACACGCAAAGACTTACAAAAGGTGCTTTCTAAGATCTGAAGTCGTCGATCAGCGCGCTGGGTCGTGCGAATTTCTCAAGATCTTCCTGATCGAGGATCTTGATGTGATTGCCTGACACGTGGATCCCGTAAGACTTGAGGCTCTTGAACGCCCGGCTCAGGTTCTCCGGCGTCATTCCCAGGAACGACGCCAAAAGGCGTTTCTCGATAGGCAGATCGAACTCGGACGCTCCGTTTTCGCGCTTCTGCTGGCGCAGGAGATAGTTGGCGAGGCGCTCAAGCGATGTTCTGAGCTTGAGATCCTTCGTGTTCTTGACAACCGACCGGTAGCATTGTGCCAGTTCTGTCACGATGGCGCGGGCAAAATGGGCGTCGATGTCAAAGACAGCGCGCACGTCCTGACTGGGAATCAGGGCGATGCGGCTTTTTTCCAAAGTGCGGGCCGACATCAAGTAAGGTGCATCCCTGACCGAGGCCGCCAGAATGAAGGTCGAGACAGGTCGCACCGTCGCCATGGAGGTCTCCCGGTGATTCCAACTCGAAAAAAGCTCGACAGATCCGGACAGCACGATGTGCAGAAAATCGCTGGGGTCGCCTTCCTCGATCAGCTGAATTTGTGGTGGAAAATTCTGGACATACGAGCCCCGCATAAGCGCAAGGAAGTGCTCGTCGCTCATCTCTGCAAACAAGTGCAGACCTCGAATGTCGGGGAAATCCGACTCGGGCATTCCCAAATACACGTGGCTTTCTCCGCTTGGCATACTTCGACCTTAGTCTTGATAAATATCAATTCAAGCTTTGATTTTAGTCGTACGCTTGCTTGATGCTGCACCGCAAACTACAAGATAAACTTTGATTAGTCATTTATTTCAATCTGTTATCCGTCAAATCTTGACCCAGATCAAGAACGTTCGAGCAGACAGGGCGCAGACCAGCCTCAACACGCAATGCGCCCATCCCGGGCGCGCGAGAACGGAGGGACCAATGGAGATCATGCTTGCGTACGACCATTCGCGCAACGCGCGGATTGCGCTCGACGCAATTCAACAGATGTTCGGACCGCTCAAGCCGAGCGTGACGCTTGTCTCAGTTGTGGAAGACATCGGCAGCGCCACGGCGGGTGCCGACGAGCTGTTTACCGAGCAGTATCAGGACCAGAAGACCAGCGTTGAGAACGCTGCTGCCGAACTCATGGCCGCAGGGTTTGAAGCGAAGGTCATGCTGGCCGAGGGAGACGCGCGCAAGATGATCCTGCGCGCAACCGAAGAGCAGCAGCCAGACCTTCTGGTCATGGCGCGCCATTCCCACCAACCGGACAACGGGCCGCTTGGTTTCATCGCTAAGAAGCTCGATGCCATCGCCGAGGAATTTGACCATATGACTTTCGGGTCGGTCTCTGCCTTTCTCGCTCGCCGCGTGAAATGCCCCATCCTCATCATCCCAACCCATGTCCCCGCAACCTCGATACAGGCTGCGGAATAGAGACAACGGGGGCCAGAAAAAATGAAAATTTCCAGCTTGTTCCGAGTTCAGGACCGCGCCATCCGCGCCCTGCATCTGACGTGGATCGCGTTCTTCATCACCTTCTACGTCTGGTTCAACATGGCTCCGTTGGCATCCTCGATGCTGGCCGCCAACGATTGGTTGACCCGGGACGACATCAAGCTCTTTGCCATTGCAAACGTGGCATTGACCATCCCCGCCCGCATCCTCGTCGGGCTCTCGCTCGACAAATTCGGACCGCGGCGGGTCTTCTCCATCCTCATGGTCGTCATGGCCATTCCGACCGTCTTCTTTGCGTTCGGCGACACCAAGATGCAGCTGTTCATCTCGCGTCTGATCATGTCGTCCGTGGGCGCCGGTTTTGTTGTCGGCATTCACATGACAGCCCTGTGGTTCAAACCCCGCGACATCGGCTTTGCCGAGGGCTTTTACGCGGGCTGGGGCAACTTCGGCTCTGCTGCGGCTGCGCTGACCATTCCGACCATCGCGCTCAACATCTTTGGCGGTGACGACGGCTGGCGCTATGCGATTGCAATGTCCGGTGTCATCATGGCCGCCTATGGTGTGTTCTACTGGTTCGCCATCACCGATGGTCCCAACCCGGACACCCACAAGAAGGCCAAGGGCTCTGCCCTGGAAGTGTCGACCTACAAGGATCTCGTGCTTCTCGTCATCTTCACCGTGCCTTTGATCGGCATCCTCTCGATCCTGATCTACCGCGTCCAGATGATGGGCTATATCGACGGCTTTGTCGCTACCATCTGCTATGCCTCGATTGCCACTCTGGTGGTCTATCAGGTCTGGCAGGTCCTGCGCACAAATCTTCCGATCCTGCGCCGGGGTGTACCTGAAGACGACAAGTACCCATTCAGCTCCGTTGCGGCGCTCAACACCACCTATTTCGCCAACTTCGGTGCGGAACTGGCTGTGGTCTCGATGCTGCCGATGTTCTTTCAGGAAACCTGGGGGCTGACAGCGGTGGTTGCGGGTTTGATTGCGGCGTCTTTCGCCTTCATCAACCTGATTGCCCGTCCCATGGGAGGCCTTGTATCGGACCGCATGGGCAACCGCCGCTTCGTGATGCTGGCGTACATGCTCGGGATCGCCATCGGCTTTGCCCTGATGGGGCTGCTGAACAGTGAATGGCCGCTGATCATCGCGATTGGCATCACCATCGCCTGCTCGTTCTTCGTGCAGGGCGCGGAAGGGGCCACCTTTGGGATCATTCCTTCGATCAAACGCCGGGTGACTGGTCAGATCGCAGGCATGGCCGGGGCATACGGCAACGTCGGCGCGGTGTTCTACCTGTTCATCTTCACCTTCGTGGACACGCAGACCTTCTTCTTCATCATCGCCTGTGGCGCAATGATATCCTGGATCGTCTGCTTCTTCTGGCTCAAGGAACCGGAAGGCGGCTTTGGAGAAGAATATGTTCTCAGCTCCGTGGACGAGGCCATCGCAGCCGAAGCCCTGCGCAAGAAAGAGGCCGAAGCCGATCTGGCGCTGATCTTCGAAGGTTCCGAGAAAGTGGCCCTGGCCGAAAAAGGCAATGGTCTGACGGTCACCGCGAAATTCAAGGATCTCGATGATCTGAAAGCGGCGATTGCCAAGCTTGGACCCGACAAAGGCCCGCAACCCGCACAGTAACCCCAAAACACCCAGCCCGGGCGGGGGGAGCCGCCCGGGGACCATCAAACAGGCGCGTTTTCGCGACCTGACTGGCCAAACTCACCCTGAAAGGACAATGAAATGGCTGTCGCTGATCAATCAAACGTCCAGAGCGGTTACGTTCTGAACGACTGGCGCCCGGAGGACCCGCAGTTTTGGGAATCCAAGGGCAAAGTCATCGCAACCCGCAATCTCTGGATCTCGATCCCCAACCTCTTGATGGCCTTCTCGGTCTGGATGGTGTGGTCGGTCGTTGTGGCCAAGATGCCGGCCATCGGCTTCGACTTCTCCGTCGCCGAGCGGTTCTGGCTCGCCGCCCTGCCCGGCCTGTCCGGGGCCACCTTGCGGATATTCTACAGCTTCGTGATCCCGGTTTTCGGCGGACGGCGCTGGACGGCAATCTCGACCGCCTCGCTGCTTCTGCCCGCGCTCGGCATAGGGTTTGCGGTGCAAAACCCTGAAACAAGCTACTTCACCTTCCTGATGCTCGCGCTGATGTGCGGCTTCGGGGGCGGCAACTTTGCCTCCTCGATGGCAAACATCGCCTATTTCTACCCGAAAAAGGTCAAGGGACAGGCGCTGGCGATGAACGCCGGTCTCGGCAACCTCGGTGTTTCGGTCATGCAGTTTGTTGTGCCCGTTGTGATCACCATGGGCGTCTTTGGCGCCGTGGGTGGTGAGCCGCAGCAACTGTCCGATGGCGGTCAGCTGTTCATTCAGAACGCCGGATTTATCTGGGTGCCTTTCCTGATCGTGGGCACGATCGCAGCCTGGTTCGGCATGAATGACATCGCCGACGCCAAAGCCTCGGTTGGTGAGCAGATGTCGATCCTCAGCCGCTACCATAACTGGGTCATGTGCGTGCTTTATGTCGGCACCTTCGGCTCTTTCATCGGCTATGCCGCTGGTTTCCCGCTCCTGATGAAAACGCAGTTTCCCGAAGTTGATGTCCTGAAGTATGCCTTCCTCGGCCCGCTTGTCGGCGCGCTGAGCCGCTCGGCCACGGGCTGGATCTCTGACAAGTTCGGCGGCGGCAGGGTAACCTTCTGGGTGTTCCTCGGCATGATCGCTGCAGTTTATGGCGTGATCACCTTCCTGCCGACCACACCCGAAGCGGCCGACGGCAATTTCTGGGGCTTCTTCTCCTGCTTCATGGCGCTCTTCTTCCTGACCGGTGTGGGCAACGCCTCCACCTTCCAGATGATCCCCTCGATCATGAAACAGGAAATCCCGCGCCTGATGCCGAACCTTGAAGCGGCCAACATGCAGCGCACCATCGAGCGTGAATCGGCGGCGATCATCGCCTTCACCTCGGCCATCGCGGCATACGGCGCCTTCTTCATCCCGAAGAGCTACGGCACGTCGATTTCCATGACGGGCAGCCCGCATGGCGCGCTCTGGGCCTTCCTCGGCTTCTACGCGCTCTGCACCGTCATCACCTGGATCTACTACAGCCGCAAGAACGCACCCGTTCCCTGCTGAAGCCTGACCACGCTCTGCGCCGGCACAGACCGGCGCAGAGGTAGCCAATAGGAGACAATTCCATGAGCCACCTGCTCGACAGATTGAACTTCCTCCAGTCCAACAAGCTGGAAGAGTTCGCCAACGGCCACGGTCAGGTCACCAACGAAGACCGCGGCTGGGAGGATACCTACAGAAACCGCTGGCGCCACGACAAGGTTGTCCGCTCGACCCATGGTGTGAACTGCACCGGGTCCTGCAGCTGGAAGATCTATGTCAAATCCGGCATCGTGACCTGGGAAACCCAGCAGACCGACTATCCGCGCACGCGGCCCGATCTGCCCAACCACGAACCGCGCGGCTGTGCCCGGGGGGCGTCCTACAGCTGGTATCTGTATTCGGCGAACCGGGTGAAGAACCCGCTCATTCGCGGGCGGCTGATGAAAATGTGGCGCGAGATGCGCAAGACCAAAACGCCGATCGAGGCCTGGACCGCGATCCAGAGTGACCCGATCCTGCGCAAGTCCTACACGTCCAAGCGCGGCTCCGGCGGCTTTGTGCGCGCCACCTGGGATGAGGCGACCGAGATTACCGCCGCCGCCAACGCCTATACCGCCAAGACCTATGGTCCGGACCGGATCTTTGGCTTTTCGCCGATCCCGGCCATGTCGATGGTCAGCTACGCCGCTGGCTCGCGCTACCTGAGCCTGATGGGCGGCGTCTGCATGTCCTTCTACGACTGGTACTGCGACTTGCCGCCGGCCTCCCCCATGACATGGGGTGAGCAGACCGACGTGCCGGAAAGCGCGGACTGGTACAACTCCAGCTATCTGCTGCTCTGGGGCTCGAACGTGCCGCAGACCCGGACGCCGGACGCGCACTTCTATACCGAAGTGCGATACAAGGGCACCAAGTCGGCGGTGATCTGCCCCGACTATTCGGAAGCTTCGAAGTTCGCCGATGTCTGGCTCAACGCCAAGCAGGGCACCGACGCGGCGCTGGCCATGGCCTTTGGCCACGTGATCCTGCGCGAGTTCCACATCGACCGGCAGGCCGAGTATTTCGAAGACTACTGCCGCAAGTATTCCGACATGCCGATGCTGGTGCGTCTGGAAGACAAGGACGGCTCCCTTGTGCCGGGCCGCTTCTTGCGTGCCGACGACCTCGACGGCAAGCTGGGCGAAGAGAACAACCCCGAATGGAAAACCGTCGCAATTGCCGAAGACAGCAGCACGCTTGTCTCTCCCAACGGGGCCATCGGCTATCGCTGGGGCGAGAAGGGCGAATGGAATCTCGAAGAGAAAGCTGACGGCAAAGACGCCAAGCTGCAGATGTCGCTCATCCTCGACGATCACCACGACGAAGTGCGCGGTGTCGATTTCCCCTACTTCGGCGGGGCGGCAACAGAAGCCTTTACCACCGGCGACAAGCGGCCTGACGTTCTGACCAAGAACATTCCGGTCAAACGCATCAAGACCGCCGATGGCGAGGTTCTGGTGGCCACTGTGTTTGACTTGTTCTGCGCCAACTACGGTGTGGATCGGGGGCTCGGTGGGGACTGGGTTGCGACCTCTTACGACGAGGACGTGCCGGGCACGCCGAAGTGGGCCGAGAAGATCACCGGCGTTCCCGCCGACAAGATCGCCCATGTAGCCCGCGAATTCGCGGAAACCGCCGAGAAGACCCATGGCAAGTCCATGATCATCATCGGCGCGGCCATGAACCACTGGTATCACATGGACATGAACTACCGCGGCGTCATCAACATGCTGGTGATGTGCGGTTGTGTGGGACAGTCCGGTGGCGGCTGGGCGCACTATGTCGGCCAAGAAAAGCTGCGCCCACAGACCGGCTGGCAACCGCTTGCCTTTGCGCTCGACTGGGGCCGCCCGCCGCGTCACATGAACTCGACCTCGGCGTGGTATGCCCACACCGATCAATGGCGTTACGAGACGCTGGAGGCGGGTGAGATCCTGTCACCCACGGCACCGGACGGCGATTGGGACATCAGCCTGATCGACTATAACATCCGCGCCGAGCGTATGGGCTGGCTGCCCAGCGCGCCGCAGCTCAAGACCAACCCGCTGGAAGTGGCGAAGCAGGCAAAAGCGGCAGGGATGGAAATCCCGGCCTATGTCGCCCAGCAGCTGAAATCCGGCGAGCTGGAAATGGCCTGCGAGGACCCGGATGATCCGGCCAACTGGCCACGCAACCTTTTTGTCTGGCGCTCGAACCTGCTTGGCTCGTCCGGCAAAGGCCACGAATACTTCCTCAAGCACCTTCTGGGCACCGACCACGGCGTTTTGGGCAAGGATCTTGGCGAAGAAGGCCGCGCGCTGCCGAAGGAAGCCAAATGGCACGACAAGGGCCCCGAGGGTAAACTCGACCTGCTTGTGACCATCGACTTCCGCATGTCCACGACGGCTGTTTATGCGGACATCGTTCTGCCAACCGCCAGTTGGTACGAGAAGGACGACATGAACACGTCCGACATGCACCCGTTCATTCACCCGCTTCAGGCGGCTGTGGACCCGGCATATGAGAGCAAGTCGGACTTCGAGATCTTCAAGGCAATTGCCAAGAAGGTTCAGGAAGTCGCGCCGGAAATCCTTGGCAAGGAAACCGACATTGTTGCGCTGCCCTTGCTGCACGACATGCCGGCAGAGATTGCGCAGGATCAGGTCCGCGACTGGAAGAAAGGCGAATGTGACCTCATTCCGGGCAAGACCGCGCCGGCCTATATCCCGGTGGAGCGCGATTATACCGCGATCTACGACCGGTTTACCGCACTGGGCCCACTCATGGACAAGCTCGGCAACGGCGGCAAAGGTATCACCTGGAACACGCAGGAAGAGATCGACGGCCTTGCCGCTCTGAACGGTGTGAAACTGGACGGTGCCGCCGAAGGACGGCCCAAGATCGAGACCGCCATCGACGCCTGTGAAGTGATCCTGATGCTGGCGCCCGAGACCAACGGCAACGTCGCCGTGAAAGCCTGGGAAGCGCTCAGCGAAAACACCGGACGCGAACACGCGCATCTGGCCGAGGGAGAGCATCACCAGAAGATCCGCTTCCACGACATTGCGGCGCAGCCCCGCAAGATCATCTCCTCGCCCACATGGTCGGGCATCGAGAGCGAGAAGGTCAGCTACAACGCGGGCTACACCAACGTGCATGAGCTGATCCCATGGCGGACGCTGACCGGACGGCAGCAACTTTATCAGGATCACCTGTGGATGCGTGCCTTTGGCGAAGGCTTCATGTCCTACCGGCCTCCGGTGGATCTCAAGACCATCACCAAGGATGTGCAGGACGATGGCGACAACCTCGTGCTGAACTTCATCACGCCGCACCAGAAATGGGGCATCCACTCCACCTACTCCGACAACCTGTTGATGCTGACGCTGAACAGGGGTGGGCCGGTGATCTGGATATCCGAGAACGACGCGAAAGCGGGCGGGATCGTGGATAACGATTGGGTTGAGCTCTACAACGTGAACGGCGCGCTGACAGCGCGGGCCGTGGTTTCCCAGCGGATCAAGGACGGCACAACGTTCATGTATCACGCTCAGGAAAAGATCGTGAACACGCCCGGATCGGAGAAAACCGGTCATCGCGGGGGCATCCACAACTCGGTGACCCGCGCGGTTCTCAAACCCACCCACATGATCGGCGGCTACGCCCAGCAGAGCTACGGTTTCAACTACTACGGTACCGTGGGCTGCAACCGGGACGAGTTCGTTGTCGTTCGGAAAATGAAGAAGGTCGACTGGCTCGACCGTGAAGCGACCAAAGCGGAGGCAGCAGAATGAGAGTGCGTGCGCAAATCGGCATGGTGCTGAACCTCGATAAATGTATCGGGTGCCACACCTGCTCTGTCACCTGCAAGAACGTGTGGACCACACGCGACGGCGTCGAATACGCCTGGTTCAACAACGTCGAGACCAAGCCGGGCACCGGCTACCCGACGGATTGGGAAAACCAGGCAAAGTGGAAAGGCGGCTGGGAGCGGACCAAGTCCGGCAAGTTGCAGCCCAAACAGGGCAGCAAGTGGCGGATCCTGTCCAACATCTTTGCCAACCCGGACCTGCCCGAGATCGACGACTACTACGAGCCGTTCGATTTCGACCATGATCATCTGAAGTCGGCCCCGGAAATGGAGGCGTTCCCCACGGCGCGCCCCTATTCCAAGATCACCGGCGACCGGATCGAAAAGATCGAGAAAGGTCCGAACTGGGAGGAAATCCTGGGCGGAGAGTTTTCGAAGCGATCGGATGACTACAACTTCGAAGGCATCCAGAAGGAGATCTACGGGGAATACGAGAACACCTTCATGATGTATCTCCCCCGTCTGTGCGAGCACTGCCTGAACCCGGCCTGTGCGGCGTCCTGCCCCTCGGGCGCGATCTACAAGCGCGAGGAAGACGGCATTGTCCTGATCGATCAGGAGAAGTGTCGCGGCTGGCGGATGTGTGTGTCGGGCTGCCCGTACAAGAAGGTCTACTACAACTGGGAAAGCGGCAAATCCGAGAAATGCACCCTGTGCTACCCCCGGATCGAGAGCGGCAATCCGACGGTCTGTTCGGAAACCTGCGTGGGGCGCATCCGTTACCTGGGTGTGATGCTCTACGACGCGGACAAGATCGACACGGCGGCCAACGCGGCAACCGAAAAAGAGCTGTATGACGCCCAACTGGATGTCTTCCTGGATCCAAACGATCCGGTGGTGATCGAAACCGCACGGGCGGACGGGATTCCCGAGGACTGGATCAAGGCCGCGCAGGAAAGCCCGGTCTGGAAGATGGCCATGGACTGGAAGGTCGCCTTCCCACTGCACCCGGAGTACCGGACCTTGCCGATGGTGTGGTATATCCCGCCCCTTTCGCCGATCCAGAACGCGGCAGAGGCTGGCAAGATCGGCACGGACGGCGCCATGCCCAACGTGCACGATCTGCGCATCCCGGTGCGTTACCTCGCCAACATGCTCACTGCCGGAGACGAGGCGCCGGTGGTCCATGCACTTGAACGCATGCTCGCCATGCGCGCCTACATGCGGTCCAAGACCGTGGACGGCGTCATTGACGAGGCCATCGCGGCGCGCGTCGGTCTTTCGTCAAGGGTGATCGAAGACATGTACAAGATCATGGCCCTCGCCGACTACGAAGACCGCTTTGTCATCCCGACAACCCACCGCGAGCAGGTGGAAGAGGCCTATGACCTGAAAGGCGGTTGCGGGTTTACCGATGGCAACGGCTGTTCCACCGGGACATCCAAACCGTCGCTGTTTGGCAAAGGCAAGAAACCCCTCAAAATGCCGGAGGCGATGTGATGACACAGGCCATGGACAGAACACTCAAAGCCCTTTCGCTCGTTCTGAGCTACCCGACGCGCGCGCTGCAGCAGGCGATGCCCGAGATCGGAGGCGTCCTCGCCTCGGACACGCGACTGACAGCAGCAGCGCGTCGGGCGTTGCGCCCGCTCATAGAGGAGTTGGGCGGGCGCGACATTTACGATCTGCAGGAGACCTACGTCGGTCTCTTCGACAGATCGCGCACGCTCTCGCTCAACCTCTTTGAGCACGTCCACGGCGAAAGCCGGGACCGGGGCGGTGCGATGGTCAGTCTCGTGGAAACCTACCGAGATGCCGGGTTTGACCCTGTCACTTCCGAACTGCCGGACCACCTGCCGATGCTACTGGAATTCCTGTCGACGCGTCCCTTCGTCGAAGCGCAGGAGACCTTGGCGGACGCGGCCCATATTCTTGAAGCGCTCAACGCCAGACTGGCACGGCGCGAAAGCTCTTATGGTGCCGTGTTCGCCGCTTTGTGCCAGCTGGCTGGCGCAAAGGCGGACAAGGACGCGGTGGCGGAGCTTCTGGAAGAACCGGACGTCGATCCGGACGATCTCGAAGCGCTCGACAAGGTCTGGGAGGAAAGCGAAGTCCGCTTTGGCCCGGATCCGGGTGCCGGTTGCCCGCAGGTGCGCGACATGCTCGCGCGCATGGACACCCCCGTTAACCCTGCCCCGGGCTCGGCCCCGGTCGCAGCTGAGTAAGTGGAGGCTCAGATGAACGAATTTCTCTTTGGCACCTTCCCCTATATCGCCCTTGGCGTGGGGATCATGGGGTCGATCGCCCGGTACGAGCGTGACCCCTTCACCTGGAAGTCCTCGTCCTCGCAGATGCTGCGGCGCAAGCAGCTGATCCTTGGCTCGGTGCTCTTTCACGTGGGCGTTCTGGTGATCTTCGCCGGTCACCTCGTGGGTCTGCTCACTCCGATCTGGATCTTTGACGCCATGGGCATCAGCCACGGCGCAAAGCAGACCTTGGCTGTCGTTGCAGGCGGGATTGCCGGGGTCATGGCGCTGGCGGGCGGGATCCTGCTGTTTCACCGGCGCTGGACGGACCCCCGCATCGCCAAGAACTCCAGCTTCTGGGACAATGCAATTCTGGCCATGCTGATCGCACAGCTTGTGCTGGGGCTTGGCACGGTGTTTGTTTCCCTTGGCCACCTCGATGGCCATGAGATGGTCAAGTTCATGTCCTGGGCACAGGGCATCTTCACCTTTGATGGGGCTGCGGCCAGCTACATCGCGGATGTGGCGCTGATCTTCAAACTTCACATTGTGCTGGGGCTGGCAATCATCCTTGTGTTCCCCTTCACCCGGCTTGTGCACATCGTGTCCGGCATCGCCGCGCCGATCCGCTACCTGCTGGGGCGCACCGGATACCAGGTTGTCCGCTCACGCCGTGCTGAACCCCTGCCCAAAAACGTCGGGGCTGTGCCGAAAGGGCGTACAAAGGGCAATCCGGCGTCCGCCGGAACCCAAAACCCCGGCACCGTGTCCACTCTGGCGGAGTAACCCTCATGAACGCGCTCTTTCCTGATCTTGTCGTCAACGGCGAAACCGTCCCATCTGCGCGCATCGCGGCGGAAACGCAGAACCACGACGGACCGCAAGGCAAGCCCGGCGTCGCCTGGCGCAAGGCTGCCAATGCTCTGGCGGTCCGAACCTTGCTCCTGCAAGAGGCGCGCAAGCGTGGGATAGACGCGCGCGTTCAGGAGGTTGGACCGGGACAGTTCGAAACAGAGGAGGAGGCCCTCGTGCGGGGCCTTCTCGAACAGGCCGTGCGCGTCGCGCGACCAACCGATGCCGCCGTGCGCGCCGAATGGGAAAGGGACCCCCTGCGGTTTCGCAGCCCACCGCTGTGGGAAGTCTCGCACATTCTGGTGGCCTGCGATCCCAGAGACGCAGAGGCACGCGACGCCGCACAGGCCCGCGCCACCGACTTGACCGGACAGGCTCTTGGCAATCCAAAAGGCTTTCCCGCGCTCGCAGCCAGCGCCAGCGACTGTGGCTCCAAATCAAGCGGCGGGTCCCTGGGTCAATTGAGCCCCGGAGACACGGTTCCGGAGTTCGAAGCGGTGCTGCGCGGGCTGACAGACGGAGCGATCACTGCAGAGCCGGTTCTGACCCGCCACGGCTGGCACATCATCAAGATGGACGCGCTTGCGGAAGGCGCGGTGCTGCCCTTTGCTTCGGTCAGGGACAAGATCGCCGATGCCATGGAAAAGACGTCCTGGGCCAAAGCGGCCAAAAGCTTTGTCGAAACTCTGGCCGCGGACGCCGAGATAACCGGAGCAGACCTGCGAACGCCGGTACGCTACGCTCAAGTCCCATAGTCTCCGCTGATCACGCTCTCTGCCCCTGCAACCCAAGAAAGAAACAGACATGACCGACTCCTTGGCCAATGCCAGCAAACGAGATCCGCACCAGAACGCCACCGACATGGATCTGCTGGAGGATCCCCTCAAGTTTCTTGAAGCCGACCATCTGCGAACCCGCACGATTTGCGGGGCACTCGATCGCATGGCAGAGGCGGAGCAACCGTCGCGCGAGGATATCTTCTCGGTTCTGAGTTTTCTCGAAAATGAATTGCCGCTGCTCATTGTGGACGAGGATGCCGACCTGATGCGTCTGATGCGCGGGCATATCGGCGAGGACGGGAGCCTGTTCAAACTGCTCAGGGACGTGGCGGAACTGCATGCCGACATCGCCTTTCGCTCCCGCCCCGCAATCGACCTGCTGCAGATTCTCAAGCAAAAGCCGCGCGCGATGACGTACTCCGAGCAGACTTGCCTACGCGATCTGTCAAAAGTTCTGCGCGTCGATATGGCCGTGGAAAATGCCCGGCTTCTGCCACTGGCGAAAAAACTTCTGACCGAAGACGAAGTGGCGGAACTGCGCTCGTCCATGTTCCAACGGCGGCTGTCCGACTTTCGCGACCATAGGGTTTAGGCGCGCGCCCAGCTGGCTGACAGAGAAACGGAGATCGGAAAATGCGTGAACAATCCTTGAGACAGGCCGGGTTCTGCGGGTGCGGCCATGACGATACCGGATCAGCCCTCATGACGGTGGACGAGGCGCTGGACATGATGTCTGCGGCGATCACACCCATTCGCAGAACCGAGCGCGTGTCGCTGGCGCAGGCGGTGGGGCGCGTTTTGGCGCAAGACGTGCGCGCGGTGGCCGATGCACCGCCCTTCGACAACTCGGCGGTTGATGGCTATGCGATCTGCCACGAAGACATCCCGCAAGGTGATTGGATCGTGCTGACCGTGTCCGAACGTGTCGTGGCGGGCAGTCGACCCAGACGCGCCGTTACTGGAAAAACCGCGATCCAGGTCATGACAGGCGCGCCGCTTCCGGCAGGGACAACGGCCGTTGTGATGCAGGAAGACGTCACCTGTTCGGGCAATCGCATCGTCCTGCGCAGCCTTCCCAAGCACGGCAGCAACATGCGTCAGCGCAGCGAAGACATCAAGCAAGGGGACGCCGTGCTGAAGGCGGGCACCCGGTTAACGGCCCGGGCCATCGCCGTGGCTGCGGCGGCTGGCGCGCAGGATCTCGTTGTCCGAGCGCCTCTGCGCGTCGGTTTGCTGGTGACAGGAAGTGAGGTGACCAGCGACGGAAACCCGCGCCCGGATGCCGCCATATGGGACGTCAACTCTCCGGTTCTGATGGCTGCGTTTTCACGGTGTGACCTCGAGCTGGTGCAGGCGAAGGTCGTATCGGATCACGCACTCAGCATCCAAACGGCGATGTCCGACTTGGCCGCGAACGTCGATCTTCTGGTGACAACGGGGGGCGTGTCCGTTGGCGAAGAGGACCATGTCAAACCGGGTTTCGAAGCCATGGGCGGCGAGATTGTCTTTTCCGGCGTCGCCATCAAACCGGGCAAACCCGTCACGGTCGGGCGCACTCGGGATGCCGTTTGGCTGGGTCTGCCCGGCAATCCGCAGGCGGCTTACCTGATGTGGCATCTCTTTGGAAACGCCGCCTGCGATCTTTTGGCCATCGGAGCGATCCGCCAGCGCAAGCGGCGCTGCGTTGTGCTTGATGAGGACCTCCATCATAAACCGGGCCGATGCGAGTTGCGGCTTGCGAAGGCGAGCGGATTGGATGGGTTTGGCAGGGAGCGGGTCCGCTTTGGACGCGCCACGTTCTCGGGCCGGGTGGGCGCGATGGCCAGCGCCGATGGGGTGATCGTCATTCCCGCCGAAACCGAAGCTTTGCCGAAGGGGGCATTGGTGGAGATGCACTCTTTCGACCAATACTGACTGGAGACGTAGAAATGCAAATCGCTTACACAGTGGCATCCGGAAAAGGCGACACCGACATGATGTTGCTTGGCCTTTCCCAGGCGCTGGCAAAACACGGGTTTCGTCTGGCCGGAACCGTTCAGATCAATACGGACCGAGAATGCGAGGGCCCTTGCGACATGGAAGTCAAAGTCCTGCCTGATGGACCCATTGTCCGGATTTCACAAAGCCTTGGCAAACACGCCAAGGGGTGCCGATTGGATCCTGAAGCGCTGGAAACGGCTGTCGGACATGTGTCGCAAAGCATGGCGTCGCAGCCCGATCTTCTGGTCGTCAACAAGTTCGGCAAACATGAAGCCTTGGGGCGCGGCTTTCGCGATGTCATCGCAGAGGCTTTGTCGCAAGATATCCCGGTGATCGTCGGACTGAACCGCCTCAACCAGGACGATTTCATGACGTTTGTTGGCGGTGAGGCAACGCGCGTGGAGCCCACGCTGGCCGCGCTTCAGGATTGGGCCGAAGGCGCTTGCGGAACGCGGAACCGCGCGGCCTGAAGCGGCGCGGGCGCGCCCGCTCGGCCACCTTGATCGCAAAAGAAAACCCCCGCCGGTTGGCGGGGGTTTGTTTTTGTGAAGCGGCGCTTAGAGCTTTTTCTCTTCAGCGCGCAAGGCCAGCCACAGGCAGTAGCACATGATCAGGACGACCAGTGTGAAGGGGATACCCATCGACACCGCCGCTCCCTGCAGCGCGTTCAATCCGCCGCCCAGAAGAAGCGCAATCGCGACCAGACCTTCCAAAGTGCACCAGAACACCCGCTGGATAACCGGCGCGTCCATCTTGCCGCCTGCGGTGATCGTGTCGATCACAAGCGAGCCGGAGTCGGACGAGGTGACAAAGAAAATCACGATCAGCAAGAGCGAGATCGGTGCCACGATCGAGTAGAGCGGCAGTTCCTTGAGGAAGCCGAACAGGGCGCCTTCGGGAGCATAGCTGTCGATAACGGTGGCCTTCACGCCTTCTGCGCCACCAGCGTTGAGCATGTCGATTGCCGCGCCGCCGAAGGTGGACATCCAAAGTGCGCAAACAACCGTCGGCGCCACCAATGCGCAGATCACGAACTCACGCACGGTCCGGCCTTTGGAGATGCGGGCAATGAACATGCCGACGAAAGGCGACCAAGCGATCCACCAGGCCCAGTAGAAGGTGGTCCAGCCGTGGAAGAAGCTTGTGTCTTCGCGGCCAAACGGGTTCGACAGAGCCGGAAGCAACGTCACGTAATCCACCATGACACTGAAATACCGGCTGATCGCGGCCGACACACCGGTCACGGCAATCACGAAGATGAACAGCGCCACTGCCATGATCATGTTGATTTCCGACAGCCGTTTGACGCCCGCATCCATACCAAGAAGAACCGAGCCCAAGGCGATCAGCGTGATTCCGATGATCAAGAGGACGGTCACCGTGGGTGATGGCGCAATTCCGAAGACTTCGTTCAAACCGGCAGCCACCTGTTGCGCACCCAAACCAAGCGATGTGGTCAGGCCGAACAAAGTTGCAAAGACGGCCAGCGTGTCGATCAAGTGACCCCAGAAGCCCCAGACCCGTTCACCAAGTAGCGGGTAGAACGCCGAACGCAGTGTCAGCGGCAGGTTCAGGTTGTAGCAGAAAATCGCGAGCGACAGACCCACGGCTGCATAGACTGCCCAGCCTTCGAGACCCCAGTGGTGGATCGTGCCCACAACCCCGATGTACTCGTTGCCCGGCTCGGTGATGTCGATGTTGAGCGGTCGCGCGTTCCCCCCTTCGGAGAAGTTGTAGTAAACCGGCTCAAGCACGCCAAAGAACAGAAGACCGATGCCAATGCCGGCCGCGAACATCATCGCAATCCATCCGGCATAGGAATAGTCAGGTGTCGCATCCTTGCCCCCGATACGCACCTTGCCCACGGGGAGCACGATCAGCGCAAGGCAGAACAGCGTGATGGCATCAACGGACAGCACAAGGAACCAGTCAAAGGTGCTTGTCAGCCATGGACGCAGCCAGCCGAAGAAGCTTGCCGCTGCTTCCTGATTGGCCAGCGACAACAGCACAAACGCCATGATCAGAACGCTGGCAACAATGAACACGGGATTGTGGATATCGAGTCCGAACGGGCGCACATTGTCCTGCCCCAGCTCATACTCCGTTTCAAAATCCCAGACCCTTGGGTCTGGATCGAGCATCTTTTTATTTTCAGTCATCTTCCCCTCCGAATACTGTTTCTTGGACTATAAATCATCAGAGATCCCTGAATTTCATAAGAAATTCAAAGCCTTCACGCAGCAATGGCATGCCGCGCGCGTCTTCCTGGTTGCTGAATTGAATTGGCTCTTGCGGCGCAATTCCAATTTCGAGCGGGCCGAGATTTCCTCAAGTCTGGGGCACCGCCATGGCCCGAGGTTTCCACGAGCCCAAGGACACCATCTTTATCGGAACCGACACTGAGCCATGCGAAGACGACATTGATTTGCCTGTCAGCGACATCCCTGTTTACCATGATACCCTATTTCCACGATAAGCATCAGCCCTCCCGTGCCCGGCGAGGCAGAAGACTGGCTTGGACCCTCAGGGGTATGGGCACGGCACGGCATGTACCAAAGGCGGGTCTTCCCCGATCAATCCGCCTGGAACAGCATGTTTCGCAGTTTGGCAGCAGCGTTCTGCAGGATGTCCTTGCGTTCGATTGCGGCAGGTAGCGACATGCGTTGGGTCGGGCCGTGATAGGCCAGCCCGGCCACGTAACGGCCGCTGGGATCCAGAACCGGCACTGCAATCGCAACCATTCCTTCAAGGAACTCTTCCTGATCGAGCGCGAAACCTTGTTTGCGGATCTGCAACAACTCGGCGTGCAGGCTGTCACGGTCAATGAGGGTATGCTCTGTCTTTTTCTCGAGCTTGAGCGTGGCGACCAGCGACTCGCGTTTCTTCGGCGCAAGACTGGCCAGAAAGGTTTTTCCGCTGGCTGTGCAATGAAACGGCACGCTTGTGCCGATTGGCAACTGGATGCGAAACGGCCAGTCGGTTTCCACCCGGTCGAGATAATTCATGCCGGAGTTCCCCGGCGCCGCGTAGTTGACCGTTTCGCCAACACTGTCCGCAACTTCCTTCAGGATCTGGTGCCGGGCCACGTGATCGCGGGAGTTGTGCAACAGGCCAGCCCCAAGATCCCGCAACCGCCGCGCCACCTGGTATTTCTTGGAATTGCCGGGACGGGTCAGGAAGCCGTTTTCTTCGAGTGTGGTGCAAAGCCGGTGCACCGTCTGCTTTGGCAATCCGAGGTGGTCGTTGATTTGAGTGGCAGACATTGCCCGATCACTTTTGCCCAATATCTCCAAGATCAGCAAAGTCCGAAGATTGGTAGGGATGCGCTCAGCGTCTGACATGAAGCCCCCGAAAAAAGTTGGTGCATTTCTCGCGAATCAATGTACCGTCATTTTTTACCAAAAACGAGATGAAAAGTCTCATTTTTTGACTTTCTGGGGTGAAATGGAATTCGACTTCGTCATAGTGGGGGCAGGATCGGCGGGATGCGCACTTGCAAACCGTCTTTCTGCGGACGCGAGATACTCGGTTGCGCTGATCGAGGCCGGGCCCGCTGATCGCAACCCGTGGATCCATATTCCGGTCGGGTATTTCCGGACCATGGGTAATCCTAGGTCCGATTGGATGTACGTCACCGAACAGGATGACGGCATTGCGGGCCGTTCCATCGCCTGGCCACGCGGGCGTGTCCTTGGCGGATCAAGTTCCATCAACGGATTGCTCTACGTCCGGGGGCAGCCGCAAGATTACAATTACTGGGCGCAGCTTGGTTGCACGGGCTGGTCGTGGGACAACGTCCTGCCGTTTTTCAAGCGGTCCGAAACCTGGCACGGTACACATTCCAACGCGACCCGCGGTTCGGAAGGTCCTTTGTCCGTACAAGAGTCGCGCCTGACGCGCGAAATTGTCGACAAGTGGCTCGATGCCGCCGTCGAGGCTGGGTACAAACGCACCGAGGACTACAACGGCGAAGATCAGGAAGGGGTCGGCTACTTTCAGTTGACCATGAAGAAGGGTCGGCGGTGTTCTTCCGCCGTGGCTTATCTGAATCCGGTAAAGAGCCGCGAGAACCTGACGATCCTGACCGACGCGCAAACCGAAAAGGTTCTGATCGAAGAAGGGCGCGCTTCGGGCATTCGCATCAAGCGCCATGGCGCAATGGAAACCGTCCGCGCCCGCAAAGAAGTCATCCTGAGCGCGGGCGCCATCGGCTCGCCGCAGATTCTCATGCTGTCAGGGATCGGAGACCCCGAAGACCTGCGCCCGCATGGGATCGAGGTGCATTCGGCTTTGCAAGGGGTGGGCAAGAACCTTCAGGATCACCTGCAGGCACGTCCGGTTTACAAGACCAATCTCAGCACCATCAACACCGAAGCCAACAGCCTGTTCAAACAGGGCATGATGGCCATGCAATACGCCCTCACCCAGCGCGGCCCGATGACGATGGCGGCCAGCCTCGGTACAGGCTTCCTCAAGACCGAAGGCCGGCTGGAGACACCGGACATTCAGTTCCACATTCAACCGTGGAGCGCGGACAAGCCCGCCGATGGCCCACACAAGTTTTCTGCCTTCACCGCGTCAGTTCTGCAACTGCGCCCGGAAAGCGCCGGACATCTGTCGCTGACATCGGCGAACATGGACGACCATCCCGAGATCCATCCGAATTACCTGGCAACGGATCTGGACTGCCAGACGCTCGTCAAAGGGATTCAGATTGCGCGCAGGATCGCCCGGACCGACCCGCTGAAATCCCACATCACCGAGGAACATGCACCGGGCGTCGATGTTGCGCTGGAGGATGAAGAGGCAACGCTGGATTGGGCACGGCGCACGGCGGTGACGATCTATCACCCAACCGGAACCTGCAAGATGGGGATCGACGACAAGGCCGTGGTGGACCCGAGACTGCGGGTGCGGGGGATCGACGGGCTGCGCGTGGCGGATGCCTCGATCATGCCGCAGATTGTCAGCGGCAACACAAATGCACCGTGCATCATGATTGGCGAAAAGGCGGCTGATCTCGTTCTGGAGGATACGAGATCATGACCTGTGCACAGGCCATCGCGCCGAATTTCGACCATACCACCGGATCGGGTACCCGATCCCAACAACTGCGGGGCGACGCCTTCAGCTCCGTGAGAGACAACAAAAGGATAGAGGGCTTCATCTCTAGGGAGGAAATTCAATGTTCAAACTGAAGTATCTGGCGGCGAGTGCCGCGGTGGCTCTGATGGCCACCTCAGCCGTGGCCGAGAAGGTGTTGCGCATCCAGTCGGTGCTGCCCAACACCGCAGACGAAGTGCACATGCTTAACGAGTTCGGCAAGGACGTGGCCGCGCTCACCGGCGGGTCGCTCACCATCGAAGTGCTGCCCGCAGGCGCCGTTGTCGGCCCGCGTGACATCATGGACGCGGTGGATGCCGGTCTGGTCGAAGGTGGCTTTGCATGGACCCACTACTGGGGTGGCAAGCACGTTGCGGCAAACCTCTTTGGCGCGCCTGTGGCAGGGGCCGGTGTTGGTCTCGACAACATCGCGTTCCTGAGCTGGTTCCAGTATGGCGGCGGCAAAGAGCTCTATGACCGCCTTTGGGAAGAAATGGGCGTGAACGTCAAAGGCTTCATGCTGCAGCCGGTTGGCCCCGAAGCACTTGGCTGGTTCCCGGAGCCGATCAAGTCCATGGATGACTTCCGCCAGATGCGCTTCCGCGCGCCTCCGGGCATGGTGGGCGCAGCCTATGCAGACATCGGTGTGCCTGCGGTCGCCATGGGCGGCGGGGACATCCTGCCTGCGCTGGAAAAAGGCACAATTGACGCCGCCGAATGGTGCTGCCCGAAGCCGGACAGCGTGTTTGGTTTCCAGAAGGTGCTCAAGCACTACTACCTGCAGGGTCTGCACCAGGTTGTCGTGAACGCCGACATGTACGTGAACCTCGACTTCTACAACGACCTCACCGATCTCGAGAAGAAGGCACTGGAAGTTGCGGCCAACGCGTCCCTGTCGAAGTCCATGTCTTACCGGATCTATGAGAACGGCAAGGCGCTCAAGGACCTGACCGACAACCACGGTGTGATCCTCGAGGACACCCCGGCGGATTACTTCACAGAGTACATGGCCGCCGCCAAGAAGGCTCTGGAATCCGCCGCTGCGGAAGACGAGTTCTTCGCGGAAGTCTGGCAGTCGCAGAAAGACTTCGCCGACACCGTTGTCCCATTCTGGGCCGGAGCGCAGGCCTCCAATGCCGGGCTGGGCCGGGCACATGCGGAGACGCTCAAATAAAACACTGGTTGCGGGGCCCCAATCCGGGCCCCGCACTTCGTTTTCGATGAGGGCCGGTGGGGGGGCGGTTCTCTTCAAAAATGAAGACCCGAAAACGGGCTTTGAGACGATAAGGGAGAGATGGGTATGGCCGCAGATGAGGTGAACCCCGATGAGCTCGAAATTGCAGACGAGCTGATCGCGGAACGACGCGCCGAAGCCCCGGGTGAGACGCCCGAGGATATGACAGCATGGCAGCGCCCGATTACGGCGGTCATTGACGTGATCAACTACCGGGCAGGCCAGATCTTTGCCCTGATGATGGTCCCGCTGATTGCCGTGGTGGTCTTTGAGGTCTTCATGCGCAACTCCTTCTCGATCCTGCAGAATGCGGGCTTCGAGGATCTGGCGCGCACTCTTGGATTGGGCCCAACGCTTTGGGTCTATGACACCAGCCGGATGATTGCCGGGATGCTGTTCATGGGAGCCGCGGGCTACGGTCTGATGCGCGGCGTGCATATCCGCGCAGACTTCCTCTACCGCAACTGGTCGGCCAAGACGCAGGCCACGGTGGATGCGACGCTCTACCTGATGTTCTTCATCCCTTCGATGATCTTCTTCACAATCGTCGCTTCGCAGTTCTGGTGGTTGGCCTTTTCCAAGGGCGAAACCATGCAGATCGACAGCGCATGGGGGCCGCTTCTCTGGCCTGCCCGGATCGCGATGCCCATTGGCGGGTTCCTCCTGCTTCTGCAGGGTATTCCGGAGATTTTCCGCGCCTTCCACAAAATGGGCAAAGCGCGCGAACGCATTTTTGTCCGCGCCCTGCCCGTTTACCTGATCGCCTTGATCTGGCTGGTGATGGCGGCCTTTTTGCCAGACTACGTGCCGGGCGGTGAATGGTTCACCGACCTGATGAAAGCCCGCCCTGGCCTGTCCAAACCGACAATCGGCCTGATCATGCTGGGCGCGATGCTGTTTGTCATCTTCATCGGCTTCCCAATCTCTTTCACGCTGATCTTCCTCGGCTTTGTCTTCGGCATCTGGGGGGCAAACTTCAAGCTGACCACCCTGTTGATGACCCTCAACACCAACTCTACCATGCTCAATGATCAGCTGATGGCGGTGCCATTGTTTGTGCTGATGGGCATTGTCATGGAAGCGGCGGGGCTGATGGAGCGGCTGTTCGCCTCGATCCAGATGATCATGGCGCGTGTGCGCGGAGCCCTGTTCATCGCGGTGCTGATCGTCTCGACGATCTTCGCTGCCGCGACCGGGATCGTAGGCGCCTCTGTCACCCTGCTTGGTATCATGGCCGGAGCCACGATGAGCCGCTCCGGCTACAATGTGCAATTGGCTGCTGGCACAATCACGGCCGGGGGTACTTTGGGCATTCTGATCCCACCGTCGATCATGCTGATCGTGATGGGGCCTGTGCTTGAGGTCTCGACCCTAGATCTCTTCCGCGGTGCCTTCATCCCCGGCGCTCTGCTCGCAACGCTCTACCTGCTCTATACGCTGGGGCGCTGCTGGCTGAATCCGGAGCTTGGCCCGGTGCTTTCCGAAGAAGACCAGCCCGATACGTCCAAATACTACGGTGCCGAAGTCGCGCTGATCTGTCTGGGCATCCTGACCATTTGTCGTGTCTTTGGTCTCAGCCTAAACGGCGTGTTCGGGGGTATCGTGCCTTTTGGCGGGCTGATCGTTTTGGCGCTGACCCTGCTTGTGGCGCTGCGCGCTTATCGTAACCTGACCGTGCTGCGGATCGTGCTCCCGCTGGCTGTGCTGTTCCATGTCTACATGGCAGTGGCGAGCGGCCTGTCGGCTTGGTCGATCATCTTGGCGGCCTTCACCGTACTTCTGGCCGTGCTCGGCCGACCGATCTACGGCAAGGACGCCGAAGGCAACTTCTACTTCTCCCAACTGTGGGACGAGTTCTTTGCCGGGCTGATGCCGCCAACGATCCTGATCTCCTTTGCCCTCGGCTCGATCCTTCTGGGTCTGGCGACACCGGCAGAGGCCGCCGCCATGGGCGCCTTCGGCGCGATCCTGTTGTCCATCGGATACCGCAAGTTCACAATCCCCAGCTTCTTTGACAGCCTCGTCAAGGCACTGGAGATCACCGTTCTGATCATGTTCCTTGTGGCTGCATCGAACTTCTTTGGCGCACAGTTTTCCGCCCTGGGCACGCCGAAGATGATGACAGAAATCCTGTTGGGGCTCGACATGTCGCCCTACCTGATCCTGATCCTCGTGATGGCGCTGATCTTCCTTCTGGGCTGGCCGCTGGAATGGGTACCGATTGTTCTGATCGTGGTGCCAATCCTGCTGCCCACTGTAGAGAAGCTCGATATCTACGGGCTGGACCGCTATGACCTCATGGTCTGGTTCGGGATTCTGGTGGCGGTGAACCTGCAAACGGCCTGGCTTTCGCCGCCCGTGGCGCTCTCGGCCTACTTCCTCAAAGGCGTGGTTCCAAACTGGGACCTCAAGGACATCTACCTTGGCATGATGCAGTTCATGCTGGTGCAGCTGTTCGGCCTGATCCTTCTGTTCATTTTCCCACAGCTGGTGCTTTGGCTGCCGGCGGTTATGTCAGGAAACTAAGTCATGAGCACAGAACGCAGTACACTGTCCTATCTGAAGTGGCCCCTGATCGTCACCATCATCGGCCTTGGCCTCTCTGGCTGGCTTGGCTGGGCGACAGAGGGTAATTTCTCCGGGATCGTCTCTTTTCTGATCGTCGGCACGGTGCTTGCCGCGCTTGAGATTGCCTTGTCTTTTGACAACGCCATCGTCAACGCCAACAAGCTCGAGGAAATGACGCCAGTCTGGCAGCGCCGCTTCCTGACCTGGGGCATTCTGATTGCCGTTTTCGGGATGCGGATCGTGTTTCCGCTGGCCATCGTGGCGATCTTTGCCTGGATCAACCCGTTTGCCGCCGTGCACCTCGCGCTGTCCGATCCGGATGAGTATTCGCGCATCATCGGCAATGCACACGGGCCAATCTCGGCCTTTGGCGGGACGTTCCTGATGATGGTGGCGCTGAAGTTCTTCATCGACGAAGACAAGTCCATCGACTGGATCGAAATGCTCGAACGCCGCCTTCGGGTGTGGGGATCCATCCGGGGGTTCGAGATTGCTTTTGTTCTCGTGATCGTCCTGCTGATCTGCCAGTCGATCCCGGAAAAGGATCAGGGCGTGTTCCTGACCTCCGCCGTGATGGGGCTTCTCGTTTTCACCATGGTCGACGGGCTCGGAACCTATCTCGACAACATCGCCGGCAAGACCGCCGAGATCGGTGCCAAAGGCGGGTTGGGCGCATTCCTCTATCTTGAGGTTCTGGATGCCAGCTTCTCTTTTGACGGGGTGATCGGGGCCTTTGCGCTGACCACCAACATCCTGCTGATCGCCATCGGCCTCGGGATCGGCGCGATGTACGTGCGGTCCATGACCATCATGCTGGTCGAACGCGGCACACTGGCCGAGTTCCGCTATCTGGAGCATGGGGCGTTCTATTCGATCTTTGCCCTGTCCGTGGTGATGTTCCTGCAATCGCTCATGCATGTGCACGAGTTGATCACCGGCGGCGTTGGCATGGCTTTGATCGGTTTGGCGTTTTACGCCTCCATTCTTCACAACAAGCGCGAAGCGTAGGACGACAGGGGTATTTCATGGCTCGGACCTATCTAAAAAAAGCAACGCTGACCTCTCGGTCTGACGCGGGCGAAACGGCCAAAACGGTCGCAGACATTCTGGCGGATATCGAAAGGCGCGGCGAAGCGGCGGCGCTGGAATACGCTGCCAAGTTTGACAAGTACGAGGGCAACGTCGAACTGACGCCCGAGGAAATCGAGGCCGCCTGCGCCAAGGTTCCGCAGAAGCTCAAGGATGACATCCTGTTCGCCCATGACAACGTGCGCCGCTTTGCCGAAGTGCAGAAAAGCACGGTTGCGGATGTGGAATACGAAATCAATCCGGGCCTGATCGCCGGGCAGAGAGCTATCCCGGTTTCTGCTGCCGGATGTTACGTGCCCGCGGGCCGCTATCGCCATATCGCCAGCGCGATCATGACGGTGACAACAGCGAAGGTCGCGGGCTGTGAGCATATCACGGTCAGTTCCGCCCCCCAGCCCGGCGCGGGCCTCAACCCCGCTATCGTCTATGCCGCCCACGCTTGCGGGGCCGACAAGATCATGGCGCTTGGCGGGGTGCAGGGCATTGCGTCCATGGCCTTTGGACTGTTTGGCCAGCCCAAGGCCAATATCATCGTCGGGCCGGGCAACCAGTTTGTCGCCGAAGCCAAACGCGCGCTCTATGGCCGTGTCGGCATCGACATGATCGCAGGTCCCACTGACAGCCTGATCCTCGCGGACAAGGGGGCGGATGCTCATATCGTGGCGACGGATTTGGTCAGCCAGGCCGAACACGGCTACAACTCACCGGTCTGGCTGGTCACCGACCATGAGCCACTGGCGCGGGATGTGCTGGCGCAGGTGCCCGGCCTGATCGCTGACTTGCCCGAACTGAACCGCGAAAACGCGGAAGCCGCGTGGCGGGACTATGCCGAGGTAATCGTTTGTGCGGATCGCGAGGAAATGGCGGCCACGTCGGATGACTACGCCCCCGAACACCTGACGGTTCAGGCGGACGATCTGGATTGGTGGCTTGGGCGCCTGCGCTGCTACGGCTCGTTGTTTCTTGGGGAGGAAACCACGGTGTCCTACGGCGACAAGGCTGCAGGCACCAACCACGTTCTGCCCACCTCCGGCGCGGCCAGCTACACAGGCGGGCTGAGTGTGCACAAATACATGAAGATCGTCACATGGCAGCGCGCCACGCGCGAGGGGTCCAAACAGGTGGCCGAGGCCACCGCGCGGATTTCCCGATTGGAAGGCATGGAGGCCCATGCGCGGGCTGCGGATGTGCGATTGGCGAAGTATTTCCCTGATGAAACCTTTGATCTGACGGCCAATGGCTGACCCAAGGTCTCTCTTTGACCTCTCGGGCCGCGTTGCGTTGGTGACCGGGGCCAGTTCCGGCCTTGGCCACCGCGCGGCGCAGATTTTGCACGAGGCAGGGGCCAAAGTGGTCGCTCTGGCGCGCAAGGAAGCTGACTTGCAGGCGCTGACCGAAGGTTTGGAACAGGCAACTTATGTTGCGGCAGACATTACGGATCGGGGCGCCCAAAACGATCTGGTCTCGCGGATTGCCGCTCCTTTTGGCGCGCCGGATATCATCGTGCATGCGGCCGGTGTGAACCGAAGGCAGACGGCGGATGATGTGACCCAGGAAGGCTGGGATCAGACGTTGGAAGTCAACCTGACGGCCCCTTTCTTTCTCACCCAGGCGATGATCCCGGCGATGAAAACCAAAAGCTGGGGCCGGATCGTCAACTTCGCATCTTTGCAGACCACACGCGCTTTTCCCGGCGGGATTGCCTATGGGTCGAGCAAGGCCGCCGTGGGCCAGATGACCCGCGCCATGGCCGAAGCATGGTCCTGCCATGGCATCACCGCAAACGCCATCGGGCCGGGCTTTTTCCCGACGGAGCTGACCAAACCGGTCTTCGACGATCCCGAACGGGCAAACCGCAACGCGGCGCAAACCTGCATCGGGCGCAATGGACGGCTTGATGACATGGACGGCCCGCTTTTGTTTTTGTGCTCAGAGGCTTCCCGATTTGTCACGGGGCAAGTTCTGATGGTGGATGGGGGGTTCACCGCGAAATGAAGGCATTGATTTACGAAGGCGTAGAAACTCTGGCGGTGCGGGATGCGCCGATGCCTTCCCCTGCAGCGGGGGAGCATCTGGTGCGCATTCACGCGGCCGGGATATGCGGTTCTGACATGCATGCCTATCTCGGTCATGATGAACGGCGCCCTGCGCCCTTGATCCTTGGGCATGAGGCCGCGGGCGTGTTGGAAGACGGTCCGATGAAAGGCCGTCGTGTCACGATCAATCCCTTGGTGACTTGTGGCACCTGCCGCTATTGCCGGGCGGGGCGCGAAAATCTCTGCCCGGATCGCCAGATCATCTCGATGGCCCCGCGCGAAGGGGCGTTTGCTCAGTTCGTGCCCATGCCGGAGCAAAACCTAGTGACCGTGCCGGACGACTTCCCGCTGGACAAGGCCGCACTCTGCGAGCCCATCGCAGTGTCCTGGCACGCGGCAAGACTGGCGCTTGAGGGGCTGCATCCCTCCATGGCGCGCAGAGCAATGGTCATTGGAGGCGGGGCGATTGGGCTGTCCGCAGCGCTGGCGCTCAGGGCGATGGGTGTCGAGGATATCAAGGTCATCGAGCCAAACGATCTGCGCCGAGCGTTTCTGCAAGCCCGCTGCGGGTTGGAGGCCAGCGCAGCCCCGGAACACACCGCTACAATCGTGATTGATGCGGTTGGCTATGCCGCAACGCGCTCTGTCGCGTCCGAATGGGTAGAGCCCGGCGGGATCATCGCCCATGTGGGATTGGGGGATAGTGAAAGCGGGTTGGATATTCGGCGATTGACGCTTCAGGAAATCGCCTTTGTCGGCACCTACACCTACACAGCGCAGGACTTTCGCGACACCGCCGAAGCAATGTTTTCCGGGCGGCTCGGGTCGCTCGACTGGTTCGACACGCGGCCGCTGGATGATGGGGCCACAGCCTTCAACGACATTCGCGCGGGCAGGATCGCCGCGCCCAAGGTCATCCTTGATCCATGGGCGCACGCCACGACAAGCTGAAAGGAAGACACCATGTATGACAAGGTTCTTGTGCCGATGGCGCTCGACCACGGCATCTCACCGCAAACGCTGGAAATCGCCAAGGCCATCTGTTCGGAAAATGGCGAGATCACCGCCCTGCACGTCTTTGAAGTGCCGAAAGGGTCCGTCAGCGTTTACATCGGCGAAGACACGGTTGAACGCGGCTTTCAGAGTGCGCGCGCGCTGCTCGAAGAAAAGGTTGCCGGACTGCCCGGCGTCAAACCGGAAATCACCCGCGGCCAGGCGCATCATGCCATCATCGACTATGCCGTCGAGCATGGTTTCGACTGTATCGTGATCGGCTCTCACAAACCGGGGCTTGTGGACTACTTCATCGGATCGACGGCGGCACGGGTCGTGCGCCATGCGCCTTGCGCCGTTCACATCCATCGCGACAAATAGGGCGGCAAAATGAACATCGACAAACGTATCGCGGATGAACTGGTTGCGAACGACGTATCCTTCGTCACCACCGTTCCGTGCAAACAGCTGGCCGGCGTGATCGAGGAAATCGACCAGCGGGACGACATCTTTCACATTCCGTCCAACAAGGAAGACGAAGGCATGGGCTTGTGCGCCGGGGCCTGGATGGGCGGTAAAAGGCCGGCCATCATCATGCAGAACACCGCTATCGGGGTGACGATCAACACGCTGGCGACGCTGATCCAATACTACAGGATGCCTCTGCCGATGATCATCTCTTACCGGGGCGAGCTGCGTGAGCCTGTGGCCTGCCAGGTGGAAATGGCCGTTCACACCAAGGCGCTACTCGCGCAGATGAACATCCCGACCTATCACTTCCATTGGCAAAAGGACGTCGAAGAGTTCGACAACATCCTCAAGTACACCTTCATGTGCAACAAACCTGTGGCGATCCTGACCGACGCCAACTTCTGGGGAGGCTACGGCGACCAATGATCCGTTCCGAGATTCTCAAAGAGATTGCGCCGATCCTTCGCGACCAGCTGGTGGTCTGCAACATCGGTATCCCGAGCCAGGAGCTGCACGCAATCGACGATCAGCCGACGAATTTCTACATGCTCGGTACCATGGGTCTTGCCTCGTCCATCGGGCTGGGACTGGCGCTCGCACAGCCTAAGCCGGTGGTCGTGATCGACGGCGATGGCTCTGTGCTGACCAACCTTGGCACCCTGCCGACCATCGGGAACAACTGCCCGGACAACTACATCCTGATGATCATCGACAACGGCAGCTACGGCTCCACCGGGGATCAGCCGACCTACACCGGCATGAAAACCGATCTGGCGGGCATGGCGCGGGCGGCGGGCTGTGAAACCGTAATCGAGGTGCAGGATGTGGACACCGGTCCGGCTCTGCAGGCAGCGCTGGACAGCGGCAAAGGCACGGTCATGGTGGTCAAATGTGACAGCGGCAACGCCAAGATGCCGGTCATCACCATGGATCCGGTCGTGATCCGCGATCGCTTCATGAAAGCTGTCGCCAGCTGATGTTCGGGGCCCCGATCCAGTCGGCAGCCGACGCGCGGCGCATTGCCAAACGTCGGCTACCGTGGATGGTCTTTGACTATATCGACGGGGCGGCAGGGGATGAAAGTGGTGCGCGGCGGAACCGCCGTGCGCTTGAGGAGATCACGCTGACGCCCCGAATTCTGAGGGATGTCAGCGACCGCTCTCTCTCCACAACCCTCTTTGGCAATACCGCAGGCATGCCCATCGGTATCGCGCCCATGGGCATGTGCAATCTCTCAGCCCCGGGCGCGGACCTGATGCTGGCGCGCCTTGCAGCCAAGCACAGCGTTCCCTTGGGCGTCTCGACTGTCGCATCGACACCGATGGAGCGCATGATCGAGGTTGCCGAGGGCAATGCCTGGTTCCAGCTTTACTTCAGCGGCGACGGCAAGGGGACCTTCAAACTGGTCGAGCGTGCCAAGGCCGCCGGGTATCAGACCCTTGTCCTGACCGTTGACGTCCCCGAAGTCGGACGTCGCCCGCGCGAGTTGCGCCACGGGTTCAAAATGCCCTTCCGCCTCGGCCCACGCCAATTTCTCGATTTCGCGCTCCACCCGCATTGGTCGCTTGCAACCCTGATGGCTGGGCGGCCTGAGATGGCCAACTTCACCATGGACGGCTACACGTTTGATCGCACCGAAAGCCGCGCCAAGGCAACATGGGACACGCTCATGGTGCTACGCGACCGCTGGCCCGGCACTCTCGTAGTAAAGGGGGTCCTGGATCCCGGAGATGCCCAGCGGCTTAAACAATCCGGCGTGGACGCCGTTCAGGTTTCGAACCACGGCGCACGCCAGTTGCAAAGCGCCCCGTCACCGATCGAAGCGCTTCCAAAAATACGTGAAATGCTTGGCGCGAGCTTTCCGGTGTTTTTCGACAGCGGGATTCGATCCGGAGAAGATGTGCTCAAGGCGATCCTGAGCGGCGCGGACTTCGTCTTTGTCGGGCGCATCCTGCAATTTGCCATCGCGGCAGGGGGAGAAGCGGGGCTTCAGCAGATGTGGCACGTCCTGCGAGAGGAGCTTGATATTGCCATGGCGATGGCTGGCCTTACTGACCTGCTGGGCGGACTTGCGCCTGAAAATCAGCTTTAGACGCGGCTGCTGCATTGGGTTCCGGACCAACTCGGCCTAAAACGGCGCAACACGCTGCCAGTACGAGACCCCATGCAACACTTCCCCCAAGGCTCCTTCCGTTTCTTTGCACTCGACGTGGAAACCGCAAATCGCCAGCGCGGCAGCATCTGTCAGCTTGGCGTGGCTTGCGTTCGGCCTGACGGGCAGATCGAGACCTGGTCCAGCCACGTGGACCCGCAAACCGACGATTGGTCCTGCACCCGCATTCACGGGATCACCGGCGCAGATGTCGCTGGCGCGCCGTTGTTTTGCGATGTTCTGGACCTGCTCGAAGAAACGCTGAGCGATCACGTGATCTACCAGCATTCCGGGTTCGACAAATCCGCCGTGGCTGCCGCTTGCCGCGAGTACCAGCGTGATCCACCCGAGTGGGACTGGCGCGACAGTGTGCTTGTTGCTCGCAAAGCCTGGCCCGAGCTCAAGCGCAACGGCGGGCATGGGCTGGCCTCTCTCAAGCAATACCTCGGCCTGTCCTTCCGACACCACGATGCGGGCGAAGATGCACGCGCGGCAGCCGAGGTGGTCTTGCGGGCAGAAGCCGTCTTTTCTGGCTAACCCGCGCTTTGACAAACTGCGACAATGTTGCATTTCCGCCCCGGCAGGCTTAAGTCACGCCGCAACCAACCTCTGACAGGCTGCACATGAACTGGATCACAAACTACGTTCGCCCGCGCATCAACTCGATCTTCTCGAGGCGCGAGATTCCCGAGAACCTCTGGTCTAAATGTGACGGCTGCGGGACAATGCTGTTCCACCGCGAGATCAGCGACAACCTGAACGTCTGCACCAACTGCGGACACCACATGCACATCACCCCGCGCGACCGCTTCCTGTCGCTGTTTGATGGCGGCGTCTTCAATGAGGTGGAGGTGCCGGAACCGCTCGCCGATCCACTGCATTTCCGCGATCAGAAGCGGTACCCCGACCGTATGAAAACTGCGCAGAAAGGCACCGGCGAAAAGGAAGCCATGCTTGTCGCGACCGGCGAGATTGGCCGCACACCGATTGTTGCCGCTGCGCAGGACTTTTCCTTTATGGGCGGCTCCATGGGCATGTACGTTGGCAACGCCATTGTCGCAGCTGCCGAGGAAGCCGTTCGTCTGGGCCGCCCCCTGGTGCTGTTCTCTGCCGCCGGGGGCGCGCGGATGCAGGAAGGCATTCTGAGCCTGATGCAGATGCCCCGCACCACCGTTGCGGTGCAGATGCTCAAGGAGGCGAACCTGCCCTATATCGTGGTGCTCACCCACCCGACGACAGGCGGCGTGACCGCCTCTTATGCGATGCTGGGCGATGTGCAGATTGCAGAGCCGAACGCGCTGATCTGCTTTGCCGGACCGCGCGTGATCGAACAGACCATCCGAGAAAAGCTCCCCGAGGGGTTCCAGCGTGCCGAGTACCTGCTCGATCATGGTATGCTCGACCGGGTGATCGACCGCCGCGAAATGCGCAAGGAACTGATCACTGTCTGCCGCATGCTGATGAAAATGCCGCCGCCCACCTGGGGCGATCTGCCCGCACCGGGGCCGGATGAGGCGAACATGCCTCAGACCAAGGGCTAAACATGTCTGTCGGATCTGACGTCATCCTCGACCGGATGATGGCTCTGCACCCGAAGGTGATTGACCTCGTGCTGGACCGTGTGTGGCGGCTTCTGGAGGCGTTGGATCGCCCGGAGAAGAAACTCCCGCCTGTCATCCACCTTGCCGGGACCAATGGCAAGGGCTCGACGCAGGCTATGCTGCGCGCCGGGCTCGAAGGGGCCGGGAAGACGGTTCACGCCTACACCTCGCCGCATCTCGCACGGTTTCACGAGCGCATCCGGCTGGCGGGTGAGCTGATCACCGAAGAGCATCTGACGGCGATCCTTGATGAGTGTTATGCTGCCAACGGTGGCAAGGTGATCACCTATTTCGAGATCACCACCTGCGCCGCCATGCTTGCCATGGCACGGACGCCTGCGGATTTTACGCTACTCGAAACCGGTCTTGGCGGGCGGCTTGATGCGACCAACGTTGTCGAAAAACCTGCCCTGACCATCCTGACGCCGATCAGCATGGATCATGAGCAGTTCCTCGGAAACACGCTGGCCAAGATCGCTGGCGAGAAAGCTGGTATTCTCAAACGGGGCGTGCCTTGCGTCGTCGGCCCGCAACCCGAAGAAGCCATGGATGTGATCGAAGCCCGCGCCGAGGCGCTGGGCGCTCCGCTCATCGCGCACGGCCAGCACTGGCACGCCTATGAAGAGCGCGGGCGCTTGGTCTATCAGGATGAGACGGGCCTGTTGGATCTGCCCTTGCCCAACCTGCCCGGCGCCCATCAGATCGAGAACGCCGGGGCTGCGCTTGCCGCCCTGCGCGCGCTGAACTGCGGCGAGACTGCCTTTGAAGCCGCCGTTTCCGAGGCTTTCTGGCCCGCCCGCATGCAACGGCTCAAAGAAGGGGCTTTGTGCGAGAGCGTGCCGCAGGCGGAGCTTTGGCTCGATGGCGGTCACAACCCTGCTGCGGGCGAAGCGTTGGCCGCGCATCTGGCCCGGTTGCCCGCGCGTCCGACCCATCTCATCTGCGGAATGCTGAACACCAAGGATGCGTCCGGCTTCCTCAAACCGCTTGCGAAGCAGGCGCAAAGCCTGACGGCAGTGCCCATTCCCGGCGAGGCCAATACCCTGCCAGCCGTTGATCTGGCGAGTATGGCGCAGAACAACGGACATACGACGGCCATTTCGGAAACCGTGACCGAGGCACTGCACACGATCACCGAAAAAGACCCGCAAGCACGCATTCTCATCTGCGGCTCGCTCTACCTCGCAGGCCACGTTTTGCGCGAAAACACGTGAGTCCGGGCAGTCACGTCATCCACAAAAGCCTCTTGTGGATAACCGCTGGATATTGACTGATTCGCCTCCTCCGACCTATATCTTGCATAAAGCAAGAAATGTGTGCCCAAGGCACCAGAGGACGAGTAGATGATCAAAGGTCTTTGCCTCAGCGCGAGCGCCGCCATTTTCATGGCGACTCCGCTTGTTGCGCAAAGCACTCGGATTTCGGAAGATCGGGACAGCTTCTCCTTCACGATGAACGGCACGTCGATCACCATCGATCGCAACGGCCCGGCCTGCCCGCCCGCCTGCCTGCAACCGATGCAGGCCGCCGCCGGTGTCAGCACGGTTGGCGAGTTGGAAATTCTGGATTTTCTCGACCTGTTCGTTTCGGGTGGTCAGGGGCTTCTGATCGATACGCGCTTACCAGAGGCCTACAACGCCCAGACCATTCCCGGTGCGGTTAACGTTCCCGCCGAAACACTGCGTCCCGGCAATCAGTATCGCGACGATCTGCTGAACGCGCTGGGTGTGCGCAACGGCGACTTTTCGGCGGCATACGATCTGGTGCTTTTTTCCGGAAGCTCGGCTTCTCCGGCGGCAGCCGAAGCCGTGCGTGATCTGCTTGGCGCAGGCTATCCGGCGACCAAGCTCAAGTATTACCGCGGGGGTCTGGGGGCTTGGGTCGCCGCCGGGCTGCGCACCGCCGGTGGTCAGTAGTGGAGTGGGTTGAATGATCAGAATGGTTCTTTTCGCTGTCGGCTTTATCGCGATCACAATTGCGCTGGTCGTTTTCCAGCCCGGATCCAACCGGACCGCCAGCACACCCGACATCCCGCAACCGGTGACCCGTGCAGAGCCCGCGCTCGATGCGGCCGCGCCGCAGGACGATCCACTCGCGCGCGCGATTTCCAACGGTGTTGGCCAAGCCCCGCAACCGGCTCCGCGCCCTACGCCCCGCATTGCGGTAGCGCCGAGCAGTGATCTGGACGATCAATCGTTGCGCCGGATGACATGGGACACCTTGTCTAACCTCAATCAGGCCACTGGCCACGAAAAAGCTCCGGGACAACCCGGCAGCCTGCTGCACACCATCGTGCGCCGCTCGCTGGATGACACGACCGCAGCGCCTGCCGCACAAGAGGCAACCGCAGAAGGCACCTATATCGTTCAGCCAGGCGACAGCCTCGTATCCATTGCAGAGTTGATCTACGGCGATGTGAACATGACCGGCCCGCTTTTTGCCGCCAATCAACAGCAATTGGCACGGCCAGACGATCTGCGCCCCGGTCAAAAGCTGATCTTGCCTGCAAACTGACCACTATCTCTTGGGCATGTCACCCAAAAGTTAATCCAAGTGTTGACACACGCACTAGATGTTGACTGCTTCGAAGTGATTCGCCTATAACCTTGGGTAGAGACGCGGCATTGCCACAGGCTGCGCTCCAAGGGGGACATAAGATGATGTTTGCTGACGCTTTCATGCGTGCTGGTCGAGTTGCATCCGCAGGGGCCGCTAAGTCATGATGAAGCAAGCGCTCTTTGGCACCGGATTTATCGGCATCACGCTGGGACTTTTGTGGTTCGGGCTTGCTCCTCTCCCTGATGAGAAAACAGACTTCAACGAAGTGAGCCGGTCGGAGCCGGATCTTTTTGGTTTGACCCCCGCGATCCCGCAGCCGCGCACGGCGCAAGTTCCTGTTGCGCAGCCAAAACCAGAACCCGCGCCTTCGATCGCGGCCAAACCAGCACCCGCTCCGACGCCGGAACCGGTTCAAGCGGTTGTTGCGGTGCAGCCTGCGCCCAGCCCCATGCTTCTTCCGGAGGCGTCCGACGACGCGATGGAGAAGCTGCGCGCCATGAGCTATGGTATCATGCAGGAAATGAAGGCTGCCAAACCCGGCACCGAGAGCAGGGTCGCGCCGCAAGAAGAGGCCAAACTGGCCCCTGCGCCAATCCCGACCCCAGCGCCAGTGCCGGAACCCGAAGGCCAGCAATACACGGTCAAACCAGGCGACAGCCTGCCCGGCATCGCCTTTCGGTTTTACGGAACGACGGTGGCCTATTTCCAGATTATCGAAGCCAACCCAGACATGCTGACGGAGCCCGCCGATCTGAAGGCCGGCATGGTTCTGACAATTCCCGGTACGTGAGACATCAGGCAGAAAGACCAGTGAAAACGAGCAGCTTGGGGGTCCTTCGGGACCCCTTTTTTTGACCTACTCGACCCTGCCCCAATCCGCAGCCTGCATTTCCCGCAGGCGGCTGGCCGTGCGTTCAAATTCGAAGCTGCCCGTCCCTTCGACGTAGAGCATCTCCGGCTCCGCCGCTGCGCTGGCAATCAGCTGAACCTTGGCCTCATATAGCGCGTCGATCAGGGTGACGAAGCGTTTGGCTTCATTGAAGTTCTGCCGCGACAGGCGCGGGATGTCTTCGAGCACCAGAACCCGCACGGCTTCGGCAATGGCAAGATAGTCGCCAGGCCCAAGCATCTGTCCGCACAGTTGATAAAACGTCGCCCGCGCCATGCCGTTGTGATAGCGATCCAGCACAAGATCGCGGCCTTTTACATGCAGCGTGTGCGTCTCGTCGCGGCCGTGGCTAAGCTCGTCCCACAGGGTGTTGATCGCCGCACGTGCCGCCGAATCCGCCGGAGAGAAATAGACTTTCTCACCGGACAGCCTGTCCTGCCTGTGGTCGCGTTCGGACACCAGTTCATGGACCACCATGCGGTGCTTCAACAATTCGATGAATGGAAGAAACAACTGACGGTTCAACCCGTCCTTGTACAGATCGTCCGGTATCCTGTTCGACGTGGTCACGATGACCGTACCCGCATCCATCATCTGTTCAAACAGGCGGCCCACGATCATCGCGTCGGCGATATCCGTGATCTGCATTTCGTCAAAGGCCAGAAGCTTGACCGCGTCGCTCACACGCTTGGCGACCGGTTTGATCGGATCTTCAACACCTTCCTTGCGCAGTTCGTGGATCTGGCTCTGAACATCCTGCATGAAAGCATGAAAATGCACGCGGCGCGTCGGGACATTCAGTGTATCAACAAACAGGTCCATCAACATGGACTTGCCGCGGCCAACACCACCCCAGATATAAAGGCCCTTAGGGGGCTCAGGCGCTTTGCGGAAGAAGCCTTTCTTCTTTGCGGGCTCCGCCAGTTCGGCACGCAAGCGTTCCAACTGCGGCAACACCGCCAGCTGCGCATCATCTTCCTGAATCGTCCCGGCGGCAACCCGCGCGGCGTAAGTTTCTTGAACAGTAGTCATGTATACCGATGTAGACCGTAGGGCCGGAAATGTGTAGCCATCACGGATTGTGAAACGATCTTCACACAGATTGAATTGACGCTTTGTTTAAATGGGGTCATTCAAGTGCGTCGAAAGGTTGATCCCATGGAAACGCGCACGCCCCTTTTCACTCCGGTCCTGATCACCGGCTGTTTGATAATCCTGATTTCCTTTGCCGTCCGGGCGAGTTTCGGGGTGTTCCAGATTCCGATTGCGGAAGAATACGGTTGGCTGCGCAGCGAGTTCAGCTTTGCCATTGCGATCCAGAACCTGTTCTGGGGTATTGGGCAGCCGATTTTCGGAGCCATCGCCGAAAAGATCGGCGACCGCAAAGCGATCATCATCGGAGCATTCACCTATGCGGCCGGGCTTGTGTGGTCCGGTTACGCGCTTAGCCCGGCCTCGATGCAGGCGGCTGAAATGTTTGTCGGGTTTGGCATTGCCGGCACCGGATTCGGTGTGATCCTGGCCGTTGTTGGCCGTGCATCCTCGGATGAGAACCGATCCATGTCCCTGGCGATCACCACCGCAGCCGGCAGCGCCGGGCAGGTGGTTGGCGCACCTTTGGCCGAAGGGCTTTTGGGTGTGATGCCGTGGCAATCGGTTTTCCTCGTATTTGCCGTGCTCATCTTGGCAACCATCCTCTTCCTGCCCTTCATGCGAGCGCCATCCCGGCCCGAGAAAGCTGCGGAGCTCGTGGAGCAGACCCTCGGCGCCGCCCTGAAGAAGGCCGTGCGGGATCCCTCGTTTGGCCTTATTTTCATCGGCTTCTTCAGCTGCGGCTATCAACTTGCCTTCATCACCGCGCATTTCCCAGCCTTCGTGACAGAGCTTTGCTCTCCCGTCGCGGCGGGGGGCATTCTGGCGAACATCGGCGTGACAACCACCTCAGCGCTTGGGGCGATTTCGATCTCATTGATTGGTCTGTTCAACATCGTCGGCACGCTGGTCGCCGGGTGGCTCGGCAACAAGTATTCCAAGAAATACCTGCTCGCCGGGATCTACACCGGGCGGACGATTGCCGCCGCTTTGTTCATCATGCTGCCGATCACCCCGATGTCAGTTTTGATCTTCTCTGCGGTCATGGGTGCGCTGTGGCTGGCGACCGTGCCACTCACCAGCGGCCTGATCGCACACCTTTACGGGCTGCGCTACATGGGCACGCTTTATGGCATTGTGTTCTTCAGCCACCAGCTTGGCGGCTTCATGGGCGTGTGGCTTGGCGGGCGGTTCTATGATGCCTACGGCGATTACACGCTGGTGTGGTGGATCGGTGTCGGCGTTGGCGCGTTGAGCGCCCTGGTGCATCTGCCGATCCGGGAAAAGCCCGCAGCAAAGGCGGTTCCGGCAGAATAATGCGCCTTAGGGGGCGCCTGCATTTACCATGCACCGCCTGCGCGAGACGGATTTCGCTCTGAGCAAGGCATCTGGCGCGCCGAAGTATCCATACTTTCAGCGACAGATAACGCAGCGCAGGGCTAAATCCGCCGCGCCCTTGCAGGGTTTCGCCAAAATTGCCCCTCCCTGCGTTATTTGAGCTTGCATGAGCGGGCTCGTCCTGCGCTCAAATGCCTTGTGAGGAGCAATTTTGGATTGAAACAGGCGATGCGTGGCAAATGCAGACGCCCCCTAAAGCGCCTCTTCGTTCGTCAGCAGCCCGTGTTCGACGAGACAGGCAGCCCAGCCTTCCGCGTTTTTGAAGACATGGCCGTGCCAGCCGCGCGCCTGCGCTGCTTCGATATTGTCGGCGCGATCGTCGGCAAAGAGCAGGTTTTCCGGCGCAATACCGCTTTCCTCTTCGACCATCGCATAGATGCGCGGGTTGGGTTTGATCACACCCATATGGCCAGAGACAAACGCCCGGTCGAACTCGTTCAGAAAGTCATACTGCGGCGTGGCGATGGCCCATGTGCCGATGCCGAAATTCGTAAGGGCAAAGACCGGCACGCCCTTGGTCCGCAGGCTGCGCAGAAGCCGGACGGAATGCGGGATGGCGGGCGTGGCCAGATCAAGCCAGTGATCGTGCCAATGGCGGATTTCCTCGGACCACTCGGGATATTTCTCGGCCCAACCATAGACCGTTTCACAAAAATCATGCCCGGTGTCGATCAGATCGTTCATGCCGTGCAGATCAACCTCGGCGAACATGGCGCGGCGCCGTTCTTCACCAAAGACACGATCATAGTAGCGCTCAGGCTGCCATTCGATCAGCACGTTGCCGATGTCAAAAACCACCGCTTTGATCATGCGCTTTTTGCCTTTCTGAGAGCCCGTTCCAGAGCGTCGAGAAACCGGCTCCGGTCCGCTTTGGTAAAGCCTTTGCCGCCACCTTGCCGAAACGGATCGGCGGCGCGTAGGTCGGCCATGAGATCGCGCATGGCAAGTTGCTGGCCAATGTTCTTCTCATCGAGAACCGATCCGTCGTGCCGCAGAACCTGCGCGCCGGCCTCCACGCATTTCGCGGCGAGCGGCATGTCGGAGGTCACCACAACGTCGCCCGTGGTGGCGCGTTCTGCGATCCACATATCGGCCACATCCGGCCCGTCGGGCACAATGACAACCTCAACAAACGGGTTCTGCGACGGGCGAAGCCCGCCGTTCGCCACCAGTTTCATCGGCAGCCTGTGGCGCGTTGCGACCCGTTCGGCCTCTTGTTTGACCGGGCAGGCGTCGGCGTCGATGTAGAGCGTGGTCACGCGTAGAGCGCCTCGGCGTGGAAGGCGACGTGCTCTTCCATGAAGCTCATCATGAAGAAATACGAGTGGTCAAAACCCTTTTGCATGCGGAATGCCCCCTCTTGTAGCCGCGCAGCCATGGCTTCGGCGAGGGCTTCGGGCTTCAGCAGATCGAGGAACTGGTCGTTCGTGCCCTGGTCGATCAGCACCGGCCCGTCAAAGCCCTGCTGCTGCATCAACAGCGTTGCATCATGTTTGGCCCAGGTGGCTTCATCACCGCCCAGATAAGCGCTGAACTGTTTGCGGCCCCAATCGCTTTTCGTCGGGTTGGCAATTGGCGCAAAAGCCGAAAGCGACCGGAAGCGCCCCGGCAGGCCCATCGCCAGCGTCAAGGCACCGTGTCCGCCCATGGAATGGCCGGTGATGGCCTGACGGTCCATATCGAGTGCGAACTCCGCGCCAAGCAGCGCAGGCAGTTCGTCGGCGATATAGTCCCACATGCGGAAATGCGGCTTCCACGGGTCTTGCGTGGCGTTGACATAAAAGCCCGCGCCTTGCCCCAGATCATAGGCCTCGTCATTGGCGACACCTTCGCCGCGCGGGGAGGTGTCGGGGAACACCAGAGCAATGCCCGCCTCATCGGCCCAACCTTGGGCGGCGGCCTTGGTCATGGCGTTTTCATGGGTGCAGGTTAGCCCCGAAAGATACCAAAGCACCGGCACCGGCCCAGATTGCGCCGCCTCAGGCAGGAACAGACCAAAGGTCATGTCGCATCCGCAAACCTCTGAGGCGTGGGTATAGACGCCCTGCGAGCCGCCGAAACAGGTGTTCTCTGATTTGATTTCCATATCGTCCTCCAAGGGCGCGCGCCCCCGAAAGGCGTCAGGCGCCGTAACGTGCCATGAAGGTTTCGATAGCACCCTCAATAATCCGGTCAACCTCGTCTTGGTTGAATTCGGATTGAACGCCAAAAATCAGCTTGGTCCAGAGATCCGCCTTGCAGAGCTCCGCAAACTGATCGGCAGCCAGATCCAGATCGACGATCGCCAGTTCTCCGCGCGCCGCCGCCTGTCCTAGGTAGTTGGTCAAGGCACGCCGCATGGTCATTGGTCCGCTTTGGTAGAACTGTCTTCCCAGTTCGGGAAACCGGTCCGCTTCGCCCACGCAAATGCGGAAGATACGCTGACCCATATCGGAATAGATGAAACCCAGAAAACGCTCCGCTGCGTCCCTGAGCACGTCTCGTGGCGGGCGCGAGAAGTCCATCGTCACAAGCGCCTCATCGGCCTGCTTGCAGCATTGGGCAGATGTCACTTCCAAAAACAGCAAACGTTTGTCCGGGAAATAGCTGTAGAGCGTCGCCTTGGACACTCCGGCGGCCTTGGCAATTTCGTCGACACTCGCGCCTTCAAAACCGTCGCGCAGGAAAATCTCCTGCGCGCCAGCAAGCACTTGGTCGAACTTGCGCCCTTTGCGGACAACCGCCTCAGTATTCATGAAGACTTCCCATTGCCCGAGTATAAACCAAACGGTTCAGTTCCGGCAAGAAGGCCGGTCACTGACATTGCGTCGCTTTTTCCGTTGCCGGAACACATCCTTGTGTCGACACATCCGGCGCGCTCGGCGGGAACGTCAGATCAGGCAGGGACATAGTCGGGACACCGGCCGAAGCGGCAGCAGCACCGAGGGAAAGAACAGCGGCAAAAACAAGCGGTTTCATGGCTTTACTCCATATCTGAACTGTTTCGTTTAGTTAAGTAAACTCCACAGTTCAAAGTTACAAGATCAAACTGTACTGTTCAGTTCATTTTCTTGCGTTCGATTTGCGAGTCTGGGCCGTTACCCCTCCCCGGTCTGGACCCGCCTAGCCCGGCATGGCAAAAGCCCAGCGCAAACCCGCACGAGGACAGCCCATGCACATCGTCTCCCTGATCGCCCGCCCCGGAAAACTGGACGCAGCGCTTGTCGAAAACCTGCGCAATGCCTTTGGCGGCGGCACGGCGACGTGGCTCTCTCCGGACGAAGCGGCCGAGTTTCCCGTGGAAGCAATCCCATCGAACCTGTCCGACGTCCGCGCTTCCATCGCAGATCAGGCGGACCTCAATGTCCTGCCCACCGAGAACCGCCGCAAACGCATGCTTCTGGCGGATATGGACAGCACGATGATCCAGCAGGAATGCATTGATGAGTTGGCCGAGGAAGCCGGCGTCGGCGAACGGGTCAAGGACATCACGGCCCGCGCCATGAACGGCGAATTGGACTTCGAAGGGGCGCTCATCGAACGGGTTGCCTTGCTCAAAGGGCTGCCTGAGAACGTGATCGACACGGTTGTCGCAAACCGGATCACCTTGATGCCGGGCGGGCGGGAACTGCTCGCCACCATGAAGGCGAACGGCGGGCACGCGGCCCTCGTTTCCGGCGGTTTCACGGCGTTCACGACGCGGGTATCTGCCCTGCTCGGCTTCGACGAAAACCGGGCGAACACCCTTTTGATCGAAGATGACACGCTTTCGGGAGAGGTCGGGCGTCCGATTCTTGGCCGAGAAGCCAAAATTGACGCGCTGGAGCAGATCACCGCGCGGATCGGGATTTCGGAAGCGGACGTCATTGCCGTGGGTGACGGGGCCAACGATCTGGGCATGCTTGGCCGCGCGGGACTTGGCGTCGCGCTTCATGCCAAACCGACGGTTCAGGAACAGAGCGATTGCCGGGTAAATCATGGTGATCTGACGGCCTTGCTCTACCTGCAAGGCTACAGCAAAGACGCGTTTGTCAAACCTTGACCTTTTTGGAAGGTTGGCCTTGACCCTCCAGTGACTGGAAGCCTTATGTAGGCAGAAAATTCAGTTACTCCGGAGGCCGTCATGGCCGAATCCACCCTCACCTTCGAAGTCACCGGCCTGAACTGTGCAGGCTGTGCGGGCCGAGCGACAAAAGCGCTCGCCGCCGTGCCGGATGTTGCCGACGTCTCCGTCAACCTCGCCACACGCATGGCGCATGTCGAAGGGTCAGCCCAAGCGAACACGCTGGAAAACGCGTTGAAAACCGCTGGCTACCCTGCGGCCATCGGCAAGCTGCGCCTGTCGATCGAAGGCATGAGTTGCGCGTCCTGCGCAGGCCGGGTGGAGCGCGCGTTGCTGGAACAGCCCGGTGTTCTGGACGCGCGGGTCAACCTGGCATCGGAGACCGCCGAAGTCAGAACGCTTGCCGGGTCGCTGGACGGTCAAACCCTCGCTAGAATCGTCACGCAAGCTGGGTATCCGGCGCGGCTTGCTACCGATACGACGAAAGACGACGCCGAAGCGCGGCGGGAAGCGGAAACGGGAGCGCTCAAACGCGATCTGATCCTTGCTGCGGTCCTGACACTGCCTGTCTTTGTCGGGGAAATGGGATCACATCTGATCCCGGCTCTGCACCATTGGATTCACGGTGCCATCGGTCAGGCGACGTGGTGGATTGTTCAGTTTGTCCTGACAACGGCCGTTTTGATCGGCCCCGGACGTCGCTTCTTCCGCATTGGTCTGCCGCTCCTTGCCAAGGGCGCGCCGGACATGAACAGCCTTGTAGCGCTCGGCACGCTGGCGGCCTGGGGGTATTCGACGCTTGCCACCTTCGCGCCTTCACTTCTGCCGGAAGCGTCTCGTGCCGTGTATTTCGAAGCGGCGGCTGTCATTGTTACCCTGATCCTCTTTGGTCGTTTTCTCGAAGCGCGCGCCAAAGGCCGCACCGGGGCCGCGATCAAACGACTCATCGGCCTGCGGCCTGATACCGCGCGAGTCGAACGGGAAGGTGAGATCAAGGACACCCCTGTCGAAGACATCGAAACCGGCGACATCGTGCATTTGCGCCCCGGCGAACGCGTTGCCGTCGATGGAATGGTTCTGACCGGTCGCTCTTTCGTGGATGAGGCCATGATCACCGGTGAACCGGTGCCGTCCGAAAAGCTGCCCGATGCGCCGCTTGTGGCGGGCACGGTCAACGGACAGGGCGCGCTGACCTATCAGGCCACAGCCGTGGGCAGCGACACCATGCTGGCGCGGATTGTCGCCATGGTACAGGACGCGCAGGGCGCGCGCCTGCCCGTTCAGGCTCTGGCGGACAAGGTTGTCGCTTGGTTTGTCCCGGCGGTGATTGCGCTGTCTGTGCTGACCATTCTCGCATGGCTTGTCTTTGGCCCATCTCTCACCTTTGCTCTTGTGGCCGGGGTGTCGGTGCTGATCATCGCCTGCCCCTGCGCCATGGGTCTCGCCACGCCGACATCCATCATGGTCGGCACCGGGCGGGCCGCTGAACTTGGGGTTCTGTTTCGCAAAGGCGACGCGTTGCAACGCCTCGACGAAGTCAAAGTCATCGCTTTCGACAAGACCGGCACGTTGACCGAAGGGCGCCCCGATCTGGTTTCTCAAACAGCAGCGCCGGGTTTCGATGTTGCCGACGTGCTGCGCCTGACCGCTGGGGCCGAGTCCGGCTCGGAGCATCCGATCGCGCGGGCGTTGGAGCGTGCGGCCGGGGCGGATTTGCCCAAGCCTGAAAGTACAGAGGCCATTCCCGGTTATGGGTTGAAGGCCGAGATTGCCGGCCAGTCTCTCCTGATCGGAGCGCCGCGCTTGATGGAACGGGACGGAATCGACCTGACACCCCTCACCGACGCCCTCCTGTCCATGGAAGCCAAGGGGCAAACCCCTGTCCTGACTGCCATCGACGGAAAGATCGCCGCAGCCTTCGCCGTGGCCGACCGCATCAAACCGGGTGCCGTTCCGGCCATGCAGGCGCTGCGGAACAAAGGCCTGCACTTGGCCCTGATCACCGGCGACACAGAGGCAACGGCCAAGACCATTGCCCGTGATCTCGGTATTGACCATGTCGAGGCCGAGGTTTTGCCCGAAGGCAAGCGTGACGCCGTACGCGCTCTTCGGGATCAATATGGTCCAATCGCGTTCTGTGGCGACGGAATAAACGACGCGCCCGCTTTGGCCGAAGCCGACGTTGGCCTTGCCATCGGCACGGGCACCGATGTCGCCATTGAAAGCGCCGATGTTGTCCTGTCGTCCGGCGCGCTGATCGGGGCAGTCAGCGCGGTGGACATCAGCCATTCCGTGATGCGCAACATTCGGCAGAACCTGTTCTGGGCCTTTGGCTACAATGTCCTGCTGATCCCTGTCGCTGCCGGTGTTTTCTATCCATTCACCGGCTGGCTTCTGTCGCCGATGCTGGCCGCCGGGGCCATGTCACTGAGTTCGGTTTTTGTCGTCTCCAACGCGCTGCGGCTGCGCTACATGAGATCGAAGGACCCAGCCCGGATGAGACCGGAAACAAGGGAAGCAACCGCATGAATATCGGAGATGTCGCCGCCAAATCCGGCCTGCCCGCCAAAACAATCCGGTACTACGAAGACATCGGTCTCATTCGCCCGGCTCGGACGGAGAGCGGATACCGAACCTTCTCGGACAGCGATCTGCACAAGCTCACTTTCCTCGCCCGCGCCCGCGCGCTGGGGTTTTCAATCGAGGACTGCCGGACGCTTCTTGCGCTTTATGAGGACGAAAGCCGGGCCAGCGCCGATGTAAAGAAACTCGCCGAAGAGCACCTTGAGCAGATCGACGCAAAGCTTCGCCAGCTTCAGTCCATGCGCGATACTCTGAGCCATCTGGTTCATGCCTGTCACGGCGATGACCGCCCCGATTGCCCCATCCTGTCGGACCTTGCCACCGGGGCAGAATGACAGCGCATTGACGCGCCTCGCCGGAACGCGCAAACAACCCCGGCAAGGAGGCCCGTTCATGACAGATCGCTACGCCGTTTTCGGCAACCCCGTCGCCCAGTCGAAATCGCCGATGATCCACGCCCGGTTTGCCCAAGAATGCGGGCAGGACCTGACGTATGAGAAGATCCTCGCCCCGGTGGACGGCTTCGCGGCGGCGTTGCAGGCGTTTCGGGACGCGGGCGGCAAGGGCTGCAACGTGACGGCCCCGTTCAAGCTTGATGCCTTTGGACTGGCGACAGAAATGACCGACGATGCCCGGCTCGCCGGATCTGCAAACACGCTGCGCTTCACCGAAAACGGGATCAACGCGCATAATACCGACGGCGTGGGTCTCGTGCGCGATATTGAAGTTAACCTTGGCGTACCGCTCAAAGGCAAACGCGTTCTCTTTCTGGGCGCAGGCGGCGCGGTGCGCGGCGCGCTGTTGCCGTTCCTCAAAGCCGAGCCCGCCACGCTGGCGCTGCTCAACCGCAGCCCTGAAAAGGCCGAAACGCTGATCACCATGATGGCGGATTTCGGCACGGTTTCGCTCTGTGATCCCGACAAGAGCGATGGGTTCGACATCATTCTCAATGGCACCTCATCCAGCCTGACAGGGGCCTGCCCTGCCTTGCCGGACGGTGTGTTTGACGGCTGCGCGCTTTCCTACGATCTGACCTATGGCAAAGGGCTGACGCCTTTCTTGCAAGCGGCAAAGGCGGCCGCAGTACCGCATTTGGCGGACGGCGTAGGCATGCTGGTTGAACAGGCGGCGGAATCCTTTGCCTGGTGGCGCGGCATCAAGCCCGGCACGCGGGACATTATCCGGGATATGACCGTTCCGCTTGAGTAACGCGCTTAGCGGCTCAGACGCTCCAGAACCCGATCCAACTGCCGACCCTGACGGCTTTTCGCCGTGGGGGCGGTTTTGACGAGGTTGTAGTATTCAACCGGATCGTAATGAACCACATCAAGATGCAGGTTCTTTGCGGTCAAAAGACCAAGCGTCGCGAGCACCTGATAGGCCGCGATATGACGGTCAATGGTGGCGGAAATCAGCGTGGCGCGGGCGTCCAGCAGATCCTGCTCTGCATCGAGCACATCAACCGTTGTCCGCGCGCCAAGGGACGCTTCTTCGCGCACGCCGTTGAAGGCGATTTGCGCTGCACGCACTTGCCGCTCGCTTGCTTCAATACTCGCCGCTGCAACAGCCAGTGTTGCGTAGGCGGTGGAGACGTCCTGCGTAATCCCATGGCGGGTGGCATGCAGATTGCCCTTGGCCTGATCGCGCTGCGCCTTGACCTTGCGCACAACCGCGCTCAGCCGTCCGCCCTGATAGATCGGCCCTTCAGCGCCCAAGGTGATGGTTCCGGTGCGCGAATACGTGCCGTTGTTCAGCGAATCCGTGGCGCCGAGCCGACCGGACAGGCTGATCGTCGGCTTCATGTCGGCTTCTGCCTCTTTGATCGCATACTCAAGCGCGAGGATCTGGTGCTGTACCTGGCGAAGATCCGGATGGATGCGCAGTGCTGTCGCCTGCCCTTCCTTCTGCCCTGGCAGACGTGGAAGGGAACCTGGCGCGGAAAGTTTTCGCGGCGGGTGGCCGATCACGGACGTGTAGGTGGCCTTCGCGATTTCAAGATCGCCCTGCGCCCCGGCAAGAGCGCTGCGCGCGGACGCGAGGCTCGCCTCGGCCAAGGCAACGTCCGTGCGGGTAACCTCGCCCACCTCGAAACGATCCCGTGCAGCGCGCAGTTCCGTGGTAATAACGCGCACGTTGTTGTGGCGCAGGTTCACGATGGCCTGATTGCGGCGCACATTGAGATAGGCCGAAACCGCACCGAGCAAGATCTGCTGTTCAACCGAGATGAGCGCCTCGCGGGTGGCCAGTACGGTTTCTTTCGCCCCTTCCAGTGCCAGCTTGTTGCGGCCAAAATCGTACAGCGTATAGCTCCCGATCAGGGCCAAGGTTGTTTCGGTCGAGTTTACACGGCCCTGCGCTTGCAGGGTCTTGGAATAGCCGAAGGTCCGTTTGACCTCTGCCGCCCAGCTCAAGGTCGGGCGCAAAGATGCCATCGCAATGGCCACATCTTCGTCCGCCGCGCGCAGCACCGCCCGGTTCTGATCGAGGAGCCCGCTGTGATTGTAGGCGGATGTCAGAGCAGAGGCGAGGTTCTCCGCCATCGCTGCACCACTTGTCATGGCGGTGACCATGGCCGCGGCCACGAAACCCCTTACGGTCCGACGAAAAGTCATTTGCTCTGTCTTGCCCGGCATCCGTGCCACTCCACACCCAAGATTGCATTCTTTGGCTGCGCCGCGGGCGTTGTCCGCGGCGACTCGCTTACTAAACCAAGCGGTTCAGTCGTCTTCAACGCTTTTCTCTGCGCTCACGTGCGTCTGGTCAAGACAATCGAGAGTTTAGCACGCCAAGTTGAACGCAGGGTGGCAAATCCGGCACGCCTTACTGCGCCTTCAACTCCAGCCTCCGCCGGTGCAAAACCGGCTCCGTGTAGCCGGACGGCTGCACACGCCCTTCGAACACGAGATCACAAGCCGCCTTGTACGCGATCCCATCGAAGGCAGGTGCCATGGGCTGGTAAGCCGGATCACCGGCGTTCTGCCTGTCCACGACCTCTGCCATCTGCTGCATGATCTCGCTGACCTCCTGCCGGTTCACCACGTCATGGTGCAGCCAGTTGGCGATGTGTTGGGCACTGATCCGGCAGGTCGCGCGGTCTTCCATCAGGCCAACATCGTTGATGTCCGGCACTTTGGAGCAGCCGACACCCTGATCAATCCACCGCACCACATAACCAAGGATACCCTGCGCGTTGTTCTCAACCTCTCGGCGGATCTGCGCCTTGGTCCACTTGCGGTATGCCGCCAAGGGAATGTCGAGCAGCGCATCCACGTAAGCCCGCCGCCCGCCTGCAGCCAGTTTTGCCTGCACGGCTTTGACGTCCACCTTGTGATAATGCGTGGCGTGCAAAGTTGCCGCCGTGGGGGACGGCACCCAGGCACAGGTTGCACCGGCGCGGGGATGTTCGATCTTCTGTTCCAGCATCGCCGCCATGCTGTCCGGCTGTGCCCACATGCCTTTACCAATCTGCGCCTTGCCCAGTAGGCCGCATTCAAGGCCAATGTCGACATTCTGGTTCTCGTAGGCGGTGATCCACCCCTTGCGCTTGATGAAATCCTTGCGGCTGAACGGCCCCGCTTCCATTGAAGTGTGAATTTCGTCGCCCGTACGGTCAAGGAAACCCGTATTGATGAAACACACCCGATGCTTAGCGGCGCGGATGCATTCCTTGAGGTTCACGGAGGTGCGTCTCTCCTCGTCCATGATGCCAAGCTTCACAGTGTATTGCGGCAGGCCCAGCGCCGCTTCAACATGAGAGAAGATCGTATCGGCAAAAGCCACTTCTTCCGGCCCGTGCATTTTTGGTTTCACCACATAAACCGACCCGGCCACGGAGTTGCGCATTCCGTCAGCCTTCAGCAGATCATGTTTGGCGATGAGCACCGTGATCATCGCGTCCATCAACCCTTCGAAGATCTCCGCGCCATCGCGGGTCAGGATCGCAGGGTTGGTCATCAGGTGTCCCACGTTGCGGACCAGCAAGAGCGCACGCCCCTTTAGGCTCATGTCCGCGCCGTCAGGTGCCGTGAAGCTGCGATCCTCGTTCAGCCGCCGGGTCATGGGCTTGCCGCCCTTCTCGAAGGTCTCTTCCAGATCGCCCTTCATCAGGCCAAGCCAGTTGCGATAGGCTTGCGTCTTCTCCTCTGCATCGACGCAGGCGACCGAATCCTCGCAATCGACAATCGCCGACATGGCCGATTCAAGCCGAACATCGGCAAGGCCGGACGGTGTGGTTTTGCCGATGGGATGCGAGCGGTCGAAGACCAGTTCCACGTGCAGGCCATTGTTGCGGAGCAAAACGGATGTCGGCGCGTCCGCCGCGCCGGTGTAGCCGACAAAAGTCTCCGGTGTCTTCAGAGTCGAGCCGTCCACCTTCAGCGTCCCGTCTTCGACCAAGTAAGCCGTAGCCTTCACATGGCTTGTGCCGGAAAGCGGGAACGTCTCATCAAGGAACACAGCCGCCCGCGCAACAACCCGCGCCCCGCGCCCATCGTCAAAACCACCCGAAGGCACCGGCCCCATCGCATCGGTGCCATACAGACCGTCGTAAAAGCTGCCCCAGCGCGCATTTGCAGCGTTCAGCACAAAACGGGCGTTGGTCACAGGCACAACCAGCTGCGGGCCCGGCACGTCCGCGATTTCCGGATCAATATTTGATGTCTCTACAGAGAAATCGCCCTTTTCCGGAACGATATAGCCGATCTCTTCGAGGAATGCCTTATAGGCATCACGGTCGTGCGCGGCCCCGCGGTTCTCAACATGCCAGGCATCGATTTGGCCTTGGATCGCTTCGCGTTTCTCAAGCAAAGCGCGGTTTTTCGGACCAAGATCATGCGCCAGGGCAGACAGGCCCGCCCAAAATGCCTCTGCGCTCACTTGGGTTCCGGGAAGCACATCCTGTTCGATGAAAGCCGCAAGCTCCGCGGCAACCTGAAGGCCGTCGCGCTCCAGACGTTCGGTATCGTTTGATGGGTTCGTCACAGGCTTTCTCCCTTTTCCGCAGCATGATCGGTGTTCGCGAAACCGGTATGCCGATGTGCACAATGGGTACTTAGCTCGGTGATAGCAGAGCGCCCAGTCCAAGGGCAGAAAAGAATGCGTGCGCGGCGTTTGCAGCGCTCAAATGGTCTTTCAAAATTTTCAAGATAATCCGAGCGTTTTAAGCCCCGCCCGTGAAAACCGCATGAAAAAGGCGGGGATCACCCCCGCCTTCACAAACTCTTGCGATAATCGCTTTCGTCGGTCAGTGCACCGCGACCGGGGCCAGATCGTTCTGGCGTGCAATCACAAAGGCCAGATCGCGGTCCTTCACCACGGCAAGCCGCTCGCCTTCCGCGTTGTGAACCGCATAAACCTCATCAAGCCCGGCAAGCTCGACCTGCACATCATGGGGCAATTCGTCCGTTTTCACGGGACGGACATAAACCACGCGATCAGAGTTGAACTGAGAGAGATCCTGTTTCGTAAACATAGGCTTACCCCTTCTTGATCTGAATTGTCTGAACCACGGTCTCCGGGCGCTGGATCGTGAGATCCACGTGCAAAAGACCGTTTTCCATCACCGCCTCGCCCACTTCGACACCGTCGGCGAGCACAAAGCTGCGCTGGAACTGTCTGGATGCGATGCCGCGATGCAGGAATACGCGCTCTGAGCCGTCGTCGCGTTGGCGCCCGCGAATAACCAACTGCCGGTCCTCCACAGTGATCGACAAGTCCGATTCCGCAAAACCGGCAACGGCCAGCGTGATACGATACGAATCCTGCGCGGTTTGTTCGATGTTGAAAGGCGGGTAGCCCTCGGAGCTTTTGGCCGTGCGTTCCAGCAGGCGCTCCAATTGCTCGAAACCGAGCATATGGGGATAAGATCCCAGTGTCATTTTGGTCATCGACCCGTCCTTGAGTTAAGCGACAGTCAAAGTTCAGGCCCCGTTTCGGCGACCCGTCTAATGGAAATATGGGAAGACTGCCCGCTTTACGCAAGGGCTTTGCGGATTCGTTAAGAACCGTTATATTACAAGCCTGTGATCGCTGTACCCGAGGTCTGACATGAACGCACCTTCCGATATCTCCATGAAGACGGACGATGTGCTCCGCGTGGAGCTTGAGGTGTTCAAGCGCGAGCACCGCGATCTCGACGAATCCATCCGCGCGCTTCAGGACACAGGAACCGCCGATCAGATCACCCTGCAACGGCTGAAGAAGAAAAAACTGCGCCTCAAGGACAAGATCGCGATCATCGAAGATCGCCTGACGCCGGATATCATTGCCTGAGATTTATTGAGGCCAGAGGTTGGCTTCCTTCGCAAGGTCAACAGTGCGCCGCTGAATACGTGCGCCATTCAGTGCTTGAAGCTTCAAGACACCTGCGGACGGATCGGGTTCGGCCAATGCATCGCGCAGGATAGCTGCATCTTCCGCAAGCCCGGCCCGCTCCAGCGCCTCTGCCGCAAAAGGCAGCACCGTTGAAAAAGAAGGGTCCACGGGCTTGTAGTAAAAGCCCAGCATTCCGAGGTTGAGGTAGGTGTTGATCATCGTCAACATCAGCACATCCCGGCGCGTCTCCACCAAGGCATCAAATGGAAAGGGCGTGCCGGCCTGCCAAGGCTGTTCATTAAGGCAGGCCATGATGGAATACTCGAGCCAAGAGAGTTTCTCCGTTTCCGGCACCAAGCGGCGTCTTTCGTCAAAGCGGGCCGCAAAGTCCGCATCCGCTGCCAAAATCATCTGCACGGCCTGTGCGATAGATGGCTCTGCAGCCTGAAACGCAGTCAACTGCGCCAAAACCCAATCACTCAAAAGCCTAGTTTCTTCGGTGTCTGATTGGAAAAGCGCCAGAAGCTGCATCGTCCGCGATTCCGGTCCATCCTCCCAACCCGGCATTCCAGCGGCGATCCTTTCAAGGATGGCCTTTTGTGATGCCAATCCATTGCGCTCCAAGGCGTCCAGGACTGCTTCCCAAAGGACGTCAGGCCAAAGCGTCACCCAGGTTTCGAGGCCAACACCCTCGATCATCACCGAACTGACATAGCCCAGCAAAAGCACGTCTCGTTCGGATTGTGTTGGTATCGCTTGCAGTTGCGCCCATGCCCCCGAATTAAAGGGAGAAAGCGGCTGCCCATAAGTGATCGGAAACAAAGCCGAACCAACCACATGACCATCCGCCATGAGAACTTGCTCCATCGGGTAGACCGGGGCCTCTTCCCCCGGGCATTCCTGCGCCTGCGCCACGCCAGAAAACCCCGCAAAAACCACACCTATGCAAAACTGCTGCACCAGACGTTTCATACCGATACCCACGCTTGTTCCCGGCGGCGGCCCCTCATATAGTCCGCGCTTCTCAATGCTGGAGGGATGCATGGCAGAGATCAAGGTCGGAATTATCATGGGCAGCCAGTCGGATTGGCCGACCATGAAGGAAGCGGCGGATGTGCTCGATGAGCTTGGCGTTCCTTATGAGACAAAGATTGTCTCCGCCCACCGCACACCCGACCGGCTTTGGACCTATGGCAAGACCGCCGTGGAGCGTGGTTTGCAAGTGATCATCGCGGGCGCAGGAGGTGCCGCGCACTTGCCCGGCATGATGGCCTCCAAGACCCGCGTGCCGGTGATCGGCATTCCGGTGCAGACCAAGGCGCTCTCTGGTGTAGACAGCCTTTATTCCATTCTCCAGATGCCGCGCGGCTTTCCGGTGGCGACCATGGCGATTGGCGCGGCGGGGGCCAAGAACGGCGGGCTGATGGCCGCGGGCATTCTTGCCTTGCAGGATGAAGCGCTGGCGGCACGGTTGGATCAGTGGCGCGCGGACCTTTCTGCCTCCATCGCGGACGAGCCCGATCGCAGCGCTGTCTGACAAGGCCCCTTGAGCCAAGCGGCATTCCGTTCCAGAAGGGGCCAATCCCGCGATTCCCGCTTACAGGAGCTTTGCCATGACCACGCCTCTGCCCACCGGATCAACCATCGGTATCCTTGGCGGAGGCCAGCTTGGGCGGATGCTCTCGGTTGCGGCGAGCCGCCTCGGGTTCAAGACGCATATCTTTGAGCCGGGCGCAAACCCGCCTGCCGGAGACGTCGCGCATGCGGTGACAACGGCGCCGTATGAGGACGCAGCGGCGCTCAAGGCCTTTGCTGCAAGCGTTGATGTCATCACCTATGAGTTCGAGAACATCCCGACCTCGGCGCTCGACATTCTCGAAGCGATTAACCCGATCCATCCGAACCGTGAGGCGCTGCGGGTCAGTCAGGATCGTCTGACCGAAAAGACCTTCCTTGCGGACCTCGGTCTTGCAACGGCCCCTTTCGCAGACATCACCGATGCGGCTTCACTGGCGGAGGCGATTGAGACCATCGGCACCCCGTCGATCCTGAAAACACGCCGCTTTGGCTATGATGGCAAAGGGCAATCCCGCCTCAAGTCTGCCAATGATGCGGAGCAAGCTTTGGCGGACATGGCCGGCGCGCCAGCCATTCTCGAAGGGTTTGTCGATTTCTCTTTGGAAGTCTCTGTGATTGCCGCGCGCAGTCAGGACGGACAGGTTTCGGCCTACGATCCCGGCGAAAATGTCCACAAGGACGGCATTCTGAGCACCACAACGGTTCCCGCCAAACTGCCCGCGCGCTTGCAGACGGACGCCGTTTTGCTGGCTGGGCGCATTCTCAATGCGCTGGATTATGTTGGCGTCATGGGGGTCGAACTGTTTGTCACCCCCGGTCAGCTTATCGTCAACGAAATCGCCCCGCGCGTACACAACTCAGGCCACTGGACACAAAACGGCTGCGCGATCTGTCAGTTTGAACAACACATCCGCGCGGTGGCAGGTTGGCCTCTGGGTGACGGATCGCGGCACAGCGATGTCGTGATGGAGAACCTGATCGGCGACGATATGGACCGCGTGCCCGATCTGGCCAAGGACGGCAGCTGCGCCTTGCACCTTTACGGCAAAACCGAGACCAAACCCGGCCGCAAGATGGGGCACGTCAACCGGATCGTGAGCGCCTAGAAAAACCGCTCTGCCACCGCGCCGGACATAAAGGCCACCTGACCACCCGCGATCGTTGCCGCAATACGGCGGCTTTCGCGGTCCATGATCACGAGGTCGGCCCGTTTGCCGGGTTCCAGGCTTCCCCTGTCCTGCAAACCCAGGATCCGCGCCGGGCCGGAAGACACCAATTCCCAGGCCGCTGCCTCGTCAAGCAGGCCAAGCTCGACGCAACGCCACGCAGCGCGGGCCGGTGACGGGTAGTGGTAGTCCGAGGCCAGCGCATCACACAGACCTTCGGCGATGACGGACTGGGCCGAAATGTTCCCGGCATGGGAGGCCCCCCGCACCACGTTGGGTGCTCCAAGCACAACCGCTTCACCCGCGTCCTTGGCCGCCTGTGCCGCTTCCAGTGTCTCGGGAAACTCGGAAACTCTCACGCCGCGCGCACGCCACGCGGCCCGCCCTTCGGCGGTTTGGTCATCGTGACTGCCCATCAGCACGCCGCGCTGTGCAAGGCGCGCACAGAGATCATCGAGAGCCCCCGGCACATCCGGACCCTTGGCATGAAGATCGAGAAGGAACTGAAAGTAAGCCTCCGGATTCCGCCGGGACTTCAGCGCCTGCCCGGTGAGCCGCGGAGGTTTGCGGCCTTGCGCCAGACGATCGTGCGGCAGATGGTCGTTAAAGACGACATAGCCAATGCCGAATTGCTCCAGCGTCGCCTCAACTTCCGGGAAACTCTCAATCAGGTGGGTCTCCAGCCTCAATTGCAACCGCAAATCCACCGGCAGCGTGGGAGAGACGAGAGCCACACTTTCAAAGACTTCCCGCGCAAATTCGGGCCCTCGAAGCCCGCCTTCCCAACTCCAGAACTGCGCCAGAAATGCCGTGGTGATGCCGCAAGACGCCAGTTCAGCCGCCACGGCCAACATGCCTGCATCCCGTTCGCGCAATGCGCCCCGGCGTGGAGCCATGTGGCGCTCGAACCCGTCACCATGCGCGTCCACGATCCCCGGCAGTATATCGAAACCGGTTAGGTCGACAGACCGGCCGCCGTCTATCTGAACACGCCCCTCGGCCACCGATAACGGGCCGTCTTCAAATCCGCAGGGCCACAGAACCCGGGCCCCTTCCAGTCGCAACTCAAGTGTCATCGCAATCTCCGACGAGGCATTGCAATTGTTCCGCATCCAGCAGGTCCGTCCAGTCGAGCTCCGGGTCGAACCGCCCTTCTTCGAGAAACAGAGCGACCTGCGCCATGACACCGGGCGATTGCATCATATAGGTGTGGGTCACTGGCATCGTGATATGCGCTGCCATTCCCGTCACCTTTGTCGATTCCACGGAAACCTTGCCATCATCCAGTCCCGGGATGAGCGCAGAGAACACGGGATTCAGCGATTGCGATCCGGCAATGACCCCAAGTTCGAAATCCACAGGCGGAAGCAGCCTTGGAAGATCCGCAGCACCTGTGCCCAACTGCATCCCCGCCGGGCCATTGATCCATTGGAACAGGTCCAGACCGCCCAGTTCATCCACCAGTTCGCTGCCCTGATTGGGTGGCGCAAGCATGACAACGCGCCCGAGCCGGTCAGGCCGGTTGTCCGGGAGCCACGCCCGTAGCAAGATGCCACCCATGGAGTGCGTGACAAAATGTACGTCCCGATCCCCGCACGCGCTCACCGCCTGGGGCAGCGTCTCATCCGCCAACAGCTGAACGCGCCCTTCGGTAGAGGGGTAGCTTGGCAGGATCGTGTGAAACCCGCGCGCCGCAAGAACGCGCTCCATCACAATCAGCGAATACTCGGTCCGGGCCAGCCCGTGCAGCAGCACTACACAACCCGAAGCCGACGCCATCGGAGCCAAAAAGACCAGAGCAAGGAAAGCCAGAACACGCATGGCGCTGGCATAGCCTGTGCGCCCCGCCTAAGAAAGAGGGGAAAGGACGCCACCATGCCCAGCCCCCGCCTCGCCTGCCGCGCCGTCATCCTGTTGGAGAGCAAGCTGCTTCTGGTCAATGCATGGCCCGGCAACCAGAGTGACCTTTGGTGCGCGCCCGGAGGCGGTGTTGAGCGGGGCAGCAGCCTGCCGGAGAACCTCGCGCGCGAGGTGTTCGAGGAAACCGGCCTGACCGTAACGGTCGGAACGCCGTGCCTCATCAACGAGTTTCACGATCCGCGCAGCTCGTTTCATCAGGTCGAGGTTTTCTTCCGCTGCACGATCACTTCCGGGGCCGTGACCGACGACTGGCAGGATCCGGAAGGCATCGTGCACAAGCGGCGGTGGTTCACTCAGGCCGAGGTGGCGCAACTGCATTTGAAGCCGGACAGCCTGCGAACGATCCCTTGGTCCGAGGAGGTGCGCTATGATCCTTTGGAGGCTTTGGTCAAATAGGCAGGACCAAGGACCGAAAGAGCAATCCCGCCCAGGATCACAACCGAAGCCAACAGGAACTTGCCGGTCAGGGCCTCCTCGAGGAAAAGCATGCCTCCCGCCATCGCAATCGGCGGCACCGTCAGCTGGGCAACCGCTGCCAGAGCTGCGGGCAACTTCGGCAAGACGCTGTACCAAAGCGCATATCCCAAACCGGAGGTCACGGCGCCGGAAACCAGCGCCAGAACGACCCCCATCGGATCGGCCTGCAACCCGCCGAGGGGCGCACCACCAGACACCAGCCAGACAAACCCCGGAAACAGCAACCCCGCGAGGACGAAGTTCACCGCCGTATCCGCCAGCGCATCGCGGCTCCCACGGCCTGCGAGGGAATACAGTCCCCAGCCGATCCCCGCGAGGACCATCATGGCGACATTGCGCAGGTTGTCGGCGATATCCGCCCAAGGCCAAACCAGATACACCAGCCCCGCCAGGGCCAACAGCCCGCCGACAAGCCGCAGCGCGGGCATGGTTTCGCGCAGAACCGCAGCTCCGGCAAACATGGTTACTTGCACCGTGCCGAACAGCAGCAAGGCGCCAAGACCGGAGTCCATGCCGACATAAGCCTCTGTGAAGCCGATGATATAAAACAGCAAGCCCGGAACGGCGAAAACACGGGCCTTGCTCATGATCGCGACGCGCCGCCGGGTCCACAGGCAGAGCAGCCCAAGCATCAACGCACCGGACCACAGGCGCAGGGCACCGAAGCTGACAATGTCGGTCCCGCCGGACACGCCTGCGCGGGTCAAAACCGAGTTGGCCGCAAACGCGACCATGACCACGGCAACCAGTCCGAATAATTTCACCGCACCCTCTGCTCTTTACCTCTGACAAGAAACGCGACGGCCGCAAGACGGGACGGTGGGCGGGGCGAGGTTGGCCCTTGGCCAACCAGCGCCGCCCCCGGCCTCAGGCCACCAGCGTTTCGGCGACCTTGAGATCCACAGACACCAATTGCGAGACACCCTGCTCCTGCATGGTCACGCCAAACAGGCGGTCCATACGCGCCATGGTGACCGCATGGTGCGTGATGCACAAGAACCGCGTGTCCGTCCGGCGGCACATCTCGTCGAGCATGTCGCAGAAACGCGTAACGTTTGCGTCATCCAAAGGCGCATCCACTTCGTCGAGCACACAGATCGGCGCCGGATTGGCGAGGAAGACCGCAAAGATCAGCGCCAGCGCGGTCAACGTCTGCTCGCCGCCCGACAACAGTGACAGTGACGACAGCTTCTTGCCCGGCGGCTGGCACATGATTTCCAGCCCGGCCTCGAGTGGGTCGTCGCTTTCGACCATCACGAGATTGGCCTCACCACCGCCGAACAGATGTGTAAACAGCATGGCGAAGTTGCTGTTCACCTGCTCAAAGGCCGTCAAAAGACGCTCACGACCTTCACGATTCAGGCTGGAGATCCCGTTGCGCAGCGTCTTGATGGCTTCTTCAAGGTCGGATTTCTCTGCAACCAGCTCATCGTGCTCGGTCTGAACCTCCTTGGCGTCCTCCTCAGCCCGCAGATTGACGGCCCCAAGCGCATCGCGCTGCCGCTTCAACCGCGCCACGTCCGATTCCAGAGTGTCGGCCGCCGGCATCTCGTCAGGATTGGCCTGCAACTGCTCGAGCAAGTCCTGCGGCGTTGTCTGCTGATCTTCGGCAATACGCTCGGCGGCGGCAGCGACAGTTTCCTGCGCCGCTTCCATTCGGGCCTGCGCCGCCGCCCGCGCTTCGCGCGCTTCGCCTGCAAGACGCTCCGCCTCTCGTTCATTGGCCAAAGCTTCGCGCAGTGCGGTTTCAGCCGCGCTCAGAGCATCACTCGCCTCTGACTTACGCGCCTCCGCCGTGTCGATCTGGTAGGACAAATCCTCGCGCGTCTCGGAAAGCTCCGCCGGGACATCCATGGCCAAGGCCAGGTCGCCCTCGGTCTGCTGTTTGCGCTCCGCCAGTTCCCGCGCGCGCTTTTCCGCTGTCTCCAGACGGTGCCGCCAGCCGGACAGCTCCTTGGTCACCTGTTGCGAGCGCCCCTTGCGGGCCTCACCCTCGCGGCGCAACTCGTCATGTGCCGAGCGCCGCGCCATCATGGTCATGCGCGCGGCTTCGACCGTCATCTTTACGTCTTCGACCTGACCGCGCGCTTCATCAAGATCGTCCAAGTCCGCAACAGCGCGCTCCGCTTCGATCGTCTGCGCGCGCGCTGTCGCGTTTTCCTCCTGGAAGCGGCGAACCGCAAGCGAGGCGCTTTCCAGCTTACTCTCGGCCATGTCCCGATCGGCTTCCGCACGGTTCATCATGCGCGTTGCCTGCGTCAATGCCTGATCGGCCTCGCGCCGGGCCTCGCGCGCCTCGCGGTCCGCGCGGGTCAAATCGGCCAACCGTGCTGACAAGGCCTCATGAGCCGCTTGTGTTCCGTCAAGGCGCGCGGTCGCTGCCGCCATTTCCTGTTTCAGCGCTTCAAGTCGGTTCAACTGCTCCAGACGCAGCGCCGCGGCCGAAGGCTGATCTTCAGCCCATGCCCGGAACCCGTCCCATCGCCAAAGGTCTCCCTCTAGGCTGACCAATCGCTGGCCGGGTTGGAGCAGTGGTTGCAGACGATTGCCCTCATCCGTTGAAACCAAGCCAATCTGCGCCATACGGCGGCTGAGGACGTCCGGAACAGAGACATGCTGCGCCAAAGACGTGACCCCGGCGGGCAAAGGTTGATCGGAGTCGTATGCTGGCAAGACAGCCCAGCCGGTGGGTCCGTCCTCTTCGACTTCCGGGGCGCGCAGATCATCGGCCAAGGCCGCGCCAAGCGCCTTTTCAAAGCCTTGCTGAACCTGAAGGCGGTCTAGGATCTGGCCGCCCTCTGCCGTATCCCGATCCAGTAGGCGTGCCAGAGCCGTCACTTCAGCCCGCAAGGCATTGGTTTCGCCTTCGGCCTCGGAACGCTCCGCCCGCGCTTCGGCTTCACGCGACTGAGTTTCGGCCCGGTTCACCTCGGCTTCGGCGAGCACCGTTTCTGCGCGCTCCGCCATCTCGTGCGCATATTCCTGACGCTCGCGCGCTTCTTCCGCCGCCTCTGCGCTCTGTTCCAACGTCGCATTGGCTTGGGCCACGGCGTCTTGCGCGCGCTTCGCCTCCGTCTCGCTCCGCTCCAACGTTTTGCGGCAGTCCGACAGGTACCGTTGCGCTGATTGATGCCGGGCCGCCAAGCGCGCCACATCTTCGGTACGCTGGCTGAGGTCCGCTTCGCGTTCTTGCAAAACCGTCCCGGCTTCACGCGCCCCTTCGGCGGCGTCCTCCAGCCGCTCGTCATAGCCATCGGCGGCCTTGGCCAACTCCTTGGCTTCCCACTCAAGGCGCTCGATCGTGTCGCCTGCGTCCCGGTTCAGGCCCGCTTCGCGGTCCATGTCACGGGTCAGTTGCTCGATCCGGTTCGAAAGGGTCGCGATCCGCTCGCGCGCCTGCGTCTCCTGATCCGCGAGGGCATCGCGCTGAACCAGAAGGCGCTGCAGGACTGCTCCGGCAATGGCCTCTTCCTCACGCAGAGGCGGCAGCACATCTTCGCGCGCTTGTCGGACCGTTGCCCCGTCGCGCGCCAAAGCCTCCGTCCTGGCTGCTTTGGTCATCCTTGTGCGCAGGTCTTCCTCGGTGAGTAGCCGTGCTTCGTCCGCCTCGCGCCAACGGCGATAGAGCAACATGCCTTCCGCCTGTCGCAGGTCTTCGCCAATTGCCCGGTACCGCGCAGCCTGACGAGCCTGGCGCGCAAGTTGCCCCAATTGCCCGGCCAGTTGCTCGATCACATCATCGACGCGCAACAGGTTCGCTTCGGTGTTCTTGAGCTTCAGTTCCGCCTCATGGCGGCGCTGATAGAGCCCGCCGATCCCGGCGGCATCTTCCAGGACCTTGCGGCGATTCTTCGGCTTTGCATTGATCAGTTCGCTGATCTGCCCCTGACGCACCAACGCCGGGGAATGCGCCCCGGTGGATGCATCGGCAAAAAGCATCTGCACGTCCCGGGCGCGGGTGTCTTTGGCGTTGACCTTGTAGGCGCTCCCGACATCGCGCGTGATCCGCCGGGTGATTTCAAGCTGATCGCTGTCATTGAAGCCCGAAGGCGCAAGGCGTTCGGAGTTGTCGATGGTCAGGCAAACCTCGGCGAAATTCCGCGCCGGTCGAGAGGCGGCACCGGCGAAGATCACATCTTCCATGCCACCGCCGCGCATGGCTTTGGCGCGCGTTTCGCCCATGACCCAGCGCAAAGCTTCAAGCAGATTCGATTTGCCACAGCCGTTTGGCCCGACCACGCCAGTCAGACCGTCGGCGATCATCAGGTCCGTCGGATCGACGAAACTTTTGAAGCCGGTCAGTCTGAGTTTGTTGAAACGCACGCGTACGAGCCCCGATTCCACCTGAGGTCCGAATTTTGGAAGGAGAGAGGGGCGCGAGTCAACGCCTTGCGAGCCTATATCGCGCCTATCGGCACGTTATCCACAATATATTGGTGCACCGCGCCCGTATTGTTTCAATACTTCCCGCACTCCAAAGAGCCTGCAACCACCCCATCTCTGGCTTGCAGGGACAGGATATCACAGTAGAGCGTACGACTGCGTTTTGGTTTCTTGGGAGGCTTTTCACCTGCACAAGACATGCCGATCAGCATCATCGCAGGATCACCTTCCACCCAGGCCGCCTTGCACCCTGTTTGGATTTGCGCCGCGATCCCGGCCTTTCGAGCCACAGCCTCAAACCGAGGGAGCATCTCCGGGTTTGTTCGCGTTGCCTCGACGATGTTCCCGCGAATCCGAAGCGTAAACTTCGAACCTTCAAACTCTGTCTTGATAGGGTCCACGCCCCGGAAGCCCGGTCCGCCCATGCCACAGGCGGAAACGCTCATAATGACCATGCACAAAAAATATCGCATGGTTTCAGCTTCCGGGAAGTTGGTTACCAAAGGATTAAGCCGTGAGCGGCGGGACGGAGTCTTTTCTATTTACATTCCTGTTTTCGAATGTATATTACATTCCAAAGTTAGAATGTTAATTCAGGAGGCCGTCATGGCTGAGACTCAAACCCGCCCGGCGGACAATTACTCGCCGATCTATTTCCTCGCTTCACTCGGCACCGGTGGCCTTGCCGTCACCTTTTTCATGTTCCTGATGTTCTGGGTGCCCCATCCCGGCCGGCCCGTTCCGATCTTCGAAGACATCGCGGCGGCCTGGGCCACGGGTGGCGTTCCGATGCAGAGTGCCATTGCCGTTGCGGTCATTGGCATCGCCTTTTTCGCCTTCCTCAACATCAAGACACTGATCTGGAACCTGACCGCGTTTAGCGCGTTCAAGAAGACACCGGCTTATGAGTCCCTACGCAACTCGAACGCTGAATCGACCGTCCTTGCCATGCCCCTCGCGCTTGCCATGTCGGTAAACGCGATGTTCATCGTTGGGCTCGTCTTTGTGCCCAAGCTCTGGACCATTGTGGAATACCTCTTCCCGATGGCGATGGTTGCCTTTGGCCTGATCGCGGTTCTGGCTTTCCGCCAGATCGGGTCTTTCCTTGGCCGCGTGCTGTCCAAAGGCGGCATCTTTGATGTCACCGCACATAACTCCTTTGCGCAGCTGACCCCGGCCTTTGCCGTATCGATGATTGCCGTTGGCTTTGCCGCTCCCGCCGCCATGAGCACCAACCCGACAACTGTCGCCACGGCGCTCGTTATCTCGACCGTGTTGGCCGTGATTGCTGTACTCTATACGGTCTTTGCCGCCGTTACCGCAGTGAACTCCATGCTGCACTACGGCACCGCACGCGAAGCAGGCCCGACCCTCATGATCGTAGTGCCGATCGTCACGGTGCTGTCGATCCTCATGATGCGTCAGGACCACGGGTTGCACACCACCTTTGACGCTCATGGCAACGCTGGCGAAACGATGGTCTTTCTGGCGCGTATGCTCTCCATCCAGATCGCCTTCCTCGGCCTCGGCATGGTGGTTCTCAAAGCGCAAGGGTATTTCAAGGATTTCGTAATTGGCTCCAAGACGTCCCCCGGCTCCTATGCTCTTGTCTGCCCCTTCGTCGCCTTCAGTGTCCTGATGCACTTCTTCATCAACAAAGGCCTCGTTGCGGCTGAGGTGATCACCAAGTTCGGTACGGCTTACTGGGCCATTACAGCCATCGCCATCGCCTTCCAGCTTGTCGCAATTGCTCTGGTGCTCCGTCTCAACAAACAGCACTTCACCCGGTCCACCCCGGCTGCAGTGCCCGCAGAGTAAGCCCCCGATCAGATAACAAAAAAGGCCGGGTTTTATGACCCGGCCTTTTGCATGTCAGAACCGGACTTCGACGTCCGGAAGCTTCAGCGCCTTGATCAGATCCCGAAGCTCCTGCCGTGCGGCAACGTTCGAGATATTGAGTTGTTTGACCCCGACATCCTTGAGATCCAGAAGTGTCAGACCTCTCGGGAAAAGCTCCCGAAACACCACGCGTTCCGAAAAACCCGGCGCTACGCGGAACCCGATGCGCTTGGACAGCTTGGACAGCGCGCGCTCCATCTTCATCTTGTTGACCATCTGCTGCGCACCAAGACGATTGCGGACAACGACCCAATCAATGGGCTTCAATCCCGCTTGCGCCCGCAATTGCCGCGCGCCCCAAACCATCTCTGAATAGACCGACGGACCGAGGATCTTCTCGCTGTCATTATCGATCCGGGCAAGCAAATCAAAGTCGACAAAGCTGTCGTTGAGCGGCGTGATCAGCGTGTCGGCGAGCGAATGTGCAACCTGACTCAGACGTGTGTGCGAGCCCGGGCAATCGATCAGGATAAAATCGCAGTTCGGTTCCAAGTCCGCGACAGCGCGACTGAGACGGTGATCATGCGCGTTTTCACCGGGAGCAAGGCTGGCCGAATCCACTTCCGGAAGTTCAGCATACATCGGGCTGGCCAGCTCTATCCCGAGCTGACCCAAATGCTTCGCGCGATTCTCCGTGTAGCGGCCAAGAGTCTTTTGACGAAGATCCAGGTCCATCACGCCAACACGATGGCCCAAACGGGCCAGGGCGGTCGCGACGTGCATGGAAACCGTCGATTTACCGGCTCCGCCCTTCTCGTTTCCGACAACAATGATATGTGCCACGACTGCGCCCCCTATAGCCCCACATGTTCCCCGGTGGAGTTCCGCTCAAACAGTATCTTGTGGGGCGCGTCAAGAAAAGTGCGATGCTCAATTGCACACTTTCAATAGCCTTTGACATGCAAAAAAGGCCCGTCGGTTTCGCGACGGGCCTTCTTTGATAGAGCGTTGTTCAACGCTTAGTGCAGCTTGGCGCCAACCTGTGCAATCGAGTCGTCGATCAGTTTGCCAGCGTCCGCTTTGGACATCTGCTTGGCCACAACTTCGCGCGCTGCAGAGACAGCCACGGAAGCAGCGCGATCACGCACTTCCTTGATAGCGCTCGCCTCGGCGGAGGCGATCTGCGATTCGGCACCGGCAAGGCGACGCTTGATCGAGTCTGCGATATCGGCCTTGGCTTGCTCGGCCGCGATCTGCGCTTCTTCCTTGGCGTGGGCGATGATGCGCTCCGCCTGTTCAGAGACTTCCTGCGACTTGCGCTCGTAGCTTGCCAGAAGGGCCTGAGCCTCTTCACGCAGCGCGCGCGCCTCGTCGAGCTCTGACTTGATGTCGTCGGAGCGCTTGTCGAGCATCTTGCCCAACATGCCCGGCACTTTGAAGTACACGACCACAGCAAGGAAGAGCAGGAAACCAAGCAGCACAACAAAATCAGTGTTGCCCAGCGAGAAGAACGGGCCGGATGCGGCCAGCGCAGGGGATGCCAGAGACCCGGCGAGTGCGGTTGGGATGATCAGCTTGCGCATGAGAATTACCCTTTCACTCGGGCCGTGACGGCCGCCGCGATGGCTGCGTCGTCTGCCTTGCCACCCAGTGCGGTGACGATGGCAGCGGCAGTGTCCTTGGCCACTTCTTCAACGGCGTCCACAGCAGATGCGCGGATTTCGTCGATGGCCTTCGCAGACTCGGCTGCCTTGGCAGAAATTTCTTCGTCAGCCTTTGCCAGAGCAGCGTCAAGCTCGCCCTTGATGTCATCGCGGGTTTTCTGCGCGATGGCCTGTGCTTCGGCTTTCGCATCGGCCAGCGCCTTTTCGTAAGCGGCTTCGGCGTCTTCGGCCTTGCGCTTCAGCTGTTCGGCGGCAGCGATGTCATTTGTGATAGTTCCCTGACGTTCCGCCAGAACCGAGGCAATCCTCGGCAGGGCGATGCGCGAAAGAACAAAGAAGATCACGACAAGCGTGATGACCAGCCAGAAGATCTGGTTGGGGATCCATTCGCCGCAAAGCTGCGGCATCCCGATGGCGGAGCCATAGGAGTCCACACAGGCGCTGACCGCCTGAGCCGCGTGCTCTGCTCCGTGGGTTTCGGTCGCCATGTTGTCCTCCGTCGGAACGTTGTCTCTACAACGGGCGGCGCGTCATGCGCCCCGCCCGTGCGTAAGGATCGGTGTTCCGTGGATTAGACGGCGAACATCAGCAGCAGCGAAACGAGGAAGGCAAAGATGCCCAGTGCTTCCGCGAATGCGATGCCGATGAAGAGGGTTGCAGTCTGCGAAGCAGCTGCGGACGGGTTGCGCAGAGCGCCGGCAAGGAAGTTGCCTGCAACGTTACCCACCCCGATTGCGGCTGCGCCGGAACCGATTGCTGCCAGGCCTGCGCCGATGTGTGCGAGATCGCCTTCCATAGTCCTATCTCCTTACGATTGGAAGTTGAGTTGGTGCGGGCGGCGGGGAACATCCCCACCGGTCCATTTGGGATTAGTGGCTCGGGTGAAGTGCGTCTTTGAGGTAGACGCAGGTCAAAATGGTGAACACGTAAGCCTGGATGAAGCCAACGAGCACTTCGAGCGCGTAGATTGCAGTCACGCCGAGGATCGACAGCGGCGAGACAAGGGTGATGGCGGCAAAGCCTGCGAACACCTTGAGAACCGCGTGACCCGCCATGATGTTGCCTGCGAGACGAATGCTGTGGCTCACGGGGCGTACGAAGTAAGAGATGATTTCGATCAGGGCCAGGATCGGGCGAAGCGCAAGCGGCGCGCTCGACACCCAGAAGAGGCCAAGGAAACCGGCACCGTTCTTGACGAAGCCGAGAACCGTTACCGCGATGAACACGCCAAAGCCCATGACAGCCGTCACCGCGATCATCGAGGTGGGCGAGTAGGACATCGGCAGAAGCGCGAGGAAGTTCGAGAAGAGGATGAAGATGAACAGGGTGAAGATATAGGGGAAGTACTTCACACCGTCTTTGCCGGTCACGTCTTCGACCATCTTGTAGACGAAGCCATAGGCCAGTTCGGCCACCGACTGCGCGCGGCTCGGGACAATCGCGCGGCGCGAGGTGCCGATAACCATCAGGCCGATGATGCCGAGAACAGCGAGGAACAGCCACAGGGTCAGGTTGGTGATGGTGAACATGCCCACAGCACCATCGCCAAAGAGCGGCTTGGTGATGAACTGATCCATGGGATGGAAAACCAGGCCTGTGCCTTTTTCTGCCGCTTCAGATGCCATCTTTGTCCCCTTTACCGGCCTCGTCCGAGGCCTGCTCTACGTCTGCGCCCTGTCGGGCAATCTGTTGTCGCTGGATCTCTTGCGCGCTTCGGAGCATCACCTTGATGCCCGCCGCAATGCCCAGCAATGTGAACAGCACCATGAGGAACGGCGTTGTGCCGAAAAGCACGTCGAGCCCGTATCCGATGCCAAATCCGATCCCGAGACCGGACACCATTTCCGTCACCATCCGCCACGCCAGATTGGCTTGGCTGTAGTGCTCTTCCTGATGTGCCTTTGTGTCGGCTTCGGACCGTTTGACCGCTTCGATGCGCTCTTCCAACGCCTTCAGCTTGTCTTGTCGATCGGCTTCGCTCACGCCGGGCACCCCATTCAGAGAGTTGAGGGTTTGCTAAGCGCTGGATGCGCGTGAGTCAACATGCTGTTAAGGGGAGGCAAGACAGCCCCAATACAATGATATTAAATGACTTTTCGTACGTTTGCGCCAACACCGTCAAACTGCCGCAGCCCCGGTTTTGGCCTCTATTGGCAAAATCCGTTATTCAACGATTTGGTTGAGTTTTTCCGGGCCGACTTGACGTCCCGCCCCTGACCGGCCTTAAGGACCCTTATGAGCGCTCGTCTCGATACCGTCTTTGCTGCCCTCGCCGATGGCACCCGCCGCCGCATCCTGTCGATGCTGCTCGAGGATGACATGGCCGTCACGGATGTGGCGGAGCCTTTCGAGATGTCACTCGCGGCGATTTCCAAACACCTGGGGGTGCTGACCAACGCCGGGTTGATCAGCCAGGAAAAACGCGGGCGGGTGAAGTGGTGCAAGCTGGAGCCGGACGCGCTCAAGGACGCATCCGTCTGGATGCAGGGCTTTGGCCAGTTTGAACCGGTTAACCTCGATGCCTTCGAGCGATTCCTGCAGCAGGAACTGCCGAGCCACACCGACGATCCGTAGGGCGGGGCTCGGCCCCGCTACTCCCGGAGCAGCATCAAGAGCGCCAGAGCCGTCAGTGCCACCCCGGGCAAAACGATGACTTGCGGCACGCCTCTCCCCAAAACAAGCTCCCAAAGGATGACCCAGCTTGGGGTCAGGTAGGTATATGCCATCACTTTGGCCGAAGGCAGGCGCAGCGTGGCATACCGCAGGATCAGGAAGGTCACCGCCGTGGCGGGCAGCGCGATATAGATCAGCGTGATCCAGACAATACCGGGCAAAGCCGTCCAATCTGTGCTGACCAACTGAGGCCAGGCCCAGACGGCAAGAAGCAGAGTGCCGGCGCTGAGCACCATGGCCGTGAAGGCCAGCGCCGGCTCGCCCCGGCTCAACTTGCGCAGCAAAGGTGAATAAAGAGCGTGTCCGATGCAGCCCCAGAAGTAGATCGTCTCTCCACGTCCAACCTCGAACACGCGCAAGGCCGCCGGGCTGCCATCGAAAATGACCCAAAGCGCCCCACACCCGCCGAGCGCAATGGCGAGCGCCATCCATCCCGATGTGACTTGCCGCACAATGAGAAAGCCAAAGACCGCGGTCAGCGCCGGATTCAGCGTAAAGACGGCCGACATGCTGACCGGGTGCGCCGTCTTCAGACCTTCGAACATCGTGACAAAGTAGAGTGCGAAAAGACCTGCCAGTAGACCGTACCGCCATGGCGCCGCGAAAACGGACCTTTCGACACCGCCTGCCGCCCAGGCCACGGCCCAAAGCACCAAACCGGCAATTGCAAAGCGTACCGCTGTAAGCGCTGCCGGATCGACGTGAGGCGCGGCCATACCTCCCAGGGAAAAGCTGCCCGCAACCAAGGCCGAAAAGCACAGCATCGCCAGATGCCCGCGCGTGGCCTCGTTCATGAGTCGGGGCCTTCTCCCGCATAGTCCTTGAGATGTGTCAGAAATGCCTGGACCTTGGCCGTGCGATGCAAATCAACGTGGGTGACCAGCCAAAGCGGGGCCGACCAGTTTTCGCGAGGCGGTAGAATCTGAACGAGATCCGGGTTTTGGCTCGCTTCGCGCACTCCAAGGAACCCGATTCCCGCCCCTTCCTGAACAGCGCGCTCGGTGACCCGGCTGTCCTTTGTCCGAAAGACAACGCGATCATGCGGAATCGTGCTCCAGAGCCACCGATGAAACGGCGCCTTGTTTTCGATATCGTCATGACACACGAAGAGATGCTCCGGCAGGTCTTTCTCACCCTCCGGCATACCATGCCGCGCGATATAAGACTTGCTGGCGTAAAGGGCGATGTCTTCGCTGGTGAAGGGCTGCACCACATTGTCCGGTTCCTGCGGTTGCTTCCCCGCTCTGAGGGCAACATGTGCTTCGCCGTACTCCAACCGGAACACGCGATCGTCGGTAAGATACCGAACCACCACATCAGGGTACGCTTCGCGGAACGTTGTAAGAGCCCCAACAAGCAACGGTGCGAAGGTGACAAGCGAAGTCACCACCAGTTCGCCGGAAACATCACTCCCACGCCCCTTGATCCGGCCTTCGAGTTGATGGAACTGCTCGTCGGTGGTCTTGGCAACACGCAAAAGGTCCTGCCCGGCCTCCGTTGCCGTGTATCCTCGGGCATGACGCTGGAAGAGTTTGACGCCCAATCGCTGCTCTAGCGAGTCGATATGCCGAATCACGGTGGCATGATGCACGCCAAGCACCTCGGCCGCGCCGCTGACCGTGCCCTGCTGCGCCACATGATAGGCTGTGCGCACTTCGTCCCAATTGTTCATTCTGGCCGCCTCGAGAATTGAAACCGTGTCGGTGTTACCGTCGCCTTCATTACCGTCGTCTTCTGACCCAAAAGGCAAGGTCTCGCTGAGGACACTGTCGGCCACGGCCCGTCCGAATAAAAAATGCCGACGCTCCGGGATGGAGCGTCGGCACTATTCTTGATCCGGCAAAATCGCCGGCAATCAGGCGTGTTAAGCCGAATAGGGCTTAGTTGGAGCCCGAGGTGCTGGAGGAGCCGGAGCCGCCGCCATTGCCTGCAAGTGCGCCAACAACAACGATACCGCCGAGCACGGCTGCTGCGGTTGCAAGGCTACCGGAGGAGGAGCTTGCTGCTGCAACAGGTACAAACGGATCGTCTTCTTCTTCTGCGGTGTCGCCGTACATGCCAGCGAAAGCAGTGGATGCGGAAAGAGCGACAGCTGCGGTCGCCAGGATGAACTTGTTCATTGTAAACTCCAATAGAGACGTTTGGTCGCCAAGTTAGCAACTCACACAGAAAAAGACAAAAGTAAAACTCTGATTACGGGAAAATGCGTTTTGATCGGCGGGATTGTACTCATCGTGCATCACTTGCCGCGCCGCACTGCCTGAAATTGGCAAAAAATGGGCGAAGAATCTACTCCTACCACATGAAACTTGACTCTTTTACGCCGCAAGATTAATCCGCGAGCAATCTCCGGGAGTCCTCTGTGCTTCCGGTCCCATGGGTCAATCCCGGGATCGCCCTCCGTCAGCGCGTTGCGCCCACGGGGGCGCTTGTTGTTTTGTCCAAGCGTTCTGGCGCGATGGCAATTCAGCAAAGTCCGATTGCCACATGGGTTTGTGAAGCGACGCCCGCAGCCTTATCTGAAGGCGCATCTGGATTAGAAAAGGAGGGGACGCCCTCATGTTTGAGAATCTTTCCGATCGCCTCGGCGGCGTGTTTGATCGCCTGACCAAACAAGGTGCTCTGTCGGCTGATGACGTCAAAATGGCGCTGCGCGAAGTCCGCGTTGCCCTGCTTGAGGCGGACGTCTCGCTCCCGGTTGCCCGAAATTTCATCAAAGCGGTCGAGAAAAAGGCAACCGGCCAAGCCGTCACCAAATCCGTGACCCCCGGCCAGCAGGTCGTGAAGATCGTTCATGACGAATTGATCGCGGTTTTGGCCGGTGAAGGCGAACCCGGGACACTTAAGGTTGATTCGCCCCCGGCGCCGGTTCTGATGGTTGGCCTGCAGGGCGGCGGTAAGACCACGACCACGGCGAAGCTTGCAAAGCGCCTGAAAGAGCGGGACGGCAAGAAAGTCCTCATGGCCTCGCTCGACGTGAATCGGCCGGCGGCCATGGAACAGCTTGCCATCCTCGGAACGCAAATCGGCGTCGACACTCTGCCAATCGTCAAGGGCGAGGAGCCCGTGGCCATCGCAAAGCGCGCCAAAACGCAGGCCGGTCTGGGCGGCTATGACGTTTATATGCTCGACACGGCTGGCCGCCTCTCCATCGACGAAGAGCTGATGGCTCAGGTCGAAGCGGTGCGTGACGTTGCCAACCCGCGTGAAACGCTGCTCGTGGTCGATGGGTTGACCGGTCAGGACGCTGTGCATACGGCGGAAAACTTCGATGAGCGTATCGGCATCTCAGGTGTTGTTCTCACCCGGATGGATGGTGACGGCCGCGGTGGTGCGGCGCTGTCCATGCGCGCGGTCACCGGCAAGCCGATCAAGTTCGTCGGCCTTGGCGAGAAGATGGACGCGCTCGAAACCTTCGAGCCGGACCGCATCGCGGGCCGCATCCTTGGCATGGGTGACATTGTCTCTCTCGTCGAGAAAGCGCAGCAGACGCTGGAGGTCGAACAGGCCGAGCGCATGATGAAGCGCTTCCAGAAAGGTCAGTTCAACATGAACGACCTGAAGATGCAGCTTGAGCAGATGATCAAGATGGGCGGCATGGAGGGCATGATGCAGATGATGCCCGGCATGGGCAAAATGGCCAAGCAGGCGACCGAAGCAGGCATGGACGACAAAGTCCTCAAGCAGCAGATCGCCCTGATCCAGTCCATGACCAAGAAAGAACGCGCCAACCCGCAGCTTCTTCAGGCGTCCCGCAAGAAGCGCATCGCCGCCGGTGCTGGCATGGAGGTCTCCGACCTCAACAAGCTGCTGAAAATGCAGCGCCAGATGTCGGACATGATGAAGAAAATGGGAAAGATGGGCAAAGGCGGCATGCTGAAACAGGCCATGAAAGGCATGTTCGGCAAAGGCGGCATGCCTGGGGATATGGCCGGAATGGACCCGTCACAGATGGACCCCAAAGCGCTCGAAGCGGCGGCCAAGCAAATGGGCATGGGTGGCAAGCTGCCCGGTCTGGGTAGCGGCATGGGCCTGCCTCCGGGCCTGTCGGGGTTCGGCAAGAAGAAGTAAATGCCCGCCCCTGCCCTTCATACCCCGCGCCTCGTGCTGCGCCCCCATGTCATGGGGGACCTCGAACAGCTCTGTGATCTGTTCGAGACCGACCGCGCGCGCCATATGGGGGGACCGATCCCGCGCAAGGCGGCATGGCGCTGGCTTGCGTCCGAGGTGGCTATGTGGGACCTGATGGGCCATGGCGCATGGGGGATCGAAGCGAAGGACGGAACATTCCTTGGTCAGATCGGTATCCTGCGCCCGCCGCATTTCCCGGAGGCGGAGATCGGCTGGACCCTTCTGGAACAGGCTGAGGGCAAGGGCTATGCTGCGGAGGCCGCGACGGCGGTTTTGCATTGGGCCTGGGCGAACGGCTTTGAGACGCTTGTCTCCTATATCGATCCCGAAAACAGCCGCTCCATTGCACTTGCTGCGCGTCTTGGCGCAACGCATGACGCAGACGCCCCCCTGCCGACGGGAGAGACCCCGGACGACACCATCGTTTATCGGCACATCCCGGACGCGGACGGAAACCCGGGGGCTTACGCATGATCAAGGCTCCCCTTACAAACGCCCCGCGCCTTGAAACGGAGCGTCTGATCCTGCGCGGCCCGCGCCGCGAAGACGCGGACGCGGTTATTGCCTTCCTCGGCGATGAAGCCCGCAGCCAGGGCTTTGGCTATATCCCGCAGCGCGGCGATGCGTGGCGTTGGTTCACCCTGAACGTTGGTCACTGGCATTGGCACGGCTACGGTTATTTCGTCGTCGAAGACAAGGCGAGCGGCAAACCCGCAGGCATCAGCGGTATCTGGAACCCGGAAACATGGCCGGAGCCTGAGGTTGGCTACGTGGTTTTTGATGGCTGCGAAGGCAAGGGAATCGCCTACGAGGCCGCCTGCCGCGCACGGCAATGGGCTTACGAGGACCTCGGTTTCACCACGCTGACCTCAAACATCGTACCGTCAAACACCCGATCAAAAGCACTCGCTACGCGGATGGGGGCGGTCTACGAGCGCACGTACTATAACGAGGCCATGGGCGAAGACGAGCTTTGGCGGCACCCCGGACCGGAGGCGCTGTGATGTCGAGCAACGCCACGATCACCACGGACCGCCTGACCCTTCGCCCTATTCAAAAGCGCGATGCGGAGGCGATGACCGCCATGATGCTCGGCCATTGGGAAATGCGCGGCTATGGTCTTTGGGCCGTTACGGAAACCGGCGCTGCCGACATCCTTGGGATGGTCGGCCCGTTCTTTCCCGATGGCTGGCCAGAGACGGAAATCGGCTGGGTCATGTTCGATGGAGCGGAAGGCAAAGGCTATGCTTTTGAGGCCGCCAAAGCCGCCATCTCGGACGCCCGCACGCGCCTCGGCTGGCGCGATATCGTGCACTACATCAATCCGGAAAACAGCCGCTCCATCGCTTTGGCCGAGCGGCTCGGCGCCGTGCTTGATCCAAATGCGGAGCAACCGAAACCCGGATCACACGCGTTGATCTATCGCCAACCGCAGGAGGCCGCATGACAGCCGTCGCCCAAGCCCCCTGCGAACAGCATCGCCCCGGTCCCGGCGCACGCGCCGCCGCGCGTCTGTGCGGCAAGGTCCCGGTGATCGACACCCGCCGGCTGCAACTGCGCGGCCCGCGTGTCTATGACTTCAAAGCCTTCGCGAAAATCTACGAAAGCGACCGCTCGATTGAAATGGGCGGGCCTTTCACGCGCGAAGAGGCGTGGCAGGAATTCACCAACTACACGGCGCTCTGGCTTTTGCACGGCCATGGCCTTTGGACCATTGACGCCCTGACTTCCCCTTCGGCGGGGTTTGTCCTGCTGGGTTACGAATGGGAAGACCCGGAGGCGGAACTGGGCATTTTCCTGACCGAAGAGGCAGAAGGCCACGGCTATGCCGAAGAGGCGCTGGATGCAGCCATGGGCTTCGCGTTTGACACGCTGAAGTGGGACAGCGTCGTCTCCTACGTCGCGCCCGACAATGACCGCTGCCTCAAACTCATGAACCGTGTGGGCGCGACCCGCGATCCTGTCGCCGAGGCGCTGGTTGACGCGGACACCCATGTCTATCGCCACAAAGCCAAAGCAGGGAGCCTCTGATGGGACACCGCGACATCCCCGTGCTGGAAACCGAACGCCTGAGCCTGCGCGGCCCGGTGCCGGAAGACTATGCCGCCTTCAAGGCGACCTTTGCCAGCTACCGCTCCCGTTTCATGGGTGGCCCGCTGAACGCCTATGAGACGTGGATGCTCTACGCCTCGGAGATCGGGCACTGGGAAATCCGCGGGTTCGGCATGTGGATGATCCACCTGAAGGACACTGATGAGACCGTCGGCATGGCCGGCGGATGGTTCCCGGCAAAATGGCCGGAGCGCGAGATTGCCTGGATCATCTGGCCAGACAAGGCCGGACATGGCTATGCTTTGGAGGCGACGGACCGGGTACGCCGGTATTTCTATCATGATCTCGGTTGGGAAACCGCTGTCAGCTACATCGACCCGAAGAACCTTGATTCCATCCGGCTGGCCGAACGCCTTGGCTGCACCAAGGATCACGACGCGGCGACAGTCGATGGCAACGATGCCGTATATCGCCACCCGACGCTGGAGCAGCTTCAGGGGCAGGCTGGCCACGGCATTGCCATGGAAATCGCCCACTACCAGGACCCGCTGTTCAAACCGAAAGGCTTTGCAATTGACTGAAGACGTTGTCACCCGCGCAGCAGATCTGCTCAAAGGCCACCGCGACAGCATTGACCGGCTGGACGCGATCCTTGTCTTTACGCTGGCCGAGCGTTTTGCCCATACGCAGGCCGTAGGCGTGCTCAAAGCCGAACACGACCTACCCCCATCCGATCCCGCACGTGAAGAAAAGCAGATCGCGCGGCTCCACGACCTTGCACTCCAGGCCGATCTCGACCCGGAATTCGCCAAGAAATTCCTGAACTTCATCATTCAGGAAGTCATCCATCACCACAAACAAAAGCAATCCTAGGCGGCCCGTTTGCCCGCCTGACACGCCATTCAAAGGAGAAACTCAATGGCTATCAAAATCCGTCTCGCCCGTGGCGGCTCCAAGAAGCGCCCCTTCTATCGCATCGTTGCGGCTGACAGCCGTATGCCGCGTGATGGCCGCTTCATCGAAAAGCTCGGCACCTACAACCCGCTCCTGCCGAAAGACAGCGAAGAGCGCGTGAAAATGGACATCGAGCGCATCCAGTACTGGCTCGGCCAGGGCGCTCAGACCACCGATCGCGTGTCTCGCTTCCTCGAAGCGGCTGGCGTGAAAGAAAAAGCGGAGCGTAACAACCCGAAGAAAGCCGTCCCGGGCAAGAAAGCCCAGGAACGCGCAGAAGAGAAAGCAGCCAAGGCTGCTGAAGCGGCAGAAGCCGCAACAGATGCGGCGTCGGAAGAGTAATCCTGTTTCCGATGTCCACCCCGGCAGGCGGCCCACCTGCCTGCCGGGACCTCTTTCCAACCCGAGGAAAGAATGCGCCTGATCCGTTTACTTGTCTTGTTGTCGGTTGCCTTCGTGGCTGGCATGCTCTTTGAGCGGAACACGCAAGCCGAGCGTTGCAAGGCCTCTGGCGGAACTTGGCTCCCTGGAAGTATCTGTGGGGCGCCATAATCCCAAGCTGGGAAAAATGAAGGATCACACATGACCGATCTGATCTGTGTCGGCGCGATTTCCGGGGCTTTCGGGGTTCACGGCGAAGTTCGGTTGAAAAGCTTTACCGCCGATCCTTTGGCTATTGCCGACTACGTACCGTTGACCCGTGAAGACGGGAGCGGCGCCTTCGAAATCCAGATCACACGTGAGATCAAAAACGGCTTTGCCGCGCGGATGAGCGGTGTGCGCAACAAGGAAGAGGCGGACGCCCTGAAAGGCGTGCGGCTGTTTGCTCCCCGTGATCGGCTGCCGCAGTTGCCCGACGATGAATTCTACCACGCCGATCTTATTGGCCTGTCTGTCTTTGATACGGGCGGCGCGCCTCTTGGTCAGGTCAAGGCGGTTCAGAACCACGGCGCGGACGATCTGCTCGAACTGATTGTGCCCGGTCAGAGCAGTACCGTTCTGCTGCCATTCACGCAGGCGGCGGTTCCGACCGTTGATTTGACCGCTGGTCGAATCGTGGCCGATCCGCCCGAAGGCCTATTTGACTGAGCTTCAGTCCGCGACCATCGCACAGAGCAATTCGAACATGATGGACACGCCAAGGAAGGCGGTTCCACCGCTCGCATCAAACGGCGGCGAAACCTCGACCATGTCCGCCCCGGCAATGGTCACACCGTAGAGCTCACGGCACACCTGAAGTGCCTGAAAACTGTTCGGCCCGCCGACCTCTGGCGTCCCAGTGCCCGGCGCAAAGGTAGGATCAACAAAGTCGATGTCGTAGCTCACATAGGTCGGCAGATCGCCAACCACCTCCCGCGCTTCCGCCATCACGTCAGACACGCCGCGCGCAAAGAACTCTTCGATCGGCACGATGCGAATACCAACGCTCTCGGCAAAATCCCGGTCTTCACTGTCATACATCGTCCCGCGAATACCAATCTGAATCACCCGTTTCGGATCAAGCAATTCCTCTTCGACTGCGCGCCGGAAAGGCGTGCCGTGCGTGTACATCGTTCCGCCAAAATACGAATGGAACAGATCCGTATGGCTGTCGAAATGGATCATGCCAAGCGGGCCGTCCTTGGCCAGCGCCCGCAGAACGGGCAAAGACGTCAGATGATCGCCGCCTGCGGTGAGCGGACGAATCCCCTGCCCCACCAGCGTGTCATAAAACGCCGTGATCCGGTTCATGCTATCCTGAATATCAGCAGGGTTCGGACCCACATCGCCGAGGTCCGCGCAATTCACCGTTTCAAACGGACGCACGCCGGTGTCGCCATGTTGCGCACGGATCATCGTGGACGCATCGCGGAGCTGGCGGGGGCCGTGGCGTGGGCCGGGGCGATTGGTGGTGCCGGAATCCCAAGGCACACCCACAAGACCGATGTCCACATCCGCAAATCGCCCGTGTTCCGGCGGGACATACGGCAGGCGCATGAAGGTCGGCACCCCTGCAAAACGCGGCAGGTCAAATCCCGAGACCGGGTGGAAGAACGGATCGGATGGCATGGCGGTCTCCTAACGTGGCAGCCGGGCGTGACGTGTGACCTCACCGTCGCCCTGCGCGCGAATACGGTCAATAGCCTCGGCCATCGGCTCGTAGGCCACCGCCATGTGATACACATTTGCGTGCAGCAGCGTCTCGGGATCAGAAACCCAGGCAACATGACCTTTCCAGAACATCAGATCGCCGCGTTCTGGAGGAGTTCCGTGGGGCAAAGTCTCACCCAGCTCTCGTTCCTGCATGTCACTGTCGCCGGGACATGGTATGCCGCAGGCCGCGCAGCCGGCTTGCACCAACCCCGAGCAATCAATGCCGAAACTGGAGTTTCCGCCCCAAAGGTAGGGCGCGCCAACCAATCGTTCGGCAACAAACACGGGATCGGTTTCTGGATCGGTCAAGAGGCGCAGGTGCGATGAGGGGACAAAGCGCTCAAAATGTCCCTCCGCCGCATCGACGTTGTCGAGCGGTATTGGAATGGCCACACGAGACCAGCGGTCACTTGTCTCAAACACATGCACACGTGATCCGAGCGGCAATGCTTGAACCCGGAGAGTTTTCTTAAAGTCCGGCTTCTCATAAGCGCGTGTCAGGCGAACCGACACTGTGTGTGTTGCGTCTGGCACAGGTTCAACAGACACTTGCCACGCATTGACCCAACCACAATAGCCGTCTTTGTCAGCCTGAACGAAGGCACGACCGTTCAATCGGTCCAGTACCTTGACGACCTCGCCAAGCAACAATTGCCGGTCCATCGACACCTCACGATCCGCCGCAGGAAACAGATCTACCGTGCCCCGGGCGACAACCGCCCGCTCCCCTTCCACAAACCGCTCCGCGTCGATTTCCCCTTTCAGGGAAACATGCGCCACGCGGCCGTTGAAAGGCGTCGTTCTGCGGTCCATCAGAGGACCAAAACGTCTGGTAAAGCCGCGAGGATGGCTCTTGGACCTTGCATCAACCCGCCTTTCGTCCGGCCCGGTGCGGCACTCGGCTGCCAGGAATAGATGTCAAAATGCGCGTAGCGGCCTGCACCCCCGGCGAAGCGCCGCAGGAAAAGCGCCGCGGTGATTGCACCGCCAAAGCCGCCCTTCGGCGCGTTGTCGAGATCGGCAATCCCCGGTTCAATCATGCTTTCATAAGGCTCGTGAAAGGGCAGTCGCCAAACAGGGTCCGCTGCCGCATGCGCCACCGACGACAGGGACGACGCAAACGCGTCGTCATCCGTAAAGAATGGCGCAAGGTCTGGCCCTACAGCCACCCGCGCCGCACCCGTCAGCGTGGCCATGGACAACATCAGGTCCGGCTCTTCTTCCCCACCAAAGGCCAATGCATCTGCAAGGACAAGCCGCCCTTCCGCATCCGTGTTGTTAATCTCGACCGTCAAACCATTGCGCGCGGTCAGGATGTCCTGCGGGCGGAAACTGTTGCCAGACACGGAATTTTCGACAGCGGGGATCAGCACCCGCAATTGCAGCTTCAGCCCAAGCGCCATGATCATATGGGCGAGACCCAGCGTGTTCGCTGCCCCGCCCATGTCCTTCTTCATCAGTCCCATGGACGCGCCGGGTTTGAGGTTCAGCCCGCCAGTGTCAAAACACACCCCCTTGCCGACAAGGGTGAGTTTCGGACCCGCCTCCCCCCATCGCATGTCGATCAACCGTGGTGCCTGTTCCGCAGCCCGCCCAACGGCATGAATCATGGGGAAGTTCTCTGAAAGCAGCGCGTCCCCTTTGGTGACCGTAATGGACGCCTCAAACTGGTCCGCGAGCGTTCTGGCCGCCGCTTCCAAAGCTTCCGGCCCCATGTCAGCGGCCGGTGTGTTCACCAGATCGCGGGTCAGGGCTTCTGCCGCCGCAAGGGTTTCCAACCGGACTGCGTCGATCCCTTCAGGGGCTTTGAGTTGCGCGCATGTGGGCGTGTTGCCACGATACCGCGAGTAGCCATAGCCCGCGAGCAGCCAGCCGAGCGCTTCTGTCTCCAAACGCCCGTCTGGAATAGAATTGGCGAGATGAAAAATGCCTGAACCCAGTTTCGAAGCGGCATTGGCAAGAATGAACCGGTGTCTGGCTCTTTTCTGGGCCGTTCCGAAACCGGCGAGCGCGGCGCGCGGCGCGCCAGCTTCTCCCGGGAGCAAAAGAACAGAGCCGATACCCCCGGAGAACCCGTTGGCCTGCACCCAGGTCCGCGTTGCTTCATCCTGTTCGGAAAGCCATGTCTCAAGAGCGTCTGCCTCAATTACATAGAGCGGCAGGCTGGATGAATCTGGGGCAGCGAATGTCAGGGGCATTGGGCGTATCCTTGCGAAGTCACGCCCAGCCTATCGGGGCGCGCCGCGACCGCAAGGGGGGAAGCACGCCTTAGACCGAGAACTCCTGCAAGTCCCACAATAGCGCCAGAGAGCTTTCCCCGTTTCGCACCAGCCTCGCAATCGTAGCGGCTTCGGCAACCCCGTCGCCGAACTCGATGCAGATCATGACGTCGCGCGCGATTTTTGACAGGCTTTCCAGCCCGATTTGATCAGCAATTGCGCTGAGCGACCGCAAGCCCTTGTGCAGCTCGTCACGCGGTCCATTCATGGATTGTTCCTGAAGCTGACACAGGCGCTGAGCCAGCTCTTCCATAGCGCGGCAAACCACGTCTTCGGCCGCATGAAGCCCAAGATCGTTTCGCAGTGTCTCAATTTGGCCCCGCTCGACGCGCGGCGTTTCTGCCGGCGCCAGATAGGTCACGTCTTTCACATCTCACCCCATTTGGTTGGCCCCCACGGCCTGAGCAAGATGCACCTTTGACCTTCTCAAAAGGTTATTCTCAAAGAGGAATGTCGGTTGAATTCGCTGCGAATTCACACCTTGTCATTCTAAAATTGTATTTGATTGCCAGACCCTTGCACCAATTCAAAAACGAAATGCCGGCGCAATCAACAACGAGGTGATCTGTCGGGGCAGCCCTGGAAAACCAGACAGCATCCGCCCGCGATACGGTGCCGTCGCGGACGCGGTTCTCAACGGGATTGGCAGTCAGTGCAGAACGCCTGTGTGACCATCGACAGAGGCGCGCACGGACGGGCGACCAAGTCTTTCCGAAAGGCTGCGCAATGGTACACCCAGCGTGCTTCCGGTGCAAACAGCCCTGCCAGAGCCGTCCAGAAGGACAAGATGCCCTTCGCTGAACGCGATGCCATAGCCTTTGGACGCCAGAACCTGGCGAAGGGCTTGCCATGTCTCGGCTTGTTCAAAGACAGGGTTTAGAAAACTGCGAAGAAGGGAAAGCGTCTCGCAATCCTTGGGAGCCGGAAGGCCCAATTGGTCAGAGGCTGTTTCCCATCCTGCCTGGGTATTGGTTTGATGGCGCATTGCTCATCTCCTTGCCTGTGTTTTTGAGCATTACAGCAGAAAACGGCAAAAATGCGGCCAATCGCTAACGATTGCGTGCGCTGTGGAAACGAGGTCTTAACCAGTATGTGACCATCCTGATCAAATGCAGTTATTCGATTGTTCCACCCTTGGTCTGGACACGCCCCAAGACATATCGGGCGCAGTCTTCGTTCGCGGCTCCATGTCCGGAGCGCTTTCTTCAACGGAGGGAGACGACATCTCGATCGCCCGGGCAGATCTCGACACAGATTTCAGACAGGCTCAAGGGTGGCCTGAACTGCAAGGTCGGCTGCTGTTGAAAGGATATGTTCTGCGCGAACTGGACCACCGCCTGACATTGTGCCGGCGCGCGGATAGTCAACGCATTTGCGGCTGCAGAGACCTTGGGATTCCGTACGACGCACTCAAACGTCGCTTTGGAACACCGCTGCCGTCCGCAACCGCACTGGGCTTTCCGAAATCGGTTTAGTTACGCGAAGACGCCGCGTTGCGCCAAACCCAAGGACATTGCTGCGTCCCGTCGAAATATCGGGATACGAAATGGCCGCTTGCGGCGCGGCACGTCTTTTATGCGGGATAAGGCCCGCAGCCGCCGTGCACGTGCGATATCACAAAGATTGTCTGTCATTGGACTGCTCCTGATCTGCCAGACGCCGCATTTCTCATCCTCTTGTCCGGGCTGGCGGCGTTTCCATTCTGCCGACAATCACAGCTGATTGTGGCCGCAGAATGACCAATCAACGTCGCGAAGAGGGATTTGCACAGGTCCTTCGAAGCGATGAACCCGGAAAGAGAAAGGACGGCGCAGTTCCCTGCACCGTCCCCGCTCACGTCTCATGGACGTTGTTTTCAGCCCTTCTTGAGCGCGCGCTGTCCGAGAACCTCGGCGATCTGCACGGCGTTCAGAGCCGCCCCTTTGCGCAGGTTGTCGGAGACGCACCAGAAGTTCAGACCATTGTCGATCGTCGAGTCCTGGCGGATCCGGCTGATGAAGGTGGCAAAGTCGCCAACGCATTCCTTAGGCGTGACGTAACCACCGTCTTCGCGCTTGTCGATCACCACGATGCCCGGCGCTTCCCGCAGGATATCACGCGCTTCATCTTCATCGAGGAAGTCTTCGGTCTCGATGTTGATGGCCTCGGAGTGCCCCACGAACACGGGAACACGGACGCAAGTAGCAGTGACCTTGATCGACGGATCGACGATCTTTTTGGTCTCGGCAACCATCTTCCACTCTTCCTTGGTCGAGCCATCTTCCATGAAGACGTCGATGTGCGGGATCACATTGAAGGCGATTTCCTTTGTGTACTGCTTCGGCGGCACATCCTTGATCGGGTTATAGACGGCCTTGGTCTGCTCCCAAAGCTCATCCATACCGCCTTTGCCGGAACCGGAAACGGACTGGTAGGTCGACACGATCACACGCTTGATCTTCGCACGGTCGTGCAGCGGCTTGAGCGCCACCACCATCTGCGCGGTCGAGCAGTTCGGGTTCGCGATGATGTTCTTCTTGGTGTAGCCCATCACGGCGTCTGCGTTCACTTCCGGCACGATCAGCGGAACGTCCGGATCATAGCGGTAGAGCGACGAGTTATCGATCACCACACAGCCCTGGCTCGCGGCTTTGGGGGCGAACTCCTTGGTCGGGCCGGACCCGACTGCAAAGAGTGCCATGTCCCACCCGGTAAAGTCGAACGTAGCGAGGTCCTGGGTCTTGAGTGTCTTGTCGCCGAATGTCACCTCTGTGCCGAGAGATTTGCGCGATGCCAGCACCGCGATCTCATCAACAGGGAACTCGCGCTCGGCGAGGATATTCAGCATTTCGCGGCCCACGTTGCCCGTGGCGCCCGCGACGACGACCCTATAGCCCATTTGGCCCTCCATCAGGTTCCTATACGCATGTGTGGCACAGCTGCCCACATGACTGGCGCGCTCTTACAGGTTGGAACGTCCAGTTGAAAGGGGCAGTTTATTCAAGCCCCCACGACGGCCGGATTGCCGGGTCAAACTCATAGGGATTGTCACGAATTTGACACGGAACAGGGAGTTTTAGCCCATTTCCGATGCAGGAATGCACGAAATGCGGTGGAAATCCGCTTGAATGTGCAGATGCAGAAATAACAGACTTGCTTCATAAATGTGCAATCCCCTAGATAGGATTGAAAGCAGTCACCACGCCTCAAACGGGTGTGCGCAGCAGGCAGTTTGCGCGGCTGTGAAACGATAAGAACTTGGCAAGGCGCCTCAAGAGCGACCGCCAGAGGGGACTACACGACGAATGTTTTATCAATTGGTCACGGCCCTTTCTCGTCAGCAGAAACAGATTGTGTTCATGCTGATCGACGCAATGATCATCCCGATCGCATTTGGCATCGCGATCGTTCTCGAAGCGTCCGTAACCGCCGATATCGCCACGATCACAGCAATTCTTCCGCTGATACTGGGCCTCGTCCTTGTGGGATCTGCGATTTCCTGGTGGCTCGCCCTGCCAACCATCAAGCTCGCCGCCTACGAAACCCGGGGCATCATTCGCACGGGTGCTCATGCCGCCCTTCTCGGCGCTTCGGGGATCGTGATGGATGCCGCGATGGGCGGTACGCTGCCCGTGGGTGTTTTCCTTATCTTCTCCCTGCTCCTGCTGGTGCTGGCGGCAACGTGGCGTGTGGCGCTTCTTCAAGTGACGCTCGAAATCTACCGCCGTGGCAAGACGCGTATGCGGGTGTTGATCTACGGCGCAGGCCAGACTGGGCAGCAACTGGTTGCCGCGCTTCGACAGGACGACGCGATCCAGGCTGTCGCTTTCATTGACGACAATCCGACATTGCAAAGCTCCATGATCTCTGGGCTTCGGGTTTTTGCGCCCGCACGGATCAAAGAACTGATCGTCGAAAAAGACATCGACCGGATCGTTTTGGCCATGCCATCCATGCGCGCGCCGCAGCTTGCCCGGATCGCCCATCGTGTGCGCTCCATCGGCTGTGAAGTTCATGCGCTTCCCTCCTTTGCCGAACTGGTTGGCAAAGGTGAACTGGAAGCGCGGGTCTCCCCGGTGTCGCTCGATGATCTACTGGGTCGCAATCGCCTAGAGAACGAACTGCCTGGCGTGAGCCATGCCTACACGGACCGGCGCATTCTGGTGTCTGGCGCTGGCGGATCCATCGGGTCCGAACTCTGCCGCCAGCTCATCGCCTGCAAACCGTCTTGCATTGTTCTGGTCGAACACTCCGAACTGGCGCTTTACAACATCGACAAAGAACTGCGCGACATCAGTTCCAACATGACGATTGTGCCGGTTCTGGCCTCGGTCCTCGATGACGCAAAGATGCGCGACGTTCTGGTGGACCACGACATTGACGTGGTTCTGCACGCCGCCGCCTACAAGCATCTGCCGCTGGTGGAGATCAATCCACTGGCCGGTCTGAACAACAACGTGCTTGGCACCAAGGCCCTGGCAGACGCGGCACGAGACTGCGGCGTTGATCGCTTCATTCTCGTCTCCTCAGACAAGGCCGTGCGCCCGACCAACGTCATGGGTGCGTCCAAGCGCCTTGCCGAGCTGCTGATCCAGGACCTGGCAACCCGCAGCACCGGCACCCGGTTTTCGATGGTGCGCTTTGGCAATGTGCTCGGGTCCAGCGGCTCCGTCATTCCTCTGTTCGAAGAACAGATCGCGCGCGGCGGTCCGGTCACGCTGACCCACGGCGCGGTCACCCGCTACTTCATGACGATTTCCGAGGCCGCTCGGCTGGTCCTTCTCGCGGGCTCCTTCGCCCGTGGCGGTGACGTCTTTGTGCTCGATATGGGCGATCCGGTTCCGATCAAGAAACTCGCCCGGCAAATGATCGAAGGGGCCGGGTTCTCGGTCAAGGACGCGGACAACCCTCACGGTGACATTGAAATCGAAATCACCGGGTTGCGTCCAGGCGAGAAACTGCACGAAGAGCTTTTGATTTCGCCGGACATGCTGACCACGCCCCACGCCAAAATCTTGCGCGCGCAGGAAGGCTACCTTTCGGAGATCGAAGTTGCGACGGCGGTGAAAGACCTGCGTCAGGCCGTCGAGACTCGGGATGAAGCCCTGGCCCGTGGCATCATCTCTCGCTGGGTGGAACAGAGCGATATGCCGGAGGCGGCTCAGAGCACCTGAGCCACCCCGCTGCGTTTTCAGCGTCCGGGAATATCCTTGCGCGCCGGGAGCGGGTCCCAGGCATCAATGATCTGCGCCGCCTCTTCTGCGGTTTCCACGAACTTGAACAATTCCAGATCCTTTTCGCTGATGGTCCCGGCATCAGACAGTGCGTCCCAATTGATGATGCTTTCCCAGAATTTGCGTCCAAACAGCAGGAACGGTACAGGTTTCATCCGGCCGGTTTGAATAAGCGTGAGCGCTTCGAACAGTTCATCGAGCGTGCCAAAACCACCCGGGAAGACACAAATCGCCCGAGCGCGCATCAGGAAGTGCATCTTGCGAATGGCGAAGTAGTGGAAGTTGAAGGACAGCTCCGGGGTCACATGGGGGTTCGGCGCTTGCTCATGCGGCAGAACGATATTCAGACCGATCGAAACGCCGCCCTCATCCTCGGCGCCCCGGTTGCCGGCTTCCATGACACCGGGGCCACCGCCGGTGCAGATCACGTAATCCCGATTGCCGGTTTCTTTTGACTTGCGCGTCATGATCTGTGCAAAGCTGCGCGCTTCTTCGTAAAAGTGCGAAAGATCGGCCAAGGTCTTGGTGCGGGCACCGTCCTTTTGCGCCGGAGACGGAATGCGTGCACCGCCAAAAAGCACGATGGTCGAGTCGATCTGATGCTGGTCCAGCAGCATGTCGAACTTGAGTAGTTCAAGCTGTAGACGCACCGGCCGCAACTCTTCACGGCAGAGAAAATCCTCGTCGGCAAAGGCCAAACGATAGCTGGGCGATTGCGTTTGCGGGGTAACGGGTACGTGCTCCGCTGTGTCCATGTCGAGATGGGCATCGCGGAAAGGGCTACGGCGGTCTTGGGTCATATGTATCGGCGTCCTCAAAAGTCCTCCCCCATGCCTACAACCTCACCACAGCAAGCACCAGCGCCGCCGCGTCCCGGACCTGATCCGGGACCTCAAGAGCAAAAAGCCCCGCAGACCAAATGGACTGCGGGGCTTTCTAAGCGTTCTTTGGTCGGGTTTAGCCGATGATGCCGTTCAGGGTCGCGCTCGGGCGCATGACTGCTGCGGTTTTGGCTTCGTCACCGTGGTAGTAGCCACCCAGGTCTGCTGCGCTGCCCTGTGCCGCTGCCAGTTCGCCAACGATCGCCGCTTCACCTTCGGCCAGCGCCGAGGCGATGGGTGCGAAGTGCGCAGCGAGGTCCGCATCGTCCGACTGTGCGGCCAGTGCTTCGGCCCAGTAACGGGCGAACCAGTAGTGGCTGTCACGGTTGTCCGGCTCACCCACCTTGCGGGACGGAGAGCGGTCGTTGTCGAGGATGCCCTGGGTCGCCGCGTCGACGGCGTTGCCCAGAACGCGGGCTTTGTCGTTGCCCTTCTGATCCGCGAGGAACTTGAAGCTTTCGCCCAGCGCGCAGAACTCGCCAAGGCTGTCCCAACGCAGGTGGTTTTCTTCCTGCAGCTGCTGCACGTGCTTCGGAGCGGAACCGCCTGCGCCTGTTTCAAACAGACCGCCACCGTTCATCAGCTTCACGATGGAGAGCATCTTGGCAGAGGTTGCCAGTTCGAGGATCGGGAAGAGGTCCGTCAGGTAGTCGCGCAGCACGTTGCCGGTGATGGCGATGGTGTTCTCACCCTTTGTGATGGTTTCGAGCGAAGCAATGGTCGCTTCACGCGGGGCCATGATTTCGAACTTGTCCGCCACACCCTTGGCTTCAAGGATCGGCTTCACGTATTCGATCAGCTGTGCATCGTGCGCACGGTTGGCGTCGAGCCAGAAGATTGCGCGGTAGCCGGTGGCTGCCTGACGGTCGATGGCCAGTTGCACCCAGTCTTCGATCGGTGCTTTGCGCGCGGAGGCGGAGCGCCAGATGTCGCCTGCTTCAACCGAATGCTCATGCAGCACCGAGCCATCGTCGAGGATCATTTTAACCGTACCGGCCTCTGCGATCTCAAACGTGGTCGGGTGCGAGCCGTACTCTTCCGCCTTCTGCGCCATCAGGCCGAGGTTCTGAACGGTGCCGGCGGTGGCCGGGTTCAGCTTACCGTTGGCTTTGAAGAACTCAACTGTTGCATCATAGACCGGCGCATAGGAGTTGTCCGGGATCACGCAGTTGGTGTCGGCTTCGTTGCCATCCGGGCCCCAACCTTTGCCGCCTGCGCGGATCAATGCGGGCATGGAAGCGTCGATGATCACGTCGGACGGGACGTGCAGGTTGGTGATGCCCTTGTCGGAGTTCACCATGTACATCGGCGGGCGTTCGGCGTTCACCGCGTCAATCGCGGCGAGGATTTCCGGTTCATCTTTCACGCGATCCAGCAGCGCGCCAAGACCCGCATTCGGGTTCACACCGAGGCTCGCCATCTTGTCACCAAACTGCTCGAAGACCGGCGCGAGCCAGGCTTTGACTGCGTGACCAAAGATGATCGGGTCGGAGACCTTCATCATGGTTGCCTTCATGTGCAGCGAGAAGAGCGTGCCTTCGGCTTTGGTCTTTTCGATCTCGTCCGCGAGGAAAGCATCAAGCGCCTTGCCAGACATGAAGGTTGCGTCAACAACGGTGCCTGCGGGGTAGGAAACACCCTCTTTCAGGACAGTTTCGCCAGAGGCAGTTTCCAGAACGATCTTGGCTGTCGCGGCGTTCGGCAGGGTGGCGGAGACTTCGTTGGAGAAGAAATCGTTGCCGCCCATGGAGGACACGCGGGTCTTGCTGTCTGCAACCCACTCGCCCATGCGGTGCGGGTTGTTTTGAGCAAAGGACTTCACTGCGGCAGCGGCGCGACGGTCGGAGTTGCCTTCGCGCAGCACCGGGTTCACTGCGGAACCCTTGATGGTGTCATACTTGGCGCGCACGGCCTTTTCCTCATCGGAGGACGGCTCAAAGGGGTAATCCGGCAGGGCGTAGCCCTGACTCTGCAGTTCCTTGACTGCGGCCACAAGCTGCGGCTCGGACGCCGAGATGTTCGGCAGCTTGATGACGTTTGCGCCCGGCTGCTTCACCAGCTCGCCCAGAGCCGCAAGATCATCGGAGATGCGCTGCTCTTCGGTAAGCGCCTCGGGGAAGGTCGCGATGATGCGGCCTGCAAGGCTGATGTCCTTGGTGCCAACGGAAACACCTGCGGCGCTTGCAAAGGACTGGATGATCGGCAGGAAAGAGGCGGAGGCCAGCTCCGGCGCTTCGTCAACTTTGGTGTAGATAATATCGGGGGTGTTCTGATCAGACATCTGTACCAATCCTTTCATCGGTTTGCCTTGCCATAAGCCATGTATGGCAGGTTTTCCAGCACTACGGCGCCGCGCGCCCCGCGCATTTCGTCGCGGTTGTATGCAATGGGATACCGAAAATCCAGACGTTTTTTTCTGCGGCGCCGAAAGGAAGTGCGCTCAGGGTTTCCAGAGGAGGGTCTGGTTGCCACCCAGTTTGGAGTAGCTCAGAGGTCGCCGCTTTTCGGCAAGCGCTCTTGCCTGATCGTTGCCGCTCAACAGAAGAAACGGCTCCAGCCATGCCAGTTTGAAATCGTCGAGATTGTGCGTTCCGTCGAAAAGGGTCTGCACCTGACCGGTGATCTCGGCGGTTTTTTCTCCGGTCTCCAGTTCGGACAGGGTAAACGTCGCCGCGCGGTCCAGCGCATTGCCGCAGCGCGCCCGCAACGTGACCCCCTGACGTTCGAGAATCAGCACAGCCGTCGCCAGTGGCGCCATGGCATGAAGCTGATAGTGCAGCGCAAATCGCCCTCGGGTCATTTCCTGAGGCAAGCTGCCATCGGGGTTGACCGAACACAGAACATAGCTGGTGGACCAGACCGCCCAGCTGCGCATCACAACATCATCATTGAGAGCCGCGGTCGCAGCAGCGGCGAGACCCGCCCAGGCGCGCAGATTCCCAGAGGCAGCGCCCGATGGTGCGGTTTCCCAAAACACCATCTGCTCGTCCATCCGGCGGGTGAGCCATACCCGCACCTCGTCCAGTCCGGCATAATCAGAAGTGTATAACATCGCTTTGCCCGCGATGATGGCCAAACCGGAAAGGCGGGAACCAATGGTCAACCGCGTGGTTTCGGACCCCTGATCCGCAAGCGCATCTGCGCGGGCCCATTCGGACATCTGACCAATCAGGCAGTTTGCCTTGGCCCGCCGCTTGTCCCGATCTGCTTCCATCATTCGGTCAAGGCCGGACGCCAGATCGCGGATAAACGCATCGAGCGGTTCCAACGCGGCTTCTGTCTCTGCCTCGATCTCCGCGTTCACCGTATCCCGCGCCTCGCCGCTGCCGGCATAGCGGCTCTCAAAGGAAAGGCTGAGAACCGGGTCCGGCGCGGCCGGGCAGTTTTCCGAAGCAGCGCCCGTGGACGCTGTCATAACTGCCAGCAGGAAAGCGAGGGCGCATCTGAACATGGCATCGACCTATCGGTTGGACGCGGAAATCAAGCGCGCCAACTCTGCCGCTCGTGGATTGCGCGCGCTTTCGGCACGGGACAACCACTCAAGCGCTTCGCGCGGATCACGCGGCACGCCAAGACCGAAGCCCAGCGCAAAACCCAGTTCCACCATGGCGTCGGACTGACCACCTTCTGCCGCCGCGCGCATCCATTTGGCCACCTGCGCAAGGTCTTCGCCCGTCTCCGCCCGCGCTTTGAGCGCCAATGCATATTCCAGCCGAGCCCTGGCATCGCCTGCTTCCGCCGCGCCGAGGAACACGGCGGTCATATCAAGCTCGTCCGAGACCGCTTGCCGCACGGATGCGTGGGCAATCCGGAACATGTGCAACCGTGTGATCAAGTCCTGGCCCCGCGCCCGTTTCAGCATCGCGCCAAGCAATCCTGCGGCCCGTTTCGGATCGAAGCTCGGCAAATCCGGGTTCGCGGTCAAATGATAGAGCCGCATCTGAGCAACCGGATCGCCATCGTTCAGACTGCGGGTCATGACCTCCTCCGCATTCGGAGCGGCACCTTGGTTGAACATCTCCATCTGTTCATCTGTCAGGCGCAGCTTCGACAGAATGTGTCCGCCATCGAAGTGCAGGATGATGTTGCGCCAATGCTGCGCCATCTCGGCATCTCCGCGGATCGCGTAGGCATCGCTGACTTCATCCGCGTCCTTGTTCCCGCAGTTCATCAGAGAAACCGCCCGGTCTATATAGTCATCAACCTTGTCTTCCGGCAGGAAGGGGATCGCGAACATCAGGGCAAGAAAGTCGCCGCGTTCCTCGATCACCTGCTTGAACTCATCATACACCAGCCGCGCGCTTTCCATGTAGTCCGCCGCGCTGGTGCTTTTGGCCAAGAGGCGGGCTTTCAACCGGATCGAAGCGCCTTCGCCACGCACCCCCGCCATGGTCAGCATGTGCAGCATGTCCTTGGCGTTCTGCGCCTCACGCGCCATGTCGTCAGTCAGGGCAACCGAAAGGTCCAGCGCCGTCGTCACACCATTGTTGAGGTAAACCCGCCTGAAAAACTCGATAGCCAACTCCCACTCCGCTGGAGACTGTGCGAGGTCCAACTCCATCCGGCCGAAGGTTTCCAGCGCCTTGTCCGAGGCACTGATCCGCTTGGCCCAGAGGCGCAACGCCCGGTCGGCCGTCAAAGGATCAGACTGCATCCGCTGCCCCATCTCGGCCCGCGCCTGCGTGCGTCCCTGCAAAGCATGTGTCTGGAGCCGCGCCAGCCGTTCCGGCGAGCGGAACGGGCTCAGTGTCAGCGCATCTCCCGCGCTCAACGTGACCGGCTCGTCCATGGTTGCCGCATAGGTTTCGCTCCAATGCGTCGCCTCTGGCAACATTGGCGCATCGTTGGCCTGGCAGCGGTAGAGTGTATCGAGACGGTCGATGGATGACATCATCCCGAAGCGTTCCACGGTTTCCAGAAGCAGGTTCTCAGACCGATTGAACTGCTTCGGGTCATCGCGATAGCGCACGAGCATCTGGGCAAGCATCTGCATACCGTGTTCATCGCCCCGCCGCACGGCTTCTTCGAGCAGGTCCAGAACCTCGGGTTCCGCCTTCCAGCGCCCTTGCCGCTCGATCAGTTCCTTCGCAAGGTTGGTAAAGACAAACCCCGGTGCATTTGGGATCAGCGCTTGTTCGCGCAGGTATTGCAGGCGCAGGCTGTCCTCGTTGATCACCAGCCCGTTGATTTTCAGACCAAGCTCCAGATACGGGATCAGACTGCGATGCACACGGCGTCTGTCCTGATCGTAATTGAAACCAAGAATGTCCTGCAGATCTTTGTCCGTGATCGCCCCGCTTGCCAGCAGAAGGCTGGTTTGGCGATCATCCGGTGCAACCCCCAACTCGCGCGCCCTTGCGAGATAATGGCGCATCTCGTCGAGATCCTTTTGATCGCCGTCCGCGTTGAGATGGTATTCCACAACACGCCACGCCGCCTGTGCGCCACCCATATCTGCCGCAAACTTGCGCCAGGCCTTGGCGATTTCGGGGTTGGCGATGACAAGATCACCTTTGATGTATTCCTGCGCGATGCGCTCGGCACGGGCGCATACGCCCGGGTTCAATTCCCCGAGCAACCCGCCAAAGGCCATGGTGATCGTCAGATCAAGCGGCGCATCCCAACCGTCGAGCGTCTCACCCTGCGCCAGCAAGCGCGCAATCTGTGCCAAGGCCCGTGCGTTCCCGCCAAATGCGGCCTCCCGGATCATGTCCTTGGCAAATTCGGTATCCACCGGCACGCCGACGCCGTCGGTGTAGTACCGGGCAAGGATCAGTTTTTGATTGTTGGTCAGATCCCCGATGCGCGCCCGCAGCTGCGGGATCAATGCGCGCGCCTCAAGGTCCGCCATGCGCCGCGCCCGCAGGTGCAACGTGATGCGGGCAACGCGCTGATCGATTTCGGAAAACTCCGGATCAAGACGCCCCTGCCATGCAATCAAGGCATCAATGAAATCGAACCAACGGCCAGCGTCTTCGCGTTGAAGGCGGCGAATGTCACGTTTGATGAACTCGACCCGCAACTCATCGGTCAGTTCAATCTCGCCAAGACCTTGCTCCGTGTTGATGTCTCCATTGCCCGGCGGCGGTGCGTTGCAGACGTTGCGCGGCGCGATGCTCGGAGGGAGAAACTCGATCGGTAAGGGATCTGCGGCGGCGGGCAGAACTGACACCGCCGTCATGAGAGCGATCAGACAAAAGCGTAGCATCATTCGCCCTCCGCATCATAACAGGCGAAAAGCGCAACCTTCGGGCCGACAGAGCCCGTTGGCTGGATGTTGACCGCAACCGCCCCGGCTTCCCAAAGGCCGCTCATCGGCGCGAAGAAACGCCCGGTCAGCTTGGCACCTTCATGACGCTCCAGCCAACGGCTCCGCGTCAGCGCTTCATCGTTCTCAAAGGCAAATGTAACCGAAGCATTGCCCGTTCCATCGGGTTGGAACAGCAAGGCATCGGGCGCCTTTTCAATCACGGTGAGATCGGCGCGCAGGGTTTGTCCGTCACCGGATACCATCAAAGGCACTGGCACCGAACAGTCCGCCCCGGCGGCAGACACCAGTTCGCGCATCGGCCCGTCGCCATGCTCTGCAAGGTTGCGCCAGATCGGATGTTCCCAGACAAGCACCTTTGGAGGGGATGCTTGAAAGGCATCCGAAGTCAGATAGCTGGCAATGGCCGCAAATGCCCCGCCGTCCGGGACAGCAAAGCTTGCAACGGATTGTCCCGTTCCAGCCTGAAGCCGCGCCGCAAAGCCCAACGCGGGATCACCGGTGAGACGCGTGGACAGCACGGCAATGTCTGTCGGCCCACCCTCCATCAAATCGGCTGGCTGATCGCCCAGCACGGAAGGCACCTTCAACGGGGGCAGAGGCGATGCACAGTGCTCCTGAAGATCAAGACGCATCGCGGACGCGATGCCAATGTCTTCGCCTTCCGCTACCAAAGATGCCCTCGGCGTCACACCTGCCTTGGCCGGGATGACTGCTGTTACGGCCTCGACAATGGCCTGAGTACCCAAGGGAGACGGTCTGACGTCGGGTCCAAGGTAGGAAGGCGTGTCATGCCCTGACCGCGCCAGCGCGGCACGGGCGTTCACGACCGCGACGCCTGCACCTTCGAGCCGCTTGAGGCTTTCGTCGTACACCGTCGTCGCAACATCGATATCAAAGCCGAGATCACGCGCAAGCGGCGGCAACTGCCAGGGTTGGCCCAACGCCTTGGTCGGCATGGGCAGATAGATCAGCGTGGTGCCGCGTGATGCCAATGCCTCGGACAGAGCTGCAATCTGAGCGATGTTTCCATCGGTTAAACCTTGCGCCATCATCAGGTCCGGTTCGACGCGATAGAACATGCCACCGTCACCTTCGATGCTGGGAAGCGCGTCGGATTCAAGCAACCCCTGACAGCCGAAACCCGAAGCTTTCGCGGGTCCGGCCAAACCCAACGCCGCACTCCCAACAGCAATACCCAGCGCCGTCTTGCGCAATCCGGTCCATGTTGTGTTCAGTATCATGGGATAGCCCCCGCTTTCCCTTCAAGTCTGACCGTCAGCCATCCGCAGCGGCCTCCCGGTCCATTTGAGCCATCAAATTCTCTGCCGTTGTCATGATCCCCAGATGCCCGGACGCTGCCGCCTTGGCCAGCAAGTCCCGCGTTCGGGCGCGCTCTTGCTCACTAAGCGAACCCTGCTCCAGCATCTCGACGGCCATCCGTAGCTCGACCTTGCCATCCGCGTTCTGCTTGCCTTGGGCGAGGATCTTGTCGCGGGTGCGCTCACTCAGAGCCCCAAACAGCTTATCGTCCCCGTTGAACGCCACCACCGCGTCCAAAGCCAGCGTATTGCCTGCCCAAGCATGCGCATAGAGCACTTTGATGTAGGTCGAAATACGCTTGCGTGGCTCCGTTTCCGCACTGAGGTGATGCATCGCCTCGATCATGTCGGGCAAAGTCCACACGCGCCCGGCTCCAACCGCCACGGCGCTGAAATAGGCGACATCCGATGCTTCGGAGCGCGCTTTGCCCTGCGCAACGAGACGGCGCACGTATCGCTGCGCGGCGAGGCCATCGCCCTTTTCCGCCAAAGCGCGCAGGTCCGCATCCGACACATCCTGTTTCGCGTGCATGGCGCGGCGGGCGCGCACAAGATGGGTTGGAAGCCCCTTCATGCTGCGCCGATCCGGCGTGACGACCACGCTGACCTGGCGGGCCTCCACGCTGTCCGAGAACGGCAGAGGTATGGTCTGCGCTATTGTCGTCGACCCTGCGAAACACAGCGCAAAACAGAGGACAGCCCGGATCATTGCCACCGTCCTTCCGCGCAGGTCGGCATAGCCAGGTCTTCGCTCGGGATGGCTTCGGCCGCAGTCACGACCATCGGTGTCCGGCCGCGCAAGTCACGGGCAAAGACCTGATTGCGCGGGGTGATGTCGCCATCAACGAGCCTTGGAAGTTGATTGGAGAAATCGTTGCCAGAGAGCAGGATCTCCCCACCCGTCGCCGTTGCCAAACCCGCCTGATTGCCTTGCAGTTTATTTCCGCTGACCAGCGTTTGCGCGCCTTTCGGTTGCGCCGAAATCCAGATCCCTGCGCTGCCGCTGTCGCTGATGGTGTTCGCCTGAATCAAAACGCCGTCGCTGGTGCGTACGTCGACACCCTTCTGGCGGCTGTACAGAATGACGTTGTCACGGATGACGCCGCACCGCGTGCGCACGTATTTGATCGCACCACCGCTGCGACGCCAGATGACATTGCCCGCCACCTCAACTTGATCGCTGGAGCCTTGAACCACGATCCCGGCACGATCCCCCTGCAACAGGACGTTTCCGTGCAGCGCCACCTTGTCAGAACCCGCGAGAATGCGCACCGCGTTGGTTGGACCATCCCCGAAAAAGAGGTTGCCGGACAGTTGTGCGTTTACCGCAGAGGACAACATCAGCGCATTGTGACGCATGTTATAGAACCGGTTCGCCCGTACCACGGCATCAGACACACCCGCCACGGAAAGCGTATGCACCGCTTCGAAATGACTGTCGGTGATCACGGTCTGGCCGGTTGACGGCATGAGCGCGTGCGCCACGACAGACACGCCCGAGAACTTCGGAGTGCCCCCGAAACCCAGGCCCTCGAAACTGGCGCCTGTGGCATGCAGCGAGCCACCGCCGCCAACGGTCAGGAAGGGGAAAAAGTCTTTACTGGTCGGGTTGGCTTCGCCGTGGGACGAGATCCGGGCACGGTCAATCTCGACCCGCCCGAAGCTGATGATGAAAGCCCCATCGAATCGGCTCAGCCGCAAACGATCGTGCGGCCCGAGCTTCAACACCGTGTCTTCCCACAAGACAATCGGCACGCGCAGAATATCCTGTCCCTCGCGCATGGTTGATTGCAGTCCGGTGGCGCGGAGCATCTGGCGAATGTGATCGAGCGTAACAACGCCGCCCCGGAACGACAGCGCGTCTGCTTTTCCTTCGGGATGCGCCAGAACCACATCGAGATTGTCTTTGCCGCTGTAAACTTGGGCCAGCAGGGCAAGCGCGGTTCGAAACGTCGCCACACTGGCGCGCGCCAGTTCTCCCGCTGCAGGCTGAAATGGCGCTTCAATTGCATGCTGGGAACCGGGCCCCGGCAGTTCCGGCGTCAGGCCGTTCAACTGCGACCGCAAGAGCAATTGCGACAGCGACAAGCGCCGTGCGGTCGGGTCGTTTTCCAGCAGATCGGAGAGATTCTTCAGCTTCTGGTTCAGGGCCAGAAGCTCAAAATCAGGCGCAGCCCGCGCTGGGGCTGCCACCGCAATCACGGCGCAGAGAAAGGCCACGGCTCCGAAAGCCACACGCCATATCCGCGCCAAACCGCTAGGCATTGCTCGCCATCGGCAAAGGAAGATCGCCAACGTCCAGCTTTTCAAGGGTCACAAACAGAAGCTCGGCCTTCTCTTCGCCGCTGTTGACGATCCGGATCGGGCCGTTCTCATCCGCATAGATTCGGCCACCTTCGGTTGCCGTCTTGCTCCAGCCCGGGCCGGTTGCGTGAACAGAGCCCTGCACCACGATGACCTGACGGTTGCGCGGGCCTTTGTCGAGAATGACCGTCCGGCCCACTTCGATCTCGGCAGTACCGAGGTGGAAGTTGTCGGATTCCACCAGTCGCGCCACTTCCTTTTGCTTCTCGAAGGGCACCATGGCCGGTTTCGCTTCGGCGTGCACTTCGGTCTCTGTCCGGCTTTGGGACTTCAGTTCTTCAACGATCTTCTTGACGTTCTGCGTCTCATCCATCTTGGCCACGAGCAACGCGTCCGGCGTATCAATCACGATCACATCGGTCAGACCAACCACGGACACAAGTCTGCTATCCGCACGCACCATGGTGTTCATGGCGTCCAAAGCGATCACGTCGCCTTGCAGGACGTTGCCGTTCTGGTCCTGGGCCGAGATGTTGTACATCGCGAGCCAGCTGCCGACATCATCCCAGGACACGTCAAGCGGCGCGAGCGCGATACGGTCCGTTTTCTCGAAGACAACGCCCTCGGTTGGCTTCGATGCCGCTTCCGCGAAATCGGCCTCGTTCAGGTACAGCGCCTCGGGGGTCTGCGATCCAAACTCGACGGAATCGGCCACATAGGCTGCCGTGCGCGGGTCAAACTTCTGATATTCGTCGATGATCGTCTGCGCCGAGAACATCGACAGGCCCGAGGCCCAGTAAGCCGCTTTCGAATCGATCAGCGCCTGCGCCTCGTCCTGCGGCGGTTTTTCGACAAAACCGCCCACTCGGCGAATGGCGTCAAAGCCTTCCATCGGGCCGGCATCAGTGATGTAGCCGAACCCGGTCTCGGCATAGCGCGGTGGAATACCAAAGGTAATGATATGCCCGGCCTGCGCGGCGGAAATGCAGGACTCGACGGTTTCGGTCAGCGGCCCTTCAATGATGTGATCTGCGGGAACCACCACGAAGAGAGCGTTCGGATCTTTGCGGGCAATGGCATGTGCAGCGGCCAGAACGGCTGGACCCGTGTTACGCCCCATCGGTTCACAAATGATCTGGGCGTTGGCCTGAATCTCGCGCAGCTGTTTCACCACCGTGCCGCGATGGGTCACGCCGGTCACGATCACCGGGTCATTGTAGACCGGTCCGGAATGGCGCTGAACCGCGACCTGAAAGAACGTCGAGGACTCCGGTCCACTGATCTTCTGAAACTGTTTTGGACTCTGCGTCCGGGACAGCGGCCAGAGCCGGGTGCCTTTGCCGCCGCAGATGATCAGGGGATAGATAGTGGTCATTGGGTGGTCTCGCTTCTCATGCTCATAGCCCGATGAGGTTTTTCGACAGCCGCACGCGGGCGGATTTGCCGATATCCTCGCTTGTGAGAGCCCCCTCTTCCGGAACAAGCTCGACCGGTACGAAGAGATCGCCGCGCATGCTTGCTGCGGTGGTCGCTTCGCTGGCGATGACATCAACGCGGACACTGCGTCCATCGTTCAGATCCATGGTAACCACGTCCCCGTTCATCGCCCTGTTCAGCCCTTCTATGCTCATCAGAGTCTGCACTCTGATTTCAGAAGTATTAACGAAAATTGTCAGAATTAAGTCTGTTTGAAGGACAGTTGCGCCCTCGGAAATGTTTTTAGAAACAATGGCTTCGCAATCACATGGCATCATGAAGTTGAGCACGTCGCCCGTGTTCGCGTTAATAGAAAAGACCACCTCTCCCTTGGCGGCTTCGGGGTTGAGATAGCTGATCTGACCGGGCGCCGTTGCCCGCATCATCTGCCCCGACCGCTCGACAAAAACCGGGTGCATTTCATGCGCTGTGGTGTAGCGCGTGAACAGCACAAAAGCCGCCGTGAGAATCAGCAATCCTGAGATTGCAGCCACGCCAATCGAACGCACACGGTCCACGATCGATTTCTTGCCCGCTTCGGCCTTTGGCTTTTTCGGTTCGGTCGGACCGGTGTAGCTGACCATCCCGTCGATGCTGACAAAATCACCGGCGATGTAACTGTTCAGAATGTAGCGCAGCTGCGGCAGGTGATGACCGGTCGGATTGGCAAATTGAAAGACCGACGCGCCGTCTTCGGCTTCGGACAGCACCGTCACTTCGGGATGCAGCGTGACCGAGAACGTCTCAAAGGCAAAATGCAGAATCGCCACGTGATGCGTGCCTTTGCCAAGGCGCGAACCCTGGTCGCAGGTCGCATGCATCTGCATGAGCGAGATTGTCTCACCGCTGTAACGCTGCCCGTTGATCGACAGCGAAAACGGCACGTCAAGCAGCGGATGCTCGTCGTCATAACCGAAGTCGACGGGCAACGACGCGGCCTTCGAAACGGGCTCGGAAGGTTGCTCCGCTTCCGCGGTTGCTGCACCATAGGCGTATTGCACGCTGACACCGGGCTGCACAAAATCTTGCGGAATGGACAGCTGGGCGCTTTCAACAGGTTCCCCGAGTTTCTCCGGGTCGCTTGTATCGGTGCGGAATATATCGTTAGCCATGTGAGCCCCTCACTGTCCCTATTCCACCGTATTCAGAAACATGATCGCCACGGTCAGCCACGACAGGGCCAAAGCGTGATGCGCAAAGGATTCCCAGGCTTTCACCCGGTCGTAGACAGACAGTTTCGCACCGCCGCCTCCGCTGCCTTGCCGCGTCCATTTCTGCTTGTCCAAACGGAAGAGAACAAAAGTCTTGATGATTGCGCCGGCGATCTGACCAAAGAACAGAATCGGCGGATGTGTGACGGGGAACCACTCCCCATTGAACAGTGCGATGACCACGCAAAACAGGTAGCGCGTGGCCAGAACCCACGCGATGTAAAGCGGGATGACCATCGGCGTCACCGTGATGGCGGCGACCAGAACGGAAATCGGGCCAACAAGCGTGGTCCACATCGAAACGCGCTGATCGAGGATCGACCACCACGTGAAAAAGCCAATCTTGCGCGGCGACTCGCGCAGCGCGCGACCATTGGTGCGCATCATGTTGCCGAACCAACGGACCATGAGCGTCTTGGCGCTGTCGTAGAAGGTATCGCGCGGCTGGCCTTCGGCAGATTGGCTTTGCACGTCTGGCAGGTACGCCATCTGATAGCCATTGCGCAGCAGCCAGTACCACGTTGATTTGTCATCACCGGTGAGGAAGTTCACCCGACCCAGCCGCCAGTGATCGAGATAATCCTGACCGACACCCTTGATGAACCCGGGGTTCGTCGCGAGGCAGGCGCGGAAAACGGACATGCGGCCCGTCAGGGTCAGCACGCGATTGCCGAGCCCCATGGAGCACATCATCACCTGCCGCTGATTAAAGCGCAGGGTGAACCAGTCCTTGAACAGGTTCTCTTTGTCGATGATCGCCGCTTCATCCGTGGTCAACGCACCCATGCGCGGGTCAGAGAAGAACGGCGCGGCCTGCGCCCAGATGTCCTTTGGCACCACAGTATCGCCATCGACAAAGATCATGATGTCGTCTTTTGTCGGCGCTTTGTCCGCAAGAATGCGCAGCGCCTTTTCCATGGCGTCGCGTTTGCCGGAGGACTTGATGCGGTCGATGATCAGCTCGACATTGGTCATGTCGAACTTTGACGACTCGTAGAGCTGCCGGATCAGGCGCACGTCTTTGCCGTCCACGGCAGACACCACAATCGTCGCCCCGTCACGCGCTTTGGAAGCGGCTTCGAACAGGCGGCGGTAGACCATGATCGTCACGTCAATATCCACCATGTAGGTGGTGACCATGAAGTAGCAGTGCGATTTCACACCGCTGTTCCAGAAGCGCGCGTTGTGACGGCGCTTCCAGATCGGGTATTGAATCCGGCGAAAGTAGATGGCCCGCGCAAAGTTGGTCAGCGCCCAGCTATAGCGCCACATCCCCAAGAACCCCACGATGAAGACCGCGTTGGTCGCACCATGAAGTTCCCCCAGGAAACCCTGGGGGATCACGGACACCAAAAGGTAGATGACCGAGAAGTAGGCGATATGTGTGAGGGCCATCGTCACCGGCGTTACCAGCAGATGCCTTCGTACTGGTCCGACGTCACCATGTCGCGGTGCAGGCGGGTGAGATCGACCACGGGCCGCGCCTTCGACGCTGCCTTCAGCTTTTCAACGGTCTCGTTGTAGTAGTTGCCCACCAGAACGGCGCCGGCATCGTTGATCAACTGATCCAGATCGCCGACCAAACGCCCTTCGAGGTTCGGCACGCTTTCATTGCCACGACCCGCGCCCGGCGTGCCACTGTCGTAGGCTTCCTTGACGAAGGGGTCGTAGATGTCGACCTCGATGCCCTTGTCGATGAGACGGGCGGCGAGGCTGACCAGCGGACTTTCCCGAAGATCATCGGTGCCCGGCTTGAAGCTGATGCCGACAAAGCCGACGCGCTTTGCGCCGCTCTTTTCGACCATGGCCTCAGCGCGGGCGATCTGGGCCTCGTTGGCTTCCAGAACCGCGTTCAGCAGATGCGACGGTGTATCGTTCTGGCTGGCCAGATGCCGCAGCGCGCGCACGTCTTTTGGCAGGCAAGAGCCGCCAAAGGCAAAGCCCGGGCGCATGAAATAGGGCGACATGGCCGCTTTCTTGTCAGAGCAGAGGATCTCCATGACCGTCTGACCGTCAATGCCGCAGGACTTGGCGATATTGCCAATCTCGTTGGCAAAAGTCACCTTGACCGCGCGCCACGTGTTGGAGGTGTATTTCACCATCTCAGCGGTGCGGATATCCACCTTGTTCACCGGGCAAGGCATGTCCTTGTTCAACTCCGCGAGGATGTTGCCGGTCGGCTCATCCATGAAGCCAAAGACAACGAGACCCGGATCGTAGCTGTCCGCAATCGCGGTGCTCTCGCGCAGGAATTCGGGGTAGTAGCCTACGCCGAAATCCTTGCCGGCGGTCTTGCCGGAAGTTTCTTCGAGGACCGGGATGCAGGCCGTTTCAGTGGAACCCGGTACGATGGTCGAGCGGATGACCACCGAATGATAGGCATCCTTGTTCGCCAGCGCTTTGCCAATCGTCTCGCAAACCGAAGTCACATAGGACAGGCCAACAGAGCCATCCGGAGCCGAAGGCGTGCCGACACAGACAAACGAAAGGTCCGTCTCTTCGATCGCCTTGGCGAAATCAATCGTTGCGCGAAGTTTGCCGCTTGCAACCATCTCGCGGACGAGATCATCGATCCCCTCTTCCACGATCGGGGACATCCCCGCATTGATTGCATCGATTTTCCCCTGGTCGACATCAACTGCGATCACATCGTGGCCGTCCTGCGCGAGACACGCAGCCGACACAACACCGACGTAACCAATGCCGAAGACACTGATCCTTGCCATGATATTTGCCTCAATTTGTTAGCACTGTCTTACGCAATGCTTTTTGATTGGGGCCAGTATGAGGCAGAATTGTTACCTCGCAAGCGCGCCGCAGAAAAGCCGTTAACTTTTTGGGTGCTGTGTTCAAGTGGCTACAGTTATTGGGTTTTTTACATTTTTTTCAAAGCGCACAACGCCTGACCTAACTGGCGCAAAACTCATTATTAACAATCAGTTAACTAATTCAGAGGTATTGTCACGCCCAACTCCGCACCCCCTATCATTCGCCGATTGCACCACATTTCGTAGCCGCCTATACTTCGCCCACACGATCTTGGATAAGGCCTTCGGAGGCAAGACAATGCGCGCAAGCCGCCTCTGCATCATGGGATTTGCCGCCCTTGTTTCGGCCTGCGTTCCATCCATGAACGCCTTGCCACGTCTCGCGGAGCTGACCGGACAAACCCGGAATCCCCATGATCCACCAAAGGGGTACGAGCGCCTTTTCAGCCCGGCACCCCACAATTTCCGGCACGCTAACGCTGCCGATGGCGCCCCGATCCGGCGCGGCGTCAAGGCAGAGCGCTTTGAACTGCGCGAGGGCGATTGCGGAGGCAGTGATTGCGGCAATCCGCGCTACAGGGCCGAACTTCAACTGAGCAACACGCGCGAGATTGGCAAAGTTGGAGAGGAAACCTGGTTCGGCTGGAGTTTCTACAACTCCACGGTGCCCTCGTTCCGCCGCGATGACTCTCTCAGGCTGGTCTTCGGGCAATGGACCATGGGCGGTGATGCCAGCCCTGCGGTCCGGATCATCCAGCTTGGGCAAGATGAAGGTGACTGGACGACCTGTCGCCCGGCCATCTGCGCCGGTCCTGAACGCGAAAAGGGCGATGTTGTTCTACAACTGGAAGACCTGCGCCGCACGTTCGGTTGGGGCAAAGCCGAGAACAACGGCTACGTTTGCCGTTTGTTTGACATGGAGGCCATGCAGCGCCGTTGGGTCGATCTTGTGATGCAGACAAACTTCTCGCAGCAACCGGATGGATACCTGCGGGTTTGGGTCAATGGAACGTTGAAATGTGATTACTCAGGGCCGATCCTATCCCCAAGCAGCCTTCTCGAAAGCGATCAACCCGGTCATAGGCGCGGTATTTTTTCGAGTTACACCAAGCGCTGGTCAGAACGTCACGGGACCAGACCAAAACCAACGCTTGTGGTCTATTATGATGAGTTCCGCATCGGCGCATCGCGCGCCGAGGTGGATCCGATGATGCTGGACGCCGAGGGCGCGGAGCCGCTGGATTAAACGGCCAGTCGCACCGTAGTGCCGTCAGGATAGGCAAAGACCAGCGCATCGCCGACGCGTTTGATCTGCGCCTTGCCGCTGAACTGGCCGGATTGTGGCACAACTTTCAAAACGGCTTCATCCGCCAGAGGCAGAATAGCAAGGGATTGCGTCGGGACCGTGTGGCATTCGGTACGCATAGGGGCAGCTCCTGTGTCGTTCGAACGAAAAAAATGGATCAACTTGCGGTCAAAGGACGTCAGCCGGGCAGATCGGCTTTGTCGCAAACCCTTGCAAGGACCACCCGGTCCAGAACAGCAAGAGATACCATGGCAAGAAGAAACACCATTATTTCGCTCCGTTTCTTTTTGCCCCCAAACCCGGCTTCGAGCAATATCATTCGCGGCGGGAATGTGGCGAAAAAACTGAATTTGGGCCGAAATCTGTCGATTTGGCGGCAGGATTGGATTGACAGAGGGAACAACCGAAAGAATCGCGAAAAACTGTTCTGCGATCAGAACCAATGCGCTCCGCCTCCGCTGCGAATCATGGTTAATTTGAGGCGGGCCAATTGCGGCCATGGGAATCCTCTTGCCTTTGACCGGCAGTCCGCCTATATCCCGCTCAACAGCGAGGCGCTGGGGTCCAAACCCGCCGCCCACCGGAGACGATCACACGGGCCGCTGGCCCGTTTTTTTGTTTTCGGACAACCGTACCGTATCCAACCGCCCGAATGGGACGACAGACATATGACCGACCTGATTGCCAAGACCGCGATAGACAAGCGTCTGGCCGAGATTCTGACCCCGGTGATTGAGGACATGGGTTTTGACCTTGTCCGTATTCGCCTGATGGGGGGCAACACGCCCACGCTGCAGATCATGGCAGAGCGCCCTGAAGGTGGCATAGAAGTGGACGAATGCGCCAACATCTCCACCGCCGTCAGCGCCACGCTCGACGTCGAAGATCCGATTACCGATGCTTACAACCTTGAGGTTTCCAGCCCGGGTATTGACCGGCCTTTGACCCGCCTCAAGGATTTCGAGACCTACGAAGGCTATGAGGCCAAGATTGAGACCGCCGATCTGATCGACGGGCGCAAACGCTTTCGCGGCGTTCTGGCCGGTGTCGAAGACGGCGAGGTGCTGCTTAACATGGACGAAGGCACCGTGGGCCTGAAGTACGATTGGCTTGCCGAAGCCAAGCTCGTGATGACCGATGAGCTGATCAAGGAAATGCTGCGCGCCCGCAAGGCTGCGCCTGTTGATGAATCCAAATTCGATGAGATCGAGGCCGACGGGGCCCAGGAGGAGTAATTCAGATGGCAATCACCTCTGCCAACCAGCTTGAGCTGCTGCAAACCGCCGAGGCCGTGGCCCGCGAGAAGATGATCGACCCGGGTCTGGTTGTCGAAGCGATGGAAGAATCTCTCGCCCGCGCTGCGAAGTCCCGCTACGGGGCCGAGATGGACATCCGCGTGTCGATCGACCGCCGCACCGGCAAGGCCACCTTCACCCGCGTGCGTACCGTGGTCGAAGAGGAAGAGCTTGAGAACTATCAGGCGGAGTTCACCGTCGAGCAGGCCAAACAGTACATGGCTGACCCGCAGGTCGGTGACACCTTTGTTGAGGAAGTCCCGCCGGTGGAGCTTGGCCGGATCGCAGCACAGAGCGCAAAGCAGGTGATCCTGCAGAAGGTCCGTGAAGCAGAGCGTGACCGTCAGTTCGAAGAGTTCAAGGATCGCGCCGGCACCATCATCAACGGTGTGGTCAAGCGCGAGGAATACGGCAACGTCATCGTGGACGTGGGCCGTGGCGAAGGCATCCTGCGCCGCAACGAGAAGATCGGCCGCGAGAGCTATCGCCCCGGCGACCGCATCCGCTGCTTCATCAAGGACGTGCGCCGCGAGACTCGTGGCCCGCAGATCTTCCTCAGCCGCACCGCGCCGGAATTCATGGCTGAGCTTTTCAAGATGGAAGTGCCGGAAATCTACGACGGCATCATCGAGATCAAGGCCGTGGCCCGCGACCCGGGTTCCCGCGCCAAGATCGGCGTTATCTCCTTTGACGGCGGCATTGATCCGGTTGGTGCATGCGTTGGTATGCGCGGCTCCCGTGTGCAGGCGGTTGTGAACGAGCTTCAGGGCGAAAAAATCGACATCATCCCGTGGAACGAGGACATGCCGACCTTCCTCGTGAACGCGCTTCAGCCCGCAGAAGTGTCGAAGGTGGTTCTGGACGAAGATGCAGAGCGCATCGAAGTCGTGGTGCCGGACGAGCAGCTTTCGCTGGCCATTGGCCGCCGCGGTCAGAACGTGCGTCTCGCTAGCCAGCTGACTGGCCTCGACATCGACATCATGACCGAGGAAGAGGAATCGGCCCGTCGTCAGAAAGAATTCGAAGAGCGCACCCGCCTGTTCATGGACACGCTGGACCTCGATGAGTTCTTTGCTCAGCTTCTGGTCTCCGAAGGCTTCACCAACCTCGAAGAGGTGGCATACGTCGAAGTGGACGAACTGCTGGTCATCGACGGTGTGGACGAAGGCACCGCCAATGAGCTGCAAACCCGTGCCCGCGAGTTCCTCGAAGAGCAGGCTCGCAAGGCGCTGGAATCGGCCCGTGAACTGGGTGCCGAAGACAGCCTGATCGAGTTCGAAGGCCTGACCCCTCAGATGGTCGAAGCTCTTGCCAAGGATGGTGTGAAGACGCTGGAAGACTTCGCAACCTGCGCAGACTGGGAACTGGCCGGTGGCTGGACCTCTGTCGATGGTCAGCGCGTGAAGGACGACGGCCTGTTGGAGCCCTACGATGTGTCTCTCGAAGAGGCGCAGAACATGGTCATGACCGCACGCGTCCTGCTGGGCTGGGTTGATCCGACTGAGCTGGAAGCCGAGACCGAGGAAGAGGCCGAAGACGGCGAAACCGAAGAGAACGAGGCCTGATCTGATCATGAGCCGTGGTGGCCAGAACAAAGCCCGTGAGGACGGGCCGGAGCGCAAATGCATCGCCACGGGCGAGGCACAGCCGAAATCCGGCCTGATCCGCTTTGTCGTTGGTCCCGATGGGCAGATTGTACCGGATCTTGCTGGTAAACTGCCGGGACGCGGCCTATATGTTGCGTCTCAGACAGCGGCTCTCGAGAAAGCGGCCCAAAAGGGCCTTTTCTCCCGCGCGGCGAAACAGTCGGTGACCGTGCCTGACGGGCTTGTCAAAAGCATCGAACAGATGTTGACCCGGCGTGTGATTGATCTGATCAGCCTTGCCCGAAAATCGGGGGACGCGGTATCTGGTTACGAAAAAGTAAAGGACTGGCTCTACAAAGATGAGGCCACCGTCCTGATTCAGGCAGAAGACGGCTCCAGCCGCGGCAAGTCGAAATTGAGTACGCCCTATGGCGGAACCTATATCGGCTGGCTTACCGCAGATGAGCTTGGGATGGCTTTCGGGCGACAAACTGTGATACACGCCGCGCTTGGCGCTGGCGGTCTGGCGCGTCGTGTTGTAGAGGAAGCCCAACGATTGAAGGGTGTACGTATCGGAACGTCCGATGCGGATCGCGCTGGCAGGGGCCAGCGGAAAGGATAAAGAAGCTTCATGAGCGATAACGACGGTAAGAAAACATTGGGTTTGCGCGGTGGCGCCCGCTCGGGGAACGTGAAGCAGAGCTTCAGCCACGGGCGGACCAAGAACGTCGTGGTGGAAACCAAGCGCAAGCGAGTCGTCGTGCCCAAGCCGGGCGCAGGCGGAGCGAAAGGCGTGGGCGGCGGAGCCCTTGGCGGATCCGGCGCGAAACGCCCCGCAGGTATTTCCGACGCGGAAATGGAACGCCGCTTGAAAGCGTTGCAAGCAGCCAAGGCCCGCGAGGTTGAGGAAGCTGCGCAACGTGCAGCAGAAGAGAAAAAGCGCGCCGAACAGCGTGAGCGTCTTCGCGCCGAAAAAGAACAGAAAGAACGTGAGCAGCGCGAAGCCGAGGAAGCGCTGAAGCGCAAGGCCGAGGAAGAAGAGCGCAAAGCTCGCGAAGCGGCGGAAGCCGCCAAGGCCGCTGCAGCCGCGCCTGCTCCCGCCGAAGCACCGCGCACCGCGCGGGCACCCAAGGAGAAAGAGGCCCCGCGCCGGACATCCCCGGGCCAGGACCGCGACGACCGCGGCCGTGGCAAGAAGGGTGGCGGCGATGGGCGCCGCTCCGGCAAGCTGACCCTGAATCAGGCGCTTGGCGGCGAAGGCGGTCGCCAGAAGTCCATGGCCGCGATGAAGCGCAAGCAGGAGCGTGCGCGTCAGAAGGCGATGGGCGGCACTCAGCAGCGCGAAAAGGTCGTACGCGACGTTCAACTGCCCGAGGCGATCACCGTGGCGGAGCTTGCCAACCGCATGGCAGAGCGCGTGGCCGATGTGGTCAAGGCGCTGATGACAAACGGCATCATGGCGACGCAGAACCAGACCATCGATCAGGACACCGCGGAGCTCATCATCGAAGAGTTCGGTCACTCTGTGACCCGTGTTTCCGACGCGGACGTCGAAGACGTCATCAAGGAAGTCGAAGACAAGGAAGAAGACCTGCAAGGCCGTCCGCCCGTGATCACCATCATGGGCCACGTCGACCACGGCAAAACTTCCCTGCTCGACGCGATTCGCGACGCGAAGGTCACCGCCGGCGAGGCTGGCGGTATTACGCAGCACATCGGCGCGTATCAGGTCGTCACTGACGGCGGCACCACCCTGTCGTTCCTCGACACCCCCGGCCACGCGGCCTTTACCTCCATGCGCTCGCGCGGCGCTCAGGTAACGGACATCGTGGTTCTGGTGGTTGCCGCGGACGACGCGGTCATGCCGCAGACGATTGAGGCGATCAATCACGCCAAAGCGGCCGAAGTGCCGATGATCGTTGCGATCAACAAAGTCGACAAACCCACCGCGAACCCGACCAAGGTGCGCACGGATCTTCTCCAGCACGAAGTAATCGTGGAAGAGATGTCCGGTGAAGTTCAGGACGTCGAGGTCTCAGCTCATACCGGCCAGGGTCTCGACGAACTGCTCGAAGCCATCGCGCTTCAGGCGGAAATTCTCGAACTCAAGGCGAACCCGGACCGCGCCGCGCAAGGTGCTGTCATCGAAGCGCAGCTTGACGTGGGTCGCGGCCCCGTTGCCACCGTTCTCGTACAGAACGGCACGCTGCGTCAGGGCGATATCTTTGTTGTGGGCGAGCAGTACGGTAAAGTCCGCGCACTCATCAACGACAAGGGCGAGCGCGTCAAGGAAGCGGGTCCGTCGGTTCCGGTCGAGGTGCTTGGTCTCAACGGGACGCCCGAGGCTGGTGACGTTCTGAACGTGACCGAGACCGAAGCGCAAGCCCGCGAGATTGCTGAGTACCGCGCTAACGTGGCCAAGGAGAAGCGCGCCGCCGCCGGTGCCGCGACGACCCTTGAGCAGCTCATGCAAAAGGCCAAGGAAGACGAGAACGTCAGCGAGCTGCCGGTTCTGGTCAAGGCCGACGTGCAGGGTTCTGCCGAAGCCATCGTTCAGGCACTGGAAAAGGTCGGCAACGAGGAGGTACGCGTGCGCGTGCTGCACTCCGGTGTGGGTGCGATCACCGAAACCGACGTCGGCCTTGCCGAAGCATCCGGTTGCCCGGTGATCGGTTTCAACGTCCGTGCTAACGCCTCCGCGCGCAACACAGCGAACCAGAAGGGTGTCGAAATCCGCTACTATAGCGTTATCTATGACCTTGTGGACGACGTGAAAGCAGCGGCTTCCGGCCTTTTGTCGAACGAGATCCGCGAGAACTTCATCGGTTACGCAACCATCAAGGAAACCTTCAAGGTTACCGGCGTTGGCCGCGTGGCGGGCTGTCTGGTTACCGAAGGCGTTGCACGCCGCTCCGCTGGTGTGCGCCTTCTGCGCGACAACGTGGTTATCCACGAAGGTACGCTCAAGACGCTCAAGCGTTTCAAGGACGAGGTTGCCGAGGTTATTTCCGGCCAGGAATGCGGTATGGCCTTCGAAAACTACGACGATATTCGTCCGAACGACGTCATCGAGATTTTCGAACGCGAAGAGATCGAACGCTCGCTGGACTAACTCCCTGCACACACAAAAGAAAAGGCGCTCCGAAACGAGCGCCTTTTTTGTTTGAGCATGTCGTTGTGAGTGTCGTGGAAACGGCGCGCTCAGGCAGCTTTGCCAACAGGCAAACCGGTGTAAATTCTGTCGCCAACTCGTACGGAGATACGGCCATCAGGCAGAGTCTTCTCCAAAAGACCCTGAACTGACACGCAACTCCCCAAAATCACAGTGCGTAACATGACATTTCTCCCCCATGTCAACGAGTACGTCCAAGATAAGAGGATTCTGTCATTGAATCTATAAATGTCAGTTAACAAACCGTCACAAAAGCCCACAAAACTGGCGGAAATTTTGTGCTTTTGCCCGTCTCGGCAACAAAATGGCTCGATCAACCGATACGGGAGGCGATTCAGAGCCAGTCTCTGAGAATCGGTATCAAGGGAATATCGGCCGGCGGCATGGGGTAATCCCGCAGATTGCCTGGCGCGACCCACTTCAAAACCTGTCCTTCGCGTGCTTGCGGAATACCGTCCCACTTGCGACAGGCAAACAGCGGCATCAAAAGGTGAAACGTCTCGTAGGTATGCGATGCAAAGGTCAGCGGCGCGAGGCAACTGGACCACGTATCAATCCCAAGCTCTTCCTGGAGTTCCCTGATCAGCGCGGCTTCCGGCGTTTCGCCTGCCTCCACCTTGCCGCCGGGAAACTCCCAGAGACCGGCCATGGATTTGCCCTCAGGGCGCTGCGCCAACAAAACGCGCCCATCGGCGTCGATCAGCGCAACCGCTGAAACCAGAACAGTTTTCATGACAGCCCTCTAAACAAACATCTGATCAAGAACGATAATCCGCATTGATCGTGATGTATCCGTGTGTCAGGTCGCAAGTCCAGACGGTCGCCGAGCCTTGCCCTATACCGATATCCACCGAAATATCGATCTCTGGCTGCTTCATCAGTGCGGCGCCGTCTTCTTCACGATAGGTCTCGGCAACCCAACCGTTTTCGGCGACCAGCACATCCCCGAACCGAATGGACAAGAGATCCCGATCCGCAGCTGCACCGGATTTGCCAACGGCCATCACGATGCGTCCCCAATTCGGGTCCTCTCCCGCGATTGCGGTTTTGACCAGCGGGGAGTTGGCGATGGCCAGCGCATGAGTCCGGGCATCGGCATCCGACGCCGCTCCCGCAACCTGAACGGTAATGAACTTCGTTGCGCCTTCGCCGTCGCGCACCACCTGGTGCGAGAGATTGCGCATGACCTCGTGCAAGGCCGCTTCGAACGCCGGCTCTTCCGTAACGTCCACGCCGGACGTTCCCGTCGCCCCCATCAAGAGGGTATCTGAAGTCGACGTATCGCTGTCCACGGTGATGCAGTTGAAAGTGAGGGCGTTAAGACGGCTCACCATCGCCTGCAAAGCTTCGCGCGAAATCACCGCATCGGTAAAGATATAGACAAGCATCGTCGCCATATCCGGCGCGATCATGCCGGACCCCTTGGCGATCCCGGCGATATGCACGCGCCGACCCTCGATATCCACCGATACCGTCGCCCCTTTGGGGAAGGTGTCCGTGGTCATGATTGCCTGTGCAGCCTGATCCAGCGCCGTGTCATCAAGGGCGGCACTCAGATCGTCCAGCTTTGAAATGATGCGATCATGCGGCAGGCGTTCGCCAATCACCCCGGTCGAGCTGGTAAACACACGCTCTGCCGGAAGCCCGGTAACCTTGGCCACCGCTTCACAAATCGCCGCGACGGAGCCGTCTCCGGCCCGCCCGGTGAACGCGTTGGAGTTACCGGAGTTGACGATAATGGCCGCGCCTGCATCACTGTCCTTGCCGATCTTGGCCTGACAATCGAGCACGTTCGACGACCGGGTCGCAGACCGGGTAAACACCCCGGCCAACACGCTTCCAGGATCGAGCAGCGCAAGCATGACATCCTTGCGCCCCTCGTACTTCACACCCGCTTCAACCGCGGCAAAGCGGACACCGGGGATGACGGGCAAGGTCGGGAAACGCTCCGGGGCGAGCGGCGAGACAGGCGCGGAATTGGCCACTTAGTCCTCCAAAAGGTCGAAGTTGGTGATGATGGACGGATCAATCGAGGAATTGTCTTTGACGGAGACATCCGAGCTGCTCACACGCGAGTCGATGTATTCCGAAACCGCCTCTTGCTGCAACGTGCCCATGATCTGCTCGCGGACGGCTTCGAGTTCCGGAGCTTCCTGTGTCCGGGTGTCGTTGAGCTTGATGACGTGCCAACCAAACTGTGTCTGAACGGGACCGGTGATGTCGCCGGGGTTGAGGCTCTCAACCGCTTTCTGGAACGGTTCGACCATCATGCCTGCCGCGAACCAGCCAAGCTCTCCACCATTCGGCCCCGATGGACCTGTGGACTTGGCCTTGGCCGTTTCCGCAAAATCCGCACCGCTTTTGACTTCAGTCAGGATCGCTGCGGCTTCTTCCTCTGTTTCCACGAGAATGTGAGACGCATTGTATTCCTGCCCCTTTTCACCGTTCAGGTATTGAGCCTGATAGGCCGCTTTGATGGCGTCTTCGGTTACGGCGCGCTCTGCGACATTTGCAATCGCTTCGGAAGCCAGCAGCGAACGACGCTCGTTTTCGAGCGAAACACGCACCCGCAGAGTCTCTGTCGCGAGATCGTCCTGGGCCATAGCCTCCTGCTGAACCAATTGATCCAGAATACCTTTCCAGAGCACGTCCGCCGGGAGCTGCTGGTATTGTTCGGGCAGAGTGGACCGGACCGCGATCATGTGACCAACCGTGATCTGCGTGTCTCCCACCGTGGCAACCACGGTCGAAGCATTCGTGTCTTCGGCCCATGCGGGCAGCGCCGAAGCGACCATCAAAGCGGCCGCGATGAGCGTTTTGCGTGACTTAAACATCCTGTTTTGTCCTTTCAGACAGGGCCGCGACACGGGCGGCGTTGACACTCTTCGGCCCGCCCCTTACATGCCCAAAAGGCTCTGCGTGGCCGGTCGTTCCCCTGTTTCATATGGGCTGTGTGCGAGGCGGGCAAGCAGATGCCGCACACGAAGATGGCAACAGGTACGACAGGCATGCTTGGAAGAATCGCGCGCAAGGTGTTCGGCACCCCGAATGATCGCAAGATCAAGGCAACACGCCCACTGGTCGAGAAGGTCAACGCGCTGGAGGCCGAGTTCGAAAAACTCGACGATGCGGGCCTGATTGCCAAAACCGAAGAATTCAAAAAACGCGTCGCTGAAGGCGAGGATCTGGACAAGCTCCTGCCGGAAGCTTTCGCAAATTGCCGCGAAGCCGCGAAACGCGCGCTTGGCTTGCGCGCCTTCGACACGCAGCTCATGGGGGGCATCTTCCTCCATCAGGGCAACATCTCCGAGATGAAGACCGGTGAGGGCAAAACCCTCGTCGCCACCTTCCCGGCGTATCTTAATGCCTTGACCGGGCGCGGCGTGCACATCGTGACGGTCAACGACTACCTTGCCAAGCGTGACGCTGAATGGATGAGCAAGGTTTATGGCGCGTTGGGCATGTCTACCGGCGTGGTCTATCCGCGCCAGCCCGAAGACGAGAAGAAGGCCGCGTACACCTGTGACGTGACCTATGCCACGAACAATGAGCTTGGTTTTGATTACCTGCGCGACAACATGAAGTCGGAGCTGAGTCAGATCAACCAGAAGGACCACTACTTCGCCGTGGTCGACGAGGTGGACTCGATCCTGGTTGACGAAGCGCGGACGCCGCTGATCATTTCCGGCCCCGCCGATGACCGCTCTGATCTCTACGTCGGTGTAGACAAGCTGATCCCGGAACTGTCGGATGAGCACTATACCATCGACGAAAAAACCCGGAACGTGACCTTCACCGATGAAGGCAACGAGTACCTCGAAGAACAATTGCTCGCCCGCGGTCTGCTCCCTGAAGGCCAGACGCTTTACGATCCGGAAAGCACCACGGTTGTGCACCACGTCAACCAGGGTCTGCGCGCGCACAAGCTGTTTACCAAGGACAAGGACTACATTGTCCGCGACGGCGAAGTTGTCCTGATCGACGAATTCACCGGCCGCATGATGGCCGGCCGCCGCCTGTCGGAAGGTCTGCACCAGGCCATCGAGGCCAAGGAAGGTTGCCAGATTCAGCCTGAGAACGTGACACTCGCCTCCGTGACTTTCCAGAACTACTTCCGCCTTTACGACAAGCTCGGCGGCATGACCGGTACCGCGGCAACCGAAGCCGAGGAGTTCATGGAAATCTACGGCCTCGGCGTGGTCGAGGTTCCGACGAACCGCCCGATTGCCCGGATCGACGACGACGATGCGGTCTATCGCACCGCACGTGAAAAGTATGAGGCCATCGTCAAACAGATCGGCGAATCCCATGAGAAGGGCCAGCCGGTGCTTGTGGGGACCACCTCCATCGAGAAGTCCGAAATGCTCAGCCAGATGCTGACAGCCGCGAAACTGCCGCACAACGTGCTCAACGCGCGTCAGCACGAGCAGGAAGCGCAGATCGTGGCCGACGCGGGCAAGCTCGGCGCGGTGACCATCGCAACGAACATGGCCGGGCGCGGGACGGACATCAAACTCGGCGGCAATGTCGAGTTCAAGATCATGGAAGCCATTGCGGCTGACCCGGACGCCGACCCCGAGGCGATCCGGACCCGGATCGAAGAGGAACACACCAAAGACGAACAGGCGGTCAAGGACGCCGGTGGCCTCTACGTTCTGGCTACCGAACGTCACGAAAGCCGCCGCATCGACAACCAGCTGCGCGGCCGCTCTGGCCGTCAGGGTGACCCGGGCCGCTCGTCTTTCTATCTCTCGCTCGAAGATGACCTGATGCGTATCTTCGGCTCCGAACGTTTGGAAAAAGTGCTCTCCACGCTTGGCATGAAAGAAGGAGAAGCGATTGTGCACCCTTGGGTGAACAAGTCGCTGGAGCGCGCGCAAGCGAAGGTCGAGGGGCGCAACTTCGACATCCGCAAGCAGCTTCTGAAATTCGACGACGTGATGAACGATCAGCGCAAGGTGATCTTCTCCCAGCGCCGCGAAATCATGGAAGCGCAGGACCTGTCCGAGATCATTCAGGATATGCGCCACGAAGTGATCAATGAACTGGTCGACATCTACGCCCCGCCCAAGGCCTACGCCGAACAGTGGGACGCGGAAGGTCTTTACGCGGCCTGCATCGAAAAGCTGGGCATTGATCAGCCCGTGATCGAATGGGCCGACGAAGACGGTGTCGATCAGGACGTTCTGCGTGAACGTCTTGAAGAGGCGTCTGACGCGCTCATGGCGGAGAAAACCGAGGCCTTTGGACCCGACACCATGCGCCAGATCGAGAAGCAGGTTCTATTGCAGACCATCGATTCCAAATGGCGCGAGCACCTGTTGACGCTGGAGCACCTGCGCTCCGTTGTTGGCTTCCGTGGATACGCTCAGCGCGATCCGCTGAACGAGTACAAGAACGAAGCGTTCCAGTTGTTCGAGAGCCTTCTGGGCAGCTTGCGTGAGCAAGTCACGCAGCAGCTCAGCCAGGTCCGTCCGATGACGCAGGAAGAGCAGCAGGCGATGATGCAGCAGCTCGCCCAGCAGCAGGCTGCCATGCAGCGCGCGGCACAGGATGCCCAGCCGGAACGCGAAGCTGTTCTGCCCACGGCGGTGGACGAAGCCTCGCTGCAACCGCGCGAGGGCTTTGACGAAAACGATCCGTCTACCTGGGGCAATCCGGGACGCAATGATCTGTGTCCCTGTGGCTCCGGAAAGAAGTTCAAGCATTGCCACGGCAAGCTGGCTTAAGCGCGTTGATCTGATCTGCCCGGCGGCAACGGGCAGATCCGCGCCCCAATTCGGGCGCGAATGCCGCAATGACTCCGCCCGAGCGACAAAACCGCGCCGCTTTTCTTAAGCACAGTGTCTCCCATCAGTTACCCTATGGGAGGCCAGTATGGCACGTCTCAAGAGCTACATCCTCGGCGGCGCGACACTCGGTTGTGCGATGGCCATTGGCTACATCATGCAATACGGCTTTGCCCTTCCCGGTGGGCAACAGACCAGTGACGCGGGCGCGATCGAGGTCACCGATATCACGCTGACAACCTCCGGGCTGGGCGCGCCCCGCGCACCCCTGACTGGCGCGCAACCGGAGTTCGACGGCCCGCTGGGCAGCGAGCCGGTCCGTGTTGCCGCAGCAGCAGATCCGCAAGCCTCCGACATTTCCATGGCAAAGACAGTGACCGTGCCGGGCGGGCGCTCCACAACCCCTATTCCGCCGCCAGAATGCGCCATTTCAATGGAAGCCACCACATCTGCCGGGGCCATGGTATCGCTCGCCGTTGATGCGCCGTGCAACGCCAATGAACGCGTGACGATCCATCACCATGGAATGATGTTCACCGATGTCATGGCCGAAGACGGCAGTTTGAACATTGCAGTACCGGCCTTGACCGAAAACGCCCTGTTCATCGCGGCCTTTTCCAACGGTGAAGGGGCCACCGCCTCCGCCGAAGTCACGTCTCTGGCCTTCTATGATCGCGTGGCGGTTCAATGGAAAGGCGACACCGGCCTGCAACTGCACGCTCGGGAGTTTGCCGCTGACTATTTCACCACGGGCCACGTCTGGGCCGAATCCTCGGGTGATCTTGCAGCCGCCGCCAATGGCGAAGGCGGGTTTCTGGTGCGCCTTGGCGAGACCAACGCGCCGGATGCCTTGATGGCAGAGGTCTACACCTTCCCCTCCGGCACAGCCAAGAAGTCCGGCGACATCCTCTTGTCTGTCGAAGCGGAAGTCACCGAGGTGAACTGCGACGCACAAGTCGAAGCGCAAACTCTGGACGTTCGTGGCGGCGAGGCGTTGCGCGTGGGTGACTTGACGCTCGAAATCCCTGCTTGCGACAGCGTCGGTGACTTTCTGGTGTTGAAAAACATCGTCCAAGACCTGAAAGTCGCGGCACGCTAAGCCACGGCAACACGGGTTTCCCATGCGACATGTCTGTGCGGCGATCTTCGCCGCACTTTTCTTTTTTCTGACGGGAGTTACCGCGGCCCTTGCGCAGGATATCACCCTGCGATCCCGGGACGGCGGAGTAGAGCTAACCGGCACGCTTCTCGGTTTCGATGGCGAGTTCTATCGCCTGAAAACGCAATATGGCGAGCTGACCGTCGACAGCTCAGGGGTGCTGTGTGAGGGGGTCGGTTGTCCATCTCTGACAGACTTTGTTGCCGAATTGACGATTTCGGGTTCGTCCACCATCGGCACGGTTCTGATGCCCGCCCTGATCGAAGCCTTTGCCTTACGGAGCGGATTGAGCGCCAAACGGGAGACGACCGGGCCGGACAGCTTCATCTATCAACTGACGGACACCGACACCGGGAAAACCACCGGTCGCTTCTTTTTCCATCTCACCAACACCGATACGGGATTTGCTGATCTGCTCGCGGACGAGGCCGATATGGTCATGGCGATGCGCGAAATTCGCCCGCTTGAATTGGAGCAGGCACGGGCTGCAGGCCTTGGCGATATGAAAAAACCGGGCCGGAGCCGCGTTCTTGCGCTCGATGCCATGGTGCCGGTTGTCGCGGCGAACAACCCTGTGGACGCAATTTCGCCGAGCGACCTTTCCAAGCTTCTGCGTGGCGATGTCAGAAACTGGCAAGCCCTTGGGGGGCCTGACGCTCCGGTCACCTTACATATGCGCGACGCGAAGTCAGGTTTGGCCCAAGGCGTCGAAGACCGGCTCCTCAAGGAAAACGGCACGCCTAGGGGCGAAACTCAGCGCCACGACACCAACGCGCGCTTGGCTGAAGCTGTGGCGGATGATCCCTTTGGTCTTGGCATTGCGAGTTACTCCGAAATTGGCAACACAAAGCCTCTTGTCCTGACCGGCCCCTGTGGTTTCTCTCTCAGTGCCGCGCGGCGCACGATCAAAACCGAGGATTTTCCGCTCACCGCGCCGATGTTCCTCTACCTCCCCGCCCGCCGTCTGCCTGCCCTTGGCCGTGAGTTCCTCGCCTTCAGCCAATCCAATGCCGCGCAAATTGTCATCCGGCGCGCCGGGTTTGTTGACCAGGCACCAGAAGAAGTCCCAATTGATCTACAGGGAGACCGGCTCCGAAACGCTGTCGTTGTCGCCAACGGTGAGGAGGGCCTGACCCAACTCCAGCGCATGGCGGGCACCCTGTCCGGGATGAAGCGGCTCACCTTGTCGTTTCGATTTGAAGCGGGTTCATCGCGTCTCGATGCGCAGTCCCGATCCAACGTACAACTGCTCGCGCGCGCATTGGAAAGCGGCACCTATGATGGCCGCCGTATGATGTTTGTGGGCTTCTCTGATGGGCAAGGGCCCGCGGAGGGCAACCTGAGGATCGCTCAAAAACGTGCCAAAACCGTGCAACGTGCGGTTCTGGAAGCTGCAGAAACCGCCGACTTGGACCAAGTCGACATCAGCAATAATGCCTTTGGCGAAGCGATGCCCATGGCCTGTGACGACAGTTCCTGGGGACGACAGGTGAACCGGCGCGTTGAAGTCTGGCTTGAGTAGAGACAAAAAAGGCGGCGCACATGGCACCGCCTTTGATAGTTCTTTTCAGGTCGATTAACCCTTCATCGAATCCCAGAAGTTCTTCACCGAGCTGAAGAAGCTACTGGCTTCTGGGTTGTTGTCTTCGCTCAACTCTTCGAACTCGCGCAGAAGTTCTTTCTGGCGAGACGTCAGGTTCACGGGCGTCTCCACGGCAAGTTCGATGAACATGTCGCCGTGACTTCCGCCACGAAGGGCGGGCATCCCTTTACCGCGCAGACGCATCTGACGACCAGACTGGCTGCCGCTGGGGATTTTGACCCGGCTGCGACCGCCATCAATCGTCGGCACCTCGATGTCGCCACCCAGAGCCGCGGCAATCATCGAGACAGGCACACGGCAGTGCAGCTCGGTGCTTTCGCGCTCAAAGATCTTGTGCTGTTCCACTTCGATGAAGATGTACAGATCACCCGGAGGGCCACCGCGCATTCCCGCCTCACCTTCACCGGCAAGACGAATACGCGTACCGGTTTCGACACCCGCCGGGATGTTCACGGACAGCGCACGGTCCTTGTGAACGCGGCCATTGCCACCGCAAGACTTACAAGGGTTCTTGATGATCTGGCCAAGGCCGTTACAGGTTGGGCAGGTGCGCTCAACCGTAAAGAAGCCCTGCGTCGCACGCACCTTGCCCATGCCGGAACATGTCGGGCAGGTGGTCGGCTCTGCGCCACCTTCGGAGCCTGAACCGTTGCATTCTCCGCATTGCACAGACGTTGGGACATTGATCGTCTTTTGAAGCCCGTTGTACGCCTCTTCGAGCGTTACACGCAGGTTATAGCGCAGGTCCGCGCCGCGTGCAGCCCTTTGACGTCCGCCTCCACCACGACCACCGCCCATAAAATCGCCGAACAAGTCGTCGAACACGTCGGAGAAAGCGCTGGCGAAGTCGCCGTTACCGCCCATTCCGCCGGGTCGGCCGCCACCGCCGCCCATGCCGCCTTCGAATGCCGCATGGCCAAAGCGATCATAAGCCGCCTTCTTTTCGGCGTCCTTGAGCACTTCGTAAGCTTCGTTGGCTTCCTTGAACTGCCCTTCGGCCTCGGGGTTATCCGCGTTGCGGTCCGGGTGCAGTTCCTTGGCCTTCTTGCGGTAAGCCTTCTTGATCTCGTCAGCCGACGCGCCCTTGGAGACCCCGAGCACATCGTAATAGTCACGCTTGGACATGATCTGCCCTCCTTATGCCGAAACAGTGCGGGGCCGGCCCGGCGTCCGGACCGGCCCCGAAATCTGCTTCGAAGGCGATAGCCTTAGGCCCGCTTGTTGTCGTCGAGGTCCTCGAAGTCCGCATCGACGATGTCATCGTCCGCCGGACCAGCGGCTTCATCAGCAGCGGCAGGTTCATCTGCCTCAGCGGATTCGGCCTGCGCCTTGTAGATCGCCTCGCCCAGACGCATTGCCACTTCGGTGACATTCTGGATGCCGGACTTCAGCTTGTCAGCCGTGGTGTCGTCTTTCTCCAGTTCGTCCTTGAGCGCGGCAACAGCCAGTTCGATGGCTTCAACCGTGGACGGATCGACCTTGTCACCATGCTCTTCAACCGATTTCTCGGTGGAGTGCACGAGGCTTTCAGCCTGGTTGCGGGCTTCAACGAGCTCCTTGCGCTCTTTGTCGGCCTCGGCGTTTTCTTCCGCTTCGCGAACCATCTTCTCGATGTCGTCATCCGACAAGCCACCGGATGCCTGGATCGTGATCTGCTGTTCCTTGCCGGTCGCCTTGTCCTTCGCGCCGACGGACACAATGCCGTTGGCGTCAATGTCGAAGGTCACTTCGATCTGCGGCATGCCGCGCGGCGCGGGCGGGATCTCTTCGAGGTTGAACTGGCCGAGCATCTTGTTGTCAGCAGCCATCTCGCGCTCACCCTGGAAGACGCGGATCGTCACGGCGGACTGATTGTCTTCAGCGGTCGAGAAGACCTGAGACTTCTTCGTCGGGATCGTGGTGTTGCGGTCGATCAGGCGGGTGAACACACCGCCCAGCGTTTCAATGCCGAGCGAGAGCGGGGTCACGTCGAGCAGGACCACGTCTTTCACGTCACCTTGCAGAACACCGGCCTGAATGGCGGCGCCCATGGCAACCACTTCGTCCGGGTTCACACCCTTGTGCGGCTCCTTGCCGAAGAACTTCGTCACCTCTTCGATGACCTTCGGCATCCGGGTCATACCGCCAACAAGAACAACCTCGTCGATGTCGGAGGTGGACAGGCCCGCGTCTTTCAGAGCGGCTTGGCACGGCTTGATGGACGCTTTGATCAGATCGCCAACGAGGCTTTCCAGCTTCGCGCGGGTCAGTTTCATCACGAGGTGCAGCGGCTGGCCGTCTGCGCCCATGGAGATGAACGGCTGGTTGATCTCGGTCTGAGAGGACGAGGACAGCTCAATCTTCGCCTTTTCCGCCGCTTCCTTCAGACGCTGCAGCGCCATCTTGTCTTTCGTCAGGTCAACGCCGTTGGTCTTTTTGAATTCGTCCGCGAGATAGTTCACGATCCGCATGTCGAAGTCTTCACCACCAAGGAAGGTATCCCCGTTGGTGGACTTCACTTCGAACAGGCCGTCGTCGATCTCAAGGATGGTCACGTCGAACGTACCGCCGCCGAGGTCATAAACCGCGATGGTGCGGGTTTCCTGCTTGTCGAGGCCGTAAGCCAGCGCCGCGGCTGTCGGCTCGTTGATGATGCGCAGCACTTCGAGACCGGCAATCTTGCCGGCGTCCTTGGTGGCCTGACGCTGAGCGTCGTTGAAATATGCAGGCACGGTGATGACGGCTTGCGTCACCTCTTCGCCGAGATAGCTCTCGGCGGTTTCTTTCATTTTGCCCAGGATAAACGCGGAGAGCTGCGACGGGGAGTATTTCTCACCACGAGCCTGCACCCATGCGTCGCCGTTGCCGCCGTCGACAACTTCGAACGGCATGTTCTTGCGATCTTTGGCGAGGTTCGGATCGTCATTGCGACGACCGATCAGACGCTTCACACCAAACACGGTGTTTTCCGGGTTGGTCACAGCCTGGCGTTTTGCCGGCTGACCCACGAGCCGCTCATCTTCGGCGAAGGCGACAATCGAGGGGGTTGTACGAGCGCCTTCGGAGTTTTCGATGACGCGGGCGCTGCTGCCATCCATGATAGCAACGCAGGAGTTGGTTGTGCCGAGGTCGATACCGATCACTTTGGCCATGTTCGATCCCTTTCTGTAGTCAAGGCGATATCACGAGACGATGGACCCGTTACGGCATCCCGCCCCGATATTAAAGGCCTTCGGGCCATCCCCGAAAGCAGCTTCGCAGGGTATATAAGGAGGGCTTTACGGCCCTGCAAGCACCGCTAGGGCCGCAATTGTCGGGAAAATCGCAACTTATGACTAACATTGGGCATGGTTTATGGTCGAAGCGCTGAACATAAAGGGGTTCCGTCTGTTTCCGGGATATCTGGATCGCGCCGCACAGGAGAGAATCGTTGGCGACCTGCGCCGCGTGTTGGAAGATGCGCCGTTGTTTCAACCCGTGACCCCGCGCGGCAAGCCGATGTCTGTCCGCATGAGCGCCGCCGGAAGGTTCGGCTGGGTCACGGACCGGCGCGGGTATCGTTACGAGCCGCAGCACCCAAACGGAACGGATTGGCCCGTGATCCCTGAAAGCATCGCCCGGATCTGGTCAGACCTCGCGGATTGTCCAAAGTCACCTGAGTGCTGCCTGATCAACTGGTACGGGGAAGGTGCACGCATGGGCCTGCATCAGGACAAGGACGAGGCGGATTTTACATACCCGGTCCTGTCCATCTCCCTCGGCGACGAAGGGCAGTTCCGCATGGGCAACGTGGAGCGTGGCGGAAAAACGGCCTCGCACTGGCTTCAGTCAGGGGATGTTGTCGTGATGGGCGGCGAGGCGCGGCTTGCGCATCACGGGGTGGACCGCATCCGCTTCGGATCATCCACGTTGCTGAAGGCGGGTGGCAGGATCAATCTGACGCTGCGCGTCGTGACCTGACCTTATTGGCCAACCCCAAGCGCACAGCACCCGCTCAGGACCGTTACATCCCCCGGCGTCTCGGTGATCATGGTAATCGACAGTCCGAACTCGCGGTCTGACATGCCGTCATTGCAAGATTCGGGTGTGATGACAGCCGAGACCAAACGCTCGGGGCTTTGTCCTGTGAACGCAAAAGGCGTCCTCCGCCCCCAGGCCTTCAAAAGCTCTGTAGGCTGAACCGACCATGTGCCTTCCGGGCTGGAAAACTCCGCCGAATAGCCTGACGCCAGATCAAGCCCCCAAAACGGTTCGGTACCACCGCAAGATAGTCTGTCATGATCGGGAAACGCTCCGCCGGGCATTGGCTCCAGGTAGCGCATAAAGGCCCATCCGGCCCGCTCACCGCTGTTGACCAACCCCCATTTTCCACTCTCGTCCCGACGAATGACCTCGATACCAGTCTGGTTTGGCCCAAGCTCTCCAATGATTTCAGAGCTGCCGCTGGGCGCGCTTCGAACATTCAGAACGTCATCCTGTGCGACATCCACGACCGCGTGAAACGCGGGCCAATCCTGCGCCCAAACTGCGCAAGGCAACATCAACGACAGAACAAATGCATATAGGCGGGACATTGGGGCGCTCCCTTTCGGAATAGGTTTTGCTCACCCTATCGCGCGGCCGAACCTGCCCAAAGTCCTGAAACCCTTACCGCCGCGCGTTCCAGCTGGCCGAGGCGTGTTTGCGAGTAAAGAACTCACCCATCAATCCAATCATGATCAGGACAATGGACAGGTAGAAGGCGTATTCCCAATCCGTGTTGCGGGGATTGTAGTTCACGAAAGCATAGCCCCGCGACTGATCAATCGTGTGAAACAACGGGTTCCAGTCAAACATCACCAGCATGTAACCCGGCATGGAGTTGGCGACGAACATCTTGCCGGAGGCAATCATGTTCGCGCGCTGATACACCGTTGAAATGATGCTGACCGGCGTGGGCGCCCAGGGTTTGATCGCCAGCACAACCATCCCAATGGCGGCACCGGAAAACCACGACAGCAAGATCATTGCGATACAGCCGATTGGATCGTGAATTTCCTGCATGACAAAGGGGTTAAAGGCGACATCATAGACAAACAGGATCGCCACAAGCGATAGAATCTGGATGTATAGCGTGCTCAGCATCGCCGCCGCAATCGCGATGGCCGTGTTCATCGGTGCGTGCTGCATCATCGGGCTGGCGGGCCCTTCTGACCCGGAAACAGCACCCATGGTCTTGGTATGCGTCATGTAGAGGAACACGCCCGTCATGATGTAAATCATGAAGTCCCCACGCACTGCCGCGCCCTTCAGGCCAAGAATGTTGAACATGAAGAAGAAGGCCAGAACGAAGATGATCGTCTGAAGCATGTTCATCAGGATCGCGAGGATGGCGTTGCCATGCGTCTTGCGCACCGCGCGAACGGAGTTGTGGTAGATCAGCTCCGCGATATAGATCGCGGATCCCAGCCGGGACCTGGGTTTTGTTGCCTGAAACATGCGCTCACTGCTCCGATGCGAGGCGGGGGTGACGACTTCTTGCCGTTCTGTTCAACTGGCAGCATAAGACGGGTAAGTTTTCAAATCAATGAATCCGCACGAAGGTGGCGGAAGGAGAGCTCCCTTGAATTATACTCAATTGGTCGAAGTTATGCGCCGTCTTGCACTCGAAGCCGGTGACAAGATCATGGAAATCTACAACTCCGACGACTTCGAAGTGAAAGTAAAATCCGACGCCAGCCCGGTCACCGAAGCCGACGAAGCGGCGGATGCGCTGATCTCTGCTGGCCTGCGCGCGGCCTTCCCCGACGTGGCGCTCGTGACCGAGGAACAGGCCGACAGCCACGATCTTGAGGCGATGACCTTCCTGATCGTCGATCCGCTGGACGGAACCAAGGAGTTCATCAACCGCCGCGGCGATTTCACCGTGAACATCGCGCTGGTCGAAGACGGCATTCCGACACGCGGCGTTGTCTATGCCCCCGCGCGCGATCGGATGTTCTTTACCAATGCCACCGGCAAGTCGCTGGAAGAGGTCGGCCCATTCAGCCCGGACACCATCGGTGAGACAAAGGCAATCCAGGTTTCCGATCCGGACAACGGCGCCTTGATGGTTGTTGCATCGAAATCCCACCGGGATCAGGCAACGGACGACTACATCAACAAATATGCGGTCAAGGACATGAAGAGCGCCGGATCGTCGCTCAAGTTCTGCCTCGTCGCGACCGGCGAAGCCGACATCTATCCGCGCGTTGGCCGCACGATGGAATGGGACACGGCCGCTGGCCACGCTGTTCTGAACGGCGCGGGCGGTCAGGTTGTGCGTTTCGACGATCACTCGCCACTAGCCTACGGTAAGGCCGGTTTTGCAAACCCGTTCTTCATCGCCTATGCGCCCGGCGTGGACCTGAAAGAAGCCTGAGGTGGAGGCGCGGTCCGTCAGCGTCATCGTGGTCAGCCGCAAGCGGCCACAGGCGCTGACCCGCTGTCTCCTGGGATTGTCCCAGCTCGACTATCCCCTGTTTGAAGTCGTGGTGGTGGCCTGTCCGGACGGCATCAAGGCCGCCTCCGAAACCCCGCAGGCCGACCAGATCAAATTCGTCCCCTTTGACGAGGCCAATATCTCGACTGCGCGCAATGCCGGGATAGCACAGGCTGCGGGCGAGATCGTCGCTTTCATCGACGACGACGCCGTGCCAGAGCCGCTCTGGCTTCAACATCTCATTGCACCCTTTGACCAAGACGACGTAGCCGCCGCAGGGGGGTATGTCATTGGCCGAAATGGAATTTCCTTTCAGTGGAAAGCCCGAACCATTGATGAGACCGGCGAATGCCACGATCACGATCTGGACAGCGACGCTCCTGTTGTTCTGACACCTGAACCCGGCACGGCGATCAAGACCGAAGGCACGAATATGGCCGTTCGGCGTGACGTTCTGGCCCGGATTGGCGGGTTTGATCCCGGTTTCCGGTTTTACCTTGATGAAACAGATCTGAACGTTCGCCTTGCGCAACGCGGGTTCAAAACAGCGCTTGTCCCGTTGGCGCAGGTCCATCACGGGTTCGCGGAGAGCGCAAGACGCGCCAACGACCGCACGCCCCGCGACTTGACGGAAATCGGGGCCTCCAAGATGGTGTTTCTGCGCAAACACGCTCCGGAGAAAACATGGAAAAGCGCTTGGTCTGGGTTCGTGAAGGCGCAACGACAGCGCCTCGTGCGTCTGATGCAGCGCGGCCCGCTCGGGGCAGATGACGTTGCGCGCCTGATCCGAGGATTGAAACGGGGCGCCAAGGCGGCCAAGGACCGCCCCATCGCAGAGCTGCCGCCACTTGAAGATACCGCGACCGTGCCGTTTCATCAGTTCTCGGGCCGCCCCGATGCGCCTCGTGTCGTTTTGAGTGGACGCATTTGGAACGCAGGCAAGTTGCGCAGAGCGGCTCGGGAACAAGTGCAATCCGGCGCAATCGTCAGCCTTTACCTGTTCTCACCGACCACGCGCTTTCACCGGGTGCATTTTTCAAACGCCGGCGTCTGGGAGCAACGGGGCGGGCTTTTCGGACGCAGCAACCGCGATGCGCCCCTGTTTCGCTTCTGGCGGTTCTCCAGACGGAAAGCTGCGGAAGTCGCGCGCTCCAAACCCGTGCGTGGGCAATGAAGAAACAAAATGCTTCAGAATTGACCAAGTTTTGCGCGAAGAGTCGCTAATACCAGCGCTTTGCCATAGGATAGCCACATCGCAGCTATAGTGCTTATGCAGCATCTATGTCATAAGCCATCCAACCTTTTAGATTCAGGAGCTGTTTTAATGCGTAAAAAGGTGACGAAAGCGATTTTCCCGGTAGCAGGCATGGGGACACGTTTTCTTCCGGCCACGAAGTCCGTTCCCAAGGAAATCATGACGCTCGTGGATCGCCCGCTTGTCCAATACGCAATCGACGAGGCGCGCGCCGCTGGGATCAAGGAATTCATTTTTGTCACCTCCCGCGGCAAAGGCGCCCTTGAAGACTACTTCGATCACGCCCCTCAGCTTGAGCAGGAACTGCGCAAGAAGGGCAAGGATCAGCTTCTGGAAACCCTCAAGAACACCAACATGGACTCTGGCGAAATCGCCTATATCCGCCAGCACAAGGCGCTTGGCCTTGGTCATGCGGTCTGGTGCGCGCGCCGTCTTGTCCACAACGAACCTTTTGCCGTGATGCTGCCTGACGATGTCATCGCCGCCGAAAAGCCCTGCCTGCAGCAGATGGTTGAAGCCTACGAGGAAACCGGCGGCAGCATGGTCGCCGCGATGGAAGTCCCGGCCGAGAAAACCTCGTCCTACGGTATTCTGGACGTCAAGGAAGACATGGGCTCCATGGTTTCTGTCGGCGACATGGTGGAAAAGCCGCCTGTTGGTGAGGCACCGTCGAACCTTGCTGTGATTGGTCGTTACATCCTGTCCCCGAACATTTTCCGCCATCTCAACAGGCTCAAGACAGGCGCGGGCGGCGAGATCCAGCTAACCGATGCCATCGCAGAAGAGCTCAAGCCGGAAGGCGACGGCGTCTATGGCTACCGTTTCCGCGGACAGCGCTTTGACTGCGGCTCGAAAGCGGGCTTCCTGCAGGCCACCGTGGCCTTCGGCCTTGCACGCGACGACCTGCGCGGAGATCTGGAAAACTATCTTCAGGAAATCATGGCAGCCAAGAAGGCCGCGGAATAAACCACGTGACTCATGTTCTTGTAACGGGCGGCGCGGGCTACATTGGTAGCCACGCATGCAAGGCCTTGAAGCAGGCCGGTTTCACACCGGTGACCTATGACAACCTTGCCACGGGCTGGGAGGACGCCGTCAAGTTCGGACCGTTTGAACGGGGCGACCTGACAAACCGCGCCCGGCTCGACGAGGTGTTCGCCACCTATCAGCCTGTTGCCGTCATGCATTTCGCGGCGCTCAGCCAAGTGGGCGAAGCCATGGCCAAGCCCGGTCTCTACTGGCGCAACAACGTCGAAGGCTCGCTGACCCTGATCGAAGCCACCGTCGCCGCCGGTGTCATGGATTTCGTCTTTTCCTCCACCTGCGCCACCTATGGCGAACACGACAACGTGGTTTTGGATGAAAACACCGTTCAATTGCCGCTTAATGCCTACGGCGCATCGAAGCGTGCGGTTGAGGACATTCTGCGCGACTTCGAAGCCGCGCATGGACTGCGCAGTGTCATTTTCCGCTATTTCAACGTGGCGGGCGGCGATCCGGACGGTGAAGTGGGCGAGCATCACCGCCCCGAAACTCATCTGATCCCCGTCATGCTCGAGGCCATCGACGGCAAGCGCCCGGCCCTGACCATCCACGGCACGGACTATGACACGCCAGACGGCACCTGCATCCGGGATTATGTCCATGTCTGTGATCTGGTCGATGCGCATGTCAGCGGGTTGAAGTGGTTGCAGGATGGCAAAGGCAGCCGGGTTTTCAACCTCGGCACGGGCAAAGGCTTTTCGGTCCGTGAAGTGGTCGATGCATCGCGCAACGTGACCAATCGTGAAGTGCCCTTTACCGAAGGACCGCGGCGCGCCGGTGATGCGACCAAGCTTGTCTCAGGGTCCACTCGCGCAGAAACCGAACTCGGCTGGACACCGCACCGCTCCACCATGCAGACTATGATCCGCGATGCATGGCAGTGGCACCTGAATGGGCACTACGAGAAATAACCCACCCGCCGCACGGCTTCTGGATCTGACGCGGCTGACCCGGCGTGCGGGACGGCCCATGACGGGTGTGGATCGGGTCGAAAAAGCCTATCTCGATTACCTTCTGATCGAGACCGTCCCTCTTTACGGATTGGTTCGCAGCGCTTTTGGCTACCTGCTTCTGGATCAAACCGGTTGTGCCCAGTTTGCTGCCGCTCTGGACAGCGGTGACTTTGGCGAGGCGGACAGCCTGTCCAAGCTGAAGCCAGGGCTTGACCCAAACCGCGCTGCGGCCGAGACCTTTCTGCGCCGCATCTGCGTAACCCGCTGCCTGCCCTTTCGGCTTGGCAAAATGCTGAAACAGGCGCTCCCGGACGGTGCTCATTATCTGAACGTCGGGCATTCCAATCTGACAGATCGCGTTGTTGCTGCAATCCGGCGCGTACCGGATGCTCAGATCGCCGTGATGGTGCATGACACCATCCCCTTGGATTTCCCGCAGTACCAACGCCCGGAGACGGCAGAACAGTTCGGTCATTTCCTGGCGCGGGTTTCGGACTGCGCAGATGTTCTTATCTGCAATTCAGAGCAAACCAAGGCAGACGTGCAAGAACACATTCCGCAGGCGCGAGCGGACTACGTCACTGCGCACTTGGGCGTGCCTTTGCCCGAGCTCGACACCGCTCCTGCCGGGCCGTGGCAGGGGCATCCCTATTTCCTTTGCATCGGCACGATAGAGCCGCGCAAGAACCATGGGTTACTCCTGGATCTTTGGAAAGACGTGCCAGATGCGCACCTGATCCTCTGCGGCCAACGCGGCTGGCGCAATGCGGATGTGTTCGACCGTCTCGATCAAAAACCTGCGCGTGTGCATGAACTTCCAAATCTCACGGATCCAGAGCTTTTCGCCCTGCTGGCGGACTCGAACGGCCTGCTCTTCCCCAGCCATGCGGAAGGCTATGGTCTTCCACCGATCGAGGCTACCGCGCTCGGAGTGCCGGTGCTTTGCAACACGCTCCCTGTCTATCGGGAAGTGCTGGGAGATATTCCCGTTTACGCAAGTTGTTCAGATCGCTATCTTTGGCTGCAAGAAATCAAGGCGATGGCGGCAAAAGATCCAGAGGAACACGGCAGCAACACAAGCGCAAATGCGCAATGGTCACCCCCCGGTTGGGAGGCGCACTTCAAGACCGTGTTAACGATGATCTGATAGCCGAGAGCGAGCAAACGTCACATAGCTGACGATTCAAGGGGCATGAGTTGGGCGCTTGGCGGTCATATAGACTGAGATTGCAGCGAAAGCGGTGGCGCATTCGCGCCTTCCGAAAGCGTCGCGAACTGAACCCCGTGACCAACCGCACAGATCGTATAAAGCCTTCTGATATTTTTGTTTTTTGCACGCAGAGAAACGAAGGCATCCGGCTTCCCTACTTTCTGAAATACTACCGCGAAATGGGCGTGAACCATTTCTTTTTCGTCGACAATGACAGTGATGATGGCTCGCTCAACTACCTGTCGCAACAAGAGGATGTCTCTGTCTGGTCCACGCGCGGCAGTTACAAAAGATCCCGCTTTGGCGTGGATTGGATGAACTGGCTGTTGATGAAATACGGGCACGGGCATTGGTGCCTCACCGTTGATCCGGACGAGTTCTTTTTGTTCCCGTTCTGCGACACGCGTTCCATGCGCGCCCTGACCGATTGGCTGGATGCTTCATCGATCAAGTCTTTCTCGGCGATGCTGCTGGACATGTACCCCAAAGGGCGGATCGATCAGCACCCTTACATGCCCGGGCAAAACCCGCTTGAGATCGCATCATGGTTTGACGCCGGAAATTACTCGATCACCAAGAACCCGAAATTCGGCAATCTGTGGATTCAGGGCGGACCCCGCGCCCGTGTTTTCTTTGCCGACAAACCGGAGCTTGCCCCGGCGTTGAACAAGATCCCCTTGGTCAAATGGGATCGCCGCTATGCCTATGTCTCGTCCACGCACAACCTTTTGCCGCGCGGGTTGAACCTTGTTTACGACGAATGGGGTGGCGAGAAAGCGAGCGGGATCCTCCTTCACACGAAGTTTCTCGACACGTTCACCGCAAAGGCGGAGGAAGAGTTGACCCGGAGCCAGCACTACGGCGCGTCGCGCGAGTATCTGGCTTACGCGGACGGGATCAAGGACAACCCGGAACTGTGGTGCAAGTGGTCCGAGAAATACATCAACTGGCGACAGCTTGAGATACTCGGCCTCATGTCAAAAGGGAACTGGGCATGAGCGTCGGGATTGTCATGCTCGTCCACACGGCGCTTGACCGAGCGTCCCAAGTTGCGCGGCATTGGTCCCGAGGCGGCTGCCCGGTGGTGCTGCATGTCGACAGGATGGTTCCGAAGCAGCAATACGACAGGCTGGTCCGCTCCCTCGCGGACTTGCCGGATGTGCGTTTCTCAACGCGGCATCGCTGTGAATGGGGCACGTGGGGGCTTGTGGCCGCAAGTCAGGATGCCGCCGAGCTGATGCTCAAGTCCTTCGATCATGTGCGGCATGTTTATCTGTCTTCCGGCTCCTGCCTGCCGCTGAGGCCTGTGCATGAACTGTGCCAATACCTCGCAGAACGGCCCCGCACCGATTTCATCGAAAGCGCGACAACCGCAGACGTGCCCTGGACCGTCGGCGGTCTGGATGAGGAGCGCTTTACCCTCCGGTTCCCGTTTTCCTGGCGCAAAAACCGGTACCTGTTCGACAAGTTCGTCGATCTGCAGCGGGCCGTCGGGTTTAAACGGCAGATCCCGGAAAGCATAGTGCCACATATGGGCTCGCAATGGTGGTGTCTGACGCGTCAGACGCTGTCGGCTATCCTTCAAGATCCCGCGCGGCCCACCTATGATGCCTACTTCCGGCGGGTTTGGATACCGGATGAAAGCTACTTCCAAACACTGGCGCGGCTCTATTCGACCCAGATCGAAAGCCGCTCCCTGACGCTGTCGAAATTCGACTTTCAGGGAAAACCTCACATCTTCTACGACGATCATTTGCAGCTTCTGCGGCGCTCTGATTGCTTTGTCGCGCGCAAAATCTGGCCCCATGCGGACCGCCTCTACGCGACTTTTCTCACGGACCCCGAAGGGGCTCTGTCCCGGCAAGAACCAAATCCGGGCAAGATCGACCGCATCTTTGCCAAGGCTGTTGAGCGCCGAACCCGTGGTCGCCCCGGCTTGTTCATGCAAAGCCGCTATCCGCATCTCGGCTGGGAAAACGGTATGACCTCCGGGAAATACTCCGTGTTCCAAGGGTTTGCCGAGCTGTTTCAGGATTTCGCCCCTTGGCTCAGCCGCGCAACCGGGGCGCAAGTCCACGGCCATCTGTTTGCGCCGGAACGCGCCGAGTTTGCTAACGGGCAGACCGTGATCAACGGCGCGCTCTCCGACAACGCCAAACTGCGGGACACAAACCCCAAGGCCTTCCTGACGAACATGCTTTGGAACACGCGCGGGGAGCATCAGTGCTTTCAGTATGGCCCGCGCGACAACCCCAAGATCAACTGGCACATGGCCCGCGATCCAAACGCACAGATCAGCGTCATCTCTGGCGCATGGGCTGTGCCGCTTTTCAAGTCCAACGCCAACTTCGCGGAGCTGCGCACCGAAGCTGCCCGGCTTCAGAAGATCGAGAGCAAGATGCTCGACGAGTTGCGCAGTCCGGACGTCAAAGCGCGCGTGCGGGTCTGGTCCATGGCGGAGTTCATCGAAGCCCCGATGGAACCTTTGCAGGTTTTGATCGACGAAATCGGTCAAAAACCGCAACGTCGTTTGGCCGAAGCACCGCGATTGGAAGACTTGGCGGGCTTTGGCCAGTTCCTGCAAAACCTGAAGAACCAGGGGATGCACCCCTATCTGATGGGCGATTTCCCGGTGGACCCGGCCATTCATCATGGGCAAGAAGAGACCCGCAAACCCTACCTCGTGAAGAAATAGAGCGCTGATGTCCGACCGTTTCGACTGCTTCGTTGTCTTTGCCGAAATGCGGACCGGTTCCAATTTTCTCGAGGCGAACCTGAACGCCTTTGACGGGCTGACCTGCCATGGCGAGGCGTTCAATCCCCACTTCATCGGCTACCCGAAGTCCGACGACATCCTTGGTGTGACACAGGAGGAGCGCGATCACACACCGCTGCATTTGCTGGACGCCATCCGGAATGAAACCCCGGACGGGTTGGGCGGGTTTCGCTATTTTCACGACCATGACCCGCGCGTTCTGGAAACTCTGCTGACGGACACCCGAATTGCAAAGATCATCCTGACCCGCAATCCCGCCGACAGCTACATATCCAAGAAGATTGCGCAGGCGACCGGGCAGTGGAAGCTGACCAACGTCAAAAGGCGCAAGGACGGGAAGGCGGTTTTTGATCCAGCCGATTTTGAAGAGCATCTTGCGGAGCTTCAAAGCTTTCAGATTACTTTGATGAAAGCTTTGCAAACCACGGCCCAGACGGCGTTTTACGTAGATTATGACGATCTACAGGACGTCGATGTGATGAACGGTCTGGCCCAATGGCTGGGGGTGACGGACCGGCTGGAGAGCCTGAACACCGCGCTCAAGAGGCAGAACCCGCAGCCCGCTTCCGAGAAGGTCGAAAACTTCGATCAAATGGCTGAGACGCTTGCGCGTATGGATCGCTTCAACCTCTCCCGTACACCGAATTTCGAACCACGGCGCGGGCCTGTTGTTCCATCTTATGTGGCCGGGGCCAAGACTCCGCTGATTTACATGCCGGTTCGGTCCGGGCCCGAGGCCGCCGTCACGCAATGGCTATGTGCGCTCGATGGCGTGGGCGAGGACAAGCTCGAGAGGAAATTCACCCAAGGCAGCTTGCGCAACTGGAAACGCGAGCGCCCCGGCCATCGCAGTTTCACGGTTGTGCGCCATCCGCTCGCCCGCGCGCACGAGGCGTTTTGCACAAAGATCCTTACCACTCGAAAAGGCAGCTTTGCTGGCATCCGCAAAACCCTGCGGCGCGCGCACAATATGCCGATCCCGGAAGGCGAGCCTGACAGCGATTATAATGCCGCCGCGCACCGTGTCGCTTTCACTGCTTGGCTCGCCTGGGTCAAAGCCAACCTCTCCGGCCAGACCGCTGTCCGGATCGACGGCCATTGGGCCACGCAAGCACAGTGCATTCAGGGCATGGCGGAGTTCACCTTGCCCGACATGATCGTGCGCGAAGACGAGATGGAAGGCTACCTGCCCGCCCTCGCAATGCAGGTCGGGCACCCTTCGCCTTCCGATCCCGTGCCGGTGCCAAATGCCGCGCCGTACTCACTCGCCGAGATTTACGACGACCAGATCGAGGCGCTCGCCCGTGAAGCCTACATGCGTGATTACGTCATGTTCGGCTTCGAGGACTGGGCCTAGCGCGTCACCTCTCTGAACTTGGGCCCCTCGAAAATGCGCTTCGGGTTGCCGCGTTCCAATTGATGATGCAGCCAATGCGCCGTCCCCTGTGCTGAAGCCTGCCTCTCTGCCTGATCTGCGGCCAGCAAGGCTTGCAACCGTTCCAACGCGAGGCGACGGTTTTGGTGCTGCGAACGCTGGTCGCGAACCACAACGCTGTATCCACGCCACTGGGCGCGAATGGCGCTCGAGGTTTTGTTCTGATGCTGTCCACCCGGCCCGCCAGCCCGGATTGCCTGCATCTCAACCTCCCTGATGTCGATGACCTCCGTCTGCGCCACCTTTGGCAGGCGGTGCACCTGAACAAACCAGTTCTTTCGCTTGTGTCTTGGACGTAAAGAACTGACGCACCGCCATAAAATGACGCCTTCCCATGCCCGCGCCACACGGTCCGCATCGCTTCCGGTCAGGCAAACAATTGCAGAAACCGGCCCGTGCCGAGCGTCCCTGCAAACCAGATCCAAGGTCTCGGCTTTCGTGTCAGCCTGAATGCGTCCCAGGACATGCGCAACAGCCTGGCGGCACTCGCCCGGTCCATTGCCGCTACTGATTAGGAGTGTCACGCTCATGACTGCCCCTCCTTGCGCGTGCATTTGAAGGTGATGCGGGGCTTGAGCGTGGCAATGCGCGCCGCGAGGCCTGCGTCTTCGAGGTCGGCTGCCACCGATGTCACGTCCTTGTACGCCGCGCCTGCCTCCTCGATCATCAAATCCCGATTTTCGCAGATCACCCGCCCGCCCTGCGCCGTGCGCTCCATGGCTGCAAGCCCGCTGCGGTTTAGCTTGATACGGCCGTGCATCGACGCGCGATCATACTTGCGCCCGGCTCCGTGAGAAACGGACCACAGCGCATCGGGTGTCGCGGTTTCCCTGACCTTCAACAGAAAACTCGGCGCTTCGCGCGAACCAGCCAAAGGCGCAAGCCCATGATCTGGCGCCGCTGCGCCTTTGCGGTGAAGCCAAAGCCCGTCCACCTCCTCCAGATGATTGTGCGGTGCATCGCAGATCAGCGCCGCGTCAGAACTCAATGCCTCTGCCGCGCGTTCAGCGATCAACAGCCGGTTCACATTGGCCCAATGCTGGGCCGCATCGTGAAGCTCGCGGTAATCCAATGCGGCCGCACTGCCCGGATCAAACCCTTCCTTCCAAGGCTCATCAACGGCGTTATAGACACGCGCGCCATGACCACGCGAGCCCGTGTGGACCAACAGGCAAAGCGCGCCCTTTGCAATGGGACTGCCCGCCTCGGACGCCGTGACTTCCAGCACTTCGCAGAAGTGATTTCCGCCACCGATTGTGCCAAGCCCATCGGGCCGAGCGAGCCCATTGGCCACCAATGCGTCCTGCACCAGATCCTCGGGAAGCGGCTCCTGCAAAACACGCAACCGGCGCGCGGCCTTGTCCAGTTTCAAGCGACGCGGCGACAGATCCAGCGCAAACAAAGCCATGCCGCAGCCGATGTCAGGGCCGATCAACTGCGGGTAAAGGCGATCTGCAAGAAACGCCGCACCAACCGGGCCGTGGCGGCCGGGGTGCAGGTCGGGAAACGCAGCGATGTGCTTCATGCCCGGCCAGTTGGAGACATGGGTGAGTTGGTCTTCGGCGCGACCTTCGATCCACGCCGTTTGAGAATAGAACTTGCTGACGGTCGCCGCATGCGCGACGCCGCCCTGATGGGAATTGCCCATGAACCTGTCTTTCATACAAAGACGGCAGCCCGGTCAGGGGCTGCAAACAGGATCGTCAGGTTGGGTAGAAAGATGCCGACGCGCGGCTCAGCCCCGCAAACGATCCGAGGAAAGCGATATCAGATGAATCTGTGTCATGTGGTGCCCTCCTCTGTCGCGGGTGCATGGTAGGCGGGGCTGATAGATCGGACCGTGATTCGAACAAAGGGGCCGCAGAACGGCCCCATTCAAAACGTTGCAATCAGGCAACAGTGTGTCACGCGGCTTTCATTGCCTCAAACTCGGTTACGATCGTATAGAGCGTCGCTGCGTCTGGATTGGAACGCAGCTTGGAGCACAGTTCCGTGTCACGCAAAGTGCGTGACACAAGCGCCAGGGCTTTAAGATGTTCAACGCCGGCGTCCTCGGGCGCAAAAAGCGCAAAGACAAGATCAACCGGCTGGCGATCCACCGCTTCGAAATCAATTGGTGATTCCAAGAGGATGAAAACGCCCGTCACGCTTTCCAGGCCGGCGATGCGCGCATGGGGCAAAGCAACGCCATGCCCCACGCCTGTCGGTCCAAGAGATTCGCGCTCCATCAAAGCCTCGACGGTCACACCAGCGGACAAACCGTGAGCCGATGCCGCGAGATCCGCAACATCATGCATCAACCGCTTCTTGCTGGAGGCCGCACTGACGACTTTCACAGCATCAGGTTTGAGAAGATCTACAAATTTCATGCTCTAGCCTGCGTACCCGACCATCGTTTGCGTTTGATTAACGAGCGCGATCACAACTTACGGATCAATCCATCCAATGTTGCCATCTTCGCGCCGGTAAACGACGTTCAAGCCATCCTTTTTCTCGTTTCGGAAGACCAAGACGGGAGCCCCGGCCAATTCCATTTGCATCACAGCTTCGCCAACCGAAAGCGATGGAATCTTTGTCTCCATCTCAGCCACGATGATCGGCTGAAGCGTTTCCGGCTCTTCGGCGTCGCCTGCAGAGTCGGATGCGAGGATATAAGAGGATGCTCCGAGAAGTTCAACGGGTTCCGTGCGGTCCTTGTGGTGGTCCTTCAGGCGGCGTTTGTAGCGGCGCAGCTGTTTGTCCATCTTTTCCACGCAATCATCGAAGGCTGCGTAAATCTCGGTCGCATGGGCTTTGGCCGACGCGTTCAGACCAGTGGAAAGGTGCACCACGGCTTCGCACACATATTCATGTGCACTCTTGGAGAAGATGACATTCGCGTCGGTGGGTCTTTGCGAATACTTTTCCAAGGCTGACCCCAGCTCGTTTTTCACGTGCGTTTGCAGGGCTTCGCCAATGTCGATGTGCTTTCCCGTAATCTGATAGCGCATGATCAGTCCTTTTTTTTGTTGTCACCGGCACACAGGAACACAGGGCGCGGGCGCCCGGAACTCTGCATACTGATCAGGGAAGACAGCCGGCCGCTGCGGCTTGAGCGAAACAACCCTCAAAATCGAAGGCTCCCTCGTTTTGCCATTGAGCGGAACGGCGTGTCATAGGATCATTTGAGTAGAGAAAGACGGCGGCGTCAATCGAAACCGGACCGCGCCGGGCGGAAAACACCTAGAATTCACGCGGAGCGGAACTCACCCCATACGAAAGCTGTCACCTAGGTAAACCCGCCTGACGTTTTCGTTCTGAACCACCTCTTCCGGCGTGCCGGACATCAGAACCTTGCCGTCGTGCAGGATATATGCGCGATCGACGATCTCAAGCGTCTCGCGGACATTGTGGTCTGTTATCAGAACGCCAATCCCACGTTTCTTCAGATCCGCCACCAGATGGCGGATGTCACCGACGCTGATCGGATCGACCCCGGCGAACGGCTCATCAAGCAGGAGATACTTCGGGTTTGCCGCCAGGCAGCGGGCGATCTCGACCCTGCGGCGCTCCCCGCCGGACAGGGCCAGCGCCGGCGCGCGGCGCAGATGCTCGATTGAAAACTCGCCCAGCAGTTCTTCGAGCCTTTCCCGCCGCCGGTGGCGGTCCTTCTCGGCAATATCCAGAACCGAGCCGATGTTGTCCTCAACGCTCAGCCCTCGGAAGATCGACATTTCCTGTGGCAGGTACCCGATACCAAGCCGCGCGCGGCGGTACATGGGCAGGAAAGTCGCATCGCGTCCGTCGATCATCACCTGCCCCGCGTCTGGGTTGACCAGACCGGCAATGGCATAAAACGATGTTGTCTTGCCGGAACCGTTCGGGCCAAGCAGAGCAACCACTTCGCCACGATCGAGTTTCAACGTCACATCGCGGATCACCACCTTCTTGCGGTAGCTTTTGCGCAAATGATCCACGCGCAGGCCGCTTGAGCCTTCCGTAACTGTCAGTTCGGGGCGGCTCATTCGTTAGCGCCGCCCTGCTGCAATACGGTGCGGACGCGGCCCGTCATGCGCGCTGATCCTGAATCCAGATTGACCACCATACGCTCCGACGTCAGCGCATTTGGCCCTTGGGTCAACAGGACATTGCCGGACATGGTGACGTTGCCACCTTCGATGTCGTAGTCCGCCCGATCCGCTTCTGCGGCCTCTTCGCCGCTGACCAGCGTGACACCGCCCGTCGCTTCAAGGCGGTCGATCCGCCCCTGGCTTTCGGAATACACCACCAGAACCCGAGGCGCCGCGAGGCGCATGTCACCCTGAACAATCAAAACGTTGCCGGTGTAGAGCGCGGTGCCATCGTTCTGATTGATGGAAAGCGAGTCCGCTGTAACCTCAACAGGCGCATTTGTGTCCTGTTGAAGCGATCCAAATCGGACACTTGTGCCCTGCTGAGCTTCTGCAAGAACTGGAAGACCTGCGAGAAGCAGGACGGCAAAAAGACGTTGGAACATGTGGCAGCACTTTCTCAATCTTGCGGGCTGTATACCAGTTTTACGCCATCCGTGAATAGCAGTTGCACATCGCCGCTGTCCGGCAGCGGTTCGATGCGCATTTTGCCAGCTTCCAGCGTTCCAAGCGGCCCGCTTCCGGATACAGGCCCACCGCTTTCCGCTTCGATCCGGTCCACGGCCGCACCGAGCGTTTCGGTCACCAGAGTGTATCCAGTCGAACTTTCGATCCGGACACCGCCCTCGAGCTCCGCCCATTGATCGCTTTCGCGAACGGTCGCTGTTTCTGCCTTAAGTGCAATCTCATTGCCATTTGGCATCCGAACCCGCGCCGCGAGGTTCTGGGCGCGAATGACGCCATTCCCTTCCGGGCTGGCAGTGCTCGCTGTGATGGTCAGCGTATCGCCGTTTTCCGTGGTGCCCGCATAATACGGCGCGCTGACTTGCTCCCGGTTGACGCCATCCCCGGCTACGCCACCGGTAAAGGGTACGTCCAGAACCTGCTCTGCGCTGCGCGACAACAAAAAGAGTGTCGACAGCAGCACTAGCGCGATCAAGGGGAGCAAAATCTTGAGCCAGGAAATAACCCGAGAATAAAGACCATCGGCCCGAGCCATCACGCACACACCCTTTTGTCAGGCATGGGCAAAGATGTCCGTATCCGGCCATCCCTCAAGATCCAGCCGCGCGCGTGTGGGCAGGAAGTCATAGCAGCTTTGGGCAAGCTCCATACGACCTTCCCGCTCAAGCATCTCGTTCAGAGCGAGCCTCAAACGGTGCAGGTACAGGACGTCGGACGCGGCATAGTCCTTCTGGGCCTTGGTCAGTTTTTGCGCGCCCCAATCGCTGGATTGCTGCTGCTTTGAGATATCGACGCTCAGAAGTTCCTGCGTCAGGGATTTGAGCCCGTGCCGATCTGTATAGGTCCTGACCAATCGGCTCGCGATCTTCGTGCAATACACAGGCGCCGCCAGCGCGCCAAAGGCATGATACATTGCGGCGATGTCAAAACGTCCGTAGTGAAACAGCTTCAAAACGGAGGCATCGGTCAGGATGCGCGCAAGGTTTGGCGCCTCGGTCTGTCCTTTGGCAATCTGGACAAGATGCGCATTGCCATCCCCGCCAGAAAGCTGAACGACGCAGAGACGGTCGCGGTGAGGATTGAGACCCATGGTTTCGCAATCGATCGCCACCATCTTGCCAAGGTCGAGCCCGTCCGGCAAATCGCGCTGATACACATGGTTCGCCATAATTGCCCTTCAACTCGTCAGCTTTGATCTGCTGGACATACGCCCCGCAAGCCAACCATGCAACTCCTGCACCCACGTCAAACACGCCACATTCTCGACACGAGTTCGGGGATTGCGGCTCAAGTTCACGGGATTCGGGCGGAAATGCGGCGAGGCTTGGACTCGATTCGGGCCGACCTGCTCACGCATGACCGCAGTCTGTAACATTTCGTGAGCGCTTTTACTCTCCTTGAGAGTGTTGCCTTGAAACTCGCGCGAACCCACGAAATGGCTTTCGCCACTGACCTTCTTTGGTGAAGGCCGGGGCGAAATGCTCTTCCAACAAACAAAACGTTGGATTTCGATTGTTTCCAAATTTGCGCGCCCCAGGTCTGCAACGCAAAAACCAAGCGGCAGGAATAGAAACGATCTGAGCGAATGCCCAAAACTGTCCCTGAATTTTGCCACTTTTTTAGGCACCTCGTTCGCCATTGTTGCTCACTCAAATCAAACTAGGAGCGAGCTTTCCTCAGTTTCAGGGGCGATCTGGAGTACCGAAAGCCTCGGAAAATCCTTGAACGTTCAGGGCGACTTAGAGGGTCTCCGCGCAAGAAACACAGTCAATCAGGCAATGGCCCTCGGGCGCCATTCAATCATAGGATGTATAAAAATCTAGCAGTTGACGGAATGTGGCCACAAAAGGCATAACCTCAATGTCGATCAAATATGACGAAATTTTGCTCGGCTTTGTAAATTAAGGCACTGGGGGTTGGTGCTCCAATTTGGGAGTGACGGTAAGTCTGCTGACACTGTTCCGGGCAAAGGCTCGGCAACGTAAACGGAAAACCAAGAGTGGATTGAGGTGCCGCAAGGCAACGTCCATCCTTTGAATTCCAGCGATCAGATTTGCCCCTTCCCATAGAAGAGTGACTTTTGGGAGGTCGATTTGACTTTGCATCTTCGCCAGCCGATGCCGACGGCAAAAATTGAAGCGCTGATTGATGAAGCGTTGCTGTCCAAGCCCCGGTCTCCCTTGTACCGCGACTTCTTCAAGCGTGTCTTCGACACGACACTGGTCCTCCTCGCGGCCCTGCCTGTGCTTCTCGTCCTTTTGCCCGTGGCAGCGCTTGTTGCGCTTGACGGTGCATCCCCGCTTTACTTCCAGAAGCGCGTTGGCCGGAACGGTCGCATCTTCTACATGTGGAAGCTGCGCTCGATGGTCCCGAACGCCCATGCTCTTCTGCAGGCGCATCTTGATGCGAACCCGGTTGCCCGCGCAGAATGGGCGCGTGATCAGAAGCTCAAGAACGATCCGCGCATCACCCGTATTGGCCGGTTCATTCGCAAGACGTCGCTTGATGAGTTGCCGCAACTCGTCAACGTTCTGCTTGGCGACATGTCCCTCGTTGGCCCGCGCCCGATGATGGTCGAGCAGCAAGAACTGTATCCGGGCAGCGCCTACTACGCTCTGCGCCCCGGCATCACCGGCTTCTGGCAGATTTCCGTGCGCAATGAATCGAGCTTCGCCGAACGTGCCAAGTTCGACACCAAATACCTTCGCAAGATTTCCCTCAAGACCGACATTGCCGTGATGCTGCGCACCGTCAAAGTCGTCCTGAAAGGAACCGGTTGCTGATCTCTCTCTACGTTTCTCTCACCGTAGAATGAAAACCCTGCCAAACGGCAGGGTTTTTCATTTGCCCAGACCTATTCCACGGTAGCCGTCATGCACTGACGACCATCCGAACCTCGCACCCACATATCTCCTCCGTTGCGGCAGAAGCTGGCTTCTTCAAAGTGCATCAATGGAGCTGTGGCGCGGAACCGAAACCTGTGGATCGGTGCAGAACGCGTGGCCAAGAGCATGAGTTTCTGCGCCAGCAGGGGGCCGTGAACAACCAACCCGGCGTATCCCTCCACCTCTTTTGAATACGCCAGGTCATAGTGGATGCGATGGCCGTTGAACGTGAGCGCCGAGTAGCGAAAGAGCAGGGTCGTGTCGAAAGCACTATCAACCCGCTCCTCCTCATCGCGCCGCGCTTCAGGTGCTGCGGGCTTTGGGGCGTTCGGATCCGGGTCTTCGCGATAGACCAAATCCTGCATTTCGGTCACGCACAGCCCGCCTGCCTGCCGAATTTCATGCCGCAGGGTAACAAACCCCAACGGCCCCGTACGCCCTTCTTTCTTCACCACGCTTTCGACGGAACTCACCTTTTCCGCCGCCACCCCGGCGCGCAGTGGCGCATGAAACGTCAAAGCGCCTCCTGCCCACATGCGGCGTGGCAAACCAAGACTTGGGAACAGACCTTGCCCTACCGCAGGATGGCCATCCCGCCCCAACGCTTCGGACGGCTGCGGATCCCAAAAGTAAATCTGGTGGAAAAACGGCGGGAGCGTGCTGCCGACATTGATGTTCGGATCCAACCCGAGTGCCGCCTGCAAAGCCCGCGCACGGGCCGGGTCCAGAGGATCGATTTGACGGTGTTCGGAAACGGGCGCATCCTGCATGGGTCACTCCTTTTGCAAAGGGTTATTCCAGTGCAGCCTTGCGCCGTCCAGTCTCTCGACCATCTCGTGCTCACGGTGGCCAGCATCACGCGCACTTGCACCTTTTATGAAACGATCCTGGGGATGCGGGCCGAGCGGTTCACCGTTGCCGACGGCAGCACTAGAACCGCGCTCAAATACGGTCAGCAGAAAATCAATCTGCATGAGGCCGGTAATGAGTTTGATCCCAAGAGCGCCTTCCCGACACCCGGATCAGCCGACCTGTGCTTCCTGTCCGACACCCCGATTGAAGACTGGGTCGCCCAACTGAATGCGAACGAGGTTGTCATCGAAGAAGGCCCGGTTCCGCGCACAGGGGCAACGACGGCGCTCCTATCGATCTACATCCGGGATCCGGACAACAACCTGATCGAGATATCCAATCCGATCTGAGGTCAGCCAGCCTGCATCCGCAGCACTTCCAGGCGCAACTCGTCCATGAGCGCGTCCAGCTGTTTGGCTGAGCGGGCGTTGATCAAGAGACCCTTTTCGTCCCATTGATCTGCGGTGTTCGCGATCATGACCTCGGGTCCGGTCAATAGCCGGGGACGAAATGGGGTGAGGGCCAGACGCGCCATGCTTTGCGCGCGCTCACCACCGGCGCGGCCAGCCGCTGCTGAAACAAGTGCCACAGGTTTATTGAGCCACGGATTTTCATCGGTCACGCTGATCCAATCGAGCGCGTTTTTCAGAACACCGCTGATCCCCTTGTTATATTCCGGGGTCGAAACCACGACGGCATCCGCGCGGGCGATCTGGTCCCGCAGCGTTTGCACCACGGCCGGGATACCTTCGGCCTCCTTGAGATCGGCATCAAAAAGCGGAAAGCGGATGTCGGCAAAGACAAACGCATCCGTGCCGAACCGCCGCGCCGCTTCGCGCACCAGAAAGCTGTTGGTCGATGCACGCCGCAGAGAGCCGCTAATGCCCACAAGGCTCATCTTTTTCATGCACTGTTCCTTTTGCCGTTTTGCAAACCCTACAACGCAAAGACGCCACGGCAAGCCGCAGCGTCTTTTCATTTGTCACACTGTCAGGCGGATCAGGCGTTTGGCAGGATCACGATCTCGACCCGGCGGTTCTGTGCCTTGCCTTCCGGGGTCAGGTTGGAAGCGACCGGCTGGTCTTCGCCTCGGCCAATCACAGCGATCCGGCCACCGGAGACACCTTCCGAGATCAGCACGTTGGCAACGGACTGCGCCCGGCGCTGAGACAGGTTCTGGTTATAGGCGGCGTCGCCGTCGCTGTCGGTGTGGCCGATGACCTGCACCGTGGTGTTCGGATAGGCCAGAAGGCTCGCGCCAACGTCGCGCAGATCGGCGACCAGTGTCGGACGCAGATCAGCGCTGTCCGTCGCAAAGAGGATGTCCTGCGGCATGGTCACGATCAGGCGGTCGCCGGTGTTACGGATATCGACATTGTTACCCAACTGCTGACGCAGTTCGGCTTCCTGCTTGTCGAGCTGGTTGCCAATGGCGGCCCCGGCGGCGGCCCCGACAAGCGCGCCAGCGACGGTGGCGCGGTTGCGCTCACCTTTGTCACTGCCACCTGCAAGACGGCCGGTGATGGCGCCAAGGCCCGCGCCGATCAGCGCACCTTGCTTGGCCTGACGGTTAGGATCGTTCTCATCGAAAAGCGGGCCGGTGGTGCAGGCGCTCAGGCCAAACGATACCACAACGGCAAGAAGAATCGGGGTGTTTGCCCGGATCATGGAGGAGCCTCATATGTTATTTGCCCCGCATTATTGGGGGTCATGCTGCTTGATATACAATAACATCGGGCCGGGACGCACTTTTGTCACGGGGAAATCGGCAAAGCTCCGCGCATTGGGGTCAAACTTCGTCGCGAGCCGCCTCCCAGGCGAGGATCGCGCGCTTGACGGGAATGCCCCAGTGATAGCCCCCCAAACCGCCAGACTTGCGCAACGCACGGTGGCAGGGGATCAGGTAACTTATGGGGTTGCGCCCCACGGCTGTGCCAACGGCCCGAACCGCCTTGGGGTGTTCGATGGATTGCGCAATTTCCGAATAGGTCGTCACGTGGCCAGACGGCACGCGCAAAAGCGCTTCCCAAACCTTGATCTGAAACGGCGCGCCGATGAGGAATAGCGGCAAAGGCCCGTCCTGTTTGACCCCGAAGGCACGCAGCACCCACGGACGCAGACGCATGACATCTTCGGTGTAGCGCGCCTTGGGCCAGCGGCCGACAAGGTCTTCCATCGCCTCTTCCGCCGTGCACTCCCCGGCAAAGCCGATGCCACAAATCCCCTTCTCTGTGCCCATGACCAATGCCGGTCCAAAGGGGCTTTCAAACCATCCCCAGAATATCTCGAGGCCTTCACCACCGCGGGCGTAATCCCCGGGACTCATGGCCTCCCAGCGCAGAAACAGATCGTGCAAGCGGCCGCCTCCGGAGAGCCCGGCTTCATGGGCTGCATCCAGCGTGGTGAACTTCTGCTGAAGCAGGCGCTTCGCGTGGCTGAGCGTCAGGTATTGCTGATACCGTTTCGGCGACACACCGGCCCATTTGCTGAACAAGCGCTGAAAATGCGCCGGGCTCATGCCGATCTCCGCCGCAAGATCATCAAGCGACGCCTGTGGGCCAAGCGAATCCACTGCGTCAATCGCGCGACGCATCACCTGATAGTGGTAAGACGGGGCGTCATCTTTGGGCATGGCTCTCTCCTTTGAAAGCCAATCTACCGGAATATGCCGCCCCTGCGACCCGCTTCTTGCGCTTTGTCAGCCGCGTTTCCGCCGCCGCACAACAACAAGCCCGGCCAATCCTGCGAGAAGCAATGGCAGCCCGGCCGGAAGCGGCACTTCGGCGGTGGTGTAGTAGAAGTTGCGATAGAAGCTGGTCCGCGAGTTTCCGTCTTCGCTCGGTCCGGTATTGGGATCGAAATAGTTGAACCACGGCACATAACCCGCACCACCCGCATCATAGGTTCCACTGGCCGTTACGGCGAACGTCACGACAAACGGGACTGTGCCATCCACCTCACTGACGGCGAAGATGTTCGGGCTGAGAATCCCGACCGTCGTCGGATCAATCCAATTGGAGCCGCCGCTGACAATGGTCGCCACCGCGCGGGTAAATACATCGCCAGCGTCAATGGATGTCATGCCCTCGTAAACGATTGTCGCGCCCGACATGGACGCGAGGCTCATCGCTTCGCCCAGTTCATCGATTGCGCCGTCCATCGCGAGTTCGAGATCTTCGAACCCCCACCACAGCTGATCCCATTCTGATGGGTCAAAGCCGGAGTATGTCCAAGTGGCGGTTCCGGTGTTTGGTCCAGAGCTGCTGAACGGGTTGTCAGAACCCGAGAAACTGGTTCCACCCGGTGCCGGGTAGCCCGCCAACGTCGCGGCTTGCGCCGCAGACCCGATCGTCAGCGCGCAAACAGTGGCAATGGTTGCTGCAATACCTCTCATGCAAGAGTCCCCCTTTAACAAATTTTTGAATGCACCCAGCTTAACATAAAACCTTGGACAATTGCCTTTGGGCCTTGCTCCATTTTGTGTCAGAAAATTTCACCTACCTGAATCTATTGAAAAATTTACCGAATCCAGGTCAGGCTTGCCCCTCTTTCGATTGCGCGTCATACCCCTTTCATGGCCAAACAGCTCGATTATCATACCATCCGCGAGATTTTCACCCGGTTTCGGGAATCCGAACCCGAGCCCAAGGGCGAGTTGAATCACGTCAATGTCTACACTCTCCTCGTGGCGGTTGCCCTGTCCGCGCAGGCAACGGATGCCGGGGTCAATCGGGCGACGGAGAAGCTGTTTCAGATCGCGGATACGCCAGAAAAAATGCTCGCCCTTGGCGAAGAAGGCGTGATTGAACACATCAAGACCATCGGTCTGTTTCGCAACAAGGCCAAGAACGTCATCAAGCTGTCCCGGATTCTCGTCGAGCAATACGGTTCCGAAGTCCCCTGTTCCCGTGCCGCGCTGGAATCGCTTCCCGGTGTTGGGCGGAAGACGGCGAACGTGGTGCTGAACATGTGGTGGCACTACCCGGCCCAGGCCGTCGACACGCATATTTTCCGCGTCGGGAACCGCAGCGGCATCTGCCCTGGCAAGGACGTGGTCGCGGTTGAGCGCGCAATCGAGGACCACATCCCCGTCGATTTCCAGCAGCATGCACACCACTGGCTGATCCTGCATGGACGGTATATCTGCGTCGCCAGAAAACCGAAATGCAAGGCATGTCTGATCAAGGACCTCTGCCAGTTCGAGGAAAAAACCGAATGAGCAAGAAGTATAAGGTCATTGGCATCGGCAACGCCGTTGTCGACGTCATCAGCCGCGCCGAGGACACGTTCCTTGACCTGATGGGGATCGAAAAGGGCATCATGCAACTGGTCGAACAGGAACGCGGCCAGACGCTCTATGCCGCGATGGAAGACAGGGTTCAAACGCCGGGCGGCTCAGTGGCCAACACGATCGCAGGGATTGGCACCTTGGGCCTGTCCACTGCCTTTATCGGGCGCGTGCATGACGATGCGCTTGGCCGTTTTTATGCGGACGCCATGACCAAGGAAGGCATTGATTTTGTAAATGCCCCGGTGCCGGGCGGCGAGTTGCCCACGTCCCGCAGCATGATCTTTGTCTCGCCCGATGGCGAGCGCTCGATGAACACCTATCTCGGGATTTCATCTGAGCTTGGCCCCGATGACGTAAGCGAAGAGGTGACCGGGGAGGCGGAGATTGTCTTTCTCGAAGGCTATCTCTTTGACAAACCCAAAGGCAAAGAGGCGTTTCTCAGGGCGGCGCGGACCTGCCGCGCGGCAGGCGGCAAGGCGGGCATAGCCATTTCCGATCCGTTCTGCGTCGAGCGCCACCGCGACGATTTCCTGACGCTGATCGAAAACGAGATGGATTTTGTCATCGGCAACGAGGCCGAGATCCGCTCGCTGTATCAAAACGACGATCTCGATGCGGATCTCAAGGCCGTCTCCGCGATCTGCCCTCTGGTGGTCTGCACCCGATCCGGCGACGGCGTCACCATCATCCGCGATGGCGTTCAGACGAACATCCCTGTTGAGAAGGTTATCCCGGTTGATGCCACCGGCGCAGGGGATCAATTTGCCGCCGGCTTCCTGTTTGGGCTTGCGTCGGGCGTGAACATGGAAACGGCAGGGCGCATGGGATGCACCGCTGCCGCAGAGGTTATCAGCCACATCGGCCCGCGCCCGGAAGCCAACATGCAGGCGCTCTTCCGGCAGAAAGGCCTGATCTAGAACCACATTTACGATCTATTCACGAATGCCCCCTTGGGCATTCGTGTTATCCGGGAGTAGCTTGACCGAAAGGCTATTCTTCGGAGCATTTTTATGTCGGCGTTCATTGTTCTACGCGACCGTAGTGCCAATTGGCGTCGGTCGAAAATTCCGATCAAACGCGCAATCGAGCCGGCTCGCCGCGAAGAGCCGGGTGATCCGGAACTGTTGATCTGGACCCTCACACCCAAAGACATTTCCGAGGTTGAGAAAGACCCCAGCATCCTGCGTGTGACACCGGTCATGCCCACCCGCCTGCTTGCGCCGGAACCGATGGACGACGTGCGCACCGGCGATCTTGAACCGGGTTGGGGAACGGTTGCTGTTGGAAGCGCTCAGTCGGGTTTCTCCGGAAGTTTGGCCAAGGTCGCTTTGCTCGACACAGGAATAGACGCCCGTCATCCCTGCTTCAAAGGCGTAAAACTGACGCTGCGCGATTTTGTTGGCACGGGGATTGCAGACGAAAACGGTCATGGCACACATACCGCTGGCACCGTGGTTGGCCGGGACGTAGAGGGGGTTCGGATCGGCGTGGCGCGCGGCGCATCCGCGCTGATTGCTGCCAAAACCTTGACCGACACCGGTGCTGGCCGGTCGGACGAATTCTTCAAAGGTTTGCTCTGGGCCTGCAGCGAGCAAGCGGACGTGATCGGGTTCTCTCTCGCCTTCGACATGCGCGCGCATGAAGAACAACTGATCGCAGAAGGGTTTCCCCAAACCCTGGCGCAGCATGCAGCGGTTCATGCTTACAGGGGCAATCTGCGGGTGTTTGAAACCATCCTCAGCATGATGGACTGCAAAACCCGCCCGCTGATCCTCGGCGCGGTTGGAAACGACAGCCTGCGCACCATCTCGCCTGATTTCATCACCGGCCCGGCGTCCCCCGCAGCGGCGCGGGGCGTGTTGTCGGTCGGGGCCGTTGGCCCCGGCGATGCGGGCCTTGTTCCTACGCCTTTCAGCAACGCTGGCCCGGTTTTTGCCGCGCCGGGCGTTGGCATTGTCTCAGCAAGCCCCGGCGGCGAACTGCGCAGTCTGAATGGCAGCTCCATGGCCATGGCGCATGCCATGGGCGTCGCCGCGCTTTGGGCCGAAGCCCTGCGCGCAGAAAACAAACCGGTGAATGCCGAAAGCTTGGCAACCGCTATGATCGGATCGGCAGATAAAGCCGGACTTGATCCAAACGTCAGTGTGTTCGATTGTGGCCGGGGGCTCGTTCAGGCACCCGTTTGAGGTCTAGTGCGCCTCGGCCCAGTTTGCCCCCTGACCAGCATCCACAATCAGCGGCACGTCCAGCTTGACCACGGGCTCTGCCGCGCCTTGCATGATCTCGCGCGCGACGCCGATCAGATCATCGGTCGCGTCTTCTTCGACCTCGAAAATCAGTTCGTCGTGGACCTGCAACAGCATCTTGGCGGGCAGTTTTTCGATCGCCGCAGGCATACGCACCATTGCGCGCCGGATGATGTCAGCGGCGGTGCCCTGGATCGGGGCGTTGATCGCGGCGCGCTTGGCAAACCCGGCGCGAGGCCCTTTCGCGCCGATTTCCGGCGTGTGGATCACCCGGCCAAACAGCGTTTCGACCCGCTTGTTCTCTGTTGCGAAGGCGACGGTTTCGTCCATGTACCGCTTGATACCCGGGAACCGTTCGAAATAGCGGTCGATAAAGCCCTGCGCCTCGGCACGCGGAATGCGCAAATTGCGGGCAAGCCCAAAGCCAGAGATGCCGTAGATCACGCCAAAGTTGATCGCCTTGGCCTGACGCCGGATGTCGGGCGTCATCTCTTCCATTGGCACGTTGAACATCTCGGACGCGGTCATGGCGTGAATGTCCTGCCCATCCCGGAACGCCGCCTTGAGCGCGTCAATATCCGCCATATGCGCCAGAATGCGCAGCTCGATCTGGGAGTAGTCGAGGCTGACCAGAACCTTGCCTTCTTCGGCGACAAAAGCCTCGCGGATGCGCCGCCCTTCCTCGCTTCTGACCGGAATGTTCTGCAGGTTCGGATCGTTCGACGCCAGACGTCCCGTGTTTGCCCCCGCAATGCTGTAAGAGGTATGCACCCGGCCTGTCTCGGCGTTGATGTGCTCTTGCAGCGCATCGGTGTAGGTCGACTTCAGCTTGGACAGCTGCCGCCAATCGAGCACCCGCGCGGGCAGGTCGTGCTCGGTGGCCAGGTCTTCGAGAATATCCGCGCCGGTTGCATAGGCTCCCGTCTTGCCCTTCTTGCCACCGGGCAGGCTCATCTTGTCAAAGAGGATCTCGCCAAGCTGCTTGGGGCTGCCCACGTTGAAGCTTTCCCCTGCAAGCTCATGAATTTCGGCCTCGAGCCCGGCCATCTTCTGGGCAAAGGCGTTGGACATGCGGGAAAGCACCTCACGGTCCACCTTCACACCCGCCATTTCCATCTGCTTGAGAACCGGCACCAGAGGTCGTTCAAGCCCTTCGTAAACCCGCGTCACCTTCGCCATATGAAGCTGCGGTTTGAAGGTCAGCCAAAGGCGCAGAGTGATGTCCGCATCCTCCGCCGCGTATTTCACCGCATCGGCGATAGGCACGCGATCAAAGGTGATCTGCTTTTTGCCGGTGCCGAGCAATTCCTTGATCGGGATCGGCGTATGCGACAGGTAGCGCTCCGCAAGCGTATCCATGCCATGGCCATGCAGCCCTGCATTCATGGCGTAGCTCATCAGCATGGTATCATCGATCGGGGCGATCTCGACGCCATAGCGCGAAAAGATCTTGGCGTCGTATTTCATGTTCTGACCGATTTTCAGAACGGCCGGATCTTCCAACAGAGGTTTCAAAGCGTCCAAAGCCGCGTTCAGCCCAAGCTGCCCTTCGGCCAGCTCATCACCCCCGAAGAGATCATCGGCGGCATTCGCGCGGTGCGTAAGCGGGATGTAGCACGCCTCACCCGGCACCACCGAAAGCGAGATGCCAACCAGATCACAGGCCATGTCATTCAGGCCGGTTGTCTCTGTATCAACGGCCACATAGCCGCGTTCCCGCGCCAGCGCGATCCAGCGCTCCAGCGCCGCCATATCTGACACACTCTCGTACTTCTCAGGGTCAATCGCGGGCCAGTCCGGTGCTTCCTCTGGCGGGTTGGCCCCTTCGGGTGTGGTATCGGGAATGACAGGGGCTTCGACGCCGAGCTTGTCGGAAATCCGCTTTGTCAGCGTGCGGAACTCCATCTTGGTCAGGAAGCCCATCAGATCATCCGGTACTGGCTCCCGCACTTCCAGATCATCCAGTGTGAAGGGCAGGTCCATGCCCTCATCAAGCTGTACGAGCTTCTTCGAAAGCTCGATCTGTTCGCGCTTTTCGATCAGGGTCTGCCGGCGTTTGGGCTGTTTGATCTCCTCGGCGCGATCCAAAAGCTCTTCGAGCGTGCCATATTCGTTGATCAACAAGGCCGCCGTCTTGATCCCGATGCCCGGCGCGCCCGGCACGTTGTCCACGGAGTCCCCCGCCAGGGCCTGCACATCGACCACACGCTCCGGCCCAACGCCGAATTTCTCTTCAACGCCCTCGCGATCAATGCGCTTGTTTTTCATCGGATCGAGCATTTCGACCCCGCCGCCCACAAGCTGCATCAAGTCCTTGTCCGAGGACAGGATCGTCACCCGCCCGCCGGCCTCGCGCGCCTGCCGGGCCAGCGTCGCCATGATGTCGTCAGCCTCGAAGCCATCGATCTCCTTGCAGGCGATGTTGAAAGCTTCGGTGGCTTCGCGGGTCAGCGGAATCTGCGGCCGCAGGTCTTCCGGCATCGCCTCGCGGTTGGCCTTGTACTGATCGTATAGATCATTGCGGAAGGTGTGCGAGCCCTTGTCGAAAATCACCGCCACATGCGTTGGCGCATCGGGGCCGGTGTTCTCTTCGATATAGCGCTGGAGCATGTTGCAAAACCCGCTCACCGCCCCGATGGGCAGCCCGTCAGATTTGCGGGTCAGCGGCGGAAGCGCATGAAACGCCCGGAAGATATAGGCCGATCCATCGATCAGGTGCAGGTGGCACCCCTTGCCGAAATTCACACCCATGATACACCTCCGGACATCCTGTTCAGAGGTCTGTTTGACATGTTCCGAACCCTGTTGCCAGTTCTCCTTTGCCTCGGGCTGCCCTGCTTTGCCGAAGGGTTCAAGTTGCCCGGTATCGGCACGGAGAAGCCTGCTGCGCCGATCTGCCAGAACATCCCCGGTGATCAGAACAACTGCGTCCGTGTCCTGGCCTGTATTGGGTCTGATGGCCTCTATTTCGACGGGGCTGCGCGTGGATGGGATCAGGGGATTGTTACCGGCGCCACAAGCGAAGGAATCCCCTGCGCGGGGCACTGGCGCTCCGGCGGATTTCTCGGGTCCGGCACGTCACAGATGCGCTGTGAAGACGGGCTGGGCGTGGACGTGCTCTATTACACCCAGGATGGAGTGACAGGCACCGTCATAGGGCGCGGCACCGACAGCCTCGGACGGGCTATTATCGTCTGGACCGGCGAAAACGTCTTGAAATACCTGACACCGGAAGGCCGACCAAATGCCGAGTTGCCTTGCGGCCCGACGCCAATCCCGGTCAGCTGACGATCAGGCTTCTTCAGCGAAATCCGCATGGACGTATTTCGCATCGCAATACGGGCATTCCACGTAGCCCACCGCCTCAGGGATCTGGAGCCAAACACGCGGATGGCCAAGCCCACCTTCGCCTCCATCGCAGGCGACGCGATAGCTGTTGACGATCTTGGTTTCCGGCGCTTCGATGGTCATAGAGCTTTCCCTCAGGATGGCTTTGCACTAGGTCCGTTATGCGACAAGTCGCCCCACGGAGCAAGATGCCGCCATGACGCAGCCAGCCATTCAAATCAAAGGCCTGAGGAAAACCTATCAGGGTGGCAAGGAAGCTTTGAAAGGCGTCGATCTTGATGTGCCGAGAGGCGCCGTGTTTGGGCTGCTCGGGCCAAACGGCGCGGGCAAATCGACCATGATCAATATCCTCGCCGGGCTGGTCACAAAAACGTCCGGATCGGTGGGCATCTGGGGCTGGGATCAGGATCGGAACCCGCGGCAGAGTCGGGCATCCATTGGTGTGATGCCGCAGGAATTGAACCTCGATCCGTTCTTTACACCGCGCGGGGCGCTGGAAGTGCAGGCCGGGCTTTATGGTGTGCCCAAAGCACAGCGGCGCAGCGACGAGATCCTCGAAATGGTGGGCCTCTCGGACAAGGCCGAAGCCTATGCCCGAACGCTGTCCGGAGGGATGCGGCGGCGCTTGCTTCTGGCCAAAGCGCTGGTGCACAGCCCACAGGTTCTGGTGCTGGATGAGCCGACGGCCGGTGTGGACATCGAGCTGCGCCAGATGCTCTGGGCCAACGTGCGAAAGCTGAACCGAGAGCAGGGTGTCACGATCATCCTCACCACCCATTACCTCGAAGAGGCCGAAGAGATGTGCGACGAGATCGCCATCATCAACCACGGCACGCTGATCGCCCGGGATTCAACCGCGAACCTTTTGGGGCAACTGGACGCCAAGACAATGATCATCCTGCCGGACGAGAAACCGGCCCAATTGCCCGAGGCGGCAGGAGTCAGCGTAGACGTGCGCGAAGACGGATCACTGGCGCTAAGCTACAATGCCAAGGAAACCTCGCCGGAAAGCGTGCTTGGTGCCGTGCACACCGCAGGCATCCGCATTCGGGACGTTCGGACCGAACAGGCCAATCTCGAAGACGTGTTTCTTGATCTGACGCGCGGCGCCTGACGTACTCAAGCCTTGGCCAACATGCGTCCAAGCGGGCGGCCCGCCAACACATGCACATGCAGATGCGGCACTTCCTGCACAGCGTGTTCGCCCGCATTGGCGATCAAACGCCAGCCGTCCTCGGCCACACCTTCTATCTTGCAAACCTCACCCACCGCGCGAACGTAGTCGATGATTTCGACGTCAGTCGCTTCCTGCGCGAAGTGATCAAAACAGACATACGGTCCCTTCGGGATCACCAGAACATGGGTCGGGGCCTGCGGATACAGATCGCGAAACGCCAGCGCATGTTCGGTTTCCAACACGGTTGTGTTGGGGATCTCGCCGCGCAGAATCTTGGCGAAAATGTTCTGATCGTCGTAGGTGTAGCTCATCTTGATCCTCGGGTTCCTTGACCGTCTTTAGTCTGCATAAAGATAGTCAGTCGAAGCGATGTCCAGCGCCTTTTCCGGGGTCACGGTCAGGAATTCCTGCAAGGCGCGGGCGTTGGCCTCCGGCGCGTCCGCCTCCCGGATGCGCAGGAAATTGTCAAAGTTGGCGTCCCGAATGCGATCGCTTTCATGCAGCATGTCGTTGCGCACTGTCGGCAAAAGCCGCTGCAATGTCTCTCTTGGCGTGCGCTCACCGGCCAGTCCAACACGCTTGGCATGGCCGATCAGGTAGTCATCCGTAAACAGGCATTCGATTTCCAGCATCCGGGTCAGAGCGCGGTCGTGGCCGAAGTCTTCGAGCAGATCGAGATTGGCCGGGTCCATGCAGACGATCAACCGATCCGTCTCGTAGTAATCATACAACATCCGCATCAACGCCCGCCTGTGGCGGTGGCGTTTTTCCATGCTGGTCTGAATGCCGCCCAAATCCGGCAACGGGCATTCCTGTTCGTTGAACAGATACTCGATGCAGGGGATATTCGTCATCTGTCGAACCCGCTCTAGCAAGCGTTTGGCCACGTGCCATTTCTTGCAGACCACGATCAGCAGTTCCCGCTCCCGCCCGAGCGAGCTTTCCTTTTCCCAAAAACGTGGGGCAAACCGGCGACCGATGCGGCCTTTCTCGGTCAGGAACTTGTAGAGCGAACGGCCCTCGTTCGAAATCTGGAACCGCACGCCTTCGGAGGCATAAAGAACCCCCAACCGGCGGCGCAGCTCGGTGGCCTCCGGGCTGATTTTTCGGGCAAAAAGGAAGTCCTGCGAGAGCAGAAGATCATAGTGATCGTTATAAAGCGTCACCGGCATCCCGTAGTCCGAAAACATCAGAAACGTCAGCGTCCGGCTATCGATCTCATGGCCTGGAACCAGATGACGAACAACGGTCTGAAAGAATGTCTCATCCGGAATCCAGGTGGTTCTGAAGAACCGCATGACATCGCGGCGGCGCTTGGCAAAGTCGAGGATCCATTCGACCGTCCGGCGGCGCAGGCACCACCACTGGCTGCCGATCATGATTTCAAGATCGTCCGGGATCTTGCGCGTGAGACCAAGGCGCTTTTGCACCTCGAACATCGCGTAGAATCGCTGTTTCTGACTGCGTTCGTTGAACCAGTGCCGATAGATCAGCCGTTCCTCTCGCCAGCCGGTCTTGATCCAATCCGACTGAAAATAATCAAAGGATTCAATGTAGTCGCAATCGCGCCGGTCGAGGAACTCATGCGCATATTCCGCCGACTTGATCGCCATGCAATCCCCAGAGAGCATGTAGAAATGCGTGGCGCGCGGAAACCGGTCAACAGCCGCTTCAACTGCATTGAGAGAGGCCTGCACAAGGCTCCACTCACCCCAGCCGCATTTGATCCGCTTGGCAAAGGTGACGTTGGGATTGTCCTTGAGCGCGCGTTTGATCTTCAGGAAGTCTTCTTTCGGCGCACGCGCGTCGAAGTGGATGGACATATAGTCCCCCACAGCGGTCAGGCTCTGCGCCTGTTTGATGATGGCGTCAGGCTCTTTGTGACACAGAAGTATGAAGGCAATTTTTGCCATCTTGGAAACAGTCTGCCCTACTTTTGCCAGATTGGTTATGTGATAAGGGTGAAAGGACGTTGAAGAAACCTGTTTTCTTTGCTTTTTCTTGAGAAGTTTGGTTGCAGGGTTAGCCCGAAAGGGCCTTTTGGGAGGTAGAGTGCATGGGATTTCCAGGCACCTGGATGACAGAAAGTCAGAGCGTTGTTTACCGGGTTGTGCCGAAGTGCGCCTGTTCGACCATCGGCCAGATCATGTATTATTCCGATCACGGCCAGTTCTTCGACGGTGACATTCACGACGCGACCGATGGCATGCACAAATGGGCGATTGAGGCGTCGCAGCCTGCGATTAAGGCCAATGTCAAAACCCGAACGTCCTACACGTTTACCTGCGTCCGCAATCCTTACACCCGCGTCCTGTCGAGCTTTTTCGACAAGATTTGCGGCATCCAGCGCAACGGCAAACGCTACCGCGGCAATCTCGTCCCGCTGCTGATCCAGAAATACGGGATCGAGGTTGGCGGGCCGGACGGGCAGGACGAATTTGACCAGATCAAAAGCTTCCGCCGCTTCCTTCTATTCGTCCGCGACACCATCCGCTGGCGCCGCCCGATGGAGCCTGACATTCACTGGAGCGCCATGTCAGGGCATGTGAGTACCTTCATCGTCAATGGCGGCCGCTACAACAAGATCTTCTGGACAGAGCAATTCAACGACGGAATGCAAAGCGTGCTGGATCAGATCAACACGCCGCATGCCATCGATCTGTCCGCAATCCCGCGTTTCAACGAAAGCGAAGGGCACGGACCGAAACGGGCGCATCCGGTCGAAGACTACTTCGACGATCTGTCGATGCATCTGATGAAGGAAATCTATCACCGGGATTTTGCGCTGTTCAAATACGACTTCGACAACCCGTCGAACAAGATGCCTATCGGAGAGATCGACTTGAACGAAGTGCACGCAAAACTGGGCGACTGAAGGCGGCTCTCAGTCGGGAAGCTCGCTCGACGGGATAACCGGGAAAAACTGCCCCCCGGACCAGAGGCCAAACCAGCCGTCCACATGACATCCGAGATCAACCAGCCGGTAAAAACTTTTGCGGTCGATCAACGCTTCGAGATTGGCGCGGATCAGAACATAAGGAGACGGCTCGCCGGTTTGCGGATCACGCTCGACCCGGATCGGATTGTCCGGTCCGGCCACGGCAAAGTCACCAACATGGGTTTCAAACGTCAAAACTTGCTGCTCGCCCGTGCCTTCGGGTGTGAAATCCACGGCCACAAAGGGTGCGTCATCCACCGTGATCCCGACCTTCTCGACCGGTGTGACCAGAAAATAGGCGTCTCCGTCCTTGCGCAGGATCGATGAGAACAATTTGACCAACTCGAACCGCCCGATGGGCGTGCCCAGATAAAACCATGTCCCGTCCCGCGCGATTCGCATGTCCAGATCACCACAAAACGGCGGATTCCATTTGTGTACAGGGGGCAGCCCCTTGCCTTTTGCGGCAGCACGCGCCGAGGCGGCGAGGCCTTCGGCATTCGGGGTCACGACATTTTGTCCGCTCATAACTTTTGCCATTTCCGTGTCAAGCGATACACTCATATGAAACGTTATAGTCCGTGCAGGAGAATTGCCATGGCCGAGGCCGAAGATCTGGTCGCTGAAATCGAAGCGCTTGAGGCGAAGCTGGCCGAAGCCAAGCAATCCATTACTGCCCGGTTCATCGGTCAGGAGCGCGTTGTTGACCTGACGCTGTCCGCTCTGCTCTGCGGCGGCCATGCCTTGCTGATCGGGCTGCCGGGGCTTGGGAAAACCCGGTTGGTGGAGACACTCAGCACGGTGATGGGCCTTGATGGCAACCGGATCCAGTTTACGCCGGATCTCATGCCCGCCGATATTCTTGGCTCCGAGGTTCTGGAAACCGGCGCGGACGGCAGCCGCGCTTTCAAATTCATCGAAGGTCCGATCTTTTGCCAGCTCTTGATGGCAGATGAGATCAACCGCGCCTCTCCCCGGACTCAATCGGCCCTGCTTCAGGCCATGCAGGAAAAAGTTGTCACGGTGGCCGGGCAAACCCGCGCGTTGGAGGCCCCTTTCCACGTTCTGGCCACCCAGAACCCGATCGAGCAGGAAGGCACCTACCCGCTTCCCGAAGCGCAACTTGACCGCTTCCTTGTTCAGATTGACGTGCCTTATCCGGATCGCGAGACGGAAAAGGACATTTTGCTCGCAACCACCGGCATCGAAGAGGCGGAATCGCATCAGGTGTTCGATGGTCCTGCCCTGATCGCCGCGCAACGCCTGCTGCGGCGCATGCCGGTGGGTGATGCCGTCGTTGAAATGGTGCTTGATCTGGTCCGTGCGTTCCGCCCCGACGATCCCGCCGCGCCGGAGCGTGTGAAAGAGATCGTTGCATGGGGTCCGGGACCGCGCGCTGCGCAGGCTCTGATGATGACCGTTCGGGCAAGAGCGCTGCTGCAAGGGCGCCTCGTGCCCAGCCCCGAAGACGTGCTCGACATGGCCAAGCCGGTGCTGGTGCACCGCATGGCCCTGTCCTTCTCCGCCCGCGCACGTGGCGAAGACCTTGGCAATCTGATTGACGAGGTCGCCAGCGGCATGGCGCGCAAAGAGGATGCCGCGTGAGCGCTGATATCCTTACCCTCAGGCGTCAGGCTCAGGAGGAAGCAAGCGCCTTTCCGGCGCTGCTGGCCCGGGCCGAGCAGCTTGCGGGAACCGTCCTTTTGGGCGAACACGGCAGACGGCGCGCCGGGATGGGCGACGACTTCTGGCAATATCGTCCGCTTCGGGCCGGCGACAGTTATCGCCAGATCGACTGGCGCCGCTCGGCGAAAGGCGACGATCAATTCGTACGCGAACGCGAGTGGCAAATTGCGCAAAGCGTTCAGGTCTGGGTCGACAATGGCGCGTCCATGCGCTTTTCCGGGGATAAGAACACGCCAAGCAAAGCCGATCGGGCGCGCCTGATCACGCTGGCAGCTTGCATCCTGCTTTTGCGGGCGGGCGAGCGTGTCGGCTTGACCGGTTGGAGCCTGCCACCGCGCAGCGGCAACGTGCAGGTCTTGCGGCTTGCCGAAATGTTCAGCAGCGACGATGAAGCGGATTACGCAGAGCCCGAAGCGCGTGGCATCATTCCGCATTCCCGTGCTTTGTTTGTCTCTGATTTCCTCGGCGACATCACGGCTGTTGAGAATGCCTTGACCAAGGCAGCAGATCGTGGCGTGCGCGGGCTTTTGTTGATGGTGCTGGACCCAATGGAAGAGAGCTTTCCGTTTGAGGGACGCACGATATTCGAAAGCGTCGGTGGTTCGCTCGCCCATGAAACGCTCAAGGCGGGCGATTTGCGCGAGCGCTATGTTGCGCGCCTGACAGAGCGCAAGGCGCGCCTGAATGATCTGTGCCGTCTGACGGGATGGCAATTCAACGTGCATCACACGAACACAAGCGCGCAATCCGCGCTGCTCTGGCTTTGGCGCGCCATGGATGGGAGCCACGGATGACGGTTTTTGGTGTTCTTGGGTTCGCGTCTCCGTGGCTTTTACTTGGGCTACTGGCTTTGCCGATCCTATGGATTATTCTGCGCGCTGTCCCGCCCGCCCCGATCCGCAGGCTGTTTCCCGGCGTCGTTCTACTGCTTGGGCTCAAAGACGACGAACAGGTGAGCGACAGGACCCCGTGGTGGCTGCTGCTGCTTCGTATGCTCGCGGTTGCCGCAGTGATTATCGGACTGGCTGGGCCGGTTCTGAATCCAGAGGACACCGAAGAAGCCAAGGGCACTGGCCCGCTTTTGGTGGTCATGGATGCCAGTTGGGCGTCCGCCGCCGATTGGCGTGCGCGCATGGAAACGCTGGATGGCTTGCTTGGACGGGCGTCCAGAGACGGGCGCCGCGCCGCCGTGCTTCAGCTAACCGCCCCCGAAGAGGTCCGCTTCATCGCGGCAGACGCACTCCGCGCCGGGTTGACGGGCTTGGCGCCGGAACCCTGGACGCCGGAAATGGAACGCATCACCGAAGCCTTGGCCCTGCTCCCGAGTGAAGCGTTTGACACCTGGTGGATGTCTGACGGACTCCAGCGCGAGTCGCGTTCAACGCTTTTGGAAGCACTCGAAGACCGTGGCCGGGTCACGGTGTTTGAAAGCCCGCGGAACTTGCTCGCGCTTGAACCCGCGCGATTTGAGGAAGGCGCGTTGCAGATCGTCGCTCATCGCTTGCGCGCGGGCCCAGAGGTGGAAGTCACGCTTGTCGGAGAAGGCAAGGATCCGGCGGGCAACGATGCAATCCTTCTGCGCTCTCCCATCGTGTTTGGCTCGGGCGAAACCCGCGCCGAAACCGCGATTGCCGCCCCTGCCGAGTTGCGCGCCCGCATAACCCGTTTTGAGATTCAAGGGAATCGCAATGCTGGCGCCGTGACCTTGCCGGATGACAGTCTGCAAAGACGTGAGGTTGCGCTGATCGCGGGACGTGAGGACCGCGAAGGGCTGGAACTGCTCTCGCCGCTCCATTACCTCGAAAAGGCGCTGATCCCGACCGCCGATCTGCTCGACGGCGCGCTGACGGACATTCTTCCCGCAAACCCGGATGTGATTGTCCTCGCCGATGTCGCGACCTTGTCAGAGGCCGAAACCGAAGGCCTTCTGGAGTGGCTCGAAAAGGGTGGCATGCTCTTGCGCTTTGCCGGGCCGCGCCTTGCGGCGAGCGATGTCAGCCGCGTGGATGAAGACCCCCTGATGCCCGTGCGCCTGCGCGCCGGGGGACGCACCGTGGGGGGTGCCATGAGTTGGGGCGAACCAAAGGCGCTCGCGCCTTTCGACGAAGACAGCCCGTTTGCAGGTCTGCGCGTGCCCGAAGATGTCTCGGTCAGCAGCCAGGTCATGGCCCAGCCGGACCCGACCTTGGCCGACCGTGTCGTGGCGCAATTGACTGATGGCACACCTTTGGTCACGCGCAAGCGCGTTGGGCAGGGCCAGATTGTGCTGTTCCACGTGACCGCCAATGCCGAATGGTCGACGCTTCCCTTGTCCGGCTTGTTTGTTCAGATGCTGGAACGCCTTGCTGTTTCCTCGCTGGCCGAAGCGCCGGAGGCCGCCGAGTTGGAAGGCACCATCTGGCAACCGCTGCGCGTTCTGGATGCCTTTGGCGCGGCTCAGGATGCCGGAACGCTGCCCGGCTTGCCGGGTGAGCGGCTTGTATCGGATCCGTTGGGCCCGGACCTGCGCCCCGGCATTTATCAGGGCGAAGAACGCAGCCTCGCGCGCAACGTCACATCAATCGACGCCAGCCTCGCCCCCGCAGTCTGGCCTGATCGCATAACCGTCGAAGGCCTGCGCGCACCGCAGGAAACGCCGTTGGCGGGATGGCTTCTGGGGCTCGCGATTGCGCTTCTTCTGGCAGATGTCATCGCGTCTCTGGCCTTGTCCGGAAGGCTGCGCGGGCCGCGTGCGGCTGGCCCTGCGGTTGTCCTGCTCGCCTTGTTCAGCCTGCCCGAAGCAGGCTTCGCTCAGGGAACCGATGCAGATGACCGCTTGGCAATCGCGGCCAGCGCAGAAGTGGTTCTGGCCCATGTCCTGACCGGGGATGCGCGGTTGGATGAACTGGCTGAGGCTGGCCTGCGCGGGCTCTCCGACACGCTTTTCTTCAGAACCTCGGTAGAGCCTTCGGGCCCCATGGGGGTAGATCTGGAAGTCGACGAACTGGCGTTTTTCCCGCTGCTCTACTGGCCGATCACGCCGGACCAGCCCACACCATCCGACGCAGCCTATGCCAAACTGAACGACTATCTCCGCTCCGGTGGCATGATCGTGTTCGACACGCGGGATGCTGATATTGCCGGTTTCGGGGCAAACACGCCGAACGGTCGCAAACTTCAGGATCTGGCCCGCCCGCTTGATATCCCACCGTTAGAGCCGGTCCCGGAAGACCACGTGCTGACCCGGACGTTCTATCTCCTGCAGGATTTCCCCGGTCGCTATTTCGGCCGTGATGTCTGGGTCGAGGCCTCGCCGCCAGATGCAGAACTGATCGACGGCATGCCTTTCCGGAATCTCAATGACAATGTTACCCCGATCGTCATCGGCGGCAATGACTGGGCATCGGCGTGGGCCGTGGATGAACGCGGTCAGCCGCTTGTGCAGTTGGGTCGCGGTTACAGTGCCGAGCGCCAGCGGGAGATTGCGGCACGGTTCGGCGTCAATCTGGTGATGCATGTGCTGACCGGGAATTACAAAAGCGATCAGGTGCATGTGCCTGCTTTGCTGGACAGGCTTGGGCAATGACCGGACAGATCATATTCGACCCGCTGCTACCGTGGTGGCTGGTGGCCTTGCTCGGCGCGCTGGCGCTTGGCGGCGCGCTGCTCGCGCTTTGGCGTGGCTTGACGGGTTGGGCTTTGCGACTGCTGGCGGGCGTTGTGCTCGTGGCCGCTTTGGCGCAACCGTCCTGGCAAGTCGAGGATCGCGCGCCGTTGGCTGATATCGTTTTGCTGCTCGAAGACCAAAGCGCCTCGCAGAAGCTGGCCGAGCGGGCGGGTGTCACAAAGGACGCCGCAGACGCCATTGAGGCGCAGCTTCTGGCCCGCGCCAACACCGAAGTTCGGCGCATTCCCGTTGGCGATGGCGAAGGCGACGCAGGCACGCAACTGATGACCGCGCTCAGTGCCGCCATGGCCGAAGAGCCGCGCGGGCGCATCGCCGGTGTCCTGTTGCTCTCGGATGGCCGTTTGCATGATCTCGAACGCGCGCCGGACCTACCCGCGCCCATGCACCTTTTGCTCACCGGACAGGAAACCGACTGGGACCGCCGCCTGATCGTGCGCAACGCCCCGGCCTTTGCCATTCTGGGTGAGGAGGTAGAGCTGACCCTGCGCATCGAAGATGACGGCGCGAGCCCCGGGGCGACATCCACCGAGCTTCAGATTTCCGTCGATGGCGAAGCGCCGCAGAACTTCAACGTCCCCATTGGTGAAGACCTCAGCCTTCCGATCACCCTGCCCCATGGCGGCTTGAACGTGATCGAGTTCATCGTGCCAGAAGCAGAAGGCGAGCTGACCGACCGCAACAACCGCGCGCTTGTGCAGATCAACGGCGTGCGTGACCGTCTGCGTGTTCTTCTCGTGAGCGGCGAGCCACATGCGGGCGGACGCACATGGCGGAATCTGCTCAAATCAGATTCTTCGGTTGATCTCGTCCACTTCACCATCCTGCGCCCGCCAGAAAAACAGGACGGAGTGCCGGTCAATGAACTGTCCCTGATTGCCTTCCCGACGCGCGAGCTGTTCCTTGAGAAGATCGACGATTTCGACCTGATCATCTTCGACCGCTACAAACGGCGCGGCATCCTCCCCTCTATCTATCTCGACAACGTGCGCAGCTATGTGCAGGACGGCGGCGCGGTGCTTGTGGCGGCAGGGCCGGACTTCGCCAGCGCGGATTCCATCTATCGCTCGCCGCTCAGCGAGGTGCTTCCAGCCGAACCGACCGCCCGCGTTGTCGAAGAAGGATTTCGCCCGGCGGTCACGGAACTGGGCGAGAAACACCCGGTCACCGCAGGTCTGCTTGGAGCAGATACATGGGGCCGTTGGATGCGGCAGATCGAACTATCACCCGATCGCGGTGACATTGTCATGTCCGGGATCGAAGACCGGCCATTGCTTGTTCTGGACCGTGTTGGCGAAGGGCGCGTCGCGCTGCTCGCTTCTGATCACGCATGGCTCTGGTCGCGAGGTTTCGAAGGGGGCGGCCCGCAGCTCGAACTGCTGCGCCGCCTCGCCCATTGGATGATGAAAGAGCCGGAACTGGAAGAAGAGGCGCTCTGGGCCGAAGCCAGCGGCCAGACCATGCGGATCATCCGCCGCTCGTTGACCGATACGGTTGGAACGGTGACGATCACACGGCCCGATGGCGAAACCGAAGAGGTGCCACTCGAAGAGATCAGCCCCGGCCGCTTTGAGACGCTCTATGAAGGGCCGGACATTGGCCTTTACCGGCTGGAGGAAGGCGAGCAAAGCGCGGTGATCGGCCTAGGCCCCGCCGCGCCGCGTGAGTTCGAACAGACCATCGCCAGCGCCGAAGCTTTGGAGCCGATGATTAGCGCCATGCGTGGCGGAACGGCCCGGCTCGAAGACGGCTTGCCATCAATCCGCACCGTGCGCGCAGGCCGCCCCGCCGCCGGGCGCGGCTGGATCGGGATCACACCAAGAGACGCCTATGAAACGCTGGACGTCCGGCAGTCTCCACTGCTGCCGGGATGGCTGGTGCTGCTGGTTGCCTCTGCGTTGATCGTCGGAGCCTGGCTGCGCGAAGGGCGCAACTGAAAAAAACGCGATCCTACCCAAGGAATTCCAATCGGCCTGCGTCTCATGCAGTGTGATGGACATGAACACGTCGGATGAAAGCCTTGCGCTGGCCGCGGCCGGTGGAGATCGGAATGCCTTCGGGCTTCTGATCGCGCGCCTGCATGACCGCATCTTTCGGCTGGCCTTTCGCCTGACCGGTAGCCGCGCCGATGCCGAGGATCTAACACAGGATATCTGTGCCGCCTTGCCCGCGAAACTGGCTGGTTTTCGGGGGGATGCGAAGGTCACCACCTGGCTTTACCGCATCACGGTCAACGCCGCACGCGATCGGATGCGACGGCAAAACACATATCGGCACAAAGCCGAAGGCTGGGGCGATTGGGAAGTGTCGCGCAGGGCCGCGCAGGCGGAAACGGCGGAACGCCTTGATTGGCTGCGATTTGCGATGGATGCGCTTACGCCGCCCGAGCTGCGCGAAACTGTTGTGCTTATTCTGGAAGGACTCAGTCACGCGGAGGTGGCGGAGGTGCAGGGCATTTCGGAAGGCACGGTGAGTTGGCGTATGTCCGAGGCCAAAAGGAAGCTGAAGCGCATGCTGGAGGCGGAACAATGAGCGAGTTCGACGATCTGAAACGTGCGCTGGACGATGCAACACCCGAGCCGGATGCGGCCCGGCGCGCGGAAAACCTCGCGCTGGCGATGAAAAATTTCGACAGCCTCCAAGGAAAGACGACCGAGGCGCGTCCTACCCCTGAAGACCCCGAAAACCGGGGTTTCAGAGGAGTAATTGCCATGTTGACCAAAACGCTTTCTTCCCGCGGCGTCCTGACCGCCTCCACTGCACTTGCCGCTGTCGCGCTTGTTGCCGTTATCCCCGTGTTGCAGGAGGTGCCGTTCAGCAAGGCCGGAAATGACATTGCGGCAAAGCCAGAAGCGGCGGTGCTCCCGCAGGAGCCCGTCACGGAACCGCTGGTCTTGTCACCCTCGCGTACAGAAGACGCACAGGATTTGGCCGACACCCACGCGCTTGAGTTTGAGCCGGTCATTGTGATGGAAGAAGCCGCCGGAGCACCGGCGCCACGCATGATGACGCGAGAAGCTGCGCCTTTCGCGGGCGGGTTGGCCAAAGCGGCCCCCGCCCCGCAAATCCTGCAAGACGGGCTCTTGCTTGCCCCGGAGGACACCGAGGCGTATCCGGAGGCCGAGTCCAATCCGATCAAGGTCACAACAGAAGAGCCCGTTTCCACCTTCTCCATCGACGTGGACACCGCCAGTTGGTCGATCATCCGCAACTCTTTGTCCTTTGGACGGCTCCCGCCCGAGGGTGCCGTACGGATCGAAGAGATGATCAACTATTTCCCTTATGACTACCCGTCGCCGCAGGGCGCAGAGCCGTTCCGCGCCTCGCTTGGCGTGATGGACAGCCCGTGGCGCGAAGGCACGCAATTGGTGCACATTGGCCTGCAAGGGGCCATGCCGGAAGCACGCCCGCCCCTGAACCTCGTGTTCCTGATCGACACCTCCGGGAGCATGTCTGATCCGAACAAGCTGCCTTTGCTCAAGCAATCCTTCCGCCTGCTCTTGGGGCAACTCAATGCAGAAGACTCGGTCTCCATCGTGACCTACGCGGGCAGCGCCGGCCGCGTGCTGGAGCCAACCCCGGCAAGCGAGCGGCAGACTATTCTTGACGCACTGGAACGACTGGATGCCGGCGGCAGCACGGCCGGGCAGGCAGGCCTGCAACTGGCCTATGCCACAGCTGAAGCGATGGCTGAGGACGGCAAAGTCTCTCGTGTGATCCTCGCCACTGACGGTGATTTCAACGTCGGGATCAGCGATCCTGATGCGCTCAAGAACTATATCGCCGACAAACGGGAAACGGGCACTTACTTAAGTATTCTCGGGTTTGGTCGCGGCAATCTCGATGACGCGACGATGCAGGCGCTGGCGCAAACCGGGAATGGCATGGCAGCCTACATCGACACGCTGGCCGAGGCACAGAAAGTGCTGGTTGATCAGCTGACCGGCGCTTTGGTGCCCATCGCGGATGATGTGAAGATCCAGGTGGAATGGAACCCGGCTTTGGTCGCAGAATACCGTCTGATCGGCTATGAGACCCGCGCGCTGCGCCGCGAGGATTTTAACAATGACAAAGTGGACGCGGGAGAAATCGGCGCGGGCCATCAGGTCACGGCTCTTTATGAGATCACCCCTGTCGGGAGCGAAGCCCGGCTGACCGATCCGCTGCGCTATGACCGCGCGGCGCTCTCGCCAGAGAGCGACGAGCTTGGTTTCCTGAAACTGCGCTACAAAGCTCCGGGTGAGAGCGTCAGCCAATTGGTCCAAACGCCGATCATGGCGGATACCGCGCCTCTTCCCGACGCCGATTTCGCGGCGGCGATTGCTGGCTTCGGGCAGTTGTTGCAGGGATCCGATTTGATTGGCGACTACACCTTCGACGACGCCATCAACGCGGCAACAGCCGCGCGCGGCGACGATCCTTTCGGCTACCGCCAGGAGGCTGTCACCCTGATGCGGCTAGCGCAGAGCCTGTCCAAGTGAGCCAAAATCGGCAATCCCGGCCCAAAGCCGGGGTTGCCGTGTAAGGTTCACAAAACAGTCGCATGACTGTTACATCCCCGGGTCACTTCGCACGGGTATTGCACCATCAGGGGGATTCCCACGTGATCCGCACACTCACAATGACAAGCGCCCTTGCGCTGCTCGCCGGACCTGCGCTGGCCGAGATGAACTTCAACCGCATCGCAAGCTTTGCCACGCCGCTGAACATGGCGGAAGGCGAAGACATCTCGCGCGAAACGTCCGCGGAAATCATCGCAGCCACTGCCGATGGCATGACTTTGGTCTACACCGATGGCCCGCTCGGCGCGCTTGGCCGGATCGACATCACCGATGCATACCAGCCGAAGCCGCTGGGCAACATCGCTCTGGACGGCGAGCCGACCTCTGTCGGCATTCTGGGTGAGACCGCCTTTGTCGGTGTGAACACCTCCCCGGACTATGACAATCCCTCGGGTTACCTCGCCGCGATCAATATCAAGAGCGGCGACGAGATCGCGCGCTGTGATCTTGGCGGTCAGCCGGACAGCGTGGCCGTGGCAAAGGATGGCAGCCAGATCGCCGTGGCTATCGAGAACGAACGTGACGAGGACGAGGGGGACGGCCGCACCGGTCAGATGCCCGCGGGCTTCCTGACGCTTCTGCCTGTGACAGACGGCGCGGTTCAGTGCGATAGCCTGCAACAGGTTGCTCTGACCGATCTTGCGGAGGTCTCGCCGGAAGACCCGGAGCCGGAGTTTGTTGACATCAACAGCCTTGGCGAGACCGTCGTGACCATGCAGGAGAACAACCATCTGGCGGTTGTCTCGAAAGACGGCGAGGTGCTCGCGCATTTCTCCGCAGGTGCGGTGGACCTGAAGAACATCGATACGCTGGACGAACGCGGTTCGCTCGATTTCGACAAGAGCCAGTTGGGGCGCAAGCGCGAACCCGACGCCGTCAAATGGCTCGACGACACCCATTTTGCCACGGCAAACGAAGGTGACATGGACGGCGGTTCGCGCGGCTGGACCATCTTTTCGAAAGACGGCACCGTCGTCTTTGAAAGCGGCGAATCCTTCGAACATGCTTTGATCCAGATCGGCCACTACCCGGACAAACGCTCGGACTCCAAAGGCGTTGAACCCGAGTCCATCGAAACCGCAACCTTTGGCGAAACGCCGATGGTCTTTGTCGGCTCCGAGCGCGGCTCCGCTGTCGGTGTTTATGACGCGACGAACCCAAGCGCTCCGGTGCTGAAGCAGTTGCTGCCGTCCGGCATCGGGCCGGAAGGCTATGTGGCGATCCCCGAGCGCAACCTTCTGATCTCTGCCAACGAAGTTGACCTGATCGAAGATGGCGGCGTGCGTGCGCACGTCATGATCTACGAGTATCAGAACGCTGCACCAGCCTATCCGCAACTGACCTCAGAAGGGGCCAAGGACCTGATCGGTTGGGGCGCTCTGTCCGGCATGGTGGCGGATGACAAAGGCATCGTCTGGGCCGTGAACGACAGTTTCTATGGCTACCAGCCGTCGATCTTCAAGATCGACACCACGCAGACCCCGGCCAAGATCGTTGACGTGATCCGTGTGCACCGCGCGGACGGGTCCGCTGCGCAAAAGCTCGATCTCGAAGGCATCACGCTGGACGGCAAGGGCGGGTTCTACGTGGCCAGCGAAGGCCGCACCGAACGCGCGATCCCGCACGCCATTTACCACGTGCAGCCGGACGGGCTGATCAAGACCAACAAAGGTGAGATCACCATCCCTGCCGAACTGGCCGCGGTCGAAAAGCGCTTTGGCTTCGAAGGCATCACAAAGGTCGGCGACACGCTTTGGATGGCAGTTCAGCGCGAGTGGAAAGACGATCCGAAAGATCACGTGAAGCTTGTTGCCTACAACCTGAAGACCAAGGAATGGGGCGCAGTTCTCTATCCCAAGGCTTCTCCTGAGAAAGGCTGGGTTGGCCTGTCCGAGATCGTGGCGCATGGCGATCATGTCTACGTCATCGAACGCGACAACCAGATTGGTGCAGACGCGGTGACCAAGAAAATCTACCGCATCCCGGCGTCCGACATGGTCCCGGCTCCACTTGGCGGCGATCTGCCGGTTGTATCCAAGGAAGAAGCCTACGACGTCCTGCCCGACTTGGCAGCGCAGGGCGGTTATGTGGTCGATAAGGTCGAAGGTCTTGCGATCTTCGAAGACGGTACAGCCTGGGTTTCGACAGACAATGATGGCGTCGATGACAGCTCTGGCGAAACGCTCTTCTGGAGCATCGGCAAGCTGTAATCCGGCCTTCCCCAAAAGCATCGAAAGCCCCGCACCGACCGGCTGCGGGGCTTTCTTTTTTCAAGCTTTTAGCAGCTCTGGCACAGTTTCGGCTAGGGTATCCCAGACGAGCCTGACCCTTGGGCTTGTCCGTAGTTCACGATGCGCCACGAGCCAGACCGGGTACTCAAACTCCACGTCCGGCAAAACCCGCACCAATCCCGGATGTCTTGCTGCAAAGCCAAGCGGCCCCACACCAATGCCAAGCCCGGCCCGCGTCATTTCCCAATGGACCGGATGCGTTGTTGGCGTAACGGAAAAGTTCTGTTCGGTTACAGGTATGCCGCGTTCATTGAGCGCCGCGATATAGCGCGCGTTCTCTTCCATTCCGACAAGCCGCGCTTTTGCCAGATCCTCCGGAGTCTCGATCGGAGGAAGGATCCTCAGGCAATCGGCTGTCGCAAAGAAACCGCCGCGATCATGCGCCACCAGTTTGCCGATCAGATCAGGTTGATCGGGCCTGGCATTGCGGATTGCAATATCCGCTTCGCGCCTTTTGAGATCCCGGACAGCGTTGGAGGCAACCACCTCCACGTGGATTCCAGGCGCGCGTTCCGACAGGGTTTTCAGCGCGGTCGGCAGAAGCCACATGGAGTAGATTTCTGACGCTGTGACCGCAACGGTGCCTTCTACGGCCTGAGCTTGCCCGGAGGCGACCAGAGACAGCGAAGCGGCAGCGTCTCCCATGGCCCGGACATGCTCCATAAGCTGCGCCCCGGCGTGGGTCAGAACTAGCCCGCGTCCAACACGGTCAAACAGCAGAACACCCAGCTCTTCTTCGAGCGCCGTCACTTGCCGCCCCAGCGTCGGTTGCGTCATACCAAGGGCACGCGCCGCTGCCGAGAGCGAGCCCTCTTCCGCGGTGACGAGAAAGGCGCGGGCCCTGTTCCAATCAAAGGTGACCGATTTCCAATCCATACACTAACGCATATCATGCATCCAGTTTTCGTCAATTATCATCCGAACCCGTATATCTTACCTGTGCGCTCAAGAGATAAACGCATTGTTGAAAGGACAAGAGATGAAAGCCGCAGTCTACGATCGCTTCGGTCCCGCAGATGTTGTGACCCTTGCCGAGCGCCCCACCCCTTCGCCCGCCCCGGATGAAATCCTTGTACGCGTTGGCGCCGCCGCTGTGACTACTGCCGATTGGCGCATCCGGGCCGCCGCCTTTCCCGGCATCACGAAACTGCCCGGCCATTTGATGTTCGGGTTTCGCACACCAAAACAGCCGGTTCTTGGCGTGGCCATGGCCGGAACCGTGATCGCAACAGGACATGCCGTAACACGTTTCAAGACCGGCGGGCGAGTGTTTGGCTTTGTCGGACACGGCGGTCACGCGGAGTATGTCGCCGTGAAGGAAGATGCGGCTGTGGTCGCCACACCGGACGCACTGTCGGATACAGAAGCCGCCTCTTTGCCCTTTGGCGGAAACTCGGCACTGGTGTTCCTGCGCGACGTGGCCAAGCTGCAGCGCGGGCAGCATGTCCTGATCGTCGGCGCGTCCGGCGCCGTGGGCTCGTTTGCCGTGCAAATCGCAAAGGCGATGGGTGCGGTCGTGACCGCCGTGGCGGGACCGGGGCGCGCCGACATGCTGACCGCGCTCGGCGCGGACAGGGTGATTGACTACACCCAAGAAAGCGTGGATGCCGCGCGTGGCGCTTATGACGTGGTGTTCGACACCGTAGGCGTGACCCATTGGGGTCAAATGCGCCATACCCTGAAACCCGGTGGCGTGTTTGTACCGCTCAACATGGCCGGGCGCGAACTGTGGGACATGATCCGGGCCAAGCTGACCGGTGGGCCGCGCGTTGCGCTGGCGGTCAGTTCCGATACGGCGGAAGATCTGACGCGGCTGACAGGCTGGATTGCTGAAGGCAGGCTACGCCCAGTTGTCGACCACATTTACCCGTTTGAGCGCATCTTCGATGCTTACCGTCAGGTGGAAAGCAGGCACAGCACGGGGACTGTTGTCCTTGAAATGAACGCGCAAACCGCAACCGCGCTCAGCGCCTAAAATACAAAAGGCCCCGGGTTTCCCCGGGGCCGCGTTTATTCACCCTTGAGGTCGGTCAGTTGACCTTTTCAGCGTCGACCACGTCTTTTTCGATGGCGCGGGACGGCCCTGCGATTTCGATCTGGCGCGGTTTCAGCGCCTCCGGGATTTCGCGGGAAAGCTCGATGTGCAGCATGCCGTCTTCATGGGTCGCGCCGACGACGCGCACATGATCGGCAAGATGGAAACGGCGTTCAAAGGCGCGCGTGGCAATGCCGCGATGCAGGTAGCTCCGCTCGTTATTGTCTTCCGCCTTCCGGGCAGAGACGACCAGCGCCTGCTCTTTCACTTCGACCGACAGATCCTGACCGGAGAAGCCGGCCACCGCGATCGAAATGCGGTAGGCGTCATCGGCAGTCTTTTCGATGTTGTAAGGCGGGTAGGTTTGCTGGCTGACGTCGTTAGCAAGGACGCGGTCCATCATGTCCGCGATCTGATCAAAGCCAACAGTTGCACGATAAAGCGGTGCAAAATCAAAGTGTCGCATGGGAATCCTCCGTTTGAGCGATACCAATTTCTGCGGCGCCTTCTCTTTGGAGACAGGCGTCTGTTCTGGTTCCGGAACCCGCTCTGCGGCGCCCCGGTCACTCTCAGGTAGGCATGCGTTTTTGCGGTTTCAAGACCCGCCGGGCGAGACGAAACGGGCGCCCGGATTGCGAGGTTGAGCCGGACGAACGCCAAGGCGCATCGAATCGAGATCAAACGCCATTGGATCTCGCGCATTACCGGCAGTTCCGCCAATCCCCCGGTTGACCTTGGGCCGGTTGTTCACCGGCGCGGCGGCTTCTGCGGGTTTGTCCCTTTCCGTCATGTCACACAGCAGGGCTGCGGCATAATCTTCCTGCCCGCTGAGATCGCGTAGCAACTCGCAATCGCTTTTGACCACAGGGTCGCTGACCAACCCTCGGGTGACGCCAACCTCACGCGTTGGCGTTCGGGCGTCTTGCGCCAAAGGCAAAGCGTCCGGATCGGACAACTGCCAGCTTTCCACATCCAGTTGCAGCATGACCAGTCCGCCGCCAATGCCGACCGCATCCCGCACGCCACCGCCGCGCGGCGCTTGATCGCCATGCAGCATCCAGCCAAGAACCGGCAGGCGGTAAAGCGGAAGGTCACTGCCATCCAGCGTAAAGAACACCAGATCGGTGAAACGCGCAGTCTCCGGTGCGCTGTCCCTCAGGCAGGATTCTGTCACGGTGGCGAATTGCGGCATCAAAAGCATGCCGGGGCAGGTTTGGGTGCCAATCAGGAGCTCACCGGCCTGCGGCGTTTGCTGCAACTCGGCTGGAACCGGGGATTGCGCTGCGGAAACAGCGGGTAATGAGACCAGCAGACACGCTGCGATAAGGTGTTGGAACATGTGCTTCATGGGCGTACGAACTTCGCTCCCGAATTGTTACGCGCGCCGTGTCCGACGCTGAGACGACGTGCACCGGCACTGACCTTGGGCCGGGCTGCATCTGACCTGAGACGCTGTTTCAAAGCGCTGACATGATACGGCAACGTCATGCCCAGCGCGGTTTCGCTGCCGCTGTCGTCCTTGCCAATGGCCGAAATGATAGACAAAATCCGCAGCCGTCCGTTTTCGTGCACGAAGACAGGCGCGCCGGAGGACCCGAAGGTCACATCACAATCCAGCCCAAGGATGCCCTGGGCATAGCGATCGGTCACAGCGCATTTCGCTTCGCGAGACAGAACATGCGCGCGCCCTTGACCATAAGACACAACGCTGACGGCTGTGCCCCTGGCGGGTGCCTCAGCGACCCGAAACGGGTCCGCCTCGGCAGAATGAATGTCGGCCTCAAGGCGCAGCAAGGCCACATCATTGGCGATCCGCGTCGCATCAAGATGCACAGCGCCGGGGTCAGAATAGCCCTCTGCCGCAACCCAACGGGCGACGCGGCGTTCCGCGATACTTTGACCGTGGTGATACCCGGCCCGGAACCGAAGGGTGTTTGCGGCAATCGGGCGTCCGGCCTTGTCAAACACGCAGTGCGCCGCCGTCAGAACGAGATCCCGGGCAATCAGCGTGCCTGTGCAAAACCCGCCGGGGCTATCGATCCGGCCGACCGCCTCCCATCCGAGCATGGCACCGCGATTGTTCATGACATCGTAGACCGTCTGTTGGGCGGCGAGCGGGCTGGCCAGGAGGCTGGCACATGCGATCAGAGCGGCGCGGATCATGGCCTGATGAACTTTGCGCCGGTGTTTTCGTTACGAGTGCCCGCAGTCTGGTGTGTCAAACCCCGAGGCAGCCCCACACCTTCGGAAATCAAGGTACGCAGAACCCCGAGCGGCGCATCGAGGGAAACCGCCAGAGATATTGCCGCCCCGGTGTTTTCATCCCGCGCCTTGGCGGACACAACAGACACGATGCTTGGGGTGCCGTCCGGTGCGAAACTGAAGACGGGCGAACCCGACGCACCAAACTCCACCTCGCAGGACAAGACGAAGATCCCGCCTTGCCGCGACAACACCCGGCAAACATCTTCCAGCGTCGGCGCCTCGGAGCGATCGTGACCGTAGGATACAACGCCAACATCCGCGCCTTTGGCCGGACGCGCGCCGATGGCGAATGGTGTGATTGTCGTGTTCTTGATCGGATGCTGCAGTTGGATCAGTGCGAGGTCCTTTCGCACCCTGTCCGTGTCTGCCGGGCCGTTGAAGTCATAGTCCGGCAAATGCACCGCCTGCCGCACCCGGCGATAGGCCGCCGCGCGACCCACCCGCCAACCGGCAAGGAACTTGATGTCATCAATGGGAACCCGTGCGCCGGTGTTCGGATCAAACAGGCAGTGTGCCGCAGTGATCACAAGGTCCGGGGAAATCAGGGCCCCGGTGCAAAAGGCATCGCCCGGCACATCAAGACGCCCGACCGCCTCCCATTTGCGCGAGTCCTCGTCGCTGCCCAGAGAGTCGCTGCCCAGAGAAAAGAACCCCTGAGCCTGCGCGGAAACAGCCCAAAGGCAGGAAAGAACAATAATAAATACGCGCACGAAGTCGGCCCATTGCTTTGATCTTGGTTTTGGTTAACCAGCGCGTTGGGCAAAATTAGGGCATTCGATCCGGAAAGCGGCAGGCGTGTCTAATTTGTCTCGTTCAGAGCGCGCGGTTTTGGACCGCCCGTTGCCCAGTCCAGCAGTTCGACCGTGTGAACAATCGGCACAGCTGTCCCCGAGCCTATCTGCATCATGCAACCAATGTTTCCTGCTGCAATAATGTCGGGCTGTTTGGCCTCCAGTGTGCGCACTTTCCGCTCTTTCAATTGGCCGGAAATCTCCGGCTGTAGCAGGTTATATGTGCCGGCAGATCCGCAGCACAGATGACTGTCCGCAGGCTCGACCACTTCGAACCCGGCCCGTTTCAACAGCGCCTTGGGGTGCGATTTGATCTTCTGTCCGTGCTGGAGCGAACAGGCCGCGTGGTAAGCCACACGAATGCCCTTGGGCGCGCTTTCGGGGATCTCCAACATGGCCAGAACTTCGGAAACATCCTTGGCCAGACCGGCAACCTGAGCAGCATCGGCTTCGTGCGCCGTGCCCGCGAACATATGACCATAGTCTTTTACAGTTGTGCCGCAGCCGGAGGTGTTGATCACGATCGCGTCCAGACCTGCGCCATCGATCTCCGCTTTCCAGGCCGCGATATTGGCGGCGGCAGAGGCATGGCTCTGGTCTTCCTTGCCCATGTGATGCGTGAGCGCACCACAGCAACCAGCACCCTTGGCCACGACAACTTCCACCCCCATGCGCGTCAGCAGCCGAATGGTGGCATCATTGATATCGGTGTTCAGCGCCTTTTGTGCGCAGCCGGTCATCAGGGCAACACGCATGCGCTTTTTAGTCTTCGGGGCAAAGCTTTGTGGATCATCATTGCGGCTGACGGGCGGGATGTGCTTCGGTGCCATCTCCAGCATCGCCCGCAACCGCGGATCCGGCATGAAGCGGGCAAACGGCCTGCCAATCTTTGCCCCAAGCAGGGCCACCCGGAACCGTGTCGGATACGGAATGATCCGAGCCAGCACCCAGCGCAGGGCCCGGTCCGACCATGGCCTGTCATAGTGCTTTTCGACATAAGCGCGCGCATGGTCGATCAGGTGCATGTAGTGCACACCCGACGGACAGGTTGTCATACAAGCGAGGCAGGAGAGGCAGCGGTCAATGTGCTTGACGGTTCTCTCGTCAGGCACCCGTTCGTTCTCGAGCATATCCTTGATCAGGTAGATCCGCCCACGTGGGCTGTCGAGTTCATCGCCAAGAACCTGATAGGTGGGACAGGTCGCAGTACAAAACCCGCAGTGCACACAGGTGCGCAGAATTTTGTTGGCCCGGGCGGTGCCCGCATCCTCAAGTTGTGCTTCTGTGAAGGTCGTCTGCATATCGGATCTCTGGCTAGAGCTGAAAGGATGGGTGGCGGCGAGAGTGAAGTCGTCGGATCGGCGGCATGAGGCGCGTCAAAGCATGACGCGCGCAGTGGCCAGTCCGAACCATGGCAAGGTTGTGGTCAAAAGCGCGATCAGGGTGATCCAGCGCCGTGCGCGCGGAGCCTTGATACGGCGCAGAAAGGCATGCCCGGTCATGGCCACGGCAAGCACCCAGGCAAGCCACAGCAAGATCAGGGATGGGAGCATTCGCATCGGCCCCATGCTTTGCAGCATAAGCGCCAGCGTCACCGAAACCACTGCACCAAGACCCAGCCCAATCAGAACGGAAAGCCGTGTCGGCAGACGCAGCAGAACCGCGCACAGCATCGGGCCAACGACAAAGATCAGGACAAAGGTTAGGAACAGCATGCCGTTCATTGCGTCATGACTCCCGGATTGAGAATGCCCCGGGGGTCAAACTTGCACCGAATACCATCGGACAATGCGGCGACGGGCGCGAGCTCCGGCTGGAAGCGGGCAATGCGCGCGCGGGCGGCATCCGACGCGCGGACAAGCGTTGCATGGCCTTTGAGTCCCGTTGTTCGAATGTCTTTGCCGGGTTCGGTTTCGATCCACACCAAACCGCCTCCCCAATCGTACAGCACGGATTTGACAAACCCTTCGCTACGCAGTGCCTGCACCAAATCCGGCGTGTCAGACGGCTTCATCGAGACACGCCAGACATCCCCGGTGCTGCCATGCATCGGCTCGACATCCCGCACCCAGCGCCATCCCGCCGACACGCGAGCGGGCTCTGTCTCAACGCGCACATCACGATCCGCGAACATCTCCCGGAGCTTTTTCGCGCGATAGGATACTGAACCTTCGAATCCTTCGATCCGGATCATGGTCACAGGATGGCCATCCACGCCGGAGGGTGTGTGCGCCGCGCCTGTCACGTCAAAAGGCGATCCCAGAGCTTTGGACATTGCGGCAACGGCCTCAGCGTCTTGCAGCCCATGTATAAGCAAGCACGCCGCCGCCTCTGGCTTGGGCAGAACCTTCAGGCTGACCTCTGTCAGCACGCCCAAGGTGCCCCAGCTTCCGGCCATCAGTTTGACCAGATCATAGCCGGTTACGTTTTTCATCACGCGTCCGCCGTTCTTGATGATCTGCCCCATGCCATCGACAAAGCGCACTCCAAGCAGGAAGTCACGGCAAGCGCCCGCCTGGATCCGGCGCGGGCCGCTGATGTTTCCGGCCACAACGCCGCCGATGGAGGGCGCACCGGATGTGCCCAGCAGTCCGCGATGATCCATCGGCTCGAACGCAAGCCTTTGCCCTTCGGCCTCCAACGCGGCTTCGATCTCGTCCAGCGGCGTACCTGCCTTGACGACAAGCGTCAGCGATCCCGGATCGTAGAGCGTTATTCCGCGAAGACCGCCTGTCTCCAGAACAGCGCCAGCAACCGCGACATCGCGCGAGCCACCGCCCCGGATGAAAAGAGGGCCGTCTGCGGCAGAAATCATCTCGGCCAAAGCCGCTTCAGTCTCAGGTTTCATGTGCTTTTTCTTGGTCCAAATCTTCGTGGGTCAGCCAAACAGGCGCTCTACTCGGCCGCGATCTGCCGCGCGCGGCGGGACTGAGAGACTTCGAGTGGAAACACTTTCGCCGGGTTGAGGAGCCAACCGGGATCGAAGACGTCCTTGACCGCCATCTGGATCTCCAGATCTGCCGGATCATATTGATCCGTCATCAAGTCCCGCTTTTCGATGCCCACACCATGCTCGCCGGTCAGACACCCGCCGACCTCGACACACAGTTTGAGAATCTCCGCACCGAAGGCTTCGCAGGTTTCAAGCTGGCCCGGCTCGTTTGCATTGAACAGGATCAGGGGGTGCATATTGCCGTCTCCGGCATGGAAAACATTGGCAACCGCAAGCCCGAATTCCTGTGACATCTCTCCGATGCGTTTCAGAACATAGGGCAGTTCGCTGACCGGGATCGTGCCATCGAGACACATGTAATCGTTGATGCTGCCCATCGCGCCAAAGGCGGCTTTGCGGCCCAGCCAGATCCGCGCCGCTTCGTCATCCGACGTCGCCTCGCGCAGTTCGACAGGATTATGGCGCCGCGCGATATCCTTGATTTTGGTGAGCTGCTCCGCAATCTCGGCTTCGCTGCCCTCGACCTCGACGATCAACAACGCCTCGCAGTCCGGGTACCCGGCCTGAGCAAAATCTTCCGTGGCACGGATACAGGGCGCGTCCATGAACTCGATCGCCACGGGCAGCACACCCGCTTTGATGATGTCAGAAACGCAGGCCCCGGCGACTTCATTGGAGTCATAGCCGATCAGCACCGGGCGCGCGCCTTCGGGTTTGCGCAGAATGCGCAGGGTCGCTTCAGTCACCACACCGAGCTGCCCTTCGCTTCCGCAGACAACACCCAGAAGATCAAGGCCGCCCGCATCCAGATGCGCTCCGCCAAGTTCAACCACCGTGCCATCCAACAGAACCATGGTCACACCCATCAGGTTGTTCGTGGTCACCCCGTATTTCAGACAGTGCGCCCCACCCGAATTCATCGCGATGTTTCCGGCAATCGCACAGGCAAGCTGGGAAGACGGGTCCGGCGCGTAGAAAAAGTCGTTCTCTTCCACCGCGCCTGTTACAGACAAGTTGGTGCGCCCGGTCTGCACTCGAATAAAGCGGTTGTCGTAGTCAGTCTCCAGAACCGCGTTCATCCGCGCTACGCCAAGGATTACACTGTCCGCTGTTGGCAGCGCCCCACCGGCCAGAGACGTCCCCGAACCGCGCGGCACCACGGGAACGCCCTCCTCATGGCACACCCGAAGCACGTCAGCGACCTCCTGCGTGTTGCCGGGCAGCACAGCGGCTAGGGGTGGGCAGCGATAGGCCGTCAGTGCATCGCATTCGTAAGCGCGCGTCTCGGCCGGATCGTCGATCACGGCGTCAGGCGGCAGGACCTGCCTAAGCCGGGCAACAATGCGCGGCTTGCGGGCAATGATCGTGGCGTCTGGGGCTGGCATCTGCATGGCGGGCTCCTGAATTTCCCTAAAACGGGGCAATTGGTAAATTAATATAACCAAAATACCGGATTTGCCAATCCCCAATTCCGACAAGCCTGTCCTCCCTTGAATTTGTGCAGCGATCAGGGTCATTTGCGGGCATGGACTGGGTTAAAATCATTCACATTCTCTGCGTCATGGGCTGGATGACATCCATCTTTGCCGTGCCACGCGCGATCATCTACTGGAAGCGGGATTACCAGAAGACCGGCGAAGACGGACCGCTCGGGGATCTCACCTATCGGCTCTACCGATTCTCCTTCGGTCTTGGCATCATCGGGATCCTCACGGGCCTGTGGTACGCGCACTGGCTCGGCTGGCCGGCCTGGGTGCACCTCAAACTGTTGCTCGTGGCGCTTCTCGCTGTGCATTACCTATGGACGGGGCGCCTCGTGAAACGCGCGCAGAAAGGTGTTTTCACCGAGTCGGACTTGTACCTGCGGGTTTTCAACGAGATCAGCGTTGTCGGCACAATTGCAGTGCTCTGGGTCGTTGTCGTGAAGCCGTTCTGACATGGATCTTGTCGATCGCCTTTCACTGTTTCAGTTGGCCGATCTTATTGCCGTCGGTCTGCTTTTGCTGCTTTGGCTCGGCTCCACGCACCTGATCGAACATTCGCCAAAAAAGTACCCGTCTACGTCCAACCTGATGGCCGCCTTCCGCCGCGATTGGATGGTGCAGCTCGTCACCCGACAACCGCGCATATTCGACAGCCAGATCGCTGGGCAGCTCCGACAGGGGGCCGCGTTCCTCGCCTCCGGCTCCATGATCGCCATCGGCGGCGGCCTTGCACTTTTGGGGAATACAGAACGGCTAAGCGGGCTGGCCGAAGACCTGACACAACAGACGGATCCCTTGTTTGTTTGGGAAATCAAGGTCTTCGCGTTTCTCGCACTGGCCGTGAACGCCTTCCTCAAGTTCATCTGGTCGCATCGGCTTTTTGGCTATTGCGCCGTTCTGATGGCTTCGGTCCCGAACGATCCGGATGATCCTGAAGCGCTCCCGCTCGCCGCGAAAGCCGGCGAGATCAACATCCTCGCGGCCCGCGGATTCAATCGCGGTTTGCGATCCGTGTATTTTGGCATCGCCGCCACCGCCTGGCTCGCCGGCCCCTGGGCGCTGATCTGTGCGACCTTGTTTACAGCCGGGGTCATCCTGCGCCGAGAATTTGCGTCTCAGTCCAGACGCGTGCTGCTGGCGAAACCCAACCACACGCAGACGTGACGCCCCGCTTGTATCAAGCCTGTTAGTCTCCGCCCCATGCGGTCTTTTCTATCGATCACGTCTGGTCTGTTCCTCTTCGCTGGTATGGCTTTCGCCGACCCGCCGGACATCATCGCCGTGGATGCTCAGCGCCAGGGCACCGATTATCGGTTTTCAGTCACGCTCGCCCATCCGGACACAGGCTGGGATCACTATGCAGACGGCTGGCGCGTCGAGTTGGAAGATGGCACGGACCTAGGAACACGCGTTTTGGCGCACCCGCATGTGACCGAACAACCGTTTACGCGCAGCCTTGGTGGCATTCAAATCCCAACAGGTGTGAGCACCGTCTTTGTACGGGCGAAATGCTCTGACGATGGCTGGAATGAAGACCGCGTTGCCATCTCTCTGGAATAGAGCGCCTTACCGAAGTTCCACAGACACACGGCCCGATTGGCCTTTTGCATCAATAATCGACAAGGTCGTGAAACCCGCGCCAAGGCCAGATGCCGAGAACGCGTTGCCGCGCAACTCTGTGCTCACAACAGCCCCATTCGCCAAGAGCGTGTAGGGCGGGGTTCCACCCCGCAGTTTGATCGGGATGTCTCCCTGAGCCGCCAACCGCGCCCCGTCGGGCGGGAAGGTCACTTGCAGGCTCGGCTGAGATTGGCTCTCACCAAACCGTTGCAGCGGTGCAGGCAGGGCAGCCCGGGATACCATCAACGTCTCCGGCGGCGGCGCTGGCAGAGGCGCCGGGCGCAGGCTGGCGCGGCCGAGCACTTCGAACAGCATTGGCGCCGCGAGATCGCCGCCAAAGGCACCCGGCACTGGCGTCCCGTCCGGCCTTCCAATCCAGACACCTGCCACATAGCGCCCGTTCCAGCCCAAAGCCCAGGCGTCGCGGTGCCCGTATGACGTGCCCGTCTTGTAAGCCACACGGCCACGAGGGCCGGACTGCGGCGGCGGCATCAGACCGGCAAGCACATGCCCGACCTGCCAGGCAGACGCCCGGTTCATGATGCGCCCCAGCGGTTCTGCATCGCGGTCTTTCCGCCATCGCAGCGGTTTCGCCTGACCACCGCGCGCCATCGCGCCATAGAGCTGCACCATGTCTTCCAAGTTCACCCCAACACCGCCGAGCGACAAAGCCAATCCCGGAGCACCGCCTTGCAGGCCGGGGTTCACCCCGGCTTGCCGCAGGGCAGACATGAGCTGCGCCGGACCGAGAGCTTCAGTCAGCCTGACCACCGGAATGTTCAAGGACAGTTGAAGCGCCTGCCTGACAGCCACTTCGCCGCGAAACACGCCATCAAAGTTCTGCGGCGCGTAGGTGCCAAACTGGACCGGCGTGTCGAGGATCAGGGTTTCGGGATGCACGAGCCCCCGGTCAAAGGCGAGCCCATATACAAGTGGCTTCAGTGTCGACCCGGGCGAGCGCAGCGCCTGTGTCATGTCCACAAAGCCCTGCCCTTCCGTGGCCGTGTAGCGCGGCGAGCCGATGGACGCGAGAATGTCGCCGCCTTCGATGTCAGCCAGAACGACAGCCATGGAGAGCCGCCTGTCGCGGCCCCGCATATAGGTTCGCGTCAGATCCTCCAATGCCAACTGCAACGCCCGGTCCAGCGTGAGATCATGCCGCCCCCCGGTCGATCCGACAGCCCGATCAGCCATATGTGGCGCGATCTGCGGCATTGGGTGACGGCCCAGCGGAGCAGGATCCGTCTGACCGGCCCGCGCCGCCTCCACCGAGATCACCCCGGCCTTCGCCATCCGCATCAAAACCCGATCCCGCGCGATCCGAGCGGCCTTCGGATGACGGTCCGGACGGCGGCTTTCCGGAGCCTGCGGGAGCGCGACCAGAAGCGCAGCCTCCGCCGGAGTCAGGCGGCGCGGTTCCTTGCCAAGCCAAACCAGAGACGCGGCGCGCAGCCCTTCGACATTGCCCCCATAAGGCGCAAGCGAAAGGTAAAGATCGAGAATCTGATCCTTGGACAGACGCCTTTCCAGAGCCAGAGCCAATCGCATCTGCCGCAGTTTGCCCGCCCATTGGCCTGTGGTGCCGTCTTCCAGCAGGCGCGCCACCTGCATGGTCAGGGTCGACGCACCTGAGACAATCTCGCCATGCCGGATCGCCTGCCATGCGGCCCGCAAGGTGGCTTTGGGATCGACCCCGATGTGTTGCCGGAACCGCTTGTCCTCGTAGGCAATCAGCATGTCATAAAACAACGGATCAACCTGATCGGCGCTCACAGCCATCCGCCAGAGACCATCTTCGATGGTATATGCGCGCAGCAGATCGCCGTTCCGATCCCGCACTTCGGGCGCTGTGCCATGTACCAGAACCGGCAGCTCGGTATCATCAATCACCTGATCCAGCCCGTCGCGAACAAACGCGACAGACCAAAGGCAAAAGACAAGGGCGAGCAGCCGTTTCATGGCGTTACGGCTGGATCGTCACGCGCCCCGACGCCGTGGTGGCGCGGTAGTCCGGGCGGTACATGTCTTCGACCAGCGCAGCGGGATGGTGGAACTCACCGGGGGAGACCGCACGCAGGATGTAGGCAAGACGGAAAGGCTTGGTGCCGGAATGGGTCACAGCAGCAAGGAATCGGTCAGAGCGGAACTCCGCATGGTCTGCTTCTGCAGGTTCAAGCCAATCCAGACCACGCAGATCGCCGGAGCGAAGCAAGTTCGGATTGTCGATCTCGAACCCGGCGGGCAGAGGATCGTCTACCATCAGCCGGGCGCGCGTTGCCTCGGACGGGCGGACCGTCAACACAGCAACCATGCGGTCTCCGGTTTCGATGGTATCCCCGAGCGACTGCCCGTCCATGGTGAAATACTCACGGGTTAGGGCGTATCCATAGCCTGTTGCTTCGACCTGCCCAACCGGCACGCCAAGGGTTGTCAGTGTCACGTCCGTCGGTGTTGTGGCGGTGTTCCGGATGGTCATCGGCTGCAAGGAGGCTGCATCGATCTTTTGCACAAGCGGGCCCGCGTGGGGGGCGTCGTTGATCTCAAGCCCGGAGACCGTCGGGTCCTGCACCATGGCATGCGCCGCCAGAAGCGCCCAGCTTTGCTCCTGTGTCGAAAGCGGGCGCGTGACAGAGGCAAGGCGGGCGCTCAAATCGCTTGTGTCCACGGCATCGGACCGGGCTTCCACCACGAGGGACAGCACTCCTGCCGTGTCACGGAACCGGGAGCCAAAGTCCGCACGATAGACGCGCTCGCTGCCCACGGGCTTCGCTATACGCGCGGCCGCCTTGGTAAAGAGCCGATCCGCGCGTTGCTGATCGCCGTAAGCCGCCAGTGCCGCGCCAAGCTGCGCCTGTGCCATGGGTGTCGCCAAAGCGTCCGCTTTTTCATCCGCATAGTAGCGCAGATCTCCCATGGCCGCCGACCCTTCGCGAGCCAGCACCATGAGCGCATAGGCGATATCTTCCCCGCCCGTGTCAAAATCCGGCGCATAGGCGATACGGTTTTTCAGATTGTCGAGCGCGTTGCGGAAGGCAAGATCCGGAACGTCATGTCCCTGCGCCTTGGCCCGGCTCAGGAAATCCGTGACATAGGCATCAAGCCAGAAGTCTCCGGACTCCGCCCGCCACAATCCAAATGCCCCGTTCGCCGCCTGACGGGTCAGGATTCTCGTCACCGATTGGTCGATGCGCAAGGCGATACGGGCGGGATCACCGATGCCAAGCGGCTCGGCGACGGACGACATGTAGAGGAGCGGCAGAGCCTGCGAGGTGACCTGCTCGGTGCAGCCGTAGGGATACCGGTCAAGCCGCGCCAGAAGCCCCGGCGCATCAAACCGCGCGAGCGGACCTGCCGAGACAAGCGCAGAGGCACCATCCGGGCGCAAGTTGGCAAAAACCTCACCATCCAGGGTGAAGCTTTGCCCGGACGCCAGGGACAGGCGGCGTGTGCTGCCAACCGCCGGATCGTTGGTCCGCACCCCAAGCGTAAGGTCCTTTGTCAGGCGCTGGCCATCCGGTGTGGTCAAAGCAATGGCTATGGTGAAATCACCAGGATCGACAGCCGTGATCGGGATCGTCAAGGCGGTTTTCTGCCCATCGGACAAGATCACTTCGCTCGGGATTGCTTCCGACGCAAGGTTCAAGCCGGCGGACGTCACGGACAGAGGCATCACCCCGGTCTCGCCTTTTGTATGTGTCAGTTCCAAAAGCAGGCGCGAGCTGTCTCCCGGCGCAAGAAAACGCGGCACCGAGGCAGAAATCACAACCGGATCGCGCACCAGAACGTCCTGCTCGGCCTGCCCCACGGCGGTTTCACTCCAGGCGACAGCCATCAGACGCACCGTGCCGTTGAAATCCGGCATGTCAAAGCTGACTTCGGCGCGCCCTTCTGCGTTCACCTGTACCGGCCCTTGGAAGAAAGCCACGGTCGCTTCGGTCGGCGGTGGGCTTTGCAGGCGCATTCCCGCAGAGGCATCGCCCCCGGACCGCACTTGTCCCATGGCCCCATTGGCCCCATTGGCCCCGTCGATCAGGCGGCCATAAATGTCGCGCAACTCGATACCAAGACGCCGCTGGCCGAAGTAATACCCGGCGGGATCGGGGCTTTTGAAAGCGGTCAGATTGAGAATGCCAAGGTCAACAGCGGCCACCGTGACATAGGCTGTCTGGCCTTCGCCGACACCCTCCAATTGAACGGCGGCGGAAAGGGTCTGCCTTGGCAGGGCCTCCCCCGGCGCGTCGAGCGCAACGGAGAGTTGCCGCGCGCCGGGATCGACAGCGGCATGCGCAAGACCAAGTGCCCGTGCGGGGTTGTACCCGGCAGACACATCCATGGGCCGGATCACTTGCGCCGTGACATAGACCCCGGCTCCCCAGTCATCCGTGACCGGCAGGGACAGCGTGTTCTCGCCTTCGGAAACCTCGATGGCCTGCATCGAAATAACCCTGTCCGCGAGCACGGTCACAAGCGCCTTGCCCGCATAGCGCGGCACCATCCGCAGGGTGGCCATCTCTCCGGGTTGGTAGGCCGGTTTGTCGAGAGAGACCTCAAGCATATCCGGCGTATCCGCTGCATTGGCCGGGGCGTACCATCCGGCATCGAAGGTCATCGACGCAGAGACATACGCGCCATCGGTGCGCTCAACAACGATCTCATACTGCCCCCACTCCACGTCGGCGGCGATATTCAAGGGCGCATCACCCAGCGTGCCGGTGCCTCGGGCAATGCTCTCGCGGGTGGTGATCGGCTCCCAGTTCCAGTTGCCGTACAGCTGATACCATTGATACCGCGTCCGAACCCGATTTACCTGCCAAGTGACCTGCATCGCCTCTGGCGACAAGTCCGGGCCGAGGGCGATTACGTCGAAACGCGCTTCGGCACCTTCCGGCAGAGTATCATCAAAAGCAGGGCGTATGCCGATCATCGCGGTCGGTGGCGCGACGGGGCGCGCAATCTCGCGCTCCACGGGGCGTCCCGATCCTTCGGTAATACGCAAACGCGCCAGAGCCGTCATCGGCCGTCCCTCCGGGTTCATGTCCGGGATCGGCAATCTCAGGCTGGCGGCGCCATCCGCATCGGTGACAAGATCGCCGGGCAGGCTGGCCGTTCTGACCGAGACGCCCGCTTCGTGACGCCCGAACCTGTATTTCGGAAAGGCGTCCAGCGTGTTTCGTGCCCGCAGGATAACCTCGCCTTCAACCGGGAGTTCCGCGCCCGGCGCGCCAAACAGGTATCGCGCAGTAATCGACAGGTCCGGCGCATCAAGGGGGTTGATGATGCCGTCGGGCAGCCTGAGATCATAGTCGATACGCTCCGGTACGAAATCTTCGACCAATACGGTTTTCGAAGCCAGCGCAGGCGCGTCGGTGTCGGCAAAAGCCTCCAAGCGCCATGTCCCGCGCGGAGCCGAACCCGCAACAGGAAGGGCGAACACATGCCCGCCAGCTTGTCCACCATCGGAGACATGGCGCGAATATTCGACACCGTCTGGCCGTGTGAGGATCATCGTCACAGGAAGGTCAGAAACCGCTTTTGCCGATGCGTCGCGCGTCAGGGCCGTGACATGGACCGTCTCGCCAGCGCGGTACGCCCCGCGATCCGTAGCAAGGAAGGTGTCAATCGGCCCGGCTGGCGCGCGCCCCTCGACGCCGCGATCGGACAGATCAAAAGCGGGATCGGTGAGCGACAGGAACGCAATGTCCTGCTCGCCCTGTTTTGCAGTCACCAGCGCAGGCTCGGCCCCGCCGGTTCCACGCAGGAGGCCCGGACCAAAACTGGCAACGCCATTTGCGTCAGTTTGCACGGTTTCCAGCACCCGGTTGGAGGACGACAGCAAAGTGACATCGATCCCGGCCAGGGGCTCTGCAGAGCCGAGACCGCGGGCAAAAACGGTCAACCCATCGTTGCCCTGCATCGTCGTCAAACCGATGTCGGAGAGGATAAACCATTGCGTCGCCCGCTCCCCGTCATAGGGATCAGTGCCTGGCACAGACGCGGTCAGGGCATACACGCCGGCAGGCAAATCGCCCACCACATCGCCCATGGGCAGGCGGGTCAGGACATCCGCATTCAGGCGGTTTTCCACCTCACCAACCCCAGACCAGATTTCCTCCGCCACGTCTGTGCTGAAGTTGCGTTCTTGGTAGAAGGACAGCGGTCGTCCGAAATAGCTGTCCTGAATGGCGCGCAGCAGATTGCGATCCGAAACCCGGCGCAACGTAAGGTCCAGTTCGGACAGGTTTACCGTCTCCACGGGCAGCCCCGCATCGGTGCTTTTGGGCAGAACGTAGGCCCGCCCGGGGAAGCTGACAGAGGGAGAGCGGTCCCGCACATAGGCGGTGATTTCCACATCCTTGACCAGCTTCTCGCCCGAAGCGGCAGGCAGGCCGGAGCGGAAAGTCACGGTATAGCGGCCACCATGCTGCACGCCACTGATGCAAATCCGCTGATCGTCCGCTTCCACCGCCAGACGCGGGTCCGGAAGGCGGACAAACGGCGTGTAGTCCTGCCCTGCACGGATCAAAGGCTCGGAGAACTCCGCACAGATCCGCGGCGCGGCAGTGTCCGCGTCCACATCATGTTCCGCCACGCGAAACCCGTATTTTGCGATCGCGCCGTCCAGAACCTTTGTCACCTCATCGGATCCTGCCAAGGTCTCGGCCAGCCGCAGCGGCGGGATCATGTCCTTGCCCCGGCCTTGCTTTTCCATCGCCAGGGCCATCGCCATAAGGGACAATACCTGCGTGTTCGGTTCAGGGCTGCGCAGGTAGGCATTCACCGAAGCGAGGAAAGCCCGGCTCCGATACTTGCGCCGATCGCTGCCCTTGAGCGTTTCGGCAACCTCGGCGCTCCATGCCCCGTATTGCAACCAGTGCTGAACCGAGTCTGACTGCGCCAGTGCGGCGCCCGTCCAATGGATAGCATCGCGCAGATTGCCTTGTACGCGGCTGCTTTGCGCCGCATCAAGAAGCTGTTCAACCGTCCATTCACCGCCGCCATGACGCACGCCAAGGGCCGACGCTTCACCGCTCGCGGTTGTGATATCCCCCTCGCGCAGGAACCCCAGTTCCACCTGCCGAGCCTCCGCAAGGCTCAAGGCGTCCTGCGTGATGTCAATAACCTGCGCCGAGATCGCCCCTTCATAGGGCTGCCGGTCCGTGATTTCGGACTTTGGGAAGCAGGCATTCGACCGCCGGTTGAAAGTGAACGCCTTGCAGGACGGATTGTTCAGACACTGCCGCTGGCACGCTTCCTGTGTCGTATCGAACAGGGCCTGCAGATCGGCCCCGTAGAAATCGACATCGCGGGTCACAACCAATCGCCGGTCCGGCACCGCTTCCTGTGCAGAAACATTGGAAGTGCAAAACAGGCCGAGCAACGCGGCGGTCAGAAAACGGCGCATGGGAACGCTCCTCTAAGGAATGCCCCATGGTGCACCCCCACGCCCCCGGCTTGCAAGGATTCGGACCCTCCGGAAAACCATACCCAAAACCGCCAAAATGACCGAAAAGGGCCGTTTGTTCGCGCCAGAGGCCCGATCCGGCTGCAGAGCTTTAAGCGGATGTTCACCCCTCTTGGCGAAAAGTGTCCTGGGTTTTGGAGGGCATAAAATGAACATGGCCACGCGCCTGGCCGAAGAACGACGCGCCCGCCTTGCGGCGGAACGCCTGCTTGAACTCAAGCAGGCCGAACTGCGTGCAGCCAACAAGAAGCTCGGCGCCCATGCCCTACAACTCAGCCATGAGATCAACGAAACACGTGCGGAAGTCGCGGAAGTCCGGGACGAAAACAGGCGGGTCATTACCCAGCTCGGCGAAGCGACCCAGAAAATCGAACTTGTCGAAGACCAGCTTTGGAAGGCCCTGAAAACCGTCCGGGACGGGTTCGCCATGTTCAATGCAAAGAACCGATTGGAAATCGCAAATCCGGCCTACATGGCCATATTCGAAGGTCTCGAATGCATTGATGTTGGCTCCACTTACGCCGAGGTGTTGCAGCTCATGGCGGAGGAAGGGTTGGTCGATCTTCAAGGCGAAAGCAGTGAAGAGTGGCAAGCGCGCATGTATGAACGCTGGGCAACCAGCCCCATACCTCCGGAAACTATCCGCCTATGGAATGGCCGCTTCATCAAAATCCAGGATCGGCGCACGCCGGACGGCGGGGTTGTCTCGCTTTGTGTTGATCTGACCGAGCTGATGCGGATGTGGTCCGCCATCGAGGAATTGCCTGACGGGTTCGTTCTGTATGATGACGAAGACAGGCTTGTCATGTGCAATGAGCCGTACCGCTCCATCTACAGCGCCAGCGCCCCGGCTATTGTTCCCGGCACCGCATTTGAGGACATCCTGCGCTATGGGCTGGAACGCGGGCAATACGCCGCGGCCGTAGGCCGGGAGGAAGAGTGGCTCGACGAGCGGCTCAACGCCCACCGGTTCGCCAACAGGGAGCTTGAACAACAGCTCAACGATGGGCGCTGGCTCCGTGTCTATGAGAGAGAAACACGCGGCGGCGGTCGTGTCGGGCTGCGTGTCGACATCACCCAGATCAAGAAGGATCAGCAAAGGCTGAAGGAAGCCACAACACGCGCCGAAGCCGCCAACCGCGCGAAATCCGCTTTCCTTGCCAACATGAGCCACGAAATCCGCACGCCGATGAATGGCGTGGTCGGCATGGCGGATCTCATGTCCGAAACGGATCTGAGCGAAGACCAGCGGCTCTATCTCGATACCATCCGTTCTTCGGGAGAGGCCCTGCTGGTCATCATCAATGACATTCTGGACTACTCCAAGATCGAAGCGGACAAGCTCGAACTGCACCCGGAACCTTTCGATCTGGAACGCGCGATCCACGAAGTTGTCATGCTCCTGCAGCCCACTGCCCGGGACAAGGATCTGCAACTGCTTGTGGATTTCGACATGTTCCTGCCCACGCGGTTTGTCGGCGATCCGGGGCGGATACGTCAGATTCTGACGAATATCCTTGGGAATGCGGTGAAATTCACGGTGGAAGGGCATGTTCTGATCCGAGTGGTCGGCATGATCGCGGACAACGGGCCATCAGCCATTCACATAACTATCGAAGACACGGGGATCGGCATTCCGGAAGACAAGATCGACCACGTATTCGGCGAGTTCAATCAGGTCGAAGACGAGCAAAACCGGAAGTTCGAAGGGACAGGTCTTGGCCTTGCGATCACCAAACGACTGATCCAGATGATGGATGGTGATGTCTGGGTCGAATCCGAATTGGGCAAGGGCAGTTGCTTCGGCATGCGGATCATGCTGGACACCGATGAACCCGGCGGGTTCGAGCGGACGGCTTTGCCCGGCCATCTGAAACGCGTGCTTGTGGTGGACGACCATAGCGCGCATCGTTCCATCCTGTCTCGTCAGCTGGAAATTCTGGGGCTTCAGGCCGAGTTCTGCACAACCGGGTCCGATGCCATCGACAAGCTCACGAATCCGCCTGACCTGCTGATTTGCGAAGAGGACTTGCCGGACATGATGGGCCATGAACTGGCCACTCAAATCCAGACAGAAGGACAAACGATTCCCGTTGTTCTGCTGGCGAATTACGCGGTCCAGATTTCAGCGGAGAACCAGAACGGCATTCATGCGGTCCTGCAAAAACCGACAACACGACGCCAACTTTTGACAGCTTTGGAAACCGTCGGCCCGGCAGAACGAAAGAAACCCAAGATCGAGCAGGTGAGCCCGAGAAAGGCGGGTGGCCAGCAGGAAACAGAAGACAGCGGTCCACCCATCGACGTTCTGGTCGCAGAAGACAACAAGACAAACCAGCTTGTATTCCGCAAGATGGCGTCTGCGTTCAACGTATCCTTGCGGTTCGCCAACAATGGGCTTGAGGCTGTTGAGGAATACCAAAAACAACGCCCGGATTTGATTTTCATGGACATTTCCATGCCACTCATGGACGGCAAACAGGCGACACGCGAAATCCGGGCGATCGAAGATGGCGGGCTGCGCGTGCCGATTGTCGCTGTAACCGCTCACGCAATGGCAGGAGACAAGGAAACCATTCTTGAAGCGGGCCTTGATGACTACCTGACCAAACCGCTGCGCAAAGCCGAACTGGGCGAGAAAATCCGGATTTTCCGCAACGTGGTCAGCCAGGCGCTGGCGTCATAGAAATCACGCTGCGGCTAGGGCAGCCTCCGCCGTGCGGAAAAACACAGGCTTGTCCGGCTCAGAAAGATCCGCACGGTAGGCATAGCCGCCGCTGTCGAAATCCAAAAGGCTGGCAGGATTGGTCAGTCGGTTCTGGACAATATAGCGTGCCATGGCACCACGCGCCCGCTTGGCAAAGAAACTTACGATTTTCGGCGTGCCGTTCTTGTCCTCCATGAACTGCGGCGTGATCACCCGAAGTTTCAGCGCCTTGGGCGGCACCGCGCCGAAATACTCCTGGCTGGCACAGTTGACCAAAACATCTGTCCCAAGCGTGGCGCCCTGCGTGTTCAACGCTTTGGCCAGATCTGTCCGCCAGTAGTCGTAAAGATTACCGCCGCGACGCGTCTTGAGACGGGAGCCCATTTCGAGGCGGTAGGCCTGAATGGCATCCAAAGGACGGAGCAATCCATAAAGGCCCGACAGGATCCGCAGGTGATCCTGCGCCCAGTCCATTTCCTCGGGATCCAGCGTAGACGCCTCCAGCCCCTGATAGGTGTCGCCCGCGAAGGCCAGTGCCGCCGGGCGAAGATCTTCGGGACCAGGCTCTTCGGTGTAGGCCTTGAACCGGTCGCGGTTGAGCTTTGCCAGATCGTCCGACAACCCCATCAACGCCTTGAGATCCTTGAGAGTCAGGTTGCGCGCTGTCTTGGCGAGCCGCCCGGCATCACTCAGGAAATCAGGCGTTGTCATCTCGGCTTTGCGTTCCGTCCAGTCCAGCCGCTTGGCCGGGGAAATGACAACCAGCATGGCGCTCCCTTTCGTCTCTTGACCATTTCGATATAGGCGGGCCTCGGCCCTGCGTCCAGCACAGCGCTCAGGCGTTGGCCTCGGCGATCACATCGAGGAACGCGGCACCGAACCGTTCCGCCTTCTTGTCCCCCAGAATACGTTCCATCGCATGCGTACAATCCGGTTTCTGCTCGGCAACTTTCGCAAGGAGGCCGGCAGAGCACGACAAAGGCTTTTGCGTCCCGTCTTCGCCGCGCACCAGCGCCGCTTGCCGCTCCATCAAGGCATCATAGAGCGATCCGGCGTCGCGCCCGGCCAGCTTGCGACGCGTTGGGTGCATGACCTCGGCCTCACCATTGATCACTTCCAAAAAGGCGGCGCCGTAACGCTCCAGTTTCTTTGCGCCGACACCGTTGATGCGGGCCATGTCGTCCAATGTTCGCGGGCGCTGCGTGGCCATTTCGATCAGGGTTCGGTCCGGGAAAATGACATAGGCCGGCGCACGCGCGGCCTCGGCCAGGGCGCGCCTTTTGGCCTTGAGCGCCGACATGAGCGGCGCGTCTTCTTCGCTGACAAGCATCTTGACCGCAGGTCGCCGCTCCGCGCCACGCACCACGGCATCCTTGCGTAATTGAATGGTCTCCTGACCACGCAGAAGTGGCAGAGCCGCGTCTGTCATGACCAGCGCCCCGTGCCGTTCCGCGTCCGGGCGCATCAGGTCATGGCCCATCATCTGGCGGAAGACGGCCTGCCATTGGCCCTTCGACAGATCTTTGCCGACGCCGAAAGTCGGCAGGCTGTCATGCCCCCTCTGCGAGATTTTGTCCGTGATCTTCCCCATCAGAATGTCGATCAGATGGCCCGCGCCGAAGCTTTCACCGGTCCTGAGCGCGGCCGAAAGCGCCTTTCGCACGGCTTCCGTCCCGTCGAACAGCTCTGGCGGGCTGTCACACAGATCACAGTTGCCGCAAGGCTCGGCCGCTTCACCAAAGTACTTCAGGAGCGCCTGACGGCGGCAGCCCTGCGCTTCCGCCAACCCCAGAAGCGCATTCAAACGCCCATGATCCGCGACACGACGTTCCGGCGGCGCATTGCCCTCGTCGATCTGTGCGCGTCGCAAGCGAATGTCGTCCGGGCCAAAGAGAGTCAGAGTCTCGGCAGGCGCCCCGTCCCGTCCGGCGCGCCCGATTTCCTGGTAGTAGGCTTCGATGCTTTTTGGCAAATCCGCATGGGCGACCCAACGAATGTCCGGCTTATCCACGCCCATGCCAAAAGCCACCGTCGCCACCACGATCAAGCCGTCTTCGGTAGCAAAGCGTTCTTCCACGGCACGGCGATCCGGCGCTTCCATACCGCCGTGGTAAAAACACGCCGTGTGCCCTGCCTCGTTCAGCGCTTGGGCCAGCGTCTGCGTCTTGGCTCGCGTGCCGCAATAGACGATGCCGGATTGCCCTTTGCGCGCGGCGGCGAAGCGCAGGATCTGCTGACGCGGGCCATCTTTGGGCTGAAAAGCGAGGTGAATGTTGGGGCGATCAAAGCCGCGCAGGAACGTCGAGGGGGCGTGACCATCGAACAGGCGGGTGACGATTTCCTCCTGCGTTTCGGCATCGGCTGTCGCCGTAAACGCCGCGAGCGGCACGTCGAGCGCCCGCCGCAACTCGCCAATGCGCAGGTAATCCGGGCGAAAGTCATGGCCCCATTGGCTGACGCAATGCGCCTCGTCTACGGCGATCATGGACACGCCGGCCTGCGAGAGCATCCGCTGCGTTCCGGTGTTGGCGAGCCGCTCTGGCGCGAGGTAGAGCAACTTCAGAGTGCCGTCCTGAAGCCTGTCCCAAACCTCATCGGTTTCTTCCGGCGTGTTGCCGGACGTCAAGGCCCCCGCCACGACACCCGCTTCACGCAGGCCCCGCACCTGATCACGCATCAGGGCGATCAGCGGCGAGATCACAACGGTCACACCGCCTCGCATCAAGGCCGGCAGCTGGAAGCATAGGGATTTGCCGCCGCCCGTGGGCATGATGGCCAGCACGTTTTGCCCAGCGGCCACAGCATCGACGATCTCGCCCTGCCCCGGGCGAAAGCCATCAAAGCCGAAAATGTCCTTCAGAAGCGCCTCGGCGGGCGCGGTGTCGCGGGGCATGGAACCTGCCGGATTATACTAGATCTGCTCTGATCCCAACAATCACACACTAAGATTCGGTGAATCAAGCCCCAACAGCGCGACTTTGCACCGGTCAGTAGCCGTAGAAGAACCCGGCGTTGTTCGCGAGGATGATCCGGATCGCATAGACACCGACCAAAGCCACCAAAGGTGCCAGATCAAGACCACCCATGGCGGGCAGAATGCTGCGAATGCGGGAGTAGACCGGCTCAAGAATGCGGTTCAGACCATCCCAGATCTGGGCAACGATGGGCTGGCGCAGGTTCAGCACCTGGAAATTGATCAACCAGCTCATGATCACATGCGCGATGATGAAGAACCAGACGATGTCCAGAATGAGCATCAGGATTTGGAACAGCGATTGCATCATGCGCCTCTTGCATTTGGTGACTACCGCGCAAGACCTAAGCACTCCCCCCAAAAAGGGCAAGACAGGACGCGAGGTCGTGGTTGACGCGGGCAAGTCACAGCGTCACCACAATCGCAACGACTCAGGAGCTTCCATGTATCCCTTTATTCGCCTTTTCAAAGACATGTACCTCGCCCGCCGTGCGCCAAAGATGGGCTTGCTGGACACGCACATCAGCTATCATCGCTGCATGCCGTGGGATCTGGATATGTGGATGGAGCTCAACAACGGGCGCACACTGACGATCTATGACCTTGGGCGCATCCCTATGGCCGAACGGATGGGGTTGATCGACGTTCTGAAACAGGAACGCTGGGGGTTGACCATCGCAGGCTCTGTTGTTCGCTATCGCCGCCGGGTTCGGTTGCTCGACAAGGTGCGCACGATGAGCCGGGTGGTCGGGTGGGACCAGCGGTTTGTCTATATCGAGCAATCCATGTGGAAAGGCGACGAATGCACCAGCCATGCGGTCTATCGTTCTGCTGTCACGGATCGCAACGGTATCGTGACAACGGATCGCATCATTGCGGCCATGAAGGTGACAGATCCTGCGCCTGAACTGCCGGAATGGATCAAAGGATGGATTGATGCCGAAGCGGCGCGCCCTTGGCCACCGATGCAGGATTAAGCAGCGAAACTCAGGTTTGAACGGGGCGTCCATTAATCGTGATGATCCCGCTATAGGAGAATCCAACTTGGGCGGCTAGCGTTCAGACAAAGCAATTTTGTGGAGTCTGTCTCATGTCTTTTCTCGCCAAACTCGCTGCCGCCTTTGTCTGCGTTTCCGGAGCCGCACAGGCCTCCACTCTTCTTGAAGACTTTTCCGGCGGCCTGAATGGTTGGAGCCATTTGACGACACCGGGTGCCGCTCAGCCGGGTGGCACACCCGGAGGAGCAACGGTAGCGCTCATCCCGAACGGCGGGCCCGGCGGCACCGGAGACGCCTATATCGAGTACAGCGAAGCGGACACCAACTGGCATCACGCGATCTTCGGAGACGGCTGGATCGGGGACCTGTCCGCCTTCAACGGCGGAACCTTTTCTCTGAACTACGTGCAGACGTTTGGTCTGGAGAATGCGCACTCTTCTACATTCGGCACGTTGCGCGTGTCCGGCGGCGGAGAAAGCGCGTTGGTCGACATGGTTCCCGGCCTGCCCAGCGGATCCTGGCAAACCGCAACCATTGGCTTCAACGCGAGCACCTTTGGGGTTTCGGAAGGAACCTGGGCGGGCATTCTCGGAAATGTCAGCGAAATCCGCTTCCAGACCGAGGCCGTAAGCGGTGGGGAAATCATCGGGCTCGACAACATCACCCTGACCTCCCCCGCGCCGGTTCCCTTGCCTGCAAGCGGCGGGCTTTTGCTTGCAGGGTTGGCTTGTCTTGGTCTGAAACGGCGGCGCTGACTGACCCAAGGGGTGGGCAGTCAGTAATCCCGACCTCCCGTTGCCGTTACGGCATCAGGAGAATACCGCCCAGAATAAACACCGCGATGAACAGCGTATCGACCACAATCAGGGCGATGGCTGCCGGGCCAACGGAAAGCACCTGTTTGAGGTTGGTCTTCATTCCCACCGCGGCGATGGCAATGAGCAGCAGCCAGCGAGACGCCTGGCCGAGCCAGTCGGCAAGCGCTTCGGGGATCACATGGGCCGAGTTGAGCGCGGCCAGCACGAGAAACCCTATCACAAAGCCCGGCAGCAGAGGCGGCCGCCCTTCACCGGGCGTGCCAACCGACATGGAGCGGATCACCAGCGAGGCCACAAGAACCACCGGAGCCAACATGGCCACGCGGATCAGCTTGACCAAAGTCGCCGTTTCGCCCGTTTCCTGAGAGACGGAGAAACCAGCGCCTACAACCTGTGCCACATCGTGGATTGTGCCCCCGAGGAACACGCCGGCCTGCGCGGTATCAAGGTTCAGCGCCCCGACAAGGATCGGGTACAGGATCATCGCCACCGTCGACAGCACCGTGACCCCGACAACCGTAAAGATGAGCCGCTCTTCGGAGCGTTCGTCTTTTGGCAGGATGGCGCCAATGGCCATGGCCGCGGACGCGCCACAGATGGCCACGGATCCCGCCGTCAGGAGCGAGAACCGCCAACGGCTGCCAAAAAACCGGCCGACCAACAGGCCAAACCCGATGGTCAAAACCACCCCGGCCACAACAAGCGTGATCAAGGGGCCGCCCAACCCCATGAGAAGATCAAGGCTGATCCGCGCGCCTAAAAGAGCCACGCCAAGGCGCAAAACCGTCCTCGCGGCAAAGGCGATTCCTGGCGCGGTTTTTTGATCTTCGGACAGAAAACTGACTGCGATTCCCAACAAAAGCGCCAACAGCATCGCGGGGGTTGCATAGTGTTCCGAAAGGAATTTTGCAGAAACGGCTACGAGCACCGCGACGATGACGCCCGGCCACAAGCTCTTCACTTTGGTCATTGATGTTTCTAACGATCTTCTAGGGCTACAAACGCACGCTCGTCCGGCCCGTTGTAGAGCGTCAGCGGACGAATAAGGATGTTTTGGCGTTGTTGTTCAAGGCATTGCACAAGCCATCCGGGCATGCGTCCAATCGCAAAAATCGGCACGTAGAGATCCATCGGGATGCCATGCAGCTGATAGATAACACCGGAATAGAAGTCGACGTTTACGTTAAGACCATGCCGCGCGTAGGGCTTCATCGCGTCCACGACAGCTTGTAGGATTTCGTACCATTCCGGCGCGCCCATCTCCTCGCCCAGCTTCTTCACGCCATCGCGCATGTGCCGCGCACGCGGGTCCTCGGCGCGGTAAACACGGTGGCCAAACCCGGTCACCGCCTCGCGGTTCTTGCGCTTGGCTTTGACATAGGCCGCCGCGTTCTCCGGGGTGCCAATCTCCGTCACCATCTTCATCACGTCTTCGGCTGCGCCGCCGTGCGCCGGACCTGCCAGCGTGCTGAGCGCCGTCACCATGGCGCCGTGCAGATTGGCCTCAGTCCCAACCGTGACGCGGGCGGCAAAGCTGGATGCGTTCGCGCCGTGTTCGGCGTGCAGGATGAAATCGACGTCGGCAAGCCGGGCGGCATCGGCGCTCGGCTTCTCGCCTTTCAGCATCCAGAGCCAGTTCGCCGCGTGGCTCAGTTCGGGATCAGCGGCGACCGGTTCGCGCCCATTTCGGATTGCTTCATGTGCCGCGATGATCATCGGAACCTGCGAAGTCAGGCGAATGCCGTTGCGCAGAAAGCCATCCTCGCCCTTTTCCGCGCTGCCTGCCTCCAGCGCCGCCAAGGCGGAAACGCATGTGCGCAGCACGTCCATCGGGTGTCCGTCCTTGGTGCTGCGAATGATGTCAAAAATTGCCGGAGGTAGCGTGCGCGCCGCCTTCATCTCCGCATCAAATGCAGCCAGTTGTTCGGTATTCGGCAGCTCGCCGTGGATGAGCAGGTAGCAGACCTCCTCGAACGTCGCATGCTCTGCGAGGTCATGGATCGTGTAGCCACGATACAGCAGCTCCCCTGCGGATCCATCGATATGGCTTACGCCAGAGCGTTCAAAGTAAATGCCTTTAAGGCCGCGGTTGATCTTGACGTTCTCAGACATTGGTGGCTCCTATCTTGAGGATCGGGGCATTGCATACAGGGGCATACATGGCGATTTTGGAAAAAATTTTCGAAGGCGCGCGCGAGCGCAAAGCCCGCGTCGTGTTCCCGGAGCGCGAAGAGCCCCGTGTGGCCGAAGCCGTGGAATTCATGACCGGCAAAGGATTGATCGAACCGGTAGATCTTGCGGATCCGACACAGGCGCACGTCGATGCACTGGTTGAAGCACGCGGAATGAAAGAGGCAATCGCCCGCCGCATGCTGCAAAAACCTCTGTTCCGAGCCGCAGCCATGGTCGCCGCAGGCGAAGCGGATCTCATGGTGGCCGGGGCCGAAGCGCCGACCCGCCGGGTGATCGAAGCGGCCTCGATCGTGATCGGGTTGGAAGACGGCGTCTCCACCGCGTCCAGCTTCTTTCTCATGGTTTTCCCGGACGGGCGCGAAATGCTCTGGGGCGATTGCGCGGTCAACGTTGCCCCCGACGCAGCGCAGCTTGCCGCGATTGCACAAACAACGGCGCGATCTGCAAACGCGCTGCTTGGAGAGGCGCGCCCTGCGCTCTTGTCCTTTTCCACCGGTTCCAGCGGCACGGGGGACAGTGTCGAAATCGTACGGGAAGCGGCCGAGATCTGCGGATTTGCCGGACCGGTCCAGGCGGACGCTGCGCTCAATGCGTCCATCGCGGCCCGTAAGGGGCTTTCCGATGCCGGGGACGCCAACGTGTTGATCTTCCCGGATCTGGATGCAGGCAATATCGCGTACAAGCTGGCGCAGGAACTTGCGGGCGCGCAGGCCATCGGCCCGATCCTGCAAGGGTTCCGTCGCCCTGTCTGTGACCTCAGCCGTGGCGCAAGCGCCGATGACATCATCGCCTCAACCCTAGTTTCGGCAGCAATGGGGGCATAAGCGGTCACGCGGCCACAGGCTCCATCAGGGCACAGGCATCGCGGGCGATCATCCGCTCTTCCTCTGCCGGAATGACCCACAACGCGACCTCGGATTTCTCCGCGTGCAGGCGGGGGCCGTTGCGATGGTTCATGTCCGGGTTCATGCGTACACCGAGCCATTCCAAACCGCGCAGGATACCGGCCCGCACGCCGACGGCATTCTCGCCAATCCCGCCGGTAAAGGCGATGGCATCCACGCCTTCCATCGCGGCGATCAGGCTGCCTGCATGGCGCAATGTCCAATAGACGAAGTGTTCCACGGCAAAGGCGCTGTCCGCGCTTGGATCCAGCATCAGGTTGCGCATGTCGGATTTGCCGCCCGACAGGCCCAACAGGCCGGATTCATGGTTCAGGATGGCCTTGGTTCGGTCCAATCCGTTTTCTTCCACCAAACGCAGCACGGCGTTGGCATCGATTCCGCCGGAACGTGTGCCCATGGTCAGTCCATCAAGCGGCGAATACCCCATGGTTGTGGCGACGGATTGGCCATTTCGAATTGCACAGAGTGACGCGCCATTGCCCAAGTGAAATGCCAGAAGGCGGGACGGCAGCTTTTCACCCGACACCTCCGGCAAACGGCGCACCAAAGACGCATAACTCAGTCCGTGAAACCCGTACCGGCGAATGCCTTTTGTTTCCATCATCTTGGGGATGGCATAGCGAGTGGCGACATCTGGGTTGGTGGCATGGAAAGAGGTGTCGAAACTGGCAAACTGCGCCAGGTCAGGGGCCAGCTCCGCCAGCGTTTCGATGGCCGAAAGATTGTGCGGATTATGGAGCGGCGCGAGCGGCGAGCAGGCGGCGATTTCGGCGCGTGCCTCGGGCGTCAAACGAACCGGCGCGGTCAGTTTCCGCCCGCCGTGCACCACCCTGTGCGCGGCTGCGCGGAGCGTCTTGGGCGTGATCCCGCGCGTGTCCAGCGCAGCAAGAATTGCGGTCAGCGCGGCGCGGTGGTCTATCATCGGCAGGTCTTTGGCCTCACCGTCGACGCGCAGGCGCGATGCGCCGCCGATTGCTTCCGCCATGCCCGAGAGCACCTCGGGCATGGCTTCATCCTTGGTGTCGAAAAGGGCGAACTTGATAGAGGATGACCCGGCGTTCAAAACCAGGATCAGCTTGTCTCTCTTTGCGCCGCCCCCCACGATCAGACCTCTTGCGGAACCATGTCGGCCGCGTCGATACCGGCAACCGAGACCGGTTTCTTCATGGCGTCGCGACGGAACGGCTCGCCCAGTTCCTGGTTGATCATGGCTTCGATCAGCGTGGTGGTGCCGTTTTTCTGGTCTTCGACGGCCTGTGTCAGCGCATCACGCAGCTCGTCCATCGTCCGCGCAACCACACCCTTGAGGCCACAGGCTTTGGCGATGCCCGCGTAGGAGACCTGCTGATCCAGTTCCGTGCCCACGAAGTTGTCGTCAAACCAAAGCGTCGAGTTCCGCTTTTCCGCGCCCCACTGATAGTTGCGGAAGACAACCTGCGTCACCGCCGGCCATTCACCGCGGCCAATCGCCGTCAGCTCGTTCACCGCGATGCCAAACGCACCGTCACCGGCAAAGCCAACCACGGGCACATCCGGGCAGCCGATCTTGGCACCGACAATAGATGGCAAACCATACCCACAGGGACCAAAGAGACCCGGAGCAAGGTATTTGCGGCCTTCCTCAAAGGACGGGTATGCGTTGCCAATGGCACAGTTGTTGCCGATGTCGGACGAGATGATCGCCTCTTTCGGGAGGGCAGAGCTGATTGCACGCCATGCCATGCGGGGGCTCATCCAGTCCGGCTTGTCCGCACGGGCGCGCTCATTCCAGCTGGTGCCCGGATCGTCGTCCTCATGCGTCATTTCAGTCAGTTGCTGCGCCCAGCGAGATTTGGTTTCAGCAATCCGCGCCTTGCGGTCTGCACGGCCCGCATCACCGGCATCATCCGAAAGCTGCGACAGGATACCGTTGGCAACCTTGGCGGCGTCACCCACGATGCCGACCGAGACCTTCTTGGTCAGGCCAATACGGTCCGGGTTCAGGTCGACCTGAATGATTTTTGCATCTGCTGGCCAGTACTCCATGCCATACCCCGGCAAAGTGGAGAACGGGTTCAGTCGGGTGCCCAATGCCAGTACAACATCAGCTTCCTTGATCAGTTCCATACCGGCCTTGGAGCCGTTGTAGCCGAGCGGGCCTGCGAAAAGCGGGTGCGAGCCCGGGAAGGCGTCATTGTGCTGATAGCCGACGCAAACCGGTGCATCGAGACGCTCAGCCAGCGCTTGGGACGCAGCGATACCGCCTTGGGACAGAACCGCACCCGCGCCGTTCAGGATCACGGGGTTCTTTGCTTCGGAGAGCAGCTTGGCCGCTGCCGCCACCGAGTTTTCACCACCCGAGGAGCGTTCAAACTCGATCGGCTCGGGAATCTCGATGTCGATCACTTGAGTCCACATATCGCGCGGGATGTTTAGCTGCGCCGGGCCAGAGGCCAGCTTGGCCTTGGAAATGACCCGGGTCAGAACTTCGGCCACGCGGGTCGGGTCACGCACTTCTTCCTGATACGCAACCATGTCTTCGAACAGTTTCATCTGCTCGACTTCCTGGAAGCCGCCCTGCCCGATGGTCTTGTTCGCCGCCTGCGGTGTGACCAGCAGCAGCGGGGTGTGGTTCCAATAGGCCGTTTTCACCGCCGTCACGAAGTTCGTAATGCCGGGACCGTTCTGCGCGATCATCATCGACATCTTGCCGGTGGCGCGGGTGTAGCCGTCCGACATCATGCCCGCGCTGCCTTCATGCGCGCAGTCCCAGAACATGATCCCGGCCTTCGGGAACAGGTCAGAGATCGGCATCATAGCGGAGCCGATAATGCCAAAGGCATGTTCGATCCCGTGGCGTTGCAGCACCTTCACAAAGGCTTCTTCGGTCGTCATTTTCATGGCGGAAATCCCTGAGTCTATTTCGGCCCCACCTGGGCCATTTGCCGCTTAATCTAAGAGCTGCGGGGGGGAGCTGATAGGGCCAGTTTGGCGCGCGCCCTGAGTCCAAAACAGCCAAACCAAACACACCAGATGGTCAACGGGCTTTTAGCCGCTACAAATCCCGCTGATGCTTGGCAACTCAACACCCTGAAATCACTATACAATTCAGTATGGGTGCCGCATTTTCTTGCAACTGGCAATCGCCCGTTAATCAAGCTCTGGCACAGAAGACGCCATGGTTTCCGTCATTCTGCGCCTCCTTTCCTTGTATCTACCCGTGCTGTTCCCGTCGTGGCGCTTTTTCAAGACCGTGGGTCCAAGCCCGCGGGTTGAGTACCGGATAAATGACAGTGACTGGATCGAATGCCGGCATCGGCCGCATCATGTCGGCGTCGGGCGGATGTTGCGGCGCATGCTTTGGAACCCGCGCTGGAACGAGCAGCTTTTTCTGGTCAGCCTGTCGGAACGTCTCGCCTCGGATCCCGATCAGGCCGGTCACGCGCGCCAGGAGTTGGAAGACCGCCTGATACGGCTGAGCGAGGCCCCACCCGGCAGCATATTTGCGTTTCGTCTGATCTTTCTGACCCGGGAAGAGCACCGGATCGGCATGTTTATCGAGTACGAAAGCCCGACCATCACGGTGCCCGACAATGCCCTTTGAAACGGCCCTGAGGCTGACGGAAATCGCTCTTACGCTGGCGGTTTTGCAACAAAGCATCGAGCACTACGCAACGGAACGCCACAACAGGGGGATTTTCCTCGTCCGCGCGGGGCTTTGCCTGTGGTTGCTTGTCGGGATCGGATCACCAGCCAGCCTCGCCCTGCTTCTGGGGACCAGTATGCTGCTGCTCTATCGCTTCCAAGGCCCCTATAACGGCGGCAGTGACAAGATGACTTTGCTCATCCTCTCTAGCCTCACCGCAGCCCGGATCGCGCCGGGGCAATACGCCGAACTGGCTTTCGCCTACCTCGGCGCGCAACTCCTGCTCAGTTATTTCGTCTCTGGCTGGATCAAGATCATAAATCCGGCGTGGCGCAGCGGTGAGGCGCTCCGGGATGTCTTCCGCTTCTCCGCCTACCCCGTCAGCGAAGGCTTGAGACGATGGGCGGATCGTCCCCGCAGGCTGTGCGCGGCGGGTTGGGCTGTCATGGTACTGGAATTGGCCTTCCCGCTGGCCTTACTCCATCCGGTCGCTTTGCTCGTTGCCTTGACGTGCACCGCCGCATTCCATTTTTCCAACGCCTGTTTCTTCGGACTGAACAGGTTTTTCTGGATCTGGCTCAGCGCTTACCCGTCGCTGCTCTGGCTGCAATCACGCCTGATCGGGTGAGACCCGTTTGCGGTCAACCGCCTCGTGCAACAGGCCCGCCACACGCCGCCCCCAGGCATCCCAGTTCAGATGCGCTTCGAACTCCGCCCGGGCAGCGCTGGAAAGGGCCGCGTAGCTGCCCGGATTTTCGATGTACCCACGCACAAGCGCTGCGAAGTCATCCGCGCCGGACCCCAGCGGCAAAGCATGCCCGTTGATCCCGTCCCGCACAGGAACGCCCCCAACCCGCAAACACAGCGAAGGCAGTCCAAAGGCAGAGGCTTCACAGTAAGCAAAGCCATAGCTCTCGAAAGACGGCTGGACGAGGAAATGCGCCTTGGCCAGTTCGGCGTTGAAGTCCGCAAGATCAGCGGGCACCGCCTTGTTCAGTTGCGGATGCACCGTCACCCATTCGTTGACATGGAACTCCGGCGGCACGCAGCCGATCACGGTCAGGCGCGCATCAAACCCCTGCTCGCGCAATGCCTTCATGCAATCAAACGCAATTGGGCCGCCTTTGGCAAACCAGTTCCGACCAATGAGCAGAAGCCTGACTGGCGCATCAAGGTCAATGGATCTCGAAACCGGATCAGGCCACGCGTCCAGATTGGCGCCCCAGGGTACAAGATGGGCGGTCTCAGGGCTTAGGTCGTAGCGCGCCTCAGCCGCCTTTTGCAGCCAGTCCGACGGCCAGAGCAGAAGGTCCATCTGCTGCAACATCTCCCGTTCCCGCCGCTCGACCCATCCATCAAGAAGATGACCAAACCGGAAAAGCCTGTCATGCGCTTGCCCGATCTCGGACGTGCGATAAACGGTTTGGGTGGCATCGGATGTGTAGGCGGAGACCATTCCATCCGGCACGCGAACCCCAGCCATGGACTGGAAAGAGTACGCGCCAAACAAAACGTCGAATTCGCCCTCCCGCAAGACGCGCTCTACACCCCGCGCCACCATGCGCGACAGAAGCAACTGCACGCGCCAGCGGAGCCTGAGATTCAGCGCTTCGGGCAAGGCGGCGATCAACCGTCTGACAGGTTCGGCGCCGTACCAGCTTTGCGGCAGGATCGTCACATCTCCGGCATGACGGCAGAGCGCGTCATGGATGCGCGCGTTGCCCCCGGAATAGAGATTTCGATCCAGCGGAGACATATCGCAAAGATATGCAATCCGCAGCCTGCCTTTCGCCATACGCGCCCCCGCGAGTCGTTTCGACGATTAACTGGGGGTCAATTGAGGCAAAACTGCGGCAAGCGGGCCTTGGCCTCTGACCAAAGCACGCAACTGTGACCGCATTGTTTCCATTTCCACGCTTTTGGCCAAATGTGGACGCGACATTGCCCAAGCGCTTCTCTACGGTATCCCCGTCCGGCGCTCCGCCGCCCATCAAACGAAGGCCCAGATGCCCAACCCGATCGCCTTTGCCGCGCTGGCCATATGGCCTATCGTGACAGTTCTGCTGTTCATGCGGTTGCCGCGTGAGCGGGCGCTGATCTGGTCGCTCATGCTCGGCTACCTGTTCCTGCCGGAACCCCCCGCCGCCTTCGACCTGCCATTGATGCCCCCCCTGAACAAGCACAACGTCCCGGCGCTCGCCGCCTTTGTCATCGTGCTGTGGCGCTACGGTCCGCAAGGTACACTGTTGCCCGTGTCCTGGGTTGGGCGGGCGTTGATCATAACCTTTGTCCTGTCGCCCATCCTCACCGTCGTCACCAATGAGGACCCGGTGTTTTTCGGCCAGGTTGGCCTGCCCGGTTTGGCTCTGAAAGACGCCGCGGCGCTGATCGTGCAACAGGCGCTTCTGATCCTGCCTTTCCTGCTTGCCCGCCAGCACCTCGCCAACGGCGGTGCGCAGCGCGATCTGATGGTCGCGCTGATGTTCGGCGGTCTTGTCTACTCTCTGTTCATGCTGATCGAAATGCGCCTGTCGCCGCAGCTGAATCTCTGGGTTTACGGCTATTACCAGCACCTGTTTGGCCAAAGCATCCGCTCCGGCGGCTACCGCCCTGTGGTCTTCCTTTACCACGGGCTTTGGGTGGCCTTTTTCATCATGACATCGGTCGTCTCCGCCTGGGCTCTGTGGCGCATGGATGATCGCCTGAGCCGAATGAAGCTGCTGGGCGCGGCACTGTATCTTTCCTTGATCATCGTGCTGGCCAAGTCCTTTGGTGCATTGTTGTTCTGCCTGATGCTGGTTCCTGCGGTGCTGCTGTTCAGCCGCCTCATGCAGATCAGGATCGCCATCCTGATCGGTCTTCTAGCGGTCAGCTATCCGATCATGAAGGGCATGAACCTCATCCCGGAAGAGCGCCTGCTGAGCGCCATCGCCAGTTTCGAGCCGGAGCGGGCAAACTCTCTGGAGTTCCGTTTCGACAACGAACAAACCCTGCTCGACCGTGCTTACATCAAGCCGGTTTTCGGTTGGGGCAGTTGGGGGCGGAACCATATCCTTGATCCGGTGTCCGGCAATATCCTGACCGTGACGGATGGGCGCTGGATTATCGTGATTGGCGTTTATGGCTGGGTCGGGTTCCTGGCGGAGTTTGGCCTGATCCTCTGGCCCTTGATCCTGCTCTGGCGCGAGTCCATCGCCGCACGGGAAGACAGTATCTCACCGTTTATCGCCCCGCTTTCCCTGATCCTGGCCATCAACCTTGCCGATATGTTGCCGAACGCCACCTTGACCCCGCTGACCTGGCTTATTGCCGGGGCATTGACGGGATACGCGGAGCAACTGCGGGCGCAGCGCCTGAAACTGCAGTCACACACGGCGAAACTGCAATGGCAATCGGTGATGTGATGGCTCGTCCTCGTGTGCTTGCCATCGCCGAGGCCGCGAACCCGGAGTGGGTCAGCGTGCCCTTGGTCGGCTGGTCCCTCGCGTCAGCGCTGAGGGACGTCGCGGATGTGCATATCGTCACGCAGATCCGCAACCGCGATGCCTTTTTGCGTGCCGGTCTGATCGAAGGGAAAGACTTCACCGCGATCGATTCCGAGGCCCTCGCCCGCCCCGCCTGGAAACTGGCAGAAAAGCTGCGCATGGGCGAAGGCAAAGGCTGGACGATGGTTCAGGCGATCAGCGCGCTCAGCTATCCGCATTTCGAACGCCTCGTCTGGAAACATTTCGGCGAAGCCATCACGGCTGGCGCGTACGACATTGTCCACCGCATCACACCCTTGTCCCCGACAATCTCCTCCTCCGTTGCCGCAAAATGCGCCAAGTCCGGCGTGCCGTTTGTGCTTGGGCCGTTGAACGGCGGTGTGCCTTGGCCGAAAGGGTTCGAAGCCGAACGTCGCGCAGAGAAGGAATGGCTGAGCTATGTCCGCTCTGCCTACAAACTCCTTCCGGGGCGCGGCGCAACCCTTCGGCATGCCTCCGCTATTCTTGCGGGCTCGGCGCATACTGCGTCCGAAATCCCGGCGCAGCATCAGGGCAAGACACTCTACATTCCCGAAAACGGCATTGATCCGGCGCGGTTTAATCGCCTCGCCGCGCCGGAAGGCACATTGCGCGGCGCGTTTGTCGGCCGCCTTGTCCCTTATAAAGGGCCGGACATGCTGATCGAGGCGGCGGCACCCCTGCTGCGCGAGGGTCGTTTGAAGCTCGACATCATCGGGGATGGCCCAATGCGTGCCGCCTTGGAAGAACAGGCAAAAGGCCTGCCCGGCATCACCTTCCACGGCTGGCAGGCCCATGAGGACGTGCAAACCATCCTCGCACAATGCCACCTGCTGACGTTCCCGTCGATCCGCGAGTTTGGCGGCGGTGTGGTCCTCGAGGCCATGGCGCTCGGTGTCGTGCCGCTGATTGTCGACTATGCCGGGCCGGGGGAGTTGGTTCGCGAGGGGCTGGGGATCAAAGTGCCTTGTGGATCAAGAGAGAAGATAACAAGGCACTTCGCCCAAGCCCTGCACACCCTCGCGGAGGATCCTTCCGCCCTGCCGGCCATGGCCCAAGCCGCGCGGGCGCGCGTCGAATCGCATTTCCTCTGGGCGCGTAAGGCGGAACAGGTCGCGCAGGTCTACGATTGGGTTCTGAGCGGCACGCCCGCGCCAAAACCCGCATTCTTCTGAATCTAGCCGATGATCTTGGCCGGAATGCCCGCCACCGTCGCCCCGGCTGGCACATCCTTGGTAACAACCGCGTTGGCCCCGATCACCGCATGATCACCCACCGTCAAAGGCCCGATCAGTTTGGCCCCGGCACCCACGTCCACGTGCCCACCCAGAACCACCGGACCAGCAAGAGTAACCTGATGGAAGATCATGCAGTTCACACCGATCCTGGCGTCAGGGTGAATGATGATCCCGGTCGGGTGCGTGAGCCTCAACCCGCCGCCAACCTCTGTGTTGAGATGCAGCTCTGTCTGACACATCGTGGACCAGAAGAGATGGTTCAGCGCCCAGTATTTGCCTGCGATCATCGCCAGAACGCCGCCCTGCGCCCTAGCTGCCTGATACCGCCGCAAAGCACGGATCAGTTTCTGACCCGGATCCCAGAAGCGGCGGATGTCTTCCCGGCTCCAGTCCGGCACCTCGGCGGAGATCTGCTTTTCGCTCACAATTCGCACTCCCGAGGCGCTCTACGCCCAAATACTGCCAAGATTTGATCTATAGTTAATCCGATAGCAACACCTACACGTCACGCCAAGAAAACAGGGCATGACGTGTTTACCGCTGCCCACCGGTCTGGCAAAGCCTGACCATCGCGCCAAGACAACGACCGGAGAACCCGGAAGGAGCCGACATGTCCCAAGCCCCCTGCCAAAGGGTTGCCGCATGAGCGCACCGCTTGGTCCGGCAATGCCCTATCGCGGCGATATCGACGGGCTACGCGCCGTCGCGGTGCTTGGCGTCGTTCTGTACCATTTCGGCCTGCCCATTCCCGGTGGGTTTGTCGGCGTTGACGTTTTCTTTGTGATCTCCGGCTTCCTGATCGGCGGCATTTTGTGGCGTGAGTATGATCAGACAGGGCGGGTCTGGCTGAAGAATTTCTACACGCGCCGCTTCCGCCGGCTCGCACCCGCCTTCTTCGTGATGGCCATTGTCACGACGCTTGTCGGCTGGGCGCTCATGCTGCCCTTCGAGTTTCGCGAATACGGCAAGACGCTGGTCGCAGCGACAGTCTATCTTTCGAACGTGCTCTTCTTCCGCAGCGCGGGATATTTCGACGTCGCCTCGGAGGACAAGCCGCTTCTGCATACGTGGTCGCTTGCCGTCGAAGAGCAGTTCTACATCGTCCTGCCATTGCTCATCCTGCTCTTCGCGCGATGGCGATGGGGGCTTCTGGGCGTCCTGATCACGATCTGGGCCGCATCGCTTGCCGGGTGTATCCTTTTGACCCCAGGCTATCAGACGGCGACGTTCTACCTGTTTCCGTTTCGTGCATGGGAACTTCTGAGCGGTGTTCTGCTCGCGATCTGGGGCTATGAGACCGGCCGCCGCTGGCGCGGGTGGGCGATCTTGTCCTGGCTTGGCGCGGCGCTCATCCTTGGCTCGATGGTGTTCATCCCGGCAGGCCCCCATTTTCCCGGTCTGCTCGCCATTCCGCCGGTTCTGGGGACGGTCCTGATCATCGCCAACGGGTTCAACCGCAATCCGGTTAACCAAATCCTTTGCAGTCCCGCCGCACTGTTTTTCGGTGCGATTTCCTATTCGCTCTACCTATGGCATTGGCCCGTTTTCACCCTGTCGACCTATTTCCGGGACGGCTATGCCAACATCGTCGAAACCGTGTTCTGGATGACGCTGTCCGTCGGTCTGGCATGGATTTCGTGGCGCTTTGTCGAAAACCCGGTGCGCCACGCGCAGCGTCTTTCAGGCGGGCTTGTCATGACCGGAACGGCCCTGGCGTCCGCCATCACACTTGGCATCGGTGGATGGCTTTATACGCAGGATGGTGTGCCAAGCCGGTTCGGCGCAGAGGCGCGTACCCATATCAACGCCTCCGGAGACTTCCTGCAGGATTGGAGCCGCTGTTATGTGGCAACGCAACTGCCGCTTGATGGCCTTGAAGTCTGCCCAATTGGTCCGGACGGCCCGGCACGCGTTTTGGTTTGGGGCGACAGCCATGTCCGGGCCTTCAAGGAAGGCCTCGATCTTGCCGCGCATGAGGCTGGCGTGCCCGGCGTCATCCTGTGGCGTGCCGGTTGCCCCCCTCTCTTCGGTGTTCGCAAGGTCGAAAGCGCCGCCACAGCCGCGCAGGATCTGGCCTGTACCCAAGCGAACAAACAGATCGAGCAAAGCTTCATGCGGCTGAACACTCTGGAGGCCGTCCTGCTGATCGGACGCTGGAGCTATTATTCCAGCGGTCAGGGCGTTGGTCTGGACAAGGAACACCGCATTTCCTTGCATCCAACCGAAAACCCCGAAACCGTCGGCGCGGTTCAGGCCCGGCTTCTGGCAAATGCCGCGCGCGAAACCGTCGCCAAGATCGCCCTTTGGGTGCCAAACCTCTTCGTTCTACGACAGCCTCCCGAAATCCCTCTGTACGACAGTCGCGAAGCCGCTCGCGAGACGGCGCATGCGCCCTGGCCTTTTGCCGCTGCGGCCAAGACGGAACCGACGATCCAGCGCTCGGCACTTGCGCTACGGGCGGCTTTGGCTGATGCGCCCTGGCAGCTTTTGCAGGACAATGGGCAGATCACCTTTCTCGATACATGGCCCTATTTCTGTGACGCAGATCAGTGTTCCGCGGTTCATGACGGGATCGGGCAATACTTTGACAACAACCATCTGACCAATGCAGCAGCCTTGCGGGTCAGGGATGTTTTTGCGCCCGTTTTTGCAGCGATCACCCAGCAAACCGCGCGCTCCGTCCAAGTTTCAGAATGACTCATATCGCCGGTGATACGCTTTGGGATGCCATCGTTATCGGCACCGGAATCGGCGGCGGCACGGTGGGCCGGGCCTTGGCCGAGGCCGGACAAAAGGTGCTCTTTCTGGAACGCGGACCTGCAGGATTTCGCTCTGAGGCAAACGGGCTAAGCGAAGCCTTTCTGCCCGAGGCGCGCCTTGCGCGCGGACTTTGGCCGGAACCGTTGCACCTGCGTCTGAACGGCGCGGAGTCCGCCTTCTACGCGCCATTGGGCGCGGGTGTTGGCGGGTCATCAGTTTTCTACGCGGCCACTTTGGAGCGGCCGGAACGGCATGATCTAGAGCCCACCGAAGAGCGCCCACATCCCACGGGCGGCTGGCCGGTGTCTTTTGATGCCATGGCGCCCTACTTCAATCGCGCGGCTGAGTGGTTCCGGGTGTACGGAGAGGCCGATCCGCTTTCGAGCGAACAGCCAATGCCCTTGCGCCCAGCGCCAGAGCCGAACCGGACGGAAGCCTCGCTGATGCGCAGTCTGAGCTCAGCCGGGTTGCACCCTTACCACGCCCACACGGCTCTGGAACGGGTGCCGGGCTGCCAGAAATGCCTCGGGACGAAATGCCCGAAATCGTGCAAGATGGACGGGCGGTCTGCCGGTGTTGAACCCGCTTTGCGCAGTGGCAACGCGGCGCTGATCCACAGCGCCCAGGTTACGCGCCTGATTGCTTCGGGCAACCAGATCTCGGAGGTGCATACCCGGATCGACGGCCAGGTGCAGCACTTCCGCGCCAAGCGTTTCATCCTTGCAGGAGGGGCGCTTGGGTCGGCCCATCTGCTGCTGGCCTCGGCCTGCGAAGCCGCACCGAACGGGATCGCCAATTGTTCTGATCAGGTGGGCCGCAACCTGATGTTCCACCTCAACGAGATTTTCGCCCTGTGGCCGCGCGATGGCGACCCGGAAGATGGCGCGACCAAAGCTATCTCGCTGCGCGATCTCTATCATGGCGATGACCGGTTCGGCACGATCCAATCCATGGGCATTCGCGCCTCCTATGGCGAAATCGTGTTCTACCTCAATCAGATGCTTGCCCGCAGCCGCCTGAACCGGTGGCCCGGCTTACACCATCTTACGCGCCTGCCCGCCGCCATCGCCGCCCGCCTTTTCGGACAGGCTCAGCTGTTTGTTGGGCTGATGGAAGACCTGCCTTACACGCACAACCGTGTTCTTTTCGATCCCGTGCATCCGGAACGGTTATCGGTCACATATGAATTCTCGCCGGAGCTTTTGCACCGCCGCCGTGCCTTTCGGAGCGCCATACGCAAAGCGTTTCGAGGCCATCGCAGGCTGTTCCTGGGCGTAACGCCCGAGTTGAACTACGGGCACCCCTGCGGCACCCTCCGCTTCGGCACGGACCCGGCCGCCTCCGTTCTGCGCCCGGACTGCCGCACCCATGATGTGGTCAATCTCTGGGTTACGGATTCGTCTTTTATGCCGACGTCCATGGGTGTGAACCCGTCTTTGACCATCGCCGCCAATGCACTGAGGGTTGCCGATTTGATGCAGAAGGAGCCACTTTCATGAATGTGCTGACCCCGTCCGACGGTATCGCGATTGTCACCGGTGCCGGAACGGGCCTTGGCCGGGCACTTGCAGTGGAACTGACGCAGCGCGGGTTCACCGTGATTGGGACCGGACGGCGCACGGAAACCTTGGAGGAAACCAAAAGGCTCTGCGAGAAAGGCCGGTTCCACTCAGAACCGCTTGATGTGTCAGACGCACGTGCCGTTGCAGGCTGCTTCGCCGAAATGCGAAAGAACCACGGGCCAATCGCCCTGCTGATCAACAACGCCGCTGTCTACCCGCGCGAAGATTTTCTCGCCGCCAGTGCTGAACGCTTCATGGACACGGTCAAAATCAACCTCGGCGGTGTGGTTAATTGCTCGCACGCCGCTTTGACGGACATGGCGGAGCGCGGGCGCGGGCGGATTTTGAACGTTGCCACCTTCGCCGACCTCAATCCTCTGCCAACGGCCGGGGCCTATTCCGTCTCAAAAGGCGCCGCGCGTATCCTGACCCGCAGTCTGATCGCCGATCTCTCTGATCGTTTTCCCGGCATTGTCATTTCCGACTGGATGCCCGGCATGTTGCAGACCGGCATGGGGATCCCAGATGGGCTTGATCCATCGGTATCGGCAAAATGGGGTGTTTCGCTGGCGCTTATGTGTGATCAGAGCGTCAACGGCGTCACGTTTGAAATGGACTGCGAGGTTTTGCCGCCGCGCGGTCTGAAGGGTCGGATCAAGGATCTGCTCCTGCTCCGGCGCCAAAAACCCCGCAGACTGTGATCGCTCAGAGTTGGTTGCGAGCCCGAAGCGCCAGCGCCTGAACCACTTGGCCCGGCAGGATCAACAGGCACTTCAGGTAACGCACTCCCAAACGGCGCGGATTGCCGAGCATCCGCCACATCCATTCAAGGGCATAGCGTCGTGCCCAATCCGGTGCGCGTTTCTGCGATCCGGCAAAGAAATCGAGGCCCGCGCCGATGGACGCGAAGCCAACGGTGGGCGCAACTGTCCGGCCTCGCGCGGACAACACTTCCTGCTTGGGCGCACCGAGAGCGACAAAACACAGACCAGCCCCCGACGCTTCAACTTGTCGAAGCACTTCATCAGCGGCTTCGCTTAGCGGATCGAATCCCATCGGCGGCGAAATGCAGAGCGCAACCTCAAGCCCCGGCACTTCGGTTTCGAGAAACGCTTTGGCAGAAGCCAGCGATTCGGCTGTGGAGCCGACAAAAGCCACAGGAACGGCGTTCCGCGCTGCGACCTTTGCCAAGGGCAAAATCGCGTCGGATCCGGGGATCAGTTCAACCGGTTGTTTGGCCAGTTTCGACATCCAGACAATCGGATTGCCGTCAGCGACAACAAAATCCTGGCGTTGGTAAGCATCGCGAAAAACCGAAGACCTGTTGAGTTTCACAAGGTGATCGAGATTGATGGTTGCAAGAGAAAAGCCCGAACGCTCGCGCAAACGCGCTTCAACCCGGGATTCCAGATCATCCCAGGTCGGCACGTTGACGTTGATCGTCTGACTTTTGATCGTAAAAAGCATCAAACCCCTCTTCACCGGGTATATAACTTGCACCTGCACCAGCATTGAGTGGGAAAAAAACAAGCTTTGGTGCCAAAATCGTGGCGAAAGGGCGGCTTTCGCAGGGATTGTTCAATACACCCGTGTCTGTCGAATTCTGGCCATGTTTGCCAGTTAAGCAAGGAAACAGTTAACGGTGGGTAGAGCAGCTATGCCCGAAAACATTGAGAAATTCGGCCTTCATCGGCCGCACGTGCCCTATTGGGTACCACAACCATGACGCGGGTTTTGCTTCTGGGATGCGGCTTTGTGGCTGACCTCTATATGCGTTCATTGTCCGCGATGACCGGTATATCTGTTGCAGGCGTTTTTGATATCGATGCAGAGCGTCGGGCCCAATTCTGCCAGTTCTGGGGTGTTCCCGAAAAGACAAGCTTCGAAGCGCTATTGGACAGCGCACACGGGGCCTTGGTGCTCAATCTAACCAACCCACATGCCCATTTCGAAACAACCCTTGCTTGTTTGAATGCGGGTCATCCGGTCTATTCGGAAAAACCGCTCGCCATGTGTACCCAAGACGCAAAAACCCTTCATGCATTGGCTTTTGAGAAAGGGCTCGAGCTGGCATCGGCCCCCTGTTCGGCACTTGGCGAAGCCGCGCAAACGCTTGGGCACGCCTTAAGACATGGCACCGCGGGAACGCCCCGCGCGATCTACGCGGAACTGGACGATGGGTTCATCCCGCAGGCCGCTTTTGAGAAGTGGACATCCGAAAGCGGCGCGCCCTGGCCATACGAAGATGAGTTTCGGGTCGGGTGTACGCTTGAGCACGCGGGATACTACCTCGGGTGGTTGATTGGCTGGTTTGGGTCCGTGCACACCGTTGTCGCCGCCAGCGCCGAAGTGTTGCCGGAAAAGGCAGGTGACGGTCCTTTTGCCCCGGACCTCTCGGTCGCTACACTTTTTTTTGAGAACGGGCCAGTTACCCGCCTGACATGCAGCATCGTCGCGCCGCACAACCATGCAATCCGAATCACCGGTGACAAAGGTGTGCTGAGCTGTGATGCCGCCTGGGACAATGCCGCCAAGGTTCGCTTTGCACGACGCATGACAATCCGCAGGCGTCTGATGGAATCGCCCTGGCCCCGCCGGGTGCGGCTCCAAGGTCCCACTCATCCAAAGGTCAAACGATGGGGCGCGGCGGCCATGAATTTCATGCTCGGCCCCGCCGAAGTACTGGAAGCGATCCGGGAGGGCCGCCCAAGCCGCCTTGGCGGAGATTTTGCGCTGCACATGACTGAGGTCACATTGGCCATCCAGAATGCCGGGGAGCATAGCGGCGCGCTGACAATGACAACCCGATGCAATCCCATGGAGCCGATGCCATGGGCGAAGTGACGCGTATCCTGATAACCGGGGCGAGCGGGTTTGTTGGCGGCGCGGTTGTGCGGGCCGCCCGCGCGCAAGGCATCGACGTCATTGCACAGTATCGCAGCCTGCCCCATGCCAACTGGGAGTCCGACGCCGGAATCGAGCCGCTGCGATTGGACCTGTCCGATCCGGGCGCGCAAAACAGTTTGAAAGAGCAATTGCCGGGTGTGGACGCGGTCATCCACGCGGCTGCACATATGGGCGACGATCCAAAAGCGCATGAAACGCTAAGCGTCGGCGGCACGAAAACGCTTTTGGACGCCATGCAAGGCGAACAAGCGCGGTTGGTGCTCGTGTCTTCAATCGCGGTTTATGACACGATGGCCCTGAAACCCGGTGATCTGCTGGATGAAGCCAGCCCATTGGAGACCACCGAGACAGCACGCGATCCTTACACAAAGGCCAAACTCGCGCAGGAAGCGCTCGTCCGAGATGCGCGGCAAAGCGCATGGCTCATTCGGCCCGGCGCAGTCTGGGGATCCGGACGGACATGGCACGCCTTGCTTGGCTTCTGGGCTTCCAAAATTTTCGTCCAGATCGGTGGCGACGACGGCGAATTGCCGGTGGTCCATGTCGACCATCTCGCCGAACTCCTGATCAAGGCAGCACGCACTGTGCCGCCGGGTATCGTCGCTGTGAACGCTTTGGACGATGACAGGCCGAGCCGCGCGCGCTTTGTCTCGGCCCATCGGAAGTGGGCGGGCTGGCCCCGTTTGGTTTTGCCGATTTCCTTCGCAGTCTGGCTCAAGCTCATTCGCCTTTTGAAGCCTGTCGCAAGCCGCCTGCCCGGCCTGTTTCGCGAACCGATTGCCCGGGCCCGGCTGATGCCGCTCAGCTATTCCAACGAGAAGGGCCGCAGCATCCTCGCCGGGCCGTCTCAGGCGGATTTCGAAACTCTGCTGGCCCAAAGTTTGGAGGATCGTCCATGACCCTCCCCAAGCTCGCCTATCTGACCGGAGAATACCCCCGCGCCTCCGACACCTTCATTCAACGCGAAGTCGCCGCTTTGCGCGATATCGGCCACGAGGTTGTCACCTGTTCGATCCGCACAACGGGAGCCGAGCATCTGGTTGGCCCTGAACAGCGCGAAGAACACGCGCGCACGTTCAAGGTTCTGGACACCTGCAAATCCCCTACACGCCTGCTGCGTGCGCACCTGCGCTGGATGCGAAACCCATCGCGCTACCTGCGCGCCTTGAGGCTCGCATGGCAGACCGCGCCCAAAGGGCTCAAAGGGCGCGCCTACAATCTGATCTACTTTCTGGAAGCCGGCGTTCTGGCCGACGCGTTGGCGCAGCATGGCGTCACGCATCTGCACAATCACATCGCCAAGGCGTCCTGCACCGTGGCGATGCTGGCATCAGAGCTGTCCGGCATTCCCTACAGCTTCACGATCCACGGTCCGGATATCTTCTTTGAGCCGAACCACTGGCGGATTGACGAAAAAGCCGCGCGCGCCGCTTTTGTTGCCTGCATAAGCGACTTTTGCCGATCGCAACTCATGTGTTTCGCCGACCAAACCCATTGGACTCGGTTCCACATCATCCACTGCGGCGTGGAGACGGCGCGGTATGCCACCGCCCCACATGCCGACAAGGAATTGCTTTTTGTCGGGCGGTTGGCTGCGGTGAAGGGGGTTCCAGTTCTGCTCGACGCCCTGCGCGGGATGGATAGGGATTGGCATCTTACGGTGATCGGCGACGGGCCGGATCGGGCTGATCTGGAAGACAAAGCGAAAGGTTTGCCTGTCAATTTTGTTGGTTACAAAAGCCAGGCGGAGGTCGCCGAAGCGCTCGCCGGGACAGATGTCTTTGTCCTGCCAAGCTTTGCCGAGGGGGTGCCCGTCGTTCTGATGGAAGCCTTGGCATCCGGCGTGCCGGTTGTGACGACACGGATTGCGGGCGTGCCCGAGCTTGTCGAAGACGGCGAAAACGGAAAGCTGGTTCCGCCCGGAGACGCCGATGCGCTGAAAGAGGCCTTGCAAACGCTTCTCGCCGATCCTGAACTTCGGCGTTCGTTCGGAAAAAATGGTCAGGCCAAGGTGGCCGCAGAATTCGAAGTTACCGCCGAAGCCGCGCGTTTGTCGCGTCTGTTTTGCGGCTATTCGGACGGCACACCGCCGACGGGGAAGCGACCATGACCCCTGTTGATGTAGTTCTCATCGGACGCAACGAAGGCGCCCGACTGACCGCTTGCCTCGATTCCGTGGTCGGGCAAGCCCGTCAGGTCGTTTACGTGGACTCCGGTTCAACCGACAACAGCGTGGCCGAAGCCGAAGCCCGCGGGGCAAAGGTCGTGAAACTCGACATGAGCCTGCCTTTCACTGCCGCGCGCGGGCGCAACGCTGGGTTCGACGCATTGGATGATCCGCAGATCGTCATGTTCATCGACGGCGATTGCACGCTGGTGCCCGGTTTTCTTGCCACCGCACGCACGCATCTGGAGAGCAATCCAAAGTTGGGCCTCGTGACCGGCTGGCGCAGCGAAATCCACCGTGATGCCAGCATCTACAACCAGCTTTGCGATTGGGAATGGCACCGTCCCGCTGGGCTTATCGATGCCTGTGGCGGTGACATGATGGTCCGGGCGCAGGCATGGAAAGCTGTCGGCGGCATGAACCCCGAGGTGATCGCCGCCGAAGACGACGAGTTTTGTACACGGCTGCGCAAGGCCGGGTGGCTGCTGGAACGCATTCCACAGGACATGACGCGTCACGACGCCGCGATGCTGCGTTTTGGGCAATGGTGGCGACGGGCCGAGCGCACCGGGCACGGATTCGCGCAGGTCGGGCATCTGCATCCGGAGTACTTTCGCCGGGAGCGTCAGCGCGTGCTGATCTATGGCGCTGCAATTCCGCTCGCGATGATCCTCAGTCTGGCCGTTGCATGGTGGCTGCCGCTGCTGCTCTTCGGGCTCTATGAATGGAACTACATCCGCACCGCCCAAGGGCTGATGCGCGAAGGTCTGCCCGGTGGCGAGGCCTTTCGTCATGCGATCCTGCTCACCCTATCGAAATTCCCCAATCTTATCGGTTTGATGCGGTTTCATTGGCGCCGCCTGACCGGTCGCGCGATGCGCATCATTGAATACAAGTAAGAGGCGTTACCCATGTCCGCTGAAACCCGCGTTGGCCTGATCGGGGCCGGTTACATTGCCACCTGGCATGCAGATGCGCTTGCCGCGACACCGGGCGTGCGCATCACTGCGGTCTGTGATCCGAATGAAATCGCCGCCAAGGGCTTTGCCGAAGGGTACGGCGCGACACCCTTCCTGTCTGTCGATGACCTGATTGCCGCCGGGATCTGCGACGCAGTGCACATCTTGACCCCGCCGCATCTGCACAAGTCGCTTGCCATTCAGTGCCTGCGCGGCGGTCTTGATGTGCTTGTCGAGAAGCCCGTGGCAGAAAGCGCCGAGGAAACGCACGAGATCGAAGCCGTTGCACAGGAAACCGGCAAACGCTTTTCAGCCGGTCACAATTTCCTTGGCCTGCCGTCCTACCGGACCATGAAGAAGGCGATGGAGGCGGGCGAATACGGGCGCGTGTCCGGCTGCGAGATCACTTGGGCCTTGCCGCTCGCACCGCTGCGCTCTGGCCCTTTCAATCTGTGGCTGCTGCGCGAGCCCAAGAACCTGCTGCTTGAGCTTGGGCCGCACCTAATTGCCTTCGCGCAGGATCTTTTCGGCCCGATGGAGATCATTCACGCCCAAGCCGAGCGACCCATCGCTCTGCCAGGCGACGACATGCGCCCGCAAGGCTTTCGCATTCTCGCCCGTGCCGGGGGTGTCGAAGTCACCTTCACCCTTTCGATGGTTGAAACAACCGATGACCGAAGCGTCACCTTGCGTGGATCCTCCGCCCGTGCGCGGCTCGACTTCGCGCAAGACGTGCTGGTTGTTGAGCGGGAAAATGCCTCTGATCTGGTGGTCAACCCGCTGCGTCGGCAGTTGGACCTGTCCCGGCAACATCTCTGGCAAGGTGTGAAGAACGCCGCTGTGCAACTCAAATCTCTGAACACGCAAAACCCCTATGGCCGCAGCTTTCGCGGCATGAACGCGGCACTCTATTCGGGTGATGCAGCGCCCTACTCCGGCGCCCAAGCGGTCCAGGTCATGCAAGCAATCGACGACGCCATCGCACGCTTGCCCGATGCAGACCTCAAAGTGGCCGCACCCGCCGTCAAGTCTCGCAACCCCAAACCAACCGCAATGGTCATCGGAGGAACCGGCTTTATCGGGCGCGCGCTCACCCGGCGCCTCGTGGCCGACGGTCGTGACGTCCGTGTGCTATCGCGGGGTCGCACCGGGCCTTTCCCTGATTTGCCGGACAACGTCGAAACCGTAAGCGTCTCCCTGCACGATCTCGACGGACTGACCGAGGCGATGAAGGGCATCGACGTGGTTTTCAACCTTGCGAAGGCCTTGGAGACGTCCTGGGCGGATTGTCTGACAAATGATGTCGGCGTCGCCACGCGTGTCGGGATGGCTTGTGAGCAGGCCGGGGTCAAACGGCTGGTCTACACCGGCACCATTGCCAGCTATGACATGTCCGATCCGAACGCGAAGATCACAGAAGAAACCGGTTTCGCCGAAGACATGACGGACCGAAATCTCTACGCAAGATCCAAGGCGGAGTGCGAAAAACAGCTGATGAAGCTACACCGCGAGCGCGGCCTGCCGCTGGTGATTGCCCGGCCCGGCATCGTCGTCGGTGCAGGTGGACCGCTCCAGCATTGGGGTATCGGACGCTGGCACGGGGCTGGCGCGGTGCGCATCTGGGGGCACGGCCGCAACATCCTGCCGTTTGTCCTGAACGATGACATTGCCGATGGCCTTGTCCGCATGATCGACGAACCGGTAGAAGGGCAGAGCTTCAACCTGATCGGCGAGCCGATGCTGTCCGGGCGGGACTACTTCGACGCCATTCATGAGGCACTGGGCGCGCGCATTCGCGTCTCATCCGGCAACCTCTATGCGTTCTACGCCTCTGATGCGCTGAAATACGGGCTCAAGAAATACGCCCTGCGCCGTCCCGGCGTGATCCGGCCAAGCCTTGCGGACTGGAAAAGCCGCGCGCACTTCTCACCTTTTGTAAACGAAAAGCCAAAGCGCCTGCTGGGCTGGAAACCGGAGGCCGACCGCACCACATTCATTGAGAAGGCCATCACACAGGCCAACCTGTTCGGCTTCTGACCGCCCTGCATTTTGGAAACAATCCTCGCAAATCGGTCTTATTCTGGACAGATTCACCTGTTGTAAACGGTCTGAGGCAAGACATGCGCCGAAATCGGCTGGCATGTACCGGAGTTGAGCAAAGATGATGGCCAGACCCATTTTGATCTGTCTAGAGACGCGCCGCGCCTGCGCGGTGGGGTCCGTTTGCTCGGCTTTGGAGGTTGGAGCGCGATGAATATGGTCGATCGCCCCAAGTTTCGCCGCAAATTCCGCCGCGCCAACGCGCCGGAAGACCGGGTTGAACTCCAACACACAACTCCTCGAAATGATCCAAGCGCAGCAGAGCGCGCGCGGGAAGCCGCGCGTTTGGCGCGGGAAGAAGCCGAGCGCCTAGAAGCTGAAGCGCTTGCTGCTGCCGAACGCGCGGAACGCGAAGCGCAAGAACGTGCTGCGCTTGAAGCGGAGCGGATCAGGCAGAAGGAAGCCTATGAAGCGCGCCGTGCCGCTCAAAGACAGGCCAAGCTGGACGCAGAGCGTCGCGCCGAGAAGGAAGCCGCACGCAAAGCCGAGGCGCGCCGCCGCGCCGCCGAAGAGGAACGCAGGCGTGCCGAGGAACAGGCCGCAGAGGAAGCACGCAGAAAATCTGAAGCGCTAGCCGCCGCAGAAGCACAGCGCATTGCGGAAGAGAAGGCTGCGCGCGAGGCGGAAGAAGCGCGCCTTGCAGCCGAGGCCAGGGCTGCACGCGAAGCCGAAGAAGCGCGTCAGAGGGCGGAGGCTGAGGCAAAGCGGAAAGCCGAAGAGCAACGCCGTGCGGCTGAAGACGCCCGCAGAGAAGCAGAGGCCAGGGCCGCTGAAGAGGCGCGCCGCAAAGCGGAGGCTGAAGCTAAGCAAAGAGCAGACGAAGAAGCCCGTCGTTTGGCTGAAGAGAAAGCGGCGCGAGAAGCAGAAGAGCGGCGCGTGGCGGAAGAAGCGCGTCAAAGGGCGGAAGCCGAGGCGAAGCGGAAAGCCGAAGAGCAGCGCCTGGCCGCTAAAGACGCCCGCAGAATAGCGGAAATCAGGGCCGCCGAAGAGGCACGCCGCAGGGCGGAGGACGAAGCCCGCCGCAAAGCCGAGGAGCAAAGGGTCGCTACGGAAGCCGCTGAAAGACAAGACGCTGCCGCAACGAGTGCGCCCCTGCCGTTGACGTCTCCCATTGTTCTTCCGGTTGAGGCTGCGGAGCCCGAGGCCGAAAATGGTCCCGTTTGGGAGCATTTGGGTCATTTCGACGTTAGCGAATCTCACCTTGCTGCCAACCGCATCATCACCGCCGCCCGTGACGATCCCGCCTACACGGCGTTTGACGTCTTGCGGACGCGCCTGCTACAGGCTTTGTCCGAAAACGGATGGAAACGCGTCGCGATCACCTCGCCGACAAAGGACTGCGGCAAGACCTTCACGGCAGCGAACCTCGCTATCAGCCTGTCCCGGCAAGAAAACTGCCGGACAATCCTGCTCGATTGCGACATGCGCCGTCCGACCCTGCAAAAGGTCATGGGTCGCAAGGGCGCCGGTTCGGTGGGTGACATGCTTCGAGGCAAGATTGCGCCACAGGATCACCTGCTCCGCCTTGGGCAGAACAGCATCAACGCTGGCCGCAATATCGCGTTTGGTTTCAATGAGATGATTGAACCATACGCGTCAGAATTGCTCCAGGATCCGCGCACGGAGGAAACCCTTGATCGCATCGAGGCAGAACTGGAACCGGACGTGATCCTCTTCGATCTGCCGCCTGCACTGTACTATGACGACGTGATTGCCTTTCGGCCCTTGTTTGACGGGGTTTTGCTGGTCATTGGCGGCGGTATCACCACGGAAAAAGAGATCAAGGAAGTCGAGCGCAGACTGGGCGACGAAACCCCTTTGCTTGGCATGGTGCTGAACAAGGCGGAGAACACCGAGATCAACAAGTATCAATACTGATATCGCCACTTGAGATCGAAAAAGCCCCCGCGCCAAACCGGCAGCGGGGGCTTTTGTTGTGAAAGGTCTGGTCCACCGCTGCCGCTTTTTTTCGCGGACAGCCCCAGCTTTTCACATGCGCTGTAGCTGCGCGTTCTCAGCTCCCTGCGGCCCGGGGCAGCAGTCGACCCATCAGATCGGAAATGGAAATTCCGTTTCCAAACAGGCGGGTTGCCGCGAAGACTGTTGCGATCAAACCAAAAATCCAGCCCAGAATACCAAGCCCGCGACGGGTGCGATCATGGCGTGTCGATACTGTCGGGATGGCAACAACCGGTTGCATACCGAGCATGCGCTCCATCTGGGCGGCATTGCGGATCGCCGGGTTCATCAGTTCGGTGGCAAAGGCAACGGCGATACCGACGATCAGGCTGGCCACCGCACCCATGATGGCGGTTTTCTTACGGCTGCGGGACACGGAGTGCTCCGGAACAAGCGCGGTTTCCAGAACTTCGAAGCGGTCGGTCTGCTGGCGGTTCTCCAGCGCTTCACCCATCTCAGCCTCGGCCTTGCGGCGGGTGATGACGCTGTACTGATCCTGCAGTCGGTTCAGCTCACGCTCCATTCCGCTCAGGGCACGCTCGACTTCCGGCGCACCGGAGATTTGCGCCTGAATTTGAGCAATGCGCTCGGTCACAAGCAGCTTTTGCTCCTGAAGCAGCTGAATGTTGGCCTGCTTGACCTCATCCCGCTGACGATCCGAGGTCGTCTCGATGGTCAGGATCTGCTGGTCAAGGTCGAGCGAGGCGTCCCGAAGGCTGGCCAGTTGATCCCGCAGATCGGACACGCCGGCGGGAAGCTGGTCGGAGTTGGCCGATTTGAACACGGCGATCTGCTCTTCCATGACGGCGATCTCTGCGCTCACGCGATCTTCTTCGGCGACAAAGAAATCAAGCGTGTCACGGGCACGGCTCACCGAGCGATCACGGGACTGATCAATGACGGAATACATCAATTCGTTTGCCAGATCGGCAGCCTTTTGCGGGTCATCAAGGCGCACGGTGATCAGCAGACCGGACGGAGTGTTGCCGCCGGCAGCGTAGATTTGCGAAGCATCCACGATCTGCTCGATCGACGCGGCCTGCCGCATCTGGAAGATGCGCTCATTGATCGAAATCGCCGGATCGTCCGCAAACAGGTCATGTTTGTCCATGATGCGGATGAGATTGTCGCGCGCCATCAGACGCTGCTCGATCAGGCGAACACGGCGGGCAGCATTTTCTGCGGCTGCCGTGGCACCGGCAAGTTGATCCGGAACGCGTGCATCTTCGATCTGAACCACGGCGGTTGCTTCGAAGGTCTTGATCTGACTGATGGCATAGCTGAGCGAGAGGGCGCAGCCGATGGCAGTGATCAGGACGATCAGCCAAAAGCGGCGCTTGAGGGCAGAGACGACTTCGTCAAAGGTCTGAAACTGGTTCATTTGTTACTCCCGCAAAGTTGCCCCCAATGCGACGAAGTTGACGTCTCGCGGTGGCCCGCTTGCCGCCATCTTCAAGTCATAATCTATCGAAGTTGCCTTATTTGCGCCATGGTTTTCCTGATCAGATCAGGAAACAGTGCGTATCCACATCGGAATTTCAGAACACATTTTCGTCATATTTTCAATAAATTAAGGGGTTTCTCCGGGTATCTGCCCCAGTTCCGCCACATTTGCCTTGGGCGGCGCTTTCCGCACTGCTTTCCAGACGTTTCGGGGCGGCCCCAAAGCCGCCTCATTTGGGCAGATTTGGCCGCATTCTGCCCAAATTGCGAAGGGGGATTCGCAACAAAAAACCCGGGTGACAGGATCACCCGGGCTTTCTGGTCATAGTTGGAGACAGTCAGGCGCTGCGTCGCGCCCGCATTTCACGCCGTCTTGCCATTGCGTCCATCCGAGCATCGGCTCTGGCGTTGCCCGTCGGCGCAACCGATTTTGCCACGGGCGCAACTGGAGCGGGCGGTACGGGCGGAGCCGCGACAGGTTTCACAACCGGTTTCGGTTTGTTCAAATTCAGTGCGCCGTCTGTCATCGCCGAAACGCGCTCAGCCAGATCCGCCAGGATAGGGAAGCGGAAGATATCAGTGATCGAGAGCCGTGTGGCGCCGAGCTCTTCGCGGATCGCCCGGTGTGTCTGGACCGCCAGAAGTGAATGACCGCCGAGATCAAAGAAGTTGTCGCGTCCGCTGATCCCGGCCACGCCAAGGAAGCGCGTCCAGATTTGAGCTATGGCCTGTTCGATCTCTGCGGTATCAGCCTTCGGCGTCGGTTGGGTTACAGGTTCGGCCAAGATCGTCTTGGGCGCTTCCACAACCGTTTTCGCCTTTGGCGCGGTTGGAGCGGGAAGCGCATTGCGATCAACCTTCTTGTTGGGTGTCAGCGGGAAGGCATCCAACTGCACGAACCGGCCGGGCACCATGAAGCTGGGCAGATCTGCACTCATTTTCGTTTTCAACAGCGCCTCGTCCCGCACCTCTCCGGTGTAGTAGCCGACAAGACGCAAATCGCCCGGCGTATCTTCTCGGGCGGCGACAACAGCTTGCGTGATCCCGTCGATCCCTTCCAGGACCGCTTCGATCTCTCCAAGCTCGATCCGGTAGCCGCGCAGCTTGACCTGATGATCCACACGCCCGACGAAATCAATCGCGCCATCGGCGCGGCGACGAACCAGATCACCGGTTCGGTACATGCGCCCCGGATGGAACGGATTGGGGACGAAACGCTCAGCGGTCAGTTCGGGCCGGTCCCAATAACCGCGCGTCACACCGTCACCGCCAATCCAAAGCTCGCCCTCTTCGCCAATGCCGACGGGCTGTCGTTTCTCGTCCAGAACGTAGAGTTTCTGATTGGCCAGCGGATAACCGACATTCACCACGGAAGCGCTGGGCTCTCCCTTTTGCGTAGAAGACCAGATTGTCGTCTCTGTCGGGCCGTACATGTTGGTGATCGGGGCGTCCGTGATCTCCGCAAACTCCTGCACCAAGGCGCCCGGCAACGGCTCTCCGCCGAAATACAGGTGTTTGACGGACCGCAACGCCTGCCGCGCCTCATCGTTCATCGCGAACATGCGCGCCATCGAAGGGGTGCATTGCAGATGGGTCACGCCATGGCGCAGAAGCTGGGCGGCAATGGAAAAGTCATCAGCTTCCGGTTCCGGCGCGCCTTTCGTGGCTTGAACCACCTCTGCCAAAGGCTTCAAACCATCCAGAACCACCTGACGATCAATGCCATAATCGATCAAACAGGCAATTTCGTCGACGCCGATCCGCTTGACCTCTTCGGCGCGCGCCATGGCGTCTTCAACCGTGCCAAACAGGCCGCTTTCATTGAAATACCGCTCGAAGGCGAAATCGAGGATCGCGTCCAGTTCTTCCGGCTCCAGCCCGTCGAGCTGAAGATCAAAGGCGTTGTTCACCCCTTCGGGCCGTTTGAACGCCGGGAAGGCCCAGGCGTACTGTTTGATCAACCCCGCCGCGGAATTGAGGTAGTCCTTCATCGGTTGCCGCGCGATTTCCCGCGCCTGATCGCGGGTTTCCGCGAGATAAGTGTGCAGCATCAGCGTGACGGTGAAGTCCTTGGGATCATGCCCGGCCTCGCGCAACGCGGCGTGGTAGAGCTTGATCTTGCCGCCAACTTCGTCGACCGACTGGCCAAGCAGGTGCGTCAGCACGTTGCAGCCCAGCCGTCCGGCCTCTTTCCAGGTTTCCGGGTTCCCGGCCGTTGTGACCCAGATCGGCAGTTCCTTGGACACCGGACGCGGCTGTGTGATCACTTCGTGCAAGCTGCCATCCTTGCGCGGGAAACCAACGGCCTCGCCGCGCCAGAGTTTGCGGATCTGATCAATGTTTTCGACCATGGCCGGTTTGTTGTTCGGCGGTGTGTTTTCCGGGCGCAGGACAAAATCATCGGGCTGCCAACCGCTTGCAATCGCAAGACCGGCGCGCCCGTTGGTCAGGTTGTCGATGACGGACCATTCTTCGGCGATGCGCGCCGGATGGTGCAGCGGAGCCACGACAGAGCCGGACCGTACGCCGATATTGCTGGTAATGGCCGCCACTGCCGCGCCTGTCACCGAAGGGTTCGGATATGGGCCGCCAAAGGCATGGAAGTGCCGTTCCGGCGTCCAGACCGCGACGAAATCGTTCTCATCGGCAAACTTCGCGCCATCAAGCAGAAGCTTGTATTTGTCGCGGCCGACGCCATCGTCGTTGCCCCAGTAATAGAGGGAGAACTGCATTCCCGCACCGGACGCACCAAGCGGGCCTTTGGAGATCAGACCGCGATCCTCGTCCCCGGTCAGAACAACCTTGAAGCCGCGCGCCGTGGTGTAAAACAGCTCAAGCACCGAGATGTCGAAGGACAGCGAAGTAACCGCGAGCCACGTGCCGCCGTGATCCTGCACCACGTCGTCCATACCGCGATAGAAGTTGATCACATTGCGATGCTCGATCATCACGCCTTTGGGCTTGCCGGTACTGCCGCTGGTGTAAATAAGATAGGCGAGGTCTTCGGGGCCGGAGGTATCCGGCAGGTTCTCGATGGGTGCCGTCTCAAGACGCGGCTCCGCATCCAGAACCAGAAGCTGCGCTTTGTGTTTCGGCAAAGACGGCTCAAGCGCTGCCTGCGTGACGATCACCTGTGCGCGACTGTCCTCAACGAAGTGTTGCAGTCGATCTGCCGGGTAACTCGGATCCATCGGAAGGTAAGCCCCACCCGCTTTCAGGATCGCCAATGCGCCGGTCATCAAGTCAACCGAGCGTTTGCAGCACAAGCCAACCACCTGCCCCGGCTGTACACCCATCTGCTGCAGAACATGCGCCGCGCGGTTGGCGCGGGCGTTGAGTTGTGCGTAGGTCAGGCTCAGACCCTCAAAGACAAGCGCCACCGCGTCCGGCGTCTTGGCCACCTGCGCCTCGAAGGCACGGTGCATGGTCAGGTCACGATCATATGCGGCCTCGGTTTCGTTCCATTGGTTCAGAACAAGCGCGCGCTCCGCGGCGGGCAAGGTCTGATCCGGGGCGTGGAGCATCAGTTCCAGACGCGCGGTCAGCAATTCCATCATTTCGGCGGAGAGTTTCCCTGCGTCATAAGTCAGCTTGGGATGCGCGCCGAGATCAACGGTGATCACCGTTCCCGGCACATGACCGGCCCCGTTTGAAACGCCGATCTGCGGCACTTCAGGCCAGCTCAACTCGGGCGCACGCGCGGGCAGGTCCAGAGCAAAACTGGAGCCTTTCGAAGCGGCTTCAAAGCGGCCGGCCTGCCCTTCGGTCACGCGCAAAGGAGCCCAAGGAGACACAAGACCCGTTTCGGCAAGCGCCGCGATGTCTTTGTCTGCAAAGGCAAGATCGTAAGTACCGGCCCCACCCAAACGAGCGGCCCATGTCGCAACAAGCGCCAAGCCCTCATCACCAGCGGGCAGGCTCAGCCCCCGCGTCTCGATCGTGCCGTGTCCCTCCTCGGCCCCGGGCACCTGCACGGGTTTCAGTTCCCGTAGAGCTACGCGCCAGACGCCATCGCGCGCGGCGATTTGAGCCGAGGCGGCATCGAGCCGCACCTTTTCCTGGGCAGATACGCCCGGCAGCACCGTCTCAGGCTTTGCGACGTCATGCGCATTTACTGGCATCCCGCAAATGCGGGTCACACCTTCGATCTGCAACGCACCAGTCCCGCAGGCGACTGTCAGATGATCCGCCGTCACTTCCAGAACCGTCCCCGGCGCGCCGCTGCCGTCGGCAACACGCGCATGCGGCGCCAGCCAAAGTGCTCCTTCGGAGCGGAACTTTGCCGTGTAGAGCGGGTTCCAATACCCGCCATGATCCATCGCCCGCACCAAACGCGCGAGGTCTTCGGCTGATTTCGACCAATCCAGCAGACCCATCGCCGCCGGGCGGTCCGTCAGCCCATGGTAACCGCGCTGCGACAGATCCTGTCTGGTCCGCTTCAATGCACTGTTTTCAAGCTGATCGAGCAGCGCCGGGAAGCTCTCCATGGCTGCCTCGTAAGCCTTGGTGTTGAGCGTCAGCGCGGTGTCCGTCTCGGTGATCGGGAACTCGCGGGACACAAGAACGTCCCCTTCGTCCACGCCGCCTTCGATCATGTGCCAGGAAATGCCGTGCTGTATTTCCCCTTCGAGCAGCGCCCAGACCGGTGCGTTCAGACCAGCGTGGCGCGGCAAAGGTCCGTCGTGGAAGTTGATCGCGCCCTTGGCGGGCAGTTCCAGAACGCTGCCCGGAATGATCCGAAGGTTGGCAATCGACAAAAGCCAATCAAAAGGCTGGCCTACCAGCGTTCCGGCCAGATCGCGCGGCTCTGTCAGCACAACAATCCCATGGCCTTTGGCCCAGACCGTCACGTCTTCTGCCTCCGTGATGACAGCGCGCACGCTGTTGCCCCGCGCCAGCAGCGCTTCGGCGCAGCCCACCAGCAGCGATTCATTGCCCATCAAAACGGCAGAAAACCCGGTCATGTTTGTCACTCCACTCTTGCCTCTGTGCCGGGCGCGTTGCCCGCTCGGTCCGGCAAAGGCCGGATCAATGCGCCGAGGTCATGTAAAATCAGATCCCGCAGAAAATGCGGCGGATCGGCGGGGGGCTTGCGTTGCAGCAGCATCCTGACCCGCCACAGGGACCCGCCCAGCATGTGCAAAAGCGTCGCCAGAACCGCCGCGCCGCGCCCATGGTTTTTCGAAAAATAGTGCCAGCGGCTGTCAAGCCAGTAACCGGGAATGCGATCCCATGTCTTCATGCCCGTGGAGACAGACCCGATATGCGCCACTTTGCTGTCCACAACGTAATGGGTCTCATACCCGGCGCGGGCGGCACGCAGACAAAGGTCTGTTTCCTCAAAGTACAGGAAAAAAGTCTCGTCAAAGAGGCCAATCTCATCGAGCACCTCTTGCCGCATCATCATCGAAGCACCCGCGAGCCAATCCACCCGCCGCGTCGTCTCTGGCAAAGGCAAAGGCACAATGCGATTCTTCAGAACGCGCGAAATCGGGCCAAAGCGGGCTGAACCCTCCAGCTCGGACCAGACCGAAGGAAAGCGGAAGGCGGTGATATGCGGATCGCCGTCCTCGCCGTGGATAAAGCTGCCTGCAAATCCGGCTTTGGGGTTCGTTTCGAGATGATTGACGAGGCACCGGATCGCGTCCGGCGCGGGGAAGGCATCCGAGTTCAACAGGTAGACAAAATCCGGCTTCGAGCCGTCACTCAGGCCCGCGCGAATGCCAACGTTGTTGCCAGCACCAAAACCGCCGTTCCGACCGGATTGGATCACTCGCACGCCAGGCCAGCCTTGTGCCCTAGCCTTCAGCGTCTCAAAAGACCCGTCGCCGGACGCGTTGTCGACAATCACCAGCTCCGCATCGAGCCCATCCAAAGCCCGCATCGCCGCCTCTGCCGCGCGGATCGTCATGTCCGGCGTGCGATAGTTCAGCAGCACTGTCAGCAGTCTGGGCATGATCTACTCCGCCGCCTGCGTCGGGAAGGTGACAACCTCCCCATGGCCCGAGGCACGCGCTTCGGCCTCTTCGATAACTTCGCGCATGAGACCGGAAAGCACCCGAACGTTCGGCTCCAGCACCATGCTGTCGTGATCACCCGGCACTTCGAACACCTCGATCTGGGGCAAGGTCTCACCCCAGTCGTTATCAGACAGAACATAGGTGCGCTCCGAGTTGACCAGCTTGCCGCCCGTCACTGTCCATTTGCCTTGCAAAGGTGGCCGGTACAGCACCACACGGCCGCCCCATGGCTTGACCTGATACTGCGCGATTGCGCCGTAGAAGGCCGCTTCGATCTCGGCATTGTGGAAGGCATGCTCCGCGCCCGTCTCTTCGACATGACGCCGCTTTTCAAACTCCCAGGCGATGCGGTTCTTGGCCCAGATGAGGGGGTAAAGCGGGCCTTTCTCACGCGCCTTGTGCCATTGGATCAGCAACCGATCCGCAAACTCCAACGGACGGCGCTGCGGCAGCGGCGTGTCGAGCATGACCACAAGCGATACCTCTTCACCCATGGCCTCAAGCTGATGGGCGATCTCATAAGCCGTGATCCCGCCACCCGAGAAGCCGCCAAGCATATACGGACCTTCCGGCTGCACCTGACGCATTTCTTCAATGTAGTCGCGCGCAGCCTCTGCGATTGTCTTGTGCGGCTCTTCTCCGCCCAGCAATCCCTTGGCCTGCAGGCCATAGAATGGCCGATCCGAGCCAAGAAGGTGCGCCAGATGGCGCAGGTTCAGGACATTGCCGAACATACCCGCGATCAGGAAGAACGGTTGACGCGCACCGCCGTCACCATCGTGCATGGCGACAAGATGCTTGAAACGCCGCTCCGGCTTTGCCTCTTGCGGCGTGGCATCGCTCATTTCGACATGGCCCGTCTGCTCCGCAATCAATGCAGCGCATTTCCGGATGGTCGGGGCCTCAAAGAGGACGGAAATCGGGAAATCCACGCGGAAGGCCTTCTTGACCATCGCAAAAAGGCGCACGGCGATCAGGCTGTGGCCGCCAAGGTCAAAGAAGCTGTCTTCTGCGCCCACATTCTGCACACCCAGAAGGTCTTCCCAAAACCCGGCAAGCGTGGTTTCGATCTCACCTTCCGGCGCAACATAGTCGCCGTCCAACTGTGGCCGCTCGAACTTCTGGGTCTCGCCGCTGTCTGCCGTGCTGGCAGCTGTCTGTCGGATGAGCGCGTCCAGATCCATCGAGGACACAACAACCTGCGGCACCTCGAGCGCCATGGCAGCATGGAAGGCGCGGGCGCCTTCGTCCGGCAGGATGCCTTGCGAAAGGTTGTGCGCAAGGCGTTCTTCGGCGGGTGAGAGCGGCTGCGCGCTGTCGGTTTCATCCACTTCCAACTCCGACACGCTGATCGGAGGGGCGCTCTTAAGCACGTCCAAAGAGGCCAGTTTGCGGATGGTGAAACCCGTGATCTCAACAAGCACGTTGCCGCCTTCATCGCAAAGCGTGACATCGAAACTCGCCGTCTCGCCGCTTGCGGAGTTGTCAGCGGCATTGCGCACCCAGCTGACGATCTTGTCGGGAAGCGGCGCATGTATCCGCACGCGGCCATAGCGGACCGGCGCCCAAAGATGCGTCGGCTGCCAACCGTCGATGAGTTCCATAGCCCAGCCTGTCGCGATATCCATCAAAGCCGGATGCAGCAGGCACTCATCGTCCTGCGCTTCGACCGGGAGTGACAGGCATGCGATGCCTTCATCCGAGCCATAGGCGCGGCTGTCCAGCACTTTCCAGCGCGGACCAAAGGCCAGCATGAGTTCCTGTGCCGCGGGCAGTTTGGACCCCGGAACCGCCTCAACTGGCGCACCACAACGCGCGCGAATTGCGTTCAGGTCAACGGGGTCAGGACGTGCCATAGGCAAAAGCGAAATCGCCCCCTCGGCAGTCAGGGCAAAACCCTGCCGCCCGTTGAGCGCCGCATCCGCAAGCACGTCAAAGCCATACCCGCGATCCGTCCGTTTGAGCCGTACTTTCACATCCCGCGATGCACCATCGGCGATCCTCAGCGGGCGCAGAAAGTTCAGGTCCCGCAACTCGAACGCGCCACCTTCGTGATGCGCACTGAGCGCATGCGCTGCCAGTGTCAGGTAGCCCGTCCCCGGCAGTAGAGCATCGCCCAGCTTCGTCCGGTGCTCGTCAATGAACCAGTCATCCGCGCTGTAGCGCACGGTGAACACGCGGTTGCCTTGGGCGTCAAAACTCGCCTCATCCAGAAGCGGTAGCGCGACCGGGGTGACAGGCGCCTTCGGCAGATCCCCGTTCCGGGCCGCGATGGCCTCGGCGGCCATGCCAACCTCATTCCATATGCCCCAGTTGATCGCGACCACACGTGTCTTGCCGCCAGCGCGCGACCGGGCAAAGGCATTGAGAAACTCATTTGCCGCAACATAATCCACCTGACCCGCCGGGGCGGTGACGGTGGAGGAAGAGCTGAACAGCGCCATCCAATCCACGGAGCCATCAGGGAACACCTGCCCAAGCACTTCGGTGCCATGGATTTTCGGGGTAAAGACATCTTCGACCGTGGCAGGCGATTTTGTCAAAAGCGGCGCATCCTTGATGACGCCTGCACCATGCACAACGCCGGTTATGGGACCAAAGCGGGCTTCGGCTTCGGCTTTGACACGGCGCAGTTGCGTTGCATTGCAGACATCAGCGGCAGCGACCAAAACCTCCGCCCCGGCTTGCTCGAGGGCCTCAACGGCGCGGATGCGGCGGGCGGTGGCGTCACTGGGAGCATGGCGATTGAGATAGTCGGCCCATTGTCCGCGCTCCGGTAAAGTGCTGCGCGAGAGTAGGACCAGCTTTGCGCCCTTGGCCGCGAAATCCCTGGCGAGCGTCAATCCGATCCCGCCGAAACCACCAGTGATCAGGATCACCCCACCCGCAGCGTCAGGCACCGTTTCTTGCAAAGGCACAGGGCGCATCGCGCTTTCAAACCGGCGATCCCCGCGCAGGGCTGCGATCGCGCCGGACGGCTCGCTCAGCAGTTCCTCAAGAACACGGTTGCTCAAGGCGGTCAAATCTGCGTCATACGCGGCCTCAGCCTTGCCACGCGCCCAGAAAGACGGCGTGCCGAGGTGTGGCAACTGAATGTCCAGTGTCGAGACCGAAACCCCCGGCAATTCGCGCGGAATCACCCGTGCCGGACCTGCGATGGTGGCTTTTCCGGGGTAGGGCAACGCTTCATCCCGCAGCTTTGCCGCGCCGTTCGTGATGACCGTGATATGCGGCTTGGCCGTGCCTTCCTCGGCCAGGGCCTGGGCCAGGAACATGAGCGAGTAGAACCCCTGTTCCTGAACGCGGTGGAAGAAGGACGATCCGGGACGATGGCTTTCGTCCGCTGTGACCATCCAGTAATGAGCGACGCGGGTGGGGATAATGCCGTTTTGGGCAAGATCCTGCAGGAGAAGATCATAGCCTTCGCGGCCCCGTTCCGGGGACAGGATATAGCGATCCTCTGAAAGCCGCTGGAAAGTGTCGCCCACGCCAACCGTGACAACGGTATGCCCCGCATTTCGGAGTTGCGACACGGCCCCGTTCGCCAGTCCGGCATCATCTGCAAAGATCAGCCAGATCTGCGGCTCCGAGTCTCTGAGCTCTGCAAGGTCCACCTCGACCTGCGCGGCGCGTGGCCGCCAGACGGGTTTCCACCCCCATTCGCCAAGGTCGTCATTGCGCATCAGGAACTGCGGCGCGGTCTCAGTGGCGGCTTTGCCCGGCTGGATGAAATAGGGCGCGCGTTGGAAGGCATAGGTCGGCAGAACCACGCGCTTGCGGCGCGCACCGCCCCAGACTTGCTCCCAATCGATTTGGACGCCCAGCGCCCAGAGCCGCCCCAGAACCTCGAAAAGATGCTTGTCATCCGCGATCCGGTCATCGGGGTGGCGCAGGCTGCTGAGAACCTGATTGCCGGAGACTTCAGGATGCTGGCGCGCGAGCGAAGAAAGCGCCTTGCCCGGCCCAACCTCAAGGATCACGCGATTTTCCCGGGCAAGCGTGCCGACACAGCGAGCAAAGAAGACCGTTCCGCGCAGGTGCTCTGTCCAGTAGTCCGGGCTGGTGGCCTGCTCATCCGTCATCATCTCGCCCGTGCGGTTCGAGGTGAGCGGGATCTGCGGCGGGTTCAGCTGGATGGAAGCGAGATAGGTACGGAAATCCGCAAGGATCGGCTCAAGCATCCGGCTGTGCGCCGCAATGTCGATGCCGATGCGCTGGCAGTCAACATCATCTGCTCTGAGGCGCGCTTCGAGGTCATCCAGAGCCGCCTGCGGGCCAGAGGCCACGGAAAGCTCCGGCGCGTTCTCTGCACCAAGGTCAAGATCGCCGGTCAGGTAGGGCTGCAGCGCCTCCGCCGAAAGCGAAACCGAGAGCATGCCCCCGGCAGGCACCGTATCAAAAAGCGTCCCGCGCAGGTGCACAAGACCAATGCAATCTTCAAAAGACATCACCCCCGCCAGACAGGCGGCGGTGTTTTCGCCCATGGAGTGCCCCGAAAGGATCGAAGGCGTCACGCCCCATGCCATCCACATCTGCGCCAGCGCATATTCGCAGATCATGATCAGCGGCAGTTGCAGGCTGGGCTTCTGCAGGGCCTCGTCGGCGGGTTTGGTATCGCCTTCGGGCAGCCAAAGCGCGCGCATATCCGCGTCGGTCAACGTGGAAAGATGTTCGAGCCCGCGGTCCATCCATTCGGCAAAGACTGGCTCGGTCTCATAGAGATCCCGCGCCATCCCTGCGTATTGTGCGCCGCCGCCGGGAAAGAGGAAGGCCACGTCCGGACGATCCAGAGCCTTGTGTTGAAAGACGCGGCGCGGATTACCCTCTTCGATCAGCGTGGCGGCTTCCTTGTGGCTTTCGGCAACAACCACCATGCGCCGTTCAAACGCGCGGCGGCCCTCTTTGAGCGTAAACGCCACATCCGCGAGGCTTTGCTCGGGGTGGGTACGCAGATGCCCTGCCAAACGCGCGGCATTATCGCCCAAAGCCGCCTTGTTCCGACCCGAAAGCGTCAGGATCTGAAACGGAAAATCGCTCGCTTCGGACGCAACCGGATCCGGCGCTTCTTCCAGCACCACATGCGCGTTGGTTCCACCAACCCCGAGCGAGTTCACCCCCGCGCGGCGTGGATGATCCCCGCGTTGCCAGTCGGCGAGCCGATCATTCACCCGGAACGGCGAGTGCTCGAAATCAATCGCCGGGTTCGGTGCCTCGTAGCCAAGGCTCGGTGGCATTTGTTTGTGGTGCAACGCGAGGCTGGTTTTGACCAGGCTCGCCACCCCGGCCGCCGTGTCCAGATGGCCAATGTTCGTTTTGACCGACCCGATGCGGCAATGACCAACCCCGGAACCGCTTTCTTCGAACGCCTGCGTCAGCGCGGCAACCTCGATGGGATCACCAAGATAGGTCCCGGTTCCATGGCATTCGACATAGTCGACGGTATCCGACGACACGCCGGCAATTGCCTGCGCCTCGGCCACAGCCGCCGCTTGGCCATCCACCGAAGGCGCAAGGTAGCCCGCTTTCTGGGCTCCATCGTTGTTGACCGCCGTGCCCTTGATCACCGCCCAGATGTGATCCCCATCGGCCAGAGCATCCGCCATACGGCGCAAGACAACCACGCCCGCACCGGAGCCGAACACCGTGCCTTCGGCGCGATGATCGAAGGCATGGCAGGCTCCGTCCGGCGACAGGATTTCGTTTTCCTTGTAGAGATAGCCCCGGCCCTGCGGCAGCTCGATGGTCACGCCGCCCGCCAGCGCCATGTCGCACTCGCCGTTAAGCAACGCTTGCACCGCGTAATGCGTTGCCACAAGCGAGGTTGAACAGGCGGTTTGCAGGTTGATCGACGGGCCGTGCAAATCGAGCACATGGCTCAGCCGTGTGGTCATGAAGTCCTTGTCATTGCCGGTATGGCGCAACAGGAACATGCCCGTGTTTTCAACCAGATCCGGGTTGGAACAGACGTTGAAATAGAAATAGCTGCCCATGCCGCAGCCTGCGAAAACGCCGACCTGACCGGGGAAGTTTTCCGGTACATGGCCCGCCGTTTCCAACGCCTCCCAGGCGCATTCGAGGAACTGGCGGTGTTGCGGATCCATGATCATGGCTTCCTTGGGCGAGAAGCCGAAGAATTCCGCATCGAACTGTTCGAAATCGTCGAGGGGCGCCGCGAAAGGCACGTAGTCCTTGTGACGGATCAGGCCGGGGTCTTCGCCCGCCGCCTTCAGCTCTTCATCGGACAGGCGGCGAATGGACGACACACCGTCGCGCAGATTGCGCCAGTAAGCCGCAATATCGTCCGCACCGGGAAGATGCGCGGCCATCCCGACAATGGCGATGTCATTCTCGCCGTAGTGCTGCTCAAATCCATCCTGCATAAGCCCATACCCCGCCACACAATCACGACACACCCAAACCATACTGATGCGCTGAAAATGCGGCGTTTTTTAGGAATCCGATCCAGTTGATGCCCAAATTTGGCGGTTTGCGCAGAAACTGGTTCGCATATCGAAACACCGCCGGACTTTATCGTTTTTGTTTCCATTTTGGAAACGGGAGAGCTTAGAGGTGTTTCCCCGTGGGAAAGGTCGCTATAGTACTGCCCCCGCCAGCGCCCCGATGGCCTCCCAGTTCAGCCAAAGCGCCCCGGCGGCGAGGCAAAGGCCAAACGCCGCGAACACAACGTCATGCAAGGGGTCCCATGCACCCATACGCCGCGCCAGCCAGACGACAACCGGATAGGCGAGTGTGAAGGCCGCACCCTGCCCGATGATCGCGCCAAGCAGCCCCGACATTTCCAGCCCGGCAAGCAGGCAGCCGATCATCAAGGCCGCCCGCACAGCAGCCAGTACAAAAAAGCGTTTGGAATCCCCCGCTGCAAGTGCCGCCTGATCGTAGGTCATCACGATCAGCATTGGCATCTGCGCGCAAGCAAGCAGCACCACAACGGGCCCGGCGAGCGCGTAGCGCGGGTCATACATCAGACCAACGAGCCAAACCCCGAGGCTGGCAAACACCGCAACCATCAGCATGAGCATTGCCGTTACCGCAAAACGCATCTTGCGCAGTTTGGCGAAGTTCTGCGGGCTCTCCGAGGGCGGGGTCTCGCGGTAAATCGGGATCAGGATTTTGCGTGTCACCATCCCGCCAAGCAGCATGGGAAAGGCCGCAAGGAAAAAGCCGATATTATAAACACCAAAGGTGTCGAGGCTGAGGTATTTGCCGATCAGGATCTTGTCAGCCTGACTGAACAGGAACCCTGCGATGGTGGCGAGAAAGACCCATTTTCCGAAGTTGATCAGCTCCTGAGCGGCGGGCTTTTCCCAGCGGAAACGATTGCGTTCTCCGGGTAGGAAAGCGCCGTTGATCAGCACCTCCGCAATCCCGCCAATCACCCCGGAGATCACCAGCGCCCAGACAGAGCCGGTCAGCCATGCCAGGATCACAGCGACAACAACGCCAATAAGCTGTACGCCCATGTCGATCACGGTCACACGCCCGAGCAACAAATGGCGGTTGGCGGTGTCCATCCGAGTCGGCTTGAACCCGGCGATCAGCAGGGTGAGCGCCGCCACGGGCAAGAGCTGCGTCAACTGCGGCTCGTCATAAATCCACGCCATGGGGAAGGCCGCCGCGCAGGCGACAAGCCAAAGGCCAAAACCCCGGATGACCTGGATCGTCCAGGCCGTGTTCAGGAAATCCCGGTCATCGCCGCGTTTGCTCTGCAGGATTGCCGGGGTCACTCCGACGTCGGAGAACTGGCCAAGCCCCATGAGGAAAACCATAACCAGCGCCATGAGTCCAAAGGCTTCGGGGAACAGGAGCCGTGTCAGGATCAGGTTGGACGCCAGACGGATCACCTGGCTGAACCCAAAACCGCCAACCGTCAGCAGCGAGGACCGCATGATGCGCGCGGAAAGGCCTTCGCCTTTGAGTTTGCCAAAAAGCGCGCTCATCTGCCCCGGCTCCAGTCGCTTTGTTCGCCCTTCGTAAGTTTTACAACAAGAGCTATGCCGCTGTAGACAGCAAAGCCAAAGGGGTGACGCAAGGCGAGGCCCAACTTGCGCGACAAAGGAAACGCAGGTTTGTCGTCATTCTTCAGCAGATCGGGGTAGAGGCGTTCGATCTCATCGACCCCAACGTCCTGCCGCCTGCGCACCTTGACCAGACGGGAAAAGCCTTCGGCAATCGGCCAATCATAGGAAGCGGGCACACCGATCCGCTCTTCCGGGGAAAAGCTGAGGCGCACAAAGGTATCGTCGCTGATGATGTCCGGGAACGTGCCCCACCGCGCACGCCCTGCTGCATTCACAGCAAACAAACCACACCCCGGAACGCAGTCTTCCATGAACGGCACCTTCGCCCAGATCTTCGCATAGGCGCGGCTGATCGGGTTGTGCGCCGTGATGTTGACCTGCCCGCTTGCATAGCGCGGCTCCGGCACGGCAAGCGCCTTTGCAATCTGCGCCAAAAGTGGCGGGCTGACCGTCACATCCGCATCCAGATAGACCCGCGCGCGCCCCTCTGCCTCAGCATCCCCGGCATTGAGTGCGCCGAGCTTTCCGCCCTCCTCCAGATCCAGCACGGACAGGCGCCAGCCTTTCCGGGCGAACTGATCTATGAAAGCTTCGGCGCGATTGGCGGTATCATCGGAACACCCATTGGCCACGACGATCACGTCGACCAGCTCGGGCCGCTGCCAATCCGACGCAAGAAGCGCCGAAAGGCAGCCGCCGATCAGCGCTGCCTCGTTGCTGGCCGGGATGATTACCGACAGACCCGGTTCGTTTGTCACACCGTCAATCCCCATGGCCGTACCTTTGGGGCCACACCTTTGCAAAATACAAGTCCTCTCGCGCCCCTCCCTGAACGTTAAGTATGGCCAAAGCATGGTCCGGGCTGGAATAGTCCGAGGCAACCGACTTTTCGGGAGAGGCCGGTTCTGCTGCTCTGCCATTAATTCAAAAGGTCATCGTGTCGCGAACACTGCGTATCGGGTATTTGGTGCCTCAATTTCCGGGGCAAACCCACATCTTCTTCTGGCGCGAGATTCTCGCGCTCGAAGCGATGGGGCACGAAGTGCATGTACTTTCCACACGCAAACCACCATCTGGTCTGATTGCCCATGACTGGTCTGACGACGCAATCCTGCGCACAAGTTATCTCGGCAATATCGATCCGATCGCCTCTGTCGTGGGCCTCGCGCGGCTTTTGCCGCAGGGGCTCGGACGCTGGATCGCAAGGGAAGGGCCGGCCTTCGCCAAGGACGCCATGGTCTCGCTTGGAGCGGCGCAACATCTTCTGAGCTATGCGAAAAAGCACAAGCTCGATCACATCCACGCGCATTCCTGCGGGCGTGCGGCGCTAATAGCCGCTTTCGTCAAACGGCTCGGTGGGCCGGATTATTCCATGACATTGCACGGCCCGCTTTCAGACTATGGCTCCGGGCAGCGTTTCAAATGGTCCGGCGCGAAATTTGCGACGATCATCACCCACAAACTGCTTCATGAAGTAGAAGAGGCCCTGGACGGCTCGCTTCCCGAACGCATGGTGATCCGCCCGATGGGTGTCGACACGCGCATGCTGAGCCGGGACACGCCTTATGCGCCGCCCGAAAAAGGCCGCCCCGTGCAACTGTTTTCCTGCGGGCGGCTGAACGTCGTCAAAGGCCATCAGGATCTGATGAGCGCCGTGCGGCAATTGCTGGACCAGGGCGTGGATGTCCGGCTTGAGATCGCAGGCGAAGACGACGCAGGCGGCAGCGGGTACAGGCTTGAGCTTGAGGCGCACCTGAAAAAGCTGCGCCTGCAGGATCATGTCAAACTGCTCGGCGCCATTGACGCCGGCGCTGTGCGCGAGAAACTCAAGGCGGCGCATCTTTTTGTGCTCGCATCCTGGCATGAGCCGCTGGGCGTGGCCTACATGGAAGCCATGTCCATGGGTGTGCCGGTCATCGGAACCGATGCGGGCGGTGTGCCGGAACTGATCCGGGACGGTACAAACGGTTACCTTACGCCGCCAAAAAATCCCGGTGCGCTGGCGCGGACGATCAGAGCGCTGGCGACAGACCCGGACGCCCTGATGCGGCTCTCGGCAACAGGCCGGGCCCATGTGGAAGAGAACTTCCGGGCCTCGCTCGGTGCGGAAACACTTGTGGAAGAAATTCTGCGGTAGTCCCGCCTATTCGCGGATTTCGTCCGGCTTCACACCCCAAAGCGCATCTTTTGGTGCCCAGCCGCTGAATCCCCCTGCCGTCAGTTTGCAGGCCTGCGGAGAGCAATCCCCAAGCTCGGCCACAACACCCAGTTCCAGCATGGCCGTCACCGGGCTTTCCACGTCGTCCCGCGCATGCAGTTGCAGCATGTCTTTCTCGATCAGCACCGTCCGAACCCCGGACAACAAGGAGTAGTGCACCCAGCCACCTGCCCCGTCCCGGTCCCGAACGCGGCGCCAATGGCCGTGTTCCGCGGTGACCTCAAGCGGCATGCCGCGCCGTTTGTACACCCAGTCGATGCGATGGGTCAGCGATGGCCCCCGCCGCACGTTGCCTTCTGACGCTTTCATAGAAACAAAACGGGGCAAAGGCAGGTTGGTCACCGGCCCCCGCGTTTCCGACGCCGCAACAGAGCTGGAAAAGCCCAACGAAAACAAGACAACGCTTGCAAGAATCCTGAACATTCGCTCGATCCGCCCGATTATTATTGGAAAGGGGTTCTTGCGCCCCAAATGCCTTTGACGCACTGTGCCATAGGGTCGAAAAGCAGGGAAGCAACAGGAGTGCCAGCATGTCATCAAAACGTCTGAGTGTTGTCGTGACGCGACGCCTTCCGGAAGTGGTCGAGACGCGCCTGACCGAACTCTTTGACGTACGATTGCGCGAAGATGACACACCGATGACCCGCGCCGAACTGATCGAGGCCATCCAGAATGTGGACGTTCTGATCCCCACCGTGTCCGATACAATCGACGCAGGGATGATCGGGCAGGCGGGCGAAAGCCTCAAGCTGATCGCCAACTACGGTGCCGGTTTTGACCACATCGACGTGGCCACGGCGCGCCAGCGCGGCATTCTTGTGTCCAACACACCGGGCGTGGTGACGGAAGACACCGCTGATATGGTCATGGCCCTGATGCTGGGGGTCACCCGCCGCATTCAGGAAGGCATGGAGACGATGCAATCAGGCACGTGGGGAGGCTATGCCCCCACGGCTCTGCTCGGCACGCGGCTTGGCGGGAAACGGCTTGGTATTCTTGGCATGGGCCGGATTGGTCAAGCGCTGGCCCGGCGGGCCGCGGCCTTTGGCATGCAAATCCACTATCACAACCGGCGCAGGCTGCGCGGCGAGATCGAAGAGAACCTTGGGGCGACCTATTGGGAAAGCCTCGATCAGATGGTTGCCCGCATGGACATCATCAGCGTCAACTGCCCCCACACGCCCAGCACCTATCATCTGCTCAATGCGCGCCGTTTGAGGCTGCTGAAACCGTCGGCGATCATCGTCAACACGTCACGTGGTGAGGTTTTGGATGAGAACGCCCTGACCCGGATGCTCAAGTCCGGCGAACTGGCCGGGGCTGGCCTCGACGTTTATGAGCACGGGATCAAGGGCAACCCGGACCTGTCCGGCATGCCCAACGTGGTGATGCTGCCGCATATGGGATCGGCGACACAGGAAGGGCGGATCGAGATGGGCGAAAAGGTCATCATCAACGTCAAAACCTTCGCCGACGGCCACCGCCCGCCTGATCAGGTTGTGCCTGCGATGCTTTGAAGGGCGCCGGGGCGAAGCCCCGGCCTACGATTGGGGCGCTGCCCCGCCGCAGCAAGCTGCGGACCCCCGAGGTATTTGGCGGCCCAAAGAAGCCCATAGTCTGCGAAAAGGCCCGGCGTTTCGACCAGGCCTTTTGTTGTTTACATCTCTTTGTAGCTGATCTCGCGCTTGTCGGCGCCGGGGCCGACTTTGGAGCGGCGGATGATCAGGCGGTTGAGGGCCTGAATGTAGGCGCGCACCGAGGCCACAACCGTATCCGTGTCAGCCGATTGGCCCGTGGCGATCACGCCATCTTCTTCCAGTCGGACCGAAACCGTCGCCTGCGCGTCCGTACCTGCGGTGACCGCGTTCACCTGATAGAGCTGCAGGCGGGCCGTGTTCGGGTGCAGCTCGCGCACGGCTTTGAACGACGCGTCAACGGGGCCGTCGCCTTCGCTCACTGCTGTCAGGTCTTCGCCGTCGATCTCAAGCTCGATCTCCGCCTTGGCGGGGCCACCGGTGCCACAGGTTACGGCGAGGTTCACCAGTTGGATCGCTTCGGCGCCTTCGGTCGTGGCGGAGACGAGTGCGAGGACATCGTCGTCAAAAACTTCTTTCTTGCGGTCGGCGAGATCCTTGAACCGGACGAAGATGTCCTTGAGCTGGTTATCACCCACCTCAACACCGAGATCCTTGAGTTTTGCCCGGAGCGCCGCTCGGCCCGAGTGTTTGCCCAAGGGCAGCGATGTGCCGGAGAGGCCCACGTCTTCGGGACGCATGATCTCGAAGGTTTCGGCGTTTTTCAGCATACCGTCCTGGTGAATGCCGCTTTCGTGGGCGAAGGCGTTCTTGCCGACAATGGCCTTGTTCGGCTGCACTTGGAAGCCCGAGACGGTCGAGACGCGGCGCGAGATGTGCATGATCTTCTTCGTGTCGATGCCGGTTGAGAAGGGCATGATGTCATTGCGGACCTTCATCGCCATGACAACCTCTTCGAGCGCGGTGTTGCCCGCGCGCTCGCCAAGGCCGTTGATCGTGCATTCAATCTGCCGCGCGCCGGCTTCTACAGCGGCCAGCGAATTTGCCGTCGCCATGCCAAGATCGTTGTGACAATGCGTGGCAAAGACAATTTCATCTGCGCCAGGCACGGTTTCGATCAGGCGACGGATCAAATCAGCGCTTTCGCGCGGAGCGGTGTAGCCGACCGTATCAGGAATGTTGATCGTCGAAGCGCCTGCCTTGATCGCGATCTCGATCACACGGCAAAGGTAATCCCACTCTGTCCGCGTCGCATCCATCGGCGACCATTGCACGTTGTCTGTCAGGTTGCGGGCGTGGGTCACCGTCTCATGGATGCGGTCGGCCATTTCGTCCATGGTCAGGTTCGGAATGGCGCGGTGCAACGGTGAGGTGCCGATGAAGGTGTGAATGCGCGGACGCTCCGAATGCTTGACCGCTTCAAAGCAGCGGTCAATGTCCGGCAATTGCGCCCGGGCAAGGCCGCAGATCACGGAGTTCTTGGAACGCTCCGCAATCTCCTTCACGGCGCGGAAATCACCTTCGGAAGCGATCGGGAACCCGGCTTCGATAATGTCGACACCCATTTCATCGAGAAGCTCGGCAATCTCCAGCTTCTCGTCATGAGTCATGGTTGCGCCGGGGCTTTGCTCGCCATCGCGGAGCGTGGTGTCAAAGATGAGGACGTGGTCTTGTTTCGTCATGGTCTTGGTCCTGGATCAGATATGCGGTTTGGAGGCGGCTGGCTGGCCGCTGTCTCCGGTATTCGGTTCACCCTTGGGCTCAATCAGCAGAACCCTGACTTCTCGCTCGGCGCGGGGCCGATGTACGACGCCGGCCGGGACAATCACAAGCTCTCCGGCGCGCACCGTCTGTGGCGTGCGGCCCTCGTAATCCATGATCATCTCGCCTTCGAGAACGAGAAAGAAATCATCAGTGTCGTCGTGTTTGTGGAAGGGAAACTCGCCTTGGAATTTCACCACCATCACATCGTTTTCGTTGTAGTTCGCCACAACGTGCGGATCCCAATGGCTTGAGAACATCGCCAGCTTTTCGGCCAGATTAACGGGTTTCATGGGGATTTCCTAATTCTGCTAAGACTGCGGAACGGTCGGCGCGTCACATGTCTCCTCTGAGCACGCGCGCCGGGTATGGCCGCGCTCAGAGGCGAATTAGGAGCAGGTCTAGGCCACGCGCAAAGGGCGCCGGAAGGCGCGCGCTGTCTGCGATATGTGTGGCGTTTGTCATGGGTGGCACTATACGCACCGAATCTTAAATGAAAACCCGCATTTTTCCGCCGTTGCACGGGCGAGGGCTTTGAAGCGCGGGCCCGCTGCGCCATACTCCGCGGCAGATAGAAAAACAGGGCAGAGACATGCTATTCAGGTTGCTGGCCGCCGCGCTTCTGGCGTGGCTTCCTTTTCAGAGTGCGGCGCAAGAGCAGGATACCGACGTTCGGCTCTACGTGTTCGGCAACTCGCTGGTGCACTACCTGAGTGAGCGCTCCAAGCAGACCAACGTGCCGCATTGGCTGAATGAAATGGCCAAGGCCGAAGGCAAGCGCTTCGCGGTCGATGGTCAATGGGGTTTTCTGCGTAATTTTGCCAGCAGCCTGCCACCAACGGCCAACTGGTCCTTTCCCGGGGTGTCCGGCGCATGGTCACCGGGACGCGCGTTTTCCTCCGGGCGCTTTGATGCGGTCATGATCACTCCGGCGAACTTCATTCAGTATCAGCCGCCTGACATGCCTTATGATGGTGACAACCCGAAAGGGGAAAGCCCGATTGGTGCCATTTTGCAGATCATTGACTGGACGGAGCAGGAAAGCCCCGGAAGCCGGATCCTGATCTATGAAGGTTGGGCGGAAATGGCCGGTGTCACCGGGGAGTTTCCACCATCAGACCGGGCGTTTGAACGGTACAATGAGATCAACCGCGGTAATTTGCATAGATGGTATCTCGACCTGATGAAGCAGATTGTCGAGGCTAGGCCAAATGCGGATGTGCGCCTTGTTCCGGTTGCCTCGGTTCTTGCTGACCTGTCCACCAAGGGTGGTCCGCTCAGCCGAATGCCGCCGCAAGCGCTTTATGTCGATGCGGAGCCGCACGGCACGCGGACGCAATATATGCTTGCAGCCATGGTCACTTACGCCGTTCTGTATGACGCGGCACCCCCGGCGGACTGGACGCCGCCCATTACGCTGCATCCTGAGATCATTACAAATTATCCTCAAATTGCGGAGCTGGTCTGGGCGGCGGTTGAAGGGCGTCCTTTGAACATCCAGGCTCAAGACACCCAGCCTGCCCGCGTGGAACAACCAAGACCCGCACCCGAGCCGGAGCCAGAACCTGAACCCGAGCCAGAGACCAGCGCGGCCAGCCTTGACCTGCCCGAACGGCAAACGCTCGCGCTCCCTCCGAGCGGCATTCGGCCTGATGGTATTCCGGCGCTTGGCATGGGTCTGAACGGCATTGCGGATTGGTCAACCCAGCATCCTTTCATCAACCTGATGAAAACCGCCCGCGATTGGGTCGGCCATTCAGGGGGCGAATGGGGCGCATTTTCTTCCGAAGCGCTGCGCGCCTCCGGCGTTATCGGGGCGAGCGGTTATCCCACGTCCATCCCGGAAGGCGCAGATGCGCTGGAGGCGGTCCTTCTGACCGATCAGCCCAGCGATGCCAAACATCTGCGCGGTGAATATGTCCTGTTTTACAAGGGCAAGGGCAACATCATCCTGACCGGGCGCGCGCGCCGGGTGCGTTATCAGGAAGGTGAGATCGGCTTTTACTACGAACCGGGTGAAGGTCTGGTCGGCGTGTCTCTCAGTTCCATCGACAAGGAAGACCCGATCCGCGACATTGTGATCGTGAAGCGCGAGAACCTGCCGCTCTATGAAGCCGGGGTCTTGTTCAATCCTGATTGGATAAGCCGGATCGAGGACCTGCGATCGGTGCGTTTCATGGACTGGATGCTGACCAATGGATCGCCGATCACCGGATGGGACGACCGCCCGAAGATGGGCGACATGACATGGAGTGTCTGGGGCGTGCCTGTGGAGGTCATGATCCGGCTCGCCAATAGGATCGGGGCGGACCCGTGGTTCAACATGCCGCATCTGGCCGATGACGAATATGTCCGCCAGTTCGCCGAACAGGTGAAGGCCGATCTGGACCCTGGATTGAAGGCCTATGTCGAGTTCTCCAATGAGGTCTGGAATTTCATATTCCCGCAGGCCCATTGGGCCGCTGCCGAAGCACAAGCGCTCTGGGGCGAGTCCGAAACCGGATGGATGCAGTATTATGGGTACCGCGCCGCGCAGGTGATGGATGTCTGGACGGATGTTTTCGGCTCGGACGCCAGTGCGCGTCTGGTCCGTGTCGCGGCCACGCATACCGGCTGGCCGGGATTGGAAGAAAACGTTCTGGTGGCCCCATTGGCCCTGCTCAAGCTTGGCCGCGCCCCACAAGACAGCTTCGATGCCTATGCCGTCACCGGCTATTTCGGCTATGAGCTGGGCGGCGAAGAGATGGCGCGGCAGATGACGGACTGGCTCGACGCTGCAGAAGCTCTTGCCAGGAAAGCTGGCGAAGAGCGCGGCCTCAAACGGGTGGCGTTGCGGGAGTTCGTCAAAGCCGCGCGCTTCGAAGGGGCAATTGCGCCCGTGACTCTGGCCTTGGCGGAAGGCTCTCTCAGGGAGCTGACCGAAGAGATCTTCCCCTATCACGCGGGCGCGGCCAGCCGCGCGGGTCTGGACCTGATCATGTATGAGGGCGGAACCCACGTCGCTGCACACGGCGAACAGGTTAATGACGAGCGACTCGCCGAGTTTTTCCAGACCTACAACTACACGCCCGAAATGGCCAAGCTCTACGAACAACTGTTGGCCGGGTGGGCAGAGGCAGGCGGGACCTTGTTTAATGCCTTTGTTGATGTGGCACCGGCAACCAAATGGGGCAGCTGGGGTGCGCTCAGGCATCTGGATGACACCAACCCGCGTTGGGACATGCTCATGGCCTACAACGCGTCGGGACCAAATGGGTGGGAGCCGCGCGATGAGCGTGCATTCGAAAACGGGATCACCCGGATTGCCGGTGTTGGCAACCAACGTCTGCAAGGCACCAGTTTCAGCGATGTGCTGATTGGCGGGCCGGGCAACGATACGCTTGTTGCCTCTGGAGGTGCAGATGTCCTTGGCGGCGGCGAAGGAAAGGACAGAGGCGTCCTGCCCGGCGCACGGGAGGACTACAGTTTCAGCCGCGACGGCCTGCATCTTCTTGCGAAGGGGCCAGACGGCACCATTCGGCTCAGCGGAATCGAAACCCTCGTTTTCGAAGACGCGCCCAGCACCGGAATCCCGGAGAGCGCTTTCTAAGCGCTACCGGTTCCCACCGCCGAAGATGTCGCGCAGCACCTGATCAAGCAACGTATCGCCAACCCGCGCACCGCCGCGCGATTGAGGTTGCGGCACCGGGTCTGGCTCGGGGATCGGTTCTGGGATCGCAGGAGCCTGCATGGGCAGCGGTGTCACAGGCGTTCCTTCCGTGACCCGCACCATGACCTCGCGCCAAATCTCTGACGGAAGCCCGCCGCCTGTCACGCCGGTCAGGGGTGTGTTGTCGTCGTAACCCATCCAAACGCCAGTCACATAATCCGCCGTGAAGCCGATAAACCATGCGTCGCGCGCTTCCTGACTGGTGCCGGTCTTGCCTGCCGCTTCGCGATCCGGAAGACGCGCACGGCCGCCGGACCCTTCGGTGATGACTTTCTCCATCATCCAGATCAGCTGATACGACGCTTCAGGCTGAATGACCCGTTCGCCGATTCCACCGCCGCTGCCCATCAAAGGCTCGTCATCGCCCTTCAAACGGAGTTCTTTCAACCCGTATGGGGTCACAGAGGATCCGCCGTTCAGAATTCCCGCATAGGCGCCGGTCATCTCGATCAGCGTCGCCTCCGAAGTGCCGAGCGCCATGGCAGGCGTGTCATGCAGATCGCGAACGATGCCGAAATCCCGCGCCACCCGCATCACCAGATCACGGCCCACGCTTTCCGACACCTTGACCGCCGGGACGTTCAGCGAACGCGCCAGCGATTCTTTCAGGGTGACACGGCCATAGTGCTTGCGCGTGTAGTTCTCCGGGCACCATTGGCCTGAGCCGGGAATGTTCAGACAGTAAGGCTCATCCATCACCGTATCGAGCGGCGAATACCCAAGCTCCAACGCCGTGGCATAGACAAATGGTTTGAAGGCAGATCCAGTTTGCCGCACGGCCTGCGAGGCACGGTTGAACAGGCCCGTCGCATCCGTATCGCGCCCGCCGATCATCGCACGCACCGCGCCCTCGGCATCCATTACAACAACGGCGACCTGCGCCTTAGAGCCTTCCCGCACCTTTTCGCTGAACACCTTGTTCACCGCATCGGCAGCCGCGCGTTGAATGCGCTGATCAAGAGTTGTCTGGATCAGCACGTCTTCTGTTGTGTCCTTGGTGAAGAACTCCGGACCGGACTGCATCACCCAATCGGCAAAATATCCGCCGCCTAGACTGCGCGCCTCTTTTGACAGAACAGCGGGGTTTGCCTGATAAAACGCCGTGTCCTTGTCGCTCAGATAACCCTGTTCGTTCATCAACCGCAAAACGGTCGCGGCGCGATCCTGGCTGCGTTTGAGGTTAGCCGTGGGCGCAAGCGAGGACGGCGCGGACAATAGACCGGCGATCATCGCGGATTCTGCAGGGTTCAGGGCCGCGGCTGGTTTGGCAAAGTAACGCTGTGCGGCGGCTTCGGCACCGTAGGCCCCGCCGCCCATGTAGGCACGGTTCATGTAGATGGAGAGGATTTCGTCCTTGGTGTATTTAACTTCCATCGCCAGCGCATAGAGCGCTTCCTTGGCCTTGCGCGCCAGGGAGGAACGGCGGCAGTCCTTGATATATTCTGCCTCGGATTCCCATTCCGCAGGATCGAAAGGCACACCAATACAGAGCAGCTTGGCGGTTTGCTGAGTGATGGTCGAACCACCATGGCCCGAAAGCGGCCCCCGCCCTTCGTTCAGATTGATGCGCACCGCGCTTGCAATGCCGCGCGGGCTGACACCGAGGTGGCTGTAGAACCGCTTGTCTTCTGTAGCGACTATGGCGTTTTTCAGATGTGGCGAGACACTGGCCGCCGTCACGACACCACCAAACTGATCCCCGCGCAAAGCAAAAATGGCGCCACGATTGTCCAACAACGTCACGGAGCCGCGCGCGCGGCCATCCACCATTTCAGACGCCGGTGGCATCCCCGATTGCATGGAAAAGACAATGGCGCCGACGATCAGCGCCGTGACGATCCCGGCAAACAGGACTGTACGCCAAATCAGGCGAAACAACCCGCCAATGAGACCGAACACAAAGGCCGCGACCGGATTGCGGCGCTTCGTGGCTGGCGCGCGCCGCTTTTTCCTGGCGGGCTTTTTGGCTTTGCTCTTGGCCGGGGTCGCCGGTTTCTTCGGGTACCGCTTGTCGGCCACAAGCCTTTTCGGCTTCCGTCGTGAATCACTCATTGTACTGCCCGGGTCTTTAGATCCTCTTGTGACAAACCTACGCTGCTTGTGCAGCAATGTTGACCAGAATTAAGCAAGATTTCGCTTCTCATTTTGATTATTTTTTGTGCAAACAATTCACTACGCACATTTTTTAATCATTTTTGCCGGAGCTTGCCCCGAAAACGTGCGCGAAATCTTCCATCAAGGGACCCCTGACGCCTTTCTGCATGTGCCAATAGCAGGAACGCCCTGCAAACGCGAAAGGGACCAAGGTGAAACTGATCATAGCAACGATCAAGCCGTTCAAGCTCGAAGAGGTGCGCGAAGCGCTCACCGGGATCGGCGTACGCGGCATGATGGTGACGGAAATCAAGGGCTTCGGCTCTCAGTCCGGCCATACCGAAATCTATCGCGGCGCAGAGTACGCCGTGAACTTCGTACCGAAAATCAAGCTCGAAATCGTCGTTGGCGCGGCCATGGCGGACCAGGTCGTCGAGACCATCAAGTCCACCGCCCAGACCGGCAAGATCGGTGACGGCAAGATCTTCGTTCTCGACGTGCAGCAGGCCGTTCGGGTCCGCACCGGCGAAACCGACGCAGACGCGCTCTGACGCGCACACTATCTTATGAGGAATACACCAATGAAACTTCTCAAGACGCTGGCGCCGGCTGCATTGCTGCTGGCCATGCCGACGCTGGGCTTTGCGCAGGAGGCCGAAGCGGCCGCCCCGGGCTTTGACGAAATCGGCCCCTACATCATGACAACCCTGCTGTTCTGCATGGCAGGCTTCCTGGTTTTCTTCATGGCCGCGGGCTTTGCGATGCTCGAAGGTGGTCTGGTTCGTTCCAAGAACGTGACCATGCAGATGACCAAGAACATCGCGCTCTACTCGATCGCTGCCATCATGTACTGGCTGGTCGGCTTCAACACGATGTATCCGGGCGACTTCAACGGCTACTTCGCTCTGGGCGGCGCAACCACGCTTGACCCGGTTGGTATCGCAGCTGCTGACGCCGCGCTCGACTACGCATCCATCGGTTCGGACTTCTTCTTCCAGCTGGTGTTTGTTGCGGCGACCGCATCCATCGTATCCGGTGCGCTTGCTGAGCGTATCAAACTCTGGCCCTTCCTCGCCTTTGTTGTCGTGCTGACCGGCATCATGTACCCGATCTCCGGTTCCTGGCAGTGGGGCGGCGGCTGGTTGTCCGAAATGGGCTTCTCCGACTTCGCCGGTTCGACTGTTGTGCACTCCGTGGGTGGCTGGGCCGCTCTGGCCGGTGCCATCGTTCTTGGCCCGCGTATCGGCAAGTACAGCAAAGACGGTCGCGTTATCCCGATCCCGGGTTCGAACCTCGCCCTCGCCACTCTGGGTACGTTCATCCTGTGGCTCGGCTGGTTCGGCTTCAACGGTGGCTCGCAGCTCGCAATGGGCACCGTGGGTGACGTCTCTGACGTGTCGCGCATCTTCGCCAACACCAACATGGCCGCTGCTGCCGGTGCTGTAACCGCCCTGATCCTGACCCAGGTCATGTACAAGAAGCCTGACCTGACCATGGTTCTGAACGGCGCACTGGCTGGTCTCGTGTCCATCACCGCTGAGCCGCTCGCTCCGACCCTGTTCGGCGCACTCTGGATCGGTGCCGTTGGTGGTGTGATCGTTGTCCTGACCATTCCGATGCTCGACAAGTTCAAGATCGACGACGTTGTTGGCGCGGTTCCGGTTCACCTGTTCGCCGGTATCTGGGGCACCATCGCAGTTGTCTTCTACAACGGTGATGCAAGCCTGAGCACTCAGATCGTCGGCATCGCAGCTTACGGTGCCTTCACCTTCGTTGCCTCCCTGATCCTGTGGCTCATCCTCAAAGCAGTCCTGGGCATCCGGGTCTCCGAAGAGGACGAAATGACCGGTCTCGACATGGCGGAACTGGGCATGGAAGCCTACCCCGAATTCTCCAAGGGCTGATTTCTCCTTCCTATCAGCCTAAGGAAACACTGCCCGGGCGTTCGCGCCCGGGTTTTTTTGCGTCTGGTGCAGCCTGTCAGACGGATTGCAGCTTCTTGGCTTCCTGTCCCGCGAGACGGATCAGGTCCTGCATGTACCCCTTGTCGAGATCTTCGGTCCGCGTGGCCGCGTAGAGGCGCCGCGTCACGCCGCCTTTCGTCAGAGGACGCGTGACGTAGTCGGAGCTGTACTTCACTTCCCGCACAACCCAGTCCGGCAGTACCGAAATGCCGCGATTGGAAGCCACAAGCAGCAGGATGACCGCTGTCAGTTCAACCTGCCGGATCGAGGCAGGCTCGACCTTGGCTGGCGTGAGAAGCTGGCTGAAAATGTCGAGACGGGATCGCTCCACCGGGTAGGTGATCAATGTCTGCCCACGAAAATCCTCTGCTTCGATAAAGTCTTTCTGCGCCAGAGGATGCGCGGCGGAGGCGACAAAGACCGGGTTGTAATCAAACAGCGGCGTGAAAGTGACGCCGGGCAGATCTTCGGGGTCGGAGGAGATCACAACGTCCACGTCTTCCTTGATCAGCGCGGGCATGGCATCGAAAGCGAGCCCCGGCCGAATGTCCACGTCCACATCCGGCCAGCTTTTGCGAAAGCCTTCCAGCACGGGAAAGAGCCATTCGAAACAGGCGTGGCATTCGATTGCGATGTGAAGTCGCCCCGATTTACCATCGCGTAAACCGGCAAACTCATCCTGAAGCGCTTCAATCTGCGGCAAGACCTGATTGGCCAATCGCAGAAGGCGCATGCCCGCCGCCGAAAGACGCATCGGCTTGGAACGGCGGACGAAGAGCTCGACACCGGCCTGCTCCTCCAAACCCTTGATTTGGTGCGACAGCGCGGACTGCGTGATGTTCAACTGATCTGCCGCGCGGGCTAGGCCGCCACATTCATGAATGGCTTTGATCGTGCGCAGGTGGCGAAACTCTATATGCATGCTCGGCTCATAAACTTGATGAGATTTATGAATTTGTTTCACAAATCGACCTATGCGACAAGGATGCAACGTCACAGAGGTACGCCACATGATCCGCCCCGAGGTTTCTTTCGAGTTCTTTCCGCCCCGCAACATCGAGGCGACCTTCCGCCTTTGGGATACGGTTCAGGTGTTGTCCCCGCTTGATCCACGTTTTGTTTCAGTCACTTACGGCGCAGGCGGCACAACGCGCGATTTGACCCGCGATGCGGTTTCCGCCATTCACAAGCATTCTGGCCTGCGCACGGCTGCGCATTTGACCTGTGTAAACGCAACCCGCGAAGAAACCTTGGGAATCGCCCGCGATTTCGCCGCCGCGGGCGTGACGGATATCGTTGCCCTGCGCGGCGATCCACCGAAAGGCTCCAACGGATTTGAAGCGCATCCCGACGGGTTCGGTGACTCTGTTGAGCTTATCGAAGCGCTTGCCCAGACCGATGATTTCACGATTCGCGTTGGCGCCTACCCGGATCAGCACCCCGAGGCACCCAACGCGCAGGCTGATGTAGATTGGCTCAAGCGCAAGATCGACGCCGGGGCGTCCGAGGCGCTGACGCAATTCTTCTTTGAGGCGGAAACGTTCTTCCGCTTCCGCGACGCTTGCGAAAAGGCTGGAATCGATGCGCCCATCGTTCCGGGCATCCTGCCGATCGAGAATTGGAAAGGCGCGCGGCGCTTTGCCGAGGCAACGGGTACGGTGATCCCGGCCTGGGTGGATGAGGCGTTTGCCAAGGCCGAACGCGACGGCCGCGAGGACCTCCTGGCAACGGCAATCTGCACGGAGCTTTGCTCCGAACTGATCGAAGGCGGCGTCGATAAGCTGCACTTCTACACGCTCAACCGGCCCGAACTGACCCGCGACGTCTGCTTTGCACTTGGCGTGACACCAGAGGTCAAACTCGAACACGTGGCCTGATCCGCCACGATCCAGTCCCTGTACTCCCGGCGTGGCTTCGGCCCGCCGGGGCTCTTTTATCTGGCGTATCTGCGCGGACTCAAACCTGACTGAAACCACGACACAAGGCTGACCATGCTGTAGCAGGGCAAGCCTGTCGCCGCCGTTATGTCGGGCGCATAGGGGCACATGTTCGTGCACTCGAGGACAAAAGCGCCAAGGTCCGAGTTTTCTTCGAGCAGGCATTGCGCCGCGTGAACGTTGTCCTTTCGCGCAAAATCGACGTTCAACCTCGGTTCATTACCCAATATTGCGCGCGTGAACTCCGCCCCGCCTTCGGTTGTACCGACGGGCGTACCCTCCGGCACGCCTGCGGCCTGCAAGTGCGCTTTGGTCAGTGTCGACTTTGAAATCGTCAGAACTCCGGCGCGTTTTCCATATGGCAAAGTGCGGTTCACCATGTCGACCTGCATCAAGGAAGATGTCACTACAGGCACCGGCACAGCCCGGGCAAGCTCGTCCTGAAACAAGGACAGAAACCCGCAATTGGTTGTGATGCCATCCACACCATCCCGCACCAGATCCCGCGCCGCGTCAATAAATGCAGGCAAGAGCCCCTTGGCCCCGCCGCGCACAACCCGATCCGGCGAAGCGTCGCGGACGATGCGATAAAGAACCGGGAAATCCCATGTCAGAGCATTGCCCATGTCCCCGGGAATCCGGGGAAATTCCGCGTCGAGCATCAAAATGCCCACAGACGCGCCGTAGATCGATTTGCCGCCCTCGGCGATCCATGCGTCGCTCATCGGCCTCTCTTGTCTTGCTTTTTGTCCATAGTCACCGCCACTGTGACAGCGAACCGGGGCGCTGCAAAGGGGGCGGGCATGTCTGAAACGAACCGGATGAACGGCGCGGAGGCGATGGTGCGCATGTTGGAGGCGCAGGGTGCCACGCATATCTTTGGGCTCTGCGGTGACACGACGTTGCCGTTTTACGATGCCATGCGGGGGTTGGATCACGGGATAACCCATGTCCTGACCCGCGATGAACGCAGCGCCGCCTACATGGCGGATGGGTTCTCGCGCGTGACAGGACGGGTTGGTGTTTGTGAGGGGCCGTCCGGTGGCGGCGCGACCTATATTCTACCGGGGCTGATCGAAGCCAACGAAAGCTCTTACGCCGTGCTCGCGATTACCACGGATATCTCCGTTGGCACCTACGGAAAATTTCCGCTGACCGAGGTGGATCAGGACGCGCTCATGCGGCCCTTGACCAAGTATAACACCGTCATCAAACAGGCCGCACACATCCCACGCATGGTGCGCGCTGCCTTTCGCGCCATGACGTCAGGACGCGCAGGGGCTGCGCATCTTGGCCTGCCCTATGACATTCAATACGACGCGGTCGACCCAACGGATGTGCGGGGCGATCCGGTTTTTTCCACCTACCCGGCGCATCCCGCTGCACCGGAACCTGAGCGGATGACCGCGCTGGCAGAGGCACTGCTGTCTGCAAAGGCACCGCTCATTGTTTGCGGCGGCGGTGTGATCATCGCCGGGGCCTGCGAAAGCTTGGGGCAGCTTGCGGATCGGCTCGACATCGCCGTGGCCACTTCCATTTCCGGGAAAGGCTCACTTTCCGACGATCACCCGCAAAGCCTCGGCGTTGTCGGCTCCAATGGCGGCACACCGGAAACATGGGAGATGATGGAAAGCGCGGATCTCGTGCTGTTCCTCGGCTGCCGCGCTGGCTCAACCACCACGTCGCGGTGGACCGCGCCAAAACCGGGCACACGGGTTCTGCACATCGACAGCGATCCGATGACCATCGGGGCGAATTACCCAACCGAAGTTGGGGTAGTAGGCGATCTGCGGTTGGCGCTTGAGGCGTTGATCCGGGACTTGGATGCGCGGCAAGACCTGCCGACCTTCGGCGGCGCGGCACGTGTTCAGGACATCAAGTCCCGAAAGTTCGCCCGTTTTCACAACCTGGCCCAAAGCGTTGAGGCTCCGATCCGGCCCGAGCGCCTTATCGACACGCTCAACCGGCTCTTGCCGGACAACGCTATCGTCGTGAGCGATCCGGGCACCTCCTGCCCGTATTACAACGCGTTTGGCCACCGCCCCACGGCCGGCAGGACCTATATCACCAACCGCGCGCATGGCGCGCTCGGCTATGCGCTTGGCGCGTCCATCGGTGCGTGGTTCGGCAAACCAGATGCCAAAGTCGTCGCCATGATGGGAGATGGCAGTTTTGGCTTCACCTGCGGCGAATTGGAAACCGCCGTGCGATACAACGTTCCGGTGACCTTCATTGTCCTGAGCAATGCGAGCTTTGGTTGGATCAAAGCCAGCCAGAAGGACGACAAGGGCGGGCGGTATTACAACGTCGATTTCAACCGGACTGATAACGCAAGGGTCGCCGAAGGGTTTGGTGTGAAGTCATGGACCGTGAACGATCCGGCCGATCTGGACGGAACAGTGGCAGCGGCTCTGGCCCATGACGGGCCGACCCTGATCGACGTCGTGTGCCAAGCGCTGGAAGAGAGCGAAGCGCCGGTCATGCGTTGGATGGGTTAGCCTGTCGCACCGAATCTTTCACCGCGATCTTGCCGAGATCGTCGAGAAGCAGGTCCAGAAAAGCCCGGCCCACGGTAGACAAGGGCCGGGCTTTTGAGGTGATCACCACCATATCCATCAGAATGCGCGGCGCGAAGGGGCGCGAGGTGAACCGCCCATCGCCCTCCTCCTCAAGCGCAAAGGGATCAAGCAGAGCCACCCCCATGCCCTCGCGTACGAATCCCAGAAGATTGCGGAAAAGATGAGAGTGCACCCGCGCATTCAGCGTCGCCCCGGCCTCTGCAAAAGCCGCGCGCAGGCGCCGGTGGGTCATGTGATCCGGCCCCATCACGATAAACGGCGTGTTGTCGAGTATTTCAGGGGTCAGAACATCATACACCGTCAAAGGATGATCCAGCGGCAGAGCGATTCTTGTCTCGATGTGAAAGGCGTGCACGTTGAATGCATCATGCAGCAAAGGACGCTCACAGACGCCGATCTCGAACAGGCCAGAGGCGACCCATTCTTGGATTTTGGAAGAGTATTGCGATTGAAAGGTGATCGCCATGTCCGGCCTGTCCGCGGCAAAACGAGCGATCAGGCGCGGCATGTATCCGAAACTGATGGAGTGCTGAGAAGCAATCTGTAGCTGACCAGCCTGCTTGTTCTGCAAATCCGTGACGGCCTGTGCCACGTGATCCAACCCCCGAACCACGGTTTCAACCTCTCGATAGAGAACCTCTGCTTCTGGTGTGGGCACCAACCGTCCGCGCTGCCGCTCGAACAGGCGAAACCGCACCTCGCGCTCCAGCTGGGCCAACAGGTTCGAAAGACCGGGCTGCGAAATGCCAAGTTGCGCGGCAGCGGCGGTGACCGTGCCGGTCTCGATGATGGCATGAAACGCCTGAAGTTGCCGGAATCGCAGGGACATTTCACACATCATAAGTTTTGATGATGAGTCTTGCAATTATTTGTATTGGAAATGATGCAACCATCACGGCAGGCTCTGGATAACGAACGGGGGAATACACGGCATGAAAAAGACCATCGCCATCGTCGGCGCCGGAATTAACGGTGTTGCGACCGCGATTTGGCTGCAGCGGGATGGTCACGACGTGATCCTGATCGACCGGCTTGATCCGGGCGAGGGCGCGAGCCATGGCAATGGCGGTGTGCTGGCGAGTTGCTCCGTGGTGCCCGTGACCGTACCGGGGTTGTTGCGCAAGGCGCCGAAAATGCTGCTCGACCCGCGGCAACCCCTGTTCCTGAAATGGGGCTACCTTCCAAAGCTTGCGCCCTGGCTGATGAAATATCTCGCCCATGGCAACACCAAGGACGTTCGGCGGATCGCTTCGGCGCTTACCGGGGTGATCGGCGACAGCCTTGCCGATCATCAGGCTCTGAGCGCCGAAACCGGAGCAGAGCGCTACCTCGTCCCTTCAGATTACCTGTATCTTTACCCGGACCGCGCAGCCTATGAGGCCGACGCCTTCGGCTGGGGCATCCGGCGAGAGATGGGGTTCGACTGGGACGAACTCGAAGGCGAAGACTGGCGCACCTACGATCCGAACTTCTCTGACAGCATCGGATTTGCCGCCAGGTTCGGTAACCACGGCACAATCACGGATCCCGGGGCCTACGTCAAAACCCTTGCACGGCACGTCGAATCGCAGGGCGGCAAGATCGTGAAGGCCGAGGTCACAGGGCTTGTACAAGAAGGCGGGCAGGTCACCGGTGTGCGGGCCGGAGGAGAGACAATTGCCTGCGATGCAGCAGTTCTTGCCTTGGGAGCATGGTCCAAAGGGTTGGCCGATAAGCTCGGGCTCGACGTGCCGCTCGAGACCGAACGGGGCTATCATCTGGAGCTTTGGGAGCCGAATATTATGCCCAAGGCCCCGGTGATGGTGGCCAGCGGCAAATTTGTTGCAACGCCTATGGAAGGGCGCATCCGACTTGCCGGGATTGTCGAGTTTGGCGGCCTTGAAGCCGCGCCTTCCAAAGCCCCCTTCCGGCTTCTGCGTGACAACATCCGCGCTGCCATGCCCGGGCTGACATGGGCGCGGGAAGTGGAATGGATGGGCCACCGCCCAGCGCCTTCGGATTCGATTCCGGTCATCGGCGAAGTGCCGGGCATACGCGGCGCTTGGCTCGGGTTCGGGCACCACCATGTCGGACTGACAGGCGGGCCAAAGACCGGGCGGTTGCTTGCCCAGATGATTGGCGGGCACCGCCCGAATATTGACGTGACGCCCTATTCTCCGTCACGCTTTTCGAAACAGGCAAAATCCGTACCGGGCCAACCCGGACATCTCACCAAAGAACCAGCAAGGGAATGAAGACATGAAGACACTGACAGGATTGATGGCAGCTACCGCGTTGACAGCGGTTTCCGCAACGGCGGCGATGGCAGACAAGTGGGACATGCCGCTGGCCTATTCGGCCACCAACTTCCACTCCGAAAACGCGGCAGAGTTCGCGACCTGCGTCACCGAAGCAACGGGCGGCAGCACGGAAATCGTCACCCACCCCTCCGGTTCACTGTTTGCCGGAAACGACATCAAGCGTGCGATCCAGACCGGGCAGGCGCCGATTGGCGAACGTCTGATCTCGGCGCACCAGAACGAGAACCCGCTGTTCGGCATCGACTCGATCCCGTTCCTGGCCTCCTCCTTCGACGCGCATGAAAAACTCTGGGAAGTCGCCGGTCCGAAGATCGCCGAAGTGCTGGCCGAGCAAAACCTCGTCTACCTCTATTCCGTGCCGTGGCCGCCTCAGGGTCTCTACTTCAAGAAGCCGGTCGAGAGCGTGGCGGACATGGAAGGCATCAAGTTCCGGTCCTATTCCACCGCAACCGCGCGCATGGCGGAACTGACCGGCATGTTGCCTGTACAGGTGGAGGCCGCCGAACTCAGCCAAGCGCTGGCCACCGGCGTAGCGGAGAGCTTCATCTCCTCCGGTGCAACGGGCTATGACCGCAAGGTTTGGGAGCATCTGACGCATTTCTACGAAGTGGACGCCTGGCTGCCCCGTAACATCATCTTCGCCAACAAAGACGCGTGGGACGGTCTCGATGATGCCACAAGAACGGCCATGACCGATTGCGCGGCAGAGGCGAAAACCCGTGGTTTGCAGGCATCGAAAGACTACACCCAGTTCACGCTTGATGGCCTGAAGGCGGGCGGCATGGAAGTGGGTCGCGCGGGCGATAGCCTTGTCGGCGAACTCATGGTCATTGGCGACACCATGACCAAGGAGTGGCTCGACAGCGCCGGTGACGAAGGCGCGGCCATCGTTGACGCCTACAAAATGCAATAACGCGGAGAAAGCCTTTTCCTGAGGTTTTCTTCTCTTCTGGCCCACCCGTTCCCGGGTGGGTCTCCCCCCTTTTCCAAACAGGGCCAAACCATGACCGCGATCCGCCGCGTGCTTGATACGCTTTACCTCGCCGGGGGCGTCGTTGCCGCCGTGTTCACCGTACTGATCCTGGCAATCATCGTCGCACAGATGGTGGCGCGCTGGACCGGGCTGACCTTTCCCGGCGCTGCCGATTATGCCGGGTATTGCATGGCGGGTGCGAGTTTCTTTGCCTTTGCCTACGCGCTCAATCACGGCGCGCATATCCGGGTCAGCATCGCGCTCAACGCCATGGGCCGGTATCGGCGCTGGGGCGAGACTTTCTGCTACGCCGTCGGTGCCGCCGTCACGACCTTCGTCGCGCGGTATGCATGGAAATACATGTTGCAAAGTCACAAGTTCAAAGACGTGAGCCAGGGGCAGGACGCCACGCCCCTCTGGATCCCGCAGCTGGTCATGGTGATCGGATCCATTCTTCTCGCGATTGCCTTCTGGGACAATCTTGTTCGCCTTCTGGTCACCGGAACCACCAACGTTCAGGACGACCTCACTGATCAAAGCCACGCGGAGTAAAGACCCATGGAACAACTTGCTCCGATCATCATTTTTCTTTTTGTCCTCTTCGCCCTGCTCGGCAGCGGCGTCTGGGTCGGTCTTGCGCTCATGGGTGTGGCCTGGGTCGGCATGGAGATGTTCACGGTTCGCCCGGCGGGTGATGCCATGATCACGGTTGTCTGGCGCTCCACCTCGTCGTGGACGCTGACGGCCTTGCCCCTCTTCATCTGGATGGGCGAAATCCTGTTCCGAACGCGATTGTCCGAAGACATGTTCCGTGGTCTCAGTCCCTGGATGGCGCGCCTGCCGGGTGGCCTCGTACATACCAATATCGTTGGCTGTACCGTCTTTGCTGCGGTCTCCGGCTCCAGCGCCGCGACGCTGACGACCGTGGGCAAGATGTCCATCCCCGAACTGCGCAAACGCAACTATCCCGAACCCATGGTGATCGGTACTTTGGCCGGGGCTGCGACGCTTGGCCTCATGATCCCGCCGTCTCTGACCCTCATCGTCTATGGTGTGACGATCAATGAGAGCATCACCAAGCTGTTCTTTGCTGGCATCCTGCCCGGCCTCGTTCTTGCGCTGATGTTCATGGCCTATGTGGCGTTCTATTCCTTCATCTCGAAGAAATGGAATCCGACGCCTGATCCGGCCATGACCTTCATGGAAAAGGTCAGAAACTCCCGTTTCCTGATCCCGGTTCTGTTGCTGATCGTGGTGGTTATCGGCTCCATGTACCTCGGCTTTGCCACTGCCACAGAGGCCGCCGCCTTCGGCGTGATCGGCGCAATGCTCCTCGCCGCCGCACAAGGCTCGCTCACCTGGTCCACGTTCACCGAAAGCCTCATGGGCGCGGTGCGCACCTCCGCGATGATCGCCCTGATCCTTGCGGGGGCCGCGTTCCTGTCGCTCTCCATGGGTTTCACTGGGCTGCCGCGTGGGCTCGCAGACATGATTGCCAGCTGGGAGTTGTCCCGTTTCGAGCTACTCATGGCGCTGCTGGTATTCTACATCATTCTCGGGTGCTTCCTCGATGGCATCTCCAGCGTCGTTCTGACCATGGCCGTGGTTGAGCCAATGATCCGCGAAGCCGGGATTGACCTGATCTGGTTCGGCATTTTCATCGTGGTGGTCGTCGAGATGGCGCAGATCACCCCGCCCATCGGCTTCAACCTGTTTGTCCTGCAGGGCATGACAGAGCATCAAATGGGCTTCATCGCCCGCGCCGCCATCCCGATGTTCCTGATCATGGTGGTCATGGTCTTTGTTCTGATCGCCTTCCCGGACATCGCCACATGGTTGCCGGAGAACCTCAGGCAAAGGCCATCTTGATCGACCCGCTTCGCGCGCTGGCGCGGCACGGGCAATGGGTGCTGACCTTCGGGCTGGCACTTGGCCTTGGATTGCCCGGGTTGGCCGACACGCTGCATCCTTGGTTGTCTTGGCTGGTGGTGGGGCTTCTTTACGTGTCGTTTCTGCGTCTATCCGTGGCAGGCATGCTGGAAGCGCTTCGGGCTTTGCCGGACGTCATGCCTCAGGTGCTCATCCTGCAATTGGCTCTGCCGCTTCTGGTTACGCTGATCGCATGGATTACGGGAACACTGACCAGCCCGGTCGCCCTCGCCCTGATCCTTGTCAGCGCCGCGCCTGCCATCGTGGGAAGCCCAAACGTCGTCGTGATCATGGGCGCATCACCAGAGCCTGCCCTGCGCCTCATGGTCGCCGGCACGCTCCTCCTGCCTCTAACGATCATCCCCGTCTTTGTCTTGTCACCAGTGTTGAGCGGGGTTTGGGAGGTGGTTCTAGCCGCTCTGCGCCTGCTTTTGACCATTGTCCTGACCGCACTGGCCGCGATGCTGACCCGTCGGTTGCTCTTTCCTAACCCCGGCCCGGTCGCGCTCGACCGATTGCAAGGTGCATCCGCCCTTGCCTTGGTCGGTGTTGTCATCGCCCTGATGCCAGCTGTGGCCGAGGTTGCGCGCACCTCCCTGAGCGCACTCGCGTTCTGGCTGGCCATCGCTTTTGCAACCAATTTCGGGGCGCAGTGTGTCGGCCAGGTCCTGACAAAACGCGCTCCCAGAGACGAAGGTCTCGCGCTCTCGTTCATCGCGGGCAACCGCAACATCGCGCTGTTTCTGGTCTCCCTGCCACCGGAAGCGACAACCCAGATCCTGCCCTTCATCGGCTGCTACCAGCTGCCGATGTACCTCACACCGCTCTTGCTCAGACGGCTATATTCTTAAGTTTGGGTAAACAAGTATCTTAGCAAATCTCAATTGTTGGACCGCCAAACCGGGTTAGAACAGGGTATCTACTCTTGGGAGGCGCGCTATGCCGGACATCAGTCCCTTTGCTGCATCAAACGTGAGCCTCGCCCGGCGCGCATGGTCCATCCGCCGCCACGCTGTGCGCATGGGTGCCGTGCAAGGGCAAGGCTACATCGGACAGGCCCTCGGTGTGGCGGATGTGCTGGCCGTCTCCTATTTTCATGCCACATCCTACCGCCCGGGCGATCCGAACTGGGAAGGCCGCGATCGCTTCTACCTGTCCATCGGGCATTATGCGATTGCCCTTTACGCCACGATGATCGAGGCCGGGATCCTGCCGGAGGAGGAGATCGAAACCTACGGCATGGATGAAAGCCGCTTGCCCATGTCCGGCATGGCCTCCTACACGCCAGGCATGGAAATCACCGGCGGATCCTTGGGCCATGGCCTCGGCATCGCCGTGGGCGCGGCACTGGGGCTCAAACGCAAGGCCAACCCCGCTTTCGTCTACAACCTCATGTCTGACGGAGAGCTCGGCGAGGGCTCCACGTGGGAAGCCGTCATGTCCGCCGCCCAGCACAGGCTCGACAATCTCATCTGTATTGTCGACTTCAACAACCAGCAGGCCGATGGCCCCAGCCGAGATGCCCTCGCCACAACACCCGAAGCGCCAAAATGGCGCGCCTTCGGCTGGCACGCCCAGGAAGTGGACGGAAATAACATCGACGCCCTGCGCGAAGCCTTCGACACCGCCCGCGCCCACGATGGCCCTCAGCCACGCGTCATCATCTGCAACACCCGGATGTGCAAGGGCATCCCTTTCCTCGAAACGCGCGAAAAGACCCACTTCATCCGCGTGGAACCAGACGAATGGGCCAAGGCCACCGCCTATCTCGATCAAGTGAGTCCACCATGATGCGCGCCTGTGATTCTTCTCTGTTCAAATATCCAAATCCACCGACTGGCTCAGGAATAGCGCCATGAACGATGTCTCCTTCGGCCCAAACTCCCGCCGCGTGTCCAAGTTCCAGCCTCGGCAGGCACCAGCCAACAGCCACGCAACAAGCGCCATGATCGCCTCGCTCGACGCCGAAGGCCGCGAGACGATCACTGCGCCTTTTGGCGAGGCGCTGTGCGAAGTAGCGGCGAAACGGGATGATGTCGTCGGTCTATCCGCTGATCTGTCCAAATACACGGATCTGCATGTCTTCGCAGAGCGCTTTCCCGACAGGTTTTACCAGATGGGCATGGCCGAGCAGTTGCTGTTCTCCGCCGCCGCCGGGCTGGCGCGGGAAGGCTTCACACCTTGGGCCACAACCTATGCCGTCTTCGCCTCGCGCCGCGCCTATGACTTCATTTGCATGGCCATCGCCGAAGAAAACCTGCCGGTGAAAATCGCCTGCGCCCTGCCCGGCCTGACGACGGGGTATGGCCCCAGCCATCAGGCCACCGAAGATCTCGCGATTTTCCGTGGACTGCCAAACCTGACCATCGTCGATCCCTGCGACGCGGTTGAGACGATGCAGGCCACGCACGCCCTCTCCGAAAGCCCAGGCCCCACCTACATGCGCCTGTTGCGCGGCAAGGTTCCGGACGTTCTGGGCGCGTATGGATACAAGTTTGAGCTGGGCAAGGCCAAGTTGATCCATGACGGCGCGGATGTGCTGTTTGTCTCCTCTGGCTTCATGACCATGCGCACGCTCGACGCGGCCAAGGCGCTCAAGACCGATGGGATCGATTGTGCCGTCCTGCATGTGCCGACCATCAAGCCACTGGACGAAGCCAAGATCCAAGCCGAGGCCGCCAAAACCGGCAGGCTTATCGTGACAGCGGAAAATCACAGCATCATGGGCGGGTTGGGTGAAGCGGTGGGCGCAAGCCTGATGCGCGCAGGTGTAGCGGCCCGGTTTCGGCAGATCGCCTTGCCAGACGAGTTTCTCGACGCGGGAGCCTTGCCAACCCTGCACGATCAATACGGCCTCAGCGTTCCGCAGATTACCAAACGGGTGAAGGCGTGGCTCGATGCATGAAACCTGTCTGATCGGCCTTGGCGCCATGGGCATGGGGATGGCCCGCAACATCCTCAAGGCCGGCATTCCGCTCCGCGGGTATGACCTTTCCGAAACGGCCAGAGAACGGCTCACCGAAGCCGGTGGGCGCAGTTTCGACAGCGCGGTGGATGCTGCGCGGGGCTGTGACTTGCTGATCCTCATGGTGGTCAACGCCGAACAGGCGCGGGCCGTTGTTCTGACAAATGGCGTGGCCGAAGTTCTCAAACCGGGAGCGACTGTCATGCTGTGCAGCACTGTCGCCCCGGAAGACGCACGCGCCTTGGCCGCTGACCTTGAAGCCGCCGGGTTGATCATGCTCGACGCGCCGGTTTCCGGCGGGCAGGTCGGAGCGGAGGCGGGCAGTCTGACACTCATGACATCCGGGCCAGAGGCTGCGTACACCCGAGCGCAACCGGTTCTGGACGCGATTGCAGGCACCGTTCATCGGCTTGGGGACAAGCCGGGACTCGGCGCGACCTACAAGGTCGTGCATCAGCTTGCTGCCGGGGTGCATCTGGTGGCCGCCGCAGAGGTCATGGCCCTTGGCGCGCGGGCGGGTTGTGATCCTGAGAAGCTGTTCGGGATTGTCAGCACCAGCGCCGGGCGCAGTTGGATGTACGAAGATCGGGTGCCCCGGATGTTGTCAGGGGAAACAGATCCGGCGTCCAGTGTGGACATCTTTGTCAAGGATCTGGGCCTTGTCCTGCAAACCGGCCGCGATTGCGCAACGCCGCTGCCCCTGAGCGCCGCCGCGCATCAGATGATGCTCGCAGCCAGCGCCATGGGCTTCGGCAAGCTCGACGACTCTTGTGTCATCCGAGCCTACGAGGCGCTCACCGGCTACGCCGCGAAGACAGCGGAAGAGGAGTAGCGCCATGCTCTTGGGCAACAAAACTGCAATCATCACAGGCGGCGCAAGCCCGCGCGGCCTTGGTAAGGCGACAGCCAGGCTCTTTGCCGAACACGGCGCACGTGTGGCGATCCTTGATCTTGATGGCAAGCATGCCACAGAGGCTGCGACGGACCTACCGGGGAAAGGACATATAGGTCTTGCCTGCGACGTGACCGACAAGGCGGCTTGTCAAAACGCAGCCGACACGGTGATCGCCCAATGCGGTCACGTTGATATCCTTGTTAACAACGCCGGCATCACCCAGCCTCTGAAGCTGATGGGGATCGAGCCGGAGAACTATGACGCCGTGCTCGACGTGAACCTGCGGGGCACGCTCTATATGAGTCAGGCAGTAATCCCGCATATGCACGCACGCAAAAGCGGTGCCATCGTCAATATAAGCTCGGTCAGCGCCCAGCGCGGTGGCGGGATCTTTGGCGGGCCGCATTATTCGGCGGCAAAGGCCGGTATCCTTGGATTGACCAAAGCCATGGCGCGGGAACTGGCCCCTGATGGCATCCGCGCCAACGCGGTCTGCCCCGGTTTTATCGCCACCGACATCACCGGTGGCATGCTCACCGATAACATGATGAAGGGTATTCTGGACGGCATCCCCATGGGCCGCGCCGGAGAAGCCTCGGATGTGGCAGGTTGCTGCCTGTTCCTTGCATCAGATCTGTCGGCCTATGTGACCGGGTCCGAAGTGGACGTGAATGGAGGATCGCTGATCCACTGACCGCATAACGCGGTCAGGCTGCGTCATGCAGCAGGATCGCCGCCTCGGATTTCGACAGGTTGCGCCTTGCATAGCTGCCATAGAGGTGCGGGTTCTCGCGCAGCCGGGGCTCCAGCTGCAACAGCCGCGCCCTGTCTGCCGTGGACAGTGTGGTCAAGGACGTGTTCGCCGGGTGGAAGCTTTCTGTCTCAACCCCATTGGCAAAAACGATCTCGTGGCGTGGCAACAGCAGATGCACATAAGTCACCTCCCGAACCGCCGTATCGACCAAAACGCTGCTTCCGTTAACCAGATCCCGCGCAGAAACCAGCACCTCTGGCGTGTTGAAGAGCGCCCGCGCCACCGCGCCTTTGACCACCATCCGATGCTCCGGTGAGACAAGGAAGGCCTCTTCGGGATGATCTATTCCGAAAGCCCCGGCACGAATGCGGATCGGGCGCAGCTTTGGCATGGCAAAAAGGCGCGCACCGGTCATGAAGCGGCTTCCGATCCACTCGATTGGCTGGGGGCCGCTATCCTTGGTCTGAACCAGGTCCCCTTCGCGCAGCTCTTCAATGCGTTTGCGCCCGTTCGGCGTGTCGATCCATGTTCCAGGCGTAAAGCAGATCACGCCTCCCGCCTGCTCACCGGCAGACGGATCCCGCATCAGTTCCATCGAATGATGCACAACCCAAAGGTCCCGCTCTGCGGGTGGCATTTCATCGAGGAACATCAACAACGGCGGCGCACCCGTGTTCACGTCAATCACCGTCACCGTGTAGCTTTGCGCGCCATCCGTCACGACAAAGCTGCTTTCAGCCAGCGGATGGTCCACCTCGACGCTGCCCAGATCGTCATTTTGCGTGATCGCCGCACCCACAAGACGCCGCACCATGCGTGCCGCGCGCTTGCGCAAATGCGCTTCGCCGTCTGCCTGATCAAGCTGCAGGATCGAAGAAGGACCATCGACCCGTACAGCACTCCCCTGCCAGGACCATGTGGCCCCGACCGTCAGAGAAGACGGAGATGCGGCCTTGAGACCGTCTATATCCGTCTGAGACCAAGAGATGACGAACGTGCCTCGATAGCCCGTTCTCATGCCTGTATGCCTGCTCGTTTTTTGTTTTGTCTTTTTTCAGCAGCTTAGGCCAAGAGTGCCATTTTTGGAATATTGTTAAGGAATCTCAGGCGGCTGTGACCCAGATCACGGGGCTTTTCGTTGCAGATGAGTCACAAAAACCACACCTTGGCCTTACGTGACCTAACGGCATGCAGACCCGAGGCGGTATTGGACAAGGCCCCGAATGCGCGGTAACAGGCGATCATCCTCAGGCTTGAGAGTGCCGTTATGACCGTAACCCCATCCGAAATTGCTCGCGAGGTGCTGACAACCGAAGCCTCGGCCCTGACCCGATTGGGCAGCGAGTTGCCCGAAAGCTTCGATGCCGTGGTTGCGCTTTTGCTGGGTGTTCAGGGGCGGGTGATCGTCTCTGGCATGGGCAAATCCGGTCATGTTGCCGGGAAGATTGCCGCGACCTTCGCGTCAACCGGGACACCGGCTCAGGCGGTCCACCCCGGCGAGGCGAGCCATGGCGATTTGGGGATGATCACCCGCAATGACGCGGTGATCCTGATTTCCAACTCGGGCGAGACGCGGGAACTCGCTGACATGATTGCCCATTGCGCCCGCTTCAACATTCCGCTGATCGCCATGACCAAGAAGGTCGGCAGCACGTTGGGAAGCGCCGCGCAGCATGTGCTGGTCTTGCCCAATGCGCCTGAGGCCTGCGCCATCGGCATGGCCCCGACCACGTCTACGACCATGGCCATGGCTCTGGGCGATGCCCTTGCGGTGGCGATGATGCGCAATCGGAATTTCGGCAAGGAAAACTTCGCGGCATTCCACCCCGGCGGCACGCTTGGCGCGCAGCTCCTGCATGTGCGCGCGGTCATGCATGTCGGGGCGGAATTGCCAACGGTTGAGGCCGCAACGCCAATGAGCGAAGTTCTTCTGGAGATGAGCCAGAAAGGCTTTGGTGTGGCCGCTCTGGTCAACGGCGAACACCTCGCCGGGATCATCACGGACGGCGATTTGCGCCGCAACATGGACGGCTTGATGGATCGGACTGCGGGCGAGGTCGCCACGCGTACCCCGATGGTCACCCGCCCCGATACCCTGCTGACGGAGGCTCTGGGAGTCATGAACATGTCGAAACGGACGGTTTTGCTGGTGGTTGAGGAAGATCACCGGCTGGTGGGTCTTCTGCACATCCACGATGCTTTGCGGGCAGGTGTGGCATGAGCGCGGTCATCTTCATCCCCGCCCGCTACGCCTCCACGCGCTATCCTGGCAAACCATTGGTGGAACTGACCGGGGCAACCGGCGAATCCAAATCCCTGATTCAACGGTCATGGGAAGCCGCCAAGTCCGTGAAGGGCGCGGATGCGGTCTATGTTCTGACCGATGATGACCGCATTGCCGAGGCCGCAAAAAGCTTTGGCGCGGATGTCATCATGACCTCTTCGGAGGCTCAAAACGGAACGGAACGCTGCGCCGAAGGCGTCGCGGGGCTGGGCTTTGAACCTGACGTGATAGTGAATCTTCAGGGCGACGCGCCATTGACCCCGGCGTGGTTCGTCGAGGACCTGATCGCGGCCATGTCCGATGCGGGCGTGCATATGGCGACTCCGGTTCTGAAATGTGACCATGAAACCCTGTCGAACTTCGTTACGGACCGCCACGCGGGCCGCGTGGGCGGCACCACCGCCGTGATGCGGCGGGACGGCAAGGCAATTTATTTCTCCAAAGAAGTCCTACCCTATGTCGGCAACCTGGATTCGCCCCCAGAGGTCTGGCACCACGTGGGCGTCTACGCTTACCGCCCCGATGCCCTGCGCGCCTATATGGAATGGCCCGAAGGCCCGGTAGAAAAGGCCGAAGGACTGGAGCAACTGCGCTTCCTTGAAAATGGCATGGACGTCACCTGCGTTCCGGTCGAAGGCAAGGGCCGGGTGTTCTGGGAATTGAACAACCCCGTGGATGTGAACCGCATCGAAGGGGTTCTGAAAAAGGAAGGCATCGCATGAGCGCCGTCACCATCCGCGATGTGACCATCGCAAACGATCTGCCCTTTGCCCTGATTGCCGGGCCTTGCCAGCTGGAGAGCCTCGATCATGCCCGCATGCTGGCCGAGAAAATCGCCGAAGCGGCGGGCGCATCCGGCATTCCGTGGATCTTCAAGGCGAGCTACGACAAGGCGAACCGCTCTTCCCTGAAGGGCAAGCGCGGGCTTGGCATGGATGAGGGCCTGCGCATTCTCGGGACCATCCGCGAAGAATTCGGCGTTCCGGTCCTGACAGATGTGCATGAAGCCGCCCATTGCGCGCCCGTGGCCGCGGTGGTCGACATTCTGCAAATCCCGGCTTTCCTCTGCCGGCAGACAGACCTCTTGCTTGCTGCGGGCGAGACCGGCAAGGCTGTGAACGTCAAGAAAGGCCAGTTTCTCGCCCCTTGGGACATGGCCAATGTGGCGGACAAGATCGCCAGCACTGGCAATGAAAACATCCTCCTGTGCGAGCGCGGCACGTCTTTTGGCTACAACATGCTGGTCTCGGACATGCGGTCCTTGCCGATCATGGCAGAGACAGGTCGCCCCGTGGTGTTCGACGCCACCCATTCGGTGCAAATGCCGGGCGGGCAAGGCACCTCTTCGGGCGGCAAACGGGAGTATGTCGAACCTTTGGCGCGGGCGGCTTTGGCCATCGGCTGCGGTGCGGTTTTCATGGAAACGCACGAAGACCCGGACAACGCACCGTCCGACGGGCCGAACATGGTGCCGGTTCAGGTTCTGGCGCAGGTCCTGTCCGGTATGAAAGCCATCGACGATCTGACAAAGGCCCGCAGTTACGCGCTGTGACAGAAGTCTTTCAGAGACTTCGGCACACTCAGGCGAGCCGCGTTTTCAGTTTATCCAGATAGACGGTGACGAGGGACAGCGCGCGATCCGCGTTGTCCGCCTCGGCATAACACCTGAACTCCGGCGCATTGCCGGAGGGGCGCAGGTGAACCACATCGCCGGTCTCAAATGAGACACGCAATCCGTCGGTCTCATCAACGGTTGCCTCTGCCCCTGTCTCGGCAAAGAACGCCTTTCGTGCTTCCGCGTCACCAGAAAGCTCCGCGATAAAGGCCTTGGACCGATCCGTCTCAATACCTTGAATCCGGTCGGCGGCGGTAAAACGTGGCGGGAGATCATCGGCCAGAGCCGCGAGCGAGACGCCTTGTTTGGCTGCTTCAGCCAAGGGGGCAATGATCGGCAGCAGACAATCGCGCGTCATCAGTGGGACAAGCAGCCCGGCAGGGCCATTCGCTTCAAAACCCAATAGGAAACCGCCGTTGGCCTCGTAACCCACAACTTGCGCGGCGGCGTCCGTGGCCAGCGCCGCTTCCATTGCGGCAATCACATAAGGCGAGCCAATCCGGGTGAGCTGAACCGTGTCAAACTCCGGCATCTGCGCAATCATCGTGTTGGAACTGACCGGGGTGCAGAGGACTTTCGCGCCCAGCGCCCGCGCCGTCAGTGCGCCAAGCACGTCGCCGGGAATGACCCGGCCTGTGGCATCCGCCACCATGGGACGGTCCGCATCACCATCGGTCGAGACAACCGCATCAAGCCCATGCTCTGCGCACCATCCCGCCAGCATGGCACGCGTGTCAGGATCCAGCGCTTCGGTATCAACCGGGATAAACGTGTCGGAGCGGGCCAGTGGCACCGGTTCTGCGCCAAGCGCTTTGAGAACGTCCACCATCACGTCGCGCGCCACGGAGCTGTGTTGGTAAACGCCGATCCGGAGCCCATTCAAAGCCGCGCCGAACCCCGTGACATAGCGCTGCGCATAAGCGCTGACCGCGTCATTTTCCCGTCTGGCGACCTGCTCACCCAAGGCTGCTGTTTTGCCCCGGTTCGCTGTTATCGCCTCTTCGTCCGGCTTGCTGATTTCACCGGTTGGTACATAGAATTTCAGCCCGTTGCGGTCTGCCGGGATGTGGCTTCCGGTCACCATGATCGCCGCTTGTCCGGCTTCCAGCGAAGAGAGCGCCAAGGCCGGGGTCGGCAGCACGCCGCAATCAATGGCCTGAACACCTGCGGCTTCCACCGCGCGCAGCACCCATTCCGCGATTTCCGGCGAAGAGGGGCGCAAATCGCGGCCCACATGCACTGCACCGCCAGTCGGGCAGGCCAAAAGGAAGGCGTTTGTGTAATCCGTGACCAGTTCCTCGGTCAGTTCCGTAACCAGCCCGCGCAGGCCGGATGTTCCGAATTTCGGCGCCATTCCGCTCTCCATTTTGCTCAAACGGTTGATGCCCAAGGCGCGCCGCAAAGGCAACCGATTTGGCCGCTTGCGAGCGACATGGGCGAGGGCTATCACGGTCTTCCCAAGAGGAAGGAGACGCCAATGTCCGACACCGCCGAGCGCATCAGCCGCACAATCGCCACCGAAATCGGCGCGGCCCCGAAACAGGTTGCCGCTGCCGTGGAGCTTCTGGACGGTGGGGCGACGGTGCCTTTCGTGGCGCGGTATCGGAAAGAAGTCACGGGCGGGCTTGACGATGCGCAGTTGCGCACCCTGAACGACCGCCTGGCGTACCTGCGCGAGATGGAGGCCCGGCGGGCCACAATCCTGTCGTCGATCAAGGATCAGGGGAAGCTGACAGATGCGCTGACCCGGCAGATTGCGCAGGCCGAAACCAAGGCGGCGCTTGAAGACATCTACCTTCCTTACAAGCCCAAACGCCGAACGCGTGCGATGATCGCCCGGGAAAACGGGCTGGAACCGTTGTTGCGCGGGATTGTCGAAAACCGTGGCGCGGATCCGACGAAACTGGCAGAAGGTTATGTGAAGGGCGATATTCCCGATGTGAAAAAGGCGCTCGAAGGCGCACGGGACATTCTGGCCGAGGAACTGACCGAGAACGCGGAGCTTCTGGGCAAGCTTCGAACCTTCATGATGGCTGAGGCGCGGATCACTGCGCGCGTGCAGCCCGGCAAAGAGCAGGAAGGCGCGAAGTTTTCCGATTATTTCGATCATTCGGAGAAATGGGCAGACATCCCCTCGCACCGGGCTTTGGCCATCCTGCGGGCGGCCAAGGAAGAAATCGTAACCATTGAAATCGCCCCTGACGCAGAAACCGGCGTGCCGCGCGCCATCGGCATGGTCTGTGCCGTTCTGGGAACGAAGGGCGAGCAACCCGGCGATATATGGCTGCGCGATGCGGCCAGCTGGACGTGGCGGATCAAGCTGAGCCTGTCGATGTATGTCGACCTCCTTTCCGAACTGCGCAAACGGGCACATGAAGCCGCCATTGATGTTTTCTCCCGCAACCTCAAAGACTTGCTGCTCGCCGCACCTGCGGGTGCCAAGGCAACGCTGGGTCTCGATCCGGGCATTCGCACCGGCGTGAAGGCCGCCGTGGTTAATGCGACCGGAAAACTCGTGGAGACCGCCACGCTTTACCCCTTCCAGCCAAAAATGGATGTGCGCGGAGCGGAAGCGGCAATTCTGGCGATGGTTCAGCGGCATGGTGTGGATCTGATTGCCATTGGCAATGGGACCGCCAGCCGTGAAACCGAGCGGCTTGTAGCCGATACGCTGAAGCTTTTGCCCAAGTCCGTGAACGCTCCGAAGAAGGTCGTCGTCTCGGAGGCCGGTGCTTCTGTCTATTCCGCGTCCGAACTGGCGTCGAAAGAGTTTCCGGATCTCGATGTCTCCCTGCGCGGCGCGGTTTCCATTGCCCGGCGCTTGCAGGATCCGCTGGCGGAACTGGTGAAAATCGAACCCAAGAGCATTGGTGTCGGTCAATACCAGCACGACGTCGATCAGCGCCGCCTCGCCCAAGCGCTTGAAGCAGTTGTCGAAGATGCGGTGAACGCGGTGGGGGTTGACCTTAACATGGCCTCCGCGCCCCTCCTTGCGTATATCGCGGGGCTGTCCGCGGGCACGGCGCAGAACATCGTCGATCACCGCGACATCCACGGCGCTTTCCCCTCACGCAAAGCGTTGATGAAAGTGCCAGGGCTGGGCGCGAAGACCTTCGAGCAATGCGCGGGGTTCCTGCGCATTCAGGACGGAACAGAGCCGTTGGATGCCTCTTCGGTGCACCCCGAAGCCTACGGCGTGGCGCGCAAGATTGTGAAAGCCTGCGGGCGCGATATTCGCGCGATCATGGGCGATGGATCTGCACTTCGTGGTCTCAGAGCCGAACAATTCGTGGACGACACCTTCGGCCTGCCAACGGTTCGGGATATTCTATCTGAGCTTGAAAAACCGGGCCGAGATCCGCGTCCGGACTTCAAGACCGCCAGCTTTGCCGACGGTGTCGAGGACATCAAGGATCTCAAACCCGGCATGCGGCTGGAAGGCACGGTGACCAACGTCGCCGCCTTCGGCGCGTTTGTCGATATTGGCGTGCATCAGGATGGGCTTGTGCACATCAGTCAGCTGGCCGACAGGTTCATCAAAGATCCGCATGATGTGGTCAAGGCCGGAGACGTGGTGACCGTTTCCGTCACGGAGGTGGATGTGCCGCGCAAACGTATTGGCCTCTCGATGCGCAAGGACGGTGGCAAAGGCGGTGGGCGACCAGAGAGGCAAGACCGGAACTCCGGCCCGCGGCAAAAGCCGTCCAAGTCCCAACCGCCGCGCGGAAAGCAAAGTTCTGGCGGGCAAACCGGAGCGCTGGGTGCTGCTTTGCTGGATGCTATGAAAAAAGGGCGCTGATCCGCGCGCGCTATTCTGCAATGCAGAACGCGCATTGGCCTAGCCACCATCATTTGCTAAGCAAGGCGCAACACCTTCTAACAGGGTTTCAAAATGGCTTTCACCTCAATTATTCCAGTCATTCTTTGTGGCGGTTCCGGCACGCGTCTTTGGCCGTTGTCGCGGAAGAGTTATCCCAAGCAATTTGCCAAACTGATGAGCGAAGAGACGCTGTTTCAGGCGTCATCCAAGCGCATGTCGGGCGGCACCGATACGCTGACCTTTGACAAGCCGATGGTTCTGACAAACGCCGATTTCCGGTTCATCGTCACCGAACAGCTGGCCGAAGTGGGGATTGATCCCGGTGCGGTGCTGATCGAACCCGAGGGACGCAACACGGCGCCCGCCGTGCTTGCCGCCGCGCTCTACGCATCACAAAACAATCCCGATGCGGTAATGCTCGTCGCCCCATCCGATCACGTTGTCCCGGATACCGCAGCGTTTCACGCCGCCGTAGAACGCGGGTTGAAAGCGGTGGAAGAAGGCAAGCTGGTGACCTTTGGTATCGCGCCGACCCACGCAGAAACCGCCTACGGCTATCTGGAACTGGCGGGCTGCCCGGACGACTCCGAAGCGGCCCAGCCGTTGACCCGTTTTGTGGAAAAACCGGACGCAGATCGGGCCGCCGAGCTGCTCAAGGCGGGCAACTACATGTGGAATGCCGGGATTTTCCTGTTCCGCGCCGCCGACATCATCGCCGCGTTTGAAAAACACGCTGGCGATCTGTGTGATCCGGTCAAAACCGCCGTCTCCGAGGCCGAAACGGATCTCGGGTTCCTGCGCCTTGCCGCGGATCCCTGGAGCCGGGCCGAAGACATCTCCATCGACTATGCGGTCATGGAAAAGGCCGACAACCTTGCCGTTGTTCCCTTCAGCGCGGGCTGGTCGGACTTGGGTGGATGGGACGCGGTCTGGCGCGAAAGCGGGCCCGATGATGCAGGCGTCGTTGCCGAGGACAACGCCACGGCAATCGACTGCCGGGACACCCTGCTGCGCTCCGAGAACCCGAACCTAGAAATCGTCGGGATCGGCCTTGAGAACGTGATGGCCGTGGCCATGAACGATGCCGTTCTTGTGGCCGATATGCGCCGGGCTCAGGACGTGAAACTGGCGGTCTCGACGCTCAAGGAAAAGGGCGCGCTTCAGGCGGCGCAATTCCCGAAAGACCACCGTCCATGGGGTTGGTTTGAAAGCCTCGTTGTGGGTCAGCGCTTCCAGGTGAAACGCATCCTTGTACACCCGGGCGCATCGCTTTCGTTGCAAAGCCACTTCCACCGATCCGAACACTGGATCGTCGTTGAAGGCACCGCAAAGGTGACCGTCGATGATGAGGTCAAATTGCTGACTGAAAACCAGTCCGTTTACATCCCGCTTGGCGCTGTTCACCGCATGGAGAACCCCGGCAAGGTGCCCATGGTTCTGATTGAAGTGCAGACCGGAACGTACCTCGGTGAGGACGATATCGTCCGATACGAAGACGTCTACGCGCGCGGCTGATCACCGAAACCACCAAACAAGAAAGCCGGGGATGATCCCCGGCTTTTTTCGTTCTGAGACCGGCTTTTAGTTGGCCGCAGCGGCCACAGTTGTTGTAATCAGCGACGGGGTGATCTGACGGATCACGCGCCCCCAACGGGTCACCGGCTGCTCCGAGACAAAGATCACATCGTTCGGCCGCAGTTCAAACCGTGTCGCAAGCATGAAATTGGCCGCGTTCCGCCCGTCCAGTTGCCAAGCGGTTACAGCCCCAAACTCGCGCGCATCTTCCGAGCCGCGCAGCACGTAGATTTCCCGGACATTCCCCGTTTCCGTCGGAATCCCACCGTTGCTGTAGAGCGCATCGGCAAGCGACGCCGTCTTCCCAAAGGGCAGCGGGTAGCGGCTTTGCTCCGACACTTCGCCAGTCAGATACACATAGTCCCGCTCCACGGAATCGAGTTCGAGCCGGGTCAGGTAGTTCTGTCGCGTGTCCTGCATCGCATTGCGGCGAATGTTAACTTCGGCCTGCAATTCATTCAGCGCGTTGACCCGCGCGGATTGCCGGAATTGTGCTGTCCTGATTTCCTGTTCGAAGTAGGCCTGCGCCTGATCAAGCTGAACCTGCGTGTCGACAAAAACACTGTCGCCTTGTTGCAACCGTGTGCGCTGCAGGCCCCGGTTGGAATAGAGCTCGCTGAGCGGGATTTGATAGAGCGTCCCATCGCGATAGATCCGCACCGAGGCATAATCCAGATCGGAGGCATTGACCCCACCGGCCGCTGCAAGCGCTTCGTCCAGATAGAGCGGCGTCAGACCAATCGAAGTCACCGTCGGCTGGGACACGGCACCACCAATGGACACTTTCTGAGAATTGAACTCGGCAATCTCGAGGCTGAACGTCGGATCAATCTGGTTTTCAACAAGCCGCTGGAACAGTTCGGCCTCGGCCTGATCAATGGTCATGCCACGAACCTGCACACGGCCCACGTTCGGGATCGCAATCGCGCCATCGTCCTGCACGGTGTAACCTTGGCGCGCGTTAGACGCGGCCAGCAGACCGGTCAGCTGCTCAACCGTATTGCCCGTTTGCGGCGTGGCGAGGAGGAGGACATCGCCCACCCCGATCTGGTAAGGACGGTCACTGATCTGCGGGGGAATCCGCGTTTCGAGAAAGCCACTTGCCTGACCGGGATCCCCGATCGGACGCGGCAAAGCCCCAACTCCACGCGGGTTGGCCCCGGCCCCGGCCGCAGCAAAGAATACACCCGGCAGCTGTTTGGGTTTGAAGGACGAGCGGTTGGCGGAAATGACCGTTTCCGGGGTCATCTCGACAACGCGCACCTTTGTGTCGTCATCGTTCAGAGGATTGACGCTCGGCGATTGATACACCACGTCGCATCCAATCAGGAATGCAAAGGCAAGAGCGGCAGAAAGTGGCCTGAGCATTGGCGCGTCCTAAACTGAAATTGTCTGGATGGGAGTCTACCCGCTGAGACTATGCGGTGCCAGTTTTGGCAATAGCCCAAAACAAAAAAGACGAACCCGATGCAGGTTCGCCTCATTCATCTGTTCGTCACGGCAATGCGCGATTTATTGGCCGACAACAAAGGTATTCGGCGTCTCGCCGCCACCACCACCGCCGCCGCCTGCGGCGCCAAGAATGGCAAGCGCGGCCGCGCCCGCGATGGCAACACCGACACCAGCGCCAGAACCGGAGAGACCGCCAAGAATTGTGCAGTCGTCATCGGTTTGGGGGGTGGATTCGTTGCTATCACATTCCTGCTGCTGCTGAGCGGCCACACCGTTGGCGCTCGCCATTGCTGCAATCAGCACAAAAGAAGTAAGAACTTTGCTCTTCATGATTTGCACTCCGAAAATCAATCTTTCGAACGCCTACACCAAACGGCCTTTCGGCGCAACGAAACCGTTTACCTTTTACCGCCTGCACCGGGCGAGGCGATGATAATGCCGAATTAACGGTCTTTCAGGCGATGGATGTCCACGTATCCGACAAAAGGGCTGATCCATTGCACCGATCGTCTGACAACGCCGGAGCGGTCGATCCAATACTGGTTTTCTACCTTCAAACCTTTGCTGTCATAGCAGGTTTCCTCGACCCGCCGTGCCGGGAAGCGCCCGGCCAGCGTATCTGCACTGTCCGGGCCTGCTTGCACATAGCTGCATTTGAAAGCGCGGATTTCGAGGCTGTTTTCATGGGTCAGGTAGCGGTGAACCCGTTCGGCGTGATCAGCCCGTCCTTGCACAGCCGCCGCCACGTCCCGCACATCCGCGGTGATCAGATCGCCGCCAAGTCCCCGGCTCGCCGTCACGATTCCCCCAAGAAAGCTGAGGCTTGCCGCATCTTGCGTGATCCATTGCTGAACCGCGCCATTGCGCACGCCCGGGGTCAGACCCGCCTGAATGCCGTTGCCCGTAACCTCTACAAACATCAGCGGTCCGTTGAAGTTCGCAATCGCTTCCGGCGTCAAGGACTGGCGCAGGTTCGGCGGCGCTGCCCGTTGCCCCATTATGCCGGACAAGGTGCCCCGGAGCGCGTTCAACTCAGAGCCGGAACTGCTGCATGCGGACAGGATCGACAGGCACAGGAGGGAAAGAACAAGGCGCATCATCTCCAGAACCGTCCCCACTGCTTTTGCAGGTCGCTCTGATGATAATCCCGCACATCATTGTACAGTCGCCCGTTCACGTTCAGCCGCGCACCACCATCCCGCAAAACAGGACGAATCGTACGGGATACGCTGTTGGTGGATTTTCGGCCCGTGAAGGCGGAGACTGGGATTTCGAAACGCAGGCCCTTGTCAAAAGATCCTTCCCCGAAGGTATCAAACGGCACGTCAGTCAGCGTGGCAAATGCTCCGACTTTGATACCGTTGGCAAACTCGCGGTCAATGGTAAGCGTCGCGCCCCAATCTCCGGCAAGATAGCGGCCCACGTCCAGCTGGTAGTGGAAGTCATTGCTGGCCTTGTAGTAGGCCGACACGTGCCCTGTCAGGATGTCGTAATCCCGAAGGCCAAAACCCTGATCGAACTCGCGCTGGCGCACGTAATTCAGTTCCACACCGAGGGCCAACCGGCTGTTGACCGGCTTCCACAGAAGCTCACCGGACACACCGGCATACATCGTCTCAAGGTACCCAGCCGTCACGCGGCCGTAGAGATCTTTGCCCGGGCGGAAATAATGGGCGATGGTGAGGTTGGTCAGCGCGGTTTCGCCAGCTTCGGCATAGAGGCCGACATCGGAGCGCACATGCGGCAGAACCGATTCAGATGGCCGCGTCTCGCCGCGATTGCCGCTGAGCCGATGCCGGACTCCGCCGCTTAAGACGAGGCCGGAGACTGGTTCATAGCGAAAGGTTCCTTCGACACCCACATCGACCCGAATCGGGCTGTCCGGATCGAAATAAGTCGCCTGAAGGTATGGACCAATCCGCCACGTGAAGGATGGTGTCGCAGGGCCGGACAGATCGGCTGTCAAATCGCCGGTTGTGGCGTCCTCGATCCGCGCCCGCGCAAAGCTCTGCCATGCGCCGTCCGGTGCATATTCCAGCTCTTCGAGATCACTTCTGTTCAGCGTGATCCGAGACAGAGCAAGGCCATTCCCGGACACCGGGACGATCTCGAACTGTTCGACCGAGGCGGGCATAAGCACGCTGAGCGTGCGGGCGATGCGGCCTATGGACTGTGCGGTGTTCGTGTCTGTCGGATTGCGGAACCGCACGAGAACCCGGCGGGCCCGCACCGAAAACCCGTCCAGTGCCAGCCCATCCGCAGCAAGCACCTGCGCAACCTGATCTCGCAGGTTCTCAGCCGCTCCGTCCTGCTGCGTCCACCCCAGATTGGCCGCCGCGCCCGGCGCGCGAACAAGCAAGGGGGGCGGACCGCCGTCAAGAACCGGGGCACTGCGCCTCGGCTTCTTGGGGTTGAGCGTGTAGCTGAACTGCACCGCAACCGTGCTGCCATAAAGATACGCCGCGCGCATATCGACACCGTTGCGGAAACGGTAGTTCAGGCCGAAGTTGAAAGGCGACGACCGGTCAAACCCGGCATTGGTCTGTTCTAGGTCGTAATTGTCCGAAGAGTATTCCAGGCCCAGACGCAACCGGTCATTGACCGCGTACTCCAACCCACCGAACAGAGCGGCGTCACCTCGGAACCAATGGCTGGTATCAAGTCGACCAGTCTGGCCAACACCTCGAGTTTGATTGGGTCGAACCTTGAACCGGTCCGAGAACAAGCCCAGCGGATTTGTAAACCCATTATAACTGCCGAAGCGGCCCCAGCCTATCCCGCCTGTCGCGCGCAGTTTACCGAACGTCTTGGTCGCCACGACGTACTCGCCCGCAAACACCCCGGTGCCACCAAAGTCCTGCAAGGCAACCGTCACTGCAGGGTGATACCGCCCCTCCTGCAAAAGCTGGTACCGAAGATCAAAGCTGCGGTCGTAATAATCAACGCCGTTGTTGAAGAAGTCGCCAAACGCCGTATACCGAAACACCCCGGACAGGCGCGGTGTGATCTGAAAATGAAAGGTCGTGCGGGCCGTTCCATCCACAAACCCCAACGTTGCCGTGAGATCCGCGTCCTGCATCTGGTGTGCCGTCGGCATATCGACGATCCCCGGCACACCCGTGAACGACAGCGTCGGGCGCGTCCAGGGATTGCTTTGCGACACAGCTTCGGAACCAATGCCCATGGCAAGGCACAGGGATACCGCGAAGGATCCGATCCGAAGGCGCAAAAGCCGTCTCCTGTTTCCACCCAGACCACGCATAGAAAATGACAGCGCGGCAGCATAGCCCGGCAGTGGGCTACCCTTTTGTGCAGGTTTGCGCGCTTGGAATAAAGAGGCGGGTTGGCTCCTCGGCAGGAAGCCGACATGCCGTGCCGGAAAAACCACATGTTGCGGTCATCGGACAGCTTACCGCCTTATGAGCGCAACGCAGGACTTCTGTACGCTGGAAAAAATCCCGTTTCTTCAGATACTTTTGAAGTCGCTCCGCAAAGCATCTGATACCTGTCCGGGTCAACAATCAAGCCACACAGATGGGGGCTCCGCGTTGCATTGGCAAAACCGCTTTTAAAAGCGTCGAGACCGCCACCCGTCCCGTTCTTGGACATGTCCGGTGAGCCACCCAAGGTGATCTTCATTCCTTCCAACTGGCGAATGGCCAAGTCGTAAACGGCATAGGCCGCGCTGTTCTTGTACCCTTCCGGCGCGGAGGCAGCGAGATGCGAGTATGCCTTGTCTTCGTGCAATGCGAAAATATGAGCTGACACGAGTGTGCCATCAAGAAACGCGCCGAAGACTGGAAAAACGTCGGGATTCTTTGAAAGCCATACAAAATGGTCTCGTCCGAATCTGTGCTGGGCACTGAACCCATGGCGTTCAATCAAAACATCATAGAGCGCGATAAATGGATCAAGGTGCTCTGCAAGTGTGATTTCTTTCGCCTCGACCCGCCGATGGCCGCGGCGCACCTCTGCCCTGTGGTGGTTCGAAAACCGGGCCGGACCCACATCAGGATCAATGACATGATGGGGCTTGTAGGGCTTTGCAAAATCGAAGCATTCCGGTGCGGCTTCGGCCCAAGGGTCTCCGACAAGAACCAGGCTGACCACCCCGAGCGTGCAAAGCTCCTCCAGAAGGGTTTCGCGGCTGCATTGCGAGAGTTCGGGCGAAAGCGGGTAAGCTCCACAAGCGTCTATCCAATCGGTCCCCGGAATCGGCGTTAAACGAAGCGGCACGCCCAGAGCCTCGCTTTGGAAAACCGGATCCCCGCCCGGCAAGGTCCTCGCATAGCCTTCCGTATTGTAAGGATGTCTCAACTCAATGCCTTCCTTAGCACCCGCGACACGCGATCCATGTCTTCTTCCGTGTATCGCTGATCGCATGGGAGTGTAAGCATCTGATGGTGCATCGCTCGCTCGGAAGTCGCCAAGTTTGGTCCCGCCAACTCGGGCCAGTGTCGCGGAGCGAAAACGCGATAAACGGCCAAATCGCGAGCAAGTTCCGCCGCATCCCTGACCCTGATCGGAAAGCCAAGCGGTACCCACGCTGGCTTTCGATCTGGCAAAAATGCAAGATCTGCCAGTCGACTGTGCAGACGCGCGTAATTGGCCCGACGGGTTTCGGCGATGTTGCGCCAAGCCGAACTCGCAAGCACGCGTTTTGTCGTTGCACTCATGCCTTGATCAGAAATCGTCATGGAGGCTTCGGCCTCTCGGAAAGCTTGATACCAACGCTCGTTTTCCCGATCCAAAGGATCACGGGCACGCATCAAACCTGCGCGCCGAAGTCTTGCTGTGGATGCGGGACGCTGTTTTGGAACAGGGAGCAAACCCGCCCGATCAACAAGCAAGCCGCCATCCGGCACGCCAAGCAGCTTGCGCGGGCTATATATTTGCACGTGACCCCAAGGATGCGAGGCTGTGTGCAATGCCTGCGCATTGTCCTCGACAAAAATCACATCGGGATGGCTCTGGACCAATTTGCGAAACACCTCGTTGGGGCGCCCGAACGGGTTGAACCCAAGCAACAAGTCACCGGGTCTGAGAGACGCATCAAGGACTTGAACGTCAGGGGAAAAGGTATCATCCACATGGTAAAACAGAGCCTTTGGCGCTGCCTCCGCCATGTCCCGGCACATATAGGCTGGCACCCAAACCCGGCGCGGGCCAAAACCCGCGATGACATGGGCAAATGCTGAACGAGCATTGGAGAATGTAAGGACCTGCGCCGCTCCAGCCGTCCAAAGATCCCACAGGCTTTCAGGAACAGACCGCCCGCTTTGTGCGGCCTCAAAGACCCCGCCAATGGCAGAGGTTTCATCCACGGACAAGAGTGGCATTGAAGCGGTAACGCGCCGCATGCACCTTGGCTGGCAGATCGGTGAACTCGCACGTTAACCCAAGATCGCCTGCGATTGTTACCAGCTCATCCTTTTTCCACCAGTTCCCGAACGCATCAGTCCCGGCAGCGACATACGCCTCATGTGCCGCTCGCCTCTCGGGGGTATCGAAAAAGTTATGTTTCAAATCAAAATCCGGAACAAATCCGAGTACGATCCGAAGATCATCCGAGGAAATAGACAGGACATCTTCGAGAATACGTTGCCCGACACCTAGGTCAAAATGCTGCCATGCCCCATACATCATCACGCGGGAGAAGGGTGCTTCGGGCCGGTCGGAGAGAGAAGCGATATCGCTCACGTCCAACTCTTCATACCGCAGATTCGGCCCCGGAAAATCTCGTCGCGCGACAGAAAGCATGGCGCTGGAAAAGTCTACGCCCAAGGCCGCTTCGGCCTGTTCCGAGAGCGGCCTTGTGAAAATCCCGTTGCCGCAACACAGATCCAGCAAACGATCCGAATGCCCTATTTGCAATTCCGCGGCCATCTGCGCTTGCAAAGCCAACAGGTGATCTTCGGGGATCGGCTGGCCGTGAACAGTGTGCCCGACTTGGGACAGATGGTCGTCCGGGTCCAACTCCGCCACGCGGGTGTCGTAGAACTCTTTCCAATCCAAATCTGCTCTCCGTCCAAAACGCTTGGCAAGATGTACCGTAAGATTCTGGCGCCTACCAGACGGCTGTTCTTGTTCCGGGATACATGCGCACAGATGAGTTAGGCCACGATGTGAAATGCGCGAACGCTATAGAAAAGTGTATCTCGTGTTGTCTTCAACCATCTGCTTTCATTCGCTCTTCGCCAGTTCTTCCTGAGCACGGACGATGAAGACCGCTGTGACCCTAGGTAACCCATCGACCCAACGTCGAGCCAGATCAATGTCGGCCAGCAAAGAATTCTCTGAGCTAATCAAGATGTTTAGCGCAGTGCTCGGTACAAAGTCTTTCGCAGTTGCTTTCCGGGATTGTTCCAGCGATCGAAAAGGGTTCGTGTGGCCCGGAACATTGGTGATGAAACTCTTGGCAAATCCTGATGCCCGCACCCTCCATTGCCGGCGAGAAGGAATACCATCCCTTGCTCCTACAAAGCGTCCCGTAGGCAGGTGCATTTTTTGGATCGCCGCTTTGGCGGCCTTGTCGCGGCCAAATGTCTATAGCGCGCGGTCATGTTTCTGTGATGCGTAGAACTCGGTAACAAAAAAGAAGGCCCCGCACGAAAGCAGGGCCTGTTCAGACTGTTCGTCTGTTTTTTACTCCGCAATCATCGCTTCTACCGAAGCAAGACGCTCTTCAAGTTGGGCAATGTAAATATGCGCTTTTTCAAGCTCGTTCAGCATTCCCGCAACCTTCTGAGTCACGTTGAAAGGACCATTTTCATCCGTGGGACCAACGTTGGGCAAATGACGATTGGCAAACATCAGTTCCGCCTGCTCGCTGATTGTCGGCAGCGGATAGTCTGCGTCAAAAACCCGGTCACAACCCGCACCACAAACAGCGCCGGTTGTCGTGAGATCCCCAAGCAACGTCATGTTGCCGGTCTTATCGAGCGACATCTGAACGCCGCCATCCGAATGCGTGATCAGGAAGCGGTTCGGGTTGCTGTTTTCGTGTGTGAAGAACCACGAGTCACCCGTAGACGTGTTTTCCATCGTAATGTAACCGCCGCCGTTGTTCTCAAGAAGTATCATCTGCTTGACACCAGAAGACGTTCTCAAAATATGCAGCGCCGCTTCGGAAGTCAGCGTTCCGATACCCACATCGTTGTCGTTGTCGATGGTCAAGGATTGGCTGCCAGCACCCGGTCGAATTCGGAAAGGCAGTGTCGATCCGTTGGTGGCATCGCGAACAAAGAAGCCCGCCTCGTTACCCGCGACATCCCATGTCTGCGGCGTGAAACCGGATGATCCGTTCTGCTCCAAACGCAAGGTTGGCGTATTGCCCGTGACCGCATGCAGCTGGCCCACGGGGGTCGAGGTTCCGACACCGACGCGGCCACCATCATCGACATACAGTGCGTTGTTCGGACCATTAGCCTCGACGGTGAACACGCTCCGGTTGGCTGTGGCATCCATGATGCGGAAATACTCGCCACCGCCGTTTGAGCTGGCGTTCGCCTCAAGCCGCCAATCCTGGTTTGGGAAACTCGCCGACGACGATGTGTCATCAAAGTGGAGGCGAACATTGTTTTCCTTCAGGCGGATCGTATCGAACCCGTAGGATTCAGAGTTGGCACAATCATTACCTACACACAGGCTGTTTCGGATAGTGGTGTTCGTATTGATGACATTCTGAGCGCTGGCGGCACCGGCCAGAAGGCAAACAACTGTGGCGCTCACAAAGATGGACGTACCATTGATTTTACCCATGGGGACTCTCCTCAAATTCAAAAATTCAGCACGTTTTGCGGGCAAAATGGCCCGGCCAAAACCAAGTATACCTGAACAACTTCCGGTTTTGTGAAAAATCTTGTGTCACAATCCAGAAGGTCGGGTCTTCCTTACCAACAGCTATTGTTGAATTGCAGTTTCCAGGTCAGCGAACCGCCCGTTCAGAGCCGCAACAATTGCGGACAATTCGTGGTCTTGCGCCCTGAGTCGTGCCTCTTGGCGCCGGATGACCGCTTCCTGCTCCAAAGTGTACAGGGTGAGTTCCTCAATTTTCTTCAACAGGAGTAACTGCATTTGGGTCATGTCCAGACCATTTGCATTGACGTCAGCCGCCGAAGGGATCTCCGGCAAGTGACCATTTTCCGCAATAAAGGCGGATACTTCGTCCAACGATCGAAGTGGGTAATCCGACTCGAACACGTAGTCAGGAACATTCAATTGCGTCCCGGCAACCTGGAACCCACCCTGTACCGAAAGGTGACCGCTCGCAGTCAGGCTCATTTCGGGACCATCCGGCACAGAATCAGAGATAATGAAGCGGTTCGGCGCGTTGTTTTCATGGACAAAGTACCAGGACGTACCGGCTTGGCTGTTGTCCAGTGTAAAGTATGAACCGCCGTTGTTGGTCATGTTGAACATTTCGCGCACCGCAGAAGGGCTGCCGGAGGTGTTTTCTACGCGCAACCCCGCACTGCCATCGCCGCGCAACACGTGTATCGCCGCAGAAGGCGCACCGGTTCCGAAACCCGTGTTGCCAACCGAATCCATGAAAAGCCCGTGATCTGGCGCCCCTGTCCGAATTTCCAAAGGCAGCGAACCCGTTCCGGGATCAAACAGATAGAACCCGGCTCCATTGCCGTGTAGCTCCCACCGCTGCCCCGAACTCACGGTTTCAAATGCGATGCCGGGATCCATATTGTCGACCAAATGTAGATCCGTGGTGGGCAGGCTCGTGCCCAAACCAAGGTCGCCCTGAGCGTTCAAGTGAATGGCGTCCGCAGGGGCCGCCGCGTTCAAGTGTAGAAGTGGTTTGTCGTCATCTGCATTTCGAATGGCAAAAAAGTTTCCTTCGGAGCTTGTTTGACCGTTCACCTCAAAGAGCCAATCAACCGAAGGAAAACTGCCACCTGACGTATCCTCAAACAGAAGGCGAGTCACAGAGTGTTTGACCTTCATCGTAATGTCGTCAAAGCTCTCGCTGTTCCAACATTCAGGACCCGCGCACAAACGACCATCAACGCTATGGTTTCCGCTCAGAACGGTTTGCGCATCAATCGGAGCAGCCGCAACACAAACGCCGGCTAGAACCCCGAATAGTAAGTCGCGCGCTCGCCTCATTTTGAGCCTCGTTGTCCAAATAACCGGGAAAGCGCCACGAGAAGGGAAGTTCGGCGGCAAGCCCGAAACTCCGCTGAGAATGGCCCTACACTGCTTAATTTAACGTGTACGCTGATCGACGACCTTTGACGCGTGTGACGCGTGTGACGCTCTTGCGGGTAGAGCAACCGTCGCGCTTGGAAGCGATTTCGGAAGAGAAAGCTTTGTAAATGGCGTTTTTGGCAGGTGGCATTTCGAAAGTAACTATTCGAAAAAGAGCGATTCCGCGCTTGGCTGGAGACACCTGCAATTCAATTCAATTTCTTAGAAAGAAATCCGTTCCAAAACTGAAGCGAAAAGCGCAGACAAACCAAGGCGGTGCTTGTGAAACAAAGTTTTTTTACATGTTTTGCTAGAATTTGAACCAACCCTGTAACCGATTGGAAAGCACCCACTGCAATACCTTGCGAGGATTCAACAACAGGGATCCATCAAGATGACCTTCAAAGCATTCCTAAAGACTGCAGCCTTGGTCTGCGCGCTACCCGTAATCGGCCATGCGGCTCAAGGGATAAACTCCGGAGAAGTGCGATTCGCGCAAGTTGCGGCCTTGGAGGGCCCTGCGGCCGCACTTGGGCAGGGTATGCGTCTCGGGCTGACTGCCGCATTTGACGAGGCCAACTCCGCAGGAGGAGTGCACGGACGAACCATCGTACTCGACAGCCAGAACGATGGGTATGAGCCCGACATGTCTATTGCTCATGTTAAATCTGTAATCGGCGGCGACAATCACATTGGACTGATTGGGGCGGTCGGCACGCCAACTTCTGCCGCAACACAGCCTATCGCGACGGAGGCAGGGCTGCCGTTTATCGGCCCGTTCACGGGCGCAGGCTTTCTCCGTGACGAAGCCCTCGGCAACGTGCTGAATGTTCGGGCAACTTACTTCGCAGAAACCGAAGCTTGGATCGAATATCTCGTTGATCAACAGGGGATGAAATCCGTAGCCATCTTATACCAAGACGACGGATTTGGCCGGGTTGGTTTGGCAGGCGTAACCGCTGCGTTGGAGAGCAGAGGGATGTCTCTTGCAGCGGAAGGAACCTACACGCGCAATACGGTTGCGGTCAAAAAGGCGCTTCTGGAGATCCGCAAAGCCAAACCTGATGCTGTCGTGATGGTCGGAGCCTATAAGCCAGTCGCAGAATTCATCAAACTTTCGCGCAAGCTGAAGTTCAATCCGACGTTCGTCAACATCTCGTTTGTCGGTTCAAAAGCATTGGCGGCCGAACTTGGCGAAGCCGGAGAAGGCGTGATTGTAAGCCAAGTCGTGCCCTTCCCTTGGGACGCTTCGATCCCGATCGTCGCTCAGTATCAGGCCGCATTGAAAGCGGTTGATCCCTCGGCAGAGCCAGGTTTTGTGTCTCTTGAGGGGTATCTCACGGGTCGTCTCGCCATCAAGGCGTTGGAAAGCGCAGGTCAAGATTTGACGCGGGAAACCTTCCTTTCCGCCATGACCGACCTCCAGATGCTGGATTTTGGCGGCGTCGTCATGGAATTTGGTCCCGGTGACAACCAAGGGATGGATAGCGTATTTCTGACACGGATCACCGCAGACGGTGGTTTCGAGCCTGTCGACTGAAAAGCGAGAGCCCGCCTGAAGTATTCCAGGCGGGCACCTGACCCTTCGGAAACTAAAGGCTAGAGAACAGATGACTTCACCTGCCGGTCGTTCGTGGCGCCCTTTTTCCAAACTCAGCTCCCGGATAATGCTGATAGTAATGTCTCTCACAGCCGTGTCCGGGCTGGTAGGAACAGTTGCTTTCGTAGCGTTTTCGCGCGTCACGGACAGCATGACAGAGCTTACAGGTGTTCGCCTGATCGAGCTCGAACAAAGCAGCGCCTTGAAGGAAGCTGCCGACGGAACCAAAAACGCGATGATTGATGTTTTGGCCCTTCGGAATGAGGCCGATTTCGGGGTAGCGGTTGCTAACGTCGAAGCAGCAACAGCGGAACTTGAGCGCGTGGTAGGTCTCTTGCCTGAAGATGTCCGCTCCATGGTTTCGGAGGACGCAAACAACGCAACTCTTATGATCGCGCAGCTTACGGATGCAACGCGAATTCAGTTTCGCAATCAAAACGGAATCGCCTTGCAAATGGTGGAGTTACAAATGAGGGGTGAAGCCCTACAGGCGACGATGATTGAGCTGGCCGATGAGGCATATTTTGATTTGACTATGGGCGGCGAGTCCACGATGGCGGGCGTGGAGGAAACTCTTTCGATACTGGTGAACGAACAGTTCGCCGGTTTGGAGATCCTTCTGAGAGCGAGAGCGGAAATCAACTTGCTTTCGGGAATGCTGTACGCACTTCAAATGACCGACGACACGGCTACACGTACAATCTTGTCGGATGTAGCGAAAGCTTCTGAGGGACGGCTTTTGCGCGTTCTTGAAGATCTAGGTGAGAATTCGATTACCGCAGAATTCAAAAGCACCGTTCAAACCGCCGCGAACTTCTACTCGGCGTTAGCTGGCCTTGAGAACAAATCAGGAGCAACCGCTCAAGATCAGATTTTGTTGCAACGGCGCGAGATGGATATTTTTCTATCGAACGCAATAGATGATGTAATGTTTTTTCTAACGATCTCGGCTGACGAAGCTAGCATCAACAACCGAGATACCATTCAATCTTTACTGGACACTCAAGTCGCTCAAATAAACACTTTGTTTGAAATCAGCAATTGGATCAGCCGATTTCAACTGGCGGCGCTCGATGTCGCTGTGTCAAAAGGATCTGCTGAAGCGAAAGCCGCAGCCTCAAACTTGGAACAGGCTGGAGTGGAACTAGAGAAATTCGCGGATTTTTCAGATGGAAGATTGGCTGAAGATCTCACAGTATTAGCAAAGCTCGCAGCCAAGGATACCGGGCTACTTCCGTACAAACTGGCAGCCCTGTCTGCTAACGACACAGCTGCGAGCGCAGCGGAACAAACCGCTCGAGCTGTACAAAAGATCGGGACAGTTGCCTCGGATTTGGCAGTGGACAACTTGGCAGCCATTCGGTCGATGGCGATTAGAATTGAGGGAAGTGTGTTCGAGGCAAGAAACCGCGTCAATGGCTTGCTTTTTCTACTTGGCTTCGTGGCTTTATCGTCAGTCCTTTTGATACGGATCTTGGTTCGGAATCCACTTGATAAATTGCGAACTGCCACCGAACGGCTCGCCGGAGGCGACTTAGCGGAAATAACTGGATTCGGAAGATCCAGCGATGAAATTTTTAGAATTGCCGGTGCACTTTCCATCTTTCGAGATAGCTTAAGTGAGAAAAACGATTTCGAGGTTCAGCAAAGTAGCATCGAACGACAAAGGAAGGCAGAGCAAGAAACAGCCGTTGCGGCGATTGGAGCCGGTTTGGAAAGGCTTTCTAAAGGAAACTTGACCGAAGAAATAGATGCGGAGATGGCCGACGGGTATGCCAAGCTTCGCGATAATTTCAATCAGTCTCAAAACAAACTTCGTGAGATTTTGAAGGAACTGGCACATACAACTGCTGGCATTCAAACTAGTGCCGTCGAAATGAATTCAGCGGCAGACGATCTGTCGAAACGAACAGAGAATCAAGCGGCAGCACTTGAGGAGTCTGTTGCGGCTCTGGATTTGGTAACTTCTGCGGTCAACGATTCTGCACGCAACGCCCGAAATGCAGAAAATGAGTTAAACTCAGCCAGGGAGAATGCTGAAAGGACGGGCGATACTGTGCGTGAGGCCATTTTGGCTATGCAGACGATTAAATCGGGGTCCGACGATATTTCGCATATTGTTGGAGTAATTGACGATATCGCATTTCAAACGAATCTACTTGCATTGAACGCCGGAGTAGAAGCAGCGAGAGCAGGCACGTCTGGTAGCGGTTTCGCAGTTGTCGCCGCAGAGGTTAGAGGGCTGGCTCATCGATCGTCTGAATCAGCGATGGAAATCAAATCTCTAATTGAAAACAGCACCGCTCAGGTTGATCAAGGCGTTGAACTTGTGGGACGTGCGGGCAACTCGTTGACTGAAATGCTTGATAAATTCCGTTCTGTGGCCGAAGTAATGGGCGAAATAGTTGAGTCGGCTTCAGATCAATCGGTCAGTCTTAAGGAGGTCAACTCCGCGATGACGCAGTTGGACAGGGTTACGCAAGACAATGCCGCCATGGTCCAACAGTCGTCGATGGCAACATCGAACTTGAACCTAGATGCACAACGTCTCGCAAGTCTAGCGGATCAATTCAAATTCAAAGCGGATCACGACGGGTCTCGCCATCGACCTTTACTCGGGATGACCAGCGGTGCGGCTTAGATCAGGGTCCGAGTTTGGCTTTTAACCCAATTTAGGTACCGGATCTTGCGAACGAGCAGTAGGCGTAGACTTATACAGCGAGTGCAGTTGGCTTTATGCTGCAATCCAGAAAGTACACTGCTTGCGCCGATGTTGCCTCCACTTGTCTTGAAGACCACGAAACGCTGACCGTTTAAGGCGGTTACATCCCGAGAGTATTTGCGTTGATTTGAGTTTTTGGTTGCGGGAGCAGGATTTGAACCTGCGACCTTCAGGTTATGAGCCTGACGAGCTACCGGGCTGCTCCATCCCGCGACGCTTTGATCACTCTTTGAGTTTGAGTGATTGGGTATCGCTATC
>NZ_SRXY01000005.1 GCF_004804335.1 Pacificoceanicola onchidii
CAGCCGCTTGGCCTGCTCGGCCCAGAACCCTTCCGGATCGGCCACAGACTGCGCATACATCGCATCATACTGCGCCGCATCAACATTCGCAGACGCAGAAAGTTCCGCGCTGGGGGGGTAGGTGTTGGCTGTTGGTGTTTGATCGGTCATGGCGATCCTCCCTCGTGATCGGACGCGCACTGCGGCTAGACCTTACGCAGCGTCGCAAGATGGAGGCACTATAACATTCGATGAAAACAATAGAATAAGCATCTCAAATATAACGTTTAATTTGTAAAATAGTTTATAGCACGTTTGGAAATCTGAAAATAAATTTGCGACCTTCGCTTAAGTGTCTGTTTATGCAGCTTTCTCATGCGCTAACATTTTCAGCGGTTTTTTCGACTGGTCGCGACTTTGTGAGGCGCTCGCCGTTTTTGCTGCGCTGCGACATATCGTTCCGGGCGCCTTGAAGCCGCGCGCGGTGCCCCAGGGCGGCGGTTTCGTGCGAATCCGGAAATCCTTGCACATGGCGGCGGAAGCACTACCCTGCGTTTCCAAGGCGGCATTGATCGCCACTGCATACCAATGGGAGGTCCAAATCATGAATATCACCGGAAAACTGCTGTGCACGGCCATTGCATTCGCTTTCGCCAGCGAGGCGGCCGCGACGGAATGGAATGTCTCGGTCTGGGGCAAGCGCCGCGCCTTCACCGAACACATCCACAAGCTCGCCGAGCTGGTTGAGGCGAAGACCGACGGCGCATTCACCATGAACATCAGCTACGGCGGTCTGTCGAAAAACCGCGAGAACCTCGACGGCATCTCTATTGGTGCCTTCGAGATGGCGCAGTTCTGTGCGGGCTACCACGCGGACAAGAACCGCGCGATTACCGTGCTGGAACTGCCGTTCCTCGGTGTCGCCAATCTGGATGAAGAGGTGGCAGTGAGCCACGCGATCTATGCGCACCCGGCGGTGTCCGAAGAAATGGCCAACTGGAATGCCAAGCTTCTGATGACCTCGCCCATGCCGCAATACAACATTGTCGGCACAGGCGACCCGCGCGACGAACTTGCCGAGTTCGACGGCATGCGCGTGCGCGCAACCGGCGGTCTGGGCAAAGCCTTCAGCGCCGTGGGTGGTGTGCCGACCTCCGTGACCGCGACAGAAGCTTACCAGGCGATGGAATCCGGCGTTGTCGATACGGTGGCCTTTGCCCAACACGCGCACCTCGCCTTTGGCACGATCAACCGGGCGGATTGGTGGACGGCCAACCTCAACCCCGGCACGGTGAATTGCCCGGTCGTGGTGAACATCGACGCCTATGACTCGCTGTCCGACGCAGAGCGCGCGGCGCTCGACAGTTCCATCGACGAGGCGATTGGCCATTACCTTGCCAACTACGGTGATCTTCTGACCCGCTGGGACAGCGTTCTGGAAGAGAAGGGCGTGCAGAAGGTCATGCTGTCGGACGATGAGCTGGCCAAGTTCAAGGATGCGGCAGGTCAGCCGATCCATGATGCCTGGATCGCGGATATGAGTGCGCAAGGTCTGCCGGCGCAGGAACTCTACGACCTCGTCTTCTCGACGCTCGACACGGTGCGCGCGTCGAACTGAGACCGGTGGCCGGGGGGAAGATTTCGCCCCGGCCTTCTCTTTACAGGTAGGAAAGACAATGGCTGGCAGCGCAACGGTGTTGAGCGATGACAGCCTGCTGAGCCGTCTTGACCGGCGGCTTTTGCAGGTGGAATGGAGCATGGCCGTGGTGTCGGGGATCGGCGCTTTTGCGTTGATGGTGCTCGCCGTTTTCTCTGTCTCCGGCCGGAATTTCTTCAACGAACCGCTTCGCGGCTATGTCGACTGGATCGAGGCGGCAATGCCGCTGATCGCGATTTTCGGCATTGCCTATGTGCAGCGGGAAGGCGGCCACATTCGCATGGACATCCTTGTCGGGCGGCTGCGCGGGCGGGCGCTCTGGCTGGCGGAATTTCTGACAACCTCGGCGGTTCTGGTGCTGATGCTGCTGCTGGTCTGGGGCACGTGGTCACACTTCGATCGCAGCTTCGATTTCTCGAAACCGAACTGGAGCCGAGACAGCTCGATCGACATCGGCCTGCCGATCTGGCCTGCAAAACTGGTGGTGCCCGTGGCGTTTTCGGTGATGAGCCTGCGGCTGGTGCTGCAACTCTGGGGATTTGGCGCGGCATTCCTGCGCGGGACTGCGCGGCCGGTGGCGGTGCCGCTGGTGCAAAGCGCAGCAGAGCAGGCCGCGGCAGAGGCCGAACACATACAAGGCCACGACGGCTGAGGGGCAGGGCAGATGGACTCCATTGAAATCGGCCTTTGGGTGACGGGCGGCATGTTCGTCCTTGTTGTCCTCGGCATGCGCGTGGCTTTTGCGGCGGCGCTGGCGGGGATGGTCGGGCTGATCTGGCTGCGCTGGGACCAGTTCGGCTACGATCCGGACCGCTTTGGCAAGGCCCTGGAAATCAGTGTGAAAATCGCGGGGCAGGTGCCACATGGCAAGGTGTCCTCGCAGGCGCTGTCCCTCATCCCGACCTTTATCCTGATCGGCTATCTTGCCTATTACGCGGGACTTACGCGCGCGCTTTTCGAAGCGGCCAAGCGCTGGATTGCCTGGGTGCCGGGCGGGCTTGCGGTCTCTACCGTTTTTGCAACGGCTGGCTTTGCGGCGGTCTCCGGGGCCTCCGTGGCGACGGCGGCGGTCTTTGCCCGCATTGCCATCCCCGAGATGCTCAAGGTGGGGTATGACAAGCGGTTTGCGGCTGGGGTCGTGGCGGCAGGCGGCACGCTGGCCTCGCTCATCCCGCCTTCGGCCATCCTCGTGATCTACGCGATCATCGTCGAACAGGACGTGGGCAAACTGCTGCTTGCGGGCTTCATCCCCGGCGTTTTCTCGGCCTTCATCTACGGTGGGCTGATCATCGGGCTGGCGCTGACCATGAAAAACTTCGGCCCGCCGGTGAGCGGCTTCACATGGCGCGAACGGCTCGTCAGCCTGCCGCCCGCGCTGCCCATCGTGGCAGTGGTCGTGATCATTATCTTCTTTGTTTACAATCCGTTCGGCGGGGACGCCTGGGGCACGCCCACCGAAGGCGGGGCGATTGGCGCGTTCATTGTCTTTTGTATGGCGCTGTTTCGGGGCATGCGTCTGCCGGAACTCAAGGACGCGCTGGTGGAAACCGCCAAGCTTTCGATCATGATCTTTTCGATCATCTGGGGCGTGCTGATCTATGTGCGGTTCCTTGGCTTTGCCGACCTGCCAAGCGCTTTTGCCGACTGGATCTCGGCTTTGCCCTATCCGCCGATGCTGATCCTTGTTTGTATCCTGCTGGCCTATGCGGTGCTCGGCATGTTCATGGATGCCATCGGGATGCTTCTGCTGACCCTGCCGGTGGTCTACCCTGCGATCATGGCGCTCAATGGCGGCGAGTTTGTCTCGGCGGCGGACAGCACCTTTGGCATGTCGGGGCCGATGTGCGCGATCTGGTTCGGCATTCTGGTGGTGAAAATGGCGGAGTTCTGTCTGATCACGCCGCCTATCGGGTTGAACTGCTTTGTCGTGGCGGGTGTGCGGCCGGAGCTTTCGGTGCAGGACGTGTTCCGCGGCGTGATGCCGTTCTTCGTGGCCGACGCGGTGACCATCGCGCTTCTGGTGGCTTTCCCCGCGATTGTCTTGTGGTTGCCGTCCCTGGCCTGAGCGGGGAAAATTTTGCCGGAACAAAATTTTGTTTTGGGGGCCAGCCCCCGTCCCGCAAGATGCGGGCCTCCCCCGGGATATTTCGGGCACAAAGAAACAGGGGCGTGCGCTTTTTCTTGACTTCGTTGCAGGTGCAACGTTTATTCATCTTTGGGAAACACAAGCGTGCGGGTCGAGTGCCCCGCTGCTGAGGAGGACATCAGATGAGCCGTTTTGAACTGCCCAAGGGCATGGTCCGTGCGCCGCAAGCCGTGGGGGCAAATGAGGGCTATATGCCCGGATTTGCGAATGATTTTGAAACCGAGGCGCTGCCGGACGCGCTGCCGCAGGGCATGAACAGCCCGCAGCGGTGCAACTACGGCCTTTATGGCGAGCAGCTTTCCGGGACCGCCTTTACCGCGAATCCACCGGAGCGGACCTGGACGTATCGCATTCGCCCTTCGGTCAAGCATTCGGCCCGCTATACGAAGATCGACCTGCCGCTCTGGAAAAGCGCGCCCTGCGTCGATCCGGATGTGATCAGTCTGGGCCAGTACCGCTGGGATCCGGTTGAGGCGACGGGCGAGACCACCTGGCTGACCGGCATGCGGACCATGACCACGGCGGGAGATGTGAACACGCAGGTGGGTATGGCGAGCCATATCTATCTTATCACGCAAAGCATGGTCGATAGCTATTTCTTCAGTGCTGACAGTGAGTTGCTGGTCGTTCCTCAGGAAGGACGGCTGCGGTTCTGCACGGAGCTTGGCATCATTGATCTTGAGCCGCAGGAAATTGCCATTATTCCCAGAGGCTTGGTCTACAGAGTTGAAGTACTTGAGGGGCCGTGTCGCGGGTTTGTCTGCGAGAACTATGGCCAGAAATTCGAGTTGCCCGGGCGGGGGCCGATCGGGGCGAACTGCATGGCCAATCCGCGCGACTTCAAGGCGCCGGTTGCCGCTTTCGAAGACCGCGAAGTGCCCTCGACCCTGACAATCAAATGGTGTGGCCAGTTCCATGAGACCGAGATTGCGCAAAGCCCGCTGGATGTGGTGGCCTGGCATGGCAACTACGCCCCGTACAAGTATGATTTGAAAACATATTGTCCGGTTGGCGCGATCCTGTTTGACCATCCCGATCCGTCGATTTTCACGGTTCTGACCGCGCCGTCCGGCGTGCCGGGTACGGCGAATATCGATTTTGTTCTGTTCCGCGAGCGCTGGATGGTGGCCGAGGATACATTCCGCCCGCCATGGTATCACAAGAACATCATGTCCGAACTGATGGGCAACATCTATGGCCAGTATGATGCGAAACCACAGGGTTTTGTGCCGGGCGGGATGAGCCTGCATAATATGATGATCCCGCATGGGCCGGATCGGAATGCTTTTGAAGGAGCGTCCTATTCGGAACTCAAGGCAGAGAAGCTCGACAACACGATGTCCTTCATGTTCGAGACGAGGTTCCCGCAGCATCTCACTGAATTTGCAGCAAAAGATGCGCCATTGCAGGATGACTACATCGACTGCTGGGAAAGTCTTGAGAAGAAATTCGACGGCACACCCGGCAAAAAGTGAGCGTCTTCGAATTTACATGAAATATGTGATGTAAGTGGCTGATATTCATTTGGAATGATCAACCACGTGTCATCCGGCTTGGGAGGGAAGCCATGATTCATGACCGCTATCAACTGGCGTTCAAACTTTACCCCTACGCGCGCAGCGCCGATCAGGATGCGGACGCCCCCGTGCGTCATCCGGTCGTCGTCATGGGGGGCGGACCGATTGGCATTGCCACGGCGCTTGACCTGGGGTTGCAGGGCATCCCCGTTGTGGTGCTGGACGATCACGAAGGCATTGGTCAGGGCAGCCGCGCGATCTGCTTTGCCAAGCGCTGCCTTGAGATTGCCGACCGCTATGGCGCGGGCGAGGCGATGCTGGGCAAAGGCGTGGTCTGGAACCTCGGCAAGGTGTTTCATGATGATCGAAAGGTCTATGAATTCAACCTCTTGCCGGAAGATGGCCACAAGTTCCCCGCCTTCATCAACCTTCAGCAGCCCTATTTCGAAAAGTTCCTCGTAGACCGTGTGCGGCAGGCGCAGGCGGACGGTGCGCCGATTGAAATTCGCGGTCGCAACCGGGTGGACAGCGTTGAGGTCACGGATGATGGCGTGCGGCTGGAGATCACCACGCCGGACGGGCCGTACACGATGGAGGCCGATTGGCTGATCGGATGTGACGGCGCTTCCAGCCCGCTGCGCGGCATGATGGGGCTCGATTTCGAAGGGCGGGTCTTCGAGGACAGCTTCCTGATCGCGGACATTCGCATGAAGAACGACGATTTCCCGACGGAGCGCTGGTTCTGGTTTGAGCCGCACTTCAAGTCCGGGGCCTCGACGCTTCTGCACAAGCAGCCCGATGGTGTCTGGCGCGTGGATTTCCAGATCGGCTGGGATGTGGATCGCAAGAAGGAACTGCAGGAAGAGAACGTGCGCGCGCGGCTCGATGCGATGCTGGGCGACGTGGAATACGAGATCGTCTGGACCTCGATCTACACTTTCCAATGCCGCCGCATGAAGGAATTCCGCCATGGGCGGGTGCTCTTTGCCGGAGATTCCGCGCATCAGGTTTCGCCCTTCGGCGCGCGCGGTGCCAATTCGGGCATGCAGGACGTGGACAATCTTGGCTGGAAGCTGGGCATGGTGATCCGGGGCGAAGCGCCGGAACGGCTTTTGGACAGCTACCACGAAGAGCGCGCCTATGGGGCGGATGAGAACATTCTGAACTCGACTCGCGCCACCGATTTCATCACGCCGAAGTCCAAGGTCAGCCATCTGTTCCGCAACGCGGTGCTGGATCTGGCCGAACACCACGCCTTTGCGCGGCCTTTGGTGAACAGCGGGCGGCTTTCGGTGCCTTGCGTCTATGACGGGCTGTCGCTGACGGGCGCAGATGCGTTGCCGGAAGGCCCCGCGCGCACGCGGCCCGGCGCGCCTTGTCCCGATGCGCCCCTGGGGGATGGGTTCCTTCTGGACGGGCTGGGCAATGGCTTTGCTCTGCTTGGGGTGAACGCGGAAGTGCCGGAAGGTCTCTCCGAAGGGGCGGTTGAGGTGAAGGCCATCCCCTTGCCAAACCCGCTTTCGCCTGAACTGGCGGAACGGTATCTCGGGGAAGCGTCGCAGGCGGTCTACCTGATCCGACCGGATCAGCACGTTGTGGCGCGCTGGGACAGCTTTGATGAAACCGCCGTACGGGCCGCGCTGCGGCTGGCTTGCGGGCAGGAGGGGTGAGCATGGCAGATCTGAAGACAGACCCGAACATCCCGGATCCGGATGGGTTTTATGCGGAGCTGATCGCGGCCCATGATGGGCTGAGCGAGGAGGACAGTGCTGCGCTGAACGCGCGGCTGATCCTGCTCTTGGCCAACCACGTCGGGGATCGCGCCGCTCTGAGCGCCGCCCTTGATGAGGCCCGTCGCTGCGCGCGCGGTTGATCTCAAGAATCACGGACCGTAGGGCGGGGCTGTGCCCCGCCTGCCTTATCCAAGCGCGGCGATCATCTTTGGAAACACGTCTGTCGCGGCGTTTTTACCCATAAAAACATCCAGATGGCTGTATCCCGGCAGCCAGTGCAATGCGTGTTTGCCCGGCGCGTGGCCGTCAAACCATTCAAAAGAGGCTTGCTGGCTGTCTGGCAGGAAGCACTTGTTTTCCTCCCCGGCAAAGAACACCCAGCGCGCGTCTGTCTTAGGCGGCGCGGCGGCGTAGTCTTCGGGCAGTGTCCCGTAGGTCTCCAGACTGATCAGGTGCCCCGCCGCCTCGCAGGCGCGGATGTGACGGAAGAAGCTGAGCGGCACATGGCCGAACTCCGCCTGGATGAAGGTGTCATGGGTCTCGTCGTTCAGGTTCTCATGCTCCCAAAGCGCCGGGCGGCCCGCGCCATAGGTGAAACTCACCAGCTGGCAGGCGGTGTTGTCGCATTCATGGTGCGCCGCTTTGGTCAGCCAGCCCAAAAGGCGCGGCAGGCCCGCGGGCGTGTCATCGCCCCAACCGGGGTTCATCGAGCGCATGAGCCGCGCCAGAACCGGCACCGCCAGCCGCAGCTTCACCCGTGACCAACGCGGCACAATCGGGTGCAAGGAGACCGCATTGCTGACGATGGTTTCGACCTGCGGCACCAGCCCCGCCAGAGCGGACATGGTGAAAGACGTGCTGCCCTGACAATGGATGATCGCCTTGATCGTCTGCGCGCCGGTCTCATGCAGTACCGTCTTCACCGCCTCCGGGTGATCAAAAAATGCGGCCTGGTCGAGCGTCCAGTCGTGCAAGCGAAAGTCGATGCTGGCGCGCCAGTTCTCCAGCCAGACGTCAAAGCCTTCGGCCAGCAGCGCATCAATCACGGTGGTCTCAACCGGCGCGTTGAAGATATTCCCGCGTACCCCCGCGCCATGCACCAGCAGGACCGGCGATTTGGTCGGCGGCTTGGCCCCGCGAATGTTGGTCACGTCCAGTGTCAGCCCGTCGGCGGTCTGAAACGGGACTTTGCGAATGTCGTAGAGTTTTGAGGTCATGGCAGCGGCAAACAAGAATTTGATTGAAATAGGGGGGGTGGTTCGCCTTAAAGTAACACGATTACAACCAATGATATAGTGATCCCATGTCCAGACCTGAAATGACCCGCTGGTACACGCCCAAACTGGGGCTGCGCACTGGCGTGCGGGTTGTCCTGTCCTCCGTCTTTGGCAACTTCGCGGACCGCCGCACGATCATGGCGCTGGAAAGCCCGGCCTCCGATGCCGCGCTTGATCCGGCGATGGATTACGGCGGGGTGGTGCCGGAGGGCGGCTTCTGGCTCGATTACATGTCCGACACCGGCGATGGCTATGACGCCACCTTTGCCATGGCGCGGATGCTGGCGCAGGAGGGCCTGACCCCGGCAGGATCGGAGGAGGCGTTGAAGCAGGGGCGGGTTCTGGTTCTGGGTGGGGACGAGGTCTACCCGGATCCGTCCAAAGACGAATATCAACGGCGGTTCATCGACCCGTTCGAAGCGGCGAGCCGGACAGAGCGCGGGGCAGAGACCGGGGGGGCGGACATGTACGCGCTGCCGGGCAACCATGACTGGTACGACGGGCTGATCGCTTTTGGACACCTGTTCTGCCGCCGCCGCATCAAGGTGCCGGGGCAGGCTACGGTCTCGCGCCCGGGGCGCAGGATTGGCTTTTGGAACACCCAGCAGACGCGCAGCTATTTCGCCCTGAAACTGCCGGGCAACTGGTGGCTCTGGGCGGTGGATTCGCAGCTGGCGGGCTATGTGGATCAGGCGCAGGTCGAGTATTTCGCCCATGTGGGGCGGCACTGGATGGATGCGGGATCCAACGTGGTGCTGGCCGTGTCCAGCCCCGGCTGGGTCGGCGCGGCGCAGGCGCTGGATCAAAAGGCGTTTTTGCAGTTTGACTATGTCTCAACCCTCGCCGAACGGATCAAGGACCCGGAAGGAAACCCCAAGGACCACCGCGTCCGGCTCATCCTGACCGGCGATCACCACCACTATGTCCGCTACGAAGAACGCGGGCCGGAGGGGCCGGTGCAGAGCGACGACGGGCAGGCCCCGCGTCCGCGCACCCTGATCGTTGCGGGCGGTGGCGGGGCTTTTCTGCATCCGACGCATCATCTCGATCCGGTCGAGCGGCATCCGCTCGAAGGCAAGGCAGAAGAGCGCAACGGACTCACCGAACGCCAGTTCCGCATCGCACACAAGGCCAACGGGGCAGAGGCGCTTTATCCGTCCCGAGACGACTCCCGCGCGCTGACCAAAAACAACCTCGCGTTTGCCTTCCTCAACCCTGGCATGACCACAACGCTGTTCGGGATCTACCTGTTTTTCATCTGGACCCTGTCGCTCTGGAGCGAGGCGCTGCATGGCCAGACCTTGCTGGCGTTGATCGCCGGGCAAAGCTGGTGGTCCGCGCTGTGCACCTATGCCGGGCTGATCACCCATGCACCGACCCATCTGCTGGCAGTGCTCGGCAGTTTTGCGGCCTACTACACCTTTACCGGCGCGGCGCGATGGCGGGTGCGCTGGATCGCGGGCGGGCTGCACTGGCTGGCGCAGACGCTGGGCGCGCTGCTGACCGGTTGGGGGGTGTTGCAGCTTTTCAGCCCGGCGCAGGGCGGGGCCGCGGCATTTCCCGAGTTTCCCATTGTGGTGCTCGGCGCCGCCTGCGCCGCGCTGGTCTCGGCAACGCTCTTTGGCCTTTACCTGTGGATCATGCTCAACGTCTTCGGCAGGCATTACAACGAGGCGTTTTCCTCCATCCGCATTGACCAGTTCCGCAACTTCCTGCGGCTGAAGATCGACGGCAACGGCGGGCTGACGGTCTATCCGATTGGCCTGCGCGAGGTGCCGCGCAGCGATGATGCCTACCGCGCGCCAAAGCCGGAAATGATCGAACCGCCCATCCACTTCGCCCCCTGATCGCACCGGGGCCAGCAGGAGAGCCGACCTATGAAACGCCTGTCAAAATCCCTCACGGACCTCGAGGCGCAGTATGACGCCATTGTTGTCGGCTCCGGCTATGGCGGCGGCGTTGCCGCCTCGCGGCTGGCGCGCATGGGGCTGCGGGTGGCGGTGCTGGAACGGGGCCTTGAGATCCTGCCGGGCGCGTTTCCCGATACGCTCTGGGAGGCCAGCCGGGCCTTTCAGGCGCAGGGGCGGATCGGCCAGATGGGCGATGAGACCGCGCTCTTCGATCTGCATGTGGGGGATGACATCTCCGTTCTTGTGGGCTGTGGGCTGGGTGGCACCTCGCTGATCAACGCCAGCGTGGCGCTGGAGCCGGATGCCCGCGTTTTCGACGATCCGGTTTGGCCCGATGCCCTGCGCGCGCCGGAGGCTCTGACCGAAGGCTACCGCCGCGCCAAGGCCATGCTGCGCCCGCGCCCCTATCCCGAAGACTGGCCACAGCTTGCCAAGTATGAGGCGATGAAATCCTCTGGCGCGGCCCTTGGCACCCCGGCCAAACGCCTGCCGATCAACGTCAATTTCGAGGCCGGCCCCAATGCCGCGGGTGTCGTGCAACCGGCCTGCAACCTGTGCGGCGATTGCTGTTCGGGCTGCAACACCGGGGCCAAGACCACCACCGCCATGACCTATCTGGCCGATGCAGTTGCCCACGGCGCGGCGATCTTCTGCGGCATCGGGGTGGATCACCTGAGCCGCGCCGGGGACGGCTGGCGGGTGGCCTATCGGCTGACGGAAGGCAAGCGGGACCGTCTGGGCGAGGCGTTTTTGCACATCCACGCAGACACCGTGGTGCTCGGCGCGGGCGCGCTCGGCTCCACCCGCATCCTGCTGCGCTCGCGCGAGGAAGGGCTGGCGCTCTCCCCGGCGCTGGGGGCGCGCTTCTCCGGCAATGGCGATGTGCTGGGATTTGGTTACAACAACGACGTTGAAACCAATGCCATCGGCATGGGCGCGCAGAGCATGAGCTATGACGCCTCCGAAGGCAGCCGCCCGCCCGTTGGCCCCTGCATCGTCGGCGGCATCGACCGGCGCGACACCGAAGACCTCGCCGATGGCATGATCCTCGAAGAAGGGGTCATTCCCGGTGGTCTCGCCAGTCTCTTGCCTCCGGTCATGGCCGCCGCCGCCGGGGCCTTTGGCGAGGACACGGACAGCGGCGACTGGCTGCCCGAACAGATGCGCGAGCTGACCAGCCTTGTGTTGGGCGCGCAGCACGGCGCGGTGGCCCATACCCAGACCTATCTGGTCATGTCGCACGATGGCTCCGACGGGCGGCTGGCGCTCGACGGGGATCGGCTGGCGATCCACTGGCCGGACGTGGGCCACCGTCCACAATTCGAAAAAGTGGCCGACGCGCTGCGCACAGCCACAAAGGCCCTAGGCGGCACCTATGTGCCCAACCCGCTCTGGACCGATCTCATGGACAAGGCGCTGATCACCGTGCACCCGCTCGGCGGCTGCCCCATGTCTGACGATCCGGGGCAGGGCGTTGTCGACGGCGACTGCCGCGTGTTTGACGGGGCGGGTGGACACCATGCGGGGCTGTTTGTCTGCGACGGCGCGGTGCTGCCGCGCTCCGTCGGGGTGAACCCGCTCATCACCATCAGCGCCGTGGCTGAACGCGCCATGGCGCGGCTGGCTCAAGCGCGCGGATTGCCGCTCGACACGGACAGCGCCCCGCCACCTCTGCCAGAGCCGCCCCTGCGCCCCATCGGGCTGCGCTTTACCGAGAAAATGGGCGGGCAAATGACAGGCACAGATGGCCGCGAAGCGGACTGCCATTTTGTGGCGACCATCACCATGGAAAACGCGCAGACCTTCTTTGCTGACCGCGAAGCAGAAGCTGAGATCACCGCCACGCTCACCGCCCCGATGATCTCGGATGCGCCGCTCACGGCGGTGGACGGTCGGTTCAAGCTCTTCTCCAAGCACCCCACCGTGCCTGGCGCAAAGGCGATGGAATACACCATGCCTTGTGTAACCGCCGAAGGTCGGCCGGTGCTCTTTGTCGGGCGCAAGACAATCCGCGACGATCCCGGATTTGACGTCTGGGCCGACACCACAACGCTGTCCTCGCGCCTTGTCGAAGGCCACGATCCGGACGGGCCGATCCTGGCTTCGGGCACGCTGACCATCGCCACCCGCGATTTCATCAAGCAGCTGTCCACGATGGAGGTGCTGAACGCTCCGAACATCGCAGCACGGCTCAAGACGGTCAGCGGCTTTGCCCGCCTGTTTGGCGGCAAGCTGGCGGAGACCTATCTGTAGCGGCGCGGCCTTGTCTCACTTGGGCTTGCGCGGCTTCCCGCGTTCAAGCTCTGGCGTGATCGGGATATGCTCCGCATCATCGCCGGGCGGCAGGCGGAACGGCCCGTTCTCCCAATCGGCGGCTTTCCACGCCTCCTTGGCCTCCTCGATCCGGTCGCGCGAGGATGAGACGAAGTTCCACCAGATATAGCGCCCTTCGTTCATCGTTTCCCCGCCAAGCGCCATCAGCCGCGCGCCGCGTTCGCCTGCGCGCACAGAAATGCGATCGCCCGGTCGGAACACCATCATCCGGCCCGCCTCAAACACTTCCCCGCCGATCTCTACGGAACCTTCGGTCACGTAGAGGCCGCGATCCTCATGATCGTCGGGCAGCGGAAACTGCGCCCCGGCTGCGAGCACCACGTCCACGTAAAACGTCTCGGATTGCATGGTGACAGGGCTGGTCTTGCCATAGGCGGACCCAAGGATCAGCTTGGCCGCGACGCCTTTGTCATCCAGTTCCGGCAGCGCCTCTTTCTTGTGATGCTCGAAATCCGGGGCCATGTCTTCGCGGTCCTCGGGCAGGGCGATCCAGGTCTGGATGCCAAAGAGCTTGTGCCGTGTCGCCCGCGTCTCGGCGCTGGTGCGCTCCGAGTGGGTTACGCCGCGCCCGGCAACCATCCAGTTCACCTCGCCGGGATAGATCATCTGGTGCGTTCCAAGACTGTCGCGATGCTCGAACTCGCCCTGATAGAGATACGTCACCGTGCCCAGCCCGATATGCGGATGCGGGCGCACGTCGATGCCGCCATCGGTGATGAACTCCGCCGGTCCCATCTGATCGAAAAAGATGAACGGGCCCACCATCTGCCGTTTCGGCGAGGGCAGGGCACGGCGCACCTCGAACCCGCCCAGATCGCGGGCGCGCGGGATGATCAGTGTCTCCAGCCCGTCAAGACCGGCGTTCGGGCAGTCGGGATTCTGCGTGGGATTCCAGCTCATAAGGCGTCTCCTTGGCGGGGGTGGTCCCGCGGTTCAAAGATCAACAACATCCTCAACCTGCGCCCGGTGGCGCATGGCATAGGCGCGAAAGAACGGGCAGAGCGGCATGATCCGCGTGCCGGCGGCGCGGGCGTCTTCAATGGCGCGCGCCGCCAATGCGGCGGCCAGCCCTTTGCCGCGCAGGCTGTCCGGCACGCCGGTGTGATCGACGATGATCAGCCTGTCCGAGGCGCGGGAAAAGGTCAGCTCCGCCTCGTCCTCCGCCCCGGCCACACGGGCCACATACCGGCCTTTGTTGCCGCTGTGATCGGCTTTGATGGTGATATCTCTCATGCCACGTCTCCCGTTTGCGCCTCACCGCGCGTCATTGTCGGAGCTTGCAGAAACCCGGCCAGCGCCGTGCCTTCCTCGCGCCGGATCTCATGCCCGCCATCGTGCACAACGGTTTCCACCGCCGCGCCCTGCGCCCGGGTCCAGCTTACAAGCCGGTCTGTCATGGGCCACGGGCAAATCGGATCATTGCGCCCGGCGGTGATCAGCACCTCTTTGCCGCGCAGCCCTGGCGCAGGCTCCGGCGTCCATGGGATCAAAGGGTGCAAAAGCCCAATGCGATCAAACAGATCAGGCCGCGCCATCATCACCGAGGCAAGGATATTTGCCCCGTTGGAATAGCCAAAGCCGTATGCGGGGCTGCCGGGGTGCTGCGCCTTCCATCCTTCAACAAATGCGGCCATCTTCGCCGTGGCCCGCGCCAGATCGTCCATGTCATAAACGCCCTCACCCGTGCGGCGAAAGAACCGCGCCGCGCCGAACTCGGAGACATCCCCGCGCGGCGAGACAACCCCCGCCTGCGGCGCGATCTGGCGGGTGAAGTCAAAGAACTGCGTCTCATCTCCGCCGGTGCCGTGAAAGGCAAAGATCAATGGCGCGCCGCCGGTCGGGGCGTGGGAAAGGTGGTGGTAGGTCTCGGTCATGGAAGGCACCCTTTGATTAAGCGCGGCGACCCATCAGGGACATTTGCGCGGCGACCCATCAGGGTCGACAAGCGGGTCATGCAATCTCTGGCAGCCCTTTTTCGATCTGTGCGCGGAAGGGGCGATAGCGCTCGGGCAGCTTCAACGCCTCACCCAGATGCGCCGTGTCCTCGTCCCGGTCAAACCCGGGCTCATTGGTGGCAATCTCGAACAGAACTCCTCCCGGCGTGCGGAAATAAATCGCCCAGAAGTAATCGCGGTCAATGACCGGCGTCACCTGATAGCCCGTGTCCATCAGCGCCTTGCGCACCTCAAGCTGCGCCGCGCGGTCCTCCACGGCAAAAGCGATGTGATGCACCGATCCCGCGCCCTGCTGCGCCTGACCGGCGCTTGGCAACTCTTCGAGATCAATGGTGCGCGCCGCATTGCCGTCCTCAATCCGGTAGCGGGTCACAGCGCCCTCGCGCTCGCCCTTCTCGTACCCCATGAACTGCAGCAATTCGCCCGTCGCCGCCGCGTCCCGCAGCCGGAAGCGTGCGCCGTGAAAGCCAAGGATGCCTTCGCCCGAGCCAACACCGTCCCCGGTCCAGGCGATCCGGCCTTCGTCCTCGGCCTCGACCAGAGCAAAATCATCGCCATCCGGTCCGTCGAAATTCAGCCGGGCTTCACCCAGAAAACTGTCCGTTTTCAGACCTGTAACCCCCTTGGTCGTCAGGTGCTCCTGCCAGAAGCCCAGCGATCCCTTCGGCACGGCAAACTCCGTCACACCAACCTCGCCGGTCCCGCGCGTGCCGCGCGGCATCTGGCCAAAGGGAAAGGTGGTCATGACCGATCCCGGCGTGCCGTGTTCGTCGCCGAAATAGAGGTGATACACCTCCGGCGCGTCGAAATTCACGGTCTTCTTGACCCGGCGCAGGCCGAGCGTATCGGTGAAGAAGCGATTGTTTTGATTGGCATCCCCGGCCATCGAGGTGACGTGATGCAGACCTTTGATGTGCTTTTCCATGGCGCGTCTCCTGTGTTCTGTTGAAACCAGACTTAACGCCTCCATTATGAAAATCTATAGATCGTAATTTGCATTCATTATTGCGAGAATGATAATAGTGGCGTCATGCAAGATCTCAAACCCATCAGAACCTTCCTCGAAGTGGCCGAACGGCAGAGCTTCAGCGCCGCCGCCAAGGCGCTCGGGCTGACCCCGGCTTCCGTCACGCGGATCGTGGCGAAACTGGAGGAAGACCTTGGCCGCCAACTGCTCCTGCGCACCACACGGCAAGTCTCCATGACCTCCGCCGGGGCGCTTGTGGCAGCGCGCTACAGGCCGCTGGTTGCGGCCTTCGATCAGGCCGGGGAGGATCTCAGCCGCGAGATGATGTCCCATCGCGGGCGGCTCTCGATCAACGCGCCCATGTCTTTTGGCCTGCGTGTCATGCCGGGTCTGGTGGAGGCGTTCCGGCTGGCCTATCCGAACATTGATCTCAACATCCAGATGACCGACAGGCTGGTGGATGTGGTGGCCGAACGCTGTGATCTGGCGATCCGCGTCTCGCGCCCGCCGCAGGACAAATCAACGATCTGGCGCAAGCTTTGCGAGGTGCCGATGCGCGCCGTCGCCGCGCCCGCCCTGTTTGACCGCGCCCCGCGCCCGCAATCCCCAGATGACCTCGACCCGGCACTCTGCCTGTCTTACGGCGCGGGAGAGGCGCCCGAGGTCTGGCGGTTTGAAAAGGGCGGTCTCAAACGTCCGGTCACGGCGGGGCAGGGCGTGCATACCAACAACGGCGATCTGCTCTATCAACTGGCGCTTTCAGGGGCGGGGATCGTGGTTCTGCCCGGCTTCCACGCCGATGAGGGGGTCAAGGCGGGGCTGATCGAGGAAGTTTTGCCAGATTGGACCTTGCCGCCGCTCTGGCTGTCGCTGTTCTATCCGCCATATGAGGCCCTGCCGCCGCTGGTCGCCACCTTTGCGGAATTCTTCGAAGGCTTCCTCGGCGACGAAGCAGGGTTCGAGTTCTGAAGCTTTCTCCGACTTCCCGATCCAACGCAGTTCCGAATTCGATCCGGCGCCGCCTCCTGCACCGTCGTGCAAAAAGACCCCGCACAAGGCGCGCGGGGTCTCAAGCTTCGGTTTTCCATCCTGGGAGGGATTAAAAGAAACCAAGCTTGTTGGGGTTGTAGCTCATCAGGATGTTCTTGGTCTGCTGGTAGTGGTCCAGCATCATCTTGTGAGTCTCGCGCCCGATGCCGGACTGCTTGTAGCCACCAAAGGCCGCATGCGCCGGGTAGGCGTGGTAGTTGTTGACCCAGACACGGCCCGCTTCAATATTGCGGCCAAAACGGTAGCAGCGGTTTGCATCACGCGACCACACGCCGGCGCCGAGGCCGTACATGGTGTCATTGGCAATCGCCAGCGCCTCTTCTTCGTCCTTGAAGGTCGTCACCGACACAACCGGGCCAAAGATCTCTTCCTGGAAGACGCGCATCTTGTTGTGGCCTTTCAGGATCGTCGGCTGGACATAGAAACCGCCTGCCAGATCGCCGTTGAACCGCGCCGCCGCGCCGCCGGTCAGCACTTCCGCGCCTTCCTCGACACCGATGGTCAGATAAGACGTGATCTTGTCCTGCTGCTCCCGGCTGGCCTGCGCGCCGACCATGGTGTTCATGTCGCGCGGATCGCCTTGGATGATCGCTTCCACGCGGGCGATGCAGCGCTTGATGAACTCTTCGTAGATGTCTTCCTGAACCAGGGCACGGCTCGGGCAGGTGCAAACCTCACCCTGGTTAAAGGCAAACAGAACAAAGCCTTCGACCGCCTTGTCGAGGAAAGCGTCATCCTCGGCCATCACGTCCGAGAAGAAGATGTTCGGGCTCTTGCCGCCCAGCTCCAGCGTCACCGGGATCAGGTTCTTGGTCGCGGCCTTCATGATGATCCGGCCGGTCTCGGTCGAGCCGGTAAAGGCGATCTTGGCAATGCGGTCACTTTCCGCCAGCGGCGCGCCCACATCCGGGCCCATGCCGTTGACGATGTTCAAAACACCTGCGGGAAGCAGGTCCGCGATGACCTCGATCAGCACCATGATCGCCGCCGGGGTCTGTTCCGCCGGTTTCAGCACAATGCAGTTGCCCGCCGCCAGCGCCGGGGCCAGCTTCCACGCGGCCATCAGGATGGAGAAGTTCCACGGAATGATCTGGCCAACCACGCCCAGCGGCTCATGGAAGTGATAGGCGACCGTGTCCGCGTCGATCTCGGACATGGAGCCTTCCTGGCTGCGCAGCACGCCCGCGAAGTACCGGAAATGGTCCACGGAGAGCGGAATGTCGGCGGCGGTTGTCTCGCGGATCGGCTTGCCGTTGTCCCATGTTTCAGCTTTGGCGAGCAGGTCGAGGTTCTCTTCGAGACGGTCGGCGATCTTCAGCAGGACGTTGGAACGCTCCGCCGCCGAGGTCTTGCCCCAGGCGTCTTTGGCTGCGTGGGCCGCATCCAGCGCCAGCTCCACATCCGCCGCGCCGGACTTGGCCACTTCACAGACCTTCTCGCCGGTGATCGGCGTGATGTTGTCGAAGTATTCGCCGCTTACGGGGGCCACGAATGTGCCGCCGATGAAGTTGTCATAGCGCGGTTTGAACGGGGACTCGTAGGCCGCCGTGTCGAGTTGGGTCATCTCGTTCATAACTGTCTCCTCCAGGTATCGGCCACAGGCTGGGCCGCTGTGAGGGGAGGATGCCTCGCGGACTTCTCCCGCAAAACCGGGGGCAAGAGGGCAGGACAGGGGACCTGTCTCACAGATGAGACAGGTCTCAGCGGGAATGGCCAAAGGACCGCAGATCATCGGGAATGCCGGGCCTTGTACCCCGGTCCCGGTCGTCAGAAAAACGGCAGCGCGCAGAGCCTGGCCTTGTCCCGATACCCGCCGCGTTTGACGTCGACAGCCTCCCCGACACGATGCTCCGCGCCGACCAGCGCAAAGCCGATCATCGCCTGCGCCCGCGGAGACCAGGCCCCGCAGGTCATGTGCCCGATCTTCTGTCCGTCCTTTTCGATGTCGTACCAGATCGCGTGGCCGGGGTGCCGTTCGGAGGTGTCAAAGACGATGCCAAGCTGCTGACGCCGGACGCCCTCGGCCTTGATCCGGCGCAGCGCCGTGATACCAATCACGTCGTCGTCCAGATCAAGATCGACGTATTTGCCCAGACGCACCTCGAACGGGGTGGTCTGGTCGTCGGTGTCGCCGCCATAAGACAGCAATCCGCTTTCGATGCGTTCAATCGGGTTGGGATTGCCCGGCCCGATGCCCCAGGGCTGGCCCGCTTCCTTGACGATGTTCCAAAGCTCCGTGCCCCGCGATCCGTCACGCAGGTAGATCTCGAAACCGCCCTGTTTGGAATAGCCGGAGCGCTGCACAATCACCGGAATCCCCGAGATTTCCGCAGGGGCAAACCAGAAATACCGCAGCGCCCGGACCCAGTCTCCAAAGACCGCCGCAACCACCTCTTCGGCCTTGGGGCCCTGAACAGCCATGGGCGAGACATCCGGCTCGCAAATCGCCACGTTCAGGCCCCGCTCGGCGGCGATGGCCCGCGCCCACATCAGGATGTTGTTGTCCCCGATCGAGAGCCAGAACGTGTGGCTGCCGTGCTTGAGCACAACCGGATCGTTGATCAAAACACCGCGGTGGTCGCACATGGGGATGTACTTGCCCTTGCCGACCTCGATGGTCGACAGATCCCGCACCGACAACAGCTGAACAAGCCGCGCGGCGTCTGGTCCGGTGATTTCGACCTGACGCTCCACGCTCACGTCCCATTGCGAGACGCCGTTGAGCAGCCTGTCATATTCCGCGTCAGGATTGCCATAAGACACGGGCATCAGCATCGCATTATACGGGGAAAACGCCGTCACCCCGTCCTGCACCGTGGCGTTGTAAAAGGGCGATACCCGCAAGCGTGTGTTGGGTCCGATTTCAGCCATGGTCGTGCGCCTCAGTCATCAAGCTCGGCCGCGTTCAACGCGGCCTTTTTCAGCAGCGTGGAGAGGGTTTTGCGTTCCGCATCGGTGAGTTTTCCCAGCACCGTGTCCTGCCTCCGGCGCAGGTAGCCGGAGATCCGGCTGTGCAGATCCCGTCCGCTCGCCGTGATCCGAAGCCGGGCTTGCCGGCCATCGTCGGGATCGGGCGCGCGGTCGAGGTAGCCCTCTTGCAGCATGCGGTGCACCGCGCGGCTGATCGTGTTGCGCGGGCGTCTGGAGATGCGCGCAACCTCCTGTGCCGTGAGAATGTCGAAATGCGACAGGCAGGCCAGCAGGATGTACTCGGCCCGCACGAGGCCGAAGTCCCGTTTGATCTCCGCATAGGCCGGGAAGACAATCGCGTTGGCCAGATAGGTTATCCTGAAAGCCTCCGGGTATTCGATCGTGTCGAAAATCCGCGTGAGGTCTGAGCCGTCTGTATCCGCCATTGCGCCGTCCCCGCCTAAAGTGCCGCTCGGTTTTTCATTGCCAACAGAGGATGTTTTACCGCATGTTGTTCCAAATGGAACAATAAATGCGACCTCCCCATGTCGCTCCTGTCGCAAAAGGTGAAAATGTCCGGGACAAAACTCACGCTGCCGGAACTGGCGGAAAAGAAGGCCGCGGGAGAGCGCCTTGTGATGGTGGCTGTGGGCGAGGTGCTGACCGCCGCCTGGGCCGAGCGCGCCGGGGTCGACATTGTCGGCGTGGGTGACAGTCTGGGCATGACACTGCATGGCCACGAGAACACCCTGGCGATGACCGTGGATCAGATGATCATGCACACGCAGGCGGTGCGGCGCGGCGCGCCGAACACGCTCTGCATCGTGTCCATGCCTTACGGATCTTATGCCACCCCCGATCTGGCGGTCGCAAATGCGCTGCGCATGATGAAGGAAAGCGGCGCGGATGCGGTGAAGCTGCAGCTGGGCCGCGAAGGCGCGCATATCATTCGCGCGGTGGCGGATGCCGGTGTGCCGGTGATGAGCCACGTCGGCCTGTTGCCGCACAAGGTGCATCAGCTTGGCGGCTTCCGGATGCAGGGCCGCACCGCCGAAGCCGCAATGGCCATTGTCGAGGACGCCCGCGCCATCGAAGCCGCCGGGGCCATCGGTCTGGAGATCGAAGCCATGCCCTATGAGGTGGGCAAGGCGGTTGATGAGGCGGTGGACATCTTCACCTTTTCGATTGGGGCGGGCGCTGCGGGCACCTGCCAGCTGCTCAACGGCTATGACCTGCTGGGCGCTTTCGACACGTTTAAACCGAAATTCGCCAAGCGCTACGCCAATCTGGCCGAGATCGCGACAGAGGCCTTTGCTGCCTATGCGCAGGATGTGCGCAGCGGTCATTTTCCGGACGCCGAGCACAGCTACACGATGAAACCCGCCGAAATCACACGGTTCGCGGCGCTCTTGAAGGGGGAGGACGCACCATGAAAGACAGCAACACCCAAGCCAACGGCCAGACGATCCCCAACGGGATGCTGGAAGACAACTACCCCCGGAACATGTGGTGGGTGGCCGCGCACCGCGACGAGGTGACAACCCGCCCGCTGGCGCGCTGGCTGCTGGAGACGCCGGTGGTGCTCTACCGGCTCGAAGACGGCACACCGGCGGCGCTCTATGACCGCTGCCCGCACCGCTGGGCACCGCTCAGCGAAGGCCACGTGGCCGGGGACAAGATCGTCTGCCCGTACCACGGGATGGAGTTCAACACCGCCGGGCGCTGCACCAAGGCCCCGACCCAGCACATGAAACCCAAGACCGCCGAGATCCCCGCCTTCACGGTGAAGGAAGCGGGGGCCTATGTCTGGATCTGGATGGGGGATCAGGACGCCATTGACTGCGAGCCGCCCGAGGTGGGCTATCAGATCAGCCCGGACTGGACCCCGGTTCACGGCTATTACGAAGTGGCGGCAAACTGGGTCCTGATCCGCGAAAACGTGCTGGATCTGACCCACATCGCCTTCCTGCACAAGAACACCTTCAAACAGGACGACTGGATCACCGCCCCCGAGACCTACATGGAGGGCGAGACGTTGTGTTACGAGCAGGCCTTCGATCTTGCGCCGCTGTCGCCTTTGTTTTGTGCGGGCATGGGGCTGCCCGAAGACAAGCCGATCAAGCGGGTGCAGAAAGGCCGGATGCCGACGCTGGCGATCTCGTTTTCCGACTGGAACGTGCATGACCCCGCGCCGGAGGCCGGCAAACGCGCCGATTTCATCGTGCGCGGCTGCCACATCGTGACGCCCGCCCAGCGGGGCAAGACACATTACTTCTGGATGGCCGCCTTCGACGTGCCGAGCCTGACCGAGGAGGTCGCCGAAAAGACCCGCAACAGCGTGACAGCGGCCTTTGACGAGGACAAGCATCTCCTGGAAAAGCTGCAGGCCAGCGTGGCGGCGGACCCGCGCGGCCTTGATTTTCTGGAGGTCACGCTTGGGGCCGACGGCGCGGGGATCAAGGTGCGCCAGATCCTGAACAGGAAGCTCAAGGCAGAAGGGCGCGCGCTCGCGCGCGGGTAGTCCCGGCTTGAAAGGGTGTCTGGCGCGCGGCCTGTCCGGGGCGCGCGCCCGCCGCTAAAAGATCAGGTTCATCATGGTCATCGAGACGACGAGGAACAGCACGGACATGATCCCGCCGCCCAGGACAAAATCCATCACCCGATAGCCCGCCGGACCCATGATCAGGGCATTCACCTGATGGGTCGGGATGATGAAGGAGTTGGACGTCGAAATCGCAACCGTCAGGGCAAAGATCGCCGGATCGCCACCGGCGGCCACGGCTATTGAGACCGCAAGCGGAATGAGCAGAACCGTCGCGCCGACGTTCGACATCACCAGCGTGAATACGGTGGCCAGCACCGCAATCCCCGCCTGCAAGCCCCATATGGGCCAGCCATCCAGCACAATCAGAACCTGTTCGGCAATCCAGGCGGCGGTGCCGGTGTTCTGCACCGCTTGCCCCAAGGGTATGAGGCTGGCCAACAGGAAGACCGTGGACCAGCTGACCGCCTCATAGGCTTCGTCGATGCGCAGCACGTTGGTGGCAATCATGCCGCCCGCGCCGACCAGAAGCGCCAGCGACAGCCGCAAGTCGGTGAACAGGATCAGCGAGACCGAAATGGCAAAGAAGACAAGCGCCCAGAACATCTTGTTCGGGCGCAGCTCTTCCATCGGGAAATCGCTGGTCACAACAACAAAATTGCGGTCCTTGGTCAGCCGCGCCAGCCGGTCCCATGCGGTGAAAGCCACAAGCGTGTCGCCGGAGCGGAACGGTTCCTGACTGACGTTCACCGCCTCGTGGTCGGGCGTTTCGACAAGGCTCAGGGTCTCCCCGGCGCGGTGGATGGCAAGCAGGCCCAGACCATAGGTCTTGCGCATCAGCACATCCCGCGCGGTCTTGCCGATCAGGTCGGATTCAGGCGGGATGACAACCTCGGCAACCCCGGCCACCGTGGGCGCAAAAGGCTCGGCAAAAATGTCGAGATCGGGAAGCACCTTGAGCCCGTAGACGTCGGCAATGTCTTCGATCACCTTGCGCCGCCCGAGGATGGCGAGGCGGCACGGATCCTCGACCTTGGTCGTCAGAATGGGCGTGAACCAGCGCTGGCCGCGGTGGTAGGAGCCAACGATATAAAGGTTGTGCGCCAGCATGATGTCCGCAAAGGTCTGCCCCCGCAGGATCGACCCTTCGGGCACCACCACTTCGACAAGATCGGACTTCAGACCATATATCCGCTTGAGATAATCGCGCACGGATTGGCCGGTGCTGCCCTCTTCCTTGGTGGCCTGGCTGGGCAGAACCCACCGCCCGAGCAGCATGAAATAGAGGATGCCGCTGACCAGCAGCGCCAGCCCGACCGGCGTCACGGAAAACAACGAAAACATCTCCATCTGGCTGTCTTCGGGCAGCGCCTCGTTTGCCGTGACCAGCAAATCGTTGAGCAGGATCAGGGGTGACGAGCCGACCAGCGTGACCGTCCCGCCAAGGATCGCGCAAAACCCCATGGGCATGAGCAACCGGCCCAGAGGCAGCTCCGTACGCACGGAAATTCGGCTTGCGACGGGCAGGAACAGCGCCGCCGCGCCGACATTCTGCATGAAACTGGAAATGATCCCGACCGTGCCGGAAATGATCGGGATGATGCGGGCTTCGGTCTTGCCGCCGTATTTCAGGATGGTCGATGCGACCTTGCTCATCAGCCCGGTCTTGTCGAGCCCGGCCCCGATGATCATGACCGCGATGATCGAGATCACCGCGTTTGATGCAAAGCCCTCGAACAATCGGCTCGGATCGGCCAGATTTTCGAGCCCGGGAAACTGAGACAGCAGCCCCAGCGCAATCATCACGAGTATGGCGGTGAAATCGATCCGGAAAAATTCGGTCACGAAAAGGACAACGGTGATACCCAAAACGGCGAGTACGACCATCATCTCAAATGTCAGTTCTATAGGCACTAAAAGGTCTCCATCCCCCCTCATCATCAAACAAAATCTGTTTTCTGCAAAGCCTGTAATTTCAGGCGAGGGGAAATTCGGAGGGGGTGCCGGGTTTGCCGGGGCGCTGAGAGGGGCGATGGGGACAGGTGGGGCAGGCGGCCCCGTTATGGGCGGCGTTCGCCCAGACCGGCGTCTCAGCCGGTTGCGATCCCCAGCTTGCGCAGCTTTCGGTAAAACGTCGCCCGGCCAATCCCAAGCTCCCGCGCCGCCGCGCTGGCGTTGCCATCATTGCGCAGCAAGGCGCGCCGGATGGCGGCTGCCGAGCCCCGGTCAAAACCGCGATGCTCCGGCGCGTGCCCCAGCAAATCCACCGCCGGGCGCGGGGCCAGAGTGCCGCGCGGGCCCAGTCCGAACTGCCGCCGCGCCGCGCGGTTTGCGCCCTGCACAACGTCATCCGCATCCACCGCCAAGAGCGCCGCCCCGTCCTCATCCGCCATCATGATGCGATGATCGGGGAAGCTGGCGCGGAACAGGCCGGTTTCGATCTTGCGGGCGCATTGCGTCACCGCCTCGGCCATCAGCCGGTTCATCCCGCCGCTTTGATCAGAGCGCGCCGAAGAGACATCCAGCGCCCCGACAATCCGCCCACAGGCATCGTGGATCGGCGCATCAATGCAGCTCATCGCGGTGTTGCGCGCGGCGAAATGTTCGTCGCGGTGAATGACCACCCGCCGCCCTTCGGCCAGACAGGTGCCAATGCCATTGGTGCCTTCGTGTTCTTCACCCCAATGCGCGCCGCTCCACAGGTTCCACGCATCAAACGCCGCCGCATCGCCGTCGCGCATCCGCTGTTCCAGCACCACGCCTTCGGCATCGGACAGGAACACACCGCAGCCCGATTGCGCGACCAGCATGTGCAGATCGTCCAGCAGGGGGCTGGCAATGCTCAGCAAGGAGGCGCTCGCCTCGCGCCGCTCCGCCTGCTCTGACGCCGTCAGCCGCAGGCCGCGCGCCTTGCTCGACGGGTCCAGATCATGCGCCAGCATCGACCGCCGCCACGACGCCACGATCATCGAATGCGCCGCCGCCCTGTCCGACAGAGCCGCCTCAGCCACCTTATCTGCATGCCTTGCATAAACCATGGTCTCTCCCCGAAGCCGAGCCGCGCCTCCTCCTTGCGCCGCGACGCTAGGGTCTGGCAGCGCCGAGAACCACCCGCGCTTTGGTCGTAGGGTGCCTCCTTTGTCGACGATCAACGCCACAATGACCGGCCTCGCCTATTGCTCTACGTTTCTGGGTCAGAATCCTAAGAAGCCAACTCCGCGACAAACCCGTTTTGCTCGTAGACTTCCATTCCAAAGGGCGCTTTCCCGCGACGCGATCTGGCGATTTCTTCTGAGACGAACAGCTTGGTCTCAAACTGGAAAAACGCGGGGAAGGCTTTGAGTTTCAAGGCAAGGGCCTGCGGATATAGAATTCTGAGAATACGATCGCTTGTCCGCCCGCCTTCGTTCTTTTCAAGATAGTCTTCCGCGTCCTGACCGTTGGCAAACGAAAGGTCCTCCACCGCGCGCTGCACCGGCTTGTCGTCGCGCATCAAGGACAACGCCTTGACCCGACAAAAGCGGCTTTTACCCCAGTCGATCCCAGTATGCTGAGCGAGGTTTTCTTGCCACCCGAGATACGGCAGCCCCGCAACATAGCTACAAAGCCGACTGTCTGATGACGATTGAAACGCGATCTGGAACAGGGCCGGCGGCCATGCGAGGCTGTCGATCGGCAGCCCGTCAAGGCTATCGGACCACCCGGGCCGTATGAAGATCAATCCATTGGAGGTGATGTTCAGAAAATCGGGTAAGGGCGTGCGCTTGTTGCTCAATTCTACAGTCAAACGCGGCGCTTGTTTGTTTGGGATTTCCTTCGGAGAACGGATGAAGGGATCAGCGCTGTGGTCCCAGATCAGCCCGAGCTCACCCGCCTTTGCCCAATACATTTTTGCGCGTTGCGAGGCGTCGTCCAATGGCCCATGCCCATGCCTCGTAAGATAGGCGAGGTCTGTGCTGATCGGGAAATAACGGCATTGGGACGGGTTGGGCATGTCAAAAAATCCTGAACACAAACTCTTTGAAAATTATCGCCGATGAACCTGATTGAAGACGCCAATTGGTTCAAGGCGGAACGGTCACTTTGGCGTCTCCTTTGGAGGAATTGTCATTGAGCAGGAGCGGAGGTCCGACGCAACGGAACAAACCCCCGGCGCTTGTGCGCGCCGGATAACCGAGGTTCGATTGCCGGCAAGACCCGCTTTGATCAGGACCCCCACATGACCCTTCCCAGCATCCTGCATAACACCCGTCTGCCGCTCATCGGCAGCCCGATGTTCATCGTCTCGCACCCCGACCTGGTGATTGCCCAGTGCAAGGCCGGGATCGTCGGGGCGTTTCCGGCGCTCAATGCGCGGGAGAAAGACGGCCATAGCCTGGACGAATGGCTGACCCGGATCACAGAGGAACTCGACCGCCACAATCAGGCGCACCCGGACACCCCCGCCGCGCCTTTTGCGGTCAATCACATCGTGCACCGCTCCAACGTCCTGCTGGAGCAGCACATGGAGACCTGCGTGCGCCACAAGGTGCCGGTCTGGATCACCTCGCTCGGCGCACGGCCAGAGGTCAACGAGGCGGCGCACAGCTGCGGCGGCATCGTGCTGCATGACATCATCCACAACACCTTTGCCCGCAAAGCGATTGAGAAGGGGGCCGATGGGCTGATCGCCGTCGCCGCCGGGGCGGGCGGGCATGCGGGCGCGCAATCGCCGCTGGCTCTGGTTCAGGAAATCCGCGCCTGGTTCGACGGACCGCTCTATTTGTCCGGCTCCATTGCCACCGGGGATGCGCTTCTGGCGGCGCTCGCCATGGGGGCGGATGGCGGCTATTCCGGCTCGGCCTTCATCGCCACAGAAGAGGCCAACGCCGTGCCGCCCTACAAGCAGATGATCACCGAGAGCGGCGCAGAAGATATCGTCTATTCCGATGTGTTTACAGGGGTTTGGGGCAACTACCTGCGCCCGTCCATTGCGGCGGCGGGGCTCGATCCCGACAATCTCGGGGCGTCAGATCCGTCGACCATGAGCTTTGACGAAGACCGCAAGGAAAAGCCGAAAAGCTGGGCACAGATCTGGGGCTCAGGGCAGGGCATCGGCGCGGTCGATGCGGTGGTGCCCGCCGCCGCGCTGGTGGACCGGATCGAGGCCGAATTCCGCGCCGCCCAAACCCGCCTCGCCGCGCAGGTGGCGGCGTTTCCGGGCTGGTCGCGCTAGGGTCAGGACCCATTAATTTGCGATGCGCAGCAAGGAAAAATGCGCATTATCAGATGTTTGGGTTTCGCAGGCAAGGCTGGTTGCCTTGTCAAGGAAGCCAAGCGGCTGAGAGCGTGCATTTCTCCTTGCCCTTCGGGTTTGACGGATTTTGCCCCGGCCTGCGTTATAGAGCCTTGAAATAGATAACTATTCCTGCGGCCCTATGCCTTGTCTGGAGCAAAAATCTGGCAAACTGCGCGTCGTAAATTAATGGGTCCTGACCCTAGCTCAAAGCAGGGTGCCGCAGATAATCCGCACAAAGCGCGCGGGCGTCTTCGGTGAACCGCGCGTTGCGCGCCGCCGCGCCGTCCTCGCCCATCCGGGGCACGATCCAGCCGACATAGGTCGCCGCGCGCAGCGCCATGAACAGGCCAAGCTGCGCGCTCTCCAGCGGGCGCTGGCTGCGATACCCCGCAAGCAGCGCGGCTGTCAGGGGTTCATATAGCGGCTCGTTGCGGTTCTTGAGCAGGGCCGTGGCCACGTCGAACAGGCGAAAGCCATAGCCGCCATCGTCGAAGTCGATCAGCGACAGCGTGCCTCCGTCCAGAAGCACGTTTTCGCGCACGAGATCCGCGTGGATCAGCCCGTAATCGAGACTGTCCTGCAAGGCTTCCAGATCGCGGGCGGCGCGGGCGCGGAACGCTTCCAGCAGCGCGCGGGTTTCCGCATCCAGCGTCGGGTTCTCCCAGAACCGGCCCCAGAGCGGCGCTTCGCCCAGCAGGCCTTCCCGGTCCCACGCGATGCGGTGAAACCCCTGAGGCGGGGTGAAGCTGTCGCAGGCGTCGTGCAGACGGGCCATCTCCTGACCCAGCCGGAGATACGCGCCTTCGGGATCGGGTAGCGTCAGCGCCTCGCGGCTTTTGCCCAAAGGCGTGCCGTCAAGCCAGCTGACCATGTCCACGCGATGGCCGTCTACCTCTTCGAGCAGTTGGCCGGAACGCGACGGCTCCGGGCGCGGCACGCTCAGCCCGGCCGCGCCCATGGCGGCCATCCAATCCAGCTCCGAGCGCAACTCCGCGGCAGAGCGCAGGCCGGGGCGGCGCAGCCGCAGGGCAAAATCGCCGCGATCCGATTGCACCCGGTACACACGGTTTTCCCGCCCGGCGACAAAGCTGCAAGGCGCGCCTTGCATGCCCCAAAGCGTCAGGGCCGCGCTGGCAAGGTCCGTCACGGCGTCACCGGGGTGTCGGTCAGCACCGCATCAAGCGTGTCCATCAGCAGATCGAGATGTGCCTCGCCAAACGGCATCGGCGGACGGATCTTCAGGGTGTTCTTGTGTCGGCCCAGTTTGGAGAGCAGCACGCCGCGCTGGCGCATGGCATTGACCACGCGGTCCGCATAGGCGCTTGCGGGGGCCTTGCTCTCCCGGTCCAGCACAAACTCCGCGCCAAAGACCATGCCCGATTGCCGCACATCGCCGATCACCACGTGTTTTTCGGCAAGCGCTTTCAGCCGCTCCGCCGCCAGCCTGCCGATCCGCAGCGCATTGGCCTGCAGGTCCTCGGCCTCCAGTTCCTCCAGAACCGCCATGGCCGCCGCGCAGGAGACCGGGTTGCCGCCGAAGGTGTTGAAATAGCGAAACGCATGGCGGAACCGGGCCATGATTTCGGCGGTTGTGACCAGACCGGCCACCGGATGCCCGTTGCCCATGGGCTTGCCCAGACAGACAATATCCGGCGTCACCCCTTGCCGCGCGTGCGCCCAGAAATGCGAGCCGGAGCGGCCAAACCCCGATTGCACCTCGTCGCAGATCAGCAGCCCCCCGGCGCGGCGGGCGGCTTCGGCGGCGGGCCGGAGCCAGCCTTCACCCTGATCCGGGAAGCCTTCGTTGAGGAACAGCGGGCAGACAATCAGCGCGGCAAAGCCCACGCCTGACGCCTCCAGATCGTCAATCGCCGCCTTAACATGTTCGGCAAAGCGCCGCCCGTCCGGGTCCGGGATGCGGTAACTGTCCGGCGCTTCGACATGGCGGAAATACTGATCCAAGCCAAAGCCCACCTCGGGGATATTGGAGCGCGACAACTGCGAGACCAGCGCCGTGTTGCCGTGATAGGTGGCGTCCGTCGCCACGATCCCGCGCTTGCCGGTCATCGCCTCGGCCATGCGCAGGGCAATGTCATTCGCCTCCGACCCGGAACAGGTCAGGATCGCCGTGCTGAGCGGCTCCGCAAAGGTGCCCGTCAGGGCTTCGGTATAATCGAGAATGCCCTCGTGCAGATAGCGTGTGTGCACGTTGAGCGTCTGCGCCTGCCGGGTGATCGCCTCCACCACGCGCGGGTTGCAATGCCCGACATGGGGGACATTGTTGTAACAATCGAGATACTTACGCCCTTGCGCATCCCACATCCAGACGCCTTCGCCACGCGTGATGTGCACAGGTTCATCGTAGAAAGTGGAGACATTGGGGCCTAGCAGGCTCTGGCGGCGGGTGAGAAGGTCAGCGTTCATTTTCAGTCCGGCCAAAGTGCAGGGGAAGGGCATGATGCGGCGGCGGGCCGCAAAGAGGCGCGCCCTGTTGGCGGGCGCGCCGGGGGCCGGGATTACTCGGCGATCATCGCGTTGATCTTGCCCGAGACGGCAATGTCGGAGGCGATCCGCGCCGCCGCATCTTCGGCGTTCTGCCAGTAGACCAGCGCACCGGTCTGCGCGGCCAGCGTCTGGGCGCGCTCGGAGGCCATGGTTTTCTCCGCCACGGCAACGATCTTGTCACGCACGTCCTGCGGCGTGTCCTTGTGCACAAACAATCCGTTCCACAGCGAGATATTCAGATCCGGCACGATGGAGGCCAGCGTCGGCGCATCGGGCGCGACAGAGATCGGCGCTTCGGTGATGGCGGCGAGGATGTTCACATCGTCAAGGCAGGGCAGGACCAGCTGGATCGTGGTGTTGATCACGTCAAAGTCGCCGGAGGCCAGCGAGTTGCAGTCCAGCGCCCCGGCAGAGGCTTCACCGCCCCATTCGAAACCCATGCTCTTGGCGGCGGCAAAAGTGGCCTGCGTCGGCAGCAGGAAAGCGCCGAAATGGCCCAGCAGCTGCGGGGTGTCCGCCGAATGGGCGGCCAGCTCTTCCATGGTCGCGTAAGGCGCGTTCTTGGAGGCGGCAATCACGAAGGGGTAGGTGACAAAGACGCCGAGCGGGTCAAACGGATCGGGGCTGAGCGCCGGAATGCCAACCTCGGGGCCAACCACCGGCACGCCCACCACGAAAGAGCCGATGGTGTAGCCATCCGCCGGGGCCATGGCCACTTCGGCCGCGCCGGGGAAGGGGCCACCGTCGGACGGCTTGTTTACCACCGCGGCGGCAACGCCATATTCGTCTTCGAAGTCTTCTGCGATCATGCGTGTCAGCACGTCTTCGAGGTCGCCCGGCGGGAAGGGCACGACGAAGCTGACGGGCTTGTTGGGGTAGTCTGCAAAGGCAGGTGCTGCGAGCGCGGCCAGCAGAGCGCCCCCGAGAATGGATTTGATTGTGGACATTGACGGCTTCCCTGTTCGAGTCTATTGGTGTTATATTATCAACACTGGTGATTTTGACGCAAAACCCCTTGCTGTGTCAACGATCCTCTGTCCAAAAGGGGCCCCGAACAAGGAGCCGAAATGTCCTCGACCGTCGCAAAAGCCCTCATGTTGCTTGAACATTTTTCCGAAGAAGAGCCGGAACTGGGCCTGTCGGAAATTGCCCGTCGGTCAGGTGTCGACAAGGCGGCGGTGCACCGGATGCTGGGCGCAATGGCCGAATCCGGGCTGGTGGAGCAGCAGGCCGATTCGAGGCTCTACCGGCTCGGGGCCGGGGTGCTGCGGCTGGCGCGGGTGCGCGAGACGGCCTTTCCCATCGCCTCTGTGGTCCAGCCCATTCTCGAAACTCTGTCCGCGCAGACCGGCGAGACCGTACACGCCTCGCTGATCTCGGGCCGCGCGCTGGCGAACATCGCCACTTGCGAAAGCCGCAAGAGCAACCGGGTGTCGCTGGTCGCAGGCGAGGTCCTGCCGTTCCACAGCACCGCCTCGGGGCTGGCAACGCTGGCTTTTGCCGACGAGAGCCTGCTCGACCGGGTGTTGGCCGCCCCCCGCGCGAGCCTCACCCCGTTCACCGTGACCGACGCCGAAACGCTGCGCGCCCGTGTCGATGCGGTCCGCGCGCAGGGCTATGCGGAATCGGACCAGACCAACGAAGAAGAGGTGCACGGGCTGGCCGCGCCGCTCTTTGACCGCACGGGCAAGGCCTGCGGCGGGGTCTCCGTCTCCACCCCCTCGCACCGGATGAGCGACGCGCAACGCGCCCTGAGCATCCGCGCGGTGCTGGCGGCAGCCGGAGAGATCACCAACGGCCTCGGCGGACGCCGCCCGCGCAGCTACGAAGACCTGATCGCAACCCTGGTCCTTGAGGGCTGAGGCGGACTTTCGCGACTTGGACGCTGGTAACCACATCGGTTCGCGCCCGGCACCGAGGGCGGGCGCCTTTGCGCCTGGTGGCTGATACGAAAAACGAACTCGGGGCAACCCATTTGAAACATTGCGGTCATTTCGCGCCCGCCCTGGGGGGCGGGGTCGGGCGCGAACCGGATCGCGCGCGATCCGGGGGAACACCTCCACGTCATGGACTTCAGGTGTAGAAGGCGAGTCTGCGGAAAACGGTCTACCGCATCACAAATGGATTGCTCATCGGCTTGTCAGAGGTGTTGATCCAGACCGTCTTGGTCCGCGTGTAATCAAGCACCGCTTCGATCCCCGCCTCGCGCCCGTAACCCGACTGGTTCAGCCCGCCAAATGGCGCGATGGGCGACACCGCGCGATACGTATTGACCCAGCAAATCCCCGCCTTGATCCGCGCAGAGACCCGATGCGCGCGCGCGAGGTTTTCCGTGAACACGCCAGAGCCAAGCCCGAATACGGATGCATTGGCCAGCGCAATCGCCTCTTCCTCGGTGTCAAACGGCAGGAGCGACATGACAGGGCCGAACATCTCGACCTTGAGCGTTTCCGTCTCCGGCCCCGCACATTCCACCAGCGTCGGTGCCATGTAGTTGCCGGGCCGATCCAGCGGCGCGCCGCCAAACCGGATGCGCGCGCCCTGCGCCTGCGCCTTGGCCAGCGTGTCCTCGATCCGCGCCACCTGCGCCGCCGTGCAGAGCGGGCCGATCTGCGTGCCCGGCTCCAGCGGATCGCCAATAACCACCCCCGCCATGCGCTCTTCGATCTTTGCCGCCACGGTCTCCAGCACCGAGCGGTGCACAATCCCGCGCGAGCCCGCGACGCAGCTTTGCCCGGACGCGCCGAAATTGCCCGCAATCAGCCCATTGGCCGCGCCATCAAGGTCCGCATCCTCAAACACGACAATCGGGGATTTTCCGCCCAACTCCAAAGACGTAACCGCGAAATTCTCCGCCGAATTGCGCACCACGTGCCGCGCCGTTTCCGGCCCGCCGGTAAAGGCAATGCGGTCCACATCCGGATGCCGCGTGAGCGGGATCGCGCAGTTCTCCGCATCCCCTGTGATGACCGATACCACCCCGGGCGGGAAGCCCGCCGCCTCGATCAATCTGGCAAATTCCAGCATCGGGGCCGGGGCCATTTCCGAGGCCTTGAGCACCACGGTGCAACCCGCCGCCAGCGCCGGGCCAAGCTTCGTTGCGGTCAGGAACATCTGCGCATTCCACGGCACGATGGCCGCCACCACGCCAATCGGCGCGCGTTGGGTAAAGACGTGCATGTCGGGCTTGTCGATGGGCAAAACCGCCCCTTCGATCTTGTCCGCCAGCCCCGCGTAGTAGCGATAATAATCGCCCACATAGCCCGTCTGACTGGCGGTTTCAGCCAGCAGCTTGCCGCTGTCCGTGGTCTCTATCTCCCCGATATGTCTGGCGTTTTCCTCGACCAGCTCCGCCAGGCGATAGAGCAGCTTGCCGCGCTGCGTCTGGGTCAGATCGCGCCAGGCCGGATCGCTCAGCGCGCGGCGCGCAGCCGAAATCGCGCGCTCTACATCCTCGGGCGCGGCGCAGGCAAATGTCGCCCAAGACGCGCCTGTGGCCGGGTTTTCCGAGGTCATGGTCTGGCCCGAAGCGCCCTCAACCCAGGCCCCGTCGATTAAAAGCGGATAGTGTTTCATGGGGCCTCCTCAGGCGAATTTCGGCATGACATCGTCGATGAACCGGGCAAGCGAGGCGCGTTTGCGCTCGAAACTCATGCCGCTGTCGATCCAGAATGAAAACTCATCATAACCCAGATCCTCAATGGCCCTAAGCCTGTCCGTCACCTGCGCCGCCGTCCCGATGGTCAGATCACGGGCGAGGTTCTCCGGCGCCATCATCTTGTTCGCCGCCATTTCCTCCTCCGTCAGAGGCTGGATCATACCCTGCTCAACCGGCCGCTTGTTCTGAAACCACGCGCCGAAGTAATTGTAAAAGCGCGACAATTCCTGTGCGGCAAGATCCACATCGTCGGCATCCGAACCGACATAGCTGTGATGCAAAAGCATGATCTTGGGGCGCGGGCCGTCAAAGCTGGCGCAGGCGTCGTTGAACCGTCCCATCAGCGTTTCGATCTCTTCCATGCCCATCCAGAGCGGCGTGCATTGGATGTTGAACCCGTTGTGCACGCCAAATTCATGGCTGTTCGGATCACGCGCCGCGATCCAGATCGGTGGGCCGTCTTTCTGCACCGGTTTCGGCGTGGACGTGGTCGCGGGGAACTGGAAAAACTCCCCTTCATGGGCGCAATCGCCTTCCCAGAGCTTGGGCAAAAGCGGCGCGATCTCCCGCATCCGCTGGCCAGCCTGCCACGCGTCCAGCCCCGGCATCAGCCGCTCATACTCATAGGAATACGCCCCGCGCGCGATCCCCAGTTCGATCCGCCCGCCAGTCATCAGATCCGCCGAGGCGGTCTCTCCGGCCAATTTGATCGGATGCCAGAACGGCGCAATCACCGTGCCGGTGCCCAGCCGCACGTTCTTCGTATGATAGGACAGATTGACCAGAGACATCAAAGGGTTGGGCGCAATTGTAAAATCCATGCCGTGATGTTCGCCGGTCCAGACCGCGCGCATCCCCGCCTCATCAGCCATCTGGCACAGGGCAATGAATTCCTCATGCATCTTCTCTTGCGAGGAGTCGGCATCCTGCCGGTCCATATGGGCAAAAAGGGAAAACTCCATGGCTTATCTCCTCTGGGTCAGGCTGTGGGTTTCGCCCCGCTGCGCGTCGCCCAGATAGAGCGAGAAATCGCGCTGATCGGCCTCGGCGGCATAGCGCGTCATCATCGCGGCGATGGCGGGGGTGGTGTAGGTCTGATCCGGCAGATTCGGGATCGGGATGGTCTTCAGCGGGCAGTCCTGCGGGGGTGTCTCGGCGCGGCCAAGCACATAAGCGCAGTGCAGCGCGCCTTCGTCAAAGACGGAATAGGCGGTGCTGAGATGTGCGGTAACGCCTTGCTCTGCAAGCATTTTGCAGAGCGCCGCCCGCTGCCCGCCGCGCGCTTCGGCCGTGATCTGCGGCGGGCGCAACCCGTCCTCGGTTTCCTCCAGGAGCACATGCCCGCCGGTCTCCAAGACCGCACCAAACAGCGCCGCGCGCCCGCTCTGCGCCGCCGCTGCACGTTCGCGCTTCAAGGTGAAATAGCGCCCACCCGCATAGCCAAGGCCGGGACCATCCGCGTGGCGGACCGCCTCAACCCGGCCCATCAGGATGCAGTGATCGCCCGCGTCGATCACCTCATGCGTGGCACAGGAAAACTGCGCCAGCGCGCCGTCGATCAGTGGCGTATTCGCGGCGTCAAAGCTGTGCGGCACCGATGCGAAGCGGTCGCCCTTGAAGCTGGCAAACGTGTTGGAGACCGCCTCCTGATCTTCGCCCAGCACGTTGATGGCGAAATGCGATGAGGCGGCGAAGTCCTTGTAAGTGGAAAGAAACTTCCCCGGGCAGACCAGCAGAAGCGGCGGGTCGAGCGAGACAGAGGTAAAGGAGTTGGCGGTAAACCCAATCGGCGCACCGTCCCCGTCGCGGGCTGTCACCACCGTTACGCCAGTCATGAAACTGCCAAAGGCGCGGCGCAGGGTTTGCGGATCAAGCGCGCTCATCTCCGAACCTCCATGATCAACTCTGTCAGCGCCGCGTTGACCTCGGCGGCGTGGGTCATCGGCATCATGTGGGCGGCCCCTTCGATGATCAGCGCGCGGCCTTTGGGCGCGAGGCTGGCCATGGCCTTGGACATGGCCGGGGTGGAGTTCGGCTCTTCGCTGCCGGTCATGAAAAGCGCGGGGCACTGGAGGGATTGCAGCGCGTCGCGGCGGGGCAGGGTGCTCGATGCAAAGGCGGTGTAAGCCTGTTTGTAACCCTGCGGATCAACGCCTCTCAGCCAGCCTTCGCAAGCCTCCCGCTCAGGCGATGCCTCCGCCCCGAACCACCGTTCAAGCGTCGGCGTGGGATCAGGATTATCCAGACCTGTCAGAGTCTTGGCGCGCGCCGAAACAGCCTCCGCCGCCGCATCCGGGCGCTCAAATACGCCGTTCAAAGCCGCCACAGCCCGCACCCGCTCCGGCGCGCGCAGCGCCAGTTCAAGCGCAAGCATCGCCCCCATGGAATGGCCCACCACAACCGCCGGACCCTCCAGCGCTTCAAGCACCGACAGGGCCGCCGCGACATAGCCGTCCATCTGCACATCAGAGCGCAGCGCGCTGCCGCCGTGACCGGGCATGTCCGGCGCGGTGATCCGCCCCGGCAAAGCGCCAAGCTGCGCTCCCCAGGCCTCGGCCCTGAGCCCTACGCCATGCAGCAAGAGCACATCCGGCCCGACCCCCCGCACGATGGCGGCCAGCCCGCCGATCTCAGACCGCGGCCGGGTTATCCAGGTCATGCCCGAGGTCCTTCAGATCCTGATAGCGATCGCCAATCCGGTGGTGCGGACGGCCCGACATGGCCGCGCCCAGAACCACCACCACCTCATCATCACGCGGCGCGTCGGGGATGGCGAACTGGATGGTCAGGTAATGCGAGCGTCGCCCTGCGTCGTTCTTGTCCATCAAGGGCACCATGATCGGCGCATTTGCCCCGCCGCGCGTGTTGGTGAAGGCGAGGTAAGCTTTTGCGCCCACGGCCTCGCGGTAAAAATTGCCAAAGCGCAGGGTGTGGATCAGGCCGGAGGCATGTTCGATCTCACCGTTCAGGCCCACCACGGCAGCCTTGCCATAAGCTTCAATCGCCGCGCCGGACCCGGCCAGCGCAAGCATCCGCTCGGTCATCATCTCACCCAGAACCGGCCCAAAAGCCTGAATTTCCGGTTTGAGATCCTCCACATAGCGCCCCGCCCACGGGTTGCGCAGCACGGCGGCGACGGCGAACATGCGCCACGGTTCGGCGGCGGGTTTGAAGCCTTCGATCAGGACCTCTTCGTCATAGGTCACAATCTTGCGGATTTCTGGCTGCATGGGGGTCTCCTTGTTCGCCCTTCGAGAGGTAAAAAGCGCCGGAGATTTTGACAAACGAAGGTTTTATGTGCTTTGCCATTAGCAACACTAATGTATTGCTTGCCCTATGTCCCGACGCCTGCCGCCCCTGACCTGGTTTCGCTCGTTCGAGGCCGCCGCGCGGACCCTCAGTTTCACCGCCGCCGCCGAAGAGATCGGCCTGACGCAATCGGCGGTCAGCCAGCAGATCAAATCACTGGAACTGCGGCTCGGCGCGCCATTGTTTGTGCGCAAACCGCGGTCACTGGCCCTGACGGATGCGGGCCGCAAACTTCTGCCGCAGGTGGGCGCGGCGCTTGGCGTTCTGGCTCAGGCGACGGAGCCGTTTGATGTGGGCGCGGGGCCGAACCTGTTGACCGTGGCCACCTCGGTGAGCGTGGCGCAATGGCTGGTCTCGCCGCGCCTGCCGGAGTTCACCGTGCGTCACTCGGACGTGCGCATTCGCCTCTTGAGCGCGGTCTGGCCGGACGATTTCCAGACGTCACATGCGGATGTGGAAATCCGCTTCGGCTCCAGGGCGCAGGCGGGGCCGGGGGCGCGGGCTTTGGAGCCAAACCGTCTCGTACCGGTCAAAGCGCCGGGGCTGGCGGGCGGGCCACAGGACCTGCCGCTGATCGAAACCGTGGGCACCTCGGGCGGCTGGCGCGCGTGGCAGGACCGCCATGGGTCGCTGCAAACCCCGGCCTTCTACACGGATACCTACGGTCAGGCGATGCAACTGGCGGCGGATGGCAACGGCGTGGCTCTGGTCAGCGCCTTGCTTGCCCGGCACGCGGTGGCCTCCGGGCAGTTGGCCTATGCCGCCGAAGGGGCAATAGAGGCGCAGGAAGGCTATTTCCTGCGCGCCGAACCGGACGGCATGGCGGCGGCCTTCGCCGATTGGGTGGAAGGGGCGCTGTGTAGAGAGATCGTTTGAAGGAATGGGAGCATTGGTCTTAGAACGCCCCGGATCGCCTGCGATCCGGTTCGCCCCCGACCTCGCCCCAGTTTCGCCAAAGGCGAACCAATTCTGCTTCGGCGAACCTGTGGTTCGACGGCGGGGGCGAAATAGCCTAACGTCTCAAAGTGTTCGGTGTGTGTGCTTGGAAAAACCGTAGGTGCAAACAACAGGCCCGCCCTCGAGGCCGGGGGCGAACCTCCGTTTCCGAGGTCACTCTTCCTCCAGCACCTTGCGCGCCACGCGGAAACATTCGAGCGCCTGCGGCACACCGCAATAGATGCCAACCACATGAATAATCGCGCGAATTTCTTCCTTGGTCACACCATTGTTGATCGCGCCCCGGCAATGGATTTCCCATTCGTGCATCTTGCCCAACGCGCCGATCATCGACAGGTTCATCATCGAACGGGTCTTGGCGTCGATCACATCATCGCCCCAGCCAAACCCCCAGCACCAGGCTGTCATGGCCTCCTGAAAAGGCCGGGTGAAGTCATCGGCGGCGGCGAGGTTCTTCTCGACATACTCTGCGCCAAGCGTGGACTTGCGCTGTTCGAGCCCCTTGAGAAAGAGGTCCTCGTCAAATGTGCTCATGGGATTATCCTTTCAGTTTAACGGCTTTTCTATTTGCGCGCTCAGCCAAGCCTGATCTCTTGTTTTTTGCGCGCTCAGCCAAGCCTGATCGCGACGTTCTTCGTCTGCACGTAATTCCAAAGCGCCTCGCGCCCCTTTTCGCGGCCATAGCCGGATTTGCCAAAGCCGCCAAAGGGTGTCTCCACACCGCCCGCGTACCATTCGTTGACAAACACCTGACCGGCGCGCAACTGCCGTGCGGCGCGGGTGGCGCGGTCAAGATCGGCAGTAAAGACCCCCGCAACAAGCCCGTAATCGGTGCCGTTGGCAATCTCGATGGCCTCCGCATCCTCCCGGAACGGCAGCACGGTCAGCACCGGGCCAAAAATCTCCGTCCGGGCGATATCCATCTCCGGCGTCGCGGCCACAACCGTCGGCTCCAAAAAGGCCCCGGGCCGGTTCAGCGCATGGCCGCCGGTGACAAGCCGCGCGCCCTGTTCCTGTGCGGCAGAGACAAGCCCCAGGGCGCGGTCGCGCTGCCCGTCAGAGACCATCGCGCCCATGTTCGCCCCAAACGCGGTCCGCTCGATCCCCGGCCCGACAGACAGGCTCTTGGCGATTTTCTCAGCCCGTTCAAGCATTTCCGCCTGACGGCTTTCATGCACGATCACCCGCGACATGGCCGAACAGACCTGACCGGCGTTGAAATAGATCCCCCAGCGGATGTCATTTTCAAAAGCGTCAAGGTCCGCGTCCGCGTGCACGATGGCCGCCGACTTGCCGCCCAGTTCCAGAACGCAGGGCACCACGTTCTGCGCCGCCGCCGTGGCGATGGCCACGCCCGTGGGCACAGAGCCGGTAAAGACGATCTGGTTCACATGAGGATGCCCGGCCAGCGCCGCGCCCGCGTCCCGCCCCAGCCCGCAAAGCACATTGACCGCCCCGCGCGGCAGGCCCACGGCTTCGGCGGCCCGGGCAAACCAGGCGTTGGTCAGCGGCGTCAGTTCGGGCGATTTGATCACGCAGGCATTGCCCGTTGCCAGCGCCGCCGAAAGCGACCGGGCGGTCATCTCGACCGGGTAATTCCACGGGATGATCTGGGCCGAAACACCAAAGGGCTCGTTCTCGGTCCAGTCGAAATAGCCCGCGCCCAGCGGGATGGAGCGGCCTTCAACGGTGCTCGCCTGATTGCCGTAATACTCGAAATAGAGCGCCGCGCCGTCGATCTCGATATGGGATTCCCACAAGGGTTTGCCCTGTTCCAGCGTCAGAATCTGCGCGATCTCGTCTTTGTTCTCAATGAGATAGCGCCCCATGGCCTGCACCAGCCGTCCGCGTTCGATCGGGCGCATGGCGCTGAGCGCACCGGACAGATGACAGGCGCGGGCGGCCCGAACGGCGCGGTCCACGTCCCCCGCATCGGCCAGCGCGTGCTCGGCCAGCGTCTCTCCGGTGGCCGGGTCACTGACCGCGATGCGGCCCGCGCCGCCATCACACCAGGATCCGTCGATGTAGTTTTTCCAGTAGGGGGCAATTTGCACGGGGTAGGGCCTTTTGTTCGGGTCAGGAGAGGTCTGCGCCGGCCTTAAAGACCGGCAGATCATCGGCCATGTGAAGCCACGGCAGGCGTTCGGCGGCATGGCAATGCAGCTGCGGTTGATAGTCAGCGGGATCGTCGAGCGAGACCGCGTAAAGGTGGATCTCACCCGGCCAGCGCGTGCTCTCAAAGCTTATCTGCGTCCCGCAGGTCTCGCAAAAACCGCGCGTGGCAATCTCGGACGATTGGTAGGTTTTCCGGGTGCCTTCCCACTTAACATCCGAAGGCGCAAACCCCATCCACGCCACCACCGGCGCCGAACAGGCGCGGCGGCAGCTTTCGCAATGGCACAGCGCCGTCCAGAGCGGCGCGGCGGTGGTCTTGTAGCGCACAGCGCCGCACAGGCAGCGGCCAGAGAGCTTGGGGGGCATGGGCGGCTCCTTTGTCATGGGACCGAAACCCTTTCAGGGATTCGCCGCCCCGTCCACCGCTTCGCGCATCCACTTTTGCAGGTGCATGATCGAATGCTCGGAGTTCACGCCGCAGCCGGGATCAACCACCAGCGGCCCCGGCACATAACCGCGTGATTTGAGCCCGCGCTGCACCGATTCCACGAGGTGAATGTCCTCTTCAACGGTGGTCGCCCGGTCCTGCTGCGCCATGCGGCGCACGGTCTCGTCGTCCGCCCCGTCGAGCGAATACCAGCCGCGCCAGACCACCACGTGATCCGCATCAATCGCGCGCCAGTGGTAGGTGTTCAGCAGGTTGCCGGGGTAGACCTGAAACGAGAACATCGGCCACAGGAACCACGAGGAATACTTGTCGTTGTTGGCAAAGCCGCTGTCGATGTCATAGGTCATCTGGCTCAGGTCATTGCACTCCGTGGTGTGACGCAGGCAGTGACCCTGTGGCTGGATGTCATAGGTTTCGGGCCGGATCACCCCGGTGGCAAAGGTCGGGTGGTTGAGCGAACAATGGTAGCATTCGGAGTAATTCTCGACCGAAACCTTCCAGTTGCAATTCTCCGGAATATCCACCCATTCCAGCGGCTTGAGCTCTGCCCAGTTCGGCACAAAGGCCTCCAGTTCGCTACGCGCGCCGGGGAACCAGTCTTCCATCGGTGCGGCTTCGGGATCGAGGTTCACAAAGACGAAGCCAAGGAACACCTCGGTGCGCACTTCGGTCAGGCAGATCTTGGACTTGTCAAAGCCGGGCACGGTCTTGGAGTTCGGCGCGGCGCGCAGCCCGCCGGTCAGCTCATAGGTCCAGGCGTGGTACGGGCAGACCACCACGCGCGCGGTGCCGGTGCCGGAGACAAGCTGATGCGCGCGGTGCTGGCACACGTTGTAGAAGGTGCGGATCACCCCGTCGCGGCCCTTGATCGAAAACAGGCTCTCATCGGCCAGCTCAAAGGCCACGTAATCGCCCGGATTTTCCAGCTCCGAGGCGTGGCAGGCAAACTGCCATGTGCGCGCGAGCAGACCGGCTTTCTCGATCTGGAAGACGGCCGGGTCGGTATAATACCGCGCGTCGAGCGAGCGCACGGGCGGGCTAAGATCATTCATTCTGCGTCCTCCGAGTATATGCCGAGTTGATGGCGGCGGCGGTGAAAGGTTTCGACCCGTTCGACGATTTCATCCGAGGCCACGGCGATGACGAAGCTGAGCAACGTCTCCAGCAGGGCAATGGTCGAGACCGACGAAGGAAAGAACTGCGGCGTGTCCGCCGCGACGATAAAGCCATGATCCGCCGCCCGGATGATCGGGCTGGCGGGGCTGTCCGAGATGCTGACGATGCGCAGCCCCTGTTCACGCGCGATGCGCACCGCCTCGACCACTTCGCTGCGGTAGGGGCGGCAGGTCATGGCAATGAGCGCATCTTCCGGCCCGGCCCAGGCCAGATCATCCACCGGGGTGGAGCCGGGGCGGGGGATCGGATGAAAATCCTTCATGCCGGTGGAAGCCAGGTAGCTGAAGTTCCGGGCATTGGAGTTATTGACCCCGACGCCCAGCACAAAAACCTTGCGCGCGGACCAGATTTCTTCCGCCGCCGCCTTGAGCGTATCGGCCTCAATGCCCGCAAAGGTCTCTTCAAGATTGCGCATCGCCGCCTGCGCCATATCCGCATAGAGCCCGCCCAGATCCCCGGACTTGCGAATATCCTGCAACCAGCGCGCCCGATCGGGGAAGCTCACGCCACCCTTTCGGATGGCCTCGCGGAAGGGGGCGCGAAAATCCTCGTAGCCTTCGAATCCCACCTGCCGCGCCATGCGCACAAAGGTGTTGGGCTTCACATTGGCCGCCTCCGCGATCTCGCGCACGGTCGAAACCCCCACATCCGCAGGGTTCTCCAGAACATAGCGCGCCGCTTTCTGCGCCTCCGGGGTCAGTGCGTCCCATTCCTCTGACAGGCGGTCCAGAACGCTCGATGATACATTTGTGTCATTCATGATTGACAGTGGTACATATGTTTAATTAGCCTGTCCATCAGTTTTGCGACTCCTTGCAAGGAAAATGGTCATGTCCACTGAGTCTTTCCCGAAAACCGCCCGCGTTGTCATCGTTGGTGGCGGTGTCATGGGGGTTGGTCTTGCCTATCACCTCGGCCACGAAGGCTGGGGCAGCGATACGGTGCTGCTTGAGAAAGCCGAGCTGACAAGCGGCAGCACCTGGCACGCGGCAGGCCAGATCACCCATTCCACCTCCAGCTTCAGCCTTGGCAAATGCGTGGATTACAACATTGATCTCTACTCCGGCGCTTTGGAGTCTGAGACCGGCCAGCCGGTGACATGGCATGGCTGCGGCTCCTTCCGGCTGGCCTATACGACGGACGAGATGGACTGGCTGCGGCACACGCTTTCGGTTGGGCGCAGCCTTGGTTTCAACATCGAGCTGGTCGGCCCGGAAAAAGTGGCGGAGCTGCACCCGTTCTACAATCTCGAAGGGGTTCTGGGCGCGCTCTACACGCCCGATGACGGCCATGTGGACCCGACCAACGTCACCATGTCCATGGCAGCGGGCGCGCGGGCCAAAGGCGTGCGCATCATCCGCCGCTGCCGCGCCACGAACATCACGCAGCAGCCTTCCGGCGAATGGCTGGTCGAGACCGAGCAAGGCTCCATCCTGTGCGAACATGTGGTCAACGCGGGCGGCACCTATGCCCGGCAGATGGGCGAATGGTCCGGCCTGCAACTGCCCATGACCTCCATGACGCACCACTATTTTGTCACCGATGAAGTGCCGGAGTTTCAGGATCTGGACAAGGAGCTGCCGGTGATCCGCGATGACCGCAAGGTCTCGGGCTACATCCGCATGGAGCAGAAAAAGGGCCTGATCGGCATCTATGAAAAGGAAAATCCGAACACGGTCTGGGAAGATCATTGCCCGTGGGAAGCGGAGAACGAGCTGTTTGACGCCGATTACGAGCGGGTCATGCCGTGGCTGGAGGAAAGCCTCAATCGCATGCCGATCTTTGCGGAGCTGGGCATCACCCGTGATGTGCATGGCGCAATTTCGCATCCGCCCGATGGCAACCCGCTGATTGGCCCGGCACCGGGCGTGCGGAATTACTGGTGCTGCTGCGGCACGCAGATCGGCATCGGCTGGGGGCCGGGGCTGACCCGCGAGCTGGCGCGCTGGATGGTGCATGGCGCGGCGGATATTTCCATGCGCGACTATGACCCGCGCCGCTTCGGCAGCTATGCCACCAAGGAGTGGCAGGTGATCAAGGCGAAGGAAGACTACTGCCTGCGTCACGAAATTCCCTTCCCGCATTTCAACCGCCTCGCCGGGCGTCCGGTCAAACCGTCTCCGCTCTATGAGATCCTGAAGGGCAAAGGCGCGGTGCATGAGGAGGTCTACGGCTTCGAGCGCCCGCGCTGGTTCGCCCGTAATGGTGTCGAGCAGCGCGACCACTACGGTTTCCGCCGCACCGCCGCCGATGACATGGTGGCCGCCGAGGTCAAAGCGGTGCGCGAAGCGGCCGGTCTGATGGACGTGACGGCCTTCACCAAGGTGCTGGTCGAAGGGCCGGAGGCCTACGCGCTTCTGGATCGTCTGACAGCAAACCGGATGCCGCAGAAAACCGGCTCGATCACCCTGACCCACATGCTGAACCGCGCGGGCCGGATCGAGCTTGAGACAACCATCGTGCGGATGGCGCCAGACGCCTCAAGTAGCGAAGCGGTAGGCGAAAAACATGATCGGTTTTATCTCGTCTGCGCGGCCTTCTTCGAACAGCGCCTGCTTGACCATCTGGCCACCCATATGAACGGGGCGGATGCCACGGTCACGGCGCTGTCCTCCTCCTGGGGCGCGCTCTCGCTCAACGGCCCGCGTTCGCGCGACATTCTCAGCGCCTGCACCGATGCCGCTCTGGACAACGCCTCCTTCCGCTGGCTTTCGGCGCAGGAAATCACCGTCGCCGGGCACAAGGTCTGGGCTTTCCGCATGTCTTATGCCGGCGAGCTGGGCTGGGAGCTGCACATGCCGTTTGACGCCATGGTCGATGTCTACACCGCGCTCTCGGAGGCCGGGGCGGCCCACGGCATGGTCGACTACGGCAGCTTTGCCATGAACGTCATGCGCATGGAAAAAGGGTTCAAAGGGGCAGGGGAGCTGACCAACGAAGTCACCCTGGCGGAGGCCGACGTGCTGCGCTTTGCCCGCCGCGACAAGGACTACCTCGGCAAGGACAAGACGCTGAACCCGGACCTGCGCTGGGTCTGCGCCTACCTCGGCATCACCTCCGATGGCGAGATCGACGGCCATGGCGGCGAGGCGGTCCTGCAAGACGGCGCGGTCGTCGGCTCCACCGCCTCTGTGGTCTACAGCCCCACCGCCGATCAGGTGCTCGCCTTTGCTTATATCAAACCCGAGGCCGCCACGCCCGGCACCGCTCTGGAGGTGGTGATCCATGGCAAGCCGCGCGCCGCACAGGTGCTCGCCGATCCGGTCTATGATCCGCAAAGCCTGCTGCCTCGCACCGACGCGGTCCAGGAGGCGGCGGAATGAACCTGCCGGACACGATGCGCGCCATGGTGACCGAAGGGCATGGCGATCTGGACAAGCTGGTTCTGCATGGCACCTGGCCGCGCCCGGATCCCGGCCCCGGCGAGGTGCTGATCAAGGTCGGCGCCTGCGGGCTGAACAACACCGACATCAACACCCGCACCGGCTGGTACTCAAAGGCGGTGAGCGAGGCCACCACCGGCGGCGCCTATGAGACGGTCAACGCCGACGATCCCACATGGGGCGGCGCGCCAATTACCTTTCCGCGCATTCAGGGCGCGGATGTCTGCGGGCGCATTGTCAGCGTGGGCACGGGCGTCGATCCCGCCCGCATCGGCACGCGGGTGATCACCGACAACTGGCTGCGCGATCCGGACGATCCGCTGAACAAGAGCAAAACCGGCTATTTCGGCTCCGAGCGGGATGGCGGTTTTGCCGATTACACGGTGATCCCCTCGCGCAACGCCCTCGCCGTGCAATCGGAGCTGAGCGACGCGGAACTGGCTACCTTTTCCTGCTCCTATTCCACCGCCGAAGGCATGCTGACCCGCGCCGCCGTCACCGCTCAGGACACCGTTGTGGTGCCCGGCGCATCCGGCGGCGTCGGCGGCGCCTTGGTGCAATTGGCCAAACGGCGCGGCGCGCGGGTGATCGCCATGGCGTCCGAGGCCAAACACGGGGATGTGGCCGCGCTCGGCCCCGACGTCCTTCTGCCGCGCGCGCCGGAAAACCTGCGCGCCGCGCTTGGCGCGGAGCAAATCACCGTCGTCGCCGATGTGGTCGGCGGCGCGTATTGGTCCACCCTGATCGACGTTCTCGAACGGGGCGGGCGCTACACCTGTTCCGGGGCCATCGCCGGGCCGATGGTGGAGATGGACCTGCGCACCTTCTACCTGCGCGACCTGACCTTCACCGGATCAACGGTGATCGACCCCGAGGTCATGCCAAACCTCATCCGCTATATCGAAGCGGGCGAGATCAAACCGGCCCTTGCGGCCAGCTACCCTCTGGAGGACCTGCACGCGGCGCAAACCGCCTTCATCGCCAAGGCGCACACCGGCAACATCGTGGTGGTCCCGTGAGCCTCGCCGCGCTTCTGAACGCGGTGCGGGCGCTGCACGAGAGCACGCCCGCCTTGCAGGATTTTGCGCCATTTCCCAAGGGTTTGCGCGCCGCTAACCTGCCCCCGATGCCCTGCCGAGCAGCCAGCCTTCTGGCCCAAAACCCTCTGCCCGGAAACCGACAGACACAGCCCGTCACCGCCGCCCTCTGCGCGGCAGCGGGACAGGCGGAATGGCGGCAGACCTATTCGGAGGCAGAGGTCGGCGCGGCCTTCCTCGCCAACTATGGCTATCTTGAGCTCTACGGCCCCTCGGGCCATTTCCACACCAATACCGCGCGCGGCTATATCGGCTACTGGGGGCCGGGTCTGCGCTATGACTGGCACCTGCACGAGGCCGAGGAGCTTTATGCCTGCCTCTCCGGCGCGGCGGAGTTTCAGGCGCGCGGCGTGCCCGACAAAACCATTTCAACCGGCGGCACAGCCGAACACGCCTGCAACCAACCGCACGCCATGACCACCACGGATCAGCCTTTCCTCGCCTATGTGGTCTGGCGCGGCGCAGGGCTTGCGGGGCTGCCGCAGATGGAGGTGGCATGACCAGCGCAGAAGCTTTTGAGGCGCTTTGGGCGCAGATCCGACAGGTGCACGCGGCGGAGCCTGCATTGCATGGCTTTGGCCCGCTGCCGCCGTCGCCTGCGCGGCAGGCCATGACCCCGCATCACATCCCGGCAAGCGCGCAGTTTCAGGCGGAGACCGGGCTGTACACCGAAGATCATGCCGCGCTGCGCGATGCGGCGCAGGCCGCCGCGCCCTTCGCGCAGTGGCGCGAGACCTACAAAGGCACCGCGCTCGGGCAGGACTTCCTCGACCGGTTCGGCTGTTATGCGGTGGCCGGAGGTGGCGGAGCCTTTGAGGCCGGGGAGACAGGCGTTTTTCTGGTCTATATGCCCGCCGGGCTGGATTACCCCTGGCACCACCATCCCGCCGAAGAGATTTACTTTGTGATCGCAGGCGAGGCTGAGTTTCGCCTGCATGGCGAGCCTCCCCGCACTCTGCGCCCCGGAAGCCACGTCTTTCATCCCTCGAACCAGCCGCACGCCACGCGGACCCACGCCCATCCTTTGCTGGCGCTGGTGCTCTGGCGCGGCGATCTGGGCACGCGCCCGGTCCTGACGCCACCGGAGGCTTTGACATGAAGATCACCCAAATCCGCATCTACAAAACCCCGTTGCCTTATGTGGGCGGCAGCTATGGCTGGGGCGCGGGCAATGCGATTGAAACGGCCATGGCCTCGGTTGTGGTGATCGACACCGACGCGGGCCTTCAGGGCTGCGGCGAGTTCACCCCCTGCGGCGAGAACTACATGGTGGCCCATTCCGAAGGGGTGGAGGCGCTGGCCCGTCTCGTCGCGCCTCTGCTGATCGACGAAGACCCGCGTCAGGTGGCGCGGATCGAGCAGATCATGGATCACGCGGTGCAGGGCCATGGCTATGCCAAGGCGCCCTTCGATGCGGCCTGCTGGGACATTCTCGGGCAAGCCTGCGCCCAACCGGTCTGGATGCTCATGGGCGGCAAGCTGACGGATGGCGCGCCCATGTACCGCGTCGCCCCGCAAAAGGCGACGGAAGAGACGCTGGCCGAGATGCAGCGCTACCGCGATCAGGGATACCGCCAGTTCCAGATCAAGGTCGGCAGCGACTGGGCCGGGGACATTGACCGCATCCATCAGGGCGTGGCCTTGCTTCAGCCGGGCGAGAAAGCCATGGCCGACGCCAATCAGGGCTGGCGTGTGGACAATGCCATCCGCGTGGCGCGGGCTACGGCCGAGCTTGATTACATCCTCGAACAGCCCTGCCGCACCTATGAGGAATGCCAGCAGGTGCGCCGCGTGGCGCAGCAACCGATGAAGCTCGACGAATGTGTGACCGGCATGGGCGCGGCACAGCGCATCGTGGCGGATCGCGGGGCCGAGATTTGCTGTCTGAAAATCTCCAACCTGGGCGGTCTGTCCAAGGCGCGCCGGGTGCGCGATTACCTGATCGAAAACCGCATGCCGGTGGTGGCCGAAGACACATGGGGCGGCGAAATCGCTTCTGCCGCGCTCGCCCATTTCGCCGCCTCCACGCCCGAGGACTACCTGCAAAACACCACCGACCTGATGAACTACAACACCCGCTCAACCGGGATCGGCGGCGCGGTGGCGCAGGGCGGCAAGCTCTACGCGCCGGACGTGCCAGGGCTGGGTGTGACACCGGATTTTGACAGCCTTGGAGACCCCGTGGCGGTATATGGAGAACAGTCATGATGTTTGTATGCAACGGTATGCATAAACTGGCAGCGTACCCCTTGGGGCCGTCCCACGCGCTCCCCACTTCTATGGTGAAGCATAGAAGCAGGAGACAGAATGCCATCGATTGTAAGCCACGCCCTCATCGCCGCCGCAGCCTTTGCTTTGGGTCGATGGAGCGCGGGTTTGCGATGGCGCTCCACAGCTTTGGCGCCGAGCGCGGGCGAGCCGGGCGCGCTCGGCAGTTTCGAAACGCCGCAAGGGCGGGCATCGGAGACCGAAAAACACGGCAGGATTCCCATGACCGGCGAACGACTGTTTATGCTGATCTTCCTGTTGGGCTGGATTTTCGCCTGGAGCGTGGCCTGCCTGACGGCGCTGCGTTTTGTTCTAAGCGGCCAAGGGGGCCTGTTCCTGATCGGCTGGCTGATTGCCGCCCTGGCGGGATGGGGGCTCGCGGCGAATACAATCTATCGTCTGGTCACCGGCAAACCGGTGCGCGGCAGAGGCGGGCGCGACATCTGACCGGTGCCGCCTCAAAAGGGGCGGCACAATGAAAATCACCAGCATCACCACCTATCAGGTCGATCTGCCTCTGGAGCACCCGTACTGGCTCTCCGGCGGGCGGCTGAAGTTCGAATGTCTCGACGCCACGCTGGTCAAGATCGAGACCGACGATGGCCTCACCGGCTGGGGCGAGGGCACGCCCTGGGGTCATACCTACGTGCCCGCCCACGGCCCCGGCATCCGCGCCGGGATCGAGACCATGGCGGGCTTTGTGCTGGGCCTTGATCCGCGCCGGGTTCTCGATGTGGAGCGGGCGATGGATCTGGCACTACCGGGTCATCTCTACGCCAAATCCCCCATCGACATGGCCTGCTGGGACATCGCGGGGCAGGCGGCGGGCCTGCCGATTGCCGATCTCATGGGCGGCGGCTCGCGCACGCCCCGTCCCATTGCCTCTTCCGTTGGTGCCAAGACGGCGGAAGAGACCCGCGCCGTCATGGAACGCTACCGCGCCCGCGGCTACATCGCCCATTCGGTGAAGATCGGCGGCGACGTGGCGCGCGACATTGCCCGCGTGCGCGATGTCGAAGTCATCCGCCGCGACGGAGAGATCGTGCTCTACGATGTCAACCGGGGCTGGAGCCGGGCGCAGGCGCTTCAGGTCATGCGCGCCTGCGAGGACCTGCACGTCACCTTCGAGCAGCCGGGCGAGAGCCTCGACGACATCGCCGCCATCTCGCACAAACACGCCTCTCCGGTCTCCGTCGATGAGAGCCTCGTCACCCTGCAGGACGCCGCGCGCATCGCCCGGGATGGTCTGGCCGAGGTGTTCGGCATCAAGCTCAACCGCGTCGGCGGTCTGACCAAGGCCGCCCGCATGCGCGACATCGCGCTCGCCCATGGCATCGACATGTTTGTCATGGCCACCGGCGGCAGCGTGCTGGCCGACACCGAAGCCCTGCATCTCGCCGCCACCATCCCCGATCACGCCTGCCGCGCGGTCTGGGCCTGTCAGGACATGATCACCGTCGACATCGCCGGGGGCAGGGGGCCGCGCAATCAGGCTGGCCACCTGCATCTGCCCGAAACACCGGGCCTTGGCGTACACCCCGATGAGGACCAGCTCAAAAAGGTCGCCCGCTATGCGCTCTGACCTCCGCCTTGCCCCAATTCACCGCAACGAGGCCCTGCCATGAAGATCACCCGCATTGCCCTCTGGCACCTGCCGCTGACCAGCCACACCGCCTATTACATGGCCGAAGGCAAGACCTGCGACACCGTCGAGACCGTTGTTCTCTCGGTGGACACCGATCAGGGCATCACCGGCTGGGGCGAGGTCTGCCCGATCCCGCATTACCTGCCCGCCTATGCGCGCGGCGTCGCCCCCGCCTTGCAGGAACTGGCCCCCGTCCTTCTGGGCGCGGATCCCGTCGGCGTCGAGGCGCTGATGGCGCGGGCGGAGGCCTATCTGCCCGATCACCGCTACGCCAAATCCGCGCTCGACATCGCGCTCTGGGACATCACCGGGCAGGCTGCAGGCCTGCCGCTGCACACGCTGCTCGGCGGCCAACGGCAGGCCGACCTGCCGCTTTATCACTCGATCACCTGTGTGGAGCCGGACGAGATGGCCCGCATCGCCCGCGAGGCGCAGGCCACGGGCATCACCCAGTTTCAGGCCAAACTTGGCGCGTCCGGCGACTGGCAAACCGATGTGGAGCGCCTCGCAAAGGTGCGCGAGGCCGTGGGGCCGGGGCCTTTGGTCTACGGCGATTGGAACTGCGGCGCGACCACGCTTGATGCGATCCGCGTCGGGCGCGGGGCGTCCGATCTTGACGTTATGCTGGAAGCCCCCTGCGCCACGCTGGAGGAGTGCGCGCGGGTTCAGCGCGCCACGCTCCTGCCGATGAAAATGGACGAACTGGCCCATGACACGGCGTCGATGCTGGAGGCGTACCGGCTTGGCATCATGGACGTGGTCGCGCTCAAGATCTCCAAGTTCGGCGGTCTCTCCGCCCTGCGCCGCGCCCGCGATCTGAGCCTGCATCTGGGCGCGAAAATGTGCATCGAATGCACATGGGGCAGCGACATCGTCACCGCCGCCGCCCTGCATCTGGGCGCAGCAACCGATCCGACCCGTGTGCTGAACGTCTGCGATCTGTCGGGCTATGTCGCCCCGCGCGTCGCCCCCACCGCGCCCACTCGCAAAGAGGGTCGCATCGCGCCGCCAAATGCCCCCGGACTGGGGATCACCGTTGACAAAACCGCCCTTGGGGCACCGGACCTGATACTGGATTAACACCATGAACCGCATCGACACGCAAACCGACTGGATTAACCGCGCCCGCGCCGTCCTGCCCGCCGCAGGCTTCGGCAACTTCGACGCCTCCATCGTCATTGCACGGGGGGAGGGGAGCCACGTCTGGGACGAAGATGGCCGCGAATACGTCGATTACCTGATCGGCTCCGGCCCCATGCTTCTGGGCCATGGCGACGGGGAAGTCATGGAGGCGGTGCTGGAACAACTGCCCAAAGGCATGACGTTTTTTGCCAACAATGCCAAGGGGATCGAACTGGCCGAAGCCATCGTGGAGGCCGTGCCCTGCTGCGAGCAGGTGCGCTTTGTCGCCTCGGGCGGCGAGGCGGACATGTACGCAATCCGGCTTGCACGGGCCTATACCGGCAAGCCCAAAATCCTGAAGTTCGAAGGCGGCTACCACGGCATGAGCGCCGAAGCCCAGATGAGCCTTGCGCCGAGCAAACAGGTCAACTTCCCCACCGCCGTGCCCGACAGCGCCGGCATCCCGCAGGGCGTCGCTGATGAAATGCTGATTGCGCCTTTCAACGATCTGGAGGCCGTCGCCTCGCTTCTGGCCGAACATGACGACATCGCCGCCATCATCGCCGAGCCTTTGCAGCGGATCATCCCGGCCCAGCCGGGTTTCCTCACGGGCCTGCGTGATCTGTGCACGAAGCACGGCGTTCTGTTGATCTTTGACGAGATCGTCACCGGCTTCCGGCTCGATTACGGCGGCGCGCAGGAACGCTACGGCGTGGTGCCGGACATCTGTACCTTGGGCAAGATCATCGGCGGCGGCTTCCCTCTGGCCGCTTTGGGCGCAAGCGCCGAGATCATGGCGCATTTTGACAAGGACACCGTCGGCGCGGAAAACTGGCTCATGCAGCTTGGCACGCTCTCGGGTAACCCCGTGGCCTCCGCCGCCGGACTGAAAACCATGGAAGTGCTGCGCCGTCCAGGCCAATACGACCGTCTGCGCGCGCTTGGCCAGCGGCTCATGGACATGCAAAGCGCGGCTCTGGACGCCGAGGGGGTTGCCCACCGGATCTGCGGCGACGCAACGCTCTTTGACATCTACTTCACCGAGGCCGATCCGGTCGACTACCGCAGCGCCCGGCACAGCGATCCCAATCTGAACGCGGTCTGGAACGCGGAACTGCGCGCTTGCGGCGTTTTCAAATCGCCGGGCAAGCTCTACCCGTCGCTGGCCCTGACCGAGGCCGATCTGGACCTGACGGAGGCCGCCTTCACCCGCGCCGCAGCCAAGGTCCGCGCGGCTATGATGGGTTGAGCGATTTCAGCCCGAGCAGCACCGCTGCCCCGATCATGAACCCGCCGCCGATGCGTTCGATCCACAGCTTCGCGCCGCCTTTGAACCTCTTGGCGACCCAGCTTGCCCCGAGGCCATAGGCGGCGAGAAAACAGCCGTCCATGCCGATATAGGTCAGCGACAGGATCAGGAACTGCGGCCAGAACGGCGCCCCGCCGTCGATGAACTGCGGGAAGAGCGCGGCAAAGAAAACCACCGCCTTGGGGTTCGCGGCGGAGGTCAGAAAACCCTGCATCCACAAGGTGCCGAGCGCGGTCTTGGCCGGGGCCGCGCCGCGCTGTGCCACCGTGGGATCCGCCCGCCGGATCATCCGCAGGCCAAGCCAGATCAGATAGGCCACACCCGCCCATTTGATCACCGAAAGCGCCGTGGCAGAGGCCGCGATCACCGCCGCCAGCCCCAGCCCCGCCGCCAGCATCTGCAAGGCATTTGCCGTCAGGTCCCCGGCAGCGGTGGCCAGCGCCGGGCGAAAGCCGTGAATGCCGCTGTTCGACAGCATCAGAAGCTGGCTCGGCCCGGGCGTGCTCATCAACGCCAGCACCGTCGCCACATAGAGCGTCCAGATTTCCCAGGTCATGAGTGCGCCTCCGCCGATTGCCCAAATCAGAGACGCAGCCTACAGGCGCATGGGCGCAATGAAAACGGAGATCAGCCGATCTTCTGCCCCTGGCTCCAGACCCCGCGCAAAAGCGGGGTCGCGCCCACCGGGCGCACCCGCAGCACATCGCCGCGCATCCCGCACTCCAGCACGCCGCGATCGTCCAGCCGCGCGGCCTCAGCCGGGTTGCGCGTGACGGTGGCCATGGCGCGGGGCAGGTCGTCCCAGATCACCGCCAGCCGGAACGCCGCCAGCAGCAGCGCCGAGGGCACATAATCGGACGAGACAATGTCCAAAAGGTCCCGCCGCGCCAGATCCTCTGCCGCCACATTGCCCGAATGCGAGCCGCCCCGGATCAGGTTCGGCGCGCCCATCATCACCGCAATGCCGTGGCTACGGCAGGCCTCCGCCGCCTCCACCGTCGTCGGGAATTCGGCAAAGCCCACGCCGTTCTGCGCCGAACGTGTCACATGGCCCGCCGTGGTGTCGTCATGGCTGGCCAGAACCGCGCCCAGACGCGCCGCCTCGATAACCGCGCCCGCCTCATGCTTCGCCCCGAACCGCTCCTGCAACCCCAGCAGATTCTCAACGTGATCGGCAAACTCCGCATCATTCATGCCGCGTTTCTTCGCCACATAGGTCTTGAGCGCGCTAAGATCGCGGAACTGCCGCTGGCCGGGGGTGTGATCCATCAGGCTGACAATCCCGATGCGGTCCTCCGGGCGAAACCCTGCCAGCTCCTCCAAAAGCGTCTCCGAACAAATCTCTGCCCGCAGGTGCAGGAAGTGGCTGATCTTGAACAGCCCTTCCGCCCGCGCCGCCAGCAACTCGTCGGCCAGCCTGCGCGCGTAATCAATGTAGCGCCCCTTGCCGGAATGGATCGAGCCAACCCGCATGGCGTCAAACACCGTGGTGATCCCGGTCGAGGCCAGCTCTGCATCATGCGCCAGAAGCGCGGGCAGATGCGGCCAGTCCACCTCCGGGCGCGGCTCGATATGCCGCTCCACGTTGTCCGTATGCAGCTCCACCAACCCGGGCAATACGTAATCCCCCGCGCAGTCAATTGCGCCATCGGGGATTGCGTCCCCCTCGCAAATCTCTGTAATCAAACCGTCTTCGATGGTCACGGAGCCAAGGGCAACGCGATCCGCCAGAACAAGCCGGGCCCCGGCAAGGCACAGGGACCCTGACACGTCGTTGTCACACACATGGGCCAAAGAGGACGCAGGGAAAGGGGAATTCATGTCATACGCTCGCTTTGCGATTTACTACGTGCCGCCCCAGGGGCCGCTTGCGGACTTCGGGGCAACCTGGCTGGGCTGGGACATCGTCTCGGGGCTTGCCGTGCCGCAGTTCGACATGCCCGCTTTGCATGACATCACGATGACACCGCGCAAATACGGGTTTCACGGCACGTTGAAACCGCCGTTCCGGCTCAAGGACGGGCAAACGGCGGCGGGTCTTGAGAGGGCGGTGGCCGAAATGGCCGAAACGCTTGCCCCGGCAGTCTGCGACGGGCTGGAGCTGACCCGGCTGGGTCGCTTCCTCGCGCTCACCCCGCATGGGGACCTGAGCGGCCTGCAACGCGTGGCCGAAGCCTGCGTGCGCGCGCCCGACGCCTTCCGCGCCCCGGCCAGCGCCGCCGAACTGGAACGCCGCCGCAAGGCGCCGCTCAGCGACAGGCAAGAGGCTCTGCTCACCCAGTGGGGCTATCCCTATGTTTTCGAAGAGTTCCGCTTCCACCTGACCTTGACCGGCAAGCTCCCCAAGGCCCAGATCGACACCTGGATCAAAACCGTGCAGGACAACTTGCCCAGCCTGCCAGAGCCCTTCGGGATCGATCAGGTTGCGCTCTGCGGCGAGCGGGAGGACGGGCGGTTCGAGGTGATCCATCGCTACACGCTCACCGGCTGAAGCCGCGCCACGGCGCGCGCGAGGGTCTCATCCAGCGGCCCGTCATTGCTGATCTCGATCACCTCCAGCCCTTTGGGCAGCGGCTTTTGCGTGACCGCCAGACGCCCGGCAATCTCTTCGGCGCTTTCGCGGCCCCGCGCGGCCAGCCGCAGGGCCAGCGTCTCGGGTGTGGCGGTGATGTTCAGAACGATAAAATTCTCAAAGGTTTCAGCGGCTTCCGCCAGCGCCCCACGCGAAAAATTCGCCAGACAATCGGTGCCTTTGGTCAGGTGAAACCGCACCGTCTGCGGGATGCCATAGCGCAACCCATGCGCGCCCCAATGCACCGCAAAGGCGCCGTTCTCCACCATATCCTCAAAAGCGGGCAGGGTGACCGCGTCATACTCTTCGCCGCCCAGACCCGGCGCGCGGGTGATCACCCGCCGCACCAGATGCAGCCCCGGCATCGCCTCGCCAAGGCCGCGCATCACGCTGTCCTTGCCCACGCCCGAGGGGCCGACAACGGCGATCAACCGGCCCGGCATCACGCGGCTGACTCCTTGTTTTGTCCTACCGCTTCGCTGCTTGAGGACAATCCCGGCGTGAAACGGCTCACATCAATCTCCCGGTCGCAGACCCGCGCCCGCGCTGCCTCGTCGTGGAAAATCCCGATAATCGCCGCCCCGCGTGCCTTGGCCTCTTCGATCAGGCTCAGCACAACTTCGCGGTTGGTGGCATCAAGGCTGGCGGTCGGCTCATCGAGCAACATCGCCGGATAGTCATAGGCAAAGCCGCGCGCGATGTTCACCCGCTGCTGCTCGCCGCCCGAAAAGGTGGTGGGCGAGAGGGACCAGAGGCGCTCTGGAATATTGAGCTGTGTCAGAAGGTTGCGCGCCTTTTCCTGTGCCGCTTCGGCTGGCACCCCCAGCGCGCGCAGCGGCTCCGCCACCACCTCCAGCGTCGGCACACGCGGCACCACGCGCAGGAACTGGCTGACATAGCCCAGCGTATCGCGGCGCAGGGAAATCACGTCGCGCGGCTCGGCCTGCACAAGGTCCACACCGCCGATGCGAATGGCGCCCGATTGCGTCAGGTAGTTGCCGTAGATCATCCGCATCAGCGTCGATTTTCCCGCCCCCGAAGAGCCGGTCAGCGCCACACATTCGCCGGGCGCAACATCAAAGGACACATCGCGGATCACCTCGATCACTGCGCTGCCCTGATTGTGCAGCGTAAAGGTTTTGGAAACGTTTTCTAGGCAGATCATGCGTTAAGCCTTTGTTAATGAATGAAAAATGTTTCGCGCGCGAAACATCTCAGACCTGCAGGACCGAGCTGACAAGCAGCTGGCTATAGGCATGTTGCGGATCATCCAGCACCTGATCGGTCAGGCCGGCTTCGACCACATGACCCGATTTCATCACCATCAGCCGATCCGCCAGAAGCCGCACCACGGCCAGATCATGGGTGACGATGATGGCGCTCAGCCCCATGTCCCTTACCAGCCCTCGGAGCAGGTCCAGCAGACGCGCCTGAACCGAGACATCAAGCCCTCCGGTCGGCTCATCCATGAACACAAGCCGCGGGCCAGTGACGAGGTTGCGGGCGATCTGGAGCCGTTGTTGCATGCCCCCCGAAAAGGTTGTGGGGCGGTCATCCACGCGGGCCGCATCAATCTCGACCCGCTCCAGCCAATCCGTGGCCTGCTCGCGGATATCGCCATAATGCCGCGCGCCCACGGCCATCAGCCGCTCGCCCACATTGCCGCCCGCCGAGACCCCCATCCGCAGCCCGTCGCGGGCGTGCTGGTGGACAAAAGCCCAATCGGTGCGCCCGAGCATCCGGCGTTCCGGTTCCGACATGGCGAGCGTGTCTTTTGGCCCCTCGCTGCGGGTGTCAAACACCACCTGCCCGGCGTCCGGGGGCAGGTGCCCGGCCATGCAATTCAGCAGGGTCGACTTGCCCGAACCACTCTCGCCCACGATGCCCATGACCTCGCCGGGGTAGAGGTCAAAACTCACGTCCGCGCAGCCGATGTGGGTGCCATAGCGTTTGGTCACGCCCTGAACGGAAAGAAGCGGTGTCATGCGGCTACCTCGCTGCCCGGGAAGGCCGGGCCTTGATGGCCAGCCGCGCGGCGGCCGGTGCAATAATCGGTGTCTGAGCAGCAGAAAAGCCGCCCGCCTGCGTCGTCGATGATGACCTCGTCAAGATAGCTGTCCGAAGCCCCGCAAAGCCCGCAGATCTGATCGGCTTTGGAGGCCTCAAACGGGTGATCCTCGAAGTCGAGGCTGACCACCTGGGTATAGGGCGGCAGCGCGTAAATCCGCTGCTCACGGCCCGCCCCAAAGAGTTGGATCGCGGCCATATCCCCCAGCTTGGGATTGTCGAATTTCGGGATGGGCGACGGGTCCATCACATAGCGCCCCTCGACCTTCACCGGGTAGGCATAGGAGGTGGCGATATGGCCGTGGCGGGCGATGTCTTCATAAAGTTTTACATGCATGAGGCCGTACTCCTCAAGGCTGTGCATCTTGCGCGTCTCGCTTTCACGCGGTTCGAGAAAGCGCAGAGGCTCCGGGATGGGCACCTGATAGACAAGAATCTGATCCTCGCTCAGCGGCTCTTCGGGGATGCGGTGGCGGGTCTGGATGACGCTGGCCTCGGCGGTGGCGGTCGTGGTTTCAACCCCTGCGGTGCGTTCAAAGAAGGCGCGAATCGAGACAGCATTTGTCGTGTCATCCGCGCCCTGATCAATAACCTTGAAGATATCGTCAGGGCACAGAACGGCGGCGGAAACCTGCACCCCGCCGGTGCCCCAGCCATAGGGCATGGGCATCTCGCGGGAGGCAAAAGGCACCTGATAGCCGGGGATCGCCAGACCCTTGAGAATGGCGCGGCGGATCATGCGTTTGGTCTGTTCATCGAGGTAGGCGAAGTTATAGTCAGCCATGGAACGATCCTTTGGAATGTGAGGCCCGGGTATGGCGTTGGAATTGTGGTTGTTTTTCGGGGCTCTGGCCGCGTTTTCGCTGTTCGGGATATGGGTTTTGATCCTCAGGCAGCGGCGCTATCGGAAGCGGCGTGACAGCCTGCATCAGGACAGCAGCGGAAGCTGGGTCTGGACCGATTTCGACGGCTCCCCGCGCAGTTCCCTGACCCATCCCGATCGCAAGGGTGGAGATTGGTATTCCGAGCCGGGCGGCGACGGATTTGACGCAGGCGGCGGTGGTGATGGGGGCGGGGGCGACTAAGGTCATAGCAGCCCCCGGTGGTTAATGCGTTTGGTCTGTTCATCCAGGAATGTGAAGCTATAGTCCGACATGGATACCTCCATCGGAGCCGGCCAAGTGTCTCACATCGTGTTTTCTATCGTTTACACCTGTGGTTCGGTTTTGATTGTCTTGTGGGCGTTCATCGGTCAAACAGAAGGTCCGGTTGAATTGATCCGGTTCCTTTCTTTCTTTTTTGTGGCGGGCGGTTTGTACGCTCTCTGGCTGTCTGTAAGGCGATACAAACGGCGTCAAAGTTTGCGCACCCAGAAGACCGAGTTTGGAATTGAGTTCGTCTGGATCGACTTTGACGGATCCGAGCGCCGCTCTTCCACCGACCCGACGCCTCAGTGGGACGCAACCGAATGGAGTACACACATCGAGGGCGACTAAGGTCATAGCAGCCCCCGGTCTTTGAGCGCGGCCTCGAAGGCGCGCGCATCGGTGAAGTGAATGCCGTCCATGCCGACGGAGTGCGCACCGGCGATATTCTCCGGCTTGTCATCGACGAAGACGCAGTCAGAGGCCGCGAGGCCGGAGCGGTCAAGGAACAGGCGGTAGATCGCCGGATCGGGTTTGATCAGGTCAACCGCGCCGGAGACGATGGTGGTCTGAAACATGGTGCCAAGACGCGGGTGCGCCTTGAGACCTTCGGGCCATGTTTCGGCGGACCAGTTGGTGATCGCATGGAGCGGCACGCCGCGCGCCTCAAGCTGATCCACGATGGCCCATGTGCCGGGCACTTCGTTGACCACCGTCAGAGGAAAGCGCGAGGGGTAGAGCGCCAGCAGGCGGGCGTCCTCGGGGTCCGGCAATTCGCGGGCCACATCGGCGAAGGTTTCACCCTTGTCGCAACGCAGGTTCCGGGCCGGGAAATCGACGCGTTTGAGGAAGGCCTCGACCGCCTCGGCAGAGCCAAGGTCATCGATCCAAGCCGGGGCCGGGTGCCAGTCAACCAGCACGTTTCCGATGTCAAAGACGACGTGTTTCATGGGGTGGTATCCAGAATTTCAAGGGAGTGGGCTGGAGCTCTTTTCTGCGAAAAGACTCCCTTGCCCACCTGTCGATTTTTTCGGGGAAAAATCGCCATCATTCCGCCGCCTCCTGAACCTGATCGGCCGCGGCGTTGAGGGAGGTGATCAAGCTCATGACAGCCCCCGTCGCAATTCTGTTACAAAGGCCATGTTAGCGTTCGCACAGACATGATGAGCACTCGAATCATAAGGTCGATATGACGCGAAGGGGTTGGACAGCTTCAGCTCCGTCACAGACCTCGCGGTCTCTCTTGTCTGTTTTCCTTCAACACACCGTGGAGATTTGTGATGACGAGCACGCGCTCGGACTACAGTTTTTCGTATTGGACCCTGCTGATTGTCCTCGCCGTGTTGGGCCTCTGGGCCCATGCTGGCGAATCCGTTGTGTCTATCGCTTTCGGCGGAGCCGTGATGAGTTTCGGCCTGTACCGCGACCACAAACGGCGCAGCACGTTGCGGCAACGCGAGGATGGCGTCTACGTCTGGATTGAGTGGCACGGTGGCGAACGACGTTCGTTCTGTGACCCTACCGAGGATTGGGACAGCGAAGGAGACGGCGACGGAGGCGATTGATCGGCCTCTTTTTTTTGTCCTGACCTGAGAATGTCGTGGCCCCGTTGGGGCTTTTTTTGTGCCCGGTCTCATTCCGCCGCCTCCTGCACCTGATCCGCGCCCGCTTCGCGGCGCAGTTTGCGGACCAGTTCCAGTTCGGACTGGAAATCGACGTAATGGGGCAGTTTGATGTGTTCGAGGAAGCCCGTCGCCTGGATGTTGTCGGCGTGGTAGAGCACAAATTCGGCGTCCTGCGCGGGCGCGCCTTCAAAGTCTTCGCCCAGCTCTTCCCAGCGCAGGGCGCGTTCGACCAGCGCCATGGAGATCGCCTTGCGCTCGCTCTGGCCAAAGACCAGACCATAGCCCCGGGTGAACTGCGGCGGCTGGGTTTTGGAGCCGGTGAACTGGTTGACGGTTTCACATTCGGTGAGTGTTATCTCTCCGATTTCAATGGAGAATCCCAGCTCCGGGATGTCCATGTCAAGGGGCACGGACCCGATGCGCAGTTCGCCCACAAAGGCATGGTTGCGGCCATAGCCGCGCTGCGTGGAATAGGCGAGGCCGAGGGTGAAGCCTTCATCCGCGCGGGTCAGGGCCTGCAGGCGGAGGGCGCGGCTGGCGGGCATTTCCAGCGGCTCGCGGGTGAGGTCCGGCGGCGGGGTGTCGTCCTGCGGGGCCTCTTCGATCAGCCCTTCGCGGTTGAGGAAGCCGGTGACATGCGGCACGCGGGCCTCGTCCGCCTCTTGCGTGGCGGCCTCGGGGGTCTCGCCTTCGGCGGCGAGTTTGAAGTCCAGAAGGCGGTGAGTGTAGTCGAAGGTCGGGCCGAGGATCTGCCCGCCGGGCAGGTCCTTGAAGGTGGCCGAAATGCGCCGGTCGCAGGCCATGGCGCCGGTGTCCACGGGCTCCGAATGGCCAAAGCGGGGCAGGGTGGTGCGATAGGCGCGGATCAGGAAGATCGCCTCGATCAGATCGCCGCGCGATTGCTTGATCGCAAGGGCAGCGAGGTCCGGATCGTAGAGCGAGCCTTCGGCCATCACTCGGTCGACGGCGAGTTTGAGCTGCTCGCGGATTTGCGGGATGGAGAGTTCGGCGATCTCGGTGGGGCCGCGGCGCTCTTCGGCGAGCCAGGTGTGGGCGCTTTCAATGGCGCGCTCGCCGCCTTTGACAGCTACGTACATGGTTGGATCTCCGTGGAGCGGGGCAGGGCGGCGAGCTGGTCGTCGCAGGTCAGGATGAAATCGAGCCCAAGCGGGAAGAGGGCGTGGTTGTCCTGAAAAGGGGCGAGGGCTGGCAGCGGCAGGCTGGCGGTGGATTTGATGCCGGGGCCGGTGAGGGTGGCCGTGGGGGCGCTCAGATCGGCCTTGTCCACGATCAGCGTGGCGGAGCGGTCCGGGTAATCCGGGGTGCCGATGGGGTAGGCGCTGAGCGGGAGCAGGGCAGCCCATGTGCCGATGGCGAACATGCAGTGGGACGGGCCGGTCAGCGGCGCGCCGGTGTGGAAGGCGAGCCAGGCGCGGATGTCCGGGGTGTCCGCCTCGCCGGCGAGATAGACGGGCGTGTCGGCATCACAGAGCGTGAGCAGGACACAGCCTGCGGCGCGGGAGAGGGGCGCGGGCGGCTCAGCGCCGGTGATGGCCTGCCATGTGCCGGGGCGGGCCATGGCGTCCATGACGCTGCGAAAGGCCTTGGCGGATTGGGTGGCGGGATCGGTGAAACCACCCGCAAGGGTTTGATTTTGCATCAGTCTTCCCCTCTCGCCATGGTGAAAAACTCGACCTTGGTGGCGGCGGCTTTGGCGGCGCGCGTTTTGGTTTTCGCGGCATGCTCGGCGATGAGCGGGTCCAGCACGGCGGCGCGGATCTGCGCGGCTTCGGGGCCTTGCATGAGCGCATCGACGAGCGCGGCGGCCGTTGCGTCGGCTTTGCGACGGCCCTGAACATAGGCGTGGCCGACCGCGCCGTTTTCCAGCGTCAGGGCGCAGCGGGTGACGGTCATCTCGCCCAAGTTGAAGGGTGCGCCGGTGCCGCCCGCGCGGCCCCGGACCATGGTGCTGCCGATCTCCGGCGCGCGCAGCCATGTGAAGCCGGGGCGGGGCATTGCGGCGTCCAGAAGGGCGGACACCCGGCCCTCTGCGGCCCTCGCAAGGGTGCTCATCCAGCGCTGGCGGTCCGATTTTTCATCGAAAGTGTCTTTCATCTCGACAACTTTTCCATATACTATACAACTATACTTATATTAACGGATTCGCCTCCCGAAGACAGTGGAGTTTTGTGAAACTTGCGTGACACGTCCGGTAAGACCCCGATCTGGCAGGCCATTGCCCATGCGCTCAGGAGCGACGTAGCGGAGGGGCGGTATGCGCCCGGTGACAAGCTGCCGACCGAAGCCGCGCTGGCCGAACGGTTTGGCGTCAATCGCCATACGGTGCGGCATGGGATTTCGGCTTTGGTCGAAGAGGGGCTGGTGCGCACGCGGCGTGGTTCCGGCGCCTTTGTGGCGGCGACGCCGACGGATTATCCCATTGGCAGGCGGGTGCGGTTTCATGAAAACCTGATCGCGGCGGGGCGCAGGCCAGAGAAGCGGGTCCTGCAGGTGGAGGAGCGTCTGGCGACGGAAGGCGAGGCGCGGGCGCTGAAGATTGCGGCAGGGGATCCGGTTTGCAGCTACCACGGGCTGTCGCTGGCGGATGGGCAGCCGATTGCGGTGTTTGAGAGCCTGTTTCCGGGGGCGCGCCTTGCGGGGATGACCCGCGCGTTGGCGGAAACCAGCAGCGTGACGGAGGCTTTAAGGGCGGTTGGGGTCTCTGACTACACCCGTGCGAGCACGCGGCTGACGGCGGTGCGGGCCTCGGCCACACAGGCCTTGCATCTGCAACTCAGCGAAGGCGATCCGCTGCTGCGCTCGTCAGGGGTAAACGTCGATGGCGAAGGTGTGCCGGTCGAGTATGGGCGGACGTGGTTTGCCGGGGACCGGGTGACGTTGACGATTGACGGGTGAGGGGGATGGCGGCTGCGGGCCTTTTGCGGACATTGAGTGCGTACCCGTCCCGGACCTGATCCGGAACCTCATGGCCAGCGCACAAGCCGCGTCATCGACGGGCCGTGGTGCGGCGATCCTCCTTCTGATCCCCTCGATTTATCTCAGAAACTGGCGCGCTAGTCAGGTGTGGCTCGATACGACAACCCAATCGCCGTGCCGTGGGGACGGCCCGTCGATGGGCGCGGCGGCCTGCGGCCTTGACTCCGCGCCTGGGGTGAAGGGAATGGCTGTTCAAGGCCATTTCGACACCGGGACAGCAAGTGTCAGCGACCGCTTTGAAGGCAGTCAGTTTGGGAGCTTGACTTCAAACTGTATATCGAGATATCTCGATTTATGGACTTAGAGCAATCAATATCAGCTTTGAACAATCCGGTTCGCCGTCAGATTCTGGAGTGGCTGAAGGATCGTTCAAACTTTCCGCCGGCCCTACCGGGCCATGAAGACCTCGAAGGTGTATGCGTGGCGTACATCCAGGAAAAGGCGAAGCTTTCTCAGTCCACTATCTCAAACTACATGGGACTGCTGAAACAGGTCGGCTTTGTGGTCTCCGAGCGCCATGGGCAATGGACGTTCTACCGACGGGATGAGGAAAACATTCAGGCGTTTTTCGCCGCGATGCAGGACGAGCTTCTGAAGCCTTAGCACGCGGGACATGAAGGCCCCTCATGCAGAAGTTTGCAGAATTAAAGTGATATATCGAAATATTCCGATGGAGGGATGAAATGAAGGGTGAAGACATAACCAAACTGCTGGGCCAGCCACTCGACCTTCCATGTGGTGGGCAGTTGAAGAACAGATTGTTGAAGTCTGCCATGTCTGACTCTTTGGGTGATGGCAGAGGAAACCCTACCGAAGCGCAGATACGGCTCTACGAAAGATGGGCAGAGGGGGGGCTGCGTTGTCGTTGATCGGAGAGGTGCAGGTAACCCCGCACTATCCTGAGAAGCCCGGCAACCTGGTCTTGGTCCCAGACGCGGATTTATCCGCCATGCAGAAGCTGGCCAAGGGCGGGTCGGTGAACGGCGCGCAAATCTGGCCACAGCTTGGTCACGCCGGTGCGCTGGCACATGGGCCAATCAGCACCCCTAAAGGGCCGTCTCCGTTGGACATTGAAGGATTGCACTGCGGCGGCATGACATTGGATGAAATCCATGCGCTGCCCCAAGCCTATGCGCAAGCGGCAGCTCTCGCGAAAGACGTTGGGTTTGGGGGTGTTCTGATCCACGCCGGTCACGGGTTTCTGTTCAGCCAGTTCTTGTCGCCGCTCTTCAACCACCGGACCGATGCATATGGCGGGTCAGTCGAGAACCGGTTCCGGATCATTTGCGAAGTCATCGAGGCAGTTCGGCAGGCGGTCGGACCGGCGTATCCGATTGGCATCAAGATCAACTCAACCGACAAACTCGAAGGCGGCCTTACCACGGAAGATGCATTGGACGTCGTGCGGCTCATCGATAAAACGTCAGTGGACTTGATCGATGTCAGCGGTGGCACGTATTTCCCCGGCGCCGCATCGAGTTCCGACGGCACCTCTTCGTCGGGTCCCTATTTTATCGACTTTGCCAAACAGGCCAAGACGCTGACGAACATTCCAATCGCTTTGACCGGTGGATTTGAGACCCGAGAGCAGGCTGCGCAGGCTTTGCGTGACGGATCTGCTGACGCGATCAGCCTTGCGCGTGCAATGGCGCTCGAACCAGCTCTGGCGAATACCTGGTTGAGCGAGAAAGGTGGCGATCCAGAGTTTCCGAATTTCGACAGTCCGCCGCGGGGAGGTGTCACCGCGTGGTATTCGATGCGGCTGACCGCTCTGGGTGAAGACAGCGAAGACCAGTTCGACCAGAGCCCGGCAGACGCATTGGAGGCCTACGAAAGACGCGATTCCGAGCGTTGTGTCGATTGGCGGATTCGGTTCGGCTAAAGACGGTTTACTGCCAATGTCGGCATTCGCCACGCTGCAACAGGCTGGTGGGTCCGCGCCGGTTGGACCGTAGTTCGGCCCGATCACCCGGACTTTGCAAAGGTTGGCGAAGGGCCCATTCCGGGCCTTCATGATGTCGGGTCACGTCGCCGCGCAGCTTTCTCGAACCGGCCATTAACTCAATGTGCGAAACCGTCTGGTCGCCCGGGGGCAGCGGAGCGGACGGGGTCAACATTTTCTGTCGCAGAAAGAAAGTCTTTGTCTGAGCGGTTTGCGGCGCAAAGGAGAGCCGCAAACCCTCGTTCAGTGTGTTTCAAGCGAGATATGGACATCCATCTCGGCTTCGGGGTCGAAATCGCTTAGGTCCATCACGGAAAAGAACATCGCGCAAACGGGCGACTCCATCTCTTTTTTGACCACGTCCAGATAGTCGTCGTGGCTTCGGAACTGCACGATATCGAGATACGTCCCGTCGGGTTTGCGAACAAGTTCGCGGCGCAGCACGCCCTCTTCATGTGCGACAAAGTCCCTTTGGAAAACTGCCGAAGCAGCAAGCAGATCGGCCTCCGTTTTGCCCTCGGCAAGTTTGATCGGCGCAAAAAACGGTAACGGGCGTGATGTTGTCTCCTTGGGCAGCTGTCGCATCCGCTTCAATGATCCGGGTCGTTCCCGAGACGCGGATTCCCTCTCCGGGAATACTGCTGAATTCGGCCTTCAGGAGCGACCTTGCACCCATGTCCTCTCCCTGCACGATGCTGATTGCCCCTTCATGGGGCCATTCAATGTCGCGCAGGTATCCGGACAGCGCGGCCGCGGCAGCCCCGGTCGCGGGATCCTCGGCCACGCCCCCGATCGCGAAGGCATTCCGGCTGTGAAAAAGGCGCGGGGTTTCCGCCCACAAGAGGCTGATCGTCGTCAGGTCATACTCCCGCATCAGCTCGGCACCTTTGGCCAAGTCATACGACATCCCCGCGAGTGTCAGCCTGTCGCGAAGCGCGAGGATCAGGTGATTGTTCCCGGCATTGGCAAGGGCTGGTGGCAAAGCACCGTCCAGGTCAGCGGCGTCAAGACCAAAGAGCGCAAGCGCAGCCTTCAACAACTCTGGGTCAGCGGCAGCGCTGTGGGTGGGCGGAGATGTCAGCGTTGCACTGCCGTCCTCTTTGGCTTCAACACTGATGCGCCCCGAGTTCAGGTCAAGCTGGTACAGCCCCGGCCCGTCGCGCGCGGTGAGCGCATTGCCCAGTGCAATTGTGGCATGCCCGCAGAACGCCACCTCTTCCTCGGGCGAGAAAAACCGCACGCGCCACCCGCCGGCTTGGGGCGCGGCAAAGACGGTTTCCGAGTATCCGATCTCTCTTGCGAGGCGCTGCATCTCGGCCTCGGGCGGAAGCGTTTCACCAACCATGACGCCCGCGGGGTTGCCGCCTTGGGTGCCATCTGAGAAGGCCGCGACACGCAGCATGTTCGGGGTTCCTGTATCTTTCATGGGTTTGAACCTTTCTTCGACCGTTGCAATCCGGGAACCGACAGCCAAGACCCTTGGAGGCGCGGCTGAACGGTTCCAATTGGCCCCGGCGGAGTGTTCCGCCGGAGCTGAGTTTGGTCACTTGTTTATCCGGGCCAGAAAGTCCTGCATCTCGGCAGCGATGAAATCGCCATATTCCTCGAGCGCGAAGTGCCCGGTCTCAAGCAGATGGAATTCCACATCGTTGAGATCGGCTTTGTAGGGATGTGCGCCTTCGGCCGGGAAAATGTGATCATTCTTTCCCCAGACAATCAGCGCCGGAGGCTGGTGTTCGCGGAACAGGGCCTGCCACTTGGGGTATTCGGTGACGTTGGTGCCGTAATCCAGGAACATCTTCAGTTGCACCTCTTGGTTCCCCGGCCGGTCCAGCAGGTACTGGACGTGCCAGAAATTGTCGGGGTTCACCGTCGAGACATCGCCAACACCGTGGGTGAATTGCCATTTGGTGGCGTCGAGCGTCAGGAAGCCACGCAAGGCATCACCATTTTCCGCGCTGGGGTCGGCCCAATAAGCCTTGATCGGGTCCCAAAACTCGCGCAGGCCTTCATCGTAGGCGTTGCCGTTCTGAATGACGAAACCGGTGACGCGCTCGGGGTGCTCGGCGAACATGCGGTAGCCGATCGGTGCCCCGTAATCCATCAGATAGACGGAGTAGGTGTCCACACCCTTGGCATCGATCAAACGCGTGATGGAGTTTGCCGCGTTGGCAAAGCTGTAGTCATAGCTGTCAGCAGGCGGCATGTCCGACGCGCCAAAGCCGAGATAGTCCGGGGCAATCACGTGGTAGTCTTCGGCCAGGACCGGGATCAGCTCGCGGAACATGTGCGAAGAGGTGGGGAACCCGTGGAGCAGCAGGACAGTGGGATTCGACGGATCGCCCGCCTCGCGATAGGCGATGGTCCGGCCTTCGATCTCCATCGTTTTCATGTTCACGGCAAAAGGGCTTTCAGCAGCCACAGCGCTGTTTGGCAGGATCGCTGGCAGCAGCGTGGCGCCGGCCAGCAGTGCTGCGAGAACGGGAATGCGCAAATGATGTTTCATGGTTTTGGTCCTTTCAGGATTTGGGTGGGATGCCAGACACCGTAGCGGCGCGCATGGCAGTGTTTTCGGCCCTCAGGGCCTCGTTTTCGCGGCGCAGGGCCGCAATCTCGTGGTGCGTCTCATCAATGGTGAGGCGTCGTGGAATATGGCTGGGGCAATTCCAGTCGAACGCCTCGACGGTGATGAGCACCGCGCGCTCGGGGCGGGCCCGATAAGACGGGTCGAGGAGTTGATCCAGAATTTCAGGATTGTCAGGACCTTCGACCATGCGGGCGCGCCCCCACAGCTTCAGGCGGCGGCGATTGGGGTAGTCTACAAGGATCATCGACAGGCGATCGTTGCCGGACAGGTTCCCTGTGCTGATGTATTGCCGGTTACCGCGAAAATCCGCATACCCGAGCGTTCTGGATGACAACACCTTCAGGAAGCCGGTCGGACCTCCTCGAAACTGCACATAGGGCCATCCGGTCTGTGACACCGTCGCCTGATAGAACCCGTCACGCGCGGTGATGAAGTCGACCTCTTGGGCCCCCAGTTCATCGGGGGAGGTCTCGTCGCCAGACAGGAACCTGGTGTAGCCATCAGCAGAACCCATCCGGGATTGCTGTGACCGCACTGCAGGCGTAAAGGCGATGGTCGCAAAGGCGCGTGCCATGGCGTTTTCCTTTCGGATACTCATTAGTTTTTTTAAGCGGAAGGCCCGGTCGGGCTGTTTCTGATTGCGAATTTGCGCTTTGAACCGCGAATTGACAAACGACGATGTCTATCGCAGGGTTAGAAAAAATAAGTCATAGAGATGAACCGCAAAAATTATCCCCTGAACGCGTTGCGTGCCTTTGAAGCGGCGGCACGCCACCTCAGCTTTGTTGCTGCGGCCGAAGAGCTGTCCGTTACCCCGGCCGCGATCAGCCATCAGATCAAGAAGCTCGAGGACTTTCTCGGCGTCCCGCTTTTTCGCCGTAGGACGCGCGGGCTTGTCCTTGTCGAAGCGGGACAGCTCCTGGCCAAGGAACTGCACGGGGTGTTCGCAAACCTTGACCGTGCGATGGAGCACGTGATGGAGGCAGACAAAGGCGGCTCACTGGCCTTGACCGTCGCCCCCACATTCGCTGCGATGTGGTTGATCCCGCGGCTACAGAAATTCTACGCGCAACACCCGGCCATCGACGTCCGTATTTCTACGAGCTTGGGTCTGGTGGATTTTCAGCGGGACGATTTTGACGCCGCCATTCGGCTTGGCCACGGCCAATGGCCCGGCATCGAAGCCATCAAACTTTTCGACGAGTCCGTCATTCCCATGTGCAGCCCCGGGCTCTTGGAAGGTCCAAACGCAATTCGGACTCCGTCTGATCTCAGAAAACATGTTCTTCTGCACAATCACTCGATGGACTTCGACCCGAGCGCGCCAACATGGCAGACTTGGCTGGATGCAAGCGGCACAAGCGGCGTTGACGCGTCACACGGAATGCATTTCAGCCTGCCAGACCATGGGCTTCAGGCGGCGATTGATGGCGCTGGTGTGGTGCTTGGGTGGAGATTTCTTTCCGCCAAAGACGTGCAAGCCGGACGCGTGGTCGAGCTGTTCGATCTGGCAATTCCCCTCGGTTCAACCTTTTACCTTGTCTACCCCGAGGCACATTCCCGTCGACCGAATATTGTGGCACTTCGTAACTGGATGTTGCGAGAGCTACGAGGTTCTTGAAGGTCCGTTCGAGGTCCGGCAGGTCTTGTATTACCCGCCGCTGAGACGCGCTAAAACACAAGCTACCCCCGCAGCCAATGACAGTACTCTGCCTCCTGCAGGATACTCTTCGTTTGTCATTGGGCCACGATGTGGGCTCAAAGTGACCTTGCGGCGGTGCAGGGGAACCAAAGAGTTTGACGAGTTTTGAATGCCTGCTCAAACCGTTCTGCATCAGTTGGCACGCAACCGCAACGAACGGCCGCAATCCGCCCACGTTCAAAATTGCCATGTCTGCTGTGGTCGGGCTGTTCACCTTGGGGACACATGCGGCGACGGTCGGGGGCGAGCCAATACCTACCGGATGCTGCAGGCTGCTCGAATGACTGCTCTTGGTAGCTTCAAAAAACTCTGCTATGCGTATCGTACTCAGCAATAAAGGCAATGCGCGCTGCTGTTGAGATGAACGGAGCTTTCCGTTTGTGTTCCGGCCAGCCGCGCGAACCACAAGCTCCAGATTTTTGAAACGGGCGGCGCGCCGTCTTGTCCGAAAGGGTGCAAATGCTGAGAAACGATCAACTCGACCAATGGGACCGTGAATCCTTTTTTCATCCGTCCACCCACCTTGCACAACACGCACGGGGCGAAAGCCCAAACCGCGTGATCAAGACCGGGTCGGGCGTTCACATCGAGGACCGGGACGGCCAGCGATTGCTGGATGCTTTTGCGGGGCTTTATTGTGTGAATGTCGGCTATGGACGCAGCGAGATAGCGGAAGCGATTGCCCAACAGGCGCATGAGCTGGCCTATTACCATTCCTATGTTGGCCACGGCACTGAGGCGTCAATCACTCTGGCAAAGATGATCCTTGATCGTGCGCCCAAGGGTATGTCCAAGGTCTATTTCGGGCTCGGTGGTTCTGACGCCAACGAAACCAACGTCAAGCTGGTCTGGTATTACAACAATATCCTTGGCCGACCTCAGAAAAAGAAGATCATTTCGCGGTGGCGCGGCTATCATGGATCGGGACTGGTGACGGGGTCGCTTACGGGGTTGGAGCTGTTCCACAGGAAATTTGACTTGCCGGTTGAGCAGGTGATCCACACCGAAGCACCGTATTTTTTCCGCCGCAAAGACCGCGACCAGACCGAAGAGCAATTCGTTGCCCATTGCGTGGCGGAACTGGAAGCCCTGATCGCGCGTGAAGGCGCAGATACCATTGCGGCGTTCATCGGTGAGCCGATCCTTGGCACTGGCGGTATCGTTCCACCGCCTGCGGGCTATTGGGAGGCAATTCAGGCCGTCCTGCGCAAGCATGACATCCTGTTGATAGCGGATGAAGTTGTCACCGGCTTTGGCCGTCTCGGCACCATGTTCGGGTCCGATCACTATGGTATCACGCCAGATATCATCACCATCGCCAAGGGGCTGACCTCGGCTTATGCGCCGCTGTCCGGCTCCATCATTGGCGACAAAGTCTGGAAAGTGCTGGAGCAAGGCACCGATGAAAACGGCCCCATTGGTCACGGCTGGACCTATTCGGCCCACCCAATTGGGGCGGCGGCAGGCGTGGCAAACCTCAAGCTGATCGATGAACTTGGTTTGGTGGAAAACGCGGGCAAGGTTGGCGCCTATCTGAACCAAGCGATGCGTGACGCCCTGTCGGATCACCCGCATGTAGGCGAGGTGCGGGGAGACGGACTACTTTGTGCGGTTGAATTTGTGAAGGACAAGGACAGCAGCCTGTTCTTTGGTCCTGCTGACAAGATCGGGCCGCAGCTTTCGGCGAAGATGCTGGAGCAAAGCAAAGTCATTGCCCGCGCAATGCCTCAGGGAGATATCTTGGGCTTTGCGCCGCCGTTTTGTTTGACCAACGCCGACGCCGACGAAGTTGTCGCGGCGACGGTCAACGCGGTTGAGGCAGTCTTTGGTTAACAGCCGCCTCCGCGAACCGGACATTCATCCCGCAATTTCGAATGTCCGGTTTATTCCCGCACCCAGGACTTGCGCATACACCTGAACGAAAGTCCGCTTCGGGCTGGCAACAGACCTAAGACCACAGCGCGGCTAAGGTCGGCTGTGAGCCCAACATACCAAGTTTCTGCGATGTGGCGAATGTCGGCTTAAGGTGTCCGGGCGGCACTCACGATCTGCTTCATGTGGCGCATGTCGGTGCCGCAACACCCTCCCAAAACCTGAATTTGAGGAAAGCGCCGCCTGATATCAGACAACTGCCCACCCAACTCGGCCGGATTGCCGTCGTCCAGTTCTTCGGCGTTGTCCAGTTCTGCATGGCTGCAGCGTGACGCATTGGCAATGATACCTCGTACGCGCTGCATCCACGGTGCGTCTTCGAGGACACCCGAGAAATGCTCGGGATGTGCGCAGTTGATCATGTAGTAGGCTGCATAGCTATCAGTCGCACTATCGACCTCTGATATTGCATCTTCAAGCGAAGCGCCGGTTGGCAACCGCCCGTCTGTTTCCACAGTGAAAGAAATGACCACCGGAAGCGCAAACTCGCGGGCCGTCCTGACGATACCAATCGCCTCAGATGGGTACGCCAAAGTGTATCCGCTGATCACATCCACATCTGTGTCTGCCAGTACAGATACTTGCTCCGAATGATAGAGTTCCGCCTCATCCGCGCTCATTTGCGCATCTGGCGCGTATGCATCGTCGCGTGGTCCGATATTCGCACTGATGATTGTCGGAGCATGGTCGCTTGCTGAACGAACTGCCGCCATCATGGCGATAGCGTCTTGATTAAGCTGCTTAAGTTCGCCGAAGTCGTACCCAATTGCAGCTCCGCGGTCGCGGTTGGCCACCCATGTCGGGCTTTCAAGGATAACACCAGAATGCGTTTCCTTGCCCAAAGCGATCAGGTCTTTCAGATATCCCTCGATAAGCTTTCGACCCTCCGGGGTTTTCAAAAGCGGGTATGAAGCAAAGCCGGGCAAATCGACGCCCTGATTGAATATTAGGTCGGTTTCCATCCCGACGTAGGTCAAAAAAAGATCGGCATTGCTGGGAGGAAAAGTGTCTCGGTAGATTGTCATCGTCAGGGACCAGTCGCGTAAAATGTCCAAGGACCATAACAACCGGCGCTTCATGTGTCACTGATCCACACGTAAGAAGCGGCCATTGGCGCAGCCGCAGCGAATTCTCACTTTGTCCCGCTCTAAGGACCTCCACTCGCATCAGAACGAATGTCTGCTTCGGGCTGTTCGTGCCGAAGGTTTCTACAGGGAAAATCCGAAACGCCTTACACGACGCGGGCCAACAGATCCCTCAGGGTCGCTCTTTCGGTCTCCGAGATTGGCTCGAGGATGTCATTGATCACCTCGGCCACGGTCTGCATCAACTCCCCGACGATCTGCTCACCCTTCGGGGTCAGCGCGACGAGGCTCACGCGGCCATCTTCTGCTGAGGGCTCGCGCGTGACCAGCCCCTTGGTCTCCAGGGAGCGGATCATGCGCGTCATCTGGGATTTGTCGCGGGCCACGCGTTTGGTGAGGTCGTGCAGGCTGATCTGGCCGGTGTCGGCCAGGGTCATCAGGACAATGCCGCCGCCGGGGCCAACCGCCTCACGGTCGAAATCCGGCGCGCGCGCCTGCAGTCCAAACTGAATGGACCGCATGAGACGGTCGATGAGGAGGGCGAGGTTGATATCGGACATTTTGTTGACTAAGTCTACTTTCCGTTTTAGTGGACAATATCAACTTAACCGGCCGCGACGGGTGCGGCAATGGAAGGGATCAGAAAAATGACCGATATGCAGGGAAGGGCGCTGAAAGGTGCGGCGGTGCTGTGGATCATCTGGGGATTGGTGCACACGCTGGCCGGTGTGATGGTGCTGTTCAGTGACGCGACAGGCGGGTTTCAGGCGATTGCCGATGCGGTCGAACCGGCGGCGCTTGAAGCGGAATACCACGCGGCCGTCGGAGGCGTCCTGAACCAGCACGGGTGGAACCTTGGCTGGTTCGGCATCGCAACGATCCTTGGCGGTATCCTGATCTGGCGCGCGAACACCACGGCGATCTGGGTGACCGGCATGGTTGGCGGGTTGGCGGATGTCGGCTATCTGCTGTTCGTGGATTTCCCCGGATACGTGAACTTTGTCCCCGGCACTGTGATGACCTTCATTTCGGCCTCTGCCATCGGTTTGAGTTTCTGGGTGTGGTTTGCCAATGGGCGCGGGCGGCTTTGAGCGATCGCATTGCGCGGTGGCCTGTTGAGGCAGGCCTGCCGCTGTGCCTTGAGTAACCTGAGCGGCCTAGTCTTGCCCCCATTGTGCGACCATCTGGGGTGTGAACCAGGTGCTGCCGACGCCGGGGGTGTTGGCGGGGTTGATTTCCGGCAAGGGCTCTTCGCTGTTTGCGTTGAAGTTCAGTTCGATCTGGATGCCGTTGGGATCATAGAGGAAAAGCTGGACCAGTGAGAGCGACGGGACGCTGCGTTCGCGGTATTCGACACCGAGGCGGGCGCAGCGGTCGCGGGTTTCCTGAAAGCCATGCGCCGAGAAAGCGAGGTGGTCGATGACGCCGGTGCCTTCGGGGATCGACCCGTCGTCGTTCAGGGCCACGTCATCGGTATACAGGTGCAGCGGGACCTCGCCCTGGGAGGTGTTCAGTTTCAGCCAGAATCCCGGGAAGTCAAACGGCGGGCGCGGCGCTTCCTCCATGCCCAGAACTTCCTTGTAGAACCGCACGGACGCCTTGGGCTTCTGGGTCTTGAATGAGATGTGAAACAGGCTGGTCACTTGCATGAGACGGTCCTTTTTATGGCGGGGCGCAGCCCGTGGGTGACGCAATATGCAAAGCATATCGGAGTGCCGGTTCGGGCGCTCTTGCGCAGTTTGCCTATATTTTGGACTGTATGAAGCCGCGCGCCGCATGTTTGCGTCAGAATGACAAATGTGCGCTGCGGATGTGAAAGCGATCTGCGTTTGCCTGCAAGACAGGCGCTGCGCGGGGGGCGATCAGGCCGGGTCGGCAGGGCCGGGGCTGGCGGCGGCCTTGGCAAAGGCATCGGCGAGGGCCTTGACCCGGCGGGGCTGCGCACGCGCCGGGGGGAACATCATCTGCAAGGGAACGGCGGGGGCCTGGTAGGTCTTGAGAAGCTCGATCAACCGGCCCGCGTTCAGGTCTGCGCGCACGTCCAGTTCCGATTTGAGAATGATGCCTTCGCCGTTCAGCGCCCATTGCCGGATCAGCGAGCCGTCGTTGACCACTTTGTTGCCGCGCACTGAAACCACCTGCTGTGCCTTGCCCTTGCCAAAGCGCCACAGGTTGTCGAGCGTTTCGCCAAAGCGCATGATCAGGCAGTTGTGGCCGGAGAGCGCATCCGGCGATTGCGGCGTGCCGTGGGCGTCGAGATAAGACGGGGCGGCGCAGACAATGCGGGGAAAGGCGCCAAGTTTGCGGGTGCGCAGGGTGCTGTCGGCAATTTCGCCGAACCGCAGCGCGATGTCGAAGCCTTGCCGGACGATGTCGACATAGCCATCGGACAGGCTCAGTTCGACCTGAATGTCGGGATGCGCGGCGGTGAAGGCGTCGATCACGCGGGAGGCGAAGGCGCGCCCCAGATCCACCGGAGAGCTGATGCGGATCGGACCGGCCAGCTTTTGCGCGCCGAAACGGATGCGGGAATCGAGCTCGGCGACCTCGGCGAGCAGCGATTTGGCCCCTTCGAGCAGCGCGCGCCCTTCATCGGTCAGACTCAGCGAGCGGGTTGTGCGGTTCATCAGCACCACGCCGTAATGCGCTTCCAGAGCGGCGAGCCGTTCGGATACGGTTGTAGTGGACAGTCCCAGTTCGCGCGCGGCGGCGACGAGGCTGCCTTTTTCGGCTATGGTGGCAAAGAGGCGGATATTGTCGATCAGCATTGTGCGGCTCCCCCGGATTATCATTCCGACGAGACGGTATTTAACCGGAAAAAGCAATCCTTTAAGCGTTTTGAAACCGCCAAGGACATCCAAAGGACCCTGCCCATGTCGACACTGACCATCGTCGCGACCATCATGGCGAACGCCGACAAGATTGATCTGGTGCAGGCGGAGCTGGAAAAGCTGATCGAGATCACCCGCGCCGAAGAAGGCTGCATCGCCTATGATCTGCACCGGGACAACGACAATCCGGCGCATTTCATGTTCTATGAGATCTGGGAGAGCCGCGCGCTGTGGCAGGCCCACATGAACGCGCCGCATCTGGCGGCCTATATGGAAGCCACAGAAGGCGCCGTTGCCGCGTTCACGCTGAACGAGATGACGCTAATCGCCTGAACCATCCGGCGCGCGGGGGATCCCGGCCCGCCGATCTTACATTTGCCCCTACCTTGAGAAGGCTTAATCCCATGAAAGCAGTTGGTTACAAGAACATCGGTCCCATTGATGGCGCGGGCGCGCTGAGCGATGTCGAGATTGACAAGCCCGTCGCAGAAGGCCGGGACATTCTGGTCCGCGTCGAGGCGGTTTCGGTCAATCCGGTGGACACCAAGGTGCGTCAGCGCGCGCAGCCCGAAGCCGGGGCGTTCGGTATCCTGGGTTGGGATGCGGTGGGCGAGGTCGTCGAGGTCGGCGCGGAGGTTCAGGATTTCAAACCGGGTGATCGGGTCTGGTACGCCGGGGCGATCAACCGGACCGGCACCAACGCCGAATACCACTGCGTCGATGAGCGGATTGTCGGCCACGCGCCGAAATCCATTTCGGCCGCTGCGGCGGCTGCGCTGCCGCTGACCGCGCTGACCGCCTATGAGATGCTGTTTGATCGGCTGGAGGTCGAACGCCCGGTGCCCGGTGGCGACGCGGCGGTGATGATCATCGGCGGGGCAGGTGGCGTGGGGTCCATCGCGATCCAGCTGCTGCGCGCCATGACCGGTCTGACGATCATCGCCACCGCCTCGCGCAGCGAAACGCAGGATTGGGTGAAGGCGCTTGGGGCGCATCACGTGGTGGACCACAGCGCCGAGCTTGCGCCGCAGATCGCCGCGCTGGAGACATCCGCGCCGAGCTATGTCTTCTCGACCAACTACTCTGACCGTTACGTGGGGCAGCTTGCGGAGTTCATTGCACCGCAGGGCCGGTTTGGTCTGATCGACGATCCGGAGTCCTTTGACATCCTGCCGCTCAAGCGCAAATCGGTCTCGCTGCACTGGGAGCTGATGTTCACGCGCTCGCTGTTCGGCACGGCGGATATTTCCCGTCAGGGCGTCATCCTGAACAAGGTTGCGGAGATGGTGGATGCGGGCGAGATTAAATCCACGGTCACCGAGAGCCTTGGCGTGATCAACGCGGCCAACCTGACCCGCGCGCATACGCTGCTGGAAAGCGGCAAGGCGAAAGGGAAGATCGTTCTGGAAGGGTTCTGAGGTGGCCGTCGTCCGGCTTGACCACGTCAACATCCAGACCGGCAATCTGGAGGTGATGATCGACTGGTACGGATCGGTTCTGGGGCTGACACAAGGCCCGCGCCCGGATTTCCCGTTTCCCGGCGCGTGGCTTTACGCGGGCAAACACCCGGTGATCCATCTGGTTGGCATGGCGGACCAGAACGCAGTCGGGTCCGAAGCGACGCTGAAGCTGGAGCATTTCGCCTTTGCGGCAACGGACCTGGCCGGATTTGAAAGGGCGTTGGACCGTCTCGGGGTGCCGAGGCACCGCATTGATCTGAAAGCCGCGGCGCTTGTGCAGTACCATTTGCGTGATCCGGACGGCAACCACGTGCATGTGGACTTCGAAGAGGACGAGGCCTGAGTGGCCATCTGAACAGAGGCAAAGCGATCTGCGCCGAAACAAGGACGCCCCCGCTCCGGTTGGAGCAGGGGCGTTTTTGCTGTCTTTGAGCAGGCCCGGCTTACTTCAGGCCCATGCAGTTGGCGTAGTAGGTCACCGTTGCGGGCCAGTCGGAGAAGATCCCTTCGACACCTACGTCCATTGCCAGCGCGTCGATGTACTCATACATCACGCCGTCGCTCTTGGTGATGTCCGAGATGGACTTGTAGTACCAGCCGCCGCCGTTCGAGAGCGGGCCGGAGCGTTCGATGGTCCATGTGATGATCTTCAGATCGGCGGCCTTGGCCTGTTTTGCCAGCTCGGAAGCGACAATTTTGTCGCCGTCCAGCGTGACAAGCATCCACGTGGGCGGGGCGATGTAGTTCACACCCATGGCCTTGAGCTCTTCCATGGTGTTCGGCCAAGTGGTGGCGTCCATGGGGGAGTAGCCGTCGAGGTTGTACTCATCCATCAGGTAGACCGCCTGCGCGCCAAACGCCGGCTCGGCCTTGATCCAGTAGAGGACGTCATCAAGGTTGAAGGACTGCAGCCAGACGTCGGAGGCGGGGATGCCGGCGGCCTTGTACTCGTCCACGAGTTTCTGGGCGTAGTCTTCCTGGGTGAAGCCGTTGAAGGGCATGTCAACCGACGGGCTCTTGAGCTCGGGGGTGAACTTGGCGCCGAGCGATTGGAACAGGGCGATGGATTCTGCATGGGTCATGAGCGTGGTCGGCTCCGCCGCATACAGATCGGTGCGCCAGCCTGCGGTGCCGTCCATGTAGCCTTCCGCCGTGGTGGCGGATTTGTTGGCGGCGTCCATCTTGGGAGTGAGCGTGCGATACTCGGCCAGGGTGATCTCGGAGGTGCGGCACTCGGCGGCGGCCTTGGCCTCGCCTTCTGCCGGGGTGAAGGGCATCACGCAGGTCTCGGCCAGCGGGGTGGCGAGGATGTTGGTGGTGGTGTGCAGATCGTTCTGGGCGTGACGGCAGACCAGCTCCAGATCCTTGGTGAAGGTCACGTCACATTCCAGAATGCCCGCACCCATGCGCGCGGCGGCAACGTTGGATTCAACGGTGTGTTCGGGGAACATCATCGGCGCGCCCCGGTGGCCGATGGAAAAGAGCGATTGCGCGGCATCCTGAGCGGCGCAGGATTGCAGCTTGTCCTTGAGCGGGCCGTCGGCCATGCGGTCGATCAGGTAGAGCGGGCGGGGGCCGTAATCGATCCGGTCGACAGATTGCGCAAAGGCAGGGGCAGAGGCGAGCAGAGCGGCGGTCACGAGGGTGAGACTGCGGAACATTGTGTTTCCTTCGGTTGACTATGCGCGCCGAAATCGCAGGGCCGGGTAACTGGCGCGTGACGGCAATCGAAAGGTTTTGTGACAGGGCTTGGGGGCAGGACCCGGTCAGTTTGGGTGTGCTCCGGAGCATACCAGACGAACAACGCGGGCCAAGAAGGCCGGCGTTTTATCGCGCTATTGCGTGATGATTTCAGGTCCCATGAACGTATTTGGCAGGAACGTTGACAGGAATGGCACATAGGTGACCACGATCAGAAAGACGAACAGCACCGCAAGGAATGGAAGGGCCGCACGCACCACGCTCATCATGGGCATACCGGCCACACCCGAGGTGACGAAGAGGTTCAGACCAACCGGCGGCGTGATCATGCCGATCTCCATGTTGACCACCATGATGATGCCAAGGTGGATCGGGTCGATCCCCAGTTCGATGGCAATCGGGAACACCAGCGGCGCCACGATGACCAACAGCCCCGAGGGTTCCATAAACTGACCGCCGATCAGCAGGATGATGTTGACCACGATCAGGAACATCACCGGACCGAAACCCGCTGACAACATGGCATTGGCCACCTGCTGCGGGATTTGCTCGTCCGTCAGAACATGCTTGAGGATCAAGGCGTTCGCGATCACGAACAGCAAGGTTACGGTCAGTTTGCCTGCATCAAACAGAGTCTTCTGCGTGTCCGGGTGAACAATCGCCGTGATCAGCGTCCATGGCTTCTGGCGCAGCGGTGTCGGATCGCCCAGTAGCGCATTTTCAACCATCGCCGCGGATGACAGGCTTTTTGCGCGTGGCGCAGCCAGCGGGCCCATGTCCTTGTAGATGAAGGTCGCTATGAAGAAGGCATAGACCGCCGCAACAGCCGCCGCTTCGGTTGGCGTAAAGATACCACCGTAGATGCCGCCCAGAATAATGACGATCAGGAACAGGCCCCAACCGGCTTCGCGGCCTGCGGCGAACACTTCGCTCCAGCCTTGCCATTCCCCTTTCGGCAGGTTTTTCACCTTGGCGATGACATAGATCGTCACCATCAGCATGAAACCGGCCAACAGACCCGGAATGACGCCCGCAAGGAACATTCGGCCGACGGAAACCTCGACCGAGGCCGCATAGACCACCATCACGATGGATGGCGGGATCAGGATGCCCAGCGTGCCCGCGTTGCAAATCACACCGGCGGCGAATTCCTTGGAATAGCCGACCTGGCGCATGCCCGCGATCACGATGGTCCCGATGGCGACCACGGTGGCCGGGCTCGACCCGGACAGGGCGGCAAAGAGCATACAGGCAAACACGCCCGCAATGGCCAGACCGCCGGGGAAATGACCGACGCAGGCAATCGAAAACCGGATGATCCGCCGCGCCACACCGCCGGTCGTCATGAAGGACGACGCGAGGATGAAGAACGGGATTGCGAGCAAGGTAAAATGCCCCTCGAAAGCCGCGAAAAGCGTCTGCGCAACAGAAGCCAGCGAGCTGTCAGAGAACCACAGAAGGAACAGAACCGACGACATGCCGAGTGACACGGCAATTGGAACACCGATCAGCAAAAAACCGATGACCATTGCAAAGAGAAGAACAACTTCCATTATTTTGCCTCCGCATTCTGGGCTTCAAGCTCGGCGAGCTCTTCTTCGACCTCATGGCTGGCCACAAGGCGGTCCATCGTGCCGTTGAGAATGGCAAAAATGGACTGTGCAAAGCGCACAAGGATCAGCGCGCCGGACAGGGGAAGGACGAAATAAGGGAGAAAGCGCGGGATCTTTTCGTAGGACTCGCCCTCGTTAAAGACGTCTTTCATCCAGGCCAAAACGCCGGGCATGGGGATGTCATTGGTTTCGTACCAGCCCTTTGCGCGAAACTTCTCTTCGAAGCCCAGCGGAAACCAGCGGCCTTCGGTGGCGGGCAGGTTGGCAAAGTTCGCCCAGTAATCCCACGACCCTTTCATCATGAGAAATGCAAAGCCGAGGCACACTGCGGCTGCGGCAAGCGCCATGATTTTGCGCGGACCGCGGTCAAGCATGTTCACGATCAGGTCCACCCCCAGATGGGCCCCTTTCTTGACGGCGTATGCTGCACCCAGCAGCACCAGCCAGGCGAACAGGAAAACTGTCATTTCAAGAGCCCAAAGTATGTTGGAGTTGAACATGTAGCGGGCCACTACGTTCGCGAAGGTCAAGGCTGTCATCAGCCCGAGGATCACCGCGATCAGTTTTTCTTCGATTTGGTCCACAAAGGACGCCTGCGTTGTCATGGGTCTGATCCTCCCTGAATGAGATCACGAATGGGGGTTGGGCACTGACCGCGCCCAACCGGAGGCCGCATCAGAAGCCGGCGTTGATCCGAACGGCTGCGTCGATTGCGTCCTGTCCAATGTCGTCCGAGAACTGGTCCCAAACGGGCTGCATCGCCGTGACCCAGGCTTCGCGTTCTTCTTCGGTCAGGGTGCGGATGACACCGCCTGCATCGAGGATCGCCTGGCGGTTCTTCTGATTGACCGCGTAGGATTCCGCGTTCCGCGTCTCGGTGACTTCGTTCAGGATCGTCAGGAACTGGTTGCGGACGTCCGCGTCCAGGCTGTCCAGCCAGTCAGAGGACGCAACCACAAGATAGTCGATGATGCCGTGGTTGGTTTCGGTGACCCCGTCCTGCACCTCAAAGAACTTCTTGCCATAGATGTTGGACCAGACGTTTTCCTGACCGTCCACAACCCCTTGCTGAAGCGCGCCGTACACTTCCGAGAAGGCCATCTTTTGCGGGGTGCCGCCAATCGCTTCCATCTGCGCCACCAGCACATCCGAAGACATGACGCGGAACTTCAACCCTTGTGCATCCGCAGGGGTGATCAGGGACACATTGGCCGACATCTGTTTCATGCCGTTGTGCCAATACCCCAAGCCCTGCAACCCGCGGCGCTGCATGCTGTCCAGCAGGTCCTGACCGGCGCCCGATGCCTGAAACGCGTCCACGGCGTCGATGTTCTTGAACAGGAACGGCAGGTCGAAGATGCGGAATTTCTTGGTGAATTTCTCGAACTTGGACAAAGACGGCGCGGCCAGGTGCACGTCGCCTTGCAAAAGCGCTTCGAGAACCTTGTCGTCGTTATACAGTGTCGAGTTCGGGAAAACCTCCATGCAGGCTTTGCCGTCCATCTCGTCGTTGATGCGCTGTTCCAACAAGGATGCAGCAATGCCCTTCGGGTGCTTGTCCGTGTTGGTGACGTGACTGAACTTGATGACCGTTTCACCGGGGTCGCAGGCCGCAAATGCAGCGCCTGCGGTGAGCGTCATTGCCACTGTCAAAGCGGTAAGTTTCGTAAGCTTCATTCTCGTATCCTCCCATTGGGTCGCAGCCGAAAGCCATTCGTCAGACTCGGCCTCGATGAGACGATACAGAGATTTTTGCTGGTCACTCTTCGGCAGTATTGATCACTACAACCGAAAGATTGGCCGGGACAAATCTGCTATCACTATGGAACGGGTTCCGCTTCGCAAAGGACAGCGCTTCATGTTCGAAAATTTTGAAAGTCTGACACTGGACGTCGGCGCGCAACAGATTTTCGTGCGGCACAGTCGCGACGGCGGGTCCAAGCCTGCGCTTTTGCTGCTGCATGGCTATCCGCAGACTTCGGCGATGTGGCATGCCGTTGCGCCGCTCCTGACGGATCGGTTCCATGTCATCTGTCCGGATTTGCGCGGCTATGGCCGCTCTTCGAAACCGGCCTCCGATCCGCTGCACATACCCTATTCCAAGCGTGAAATGGCCAAGGACATGGTGGCTGTGGCGGAGCAGCTGGGACACCAGACCTTTTATGTCGGCGCTCATGACCGGGGCGCGCGTGTCGCGCATCGCATGGGGCTTGATCACCCGGACAGGGTTCTGGCGATGACCCTGCTGGACATTGCCCCCACGCGGGAGATGTATGAAAACGCCGGCTCGAAATTCGCAACCACGTATTGGCACTGGTATTTTCTGATTCAGAAGCACCCGATGCCCGAGCAGATCATCGGCAACGACCCGTCCGGCTTCTGGAAGGCGAAATGCTTCAACCAGGCCCGGGGCGAAAACCCTTTTACCGATGCGGCGCTGGAGGAATACCTTTCGTGCTTTGGCTCCCCCGAAGCGATCCACGCCACATGTGAGGATTACCGGGCTGCCGCAACGATCGATATTGACCATGACAACGACGACAATGGCTTGAAATTGCAACAGCCTTTGCTGGTCCTTTGGGCCCGGCGCGGTGTGATCGAAAGCTGTTTTGACGCGCTTTCACTCTGGCAGGACCGGGCCGCCGATGTACGCGGCGAAGCGGTCGATGCCACGCATTACATGGCCGAGGAAATACCCGAGGAAATCGCGCAGCGCATGCGCGCCTTTTTCCAGAGCCAGACAAAAACCAAGGATGCAGCGGAATGACACGAACACTCTACGACAAGCTGGTGGATGCGCACAAAGTGTGCGACTTGCCCGACGGCGATATGCTGGTCTATGTCGATTTTCACATCATGAATGAATACACCAGCCCGCAGGCGTTTTCCGGGTTGGACCACAAGGGTTTGAAGGTCTGGCGGCCCGAAGCGCATCTGTCCGTCGTCGACCACGTGAACGCCACCCGCCAGCGCGACCCGCATGATGATGCATCGAAACTGCTGATCGACAACCTCGAGAACAACTGCAAAAAGCACAACATCGCGTTCTACGGGCTTGGCGATCCGCGACAGGGCATTGAGCATGTTGTTGTTCCTGAACAGGGGCTGGTTGCGCCGGGCATGTTGATTGCATGTGGCGACAGCCACACCACGACCTATGGGGCCTATGGCGCGCTTGGGTTCGGGATCGGCACGTCAGAGGTGGAACACGTGCTAGCGACCCAGACCCTGCGTTACAAACGCCTGAAAACCATGTTGGTGACTGTCGACGGGGCGTTGGCACCCGGGGTGACTGCCAAAGACATCATCATGAAAGTGGTGCAGGTCGTCGGTGCGGGCGGCGCAAATGGCTATGCCGTCGAGTTCGCGGGTTCCGCCATTCGCGATCAGGATATGTCGGGCCGCATGACCATCTGCAACATGGCGGTTGAGCTGGGCGCTCGGGCAGCGCTGATTGCCGCCGACGAAAAGACGCTGGAAAAGATCAAGGGCCACGCGCATAGCGCAAGCATCGACTTTGGCGGGACAGAATGGCGCTCCGACGACGGCGCGGTGCATGATCAGACTTTTGACATCGCGGCAGAAGACATTGCGCCGCTCGTGAGCTGGGGCACCAGCCCGGACCAGTCCGTTCCGATTGACGGGCTTGTCCCGACGGCGGCAGACACGGCGACGCCAAAGTCCAAGGCCGCGCTTGAACGCGCGCTGGATTACATGGGGCTTTCGGCTGGGCAGCCTGTTCAGGATATTGCCATCGACAGCGCCTTTATCGGGTCCTGCACCAACAGCCGTATCGAAGATCTGCGCGCTGCGGCGGCGGTTCTGAAAGGCCAGAAAGTGGCAACTGGCGTGACCGCCATTGTCGTTCCCGGCTCGACCTTCACGCGCCTGCAGGCGGAACGGGAAGGTATCGACAAGGTCTTTATTGACGCGGGTTTTGACTGGCGTCCGGAAAGCGGCTGCTCGATGTGCCTCGCCATGAACGATGACATCGCGATGGATGGCGAACGCATCGCCTCTTCAACCAACCGCAATTTCGAAGGCCGACAGGGGCGCGGCGCACGAACCCATTTGATGAGTCCGGCCATGGTGGCTGCGGCCGCGGTAAAGGGCCATCTGGCCGATGTGCGCGAATTTCAAACCGAAGGAGCCGAGTAATGCCGGATCAGGTCACAGGATTGATGGCGGCCTTCCCGCAGCCCAATGTCGATACCGATGTCATCATGCCGAAACGGTTCCTGATCACCATCACCCGCGAGGGGCTGGCGGATGGAACCCTCGCCGATTTGCGGTTTGACGAAGACAACAACAAACGTCCGGACTTCGTTCTGAACCAGGCACCCTGGACGGAGGCGTCCATCCTTGTTGTCGGTGACAATTTCGGGTGCGGGTCCAGCCGTGAACACGCGGTTTGGGGCTTGATGCAGCTGGGCATCAAGGGTGTCATCGGAACCGGATTTGCCGGGATCTTCTATGACAACGCCCGCAAGAACGGGTTGGCGCTGCCGATTGTCAGCCCCGAGGTGCGGGACGCATTGATACAGATCGCGCGCGATCCGAACGCCGGGGCGTGCAGCATCGACATCACCAATCGTCAGATTTCAGTCGGGACCCAGACCCATTCCTTCGACATGGATGACGCGACACGGGGGGCGCTTCTGGAAGGGCGGGACGACACCTTGGATTCCCTCAAGCTTGCCGAGTCCATACGCGCCCATGAACGCACTCTGACCGAGAAGATGCGGGTCAGCGTTATCCAATAGGTGCGGGGATGGAGCTGAGACAACTTCAATGCTTTGTGGCGGTTGCCGAGGAACTCCACTTTCGCAAGGCCGGAGAGCGCCTTGGTTTAAGCCAACCGGCGCTTTCCGAACGGATCTCTTCGCTCGAACACGAACTCGGATTTCCCCTGTTTTTCCGAACCACCCGGCAGGTGAGTCTGACACAGGCCGGCTCGGAATTTCTCAAGGATGCGCAACGCATCCTCGCCGATATCGACAAATCGGTCTCGCATGTGCGCCATGTGGCGGACAGTGGGCTGAAGGCGTTGCGGGTCAGCGGTGTCGACGAGGCGCTTTCCCTGCTGTTTCCGCCCGCCTTGATCGCGTTTCGCAAGCACCATCCGAACGTGCATATCGAATTGCTCGAGATATCATCCTCTGATTATCACACCCAGGAACTAATCAATCACCGGACAGATATTGCTTTTGTGCGCAATCCACCTGACGACGAATTTCTGTCGTCCGAATATCTGTCCAGCCAATCAGCGGTGGTTGTTGTGCCGGATGGCAACCCCTTGTCGGAGAAAGACGCGGTTTCCGTCGAGGATATCAAGGATTTCCCTCTCATCGGATTTCCCAAACGCTCGCGGCCGATCCTTCACGAGATGTTGTGGAGCAGCTTTCGCAAACGCGGTCTGCAGCCGGATATTGTCTGTGAAGTCATTGACAAATCGACGATGTTGCAGCTGGTCGCGCACGGCATAGGCATTGCCCTGATACCGGCCTGGGTCCAAACATTATCGCCCAAAGGGCTGAAGTTTGTTCCTTACCGGGAAAGCGTTCAAAGAATTGACCTCTATATTTCTTATCGAACCAAGGGAAATGCCAGGGAAGTGCAGGCCTTTATCGATGCTGTGAAGCAGGCCAGTGAACAGATATCACGGTTTTGAGCCGTCATGCGCTTGGTGAACCTGAAATTTCCCTTGGACCGCGTCAACAGCAGAGCAAGTCCCGCCTTGGCAACACTCTGCATTTGCAGCCTTGGTAATATGAGCTCCAAGCCGCCTTGCGGCGGCGCGGCAGCGCGTCTGCGGCGAAATCACATCTGACGCCGTTGGCCAGACGACCGCAGGCAGATCAAGGCAGGTTCGGCCTCGTTTTCTAAGTTTTGGGCTTCGCACGGTGATCTAGGGCGGGACGTGTGGATTCGCTGCGATCGCAGCCATCATGGCCCACGCCAAGAACAGCAGACATTCCATTCAATGGTAATGGCCAGTGTGGGCCGTGAGCGTGCTGTCTCCATCTTCGTCTGCAGATCAATTTTTCGGAAGAAATTGGTGGCGGTCAGGGTCCAACTTCTCAATCAAGTTTCCGACGTCGCTGCAGGCAAACCGCCAATCATTGATCGACAAAAAACTCTTGAGTGTATGCACATTTCGTTCACTGACGTGACAATCATAGCTTGATTGTCAGCCCATATCTGCACGGCAAACAAATGGCGCAGGCCGAGTCATTTCCCATCACGAATTATGAAATGCGGATGCTGGTCTTCGCGTTAAAGTGCACGCCCTATTCAAAGTCAGCCGTTGTGGTCTTTCATGCCGTGCAGCAATGCATCGCGAACCTCGGGACTGAGACCGGGTTCACCTTGGTCGCGACGCTTTTTATCGATCGAGTCCAACCGCGCCTGCATGTCTGCCTCGGTTAGTACTGGATGACGGGCACGATGGGCGAGTTCGACGATAAAATGAAGCTTGCCCGGCAATGGGCGATCATAGGACTCAATGCGAGCGTTGTATTTCGGTTCATCTGGGGAAGGAGTCTTGTAGCTCAATGAAAAATGTTTTGTATCTAGCTGGCATTTCTCTACTTCGGAGATACGGCAATATCCCGACGGCCAAGGCGCCCATGGCGACTGAATCATGACCAAAATATACGGGGTGCCCTTCGGGTTTGGGTCACCATCGGGTGTGTCATAGGGTAAAGACTTCCAAATGATGTCATTGCCTCCAAAGGGGCACTCGATCTTTGTGTGTGGCCATTTTAGCCAAGGATAGCCGCCTTTTGTATAGGGCGGGCCCATTGGTTTCCCGTTGGTTTTCAGCGCGATAGAAACACTCTTGTCGATCACCGGATTGGCTGAATTCAGAAACGCTTCAATCTTGAAAACAGCAACAGTCAAACGTTTGGCATGCGCAGTGACGCGCGGTTCGTGAATGCTTCCCTTCCAAGCCGTTGCCAAAAGGATCAGCCCCTTGAGCTGAGTGCCCAAAACCCAGCGGAATGTTTCGGCGATCTGGCCGCCAAGGATCTGCTCCCCAATGTCTTTTGCCTTGATATAGATCGATTCCCCGCTCCAAAGACCGCCTCGCATCTGGAATTCCGGGGCCTCAAATTTTGGATCAAAGCCGAACCATTCGATGGGGTCGGGTTGGGCACCAGAAACAATCGCGGCCTCAATGACTTTGGCCTGAACCTCAAGCAACCCTGTCATTCCGCTATGCTCGGGCAAAAAGATGTCCTGAACTTCCGCAAGAAGCTCGCTGATCTCATGAGGGTTTAAAGCGCCCTCAGGGTTCGACAGTTCTCTTGCCGCCTCATCGATGAGATCCTGATCTCCGGACACCAATCCCGAGAGCGCCTCAGCATAGGTAGCGAATTTTTCATCTATTTTGCTAGCGGGGTTCCGGAAACTGCGCAGAATGCTCTGTGTTTCCTCGTCAGCGATGGCGTACTCCACGCCCTTGATCGCAGTTTGCACCTTGTGGATGCTGTCCTGAACATCTGAGATTTGGCCTTGAATGACATGCAGCCGATCCATGATTGCATTGAAATACTCAGCCTGTTTGTCCGCTTCGCTCCATCCAAACGCATCCAGAATGGGGCCACTGACAAGACTGCCGACACCCTCATGGACAACGCTATCCGCAACGGCTTCAATCAGTTTTTGAGTTGCGCGTCGCTCAAACTCATCAGTGCTCATTGCGGCTACTCCATAAGCGCGCTCTGCACCCTTGATAGTTCCGGCGTAGCAGTTCCTCAACCTTGTTGACCAAATGATCTGTAATGCGTCGGAGGACATGGGTGAACAAGGCTTGGGGCACACTGTTGCCGATGCTGCGCGATCAGCGCGTCTGCGTCGGGGAAACGGCACCTCAGCGAGCTACACTACGATAAACGGCAGCAATGGGCCGATGGCAGATTTGGCTGAGTCTGAAAACTAAATCTCCTTAGGCAGTTCTCTTGCATCATTCTCAGCGAGACGTTCGGCAAGTTCCTTTCCCTTCGCCAAAGTCTCATAAAACTCCTGAGCCTCAATATCGGTATGAAAATCCGCGTCAGGGGCCAAACGCTGCACTGCTTCTTCGACCTCGGCTAGGGTCACTCGAAAGAGCTCCTTACGCATATTTGTTGCGTTAATCCGTTGGTCGGCAAACTCAGTGTGCAAGGCCGCTTCAAGTGCAGGTGCCTCTTCGGAGTAAATCATCGCATGTGTATCGAACAAAAACGGCACTGACGCATTGGTGTTTCCATGACTGATCCTCCGATCCGCCATGCCCTCCCACAACGACAGCCCGACGTTGACCACGGCAACATATCACACAATTCTGCATGGCCTCCGAGGCCGGCTTTGAGCCCAGACGAACAGTTTCTGCGTTGTGCACGAACTAGCGCAATCCGATACAAATCCGACATTCAAGCTCGTAGGGCTTACCAAAAGAACACCCTCCGTTTTTTGTTGATCAAAGTGCTTTTCCGGTTTTTCCGTCGGACTGAAGTTCATCATGCCAAGCGAGATTTTTCTCCTCGCCCGTTGGTCAATCGCCCACAGTTTGGAGTAGCGGATGTTGGGTAAGATGTTGCCATACCCGTTCAGCGTGCTCTGTCCGGGGGTCGGCGAGCCGAACCATGCGGACGATCAGGGGCTGCTTGGGCAGTATGCTGTCGAGCCGCACCAGGTTGCCTTGCGTCAGGTGGTCACCAACCAGGGACTGGGGGAGCCAGGCGATACCGATACCAGTCAACGCCAATTGCACCATGGCTAGGGTCAGGGCCGTTTCCGCAATGGTCGTGATCGCTGTGCCTGTCGGCAATTGCGGGTTGACGCGTTGGGCAAAGACCTGGCCCAGAAACACCTCGGACGGATAGCCGATGACTGGAAGCACCGGATCGGAGGCTTTCGCGCGGATGCCCGGGGTGGAAACCGGGACCAGAATGTCGGCTCCAAGGTCCACCGACTCGAACGCATTCCCGGGTTCGAGGGGGGCGTCATCGGGAAGCGCATACATGATCGCGAATTCGACCTCTTTCGAGATCAGGTGCATCAGGCATTCGTCCTGATTGCCCGAACGCACCCGAACCGTGGCCTCGCCTTCCGGTGACAAGGCGCGCACCACCTGAGGGGACACGGTGGTCGTCAATGCGTGTTGACAGACAAACGCCACTGATCTCGCGGCCTTTTCACCGGCGGTCTGCATTTGATGGCGCAGCTTGTGCAGACGGGCGCTGAGGTCGCGGAAATCAGGTTCCAACGCCTCGATCCCGGACATAAGGGTGACCGGTTTGCGGCGACGATCAAACAAGGTGACACCGACATTGTCCTCGATCAGACGCACTCGCCGGGTAAAGGCGGACTGGGTGAGCAATCGCCTCTCGGCCGCGCGCGCAAGCGAGCCACCGTCGAGCACAGCCAAAATGTCATCGATCCACTCAAGTCGCATGGGGGTGACATAGGGCAAGTCGCAGTAATATGCAAATTACGCAACTTATGCGTCCAATTTCGCATTAGGAAAGGCCTTTTTCCGGAGGTAAATTGAAGAAAATCGCAATTAGGAGTCCTCTTATGCATCTTGCTCGTTTTCCTCGCCTGCACCTCGCCCACCTGCCGACACCTTTGGAGCCGATGAAGCGGCTGTCCAAGGAGCTTGGCTGCGAAATCTGGATCAAACGCGACGACTGCACTGGCATGTCGACCGGCGGCAACAAGACCCGCAAGCTGGAGTTCCTGATGGCCGAAGCCGAGGCGCAGGGTGCCGACATGGTGATGACGCAAGGGGCAACCCAGACCAATCATGGTCGCCAGACCGCCGCCTTCGCCGCCAAGCTGGGATTAGATTGCCATATCCTGCTTGAAGACCGGACCGGATATCAGGATGGAAACTACAACCACAATGGCAATGTTCTTCTGGATCACCTGCATGGCGCCACGACCGAGAAATTCCCGGGCGGCCACAATATGGTGGAAGAGATGGAAAAGGCCGCTGAGAAAAAGCGCGCCGAAGGGCGCAACGTCTACGTTATCCCCGGTGGCGGCTCGAACCCGACCGGGGCGCTTGGCTACGTAAACGCAGCCTTTGAGCTTCTGTCCCAGGCCAATGACCGCGGTTTGCGGATCGACCGGCTGGTTCATGCTACCGGGTCGTCGGGTACGCAGGCGGGATTGGTCACAGGCATGTGCGCGATGAATTCTCTGGTTCCGGTTCTGGGCATCGGCACGCGGGCACCGCAACCCAAGCAGGAACAGATGGTTTACGATCTTGCCTGCAAAACCGCCGAAAAGCTGGGCTGCGCCGGTGTGGTCAAGCGCGAGGACGTGATGGCCAACACCGATTACGTTGGTGAAGGTTATGGGCTGCCAACCGAAAGCGGGATCGAGGCGATCCGGATGTTTGCCGAGCTGGAAGGCATCCTTCTGGATCCGTGCTATTCGGCCAAGGGCGCAGCGGGGTTGATCGACCTCGCGCGCAAGGGCGAGTTCAAGGATCAGCGCGTGGTGTTCCTGCACACCGGTGGCGCGGCGGCCCTGGGCGGTTACGATTTTGCCTTTGACAATGCGAACCGCTGGGTGAACCTCTAACTCATGAGCCTACAGCGCCCAATTGGCATTCTTGGCGGGATGGGGCCGGAGGCCACCATCCTGCTCCAGCGCAAGCTGCTGGAGGCAGTACCGGCGCGCGATGACAGCGACCATATCCCTTTGCTGATCGACATGAATACGCAGGTACCATCACGGATCGCGCACCTGATCGAGGGGACGGGCACGGATCCGGGGCCGACGCTTGCCGATATGGCGCGGCGTCTTGAGACGGCTGGTGCCGTGGCGCTGGCAATGCCATGCAACACCGCGCATCACTACGCTGGCGCAATCGCCGAGGCGGTCGATATCCCGCTTTTGAACATGGTCGAATTGGCGGCGGATCACGCGGCCAGAGCACTCGGGCCGGGGGGATGTGTCGGCATGCTGGCCTCGCCCGCAGTGCGGCGCACGCAGCTTTTCGAAAAGGCGCTGTCGGCGCGGGGGCTTTTGGTCACCTGGCCCGCCAAGGACGCCCCCATGCTGGCCGCGATCCGCGCGATCAAGATAGAAGGCCGGTGCGACATGGCGCGTGACACGCTTCTGGCGGCCTCGCAAGAGGTTGCCGCTGCCGGGGCCGGCCTGCAATTTGTTGCCTGTTCCGAGTTTTCACTGATTGCCGACAGCGTGGCACAGGGTGCCAATGCCGTTGATACGGTCGATTTGCTGGTGCAGGCGATTATCGCAAAAACACAGTCGGATCGCGACTAGATTACCTTAAAAGGACATCCCATGACCCAGATTGAACGCTTGCACAGCACCGGCCGGATGAGCCGGATCGTGATCCACGGTGACACCATCTATCTCTGCGGACAGGTTGGCAACGCGGAGTCCAGCGTCGCAGATCAGACCCGCGAAACCCTTGCCAAGATCGAGGGTCTTCTGGCCGAGGCAGGCTCGGACAAGACCAAGATCCTGCAGGCAACGATCTGGCTGGCCTCGATGGAGGATTTTGCTGAAATGAACGCGGTTTGGGACAACTGGGTTGTGCCCGGAACCGAACCCGCCCGAGCCTGCGGCGAGGCCGCGTTGGCGCGGCCCGAACTCAAGGTCGAGATCATCATCACCGCCGCCCGCTAGAGCGTTTTTGAACCAACCTGAATTGGGCCATCGGAAATGTCCCGAGAATGCCGACGACATGGCAGGTATTTCCGATTCAAAATGTTCGAAAACGCCAAAGCATCAGCACGCAAAAACCGATCTGTTACAGCAGATCCCACAGCTTGCGTGCGGTCGTATCAAAGGCCTCGGGGTTTGACAGGGCAGAGATCGTCAATGTGGTACTCCAGCTGTCGTCTCCAACCGGCACCAGCACCCCATTGGCAAGTTCGGCCGAAATCGCGGTTTCGGGCATCCAAGCAAATCCGCTGCCTTTCAACAGCCGTCGCTTGATCGTTTCGACCAATCCATCGACATAGATTGTCTCGGCATTCAGCATGTGCCGCTCGATGGTGTTCTCGACCACCATACCCAGGAACGATGACCGCTCATATGCCAGATGCGGAATCGGCGGGCCTTCTGACTTGCCAAGGTTCCATCCGTTGGCTCGGGTAGGTCCGGTGGCGGCGACGGGGATCAGCCGGTCTGCCAGCAGGTCCTTTCGCTCAAACGCTGCCTCGTCGATCATTGGCGAAACCGAGTGGTGATAATAACATAGCATAACGTCAACGGCCCCTTCGACCAGTAGTTCGCAGCAGGTGCTGAGGGAATCAGACACCACCCGCGTACGTAGTTCCGGGATTTGCAGTTGCAGTTCTTCTATTCGCGCTGCGAGATAATTGACGGAAATGGTGTGCAGCACCGAAAACCGGATGAACCGGCTGTCGCCACGATCCGCATCGCGCAGCGATTGGCGGGTCTCGGACAGTTGGGAAATTGCCGCCAATGCCACCGGCAGAAACTGTTTTCCGGCGTCGGTCAGCTGCACCGGATAAGTGGCGCGATTGACCAAGGGCAATCCAACCCAGTTTTCCAAGGCCTTGATCCTACGGCTGAAAGCCGATTGCGTAATGTTCCGCTCGTCTGAAGCCCTGGTAAAGTTCAGGGTCCGGGCAAGGCATTCAAAATCACGGAGCCAATTCAAATCCACCGGGTAACCCCACCTGTCCATTGGTCGTGGCGAGCGTAGTTAAAACTATGCACAAATGGAATAGTTTGATGAAATGTTCGAATTGGCCCGCGGGAATCCCTTTGATCTAGACTTTCAGACAGGAATCGGCGGACCGGCACTGTGCCGGACCTCTGTCCAGGATCCTGGCGCGTATGATGGCCTCCCCGCCACTGGCGCGATTCATGGATAACTGAATGAACAACAGACCGACGTCGGAATACGACGCATCTCAACAGAGGAGACTACCCATGAGAACCAAACTGAAAACACTCGGCCTGGCAGCCGCGGTCAGCGTCTTTGCGATGCCCGCGCTCGCGGCTGAAGAGGTCAAGATCGGCGTGCCGTCCTGGACCGGCGCACAAGCCATCGCCCACCTTCTGGGTGCCGTGGTCGAAATGCGCATCGGTGGTAAGGTTGAATATGTGCCGGGCAACAACGCCACGATTTTCCAGGCGATGGACCAGGGCAAGGGTGACATCGACGTGCACCCCGATGTCTGGCTGCCCAACCAGGAGAGCTTTACCAAGAAATACGTTGACGGTGCCGGCACCGTGACTCTGTCGTCCAACCCTTATGAAGGTAACCAGGGATTCTGCGTCAGCCAGGATTTCGGCAACAAGATGAACATTACCGATATCGCCGATCTGGGTCGCCCGGACGTCGCCGCGGCGATGGACAGTGATGGCAATGGCAAGGGTGAAATGTGGATCGGCGCGCCGGGCTGGGCCTCGGCCAACGTGAACGAGGTCAAGACCCGCGACTATGGCCTTTTGGATTTCATCGATCCGATCCGCGCCGAGGAAAGCGTCAAGACCGCACGCATCAAGGACAGCATCGCCAAGGGCGAAGGCTATGCGTTCTACTGCTATAAACCGCACGCGGTTTGGTACATGTTCGACGTCAAAATGTTGACCGAGCCGACTTTCGATCCGGCCAATTACGTGATGGTGCAGCCGTCGGATGACCCCGATTGGTACAACCAATCCAGAGTTGCCACCAAGGACGCGCTGAAGAACGTGCAGATTGCATGGTCGAACTCGCTTGAAGGTCGCTCTCCTGCGATTGCGGAATTCTTTGCCAACTTCGCGCTGACAGCCGACGACGTTTCGGGTTTCGCTTACGAAATCAGCGGCAAAGGCCGGGATCCGGCAGAAGTTGCCCGTGAATGGGTAGAAGCCAACCCCGACCGCGTTGACGCCTGGCTGGGCCTGTAATCCGGCCCCGTAAACCCATGCCGACACCGATGCCATTCGGTGTCGGCCTCTTCCCCTCTTTTCCTCCTCAAGCTTTGGGATGCCTCGCATGAGCCCTGAACCCGCAGATACTGTTGTGGAAATCTCGAATGTCTGGAAGATTTTCGGTGCGAACCCGCAAGCCGCCCTTCAGGCTATCCGGGACCGGGGTCTTTGCAAGGCCGAGGTCCTGGCCGAAATGGGCGCCGTGGTTGGCGTTGCCGATGTCAGCCTTTCGGTGAAGCGCGGCGAAATCTTTTGTATCATGGGGCTGTCGGGCAGTGGTAAATCCACGCTGGTGCGCCATTTCAACCGCCTGTTGGAACCCACGGCCGGCAAGATCGAAATCGAAGGCACCGACGTGATGGCGCTGGATCCGAAGGCGCTTCAGGCGTTCCGGAATCGCAAGATCGGCATGGTGTTCCAAAACTTTGCCCTGATGCCGCACCGTTCGGTATTGGACAATGTGGCGATGCCGCTGGAAATCCGCCAGGTCGCCAAGAATGAACGCATGCGTCAGGCCGCAGCCATTCTCGACATCGTCGAGCTTGGCGCCTGGGGGTCGAAATTCGCCCATGAACTGTCTGGTGGTATGCAACAACGTGTCGGCCTGGCGCGCGCGCTGGCCGCGAACCCCGATGTCCTGTTGATGGACGAGCCGTTTTCGGCGCTTGACCCTCTGATCCGGCGCCAATTGCAGGACGAGTTCATCCGCCTATCCAAGATCCTGAAAAAGACCACGATCTTCATCACCCATGATCTGGATGAAGCGGTCCGCATTGGCGACCGGATCGCGATCATGCGCGATGGCAAGATGGTACAGATTGGCACTGCCGAGGATATCGTCATGCATCCCGCGGATGACTATGTGGCCGATTTTGTCGCCGGCATCTCGCGGCTCAAGGTCGTGCACGCCCACGCAGTGATGCAACCGCTTAACCAGTATACCGCTGCCAACGGACCGGTTCCCAGTGATGTGCCCCGGGTCGCCGAAAGCGAAACCTTGAGCAACCTGATCAACTTGGCGATTGACGACGAAAAACCCATCCTCGTGCAGGACGGCGGCAAGGACGTAGGCATCATCACTCGCGCCGACCTGCTGCGCACCGTGATCGAAGGGACCGAAGTATCATGAGCAATCTTGACGATCTTGGCGTCAACCCGCTTGAAGACACCGAAAGCGAAGCCGCTCTGGCCTATGCCGAGGAACGCCGCAACAACATTCGCACCTTCGTGCGCACCAGCCCGGATTACTACATCCGGAATTTTGACAAGATCGGTGCCGCGTCCCGCTTCACGCCGACCTTCAACCTGATGGCTGGACTATTGGGCCCGGTCTGGTTCGGGGCCCGTGGGTTGTGGTCCTGGGCACTGCCGTTTCTGATCCTCGAAACCCTGGGATTTGTGCAGATCGCCCGTGGCCTGTTCGGCGATCTGGCCGCCGATGCCATGCAACGCATTGCCTCGATTGAAGGCACGCTCGAGTTGCGCCGCAAACAGTTGGCCGCCGCGATTGAAAACGAGTCAGACAAGATTGATGTCTATCGTCGTACGGTCGAATCCCTTGAGCAAAACATCGGTGGCATCCGCGCCGAGGCCGATGCGCTTGCCGCCCAGGGCCCCACGATCGTAATGGCCGGGATCGTGATCCTGTTGCTGGTCAAGGCCGCGCAATCCATCGGAGCCAACTGGGTACTCGAGGCGCGGTTTTCCGAATGGCTGTCGGATCGTTCGATCCGCTCGGCAATGCCGAGCACTCATATCGTGTTCAGCGCGGTTTTCATGTTGCTGATAGTCACCGCCGCCATGTTGCATTACAGCTTTCCGGGCCGGTTTTCCCTGCTCAGCCACTTTCCCACCGACCCGGACATTCGCCTGACCAGCATCCAGGGGGTCGAAGACTTCATCGCCTGGTGTGTGCGCAACAGCGAGGCGTTTTTCGACGGGCTGACCTTTGGGATTCGCGCGCTACTCGATGCGCTCGAGGTCATCCTGGTCCACACGCCCTGGATTGTCATTGCAAGCCTGATCGTGCTTCTGACATGGCTCACCGCGGGCATTCGCACCGCCATCTATTCCGGGGCCTTTCTGGCCTATATGGGGCTTCTGGGCTTCTGGGAGGGCGCGATGACCACCCTGGCCCTTTTGGGCACGGCGGCCTGTCTGTCCATCGTCATTGGAATCCCGCTGGGCATGTTCGCCGCGCGCCGGCCTCGGTTTTATGCCTTCATCCAACCGATCATGGATTTCATGCAGACCATGCCTGCCTTTGTCTTCATGGTGCCGGTAATCGCGTTCTTCGGTGTCGGCAAGCCTGCGGCGGTGGTTGTGACCATGATTTTTGGTGGCACCCCGGTGGTACGCCTGACCGTGCTGGGCCTGCGCGGCGTGCCCGAAAGCGTACGTGAGGCGGCAATCAGCTTTGGTGCCAACAAATGGTATCTGCTGACCAAGGTCGACCTGCCACTGGCAAGCCCGTCGATCCGCGCCGGGATCAACCAGACGATCATGCTGTCTCTGGCCATGGTGGTGGTGGCCTCGCTGATCGGGGCCAAGGGACTCGGCGAAGACGTTCTGGAAGCGCTGCAATATGCCAATGTCGGACAAGGTATCCTTGCCGGGTTCTCGATACTGTTCTGTGCCATGATCCTTGATCGTATTGTGCAGGGCGGACGCAGATGACCCCGGTCGTTTTCGTTCATGGCTTCATGGGGGGAAGCCGGCAATGGCAGGGGCAGGCCGGCTCTGCGGCCGGGCACGAGATCATCAGCCTGGATTTGCCAGGGTTTGGCGAAAATGCTCACCTTGACGCTCTGGACAGTATTGCCGGCTATGCTGACTGGGCCCTGGACGAACTGAGCGCCCGTGGCATTAACCGGTTCAACCTGGTCGGCCATTCGATGGGCGGGATGGTCGTGCAAGAAATGGTCGCGCGCGCGCCGGAAAGAATAGAGCGGCTGGTGCTCTACGGCACCGGCGCCACAGGAATCCTGCCAGGTAGGTTCGAGACCATCGGCACCTCTAAACGCCGCGCTCTCGCGGACGGGCCGCAGGTCACAGCCAGGCGGATCGCGGCGACTTGGTTTTTCGAACGGGAAAACGCTGCCGGCTATGAGGGCTGCGCAGCGATCGCCGAAAAATGCAGACTTCCGGCTATGCTAAATGGGCTCGACGCGATGGAAGACTGGAGTGGTGTCAAGCACCTGGAGAACATTGAGACAAAAACACTGGTGATCTGGGGGGACCACGATCGCACCTACCCATGGTGCCAGACCGAGCAATTGTGGCAATCCATTTCCAACGCTAACCTTTTGGTGATGCCGGGATGTGCCCATGCGGCGCACTTGGAAAAGCCGTGGCTATTCAACGGCGTACTGGAGGACTTCTTTTCGATCTGAGGCAGTGTTGATGCGGGCGCTATACTCAGAAAGCTGTCATTGGCGCAGCTGCAGCGAAAGTCGGAATCGTCCCGCACTTTCCCCCTTCGTAACTTTTGAGTTCTCTCTATCGCAGCGAATGGCCGCTAAGAGGGCTGCCACTGCAGCATCCCGAACCGGCGTCTAAGGTCGGCTTTGGGCCGATTGCGGACTTTCAAGCGAGAGAATGTCCTTAAATGGTCAACATTACACCGGGCCAACTCCAATCGTGGTGGAAGGCAACGATGATGATGGCTGGCAAAAGATCGAAGAGGACTGTGCGCTTGATCGCGCCGGCGTGACCTTCGTCGAAGAATTCCGCGAACATGTCAGGCTGCAGGATCGGCTTCACGATATGGCTCAGGCCCAAGACAAGGAATGGAAACATGAGCAGGGCTTCCGCAGCCTTTATAGTGGCTGGCCTGGTCGCAATCGGGAAAAATCCTCGGAGATCCTCGACCGGCCGCATTTCGTTTGAGACGATCCGTTTGGCTCGTTACCGATCATGTTCTCCAAAAAGCAGTGAGCCGTATTGGCAGCTGCATCCCATTCGCGATCGAGCATTATGTCATGCCCGGCATCCGCGACGCGGACGAACGTCGAACCATAGTGCTGCGCCGATCGTCGGGACGCCGATAGCGGGATGATGGCGTCGGATCCTGCAGACAGCCAAAGCGTCTGGCAGCCTACAGATGGCGGGGGAGTCCAAAGCGGGGGGCGATGCTGCATCAAGACGATTTCGGATTCTGGGCCGAGTTCTGAACGCAACTGTGTAACTTCGTCCTGCGCTGCCTTCGAAAAGAACCAGTCGCGCACCTGCCGGTCGGAACGGAACTGAAACTTCCATCCGAGCACGGCCCCCAACAGTGTTCCCAAAGGGTCGATCAAGAGCGCCGAGCGAAGACAGTCACGAAGCACGTCATGCGAGGTCCAGGACGCGACAAAAACTGCTGCCACGGGTTGACCCACGTGCTTCAGATACCATTGAACAAGCGCCCCACCCATGCGGTGGCCGACCAGCACCGGCGCGGCTCCGAGACGTTCAACCTCGCCGACCAAGAACTTCAGATAATACGCCAACGAACAGGTCGCGACAGGCCTCTGCACGGGCGAGCGACCGTGCCCCGGCAGAGAGAATGCCACGCTCTCCCAGCCGTGATCGGCCAGCCAAGCCTGCCAGTTCTTCCAGCACGATGCGTTGTGCCACATCCCGTGAACCATCAGCAAAGGCGGATGAGAGTTCCTCTTTCTGGGTTGCGCATGAAACCGTTCGATTCCGCCGACAATGCTATGCGAAGTCGTATGGTTGGCTGTGTTTTCGAGGCCTATTTCCACCTCGGGTTCATCGGCAAGCAGGTTGCGCGTGTTGGAAAACTCGACAGCTGGATCGGCGCGCAACAAACGCTTCATCGTCCAAGGCGCGATCACTTCAGTTGTCCGTCTTCATCGAACAGAAGATCCTTGATGCCCGCTGTTATGTCGTCCGCGAAACCATCTGCCCTTATGCACGTGTTCCCATCCGGCAAACCCAGCATTCGATCGATTGCAATGCCCTGAAGTTGCAGGGATATGTCGATCTTCTGCCCAGTAGTGACCAGCTCGGACAAATCCGTAGAACGAAGGGCTTTTCTCATCCAGTCCTGATGGGTTGTTCCGATTTTCAAAGCTAAACCTGCTGCAACCTCGGCGTCTGGAAGGTCTAAATCGCCGCTCCGTACGCCTCTTTGTAAGACTTCCGCGAAGATTTCGAGGTTAGCGATGTAGATGGCGTCAGACATCCGTTGTTGGAGAGCTGCGTTTCGATCCTGAAACATCATTACGAAGAGCGGCAGGCGCGCGCGAGCCCCATCGGACATCTGAGCCCGCAGCACGTCAAAGTAGGCGTGATACAAATCCAGCCATGTCGGATATTCTTGCTCCAGAACCGGTCTAAGTGCAGTCTGGGTCTGCTCGACAAATCGGTTCAAGATTCCTTCAAGCAACTCATCTTTGGACTTGAAATGGTGGTAGAAGCCACCTTTTGACACACCCGCCGAGGCAAGGATGTCTTGCATCGTCGTATCCTCGAAGCCTTTGGAAAAAAACAACATCTGGGCGCAATCAAGGAGTTGGTTGCGCCGTTCTTCAGGCTTCATGTTGGTGCGTTTCTCTTTTTTCATACCACTTCTGCTTTTGCAAACCGACCGCCGGTCTTTAAATACCGACCATCGGTCTGTATTTAGTTCGACTCAGGCCGCGGCGCAAGGCCAAGTTTCCAAAACCCGCTGCCGCAACCATTAAAATCGCAGCCCTGCGCCGCCGCGAGCATGCTCTGCGCCGGACGGTCGGGTTGTGCCAAGAGAATGGAGACCAAAGACGATGGAAAGCTTACTGAGGCAGCAAGGCTTGCAGGAAGCCGGCGCTCTAAAGAATGCACTTCAGAACTTTCAGTTCTGGCTTCGAACAGCCGGACAGCACAAGGCGCGGAATCGGCTTCCGCGGGTCTGCCCAGACCTATCAAATCACATCCGGCGCGACATCGGCTTGCCACCTTTACCCCCGCAATCCCGCGACCCGAGATGGCGGTACTTGATGTGACATGCGCGACCCTGCCGATTGCAGCAGATGCCCATCTGCTCGGGACGATGCGGGCCGTTGGGGTGAAGTGTTGTCCAAAGGTTGAGAGCGTTGCCCGGGCCCTTGAGATGATGGAGACGCGCCTGAAAACTCCTGTGACATCGTCTTCGACATGGTCGGCGGTCGCGAAACTGAAAAAAAGCGCGTTTCGCGTTCTCGCTATGTCAGGTCGGTTTGTAACGGTCACTGGGCCGGAGCGTTACATCGGCGCGCGAAAACTCAGTTGGCCGCGACTTTTCGGGGGGCTTGCCCACATCTTTTGGCGCTCGTTTGCGATCCGGGGGCGGTCGCCTCGTGATTGCTCCGCGCACAAGCCAACACGCCATAGGAAACCGGACGACAGGTCAGACGTCGCAACAAAGTGGAAAACACCATGAAACGAAAGTTGGACACCACCATTCCTGGCATTGCTCTCGTGAAGGCCGGACTCGTTTTGTTTGCGTCTACGCAATTGGGTTTCGTACCCTTCGCAGACGCTGTTCACTGGTCGCTCTTCATAATCGCCCCAGGGGCTTTGCTGGTCTTTGCGGGCCTAACGGTCCGGGAATTCGGTCAACTTGCAGCGACGCTTGGTTCGGTCGTTTTGGCAACCGGACTTGTCCTTGCCTATCAGGATTGGTTCGATCACTTCCAAAACTGGGCCTATGCTTGGATCCTTGTGGGCCCTGTGGCAGTTGGAGCCGCATGGCAGGCCGTTGGGGTTGCCCACGGCAAGTCCGATGCACGCAAGGATGGGCGAGCGCTCGTCGGATACGGGCTTCTCGCCTTTATCGTTGCCGCGGCTTTCTTTGAACTCGTGATCGGCATCAGCGGGTTTGGCGTCTTGCCCAGGATGTCGTGGGGCGTCGTCGCCAGCCTTTGTCTCATCTTGGCCGGCATAGCTCTGATCCTCACCTCGGTTCGGTCGACTGGCTCCCTATCTTCCCGCAACTCCGAAGATGGTGAGAAGAAATGAGCAAAGATACCAACTTCATTCGCCTGTCTGACGGAACCCAAATGTGTTTCGCCGAGTACGGCTCTTCCAAAGGGGAACCCGTTGTGATGCTGCACGGGAACCCCGGGTCTCGCCTGTCCTGGGGCGATCTGCCTGGCTCGCCTTTTCGGGATGACATCCGGATCATCGCGCCCTACGCGCTTGCCTGTGCGTGGAAAGCGCCAGAACGCTTTGGCGAGATCCTGCTGTTCGGAGCGGTTGGACCAAACCATCCCAAAGCAGTGAAGGGCGCTCTCAAATCTCTGCGCACGCTCTGGCGCCTTGCAGGACCGCTCTACCCCGTGGTCCGCCTGCAGATGAGGATCTTTGCATGGCTGACGCAACACAGCCCCGAGCGCCTCATGAAACTGATCCGAGACGCGGAACTGACCGAGGCTGATCGCAAGATCTTCGACCGTCCTGATTTGCAAGCCCTCTTTGCCCGGGAATTCCCGGAAGCCTACCGGCAGGGCGGCATAGGTTCGGCATACGATACCACGCTGCCGGGGTGTTGGCCGATCCCGCTGCATCAGATCAAGTCACACATCCACATCTGGCATGCCGCCAAAGATCAGCTTGTCGGCAACATGCCGATCTATCTTCACGAGGCACTGCCGAATTCCTCCCTGACCCTCATTCCCGATGCAGGGCACCTCTGGGTGCTTGATAACGACGCGACGATGCTCGGCGCCGTCATGGCCCCTTCGAGAAACGACCTCCCATTTGAGTATGCGCAATGACCTCCGAAGATCACGAACAATACTCGTTGACCAAGATCCTCGTGATCTGGGCCGCCGTCACGATCCCCATGCCAGTTCTGGCCTTTGTAATTCCTCCGATGTTTGTCGAGGTGGGCTCAGTATCGTGGTTCCTTCTGGTCTGGTATCTGCTGATCGGCGGCATGGTCTGGCAGTTCATCCTGTCGATGATCCTGCTCTACCAGGAAGGCGCGCTCCGTTCATGGGCTGTGTTCAAGGATCGGGTCTGGCTGAATGCGCCGCGCTGTCCGAAAACGGGGCGCGCCAATTACTGGCTCCTCCTGTGGCTTGTTCCGATGTTCGGACTTTTCATAGCGCTTGAGGTGTCGCCAGTCGGGGCGTTCATCGGCGAGCTCATCCTGATCCCGTTCCCATGGATTGCTGATCTCCCTTTTCTCGACCTGTCCCAATTGGCTGTGCCGGAGCTGGAGGGCGCTTGGTGGCTGGTCGGGGTTGCCGTGATCTCCTGCGTCTTCAACTACCTGTTGGGGGAAGAGTTGCTGTTCCGCGGCGTTCTTCTGCCAAAGATGAACGGCTTTTTCGGCAAGTGGGACTGAGTTGCCAACTCGGTCCTGTTCGCATGCTACCACCTTCACCGCCCGACGCAGTTTCTCGGCTTCATCCTTGGCACCATGGCCTGGGTCTGGCCCGCCAAGCAATTTCGCAGCAACTGGTTTCCTGTCATTCTGCACGGACAGGAAGGAACGTTCGTGATCGTTGGTTCAGTTGCAGTTGCATCCGGAGCATTCCTCTGAGGAGGGCTCAAAAAATCAAACACGAACAGATGCTTGATCTGCAAATTGTACCTTTTGAGATGCCAATGAGATCTGGAGAACACAATGACCATTCGACATAGAGCCCAACCGTTCATATTGGCAACACTGGTTGGCATTGGGCTGACCTTGAGCCGGGAAGCGACTGCGGACGACCTGCCGCCTGTCTTGACCCCGGAGGGCAACGTGGCGCCTGACGGGATCGTGTCACTCGAACGCGTCACGCTCGGTGGTGTCGAACAAACGATCCTCATTCGAGGAGCAAGCACTGACCTGCCCGTGCTCCTGTTTCTCCATGGCGGGCCGGGCGGAGCGATCATGCCGTGGGTTGATCTCTTTCACACGCCGCTTCTAGAGGAGAGCTTCGTCGTCGTTCACTGGGATCAGCGGGGCGCCGGAAGCTCCTATGACCCAGACCTGACGGTCGATGATCTGACGCCCCGGCATTTCATTTCGGATACACTGGAACTCACGGATATCCTGTGCGAGCGTTTTGAACAGGAACACATCTTTTTGACCGGCCAGTCCTGGGGCAGCGCGCTCGGCTTCATGACGATTGCCCGGAACAGCACGCCTTTCCATGCCTTCATAGCAGTCTCTGAACGCGTGGTGTGGGACCGGAGCTTCGAGATGGGATATGAATGGGCTTTGGAACAGGCGCGCGCTGGCGGTGACGCGGATATTCTGGCGCAGCTTGAAGCAATCGCTCCGTTTGATGCTTTCGACGAAGCCGATCTTTCGGTCCAGCGGCAGGCGGTCGCGCACTATTTCGGCGGAGACTACCATACGCCGGGCTTGGAGGAGCAATACCTTTCCTACGCGCTCGGCGGCCAAAGCCCATACTACACCATGGCGGATGTCCAGAGTTACATTCCCGGCTTGGAAATCTCGAGCGACGCTGTGGAACAAGCAGAATTTCTAGCGACGTACGATCTGTTCGAGCTGCTGCCCGCTACCGATATCCCGGTTCACTTCATAACCGGCGCCGACGACTGGAACACACCTGCAGATCTGGCCTTTGCCTACTATCAGGCGCTCGATGCCCCGGACAAGAGCTTCCACCGCATTCCTGATGCCGCGCACATGGTGCTCCATGACCAGCCCGACGCTTGGGCCGATGCGATGGTCGGGATCCGCAACGTGACGCTCGGTTGGGACCAGCGATAGTGCACTTGGTGCCAGTCTTTTGCAGCAGATCGAGAAAACGAAAATGAACAAGGACCTGGAATTGATTGGACTGACCCAAGGAAAAGACACTGGTAAGGTCCGCGCGATGTTCGACGCATGTCGCGACTACGTGGAACTGGAGACCGGGCATCCGCCGACAAATGAAACAGTGACCGAGTTCTTCGAGGATCATCCGCCCACGATCAGCCGTAGCGCCACGTTATCCCTTATTGTAGTGGATCAGAGAGGGGTACCGGTTGGGTTGGTGGAAATCTTGCGCGGCTACCCCGACCCCATGGACTGGTACATCGGATTTCTCGGCATCGACCGGGAAAGACGCGGCGAAGGCTTCGGCAAGCGGGCACTGGATCGCATCGTGGAAAAGGCACGAGGCGCCAGGATGGAACGTCTGCTGCTGTGCGTTTTGGAGGAAAACCTCCGGGCTCAGGCGTTCTGGCACCGCGAGGGGTTTGAGTTACGCAAGAGGACGCCTCCGTGGACGGCCGGCTCAAAAACCCACATCCGCCATGAGTTGGTTCGCCAGCTCTGAAGGGGGCTGATCACCCTGCGCCAACTCCGTGAGTTGCACAGGCTCTGGCGTCAACGAGCGACTGCGTGATCCGCAGACGTCCAATTCCGGCCCATCCTGAGTTTGCAGCCGTGGCCACGCCAGTTCGGTGACGTTGCACGATGAAGGTGAGTCGGGCGACGCTTGACCGCTCTGGGGCGGGCCTTCTTAATCAAAATTAGCCTATAGCGATGACGTTGCAGGGTCGGCTTTTGGAGGGCGACGCTGCCGCGCGCAATCAAACTCGCATTGGCAGTAATGGGCCGTGAGTATCTTCTCACAGCGCTTTCGCGCAAATTGCCAAATACTCTGCACCTCCGGTCATGCTGCGAAAGCGTTAGATCGGCGACAAGTCCTGCATCAACAACTCAGGACATGAACCAATGATACGCAATTTCGAATCCAAAGATACCAAAGCCGTTGTGTCGGTCTGGCGCGCGGCGACACGGGTTGCTCATCCGTTTCTTGCCGACGAACTCGTTGAGCAGGAAGCTGAGAATCTTCGCAATATCTACCTCGTTCACGCCGCAACACGGGTGATGGAGATGGATGGTCAGGTCGTGGGCTTCATCGCCATGATCGGCAATGAGATTGGCGGATTGTTCCTTGATCCCGCATTGCACGGAAATGGATACGGTCTTGCACTAGTCGACGATGCCGCACGGAAACTCGGTACGCTTGAAGTCGAGGTGTTTGGCCGCAATGCCGTCGGCCGTCGCTTCTATGATAGGTACGGTTTCCACCCAATCGGATCATCCACCCATAAGGCAACAGGCGAAACCGTTCTGCGACTTGCCTGCCAGGTGGCGAAAGCGGAGGCAGCGGTATGACCTACATCATGTATCCCTTCGCCGCCATCGGATTTACCGCTGTCGTTCTTCTGGCCGTTGGACTTTGGCTGGACATCAGTGACTTCGACAACACCAGCGGCGGCTATGAAGCGCCCTATGATGGCGTCACCGGTGAGCCGGTTGACTGGTTTGCCATGGACCGGACCGCCACCGGGATTGCCAAGCGCGGTTACGTTGTGAATGTGCTTGTGGACGGTACAACCGGTATGATTTCCTTTGAGATTTTCGGACGCAAAATCCCCTTCCGGCAGTTCTCTGGCCGGGCGCTGGTGGTTCACAAACCTCGCGAGGCTTTCCTTGCCATGGGGTTTGAGCCGGAGTTTTGACACAACGCGCTATCCTTGAAAGGGCGTGCCTCTGGCGCGCCCTTTTTCGTTTTGGTGTCGATCTGCGCGATCGGTCAAGCCTCCTGCGCGGGCCGTCAATCACAGCCGCAGCGGCTGGTCCTAGGGTTGGGTCATCAGCGCAATCACGCGCCCTTTACACATCAGGATACCCAGACCAATGCCCAACAAATATCTCATCATAGGCGCCACGGGCGCTATCGGACATGCCTTCGCGAAGGCCCTGCAGGAGGCCGGCGAACAGGCTACGCTTCTGGTGCGAGACCGCCGAAAGGCCATTGCGCTTTTTGGCGACACGGGCGGCTTCACCATCGTGGAGGGCGACGTGAATGATACGGCGCTTCTGAAAAGCATCGCGGAAGGGGCGGAGTATATTTTCCGCGGTGCCAACGCATCCTATGAACACTGGGCGACGGCGATGCCGATCATGACCCAAAACGTGATCGAGGCCGCCGAACATTCCGGCGCAACCGTGATCTTCCCAGGCAACAACTATAACTTTGGCCAAACCGACCAACCCATCAGTGAAATCACACCGTTCAATCCCTCGGCACCTTTGGGCAAGGTGCGAGTTGGTCTGGAAAAAATGCTGCAACGCGCGACCGATCAGGGCCGCATTCGAACTCTGGTCGTTCGGATGGCCGAGATTTGGGGGCCAAACGTCACCAACAAGCAATTTGCTCCCGTGTTTGAAAACGCGCTCAAGGGCAGGGCGATGCCGTGGCTGATCTCGACCGAACCGGCGCAGCAGTTGCTCTATGCGCCCGATGCGGGCCGGGCGATAATGGCGCTTGCGCATGAACGTGAGCGCAACGCCTATGAGGTCGTTAACATCGGTGGCACGCTTGTGCCGTCAGTACAGTCCTGGCTGGAACAGATCGCAGATGTTGCGGGCGTACCGGCAAGAACCAGCGTGGCCCCGAAGTTTATGGTGTCGGCCTTGGGACGGGTTATCCCGGTGATGCGGGAAGTGGCGTCGCTGTCCTACAAGTACGAGACGACAGTGATCTTGAATGACGCCAGGTTCCGCCGCGCGCACCCCGACTTTATGCAGACGCCGATGCGCGAGGCGATCGCCGAGACGCTTGCCTGGTTCAAGGCGCACGGGGCGGAGGCGCCCGGCAAACGCAAACTGCGCCACAAAGGCAGGATCGACGGTGCTGTCCGCTTTGCGGTGGATAACCTCGCCATCGGCGTTTTTCCGTTGATCCTCGCATTTGTCGCTACGCAACTGCCTGTACTGGAAGGCTTCCTCCCATATCTCGCTGTGGCCGCCGGAATCTACTGGACGCCGGGACTGCACAAACTGACGAACCGGCTGCTCGCGCGTCTCACAAGCACGGCCTAGGCGTTGGCAGCGCGGAAATCGCTGGGTGTCTGACCGGTCAATTTCTTGAACGAGCGCGAAAAAACCGACACTTCGGAATACCCAAGGAGGTAGGCAATCTCGTCATTGCCCACCTCGCCAGCCTTCAGGAATTCTTCGGCCAGATCGCGTCGAGCGTCGGTCAGAACGTTGGAATAACTGGTTTGTTCGTCGGACAGCCGTTGCTGTAATTTCCGCACGCTGACCGCCAGTTCGCCGGCGACCTTTTCGACGCTCGGTGCCTCACCTTTCAGTCCATCCAGGATGCGTTGGCGTGTTCGGAAGGCCCAGGTATCGGCTTGCTTGAGGTTGCCCAGAGACCGTTGCACCTTGTCCTCGAACATTGCGAAGACGTCCTGACTTGCCCCGATGACCGGCTGGTCCAAAGCGGCGTTCTCGTAAATCTGGTAGCAGTCCTGCGCTCCGAAGGTGACGGGCGCTGGCGAGAAGAGGGCGTCATAGGGTGTCACATCCGAGGGGCGCTCGTACCGAAAACCGACACGTAGCGGTCTGAGGGGCTGGGGGGCATTGGCCGTTGACCAGCTCATGATTGCCGCCATGAACAGATCGACAGTATAGCGCAACGTGTCGTCCCACGGGCTCCATTGTTCGATCCGGATGCGCGTTGTGTCAGGGCCACGGTCGCAAGCCATGCCCATCGAATCCCCGATCACGCGCTGATATGCGCAGCACTTTTCGATTGCGACCCGGATCGTGGGTGCGTTCGCCATGACGTAGCCAAGTATGCCGTTGGCTTGTGTCGGGAACCTCTGGCCGCAGACCAGTCCGATGTCGTCGCGACCGGTTGCGTTAACGATGGCTCGCCAGACGTTGCGCTCGGTCTGAAGATCGACGTAGGGCGGATCGCCTCGCATCACACCGGGTGGTGCGCCGGACGCTTTCAGAATGTCATCCATGTCAGCGCCTTCCTGAGCGGCAATGGCAATTCTGAAAGCGATGATGTTGGAGCTGAGACGGGCCATTCGGCAACCTACCATTTCCGCGTGTTTCATCAAATCGCGTGCAGAACAAGTCATGCACTTTGCTTTTCGGCGGCGTCAGTAAGGGGTTCAGGGAAAACCAATAATCAGAAAGAGACTTCCATGACCACCTTCACCGAAACCATCGAAATCGACGCCCCCGTCCATCAAGTTTGGGCCATACTTGCCGACGTCGGGTCCATAGCAAGTTGGAACCCCGGTCTGATCGGCTCGAAAGCCACAAACGATGTCGTCGGCGTGGGGGCGACGCGCTACTGCGATATTGACGGTCGGCAAAACCTTGACGAGGAAGTCGTCAAATTTGAACCGAAACGCAGCATCACCTTCCGCATTACCCGCTCGACGCTGCTATTTCGCTCTGCGGATATCGCGTTCACGTTGACAGCTTACGGCCAGAGGACTGACGTTTCGGTGTCTCCGAACTACTCCTTGAAGTACGGTGTTTTGGGACGTCTCTTGGACAAGACATTTGTCGAGAAAGCATATCGGCGAGGTATGCGCGGGTTGCTCTCCGGACTGAAGGAGCAGGCGGAAAGTGTTTGACCCCGTCTACGTCACTTGAAGGATGTTGCGTCATTGCGGGACTTGAATGTCGGCTTCGCGGGGCGAAGCGGTCGCTGGCCGTTAGCAGTTCCGTTATCGAAATTGGCCTTGAGCAGTCATTGAATTCACCTCTTCCCGGGCTTGATCCGGGACTTCAAGGTTAGAGCACAAGCCGCGCCTATCGACGGGCCGTGGTGCGGCGATGCAACCGTTTATCCCCTCGATTTATCCCAGCCACTGGCGCGCAAGGCTTATGCGGCTCGCTACTCCAACTCAATCGCCGTGCCGCGGGGACGGCCCGTCGATGGGCGCGGCGGCCTGCGGCCTTGGCTCCGCGCCTGGGGTGAGATGAACGGCCGCTCAAGGCCATTTGAGCCTGCTTTGTCCGAACCCGCACTGGGCACTCTTAGGGCTCTTTGTAGACCTCGTCTGTGGGCTATCCTAGAGTTGGCTTTGGCGTCGATCCATTTTCTCTAAGGTTGTGAAACCGCGTGACCAACCCCAAGCTGGCGGTAAACGGCAGCTCGATCTTTTGGGTCACGGCTTTCTTGAACTGGCCAGCAGTACAGCCCGACAGCCCATGCGCGGGATCCGCTTCGCGTCACACCAACTGAAAAACGCGGGGCGTTCTCGATCTTGAAATTTGGACCTTCGCAGTCGTCACGTGCCTTCATTTGCCATGCAGCGTATGACCAATGGGACGGTTTCTTGGATCTCGTTTCACCAAACACATTTGAAAGCCACCAACGCACTGTGCTGAAACATCAGTATTCATCGCTCTTCATTTTCCGCTTTCAGAAAGCCTGCTCGACAGGAGGTCGCCGGTCTCAGTCAGGATAGGATAACCAGCCATCGCAAATGCTGTGTTCACCTGTTTCAAAACACGGAGCGTTTCTTGATGAATAGTGCTGGTTTCGATGCTTTCGGCGAGGCCTTCTCGCAATCGCCCTAGGTGCCTTCGCTGTAGAGACTGCTCCAACCCGCGCATATTTTCTTTCTGGGCGACCAGTTCACGGGCGTCATCAGGGTTTTCCTTCATCATGACATTCAGCGAAAGTTGAACGTTGGCCAAAACACGATCGTGAAAGTCACCGATTTCCTTTCGCCCATCGGGTGAGAAGCTCAGCCCCTCAAGCTCCAGTCGTTGCGCGAGGCTTAGCAAGTTGCGCACAAGCAGATCAGACGCGGCTTCCAGCCCGGCGGCGAGGAGGGACAGATTCATCGCACCTTTCACCACGCCCTCATCCAGTTCGCGGCGGTTCAGATCCGCGAGATACAATTTGATCTCTTGATGAGCCTGACGCACGGCCGCGTCGCTGGCGCGTGTTTGCGCAGCGGCGGCATCGTCCCAGGCATCATAGAGCCCGCTGGAACGGATCAGCATCGCCTCGATCCGCTCTCCTATCCGAATAATCTCACGCGAAGCGCAGAATAACGCTCGGGTCGGGACGTCCAATGCACCAGGGTCAAGGGCAGATGGTATCTGGTTTGCGTCTTCCGTGCTTTTGTCAGCCACAAAGCTTTCGGAAATTCTGGTGATTTGCGCGACAAAGGGCAGGGCGACAACACATAGAAGTGCATTGAAAGCCATGTGCAGGTTGATGGCTTGGGTTGCTCCTGTTGGTCCGAGCCAGGTCAGATGTGTAGAAAACGTGCCAAGGGCGACCAGAAGAAGCGCAGCACCGCCGCCGCGCAGCACGAGGTTGGCAACAACCATCCGTCGCGTTTCGGGAGGTGCAGTAAAGGTGAGCACATAGGCAATCATGGACCCGCCCAGATTGGCCCCAAGTACCATTGCCATTGCTGCAGGCGCCGGAAGTGCACCCTGTGAGACCATCGTGACGAAGAATAGCACTGCCGCGACACTGGAATGCACCAGCCACGCAAAGAACGCTCCCAATGCAAAAGCCGCAAACAGGTCCGTTTCAAGATAACTGAGGACATTTAGCGCACCTTCGCTTTCCAAAAGCGGAGAAGTGGCTGCCCGAAGCATGTCGAGCGAGACGAAGATCAACGCCAGCCCAATAAGGATACGCCCGCTTTGCCGAACACGTCGCGCGCGGCCGCGTAGGAACAAGGCTACACCGCTGACCAACAAAACGGGGATCAACCAGGTTTGCCGCACCAATAATACCTGGGCAACGACGGCTGAACCTAGATCGGCGCCCAGCAAAATCGCGAGCCCAACGGCCGTGGTGACGGCACCGGTGGCGGCAAAATTGGACACCAGAATGGCGACCGCAGTAGAGCTTTGCAGCATCATGGCAGACGCCATTCCCGTACCTGCGGCGAGTAGCCGGTTATGCGCGGATCGTCTTAACCAAAGACGCAACTGGACCATAAACGCACGTTCCACACCGGTTCGAACCAACCGAACCGCCCAGATCAGCAAGGCCGCGGCACCCGCGATGTTGATCAGAAACTCGATCAATTCTGTTTACGCCTCCATTTGAGTTCGAGCGCCCATTGGCAAATGCAGGGGCACCGAATTTGGCAAATTTTAAGTTGTAGGAACGATCCATGTCGGTCGGATTCCTGACCGCTCAATGAATTGCTGAACGTCCAGCCCACGAAAAAGCCCGTGATCCGTAATCAGGACCGAACCGACGCCCGAAGCCGCACCCCCAAGAATGTCGGTGTGCAGGGTGTCGCCAACCATCGCGATGCGGCGGCGCGGTATGCCCGGCATTTTGGCAATCGCGGCCTCGAACGCGTCCAGATAGGGTTTGCCGAAAAAGAGAGGGGTCACGGAGGTCGCATCCATCAGCGCATGCGCAAAAGTACCCGGTTCGATGGTCAGACCCTCCTCACGCGGGGCGACGAGGTCCGGATTGGCAACCACAACGGGTCTGGGATTTTCGCGCAGCGCAGCGATCAGGCGTTGGGTGTCCTGATCCGTCCACCGGATACTGGAGAGCAACAGGAACCCGCCTGCGGTTTGGTACAGATCGGGATCGTCCAGCAATTGCCCGAACGTGTGCGGTGTGTCGTCGAACCTGTCATCTGCCGCGGCCCCGGCGGCCCAAAGCAGGCCCGACGCCAAAGGCGGCAAGTTCGCAAGAGCGAGATCGCGGCTGGAAATGACTTCGTCGGGCTGAAAATCAAACCCAAGCCGGTGATATTTGGCGAGGATCTGGGATCGCGTATAGCTGGCCGCGTTGGTCAGAACGATCAGCTTTTTGCCCATCGCGCGCAGCTGCTCCATGCGGTCAACGGCGCCTTCGATGGCCGTTTCCCCACGGTTGAGCACGCCAAACGCATCCAGAATGAACCCATCAAAATGTGCCGCAACCTCGGCCAGATTTGCCGCATGACCGGGTGTTCCGTCAAAGTCGGCCTGTGGCAGTCGGGGACGGATCGTTTCGTAACGCTCAAAGGCCCATTCCGGCCCGATTTGCGCGTCGTGAGAATACATTATGCTCTTGGCTCCTAACGGGAACGGGTAGCCTTACCAGGTCAGTCCACGCGACAATAAAATCCGCTGAGCCCGGCCCGGATAGTCCGTGATGATCCCATCCACACCCGCGTCGATCATGGCGTTGATGTCGTCCGTCTCATTCACGGTCCAGGTTTCCACCAAAAGCCCCAGCTCATGGGCCTCGGCCACAAGTTCCGGCGTGACATCCATGAAATACGGGCACCACAGGCTGCCGCCTGCATTGGCGACAGCCTGAGGGATTGAAACACCCAGCACATCAAAATCAGGGGCGACGGACTTTTGGGAATCCTCGCCGGGATCATCGTCATTTTCAGGCAGTTGCGACAGGTATGATCGTGGGATGTCACAGGCCAAACGGGCGCATTCTTCAAGAAGTGACCAGTCAAAACTGTGCAGGATGGTGCGCTGCTCCAACCCTCTGGAGCGCACTTCCTCGATGACTTCATGCACGATCTCGAGGGGGTTGCCGCGCTGATCCGGCAAGGCTGGTTCCGATTTCATCTCAAGCAACAGCAGGAGGTCCCGACCTTCCGGCTGAAGTGCGAAATCCAGCAGCTCGGCGAGGCAGGGGACCTGGACACCCGACATGAAAACCTGGTCCGGAAAACGTTTGCCGTACACCGTGCTCCCATCGAGCCCGCCAACGTCGAACTGCTTTACTTCGGTCAGGGAAAGGTCCGAGACCTTCAATTCGGCACCTGTCAACCAGTTCCCATCGGATCCCCGCGTTGCAGCATTCAGCAGATGGTGATTATGCGTAATGATCGGAGTTCGGTCGCGCGTCAGAACGACATCGAACTCCATCGCCCGCACCCCGACCTTCAGAGTAAAGGCAAACCCTTCCATCGTATTTTCCGGCATCACGCCACGGGCCCCCCGGTGGCCGATCAGGCGAACGACACCCGGTGCACCGCGAAAACCGTCGAGTTGAGGGAAATCCGTCATTCTTCGATCCGTTTACCCGAAGTGGAATCGAAAATGTGCAAATCGCTTGCGGACGCCTTGAAGCTCATCACGGAACCCGCTTCTGCGGTGACATGACCGGGCAGGCTGGCGACCACATCGGTGTCGGTCCCTTCTAGAACACCATGCACAAGCGTGTTGGCGCCCAGTTGCTCGAACATCTGGGCCGAGATGCGGACAGGTCCGTTTTCATCGCGCACAAGATGTTCGGGACGAATGCCCAGAGTGACCGATCCGCTGGCATGAGCTGCACCGGACACCGTTGCACCATTGCCAAGTGTCAGGGTTCCGCTATTCGCGGTCGCAGGCAGGAAATTCATCGACGGACTGCCGATAAAACCAGCCACAAACAAAGTCGCGGGACGATCGTAAAGCTCGATCGGGGTGCCGAACTGTTCGACATAACCTCCGTTCAGCACCATGAGCCGGTCGCCGAGGGTCATCGCTTCGACCTGATCGTGGGTCACATAGATCGAGGTCACGCCCAGTCGTTTTTGCAGCTTGCGGATCTCAAGCCGCATCTGCACGCGCAGCTTCGCGTCGAGGTTCGACAAGGGTTCGTCAAACAGGAATACCTGCGGGTTGCGCACAATCGCGCGCCCCATTGCAACACGCTGCCGCTGGCCACCCGAAAGCTGGCGCGGCTTGCGGTCCAGATATTGCCCGATCTCCAGAATGTCCGCGGCTTCCTGCACGCGCCGGTCGATCTCATCTTTTGCGAATTTCCGGATTTTCAGACCATACGCCATGTTCTCGCGAACCGACATATGCGGGTAGAGCGCGTAGTTCTGGAACACCATTGCGATGTCGCGGTCAGCGGGTTCCAGGTCATTGACCACCTTGTCTCCGATACTGATGTCGCCGGATGTAACCCTTTCCAGCCCCGCAACCATACGCAGCAGCGTGGACTTGCCGCAGCCCGAAGGCCCAACGATGACGACGAACTCACCGTCATGGATGTCACCTTCGATGTGGTGCAGCACCTCGACATCGCCATAGGCTTTCACGAGGTCTGTCATAGTGATGGATGCCATTTTGTGCGCCCCGTTTATTTATCTGTTTCAGTCAGGCCCTGCACAAAGAGCCGTTGCATTGCGACCACCACGAAGACCGGCGGGATCATGGCCAGCAGTGCGGTCATCATGATGATGTTCCACTGTGGCGATTGCTCCGCAGCCTCAAGCATCTGCTTGATGCTCATAACGATGGTGGTCATGTCGGTTTCGGTCGTGATCAGAAGCGGCCAGAGATACTGGTTCCAGCCATAGATAAAGAGGATCACGAAGAGTGCCGCGATATTGGTCCGGCTCAGCGGGATTAGAATGTCCCAGAAGAACCGCAAGGGACCAGCGCCGTCGATACGCGCGCTTTCAAGCATCTCGTCAGGAATGGTCAGAAACACCTGACGGAACATGAACGTCGCCGTGGCCGACGCAATCAGCGGGATCGACAGGCCCCAATAGCTGTTGAGCATGCCCAGATCCGCCACCACTTCGAACGTCGGCAGGATGCGCACTTCGACCGGCAACATCAGGGTGATGAAAATCAACCAGAAAAAGCCCATGCGGAACGGGAACTTGAAGTAGACGATGGCAAAGGCGGACAAGAGCGAAATCGCGATTTTGCCGAATGAGATCATCAGCGCCATCATCAGAGAGTTAATCAGCATGCGCCAGACCGGTGCACTTTCAGTGCCCGAAAGGCCGCCGCCGAATAGCGTCTGTTTGAAATTCTCCCAGAAATAGCCACCGGGCAGCATCGGGATCGGCGCCTGTGTCATGCGGACCGGATCATGGGTCGATGCAACGAAGGTGATCCAGATCGGCAGGGCGACGATGATGACACCGAAAATCAGCACTGCATGGCTGACCATGTTGAGGATTGGGCGGTTCTCGATCATCAGTATTCCACCTTTCTTTCAACATAGCGGAACTGAACGACGGTCATGGCAATGACGAGGACCATCAGGATCACCGACTGTGCCGCAGATCCACCGAGGTCGAGACCGACAAAACCATCGTTGTAAACTTTGTAGACAAGGATCGTTGTCGCGTTTGCGGGACCGCCTTGGGTCACGGCGTGGATGATGCCGAACGTATCGAAGAAGGCGTAGACCGCGTTGATGACCAGCAGGAAGAAGGTGGTGGGCGACACCAGTGGGAATATGTGATCCCAGAAGCGGCGTATCGGACCCGCCCCGTCAATTGCAGCAGCTTCGATCAGCGACCGTGGGATCGACTGCATCGCGGCAAGATAGAACAAGAAGTTATAGGCGATCTGTTTCCAAGCCGCGGCAAAGACAACCAGCGCCATAGCCTGAGATCCGTTGAGGTAATGGTTCCAGTCGACACCGACAAACTCAAGAATATAGGGGAAAATCCCCAGGGTTGGGTTGAACATAAACACCCAGAGCGCACCCGCCAGAACCGGCGCAACAGCATATGGCCAGATCAGCAAGGTGCGATAGGTCGTTGCCCCCCGAACGATGCGGTCCGCGAAACCTGCCAGCACAAGCGCTGCAGACATAGACAAGACAGCAACGCAAACCGAGAAAAAGATCGTGCGGCCAAAACTGCCAAGATATTGTTCGTCACCAGCGAGATAGGTGAAGTTTTCGAACCAGACAAATTCAGTCGAAATTCCAAACGCGTCTTCGATCAAGAAGGACTGGTAGACAGCTTGGCTGGCCGGCCAGACAAAAAAGACCAGCGTAATGATCACCTGCGGCGCCACAAGAAGATAAGGCAGCAGAGACGTCGGAAAATGGACGCGCTTTAGCATTTGAACATCGCAATTTGTTTGGAGAGCGGAAACGAACTGGCAGCTCCGCGTAGGGAACCGCCAGCGCGGGAGAGTTTATTTTGCTGTACGCTCGAACTTGCGCAGCAGGGCGTTGCCGCGTTCGGCGGCGTTGTCCAGAGCTTCGGCCGCAGAGATGTTGCCAGCCCACAGAGCTTCCATCTCTTCGTTGATCACGTCACGGATCTGAACGAAGTTGCCAAAACGAAGTCCTCGCGAGCTCGGCGTAGGCGTGTTGAGGCTCAGCTGCTTGATGGCAGTATCCGTGCCCGGGTTCGTTTCATAAAACCCCTGCTCGGCGCTCAGTTCACCTGCAGCGGTGGTGATCGGAACATAGCCGGTTTCCTGGTGCCACCATGCCTGCACTTCGGCCGAGGACAGATAGGTCATGAACTTGGCCAAACCTTTGTACTCGTCGCTTTCGTGGCCCTGCAGGGCCCAAAGCGTTGCACCGCCGATGATCGAGTTCTGCGGAGCGTCAGCAAGAGTGGTATCAAGCGGCAGCATAGTCTGACCGAAGTTGAACTTCGCCTGAGACTTGATTGAACCGTAATAGGCCGAAGAGTTCATCCACATGCCGCATTCACCATTGGTGAACATGGGCAGCGAGTCGCCACGGCGACCACCATAGACAAACAGTTTGTCGCCCTGCATGTCTGCGATGTCCTGAAGACGTGCGGCAACCTTGTCATTGTTGAATGTGAACTCGGTATCGAAGCCGGCAAAGCCGTTTTCCTTGGTTCCCATCTCCATGTTGTGCCACGCCGAGAAGTTCTCGATCATCACCCAGCTTTGCCAACCGAACGAGAAACCACATTCCATGCCATTATCGACAAGCGCCTGTGCCGCTGCTTTAACATCGTCCCATGTTTCCGGGACAGCCGCGCCTGCCGCTTCCAGAGCGTCGGCGTTGTACCACAGAACCGGGGTCGAGCTGTTGAATGGCATCGACAGCAATTCACCTTCGGGCGTCTGATAGTAGGACACAACCGCAGGAAGGTAGTCGGAACCGTCAAAGGGTTCACCGGCATCTGCCATCATCTGTTCAATCGGATAAATGGCGCCCTTGGCTGCCATCATGGTGGCTGTGCCAACCTCAAACACCTGCACCAGATGCGGTTGTTCGCCTGCGCGGAACGCGGCGACGGCAGCGGTCATCGTTTCGGTATAGTTACCTTTGTAGGTCGGTACGACGGCGTAGTCGCTTTGGCTTGCGTTAAAATCAGCAGCGATTTTGTTGACCCGTTCACCATTGGTGCCGCCCATGGCGTGCCACCAGCTGATTTCGGTTTGTGCCGCAGCGGCGCTTGCTGAAACAGCAAAGGCAGCCGTGCCCGCGAGGAGCATTTTCTTCATTGTCATCCCTTCCTCCCTGTCAGGATTCAAACATTGTGAAAGGCAGCATTCGAGAAAGCGCAAAATAATTCAAGTTAATTTTTATGGACATTCATTATAATGTTTTGTTATGCGATGGTGGAAGTCAGTCAATGCTCGGGAAAACGCTACAAGGAGCTAAGCTATTGAAGTTTAAGCTAAGACAACTCGAAGCGTTTCATGCTGTTGCCGAGACGGGGAGTGTAACAAAGGCCGCGGAAAGATTGGATGTTTCGCAACCTGCGGTGAGCCGATTGCTCTCAGACTTTTCGGCATCCGTTGGATTTGAACTCTTTACGCGCAGCCGGGGGGGACTCGAGCCGACAAGCGATTCGCGTTACCTGCTCGCAGAAGTCCGGCGCATACTTGATAGCCTTGATCACCTTGACGATCTCCGCCGCGATCTGACCGAACGCACCAGAGGACACATTCGGGTTGCCTGCCTGCCGGGTTTTGCCACCAACCACCTGCCGGGCGTTCTCGTGCAGTTTCTGAAGGAAAGACCGGGAGTGACGGTGTCACTTGAACCCGACCGCCCGGAAAGAATTCTGGAGTGGATCATCGGCGAGCAATATGATTGCGGCATTACCGATGGGTTTCTTGGCCACCCGGCAACGCACAGCCAAGATCTATACATTAAATCTGCCTGTATCCTTCCCAAGGATCATCCGCTTGGCGCAAAAGACGAGATTTCCCCGAACGACCTGGCGGCTGAACGTATGATCCACACAAGGCGAGACAGCCAGTTCTACAAGCATCTCTCGCGGGCTTTTACAGAGTACGGTGAAGAGATTAACAGTCTGGTCGAAGTAAGACAGTTCACAACGGCCTGTACGATGGTGAAGGAAGGCCTGGGAGCGGCCGTTGTCAGCGCAATCGACGCCGAGGCCTTCCGCTCCTCCGGGATTGTCATTCGTCCGTTTCGACCAAACATTTTCCACCGACTGTCAATCCTTCAACCCGCGTCAGGCCCAACCTCGCCCATCGTTCTGGATTTCATCGATGCGTTTATGGCCAGCCTACAGCCTTTTCTCGCCACGCAACGCTGACGGGCCGAAGTCAACGTGACCTCGTAAGGGGCCGTAAATGTGCGCCAATGACTGAAAATTTGACCGTCCGACCACGCGCACCCCGTCCTGTGACTTGTCCGGGGAAAGGTCGTGGTCACGGGTGCTGCTTCTGGCATTGGCTTGGGCTGCGCTACGGCAGTTGCCGGAGCAGGCGCAGAAACCTATTGCGCAGCGCGCGGTGTGAATGGACTTCAATAGCCACCGAACTGCTCAACCCGGATGCGAGCGGCATCGACACCTGCCGATTTCAGCATCTCAGACATTGCAGAGACAAACTTGCCGGGGCCGACGCAGTAGTAGATCGGACGTTTGACGTCACTCAAATGACGGGCAAGCATTGTGGCGTCGATGTATCCCGTTTCTCCCTTCCAAGTCGTATCAGCGTCGGACTCTGTCATCGTGGCAACAAGCTCAAACTCCGAGTTGGCCTCATCCAGCTCTTGCAGTTCCGCCAACATCGCGGAGTCGTCTGGGCTGCGGTTGGAATAGAACAGGGTTGTTTGGGTGAGCCCGTTTCTGTGATCTGCGTCGCGGAGCATGGACAGGAAGGGCGTGATGCCGATGCCGCCTGCCAGAAACACGGTTGGGCGGGCGGAATTCGTGTCTTTCGTGAAGCTGCCCAACGGTCCCGCGATCTGGAGCGCAGCGCCGCCCGGCATCGATTTCAAGGATTGCTTGAAGCTGCTGCTGTCGCGCAGGCGGGTCACCACTTGGAGGTCGGTCTCGTGGGGCGCATTGGCGATGGAGAAGACCCGTGCTTCTCCTGCGCCGTTGGACGCACCAGCGGGGATGGTCAGCCGGATGGCCTGTCCCGGCGTGAATGAAAACCCGGCGGGCTTCGTCAAGCGGATGGCCAGCGTGTCATTTGCAACCCTCTCGCGTTCAAGGATCGTGACCGTCGCGGCGGGGCTTGTCCGACCGGTCAGTTTCAGCCCATCCCGCATGTTCAGCCCCATCAGCGTGAGGTTCGTGGCCCCTGCGATCAATTCAACACCTTGCAGCGCGTAGAACACCGTATCGAAGGTGCCGGCGGAGGCTTTGGATTCAAGTATGAACGCCATCGGTACCAGGATGAGAAGCCCGTTGGCGGCGATGATCGGCATCCGTTTTTGTTTGGCGGATACGAGTTTCCCGGACTGGCCTTTGCCCAGTGACATGCCCGAGCCACCGACGATGGCCATGGCGGGTATCAGGATGAACATGCCCGACAGGATCCAGCCCTTAACGGAGGCGATTGTCTCATGTGAGCCGAAGAGTTCGGACACAATGGTCGAGGTCCAAAAGAGTAGGATCATCAACAGGCCGATAGCGCCTGCAATGGCGTGAATGCGGGTTTTCATAGGGAAGTCCTCCTGTGAATGAGACGCGGAATGTCAGGCTTTGATCGCGATGCAGCCGACGACGGCAGCGGCCATGCCAAAGCCGATCCGGAAATTGTGGACGGTCAGCCATTGGTTCAGTTTCGCGGCGCCGGTCGCTTCATCCATTGTGCCGCTGGCAAACGCTGTGTTGGTTGGGACGAAGAACGCGAAAGTCAGGACGGCCACCACAAGGATACAAGCCGCGCTGAGTAGCCAGTACTTCAGTTCTGGCTGGCCCCAATACAGCCAAACCGATCCGATCAGGCCGATCAAAGTCGGCATGAAGATCAGCGGGATGGAACGGGAGACGAATTGGTTGTTGGCCGCGAACCAGTCGAGGAATTCCCGCGTGGAAAGGCTTTGCCAATATCCGCCAAGCGTGACGCCGATACTGAGCATGACACCTGCAAAACCAGCAGCGCCACAGATGGTCAGAATGTTGAACGCTGTCTTGATCATGACCCGGCTCCGTTTTCGCGACGGGCGAACCACATGCGCCAGATCAGGCCGTCTTTCTTGATGAAGTGGTGGTAGAGCGCGGCACCTGCATGGAGCACAATGAGCGCCACCATCAGCCGTGCGCCAAGCCCATGTGGGATACGTGGCAGGACTTCAGAGAAGTCAGGCAAAGGTATTGCGCTATCGCCAAACAGGATGCTTCCCGCCCCGGAAAGCACGATGATCCCAATCCCGCTCGCCGCCATACCCAGGATGACACCGTAAAACAGAACATGGATGACCTTTGCGGACAGGGTCTGCCAGGCTGGGTCTCCCGCGACCGGTCGGGGTTTCTGATCGACGCGCCACCACCAGAACAGGCGCAGGAGCGTTAGTAGCAAAATCACTACGCCGAGCGGCACATGGAGCATCAACACTGCTTCCTTGGCCGGGCTTTCCGTTATGGATGCTGCTCGAAAACCGGACCCGAGCATCGCAAGAATGAAGATCGCACTCAGCCAGTGAATTGCAACTGCGACCGATCCATATTGGGTTGGGGAGCTCTTCATGATGTTGCCTCCGGGGTCTTGGGTCATACCTATCGGCCGGTGATTGCTGCGCGGTAGGCGAGATTGACCACGTAGCCGCTCAGGAACTCGTCGCGGGTCAGGAGTGCGTTATCGTCGGTGTCGGCGCGCCTGAAATCCCACATCATCGATTTGTGGTATTCTTGACGTCCAATCTCGCCGTTTCCGTCATGATCCCAAATCGCAAACAGGGTTTTCTGCGCTGTCTCGTAGGCGCGCTCTTGGGCTTCATCCTCAGCAATGAAGTTGAAGCCGAAGTCCCAATCCGTGAATTCGCCCAGATCGACGGAGCCATCCTCGTCGTAGTCCATGGAAACAAAGATTTCCTGGCCGAATTTGACGAACTCACCCATGTCGGCTGCGCCTTCCGGGTTGTCTTCAATCGAACCGAAAATCACTTCAGCCAGTTGTCGACCCGGGGTCGGCGCTTCTGATTGCGCAATCGCCGAAACGGGAAGAGCCAGAAGTAGCGCACAGGTCGCTGTCAGCGTCTTCATCTCATTACTCCTTCTGATTCCATTTGAATAGCAAGCTATATAATATTACATAGTTTGCTATGCAATGCTATTTGTGAGCTATGGAATTTGATCGCATGAACTCAGCGGGATACCTCGTGAACAACCTGGCCCGCCTGCTTGTGGAGGTGCTTCGCAAGCGTATCGCCCCACTGGGCATTGTGCCTGGCCAGTTTCCGACTCTGCTTGCATTGTGGGAAAAGGATGGCCTGACCCAGAAAGAACTGCTTGTTTTGGTCGATATTGAACAGGCGACCCTTGCAAATACGCTGACGCGGATGGAGAGGGATGGGCTTATCACCCGTAAGGAGCACCCGGCAGATGCACGCGCACGCACGATCCATCTGACCAATCAAGGGAGATCAATCCGTGACGAGGCCTACAAGGCAGCTGCGCAGATCAACGAAGAGGTGCTCGCAGACCTCTCTGACGCAGAAACCGAGGCTTTCCTGAGCTACATGCGCCGCGTCATTGGAAGGATCAAAGAGGTGGAAGCGACTTCGTAGCTTATCAGCGACACTCTTGGTTTCCGATAGACCGGAAAGCAAATTGCTCGTCCTTGCTGTACGAACAGCCAACCATCAGATTGTCGGCTTTGCCGTCGCAGCAAATGGCAGGTTCGGCGGGCTGCAGCGTGGGTTGTTCAGACCGCAGGTTGGGGCCGGGAGCAGTTTTGCCGAGCTGGAGTGGCCAGTCCATAACGGCGATGGATCGTGCAAGGGGCGACGATAGGTTGGAACCGGGCCATGCAACGCTTAGCCTGAGGGGCGTGGATGCAAGCAAAAACGGCCAGAAGCAGGCCGGTGTCCGGGCGATTGCAAAGGTCCGCAGCCGAAAAGGACAAGAGGTCACTGCCAACAAAGCCGTAGAGCATGGGCGTCTCGTCCCGGCAAAGAAGCCTTGAAAGCCTTCTGCAAGCGGCAGTACAACCGGGCCTTGACCGAATTTCCCGAAAGCAGATTTTTGGCCAGGGACATCAGGCTCTGGCAGCCATTCAGACAAGAAGGAGGCCGCCGTGCCCGAAACACTTGGAAGGCGCCTGGGTTGCTCAATGGCTCTCGGCTTTGCGCTTTTGATCGCGCCGAACTTTGCGCTTGGGCAGGACGCCGCGTCTTGCTTTGACGGGACTGCCGCGGTCCATCACGCTTTGGGTGAGAGCCCCGAGACCCTGCCGACAGGTGTCGGCGTGTTCGACATGCCGGACCTTGGAGCGGCCGGTCTTACCGTGCATTACGCGCGTCCTGCAGGCTTTTCGTCGACATCGCCAATCCTGCTTGTCCTTCCCGGGGCAGGGCGCAATAGCGGTGATTACAGAGATGCCTGGATCGAGGCGGCCTGTGCTTCGGGGGCATTGGTGGCGGCGCTTGGGTATCCTGAGGAGCAGTATGACTTCGCCGCATACAACATGGGCGGCACAATCGCGAACCTGCAGTTCGATGAGCCCGGCTTTGCCCGCGTGTCCGAGAACGCAACAACCATCACGCTTGAGGATGCCGACATTCGGTTTGATGCGGTGACGCAGCGCGCGGACTGGATTTTCGATGATTTTGACCGCGTGTTTGAGCATCTGGTTCAGGCAACGGCCTCCGAGCAGGACACATACGATGTCTTTGGCCACTCTGCTGGCGGACAGATCCTGCACCGCTTTGCGCTGTTCGCCCCGCAATCCAAAGCGCGCGTGATCATCGCCGCAAACGCCGGGTTCTACACATTTCCCGATTTTTCACAGGCCTTGCCCACCGGGCTGCAGGGGACTGGCCTGACAGAGGCGGATCTGAGCCGGGCGTTTGGTGCGCGTCTGGTGGTGATGCTGGGGGCGCTCGACAATGACGACGCGGCTGGCGGGACTTTGCTGCACACACCGCACATTGACCGCTTACAGGGGCTGGGGCGTCTGGATCGCGGGCAAAGCTTTTTCGAGCACGCGCGGGATGAGGCGGCTCGGATCGAGACGGCGTTTCATTGGCAGATCGACGTCATTGACGGGGTTGGACATGACTACCGGGCGATGAGCGCTGCGGCGGCTGAGTACCTGGCGAGATTGGCCGACTGACCGCGTCCCGGCCCGGCGATGGGCGCGGCGGCCTGCGGCCTTGATTCCGCGCCTGGGGTGAGGAGAACGGTCTTGCGTCAGTGCCGCCAAGCGCCAATCCGGAACGCCGAGAGCGCGAAGCAGACGGTTTGTCAGGGAGCGGCGTGCCTAAGCGCAGCTCTAAGCCGCTGATTTTCTACGGAACACGGCCAGAAGTCCGAGCGCGGAAATAAGCTAGGCAAATCCGGCTGGCAACGGCACAGGTGCGAGGTCTTCGATTGTGATCGTCAGGCTGTTCAGGCGATAGCCTTCACCCGCGTTGCTTGCGAAAAGGCGAAAGCCAAGGATGTCATCCGTATCCAGCGTGTAGGGCAGCAGGATGTTGGACGCGCTGTTGCTGCCTTCCGTGACACTGCCGGTGGTCGGGCCGTTTTCATCGCCCACATAGAGCGACATGGAGAAGGGGCTGTTCGCGCCAAGACCCGTCATCGCGGTGACCGCAGCACCGGCTCCGCGAAAAACATGGCTGCCACCACTGTTGTTCTGACGCTGCGTGCCAATGGCATTCGTCGGGTTTGAAAACGCGAAAATCGGACCATTGTCGGTAATCGATCCGGGAAGGCGGATGAAATCCACATCCAGCGACAGGATCAAATCGCCGCGTTCCGCAGCGCGCAGAATGTCCAATGTGATCAAGGACGTGCCTTGCGACGCGGTTGTCACGGTGAAATCCGCGGCTGTGCCGGTGATGGCGACATTGGCCGGATCGGTTGCAAAAGCTGCGAGCTCGGCTCCGGTGTAAGACTGCGTGAACAGCGTGGCGGCCTGCGAGGCGGTGGCACCTGCAAAGAGCATTACGGCTGACACGAACCCTGCGGCTGCAGGCTTTAATCCTTTAAACGTCATCTGAAGCTCCAAAAATTTGTTAACTAATTTGGTGGAGTTCCCCTGGCGCCAAGACAATCTTCAGCCCGTTTGGGCGTGGCTGTGGGCGTGCGGCGCGCAGTTTGGGCATAAAACGCCTATTGGGTCAAAGGCAGCGTCATCCGTTGACCTGCTCTATGGTGCACCAGACCAAAACAGGTTCGGGCTGCGTTCAAGCGCTCCGGTGCCATGCCATCGTCAGCCTGGGGCGCCCGCGTACAAGGGTGTCATGGCAAAGCTGGGCAAGTGCCAAGGTTTCGAGAGCGATAAAACAACGGCAGACGGAACCGCGGGAGCGGCATCGTGCCGGGCAGGGGGCAAAGTGCGCCCTCACCTCTGTTGCGCAAAGGCGTTTTTGGGGTGGCGGGTGGATGCTGCTCGATTTGCCCGGCTAGTGGTCCGGGTTTGGCGCGTCCCATGGCTGTGCGGCTTCGGTATAGATGGATCGGCTCGGAACATAGACTTCCGGCTGATCAAGCGATGCAGCATGGACGTACACACAATGCGCCATACGCTCACTTCGGCGTGTCAAAGGTGAACCGCAGGTCGGACAAAAAACACTCCAGGTGGATCGGCCCGATCCACCGGTCATCTGGTATTCCGAAAAGGGTCCAACAAGCTGGAAGGTCTCGGCAACCAATGGAAACATGTCCGAGTGCCCGGTTCCGGTGAGGCGCTGGCAATCGCGGCAATAGCATCTGAAAGCGGTGACATCGGAAGCCACTCCCAGGTACCGGATCGCGCCGCATTTGCATCCTCCGGAGATCGTTTTTGTCATACTCGCCGCTCCCAAAGCCTAAATTGCCGTACCCGGTGCTCCAGCCGCAGACACCTAATGATACAATTTGCATGAACCTTTGGTGATGCTACGGTCGATGTGAAAAGATTTCCAGAATTACTGGAGGGACGCTGCCATGGCTGATCCGTTTCAAGATGTGGATGCTGCAGGAGAAGAGTTCATTTCTGCGTTTGCGGATTCCATGGATGAACGCCAATCAGACCCCACGATGGAGAAAATCGTTTCAAAGTACCTTGGGAGACTGGCGTTTTCCGAAGACGGTTTGACGGTTGAAGTCGGGTGCGGTGCGGGCGCCGTCACGCGGCGGATCGCCGAAAAAGCCTATCCCGGTCGGGTCATCGGCTTCGAGCCTTCCGTGGGTTTTGTAAATGAAGCAAAAGCACGGGTCGGAGGGCGCGATAATGTGGCGTTTGAGGTTGCCGATGGTGCCTCGCTGCCCTTGGAAGATGGGTCTGTCGATAACCTCATCATGCACACGGTGCTGACGCACGTTGAATACCCGGCGCCGCTTTTGAATGAGGCCCGTCGCGTTCTCAAATCGGGTGGGTTCCTGGTTGTGTGTGATGCGGACTTTTCCAAGGCATCGTTGGGCAATATGCCGAACGATCCTCTGGATGCTTGCGCCAAGATTTTTGTCAGTGAATTCGTCACCGATCCACATGCAGTCGCGAAGCTGCAAGGGCTTGCGACGAACGCGGGCTTTTCGATCCACGACATCAGCTTTCAGAGTCGGAGCGTACTGGACAATGATCAAATGCTGCCATGGGTCGAAGAAACCGGTAAGCTGCTGATGAAGCGAGGAGAAATCGGCGAGGCTTTGCACACCGGTTTGGTTGCCGAATACCGCCGTCGTGCGCGGGAAGGGACACTCTACGGCTATCAGGTTTTTGCAACGCTGATCGCCAAATGCCCGTAGGCAGGCCTTGTTGCGGCCCTTGCCCGCCAGGGGGTAATCAAGCGAAACAGGAAAAAAGCCGACATCGGGCGGGAAGCAATCAACGGCAGACAGAACCCTCCGATCGGCTGTGCGCCGAAGGGCTCAGGGGCTGGTCCCGAAGGCGGGTTTGTTGGTAACCAGAGGCAAATCCCCGATCCAGGGGGCATTTGGGGTGAGGGCGCGATGCAGACAGTTGGCATTATCGGATATGGCGCGATGGCCGCCTATGTGGCGCGACATCTGGCGGGCAGTTCATGGGCCTTGACCCATTGCATTGCCCGCAAGGGGCGGGAGGCTGCGGCGCGGGCTGCGATTGGCGCGGATGTCACGGTGGCTTATGACGCGGATGATCTGGGCGCTGTGCCCGATCTTGTGGTGGATTGCGCAGGGCATCAGGGGCTGAAGGCGCATGGGGCTGCGTTTCTGCGGCGCGGTGTTCCGGTGGTCAGCGCCTCGCTCGGCGCTTTGGCGGATGCGCAGACCTATCAGGCGCTGCAGGAGGCGGCGGAAAGCGGCAAGACGCAGCTGCAACTGGCGTCCGGGGCCATTGGTGCGCTGGATGCGCTGTCTGCCGCGCGGATTGGTGGGCTGAGCGATGTGGTCTACACCGGCCGAAAGCCGCCGCAAAGCTGGCGCGGCACGCCGGCGGAGGAGGGGGGCTGCCTCGAGGCACTGGACGAGGCGATGACCCATTTTGAAGGCTCGGCCAGAGACGCCGCGCTGCGCTATCCCAAGAATGCCAATGTCGCCGCTGCCGTGGCGCTGGCAGGTGTCGGGTTCGACAAGACGCAGGCGCGGTTGATCGCGGATCCGAAGGCGCAGGGAAACACGCACACTCTCTCGGCCAGCGGGGCCTTTGGATCGTTCACCTTTACCATATCCGGCGAGAGCCTGCCGGATACGCCGCGCACCTCTGCGCTGGCTGCAATGAGTGTTGTGGACCGGATTTTCCGCCAGAGCGCACCGATTGTCATCTGACGGCAGGCGCGCGATTGACTGTGCGGTTGCGCTCTAGGTCGCCCTGCCTGATACCGGACGGGTCGGCAGGGTTTGTCAGCAGAGTTCTGTGCCCGATGACGTCAGCGCGTGTTCGGCGCGATCGGTTGCGGCGGCGGCCAGCGTGCCGGATTTGACGATCTGCACGTGATAGCCCCGGTTGCGGGCGGCGAGGGCGGTTTTCAGCACGCAATAGTTCAGGTCCAGCCCGACAAGGCGCAGCGCGCCAACGTCAAGTCGTGCCAGAAGGGTATCGAGCGCGCCGGTTTCGAACCCGTCCTGCACCCGTTTGACAAGCACATGATCGGGAAGAGGCGCGAAGGGGGGCGCAAGCTCGGTCCCGTCCGTGCCTTCAAGGGCCTGACCTTTCATGGTCAGCCGGGCGAGGATCTTGGTCGATGGGATTGACCATTCCTGACGCAGGGCGATGACAGGAACGTTCTGCGCCCGCGCGGCGGAGGCTTCGGCAAGAATGGCGGCGGCGGCTGCGGACTTGGCGTCTTCCGAATAAGGCCCGTGGTCCCAGAACACGGTTTGGAGATCGATCAGCAGAAGGGCGGAGCCGGTGCGATCCGCGATCCTGTCTCCGGTGCTGACAGCACCGATGCGCCGGATCCCATTGCCGAGCCAGAGCAGGATCAGGAGGGTCGCGGCACCCAAAACATAGGCAATAGTCATTCTTCGGGGCTCCCCTGTTTGCGCAGCCTGTCCGTGACCGCGCAGACGACATCCAGCGCGCGGGCAATGTCCTGACTGTCCAGATCGGCGCCAAGCTCTGCCATGAGCGCCAGTTCCTTCGAGATGATCTGTTCGATCAGGCTGCGGCCCTGATCGGTCAAGGCCAGGAAGGGCGAGCGTTTGTGGCGCGGGTTCGGGCGCTGCTCGACAAAGCCGGAGGCTAGAGTTTCATTGCACATGACCTGCACGTATTGGCGTTTGATTTCGAGCCGGGCGGCGATCTCCGGGACGGTCTGTTCGCCGCTCTGGTGCAAGATTTCCAGAACGGCGCGCATTCGGACGGTCAGGCCGGTTCCGGCCAGACCCGCTTCGACGCAGGCTTCTGCCGCTTGCATCAGCGGGCGGGACATCCAGACGAGGCGGTGGAGGTGTTCAGCTTTCATATTGACACTATACATGTCAACTTGACAAGTTCAATGTCATTTTGAGGCGACTGGCTGCAACGCCGGATGACGCGAGCGTTATTCGGACCCGGCGGCGGAGCGTGTCTTGAGCCAGTTCACGACGTCAACCACTGCGCCGTTGCTTTTCGCGCTGCGGGGCATCAGGACGTAGAAGTCATTCCCGTCCGTCTCCCACATCGGGCCAACCGCGATCAGACGACCGGCGTCCAGATCGTGGGTCACCAGAAAGCGGCTGACGAGGGCGACACCTTGCCCGGCAATGGCCGCATCGACCGCCAGGGCGGTCTGGCTCAAACGCAGGCCACGAAGAGACTGCGTCTGCACGCCGAGATAGGCAAGGTATCGCGGCCAGTGGTCATGGGTGTCATGGATTTTCGGCAGTTTGGCCAGGGCTTCCGGCGCAACCGGATGGCCCGTATCCCCGACAAGCGCCGGGGCGGCCACGGCGATCAGGGATTGCCGGAACAGCAGCGTTGTCTCCAGCGCGGCCCCGAAAGGCGGCGCGCCCTGACGCACCGCAAGATCAATCCCGTCGCTGTGAAAGCTGGAGACCTTCTCTGTCGCCATGATCCGCAGGTCGACGTTTGGACAGACGGCCATGAAGTCCGGCAGGTTCGGGATCAGCCATTTCGCCGCAAAGGTCGGGGTGACGCTGATCACCACCTTGTTCGGCTCCGGTTTCAGCTCGTCCGTTGCGGCGCGCAACTGCGCAAAGATCTGCGCGATCCGGCTGTGATAGCTGCGCCCGGCGGATGTGAAGGCCAGCCCCTTGGGCACCCGGTCAAACAGTTTGACGTCCAGATGCGCCTCAAGCTGGCGCACCTGCTGGGCCACGGCCCCTTGTGTGACACCCAGCTCGTCCGCAGCGGCGCGGAAGCTGAGGCGGCGACCTGCGGCATCAAAGGCGCGCAGGCTGTTGAGAGGCGGAAGTTCGGTCATTCTGCAATAGTATTTCTATTGTCATGGAGTATCAATTCTCAATCGCACCACGGGGAGAAAGGGGCAATATAGAGTCAATTCACAGAAGGGTGCGAACAATGACAGTAGAAAAGGTAGCCTTGATCACGGCGGCTGGCAGCGGCATGGGCGCGGATGCGGCGCGCAAACTGGCGGCGGATGGCTTCAAGGTTGGCATCCTGTCCGCCTCCGGCAAGGGCGAGGCGCTTGGGCAGGAGCTGGGCGGGTTTGGCGTGACAGGCTCCAACCTCGACGGCGCGGCGCTGAGCGAACTGGTTGACGGCGCAAAAGCGCGCTGGGGCCGTGTCGACGTTCTGGTGAACTCTGCCGGTCACGGGCCGAAGGGGCCGGTTCTTGAGATCAGCGATGAGGACTGGCATCAGGGCATGGAGGTCTACCTGATGAACGTGATCCGCCCGACACGGCTGGTGACGCCGCTGATGCAGGCGCAGGGTGGCGGGGCGATCATCAATATCTCGACCTTTGCCGCGTTTGAGCCGGATCCGCTCTTTCCGACCTCCGGCGTGTTCCGCGCCGGGCTGGCGGCCTTCACCAAGCTCTACTCGGACAAATATGCGCCGGACAACATCCGGATGAACAACGTTCTGCCGGGCTTCATCGACAGTCTGCCCGAAACCGAAGACCGCAGGGCGCGCATTCCCATGGGGCGTTATGGCGCGGCGGGGGAGGTGTCTTCGCTGATTTCTTGGCTCGCCTCGCAGGATGGCGGCTACATGACAGGCCAGAACCTGCGCATCGACGGAGGGCTGACCCGTGCCGTCTGACATGGTTGTGCAGAGCCCGTCGCGCGAGCGGCTCGTGTTTGCGGTCAAATGGGGCGCATCGGCGGTTCAGATCATGGGATACACGGCAACCGGCTTCGGCTGGACGCCGTGGAACCTCTATCTGTTTCTCGTCGGCGTGGTCGGATGGTTCGCCGTTGGGGCGCTGTGGAATGACAAGGCCCTGATGCTTGTCCATCTCGTTGCACTGGGCGCGATGATCGCGGGGATGACGAGCGGTTGAAGGACTGGGGGCGAGTTATCAAAAGGAGCGCGACCGCGCGCTTGGGGCGCGTCCGGGGGAAGCGCCGTGTTTGCAAATGGCGAGGCGACGCATTTGGGGATTGGCTCAAAGGTGTTGAGGGGGAGGTCCGCTTCAGGTCTCACCTAAGCAAAGCGTTTCAGGGTTTCTTGAGCGGCACCCCGTAGAGCTCCAGCTTGTGCCCGGTGAGGCGATAGCCGAGTTTGCGGGCGATTTTTTCCTGAAGAGCTTCGATTTCGGGATCAACGAACTCGATGACCGTGCCGGTGGTGGTGTCGATCAGGTGGTCGTGGTGTTCGCGTTTGGCGTCTTCGTAGCGGGCGCGGCCGTCGCCGAAGTCGACCTTTTCCAGGATGCCGCGTTCCTCGAAGAGTTTGACGGTGCGGTAGACGGTGGCAATCGAGATGCCCGGATCCACCGCCGCCGCGCGGGCGTGCAGTTCTTCGGCGTCCGGGTGATCGCGGGACGATTCGAGGATTTCTGCGATGGTTCGGCGCTGGCCGGTCAGGCGCAGGCCCTTGTCACGGCAGCGATCGAGAATGGTGTTGCTCATGGGCGGGCCTGTTTCGCGGTTTCATCCGTTTTGCCAAAACTGGAGGGCGAGGCCAAGGGGGCGCGGGGCCGGAGCAGGAAGAGCGCGAGGCTCAGGATGACGATGCCGCCGCCAAGCAACATGCGGAGGGTGGGGGCCTCGCCAAAACCGATCCAGACCCAGAGCGGGCCAAGCACGGTTTCCAGCAGCATCAGAAGCGAGACCGTGGCAGCGGGGACATGACGAGAGGCGGCGCTGAGGCAGAAGAAGGCCAGCGGCAGGAACACCAGACCGGTGAGCAGGATCGCGGCAGGATTGCCGGCGGTCATGGCGGCGGGGGTGGTGATCCACAGGCCAGTGAGGCCGGAGCAGAGCGCGCCAAGGCCGATCCCGGCCAGAAGCGGCAGCTGTGGGTTGTGGCGCAGGGTGACGAAGTTGATCGCAAGGGCTAGGGCAACGCCAAGCCCGAAGGTGGCCCCGATCAGGGCAGTGCCGCCGGTGCCGAAACCCGATTTTCCGGAGACGGCCAGCGCGATGCCGATCAGCACGAAAAGCATGGTGCGCCATGTGGCGGGCGGGGTGCGCTCACCATAGAGCATCTGGGCGAGCAGGGCGCTCCAGATCGGCACCGTGGCGATGCCAAGCAGAACGGGTGCCACGGGCGCGGCGGCAATGCCCAGAGGGAAGAGCATGGCGTTGGCATATTGGCAGCAGACGATGGTCAGTCCGGGCAGGCTGAGGAGCGCGGCGAGGTCAGACAGGCGGGTGCGGCTGGTGACAAGCCATGCGAGCAGGAACAGGCTGCCCATACACAGCCCGCGCCAGCCCAGCATCTGGAAGCCGTCCATGCCGGACAGCCGCATGAAAAGTGCATCCGGGGTCAGGATCAAAGCGCCAAAGAGCGCCAGCCCCAGACCCCGGCGGGATGTCTGCGTCACGCGCTGTGTCAGGCGTAGAGCGGTTGCAGGCCCATCTGCATGTGCAGCGTGTTGACCGTGGGTTCATCCAGCGCCATCGCCTTGGCGAGGCTGTCGAGGTACTGCGCTTCGGCGGCGGTGTCGACGCGGATGGTCATGAGCGAGGCGCTGTAGACCTGCGTGCGCATGGGCACCGGCGTGTCTCCGGCGAGACCCGCGGCATCCACCGGCGCGGCCAGCTGGTCCTGGACAAAGGCCATGTCCTCGGCATCGGCATCATCGCCGAGGGTTTCGATGATCTTGGCCTTTTCGGCCTCGTCAATGCCGCCGTCGGCCTTGGCGGCCTGGATCATGGCGCGCAGCATGAGCGCGGCCATTTCCTCGCCCTGCGGGTTGATGTCCTTGGTGTTGAAAGCGTCAAGCATGGCGCCCGCGCCTTTGCCCTGAGCCATGGAAGCCGCGCCGAGAAGGCCCGCGAGACCCGCGCCGCCGGTGCCCAGCTGGCTGAGCAGACCGGAGCCTTCGCCACCCGAAGACGAGCCGCCGCCAAAGGCGCCCATCATGGACGAAAGATCCATGCCGCCTCCCTGAAGCTTTTCCATCATTTCGGCCATGGGGTTGGCGCCTGCGCTGCCCATGCCGCCCATCATCGCGCCAAGGCCGCCTTGTTTGAAGGTCTCCATCATGTCGTTGAGCGGGTTGTCCGGCATCTGCGGCATGTCCGGCATCTGGCCGGACAGAGCCTGACCCATCTGCGCCTGAGCCGCGCTGGCCGGGTGTTCCCCCTTGATCTGCGCACCGCCGCCGAGCAGACCGCCGGAGCCGGAAAGCTTGTCCACGCCGCGCGCCGCCGCGTAGCCAATTGCAATCTTTGCCAGTGTCCCCATCAAACCCATGTCGGTCTCCTTCCCGTTGATACACATTCCGATCTTGTACAGATTGGCAGGTTTTTCCGCGAAGTCACAGGGTTGATTGACCTTTCGTGCAATCCGGTGTCCTTGGACGGCATGGAACGCAAGGACAGCATGGACCTGATGGGCGCGGCGGGAATGGTGACATTCGCTGCCATGCTGGCGCTCAACCAGGTGGTGATCAAGGTGTCGAACGACGGGTTTGGCCCGATCTTCGGGGCCGGGCTGCGTTCGGTTCTGGCGCTTGGCGTGTTGTTTATCTGGGTATGGGGGACCGGGCGGCCCATCCAGGGCTTGCGCGAGAGCCTGTGGTCCGGGCTGCTGCTTGGCGGGCTTTTCAGCGTGGAGTTCATCCTGCTGTTTCTGGCGCTGGATTACACCACCGTCTCCCGCTCGGCGATCCTGTTCTATTCCATGCCGGTCTGGCTGGCGCTGATCGCGCATGTCGCGCTGCCGGGAGAGAGCTTGTCTCTGAGGCGCGGCATCGGGCTTGTGCTGGCGATGGCCGGAGTGGTCTGGGCGCTGGCCGACCCGGCGAGCCTGTCAGCGGGGAACCTCTGGGGGGATGCGTTGGCCTTGGGCGGGGCGTTCTGCTGGGCGGGGATTGCCTTGACGGTGCGGCTGACGCGGGTTTCCAAGCTGTCCGCAGAGACGCAGCTTTTCTGGCAGTTGATGGTGTCGGCGGTGGTCCTGACGGCTGTAGCGCCGCTCTTTGGCGATCTTTTGCGCGCGCCCACATGGCTGCATTGGGCGGGCATGGCCTATCAGGCGGTTCTGGTGGCGAGCCTCGGGTTCCTGTTCTGGCTGCGGCTGATGGCGATCTATCCGGCGTCTGACATTGCCGCGTTTTCCTTCTTGTCACCGGTGCTTGCGGTGGGGTTCGGCTGGGCCTTGCTCAGAGAGCCGGTGGGGCCGGGGTTCCTGGGCGCGCTGGGACTTGTGGCCGTGGGGATTGTGCTGATCAATGTGCGGCGGAGGCGGTGAGGGAGAGAGCCGGTAACGGCCGTTCACCTCACCTCAGGCGCGGAGCAAAGGCCGCAGGCCGCCGCGCCAATCATGCTGGAAGCATGTCTCCGACATGACGGGCCGTCCCGTCGCACCGGAGGTGCGCCCACATGGTTTCGGCACGCCTTTGGCGTGACGGCACGGCGATTGGGTTGGTGCTGTGTGCCACACCAGCCTAGCGCGCCAGTGGCTGGGATAAATCAAGGGGCTCTAAGGGCGGATCGCCATGCCCCGGCCCGTCGATGACGCGTCTTGTTTTCAGACACACTGGGTGCTCGCTGAGGTCCCGGATCCAGTCCGGGACGGGCTCAATGCCCGATCAAGACCCCGGCACCCGCTTACGTTCCGCAAAACGTCGCCGTGACCTCTTCCTGCTTTGTGGGCGGCCTGCGCAGGTCTTCATAATCGGCAACCGCCTCAAAAGGCCGGGCCAAAGCCGCATTCAGCCGGTGGAACAGCGCGTCGTCCCCGGAGACCGAGGCCGCAATCATCTCTTCGATCCGGTGGTTGCGCGGGATCAGCACCGGGCTGGAACGCTGCATCAACGCCTCCGCCTCCGGCTCTCCCGCGATACGTTCGCGCCAGCGCGCATGCCAGGCGTCAAACCCATCACGGTCGGCGATCTGATCGCGCGCGTCCCCTTCGGCCAGCGCGCGGAACGTGTTGGTGAAGTCCGAGCCGCCGCTCTGCATCAACCCGAGCAGATCGCTGATCAACGCACCGTCGCCCGTCTCAGGCTCCGAAATCCCGAGCTTGGCGGCGAACCGGCGCGTCCATTCGGCGCGCAGGGTGTCGGCGCTGGCGTGGATGATCTCGGTGAAATCCTTGATCGCCTTGTCTTCATCACCCACGAGCGGCACCAGTGCCGTGGCCAGCTGCGCCATGTTCCACAGGATGATGTCCGCCTGCGCTGCATAGGCGTAGCGCCCGAACCGGTCGATCGAGGAAAAACGTTTCTCCGAATGATAGGCATCGAGGAACGCGCAGGGACCGTAGTCAATTGTCTCGCCCGACAGCGTACAATTGTCGGTGTTCATCACGCCGTGGATGAAGCCGAGCGACATCCACTGCGCCACGAGCCGCGTCTGCCGGTCACAGACCTCGCCCAGCATATCAGCGGGGGTGTGCGCCTCCGGATAATGACGGCCCTGGGTATAATCAAACAGGGTCTGCAGGCTGTCGTAATCCTGCCGCGCGGCAAAAGCCTGGAATGTGCCCACGCGGATATGGCTGGCGGCCACGCGGGTCAGCACCGCGCCGGGCAGAGGGCGCTCGCGGATCACCTCTTCGCCGGTGCGTGTGGCGGCCAGCGCGCGGGTGGTTGGCACACCAAGCGCATGCATCGCCTCGCTGACGACATATTCGCGCAGCACGGGGCCAAGCCACGACCGGCCATCGCCGCGCCGGGCAAAAGGCGTGGGGCCGGAGCCCTTGAGCTGAATGTCCCTGCGCTGCCCGTTGCGATCCACTACTTCGCCGAGCAAAACCGCGCGCCCGTCGCCCAGCTGCGGGTTGAACTGGCCAAACTGATGGCCCGCGTAGTTCTGCGCCAAAGGCGACGCCCCGGCAGGCACGCCGTTGCCGGACAGCAGCAAGGCCAGATCGGGATCATCCACCCCCCGGATCTGCAGCTCTTCAGCCAAAGCATGATTGAAGGCGATCAGCGACGGCGCCCTGACGGGAACTGGGGCCTGCGCGGCGAAAAATCCGGCGGGCAGGCGGGCATAACTGTTATCAAACGGTATGTGCAGGCTCATGCACCTTAGGTAGGGGCGCGCGCGCCTCAGGACCAGAGGAAAAGCTACAGAACCCGGCTCATGAACATCTGATCGTCGCGCGGCGTGAATCGCGCGCGCCGGTAAAAGCCGATCAGCCGCTCGTCTGACCGCGCCGCCTCAAGATGCAACGCCTTGACCCCGGCGTCCTTCATCGCCTTGGCAATGCCGTTCAACGCCTCGAACCCCATGCCGCGCTTGCGTACGGCGGGGCGGATGTAAAGCTCATCGACGATTCCATCGAGCCCGCCAAACTCAAGGCTCCAGCCAAAGGTCACACAGATATAACCCACCGGAGCGCGGCGCGGACCGATGAGCCAGATCGCCCCGTGCGGGGAGCCGGCCAGCAAGGGCGCGACCGCCCCGGCGATATGATCGGCATCACTGCCAAACCCGCGTTCCGCATGGAAAGCGGCGACAAGCGGCAAAAGCTTTTCCGCATCCGCTTCCGCGGCGAGATGAAGGGATTTCATGAGGCTGGATCCGACGCATAATCACTCTGTGCGAACCCTATGCACCTCCTACACAAGGCGCAACCACAACGGCAGAAAGCCGCTCGCCCGACGCTCCGCCCGCCTGTTTCTTTGTGCCGAAAGTATCCCGGGGTCCGGGGCAGCGCCCCGAACAAAATTTTGTCCCGGCAAAATTTTCAAACCCTTAGGGCAACCGCGCCAAACGGTCGGTCAGCAGGGCAAAGAAATGATCCGCGTCGAGGTCGCCGATGAACAAAGCGTTGGGTTTGCGGTCCGTCACGCCCCACCAGTCCGCCACGGTCATGCCCCGGCACAGATCGCTGTCGCATTCAATCTCGACGTTGATGTGCCGCCCCGAAAATAGGTGCGGCGCAATCAGGTAGGCGGTCACGCAAGGGTCATGCAGCGGCGCGCCTTCGGAGCCGTATTTCGCAAGATCGAAGCGTTCGAAGAAGTCTGTCATCTCGGCGACGGCAATGCCGGTGGCGTTGCCAAGCGCGCGGAAGGCGTCGTTGCGCGGCGTGGTGACCAGCGCCTTGTGGGTGACATCGAGTGGCATGACCACCAAAGGCGCGCCTGCGCCAAAGACGATGCGCGCCGCCTCGGGATCGACGTAGATGTTGAATTCCGCCGTGGGTGTGATGTTGCCCACTTCGAAGTAGGCCCCGCCCATCAGCACGATCTGCTTGATCCGCTCCGCGATGTCGGGCGCTTTTTGCAGGGCGGCGGCGATATTGGTCAGGGGTCCGAGCGGGCAGAGTGTAACCGTTCCGGCTGGCTCGGCGCGCAGGGTGTCGATGATGAAATCCACCGCGTGGGTGTCCTGCAGCGGCATGGTCGGCTCCGGCAGCACCGGCCCGTCGAGGCCGCTTTTGCCGTGCACGTGTTCGGCCGTGACAAGGGTGCGCCCGAGCGGCCGGTCGCAGCCTGCAAAGATTTTGGTTTGCGGGAAGCCCGCCAGCTCGCAGACGATGCGGGCGTTGCGGGCGGTGAGCTCCAGAGGCACGTTGCCCGCGACGCAGGTGATGCCCAGAACCTCCACATCCTCGGGAGAGGCGAGCGCCAGCAGGATGGCCACCGCGTCGTCCTGACCGGGGTCCGTATCGATGATGATCTTGGCCGGGTTCATATCGCCTCCAAAGGTTGCAGAGCACCGGGATGCCACGTGAATTTGGCGCATTCAAGCGATTGTGCGCCTCAGGACAGGCGAAAGACGGCGCCGAGCCCGATGCTCGCCGCGCGGTTGAGTTGCCGAAAGGTAAACCGTTTTTGTCTTGCGTGCTCAAAAAATGAGCGGTCTATAGACGGAATGAAGGTCCGTCTTTTTCAATGTCGCGCGTGCAATCATAACCTCCGGTTCGGGTCCGGAACCTGTGGCTATTGCTTCCGGTCCACGCCGCTCTGGAATCGCTGGTGGGTCTGGCTGATCGTGGCCGGGCTGATCGGTTATGGCGCTGCGCGCTATACAGGATACCTGTGACGTCAGGCGGAGCAGGACGCCCCGCCGAGAACGCAGAATTTCGCACAATGTGGATGGTTGAGGAACACGTCCTGTTCGGCTTCTTCCAGCGTTGATCCCAGTTCGAACTGCGGATCATAGGGCAGGAGGGTGCAGGCCAGAACCGCAGGGCGTTCGGCCCCTTTGCGTTTGACCACCATACGCGAGGAAGAACACATCACGCTGTCGGGGGATTTGTTCAGGATTCCCCAGCAGGCGGTTGTGATCTCCGGCACTTCGACGGTTTCGTCCATTTCCGGGAAGAGCACGGTCATGCCGGGGTTGTTCGAGTCGATGTCAAAGCCTTCGCGCGCGAACAGCGCCCCATAGCCGGCGCGGGCCTGCGCGTCAGATTCGTGCCAGAGGCTGCGTCCGGCCACCGCCATGCGAATCCCCGCGTCCCGCAGCCAGCGCATACCTTCCAGCGTGCGCTCGAAGGCATCCTTGCCGCGCTCGCCGTCGTGCACCACCGGGTCCGAGTGATCGAGAGAAATGCGCAGGGTCAGCTTGTCGCCGTAATCCGCCACAAGGGTGCGCAGCCCGTCCTTGACGCGCGGACGCATCATCGGACGCATGGCGTTGGTGAGGATCAGAACCTCGTAGCCACGGGCGAGAGCCGCGCGCGCCATGGGAATCATCTCCGGGTTCATGAAAGGCTCACCGCCGGTAAAGGCGATTTCCGTCACGCCCCAGTCCCGCGCCTCAAGCTGATCAAGGTAATCCACCAGCTCGGCTTCGGTGAAGTAGACAAGCCGATCATTGTCCGGCGAGCTTTCGATGTAGCAGTTGGCGCAGGTGATGTTGCACAGCGTGCCGGTGTTGAACCACAGCGTCTGGGCATTGGTCAGGGACACCCGCGCACGATCAGAGCCATCCGCCGTCACCGACGGTTCAACGAATTTGCCGCTGTTGGCCAAAAGGCTGTCTTTCATGGGTGGCTCCTGCATTTTTTCGCAACGTGCCGGAAAGTTAGCGAGGCTTCCAGTGCCGTAGGATCGCCTGACGCCATTGTGAAGCATCACATCAAGGTTAGACTTCTGTGAAAACCTGCGTTAGAAGGCGCGCAAAGTTAGCGCTAACGGTTCTCGCGCGTGCTGTTCGGACGGGCCGAATAGTGTATCGAGACACAGGGCAATAGGATAGACATATGGTTTCTCGCGTCATTCCGGTGGATCCGTTTGATCTGGTAATCTTTGGTGGGACAGGCGATTTGGCCCGCCGCAAGATTTTCCCCGGCCTGTTCCGGCGATTCTGCTCCGGCCAGATGCAGGAAGAGGCACGCATCATCGGTGCGGCCCGGTCCGAAATGGACGATGCGGGCTTCCGCGAGATGATTGCTGACGCGATTCGCGAATTCGGCGGCGGGCGCGCCTGCGAAGACGGCACTCTGGAGGCCTTTCTGAATCACGTCTTTTACGAGCAGGTCGATGCCATGGGCACGGGCGGCTGGGAGGCGCTGAAGGGGCGGCTGCGGAGCGGCTATGTACGCGCCTTCTACTTCTCCGTTGGCCCTTCGCTCTTTGGCGCTCTGGCGGAGCGCCTCAGGACTTTTGGTCTGGCGGATGATGAGAGCCGGGTGGTGGTCGAAAAGCCGTTTGGTCACGATCTGGCCACGGCGCGTGCGCTGAACAAGGCGCTGGCTGAGCATTTCGATGAAACGCAGATCTACCGGATCGACCATTATCTGGGCAAGGAGACGGTGCAGAACCTGATGGCGGTGCGCTTTGGCAACGTGCTGTTCGAGCCGCTGTGGAATGCGCAATACGTCGATCACATCCAGATCACCGTGGCCGAAACCGTCGGTGTAGGCGGACGGGGTGAGTATTACGACAAGTCAGGCGCGATGCGGGACATGGTGCAAAACCACCTGATGCAGCTTTTGTGCCTGATTGCCATGGAGCCGCCCGCGCGGTTCGAGCCGGACGCGGTGCGCGACGAAAAGCTCAAGGTGATCCGGGCGCTGGAGCCGGTCAAACCGCATCACATCGTGCGCGGACAGTATGATGCGGACGGCGATGCGCCGAGCTACCGCGAGGATGCGGGCGACACACGCTCGACTACCGAAAGCTTCATCGCCATGAAGTGCCACGTGTCGAACTGGCGCTGGGCAGGCACGCCGATCTACCTGCGCACCGGCAAGAAGCTGCGGGCGCGGGCGAGCGAGATTGCCGTGGTCTTCAAGGACGCACCACATTCGATCTTCCCCGAGGATGCGGGCCGTCACCGCAACATCCTGACCATTCGCCTGCAGCCGAACGAAGGCATGGAGCTGGGCGTGACCATCAAGGAGCCGGGGCCGGGCGGGATGCGTCTGCTCGACGTGCCTTTGGACATGAGTTTTGCCGAGGCGCTGGGCCCGGACGCGGAAGAGGCGCCGGACGCCTATGAGCGGCTGATCATGGATGTGATCCGGGGCAACCAGACGTTGTTCATGCGCGGCGACGAGGTGGAAGCAGCCTGGGCCTGGACCGATCCGATCATCGAAGGCTGGCAGGCGCGCGGCGAGGTGCCGAAGCCCTATGACGTGGGCAGCTCCGGGCCGGATGACAGCCTGATGCTGCTGCACCGTGACGGGCGCAAGTGGCGGGATATCCGGGCGTAACGCGGATCTGTTGAGGGGGCAGGGCATGAGCTACGAATTCATCGAATATGACGACCGCGAGATATTGGCGGTTGATCTGGCGAACCAGTTGGCGGGCGATCTGGTGGCGGCGCTGACGCATAACGAGCGCGTGGCGCTCGCCGTGCCGGGTGGCACGTCTCCCGGGCCGGTGTTTGACGATCTGTGCGCGGCGAAGCTCGATTGGGATCGGGTGGATGTGCTGCTGACGGATGAGCGCTGGGTCCCTGAGGATCACGAACGCTCCAACACGCGGCTCTTGCGCCAGCGCTTGTTGATCGAGCGGGCGGCGGCGGCGGGCTACCTGCCGCTTTATGCGCCGCATCCGGAGCCGGAAGGGGCGCTGGACGCGCTGGCGGAACCCATCGCGGCGGAAATGCCGCTGGCGGTGGTTCTGCTTGGCATGGGGGCGGATATGCACACGGCCTCGCTCTTTCCCGGGGCGGACCGGCTGGCGGAGGCTCTGAGCCCCAAAGCGCCGGTTCTGATGCCGATGCGCGCGCCGGGCGCGCCGGAGCCGCGCATCACGCTGACCGCGCCTGTGCTCAACGGCGCGCTGGCCAAACATGTTCTGATATTCGGGGCCGAAAAGCGCGATGCTTTGGAAGCGGCCAAGGGCAAACCGGCGCTGGAAGCGCCGATCAACGCGGTGCTTTCGGGCGCCATCGTTCACTGGGCGGAGTAAGCCATGTTCGAGACTTTGCAGGAAAAGGCGGCTTCGCTTGGGGATCGCCGCATAGAGGATCTGTTTGCCGATGAAGGCCGGGCGGCGGCGTTCAGCCTGACCGCGCTGGGCATGCTGTTCGACTATTCCAAGACGCAGCTCGATGAGGCCATTCTGGGGGAGTTGCTGGGGCTGGCGGAAAAGGCGGGCGTTGCGGCGCGGCGCGATGCGATGTTTGCCGGGGCCAAGATCAACGAGACCGAAGGGCGCGCGGTGCTGCACACGGCGCTGCGCAACCTTGAGGCCCGCCCCGTCGAGGTGGACGGCGCGGATGTGATGCCGGGCGTTCTGGACACGCTGAGCCGGATGGAGAGCCTTGCCGCAGAGCTGCGAGACAGCGATGTGCGCGATGTGGTCAACATCGGGATCGGCGGCTCGGACCTTGGTCCGGCCATGGGCGTGCTGGCGCTCGCGCCGTATCACGACGGACCGCGCTGTCATTTTGTTTCCAACGTCGATGGCGCGGATATTGCCGATACGCTGAAGCACTGCGATCCGGAGCGGACGGTTTTTATCGTGGCGTCCAAGACCTTTACCACGATTGAGACCATGACCAACGCCGCCACCGCCAAGGCGTGGCTGGCCGGGCAAGGCGTCAGCGGCGAAGGTAAGTTCATTGCGCTGTCCTCGAACGTGGAGAAGGCCGGCGCCTTTGGCATTCCGCCCGAGCGCGTGTTTGGCTTCGAAGACTGGGTTGGCGGGCGTTACAGCATGTGGGGGCCGATCGGCCTGTCGCTGATGATCGCCGTGGGGCCTGCGGATTTCCGGGCCTTCCTTGCGGGCGCGCAGGCGATGGACCGGCATTTTGTTGAGGCGCCTTTGGCAGAGAACATGCCGGTGCTGCTCGCGCTGGTGGGGATCTGGCACAACCAGGGTTTGGGCCATGCGACGCGCGCGGTGCTGCCCTATGACAACCGTCTGGCGCGCTTTCCGGCGTATTTGCAACAGATGGAAATGGAGAGCAACGGCAAGGGCGTGGCCATGGATGGCACGCCCCTGGCTTATAACTCCGGGCCGGTTGTCTGGGGCGAGCCGGGAACCAACGGGCAGCACGCGTTTTATCAGCTGATCCACCAGGGCACGCGGGTGATCCCCTGCGAGTTCATGATCGCCGCCGAAGGGCATGAGCCGGATCTGGCGCATCATCACGACCTGCTGGTGGCTAATTGTCTGGCGCAGTCGGAGGCCTTGATGCGCGGGCGGTCTTTGGACGAGGCGCGCGGCAAGGTTACGGGCAAGTTCGAGGGCGATGAGCTGGAACGGCAGGCGCGGCACCGGGTGTTCCCGGGGAACCGGCCTTCGACGACGCTGGTTTACCAGAAGATGGACCCGGAGACTTTGGGCAAGCTGATTGCCTTGTATGAACACCGGGTGTTTGTCGAAGGGGTGATGCTGAACATCAACTCCTATGACCAATGGGGTGTGGAGCTTGGCAAGGAATTGGCCACGGCTTTAGGGCCGATGGTCACGGGCGAAGAGCCTGTGACGGGTAAAGACGGCTCAACGGCGCAGCTGATCGGCTTTGTGCAGGGGATGCGGGGGTAGGGGCGTTTGGCCTGAAGGGGGCATTCCCTTCACCACGGGCGCGGCTTGTGCACAGGCCCAAAAGTCCCGGATCAAATCCGGGACGGGTTTGTTTTGTAGCCGCCCAAGCCGTTTCCCCTCACGGAATATCAAACCCCACCGGTGCCAGTTCGAACCCTTCGAACTGGAACGCCGGGCTGACGGTGCAGCCGACGAGGGTCCAATCGCCGGTGCTGCGCGCTGCTTGCCAATGGTTTGCCGGTACGATCACCTGCGGGCGCTCACCGGCGAGCAAGTCTGGTCCTAGCGCGATGTCCTGCCGGGGCCCTGCGTCCGTTTCCGACAGCGACAGAACCAAAGGTGCACCGGCGTAGAAATGCCAGATCTCAGCGGCGTCAACGCGATGCCAGTGGCTGTGCTCGCCGCCTTTCAACAGAAAATAGATGCAGGTCCCGGCGGACCGTTCTTCGCCGTTCTCCGCGATCCAGGTTTGCTTGTAGTGTCCACCTTCCGGGTGAGGCGAAAGCTCAAGAAGAGAAATGATCTCATCAGCTTGCATGGGGTTTCTCATCCTTTGCCTGAAGCACCGTACGCTCGGCTCAACTTTGGTTAACGTCTGAGGCGAATTCTCGTGCCACGCAAAACCGCTTCGAGCAGGAGGCATGAAATGGCACAGAGCGTACGGCAGATGGCCGAGGAAATCGTCGCCCGCGAGGGGGGCTATGTCAATGACCCGGATGATCCCGGGGGTGCAACGAAATACGGGGTCACGATCCACACCATGCGGCGGCTTGGGATTGACCTGACCGGCGACGGGCGGGTGACACCGGCGGATGTGAAACGGCTCAGCCGCGAGCAGGCGGTGGAGATTTTCCTGCAGCATTACTTCCTGGGTCCGCGCATCGCGGAACTGCCGGAGGCGCTGCATGCGACCGTGTTTGACATGTATGTCAACGCGGGCAGCAATGCGGTGAAGATCCTGCAACGGCTGCTCAATGACATGGATGAGCGTGTCAGCGTGGACGGCGCGATCGGGCCGCGCACCATTGCGGCTGCGGCGCGAGCCTGGGCCAAGGCATCATCGCATATGGTGGATGCTTACGGGATCGCCCGGCGCAACTATTACTTCCGCATTGCAGATGGCCGTCCGGCCTCGCGCAAATACGCACGCACACGCGCCGGCGGCAAAGGCGGCTGGATCAAGCGCGCCGAAGAGTTCATTTCCACGCGCTATCACATGAGCGATGCGGAGTTTGCCAAGCGGGTGTCGGCATGGGGATGATTGACGGCATTCTGAGCCTGCTGTTCGGCGGCGGGCGCAACGTGGTGGTGGAGACCGCCGAGGTCTTTCGCAGCAATGCCGAGAAAGACGCGGCGCGCGGTGCTGTGCTGCAATCGGCAGCTCTGGAGCAGTTCGGACGCGAGTTTCGCGTGGTGCGGCGCGGCTGGTTTGACCGGCTGATGGATGCGCTCAACCGCGTGCCCCGCCCGGCGATGGCGCTGGGGACTATGGGGCTGTTTGTGGCGGCCATGGTCGATCCGGTCTGGTTTGCGGCGCGTATGGCGGGGATAGCTTTGGTGCCGGAGCCGCTTTGGTGGCTGCTTGGGGCGATTGTCAGCTTCTACTTTGGCGCGCGCCATCAGGCGAAGGGGCAGGAGTTCCAGCGCGAGGTGGCGGCGAGCATGGCAGCGGTGCCGCGCGTGGTGCAAACGGTGCGCGACGTGGAAGCGCTGCGCGATGTCTCTCCGGATGCGCCTGTGCAAGGGCCGGTTGCCTCCGAGAGCAGCGGCGACAATGCGGCCTTGCAGGACTGGCGCATCGGACGCTGAGCGGCGCCGGGGCAAAGCCCCGGCCTACCGGGCGATTGTCCGCGTGAAATTCGGATGCGCACAGCGTATACCCGGCCTGTTTCATCAGGCCGGGTTTGGCGACTCGGCGGTCTGGAGAGAAGGATCAGAGCCATGTTGCACATGCTGTGCGGAAAGATCTGTGCCGGGAAGTCGACACTGGCCACCCGGCTGGCGGCGCAGCCCGGTGCTGTGCTGATCAGCGAAGATGACTGGCTGTCAAAGCTTTACGGCGATCAGATGAAAACCATCGCGGATTACGGGCGCTGCTCTCGCGCCTTGCAGAGCGTCATGGTGGAGCATGTTCCGGCGCTGCTCGCGACGGGGGTGGACGTGGTGCTGGACTTTCCGGCGAACACCCGGGCGCAGCGGGCCTGGATGAAGGACGTTCTGGATAGGAGCGGGGCGGAGCATCTGCTGCATGTTCTGGACTTGCCGGATGACGTTCTGCTGGCGCGGCTGCATGCGCGCAATGCGTCGGGTGAGCATCCATTCGAGGTGACGGACGCGCAGTTCGAGGCGATCTCGAAACACTTTGAGAAGCCAGTCCCGGACGAAGGGTTTACTCTGGCCATTCATGGTGAGGCCATCTGATGGCCTGTCTTGCGACAATGTGATCGCGGGACACATTCAATTCTCGTTGGACCATGGTCCCGCGCGCCCTATAAGAAACCTCATGATTACAGAACTCGGACACTTCGCCCTGATCCTGTCGTTCTTCGTGGCGACCATTCAGATGATCGTTCCCATGGCAGGGGCCTTTTTGCGCAAACCGCGCTGGATGGCGGTGGCGGAGCCGGCGGCCACGGCGCAGTTTGCGCTTGTCGGCATTGCCTTTGCGGCGCTGACCTATGCCTTTGTCACCTCTGACTTTTCGCTGCAGCTGGTCTATTCGAACAGCCATTCGGCCAAGCCGATGCTCTACAAGATCAGTGGTGTCTGGGGGAACCACGAAGGCTCGATGCTGCTGTGGTGCCTGATTTTGGCACTGTTCGGCGCCATGGCAGCCTGGTTTGGCGGCAATCTGCCGCCCTCTCTCAAGGCGCGCGTTCTGTCGGTGCAGGCGGCGGTGGGCGTGGCTTTCCTTGCCTTTACGCTGTTCACCTCGAACCCGTTTTTGCGCATGGCCGTGGCGCCGATGGACGGCACGGATCTCAACCCGCTGTTGCAGGATCCCGGCCTCGCCTTCCACCCGCCGTTTCTCTACCTCGGCTACGTGGGGCTCTCGATCTGCTTCAGCTTCGCCGTGGCGGCTTTGATCGAAGGACGCGTGGATGCGGCCTGGGCGCGCTGGGTGCGACCCTGGACGCTGGCGGCGTGGATTTTCCTGACCATCGGCATCGCTCTGGGATCGTGGTGGGCCTATTATGAGCTGGGCTGGGGCGGCTTCTGGTTCTGGGACCCTGTGGAAAACGCCTCTTTCATGCCATGGCTCTTTGCGGCCGCTCTGCTGCACTCGGCCATCGTGGTGGAAAAGCGCGAGGCGCTGAAAAGCTGGACCGTCCTGCTGGCGATCCTCGCCTTTGGTTTCTCGCTGATTGGCACGTTTATCGTGCGCTCGGGCGTGCTGACCTCGGTGCATGCTTTCGCCAATGATCCGGAACGCGGCGTGTTCATCCTCGGCATTCTGGTCTTCTTTACCGGCGGGGCGCTGACGCTCTTTGCGGCGCGGGCTAATGTGATGGAGGCCAAGGGCGTCTTTGGTGTGGTCAGCCGCGAAAGCGCGCTGGTGGTGAACAACATCCTGCTCGCGGTGTCCTCGCTTGTGGTGTTTGTCGGCACGATCTGGCCGCTGGTGGCGGAGATGGCCTTTGACCGCAAACTCTCCGTCGGCGCGCCGTTTTTCGACATGGCCTTCACGCCGTTCATGGTGGTGCTGGGGCTGATCCTGCCGGTCGGTGCCATGATCGGCTGGAAGCGCGGCAAGCTGGACCGGGTTGTCCGGGCGCTGGTGCCGGCCTTTGTTCTGGCCGTGGCTGTGGCCGGGCTGATCTGGGCGATGCAGACCGAACGCTCACTGCTCGGGCCGGTGGGCGTGTTCCTTGGCACGTGGCTGGTGGCGGGGGCGCTCACCGACCTTTGGTCCCGCACCGGGCAAAAGCGTGAGATAAGCCGTTTGTGGCGGTTGCCGCGCGCCGAATGGGGCAAGGCGGTGGCGCATGCCGGGCTCGGGATCACCATGCTGGGCGTCGCCGGGCTGACGGCCTGGGACGTGGAAGACATCCGCGTGGCACAGCCGGGCCAGCCCTATGACGTGGGCGGTTTCGAGATCGAACTGGTCGATGTGCAACGGGTGCAGGGGCCGAACTGGTTTGCCACCCAAGGCGATATTATCGTGCGCAAGGACGGAGCGGAAATCGCCCGGCTTTACCCGGAGAAACGCGACTATCCGGTGGCCAAGATGCCGACAACCGAGGCGGCCATCGACTACCGCATCATGCGCGACATCTACCTGGTGATTGGCGATGCGCAGGACGGCGGCGGCTGGGTTGTGCGGACCTATATCAAACCGCTGGCGAACTGGATCTGGGCGGGCTGCATCATCATGTCCCTGGGCGGACTTCTGAGCCTGACCGACCGGCGCTACCGCGTCGCGGCGGGGGCGCGGAAGTCCTCGAAACTGCAAGGAGTTCCGGCGGAATGAGTGTTCTGGCGCGGTGCCGGGTCAAAGCCCCGGCCTACATGATCGGTGCGCTTCTGGCGGTGGTCGGCACAGTGGCCATGGCGGTCGAGCCGGATGAAATCCTGCCCGACCCGGCGCAGGAAGCGCGGGCGCGCGACATCTCTGCCGGGCTGCGCTGCCTTGTCTGCCAGAACGAAAGCATCGACGAGAGCAACGCCTCGCTCGCCCGCGATCTGCGCATCCTTGTGCGTGAGCGGATCACGCAAGGCGATACAAACGAGGAAGTGGTGGCCTTCGTGGTGGACCGCTACGGCGAGTTTGTCCTGCTCAAACCAACCACGGGCGGCTGGAACTGGATGCTCTGGGCCACGGGGCCGGTGCTGTTCCTGATGGCCATCGCCATGGCGGCTGTCTACCTGCGGCGCCGGGCCACGGCAGCCCCGGTCACCGAGGAAGGGCTGAGCGAGGAAGAGCGCAAGCGGCTTGAGGAAATCCTCAAAGGGTAAGGCCCGGGTCAGGCTTGATCCTGCCGGGCTGCTGTGTGACAGTGCCCGAAGGGTCGGCAGATCACCCAGGCTCCGCCACGTGCTAAACCTGCCATTCATCGGATTTTGGTTGTCCTGAAAAGCGATACCCAAAGGACAAGGGCGGACCTCCTTACCCCTTCCCGGGGCGCGGTATCCTGATGCAGGAACCTGAACTGATGTCCAAAGAAACACTGTCCCTGACGATTCCCGATGTCACGGGGTTTGCCAAGAGCCTGCGTGCGGAGCTTTCCGCGCCGCCCTCCCACGTGGAGATGCTCGGCCTGATTGCCCGGTCTGCGGGCTACCGCAACTGGCAGCATATGCGCGCGCGGCTCTCGGACGCGCCAGCCGCCGCGCCCGACCTCAAACAGGTCGACCGCGCCGCACGGCACTTCGATGGCGAGGCCCGCTTTGCCCGCTGGCCCGGTAAAACGGCGGTGCAGCGCCTCTGCCTCTGGGTGCTCTGGGCGCAACTGCCCAAAGAGCCTCTGACCGAACGCCAGATCAGCGCCCGCATCGACGCGTTGGCCGCGTTCAGGGATGCGGCGCAGATCCGGCGGGCCTTGGTCGAGCATGGCATGGTCACGCGCGCGCGCGACGGATCGGTCTACCTGCGGCGCGAACAGAAGCCGGAGACGGAAGGGCTCGCCCTGATCAAACGCATCCTCAAACCGTGACGCCGCGTTTCGCTTTGCCTTTCCCGGCAAGGCGGTATTTCATGGCGGCAAATCAGGAATGAGGCCGCCATGATCTATGAAACCATCACCTTTGACGTGACCGATGGGGTCGCTGTGGTGACAATGAACCGCCCCGACGTGATGAACGCGCTCAACACGCAGATGCGGGCCGAGCTGACCGATGCTCTGACCCGCGCGGGCAAGGCGGCGCGCGCGGTGGTTCTGACCGGCACGGGCGGATGCTTTTGCTCAGGCCAGGACCTCGGGGACGCGGGCAGCGTCGAGACGCTCGATCTCGAACGGGTGCTGCGCGAGGAATACGTGCCGATGCTCAAGGCCATCACGGACTGCCCGGTGCCCGTCATCGCCGCCGTCAACGGCGCCGCGGCCGGGGCAGGGGCCAACCTTGCTCTGGTCTGCGACGTGGTCATCGCCACGCAAAGCGCCTTCTTCCTGCAGGCTTTCACCCGCATCGGCCTGATCCCGGACGCAGGCGGTACATGGGCTTTGCCGCGCCAGATGGGTCTGGCCAAAGCCATGGGCGCCGCGCTCTTCGGCGACAAGATCACGGCGCAGCAGGCGGACGACTGGGGCATGATCTGGGAGGCGGTACCGGACGCCGGCTTTGACGCCCACTGGCGCAGCCGCGCGGCACATCTGGCCAACGGACCGACGGTGGCCTACCAGAACCTCAAGGTGGCGCTGCGGGGCGCTTTCGAGAACGACCTCGAGGCGCAGCTGGCGGTGGAGGCCAAACTGCAGGGGCAATGCGGCAAAACCCGCGACTTCAAGGAAGGCGTGATGGCTTTCCTCGAAAAACGCCCGGCGGCCTACGAAGGAAACTGACCGCCCCCTGCTTCTTTGGGCCGGTAAATACCTCGGGGAGTCGCGGCCCTGCCGCGACGGGGCAGCGCCCCGGACAAAAATTTTGGAAAATTTTTGCCGCGCGCAGAGCGCGCGTGGCCCCCAAATCGAACGCTGCACAAGACAAAGGCCGCCCAAACGGGGCGGCCTTTTTCATGGGTCCGGAGCGCCGGGGATCAGGCCATGGCCATTGCGCCATCGTCCTCTTCGTCGGTCTGATCCGCGTTCTGCTCTTCTTCGCTCTGGTTCTGCTGAACCATGACATCGTCGTAGACAACCGCGTACTGGCCCTGGTTTGCCTCTCCGGCTTCGGTGGCCGTGAGGGTGACGTTGTCGAGGATCGGCCCAAGGCTGTCGTTCTCGGAGGCCAGTTCGCGGAACTCGATGCGATCTTCGCCGCCGGTGCCGACAACCTCGATGCTGAACGTCTCCCAGTCGTCATCTTCGGGTGAAACCGTATCCACCAGCGTGCCGTTCCAGTAGATCTCGATGCTCTCGTTGTCCATGCCGCGCTGTGCGGCGTCAAATTCGAGCGTGTAGGACTGGCCTGCGGTGGTCTGGACGTCCTGGTAAAGGTTGTCCACCTCGCCGCCCGCGTGGCGGTCCAGCTCGACAAAGCTGCCGCCATCGGCGGTGTCGTAGCCCAGGAACCCGTTGCCCCAGGTCTCGATGCCGCCATTGTCGTTGGTCCAGCCTTCGGGATTGCCGTTGGCCTGCCATGTGTGATCGGCGGTGTCCGACTCAAGGCTGCCGTTGACCAGCAGGTTCTCACCCGTCTCCGCCTCGACCGCTTCGGTCACGGTCACTTCGATGTCATCGACAAGGATGTACTCGTTGCAGGCGGAAATGTCCGAGACGATGCGGAACTCGGCCGTCCCGGACGCGCCATCCAGAACGCCGCCGGAATATTCCAGCGTCTCGCTCTGATTGCCGAAGGTCTGGCCGGTCTGATCGCCCACCATTTCGGTGCCTTCGTCGTTGACGCGGAAGGTGTCCAGAGTGATCCACTCGCCATTGTCGAGACGCACCTGCACCTCCAGCGAATCCGCGTAATGGCCGGAGTTTTCGAACTCGTGGATGTTATAGGTGCGCGCGTCAAAGCTCAGCGTCACCGGGCCGTCGGTTTCCACTTCGGCCAGCTGCAGGTTGCCGTCATAGCGGCCATTGGTCAGCAACTCGCCGTAATACTGGAAGAAATCGTTCTCGACGATGTTCTCATTGGTTTGCCCATAGCCGCAGCGGCCCATGCCGCTCATGTCTTCGCTGATCGCGGTGACGGTCTGATAGACCACCTCCGGCTCGCCGCCGATACCGCCGGTCAGGGCAAGGCCATTGCCGGTTTCGGTGTTCACCACGGCGGTGAAGTTCGACAGGTCAAGATCTGCAATCGACAGGTTATAATCGCCGCCATCCATATACATGGTGACCATGGCCTGATCGACGTCGCCGTTCGAGGAATAAGGCACCGTGCCGAACTCCATGCGCACATCATAGGTGTCCTGTATCTGCGCACCGTTGTTGGTCTGGTTCATCGTGCCGGTGGTCACGTCGAAGCCGGTAACGTTCTGCCCGTTGGAGCCGATGGATTCGTCATACTCGGGGAAGATGGTCAGCGTGTCCGCCAGCGCCGGGTCATTGTAGTTGAAAAAGAGCGCATCGATGTCCGTGTTGTCCGGGTCTTCGGAAAAGACCTGAAAAACCAGATTGCCGCCATCTTCGGTGATGACAAGGCGGACCTGCGGGTTTGTCCCGAGAAGGATCTCGGTGCTGCCGGTGGTGGACATGGGTGGGCTCCAATGAATTCGTTAAACGTCAGGCGGTTCGTCCGGTTTTTGCCTTGTTTTCGCCGCAAGCACCCGGCTTTTGACGGAAACACTCTGTTTCGGCCCTCTTTGCGCCACAATTGCCCCGGCTTTGTTAACCTCTTCTTTAACAGTCTGTTCCCACAGGGTTTATTGTTGCCGGGCCGGGACCCGCCCGAATGTGGCACGGGCATGAAAAAGGGCCGCCCGGTTGGGGCGGCCCTTTGAGATTCGCGCGGTGCGCCGTTGGCTTACCGGGTTTCGATATCCGCGTAATCGCGCTCGGTCTCGCCGAGGTAAAGCTGACGCGGACGGCCAATCTTGTGGCCCGGATCGGCGAGCTGTTCTTTCCACTGGGACACCCAGCCGACGGTCCGCGACAGCGCGAAGATCGGGGTGAACATGGAGGTCGGGAAGCCCATCGCTTCGAGAATGATACCGGAGTAGAAGTCCACGTTCGGGAAGAGCTTCTTCTCGGAGAAGTAGGGGTCGGCCAGCGCAGCCTGTTCCAGCGCCTTGGCGGTGGCGAGGATCGGGTTGTTCTCGACACCCAGAAGATCCAGCACCTCGTCGGCGGATTGCTTCATCACCGTCGCGCGCGGGTCGAAGTTCTTGTAGACGCGGTGGCCAAAGCCCATCAGGCGGAACGGATCGCTCTTGTCCTTGGCGCGGGCGATGTACTCCGGAATGCGGTCCGGGGTGCCGATTTCCTTGAGCATCTCGAGGCAGGCCTGGTTCGCACCGCCGTGGGCCGGACCCCAGAGGCAGGCGATGCCGGCCGCGATGCAGGCAAACGGGTTTGCACCGGAGGAGGAGGCCAGACGCACGGTGGAGGTCGAAGCATTCTGCTCGTGGTCCGCGTGCAGGGTGAAGATTCGGTCCATCGCGCGGCTCAGGATCGGGTTCACGTGGTATTCTTCGGCCGGAACCGCGAAACACATGTGCAGGAAGTTGGCCGCGTAATCGAGATCGTTGCGCGGATACACAAACGGCTGACCGATGGAGTACTTGTAAGCCATCGCCGCGATGGTGGGCATCTTGGCGATCAGGCGGTGCGAGGCAACCTCGCGCTGGCGCGGATCGGCGATGTCGGTGCTGTCGTGATAGAAGGCGGACATGGCGCCCACGACGCCGACCATGGTTGCCATCGGATGCGCATCCCGGCGGAAGCCGCGGAAGAAGTTGTGCATCTGCTCATGGATCATGGTGTGGCGGGTGATGGTGCTTTCGAACTCTTCGAGCTCGGCCGCGGTCGGGAGCGAGCCGTAAAGCAGCAGGAAGCAGACTTCGAGGTAATGCGATTTGCCCGCCAGCTGGTCGATCGGGTAGCCACGGTGCAGAAGTTCACCCTTGTCACCGTCGATAAAGGTGATGGTGCTGTCGCAGGAGGCGGTGGAGGTGAAGCCCGGGTCATAGGTAAAGACACCGGCCTGACCGTACAACTTGCGGATGTCGAGGACATCGGGGCCAGCGGTCGGCGAATGGATCGGTAGATCGTAGCTGGTCCCGTCGATCGTGAGCGTCGCGGTTTTTGTTGTGTCAGCCATGCATATCATCCCTTTATATACGGTGGGGCGGGGCCGCGCGGCGGCCCACACCATTCTATGTCGCGATGGCCGACGGTGCGGTTAGTCCGCGCCTCCGGCCGCGTTGATGCGGGCAAGGGATTCCTCCCGGCCCAGAACGAGCATCATGTCAAAGACGCTCGGGGTTGCAGCTCGCCCGGCGAGGGCCGCCCGCAGCGGTCCAGCCAGCTTTCCGAACTTGGTCCCTTGATCCTCAGCGAAGCGGTTCATGACCGCCTCCAGTTCCTCACGCGACCAGCTAGCATTTTGCAGATGCGGCGTCAATGTATCCAGTATACCACGGGATACCGGATCAAGGTGTTTCGCGGCCTTCTCTTCCACCTCGATCGGGCGCTCTGTCATAACAAAGTGCGCTTTTTCAAGCAGTTCCGGGAAGTTTTTGGCGCGTTCCTTGAGGCAATACATGCCCCGCGACAGGCCGTCGCGCTGCGACACTGTGAGCGCATCTTCCCCCTTGGCAGCCCGGAATTCCTCCAGTTCTTGCAGCAGTGCAGCATCCTCCGCCGCGGCAATGTGCTGACCGCAGATGTTGTCCAGTTTCTTGAAATCGAACCGCGCCGGCGATTTTCCGATTCCTTCGAGATTGAACCATTCCTTTGCCTGATCATCGGTAAAGAATTCGTCATCGCCATGGCTCCAGCCAAGCCGGGCGAGGTAGTTGCGCATGCCCGCCGCCGGATAGCCCAGCGTCTGGTAATCCTCGACCCCGGTCGCGCCGTGGCGTTTCGACATTTTCTTGCCGTCCGGCCCGTGGATCAGCGGGATATGCGCATAGACCGGCAGGTCCCAGCCCATGGCGATGTAAATGCCCATCTGGCGGGCTGCGTTGTTCAGGTGATCGTCGCCCCGGATCACATGGGTCACACCCATGTCGTGATCGTCCACAACAACCGCAAGCATATACACCGGCGTGCCGTCCGAGCGCAGCAGGATCATGTCGTCCAGCTGATCGTTGCGGATCGTCACCTTGCCCTGAACCTGATCGTCGATCACCGTCTCGCCGTCCTGCGGGGTCTTGAGGCGGATCGCATAAGGGGCGTCCGGGTGCGTGGCCGAATCCGCATCGCGCCAGGGCGACTGGAACAGGGTCGAGCGTTTTTCGGCCCGCGCCGCCTCGCGGAAGGCTTCGATCTCCTCCTGGGTCGAGAAGCACTTGTAGGCCGCGCCTTTCTCCAGCAGAGCCAGCGCCACTTCGCGGTGCCTCTCGGCCCCCGCCGCCTGGCTGACAACCTCGCCATCGTGATCAAGGCCAAGCCAATCCATGCCTTTCAGGATCGCCGCCGTGGCCTCCGGCGTGGAGCGGGCGAGGTCCGTGTCTTCGATGCGCAAAAGGAACTTGCCGCCGCGACCACGCGCAAACAGCCAGTTGAACAGAGCGGTGCGCGCGCCGCCAATATGCAGGTAGCCCGTGGGCGAGGGGGCGAAACGGGTTACGACTTCGGTCATCTTGGTTAACCTTTTGATAACGGTGGCGAGGGTAGCTTGGGCCGTTCCTTATCTACCCCTAGGGCGCGGGGCAAGCGATGGCAGGCCTCTTTTCCATGGCCGCGAATACGGTGCTGATGCAGCGCGGGTTCCTTTTCCCGTGGGCGCCGGTGTGCCTTGCGCTGGGAATTGGTCTCTATTTCGGACTGCGGGTGGAGCCGCCTGTGTGGCTGCTGGCCTTGGGGCTTTTGGCACTGGTGCCGGGATTTTTCCTGATGCGTTTGGCGGGCGATGTTTTCGGGCCGTTTTTTGTGGCCTTCACCCTGATCGCCGCGGGCTTTGGCCTCGCGGGGGCCAAGGCGCATTGGGTGGCGGGGCCAGTGCTCGATTTTCGCTATTACGGCAGCATCGAAGGGCGCATCGTCAAGATCGACCGCTCCGCCTCGGATGCGGTTCGGCTGACATTGGACCGGGTGGTGCTCGAACGGATGAACCCCGCCGACACACCGCATCGCGTGCGCGTCTCCTTGCATGGCCAGCAAGGGTTTATCGAGCCGAAACCCGGGGCGACGGTGATCCTCACCGGTCATCTCAATGCCCCCGGCGGCGCGGTGGAGCCCGGCGGGTTTGATTTCAAACGCCACGCATGGTTCCTGCACCTCGGCGGCATCGGCTATACCCGCACGCCGGTCCTGCTGCTTGAGCCGCCCTCGCGCGGGCTCTGGGTCTTCAAGGCGCGTATGTGGCTGTCCTCCCGCGTGCAAAGCGCTTTGCCCGGAGAAGCCGGGGCCTTTGCCGCTGCCGTCATGTCCGGCGATCGCTCCGGAATGGGGCAGACGACGCTCGGGTACCTGCGCGACACCAACCTCGCGCACCTTCTGGCCATCTCCGGTCTGCACATGGGGCTGCTCGCCGGGTTTGTCTTTGCCGTCCTGCGCGTCGGCCTGCTGCTTGTCCCGCGCTTTCGCTACCATGCGCCGGTGAAGAAATGGGCAGCAGGCGGGGCCTTGCTCGCGGCTTTCGGCTACCTGCTGCTCTCGGGCGGCAACGTGGCGACCGAACGCGCTTTTGTCATGGCAGCGGTGGCGCTCTGTGCTTTGATCTTCGAGAAGCGGGCGATCTCCCTGCGCGCGGTGGCCATGGCGGCGCTGATCATCCTGATCCTGCACCCCGAGGCGCTGTTCAGCCCCGGCTTCCAGATGTCCTTTGCGGCGACAACGGCGCTTGTGGCGGTGTTCGAGGCGGTGAACCGCTGGCGCGCCGTGGGCCGCGATCTGCCGCGTTGGACGGGGCCCGTCATTGGGCTGGTGATCTCTTCCGCTGTTGCGGGCCTCGCCACAGCCCCCGTTGGCATGGCGCATTTCAACCAATCGGCCACCTTCGGCCTGATCGCCAACCTGATCTCGGTCCCGGTCATGGGGCTGATCGTGGTGCCGATGGGCGTGGTTGCGGGGCTTTTGATGCCCTTCGGGCTTGATTGGATTCCGCTCTGGGCCATGGGGCTGGGGCTCGACTGGATCCTTGGCGTGGCAGAGACCATCGCAGGCTGGCCCGGCGCGGTGCGCCCGATCATTGCGCCCCCCGCATGGGTCTTGCCGGTGCTGGCAATGGGCGGGCTGATCCTGTGTATCTGGCGCGGATGGGGAAGGGCGGTGGGCCTCGTGCCCATGGCGCTCGCCACCCTTGTCTGGACCCAATCCGAACGCCCGGCGCTGCTGATCGCGGACAATGGTGCACTTGTGGGGCTGATGACAGAGGAAGGCCGCGCGCTCTCCCGCCCGAAAGGGTCCGGCTTTGTCGCCGGGTCCTGGCTTGAAAACGACGGCGAGGGGGCAACGCAGGCCAGCGCCGGGGCGCTTTGGCCGGGAGAGGGTGGGCGCACGCGGCGCGCGGAGTTCGGGGATTTCGAGGTGGTGCACCTGCAAGGCAAACGCGCGGCAAGGGCCTGGAACGCGTGCCGCCCGCGCCAGATCATCATCTCAAGCGTCGATCTTGCGTTGAAAGGGCCTTGTACGCGATTTGATCCGGTTGCACTCAAGGCGAGCGGCTCCGTCGCGCTCTGGATGGGAGAGGACGGCCCGCGCATGCTCACAGCCGCGCAGGCCTCCGGTCACAGGCTCTGGCACGGGACAAGACCCGCGCCGAGGGACGTGGCCGCCGCTCAGTAGGTGCGGATCAGCCCGATCAGCTTGCCCTGAACGCTGACCTGCCCGGCGGGCAGAATGCGCGGCTCATACTTGGGGTTGGCCGCCTCCAGAACGATCATGTCGTCCTTGCGACGGAAGGTTTTCAGCGTCGCCTCATAACCTTCGACCTGTGCCACGACGATGTCGCCTTCCTGCGCCACGCTGGTCTCGGAAATGATCACCACGTCGCCGTCATTGATCCCGGCCTCGATCATGGAATCGCCTTTGACTTCAAGCGCATAATGCTTGCCTTGCCCTTTGAGCATGGCGGGCGGGACGGAAATCATCGGGGGCGAATCGTTGATCGCCTCGATCGGCACACCGGCGGCGATGCGGCCCATCAGCGGCAGCTCGCTCGCTTCGCTTTGGAAGTCCCGCGCGGCGGCCGGTGTGTGATCGGGACGGTCGCCATCAATCACCCGAGGCGAGAACCCGGCGGGGCGGCCACCCAGGCTTTCGGGCAGTTTGACCACCTCGATGGCCCGCGCCCGATGCGCCAGACGGCGAATGAAACCGCGCTCTTCCAACGCGGTGATCAGACGGTGAATGCCGGATTTCGAACGCAGGTTCAGCGCGTCTTTCATCTCGTCAAAGCTTGGCGGAACCCCGTCGCGGATCATCCGCTTGTTAATGAAATCCAGCAGATCGAGTTGTTTCTTAGTCAGCATGCTCGTCCCCTCGGGAGGTTATTTGTTAACGTTTGTTCTACGCCTGTTCACGTTTTGTGTCAACAATTTCCTCTGGGTAAGGCGCGCGGTGACTGGATGAAAAGGGTGTCCCTTCATCTTGGTTTACGAACTCTTGCTGTTCAGAGGCGGCTTAGAGCGGGATGTACTCGACCCTCTCGCCAACGTCGCGCGCGGGGTCGCGCACGGGCCGCACGAGAAGCGCATTTGATGCGCCCAGAACGCTCAGAAGCACTGAATCTTGCCGATCCGCCGCGTGAATGCCCGCATCGGTGCAAACTGCCCGCATGTAGTGTTCGCGCGGGCCATTCTCGCCCAGAGGCTTGGTGAGCGGCGCCGTCAGGCGCGGCTGCGGCTCTGCACCGAGGCCCAGCATCGCGCGGATCACCGGCGCGACAAAGACATGCCCGCAGACCATGGCGGACACCGGATTACCCGGCAGTCCGATCATCATGGCTTCGCCCAGCCGCCCTGACATCAGGGGCTTGCCGGGGCGCATGGCGACCTTGTGAAAGCTCTGCTGCATGCCCAGCTCAGCGGCGACCGGCGCAACCAGATCATGATCGCCCACCGACGCCCCGCCAATTGTGATCACAAGATCCGCATCATCAATCAGGCCAAACACGGTCTTGAGCGACGCGGCATTGTCGCGGGCGATAGGCAGCATGCGCGGCTCTGCGCCGATACCGCTCAGCAGCGCGTGCAGGCCGAAGGTGTTGGAGGCAATGATCTGATCGGGGCCGGGGGTCTCGCCGGGCATGACCAGTTCGTCACCGGTGGACATGAGCGCCACGATGGGACGGCGGCGCACAGGCACGCGGGCGATATTCATGGACGCCAGAAGCGCGATGTCGCCGGGGGTCAGGACGCGGGGGGCAGTCAGGCTGCTGCCAGTCTGGAAATCATTCCCGGCGGGGCGAATATAAGGTTTCGGATCAAGGCCCTCCTGAACCGTGATCGACTCGCCATCCCGGATGACATCCTCTTGAATAACCACACGATTTGCGCCCTGCGGCACCGGCGCGCCGGTAAAGATGCGCACCGCTTCACCCGCATGGACAGAGCCGTCAAACCGATGCCCTGCTGCGCTTTCGCCGATAACGGTGAAGCGGTCGCCGGGGGCGGCGTTCTGAACCGCGTAGCCATCCATGGCGGAGGCCGGGAAGGGCGGTTGATCGCGCGTGCTGAACACGTCCTGCGCCAGCACCCGGCCAGAGGCCTCCAAAAGCGGCACCTCTTCGATCTCCAGCACCGGGGCCAGTTCGAACAGTCGGGCGAGGGCGTCTGTGACGGTGATCATTCCGCCTCGTACCGCCCGGATTTGCCGCCGTCCTTCAAAGTCACATGGATGCCGCCGATTTCCATAGCCTTATCAACAGCTTTGACCATGTCATAGACGGTGAGCGCAGCGGTGGAGACGGCTGTCAGAGCCTCCATTTCAACCCCGGTCTGGCCGGTGGTCTTGACCGTCGCCTCGATGCGCAGGCCCGGCAGGTCCGGGTCCTGGGTCAGATCGACAGTGACCTTGGTCACGGGCAAGGGATGGCAAAGCGGGATCAACTCGGGGGTCTTCTTGGCCCCCATGATGCCCGCGAGGCGAGCGACGCCGATCACGTCGCCTTTCTTGGCGCGGCCTTCGGTGATCAGGGCAAAAGTCTCGGGGGCCATCCTGACCCAACCCGCGGCGGTGGCGATGCGGGAGGTCACGGCCTTTTCGGAGACGTCCACCATGTGGGCGTTCCCGGAGGCGTCGAAATGGGTCAGATCGCTCATGCGGGCACCGGGTTTTTCAAAAGGGTTTGCGTGGCGGCGGTGACGTCTTCCTTGCGCATCAGGCTCTCGCCGATGAGGAAGGCGCGCGCGCCGTGGGCGGCCATGTCGGCAAGATCTTCCGGAGTGTTGAGGCCGGACTCGGAGATCAGGAACCGCCCCTCGGGAATGCGTTTCGACAGTTCACGTGTTGTCTCAAGAGTGGTCTCGAAGGTCTTGAGATTGCGGTTGTTTACGCCGATGAGCTTTGACTTCAATTCAAGCGCCCGGTCGAGTTCTTCGCCGTCATGTACCTCAATAAGCGCATCCATGCCCCATTCAAAAGCGGCGGCCTCCAGTTCGGTGGCCTGGGCGTCGGAAACCGATGCCATGATGATCAGGATGCAGTCCGCATTCAGCGCGCGGGCCTCGGCGACCTGATAGGTGTCGTACATGAAATCCTTGCGCAGCGCCGGCATGTTGGTGGCGGCGCGGGCCTGAACGAGGAAGTCTTTGGCCCCTTGAAAGGACGGCGTGTCGGTGAGAACGGAGAGGCAGGTTGCGCCGCCCATCTCATAGGCTTTGGCGAGTTTCGCGGGCTCGAAATCGGCGCGGATGAGGCCTTTGGACGGGGAGGCTTTCTTGACCTCGGAGATCAGCCCATAACCTGCGGCGGCGGCCTTGAAGAGCGCCTCGCCAAAGGGGCGGATGGGCGCGGCGGCTTTGGCTTCGGCCTCGATATCCGCATAGGGTTTCACCGCCTTGTCGGCGGCGACCTCTTCGAGTTTGTAGGCCTTGATCTTGTCCAGAATGGTCGTGGTCATGTCGGTGTCGTCCAGTTGATGGGCGTGTCCCCATTGGCTTTAAGCCACTCGTTCACCGCCGAAAAGGGGCGCGAGCCGAAAAAGCCGCGCCGGGCGGAGAGCGGCGAGGGGTGGGCGGTCTTGAGGATCAGGTGATCCGGGCCGGTGATGTGTTTCTCGTACGACTGTGCTGGCTTGCCCCAGAGCAGGAAGGCGCGGGGGCGATCCGAGAGCTTTTGCAGCACATCGGCGGTCAGGTGTTTCCAGCCAAGCTTGGCATGGGCATTGGCCTCACCGGCGGGGACGGTGAGGCAGGTGTTCAGCAGCAAAACACCCTGCGCCGCCCAGAACCGCAGATCGCCATTGGGCGGGGTGGCGCCGAGATCCTCCTGCAACTCCTTGTAAATGTTTTTCAAAGAGCGGGGCAGGGGGCGTACGTCCGGCTCCACCGAAAAGGCAAGGCCGTGGGCGTGGCCGGGTGTGGGATAGGGATCCTGCCCGAGGATCACGGCCTTCACCTGATCCGGTGGGCAAGCCGCCAGTGCCGCAAAGCGCTGCGGCTCGGGAGGCAGAATCTGACGGGTGTCGGCGGCAATGGCGGCACTGAGATCAGGCCAGATCCGCGAGAAGAACGGCAGGGTCTGCCAGCCGTTGAGGTCCGCAAGCGCTGTCATGGTCTGTTACGCTGTGCCGCGCAGCTTGACCAAGCCACCTTTGCGCCAGAACAGAGCCAGGAAAACTGCCATCAGAATCGGCCCAAAGGCAAGCCCGAGCGGCCAGTGCATCCACCCGCTTTCGCGCGGCTGGCCGGTTTCGACCCGGTAGTTTTCTGGATTGCCGGGGGCGTAGGTCACATCAAAGGTGTCGTCGGTTTCCATGAAATTGAACACGGCCCTGGTGCTCTTGCTGCCCTCAATAGTCACGCCGTCTACCTCAAAGGTGAAATCGGCATAGGGCAAGTCTGTGTTGCACAGGGCCGCCGTCAGACCGGTTTCACCGGGGCAGGTTGCGGGTTTGATATAGCGGTTTGTGACCGTTGCTGTCGCGATCAGGCCTTCGCGGTCGAGAAAACTCCGTTCGCGCAGCGTTTGGTAACCGTCAAAGGTGAACCAAAGGGAAAGCGCGAGAAAAAACAGGGCGATGTAGGGGCTTTTGCGGTTAAACAACCAGAAAACGATATCCAACTCGATGGTCCTTGTGCGTTAAGGATTTGTAGCCTTGGCCAAAGCCGTGACTTTTGACAGGGCGGCCCCGCTGTCGATGCTTTCGCGTGCCATCTCAGCGCCTTCGCGCAGAGTGCTGGCCTTGCGCGCGATGCAGAGCGCGGCGGCGGCGTTGAGCAGCACCGCGTCGCGGTAGGCGTTTTGCGCGCCGTCCAGCAGCGCGCGGAACGCCTTGCCGTTTTCTTCCGGAGTGCCGCCGAGGATCGCTTCGAACGGATGCACTGGAAGGCCCGCGTCTTCGGGGTGAATCTCGGTCTCCTTGATGCTGCCGTCCTCTTCCAGCGCGGCCACCCAGGAGACACCTGTGATGGTCAGCTCATCGGTGCCGTCCGAGCCGTGTACCAGCCATGCGCATTCGCTCCCCAGCTGGCCCAGCACTTCGGCCATGGGCCGGATCAGGGTGCGGGAGAAGGCCCCTGTCAGCTGGCGCTTGACGCCTGCGGGGTTGGTCAAAGGTCCGAGAATGTTGAAGATCGTGCGTGTGGCCAGCTCCGTGCGCACCGGGCCGACATGGGCCATGGCCGGGTGGTGCATGGGGGCCATCATGAAGCAGATGCCCACATCCGCGAGTGCTTTTTCCACTACCTCGGGCGAAGACATCACGTTGATGCCCATCTGCCCCAGAGCATCCGCCGCGCCGGATTTGGACGACAGGTTGCGATTGCCGTGTTTGGCCACCGGCACGCCCGCGCCTGCGACCACAAAGGCGGTGGCGGTGGAGATGTTCAGCGTGCCCTTGCCATCGCCCCCGGTGCCAACGATGTCCATCGCGCCATCTGGGGCGGTAATGGCGTTGCACTTGGCGCGCATCACGGCGGCGGCGGCGGCATATTCATCCACCGTCTCGCCGCGTGTGCGCAGCGCCATCAGAAGGCCGCCGATCTGGGCCGGTGTGGCTTCGCCGTTGAACAGGATCGTAAAGGCGTCTTCAGCCTCGGCGCGGGTCAGCGGGCGGTCGGCGGCAGCGCCGATCAGGGGTTTGATGTCTGTGCTCATGCCGGGGCTCTTCGTTGGGGGAGGGTTTCCGAGGCAGGCCGCGACAAACAGACACAAATTTGATGCAGTTGCGGCATGGCTCTCTACTCAGGGGTGGCGGCGCGGGGCCGGGTCGCGGTATACATGCGCAGGCGGGCCCGCTGGCGTCAAGACCACCGGGAGGTGAGGCACCCCGCATGCGGCAGACAGACCCTTTTGCAACCGTTAAGCGGAGCAGGGTCAGGCAGAGAGGCATCGATCGGACATGGCACGCGGATTTGTGTTGGGAGCGCTCTGGGGAACAGTGGTTGCGGGCCTTGGGGCCGGGGCAATGTCGCTGATGTTGGGCACGCCGGACAGAGGCGTGCAACCCAGCCCGGATGTTCAGGGCGGGGCTCTTGCATCGCCGCCCGAGACGGCCAACGCACCCGAAGCGCCGGTTGCAGGCGAGGACGCGCCGGTCTCCGAGACCGCCCCTGCGCCGATGCAAAAACCGCAGGAAGACGCCGCGCCCGAGGGGCTCGCTGAGGCCAGCCCGCCGCCAGAGCCCGAGACCGTGGACACCGCGCCAGAGCCGGAACCGGCCCCGAGCGCTGAGGACAGCGCCGCACAGCCTGCGCCAGAAACGGACCGCGAGATTGCAACGACAGAGGCAGAGCCGCTGGACCAGCCTGCCAGCCCCGAGGCTCCGGCCCCGGATGCGCGCCCGACACCGGCCCCGCAGATTGGCGAGGCCCCGGAAGCGCCTTTGCCCGCCTTCGAGGAAGAAGGGGCGACGCCTGCACCGGTGACTGCCGATACGGCGGTGCGTACCGATGCGCCGGAGGCGGTGGCCGAAACGGTTGAAACAGATTCCCGGCCGCAGGTCTCCGAGACCCCGGCACCGCTGCCCGAGCCAGAGCCAAAGCCGGTAGAGCAGGCGGCCGAGTCGCCGCGCGACTCCGCGCCTGCGGCCTCCGAGGACGGTCCGGGCACACCTGCACCCGGTCTGCTCAGCCGCAGCCCGGCGGTGCCGCAGGGGCGTCTGGCCAGTATTGGCGATGCGCCGGAGGCCGAGGAGACAGCGGCAAGCCCTGCGGCGGACGGGCCGCTGGTGCAATACGGCGCAAAGGTTCAGGTTGACCCCGACCAGCCGCGCCTTGCGATTGTGCTGATCGACGACGGCAGCGGGCCACTGGGGCCGGATGCGCTCGAATCCTTCCCGTTTCCGGTGACCTTTGCCATCGCGCCGAGCCACCCGGATGCCGCCAATGCGGCGCGGGCCTATCGCAAGTTTGGCTTCGAAGTCATGGCCATGGCCGCCGTGCCGGACGGCGCGCAGGCTGCGGACGTGGAGGTGATCCTCGCCGGGACGCTCGACGCGGTGCCCGAGGCGATCGGGGTGATCGAAAACCCGAACGGCAGCCTGCAGAGTGACCGCGCGATCTCCAATCAGGTGACGGCGGTTCTGGCGGCCACGGGCCACGGGCTTGTAACCTTGCCCAAAGGGTTGAACACCGCGCAGCAGCTGGCGGCCAAGGCAGGCGTGCCCTCGGCCACGCTGTTCCGCGATTTCGACGGGGAAGGGCAGGATGCAACCGTGATCCGGCGGTTCCTCAACCAGGCCGCGCTCCGCTCCGGGCAGGACGGCTCCGCGATCATGCTCGGGCGTTTGCGCGCGGATACGATCTCGGCGCTGATGCTCTGGGGTTTGCAGGACCGGGCGTCGACGGTGGCTCTGGTGCCGGTCTCGCTGGTGCTGAAGGAAAGCCAGCAGTAACGGCAGGGTCTGACCTCAGGGTGCGCTTTGGGGACGGGTCGAGATGCCCGGCGGGCCTCACGCCACCGAAGCAATCCGGCTGCCCATGCCGTTCCGCAACATGCGCGCCTCATAGCCGCGCAGGCAAACCCGCGCCGCCGCGCCGTAACTGCCGGGATCGCTGCGCAGGTCGGGCAGGGCGGTGAACAGGGCCTCGCGAGACGCGGCGTCCAGCGCCTCCAGCCCGGTGTCGCCTGCAAAGAAGCTCTCGGTCGCCATGCCCTCGGCATAGATCACCGCGTGGCAGGGCAGCAGCAGGTGGTGATAAGTCACCTCGCCAGCCCGCCCGCGCGTCACGGTCTCGCCGTCGATCAGGTGGCGCGCCGCTGCAAAGACCTCGCGCGCGCCGAACAACAGCTCTGCCTCCGGGCTTTCGATCAGCATGCGGTGCTGGGGCGAGACAACCAGAGGCCGCGCCCCGCCAAACAGGTGCGGTGCGATGGAAACAGGGGCGTTTTCGCCCCGGGCCAGCATCCGCCGTGCGCCCGTCCAGATCAGAGGCATAAGCCCGTGATCGCGGGTCATGATCAGATCGCCGGGGGCCAGTGTTTCCACCGGGCGCGGACCGGTGTCTGTGAGGATGCGCGTGCCGGGGGTGAAGCAGATCACGCTGTCGATATTGGAGAAATTCACCACCGTGCCATCGAGCAGCGTGACCGTCCCGGTCAGCTCGCCGCCGGTGTTGTCGGTGATGGTGATGGTCGAGCGATCCGCCAGCCCGTTCAGGTCCAGCGTATCGCCGCCGGTCTGGCCGGTGGTGTTGCCTTCGATGGTGATCACGCCCGGCGCTTCGCCGGTGTCGGTGATCTGGATGACATCGTCCCCGTCGCCGCCGAAGACCGTATCGCCGACACCCGCGATAATCGTATCATTGCCGGTCCCGCCGCTCAGGCTGTCCGCGCCAAGGCCGCCCGCGATGGTGTCATCGCCGCTGCCGCCAAGGATCGTGTCACTGCCCGACCCGCCATCCAGGCTGTCGTTCTCGGAGCCGCCGTCGATGTAGTCCGCGCCCGCGCCGCCGAGAATGGAATCCGCGCCTTCTTCGCCATAGAGCGAGTCGTCGCCACCCGCGCCGTCCAGAGTGTCATCCCCCAGACCGCCGTAGAAGACGTTGGTCCCGGTCGCGCCCGACCCGTCATAGCCGGTGAGACTGTCGCCGAAATCGGAGCCAATGATGCCTTCCACACCGCCGCCGTCCACGTCGCCATCCGCATGGCCACCGCTGAACGTGTTGGTGCCGAGGTTGATCGTTACCGCCGCGTCGGAATTCTCGTAGGTGGCAAAGTCGAGCCCCGCGCCGCCGGTCAGCGTATCCGCGCCCACGCCGCCTTCCAGCGTGTCGTCGCCTGTGCCGCCGTCCAGCGTGTCATTCCCCAGCCCGCCGTTCAGGCTGTCATCATCCGCGCCGCCTTCCAGCGTGTCATTGCCGCCTTCGCCAAACAGCGTGTCATTGCCGGTGCCGCCGATCAGGCTGTCATCACCGGAGGCGACGGGCACGGCCTCAAAGCTCAGATCGGTGACCCAGATGGCCTGCGTGTTGCCCTGCGCGTTGCCATAGATGATCTCGATCTCGGACACGGGGCCCGCGATCTGCACCAGCACGGAGCCACCGACCTGGTTGGGGTTCTCGGCCACCGTCTCGGCGGTGATCGTGTTCCCGACAAGCGTATCGCCCCCGCCCAAGGTAAAGGTGACCGAAACCGGATTTCCGTCCGCGTCATAGGCGTTGACCGTGACAACATCGGTGTGGTTCGCATTGCCCCAGTCGATGTCGTTGATGCGAAATTCGACGTTCTCCACCTCATCCTCGGCCTCTCCTTCGGAGCTTGAGGAGAAGTTGATCGTGGTTGTGGAGGTCGCGCCGTCGCCCTGGCCAAACAGGTACAACGCGGAGTTGGGATCAAAGCCGCCCACCGCATATTGCGTGGTGCCGGTGTCCACTTCGAAGGTCGGGTTGTTGTTGCCGGTGTTGGTGAAGCCCACCGTGACGTCGATGCTGCCGGTGTCCTGCGTGAATCCGGCAGACAAATCTGTGCCGTTGCCGCCCTCAGCGGACCAGTCCAGCGTTTCGTCCACGTTGCCGGGCGTGTAATTGCCGTAATCGCCGTAAACGAGGTCGTCGCCCGCGCCCGCGTCCACCGTATCGCCGCCTTGCCCGGCGGTGACCGTGTCATTGCCTGCGCCGGAGCGGATATCATCGGCATTGCCCGCGCTGTCCGGACTGTCGCCGTCGCCGTCCACGAAATCGGGATCAATGACATCATCGCCGCTGGTGCCGGTGACGATGCCATCGGATGGGACAACGTAGGTCGGGGCGGTCACCACCGAGGATGAGGTCAGCGTATCAACCGGGCCAAAGTCCGGCACGAAATAGACGTTGCCGTCCGTGCCGAGGTAATAAACCCCCGGTTCCTGCACATCGGTAAAGGTCGAGCCACCCCACGTGCCGGACCAGATCCATTGCCCGGCACCAAGATTGGTGTCGGTTGTAAAGGTGATCAGCGCGCCGCTGATCACATCGCCGGAATCCAGACTGTTGTCACCAAGGGTGACCAGATACCCGCTGGGCATACCGTTACTCCTGCCTCGTCAGGACCGGTGCGTAGACCGGTGACAGAGCACCCGCCGGGGTTTTCCCGGTCAGGCATTGAACCTCTTTCTGCGATCATGCCCTGAAGTGCTTGATTTCAAAAGCGGAACGCAGAGATTGGTGCAGGATTAGCCAACAATTGTGGCAAATTTGCGGAAAATTGCCCGGGTTTACGGGGAAACAGGCCGGGATTTCCCGGCCTGAAACAGGGGTGGGTTCAGGGTGTAAAAGGAGGCGAACCAGCGGTTCGACGACTGGCTCGCCTCAGGGGATTACACAAAGAAATCCACGTGTTTGCCAAGCGGCAACGTACGGTGTCTCTGCCCGGTCAGATCAAAGATCGCATTGGCCAGCGCCGGGGCCGCAGGCGGCGTGCCCGGCTCGCCAATTCCGTTCAGACGCTCTTGATTTTGCAGGATTTTCACCGAAACCGGGGGCATCTGGCTCATGCGCAGCGGCTCATAGTCGGGATAGTTCTGCTGCTGCACCACGCCGCCGTCAAAGGTGATCTCCTCACCCATTGCCGCAGACAGCCCATAGGCCAGACCCCCCGTCAATTGCGTCTCGATAATGCCCGGATCCAGCGCAACGCCCACATCCGCCGCCATCCATGCGCCGGTCAGGCGGATGCCGTCTTCCGTATCCTTGACCTCGATCACCACGGCCACGGGCGTGCCAAAGCTGTAGACCATGGCCAGCCCGCGCCCGACGCCCTCCGGCGTCTCGCCGGTCCAGCCGCTCATGTCGCGCACCGCCTCAAGGCAGTAAAACGCCGGAAGCCACTCATCGCGCGTCAGTTTGAGTCGCATCTCCATCGGATCCTCGCCAGCCGCTACGGCCATCTCATCCATGAAGCTCTCATGGAAAAAACCGTTGAAGCTCGCCCCCACCGCGCGCCAGAACCCCAGCGGCGGCTCGATCATTGGCCGGTGACCCGCGATCCGGTAGTTGGGGATGCCATAAGGCTGGTTAAACGCGCCATCCACGATCGAACGATCCGGCCCGGCAGGCGTAAAGCCCATCCAGCGGTTCATCGCCTGCGCCGCAATCGATGGAGAGGCGATCTTGCCGTCGAAAACCACCGGCATGCCGTCCTTGACCGCGCCTTTCATGCGCGCAATGGCGGGCGGGCGGTAGAAATCATGTGTCATGTCTTCTTCGCGTGACCACGTCACGTTCACCGGCGTGCCGGGCAGGGCGGCGGCGACCTTCGTCGCGATAACCGCATAGTCAAACTCGCCCCGGCGGCCAAAGCTGCCACCCATCATCGTGACATTGACCTCCACATCCTCCGGGTCGATCCCGGCCGCATCGGCGCAGGCGGCCTGCAGGAAGGTTGGCCCCTGATTGCCACACCACAGGCGCAGTTTTTCCCCATCAAACCAGGCGGTTGCGTTCATGGGTTCAAGCGGCGCATGGGACAGGAAAGGCACGCGATACTCCGCCGCCAGCTCTGTGGCCCCCTCCGGCATGTCATCCGGCGCACCGTCGTCGCGCATGAGCGAATCCGCCTCTTCGTCAAACGAGGCCTCCAGCGCGGCATAGGCGTCTTCGGTGGTCTTGGGGTAATTCGCGGGCAGCCATTCGATGTCGATGGCCTCCAGCGCCTGCATCGCCAGCCATGTGTTGCTTGCAATCACCGCCACCCCGTCGCCAAGGTCGACGACCTTTTCAACTCCGGCCATGCGCCCCGCTTCAAACCCGTCAAAGGATTTCATGCCCGAGCGCGTCGGTGCCATGCGCACGGCGGCGTATTTCATCCCCGGCAGGCGCGTGTCGATGCCGAACTGTGCGGTGCCGGTGGACTTGCCGGGAATGTCGATGCGCTTTTGCGCATTGCCCAGAAGCCGCCACTCCGACGGGTTCTTGAGCCGCACCTTCGGCGCCTCGATCCCCTCCAGTTCTCCGGCCAGATCCGCATAGGCGATCTCGGTCCCATCCGGGGCCATGACCACGCCGCGCGCGGTTTTCAGCGAGGCGCGATCCACGCCCAGCCGCCGCGCCGCCGCTTCCTTCAGCATCTCGCGCGCGCCTGCGCCCATGACCCGCATGCGCTCGAAGCCGTCTTTCATCGCGCTCGACCCGCCCGTCACCTGCATGTCAAAGACCTTGCCCAGATGTCCCATGGCCTCGCCCAGAGAATGCATGAAACCGCTGGCATCATAGCCTTTGGTCGGCAGCCCTTCAGCGAGCAGCGCGCTGTTGTAATAGGCCTTGGCGGGCGGGCCGTGGATCACCGTGACCTGCTCCAGTTCCACATCCAGTTCCTCGGCCAAAAGCGCGGCCCAGGTGGTGTGCGTGCCTTGCCCCATCTCCGCGCGCGGCGCGATCAGGTGAATGCCGTCTTGGGTGATCATGACAAAGGGGTTGAGGCTGGCCTCATCCGCGCCCGGTTTCAGCGGGTTCGGGGCAGGGCGGCTCACATACCACGCGCCAAAGGCCGCGCCGCCCACAACGGCAAGCGATCCGAACAGAAAGGTGCGACGGGCAATTTTTCCGATGCTGGCCATGTCTTATGCTCCTTCGCTGACGGATTTGATCGCGGCGCGAATGCGCGGGTAGGTGCCGCAGCGGCACAGGTTGCCACTCATCGCCGCATCAATGTCGTCGTCGCTCGGGTTCGGGTTTTCCTCCAGAAGCGCGGCTGCCTGCATGATTTGCCCGGACTGGCAGTACCCGCATTGCGCCACCTGATGGTCAATCCAAGCCTGTTGAAGCCGGTGCAGATTGTCCGGCTGGCCAATCCCTTCCACCGTGGTGACCTCGCCCCAGACATCGCCAAGGCTCACCTGGCAGGAGCGCACCGCCTCACCATCCACATGCACCGTGCAGGCCCCGCAGGCCGCCACGCCGCAGCCGTATTTTGTCCCGGTCAGGTTCAGTTCGTCGCGCAGCACCCAGAGCAAGGGCACATCTTCAGGCAGGTCGACATCATGGGCTTTGCCGTTCACGGTGATACTGGGCATGGCGTGTCCTTTGTTTGGCTTTCTGACAAAATTAGCGCAAAGTGTCAGCCTGTCAAGTTGACATTTTGTGCACGTTTTGTCAGCGTGTCATCATGAGAGACGAAACGGACAAAGAAAGCATTAAACGTCAAGCTGTCCTGCAGGCCGCCTTTGGCGTGTTTGCCCAATACGGCTTTGCCCGCACCTCCATGTCGGACATCGCCCGCGCCGCAGGCATGTCCCGCCCGGCGCTCTATCAGTATTTCGGCGGCAAAGAAGACATCGCCCGCTCGCTGGTCGCCGCCTTCTATGGCGAGGCTACCGCGGCCGTGACCGAAGCTCTTTCGGGACAGGGGACGGTCACCGAACTCTTGCAAGCCGCCTTCCGCGCGAAGTCCGGTCCGGGCATGGAGGCACTGCTCAGCAGCCCGCACGGCGAAGACATGCTGGAGGTCAGCAACAATATCGCCGCCGCCGAGGCGCAGGAGGGGCGCAAAACCCTCGTCGCCGCCTTCGCCGCCTGGCTCGAGCATATGGACCGTTCCGGGCGCATCCGTCTGAACGACGCGCCGCATGCGCTGGCCGACAGCATGATCGCCGCTCTGGAAGGGGCCAAGGCGGGCGGTCGCGCCCCGGACTACCCCACCTATCTGGCCCACCTCGATCGCATGGCCCGCCTCTTCGGCGCAGCGCTCACCGCCTGAGCGCCCCTGGTTTCTTTGTGCCAAAAACATCCTGGGGAGTCGCAGCCCTGCTGCGGCGGGGCAAGGCCCCAATCAAAATTTTGTCCCGGCAAAATTTTCCTCGGCCCGAAGCCTCAAACCTCCCCGCCTGCAATCTGAAGCGCCTGACCGTTCACGCTGCCGGACTGCGGGCCGCATAGAAACAGCGCGGCCTCCGCCACTTCGGACGGGGCAATCAAACGTCCGTGCGGGTTGATGTCAGTCATCAACCGCCGCGCTTCCTCTTCGCCCAGTCCCGTGCGCTGCATGATCGAGGCGGTGTTGCGGCTAACGATCTCCGTGTCCACATAGGCCGGGCAGAGCGCGTTGAACGTTAAGGGCTTTTGCGCGTAATCCGCCGCCAGCCCGCGGATCAGGCCGATCAGCGCGTGTTTGGAGGCGGAATAGGCGGGCGCGCCTTTCAGCCCTTTGACCCCGGCAATGGAAGAAACCGCGATGACGCGCCCCCAGTCGGTCCCGGTCATGGAGCGCAGGCATTCGCGGATCGTCAGAAACGCCCCGTCGAGGTTCGTTGCCATCATGGTGCGCCAGAAATCCATGTCGGTCTTGAGCAGCGCGCGCCCCTCGGCGATCCCGGCATTGGCCACGCAGACCTGTACCGGCCCGCGCGCCTGCACCGCGCTGGCGACGCCGTCCACCACGGACGTCTCATCGCTCACATCCATGACGAGGGGGTGAATACGCAGGCTCTCGGCCTGTTTGAGCACGTCCATGCGCCGCCCGGTGATCGTGACCTCCGCCCCGTGGCTTGCCAGGGTTTGCGCGATGGCGAGCCCGATGCCCGTGCCACCCCCGGTGACCAATGCGTGTTTGCCTCTGAGCATGTCTTTCCTCCCCGTTCTCCCCACACCCTGACGCGGCGGATGCGCCGTGACAAGGCGTCGCCGCTCTGTTGGGGCTGGCATGTCTTGGCAATTTCATTCACACATGCGAATGTGTCTTCAGTTTAGGAGGAGCCTGTTCATGAAAACCCTGGGACTGTCATTCACCGCCGCTTTGCTGGCCACTGCAAGCGCGGCAGTCGCGCATGATGACATCGCGGATCTTTATCCGCAGTCGGAGCTTTACGCCAAGCCGGTGCAGGTGATTCCCGGTGTCTGGTCCGCGATCGGTGCAACCGCCCCGCCGACTTATGAAAATTCCGGCCACAACAACAACCTGTCGTTCATTGTGACCGGCGAGGGCGTGGTGGTGATCAACGGCGGCGCAAGCGTGCGTCTGGCAAAGGCTCTGCACGATGAGATCAAGGCGGTCACCGATCAGCCGGTAAAGCTGGTGATCAATGAGAATGGGCAGGGGCATGCGGTGCTCGGCAATGCCTATTGGGCCGATCTGGGCGTGGATATCCTCGCGCATGAGGATGCGACGGCGGTTGTTGTCGAAGATGGCGATTTCATCCTGCAGGGCATGGAACGCTACAACCGCGACAAAGCCGAAGGCACGCGGGTTGTTCCTGCGAACCTGTCGTTTTCGGACACCTATGACGCGAGCATGGGCGGTGTGACAATCGAAGTGCTGCATCTTGGCCCGGCGCATGATCCGGGTGACGTGCAGGTCTGGCTGCCGGAGCAGGGCATGGTGATCGCGGGTGATCTGGCCTTCCATGAGCGCATGCCCCCGATTTTTGAAGGCATCTGCACCAGCTGTTGGATCGAGACCTTTGAAGGGCCGTTTGTGGACCTTGGCGCGACCTACGTGATCCCCGGCCACGGCCATCCGACAAACATGGAGATGGTGACCATCGAGACCGTGGGCTACCTCAAGGACCTGCGCGAAAAGATCGGCGCGCATATTGACGAAGGCGGCGATCTGGCCGGGGCCTATTACGTGGATCAGTCCGCATGGGAGTATCTCGACACGTTCGAAGAGCTGGCCACCAAGAACGCCGGCCGGGTGTATGAGGAGATGGAATGGGAATGATCCTGCCAAAGCAGGATTTTTCCCACACAGGCGTTATTCAAGGAGACCAAATTTCCTCGAGGAAATTTGCAAATTCCATGGATGGAATTTGCCCTCCCCGATAGGATTGTTTCATGACCCTGACACGACTTGCACAGATCACCGCTCTCGCCCTCATGCCCGCGCCCCTTTGGGCCGAGGATCTGACCGATGCGGTCACCGGTTACATCGAGTTTGAACCTTATGACAGCGGCATCATCCTGCCCGAACAGCTGACCGAAGAAGTTTGGGGCGACATCACCTTTGTCGACACCCGCAGCGCGGATCAGTTCGAGGCAGGGACCATTCCCGGTGCACGCCACATCGAATGGCGCGCGGTGCCGGGGCGGCTGGACGACTTGCCGGAGGCGGGCAAGGTTGTTCTGTTTTGCAACACGGGGAGCCTTTCGGCGCAGGCGGTCTTTGCGGCGCGGCTTCTGGGTCGCGATAACGTGGTTGTCCTGCAGTCGGGCTTTCTCGGCTGGCAGGAGACCGCAGCGTACAGGCCCTGAGATGAAATGGATTGATCTGCCCCCTGTCTGGCTTCTGGCCTGTCTGGCGCTGGCGTGGTGGCAGAAGACGCAGCATGCCATGGGGTTGAGCTTTGGCCCGGTCTGGGCGGATCTTCTGGGCGGGCTGCTGGTGGGTGGCGGGATCATACTTGCGCTGCTGGCGGTCTACGAGATGCGCCGCCATCGTACCACGATCATCCCGCACCAAACTGCGGACCGGCTTGTGACCTCTGGCATTTTCTCCCGCACCCGCAATCCGATCTACCTCGGGGATGTGCTGATCCTTGCGGGGCTGATCCTCTTTTGGGACGCGGTGCTGTCGCTGCCGCTGATCCCGGTCTTTGTCTGGATTATTGAAAAGCGGTTTATCGAGCCGGAAGAGGCGCGGCTTCGGAAAAAGTTTTCGCGCGACTTCCTGCGCTACAGCGGCGAGACGCGGCGCTGGGTCTGACTGTTTAGGGCCTTAGGGCAGGGCGGCGGCGGTGCGGCTGCGCACGTTTTCGAGACTGCCTTCGTAGGTGGGCAAGCCCCGGGTCAGCCAGCCTTTGCCACGCGGCCCGCCAACCATGCCCTCGCTCACGTCCACAAGGCCGGGAAAGCCCTGATCGGCCAGAGCGCGGGTCACATGGCCGGTGCGGTTGCCGGTGCGGCAGATCAGCGCCAGCGGCGTGTTCGGGTTGGCCTGCCGCAGGGAGACCAGCGCCTGAACGAAGGTTTCGGTGGTCATATCGAGGCCAATTGCCCCTTCGGCGACGCCGGTTTGCAGCCATTCCTCGGGGCGGCGGATGTCGATCAGGATGATCTCGCCGGTGCTGGCGGCGGCAAAGGCCTTGTCCGCCGTCATATGACCGATTTGCGCGCCGGTCTGGGCGAAGAGGTCCTGCGGCAGCGCGGCAAGCGCCGCCGCGCTCGCCAGCAGGGTCGTCAGAAAACCGCGTCGGCCCATGGCCGGGCTCGGGTTGAACAGGGTCGATCGCATGGCCGGAGTTCCTCGCTTGTGCATTGAGGTGGGGATAGCCGAAAAACATTCCAAAGTCTGCAGGTAAAGTGCCCCCGCGCCGCGTCACGCGATCACATCCCGGTGACGGGGCGTCACGCGGATTGGAATGTTAGCGCCGCGCAAGTTTGTTGCCGCTGGCGCGTCATTTTAGCAATAACATGACTGAGTCTTTAACTTTTGCCTCGGGTGTGGTTTACAGCGAGAACTGCCTGTCGCTGCAGAGCGGCATTTTTGCCGTGCAAACGCGAATTAACGCCTCATCAGGGGCGTAGGAGTACCTGAGAACAAAGGGGAATACCGTGAAAATAGGGACGCCAAGAGAGGTTGAATCTGGGGAGAATCGCGTTGCGATGACACCGGATTCGGCGCTGCAATTGCAAAAGCTGGGTTATGAGTGCCTGATCGAAACCGGAGCAGGGGCCAAGGCCGACTTCTCCGATGCCGATTATGAAGCCGCCGGTGTGACAGTTGTCGGTTCAGCCGACGATCTGTGGAGCCAGTCGGACATCATCGCCAAGGTTCGCATCCCGGTGGATGCTGAACTGGACCGGCTGACATCGGACAAGACGCTGATCACCTTCTTCAATCCGGGCGGCAATGAGGCCGGTCTGGAAAAGGCGAAGGAAAAGGGCGCAAACGTCATTGCCATGGAAATGGTGCCGCGTATTTCGCGTGCGCAGAAAATGGACGCGCTCAGCTCGATGGCGAACATCGCCGGCTATCGCGCCGTGATCGAGGCTGGCAACAACTTTGGCCGCTTCTTCACCGGTCAGATCACCGCTGCGGGCAAGGTGCCCCCGGCGAAGGTTCTGGTTGTGGGCGCTGGTGTGGCCGGTCTGGCCGCGATCGGCACGTCGACATCGCTCGGCGCAATCACCTACGCCTTTGACGTGCGCCCCGAAGTGGCGGAGCAGGTCGAGAGCATGGGCGCAGAATTCGTCTATCTCGACTTCGAGGAAGAGCAGCAGGATGGCGCGGCCACCGGCGGCTATGCTTCCGTGTCCTCCCCGGAGTTCCGCGAAGCGCAGCTTGCCAAGTTCCGCGAACTGGCCCCGGAAGTAGACATCGTCATCACAACCGCCCTGATCCCGAACCGCGAGGCGCCCAAGCTGTGGCTCGAGGACATGATCAAGGCGATGAAGCCGGGCTCGGTCATCGTTGACCTTGCTGCCGAAAAAGGCGGCAACGCCGAAGGCACCGTGATGGATGAGAAGGTCGTGACCGACAACGGCGTGACCATCATCGGCTACACGGACTTCCCCTCCCGCATGGCGCGTCAGTCCTCGACGCTTTATGCCACGAACATCCGTCACATGATGACAGACCTGACCCCGGAAAAGGACGGTCAGATCAATCACGACATGGAAGACGACGTGATCCGTGGCGCGACCGTGACGCACCAGGGCGAGATCACCTTCCCGCCGCCGCCGCCGAAAGTGGCAGCGATTGCGGCCAAGCCGAAAGAAAAGCCGGTTGAGCTGACCCCGGAAGAGAAGCGCGCCGCAGAAGTGGCTGCCTTCAAGGCGCAGACCAAGCAGCAGGTGACCCTGCTGGCGGTGGGCGCGGCTGTTCTGCTTGGTGTGGGCCTGATTGCCCCGGCGAGCTTCATGCAGCACTTCATCGTGTTTGTTCTGGCGGTCTTTGTCGGCTTCCAGGTGATCTGGAACGTCTCGCACTCGCTTCACACGCCGCTCATGGCTGTGACCAACGCGATTTCGTCGATCATCATCCTCGGCGCCTTGATGCAAATCGGCTCGGGCGGCGGTTTCCTCGTCGTTCTTCTGGCTGCGATTTCGGTTTTCTTTGCCGGGATCAACATCTTCGGCGGCTTCCTCGTGACACGGCGCATGCTCGCCATGTTCCAGAAATCCTAAGGAGTAGAGGCACATGGAATACGGATTTACAACGGCGGCCTATGTGGTCGCGGCTGTCCTCTTCATCCTCTCTCTGGGTGGTCTGTCTGGGCAGGAAAGCGCGAAACGCGCGGTATGGTACGGCATTGTCGGCATGGCGCTGGCGGTTTTTGCAACGCTCATCGGGCCCGGTTCGGGCCTTTGGATCCTGTCGGTCATCCTGATCGCAGGCGGCGGTGTCATCGGCTATTTCCTCGCATCGAAGGTCGAAATGACCCAGATGCCGGAACTGGTGGCGGGCATGCACGCGCTGGTCGGCCTTGCGGCGGTCTTCGTCGGCTATAACGCCGAACTGGTGATGAACGCGGTTCAGGGTCTGGATGCGGCTGGCGTTGAGGCGCTGGAAGGCTTCTCGGCCAAGGTGGCACATAAAACCCCGGTCGAGATCGGCATTCTGAAGGTCGAGGTTTTCCTCGGCGTCTTCATCGGTGCGATCACCTTCACCGGCTCTGTCGTCGCTTATGGCAAACTTTCGGGCAAGCTGACGTCGGCGGCCACCAAACTGCCGGGCGGGCACCTGCTGAATGCGGGCGCGGCGATCCTGTCGCTGATCCTGCTGATCATCTACATGAACACCGGTGGCGGCTGGACGCTGATCCTGATGTCGCTGCTGGCGTTCTTTATCGGCTATCACCTGATCATGGGCATCGGCGGCGCGGACATGCCTGTCGTGGTTTCCATGCTGAACAGCTACTCTGGCTGGGCCGCGGCGGCGATTGGTTTCTCCCTCGGGAACGACCTTCTGATCGTTGTTGGTGCGCTGGTTGGCTCGTCCGGTGCGATCCTGTCCTACATCATGTGTAAGGCGATGAACCGCTCCTTCATCTCGGTGATCCTCGGCGGCTTCGGCGGCGCGGCGGGTCCGGCGATGGAAGTTGAAGGCGAGCAGATCGCCATCGACGTGGACGGCGTTGCGACCACTTTGGAAGAGGCTGACTCTGTGATCATCGTGCCGGGCTACGGCATGGCGGTTGCTCAGGCACAGGCAAACGTGGCGGAACTCACCACCAAGCTGCGCGCCAAGGGCAAGAACGTTCGCTTTGCGATCCACCCGGTTGCGGGCCGTCTGCCGGGGCACATGAACGTGCTCCTGGCCGAAGCCAAGGTGCCGTATGACATCGTGCTGGAGATGGACGAGATCAACGAGGACTTCCCGGATACGGACGTTGTCATCGTGATCGGCTCCAACGACATCGTGAACCCGGCGGCGCAGGACGATCCGAACTCGCCCATCGCAGGCATGCCGGTTCTGGAAGTCTGGAAAGCCAAGCAGGTGTTTGTCTCCAAGCGGGGTCAGGGCACCGGTTACTCCGGCATCGAGAACCCGCTGTTCTACAAAGAGAACACGCGCATGTACTACGGCGATGCCAAGGATTCGATCGGCGCGCTTCTGGCGAAGATCTGATCCGCTTCACAGCACTGACAAAGGGTCCGCTCCGAAAGGGGCGGGCTTTTTTCTTTGGCGAATGTGCGGGTGTTGGAGCCCTGTGTCAGAGCCCGTTGCGGGCGATCAGCGCGTCGATCGTGGCATCGGGCGCGCCAATCCGTGCAAGGGCCTCGGACTCCACGTCGTAGATTTCGGCCATCATGTCGAACCGGGCCTCGGCCACGCTTTGATACATACGCGCCATGCCAAACGAGACCTGCGTGGGGGCATAGAGGATGATCGTCATGTTTCGGCTGATGTAATAGCGGGTCAGATCGCTGGAGATCCGGTTCACGGCCGAGAAATCCATCTCGAAGCTGTCGACTTGTGACAGGTCGATCAGCTTGGTGTTGCTGTGTTCGGCATGAGGCGAGTTGCGGTGCGCCTCCAGCGCTTCCAGCACCGCCTTGGCCGTCATCGCGCCTGTCTTGCGGACAAGGATAATCTTTGGGTCGGACAGGTAGAACCGCTCAATTTCCATCGACTGCAGGTCACTCTCAATTCAGGTTGGCGGACATGCTCAACGGACGATAGGCCCGTCGGTTGTCGCTTCAGGGTCCGGAAGCTGCGCGAGCAGTGCGTCGTACCGCAGGGGGCCGAGTTTCAACGCCTGCAATGCATCATTGGCTGCGCGCGAGACATGGACAACGTGGCCGAACCGCGTCTCCGCGAGGTTCTGGTACATGCGGGCCATGCCGTAGGCCACGTCGCTGGGCGCGTAGAAGCTCACACGGGTTTCGTGTTCGGCATAATAGGCGTTCAGCCTGCGGAAAATGTCATGCACTGCGCTGAAATCTAGATCGATCCGCGTCGCCCGGCTCAGATCATCAAACTCGGGCATGCCCGGTACAAAGAGCGGATGGGTGAGGCAGGCTTCGAAGCCCTCGATGATGTCCGATTGCGTGATATGGCCCTCGTATCGGATCACCACAAGTTGCGGGTTGGTCAGATAATGGGTCGAAAGGGGCATACACGGATCCTGAAACACGATTACTGACAAACTGATTTCGGTTTCCGTAACGGAGGTCAAGGTCAACCTGCCACAAATGCCGACTTTTGGCATAGCGGTTGATTTTCCTCCAAAAAGCAACGTTTTGTGCCGCGATGTACGACTTAAGTCGTAGCCTGAGAGTGCCGCAATTGATTTGCAGTTGCAAAGTATACTTTGCAAATTTACCGCTGCCATGCAGCAATGTAGGCTTGCGATACGGGCGGGCATAAGGCAAAACAACGCCAAGGAAACAGGAATGTAACGGGGGCTCGATATGAACCTTACGATGGACCGGAACGTGCTGGCGGAAGCCTTTGGCGCGAATGAAGGCGCGGCACTGCGCGTCAAGCAGATTGCTCTGGTGGTGCTCGGCATCGCCGTGCTGGCGGTTGCCGCCAAGATCAAGGTGCCGATGTGGCCTGTGCCGATCACCATGGGCACCTTTGCCGTGCTGACCCTGGGCGCTGCTTATGGCCCGCGCCTCGGCCTTGTGACCATCCTGGGTTACATGATCATCGGCGCGCTTGGCTTTGACGTCTTTGCGGGCTCCTCGGCCGAGAAATTTGGCCTTGAGTACATGATGGGCGGCACCGGTGGCTACCTTGTGGGCTACGTGCTTGCGACCCTCGCGCTTGGCGCGCTGGCCCGCGCAGGCTGGGACCGCTCCGCACCGAAAATGGCAGGCGCCATGCTGATCGGCAACGCGCTGATCTACGTGCCGGGCCTGATCTGGCTGGGCATGCTCTATGGCTGGGACAAGCCGATCCTCGAGTGGGGCCTCACCCCGTTCCTCGTTGGTGACGCGATCAAGCTGGCTCTGGCCGCAGTGATCCTGCCGATGGCCTGGAAATTCGTCGGCCGCGCCCGCGGCTGACCCGGGGCAGGCCCGGGGCAAAGCCCCGTCCTACCGACTGACATCGAAGACCGTGGCCGCAAGGCTGCGGTCTTTTTCGTTGCGCGGGGCATCAGACTTCAGAATGCCCAGGTGAACCCGGTGGCCTCTTCGGACACTGTCCAGAGCCGGGTCATGACCGGCTTGTCGTAGGCGTGTGGGTTAAGCGTGCCTTTGCCCACTGGGCCACCGGTCTGCATCCGCCCCGTGGGGCCATAGAGCGCGCGGCCTTCCAGCCCGTCTTCGGTGGCGCACATGACCTCCGGGTATGCCCCTTTCTCGGCCGATTGCACCATGGGCGTGCGCGACATGATCCCCCAGATCAGCCGCGTCAGCAGCCCGCCGCTGGTGCTGATCAGCGAGGTCGCCGACGCGCCCGGATGGCAGACATAGACCTGCAGCGCCTTGCCCGCCGCCTGAACGCGGTCCTGAAGCTCATAGGCAAACATCATTTGCGCCAGCTTGGACTGGCTGTAGACCGGGTTGGCGCTGTAGTTCGCGTCCCAGTTCATGTCCTCGAACTGGATGGTCTTGATGCCCATGTTGTAGCCGAGGCTGGCCACAACCACGATCCGCCCGGCAGAGGCCTCGATCCGGTCAAACAGCAACCCGCTGAGCAGGAAGTGCCCGTAGTGATTGGTGCCGAGCTGGCTTTCGAAGCCGTCCACGGTCAACTGCTGCGTCGGCACCTGCGCAATGGCGGCGTTGCAGATCAGCGCGTCGATGCGCGGGGTGCTGTCCAGCAGCTCTGCCGCCGCTGCCCGCACGCTGGCCAGATCCGACAGGTCCATGCGAATGAAGCGCACCGGGGCCTCAGCGCCAAACGTCTCTTTCAACTTGGCCACGGCGGCGGTGGATTTCTCGGCGCTGCGGTTGAGCATCACCACCTCCGCGCCCTTGGAGAGCAGGATACGGGCGGCCTGATAGCCTGCGCCCGCATTGGCGCCGGTGATCACATAGGTCTTGCCTTTGAGCGATCCGAGCCGCTCCGGGGTCCAGCCTTTGGGGCCGAAAGTGGTATCTGCCATGATGTTGTGTCCTGTGGGGTGTCTGGTGTTGATGGACATGCAGATACGTCTCATGACCGCTCGGAAATAGGCGTATTTGGAGCGATTACTTGCCTGATTGTCTCAACCTGCTTGTGGAGCGCGGTTTTCTGCGGCAAACTTGCGGCTATGAGCAAAGATCAGATCAGAGCCTTCATCGCTCAGCGCGCGCAGTCCGAAGGGCTGACAGAGACCGGCATTCCCGGCGTGCGCCTGTTTCGCGCGACACAGGCGATCCCCTGCGTTCCGGCGGTTTATGAGCCCTGTGTCGTTGCGATTGTCAGCGGCGCGAAGGAGGCCATTCTGGACGGGCAGCGCTTTGTCTACGACGACGCACAATACCTGTGCTGCCCGATGTCCATGCCGGTCAAGGCGGGCACGCCCACCGCGTCCGAGACGAACCCGCTCTACGGTGTCTTCATCTCGCTTGATCTGCGGGTCATGGCGGAGCTGGTGATGGAGATGGAGCGCGCCGCCGGGGCTTTGCCGGCTCAGGCAGGCGGGCTGCGGACAACGGGGATCCGGCTGGCATCCTGGGATGCGGGGTTCACCGATGCGTTGACGCGGGTGCTGGACCTGAGCGCAGACCCTGCGGGTGCCTCGGTTCTGGGCGCGGGGCGGGTGCGCGAGCTTTACTACGCGGTTCTCCAAGGGGAGGCGGGCCCGTTTGCCCGGCAGGCCTTCGGGCCGGGCAATGCCATCGCGCGCTCGATTGCCCATCTGTCGTCCCATCTGGACAGGGCTGTTTCGATTGACGACATGGCGCTGCGCTCCGGCATGAGCCGCGCGGTGTTTCATCGCAAGTTCAAACAGGCGACGGGCCTGTCCCCGATCCAGTTCGTCAAATCCATGCGGCTGAACAATGCGGCGATGAAAATCGCGGGCGGCGTTTCGGTGAACGAGGCGGCGCTGGAGGTGGGCTATGTCAGCCCGTCGCAGTTCAGCCGCGAGTTCAAACGCACCTACGGGGAGTCACCCCGGAAATGGGGCGAAGCGCAGCAAGGGCCGGTTGGGTTGACGTGAGCGGCCTGCGCCGTGTGTTGACGTCAGAGCAATTCGGTCTGGATTTGTGCGCCTTTCTCCAGCGTTTTGTGAACCGGGCATTTGTCGGCGATTTCCAGAAGCCGGGCGCGTTGCTCTTCGCTCAGCGGGCCTTCCAGCGTGATCCTGCGGGTGAAGCTGTCGATGCGGGTTTCGGTGCCGGTGCCTGCGTCCTGCGCGTGCAGCTTGTCGTGGGTCACATCGACGGAGACATGGCTGAGCGGCCAGCCTTTGCGGCGAGCGTACATGCGGATGGTCATCGACGTACAGGCCCCAAGTCCAGCGGCGAGAAATCCATAAGGAGACATGCCGCGATCCGTGCCGCCGTAGGCCTTGGGCTCATCCGCAAGCGCATGGTGGAACGGGCCGTTCTGGACGTCCTGCAGGAAGCCCTTGGGATCGGCCTCTGACACGCGCGTAACGCCCTCGGGCGCGCCAATCGGCGGAGCGGGCGGCGAGAGGTCAAGGTAGCGGGTGGCCCATGTGGCGATCACCTCGGCGGCGTATTCGGCATCGCCCGGATCGGTGATCAGGTGGTCGGCCTCGTCGAGCGTGACAAAGCTCTTCGGGTGTTTGGCAGCCTCGAAGATGCGAGCCGCGTTGGAGATGTCGACGATGGCGTCGCGCGGAGCGTGCATGACCAGCAGGGCGGCCTTCAGCGGGCCGGTTTCCTGATTGGTTTCAACATCATCGAGGAAGGTTTTGCCGATGGTGACGGGACGCCCTCCCAAATTGACCTCGGCCTGACCCTGCGTGCGGATGTCGTCCAGATGCTCGGAGAAGTGATGGGTGACATGACCTGCATCGGCGGGGGCGCCCAGGGTCGCCACGGCCTTGACCGACGGCAGGTTGCGCGCCGCGCGCAGCACCGCCAGCCCGCCAAGCGAATGGCCGATCAGCAGATCCGGTGCCATGCCGAGGCTGTCCAGATGCGCGGCGGCGGCTTCGAGATCAGCGGCATTGGAGCTTAGGCTGGTGTTGGCAAACTCGCCTTCGGAATGGCCCAATCCTGTGAAATCAAAGCGCAAAACCGCGATGCCCATCGCCGATAGCCGGGCGGCAATCCGCCGGGCGGCGGGGATGTCCTTGCCGCAGGTGAAGCAATGGGCAAAAAGTGCGGTGGCCAGATGCGGCCCCGCCGGACGATCCAACCGCGCCGACAAAAGCGCGCCGGAATGGCCGGGAAAGGTGAGGCGGTCTGTGGTGCGATCAAGGGGCATGGCGTGACGTCCTGTTAACGGGCTTGGGATAAAAGTGACCCGCGGGGCGCCGCCGCACAAGGCGCGTCACGGCAAGGTGAGGGCAATGCGCGTTTTCTTGAGAGTTGTTTCAGGCGGCTGTGTCTTGCTGCTGGCGGCGGGATTTGCCGGGGACTGGCACCCGGCGGGCGATTCCCTTGCGGTGTTTCGTGTGCCGTTGCTGATCGTGGCGGCGCTGGCGATTATCTGGAGCGACTGGCCGCGGCGGGCGCGCTGGTCTTTGGCTGTTCTGGCGATGGCTGGCCTTGTCGCACACTTGCCGCTGCCGCGCGGGCAGTCGGCAGAGCCGGGCGCGCTTATGGTGTTCCAGCAGAACATGCAGTGGAACCGGAGCGAGAGCGCAGACTGGCTGGCGATGATCGAGGCGGTGCGGCCTGATGTGCTGCTTTTGCAGGAGATCTCCGAAGGAAATCGGGCGCTTCTGACCGCGCTTGCGCCGCTTTATCCGCACCAGCACCTGTGTCCAAATGGCTTTGTCGGCGAGGCGGTGCTGTCGCGTCTGCCGTTCACCGCAGAGCCGCCGGTCTGTTCGAAACGCGATGGTATCGCGGCGGCGCAGGTGGAGACGAGGCAGGGGCCGGTCTGGATGATCTCGCTTCACATCAGCTGGCCATGGCCCTACGGGCAGGCCCGTCATGTCACGCAGATTATCCCGGATTTGCAAAGGCTTGATGGACCGGTTGTGCTTGGCGGGGATTTCAACGCGGTGGCTTGGTCCCACACGCTGGAACGCGTGGCGCGCGCCACGGGCACGGTACGGATCGGGCCGCTCAATCACAGTTTCACGTTGCCCGGCGGCTTGCCGATCGGGATTGATCATCTTCTGGCCCCAACCGGCACGCGGGCGACCGTGCAGCAGACCGATATGCTGGGAGCAGATCACCGGGGACTGCTGGCAGCGCTCTCCTTGCCCTGAAGCACGGCCGCGCGCGGCAGGACATAGGTGTGGATCGAAAAGACCACCGCGTTTGTTTCCGGCAGGCGCAGCAGGCATTGCCGTTCGCTGCGGAAATAGGGGGCCTCTTTGCGGGTGGTCAGCGGGCGGCGGTCGTCTTCGCTGCGGGGCTGAAACAGGCTTGGATCGTCGTACCACAGCGCGTTGAAGCGCCAGAGCGGGCGGCCGGGGCGGATGCCATCGAACAGGCGCTGCACCCGTTTGGCCAGCATCGGATCGTAGTCCTCCACCGGGGCATGGATGGCGAGCAGCGGTTTGCCCGCCTTTTCTGACAGCAACCAACTGGCCGGGAAACACAGGAGCGCGCCACACAGAACGTGCTCGTCGCCTTGTTTGACCAGCAGACAGATGTCTTCCTGAATGAGCGCGCTGATGCTTTCAAGCGGCGCGTCAGGATCGGGCGTGACGTGCCGTCCATCGGGGCAGATCACGGTGCCTCCGTCGCGGGAAAACCCGGTGGGCAGGGCGGTGAGGACTTCTGATAGACACTCCTGCGCGATGTGCAGATAGGCCGGATCCAGCCAGAGCACCTCTGAACGATGATCGCGCAGAAGCCGTTGCTTTTCAGCCATTTGCCCGGCGTAGGCATCGTCCGCGATGATCCAGCCTTCCGGCCCGATGGGCGCGATGCCGGGCAGAGGGCGCGGGGCGAAAGGATCAAAGGGCAGGCTGTGTTGAAGCGGTGCGGTCATGCCCCGCACCGTGCCAATACGCGCGTCTGCACGCAAGCGGGGATCAGTGCAGGACGGAGCCGAGGATGTTGTGCAGCCGGTTGCTGTTGGCCAGCGCCAGGAAAAGCAGCGTCACCGAGAGCACCTGCGTGCTCAGGCGGAAGTCCATGCCTTTGAACAGGGCTACGATCCACAGGAAGGCCGCCGCCGGGAAATAGACCACGGCGAGGATGCCAGACATCAACCAGCCCGCCGCGTTCATTCGTTTTTCCTCGGGTTCCTGTTCTTCCATGCGGGCCTGCATCCGGGCCAACGGATTGCAGGAATCCTGTTCTTCGTCCGGCTCACTGAGCATGTCGCGCAGGTCCTGCGTGGCGATTTGCTCGTCGGAGCGATCATAGAGCCGGTCGATTGTGCTTGGCGCGTCGTCCTCCACGGGGTCTGTATCCAGCATGACGTCCTCGACGGCGTGACGGATCTCCGCGTCCTGCGTGTCTGCGTCTTTTGGCGCGCGGGCGCGCTGGGGGGAGACATAGCTGCGCAGGCGGATGAAATCCTCTGCGTCCAGCAAGGTATCCGGCGCGTACCATTCGATGGTGTCGGCGGGGGAGTGGTCAAGCGCGGCCAGAACCGCGTCAGAGAGCAGTTTGGAGGCAATCTCTTCCGAGGCAGGCGCGCCATCGCGGGTCAGCACATCAATCAGGATACGCGGGCCATAAGCGCCCTGCGGCTCGGCGCGCACCCGCAAACCATAATGATTGCCCAGCACCGCCTGCCGTTTGGCGGAGCGTTTCGGCACGCCCACCGGGCGCGGATCGAGACGGGCCAGCACCTGCTGACAGGTATCGAGATACGGAGCAACGGAAAGCCCCCGTTCATCGGGGAGGATCAAACCGGCATAGGGATATTCGTTAAGCGACATACAAAAAACCTCGTCCAGGCGTTCGCAGGTAATGGAGACAAGAATGCTGCGGAAATCTGGAAAATTTGAGGCGAGGTTTCGGACAATTGTCGGCATTGTCGGGACAATCCCGCCGGTTTGCGTCCCAGTGGTTAATTCCCGTTAACAAAATGCAACGATCCCGGGAGTGGGACTCCCGGGATCGAATGTGTTGTTAAGGATTGACGCAGGGTGAGTCGCGTTATTGCCCGATGCGTTCGGCGGCGTAGGCGATGGCGCGCTGGTAGTTGCCGCTGTCGTTCCAGGCCGCAAGCACGCGGAAGTTGGCAGTGCCCTGACCAAAGGGCTGGCCCTTTTTCCAGCCATTGCGGCGCAGCATGTTGGCTGCAGAGGCCAGCGCGTCGGCGGCGTTGTAGGGATCGGCCCGGCCATCGCCGTTGCCGTCCACGCCAAAGCGCAGCCAGTTGCCCGCGAGGAACTGCATATGGCCGAGCTCACCGGAAGGGCCGCCCTTGGTTTTTGAGGAAATCACGCCGCGATCCACCAGTTGCAGAGCAGAAATCGCGTGCGGCTCAAAGCGCGGGTGGCGGCGGCAGTAGGAGGCGAGGGTGATGGCCCCGTCGACGATGGAGGTGCCCCCGGTGTAGCCACCCCAGGAGGTCTCAAGCCCCCAGATCGTCACCAGAAGGCTGCCGGGCACGCCATACTTCTTCTCGATGGCGTTGAACAGCCCGGCGTTCTTTTTCAGACGGGAATTGGCCATGTTGATGAAGCTTTGCGCCGAGCTGCCGGAGCGCTTGGCAAGGAACTTGGCCGGATCGCCATAAGACACGCCGCTCTGGCTGCTGGGGCGGGATTCGAACTTCCACGTGATCGAAGAGAGCTTTGCGCCGGAAAGCGCCTGCAGTCCGCGCTGGCCGATCCCGGCCTTTTGCGCCTGTTGGCCAAAGCCGGATTTGTATTGGCCCCAGGCGCCTTTTTGAGTGATGCAGTTGGCCGACCAGGCCGGTGCGGCGGCGGCGGTTAGTGCGGTCAGGCAAAGAGCAGAAAGAATGCGTCGCATGGAAGTGTCCCCGGAAATCTGTTGGTCTTTCCGGGCAGGATAGGCGGCTCGGCCTTATCCTCCAAGTGGGAATTCCTGACTTGTCATCCCCTTATCGCAGCATCGAAAGCGCCGCGAGGGAGGCCACGCCGATCGCCCCGCCAAGCGCAAAGACCCAGCGGCCGGGGTGGCCTTTGGACGGCTCTACCGGTGCGCGCGGCAGCGGTGTGGGCGCGCGTTCCGGGGCGGCGGCCTCGGCTTCTGTCAGCCGGGAGACAACGTCTTCTATGGTCGGTTTTTGCTCCATGCTCCCTGTCTTCCAGTCAATCCGGGCTACAGCGTGACCGGATTGGGGCAGGGGCGGTACTGGGAAAATCTGTGCTCAAAACGCCACAAGAAAAGGGGCGCCCGCAAAAGGCGCCCCTCTCGAAGTCTCGCAGATCGGATGGATCAGCAGCTGTAGTACAGGCCGAACTCAACCGGGTGCGGGGTGGTTTCGTAAGCAACCACTTCTTCCATCTTGAGCTCGATGTAGCCCTCGATCTGGTCTTTGGTGAACACATCACCGGCCAGCAGGAAGTCGTGATCGGCTTCAAGAGCGTCCAGAGCTTCACGCAGGGAGCCGCAGACGGTCGGGATGTCGGCCAGCTCTTCGGGCGGAAGATCGTAGAGGTTCTTGTCCATGGCTTCGCCCGGATCGATCTTGTTGGTGATGCCGTCGAGACCAGCCATCAGCAGCGCTGCGAAGCACAGGTAGGGGTTTGCCGCCGGATCGGGGAAACGCGCTTCGACGCGCTTTGCCTTCGGGGATTCGGTCCACGGAATACGCACGCAGCCGGAACGGTTGCTTGCGGAGTACGCACGCAGAACCGGCGCTTCGAAGCCCGGGATCAGACGCTTGTAGGAGTTGGTGGACGGGTTGGTGAAGGCGTTGAGCGTCTTCGCGTGCTTCAGGATGCCGCCGATGAAGTACAGCGCTTCCTGCGACAGGTCAGCATACTTGTCGCCAGCAAAGAGCGGCTTGCCGTCTTTCCAGATCGACATGTTCACGTGCATGCCCGAGCCGTTGTCGCCTGCGATCGGCTTCGGCATGAAGGTGGCGGAGCGGCCATAGGCCTGAGCCACGTTGTGCACGATGTACTTGTACTTCTGCAGGTGGTCCGCTTGCTCGGTGAGCGAGCCGAACACGAGGCCCAGCTCGTGCTGCGAGGTCGCCACTTCGTGGTGGTGCTTGTCGACCTTCATGCCGATGCGCTTCATGGTGGAGAGCATCTCGGACCGGATGTCCTGGCCGTCGTCCATCGGGTTGACCGGGAAGTAGCCGCCTTTGTAGGTCGGACGGTGGCCCAGGTTGCCCATTTCGAACTCGGCGTCGGTGTTCCACGCGGCGTGGTCGGCGTCGATCTCGTAGCCAACCTTGTTCGGAGCAACGGAGAACTTGACGTCGTCGAAGAGGAAGAATTCCGCTTCCGGGCCGAAGTAGGAGATGTCACCAATGCCCGAGGACTTGAGGTAGGCTTCGGCCTTCTCGGCGGTACCGCGCGGGTCGCGGTTGTAGGCTTCGCCCGTGTCCGGCTCAACGATGGAGCAGTGCACGCAGACAGTCTTTTCCGCGTAGAAGGGATCGATGTAGGCGCTGGCGCAATCCGGCATCAGCTTCATGTCGGACGATTCAATCGACTTCCAGCCTGCAATCGACGAGCCGTCGAACATGAAGCCCTCTTCGAGGAAGTCCTCGTCAACTTCGTCCACGATCACGGTCACGTGCTGCAGCTTGCCGCGCGGATCGGTGAAACGGATGTCAACGTACTGTACGTCTTCGTCCTTGATCATTTTGAGCAGGTCTTTTGCGCTCATGGTGTCATTCCCCTGACTGGTTATGATTGGGTTCGTGTGCATGGTCGCGGGTTGCCCCGCGCCTCATCTGGTCTGGCAAATCGGCCCGCGCCTCAGAGCGCGTCCGAGCCGCTTTCGCCGGTGCGGATGCGGATGGCCTGCTCAACCGGGCTGACAAAAATCTTGCCGTCGCCGATCTTGTCAGTCTTGGCCGCGCCGACGATGGCTTCGATGGCCGGTTCGACCTGATCGTCATCCAGAACGGTCTCGATTTTCACCTTGGGCAGAAAGTCCACCACGTATTCCGCGCCGCGGTACAGTTCGGTGTGACCCTTCTGACGGCCGAAGCCTTTGACCTCGACAACGCTCAGGCCCTGAATGCCTGCGTCTTGCAGCGCTTCCTTGACCTCGTCGAGCTTGAACGGCTTGATGATCGCCTCGATCTTTTTCATGGCCTTCCCGTCTCCTCGTAATTCGTTTGGACCTGTGCAGATCATTTCTGTCTGGCAGCCACAATCGGATAGGGCCATTCTGGGCCCATGGGAAGTGCTGAAAAATGCGGCACGGTCAAAAATTATGCGGAACGCTCAAAAATTGAGCGGAATTGAATCGCTGAGGTTTGGAACATGACAGAATTGCTCACCGCGGCCCAGATGCGGGCGATTGAACAGGCGGCGATCCAAAGCGGCTTCGTGACCGGGCTGGAACTGATGGAACGCGCGGGGCAGGGCGTGGTCGAAGCGGTGTTCGAAGAGTGGCCCGAGCTGGCGGAGGGCACGCGCCGCGCCGTGGTGCTCTGCGGTCCGGGCAACAACGGCGGCGACGGCTTTGTCGTGGCACGATTGCTCAAGGAGCGGGGCTGGACGGTTGAGGTTTTCCTCTATGGCGAGGCGGATCGGCTGCCGCCGGATGCTAAGGTGAATTATGAGCGGTGGGGGGCTTTGGGGGCGGTGCGCGCGCCTGGGTCTGATGGTGTGCCTTCGGTAGGTTGCACATCCGATTTAACAGTCGATGCGATTTTTGGCACGGGATTGACGCGCCCTGTGTCTTTCGGAGAAGACTACGCAGGCATGGCACTGGAAGAAGACCAAGCCATGCGTGAAAGCACATACCGCGTCGCCATAGATATCCCGAGTGGGGTCTGTGCGGATAGCGGCCGAACACTTGGGTCGCCATTTCTTGCTAATCTGACTGTAACATTTCATGCCAAGAAACGGGGGCATGTGTTGGGGTATGGGCCGGGTTTGTGTGGCCGGCTCAGGGTCGCCGATATTGGCATTGAGCCCGAGTATCAAAACGCTGCTTTTGCACAGCCTGAGCTGGAAAGGGTGACCGACGGATTTCAGACTTGGAAGAGCGTCTATGGCGCGGAGAACCTCCAAAAACCCTCTGCCGAAGCGCGCTTTCAGCAAACCCACAAATACACCCACGGCCACGCCCTCATCCTCTCCGGCGGGTTTGGCCGCACCGGCGCGGCCCGTCTCGCGGCGCGCGGGGCGTTGCGGATTGGGGCGGGGCTTGTGAGCCTTGGCGTGCCGGGATCGGCGCAGATGGAGGTGGCGGCGCAGATCACCGCCCTGATGATGATGCGCGTCGACGATGCGGCAGGCTTGGCAGAGGTTTTGGGTGACAAGCGGCTCAACGCGCTGTGTCTCGGGCCGGGCCTGGGTCTGGAACGGGCTCGGGAGCTGGTGCCGGTTGCGCTGGGGGCAGGCGGGGTGGAACCCCGCCCTACGGTCTTGGACGCAGATGCTCTGAGCGCTTTCGCGGACTCGCCCGAAGCGTTGTTCTCAAACCTCCACGAATCCTGCGTGATTACCCCGCATATGGGTGAGTTCGCGCGGCTTTTTCCCGATATCGTGCAGAAATTGACCCACACGCCGACCAAAGGCCCGGCTTTTTCCAAGGTTGACGCCGCGCGCGAGGCGGCCAAACGCGCTGGCTGCGTCGTGCTGCTCAAAGGTTCCGACACGGTCATCGCCGCACCGGGCGGTCGCGCCTCGATCAATGCCGCCGTCTATGAGCGCGCCGCGCCTTGGCTTGCCACAGCGGGGTCCGGCGACGTTCTGGCCGGGTTCATCACCGGTCTGCTTGCGCGGGGTTTTGACCCCATGCAGGCCGCGGAAACCGCCGCATGGTTGCACGTCGAATGTGCGCGCAGTTTCGGGCCGGGTTTGATCGCGGAAGATCTTCCTGAAGAACTCCCGAAGGTGTTTCAGGCCAACGGTCTGTAGGCCGGGGCTGTGCCCCGGCGCCCGAAAAGCAAAAGGCGGCCCGTTCGGACCGCCGATCCTGGCGCGCAGTTCTGGTGGATCAGAGCAGGCTGCCGGACGCCACTTCCAAACCGTCCGCATATAGGATGTGCGGCGTGTCGAAGACCAGCTCGACCATTTCGGCCTCATACTCTTCGGTCTCGCGCACGAACTCGCCATCCACGAGGCGCTCCGCCGCGACAAGCGCCGGGGCCCCGCCAAAGAGCGCATCCGCGCGCCAGTCGCGGATCAGAACCTCCTGCGTGGCAGAGAGGATCACGTCGCGGTCCGGGCGGGCGTTGCCGAGCGAGCCGGCCTTGATGGAGATGCCGCGCAAGGTGCGGGTGCTGCGGCGCACGTCGCGCACAATCGCGGTGCCGCTGTCCCGGGTGATGACCCGGTCCCCGGCGGAGATGAACTCGACCGGCAGCGCGCCGTCGAGGGTCAACACCACGGTTCCGGCCACAAGCGCGTTGTGTCCTTGCCGACTGTCCCGGCTTCCGCTCCGGACGCTTTTTTCAATGATATCAAAAGCCATGCTGCGCCGTCCTGTCCTCGTCTCTGCCTCGGTTTTTGTCCAAGGATTACGGCGCGAATGCGCCTTTGTCGCGCTCATTTCGTGCGAGCGGGGCGCATCCATGCCTGATTGAGTCTTTTGCGCATCACGTGGCCTGCGGCGCATCGAAGGGCCGGTCATGGGCGGTTTTGCAGGGCGATTGGGCATGAAAAGACCAGCCTGTGGGAGAGCCGTCAGAGCATGCGGCGCCTGCGCCAAGATCAGGTTAACAGCGCCTTTGGTCTTTGCTGCAATTTGATTTGATTTTTCCTCTCGCCCTCCCGGACGGGCTTTGCTAGACAGCCACCTGCCCGGGGACGCTTCGGGCCGGATGCGGGTGTGGCGAAATTGGTAGACGCACCAGATTTAGGTTCTGGCGCCGCAAGGCGTGGGGGTTCAAGTCCCTCCACCCGCACCAACTTGCAGACTTTCCAACCGCAAGATGCCTGATCCTGAGGTCCAGCAGAACCCGGGCCGGATGCCCCGGTTTGCCTGCGCTTTGGCTGCATTTGGTTTGACACGCGCGTGAGAAAGCGTAAGCGGTAGCGGTAACAATGCGGCTTGGGAGGGGTCATTCATGGGCAAATCATGCATATCGGCGGTCATTGGGCTTGGCTCAATGGGCTACGGCATTGCCAAATCGCATCTTGCGGGCGGGCTCACCTGCCACGGCTTTGACATCAACCCGGAGACAACGGCGCGATTTGTGGCCGATGGCGGGGCGCAGGGCAGTTTGGCGGATATTGCCGGAACGCTGGATGCGGTCACGGTGGTGGTGCTGAACGCGGCACAGACCGAAAGCGTCCTGTTCGGCGAGGACGGCGTTGTGCCGTTGCTGAAGCCCGGCGCGGTGGTTCTGGCCTGTGCCACGGTGCCCCCGGATTTTGCCCGCGCCATGGCCGCGCGCTGTGCGGAACAGGGCGTGCATTATCTTGATGCGCCGATCAGCGGCGGATCGGTCAAGGCGGCGAACGGGCAGCTTTCGATCATGGCCTCCGGAACGCCCGAGGCGTTCGCAGCGGCGGGGCCGGTGCTGGAGGCCTGCGCCGAGACGGTGTTTGAGCTGGGCAATAAAGCCGGGGCGGGCAGCGCGATGAAGGCGGTCAACCAGTTGCTCGCCGGGGTGCATATCGCGGCCATGGCAGAGGCGTTGACCTTTGGCATGACCCAGGGCGTCGCGCCGGAGAAGTTCGTCGAGGTGATCTCGAAATGCGCGGGCTCCAGCTGGATGCTGGAAAACCGCGCGCCGCATATCGTGGCCGGGGATTACACGCCGCACAGTTCGGTGAACATCTGGCCGAAGGATCTGGGCATCGTGCTCGACATCGCCAAATCCGCGCAGTTCAGTGCGCCGATCACCGCTGCCGCGCTTCAGCAATATCTGGCGGCGCAGGGCATGGGGCTGGGCGGCGAGGATGACGCCGCCGTGGCGAAGGTCTACGCCCGCAATGCCGGGCTGACGCTTCCGGGAGAAGAGGCATGAAGCTGGGCTGTATCGGGGACGATTTCACCGGCTCGTCCGACCTTGCCAACACGTTGGCCAAAGGCGGCATGCGGGTGGTGCAATACTCCGGCACGCCAACCGGGGATGCGGGGGCGGATGTAGAGGCGGGGGTTGTGGCGCTCAAGTCCCGCTCGATTGACCCGCAGGAGGCCGTGCGGCTGTCGCTTGAAGCGCTCGATTGGTTGCTGTCTCAGGGCTGTGAGCAGATCTTTTTCAAATATTGCTCCACTTTCGATTCCACCGTAGAGGGCAATATCGGCCCGGTGGCGGATGCGTTGGCTGATGCGCTGAATGCGCGGAAAGTCATTGTCTGCCCGGCGTTTCCGGGGACCGGGCGCTCGGTCTATCAGGGGCATCTGTTCGTCAAGGACATGCTCCTGAGCGAAAGCGGGATGCAGAACCATCCGCTCACCCCGATGACCGATGCGGACCTGCGCCGTTGGCTGACGCCGCAGACCACAGGCACCGTGGGCCATGTTGCCGCGCAGGCGGTGTTTGCCGGGGCAAACGCCATTGCGGCGGGGCTCGAAGAAGAGGATGCCAAGGGGCACCGGCTGATCGTGGTGGATGCGATCCGGGACGAAGACCTGATGGAGATTGGCCGCGCGGCCAAGGGCCTGCCGCTGATCACTGGCGGCTCGGGCGTGGCTTTGGGCTTGCCCGCGAATTTCGGCTGCACGGCGGGGGATGCGCCCTGGACCGGGCAGGCGGGCCGAGCGGTGGCGCTTTCGGGTTCCTGTTCCATTGCCACGCGGGCGCAGGTGGAAAAACACAAGGCGCAAAGCCCTGCGCGGGAGGTGCGTGCGGCGGATGTGCTGGAAGGGCGCGTCACGGCCGAAGACCTGACGGACTGGGCACTGGCGCAGGACGGTCTGCCGCTGATCTACACCTCCGCCGATCCCGAGACCGTCAAGCAGGTGCAGGCACATTACGGACGTGAGACCGCCTCGGAGGCGCTGGAGGGGCTCTTTGCCGAGGTCGCCCGGCAGTGCGTCGCGCGGGGCGTGACCCGTGTGATCACCGCAGGCGGCGAGACCTCCGGCGCGATTGTCGAAGGGCTGTCGCTGGATACGCTGGAGATCGGGCCAGAGATTGATCCGGGCGTGCCGGCTTTGCGGGCGGGGCCTGCTCTGGTTGTGGCCCTGAAGTCCGGCAACTTCGGGGCGGAAGACTTTTTTGCCAAAGCAAACAGACTGCTGGAAGGGCTGACATGAGCGAAACCGCACTCCGAGAACAAATCTGCGTCCTGTCAAAGTCGCTCTTTGATCGCGGCCTGACCCATGGCAGCACCGGCAATATTTCGGCCCGGACCGAAGATGGCGGGCTGCTGGTCTCGCCCACGGGGACAAGCTTTGGGCGGCTGGATCCGGACCGGCTTGCCCGGTTTGATGCCTCCGGTGCCCATATCGGCGGCGACAAGCCGACGAAGGAAATGCCGCTGCATATGGCGTTTTATGACACGCGGCGCGCGGCGGGTGCGGTGGTGCACCTGCATTCCCCCTATTGCGTGGCGCTTTCGATGCTGCCCGCAGATGAGAACGATTTCCTGCCCGCGCTGACCCCTTACGGGATCATGCTTTTGGGCCGGGTCAAGCTCTTGCCGTTTTTCCTGCCCGGCGATCCGGCGATGGGCGAGGCGGTGCGTGCGCTTGGTGGCAAACGTGCGGCGGTGATGCTGGCCAATCACGGCTCTGTCGTAGCGGGCAAGGACGTGCAGACCGCGTGCAACGCCATCGAAGAGATGGAAGCCACGGCGCAGCTGGCCATGATGACGCGCGGCATGAACCCGCGCGGGCTGACCTCGGATCAGGTGCAGGCGCTGGTGGCCAAGTACAACGTGGAGTGGGACGATTGAGACAGTTCTCCGCCAACCTTGGGTTCCTGTGGCAGGAGCTCAGCCTGCCCGATGCCATCCTCGCCGCCAAAGCCGCCGGTTTTGAGGCGGTTGAATGCCATTGGCCGTATGAGACGCCCGCCGCCGAGACAAAGGCCGCGCTGGAGGAAACGGGCCTGCCCATGCTTGGCCTCAACACCCTGCGCGGCAATCCCGGCGAAAACGGGCTCAGCGCCTTGCCGGGGCGCGAGGCAGAGGCCCGCGCCGCAATTGATCAGGCGCTGGACTACGCGCGCCAGATCGGGGCAGGGGCGGTGCATGTCATGGCGGGCTTTTCTGAAGGGCAGGCGGCGCATGAGAGTTTTGTCGCCAACCTGCGTTATGCCGCCGATCAGGCCGGGGAGATCACGATCCTGATCGAGCCGCTCAACCGCCATGATGCGCCCGGCTATTTCCTGACCATCACGGATCAGGCCGTGGCGATCATCGCAGAGGTGGACCGGGCGAATGTCCGGCTGATGTTTGATTGCTATCACGTGGGCCGCACCGAAGGGGATGTGATCACCCGGTTCGAGGCGCTGCAAAACCTCATCGGCCATGTGCAATTCGCCTCCGTACCGGAGCGCGGCGCGCCGGATCGGGGAGAGCTGAACTACGCGCAAATCTTTGCCCGGATCGAGGCCGCCGGATGGACGCGGCCCCTGGGCGCGGAATACAAGCCCGGCGGGCCAACGGAGGAAAGCCTGCACTGGATGGCGGCCTTGCGCAAAAGCACATGAATCACCTTGCGCCGCACCCGTCTCACGCTTAGAAGAACCCAGATTTTGAACCCGGGGCGGTCGCATCGAGGCGGGCCCGTGCCGAAGAGGATAAAGAGGAAAACATGCAGGTCACCGAGACTCTGAACGACGGTCTGAAGCGCGCCTATGCGATCACCGTGACGGCCGCCGAGCTTGACGACAAGGTCAACGAAAAGCTGGTCGAGGCGCAGCCCGAAGTCGAAATGAAAGGCTTCCGCAAGGGCAAGGTCCCGATGCCGCTGCTGAAAAAGCAGTTCGGCCAGCGCCTGCTTGGCGAGTCGATGCAGGAAGTCATCGACGGCGCGATGAACAAACATTTCGAAGACAGCGGCGATCGCCCGGCGCTCCAGCCCGAGGTCAAGATGACCAACGAGGACTGGAAAGAAGGCGACGACGTGGAAGTGACCATGTCCTACGAGGCGCTCCCCGAGGTGCCCGAGGTCGACTTCTCCGGCATCAAGGTCGAGAAGCTGGTGACCAAGGCGGACGATGCGTCCGTTGACGAAGCGTTGGCCGATCTCGCCAAGACCGCGCAGAACTTCGAAGACCGCGCCGAAGGCGAAGCCGCCGAAGATGGCGACCAGGTTGTGTTCGACTTCCTCGGCAAGGTGGACGGCGAAGCGTTTGACGGCGGTTCCGCCGAAGACTACCCGCTGGTTCTGGGCTCCGGCTCCTTCATCCCGGGCTTCGAAGAGCAGCTTGTTGGTGCCAAGGCCGGTGAAGAGAAGAACGTCGAAGTGACCTTCCCCGAAGAATACGGTGCCGAGAACCTCGCCGGCAAAGCCGCCGTGTTCGAGTGCAAGATCAAAGGCGTGAAGGCCCCGGCCGAAGCCGAGATCAACGATGAGCTGGCCACCAAGTTCGGTGCCGAAGATCTCGACGCGCTGAAAGGTCAGATCCGTGAGCGTCTCGAAGCCGAATACGTGGGCGCGGCCCGCGCGGTGATGAAGCGCTCTTTGCTCGACGAGCTGGACGGCCTTGTCTCCTTTGACCTGCCGCCGAGCCTCGTGGAAGCAGAAGCCAAGCAGATCGCGCATCAGCTCTACCACGAGGAAAACCCGGAAGACACCGGCCACGATCACGGTGAGATCGAGCCGACCGAAGAGCACAACAAGCTCGCCGAGCGCCGCGTGCGCCTTGGCCTGCTGCTCGCCGAGATCGGTCAGAAAGCTGAGGTCGAAGTGTCCGACGCCGAGATGACCCAGGCGATCATGAACCAGGCCCGCCAGTACCCGGGCCAGGAACGCGCCTTCTTCGACTACGTGCGCCAGAACCCGCAGATGCAGCAGCAGCTGCGCGCGCCGATCTTTGAAGACAAGGTGATCGACCACATCGCCGAAGGGGCCGAAGTGTCCGAGAAAGAGGTCTCCAAGGACGATCTCCAGAAGGCCGTGGAAGCGCTCGACGAAGAGTAATCTTCCCGATCAGACCAACGGAAAAGCCGTCCTTCGGGGCGGCTTTTTTGTGTCCGGTGGCAAGGGGAGAGCGCCGCGAGACAGCGCCGAAGGCGTGGTGAGCAATCCGGGAAGCGCCCAACAAAAAACCGCCGCGCAGAACCCTGCGCGGCGGTCTGTTTTTCGCAATCCCGGATCAGAACCGGCGAAAGCCGATCAGTTCTCGTCGTCTGCGGCTTCGGCGGCGCGGCCTTCCGGGGTCTCGACCAGGTCGGAGTCCTCGTCAGCGGCGGAGCCGATGTCGTCAAACAGTTCGGAGATTTCGAACTCGGCCTGTGCTTCTTCTTCTGCGGCCAGTTCCTGGATGGACTTGCCGGAAGCCTGAAGCTCCGCTTCCTCGGGGGAGCGGGCGACGTTCAGTTCGATGGTGACCATCACTTCGGGGTGCAGGTGGATTTCCAGAGTGTGCAGACCCAGAACCTTGATCGGCTGGCGGATGATGACCTGCTTGCGGTCGAGCGAGAAGCCCTCGGCCGTTGCAGTTTCCGCAGCGTCACGGGTGGTGACGGAGCCGTAGAGGTTGCCGCCATCGGAAGCCTGACGAATCACGACGAACTGCTGGCCGTCCAGCTTTTCGCCCAGTGCTTCGGCTTCTTTCTTGGTTTCCAGGTTGCGTGCTTCGAGCTGGGCTTTCTGAGCTTCGAAGGAGGCGATGTTCTCCTTGGAGGCGGTCAGGGCCTTGCCCTGCAGCAGCAGGAAGTTGCGGGCGTAACCGGGCTTGACGTCAACGACGTCGCCCATCTGGCCGAGCTTGGCCACGCGTTCGAGAAGGATAACTTGCATGTCAGTCGCTCCTTATTTCACGGCGTAGGGCAGCAGGGCGAGGAAGCGGGCGCGCTTGATGGCGCGGGCCAGTTCACGCTGCTTCTTGGCCGAAACGGCGGTGATACGGCTTGGGACGATCTTGCCACGCTCAGAGATGTAGCGTTGCAGGAGCTTGGTGTCCTTGTAGTCGATTTTGGGTGCATTGTCGCCCGAGAAGGGGCAGACCTTGCGGCGGCGGAAAAACGGTTTTGCAGCCATGGTTTAACTCCTTGTTTCGGGGATCAGTTGCGGCGCTCGCGACGGCCTTCACGCTCGTCACGCTTTTGCATCTGGACGGACGGGCCTTCGGCGTGCTGGTCGACCTTGATGGTCAGAACGCGCATCACGTCGTCGTGCAGACCCATCAGGCGTTCCATTTCCTGAACCGCGGTCGAAGGCGCGTCGGTCTTCAGGAAGGCGTAGTGGCCCTTGCGGTTCTTGTTGATCTTGTAGGCCATGGTCTTCACGCCCCAGTACTCGGAATCAACGACCTTGCCGCCGTTGTCGCTGAGAACTGCTGTGAAGTGTTCCACAAGGCCTTCGGCCTGCGCGTTGGACAGATCCTGACGCGCGATCATGACATGCTCATAAAGCGGCATGCTATCTCCGTTCATTTTTCAAGGCGCATTTCATAGGGCCGGGTGTCCCTTTCGCCCCGGTCCACGAGAGACTGCGCGGTGCAAAGCTAAGTCGCGAAAGGTCCGGCCCTATCGCATGGTTTGCGGGGCGGCGCAAGGGGGGCGGCAGGGGGCTTGGATGGTGCGGCATCGCATTTCCCCGATCCTGCCACAGTGTTGCCCAATCGGGGATAGAGCCTTGGGTTCAGTCATCATTGTTTCCGATCAGGAGAACCCGATCATGAGTACGCTTGCCGCAGACGTCAAACGCCGCACCCCGGTTGAAATCTCGCTCTCGGGCTTCTTTTTCTCTCTTCTTCTTCTGATCCTCGGTGCGGCTTTGTGCCTGTCGGCTGTTGGTCTGTGGCTGACCCATACAAGCCACGGCGTGCCGGGGGGCGCGCTGACGCAGTTGTGGGTTTCGGTGGTGCTGTTTGTCGGCGGTGTGTTTCTCGTCTGCTGTGCGCGGCGCGGATAAATCTTCGTTCGGTTTTGCACAGAGTCTGTGATTGTCCTGTGAATTGAAAGCGGCATCCGGGTGCCCGATGTTTCGGCGGTATGCAATCAACCGAAAGTTCGGACATGAAACAGTTTTTCCTCACCGCGGCCATCGCCGCCGCGCCGCTTGCCGCCTCTGCCGAGGCCGTTCCCTACGCTCTGGACGCCAGCCACAGCCAGATCGTGTTCAGCTACAACCACCTTGGGTACTCGACCACCTACGGGATGTTCTCCGGCTTCGAAGGCGAGATTTCCTGGGACAAGGAAGACCCGGCGGCCTCCTCCGTCAGCGTGTCTTTCCCGGTGCGTTCGATGCTGACCGGCTGGGAAGGCCGTTTCCAGCACTTCATGTCCGAAGATTTCTTCGGCGCGGGCGAAGATGAGATGGTGACATTCACCTCCACCGGCATCGAAGTGACCGGCGAGAAGACCGCCAACATCACCGGCGATCTGACCCTGAACGGTGTGACCAAATCCGTGGTTCTGGAAGCGTCCCTGAACCAGGAGATGGAGCACCCGATGGCCAAGAAGCCCTGGGCCGGATTTGACGCGACCACCACGCTGCTGCGCTCGGATTACAACGTCGGCAATTTCGCGCCTTTCGTGAGCGATGAAGTGAAAGTCATGATCTCGGTCGAGGCCATGAAAGCCGAGTGATACCTTCATCCCTATGTTGAAGAAGCCCCTCGCAGGATGCTGCGGGGGGCTTTTGGGATTTTAGTGGTACCGACGCGACCACTTCCTTGCACCTCAAGCGCGGAATCAAGCCCGAAGGGCGCCGCGCCATCGACGGGCCGTCCCTGCGGCACGGCGATTGGGTAGTCGTATCGAGCTACACCTGTCTAGCGCGCCAGTGGCGCGGATAAATCAAGGGTTTCAGAGGTGGGATCGCCGCGCCCCGGCCCGTCGATGGCGCGGCTTGTGCGCTGGCCAAGAGGTCCCGGATCAAGTCCGGGGCGGGTGGGGTGCGCGATGTCCGCTTCAGGCCCTCAGCTCCCGCCAGCCGCCTCAATGCTCCGGTCTGCCACAAGCGAGAACTCGACCGAGACGTCGAACCCGAGCTGGCCCGGATCGGTCATGCTTTCACCGATGGCAAAGTCGCGCCGGTCGAGGCTTCCTTCGCCGGATACCGTGGCGATGTCCCCGTCGAGCGTGAGCTCAAAATCAAGGACCAAAGGCACGGTGATGTCGCGCAGGGTCAATGCGCCGCGCAACTCGAAGCCGCCGTCCACTGCGAAGATCTCGCCGCTGTATTGCGCGGTGGGGAAGCGGCCTGCGTCGAAATACTCCGCGCCAAGCGCCTGCGATGTCACCGACCCCAGCGAGAGCGAGCCAATGGCCACGTCGACCGTCACATCGCCCATGGCACCCTCGGTGATGGTCTCGTCAAAGCGGATCGCCGCCTGCCATTCGCCGAAGCGGCCTTCGACCGCGCTGCCCATCTGGGACACGCTGATCCCGAGCGTGCCGTCCTGAACTGTCCAGTCGCTCTGGGTCTGTTCCAGCGCGGCTGGCGCGGCCCCAGCCGGTCCATGACCGCCACCGGGCAGCAAGGACAGGCCAATCGCAGCGCCCCAGAGCGCCAGCGCCGCAAGCGCGGCAAACCCATGCCCGCCAGACTGCCCCGGCGTGCCCGCCTCGGTGCGCCCCGGCAACATGCGGCGCAAGGTTGCGTCGCGGTCGATCACGTGGTGCTTGAGCGCGCCGGCGATATGCAGCAGCAGGCTGACGATCAGCACGTTCTTGAAGATCACGTGCATCTTGCCAAAGACCTCCGCTACGCCCGGGTCTTTCGGCACAAATGGCAGACCCTGTCCAAAGGGCCACCAGATCGGCGCAAAGCCGGTTGTCGCGGCGTGGTGGATCCAGCCTGACAGCGGCACCAGCACCAGCGCGCCGTAGAGCATCCAGTGCACCACCTCCGCCAGCAAGGTCTCCAGCCGGTTTTCCGGATGCAGCGGCACCGGTTTCGGCTGGCTGAGCGCCCAGACGATCCGGATCAACGCCAGAAAGAACACACCGACGCCCAGCGTCTTGTGGATGCTGAACAACTGCGCCTTCCATGCCAGCGCGTCGGGCGTGTCAAACGGCGCTCCATTGGCGATGCCGCCCAGCGGGATCAGCGCAATGATGCCGAGCGCGACACTCCAGTGCAGAAATTTCGAGAAGGGGCCGAAGCTTGTGGCGGTGTTGCTGAGCGACATGGCTGAACTCACACGGTTGAGATGGGGTCGCTCCGACATATCGGCTGGCCCGCCTCAGACAACCCGCATAAGCGCACATATCCTGTGCCAGCGCTTGCCCGCCGGGGCGCGGCGCGGTAAGGGCTTGGCTTAACGTAAAGAAGCGGAGGAGAGGCCGAGATGAGCCGCGCATTCATTTTCCCCGGTCAGGGTGCACAGACCATCGGCATGGGCCGGGACCTCGCAGAGGCCTATCCGGCGGCGAAAGCGGTTTTTGACGAGGTGGACGCAGCCCTTGGCGAAAAGCTCTCCGATCTGATCTGGGAAGGCGACGCGGACGAGCTGACGCTGACCGCCAACGCGCAACCGGCTTTGATGGCTACCTCGATTGCCGCCATGCGCGCGCTGGAGGCCGAAGGGGTCTCCATTGAGGCGGCGTCCTTTGTGGCCGGGCACTCGCTGGGTGAATATTCCGCGCTGACGGCGGCGGGCGCGCTCTCTGTGGGAGATGCAGCCAAACTGCTCCGCGCCCGCGGCGCGGCCATGCAGGCGGCGGTTCCGGTGGGTGAGGGGGCCATGGCGGCTGTTCTCGGGCTGGACCTCGCGGCGGTGCAGGCGGTGGCCGAGGAAGCGGCGCAGGGTGAGGTCTGCCAGGCGGCAAACGACAACGATCCGGCGCAGGTGGTGATTTCCGGCGCCAAGGCCGCCGTGGAGCGCGCCACCGTGATTGCCAAGGAAGCAGGGGCCAAGCGCGCGTTGCTGCTGCCGGTCAGCGCCCCATTCCACTGCGCCCTGATGCAGCCCGCCGCGGACGTGATGGCCGAGGAACTGGCCAAGGCCACGATCAATGCGCCGAAAGTGCCGGTGGTCGCCAATGTGCGTGCCGAGGCAGTCACGGATCCGGACACCATTCGCCAATTGCTGATCGAACAGGTCACCGGCTCCGTCCGTTGGCGCGAAAGCGTGTCCTGGATGGTGGCGCAGGGCGTCGAGTCCTTCTGGGAGATTGGCGCGGGCAAGGCGCTCTCGGGCATGGTCCGCCGCATCCACAAACCGGCATCGGTGGGCAATGTCGGCACGGCGGCAGATGCGAAGGCGGCGGCTGAAACGCTCAACGGCTGAGACGCAAATTTCTTCGAAGAAATTTGCAAAATCCTCTGAAGGATTTTGCGCGACACAAAAGGACGAGACATGTTTGATCTGACAGGGAAAACCGCGCTGATCACCGGCGCATCGGGCGGCATCGGCGGCGAGATCGCCAAGGCGCTGCACGCGGCGGGCGCAACCGTCGGCCTTTCCGGCACCCGCACCGAGCCGCTCGAAGCGCTTGCGGCAGAACTGGGCGAGCGCGCCCACGTTCTGCCCTGCAATCTTTCCGATGCGGAGGCCGTCAACGCGCTGCCGAAACAGGCGATTGAAGCCATGGGCGGCATCGACATCCTGGTGAACAACGCCGGGATCACCCGCGACAATATCTTCATGCGCATGTCCGAGGATGAATGGGCCTCGGTTCTCGAGGTCAACCTGACCTCCACGTTCCGCCTGTGCAAAGGTGTGCTGCGCGGCATGATGAAAGCGCGCTGGGGCCGGATCATCAATATTTCCTCGATTGTCGGCGCCACCGGCAATCCGGGGCAGGGCAACTACGCCGCTGCCAAGGCGGGCATGGTCGGCATGTCCAAAAGCCTTGCCTATGAGGTCGCCACACGCGGCATCACCGTGAACGCCATTGCGCCGGGTTTCATCCAGACCGCCATGACCGACAAGCTCAACGATGATCAGAAGGGGGCCATCCTTGGCCAGATCCCGTCGGGCCGCATGGGCACGCCGGAAGAAATCGCGGCAGCGGTGCTGTATCTGGCAAGCGCCGAGGCCGGTTACGTGACGGGCACCACCTTGCACGTCAACGGCGGAATGGCCATGCTTTAAGCCATGCCCTTTGGCATGGGAAAAGCATTTGCCATCCCTTGCGGGTGTGTTATAGGCCCCCCAGATTTTGACCGAGGGGCGCGTTGCGTTGAATGGTCAGGGCCGGGTTTTCCGGCCAGAAGCCGCCCGAAAGGGCACCGAATGTCCCCCCCTCGGGGCGAGGGCGAACTGGGCGAACGGCCCGAACAAGTGAGGAAGAGACATGAGCGACATCGCAGATCGCGTGAAGAAGATTGTGGTCGAGCACCTGAGCGTGGAAGAAGAGAAGGTTGCAGACAACGCCTCCTTCATCGACGACCTGGGCGCAGACAGCCTCGACACCGTCGAGCTGGTCATGGCGTTTGAAGAAGAGTTCGGCATCGAGATCCCGGACGACGCAGCCGAGACCATCCAGACCTTCGGCGACGCGGTGAAGTTCATCACCGAAGCCAGCTAAGCCTCTGTGCTTACAAAGGTTTTTAAAGACGGCGTCCGTTTGGGCGCCGTTTTTTTGTTGCCGGTTTGGCCGGGAGAATATCTGTAGAAGTTTAAATGGTAACGATCCGTTTCCTGACATTGACCTACCCTTCGGGCTGACGCGGTTCTTTGGGTTCGGGTACACGGGAGATGGTTTTGCGCGCGCGATTGTCGGTGAAAACGGCCCTGTTTGGCTTGGTGGGCATGGCGGCCCTTGTGATGTTCGGCCTGCTTGGGCTCATGCTCTACAGCTCGGAGCAGGAGACCATGGCGGCCGAGAGCCTGCATCAGACCGAACAACAGGCCAGCCTCGTGTCCGACTCGGGGCGTTTGTTCCTCCAGCTCCGACGCACGGAAAAGGATTTTCTGCTCAGGCTCGATGACAAATACGTAGTCCGTCACGCAACGTTGACCGCGCAGCTCAACGAAAGCGTTCTGGCTCTGATTTCGCGTGCGGAGTCAGAAGACAGGGTCACATTGCAGGCGTTGGTGGCGGATATTGGGCGCTATGAACAGGCGTTCGCCGCGCTTGTGGCCAGTCACCGGCAGCTTGGCTACAACGAAAACGAAGGTTTGCAAGGCACCCTGCGCAGCGCCGTGCACGAGGTTGAAACGGTCCTGAACGAGATCGGACGCCCGGAGATGCAGGTGAAGATGCTGATGATGCGCCGGCATGAAAAAGACTTCATCATGCGGCTGGCACCGAAGTATCTCGACCGGTTGAATGCAAGGGTTGAGGAATTTCTGGCCTTTCCGGGCAGCTACTACACGGACGCGGGCCAAAGGACACAGGTCGAAACCCTGCTTGTGCAGTATCAAACGGCTTTTGCCGCCTATGTTGATGAGAGCCTGAAGGAACGTGAGCTTCGCAAGGCGTTGTCCGCCGAATATGCCGTGGCCGAGCCGCGCATCAACGCCTTGATCGATACCTTTCGGCAGCGGTCCGCGGATCTCGCCCTGCAATCACGCATTGTGCTTGAAGACATGCGGCGCCTGAGCCTGACGTTTGGGCTGGCCGCGATGGTGGTGTTTGTGATCGGCGCGGTGATGCTGACCCGGGGCATATCGCGCCCGCTCGTGGCTATTCGCGGCGCGCTCGACAAACTGCGCGCCGGTGATCTGGACTGGAGGCTTGCCCCTTCGCGCATCTCGGAAACGCAAAGCATCGGGGCGGTGACGGAACAATTCAGGCTTGAACAGGTTGCGGAGCGGGCTCTGGAGGCCCGGCTTGCCGAGGTCATCGGAGCCTGCGCGCAAGGCGATTTCAGCAAGCGTGTGACTGTCGATGACAATGCCTCAGGTGCCTCCCTTGCCGAAGGTGTAAACGCCATTGGTGAGGCTGCTGAGAAAGGTCTGCAGGACGTGCTTCTGGTCCTCAAAGGGCTGTCCGAAGGCGATTTGTCGGTGGGCATGTCAGACGGGCAGAAAGGGCTCTTTCAAGAGATTTCAGACAACATTGATGAGCTGACGGCGCGCATGCGCGCTTCCATCAGCCAGATGGCCCTGAGCAGCAACACGCTGAGCGAAACCTCTGACAAGATTACCGAAACCGCTAAGGAGGCCTCGAAACGCGGGCAGTCTTCTGCCGCGTCTCTGGAAGAGAGCGCGGCGGCGATCTCAACGCTTGTCGGGCAGGTTCACTCCCTGGAAAAAACGGCGCTTGGGGCCGAAGAGAGCCTCGACAACACCCGCAATCAGGCAGACAACACACGTTCCGTTGCGGAAGATGCGCTTGATGCGATGAAGCGGATCGAGCAATCGTCAAATGCGATCGGCCAGATTATCGGCATGATCGAGGACGTTGCCTTCCAGACCAACTTGCTGGCGTTGAATGCCGGGGTAGAGGCGGCGCGCGCGGGCAGCGCCGGGCGCGGTTTTGCCATTGTTGCGCAGGAAGTGCGCTCGCTGGCGCAGAAGGCGTCCAACGCCGCCTCGGAAATCACGGACCTTGTGCGGCGCAGCAATGAAGACGTGGCGGATGGTGTGCGTCTGGTCACCGAATCGTCCACCTCCCTGACCGTAATCCAGCAGGATATGCAGCAGTTCGTTGCGCTGGTGACGGGCATTGCCACAACCTCGCGCGAGCAATCTCAAAGTGTCGGGGAAATCAACACCGCGATTCGGGTGATTGATTCCGACGTGCAGAAAAGCGCGGAGGCGCTGGATGAAATGACGGAGATCAGCCATCAGTTGAACACGGAAGCAGGCGCTTTGTCAGAGACGTTGACCCATTTCAAACTGCCTGACGCCACGCGACCTGAAGCGCTGATTGCCGCGGAGTGAGTTCAGGCCTTCACACATGCAAACGGGCAGGACGATAACATCCTGCCCGCTACTTTTTCCAAGCGCGCGTGACCAGAAAAGGAAGACTGGCCGGATCGCCTTGGTCATCCGTCGAAGTCGACTTCTTCAACCAAGCGCAGCGCCGCTTCCCGAAGGGCGGCCAGATCCATCAGGTTGGTATCATCGGCCTCGAAGCTGCCCCAGTTCTTGACCAGATCAATGGCTTCTGATCCGGGCGCGATCGGGTACTCATAGTTCGCCTCGGCATAGACTTCCTGGGCTTTGCCAGTGGTCAGGAACTCCATCATTTTCAACGCGTTGTCGCGGTTCGGGGCGGAGGCGGTCATGGCAACGCCGGAAATGTTCACATGGGTGCCCGCGTTCTCAAAAGTCGGGAACAACACGTTGACAGAGTTGGCCCAGTCTTGCTGCTCCGTGTCTTCGAGCATCTTGCCCATGTAGTAGGTGTTGCCGAGGCTGATGTCGCATTCCCCGGCCCAGATCGCCTTGACCTGCGCCCGGTCGTTGCCCTGCGGTTTGCGGGCGAGATTGCCTTTGACGCCCTGCAGCCAGGTTTTTGCTTCTTCTTCACCGTGATGGTGGATCACAGCCGCAACCAAGGCCACGGTATAGGGGTGGGTGCCGGACCGGGTGCAGATGCGCCCCTGCCACTTCGGATCGGCGAGGTCTTCATAGGTTGTCACTTCCGCAGGATCGACCCTGTCCTTGGAGGCATAGACGATCCGCGCCCGCGTGGTCAGCCCCCACCAGTGACCTTCCGGGTCATGGAAAGCGGCCGGGACGTTGGCGCTGAGCGCGGGGCTTTCAACCGGCTGGGTGACGCCCGCTTCGACGGCGGCGGCCAGGCGGGAGATGTCGACCGTGAAGATCAAGTCCGCAGGGGAGCGGCGGCCTTCCGCCTTGAGACGCTCAACCAAGCCTTTGTTCAGAAAGGCAACATTGACCTTGATGCCGGTTTCTTCGGTGAATGCATCAGTCAGCGGTTTGAGCAACTCTGGCTGACGGTAGGAGTAAAGATTGACTTCCTGAGCGAGCGCAGGAGCTGCAATCGAGATCGCTGCGAGGGCGGAGGCGAGGCGCAGAAACATTATGTATCCTTGTGAGTCGTGGTCACGTTTTTGATGCGCCCGTTAAAGCTGACAAAAATGATCGGGTCAATAGTCGACAAAAATAATCATGTTATTGTCTCACACTTTTTCCGCCAGCTTGGCGGCATCCCAGAGGCCATCCATTTCTTCCAGATCGCTGTCCTCGGGGGTACGGCCGTCCTTTTTCAGCTCGGCTTCGATAAACCGGAACCGCCGCGTGAACTTGGCATTGGCGGCGCGCAGGGCCTCTTCGGGATCTATCTGCAGATGCCGCGCGAGATTTGCCATGACAAAGAGCAGATCGCCGAACTCCTCTGCTGCATGGTCCGGGTCTTTAGCCTCGCGCAGTTCCTGCGCCTCTTCGACGATCTTGTCGATCACCTCATCGGTCGTGGGCCAGTCAAACCCCACGCGCGCGGCGCGTTTTTGCAGTTTCACTGCGCGCATCAGGGCGGGCAGGCCGAGGGCTACATCGTCAAGCACCCCGCCGCGCGCCTTTGCCGCCCGCTCTGCGGCTTTGATGGTTTCCCAATCGACGGTCTGTTGTTCGGCAGACTTGTCGCGGCTTTCGCTGCCGAAGACGTGGGGATGGCGCGCGACCATCTTGTCGCTCATCCCGTCAGCGATTTGATCAAAGCTGAAAAGCCCTTTTTCCTCAGCCATTTGGGCGTGGAATACCGATTGGAACAAAAGATCACCCAACTCGCCCTTCAACTCGTTCCAGGCTTCCCTCTCGATGGCGTCGGCCACCTCATAGGCTTCTTCGATGGTGTAGGGGGCGATGGTCGAAAAGTCCTGCTCGATGTCCCATGGGCACCCTGTTTCAGGATCCCGCAGGGCCCGCATGATGGCCAGCAAACGCGGCATGCCGCCGTTCGGATTGTGGATCAGATCATCGCTCATCGCCGGTCTCCTTCCGCGTCGGTGACACAGGCTTGCGGCATCCGGGCTTCAGAGTCCAGCGCGGCGTCGAGAATCCTGAAAGGTCGCTAAAAATGAGCGACTTACAGGCATTTCTTTGCGCTTCACATTGAGATTAACAATATGGCTGAAATATCTGAAGATCGCACCGCAACTGCAGGGATTGACGCGAAAAGAGTGTTAACGCACCAAATTTTCGATCACATCGCTTTCCATTTCCGGCGGACAGGTGCAGGCTGCCCGCGAAAGGATCCCTCAATGCCCGTTCACAATTCCATCGCCGACATGGCCGAGACACTCAAGGAGTGGCGGCGGTATATTCATCAGAACCCGGAGCTTGGTCTGGAGTGCCACCAGACCGCCGCGTTTGTTGTCGAAAAGCTGAAGTCCTTTGGGATTTCTGAGATTTACACCGGAATTGCCACATCGGGTGTTGTTGCCATCATCGATGGTCAGGGGCCGGGGCGGACGATCGGCCTCAGGGCGGACATGGACGCGCTGCCGATGGACGATCTGTCTGGCTCGCCCCATGCCAGCCAGGTGCCCGGCGTCGCCCATACCTGCGGTCATGATGGCCATACAACCATGCTGCTCGGCGCGGCGAGGTATCTTGCGGAGACACGGAAATTTTCCGGCAAGGTCGCGCTGATCTTCCAGCCTGCCGAAGAAGCCGAAGGCGGCGGGCGCATCATGGTCGAAGAGGGCATGATGGAGCGGTTCGGCATTGACGAGGTCTATGGCATCCACAACGCGCCCGGCGGCGAGGAAGGTCATATTCACACCGCGCCGGGCCCGCTGATGGCCGGGGTCGACACCTTCTATATCGACGTGCAGGGCGTTGGCGGCCATGGTGCCATGCCATATCAGGCCAAGGATCCGGTGATGGCGGCGGTTGCGATTGTTCAGGCGCTTCAGACGATTGTATCCAGAAATATCAATGCCTTGGATGCGCTGGTCATCACGGTGACGCAGATTCACGCAGAGGGTGGGACCAACATCATTCCCGATACGGCGCAGATTGTCGGGACCTTGCGGTATTTCGACAAGGCGGTGCAGGCGACCGCGCGCGAGCGCATGGCGGAAGTGGTGGAATTTGCGCCCAAGGCCTTTGGGCAGAGCGCAACGCTGACCTACGAAGAGGGCTATCCGCCGACGGTCAACCACGCGGAGCAGGCGGCGTTTGCCGCGGAGATTGCACGGGACGTGGTGGGTGCGGAAAAGGTCGAGGAGAACTGCGAGCCGATCATGGCCGCAGAGGATTTTTCCTACATGTTGGAGGCGCGCCCCGGGGCCTATCTTTTCCTCGGGCAGGGCGACACGCCGGTTTGCCACCATCCCAAATACGATTTCAACGATGAGATCGCCCCGATTGGCGCGTCCTTCTTCGCCACCTTGGTGGAGCGGGCGCTCCCGTTGAAATAGGAGGCAGGCATGGCGCTTGAAGACGCAAAAGAGCAGATAGATCATGCGTTTACCCGCGATGATCTTAAGGGATCGTCGTTTGAGAATGTCTTTGCCGGCGCGCCGTCTTTTCTGCGGAGGCGCTACACCAAGGACCTGAGCGCGGCGGATATCGCCATCACCGGGTTGCCGTTTGATCAGGCTGTGACCAACCGGCCCGGCACGCGGCTTGGCCCGCGCTCGATCCGCGAGGCGTCGCTCTTGCAGCCTTGTGATGCGCCTTATGGTTGGGGCTATGACGTGCTGAGCGAATTTGCCATCGCGGATTACGGCGATATGGCGTTTGACTATGCCATGCCCTCGGAGGTGCCGGAACGGATCCGGGCGCATGTGGGCGGGATTCTGGCCACGGACACGGGTTGCATCGCGCTTGGCGGGGATCATTCCGTGACGCTGGGTTGCTTGCGGGCCCATGCGGAAAAACACGGGGCCCTCAGTGTGATACAGTTCGATGCGCACACGGACACATGGGCAGATGACGATTTCTCCCGCGTCGATCACGGCACCTTCATGTACAAGGCCGCGAAGGAAGGCACGGTGGTGGCGGAGCGCTCTGTTCAGATCGGCATCCGCACGGACAACCCGGACACCATGGGCTTTCACATCATCGACGCGCCCGCCTGTCATCGCGGCACGCCGGAGGCGGTGATTGATCAGGCGAAGGCCGTTGTGGGGGATCATCCGGTCTATGTCACCTTTGACATTGACGCATTGGACCCGGCTTTTGCGCCCGGCACCGGCACGCCGGTAAGCGGCGGGCTGGCGAGTTGGCAGGCGCTGCATATGCTCAGGGCGCTCAAGGGGATCAACCTTGTTGGCGGGGATGTTGTCGAGGTCTCGCCGCCCTTCGATCACGCAGGCATGACGGCGACGGCGGCGGCGCATGTGGCAACAGAACTCCTGTGCCTGTGGGGCTGGACCCGGCGATCGGCGGAAAATTGACGCCTCCAAGGGTCAGATCGGCGGCTTTGTGTCAATTCGGCGCGAGGCCCTTTCAGAATCGCGCGGCGGCGTGTCATGCCTCAGGAGGGGATGACACGGCTTTCGGAGCAAATCTTTGCGCATGATCTTCTTTGTGGTCCTTTTTGCATGTCTGGCCATTCTGGCCTGGATTCGCCTTGCCCCGTCTGACCCGGCGGTTTGGCATGTGGACCCGATGGTGACCGCTGATCAGGATCTGACAGACGGTGTGCGGCGGCGGATCGCAGCGGAGGAGGGCCGTTTTGCCGCCCTGGATGCGCTGATCCGTGCCACGCCGCGCACCGAAGTGCTGGCAGGCAGCGTTGCGGATGGGCGTGTGACATATGTCACGCGGAGCCAATGGATGGGCTTTCCCGATTACACCACCGTTCAGCAGGTGGGCGGCCAGATCGAGATTTTCGGACGGCTGCGCTTTGGGACCTCGGACATCGGGGTGAACCGCAAACGGGTGGACGGCTGGCTTGCCGCGTTGCGCGCCGAAGGCGCAGAGGGTTGACGACGCGGGATTTTAGGGCAATGCACGCCGCATGATCCCGAACGAACGCCTAGCGCAGATCAAGGAACGACTGGAATACGTCGAAGCCCGCATGAGTGCGGGGGATGGCGATATTGCCGAACTGGGCCGCGAATATGCGGAGCTGCGCCCGGTTGTGACCCAGATCGAAGAGTATGAGACGCTGATCGCCGATCTGGCGGAGGCCGAATCCATGCTGGCCGATCCGGAAATGAAGGAACTGGCCGAAGAGGAACTGCCGGCGCTGCGCGCGCGTCTTCCGGAGGTGGAGCGGGCGGTGCAGCTGTCCTTGCTGCCGAAGGATGCGGCGGACGCCCGTCCGGCGGTTCTGGAGATTCGACCCGGCACGGGCGGCGATGAAGCCGCGCTGTTTGCCGGAGATCTGGCGCGTATGTACCAGCGCTACGCCGAGGCGCGCGGCTGGCAGTGGGAAGTGATCGAAGAGCAGGGCAGCGATCTGGGCGGACTCAAGGAGCTTGTGGCGCGCATCGCGGGCGAGGGGGTCTTTGCCCGGATGAAATTCGAAAGCGGCGTGCACCGGGTCCAGCGGGTGCCGGAGACGGAAAGCGGCGGGCGTATTCACACCTCGGCCGCGACCGTGGCGGTGCTGCCCGAAGCGCAGGACGTGGACATCGAGATCAGCCCGAATGACATTCGCATCGACACCATGCGCTCGTCGGGCGCGGGCGGGCAGCACGTGAACACCACGGATTCGGCGGTGCGGATCACGCATATTCCGTCGGGGATCGTGGTTACGTCTTCGGAAAAATCCCAACACCGCAACCGCGAGATTGCCATGCAGGTCCTGCGTGCACGGCTTTATGATGCGGAGCGGCAGAAAATCGACAATGAGCGGGCGTCTGACCGGAAATCCCAGGTTGGGTCAGGGGATCGTTCGGAGCGCATCCGCACCTACAACTTCCCGCAGGGGCGCATGACGGATCACCGCATTGGACTGACGCTGTATCGGCTGGATCAGATCGTGCAGGGGGATCTCGACGAGATTATCGATGCGCTGATCTCCGAGCATCAGGCGGCGCAGCTGGCCGAAATGGAGAGCTGACGTGGGGGTCTGGCGCAAATTCCATGGATGGAATTTGCAAGTTCCATCCATGGAACTTGCGCCCGCCTGTGGCCGAGGGCTGCGCTGATGCGGGGCTCCGAGCTTGTGGCGCGCGGCACGGCGACGCTTAACGCGGCCGGTGTGCCGGATGCGGGCCGTGATGCGCGGCGGCTTCTGGCGCATGTGCTCAAGGTGCCGCCGGGGCGGCTGACGCTGTTTCTGCCCGAGCCGGTGGAGCCGGATCTCGAAGTGGTTTTCAACGTGATGATCGAACGCCGCGCCGAGCGGGTGCCGGTCAGCCATCTGACGGGGCGACGGCAGTTCTATGGGCGCGAATGGCTGGTCACACCTGAGGTACTTGACCCGCGGCCCGAGACCGAAACGCTAATCGAAGCTGCCCTCGCTGAGCCGTTCGCCGCCGTCTTGGACCTTGGCACCGGGTCAGGCTGTATCCTGCTGACGCTGCTGGCAGAGCGGGAGGGGGCCGTGGGTGTGGGCACGGATCTGAGCGAAGCCGCGCTCAATGTCGCCTTCTGGAACCGCAATGCGCTGAAGCTGGAGGGGCGTGCCGATCTGCGTCAGGGCAGCTGGCTCGGCCCGCTGGACGCGGCCGATACGTTCGATCTGATCGTCTCTAACCCGCCCTATATTGCGCGCCATGAGATGGCCGATCTCGCCCCCGAGGTACGCGATCACGAGCCGCGTATGGCGCTGACCGACGAGGCCGACGGGTTGAACGCCTACCGCGCCATTTGCTCGGGCGCGCCGCGTCATCTGGAACCCGGTGGCCGGCTGATGGTGGAAATTGGCCCTACGCAGGGAGCGGATGTGGCGGCGTTGATGGCCGGGGCGGGCTTGCGGGGAATCACCGTCGTGCCCGATCTCGATGGCCGCGACCGCGTTGTTCTTGGCACGCTTGGCGGGAAAACCGGCTGATTTCCGCGTCAAATCGTCGATATATCGCCATTTCTTCTTGCTCCGCGCGCGGCTTCCATGTTTAGAACACTATGTCGAGTGGCTGAACTGCCCCGCGCGGACCGGCCCGACGCCAAGCCAACATTCAGGTGACCCAAAACGCATCAGGCGCAGGACGCGCCGCACCGGTCACAGAACAGTCCCTAAAGCAGACTGGATAGTACAAAATTATGCGATCCTCCAAATCCCGCTCGCGGAACAAGAACAACCGCAACCGCAACAACAATTCGCTGGGCAATGTCGTCAACCGCGTGTTTGACAGCAACGGCCCCGAAGGCAAGGTGCGCGGCACTCCGCAGCAGATCATTGATAAATATAATCAGCTCGCCCGCGATTCCGCGCTTGGCAACGACCGTGTGGCGACAGAAAACTTTCAGCAGCACGCAGAGCACTATCTCCGCCTTCTGAGCGCCGCTCAGAAAGAGCAGGAAGCCAAGCGCGAGCAGCAGGAGCGAGAAAACCGCGAACGCCAGGCGCAGCGCGACCGTGAGCGCGCAGAGCGCGACGCGGCACGGGCGCAGCGCGAAGGGGAAGCCGGGGAGGCGCAGCCGCAGCAGCAGGGTGAGCCGGAAGCCGCCGAGCGCCCGCAGCGCAAGCCGCGCCGGAATGAGCAGCCCGCGGGCACCGGGGATCAGCCCGATGTGATCGACGTCAAGGCTGATGACGATGGCCCGGGTCTGGTCGAGACACCGGAATCGAAAGCGCAGGCAGCCCCGGAGGCTGAGGCCCCGGCGGAAGCAGTCGAAGAAAAGCCCAAGCCGAAAAAGCCCCGCGCGCCGCGCAAACCGCGCGCCAAGAAGCCCGCGCCGGAAGCTGAGGCTGAGGCGGCTCCTGCGGAGGAGAAAGCGCCGAAGGCGGAGACCCCGCCGGACGCGGCTGAATAAATCAGATCAAGGGAACCCGGGCCAGGCGCCCGGGTTTTTTATGTAGCGGAGGCGAGGCTGCGGGCGAGCGCGCAGAACCCTTCGAGCGGCACCTGTTCGGCGCGTTCCGTGGGTTTGATCCCGGCGGCGATCAGGTGGTCTTCGATGTCCGGCGAGAGGGATTTCAGTCCGGACCGCAGCATCTTGCGACGTTGGTTGAAGGCGGCGGCGACAACCCGTTCGAGCGTGGCTGCGTCCGCTTCAAAGCGCGGTGCGGGCAGGGCCGTCAGGTGCACCACCGCGCTGGAGACCTTGGGCGGAGGGGTGAAGGCCTCGGGCGGCAGATGCAGGGCGATGCGCGGCTCCGCGCGCCATTGCGAGAGAATCGCGAGGCGTCCGTAGGCTTTGGAGCCGGGCTGCGCGGTGATGCGTTCGGCCACTTCTTTCTGGAACATCAGCGTCAGAGAAGACCAGAAGGGCGGCCACTCTTTGGGCGTCAGCCAGCGCACAAGCAGTTCGGTGCCGACGTTGTAGGGCAGGTTGGCGCAGATCGCGATGGGCGGGGTGAGGTGCCGAAGCGGATCGATCTTGAGCGCGTCGCCTTCGATCACCTCAAGTTTGCCCGGATATTGCGCGGCGATCTCGGCCAGAGCAGGCAGGCAGCGCGAGTCTTTTTCGATGGCGAGCACCTTGCGCGCGCCTTCGGCCAGAAGCCCGCGTGTGAGGCCACCGGGGCCGGGGCCGACCTCGATCACGTCTGTCTGGGACAGATCGCCCGCGATGCGCGCGATGCGGGCGGTCAGGTTGAGATCGAGAAGGAAGTTCTGGCCGAGGTTCTTCTTGGCACGCAGATCATGGGTGGCGATGACCTCGCGCAGGGGCGGCAGTCCGTCGATGGCGCTCATGATAGGCTTCCTTGTGCTCCGTTGGCCGGGGGTACCGCAGGCGCGCAGAAATGGCCAGCCTCAGCGGCGCTCGCCGGTGCCGATCTCGTCAAGGATGCGCTCGATGCCGGGCGGGGCCTTGGGGGTGGTTTCCGCCTTGAGCGCGTCGAACTGAACGCGCAGCGCGTCTTTTTCCTTGCCCTTGCAATCGTTCCAGGGCCGCCCCTGAAGACCCATGTGCAGCACGTAGTAGCCGATGAAATGCGGCCGCGTGCCGTGGGCGAGCAGGCGGCGGTAGGCCTCATGCGCGCCGAGTTCGCGCAGGGTTTCCGCATCCGGAATGCCTGCGCGGCGGCACTCCTGTTCCACGGCAGGGCCGAGGTTGCGGATGGAGGAAACCGGCGTGCTCATTCCAGCAGTTTATCAATCACGTCGCCAGAAATGGAAGGCATGAGGCCGGAGAAATCGCCATCGTTGTACATCTTGGCGGCGGCGTCATGGATGACACGGTGGGTGGCGCGGGCGAGGGCGGAGCCGAGCGACAGGCGCGCAGCGCCTGCGGCGGCGTATTGGGCGCGTGTATGGGCGGTGAACTTGCCAGCGACGAGGACATTGACCGGAGTACTGACGGACTGACAGATCTTGTCTATATCGTCAAAGCTGGGCGGCAGCGGGATGTATACGCAATCGGCACCAGCCTGCTCGTAAGCCTGAATGCGGGTGATGGCCTCAGTGAGATCGTATTGGCCGTTCATCACCCCATCGGCGCGGGCGCAGAGGACAAAGTCCTTTGGCAAGGCGCGGGCGGCAGCGGCGGCGGCGCGGATGCGCTCTACGGCGAGCTCGCGTTCGTAAGGCGCGTCATCGGGCAAAGCGGTGTCTTCGATCGAGATGCCTGCGAGGCCCACTTCGGCAGAGAGGCGGATGGTTTCGGCGCAGGTCTCGGGCGCTTCACCGAAACCATTTTCGAAATCGCCGGAGACCGGGACATTGACGGCTGAGACAAGATCTTGCGCGTGGGCGAGGGCCTCATCACGGGTGACGGTGCCCATGTCGGGACGGCCAAGGGTGAAAGCATGGGCGGCGGAGGAGGTGGCGATGGCCTCGGCCCCCATGGCGGCGAGCATCTTGGCCGAGCCGATGTCCCATGCGTTGGCGAGGATGAAGGGTGCGCCGGGGCGATGCAGCGCGCGGAACTGGTTTCCGATGTCGGTCATTGGGTCAACTCCTTGGCAAAGGCGCAGAGCTCCCGGAGGGCTTGCGCGAGAAGGCTGTCTTCGACGGTGAGGGCAACACGGATGTGGCCGGCGGCGGACGAGCCGAAGCTTTCACCGGGCATGACAGCGATGTGTTTGGCATCGAGCAGACGTTCAGCAAACTCGCGACCTGACAGGCCGGTCGCGCGGATGTCGAGCATGACATACATCGCGCCCTGTGAGGGGATGGCGGTGACGGTATTCTGTTCAGACAAGATGCCGAGGGCGAGGCTGCGACGACGGCGGAAGGGCTCGGCCACTTCCTCTTCGAGCCAGGCCCCTTCGTTCAGGGCGAAGAGGGCTGCGTCCTGAATGTAACCCGGCACGCCGTAGTTGGTGTTGGTCGACAGGTCGATCAGATGGGTGATGGCGCTTTCAGGAGCGAGAATCCAGCCAACGCGGGAGCCGGTCATGGCATGGCTTTTCGACATGGAACCGATCACCAGCGTGCGCTCGGCCATGCCGGGCAGCTGGCGCGGGGAGATGTGCTCGCCGTCCCAGACCTGCGTGTCGTAGACCTCATCGGAGATCAGCCAGAGGTCGTGTTTGATGCAGACCTCGGCCAACCCTTCGAGCGTCTCACGCGGGTAGATCACGCCAGTTGGGTTGTTTGGGGTGTTGAGCAGCAGGGTGCGCGCGCCGGTCTCTGCGGCGATGCGGTCTACTTCGGCAGGATCAGGCAGGAAGCTGTTGCGCGCGCGGGTGGGGATGGTCACCGGCACGGCGGAGGCGGAGCGGATGGTGCCGGGGTAGGTTGCATAATAGGGATCCACGTGCAGAGCGGTATCGCCCGGCTGGCACGTGGCGATGTGGGCGGCGAGCAGGGCGGCCTGCCCCCCGGCGGTGATCACGAGGTTATCGGCGGTGGTTTCGACGCCGGTGCGGGACGTGACGCGGGCGGCGATGGTCTCGCGCAGGGCGCGGACGCCGGGAACGGAGGCATAGCCAGTGTGCCCGCCCGCCGCGCTTTGGTGCATGTGATCGAGAATCGAGGGGTGCGTTCGGATGTCATGCTCGCCGATGGTCAGCTCGATGACACGCGTGCCGCTCTCGACCATCTGGCGGGCGCGGTAGAACACCTCCCAGCCGTCCGAGCCGCCGGAGTTCAGAGTACGGATGCGGGTTGAAAGCTGTGGCATGAAGGCTCCTGTAAACGCTGGGATTATCAGTGCCAGAGGCCGCGCAAACGGGCAAGGCCGGGCAGGCAAAAATTAACGATTTGGTAATTTAGTTGAATGAGTTCAGTTGGTTGCGTTCGGGTGGGGGTTTGACCCAACGAACGGTCCGAAGTACAACTTGTGACATGCTGGACGAGGTGACAGCAAAACGGCCTGCGGGGAAACCCGAGGGCCGTTTTTGTTTGCGCCGCACCCCGGAGGGGGACCCGATACAGGCAAAAAAGGTGTCGAGCATGACCAAAAGAGCAGAAGACGAGCAACCCATCGTGATCACGCTGGGATCGGAACTGGAGCGTTTGAACAAGGATCGCGAAAACATCGCGGCGACGCTTCTGGAGCTGATCGAAGATCTCGAGGTGCTCAAGGCAGACCTGCGCACCGAGCGGCGCGCGGGAAAATCGACCGAAGGCGGCAAGTTGCTGACCGAGGTCCGGTACTGGCTCAAGCAGGCCAGAGAAACGGAGAAGGAAATTGACGCAATCAGACGAAAAGACAGTGGGATTGCCGGGGACTATGGTCTCGACCTTGAACAAGCAAAGGTTGAGATCGGGTGCCGCCTGGATAGCCTCCGCGCCTGCTGCTGTGCAGACGAGGTTTCTGAATGAGATGACGGATGGGGAGCGCCTTGCGCTCCCCTTTCTCTTTGAGTTCTGGGCGCATGAGCATCAGCTCCCGCCCGAGGGCGACTGGCGGACCTGGGTGATCCTGGGCGGGCGCGGTGCGGGCAAGACGCGGGCGGGTTCGGAATGGGTGCGCTCGATGGTCGAAGGACCGCGGCCGATGGATCCGGGACGCTGCAAGCGGCTGGCGCTTGTGGGCGAGACGCTGGATCAGGTGCGTGAAGTGATGATTTTTGGCGACAGCGGGATTCTGGCCTGCTCGCCGCCGGACCGCATGCCGAAGTGGGTCTCTGGTCGGCAATGTCTGGTTTGGCCCAACGGGGCCGAGGCCATGGCGTTTTCCGCGTTTAACCCCGAGAGCCTGCGCGGGCCGCAGTTTGACGGGGCCTGGGCGGATGAACTGGCGAAATGGCCGAAGGCACGCGAGACCTGGGACATGCTGCAGTTCGGATTGCGGCTTGGGGATGATCCGCGCGCCTGCGTGACGACGACGCCGCGGAATGTGGAGGTGCTGAAGGAGCTTTTGGAGCTGCCGTCGAGCGTGAGCACCCATGCGCCGACGGAAGCGAACCGGGCGCATCTGGCGGACAGCTTTCTGCGCGAAGTACGGGCGCGGTATGCGGGAACGCAAATGGGAATGCAGGAACTGGACGGGATTTTGGTTGATGAGGTCGACGGGGCTTTGTGGACCATGGAAGGATTGGACGCGTCGCGGGCAGGCCGTTTGCCAGAGCTGAGCCGGATCGTGGTAGCCGTCGATCCGCCTGCGGGGGATGGCAAGACATCGGACGCCTGCGGGATTGTTGTGGCCGGCGTGGAAATGTCGGGCCGGCCGGAAGAATGGCGCGCCTATGTGCTGGAAGATGCCAGCGTGCAGGGGCTTGGGCCGACGGGCTGGGCGACGGCGGTGTGTGATGCGGCGGCGCGTTGGGAGGCGGACCGCGTGGTGGCGGAGGTCAATCAGGGCGGCGCGATGGTGACATCGGTTCTGCAGACGGTTGATCCGATGTTGCCGGTCAAATCCGTGCACGCAACGCGGGGCAAATCGGCAAGGGCCGAGCCGGTGGCGGCTCTGTACGAGCAGGGCAAAGTCAAGCATCAGCGTGGGTTGGAGCAGCTTGAGCAGCAGATGTGCCGGATGACCAATGGCGGCTATCAGGGACAGGGCAGCCCGGACCGGGTGGATGCGCTTGTCTGGGCGATCCAGGAGCTGATGCTGGAGCGGCAGGGGGACATGGTGCCCCGGGCGCGGGCCCTGTGAGGGCGACGGCTGGATTCGTTTGGGGAAACCGCACCGGGTTCTTTGTTAAGACCTCGGTAGTCGGAAGTGTAATGTATTGATTTTGATGGAAAACAGTACCGTACGGTGGTGTGAAGCTCTGTTAACTCACGCTTCATAGGTTGTTTTTCGAAGGCGACGGGGGCCACCCCGGAAGACTGATCCAAGGATGCGGCAGACAGGTCGCCGGGGCGCGAGACAGCGCTTCCGGGTGATGGGCTGCGGGCGATAAAGGAGCGCAAGCGATGGTATTCGATTTTCTGCGGCGGAGCGGCAAAGCGGCGGAGGGCGCGGCCCCTGAGGCAAAGGCCTCGGCGACGGGCCCGGTTGTGGCGCATATGACCTCGGGCCGCGTGGCCTGGTCGCCGCGCGACACGGTTTCGCTCACCAAGCAGGCTTTCGCGGGCAACCCGGTCGGGTTTCGCGCAGTCAAGCTGATTGCCGAAGCGGCAGCCGCCTTGCCCTTGGTTTTGCAGGACAGCGGCACGCGTTATGACCAGCATCCGCTTCTGAGCCTTCTGACCGCGCCGAACCCGGCGCAGGGGCGCGCGGAGCTGTTCGAGGCGCTTTACGGCCAGATGCTGCTGTCCGGCGATGGCTACGTCGAGGCGGTTTCCGGCGAGGCGGCGGTGCCGTTCGAGCTGCACGTGCTGCGCTCTGACCGGATGCGCCTGGTGCCGGGGGCTGATGGCTGGCCGGTGGCCTATGAATACGCGGTTGGCGCACGCAAGCACCGCTTTGACGTGACCGGGCCCGTCTCGCCCATCTGCCATATCAAGAGTTTCCATCCGCAGGATGACCATTACGGTCTCTCCCCGCTGCAAGCGGCGGCGCAGGCGGTGGATGTGCACAATGCGGCGAGCCGTTGGAGCAAAGGTTTGCTCGACAATGCAGCGCGCCCCTCTGGTGCGATTGTCTGGAAAGGCGCGGAAGGGCAGGGGCATCTCAGCCCGGAGCAGTTCGAGCGTCTGTCTGCGGAGCTTGAGTCGAACCATCAGGGTGCGCGCAACGCCGGGCGGCCGATGCTGCTGGAAGGCGGGCTTGACTGGCGACCCATGGGCTTCAGCCCGTCGGATATGGAATTCCAGAAGACCAAGGAAGCGGCGGCGCGGGAGATTGCGATTGCCTTTGGCGTGCCGCCGATGCTGCTGGGTATTCCCGGCGAGGCGACTTTTGCCAACTACGCCGAGGCGCACCGCGCGTTCTACCGCCTGACGGTGTTGCCGTTGGCGACGCGGGTCAGTGCAAGCGTGGGACGCTGGCTTTCCGAATTTGTTGGGGAGGCGGTCGAACTCAAGCCGGATCTGGACCAGGTGCCGGCGCTGGCAACGGAGCGCGACGCGCAGTGGTCGCGCGTGGCGACGGCGGATTTCCTGACGGCGGAAGAAAAGCGCCGGATGCTGGGCCTGCCGAGCCTGACCCCGGAGACAGACGGTGACTGATATGCGGCGTACAGCTGAGCCTTTTGCCTGCGCGCCTGCGCTGCGGCTGGAGGCGCATGAGCGGATCAGCCGATTGCAGATGGACGCGTTGAACGCCCGCTATGACCAGCTTGAGAAGATCCTTGAGCGGCTGGAGCGGCGGGTGTGGCTGACGGTGTACGGCGTCGCAGGAGCGATTCTCGTGCAGGTTTTTCAAGGGTTTATGAACGCGGCTCCGTGAGCGCGGATTGGGGAAACGAGGAGACAGATGATGGATCTGGAACACAAGTTCTGCCGTTTTGATGACGAGGTGAAAATCGTCGAAGGCACCGGGATCGAAGGCTATGCAAGCCTGTTTGGTGCCTGTGATCAGGGCGGTGACGTGGTGACCAAAGGCGCTTATGCGCGCTCCCTGCAGAAGCTGACCGGTGACGGGCGCGCGGTAAAGATGCTCTGGCAGCATGACCCGGCCCAGCCGATCGGCATCTGGGACGAGGTGCGCGAGGATGAGCGCGGTCTTTATGTGAAAGGCCGCCTGCTGGAAAGCGTCGAGAAAGGCCGCGAGGCGGCGGCGCTGATCGAGGCGGGCGCGATTGACGGGCTGTCGATCGGGTATCGCACGCTGAAGGCGACAAAGAATGACAAGGGCCAGCGGCTCTTGACCGAACTGGAGCTTTGGGAGGTGTCGCTTGTGACCTTCCCGATGCTGCCCAGTGCGCGGGTTGCATCGAAGGGGGATGATCTCTCGGAAGATGTGGCCATGCGTGAGTTGGCGGACGTCCTGGAGGACATGCGCCGTAACCTGGCGGGCGGCTGACGCACGCCCTCTCAAGACACGGGGAAAACCTCATGACGACACCCGAGACCAAGTCTCGGACCGGGGAAGACTTGTCTCCGGTCACCCGGGTGAGCGCCGCGATGGCGGGGCTCATCGGGGACATCAAGGCCCTCCAGGCCGACCTTTCAGAGAAGCTGAACAAACAGGAAGAGCGACTGACCATGCTTGATCAAAAATCCGCCCGTATGGGCCGCCCCGCGCTTTCGTCCGCTATGCCGGTCGAGGCCCCTCACCAGAAGGCGTTTGACGCCTACCTGCGCTCCGGCGATGACGACGCGCTGCGCGGGCTCGAGCTTGAGGGCAAGGCGATGTCCACGGCTGTCAACTCCGACGGTGGCTACCTGGTTGACCCGCAGACCGCGGAAACCATCAAGTCCACGCTGGCGGCGACCGCCTCCATCCGTGCGATTTCCAGCGTTGTGAACGTTGAGGCGTCTTCCTTTGACGTCCTGATTGATCAGAACGACACCGGCGCGGGCTGGGCGGAAGAGATTTCCTCGACCACCGAAACCGGCACGCCGACCATCGAACGCATCTCCATTCCGCTGTATGAGCTGAATGCGATGCCGAAGGTGTCCCAGCGTCTGCTGGACGACAGTGCGTTTGACGTCGAAGGCTGGCTCGCAGGCCGCATCGCCGAGAAGTTTGCCCGTGCCGAGGCCGGTGCGTTCATCAACGGTGACGGTGTCGACAAGCCGCGCGGCATTCTCGATCACACGCAGGTGGTGAACACCTCCTGGGCCTGGGGTCAGATCGGCTTTGTTGAAGGTTCGGTTGCGACCGATTTCGCCGGTGGCGATACCCTGATCGAGCTGGTTTATGCGCTGGGTGCGCAATACCGCGCCGGGTCCACTTTCGTGATGAACTCCAAGACTGCTGGCGCGCTGCGCAAGCTCAAGGATGCCGATGGCCGTCACCTGTGGTCCGATGGCTTTGCCGCCGGTGAACCCGCGCGTCTGCTCGGCTACCCGGTTCTGATCGCCGAAGACATGCCGGACGTCGGTGTGGGCAACACCCCGATCGCCTTTGGTGACTTCGAGGCTGGCTACACCATCGCCGAGCGTCCGGACCTGCGCGTGCTGCGCGATCCGTTCAGCGCCAAGCCGCACGTCCTGTTCTATGCCACCAAGCGCGTGGGCGGTGACGTGAGCGACTTTGCAGCGATCAAGCTGCTGCGCTGTGTCGCCTAAGGGCGCATGAGACGGGGGGCGGGCAGTTTGTCCGCCCTTTCCGAGGGCGCGCGTCCCGGCGTTGTCCAGCAGCCCCCTCCGCCCTGCGACGTGGGCGGCGCGCGCCCGATCTGAGCCGGGAGCCGGGGGACGGGTGAGAAGCTTTGGAGATAGAACATGATCTTGGTGGAAGAAACACAGGTCGCTGAGGCGGCACTGCCGGTGGCGGCGCTGAAGCAGCATCTGCGCCTTGGCACAGGCTTTGCCGAAGACGATGTGCAGGATGCGGTTCTGGGATCGTTTCTGCGCGCCGCGATGGCTTCGATCGAGGCCCGTTGCGCAAAGGCGCTGATCACGCGGACCTTTGTGATGTCGGTGAATGCCTGGCGCGAGAGCGCAGCACAGGCTCTGCCGGTTGCGCCGGTGGCCGCGGTGACAGATATCACGCTGATCGACGCCTATGGCGCGACCAGCACGGCGGATCCGGCGCGCTATCGGCTGGAACAGGATGCCTTTGCGCCGGTGCTCAAGGGATTTGGCGGCAGCCTGCCTGCCATTCCGGCGGAGGGCGCAGCAGAGGTGCGCTTTGAAGCGGGATATGGTCCGGCGTTTGCCGACCTGCCAGCGGATCTGCAGCAGGCGGTGCTGCTTCTGGCGGCACATTACTACGAATATCGCGATGAGACCGCGCTGAGCCAGGGGTGCATGCCGTTTGGCGTGACCAGCCTGATCGCGCGTTACCGTCCGGTGCGGCTGGGGCTGGGCGCATGAGCACGTCGCTGAACAGACGGCTCACGCTGGAGAGTGCGGAGCGCACGCCCGATGGGGCCGGGGGCTTTGTCGAAGCCTGGCAGGCGCTGGGCACGCTCTGGGCCCATGTGGAGCCGCGCACCGGGCGCTTGGCAGGTGGCGGCACCGGCGAGGTTTCGGTGATGCGCTACCGGATCACCGTGCGCGGCGCGCCGATGGGCCATTCCAACCGGCCCAAGCCCGGCCAGCGTTTTGTCGCGCAGGGGCGCGTTTTCAACATCGAAGCAGTGTCCGAGGACAAGGCCAGGGGGCTCTACCTCGTGTGTCATTGCGAAGAGGAGGTGAGCCCATGAGTTATGCAATGTCTGCAGCGCTTCAGACGGCAGTTTATGCGCAATTGCAAGGGGATGCGGCTCTGACCGCCTTGGTGGGCAGCGATGTCTATGACGCCCTGCCGACCGGCCCTCTGCCCGCGCTTTATGTCTCGCTTGGACCCGAAACCGTGGCCGATGCCTCTGACACCTGCGCGCAGGGCGCCTGGCATGAGTTCATCGTCACGGTGGTGACCGAGGCGGCCGGGTTCCAGTCCGCGAAGGAAGCGGCAGGCGCGGTGAGCGATGCGCTCGACGGGGCCGATCTGAGCCTCAGCCGGGGCCGGCTTGTGGGGCTGTGGTTCCGAAAGGCGAAGGCGAAACGCGACGGTGGCGGGCTGCGCTCGATTGACCTGACGTTTCGGGCGCGTGTCGAGGATGACGCGGCTTAAGGCGTGGAAAAACTGAACAATGCCCGTGGCATGCACGGGCCTCTCTCTCAACCCTTATCAACTGGAGTAGGATCATGGGTGCACAAAACGGCAAGGATCTTCTGATCAAGGTGGACCTGACCGGCGACGGTCTGTTCGAGACAATGGCGGGGCTGCGCGCCACACGGGTGAGCTTCAACGCCGAGCAGGTCGATGTGACCACGCTCGAAAGCCAGGGAGGCTGGCGTGAGTTGCTGGCCGGCGCGGGCGTCAAGAGCGCCAACATTTCCGGCTCTGGCGTTTTCAAGGATGCGGGCACGGATGAGCGCGCGCGGCAGATTTTCTTCGACGGTGAGACCCCGGAGTTTCAGGTGATCATTCCCGACTTCGGCACGGTTGAAGGCGCGTTTCAGGTGACGTCGATCGAATATGCGGGCTCGCACAATGGCGAGGCGACCTATGAGGTCTCGCTCGCATCGGCGGGTGCGCTTGAGTTCATCGCGGCTCCGGCAGCCTGATGGCCAATCCGTGGCGGGGGGATGTGGCGCTGGTCATTGATGGCGAGCGGCGCGTGATGCGGCTGACGTTGGGGGCGTTGGCGGAACTGGAGGCGAGCCTCGAAAGCGGCTCCCTCGTCGACCTGGTGCAGCGGTTCGAGGCCGGAGGTTTCTCTACCCGCGATGTGCTGCGGCTGATCGTGGCGGGCCTGCGCGGTGGCGGCTGGCAGGGGCGGGCGTCTGACCTGCTCCAGGCCGAGATCGAAGGCGGACCGATGGCGGCGGCGAAGGCGGCAGCGGAGCTTCTGGCGCGGGCCTTCATGACGCCGGAGAGCGCGGATGCCGGGGTTTGACTGGCCAGCGCTGATGCGCGCGGGGATCCGCGGGCTGGGGCTGAGCCCGGATGAGTTCTGGGCGCTGACCCCGGCGGAACTGCAGGTGCTCCTGGGCGAAGGGGCCGGAGGGCGACCGATGGGGCGTTCGCGGCTGGGCGAGTTGATGGCGGCCTTCCCCGACAAGGGGGCGGAAACCAAGGAAAGGGCTATGGAATGAGCGAGTTGGATATGATCGACGATCTGGATGGCGAGGTTGACGCGCTGAACGGATCGCTGGGCGGCGCGGTCGCCATGGCTGCGGAGTTCGATGCCGAGCTCAAGCGCATCAACCAGACGTTTTCGGCAACCGGCGGCAGCGCGGCCAAGCTGGAGCGCACACTGAGCGCCGGGGTGAGCCGGGCGATAGATGGCGTGGTCCTTGATGGCATGAAACTGTCGGACGCGCTGCAGGTTGTGGCCACCTCGATGATCAATGCGGCCTACAAGGCGGCGGTGCAGCCGGTGGCGAACCATGTGGGGGGGCTGCTGGCCACGGGCATGTCGGCGATGTTCGGTTCGTTCTCGCCTTTTGCTGATGGCGGCAGCTTTAGCCAGGGTCGGGTGATGCCTTTTGCAACGGGGGGTGTTGTCACCGGGCCGGTGACCTTCCCGATGCGCGGCGGCACCGGGCTGATGGGCGAGGCCGGACCGGAGGCGATCATGCCGCTGAGCCGCGGGCCTGACGGCAAGTTGGGCGTGCGGGCGCAGGGCGGAGGTCAGCCGGTGACGGTGGTGATGAACATCAACACGCCCGACGTACAGGGCTTCCAACGCAGCCAGAGCCAGATCGCGGCACAGATGAGCCGGGCGCTGAGCAAAGGCGCGCGGAACAGGTAATCGGAGGGAAAAATGGCGTTTCATGAAGTGAGATTCCCGGCGGACCTGAGCTTTGGCTCGGTGGGCGGGCCGGAGCGGCGCACGGACATCGTGCAGCTGACCAGCGGATACGAAGAGCGCAACACGCCCTGGGCGCATTCGCGGCGGCGGTATGATGCGGGACTGGGTTTGCGGTCCCTGGACGATGTAGAAGCCTTGATCGCGTTTTTCGAGGCGCGTCAGGGTCAGCTGTTCGGCTTTCGGTGGAAAGACTGGGCCGATTACAAATCCTGCAAACCATCACGGCAACCTGCGATGGGCGATCAGGTGATTGCCACCGGGGATGGTGTGACGCGCAGTTTCCAGCTGATCAAGAGCTATCGCTCGGGCGAAGGGTATTACGCGCGGCCCGTGACCAAGCCGGTCGCCGGGACGGTTCTGGCAGCGGTTCAGGACGTCGAGGCACGCGAAGGTGTGCATTTCGAACTGGATGTGGACACGGGTGTGATCACCTTCGAAGAGCCGCCGCTGGCGGGTGTCGAGGTGAGTGCGGGCTTCGAGTTTGACGTGCCGGTGCGGTTTGACACGGATCGCATCAACGTCAGCGTCGCCAGCTTCCGGGCCGGTCAGGTGCCGGATGTGCCGGTTGTCGAGGTGCGGGTCTGATGCCGGGCGCGGAGGCATTTCACGCGGCGTTGCAGGACGGGATCGGCAGCGTCGCACGGGCCTGGGCGGTGACACGCCGGGACGGGGTCGTGCACGGTTTCACGGATCATGACCGGGATCTGACGTTTGAGGGGATCACCTTCAAGGCAGACACCGGGCTGTCGGCGCGGGCGCTCCAGCAGGCGACGGGTTTGTCGGTGGACAATACCGAGGCCATGGGCGCGTTGAGCGATGCGGCGATCCGGGAAGAAGACATTGCCGCCGGGCGTTACGACGAGGCGGAGGTGGTGTCCTGGCTGGTGAACTGGCAGGACGTTTCCGCCCGCCGCATCCTGTTTCGCGGTTTCATTGGAGAACTCCGCCGGAGCAATGGCGCGTTTCATGCCGAGTTGCGCGGTCTGACGGACAAGCTGAACCGGCCGATTGGCCGTGTTTATCAAAAGACCTGTTCGGCGGTTGTGGGCGAAGGCTGCTGCGGCTTCGATCTCGATACAGCCGGGTATTTTCACGAAGGTGCGGTGCTGGCGGTCGAGGACATGCGCGAGGTGGTCTTTGCCGATCTCAGCGGCTTTGAAGAGGGCTGGTTCCAGCGCGGGCGGCTTGATGTTCTGAGCGGCGAGGCTGCGGGGCTGTCCGGGGTGATCAAACGCGACGAGACGCTGGCGGATGGCACGCGCCGGATTGACCTGTGGGAGCCTTTGCGCGCGAACCTCGCGGCGGGGGACACGGTGAAGATCTTTGCGGGCTGCGACAAGCGGTTTGAGACCTGCCGTCTGAAGTTCAACAACGCGTTGAATTTCCAGGGATTCCCGGACATCCCGGAAGAAGACTGGATCTTCGTTCATGCTTCGCAGGCGAAGAAGACCGGAGGGGGGAGCCGGAGATGAGCGTTGTTGTTGAAGCCGCGCGCGCCTGGATCGGCACGCCCTATGTTCATCAGGCCTCGACCAAGGGGGCAGGCTGTGACTGCCTTGGCCTCTTGCGCGGGGTCTGGCGCGAGGTGATCGGGCCGGAGCCAGAGGTGGTCCCGGCCTATACCGAAGACTGGTCCGAGCCGCAGGGTGACGAGCGGCTGTGGCGCGCGGCGCTGGCGCATCTGGAGCGCAAGCCGCTCGATCAGGCGGAACCGGGTGATGTGCTGCTGTTTCGCATGCGCGATGGCTCGGTTGCGAAACACGTCGGGCTGCAATCGCGCGTCGGGGCGGATGCCGCATTCATTCATGCCTATAGCGGGCATGGCGTTGTCGAGAGTGCGCTGAGCGCACCATGGGCCCGGCGCATTGTCGCGCGGTTTGCCCTTCCATTGGAGGCATAAGGCATGGCTACCATCCTTTTCTCGGTCGCGGGTGCGGCTATTGGCAGTTCCATTGGCGGCTCGGTTCTCGGGCTGAGCATGACGGCCGTCGGCCGCTTTATCGGCGCATCGCTTGGCCGGGCCATTGATCAGCGGATCATGGGGCAGGGCTCCGAGGCGGTTGAGGTCGGCAAGATCGACCGTTTCCGCGTGACCGGGGCCGGGGAAGGCGCGGCGATTGCGCAGACCTATGGTCGGATGCGCATTGGCGGGCACGTGATCTGGGCTACCGAGTTCAAGGAAAAGGTCAAGAAGAAGGGCGGTGGCGGCAAGGGCGCGCCCTCCCAGCCGACGGTCAAGGAATACAGCTATTCGTTGAGCCTCGCGCTTGCGCTTTGCGAAGGGGAAATCACCTCGGTGCAGCGGGTCTGGGCTGATGGGGCTGAGGTTGCGATCAAGGACCTCAACATGCGGGTCTATCGCGGCACCAAGGACCAGTTGCCCGATCCGAAAATGGAAGCGGTGGAAGGGGTGGGTCTTGTGCCAGCCTATCGCGGCACGGCTTATGTGGTGATGGAAGACCTGGAGCTGTCGAACTTCGGCAACCGCATTCCGCAGTTCAGTTTTGAAGTCACCCGCCCTGACCTCGAAGACGAGGCGGAAGTGGCGCAGGCCGTGACCGGCGTGGCGATGATCCCTGGCACCGGGGAATACGCGCTGGCGACGGAGCCGGTCTATATGAACTACGCGGCGGGCACGGCCAATCCCTTTGGCGTGACCAAGAAAGGCAAGCGGGTGGTGAATGTGAACTCGCCCTCCGAGGAGCCGGATTTCAACACCTCGCTGAAGCAACTCACCGACGAGTTGCCAGCCTGCAAGGCGACCTCTCTGGTTGTCAGCTGGTTCGGCAATGACCTGCGCTGCGGAAGCTGTGAGATCAAGCCGAAGGTTGAGGAAAAGGAATTCGAGGCATCGAAAATGCCGTGGTCTGTCAGCGGATTGAGCCGTGACGGGGCGGAGCGCGTGCCGCTCTCGCTGGAACGTCCGGTTTATGGTGGAACGCCGACGGACGCCTCCGTGGTGCAGGCGATCCGCAAGATGACGGACGAGGGGCTGGAGGTGATGTATTATCCCTTCATCCTGATGGATCAGCTGGACAATGCCTTGCCCGATCCCTGGACCGGCGAGGACGGCCAGCCGCGTCTGCCCTGGCGCGGGCGGATCACGCTGAGCGTGGCTCCGGGGCGGGATGGCTCGCCCGATGGCACGGCGGCGGCGGATGCGGAAGTGGCGAGCTTTATCGGCACGGTCACGGCGGCGGATTTCTCTGTCGGCAACGACTCCGTGACCTACAACGGGCCGGAGGAGTGGAGCTATTCGCGCTTTATCCTCCATCAGGCGGCGCTTTGCGCGGCAGCAGGAGATGTGACAGCCTTCTGCATCGGCTCCGAAATGCGCGCGCTGACACAGATTCGGGGCGCGGGCGGCTTCCCGGCGGTGCAGGCCCTCGTTGCCCTGGCCGGTGAATGCCGGGCCTTGCTCGGTCCGGATGTGAAGATCGGTTATGCGGCGGACTGGACCGAGTATTTTGGCTACCACCCGCAGGACGGATCGGGGGATCTGTATTTCCATCTCGATCCGCTTTGGGCCGACGACCAGATCGATTTCATTGGCATCGACAACTACATGCCGCTCTCCGATTGGCGCGACGAAGAGGGCCATGCGGATGAGGCGTGGCAGTCGATCTACAACGTCGATTACCTGAAGGCGAATATCGCCGGGGGTGAGGGTTATGATTGGTATTACGACAGCGCCGAAGGCCGCGCCATGCAGCGCCGTGAGCCAATTGAAGATGGGGCTTACGGCGAGCCGTGGGTTTGGCGGTACAAGGACATTCGCAACTGGTGGGAGAACGACCACTACGAGCGGCAGGGCGGTGTACGGGCGCTCGACCCGACGGACTGGGAGCCCGGCAGCAAGCCGGTCTGGTTCACCGAGATCGGCTGCGCGGCCGTGGACAAAGGCACGAACCAGCCCAACAAGTTCGTGGATCCGAAAAGCTCGGAATCCTCTTTGCCGTATTATTCCAACGGGATGCGCGATGAGCTGATCCAGAGGATGTACCTGCGGGCCATGTACGAGTTCTGGGGCGATGCCGCGAACAATCCGGTCTCCGAAGTGTATGGCGAGCCGATGATCGACATGGACCGGACCTTTGTCTGGGCCTGGGATGCGCGGCCTTATCCGTGGTTCCCCGGCAATGAAGACCTGTGGTCCGATGGGCCGAACTATCGCCGGGGGCATTGGCTCAACGGGCGCGCCTCGGGGCAGACGCTGGCGTCGATTGTGCGCGAGATCTGCGCGCGGTCAGGTGTGACCGAAATCGACACCAGTCAGTTGCACGGCTATGTGCGCGGCTATGTGGTCCCGCGGGTCTCGGATGCGCGCCACGCGTTGCAGCCGCTGATGATTGCCTATGGCTTTGACGCGATCGAGCGGGATGGGCTGTTGGTGTTCCGGATGCGAACCGGGGAGAATGCGGTTGAACTGGGTCATGAAGATCTTGCGTTGAGCGAAGAGGTCGAGGGCGATTTGGCCGAAACGCGGGCGGGTGAAGTGGAAATGGCGGGCCGCGTGCGCGTCAGCTTCATCGAGGCCGACGGCGATCACGTGGTGTCCTCGGAAGAGACCGTGCTGCCCGACGAGCGCACCCATGCGGTTGCGGAGACGGATCTCAACATGGCCATGACCCGCGCGGAAGGCCGGCAGACGGTTGAACGCTGGCTGGCGGAATCGCGGGTGGCGCGGGACAGCATGCGCTTTGCCTTGCCGCCGTCGAAACTGGCGTTGGGCGCAGGCGACATCGTGCGCCTGCCGTCGAAATCGGGGCCGGTGCTGGCTCGGATTGACCGGGTTGAGGTCACGGACCGGCAGGTGGTCGATGCGGTGCGCATCGAGCCGGACGTGTTCACGCCGTCCGAGTACATCGATGAAGGCGCGCAGATGCGCGGGTTCACCGCTGCGGCCCCGGTCACGCCGATCTTCATGGACCTGCCGCTGATGAGCGGCGAGGAGGTGCCCCACGCGCCGCATCTGGCCATCGCGGCCGAGCCATGGCCGGGCAGCGTTGCGGTCTACGATTCGCCGTTTGATGCGGACTATGTGCTGAACGACATCATCGCCACGCGCTCGGCCGTGGGGGTGACCGAAACACCGCTGCATGCCGCGCCCATGGGGCGGCTTGATCGGGGCGATGCGCTTCGGGTGCGCCTGCAGTCGGGATCACTGCAGTCGATTTCTGATGAAGCCTTGCTCGCGGGAGGCAACCTCATGGCCATTGGTGATGGCACGCCGGGCAATTGGGAGTTGCTGCAGTTCCGCGAGGCGGATCTTGTGGAAGAAGATGTCTGGGAGCTGCGCAACCGTCTGCGGGGGCAGGCGGGCAGCGATGGTCTGATGCCGGATACCTGGCCGACCGGATCGCTGGTGGTGATGATGGACGGAACGCCGTCACAGATCGCGCTGGCGGCGGCTCAGAGGCGGCTGGATCGGCATTTCCGCATCGGTCCGGCACGGCGGCCCTACGACGATCCGACTTATGTGCACGCGGTGCACGCCTTCGATGGCAACGGGTTGCGGCCCTACAGCCCGGTGCATCTGTCGACCTCGTCCGGGGCGGCTGGCCTGACGCTGCGCTGGATTCGGCGGACGCGCGTGGACGGTGATGTCTGGGAGGTTCCGGAGGTGCCGCTGGGCGAAGAAAGCGAGAGCTATCTTGTGCGTGTGATGCAGGGCGGGACGGTTCTGCGTGAGGATCAGGTCGGGACGCCGGAGTGGGTCTATTCGGGTGAGGCGCAGGCCACCGATGGGGTGAGTGGGGTGACGACGCTGGCGGTGGCGCAGGTCTCTGCCCATTATGGTCCGGGGCCGTTTGCCTCCCATGTGGTGACGTTATGAGGCCGGTGCTGCACGGAGACGTGCGCGCGGCGGCGCGGGCTTTGCTGTCCGTGCCGGCCTGCGCCCGCGAAGGTCTGGCGCGGCGGCTGGTGGCGCAGGCCGAGGCGGCGGATCGCTACCGAAAGCGCATGGGTCGGGCGCATCCGTTCTGGGGCAACGGCACCTTGATGGCCGCGGCCCTCGGGCGCGGCGCGGTTGCTGCGGACCGCAGGCTCGACGATGTGGAGTTTGCGGACTGTTTTGTGGCGGTGCTGGAAGCTTTGAAGGGACGGCGGCGGGTTGAGGGGTGAGGTTTGGCCTTGAGCGGACGTTGAGCCGACCCCGTTCCCGACTTGATCCGGGACCTCATGTTAAGTGCACAAGCCCCGCCTATCGGCGGGCCGTGGTACGGCGAGCCACCCTCTGATCCCCTTGTTTTATCTTAGAAACTGGCGCGCTAGGCCGGTGTAACGCCCAGCAACAACCCAATCGCCGTGCCGTCACGCCAAAGGCGTGCCGAGATTATGCTGGCGCACCTCTGGTGCGACGGGGCGGCCCGTCGATAGGCGCGGCGGCCTGCGGCCGTGATTCCGCGCCAGAGGTGAGATGAACGTCCGTTTCACGCCACCATCTACCCGCGCGCGCAGGAAATGCAGAGGCGCGCGGCGGGATCAAGCTCCAGCCGCTTGGTGGCGATTGTCTCGCCGCAGTCTTCGCAATAGCCGAACGCGCCTTCATCCATCCGCGCCAATGCGGCGTTCAAAGCCTGCCGGGTTGTGTCGCGGCGGGCCTGTGTGGCCTTGGCCATGGATTGGTTTAGCAGCGCGTCCTGACGCGACAGCCGCCCGATGGCCTGCTGATCGAGGGTGACAGTAGCCTGCCCCCCGGCGCCAAGCGCGTCTTCCGCGTCGAGATCGGCCAATCGGGCCGTGATCAGCGATCGGAACCGCTCTGTTTCCTCTTCACGCATCGCAATACCACCCATCACGCATTTGCGTTTCGCCAAAAACAGACTATCTGCTAAGCTCCCGGCGTCAAAGGAGTAAGACGATGGCAGAAACGCGTGCAAAGCTGGCGGAGGTTGATCCGGTCTGGGCCCGTGTGGTCCGTGAGGCCGAAGAGGCCGTGGACACGGAGCCGCTGCTGGGCGGCATGGTGCATTATTCGATCCTGCACTACCCGACGCTGGAAAAGGCGCTGGCGTTCCGGATTTCGCTCAAGCTGGCCAATGGGGAAATGTCCGAGCAGATCCTGCGGGAAATCTGTGACGAGGCCTATGAGGCCGATCCGGACATCGCGGCAGCGGCGCGGGCGGATATCGTGGCGGTGCATGACCGTGACCCGGCCTGCCACCGGTACCTGCAGCCGATTCTGTTCTTCAAGGGCTTTCAGGCGATCCAAGCCTACCGCATCGGCAACTGGCTGTGGCGGCAGGGGCGGGCCGATATGGCGTATTTCTTCCAGATGCGCTCGTCCGAGGTCTTTGGAATCGACATTCACCCCGCCGCGCGTATTGGCCGGGGCATCATGATCGACCACGCCCATTCCATCGTGATCGGCGAGACAGCGGTTGTGGGCGATAACGTGTCGATGCTGCATTCGGTGACGCTTGGCGGGACCGGCAAGGAAGAGGAAGACCGCCACCCAAAGATCGGAAACGGCGTTCTGATCGGGGCAGGGGCCAAGGTGCTTGGCAACATCCGCGTGGGCGATTGCAGCCGCATCGCGGCGGGATCCGTTGTTCTGAACGAAGTGCCGGAATGCACCACCGTCGCCGGAGTGCCTGCGCGGATCGTGGGAGAGGCGGGTTGCGCCCAGCCGTCGATCAGCATGGATCAGCTTCTGCGGGATGCGGATAAGGTTTAACAACGAAGGGCCGAACGCTTTGAACGCGTTCGGTCCTCTCTTTTTGCGAAACAACCAGTTCCGTCAGGCCAGCATCGCCATCGGGTTTTCCAGATTGTCGACAATGGCTTGCAGGAGTTCTGCGCCCAGAGCGCCGTCGATGACACGGTGATCGACGGAGAGGGTGACGGACATGACCGAGGCGACGGAGAGGTCGCCGTCGGGGCCGACTACGGGCTTTTTCACACCTGCGCCGACTGCAAGGATTGCGCCGTGGGGCGGGTTGATGACCGCGTCGAAATTGTCGATGCCGAACATGCCGAGGTTGGAGATTGCGAAGCTGCCGCCCTGGTATTCATGCGGGGCCAGTTTGCGGCTCCTGGCGCGGGAGGCGAGGTCTTTCATCTCGGCGGAAAGGGCAGAGAGGGATTTGCTCTCGGCGTCCTGAAGGACCGGCGTGAAGAGGCCGCCTTCGATGGCGACGGCGACGGCCACGTCGGAAGGCTCAAGCTGCAGGACGCGATCCCCTGCCCAGACCGCGTTGGCGGCGGGGACTTGCTGGAGCGCGAGGGCGCAGGCCTTGATGATGAAGTCATTGACCGAAAGTTTGACGCCGCGTTTTTCCAGCTGCTTGTTCAGATCTCCCCGGAAGGCGAGCAGCGCGTCGAGACGGATGTCGCGGCGCAGGTAGAAATGCGGGATCGACTGTTTGGCCTCGGTGAGGCGGGCAGCAATGGTCTTGCGCATGCCGTCGAGGGGGACTTCGGTGAAGCTGCGGCCCTCGTAGAGTTTGGCCACGGCGCTGGCGTTGACGGGCTGGGGCGCGGGGGCGGCGGCTTGCGGCGCGGGCTCCTCCGCCCGGATGGGCGGCGTCGCGGTGGCACCTTCCACGTCGGCCTTGATGATGCGGCCACGGGGGCCGGAGCCTTTTATCTGTGATAAATCAAGACCTTTGTCCGCAGCGATGCGGCGGGCGAGGGGGGTGGCGAAGACGCGCGCGCCTTCGGGTTTCGGCGCCGGGGCGGCGGTGGGTGCGGTGCTCTCGGCCGGGGCGGCCGCAGCCAGGGTTTCCGGCGCGGGCGCGGGTGCAGAAGCGATGGCATCGGCGCTTTCGCCCTCTTCGAGCAGGACGGCGATGGGGGTGTTCACCTTCACATCGGCCGTGCCCTCTGCGATCAGGATCTTGCCCATGGTGCCTTCATCGACCGCCTCAAACTCCATTGTGGCCTTGTCGGTTTCGATCTCGGCCAGCACGTCGCCGGACTGGACCATGTCGCCTTCCTTGACCAGCCATTTGGCGAGCGTGCCTTCTTCCATCGTGGGCGAGAGCGCGGGCATCAGGATTTCAATGGGCATCGTCAAGCGCCTCCTGCGGGCTGGGGTCCTGGGACCTAGAAGAAGCAATCAGGGAAAGGGTGTCATAAGGGCGGCGCGGGGACCGCCCTTTTGCAAGCGTGTCAATGGCGGCGGCGAGCGGTTTGCGGTGGGCTGCAATCCACTCGTAGGCTTCCTGGTGTGAGGGGCGTTCGCCGGGGCGCAGACCTTCCATCAGAAACTCGGGCACAAGGGCGCAGCCCGCGTCGGTTTCGACGCGGTAGGCCTCGCGCGCGGCATCCCGGCCTTTGACCTCCACGCGGGGGCTCATCGATACGTGACCTTCTTCACCGCTGCGATGACGTCGTCGGTGGTGACAAGTGCCAGTTTTTCGAGGTTCGCGGCATAGGGCATTGGCACGTCTTTGCCGGTGCAGTTGATCACCGGCGCGTCGAGGTAGTCGAAAGCCTGTTCCATGAGCACGGCAGAGATGTGATTGCCGATGGCGCCAACCGGGAAACCTTCTTCGATGGTCACGCAGCGGTTGGTTTTCTGCACGCTTGCGATGATCGTGTCGGTGTCCATCGGGCGCAGGGTGCGCAGGTCGATGACCTCTGCGGAAATGCCGTCTTCGGCCAGCTTGTCCGCCGCCTCCAGAGCATAGCTCATTCCGATGCCAAAGCTGACGAGGGTGACATCGGTGCCTTCCCGCCAGATGCGGGCCTTGCCGAAGGGGACGGTGTAATCATCGAGGCGCGGTACGTCGAAGCTGCGGCCATAGAGGATCTCGTTTTCGAGAAAGATCACCGGGTTGGGATCGCGGATGGCGGACTTGAGCAGGCCTTTGGCGTCGGAGGCCGAATAGGGCATGACCACCTTCAGGCCGGGGATATGGGTGTACCACGCCGCGTAGTCCTGAGAGTGCTGCGCGCCGACCCGCGCCGCCGCGCCGTTCGGGCCACGGAAGACGATGGGACAGCCCATCTGACCGCCGGACATGTAGAGAGTCTTGGCTGCGGAATTGATAATCTGATCAATCGCTTGCATGGCGAAGTTGAAAGTCATGAACTCGACAATCGGCTTGAGGCCGCCAAAGGCCGCGCCAACGCCAATACCGGCAAAACCGTGTTCGGTGATCGGCGTGTCGATCACCCGTTTGGAGCCGAAATCGTCCAGAAGGCCCTGGCTGATCTTGTAGGCACCCTGATATTCGCCAACCTCTTCGCCCATGAGAAAGACATCTTCGTCGCGGCGCATTTCCTCGGCCATGGCGTCGCGGAGCGCTTCGCGGACGGTTTGCTTCTTGGTCTTGGTGCCAGCGGGCCAGGGGGCCTCGGCTTTGACCGGTTCAATCGGCTTTGCAGGGGCACTCTGGCGGCCCGGCTCGGGGGCCGTGGCAGGCGTTTCGGTTGCAGCCGCAGGGGCGCTGTCCGGTACCGCCTCGCCTTCCTCGACGAGCAGGGCGATGGGGGTGTTTACCTTCACATCCGCCGTGCCTTCAGCGATCAGAAGCTTGCCCATGATCCCTTCATCGACCGCCTCGAATTCCATCGTGGCCTTGTCGGTTTCGATTTCGGCCAGCACGTCGCCGGACTGGACCATGTCACCTTCCTTGACCAGCCATTTGGCAAGCGTGCCTTCTTCCATCGTGGGCGAGAGGGCGGGCATGAGAATTTCGATTGCCATTACTGTGCGCCTTCTTCGACTTGGGACAGGAAACCGACGATATTGCCTTCGCCGTCCTCGACATAGGCAAAGCGGCCAACGCCGGGCATGGTTTCGGGCGGCAAGGCCTCTGATCCGCCATTGGCAAGCGCCCATGCATAGCGTTCGTCACAATCAGCGACGTCGAAGGTCATGGTGCCGCCGCGCACGGGGGAGCCTGCGGGGGAGGCCGCGCCCATGCGGCGCATCATGCCGCCGGTCAGCCCGCCTTGCGCCGCGTCCGGAGCGACAAAACCACCCCCGGTGATGATCTGATACTCGATGTCTTCGCCCATCGGGGCCGGGGTGATGGTCCAGCCGAACAGCCCTTCATAGAAGGCCTTGGCGCGGGGGACGTCATCCACGTAAATCTCGAAATGCGGCATCACACGGCCCCTTCTGTCGGCGCGTCAGCGTAAATGTCCGTCCAGAGCTCTTCGAGCGCCGGTTCGGGGCTGTTGCGGGCGAAATCGGCGCTGTCGCCGACGATCTTCTTGATCTCCTTGTCGATCGCCTTGAGGTCCTCTTCGGAGGCATGTTTGCCGGTGAGGAGCATCTCGCGCACGTGGTCGATCGGGTCGCGCTCTTCGCGCATTTTCTGCACCTCTTCGCGGGTGCGGTACTTGGCCGGATCGGACATGGAGTGGCCGCGATAGCGGTAGGTCTTGATCTCCAGAATGTAGGGGCCCTTGCCGGAGCGGCAGTGTTTGACGGCTTTCTCGCCAGCCGCCTTGACCGCCAGAACGTCCATGCCGTCAACGATCTCGCCCTTGATGCCAAAAGCCGCGCCTCGGGTGTAAAGCTCGGGCGTGGAGGTGGAGCGTTTTTGCGCGGTGCCCATGGCGTACTGGTTGTTTTCAATGACAAAAACCACCGGAAGATCCCAAAGAGCGGCCATGTTGAAGGTCTCGTAAACCTGCCCCTGGTTGGCCGCGCCATCGCCGAAATAGGTGAAGGTCACGCGGCCGTTGCCCTTGTATTTGTCCGCAAAGGCCAGCCCTGCGCCAAGCGGCACCTGCGCGCCAACGATGCCATGACCGCCGTAAAAATGCTTCTCGCGGCTGAACATGTGCATGGAGCCGCCTTTGCCCTTGGAGTAGCCCCCCTCGCGGCCCGTGAGCTCGGCCATGACGCCGTTCGGATCCATGCCGCAGGCAAGCATGTGGCCGTGGTCGCGATACGAGGTGATGCGCTTGTCACCCTCTTCGGCGGCGGCCTCCAGCCCGACGACAACGGCCTCCTGACCGATGTAGAGGTGACAGAAGCCACCGATCAGACCCATGCCGTAAAGCTGCCCCGCCTTCTCTTCGAAGCGGCGGATCAGAAGCATGTCGCGGTAGTAGGTCAGAAGCTCTTCGGCGGACACATTGGGTGCTGCCGCTGCCTTGCGCGCTGCCATGGCGTCTCCTCCCCAGGAATTTGTTTAACGTTGAACTTTTTTCAAAGCGTAGCCGGGGAGGGGGAGGGAGTAAAGTCTGACGGTTTGGCTGAGGTCCGCTAGCGACAAAATGACTTTAAAGGACCGGGTTTCATTGTTCAGCGACCTGAACCACATTGAAAGGGTAGAGCAACCATAGGTGGAATTGCCACCATTGAAGAAAAGGAACTGGATATGAGTTTTTTAAGAACAGCGTTAATTGTGGCGGGACTGGTCGCGGGCGCGTCGAGCGCAAATGCGTTCTCGATTACTCAGGTGGATCCAATCTCCTATGCGCTGAATACGGATGCGGTCTCCTTCACGGCTTCCTCCACCGTGTTGGGCAGTGATCTGGCAGGGTTTTACCTGGACAACGTTTTTTCGGCACCTCACTCGTTTCCGGGATTGGAAAACGGCGGCATCTTGAACTTTAGCATAAACGGTGGTCCGCTAGCGACGACCCTAGACCCTTCGGGACTCATTCAAGCCTTCAATTCGAGTGTCGTCGGCCTGACGGATCCTTTGGATCTTTTGGTAATTGTCCGGTTTCCTTCAACTTTTGTTTTGAATGCCGGTGATACCATTCATTTTGAAGCAGGTTCGCTTGGGTTCTCAATTCCGAGCAGCCCATCCAATGTCGTGCAGGATCTCGTTGCGGGCACTTACGATGCGTTTTTGATCAATACCGATGGACAACAGGTGAGCACGGCCTCCTCTGCAACCATTGCAGAGATCGCGGCTGTGCCACTGCCGGCAAGCCTCTGGCTCCTGATTGGGGCTTCGGGATTGATCTTGGGTGTGCGCAGAGGAAAGAACACGGGCTGAAACGCGCGTTTTTTCGCGGCTGTCAGTTTACGACAATTTCGTCGGCGCGGACCATGCCGAGGATGTCGCGGGCCTGTTGATCGAGCAGGTCGAGGTCGAGGTATTCGTCCGACAGTCGGTGCGTGAGGTTTTCCATGTGTGCGACCTCTTCGTGCAGAAGGTCCAGCTCGCCCTGCAACTCATGGGCGGCCTGCGTGATCTCGGCGCGGCGGAACAACCCGTAGTCGCCCTGCACGGCGGCGAAGGTGAAATAGGCCGAAAGGCTCAACGCGACTGCGAAGAAGATCAGGACGCCGAATGTGGGGCGGGTGCGCCTGTGGGGCATGGGCCGGAATACCTGTGATCACTGCTTGAATGCCGTCTCTTGCCGGACGGCTGGGCGCAGAATGCCACGGGGGGATTGAGTGGAAAAGAGGCGATTCGCGCGGCCGCGAATCGGCAGGAAAGCGTTGCATTCCTGCCGATTGGTTAACGCGGGGGGCAGTCGTCGCCCCTGATGGGGCGCCTCCTTAGGGTGGGCTTCAGCCGAGCGCTGCGACGCCGGGAAGCTCCTTGCCTTCCATCCATTCCAGGAAGGCCCCACCGGCGGTGGAGATATAGGTGAAATCCTCTGCCGCGCCGGATTTGTTCAGTGCCGCAACCGTATCCCCGCCGCCAGCGACAGAGACAAGCTGGCTGGCCGCGCTTTGCTTGGCGGCGTGTTTGGCGGCGGCGTTGGTAGCCACGTCGAAAGGTTCGATCTCGAACGCGCCAAGAGGGCCGTTCCAGATCAGCGTCTTGGCCTTTTCGATCGCCGCCTTGACCGCTACGACGCTGTCCGGGCCCGCATCGAGGATCATCGCATCTTCGGGGCAAGCATCCGCCGCGACGGTCTCGTTTGCCGCTCCGGCCTTGAATTCGCGCGCCACGACGACGTCGGTGGGCAGCAGGATCTCGCAGCCTGCGGTTTTCGCCTTTTCGACGATTTCGCGGGCGGTGGGGGCCATGTCATGCTCGCAGAGCGAGGCCCCGACGGACAGGCCCTGTGCCGCAAGGAAGGTGTTGGCCATGCCGCCGCCGATCACCAGCATGTCGACTTTTTCGACAAGGTTGCCGAGCAGATCCAGCTTGGTCGAGACCTTCGCCCCGCCGACAACCGCCAGAACCGGGCGCTCCGGCGTACCGAGCGCGCTTTCCAGCGCCGAAAGCTCTGCCTGCATCAGGCGGCCTGCGCAGGAAGGCAGCAGTTGCGCCAGACCTTCGGTCGAGGCATGGGCGCGGTGGGCGGCGGAGAAGGCATCGTTGCAGTAGATATCGCCCAGTTTGGCCATCTCGGCGGCCAGGTCCGGATCGTTCTTCTCTTCGCCCTTGTGGAAACGGGTGTTTTCCAGAAGCGCGACCTGGCCGGGTTCCAGCGCGTCAATTACGGCAGCAGCAGCCGGGCCGACACAATCAGCGGCAAAGACCACCGAGACACCCAGAACCGATTCCAGCGCGGGGATGAGCATCTGCAGGCTCATATCATCGCGGCGCTCGCCCTTGGGGCGGCCAAAGTGGGCGAGGAGCACCGGCTTGCCACCTCGATCAAGAATATCCTGTACGGTCACGCTGATGCGCTCGATGCGCGTGGTGTCGGTGACGGTGCCACTCTCGACCGGCACGTTGATATCGACACGGGTCAGAACCCGTTTTCCGTCCAGGTCCATCTCGTCAAGGGTCTTCCAGGCCATGGTGCTCTCCCACATTTTCCCTGAGCGCTGTCTGCCCTTTGTGAGCCGGGGCGTCAACGGCGACTTGGCAAGCGCGCGCAGGGCTATTAAGTCCCTTGGTCAAAGCAAATCCCAAGGGAGCGGACCATGGCCGAGATCAAAGACCCAGAAAACACCATCCTGATGGAGCTCAAAGGCGGCACCGTCACAATCGAACTGCTGCCCGATGTGGCCCCGCAGCACGTGGCGCGCATGAAGGAGCTGGCGCGCGCGGGCAAGTATGACGGTGTGGTGTTTCACCGGGTGATCGAGGGCTTCATGGCCCAGACCGGTGATGTCGAGCACGGCAACATGAACGACGGTTTCAACATCCGCCGCGCGGGCACCGGTGGTTCGGACCTGCCGGACCTTCCGGCCGAGTTCTCGCGGATCCCGCACGCCCGGGGCAGCCTCGGCGCGGCGCGCTCGCAGAACCCGAACTCCGCCAACTCGCAGTTCTTCATCAACTTCAAGGACAACGATTTCCTCAATGGCCAGTACACCGTGTACGGTCAGGTTGTCGAAGGTATGGAGCATGTGGACGCCATCGTGCGCGGCGAGCCGCCTGCGAACCCGGACACGATGATTTCGGTCAAGGTGGCTGCGGATGCGTAAGCTCGCCGCTGTCTTTGCCCTGATGGCCTCGCCCGCGCTGGCGACGGGGCTCTCTGTCGAGATTGCCGGGGAAGGGGCCAATGGCACGGTTGTCATCGACCTCTTCGAGGACGTGGCCCCGGGTCACGTGGCGCAGATCACCGAACTGGCCGAAGCGGGCGAGTATGACAACGTGGTCTTTCACCGCGTCATCGACGGCTTCATGGCCCAGACCGGCGACGTGATGTTTGGCGACTCCGCTGCTGATGGGTTCGATATGCGCATGGCGGGTCGGGGTGGATCCGATCGCCCGGACCTCAAGGCCGAGTTCTCGGACATTTCCTATGAGCGCGGCGTGGTCGGCATGGCCCGCTCGCAGTCTCCGGACAGCGCCAACTCGCAGTTCTTCATCATGTTCGAGCCGGGTCCGTTTCTGAACGGGCAATACACGGTGGTTGGCGAAGTGACTGAAGGCATGGACGTGGTGGACGCCATCAAGCGCGGCGAAGGCCGCAACGGTGAAGTGTTCGGCGAGCCGGACCGGATGGTGACGGTCACCGTAACCGAATAAGACGCATATCCCGGTGGGATTTTCGAAAGGCGGGGCTTTGGCTCCGCCTTTTGTGATTCAAATTGGCTTGGGTCTTGTGGGGATTTGCGCCCATGATCGCCGCAGGAGGATTGAGCCATGCGGATATTGACGTTGCTTCTGGTGGTCTGGGCGGGCGTGGCCTCGGCCGATCCCGGCTTTTGGAAACACGAATGGCCGAGGACCGATTTCAGCAAGACCACGGTGGAAAACTGGGTCGAGATCATGTCGGGCGGGCCGGGCAAGGACGGCATTCCGGCCTTGAGCGATCCGAAAATGATGGCGGTGGCGGACAAGCGCGGCCTTGCGCCGAACGAGCCGGTGATTGCGCTGGAGATGGACGGGGCCAGGGCGCGGGCCTATCCGATCCGCTACCTGACCTGGCATGAGATCGTCAATGACCGTGTGGCCGGGGTGCCGGTGGCGGTGACCTTCTGTCCTTTGTGCAACTCGGCGCTGACATTCGAGCGGCAATACCGGGGCAAGGAGTTGGAGTTCGGCGTGACCGGCAAGCTGCGCAACTCGGACATGGTGATGTACGACAGGCAGACGGAAAGCTGGTGGCAACAGGCGGTTGGCCTTGGAATCGTTGGAGATTTGACGGGGGTGAAGCTCAAACAGATGCCGTCCTGGATGGAGGATTGGCAGAGTTTCGCCGCGCGTAATCCGGATGGGTTGGTGATGGCCGAGCCGCCCGCGCGGCGCGATTACGGGCGCAATCCTTATCGCGGCTACGATACCTCACACCGACCGTTTTTGTACAACGGAGAGATGCCGCCGCATGACATTCCACCGCTGGTGCGGGTGGTTCGGGTGGGGGACCGGGCCTGGCCGCTGACGCGTCTGGCGCGGGCTGGCGAAGTGAAGGAAGCAGGCGTGACGCTGTCGTGGCGCGCAGGGCAAGCCTCGGCGCTGGACACCAGCACGATCTCCAAGGGACGCGATGTGGGCTCGGTCCGGGTGCGCGATGCGTCGGGGCGCGATCTGCCGCATGACGTGATGTTCGCCTTTGCCTTCCACGCGTTCTGGCCGGATGGGGAGTGGATGCTGGGGCAGTGATAGTGGGTCTCTGGTTGGTGGCGGAAGTTTTTCTCACTTCAGGCGCGGCGGCCTGCTGCCTTTGTTCCGCGCCTGTGGTACGGAGAATGACCGCCAAAAGCTCAACCCGTCACGCCGCCAGCCGCTTCGGCAAGTGCCGTGCTATTGCAGCCAAAGCCCCGAAATGCAGCCATGTCCCGCCCAGCCGGTGCGTTTCTGCCCCTGTGCCGAGCTTGAACCGTGCCAGCCCCGGTGCGTCCTGCGTGTTGATTGTGCCCAGATCAAGCACACGGTGCCCCTGTTCCGCCAGCGCCTGCATGGCCGTGAACAGAGCAAGGTTCATCGCGTTCCGCTTGCGCCCTTCTACCGTCACATGCCCCATCTGCCAGGTCGCCATGGCGCCGTGGCGCAGCATCAAAGCCGCCGCCAGCGGCTCCCCACGTTGTGACACTTCCCACAGCTGCGCCTTGCCCGGATTGGCCCGCGCAAAGGCCACAGACAGCGCCGGGGGCAGGCTGCGATAGCCCTTCACCTTTGCCTGCCGCGCTTCTGCCTCGAGCAGCCAATGGTTCGCAGACAAAGGATGCCGTGTCACTCGCAGCCCGGATTTTTCCGCCCGGTTCAGCCGGTTGCGCCATTTCTGATGCAGCCGGGCGCGCATGGTGGCCGCGTCGGTCAGGGGCACGAGCGCCAGCGTCGCAGGCGTCATCAGAGGCCAGAACCCGGCCTTGATCAAATACTCGGGCGCAATCCCGTCGCTGTTCAGGATCAGCGGCCTGCCATCCTGCCAGCGCTCAAAGCTGTTCAACCAATCCATGTGATCCGACGGGGCCGCGGCCACCGGCCCGCGCGAGATCATGTCGACACGGCCCAGCACCGGCAGCTTGCGCGATTGCACCTGCCAGCACAGCCGTTCTGCGCCGCCGCTTTCGCGTTCGATCCGGCGGATGGGCAACCTCATGGCCTCGCAGGCGCGGGCAAATTCGGCAGATTGGGGGAGCGGGTACAGCAATCCTGTCATTTGGGCAATTTACGGAATCGAAACTTTCCGCGTGGTTAATGCGCCCATGAAAAACACGATTGCCCCGCGTCCCCGTCCTACATCCGGCGCCGCCCTGTTGCTGGCCGTGATGCTCTCAGCGCCGCTTGTTGTGCTCGCTGCCGTGGAAGTTGTTCTATGACGTAAACGAAAAACGCCGCCCCGGTCAGGGCGGCGCATCCTTAGACATGCGCTGAGATCAGGCGAGCTTGATCAGCGCGTGGCGTTTCTTGCCTGCGCTGAGTTTGATCGGTGTGGCCAGCGCGCCTGCGTCGAGCACCAGTCCCGCATCGGTCAGAGGCGCGTCGTCCATGCGTGCGCCGTTCTCCGCGATCAGGCGCTTGGCCTCTTTGCCGGATTTGGCGAGGCCCGAGCGCACGATAAGCTGTACGATGGAGATGCCGTCACCCACGTCCTCGGCGGAGAGTTCCAGCGTTGGCAGATCGTCGCCAACCCCGCCTTTTTCAAAGACTTCCCGCGCCGTCGCCTCTGCCGCCGCCGCAGCCTCTGCGCCGTGGCACAGCGTGGTGACAGCATTCGCAAGGACGATCTTCGCTTCGTTGATTTCCGAGCCCGCCAGCGCGCCAAGCCGGTCACACTCCTCGACCTCGATCTCGGTGTAGAGCTTGAGGAAGCGGCCCACGTCCGCGTCCGTCGTGTTGCGCCAGAACTGCCAGAACTCATAAGGAGAGCGCATCTCCGCATTGAGCCAGACCGCGCCGTCCTGCGATTTGCCCATCTTCTTGCCGTCCGATGTGGTCAGAAGCGGCGATGTCAGGCCATAGATCTCATGGTCGAGCACGCGGCGCGTGAGATCAATACCGTTGACGATATTGCCCCACTGGTCGCTGCCGCCCATCTGGAGCAGACAGCCATAACGGCGATTCAGCTCAAGGAAATCATAGGCTTGCAGGATCATGTAGTTGAATTCGAGGAACGAGAGCGATTGCTCCCGGTCAAGCCGCGACTTGACGCTTTCAAAGGCCAGCATCCGGTTGACCGAGAAATGCCGCCCGATGTCACGCAGGAACTCGAGGTAGTTCAGCCCATCCAGCCACTCGGCGTTGTTGAGCATGAGCGCAGGGTTTTCCGCGCGGTCATAATCGAGGTACTTCGCAAAAACCTGTTTGATGCCCGAAATATTGTCGTCGATCTGCTCTTCGGTCAGCAGCGGGCGCTCATCGGCCCGGAAAGACGGATCTCCCACCTTTGTCGTGCCGCCGCCCATGAGCGTGATCGGCTGATGGCCGGTCTTTTGCAGCCAGCGCAACATCATGATCTGGATCAGGCTGCCCACATGCAGCGACTTCGCCGTCGCATCAAACCCGATATAGGCCGGCACGCACCCTTTGCTCAGCGCCTCATCAAGGCCCTGATAATCGGTGCAATCGGCAAGGTAGCCGCGCTGCATCATGATCGCCATGAAATCCGATTTGGGATGGTAGGTCATAGGGTGCCTCTCGTATACGTGTACGCGAGGCACCTATAAGAGGCGAAAGAGCGAAGGTGAAGGGTAAGTTGACGGCAGAGCCGGTCTGGGCGCTCGGGGCGATGTCCGGCACGTCATTGGACGGCGTGGATGCGGCGCTCTTGCGAACCGATGGCGAGACAATTTTCGAGTTCGGCGCATCGGCCTATCGCGCCTATTCTGATGCGGAACGTGCGGTGTTGCGCGAAGCCTTGGGGCTTTGGCCGGAAGACGATCTGGGCGCGGCTCCCAAAGTCTGTTTTGAAGCCCATCGCGCCGTTTTGGCCGAGTTTGATGCAGCAGAGGTCATCGGCTTTCACGGCCAAACACTGGCGCATGATCCGGCCGGGCGTGGCACACACCAGATGGGAGACGGCGCGGCTCTGGCCGAGGCGCTCGGCAAACCTGTGGTCTGGGATTTTCGGTCAGCGGATGTGGCCCTGGGCGGGCAGGGCGCGCCGCTTGCGCCGTTCTTCCATTTCGCCTGTGCCAAGTGGATCGGGGCGCGCGAACCTGTGGCTTTCCTGAACCTTGGGGGCGTGGGCAACCTGACATGGGTTGATCCGTCAAAGGCCAAACCGCAGGATGACGGGGCGTTGCTGGCCTTCGACACGGGGCCGGCGAATGCACCAATCAATGATCTGGTGGCAGAACGGCTGGGGCTCGATTGCGACCGAGACGGGGCGCTGGCCCGCAAAGGCCGGGTCGAAGAGGGGGCGCTGGAGCTGTTCCTCGAAGAGAGCTACTTTCGAAAGATGCCTCCCAAATCCCTGGACCGGGACGATTTTTCGCTGATGCTCGATCTTGTGCGGGAGTTGTCGGATGCGGATGCTGCGGCCACGATGACCGCCATGGCGGCGACAGCTGTGATGCAGGGCATGGAACACTGCCCGGTGCCGCTGAGCCGTGTTCTGGTGACCGGTGGCGGGCGGCACAATCCGGTGATGATGCAGATGCTGTCCGCCGGTCTCGATTGCCCGGTTGAGCCTGTTGAGGCGGTAGGGCTGGATGGCGATATGCTTGAAGCGCAGGCTTTTGCCTTTCTCGCAGTGCGGGTTTTGCGGGGTTTGCCGACATCAGCGCCCAATACAACCGGTGTTGCGGCGCCCGTTGGAGGCGGGCAAATCAGCCGTCCGGAATAGGGGACGGGCCTCTGGCCCGTGTTGCCTCCGGCGGAGGTATTTGGTGCCCAAAGAAGCGGGGCACGAACAAAAAACGCCCGCCACCGGAAAACCAGAGACGGGCGTGAAGCAAAGCGGGTCTTCCGCTGGCTTCTTCGGGCGCGGTCATCGGCTCCTCAGCCTGTACCGCACAAACAAGCTACGTGATTACCCTTAACAGTCGGTTTCTTTGGGCCGTAAATACCTCGGGGTTTGGGGCAGAGCCCCAACGGGGTCCGGGGGCTTGCCCCGGAAAAAACCAGCGCGCCGAAGGCGCTCCGTTTGGCAAGGCTTTACCCGCCGGTGTGAGACATGTGGCGCGATACGCGGCCATCGACGGATTGGCGTGAGTAATCGAAATCGTGGCCTTTGGGCTTCAGGCGGATTGCGGCGCGGATGGCGTCTTCGAGTGCTGCGTCGCTTTCCGGATGGTTGCGCAGTGGACCGCGCAGGTCGGCCATGTCTTCCTGCCCGAGGCACATGAAAAGCTCGCCGGTGCAGGTCAGGCGCACGCGGTTGCAGCTTTCGCAGAAGTTATGAGAGAGCGGCGTAATGAAACCGACCTTCTGTCCTGTTTCTTCGATCCGGACATAGCGGGCTGGCCCGCCGGTGCGCTCTGCCAGATCGGTCAGCGTGTACTGTTCTGCCAAACGCGCGCGCAGGTCCGTCAGTTTCCAATACTGGTCCAGCCGCTGTTCATTGCCGATGTCGCCCATCGGCATGACCTCGATCCACGTCAGATCCATGTCCCGTTCAGCGCACCATTCCGCAATGGTGAATAGCTCGTCTTCGTTGAACCCTTTGAGAGCCACCGCGTTGATCTTGATCCGCAGTCCAGCCTTCTGGGCCGCGTCGATGCCTCTAAGAACCTGCGGCAGGCGGCCCCAGCGGGTGATGTCGGCAAACTTCTGTTCGTCCACCGTATCGAGCGACAGGTTGATCCGGCGCACGCCCGCGGCATAAAGATCGTCCGCGAAACGCTCCAGTTGAGAGCCATTTGTTGTGACCGTCAGTTCCTTGAGCGCGCCGGAGTCGAGGTGGCGGGTCATGGATTGGAAGAACTTCAGGATGTCGCGCCGCACCAAGGGCTCGCCACCCGTGATGCGCAGCTTTTCCACGCCGAGTTGCACGAAAGTAGAGCAAAGCCGATCCAGTTCTTCCAGCGTCAGCAACTCTTTCTTGGGCAAAAAGGTCATGTTCTCCGACATGCAATAAACGCAGCGGAAATCGCACCTGTCGGTGACGGAAACCCGAAGATAGGAAATCGGGCGGTGGAATGGGTCGATCAATGGTGCGGTCATGGGGGTAACCTAGGCTTCGGCGGATATTTGAGCAAGAGTTAGGGTGAATTTGTGTTAAGGCGACCAAGGTCGTAGGGTGCGGGCATGAGAGCAGTATTGTTGACCAGCGTTGTCCTGAGCCTTGCCGCCTGTGGAAACACGGCGAGCTTTCTGAAACCAAAGCCCGAGGCAGGCCCGGGGCCCCAGAGCGCGGACGGGCAGATCCGGCCGGAGGCGCGCCCTGATGGCGTGACCGCGCCGCCGCCGCCTCCGGAAGCCCGCACTGTCGAGGAATTTGATACGACCACCGCCGAGGACCGCGCGGAGGCTGCCGCGCCGCCGGAGCCGGCCGGTGAGAAGAGCCTCGGGACAACCGTGGCCTCGCTTGGAGATGTGGCCAAACCGGGGTTCTGGCTCGAGACGCCTTTGGTGTCCGCGCCGGGCAAGGGGCGGGTGGTCAACCCGGCCACCGGCAAATCCGCCCAGGTCGATCTGATCCCGATTGAAGGCCCTGCTACAGCGGGCAGCCGGATTTCGCTGGCCGCCATGAGGCTAATTGAGGCCGCTTTGACAGACTTGCCGACTTTGGAAGTGTATTCAGGCGGTTAAAGGTACTTCCCGGCTTCGCGCCGGGCAAAGGCCTTCATCTGGTCTCCGTGGCTTTCGAGGAAAGCCTGCACACGCGGTGCATCGTGTTTTGACAATTCGCGCAGCCACCACGCCACGGCCTTCTGAATGAACCATGCGCGATCCTCGACATAGGATGCGGCCCAGCCGAGAACCCGGTCGCGGATGGCAAGATCCTGATCTGACGGGAAGTTCTGCTTGGTCCAGGGCAGGGTCATGACAAGGGCCGCGCGTTTGGTCCAAAGGTGTTCGGAGGTTGTCCATGCTTCGACCGTATCGAGCCGCGACGGGTCCGCAAGAAGCCGCCGCGCACCGGCGGAACAGGCGTGATCGGCGATGGCCCAGGCATCGAACTCAGGCACCCAAGATGTGATCAGCGCCCATGCGTCCTGATCCGGGCGCAGCCGCGCTTGGGTGAGCAGTTTGGCGGCGGCGATGCGGGCTTCGTGGATGTCGGTTCGCCAGAGTTCATCTGCGAGCGTCACGCGCGCTTCGACGGACAGTTCGCGCCGCCAACCCTTTGTCAGATCATTCAAAACCGGGTTCGGCACGCCAAGATAGGTGCGCGGCGCCTTGTGGTAGGCGGCGCTTCCGGCGGCGCGGGTCTCGTCCGCCTCCGCCTTCATGGCATCAAGCGCTTCGTCCAAAGTCATGCCGAAGGTCCCGTCATTCAACGGTTACGGATTTGGCCAGGTTGCGGGGCTGGTCCACATCGGTGCCTTTGGCAATCGCTGCGTGATAGGCCAGCAGTTGCGCGGGCAGGGCGTAAAGCAGAGGGGTCAGGACCTCGTCCACTTCCGGCAAGGTTACCACCTGCCAGACGTCTTCCCCGGCGGCTTTCGCGCCTTTGGCATCGGTGATCAGGCAGACCTTGCCACCGCGGGCGATGACCTCCTGCATGTTTGACACGGTTTTGTCGAAGAGGCTGTCACGCGGGGCCATGACGACCACGGGCACGGACTTGTCGATCAGTGCGATGGGGCCGTGCTTAAGTTCACCTGATGCATAAGCTTCGGCGTGTATATAGCTGATTTCTTTCAGTTTAAGCGCGCCTTCGAGGGCGAGCGGGTACATGTACCCCCGGCCCAGGAAAAGCACATCACGGGCTTCGGCGATCTGCTTGGCGGCCTCGGCGATGCGGCTGTCCTGATCCAGCGCAATGTTGAAAATGCCGGGTAGGGCGCGCAGGGCATCCAGGGTGCCTGAAACCGACTTTGCGTCCATTGTGCCCTTGGCCTGCGCTGCCTTCAAAGCCAGCAAAAGCAAGGTGTTAAGCTGACAAGTGAAAGCTTTGGTTGAAGCCACACCGATCTCGGCACCGGCATGGATCGGCAGGGCAAGATCGCTTTCGCGTGCAATCGAGGAGGTCTCGACATTGACGACGGACACGATCTTGTCCGCTTTTTCCTTGCAGTAGCGCAGGGCAGCCAGCGTGTCGGCCGTTTCCCCCGATTGGCTGACAAACAGGGCGACGGTGCCCTTCGTAACCGGAGGTTCGCGGTAGCGGAACTCGGAGGCGATATCGACCTCGACCGGGATACCGGCGAGCCGCTCGAACCAGTATTTGGCGGTCAGGCAGGCGTAATACGCGGTCCCGCAGGCTACCATAATCAGCCGGTCAACCGATGCGAAGTCGAGTCCCGGATCGGGCAGGGCGATGCCGTCGTCCGAGACATAGGCTGACAGGGCGTTGGAGAGAACGGCCGGTTGCTCGGCAATCTCCTTGGCCATGAAATGCTTGTACCCGGCCTTGTCGACACGGGCCGCATCCATCTGGATCGTCTTTTGATCGCGGTTCACGCGCCGGGCGTAAGCGTCTGTAATCACGGCACCTTCCCGCGTGATCACGGCGCGATCGCCTTCTTCGAGATAGGTGATCTGATCGGTGAGCGGGGCGAGCGCGATGGCGTCCGAGCCGACGAACATTTCGCCGTCCCCATGACCAATAGCAAGAGGCGATCCCTTGCGCGCGGCAATCAGCAGGTCCTCCTCACCGTCGAACAGGAAGACGAGCGCAAAGGCCCCGTCGAGCTTGTCGATGGTCTGCATCGCGGCATCAACCGGCGTCAGACCGGTGTTGAGCAGGTGCTGCGCCATCAGGGCGATGGTCTCGGTGTCCGTTTCGGTTTGCGGCTCGATCCCTTCAGCGGCCAGTTCGGTCCTAAGCTCCTTGTAATTCTCGATAATGCCATTGTGCACCACGGCCACGGGACCGGCCTTGTGCGGGTGTGCGTTCATCTCGGTTGGAGCGCCGTGGGTGGCCCAGCGGGTGTGGCCGATGCCGGACTTGCCGGGCAGGGGATTGTGGACCAGAAGGTCAGAAAGGTTGACAAGCTTCCCGACGGCCCTGCGCCTGTCAAGCGTGCCTTTGTTGATCGTGGCGATCCCGGCGCTGTCATAACCGCGATATTCGAGGCGCCGCAGCGCTTCGACCAGACTGGGGGCAACCTCGTGAGTGCCAAGGATTCCGACAATACCGCACATTTGTTAATTTCCTTTTGCCTGCTTGGCCTTTTTAGCCTTGAGCATCTTGAATAGCTTTGTTGCCAGTCCCGGTTTCACCACTTGCGGCGCGCGAGAGACGGCCAGCGCGCCGGCGGGCACATCGTCCGTTATGGTCGAACCGGAGGCTGTCATCGCGCCGTCGCCGAGGGTCACCGGGGCGACGAGCATGGTGTCCGAGCCGATGAAGGCATCCGTGCCGACGGTGGTTTTGTGTTTGAAAACACCGTCGTAGTTGCAGGTCACGGTGCCCGCGCCGATGTTCGTGCGCGCGCCGATTTCGGCGTCGCCCAGGTAGGTCAGGTGGTTGGCCTTGACCCCCTCATGCAGCACCGCGTTTTTCACTTCGACGAAGTTGCCGATGTGCACACCTTCGGAAAGTTCCGCGCCGGGGCGCAGGCGGGCGTAGGGGCCGACGGTGCTCTTGCTGCTGACATGGGCGCCTTCGAAGTGGCTGAAGGCGCGGATGCGCACGGCGTTTTCTATGGTGACGCCGGGGCCGAAGACGACGTTGGGTTCGATTTCGCTGTCACGCCCAATCACCGTATCCCAGGCGAGGAAAACCGTATCGGGGGCCTGCAGGCTGACGCCATCGGCCATGAGTTCTTCGCGGCGGCTTATTTGGAAAAGTCGTTCTGCTTCAGAGAGTTCCGCGCGAGAGTTCACACCGAGCGTTTCGCTTTCATCGCAGGTAACAACCGTCGCGGAAAGCCCGCGTGCCCGAGCAATGGCGACAGTATCCGTGAGATAATATTCGCCACTGGCGTTGTTGTTATCGACCGCGTCGATCAAATCAAAAAGCGTGGCCGTATCTGCGCAAACAACACCTGAATTACAAAGGGTTATGTCGCGTTCTTCATCTGATGCGTCTTTGAACTCGACGATCCTGTCAAGCGTGTCGCCACTGGTTACAAGACGGCCATAACGGCCCGGATCTGCCGCCTCGAATCCGAGCACAACAACGTCATGGCTTTTGCGCGCCTCCAGCATGGCCAGCAGGGTCTTTTCAGAAATGAAGGGCGTATCGCCGTAGAGAACAATGGCATTGCCTTCAAAGCCTTGCAGGGCGTCCTTCGCCTGCGCCACGGCGTGGCCGGTGCCCAACTGCTCTTGCTGGATCACCACTTTGGCTTCGGGATCGAAGTCCAAAGCGGAGGCTTTGACCTGTTCGGCCTCGTGGCCTGCGACGACAACTGTAGCCTCGGGCTCCACCGCAAGCCCGGCGCGCATGGCGTGCCAGAGCATCGGGGCGTGGGCGATGCGGTGCAGGACCTTGGGCAAGTCCGATTCCATCCGCGTGCCTTTGCCCGCGGCGAGGATGATGAGGGCTGTGCTCATGGCCTCTTTCCTGTTTGTTTTTCTCTTTGCCCCGTTTTATCCGGTTATCACGGCGGGGCAAGCGGGGGCTTTTCACGCTTGATTTCGGCATGTGACAGGGAACCGGCATGAAACCTTGCGTGATTTTTGACCTCGATGGAACGCTGGCGGACACCAGCCTTGATCTCTTGGCGGCGGCGAACCGCTGTTTCGAGGAGATGGGCGAAGCGGTTCGGCTGAACACGGATGCGGACCGGATGATCGCTCTGCGGGGCGGGCGGCGGATGCTGACCGAAGGGCTGACGCGGGCCGGGCGCATGGACGAGGCGAAGGTCATGCAGTGGTATCCGCGCCTTCTGGAGGTCTATGCGGAGACTTTGGACGTTCATACGGCGATGTATCCCGGCGCGGTGGCGTCGGTGGAGGCGCTGCGCGGGGCGGGCTATGCGGTTGGCATCGCGACAAACAAGCCGGAAGGGCTGGCAGAGGAACTTTTGACGCGGCTTGGCGTTCGGTCGCTGTTCGATTCGATGATCGGGGCGGATACCTTGCCGGTGAAAAAGCCGGATCCGGCGCATTTCTGGGCGGCGGTTGACGGCTGTGGCGGCGCGCGGGAGGCGTCCTTGCTGGTGGGCGACAGCGACACGGACCGCAAGACCTCGGCGGCGGCGGGCGTGCCTTCGGTGCTGGTTTCTTTCTCGCCTGCGGGGGAGGCGGTGCGCGCGCTGGAGCCGGAATCCGTCATTACCCATTTCGACGAGTTGATGGGCGAGGTCGCGCGGTTGATTGGTCAGCCCTGAGCCTGCCAGTCCGACAGACGTTTGCCCGGCTCATCGACAAAAAGGCCGGGCAGGGGCGCGATGTCTTCGATTTTGTCCAGCGCGAAGCGCTTGAAATCGCTTGTGGTTTCATCCCAGGCGACACAGGTCCAGACGCGCCCCCAGTAATCGAGCAGCAGCGGGCGGATGTCATGCGGGGCATTCTCCAGCGTGACCCGGAGCTTTTGCCGGGCGCGAATGGCGGCGCGGATGGTCGGCATGTGGGCAAAGCCGCGCGCGGCCCCGGCAAAGGCATCGGTGGCAAAACCAAAAGGCGCGGCGGGCTGGCCGGATTCCTCGGGCAGGACCGCTTCGATCTTGGCCGAGAGAGAGCGGGCGGCGGCGGCGTGCTCTTCAAGATCGGACGCGCCAAGCGCGGCAAGCGCGATGTGCAGCGCATCGAGTTCAGAATCTGTGAGGTTCAAAGGGGGCAGCGTGACGGCGGCGCGTGCCGTATAGCCATACCCCCGCGCGCCCTCGACAGGCACGCCCGAGGCGGCAAGCACCTCCATATCGCGGTAGATCGTGCGCACGGACACGCCCAAATCCTGCGCCATGGCTTCGGCGGTGTGCAATTCGCCGCCGCGCAGGCGTTCCATGAGGGCGTAGAGGCGGTCTTTGCGGTTCATGAACGGCCTTTCGACGTCACCGATTCTCTCCAATTCTTTGCGACATACTGACAAAATCCTGACAACTGACAAGAAGGTGACAAAACTTGCCGCCTGACGGGCGGTTTTGTCGCTTTTCGCGCCTCCCAAGACGGCATAGAAGGCAATATCAGTTTTCTCGCGGGCCAGATCCGGGCCCGTTGACCCCACAGGAGTAGAGACATGCTCAACAACATCGGCCTTCCCGGCCTTCTTCTGATCGCCGTCGTGGTTCTCGTGCTGTTTGGCCGTGGCAAGATTTCCAGCCTCATGGGTGAGGTCGGCAAAGGCATCACCGCGTTCAAGAAGGGCGTGGATGACGGCAAGCAGGAAATCGAAGACGCCAAGGCCGAAGAGGCCAAGGACGTCACCCCCGAGGATGAAAAAGACAAGGCGTAAGCCCCATGTTCGATCTCGGCATGAGCGAAATGCTGGTTATCGGGACGGTCGCGTTGATCGTGGTTGGCCCGAAAGACCTGCCCAAGCTGTTCCGCAGCGCAGGCCGTTTCATGGGCAAGGCCCGTGGTATGGCACGCGAGTTTTCCACCGCCATGAATCAGGCGGCGGATGATGCGGGCGTGAGTGATTTGCAAAAGACGGTCAAGGCGGCGACCAACCCGGTCGGCAGCGCCATGGACGGCGTGAAAGACGCGGCGAAATCGATGACGAATTTCGATCCCGCCAGCGAGACCGGCAAGCTGTCGGCGGAACGTCAGGAAGCCAAGCGCAAGATCGAGGCCAACGCCGCGCGCATGGCCGCCGAACGCAAGCAGCGCGAGGCCGAGGAAGCCATGAAGAAGGCGGAGGAGCTTGAAAGGGCGGCCACCGCTCCGACGCATGACACGCCGCCGGACGTGCCGACAGATACAGATAAGGGATCCGCATGAGCAGCGCCGATGACGAGATGGAGGGCAGCTCCGCCCCGCTGATCGAGCACCTGGCGGAATTGCGCACGCGGCTTATTCGCTGCGTGCTGGCGTTTCTGGTGGGCATGGTTCTGGCCTTTGTGGTGGCCGAACCGATCCTGCAATTCCTGCTTGGCCCGATCGAGGCCACGCTGCGCGAGTTGGGCGATCCGTCGCCGACGATGCAGTACACAAGTCCGCAGGAATACCTGTTCACGCTGTTCCGCATTTCGATGGTCTTCGGCTTTGCGCTGGCCTTCCCGGTGATCTCTTTCCAGCTGTGGCGGTTCATTGCGCCGGGGCTGTACAAGTCGGAGAAGGGGGCTTTCCTGCCCTTCATCATCGCCTCGCCCTTCATGTTCCTTCTGGGCGCGAGCTTTGCGCATTTCGTGGTGACGCCGCTTGCCATGGCCTTTTTCCTTGGGTTTGCAGACATCTCTTCGATCTTTGCCAACCTGCTGAATGCCGCTGGAAGCGCCACGGGCGCGGCCCTGCCGGAAGGGGCGGCCGTGGTGCCGGAGACCAGTGACGGCATCAAGATCACCTTCTTCGGCAAGGTGAACGAGAGCCTTGATATCACGTTGAAATTCATCATGGCTTTTGGCCTGTGCTTCCAGCTGCCCGTGCTGCTGACCCTGATGGGCAAGGCTGGCCTCGTGAGCGCCGAGGGCCTTGGCACCGTGCGTAAATACGCCATGGTCGGTATTCTGGTGCTGGCAGCATTGGTGACGCCGCCGGATGTGACCACGCAGGTCATCCTGTTTACGGTTGTCTATGGCCTCTATGAGATATCCATCTTCCTTGTGCGCCTTGTCGAGAAGAAACGCGAAAAGGAGCTGCGCGAGCAGGGCCTGTGGTTCGAAGACGACGCGGACGAAGACGAAGAAGATCCGCTGATGGCGGAGTTCGAAGAGGACGACACGGACGTCGAGGACAAGAAGACGTGACTGTAAATGCCTCTGCTGACGCGTTGACCCGGATTGCGGAGGCGCTTGAGCGCGTCTCCCCGCCGCCTTTGGGCAAGCCGGATTTTTCGGACGCCACCGCCTTTGTATGGCATGTGGAGCCGGACCGGCTCACCCCGGTGCCTGATGTTAATCGGGTGGAGCTTGAGCTTCTGGTCGGGATCGAGCGTGCACGCGATACGCTGCTGGCCAACACGCGACAGTTCGCCAGGGGACTGCCCGCCAACAACGCGCTGCTCTGGGGCTCGCGCGGGACCGGCAAATCGTCCTTGGTCAAAGCGGTGCACGGGGCGATCTGTGCCGAAGGGCTGGATCTGAAACTGGTGGAAATCCAGCGCGAAGATCTGGCGTCGGTGGGCCGTCTCTTGAACCTGCTGCGCGGGGCGAAAGAGCGCTTTGTGCTCTTTTGCGATGACCTGTCGTTCAGCCACGACGATCAGAACTACAAAAGCCTCAAGGCGGTTCTGGACGGCGGGGTCGAGGGACGGCCAGACAACGTGGTGCTCTACGCGACTTCCAACCGCCGGCACTTGATGCCGCGCGACATGATCGAAAACGAGCGCTCGACGGCGATCAACCCGTCCGAAGCCGTTGAGGAAAAGGTGTCCCTGTCAGACCGTTTTGGCCTCTGGCTTGGCTTCCACCCGTGCTCGCAGGACGAATACCTTGCGATGATCGAAGGTTATTGCGCCGCTTATGGCGTGTCGGTCGGGGCTGATGAATTGCGCGCCGAGGCCATTGAATGGCAGGCCACGCGCGGGTCCCGTTCGGGGCGCGTGGCGTGGCAGTTCTTCACCGATCTGGCTGGGCGCAAAGGCGTTGCGCTGACCTGAGCGGGTGGCAGAGCAGGATACCGCCCAAGCAGGGGGCCGGTTGACAAGGCCAGCCCCGCGCGGTGACGGTGAAGGCACTGCCAGACAGCACGGGGCCTGCCATGATTGACCATATCACCATCGGCGTCACGGATTTCGCGCGGTCCGTTGCCTTTTGCGATGCCGCCCTGGCGCCTTTGGGCGTGTCTCGGCTTTTTACAGTCCCGGAAGAGCACACAGGCGGCGTCAAGGTTACAGGCTATGGCGACACACGCCCCTGGTTCTGGATCGCCGAAGAAGATGCGACGCGCGGCAAACTACATGTCGCGTTTTCTGCCCCGGACCGGGCCAGCGTTGATGCCTTTCATGAAGCGGCTTTGGCCGCAGGCGGGATCGACAACGGGCGGCCCGGACTGCGCCCGCATTACCACCCTGACTATTACGGGGCTTTTGTTCTGGACCCGGACGGGAACAATATGGAAGCGGTCTTCCACGGCTCTGGCGCATAGACTTCGGCACGGGTCACAAAGCCCCCCAGGGCGTCGCATAGCGGTCATTCCCATGGCGCAAGGGGGCGTTTAACCGTCTGACATGATTGGAAAGTGCAGGGGGTACTGTCGTAACATTGGGATGCGTCACTTAGCCTTCGGGCCGTGTGGTACTGGTAAAACCCCCTGCGAGTCTTTATTAAAAGACGCAACGTCACATCTTCGCGGGGAAAATACCGTGCGCGACCTCAAGATCCCGTCCGAACGCCATCCTGAAAAGGCCCATCGTCCGGACAACGCCCAGCCGAAAAAGCCAGACTGGATCCGTGTCAAAGCCCCGAGCGGCGACGGGTACAATGAAACCCGCAAGATCATGCGCGAAAACAATCTCGTGACGGTCTGCGAGGAGGCGGGTTGTCCCAATGCGGGCGAGTGCTGGAATCAGGGACACGCCACCATGATGATCATGGGCGAGATCTGCACACGCGGCTGTACCTTCTGCAACGTGGCCACGGGCAAGCCCGACACGCTGGATGTATTCGAGCCGGGCCGTGTTGCGGATGCGGTCCAGAAACTGGGGCTGAACCACGTTGTGATCACCTCGGTTGACCGCGACGATCTCGAAGACGGCGGGGCGGAGCATTTTGCCCAGACCATCCGCGCCATCCGTCACCGTTCGCCAGAGACGACAATCGAGATCCTGACACCGGATTTTCTCAAGTGTGACGACAGCGCCCTGAGCGTGGTGGTCGAGGCGCGCCCTGACGTGTTCAACCACAACCTTGAAACGGTGCCCGGCCTTTACCCGACAGTGCGCCCCGGCGCGCGCTATTTCCACTCCCTGCGTCTGTTGCAGCGGGTGAAGGAGCAGGATCCATCGATCTTTACCAAGTCCGGCATCATGGTTGGCCTTGGCGAGGACGCGCAATCGGTGCGGCAGGTCATGGACGACATGCGCGCCGCCGACATCGACTTCCTGACCATCGGCCAATACCTGCAGCCGACGCCGAAACACCACCGCGTGGACCGTTTCGTGACGCCCGAAGAGTTCGCCTCTTACGAAAAGAGCGCCTTTGGCAAGGGGTTCCTGATGGTGTCGGCCACGCCGCTGACGCGCTCGTCTTATCACGCAGGTGATGACTTCGCGCGCCTGCGCGCCGCACGCGAAGAAAAGCTGGGCCGCGCCTGACCCTGACCCGTTGACCGAAAAACGAACTGTGTCTATCGATGGTAGGCACAGTTTCAACAATTTCGATCAAAGGTTCTTATCTTATGCTTCGCAGTCTTGCGCTTGCCGCAACCCTCCTGATCCCCGCCGCCGCACAGGCCGCCGTCGTCTCGCCCACAAGCTACATGTATTATGCCGCGCCGAACTCCTCCGGCTCCGCCTACGAGGACGATACCTACAACGGCACGCTTGGTCAGTTGGCGGATGGCATCAGCGCCACAACCGATTGGCAGCCGACAGACGGCTTCGGCGCGCCGGGACCGAACGTCGGCTGGCTCAACGTGAACCCCTTAATCCTGTTCAGCTTTGACACGGTTTATCAGTTCAGCGAACTGGTCCTGAACCTTCAGGACGGCAAGGGGATTGCCGGAGTCGGCCTTGCAGACAGCATCACGGTCAACGGGCTGACGTCGCCCATGCTGACTGGAAACGGCACAGCATTCAGCGGTGCGTGGGATGTAACCATGGACATCTCGTCTCTCGCGCCGACGAGCACGCTCATGGTCGAGGTGCACCGCGGGTTCCAGTGGACTTTCCTGTCGGAGTTTACGTTCTCCACCGCCGAAGCCACCGCCGAGGTGCCGCTGCCTGCAGGCCTTCCGCTGCTTCTCGCGGGGCTGGGCGGGCTCGCACTGATCCGCCGCCGCAAGAGCTGAGTTGGGCAGGGGCGTTCCACATGGATCTGAAAATCCTTGCCTGGAACGTCGAACATTTCAAAGGGCCAAAAGCCGCCTGGCGTAGCCTGTCCGGGGATGAAGAGGCCCGCGAGCGTGCCAAATCTGAACGCGTCGCCCGCGTGGTGGCGCAAATTCAGTCCATTGATCCGGACATTTTTGCCATCCTCGAGGTCGAAGGCGATCGCAGCCCCTATGACGTGGCGGCTGCGATGCCAGACTACAGCTTCCTGCTGACCGAAGGCAAACAAACGCAGGAAATTCTCGTGGGTTTCCGGCAGCGGCTGCGGCTGTTCTTCACCCAGAAGGGCGAATTCAAGGAAAACAACCTCTACCTGCGCCCCGCGCCGACCCTCTCGGTTCAAACGCCCTCGGGGCGCACCCTGACGCTGCTGTTTGGCCATTTCAAAAGCCTGCCGGAGCCGGGCGGCTGGGGCTTGCGGGCCTCCATGTTCGAAAAACTGGTGGATTTGAAAAAGGCCCTCGACGGCTACGCGCAGGACAAAGGCGAAGACAGCGCCGCCTTCGTCGCCATGGGAGATCTCAACACCATGGGGCTGACCCTGACCGATGCGGATGGGGACATCTCCGCCGACGAAGAACTGGCCCGCTGCGACAAGCGCCTCGCTCGCGTGAACATGCGCCGCCCCGGAAAAAGCGCCGCGCACACCTTTTCTGGTGGCTCGACAAGTTCACTGGACGACAGCGATCTCGATCACGTCTACATCGACCACAGCCTGTCGGTTCTTCCCGAAAACGGCTTTGACGTCCGCGTCGGCGGCTGGACAACCCTGCCCACCCAAGCCGAACGCGATCAATGGATCAACGATTACTCCGATCACGCCCCGATCTGGATCACGCTCACCGGCCTGTGAGGCCTCGGTTTCTTTGGGCCAAAAATACCTCGGGGAGTCGCAGCTCTGCTGCGGCGGGGCAGCGCCCCATCTGCGCGCCGAAGGCGCGCGGGTCGGCCCGCGAAGCGGGGCGAAATCCCTGTATCAGTCCGGCGCAGGCAGTGCTTTGACATAGGCCGCCACGGCGGCGCGGTCCTCGGCTGGCAGCTTGGCGAAATTGTCCACCACCGCAGCCATATGCCCGCCGACGCTGTCAAAATCCGGTGTGAAGCCGCTTGCGAGGTAGTAGGCTACATCCTCGGCACCCCAGGTCAGCTTGTCCGGTGTCAGCGCCGGGATCATACCTTGCCCGGAGGGGTTCGGTGCGCCCGCCAGCCAGCGCGATGTATCGAGCCCGCCCAGCGGGTTGCGCGGCGTGTGGCATTCGCCGCAATGGGCCAGCGCTTCGACAAGATAGCGCCCGCGTTCGCCGCCCGCGGCGTCGGAGGCGGCCATCACGTAGTCATCCGAGAAGAACAGCAGTTTCCAGCCGCCGAGGCTGCGGCGGATGTTGAACGGAAACCCCACGTCATGCGCCTTGGACGGCGTGGCATCCGGCGGCAAGGTCTGCATGTAGGCCCAGAGGTCCGCAACGTCCTGGATCTCCATCTTGGAGTAAGAGCCATAGGGGAAGGCCGGGTAATAGTGCTGGCCGCGGGGCGAGGTGCCCTTGAGCACGGCATTCGCAAAGTCCTGCAAGCTCCAGCCGCCGATCCCGGCCTCTGTCGAAGGGGAGATGTTCGGGGCGTAGAACGTCCCGAAATCGCTGGCAAAAGCCTGACCACCGGACAGCAGTTGCTTGTCCTTGGAGTCCGGCGCATGGTGGCAGGACGCGCAGCCTGCGGCGGTAAACACCGCCTCGCCGCGCGCCGCCTCGCCGGTCACGCCGTCCAGCCGGGAGGCCTCGACGGTGCCCGGCGCGGTCAGCAGCCAGCCAATCCCGCCGCCCGCCAGTGCGAGCAAGGCCAATCCGGTCAGAAGGCGTTTCACGGCGCTTACTCCGGCGTACGGTAGGTGTCGTGGCAGCCTTTGCAGGTGCCGCCGAGCATGCCAAGGGCCGGTCCGATGGCGTCCTTGCCGCTGCCAACGGTTTCCTTGGCCTTCATAGCGGCCTCGCCAAGCGCCGCCCATTTCGCGTTGAAGTCATCGAAGTTGTCCCAGATCCCCGGATCGGCGCGGGTGCCGTCGAGGCTCATGGCATCGGTGCCTTCGGGGAAGAGCGTTGCCTGATGGACCATGGCCACCCCGGCCACGGAATCGGCAGCGGCCTGGGCCACAGCGGCGTCATATTCGATAGCGCCCTTGGCCATGCCACCCAGCACGCCGAGGTTCAGCGCAAGAATGCGGAACTGGCCCTGGCGGGCTTTGAGATGGGCGTTGGTGTCCTGGGCTATGGCGGCTGTCCCGCCGAGTGTTGATAGCAAGGCAATAAGGGCAATGGATCGTTTCATGGCGGCGTCCTCTCCGGTGGCTGGCCTACAATTCATTCAGCGTAGCGCCAAAACCTGCCTCTGTCCAAGACAGGAATACCTGCCTTTTGTATTGTTGTGCTTACTCAGGGTCTTGCAGAACGGAAATGGCTGCGGTGACATCCGCGTCCGGGGCCAGATCCTGCCCGTTGCGCCACAGGCTGACCTCCAGTTCGGTTTCGAAATGTGCTGGCAGATCGAGGATCCAGCCGAAACTGTCATGCGTTTCGGAAAGCAGGGCGGGGCCGAAATCCACGGTTCCCTGAGCGCCCGGGCCGGCGAAACTCACGGCAATGGCGGCCTCTGGCGGCATGTAATGCGCGGTTATCGTGATGGAACAGCGCCCCGCCGTGGCCGGGCCGCCAAGCAGGATGGACTTGAACCAGTCGGGGGGGGATGCTGCGGTTGTCATGGGACCCTCACCAATGCTTGTGGCAATGCGTGCCGCTGCCCCAGATCGGATCGGAGGCAAAGGCCGCATCAAGCGCCAACTCAATGGCTTGGCTGAAACTGCCATAGGTTTGCGGTTCGCGAAAGGCAGCAAGCGTGGCCCCGGCAATCAGCAGCGCAGGCCGTCCGAACCCCGCCAGCGGATGCCCGGCGGCAAGGCGGTCCGCGATCTGTGCTGCGGCGGTGTCGTGATGGTCGGTCCAGGACAGAAGCTCGGCGATTGCCCGCCCGCCGAGCGCATCGAAGCGGGTGGCGGCGACGAACGCACCCACGCTGCGCGCCATGTCCATCATGTCCTGCAAGGGGTTGGTTTCATCAAGGCTCTGCTGCACCGGGTTGAAGTCGAGTTCGGTGTAGAGCGATCCGCGTATATGGACCTCCGTTACCCCCTGCGCTGCAACCGCTGCGATCTCATTCAGCAAGGTGATATGCCGGGCCTTGGCTGCATCGCTCAGTCCCGGCATGACAGACAGCGCGCCTTGCGCCAGTCCGATGCGCAGGATGTCTGTCGGATGGGTGTCGAGCATACGCGTCTTGTCAAAGACCGTGCTGGTTCGCAGTGCCGGGATCGACAGGCCGTGCCCCGGCATGTCCGGGAGCAGGGCGGCCATGAGCGTACAGAAACCAAGGCAATAAGACGGCCCGAGGAACAGCGTGCCGAAGACGTCTGCGGCCGCCTCGTTCATCCAGTAGGACCAGAGCAACCCGTGCCGCTGGCCTGCATCGCGCTTGGCCGGATCGGAGGAGAGCGGGGTTTTGCTCAACGCCGCGAAACCCTTGGTCTGCATCTCGTCGATCAGGCCGGGGACCGCGTGGATCACGTCATGCCCGCCGGTCTCATGCGCCAGCGTGCCCCAGAGCACCGGATGTTGCCGGTAAGCCGAGGGCAGGCTGACCACGGCGGTGCGATTGGCGATGAGCATGCCGACGCTGTCGGCGGTCAGCGTGAAGGGGCCAAGCTGTGCATAAGGGCGAAACTCCACCAAAGGCGGGGTTTTCTCGATCAGCGCCAGATCGTCGTGGGCGCGGGTCAGGGCGGTTTGAAACGTTCGAAAGACGTCGCCGGTGACCGCCAGAAAGCGCCGCACGTCGCCAGCGACAGGACCTTCCGGGTCCAGCTGCGCCACGGAGCTGATCAGGGACCGACCCTGACCGACAAAGGGTTTGGTGGTCAGCTTGTCTACATGCGTGTCCAGCTGGCGCAGGTACTTGTGATAGGCGCTTGGAAGATGGGGTGCGCCTTTGGCCAGCGCCGCGCGCACGGTCTGCGATGTCATTTCCAGAACCGCCGGTGGGCCATCGGCCAGCGGAGAGTCCGCGGCGACGGCGCGGGCGAGGGCGGGGAAGGTGTCTGCGGTCAGATCCGGCATGGCAATGCGCGCGGTAAACGGCGGCGGGGACAGGCCCCGCCGCCATAGTCCGTCAGGAGCCCGACGTGGACTTGATGCCCACGTCAAAGCTCGCCAGTTCCACGGTCTGGTTCAACCCGCCCGGTCCGGGCACTTCCGCCGTGGCCGAAAGGCTGAAGCTGAGCGGATGCCCCCCGGTGTCCGGCAAGGACAGGTAGGTCACCGTCACCTTGGACTGGAAACCGGGGCTGACCTTGGCGGAGGTCGAATAGACGCCGCCGGTGGACAGGGTTCGGTTGCCCATGGAGATCACCGTGGAGTTCACATCCTTGCTGTCAAGGATGAAGGAGACCTGCGCATCCTTGGCGAACTGCGTGCTGGTGATCGTGAAGGTCACCAACTGCTCATCCTTGTTCTGCAGATCAATCACCCCGGTCCAGGCGTAGGTCTCCGATGGCACCGGTTTGGGCGGGGCCTTGTAAAAGTGGTAGGCCATGGTGGTCTGCGAAGAAATCCACTTGTCAAACCCGTCCTGCCCATTGAGCCAATGCGGCATGTCCGGCACCGGGTGCGACCCGTCGGAGATCACGGCGATCACGCACCAGGGCGCTTTTTCCACGTCGGGCCAGATGAAGGGGGCGGGTGTCACACCGACCTCTCCGGGGCCAGCGCCGATGGCCTGCTGGGTTTGTTTGTCCTCGGTCAGGAGACGTTGCCAGAAACTCGGGCTGGTCAGATTGTCGAGGGTCGACAGGTAGACAGAGACATTGCCAAAGGCAAAGTCCTCGGAGGCATTCATGGCCCGGACATAGACGTTGTTGTCCTTGTCATAGGCAATTGCCGCCGAGACGTTGTGATCATAGTTATGCGAATAGCCGGGCTGAGGCTTGTCGCCGCCAAGGATGATGTCGGGCGAGGACGAGGCGTCCGCGTCGTCCAGGGAATGGCGCAGGACCAGCCAGGGTGCGGTGTGTTGTGTCATGAGTTTTACTCCGCTTCAAAAGTTCAGGACGCCAGGATCGGCAGGGTGGTGTCCGAGCCGATCACCGAGATGAAGTCGATCGGCTGCCGTCCGCCGCCACCGCCGAAATCGCCCAGCATGTTGTTGAGCCCCGCGCGACCCTGGATCAGCTTGCCGCTGTCGGGACACTGGAAGAGGGCATCTTCGGCAAAGGCGCTCCTGACGCTCGCCTCGAACAGCGCTTCGCGGTCCAGTCCCATGGACATGAGCGTGTTGGAATGCGCCGCAGCGTTGGTCACCGGAACAGAGCCGCTGACCGCCTGTTTGAAGCCTGGCGGTACTGCCTTGCCTTTGAAATCGGTGCGGTAGCTGATGCGGGCGATGTCCCCTTTCTTGAGGTTGGCGCGTGCGCCGATCTGGAAGGTCGGGTTGATCGTGGGATCCTTGTAGCCGGGCTTGACCGGCACGGTGGTCCAGCCCTGCGAGATGAACTCTCCGCTGACCGACGCCGTGGTCGAGGTGAAGGTACAGGCGGCCCCCACAGGCACGTTTTCGGCCGTCATGGTGAAGGTCACGGTGGCATCGCTGATCATCGGACCGACCTCGGTGGAGCCTTCGATGACCGTAGAGGTCATGGGCGCGATGTTGACGTTATGCCAGCCGATGTTGCCGTTCTCGAAAATCCAGGTGGCAAAGGCGCTGGTGGAGTTGGTCACATTGGGCGGGAAGGAGGCCTGCAGGCTGTCGAAGTCCTCGGTCACAACCGCAATCAGGCAATGGTGCTCGGTGCTTGTGGGCTTCCACTGGTAAGCATTGGTCGCCACCACCTGTCCGGGCGCAGCGGTGATTTCCTGATAGACCTGATCCTGATCACCGGAGGGCAGGGGATTGGTGTAATGTATGAGATTGCTCTGCGCGTACCACGAATGCGGAAACAGAAAGAGGCTCTGCGGCGCCTGAAACAGAAAGGCCTTCTTGGTCAGCTGGCTCTTTGTCAGGTTCTTGGCCCGCACATAGAGGAAGTTTGACTGCCCTTGTGCGAGCGTGCTGTTGTAGACCTTGTCATAGTTCTGCACCAGTTCCTTGGGGTCGATCCCGACGGTGCCAGCCGGGATAATATCCGGGCTTTGTGTCCATGTCCCGCTGCGGGGAATGTTGCCGGTATCGCCTATGGCGTTCCGGACCAGAAATCCTGAGAATTGTGACATATGGTTATCTCCCTGTGTTATATCCTGTTTTCGCTTGTCGCCCGGGTCAGGGCAGGTAGGTCCAGACGCTGCTGAGCGGGAGGCCCCGCGCGCTGACGCCGCCCACCATCCAGACCGTGCCATTGGCCACGGTCACGCCGGGCCGCACCACGTCCCAGCCGCTCGCCCCGATGGGGGAGCGCCAGTGCCCGTCCGCATAGGCATGAATGTCGCGCAGCGCGTTGCCGTTTGCATCGGTGCCGCCAAAGAGCAGAAGCGTGTGGCCGTCGGGGCTGGCGAGGATGCCGTTCTTGCGCCCGAAGATGCTGGCATTGGATCCGAAACCCCCGGTAGAGACCTCCTGCCAAGTCTTGCCATCCGAGGAGGTCCACAGATCACCGGCGGCCTCGTCCGCTGCGGTATGCCCGCCAAAGAGCCAGAGCGCCCCGTTGCAGACCGTCAGGGCAAAATCAGACCGCGGAGACCATTGCGCGATGCCTTCCTGCGTCCAATGCGTGCCGTCATCCGAGCTCCAGATCTCATTCAGAGGCTGGTAGTTGATGTCATAACCGCCGATCACCCAAAGCTTGCCGCCAAAGGAGACACAGCCAAATCGCGCGCGCGGGCTCCATTCGGCGGAATGGCTCATGTTGTGCCAATCCTGCCCGTTGTCGCTGGCCCAGACATCGTTCATGGCGGTGCCGCCATTGTCCGTGCCGCCCATGACAAACATCGCCGTCGCATGCGCCGCGCCGCCCGCGTGATCGCGCTGGGGGAAGGCGGCCACGCCGACCTGGGTCCAGTCCATGCCGTTGGGGCTGGAGAGAAGCGCGTTGTTGTCCGTGCCGGAGGCGAGCCAGAACGCGCCCTTGTCCTGCTTCATCAGAACCGGCGCGCCGGTGGCCTTCACCACGGGGGCATCCTGCCGGTAGAACCCCTGCGGCAGGAACATCAGGTCAATGGATTTGGTCAGTTGCCCGGCGGTGCCGTATTGCCCCTTGGCGATGAGCGTGTATTTCGCAGCCCCCCGGGGATAGACCGTGTGGCTTCCCTTGGCGAAGTCCTTGGGGTCCAGCACGTAAGGCTGTTCGTTCAAGCTGTTGGTGATCTCGCAATAGAGCGCATTTTGCGTGGTCCAGTTCAACGCCACCGGGGAGCCCGCCACGGGAGCATCGTATTTGGCATCAAAGGTCAGCGCCACATCGGGCACATCCGCCGTCCAGCTTTGGGTGAAGGCGGGCTGCGCGTCAGAGACTGTGCGGTAGGCATTGAGGGTAAACCGTGTGGTGGTGCTCACATCGACGGAATAGCTGCCGGAGGTGTCGATATCTCCGGTGGTGGTGGAGAGCACCGTTTTCTTGAACGTCGGCTGGCCCTGCGTGATCCCGGTATAGGCGTCATAGACCAGATCAACCCGGTCGACGCTGAAAGTCTGCCAGTTCAGCTTGACCGGCTGGCCGAGCGTCTCCACCCGCGATGGGCTGCCGTCAAAGAAGATGATCGAGGGCTGCGGCTCTGCCACCCAGAGATCGACGGTGATGTAGCCATCGTCATAGCCGGGAAAGCCGCTGTATTGCAGGTAGGCCTGTGTCGGGGCGGCGGGCACGGCAGTGGAAAGATCCGCGATCTTGAACAGCACATTGGCCCCGGTGCCATCGCCGAGAACCTGCGGGTTCTCCGGCGTCGGCTGCAAGGTCCATTCGGGCGTGCTACCCGCGCCGCCGGGATCCGGGTTCTTTGCGGTCCAGGCATGGACCAGCTTTCCGTCCCGAAAGACCTGATCGACGGAGACATCAATCGACCACGCCGAATGCGGATCGCTGGTGGTTGGCCCGTCGGTGGTGAGCGCCCCGGCCTCTGCGCCATAGACAAAGGACAACAGCACGGTGGGCGTGCCCTTGGTCCAGCCTTCGGTCACAAGCGGCTTGCCGGGGGTCTTGTTCTTGAGGTTGAGCGACAGGATGTTCTGAATGGCCTTTTGCCCCGATGGGGTGCGGTAGACCTTTGCCACCGGCAGCAGAGCCGCGCTCATGTATTGGCTCAGATCCTTGGCCCCTTCGGGGTAGTGCAAAAGGAAAACCTTGGCGCTGGGCGCTTCGCTGGCGGCATGGACCGTGATCTGACCAGAGGTCACGGCGCTGACGCTTGAGGTGATGCCGCTGAGCAGAATCGTGATCGGCGCACCTTGCGACAGGCTCAGGGGGGCATCCGGCGTCAGCGTCAGGTAAGGCCCGCCCGCCTGCGGGGATTTCCAGCCCGAGGAGGTAACCGAAAACTTCGCCGTGCTGCCAATGGGGAAGATCGACGTAGGGAACTGAATACGCACAGAGGGCACGGAGACCGCCGTGCTGCTGTCGCTGGTGATGGTCAGCGTATAGGCGTCGAGCTCGGGTTTGCCGATGTAGACATCGGGTTTGCCGGTCTTGTCATTGAGGAATGTGACGCTGATCGTCATGGCGTGGCCTCCTCGGGGGTGTCCGGTTTCTTGGTCTCGGGCGCGGGGGAGAGAGTCAGCCAGCCATCTTCGGCGGTTTGCGGGCTGTAGGAGAAATGCGCACGATCCGCGATGGTGAGTGTCTCAAGCGCCTCGGTCTGCGGCTCTTCGGTGCCGTTTTGCAGAACGCCTTTGGTCCATTTCCATTCGAAACCCGCTTCATCCGGCACCGGCAGATCGAGCCGTTGGGTGCTGCGCAGGATCGGGTGTGTGAAGAAACTCACCTCAAGCGCCCGCAGCGCGCTGGCGTAGACTTCCGGCGGTAGACCAATGCCTTTGACCGGCAGGATGCCCATGGAGGCGTGCACTTGCGCGCGCGGATCCATCAGGACGGTCATCAAGGTCTGGGCGCTTTGCACGTCCGTATTGCGCAGGCGGGCGATCTGGGCCTTGGCGTCCGCGTCCGGCTTGGCGGGCGGGTCGAGATTGGCGCGCAGGTTGAGCGTGATCGTGTCGGCCTTTGGCCTGACGATCGCCGATTGGCCACCCGGAACCGCTGGCATGAACAGTGTCTCAAATGGCGCTGGGCTGTCCATGAGATAGCCAATCAGCCCGTCTTCGAGATTGGCCCGATCCCCCAGCCGCACCGGGAAATCCACCCCCATGACCCCGGCGGTGTCGCGCCCGGTCCAGTCATAGGGTTTGCCTTCGCTTGTCTTCAGGAAGGCCTTGAGCGCCTCTGTGCTGGTGTCACTGTCGGGGATGCCCTGCGTTTCCAGTCGCAGGCTCGCCCGCACCACCGCCAGCGGCCGCCCCATGAGCACCGCCTGCGCCTGAGCGGCCTTCTTGTCGGACGGCATGATATAGGTGTGCGCGTTGTCGATCCCGGCCATCAGGGCGGTGAAGAATGGCTTGTCCTTGCCGTTGATGAAGGTGGCCAGCTTGCGCAGATGCGGGTTCGCCCCGGCGAGATCCTGGTCCATGTCGCGCGGCGCATGGCCAGCGGGGGACTGCCAGATGACCTTGGTCTGCCCGCCAAAGACGCCAAGCGAGCCAAGCGGCTTGCCGGACGCCTCGTAAAGCGCCAGCGCGTTGTCCAGATGATTGGGGATGATCCAGCCGCAGACCGGCGAGGTGGCAGGATGGGCGTTCAGCTCCACCCGGTCATCACTGGCCGACATCCAGCGAAAGCGCAGGCGCGACGGTTGCGTCACGCGCGGCGGCAGGTAGGCGAAAGGATTGTCCCCCAGCTCGCCGCCCTTCGGCGGGCTGAGCATCCAGCTGGCGGTCAGCTTCTTGCGGTCGGAGGCAAGCGAGCCATCAATCACCGTGCGCTTGCGGCCAAAGACGTCGACCACTTCCATATGCATGATGTTCAGCGTGCCCGCGCGCAGCGGCTCGAACCCTACCGCTTCGCCGCGTGGCACGGATGCGATCTGATCACCCACGGTGGCACCGACAAAATGGGTGATGACATTCTCGTAGTGGAAGCTGTCACCCTTTGCGCCGAGCTTCGTTGCCACGGATTCCGTGTCGAAAAACGGATCGTAGGGGCGCAGTTGCAACCCGCGATCACGGGTCAGAAGCGCATCGTTCAGCCCGCTCAAACCCTGGCTGAGCAAGGGCTTTTCGTCGAGCGTCTTGACGATCTGGGCCAGATTCTTGGTCCCGTCCGGGTCCGCCTCCACAAAGGCGCGGATCTGATCGAGCAGCGGCGCGGCGGCGCGGGAGGACAGCGGGATCGAGCCTTTGATCTCCGTTGCGCCGGTTTCCATGACCGGCGGCGTGCCGCTGGGCTGCAACTCGATATGGTTGTCATCAAGGCCGAACTGATCGGTGATGTAGCCCTTGGCGTAGTCCGGCGCGGTCTTGCCCACGCCCTTGCCAACCGGTGTCACTTCTGCGGTCCAATTGAGGTAAAGAGGCAGGAACGGCTCCTCCCAGTTGCCGCCCGACTGGCGGGTTACGGCAAGATTTTGCGGGATGGTGCCGTCCCAGGCCACGCTCTCCGATCCCGGCTTGTCGCCGCCGGTGATGACGGAGCCGGAGATTGGGAAACTCGGGTTCACCAGCACCGGCGGGGCGGGCGGGACAAGGCCGTTCTTGTCGCGCGTCTCCCAGGCTTTCTGCATCTCGCCATAAAGCGCGTGCGTTGCAGTGCTGAGGGCTTCGACGATCTCCATCGCCTCTTCTCCGCCGCTGATATAGGTGCCAATGGGCAGGGCGAGCGAGGCATCGAGCAGGCAGGCCTCTGCAATCAACGGCAGGACCGTGTTCATCAGCGGTGCGGTGTCCTTGCCCTCGGGCGAGGTGTTGGCGGAGAGGTCCGGGATGGCCAGCTTGAACCGGTCAATCAGATCCGCCGCAGACAGCATCGTCGGGCCGGAGACAATCGGAAGGGACAGGGTGCTGACGATGTCCTTGGTCTCGCGGCAGGGCAGCTGCTTGAAACTGCCATTGCGCCGCGCCGGTTTGAGACTGTCACCAGAGGCGACGATCACCGGCTCGCTGGGAGCAAAGAAGCGGGCATCGTCGCTCGGTTGCAGCTCGAAGTCGGCATAATCGCCATTTTCCAGCTGATCGAGCAGGGCGTTGGCCTGATGCACGATCTGCCCGGCGAGGCTTTCGGGCGGCGCGGCGGTCTCATAGGTGTCGCCGTTCAGCGCTATGTAATCCTGCGGTGTGGCAAAAAACTGCGGCAAGTTCCCGGTTTCCGGCGCGCCTGCGGCCTTGAGACCAAAGGCGGCCTCAAGCTTGGCCCAGATATCCAGAATCTCTTCGGAGAGCAGATCCTTCAGTCCTTGTTGCAGGGTGTTTTTGTCAGGCAAATCCGCGTCATAGACGGTGGTGATGTACTTGTACCAATCGAGGAAAACCTGGCCCTGTGTGCTGGCGATCACGTTCAGCAGATTGTCGAGCCGCAGCTGCGCCGCGTTCAGTGCGTTCAGGGTTTCCGCCAGTTCGCTGGCCTCTGGCGGCAGGGTTTCTTCGGGTGGCTCAAACCGGTTCGGATCGGATTTCTCGGCGTCGGTCTGCTTCTTGCGCACCACCCAGAGCGTGCCGCCCTGATGGGCGTCAAACCCTTGGGCGTGCAGGGCTTCTTCCAGTTCGGGCAGGCTGTGCTCGCCCATTTTGTGCAAAAGCCCGCTTTGCAGAAGGTCGAGCAGGAATTCGAGGTTGTTTTCAATGGCCGGATCAATGTCCTTGGCCGGGCCTTCGGGTGTCCATGCGCCGCTTTTCTCTTTCCAGTCGCGGGCGATGAGCGCGGCCAGCGCCCCGGAGGTGGAATTGCCGACGGCCACGCGAATGGAGGGATCGCCGGGCAGGGGCGGCAAGTAGCACCCTTCGAACCCCGGCGTCTTGGAGGCCTGTCCGATGTTCCATGGCAGGCCCGCAAGCTGACCGCTGAACACGCTGCGGGAGGGGGTTGCCGCCTTGGGGTTCACTGCCCAGCCGTAGGTTTGGGCCACGGCATTGGCCATCAATTCATCGGGGGTGGACCGGTCTTTCTCCGGCAATGCGGCCTGTTTGTCCTTGGCCTCGGCCACGGCGGCGGACAGGGCGGCGCTTTGCATCGGGTCGAGCCGCGCACGGCTGCACCAGCCAACCACATGGTATGACACGGTAAAGACGCTTTTGGTCAGATCGACGGTGCCGCTCAGATCGGCAAAAGCGTCATGCAGGCCAAAGGCGCTGCTGGCATCGGGGTAATAGGCGGAAAAGGCCGGGCCGCTTGCGCCGACGGCTTTCAACGGCTGCATCGTGTTGCCGGGGGGCACCGCGCGGGTTGTCGCCGGATTCCAGGCGGTCAGGTTGCGGATTTCATCCAAAGCGGCCTTCGGATCCGGTGCTTGCGGCGACCAGTCGCCGAGTTCGAACACCCGTCCCACGCGCCGCCACGGGGGATAGTAAAGCGGCCCGCCGGATTGATCGGCGCTGGGATCGCGCTCCCAGCCCACGGGCGCGGAAATACACTGCCGCCCGGTGGCCTGATTGTACTTGGCATAGGCGTTGTCCTTGCCCGAGGTGCCGATGTACTCGGCCAGAAGGTGATCGCTTTCGATCACCCATTGTTTGACCATCACCTCGGTTTGGCCGTTCATCACCAGTATCCGCGTGACCAGCCAACGGTCTGGTACGGCGGGGAAATCCAACTGTCCGCTCTCTTGCTGTACCCCGCGCGACAGCCCATCGGGCAACGCCCAGTGCAAATGCACCCCGGCCTGAAGCCCGCGCGTGACATTCCCGGTCAGAGGATCGTTGATGTAGTGGCTAACGTTCGCCTGCATGTTCGGCGGAAAGTTGGTCCAGTTCTTGTCGCGCCAAGGCAGGGCGTGAAATGAGGTGGTTGGGCCGGAGAAATACTCTGGCTTGACCGTGACACCGCTGGCATCCGCCACAGAAACACGCAGGGCCGCGACATTGATGGGAACGATCAGGGTCATCGGCTTATCCCTTCTGGCCAAGTTTGAAGGACACGAGACCTACGCCCCGGATCATCTGAAGCGCAAATTCCGACGAGGGTAGGTGATCGCGCTCTTCGTATATGTTCTTGATATATTTTCCGTATTTCGCCGTATCGCGTAGTTGCCGGGACAGGCGGTACATGCGGATCACGCGCTGACGCTCGGCGTTGCGGAACGGCGCGGCCTGATCGACCTGCGGATCGGTGGTCTGCTGGCCGGGGTCAATATCGCCGTCCTTGAAGTTGTAGCGCACGTTGACGGAATTGCCTTTGCCGGACAGGCCGAAATGCAGCCCTTCCGCCGGTTCGTGAATGTCCACCTGATGCAGCCGCAGGGTGCTGGCGTTCCTGGAGGGCTCAAACAGGCACATCAGCACCGTGGGCGAGAGCCGCTCGAAACGGACGATATCCATCAGGCTGCCGTCATCGGCGTAGCCGTTCACCTCCAGCCCGGGCCAGCCCTTGACCACGCTGGAGCGCAGGAGAAGGCCGGAAACCTGCCGCACCGGCTGCGGCGCCTCGGGCTCCGGCATGCCAAGCGCCTTGCTGCGCAGTTTGGCCGCGTGACGGTGGGCTTTGGTTGAGAGCGCCGGGCGCAGGCGGTCGTCCTGCGCCTGCTCAAGGCTGGGCAGTTCGGATTTTGACGCATTGCGCCCGATGCTGAGCGCGCCGTCGAACAGCGTGTCGGTCCAGTTGTTGTCGAGATAGAAAAACCGAATGGATTCAGGGGGAAGCATTTTCTCGTCGGGCACGATATAGGAAAACGGCACCCCTTCGAGCAGGCGCAGCCGCGCGGCCCAGTCAAACAGTTTGATCGGCACAAAAAGCGCGTCTTCCACCGATTGCAGTTGTGCCAAGGCGGCGACCTGCGGCTGCGGGCTGCTGGTCAGCTTGCGCCGCACCGCGCGGCTGCGCTCCATGCGGTTCTGCGTCAGCGAGGGTGTGGTTTCCTGCTGCGGTTCGGGCACGGCCACGGCGTTCAGGGCAATCCCCTGACCTGAGACGGCAGCTTCGGGCAGGAAGGTGCGCAGGAGCGGCACAAGCAGGTCGTCATCCTGCAACTCGCGCGTCACATCGGTGAGCGCTTGCCCCGCGATGATGGTCTCCAGCTCGTTGATATTCGCCCGGAGCGCATCGCGCCGCCAGTTGTAGAGCGTGACGGCAAAATCCTTGTCCTGCAGCGCCAGAAGCCGCCCCAATTGCCACGCGCCGCCATAGCTGACGTCAAACATGCCGTTGTCGGGATTGTAGCGATTGGCGGCATCCGCCGATGGGAAGCCGTTCAACGGCAGCGTGTCCGTCTCCACCGTGTAGGGCACCAGCGGCCCGCGATACCACGACACGGTCTGATCACCCGCGCGGGTGTGGTGCTTGACCGCCGTGTAGCCCATCGACAGAGCGTTTTTCGCTTGCCTAGTGGCGGGGCTGTCGCTGGCGGCGGGGGCGGGGCAGGGCAAGCCGATGGCGTAATTTGCGCTCGTGTCGCCCTCTGCCGGGTTTTTCGGGGCAAGACCCATCACAAGATTTTCAAACTGGCTGCTGTCGCCGGTGGAGGTGAAACTCCAGCTGTGCAACGAAATCAGCCGCATGAACCCACCTGCGGCGATGTCGAAATCGCCGGTTGAATCCGTGACCTTGGTCGGGATGGTGATGTCCGAGGGATCGTCGCTGTCGCCAGGGTCGGCGGGCAGGAATGGCTCCAGCCCTTCCAGGGACACAAGATGCGCAAAAGTGCGCCGCCCGGCTTCGGGAATGCGGCTGCCCATCACAAGCGCAAAATCAGACGTGCCGGGGATTTTGGACAGGTCATTGCGCCCGGCGGGCACGCCGTTCTGCGTGGCTTTCTTGGTGATCTCGACATTGCGCAGATGCGCCATCATCTTGAGATCATTGACAGAAGGGGCCATGCGTTGAAACAGGGCCATGGGCACGTCGATATAGCGGCAGGGATCGTCCGGGGCCTCGCCGTATTCGAGATGATGCGAGAGCTGATCCACCGGTGCATCGGGGCCAAGATCGCCTGCGCGGAAGAACTGCGAGTACCCCTGTTTCGGATCGCTGCCAGAGCGCGCGATGAACAGATCGCGCACCGCGCCGGCGGTGGCCTGCGCGCGGAACCCCTCAAAGGCTTTCTCATCCTCGGCATCAAACAGCAGCACGCCAAGCCATGTCGGCACATCGCGGTCATGCATCTGATCAGGGTAGCTGCGCGGCGGGATTTCCGTGGTGGGATAGCGCTGCCACGGCAAGGTCTGCTTGGTCAGCACCACATGGGGCAGGGTGCCGTTGTACTCGCCTTCCCCCTGATCGGGCGGGTAGGTGACATGCAGGTCTTCGGGATTGAGCGAAAACCGCTGGCCGGTGACGGCGAAATGGTAGGTGTTGCCAAAATCGTCGTCTTGCGTGGACACCTTCTGCCGGGCGGTGACCTGATAGGCCCCGGGCGTCAGCCCCGGCAGATTGTGCTGAATGAAATTGACCGTGCCCTGAACTGGAGCCTGATTTTTGGTCTTGATGACGTCTGCACTCATGGCCGCCCCCTTACGCCGCGATCTCTTCGCCCAGCAGGCGGATCATGGGCCAATCCCAGAGCGGATAGGCCGCCATGTGATCTGTGTTGATGTCCTTCGCGCCCAGATCGAGGCCAAGGTCTCCCAGCGCGTCCGCCATTTCACCCCGCGCCTGGGCCGCCTTGGCATCATTGAGCGCAGAGAGGATGAAGTTGTGGTTGGCGGGTGCGGGCGCGCCATCCACGTTGAAGGTCAGCGTCGTGCCGCCGTCGCTCAATACCGGGTTGAAATTGTCGCTCTTGGCGATCTGCGGCGCGTCGAACTGCCATGTGATGCTGTTCGCCATGTTGAACATCATCGCCCAGAGATCGGCCTTGAGCGTGATCTGCGGGTGCTGGATCATCGGCGAGATCTCGACGGTGGTCAGCGCGTCCTTGACGAGCCGCGCTCCGTTCATGCCCGGATCGACCCCGGCCCACATGGCCGCCTGCGCCGAGGTCACTGTTGCGCCAATGGCCACGTCATCAACCGCGTCCACGTATTGCGTGGGATCGGTGTAATCCGCGCCTTCCTGCAGCTTCATCAGCGAAAGCGTCAGCCCGGTTTCAAAACCATCCGAGGCCAGCCCCATCGGCAGGACGCCAAAATCACTGTTCCACGCCACGCCATTCGGATTCTTGGTGGCATCATAGCGCACCGAAGGCTTCGGCAGATCCGCGGGGGCGCCTTTCACCGGGGTGAAGCTGCTGGCGTCTTTCAGCGGTGATGTGGCCGTGAAATCGTTGAACTGCAGGGACTTCGACGGGATCACCGTGGTTGAGGCGATGACAAAATGGTTCGGGTCCACCAACCAGTCAAAGAAGGCTTCGGAGGGCGCATCGCCATCGCTGGCTTTCAGGTCCTTGAGCATCCCGTCCGGCACAGCCGCCGTGCAGAGCACCGCATCGCCACTGGCAGTGGGCGCGCCAACCGGGGTGGCCCCTGCCGCCTTGCCGCCCGTGGCTTCTCCGCCCGGCAGGAAGGACTGGCGGAACTGCAGCCAATCCACATGGTCGATTGTCTTGTCCGCGCCGAAGTGGATGGTGAAGGAAATGATATCGAGATCGACCGTCGCCTTGCCGCCGAACTTCGGTCCCCAGATATCAAGATCCACGCCAACGTGGATGGTGATGTCGACGGAGGTAAACAGCAGATCGAGCGTGAAGGACGCGCCGATGTGGATGAAGGCCGAGGCCTCGTAATGGAAAGGCCGCCAGCCGAGCAGGAAGTCGACCCCGGCGGAGAACCAGGCCTTGATCGGACCGGATTTCCACACCGCGTCAATCTCCAGACCGGCCATAAGCATATGCGGCAGAAGGGCAAAATAGGTCTGCCCTTTGATCATCAGCGGCCCGACCTGATAGATGATCGTAAGGCGCGGGACGACCGGGTAATAATCGGGTTTCTTGAATTGCGGGTGGTAGCCGCCAACGGAAACCACGAACTCGCCCGCATGATCGCCGCCGTACCAGATGTAGAAGGCAAAGCCGCCGGAGATGCGCACGATGCCTTCAAACAGGTAGGAGGCGGGCGTCAGGCGGCCGTCGATGGCGATGAGGTGCTGCGCCGGCGAGAAGCGCGCCTCAAGCGCGATTTCCATGTAAAGCACCGGGTCCGGCGCGCCTTTGGGTACGGTGACGCGGCAGATGCCCAAAAGCGCCACTTCAAAGTCCACGCCAAAGGCGACGGTGACCACCACGGAGGCATCGACCATCTCGAAGGAGGTCACATCGATCCCCGCCGCGATCCAGTTCGCGCCCGGCTCCGGGTGAATGTACTCCGCCGTCTGGGCCAGCACCGAGGCGAGCGAGCCGCCGGGGTCTTTGGGATCGAGCTTGGTCGGGAACTGGTTGTTCTGCGGCATCAGCGCAAAATTCGGAAGATCGTCGATCTTGGGCAGGATCAGGCTGCGGTTGATACCAAAGCCGCCCGCAAGACCGGTGATGAAGAAATAGGGCGGGCCACCCAGAGGCGCATTGAGCCGGGCAAAGATGAAGAAGGACTTGTCTTTCGGCGCGAGGCCCCCGATGGCCGTCAGACCAAAGCCCGCCGCCTTGACCATGGCCATGCCGAGGTAGTCGTCGCCCATATGGAGGAAACCGCCCGCAATGGTCAGCGGGCCGGATTGGAACTCCAGCGACATGCCGTCGAGGTGCACGGAGATGTCCGAGGGATCATCGAGTTTGAAGCCCAGCGACAGCCCCATGAGGCTCATCTCCAGCATGGCGAGAGTGAAACTGCCGTCGATCAGCAGCCATGCACGCCCGTCCTCGTAGCGCACGCCAATGCGCTCGATCCCCACCGGGCCAATCGATTTGTTGATGTTGATCCATGTGGCATTGCCGCTGGGGGGCGTGGGCGGTTTGGGTTTGGCCGGGGGCGGCGCCTCCGAGACCGGCGCGCTGTCGCCGCCCGCACCGATGGGCAGGGGAAGCCCGCCGAGGTAGATATCGGCAGAGACGTTGAAGCCTTTGGGCAGGGCGGGTTTGTCGCCTTCGGTCTTCTTGGCCTCCTCGCCTGTGGCCCCTGAACCCGGCGCGCTGATCGGCGGGAACCCTTTGGGCAACAGGCCATTGTAACCTTTGAGTTTCTTGGCGGAAACAGGCTGCGAGGTGAACAGAACCCGCAGGTTCTTGACCCCGCCAATATCGCCAAGCGCCGGCCCGACAAGGGGAAGATCACCAAGACTGAGATCTTTGCCCAGCTCAAAGGCAAAGACATAGGTCGAGGTGCCGCTCGAGCGATCGGCGACAAAGGCGGCGCTGCCGTAGTTGACCGATTGCGCCTCGAGCATCAGCGTCTTGTTGGTGAAGTCATAGGCGATCCCGGCCTGTTTGAGGCCCAGGTCCAGCTCCTTGGGGATGGCGGGCGGTTCAAAGCCGAACGCCTTGGCTATATCGCCGAAACCCAGGGGATGCGGCTCTGCCGCTTCGCCATCGGGACCGGGGAGCAGGTCCTCCATGGTCCAGCCCGCCTTGAGCTGGACGTCCGAGGTGTCCTTGTCCTTGGCGATATCCAGTTCAAAGAAGAAGTTTGCCTCGCCAATGACGATCACCCCCGAAAGCGCAATCGTATGGCTTGTGCCTTCTTTGGTGACGACCACGCTGATCAACGAGGTCAGCTCGGTCCCCAGCATCGGGAAGGAAAAGCCGCAGCTGCCGAAGATCGTGTATTGGTAAACCGCCTTTTCCTCGGTCCCGGTGTTCTCCACCGCCACGCCGAAATCGGAGAAGGTGATGTCGTTCAGTTCCTTGGGCACGGAAACGCCGCTGCCCACCAGCTTCTGAATGAGATCGCCCAAGGAGACATGGCCGTAGAACGCGCCGCTTATGGTCTCAAGCTGCCATTTCTTACCGGCGGTTTTGCTCACGCCGAGGGCAAATTCGAAATCGCCCTTGAACACGTCCGGCAGGAACGCGGCGCTGGCCGTGATGTTGGCGCTTTGCACGCTTTTTGCGCCGGGGTTCACGATGTCGTAGACCAGCCCCATGTCCGTCAGGGTCAGCACGTTGTCGATGATCGGCCAGGGCTCCGTTGCGCCGATGGCCAGCCGCAGGTAGGTCAGCTTGCTGGCGTCCACGTCGTAAACCGCCGAAAAGCTGCGTAGACCGATCTTGGCAAAGGCGCTGGTGACTTCGCCGGGCACCACATCGCGGAAGTTTTCACAACCGGGCAGGGCGGCAATCAGGCTGTCGATGCCATCGTGATGCGGCAAAGGATGGGTGGAGAAGGTAACGCGATTGCCTGCCTGGGGGATCGCGACAGAAACCTCCAATGTCTTCTGAAACTCGGCAAACACAACAAAGCTGACGTCCTGACCGGGGTTCTTGGCGGTGGAGGCATCAATCCGCACGCCAACGGCGGGCGGGCCGAGCTCAAGCTTGAACGGCGTCGTGCCAAGCGTCAGTCCCTTGTCCGTCAGGGGCGCGCGCAGCGTGCCGACAGGCAGCGCCTGCTTGTCCGCCGCGCCAAACGGGCCGTAGAGGCGGAACTGCGGCGAGACATCTTCGCCAATCAGTTTGCTCACAAGGTCCAGCTTGGAAATTGTCGTATCGGTCAGCAGGTTCACACCGGGAACAAGCGGCACGCTGTGTCCGGGATCGCCCGGCCAGGGCTGCGCGTCTTTGGCGGCGCTGGCGTAGATGAACTGCGCGTGGCTCGGGGCGAGCTCGGTAAAAGGGAAGAAGGTCAGCCCCTTGAAGCTGTCCTTGAACCCCCAATCCTTGGCCATGGGACAAAGCAGCGTCACCTGTGGTGCTTCTTCCGGCATGGAAAAGATCGCAGTGACGTCCATGGGATCAAGCCCCATCAGCGCCGCTTGGCCGCCCTGAACATGGATCAGCCCATTGCCGTCCGGGTCGGGAATGTGGTCCGGCGTGACGCCGGTGATCGAGAGCGGCGCGCCGTCCTTGAGGGCAAATTGTGTGCTGATCCGGGCCGCCTCGTCCTTGCCCATCAGATCCGCATCCAGCGTCAGGGCACCGTGTTCATCGGCCTGCGCGCGCAGCGCGTGTAAGAATTCTTCCAAAGCCATGGCCGTTACCTCTTACAGCGCCAGCGCCGCCGCCAATTGTTGCGCTTTTCTTTTCTCAGCTGCTTCCATCGCGCCCGGTTTCTGGCCGGACCGCCGCCGCCTCCACCACCGCCAGCGCCTCCGCCAGCGGGCGGGGTGTCATCACCGCCGCCGCCTGCCGGTAGGGTGTCGTCCCCGCCGCCACCTGCGGCCGTGTCGTCGCCGCCCCCCGCGACTGCCGGGTTCAGGTCCTGAAAAGCGATCGGGACCGAGTCGTCTGGCAAGGCAAAGGCGGCGGCCAAAGAGGCCGGTGTCATGATTCCCGCCTTCCCGATTGAGGTCTTGGTGATCTGTTCGGATATCTGGCAGGCGGCCCTGTTGCGAACGGCGGCATTTCCCCGATCTGCGGCGGAGATGTTTTTGCTGAGCTGCAGCACCGGATCGATGGCAAAGGCGCGCGCTGTCACAGCGGGATCCGTGGCTTTGACGCGCACTTGCAGCGGTGGCGCTGCGCCGCCAGCCGGTGTTGTTGCTTCTGCTGTGACAAAGTCCGCTTCAGAAGTTCTGCGTGCACTTTGGAAGACCAGGGAGCCGTCGTAGTAATCGCCGACGACGTTCTCCTTCCAGATCACGCTACCTGTGTAGAACCGATAAGGCGTGTTCGTGATGTTGAAATAGCGGGTCAGGCTGAGATCTTCGGCGGAGGCGACGTAGGTCGGGCTGAAGTTGGTGCGATCGGCGGTCATCTTCGCGATGTTCCAGAGCGCCACCTGCTGAATGATGCCGGAGGTCGCCGCGGGAGGCAGGGGCGGGGGCGGACCGGGGACAGCGGCACTGCTGAACTGTGCCCGGTTGTCGGCGCGCGTGTCCGCAAGCGGCTTGCCATTGAACCCAAGGCAAACCCAGGCGGCGTCCAAAGCGGCTTCGGCGGTTGTAAAACCCGGAAAACCCTGCATTCCGATCACATTGTCGTCGATGGTCCAGGCCTTGTCCCAACAGGTGGCCCCGTCAGCCTTCAGCGTTTCTGCCCTGAGGGCCTTGCAGAAGGCGATGGCGGCAAAGCGGCTGACACCAAAGCCTGCGAGCGGCGCGCGGTCGGCGGGTACAGCGGTGAATTTCCAGCCGACAACCGTGACGCCGTAAGCATCGAGGTTCGCGCGGTAGGTGGCATACTCGCTGGCGTGCACCAGAACATAGATCGAGCGCGTGCTGCCCGGGCCCTGCCGGTAAGGCGCGTAGATCGGCGGCGAGACCGGCCTGTCCGCGCCGCCAAATGCGCGCCCGTCCCGGATCCCGGCAAAACTGGTCGCATCGCCCGGCATGGCGGCAAGCGCCAGACGGCCCGTTTCCAACCCGGCTGCAATCCACCTCGAACGGTTTGATGTGACCACCACAAGAGGCGGCGGCTTGCCGTTTTCGCCAGCAATCGCTGCCGCATGATCTGCCATGTAGAAGGTCAGGGTTTGTGGGAAAATCGAGCGGTCATCGAGCCATTCGCAGCGGTGTTCAAGAATCGCCGAACAATACGCACTTTCGGCAGCCGTAATGGTCACGCTCGACAATGGGTTGTATTTCTGCATGGCGGTCACGCCGCCGTATCCGCCATTCCGGGCAACCCGCAAAACCATAAAGCTCCGCTCCCCGCGTCATTTTATAGTGACGCGTTATCAATAGTTTATCTGCAAAAACTCCCGTGACTCTGCGCCTGTCAGAGCCTTACGTTAAGGAAAGGTAAACACGCTAAAGATGCTTAGTAAATGAATATATTTCTCAATAGGTGTGACGCGCGTCACTTCCAAACGCAAAAAAGCCGCCCGATTTCAAGCGGCGACTCACCTTTTGCGTGTGTGGTAAACGGCCCGATCGAGGACTTCAGTCCTCGGTAAACCGCACCTTGCCGATATAGCCGAGGTTGCGGTTTCTCTGGGCGAAATCAATTCCGTAGCCCACGACAAACTCGTCGGGGATCTCGAAACCTGTCCAGTCCGCCCGGACCTCCACTTCGCGCCGCACGGGCTTGTCCAGAAGCGCGATGGAGCGCAGGCGATGCGGCTTGCGCGCTTTGAGCAGCCCAAGCACATGTTTCATGGTGTAACCGGTGTCGATGATGTCCTCGACCACCAGAACGTCGCGCCCTTCGATGCCGCCGCGCAGGTCCTTGAGGATGCGCACTTCGCGGCTTGATTCCATTTCGTTGCCGTAAGACGAGGCTTCCAGAAAATCGACTTCCACGTCGAGATCCAGCTCGCGTACGAGATCGGCGATAAACACGAAAGAGCCGCGCAGGAGGCCGACAACCACCAGCTTGTCGGCATCGGCGAATTCCTTTTCGATCTGACGGCTCAGCTCTTCGATCCGCGCGGCGATGCGCTTGGCCGAGATCATCTTGTCGACGACATATGGACGCTGTGGCATGCCCATCCCCTTGATTTCCCGCGCGCTACATACGACATGGACCCCACGACCGACAAGACTTCGAGACGACCACAAGGGGGCGACATGCCGACCCACTCCGAAACCCGCCACCTGCCGTATACGGCAGAGCAAATGTACAGCCTTGTCGCGGATGTGGCGAGCTATCCGAAGTTTCTGCCCTGGACTGCGGCGGCGCGCATCCGGTCACGCGATCCGCAGGGCGACCACGAGGTGATGCTCGCGGACCTCGTCATCAGCTTCAAGGTCTTTCGCGAGCGCTTTGGCAGCCGCGTGACGCTCTGGCCGGAGGCGCAGAAGATCGACACCGAGTATCTTGACGGTCCATTCAAGCACATGGTGTCGAAATGGGCCTTCACGGATGCTGAGGGTGGCGGCGTGGATGTGTCGTTCTTCGTGGACTTCGAGTTCAAGAACCGCCTGCTGCAGGGCGCGGCGGGGATGTTCTTCTATGAAGCCATGCAGCGCGTGGTCCGCGCGTTCGAACGGCGCGCAGCCGAGCTTTACGGCTAAGCGCGATGCTTGTCCCGGACGCAGCGTTCTTGGGCTGCGTGCCGGGCTTGGATATTGGCAAAGGGTCTCTGCTCAGCCTTTGCGCCGGGCGCGCCGCGCAGCGCCTGCAAGCCCAAGCGTACCCGCCAGCAGCAGGCCCGAGGCCGGAAGCGGCACTTCGGCGGCGGTCGGGACGGAAGACAGGGCAAAGCCCGTGCTCCAGCTCACATCGCTATAGCCGTTGTAAGCATAGTCCGGCGCGCCGCCGTAAAAGTCGATGTACTGGGTGCCGGAGAAGCTGACTTCAAAGAAGTTTTCGTCAACGGCAAAGCTGAAGCGTCCATTCTCGAAGGCGGGCAGAGTACCTGAGGCGTCGATCCGAACCTCAGCTTCGTTTCCGGGTGAGCCAAGGTTGATATCCTCGATGGTCAGCCACGCGCCGGTGACCGGGTCGCTGAAAAACAGCGCGGTGATCAGGCTGTTGTCGTACCAGCTGCTACAGCAGGCCCCGCTGAAAGCGGCGTCGTCCATCTGGAACCAGCCGATTTCCCCGGCGGATGCGCTTGTGGCGGTGAACTGGATGGTGGCGGCCTCGGCGCTTATGGCCGTGCCAGCCAGAAGCAGCCCAAAGGCGAGGCTCTTTGTCGTTTTGGTCAATGTCTTCCCTTTCAAAATACACCGCCTCCGGGAAGCGGTCGGTTTATTTTCACAAGGGCCGGCAATCTGGCAACAAAAAACGCCCGGGTGCGACAGCAAACCCGGGCGTTTGATGTGTTTTGTGCTCAGATCAGCTGGAGTGATCGTAGGCGCGCTCGCCGTGGGCGGAAATGTCGAGCCCGTTGTGTTCGGCTTCTGCGTCCACGCGCAGCGGGGTGATCGCCTTGACCACGAAGATCAGCACCACGGTCACAATGGTTGTGAAGACACCGACGATAACCAGGGAGCCAAGCTGCGCCGCCCAGGACCCTGCGCCAAAGGCTGCAATCATGATCGTACCGAAGATACCGCCAACGCCGTGCACCGCGAAAACGTCGAGCGTGTCGTCGATCTTGAGCGTGTTGCGGATCAGGTTGACCGCTTCCTGACAGAGCACACCAGCCACGGCACCGATGATCAGCGCCTCAATGGGGCCGACAAAGCCGGAGGCCGGGGTGATGGAGGCGAGGCCCGCGATGGTGCCGGTGACCATGCCCACGAGGGAGGCCTTGCCGAACTTGATCTTTTCCCAGATCGCCCATGTGAGCGATGCGGTGGCCGCAGAGATATGCGTGACGGTCAGGGCCATGGCCGCGCCGCCGTCCGCCGCCAGTTGCGAGCCGCCGTTGAAGCCGAACCAGCCAACCCAGAGCATGGCCGCGCCAATGAAGACATAACCGGGGTTGTGCGGCGGGTGCTTGGCGTCTTTACGTGGCCCAAGGAAGACAGCGATGAGCAGCGCCGCGAGCCCGGCGGTTTCGTGCACGACGATGCCGCCTGCGAAGTCCTTCACGCCGGTTTCGCCAAAGATGCCACCATCCGCAAGGAAACCACCGCCCCAGATCCAGTGGGTCACGGGCGCATAACACAGCAGCATCCAAAGCGCGGAGAAGAGGAGGACAAAGCCAAAGCCAATGCGCTCCACATAAGCGCCGACGATCAGCGCCGGGGTGATGATGGCAAAGGTCATCTGGAAGGCAAAGAAGAGCACTTCCGGCAGGGTGCCGGAGAGGGTGTCCGCGTCAATCCCTGACAGGAACGCTTTGCCGAGGCCGCCCCAATAGGCGCCGCCGTCACCGAAGGCGATGGAATAACCAAAGGCAAACCACAAGACGCTCATCAGGCAGGCAATGGCATAGCAATGCATGAAGACGCTGAGCACGTTGCGCGCGCGCACGAGGCCGCCATAAAACAGCGCCAGGCCCGGCAGTGTCATGAACAGCACGAGGGCTGTGGCGACGATGATCCAGGCGGTATCCGCTCCGTTCATTTCTTGTCCCTTCCAAGTCTCATTTTTGATTGAGCGCGTTTGTGACGGATCGGGGTGCGGAAAAAACCTACTTTCCCCGGAAAGGGTGGTGAAAAACAGGGCGGTTTCAGAACTGATGAAAAAATGAGCGATTTGCAGTCGCTTTGGCGCTTATTGCAGCAGTTGGAAAACGCAATCGAAAAGCGAAGCGCTGTCTGCGCGCGGGGGCTTCGAATCTGGAGCGCATAAAAACTGGGCGCGAGAAAGGCTTTTTTGGCTGGGTCTGCGTGGAAACCGGGCAGTTACAGGGCCGAGAGCAGCAGGCGCAAGGCGTGCTCCGTGGCGGCCTGTCGAACCTGCGCACGGCCCAAAGCGCCGTGTTCGATGGTTTCGGAGATAACGCCGGTGGCCGTGGCCAGTGCATAGCACACGCGCCCTTCGGGTTTGTGGTCCGATCCGCCGGGGCCCGCGATGCCGCTGATCGCCACCGCCGCATCGGCCCGGGCCGCTGCCAGAGCGCCTGTCGCCATCTCGCGCGCCACCTCTTCGGACACTGCGCCGTGCGCGTCGAGCGTCTCGGGCAGGACGCCCAGCATCTCCTGCTTGGCCGCGTTGGCATAGGTGACAAAGCCGCGCTCAAAGATGGCGGAACTGCCCGCGATGTCGGTGATCGCCGCCGCAACCTTGCCGCCTGTGCAACTTTCGGCGCAGGTCACGGTCTTGCCCGCCGCCTTGGCGCGGGTCAGCAGGTCTGTGGCCAGTTTCATGGTCACATCAGCACCCCATGGGCAATGCCGGCAAGAATGCCGGTGCCGATCGCGGCAAACAGCCCGGCAAAAACATCATCCATCATCACCCCAAGCGGCGTGCCAAGCCGGTCCGCGCGGCCCACAAGCCAGGGCTTCCAGATGTCAAAGAGGCGAAACAGGACAAAGGCGGAGACCCAGCCGGGCCAAAGCGCCGTGACGTCCACGCCCCGCGCAAAAGCGCCATAGGCAACGGGGATCAGCGCGATCCACATGCCGACAACCTCGTCAATCACGATCCATCCGGGATCATGGTCCGGGCCGTTTTCCGTGGCGACCCGCGTGGCAATCCATCCGACGTAGAAGGCAACAACGGTCAGAGCCAGCAGCAGGAACACCCCGCCGGTGATCAGGATGACATAGGCAGCGGGCAGGGCGGCCAGCGTGCCCCATGTGCCGGGGGCAGGGCGCAGGTAGCCGGACCCGAGGAACGATGCGATGAGGCGCGCGGTCTTGACGTTCATGGCTTCACCAATGTGGCGGTTGCAATGGCGGCGATGCCCTCCTCGCGGCCTGTAAATCCGAGCCGTTCAGAGGTGGTGGCCTTCACCGAGACCCTGTCGCGCCCGATCTTCAGGATGTCCGCCAAAGCATCCATCATCGCACCCGCATGCGGGCCGACTTTGGGGCGCTCACAAATCAGGGTCACATCCACGTTGGACAGGGCGTAGCCTTTCTCAGCGGCCAGATCGCGGGCATGGGCGAGGAAGATATGGCTTTCCGCGCCTTTCCATTGCGGATCGCTGGGCGGGAAATGGCGGCCAATGTCGCCTTCGGCCAGCGCGCCGTAGATCGCATCGGTCAGCGCATGCATGCCCACATCCGCGTCGGAATGGCCTTTGAGCTTGCGGTCGTGTGGCACGGACACGCCGCAGAGCACAACATGATCGCCGTCCTCGAAGGCATGCACGTCAAATCCATTGCCAAGGCGGATATCCATGGCGTCTCCTTTGAGCAGTCTGGCGGCGCGGGCAAAATCGCCCGGCGTGGTGATCTTGAGGTTTCTCTCATCGCCCGGAACGATTGCCACGTCCAGCCCTGCCGCGCGCGCAATGGCCACGTCATCAGCGGCTTCAACGGCGTTCGGGACGGTGCGATGAGCCTGCAGGATCGCTTTGAAGTCAAAGCCTTGCGGGGTTTGGGCGCGAAACAGTCCGTTTCGGTCGCGGGTGCCTGCAACCTTGCCGTCTTCTCCAATCCAAAGCGCATCGGTCACCGGCAGGGCGGGTGCCGCTCCGGGGCTGCTCTGCAAGGCTGCAAGCACTGCGTCTATGACCTCGGGCGGCGTGGTGCAGCGGGCGACGTCCTGAATCAAGACATGGCTCGGGGCTTGCGCCTCCAGCGCTTCCAGCCCGGCGCGTACGGATCCGGCCCGCGTCTGAGCACCATGAACCAGCGTCACGGGCAGGCCTTTAACGGCTGCTTCGGCCAAACCGCGATCATCGGGATGGATGACCATCACGACCGGTCCCACATGGACAAAGGCAGAGGCCGTCCAGCGCGCAACCGGCGCGCCCGCAAGGCTTTGCCATTGCTTGGGAATTTCGCCTCCGGCGCGCATGCCGCGCCCGGCGGCAACAAGGATGACGGCTGGTGTCATGGCTTAATCCGATCAATCTGTCTTCCGTCTATGCCCGGACCCGATGTGATGCAATCATCCACGTTGTTTTGCCTATTTTTTGAGCATTCGCTATTTATCAGGGCGAAACCACCTTGCGACTCATTGAATGGGCTTTGGGCGCGGGATAGGTCTATTTCAAAAGCACAAGGATCAGGCGCTTGAGCTTCCGCCTTAAAAACAAAGAGATAAACCCGCCGGTGCTGCTTGCGCCGCTCGCAGGAATCACCGATTTGCCGTTTCGCAATCTGGTGTCCCGGTTCGGTGCGGGGCTGGTGGTCTCGGAAATGATCGCCAGCGGCGAGTTTCTCACTGAACGTCCCGGAACGCGGGAAAAGGCGGAGCTTGGCGCGCAGATCGAGAACACCTCGGTGCAGATCGCGGGCCGCGCGGCGGAACCGATGGCCGAGGCCGCGCGCATGGTCGCGGACATGGGCGCAAAGGTGATCGATATCAACATGGGTTGCCCGGCCAAGAAAGTGACCGGCGGCTGGTCCGGCTCGGCGCTGATGAAGGTGCCGGATCACGCATTGTCCCTGATCGAAGCGGTGGTCGCAGCGGTGGATGTGCCGGTGACGCTCAAGACGCGGCTTGGCTGGGACGATGACAGCCACAACGCCGCGGATCTGGCCAAGCGGGCGGAAGATGCCGGGGTTCAGATGGTGGTGATCCACGGGCGCACGCGCTGTCAGTTCTACAAGGGTCGCGCCAATTGGGCGGCCATTTCAGACGTGAAGAAAGCGGTGCAAGTGCCTGTTATTGCAAATGGAGATGTGGTTGATGCGCGCAGTGCACGCAGCGCGCTGGCGCAGTCCGGGGCGGATGGCGTGATGATTGGACGGGGCGCTCAGGGCGCGCCATGGATGCTGGCGGAAGTCGCGGCGGACCTCTACGGCACACCCGCGCCAAAGATCCCGCAGGGCGCGGATCTGGCGGATCTGGTGTGCAGCCATTACGAGGCCATGCTGGCGTTTTACGGCGTGGAGCTGGGCAATCGCGTCGCGCGCAAACACCTCGGGTGGTACATGGACCGGGTCGGTACGGAGGCGGCGCTGCGCCGGGTGATCCTGTCTGAAAAATCGGTACACAAGGTTCTGGCAAAGCTGCCCGAGGCGGTGAACCGGTCTTTTGTACCCACGGGGGCAGCGGCGTGATGAGCGACGATTTCGACACCCTCATCTGGTCCTCCCTGCCGGTTCCGGCGATCCTGATCGATCCGGACGAGAACATCGGGGACATGAACCCCGCCGCCGAAGGGTTTTTCAACAACTCGGCCAAGTGGTTGATGGGACAGCCGATTTGGGATCGGCTCGCGGTGGACGCGCCGCTCGAAGAGAGCCTTGCCCGGGCGCGCAAGAACGGCACGCCGCTGTTTGTGAACGATGTTGATGTGGGCACTGGAAGCCGCGCGCCGCTGGTTTGCAACCTGCAGATTGCGCCGCTGATGGGGCGGGAGGGCTGGATGCTCATGCTGATCTCGCCGCGTGAGCTGGCGGGGCGGATGACGCAGAGCCATTCGGTCAAATCGGCGGCAAAGTCGGCCATCGGCATGGCGGAAATGCTGGCCCATGAGATCAAGAACCCGCTGGCGGGGATCGCTGGCGCGGCCCAGCTGATTTCGATGAACCAGCCCAAGGAAGACCTTGAGCTGACCGATCTGATCGTCGCGGAGACGCGGCGGATCGTGAAGCTGCTTGAGCAGGTCGAACAGTTCGGCAACCTCTCGGCCCCGGTGCGCGTGCCGGTCAATATCCATGACGTGCTGGATCGCGCGCGGCGCTCTGCGGGCTTGGGCTTTGGCGCGCATATGACGTTCAAAGAGGACTATGATCCGTCCTTGCCCATGGCGCTCGGCGATCCGGACCAACTTTTGCAAGTGGTTCTGAACCTTGTGAAAAATGCCAGCGAGGCGGCCGATCAGAAGGAGGGCGGCTGCATTCGGCTGCGCACCTTCTACGATCACAGCTTCCGCACCCGGCGCGCCGACGGCTCCGGCCAATCGCTGCCGCTTCAGATCGAGATCATCGACAACGGCCCCGGCCTGCCGGAGGACATTCGCGGCGACATTTTTGATCCGTTTGTGTCCGGCAAGGAAAACGGCACGGGGCTCGGCCTCGCGTTGGTGAGCAAGATTATCAATGACCATGACGGTTGGATTTCCGTGGACAGCATCCCCGGAAAAACCGTCTTTCGCATTTCATTGCCCCGCTATCGCGGGGAAACGCAGGAGAAAGCCTGATGGATGGCACAGTTCTTGTCGCCGACGACGACCGCACGATCCGCACCGTTCTGACCCAGGCCCTGACCCGCGCCGGTTGCAAGGTGCACGCCACGTCGAGCCTGACCACGCTCATGCGTTGGGTGGGCGAGGGCAAGGGGGATGTGGTGATCTCCGATGTCATGATGCCCGATGGCAATGGTCTGGAGATGCTGCCAAAGATCAGTGAGGACCGGCCCGATCTGCCGGTGATCGTGATCTCGGCGCAGAACACCATCATGACGGCGATCCAGGCGGCGGAGGCGGAAGCCTACGATTATTTGCCCAAGCCGTTCGATTTGCCGGACCTGATGAAGCGCACCGCCAAGGCGTTGGAGAACCGGGGCCGCGCACCAAAGCGCGAAGAGACGGTGGTGGGCGCCGATGAGCCTGATGAGCTGCCGCTGGTGGGCAAAACGCCTGCGATGCAGGCGCTCTACAGGCTTGTGGCGCGGGTTATGAACACCGATCTGCCGGTGCTGGTGGCTGGTGAAAGCGGTACGGGCAAGAGCCTGATTGCAAAGGCTATTCACGATTTTTCGGACCGGCGGACCTTGCCGTTTATCACGGTGACGGGCTCTGATCTGGCGGATCTCGAAGCGCCTGCCAAGGTGCTGGCGCGGGTCAAGGGCGGTACGCTGTTGATCGACGAAATCGCTGATATTGGCGATGAGGTGCAGGCGCGGATTGTGCGGATGATGGATGTGCCGGGCGAGCATGTGCCGCGCTTCATGGCCACCACGCAGTATGATCCGAACACGCTGATGGACAGCGGCAAGGTGCGTCAGGACCTGTTTTATCGCCTCGACGGGGCGACGATCACCGTGCCCAGCCTGCGCGAGCGGGTTGAGGATATCGCGCTGCTTACAGAGCATTTCCTGGGCCGGGCAGAGCGGGAAGGCGCGCCGAAGCGCTGGCTGTCCAAGGACGCGGCCGAGCTGTTCCGCGTCTACAGCTGGCCCGGCAACGTGCGTCAGCTTGAGAACGCAGTGCGCCGGTTGAGCCTGACCTCCCTGTCCGAAGAAATCTCGCGCGCCGAGGTTGAGGCCGTGCTGGGGAACCAGCCAGACACCGGGCCGGTCCTGCAGGGCGGGGATACCGAGAAACTGGGCACTTCCGTTGCCCGCCACCTGCGACGCTATTTTGATCTGCATGGGGCCATGTTGCCGCCGCCGGGGCTGCACGGGCGGATCATCAAGGAGGTTGAAGGGCCTCTGATTGAAATCGCGCTAGAGGCGACCGGCGGGAATCAGGCGAAATGCGCAGATTTGCTGGGCATCAACCGCAATACCCTTCGGAAAAAAATCACGGACCTTGATATTCGCGTGACACGACGCCGGAAGTTGATGTAAAAGAGCCACATAACTGTGGCACCCGCGCATCGAAACGTGGGGAGACCACAAAATATGGCGGTCGTCGCCTTTGGGCGGCACATCTTTCCGGGGGCTGGCTGTGGCCACACGAGCACGCCCCGATGGCACAGGCAGCGTTTGGGCACGGCTCAATCGCTTGCGTCGCGCACGTCGGGTGCAGAACTGGATGACACTGGCGTTGGTGGCGCTGGGGCCAATTCTGGCCTTGGCGACCTTTGCCGTTCTGGGGCCACTGGATTCCGGTGCCGGCACCCAGATGAGCCTGCGTCTGATCCTTTTGGCAGATCTTGTTTATGTCCTTTTGCTGGCCGCGTTGGTGCTGGGCCGCGTGGCGCGCATGGTGTCGGACCGGCGCGCGCAATCGGCGGGCTCGCGTCTGCACCTGCGGCTGACCGGGGCTTTTGCCATCATGGCGCTTTTGCCCGCGATCACCGTCGCGGTCTTCGCCGTGATCACCATCAACATCGGTCTTGAGACATGGTTCTCCAGTCGCGTTCAGAACGTGGTTTCCGCCTCCCGCGCCGCCGCCGAGGCCTATGAGGCGGAGCAAAGTTCTGCGCTGACGCAGGACGCATGGGCGCTTGGCGGATTTGTCGATCAAAACCGGCGGCTGCTGTTGCTCGACCCAACTGCATCGCTGCGCGAGTTGCTCTCCGATGGTCAGGGGCAGATCCAGCGCGGGCTGCGCGAAGCCTTTGTCATCGACAGCACCGGCCAGATCATTGCACGCGGCGAACGCTCCTATCTGTTTGATTTTGAACGCCCCGCAGAGGCCGACTTCCTGCGCGCCGATGAAGAGCGTGTTGCTCTGATCGCCGATTGGCAGAACAATGAATACCGCGCGCTGGTGCCGCTTCAGGCCTTTGTCGATCGCTACCTCTACGTGAGCCGGGACGTGGATGGGCGCATTCTCAGCCTTCTGGATGAGGCGCAGCAGACCGCGCAATTCTACCAGCAACAGGAAAGCGAACGCGGGCGGCGGTTGTTTGACTTTGCGCTGCTGTACCTCGGGTTTGCGGTTCTGCTGATCCTTGCGGCGATCTGGGCCGGGCTGTGGTTCGCGGAACGGCTATCGCGCCCCGTGGGACGGCTCGCCGGTGCGGCGCAGCGGGTTGGGGCAGGGGACCTGAACGTGCAGGTGCTCGAAGACGATGGCGATGACGAGATTTCCATGCTCGGTCGCTACTTCAACCAGATGACCCGGCAGCTCAAGGCGCAGCGCGAAACCCTGCTTGAAAACACTCGGCAGATAGAACGTCGCCAACGGCTGTTCGATTCCGTTCTCAGCTCGGTCACCTCCGGCGTGGTCGGTTTAGATGCGGATGGCAAAGTGACCTTTGTAAACCGCTCGGCGCAGCGGCTTCTGGGCTGGAGCGAGTCGCACCGGACCGATCCGATTTCCGTGGCTGTGCCGGAGTTTGGCGCGCTGTTTGACCGGATGAAGGGCGAAGGCCGGGAGGTCCTGCAGGAAGAGGTCAAGGTGAGCCGCGACGGCCAGCTTGAACACCTGCTGGTGCGCCTGTCGACCCGGCGACGCGGCGATGGTTCACTTGAAGGCTATGTGGTTGCATTTGACGATGTGACCGATCTGGTGAGCGCACAGCGGATGGCCGCCTGGGGGGATGTGGCGCGGCGGATTGCCCATGAGATCAAGAACCCGCTCACGCCGATCAAACTCTCAGCGGAACGCATCCAGCGCAGTTTCACCAAACGGCTGGAGCCGCAGGACGCCGAAAAGGTCAACGGGCTGACCGAACGCATCGTGCGCCAGACAGACGATCTGCGCCGGATTGTCGATGAGTTCGCCAAATTCGCGCGCATGCCGGAGCCGGAGCGCAAGCCCGAAGATGTCGGCGATCTGCTGCGCTCTGCGGCCTTGCTGCAGGAAATGGGGCAGCCGGATGTGGCCTTTACGGTCGATATTCCGACCACGCCGATGCCGGCTGAACTGGACGCGACAATGATTGGCCAAGCGCTGACCAACCTGATCAAGAACGCAGGTGAAGCCATTGAAAGCCTGCAGGAAAAGGGCGCGCCGGAAGGGCATGCGCCGCAGATCCGCGTGAGCCTTGCCATGGGCGAGCAAGGCCGCGCGGAGATCCGGATTGCAGACAACGGCATCGGGCTTCCTGAAGACCGCGCACGGCTTTTTGAACCTTACGTGACAACCCGCGACAAGGGCACCGGCCTTGGCCTGCCCATCGTGAAAAAGATCATCGAGGAACACGGCGGCACGCTGACCCTCGAAGACGCACCCGCCTTCGATGAGGGTGCCCATGCCGGAGCCATGGCGGTGATCCGGTTGCCTGTCAGCCCGGAGGCGGCGGCGCAGGCCCAAGAAGAACAAGAGCAGGCAAGGAAATTGCAGGAGGTTTGATGAAAATGGTTGAGGGTACGATATGAGCGATATTCTGATCGTCGACGATGAGCGCGACATCCGCGAGCTAATCGGGGACATCCTCGAAGACGAGGGCTTTACCACGCGCCTTGCGGGCAACAGCAACGATGCAATGAATGAGATCAACGCCGAACCCCCGGCGCTGCTGATCCTCGACATCTGGCTGAAGGACAGCAAGATGGACGGCATCGACATTCTCAAGGCGGTCAAACGCGACAACCCCGACATTCCCGTGGTCATCATTTCCGGCCATGGCAATATCGAGATTGCCGTCGCGGCGATCAAGCAGGGGGCGTATGACTTCATCGAAAAGCCCTTTAACATCGACCAGCTTCTGGTGGTGATCCGGCGGGCCATGGAAACCTCGCTCTTGCGCCGTGAGAACACACAACTCAAGCGCGGCGATACCAAAGTGTCCGAGATGATCGGCGACAGCGCGGCCTTCCGGGCGCTGGTCTCGCAGCTTGACAAGGTGACCAAATCCAATGGCCGGGTTATGCTCACCGGCCCTGCGGGCAGCGGCAAGGAAGTGGCGGCGCGCTACATTCATGCGCGCTCGGGCCGGGCCAATGCGCCGTTTGTCACGGTGAACTGTGCAGGCGTGGAGCCGGACATGATGGAGGCCATGCTCTTTGGCCGGGAGACGCCCCAGCGGGGCGTTGAGCCGGGCCTGCTGGAACAGGCGCATGGCGGGGTGATCTATTTTGACGAGGTTGCCGATATGCCTGTCGGCACCCAGTCGAAAATCCTGCGGGTTCTGGTGGATCAGCAATTCACCCGCGTCGGCGGGGCCGACAAGGTGCGTGTGGATCTGCGGGTGATTTCCTCCACCGGGCGGGAGCTGACGCAGGAAATCGCCGCCGGGCGGTTCCGTGAGGAGCTGTACCACCGTCTCAATGTGGTGCCGATTGCCGTGCCGTCGCTGGCCGAACGGCGCGAAGACATCCCGGTGCTGGCTGAGCATTTCATCGGCGAATGCAACGAGCAGCAGGGCTTGCCCGCGCGGGAGATTTCCGAAGACGCGGCGGCGCTCATGCAGACCATGGTCTGGCCCGGCAACGTGCGCCAGCTCAAGAACCTGGTGGAGCGCGTGCTGATCCTGGGTGACGGCACCGGCCCGATTGCCGCGCGCGAGTTGCCGCAGGAAAGCACGCCGGGCGAGGTGGAAGAGGACCGCGTTGTGCTCTCCGGCACGCTGGCAACCTTGCCGCTGCGCGAGGCGCGCGAGGCGTTTGAACGGGAGTATCTGCTCACCCAGATCAACCGCTTTGGCGGCAACATCTCCCGCACGGCGTCGTTTGTCGGCATGGAGCGCTCGGCCCTGCACCGCAAGCTCAAATCGCTCGGCGTGGTGACCAGCCAGAAAGCCGGGGCGCGCGTGGCGCGGATCGACGAAGACGCGGTGGAAAAGGTCTCCTGACCATGCACCGGCGGGCGCTTCTGGCAGGGCTTGCGGCCCTGCCGCTGGCGGGCTGTGGCGCGTCGGCAGTGGTCTCGACCGGCGGCGGGACGGCGGACCAGAGGCAGCTCGAGCTGACTGCGCTGATTGCCGCGCTCGGGCCGGAGGTCGACCGAGGCGAGGCGGCGCGGGTTGCGCAAATCGCCCTGACCGAACCGCAGGACTGGGCGGTTGCCTGGGGCATGACGGACCCGCCGATCATTCACAACATGAAGGTCAACACGGGCCTGCGTCCGCGCGGTCTTTGCCGGGAATGGGCGGACGATCTGGAGGCGCGCATGCGCGGTGAAGCGTTCCGGACCCTCGATTGGCACCGGGCGATTGCCAACCACGATCGCATCAGCATCGAGCATTCCACTCTGATCGTCTCCGCCAAGGGTGCGGCGATGGAGGAGGGACTCGTGCTCGATCCCTGGCGGCTTGGCATGGGGCGGCTCTACTATGGGCCGGTTCTGGACGATCCGAAATACGTCTGGGTGGCCCGGCAGGAGGTCTTTGCCTTCAAGCGCGCGCGGGACGCACGGCGGGCGCAGTAGGGGGCTGGAGCGGGCCCGGAGGTCCCGGATCAAGTCCGGGACGAGGCAAACTCAACGCTCCCCGTCCAGTCCCAAACCAACCTGGTGCCCCACCCGTTGACCCCAACCCCGTCCCATGTCATGCCAAGGGCCAGACAGGATGAGGTTTGGCCATGAAGGTCATCATTTGTGGCGCAGGGCAGGTTGGCTGGCAGATCGCGCGCCATTTGTCCGGGGAACGCAACGACGTGACAGTCGTGGACAGCAACCCCGATCTGGTGCGCCGGGCCACCGATACGCTTGACGTGCAGGGCATCGCCGGCTTCGCGAGCTATCCCGATGTGCTCGACAAGGCCGGGGCGCGTGATGCGGACATGATCATCGCGGCGACCTATTCGGACGAGGTGAACATGGTCACCTGCCAGGTCGCGCATTCGGTTTATTCGGTGCCGCGCAAGATCGCGCGTCTGCGCTCGCAAAGCTATCTCAACGCGATCTACTCTGACCTTTACCGGCGCGAACACCTGCCCATTGACGTGGTGATCAGCCCCGAACGCGAAGTCGCCGAAGCGGCGCTGCAACGGCTCAGCGCGCCTGCCGCCTTCGATACGGAAACTTTCCTTGATGGGAAGGCGCACCTTCTGGGCCTGTCCATCGACGAAGAGTGCCCCATCATTAACACGCCGCTTCGCCAGCTCACGGACCTGTTCAGCACGCTGCGCTCTGTCGTGGTGGGTGTGCGGCGGGACGGGACGCTCTTTGCGCCGGAAGCGCGCGACCAGCTGTTTGTGGGCGACAACTGTTATGTCATGGTGCACGAGGAAGACATCCGGCGGGCGCTGGAAATCTTTGGCAAATCGCAGCGCAAACAGGAGCGCGTGGTGATCCTCGGCGGCGGTAATGTCGGCCTTGCGGTGGCGCACAGGCTGGAAGCGGCGCGCGAACGCATCCGTGCCAAGGTCATCGAGCGCGACCGCAAATCCGCAGAACGCGCCGCTGAAGCGCTGGAGCGGACCATTGTTCTGCATGGCGACGGGCTCGACATGGGGCTGCTCAGCGAAGCAGGCGTCGAGCGCGCCGACGCGGTGCTCTGCGTCACGGATGACGACAAGACCAACATGCTGGCCGCCGTGCGCGCCAAGGCCGCAGGATGCCCGATGGCCATCGCGCTGGTCAACGATCCGACGCTGGTCGAGCTGATGGATCCGCTTGGCATTGATGCCTACATCAACCCGCGCGCCACCACCGTGAGCTCGATCCTGCGTCACATCCGCCATGGCCGGGTGAGCCGGGTCTATTCCATTGGGGATGCTGAGGCCGAGGTGATCGAAGCCGAGGTTCTCTCGACTTCCTCGATGGCCGGGGCCAAGCTGCGCGACATCGACTTCCCGGAAGGCGTGCTTGTCGGCGCGATCCGCAAAGGGGACAAGGTGGTAAAACCCACCGGGGGTCTGGAAATCGAAGCCGGGGATCAGATCGTGATCTTTGCCCTGGCGGGCGACGTGCCGGAGGTTGAGCGCCTCTTGCAGGTCTCCATCGACTTCTTCTGAACCATGGCCCTGCTGCTGCGACTGCCGCTCTTTCTGATGCTCATGGCCGTGATGTCGCTGTCCATGCTGGTGCCCTGGGGCTACGCGCTGGTCATCGAAGAGTTCCATGACGCGCGGGCTTTTCTCTATAGCGCGCTGGTCGGCCTGATCCTGACCACGCTGGTCGGTGTGGCGCTCTCCAACAGGCACCACAACACCAGCGGGCTGCGCCAGCTTCTGGCGCTTCTGGCGGCTTTCATCTTTCTGCCGCTGTTTCTGGCTGTGCCGTTTTTCGAAGCGGTGCGTACCACGACGTTCCTGTCCGCCTATGTCGAAATGGTCTCTTCGCTGACCACCACCGGGGCCACGATGTTTGACCCTGCGCGGCTGTCGGGGCCAGAGCACCTCTGGCGGGGGCAGGTGGGTTGGATCGGCGGGTTGATGATCTGGGTTGCGGCCTCGGCCATTCTGGCCCCGATGACCCTGGGCGGCTTTGAAATCACCGCCAGCGGCGAGCCGGGGCAGAGCGTGGCGCAGGGCTCGGCACGCGGGGCCGAAGGGGATCCGGTGCGCCGGCTTGAACGCAGCTTGCGGGCGCTGGTGCCACTTTATGCAGGATTAACGCTGGCGCTGTGCCTGATGCTGCTGGTCGCGGGCGAGCGCCCTCTGGTTGCCCTGATGCACGCCATGGCCGTGATGGCCACCTCCGGAATTTCACCCGTGGGCGGCGCGGACGGCATGGCCAGCGGTCTTGCCGGTGAGATGCTGCTGTTCTGCTTCATGTTCTTTGCTTTATCCCGGTTAACCTTTTCGACCGACACGACCAGCCAGGCCAGCCGGCAAGGGTTGACCTATGATCCCGAATTCCGGCTTGCCCTAGTGATTATCACGCTGGTGCCGATGCTGTTTGTCCTGCGGCACTGGTGGGCGGCCTTCGACGTCGGCGAAGAACAGGACCTGATCGCCGGACTGCGCTCGCTCTGGGGCGGTCTGTTCACGGCGCTTTCCTTTCTGAGCACCACCGGGTTTCTCTCCGCAGATTGGGCCACCGCGCAGGACTGGTCCGGTCTGTCGACACCGGGGACAATCCTGATGGGGCTTGCCATCATCGGCGGCGGCGTGGCGACCACGGCGGGTGGGGTCAAGCTGATGCGGGTCTATGCGCTCTACATCAACGGCACGCGCGAGGTGGAGCGCCTTATTCATCCAAGTTCGGTCGGGCGCACCGGCCTTGTCAGCCGCCGCATCCGCCGCGAAGGCGCTTTTATTGCCTGGGTGTTCTTCATGATGTTCGCAGTCACTCTGGCGGCGTTCAATCTCGGGTTTGGTTTGGCGGGTGTGGACTTTGAACAGGGCATGATCCTGACGGTTGCGGCCCTCTCCAACACCGGGCCGCTGATCCTGCATGCGGGCCAGGAGGCCATCGCGGTTCAGAGCCTGGGCGATCCGGTTCTGGGCTTGATGGCGGGCGGTATGATCCTCGGGCGGCTGGAGCTTCTGGCCATCGTCGTGATGCTCTCTCCGGACCTCTGGCGCAGCTGAGAGGCCTGTCCGGGTGCGCCTTTTGGGTCAGCCCTTCGAACCCAATCGAAAAAAGTCCAACATTTACGCTGGAAACTCCGGCCTGTCCGCTACATACTCCATCGAATGTAGGGGGGCGCCTCTCTTGGCGCGGCACAAGAACAAAGGCAATTTCAATGGCTTCGGACAGACAGAACCTCCAGGACGCATTCCTTAACCATGTGCGTAAAACGAAGGTTCCGGTAACGGTGTTCCTGATCAATGGTGTGAAACTGCAGGGTGTGATCACTTGGTTTGACAATTTTTGCGTGCTTCTTCGCCGCGATGGTCAAAGCCAGCTTGTCTACAAGCACGCGATCAGCACGATCATGCCGTCCCAGCCGATCAACCTCTACGATGGTGAAGACGCTTCTTGAGCGGATACGATCATGCACCGCCCGTAACCCGGGCTTGGGTGCTTCATCCTGATATCAAATCCGATCGCGACCGGCGCGACGCCGAGATGGCTTTGGAGGAGGCCGTCTCGCTGGCGCATGCTTTGCCCGATCTTGATGTGGTCGGCTCTGATGTGGTGCCGCTGCAGCGCCCGCAGCCGGGCATGTTGTTTGGCTCCGGCAAGATCGACGAGCTGAAAGGGCGGCTGAAGGCCGAAGAGATTGACCTCGTTCTGGTCGATGGCCCGGTGACGCCGGTGCAGCAGCGCAACCTCGAAAAGGAATGGAAGGTCAAACTGCTCGACCGCACCGGGCTTATTCTGGAAATCTTTTCCGACCGCGCCGCCACCCGCGAAGGCGTTTTGCAGGTCGAGATGGCGCATCTGTCCTATCAGCGCACGCGTCTTGTCCGCGCCTGGACCCACCTGGAACGCCAGCGGGGCGGGCTTGGCTTTGTAGGCGGCCCCGGCGAGACCCAGATCGAGGCGGATCGCCGCGCAATTGACGAGCAACTTGTTCGCCTGCGCCGCCAACTCGACAAGGTGGTCAAAACCCGCGAGTTGCACCGCAAGGCCCGCGCCAAGGTGCCGTTCCCGATTGTAGCTTTGGTCGGCTACACCAACGCCGGGAAATCCACGCTGTTCAACCGTTTGACCGGGGCCGAGGTCATGGCTAAGGACATGCTCTTTGCCACGCTCGACCCAACCATGCGGCAGGTCGAATTGCCTACGGGGGCGACGGTGATCCTGTCGGATACGGTGGGTTTCATCTCTGATCTGCCCACCGAACTGGTTGCCGCCTTCCGCGCCACGCTCGAAGAGGTTCTGGCCGCGGATGTGATTGTACACGTACGCGATATCTCGCACCCCGAAAGCGAGGCGCAGGCCCGCGATGTGCGCAGCATTCTCGAATCCTTGGGCGTGCGCGAAGAGGTCACGCAGATCGAGCTTTGGAACAAACTCGACCGGCTCGATCCGGAAGAGGCTGAGGCCACCCGCACCCGCGCCGCCCGCGAGGAGGGCATCTTTGGCACCTCGGCCATGACTGGCGAAGGGCTGGAGCCCTTCCTCGAAGCGGTCACCGCTGCCTTGGGCGAAGAAAAACACTTCGAAGAGCTTCTGCTTCCCTACGCCGATGGACGCAAACGCGCCTGGCTTTTTGAAAAGGGCCTTGTTGAGACCGAGGATCAAACCGAGGACGGTTACGCCCTGACCGTCAACTGGTCCGCCACCGACAAAGCCCGCTTCGACGCGCTCTGACAAACGCGGTGCCCCGGTCTTCTTTGGGCCCAAAATACCTCGGGGAGTCGCAGCTTTGCTGCGGCGGGGCAGCGCCCCAAAACCTCGCTCAAAACACGGTGCTGTCCTGCGCCAGCACCCACAATGCCCCGGCCATCCGCGCTGTTTGACGCCGCGAATGGGGCAGGGGCGTGCGCGCCCAATACCCCAGTGCAAACGCCCGCTGCAAAAACAATCGCACGAGAGGATCGCCGGGCGATGCGCCATAGCCGCGGCCGAGCGCAGCGAGGGTGCGGCTATGGTCGTCCCCGAAGGGGGCGAAACCCATCACATCGAGGCTCAGTGTGAACAGATCGCGCAGCGCTTCGTCCTCTTCCGCGTTTTCGAAATCAATCCCGTAGATCGCATCCCCCTGCACAAGCAGGTTGCCCGCGTTCAGATCTTTATGGGTCACGGCCCGCACGGACGGGCGGCGGCGGACGGTTTCGAACATCCCATGCAACTGCGCCACCTGGCTTTTGAACCGCTCCAGATCATCTATCCGCCGCGCACCCGCCTCTCCTTGCGCCACCAGTTTGTCCAGCCACTTCAAATGCCCAACGGGCCGAAACGGTGCCTCGCGGCGGCTTGTCCCGTGCAGCGCTGCGATCCAACCTCCGGCAAGTTTTAGCAATCGCTCAGCGCCCTGCGCATCGGCCTCTCGCAACGCAACGCCAAGATCACGCTTGCCTGCGTCCTCCATGACCAGACCGCGCCGGAACGGATCCCAATGCAGAACCTTTGGCACACGAAACGCAGCACCGTTCAGAGACTTCGAAAGGGCCTGCTGCCGCGCCACCTGCGCGGCGGCCTTGTCCCTCTGATCCTCGGGCCAGAGTTTCAGGACAACCGGGCAGGGCGTGCCTGTGGGGCGGCAAAGAAGACGCCCATCGTTCTGAGAGAGAAGCGCAATCTCGCCTGACCACTCCGGCCAGATGCCTCTGAGAACCGCATGAGCCGCGTCCGAACTCAAGGTTTGGTCAGCCGGGTGATCCCGACAGACGCCGCGCGGGCGAGCCCGACGTCCAGCGACATGGGAATATATTCACCACGCCGCCAGAGCTGGCCCAGATCGTCGTAGTGCCGCGACAGGAAATGTCCCGATTGCCCGGTGGCCGAGATGAAGACAGAGCTGTCCGGATCGGCAAAGTCATAGACCCCGCGATAGCTCGCCGCGTGCACGTTCTGGAACGGCGCGTCCGGCTTGCCGGAGGTGCGGCCGCGCATCAGGGTGTGATCGCCGCCAGAGGTGCTTTGCCGGATGTTCACGAAATAGCGCAGCAGCGGCACTTTCCCCAGAACCGGGTGATCATGCACCGCCTGATGCGCATCGCCCCAGCGCAGGCTTTCGAGCTGGTCGCCGTATTGTTCGTTGATCCAGAGGATCGCATCATCCAGCGCCATGCGGGAAATGTCGGAGCAGGTCTCGACCCGGGCAGAGCGGATCACATCGCACCAGGCCGAGGCGCCGTTCACATTGCGGAACACGCGCTCGATGAACAGCGGCTCCACGCGGGGATAGGCTTCTGCCAGCTTGCCCAGATCGTCGCGGATCAGCCGTTCCTGAAGCGCGCGCAACCAGGCTGAATAGAGCAGCGGTTCGGGGAGATGTTCATTCATCTCGCCGTTCCAGTCCGCCAGAAGATCCAGCGCACGCTGGCGCTGGCGTTCCGGCGTGCCTTCGGGCGCGGCTTCGCCGGTGTACCACAAATCGCGGCCGATCAGCGGGAGCAGGGTGCGGGCAGTCACGGAAACCGTATCAAGCTGTGCTTCGATGAAGCTGTCGCGGGTGTGCACCTGTCGCCCTTGCATGAGGTTCTGCCAGCGCTGCACCCGCTGGCTGTCCCCCCAGTCAAAGCTGACGTGGCGCGGGAAAGGCGCGTCGATCAGCTTGTTGTTGGTGTTGCCGACGATGCCGCCCTCAGGCGCGAGGAAACCGGGATTGGCGGAATAGGGCAGGCGGCCTTGCCAGCGGTTCTCGGCCACGTAGCCATAGCTGGGCATGCGGCCCTGGCTCTGGTGACCGGGATCGCGCGCGGGCATCTGGCCGATTAGCTTGAGCGCCACGGTGTCTGCGTCGATCAGCGTTAGGTTCTGCGCCGGGGCCACATAGGCGCGGCTGGCTTCGATCGCCTCTTCGACCGAGCCGGACATCATCAGGTTGATGCCGCCCGTCAGGGAGGTGTCCTCGGCCGAAAGCGCGGTTGAGGCCAGCGCGGCCACATGCCCCGGAGGCGTGATGTCTTCGAGGTTGAAGCTCGCGCGCGGCAGCACCGGGCCATTGTCGGTCCAGCGCAGGGTGACGGTGGCGGGCGCGTGGTCCTTGATCGTGATGATGCTCTTGCGGGTCACGAAGCGTTTGAAGCCGTCCGGCGTGCGGTATTCCTCCGGGTTCTCCGGGTTCAACTCTTCGATGTAGAGATCCTGATCGTCGAGATAGGCGCTGGTCAGCCCCCAACCCAGCCGCTCGGACCGGCCCACCATGACCAAAGGCATGCCGGGAATTGTCCCGCCGATCACCCCGCCGGTGCTCAGCTCAAGCCGCGCCAGATACCAGATTGTCGGAGCGGTCAGCCCGAGGTGCGGATCATTGGCCAGCAGCGTGCCGCCCCCGGCGGAGCGCGAGGCATCCGCCGCCCAGGCGTTGGACGCGCCGGACAGGCCGCGTTCTGGCAGGGCAGGCAGAAAGCTCTGCTCCGGCAGGTACGCAAAGCGCGGCTGCGCGCCGGGGATCAGGCTGGCATAGCTGGGCAGCGCCGCGACACCTGTGCCGGGCAGGTCAGGCAGAATATCCGACAGGCGCGCCTCATCGGGAATGAGCAGGGAGGTGCGGGCGCGCAGCACCTCTTCGCGCAGATGCCCGGAAAGCTGGACCGCCAGAAGCTTGGCCAGCGCAATGCTGTCCGCAGGTTGCCACGGGGCGAGGGGCGCTCCAAAGACGAAGAACTCCGGCGCGCCGCGCCCCTTGCTGCCCCGATTGATTTCTTCGAGGCGGGCGTTGACCCCGGCGGAGTAGGCTTCCAGCGCGTCCAGCGTGGCGGCATCCTGATGCGGAACCGATTGTACCGCCAAAGGATAAAGATCGAGCCGCCGCATCAGCGTGTCTGTTTCGACCGTGCGGGTGCCAAAGATCTCGGACAGCCGCCCCTGCACGGTGCGGCGCAGCAAGGTCATCTGCCACAGCCGGTCCTGAGCATGGGCATAGCCCAACCCAAAGAAGGCATCGCGGTCCGACAGCGCCATGATGTGTGGCACGCCGGCGTTGTCGCGAATGATCTCGATATCCGCTGTAATGCCCGCCACGGGCATGGATTTGTCGTAGTCGGGCAGGGAACGCGAGGCGAGGTAATAGACCATCACCACCCCAAGCACCGCCAAAACGATACCGAGGGTCACCAGCCGCAAGAGCCACCGGAACACAAGCGCCATTTCCCTTGCCCTTTTCTTCCGCTAACACGAGGGGTGAAAGGGGCTTAGCCTGCTCATGGCCGGATGCCAAGGGTTCGGGCGGCCTGACCTAGCGGATCATTGCCGCAAAGACGTGTTCACGGGAGAGAATAAATGGCGAAGGTTGCATTCCTCGGGCTTGGGGTGATGGGCTATCCGATGGCGGGCTATCTGGCCAAGGCGGGCCACGAGGTGACGGTCTACAACCGCACCGCGGCCAAGGCGGAGGCCTGGGTGGCCGAATTCGGCGGCTCATTGGGAGCAACCCCGCGCGAGGCGGCGGCGGGGGCGGAGTTTGTCATGTCCTGCGTCGGCAATGACGACGATCTGCGCGGCGTGTGCCTGGGTGCGGATGGGGCCTTCGCGGAGATGGCGTCCGGTTCCGTCTTTGTCGATCACACAACGGTGTCTGCGGAAGTGACACGCGAGCTGCACGGCGTGGCTGCGGAAGCCGGGATCGCCTTTGTCGATGCGCCAATCTCCGGCGGTCAGGCGGGGGCCGAAAATGGCGCGCTTGTCGTGATGTGCGGCGGCTCCGAAGAGGCCTACGCCAAGGCCGAACCGATGATCGACGCCTACGCCAAGCTTTGCAAGCGCCTCGGCGAAAGCGGCGCAGGGCAGCTGTGCAAGATGGTCAACCAGATCTGTATCGCCGGGCTGGTGCAGGGCCTCTCGGAAGGGCTGCATTTCGCGGAAAAAGCCGGTTTGGACGGGCGCGCGGTGGTTGACGTGATCGGCGGCGGCGCGGCGGGATCATGGCAGATGGTAAACCGCTATGAAACCATGCTGGACGATCACTTCGAACATGGCTTTGCCGTGGACTGGATGCGCAAGGACCTGGGCATTTGCCTGAAAACCGCCAATGAAAACGGCGCGTCCCTTCCGGTGACGGCCCTGGTGGATCAGTTCTACAAGGACGTGCAGAAGATGGGCGGCGGGCGCTGGGATACGTCGTCGCTGATCAAACGGCTGCGGGCGTTCGACTAAACGCCGTTTCGGCGTGTGTGGTGCGCGCCGGGTTTTGGATATTTGGACAGAGAAGAAGCAGGGGCGGTTTCGGCGGCTCCTGCCTATGAAGAGTAAGAGAACGTATGACCCAAACCCTCGCCCACGTTGCTCTCGTTGTGCGCGACTACGACGAAGCGATTGATTTCTATGTGAATACGCTTGGCTTTGAGTTGGTTGACGATACTTACCAGCCCGAGCAGGACAAGCGTTGGGTGGTGGTTCGCCCGTCAGGGGGCGGCACGTCGATCTTGCTCGCGCGGGCGTCCAATGAACGGCAGGAGGCCGCCGTTGGCGATCAGGCCGGGGGGCGGGTGTTCCTGTTTTTGCAGACCGATGATTTCTGGCGGGACTTCAAGGCCTATCAGGACAAGGGCGTGACTTTTGTCCGCGCGCCGGTGGAGCAGCCTTACGGCACGGTCGCTGTCTTTGAGGACCTCTATGGTACACGGTGGGATTTGATTGAGTTTCGGAAGACTACTTAGAATGGGTCAGGGAGGAAGCTGTTGGCAGATGGATCGCTGGAGGCGCTTGTCTGGGTTGTGATGAGTACAGACACGGAGGCGTACCCGATGGCTGAGTACGACCATGAACGTGCCACAATGGGCAGTTACCACACGATCACAGGCGAGGTGTTTCCAAAGGAGGGCGAACCAGTTCTGCGACTCGATTGCGAGCCGGATAGAATTACTGGGCGTACCGTGCTTTCTTGCACGTCTTCTTGCCTGTTGCTTCGGGGCGCGGCTTTGGAGTTCTTTCAACAAGAGATTGCGGAAGAAGTTTCGATAAAGCCGGTGGGGCTCTTTGCGAATGGTGTCGCTGTCGAGGGTTTTTGCTTTGTGAAACCCCTGCAGGTCTGGGACTGTCTCGATAGAGGGGCGAGTAAAATTGATTGGATTTGGAAAGGGCGGTATGTCAGCAGGATCCACAGTCTTGTTCTGACGCCAGACTGCCTGAGCGGGTCAAATTTTGTTCGCGACGAGGCGACAAGTTTGCTGTTGGTTTCCGATCATGTAAAGCAGGCGATGGAACGGATCGACAAGAACGCCTTTGTGGCGCTTCCTCCGGACAAAGTCGCGTATCCACATTGAACAGCGTTGGGCTGTTTGGAAGCGATATGTGAGTAGCCTACTTGCCGGAAATCTGTGCATTGCTGCACGGCGGCGGGCGATTGCCCATTGTCAATGCCCCCATTGTGCCCCTATGTTAGCGGTGAGGACGTGGGCCCAAGAGGCCGCTTCCGAAAAGTTTCGCTGACACGGGTGCAGGACAAAACATCCCTGTCAGACCGATTAGGCCCCTCAAAAGGCCGAAGTACCATGCCCGTACCGCCAAAAGCGACGGGCTTTTAATGGGCGCGCCTGGTTCCAGGACAGAGACGCGCTGGAGAAGAAACGCGATGAAGCGCGCGACACAACAGAGGCATGAGGCAGGGGCGCACCGCGCCCGCCATGCCCGCGCGCACCCCCTCGCATTGACAAGACACAGCACCCGCACCTTGGCCCCACCCGGTTCAGGGGGTGTTTTGCTGCGCATACGGACTACATGGCAAAGAAAATGCTCATCGATGCCACCCACGCGGAAGAGACCCGCGTTGTGGTGGTGGACGGAAACAAGGTTGAGGAGTTCGACTTTGAATCCGAAAACAAGCGCCAGCTTGCAGGAAATATCTATCTAGCCAAGGTTACGCGGGTTGAACCCTCGCTTCAGGCTGCCTTCGTGGATTACGGCGGCAACCGGCATGGCTTTCTGGCGTTCTCGGAAATTCATCCCGATTACTACCAGATCCCCGTCGCTGACCGTCAGGCGCTGATGGAGGAAGAGGCGGCTCTGGCTGCCGAGGAAGAGGAAGAGCGCGAGAAGCCCAAGAAGCGCACGCGCTCCCGGCGCCGCAAGCCGTCCAAGGCTGAGAGCACCAAATCGGATGACGCAGTTGTGACGGCAGAGCCGTCCGAGACGGCAGAGCCGTCTGAACAGGTCGCCTCAAGCGCTCCGAAAGAGATTTCGGGCATGGAGACGATTGACCTCGGCGAAGACGAAGCACCGTCGGAAGAGGACGCGGGTCAGCCGGGTGAGGGCCTCTCCCCGATGGAAACCGTTTCCGAGACTCCGGTCGAAGAGCCTTCGGAAGAGGCGGAAGCGCCTGCCGAAGCCGAAGCAGCCCCGGTTGAGGAGGCGTCCGCCGAGGAAGCCGCGGTTGAAGAAACCGCTGCCGTGGAAGCCCCTGTCGAAGCGGCAGAGACCGCGCCGGAAGCCGCTCAGGCCGAAGACGCCGCACCGGCGGATGCTCCTGTTGAAGCGGCGGGCGAAGCGCCCGCGGCTCAGGCCGAAGAGGGTTCGGACGCAGCTGAGACGGTTGAGGCCGCGCCTGCCGAGGGCGAAGAGGCCGCTGAGGAAGAGACCTCTGATGACGATGACGCCGAGGAATCGGACGACGACTCTGATGATGACGACGACAAGGACGCGAAGAAAGACGCGTCCAAGAAAGACGAATCCATCGAATCCGTCGCCGATGACGACACCCAGGAAGAGATCCGCCCGCGCCGCAAACCGCGTCCGCGCCGGTACAAGATCCAGGAAGTCATCAAGGTGCGCCAGATCCTTCTGGTGCAGGTCGTCAAGGAAGAGCGTGGCAACAAAGGCGCCGCGCTGACCACCTACCTTTCGCTTGCCGGTCGCTACTGCGTGCTGATGCCGAACACCGCGCGCGGTGGTGGCATTTCCCGCAAGATCACCAACGCCGCCGACCGCTCCAAACTCAAGGCCATCGCAAATGAGATCGACGTGCCGAAGGGCGCGGGTCTGATCATCCGCACCGCAGGCGCGAAGCGGACCAAGACCGAGATCAAGCGCGATTATGAGTACCTGCAACGGCTGTGGGAGCAGATCCGCGAACTGACGCTCAAGTCGATTGCGCCCGCGAAAATCTACGAAGAAGGCGACCTGATCAAACGTTCGATCCGCGATCTCTATAATCGCGAAATCGACGAGGTTTTGGTGGAGGGCGAGCGCGGCTACCGCATCGCCAAGGACTTCATGAAAATGATCATGCCGTCCCACGCCAAAAACGTGAAACACTACCACGATCAGATGCCGCTCTTTGCGCGCCATCAGGTGGAATCCTACCTGTCGGGCATGTTCAATCCGACGGTGCAGCTCAAGTCCGGCGGGTATATCGTGATCGGCGTGACCGAGGCGCTTGTGGCGATCGACGTGAACTCTGGTCGGGCGACCAAGGAAGGCTCGATCGAGGATACCGCCGTCAAGACGAACCTTGAGGCCGCCGAAGAAGTGGCGCGCCAGCTGCGTCTGCGCGACCTTGCCGGTCTGATCGTGATCGACTTCATCGACATGGACGAGCGCAAGAACAACGCCGCCGTGGAGAAGAAGCTCAAGGACAAGCTGAAAACGGACCGCGCGCGCATTCAGGTGGGCCGCATCTCGGGCTTCGGCCTTCTGGAGATGTCCCGCCAGCGCCTGCGCCCGGGCATGATCGAAGCGACCACGCAGCCCTGTGCGGCCTGTCATGGAACGGGTCTCATTCGCTCGGACGACAACATGGCGTTGCAGGTGCTTCGCCAGATCGAGGAAGAGGGCACCCGCCGTCGCTCCCGCGAAGTTCTGGTGAAATGCCCGGTGGCTGTGGCGAACTACCTGATGAACGCCAAGCGCGAGCACATCGCCATGATCGAAGCGCGTTACGGCATGGCCGTGCGCATCGAGGGCGACGTGCACATGATTGCGCCGGACTTCACCCTTGAGAAGTTCAAGACGGCAACACGCTCCGTGCCGGAACCCACCGCGCCGGTGGTGTCGGTCGACACCTCCTTGATGGAGGAAATCGACGAAGCCGTTGCCGCCGAAGAGGCGGAAGAGGCCGAAGCACAGGAAACGGCCGAGGCCGCTGAATCGGACGACAAGCCGAAAAAGCGCCGCCGTCGCCGCCGCCGCAAGTCGAAAACGAACGGGGATGCGGAGAACGGGGCGGAAGCGGCAGAGGACAGCTCTGACGCGGAACCGCAGGAGGCCGAAGAGGCGTCCGCTGAAGCAAGCGAGGCAGAGGCCCAACCCGAAGAGGATGAGGCCCCGAAGAAAAAGCGCAGCCGGTCCCGTCGCGGATCGCGCAGCCGCAAGAAGGACACCGAGGGCGAAGCGGAAGCAGAAGCCGCACCGCAGGAGGGAGCCGAGGCGGCTGAGCCGGCGGAAGCGGCGACTCAGGAAGCCGAAGCGCCTGCTATGGATGAGCCTGCTACGGAGCCTGCGGCCGAAGAAGCGCCGAAGCCCAAGAGGACGCGGACCCGACGCAAGAAGAAGGTCGAACCGGAAGCCGAAGCTCCGACAGAGGCTTCCGAGGCTGAAACGACGGAAGCTCCGGCGGAAGCATCTGCAGAGGCGGAATCGCCCGCAGCCGAGCCTGCGCCGGAACCCGAGGCACCTGTGGAGGAAGCCCCGGCCGTGGCGGAGGCTCCGGTGGAACCCGAGCCTGCGCCGGAGGCCCCTGCCAAACCGCGCCGTACCCGGCGCAAGGCGGCGGATGTGATCGCGGCGGTTGTCGGCACGGTGGATGATGAGACCGCGCAGGCCGCTCCCGTGGACACGCCCACGGAGCCTGTAACAGCTGAACCGGTCACGGCAGAGCCTGCTCCGGAACCGGCTGCGGAAACACCGGCGGAGGCTGCTGAGGCCGAAGCCAAGCCCAAGAAAAAGGGCTGGTGGTCGCTCGGTCGATAAACACGGTCAAGATTTTATGAAAAGGGGCGGAGTTTTCCGCCCCTTTTTGTGCCTTGCGACGGCCTCGGCAGCCCTTTGCCGAGACGCGGGCCAGAGTTTGCCGAAAGCCGCGTTGCTGACTCAACTTGCCTCTTGCCTCAAAGCGACAAACCCCCATAGGTTGATAGATAACAAGAATAGGCACAGAAGTGCCGCTCTGAGGCAGTGTCAGTGTTCGCCGTGATGCGGGTGCCAACAGCACCGGCATCCGGGTGTGAAATTCGTGATCAGAGAAGGGAAACCGGGCAGGGGAATGATCCGCGATGGCAGGTGGATGGCGCATGGCAGTCTTGAAACGCATGATGCAACTGGGCCTTGTCCTCGCCGCTCTGGGCTGGCTGAACAACACCTCTCTGCTGTTCGCACCTGAACAGGGTCCCGGTATTCGCCTGCTGGCCCACCGGGGTGTGCACCAGACCTATCCGCGTGAGGGATTGACTGCGGAAACATGCACCGCAACACGAATATACATGGGAAATCATGAGTTTATCGAGAACACCATCCCGTCTATGCAGGCTGCCTTTGCCGCCGGCGCGGATGTTGTCGAACTGGACGTGCACCTGACGCCGGGCGGCGAGTTTGCGGTGTTCCATGACTGGCGTCTGGAGTGCCGCACCGATGGGTCCGGCGTGACCCGCGCGCAGCCACTGACCTATCTCAAGACGCTGGATATCGGTTTTGGCTACACGGCAGACGGCGGAGAAACCTATCCGCTGCGCGGCAGCGGCGTGGGTCTCATGCCGACCTTGACGGAGGTCTTCGAGGCGAGGCTTGGTGGTCAATATTTGATCAACTTTAAGAGTAGTAATGCGGAAGAAGGGGCCGCGCTCGCCAAGATGTTGTCACGCCGCGACTGGCGCAATCAGGTCTGGGGTGTCTATGGCGGCACGATCCCCACACGCGCCGCGCAGGATGCAGTTTCCAACCTGCCGGGCTTTGACAAGCCGCGGGTCACGGAATGCATCAAACTCTATGTTCTGCTTGGGTGGAGCGGCTATGTGCCGGAGGCCTGCGCCGATGGCATGGTTGTCGTGCCCATGGATGTTGGCCCGTATCTCTGGGGCTGGCCGCACCGGTTCACGCGCCGGATGCGGCTTGCGGGAAGCGAGGTGATCCTGCTCGGGCCACTGGACAAGACTGGCTACTCGGCTGGGGTCGATACTCAGGAGCTGTGGGATCAGGTGCCTGAAGGGTTTGACGGCTATGTCTGGACCAATCGGGTTGAAGTCTTTGGCGATGGTGTGCCCAAGGCGGAGCTGGTCGGGCGGCGGTGAGTTTCAGGCGCGTTTGTCGAGCCTGAGCCAGATCCCATCACGGGTGCGCACCGTGAGATGCGCCTCCGGGACCGGCACGCGCTCGGGCAGGGCGACGACTTTCAGATCTCGCAACAAAAGCGACAGCAGAAGCGGCCCTTCGACCATGGCAAACCCGGCGCCGGTGCAGACCCGCGCGCCGGCGGAAAACGGGATATAGGCTTCGCGTCCGCAGGTCTTGCCGTTTTCGGTTTGCCAGCGCGCCGGGTCAAACCCGTCCGGGTTCTCCCAAAGTCGTTCATGCCGGTGCAGGTGCCAGGGCGACAGCACGATCTGCGCGCCCTTCGGCACGGGGCGATTGCGGAAGGTTTCCGGGCAGCTCGCCTCGCGCACCATCATCGGCACAGGCGGGTAGAGGCGCAGCGCTTCGCGGAACACGTCCCGGCTGATCTTCAGAATGGATACGTCGGAGAAATTCCCCGTAAGCCCTTGCGCTTCCTCTGCAATACGCGTTTGCCATTCGGGGTTGGTAGCCACCAGATAAAGCGCCCAGGCGAGCGCGGAGGCGGAGGTTTCATGCCCGGCGAGGAAGAAAATCGCCACCTGATCGACCATCTCCTGAGCCGAGAACGTCTCGCCCGTCTCAGGGTCGGCCGTGGTCATGATCTTTGTCGCCAGATCGTTCGGCGCGGTGCCCTCGGCGATGGCTTGTTGCCGGGCCTCTGTGAGGTCCGTGATCAACCTGCGAATGCGGCGGGCGGTGGCGCGTGTGTCCTTGCGGAAAAAGCGCGGGAAGAGGCGTGGCAGCGGGATGAAAGCGGCGAGGTTCAGGATCGGCTGGCTGCGCTGATAGGAGCGGAACTCGTGGAAAACCTTCTGCGCTGTTGCGTCCTCAATGGGGATAGAAAACAGCGTGCGAAAGATCACATCGGCGGCGGCGTGGGAGGTCTCTGCCTCGATCTCGATGGTCTGACCTGCCTGCGCCAGAAGCCGGTCCCGCGCGGCCTCGGCGGCGGCCCACATGGCCGGGTAAGTCTCCCGCAACCGCCCGCCTTCAAAGGCCGGGTCGATGATGCGGCGCTGTTTTTGCCATTCCGCGCCATTGGTCAGAAAGACAGAGTTGCCAAGAAGCGGCCGCAGCCCTTCGGAGATGCGGTTTGATTTCGGGAAGTCGAGCGGGCGATCCTTGAGGACGGTTTTCACCAAGTCCGGTTGGTTGACGAGGAAGGACCGGAAGAACGGTGTCTTGAACTCGGCCATCCAGGCCCGATAGAGCCGTGCGGGCTGGGCGCTCAGGATGTCCTTGCGGAACAGGCGCACGTATTTCCTGAGCGAGACTCGATCCGGCCGGGCGGCGGGCTTTGGCGGGATCATGGCGCGGTGCTCGTGAATTTCGAGACCGCATGGTCAATGCGGCTCGCCGAGGCCGGGCGGTTCTTGTAGCGCGTGGCGAGGGTCAAAGGCCCTGCGGTGATCTGGAAATAGTCATAGTCCAGCGGCGCATCGAAGGCGCAAAGGTACTGAAAATGCAGGCGGAAGAAACGCCAGCGCAGCTCCTTCCAGCGGGCGGGCGAGAGCGATTTGGTGAATTGCGCCGAGAAGACGAGCGGCCAGCGTTTGCCCTCGGGCGCGACGCCGGAGACGGACACCGGATCGCAGAGCGCAAAGGCGCAGCCGTCGCCGGGGGCGGTGACATCGACCCATGTGATCTCGTTGCGCGCGGACAGATAGGCGAGGTCTGCCCGCAAGCGGTGGGCATGGCGCAGGAAGGACACCATGGGCACCACCTGGCCAAGGCTGAGGAAGGCGAGTTTGGGCCCATCTTCCGGGACGCGCCCACTGCGGATCAGGTCCGAAAGGATGGACACCGCCAGATGCGCGCCGGACGAATGGCCGACCACCAGCACCTCATCCGTGTCCGTTTGCAGCGCCTCGGCGATGGTGTCCGTGAACAGGGCGATGCGCGCCTCAAGCTCCGGCGGGTTGGCGCCCTTGTGCCGCGCGGAATAGGCGTAGTCGTGCATCAGGTAATAGGCAAAAAACTTGCCGTCCTGCTTTTTGAACCACCTGAGAAGCAACACACCAAGCCCCGCGCCCAACAGTGCCCCCAGGATCGGGGTCACGCCGCCGAGGGCCGGGAGATAGCCGCTCAGCGCAAAGACGGCATAGGCCAGCGCCAGAGCCAGCACCAATTGCAAGAGCAGCATCCCAATGGGGTAGAGCGCTGCAATCACCGGCCCCTTGCGCAGGCGCATGAGCCGGAACAGCGCCCCTGTGCCGATGTATTCGGTGGCGGTGCGGACCAGTTGGGCATAGGTAGCGGGGATGGAGGTATCCATGGAATCGCGCACGATGTCGGACCAGACAAGCACCGCGACATCGGCCTGCGTGTCCTGGCCATGGATGCAGCTTTGCGCGTGCCAGCCGTAATGGGCGGACTTCGGCGCGGGTTTGAGGGTGATCTCATAGCCTGAGATTGCAGCCTGTGCCGCGCCTTCCTTGCGGAACAACTCTCGGTAGCGGCGCGGGTGAATCGGATCGTACCCGGGGATGTAGAACACCCGGCGGTGACGCACCTCCTGTGCCTGATCGTGTTTTGCCTGCTCCGCGCCCATGCCTTGCGCCTTATGGTTTAACGCAGGCTAGCGCGGTTTTCCGGCAAGAGTAAGGCCGGGTTGGGGTGAGAATGGTCAGACGCGGCTTTGATCGTGGCGGAACCCGGTGTATCAGCCAAGCGTCGCCAGCGCCGGGAAGGTCTCCAGAAGCCAGAAAGACATGGCCGAAAACCCGCCTGTCAGCATCAAAAGCCCGATGGTCCAGAGCAGCAGGCCCATGACCCGTTCGATCTGTTCCATGTGGCGTTTCATCCAGGTAAGCGCGCCGGTGAGCTTCGGCAAGTAGGCAGCGACCAGCAGGAAAGGCACGCCGAGGCCAAAGGCATAAACGCCGAGCAGCAACGTGCCGCGCGCGACAGAGGCCTCGGAGGCGGCAAGTGAGAGAATCGCACCAAGCTGTGGACCGATGCAGGGTGTCCAGCCAAAGGCAAAGGCCAGCCCGAGCACATAGGCGCCAAAGGCGCTGCCGCCCCTGTCTCCGGCATCCAGCCGCGCCTCGCGGTCGAGGAAGCCGATCCGGTAGACCCCGACAAAATGCGCGCCAAAGACCATCACGATGATTCCGGCGGCAGTGTTGAACCAGTCCTGATATTGCAGGAGCGCCATACCCGCGGCAGACGCCGCAAAGCCGAGCAGCAGGAAAACCGTCGACAGGCCGAGCACAAAGAACAAGGCCGCGAGAATGGCCTTGCCGCGCGCGCCGTCCTTGTCCATCTCGCCCAGTGACACGCCGGACATATAGGCAAGGTAAGGCGGCACCACGGGCAGAACGCAGGGCGACAGGAAAGAAATACCCCCGGCCAGCAGCGCCACGAAGACGGCTGGCAGGAGAGAGGCATCCATGATCTCGATTCCGAACATGGCCCACGCATAGGCGATTGCGCCCGGCACGTCACGCGTCCAATCGGTCACATATGCGTTGGGGCTTTTCCTTTTGGCGGCGCGGGGCTATCTGCGGAGGTATGGAATATGAACTCGATGCCATTGGTTTGCTTTGTCCTCTGCCGGTTCTGAAAGCTCGCAAACGGCTTCAGGGACTAGAAAGCGGGGATGTTCTTGTGGTGCAGACCGACGATCCGGCCGCGGTGATCGACATGCCGCATTTCTGCGCGGAGGCCGGGCATGAGCTGCTGGGCCATGACGAGGCGGGACCCGTGATCACCTGGCGGGTTCGCAAGGGGTAAGGTGGTTTTTGGCCTGAAGCGACCGTTCATCGCTCCACAGGCGCGGAGCAAAGGCCGCAGGCCGCCGCGCCCATCGACGGGCCGCCCCCACGGCACGGCGATTGGGTTGATGCTGGGCGCCACACCAGCCTAGCGCGCCAGTTTCTGAGATAAATCGAGGGGATCAGAAGGAGGATCGCCGCACCACGGCCCGTCGATGACGCGGCTTGCTCTTTGGTCGAGAGGTCTCGGATCAAGTCCGGGACGGGGTGCGCTCAATCACCGCTCAAGGCCAATTACCACCTCAACCGCAATCAAAGAACCCCGGTCCGGCCTGCGTCAACAACCGGTTCGCCAGCTCATGACCGAGCTGTGGCCCGTCCGAGGCCGCGCCGCTGATTTCGCCCGAAAACACCTTGGCTCCGTCGGGACGCAGGATCTCACCACGTAGCCGCATCATGTCGCCATCCAACTCTGCCAAGGCAGCAATCGGCGTCTCACAGGACCCATCCAGCGCCGCCAGAAAGGACCGTTCTGCCGCCAGCCGCGTGCCAGTGTCCCGATCATGGATCGCCGCCAGCATTTCCTGCGCCCGCGTGTCATCTGTTCGGCGCTCAATCCCGATCGCTCCCTGCGCCACCGCCGGCAACATGTCATCCGGCTCAATCGGCGTTTTCGGCACGTCGTCCATGTTCATCCGATTGAGGCCAGCCATGGCCAGGAAGGTCGCCTCTGCCACGCCATCACGCAGTTTCTGAAGGCGCGTCTGTACGTTGCCGCGAAATTCGACCACCTGCAGGTCAGGCCTGCGCGCCAAAAGCTGTGCCTTGCGCCGCAACGAGGACGTCCCGACAACAGCACCCTGCGCCAGATCCCGCAGCCCGCCCCCCGAAAGCGTGATAAAAGCATCCCGCGTGTCTTCACGCGGCAGGTAGCAATCGAGGATGAGACCGTCGGGCTGCACCGTCGGCATGTCCTTCATCGAATGCACGGCAATGTCGATCCCGCCGGACAACATCGCTTCTTCGATTTCCTTGGTGAACAGACCCTTGTTGCCGATCTCTTTCAACGGCCGATCCGCAGCAATCATCGAGCGATCATCGCCCGTGGTCTTGATCACCACGATCTCGAACGCCGCTTCGGCCAAGTCAAAGGCGGCCATGAGCCGCGCGCGCGTTTCATACGCTTGCGCCAATGCCAAGGGCGAGCCACGGGTGCCGATCTTGAGCGGCGCGTCTGCGGAAGGGAGGTCTTGTGTCATAAGCTGTTCATATGTCGCGGCAAAGCCGGTGGCAATGGCGCGGAAATTGACATATTGCCCCGTTAACGACTGTGGAGGCCCCGATGACCAAGACGATCCTGCGCGCCCTTGCGGGCGAAACGCTGCCGACCCCGCCGATCTGGATGATGCGGCAGGCCGGGCGCTACTTGCCAGAATACAAGGCAACGCGGGCCGAGGCCGGGGATTTCCTCTCGCTGTGCTACAACCCGGAGCTGGCCACCGAGGTCACGCTGCAGCCGATCCGCCGCTATGGTTTTGACGCGGCCATTCTCTTTGCCGACATCCTGCTTTTGCCTCAGGCATTGGGTGCGGACCTGTGGTTTGTCACCGGTGAAGGGCCGCGCCTGTCGACGATCCAGTCTCAGGCGGATTTCGACAAGCTTGGCAAAGGGGAGATGATCCACGACACGCTCTCGCCGATCTACCAGACCGTCGCCAACCTGCGCAAAAGCCTGCCGACTGAGACCACGCTGATCGGTTTTGCAGGCGCGCCCTGGACCGTGGCAACCTACATGATCGCCGGGCAGGGGACGAAGGATCAGGGCCCGGCCCATGCGCTCAAGGCCGAAAACCGCCCGCTGTTCGAGGCAATCATTGATCGCCTGACCGAATCCACCATCGATTACCTCTCCGAACAGGTCAAAGCCGGCGCCGAAGTGGTCAAACTCTTTGACAGCTGGGCCGGATCGCTCAAAGGCGAAGACTTTGACCGGTACTGTACGGAACCGGCCCGCATCATCACGCAGGAGCTCAAGTCTCGCTTCCCCGGCCTGCCGGTCATCGCCTTCCCGCGCCAGGGCGGCGACAAATACATTGGCTTCCACCAAGCCACCGGCGCCGATTGCGTGGCCCTTGATGACAGCGTCACCCCGGAATGGGCCGCCGAGCACGTCCAGCCCTCCGGCTGCGTGCAGGGCAACCTTGCCAGCCGACACATGGTCACTGGCGGGCAGGACCTGATCGACGAGACAAAGCGCGTCGTCTCCGCCCTGTCCAATGGCCCGCACATCTTCAACCTCGGCCACGGCATCACGCCGGATGCGGACCCAGAAAACGTGCAACTGATGATCGACACGGTGCGCGGCAAGATCTAGCGCCCGAACTGTTTCTTTGTGCTGCAAATATCCCGGGGAGTCGCAGCTCTGCTGCGGCGGGGCAGCGCCCCGAAACCCTTCCTGCCCGACAATCCGACTTTCTGGCGCCCGTTAGCGATAAAAGAGCCTGCGCCCCTCTATCGTCCAAGCCCCCCCTCGTTTATTCAAACGACAACACGCATTCATTGACGAGGACATCCGATGGCCCAGGACGCCGCACCCAACCAAAACCAGACCGATCTGATGGCAAAGGGCCAGGGCTTTATCGCCGCGCTTGACCAATCCGGTGGCTCGACCCCAAAGGCGCTGCTGCAATATGGCGTCAAGGAAGACGAATACGACGGCGACGAAGCGATGTTCGCCGAGATCCACGCCATGCGCACACGCATCATCATGTCCCCGGATTTCACTTCTGAAAAAGTGCTGGGTGCAATTCTCTTCGAGCGCACCATGCGCGGTGATATTGATGGCAAACCGGTGCCGAGCGTTCTGTGGGAAGACCGTGGCATTATCCCGTTCCTCAAGATCGACAAGGGTCTCGAAGACAAGGCCAACGGTGTTCAGATGATGAAGCCGATCCCCGGTCTCGAAGCGCTTCTGGCCGACGCCCGGGGTTTCGGCGTGTTCGGCACCAAGGAACGCTCGGTCATTCACGAGGCCAACGCCGAAGGCATCTCCGCCGTTGTGGCGCAGCAGTTCGAACTGGGCCGTGCGGTCTGTGCTGCCGGTCTCGTGCCGATCATCGAGCCGGAAGTCGACATCAACTCCCCGACCAAGGGCGAGGCCGAAGCGCTGCTTCGGGACGCGATCTCTGCCGAGTTGGCAAAGCTGGACGCTTCCGAGAATGTCATGCTCAAGCTGACCATCCCGAACGAAGACGGTTTTTACGACGTGCTGGCGGATCACCCGAACGTGGTGCGCGTTGTGGCGCTTTCGGGCGGCTACTCCACTGCTGACGCCTGCGAGAAGCTTGCGCGTCAGCCGAAGATGATTGCTTCCTTCTCCCGTGCGCTTGCGGAAGGCCTGAGCAAAGGCATGACGGATGCGGAGTTCGACGCGGCCCTGGGCAGCAACATCGAGAAGATCTACCAGGCGTCTCTCTGAGCACACAGGATCTTGGGCGCATGACGTCTTGGCAGCGGCGGGGGTAATCCCCGCCGTTTTTTCATGCCTCTACGAATCATGTTTTTGGAGGATTCGGGCAGTTTGGCGGCTTTTCACGGAATTCCCGCAAGGATTGTGGGCGAAATTTTGACCGCAACCTTGGCCGTGAGAGCACACGGGACAAAGACGGTTTTCAGCACAAAACAGCCAGAATCGGGAAACAAACGCGCGGAATTACCCGATTGCGAACCATCATTTGGTCACAATCTTCGGCGATTTTTATACGTATTCGAGTGATGCGGACGACAGGTTTTTTGAATGGTACAGCGTGTGTTTCTGGCAGGTCTTGCCTTGGGTCCAGCCCTTGCAATCCTGCTGCTCCCGACCTCCGCAATGAGTGCACCCGCTTCGTTTACGCTGGGCGGCGCGGGCAGTTTGGTAACAGTGTGTGCATCAATCAAACGGCGCGGTGGCAAACCCACCGCGCCGGACGCACGGGGGCTTTTGCTCCAGACGTACAACGCTGAGACATCCCGGCCTCTGGCACGAGACATGCGCAGCGGATTGGCGTTTCTCTTATCCCCCGAACCCGAAGGATTTCGCTCCGCGCGGGAGGCTGCCATCGCTGCTGCGCTCACCGAGGTTATCCAAACCTGGGGCCATGCGGCGCCTGAACAGTTGAGTGACGCAGAACTGCACGCCCTGACGCAGCTGCACGCGCTTTTGCAATCCGATTCTGCCAAGGCCGGAGCTCTGGCGCAGCAATTCGCGCAGCCCGCCGCGGTGCTCGATCTGCGCGATGTGGTGGCGGATTTCGGAGAGGCGCAGGCCGCCTGACCGCGGCTTTTCCCTGTACCTGAGCGGTCGGGAGCGGTAGGGACGGCGCGAAGCAAGGAATGCGCCGATGACCACGCCCAATGATCCGAACAAGAAGCAACCGCGCTCGCATGGGCGCAAGACGATACGCCCATCGCTGAAGCCGCGTGACCTGATGGCGGGCGAAGATCTGGCGCGGGCCTGGCGCGCGCAGGTGATCACGCTTTTCCCGGATGCCTTCCCCGGCGTGCTTGGTCAAAGTCTGACCGGCAAGGCGCTTCAGGACGGAAAATGGCAGCTTCAGACGTTGAATCTACGCGATTTCGGCAAAGGCAAGCATCGCAACGTCGACGACACGCCGGCTGGCGGTGGCGCGGGTATGGTGCTGCGCCCCGATGTCATGGGCGAGGCCATTGAACACGCCATGCGCCGGGTGCCGGGGCCATTGGTTTACCTCAGCCCGCGCGGGCAGCGTTTCGATCAGGCGATGGCGCAGCAATGGGCGCGACTGCCGGGGATTACGCTGATCTGCGGACGGTTCGAGGGGGTCGATGAACGGGTGCTGGAGCACTATGGGATTGCCGAGGTTTCGCTGGGTGATTTTGTCATGACCGGCGGCGAAATCGCTGCGCAGGCGATGCTCGATGCCACGGTGCGGCTCTTGCCGGGGGTTCTCGGCAATGCAGAGAGCGCCGTGGAAGAAAGCCATTCCAACGGTCTTCTGGAGCATCCGCAATACACCCGCCCCGCCGAATGGCAGGGTCGGGCAATCCCGGAGGTGTTGATGTCCGGCAACCACGGAAAGATTGCCGAGTGGCGTCAGAGGATGAGCGAAACCATTACGCAAAACCGACGCCCGGATTTGTGGGCGGCGCATGAACGGAAGGAGAGCGAGGAGGGGTAGTTTCCTTGTCGCTGTCTTATGCCTCCCTTGGGGGCAAGGACATGCAATGTGATGCTTTTGGCCTGAAGCGGTGATTGAGCGCACCCCGTCCCGGACTTGATCCGGGACCTCTCGGCCAATGCACAAGCCGCGCCTATCGACGGGCCGTGGTACGGCGAACCACCCTCTGATCCCCTTGTTTTATCTCAGAAACCGGTGCGCTAGGCCGGTGTAGGTCCATACGACAACCCAATCGCCGGGCCGCGGGGACGGCCCGTCGATAGGCGCGGCGGCCTTCGGCCTTGATTCCGCGCCTGTGGCGTGTCGAACAATCGCTCAAGGCCAAACACGCCAATGAACGGCCTTTTCCCACCGCGCCCCGCCAAACCGTCACAGATGCGGGAAGTAGTCCTCGCAGGTGCCTTCGCGGTAGACATCTGCCGTACAGCAGTGCAGCCCGCCCCCAAAGGCATAGGCGTCGCGCAGGTCCACCTCCACAACTTCCATGCCAAGCTTGTCCATTTGCTCGGCCTGATAGACCTCGGACTTCTCCACACAAACTGTTTTAGGATCGAGCACAAGCACGTTCATCGACAGCCAGACCGAAGAATAACACAGCGCAGGCGGTGCGTTATGGGCCGGTTGCGCCGCGTCCACGATCTCCCAACCGTTCTTTTCGAACATGCCGCGTTGCTCTTCGGGCAGGCGGCGCTGCGGGTTGTTCAGGATCAGACCGGGGCGCAGCGGGGTGAAAGTCGCGTCGATGTGGATCGGGTAGGGATCGCCCGGGAAATTCACCGCGTGTACGCGGTGATCGGGGAAGTGGCGGCGGATCCATTCGATCCCTTTGAGGTTGGTGGTAAAGCCATGCTGCACCACCAGATCGCGGCCAAAGCGCAGCACATCGGCGGCGTCAAAGAGCGGCTCTTCCTCGGTGGTGACAAAGAACTTCTCGGCAGCCCATTGCAGGCGCTTTTCCACGCCGATCTTCTCGGAGAGGTAATCAGGATGGTAGTCCGCATCCGTCAAACGCGGCTTTGGTGCGGCCTCATGGCGGAAGTTCGGGTCTTCGTTCCAGTATTGCTGCATGAGGGGGCGATAGTTCAGGTATTCGAACCAGCGGCAGCGATAGGACATGGTCGCTTCAAGGATTTCCGAACCGACCGTCAGCAAGACGTCGCGCGGGGGCATGCAGCCAAACTGGCTGTCGGTGTGGAAGTCGGGAGTGGTGGCGGGCAGGCTATGGTCAATCGAAGTCGGTCGGTCGACTCGGATGCCGCGGGCTTTCAACTGGTTTGCAAACTGGTCCAGCAACGCGTTCGCCCGGTCGATTGTTTCCTGCGGGCGGCGGCCCCATTGACCGCGCATGTCGCTGTCTTCGGGCACCTTGGCGTCCAGAGCGGGCTCTTCGGGCGGAATATGGCAATCATCAGCGCGGCCCACGATCACGTGGCGCAGCGGATCCCATTCGTTCCAGCTGTTGACCTGGGTTTTGTCTGGCGACCAATCGGACATCTCTCGCTTCCTTCACTGGGAGCGGAGAGGCCTCCAATCTCCCGATTGAAAACCCCGGCGTGCAGGATCGGATCAAAGGCAAAGCAACCGCTTCGGCGACGCCATCGCCCAAGGCCTGCGCAAGAGTTAGCAGCAATGCCAAAGGCGGAAAAGAGCAGATCGCGTGTATGCCGATGCCGGACCGCCACCCTCGTTGCCTGCAGGGTCAGAAACGGTTTGGACATTGGGCGCCCACGGGCGTTTCTTATGGGACGAGATGGCGGTAAAGGATCAAGCCTCAAGATCGGCCCGGATCGGGTCGGGGCCAAGTGCCGTAACGGGATCTGGGCGGTGATCCGGCGGGCGCAAAACGTCGTCCGGGATGCGCCGAATCCGCTTGATTTGCGGGCCGGTTATCCGTAAAGGGGGCCATCCGATGGCTCCGGTTTTCCGGGGCCATTGGATTTGGTGGCCTGCCACCGCAAGCAAAACAACAGCTGCTGGGCGACATTTCGGTATGAAATCAATCGTCTGACAGACATCATCCGCGGGCAAACCGCGTGTAACATAGGAGTTGATCAGATGGACCTGATCGCAGAATTGGAAGCGGAGCAGATTGCTGCGCTTGGGAAGAAAATTCCCGACTTCAAAGCCGGCGACACCGTTCGCGTTGGCTACAAGGTGACCGAAGGCACACGCACCCGTGTGCAGAACTACGAAGGCGTTTGCATCAGCCGTAAGAACGGCGCAGGCATCGCAGGCTCGTTCACCGTTCGCAAGATTTCCTTTGGTGAAGGCGTTGAGCGCGTATTCCCGCTGTACTCGACCAACATCGAGTCCATCGAGGTTGTCCGCCGTGGCCGCGTCCGCCGCGCCAAGCTGTACTACCTGCGTGAGCGTCGCGGCAAATCCGCCCGTATCGCAGAAGACACCAACTACAAGCCCCTCAAGGGCGCAGACGCGTAAGGAGAGACGAGATGAAAAAGGATCTGCATCCCGACTACCACCTCGTCACCGTCAAGATGACCGACGGGACCGAGTTCCAGACCCGCACCACGTGGGGCAAGGAAGGCGACACGCTTCAGCTCGACATCGACCCGACCGTGCATCCGGCCTGGACCGGCGGCACCGGCCGTATGCTCGACCAGGGCGGCCGCGTCTCCAAGTTCAAGAAGAAATACGAAGGTCTCGGCTTCTAAGCTTTGCCCTTTGCGAGATTTTGAAACGCCGCTCCCATGGGGGCGGCGTTTTTCGTTTTTGGGGGGTAAAACGCTTTCGGCTTGTTTGGGGCCAAAGGGCATCGCCATTGGCCGCCGAGCGCGCATCGCGGCAGAGCATGGGTGATCCAGGAAATAACGGGAAACGCTCTATCCGGCGTTGCCGACGGCCACGAGCCCAAGCGCGCGCGCGGTTTCCAGCGACAGCTGCGCGCTGTCGAGCCCGCGTTCGGCCTGATACCGCTTCAGAGCCGCCGCTGTTGGGGCGTCCATCTGTCCGGTGACATTGCCCGCGAAATAGCCGCGTGCGCCAAGCGCGCGTTGCAGGGAGGCGACGAAGTCCGGGGTCATCTGTTCGGGGCAGGGCGCCTCAAAAGAGATCTCGGCCCTGGGCCGGACGATGCGCGGCACCGGGCCCTTGCGATAGACGGGCGGGCGCAGCACGGTGCCATCGGGCGCAAGCACGGCCTGCACAACCTGCACTTCGCCCATGACCTGCTCATAAACCGCCGGGGTCTGCTCGCGCGCGCGGCACACCCGGGACGCTGCGGCGGTGAGGGGCTTCAGGGCAGGGGTATCGGGCACTGCCGGGGTCAGGCGAACCGGCGCTTTTTCTGACAGAGGGCGCAGAGCGCTGTCGACCGAGGCTTCGATCGAGGCGATCTCCAATGCTTCGGCGGAGTTTGGAACTTCAGGCAGCGGCGCGGGCTCTGGCATCGGCACAGCCGTTTCCGTCCGGCTGACGCCGGGGTCGGACCATTGGCCACCATGGGTGCAGGCGCTCAGCGCCAACACCGCAAGCGGTACAAAGGGGGCTTTCATCTGCTCGGGCCTCTTGCGTGCCTTTTCGTTCCGCAGAGGTTAGCCGGGAATGCGCCCTGTGGGAAGCGCCGGATCAAGAAGCCGGTCGAGCAGTTGCGAGATATCCTCAATCTCATCGGCAATAATATGCACAACGTTGTTTTCCCGCTGCAGCTGTCCGGTCACGCGCAACAGCCGCCCGGAGATCACCGCCCGGCGAAACCGCTCATACATCTTGCGCCAGACGATGACATTGACCACCCCGGTTTCATCCTCAAGCGTCAGGAAGATCACGCCTTTGGCGGTGCCCGGCCGTTGCCGCAGGATGACGATGCCAGCCACGGTAACGCGTGCACCATTGGGCGGCAGAAGGATCTGCGCGGCGGTCAACGCCGCGGGAGGGCGGGGCCAGTGTTGTTGCGGTGGATTAGTCATGCGAACAAATATAGAACATGGGTGGCCGCGTGAAAAGTCCGGAGGCCCTTGGGAATTTCGGGGCTGGCGGAGCCTCGCAAGCGGTATTACGAAGAGCAGTGCGAGACGAATAGGAGCAGCTAGATGGCCAGAATCACCTATATCGAGCATGACGGGACCGAGCACGTTGTTGACGTGCCGGCCGGCCTGACCGTCATGGAAGGCGCGCGGGACAACAACGTCCCCGGCATTGATGCGGACTGCGGCGGCGCTTGCGCCTGTTCGACGTGCCACGTCTACGTGCACGCCGATTGGGTCGAGAAGCTGCCAAAGATGGACGACATGGAAGAGGACATGCTGGACTTCGCGTTCGAGCCGGACATGTCTCGCTCCCGCCTGACCTGCCAGATCAAGGTGACTGACGCTCTGGACGGGTTGATCGTCAACCTGCCGGAAAAACAGATCTGATGCGCAAAGCGCCGCGTCTGCCGTTGCGCCTCTGGCGCGGGTTTGCGCGCGGCGCGGGGCTGTCGTTGGGGCTTTGGGCGAGCGGGGCTGCCGCGGACTGCGTGAGCCGGGCGGAGTATGACGGGCCCACGACGCGTTATGCGCATGGGGTTCTGGGCGACGACGTCGAATATGGTGCGCTGAAGCTATGGGTCCAAGGGCTTGTGAAGACCGTGATCCTGCCACAGGATCGTGTCTTCGAAGACCTTGAACCACGTTTGGTGGATGTCGATCTCGACGGCTGCAATGATGTGATTGTTGTCGAATCCCAGGCGGACCGAGGCGCTCAGCTTGCTGCCTACGCGGGCTCCGGCGAAAAGATCGCGGCGACGCCGCACATTGGCCGCCGCAACCGCTGGCTTGCGCCGATCGGGGCGGCAGACATGGACGGTGACGGGCATGTTGAAATTGCCTATATTGACCGACCGCATCTGGCCAAGACCCTGCGCGTATGGCGCTTCAAGGATGGCGGGCTGACAGAAGTTGCGTCCGCGCCGGGCTTTACCAATCACCGAATTGGCTGGGACTATATCGAGGGCGGTGTGCGCGACTGCGGGCAGGGGCCGGAGATGATTGTTGCCGATGGCGGGTGGCAGAGGGTCATCGCCCTGCAACTCGAAGGTGGAAGGCTGACTAGCCGCGATCTAGGCCGCTATGCGTCCTCCGCTGTGGAAGCGGCCATGGCGTGCAAATAGGGGCTCTGCCCCGCCGCCTGCGGCGACTCCCCGGGATATTTGAGGCACAAAGAAACATTGTGGGGCGCTGGAATGGTTCCCGTGGTGTGGTGCCGCGCTTTTGGCCGCCCTTGGAATGAGGCAGGCGAAGAAGCGTCGGCGTTGCGCTTTCCCTCTTCAATTTCTGCCGCTGTCGAACTAATCCTCCCTTCCCATGAGACTTCTTTTTCTTGGCGATGTGGTGGGCCGCTCCGGGCGGCAGGGGATTCAGGACCGGCTGGCGAAGCTGCGCGAGGATTGGCGGCTGGATTTCGTTGTGGTCAATGGCGAGAATGCGTCCAACGGGGCGGGGCTGACCGCAGGCCATGCCAATCTGCTTTTTGAGGCGGGCGCGGATGTGGTCACGCTTGGGGATCATGCTTTTGACCAGAAAGATATGCTGACGCATATCGAAAGCGACAATCGCATCATCCGTCCGATCAACTTTGCGAAACAGGCTCCGGGGCGCGGCGCGGCGCTGTTTACGGATCGGCGCGGGCGCAAGGTTCTGGTTGCGCAGGTTCTGGGGCAGGTGTTCATGAAGCGGGCTTTCGATGATCCGTTTTCCGCCATGGACGACGTCCTGCGTCGGCATCCGCTGGGCGGGCAGGCGCAGGCGATCATCGTGGATGTGCATTGCGAGGCGACGTCGGAGAAGATGGGGCTTGGCCATTTTTGCGACGGGCGTGCCAGCCTCGTCGTGGGCACGCACACGCACGTGCCGACGGGGGATGCGCAGATCCTGCCGGGGGGCACGGCCTTCCTCAGTGATGCTGGCATGTGCGGCGATTACAACTCCGTCATCGGCATGGAAAAGGCCGAGCCCATGCGCCGGTTTGTGACCGGCATGTCCAAAGGACGCTTCCAGCCTGCCACGGGAGAGGCGACCCTGTCGGGAGTCTTCGTCGAAACAGACGATCGGACAGGGAAAGCCGTGAAGGTCAAGATGGTCCGGCAGGGCGGGCGGCTTGAACAAAGCGGGCCTGAGTGAGCCGCTGGCTGCCCTTTGCCGCGCTTGCGGTGATTGGTGCGGCCTGGGGGGCAACGCAGCCTTTGGCCAAGATCGCCGTCTCGGAAGGCTATAGGCATTTTGGCTTGCTGTTCTGGCAGATGGCGCTTGGCACCGTCATTTTGCGCATGATCATGGTCGTTCGCGGCACGAAACTCTCGTTCCGGCCGGAGCATTGCGCACGATATCTGGGTGTTGCCCTGATCGGGTCCGTCCTGCCCGGCATGGCATCTTACAGCGCGGCTGCGCATCTTCCTGCGGGCGTTTTGTCCATTCTGTTGAGTTCTGTGCCGATGCTGGCCTTTCCGGTGGCGCTGGCTTTGGGATTGGAGAATTTCCGAGTGCGCAGGCTGCTGGGGCTTTCGCTTGGCATGTTGGGGGTCTCACTGCTGATCCTGCCTGAGACCAGCATGCCGCGGGCCGTGCAACTGGTTTGGGTGCCGATCGCGCTGCTCTCTTCGCTATGCTATGCGCTCGAAGGCAACCTGGTTGCGAAATTCGGGCGGGGTGGGATCGGGCCTGTGGCATTGCTTTGTGGTGCGTCGCTGTTCGGGACGATCATCTGCCTGCCTCTGTCCCTGTTGACCGGGCAGTTCATTGATCCGCGCGGGTCTTGGTCCGCGCCGGACTATGCGCTTGTTGCCTCATCGGTGCTGCACGCCGGGGCCTATACCGGCTATGTCTGGTTGGTCGGGTTGGCGGGATCGGTTTTTGCGGTGCAGGTCAGCTATTGCGTGACGTTGTCCGGTGTGTTCTGGGCCATGGTGATCCTTGGCGAAGGTTACGGCGGTTGGGTCTGGGCGGCGCTGGGTTTGATGCTGGCGGGCATGGCACTTGTACAACCGCGCGCGCAGGCCCTTGCCCCCCTGCCTGCAAGCGGTCAGAATGCAAAGCCGCAATAACGAGCCAGGGGCCGCGCAGAACGTATGAATTGGTTAGACTTGAGCCAGACCGGGCAGGCAACACTGGCGCTTGGCATCGTTGCCGTGATGTTTGTGCTCTTCGTGCGCGAGACCTACCCGGTGGAAGTCACGGCCATCGGCGGCGTCGCGGCAATGCTGTTCCTGGGCATCCTGCCTTACGATGCGGCGCTCAACGTCCTGTCAAACCCGGCGCCATGGACCATTGCGGCGATGTTCATCGTCATGGGTGGGCTGGTGCGGACCGGAGCGCTCGACGTTTTCACACGCTATGCGCAGGATCAGGTCGTCAAACGACCGAGGCGGGCCATGGCGGGGATCATGGCGGTTGTTGTTGTGGCGTCCGCCTTCATGAACAATACGCCGGTTGTCGTGGTGATGCTGCCGGTTTTTGTGCAGATCGCCAAGGTTCTGGGCGTTGCCCCGTCCAAGCTTTTGATTCCGCTGAGCTATGCGGCCATTCTGGGCGGTACGATGACCCTGATCGGCACCTCGACAAACCTGTTGGTGGACGGGGTTGCGCGGCAGCAGAACATTGAAGGCTGGGAGCCGTTTACCATTTTTGAGGTCACGCCGCTCGCGTTGATCCTTGTGGTCTGGGGGCTGGGGTATCTCTATTTCGCCGGGCGTTTCCTGCTGCCCGAGCGCACGTCCATGGCGGGGATGCTGTCGGACCGCTCGAAGATGAAGTTCTTCACCGAGGCGGTCATTCCTCCCGAAAGCAACCTGATTGGCCGTGAAGTGCAGGGCGTGCAGCTGTTCAAACGCGAAGGCGTGCGCTTGATCGACGTGATCCGGGGCGATGAATCGCTCAGGCGCAACATGTCAGGCGTGACGCTCGAGGTGGGCGACCGCGTGGTTCTGCGCACCCAGATGACGGAGCTGCTCTCGCTTCAGCGCAACAAGTCGCTCAAACGTGTGGATCAGGTTTCGGCCAAGGAAACCAGCACTGTCGAGGTGCTGATCACGCCCGGTTGCAAGATGGTGGGCCGCAGTCTTGGCGCGCTGCGTTTGCGGCGTCGATTTGGCGTGTATCCATTGGCGGTGCACCGGCGGAACCAGAACATCGGGCGGCAGCTTGATCAGCTGGTGGTCCGCGTGGGCGACACGCTGCTGCTCGAAGGCGCGCCGGATGATATTCAGCGTCTGGCGGAGGAAATGGACCTTGTTGATGTCTCGCATCCGTCTGCACGGGCATTCCGGCGTGGCCACGCGCCGGTGGCGCTTGGGGCGCTGACGGGCATCGTTGTGCTCTCGGCGCTCGGGCTGGCCCCGATCCTGTCGCTTGCGGTGGTGGCGGTTGCGGTGATCCTTCTGGCGCGCTGTATTGATGCGGATGAGGCGTTTTCCTTTGTCGAAGGGCAGCTTCTGGCGCTGATTTTTGCCATGCTGGCCATTGGTGCGGCTCTGGAGGCGACAGGGGCGGTGGCGCTGATCGCGGGCAGTCTTGCGCCTTGGATGCAGAACCTGCCGGGGCCTGTTCTGATCTGGGCGGTCTACCTGCTGACGTCCGTGCTGACAGAAAGCGTGTCCAACAATGCGGTTGCGGTGGTTGTCACACCAATTGCCATTTCTCTGGCGCAGGCCGTGGGTGTGGACCCGCGGCCCTTGGTGGTGGCGGTCATGGTGGCGGCGTCCTGTTCGTTTGCCACGCCCATCGGCTATCAGACCAATACGCTGGTCTATGGTCCCGGCGGCTACAAGTTTTCGGACTTCCTCAAGGTTGGTCTGCCGCTGAACCTGAGCATAGGCCTGCTGTCCGCACTCCTGATCCCGCTGTTCTGGCCGTTGTAGCGGCTTATTCCTTGGTGTCTTCCAACGCCGCGCGCAGCACTGGCCAGACCTGGCTGGGGCGCGCGCGCGTGCCGCCGGCGGCCCAATGGCTGGGCAGGGTCTTGTAACGGACAGGATTGTGCATGGCGACAACGCGCGCGAGCCGGTCGTTGTCAATCACGGTGAGCGGGTAATCGTCTCGGGAAACCTCGGTCTGGACCAGGAAGTGAGCGATCGCGCGGGTCAGGACACCGGGGCCTGTCTTGCCCCAGGCGATCTCTGCCGTGCGGTCCAGAAGAGCTTTGCGCACCAGTTTCGCCGCGTGGATCAGCGCCGGATGGCCCGGCGCGGCGGCGATGATGTTGTTGCCGAGTGCGCCGCCCAAAGCTTCGCGGTAGACCATCAACCCGGCGACCTCATCCAGCAGCCCGGCCAGATCGCCGTAGAGCACGTCATCCGCATCGGCCCAGACGCCGCCATGCTTGACCAAAAGGCATAGGCGCAAAAGATCCGATTCCTCCGCCGGATTACGCGCCATTTCAAAGGCTTGTACCCAGCGCGGGCCAAACTCTTCGCGCAGGAAAGTCACGGCGCGAGGGCGGTCCCACAGCTCATAGGTGAACCCTTCGGCAGCGGCCCAACTGTCAGACATGGCCTGAACGGATTTTGGCGGGGTCGCGGCGTCCCAGTATTGGAAAATGCGCTTCGGAATGTCCGGCCCGCCGGTCATCGCAGGGGTTTGGCGGCGCCATTCGTCAATCAAGCGCAGCGCGGGAATGACGCTATCGGGGCGCGTGTGGCGCCAGTCGGCGATCTTGTCATAGCCGCCGCGCATCTTGTAATCACGTTCTTCGAGTTGAAGCTCCAGCGACATGGTTCCGGCCAAACCCGTGCGGTGCAGCAGGCCTCCGGTTTCGCCCAAGGGATCACCAATGGCGGCGCGGATGTCGTCAAGTCTGGGGATGTCCGCAAGGCTGTAGATCAGCTTGGCCATGGTGATGCGGTGCTGCCGGGAGAGCTGGGCGGCGTCTCGCAGACGGGCATAATGCACCATGGCCGCTTCCAGATCGTTACGCATTCCCGCCAGAGTCATCCGGTGCGCGGTGATCTCGGCCGGAGGCAGGCTCTTCTCGGCGGCGTCAATGGCAGCCTCGGCAAGCGTCAGCCGCCCCAGTTTCAGAGCCCAGACAATCCGGAAGCTGACGAGGCCGCGCGCCTGCGGCCAGCGCCGGATGCAGAAGGCAAGATAGCGCAGGGCAAGCGCATAGCGGCCCTGACCGATCAGCGCGGTGGCGAGCATTTGCGCTTCATGCGGCGCCTTGTTGCTCGCCTGCGCAGGCTTAAGAAGCCGAACCGCATCGTCCCAGTTGCCAAGCGCCAGCGCGGCCTGCGCGGATAGCTCCACATGCAGACGCGGCGTGAGGAGAGGCTCGAGCCCAATCAGAACCGCTTCAAGGATTTCAGCATCAGCCGAGGCCATCTGGCTCGAAAACAGGTAGCGCAGCAAGGCGGGCGCACCGGGCAGTTTGCTGGCGGTGCGGGTCAGGATCGCCTCTTCCTCGGGCAGCTGGCCAAGCTGGCGATAGGCCCGTGCCAGCGGAATGGCAAACTCCAGCGGCGGCGCCGCGTCGGGCGGGGATTCGCGATCCGTAGCCTCCAGAAGAAAGGCCAGTCCTGTCGCTGTGGCTTCGGGCGGGCAGGGGCGTTTGAGAAGCTCGGCGTAATCCAGACGTAAGGTCAGATTTTCCGGATCTTCAACGAGCAGCGCATGGTAAATCGGCGCGGCCAGACCGGTGCCGCCGGGCATGGCCTGAAGCGCATTCAGGGGTGGCGCAGGATCATAACCCTTTGGCGCGTGCGGCAGATAGGCGGTCAGCGCACGCGCGAGCGGAGCGGGCTGCGACAGGGTTTGCCGGAGCGGGATCTCCATCGCGAGAAAGGCCGGGTACTCCGTGATCCCGCCCCGGGCGTGCACAGTGTCGAGCGCGGTCGCAGCCTCTTCGTTTCGGTCTTGCTCGACCAGCAGTTCGGCTCGTTTCAACGCAGGCCAGAAGTTGCTTGGATGGGCCTCTTCGGCAAGCGTGAGCAAACGCTCCGCCCGGACCAGATCGCCTTCGCGCCGCGTGAGTTCCGCTTCCAGGAGCCAGAGCTTGGCGGGCAAAACATGGGTGAGCGCCGCCTCAAAAGCCGTGCGCGCGGCGGTCAGATCATTCGCGTCGAGCGCCTGATCCGCCGCATCGGCCTGATCCTGCCATTCGGGCTGCTCTGCCATGCGATCAGGCCGGATCGGTCAGCCCGGCGGCCTGACGATCCTCGTCTGACAGGAAGTCCTGCACCTCGGCGGCGAGGTCTTTCAGCAGCGGACCATAGCGCCGCCAGCGGGCAACGGATGTGCCGTAAATTGGTTGGCGCACCTGCGCAAAAGAGGCGGTGTTGACGTGGCGCGTGGATTTCGACGGGTCCAGAACGGCCTCGTCCCACTCCAGCCCGACAAACTCCAGAATGCCGCGCATGGTGCCGTCCGCATCGGTAACAAGGTCTTCGTAGGAGACCTCGCGCACCTGCTGCGGCAAGCGATCCGTCCAGGTGCGCGCGATCTGATCAAATCGGCGATAGACCGCGCCAAGGCTCTCGAAACTGGTGGAAAACGTCTGGTTCGCCCCGAAGTTCTGCACGTAGTTCGACAACAGGCAATCCATCGGATTGCGCCGCATGATCAGGAACCGGGCGCGGGGCAGGGCCGCGGCCAGCAGCGGAATGAACAGGTAATTGCCCGGCATCTTGTCCGAGACATATTCGCCGCGCAGCCCTTCGCGGTGCAGAGCAGCCACGTAATCCTCGCCCAGCCGTGCGAAATCATCCGCCGTCAGAGCGTCTGGCGATATTTCCTTCTCCAGAGCGGCGCGCAACTGGCCATTGCGGGCCATCGCTTTAACAGAGGCGGACAGCTCGCCGCCGGCCTGAACCTTCGGGTGGCGCGAGAACATCTGATCCATGAGCGTCGTGCCGGAGCGCGGCATGCCGCAGATGAAGATCGGGGCAACATCGGTCAGCCCTGCGCCGGAGCAGCGCTTCAGAAGCTCGGGCGAGGCCAGCGACATCAAACGCTCGGCCCGCGCGGCGGCGTCCGCGTCGTTATAAGGGTGCAGCTTGCGCGTCAGCGCATTGCCTTGCGCGTAGTAATCCATTGCCGCCTCATCCCGGCCCATATCAGAGTTGGCCTTGGCGAGCGCGAACAAGAGCGCACTGCGCGGCTCATCGGGGTATTTGTCCAACAGGGATTTGTAAGCGTCCAGAAGCGCAAACTCCGGGCTGCCTCCGGTGGTCTTGCGCAGGTTTACAAGCCGCACCAACGCGCCAAGTCCGCGCGGGGCTTGCTTAGCGGCATCGAGAAGAACCTCCGCCGCCTCGTCCAGCCGTCCGATGGAGGCCAAAATGTTGCCAAGGTGCATCTTCGGCTCGACGGCATCCGGCGCGAGTTCCATCGCGCGGCGGGCGTGGTGTTCGGCGGTATCTGGCCGCTCGTGCCGGAACAGGGCATGGGCAAGATGGGCGTGCACCGGCGCGTTCTGGGGATCGATCACCAAAGCGCGGAACAGCACGTCGATTGCGCGCTCGAAGTTCGAAATACGGACATGCGCCTGCGCCAGATTAACGAGCGAATCCAGAACCTTGTCGTCCAGTTCTACAGCTTTCTCCAAAGCCTTGATCGCCGGGCCAACCTCTTGCTTGACCAGATAGGCCGCGCCGAGGTTGGCCTGTGCAAGCGGCAGGTTCGGAGCGATTTCGATGGCGGCCCTGAATTGTGCAATCGCCTCGTCCAACTCGCCATCCTGCGCGTGCAGCGTGCCGAGATCGGTCATCACCGTGACGTCCTTGCTCTCTTCTCGCAGAACCTCTCGTAAAAGCGCCTTGGCCTCCGCGCGTTCTCCCTTTTGGGCCAGCACAAGACCCTTGAGATGAAATAGACGCGCATATGGCGGGTTCTTGGCCAGAAGGTCGTCGATCATCGCTTCTGCCGCATCAAAGCGACCAGCGGCCTGGTGCTGCACGATCCGGTCAATGTCGGAATTGATGCTGGCGAGTTTGGCGGCGTTGGTTTCGGCCACGGAGGTACTCATCTGTCGGCTCCCATCGTTTAGGCGCGGGGTTTGTCGTGTTCTGCTCTTCCCGGAAATTTAGATTGCTCCGGGGTGTTTTGCAAACGTCTCAAGGGCCATTTACCCCTGTCTTTTTTGAGAATTTCCTGCGCGGGCAGGCTATTTCATGAACTTGCGGCGCGCCTCGACCGCGATGTTATAGCGCTGTTGCAAGTCCGCGATCAAAGCCATGGCAATCTGTTTTTCCTCGGTTCCTTTAGCGTCGCGATAAGCCTCCTTGGCGGCGTCCAGAAGTTTGCGGATGCGAAATTCTTCCGGCAAGGCTCCGGCTTCGGCCATGATGCGTGCGGCGACCGCCGTGGCAACATCTGTCAGCGCCTCGCCGGAACGGTCGGGCAGGGGGCGGCCTTCGCCTTCAAGGTTGCGAAGCTGGCCTTCTGCGATGGCTTTCTGGATTTGCCTTTCCACCAGTTTGTTCAAAGCTGTCATGGTCAAATGCTCTCCCCAACGAAAAAGGCCGGGACAAGTGCCCGGCCTTCGTCATGCGATGTGAGCCAACCGGATCAGGCGGCGGAGACGTTTTCGAAACGCTCGGCTGCGCGAGCCTCAAGGCGGGCTGTAATGTCAGCAGGGACCATGCGCGATGCGAGAATGCGAGGCAGGGCCATTTCCTGGATCATCGGCGCATCAGCGCGTTCGTCGCCGTTGATGAAGGCGCTTCGATCCGGGTTGTCGAGGTAGCTCTCAGCCGAAAGGCCCTCGGCGAGGATCAATTCGTGGGTGTTGGTCTCGATGTGATAGTAGGTGAAACCGGTCTGCGGCATGGAGGCGACCTTGTAGATCGAGGAGCCGTTCACCAATGCACTGGCGTTGAACAGCAGACCGTCGATTTCCACAGCGTGGTCCGGGGAGACAAACAGATCGCGGCTCGGCACGCCATCTGCAATTGCCCCTTCGGTGATGCAGATCGGGTTGACCTTGGCCGGGTGCGCGGTGCGCGCGTCAATCGGTTGGACGCCGACCCATTTGACCTCTGTCTCGCCGCCGCCTGCCAGCGCGAGCATGTCGCCGGGCAACAGGTCTTCGACCTTGACGCGGCCGCGCGTGGTTTCGATGCCGGTGCCTTCGAGGTAACACACAAGCGTGGCATTCAGGCTGTCGAGGGTAAGGTAAGGCGTGCCGCCGATTGCGACAAATTTGATTGTCGTGAATTCGTTAGTTCCACCTTGGGAAATGACGACCGGACTATTCGCGTCTGCAGTGGTGACGGTGGTGGTGAAGTTGCCGGCGGTACCGCTCAAGAAGATCTGCCAGCTGCCGGAGATCGACGAGCCGAGGTTGATTGTCAGGTTGCCGGAGAAGTTGCTGGCGACATTGGTGACATCAAGCGTCCAGGTGCCTGCGGCATCCGTATCCGAAATTGAGATCTGCCCGCCTGCTGTCCCCGGCGAATAAGTCAGCTGGTTGCCGCCGCCCGGGTTACCGCTGGTGCTGATGGTGAAGTTAACCGTCGAACCGCTGCCCGTATCCGAAAACGGAATCGATGGGTTGGTGCCTCCAAAAGGACCAGAAGCGCTGCCTTCATCAAACTCAAAAAGGGGCATTTTATTCTCCAAATTTGCACGTTCTGCGGAAGGAACGCGGCTGACGTCTTCAAGGCGAAGAAAGGCATAAATTCACCCCTCCGCACTGCTCCCGCGCAGTGTTAACGAATTTCGCCGCGCTGCAAAGTGATTTTCAGCACACCAGACTGCCCTTACGGCGCAAAGTTGTGAAATTGTCCCAATTGCAACAGCTCAGGCTCCGGAAATGCCGGCAATCTGGGGCTTTTCCACGCCAACAGAGCCAAAGCCGTGGGAATCGCGATTGACCTTCCATGCCTCTTGCGGTCCTGTTCAGGGGCTGCAGCGAGGAGATGCGTGTTCCATGATTGATCTTGCCACTCTGGCCCCCGGCCATTTCGAGCCGCTCACCGGGAAATCCATAACGGTGACCGCTGGCGGTGAAAGCGTTTCGATGACGCTCGACAATGTCAAATCGCTGGGTGCCAAAACCAAGCGGGACAGCCATCTCGAAATCGACGGCAAGGTCATTCCTCCGCGCGAAGCCTTTGTTATCGTGATCGAAGGACCGCGCGAGCCGGTGGTGGATCAGGGCGTCTATGCCATTGACTTTCCAGAGCTTGGCACGCTCGAGCTGTTCATGGTTCCGTTCCGTCAGGACCACAGCTGCATGCTCTACGAAATCGGTTTCAGCTAAGCCGGGTCAAATCTCTCGCGGGGTCAGGTCCGGCCGCCACTCCATGCGGTAGTGCGTGCCGGTGTTTGCGATAGGGCGAAACCCCAGCCTTTGATACAGCGCCATCACGGGATTGCCGTGGTGGACACTGAGCCGGGCCGGAACCTTCCCGCCCCAGGCTTCGTTGAGCAGGGATTTGAGGATGTCCGTGCCGATCCCGCGCCCGCGATAGGCTTCGGCAATGGTAAACTCGATGATGTAAAGGCAGTCGTCCTGCCGGTCCAGGTACAGCCGACCAATGGGCACGCCGTCCAGTTCGATGATCAGGAACTGCGCGCTGAGGAACTGCATACGGTAGGACAAGTCCTGCGTCTTGAACTGTTGTTCCAGAAAGTCCGCCTTGTCCGCCGGGGTCCAGTTGGTGATCTGGAACTCCCATTCGCGGGTGCTGGCATAAAGCGCCTTGAGAAAGTCGCGGTCCGTATCCTGCGTTGGCCGGAAACTGACGGCCCCTTTGGGAAAGAGTGGCTGCATGAAGCGCTCCAAAATGCACATCGGCCTCCGCCGTTAGGGCAGAGGCCGATGCCATACTGTCTGTTTGCTCAGTTCAGGACAAGCTCAACCAGCGCGCTGCCGCTTCTGGTTGGCGCGGCTGTCACATAGAGCGTCGCGCGTCCCATGCGCGGGTGCGAGACCTCGAAGGTTCCGCCGCCGTCGGCCACGATCGGTGCCATGTCCGGACCTTCGAAAAGGGCCGTCATGCCATCGCGGCGTGGCAGATGCGCCGGGCGATGCGGGCCGGAGGGGTGATCCTCGAGCTCGACAAGCTTCAGAACAATGGTCCCATGCTCAGCAGAGCGAAACCGAAAGCGATCCCCGACCAGACCGGCCATTTCGGCGCTGGTCGTGGTCTCCCAACGCGGCGCGGCCAAGGCTGCGGTTTGTCCCGGTGCCTTGGGTTGATCCATCAACGCCGCGCTTGCGGTGCCGGGCAGGGCGACGGCGGTCAGGCAGGCCCCCTTTACCAGAAGCGCTTCGCGGCGGGACAGGCGGTTATCCGTGTCTAGCATCGTCATATCCCCGCTCTATCAACTGCGCGACGGGAAGATGCCCTGCAGGGCGATGAGGTAGTTGACAGCGATGAAGGGTGGCATGTTTTCGTGAGACTGGCCGCCGCCAACGGAGCTTTCCACGATGGACTCCTCGCTCAGCGACACGTTTGCGGACGGTGCCGGCGCACGATACCCGGTGGTGCGTGCCGCCAGCATGTTGCCCTCTGGATCGTCAGAGTTTGCCCGGCGCGTTTCGGCTTGAATGATCGGATTATGGGTGTGCGATGGAATTTCGCTCGTAGTCAGGGTCACGGTCTGTGCACCACCCTTTGCGCCCAGCCGGCGTTGGCTCAGACCGGGACCGGTGCCGCTGCCGGCATGGATCGGGAAACGGCCGCGCATTTCCGGCAGACCGAATGTTGACCGACCGTCGCCGCCATAGGTGGTGCCAAGAATGGAAAACAGAGCGGTGTTTTGCGCGATGGGCAGCAATTGGCCGTCGCAGAAGGCCCAAGCGCGGATCGCGAAATTGCCGCCAAACATCATGATTTCGCCGAGATATGGTTCTGACATGTGATCTATTCCCTAAAGGTCCGTGTTCGCGCTGATCCGGATGGCCCTACCTGCAATCTGGGTTTGGACGGCACCGGAAAACCGGACAGGCGTCCGGAAGTTAATACTCCATTAAGACTTAGCCGCTGCCGTCCGCGCGTGTAAAGAATTGTTTTCAAACGATCATCTTTGAGTTGTGCTGAATTTCGCGTCACACGCGCATAGAAAAAGGCCCGCGTGACGCGGGCCTCTTTCATTGTTTCTTAACGAAGATCAGCTCCGGGATGGATACAGCCCGAACAAGGCGATCTGATAGTTCATCACCAGGTACGGTTGCATGTTGTAGTGGGCCTGGTCGCCCCCGACGTTTTGTTCGGTCACAGCCGCTGCGTTCATTAGGATGTCGTCAGCAGGGGCTTGATCTCGGAAGCTCCCTTCCGATTTGCCGAACATTCTGTCCGTCGGATCGTCGGAGTTGCCTGCGCGTTTCTCCGCGTTAAGGCGCGGCGAGTGGCCGTGGCTCGGCATTTCGGCGACGGTCAGTCGGACCGTTTCGGCTCCGCTGGCCGATCCGATCCGGTAATCCGAAAGACCCGGACCATGCCCCTGATGGATCGGAACACGGCCACGAAGATCGGGCAAGCCATATGTTGTGCGGCCGTCCCCGCCGTAAATCGTTCCCAAAAGGGAGAACAGTGAATTGTTCTGAGAAATGGGCATGATCTGCCCATCACATTTCGCAAAATTGCGTTGTGCAAAGTTGTATCCGACCAGAAGGATTTGACCGATATATTCCTGACCCATAAATCCACTCCCCGCGTTTATTGAAGTCCTGCGAAGTCTAGGCGGCACATGTTCTGGTTCAAAGTGTTGAATTTAGAAAGCGCATAACGAGAACTACCTAGGGTAGTATTTGACCGGACCGCGTTTCTTCGAAGATATGTTGCTCGCCGCCGACGCTTCCCCAAAAAACTCCGAAAAAAGAGGTTTTTGGTGTATGTTTCGAGAATTGGAATATGAAGATTGATTCTAAATAATCTTCCAAGAGTTGATTGTGCCGCATTGAACCTGACTCCAAAAACGGTCAATGGTTGTGATGTGAATCACGCTAGGGGTGATTCTCATCCGTTTGTGCATCGTGGTTTCGGGATGGTTTGTGCGCTTTGGACCAAGCGTGGAGCCGCGAACAGACGGATAAACCGTCAGTAATTGCTTATTTGTTAACCTTTCATCGTTTCCAAGCAGGAAATTCAGCAACGCGTCTGGTCTGGTTAGGGCTTTGTTTACCATTCTTCCCGACCCTGATCGTTAACACCTTTTGTTATTTGTTTTGCGGCAAGCGATGCGGACAGGAGTGAAGGGAATGACCGATCGGATTGCATGTTTCGCATCACGTTACGTGTGTGTCCTTCCCGCTCGATGTTTTCCTGTGCAGACGTTTCGCGTAGCCAGGAGGCTCTGACATGCAGGAGCTGGGATCAGTCGGGATTTCTGCGGCCGAACGAGAGCTCCGGGCAACACTGGTGAACGTCGCGGATGCCATTCGGGGCATGTCCGAAGCCGATGGCGTGGCGCTGGCTGTCTCGGGCGACCTGAATGACGGCGTGCCCCTGCGTGTAGCGTCCTGCACAACCGCCGAGACGCGTGTCTTCCTGCTCGACGCATTGGAAAAAGCCAGCCAGGTCTCGCCCGGCGCGCGTATGTTCAATGGCTCAAAGCTGGCGGAGTTGCCCAGCCTTCTTGCCCGCGACGAAGAGATCCTGGTCACGCTGCATGATTGCTTCTCCGATCTGCCTGCGGTCTGCGGCATGCGTGGCTCGGCCTTGAATTTCCATCTGACAGTTCTGTTTCGTGGGTTTGACCATTTGTCGGAAACGCGAAGGGTGGCTTGCGAGCAGGGATTTGCGCTGTTGTCGGCGATGATGTCGCAATGGCGTGAGCGCTGCATGGCAGAAGCGGAGCGCGAAACCACGTTCCAGGAGGTTTTGCGGTATCGGCGCCGGGCGGAACTCGACGGGTTGACGCTTGTCGAAAACGCGGCTTCCTTCAAGTCGATTGCCGAGAAACGGGTCGCGCGGTGTCAGGGTGAGTTGGCCTTGGTTTTGATTGATCTCGATGACTTCAAGTCGATCAACGACATCTACGGCCATCAATTTGGGGACACGTATCTTAAGGCAATTGGCCGGTCGCTTGGCGGCTTGAGCGCGCTCGACGCGGTGGTGGGGCGGATCGGCGGGGACGAGTTTGCCTTGCTGATGGAGGCAGCCCGGATCACGGACAGCTATCTGCAAATCATCCTGCATCAGATCAGTGCGAAGGTGCAGCGCGACCTCACCAACCTGAAAAAGCCCGGGCTGGGCAAGATGAGCATGGGGGTGAGTGTTTTCGGACGGCACGGTACCACGTTCGAAGACCTGTTCCAGCGCGCGGACGCGGCGCTCTATGCGATCAAGGCCGATGGTCGCAATGGCGTGGCGATCTTTGATGAGGCCGAGCATGGTCAGTACGATCGGTATTCGCTCGGCCAGCGGTTTGATCAGGCGCTCGAACGTAATGAAATTGTTCCGTTTTTCCAGCCGATCATCAGCTTCAAGACCGGGAAGTGCACCGGCTTTGAAATGCTCGCCCGATGGAACGACAAGGAGCAAGGTCTGCTTGCACCTGCTTCGTTCAGCGGCATTTTCAGCGACCATGTCCATGCCGAGAAGCTGACACGGATCGTGGCGCTGAGAGGCATGGCAATGCTGGCGGAGGCGCGGGAGCAGGGGCGCATGGCGCATGCGACGCTCAATCTCAATGTCACGCATTTTGACCTGATGCGGCCGGAGTTCGTGTTTGACCTGCAGGAATGGCTCGGCAACTTCGATATGGACTGGGGCTGTCTGAAAATCGAAGTGACAGAGCAGACAATGCTGGGCGACATGGAAGGGCAAGTGTTCCGAACGCTGTCCGAAATCCGCACGCGCGGCGCGCAGGTGGCGCTGGACGACTTCGGAACCGGGTACGGCGGGCTCCAACACCTGTCGAGTTGGCCGGTTGACGTAATCAAGATCGACCGAAGTTTTGTCTCTGCCATGGAGAACACGGAGCGGGGCAGGGCGGTCGTCAACGGGCTTTGCCGGATCGCCTTGGATCTGGGTTTGGACGTGGTGGCCGAAGGCGTTGAAACAGCGGAGACGCAAAACATCCTGATGGACATGGGTTGCGGGTTTGGGCAGGGCTACCTGTTCGGCAAACCGGTGCCGGCGGCGGACACTCTGGCAGTCTGGGACAGGATCAACGCGCAATCTGCGCCGCAGGCGCAGGCAGCCAATCCGCGCGGCGATCTCAGGGCCAAGATCCGCGCGTCCCGGGCCGGGGATGCAGGTGATACCGAGCTGTCCGAAACCAACTATCTGCGCTGTGGCGGCACGAAGACAAGCTGACTGCGACCGAGGTCCGCTGCATCTCTACTTGTCGGCGCTTGCCGCCGGCTCGATATCGCCGCCCTGCCGGAAAATAACCAGAACACCGCGGTCACTTTTCCGCGTCTCGCCTTCGACACGGCCATGGACTTCGACGCGCATGCTGACGCCCTGATATTGTCCGGAGCGATGTTCCGGCTCGCCGGTTTCCAGAACCCGCCGCGCCACCTCATCGAGATCAACGAAGTCCAGCCTCGGGCCAATCACAGAAAGCTTTCGTCCGAAATCATGCGGCTCCAGACCAAACCATTCGGCCACAAGCAGACTGTGACGCTGTACAAGCAAATCCCGGTCAAGGAACATCGTACCGATCCGCAGCAGTTTCAGCACGTTTTCCGTCTGGTCGTTGAGTGTCGACAGCAGATCGATCTTGCGCTCGTGCTCCGAGCTGACGGTAATCAGCTCTTCATTGACCGCATGCAGTTCCTCGTTGGAACTCTGGAGTTCCTCGTTCGACGCCTGCAATTCTTCGTTCGAGGCCTGCAATTCCTCGTTGGACGCCTGAAGCTCTTCGCCGCTGGCCTCCAGCCGTTCGGTCACATGCTGAAGCGTTTCTTCGGTGAATTTCAGGTCGCGCTCCAACTCCTGAATGCGCCGGGCGAGGATGTCGGTATCGTCGTTTTCCGAAACCGCAACAGGATCATCCGTGTCGAGACCCTTTGTATCATCATCGTCCAGCATGAAACGCAGAAGGACCGGTGCCGGTTTGCTCTTGGTATCCAGCGGTTCGATGATGAGGGTAAACTTCTGCACACGCCCTTCGCCAAGGTCCGCAGTCACCGCCCGGTGTTGCGGGGCGTGATCGCCAAGGCGCAGCTTTTCGATGCCAATGCTGATCGGGGCCTGCAGGTCCGGATGAACAATGTCTTCGACCGTCCAGTCTGCGAGATTGTTCTTGGTGTCGATAAAGGCGGAGGCCGCGCCAAACCAACTCAGGACCTCGCTTTCGGAGGTGATCAGGATCGAAGAGGGGGCATAGCGTTTGAGAAGCGCGTTGTAGCTTTTGATCAGCGCGTCCCGATTGCGCCCGCCCGGTTCCACGCCGCGCCGCGGCACCACGTAGCGGCTGCTGGTTTCCTCGTCCTCATGTTCAACCGTGGCGATGCGATGGGCGAGCCCCATGCGATCGGAGATGAAGTTGGCGCTGAACGGACGGCTTGAGACAACCTTGCGGAACAGGCGCCAGCGCCCGTTGATCGTGTCGAACTCCGACGAAAAGGCGCCGAGCGTCTCCGACGGCCCAAGCATCAGGATGCCGTTCTTGCGCAGCCCGAACAGGAACATCGACACAACGCGTTTCTGCGCGTCAGGGCGCAGATAGATCAGCAGGTTCCGGCAGGAAATCAGATCGAGATTGAGGAACGGCGGATCGTTCAGCACGTCGTTGACGGAGAAAATGATCTTCTGCCGCAAGGATGGCTGCACCACGTACCGCTCGCCATCGCGGCGGAAATACCGGTCCCGCAGCTCTTCGGGCACATTTTGCACCGTGGCTTCGTCGTAGACCCCGGCCGAGGCAATGTCGATGGACCTGCGGTGAATGTCCGTTGCCAGGATTCGGAAGTCCTGCGCATGTCCGGCGCTGCGCAGGGCTTCAGACAGTTCGATTGCAATCGTGTAGGCTTCCTCGCCGCTGGAACAGCCCGGAACCCAAATGCGCAATGGCCGGTCCGCCGCGTATTCGGAAACCATCGGCTCCAGCACCTCTTCGCGCAGGGCGCGAATGCTTTCGGGATCGCGGTAGAACTCTGTCACGCCGATCAGCAGGTCATGGTACAGGGCGTCAAGCAACCCGTCGTCGCTGTGCAGCTTTTCGACATAGCTGTCGAGCGAGGTTTCGCCGCGCAGGCTCATCCGCCGCAGAATGCGCCGGTTGACGCTTAGGGACTTGTAGGACGAGATATCGAGATGATGTTTGCGCTCCAGCAGGGACATGATCGACCGGGTGGCGTCGCCTGAGAAAGGATCGCCCCGGTCCGCCTCCATCGGCTTGGTCAGGCTGTTGATCACAAGGTCCGGGATGTCCCCGGCTTCGGCCACGTGATCGACCACCCCGAGATTCATGAGCGAGCGGGGCATGGAGGAGAACGTGGCCTCGGACGGAGATTGAACAATGACGGTGCCGCCTGCGGCGTGCAGCAACTGGCCGCCCATGCTGCCATCCGCGCCGGACCCGGAGACAACCACGGCAACGGTACGCGCCGGATTGCGCAGGGCCAAAGAGCGAAACAGCGAGTCGATCGGGGAATGCGGCAGCTTGGAGTCCTGATCGTAGGGCGTTGTCTTGAAGAAGCCGTCCTTGGTCACGGTCGCAAGCGTGTTGGGTTTGTTCAGGAAAATCGTGTTGGCTTCGAGCGGCAGCTTGTCTTCGATGTGCTTGATGGTCATCGACGAGCGCCGTGACAGCAGCGAATCCATCATCGAACGATAATCGGGCGAGAGGTGCTGAATGACCACGAAACACCAGCCGCGATCCACCGGCGCGTTCTGAAAGAAGGCTTCCAGAGGTTCCAGCGCTCCGGCAGAGCCGCCAATCGCGACAACCGGGATGTTTGCAGGATCGACCTGAGGGGGCGAGCCCGTAGTGTCCGCAGATTTGCCCTCACTTACTGGCGCGGTTTTCTTGGATTTCCTGCCAGAGTCCATGATCGTCCGATCCTGAGATGTTTCACGTCCCGTAGCGTAAAGCGATGCGGTGTGGCAAACAAGGAAACATTGTAAGGATGCGAGGGGTTAACAGCCTCAAGTTGGGCCGTTTTGCTGTGGGGCAAGGGGAGACCGCCCACAATGCGGGCGGTCGTGTCGTTCGCAGGATTGCCACCTGCCTCAGAGGTAGCGGTTCCAGAGGTTTTCCAGGCGCTCCTGACGGCCGGAGCGTGGCTCGGGGTTGATACCCTCGGCGCGAACACGGGCTTCGATGCTTTCCAGATCGGAAGTCATCAGTGCCTTGTTCTCGGCCTTGTCCCAATCCGCATAGCGCGCGGCGCGGGCCTCTTCGAGACCGCCATCTTCGAGCAGTTTTGCCGCCGCCTTGAGGCCGCGCGCGCAGACATCCATCGCGCCTGCGTGGCCAAGGATCAGGTCCTCGGCATCGAGCGACTGTCGGCGCAGTTTGGCGTCGAAGTTGGTGCCGCCGGAGGTGAAACCGCCCGCTTTCAGAACTTCGTAATAGGCCAGCGCCACTTCCGGCACGTTGTTCGGGAACTGATCGGTGTCCCAGCCGGATTGGTAATCGTTCCGGTTCATGTCGATGGACCCGAGCAAACCCAGCGAGCCAGCCATGGCCAGTTCGTGCTCAAACGAATGCCCGGCGAGGATCGCGTGACCCTGTTCGAGGTTCAGCTTGACCTCCTTCTCAAGACCAAAGCGCTTGAGGAAGCCGTAGATCGTGGCGACGTCGTAGTCGTACTGATGTTTCGACGGCTCCTGCGGCTTCGGCTCGATAAGAATCTCGCCCTTGAAACCGATCTTGTGTTTGTAATCGACCACCATCGACAGGAACGCGCCCGCCTGTTCCGCTTCGCGGTTCAGGTCGGTGTTGAGCAGGGTCTCATAGCCCTCGCGCCCGCCCCAAAGCACATAGTTCGCGCCGCCCAGCTTGTGGGTGGCATCCATGCAGGTCTTTACCGTGGCCGCCGACCAGGCGAAAACTTCCGGGTCAGGGTTCGTCGCCGCGCCGGACATGAAGCGGCGATGGGTGAACATATTTGCGGTGCCCCAGAGCAGCTTGGTCTTGGACGTCTCCATCTTCGCCGCGAAGTAATCGACGATCTCCTCAAGGTTGCGCGTGTTCTCGGCAAAATCCGCGCCCTCGGGCCGCACGTCCGCATCGTGGAAGCAGAAGAACGGCACGCCGAGACGATCGTACATCTCAAAGGATACATCGGCCTTCATTTTGGCGGCTTCCATACCCTCACCAAACCAAGGGCGGTCAAAGGTGCGCCCGCCAAAGGGATCGCCACCTTCCCAGGCAAAAGAGTGCCAATAGGCGATGCCAAAACGCAGGTGATCCTCCATCCGCTTGCCCATGACGATCTCGTCAGGGTTGTAGTGACGGAAGGCAAAGTCATTGTCCGATTCCGGGCCTTCGTAAGCCAGTTGCGGGATGTTGGCGAAAAAGTCGGTCATGGGTGTCTCGTTAATATAGTGGTGGACCCGCCCCGTATCATGGGGCGGGCAGGGGCAGGATCAGGCGGCTTCGCCCGGGGTCTTGCCAAGGATGATCATGCCAAGCAGGTCATCGTCGGTGACATCGGGAATGTTCACCGTGCCCACCAGCTTGCCGTTTTTCATCACGCTGGCGCGGTCACACAGTTCCATCACCGCATGCACATCGTGGTCGATCAGGAAGATGCCGATGCCTTCGGCTTTGAGCTGTTGGATCAACTCTGCCACCATCTGCGTCTCATGCGGACCAAGCGCCGCCGTGGGCTCGTCCATGATCAGGATGCGCGCGTTGAAATAGACCGCGCGGGCAATAGCCACCGACTGGCGCTGACCACCCGAGAGGGCAGAGACCGGCGCGCTGAACTTCTGGAAGTTCGGGTTGAGGCGGCCCATGATCTTGCGGGTCTCGGCTTCCATCGCGTCATCGTCCAGCGTGCCCGCCGGCGTCATCAACTCGCGCCCCAAAAAGAGGTTCGCCGCCGCATCGAGGTTATCCGCCAGAGCAAGCGTCTGATAGATGGTCTCGATGTTGTACTTGCGCGCATCGCGGGGGTTGTGAATCTCGACCTTTTCGCCATTCACATAGATGTCGCCTGTGCCCTGATAGGCGCCCGAGAGCATCTTGATCAGGGTCGATTTGCCCGCGCCGTTGTGCCCCAGAAGGCCCACAACTTCACCCGGATAAAGATCGACCGAGACGTCATCCACCGCGTGGACCCCACCAAAGGAGATCCGCATGTTTTTCATTTCCACAAGGGGCGTTTGCTTGTCCATCTTGTGTTCTCCTTATTGGCCGGTGCGACGGCGGTAGACGATGTCCACCCAGACGGCGAAGACCAGAACGATCCCGACAACGATGCTTTGCAGCGGGGCGTCAACGCCGACGGAGGCCATGCCCGATTGCAGCGATTGCATGATCAGCGCGCCGATAACCGCGCCGTAGATGGTGCCAAAGCCTCCAGAGAGGGCGGTGCCGCCAATCACAGCCGCCGCAATCACGCGCAGCTCATCGAGCGTCCCAAGGCCCACGTCCACCGCGTTCAGGCGGGCAGAGGCGATGATCGAGGCAATGCCGGTCAGCGCGCCCATGAGGGCAAAGATCTTGACCGTCAGGAGCCGGGTGTTGATGCCGGAGAGCTCCGCCGCTTCGGGGTTGCCGCCGGTGGCGTAGATATAGCGGCCAAAGCGGGTACGCTGGGCGACAATGGTCATGACAACCGTGACGGTCAGCAGGATCACCACCGGGATGGCGACGCCGTGGTACCAGACCATACCTTCGGTCAGTTCGATCCCTTCAGAGCGGGCGATGCGCTTCATCGCCCCCTTGGCGATCGGATAGCTGTTCATCACCCAGACGAAGCAGAGGATCAGACCAGCGGCGAGGCTTATCAGGATGCCTTCGGCCCAGACCGGCTTGACGGCAAAGCCATGCCCGGCCTTGCGGCGGCGGCTCAAGAGCATGAGGACAACCGCTGCCACCGCCGCGACAATGCCAAAAATCCAGCTCAGCGTTTCGCCCAGCGTGCCTTCGGCGCCGCCGCCCATCAGGCGGAAGGTGGTGTCGAGCGGAGCTTGCGTCTGGCCCTTGGTGACCCACCACATCGCGCCGCGATAAACAAGGAAACCGCCCAGCGTCACGATGAAGGCAGGCACCGCGAGATAGCCAATGATCCAGCCCTGAAATGCGCCAAGCATGGCGCCCATGGCAATGGCGGAGAAAGCCGCAATAATCCAGATAGACCAATGACCTAGGCCGAAGACTTCAGGCAGCACCTGAACTTGCAAAGCGGCCACGGTCATGCCGATGAAACCCAGCATGGAGCCGACCGAAAGGTCGATGTGCCGGGTCACGATAACAAAGACCATGCCGGTGGCCATCACCGCAACCGAGGCGGTCTGGACCGACAGGTTGAACAGGTTGCGCGGGGTCAGGAAACGCCCGCCGGTGATCACGTCGAACACGATCCAGACGACGACAAGCGCCCCGATCATGCCGAGCAGTCGGGTATCGATCCCGAGCTTTGAAAAGAAGGATTTTGAGTTTTCTTGCATCAGAACCAGGTCCCGGATCGCAGTGTCGAAAACGCCCGTACCGTCCGGCTGCGGCGCCTGCCGCATCGGTTGGGGAGAGGTGCATTTTCTTAGGAAAGGTGGGGGTCCCCCGGCCAAGGGCGGGCCGGGGGCGGTGTCATCGGCTTACTGGCAGACGGCCAGTTCAGAGCCTGCGCAGAGCGCGTCTTTTTCGATCCAACCGGCGTCGATCACGACGTTCAGGTTGTCCGCTGTGATCGGAACCGGAGCGAGGAACATCGAGGTCATGGTGGTGCCGCCCGGAGACGTCCATTCCATGGCGCCTTCGACGCTTTCGCCTTTGGCCAGAGCCACGGCGATCTCGCCTGCGGCCTTGCCCAGTTCGCGCGCGTCTTTCCAGACAGACACGGTCTGGGTGCCGGTGGCGACGCGGTTCAGAGCGGCGTGGTCACCGTCCTGACCGGACACCGGCAGGCCTTCGAGGCCCTGAGCGGTCAGAGCCGCCACAACACCGCCTGCGGTGCCGTCGTTGGAAGCGATAACCGCGTCGACCTTGTTGTCGTTGGCGGTCAGGATCTGCTCCATGTTGCGCTGTGCGTTCGCCGGAACCCAGCCATCGGTGTAGGCTTCTCCCACGATGGTGATGTCGCCCGCGTCAACGGCGGCCTGGATGATTTCCTGCTGGCCACCGCGCAGGAAATCTGCGTTCGGGTCGGTGGGGGAGCCCTTGATCATCACGTAGTTGCCCTTGGGCATGGCTTCGAGAACGGCGCGGGCCTGCATGCGGCCAACTTCGACGTTGTCGAAAGTCAGGTAGAAGGCGCGGCTGTCTTCGATCAGACGGTCATAAGCGATGACCGGGATCTCTTCGTCCGCGGCTGCCTGAACTGCCGGGATCACCGCTGCGGTGTCCTGACCGAGGATGATCAGCGCGTCTGCGCCCTGAGCGATCAGCGATTCAATGTCCGCGAGCTGCTTGGCAGACGAGGACTGCGCATCCGCGGAGATGTAGGATGCGCCAGCGGCCTCAAGCGCGCTTTTGATGGCTGCCTCATCGGTCTTCCAGCGCTCTTCCTGGAAGTTGGACCAGGAAACGCCAACGGTCTGAGCCGAGGCCGTCACGGCCATGGCAAGGGTCATGGCCGCGCTGGCCAACAAAGTCTTGTACATAAGTTCCTCCCAAGTTGCCCGTCCATCGGGCATGCCCCGGCTACTGACTCGCCGAGTATGCGGTTACTGTGTCGCTATTTAATTCAGGTGTCAAATTAAATTTCCGCTGCGGGCTTGCCAAAACGTCATTTTTCTAGTCTTGATGGGTGTGTTGGTGCTGTTTTTGTCGGCATCTGCGGTAGAAAAGCGTTAATTTCTTAACCCGCTAAAGCAAAGGCAGGTCCACCATGCAGAACCTTTCCGGCGATATTGATGCCATAGTCGAAGGATGTGGCCCGCTTCATGCGCCGACGGAAGATACGGTGCGGCCATTGCGTCAGCAGGTCTTCGAACACGTGCGGGCACGTGGGCAGGTTCCGCGCGTCGCGGTGGCCAAGGATCTTGCGGTCAGCCCGGCCTCCGTCACCACCATCACCTCCGAACTGATCGAAAGCGGCTTTCTCGAAGAAGTGCAGTCCCGCAAACAAGGTGAGACAGGGCGCGGGCGTCCCGCAGTCGCCCTGCGCGTGCGTCCGGGCGCGCGGCATGTCATGGGATTGAAACTGGCGGATCGCCGGAACACGGCCGTGATTGCCGACCTGTCCGGCCAGGTCATTGCCAGCGCGGCCGCACCGCGTGAGTTGCAGGCCCTGACCCTCGAACAGTTGCTCGATGACGTCGATGCGCTGATGCACAAGGTCTGCGCCGAAGCGGGGCTCACACCGGCGGACCTTTCCGGCCTCGGCCTTGGCATCCCCGGCTTTATCGATGGAACGAGCCGCCGGATGCTCTGGTCTCCGGTGTTGCAGGCGCGGGATGCGGACATCACGGGACCGCTCGAACAGCGCCTGGGGATCCCGGTGCAGATCGACAATGACGCCAACCTGCTGACCCTCGCCGAGCTGTGGTTCGGCGTCGGGCGCACCATTCCGAATTTCGCCGTTGTCACGATCGAACAGGGCGTCGGCATGGGGTTGGTGATCAATCAGCGGCTTTATCGCGGTGCGCGTGGCATGGGCATGGAACTGGGGCATTCCAAAGTGCATCTCGACGGCGCGCTTTGCCGCTGCGGCCAACGCGGGTGTCTGGAGGCCTATGTGGCCGATTATGCCCTTGTCCGCGAGGCGCGCACGGCGCTGAACCTGCCGGATGTTGAAGGACCGTCCGTGTCATCTTTGCTTGAAGCGTTGCTTGGTCAGGCCAAGTCCGGCAACCCTGCGGCGCATTCCATTTTCCGGCGGGCCGGGCGCTACCTTGCGCTGGCGCTGGCGAATGTGGCCAACCTGTTTGACCCGCAACTGATCATTCTGGCGGGGGAGCGGATGAGCTATGACTATCTTTATGCCAATGAAACCCTGCGCGAGATGAAGACCATGGCGCTGGATACTGGGCGCGCGCCACCGCGCGTCGAAATTCACGCTTGGGGCGACATGGTCTGGGCGCGCGGCGCGGCGGCATTGGCTTTGGATCATCTGACCGAAAGCATGCTCGGCCATGCGCGGGAGATGGCGGCGCAATGAAGGCGGGGCTTGTTCTGGCCGTGCTGGCCGGTCCCGCGCTGGCGGAGCCGCGCTTTGCCGATGACCGGGCGGGCCTGCCGATCGAGCATGTTTATTCGGGCGGTTGGGAGCATTTTGTCGGCGGCGGCCTGGCGGCCTTCGATTGCAACGGGGATGCTTTGCCCGAGCTGTTTGCTGCGGGCGGCACGGAGCCGGCGCGGCTCTTTGTCAATCGTTCCGAGACGGGAGGCGCGCTGCGGTTCGGACTTGGTTCAGTGCCTGAATTAAAAGGCGTGACCGGCGCCTACCCGCTGGATTTTGACAGCGACGGGCATCTGGACCTTGCGGTGCTGCGTGTCGGCCTGAACCGGATTCTGCGCGGCATGGGGGATTGCCGGTTTGAGGATGTGACCGAAGATTGGGCCCTGCCGGAGCGCGACGCATGGACCACCGCTTTTGCGGCCACATGGGAAGGGACGGCGGCTTGGCCGACGGTATTCTTTGGCAACTACGTTGATCGTGCAGATCCCGACGGGCCGTTTGAGGCATGCGACTCCAGCGATGTGATCCGTCCGGGGCCTGAAGGGTTTGGCGCGGTGGAGGTCGTCGCGCCCGGATTTTGCACGCTGTCCGCATTGATTTCCGATTGGCAACGCAGTGGCACGCCGGAACTGCGGCTCTCGAATGACCGGCATTATTACGTGCGGGGCGGCTATGAGCAGATGTTCCGCCTGTCGCCTTTGGAGGAGCGGCAGGATTGGGCAAAGGTGTCGCTCTGGGGCATGGGAATCGCGTCCCGTGATCTGACCGGGGACGGGTTGCCGGAGGTGATGATGACCTCCATGGGCGACCAGCTTCTGCAATTCAATCGCGGTACCGGTTTCGAAGACGCGCCTTATGATCAGGGTGCGACGGCCCACCGGCCCCACACCGGGGAGGATGGACGCCCTTCGACGGGATGGCACGCGGAATTTGGCGATGTGGACAACGACGGCCGCGCGGATCTGTTTATCGCCAAAGGCAACGTGGATCAGATGCCGGGCATGGCCATGCAGGATCCGAACACGCTTTTGCTTCAGCGCGCGGATGGTACCTTCGAGGAGGTTGGTGCAGCGGCTGGCATCGCCACGATGGACCGGGCCCGTGGCGCGGCGCTGGTGGATCTGAACGGCGATGGGCTTCTGGATCTGGCGGTGGTCAACCGGCGCGCGCCGATGGAGCTTTGGCGCAATGTGACGGAAGGGGCAGGGCAGTGGACCGCCGTGACCCTGACGCAGGACGCCCCGAACCGCCGCGCGGTTGGGGCCTGGGTCGAACTGCGCTCTTCTGAAGGGCAGCAGGTGCAGGAAGTGACGATTGGCGGAGGCCACGTTGGCGGCACCGCCGGTCCTCTTCATTTTGGTCTTGGGCAAGCCGACGCGGCTCAGGTTCGGGTGACCTGGCCGGATGGGAGCGTCGGCCCCTGGCAGGACGCGTGGATCGGCGGCGTGACGGACATCCGGCGATGAAGGCTGCGCCTCGGTGTGAGGGTCTAAGCGATGCGGCTCTCCTGATGTGACAGGGTTTGAAAGGCGCCGGGACGCGCCCAGTAAAACCCCTGACCCTGCGCGATGCCGAAACGGCGAAGCGCCGCGACCTGATCCCTGGTTTCGACGCCTTCGGCGACGCAAGTGATCCCAAGGGTTTGCGTCAATGCCGCAATACTCTGCACGACGGCCCGGCTTCTGGGACATTTGTCCAGTCCGTTCACGAAAGACCGGTCGATCTTGATCTTGGTGATGGGCAGATCCTTGACCAGAGACAGGGAGGAAAACCCGGTGCCGAAGTCATCAAGCGCGAGATGGAACCCGGCCTGCCTCAGGCGACCGAGATTGGCGAGCGCTTTGGTCTGGTCCCACAGTTCAACGGATTCGGTCAGCTCAATGCAGAAGTCTTCGGCTTGAAGCCCGAACCGATGCAGGATCGCGGTCAACCGATCCGCCAAATTGTCGAGGCCCAACGTTTGGGCTGACATGTTGACGGACCATTGCAGGCGCTCGCGAAACCATGGGCGCGACCCGGCGATCATTCGCGCGGTTTGGGTCAGCATTGCCAGATCGACCTTGGAAATCGCGTTTGTGGCCTCCGCTGCCGGAATGAACTCGGATGGCAGAATGACGTTTTGCCCCATCGAGACGCGGCACAGGCTTTCCGCGCCAACGGTTTGCCCGTTGGACAGATCAACGATGGGCTGGAAATGCGGCAGCAGATCCGTTTCCGAAAACGCGGTTCGAAAATAGCGGGCCCAGTTGCGATGTCTCGCGGCTTCGCGGGGCAGGGCGGAGCCGCCGTTCCTGCGCGTGCGTTTGTCCTGATACATGCGCATGTCGGCGGTATCGACCAGTTCTGACAATGTGGTGCCGTGCTTTGGGAAAACGCTTTTTCCGATGCTCACGGTCATGTCCAACGTGGCGTTGCCAATGAGAATGGATCGGCCACATTCCGACTGAATCTCACCTTGAAGAGACGCGCTGTCCTGTCCCGGGACATCGGGCACAATGGCTACGAACTCATCGCCTCCATAACGCACGGCGGTGCTGCCCAATGGCAGGACGCGGGAAATGGCAGATCCGATCTCCCGAAGCACGGCGTCTCCCGCCGCGTGGCCCAGTTGATCGTTGACCGATTTGAAGTCATTGACGTCGATCACGAAGAGCGAAAAGCGCTCTCCGGCCTCTGTGGCGGGGCCGGAAAACTGGTCAAAACAGTCTTCGAGATACCGGCGGTTGAAAAGCCCGGTCAGAGCATCGGTATAAGCGCTTTGCGCGATGCGGTTGACCTCACTGCAGGTCTCGCCCCTTGGGATGGCGACGGCAAAGAACGTCTCGGGCATGTCCCGGAACGGCCCGCTCAGGGATAGAACCAGTGACAGAAGACGGCTGCGGCCCGCTTTGTCCATGATCGCGAGGTCCTGAACGCATGTCCCGTCACCGGTGGCGTTTGCTACAGCGGTTTCCCAGTTGGCGACGGCAAACCGGTCTTGAAACGCCGCAAGCGGACGGCCGGTGCATTGCGCCTCCGTGATATCCAGAGTGCGGCAGAACCCGATGCTGGACCTCAGGATCAGCCCGTCTGCGCTGAGCAGAAGCGCTATGCCCCAGCTGTTTGCCACACTGCTCCAAGGGTCGCCTTGGCAAAAAGCGGCACAACTGGGCGCATAGTGGCAATCCTTCGGCGTCTCGTCTTTCATGGCTCTACTGGCTAGTCAGGCTGTGGCTGGAGTTATGCGCTTTGGCTGGTTCGTCGGCCTTCCGGCTGCAGGTTGCAGCCGTTCTGCAACCAGGTTGCGCTGTCAGACTTGGCACCCAGCGCTGGTTGCGTGTCGGCGCTTGCAGGGACGTGTCCAAGGGCATCGGGATGAAAGGACCGTGAGAAAAGCCCGAAAACCCGACCGGACACTTTTTGAAACCAGACAATCGCCCGCTGTACACCGTTTCGCGCGGATTGCAGAGAGACGCGCACGCCATCGGCATGGGTCTGCGGCCCAAGCCGGAACGGACCAATCAGTGATATAATCTTTTGCGAAAGCGAGATCGGCAGAAACTGTTTGAGAAGAGAGCGCATGTCCTGGTTGAGCGCCTCGTCAATTGTGATGGCCTCGGAGAACCGCGTATTGTTTCGGACCGGTCCAAAGCGCAGCTCGATATGGTCAATGTGCCACACGCCACTTGCAATGTCGCGGCACAACGACATTGCGACGACTTTCTCTTTGCCCGCCACGGTCTTCCTCCTGTCTCGCTCTCTTTACGCAAGGGCAGGCTAATTCGATGATGGTAAATGACAGGTTAATTGTCTGACCGGACATAGGTTTTCTGATAACGATAAGGTGAAGTGGAGCAGGGGTTTCCGAGGGCGGCCGCCTGTCCGGGAGATGACCTTTCGCGTAATCAGCCGTTGGGCAGTCAATCGAATGGTCAGGGAACGGTGGCCAATCCATGGCTTGGTTAACGGTTTGTTAATCGATTCCTGTCACGGACCCTTGGGATTTTAGCGCAACTTACGCGAAAGCAGTTTGAGGTCGAATTGTCAGGAACTGTATTAAACGGCGCGAGCTTCTGGCTCACACGCTCGGTTGACGAGCGCTCCGGTGACCTTGGCGATTGGCGTGTTGCTCGGGTCGAGCACAAGTCAAACCATCTCAAGGTTGATTACCATTTCCGGCAAACTGCCCCGGCTGAAGAGTTGTTCGACGCGCTCCTCTGGACAAGCCTGTGTCACTACCTGCCGGATGCGAACGCCGTGCAGGTTCTGGCGTCCCGGGATTACTATATTTCACTCCCCGAAGCGCAGCTCATCGGATTGCGGGTGCATGGCGGTATGGCAAAAGACGGGCAGCAGCGCGTTCTCGTGACGTTTCGGGAGCTGTATGGATCGCTCCGGGGTGTCTTCAGACCCGGGCGGGAGCCAAACCTGCAAATGGACAGCAATTGCGCCATTGCCACGCGCGCGCTCTCCGATCTGGTTGTGCCGATCCTGAATCTCGCGTCTTTGCCGCCCGAACTGCTTGGCAAGGGTCTGCACGAGGATTTCGAAGCGGAGTTGCGCAAACTGAGAGACAGGAAGGAAGAGCTGGAGTTTTACTCGGGCCTGCTGTCCCGATACGTGTCGCAGTCCGTAACAGACCACAGCGCAGATGCCGAAGAAAGAATACTGCGGCGCAGCCGGGTCGAGGCGTTGATGGGGCTTGCGCCAAAGCCGGACGTGCGTCTCAACTAAGCCTTCTGCATCAACGGAAACTTGATCCGACTGTGATTGGCCGCACTTGGATCACCGGCGTACAGTCCTCATGCAAAATCAACGCGAGCGGGCCACAGGTCGGCGGCGGTCGCGCGTGAACTCAAATGAAGGGCGGTCAAATGGCTATAGCACATCAGTTTTCCCGGGGCGTTGTCCTTTCGGTCAGCCTTCTGAGTGCCGCGCTGTTTGGTGTGGAGGACGCGCAGGCGCAGCAATCCGGCGGACTGCCGCAGCATGTGCTTGATACCTTTGGTGCGCCGCCAGACGTGCCCGGTGGTCCGCTTTCCGAAGGGCTGCAATCGGCCATCAAGGTGGGGTTTGTCGACAGCATCACCCAAAACGCCTGGGGGCCGGATCAGATCGTGGCTATGCAGACAATCGCGGGCTCTGAAGATCCGCGTGTGGCCTGGATCATCAGCGACATGCTCCGGTTTATCACCAATCCCGGCATCGAACGGACACTGACAGAGGCCGCTGCCAGCCTTCTGCAAACCGAGCTTCCGGCGTTCAACAGCTGGGGCGCGGTGACGGATCATCTCATGGCCTGGGACATCCCGGCGCCACCGGGTTACCTGCCGGTCAAACGGGCGATTTTCACCAGTGTGGTCCCCGGTTGGGACAAGCTCTTTGTCGAGGGGGACATTGACTGGCGGCATGTGTCCTGGGGCGGCGTTCTGATTGATGATCGGGATTTTGACTGCACCGATGAAGCATGCAACTGCATTCCCGCCGCCGACAATCCGGAAGTGAGCCTGGCGAAGGACGCGACTTGGCTCGATGACGACGCCATAGTGTTTGGCGTTGAGGTGAATGGGGAATACCGGGCCTATCCGCGCCGGATCATGGAAGTGCGGGAAATGGTGAACGACACGCTGGGAGGGCGGGACCTTGGCATTCCCTATTGCACGCTCTGCGGCGCGGCGCAGGCCTACTTCACCGATCAGATGCCTGCCGGGGTTGAACGGCCCGTGCTGCGCACATCTGGCCTGCTGATCCGCTCCAACAAGGTCATGTACGACATCAACACCCATTCGGTCTTTGATACCTTTCTTGGAAAGGCCGTGACCGGGCCGCTGGCGGAGCGCGGGCTTAAGCTGGAGCAGGCCTCTGTGGTCACCACCAGCTGGGGAAGCTGGAAAGAGGCACATCCCGAAACAACGGTGCTGGTTGAGGCGCTGGCGCTTGGTCGGGACTTTGATTTCCGGAACACGCGTGATGCGGATGGGCCGATTTTCCCGATCGGGGATGTGGATCCGCGCCTGCCGGTGCATGAGGACATCATCGGAATTGTAACGGCCTCTGGCACGCCGATTGCTTTCCAACGCAGCAAAGCCATTGCGGCGCTGTCGCGGGGGGAGCAGGTCGGCCACGAAGAGGTCGCCCTACAGCTTGATGCCGGCGGGGTGCGGGCCGTTGACGGGCAAGGGGTTGATGTTGGCAGTCATCAGGCGTTCTGGTTCGCATGGTCGCAATTTCATCCGGAAACCGCGCTCTGGCCGTGAGCCGTGTGGTCGCTTTCGCCCGCGTCCAGCCCGTAAAACCGAGATGCAGTTTCGCCAAAAACCGCTGCGCGATCTGCGGCGCTCAGACCGCCAAGCAGGGTCTCTGACACTTCCCGCCACGCGGCATAATCTCCGGCGAGGTTGAGCACCGGCCAGTCGCTCCCCCACATCACGCGGGTTGGTCCAAAGCTGTCCAGAACGTGCTCTGCCACCGCGCGGAGCCTTTCGGCGTTCCATCCCGGTCCGGCTTCATTGGCCAGTCCGGAGAGCTTGCAAAAGACATTCGGCAATTCGGCGAGCCGGGACAAACCTTGACGCCATTCATCGCCCGGATCAGCCCCGGCCGCGATGACGGGCTTAGCGCAATGGTCAATCACGATGGGCAGATCCGGCAGACTGGCAGCCACCTCGCGCAGCACATCCAGATGGCGCGGCGTGATCAGCGCATCGAGCCGCAGTTCGCGGTCAGCAAGGGCTTTCAGGCCTGCGATGACCTTTGGCTGCGCAATCCATCGCGTGTCTTCGATGTCCTGCAACATCGGGCGTACCCCTTTGAATTTGGGGAATTTTGCGAGCCGGTCGAGGGTGCCCGGCGCGGATGCATCCGTCAGGTTGACCCAGCCGACGACGCCTTTGATGAAGTCCGTTTCCTCGGCCAGGGACAGCAGAAACTCCGTCTCCGCCACCGTCGCGGCCGCTTGCACCACCACCGTCCCGGTGATGCCGTGGCGTTGCAAATGCGGGGCGAGATCGCCGGGCAGACTGTCATGTTGGATGGCGGCGACGTCTTCGGTCATCCAATCGTAATCGCCACGGGCGATCTGCCAGAAATGCTGATGCGCATCGATGTGCCGGGTCGGTGCCATGGGGGGGGGCCTCGATGAAAGACTTGTGTTTTGGTTTTGTATTATTAAAAACAGAAATCGTAAAGACTCAGGGGGCGGCAGGATCTGTCATGCTGAAAACACCGATTTTGCAGTTTGGTACGAGCCGTTTTCTCCAGGCCCATGCGGACTTGTTTCTCTCCGAAGCGCGGGCAGGGGGGCAGGACGTCGGGCCGGTCACGGTGGTGCAAACCTCCGGCGATCCAACCCGCGTGGGCCGGGTGCAGGCGCTGAGCAAGGGCTTCCCGGTCCGGATCGAAGGTCTCGTGGATGGCGCGCCGGTCCAGGAGATCAAACAGGTGACTAGCATCGCTCGCGGTCTGTCAACGGCCACCGATTGGGCCACGGTAACCCGTGTTTTTGTCGAAGAGGCCGAGATTGTCCTGTCGAACACGGGAGACGCCGGGTTCGCGCCGTCTGCCGTAGATGCTGGCGAGGTGTTTGATCAGGCGATGTCCTTTCCCGCCAAACTCTGCCACCTGCTGCGTGCCCGGTTCGAGGGCGGGGCAAGGCCGATACAGATCATGCCGATGGAGTTGATTGCCAACAATGGCGCAGTCCTCAAGAAGCGTGTTCTCGAACTGGCGCAGGCCGATACATCGGCGTTTCGGGCGTATCTCGAACGGGATGTGCTTTGGGTGAACGCGCTGGTTGACCGGATCGTATCGCAGCCGCTTGAGCCTGCCGGAGCGGTGGCGGAACCTTACGCGCTTTGGGCCATAGAGGCGCAGCCGGGGCTTGCCTCCCCTTGCGCACATCCGGCGGTTCAAATCGTGCCCTCTCTGGCGGAGATCGAAGCGCTGAAACTTTTTGTGCTGAACTTGGGCCATACGGTCCTCGCGGATCGCTGGCTGCGCGAGGCACGGGGCGCAGGCGTTCTGGTCCGGCACGTGATGTCCGATCCCGCCGAGCGCGACCGTTTGCTTGCACTATACTCCGATGAGGTCCGCCCGGCGTTTGTGGCGGCGGGTCAGGGGCAAGCGTTCGAGACTTATGTCGAAACCACGCTGGAGCGTTTTGGCAACCCGTTCCTTGATCATGCGATAGCGGACATTGCGCAGAACCATGCGCAGAAGGTGGCGCGCCGGATTGCGGCGTTTCTGGACTTTGCTGCAAGGCACGGCGACATCGCGCCCAAGCCGAGGCTGTCCGAGATCGTCGCCAGACAGAAGGAGGCCGCGTGATGGCGCTCAAGACAAATCGTGTCGGGACCACCGATCTGCACGTCACCGCGCTGTCCTTCGGTGGCGCGAGCATCGGCAATCTCGGGGAAGAGGTGGGGGAGGCCGCAACGGCTGCGGTTCTCGATCGCGCCTGGCAGGCCGGTATTCGCTATTTCGACACCGCGCCACATTATGGACGCGGCCTTTCGGAGGCTCGTCTGGGCGGGTTCTTTGCGGGCAAGGCACGGGAGGACTACGTGTTGTCGACCAAAGTGGGCCGGGTCCTGTCGCCGGGGCCTGCGTTGCCGGAGGCGGATGGCTTCATTAATCCGTTGCCCAACGCGGTGCGCTATGACTACTCGGGCGATGGTATCGTTGATAGTTTCGAAGGCAGCTGCGCGCGGCTTGGTACCTCGGATGTGGACATCCTTTTTGTGCATGACATCGGTGCGTACACCCATGGCGCGGAAGAGGGCGCGCGGCATTTCGAGGACCTGATGGGATCGGGGTTTGCAGCGCTGCGCCGCTTGAAGGAAACCGGCCGGGTCAAGGCGATTGGGCTCGGCGTGAACGAGACGCAGGTATGCCTTGATGTGATGGAAACAGAACGGCTGGACGTGATCCTTCTGGCGGGGCGTCTGACCTTGCTCGACCGCGATGCGGAGGCCAGTCTGCTGGACGCCTGCCAGCAGCAGGAGACCAGCCTTGTTCTGGGCGGGATCTTCAACTCCGGCATTCTGGCCACGGGGCCGAAACCGGGCGCGTGGTTCAACTACGCGCCTGCCTCGGCAGAGATTCTCGAAGCGGTGGAGGTGCTGGAGGCGCGGGCCAAGGCCGTGGGGCTGACCCTGGCCGAGGCCTCCATGCAATTTGCCCTGCGCCACCCGGCGGCCTGTTCCGTGCTGTTGGGGACGGGCAAAGTCCGCTCACTGGAGCGGAACCTTGCGGCGGCGGAGCTTGCGCTTTCAGAGGCCGCTTTGGACTTTGTGACGCGCTGAACCTGAGCCTCTCTCACAAGGCTCGATCATGCGCCTTGAGTGAGTTCACAAGGGTCTGGCTCGACGTGGCGAGATGACTGCGCGCGGCCGCGAGCGCCTTGTCCGGATCCCGGCTGCGCAGCGCGTCGATATAAGCGAGATGTTCGTGGATCGCGCTTTCGTTGCGCAGACGTTCGTCAGACTTGTTCCATTGAAAATGGTAGTGGAAGATCAGCGAGATGATCTTCTGAAACTCCCGCACAAAACGGTTGTCCACCACCGCGTTGATGGCCGCGTGGAAGGCTTCGTCAAGCTGTGAGAAATCGTGATAATCCGCGTCGATCCGGGCCAGCAGAGATCTGTGATCCGTCTCCAGCGCGTCAAGCTTGTCCCAGATCGGGTGATCGTCGGGCAGGCGCACCACGTGTTGGACAGCGTTCAACTCCAGCACCGAGCGGAATTCGGACAGTTCCAACGCGAAATTGACCGTGAACCCTTCCAGCTGCCAGCCCCCCTTGGGGCGGCGCACAACGATGCCGTAGCGGCTCAAGGACGACAGGAATTCCTGCAAGGTATGGGTTGCGACGTGAAAATCCTTGGCCATCTGCGCCACGTTCAAAACGGTTCCGGGCGGCACATCCATCCGCAGAACCCAATCAAAGAATCGGGCCTCCAGCTCTTCGACCCCGAGCAGCACCGGCGGTTTTTCCATGACGTCATCAGGCCGCGATCTGCGGCGAACGGTTTTTGTCCGGCCATCAAGCGTGATGATGCCGCTCCGGGCCAAGTGCTCCAGAGCGCTACGAACCACGGTTCGGCTGACGCCAAGCTCGGACGCCAAGGCGTTCTCTGACGGGAGGGACACGTTCAATTCCATGCCGTCACAATGGGTTAGAAGCTGGTTGTGCGCCTCGACGAGGCGGACGTTTGTGCGTGCCACGAATCTTGTATCCCTTATCTTTCAGCGCCTTTGATAGCTGTTTTTTTGAATATGTACAAAAAAATTAAAAACAGTTGACCTGCGAGAGTTCAGCTAAGATGTTTTGAATAATAAAAAACCAAAACCGGTTCAGGAGGAGAATTCGTGACCATGACTGCGCCCATCGAGCCGCCCCGGATTCGTTTCCTGCCCTCCGGTTCGACGCTTCACAAGCTGTCAGCGGTCATCACGCTGGCGCTGCTGATTGCGGTGTTCTCTTTCACCAGTCCGGCGTTCCTGTCGGTCAACAACGGGCTGACTGTTCTGCTGCAAACCTCTGTCATCGGGCTTTTGGCGATTGGCATGACGATGGTGATCATCACCGGCGGCATTGATCTGAGCGTCGGCTCGATCCTCGCCCTGTCCGGGGTGATCACCGGGTTGACGATCAAGGCCGGGCTGCCGGTGGTTCCGGCGATGGGGCTGGGCGTGCTGACCGGCGCGCTGTGCGGGTTCGTCAACGGGTTGGTGATCTCGAAGATGCGGATTACGCCGTTTGTCGCAACGCTGGGCATGATGTTGATTGCGCGTGGTCTCGCCTTGCAACTGACAGGCGCGGCACCGATCAGTCGTTTGGGGGAGGCCTTTGGCACCCTTGGGAATGGCGCGCTGTTTCGCATTGTCGAGATGCAGCCCAACGGCTTTCCCAAGGTCATCTTCCCCGGCATTCCCTATCCCGCGATCCTGCTTCTGGTGGTGGCGGTGCTGGGCTGGTTCCTGCTGCAAAAGCGCCAGATCGGGCGGCATATCTTCTCTGTCGGCTCAAACGAAGAGGCGGCGCGGTTGTCTGGCGTCAATGTGGATCGGACCAAGATCTGGGCCTACACCGCCTCCGGCGCGCTTGCCGGGGTTGCCGGGATGGTTCTGATGTCGCGCCTTGTGACGGTTCAGCCGAACGAAGGCGTGATGTACGAGCTTGATGCCATTGCGGCCTCGGTGATTGGCGGGGCCTCGCTGATGGGTGGGGTGGGCAGCATCTCCGGCAGCATGATTGGGGCCTTCATCATCGGGGTTCTGCGCAACGGTCTGAACATGGCCGGGACCTCGGCTTTTGTTCAGATGATCATCATCGGGATCGTGGTGATCGGCGCCGTCTACATCGATCAAATTCGCAACAAGATCTAACCAAAGTCTTCAAATGGGAGGAAACCATGAAGAAACTACTCGCAACAGTTTTGACGACGGGAATTCTGGCGGCAACCGGTTCGGCTTCGATGGCGGGCGAGATTGCGGTGATCGTCAAAACGACGAACTCCAACTTCTGGCAGAACGTGAACAAGGGCGCGTCGGCAGCCATCGCCAATCACCCCGAACATACCATGACTTTCAACGGCCCGGCCTCTGAATCGGCGATCAACGATCAGGTGGCGCTGGTGGAGAACGCGATCAACCGTGGTGTTGCGGGCATCGTTCTGGCCCCGTCGGATCCCGAAGCGCTTGCGCCGGTGGTCAAACGGGCCTTCGAGTCCGGTATCCCGGTGACGATCATCGACAGCGGTCTCGCCGAGGGCAATGAGAAGTATTACCAGGCCTTCCTGTCAACGGACAACTGCGCGGCGGGCAAGCTGGCGGCAACCCAGATGCTGGATGCGGCTGGCACCTCCGGCAAGGTTGCCGTGATGTCCTATGTTGCGGGCGTCGGTTCGGAAATTGGCCGGGTTGGCTGCTTTGTCGAGCATATCGAGGCGAACTCCGATGTCGAAATCGTCGGCCCGTTCTATTCGCAATCGCAGATGGCCACCGCGCTGAACCAGACGACGGACATCCTCGCGGCCAACGAACTGATCGGCATCTTTGGCGCGAATGAGCCAACGGCGATTGGCATGGGCCGTGCGCTCGAACAATCGGGCAAGGCAGGGTCGATCACGGCGATCGGTTTTGACGGGAACGCGGATCTGCAGGACATGGTCAAAAGTGGCACGCTGCTGGCGACTGCGGTGCAGGGCTCCTTCCAGATGGGTGAGCTTGGCGTGAACGCCGTGGCCAAGATCCTCGCGGGCGAGACCGTCGAAGGCTTCATCGACACCGGTGTGGTGATGGTGACCAAGGACAACATCGACGATCCGGTCGCGCAGAACGTGCTCTACTGAGGTCTCCCTGGTCGGCGCGCATCTGCGCGTCGGCCGCCATTTCAAAACAGTGGTTTGATCATGCTCGATGCGATGCAAACAGGGGCGCCCCCGCTGGTTCAGATGGACAACATCTACAAGCAGTTCGGCGGGATTCATGCGGTCGAAGGGGTCTCGACGGATCTCTACCCCGGTGAGGTGGTTGGCGTGCTGGGTCATAACGGCGCGGGCAAGTCCTGCCTGATGCGCATCCTGTCCGGTGCGATGCGCGCGTCCAGCGGCCAGATCCATGTGAACGGCGCGCCCGCGGATATGAAATCGCCGCATGACGCGCGCGCCTTTGGGATCGAGACGATCTACCAGACACTGGCATTGGCCAATCATCTGGATGCCCCGGCCAATCTCTTCATGGGGCGCGAGCTCAGGACGCGCTTTGGTAATCTGGATGAAAAACGGATGTTGTCGGAGGCCACGGAGGCGCTGCGGCAGCTGAACCCGAATTTCAAGAACCTGCGCGAGCCGGTGGCCCGGCTGTCGGGCGGGCAAAGGCAGGTCATCGCCATCGCGCGGGCGATCTACTTCCAGGCGAAGATCCTGATCATGGATGAGCCAACCGCCGCACTTGGCCCGTCAGAGACGGCGATGGTCGCGGATCTGACGCTGAAGCTGAAGCAGGAAGGCATCGGCATCTTCCTGATCAGCCACGATATGGCGGATGTCTTTGAGCTCTGTGACCGGGTCATGGTGATGAACAAGGGGCGCAACGTCGGCGCGTTCCGGATCGAAGACGTAAACAAGGACGACATCCTGAGCCTCATCATCAAAGGCACCTTGCCGGATGATTGGGAGCCACGAGGGAACAGCAGATGACAACAGAGCAAAGCCCCTTTGGGGTTGTGGTGGAGCCTGGGACTTTTGTCATAGAGGAGCGGGACGCACCCGGAACGCCGCCCGAGGGGTGGGTCCTTGTCGACATCTGCTCCGTCGGGCTGTGCGGCACCGACTATCACATCTTCGAAGGCAAGCACCCGTTCCTCGAATACCCGCGCGTGATTGGTCACGAACTGAGCGGGCGCATCGCTGAAGATGCCGAAGGCTGGCGGGCCGGGCAGCTTGTGGTGATCAACCCGTATCTGGCTTCGGAAAATTCTTATGCAACGAAGCGCGGAAAGCCGAATTGCTGTGACCAGATCCAGGTTCTGGGTGTGCACCGCGATGGCGGGTTGACGCCCCGGCTTGCGGTTCCCGCCAAGAACCTGATTTCCGCTGAAGGGCTGACCCCTCGGGAAGCGGCGATGGTCGAGTTTCTGGCGATTGGGGCCCATGCGGTGCAACGGTCGCGGGTGCAACCGGGAGACCGCGTTCTGGTCACGGGCGTCGGCCCGATCGGGATCGGAACGGCGCTTTTTGCGCGGCTGCGCGGTGCAGAGGTGAGCCTGCTCGATCTCAGCGCGCCTCGGGTGCAGATGGCGCAGGACCGCTTCGGGTTCGAGCAGGTTTTCACTGACCTTGAGAAGGCCCTCACTGCCAACCCGGACGGGTTTGACCTGTGTTTCGATGCCACCGGACACCGGGCCGCCATCGAGGCAGGCTTCAAAGGGGTTGCCCACGGTGGCAGCTATGTTCTGGTCAGCGTGATCAAGGAAGACATCACCTTCAGCGATCCGGAGTTCCACAAGCGGGAAATGAGCCTGATCGGCAGCCGCAATGCGCTTCGAGAGGATTTTGATTGGGTCATGTCTGCAATCCGCGCCGGGCAAATCGACACGGACGCGCTCTGTTCACGCGAAATGCCGCTTGAGGCCTTGCCCGAAAGCTTTGCCGCGCTGGCGTCTGACCGGGGTGATCTGATCAAGGTCATCGTGACCTTGCAGGCCTGAGATGCGGAGCAAGACGCTTCAGCTTCACCCGGATGATAATGTCGCCATTGCGCTGACTAGGCTTGGCGCAGGTGAGGCCGGAGCCACAGAGCCGATCTCGAAATCGCACAAGATGGCGCTGCGGGATATTGAGAAAGGCGCGGATATCCTGCGCTATGGTCAGGTGATCGGGCGGGCTGATGTGGCGATTGCCGCCGGTGCCCACGTGCATGATCACAACATGAGCATGCGCGCGCGTGCGGGCAAGCACCGTTTTGCCAGTGCCGCAAAACCACTGCCCGAGCCGGAAAACAAGCGCAGTTTCATGGGCTACCACCGCGAGACAGGCCGGGTGGGTACCCGCAACTATCTTGGCATTCTGACGTCGGTGAACTGTTCCGGCTCTGTCGCGCGGTTTATCGCGGAGGAAGCGGAGCGGCGCGGGCTCATGCGGGATTTTCCCAACGTTGATGGGGTTGTCCCGATTGTGCACGGCAGCGGCTGTGGCATGGCCAATCGCGGCGAAGGCTATGATGTCCTGATGCGCACGCTTCGCGGATATGCGCGGCACCCGAATTTTGGCGGCATCCTTCTGGTTGGGCTGGGCTGTGAGGTTCTGCAACTGGCGGACCTGATCGGAGAGCAGAAAATCTCCGGGGACGGGCCGGTTCGATACATGACGATTCAACGTAACGGCGGCACACGGCGCACTGTGGAAGAGGGGCTGAGGCAACTGGCGTCTTTGGCCGAGTTGGCCAATGCTGCATCCCGCGCGCCGGCCCCGGCTTCGCATATCGTTTTGGGTATGCAATGCGGTGGTTCGGACGGCTATTCCGGCTTTACCGCCAACCCCGCGCTTGGCGGCGCATCTGATCTGTTGGTGCGCCATGGCGGCACGTCCATCCTGTCGGAAACCTCCGAAATCTACGGAGCGGAGCACCTCTTGACCTGCCGTGCCGCGACGCCCGATGTGGGCCGGGCGCTGCTGGACAAGATCGCCTGGTGGGAAGCCTATTGCGCAAAACACGGCGCGCAGCTGAACAACAACCCAAGCCCCGGCAACAAACGCGGCGGTCTGACCACCATTCTGGAGAAATCACTTGGTGCCGTGGCGAAATCCGGTCAGGCTCCCTTGTCGGGGGTCTATGATTATGCCGCAGACCTTCAGACGCGCGGCTTGGTCTTCATGGACAGCCCCGGCTACGATCCTTGTTCCGTGACAGGCCAGATCGCATCGGGCGCGACGCTGATTGCCTTTACCACGGGGCGCGGATCCGTGTCGGGCTACAAGCCAACCCCCTGTATCAAGATCGCGTCGAACTCCGATCTGTTCTCGCGCATGGAAGACGATATGGACATCAACTGCGGTGACATCGCGGACGGGGCAAACCTTCAGGACAAGAGCGACGCCATCTTTGAAAGCCTGCTTGCGGTTGCCAGCGGCGAGCAGACCAAAAGCGAGAAACAGGGGTTCGGCGGGGTCGAATTCGTGCCTTGGCAAATTGGCGCGGTGCTGTAGCCGGACCTTTGATGCGATCACGGATCGCCCGTGCAATCAGCCCGCTTTCCAAATGCCGATCCTTTGAAAGGCGGACCTGTTCCGCGAATTTTGCTTGTTAATCAGCAGGCAGGAGTGTTTTTCTGGCAGCCATATTGATCAAGACACAGATGAACTGAGCAAGGGCAACGCCTGCTTAGGCGCGCGCGTCATCTTGGAACGGTTTCACGGGGTTGGCGGATTGCAGCATTTTCAGGACGAAACAGTACTTGCCGTCATGACCTTCGACACCGCCAACGGCGCTTTGGACGTGGCCTTTGCGTCGACCCGCCTGAACGATATTTCAGGGTTTGCTGAGGCATCGTCATTGGGCAAGATTGTAGCGCAGCTTGCAGGCGGATCAGTCGCAAGCGTAGAAATTGAGGCGCGCCTTCCTGAGATCCTGAACGATCCGGCTCAGCGAGAGGCCCGTTGCGCCGTCAGAACAGCGGGGCAGGGCACAGGGGCAGTCACACTCAGGGCCAAAGTGAATACGTTGTCGCCGGAACTTCATCAGATCATCCTGACCGCGCAAGGGATCCAAGGGGGCGCAGAAAAGCGGAAACCTGCAAGCCCGGCCGACACAAGCGTGGCCTTGGGCGATACTTCTGTTGCTGCAAAATACGACAGGCTTTGGGAAGCCATCGATGGCTATCCTTACCCTTTTGCCTTGTATGACAAGGACATGCTGCTGGTGCTGAGCAATCGGGCGTACAATGCGTCCATGGCGGCAGAGCCGTCGCGGATTGTCCCGGGCATGGCGCTGGCCGAAGTGACCCGCATCGCTTTGGACAGCAAACATCTGGTGCCGCTGGCCTCCGACGCGTCGACCTCCATACAGGAATACCTCGAAAAAGCGGATAACAAGCAGCCGTTCCTCGATCTGGAGTTCGAAGGGGACATTCACCACCGCGTGTTTCGCAGCGTGACCCCCCTCGGCGACATGTTGATCGCGCGGCTCGATTCAACGGCACTGGTGCGGGAGCGCAGGGCGGCCGAGACGTCGCACAACCGGCTACTCTCTGCTCTGAATGCTTATCCATTCCCCTTTGCGATCTACGACGATCAGGATTGTATCGTTGTCTGGAACGATGCCTACCGGCGCTCCATGAGCAAGTGCGACGACTTCATCGAAGCCGGCATGCATCGCACCGTGATTGCCGAACATGCCATCCGGGCCGGTCTGTTCACCGACGCGATTGGGAAGGAAGACTTGTGGTCTTCTATCGAACACCAGAACGAAGCGGTGCGCCAACCGATCGAGGATCTGCGGTTGGAAGGGGACATCCATCACCGTTTGTATCGCACCCGCGCGCCGAATGGGGATCTTGTCATCCTCCGAACGGACATCACCGAACTTATTCGCAAAAAGCGCGAGGTCGAGGATTATGCCTTGAGGCTCGAAGAGGCTAACAAGCAGATCCTGCAACAGAACAATCAGGACCAGTTGACCGGGCTGGCAAACCGGCGAAGCCTGCTGGCGGCTTTGCAAAGCTTTCAGGATATGCCGAAGGACGAGAGCATCAGTCACTTCGCGCTTGCGATTGACCTGGACCACTTCAAGTTCATCAACGACAGCCTCGGCCATGCTGCGGGCGACGAGGTTCTGATGTCCGTGTCCCGCGTGCTGCTGGACGAAGTCGCGCCGCAGGATGTTGTCGCCCGGGTTGGCGGGGATGAGTACATCATCCTTGGCGTGCAGCAGCGCGATGAAAAGCGGGACGTTGCCTTGGGGGATCGGCTTTTGACCCGCTTTGACGAGCCTGTTCAGCTCGAGGCCGGCAGTTGCCGCGTAGGGGTTTCCATCGGCGTCGCGGCGGAACCGCTGTCACGCATGGAAGACCTTCTGCTGCATGCAGATGTGGCGCTCTACCGGGCCAAGGCGGACGGGCGGGGGCGCATCGGACACTTTCACAAGAGCGATCTGGAGCGGATCCAGCAAAAACGGGCCATCGAGGTTGATCTGGAACGCGCGCTCGCCCGGCGGGAGTTTGAGCCTTACTACCAGCCTCAGATTGATGCGCGGAGCGGCAAGCTGACCGGCTTGGAGGTGCTGGCGCGCTGGAACCATCCCCGGCTCGGCACGGTTCGGCCGTCCTATTTCCTCGGGCATGCGGAAGAGCTGGGGCTGCTCGATCAGATTGATGACCAGGTTTTTGAGCGCGCTTTGACGGACTCGGAGCGCTGGCTTGACCAGACGGACAGCGCACCGCGACTGGCCTTCAATGTCAGCGCAGACCGGCTGCAGACCAAGACAGACATCCTGATCGCAGGCGGCCGCGGTTACCCGGGTGGCGTGTCTTTCGAGCTTTTGGAAACCGTGTTCGTCGAAGAGCAGAACGACCAGTTCTTCCGCTGTCTCCAGCGCGCAGGAAATGCCGGTATCGACATCGAGGTCGATGATTTCGGCAGCGGGCGCACCTCCATCCTCGCTTTGCTGAAACTCTCACCGCAAGCGATCAAGATCGACCGAAGGATCGTGAAGCGGTTGGGCATCGAGCGCAACGCGCGGCAGGTTCTGCAATCCATCATTCAAATCGGTCGCGTCATGAATGCCCGGCTGGTGGCCGAAGGGGTAGAGACCGAATGTCAGGCACGGGATCTGCGGGAACTCGGGTTTGATGTTCTGCAGGGCTTTTACTTTGGCGAACCGATGAACATCGGTCAGTTGATGACGGTATTGCGCGAGGGCGGCTGGCCGGAAGCGTGAAGCCACCGGGTGCCCGGCAGCTTCACGCGAGAGGGCTACACAATCAGCCCGGCGCGTTTGCGAATGGCGTCAAAGCTGTGGCGCGTGACGATCCGGCCATCCCGAAAGACAGGTTTGAGCGCGTCCTGACCTGTTGGGATGTTGTCCTGAGGTCGCACGGCGAACCGGCCACCGTCGGTCTGCATCACCCCAATCCGCCCTTTGCGGGAGGTCTTGGCGCCACCGGCGGTCACCGGGTCTTTGAATACATCCCGCCAGACGCCGTTCGCCCGTATGGCCGAGGTCTTCATTGAATAGGAGAACGTATCGCGATCCAGCTTTTGTAACAGCCCACCACCCATGCCAAAGGCTATATTCCCGATGGCCAGACCGCGTTCGATCATCTCGTCCATGATCCGGACAATCGAGGTCGGGTTGACGCCGTCCCCCTGGATGACGCGAACCTGATCCGGAAGGATGCGGAAGCCGTTTTCCGTCAGGCTGTGACCAAACCGTTCCATCAGGGCCTCGATCACGTCCGGTACGATTCGAAGCGGATCGCCACTGTCCGGGCGCACCACAAGAACGCCGTCGCGGGCCAGCACGCTGTCGCTCAATTCCGTGCCCCAGTAGTCGCGCACAGCCCGCATCAGGTCATAGCTGTCCGAGACACAGGCGATGATCCCCGTCGGATTGTCTGCCAGAAACCGGCGCATGAAGGCCAGTTCCCCATCCACGCCAAAGGAGGTGACGGTGCTGTGTTCTGTTGCCGGGATGGAAAATCCTGCCATCTCCGCGCCGTAGACATTGCGCGCCAGAACAAGCCCCGCAACCGTATCGGTGCCCATGGAATTGACGAGGTGTGCCGCTGCGCCAAGGGCAGCGCTTTGGGCGCTTGTCGCCCCGCGTGCCCCGAAGTCGTGCAGTTTAAAGGCCAAGCCATCATCGCTGCCGTCGGTGCGGATCAGCCTCTCCCGTATTTGCCGGATAACGGCGTTTGAGATGGTCGCAACGGTGCTTGGGTACCAGACCGCGCGCAGCAAACGGGTTTCCAGAAAGCCGGGCAGGGCCCAGCATTTGGGATCCGTGTTGACGATCCGCACTTGCGGGATGGCTGCCGGGGCAAGGGTGCCTTCGGCCAGAGCATCAATCTGAACCGGCAGGCGGCCATCGTGGGCGTCGATGATGTATTGAAACATCTTCGTGTAGAGTGACAGGCCGTGTGCTTCGATAAAGGGCGCGGCCTCATCCAGCATGGCTTGGGTCACAACGGTCCCTTCGAGTTTCACCAGTTCGGCCTGAAGACCGAAGAACAGAACCTCGTCCATTTCGCCATTGGCACGGCGCGGTTCGATGTAGGCAAAGACCTGTTCGGTCCCGTCCGGAAACTGCTGTGGGTGGCTGTATTTGTAGCTGTCGGTGTCGAGCAGAAAATTGCCCGCATCGACGGCTTTTGCAAAATTGGATGTTTGCATCATCATGGCTCCAGTCCTCCTTGGATCGGATATGAAAAGCGGAACCGGACCTCCCGGCGCGCTTGGAGTCATGCCCCCTTGGGGACATGGGTTTCACAACCCTTCTCGGGTTGGTGAAATCAGTGCATGCGGCTCATCAGAACCGAGGAATAGGCGAAGGGCACGTTGGGCACCAAGGCCTGGATGATGTCGAAGTGATCTTCGAACATCACGTCCGGCGTCAGTTGATTGATCGGCAGCCAGAAGGCCCGCTTGGCGTCATCCGCGCCTTTGACCTTTTCCTGCGCCTTTCCGTCGATCAACTCGAACTTGAACGCCTCAGTCCGCACCCATCCACGTTCAGACCGCTCCGGGTGATCAAACACCTGCCGCGCCGCGATGCGCCCTTCGAGCAGTTTGCGAGGGATGTTGAGGCGGGTTTCTTCGATCAGCTCCCGGATTGCGGCGGTTTGCGCGGTTTCCTTTTGCAAGTGCCCGCCGGGCAGGGCGAAAAGACCCTTGCCCGGAGCCTTGGCCCGTTCGACCAGAAGGATATGGCCGTTCTGAACCACCACCGCATCCGCGCAATCGGCCGGGATGTCATAACCGAAAGCGGCGACAGCCTTGCCATAGGCGTCTCGATACGCCGCGTTATACTGCGCCTCGGCGCGCACCCGGGCGACGTCCTTTGGATTCTGCTCCATCCAGGCAACAACCTGATCGGTTTCAAAAGCGCCGAATGTCTCGCGAAGCCGTGCTATCGGCGCGGCATTCAAAAACAGACCGGCGCGCATGTCCGTGGCGTTCAGCACTGTACTGCCGTTGCGCTCCGCATCGACCGAGGCAGCCTCGAATTCAGGGAACCAGCGCAGGTAGCGGCTGCTTTCGTCCTTGTCGTGACCGACCAGAACCACCCGCACCGCATCGCGCGCGATGCCCTTGGTGCGCAGGTGCAAGTCGATCGCCGTGCGCACATTGCCCGCCCAGGTCCTGTCGTCATATAGCGTATCGATCAGGGGCAGGCAGGTGACATCCGCGGAATTGCCCGCCGCTTTGAGAGCGGCGTGAATGAAAGCAGCCCGTTCCGTCCACTTGAACGCATTTTTCTCAGACCGGGGCCGAAAAGCCGAGCCGATCAGGACAAGCGTTTGATCCGAATGTTGTGAAGCATGGTCGAACAGTTTGCGATGGCCTTTGTGAAAAGGCTGAAACCGTCCAATGATCACTGAAAGCGTGACCTGTGTCATAGCGCGACCTCCGCGATATCAATGTACATGCAAGACCTCCTTGCATGCCTCTTATTAGGGGCGTGACGACCGGTTCGTCAACGGGGGGCGCTCGGATTTCATGAAAGGCAGGGGTGCATTGTTTGCAAAGAGTGTTAAGATTGCGCCGTTGGTTTTTGCGAAAATGCCAAACCTTACAGAAGGATAGCGCTCCCATGGCCAAGTCCCCCATTACGTCCGAAGTGGATTTCGAAGCGGACGGCAAGCAGATGGGCTACCTGCGGGTGCCGCATTCCGTGGACCGGTCCGCCTATGGATGGATCCCGGTTCCAATCACTGTCATCCGCAATGGCGCGGGTCCAACATTGCTTTTGAGCGCAGGGGTGCACGGTGATGAATACGAAGGGCAGATTGCGATTGCTGAACTGGCGGCAGAGTTGGAAGCACAGGACATTCGCGGACGGCTCATTTTGCTCCCGCAAGTCAATCTGCCCGCCGCGCTGGCCGGCAATCGGGTTTCTCCGATCGATGACGGGAATATGAATCGGCTGTACCCCGGAGACCCGAGTGGTACGCCGACGGAGATGATCGCGCATTACCACGAAGAAATTCTTCTTCCGCTGGCGGATTACGCCGTTGATCTGCATTCGGGTGGAAAATCCTTGATGTATCCCGCGACGCTGCTGCGCGGGCCGAGCCACTCGGTGGAGGAAGAGAAGGGGCTGCAACTGCTAAGCGAAGCGCTCGATCTGCCTTACGCTTGGGTCTTTACAGGTGGTGGCGGCAAGGCAAGCACGGCGCGAACAGCCATGGGGGCCGCCAACCGAAAAGGCGTGATCAATGTCATGGCGGAGCTAGGCGGCGGCGATACGGTTACGCCGGATGTTCTGGCGCTGGTCCGGCGCGGCCTGCGCCGGGTATTGAGCGCGCTGGGGATGCTGTCGGACTATGTGCCGGGCGTTGCCCGTGGAACCCGAGCGCTGCATGTGCAAGGATCAATCTACGCCTATGAAACGGGTCTTTTTGAACCGCTCAAACCCATCGGAGGTGAGGTTCAGAAAGGGGACGTGGTGGCTGTGCTCCACCATCCGGAGACGCCCGGGCGCGCGCCGACACAAGTGACGTCTCCTTTCGCGGGGCTTGTTCTGGCGAGACGATGGTTGGCACAGGCAAACCGTGGTGACGCGCTGTTTCAGATCGCTGCAGACGCGTCCTGACAATAGATTGAGCGCGATCTTTTGAGCCGCATCTTTGTGCAAGGGTGCGAGGATGAGACGGTGCGGTTCTGTTCTACAAGGCAACAGAATCGCGCCTGACGTCAGGAGCCCTGAAAGGCGCTCACCGTATTCCTTGTTCGGATGATGGATCGCGTATCCTTGGATGCCTGACCGTTGCCGGGATCTTGCGGTGGTCGTGTGTAAGTCTTTTTAAAAGAAGAACAAAAAAACACGTGAACGGGTGCCGGTCACTTATGAAACCCATCTGAGCAGATCGCGGAATGCCTGCGCCGTAGAAAAGTGTTGTCAATTTTGGAACGTTCCTATAAATCACTTATGGAACGTTCCAGTCGATGTCCAAGCTTCGGCCAACACAGAACGGTTCAGCGCAAGGGAAGGGGGGAAGATGACCAAAGTCGTCACAGTCGCGGAAGCGGTCAAAAGCATTCAGGACGGCGCCATTGTGTCGGTTTCCTCGTCCTCGACCTTGGGCTGCCCGGATCTTGTCCTGAAGGCCATCGGCGCGCGCTTTGAGAGTGAGGGCCATCCGAGAGATATCACCTCGCTGCACCCGATTGCCGCCGGTGACGTCTACGGAGTCAAGGGGATGGATCACATCGCCAAGGACGGTCTTCTGAAGCGTGTGCTTGCCGGATCCTACCCCTCCGGTCCGTCCAGCGTCCAGATGCCGGAAATCTGGAAGATGATCGTCGAAGATCGCGTGGCAGCCTACAACGTGCCGTCGGGGATCATGTTTGACATGCACCGCGAAGCCGCCGCCAAACGGCCGGGGGTTTTGACGCAGGTCGGCATTGACACTTTCGTTGACCCTCAGCGGCAGGGCTGCGCGATGAACGCATCAGGCGAGGCCGCGCCCATCGTGTCGCGGACCGAGTTTGCCGGCGAGACATGGCTGCACTTTCCGAACATCATTCCCGATGTGGCGATCATCCGGGCCACGACGGCAGATGATCGCGGCAACCTGACTTATGAGCATGAGGGCGCTTATCTGGGCGGTCTGGAACAGGCGATTTGCGTGCGGAACAATGGCGGTCTGGTCATCGCTCAGGTCAAACGCGTCACCGCAAACGGCAGCCTGCGCCCGCACGATGTGCGCGTGCCGGGCCATCTTGTCGATTGTGTCGTGGTCGATCCCGATCAGAAACAGACGACAGAGACAGCCTATGATCCGGCGATCTCCGGGCAGGTCATGCGCCCTTGGGACAGCTTCAGCCTCGCTGAGCATGGCGTGGAAAAGGTCATTGCCCGGCGCGCGGCGCAGGAACTCCGGCGCGGCATGACCGCCAACCTCGGTTTTGGCATCAGTGCCATGGTGCCCCGTATCCTGCTGGAGGAAGGCCATCCTGACGCCGTGACCTGGGCGATTGAACAGGGCGCCGTGGGCGGCGTGCCGCTGACGGGCTTTGCCTTTGGCTGCGCGTCGAATGCCGATGCCTTCGTCCCGTCACCACAGCAGTTCATTTACTTTCAGGGGGCCGGCTTCGACATGTCGTTCCTGTCCTTTTTGGAGGTGGACGTCGAAGGCAACGTGAATGTCTCGAAACTGGGCAAGAAACCTTATCTGACCGCAGGCTGCGGCGGGTTTGTCGACATCACGGCCAAGGCAAAGAATATCGTGTTTTCCGGCTGGTTCGAAGCGGGCGCAAAAATCGCGCTCTCGGACAGCGGAATCGACATTCAGGCACCCGGGAAATTCACCAAGATGGTGGATGAGGTTGAGCATGTCACCTTCTCCGGCAAGCGCGCGCGCGAGCAGGACCAGAATGTGCTCTATGTGACGGAGCGCTGTGTGATCCGGTTGACTGGCAATGGTCTTGTCGCGACAGAGATCATGCCGGGCATTGATCCGCAGGAACATATAGTCGGGGCGTCCGGCGGGCGCGTTCAGGTGGCCGAGAATGCCAAGGTGATGCCCAAGGCGCTCTTGGCGGATGCACCGATGGGGTTGGCCCTTTGAGCGTGGTCACCTGCACATATTCCGGCAATGCTGCTGTCCTGACGCTTTGCAACGCGTCCAAGCTGAACGCACTGACAACAGCGATGCTGCGCGAGATCGAAGAGCATCTTGCCGAAATCGAGCACAATCCGGACGTCCGCTGCGTCATCCTCACAGGCGAGGGGCCAAAAGCTTTTTGCTGTGGCGCGGATATTGCCGAATGGGGTCCGCTGTCCCCGGCGGAGTTCGCGCGGTTTTGGGTGCGCGACGGGCATCGCGTTTTTGACCGGCTGGCGCGCTTGAGCAAACCGACCATCGGGGCGCTGAACGGGCATGCCTTTGGCGGCGGGCTTGAGCTTGCAGCGGCCTGCGATGTCCGCGTGATCACCGCGCGCGCCACGTTGGCATTGCCCGAAGCAAAAATCGGTATCGTGCCAGGCTGGTCCGGAACGCAGCGCCTCGCGCGCCTGTTGCCGGAACCTGTGATCAAGGAAATGGCCGTGTTCGGACGGCGCATTTCGGCGCAGCGCGCCTTTGACTTGGGGTTTGTCGCCGAGGTCGCCGATGATGTTCTAGCCTGCGCGCAGGAGATCGCGGCCTCGCTTGATCAGGTCTCGCCCTTTGCCAACGAAATGGCCAAGGCCATGATCCATGGGGCGGTCGGAGAAGACCGGTCTGCCGCCATCGAGACCCTGGCCAGCGCCGCTGCCGCCGCCAGCGCGGACCGCAACGAAGGCGTTGCCGCTTTCCTCGAAAAACGACCACCAAGCTTTACCGGGCAATGACCACGATGAATGACATGACGATCAACACGGCAATCTCCTACGACCTGCCTCCTGCTTTTTCAGGACGCCATCTGATCGATGGTGAATGGGTCCGGAGCGCAGAAACGTTCGAACGGGTCTCGCCCTCCCATGGGACCGTTGTGAGCGTTTCTGCGCAAGGGGGGGCGGCTGAAACCGAAGCGGCCATTGTGGCTGCGCGCGCGGCTTTTGATTCCGGCGTCTGGAGCCGGATTTCCGGCAAAGACCGGGCTGCGGTTCTGCTCAAGGTCGCTGATCTGATCGAGGCCAACGTGGAGCGGATCGCCATCCAGGAGACCCTGGAAACCGGCAAGCCGATCAGCCAGGCGCGCGGCGAGGTTGGCGGCGCGGCGGATCTGTGGCGCTACGCGGCGTCGCTTGCGCGCAGCACGCATGGGGACAGCCACAACACGCTGGGCCCGGACATGCTTGGTGTGGTGGTCAAGGAACCGATCGGTGTTGTCTCGATCATCACCCCCTGGAATTTCCCGTTCTGGATCCTGAGCCAGAAACTGCCCTTCGCGCTTGCTGCGGGATGCACCGTGGTGGTCAAACCTTCGGAAGTGACGCCCTCGTCGACGGTCATGATGGGCGAGCTGCTTGTGGAAGCCGGGCTTCCGGCGGGGGTGTGCAACATCGTTCTGGGCTACGGGCGGCCCGTGGGCAGCCTGATGTCGACCCACGGAGACGTGGACATGGTCACCTTCACCGGCTCGACAGCGGTAGGCAAGCTGATCACCGAGGCCTCTGCCGGAACGCTGAAGAAGGTCGCGCTGGAGCTGGGCGGGAAAAACCCGCAGGTGATTTTCCCCGATGCGGATCTGGAGAACGCGGCGGATGCTGTCACCTTCGGCGTCTATTTCAACGTTGGGCAATGCTGCAACTCCTCCAGCCGGATCATCGTCCATGAGGACATCGCCGAAGCCTTCGTGGCGCGCGTTGTAGAGTTGTCGCGCAAGGTCAAGTTCGGGGATCCTCTGGATGACAGCACCCAGGTGGGGGCCATCGTCACGGCAGAGCACAATGCCAAGATCGACGGCTATGTTCAGGCCGCCGCAAAGGCCGGAGCCAAGGTTGAACTGGGCGGCGGGGCTTTGGCCGTTGCCGGGCTGGGATCGCAATTCTACCAGCCCACGGTGATCAGCAACGTCACCCCGGACATGCCGATTGCCCGTGAAGAAGTGTTTGGGCCGGTCTTGACCGTTTTGACCTTCAAGACATTTGAAGAGGCAGTCGCGCTGACGAATGACAGCGATTACGGCCTTTCTGCCGGTGTCTGGAGCAATGACATTCACACCTGCCTCGCGTTTTCGCGGCGCGCCCATGCCGGAACCGTTTGGACCAACACCTGGATGGACGGCTACCCGGAACTTGCCTTTGGCGGGGTCAAGCAATCGGGGCAGGGCAGGGAGATTGGCCGCTACGGCTTTGACGAATTCCTTGAGGTGAAATCGCTGGTGATGCGCGTCGGACGCGACAGCCGGGCACCTTGGGTAGACGACGGCGCGCAATAAGCGCCCAATTGAAACGCAAAACGGGAGGTAACCATGCGTTCTTTTGTGAAGACCAAGACTGCCATAGCATTGGCATTGACGGTGACAGCCGGCGCGGCGCAGGCCGACGGACATGGCGGTGTGGAAGTGTTGCACTGGTGGACGTCCGGTGGTGAAGCCGCCGCGCTGAACGTGCTGAAGGAAGATCTCGAAGGTCAGGGCATCGGCTGGACCGACATGCCCGTCGCCGGTGGCGGTGGTGAGCAGGCGATGACCGTCCTGCGCGCCCGTGTGACCGCAGGCAACGCGCCGACCGCCGTGCAGGGGCTTGGCTTTGACATCATTGACTGGGCCAAACAGGGCGCCCTGGCAAACCTGAACGACGTGGCCGCCGCCGAAGGCTGGGATGCCGTAGTTCCGGCCGCCCTGCAGCAGTTCGCCAAGGTGGACGGCCAATGGGTGTCGGCCCCGGTCAACGTACACTCGACCAACTGGGTCTGGGCCAACAAGGCCGTGCTGGACGCCAACGGCATCGCCGCGCCCGAAACCTGGGACGACTTTGCAGCCGCGCTGGAAAAACTCGCCGCAGCCGGTGTGACCCCGATCGCCCATGGCGGTCAGGCATGGCAGGACGCCACTGTCTTTGACGCGGTTGCCATGTCGACGCTGGGTCCGGACGGCTACAAGGCCGCCTTTATTGATCTCGATGCAGAAGCGCTTGGCTCGGATGCGATGATCGAGGCCTTCAAGCGGATGGACGTGATCCGTGCCAACGTCGATGACAACTTCTCCGGTCGCGACTGGAACCTCGCCACGGCCATGGTCATCAACGGCGAAGCCGGTTTCCAGATGATGGGCGACTGGGCCAAGGGTGAGTTCCTGAACGCGGGCAAGGTGCCGGGCGAGGACTTCCTGTGCTTCCGTTTCCCCGGCACGCAGGAGCAGGTGACGTTCAACGCCGACCAGTTCATGATGTTCGATCAGGGCGGCGCGGTTTCCTCGCAGCAGGCGGCGCTTGCCTCGGCGATCCTGTCGCCGTCCTTCCAGTCCGCGTTCAACGTGGTCAAGGGCTCGGTTCCGGCGCGCACGGATGTGTCCAACGAAGCCTTTGACGCGTGTGGCAAACAGGGCATGGCGGACCTCGCAGCTGCCGCCGGTTCCGGCAATCTGTTTGGGTCCATGGCCCATGGCCACGCCAACGACGCGGCGGTGAAAAACGCGATGTATGACGTCATCACCGCACATTTCAACGGCGAGTATGACGCTGAGACAGCCGTCATGGAGCTGGTCGACGCTGTTGAGATCGCTCAATAAAATCGCTCCCGGTCCGGAGCGCATCTGACGCTCCGGACCACCCCGACTACCACTGATTTGCCCAATTCGAGGAGGGTGCGTGATGGCGAGCAATGCCCACGCAGATTTTCGGTCGCGACTACAGGTCTGGCTACCGAAACTGGTCCTGTCACCGTCACTGGCGATGGTGCTCGTATTCGTCTACGGCTTCATTATTTTCTCTGTTTACCTGTCGTTCACGGACAGCCGGTTGCTGCCGTCTTACGGCTGGGTCGGCTGGGAAAACTATTCCAAGCTCTGGCGTCTGAGCCATTGGGAAATCTCCCTGACCAACATGGGCGTGTTCGCGGTTCTCTATATCGGGATCTGCAGCATTCTGGGTCTCGGACTGGCGATTTTCCTCGATCAGAAGATCCGGGGAGAAGGCTTTATCCGCACGATTTACCTCTACCCCATGGCGCTGTCCTTCATCGTGACGGGCACCGCGTGGAAATGGTTCCTCGATCCCGGCATCGGGCTTGAAAACGTCATGCAGAGCTGGGGCTGGACCGGTTTCGAGTTCGACTGGATCAAGAACCGCGATTTTGCCATCTACACGGTGGTGCTCGCCGCGGTCTGGCAAACCAGCGGGTTTGTCATGGCCATGTTCCTCGCCGGTCTGCGCGGCATCGACAACGAGATGCTCAAGGCGGCGCAGATGGATGGGGCATCGAACTGGAACCTCTACCGCCGGATCATCATTCCGCAGCTGCGCCCCGCGTTCCTGTCGGCCTTCGTGATCCTGAGCCATCTGGCGATCAAGACCTTTGACCTCGTCATTGCTCTGACCGGGGGCGGGCCGGGCAGGGCCACCGAACTGCCTGCCACTTTCATGTATTCCTACACCTTTACACGCAACCAGATGGGCATCGGCGCGGCCTCGGCGGTGATCATGCTGATGACCATTGCCGCGATCATGATCCCATACCTTTACGCCGAATTGCGGGAGAAAAAGTAATGTCTGTCGCAAGCCAAGATACCGCCATCCGCACAGGGCGCGTCACGCGCATGCTGATCTATCTCGTCCTGCTGCTCTTTGTCCTGTTCTACATGTTGCCGCTTTACGTAATGCTCGTGAACTCGGTCAAACCGCTGAATGAAATCACAGGCGGCGGCATGATGAACCTGCCGCAGGTGTTCACGCTGGAACCCTGGGCCAAGGCCTGGTCCTCGGCGCAGATCGGCGTCGAGCCGACGGGCCTGCGCCCCTACTTCTGGAACTCGATCTCCATGGTTGTGCCCGCCGTGGCCATCTCCACCGTGCTGGGCGCGCTGAACGGCTATGTGCTGACTAAATGGCGCTTCAAGTATGACACCATCCTGTTCGGGCTCATGCTCTTTGCCTGTTTCATCCCGTTTCAGATCGTGCTGATCCCGATGGCGCGAATGCTCGGCCTGATGGGCATGGCGGGATCCGTCTGGGGGTTGGTGCTTGTGCACGTGGTCTATGGCATTGGTTTCACCACGCTGTATTTCCGCAATTATTACGCTGTTTTCCCGACCGAGCTGGTCCGGGCCGCGCAGATCGACGGGGCAGGTTTTTTCCAGATCTTCTGGCGCATCCTGCTGCCGTCATCGGGGCCGATCGCCGTGGTTTCGATCATCTGGCAGTTCACCAATATCTGGAACGACTTCCTGTTTGGCGCGTCCTTTGCCGGGCCAACGAGCCAGCCGATGACCGTCGCGCTCAACAACCTGGTTCAGTCCTCGACGGGCGTGAAGGAATACAACGTCCACTTCGCCGGCGCGATCCTCGCCGCTCTTCCCACTCTTCTCGTCTACATCGTCGCGGGTCGCTACTTCGTGCGCGGCCTGATGTCAGGCTCAGTAAAAGGCTAATGAACATGGGCTTTCTTGATATCGACAACACGACCAAGTCCTATGGCGCGGTCGAGGTGCTGCATAAGGTCGACATTTCGGTGGAAGAGGGCGAATTTCTCGTGCTCGTCGGTCCTTCGGGATGTGGCAAATCCACGCTTCTGAACATGATCGCCGGGCTGGAAGAGATCACCAGCGGCGAAATCCGGATCAAGGATCAGGTGATGAACGGGGTGCACCCGTCAAAACGCAACATCGCCATGGTCTTCCAGTCCTACGCGCTTTATCCGAACATGACCGTCGGGCAGAACATCACCTTTGGTCTGGAGATGCACGGCGTGCCCAAACCCGAGCGGGAAAAGGCCATGCACGAGGTGGCCGCGCTCTTGCAGATCGACAAGTTGCTGGACCGCAAACCCGGCGCCTTATCCGGTGGCCAGCGCCAGCGTGTCGCCATGGGCCGTGCGCTTGTCCGCAACCCGGATGTGTTCCTGTTTGACGAACCTCTGTCCAACCTTGATGCCAAGCTGCGCGTCGACATGCGCACGGAGATCAAGAAGCTTCACCAGAACCTTGGCACAACCATCGTCTACGTGACCCATGACCAGATCGAGGCGCTGACCCTGTCAACCCGCATTGCGGTGATGAACGGTGGCTACGTGCAGCAACTGGGCACACCGCAGGAGATCTACGACAAACCGGCCAACATCTTTGTGGCAACCTTCATGGGCTCGCCCGCGATGAACGTGATCCCGGCCAAGGTTGAGATCGAGAACGGCCGCCCCGTGGCCTGTGTTGCGCTGCACGACGGTACGGTGACAACACTGCCGTTCAGCCAGGACAACATGGCGGAGTGGCAGGGCAAGGACATCCTTTTGGGGGTGCGCCCGGAAACCATCACCGATGAGGACGCGGCGGATCGCAAGTCCAAAAACATCGCGCATCTGACGAACCGCGTGGTTGTGACCGAACCGGCCGGATCGGACACCTTTGTGTCCATGACCCTTGGCAACCGGGACGTCATCGCGCGTATGCGCTCGGATGCCGAAGTGCGTCCGGGGGCGGATTTCACCTTTGCCGTGAACATGGAAAAGGCCGTGGCCTTTGATCCCGCAACCGAGAAGCGCATTCCGGCCTGATGGACGCAGATGTCATCATAATCGGCTCCGGCATGGGCGGAGCGACGCTGGCGGCGGCCTTGGCGCCGAGCGGTCGGCGCATCCTGATCCTTGAGCGGGGCGCGTATCTGACCCCGTCGCCTCAGGACCGGGACGCGAAGGCGATCTTCGCCGACGGCGTGTTTCGCCCAAGGGAGACCTGGCTGGACGGGCAGGGGCGGCGGTTCGAGCCGGGCAACTATTACAACGTCGGTGGCAACTCCAAGTTCTATGGCGCGGTGTTGCTCCGGTATCGTGAAGCGGACTTCGCGCCCATCGCGCACCCCGGCGGCAAGACAGTCGGATGGCCAATCGCGTACGCGGATCTGGAGCCGGAGTATCAGGCGGCGGAGGCGCTTTATGCCGTGCGCGGGGTCAAGGATCAGGACCCGACCGAGCCGCCCCATTCCGGCGATTACCCCTTTGCGCCCGTGCCGCACGAGACGGATATCGCGGACCTTCGGGCACGGCTTGAGCGCGTGGGCCTGACCCCGAGCAGCCTGCCTCTTGGTGTGGACGTCGATCGCTGGCTGGCGGCAGGGCAAACCACTTGGGACGCCTATCCAGACACCTGCGGCGGCAAGATGGATGCGGAAACCTGCGGTCTGGCTTCGGCCCTGCAACATCCAAACGTTTCGGTGAAAACCGGATGCCGGGTGACCCGGCTGGTCGCCGGTGAAAACGATCAGATAGAGGCGGTGGTTTGCGAAACTGCGAAAGGCCCCGAAACCTTACGCGCGCCTTTGATTGTTCTGGCCGCCGGGGCGGTGCAGACGGCGGCGCTTCTGCTGGCTTCGGCAAACGACAATTGCCCGACCGGACTGGCCAACCGATCCGATCAGGTCGGGCGCAACTTCATGAACCACAACTGTTCCGCGGTTCTGGCGCTGCATCCGTTCCGACGCAATCGCGCGGTTTATCAGAAAACCCTGATGATCAACGACTTCTATTGTGGATCACCGGGTGGGAACGGTCCGCTTGGCAATATTCAGATGCTGGGCAAGATCACCGGTCCGATCCTGGCGGCAACGACACCCATGCCGCGCTTTGTGGCCAACATGGTGGCGGCGCGCAGCTTTGACTTTTATGCCATGTCCGAAGACCTGCCGAGACCGGACAGCCGGGTGACGCTCAAGAATGGGCAGATCTGCCTTGATTGGAAGCGGTCAAACTGGGAGGCACATCTGCGTCTCGTGGCCGAACTGAAACGCGCGCTGCGCAAGGCGGGCTATCCCATCGTTCTGTCCAAAGCCTTTGATCGGCGCACCCCGTCGCATCAATGCGGCACGGCGCGGATGGGGACAGACCCGACAACCAGCGTCGTTGACGCGTTCTGCCGCAGTCACGATCACAGCAATCTTTTCATTGTCGATGCCTCCGTTCTGCCCACCTCGGCGGCGGTTAATCCGGCTTTGACAATCGCAGCGCTGGCCCTGCGCGCGGGGCGGCACATTTCCCTGACGGAGTTCGCAGCATGACAGCGAAGGGCTACGATTTTATCGTGATTGGTGGCGGGTCTGCCGGATCTGTCATTGCCGCGCGGCTGTCGGAGCATCCCGATGCCCGTGTGCTGCTGCTCGAAGCGGGCGGCAGTGACCGCCATCCGTTTTTCCATTTGCCAGCAGGCTTTGCCAAGATGACCAAGGGGATTGGCGCCTGGGGCTGGAGCACGACACCGCAGCGCTCCATGCAGGACCGCGTGTTTAACTATACCCAAGCCAAGGTCATCGGCGGTGGCTCTGCCATCAATGCGCAGATTTACACGCGCGGTGCGGCGCAGGACTACGATGAATGGCGCCAGATGGGCTGCGAAGGCTGGGGTTATGACGATGTGCTGCCCTATTTCAAGAAGTCCGAAGACAACGACACCTATGACAACGCCTATCATGCCAAGGGCGGTCCGCTGGGCGTGTCGCAACCGTCCGCGCCGTTGCCGATTTGTGAGGCGTTCATGGAGGCAGCTGGGGAGTTGGGCTTGCCGCGCATGGGAGACTACAACGGGGCGAAACAGGACGGCGTCGGCTACTACCAACTGACCCAGAAAAACGCCCGCCGCTCCTCTTCGGCCATGGCCTTCCTCGCCCCGGCGAAACACCGCAAGAACCTGACCATCCAGCTGAACGCACAGGTGCGGCGGATCACGGTTGAGGGAGGCCGCGCAACGGGCGTCGAATTGGCGGACGGCACCCGGATCACTGCGGATCGGGAGGTTATCCTCTCCTCCGGCGCAATCGGTTCACCCCGTTTGCTGCAATTGTCCGGGATCGGACCGGCGGATCATCTGCACGGGTTGGGCATTGATGTGGTGTTCGACCAACCCGGTGTTGGCGCGAACCTGCAGGATCATCTGGACCTTTATGCCATCTGCGAAGTCACCGGCCCGCACACCTACGACCGCTTTGCCAAGCTGCATCTGTCGGCCTTTGCGGGGCTGCAATACCTGCTGACCCGCAAAGGTCCCGTCGCCTCCAGCCTGTTTGAAACCGGGGGCTTTTGGTACGCGGATGAAAACGCGCGCTCTCCGGACATTCAGATGCACCTTGGCCTTGGCACCGGGATCGAGGCTGGGGTGGAGGTCATGCGCAATGGCGGTGTCACTCTAAATGCCTGCCATTTGCGCCCGCGCTCGCGTGGTTCGGTTCGTCTTCAGAGTGCCGACCCTGCGGACATGCCTCTAATCGATCCGAACTATCTGAGCGAGAGCTATGACCGGGAGATGTCGATCCGGGGCCTGAAACTGGTTCAGGACATTCTCGCTCAGGACGCGCTGAAACCCTTCATTCTCGCCGAGCGACTGCCCGGCCCGGATGTGCAGACCGATGAGGACTACTTCAACTTCATCTGCGTGCATTCGAAGACCTCGCATCACTGCGCGGGCACCTGCCGGATGGGCAGCGATGCTGAGGCGGTGCTGGATCCGCGCCTGCGGTTCAACGGGATCGCGGGTCTGCGCGTTGCGGACGCCTCGGTCATGCCGACAGTCAATTCCTCCAATACCAACGCCCCTTCCATCATGATTGGCGAAAAAGCCGCTGACATGATCAAACAGGACCAAGGACTCCTCACATGATCCGCCATATCGTATTGACCAAATTCAAACCGAACACAGCCGAAGAGACGATCAGCGCCATTTATGCGGGCCTCGCAGCGGTCGCGGACAAGCTGCCCGGCGCGCAAGGTTTCACGGGCGGACGCTCGGAAAGCCCCGAGCAGATCGAGCGCGGATACATGCACGGCTTTGTCATTGATTTTGACAGCTGGGACGCGCTGCAAACCTACGCCGACAACGAAGAGCACAAGGCGCTCGGGGGGCAGCTTGTCGAAAATGCCGTTGGCGGGATCGATGGAATTCTCGTTCTCGATCTCGACGTGTAAAGCTGCGTCCTGAAAACAGGCCGGAGTAAGCAATCATGGGTCAAAGACCGACCATACTGGATGTCGCGAAACAGGCGGGTGTCTCGAAATCGACTGTCAGCCTTGTGCTACAGGGCAGCCCGACCGTAAAGGACTCGACCCGCAAAGCGGTGCGCGAGGCGATGCAGGAGATCGGGTATGTCTACAACCGCTCCGCCGCGACGCTGCGCTCGTCCTCATCGGGGTTGATCGGTCTGGTGATCAACGATCTTCGCAACCCGTTCTTCACCGAATTTGCCGCGCTTTTCCAGATGGAGCTGGCAAAGCACGGGTTTGCGACCGTTCTGGCCAATTCCGACGAAGACCCGGAGCTGCAAAACAGCATGATTTCCTCGCTGGTGGAACATGGCGTTTCGGGGTTCATCATCTCGCCGGTCTATGGCGGGGCGGAGCAGGCGAATGCAGTGCTCAAACAGGCAAGAACGCCGACGCTGCAGGTGTTTCGCGCCCTGGAGGTCGGCGACACGCATCCGTTTGTGGCCCCGGACTACGAACACGGCGGGAAAACCGCGACGGAGCATCTGTTTGACATGGGCTGCAAGCGGATTGCATTTGTCGGCGGTCTTGAAGGGCGCCCGGTCACGCAAGAGCGTATGAAAGGCTACCTCGCCGTCCTGCGCGCGCGGGGACTGGAGCCGACCATCCTGACCGGCGAGGCAACGCGGGCTTTTGGCCGCGACATGGCCGCCACGCTGAAATCGGACTATCCGGATGTGGATGGCCTGATCTGCTTCAACGATCTGGTGGCTCTGGGCGTGCTGTCCGGCTGTATCGATCTTGGCGTCAAGGTTGGCCGTGATCTGCGCGTTGTGGGCTTCGATGACATCGAGGATTGCGCGAGCAGCTACCCGCCGCTGTCCTCGGTCAGCTCGGACATTCCCGGTTTTGCCAAACATGCCGCCGAGACGCTGGTGGCCTGGGTCAAGAACGGGACGGTGCCCAAGCCATCCCATCGGCTGGGCGTGAAGCTGGTCACGCGTGCGTCAAGCAACATGACATGAAACAAAAGGAGTCGTCACATGACCGAGGTTAGAGTCGCCGTTCTCGGTGCGTCCGGCTGGATGGGCAAAGTGCACACCATGGCCTATCAAACCTTTCCCCATTTCTTCGGCGAAAGCGGCGGCACAGCGCGGGTTGTTGCCTTGGTCGAGGCCAATGCGGAAGCAGCAAAGGCGCTCGCATTCCGCGCGCCGGGGGCCCGGATCGTCGGCGACTGGAAAGAGGCCGTAAATGACCCGGACGTTGACCTGATCGACATCTGCCTGCCTGACAATCTGCACTATGAGGTGGCCAAGGCCGCCTTGCTGGCGGGCAAACATGTCTATTGCGAAAAACCGCTTGCGGATACCGCAGAGCAGGCGCGGGAACTGGCGGATATTGCGCGGGAAAAAGGGGTCATCACCCGTGTTGGCCATGCCTTTCCGCGCAACCCGGTCCATGATCTCGCCAAGGAGATCATCGACGCGGGAGAGATTGGGGACATCACCCTGTTCAAGGGCTGCCAGCACATCGATCTCTACGGCGATCCGCTTGCCCCTTACATGTGGCGCGCCGATGGCGATCTCGCGCCGACAGGAATCGTGGGCGATACGGGCAGCCATGTGTTCAGTTTCATGGAATTTCTCGTTGGACGGGTCAGCCGCCTGATCGCGGACAATTACATCACCACGGATCAGCGTCCGGTTGTCGACGGTGTGGGTTACTCCGGTGCCGTCCAACTGTCCGGTTCGGAAGACATGCGGCCCGTGACCAACCCGGACGGCACCAATCTGCTGTGCGAATTTGCCAATGGCGCGCGCGGGATCGTGGACTTCAGCCGTACTGCGACGGGGCGCAAGTTCGTCCAGACCTACGAGGTCTACGGCACCAAGGGCAGCCTTGTGTATTCCTATGACGAGGTGAACCGCATCCGCTTCTACAGCAACGATGACCAGCCCGGCCGGCGCGGGTTCCGCGAGATCGACGTGGGCACCGAACATCCGACTTACGCGGCTTTCCTGCCGTTGCCGAACTTTGCGCTTGGCTACAACGAAAGCAAGATCATCGAGGTGGCCGAGGTTATCAAGTCCATCACCACGAACCAGCCAATGTGGCCCACCTTCGAAACCGGTCATCACATCTGCCAGATCGTGGATGCCTGCATGGCTTCATCTAAGGCCAAAAGCTGGATCGACATCGCCTGATTTTCAAAAGGACGCTGAACCGTGGCTCTTTCTGTCCCACAACACATTCTTGATGCGCTGACGGACGTGGCCATGCCGCGCCTGCAATCCGAACCAGAGGCGGCGCATACACTGCATGTCGCAGGCTATGACGTGCCGGTTTATCCCACCGGCGCGCTGGTTATCGGAAGCGGCGCTGCGGGCCTGCGCGCGGCGGTCGAGATGAAACGGCGCGGGGTTCAGGTGAGCCTGATCAGTCAAAGCGCCTGGGGCGGGACGTCCGCCTGTTCCGGCTCTGACAAGCAGACGCTGCACACGGCGAACACCAAGGACCAGGGCGACGATTTTCAGGACATGGCCCGCGCGATCCGCTCCGGCGGGGCGATGGACGAAGACACGGCCTATATCGAGGCGGTGGGGTCAATCCGGGCCATGGCGTCGCTGCAATACCTCGGTTTGCCGCTGCCGCAGGATGATCTGGGGGGCACACTTCGCTATCAGACGGACCATGACGAGGTGGGCCGCGCCACCTCTTGCGGGCCGCGCACGTCGCGCCTGATGGTCAAGGTGTTGGCCGAAGAGGCAATCCGTCTGGATGTGCCGTTCTACAACCACACCACGGCGGTGCGTGTGCTGATTGACGAGGGCCGGGTTGCCGGGCTTCTGGCCATCCGGCCAAAGAGCGGAACAAAGGCCAACCCCTATGGTCTGGCGCTCTTTCCCTGCAACGCGCTGGTTTTCGCAGCGGGCGGGCCGGGTGAGCTCTATCGGGACAGCGTCTTTCCGAACGGCTGTTTCGGCACGCTGGGCCTCGCTTTGGAAGCCGGGCTGGACCTGACCAACATCACCGAAAGCCAGTTTGGCATTGGCACGCGGCGTGAGGGGTTCCCATGGAACCTCTCTGGCACCTATGTGCAGGTCATCCCGCATATTTATTCGGTTGGCCCGGACGGGACTGAACATCATTTTCTGGCGGAGTATTTCCGCAACACGCAGGAGATGGCCTCGAACATCTTCCGCAAGGGCTATCAATGGCCGTTCCATGCCAGCCGAATGCTGGATTTCCAGTCTAGCCTTGTCGATCTCGCGATCTTCCGCGAGAGCCAAAAGGGGCGGCGGGTCTTCATGGACTTCAACCGCAATCCATCGCCCATTCCGGGAGATCAGCCCTTCAGCTTGGAGCGGCTGGACGAGGATGTGCGCGACTATCTGCTGAATGCCGGTGCCAGCCATGCACTGCCGATCGACAGGCTGCGCCACATGAACCCGCTCGCGATCGAACTTTACAAGCGCTACAAGGTGGACATCACCGCCGAACCGCTCGAATTCGCGGTGAACAACCAGCACATGAATGGCGGGATTGCCGTGGACACCTGGGGGCGGACAAACGTTCCGGGTATCTACGCGGTGGGCGAGGCGTCTGGCACCCACGGGGCAACACGCCCGGGTGGCTCTGCTCTGAACGCGGGGCAGGTCTTTGGCACGCGGGTGGCCGAACATGTGGCTGCGAGCGGGCAGGCGAAGCACGTGTCTCAATCGGACATCACGACAGGCGCCGAGCGCGCCATCGAGGCCATCGAGGGCGTGTTGAACGCGCAAAGCGCCTTGACGCCCCGGGACATTCGCGACGCCGTTCAGGCGCGAATGAGCGATCATGCGGGGATCTTGTGTAACGCCTCCGACGTCAAGGCGGCTCTGGAGGACGCGCGGGCTTTGAACGCGGCGATCCGGGAAGGCGGCATCGCTCCGTCTCGCAGCAGCGAAGTGGCGCGGGTGTTGCAATGGCAGCAAATGGCGCTCGCCTCCGAGGCGGTCCTGACCGCCCTGAACCAGTACATTGCCGCCGGTGGCGGCAGCCGCGGCGCGCGGGCCATTTGCGATCCCGAGGGCGAAAGCCTGCCGCAGTCGGTCAACGGGCCGTTGCCCGATGTGCGGTTCCGCGCTGAACGGGAAAAAGACATGCAGAGCCAGCTTATTGTGCGTCTCGTCGGGACGGATCTGACCGTATCCGAACGCCCTAATCGCCGCATTGATGAGGCATCGAAGTCCTTCTTCGAGCGCGACTGGCCTGCCTGGCTCACCGGCGGCATCTATGATCTGAATGCGGGTCAGGCCGATCCAGGCTGAACCGCCCGAACTTCGAAATTGCCTTGTTCCAGGACACGATGAACGAGGCGGCGGTGACCGCCGGTGTCCCATGTCGGCGCGCTCGGCCCGCAGGCAAGACTGTTGATCTGCGTCAACGACGGCCAGATGCAATCTCGCCACGATCAACCCGTTCGCGAAAGGGGGCGGTCATGGCATTCAGAGCGCTGCTTTTCACTCTTTGTTACCTGCCCCTGCTTCCGGCAGCTGCTGTGGCAGAAACACAATCGGTTGAGACGGGCCAGAACGATTATGAGATGTACTGTGCCACATGCCACGGCCTTTCCGGCGCCGGCGATGGCCCGCTGTCAGAGTACCTGACCGCCGAGGTGCCCGACCTGACCACGCTGTCGGAGCGCAATGCAGGGGTGTTTCCGCTGCGCCATGTGCTGGACATCATCGACGGAAGCGCTGAACTGCGCGGTCACGGCGGGGCCATGCCGGTCTATGGCTGGGTGTTCGAGACCGAAGCGGGCACGAACGACACCGCACACACGCCCGGCGACCTGCCTGCTCATGAGCGCATTCTGTCAGTCGCCCGTTATCTGGAAAGCTTGCAGAAATGAGCACTGGTGGGGCAACCGGCGAGACGATGCGGGACTGAGACGGAGCACGCGAAGGCTATGACACAACCGGCATACCGCACCGAAGGGTTGACCAAGGTCTACGGCGAAGGCCGCTCAGCCGTGCATGCGCTGCGCGGTGTTGATCTGGAGATCCCCGAGGGGGAGATCGTTGTGCTGCTTGGTCCGTCCGGGTCGGGCAAGTCGACGCTGCTGAACATCATTGGCGGGCTGGATCGGTCAACGGACGGTACCGCGCATTTTCGCGATCTTTGCCTCACCGGGATGAGCGACCGGCAGTTGACCCGCTACCGGCGTGACCATGTCGGGTTTGTCTTTCAGTTCTACAACTTGATGCCCAGCCTCACGGCGCGGGAGAATGTCGAGCTCGTGACGGACATCGCACCGCACCCGCTCGATCCGGATGACGCGCTCGAGCTCGTGGGTCTGCGCGACAGGCGTGATCATTTCCCGGCTCAGCTTTCGGGCGGCGAACAGCAGCGGGTGGCCATCGCCCGCGCCGTGGCCAAACAGCCGGATGTGCTGTTCTGCGACGAGCCGACCGGCGCACTGGACAGCCAGACCGGGCGGGCCGTGCTCCGCGTTTTGACGGATGTGAACGCGCGGCTTGGCACCACGCTCCTGATGGTCACCCATGCCGCCAGCACGGCGGCGATGGCGCACAGGGTCATTCATTTCGCAGATGGCCGGATCCGCGAAGTGGTGCGCAACGAGACTCGCGTCAGCCCTGAGGAGATCGCCTGGTGAGTCCGCTCGATCACAAGCTCCTGCGTGATCTGTGGCGGCTTAAAGGGCAAGCGGCGGCGATCGGCGCGGTGGTCGCGCTTGGCGTTTTGATGTTGGTGATGATGACCGGGCTCTCAGCTTCGCTGACCGAAACGCGTGATGCCTATTATGAGCGCTATCGGCTGGCGGAGGTCTTTGCGCCTGTGGCGCGTGCTCCGGAACGGCTGGCCGAACGGCTGGGTTCCATTCCCGGTGTTTCTGCGGTCCAGACCCGGGTGACTGGACAAGCGCTGATCGACCTTCCCGGGCGGCTTTTGCCGGTGCAGGCGCAGGCGCTGTCCTTGCCCGACAGCGGCCGTCCCGCGCTCAACGATGTCTACCTGACCGATGGACGGCTTCCGGCCCCGGCACAACCCGATGAGGTGCTGCTCCTGCGCAGCTTCGCCCGCGCGCATGGGCTTGTCCCGGGCGATCATCTCCGCGCCACGATGCGCGGCGCGCGGCGCAGCTTTACAATCGTCGGGCTCGCGCAAAGCCCGGAGTTTCTTTATACAACCGCCCCCGGTGAGCTTGTGCCCGATGACGCGCGTTTCGGCGTGATCTGGATGAACCGCTCCGGTCTGGCCGCCGCTTATGACATGTCCGGGGCCTTCAACGAGGCGCTGCTGGGTCTTGCTCATGGCGCGGGCGAAGCGGGTGTGATCGATGCGGTGGACAGGGTGCTCGAACCTTATGGCGGCATCGGGGCCTATGCCCGTGCCGATCAGCTGTCCAGCCGGTTTGTGGCGGAGGAAATCAACGGGATCCGGGTCACCGCCATTGCCGTGCCCCCGGTTTTTCTCGGGGTGGCCGCCTTTTTGCTCTATATCGTGATCGGCCGCCTTGTGCAGGCAGAACGCGAGGAAATCGGGCTGCTCAAAGCGTTTGGCTACACCAATGCAGAGGTCGGCGCGCATTACTTCAAACTGATCCTCGCCATCGCCATTGGCGGTGCCTTGGCCGGATGTTTGGGTGGCATAGCCTCCGGGCGCGCGATGACCGGGCTTTACACGACCTACTACAAGTTCCCGTTTCTGGTGTTCCGCCTTGAGCCTGTGTCACTGGTTGCTGGCGTGTCGACCGGCATCCTTGCCGCCTCGACAGGCGGGCTGTTCGTGATGCGCCGGATCTTTTCGCTCGCCCCGGCCGAGGCCATGCGCCCGCCGACACCGCCCAACTACAGCGGCAGCGGGCGGATCGGGCAGGGGCTGGCCCGCGTTCTGGACGTGCCGGGCCGCATGGTGCTTCGCAGGCTGACGCGGCAACCGGTGCGCATGGCCGGGGCGGTCGTGGGCATCGGCTGTGGCATGGCTCTTTCCGCCGCGATGATCACGCTGCACGCCGGGTTTGACCGCACCATCGAGCTGACCTATTCGGTCATAGACCGCAGCGATGTTACCGTAACCTTCACCCATCCGGTGAGCAGCAAAACCTTGTTCGAGCTGGCCCGCTTGCCCGGTGTGCAGCGGGTCGAGGCTGTGCGGCACGTTCCGGTTGTGATGCGCCACGGTCGGATCAGCCATCGCGGCGCGCTGACAGGATTGCCGGAACAGCCGGAGTTGAGCCGAGCGCTGGATACCGATGTTCGTCCCATCGCCTTGCCCGAAACCGGGGTGATCCTGTCGCGGGTGCTTGCGCGCAAACTGGCGATTTCGCCGGGCGAACTGCTCCGCGTGGACGTGCGCGAAGGCCGTCAACCCGAGCTGACGATCCCTGTGGCGGGCATCGCCGATTCTCTATTGGGCGCGCCCGCTTACATGAACCTCGATGCGCTCAACCGCGCGCTGCGCGAGCCGCGGCGGGTTTCGGGCGCGGCGCTCTTGATTGACGAAGGGCAGGGGCCTTCTATCCATGCCGCGCTGCAAGACATGCCGGTGGTCGCCGGGGTCAGCGTGAAATCCGAGGCCCGCGACGCCTTTGTCACGCTGATGGACGAGGGCGCGGGCACCACGCGCTACATCATGGGGGCAATCGCCTTCGTTATTACCTTTGGTATCGTCTACAACGCCGCGCGCGTGGCGCTGGCCGAACGGCAGCGCGATCTGGCCTCGCTCCGGGTCATGGGGTTCTCACGCGGGGAAGCGGCCTTTGTGCTGCTGGGCGAGCTTGCGGTGGTGACGCTGGTGGCTCTGCCTGTGGGCGTGGTGCTTGGGTATTTTCTCTCCTTCGCCATCGCCGAAGGATTTTCGACAGATCTGTATCAGATCCCGGTGTTTTTCGATCCGCTCAGCTATGGCCAGGCCACGCTGGTGGTGCTGGGGGCGGCGGTGGTCTCGGGCTGGCTGGTCAAACGGGATCTCGACCGGGCGGATCTGGTTGCAACCTTGAAGACAAGGGACTGAAGAACATGGCACGCAACAAGAAAAGATCGCGGATACTGCTGTCAGGGGCGGTGGTTGTGCTGGTTGGGGCCGCGCTGGCAGCGGCGTTCTGGCCACGTCCCGTCCTTGTCGATCTGGGCACGGTCAGCCGAGGGCCGATGCAGGTCACCATCGACGAGGTGGGCCGCACCCGCGTGAGCGAACCCTACGTGGTCTCCACACCGGTGGCCGGGCGATTGCAACGGGTTCAGGTGCGCCCCGGCGATACGGTGGTCAAAGGGGAGACCATAGTGGCGCATATGCTGCCGACCAATCCCGTGGCGTTGGATTTACGAACACGAGGACAGGCGCTGGCCGCGGTTCAGGCGGCGGAGGCGGCGCTGCGGGTCTCGCAAGCCGACCATAACGCCGCGATTGCAGGCTTTGATTTGGCGCGGGCCGAACGCGACAGGGCGCAATTGTTGGCCGACCGTGAGATTGCCAGCGCGGCAGACCTTGAGCGCCGCCAACAGGCGTTCCGGGTGGCCGCTGCCACGGTGCAGACGACCGAAGCGGCCATTGCCATGCGCGAGGCGGATCTGGCCAATGCCCGCGCGCAACTGCTCGACTTCGACGATGAGGGGGGCAATGGCGACGCGGCTGCAGAGGCAGATCGCGATATCCCGCTTCATGCCCCGGCCGACGGTCGTGTGCTGCGCGTGGTCCAGCAGAGTGAGACCACGCTGCCATCTGGGGCCCCAATCATGGAAATTGGCAATGTGGAGACCGATCTCGAAGTGGTGGTGGAGCTGATCTCGTCCGATGCGGTTGGCGTGAAAGCCGGGGATCTGGTGTCGCTGACCAACTGGGGTGGTCCAGCCACGCTCACAGGAGAAGTCAGTCGTATCGATCCGCTGGCCATCACCAAATATTCCGCTCTGGGTGTTGAGGAACAGCGCGTGCCCGTCACCGTGACGTTGACCGGGCCGGTGCAGGACCGCGAGGCGCTTGGTCATGGGTATAGGGTCGAAACGCACATCATCGTCTGGCAATCTCAGGACGTGCTTCGCGTGCCCGCCAGTGCCCTGTTCCGACACGGCCCGGATTGGGCGGTCTTCGCGGAGGACGAAGGTCGTGCCAGCCTGCGTTTGGTTCAAATCGGTCGCACAAACGGTATCGAAGCGGAGGTGGTGCGCGGTCTCAAGGACGGAGACAGAGTGGTGCTTTATCCTTCGGCTGCAATCACGGACGGCAGCGGAATCGCATCGCGGATCGCGCAGTAAGGTGAGGCGGAACCCGGGGTCGGTTCCGCGTTGAAACAGTCGAGATCGTGCCATTCGGCTGGCGGCTCTTACGAGCCCGGCAGTTCTTGGCAAGATCAAGGGTAAATGGCGGAGAGACAGGGATTCGAACCCTGGGTCCCCGTGAAGGGACAACGGTTTTCGAGACCGCCCCGTTCGACCACTCCGGCACCTCTCCGCGGGGGTCTGGGTAGGGGGCGTTTAGCGATCTTCTCTGGGGCGTGCAACAGGGAAAACGCGCCTATTGGCGGGTTCCGTCCCATGATCGTGAACGGCCCTTGGAAATCCCGTGCGCCCCGCATAGGTTTCAGACCAAATCAACGGAGCTCCCATGCGACCCATTCGACAGTCCCTGATGTCCAGCCTTGCCGCAATTTGCCTCGCCGGTGGGGCCTGGGCTGCGCCGGTCGATGATCTGATGCGGGCGGTGCAGATCGATGAGATGATCGAGATCATGCGCGACGAGGGTTTGACCTATGGCGAAGAGCTGGCCTTTGACATGTTCGGCGGTCCGGGCGGCGCAGGCTGGCAGGCGACTCTCAAGCGAATCTATGACGCGGAGAAAATGAGCGCGCTGGTGCGCAGCACCTTTATCGCCAGTTTTGCGTCCACGGACGCGCAGCCGCTGGTGGCGTTCTTTGAAAGCGACAAAGGCGTGCGAATCGTTGGCCTGGAACTCGAAGCGCGCCGTGCCATGGTGGACGACGATGTCGAGGCCGCGGCGCGTGCCAGCTTTGCGGAGCTTGACGGCAGCGATGACCCTCGGCTTGCCCAGGTGCAGACCTTCATCACGGCCAACGATCTGATCGAAGCGAATGTTACGGGTGCGATGAACGCCTCCTTTCAGTTCTATCGCGGGCTGGTGGAGGGTGGCGCCTTTGCCATGACCGAGCAGGACATTCTTGCGGATGTCTGGAGTCAGGAAGCGGAAACACGCGTCGACACCCGCGAATGGCTCTTTGCCTTCATGCTGCTGGCTTATGGCCCGCTCGAGGATGGCACGATGGACGCCTACATTGCCTTGTCGGAATCGCCGGAGGGCAGGGCGCTTAATCGCGCGCTGTTTGCGGGGTTCAATACAATGTATGACGAGGTCTCTTATGCGCTGGGGCTGGCGGTGGCACAGCAAATGCGCGGTGAAGACCTCTGATCGGACCTCTGTGCTCCCCGAAAGCATCAGATCATGGGTTTGGACGCTTGACTTAACGGATAGCCCGGCGTAGATGCGAGGCTCCAAGCCGCCCCGCACTCCGGGGCGTCTTATCATTTTTGACAACCGCCCGGACAGGGCGCGCTGTTCGAGGGTATCCAACGCCGGGTCAAACCGGGGCCCGAGGGACGCGGTAACACGAAGGAAGACGCGATGTTCGCGGTAGTAAAAACCGGCGGCAAGCAATACAAAGTCCAGTCGGGCGACATGCTCCGGGTGGAAAAGCTGGCTGCTGATGCGGGTGAAACCGTTCAATTCAACGAAGTTCTGATGCTTGGCGGCGACACGGTCACCGTGGGCGCGCCGCTGGTTGCCGGCGCAGGCGTTCAGGCCGAAGTCATCGACCAGATCAAAGGCGAGAAGCTGATCAACTTCGTCAAGCGTCGTCGTAAGCACAGCTCGCAGCGCACCAAGGGTCACCGTCAGAAGCTGACTCTGGTGAAGATCACCGAGATCCTCGCATCCGGCGCAGACGCATCCGGCGTGAAAGCGGCCGTTGGCGCAGGCTCCGTTCCGGCATCCGCTAAAGCAGCCCCTGCTGCGAAAGCGGCCAAGGCAGACGCGGCTCCGGCCGAAGCGGCTGCTGGCGCTGATGACCTGACCCAGATCAACGGTGTCGGCCCCGCCGCTGCCAAGAAGCTGGTTGAAGCAGGTATCACCACGTTCGCGCAGCTTGCAGCTGTTGACGCAGAGACCTTCGAGGCCACCAAAGTGAAGCCCGAATGGGTCGAACAGGCCAAGACGCTGGTCTGATCAGAGATAGGAGAGTAACTCATGGCACATAAAAAAGCAGGCGGTTCCTCCCGCAACGGTCGCGACTCCGCAGGGCGTCGCCTCGGCGTGAAACTGTACGGCGGTCAGGCTGCAATTCCGGGCAACATCATCGTGCGCCAGCGCGGCACGAAGTTCTGGCCGGGTGAAGGCGTTGGCATGGGCAAGGATCACACGATCTTTGCAACCGTCGACGGCGCGGTAACCTTCCACAAAGGCCTCAAAGGCCGCACCTTTATTTCGGTTCTGCCAGTGGCGGAGGCCGCAGAGTAAGCCGACCTTAAGGTTTTTGACAAATAAGGGGATCGGCGAACAGGCCGGTCCCCTTTTTCTTTTCGATGTGCACGCATAAGTAGTTTGAAGCTGCCAGGTGTTCGCAAGCCTTGCTGCCGGTTTTTGAAACCGGTGCTCTTGGAGGAGGAGCAAGCCTATGAGTTTGGATACGATGATGAGACAGCCCGTGGTGGAGGCGGCGCGTTTTGATCTGCGCCCGATCCGGCAATCGGATATGGGGTTGCTGGATCATTATGCCGGGGATAAGCGTGTGGCGCGCCAGACCACGTCCATCCCGCACCCGTTGCCGCCCGGTGCGGCGGAGGCCTTTGTTGCGCGCTCCACGGCCCCGGATCGCGATGCGATGGTCTGGGTGTTGGACGGCACCCGCGCGGACGGGCCGGAACTGATGGGCATCATGACCCTGAAGATCATGGACGCGGCGCAATCCGAACTCAGCTACTGGGTTGCTCCGCCGTTCTGGAACACTGGTATGGCCTCTGACGCGGCCAAGGCGCTGGTGGCAGCGAACCCGCTTGGCAACGAGACGCTGTTTGCCTGTTCGTTTCAGGACAACCCGGCATCGGCGCGTGTGCTGGTGAACTGCGGTTTTGAGTACATCGGCGACGCGGAAGCGTTTTCTGTCGCGCGCGGCGCGAAACTGCCAACCTGGACCTACATCAACCGTCTGACCTGACCCTTTTGCCGGGGGCCGGGGCAGAGCCCCGGCCTACCGTGCCTTCGGCTCTGTGATCCCCCTTCGGCGCAAACACCTGCGTTCGGTAGGGCGGGGCTGTGCCCCGCCGCCCGGCCAAGAGACAAGAGCCTGCCGTGATCCTGACGACCCACCGCCTGACTTTGCGTCCGCTGCACCGCTCGGACGTCATGCCGATCACGGCCGCGCTGGACGACATCTCGGTCTCCCGCTGGCTCCTGCGCGTGCCCAGCCCTTACCGCCCCTCGGACGCGCACAGCTTCATTCGCGGTGTCCTGTCGGAGAAACGCGCTGTCTGGGCGATCTGTCCCAAGGGCCAATCGCCCGTCGGTGTCATCGGGCTGCACGGCGCTTTTGGTTACTGGTTGGCGCGCGGCGCGTGGGGCCATGGATACATGACAGAGGCTGGTCGTGCTGTTGCCGCTCATCACTTTTCGCATTCGGAGGATGCGCTTCGCTCTGATTATTTCGAAGGCAATTCCGGATCGCGCGGGGTTCTGCACAAACTAGGTTTCCGCGAAACCGGAGAGAGTGAGACGGTCACCCCAGTCGCCACCGGCGCGCCGATCCGCATGATCCACATGCGCCTGTCGCGGGGCATGTGGCAGACGCCGGACAATACCCCCGCTTGAGCGCCGCTCAAAACCCGGTTACACGAGCCGAAACCCAAGAAAGCCCGTTCCCATGAAGTTTCTCGATCTCTGCAAGGTCTACGTCCGCTCCGGCGCGGGCGGCAATGGCTGCATCTCCTTTCGCCGGGAGAAGTATATCGAATACGGCGGGCCGGATGGCGGCGACGGCGGCAAGGGGGGCAATGTCTGGGCCGAGGCCGTTGACGGGCTGAACACGCTCATCGACTTTCGCTATCAGCAGCACTGGTTTGCCAAGAACGGCCAGGGCGGCATGGGCCGTAATCGCACGGGGTCCGATGGCGATGACATCGTGTTGCGTGTGCCGGTCGGCACGGAAATCCTCGAAGACGATGAGGAGACGGTGATCGCCGATCTGACCGAGTTGGGCCAGCGCGTGCTTCTGGCGCGCGGCGGCAACGGCGGCTGGGGCAACCTGCATTTCAAGACCTCCACCAACCAGGCCCCGCGCCGCGCCAACCCCGGTCAGGAGGCGGTGGAGCGCACGCTTTGGCTGCGCCTGAAACTGATCGCCGACGTGGGTCTGGTGGGCCTGCCCAACGCGGGCAAATCCACCTTCCTCGCGGCAACCTCCAATGCGCGGCCCAAAATCGCCGATTATCCCTTTACCACGCTGCACCCGAACCTCGGGGTTGTTGGGGTGGATAATACCGAGTTTGTGGTCGCCGACATTCCCGGCTTGATCGAAGGCGCGCACGAAGGGCGCGGCCTTGGCGACATTTTCCTTGGCCATGTGGAGCGCTCTGCGGTGCTTTTGCATCTGATCGACGGCACCTCCGGGACATTGATCGAGGATTATCAAACCATCGTGGACGAGCTGGCGGCCTATGGCGCCGGTCTGGCTGAAAAGCCGCGCGTGACGGTTCTGAACAAGATTGACGCGCTGGATGATGAAGAACGCGCGTTTCTGAAGGACGAGCTTGAGGCAGTGGGCGCGGAAGGCGTCATGCTTATGTCCGGCGCGTCCAAGGAAGGCGTGACCGAAGTGCTGCGCGCACTCAGACCCCACGTCGAAGACCTGCGCGAGGCCGAAGCCAAAGAGTTGCGCGGCGATGAGGATGAGGACGGGACATGGATGCCCTGAGCGCCGCCAAACGCATCGTCGTCAAGATCGGCTCGGCGCTTCTGGTGGACCGGGATACCGGCGCGTTGCGGAGCGGCTGGCTGCGCGCCATGGCAGAGGACATCGCGGCCCTGAAACAGCGTGGCGCTGACGTGGTTCTGGTCTCCTCCGGGTCGATTGCGCTGGGGCGCGGTGTTCTGGGCCTGCCGCCGACAAACTTGCCTCTGGAACAAAGCCAGGCGGCGGCCTCCGTCGGCCAGATCCGTCTCGCACGGGCCTATGAAGAGGCGCTTGCGCCGCATGGGCTGACCACAGCGCAGGTGCTCCTGACGCTCGAAGACACGGCGGACCGTCGCCGGTATCTCAACGCACGCGCGACCTTTGACACGCTGCTGGGTTTTGGCGCGGTGCCGATTGTGAACGAGAACGATACGGTGGCGACCGATGAAATCCGCTACGGTGACAACGATCGTCTTGCGGCGCAGATTGCCGTGACGGTGGGCGCTGATGCGCTGATCCTGCTGTCGGACGTGGACGGGCTTTATACGGGCAACCCGAACACGGATCCGGCCGCCACGCGTTTTGACGAAGTCTCCGAGATCACGCCCGAGATTGAGGCGATGGCCGGGGATGCAGGCTCGGGTCTGTCGAAGGGCGGCATGAAAACGAAACTGATGGCGGCCAAGACCGCGACGGCTTCGGGTTGCGCCATGGCGATCACCCATGGTTTCGAGGACCATCCTCTCAAGCGCCTCGCCAATGGTGCGCCCGCCACCTGGTTCAAACCGCAGCTGGACCCGCATGCGGCGCGCAAGCGCTGGATCGCGGCGATGAAACCGCAAGGGGTGGTCGAGGTCGACGAAGGCGCGGCCAAGGCGCTGGTGTCCGGCAAATCGCTGCTGCCCGCTGGTTTGCGCGCGGTCGAAGGCCGCTTTGGCCGGGGCGAACCGGTGGCCATTCGGGTCACTGACGGGCGCAATCTGGGGCAGGGGCTGAGCCGCTACACATCGGACGAAGCCCGGGCCATCGCGGGCCATCGCAGCGCCGAGATCGAAGACATACTGGGGTATCCGGGCCGCGCGGTGCTGATCCACCGCGATGACATGGCCCTGTGAGCCTAGGGGCTTGCAAGACTCGGACCCAAACCCAAAATAGACTAAACGCAATCAACCCAAGCAAAGCGAGACACGTCATGAAAGACCTGACCGACATTCCCGCCCTCATGGCTGACATCGGCGCACGCGCCAAGGCCGCCGCAGCGGAACTCGCGTTTGCTCCAGCTGAGGCCAAGCAAAAGGCGCTCGAAGCCGCCGCCGAGGCGGTCTGGGCGCGCCGCGCCGAGATCATCGAGGCCAACGGCAAGGACATGGAATTTGGCCGAGACAAAGGGCTGAGCGCCGCCATGCTGGACCGGCTGATGCTGGATGAGGCGCGCATTCAGGGCATCGTGGATGGCCTGCGCGCGGTTGCGGCGCAAGAAGACCCTGTTGGCGCGGTCATCGAAGAGTGGGATCTGCCCACGGGCCTGAGCATCCAGCGGGTGCGCACGCCGCTTGGCGTGATCGGCGTCATCTATGAGAGCCGCCCCAACGTGACGGCGGATGCGGGCGCGCTTTGCCTCAAGGCAGGCAATGCCGTGATTCTGCGGGGCGGCTCGGAGAGTTTCCACAGCTCCGGCGCAATCCACGACTGCCTTGTCGATGGACTGAAAGCTGCGGGTCTTCCCGAGGATGCCATTCAGCGTGTGCCCACCCGGGACCGCGCGGCGGTGCAGGAAATGCTGACCATGACCGAGTATGTGGACGTGATCGTCCCGCGCGGTGGCAAGGGGCTTGTTGGCCTGGTGCAGCGCGAGGCCCGTGTGCCGGTCTTTGCCCACCTTGAAGGCATCGTTCATGTCTATGTCGACAAGGATGCCGATCCGGTCAAGGCGCTGTCCGTGGTGATGAACGCCAAAACCCGGCGTACCGGAATCTGCGGCGCGGCGGAATGCCTTCTGATCCACCGCGATGTGCTGGACACCATCGGGCAGGGTCTGATCAAGGCGCTGCTCGATGCCGGTGTCGAGGTGCGCGGCGATGAGACGCTTCAGAGCATTGAGGGTGTCACCGCGGCGGGCGACGAAGATTGGGGCTGCGAGTATCTGGATATGATCATCGCAGCGAAGGTCGTCGACGGCATCGACGCGGCGATTGCCCATATCAACCAGTACAGCTCCAGCCACACGGATTGCATTCTGACCGAGGACGATGCGGCTGCGGCGCGCTTCTTCCAGCGGCTCGACAGTGCGATTCTGATGCGCAATGCCTCAACGCAGTTCGCCGATGGCGGCGAGTTTGGCATGGGCGCGGAGATCGGCATCGCCACCGGGAAAATGCACGCGCGCGGCCCGGTTGGAGCGATGCAGCTGACCTCGTTCAAATACCAGGTGACCGGGGACGGGACGGTGCGCGCCTAGCGCACCAACTCGATCCGGAGGCTGCTGTCGCCCACGTGCACCCGCAAGTTAAGGCCCCGTTCCTCCGCCAGCAGCGTGAGCAGGGCGAATTGCACCTTGTCCGCGCCGATCTCTTCCGGTCCGGGGCCACCCGTGAGGTGGTCCCACAGAGGTTTGACCGCGTTGATCCGAGGACCTTCTGCGCCAACGGACCAGCCGGTTTCACCACGTTCAATGTGCACCGTGCCGCCCTGCGGCAGCGCCGACTCGCAGCATAGATAGGCAAGGAAGGCCATCTGAACCTCTGCGCGGGGCAGGTCCGCGTCCGGTCGCCAGTCTGATTGCACGCGCGCTCCGGCCGTCAGGTCTCGCAGGATCGCGCGGATTTCCCGGTCTCCCATCATCTGACTGCCGCCGGCGCTGCCAAATGCGACACGGAAAAACTTGATCCGGGCGGCAGCATTGGTACAGCTATCGCGGATCAGTTCCAGTTCCGGCATATCGTTGCTCAGACCGGACAGTTCGAGCAGCTCAAGCCCGTTCTGAATGGCCCCGACCGGGCTGATCAGATCGTGGCACAGGCGGGAGCCAACGAGGGAGGCCAGATTGGCTGTGTATTTGGTCATCATTTGCTCCGCTTGAAAGGGGACAGCATGCAGGAACTCAACGCTTTTCTCGAACCGGGAATGCTTGTCACGCATCCGGAAAAGCCCGATTGGGGGGTCGGACAAGTCCAGTCGAACGTGAATGGACGGGTCACGGTCAATTTCCGTGAAGAAGGCAAAGTCGTCATCGATGGTAGCCGGGTCGGCCTCATTCCTTTTTTCGAGAGAGGTTAATTTCCATTCGTTTATTATTGGTTAACGGTGCACAAGGGTTTGAGATCACGGGGCAATTTTCTGTCGGCTTTTGCACGGGATCTTCGGGTTGTTAATTAACGTGATAAGTTTCGAAACAAAGGTCAATGGCTTCGTGATGCAGCTAAGAGTTGAAAGATGGTAGCAACGTCGGTGCAACAGGACGCATTCACCGTGGCGCTTGCCCGGGACGACAGCGAAGTCCGCGAGGCGCAGCGCCTGCGTTACGCCGTTTTTGTCGAGGAATTGGGCGGCGACGGCCCGATGGTTGATCATGCGGCCAAGCTCGAACAGGACCGCTTTGATCCTTTTTTCGATCACCTTCTGGTGCGTGATCAGGGGCGGGTTGTCGGTGTCTATCGTCTCTTGCGCAGCGATCAGGCCGCATCGGCCGGAGGGTTCTACTCCGAAGACGAATACGATCTGACCCCGCTGCGCGCCTCCGGGCGCAAGCTGCTTGAACTGGGCCGGTCTTGTCTTCATCCGGACTATCGCGGCGGTCCGGCGATGTTTCACCTTTGGCAGGGGTTGGCGGACTACGTGCTGCGCCATGAGATCGAGGTGCTCTTCGGCGTGGCCAGTTTTCATGGCACGGACCCGCAGGCTTTGGCGCAGCCTCTGTCTTTGCTTCATCATCGCCATCTCGCCCCATCAGAACTGCGGGTTCGGGCGCGTGCGTTTCAAACCATGAACCTGATCGCCGAAGACCAGTTGGATCGCCGCGCAGCGATGCTGGACGTACCTGCGCTGATCAAGGCCTACCTGCGGCTGGGCGGTTGCGTGGGTGAGGGGGCGTTCATAGATCATGCCTTCAACACCACCGATATCTGCCTTGTGATGGATACCAAACGCATGAACGCCAAACAGCGCGGGCTCTATGTGAAGGAGCCGCAGACATGAGCACCTGGGAAGGCCCGCCAATGCCGCCCGCCCCGAAACTCGGGGTGCTGGGATGGCTGCTTGTCCTGCTGCGCGGCATCCCGATGGCTTTCGTCGTATTTGGCGGCCTGCTGCTTTTGTTGCTGGTCAGGCTGATAGAACGCCCGCTATTTGGAATGGATCGCCCGGTAACGCCCTGGATCACTCTTGCGGTGTGCCGGACGGCGCTTGCCATCATGGGGCTGAAGGTGCGCACAAACGGGCGCTTCATGCGCGAGCGCGGGGCGATTGTGGCCAACCATGCGTCGTGGCTCGACATCTTTGTTCTGAACAGCCGCAAGACGCTCTATTTCGTCTCCAAGGCCGAGGTGGCCGCATGGCCGGGGATCGGCTGGCTGGCGCGGGCCACGGGCACCGTTTTCATCAAACGGGACCGGCGCGAGGCGCGCAAACAGACCGAGGTTTTCGAAGAACGGCTGATGCATGGCCACAAGCTGTTGTTCTTCCCCGAAGGCACTTCCACCGATGGGCAGCGGGTTTTGTCTTTTAAAACAACCCTGTTCGCGGCGTTCTTCTCGGAGCGGCTGGAGCATGAGATGCACATGCAGGCGCTGAGCGTGCGCTACCACGCGCCGGAGGGGCAGCATGAGGCGTTTTATGGCTGGTGGGGCGACATGGATTTTGGCGGCTCACTGATCAAGATGCTGGGCGCGCGGCGGCATGGGACCGTGACGCTGACCTATCATCCGCCGGTGCGTGTCGATACGTTTCCCAACCGCAAAAGCCTCGCGGCGCATCTCGAAACGGATGTGCGGCGCGGGTTCGAACAGGACGGTTAAACCATCGCGGCGCGCAGGGATTGCAGCGCAGCAAGCGGGTCGTCCGTGGACCAGATCTCTTCTCCGATGGCGAAGAAATCCGTGATCGGGGCGAGGGCGCGCACGCGGTCTTCCGTCAGGCCGCCTTCGGCCACCACCGGCACTTCGATCATCTGCGACCACCAGCCGAACAGCTCTTCATCGGCCAACTCGCCGCTCCCCAGCGCGCCGGAGACCGGCCCGAAGGAGACATAATCCGCGCCCGATTCCCCGGCGTTCATGCCGTCATGGCGGGATTGGCGGCAATAGGCGCCCACGATGGCATCTGCACCCAGTTCCTTGCGCGCGGCGCGCACCGAACGCGCGCCATCGGTCAGGTGCACACCATCCAGTCCAAGCCGCTGCGAGAGCACCACGTGTGTATCGATGACCAAGGCCACGTCATGCCGGTGCGCCACTTCGCGCACCGCATCGGCGGCGCGCATCAGCGTGTCTTCGTCATGGGTGGCGAGGCTCAGGCGCAGGCAGGCGATCTCTTCGGCGTCCAAAATACCGGAGAGTTGCTCGGGATAGCTGCCGAGATCAAAGACAGGCGGCGTGACGAGATAAATCTGCGGTGCATCCTCTGTGCTCATCGGCCTGTCTCCTGTCTTTAGTCTTTGGCGTGGCCCCTCGTTTATCGCGCCCTTAACCCTTTGACCATGGGGTATTGCGCGGTTGGGTGTTGCCGAACGCGTGGAGGGTGCGTAGGGAGGCGCGCAAGCCAAGGAGAGACCCATGCCCACCGACACCCCCCAGCCGAGCTTTGTCCTCGTTCGCCCGCAGATGGGCGAAAACATCGGTGCGGCGTCGCGGGCGATGTGGAATTTTTCGCTCGACCGTATGCGGCTTGTCGCGCCGCGCGATGGCTGGCCCAATCCGAACGCCACGGCGATGGCGTCGGGGGCAGGGCGTTTGCTCGATGAGGCGCAGGTGTTTGATGACATCGCCGGCGCGGTTGGCGATTGTACCTATGTCTTCGCCACCACCGCGCGCCCGCGCGATCTGACCAAACCGGTTTACAGTCCCGAAGAGGCCATGCGCGAAGCGGCAAAACGCATCGGCGAGGGTCAGAAAGTGGCGGTCATGTTTGGCCCCGAACGGGCTGGCATGGAAAATGAGGACATCGCGCAGGCCAATGCGATCATCTCCGTGCCGGTCAACCCGCAGTTTGCTTCGCTGAACCTCGCGCAATGTGTGCTGCTCTGCGCCTACGAATGGCAGCGGGCGAGCAGTGAGGTAATACATCTGCATCAGGAACTGGCCGGGACGGACTGGGCCGAGGTGCAGGAGATCGACCATTTGTCAAAGCACTATGAAGACCGTCTTGACGAAGCCGGCTTCTTCTTTCCCGAGCACAAGGCGGGCAGCATGAAGCTGAACCTGCGCAACCTCTGGTCACGCCTGCCGCTGACCCGTGCGGATGTTCAGATGCTGCATGGCATCATGCGCCAGATGGTGCGGTGGAAATCCAACGCGGCCGTGGCCGCCAAATCGGCACCTGGCACAAAAAAACCGGACTGAACGCGGGCAGAGCGTGCAGTCCGGAAAAACTAGTCCGTCTGGGAGGAGGGCGGATTAGTAGTTGTTGCCGTGGCTATGACCGTGGCCGTAGGTCTTTTTCTTCGGCTTGTAGTGGGTCTGGCAGGCGTGGTTCTGAAGGTATTTCGCGGACACCCAGTAGTAGCCGTGTTTGGTCGAAATCTTGGCCCAGCCGTGGTTGTAGCCGACCACATGCACCTTGGCGCAGGAATGCAGTTTGCCAACCACGTGGTAGCTGGTGCCGGGGCCGGAGCGGGCGTTCAGCGTTACGCCATAGTCGACCCAATAGGGGGTTGCGGCGGCGGCGCTTGCAGAAAGGCCAAGGGCAAGAAGGGCGGCGGAGAAAAGGCGTGTCATTGTCTGAATTCCTTGTTGGGGGCGCCCTGTCCGGGCTTGGGTAATGCAGCCAATCTACGAAACATGACTCATCCGCATAAGTCTGGAATGCCTGACGGAGGTATTCCGGACTATGCCCGGCGCTGCGACACCCTGTCCGGGCGCTTGAAGAGCTTGGTTTGCGGCACTACTGTCCCCACGAATTCAAGCGTTTCGGGAAATCAGCGGAAAACGATGATTGCCAATGTCTTGTGAGCGCCAAGGGTGCGGCAGAGTATTGGCAATACAGGTGTTTTCACGAAGCGCCCTAGGAGGCAGGACATGGCGGAAAAACGCAAGCTGTTCGAGGAAGTCGGGGCCGAGCCCCCCAAAGAGCGCACAGCGCCCACAGGTGGCATGATCGACGCCGGTCGGCGCGGGGCACGTGGGGCGATCCGTGTGTGGCTGATGGTGCTCTTTGCCCTCGTGGTGGTGATGATCGGCGTAGGGGGATTGACCCGCCTGACAGACAGCGGGCTCTCGATCACCGAATGGCGTCCGGTGACGGGTGCCTTGCCGCCACTGGATGCGGCGGCCTGGGAAGCGGAGTTCGAGAAGTACCGCCAGATCCCGGAATACCAGTTGCAGAACAAGGGCATGAGCCTGGATGAGTTCAAGGTCATCTACTGGTGGGAATGGGGCCATCGCCAGCTTGGCCGGGTGATCGGCCTTGTCTGGGCCATCGGGTTCTTCGGCTTTCTCGCCGCGCGGCAGATCCCGCAGGGCTGGACGGGTCGGCTGTTTGGCCTTGGCGTTTTGGGCGGTCTGCAAGGGGCCGTGGGCTGGTGGATGGTCTCCTCCGGTCTCGGCGGAGAGATGCTCGATGTCGCGTCTTATCGTCTTGCCATCCATCTTGGCCTCGCCTTCGTGATCCTCGGGTTTATCGCGTGGTACGTCTATGCGCTTGGCCGCGATGAGCGGGACCTGATGCAGGCGCGGCGGGAGGCCGAACCCAAGCTGTTTTCCATGTCCACGGGCCTGTTGCACTTTGCTTTCCTGCAAATCCTGCTCGGTGCTCTGGTCGCTGGAATCGACGCCGGGCGTACCTTCAACGATTGGCCATTGATGGCGGGCAGTGTTTTCCCGCCCAATGCCTTTGACCTCGAACCGGCGTGGCGGAACTTCTTTGAGAATGCGGGTCTGGTGCAGTTCATGCACCGGATGGCCGGGTATCTGCTGTTCATTTTCGGCGTGGTGGTCTGGCTGCGCGGCCGGAAGTCTCCCAACGCGGACACGCGGTTCCGTTTCAATCTTGTCTTCGCGGTTATGTTCCTTCAGGTTGTGATTGGTATCGTTACGGTTGTGTACTTTGCGCCTACTGAAATCGCCCTGCTGCACCAGATTGGTGCGGTTATTCTCTGGGCCTTAATTTTGCGGGCGCGGTTTGCAGCGCGATATCCAAAGAGACAGTCCATTCGGGAAGGCAATTGAACATGCAGGCATTTGACGCGTTGATGGCGTACCAACGCGAGACCGAGGCCTTGAGCCAGGTTGCTGGGCGCCTTGGTTGGGATCAGGAAACCATGATGCCGCGCGGCGCGTCGGAACAACGCGGCGATGAAATGGCGGCCATGGAATCCGTGCTGCATGCCCGCCGGGAAGCGCCTCAGATCGGCGAATGGCTGTCGCAGATCGACGCGGATGGTCTGGACGACGTCGGCCGCGCTCAAATACGTCATATCCGCCGTGCGCATGAGCGCGCCACCAAGGTGCCTGCACGACTGGCGTCGGAGCTTGCCCGCATCATCAGCCGTGCCCATGTGATCTGGGCCGAGGCGCGGGCGGACGATGACTTTGCCGGGTTTGCCCCGATCCTGTCCGAGGTTATTGACCTGCGGCGGGAAGAGGCGGCGGCCTTGGCCGGGGACGGCGATGTCTATGACGCCCTGCTTGACGATTATGAACCGGGGGCCAAGGCCAGCGATCTGGACGCCATGTTTGGCGCGTTGCGCCCGCGTCTTGTGGCCCTGCGCGAGGCGGTGCTGGCCAAACCTGCGCCGCAAGGAGTGACCGGAACGTTTGACGAGCAAGGGCAGATGAAGCTGACCCGCCTGATCGCGCGCAGCTTTGGCTATGACTTCAAACGGGGCCGCGTGGACAAGGCGGTGCATCCGTTCAGCTCTGGCAGCGGCGATGATGTGCGCATCACCACGCGGACCAATGCGCTGGACCCGTTTGGCTGCATCTACTCGACAATCCACGAGGTTGGTCACGCCAGTTATGAGCAGAACATTCACCGCGACTTCCGCCTGACCCCTTTGGGCAAGGGCGTGTCGATGGGCGTGCACGAAAGCCAGAGCCGAATCTTCGAGAACCAGCTTGGCCGCAGCCGCGCCTATACCGGCTGGCTCTTTGCGCGGATGAAGGACACGTTCGGCGATTTCGGAATCGCGGACGAAGAGGCCTTCTATGCCGCCGTGAATACGGTGAAAAACGGCTATATCCGGACCGAGGCGGACGAGGTGCAGTACAATCTACACGTCCTTTTGCGGTTCGATCTGGAGCGTGCGCTGATCAAGGGGGATCTGGCCGTCGGCGATCTTGAAGCGGCGTGGAACGATCGTTTCGAAGCGGATTTCGGGTTTGCGGTAGACAAACCGTCGGACGGTGTCTTGCAAGACGTGCATTGGTCCGCCGGGCTCTTTGGATACTTCCCGACGTATTCTTTGGGAAATGTCTACGCGGGCTGTCTGCACAAGGCACTGTGCAACGCGGTGCCGGATCTGGATGCGCGCCTGGCCGAAGGCGACACCAGCGCTGCCATTGCCTGGCTTCGCGATAGCGTCCAGACGCACGGTGGTCTCTATGAGCCACGTGACGTGATTGCCCGCGCCTGCGGTGGCGATGAGCCGAGTGAAGGGCCTTTGCTGGATTACCTCGAAGAGAAATTCGGTGTGCTCTACGGCGTATGAGGTGAGCGTGTGTGGGTGGCCCTTGTGGTCATTGCACGCGCCCCGTCCCGGACTTGATCCGGGACGTCATGGTCATCGCACAAGCCGCGTCATGTCAGAGACATGCTTCCAGAATGATAGGCGCGGCGGCCTGCGGCCTTGATTCCGCGCCCGGGGTGAGTGGAATACCCGACCAAGATCAAAACCACCCACCCAGCAAAAAGCCCCGGCTCATCACCGGGGCTTTTCTCGATCAAAACCAGATCACGCTCAGGCCCGGCGACGACGCCCGCCGCCACGGCGTCCGCCCGCGCTGCCTGCGGCTTCGCCCGGCGGTTTGTTGAACCGGATCCACTCGCCGCCCGAGACGTCGTTGTCGGTCAGGAAGTTGGCCGCGCGGATCGCTTCCATTTCTTTGCCCGGACGCGCCTTGGTGGAGCCAAGGCCGAACATCTGGACAAAGGCCTCGTCATCCATGCCCTCGGGCAGGATGATCCCGGCGGCTTCCACCTGCGCTTTTTTCTCTGCAATCTTCTTCGGACCAACCGGCAGCGCCACCGGGTTCATGATCGCTGAGGTCATGCCCGCACCCATGGCCATCGGCAGGAAGGCGTTGTTGATGCCGTGGCGGTTCGGCAGGCCAAAGGAAATGTTCGACGCGCCGCAGGTGGTGTTCACGCCAAGCTCTTCGCGCAAACGGCGCACGAGGGTGAACACCTGAAGCCCTGCCGTCGCCATGGCACCAATCGGCATGACCAGCGGGTCAACCACGATGTCATGCGCCGGAATGCCGAAATCGGCGGCGCGCTCGACGATCTTCTTGGCCACGGCAAAGCGCACTTCGGGGTCTTCGGAAATGCCCGTGTCGTCGTTGGAAATCGCCACAACCGGGACGTTGTACTTGGCAACCAGCGGCAGCACCATTTCAAGCCGCTCTTCTTCGCCGGTGACGGAGTTCAGCAGCGGGCGGCCTTTGGCGGCGGCCAGACCGTTTTCCAACGCGCCCGGCACGGAGCTGTCGATGCACAGCGGGCAGTCGGTCACGGCCTGCACCTTTTCCACCAGTTCCTTCATCAGCATCGGCTCGACGAAGTTATTGTCCGCATAACGCGGATCCTCGGCCATCTTGTTGGAGAAAACCGCACCGGAGTTGATATCGAGCACCGTTGCGCCCGCCGCGACCTGCGCCAGCGCATCGGATTCCACGCGGGAGAAATCGCCGCGCTCCAGCTCTTCGTTCAGGATCTTGCGGCCCGTTGGGTTGATGCGTTCGCCGATTACGCAGAACGGCTCGTCAAAGCCGATGATGGCGGTTTTTGTCGCCGATTCGATAACGGTACGGGTCATGAGCGGGCCTTCCTGGGCAAGGGTGTTTTTCCGTTGATGCCGCTTTTTGACCCGGCAGGTCCGGCGAAAAACGACGCCGGGAGGATCGAAAAAGACCGATGCGCGGACAAGGGGGCAATTGGACCGTTTGTCGATGTGCTTGGAGGATGCATAGGCCCGTGTTAGCGTTTTGGTGTCGGGGCAAAGCCGGACTGAACCGGCCCCCGGAATTGGAGGGATTACCTAATGTTTCATCGACTGATTTTGGCGACGGCCGGTTTGGCTCTTTTGACTGCTTGCGACGACACGATGATGTCGGGCGGTGGTGGTGCCAGTGCAGAAGCACCGGCAACGGCGGTCACACCGCTTATTGGCAAGACCCTCCTGTCGGACAACGCGACCGTGACGTTCATTTTCAATGACGACGGCACCGTTGGCGGCATGTTCCGGGGCGAAGCGATTGTCGGTAATTACTCCGCCGATGCGACAGAAGTATGCAGCACCTATGAAGCGCCCGAACAACTGACCGGCAAGGAGTTCTGCAGCACACCCGCGATCAATGGCTCCAGGGTCGTGTTCAACCGCCGCGATGGAACCACGTCGTCTTATACCATCCAGAACTGATCTGTGAGGGCAGGGCGCGCGCCGGTTGGGTGCGCGCTCACGTCTTCCATCGGCCCAGAACGTCTTCGAGCGCGGGATCGTCGAAGTCGGCCAGCGTCACCTCTGCTCCGGCAGCCCGCAAATGGGTGTCATCGCCGGAGGAGCGTATCCCGACGGTGTAAGCGCCTGAGGCCCGCGCCGCCCTGAGGCCGGAGGGGCTGTCTTCGAATGCAATGCAGTGCTCCGGGGACACGCCAAATGTCCGCATGGCCGCAAGGTACGGCTCCGGGTCCGGTTTGGCGCGGCTGCATTCATCACCGATGACCAAAAGCTCGAAAGAGTCCCTCAACCCGATGGCATTGAGCATGTACTCGGCGTTGATGCGCGGTGCATTGGTCACAACCGCCAGCCGCCAGCCCTCGGACTTGGCCCGATCAAGCAACGCACGCGCCCCCGGCATCGCGGGCTGACCGCCGATCAGCCGTTCCCGGAACCTTGTTTCCTTCATGTCGGAGAGCGCTTGCGCGTCCTCGCCGGGAAACAGCAGCGGGAAGCTGTCGAGGTTCTGCGTGCCGTGAATGCGCTCCATGTAGAACGCTTCATCAATCGTCTGCCCACGCTCTTCGAACATCTCCGCGAAGATGGCGAAATGCAGCGGGTCGGAATGTAGCAGGGTGCCGTCGAGATCAAAGAGAAGGGCATGTGTCATGCCCTTCCTCTATCACCCGGCCTGGGCCGCGGGAACCGCAGAAGCGCCGCCGTTTTCAATCGCCCATTTGGCATTGGTCTTGATCCCGCCAAGCGGGAAGAAATGCACGTGGGAGATATTGAAATCCGGGTTGGCGGCCTTGTGTGCGGCAAGCTTGGAGAGCACATCTGTCGGCTCGTAAGGCATCAGCAGCTTGGACACATCCATGGCGCGCTTTTGCAGAACCTTGAGCGAGGGGCCAACACCGCAGGCGATGGCGAACTTGATCAGCGTCTGCAGCTTGGCCGGGCCTGCGATGCCGATGTGCACCGGGATCGTGATGCCTTCATCGCGCAGCCGGTCTGCCCATGCGATGATCGGATCGGCGTCAAAGGCAAACTGCGTGGCCAGCGCCATCTTGGCATCGGTGCGGGTCTGGAAGTCCTGCTTCCAGCGCAGCGCGGCCATCACCTCGGCGTCGCCGCCTTTGGGGTCAATGTCCTTGTTGCCTTCGGGGTGGCCCGCCACATGCAGCCGCTCAAAGCCTGCCTCATCAAACAGGCCGGTTTCCATGAGCTGCATGGAGCTGTGGAAATCACCATGAGGCTTGTCCACACCGCCCGCGAGCAGCAGCGCCTGCTTGACGTTTGCTTCCCCCTGATACCGGGCAATCCAGTCGGCCAGCGTGGCCTTGTCCTTGATGATGCGTGCGGGAAAGTGCGGCATGACCTTGTAACCGTCGGCGTTCAGACGCTTGGCGGTGGCGACCATGTCCTCGATCGGCGTGCCTTCGATATGCGCGATGTAGACGCGGGTGCCTTCCGGCAGCAGCGCGCGGAAATCGTCGACCTTTTCGGCGGTGCGCGGCATGACTTCGATGGAGTAATCCTTCAGGAAAGCTTCCATGTCGCCATTGGCAGCGGCTGGGGCGTGCTCATCACGCTTGCGGAAATTCAACAGGGCCATGAGCGCCTCCTTTATCGTCATGTGCGGGCCTCAGGCCCAACCGTCGTTTGCAATGAGCGCCTTGATGCGCTCAGGATCATATTCCGTGTCGAGCCGTGCGGCTGCGGCGTCTGCGGCGGCTTGCCCGTCCCCTTCGATCTGGCCAGAGGGCACCTTGCGCCACTCCGCGAGATAAGCATCCGTGTCCGACGCGCCAACCTTCATCGCGGCGCGGTCAATGGCCTGCTCGAAGCGTTCGGGCAGAATTGCCTTTGCGCCTCTGCGGCCTTTGCCGACGATCACCTGAGCCGGGATGTCGCGCCAGTAAACGATTGTCAGATCAGCCATGATCGGTGATTCCCCGCGTGTTCCTGTATCAGTCTTAGCGGCCCCATCCGGCGCGGCGCGGTCGGTTTTCGACCCGTGCCGTTCTGATACCGACAAGGCGCTTTGCCGGCAGGTCAATGTCCTGCTCTTTTATCCTTAACCAATCTTTGCCAGAAACGGTGAAAAAGGACCGCCCGTGATCGTGATCGACGCCCACAAGCTGGCTTATGCCGCATTGCCGAAGGCAGCTTGCTCCTCTGTCAAAAAGGCGCTTGCCGCTGTGGATCCCGAAGCCTCGCTGAGCGCGGAGGAGGCGCGCGATGTGCACAGCTATCATCTGCTCTATCCGACAGCGCGGTTTCACCCCAGACGCACGGCAGGGCTCGAAGACCATTTTCGCTTTGCGGTGGTGCGCGATCCGCTGGCGCGGCTGCTGTCGGTCTGGACAAACCGGGTGTTGGAATTTGGCGATCTGCGCAACGCCTGGTCCTTGCAAAGCGGCCGCGCCGATCTGCCAATGGAGCCGGATGTGGACTTCTTTTTCCAAAACCTCGATGGCTATGCGCAGGCGGTTTCGTCGATCAAGCACCACGTCCTACCCGCCCGGCTTTTCCTCGGGGATGACCTCGATTTTTATAGCCAGGTATACCGGACAAGTGAGCTGAGCGGGCTGGCGCAGGACCTGTCAGACTGGACCCGGCAGGGTGTGTCGATTCCGCGTTCCAACCGCAGTGCGACGCGGCTTGAAGCGGCGGATCTGGCCGGTGAAACGCTGGCCGCGATCAGGCCGCGGCTTGATGCAGAATATGATTACCTTTCAAGGTTTTACGAAAATCCTTTCGGGTGATCCCGTCATCGCGCTTGCGCGAGTCAATTGGCGCGCCTATCCTAAAGGCAAGTTGATATCGGAAAAGGCGCGAAACCATGGCGCCAAAGCGTCCCAAGGGTGCGGGCGCTTTCCCGAAACCGGTCGAGAGCAACGCGCCTGACAGGCCCGATCCCAATGCGCTGTACGCGGCGCTGGATCTGGGCACAAATAGTTGTCGCATGCTGATTGCCCAACCCAAGGGCAGCCAGTTCCATGTGATCGACAGCTTTTCGAAGTCCGTCCAGCTTGGGCACGGGCTTGAAAAGTACGGGCGGCTCAGTCGCTCGTCCATGGCGCGCACCATATCCGCATTGCGTGTCTGCCAACAGAAAATTGATCGCCACAAGGTCCGCAACATGCGGCTTGTGGCGACGGAAGCCTGCCGCCGTGCGCGCAATGCTGGCGAGTTTATCCGGCAAGTGAAGCGCGAGACGGGTCTGCGGCTGGAGATCATCCAGCCCGAAGAAGAGGCGCGGCTGGCGGTGATTTCCTGCGCGCCGCTGGTTTCGACCAAGACCGAGCAGCTTCTGGTGGTGGATATTGGTGGTGGCTCGACAGAGCTTGTCTGGATCGACATCAGCAAGGTGGATCCGCGTGATCGTCCGCGCGCGATCATGCGCCTTCACGCCGGGTTTCATGCCCCCCACGCCAGCCCGTTTCCCGCCGCAAGGGTGGTGGACTGGATCAGCGTGCCGCTCGGCGTGGCCACGCTGCGCGATCAATTCAACGATGTTGACGATGACGCGGCGCGCTATGCGCTGATGAGCTGGTTTTTCGAAGAGAATCTCGCCGAGTTCGCCCCGTACAAGGACGAACAGCAACGTGAAGGGTTCCAGATTGTCGGCACCTCCGGCACGGTGACCACCGTGGCCGCCTCGCACTTGGGCTTGCGCCGCTATGACCGCACCAAGGTGGACGGGCTGCGCATGTCTTCGGATCAGATCGAAGCGGTTATCCAGGGGTATCTGACCATGGGGCCGGGCGGGCGGCGCCGCGATCCACGGATCGGCCCGGATCGACATGCGCTGATCATGAGCGGCAGCGCGATTTTGCAGGCGCTTTTGCGGCTCTGGCCAACGGACCGGCTCTCGGTGGCGGATCGGGGACTGCGTGAAGGTCTGCTCTATGCGCAGATGTCTGCGGATGGTGTTCTGGAAGACGGGCCGTTATAGAGCGGTAACGGCGCGGAATTTTCGGGGAAATTCCGGTTTGGGGGCACAGCCCCCGTCCTGCGGACTCCCCCGGGATATTTTTGGCACAAAGAAAAGACGGGTTTGCGACAGATGGCAAAAGGGCCAAAAAACTCATCGGGACGCGGGCAGCGTGATCTCAAGGTCAAGGTGAAGTCTGCGCGCGGGCGCAAGCTTTCGTCGACGCTGTGGCTTCAGCGGCAGCTTAATGACCCTTACGTGAAGCGTGCCAAGGCGGATGGGTATCGTGGGCGCGCGGCCTATAAGATCCTAGAGATCGACGACAAGTACCGCTTTCTCGTGCCCGGGGCGCGGGTTGTGGATCTTGGCGCAGCGCCCGGTGGTTGGTGCCAGGTGGCGGTCAAGCGGGTGAATGCGCTTGGCTCCCGCACAAGCAAGGCAGTCGGAACCGTGCTGGGTGTTGACTTGCAGGAAATGGACCCGATTGCCGGGGCCGAGCTGCATCAGCTCGATTTCATGGAAGATGGCGCCGATGACAAGGTCAAAGCCTGGCTGGGCGGCAATGCGGATGTGGTGATGTCGGACATGGCGGCATCGGCTTCGGGTCACAAACAGACCGACCACCTGCGCATTATCGCCCTGTGCGAAGCGGCGGCCTATCTGGCCTTTGACGTGCTGGACGAGGGGGGCACTTTCGTGGCCAAGGTGCTTGCGGGCGGGGCAGAAGGCTCGCTTCAGCAGATCCTCAAACAGCGGTTCGACAAGGTGGCGAATTTCAAACCGCCGGCGAGTCGGTCGGATTCGTCGGAGAAATTCGTGGTGGCAACCGGGTTCCGGGGCCGCAGGGACGTGTCAGAAGAGCGGGAAGATTAGGGGCGTCGCCGGGCGGTCAGACAGCTTGGGACGCAGCAGAGACTGTGTGGCCTCGGTCTGAAACCGGCGGGCAAACCCCGGAGAAATCGTGCGAAAACCCTCCGGCGGCTGTGTGTCGCGATCAGCCGCTTTGTGGGCGGCGCGGTGAAGCGGACGCGCATGTTTGCGGATAGGCGGTGTCGGCAGAAACACGGCGTGACCCTCTCACTTGGAACAACAGGCTACCGGTAAGTGTGGCTCAACAATGCGGCGGAATTGGTGCAGGCCCATGCCGGAAGCGTGGCGAAGCCGCTAAAGGGATTGACCGGGCAGAAAAGCCCGGCATTTATGCGCACAGCAAGAACAGGGGAGATGAACCGGATGGCGGTCATCTTGTGTTACGGCGACAGCAATACACATGGCACGCGGCCGATGACCGTGGCGGGGGTGTCCGAGCGGCACGCTGCCGGGGATCGTTGGCCCGATGCCATGGCGGCGGCGCTTGGCGTGGGCCATCAGGTGCTCAGCGAGGGCCTGCCGGGCCGGACAACCGTGCATGACGACATGGTTGAAGGCGGGATGCGCAACGGTCTGACGGTTCTGCCGGCGATCCTGCACAGCCATGTGCCGCTTGATCTGTTGGTGCTGATGCTCGGGACAAACGATCTCAAGAACCGGTTTTCGGTGTCGTCTTACGAGATTGCCCGATCGCTGGAACGTCTGATCACGGTAACGCGGACGAGCGGCGTGGTGGACAGGATCCTGCTCGTCGCGCCTGCGCCGGTGCGCGAATGCGGCACGCTTGTCGATGTTTTCGCCGGGGCCGAGGCACGGCAGGCCGGACTGCGCGATCACATCGCGGCGATTGCTGACAAGACCAGCTGCGGATTTCTTGATGCAGGCGAAACGGTGACGGTCTCTGATCAGGACGGCGTGCATTGGGAGGCGGAGGCGCACAGGCGCTTTGGTGTGGTGATGGCGGATGCGGTACGGGCGATGTTGCCGTGAAACGCTTTGCTTTTATTGGGATATTCGGGATTCTTGCGGCCTGTACGGATGCGCCGCTGTCTTCCGATTTTGTCCCGCTGCGCAACCCGACGGCGCCTGTGGCCAGTCAGGCAGACGTCACACTGGCGCGTCTGTCAGGCACATGGACCGTTGTTGAAGGGGCGGGCGTGCCACCGGGGCGCGAAGTGACCGTAACCGGGCAAAGCCTGCGTTTCGGCACTGCGCCGCAACCCTTCGTGGCGCTTGGCAGCGGGCGGTTTCGCCTTGGCGAGGCAGAGGTTTGGGTGCACTGGCTGGACGCTGATAACCGAACGGCGGCGATGGGTGAGCCGGGCGGTGATTTCGTCTGGATCATGGACCGCACGGGCAAGCCCGGAGAACGCCTGAAGGCGGCCCGGGAGATCTTGGAATGGTATGGATATGACATGCGACGCATGGGGGACAGAAACGATGGATGAACGGGCGCTTCTGAGCGACTTGTTTGAAACGGCGGTCGCGGCAGCGGATCCGATGAAGGCTTTGGCAGGCGTTTTGCCGGAGCGGCCCAAGGGGCGCACGGTGGTGGTGGCGCTTGGTAAAGGATCGGCACAATTGGCCGCGGCGTTTGAAACGCTGTGGGAAGAGCCGGTCGAAGGGGTTGTGGTCACGCGCTATGGCTATGCCGCGCCCTGCAAGCACCTGCCGGTTTTGGAAGCGTCGCACCCGGTGCCGGACGCGGCCGGTTTGCGGGCCACGGAGGCCGTGTTTGCCGCCGTTGAGGGGCTGACCGAAGACGATCTGGTTGTGGCTTTGGTGTGTGGGGGCGGCTCCGCGCTGTTGCCCGCACCGCCGGCTGGGCTGACGCTCGAAGATGAGCAAGCTTTGAACCGGGCGCTTCTGGCCTCTGGCGCACCGATCAGTGTGATGAATGCAATCCGCAAACATGTCAGCCGGATCAAGGGCGGGCGGCTTGCGGCAGCGGCGGCCCCGGCCAAGGTGGTAAGCTTTGTGGTCTCGGACGTGCCCGGAGATGATCCGGCGCAGGTAGCCTCCGGACCGACTGTGCCTGACGCGGTTGGCGTCGCGGACGCTCTGCGGTTTATTGAATCGAGAAATATTGATCTACCGCAGTCTGTTGTGGATCATATTTCAAGTGATGCATCAGCTGCGCCGCATCCCGATGATCCGGTCTTTGCACGCCATGAGGTGCATGTGATCGCTTCGGCTTGCCTGTCACTGGAAGCGGCAGCGGCGCGGGCAGAGGCCGCAGGCGTGCCAGCGGTGATCCTCTCGGATGCCATCGAAGGAGAGGCCAAGGATATCGGCCTCATGCACGCAGCTTTGACGCGGGAAGTGGCATTGCGTGGACGCCCGTTCAAAGCGCCCGTGATCTTGCTTTCAGGCGGCGAAACCACTGTTACGCTTGCGGAAAATCCGGGCCGGGGTGGGCGCAACACGGCGTTTTTGCTCAGCCTTGCCGAAGGCATTGAAGGGCTGGAGGGGATAACGGCGCTGGCGGCGGATACGGACGGGATCGACGGCTCGGAAGATAATGCCGGGGCGTTTGCGGATGGTGACAGCCTTTCGCGTCTGCGGGCGCTTGGGAAAGACCCGGCAAGCTTTGTCAAAGCGCAGGACCCCTATGGTGCATTTGACGCTGTGGGCGACATCTATGCGCCAGGGCCGACCGGGACAAATGTAAATGATTTCAGGGCGATATTGGTCAAACCTCAGGTGTAACTGTAACCAAATCGCGCTTCCAACTCTGTATCCAGATTGGCGAGCAGAAAGGCTTTGTCCGCTTCCGGGATCACATCCGGGAGCGGCGCGCGCTCTGCGATCGATGCGCTGAACCGTGTGCCTAGACGGCGTTTGACCGGTTTGAAAAACGGTTTGCTGCGCGGAATGTCAAAGGCTTCGGAGAGGCGTCTCATCACCGCATCGGGATCGGCGTTGAAGTCTTCCAGACGGATGAACACGCAATTGCGACCGCGATTGGCCATGCCCGCCAGCGCGCGCAGCTTTGCGCTGCGCATGGCAAAGATAGTGTCAAAGGCCAGCCCGGTCACCGGATGCCGATCCAACTGCAGCACCGCGCCTTTGACGCTCAGCTCCGGATGGGTCAGTTCGAAGTCTTCGGGCCGGTCGACGACGCTCGCCCATTCGTGCCGGATAAAACCAGAATAATCCAAAGCCTGCAGCTGTGGATGCACATGCCAGGGCCGGGCGTACATCGACTTCACCCAGTCCACGGCGTTGCGCACAATGCAGATGATCAGGAACTGCTCGGGGATCGCCACCATATGCGGAAACCCGTGTTTCCAGCCCAAACCTTCGGTGCGCGGAATGTCGAGATTCTTTTCGATGGTCTTGCGCAACAGGTTCGTCCCGCTGGCGCGCTCTCCCAGAACCTGAAACTGGGTCATGGGTTTCGCGATGCGCCGGATGGCAAAGAACCCGGAGGGGCCGATCTGGACTGGGATTTCTTTCATGGTGGTTTGGGGATTCTCAAGACCCTTGGCTCAGGGTAGGGTGGTGAAAAAGGATCGAGGCCTATGCAGAGCACAGCCGCCGCGCTGACCATGGTGAGGGATGATGCGTTCTTTCTCAAGGCGTGGTTGCGCCACTATGGAGGCCTTTTCGGGCGCGAGAACTGCTATATCGTGAACCACGGGCGCGGCGAGGAGGTGGCGCGGCTGGCGGAAGGCTGCAACATCATTGGCATTCCCGGCGATCCGCACAAGAACTTCGACATGAAGCGCTGGCGCATGCTGAACAACCTCGTTCAGGGGCTGCGGTGTTATTACAACCATGTGGTTGTGGGCGATGTGGACGAGCTTGTTGTGGTCGATCCTGCGGCGGGCAAGACCCTGTTGGAGATGCTGGAGCATGTGAAACTACGCCGGGTTCTGACGCCGGTTGGCCTTGAGGTGATCCATCGGATCGACATCGAAGATCAGCCCATCGAGGAGCACATCATCGGCCCGCGCCGCCACGTGCGGCTTGCCCCGCACTACTCCAAACCCTGCATTATCAGCAGCGGCGACAAGATTGCGCGCGGTGGGCATTACACCCAGAACGACACGCTGCGCACTCCGGACCATCTGTATTTGTTTCACCTGAAGTTCTGCGATTTTGGTGCTTACGCGGCGGCGATGGATCAGCGAAACCGGGTCACGCAGGCGCTTGGCGGAACGGTCAAGGACATCGCCATCGGACGGCACTGGTTTGCGGAGGCGCGGGGTGAGGATCGCGCGGTGTTCGAAGGCTTTGCAGGCCTCAAACCCGCGTCCGGTTTTGACCTGACATCGGTGCGCAAGCGGATGCATGACACATGGCGGCCGCGCGGTGATACGGGTTTCTGGCAGTTTGATCACCCGGATTACGCGGTGCAACTGACTTTGCCGGAGCGGTTTGTCGGGCTGATCTGAAGCGTGATCAGAAGCGCGGTCTACCGGCCAACGGAATTCACGAAGGCGATGGCATCCACCATGGCCTTGCTTTCGGCCAGCGGATTGTTCGATGCGGCGACCTGCACCATGGACCGCGACGTGCCATCAAGTATGCTCAGCCCGGATTCCCAAACATGGGCGGGCGTGTAAATCAGCGTCACGGCGCCCAGAACACCAATCAGCAGCCCGCCGGAGTTGCGTCTTTTTCCGCCGGAGCCGGTGACGTAACGCATCAGATGAACCAGAAGCATGACCCCGGATGAGGCCAGCAGAACCGCCAGCGCCATGAACACATGGACGTGGTACTGCTCGGGCAATGCGCCTTGCGCAAGCGATTGTTCGATCAGGGGGCGGTTGCTTGCAATGGTGATCACGAGGTAAGCCCAGCCAAAACCCAGAAGCGCGGACCCAATCGGGCGCTCGACGGTCGTGTCCTTGCGGACACCGCCAGACCCCCAACGGTAGAACGACGGGTCAACAGATTTTACGCGGCGGCGGAAATCACTACGGGTCTGGTTTTTAACAATACGGGCCATGGACCTTGGGTAGAGGCTGAATCTGGCACCTCTTGGGTCAATTGTGGCATCCGCTGCCTTAATTGCCGGGGAAAGGCGGGGTTTGTTAACAATTCTTAAGATCTGTCTGAAGATTGCCACAGTGGATGAACGGCCCGACCACATGCCCTCGTGTCACCGGCGCTTGTGGGTGATTCGCCCTGCTGCGGGGGGCGAAACGGCCTTACCGCTTAACAATGGGTTACCGTCAGACGGACCCAATAGAAAAGCGGCGGCCCTTGGTGGACCGCCGCTTGAGCTCATTTCCCGTGACGCGCCTTATTGGAAGTTCGCGTGCACCGCGTTGATCGCCTGCTGGTCAATCGAGACACCGGCGCGGGTCTGAATGTCCGTCGACAGGGCCTGGAACAGATCCTGCGCCACGTCGTTTGCGGCCTGATCTCCGAAAAGCTGGTTGAGCTGCGCAATCTCCGGGCTGTTCATGTCGGCGCCGATGATGCGGTCCAGACGCAGGATATAGGCGCTGGCCGTGCCGGGCAGGGAGACGGCCTCGCCTTCACCCAGATCAAACGCCTCGGACAGCAGCGCGGCGGGCAGGTCCGGGAGTTGCGCGGTACGAGAAAGCCCCTCTTCGGAGCGCGCTTCAAGCCCGAGCTGCTGGAAGGTCTGACCACCGGCGATGTCTTCGGCGATGCTCTTGCCTTCCTCGACGAGGGCGATGGTCTGGGCTTCTTGGGTCCAACCTGCGCGCACGTCCTCTGTCACGTCCTCGAAAGGCTGCGGGGCGGGGGCGCGCACCTCATTGAGACGCAGGGCATAGATGCCGCCATCGCCAAGCTGATCAATCGCCGGGTAGTCTTCTTCGGTAACGCTGGCCGCGGCGGCGCGGAACGCGTCATAGCCCGCGATGCCGTCGTCGCTGAGGGTGGTCCAGTCGATGGTGCCAAGCTCAAGGTCGGTGCTGTCGGCCAGTTCCTCAAGCGTCGCGCCCGCGGCCATCTCATCGTCCAACCCTTGGGCCATGCCGTCAATGACGCGGCGCGCCCGGTCCAGAGCGAGCGTGTCACGCAGCGCTTCGGCGGCCTCTTCAAACGGGGTCTCATTGGCCGGCAGAACTGCGTTGATGCGGAACAAGGCCGGGCCAAGCGGGGTCGGGGCAGGGCCTGCGATGTCGCCCACCTCAGCGGCAAAGACGGTCTCTGCCGCGCCTTCCAGCGCGTCCCGGGTCACATCACCCAGATCCGTATCCGCCAGATCCAGCCCCCGTTCTTCGACCAACGCTTCAAAACTGATCTCGGCAGAAGTCAGCCGCTCCAGCGCGGCAGTGGCTTCGGCATCATCGGCAAAGACCAGACGTTCCACCAAACGGCGCTCCGGAAGATTGAACTCGGCTTCACGTTCGTCATAGGCGGCGCGCAGGGTCGCTTCATCGACCTCGACCGTATCAACGATCATCTCCGGCGTGACCCAGGCATAGGTGATCACCTTGGTCTCCGGCACGGTGAAGCGGGCGATGTTCTCTTGGTACCAGGCTTTCAGCTCATCATCGGACGGCTCTGGCAGATCAATGGTGCTGCCTTCGGCGGTGATTTCCGCCCATGTGAAGGCGCGACGCTCTCCCGCGTAGGACGCCAGCGTTTCGATATAAGTGTCGGGCAGTTTTGTTCCGGCAAGAACCGCGCCTTGCAGCACGGTTGCGGCGCTCTGGGCGCGCAGCTGCGCTTCGAAGTCGCGCTCGCTCAGGCCCACATTGTCCAAAGTCGCCTGATAGGCCACGCGGTTGAAGCTGCCGTCCGGGCCCTGAAAGGCGCGGATGTTGCGCAGTTGCTCGGCGAGGTTTTCGTCGCCAACCGAAATGCCCAACTCGCCCGCTTCGTTTTCCAAAGCGGCGGTGACCACCATCTGGCTCAGTACCCGCTGGGGCAGGCCAAGCGATTGCGCTTGCTGGAATGTCACGGGCGTGCCGAACTGTGCCTCGACGGCGCGAATTTCGTTCTGAAGGGCGCGGGCGTAGTCATTCACCGGAATTTCCGCCTCCCCGACCGAGCCGATCGCGCGCAGGTGGCCGGAGAAGTTCGTGACGCCAAAGCCGCCAAGGCCAAGAACGAGCACGCCGATCAAGATCAGGCCGAGTGTCTTGGTTGTGTTGCCGCTTTTTGCTGCCATGTGGTCCTCCCGCGGGTTATGCTGGCCGGACTTGTCTACTTGGACGTTTTGGGGGCCGCAAGGGGCCAGTCCAGCGCGGCGAGCCGAGTACACATTGCTTTGATCCCGTCCTTGTCCGCATTGGCAAAGGCCACCCGGAAATGCCGCTCACCGGTGTCGTTTCCTTTCGGGAAAAACATCGACCCGGGCAGCAGCAGAACACCCGCTTCGCGCACGATTTTGGGTGCGAGCGTGGAGGCCGGCTCAGCAAAGGGGTGCTCGATATAGGCAAAATAGGCGCCAAGGCCCAAAAGGCGCCAGCCCTTGGCGGCCAGTGGCGGGAAATGCGCCTCAACCGCGGCGCGGCGGGCGAGCACCTCTGCGCGTTGCTCAGCGACCCACGGGTCAAGGTTGCGCAGTCCCCATTCGGCGGCAAACTGGCCCATCTGCGGCGCGCAGATCGCCACGGTGTCCTGAAATTTCTCCATCTCTCGCAGCAAGGCCGGATCGGTGATGATCGCACCAACCCGGTGTCCCGTGAGGCGGTAGGCTTTGGAAAAACTGTAAAGCTGGATCAGGGTTTTATCCCAATCCGGGCTTTGCAGAAGGTCATGCGGCGCGCCGGCCCGGCTGTGAAAATCGCGGTAAGTCTCGTCGAGGATCAGGCGGATGCCATGGCTCTTGGCGAGATCATAAAAGGCACGCAAGGTCGCTTCGGGATACTCTGTGCCACCGGGATTATTGGGGGAAACCAAGGCAATGGCACGGGTTTTTGATGTGATCAGCTTGGCGGCATCCTCTGCAGTCGGAATCAGGTCAGAGCCCGTGGCGAGCGGGACCGCAGTGACACCGGACATGTCGAGCCACATCTTGTGATTGAAGTACCAGGGCAGCGGCAGGATCACCTCGTCGCCTTCGGTGGTCAGCGCGGCGAGCGTGGCGGCAAAGGCCTGATTGCAGCCTTGGGTGATCGCAGTTTGTTCCGGGGCGACGGGCGCGCCATAGTGGTTCGCCCAGTTTTCCGCCAGCGCCGCGCGCAGGCTGTCGTTGCCCAGAACCGGCCCGTAAAGATGCGTGTCCGGGTTCTCCATCGCCTCGGCCATGGCGCGGCGCAGGGGCAGGGGCGGCGGATCGACCGGGGCGGCCTGGCTGAGATTGATCAGCGGACGGTCTTCAGGAAAGGTGACACCGTCGAGCCAACGCCTGGCTTCCGGGATCGGCGGTGCAAAGGTGGCGCGGGTGCGGGTTTGATGTGTCATGCGGGTTTCCCTGATTGAGGCCCTTCGGGCCGCATAGCCATCCGGGGGCATGGCCCCCGGACCCCCGCATTGAGGCTCTGCCTCAAACTCCGAGGTATTTGCAGCCCAAAGAAGACAGTGGTCTCGAGAGGGTCAATCGTCACCGCGGTAGGGTTTGACGTACTGAAGGGCCATGTCCCACGGGAAGAAGATCCATGTGTCCTGGCTGACCTCGGTGATGAAGGTATCGACCTGCGGACGGCCCTGCGGTTTAGCGTAGACCGTGGCGATCTGGGCTCTGGGGTAGAGTTTGCGGACGAGTTCGAGGGTTTTGCCGGTGTCGACGAGATCGTCGATGATCAAAATGCCTTCGCCGTCTTCGCCCATGAGTGCGGCGTCGGGGGATTTCAGAACCTGCGCTTCGCGGCGCTGGTCGGCTTTGCCGCCGCCGGAATGGTAGGATTTGACCGAGATCGTATCGACGGTGCGGATGTCCAGTTCGCGCGAGACGATCATCGCGGGGGCCATGCCGCCGCGCGTGATGGCGACGACCGCGCGCCATGCGCCTTCCTCACCCGGACCCTGGCCTTGCAGGCGCCATGCGAGGGCACGGGCGTCCCGGTGGAGCTGGTCCCAGCTGACGTGAAAGCCTTTTTCGTGCGGCAGGCGGTTGTCCATGGTATCCCCTCGGTCCTCTGACTTGATAGGGCGGTTTCATAGGCCAGCGGAGGCCGGGCAGGCAAGTCTTAACGCGCAAAGAGCAGGCGCAGGCCGAGCGCGCCGAGGATCAGGGCGGCCATGCGATCGATGCGGGGTTTCATGGCGAGATAGGCGGCGCGGGCGGGCGGCGTGCTCAGAAGCGCTGCAAAAGCGCTGTAGACGATGAGCTCGACGCAGAAATGATTGAGGACAATCAGAGCCTTGTCCGCCAGAGTTAACCCCGGTGGGAAAATGACGACGAGGACCGAGGCGGCGAAGAGAACCGATTTGGGATTGCCGAGGTTGACCAAAAGCCCTCCAAAAAAGGCGCGCGCGCCGGGTTTGGCGCTGTCGGCCACGGGTTTGCGGGCGTCGCGCCAGAGCTGAAACGCGACCCAGAGCAGGTAGAGCGCACCAGCGATCTTCAGGATCAGGAAGGTTGCGGGAAAGAGAGTGAAGACCACCTCAAGTCCAAGCAGCGCTGCCCCCGTCCAGAGCGCCGCCATCAAACCAAGCCCCGCACCGGTCGCCGCGCCGGTCATGAATCCGCCGGCGATGGATTGGCGCAAAGCATAGAGCAACGCGGGGCCGGGCGCGGCCATGGCGGCAAGCAGTGTGAGGTTGAAGGCGAGGAGGTGGGTCAATGTCATGAGACGATCAATTCACCAAACCGGGGCCGCACTCAACCTTATTCGAGCGTGCCGGGGCGCAGGTTGTCTCAATTGCCAACAAACAGCGCCGTTTCGACGGCTTCCAGCAAACGCGGCTCACGGGCTTTCCGGCGGAGCGTGGCCCAGGTGGGAAGCAGGAAGGCGCGCGTATAGGTGTCCAGAAGGGCAGGGTCCAGAGTTGCGCCAAGGGATTGCACAATCGCTGATCGCACCTGCGCTTCGGCGTCGGGATCAGGCCAGCCGGTATGCCGCAGGCTGCGGCGCCAAGAGTGCATGCGCATCCAGTGCAGAAAGAAGGCGGCATCGCGGGCGATTGGCTGGGGCCTGCCTTGCACGTAATCGATGGCGATCAGACGGTCTTTTCCGGTGATACAGAGGTTCTCAGGCTTTACGTCGCCGAAACTTGTGCAATGCCGCATGGGACGCCCTTCGAACCGGGAAAACGCCTCTTCGATCATCGCTAGGGCGCGTTGCCCTTCCGCGGTTTCAAAAAGGGCGCTGGCTTGCAAGGCATCGGCTGCATCCGACACAAGAGGCGCAGGGTCAAAGCGGACGATTTGGCTCGGGGTGTCTTCACAGAACGCTTGCAGCCAATGCATCGCCTGCCGTGTGAATTTGGCCTCCGTTCCGGGGCGCAAAGCCTGTTTCAACGTCAAAGGGCCAAGATCCGGCATGGCAAAAAGGTTGTCGTCTTCGGCGAGGAACAGCGGACGCACAACCTTGGGCGTTTGCGCGCTGAGCCACTGCAGGTGTCCGTGTCTGAGACGCGCAGCCCCGGGTTTTTCATAGACCTTGATCACCATCCCCTGCGCGCCATCCGCCGGGACAGCGCGCAGGATCGAGCGAGCGCCGCGCGCATGATCCGGGCGATGAGCGATCCAGTCCAGCACCCATGGCCGTCCGGACGCCGGGCCTTGCCGCGCCAAAGCATTGGCCGCGCGCTCACGGTGGATTTGGGCAAGCGCGGAGCTTGAAGGGGGAGGTGTGGACGGCGAGCGCGACGGTTTCATGGAGCAGTTCGGCGGCTATTTGGCTGATCGTGGGCATGGACCCATCAACTCATACCGTACCGGACGTGCTCAACAAAGACTGCTGGGTGATGCCGGTCTGCCCGATTTGCAGACCTGTCGGGCGTTTGCCTTCTCACGCAAACCCGGACTTGCGGAAACGAAAACTGGCATACGCTTGTTCAGCGCATGCCAGTTCCAGAACTTTAACGAAGCAAAGAGTGTGTAGACCCGTCAGGTCTTCGACATATCCGGCGCGTCCACCGCCTTCATGCCGACCACGTGGTAGCCTGCGTCGACGTGGTGGGTCTCACCGGTAACGCCGCTGCCCAGATCGGACAGCAGGTAGAGCGCCGATTTGCCGACATCCTGAATGGTCACGTTCCGGCGCAGGGGCGAGTTGTACTCGTTCCACTTCATGATGTAGCGGAAGTCGCCGATGCCGGAAGCCGCCAGCGTCTTGATCGGACCGGCGGAGATGGCGTTGACGCGGATGTTGTCCTTGCCGAGGTCTTCGGCGAGATAGCGCACGGAAGCCTCCAGCGCCGCCTTGGCCACACCCATCACGTTGTAATGCGGCATGATGCGTTCCGCACCGTAATAGGTGAGGGTGACCGCAGAGCCACCGTTCTTCATCATCTTCTCGGCGCGCTGCATGACGGCGGTGAAGCTGTAGACCGAGATATCCATGGTCATGGTAAAGTTGTCTTTGGACGTATCCACGTACCGGCCGCGCAGCTCGGATTTGTCGGAGAAGCCGATCGCGTGGACGATGAAATCGAGGTTGTCCCATTTCTCGCCCAAGGCGGAGAAGAGCGCGTCGATGGACTCGCCTTCGGAGACGTCACAGGGCAGGACGATGTCCGAGCCGAGCTGTTCCGCCAGCGGCCCAACCCGTTTCTTCAACGCTTCGCCCTGATAGGAGAAGGCCAGCTCCGCACCGGCATCGGCACAGGCCTTGGCAATGCCCCATGCAATCGACTTGTCATTGGCAAGCCCCATGATCAGACCGCGCTTGCCGGCCATCAACCCGTTTGACATGGACACATCTCCACCCAGATATTTCGCTTAACGCCGTTTAGGCGATCCCCCCGGGGCCATCAAGCCTGCAAACGGACGTTTTGACAGGCGGCGCCAGAGCAAAGGACAAAAAGACATGACTGACAGAAGCGGTATCTTCGCCGGTGACAATCCGTTTGTGATTGCGCGGAGCTGGCTGGCGGAGGCCGAGGCGAGCGAAATCAACGATCCGAACGCCATCGCGCTCTCGACGGTGGACGCGGACGGGCTACCTAACGCGCGGATGGTTCTGCTCAAGGAGATCGAGGACGCCGGGTTTGTGTTCTACACCAACTACGGCAGTGTGAAGTCGCAGGAGATCGAGGCGGCTGGACAGGCGGCCTTCGTCATGCATTGGAAGTCCTTGCGTCGGCAAATCCGAGTTCGCGGCAAGGTTGAACGGGTCGAAGGACAACAGGCGGATGAGTATTACAAGTCGCGCTCCCTCAAGAGCAGATTGGGGGCCTGGGCCTCGGATCAGTCAAAGCCGCTTTCGTCACGCGGGGCGCTTATGGCGGAGGTCGCCAAGGTCACGGCCAAGCACGGTCCGAATCCCCAAAGGCCGCCGTTCTGGGGCGGATTCCGCATCGTTCCAAGCGAGATCGAGTTCTGGGCGGACGGTCAGTTCCGACTGCATGACCGGTTTCGGTGGACTTGCACAAATTTCAGCCACAACTGGCAGGTGACCCGATTGAATCCGTGAAAATTTGAGCATCGGTGTTAGGAAATTCCCCCATAGGGAGAATGTCTGACACAAAATTGCTCTTTTGGACAGGTTGCCTTTCCCTCTCTTAATGTCGCAGACAAGAAGAGGGATACGTCACTCAGAAGAACCGGAAGTAACAACTTGGGACATCAGGACAACGCAGAAGAGCGAGTCAGCGGCAAGGTTAAGTGGTTTGACCCGACCAAGGGATTTGGATTTGTCATCTCTGATCTTGGCGGTGCGGACATCTTGTTGCATGCCAATGTGCTGCGCAATTTCGGCCAGAGCTCAGTGGCCGATGGCGCGCGCATCGAAATTGGAGTGCAGCGCACGGAACGGGGTGTGCAGGCCACGGAAGTCTTCACAATCGAGCCGCCGGAAGGCGCAGAAGGCGCGCCGCTTGCCGATTTCGAAGACCTTGATCACGACATTGTCGCCAACGCGCCGCTTGAGCCGGCCCGGGTGAAATGGTTCGACAAGGCAAAGGGTTTCGGTTTCGCCAATGTGTTTGGCAAGTCCGACGACATCTTTATACATATAGAGGTGCTTCGCCGGTCCGGTCTTGCAGACCTTCAACCGGGGGAGGCTTTGGCCATCCGCGTCGTCGATGGCCGTCGGGGCCAGATGGCGATGGAGGTTTTTGCATGGGAAGCGGCATTAACGCGCTGAGTTTGGCGACCGGGTTGGTCGCTGTTTCAGGGCTTGGGGCGTCGGCTGGCAGTCTGTGTACAGACGATGCGGTCTGGCTGCGCGGCGACTTTGGCAAGGTCCGCTTTTCCGTCGACATCGCAGATGACGAGGCAGAGCGGGCACAGGGGCTGATGTTTGTCGAAACCATGCCCACCAGCCGTGGCATGCTCTTTGTCTATGATCGCGAAGCGCCCAATGGCGTGGCGTTCTGGATGAAGAACACGCTCATTCCGCTCGACATGATCTTTGCGGATCGCACCGGGGCTGTGATCAAGGTGCATGAAAATGCCATCCCGGGCGATCTGACAGCCATCCCGTCTGATGGTCCGGCGCAATATGTGCTGGAAATCAACGGCGGATTGGCCGCCCAGCTTGGCATCGAAGCGGGCGCGCAGATGCGCCATCCCACCATTGAAGAGGCCGTTTGGCCCTGCGAATGAAAGATGTGTTTGTTTCGGACGTTTTAGCCCTTTTCATGGGCAACGCCCCGCGTTAAAGGGGGCGCAGTCGGGGCGTGGCGCAGCCTGGTAGCGCGTCTGTTTTGGGTACAGAAGGTCGTGAGTTCGAATCTCGCCGCCCCGACCACTTTCATCAAATCGACATACAGATGTGTTACCCGTGAGCGTGCACAACATGTAGGCTATCGACCCGCGTTTTGGCGGGTGTCTGGTGACGGCTTTTGGCAGGTGAGTCGCACCGGGCGCGCGTGATCGGGCTACAAGAGAGGCTTGGTCGTGCCGCTCATGCCACAACATCTAGAGCAGGCTCATTTTTTTTCCGATGTCGTTAACTATTCATGCAAAGGGTTAAAGCCTGTGGATAACTCCCGGTAACTGTGCCGAAAACCGCGCTCTTTTCTGGGAGCGTGACGGTGCAGGTCTTGTGAATGAATCAGGGGAAATCTCCGGGCACGGTAGAGCGGCGGCAGGTCAACCGGAAAAATATCCTGAGTCTGGTAAAAATTGCGTTGACCGTCCCAAGGCTCTTGCGTCATTTTGTGCTGGCAACGCGGGAGGGCCACTAAATATAGTGGTGTCGCCGAGGGTCAGCGAAGAGAACAAGAAGAAAGCCAAAGCTTTCGGGGCGAGTCATGGGACGCCGCTCCACGGTATCCCTTTGACCATCGTAACGATCTGCTTCTGCGGGGTTTGGTAAACAGACACTCACAATCTGACGGGGCAGAGGCATGAAAATCGAAAGAAAGTTCACCAAGGCGGGACAGGATGCATACGCGGGCATCGAGTTCACCACCACGACGTCCGAAATCCGAAACCCCGATGGGACCGTGGTGTTCTGCCAGGAGAACCTGGAAGTGCCGGCCAAGTGGAGCCAGGTGGCTTCTGACGTTATTGCCCAGAAATACTTCCGCAAGGCGGGCGTGCCTGCGAGCCTGAAAAAGGTCAAGGAAAAGGGCGTGCCGTCCTTCCTGTGGCGCTCCGCGCCGTCTTCCGCCAAGACCGAGCGGATCGGCGAGACCTCCGCCAAGCAGGTGTTTGACCGTCTTGCAGGGGCCTGGGCTTATTGGGGCTGGAAAGGCGGCTACTTCACCACCGAGGAAGACGCGCAGGCCTATTTCGACGAAATGCGCTACATGCTGGCCACGCAGATGGCCGCGCCGAACAGCCCGCAGTGGTTCAACACCGGTCTGCACTGGGCTTACGGCATCGATGGTCCGGGGCAGGGGCACTATTACGTCGACTTCGAGTCTGGCGAGCTGACCCGCTCCACCTCTGCCTATGAGCACCCGCAGCCGCACGCCTGTTTCATTCAATCCGTCGAGGATGATCTGGTGTCCGACGGCGGCATCATGGATCTGTGGGTGCGCGAGGCGCGTCTGTTCAAATATGGCTCCGGCACCGGCACCAACTTCTCCTCTCTGCGCGCCGCCAATGAGCCGCTGTCCGGCGGCGGCAAGTCCTCTGGCCTGATGGGTTTCCTGAAGATCGGCGACCGCGCTGCGGGTGCGATCAAATCCGGTGGCACCACGCGCCGCGCGGCCAAGATGGTGATCTGCGATGTGGATCACCCGGACATCGAAGAATTCATCAACTGGAAAGTTCTCGAAGAGCAGAAGGTTGCGAGCATCGTCGCGGGCTCCAAAATGCACGAAAAGATGCTCAACGGCATTTTTGAGGCGATCCGCACATGGGATGGAGTCGAGGCGGATGCCTACGACACCAAGAAAAACGAAGCGCTCAAAGGTGCGGTGCGCGCCGCCAAGGGCGTGATGATCCCTGAGACCTACATCAAGCGCGTGCTGGATTATGCCAAGCAGGGCTATGCCAGCATCGAATTCCCGACCTATGACACCGATTGGGACTCTGAGGCCTATGCCTCCGTGTCTGGTCAGAACTCCAACAACTCCATCCGCGTCACCGACGCGTTCCTCAAGGCGGTCAAGGAAGATCAGCCCTGGGAGCTGGTGCGCCGCACCGATGGCGAAGTGGCCAAAACCGTCAGCGCCAAGGAACTTTGGGATCAGGTTGGTCACGCCGCATGGGCCTGCGCCGACCCGGGCATCCAGTTCCATGACACCGTAAACGCGTGGCACACCTGCCCGACGGATGGCGAGATCCGCGGCTCCAACCCGTGTTCGGAATACATGTTCCTTGATGATACGGCCTGTAACCTCGCCTCGATGAACCTGCTGACCTTCTTCAAGAACGGCCGGTTCGACGCGGAAAGCTATATGCACGCCACGCGCCTGTGGACCGTGACGCTGGAAATCTCCGTGCTCATGGCACAGTTCCCGTCCAAGGAAATCGCGCAGCGCTCGTTTGATTACCGCACGTTGGGCCTTGGCTATGCCAACATCGGCGGGCTGCTGATGAACATGGGCTATGGCTATGACAGCGATGAGGGCCGGGCGCTTTGTGGTGCGCTGACCGCCATCATGACGGGCGTGGCCTATGCCACCTCTGCCGAGATGGCTGGTGAGCTGGGGGCGTTCGCCAAGTATCAGAAGAACCGCCAGCACATGCTGCGCGTAATCCGCAACCACCGCAACGCGGCCTGGGGCAAGAACACCGATTACGAAGGCCTCGCGGTCAAGCCGGTGGCGCTGGACCATGCCAACTGCCCCGATCCGGCGCTGGTTGAACTGGCCATGGGCGCCTGGGACGAGGCGCTGCGCCTTGGTGAGCAGCACGGCTACCGCAATGCGCAGACATCCGTGATTGCCCCGACCGGCACCATCGGTCTGGTCATGGATTGCGACACCACCGGGATCGAGCCGGACTTTGCGCTGGTGAAGTTCAAAAAGCTCGCGGGCGGCGGTTACTTCAAGATCATCAACCGCTCGGTGCCTGCGGCGCTCGAAAAGCTCGGCTATGGCTCTGCCCAGATTGAAGAGATCATCTCTTATGCGGTGGGTCATCAGACGCTTGGCAACGCGCCGGGCATCAACCACACCGCTCTGATCGGCCACGGCTTTGGCCCGGCGCAGATCGAAAAAGTCGAGGCGGCGCTGGCCACAGCCTTTGACATCCGCTTTGTCTTTAACCAGTGGACGCTGGGCGAAGAGTTTTGCACCGGCACGCTGGGTATTCCGGCAGAAAAGCTGAACGATCCGACCTTTGATCTGCTCAAGCACCTTGGATTCAGCAAGGCGGATGTGGACGCGGCCAACGATCACGTCTGCGGGACCATGACGCTGGAAGGCGCGCCGCATCTGAAAGACGAGCACCTGACCGTGTTTGATTGCGCCAACCCCTGCGGCAAGAAGGGCAAGCGGTATCTCTCGGTTGAGAGCCACATCACCATGATGGCCGCCGCGCAGTCGTTTATCTCGGGCGCGATTTCCAAGACCATCAACATGGCCAACGACGCGACGATCGAGGATTGCCAGAAGGCCTATGAGCTGAGCTGGTCCCTCGGCGTGAAGGCCAACGCGCTGTATCGTGACGGCTCGAAGCTGTCCCAGCCGCTGGCTGCCGCGCTGGTGGAGGACGATGACGAGGCCGCGGAGGTTCTCGAAAGCGGCTCCACACAGGAGAAGGCCGCCGTTCTCGCCGAGAAGATCGTGGAGAAGGTTGTGGTCAAGGAGATCATCAAGTCTCAGCGCACCAAGATGCCGGAGCGCCGCAAGGGCTATACTCAGAAAGCCATCGTTGGCGGACACAAGGTTTACCTGCGGACCGGTGAGTACGAGGATGGCAACCTCGGTGAGATCTTCATCGACATGCACAAGGAAGGCGCGGGCTTCCGGGCGATGATGAACAACTTCGCCATCGCGGTTTCCGTGGGCCTGCAATACGGCGTGCCGCTGGAAGAGTTTGTTGACGCCTTCACCTTCACCAAGTTCGAACCGGCGGGCATGGTGCAGGGCAACGACAGCATCAAGAACGCCACTTCGATCCTTGATTACATCTTCCGCGAATTGGCCGTGTCTTACCTCGATCGCACCGATCTGGCCCATGTGAAACCCGAAGGCGCGTCCTTCGACGATCTGGGTCGCGGCGAGGAAGAGGGCGTGTCCAACGTCAAGGAACTGTCGGAAAGCGCGGCGTCGCGGTCTCTGGAAGTGCTCAAGCAGATCAGCTCCACCGGCTATCTGCGCAAGCGTCTGCCGCAGGAACTGGTTGTGCTGCAGGGCGGCGCCGATCCGGTGGAAGCGCTGAACACGCTGGTCCCGGAAACCGGCGGCGCCGCGATGGCCACCTCGACCGTGGCTGTAGCGGCGAGCACCATGACCATGGATGAGCGCACCAAAGCCAAGATGCAGGGCTACGAGGGTGACCCATGCGGGGAGTGCGGCAACTACACGCTGGTGCGCAACGGCACCTGCATGAAGTGCAACACCTGCGGCGGCACCTCGGGTTGTAGCTAAAGAACAAGGGCAGGGGGCCTTGGCCCCTTGCCGACCGTTCCGGATGGCCTGCGGGCTGTCCAGGCGCGGGTAAGGCCGCAGGCGAAACTATGATACGAGCGGTGACATAAGAGTGAGCCTTATCAGCGAACCTTGAGGGGTCCCAACCGGGGCCCCTTTTTTCGTGTCGGTTTACTGATCAAAGACCTGATCGTGCAGATCGCGCAGATGCGGGACAAATTCCGAGCAGAAGGTGATCGAGATCTCGCCCAGGTCATAATAGGCATTCGCCTCGCCACAGCTTTCGACCCGGACGATGAGTTCCTGCGGCAAGCGCAGGTCTTGGTTCAGGGCGGCGACCTCTTCGGCGATGATCTCGCTGGCCAGAGGCTCGGAAGGGTCGGGAATGAACCGCATGGGCACAGCCAGTTCCGCTCCCTCCATTTCGTCAAACACCGCGCCCCAGCTGTCCGCCGCCAGATCGTATTCTTCCGGGCAGGTCTCGGCGCGCTCTTCCGGCAGACCGAGGTCTTCGGCCAGCGTGTCGCGCACCTCCGGGTTGGCGCCGTAGAACAGGCAGACGTGATTGTAGAACCGCTGTTCGTCCGGCCCGTGCACATCCCAGTAGGCCACATCCTGCATGCCGTCCGGGTCATCGAGGAATCCGAACGCGCTGTCGTAGGCCAGTTGCTGTGCCACCTCTTCGTCGAATAGCCAGTCGATGAGCAGCACGGCCATGACGTCCGCCGCGTCTTCTTCCTGTCCGAAAATCGGAACTTGCATGAGGTCGATCACGGCATGGGCAAGCTCATGGTAAAAGATCGCGCGCACGTTTGACGAAACAAAGTCATCCGCGGGTGTCTGCTCCGCAAGGGGCAGGGTGGGCGTCAGGCAAAGGGCAAGCCCGAGGGCTTGGTTGCGGATCATGAGAGCCTCCTGTTCTCGGCCAGTTTTCCAGAGCCTATCAGGCTATGGCGCGTACGGGACAGACCCAAGGGGAAAACGGGCTGTTTCACGCCTGTGTCGGCCAATAAAAAAGCGCGGCCAGAGTGCCGCGCTTCGGTTTTTTTCTGAAGGGCTGCCCTCAAGCCGTTTTGCGTGTCCGCACCATCGCCAACCCGCCAAGGCCAGCCAGAAGCAACGGCAGGCCCGCAGGCAGCGGAACTTCTGCGGCTACTGAATAGACGCCGATTGCGGAGATCGGGATGGCACCGGAGAGGCCGGCAACCAGACCGGCGTTGGGGTTGCTCCCGGTCAGCGTGATCTCGTTGCCATACCCCCACAGGATGTTGGACACGCCATCATCAAGGCTGGTGCCATCCTCGATCACGCTGATCGGGGTGAACTGGGGAAGGGGGCTGTAGTTGTTTCCGGCCTGCATGCCGTAGCTGTTCAGGAAAGGGTTCCAGCCTGCGGCTTCGGAGAATGAAGTGCCATTCCCGACAAGCGCGGTGCCAAGGGTGACAACAACAGACCCGCCGTCCGAGACAAAGTCATGCAGCAAGCTGATTGATGCCACACCGATGTTGCCGCCGACAATCACGGTGTCCGATGTGCCAAGTGCGGTTTCAAAGGCGGTTTGGGTGGTCACAACGGAAACGGATTTGCCCAGATCGCTCAACTGGCTTTGAAAAGACGTCCCGTAGGCAAACGGACCGAGGCCAACGATTGTATAAGCCGTCCCGCCAAGGATCTCCGTCAGGTTCTCGGCCAGCGCTTCGGTGCTGGCCCTGTCCCCGGTGTAGGTGTCCCCAAGAACTGTACCGCCGTCATAGGCAACATCGGAAAAGGTCCATTCATCGCCCATGGCAACAACGGCCCCGGTTGTCATGGCGTGAAGCGGCGCGCCCAGAAACATGGCGCACAAGGCGGAGGGGAGGAGGGATCTATACATTACTTCTCTTCGCATATTTCAAAGTTGGGAATGTCTAACAGCCGACGCCGCGTTCGCAAAACGAAATTCAAGCGTTTGGGTCGATTCCGCTTGGTTTGGTGTATGTGCGAGGCGTGAGTCCGGGGAAAATTAAGCCCTGAGTTGAGCCGTTTCAAATGCATCCGAGTTATGGGCGAAAAGGGTCCTTGCAAGGCGGTTGCCGGGACTTTCATCAGCGGGTGGGCAAAAAGCAGGCGCAATCGGGGCGCGCCCTTTGTTTTCAGTGTATTATTGCCCTGCGCAGCCCATGTTCACCGACTGCAAGAGACCTGAGAAGGCGTGTGATGCGGAAAAAAATGCAGTTTCGGACGAAAATCCGAAAAAAGTGCTTGCGGAGGTCTGCGCTAGTGCGTAAATAGCCCCTCACCGGCGGCGCTGAGGCGCACAACGGGACGCCAGACGGGGCGGACGGGACGGGGCAGCGAGAGTTGCTGAGTTTGGGTTCGCAGACGAGGCGGATAAATCAGAGGTAGATCTGGGCGGGCGCGCCGTTAAGTTTAGGGCGCATCCGGTTGGTATTTGTCTTTGGGTGCTATTTGACATCGCGAGTATCTGAAGAGATATGTGGGCGGCTTGGGTTCATTTCG
>NZ_SRXY01000006.1 GCF_004804335.1 Pacificoceanicola onchidii
AGATCATGCGCCGCATCCTGCGCAAAATCGCTGAAAACGACTACGGCTCCCTGGGCGACACATCCACCCTCGCCGACCCCTCCGTCGTCGACGAACTCATCGAAAATCGCATGAATAAGGGGTGAGCAGGATGACTGAGCAAACCGAAACACTCACCCGCCCGATCAACATCATCCTGCTTGGGCCCCCGGGCGCAGGCAAGGGCACGCAGGCCGAACGCCTGGTGGAAAACCATGGCCTTGTGCAGCTTTCGACCGGCGACATGCTGCGTCAGGCCAAGGCCAGTGGCACCGAGATGGGCAAGCGCGTGGCCGAGGTGATGGAACGGGGCGAGCTGGTCACCGACGAGATCGTCGTGGGCCTGATCGAAGAGAAACTCACGACAAGCGACGCCAAGGGTTTCATCTTTGACGGCTTCCCGCGCACCCTCGCGCAGGCCGACGCGCTTGGCGCGCTTCTCGAGAAGACCGGCCAGCGTCTCGATGCAGTCATCGAGCTGAAAGTTGACGACAAGATCCTTGTCGATCGCATCGTGGGCCGTGCCGAACAGGCACGGGCTGCGGGCCAGCCGGTGCGCGCCGATGACAATGCCGAAACCCTGAACCAGCGGCTAGAAGCCTACCACGCGCAGACCGCGCCGCTGATTGACTACTACGCCCAGAAAGGCGCGCTCAACAGCGTGGATGCCATGGGCGACATCGACACCATTGCGGGCGAATTGTCCGCGATCGTGAAAACGGCCACCGCGTAATCTGCGCGGTGGCTTTCGCGTCCCTGGCAGCAGGGGCAAACGGAGGAAGAGGAGGACCCGCAAAATGGCGGATCAAACATCTCAAAACGATAGTGCGCAGGCCGAAGCCGACAAAGGCTACTGGGCTGCCAACGTTCGTATTATTCTCATCAGCCTTGTGATCTGGGCGCTGGTGAGCTTTGGCTTTGGCATTCTTCTGCGCCCTGCCCTTTCGGGCATCAGCGTTGGCGGCACCGATCTGGGCTTCTGGTTTGCCCAGCAGGGATCGATCCTGGTCTTCTTGGGCCTGATCTTTTTCTACGCCATGAAGATGAACAAGCTCGACCGTGAATACGGCGTAGAGGAATAATCCCAATGGATCAGTTTACCATCAACCTGCTGTTTGTGGGCGCCTCCTTTGCGCTTTACATCGGCATCGCGATCTGGGCCCGTGCGGGTTCCACATCCGAATTCTACGCCGCTGGTCGCGGCGTGCACCCGGTCACCAACGGTATGGCGACTGCGGCGGACTGGATGTCCGCGGCTTCGTTCATCTCGATGGCGGGCCTCATCGCCTTCACCGGCTATGACAACTCTTCCTTCCTGATGGGCTGGACTGGTGGCTACGTGCTGCTCGCCCTGCTGCTCGCGCCTTACCTGCGCAAGTTCGGCAAGTTCACCGTGTCGGAATTCATCGGTGACCGCTTCTACAGCCCGACCGCACGCGTCGTGGCCGTGATCTGCCTCATCGTTGCCTCCACCACCTACGTGATCGGTCAGATGACCGGTGTGGGCGTGGCCTTCGGCCGCTTCCTCGAAGTGGACAACACCACTGGCCTGTTCATCGGTGCCGCGGTTGTGTTCGCCTACGCGGTGTTCGGCGGCATGAAGGGTGTGACCTACACCCAGGTGGCGCAGTACTGCGTTCTCATCATGGCCTACACCATCCCGGCGATCTTCATCTCGCTGCAGCTGACTGGCAACCCGATCCCGGCCCTTGGCCTCTTCGGCGACCACGCAGCGTCCGGTGAGCCGCTTCTTGCGAAGCTGGACCAGATCGTGGCCGAGCTTGGCTTCAACGAGTACACCGCACACCACGCCGACACGCTGAACATGGTGCTCTTCACCCTGTCGCTGATGATCGGTACCGCGGGTCTGCCGCACGTGATCATGCGCTTCTTCACCGTTCCCAAGGTGTCCGACGCGCGCTGGTCCGCTGGCTGGACGCTGGTGTTCATCGCCCTGCTGTACCTCACGGCTCCGGCTGTTGGTGCCATGGCACGCCTGAACATCACCGAACAGTTCTGGCCGAACGGGTCCACCGGTGAGCCGGTTTCCGTTGAAACCATCGAGAGCGATGCCGCCTACACCTGGATGGGTACATGGCAGCAGACCGGCCTTCTGGGCTGGGAAGACAAGAACGGCGACGGCAAAATCGCGTACTTCAACGAGAAGAACGCCGAGACCGTTGCTGCGATGGAAGCGGCTGGCTGGGGCTCCGAAAACGAGCTGACCAACTTCAACCGTGACATCCTCGTTCTCGCGAACCCGGAAATCGCCAACCTGCCGGGTTGGGTGATCGGCCTGGTTGCTGCTGGTGGTCTTGCCGCCGCGCTGTCGACCGCTGCCGGCCTTCTGCTCGCAATCTCCACCGCCGTGTCGCACGACCTCATCAAAGGGTCGATCAACCCGGCGATCTCGGAGAAGAACGAACTGCTGTCCGCTCGTATCGCAATGGCCGTGGCCATCGTGGTTGCGACCTACCTCGGCCTCAACCCTCCGGGCTTCGCCGCGCAAACCGTGGCTCTGGCCTTCGGTCTGGCCGCTGCGTCGATCTTCCCGGCACTGATGATGGGCATCTTCACCAAGGTGAACAACAAAGGCGCCGTGGCCGGTATGCTTGCAGGTCTGATCGTGACCCTGATCTACATCTTCCTGCACAAGGGCTGGCTGTTCATCCCGGGCACCAACAGCTTCACCGATGCTGATCCGCTGCTTGGCACCATCAAGTCCACCTCCTTCGGGGCCATCGGCGCCATGGTGAACTTCGCGGTTGCCTACTTCGTGTCCAAGTCCACCGACCCGATCCCGACAGAGATCGAAGAGCTTGTCGAAAGCGTGCGTATCCCGCGCGGTGCCGGCGCAGCCGTGGACGGTCACTAAGTGATCCGCAGGGCCGGAACTCCCCCGGCCCTGCCTCTGTGCTTTTGTCCCGCTCCGGTGTATCCGGGGCGGGATTTTCTTTGACCCGACAGGGAAGCGACACCGATCCCATGACCAAGACCCGGCATTGCACAGAAATTGGTCTTTCCCGCGTGGCCTGCTGCCCATTCTGGGCGAAAGGAAAGGATATTGATCCGCATCTGATCAATGTCAAAGCCCGGCCCATAGGGCTTGGTACCAAGCCTTATCTCTTTTCGTCCTGAAGGAATCCTGATGTCCCTCGACACCCCTGCCCTGTTGCGTTTTCTGACCAGCGTCCACCCCTATGACACGCTGCCCCGGCCGGCTCTCGAAGCGCTTTTGCCCGCCTTCCGGTCCCGGCACATGGCCGCCGGAGAGGATATCTACAGGCTAGGCGATGCGCTCGAAGGGCTGTACCTGATCCACACCGGCGCGGTCGCTGTCAGCGATCAGAACAACGTTCAGATTTCCCAGCTGGGCCCGCGCAATTCCTTTGGCGAGCGCGGCCTGGGCCGCGACGGCTATGCCGTGACCTCCGCCAGGACAACCGAAGACACGCTGCTGCTCATTCTGCCGAAGTCCGATTTCCTGCGGCTCGTCGAAACCGAAGAGGCCGCGAAGAAGTTCTTTGACCGCTCGCGCACGCCGAAACCGAAGCGCCCCGATCTTGCCACCAGCCCGGTCGAGACGCTGATGGCCAAGACCCCGCTGACCTGCAGCACCTCCGAAACCGTGCAGACCGCAGCGCAGGCCATGGCCACAGCCCGCGTTTCGTCCGTTTGCATCACCGAAGACGGTGCGCTCAAAGGCATTGCCACGGTGCGCGACCTTTCCGGCAAGGTGGTCGGCGGCGGCCTGCCCTTCGACACACCGATCACCGATGTCATGACCCCGGATCCCCTGAGCCTGCCGCCGTCGGCCATCGGCTCGGACGTGCTGCACATGATGATGGAACGCCGCATCGGCCACGTGCCGATCTGTAATGGCAAAACGCTTGTTGGGATTGTCACGCAAACCGATCTTACGCGCTTTCAGGCCACCAGCTCCGCCGAACTGGTCTCCGAGATCGCCCATGCCCGGGACGCGCAGGAAATGGCCAAGACCACCGCGCGCATCCCGCAGCTTCTGGTGCAGCTAGTCGGCACCGGCAACCGCCACGAGGTTGTCACCCGTCTGATCACCGACATCGCCGACACCGCAACCCGCCGCCTTTTGGCGCTGGCCGAAGAGAAATTCGGCCCCCCGCCCGTGCCCTACCTCTGGCTCGCCTGCGGATCGCAGGGCCGTCAGGAGCAGACCGGCGTATCCGATCAGGACAACTGCCTGATGCTCGACGACAGCTACTCCGAAGAACACGAAACCTACTTCAAGGATTTCGCCGATTTCGTCTGTGACGGGCTGAACACCTGCGGCTATGTCTACTGCCCCGGCGACATGATGGCTTCCGCCTCGCGCTGGCGGCAGCCGGTGAGCGTGTGGAAGACCTATTTCAAAGGCTGGATCGCCAAGCCCACGTCCGAAGCCCAGATGCTCGCCAGCGTGATGTTCGATCTGCGCCCCATCGGCGGCACGGTTTCGCTTTTTGAGGATCTGCAGGAACAAACGCTGGATCTTGCGGCGAAGAACTCGATCTTCGTCGCCCACATGGTCTCGAACTCGCTCAAGCACCAGCCGCCGCTGGGCCTTTTGCGCGGCTTTGCCACAATCAAGTCCGGCGAGCACAAGAACACGCTCGATCTCAAGCACAACGGCGTTGTGCCGGTGGTTGATCTCGGCCGGGTCTATGCGCTCCAGGGCGGGCTGACCGCTGTCAACACCCGCGCCCGGCTCGAGGCCGCGCAGGCGGCGGGCGTGCTGAGCAGCTCCGGCGGGCGCGATCTTCTGGATGCCTATGATCTCATTGCCGAAACCCGGCTCGAGCATCAGGCCACCCAGATCAAGGCGGGGCACGCCCCGAACAACTACCTTGCCCCGGCAAATCTGTCGGATTTTGAGCGAAGTCATTTGAGGGATGCCTTCGTCGTGGTCAAATCGCTGCAATCGGCAGCCGGACATGGCAAGGGCATGCTGGGGTAACCGGCTTAGGCGCGCTCCGGCACCGGTTTTCGGAGCGCGCGCATGAGGACGATGGGGGGAGACAACATGTTCCTTGAACTGATCACCGTGTTTGTGGCGGGTTTCGCCGGCGCGGGCATGACTATGCTGCTGAACAAAACCAGCGGTGGGCGCTTGCCGAAATGGGTTATCCCCGTGGGCGCCGGGGCCGCGATGATCCTTGCGACAATCTCGCTGGAGTATTCGTGGTATGACCGCACCCGCGCGGCCCTGCCCGACGGCACAAAGGTGCTCAGCACCGATGCGGGCGGCGCGGCGTGGCGGCCATGGACCTACATGGTCCCGATGGTCGATCGCTTCTGGTCGGTCGATCCCGGCTCCATGCTGACCAATCAGGACAACCCCGAACGCCACATCGCCCGAGTGGTGCGCCATGGCCGCTGGGCCAAACCCGAAGCCCGCGTGGTTGCCGTCGATTGCGCCCAGCAGGTCTGGGCCGAAGGTCAGGGCGACGCGCCCAGCTGGCAGGAGGACAGCGACGTCTTCCCTATTGTCGCAACCGTCTGCGCGGAGGGCTGATCCATGGAAAATCTCAGCCTGCGCCTTCGCATCTTCCTGTTCTTCTGCCTTCAGGGGCTCGGCGGGGCGGCTCTCGTTCTGGCCGCCCTCTACTTCGGTCACGCTCGCGCCGAAGCCACAGGAACCACCGGCGCCTTCGTCTTCGCCGGGATCCTCTCGGCCTTCCTGCTGCTCGGGCTGACCGTCGGGATCTGGCTGCTGTTTGACGAAAACGTCGCCAAACCTATCGAAAAACTCGCCGCCAGCCTGCGTGCCAAAGCCCATGCTGATGTCTCGACGGATTTTGACGCGCGCTACCTCGGTGATCTCGCCCCCGCCGCCAGCGCCGTGAGCAACGCGCTGTCCCAGACCACGCTGAGCACCGCCGAACGCATTGCCGCCGAAACCGAACGGCTCGCAGCAGAGAAAATGCAGCTGACCGCCCTGCTGACGGAAATCCCTGTGGCAACAATCCTTGTCAGCGCCAAAGGGCAGATCGTGCTCTACGACGGCCAGGCCGCCGACGTGCTCAGCCAGATTCACACCCCGCGCCTGAACGCCCCCCTATCGGAATATTTCGACGAGGTGAGCCTCTCTGCCGCAGTCAAGAAAATGCACAAGACCGGCAAGGAGGTCAGCGCCACGCTGACCGATACCCACGCGGCCCAAAGCTATGACGCCAAGATAAAACCCACCGAAGGCGGCGGCTATATCCTGATCATCGATGCGGCCCATCTCGACGTCTCCCCGGAGGCCGCGCGGCCCATCGTCTATGACTTTGACCTGCTTGATGGCCAGGAAACAGATTTCGACACGACCCCGCTCAGCAAGCTCACCTTCACGGTCTTCGACAGCGAAACCACCGGGCTTTTGCCGCATAAGGACGAGATCGTGCAGCTTGGCGCCGTGCGCGTTTTGAACGGGCGTATCACACCGGGCGAAACCATCGATCAGCTGGTCGATCCCGGCTGCCCGATCCCGCCCGCCTCGACGGCTGTGCACCACGTCACCGATGCCATGGTCGCCGGAAAGCCGGACATCGGCGAGGCAGGCCGCGCCTTTCACCGCTTTGCCACCCGCAGCGTGATCGTCGCCCACAACGCTCCCTTCGACATGGCTTTCCTGCACCGGCACAAGGACCGCATGGGCGTCGAATGGGATCACCCGATCCTCGACACCGTGCTCTTGTCGGCGGTGATCTGGGGCACCACGGAACAGCACACGCTCGACGCGCTCTGCGACAGGCTCGGCGTGACCATCCCCGAACACCTGCGCCACACCGCTCTCGGCGATGCTCAGGCAACCGCGGAAGTCCTGGTCAAAATGCTGCCGATGCTTGAAGCCAGAGGCATGAAAACCTTCGGCGACGTCATCGGCGAAACCCGCCGCCACAGCCGCCTGCTCGAAGACCTGAACTGACTGCGCCTTCCCGGTTTCTTTGGGCCCCAAATACCTCGGGGAGTCGCCGAAGGCGGCGGGGCAGCGCCCCTAGAGCCTCCGGCCCAAAAAACTGAGGCTCTAACCTCCTGCCGCAGGCGAGGCTTGCGACAAAGGCGTGCCGCTCCGGAGACACGCCATCAGGAGTGGCGACGGCGTCCAGACAAGCGCATCTTCTGCCGCGAGGGCCTGCAACCGCTCCACAATATGCGCCACGCCCAGTGTATCGGCATAATGCATCAGCCCGCCGCGCCAGCGCGGGAAGCCGTAGCCAAAGACCGTCACCAGATCGATATCCCGCGCCGAGGCCGCGATGCCTTCGTGCAGGATATCGCAGGCCTCATTGATCATCGCCAGCAGCAACCGCTCGCGCACCTCCTCTTCCGAATATTCCACCCGCGTGAGCCCGGCCAGATGCGCCTCTTCCAGCGCCAGATCGGCCACGATCGGATCCTCGACCTTGCCGTTACCGCCCGGATAGCGATACCAGCCTGCCCCGGTCTTGCGCCCCAGCTTGCCCAGTTCCACCATCCGGTCCGCAATCGGCACATAGCGCCGGTTCGGATCGCGCGTGGCGTCCTGCCTGCGCCGGTTGGCATGGGCAATATCCAGACCCGAGAGGTCCTGCGCCTCGTAAGGCCCCATGGCATAGCCGAACGTCACCATGGCCTCGTCCACCTCCCAGGGCGTCGAGCCATCCATGAACACCGTATCCGCCGCTTCGCGGTAGCGCGCCAAGATACGGTTTCCGATAAACCCGTCGCAAACCCCTGCCAGCACGGGAATTTTCCGCAAACGCTTGCCAAGCGCAAAGCCTGTGGCCAGCGCCCGGTCCGAGCTGTCCGCGCCGCGCACGATCTCCAGCAGCTTCATGATATGGGCCGGGGCAAAGAAGTGCAGCCCCACGACGCGGCTCGGGGCCGCCACCGTCCGGGCAATCTCGTCGAGATCAAGGTATGACGTGTTTGAGGCCAGCACCGCCGCCGCCGGCAAGGCCGCCTCGAGCTTGGTAAAGACCGCCCGTTTGACGTCCATGCTTTCAAACGCCGCCTCGATGGCCAGCGTACAGCCTCCCGCCGCCGCATAATTACTTGAGGCGGTAAAACGGGCGCGCCGCGCCTCCGCGCCTGCTGCGTCAATCAAACCGCGTTTCAGCGACTGGCCGATGATCTTTTCGACGTTGTCCTGTGCCCGCGCGACGCCGTCCGCGTCCATCTCCAGCAGCACCACCGACAGCCCGGCATTGAGCAGCGCATAGGCGATCCCCGCCCCCATGGTGCCGCCGCCGACCACCGCGACCTGCTCCAGCGGCGCAGGCTCTGCCGTCAGCCAATCCGGCGCTTTTGCCGCCCGTTCGGCAAAGAACATATGCCGCAAGGCGCGCGCCTGATCCTCCTGGCGCAGGGTCAAAAACGTCTGGCGCTCGTCTTTCAGACCTTCGACAAAGGTCCGCTCCGCCGCCTGTTCAATCAGATCAATCGCCCGCTGCGGCGCAACCTGGTTTTTCAGCTTCTTGTGCGCCAGAGCCCGCGCCGCCGCCGCCGCCGCCGGGTCCGCCACCGGACGCGGCAGGTCCCGCACCGGCAAGGCCAGCTCCACCGTGCCCTCATCCAGATGCAGCGCGGTCTGAACCGGATCGCCCGAAATTCCATCAATCAACCCAAGCGCTTCCGCCTGTTCGGCGCTGATGGCCTTGCCCGTGGGGATCAGCTCCAATGCAGCCTTCATCCCGATCAGGCGCGGCAGGCGCTGCGTCCCGCCGGAGCCCGGAACAATCCCGAGCCCCACCTCCGGCAATCCGATCTGAATGCCCGGCGCGGCAATGCGATAGCGGCAGGCCAAGGCCAGCTCCGCCCCGCCGCCCAGAGCCACGCCATTCAGCGCCGCAATCCACGGCACCTCGCAGGCCTCGATCTGATTGATCACATCATTGAGGTGCGGTGCCACGGCAGGCCCGTCGAACTCCCGCGCATCCCCCCCGGCCGCGAAGGCCCGCCCCTTGCCGGTCAGGATCACCCGCGACAGCCCGGTCTCTGCCTGCACCCAATCCAGCGCGGCCTGCAGCCCTTCGCGCACCGCAAGGCCAATGGCATTCACCGGCGGGTTGTCCAGTTCGACGATGGCAGCCGCGCCGTCGCGGCGATAGGTTACGCTCATTGAGATGTCCTTAGAATTCAGTTCCGTTCAGTCCAGAAAGCCCCGGTCCCGGATCAGCCCCTGCAACCCTGCAAGCGTGTCCTCGACCGATTGGCCCGATGTGTCCAGCTGCGCGTGGGCGCGCTCGTACAGCGCTTCGCGGCTGTGTAGGATCGAGCGCAACTGCGCCATGGCTTCGGGATTTCCCTGCATCGGACGGGTGTCCCCCTGGGCTCGCACCCGCGCCATATGATCTTCCGGGCTGGCCTTGAGCCAGATCGTGTGAAACCGGCTGAGCAAGGCGTGATAGGTCGCCGGTTCCGCCACGATGCCCCCGGCCACAGCCAGGATCATCCGCTCATGGGTCTGGGCGATGCGGTCCAGCGCATCCGCCTCCAGCCTACGGTATCCCTCCTGCCCATAAAGCGCCATGATCTCCTCAACCGGCATGCCCCCGGCGCTTTCGATCTCGCGGTTCAGCTCGACAAATGGCAGGTCCAGCGCCGCCCCCGCCATGCGCCCCAGCGTTGATTTGCCCGCGCCGCGCAGCCCGACAAGGCAGATGCGTTCGGCCCGCTGCCCCTGGTCCGCGCCGGCGGCAAGCGCATCCAGAACCGCCTGCTGAGTCTCCCGGTCCGCAGCGCGAAATTGCTCGGCCACGGACAGCACGTCCGAGCTTTGCGGATCATCCTGCCCGACCAGCCATTCCACGCGGTATTCCAGCGCCACCGCCACCCGCTTGAGCAGACCGATGGAGATGTTGCCCTCGCCGCTCTCCAGCTGCGCGAGATAACGCGGCGACACTCCGGACATCTCCGAAAGGACACGGCGGGCGAGGCCTTTTTGCTCTCGCGCCCGGCGCACCCGCGCGCCCACCTGCAGCATCAGGTCTGCAACCGCCGCGTCGATCAGGCTCTGCCCGTCGGCGGCGGCTGCCTTGCCGCTGAATGAGGTGATTTCCGCCATGGCTCGCATCGGTTGTGTACTATAGTGCAAGTGTAGCCCTTCAGGCCCCGGAGGCGCAACCGCGGAACGGGCGCTCAGCCCTGCGGCAGATGCGGCGTCACGATGTCCCGGATGTCCTGCGGCGGCGCAGTCTTGGTAAAGGCATCCGCCACGGTAAAGACACAGACGAACCGCCCTTCGAAACAAAGGGTGCCATCCTGCTCCGCCTCCACCCGGAAGGTGATCGACGTCGCGCCCAGAGCCTCGGGCCAGGTGTGGCAGATCAGGCGATGGCGCGGCGTGATCGGCCTGCGGAAATCGAGGCTCATGTGCACAAATGGCGTGCCAAGATTGCGGTCAATCTCGAACTGGTACCAGCCCTCGCCCACATGTGTCTCCCACCAGGCATTGATCGCATCGAGCGCAAACCACGGGATGCGCCCGGTGTAGACGATCTTGGCCGGATCACAGTCACCCCAGGTGACGCGGATCTCATGGGCAAAACACCCCTCCGGTCTGTCAGCCATGCGCGAATCCTTCCGGTTCCGCCTGTCGCAACCTCGTTCGGTCGCTGCTTTGAAGTGGCAAGGCACCGCGCCAGAACCGGCAAACCCTGTGCCTTGCAAGGACATACGAAGGGCGCGCCTGTAGGCCGGGGCTCTGCCCCGGCACCGCTGCGGGCAGGCGGCCCATCACAGACGCGCAGGGCGGCGCAGGGACAACACGATGTCCGGCACCACCATCAGCTCAAACAGATCCCGATCCCCGTCGCATTGCGCCAGCGCCGACCGCATCTGCGCCGACAGATCCTGCGCGGCGGCACCGCGCGCCTGCCGAGCCGCCCGGCGCGCCGCATTGAAACGCGCCTGCGCGGAAATCACCGTGCCTGCCTCCTGCAAAGGGCCGGGTTTTCTTGCCGAGGCGTTCATGCCTGCATGCTCCTCAGGCCGCCTTGGCCTGAAGCAGGGCGAGGATACCGTGCAGCCACGGCACACCGATGTCCTCCGGCATATCCGCCCCCGATGCGTCGAAAATCCCGCGCTCGCCCACCTGCTCCGCCTTGCAGGCCAGCAGTTGCTCCATGAGGGTTTTCGAGCCCTGCGCGAAGGTCTCCGCAAACACCATGTCGCCCAGCCCGAAGATCGCGAACCGGATGCCGGACAGGTCGGGCTTGGTCTCCGCCAAAGCGTCGGAGAAGGACACCGCTGTCGACGGCAGATCGCCGTTGCCGTAGGTCGAGGTCACCACGATGTGGAACTCCTCCGGATCGAGATCCGCCGGATCAACCGTTCCCATGTCCGAGATGCGCGATGTGACATCGGCCCCAAGTTCGTCCTGCATATCATCGCAGAGGATCTCGGAATTGCCGGTCTCCGTGCCGTACAGAAAGTGAATTTTCATGCGTTCGCTCCTGTTCGCGTGGCCGTCAGGCCATGTGCAACTTCACGTATTCAAAGTCACCCGGCTTGTTGTCGATGCCCACCTTTGGCGGCGCAATCCAGCTGGCGAATTTCCCCGGTTCATACACGGGCTTCATCAACGATTGGATAAAGTCCCCATCCGCGTGGGTCGGCAGCCAGTCATTGACCTTGGCATCATAAGCCGCCCCAGAGATCATCTCGCCGTCGGGATCAAAGGTCTTGCCCGCAAACACGCCAATCTTGCGGTGGAACGCCTCATGCGGCAGCTTCAGCGCAAAATCGATGTTCGCTTTCTCGATGATCTTGTTCCAGCGCCGGATCCCGCCCGAGGCATCGCGGGTGTAATCGTCGCGCAGGCGCATGTTGATCGCGGTCAGCGCCGGGACTTCCTTTTGTACCGCCTTGCCATCCTCGAAATCCCAGACCGTGTAGGTGTCGTCCTTGAGCTGGTGATCATCGTCGATGCGCGCCTCAAGATAGCGCCCCTTGATCCCGGCGTTGAAAGCATTGGCCGCGTTGGTCGAAACCTCCTGTCCGAACAGGTCGAGCGAGAGCGTGTAATGCAGGTTCAACTTTTTCTGGATCGTCGGAAGATCAATCACCCCCAGATCGCGGATCTTGTTCACGTCATAGGGATCGGTGATCCCTGCCTTGTTCATCGCCTCGACCGTTGCCTGAATGGTGCGCGACACGCCGGTCTCCCCCACAAACATGTGGTGCGCCTCTTCGGTCAGCATGAAGCGGCAGGTGCGGCTGAGCGGGTCAAAGCCCGACTGCGCGAGGCTTTCAAGCTGCATCTTGCCGTCGCGGTCGGTGAAATAGGTGAACATGAAGAAGGACAGCCAATCCGGCGTCTCCTCGTTGAAGGCCCCCAGCATACGCGGCGCTTCTTCGGAACCGGACGAGCGGATCAGCATCTCATCCGCCTCTTCGCGGCCATCCTTGCCGAAGTATTTCTGCAAGAGGTAGACCATCGCCCAGAGGTGCCGCCCCTCCTCCACGTTGACCTGAAACAGGTTGCGCATGTCATAGAGGCTCGGCGCGGTCAGCCCGAGAAAGCGTTGCTGCTCAACGGAGCCCGGCTCCGTATCACCCTGAATGACGATCAGGCGCTTGAGCATGTTGCGATACTCGCCCGGCACCTCCTGCCACGCCAGATCACCCTTGTGCTCGCCCATGGGAATGCGGCGATCCTCCACCGCGGGCGCCAGCAAAACGCCCCAGCGGTATTCCGGCATCTTCACATAGTCGAACTTGGCCCAGCCCTTGGGGTCCACGCTGACAGCGGTGCGCAGGTAGACCATGCTCTCCTGAAAGTTCTGCGGGATCAGCTTGTTCCACCAGTTGATGTATCCGGGGTGCCATTTCTCCAGCGCCTTGAGCACCTTGCGATCCTCGGAAAGCCCAACGTTGTTGGGAATTTGCGTGTCGTAGCTGACGTTGATCAGGTCAAGCATTCCTCTGTCCTCCTCAAAGGGATCGGGGCACAGCCCCGCCCTACTGCATCCATCACCGGGACCAACCGCTGACCTGCAGCGACCGGGGCCCGTAGGGCGGGGCTCTGCCCCGCCGCCGTGCGGGTCAGACCCGCTCCATGTCAAAGGCCCCGCGCACGCCGGTGCCGTAGCGCTGCAAAGCGCCCTCCGCGCCGACCGCATTGGGGCGGTTGAAAATCCAGTTCTGCCAGGCCGTCAGTCGGCCAAAGATACGCGTCTCCATGGTCTCCGGCCCGGCAAAGCGCAGGTTGGCCTCCATGCCGGTCATCGCATCGGGGCTGAACGAAGCCCGCTCTTCCATGAAGATGCGGATCTCGTCTTCCCAATCGATGTCATCAAGGATCTCGGTCACGAGGCCCAGCGCATCCGCCTCTTCCGCCTCCAGCGCCGCGCCCATGGCGTCTTTTGCCGCCACAACCGCCTCCGGCGTGCCGTAGAACCGGGTCTCCAGCCGGGTCAGATCGTTGCCCATGGGCACGGTGCCAAAGTTGGCTTGGGTCAGGGTGATGGCGGCGATGGGGCGGTTGTCGCCTTCGAACTCGTCTTCCATCATGTAGCTGCGGTCCACCGCAAAGAGCAGCTCGGCCAGCAGACCGGTGTAACAAGAGCCATGCTCCACCAGCGCCACGAGGCTGCGCGAAGTCACATCGACGCGCTTCAACACGCGCTTCCACAGCATCAACACCTCATTGGCCAGCCAATGATCGGCATTCTCCAGCAGGAGCGCCTCATGCGCCGCATAGGCCTCCGGATCGCCCTGGGTCTGGATCTCCCAAAGCCCCAGTTCCATTTCGTTCAGGCGCAAATGCAGGATTGCGTCATCGAACTCGCGCGCAAGCCGCAGCATATAGGCCTCAGCCCCCTGCGCCGTAAACGCGTCCATATCCGCGGGCGCGTCTTCTTTGGGCCCGTGCAGCGTGATCACCGCCTTGCGCCCGGCGCGGTCCACCGCCACCTCGACGCTGGAATAGGTTACGCTGCCGTCCTCGCCAAAACGCCGATCCAACGGTGTCAAAGCGATGCCCTGCGCCACATCCTGCTTGGACGAGTCCGCCGCCATCTGCGCCACGCGCTCGGCCACCACCGTGTCGAACTTCGCGTTTGAGATCACCTCGTCCACAAGGTTCCACTGCTGCGCCCGCTTTCCGCGCACGCCTTCTTCGGTCGAGCAGAACACATCCGCCCGGTCCCGCCGCACCTTGCGCTTGTCCGTGACCCGCGTCAGCCCGCCTGTCCCCGGCAAAACCGCCAGTAGCGGCACCTCCGGCAAAGACACCGCCGAGGCGCTGTCATCGGTCAGAAAGATGTGGTTGCAGGCCAGCGCCAACTCATAGCCGCCGCCCGCGCAGGCCCCTTTGACCGCCGCCACGTATTTCTGGCCGCTGTCGGCCTCTGCCGCTTCAAAGGTGTTGCGCGTCTCGTTGGTGAACTTGCAGAAGTTCACCTTGTGGGAATGCGCCGCGGCGCCCAGCATACGGATATTGGCCCCGGCACAGAAAATCCGATCCTTGGCGGATTTCATCACCACGACCTTCACCTCCGGGTGCTCAAAGCGCATGCGCTGCACGATGTCGGACAGTTCGATATCAACGCCAAGATCATAAGAATTCATCTTGAGCAGATAGCCATCGAACAGCCCGCCGTTCTCATCCACATCCATGACCAGCTCTGCCACGGGCCCTTCGTAGCTGACACGCCAGTGTTTGTAGGCGGCTGCGTCCACCTGAAAATCGATGCGCTTGGTCATCTGCGTCTCCTCGTGATCAGGATAATCGCATTATAATGCAAACTACCCCGCCTTGCGGTCAAATTTAGCATTATAGTTCCTGCAATCAAGCTCTCTTTGGAAAGCTCTTTCCCTGTATTTTCATTTAGTTAACGATTTACGCATTATAATGCATACAGAAAGAGACAGCAGCGTCATACCACCTCAACCTCCGCCGCCTCAATGCGTGAAAGCCGTGTGGTAAAGGTCTGGACCGCTTCCAGAACGTCATCCTCCGCATCCTGATGTGGCGCATGGCGGCAGTCCTCCAACACCACCACATCCACCGGCGCATAAGAGCGCGTCTCGATCTCTTCCACCTGCGCCAGCGTGCCATATTGGTCCTGCCGCCCCTGCATCACCAGCGCCGGAATACGCAGGTAATCAATCGCATCCGAGGTCAGCGCATCGTCGAAATCCGGGTGCAGCCAGCTGTCGTTCCAGCCCCGGAAAGCGCTGTCCACATCCGCATGATACACCGCCAGCCGCGCCCGCAGATCACCGCTGTCATAGGCCTCCCTGGCCTTGGCAATCTCAGTCAGCCCAACCGCTTCGGTGAAGAAATGCGGGGCCATCAGGATCAGCCCGCGCACGCGGAAATCCTCGACGCCTCCGGCATATTCCGTGGCAATCGTTGCCCCATCCGAATGGCCCATCAACACGCCCTTCTCAAAGCCGATGGCATCAAGCAGCGCGGGCAGGACCTCCAAGGCCTCGCGTTTCATGTAGTCAAGCGGGCGCGGCAAGGGGGCCGCCTCGGACCGCCCATACCCCTGCCGCGAATAGACGAATACGCCCCAGCCCGTCGCCTTGGCGAGCTTGGCCGGAAAATCGCGCCAGAGCGCCACACAGCCAAGCCCCTCATGCAAAAGCACAATCGTCGGCGCCTTGCCCGGTGGCGGCCCGTAAGTGGCATAGTCCAGCGATAGACCCGCCGCCTCTACCCGCCCGGCCCGAAACGCCCAGTTGAACGCGGTCATGCCTCTGCTCCCTCGCGCAGCCTGAACCGCTGGATCTTGCCCGTCGCGGTCTTGGGCAGATCGTCGACCGCCTCGATCCAGCGCGGATACTTCCACAGGCCGACCCGCTCCTTGACGAAATCCTTCAGCTCCGGCAGCACCGCGTCCCGGTCCGCCCCTTCCTTGAGCACCACGAAGGCTTTCGGCTTTTCCAGATCATCACCGTCGCGCTGCGGCACCACCGCCGCTTCCAGCACGCCGGGATGCTCGATCAGCGCCTGCTCCACCTCGAACGGCGAAAGCCAGATGCCCGAGACCTTGAACATATCGTCCGTGCGTCCGCAGTAGACATAGCGCCCCTCTTCGGTGATCTCGTATTTGTCCCCGGTGCGCGTCCATTCCCCCTCAAACGTCGCCCGCGATTTGGACCGCTTGTTCCAGTATCCTTCAGCAGCAGAAGCCCCGCGCACCAGCAACTCGCCCACCTCACCGGTCTTGATCTCCTCGCCCGCCTCGTTGACGCAGCGCAGATCATAGCCCGGCACCGGAAGCCCCGAAGTGCCGTAAACCACATCCCCCGGCGCATTGCTCAGGAAGATGTGCAGCATCTCCGTGCTGCCCACCCCATCCAGAATGTCCACACCCCAAAGCGCCGTCCAGCGCGTGCCGATCTCCGTCGGCAAAGCCTCCCCGGCACTCACGCACAACCGCATGTTGGCATCCGGCACCGATGTGTTTTCCAGATGGGCCACCGTGGCCGCATAAAGCGTCGGCACACCGAAGAAGATCGTCGGGCGCTCCTCCGCGATGACCCGGACCGCCACGTCCGGTGTGGGACGGCCATTAAACAGGATCGTTGTCGCGCCGACGGACATGGGAAAGGTCATGGCGTTGCCCAGCCCATAGGCAAAGAAGATCTTCGCCACCGAAAACACCGTGTCCTCTTCGCGAATGCCCAGAACCTGCGCGCCGTATGTGTCCGAGGTCGCCTTCAACGCGCCGTGCACATGACGCACACCCTTGGGCTCGCCGGTGGAGCCGGAAGAATAGAGCCAGAAGGCGCATTCATCTTCAGAGACATGCGCCGCCGGAACCGGCTCCGCCCCGGCCATGAAGGTGTCATAGGATAGCGTGCCCTCAGGCGCCTCTCCGCCAATCACGATGATCTTGCGCAGGTACGGCGCTTGCCGCGCGGCGGGCAAAACCACATCCAGCAACTCATGCGACACCACGAGACAGGCGGCGCGGCTGTCGTTCAGGATAAAATCGTAAACCGGTGTGGCCAGCAGCGTGTTCAGCGCTATCGGCACCACATGCGCCTTCATCGCGCCCCAGAACAGCTCCGGGTATTCGATCTGATCCAGAACGATGCAGGCCACCCGCTCTTCGGGACGGATTTCAGCCCGCACAAAAGCCCCGGCCACCTGATCGCTGCGCGCTTTCAGCTCTTGATACGTGAGGGTTCTGCGCGCGCCCGCGGCCTCTCGAAAGGCCGTATTGTCCCCGCGCCCTTCCGCCAGGTGGCGATCTACAAAATAGAGCGCCGCGTTCTGGTTATCCGTCATTGATCCTCCCCGGCGGCCCGCTCCCAGCCCGCCCCTCCTGTTCGCGTGCCCTTTGATAGGGTGGCAGACCTCCTCCAATCTGCCGCCCGGGGCGAGTCCTTTAGTGCTTTATAATGCACATGCAACAACACCCATCAAGAACTTCCCGCCCTGGTATGCATTTTTCTGCACACCCCAAAACATGAAAAAACCGGGACGCCCCGCCCCGGTCTCTTGTCTTTGGTCACATCCCGCGCACGACCCGCGCGGGTGCCCTCACCGCTGCGGAAGGCGCACCGCCGCATCCAGCCGGATGGTGGTGCCGTTCAAATACGGGTTGCCGAGGATGTCGCAGACCAGCTGGCCATACTCCGCCGGATCACCCAGACGGTGCGGGAACGGGATATTGGCCACGATCCCCGCCGTGGTCTCTTCCGGCAGACCTTCCATCATCGGCGTGTTGAACAGCCCCGGCGCAATTGCCATCACCCGCACGCCGGTTTTCGCCATCTCGCGCGCAACCGGCAGACACATGGCCGCAATCGCCCCTTTCGACGCCGCATAGGCTGACTGGCCAATCTGACCGTCCTGCCACGCGATGGAGGCGGTGTTGATCACCACACCGCGCTCGCCACTCTCCAAAGGCTCCTGCGCAACCATCTCCCGCGCGGCATGGGACATGACGAAATAGGTGCCCATCAGGTTCACCCGGATCGTCTTCTCAAACAGCTCCGTCGACAGCTTGCCCTCGCGTCCCACAACCCGCGCCGCCCCGGCGATGCCGGCGCAGGACACCGCGATACGCGGCGCACCAAGCGCGTCTTTCACCGCCGCAACCGCCGCCGCAACAGAGGCCTCGTCCCCCACATCGGTCTTGACCGCAAAGCCGCCGATCTCCTTGGCCATCGCAGCCCCGCGCGCCTCGTCAAAGTCCAGAATGCCAACGCTGGCCCCTTCTGCCGCCAACCGCCGCGCCGTTGCCGCGCCAAGCCCGCTTGCGCCGCCCGTGACAATCGCCACCTGACCGGAAATCTTCATCTCAATCCTCCTCTATGCCCCGGAGCCCCGTTTCTTTGTGCTCCAAATATCCCGGGGAGTCGCAGCCTTGGGCTGCGACGGGGCAGCGCCCCACCTCCCGCACTCTCAAGGGGCGCCCCGACGCGCGGGGCACCCACAGCCTGTAGGGCGGGGCTCTGCCCCGCCACCCTCACGGTATCAGGAACAGGGTGATCGCCGGGAACGCCACAAGGATCGCAACCCGTACCAGGTCAGACACCACGTAGTAGATCACCGCCTTGTAGGTCTCGAACATCGGGGTTTCTGGATCCATCGCGTTGATCACGAACAGGTTCATCCCCACAGGCGGCGTGATCAGCCCGACCTCCACGACGATCAGCACCAGAATGCCGAACCAGATCGCCACATGTTCCGGGCTCATGCCGAAATCCAGCGCCGAGATCACCGGAAAGAAGATCGGGATCGTCAGCAGGATCATCGACAGGCTGTCCATGAAGCAGCCGAACACGAGATAGAGCGCGAGGATCACCACCAGCACCAGCATCGGCGAAAGCCCCGCTTCCACCACCATGCGGCTCAGCTCCTGCGGCACCTGCGTGAGCGCCAGAAACCCGTTGTAGAACGCCGCGCCCAGCACGATGAAAAAGATCATCGCCGTTGAGCGCGCCGTGTCGGAAAAGGCATCAATCAGCGTTTTGCCCGTCAGGCCACCGTTGAACAGCGCAATGATGCCCGTGCCCAGCGCACCCACCGCCGCGCCTTCGGTCGGGGTGAAGATGCCGCCATAGATGCCGCCCACCACCGCGACAAACACCAGAAGCACCGGCCAGACATTCAACAGCGCGCGGAAGCGCTCGCCCATCGGCACCGCCTCGCGCACACCCGCCGAGCCGGGGTTCACCCGCACGTAGATCGACACGGCAATCATGTAACCGACAGCCGCGAGGATGCCGGGGATGAAAGCCGCGAGGAACAGCTTGGCGATGTTCTGCTCGGTCAGGATCGCATAGATCACCAACACCACCGAGGGCGGGATCAGGATGCCCAGCGTGCCGCCCGCCGCCAGTGTCGCGGTGGAAAACCCACCCTTGTAGCCATAGGACTTGAGTTCCGGCAAAGCCACGCGCGACATGGTTGCCGCCGTCGCCAGCGAAGAGCCGCAGATCGCGCCGAAGCCCGCACAGGCGCCAATCGCCGCCATGGCGACGCCGCCCTTGCGGTGACCAAGAAAGCTCTCGGCGGCCTTGAACAGCGCCTGGGACATGCCGCCCAGCGTCGCGAAATAGCCCATCAGCAGGAACATCGGGACAATCGACAGCGAGTAGCTGGAGAAGGTTGTGTAGGCTTCGGACTTGAGACGCGCCATGGCCATGATCGCATTGCCATTGACCAGCCACAGCCCGGCAAAACCGGTGGTGAACATGGCCAGCCCGATGGGCACGCGCAGAAAGATCAGGACCAGCAGCGCCGGGAAAGACAGGATGCCGATTTCGAGGTTGCTCAATGGTTCGCTCCCACGGCGTTTGCCACCACGAGGCGGCCGGTCAGAAGTTCATAGGCCCGGATCAGGGCCATGTAGACACCCGCAGCCGCCGCCGCGACGGCGCCGGTCAGACTGGCGGCATAGGCCCACCAGACCGGGAATTGCAGCAGAAGCGTGGTCTCGCCGGAGCGCATCTTGCGCGCCATGCCCGCCTCGAGCTGCATCGCGATGATGACAAGCGCCACCGCAAACAGCGCCTCGCCCAGGAAGATCAGCGTGCGGTTGGCCCAGCGCGGCAGCGCATTGGCCAGCATGTCGACGGTCGCATGTCCGGCGGTGACCTGACAGAATGGCAGGAAGGCAAAGATGCAGAAGGCCATGCCCGCCTCCACCAGCTCGAAGTCTCCGCGGATCGCACCGATCCCGAGATCGAGCAGCCCTTCGGCAAACCCGGGGGCAATCCCCATGATAAGATCAGAGTGCAGGGCAGAGTTGGTCGCCCGTCCGATGATAGAAAGACAAACGATCAAAATCAGTACGGTCAGTACCGTACCGCCCAGCACCGCCACCAATTTGGCCAGCGCCAGCACACTGCGATGAACGCGTTGCATGGGGGATATCCTCTTGGTGTGATCCGGGGCCATTTGGTCCGGCCCCGGATCCTACTGTCTTACTTGGCCGCGTAAGTGTCCATATCCGAGGAATACTCGGACATCAGGGCGCGGGCCTCGTCGATCAGAGCCTGACCGTCTTTGCCACGGCCTTTCATGTCCTCGATCCAGGTCGCATAGATCGGGTTGACCAGCGCATCCCATTCCTTGGTCTGCTCTTCGGTCACGGTCACGATGTTGTTGCCGCGATCCACCGCCAGCTTGCGTGCCGGACCATCGGAATCCGCCTGTGTGCCACCGGCAAAGATCGAGAAGGCAAGACCGGAGTTGTCGTCGATCACCTTCTTCAGATCATCGGGCAGGCTCTCGTAGCGGTCGATGTTCATCGCCAGAACAAAGGTCAGCGTGTAGAGCGCATTGCCGTCAAACTCGGTGTGGTTGCCCACCAGCTCCGGCACTTTCAGCGCTGCGGTCACTTCCCACGGAATGGTGGTGCCATCCAGAACGCCCTTGGAGAGCGCCTCGGGCACGGCCGGCACCGGCATGCCGATCGGCTCTGCGCCAACGCGGGTCAGCAGATCGTTCACGAGGCGCGAGCCGCCACGAATTTTCATGCCTTCCAGATCCCCCGGCACGGCAACCGGCTTGTTGGTGTGGAACATGCCCGGCCCGTGCACCCAGGTGCCAAGGATCTGCACATCGGCAAACTCGCCGGACTTCATGTGGGTCTCGAACATCTTCCAATAGGCATAAGACGCGGCGCGGGCATCGGAGACCATGAACGGCAGTTCAAACACCTCGGTGGTGGGGAAGCGGCCCGGCGTGTAGCCGACCACCGTCCAGACCACATCGGCAATGCCGTCCATCGCCTGATCCATCAGCTCCGGCGGACGACCGCCAAGCTGCATCGAAGGGAAACGGTCCACCTTGATGCGCCCACCGCTGTCCTTTTCGACATTGTCGGCCCAGACGTCCAGAATGAGCTTCGGCACATTTGCCTGCGCCGGCAGGAACTGGTGAAGCTTGAGTGTCACGTCCTGTGCGAAAGCCGCCGTCGACATGAACGAAGCCGCCAGCGCCGCACCTGCGAAGCCAAGAATGTTTCTACGCGTGGTCATGTAATTCCTCCCTACTGACCTGATGCCCCGCGAACGGGGCTTTTGGTTGCCTTTTTTACTACTGTTGCATCCGGTGCCGCGCCCTTCAATCGCGTTGACGCACCTGATGCACTTTATCCCGCTCAAGCATTTGAACGGGGATGAACCGAAGGAACCTCTCCTGCGGCGCCTCTCCGACAAGCCTTTGGCTCACGGACGGGCGGCCGATTGCTCCTTTGTGATTTCCTCTCCTTGCCCCGCACCCTGCACCGCAATCCTTGCCAGAATTTTGCAAAGAATATCGGCACCGCGCCCGATCAGCGCATCGGGGAAGTCATAGTTGGGGGCATGCAGCGGCGGCTGCGCCTCACCTGCCCCAAGCAGGAAAAACCCGAGCGGCGCGACGTCGCCAAAGCACCCCACGTCTTCGGAGGCGCGCCAGGGCAAGGCCCCCTCGATCTGCTCAAGACCCAGCGCCTGCGCTGCCTCGGTGACGATTCGCGCCGCCTCCGGGTCATTCTCTGTCGCGCCAAAGACATCCTCATAGGTCACCGTCACAACCAGCCCGGCATCCGCAGCCTCGGACCGGACCTGCGCTTCGGCCTCGGACTGCAGCCGCGCCATGCGGGCGTCGGTCAGGCTGCGCAGGGTGACAAGCAATTCCGCCGCGCCCGGCGTAATGCCAAAGGCGCGCGCGCCCATGCTGGCGTGGGTGACCGTGACAAGCGCGTAGTCAGGATCACCCGGCGCGCCTTCGGCCAGATCCGGCAGGGCGAGCATCAGCCGCGCCAGCGCCGCGCGCGGGCTTCGGGCCTTCTCCGGTTCCGCCGCGTGGGACGTTTTGCCGTGAAAGGCGATGCGCATTCCGCGCGACGCGCAGGTCACAGGCCCGCTTTTGACCGCCACCGCCCCGAGCGGCAAGCCCGGCATGTTGTGAATGGCAAAGACATGGGTCGGGGCCAGCGCCGCAAAAGCCGGATCGGCCAGCACCGCCCGCGCGCCCTGCCCGGTTTCCTCGGCGGGTTGGAACATCAGAATGACAGCGCCGCGTTCTGGCCGGGCGCGCGCAAGGCGCGCAGCCACCGCCGCGAGAATCGCCATATGACCATCGTGCCCACACAGATGCGCCTTGCCCGGCACCGTCGAGACATGCGGCACTTGCGAGGTTTCCTCGATTGGCAGCGCGTCCAGCTCGCAGCGCAGCATCACGCGCGGCCCCGGCGCGCCGCTGTCGAACACACCGGCCACGCCATAGCCGCCAAGGCGCTCAAGCACCTTGTCCGCACCTGCCGCCTGCAACATGCGCGCGACCTCGGCTGCCGTCTCCCGCTCCTCGCCAGAGACTTCGGGCCTTTGATGAAGACCCCGGCGCCAGGCCGTCAGTTCCGCCAATTGTGTGTTGCCGACCATACTCCCCCCGTCCGCAGCGCCGACCACGATGCCCCAGCTTTGTTGCAGTTGCAATGACATTTCCACACCACCCCGCCCCCGAAGCCAGATTCCGATGCTTTGCTATGCTTTTGCGGGATCCAGCCGCAAACATACATTTTCCGCTTGTTTTTTACGCAATTCGCCTGAGTATTGATCACTCCGGCCGCGCTCCATAATTGTTTCCGGCCCCGCAAGCCTGACGCATGGTAGGCCGCAGATAGATGTCGCGAAACTGGACGCAAATGAGGGGAAGGCATGAGCGAAAATCAGTATTTCGACGAAATGTGGGGACATAACGAGGCCCTTCGGGAGCCCTATCGCGGCTTTCACACGTGGTTCGACGAGGAAAACCCGGCCCGATTACGCGCCAAGCAGCGCGAGGCCGAAGAGATTTTTCGCCTCACCGGCATCACCTTCAACGTCTATGGCCGCGCCGAGGCCGAAGAGCGGCTGATCCCGTTTGACATCATCCCCCGGATCATCTCCGGCCCGGAATGGGCCAAGCTCTGCCGGGGCATCGAGCAGCGCGTGCGCGCGATCAACGCCTTTCTCTACGACATCTATCACAAGCAGGAGATTGTGAAGGCGGGCCGCATCCCTGCCGACATGATCAACCAAAACGAGGCCTTCCTGCCCCAGATGATCGGGGTCGAACCGCCCGGCGGGGTCTATACCCATATCGTCGGCATCGACCTGGTGCGCACCGGCCCCGGCGAGTTCTTCGTGCTCGAAGACAACGCCCGCACCCCCTCCGGCGTGAGCTACATGCTGGAGAACCGCGAAACCATGTTGCAGATGTTCCCGGAACTCTTTTCCAAGAACCGCGTGCAGCCGGTGCAGGACTACCCGACCCACCTGCACACATCGCTTGCCAAATGCGCGCCCGCCGGGATCGGGCGCAAACCGGTGGTCGCCGTGCTGACCCCCGGCATCTACAACTCCGCCTACTTCGAGCACGCCTTCCTCGCCGATCAGATGGGCGTGGAGCTGGTCGAAGGCAACGATCTGCAGATCGTCGATGGCCGCGTCGCCATGCGCACCACGCGCGGCTACAAACCGATTGACGTGATCTACCGCCGCATCGACGACGACTTCATTGATCCGCTGAACTTCAACCCCGAAAGCGCCCTTGGCGTGCCGGGGATCATGGATGTCTACCGTGCGGGCAATGTGACCATCGCCAATGCGCCCGGCACCGGGATTGCCGACGACAAGGCGATCTACAGCTACATGCCGGACATCGTCGAGTTCTACACCGGCGAGCGGCCCCTGCTGAAAAACGTGCCGACCTGGCGCTGTTCGGAGCCGCAGGATCTGGCCTATGTGCTGGACAACCTCGCCGATCTGGTCGTCAAGGAAGTGCACGGTTCCGGCGGCTACGGCATGCTGATCGGCCCCACCGCCTCCAAGAAGGAAATCGCCACCTTCCGCAAGAAGCTGCAGGCGCGGCCCGGCAATTACATCGCCCAGCCCACGCTGAGCCTGTCGACCGTGCCGATTTTTGCCAAGTCCGGCCTCACGCCCCGCCACGTGGACCTGCGCCCCTTCGTGCTGGTCAGTCCCGAGGGGATCAAGATCACCCCCGGCGGGCTGACGCGCGTGGCGCTGAAGAAAGGCTCGCTCGTGGTGAACTCGTCGCAGGGCGGCGGGACCAAGGACACATGGGTTCTGGAGGACTGACGAACATGCTTGGCAAGACTGCAAACGGCCTGTTCTGGATGTACCGCTATCTCGAACGCGCCGAAAACACCGCCCGGATGATTGACGCAGGCCAGCGCCTCGGCCTCACCCGGCTCGACGACCGCGATGAAGAATGGGCCTCCGTGCTGCAATCGGCGGGCTCGCTCGCCGGTTACCGCGAGGCCCATGACACGCTGACCAAGGACGCCGCCATCGACTGGATGCTGCGCTCCAAGGACAACCCCTCCTCGGTGCTCTCTTCCATCGCCGCCGCCCGGCACAACGCCCGGCTGGTGCGCACCGCGATCACCGGCGAAGTCTGGGAGGCGATCAACGCCGCCTACATGTCCGCCAAGGAGGTGCTCGCCCGCAAGGTCTCCGAACGCGACCTGCCCGCAACCCTGCGCAAGCTGCGCCACCACACCTCGCTGGTGCGTGGCATGACCCACGGCACGATGCTGCGCAACGACGCCTATGATTTCGCCCGGCTTGGCACGTTTCTCGAACGGGCCGACAACACGGCGCGGATTCTCGACGTGAAGTATTACGTTCTGCTGCCTTCCGCGCGCTCCGTCGGCTCGACGCTCGACAATGTGCAGTGGGAGAACATCCTGCGCTCGGTCTCCGCCTTGGGCGGCTTTCGCATGGAATACGGCAATGCCAGCGGGCCGATGGAGATTGCCGAGTTCCTCGTGCTCGACAAACGTATGCCCCGAAGCCTCGCCTTCTGTGCTGCCAAGCTGCGCGACAACCTGCGCTATCTCAACGGCGGCGGGCTGACGCTCATGCCGACTTTGCAGAAGGTCGACCACCTGCAGCGCACCTATCTCAGCCACGACATCCATGCGGTCATGGATTACGGGCTGCATGAATTCATCCAGAAGATCCTCTCGATCCTGTCCGATATCGCACAGCAGATCGAAGTCGACTTCCGTTTCTACAAGTGAGGCCGCCAACCATGCGCCTTAAGATCGAACACAGCACGCATTACCGGTTTGAAAGCCCCGTGGACTACGGGCTTCAGCAAATCCGCAAAACCCCGAAAACCACCACGCAGCAGCACATCGTGCGTTGGGAGACGGTCGTGGAACACGGGACCAAGGAGGTCTCCTTTCACGATCACCACAACAACCTGACCGAGACGATCAGCTACGGCAGTGGTGCGACGGAGCTCAAGGTCACCTGCGCCGGAGAGGTGGAACTGACCGACACGCAAGGCATCGTTGGCCTGCATCGCGGCCCTGCCCCGCTCTGGCTCTACCAGCGCGAAACGCCGCAAACCCGCGCCCGCGCGGGCGTCAAGGCGCTGACCCGCAGCATCGATGGCGAGGCCAGCCTTGACGGCATGCACCGTCTGATGGCGGGCATCAGCGAGGCGATTTCCTATGAAATCGGCGCCTCTGCGCCCGACTGGACCGCAGAAGACGCCATCGAGGCGGGCAAAGGCGTCTGTCAGGATCACACCCATGTCTTCATCGCCTGCGCCCGCCATCTGGGCATGCCCGCGCGCTATGTCTCGGGCTACCTGATGCTGGATGACCGCACCGTGCAGGAGGCCATGCACGCCTGGGCGGAGGCTCATATCGACGGGCTTGGCTGGGTCGGCTTCGACGTCTCGAACGGCATTTCGCCGGATGCGCGCTATGTGCGCGTGGCGACGGGGCTGGACTATGCAGAGGCTTCTCCGGTATCGGGAAGACAGAGCGGCGGCACCGGCGAGAGCCTGGAAATCCAGATCGACGTCGCGCAGCAATAGAACGAACAAGGGCAAACGCATGACGTACTGCGTTGGGATGGTCCTCGAAAAGGGGCTGGTTTTCATGTCGGACACCCGCACCAACGCGGGGCTCGACAACATTTCCACCTTCCGCAAGATGACGGTCTGGGAAGAACCCGGCGAGCGCGTCATCACCCTGATGGCCGCCGGGAACCTGGCCACCACGCAAGCGGTGGTCAGCCTTCTCGACGAGCGCAGCAAATCCCCCGAAGAGCGCACGCCCTCGCTGCTTGGCGCGCCATCCATGTTCCAGGCCGCGCGCATGGTGGCGGACACGTTGCGTGAAGTGATTGACCGGCAGGCGGACGCGGGCCAGCGCGCCGACAGCGCCTTCAACGCCACGCTGATCCTTGGCGGTCAGATCGCCGGCAGCGAGCCGCGCCTCTTCCTGATCTACCCCGAAGGCAACTTCATCGAAGCCGGGGAAGACACGCCGTTTTTCCAGATCGGCGAGATGAAATACGGCCGCCCCATCCTGGTGCGCGCCTATGACCGGCACATGAGCTTTGAGGCCGCAATGAAGCTGCTTCTGGTCAGCTTCGACTCGACCTTGAAGGCGAACCTGACCGTCGGCGCGCCCATGGATTTCCACCTCTATGAGGTGGACAGCCTGCGCAAGGGCCCCTCCGGACGCATCGAACAGGATGATCCCTACTTCCAGCACATCTCCCAAGGTTGGGGTGACATGCTCAAGGACGCGCTCGACAGCCTGCCGGAGTTCGAGGTGCCGAAGGGGTAGATCTGGCCTGAAGCAGTCATTGAGTTCACCCCGTCCCGGACATGATCCGGGACCTCAATGTTAGAGCACAAGCCGCGCCTATCGACGGGCCGTGGTGCGGCGAACCGACTGTTGATCCCCTCGATTTATCCCAGCCACTGGTGCGCTAGGCCGGTGTAACGCCCAGCAACAACCCAATCGCCGTGCCGTGTGGACGGCCCGTCGATAGGCGCGGCGGCCTGCGGCCTTGATTCCGCGCCTGTGGTGAGATGAAGAGCCGCTTCAGGCCAAAGCGCGCCCACCGACAAAACAAAACGGGCGCCCCAAAAGAGCGCCCGCCTGCATTCATCCACCAATAACTCAGTTCAGAGCGGCATCGGTGATTTCCATCGTGTAGGCCCCTTCCGGTGCCGCCGTGATCACCGGATCAGAGCCGCCTTCCAGCAGCGTCTGCACCGTGCGCTCATAATCGGCCACGTCCAGCGCACCATTCGAGCCCGCCGTCAGCTTGGCGATCTCGCCCATCATGCGCTTCTGATGCTCTTCGGTCTGCGCACCGGTCGCGTCGTTGTCGAGCACAATCTCCGCCGCCTCATCCGGGTTCTCCTCGGCGTACTTCCAGCCTTTCATCGAGGCGCGCACAAAGCGGACCATCTTGTCCTTGAAGGCCGGGTCGGCAAGGTTGTCTTCGAGCACATACATGCCGTCTTCCAGCGTCGCCACGCCCATATCCTCATACTTGAAGGTCACCAGATCATCGGCGGTCAGACCCGCGTCAATCACCTGCCAGTACTCGTTGTAGGTCATGGTCGAAATACACGCCGCCTGCCCCTGCAGGATCGGATCCACGTTGAAGCCCTGCTTGAGCACCGTCACGCCGCCTTCGGAGCCATCCGTCGGTATGCCCAGTTTGCTCATCCAGCTCAGGAACGGATACTCGTTGCCAAAGAACCAGACCCCCAGCGTCTTGCCCTTGAAGTCTTCCGGCGCGGTGATGCCGGTGTCCTTGCGGCAGGTCAGCATCATGCCCGAGGACTTGAACGGCTGCGCAATGTTCACCAGCGGCAGGCCCTTCTCGCGCGAGGCCAGCGCCGAGGGCATCCAGTCCAGCACGACATCCGCGCCGCCGCCCGCGATCACCTGCGCCGGAGCAATGTCCGGGCCGCCCGGCTTGATCGTCACGTCAAGGCCCTCTTCCTCGTAGAACCCTTTGTCGGCGGCCACGTAGTAGCCCGCAAATTGCGCCTGCGTGACCCACTTGAGCTGCAGCGTCACCTCGTCAGCGGCCTGCGCCATGCCCGCGCCAAAGGCGAGAACACCGGCCAGCGCGGTATTGAGAATGGTTTTCATTGTTTTGCTCCCTGTTAGGTTGGCTATTATGAACTTTAATGTCTTTGGCTCGGATGCCAGAAGGTCATCCTCTTCTCGAAAAGGGCGACCGTCCCGTAAAAGGCAGAGCCGAGCAGTGCCGCCACTGTAATCTCCGCCCAGACCATATCCAGCGCAAGTTTGCCCACTTCCGTCGAGATGCGAAAGCCCATGCCCTTGATCGGAGAGCCGAAAAATTCGGCAACGATCGCGCCGATAAGCGCCAGGGTTGTGGCGATCTTGAGCCCGTTGAAGATGAACGGCATGGCAGCCGGCAGCCGCAAATTGACCAAAGTCTGCCAGTAGCTGGCCGCATAGGTCCGCATCAGATCGCGCTGCATGGCTTCCGTCGCCTGCAAGCCCTGCACTGTGTTCACCAGCATCGGGAAGAAGACCATGGCCACAACCACCGCCGCCTTCGACTGCCAGTCAAAGCCGAACCACATCACCATGATCGGCGCGAGCCCGACGATGGGCAGCGCCGCGATGAAGTTGCCCACCGGCAAAAGCCCCCGTTGCAGGAAAGGCGAGCGGTCAATCAGCAGCGCGATGACAAAAGCAGAGCCGCAGCCGATGATGTAACCGGACAAGGCCCCTTTGAAGAAGGTCTGCACAAGGTCTTCCCAGAGGATATGCGTCTTCGAGACCAGCGCCGCGCCAATCGCGCTTGGCGGCGGCAGCAGCACCGGCGAGATGCCAAAGCCGCGCACAAACCCTTCCCAGACAAACAGCAGGGTCAGGCCAAAGATCACTGGCACGAGATAGCCCACCCCCGGCGCTTTGTTGCGCACGAGAAAGACGTTCAGCGCAAAGGCCGCGGCCCAGACAATCAGGGCAAGGGCAATCCACATCATGCCGCCATCCCCATCCGTTTGAGCGTGGCTTTTTCAAGCGCCCCAAGGCTCATCACCATCAGCGCCGCCAGCGTCGCCGCCGACAAGAGCGCCGACCAGATCTGGATCGTCTGCCCGTAATAACTCCCGGCCAGCAATCGCGCGCCGAGCCCGCCGTTCTGGCTCAAAGACAGCTCCGCCACGACCGCCCCCACCAGCGAGGCCGCCGCCCCCACCTTCAGCGAGGTGAAGAGATAGGGCACGGAGTTCGGCAGCCGCAGCTTCCAGAAGGTCTGGGACGCGGAGGCGCTGTAGGTCTTCATCTGATCCATCAGCATCCCGTCCGGGCTGCGCAGCCCTTTGACCATGCCAACAACCACCGGGAAGAAGGACAAATACATGGAAATCACACCTTTGGCGACGATGTCATCCACCTGAAGCGCGGCCAGAACCACCACGATCATCGGCGCAATGGCGAGGATCGGCACGGTCTGGCTCGCGATGATCCAGGGCATGACGGACATGTCCACCACCCGGAAATACACAATCGCCACCGCCAGCCCGATGCCCAAAGCGATGCCAAAGGCAAAGCCCAGAAGCGTGGCCTGCAAGGTGATCCAGCCGTGATAGATCAAGGAACGCTTGGAGGTGATCTTCTTCTCCGCCGTGGTCTCCCAGATCTCCACCGCCACCTGATGCGGCGCGGGCAGGCGCGGTTTCTTCTGCGCCATCGTGTCGGAGACCATTTCGGAGAAGCTGAGCGTCTGCTCCGCCCGCTCGGCCTTGGAGTAGGCCCAGGGCGCGTTCAGAACGACCGCCAGCGCGTACCACAGCGCCACAATCACGGCCACCACCGTGAGGATCGGCAGGATGTTACGCATGACCTGCGCCTCCCGCACCAAAAGCCGTCCACGGCTTTTGCAATTTCCATCGATGGAAATTGCCGCGCAAACCCCTCATGCGTGCCCCTCCCGCAGCCCTTCGCGCACGCGGTGGGCGATCTCGATGAACTCCGGCGTGTCGCGGATCTCCAAGGGGCGTTCGCGTGGAAGCGTGCTTTCGATCACATCCGTAATCCGCCCCGGACGCGGCGACATCACAACGATCTTCGTCGACAGGTAGACCGCTTCGGGGATCGAATGCGTGACAAAACCAATGGTCTTGCCGGTCGTCCCCCAAAGCTCCAGAAGCTGCTCATTCAGGTGATCGCGGACAATCTCATCGAGCGCCCCAAAGGGCTCATCCATCAAGAGAATATCCGCATCAAAGGACAGCGCCCGCGCGATCGACGCCCGCTGCTGCATGCCCCCCGAAAGCTGCCACGGGAACTTCTTCTCGAACTGATCGAGATGCACCAGCTCCAGCACGCGGCGAACCCGGTCCGCCTGCTCGGCTTTCGAATAGCCCATGATCTCCAAAGGCACGCGGATGTTGCCGCCAATCGTCCGCCACGGCAGCAACCCCGCCGCCTGAAAGACATAGCCATAAGCCCTTGCCTTGCGGGCCTCTTCGGGGCTGACGCCATTGACCGTCACTTGCCCGCCCGTGGGCTGCTCAAGGTCCGCCACAACCCGCAGAAAAGTCGTCTTGCCACAGCCCGACGGGCCGATGAAGCTGACGAAATCACCTTTGTTGATGGTCAGGTTCACGTCCTTGAGCGCGTGCACCGGCCCGTCATTGGTCTGGAACGTCAGGTTCAGATCGCTGGCCGTGATCACCGCGTCGGCGGTCTCGGGCTGGCTTGGGATAGGGTCAGTCATGGAAGATGTGTTCAGTCTTTTCAGGGTCTGTGTTGCTGGCTCAGGGCATGGGGGGCAAGCGCCCCTTACACCCCCGTCGCCGGAATACCGGTCCGCTCCACAGGACGCGGGGCGGTCAACTCTTTCCATGTGGAAAGCGCCTTGTTCGTGGCCGTGTTCGGCTGGCGCTTCACAAATTCGCCATGGCCTTCCTGCGAGCGCAATTCGCCATCATGCACCGCCACATGCCCTCGGGTGAGCGTAAAGCGCGGCAGGCCTTTGACCTCTTTGCCCTCGAACACGTTGTAGTCAATCGCCGAGACCTGCGCGCCCGCCGAAATCACTTTGGTCTTTTCCGGGTCCCAAACCACGATATCCGCATCTGCTCCCGGCAGGATCGCACCCTTTTTCGGGTAGCAATTCAGGATCTTGGCGATGTTTGTTGATGTAACCGCCACGAACTCTTCCGGCGTCAGACGCCCGGTGCCAACCCCATAGGTCCAGAGCATCGGCATCCGGTCCTCAAGGCCGCCCGTGCCGTTCGGGATCTTGGTGAAATCGCCCACCCCATAGCGCTTCTGCTCGGTGGTGAAGGCGCAGTGGTCCGTCGCCACAACGCTCAGGGAACCTGCTTGCAAGCCCGCCCAGAGGCTGTCCTGATGCTGTTTGTTGCGGAACGGCGGGGACATGACGCGGCGCGCCGCGTGATCCCAGTCGGGATTGAAATACTCGCTTTCATCCAGCGTCAAATGCTGGATCAGCGGCTCACCCCAGACCCGTTTGCCAAGCTGGCGTGCCCGGCGAATGGCCTCGTGGCTTTCCTCGCAGGAGGTGTGCACCACGTACAACGGCACCCCGGCCATATCCGCAATCATGATCGCCCGGTTGGTTGCCTCACCCTCCACCTGCGGCGGACGGGAATAGGCGTGGGCCTCGGGGCCTGTGTTGCCCTCCGCCAGCAGCTTGGCGCTGAGTTCGGCCACCACATCGCCGTTCTCGGCATGGACCATGGCGATGCCGCCCAGTTCCGCCAGACGCTGGAACGAGGCATACATCTCGTCATCATTCACCATCAGCGCGCCTTTGTAGGCCATGAAATGCTTGAAGGTGTTGATGCCGCGCTCGTTCACCACGGTCTGCATCTCGTCAAAGACCTGCTCACCCCACCATGTCACCGCCATGTGGAAGGAGTAATCGCAATGGGCGCGGGTGGATTTGTTGTCCCACATCTTGAGCGCATCCAGCAGCCCCTGCCCGGGGCTCGGCAGAGCAAAATCGACAACCATCGTCGTCCCGCCCGAGAGCGCCGCGCGGGTGCCGCTGTCAAAATCATCGGTGGAGTACGTGCCCATGAAGGGCATCTCAAGATGCGTATGCGGATCAATCCCGCCCGGCATGACATAACAACCAGTGGCGTCGAGCGTCTCATCACCCTTGAGGTCCGCGCCAATCTCGATGATCTGTCCACCTTCGATCAGCACGTCCGCCTTGTAGGTGCGGTCATGGGTGACGATGGTTCCGTTTTTGATGACTGTGGTCATTTTAGTCGTCCCTTGTTTCTTGGCAAACCCACAAACTCAAATCGGATTGCGGTTCCCTGCACTTGTATCCGCATTCAAAAGCACCAGATTGCTTTCTTCCAAAAGCATCAAGGACTTTGATGGCAACAGCTCTGCACTTCTCATAAGTAGAGTAATTGCCCAGTTCCGCATGCACCGTTAGATCGTTTTCCGAGGGGTAAACAAATCCGGTCCAATCTTTGGAGCAAGCAGGCGAGCTAGCAAATGTGAGTATGGCGGCTATGACCAACCTCACTCCACAACCCCCGCCGTCTCCACAACCGCGTGGAAGAGCACGTCCGTCCCGGCCGCTGCCCAGTCCTTGGAAATCTCCTCGGCCTCGTTGTGCGACAGACCGTCCACGCAAGGGCACATGATCATCGCCGTAGGGGCCACATCGTTGATCCAGCAGGCATCATGCCCTGCGCCGGAGACGATATCCATATGGGAATAGCACAGCCGCTCCGCCGCCGAGCGCACCGCTGCCACGCAGCCTTCGTCAAAGGCCGGCGGGTTGAACTGGCCGACGATTTCCGTCTCCAACGTCACCCCCAAAGCCTCGCACAATCCCGGCGCGCGGTCATGGAATTCTTCCAGCATCGCGTCGATCACCTCCTGCAGGTGCGAGCGGAAATCGATGGTGAAGACCGCCTTGCCCGGGATGATGTTGCGCGAGTTGGGGTAGATGTCGATATGACCAATCGCCCCGACTGCATTGGGCTGATGCTTCATGGCGATCTCATGCACCAGTTCGGTGATCTGGGCGAGCCCGCGTCCCGCATTGATCCGCATGTGCATCGGCGTCGAGCCGGTGTGGCTCTCCTTGCCCGTCACCGTGCATTCGATCCAGCGCAGCCCTTGTCCGTGGGTGACCACGCCAATGTCCTTGCCCTCGGCTTCCAAAATCGGCCCCTGCTCGATGTGCAACTCGAACATGGCGTGCATCTTACGGTCCCCGACCTTTTCATCGCCCTTCCAGCCGATCCGCTCCAGCTCATCGCCAAAGCGCAGCCCCTTGGCATCGACCCGGTCATAGGCCCAGTCCTGCGTGTGCTTGCCCGCAAAAACGCCGGAGGCGAGCATTGCCGGAGCAAACCGCGTGCCCTCTTCGTTGGTCCAGTTCACCACCACAATCGGGTGTTTGGTCTTGATGCCGTGCTCATGCAGGCTGCGCAGCACTTCCAGACCACCAAGCACGCCCAACACGCCATCGTATTTGCCACCCGTGGGCTGCGTGTCCAGATGCGAGCCCACATAGACCGGCAGCGCGTCCGGGTCCGTGCCTTCGTAGCGGGCGAACATATTGCCCATCTCGTCGAGCCCCATGGTGCAGCCCACCGCCTCGCACCACGACTGGAACAAGGCCCGGCCTTCGCCGTCTTCGTCCGTCAGGGTCTGGCGGTTGTTGCCCCCTGCGACGCCGGGGCCTATCTTGGCCATCTCCATGAGACTGTCCCAAAGACGATCTCCGTTGATGCGAATGTTGCTGAGTGGCGCCATGTTTTTCCCCGTTCTTTCCTTTGGCTGGCCGCGGATACCCGTCCCGGCTTGCTTCAGGAGAATCCTGACCATATGGTCAAATATCAAGGCGGGGTCCCCACCCGGTCAAGGATTTAATTGAACCCTTGCACCATCACGGGCAAACCGCCCATAAAACAGGCGTTTGAACGAACGCCACACAGCGCGAAAGGTCGAAATACGGTGAACAGCCCAAGCAGACCCCGGCTCGACTCGGGCGGAAAGACCCGAATCCAACGCGAAAAGCGCGCCGAGATTTTCGAAGCCGCGCTGGATGTTTTTGCCGAAGCGGGGCTGCGCGGGGCCACGCTCGACCGCATCGCCTCGCAGGCCGGGCTGTCGAAGCCGAACGTGGTTTACTATTTCGACAGCAAGGAAGCGATCTACCGCGACCTGCTCGAAGCGCTGCTGGACATCTGGATTGACCCGCTGCGGCAGATCTCGGCCGATGGCGATCCGGTTTCGGAGATCCTCGCCTATGTGCACCGCAAGCTCGCCATGTCGCGCGAGATGCCGCGCGAAAGCCGCCTGTTTGCCACCGAGATGATCCAGAACGCACCGCGCATCTCGGACGTGCTGAGCGGCGATCTCAAAGCTCTGGTCGATGAGAAAGCCGCCGTGATCGAAGGCTGGGCCGCCGAAGGGCGCATCGCCCCGGTGGACGCGCGGCACCTGATGTTCTCGATCTGGGCCACCACACAGCACTACGCCGACTTCGACGTGCAGGTGCGCGGGGTCCTGGGCCCGGACCGCGAAGCCAGGCGCTTCGACGAGGCGGATGAGTTCCTGACGGCGATGTACACGCGGCTTTTGACGGTCTGAGGGGGTTGGGGACGGTGCGTTGAGCGTCTGACAGGCCGCCCGCCGGAATGAAGCCCCCCTTTGCAAGCTCTTTGCTCCCTGAAACCCGAGAACGACAGTCGAAATAGTAGGTTCGCGGACGAAGCGGTCGCTGACCGTTAGAAGTCCCGAAGTCGAGAATTTGGCCTGAAGCGGCCGTTCATCTCACCCCAGGCGCGGAATCAAGGCCGCAGGCCGCCGCGCCTATCGACGGGCCGTCCCCGCGGCACGGCGATTGGGTTTTCGGATCGAGCCTCATTGGCCTAGCACACCAGTGGCTGGGATAAATCGAGGAGATCAACAGTTGGATCGCCGCACCACGGCCCGTCGACAGGCGCGGCTTGTGCTCTAACCTTGAAGCCCCGGATCAAGTCCGGGACGAGGTGAACTCTATGACTGCTCAAGGCTCTTTGAGCCGGATCCTCCCGAACCCAAACTTTATACTCTTTGGCCTCATTGCGGACTTCCACCGGTCTGCCTAAAGACGGTCGCAGCCGCTCACTGCCCCCCTCCCAACCTTAAAACATCAACAGCCGCTCAATCCAGCCACCCCGCCCCTCTCCCAAAATCAAAAAACGGCGCGCGAGGGAGATCGCGCGCCGCTCAATGCTCCACAGGCCGCATCCCGCGCCGTGGAACGATCCGCCGTGAGGAGACTGGCGGGCTTTTGTCTTATTCCGCCGCCGATGCCATCGGGTTGTTCGGATGGGTTGTCCAGTTGGCGTAGTCTTCCTCGACGACCTTCCCGGTGCGCTCATCCACCATGCCCGGCGCCAGCGTCTCCATGGTGATGCAATCCTCCACCGGGCAGACGTTCACACACAGGTTGCAGGCCACGCATTCGTCATCCTGCACCTCGAACACCCGCTCCGGCGACATGGTGATCGCCTGGTGCGAGGTGTCTTCGCAGGCCGCATAACAGCGCCCGCATTTGATGCAGGCATCCTGATCAATCCGCGCCTTGGTGATGTGGTTGAGGTTGAGATACTGCCAGTCGGTCACGTTCGGCACGGCCATGCCGACAAAATCGGAGGTCGAGGTATAGCCTTTCTCATCCATCCACTGGCTGAGGCCCGAAATCATCTCCTGCACGATCTTGAAGCCATAGGTCATCGCCGCCGTGCAGACCTGCACATTGCCGCAGCCAAGCGCCATGAACTCGGCCGCGTCGCGCCATGTGGTCACCCCGCCAATGCCGCTGATCGGCAGACCGTGCGTCGCCTGCGCGCGGGCAATCTCGCTGACCATGCTCAAGGCAATCGGCTTGACCGCCGGTCCGCAATAGCCGCCGTGGCTGCCCTTTCCGTCAATTGTCGGCTGCGGGCACATCTGGTCAAGGTCGACCGCTGTAATCGAGTTGATCGTGTTGATCAGGCTGACCGCGTCCGCCCCGCCATTTCGCGCCGCCGCCGCAGGCTTGCGGATGTCGGTGATGTTCGGCGTCAGCTTCACGATGACCGGCTTGTCGTAATATTGCTTGCACCAGCGCGTCACCATCTCGATGTACTCGGGCACCTGCCCCACCGCGCTGCCCATGCCGCGCTCGCTCATGCCATGCGGGCAACCGAAGTTCAGCTCAATCCCATCCGCGCCGGTCTCCGCCACACGCGGCAGGATCGCCTTCCACGCGGCCTCTTCGCAGGGCACCATGATCGAGGCAATCAGCGCGCGGTCCGGGTAGTCCGCCTTCACCCGTGCCATCTCTTCGAGGTTCACCTCCAAAGGCCGGTCGGTGATCAGCTCAATGTTGTTAAGACCCAGAAGCCGCCGGTCCGCCCCCCAGATCGCGCCATAACGCGGCCCGTTGACGTTCACCACCGGCGGGCCTTCCATGCCGAGGGTCTTCCAGACCACCCCGCCCCAGCCCGCCTCAAAGGCGCGACGCACGTTGTATTCCTTGTCCGTCGGCGGCGCAGAGGCCAGCCAGAACGGGTTCGGGCTCTTGATACCGAGAAAGTCGCTCGTCAGATCAGCCATATCTATATACCTCTCGTAGGGCGGGGTTTTACCCCGCCGCCCCTGTCAGACGGGCGTGAATATCCATCGCCGCATCGCGGCCTTCTGCAACGGCGGTCACCGTCAGATCGTCGCCGCCGCTCGCGCAATCGCCCCCGGCCCAGACGCCCGCTTTCGAGGTGGCGCCGGTCGCGCTGACCGTAATCTTGCCGCCTTCAACCGACAGATCGTCCGGCACCCCGTCGATCTTCTGACCAATCGCCTGAAACAGCTGATCCGCCGCCAGCGTGAAGCCTTCGTCCAGTGTGACCAGCTTGCCGTCCTGGGTCTCGGTATAGGCAAAACGCACGCCGCTCAGGCTGCCGTTGCCTTCCACGCCCACGGGGGTCGCGTTGTGAATGATCCGCACGCCTTTTTGCGCCGCGAGATCCTGCTCGAACTCGGAGGCCGCCATGGCCTCCTTGCCGCGCCGGTAGACAATCGTCACCTCTTCCGCTCCCAGAAGCTTCGCCTGCACGCCAGCGTCGACCGCCGTCATGCCGCCGCCGACAACCACCACGCGCCGCCCGACGGGCAGTGCGGCCAGATCCTCGGCCTGCCGAAGTTCCGCAATGAAATCGACCGCCGCGGACACGCCGTCTTTCTCGTCCAGCCCCAGCGCGTTCACACCCGCCAGACCCATGCCTAGGAACACTGCATCAAAATCCTCGCCCAGCCCTTGCAGGCTGATCTCGGACCCAAGCCGCTGGCCATGACGGATCTCGATCCCGCCGATCTTCAGGAGCCAGTCCACCTCTGCCTGCGCGAAATCGTCGGTGCTCTTGTAGGCCGCGATGCCAAACTCGTTGAGACCGCCGGACTTCGCCCGCGCCTCGAAGATCACCACGTCATGGCCCAGCATGGCCAGACGGTGTGCACAGGACAGACCCGCAGGCCCCGCCCCGACCACGGCAACCGATTTGCCGGTCGTCTCGGCGCGCTCAAACGGATGCACACCCGCAGCCATCAGACTGTCCGTGGCAAAGCGCTGCAAGCGGCCAATCTCCACCGGCTTGCCCTCGGCAACCTCGCGCACGCAGACCTCTTCGCAGAGCGTCTCTGTGGGGCAAACCCGCGCGCACATGCCGCCCAGGATGTTCTGTTCGAGAATGGTTTTCGCCGCCGCCTCTTCGGTGCCCGTGGCGATCTGCCGGATGAACAACGGTATGTCGATGCTCGTCGGGCACGCCGTCATGCAGGGCGCGTCATGGCAAAAATAACAGCGATCCGCCGCCACCAGCGCCTCATGCGCATCATAGGCGGGGTGCAGGTCCGCAAAGTTGGCGCCAATCACCTCACCCGGCAAGCGCCCGGCGGTGATGCCGTCAGTTAGCTTGGAAGTCATCCTGGCTCTCCGATCTGTGCTCTTGAGGAAAGGCTGGCACGAATCGAATTTTTTATCAAATGGTAAAATTTCTGAAGGTGGCAGAAAAAGACTATCCCCCTGCCCGCGCGCTCAATTTTTGTGCGCGGCGATCGGGCGTTTGAAATGCAAAGCGGGCAAAGCCGGTCAGTGACAGACCTGAACCTCGGTCGCCCAGCCCCGGCAGGCCTCTGCCAGAACCTCCGCCGGGGCGGCGTCCGTATAGAAGGTGTCCACATCCCGAAGCGAGGCGATCTTGGCCGGGGCGTGGCGGGTGAACTTGCTGTGATCGGCCACCAGCGCCGTGCGCCGCGACTGCTGCACAATCGCCTGGCTCACGCTGATTTCCTGGATGTCATAGTCAAGCATGTCGCCATCCGCATCCAGCGCCGAGCACCCGATCACCGCCAGATCGAACTTGAACCGGCGGATCGTCTCCACCGCGAGCGCGCCGACCAGCCCGCCATCGGAGCGCCGCAACTGCCCGCCGGTGACGATCACCTCGCAATCATGATTGGCCGCGAGAATGCTCGCGACGTTCATGTTGTTCGTCACCACCATCAGGTCCTTGTGATGCACCAGCGCGCGCGCCACCGCCTCCGTGCTGGTGCCGATGCCCAGAAAAAGCGCCGAATTCTCCGGGATCTGCGCGGCACAGGCGCGGGCAATCGCCGTCTTTCCTTCGGGGTTGATCGACCGGCGCGCCTCGTAGCCGATGTTTGTCGTGCCCGAGGCCAGCACCGCGCCGCCATGCACCCGCTCAAGCTGTCCCGCTTCGGCCAGATCGGTCAGATCGCGCCGGATGGTCTGCAACGTCACGCCAAAATGCTGCGCCAGCCCTTCGACGCTGACCTTCCCCTCCTGCCGCGCGATGTCGAGGATTTCGGGATGCCTGAAGGATTGGGACATGGGGAACCGTCTCTTGTTATCCGCGCGAAACCGCACATTTCCGCGCATTTCCGGGGTCTTGCCTAAGGGAAACAGGGGCAGGAAGGCAAGAATCTTCGGGAATTCTGGCGAATATGTCGCCCTCGCCCCCAATTTTCGAACATAAACGAACATTTCGAACTTGCGATTTTATGCCTTTTGCCACTAATGTCCGCCGCATCCAGCAAGGGGGATTCCCGTGACCCATTCCAGCACGTCCGCTATCAGCGATCTGTTCATCATCGGCGGCGGCATCAACGGCTGCGGCATCGCGCGTGATGCGGCGGGGCGCGGTATGACCGTCACGTTGGCGGAGATGAACGATCTCGCCTCTGCCACCTCCTCGGCCTCGACCAAGCTGTTTCACGGTGGTCTGCGCTATCTGGAATACTTCGAGTTCCGCCTCGTGCGCGAGGCGCTGATCGAGCGCGAAACCCTCCTGCGCGCCATGCCCCATATCAGTTGGCCCATGCGCTTTGTCTTGCCTTATCATAAGGATATGCGTTTCGAGAGCGACACGCCCACCTCGAAACTGCTCAGCTTTGTCATGCCCTGGATGAAGGGCCGCCGCCCCGCGTGGCTGATCCGGCTCGGCCTGTTCCTCTACGACCATCTGGGCGGGCGCAAAATCCTGCCCGGCACATCAACCCTGTCACTCAAGGGCACCGCCGAAGGTGCGCCGCTCGATCAGCGTTTTGAAAAGGCCTATGAATACTCCGATTGCTGGGTCGAAGATTCGCGCCTTGTGGTGCTCAACGCCCGCGACGCCGAAGCGCGCGGCGCGCAGATCCTGACCCGGACAAAGGTGCTCTCGGCCCGCCAGACAGACGGCCTGTGGGAGATCGAAACGCGCAATAGCGAAAATGGCGAAACCCGCCTGCACCGCGCCCGCATGCTGGTCAACGCGGGCGGGCCGTGGGTTGGCGACATCATCCAGAACACCGCGCGGCTCAACTCCCGCGAAGGCGTGCGCCTTGTGCGCGGCTCGCACATTGTGACCCGCCGCCTCTTCGATCATGACAAATGCTACTTCTTTCAGGGCACCGACGGGCGCATCATCTTTGCCATCCCCTACGAGACCGATTTCACCCTGATCGGCACCACTGATGCCGAACACGCAAACCCTGACGACAAACCACAGATCACCGACACCGAACGCGACTACCTGATCGCCTTTGTCAATCAATACCTGACGCAAGGCATCAGCGCCGACGACATCGTCTGGACCTACTCCGGCGTGCGCCCGCTCTATGACGACGGCGCAAGCAGCGCTACGGCGGCCACGCGCGATTACACGCTCAAGGTCGACACCTCCGCCGGTGCGCCGGTGCTGAACATCTTTGGCGGCAAGATCACCACCTACCGCCGTCTCGCGGAAAGCGCCTTGGAGCAGATCGCGTCGCATATCCCTTCGGACAAAGGCCCATGGACCGCTGGCATCCCCCTGCCCGGCGGCGATTTTCCGGTGGACGGGGTGCAAAACCTTGTGGACGATCTCAAGGCCCGCCACCCGTTTCTGAAAAACCGCCAGGCGCTCCGCCTGATCCGCGCCTATGGCACCGACGCCCGCGACATCCTGCACGGCGCAAGGGCCGCCGACGATCTGGGCATTGATTTCGGCGCGGGGCTCACGGAGAGCGAAGTGCGCTGGCTCATGTCCCATGAATACGCGCGCACGGCCCATGACGTGGTCTGGCGGCGCTCCAAACTGGGCCTGCGCCTAACCGCCGAGCAGATCACGGCGCTCGACGACTGGATGGCCCAAAGCCGCGCGACCCCGGCCACGGCCGCCGAATAAGAGCGCTTTTCATCCCGGCGCAGATCGCTGACACTCGACCAAACGGACCCATGAGGGAGGAGACCGCATGACCCATATTCTCGCCATCGACCAGGGCACCACGTCCAGCCGCGCGATCCTCTTTGACACGGATCTGAAGATCCTCGCCACCGCGCAGGAGGAGTTCGAACAGCATTACCCCGCCTCGGGCTGGGTCGAGCATGACTGTTCCGATCTGTGGACCACCACCGCCGCCACCTGCCGCGCGGTCATGGAAAAGGCCGGGATCAAGGCCGAGGCCATCGCGGGCATCGGCATCACCAACCAGCGCGAAACCACGCTGATCTGGGACCGTATCAGCGGCGAGCCGATCCACAACGCCATCGTCTGGCAGGACCGCCGCACCTCTGCGCTCTGTCAGGAGCTCAAGGCGGCGGGCCATGAACAGACCGTCACGGACCGCACCGGCCTGCTGCTCGATCCCTATTTCTCCGGCACCAAGGTCGCCTGGCTGCTCGATAACGTCGAGGGCGCACGCGCCCGGGCCGAACGCGGCGAGCTGCTCTTCGGCACCGTCGACACATGGTTGATCTGGAAGCTCACGGGCGGAGCAGAGCACGTCACGGACGCCACCAACGCCGCCCGTACCATGCTCTATGACATCCGCAAGGGCCGCTGGTCCAAGACCATGTGCGACATGCTGGGCATCCCGATGACCATGCTGCCCGAGGTCAAGGACTGCGCCGCCGACTTCGGCATGGCCCGCGCCGATCTCTTTGGCGCGGAAATCCCGATCCTTGGCGTGGCCGGAGATCAGCAGGCCGCCACCATCGGTCAGGCCTGTTTCGAGCCGGGGATGCTCAAGTCCACCTATGGCACTGGCTGCTTTGCGCTTCTGAACACCGGCGAGACGCCGGTCACCTCGAACAACCGCCTCTTGACCACCATCGCCTACCAGCTGGGTGGCAAACCGACCTACGCGCTCGAAGGCTCGATCTTTATCGCGGGGGCCGTGGTGCAATGGCTGCGGGACGGGCTGAAGATCATCCGCAACGCGTCCGAAACCCAGCCTCTGGCCGAGGCCGCCGATGATACGCAGGACGTAATCTGCGTGCCCGCCTTCACCGGGCTTGGCGCGCCCTACTGGAACGCGGAATGCCGCGGGGCGATGTTTGGACTGACGCGCGGCTCCGGACCGGAAGAATTCGCGCGCGCCGCGCTGCAATCGGTCGGCTACCAGACCCGCGATCTGCTCGAGGCGATGACCGCCGACTGGCCGGGGGCCACGCAGAGCACGCTGCGCGTGGACGGCGGCATGAGCGCATCAAGCTATGCGATGCAGTTCCTTTCGGACGTGATCGGCGCGCCGGTGGAGCGCCCCGAAGTGCTGGAGACCACCGCCATGGGCGCGGCCTGGCTCGCCGGGCACCAGGCCGGGATCCTGCCGCCCATGGGTGATTTTGCCAAGGGCTGGAGCGCCGAGGCGCGCTTTGACCCGGCCATGGACGCCAGCCAGCGCGAGACGAAATACGCTGCCTGGAAACGGGCGGTTGCGGCAACAATTGATTTTACGGGCTAGGGCTGTTTGCGCTTAGGGTCAGGACCCATTGATTTGCGATACGCAGCAAGGAAAAATGCGCGTTATCAGACGTTTGGATTTCGCAGGCAAGGCTGGTTGCCTTGGCAAGGAAGCCACGGTCCGAAGGACGAGAGCGTGCATTTCTCCTTGCCCTTTGGGTTTGACGGATTTTGCCCCAGCCTGCGTTATAGAGCCTTGAAATAGATAACTATTCCTGCAGCTCTATGCCTTGCCTGAAACAAAATCTGTCAAACTGCGCGTCGTAAATCAATGGGTCCTGACCCTAGGGCTCTGACCCTGATCAAGGCAAACAACCACAAGTTGGGCGTATACTTGGGCCATCCACAACGGAGGGTCCACAATGCCTGCAAAAACCAAAGACGAACTTCTGACAGTGACGGTCAAGGAGTACGCCAAGCTTGCACGCGTGCTCGCGCCGATCCCTGCGGAGAAGGCGCTGGAAAAGGACGTGGATGACACCTCGATCAAGGACATCATCGGCCACCGCGCCCATTGGATTGACCTGTTTCTTGGCTGGTATCGGGATGGCATGGCCGGGCTGGAGGTCGCCCTGCCCGCCCCCGGTTACAAGTGGAACGAGTTAAAACGCTACAACGCCGATCTGCGTGCCAGACAGATGGATCTGGGCTGGGATGCGGCGCGCGAGATGCTGGCGGAGCGCCACGCGGCGCTTCTGGCCTTTATCGAAGGGCTCAGCGACGCCGACCTTTACGGCGCGCCCATGAAAGGCGGCAACAACCACTGGACGCCGGGCCGCTGGGCCGAGGCGGCAGGGCCGAGCCACTACCGCTCTGCGGCGAAGTACCTGCGCGCGCGGCTTCGGGGATAAGGTCTAGACGCGCCGCCGGGCTGCCGCCAGTCCGGCGAGCCCGCTCAGCAGCAGCAGAAGTGAGGCAGGCAACGGCACCGCCGCCGGGGCCGCCTCCACCGTTCCAATCGCAAAGCTGCTGCCGAAACTGCCGCCCGTGGGCTGATAAAACAACCAACCTGTCGACGCCGCAGGGGCGATGGAGAACAGAGTGCTCAGGTCTTCAAAGTCCGCGGCAAAAGGGCCGCCGTCTACGAAGATCGAAAAACTGGCACTCGAGTACCCGCCGCCGAAAAACGGATCGCTGGGGTCAAAAAACAGCGAGAACGACAGGCCCGAAGAATTCACCACCACCCGGCTGTCGAGCAGACCCGGTGTTGGTGTCAGGAAACCGATCTCGGTGCCCCCGATCGAAAAGCTCAAGCTTGCCAGATCCGCCGGTTCAAATTCGAACGTCCCGCCCGGAAGCGCACCAAAGGCATCCGTCAGACCATCCGAGAAACTGCCCGAAAACTCCCATATCTCCGGCGTGGTGTTGAACGGGCTCGATGGCAGAAGACCGCTGGCATTGACGTTGATCGTGCCCGCCTGCGCCAGGGACGCCGCGCAGGACAAGACCAATCCGGACAAAAACGCTTTCAGCATAGAAGACCTTCCAACTCTCAAATCTCTGCCCGCAATACTGAACACTTTTAACCATTTGGGCAAGCTCCGTGCCCGAGGCCGCCCCGAACAACGAAAAAAGGGGGCCGCTGTGGCCCCCTTGGTATTGTCATCGGCCGGGGCTTCGCCCGTTCGATCCTCAAACGCTCCCCCGGAGCGTTTGCCGCTACGCGGACCAGATCTCACCCACCAAAGTCATCCAGCATGATGTCTTCGCGGTCGACGCCCAGCTCAAGCAGCATGTTGATGACCGAGCTGTTCATGATCGGCGGGCCACACATGTAGAACTCGCAGTCTTCTGGTGCCGGGTGGTTCTTCAGGTACTCTTCGTAAAGAACGTTGTGAATGAACCCGGTGTAGCCGCTCCAGTCGTCCTCCGGCATGGCGTCGGACAGGGCCACGTGCCATTCGAAGTTGTCGAACTCTTCGGCCAGCTGGTCGAAGTCCTCGACAAAGAACATCTCTTTCTTCGAACGCGCACCGTACCAGAAGGTGATCTTGCGATCGCGGTTTTCCAGACGCTTGAGCTGGTCGAAGATGTGGCTGCGCATCGGGGCCATGCCTGCACCGCCGCCGATGAAGACCATTTCCTTTTGCGTGTCGCGGGCAAAGAACTCGCCGAACGGGCCGGAAATGGTGACCTTGTCACCGGGCTTGAGGTTAAAGATGAACGACGACATCTGACCCGGCGGGATGCCCTGCGAGCCCGGAGGCGGCGAGGCGACACGCACGTTGAGCATGATCAGACCCTTTTCATCAGGGTAGTTCGCCATGGAATAGGCGCGCTCGATCGGCTCGTCGACGGTCGATTGATACTGCCACAGGTCAAAGCGATCCCAGTCCTCGTGATATTCGTCCTGAATATCGAACTCCTTGTAGGACAGCTTGTGCGCCGGCGCTTCGATCTGGATGTAGCCACCGGCGCGGAAGTTCACGTCTTCGCCTTCGGGCAGTTCCAGAACAAGGTTCTTGATGAAGGTCGCGACGTTTTCGTTGGAGCGCACGGTGCACTCCCACTTCTTCACGCCGAAGACCTCTTCGGGCACTTCGATCTTCATGTCCTGCTTCACGGCCACCTGACAGGACAGGCGGTCGCCGCAGGCGGCCTCGCGCTTGGTGATGTGCGATTCCTCGGTCGGCAGGATCGACCCGCCGCCTTCATGAATGCGCACGCGGCACTGCGCGCAGGTGCCGCCGCCGCCACAGGCGGAAGGCACGAAGAGTTTCTGCTCAGCCAATGTCTGCAGCAGCTTGCCACCGGCGGGGACGGAAATCGTCTTCTCGCCGTTGATCTCGATGTTGACGTTCCCGGTGCTGACCAGCTTGGAACGGGCGGCCATGATGATGGCCACCAGCGCCAGAACGATCAGGGTAAAGAGGAAAATTCCAAGTCCAAACGTTGCCATGGTTCCTGCCCTCCCCTTACAGCTTCACGCCGCTGAAAGACATGAAGGCCAGCGCCATCAGTCCCGCGGTGATGAAGGTGATGCCAAGGCCCTGCAGCCCGTCCGGAATGTCCGAATACTTCAGCTTCTCGCGCACACCCGCCATGGCGGTGATCGCCAGCGCCCAGCCAAAGCCGGAAGAGACGCCGTAGGTCGCGGCCTCTGCGAAGTCGTAGGAGCGTTCCACCATGAACAGCGAACCACCCAGAATGGCGCAGTTAACCGTGATCAGCGGCAGGAAGACCCCGAGCGCGTTGTAGAGCGGCGGGAAGTACTTATCGAGCACCATCTCGAGGATCTGCACCAGCGCTGCGATGACGCCGATGTAGGAGATCAGACCAAGGAAGGTCAGGTCCACGTCGCCGAACCCTGCCCAGGCCAGCGCGCCCGGCGCCAGCAGGTAGTTCAGGATCAGGTTGTTGGCGGGCACGGTGATGGCCTGCACCACCATGACCGAGATACCAAGGCCCATGGCCGTGGAGATCTTCTTGGACACGGCAAGGAAGGTACACATGCCCAGGAAGAAGGAGAGGGCCAGGTTCTCAACAAAGATCGCCTTGACCGCGAGGGAAATCAGACCTTCCATCAGTGTGCCTCTACCGATTGGATCTTGTATTCACGCTCTTCCACCTGTGCCGGTTTCCAGGTGCGCACGCCCCAGATGATCAGACCGATGACAAAGAACGCAGACGGGGGAAGCAGCATCATGCCGTTGGGCACGTACCAGCCGCCGTTGTTGACCGTCTCGAAAATGGTGATGCCGAAAAGCGAGCCCGCGCCCAGCAGTTCGCGGAAAAACGCCACGACCATCAGCAGCAGGCCATAACCAAGCCCGTTGCCAACCCCGTCGATAAAGCTGTCGATCGGCGGGTTCTTCATGGCGAAAGCTTCGGCGCGGCCCATCACGATACAGTTGGTGATGATCAGGCCGACAAAGACCGAAAGCGTCTTCGAGATCTCGTAGGCATAGGCCTTGAGGATCTGGTCCACGAGGATCACGAGGCTCGCGATCACGACCATCTGCACGATGATCCGGATCGAGCTGGGGATCTGGTTGCGCAGCATCGAGATGAACATGGACGAAAAGCCCGTCACCGCCGTCACCGCGATGGTCATGACCAGCGCCACCTGCATCGAGGAGGTCACCGCCAGAGCCGAGCAGATGCCCAGAACCTGCAGCGTGATCGGGTTGTTGTCGACCAACGGGTCGATCAGTTGCTTGCGATAGGTCTGTGCCATTACTGCACCTCCCCTGCTGTCAGGCGTTCGAGGAAAGAGCCGTAACCGGTCTCCCCCATCCAGAAACGCACGAGGTTATGAACACCCACCGAAGTCAGCGTCGCCCCGGCAAGCGCGTCCACGTGGTGATCCGCGCCATCGGGACCGGCGGCCTTGGCCACCTGGATCGCCAGATCACCGCCGTCGTTGAACAGCTGCTTGCCGCTCCACAGAGCTTTCCAGCGGGGGTTGTCAACCTCCGCCCCAAGGCCCGGTGTCTCGCCGTGCTGATAGAACTGCAGGCCGAAGATGTCGTTGCCGTTCTCTTCGAGCGCGATGAAGCCATAAAGCGTGGACCACAGGCCGTAGCCTTCGATCGGCAGGATCACCTTGTCGATGGCACCGGCGTCGTCGCGCAGCAGGTAGACCATGCGGAAGGCTTCCATGCTGCCGCCGAGACCCGCCGGGTCTTCGTCCAGATCACGGATGATCGCCGGATCGTCTGCCGCGGCCAGCGCGTCAAAGGTCTCCACGTCGAACTGATCGGTGAACTCGCCGGTCGAGAGGTCCAGCACGTTCGGCTCGAACTGGGCGAACACCTCGTTCACTTCTACGCCGTCCTCATAGACACCCGCCACCTGCAGGATGTTCACCCGCTTGTCGCGCAGCTGGTTTTCCGCCTGCGTCGGACGCAGCGCCACGGAGGCGGCGGAGACAACCATGGAGGCGACAAGGCACAGCGTGCCCGCGACGATCACGGTCTTGGCCACGCCATCGGGCGGTGCCGCGAGGAAGCGCGCCAGCGGGCCCTTGGGCTCGTGAGTATCAGACATAACGCTTGGCCCTCCGTTTGATGTTGGCCTGCACGACGAAGTAGTCGATCAGCGGTGCAAAGACGTTGCCGAAGAGGATCGCCAGCATCATGCCTTCCGGGAAGGCCGGGTTCACGACACGGATCATCACAACCATGAAACCGATCAGCGCGCCGTAGATGTAGCGGCCCATGTTGGTGTGCGAGGCGGAGACCGGCTCGGTGACCATGAAGGCCAGACCAAAGGCATAGCCACCCAGCACAAGGTGCCAGTACCACGGCATGGCGAACATCGGGTTGGTGTCAGAGCCGATCAGGTTCAGCAGGGTCGAGAAGGCAATCATGCCGCCCAGACAGCCGACGATCAGACGCCAGTTGGCGATGCGCACCACCAGGAGGAAGGCCAGACCGATCATCGCCGCCAGCGTCGAGGTCTCGCCGAACGAGCCCTGAATGGTGCCGATGAAGGCGTCCATCCAGTCGATGCCGCGCTCGGGCAGCGCCTGGTAGCCGTCGGATGCACCGATGGACAGGGCAGTTGCGCCGGAGAAGCCGTCAACCGGGGTCCAGATGCTGTCCCCGGACATTTGCGCCGGATAAGCGAAGTAGAGGAAGGCACGGCCGACAAGCGCCGGGTTGAGGAAGTTTTTCCCTGTGCCGCCAAAGACTTCCTTGCCGATCACCACGCCGAAGATGATGCCCAGAGCCACCTGCCAGAGCGGCGTGGAAGCGGGCACGATCAAAGTGTAAAGCATGGAGGTCACGAGGAAGCCTTCGTTCACCTCGTGCTTGCGCACGGTGGCGAAGACCACCTCGAAAATCCCGCCCGCGACCAGCGTCACGATATAGATCGGCAGGAAATACATGAGGCCATGCAACATGTTGGCGAGCGGGTTGTTTGCATTGAAGCCAATGCCAAGCCCCTCGATGATCGCCGCGCGCCAGCCGGAGGCGCCATGTTCGGCAATCGCCATGTTGGTCTGAAGACCGGTGTTATACATCCCGAACAGAATGCAGGGGATCGTCGCGATGACCACATAGGTCATGATCCGCTTCATATCGATGTAGGAGCGCGCGTGCGGCGCGACCGTGGTCACCGTCTTGGGGGTGTAGATGAAGCTTTCGACCATTTCGTAGATCGGGAAGTACTTCTCGTACTTTCCGCCTTTGACGAAATGCGGCTCGATGCTGTCGAAGAAACTGCGCAGACCCAAAGCCTAGCCCTCCTTCTCGATCTTGGTCAGGCTGTCGCGAAGCGCGAGGCCATATTCATACTTGGCGGGGCAGGAGAAGCCGCAAAGCGCGAGGTCTTCCTCGTCCAGCTCCAGCGCACCCAGCGCCTGCGCGCTGTCGGTGTCCATCACCAGAAGCGCCCGCAGGAGCTGCGTCGGCAGGAAATCCTGCGGCATCAGCTGTTCGAAGGTGCCGATCGGCACCATGGCGCGACGGCCGCCGTTGAGGTTCGAGGTCAGCTTGTAGAGCTTCTTCGAGAAGGCGGAGCCGAGCACCGGCTGGAAGGCATATTTCGACGGCATCGGACGGATCCAGCCCATCGGGATCTGCTTGTGATCCTCTTCGATGAGCGTGACCTGGCGGGCATAGCGCCCGAGATAGGCCGTCTCGCCCTCCCCTGCCCGACCGCTGAGGATCGAACCGGAGATCATGCGCACCGGAATTTTTGTGGTCAGGTCTTCGGCCAGCAGCTCGGTCAACGACGCGCCCGCAACCGTGTGCACCAGACGCGGATGGCGCACCATCGGGCCGGTCAGCGCAACCACGCGGCGGCTGTCGAGCTTGCCGGTGTCAAACAGACGGCCAATGGCGATCACGTCCTGATAGCCGATGCTCCAGACCGTCTTGGCGGCAGAGGGCGGCTCGAGGAAATGCATGTGCGTGCCCGCGAGACCCGAGGGGTGCGGCCCGTCAAAGGCGGCAACCTCGACACCCTGCACTTCGCGGCCCGCCACGTGGTGGCCGGTCTCGTGGCAGAGGTAGGTCTTGCCTTCCGACAGCTTCGCGACGGCGGCCAGACCTTCGGTGAAGGCCTGCTCGTCCAGCGCGATGATCTGCGCCGCATCGGCAGAGAGCGGCTCGCTGTCCATGGCGGTCACGTAGATCGCGGCGGGACGCTCGTCGCTGCCCGGCACCTTGGAATAGGGCCGCGTGCGGAAAGAGGTCCACAGACCGGCCGCGCAGAGCTTTTCCGCCACGCCAGCCGCGCTGTCCGCACCACCAATGGCAGAGAAGTCCACCGGTTCGGCGGCGCTGTCGTCGATTTCGATCTCGACACTCACAAGCACGCGGCGCGCGCCCCGGTTGATCGCCTTGATGCGCCCGGAAACCGGCGCGGTGATCTTGACCTCTGGAGTGTCTTTATGTGCGAGGATCGGCGCACCGGCGGCAATCACATCACCTTCCTGCACGGCAAGACGGGGTTTGAGCCCGATGTAATCCTGCCCCAGAATTGCGACGGTCCTGACGGTGGCTGTGTCGATGGTCGTGGATTCGGGTGCCCCAAGCACCGGAACGTCCAGACCTTTCTTCAACGTATATTGCGTCACGTCTTGAGTCCTGTCCTTCATCTGCGCGCCTTATGGTACAGGGACGCCGGGTTTTAAAGGCAGATTCGGTCACTTTTTGCGATTTCGCCGAGTGTTTTCGCTCACATCTTTCGATTCAGTGTTGAACCCCGTCTCATTCTGCCTCAGAAGCGGGCGAACACCAGAAATGGACCTTTCAACAGCTTCCGGAGTACGCCCGTGTCGAACTCTCTTCTCCTTTCCCGCCGCAGCTTCATGATCATGCCGCTCGCGCTGGCCGCCTGCAAAACCGGCTGGTCCGTGCTGGAGCTTTCCGGGCTGACCATGGGCACCGGTTACAATATCGTCGCGGTTGATCACTCCAAGGCTGTGAACAAGGCCGAGCTTCAGGCCGCCGTTGATGCGGCGCTGGCGGATGTGAACACGCAGATGTCCAACTGGGACGCGTCTTCCGAGATTTCGCGCTTCAACGCGCTGGCCAAGGGCGAAAGCCTGACCGTCTCCGCCGAGCTGGCCGAAGTCATGGCCGCCGCCGCGGACGTCAACCGCGCCTCTCAGGGCCGCTTTGACGTCACCGTGGGCGCTCTGATCGACCTCTGGGGCTTTGGCGCGGGCCAGTCCCCGAAGACAGCCGCTCCGTCCGAGACCGCCATTCTCGACGCCATGGGTTGCTGCGGTCAGGCACAGTCCATCGCACAGGCCGGCACCACGCTGACCAAGACGCAGGACGGCGCAGAGGTGTACCTCTCGGCCATCGGCAAAGGCTTTGGCGTCGATCACGTCGCCCGTGCCCTCGCCTCCTTCGGCATCACCGATTACATGGTTGAGATCGGCGGCGATCTGGTTACCGCAGGCCGCAACCCCGAAGGTCTGCCCTGGCAGATCGGCATCGAGACCCCGAGCAGCTTTGATCGCGGCGTGATGCAGGTCGTGGGTCTGTCCGATCTCGGCATGGCCACCTCCGGCGACTACCGCAACTACTTCGAAGCAGACGGGGAGCGGTTCTCCCACATCATCGACGCCACCACGGGCCGTCCGGTGACGCACAACACCGCGTCCGTGACTGTTCTGACCGACAACGCGATGCTGGCGGACGCATGGGCCACGGCGCTGCTGGTTCTGGGCACCGAAAAGGGCCTCGAGATCGCAAATTCCCGTGACATGGCGGTTTTGTTTGTTGATCGCACGGGCGCAGAGGCCACATCTGATGTGACAACCACCGCATCGCGCAAGTTCCTTGAACTGACCGCCTAAGACAAAAGAGCCCGCCCATGTCCACGTTCCTGCTCACCTTCGGCCTGTTTGCCCTTGTCATGATCGGCATGGCGGTTGGGGTGATGTTCAGCGGACGCACGATCAAGGGCAGCTGCGGCGGGCTCAACGCCATCTCCGACGCGGACAAATGCCTTGTCTGCAAGAAAGACATCGACCCGGACAGCCCCTTGCGCGAACGCCTCGGCGCCTGCCCCCGGGCCAAGAAGATGCTCGACGAGATGGAGCAGCAGGGCTGAACGGGGTTTGATGGGACATTGAGCGCCCACCCGTCCCGGACCTGATCCGGGACCTCATCGCAGACCTTTGAGCCAGAGAACAAGCCGCGCCTATCGACGGGCCGTGGTACGGCGATCCCCCTCTGGTCCCCTCGATTTATCCCAGCCACTGGCGCGCTAGTCAGGTCTAGCTCGACACGATTGCCCAATCGCCGTGCCGTCACGCCAAAGGCGTGCCGAGCCCTTGTCGGCGCACCTCCGGTGCGACGGGACGGCCCGTCATGTCGGAGACATGCTTCCAGCATGATGGCGCGGCGGCCTGCGGCCTTGATTCCGCGCCTGTGGTGAGGGGAATGGCCTCTCAAGGCCGAAACCCCTACCCCTCCATCGGCACAAACCCCAGAACCAGCAAACAGCCCGCCGCAATCACACCGTAAATCCAGAGCTGCCAGCGCGGCCCTTCGGTTTTCCACACACGGCGATAGCTGTAGCCCGCGAGGCAGGCGATGACGAAGATAACCGTCGCCAAAACAGGTGTCAGAACAAAATCCATCACCGCACGCGCCCTCTTTTGCTCAAAACTGTTGTCGCTGCCGCGTTTTGCAGTACGCTGAAGCAAAGAACAAGCGGAGGAAAGCATGCCAACATCTTATCAGCCCCCAACCCGCGGCGACGACGAGCAGAAAAGCACGCAGAGCCAATCGCTGCAGACCAACCTGTCTGCCGCCGAGGCCACCGTGGGGCATGTGCTCGACAGCAAGGGCGGCGATATCATCTGGATCAGCCCGACCGATACGATCCAGCACGCGGTTGAAGTGCTGCGCGACAACCGGATCGGCGCGCTGCTGGTCAAGAACGATGACGGCTCCGTCGCCGGGATCCTGTCCGAACGCGACATCGTGCGCCGCCTTGCGGACACGCCCGGCACCACCCTGCCGCAGTCGATCAATGAAATCATGGTGACCGAGGTGCAGACCGCCACGCGCTCCGAATCGCTGGTCACGGTGCTGCGCCGCATGAGCGACGGCCGTTTCCGCCACATGCCGGTGATGGATGGCGACTATGCGGTTGGCATGATCACCATCGGGGACGTGGTGAATTTCCGCCTCGCCGCGCTGGAATATGAAGCGCTGAAGCTCAAACAGCTGATCGTCGGCTGACCAATCACCAAGGCGCCGTCCTCCGACCGGGGCGGTGCCAAAAGTCATCCATGACTTTTGCAAATTCCTTCGAAGGAATTTGCCCCTCCCTCCTGCCTGCGCGCTGTTGAAGCCGCTCCGGACAGGCGTTATCTCCGCTGCTGACGCATACCGCCACTCTGGAGCAGCCCCCCGATGACGATCCGCGAGCGCCTTGGCGCGATTCTCGACAAACCTGCCACGCGCAACACCATCACCGCCGTGATCCTGTTCAATGCCGTGATCCTCGGGCTGGAAACCTCCAAAACCCTGATGGATGCGGCGGGCGGGCTGATCGTCACGCTCGACCGGCTCTGCCTTGCGATCTTTGTCGTGGAACTGGCCGCCAAGCTCATCGCGCGCGGCCCGGCGTTTTTCCGCAACGGCTGGAATGTCTTTGACTTCGTCATCGTCGGCGTCGCCCTGATCCCCGCCGCGCAGGGGCTTGCGGTACTGCGGGCCTTGCGGATTTTGCGCCTTCTGCGTCTCGTCTCTGTCGCGCCCACCCTGCGCCGGGTGGTCGAAGGCTTCGTGACCGCCCTGCCCGGCATGGCCTCGGTCTTCCTGCTGATGGCGCTGATCTTCTACATCGCCTCGGTGATGGCCACCAAACTCTTCGGCGCCAGCTTCCCGGACTGGTTCGGCACCATTTTCCTGTCGGCCTATTCGCTGTTCCAGATCATGACGCTGGAAAGCTGGTCCATGGGCATCGTGCGCCCGGTGATGGAGGTCTATCCCTACGCCTGGGCTTTCTTTGTGCCGTTCATCCTGATGACCACCTTTGCCGTGGTAAACCTGATCGTCGGCCTCATCGTGAACTCCATGCAGGAGGCCCACGCCGAGGAAGAGGTCGCTGCCACGGAAAGCTACCGCGACGCGGTGCTGGCCCGGCTTGATGCCATCGAACGGCATATGTCTCAGCAACCCGAGACCGAGCGAAAAAGGGACGTGCAAAAAGGGGACGGGCAGAAGTAACCCTTCAAGCCCGCCCCAACGACGCCAGTTCGCACATTTTTTGACCGTCAGACATCCCGTGGGGATACAGATCTGGAATGCCCGCCCAAAGACGCGGCGCGATCCGGCGTTTAAGAATCCCTCAGGCCACCGCCTCTTCCTCGACCACCTCGGCAAAGCTCTTGAAGAACTTGCTCGCCAGTTTCTGCGCCGTGCCCTGAATGAGGCGGCTGCCAAGCTGCGCCAGCTTGCCGCCGATCTCGGCCTTGGCGTCATAGCGCAGCACCGTCACGCCCTCGTCCGCCGTCAAAGTCACATCCGCGCCCCCCTTGGCATGGCCCGCCGCGCCGCCATTGCCTTGCCCGGAGAGGGAAAACGCATCCGGCGCGCCGCTCTGGTCCAGCGTCACCGTGCCGGAGAACTTCGCTTTCACCGGCCCGACCTTCAGCACCACCTTAGCCTCCAGTTCCGTATCGGAGTGCTTGATCAACTCCTCACAGCCCGGAATGCACTGTTGCAGCACCTCAGGATCGTTCAGCGCCGCATAAACCACGTCTTTCGGCGCGTTGATGGTAATCTCGTCACTCAGTTGCATGGATCTTCCTTTTCTTCAGCAACAGGGAAATTTGATCCGGGCGAGGATCTCTGCCTGCGCCCGATTGGGACGCAGCCGCGCCCTTAACATATTGAAAAACCGTCGCATCATGGCCGATCCTCCCCACGCGGCACCGGCGCACGGCGGATCTGTACCAGTGACGCAAGGATCGACAGGGCGATCTCTTCCGGCGTGACCGCCCCGATGTTCAGCCCTGCCGGCGCATGAACCGCAGCAACCCGGCCCTCCTCCTGCCCCGCCGCCACGAGCTTGGCCGACAAAGCCGCGTATTTCTTCGCGCTGCCGACAAAGAACACATGCTCCGTCCCGGCCTGCAATGCCGCCGTCAGCGCATCCATGTCCCCCTGTCCCTGCGTCGCCACCACGATCACGCGCAGCCGCGCAGGCACCGCAGACGAGATCTCCCCGGCAACCGACCAGTGAAACTGCGGCGCAAGCTGGCACAGCGCTTCGGCCACGGGCGAGCCGCCCAGAACCACCAGTTCCGGCATCGGCAGGCATGGCTCGATGAAGATATCAACCGTGCCCCGCGAGGGGCAGCCATTGCGCGCGTAAAGCACCCCGGCCTCTTCCTCGCCCGCCGCTTTGCCCTGCTCCGCCAGATGCTCTTCGGGAGCCACGGAAATCAGCTTCGGCCCGCCGCTTTCAATCGCCGCGAGCGCCGCACGTCTGACCGCCCCGCGCGTGCAGCCGCCGCCCAGAAACCCGTGCAGGATCGCCCCGTCCGCACCGATGATCGCCTTTGCGCCGGGTTTGGCAGCGGTGGTGCCGTTGGTGCGCACGATCGTGGCAAAGGCAAAGGGTTCCTGCCGGTCGCGCAAATCCTGCGCGGTCTCGGCAATCGGATCAGAGAGGAATTCTGCAGGGGTCATAGCCGGGTCAACTCCGTCTCAAGCGCGGCCAGATCGGCCAGGGTGTTGGCCGCCGCGAACAAATCCAGATGCGGCAGCGCCGCCGCCATACCGCCCGCCACGGGGGCGTAATCCTTCCACCCTTTCAAAGGGTTGAGCCAGATGATCCGACAGCCCCGCTTGCGCAATCGCGCCAGCGCGTGGTCCATTTCTTCTGGCGGCGCCGTGTCGTAGCCATCGCTCAGGATGATCACCACCGACCGCCCATCGACAAACCGCCGCGCATAGGTTTCGGCAAAGAGCTGCAGGCTCGCGCCAATCTTCGAGCCGCCGCCAAATCCATCGGCCATCAGCGACATGCGCCCAATCGCCCGCATGGCATCGCGGTCGCGCAGCGCCTCGGTGATCCGCACCAGCCGCGTGTGAAAGAGGTACGCATCCGCCGTGTCATCCCCGCGCATCAGCCCCGCCAGAAAGGCCAGAAACACCTGCGCATACACGCCCATGGAACCTGACACATCACACAGCGCCACGATCTTCGGCGCGCGGTCCGGGCGTTTGCGCCGGTAGAGCCGCAGCGGCTCGCCCCCGGTCGAAAGGCTGCGCCGAATGGTCTTGCGAAAATGCAAGCGGTCGCCTTTGCGCGCCGCGATCCGCCGACGCGAGCGCCGGTCCTTCAGCGCCTGCCCCAGACGCCGTGCCACGGCCTCGGCCTCGGCAATCTCTTCGGGCCGCACCAGATCACGCAGGTCTCGCCGCGACAGGTTGCGCCGCTCGGTGGCAATCAGCTTGCCCTCGCCGTCACGCTCCGCCTCGCCGTCGCCGCCATCAGGCGCGGTGCTTTGCCCTGAGCCGCCCATGTCCTCACCTTTGGCATTGCGCGAAGAGTGTACCGCGTCATCGCCCTTCTGCGGCGCGGCGCTCGGCACCACCTTCGTGCGCACCCGCCCCATGTCCATCCAATAGGCTTCGAACAACGCGTCAAACCGCTGCGCCTCTTCCTTGCATCCCGTGCAGACCGCACGCAGCGCCGCCCGTGCCAGCATCGGCCGCGCCGCCTCCACATGCGTAAGCGCGCTGAGTGCTGCCTCACTTTCCTGCACACCAAGCCGCAGGCCATTCTCCCGCAGATGCGCCACAAACCCGGCCATGCGCGCCGCAGACCCCGGATCGCGGGCGGCAAAGCGTGTGACCCGGCTCATGCCGCCTTCCCCGCAAGCCGTTGCGCCACTTCCGTCGTCACCGCCGCCCGGTCCGCTTGCGTCTTCAGCAAAGTCGTCAGTGTGTTCTGCAAGACCGCCGGATCATCCGTCAGATCCGCAATCCCCAGCCCCATGAGCGCGGCGGCAAAGTCCAGCATCTCCGCCACGCCGGGAACCTTCTCCAAATCCTCGCTCCGCAAAGCCTGCACAAACCCGATGATCTGCTCGCCCAAACGCCGCTCAATCCCGGCACAGCGCGCCTGCAAAATCGCCAGTTCCGTCGCCGGGTCCGGGTATTCGACATAGGAAAACAGACAGCGCCGCCGCAAAGCATCCGACAAATCGCGCGTGCCATTCGACGTCAGGATCACCACGGGCTTTGTCACCGCCTCAATCGTCCCAAGCTCCGGCACGGTGATCTGGTAGTCCGCCAGCATCTCCAAAAGAAACGCCTCGAACTCCTCATCCGCCCGGTCGATTTCATCAATCAGCAACACAGGCGCGGCATCCTGCGTGATCGCCTGCAACAATGGCCGCTCCAGCAAGTATTCCCGAGAGAATATCCGATCTTCAACGGCCCGACCGGTCTCGCCGCTTTCCGCCGCCGCCCGGATCGCCAGCAATTGCCGCTGGTAATTCCACTCGTAAATCGCCTGCGCCGCGTCCAAACCCTCATAACATTGAAGCCGAATAAGACGCGTATCCTGCGCCGCCGCCAAAACCCGCGCCACTTCCGTCTTGCCAACGCCCGCCGCCCCTTCGAGCAACAAAGGCCGCTGCAATGTGAGCGCCAGATGCAACGCCACGGCCAGATCGTCCGAGGCCACATACCCCTCGGCCCGCAGCCTGTCCTGCAAGGATTGAAAGCCGTCCACACGCGCCTCCTGTTTCTTTGGGCCAAAAATACCTCGGGGGTGCGGGGGCAGCGCCCCCGCCCGGTCGGGTCACAACGTGACCCGAAACCCCTCAGCCATGCAGACCAAGCTGGTTCGCCGTCTTCCAGATCCGCCAGTGGTCATGCGGCATATGCGTGTGCCGCAGCCCAAAGGCCCGGAAGGCGTCGTTCACCGCATTGGAGAAACACGGCACGCCGCCAACATGCGGGCTCTCGCCCACACCCTTTGCGCCAATGGGGTGGTGCGGTGAGGGCGTGACCGTGTGGTCCGTCTCATAGTTCGGCACCTCCCAGGCGGTGGGCAGGAAGAAGTCCATGAGCGTCCCCGTCTTCACGTTCCCCATGTCGTCGTAGGCAATCTCCTGCCCCAGCGCGACGGCCAGCGCCTCGGTCAGACCGCCATGCACCTGCCCTTCGATGATCATCGGGTTGATGCGGGTGCCGCAGTCATCGAGCGCATAGAACCGCCGGATGTCGACCTCGCCGGTGTCCACGTCGATGTCCATGACACAGACATAGGCCCCAAACGGATAGGTCATGTTGGGCGGGTCATAGTAGCTCACCGCCTCAAGCCCCGGTTCGATCCCCGGAATGGCCTGATTATAGGCCGCAAAGGCGATCTCCTTCATGGTCTTGAACTTCTCCGGCGCGCCTTTGACCACAAAGCGGTCCACGTCGAACTCCACGTCATCATCATGCACTTCGAGCAGGTACGCCGCGATCATCTGCGCCTTGGCGCGGATTTTCCGCCCCGCCATGGCCGTCGCCGCCCCCGCCACCGGGGTTGAGCGCGAGCCATAGGTGCCCAGCCCATAAGGCGCGGTGTCCGTGTCGCCTTCTTCGATGGTGATGCTATCCGCCGGCAGACCGATCTCGGTGGCAAGGATTTGCGCAAAGGTTGTCGCGTGTCCCTGACCTTGTGAAATTGTGCCAAGCCGCGCGATCGCTGAGCCTGTCGGATGGATGCGAATTTCGCAGCTGTCAAACATGCCAAGGCCAAGAATATCGCAATTCTTCACCGGCCCGGCCCCCACGATCTCCGTGAAATGCGTCAGGCCAATGCCCATCAGCTTGCGCGTCTTGCCCGCCTTGAAATCCTCGACCCGCTGCGCCTGTTCCGCACGCAGCCCGTCATAGTCCACGGCCTTCAGCGCTTTGTCCCAGGCGGTGTGGTAATCGCCAGAGTCATATTCCCAGCCCAGCGCCGCCTTGTAGGGGAACTGATCCTTGCGGATGAAGTTGATCCGGCGCAGCTCGGCTGCATCCATATCCAGCTCAATCGCCAGAACCTCGATCATCCGCTCGATAAAGTAGACAGCCTCCGTCACCCGGAACGAGCAACGATACGAAACACCGCCCGGAGCCTTGTTGGTATAGACCCCATCCACCGCCAGATACGCCGTTGGAATATCATAGGAGCCGGTGCAGATGTTCATGAACCCCGCCGGGAATTTCGTCGGATCGGCGCAGGCGTCAAACCCGCCGTGATCAGCGGTCACATGGCAATCAAGTCCAGTGATTTTGCCGTCTTTGGTGGCGCTGATCTTGCCGGTCATCCAGTAATCGCGGGCAAAGGCCGTGGTCATCAGGTTTTCCATCCGGTCCTCGACCCATTTCACCGGAACACCAGTGACGATGGAGGCGACAACCGAGCAGACATAGCCCGGATAGGCCCCGACCTTGTTGCCAAACCCGCCGCCAATGTCGGGCGAGATCACCCGGATGTTGTGCTCCTCAATCCCTGAAATCAGGGACACCACGGTGCGGATCGCGTGGGGTGCCTGAAAGGTGCCCCAAAGCGTCAGCTTGCCATTGACCTTGTCCATCGACGCCACACAGCCGCAGGTCTCAAGCGGACAGGGGTGCGTGCGGTGGTAATACATGGTCTCCGTGGCCACCACGTCGGCGTTGTCGATCACCTGTTTGGTGGCCTCCTTTTCGCCCGCTTCCCACGTGAAGATGTGGTTGTGATGTTTGCGCGGCCCGTGTGCGCCGTCCGGCAGGCTGCCGTCTTCGCCCACGAGGTCTTCGCGCAGGACAACATCCGATTTCATCGCCTCAAACGGGTCCACAAGCACCGGCAGGTCTTCGTACTCGACCTCGACCAGTTCCACCGCATCGGCGGCGATATAGCGGTCCTTGGCGACCACATAGGCCACCTCCTGCCCTTGAAACAGCACCTTGCCATCGGCCAGAACCATCTGCTTGTCCCCGGCCAACGTCGGCATCCAGTGCAGACCAAGCGGGCGCAGATCGTCGGCGGTCAGAACCGCGATCACCCCGTCCAAAGCCAAGGCCGCAGAGGCGTCGATGGACTTGATCCGGGCGTGGGCATAAGGCGAGCGGACAAAATCGCCAAAGAGCATCCCCGGCAGTTTGATGTCGTCCACATAGTTGCCCTTGCCTTGGGTAAAGCGGGCGTCTTCCACGCGTTTGCGCTTGCAGCCCATGCCGCCCAGCGCGTCGACGCGTTCCTCGCGGGTTACTTCGTCCTTCATTGTGCCGCCTCCATTCTGATTTGGCCTACCACTTCGTTACTTGAGGCCGGTCGGCCGCTCCACGATCTGACGGTCATTGCGCAGCCTCCTTCGCAGAGTTCAGCTCCTCAGCCGCAGCGAGAATGGATTTCACGATGTTCTGATACCCGGTGCAGCGGCAGATGTTGCCCGCCATGCCAAAGCGCACCTCTTCCTCTGAAGGCGTCGGGTTCTCTTCGAGCAGCTTCGACGCGCGGGTGATCATCCCCGGCGTGCAGAAGCCGCATTGCAGCCCGTGGTGTTCCTTGAACGCCTCCTGCAGGACATGCAGGCTGTCCGGGTTGCCGAGGCCTTCGATGGTGGTCACCTCCGCGCCATTAGCCTGCGCGACGAACATGGTGCAGGATTTCACCGACTTGCCGTTGATCGTCACGGTGCAGGCGCCGCAGTGGGACGTCTCGCAACCAATGTGCGGGCCGGTGATGTTCAGCCGCTCGCGCAGCGTATGGATAAGCAACTCGCGCGGCTCGGCCAGGAATTCCTGCTCTTCGCCATTCACGGTCATCTGGATGTGCATTTTCTTGGACATCGGTTTCCTCCCCTTATGCCCGGTCCCAGGCGCGCGCGATGGCGCGGCTCAGGATCACGCCCGCTGCGTGGCGTTTGAATTCAATCGGGCCGCGGTTGTCTTCAGCCGGGTCAATGTCGCCCAGCATCGCCGCCACCGCCGCCTTGATCGCCGCCGCGTCAACGGCCGTGCCAATCAGCGCCGCCCCTGCCGCTTCGGACCAGATCGGCGTGTCGCTGAGATTGGTCATGGCGATGGAGGCCGCCGAACAGGTGCCACCCGATTTCTCAAGGATCACCGCCGCCGCCGCCGTGGCATAATCGCCAATCTTGCGTTTTTGCTTTTCGTAGGCCGAGCCGCCTTTGGGCGCGGCAAAGCTGACAGAGGTCAGAACCTCCTCATCATCGCGCGCGGTCATATAGGCCGCCTCGTAGAACTCCCGCGCCTTGACCGTGCGCTCGCCCTCTTCGCCCACAAGCGTGAAGGTGGCGTCAAGGCACTGCATCAGCCCCGGCATGTCGTTGCCCGGATCCCCGTTTGCGACGTTGCCGCCCACGGTGCCCATGTAACGCACCTGCGGGTCCGCGATCTGCAAAGAGGCCTCGCGCATGATCGGCGCGGCCTGCGCAAGCTGGTCGTTGGCGATGATCTCCGCTTGAGTGACCATGGCGCCGATGTGAACAGTGCCTGCGTCCATGCAAATGCCGCGCAGGGTCTCCACATCCTGAAGGTCGATCAGGTGCGGCACGTCGGCCATGCGCAGTTTCATCATGGGGATCAGGCTGTGCCCCCCGGCAAGGACGCGGGCGTCGTCTCCGTGCTCTTTCAGCACCGCAAGAACGCCCTCCATGTCCTTTGGCCGGTGGTATTCAAAGGCCGCTGGAATCATTGCTACTCCTCCCTGAGCAAGTTTTCTGGCTGGCCTCAGGGGGGCATGCGGTGGTGCACAAGGCACCCCAAAAGCATTTGTTTACGAGGGTTTTGCACGAGTTGCGCCGCTGGACGCACGAGTTGCGCTGCTATGCCTTTTTGAGCAACAGAGGTTTGCACCCGGCCTCGAGGGCGGGCCCCGGCATTGTCGCCGTCAACTCTTCAAAGCATCCACGTCGAAGCCCCTCCAAACGTTCCGCCACTTCGCACCCGCCGTCGAACCAGAGGTTCGCCAATCAGCAATGGTTCGCCTTCGGCGAAACGGGGGCGAGGTCAGGTGCGAACCGGATCGCAAGCGATCCGGGGGAAAGAATTGGCTAACCCGGATCCCGTTTGATCCACCTCGAAATCAGGAAGCCGTTACTCTCAAACGAAAGCCTCTTCGGCCTCCTTGAGGTGCGAGCGGCTCACCGGCACCGGCGGCAGGGTTTCTGTCCCGAAGGTGCAGCGCCCCTTGTCCTTGCTGCGCTCGAACCGGGTGACCTTGACCGGGTTGACCAGATAGCTGCGGTGCACCTTCACAAAGCCAAGAGGCGTGAGCCGCTTGGTCGCTTCGGTGATCGGCCATGCGCAGAAGTGCCGGTCTTCGGAGGTATAAACCTGGGTGTAATGGCCGTCGGCGCGCAGGAAGACCACCTCGCCCGCCGGCACAAACACCTTGCCGCCGTCGCGCTCGCAGGGAATGCGCAGCACGGGCTGTTCCGGCTCGGGGGTCGGCTCACGTGTCGGCTCGGCGGCTGGCGCAGGCGCGGCAGCCTGAGCCGTCCCCTCTTCGGGGATCAGCAAGGTCGCCCCGACCCAGAGAAACGCACCAAAGATCACGAAACTCGACAGGATCACCCCCATGGCCATGATCTCGTTGCTGATCAGCGGCCCGAACTCGCGCGCTTCGGGCAGCGCGATGAAATTCGTGCCCGCCATGGCGAGAAAATGCACCGCAAAGACCGCCGCCCCGAAACACAGCGTGCCCAGTGCGATGTTGCGGTTGGTGCGCCGCCCGTAGGCCACGCCAAAGGCCACGATGCACAGCCCGATGGCCAGCACCGACGAGCCGATCACGCCGCCCGGCGTATAGACCGGCTGGCACAGCTCCATCCCGGCCATGCCGACGTAATGCATGGCGAGGATTCCCGCCCCGACGATGCTGCCCGCCGCCACGATCACCCCGCGCGTGCGGTGGGTGAAATGCAGCAGGATCAGCGCAAGGCCGACCATCAGGATGGCGATCAGCGCCGAGACGAGCGTGATCGCCGCGTCATAATAGAACAGGATCGGCAGGCGCAGACCAAGCATGGCAATGAAATGCATCGACCAGATGCCACCGCCCAGCGCCACGGCGGCAATCGCCACGGCGAGCTTGCGCCGCGCGGGCGGGATCTGCGACAGGTCCTTGGTCAGGGTCAGCCCCGTCGCCCCGGCGACAAGCGCCACCACCAGCGAAATGGCGACCAGCCAGGGGTCATGTCCGAAGTCGAGAAATTGCATGGGGCGAAACATGCAACAGCGGACCTTTCATTGCAATTGTTCTCAAATCCGCCGCGTCAGCCGGGCTTGCTGAGCCGCGCGTGGATCGGTGTGTCCTTCCAGCTGAGCGCCGGATCGGAGACGCGGATGTCCAGCGACAGGGCAAAATGCGGCGCAGCAAGCCGCTCTGCCAGCACCGCCTGTGCGGCGGCAAAGATCAGGTCCCCGGCGGCGCGCAACGCTTCCTGCGAGCGCCCGGCCCCCACCGCCAACGTCATGGCGGCAAAGTCATTTTCCGGCAGGCCGTCCGCAACAACGGCATAATCGGCGCAATGCGCCCGCACCCGGATGCCCGCAAGCGGGAAAATCCCGGCCTGCACCATGGCCCCGTGCAGGGCGCGGCACAGATCCGGGATGGATACGTCCCGCTCCAGTCCGGCGGAGTATTCAATCGACAGATGTGGCATGGGACGTCCTCCTCATTTATTAACATGTTAATCAACGCTGCGATTGTCAACGATTAACCTGTAAAGTAGCGTCAGGTCAGAACCGGAGACCTTAGTCATGCCGCAGAACCGGAGCCGATCCGCTGCCCCCCTCGCCCATACACGGCGCGCCCTGCCGATTGCGCTTTTGCGTGCGCGCGAGACGTTGATGGAACGGTTTCGCCCGATGCTGCACCGGCTGGACGTGACCGAACAGCAATGGCGGGTGCTGCGGGTTCTGGACGAGAACGAGGCCGTGGACGCAACGGAACTGGCCGAAAGCGCCGCGATCCTTGCGCCGTCGCTGTCGCGCATTCTCAAGGCGATGGACGCGCGCGGCTTCATTCATCTGCGCAAGGCCCCCGATGACGGGCGCAAGACGCTGATCAGCCTGTCCAAGGCGGGCCGCGATTTTCTCGCCAAGGCCGCGCCGGAAAGCGCGGCGATCTCCGAAGAGATCGAAGCGCGGCTGGGGCGAGACAAGATTGACAGGCTGCTCGACGAAATTGACGACCTGATCTTTCAACTCTCCGAGAAGCGGTAGGCGACCGTTGGTCTTTGCGAAACAACGGTTCGCACCCGGCCTCGAGGGCGGCTTCTGAGTTTGGCGCAGCTGAGCGATCAAGCATCTACGTTACGACCACTCGAACCGTCCCGCAACTTCGCACCCGCCCTGGGGGGCGAGGTCGGGTGCGAACCGGATCGCAAGGCGATCCGGGAAAGGCCTCAACACGCACTACATTCTTTCCCCAGCCATCTCCCGCGCGTGCACACCCAACATCAGGAGCGCGGGCCAGAGCAGGTAGGCTTCGATCTCGATATTCTCGCCAAAGGACAACAGCACTAGCACCATGCAGATCCCCAAGGGGAGCCGTCCCCGGGGGCTGCGGGCGGCATCCTGCAAGGTCAGGGTGATCTGCCACAGAAGTGGGACAAGGAAGGCGAAGAAGCCGACCAACCCTTTGACAAACAAGAGACCATACCAGGTGTGATGAGAGCCGATGGGCATGTATTCCACCAGATGCGGGCCGGGCGCGACGCGGCCATGGCCAAACCAGACCGCCTCTTCGCGCCAGCGTTCTTCGGCGATGCGTTGCAGCGTGGCGCGCACCCGGGTGCTGTCGGCGCGGGCGGATTTGAAAGCCTGAATGCCCGCGCCAAGACTGCGGAACAGCCAGTCTCCGATCACCGCCATGGAGGCCGCAACTGCCGCCAGCCCGGCCCAGGCCCAACTGCGCAGGACCAGCGGCATCAGGCGCGGGCCCAACGTGCAGGCCACCAGCCCGACCAGCCCCATGCGCGATTTCGAGGCGAGGATCATCAAAACCCCCGCAGCCACGCCGGCCACCATCCAGCGCCGCTCGCGCTCTTCCAGCGCGAAGAGCACGGTGACGACGCCCAGCAGCGCGGCAAAGGGGGACCAGGGCGCAAAGAACTGCCAGCGCGGGGTCCAGGAAGACGGATCATAGGTGAAGAAATAGACCGAGAAGTATTCCGGCCCCGGACCGCCGACGGCCTTGAGCGGCGAGGTGAAGATGCGCTCCGGCAGGCCGGCAAACGGCGCGGCGAGCAGCACCGGCGCGAGGATCAGCGTCCAGAGCGCGAGGCGGCATTGTGCGCGGATCAGAATCTCGCGCCGGATCGGCAGCACCGCCCCCGCCAGCGGGAAGAGGGCCAGCAAGGCCCAGCCCTTGGCCCAGCCGATCGAGGATTTGATGGTCTGTTTCAGCCCCATGTCCCAATGCAGATGCCCGCCCCAGAGCGCGATCAGCATCACGCACATGCCCATCAGCCAGAGCCAGATCACGGCGGGCACCGGCCCGGTGGCCCGCAGGTCCGACCGGATGGCGGGCCCGAGGTAGAGCGAGAGCGCGGCGAGCGCTGCCAGCATCCAGCCCAGCACCGGCCCGACCACGTAGAGCGCGCCAACGGCGTAGAACGGCCATGTCCACAGGATTGCGCGCCAGACGATGCGTTCGGGCAGGGTCTGCGGGCTCATGACGTCTTCTTTTCCCGGGTCAGGGCCCCGATCAGCGCGCTGCGCATCCAGCCCAGCACGAGAGCGACGGTCAGCAGGACTGTCGCGGCCACCCCGGCGGCGAGCGCCAGTTTGCGGTTGGGCGACGAGGGCTTTTCCGGCAAGGTCGGATCTTCGAGCACCTGCACCAGCGGGTATGAGGCATAGACATCGGTGCGCTGCGACTGGGTGCGGGCGATGGCGGAAGCAAAGACCGCCTCGGCCACGTCAAAATCCCGTTGCAGGTCTTCGAGGCTGGCGGCCATGGGAGCGAGGCGCTCCAGCTCGGCAGACTGGCGCAGGCGCTGCGTCTCCAGCGTCTGCATCTGGGTATAGAGGCCCGCGCGTTCGGTTTCCTGCCGCACCAGTTCGGTGAGCAACGCGCCGCGCCCGGCCCCGCCCGCCCGTTCGGGCAGGCTGGCAGAGCCGGTGAGCGCCTCTGTGCGGGCAGCGGCGCGGGCGCGCGCGGTGGCGAGCGCGGCGGCGGCGGTCTCGACGTTGGGATGGCGGCGGCCATAGCGAGCCTCGGCCTCGGCCAGATCGGTGGCGGCGGCGGCTTCGGCCTCCATCAGCGACAGGTAGGTCTCATCACCGTTGAGCCGCAGGATCCGCGCCGCCGCCTGCGCGCTCACACCCAGCTTGCCTTCAAGCCGTTCCACAGCGCTGGCGGCGCGGGCATGGTCGGCGCGGGCCAGATCAATCCGCGCGCGCAGGGCGTCGGCCTCATCGAGAAGCCGCTCGTATTGCGCCGCCGAATGCAGGCCCGAGGTCTCGCGCAGGGCGGCGATGTCGGCACGGGTGCGGGTGACAGAGGCGCGGTAATCGGTGATTGCCTCCAGCCCGCCGGTCTGCCGCGTGTCCTGCTCATCGCCGCGCAGGCGGTCGATCTCGGCCATGAACTCGGCCAGCAAAGCGGCGTTGCGCGCGCGGGCGGCTTCGGCGTTTTCGCCGGTCATCTTGATATGGATAAAGGCGGTCTGATCAACCAGCTGCACCTGCGGCGCGCCAAACGCCTGCGGCGTCATGCCAAGGCGGGTGGCGGCGGCGCGTTTGATGCGGTCTGCGGAGAGCAGACGTTTGTAGGTCTCGGTCGGGCTGACCGCGCTGCTGGCAAAGGCGGAATTGGCGTGGGTCGAGGCCTGGCCGATGTTGGCAAGATTGACCGAGGAAGACGCCCCCGAACCGGGCAGGATCAGCGACATGTGGCTGGTAAAGCGCGGCGGGGCGGAGGCGAGATAGGTGCTGATCGGCCCCCAGATGCCGATCAGGCTGGCCAGTGTCAGCAGGAAATACCGGGGGAGCCGCCCCGCGTCCCGGAGCCGGCCGCCGCGCAAAACACGCGCCCATGAGGGGCGGGCGCGCCAGAGAGCAGGTTTGGAGAGAATAAGCGGCGGATCACTGGCAAGGGACATGGGACAACTCCTGTGTCCTTGCTTGTACCGCGGCGGGCGACACGGCGCTGCGGCGCGCCCGGCTGTGCGCGCGGGGCTTTTGGGGCGCGGCCTACCCAGTTGGATAGGTGAGCGCAGCCGCTCTGCCCGCCGCGGCGGGTTTGCCGGACGGGGTTTTGCCAGTTGGTGATGGTGAAAGCCTGAAAAAGGCGGCCGCCCAGTCACGGATCATCATGGCCGGGGCGTTTAATCCCGGCTTGCAAGTCTGATCAGATCGAACATCCCCCAGGTGGGGCTGCCCGCGTGGCAGGTGAGGGCCGCGCGGATCAATCCGAGTTTTCAGTTGGTACCGGGGAGAAGGGTGCCCTTGGTTTGTGAACAAGGGGTTAGGGCAGCGCGCGGTGGGCTGGAGGCCCCGGATCAAGTCCGGGGCGGGCAGGCTCAGTTTCGGGACGGGTGCGCTTCGGGTCCTTCAGAACATCCCCGCATCGCGGGCGATGATCGCGGCCTGGGTGCGGTTGTTGACCTCGAGCTTGCGGAACAGCGTTTTCATGTGCAGCTTCACCGTCGGCTCCGTCAGACCGATGTCGCGGGCGATTTCCTTGTTGGATTTGCCCGCTGTCAGCCCTTCGAGCACCTGCAACTCGCGCTCTGTCAGCTTTTCGGCAATCGGATGCGGCGCGGTCTCATCAGGGGCGGTCATGAAATCGATGGGGGCGTATTGCTCGCCCATGGCCATGAATTTCACCGCGTTCACAAGGGACTTCGCAGGCAAGGTCTTGGGCACGAAACCGGCCGCGCCCAGCGCGAGCGCCTGCTCGGCAATGTCCTTGGTCGCCATGCCGGAAATCAGCGCCACGCGCTGTCCGCCCTTCATGGCAAGCGCGGCCTCCAGCCCTTCGAGCCCGTTCATGCCGGGCATCTTGTAGTCCAGCAGCACCAGATTGTAGGGCTCGTCCTCTTCGATGCGCTGTGCCGCCTCGTCAAAGCTGGCGGCGCTGCCGAGCTCGATCCCTTCCTCTGCGCCAAGAAAGGCAATGAGGGTGTCTCGGAGCAAATCATGATCATCGGCAATCAGTACACGCATGGGGCAACATCTCGTATCAGGACAGTCGGCGCGAGGGCCGGTGGAGTATTGTATTCCCTGATCTGAGGAAATCACGGGGAATAGCGTTTAGAAGTCCTACCCGTCCGGATAGGCCGTGCCAACTCGGGATTGGTTAAAATGACCGTCAGTCCGCAATCTGGTCCGACTGGCCCGGTCCCATCGCCAATGCGCCCGAGGCCCATCCGGGCGCGGAATTGATCGGAGGGCGGGGGGCGTCGCAGGAATAAGGGCATGTTTTTGCTGCCTGAAAGGTTCCTTGCCATGATCCCCCATGCTCTCGAAGACTTCCGCTCTGCCCGCCCTGTGTCCGCCATGCCGCTGCGCCCGGTGCTGGCCCTGCCGCTGGTGGATACCAACACCGGATCCGCGATCCGGGACATTCTGAACGGCGCGCGGCGCACGGTGTATTTCCTCAACGCCCACTGCGCCAACCTCAGGGCGCGGGATCGGGCCTATGCCGCAGCTTTGGCGCGGGCGAGCCATGTTCTGCCCGACGGAATCGGCGTCGAACTGGCCGCGCGGATGACCGGGGGCGGGTTGACGGAGAACCTCAACGGCACCGATTTCACCCCGGCATTGCTGCGCGAAGCGGCGGCGGCGGGTCAGACGGTCTACCTGTTTGGCGCAACACCCGGCACGGCCGAAGACGCGGCAGAAAAGCTTATGCGCGACATACCGGGGCTGCGCATCGTCGGCACGCGCGATGGCTACCAAGGCGCGCAGGATGAAGCGGCGGCGGTCGAGGCGATTAACCGCTCCGGTGCGGATATCGTGATTGTCGCCATGGGCGTGCCGCTGCAGGAAATGTGGATTGACCGCAACCGCGCGGCGCTGAATGCGCCGGTGGTCCTTGGGGTTGGCGCGCTGTTCGACTTCCTCGCAGGCAAGGTGAGCCGCGCGCCGGAATGGGTGCGCAAGATGAACCTCGAATGGCTGTGGCGGCTGCTGCAGGAGCCGCGCCGGCTCGCCAAACGCTACCTGATCGGCAATGCCACCTTCCTTGCGCGCGCCGGGGCTTTTGCGCTGCGGCAGGTGCAGCCCGAAGCGGCGGCGAAGCGCGCGTTTGACATGGTCGGCAGCGCGCTGCTGACGATCCTGCTGGCCCCGCTTTTGCTGCTGATCGCCGGGTTGATCCGGCTGGAAAGCCCGGGCGCCGCCTTGTTCCGGCAGGAGCGCGTGGGCCAGGATGGCAAGCCGTTCACCATTTTCAAGTTCCGCAGCATGTATCAGGACGCCGAGGCGCGGCTGGAGGCGGTGCGGGGCAGTTCTGACCGGGATGGCCTGTGTTTCAAGGCGCGGCGGGATCCGCGGGTGACGCGTCTGGGGCGTATCCTGCGGCGGACCTCGCTTGATGAGCTGCCGCAGATCCTGAACGTTCTGCGCGGCGAGATGTCCCTTGTCGGGCCGCGCCCGGCGCTGCCGTCCGAAGTGGCGCAATACCCCGCCGCCGCGCGCGAGCGGCTGAAGGCCCGCCCCGGCATCACCGGACTGTGGCAGGTGGCGGGCCGGGCGGATATTGGCTTTGACAAGATGATCGACATGGATCTGGCCTACGTGCGCTCACGCAGCCTGATCATGGACCTGCTCATCCTGTCCATGACCGCCCGCGCGGTGATCGGCGGGCGCGGCGCATACTGATTAAGGTTGTGCAATTTAGGCTAGCCTATCCTTATGGGTAGGCGCGCAATCCCGATGTCCGATACCCTGTATTCAGTCTTTCATGTCAGGTTATGATCCATGTTCACAGGAGATCTGCGTATGTTCCGCCTCGTCCAATCCGCCGCTGCCCTGGGTTTGCTTGCCGTTTGCCTGATCGCAGTCAGCCCTGCCCGTGCAGAGCCTCTGACCGCGCCAACAGGGCCCGTGCTGCTCACCGTCTCGGGTGCCATCGCGCACACCAACACCGAAGACGGACAGGCCGCCTTCGATCTGGAGATGCTGCGCGCGCTGGGAGCGGCTGACATCGTGACGGAGACAATCTGGACCCCGGATGAGAACCGCTTTACCGGGGTGCCGCTGGCGGCGCTGCTTGACCATGTGGGGGCCACCGGGACGTTGATCCAGGCCACGGCAATCAATGATTACAGCGTCGAAATCCCTGTGAGCGATGCGGACGGGGACGTCCCGATCATCGCCTACGCGATGGACGGCAACCCGATGTCGCGCCGGGGAAAAGGGCCGCTTTGGGTGATCTATCCGTTTTCCTCCGGTCCCGACTTTCAGACCGAGGTGATCTATTCGCGCAGCATCTGGCAGCTGGACAGGCTCACCATCACCGAATGAAACAACCCACCTTCATACGCGGGACCACCCGCGCCACACGCATCACGCTTGCCGGGATCGCCCTCGCCTTTCTTCTGGCGGTGGCGTTTCTCGTTTCAGAAGTGGTGCGCGAGTTCCGCTCGCTGCGCAGCGCCAACTCCGACAACACCCATTGGACGCTGAGCCAGGCGGAGGTGGAGTTCCTCGAATATCGCGCGGCGCTTGTGGCGGCGGGACTGCCCGGCGCGGATGCGGCGGCGCTGGATCATGCGGTGATCGAGTTCGATCTGTTCTACAGCCGCATCATCACCCTGTCGCAGGGCCAACTCTATGACGCGTTACGCGCCGAACCGGATTTCGGCGGCTCCGTTGCCGCGATCCTTGAAAAGCTCGACGCGGTCATCCCGGTGATTGACGGGCCGCGCGACGCCCTGCGCACGGCCCTGCCGGAGCTGGTCCGGGACGCGGAAGAGATCCGCCCGCTCCTGCGGCTGACCGCGACAACCGGGCTGGGCTATTTCGCAAAGCGGTCTGACGTGAGCCGGGAGTCCGTGGCCGAAACGCTGCTGCGGCTGGCGGCGCTGACCATCGTGATGCTGCTGGCACTGCTCTTTGCCATTGCGCGGCTGCGGCGCATCAGCCTGCAGGCGGCACGGCGCGGAGAAGAGCTTGCGGATGCCTATGCGCGGCTCAACACGATCCTCGACACCTCGCTTGATGCGGTGATCGTCTCGGACATGGGCGGGCGCATCCAGAGCTTCAATCCGGCGGCGGAGAAGATCTTTGGCCACCGGTTCTCCGATGTCTACGGGCGCAAGCTGGGCGATGTGATCATCCCCGATCACCTGCGCGCCGCCCACGACGCAGGCATGGAACGGATGCGCACCACGCAGGAGGCCAAGGTTGTCGGCCATGGCCGGGTGCGGCTCGAAGGCAAGCGGAGCAATGGCGAGGTTTTCCCGGTGGAACTGGCGCTGCAACAGGCCCGCGCTGGGGATCAGGATCTGGTGATCGGCTTTCTGCGCGACATCTCGCACCGGGTGGCCTCCGAGAACGAATTGATGGAAGCGCGCGACAAGGCGCTGGCCGGGGAGAAGGCAAAGTCCGAGTTCCTCGCCATGATGACCCATGAAATCCGCACGCCGCTCAATGGTCTGCTGGGCAATCTGGCCCTGCTCAAGAAAACGCAGCTGGATTCGGCGCAGTCGCACAACGTGCGCAGCATGGACATTTCCGGTGCGCTCTTGATGCATCACGTGGATGCGGTTCTGGACGTGGCGCGCTTTGAGGCCGGGGCGTCCGAGACGACCGAGGAGGTCGTGCATCTTGGCCGGGTGCTGCAGGATATCGTGGACTCGCAGGCGGGCGCGGCGGAGAAACGGGGCAACTCCATTCACTGGAGCTGGAGCGGCCCGGCGCTGGCCTGGGTAGCGATTGACGCCTCGCGGCTGGAACAGATCCTGCTCAACCTCGTGGGCAATGCGATCAAGTTCACCGGCGATGGCCGAATCCTGATCGAGCTGGAACAGATCGGGGAAGGCGTCGAGGAGGACGCGGCGGCGCGGCTGGTCGAAATCCGGGTGATCGACACCGGGATCGGCATTTCCGAAGACGAACAGCCCCGCATCTTCGACGATTTTCACACCGGCGCGCATCCGGCGAGCGGCACGGTCGACGGCCCCGGCGGGACCGGGCTGGGCCTTGGCATCGCAAGGCGTTTCGTACAGGCGATGGGCGGCGAAATGGGGGTGGAAAGCACGCCCGGCGAAGGCAGCGTCTTCTGGCTGCGGGTGCCGATGCGCCCGACGGAGGCACCGGCGGAGGCCGATCAGGGGCACACCGACGCGGATGATGTCGCGGATCAGCCGCCACGGGATGTGCTTCTGGTGGAGGACAATGAGATCAACCGCGATCTGGCCCGGCACATGCTGCGCGATCTGGGCCACCGGGTGACGGAGGCGCGCGACGGCGTGGAGGCGGTGCAGGCCGCGGGCAGCCAACGCTTTGATCTGATCCTGATGGACATTCGCATGCCGCGGATGGACGGGCTGGAGGCGACGCGGCACATTCGCAGCGGGCAAGGCCCCAACAGCGCCGTGCCGATTGTGGCGGTGTCGGCCAATGTTCTGCCCGAAGCGCGGGACAGGTTCCTTGCCGAAGGCATGTCCGGCTTTCTGCCCAAACCGCTGGAGCAGGACGATCTTGCCCGTGTCATTGCCCGGTTCACCGGCGATGCCCCCGTAGAGGACGCCCCGGCTGCCCCGCCGCCACCCGCAAAGCCGCCCCATCGAACAGGCAGCCCGACAGAGGTGCTGACAGCGCGCTATGTCGCGGAAGTGGAAACCTTTTTCGAGGCGGCAGAGACCGGGCATCTGCCCCTGCGCGAAATGGCCGAAGAGGCGCACAGGATTGCCGGGAGCGCAGCGGTGTTTGGCCAGAGCGTTCTGCGTACCGCCCTTGTCGAGGTAGAGGAGGCGGCGGAGCAGGGCGATCCGGAGGCGCTGGCCACCGCCATGGGCCGCGCCCGCGCCGCCTGGCGGGCGGCGCCGGCACCGACTCTGGACTGATCACCGCAGCAGCAGCCCTGCCCCCACAACGGTGCCAACCATGCGGCCAATCTCGGTCAGGTTGGTCATGCGGCTGTCGTAGCAGGCGATGGAATCGCCGGGCAGCACGTAGGGGTCATAGTCGTCGCGGTCCGGGCGGCGCAGCTGGTCTTCGATCTTGCGCTCGATCACAATCGACACGCCGGTCATCGGATCGCGGGTGAACAGGACGGCAGAGCGATGGGCGCTGCTGGCGCGGGCGCCGCCAACGCAGTTGGTGTCGACCACCGCCTGCATGAAGCGCGTGCCATAGGGCACCTCGCGCACCTCGCGCCCGATGGCTGACAGTGCGTTGCCCGTGGCCGGTTGCGTCAGGTTCGACATGTAGAGCGATACGCCCGGCGGGCTGATCGGGCCGGGGCGCATCAGGTCGTCCTGGAAGCACATGCGCGTGGGCACGACAATCTCGTCGCCCGCAAGCAGAACGATATCAACCGCGTGACGCCCTTCGAAGACGCCGCGCACGTCGAGCACATGGCGGTGGCCCGCGCGGTGCAACTCGATGCGCGTCAGATCCGCGTCCGGGCGCACGCCGCCCGCAGCACGCAGGGCGGTCGACAGGTTGCGGCCTTCGGTGGATGCCCCGAGCGCGCCCTGACGGGCCCGGTCGATGTCACTTCCCGAACGCAGGCCCACCTCCACCGCGTGCGGCTCGAACACCGCGCCGGAGACGGCGACATTGACGCTGGCCATGTCCACAAGCCGGACGGAGATGCGCGGCTCGGCATCATAAAACCCCCCGTCCCGCAGCAGCCGCGAGAGATCCCGTTCGATATCGGCAGTGCGGCGGCCCTGCGCCTTGATCGGCGGCAGGAAAGGCAGTTTCAGAAAGCCATCGCGGGAAATGACATATTCGGCGTTGAAGGTCTCGTCCTGCCCGACGCGCACATCCAGAAGATCGTCGCGTGTGAGGCGCTCGCCCTGCAGCGCGGAAGGGATCAGCCCGCCGCCCTTGCCATCCTCGGCGCGCAAGCCCCCGCCACCCTGGCAGGCTTCGGCGTTGATGCGCGGGGCGACCAGGTGCGCGGTGTCGGCGCGGCGGGGCGGATCGCGGTACTGCGCCTGATAGCCGCCGCCGGTGGCCACCGGTGCGATGTTTTTCGGATTGGGCGCGTGGCCGCATCCGGCCATGAGCGACAGACAAAGCACGGCAGGCAGGGCGCGGGCGGGTTTGGATCGGGACATACAGACACCTTTCATGAACATAGATCCTTGATAACGCAGCGCGATTTGCGGGGCATCTGCGGGGGCGGATGGGTGACCTACCCGGTCGGATAGGCGATGGGACAAAGGCGGCGCGGGCCGCTCCGGCCGCGTGCATGACAGGCCGGGGCGGCGGAGATTAGCAATGAAGGCACACAACAAGGACTGTTTTACCCGTGCCCCAATCGCCGCAAAGATCCCCCTCTTTCCTGAGCCACCTGCTCGCCTATGGCGCGTCCGAGGCCGCGACCAAGCTGTCGCGTCTCGGCGTTGTGCTGGTGGTGGCCCGGACTCTGGATCTTGCGGAAATCGGCCTCGCTGCAGCGGCGCTGGCCACCGGGGACCTCTTGAAATCACTCACGGAAAACGGCGTTGGCCAGCGCCTTGTTGCGGCCCCGAAGGCCAGCCTCCCCCAAGCCTGCAACCGCGCGCATCGCATCAATTGGATCTGGTGCCTTGGACTTTTCGCGGTGCAGGCCGCGCTGGCCTTCGGGATTTTCCTGACAACCGGGAAGAGCACGCTGGCGCTGCTGATCCTCGTGCTGGCGGGGGAATACCTGTTTATGCCCGGCGGGCTGGTCTCCTGCGGGCTGGCGCTTCGGGCGGGCAAGCTGAAACAGACCGCCGCCATCGCAGGCACACAGGCAGTTTCGGCTAATATGCTGTCGATTGCGCTGGCCTTTGTCTGGCCCTCTGCCCTTGTGCTGGTGCTGCCGCGCCTGCTGACCGCGCCGATCTGGCTCATTGCCATGCGCCGCCTGCATCCGTGGCGGCCCGATCCGGCAGCGGGTCATGCGCCTGTGCAGGATTTCACCCGGTTTGGCGGGCCTGTTCTGGGCACCGAGGTGGTCAAGACCGCGCGGCTGCACGGCGACAAGCTGATTGTTGGCGCGCTGCTCGGGCCGGAGATGCTCGGCGCGTATTTCATGGCCTTCAATGCCGGGCTGAGCCTTGCCACGTCGTTTTCCATGGCCTTTGCCGCCGTGCTTTTCCCGCATCTGTGCACGGCTGAGAGCCGCTCGGATGCGCTGCGCCAGAGCATGACGCTCTCGCTCGCCATCATCACGCCGGTTGTTGTGCTGCAGGCGCTGCTCGCGCCGTGGTATGTGCCGCTGCTTCTGGGCGCGGATCATGCGGGGCTGGCAGAGCCGGTGGCGATCCTGTGCCTCGTGGCGATCCCGACGATGCTCTGGACGGCCACGGCGGGCTGGCTCCGGGCCGAGGGGCGCACCGGGCGCGAGCTGATCAGCACGGTCTGGCTGACCGCCGCTCTGATGCTTTCGACCACGCTGGCCGCACCGCTGGGGCTGACCGCGCTGGCCTGGGCCTATCTTGCCACGGCCTGCGTGATGATGCCCGTCCTGTCGCGCCCAGCCCTGCGCCTGTCCTTTCCCAATGTGTTCAAGGGAGCCTGACCCATGGCCCTGATTTCCGTCGTCATCCCGGTTTATAACGCGGGCAAGACCCTGCCCGACACGATCCGCGCGCTGCAGGCGCAGAGCTGGACGCGGTGGGAGGCGTTTCTGGTCGATGATGGCTCCATTGATGCCAGCGTCTCTACCGCGATTGCCTTCGCCGCGCAGGACAACCGGATCAAGGCGGTGGCCAATCCCGGCAAAGGCCCGAGCGCGGCGCGCAATCATGGCGCGATGGCGCTGGCGCGCGGCGATGTGGTCAGCTTTTGCGATGCGGATGACCTGTGGTGCCCGGACAAGCTCAAGGAGGTGGCCGAGGCCATCCTCGGCGGCGACGCAGATGCGGTGTTCGGGCGCGTCGGTTTCTTTTCCGGCGATCCGCGCCAGATCACCAGCCGATCCAGCGTGCCGGACGGGCCGGTGACAATCCCGATGCTGCTGGCGGAAAACCCGGTGTGCACCATGTCGAACCTGTCCTTGCGGCGCGATGTGTTTGCCGGACTTGGCGGGCTGCGGGCGGATATGGTTCACAACGAAGACCTTGATTTCCTAGTCACTCTCGTGGGGTCCGGCGCGCGGCTCGAAGGCTTGCAAAGCGATCACGTGCTCTACCGGCAAAGCCCGGAAGGGCTGTCCTCGGATCTGGGCGCGATGCGTCAAAGCCGGGCCGAGGTGATCCGCACCGCGCAGCGCTTTGCCCACGATCCGACCTCGGAAGCGGAGGCGCGCTATCTGCGCTATCTCGCCCGCCGCGCCATGCGGTTGAACCACGACACGCAGGAAGTGCAGGCGCTGGTGCGCGAAGGGCTGCGCGAGGATGCGCAGAGCTTTCTCACGCCGGTCCGGCGCGGCGTGCCCACGGCTCTCGGCGGGCTGGCCTATCCCTTTTTGCCGCGCGCGCTGCGCCGGTTCTTCTTCAAACGGTAAAGGAGTGTTCCCATGCCCTATGCATCCATCGTTGTCCCGGCCTTCAATGCCAGCGCCACCCTGCCCGACACGCTGCTGTCGCTGCGCTCGCAGACGTTCCGGGACATGGAGATCGTTGTGGTTGATGACGGCTCCACCGATGAAACCGCCGCTTTGGTTACACAGCTGGCCCGCGAGGACGGGCGGATCCGACTGGTCTCTCAGGGCAATCGCGGGCTTGCGGGCGCGCGCAACTCCGGCATTCACGCGGCCCTCGGCGAGATCGTCGGGTTTTGCGACGCGGATGATCTGTGGATGCCGGAAAAGCTGGCCGCGCATGTGGAGCACCTCGCCCGTGCGCCGCATGTCGGGCTGAGCTATTCGGGCTCGGCACTGATCAATGACGCGGGCGACCGCATCGGCCACGCGCAGCGCCCGCGCCTGCGCCGGGTGCGCGCGCGGCATGTGCTCACACGCAATCCGGTGGGCAACGGGTCGGCCCCGGTGCTGCGGCGGGCGGCGCTGGAGGCGCTGCGCTACCGGCCGCATTACGAGACGGAGCGGGACTGGGTATTCGACGAAACCTTTCGCCAGTCCGAGGACATCGAGTGCTGGCTGCGGCTCTGCGTGACCACCGATTGGAGCCTTGAGGGCGTGCCGGGGCTGCTGACCGAATACCGGCTGAGCGCGGGCGGGCTGTCGGCGCGCACCGAGGCGCAGCTGGCATCCTGGGAGCGTATGGTCGAGAAACTTCGGCCCGAGGCCCCGGCGCTTTTCGCGGCTCATGAAGAGGCCGCGCGCGCCTATCAGCTGCGCTACCTCGCCCGCCGGGCCATCACCGGCGGCGACGGCGCGGCGGCGCAGGATTATCTGCGGCGGGCCTTTGCCTGCTCGTCCCGGCCCCTGTTCGAAGAACCGCTGCGCACCGGTGTGACCGCCGCCGCAGCCCTGCTCATTGCCCGCTTTGGCACCGCCCCACTCGACATGGCGCGCAGCCTGCGCCGTCTGTGATTTGTTTCTGAGGAGACCTGTTATGCCCCTTCCCCTTGTTCTGCACCTGATTGACGACACCACGCCCGGCGGCGTGATGCGGGTGATCGACTTTCTGACCACCAGCCCCGCCATGAGCGCCTTTGCCCGCCATCAGGTGATGCGGGTGAGCCGAGGCGCGGCCCTGCCCGCCTGCCGTGCCGATGTGATCGTCTCGCATCTGACGGTGAACTGGCGCGCGCTGCCCCGGCTGATCGCCTTTCGCGCGCGCCACGCGCATCTGCCGCTGGTCCATGTGGAGCACAGCTATACCGAAAGCTTCACGGCGCAGAATGTTCCGGGCAAAGGGCGGTTCTTTGCCCTGCTGCGCACGGCTTATGCGCTGTTTGACCGGGTGGTCGCGGTGAGCGACGCGCAGGGCGACTGGCTGCGGAGCCGGGGGCTGGTGCGCGCATCCGCGCTGCGGGTCATCTCTTCGACGGTGGATTTGTCAGGGTTCCATGCACTGCCTGCGCCGCGTGGCCGGGCGCGGGTGATCGGCGGGATCGGACGGCTGCACCGGCAGAAAGGCTTTGACGTGCTGATCAACGCCTTCCGGGCGCTGCCCGGCGCGGAACTGGAGCTGCATCTCTATGGCGAAGGACCGGAAAAGGCTGCCTTGCAAGCGCTCGCCGGGGACGATCCGCGCATCTTCTTTGCCGGGCATACCGACGATCCCGAAACCGCGATGCGGGCGGTGGATGTGGTGGCCATGCCCTCGCGTTGGGAAGCTTTCGGGCTGGTCGCCCTGGAGACACGGGCCGCCGGGCGCAGGCTGATTTGCGCACAGGTGGACGGGCTGCGGGACAGCGGCGATGGCGGGCTTTTTGTGCGCGGGCACCGGACAGAGGACTGGACGGCGGCGCTTCTGGCCACGCTGGCCTCTGCCCCGCCTCCGCGTCTTGCCCCCGGTGCGGACAGCGCCGCAGCGGACTGGCAGGCCATGATCGCCGAGCTAAACTGCGCTGAGGCCGCGGCGGCCTGAAATCAAGGTTTGCGGGCTACAGGCTCAGGCGAATGGCGCAGACAAAAGCCAGTTGGTCGAGATAAGAGCCCGCCACCCAGATCGTGTTTTTATGCGCCATTTCAAGACCTTTCATGGACCGGACGGGGAAGATACCCCCGCCCGGGAAACCCGTTACGCCGCACCGAGGCCAAGCTGGGCCTTGAGACCGCCGATGAAGGTGGCGTCGTCCAGCGCCTTGCGGTTGCTCAGCAACTCCTCCGCATCGGCCCCCGCGCGGTAGCGCAGCGTGTCGGTGCCATCGGTCACGGCGGACCAGATCACTTCCCCCACCACGATCGGCTCGGAGGCCTGCACGTTCTGACCCCACGCGCCAAAGAGCGCCTGAACCACCGGCTGGTATTCGGTCATGCTTTCGTCATTGGTGAAATCGAACGAGCGCCCGCCAAAGTCCGTTGCGATCATGCCCGGCTCGACAATCTTGGTCCTGATGCCGGCGGCGGCCAGTTCGAAGTGCATCGATTCCGAAATGCCTTCGACGGCAAATTTGGTGCCATGATAGAGCGCGCCGAGCGGGAAGGTCATCTGCCCGCCAATGGACGAGATATTGACGATTGTCCCCGTTCCGTTGCCGCGCATATGCGGCAGCACGGCCTTGGTTGTGGCGATCAGGCCAATCACATTGGTCTCGAACTGACGGCGGATCTTGTCCATCGGGAAGGCTTCAAGCGGGCCATAGGCGCCATAGCCTGCGTTGTTGAGCAGCGCGTCGATGCGGCCAAACCGGTCGAGCCCGGCGGCAACGGCGGCAGCGATGGACGCCTCGTCCGTGACGTCGAGCCGGGTGACAAGCACGTTGTCCAGCGCGGTCAGTTCGGTCTCTTTTTCCGGGCTGCGCATGGTGGCGATGACGTTCCAGCCGCGCTCCTGAAAGAGTTTGGCGGTGACTTTGCCGATGCCCGAAGAGGCGCCGGTGATGAGGATGGTCTGTGCCATGAAATGTCCTTTCTCGGTTACCTTTGAAAGTTAAGGAAGCGGTCCGGCGCGCTCAATTTCGAGACGCGCCAAACGTGTCGCGGATCGTGCCAAAACGGCGATCAGAAGTCCTTGCCGCGCAGCCCGTCGAGCACCATCTGCCCCGCCAGCTTTGCAAACTTGCCCCAGCTTTGATCAACCGAGAAGCGCGAGGCGGCGCAGGCCCATCCACGTGGTGCCCATGGCGTTGACCGTGGTTGCGATGCCCTCGGCCCGGGAGACGGCCTCGGCCCCGGCGAGCCCGTTCTTCATCGCCGCATCGGTGCGGCCCAGCTCTTCGGCGTGGGTCAGCAGATTGTCCTGCAGCGTCTTGATCAGGGCGAGCCGCTCTGCCGCGCCGGTTGCGGCCCAGGCTTGCGGGTCAAGGGAGTCGTATGCTGTCTGCGCATCCATCGCGGTATCCTCTCGTGCATCTGTGTTGCTTTGAGAGGTGTGCGCTTTGCCCCGCGCGGTTAATCGCGAGGCGCGCCAATGGAGTTGCAAAGCGCGCCAATCCCCATGGCGGCGTCAGTTGAGGCGCGGCGGCGTGGCGTCCGAGCCTGTGGCGCGGTACTCGCCCGGCGTTGTGCCGGTCCAGCCCTGAAAGGCGCGGAAGAAAGACGACGTTTCGCGAAACCCGAGCAGGTAGGAGATTTCCGGCAGGCTCAGGCCGCTGTCCTTGAGGTAACGGTCCGACATCTCGAAGCGGGTTTCGTTCAGAAGCTCCTGAAAACTCGTGCCTTCTTCGCTCAGTCGCCGTTGCAGGCTGCGTTTGGAGACGTTGAGCCGCCGGGCCATGTCATCCACGGAGGTTGCCCCGCCGGGCAGAGCCTCTGTCAGCACCCGCTTGATGCGGCCTGCCATGGTGGCGGTGCCGGTGCGCTCTTCGAGTTGCTGGGCGAACCCCGGCTCCAGCGTCTCCCAAAGCGAGGGGCTGCGGGTGATCAGCGGCCGGTCCGCATCCTCCGGCGCAATGGTCAGGCTGACCACACCGGCGGTTTTTGGGGGCCGGCCAAGATAGGCGAGGCTCTGAGCATCCAGCGCAAGCGGCGCGGCCAGCGTGGTGGCGATGGGCGTGACGCTTGAGCCGGTAAAGGTGCGCGCGCATTCGGTGATGTAGAGCAGTTCGAACAACCCCATGCTGGGCGCCATGGACAGGCCCGGCTCCGATGGGCGCATCGAGAGCGTCAGCCCCGCTTCGCCGCGCGTGACCTCCATTTTCAAAGGGCCAATCAACGGCTTGAAGTCAGCCAGACGCGCCAGCCCCAGCGCCAGCGTCTCGGCGCAGGAAAAGGCAAAGATCGGCGGGATGAACGGCCCGTGTGCATAGGCCATGGCCAGTGTCATCGCGATGTCCGGGCGGTCCGCCTCGGCGCACATGGCGTCCCAGAAGCGGAAGAACTGCTCGGCCCCGACGGTGATCTCGGGCTCGGACAGCAAGGCCGGGGACAGACCAACCCGGCGCAGAACCTTCTCCGGGTCCACCCCAAGCAAGGCGCCCATCTGTTTGAGATAGTCGCCGACCGGATACCGCGTTGCCATGCTGTGTCTCCTGTGTGTTGCGCCCCTCTGATATGCGCCGGACCGCGCCGGGCTTTCCAGACAAAGGCGCGGCATTGGCACGATTTGCCAGCAGATTGGCACGCCCCGACAATATCGCGGCCCGCCGGTTTTGATAGCCTGTTCCGACAGCGAACAGAGAGGCAGCGGAATGCGACTGACTGTGAATGGAACCGAACATGAGGTGGATGTCGAGCCGGACATGCCCTTGCTCTGGGTTCTTCGGGACGAGTTGAACATCACCGGTCCGAAATACGGCTGCGGCATCGCGCAATGCGGGGCCTGCACGGTGCATGTGGACGGGCTTGCGGTGCGCGCCTGCCAATTGGCCGTGGGCGATCTGGCGGACGGCGCGGTCACGACGATCGAAGGGCTTGCGCAGCCGGACAGCCTGCATGTGGTGCAGCAGGCCTGGATAGACCATCAGGTGGCGCAATGCGGCTACTGCCAGTCCGGTCAGATCATGCAGGCGGCGGCCTTTCTGGATCTGAACCCGGAGCCGACGGACGAAGAGATTGACGCGGCCATGTCCGCCATCCTGTGCCGCTGTGGCACCTATCCCCGCATTCGCGCGGCTGTTCATGCCGCCGCCGCCAAGCTGCAGGAGGGCTGATCCATGGCCAGTGTTGGAAAAATTGCGCGCCGGACGTTCCTGATCGGCTCTGCGGCCATTGCAGGCGGCGTGGCCTTTGGGGCCTATATGGTGAACCGCCCGATTGCGAACCCGCTGCTGGAGGATCTGGCCGAAGGTGAGGCGGCGATCACGCCTTTCGTCAAGATCACGCGGGACGGCGTGACCCTGATCACCCCGCGCGCGGACAAGGGGCAAGGGTCTTATTCAATTCAGGCTTACCTGATTGCCGAAGAGCTGGACATGGATCCCAAGGATACGATCCGCGACCCCGGCCTGCCCGGCCCGGCCTACTACAACGCCGAGGTCATGGCCGAGGGCTCGCCCCTGCCCGCCTATGACGACAGCGCCACGGCGGAAACCATCCGCTCGGTTCTGCGCGTGGTGCCAAAGCTCTTTGCGCTGCAGATGACCGGCGGCTCCTCCACCGTACCGGACATGTACGAAAAGCTGCGCCATGCGGGCGCGGTGGCGCGCGAGACGCTCAAACAGGCCGCGGCGAACCGGACCGGCACGCCGCGCAGCGCGCTCCGGACCGAAGACGGCCACGTGATCACAGCGGACGGCACGGCGATTGCCTATACCGAACTGGCGGCAGAGGCGGCGGCGCTGGAGCCGATCACCGACGTCACCCTGCGCGATCCGAAGGACTGGCGTTATCTGGGCAAGCCGGGGCTGACGCGCATCGACATGGAGCCGAAGTGCACCGGAGCGGAGAAATACGGCATTGATCTTGCCTTTGACGGGATGCTCTTTGCCTCGATCTGCGCCAATCCCGGCATTGGCGGCGCGCTGGAGCGCTATGATGCCTCTGCCGCCGAGACCATGCCCGGTGTGCGCAAGATCATGGCGGTCAAGGCCGGGAACGCCGGAGTGGCGGTCATTGCGACCAACACATGGTACGCCATACAGGCGGTCAATGCGATTGACTGCACATGGGTCGCACCGGCCTATCCGGCCAGCAGCGCTGAGATCTTTGACGCGCTGGAAGCGGCGGTGGACGATCCCGAAACGCTTGACCACCGGCAGCGCGACGAGGGTGACGTGGAGGCGGCGCTGGCCGAAGGCGCGGTCTTTGAGGCGCAATACCGCATTCCCTATCTGGCCCATGCGCCGATGGAGCCGATGAACGCCATCGTGCGCGTCACGGACGCGCGCGTGGACATCTGGACCGGCACGCAGATCCCGCTGTTCATCAAGACCCGCGCGGCGGCAATGTCGGGGATGGAAGCCGAGCGCGTCTTTGTGCACGTCCAGCCCATGGGCGGCAGCTTTGGCCACAAGCTGGAGATGACCCATGTCGAACAGGCGGTGGAGATTGCACTGTCGATGAAAGGCACGCCGATCAAGCTGACCTGGAGCCGCGAAGAGGACATGACCCACGACTACCCCCGCCCGGCCTCGGTGATGCATGGGCGCGGCAAGGTGAAGGACGGCAAGGTCGACACTTTTGACATATCGGTCTCGCAATCGGCCATGGCGCCGGGATGGTTTGGCCGCCTGTCGGGGCTGACGATCCCCGGCCCGGATGCGACGATCACAACCGGGTCGTGGGACCAGCCTTTTGCGATCCCGAACTACCGGGTGACGGGCTACCGCGCGCCGGACATGGTGCCGGTGTCGTCGTGGCGCTCCGTCGGGGCGTCGGGGAACGGGTTCTACCATGACACCTTCCTTGATGAGCTGATCCATCAGGCCGGGGCCGATCCGCTCGAAGAGCGTCTGCGCCTGTGCATGCACGCGCCATCGCGCAAGGTGCTCGAAACGGTCGGGGCGCTCTCGAACTGGGACGGCCCGTCCATGGGCGAGAACCGGGGCCGCGGCGTGGCTTTCTGCATGTCCTTCGGCGTGCCGACCGCGCAGGTGATCGAGGTGACAAACACGGAGCTCGGCATAAGGCTCGACAAGGCCTATATCGTGGCGGACATCGGCCGGGTGCTGGACCCCAGAAACGTCGAGGCGCAGCTGTTTGGCGGGCTGATCTACGCGCTCAGCCACGCGATCAACTCCGAGCTGACCTACGAGGATTACGGCCCGGTTCAGACCAACTACCACGCCTACGAGGGGCTGCGGCTCTACCAGACCCCGCAGATCGAGGTGCAGGTTCTGGAGGAGATGCCCGGCATTCGCGGTGTCGGGGAGCCGGGCGTGCCGCCTGCGGCACCGGCGCTTGGCAATGCGATCTTTGCCGCCACCGGACAGCGCATCCGCGAGATGCCGTTCAACAAGCATATCGATTTCGTGTGAGGGCTTTTCACCATGAAACTCAAGGTTTTGGCGGCCTGTCTTCTTGCCGCATCCAGCCCGGTCCTTGCCGAGGTTGACATCACCCCGCCGACCTCGGCCACGCCAGCCGAAGGGCTGGAGGCCTGGTCGCGGATTTATGAAGTTGCCAGCCACCCGCGCTGCGCCAACTGCCACACCGGCGCGAGCGACCGGCCCATGTGGTCGGGGCCGTCCTACGGCAAGACGCGCCCGCACGGCATGAACATCCGCGCCGGGGAGAGCCGGATCGGGGCGGAGCATGTGCTCTGCTCGACCTGCCACACCACCAAGAGCGACGATTGGGCCAAGGCCAACACCACGTCCCATGCCGCACCGCGCGTCGCCATGGACTGGCAGCTGGCCCCGGTCGAGGCCGATTGGTTCGGACGCACATCGGTGGAAATCTGCGAGCAGCTCCGCGATCCGGAGCGCAACGGCGACCGGGACATGCTGGCGCTGGCCGAACATCTCGATCACGACCTGATCCTGCATTGGGCGTGGAAACCCGGCGGCGGGCGCGAACCGGCGCCCTATAGCCTGCAGGCGCATGTAAACGACATTCTGATCTGGGGCACCGCCGGGTTCCCCTGTCCCGAAAACTGAGGAGCGCGCCATGTACACAGGATTGGCAGGGGCTTTGCTCGTCTTCACCGGGGTCTGGCACGCCACCGAATGGCTCATGGACGGGCGCCGAAGAGACACGATGGCGCTGGTGCCAGTGGGGTTGGTCTACCTTGTGCAGGGCTATCTTCTGGTCACCGCAACGGGCGGCGTGCTCACGCAAGGGCTTACCTTGATGGCCGTGGCAACCGGGGGCAGCGTGGCCTTTTTGCGGCGGGACCAGTTCGACATCCGCAGATGGGTGACATGGACTTTCATCGTGATTGATGGGGTCATTGTTCTGGCGCTTCTGGCGGGCTTGCTTGGGTAACGCGCACAGGCCCGGGCTTTGTCAGCCGAGCTCAAGGCTCGCGACGGCAAAGACCGGAGGCTGCGGCGCGTCAAACGGGCCGCGATACATGCGCGCGGTCCGAAAACCTGCGCCAAGGCCAAGGGTTTGGCACAGGGCATCGAGGGCCTGCGCCGATTGCGGCACATCGAGGATGATCGGCCCGGAGTAAAGGCAAGCGGCGTGTCCGATCAGACGCTCCGCATCCGCAGCATTTGCCGCAATCAGAGGGCCGATCTTGGCCCCCGTGCGGCAGGCGCGGACGGTGCAGAACCCGGTGACCCTGCCCGTTTGGCTCAAGGCCAATGTGCGCCGGTTCGGCGACGCCGTGAGCCAGACGCGCAGATAGTCCGGTTTCTCGGAGCCGGAGGCCGCCGCCTCCATCGCGATCAGGGCCGGGATGTCCTCTGCATTTATCTCGCAAATCTCCGTATCGGACCGCGCGGCAATCTCCCCCGAATAGCGCGTTGTTCCGCCCGCATGGGCAAAGCCGGAGGCGCGGTAATTGTCCTGCTGCGCCTCCACCCCGTCCAGACCGACGGTGCGCGGCCCCGCGTGTTTCAGCGCATGGGTCCAGAGCGCCAGCCCGATACCCTGCCCGCGATACGCGGGACGGACAATGTACAGCCCGAGGAAGGCAAAATCGGCACTGTGGTTGACCACGGATATGGCCGCCACAGGCTGATCATCCGGCCCCACGGCCACAAAGAACCCCTCAGGATCCGCGGCAAAAAACGCAGGCGCGTCGTCAAGGCCGGGGTTCCAGCCCTCTTCGGCGGCCCAGTCCAGAATCTGCTCCAGCTCTGGCAGGGTGGCGGTGCGGCAGTGAAAACTCATCGTTTGAGCGCATCCTTGAGCGACGTGGTGCCTTCGTCCCGGTCCCGCAGGTCCAGCTGGGAGAAAATATCCATGAGATGGCCTTTCATCAATTCTTCGGCGCTGTCCCCGTCGCCGCCCCGAAGCGCGTCCACCAGCGCGTGATGCGCGTTGCTCTCGCACAGCGCGTTGCGCCGCCGCCAGTACAGCGCGATGACCAGCGAGGAGCGTGCCACCAACTGGCGTAAGAACTGCTCGATTGTGTGCTGATCCGCGATGCGGGCGATCTCCAGATGGAAATCCCCGGAAAGCTTCAGCGCCCTGCCCGCTTCATCGCGGTGCAGCGCCGCGTGCTCCTCTTCGATATGCTGTTCGAGCAGTGCAATGTCCGCGTCCGTCGTGCGCTCCGCCGCGGCCCGCGCCGTTGTGGGCTCCAGCAAGGCGCGGGCCTGAAACACCTCGCGCGCTTCCTTGAGAGTCGGTTTGGCGACAAAGGCGCCGCGGTTCTTTTCGATGGTCAGTAGGCCCTCATAGGCCATGGCGCGCAGCGCCTGCCGGACAAGGGTGCGGCTGACACCAAAGATCTCGCCTACCTCGTCCTCGCGCAGCTTGGCACCCGGTTGCAGACGGTGTTCGAGCACCGCTTCGGTCAGTTGCGCCGCGATGTCTTCGACCGCTGGCGGCTTTGCGCTGGTTACACTTGCCATGCCTGTACTCCTGTCCCGAGACTGCACGGGTTCGCCGCCAGCCTCAACAGTTCACACAAAGCCACAGTGGATCGTATACAATTTGCGCTCATTTTCTGAACAATGCTCAATTCAATTGATCGTTTTGACCCCGCTTTGCGGTCTCGCCCCGTCAAAAATCTGGAATCAGCTTGGGAAAGTGCCGCCCCTTCAGCCAGCGTTGAGGCAACACGATGGGGGTGTCATGAGCCAGAAACTGGACCTTGAGCTGATCAACCTGACGAAACGCTACGGCGAAACCGTTGCGGTGGACGAGATCAACTATCACTTCAGCAGCGGCACCTATGCCTGCCTTCTGGGGCCTTCGGGCTGCGGGAAGTCTTCGACCCTGCGGATGATTGCCGGGCATGAAAGCATTTCGGATGGGGCCATCACGCTGGCGGGGCGCGATATTTCCCACCTGCCCCCGGCCCGGCGCGGCACGGCGATGATGTTCCAGAACTACGCGCTGTTCCCGCATCTGAGCATTCTCGACAATGTGGCATTCAGCCTGAAAATGCAGGGCATCGAGACAGCGGCGCGTCATGCGCAGGCGGGCGAGATGCTGGAACTGGTGGACATGTCGGCCCTGGCGGACCGTCTGCCCGCACAGCTCTCTGGCGGGCAGCAGCAGCGCGCGGCGCTGGCGCGCGCCTTGATCACCAAGCCGGAGGTGCTGCTCCTGGACGAGCCGCTGTCGGCGCTGGATCCGTTCCTGCGCATCCGGATGCGGGCGGAGCTTAAGAAGCTGCAGCGCGAGCTGGGCATCACCTTTGTGCATGTGACCCACGGGCAGGACGAGGCGCTGGCACTGGCCGATGAGATCGTGGTGATGAATGACGCGCGGATCGAACAGGCGGGCAAGACACGCGCAGTGTTCGATGCGCCGAAAACGGCTTTTGTGGCGCGGTTCCTTGGCTCGCACAACGTTGTGTCAATGCCAGAAGGCATGATCGCGGTGCGCTCGGATGCGCTTGAGATCAAACCGCCCGAGGGCGCGAGACTGCCCGGCACCATCACCAATATCGAATATCAGGGCACGCATGTGGCGCTGACCGCCACCGTGCCCGGCGCGCAGGAGGTCACGGCCCTGCTTTCGGACAAGGATTTCTGCGGCAACCCGAAGAATGTGGGAGAGGCAATCGGCCTCGACTGGGAGGCCGGGGCAGCACAGGCCCTGGCCGGATAAGACCATTTTCATCAGAAGAGGACACAGACCATGACAACGATTTCGAAGGTGCGCTACACGCGCCGGTCGCTGTTGAAGACGGGTGGCGCGGCGGTGGCGGCCGCCGCGCTTCCGGCTCCAATGGTATGGGGACAAGAGACGAAAAACATCACCTTGCGCCAGTTTGGCACCGGGGTGTCCAACCTCAATGAAGTGGCGCAGAAGGTCAAGGAAGACCTTGGCTTCACGCTGGAAATGACCGCGCTGGATTCCGACAGCGTGACCCAGCGCGCGGCGACGCAGCCGGACAGTTTCGACATTGCCGATATCGAGTACTGGATCTGCAAGAAGGTCTGGCCGACGGGCAACCTGCAGGCGATGGATACGTCCAAGATTGCCAATTACGACAAGATCGTCGGCATCTTCCGCAATGGCAAGCTGACGCCGGAGTCGATCATCGCGCAGGGCACGGCGCCGCATACGGTCGGCTTTACCTCTGGCGTGAATGGCACGGATTTCGTCGATGAGGAATCCGGGTTCATGACGCTGATCCCGACGATCTACAACGCCGATACGCTGGGCATCCGCCCGGATCTGATTGGCCGTCCGATCAGCAACTGGTCCGAGCTTCTGAACCCGGAGTTCAAGGGCAAGGCTTCGATCCTCGACATCTCGTCGATTGGCATCATGGACATGGCGATGGTTGTGGAATCCATGGGGGAATACACTTACCCCGACAAGGGCAACATGACCCGCGAAGAGATCGACCTGACGCTTGGCATCTTTACCGAAGCCAAGAAGAACGGCCAGTTCCGCGCCTTCTGGAAATCGTTTGACGAGAGCGTGAACCTGATGGCCTCCGGTGAGGTGGTGATCCAGTCCATGTGGTCGCCCGCGATCACCGCGGTGCGCAGTCAGGGCATCCCTTGCGTCTATCAGCCGCTCGAAGAAGGCTATCGCTCCTGGGGTGGCGGCATCGGCCTGTCGGCTTCGCTTTCGGGCATGGAGCTGGATGCGGCTTATGAATACATCAACTGGTATCTGTCCGGCTGGGTTGGCGGCTTCCTGATGCGTCAGGGCTATTATTCGGCGGTGCCGGAAACCTCCAAGAATTTCATGTCCGCAGACGAATGGGGCTTCTGGTTCGAAGGCAAACCGGCGCAAGGCGATATCGCCAACCCGTTTGGCCAGGTCATGGAAAAAGCCGGCGCGGTGCGCGATGGCGGCTCGTTCTACGACCGTATGGGCGCGGTGGCCTGCTGGAACGCGGTGATGGACGAGAACCAGTACATGGTCCGCAAGTGGAACGAGTTCATCGCGGCCTGAGCGCCTTGGTAAAGCAGCGGTTTCGCCGCCTTTCGGCGGCGACCGGCTGGGGGAGGATTCCCCTCCCCCAGCCTGATTTGGATATTTGGACAGAGAAGAAGGTGCGCGGTGGTGCTTCGGAAGAATGATGTCACGGGGTGGGCCCTGGCCACGCCTCTCAGCGCGGTGCTGGCTGTCTTTCTGGTGGCCCCGATCGTGATGATCGTTGTGGTCAGCTTCTGGGGGGCGACGGAATGGTCGATCTACCCGGCGTTCCAGTTTGACAACTATGCGTTCCTGCTGTCCTCGGACGTGACGTACCGGGTGTTTCTGAACACACTGAAATACGCCTTTGTCACATGGGTGTTCACCCTGCTGATCGGTTTTACCGTGGCCTATTACCTGGCCTTTCACATTCGCAGCCTGACATGGCAGATCGCGCTGTTCCTGCTCTGCACCATTCCATTTCTGACCAGCAACATCATTCGGATGATTTCCTGGATCCCGTTTCTGGGGCGCAATGGCATTGCCAATTCGACGTTGATTTCCATGGGGGTGATCGACGAGCCGGTTGAGTGGCTTTTGTTCAGCGATTTCAGCGTGATCCTTGCTTTCGTGCATCTCTATACGCTGTTCATGGTAGTCCCCATTTTCAACACGATGATGCGGATCGACACATCGCTGATCGAAGCGGCGGCGGACGCGGGCGCGAGCGGGTGGCAGACGCTGTGGCATGTGATTGTGCCGCTGACCAAGCCCGGCATCATGATCGGCACGATCTTTGTGGTGGCGCTGGTGATGGGGGATTTCATCACCGTGCGCTTCATGAGCGGCTCGCAGTCGGCCAACGTGGGGCGCATGATCCAGAATGACATCGGGCTCTTGCAATACCCATCGGCGTCGGCCACCGCCGTGATCCTGCTGATCACTGTATTGCTGCTGATCGGAACGCTGCTGCGCTTCGTCGACATTCGCAAGGAGCTTTGATCATGGAGCCGCGTCCCAAGTCCTTCTACGCGCTCAGCGCCTTTTTCATCCTGTTCCTGATTTTCCTTTACGGGCCGACCCTGACCATCGGCATCCTGTCCTTCCAGGGCCCCGGCGGCGGGTTGACCTTTCCCATGCGCGGGGTGTCGCTGCATTGGTTCCGCGATCTGTTCGAGCAACAGGCGGTGGGCGATATCTGGGGTTCGTTCTCACGCTCGCTGGTGCTGGGGCTGATGGTTATGGTGACAACGGTGGTTGTCTCGGTGATGGGCGGGCTGGCGTTTCGCAAGCGGTTTGCCGGATCGACGCTGCTGTTCTACCTGATCATTACATCGCTGGTGATCCCGTCGATCCTTGTCTCGCTGGGCGTTGGGCTGATCTGGTCGCAGTCGGGCCTGCCGGTGCATTGGGCGACGTCCGGGTTTGGCGCGCAGCTGACCTGGACGCTGCCCTTTGGCCTGCTGATCATGTTCGCGGTGTTCAACCGCTTTGACCGCTCGTTTGAGGAGGCGGCGCGCGATCTGGGGGCCAGCCCGTGGCAGGTGATCCGGCACGTGGTTCTGCCGATCATCGCGCCGTCGCTGATCGGGGTTGCGCTCTTTGGCTTTACACTCAGCTATGACGAATTTGCCCGGACCTTGCTGACCTCCGGCAGCTACAACACATTGCCACTGGAGATTTTCGGGATGACCACCAATGTCACCACGCCGGTGCTGTTTGCGCTTGGTACGCTGACCACGGTGTTTTCGCTGCTGGTGATCGGGGTGTTCCTGCTGGTGGTCTGGATGATGAACCGCCGCCGCGCTCGGCATGGATCCGACGCGGGCAAAGGGATGGTCTGATGACCGTGATCATCATCAACCCCAACAGCACCGCATCCATGACACAGGCCATGGTGCAGCAGGCGCAACGAGCTGTGCCGGGGCTGGCCTTCGAAGGCTGGACCTCCGAAGAGGGTCCGGCGGCCATTCAAGGCCCAACGGACGGCGATGCGGCAAGCGGGCCGTTGCTGCGGCTGGTCGAACAGGCATCAAAGGCCGGGGCCGAGGGGATCATCATCGGCTGCTTTGATGACACGGCGCTGGACGAAGCGGCGCGGCGGGCCCCCTGCCCGGTGATCGGCCTTGGGCAGGCCACGTATCATTACGCGGCGCTGCGCGGATGGCGGTTCAGCGTGGTCACGACGCTGCCCGTTTCGGTGCCGATCCTTGAGGCCAATATCGCACGACAAGGTCTGACAGGGTTTGCCGCGCGCGTGCGGGCTTCGGACGTGCCGGTTCTGGCCCTGGAAGAAGATGCGGCCGCGGCCGGGGCGGCGGTGGTGGCGGAAGCGCTCAGGGCCGAACAGGAAGATGACATCTCGGCGGTGATCCTTGGCTGCGCCGGGATGGTACAGGTGCTCCAGCAGGTGGACCGGGCGCTGACGCTTCCGGTGATTGATCCCGTGACCTGCGCTGCGCGCAGCATGACGTGGCTGCTGTGAGGCGGCAGCCCTTTTCCCCAGACATTTTCCATCGGATTCGCGGGAAAAAGATTATCCCGAAAATCCGAAAACTGAACTCTCCTTTCCGCCATTTCGCTCATTTCTGCAGGTGCTAAATCGGCAGCAGAAATCACATGAGTGACATGGAGAGTCTCATGACCGTACAAACCCCGATCCAGGGCGATATCCAGACCCAGATCATCGACGCCTTCAAATTCCGCCACGCCACCAAGGTGTTCGACCCTGAGCGCAAGCTGAGCGACGCGGAGATTGAAACGATCCTTGAAGCAGGCAACCTGTCGCCGACCTCCTTTGGCCACGATCCTTTCCGCATCCTGATGATCCAGAGCCCGGAAAAGCGCGAATTGTTCCGCGAATTTTCCTGGGGCGCGAACGGCATGATGAGCGGCACCACCGGCCAGCTTGGGACCGCCAGCCACTTCGGTATCATCCTTGCCAGCACGGGCGCGCTGATGACCGCCGGGTCGGAGTATCTGCAGAACCACTATCGCACGGTCAAGCAGCTGCCCGACGAGGTGATCGAGATGTTTAACGGGGCCTACGGCCAGTTCCAGTCCAAAGACCACCACATCACCAGCGATCGCGAAATCACCGACTGGTCCGGCAAGCAGGCCTATATCGTTCTGGCCAACATGATGACTGCGGCGGCGCTGATGGGGATCGATTCCTGCCCGATGGAAGGGTTCGACATGGATCTGACCACGAAGACGCTGGCCGATCATTTCGACATCGACACCACCAAGTGGAAGCCTGCGGTCATGTTTGCCTTTGGCCACCGCGCCGCGGAACCGGCCTTTGCCAAGACCCGCCGCTCTGTCGAAGACACTGTTACCTGGTACTAGGGTGTGTGGCGGAGGCCGGGACCCCTGTCCCGGCCTTTGTTTTTAACCGGCAGCGGCGCGGGCGTCTGCGGCGGTGCCGTATTTCGGCAGGTCCGCAAGAGACTTGCCATGCGCCGCCATCACCGTGTCCCGCACAAAGGCGATATGGGCGGTTTCCTCGATGATCTCTGCCAGATATTGCGCTTTCATCAGATCCTTGCCGACCCCGATGGTGCCGTGATTGGCGAGCACCGCCGCGACAACCTTGGGATCGCGGAACACCGGGCTGATTTCCTTGTCCGTCTGCGGGCCGCCCAGAGGTGAGAGCGGAATATGCGGCATACGGCCAATTTTTTCAATGGTTTGCACGGTCAGGCAGGGGATCTCGATCCCGGCGCTGGCGTAACCTGTGGCCCATGGGCTGTGGCAGTGCACAACCGCGCGGATGTCATCGCGGATGCGGTAGAGATCGAGATGAAAGTCGAGATCCTTGGAAGGTTTGTGCCCGGACGGCTCGATGGTGCCATCAAGGTGCACCACCTGCAGATTGTCGCGTGTGCATTCGTTGAAACCGATGCCGGACGGCTTGATGACAATGGCATCCCGGCTGTCCAGCCGCACCGACAGGTTGCCGCCCGCGTTGGTCTGCAGGCGCAGATCAAAACAGCGTTTGGCGGTGGCAATCAGCGCGTCTTTCTTTTCGGTGAGATCGTCCATGACGGGTCCTTTCAGGTCTGCGGCGCGGCAAGATGCGCGAGGATTTCGCGCGTCACGGCACCGTCGAAAATATGAGCCTCAAGCGGCGTGACCGGGATGTCCGGGCGCAGATCGCGCTTCAGGGTCTCAAGGCAAACTTCGCGCAGCGCGCGGTCCTCGATCACGCCGCCGGGGCGATCGTGGTGGGAAAAGCCTCCCAGAGGCACAATCGCAGAGACCGGCCCGGCAAGGGCATTGAGGTGCGTTGCCAGTTTCCCGGCCACAAGCGCCATCTCGTCTTCGGTCAGTTTGACATGGGTAAACAGTCCGCTGTGCGCGTAATGCGGGCGAGCGCGGTAGGCTTCGGAGATCTGGTCAATCGGCCCAAGCCCCATGAAGTTCATCGCACCGGGCAGAACCACGCGGCGCAGATCGCCGCCTGCGCTGAAGCGGTCCGGCATTTCCACATGGGCCCCGGCCACGTGCTGGCGGGTGATCTCGTGCGGGGTCAGATCAACGATTTCGCTGAAGGCGTTGTTGCTGGCAAAGCGGGCAAAGGCCGCACCGCCGTAACCGTTGGAATGAAACACCGTGGATTCGCGCCCCTCAGCCGCCAGAGCATCGACCAGCGGTTTGACCGCGCTTTCGGTTGCGCCAAGCCCGGTGATGCCCACCGAAGGTGCGGCGGTCAGCGGCTTGCCCTTGCGCTGCTTGCGGCACAGGCCGGAGGCCATCAGAGCGGTGTTCTCCAGCACTTCGCGCAGGATCGCGTTGAGACCGGCAATATCGACCAGCGTCGGCACGAAGATGATCGCATTGTCGGCCACGGCCACACGCGGATCGAAAGGCAAGGTGGTGACGAGGATTTTCGGGAAGGTGATCGGCAGGCCGCGCAGCACGTTGAGGATGATCTCCCCGCCCGTGCCGCCGCCAAGACCGACAACCAACTCTGTCTCGCCCTGCGCCGCCTGTGCGGCGGTCTGCAGCGCCTTGTCCGCCGCGGCCACCATGGCCTGCCGCTTGGCATCGCCATCCAACACGCCCCGCGACGCATCCAGAGAGACATCGACCACCCGGACAGAGAGACCGAGGCCCTGCATCTGCTCGCAGAGAAAATCAACCTCTTCCGCCTTGGTGGCCAGCGTGGCCAGAACAAGTACCTGCGCCATGGATCAGCCTTTTACCGCGCCCGCTGTCATTCCGGTGATGATCTGCCGGCTGGCAAAGAGGGTAAAGATGATCGGCGGGATGGCAAGAAGCATCCCCGTGGCCATGATGACCCCCCATTCGACGTTGAATTCGCTCATGTTGTTCACGATCAGGATCGGAACGGTCTTGGTGTTGCGATCGCTGAGCGCGGAGGCGAGCAGGTATTCGTTCCAGGCAATGCGGAAGGTGAAGATCGCCGCCGCCGCGAGACCCGGCTTGATCAGCGGCAGCACCACCTTGAAGAAGACCTGAAACGGCCCTGCCCCATCGACACGGGCGGCCTCTTCGAGAGAGCGCGGCACCTGCACGATGAAGCTTTGCAGGATCCAGATCACAAACGGCAGGTTCATTGCGACGTAGATCACGATGATGCCTGTGTGCGTGCCCGCAAGGCAGACGTCGCCGCGCCCGCCGAACATGTCGCGGATCGCGCCGCCGATCAGCCCGTCGCGGTCGAGGCAGAACTCGTTGTTCCACAAACCAAAGACCGGCACCAGAAGCACCGCGGGCGGCACCATGCGCACCATGAGCGTTGTGGCCGAAACCGTATCGCGCCCCATGAAGCGAAAGCGCACCAGCGCATAGGCCGCCATGGAGCCGATCACCAGCGTCAGCGCGGTGGAAATCAGCGCGATGATCAGCGAGTTCTTGAATGCGCCACCAAACTTGAGCGCGCAGAAATCGAGGGGCTCGGGCTCGTACCACAGCACATCGCATAGCGCGGTTTCGTAGTTCTGGATCGTCGGCATGAAGATCAGGCCGGAGGTGCCGGAGATGATGTCCACGTCCAGTTTGAACGAGTTGACGAACATCAGGATCACCGGCCCCACGGACATGATCACCAGCAGCACGATCACTGCGAAGAAGGCGGGGCTGTTTTTCTGGGTGGGCGCGCTCATCAGCTGTCCTCCTCGTTGGCCATGCGCAGCTTTGCGGCGCGCGCCTCTTGCCATTTGGTAAATCCGATCATCGCGACGGTCAGCAGCATCAGCAGGATCAGAAGATAGTTCGACATGGCCGCCGCCACGCCCAGTTCGCGGAATTCCGTTGCGGTGCGCGAGATGCGCAGGGCAAGGATTTCGGTGCTGAGGCCCGGGCCCCCTTCGGTCAGGACCAGGATCACCTCCAGCACCTTGAAGGCGTCGATGAGGCGCAAGAGTGCCGTGACGATCAGAACCGGCATCATCAGGGGCAGCTTGATATAGAGGATCTGCTGCCAGGCCGTCGCCCCGTCGATGCGCGCCGCTTCCAGCGCCGAGCGCGGCAGCGATTGCAGCGCGGCCAGCGACAGGATGAAGATGAAGGGTGTCCATTGCCAGATGTCTGCGATGATCACCGACATCAGCGCGTGCTGGCCCAGCCAGTCCACATCCGGCAGACCCAGCCATTCCAGCGTGCGGTTAAACGTGCCCACGGTCGGGTGATACATGTAGCGCCACATCAGACCCACGACGACCGGCGCGATCATCATCGGCAGGATGAACATGGTGCGCAGCAGGGACATGCCGCGAATGTCACGGTCGAGCAGCAGAGCAAGCCCGACGCCGATGATCATTTCGACGATCACGCAGATGAAGGCGAACCGCAGGGTGACGCCAAGGCTTTCGTGGAAGTTCGGATCGCCCCAGAGGGTGATGTAATTCTTCAACCCGACAAACTCGGCCTCGCCAATGGTCTGGCTGGGATCCCAGTCGCGGAAAGACCCCCAGATCATGTAGCCAAGCGGATAGATCAGGGCGATGGCCATGATGACAGCGGCGGGCGCCATGAACATGTAAGGGGAGAGCCTGTTAAGGCGGGACGTGAGCATTGTGCCGGAACCCTTTGCGCATTGGATTGCAGGGCGAGACCTCTGTCCCGCCCCGCGCTGTCAGTGTGCTTATTGCCAGGTGTAGTAACCGGCCTCTTCCATCACGGCGCGGGTGCGCTCGGCCACGCCGTCAAGCGCTTCCTGGATGTCGAGATCTTCGGTCAGAACCTTGGACAGGGTGGTGCCCAGATCGGCGTTGATCTTGCCCCAGACGGGGATGATCGGACGCCAGTCGGGATCGGCGTGCTTCAGAGCTTCGCCAAAGGTCGCCATGTGCGGGAACTTCGCGTTTACCTCTGCGTCCTCGTGGGTCGAGAAGCGCGAAGGGTTGCCGCCCGCAAGCGCGACCAGCTTGTCCCCCTGCTTGGAGGTCAGCCATTGCATCAGCAGGAAAGCCGCTTCCTTGTTTTCCGCATTGGCCGGGATGCCGATGCCGAAACCGCCGGTCTGCGAGCCGCGGCGCGTGCCCATCGGGTGCAGCGCCCAGCCGACATTGCCCAGAACCTCGGGCGCGGCGCGCTTGGGGTCCAGCGTCTGGCCGGAGACCACGGTGGTGTCGAGGAACATGGCCGTGTCACCGGAAAGGAACGCGCCCAGAGCCTCACCAAAGCCGAAGTTTGTCGCGCCTTCCGGCCCGCAATCCACGATCTTCTTCAGCGCCTCTGCCGCCGCAACGCCTTCGGCGCTGTTCATGGTCGGGTTCCAGGCATCGTCAAAGATGCGCCCGCCCAGCGGCGCAAGATGCAGAAGGAACGCGTGTGAGGCGTGGTGGCCCGAAGCCGCGCGCGACGCCACGCCGCCCATGCCGGGCTCAAGCTCCGGGATCTGGCAGGCCAGTTCCAGCAGGTCGTCATAGGTTTCGGGCACGTCGAGACCGTGCTTTTCGAAGATGTCCTTGCGATAGCCCAGAACCGAGGTTTCAGAGCCGTAGGGAATGCCGAAAAGCGAGCCTGTCTTGCCTTCAAGATAGCCTTTGTTCCCGCCGGCAAAGCCGATGTTGTAGACGTAACCGTCGATCAGATCGTCCGAGTCATAAGCCGGATCAGACAGCTTGGGGTTCATGAAGTACTTGGCGAGGTTTTCCAGCTGGTCGGCATAGACGTAATCCGCCTTGGAAAACACGACATAGGCGATCAAGTCGTATTCGCCCTCGTCCTGCCCAAGCTCCAGCGTCTGGCGCTCGCGCATTTTCAGATAGGGCAATTGGTCCACCTCGACCTCGATGCCCGTCTCCTTGGTGAATTCCGGCAGGATCTGCATCACTGCGTTGTAATGCGGATGCGCCGGGAAATTCACGACAAGCGTCGTACCTTCGTAGTCGGCATAGGGGTTGGCCATGGCCGTCCCCGTCATCAGCAGGCTTGCCAATGCTGTCGTCTTGAGTTTGCTAAGCATATTGCTTCCTCCCTAAAGCAAGGTTCAGGCGTCAAATCGCCTGTTCACTGGTCTTGTCGAACAAATGGATGCGCGCGGCGTTTGCTTCGAACTGAAGCGTCTCGCCCAGCGCCATCGGCGTTTCGGAGTTCATTTCGACGGTGACGCTCTGCCCCCCGCATTGGCACATGAGCACCGATTGCGCGCCGATATATTCCGAAACCATCACTTTGAGGGTCAGCGCCGTTTCCGGCGCGGCCTCCGGGGCATAGCTGAGATCCGAGGGGCGGATGCCCAGGATCACATCTGGGTTTTGGGCCATGCGGGCAATCGCGGCCTTCTCCGGGCTGAGGCGCAGGGAAAACCCGTCGCCGGTGACAAACAGCGCGCCGCCCTTGTCCTCGATCCGCCCGTCGAGAAAGTTCATCGGCGGCATGCCAAGGAACCCGGCGACAAACTTGTTCACCGGGCGTTTGAACAGCTCTTCGGGGGTGCCCTGCTGCTGGATATAGCCGCCGTGCATGACGACGATGCGATCCGCGAGGGTCATCGCCTCGATCTGATCGTGGGTCACGTAGATCATGTTTTTCTCGACACGCTGGCTCATCAGGGCCAGCTCTGCGCGCATCTGGCCGCGTAGCTTGGCGTCGAGGTTGGACAGCGGTTCATCAAACAGGAAAATCCCGCTGTCCTTGGCCAGCGCCCGCGCCATGGCCACCCGTTGCCGCTGACCGCCCGACAGCGCGCCGGGTTTGCGACCCAGAAAATCGGTCAGCCCGACCATCCCGGCCACGTCGCGCACCTTGGCGTCAATCTCGGATTTCGGCCGTTTCTGCAGACGCAGGGCAAAGGAGATGTTCTGGGCGACGTTCATGTGCGGGTAGAGCGCGTAGTCCTGAAACACCATGGCTAGGTCACGATCTTTCGGCTCAAGGTGCTTCACCGGCTTTCCGTCGACATAGATCTCGCCGGACGAGACGTCCTCGAGCCCGGCAATCATGCGCAGCGTGGTGGATTTTCCGCAGCCCGACGGCCCCACAAGGACAGTGAATTCATTGTCCTGCATCTCAAGGTCAATACCGTGCAAGACCTCGACGGCACCGTAGCGCTTAACCATACGCTCCAAGCGAATTTGTGGCATTGATTCCCTTCCTCCCGTTGGGAACGTTATTTTGTATACAATAGGAAAAGTAAATATGCAAAATTGCATTTCATGAAATTTCCAGCTACGGTGACGCCTCCAAGGAGACCGAAAGAATGACAACGACGACAAAGCTGTCGACAAGCAGACGCATCGAAGCCGCCCTGACAGAAGAGATTGCAGCCGGGGAACTGGCGCCCGGAACACGGCTTGACGAGGTCTCGCTGGCCACGCGCTTCAACGCATCCCGCACCCCCGTGCGCGAAGCCCTGGGCCGCCTGACCGCGCAAGGCATCCTTGTTCAGGGCGAAAAGCGCGGAGCTTTTGTGGCGGAATACAGCCGCGAAGAACTGTCCCAGATCTTCGAGGCCATGCATGAAATCGAGGCCGCCTGCGCCCGAATTGCCGCGCAACGCCTTAATTTTCTTTCAAAAACTGATATCGAAATCGCCCAGGCGGCCTGCATCGCCGCCGCCGAAGCCGGGGATCGCGAGGCCTACCTGCGCGCAAACGAGGCATTCCACACGGCCATCTACAAGGCCACCGGCAACCCCTACATGGCCGAGATCGCCGCAGAATTCCGCCAGCGCACCGGCCCCTTCCGCGCCAAGAAATTCGCGACAAAAGAAGACCTGATCGAATCCGCCAAAAGCCACCAGGATCTGATCAACGACATTTTCAGCGAGGACTCGACACAAGCCTCCACCGGCATGCGCGACCATATGGCGACAAGCTTTCTGCAAGCTCTGAAGGCAAATTAATCACGAAAAGTGATTTGCACCCTTGCCAATGTGCGCAGGTTCGTATTTTTGTATACAAAATGGAATCGCCGCAGGAGGAGCACGCCATGGGCATCGCAGAAACCAAGATTTATCCCATCAACACCGGCTGGCTTGAGGCGGATCTGGGGACCTACATTTTCTGGAAAGGCCCGGCCGGCAAGAAATACTGGAACCCGGTCTACTGCCATTACGTGGACACCGGAGAGCACAAGATCCTGATCGACACCGGCCTGCCGGACGAAGAGCGGGCAACGAAGTATCACCACAAATGCGAAAAGCGCGGCTGCCTTCAGGTGCATGAGCATCTTGAGCAGAAGCTGGGGGTGCACCCGGACGAGATTGACGCCATCGTCTTCACCCACCTGCACTGGGACCACGTGCAGAACATGAAGCAGTTCAAGAACGCCCGCTACATCGCGCCCAAGGCCGAGATCGAAATGGCCTACAATCCCCTGCCCCTCTACTACCGGACCTATGAGGCCAACATCGGCGTCGAGCAAGCCTATGCGGGCTGTGTGTTCGAAGCGGTCGAGGACGAATGCGAAGTGCTGCCCGGCATCACCATGTTCCACACGCCGGGCCATTCGGTTGGCCATATGGCGGTGTCCGTGGCCACCAGCGCCGGGGACATCTGCGTGGTGGGCGATGCGATCTTTGTAGAGCGCAACCTGGACCCGAACCCGTCCGAGAAGTGGCGGCATTGGGTGCCCGCACGGTTCGTAAACTCCTACGAGGGTTGGAAATCTGTCGAAGAGATCGACAAGCGCGCGGATTACGTTCTGCCCTGCCACGACGAGGCCGCAAACGCGCGCTCCGACGTCTATCCCTATGAGGGCATGCCGATCCGCAAGCGGCGTCAGCCGATCCCGGGCTACAAGTTCTACTTTGGCGACATGCCCGCCGGCACCGCGCAGAAGGCCGCACCGGCCATGACGCAGGAAGAAGCGGACGCCTTCATCGCCGGCCTGAAGGATCCCAAGGACATGGCCGAGTACTAAGTCCTGTGGCGCAGCTTCTGCAATCGCTGGAACAGGTGGCGGCGCGCTATGACGCCATCGTGTTCGACCAATGGGGGGTTTTGCACAATGGTGCAGAGCCCTATCCCAAGGCGGTGGACTGCCTGAAGGCTTTGAGCCAGTCCGGGCACCGGCTGGCTGTGCTGTCGAACTCCGGCAAACGCGCCGCGCCCAACCGGGACCGCATTGCCGACATGGGATTTGCGCCGGAGCTGTTCGCCTCAGTCATGACCAGCGGCGAGGCGCTCTGGCAGGACTTTGCGCGAGGCCGGATGGACGCAGGCCCGTTTTACGCGATCGGGCGCAGCGCCGGGGATGCAGCAAGTTGGGCCGAGGGTTTGTCCGTCGCGTTTGCGCCTTTGAAAGACGCCAGGGCGGTGCTTCTGATGGGGCTGCCCGACGGCAGCACGCTGGAAGACTGGTCCGATGACATCCGCGAAATCGCCGCGCGCGGCCTGCCGGTCTATTGTTCGAACCCGGACCGCAAAAGCCCGCGCGCCGGGGACGTGACCGTCATCTCACCCGGAGCGCTGGCCTATGCGATCCGGGATGCGGGCGGGGCTGTGACCTTTTACGGCAAGCCACATCTGCCGGTCTTCACGGCCTTGCAGGCAGACTTGGGCGCATCGAAGCTTCTGATGGTCGGCGACAGTCTTGAGCATGACATTGCAGGAGGCTCTGCGGCGGGCTGGGACACGGCCCTTGTCAAAGGCGGGCTCTATGCGCAGGCCTTTTCCGGCGGCGAAGACGCGGCGGTTCTGCAAGACCTGACCCACGCGCACGCCGCCCCCCACCCCACTTTTCTGATCGAGGATGTGCGATGAGCTCTGTTCCTGACCTTCTGACCCCGGCTTTCCGCGCCCTGTCTGCCCGGCTTGGCCAAGACCCGCTGCAGGTTCAGGGCCCCGGCGGCAACACCTCCATCAAGGCCGGGTCCGTCATGTGGATCAAGGCCAGCGGCACGGAGCTTGCCGATGCCGAACGCAGCGACATCTTTGTCGCCGTGGATCGCGATGCGGCCAAGGCCGAGGCCGCAGGCGCGGGCGATGGAAGCTGCAAGGCGACGGCGCTTGACCCGGCGCTGACCTTGCGGCCCTCGATCGAGACCACCTTTCACGCCGCATTGGATCACGCGGTTGTGGCCCATTCGCATTCGGTTGCCACGCTGGTCCATGCCATCAGCCCCGAAGGCCGCATGGCGCTGGACGAGAAACTGACGGAATTGCCGTTCGTTCGGGTGCCCTATGCCAAGCCGGGCCTGCCTCTGACGCGGGAAATCCTGGCGCGGGTCACGCCGGAGACGCGGATCATCATTCTGCAAAATCATGGCCTTATCTGTTGTGGCGCCACGGTGGAAGAAGTCAGCGACTGGATCGCCAAGGTCGAAACACTGCTCGCCATGCCTGCGCGCGGCTATGCCTCCAAGACCGACAAACCCGCGCCGCCACGCGGGTTCAGCTGGGCCGAGGAAAGCTGGCTGGGCCGCGAAGGGTTTGCGCTGGCCACCGGCGGCTCTTACTACCCGGACCACGTGGTCTTTCTGGGCCCCGCCCTGCCCGCCGCCGATCACGACGGCACGCCCCCGGCCATCGCGGTTCAAGGCGAAGGCGTGCTGCTCCGCAATGATGCAACGCCGTCGCAACGGTCGATGCTGCGCTGTCTGGCGGATGTGCTGGCCCGCCTGCCAGAGGGCTGGCACGCCGAGGCCATTGGCGCGGCGGCGGAGGCGGAACTCCTGAACTGGGACGCGGAGAAATACCGGCAGGCTCTGGCGGCCAAACCATGACGCTGGCGCTGGGGATCGACATTGGCACCTCTGGCGTGCGCACGGCTGTATTGGATCAGGACGGCGCGCTGATCTCGGAGGCCCGCGCCGCGCATCTGCCGCAGGATCCGGACCGGATTGATGCCGAGAAATGGTGGCAGGCGGTGCGCGGCTGCATTGAGGCGCAGACCGCCAATCTGCGCGCTGCTGGCCATGATCCGAAAGACATCACCGATGTCGCCGTGGATGGCACGTCTGGCAGCATGGTTCTGACCGATGCGGAGTTGAAGCCGGTTTCGCGGGCTTTGATGTATAATTCCAAAGGGTTCGAACCCGAGGCCCAGCGCATCGCGCAGCACGCCCCCGAGGTGCACATCACGCGCGGCAGCAATTCTGCCTTGGGGCGGGCGATGCGTCTGCTTTCGGAAGCGGGCGGCACCGCCGCGCATCTGCTCCATCAGGCCGACTTCATCACCGCCAAACTCACCGGGCGCGGCGGGCACAGCGATCACAACAACGCATTGAAAACCGGGTTTGATCCGGAAGCCTCCGATTGGCCAGCGTGGGTTGCAGAGGTAGTTGAACCGGATCTTTTGCCCCAGGTGCACGCTGTTGGCGCGCCCATGGGAGCGCTGGATGCGGGCGTGGCAAAGGAGTTGGGTCTCTCCCCCGAGACAACCGTCCATGCGGGGACCACGGACAGCATAGCCGCGTTCCTTGCCTGCGCCCCGCTGGACGCGGGCGTTGCGGTGACCTCGCTGGGCTCGACCCTCGCCGTAAAGATGCTCAGCGCCCAGCGGATCGACGATCCGGCAATTGGTCTCTATTCGCACCGCCTTGGGGATGTGTGGCTGGTGGGGGGCGCGTCGAACACGGGCGGCGCGGTTCTGGCCCAGCATTTCGACGGGGAGGAGATTGCGCAGCTGAGCGCGATGATGAACCCGGACGTGCCAACCGGGCTGGACTACTACCCGCTCAAGGAGCCGGGCGAGCGGTTTCCGGTCAATGATCCGACCCTCGCGCCGCGCCTGAGCCCCAGACCGGAAAGCGACGTGCTGTTCCTGCAAGGGATGTTTGAAGGCATCGCCCGGATCGAAGCGGCGTGCTATGCGCACATGCAGGCCCGCGGCGCAGACGCGCCCAAGCGGATCTACAGCGCGGGCGGTGGAGCGCAGAACCCGGTGTTCACCGATATTCGGGCAAGCCATCTTGGGCAACGGCCATTGCAAGCGGCGCATTCCGAGGCAGCCGTCGGAGCGGCGCGCCTTGCACAATCTGCGCGCGCACCGGCCTGATCCGGGCGCAGGCCACAACAGATCCCTCGGAATCGCGCTGGAATCCGGCGCGGATTTGGGAAAGAGTTGTGAGATGCGCGCGCATTGCGTAAAGTAGGTCTAGACCTTTTACGCAAAATCAAGGTGCGACCTCTATGAATTTGCAGTCCATGCGCCGACAGGATGTTCCGCTTCACGCGGAGGTTGCGGCGGTCCTGCGCCATCAGATCAAATCCGGCGAGTTGCCCCATGGCACCAAGCTTCCGGCGCTGCGCGAGTTGACCGAAACGCTCGGTGTTGCACGGATGACGGTCATTCAGGCCATGAACACGCTTGAGGAAGAAGGGCTGATCGAGCGCTATTCCGGACGCGGCACCTTTGTCCGCGATATTCCGATCACCAGCCGCCACACGCTTCAGATGCAGGCCGACATCAGCCAGATCTATGCCATGGTCGCACAGCTTGAAGTGGATGTGCAGGACATGCAGTCGGAGGCCCGGATTGCCACCATTGATGGGCAGGAGTTCCGGGTCATGAACCGGACTCACCTCAAGGACGGCAAGCCGTTCTGCCATGTCGAGTTGCGCCTGAACAACGCGGTGTTTGCCCGCGCGCCCGACCGGTTTGCCCGTGAAATTGCGGTCTCGGTGCTCAAGGATCTTGGGGTTTCCGTCTCTTCGGCGAAGCAGAAGATCACCATGTCTTATGCCAACTTCGAACTGGCCGAAGCCCTCGGCGTTCGGGTCAATTCCGCCGTTTTCCGGGTCAGCCGCGAGTTTTTTGATCCCGAAGGCAATCTCGTTTATTCAGCGCTGCTGATCTATCCCGGCGACCTGCTCGAACTGGAGATTGACTTCACTCTGCCGGACGCACAGGGCTGAGAGGCCCCGGGCCAGCCATGGCCGCCCGAGACCCTGTGTCACGCGGTTTCGGTCAGGCGCTGCATGACCTGCGCAACCGTCTCAGTCGAGGCAATCGCGGCTGCGTTCAGCACCTTGGAGACCGTCGGCGCGGAGAGGCTGCCGGTGGCGCGCAGAACCTCGAAATCGAGATCATCGAAGAACCGCTCCTGAATGGCGCCAGCCCAGCGTCCGGCGAGCGCCATGCTGCTTGCGGTTTCCTCCGCGATCATCACCCGGCCCGTTTTGGCAATCGAGGCTCCGATCAGATCCCAATCGATGCCATGCATGTCCGTGTTGCGCACGTCGATCACCTCGGCATCAATCCCGGTGTCCTTGGCCGCTTTGACAGAGGCCTCAACCATGGTCGACGTGGCCAGAACCGTGCAGGCCTCCCCGGCGCGCGTGATGTGCGCCTTGCCGAACGGGATGCAGTAGTCGCGGTTGCCTTTGGGGACGAGGTGGGATTTTTGGTACAGGCCGGTGTGCTCGATGATCGCAACCGGATCATTGCAGCGCAGCGCCGCGTTCATCATGCCGATGTAGTCAAACGCATTGGTCGGCGAGAAGATCCGCCAGCCCGGAAAAAGATCGAACAGGGCCGACGGATCGCAGGAATGCTGAGAGCCATACCCGGTATTCGGTGAGACCCGCACGCGCAGCACCATCGGCACCGGGAAATCACCACCGAACATATGCCGGACCTTCCCTGCCCCGTGCGCGATCTGGTCCGCGGCGGTAAAGCAGAAGTCTCCGAACATGATTTCCGCCACGGGGCGCAGCCCGTTCAGAGCGGCCCCCACCGCGACCCCGGTAAAGCCGTTTTCGGCAATCGGCATGGGCATGATCCGGTCCGGGAACGTGTCAATCACCCCTTTGGTCATGCCGCTGACGCCGCCGCGCATCTTGTGCACGTCTTCGCCGTACAGAATGATCGTCGGATCGCGCTGCATGGCGCTGACCAGCACATCAGAGGCCGCAGCCACCAGTTTGACCTTTTCGGTCTCCATATCGGCCAGATCGGCGTGGTCGAGCGTCTGCGCATCGGTCAGCTCGCTCAGATCGCCCAGAATGCCGTAATCCACCGTCGCGGGATCGGGCCAGAGGCTTTCGCGGATCTGCATGGTGTTGCTGCCGGGTTTTGTCTCGGTCAGGTGTTCGGACGCTGTCAGCACGCTGCCGGAAACCATATCATTGATCCGGGCAAACTTTGCGTCGTCCAGCAGACCCATCTCCCGCAGACGCGCCTCGGTGCACAGCACGCCGTCCTTGGCCCACCATTCGGCCTCTTCCTCCTTGGTGCGATACCCCAGATCGCTACCCAGCTTGTCGCTGGACTGGTGGAAGTGGCGGAAGACAATCGCTTCGACCACCACCGGGCCGCCGTCCTTGCGGATGATGTCGCGGGCCTCCTGCATCGCCATGTTCACCGCAACGACGTCCATGCCGTCAACGCGGATGGACGGCACGCCGAGCATTGCCCCGCGCGAGGACAACCGGCTTTCGCGGGTGACTTCTTCCAACCGCGTGGACACGCCCATCATATTGTTTTCAATAAAGAAGATCGCGGGCACTTTATGCGCCCCGGCGATGTTGATCGCCTCATAGCTGGCACCGTTCTGCGTGGCGCCGTCCCCGAAGAACGCCACCGAGACAGTGTCGCGCCCGAGGATCTTGTCCGCCAGCGCATAGCCCGCCGCATGGGGCGGGTTGCCGCCGACGATCGCGGATGTGCCCATGACCCCGGCCTCGGCAAAGCGCATGTGCATGGAGCCGCCGCGCCCGCCGCAATACCCCGGCTCAAGCCCCATGATTTCGGCCATGAAGCGGGAGACCGTGTCATTCATCGCGTCGGTGAAGTCATCGGTCAGCGGATCAAACCCGTCCGGCGTGACTGCCGTGATCAGCTTGAGCAGGACCTGGTGGTGCGCCCTGTGGGTGCCGTTCATGCTGTCGCTTGCGGTCAGGACCGACATCGCCCCGACCGCGCCGACTTCCTGTCCGATGCTGGCATGGGCAGGCCCGTGGATCAGGCCAAGCTTGTCCAGTTCCAGCAGCTTTTCCTCGAACCGCCGCACGAGCATCATCTGGCAATACCATTGCACCAGCTTGCCCGGGTCCGCCGCCTTCCAGTCCTCCATGCCGGTTTCGATTTCGATCCAGAGGGTTTCGGGAGCCAGGTTTTTTCGCGTCGCCATGTGTCTGTCCTTCGTATCACGTATGTCTTTGAGGTCAGGCGCTGCGCCGGACTTCTTCGAGAATGCGCAGCGCGTCCCGGCGATGCTCGAAATGTGGCATGTGCCCGCAATTGTCCCACAGGTGCAGGGCTGCGTTGCCGGGCAGGTTTTGCGCGGCGCTGGCAGGCAGGATCCGGTCCTGACGCCCGTAGATGACCCGAAGCGGGCCGAGATAGCCCGCCAGATCGCGCGTCACGTTGAAACGCTGGGTTCCGTCGGGCAGGAAAGTCTGGGCAAAGCTTTGCAAAGCCGCCATTTTCTCTGCCGTCGCCCGCCCGGCCATCGACCGCTCCAGGAACGCCTCGGTGATCAGGCTAGGATCGACAACCAGTTGTTCGAGCCAGGGCCGCAGCGCCTCCCTGCTTTGGGAGCGCAGCATGGCGGCCACAAAGGCGTGGTTGATTTCCGGGGACAAACCGGCAGGCGCAAAGAGGCACAAGGCCCGGATGCGCAGCACGCCCCGGCTCGCCAGTCGTGCCGCCACGGCCCCACCAAACGAATGCGCCGCAAGGGTCACCTCGCGCACGCCTTCGGCGAGCAGCGTCGCCTCGACACGGGCCGCGATGGCGTCCAGATCGGCCGGTGTCTCGCCATCGGATGCGCCGTGGCACGGCAGGTCAAGCGCAATGGCCGGGAAGTCGTAGCGCGCCCCGGACAGCAACCCGCCCCAGATCGCCACATCCGCGCCAAAACCATGCAGGAAAGCCACCGGCTCGCCCGTGCCTTTCTGATACCAGACCGCGTTGAGACGGGCCGCGTCAGGCGCCATTGTAGGGGTGGTGGTCGGGGAACTGGCCGTCAGCGGAGCCGCCACCGGAGCCGCCAGTGCTGCCAGCACGTCGCGCTTTTGCACGCGCCCGTTCGGGCCGGTCCCCGCAAGCCCGGTCAGGGAAAGCCCGTTGTCCCGCGCGATGCGCCGCGCCAGAGGGGTCGATTTGATCTTGCCGGAAGGCGCAGGCTGAGGCGCGTTTTCTGCGGCCTTCGCAACGGGCGCCGCCGCTTCCTGAAGGTCCGCCACAGGGGCCGCTGCGGCCGGAGCCGAGGCCTCGGTCTCCATGTCTTCACGCGTCTCATAGATCGTTGCCACGACCCCACCGACATCAATTTCCTCTCCGGTTTCAAACAGCTGGCCGATGTACCCGTCCGCAGGACTGTCCACTTCGACCGTGGCCTTGTCGTCCTCCACTTCGAACAGGATGTCCCCGATGGAAACCTTGTCTCCCGCGGACACATTCCAGTTCGAGATTTCCCCGCTGGTCTTTTCCAGGCTGGCCTTGGGGAAGGTGACTGACGTTGGCATTACAAAGTTCTCCTCAAGAAAAGCTCATCCATTTATGACGCCGCCATCGATGTTCAGCACCTGACCGGTGATGTAGGAGGCGTCCTCGGACAGAAGGAAGGACACGGCTCCGGCCATTTCAGCGGGCTGCCCGAACCGGCCGAGCGGAATTGAGGCCAGCAGGGCCTCCTTGCCGCGCGCCTCGACCACCGGGGCGACCATCTTGCTGTCGATGATACCCGGCGCGATGGCATTGGCCCGGATCCCCTGTGGCCCGAGCCGCCGCGACAATGCGCGGGTCAGGCCGACAATGGCGCCTTTGGCCATCGAATACGAAACCTGATCCACGTTGCCGCGGTTGAATCCCAAAGAGGACGCAAAGACAAAGGCCGCCCCGCTTTGCATCCGGGGCAAGACCGCCGTGACCAGATCGTAGGCGTTTGTTGCGTTGTTCTGCAGCGTATCATCATAGGTGTCGCGGCTTTGCGCTGTCAGATCGTGACTGACAAAAATTCCGGCCATGTGCACAAGACCGTCAATCCCCGCCCCTGCCCCGTCGATTGCCGCCGCGCAATCCGCCGGACTGGTCAGGCGGCTTTCGCAGAAGGTAGTATCGGGGGGAAGCTGAGAGGCGCGCTCCGCAAGTCGGCCCGCATCGATATCAACAAGGTGCAGGCCCCAGCCGTCATGGGCAAGGCGATTTGCGATGCAGGTGCCGATCATGCCGGTTGCCCCGGTTATCACGACACGCTTTTTCCCTGTGCTCATAGCTCCCCCTGTTGCGCTGGCCTGCGCCGCAAACCCGACACTCGATGAAATCAGGTCGGATACTGTCCGCGTGTCTCGACCTTAAGCCGAGTCAAGATACTGCTAGACGTTTAGACGTATGGATCACGCCCTGTCAACTCCCATCGAAGACCCGCCCGTCCGCCCTGGACGCGCCCGCCTCTGAAGGGAATCACTTGACAGAGGCACTCAAATCCTAAAGGTTTAGACATCTAGCACTTTATACATGCACGCTAGAGACCGGGAGGATATGATGAACACACTGACCAAATACGCCCTTGCGGGGCTGACAGCGCTGGGACTCGGCGCCGGGGCCGCACTGGCGGATTACCCAGAAAAACCGATCAACGTGGTTGTGTCCTTTGCCGCTGGCGGCAATGCGGACATTGTGGCCCGGATCAACGCAGAAACCCTGAGCGCCGAGCTGGGCGTTCCGGTCAACGTGATCAACAAGCCCGGCGGAGCACATATTCCCGCCGTCATGAGCGTGCTCGAAGCCCCGGCAGACGGCTACACGATCTTCAACTGGTCACCGCCGAGCATGATGGTTGTGCCGTTGACGCGGAAGGTCCCCTACTCGCCGATGGACGATTTCACCCCGCTGTTCGCTGGGATTTCCGCCTCGAACGCGCTCTACGTCCGCGCGGACAGCCCTTACACCACCTTCGAAGAGTTCCTCGAAGGCGCAAAGGCCAACAAGCTGGCCATGGGGGTCAACAACCTCGGCGCGCCGCCGAACCTGAGCGCGGTGCAGCTGGCAACGGAATTTGGCCTTGAGTTCAAGACCATCGCCCTGAAAACCGTCCCGGCCACCCTGACCGGCCTGATCGGTGGTCAGGTAGACGTGGCCGTGGGCCAGGTGGCGTCGATCCACCAGTTCAAGGACGAAGTCCGCCCGCTGATTATTCTGGACAACAACCGCCAGCCGTTCTTTGAAAAAGACCTGCCGGGCATTCGCACCGTGGGTGAAGCGGTGCCGGGCAAGCAAGCCGGTGTCTGGGTTCATGGCGGATTCGCGGTCAAGGCCGGCACCCCGGATGAGGTTGTCGACGTGCTGCTCAAGGCAACCGAAGCGATCAACAGCGAAGAGACGCGCGCGAAACTGCCGGCCTCCGTGGGATGGAACTGGGTTCACGGTCCCGATGACGTCAAGGCGCTGTTCCAGACCGGGATTGATCTCTACTCGCCGATCCTCGACGGGCTGGGGCTTCTGAAGAAGTGACGCTCTCTCGCCGATGCTGCGGACAAACCGTTTGCGGCATCGGCCCACATTTCCCTTTTTCGAAACAAAGCGCGGAGAGATCAAATGCTGTCTCAGCGGTGGTCGAACATCGTCTTTGCCATTCTCATCCTGATCGGAGCGGCGTGGTTTGCCTGGGTTGCCCAGGGGTTTGAAGCTGCTGGCCTTCTGGCCTCATCCGGCCTGCCCTCCAAGTTTTTCCCGCAACTTCTGCTGGCCGGAATGGCGATCTGCGCGGTGATCGTGCTGGTTGTCTACCTTGTGAAAGGGGCCGCCGGTAAAAACGAGGACACCCACGTTTACGGATCCGGCGCTGCCGCTCTGCGCGGGCTCTCCACTCTGGTGGCAGTGGTCGCTGGCTATTTCATCTGGCGCACCTGGGGGTTCGAGGTGATGGCGGTTTTCATTGGCCCGGCCACCCTTCTGACCATGGGCGAGCGTAACCCGGTGATCTACGGCATCGTGCTTGCGCTCGCGGGCGGGGTCTACCTCGTCTTCACCCAGCTTTTGGGGACACAATTCTGATGTTTGATCTTGCTGCAATCGGGACGGCCTTTGTCAATCTGGCGGACCCATTCACCTTTCTGATGCTGGTGCTTGGCATCGTCCTTGGCCTTGTGATCGGGATCCTGCCGGGTCTTGGCCCGCCCATCGCCATTGCGCTGGCCCTGCCTTTCACGTTCTACATGGAACCCGTGCCATCGCTTGTCCTGCTACTGGCGATCTACAATGCGGCGATTTATGGCGGCTCGATCTCTGCCGTTGCCGTGGGGATCCCCGGCACTGGCGCGGCTATTGCGACGGTCATGGACGGCAACGCCATGTTCAAGAATGGCCGCGGCGGCGAAGCGCTTGGCCTGTCGCTGACCGGCTCGATCATCGGCGGTTTGATCAGCGTCCTTTGCCTGACCTTCATCGCGCCGGTTCTGGCCACGGTGGCAATCAAGTTCGGCCCGCGCGAGTTCCTGGCCATCTCGATCTTTGGCCTTGTGGTTGTGGTCCGCGTCGCCGGGGCAAGCCTGTCCAAGGGCCTCTTGATGGGCGGTCTGGGCATCTTCCTGACCACCTGGGGCCTCGATGAGCTGAACGGCGCGGAGCGCTACACCTTTGGCTCGTACCATCTCTATGAAGGCATCCCGCTTGTGCCTTTCCTTGTCGGTCTGTTTGCGGTGTCCGAAGTGCTGATCGGGGCGGAAAAGGCGCTGGACAAGGTTCGCTTTGATCAGACCAGCCTGCGGGTCAACCTGCCGGGCATGAAGACCCTGTCGCGGCTCAAGGGCAACCTGATGCGCTCGTCTCTGATCGGGACAATCATCGGCATCATTCCCGGCGAAGGGGCCGCAGTGGCTGCGTTCTTTGCCTATTCCGAGGAAAAGCGCCGTTCCAAGACGCCCGAGAAGTTCGGCACCGGCATTCCCGACGGCATCGTCGCGCCGGAGACCGCCAACAACGCCACCGTGGGCGGGGCGCTGATCCCGACGCTGACGCTTGGCGTGCCGGGCAGCCCGGCGGCGGCGGTTCTTCTGGGGGCCTTCCTGATCCAGGGGCTGGCACCGGGGCCGACGCTGTTTGACGAACGCCCGGACATCATGTTCTCGCTGTTCCTTGGCCTGTTCCTGATCAATATCCTGCTGCTCTTCATCGGCCTCGTCGCCATCCGCTTTGCGGCAAAGCTGATCCTTGTGCCGATGACGGTGATCGTGCCGACCGTGCTGCTGCTGTCTGTCACCGGGATCTACGCGGTCTCCAACAGCCTGTTCAACGTCGGCGTGCTGCTGGGCGCGGGCCTTCTGGGCTACGTGGTGCGCAAGCTGGGCTATTCCATCGCGCCGCTGTCGATCGGCTTTGTGCTGGGCCACATCCTTGAGAACTCCCTGCGCCAGTCGATCACCATCGCGGACGGCAGCGTGGCCGAGTTCTTCAATACGCCGATTGGCCTTGGCATCTATGCCGCGCTGATCCTGACAATCCTCTGGGGGCCGATTTCCGACTGGCTCAAGAGCCGCAACGCCGGAAAGGTGGAGGACGCATGAGCAAGCAACCGAACATCCTGCTGATCTATGCCGATCAGATGCGGTATGACGCCATGGGCTGCGCTGGCAACCCGGTGATCAAGACACCGCAGATTGACCGGCTGGCGGCGGAAGGCGTGCAGTTCACCGAGGCCTACACCTCCTATCCGATCTGCTGCCCGTTCCGGGCCTCGGTCATGACCGGCAAATATGCCCAAGGTCACGGCATGATCCAGAACCACTTCCCGCTGCGCGGCGATCAGGTGTTTCTGGGCGATCTGATGAAACAGGCGGGGTATCGCACCGGCTACATCGGCAAATGGCATCTCGAAGGCGGCCCGAAGCCCGGATTTGTCCCGCCGGAGCGGCGCTTTGGCTGGGATCATTTCATCGGCTTCAACCGTGGCCATGATTACCTGTCGTCGATCTACTACGATGATGCCGGACAGGCGTATCATTCCAAGCGGTATGAGCCGGACTACCAGACCGACCAGTTGATGGAGTTCATCGCCAGCGCCTCGAATGCGGAGGATGGCAAACCCTGGATCGGCTATGTCAGCTACGGCCCGCCGCATTTCCCGATGGACATGCCGGAGTATCTGAAAGGGATCTACAGCCCCGATGAGGTCCCCCTGCCCCCCGGCGTGCCGGACATGGCGCTTCAACGCCGGTTCCAGAGGGTGCGCAACGAGGTCTGGTGCGGCGGCGATCCGAGGTCCGGCCATACCAGCCACGCGCGCAATGACACCATCCCGAAAGGCGAGCCGGAAACCGAAGAGGACATCCGCCGCTTCATCGCCGAATACTACGGCATGATCCACAACATCGACTGGAACCTCGGGCGGATCCTGAACGAACTGGACCGGCAAGGTGTGGCGGACGACACCGTGGTGATGTTCTTCTCCGACCATGGCGACATGTGCGGCCAGCACGGCCATTATTGCGGGATCAAGAACCAGGCCTACCGTTCGGCCATGCATGTGCCCTTCATCGTGCGCTACCCGGCGCGGTTCAAACCGCAGAAAACCGGCGCGATGGTGGATGTCGGCCCCGACATGATGCCGACGCTTCTGGATCTGGTTGGCGCGGACATACCCGAAGACATCCATGGCGAAAGCTATCTGCCGGTGCTGGATGGCGCGGCGGAGGAGGCGCGGGATGCGATCTGGTATCAGGTCTTTACCCAGACCGGCGGCAACCCGCATGAGTTCGCCCCCTTTGGTGAGCGCGGCATCCGCACCAAGGACTGGCTTTACATGCGCCACAAAGACAAGCGGGTTCTGCTGTTTGACGAACGCGCCGACCGCGACGAGCAGAACAACCTTGTGGGTGATCCGGCCTATGCCGCTTTGATGGACGATTTCGACGCCCGGATCGACGCGCATATGCAGGCAACCGGCGACGATTGGGAGATGGCCGCGGAGTTTCCGCCGCCCGATTGGGTCACGCACGCCCAGGCAAAGGAAAACCTCGAAAAGGTGCTTTTGCCAAGTGCGATCGAGGTCCCCTGAAGGGAACCTCTTCGACAACACACAGGCTGTGACCCGGCGGCGCCCCTGTCGTCCGGGACCGGGGAAGATCTGTCTGCGCGACGGCGCGCAAGGAGAAAAGAATGCCAGACACGGGCACAAAAACACTGAACGGCGGCGAGGCCATCGTCGACATGCTGCGCCGCTATGACGTGGACATGATGTTCGGCCTGCCCGGCGAGCAGACCCATATTCATGACGCCATTTATCGCCGCAACGACATGCGGCATGTTCTGGTGCGCCATGAACAGGCCGCCTCCAAGATGGCCGACAGCTATGCGCGCAGCACCGGCAAGGTCGGGGTCTGTGATGCCACGGTCGGGCCCGGCGCAACCAACCTGATTGCCGGCATTGCAGAGAGTTTCCTGTCCGGCATCCCGGTTGTGGCGATTGTCTCGGATGTGCGGGCGGACTGGCGCGGGCGCGACAGTTTTCAGGAGATTGATCAGGTCACCCTGTTCCGCTCCATCACCAAGAAGACTTTCTCGGTCGACCACATCGAGCGCATCCCGGAGTTCATCAACCGCGCATTCCAGATCGCCACCACGGGCCGTCCCGGCCCGGTTCTGCTGAGCGTTCCGATGACAACCCTGCGCGCATCGCATGACTTCGCAGAGGACGCGCTGCGCGCTGACACGCGCTACGCCACATGGCCCGCCAACCGGTCCTTGCCGCCCGAAGCGGAGATCGACGCGGCCATCGAGCTGATGCTGGCAGCGGAGCGCCCGATGATCTTTGCGGGCGGCGGCGTGATTGCCTCCGGGGCGGAGGCCGAGGTGCAGGAACTGGCCGAGTTGCTCGATATGCCGGTGACGACCTCCTACATGGGCAAAGGCAGCCTTGCGGAAAACCATCCTCTGGCACTGGGGCCATACGGGGTTCTGGGGCGGCCTTCTTCGAATGAGCATATCCTGAAGGCCGACTTTGGCCTCGCGCTTGGCACGCGGTTCAACAACGTGGTGACCGCCGCGTGGCAGATCCCGTCCAAGGCCACCCAGCTGGTCCAGATCGACATCGAACCGACGCAGGTGGGCCGCAACTACCCGGTCGCGCTGGGCCTGACAGGTGATCTGCGCGACACGCTGCGCGCCCTGTTGGCCAAACTGCGCACGGATCCCCGCGTGACACCGAAGACCGCCCAGCGCGATGCCGCTTCCGCTCTCACCGCCGTGTGGCGGCGCGAAAAGGGGATCGAGAGTGATCTGGCCCGGGACCTGTCCACCAAACCCGTGCACCCCATTCAGGTGATCCGCGCCATGCGCGAGGCCATGGGCGAGAGGGACGTTCTGGTCTGTGACAGCGGTTTCAACCAGATCTGGGGCGGACAGTATTTCGAGCTCCGCAGCACCGGGCGCAACTACCTTGGCCCACGGGGGTTTGGTGTCATGGGCTATGCCACCCCCGCCGCGATTTCCCGCGCGCTGACAACGCCGGATCAGAACGTGGTCTGCCTGACCGGCGATGGCGGCTTTGCCATGGTCATTCAGGAGTTGGAGACCGCCACCCGCGCCGGGGCCAATCTGACCATCGTGGTCATGAACAACTCCAACATGCAGTTCATCCGCGACAACCAGCGCCTGTTCTTTGACGCCCGCTATATCTCGACCGAGTTCAGCGAGTTGAACTACGCCGACATCGCCCGATCGTTTGGCTGCCATGGCATTCGTGTCGAGGTCAGTGGCGATCTCGATGCCGCCTTTGCCGAAGCCTTCGCCACGCCCGGCCCCACGGTCATTGATGTGCGCATCGACGATGACGCGGTGCCCGAACGCACCAGCCTGCAATCCTTCAAATGAGCATGGAACGCCAAATGAGTTCACTTTCCGGAAAAACAGCCGTGGTCACCGGCGGCGCGCGCGGCATCGGTCGTTCCATCGTCGAACGCTTCGCGCGCGAAGGGGCGGACATTGCCATCTGCGCCCGCACCCAAGGCGATCTGGACGACACGCGCGCCGCCGTTGAGGCGCTTGGGCGCAAATGCCTCGCCGTGGTCACCGATTTGTCGGATCAGGCCAGCACCAAGGCGTTTTGCGATGCTGTTCTGGCGGAGTACGGCCGGATCGACATTCTGGTGAACAACGCCGGGGTCTATCTCGACAAGGGCAAGATCGCGGAGGTCGACCCGGACGTCTGGATCAAGAATGTCGTCATCAACCTGCACGCGCCGTTTCTTGTCACGCGTCACCTGCTGGAGGCCATGAACGACGGGGCCAAGATCCTGAATTTCTCGACTGGCAAGGCGCTCAACCCCGGCAATGACGCCTCCTCCTATCACATCGCCAAGGCGGGCCTGCACATGCTGACCGGCTGTCTTGCCAATGAGCTCTGGCCGCGCGGGATCGACGTCAACAACATCGTGCCCGGCCCCACGGCAACAACCACTTTCAGCCGCGAGGATCCGGCCAATCGGTCCACGCCGGAGGCGCTGCTCGAAAGGTACAAGTCCGAGGTGCCAAACGGATTGCCGAAATGGGAGCGCGTCAAACACCCCGACGAAATCGCCGATCTGGCTTTCTGGCTCGTCTCCATGCCCGAAGGCGGCCCGACCGGCCAGACCTTCTCGCTTGCCCGCCGTCCATTGTGATCTGAGGAGAGGCTGATGGATAACACATGGCAAACCCAAACCCGGCGCGTGGCCTTTGGCGTGCGCAAACGAGTTCTGGAGCTGACCCTCAAGAACAACGGCTGTTATCTCAGCCAGACGTTGTCGAGCGCCGATGTTCTGGCCACGCTCTATACCAAGGCGCTCAACCTTGGCCCGTCAGAAGCGCCCTACATGCCCACGCTGCACCCCGGTGTTCCGGGCGAAAACGGCATCGAGGCGGGGTATGGGGCGACCTACAACGGCCCGCGCGGGCCGGAGAATGACCGCCTGCTGATCTCACCCGCGCATTACGCGGTGGCGATCTACGCCACGTTGGCCGAAACCGGGCGTCTGTCGCCGGAGGCCTTCTACAGCTTCAACACCGATGGCAGCACGGTCGAAATGATCGGGGCGGAGCATTCGCCCGGTTTCGAGCTGACCACGGGCTCCTTTGGGCAGGCCGTCAGCCAGGCCGGCGGGATCGCCTTTGCCAAACGGTTGCGCGGCGAAAGCGGGCGTTGTGTTGTCTTCATGTCCGATGGCGAACTGGAAGAAGGCCAGACCTGGGAAGGGCTGCAGTGCCTCGCCCACTACAAGATGGACAACGTGATTGTCATTGTCGACGTGAACGGCATGCAGTGTGACGGCGCGACGGCTGACATGATGAACGTGGAGCCGATCAACACGCGCATCGAAGCCTTCGGCTGCAAGGCTGTCGTGGTTGACGCCCATGATGTGGAGGCCATCGACGCGGCGATCAACGAGACGGAGCACGCGGGCCAACCTCTTGTGATCCTTTGCTATTCCAACAGCTCCGAAGGCATCCCCCTGCTCGATCATCGCAAGCCCAAGCTGCATTACGTGCGCTTCGGCAGCGCGGAAGAAACCGCGCAATACCAGGACTTCCTGGACAATTGGACATTCGAGGAGGCCTGAGCGATGGAAATGGTATCGAACCCGCACGCCCATAACATCGTGGCATTTGCCAAAGACCGGCCCGACGTCGTTGTGCTGTCCGGCGATCTGACCGTGGCCACCGAATGCCACAAGTTTCGGGAAGCCTATCCGGAGCGGTTCTTTGGCATGGGCATGGCGGAGCAGAACATGCTCAGCTGGGCCGGGGGCATGGCGCGCGAAGGGCTGAAACCCTTCATCCATACGTTTTCTGTCTTTCTTTACCGCCGCCCCTATGACCAGTTGCAGATGTCGGTGGCCTATCCGAACCTGCCGGTGCGGCTGGTCGGATTCCTGCCGGGATTGGACACGCCCGGCGGCGTGACGCACCAGTCGATCGAGGATATCGCGGCCCTGCGGCCAATCCCGAACATGACGATTTTCGAGGCCGGAGACGCGACGGATATCGAATCCCTGCTCGATCTCACCGACGACATTCCCGGCCCCGTGTACCTGCGCATGTTGCGGGGCGAGGTGCCGCGTTTGTTCGACGCGGACAAACCCACCCGGTTCAACACTGCGCGGGTTCTGAGCGAAGGCAGCGACATCACCCTGATCACCTCGGGGCGCTGCACCGAAGAGGCCATGCGCGCCACCTCTGTCATCCGCCAGCGCGGCGTGTCGATCAAACATCTGCACGTCACAACGTTGAAACCCTTCACCGATCCGGTGGTGCTGGAGGCGCTGGGCGCGCCCGGGTTCGGCATCATCACCATGGAAAACCACGTCCGGATCGGCGGGCTTGGCGGGGCAGTCGCGGAAATGATGACCGACCACGGGGTGGGCAAACGTCTGGTCCGGATCGGCATCGATGACACCTACTGCTCCGGCGCAACGCTGGCCTACCTCATGCGCAAACACGAAATCGACGCGCTCGCGCTTGTGCACCGGGTCGAGGAGATGATCAGCGAGAGGCTGAACATCTCCGAGGACGATCTCGCCGCCGCGCGCATCGACGATGTGAAATCCCGCTCCACCGAACAACTGGAGGCGCTGTGACGCCTGCCCGCCCTTGCACGAAGGACCCCCTGACATGACCTTGCGATACGATCACGCATCCGGATCTGAAAAGACCTATGACACCGTCAATCCGGCCGCCCCATCTGAAACGGTAGGCCGATATGCCATTCCCGACGAGGCCGAGACCGCCGCCATCATCACCCGCGCCAATGCCGCGGCGGCTGAATGGGCCCGGGTGCCGGGGCTGGAGCGCGGCCAGCGTTTGAATGCCTTCCTTGATGCGGTTGTGGCGAGGGTGGATGAGATCGCCGAGGCGATCACGCTCGAACAGGGCAAGATCCTTGCCGAGGCGAAGGCGGAAATCCTCAAAGGCTGCGCCGAAGGCCGGTTCATGGTGGGCGAAGCGGCCCGGATGGGCGCAACGCCGATTGCCGATGGCCGCCCGAACTTTTCCAACCAGATCCTGCGCCGCCCCCGCGGCGTGATCTTTTGCATCAGCCCGTGGAACTTCCCGGCGATGACGCCACTGCGCAAGATGTGCCCGGCCATTGCCTTTGGCAACGCGGTGATCATGAAGCCGTCGCAGTTCACACCCGCCGCCTCTTTCCTGCTTGAAGAGATCGCGCGCGCGCATCTCCCGGCGCACCTCTACCAAAACGCCATGATCAGCGGCCGCGCGGCCAGCGAGGTCATCGCCAAGGGCGATATCCAGGGCGTCAGCTTTACCGGCTCGGTCGAGGTTGGCAGGCTGGTCTATTCCGCCGCCGCCCAAAACCTGATCCCGGTCCAGTTGGAACTGGGCGGCAAGAACGCGGCGATCCTGAGCGATACAGATGATCTGGCAGGCGCCGTGCAGCAAATCGCAGCCGCAGCCTTCCAGACCGGGGGCCAGCGCTGCACCGCGATCAGCCGGGTTCTGGTTCAGCGCGATCTGGCCAAGCAGGCCAGCGCGCTGCTGGCCGAACGCGCGGATGCGATCACGCTGGGGAGCGGCATGGCGGACGGCGTTCAGATGGGTCCGCTGTGCAACCTGCCCCATTGGGACGGAGTTTGCGCGAACACGGCCAAGGCGATTGACGAAGGCTCAATTGCGCTGGCCGGAGGTGGCGCGGCGGAGGGTGCCGGGGCCGAGGGCGGTTATTTCTTCCGCCCGACGATCCTTGGCAATGTGGCCCATGACAGCACCGCCAGCCAGGTCGAGATCTTTGGCCCGGTGCTGTCAGTTCTGGAATACGACACTTTCGATCAGGCGATGGAGATGCTGAACGGCACGGAGTTCGGCCTGACTTCGGCGCTGTTCTCCAACAACAACGCCCATGTGCAGCGCTTCCTGAAGGAAAGCAACAACGGCATGCTGCACGTCAATCACGGCACGATCCCGGACAACAACATGCCCTTTGGCGGCATCAAGAATTCCGGTGTCGGCGCCTATTCCGTCGGCCCGACGGCGGTGAACTTCTACACCTCCGAACACGCTGCCTATGTGACGTGGTGATCCGTGATGCAGCCCGCTCTTGCTCTTGATGACAAAGGATTCACCCAGACCCTGACTCTGGACACGGTCGGGCTGTATCCTCTGCGCGCCGCCGGGGGCATCAGCCCTTCGATGGCTCTTGGCACCATGCCGACCCGGCCTGCCCTGCTGGTGTCATTGACCGACAGCCAGGGTTGCATCGGCTGGGGCGAGGTCTGGGCGAACTTCCCGCCCCGCGCCAACCTGCACAAGGCGCATCTGATCCAGGATGTGGTTGTCCCGAAGCTGGCGGGTCTGCGTTTCACCGAGCCGCGCGAGGCGATCAGCCAGTTGCGCGAGACGCTTTCGGTCTACTTCCTGCACATCGGGCAGGAGCAGGTGTTCGAGCATATTCTGGCCGGGCTCGACACCGCGCTTTGGGATCTGGCGCTGCGCAGTGCGGGGCGCAGCTTTGCCGAGCACATGCAGGTCAGCCCGCGTGCGCAAAGCTATGCAAGCTCGCTCAATCCCGATGATCTGGACGAAAAGCTTGCCGAACACGGGGGATACGGGCAGCGGCATTTCAAGCTCAAGCTTGGGTTCGGGGATGACGCCGATTGCGCCTTTGTTGCGCGCGCCGCAAGGGCCTGCCCGCCCGGGGGCCACCTGATGGTCGACAGCAATCAAAGTTGGGATCTGTCCCGCGCAACACGCATGTTGGACCGACTGGCGCCAAACGGCCTCCTCTTTGCCGAGGAACCCATGCCCGCCAATGCCCCTCTGTCCGAATGGGAAGCCCTTGCCCGTGCCAGCGACATCCCGCTGGCCGCCGGAGAAAACATCTACGGGATCAACAACTTCCTTGCGATGGCGGAGGCCGGGGTCCGGATCCTGCAACCGGACGTGGCGAAATGGGGCGGCCTCTCCGGGGCTTGCGATCTCGCCCGGGCCCTGCCGGACGGTGTACAGCTCTGGCCGCATTTCATGGGCACCGCTGTCGGACAGATGGCTGCCCTGTCGATTGCGGCGGCTGTCGGGGATAGCTCTGTCTGCGAGATGGACGTGAACGCCAACGTGCTGCGCACGGAGTTGTGCGGCGGGGCGCTTGGGATCGATCGGGGCGCAGTTGCCCTGCCAGCGGCCCCCGGCCTCGTGACGCCCCCCCGGACAGAGCTGCTCGAGCGCTTGGATGAAACCAGAAAATAAGGCCCCGCGCCGCTGATGCCCCAGTCATTCAAATCCTTGTTTGGCATGCCACGCCCGTGGTTTGCCGCCGTAACGCCTGACACGATGCGCGCGGATGCAATGGCTGGGCTGACCAATGCGGCGATTGTCCTGCCGCAGGGGGTGGCCTTTGCCGTCATCGCCGGGTTGCCGCCGGAGTACGGGCTGTTTACCGCGATGATCACCCCGGTGATCGCAGCGCTCTGGGGCATGTCGATGGTGATGGTCTCCGGCCCGACCACCGCCATTTCGGCCGTGATGTTCGCTTCGCTGTCGCAGCTGACACCACCCGACACGCCGGTGTACATCCATTTTGCTCTGACCCTGACGATAATGGCTGGGCTGTTCCAATTGCTGGCCGGTATTTTCCGGCTCGGCGGGGTGATTTCCTTTATCTCGCATTCGGTCATGGTCGGCTTCACCGCAGCCGCGGCCCTGCTGATCGGAGCCTCGCAGCTCGGCGGTGTTCTGGGCATCGCCGTGGAAAGCGGCGGCGGCGTGGTGGAGCGTGTGCTGCGGGTGATCGATCACCGGGACGCCTTCCAACCGCTTGCCCTGACGATTGCTGGCTTGTCCTTCGGGACCATCGTTGTCACCCAGCGCATCTCTCGCAGGATCCCGTCTTATGTCCTCGCCCTGGTCGTCGGGATTGCCGCCGGGGAGGCCCTTGGCGCGCGGGACGCCGGGATCGCCATGTTCGAGCCGCTCCCATCGATCATTCCAAGCCTGTCCGTCCCGCAAGTGACCCTCTCGCAAATCACCGAACTGATGCCTGCGGCCGTCTCCATTGCCTTTATCGGTCTTCTGGAGGCGATCAGTATTGGCCGGTCTTTTGCCATGCGCCGACACGAAGCCTACAACGCCAACCAGGAAATCATCGGCCAGGGCCTGTCGAACACGGTGGCCGGATTCTTTCAGGCCTATGCGGGATCGGGATCGTTCACCCGCTCCGCCCTGAATGCGGAAAGCGGGGCGCGCACGCCCATGTCGGCGGTCTTTGCCGCCGTGTTCCTGCTGCTGATGCTGTTCGTGGCCGCCCCTTTTGTCGACATGATCCCAAAACCGGCCATGGCCGGGATCATCCTGTATGTCGCGTGGCGACTGATCAGCTTCGAAGAAATCCGCCACATCCTGCGCGGCAGCAGCAGCGAAACGCTGATCCTGTGTCTGACCTTCATGACCGGCATTCTGACGGAGCTGGAGAACGCGATTTTCGTCGGGGTCCTGACCTCGTTGATCGTCTTCCTGCATCGCAGCGCCCACCCGCATGTGGCGGCGATTGCGCCGATCATTCACAATGGGCGGCGGATCATGCGCGGGGTCTTGTTCCACGATCTGGAGCAATGCCCGGAGATCATGATGTTGCGCATCGAAGGGCCGGTTTTCTTTGGATCGGTTGAACATGTGGAGCAGGAATTCCGCCGGTTCGATGGGCTGTTCCCCGGCCATCGGATCAAGGTTCTTGTTCTCAAAGGGCAAGGCAAAGTCGACTTTGCCGGCGTGGATCTTCTTGTCGAGGAAATCACGAAGGCGCGCGGACAGGGCGGCGATTTCCACCTCGTGATCGCGTACAAGGAAACCGTGACTGCGCTCGAACGGATGCGTCTGTTCGACGTTCTGGACCACAGCAACCTGCACCCGAACAAGGCCGAAGCGCTGGCGGCGGCGGTTGATCAGGTGGACCCGGCGGTCTGCGCGCGGTGCCAGATCCGGGCCTTTGTCGAATGCGGAACCCGGCCAGCCCCGGACGGGCATACCCCCGATCATCGCACGCCGGTCAAAGACGCATTGGGCCGGCCGGCCCCGGGCTTTGCCCCCGCGAAACGCTCTGGCGTGGCCAATCGTCTTCGCAAGAAAAGACCGCCGCAGTGACGCCCACCGCATCACGTCCCGGCCTTGAGCAACAGGAGACCCCCATGTCCGACACATCCTTCGACATGATTGTCATCGGCGCAGGCCCCGGCGGCTATGTGGCCGCCATCCGCGGCGCGCAGCTTGGGCTTAGCGTGGCCTGTATCGAGCGCGCGCATCTGGGCGGGATCTGCCTCAACTGGGGCTGCATTCCGACCAAGGCGATGCTGCGCTCAGCCGAAGTGCTGCATCTGGCCCGGTGCGGTCAGGAGTTCGGGCTGGACATCGCGCCGCCCAAGGCCGACCTGAACGCCATCGTCAAACGCTCGCGCGGCGTGGCGAAACAGCTCTCGGACGGGATCGGATTCCTGTTTCGCAAGAACAAGATCACCACGATCATGGGAGAGGCCCGCCTGACCGGGAAAGGCCGCGTTGCCGTTATCGGAGAAGACGGCGAACAGGTTTTGCAGGCCAAAAGCATTGTCGTCGCCACCGGCGCGCGGGCGCGGGCGCTGCCGGGGTTGGAGGCCGATGGCAAACGGGTCTGGACCTACAAGGACGCCCTCTCCCCGCCGCATGAGCCTAAAAAGTTGCTGGTGATCGGCTCTGGCGCAATCGGGATCGAATTTGCCAGCTTCTACAACAGCATCGGCGCGGATGTCACCGTTGTCGAGGCGATGGATCGGGTGTTGCCCGTCGAGGACGCGGAGATTTCCGGACTGGCGAAGAAAGCCTTTGAAAAACAGGGCATGACGATCCTTGAAGGCGCGAAAGTAACCCGGCTTGATCGCGGCGCAGACGAGGTGACAGCGCATTTGGAGACAAACGAAGGCAGCCAGACAGAGGTTTTCGACACGGTCATTTCCGCGGTGGGGATTGTCGGCAATGTCGAGGGGCTGGGCCTTGAACGGCTGGGCGTTCGGATAGACCGGAGCCACATCATGACGGATGCGCACTGCCGAACCGGGGTCGACGGGGTCTATGCCATCGGCGATGTGGCCGGAGCGCCGTGGCTCGCGCACAAGGCCAGCCATGAAGGCGTCATGGTGGCCGAGTTGATCGCCGGTCAAACACCGCATCCGGTCAAACCCGAAACCATCGCGGGATGCACCTATTGCAGCCCTCAGATCGCAAGCGTCGGCCTGACGGAAGCGCAGGCCATCGAAGCCGGGTTTGACATCCGCGTGGGCCGGTTTCCGTTTCAGGGCAACGGCAAGGCCATCGCGCTCGGTGAGGCGCAAGGGCTGATCAAGACCGTGTTTGACAGCAAGACCGACGAGCTTCTGGGCGCGCATATGATCGGGGCGGATGTCACGGAACTGATCCAGGGCTACGTGATTGGGCAAAAGCTCGAAACCACGGCACAGGACTTGATGGAAACCGAGTTCCCACATCCGACGCTCAGCGAGATGATGCACGAAAGCGTGCTGCACGCGTTTGATCGGGCCTTGCACATCTGACCGCCGCGCCCTCGCGCATTGCCGTCTGTTCAGGCAATGGTCATTGCAAACTGGCCAACGGCTCTATCGAGCATCAAAGCGGAGAACCGCTGCCGTAAACCCCTTCAAAGAAAGAAGAAAGCGCATCATATTCGTCTAATGGCAGCACATGGGCGATGTATTGGTCCGGGCGAACCAAGACCATGCATCCCTGCGCGCGGTCTATGCCGCGCATGTCAAAGATATCGCCACGCCCCTTGTGATCGACACAGAACACCTTCTCGCGGTCCTGCAGCGCCAATCGGCCCTTAATCGGCATCAGCAGACGCGGCAGATCATCAAGAGACAGCGCGTCAAAGCTCTCCTGGAACACCGCGCGCAGATCAAGGAACGCATCGATGTCCTCATCGGCGCGGGTGCCCCTCACAACCGGCGAGCGGGCATCGTGCTCAAGCCAGCGCGCCAGATCAAAGACAGCGTCATGGCGCGCGCCGCAGAAGGCATAGAGACGCCACCGGCCATCCGCTTCGGCCACATGGCCCAATTGCATCTGCTTCGCATCCGAGACCCGGACAACCGGCGCGGAATGAAACCGTTTGCCGATCTCCTGCCCCTTGGCCAAAGGCTGAAACGTGGGCGCTCCGATCAGGTTGGAGGCGTCGTATTTCACCGCAAGCCCCCCGGTGAATTCGAGGTTCTCCTTAAAGGCGCGGACAAAGCGCGGTTCGTCACCCGCGTCCAGTTCGCTTTGTCCCGGTGGGGCCGACATAATGCGTGCCCATGCGTGATCCGTGTCGATCAGGCGCTTCGCCTCGGCCCAGCGCTCTGCGGAATAGGAATGGAGCAGCTCTGGTCCTGCCCGTCCTTGCAAAACATGCGCCAGCTTCCAGCCGAGATTGAACGCATCCTGCATTGAGACGTTCATGCCCTGCCCTGCCTTGGGGCTGTGTGTGTGGCAGGCGTCGCCCGCCGTGAACACCCGCGGCGTTCGCGTGTCACCCTCGCCTTCCGGCACGTCGTCAAACCGGTCCGTCAGCCGGTGGCCGATTTCGTAGATCGACCACCAGACCACCTCTTTCACATCAACCGAAAAGGGCCGCATGATGCGGTTGGCGGCGGCGATCAGATCGTCTTGCGTGAACGCCTTTTCGGCCACCCTTTCGTCCGCGCGCAGCTTGTCCAATTCCACGTACATGCGGAACAGATAGCCGCCCTCACGCGGCAAAATAAGGATATTGCCTTCCGTGGCGGAGGCGATCAGGCACTTCTGTCGCACGTCCGGGAAATCCGTGTTCGCCAGAATGTCCATGACGCCCCAGGCCTGATGCGCCGCGTCACCATGCAGCGTGCCGCCTATCGCGCGCCGCACGTTGGAGCGCGCACCGTCACAGCCAACGACATAGTTTGCCCGAACCCTGTGCCGTTGCCCCCAGTCAACACCGGTGTCTTCCAGTGTGACCGTCACGGGGTAGTCCTCTGTTGAGGTATCGACCTGAACATCCGTGACCGCCCAGCTGTAATCGGGCGCGAGGCGCGACGGCGCGTTTGCCATGACATCAAGGAACAACTGATGCAGGCGGGCCTGATTGATCAGGATGTGCGGCATCTCCGAGGAATCGTCCGCCACATCCTGAACCCGGCCAATCCGTTTGATGTGTTCGGGGCGGGCCGGATCCGACATCCAGAAACTGGTCTGGTTGACCCAGTAGCTTTCGCGCATGACCTTGTCCGCAAATCCGAAGGCCTGGAACATCTCCATGGTACGGGTGTTGATCCCATCCGCTTTGCCCTTGTTGATATTGGCCGGATCACGCTCGACGATCATGGTGGTGATCTCGGGGAACTGGGCGAGCTGCGCGGCAAGGCAAAGCCCCGCAGGCCCCGTCCCGGCAATCAACACATCAACCTTCTGGGGCAGGCGGCCATACGCGTCCCGCTCCCGCCGGTTGGGCGCGGCTTCCTTGACGTCCGGATCACCGCCGCGAAATCCATCCAAGTAGAACTGCATAAGCTCCCCTCCCCCTCAAAACCTGGCAGGCACAAACTGATATGTATACTTATCACTTTCGCTCGCCAAGAATTAATATGCATACACACCATATTGCATCCTCTACGGTTCTGGAGGACACTTATGCGCACGCGCCACAAGTCTCGGGTTCTCCATGCATTCGACCGATATGGCAGGCCATCTGATCCGGCGTCTGCACCAGAAATCCACTCAGATCTTTGCCGCACGGCTGCAACAGGAAGGGATCGCGCTGACCCCGGTGCAGTTCGCGGCGATGGACGCCATTCAGGCCAACCCCGGCCTCGATCAGGCGCAGATCGCGATGCTCATCGCCTATGATCGGGCGACAATCGGAGGGGTCATTGATCGGCTGGAGAAGAAAGGGCTGGTGGAACGCAGCGTGAGCGCCAAGGACCGCCGGGCGCGCGTGGTCCGGCTTACGACAAGCGGCCAGCGCCTGTTTGAAACCGCGCTTCCCGTCGTGCGCGCGCTTCAGGACACTATCCTTGGCGGTTTGGACGATGACGACCGCGGTGCGTTCATGGAATTGGCAAAAATCATCCTGACGTCCGACGCGGCGGAATAAGGCATTTCAGAAAAGCTGTTGTGGCCCCTGATCGCGGTCAACACGGGCTTGCGGCGGTTCATCCTGAGCCTGCTGCTTTGCACCGAGTTGTGAACCGTCTTCCCCGAAAATGGGACGACTCGAATCGCACCCTGAGAGCGAAAACCACTTAAAATACTGAAATGACGTATAAAAAAACCCTTCCACATTTAGTTATGGTGTATAATTATTATGGCAGAAATCTAATCGTTCGGTTTGCTGCCGTTGTCACGGAACGAAGCCAAGTGCCTCGCCATACCACGGAGAGATAAATGACCAGTCCCCTGTTGGACATCGCCATTGACGGCAAGATCGCCACGCTGACCATGAACCGACCCGGCAAGCGCAACGCCATGTGCGAAGAGCTGCTGGGCGCGCTTCAGGCGTTCTATTTCAATCCGCCCAAGGGGGTGCGCGTGGTGATCCTGACCGGTGTGGACGGACATTTTTGCTCGGGGCTCGACCTGTCCGAACACGTCAACCGCTCTGCCGAAGAAAACCTTCATCATTCGCGTCATTGGCATGAGGTGATGGAGCAGATCCGCTTTGGCGGGCTGATCACGGTGTCCGCCCTGTTCGGCGCGGTGATTGGCGGCGGGCTTGAGCTGGCCTCGGCCACCCATGTGCGCATCGCGGAGGCCACGACGGTCTTTCAACTGCCAGAAGGGCGGCGCGGGATTTTTGTCGGCGGCGGGGCAACAGCGCATGTCGGACGCCTGCTGGGGCCGGACCGTATGCTGGAGATGATGCTGACCGGGCGGAAGTATGGCGCGGACGAAGGGCTGGCGCTTGGTCTGGCGCATTATGCGGTTGCTGACGGCGAGGCGCTGGCCCTTGCTCAACACCTGGCGGGCAAGATCGCCGACAATGCACCCATGTCCAATTACCTGATGGTTCAGGCCATTCCCCGGATCGGCGACATGTCCGCTTCGGACGGGTTGTTCACCGAGTCCCTCGCCGCCGCCCTGTCGCAAACCACCCCAGACGCTGAGGAAGGCCTGCGCGCCTTCCTTGAAAAGCGCGAACCGAAATTCCGGTGATGACATGAAGAGACCTGCGCCCGCACACCCTGACCCAGAGGCCATCCCGAAGGTTGACGACAGCACCTTGCGAGGCTTTGTCGGGTATCGCATGAAACGCGCTTTCAACGTGATTCAGGATGACCTGAGCAAGACGTTGAAACCGTTTGAACTCAGGATGTTGACCTATACGGCATTGATCCTGATCGTCGACAATCCGGGCCTGCGACAATCCCAGTTGGCGGATGCCATGGACGTTGAGCGGCCAAACCTCGTTGTGATCCTGGACGAACTGGAGCGGCGCGAGTTGATCGTACGGGACCGCGTTCCGACGGACCGGCGCGCCTATGCGCTGAAGGCCACGCTGGCCGGGCGCAGATTGTCGGAACAGGCGGTTGCCGCCGTGACGGCGCATGAAGACCGCCTGATGCGAGGTCTCGACGACGGGGCGCTTGAAACCCTGCGCCACGCCTTGAAAACGATCGAAGCCCGCAAGCGCAGGGACTGACCATGAAACGATCCTCACAGTTCCTGTCCCATGCGGTTTCGCGCGAGGATCGCCCCGACGGCACGATCCTGCTGCGCTCCGAGCATGACCTGGGGCCGGTGGCCGAAAAAACCGGTGTTTGGCTGCACGACTGGGCATTGAAAGCCCCGGATCGCACGTTCATCGCCGAGCGCAGCGGCGCGGTCTGGCGCGAGGAAAGCTACGCCAGCGCATTGCAGAAGGTGCGCGCCCTCGCCTCTGCGCTGCTGGCACGTGGCATGGGACCGGATACGCCGATCCTCATCCTGTCCGGCAACGGCGTGGATCACGGGTTGCTGACCCTTGCCGCGCAGTATGTCGGCGTCCCGACCGCCCCGATGGCCGAACAGTATTCGATGATCCAAGGCGCGCATGAACGGTTGCTCCATGCCATCGCGCTTGTCGGCCCTGCAATGGTCTATGCCATTGACGCGGCGCAATATGCAGAGGCGCTGGCACTGGAGGCCATGGCCGGGCTCGAAATTGTCGCGAGCCGAACTGGCGGCAGGACGGACGTCACCGCCTTTGACGATCTTCTAAAGGGCGACTGCAGCGTCGATCTGGACGCCGCCCATGACCGGGTTGGCCCGGATACTGTCGCCAAGATCCTGATGACCAGCGGGTCCACCTCCGCGCCCAAAGGGGTGATGACAACCCAGCGTATGATGTGCGTGAACCAGACCATGGTGGCCGACGCCCTGCCCTTCCTGCGCGCCCGCCCGCCGAAGATCGTGGACTGGCTGCCATGGAACCACGTGTTTGGCGGCTCGCATAATTTCAACATGATGCTGGCCAATGGCGGCAGTCTGTACGTGGATGATGGCAAGCCGGTCGCCGGGCTGTTTGACCGGACGCTGGAAAACCTGTCCTTGATGACCGGAACACTCAGCTTCAACGTCCCCGTGGGCTATGCGATGCTGCTTGGCGCTTTGCGGAAAGACGCCGCGCTGCGCCACCGGTTCTTTCGCGATCTTGATCTGGTTTTCTACGCAGGGGCGTCCTTGCCGCAGGACATCTGGGAAGGCTTCGAAGCCATGGCACAACAGGTCAAAGGGGAGATCCCTCTGATGACCTCCTCCTGGGGCCTGACAGAAACCGCCCCAGCCGCGATGATGCAGAGCGAACCCATCGACCGATCCGGTGTCGTGGGCGTTCCGCTGAACGGTGTGACGCTCAAGCTGATCCCCGATGACGACATGCGCTGCGAGGTTCGGATCAAGGGGCCAAACGTCATGAATGGCTATTTCCGCGACCCCGGGAGAACCGCGGAGGTCTTTGACGAAGAAGGCTATTTTGTCACCGGCGACGCGATGCGGTTCGTCGATCCGGATGATATGAACAAGGGCATGACATTCGATGGCCGGATTTCCGAGGATTTCAAGCTTCTGACCGGCACATGGGTGCGCGCGGCGCAATTGCGGCTCGACATGCTGGCCTGTCTTGCGCCGTTTGCGGCGGATCTCGTGATCACGGGCGCGGACCGCAACGAGATCGGCGTCATGATCTTTCCCGACCGCGCCGCGCTGGACGCGCAGGGCTTTGATCTTGAGGACGACGCGGGCGCTTTCCGGTGTGCTTTGCTGCAGGACAAGGTTCACCGCCGCCTCAAGGAACGGGCGCGGGAGACGTCCGGCAGTTCGGCCCGCGTAACCCGCGCCATTGTGCTCAGCGCGCCGGCCTCCCTGTCCGAAGGGGAAATGACCGCCAAGGGCAACCTGAACTTCCGCACGGTGCTGACGCGCCGCAAGACCCTGCTGGAGCGGCTCTATTCCGATGCCGACCCGGCGGTTGTGACGATCTGAACAAGGAGCAAAGCCATGGTAGACATCTCGAAAGTCCGGGCAATCGACATCCATACACATGCCGAAGAGCCTTGCGGGTGCCATTCGGACGATGGCTACGATGATCTTCAGGCCGCCATGGCCTCCTATTTCAATGCACCGATTGTCCAGCCCACCATCGCACAGACCGCCGCGCATTTCCGCGAACAGAACGTGGCGGCAGTGATCTTTCCGGTCGATGCCGAACGGGAGACCGGCTATCGCCGCTACTCCAACGACGAGGTACTGGCCGAGGTCCAGAAGCATGACGATATCCTGATCCCCTTTGCCTCCATCGACCCGTGGAAAGGCAAGATGGCTTTGCGCGAGGCGCGCCGTTTGATCGAAGATCACGGCATCAAGGGCTTCAAATTCCACCCGACGATGCAGGGGTTCTACCCCAATGACCGCATGGCCTACCCGTTCTACGAGGTGCTGGCGGAACACGGCTGCATCGGGTTGTTTCACACCGGGCAGACCGGGGTCGGCTCGGGCATGCCGGGCGGCAACGGGATGCGCCTCAAGTTCTCGAACCCGATGTATCTCGATGATGTGGCGGTGGACTTCCCCGACATGAAAATCATCATGGCACATCCCTCTTTCCCCTGGCAGGAAGAGGCGCTGGCGGTGGCCCAGCACAAACCGAACGTCTACATTGATCTCAGCGGTTGGTCGCCACGGTATTTCCCGCCGATCCTTGTGCGCTATTGCAACTCGGTCCTGAAGAAAAAGGTGCTGTTTGGTTCGGACTGGCCAATGATCACCCCGGAACGCTGGCTGAGCGATTTCGAAGCAATCGACATCAAGGATCACCTGCGCGAAGACATTCTGAAGAACAACGCAGCCCGGCTCTTGGGACTGATGGACTGACGGAGATCACGGTCCGGGCTCTCATCTTCGCGCCAGTCCCTGGTGCGGCGGGCACCTGAAACAGAGCCAAGCGTTCATTGATCAGCCGATTGGCGTATCACCCATACGGAACGAACCCGCCCGGCAACCTGTCACCAGAACGCAATACGTCACCCATCGGGGCGCAAATCAAGCGTTTTGAAAGCTGTGGCGGAGGCTCAGGGATTCGAACCCTGGGGACGCTCTCACGCCCAACGGTTTTCAAGACCGCCGCATTCGACCACTCTGCCAAACCTCCGGTGTTCGCCTGATACCCTCCCCAAAATGATTCTGAAAGCGCACGGTCGCGGGAAAATCCGCCTACCCCCTTGTCAGCAGGCTTTTCTTATGAAGCGCATCGCGTTACTGTGTCTTCCAACGGGCCGCAAAGTGTCCGATCGAGAGCAGTTGAGACCGGGGCAAAAGACCCTGGCTAATCCCGCGACAGCGTGCGCGGACATGAGGCGAGAGGCAAGTTATGAGCAGGTGGACCCATGCACTCCGCAGCAGGATGCTGCGCAATTCGGTGCTTATCCTTGGATTTTTCGCATTGTCGGCCTGTGCGGATGGCCAGATGCCAGCGTTCCTGCAAGGCAACGCAGGAGCCGACCAGGAAGTGTCGCGAGCAGCGTCCAACGATCTGGCCCCGGGTGAAACCATCGAGCGCGACATCGAAGCGCCGGATATTTTTGCCGCAAAAGAAGCTGGCCTGTGGGACGGTCGTCCTTCTCTGGGCGGTGTCTGGGTGGCGCACCCGGATGTGGATGAACCGGGCCGCGTGATCATTCGCAATGAAACCAACGGCAAGTTTGTCATTGGCGCGCTGTTCCGCCGGGAACGCCAGTCGCCGGGACCGCGGTTGCAAATCTCGTCTGATGCGGCGGCGGCGCTTGGCATGCTGGCCGGTCAGCCGAACAACATGAACGTGGTGGCGCTCAAGCGCGAAGAGGTGAAAGCCCAGCCGACGCCGCTGAGCGAACCAGTCGCGGGTGACAGCATTCCGCCCGCCCCCGAAGTGGCCGAAGGGGCCCTGCCCCCTGCCGGATCGGATCCGGTGATTTCCGGTGCGGCAGCCGCGATTGAAACCGCCTCGCTGGCCCCATCGAAGCCTGTTGCGGCAGCCCCGGCAGCTCCGAAACCGGCCGCTGCCCCGACGCCGAAGAAGCCGTCGACGCTGAAGAAGCCGTATATTCAGATTGGCATTTTCTCGATCGAGCAAAACGCCAAGAACACCGCCGTCGCCATGCGTCAGGCGGGCATGGTGCCGACGATCAAGAAGCACAACTCCAAGGGCAAGGTGTTCTGGCGTGTCATCGTCGGCCCTGCGCAGACCAAGGATGAGCTTTCGTCGCTGCTGACCAAGATCAAAGGCTCTGGGTTTACAGATGCTTATGCGGTCACGCACTGAGGCGTCAAAGTGATGTGAGACTGAACCCCCGGGCCGTTGGCGCGGGGGTTTTTCGTTGGTACGTGTTGGCAATTGGCGGTCAACCAGTCCCCCCGTCCCGGACTTGATCCGGGACCTCTCGGCCAAGAACAAGCCACGCGGTTATGCCGGACGCATGATGGCGTGGCGAGTGGAATGTCCCTCTCCGGCCCCCAAGCAACCCCTGCCCCATCCCGCCCCTCGCGAAACCTCGCCAACCCTGCGTGACAGCCCCGAAACTATCGGCCATAAATAGCCTGACTCGAGCAAACCCCATGAGGAGCAGATAAATGACCGCCCTCCCCCGCCTTCTGAGCGCCGTGGCCGCGCTGGCGCTTTCCGCAAGCCAGGCCATCGCGTTTGACACACGCGCCGAAGCCGCCTTTGTCATGGATCAGACAACCGGCACCGTGCTGATGGCCAAAAACGCAGACGACGCGCTCCCGCCCGCCTCCATGTCCAAACTCATGACGCTCTACCTCGCGTTCGAAGCGGTGCGGGACGGCAGGATGCGCATGGAAGAAGAGTTGCGAGTCTCGCAGCACGCGATGAACTACGGCGGCTCGACCCTGTTCCTGAAAGCCGGAGAGCGGGTGAGCGTCGAAGATCTGCTGCGCGGGATCATCGTTCTGTCCGGCAACGACGCCTGCGCCGTAATTGCCGAAGCGCTCTCGCCCGATGGCACGGAAGCCGGCTTTGCCCGGCTCATGACGCAGCGGGCGCAACAGCTTGGGATGACCTCGTCGGTCTTCAAGAACTCGAACGGCTGGCCGGCAAACGGGCATGTGATGTCCATGCGGGATCTGTCGCTGCTGGCGCGGCACCTGATCGAGGATTTCCCGGAATACTACCCGATGTTTGCGCAAGAAGAATTCCTGTTCGATCAGAAAGAGAGCCAGAACCGCTATAACCGCAACCCGCTTCTGGGCCTCGGGATCGGCGCGGATGGTCTCAAGACGGGCCATACGCAGGAAGCAGGCTACGGCCTTGTCGGCAGCGCAAAGCAAGGTGAGCGCCGGGTGATCTTTGCCATCACGGGCCTGAGCACAGCCAAGGCGCGGGCCGAGGAATCCGAGAGCATCGTCAACTGGGCCTTCCGCCAGTTCGCCGAGAAAACCGTTGTCACCAAAGGCACGGAAGTTGCCCGCGCTGACGTCTGGCTTGGATCAGACGACAGCGTTGGTCTGGTGGCGGACAAGGATCTGTCGCTGCTGCTGCCGCGCGCAACGCCCGGAGGCCTGAAAGCGGAGGTGGTGTATACCGGCCCGGTCGAAGCGCCAATCCGCGCTGGTCAGCAACTGGCGGAACTGATCATCTCGCCCGAAGGGCTGGAAGAAACCCGCGTGCCGCTGTTTGCGGCCAGCGCCGTCGAAGCGGGCGGCTTCATGGATCGCATTATGATCGTCAGCAAACACCTGATCGCACGGGTCCAGGACCAACCCGGGGAGAGCATGTGACCCGCCCCGGCCTGTTCATCAGTTTCGAAGGCATCGACGGCTCCGGAAAATCCACTCAGACGCAGGCGCTGGCCGCCTATCTGCGTGAAAAGGGCCATGAAGTGGTGCTGACGCGCGAGCCCGGGGGCAGCCCCGGTGCTGAAGAAATCCGCGCGCTGGTGCTGCAGGGCGAGCCGGATCGCTGGTCCGCCGAGACAGAGCTGCTGCTGTTCACCGCAGCACGGCGCGATCATCTGGAGCGGGTCATCTGGCCTGCGCTGGAGCGCGGCGCAGTGGTGATCTGTGATCGCTTTGCCGATTCCACGCGCATGTACCAGGGGCGCTCCGGCCTGCGCGACAAGGTCGATGCGCTGCATGATCTGATGATCGGTGTTGAGCCGGACCTGACCATCCTGATCGACATGGACGCGGCTGAAGCGCTGTCCCGCGCCAAGGCGCGCGCCACCGACGAAGAACGTTTTGAAGACTTTGGCCTCGGCCTGCAGGAGCAGATGCGCGCCGGGTTTCTGGAGCTTGCCAAGGCCGCGCCCGAACGCTTTTGCGTGATCGACGGCGCGCGCGTTCCGGCGGTGATCTGCGCGGACATCATTCTGGCCGTGGACGCGCGCCTGTCATGAGCGAGACCGCCCTGCCTGATCCCGATTGCGTCGCCGGTGCGCCGCACCCGCGCGAGACACCGCAGATCCTCGGGCAAGACGCGGCCGTCGCGGACTTTCTCACGGCCTATAACACGGGACGCCTGCACCACGGCTGGCTGATCACCGGACCGCGCGGCACCGGTAAAGCGACGCTGGCCTGGGCGATTGCGCGGTTCCTGCTGGCCACCCCTCCGGACGAGGGCGACGGGCTCTTTGGTGCACCGCCCCCACCCGAAAGCCTGCATATCGATCCCGAACATCCCGTTGCGCGGCGCATGTTGGCGCTGTCGGAGCCGGGGCTGTTCCTGCTGCGGCGCGGGGCCAACGACAAGGGTGACAAGCTGGCCGCTGAAATCCGTGTGGGCGAGGTCCGCAAACTGGCGAATTTCTTTGCCCTCTCGGCGGCGGATGGCGGACGGCGTGTGGTGATTGTGGATTCAGCGGATGAGCTGAACGTGCAGGCGGCCAATGCGATCCTGAAGATGCTCGAAGAGCCGCCCGCGCGCACAACCATCCTGATGATCTCGCACCAACCGGCGCGGCTTTTGCCCACCATCCGCTCGCGCTGCCGTGCGCTGCGGCTGGATCCTTTGGGCGCGGAAGACATGGCGGCTGCTCTGGCGCAGGCGGGTGTCGCAGTGCCCGAAACCGACGCGGCGGCCTTGACGGAACTGGCGGGTGGCTCTGTCGGGGAAGCGGTGCGGCTGTTGAACCTGGGCGGGTTGGAGCTTTACCGCGAGGTGCTTTCGGTGCTGGGCAGTCTGCCGAGCCTTGACCGGGCGCGGATGCTGACGCTGGCGGACAGCTGCGCCGGACGCGGCAAGGAAGACCGGCTGGACCTTTTGCTGACGCTGACCGACCAGATCACCGCCCGGATCGCCCGCACAGCGGCCACCGGGGTTCTGCCTTCAGGAGAAGCCGCGCCCGGGGAACACCAGACGCTTTCCAAACTCGGCCCCAACCCGGCGGCGGCGCGGCGGTGGGCGCAGGTGGCACAGGACGCAGGGGACCGCGCGCGTCACGCCCGCGCGGTGAATGTGGACCCGGCGGCCCTGGTCACGGATCTGTTTCTGCAATTGCAGAAGGCGGTGTGATCCCGGGGAAAAATTTTGCCGGGACAAAATTTTGATTGGGGGCCTTGCCCCCGCGCCGTACGGCGCTCCCCCAGGATATTTCAGGCACAAAGAAGCAAGCGCGCGTCAGATGAGACCGCCCTCAATGAAACGGGCCGCAAGGCGGGCGTAGGCCTGCGCCATTTGACCCTCGCCCAGAGCGATAGGTGTGCCGTCGTCACCGCCGAGGCGAGTCTCGAGATCAATGGGCAGTTGTGCAAGCAGCGGCACGCCAAGTTTGTCCGCTTCTTTCGCCACACCCCCGTGGCCGAAGATATGGCTGTCTTTGCCGCAATGCGGGCAGGTGAACACGGCCATGTTTTCGATCAGCCCCAGCACCGGGGTTTTCAGCGTCTGGAACGCGTCGAGCGCCTTGCGGCTGTCGAGGAGGGCCACATCCTGCGGCGTGCTGACCACGATCGCCCCGTCGACGCCGCTTTTCTGGCAGAGGGACATCTGTATGTCCCCGGTGCCCGGCGGCAGATCGACGATCAAGGCGTCCAGATCCCCCCAATCGACCTGCATCATCAACTGTTGCAGCGCGCCCATGAGCATCGGCCCGCGCCAGATCACCGCCTTGGTCTCTTCGAGCATGGAGCCGATGGACATCACCGTCACACCATGAGCCTTGAGCGGCCGGATGGTCTTGCCATCCGGGGACTCGGGTTTTGTGGTCAGACCGAACATGCGCGGCTGGGAGGGCCCGTGAATGTCCGCATCAAGCAGGCCTACTCTCTTGCCCGCGCGCGCCAGCGCCACCGCGAGGTTGGAGGAGACCGTGGATTTACCCACCCCACCCTTGCCGGAACCAATGGCGATGAGCGTTTTGACCCCGGGCGGGCGCATAGGGCCCTCTTGCTGTTTGGCGTGACCGCCGATTTTCAGGGACGGTGCCTTTTGCTGAGCGGCGGCGGTCAGGACAGCATGCGCCGCGCTGACGCCCTCGAGCTCCGCAACAGCGGCTTCTGATGCCTTGCGCAGAGGCTCCATGAGGCGCGCAATTTCGGGTGTCGGGGCTTCGATCACGAAGCGCACAACGCCGTCTTCGATGCGCAAAGCCCGAATCATATCTCTGGAAATCAGGTTTCCACCGTCGGGCAGCTCGAACTGCTCCAGAACATCTCTTACAAACTCAAGTTTTCCAATTTTGCCCATTTTCTACTCCTGCCGCCGCTTTCCCGAGCCGTGACCCAGGGTCAACTCAACCGAGATGGCCCGTTTTGCACATTTTTCAAGCTTAACACGACCTTAGACCCGCTGCCCCCATGCATATGCTGCATAGCAGCATTGTCATTCCAATGGATTGTGCACCTGCAGCATATACCCCATGTTTAGCGCAACCAGACACAAACACCGCCAGTGAGGCAAGAACAACATGGCACATGCACCTTCGGTTACCCGCGCACCGTCCTCCGCATTCGGTGCTTTCCTGACGACCCTGATCGTTGACCTGCGTGCCCGCAAGGCCCGCCGTTCGGTCTACAAGACCACGTACCGAGAATTGGCGTCGCTGAGCGACCGCGAGCTGAACGACCTTGGCCTGAGCCGGTCCACCATCCGCCGCGTCGCTTATCAGGCCGCTTACGAAATGTGAGATGTCCGCCCGGTCCTCTCCTCCTCCCTGGGCCGGTCGGAACAACGCGATGATCTCTCTCCTCCTCCCTGAGGTCATCGCGCAAAACACGGGGCTCCGCGCCCCAACGAGATGAAGACCCTCTCTCCTCCTCCCTGAGGGTTCTCATCAAGGCGACAGCTTCCGCTCCTCCTCCCTGGGAGCTGTCGCCACTCAGTTTCAGGGCCAGAAACGGCCCACAAATGCTGGCTCTCTCTCCTCCTCCCTGAGAGCCGACATGACAGCGGCAGCCTCCTCTCCTCCTCCCTGGGGGCTGCCGCGACCCAGAATTCGGGCTGGAAAAGCCCAGACGCGATTGACGCCGGATCTTCTCCTCCTCCCTTGATCCGGGTCATGTCAGCGGCAGAGCCCTCTCCTCCTCCCTGGGCGCCTGCCGCCTCCATAAGAGCCTTCGGGCTCAGAAATGTCGGTGCTCTCTCCTCCTCCCTGAGCATCAGCATGAAAGCGGCGGCTTCCTCTCCTCCTCCCTGGAAGCCGCCGCACCAGATTTGAGATCGGGGCCCCTCTCCTCCTCCCTGGGGTGCCCGTACATGGAACGGCGGCGCTCTCTCCTCCTCCCTGAGCGTCGCCGTTTTCTTTTGTCTGATTGGCTTGCGAAGCCCCTGACCCCTTTCATTTCCGCCCCCATCCCGCTATCTGCGGACCCAAGCAAAGATTGGGAATTGAACCGATGGCGATGGACAAGAGTTTCGACGCAAAATCCGCAGAACCGCGCCTTTACGAGGCCTGGGAAAAGGCCGGGGCTTTCCGGGCCGGGGCGAACAAATCGCGGGATGAAAGCTTCTGCATCATGCTGCCGCCGCCAAACGTCACAGGCGCGCTGCACGTGGGCCACGCGTTCAACCATACGCTGATGGATATCCTTGTGCGCTGGCACCGGATGCGCGGCTTTGACACGCTCTGGCAACCCGGTCAGGACCACGCGGGCATTGCGACCCAGCTTCAGGTCGAAAAGAAGCTGAAGGCCGAGAAAAACATCCGCCGCCGCGATATGGCGCGCGACGAGTTCCTCGGCCATGTCTGGGACTGGAAAACGCAATATGGTGGCACGATCATCGACCAGATGAAGCGCCTTGGGGACAGCTGTGACTGGGAGCGCAACGCCTTTACCATGTCCGGCGCGCCCGGTGCGCCTGCGGGCAATGAAGGCAACTTCCACGATGCGGTGATCAAGGTTTTCGTCGACATGTACGAAAAGGGCCTGATCTATCGCGGCAAGCGCCTCGTGAACTGGGACCCGCATTTCGAAACTGCCATCTCGGACCTCGAAGTCGAGAACATCGAAGTTGCGGGCCACATGTGGCACTTCAAATACCCGCTCGCCGATGGCGTGACCTACACCTATGTCGAGAAAGACGAGGACGGCAACGTCGTGCTTGAAGAGGAGCGCGATTACATCTCCATCGCCACCACCCGGCCGGAGACAATGCTCGGTGACGGCGCGGTTGCCGTGTTCACCACCGATGAGCGTTATGCCCCCATCGTCGGCAAGCTCTGCGAGATCCCGGTTGGGCCGAAAGAGCATCGCCGCCTGATCCCGATCATCACCGATGAATACCCGGATCCGGAGTTTGGCTCGGGCGCGGTGAAGATCACCGGCGCGCATGACTTCAACGACTATCAGGTGGCCAAGCGCGGCGGCATTCCGATGTATCGCCTAATGGACACGCGCGGCGCGATGCGTTCCGATGGCGCGCCCTATGCGGAAGCGGCAGCGATTGCGATGGAAGTTGCGCAGGGCAAGCGGACCTTGACCGAAGCCGAGGCCGATGCAGTGAACCTTGTCCCCGATCACCTGCGCGGGCTGGACCGGTTTGAGGCGCGTGAGGCGGTGATCAAAGAGATCACTGAAGAGGGTCTGGCGGTGATGACCACCTCCGACGATCCGCGCCTTGGGCCGAAGCCGAAACTCAAGAAAGGTCAGGAAGAGCCGCCCGTGGTCCCTGCCCCGCTGGTCGAGGCGAAGGCCATCATGCAGCCGTTCGGCGACCGCTCGAAGGTGGTTATCGAGCCGATGCTGACGGACCAGTGGTTTGTTGACGCTGAAAAGGTCGTTGGCCCGGCGCTGGATGCCGTGCGCGGCGGCGACATCAAGATCATCCCGGAGAGCGGCGAGAAGACCTATTACCACTGGCTGGAGAACATCGAGCCCTGGTGCATTTCCCGCCAGCTTTGGTGGGGGCATCAGATTCCGGTTTGGTATGATGCCGAAGGCAACCACTACTGTGCTTCGACCGAGGCCGACGCGCAGGCGCAAGCAGGTGCCGGCGTGGCCCTCACACGCGACCCCGACGTGCTCGACACATGGTTCTCCTCCGGTCTCTGGTCCTTCGGCACGCTTGGCTGGCCGGAGCAGACGGATGAACTGAGGCGCTTCCACCCGACCGATGTGCTGATCACCGGGTCCGACATCCTGTTCTTCTGGGTGGCGCGGATGATCATGCAGTCGCTGACTGTCACGGGCGAAATCCCCTTCCACACCGTCTATCTGCACCAGCTCGTCCGCGACGAGAAGGGCAAGAAGATGTCGAAGACCACCGGCAACGTCATCGACCCGCTTGATATTGTTGACGAATACGGCGCCGACGCGCTGCGCTTCAACAATGCGGCCATGGCCTCCATCGGCGGCGTGTTGAAGATGAGCGTGGATCGGATCACCGGCTACCGCAACTTCGGCACCAAGCTGTGGAACGCGGCGCGGTTTGCGGAGATGAACGAGGCCTGCGGCTCGGATGGCACCATCCCCGCGCCCAAAGCCACGCTCAACCGCTGGATCGTCGGCGAGACCGCGAAGGTGCGCGAGAGCGTGGATAAGGCGCTGACCGAATACCGCTTCAACGACGCGGCGAGCGCACTTTACGCCTTTGTCTGGGGCAAGGTCTGCGATTGGTATCTGGAGTTCTCCAAGCCGCTATTTGGCTCGGACGATGCGGACACCGTGGCCGAGACCCGCGCAACCATGGCCTGGGTCATCGACCAATGCCTGATCCTGCTGCACCCGATCATGCCCTTCATCACCGAAGAGCTTTGGAAAGAGACGGGCACGCGTGACGGCTTCCTCATGCTTACCGATTGGCCGACCTATGGCGGCGAATTGGCCGATGCAGAGGCCGCGGCCGAAATGGAATGGGTGATTGCGCTGATCGAAGGCGTCCGCTCTGCGCGCGCACAGATGCACGTGCCTGCCGGGCTTTATGTGCCAATGCTGGTGACCGGCCTCAGCGAGACCGAACAGGGCGCATGGGACCGCAACGAGGTGATGATCAAGCGCCTCGCGCGGATCGAGAGCCTTGAAACGGTAGACGCCTTCCCCAAAGGCTGCGTGACGGTGCCCGTGGGCGGCGCAAGCTTTGGTCTGCCGCTGGCGGATATCATCGACGTGGCCGAAGAAAAGGCGCGGCTTGAGAAAACGCTGGGCAAGCTGGCCAAGGAATTGGGCGGTCTGCGCGGGCGTCTGAACAACCCGAAGTTCGCAGAAAGCGCCCCGGCGGAGGTGGTTGAAGAAACCAAAGCCAACCTCGCCGCGCGCGAAGGCGAAGAAGCGCAGCTCAAAGAGGCTTTGGCCCGCCTCGCGGAGATTGGCTAAGGGGATGCGGGGCATAGCCCCGCCCTACCGTCTTTTGTGACAAATGACGCCCGGACCGATCAGGTTCGGGCGTTTTCCTATGCGCGCCAGAACTGGACAGTAAACAGCGCAAAGACCGCGAGAATCTCAAGCCGCCCGGTCAGCATGGCAAAGCTGAGCATCCATTTCGCCGTGTCATTGAGCCCCGCGAAATTGCCCGCGGGACCAATCTCATCCCCCAGCCCCGGCCCAATGTTGGCAATCGCCGTAGCCGCACCGCTGATCGAGGTGATGAAATCAAGACCCGTGAGCGACAGCCCCACGGACAGCACCCCCATCGACACGACGAAAAACACGAAGAAGGACATGACCGAGCTGAGCACTTCGTCCGAGACCGGCCGCCCTTCGTAGCGCGGGGTGAAGACGCCGTTGGGCGAGTAGATGCGTTTGAGCTGGACTTTGACCGAGGCGAACAGAAGCTGGTATCGGAAGATTTTCACCGAACAGGAGGTTGATCCCGCGCAGCCGCCAATCAGACCGACGAAGAAGAACAGCATGATCAGGAACCCGCCCCACTGCATGTAATCGGTGCTGGCATAGCCCGTGCCGGAGAGGATCGAGATGATGTTGAAAAGCGCCTCGCGGATGGCCTTTTCCGGGGCCTGCGGAAATTGCCAGAGCAGGATGGCGACCGTCACAGCCACCAGAACGGCAATGATCAGCAGGAAAACATGGATTTGTGTGTCGCGCAGTAGCGGTTTGTGTGAGCCGGCGACCAATTGGACGTAGCGCACAAACGGCAGAGCGGCGAGCACCATGAAGACCGAGGCGACATACTCCGCGGGGCCGGAGAAAGTGCCGAACGACGCGTCATAGTTGGAAAAGCCGCCCGTGGCGATGGTGGTCAGCGCGTGAACCGACGCGTCAAAAGCGTCCATGCCGGTAAGCAGGTAGGCCCCGGCGCACATCAGGGTCAGAGAGACATAGATGGTGCTGATCGACGAGGAAATCTGCGTGGCGCGGGGCAGGATTTTCCCCATGGTATCAAAGGATTCCGACCGAAAAATCTGCATGCCGCCGACCCGCAGTTCGGGCAGAAACACCATGGCGACAACGATGATGCCGATGCCGCCCAGCCATTGCAGCAGACCGCGCCAGAGCAGGATGCCCTTGGGCAAGGTCTCAAGACCCGAAAGCACGGTGGAGCCGGTGGTTGTCAGGCCCGACATTGCCTCGAAATAGGCGTCCGTAAAGCTCGACTGCGTGGCGCCCAGCATCAGCGGCAGCGCACCAAACAGCGGCAGCGCCGCCCAGACACCAACGGTCAGCAGGAAGGTCTGCTGAATACTCAGACCTTCCTTGATGGCATTACGGCAGGCGAGCGCCGTCAGGCCACCGATGAACATGGTGATCGCCGCGCTCTCGAAGAACACGGTCCAGTGGCCCCGCCCTTCGGCGATGTCCACAAGCATGGGCAAGAGCATCGTAGCGCCAAGGCAGGCGACCAGAAGGCCGATGACATAGGCGACGGGGCGGATATCGAACATGCGCAAAGGCTTGGCCCCGCTGTGCGCGGCTGTCAAGCGGGGTTGCGCTCAAGCCGGTCCCGTCGTGTCAGGTCAGCAGATCCCGGAACACATGCGGCAGGATATCATCCCGATGCAGGCCCATATCCGCCAGTTGCGCATCACTGGCCGCCTCAAGCGCAATGATTTCGCCCAGGCGCGCGCGGCGCATCCGGCCCGGATTGAAACCGAATCCGATGGACGCAAGATAGGTGTCTATTTTTGCCCCAAGGGATCTGTGCCCCATGGCGATCTGTACGTTGTGTCTTGGCATTTCGGAAACCTCCTGTCAGGGGTGTCGCGCCCCAATGGGAACGCGAAAGGCAATCGGTTTCCTCCCATATGGGTCGATTATGACGCAAAACCTGTTTTCAAAGGGTGAACCTGCGATCACGTTTTGGGCAAATGCCCGTATTGCACAAAAAACGCCCGCCGAAGCGGGCGTCTGGGCATTCAAGCACCGGTTTTGCCGCTATCCGACGTGGAACAGCGTCGAAAACAGCTTGGGATCAAGGCTGTCCGAGGCGAAAAGCGTGCCTTCCGTCAGGACAGACACCGCGTCATGCGAATGCAGGCTTTCCTGGTGGGAGGCGATCACGCGGTAGTCCCCGATGCGCTCATCGTTCTGGCAGCCCTGTGCAAACAGGCGCGCCGCGTCTTCGACGAAAATCGGGTTGGCGGCGTTCAGTTCGGCAAAGGCCTGCTCGTCTTCGCGTTTGACCATGACCTGCGTTTCAGTCGGCACGGCCTCGCGGCAGATGTCGATCAGATCTTCGAACCACAGGCATTCGCCCGGCTTCACTTCGACAGAAATGCGCGCCACAGAGCGTTGCGAGTGCGGCGTGGCCAGTTGCCCGCGCTCACGGCGGGCATGTTCCGAAAGCTCCAGCGAACAGGGGCACGTGGAGGAATAAACATAGTCCAGATGCACGATCTTGCGGCGCACCCCGTCAACTTCCACCAGTTCGAGCGCGATGTCGTAATACTGATAGCCCGACAGCCCCGAGCGCAGCGATTTCACCTTCATCGGAAAGGAAAACCGCATGTTGATCCGCGCATCGAAGCTTTCAAGATCGGTTTTATAGTCGTCCAGCGCCGCTTCGATGACTTCGAAACTGAAGGTCTTTTCCGCGTGCGTGTAGAACGAGCGCATGATGCGGGACATGTTGATGCCCTTCTTGTCCGCATCGAGGCTGACCGTCCCGGTCACAGACGTCTCAAGCATCAGATCGCCGTTGTCACGGGTGTGATACCCAAGCGGCAGGCGGAAATTGGAAATGCCCACATGCTGGATCGCTCGGTTCGCGCCTTTGATCAAAGACGACGGACCGTTTTGAAGGTCCGGGAGGGACTCCTTGTAGGCCGGATCAACCGCGAAGTCTTCCGGATAGGCACGGCGCAGCGCCGGATAGGCTTCCGGCGCCAAGTCAGCCAACTTGGCCATTGCGGGGTCAAGCGCGCGCAGCTCTGCGCCGTCCTTGCCATCCGCCCAATGGCGCAGCAGCGCCAAGGCGGCCTCGGCCTCGTCCTTGGTTGGTTTCCGGTCAATTTCCGGCGTGTACATATTCATGGGGGTTCCCCCTCGCCTGTCGCGTTCCCAGTCTAAGATAGGAACTGTCCATCGTTTTTTCCATTCTCGCCTAGACATACGCTCGATACGACACTTTGGTTCAGAAATTCCCGGACTCCCTCACGAATCTGTGTTCCGATAAGCGCGGAAAGGCTCAGATTGCCTCCAGAGCTTGCAGAATATCACCGATGATATCGTCTGTCTCTTCGAGACCGACCGAAAGCCGCACAAGACCAGGTGTGATCCCCAGCATCCCTTTCTGTTCATCCGGCAAACGCTGATGCGTTGTCGTCGCCGGATGAGTCGCGATGGACTTGGCATCCGCAAAATTGTTGGAAATCAGGATGATATTCAGCGCGTTGAGGAAACGGAAGCAGGCGTCTTTGCCGCCCTTGACGTCAAAGGTCAGAACCGTGCCGGCCGCTTCGGACTGCGCCGATGCCAGAGCATGTTGCGGGTGCGCCTTGTGTGTCGGGTAGCGCACGGCGTTCAGCTTGGGATGGCCATCAAGCGCTTCGGCAAGCTTGAAGGCCCCTTTAGCCTGCGTTCGCACGCGCAACTCCAGCGTTTCAAGTGCCTTGAGGTGCGTCCACGCGGTGAACGGGTTCATCGCGCCTCCGGTGTGCTTCATATAGGCCTCAACCGAGCCGCGAATGATCTCTTTCGGCCCGCAAATCAGACCGCCAAGCATCCGCCCCTGCCCGTCCACGTGTTTGGTAGTCGAAATGATGCACAGATCCGCGCCGCAATCCTTTGCATAGGAAAACACCGGCGTTGCCATGGCATCATCGACCAGAACCAGAGCCCCGACACCGTGAGCCACGTTACAAACGTGTTTTAGATCAATCACTTCCAGCGTCGGATTGGAAATCGATTCAAGGAAGACAAGCGTGGTGTCTTCTGTGATGGCCGCGTCCCAGGCCGCGTTGTCCGTGCCATCAACCATGACCACTGTCACGCCAAAACGGGCAAGGATGTCTTCGAGGACATAGAGGCAGGAGCCGAACAAGGCGCGGCTGGCCACAACCTTGTCCCCGGCTTTGAGCAGAGACATCAACGCGCCATTGACCGCTGCCATGCCGGAAGCGCAGGCAAAACCGTCTTCAAAACCGAGATAGCCGCTCAGGCGGTCCTCGAACATGCGCATGGTCGGGTTGCCGTAGCGGGCGTAGATGAATTCATCATCCCCGACCTTGATAAACCGCTCTTCGGCGGATTCGGCCGTGTCGTAGACAAAGCCCTGCGTCAGGAAAACCGCCTCGGACACCTCGTTCCACTGGCTGCGTTTGCTGCCGCCATGCACCAGCTGGGTGCGGCGGCTTTTCTTGCCCTGTTCGCTCATGTTCCCTTCTCCCGGACGTCCTGCGCCCAATAAAAAAGCCCCGATCGCGGTCAAGCGAAAGGAGCCCTTCGTCTGACCTCTTTAGCGGTTTTTGGGGTCGCAGGTCTGAACGACCCGCCCCGTGGCCCGCAATCCGGTAACAAATCGCCACGGCGCATCGAATAAGGGTGTTGCGCGATGAAATCAAGGGCGTCACGGAGCGGTAATAAAAGGTTCACGAAATCGTCTCAGCCTTCTGGGACACGTTTCTCACACGCCGTTCGCGAGCCGCCACCATGCCCCTGCTACAGATTTCCGCACGCGAGACAGGACCAGCCCTGCATGGGGCCACGGCCCCGCTGCTGCCTTGTCTGCGCCGCGCGCTGGCCGGGGATCCGGGGCCGATCACAATCATGGTCCACGGCTACAAATACCTGCCCGGTCATCCGATTGCCTGCCCTCACAGGGGTATTCTGGCGCGCAAGCCGCTTGTAACCGGCAAGCGCGTGATCAGTTGGCCCCGGCGTCTCGGGCTGCGCGGACAGCATGGCGAGGGGCTTGGCATCAGCTTTGGCTGGCGCGCGCGGGGCTCGATCTGGGCCGCTTGGGAGGCTGCCTCCGAAGCGGGCCTGCAATTGGCCGCGCTGCTCGACATGCTGAGCCAACTGGCCCCTGAGCGGCCCATTCACCTGATTGGGCATTCCATGGGCGCGCGGGTGGTTCTGACCGCTCTGAATACCGCCGCGACAGGCACGCTGCGCACGGTCATCCTCTTGGCGGCAGCCGAGTTCGAGAGCACGGCGCGCCGCGCTCTGAACCGGCTGGAGCCGCAAACCCAGGTGCTCAACGTGACCAGCCGCGAGAACGATCTGTTTGATTTCTGCCTTGAACGGCTGGTCCCGGCACCAGAGACCGGGGCGCGGATGCTTGGCTGCGGCGGTCTGCGGCATCCGCGCATGGCGACCATCGCGCTTGATGACCCCAGTCACCTTGCCGCGCTGCGCCGCGCGGGCTTTCCCATAGCCCCTCCGGTTCGGCGCGTGTGCCACTGGTCGCCTTACCTGCGGCCCGGGGTGTTCCCGCTCTACCGCGCCTTGCGGGCGGGACGTATGGATGTGGCCCGGCTGCGCGCGCAGTTGCCCTGCGATACCAGCCCGCGCTGGTCCCGGCTTCGGCCGCCGCTCTGGAGCGGTCTGATGCAAAATCAGGCGCAAAGCCGCACAATCGGGCAGATTTGACACATTGAGACACCCCCGCCTGTTGCCTTTCCCCGCCGCTCCGCAGCATTCTTGATCCAGCGCAACAGGCAGGCACCTCATGGACACCTTTCTCCTTCAAGCATCGGTCTTTCTGGCGGCCGCGGTCATTGCCGTGCCCGTCGCCGCACGTCTCGGGCTTGGATCGGTGCTGGGTTACCTCATTGCCGGTCTGATCATCGGGCCGGGGCTGGGGATCGTGGCCGACACAGAAGACCTGCGCCATTTCGCCGAGTTCGGCGTTGTCATGATGCTCTTCCTGATCGGGCTGGAACTGGAGCCGCGTGCGCTTTGGGACATGCGCCACAGGCTTATCGGCCTCGGCGGATTGCAGATCACAATGACCATGGCGGCTGTCTTCATCGCCTGCTCGCTCATGGGCATGTTGTGGCAAACGGCGCTGGCTGTCGGCATGATCATGGCGCTGTCATCGACGGCGATCGTATTGCAAACACTGACGGAAAAAGGATTGGTCAAAACCTCCGGCGGGCGCTCGACCTTCTCGGTGCTGCTCACGCAGGACATCGCGGTGATCCCGATGCTGGTTGTCCTGCCGCTCTTGGCGACCGTTTCACCAATCTCCGCCAACCCGGACGGATCCATCAGCCGCAATCTGGCGCATGACAGCCACCACGGTCTGTCGCTGGTCGAAGGGCTGCCGGGCTGGGGCGCGGCGCTGGTGACGCTGGGCGCCATTGCCGCGATTATTCTGGGCGGTGTCTTTGGCGCGCGCCCGCTGTTTCGCTACATCCACTCCGCCAAGCTGCCGGAAATGTTCACCGCTGTCGCGCTGCTGATCGTGATCGGCATTGGCGCTTTGATGATGCTGGTTGGCCTGTCTCCGGCGCTTGGCACCTTTCTCGCAGGCGTCGTGCTGGCCAACTCCGAGTTCCGCCATGAACTGGAATCCGACATCGCCCCGTTCAAGGGGCTGCTGCTGGGGCTGTTCTTCATCACCGTTGGCGCGGGCATCGACATCGAGGCGCTTGGACGGGAGCCGCTGACGATTATTGGCCTCGCGCTTGGGGTGATCGTGCTGAAAGGGACGGTGCTCTACGTTCTGGGCGTCGCCTTCAAACTCAAAGGGCGCGGGCGTTGGCTCTTTACCCTGGGTCTCGCCCAGGCCGGGGAGTTTGGGTTTGTCCTGATCTCCTTTGGCCTGCAGCAGCAAGTGTTAACGCAGCGGTTGTCGGATCAGCTTTTGCTCATCGTGGCCCTGTCGATGCTCATCACCCCCCTGCTCTTTCTGCTGTTCGACTGGCTGGAAAAACGTCTGGAGCATGGGACGGAGACCATCGAAGACGATCAGATCGATGAGACCGGTCCGGTGATCATCGCCGGGATCGGCCGGTTCGGACAGCTCGTCTATCGCCTGCTGCAAAGCACCGGAAAGAAGGCGGTGGTGATCGACCGGGACATGCAGACGATCCAGATGATGCGCCAGATGGGCTACAAGGGTTTCTTTGGCGATCCGACGCGGCCGGAACTGCTGCATGCCGCCGGGATTGATAGCGCGCGGGTGCTGGTGGTGGCGCTGGACGATCCCAAGCAGGTCAACCGGCTTGTGGCCTATGCCCGCCGCGTGCGGCCCGATCTGCATATCGTGGCGCGGGCGCGGGACCGGACCCATGTATACCAGCTTTATCAGGCCGGGGCGGACGACATCGTGCGCGAGCTTTTCGACAGCGCCCTGCGCGCCGGGCGCTATGTTCTGGAAAACGTGGGAATGAGCGAATACGAGGCGGCGATTGCGCAGGAGACCTTCTTTCACGAAGATCGGCAGAACATTCGCGCCCTGGCGACCCATTGGGACCCGACCAAAACCGCCGCGGAGAACCCGGCTTACATGGCGCGGGCGGTGGAGCTTGAGAAAGAGTTGGAACGCAAGCTGTACGAGCGGCTGGAAGCGAAGGACAAGTCGGACGAAGACGCGGCTTGAAGGAGGGGTTTCGCCCCGCTGCGCGGTGCGACTCGCGTGGCGTGCCCCTCGGGCACGCCACGGTGAGGGCGCTGCCCTCGCCCCTTGCGGGGCTCACCCGAGGTATTTTTAGCCCAAAGAAGCCGGGATGCGCGCATGAAAAAGGGCCGCTCCATGGCGGCCCCTGTTGTGTTTGACTTGAGTGCGGTCAGGCCGCGCGCAGGTCCAGCACGTCCCCAACCTGCTTGGCTGCGGCCACTTCGTCGCCACCGGCAACGGCGGCGACTTCACGGGTGAGACGCTCAAGCGCTGCTTCGTAGAGCTGACGCTCCGAATAGCTTTGCTCGCGCTGGTCGTCGGCCCGGTGCAGATCGCGCACCACTTCCGCGATGGCGATCAGGTCGCCGGAGTTGATTTTCTGCTCGTACTCCTGGGCACGGCGCGACCACATGGCGCGTTTGACCTTGGCTTTGCCCCTGAGCGTTTTCATCGCCTGATCCACCACGTCCGGAGAGCTGAGCGAGCGCATGCCCACTTCGGTTGCCTTATGCGTCGGCACCCGTAGGGTCATCTTGTCTTTCTCGAAGGAGATCACAAAAAGCTCCAGCTCGATGCCGGCGATCTCCTGCTCTTCGATATTCACGATCTGGCCGACACCGTGAGCCGGATACACAACGTAATCATTCGGACGGAATTCGGATTTCTTGGCTTTGCTCATCTATGTCGCTTCCTCGCAACTGGCACAGGCGACAAAAAGGGCGAACGGAGGCTTGCGCTTTCCGTTCACCCGTTTCCATCGCTTTGGGATTACTCGCTGAACTGCGCCGCAGTCCGGCATCCTGTGCATTTCGTTTCCATATACCGAAGGAGTATATCACAAAAAGCGACCGATCGGTAGATATGCCAAAAACGCGGTAAAACCATTTTCAATCAGTGTCTTGCACGTCTTTTCGCCGCTTATCCCGGACTTGGCTCCGAATCGGTCAGCCGCCCTCGCCCGGCGCTTCGGAGAAATGTTTCTCCAGCTTGTTCGGCTCGCCATCCCGCTCTTCGTAGCCCGGCAGCGGATCTTTCTTGGTGATGATCACTGGCCAGAGCTCGGAGTACTTGCGGTTGAACTCGACCCATTTGTCCATATCCGGCTCCGTATCCGGACGGATGGCATCGGCAGGGCATTCCGGCTCACAGACACCGCAATCGATGCACTCGTCCGGGTGAATCACCAGCATGTTCTCGCCTTCGTAGAAACAGTCCACGGGGCATACCTCGACACAGTCGGTGTATTTGCAGGCGATGCAGTTGTCGATAACGACATAAGTCATTGGATCACATCCTGATAAGGCGCGTTGCGCGAGTAGCTAATCCAGCGGGGCGGATCATTCAAGCGCCCCCCGACGATCAAGATCGAGTTTCCTGCGATCCTTCTTGGTCGGGCGCGCATTGCCTTCCAAACGGCGAATTGGTGGAATTTCCGTCTCTTCTCGGGGCTTTGGCGGATCAAGATCCTCGTAGAGCGCCTGTGCCTCGGGCGCGGGACCACGCCGCGTGCCCAGTGCGACGATTTTGATCACCCGGATGTGACGATCTTTTCGGAACGTCAGAACGTCACCGATGCTCACCGCATAGGCCGGTTTCGCAATCGGCTGGCTGTTGACCCGGCAATGCCCCGCACCAACCTCCCGGGCTGCCAGCGTGCGCGTCTTGAAGAAGCGCGCATGCCAGAGCCATTTGTCGATGCGGAGTTTGTCCGGCGTCTCAGACACTTATTGCTTGTCCTTGAGCCCCATGAGTGCGGCGGCGAAAGGGTTGTCCGGGTCGATCCGGTCTTTCTTCTCCGGGCGGGATTGGAAGGTCTTGGGGCCACGATCGCCCTTTGGACCACCTTTGCCCTTGCCCTTCGGTCCTGCTTTGCCGCGCGGCTTGCCGCCCGCGTTCTGGCGACGGCCCTGCCCCTGATTGTCTCGGTTCGGACGTCCCCCGCCGCGACGTTCGCCGCGATTGCCCCGGTTTCCACCCCAGGTGAAGGTGTAGAAAACCTCCATCTCCGGGCCGGTCTCTTCATCAGCTGCAGCCTCGGCGGGCTGCTCAGCTGCCGGGGTTTCCGGCGCGGGGGTTGGTTCAGCAGCCGGTTCAGCTGGTTCAGCCGCGTCTTGCGGTGCCTCGGCGGTGAGAGCCGCCTCAGGCGCAGGCTGTTCCGCTGCGGCCTTGACCTTCTCCCGCTCGCCTTTTTCCGCCTTGTAGCCCAGACCGCCCATCAGATCGGCGAACTGTTCCAGCGTCATACCGGTGATCGAAAGCATGTCGGCCTTGGCTTCAAAGCCACCCCGGCTGTCCTCTGTGCGGATCATGTCCGCGAGGCGTTCCAGCATATCGATGCGAATGGCGCGCTGACCCGCTTTGCGATAACCCGCAAGCGTGTAGTGCTGCGCCGGCACGTCTTCCATGTTCGGCACGGTCACCAGCCCCGGCGGCGGCGCTTCGGGGAATTCTTCCAAACCGTTCGAAAGGCTCCACAAAACCAGACGCAGGCGCGTGGGAGCGGGTTTCAGCAGAAGTGGCATGAAGATCGTGTATTGGCCGAACCGAACACCATGTTTGCGCAGTGCGCCGCGCGCATCCTGATCCAGCGCCTTGACCTCATCGGCCACGTCGGCGCGCGGGATCACACCCATGCCTTCAACCAGACGGAAAGCAAACCCACGCGCAAGGCCGGTTAGCGTCTCGTCGTCCTGCATTTTCTGCAGCGGCTCGAACAAGGCCGCGACCTTGCGGTCAATGAAGTGTTGCAAGCGGCGCTCGACCTTCTGCGCCACGTCCGCTCCCGCTTCGTCATCGACAAAGGCAACAACGCGCGGCTTCAGCGGATCGTCGCCTTTGGCGAGTTTGCCCACCGCTTCGGTGCCCCACATCAGACCACCCTGCTCGGTGAAGTCGATCTCGGTGTCCGGCGCATTATAAAGCCGGTCTGCCCGCAAATGGAAATGCGGTGCGAGCGCCTGCATGGAGGCGGCCTTGAGCGTCTTGGCCTCCTGGCCCTGCGCGTCCTTGTCCTGGCGGAACCGGAACCCTTCGAGTTTCCCGACGAATTCACCTTCGACGGTCACTTCACCCTGATCGTTTACTTCGGCCAAGAGGGCCTCCTTCTGTTTCAACCGGCGAAGCAGAACACTTGTCCGCCGGTCTACAAATCTCTGAGTCAGCGCCGCGTGCAGGGCATCTGACAGGCTGTCTTCTACAGCGCGCGTCGCTTCGCGCCAATGGGTTTCGTCATGGACCCAGCCGCGTCGTTGCGACACGTAGGTCCATGTCCGGATATAGGCGAGACGTTTCGACAATGTGTCAATGTCGCCATCTGTCCTGTCGATGCGTTTCAGCTGACGGGCCATGAAATCGTCCGGGACCTTACCGGACTCATGCAGATGCTGGAAGATGGTCTGAAGCAGGCCTGCGTGCTCCGCAGGCGAAATTCCGCGAAAATCGGGGATTCTGCAGACATCCCAAAGCAGTTGCACGGATTGCGGGCTGCTGGCGCGGGCGCGGATTTCCGCCTCGGAGGCGAGCGCCCGGAGCGCCCGCAGATCATCCGCTTCGCGCGCTTTCATCAGGGTTTCGTGGTCCGGGGATTGGTCCAGGCTACGATCCAGCGCGTCGATGGAGCCGAAGTTGAGCTTGGCATTCCGCCAGTTCAGCTTTTTCAGCGGGGTGAAGCTGTGGCTGGTGATCGCGTCGACCCAGTCGTCCGGGATCTGGCCCGCGTCGCCCGTTGTGCCAAACGTGCCATGGCTCATGCCGCGCCCGGCCCGCCCGGCAATCTGGGCCAGCTCATTTGGCATTAGGGGGCGCATGCGGCGGCCGTCAAACTTGGTCAGGGAACTGAACGCCACGTGATCAATGTCGAGATTGAGCCCCATGCCGATGGCATCCGTCGCCACGAGGAAGTCCACCTCGCCGTTTTGATACATCTCGACCTGCGCGTTGCGCGTCCGCGGGCTCAAAGCCCCCATAACCACCGCCGCGCCGCCCTTCTGGCGCTTCAGGAGTTCAGCGATTGCATAGACATTATCAACAGAAAACCCCACGATTGCGGTGCGAGAGGGCATTCTGCTTATCTTTTTCGAACCTGAGTAGACAAGTTGGCTCATCCGCTCACGACGCATGAACTCCACACCCGGAACCAGCTGGGCGATCGGTCCGCGCATGGTGTCAGAACCCATGAACAGCGTCTCGTGGGTGCCGCGCATACGCAAAAGCCGGTCCGTGAACACGTGGCCACGTTCGGGATCCGCGCAAAGCTGAATCTCGTCGATGCCAACGAAATCCGCGCCCATGCCTTCCGGCATCGCCTCAACTGTGCAGACCCAATACTGCGTGCGGGGCGGCACGATCCGCTCTTCGCCGGTGACCAGAGCCACAACGGACGGGCCGCGAATGGCAACGATCTTGTCATAGACTTCCCGCGCGAGCAGCCGCAGGGGCAGCCCGATTATGCCGGTCCGATAGCCGAGCATACGATCAATGGCGTAATGGGTTTTTCCGGTGTTGGTCGGGCCGAGGATGGCCGCGATCCGTGCGCTCATGGCCATGGGGCCGCCTTATCTTATCAGAGCTTGATGCCCTTCACTGTCGCTTCAAGCCGCCCCAACGCTTGCAGAACGTCTTCGTCATGCGGCCTCAGTTCCAGTACCCTTTCATAGGCTTCATAGGCAAGCGCCGGATGACCGGTTTGCTCATGCACCGCCCCAACCCCGCGCAAAGCGGCAAAATGATGCGGATTGATTGCCAATGTACGTTCCAGAGCGTCCATCGCCGGGCCAAACCGGTTGGCCTGAAAATAGGCCAACGCCAACCCGTGCCAGCCTTCCGCAAAGTCAGGCGCGTGATCTGTCAAAGCGCGAAAGTGCTCTGCGGCTTCCGCGTGCTTCTTCACTTCCAGCGCGTTTTGCCCGCGCTTGAGCAGCAAATCCATGGCCGGAGAGCCGGATTTTGACCATTCGTCAATGATTTGCCGTTCCAATCGGTCTGCGGCAGTGGCGTCTTCGGCACCCTGCAACTCCTGCAAAAGGGAATCGGCGCGGGATTCCGCCGACACAACCATTGGTAGGGAAATCATTACTGTGGCCGTTAATGCCGCAACGGTAGATTTGAAGTCCATAATGCCTACGCTCATAGTGTGCTCCTAGTGTAGCGTCTGCGACGAACAAATCCAGCGCACGAAACCGAGAGGACCACGTAAATGAGCGAAACACTGACCACCGCCGTTGAGGCACTGAACGACAAACTGGGCGGCCAGGGCTTTGACGGTACCGCCAAGTTCGTTCTGGGCGACGACGGCAGCCTGATGATCGATTCGGACGGGGCCCGGCTCGGCGATGATGATGCGGATGTGACGCTCACCGCCGAAACCGAGACCTTCCAGCAGATCTTCGAAGGCGAGCTGAACCCGACCAACGCCTTTATGGCCGGGAAATTGACGATTGACGGAGACATGGGCGCCGCCATGCGGCTCGCCTCCCTGTTAGGATAAACGTATGCTCACTCCTGCGCCTTTCCACGCCGATCTCGCTGAAGGGCCCGCCTGGTCGCGGGCCTGGTGGATCACCGCTTCCGACGGGCTGCGCGTACGCGTTGCCCATTATCCGGCGGGTGAAAACGCGCGGGGCACCGTCCTGCTTTTTCCGGGGCGCACGGAATACGTTGAAAAATATGGCCGATCCGCTGCAGCCTTTGCAGCGGGCGGCTATCATACACTGGTGATCGACTGGCGCGGTCAGGGGCTTGCCGACCGCATGCTCGAAGACCCGCGCACCGGCCACGTGCATGTTTTCGAAGATTATCAAAAGGATGTCGCCGCCATCCTGCATGTGGCGGCGGAGCTTGACCTGCCGCAGCCGATGCATCTGATTGGCCATTCCATGGGCGGCTGCATTGGCCTGCGCGCAGTGATGGACGGGCTTCCCGTTGCCTCTTGCGCCTTTTCCGGGCCGATGTGGGGGATCCGGATCGCCGATCCGCTGCGCCCCGCCGCGTGGGCCCTGTCCTGGGGCAGCAAGCAGATGGGCCTGTCGCACCACTATGCGCCGGGCACCGGCATTGACAGCTATGTCGCCTCCGCCCCATTCGAGGACAACCTTTTGACCCGCGATCCCGAGATGTGGGATTACATGCGCCGGCAGGTGCTTGCCCACCCGGATCTGCAACTGGGTGGTCCCTCGCTTGGCTGGTTGCACGAGGCGTTGAGTGAATGCCGCACCCTTGCCCGGCGCCCTGCCCCGACCATGCCCTGCCTGACCTTCCTTGGCACCAATGAACGGATCGTGGACATTCCGCGCATTCGCGAACGCATGGCCCATTGGCCGGGCGGCAAACTGGTGATGATCGAAAAGGGCGAACATGAGGTCATGATGGAAGATGCGGGCACCCGTGGGCGCATCTGCAACCAGATGATCTCGCTTTTTGACGGAGCTTCTGCCAGTCACGCGATGACCGCCTGATCTGGACAGCCCGCCCCGCGCCGCTACCATGAGCGCATGGCCGATCCACTGCTGACTTTCACCGACCGTGGCATCTATTGCCCGCGTGGCGATTTCTATATCGATCCGTGGCGCCCCGTAGACCGGGCAGTGATCACGCACGGCCATTCCGACCACGCTCGTCCCGGCCACCGCGCCTATCTCGCAACCCATCAGGCTTTGCCGGTCATGCGCCATCGGCTGGGAGAGATCACGGCCCAGGGTCTGGACTACGGCGAAACCCTTGATATCGGCGGCGTCACTGTCTCGCTGCATCCGGCGGGCCACATTCCCGGCTCCGCGCAGGTGCGCGTTGAACATCGGGGCGAGGTTTGGGTTGTCTCTGGCGACTACAAGACCACCCCGGATGGACTGTGCGAGGATTTTGAGCCGGTGCAATGCCAGCATTTCGTGACCGAATGCACATTTGGCCTGCCGGTCTTCAAATGGAAGCCGCAGGCGGAGGTCGCGGGGGAACTCAACGCCTGGTGGGCAGAACAAGCCGCGCAAGGCGGCTTCGCCATGCTGGGCGCTTATTCGCTCGGCAAGGCGCAGCGTCTGTTGCACATGCTGGACCCCGGGATCGGGCCGATCCTGACCCATGGCGCGGTTGAAGCAACCAACGAGATTTTGCGCGGGCAAGGATACGATCTGCCCATGACAGAACAAGTGACGCCAGACATGGACGTCAAATCCAGAACGGGTGCCCTGATCATCGCGCCACCTTCGGCGCTCGGCAGCCAATGGGCCCGGCGGTTCAAAGGCGCATCCACTGGATTTGCCAGCGGCTGGATGCGGCTCAGAGGTGTGCGGCGGCGGCGCTCAACGGATCGCGGCTTTGTCGTATCGGACCACGCGGATTGGGACGGCCTCCTTGAAGCAATCAAATCCACGATGGCAGAAAATATATACCCAACGCATGGTTACACAGATATCTTCGCGCGATACTTGAACGAGATTGGATACACAGCGCGAGTTGTACCGACAGAATTTGGCGGTGATGAAGACGATCAGGAAACCGCCGCATGAAGGACTTTGCAGCGCTCTTCACACAGATCGATCAAACCACAAAAACCTCCGTTAAAACAGAGGCTTTGGCGGCGTTCTTCAGAAAAGCGAACGATGAAGACAAGCTCTGGTGCATCGCGCTTTTCTCCGGCCGACGCCCTAAACGCGCTGTCACCACAACGCAGTTGCGGGAATGGGCGGCTGAGCGCGCGGAGGTGCCGCTTTGGCTGCTGGAGGAGAGCTATCCGATCGTCGGCGATCTGGCAGAAACCATCGCCTTGCTTCTGCCCGAAGGCGGAGAAACCTCGAACGAGAGTTTGTCGTTCTGGGTCAAGGAATTGATCGCGCTGTCTCAAGTGGATCTGGACGCGCGCAAACCGCGTATTCTGGCGGCCTGGGACAGGCTGGATGCGACAGAGCGCTTCCTGTTCAACAAGCTCATCACCGGCGGGTTTCGCGTTGGCGTGAGCCAGAAGCTGATGACCCGGGCTTTGGCATTGGCCACCGGGCAGGACGAGGCAGTCCTGGCGCTCAAGCTGATGGGTGGCTGGACACCGCAGACGACCAGTTACCATGCTTTGATCGAAGCGGACTCGCCGGATGCCGATGCCAGTCGCCCCTATCCGTTTTACCTCGCACACCCGCTTGAAAGCGCGCCGGACGAACTCGCCGCGCCGCAGGATTGGCAGGCGGAGTGGAAGTGGGACGGGATACGCGGGCAACTGATCCTGCGGGACGGCGCGCAGTACCTCTGGTCGCGCGGCGAGGAATTGATCACGGACCGCTTTCCCGAGTTCGCCCGTACCGTCGATTTCCTGCCCCCGGGCACAGTGCTGGACGGCGAGATCGTCACCTGGGATGGCGCGGCGCCGATGGGTTTCTCAACTTTGCAGCCCCGGATCGGGCGCAAGACAGTGCCAAAGAAACTGTTGAAAGAAGCGCCCGTCATCCTGCTTGCTTACGATCTTCTGGAAGTAGGCGGTGAAGATTTGCGGGACCGCCCGTTGCACGAGCGGCGCGCAAGGTTGGACACCCTCCTGCAAGACATCCCGCCAGAGGCTGCCGTCCGCCCTTCTCCGGTGATCCGATTTGAAGACTGGCAGTCGCTTGCAGATACACGGGACACGGCCCGCGCCGCCAGGGCCGAGGGGCTGATGCTCAAACGCCTGTCCAGCCCGTACCAGATTGGCCGCAAGAAGGGTGATTGGTGGAAGTGGAAATTGGACCCGCTGACGGTGGACGCGGTGATGATCTACGCGCAGCAAGGGCATGGCCGGCGGGCCGGGCTGTTCACCGATTTCACTTTTGCGGTGTGGAAGGGTAACGAACTGGTGCCCTTCACCAAGGCCTATTCCGGCCTGACCGACGCGGAGTTTGGCCAGATCACGACCTGGGTGCGCAAAAACACGCTGGAGCGGTTCGGCCCGGTGCGGCGGGTCTCGCCTGAACATGTGTTCGAGATCGCGTTTGAAGGCATTCAGGCCAGTCCGCGCCACAAGAGCGGCATTGCCCTGCGCTTCCCGCGCATGGCGCGCTGGAGACACGACAAGCCGCCGCAGGAGGCAAACACGTTAAAAGATTTGCAAGACATGCTGGCGCTCTATGGCTGATCCAATTCTGCCCTTGCCGTAACGTCGCACAGGGTCATACTGAGGACAGGATTCTTTCGGGAGGCGGTTATTTTGATACGCATGGCCCTAATTTCTTTCGCTTTTTTCATTTCTCTGGCACCGGCTGGAGCGGCGCTTGCGCAAAGCTCCGGCATATCCACCGAAGGCACGCTTTCCATCAGCGCCCATGGCTATGGTCCCGATCATGGCATCGGCGCGGTGGACATCACTTTTAGCCTGCCGATCAGCCGAAACGGACGGTTCGGCCTCGAGCTCGGCACGTTCATGTACATCCTGCCGCAAAAACGTCCGCACGAAACCTATGTGGCGCTAACGATTGATGACCGCTGGCGGATTGGCGTGGTGCGGCCTGCCTATGATTTCGTATTACCCTCAGTCTTCGAAGAGGCCGCGCCGCATCTGGCTTATGCGCGGGCGGAGTACAGCCGGGCCTATACCACCACAAACGCCATGCGGCAGGGCGCCGTGCCGTGGGGGCTGTCCTACACGGATAACCGCGCGCCGTTTGGCTGGGCCATGTCGGTGCACCATGCCGCGGTTGGCGGGTTTTCCTCGGCCTCTCTGGCGGCGCGCTGGCAACACGGGGCGTGGCGGCTCGCGGCGGCCGTCGAAGGGGTCTGGAGCGAGGCCGGGGACTTTGACGACATCAACGCCAAGCTTGGCCTGTCATACGTTCAGGACCGCTGGTCCATTGGACTGGCATGGCTGCACCCTGAGGCCGAAGGCTTGCCCGACGCGCTGGCGTTGAACGCCGGGTTTGACGTCACGGACAAGCTGTCGCTTTCTCTGTTCGGGGAATTCACCGATGGCGGACGCGACGACGCTTACGGGCTTGCTGCGCATTACGCTTTTCATGACAGGGCCACGCTCAGCCTCGCCGCAACCCGGTGGAACGATGAGACGGGGTTTCATCTGACGTTGACGCATCGGTTCTAAGCCCGACCCGCAGCCCCGTTTCGCATTTTTCGCATGCGCCTGTTCCAACCGCCTGCAGCGCAGACTATGTCTTGGGACAAGCAGATATGAGGATGCCATGAAGCACAGCGCTTTCCCCCGCCCCAAACCGCTCTTTGACGCCAACGCCAGCGCCGGGGGCAAGGACCTCGGTGCGCTTCCCGAATGGGATCTGACGGACCTTTACGCGTCCGAAGATGCCCCGGAACTGACCCGCGATCTGGACTGGCTCGAAGAGGCCTGCGCGTCCTTTGCCGCCGATTACGAGGGCAAACTGGACACGCTGGACGCGAACGGCTTCCTTGAGGCCGTGCATCGCCACGAGAAGATCGAGAACATCGCCGGGCGGATCATGTCCTTTGCGGGGCTACGCTATTACCAGCTGACCACCGATGCGGACCGGGCAAAGTTCATGTCCGATTGCCAAGAGAAGATCACGATCTTCACCACGCCGCTGGTGTTCTTCACGCTGGAGCTGAACAGGCTCGATGATGCGTTGATCGAAGGCTTCTTTGCTGAAAACGCCGATCTGGCCCGCTACAAGCCCGCCTTTGACCGCATCCGCGCGATGAAGCCGTACCAGTTGTCCGACGAGCTGGAAAAGTTCCTGCATGATCTGGGCGTTGTGGGCGACGCGTGGGAGCGGCTCTTTGATGAGACCATCGCCGGGCTGACTTTCGAGATTGACGGCGAAGAGTTGAACATCGAGGCGACGCTGAACTTCCTGACCGAACAGGACCGCAGCAAACGCGAAGCCGCCGCCCATGAGCTGGCGCGGGTGTTTGGCGAGAATATCAAGATCTTTGCCCGCGTGCACAACACGCAGGCCAAAGAGAAAGAGATAATGGACCGCTGGCGCGGGATGCCCTCCGCGCAGATGGGTCGGCACCTGTCGAATGACGTGGAGCCGGAGGTTGTTGAGGCGCTGCGCAACGCGGTGGTGAACGCCTATCCGCGCCTGTCGCACCGCTACTACAAGCTGAAGGCCAAATGGCTCGGCCTTGACACCATGCAGGTCTGGGACCGCAACGCGCCCCTGCCGATGGAAAGCGACCGCACCGTGGATTGGGACGAGGCGCGCGAGACGGTGATGAGCGCCTACAACGCCTTTGATCCGCGCATGGGCGAGATTGCCGAGCCGTTCTTTACCAAAGGCTGGATTGATGCGGCCGTGAAGCCGGGCAAGGCCCCCGGTGCCTTTGCGCATCCCACGGTGACCAATGTGCACCCCTATGTGATGCTCAACTATCTGGGCAAGCCGCGCGATGTGATGACGCTGGCGCATGAGCTGGGTCATGGGGTGCATCAGGTGCTGGCAGCCGGGCAAGGCGAGATGCTGGCCTCCACCCCGCTGACACTGGCGGAGACGGCCTCTGTCTTTGGCGAAATGCTGACCTTCCAGAAGATGCTGGACGGAGCCAAGGACGATGCAGAGCGCAAGGTCATGTTGGCGGGCAAGGTCGAGGACATGATCAACACGGTTGTCCGCCAGATCGCCTTTTATGACTTCGAGTGCAAACTGCACGAAGCGCGGCGTGGCGGGGAGCTGACACCGGAGGATATCAACGCGCTGTGGATGTCCGTTCAGGCCGAAAGCCTCGGCCCTGTCTTCGAATACATGCCGGGCTACGAGACCTTCTGGGCCTATATCCCGCACTTCGTGCACTCGCCCTTCTACGTCTACGCCTATGCTTTCGGCGACGGCCTCGTGAACGCGCTCTATGCGGTCTACCAGGAGAACCCGGACGGCTTTGAGGACAAGTACTTCGACATGCTCAAGGCGGGCGGCTCCAAGCATCACAAGGCTCTGCTGGAGCCCTTCGGCCTCGACGCCACGGACCCGACCTTCTGGGATAAGGGCCTGAGCATGATCGAGGGTTTCATTGATCAGCTTGAAGCAATGGAAGACTGAAACGGACAGGGCGGGGATGACCCCCGCCCTGCCTTTGCGCAAGCCCGGCGGTTTGCTCAGAACTTTCCGTTATCATGGGCCATCTCGTCCGGGATGGCCTGAATGACATCCCAATGCTCGACGATCTTGCCGTTTTCGACGCGGAAGAGATCATAGAAGGCCGTCGACGCGCCGCCGAAAGTGCCTTCGGAGCCGGTGAAGACAAAGTTGCCCTGCGCCACCACAAGCGGCGTGCGGGTGTAGACCATCGCGAGCCCCTGCTCTGCCATCGCCGCAAGCGCTGCACCCAGCCCGTCAAGGCCATCCCCGACGCCGGGGTTGTGCTGGTGGTAGGTTTCGGTCGAGATGAAGTCGGTGATTGTTGATGCATCACCGCCCTGCAGTACGGTTTCGACGAACCCCATGACCAAAGCCTTGTTTTCGGCGGTCTTGTCCAGATCGGTGATCTCGGTCGGACCATCGGTCATCGAGCGGCCGGAGACGGTTTCGGTGACGATAGGCTGCAAGTTGTCCCAGTGTTCGGCGACCTTGCCGTCCTCAACGCGGAAGACGTCAAACCCAACAAGCGTGTCGCCGCCAAACAGTTGCGCGTTCGAGTAGGTGCCGTGCACCACCACCAGATCACCCTCGGCAATCACGCGGTGCGTCTCGACGGTCAGCCCGCTTTCCTTGAGCGCGGGGATCACGCCCAGGATCGGCTCCGCCCCGCTTGGCACGCTTGGGTTATGCTGGATGTAGTCCGGCGCGACGAGCCCGCGGGCCGCCTCTGCGTCGAAGTCCACAAAAACCGCCGTTGCAAAGGCGAGTACGATTTCGGTTGGTGTCATGGTTCTGCCCTTTCGGAATCATTGAATCAGTGATGGGCGAGTGGTATCAAATTCGCACCTAGTATCAATTACGCACAATAAAGGAACCAAGTATGCTTCCCGTAACCGCCCTGACCGAAGAGGCTGGCAAGACTTGTCCGGTCCGCAATGTGCTGGCGAAGGTCACAGGCAAATGGCAGGTGCTGATTGTCCTTGCGCTGGAAGATGGATCGCTGCGGTTTGGCGAACTCAAGCGGACCATCGGCGACGTCACGCAAAGGGTCCTGACCGAGAACCTGCGCTCGCTCGAACGGGATGGTTACCTGACCCGAACGGTCCACCCCGGCCCGCCGCTGGCCGTGAGCTATGCCTTGACCGACATGGGGCGGGAGTTGCTGGGTGTCATGAAACCCATGGTGTCCTTCGCCGCCAAACGGTTTGACGATGTGATGGCGTCACGGGAAGCCTATGACGGATAAAGGGCGCTTTATCTTCTGAGAAAACGCTGGTCTGTCGTTGCCTGTCCCAACCCGAGGTTTTCTGGCCGCATGTCTATCACCATCCGCCCGCTGCCGCTGTCAGAGCTGCATCTGACCCAAGGTTTCAACTTGCCCCCCGATCAGGCCGGGTTTGCGGATATGCCTATGGTCTCGATGCGCAATCCGGACGGACGCGATGGGCATTTGATTGAATACAACGGCGGGCCTGCAGGTTTCTTTGCCATCGATCGGCATTACGGCGCAGAGCAGACCTACGCGCCTGAGGGGGTCATTGGCCTGCGCATGTTCCTGATCGATCACGCCCAGCAGGGAAAAGGCGTGGCCTCGGGTGCCTGCCGCCTGCTGAAGACCTACCTGCCGCAGCACTACGACGCGCCGGAATGCTGGCTGACGGTGAACGAACGCAATCCCGGCGCGCGCAAGGCGTATTTGAACGGCGGGTTTGTCGATACCGGCGAGATGTATCTTGATGGCGGCTTTGGCCCGCAGCACATCCTGCGTTTGCCGCTGCGCTGATGCCTACTTGAGCTGACTGTCCTTGGAACCGCGCCGGTTGATGCCGGAGCGCACCTTGAACGCGCCGTCGCGCTCTGTTGCACAATCAACGCAGAGCTTCACCCCCGGCAAGGCCAGCCGGCGCTTTTCCGGGATCTCCTCGCCGCATTCGGCGCATTCGGCAAGGCTCTCCCCCACCGGCGCGCGCCGCAGTTTCATCCGCGCAAGCTCCTCCTGAATGGAAGCCTGCATCTGTTCATTCTCCGCGCCGTCGCGGCTCCATCCGCCAGCCATCGGGTCCCCTTCAAGAAAAAGTGATCCAAACCATGGCAGGCAGCGTAACTGGAATATATGACTTGGGCAAAGGGGCCGCCATGAACGCTCTTCTCACCGTGCTTGCCACAGTCGTCGCCCTGCCCGCTCTTGCAGCGCAAAGCTTTACGTTCGACAGCATCGATGGCGGGACGATTGACCTCGGCCAATGGAAAGGCCAGCCAGTTCTGGTGGTCAACACCGCGTCGAAATGCGGGTTTACCCGGCAATACAATGGTTTGCAGGACCTTTACGAGCGCTACGCACCGCAAGGGCTGGTCGTTCTTGCGGTGCCGTCCAACGATTTCAAGCAGGAACTGGCCTCCGGCGATCAGGTCAAGGAGTTCTGCGCGGTCGCTTTTGACCTGACATTGCCCATGACGGACATCACGAAAGTTCGCGGCGCACAGGCCCATGACTTTTACCGAACTCTGCGCGAGACCAAAGGATGGGAGCCGCAGTGGAACTTCAACAAGGTGCTCGTCGCTCCGGACGGCAGCATCGCCGCCACCTGGGGCAGCACAACCCGGCCCATGTCGCGCCCCATCATCGCGGCCATTGAAACATTCTTGCAATGAAAAAGCCCCGCCGTTTCGGGCGGGGCCTCTGATCATTTTGGCGTGTCTCAGGCTTTGCTGAGAATGCCGTAGATCTCGTCTTTCAGAGCCGCGCGCTGCTTGCGCAGGGTCTCTTCGGCCAGTTGCTCCATCGGCTCAACATTGGTCTCGGCGCGGTGCACCTGACGGTTCACTTCGTGGTATTCGTCCGCGAGCTTGGCAAAATGCGCATCGGACTGTTTGAGCGAGCTCATCAGGTCAACCTTGTCCGGGAATTCCTCGGCCAGTTCGTGGGGGGTATGGGACATGTCGCGCCTCCTCTTTCCTTGTTTGTTCGCAAAGAGTTTCGGCGATTCACCCGGTCCGGACCTTGACCCTGATCAATTGGCGAAGGGCTTTTCAAAAAACGTTAACGTCAGTTGTGCGCCGGACGCCAGCCTGCCGCCCTCGCCTCCTGCGTGTTGCAGAACCAGCGCTCACCCTGCGCCGCATTGATCCGCGTATCGTCGTAGTGCCGCTGACCCGGCAGATGATAAATCCGCGCCCCGCCATTGCGCGAGATATTGCCTTTGATCAGGCAGCCTTCCGGCGCGCCCCGCGCGTGCAGCAGTGCCGCCGTTTGCCGCACAAACTGACGAAAATCGGCTGGCGATTGCACCCCGACGGCGTGCAGGCCACGGCCCTGATCCGCCGCTGCGCGCTCATCGTCGAGATAATCCAGCGAGTAGCGGGTGTAGGCAAAGGCCAGTCCGCTGCGCACCAAAGCGGCCGCCATGTCCTCACCATCGACTTCGCAGCGCGCCACGGCGCGCCCGTAACGATCCGTATCAAGCCACTCACAGCGCGCCTCCCGGCCCGCGTAACGCGCCCGCACTTCCCCGCTCGCCCAAGCGCCGCAGGCCCAGACCGGCGCGCCTTTGCCCCCACAACGCTGCGCCTGTTCGGGCGCATCAATGCCGTGCAAGCGGATCTTCACATCCCCGATGCGTACCGTGTCCCCGTCCGTCACCAGGAGCGGGCCGGTGATCATGTCACCAACCCCCGACTGGGCCGGAATTGCAGTGAGGAGAAGAAGAAACAGTGAACAAGCTCTTAACATTCCGTTAAGATCGGCCTCTGGAGGCCAGATTTCAAGCCAATCTGTTTACTTCGGTTAACAGCTCGCGCTTACCTCTGCGCGTTTTCCCAGTCCGGGTGCACCCACGGCGCACTGTTGTCGGGGGGCAGTTGCCGCCCCAGAACATGGTCCGAAATCTTCTCACCCACCATGATGGATGGCGCGTTGAGGTTGCCGTTCGTGATGCGCGGGAAAACAGAGCTGTCCGCCACGCGCAATCCTTCGACGCCGATAACCTGCCCTTGCGGGTTAACCACGGCGGTCGGATCATCCTCCCGTCCCATCCGGCAGGTGCCGCAGGGGTGGTAAGCGCTCTCTGCTTCCTCTCGAATCACATCGTCCAACTCGTCATCGCTCTGCGCCTGATCGCCCGGTTGAATCTCGTGCCGGCGGTAAGGGGCAAAGGCCTCCTGCGCAAAAATCTCGCGGGTCAGGCGGATGCATTTGCGGAAGTCGATCCAGTCCTGCTCCTCGCTCATGTAGTTGAAGAAGATGCGCGGCGCGTCCTTGGCATGGGCGGTCTTGAGCGTGATCTCCCCGCGCGACGGCGAGCGCATCGGGCCGGTATGCGCCTGAAAACCATGACCTTCCGCGGCGACGGAGCCATCATAACGCACGGCCAACGGCAGGAAGTGATACTGGATGTCGGGATAATCCACCCCTTCGCGGGATCGGATGAAACCGCAGCTTTCGAATTGGTTCGACGCGCCCGGCCCGTCACGCCGGAACAGCCAACGCGCGCCCACATAGGCCTTGCCGATCAGGTTCCAGTACTTGAACAGGCTGACCGGCTGGCTCGCGGCCATCTGGATGTAAAGCTCGAGGTGATCCTGCAGGTTCTTGCCCACCCCGGCGCGGTCCGCGATGACGTGGATGCCAAGCGGGCCAAGCTCCTTCGCCGGGCCAATCCCAGACAGCAGCAAAAGCTGCGGCGAGTTGATCGCGCCCGCGCTGAGGATCACCTCCTTGCCCGCGTGGATCACCTCGCGCTGGCCCCGGCGCTCGATTTCGACGCCGATGGCGCGCCCGTCCTTGAACACAACCTTTTGTGCAAGCCCGCGCACCACTTCGGCCCCCAGTTTCTGCGCCGGGCGCAGGTAGGCCTTGGCAGCGGACCACCGCTCTCCCTTCCACACTGTCATGTCAAAGGGGCCAAAGCCTTCCTGTTGCTGGCCGTTGTAATCTCCAGTGACCGGATAGCCCGCCTGCCGCCCGGCCTCGACAAAGGCCTGCACCAACGGATTGTCCCGTTTGCCTCGGCTGACGTGCAAAGGCCCATTGGTTCCGCGCCAAGACGGATCTCCGCCATGACCGCCGTCATGCCAGTTCTCTTGCCGCTTATAATAGGGCAGCACGTCCGCATAACCCCAGCCGTCCGCGCCCTGATCGCGCCAATAGTCGAAGTCATGCGCATGGCCACGCACGTAGATCATGCCATTGATCGAAGAAGACCCCCCGACAACCTTGCCACGCGGACAGGCGAGCTGTCGCCCGCCCAAATGCGGCTCGGGCTCGGACTGATATCCCCAGTCATACTGCTTCATGCTCATCGGATAAGAGAGAGCGCCAGGCATGTTGATAAGCGGCCCCCAGTCAGAGCCGCCATGTTCGATCACGATGACGGACTTGCCCGCTTCCGCCAAACGATAGGCCATCGCGCAACCTGCACTGCCTGCCCCCACAACGATGTAATCTGCTTGTCTCATACCGATGTTTCCGTCTCGACTTTATGAACGCCTCCGGCGGGGATATTTGGAACAGAGAAGAAACAGGAACGCCGTGCCCTTTCTTCTCTGTTCAAATATCCACTTCGACCGCCGCCACTGGGCGCGGAGTGTTTAGAAAGGCGCCTCTACGTCGCCCATGCGCACAAAGACGCTTTTGAGTTGGCTGTAGTGTTCAATGGCTGCCTTGGAATTCTCACGGCCCACCCCGGATGCCTTCACCCCCCCAAAGGGCAGTTCGACCGGCGCGTCGTTGTAGCTGTTGATGAAGCAGCTGCCTGCGCGCAGTTTGCCAATGACGCGGTGGGCGCGGGTGAGGTCACGGGTGAAGACACCGGCCGAGAGGCCGAACTCGGTCGCGTTGGCGCGGGTGATCACCTCATCTTCATCGCAGAACGGCAGCACCGACATCACCGGGCCGAAAATCTCTTCGCGGGCGATGGTCATCTCGTCGGTCACATCTGAAAACACGGTGGGTTCCACGTAGAATCCATCCTGCTTCGGGGCTGTGCCGCCGCTGACCAGCGTTGCGCCCTCCTCGAGGCCCTTGGCGATGTAGCCCATGACGATCTCGCGCTGACGGTCCGAGACCATCGGGCCGATGTTGACCGCTTCGTCCATGGGATCGCCCATGACCACGCCCTTCAGCCGCTCGGACAGGCGCGCGAGGAAGGCGTCCTTGACCGCTTCATGCACAAAGACCCGCGTGCCGTTGGAGCAGACTTGGCCCGATGAGTAGAAGTTTCCGTTGATCGCGCCGCCGACGGCGTTGTCGATGTCCGCGTCTTCAAAGACGATCAGCGGGCTCTTGCCGCCGAGTTCCATGGTGACGTGCTTCATCTGCGCCGCCGCCGTGGCGTAGACCTTTTGACCCGTCGGCACAGAGCCGGTCAGAGAGACCTTGTTCACGCGGGGATCCGTGATCAGGGCGCCGCCCACGGCCCCAGCCCCCTGAATGACGTTGTAAAGCCCGGCAGGTGCGCCCGCCTCGATCAGGATTTCCGCGACCTTGAGCGCGCAGAGCGGGGTGGTTTCCGAAGGTTTGAAGATCATCGCATTGCCGCAGGCCAGCGCCGGCGCGCCTTTCCAGCAGGCGATTTGCGTCGGGTAATTCCAGGCCCCGATGCCAACGCAGAGCCCCAGCGGCTCGCGCACCGTATAGCCCCAGTCCGCGCCGAGCGGAACGTGTTCACCGGTCAGGCTGCCCGCAAGGCCACCGAAGTACTCCAATGCATCGGCGGCAGAGGTGGCGTCCGCCACGAGCGTTTCCTGCAGAGGTTTGCCGGTGTCATAGGTCTCGAGCACGGAGAGATCCCGGTTGCGCTCGCGCAGGATGTCTGCGGCCCGGCGCAAGACGCGGCCGCGCTCGACGCCCATCATACCGGCCCATTCGGCCTGCGCGCGCAAACCCGATGTGATGGCCTTTTCGATCACCGCGGGCGTCGCCGCGTAGACAACGCCGATTTCCGCGCCCGTGGCCGGGTAGATGACCGGAATGCGTTCTCCGGCCGTGTCTTCAAGATAGGCCCCATCCACGAAATGGCTGGCCTTGGGCTGTGTGTCATAGCTCATGTTTTGTGTCCTTACGATTGCCCGCCGGTTATTCGCCGCGCGGGAAACGTTGGTTTTCCTCGACCACGTTCAGGTCCATGTGGTTGCGCATGTAGCGCTCTGATGCTTTTTGCAGGGGCTGGTAGTCCCAGGGGTAATAGCCGCCCTCACGCAGGGCTTCGTAGACCACCCAGCGCCGGGCCTGGCTTTGCCGGACATCCGCGTCAAAACGGTCCAGGTCCCAGCGGGCATCCGCCTGAGTCCGGAAATCCGCCAGCACATCCGCCTGTGCAGGATCATCGGCAAGGTTTGTCAATTCGTGCGGGTCCGCGTCCAAATCAAAAAGCTGATCGGGATCGAGCGCGCAGCGGGTGTACTTCCACGGCCCCTGACGCAGGCAGACCATCGGCGCATAAGAGGCCTCGGCGGCGTATTCCATCGCAACGGGCGTTTCGCGGCCCTTGCCGTTCATCAAAGGCACGAGGCTTTCCCCGGCGGTCCAAGGGCTGACCTCGGACATGTCGACACCAGCCAGATCGCACAGCGTCGGGCAGACGTCGATATTGCTGACCGGATCGGTCACGAGCTGGCCTTCGCCGCCCGGCACAGCGACCATCATCGGCACCCGCGAAGAGCCTTCAAAGAAGCTCATCTTGAACCAAAGGCCGCGCTCTCCCAGCATGTCGCCGTGGTCCGATACGAACAGCACAATGGCCTCTTGCCGGGTGTCGCCGAGCACCTGCATCAACTCGCCGATCTTGTCATCGAGATAGCTGATATTGGCGAAATAGGCGCGGCGGGAGCGACGCACGTCCTCAGGGCTGATGTCGAAACTGCGCCAGTCGTTGGCGTCAAAGATCCGCTTGGAATGCGGATCGTGATCCTCGTAGTCCATCGGCGGCACCGGCGGGTCGAGGTGTTCGCAGTCTTCGTAAAGATCCCAGTATTTCTTGCGGGCCACATAAGGATCATGCGGGTGGGTGAAGCTGACGGTCAGGGCCCAGGGCCGGTCGTCATGACCGCGAGCCAGATCGTAGAGCTTCATCTTGGCGAAATGCGCGACCTCGTCGTCGTATTCCATCTGGTTGGAGATCTCGGCCACGCCTGCGCCGGTGACCGAGCCCATGTTGTGATACCACCAATCAATGCGCTCACCCGGCTTGCGGTAATCCGGGGTCCAGCCGAAATCAGCGGGGTAGATATCCGTGGTCAGGCGATCCTCGAAACCGTGCATCTGGTCCGGGCCGACAAAGTGCATCTTGCCCGACAGGCAGGTGTAATACCCGGCCCGGCGCAGATGGTGGGCATAGGTTGGAATATCAGAGGCAAACTCGGCCGCGTTGTCATACACGCGGCTGATGCTCGGAAGCTGGCCCGACATGAAGCTCGCCCGCCCCGGCGCGCACAGCGGCGAGGCGGTATACGCGTTGCGAAACCGGGTTGAGCGCGCAGCCAGAGCCTTCAGGTTCGGCGCATGGAGCCAGTCAGCGGGACCGTCCGGAAACAGCGTGCCATTGAGCTGATCCACCATGACAATCAGGATATTGGGCTTCATTCAGGGGTCTCCATCATGGCGTAGGCTGCCTGCAAAACACGATCCGCCGCCCCGCCGACCCCCTGCCCGGCCAAGGCCGCGCGCAGGTAGACGCCGTCAATCAGCGCCGAGAGGCATTCCGCGACCTGCTCGGGGTCTTTGCAGCGCCCGCGCAAGGCGTGGGTCAGGTTGGAGCGAAGACGGGATTGATAGACGCTCAGAAGCCGTGACGCCTCTGCGTCGCTCTGCGCCAGAACGTAGAAATTCAGCCAGGCGGAGATGGCGGGAGGCCGAAAGCAGCTTTCTGCGAAGTTGGCCCGGACGATGGCTTCGAGCCTCTGCTCGGGCGGCGCATCAGCCAGAGCCGTGCGCACTTCGAGCGCATATTCGGTAAGGATATGGCGCATGGCCGCCAGAAATATCTGGGCCTTGCCGCCGAAATAGTGATGCGCCAGCGCGCTGGACATGCCTGCGCGGCGGGCAATCTGGCCAACCGTCACATCAAGAGAGCCCGCCTCGCCGATGACATCGACGGTAGCGGCGACAAGCGCTGCGCGGCGTATGGGTTCCTGTCCGATCTTGGGCATGGAACTTTGGTGCCGTTTTTTGACTGGCCAGTCAATAAAAAACCGCAGGCCCCTGGCGAAGGCGGCGCGCCGGATCGGCGACGCCAGACATGCGGGCTGCTTTTACAGGCGGGCTCAGCCCTGGATCACACCAATCGGCGTGTTTTGCGGAAGGCGTGCCACTTCGATCCCGCCATCGGTGCGGCGCAGGTTGTAGCCGTAGCCACGCATGCGAAAACGCCATTCGGCGTCGGAAAGAACCTTGGCGCGCTCCGCCATCAGAAAGGCTTCGATTTCGCCCAGATCGTAGGTCATCTTGTTGTCGGCATACATTGGTCTAAACCCCGTTTTGGTGCCCGTTTGATGGGATCACCCTCTTGGCGAAATCGGGCTGAAATGCGCCCGATGCAGGGATTTTTCGGGATTTGGAAACAGTGCCGGTGCGTGCAGCGTGATCGTTTCGCAACAGTGCCGCTGCGTTAACCTTTGGTCTCGTTCATCCCCGGAGTGACCCGCCGTTTCAGCACCGCTTCGCGCCATGTGATGAAGACAACCGCGGCGACGATCACCGTGCCGCCCGCGATGACCCAAGGGTCGGCAGGTTCACCAAAGAACAGCGCACCGATACTCACGGACCAGACCAATTGCAGGAAGGTGATCGGTTGCGTCACCGTCACCGGCGCGGCCGCGAAGGCGAGCGTCATGGTGTAATGCCCTGCGGTGGCAAAGCAGGCCACACCAAACAGGATCGCCAGATCGCCCCATGTGGGCCAGACCCAGACAGCAATGGCAAGCGGCGCAAGACCGATGGTGACGGTAATCGAGAGCATCCCGACAACGACAGAGGCGCTGACCTCGCCGGAGAAAATCTTGGCCAGAAGGTAGGAAAGCGAGAAGGCAAAGGCCGTGGCAAGCATGGCGATATGGCCCGCATCCAACTCCCGAAACCCCGGCCTGAGGATGAGCAAAGCGCCCGCGAGAGCCGCCACGATCGCCAGAATCCGCCGCAGCGCAAGACGCTCGCCCAGGAACAGCACGGCGAGGATCGTGACATAAACCGGGTTCAGATAGTTCAGCGCGGTCACCTCGGCCAGCGGGATGCGGGTCATGGCGTAAAACCACATCACCACCCCGAAAGTGTGCACAAGGCCGCGCAGACCAAACAGCTTCCAAAGGCGCGGCGTCATCGGCGCGCGCCGCATGGCGGGCCACATGGGGATGAGAAAGACAAGGCCAAGAAGGTAGCGCAGGAAAGCGCTTTCGGCCGCGGGAACCCGCCCGCCCAGCGCTTTGACCAGCGCCGTGACCGCAACAAAGCACAGCCCCGTCATGATCATCCAGAAGATGCCCGCCCCGGGCCTGCTTGCATTCATGGCCCAAGGCTTAATCTGTTTGTCCGGGATGGCAAGGGGGCCCGGGTTCAGCCGATCAGCAGTTTCGCCGCGATAGCCCACATGGTCAGGGCAATGATCAGATCAAGGATCTGCCACGCCCTCGGTTTGGCGAAGAGCGGCGCGAGCAGACGCGCGCCGTAACCGAGGCTGAAGAAGAAGGCGAAAGAGGCGGTCATGGCCCCAAGCGCAAAAGCGAGGCGGTTGTCATATTGCGCCGAAATGGCACCGAGCAGCACCACGGTATCGAGATAGACATGCGGGTTCAGCCATGTGAGGGCGAGGCAAGTCAGGACCGCCTTGCGCAGGCTGCCGGCCTCTTCCCCGGCGGTGAGCGCACCGCCGCCCTTCCACGCGGAATAGAGCGTTTTTGCCCCGTACCAGATCAGGAAGGCCGCGCCGAAGAGGCGCATGGACCATTCAAGCCCCGGCATGGCTTCGACCAGTGCACCAAACCCCGCAACCCCGGCAGCGATCAGCGCGGCATCGGAAATGGCACAGACAAGGACAACAGGCAGCACATGGGCGCGGCGCAGGCCCTGCCGCAGGACAAAGGCATTCTGCGCGCCGATGGCGAGGATCAAACTGAGGCCGAGCGCGAAGCCGGCGATGGCGGCGGTCATTTTTCAGGATTCTCCCTTCACCCGATCCGAAACAGGTATTCCAGAAGCACCCCCATGCGAAAGGGCAATCTGTCTTTGCGGTCATGCAGTTGCATCACCGTCAGGCGGCGGCGGCGAACCACGGCGCGGGCGACGCGGAAGTCCCAGCGGCGCTTCCAGTCAAGCCAGCTTTTGGGCAACAAACGTTTGATGCCGAGCCAGAGCCAACCCAACTGCAAAAAGGCCAAGGCGCGAAAGAGCATCTTTTGCGCGGAGGTCCAGACCATCTTGCCCAGGGAAAGCGCGGCAGAGACGACCCAGAGCGGCAATTTGACCGAAAACAGGATGAGCCAGAGCCCAAGGCCGCTGACCGACAGGGCGAGCGTGCCGAAAAGGATAATCGCCCAGGCCACGCCCTTTTCGACGCCGGAAAGCCCGTTGAACCACGCCATCATGGCGGCCTGACGCGCGCGCACCCCGTCCAGATACCCGGACAGCCAGAGCTTGAGCTGGCGGAAGAACCGTTTGCCCAGCATCAGCGGCACCAGCGTGCCCATCAGGTACTTCTTCAATAGCTCCACTTTGAAAAAAGCGGAGCCCTGGGTTTTCAGCCAGATCAGCAGGACCGGCCATTCAATGAGCCACAGCTTCTTGGCCACGATCTTGAGTTGGACAAGGATCAGGCCAAGGGCGATCAGAACGTCCGCACCAAAATACCACGTGGCAAGCCCCGAAAGACCAACCGCAAGGGTCAAAAGGATGAGCGCCCGCCACGGCATGTGCGCCTAGCCCGCCTCTGCGACGCAATCGGCGAAGAAGGCCACGCGCCCGTCCGGTCCGGACACCTGTACCAGCCCGTGGATGTCGGTCTCGAACCCCGGACATTCGAGCGCGAAATCGCGGTTGAACTTCAGGTAGTCGACGATTTTGCGGTTGAAGACCTCACCGGGCACCAGCAGCGGAATTCCGGGCGGATAAGGGGTAACAAGCGAGGTGGTGATCCGCCCTTCCAGATCGTCGATGGCCACCCGTTCGGTCTTGCGCCGGGCAATATGCGCGTAGGCATCGGAAGGCGTCATGGCCGGGTGATGATCGGAGAGATAGATCTCCGTCGAAAGCCGCGCCACGTCATATTTGGCATAAAGTGCGTGCACATGATCACACAGATCGCGCAGGCCCATGCGCTCGTAGCGCGGCTGCGCGGCGCAGAACTCCGGCATGACACGCCAGAGCGGCTGGTTCTTGTCGTAGTCATCCTTGAACTGCTGCAAAGCGGCCAGAAGCGTGTTCCAACGCCCTTTGGTGATGCCGATGGTGAAGAGGATGAAGAAGCTGTAAAGCCCTGTCTTTTCAACCACAACGCCGTGTTCGGTCAGGTACTTGGACACGATGCTGGCGGGGATTCCGCTGTCGCCGAAGTTGCCGTCGATGTCGAGGCCGGGATTGATGATCGTCGCCTTGATCGGATCGAGCATGGTGAAATCACGCGCCATGTCACCGAAGCCGTGCCAGCTGTCCTTGCCCCCCTGCTCCACGCCGTCGCTGTCCGTGCGCTTGAGCTGCCAGTCGCGGGCGCGGCCCATGCCGTCTTCGTTCTCGTCGAAGTCTTCCGGCCCCCAGACCTTGAACCACCACTCGCCCGCGTATTCCCGCTCGACCTTTTTCATGGCACGCCGGAATTCGAGGCTTTCGACGATGCTTTCCTCAACCAGTGCCGTGCCGCCCGGCGGCTCCATCATCGCGGCGGCCACGTCGCAAGAGGCCAGAATGGAATACTGCGGCGAGGTGGAGGTGTGCATCAGGTAGGCTTCGTTGAACAGATGCCGATCGAGCGCCACCTCCTCTGCATCCTGCACAAGCACATGGGATGCCTGCGAAATCCCGGCGAGCAGCTTGTGCACCGATTGCGTGGCATAGGTCACGGATGTTTTTGTCCGCCCGCGCTTGCGGCCCATGGCGTGATAGGTGCCATAAAACGGATGGAACGCCGCGTGGGGCAGCCAGGCTTCGTCAAAATGCAGGTTCTCGACATACCCGTCGAGCGCGGATTTGATCGTTTCTGTGTTGTAGAGCACGCCATCATAGGTCGATTGCGTCAGGGTCATGATGCGCGGCTGCACCTTGTCCGCGTCGTAGTCCTTCAACAGAGGGTTGTCGCGGATCTTGGCCTTGATCGCCTCGGGTTCAAACTCGCTGCGCTGGATCGGGCCGATGATGCCCCAATGGTTGCGCGTAGGTTTGAGGAAAACCGGGATCGCGCCGCACATGATGATCGAATGCAGGATCGACTTGTGACAGTTGCGGTCGACCACCACCACGTCACCGGGAGCGACGGTGTGGTGCCAGACCATCTTGTTCGAGGTGGAGGTGCCGTTGGTGACAAAAAAGCAGTGATCGGCGTTGAAAATCCGCGCGGCGTTTTTCTCGGACTCGCCAATTGCCCCGTTGTGGTCGAGCAGTTGGCCTACCTCTTCGACCGCGTTGCACACATCCGCGCGCAGCATGTTTTCACCGTAGAACTGGTGATACATCTGGCCAATCGGGCTCTTCAGGAAGGCCACGCCGCCGGAATGGCCGGGGCAGTGCCAAGAGTAGGAGCCGTCTTCCGCATAGTCCAAGAGCGCTTTGAAGAACGGCGGCTGAATGTATTCGAGATAGCCCTTGGCCTCACGGATGATCAGCTTGGCGACAAACTCCGGGGTATCCTCGAACATATGGATAAAGCCGTGCAATTCCCGCAGGATATCGTTTGGCAGATGGCGCGAAGTCCGGGTTTCGCCATGCAGGAAAATCGGCACTTCGGCGTTTTTCCAGCGCACTTCTTCGATGAAATTGCGCAGGTTCACCACCGCCGGGTCAAGGTCCGGTCCGGGGGTGAACTCTTCGTCGTCGATGGAAAGCACAAAGGCGCTGGCGCGGCTTTGCTGTTGCGCAAACTGGCTCAGATCGCCGTATCCGGTGACGCCAAGCACTTCGAAACCTTCCTCTTCGATCGCCGAGGCAAGGGCCCGGATGCCAAGGCCGGAGGTGTTCTCGGATCGGAAATCCTCATCGATAATGACGATGGGAAAACGGAATTTCATGGGCGGCGTCTCCGGAAGGCCAAAAGGGTGCTAACGGTTGTCCGCGTGGAGCCCGGAGAGGTCAAGAGGCAAGGGGCCGTTACGGGTGAACAGGTGGGCTGGAATGGCGCGCGCGGTGCCCCTTGCGCACCACACCACTCACACTTCAGGGGCAACCTGCAAAGCCTGCGAGTCCTTGAGCGTTTTGAGCACGAACTCAGAGCGCACTTGGGCAATCTGCGGCTGCTTCAGAAGCCGGTCGTGCACGAAGTTCGAGAATGTCTCCAGATCCTCCACCCAGACCGTCAGAATGTAGTCTGCGTCCCCCGAGATGGAGAAGGCGGATTGAATTTCTGGCTGATCGCTCAGCCATTTCGACAGGGCCAGATCCGCGCCCTGATCGTGCCTTTGTAAGTTCAGGCGGACGATCGCATGCAGCTTGAGCCCCAGAACCCCCGCGTTCAGGCAGGCCCGGTACCGGTCGATCACCCCAGCCTCTTCGAGCGCCGCGCGTCTGCGCGAACACTGCGAGGCTGACAAATGCACGATCTCGGCCAGGGCGCTGTTGCTGAGTGCACCGTCCTTTTGCAGTGCGTTCAGGATGCGCACATCAAACGAATCGAGCGGCTTTCGCGTCATCTTGACCTCCAATCATGCACGCTATTCTCACATTTTCTAAGAAATGCACACAAAACACGCAAGAAGTGACGGCTTCCCAGGTTCGTTTGCGCACTTCGTGAGCCGACTCCGCTCTACGCTTCGCAAGACGCGACATTTGACAGGGGGCACGCGAAATGCGGGAAGCGACGATCAACACCTTCGAGGCATTGGCCTGCGGACTGGCGGACAACGGGATCGACACGCTGTTCGGGCTGATTGGCGATGCCAACCTCTTCATGGTCGAAAGCTTCCGTCAACAAAGCGGCGCGCGCTACGTTCCGGCGGTGCATGAAGGCAGCGCGGTGCTGATGGCGCACGGGTTTGCACGGGTCACCGGGCAGGTCGGCGTTGCAACCGTCACCCACGGGCCTGCTTTGACCAACTGCATTACTGCGCTGACCGATGCGGTACGCGCCAAGGTTCCGATGGTGCTGATGGCCGGGGATACACCGGGCGACAACCCGCAACATCTGCAAAGCATCAACCAGCGCGAAGTAGCGGCGCTGTGCGGCGCGGGCTTTGAGCAACTGCGCAGCCCGGCAACCGCCAACGAAGATCTCGCCCGTGCACTCTACCGCGCCAAGGCCGAACGGCGCCCCATCCTGTTCAACATGCCCGCCGATTTCATGTGGCAGACGGCCCAATACAAGCGCGTCTTGCACGCCACCTTCGACACGCCTGCCTTTGCGCCCGAGGGTGACGGCGTGGATGAAGCCGTGGGTATGATCGCCTCGGCGCGCCGCCCGCTCATCCTTGCCGGACAAGGCGCACGCGAAGCGGCCCCGGCGCTGGCCCGCCTAGCAGACCGGCTTGAGGCCCCGCTGGCCACAACCCTGAAAGCCAAGGGCCTCTTCGGCGATCATCCGTATTGCATCGACATTTGCGGCACACTCAGCACGCCAGCCGGTTATGAGGCGATTGCCAAATCCGATTGCATCGTCACCTTCGGCGCGAGCCTGAACGAATGGACAACCGATCACGGCAAACTGTTTTCGGGCAAACGCGTGGTTCAGATCGACACGGACGCTGCGGCCATCGGCCAAACCGTCCACCCCGATTGCGCGCTCGTCGCGGATGCGGGGCTGACGGCGGACAACTTTGTCTATTGGCTGAACGAGGCGGACATCCCGCCCAGCGGTTTTACTCGCGAGCTCGATTCCGCATCCCTGCGACAACATGAGCCCGCGACGGCCCGCGCGCGAGCCGAAGGCACCGTCAACTACGTTGAAGCCGTCAACTGGCTGAACACCGCCCTGCCCCGTGACCGCATTCTTGCCACGGATGGTGGCCGGTTCATGACAGAGGTCTGGTGCCGGGTTGATGTCGCCAGCCCGAAGGATTTCCTCGACCTGACCAACTTCGGCTCCATCGGTCTTGGGCTTCAGGCCGCCATTGGGGCGAGCGTTGCCGCGCCGGAGCGCACCACGGTTCTGTTTACCGGCGATGGCGGCTTCATGATGGGCGGTTTGACAGAGTTCAACACCGCCGTCCGGCTTGGCCTCAAGATGATCGTCATCATTTGCAACGATGCAGCCTATGGCGCTGAACACATCCAGTATCTCGACAAGAATATGGACCCGGGCCTCAGCACCTTTGACTGGCCTTCCTTTGCGGCAGTGGCGCGCAGCCTCGGTGCGGATGGTATTGACCTTCGCTCCACGGAAGATTTCGCCGCAGTCGAAGAGGCCCTGGCGCGCCAATCGGGGCCATTGCTGATCGACATGCATCTCGACCCGTTCGATGTGCCGCGCATGCGGGTGTAAACTCAAACGCGCCCGACCCAAGAAACCGGGAGCTTGACGCAGGCTCCCGGCCTCGGTAGCCATTTCTGATCTGCTCGTCGGGACGGCCCGGCCTTGCAAAGCAGTCACCAGGACGACCTGTAGAAAACGAGGTCGATATGGCTTGGATAAATCTGTTCATTGCAGGGGCGTTGGAAGTCGCCTGGGCCGCCGGTTTGAAAAAACTCGGCATGTCTTTCTCACTCACATTGGGCGCGCTGACCTTTTTCGCAATGATCGTGAGTTTCGCGGCGCTCTATGCCGCGATGCAAAGCCTACCGCTCGGCATAGCCTATCCGGTTTGGACCGGAATCGGGACGGTCGGCTCCGTCCTGTTGGGGTTTACACTCTTCGGTGACACGCTCAGCCTTGCAACTGTTTCGGGAACCTGCCTGTTGGTGGTGGGGATGTTCCTGATCGGCTCGGACGCGCATTGACAAGAAAGGGACCACGCGATGACCACAAAGGCAAAAACAGCCCGCGCGCTGATTGAAGGACGCGCGGCACTGGTCGTGATCGACATTCAAAAGAGCACGTTTATCGACGACAGCACCGTGCGCTCCATCGACAATATGCCGGGCTACAAAGATCGCATGATCGCGGCCCGCGATCTTGTTGACGCGGCCCATGAAACGGATGTGCCCGTGATCTTCATTCAAGAAGTGCACCGGCCTGATCTCATTGACTTTGGCCGTGAACTGGACGGTGACGAAGACATTCACTGTCTTGAAGGAGACCCCCGCACAGAAGTGGCGAAGGAAGAGATGGGATATCGCAAAGGCGACTACGTGATCCCCAAACGGCGGTATTCCGCGTTCTTCGGCACCGATCTGGAAATCCTTCTGCGCGGTCTGAAAGTGGACACGCTGATCCTGTGCGGCGGGCTCACGGATGTTTGTGTGCACTACACATTTGTGGACGGCCACCAGTCGGATTATTTCTGTCGCGTGGTCGAAGACTGTGTCGGCGGATCGTCCCTTGACGCCCATGACGCGGCATTGCGCGCGATGGAATACCTGCAGACCGGCGCGGTACAGGACCGTGCAACGATGATCCGAGCCATGTCAGCGCAGAAGACCACCGCCTAAGGCAGCCCTGAAAAACAAGAACGCCCGGGACAGAGGCCCGGGCGTACTTTCGAAATGTCTTTTCGATCAGCCTTCGCCGAACTGCTCCATGACTTCATCAGAGGCCTCGAAGTTCGTGGTGACGCGCTGCACGTCATCGTCGTCTTCCAGCGCATCGACCAGCTTCATCAGACCTTGCAGACCGTCCAGATCCAGCTCGGTGGTGGTGGTCGGCTTCCAGATCAGCTTGGTGCTGTCGGACTCGCCCAGCTCCGCTTCCATGCCGTTCGACACCTCGTTGAGATCGGTGTCGGCGCAGTAGACCACGTGGCCGTCTTCGGAGGATTCCACATCCTCGGCGCCCGCTTCGATTGCCGCCATCATGACGGTGTCCGCATCGCCCACAGAAGCCGGGTATAGGATCTCGCCCTTGCGCTCGAACATGAACCCAACAGAGCCGGTCTCGCCAAGGTTGCCGCCGTTCTTGGTGAAGGTCGAGCGCACGGTGGAGGCGGTGCGGTTGCGGTTGTCGGTCATCGCCTCGACGATCACGGCCACGCCATTGGGCCCGTAGCCCTCGTAGCGGATTTCTTCGTAGTCGTCGCCTTCACCGGCCACGGATTTCTTGATCGCGCGTTCGATGTTGTCCTTGGGCATGGATTGGCCCTTGGCTTCTTTGACTGCCAGACGCAGGCGTGGGTTCTTGTCCGGGTCCGGATCACCCATCTTGGCAGCGATGGTGATCTCTTTGGAAAGTTTGGAGAAAAGCTTGGCCCGCAGTTTGTCCTGACGGCCCTTGCGGTGCTGGATGTTTGCCCATTTACTGTGGCCGGCCATATCTGACGCCTCTTCGCACGAATTGGAAAATTTGTGATCGTATAGGGCATCATGCGCCCCTTTGCCAAGGGTGGGCCTTGGCAATCCCCGCACTTGGCCGTAAGCCTGCACAATGTCCCGCTTCCTGATCCTGCAGCTGCGCCCCGAAGCGGAGGCCAGCGACGACGAATACCACGCAATCCTCGAAAAGGGGGGGCTGCACGACGACGCCTGCCATCGTATTCGGCTCGATTGCGAAGACCTGCCCGAGGGGCTCGATCCCGGCGATTATGCCGGTGTAATCGTCGGTGGCGGGCCGGGCTGCGTGTCGGACGCGCCGGAGGACAAAAGCCCGATAGAGGCGCGTATCGAGGCGGCCTGCCTGTCGCTCATGCCCGCCGTGACCGAAAACGACATTCCTTTCATGGGCTGCTGCTATGGCATTGGAATTCTTGGATATCACCTACGTTCGGACGTCTCCAAAGCGCGCTACGGAGAGCCTGTTGGCCCCTCGACCTGCATCAAGACAGAAGCCGGCGCGCGCGATCCGCTTCTGGCAGGATTGCCCGACCAGTTCGACGCCTTTGTCGGTCACAAGGAGGCGCTGCAAGTCTTGCCAGATGGCGCTGTACACCTGCTGCGCTCAGACCCTTGCCCGTTCCAGATGATCCGCTACCGAGACAACGTCTACGCCACGCAGTTTCACCCCGAGGCCGATGCGGCCGGGTTCGAGACGCGGATCAACATCTACAAGCACAAAGGCTACTTCCCGCCGGAGACGGCGGATGACCTGATCGCCATGTGCCGGGCCGCGGATGTGACCTGGCCGGAGAAAATTCTCGAAGCGTTTGTTTCGCGCTACGCCTAGGTCGCGCTACGCCTACCGCGGGCGGGTTTTGTACCCGCCGCGTCGCTTCGGTTTGCCAGCGCTTTCCAGCCCGCTGCGCAGAACGCCGGTCATCGGATGGTCCGCCTCTTTGCCATATTGCGCCAGAAGACCACCAATCGACACGCCCGTATCCACGTCCGTCGGCATGGACAAAGCCCAGTCGAGGAAGATCGACCGGCATTCCGGCTCCGTGATCCCTTCGATCCTGTAGGCCTCGCGGATCAACCCTTTCGGGTCCAAAGCATCGCCCTTCATGTCTCCTCCTCCACTTCCGGCAAAGCCTGATCAATCACGTCCGCCGCCGCCCTGGCCGCCAACGCAAACCGTTCTTGCAAGGAACCCATATCGGGGCAGCCCGTCAAGCGGCTTAGAAAGGCACAGCCGCCCGCCCCGAGCTCTTCGGGGTCAAGCGGTTTGTCACTGACCAGCCGGGAGCCGATCTGGATTGCCCAGCCCAGCGCATAGGCCGTGCGCAAAGCGCCCTGCCCTTCGGCATCCAGCCAATCGGCCTTCAGGATGGCGCGCGGCACCTGCCGTACCGGCTTGCCCGCAATCAGGGATGCTGCCTGTGCGATCAGCTCGATCTCCTGCATTTTGCCGGGGCCGAGCTTGGCCTCCCATGGCCCGCCGTCGCCTTTGGCCGCGCGAATGCGCCCGCGCATCTTGGCAACCTCTGTCAGCACTGGCGCGGCGTCCCGCCCAGCGCCCAAAAGCGTTGCCCGGAACGCCTCTACATCCGCCGTCAACTCCGGCGATCCGGCCACAACACGGGCCCGCGTCAACGCCAGATGCTCCCAGGTCCAGGCTTGCTCCTTCTGGTAGCTCTGGAACGCGCCCCAGGATGTCGCCACAGGCCCCTGGTTGCCCGACGGGCGCAGGCGCATGTCCACCTCATAGAGCCGCCCTTCGGCCATGGGTGCGGTCATCGCTGTCACCAAGGCCTGCGTCAGACGGGCATAATAGGTCCGGGACGGCAAAGGCCGCCGCCCGTCGGAGGCGTCCACGTCCTGCGGATCATAGATGACAATGATGTCGAGATCCGAGCGTGCGTGCAGCCGCGCTGAGCCGAGGCTGCCCATACCCAGCACCACCGCCCCACGCCCCGGCGCGGCCCCATGTTTGCGGGCGAACTCTTGTTGAACCACCGGGAACAGAGCCGCAAGCGTGGCTTCGGCCAGATGCGCATAGGCCTGACCCGCCTCTTCCGGCTCCATCAACCCGCGCAGCAGGTGCACGCCAACGCGGAAATGCCATTCCTTGCCCCAACGCCGGGTCAGATCAAGCTGGCGTTCGTAGTCTTGCTCCTGCGCCAGTTGCTCCGCAAGGTCCGCGCGCAGCACAGCCGCACCCGGCCAGGGCGCAAAGAAACCACCGCCAATCACCGCGTCAAACACAGAGGCGTTGCGGGCGAGGTAGCGGGCCAGATCCGGCGAGGTGCCGACAATGTCGATCAGCAGATCAATCAGCTGCGGATTGGCTTCGAAGAGCGAGAAAAGCTGGACCCCGGCGGGCAGCCCCGCGAGGAACCCGTCAAAGGCCACAAGCGCCTCTTCGGGTTTGGCGGTTTCCGACAGCCGCCGCAGAATCTCCGGGCGCAGGCGCCGAAAAATCTCCACCGCCCGCTCCGAACGCAGCGCCGGATAGGTTGGCCAACGAACGACAATCTCGTTTTGGGCCAGCTCCTGCGCCTCCGGCGTGCCGTCCCCCTCTTCAGGCGCAAAGAAGCTTTCGGTCAGCCCGTGCACCTCGGTCAGCCGCTCGTGCAGGTCCGTCTCCAGATCCGCCAGATCCCGCCCCATGAGACAGGCCAGCCGCTGAAACCCTTCAGGCGAAGACGGCAGAACATGGGTCTGCGCATCGCGCACCATCTGAACCCGGTGCTCCACTTCGCGGTGGAAACGGTAGTGATCAGCCAGCGTCTCGGCGACATCCTCGGGAATCCAACCTTTTTCGGCGAGGGCCGTCAGCCCCGGCACCGTGCCGCGCAGCCGCAACTCCGGATCGCGCCCCCCGGCAATCAGCTGGCGGGTCTGGGTGAAGAACTCGATTTCGCGAATGCCCCCGCGCCCCAGCTTCATATTGTGCCCCGGCAGGGTGATCGCGCCGCCCATGCCCTTGTGCTCCCGGTAGCGCAGCCGCATGTCGTGGGCGTCCTGAATGGCTGCAAAATCGAGATGCTTGCGCCAGACAAAGGGCTTCAAAGTCTGCAGGAACCGTGCTCCGGCCTGCATATCCCCCGCCGATGGCCGTGCCTTGATATAGGCCGCGCGCTCCCACGTCCGGCCAAGGCTTTCGTAGTAGCGCTCCGCCGCTTCCATCGCCATGCAGACAGGCGTCACGGACGGATCGGGCCGCAGCCGCAAATCGGTGCGCAGCACATAACCCTCGCCGGTTGGCTCATTCAAAGTCTGCGCCATCTTGCGGGTGGCCCGAACCAGACTGGCGCGGGCATCGTGGTAATCGGCCGGGTCGTAGCGGGTCTCGTCAAACAGGCAGATCAGGTCAATGTCAGAGCTGTAGTTCAGCTCATGCGCGCCCATCTTGCCCATGGCCAGCGCAACCCAGCCGCCCATGTCCTCAAGATCATCCTCGGACGCGCCGGGCAGCTTGCCGCGCCGCGCCTCGGGGATCAGCGCCGCGTGCATGGCCACGCGCACCGCCGTGTCGCCAAAATCGGTCAGCGCCGCCGTGACCGTCTCCAGAGGCCATGCCCCGGCCAGATCACACAGGCCCGACAACAATGCCACGCGCCGCTTGGACTGCCGCAATCCGGAGGCGACCTGATCGGGCGGCAGCGCTTCCATGGTTTCGAACAGAGCCTTCAACGCCGCTTCGGGATCCTCCACCGCCCCTTCGAGCCAGGCGCTTTCGCGCTCTATCAACCCTTTGAGATAAGGCGACGAGCCCCCCGTCCCGGCAATCAGATCTGCCAATGGTCCTTCTGCCCAGGCACAGGCAGCCCGTGCCTCCTCTCCTCGGTCAGGTTCAAAAGGGCGCGGCAAACGGGATATGCGAGATGTCAGTGTCATGGCCGCACATGGCCATGGAGCCGCAAAAAGCGCAACACCCCTTGCAGCCGCACCTCCCTCGCGCCACGGTGCCGCAAACAGACGTGAGGAAGTCCCATGAGCAAGAGTCTCGCCCGCGTGCGCCGCGCCATCCTTGAAGCTGGCCTTGACGATGGCATACGGGAAGTCGGTCAGGCCCGAACCGCGCAGGACGCGGCAGACAGCATCGGCTGCGTGGTCGATCAGATCGCCAAGTCCATCATTTTCCGCGCCGAGGCCACCGGGGATGCCGTGCTCTTCCTGACCGCTGGCGGCAACAAGGTCTGTGCGGAGAAAGCCACGGCTCTGGCGGGAGAGCCCTTGGGCAAGGCCGATGCCGCGCTGATCCGCAGCCAGACCGGCTTTGCCATTGGCGGGGTTTCGCCGCTGGGGCATCTGAACCCGATCCGGGCGTGGCTGGACCCCCGGCTACTGGAATTTGAGACGGTCTGGGCCGCAGCAGGCACGCCGCGCCATGTCTTTCCCATGAATCCCACAACCCTTCCCAAGCTGACCGACGCTGTGGTTGCGGATTTCACGGAGTAATTCCGCTCCAAAGATCAAGAAACGGCAGAATTTTCTTAGAATTTCCGGCTTCTCCACCTCGAATACCACCCAAAATTCGCAGATTCCAATCCCCTCAAGTCATTGAAATAAATCACCTTCCCAAGAAAATGTAAAAAACATTCACATGAACCCTTGCAAGCAGGCTCCTCAATCCCGATCTGATGTAATGTGAAAGACATTCACATACACAACCTGAAACGGAGAGAGACATGACCACCGCCACCTATACCGCAGACGTTCCCGCCCCCGCTGGCTGGTTCTCACGGAGCGAGGCCTGGCTTGATCAGCGCGGTAAAGGCGCGTGGATCGCAGCCATGGTTCTCGGGTTCATCTTCTTCTGGCCGGTTGGCCTCGCCCTTCTGGCTTACATGATCTGGAGCAAACGCATGTTCAACAAATCCTGCCGTCATTCGTCCCACAGCCATCGCCGTCACGCTTTCGGCGCGATGAAGCCCAGCGGCAACAGCGCCTTTGACGCCTACAAGGAAGAAACCCTGCGCCGCCTGATGGACGAGCAAGGTGCCTTCGAGGCCTTCCTCGAGCGTCTGCGTGAAGCCAAGGACAAGGCCGAGTTCGACCAGTTCATGGACGATCGCGAAAAGCGCGCGGCCGAAGAGCGGAAGACCGAAGACGCCTGATCGGCGCAGTAACACAAAGCGGCCCCTTTTTCGGGGCCGCCCCATCCAGTACAATAGGGACACCATGTATACCGATACCTACACCCACCTGCCCGACCCTGAGCGCCAGGCTGCCTTCTATGAAGGCGTCGCGATCAAGCGTGGTTTTGCCTGGGTGATCGATTTTGTCATCGTCACCATCCTGATGGTACCGATCCTCATTTTTACCGTCGGACTTGCGGCATTCATTTTTGCGCCGCTGTTTGCCATCGTCAGTTTTCTGTATCGCGTGGCCACCATCGGAGGCGGTTCCGCCACCTGGGGCATGCGCATGATGGCCATCGAGTTCCGCGATGCTCGCGGCCAGCGTTTCGATCTGAGCCAGGCATTCCTGCATACGCTCGGCTATACGATTTCCCTTGCGGTTTTCCCGCTACAGTTGATCTCTATCGCGATGATGCTGTTCACCGAACGCGGTCAGGGTTTGACCGACATGGTGATGAACAGTGTCGCGCTGAACAAGCGGGCCTGACACGCCGCACACTCACGGAACAGTTAACCTAGTGTTAAGAAAAACCCCGCCTCGGCGGGGTTTACCGCTTGTCAGGGGGGTTGGCGTAGAAAAATATCCTTGCTACCGTCAGGGTCCAGCAACGAGTCTTTACTGCCTTATGCGTCATTCGCTTCCCATCGCGCCGCAATTTTATGTGACGGCACCGCAGCCCTGCCCGTATCTGAAGGGCCGGATGGAGCGAAAACTGTTTACCGCTTTGCAAGGCGACAACGCCCAGAAGCTGAACGACACCCTGTCCAAACAGGGCTTCCGCCGCTCCCAGAATGTGCTCTACCGCCCGTCCTGCTCCGACTGCGCGGCCTGTCTTTCCGCGCGGATCGACGTCAGCCGGTTCGAGCCGACGCGCAGCCAGCGCCGGGCGATCAAGAAAAACGCCTTCCTGACCCGCCGCGCCACCTCGCCCTGGGCGACCGAAGAGCAATATGACCTGTTCCGCCGCTATCTCGACGTGCGCCACGCGGATGGCGGCATGGCGGATATGGATGTGTTCGAGTTCGCGGCCATGGTCGAAGAAACCCCGATCCGCAGCCGGGTGATCGAATATATCGACAGCGGAACCGACGCGCTCAGCGCTGTCTGCCTGACCGACATGCTCGATGACGGGCTGTCGATGGTCTATTCCTTCTACGATCCGGATCTGCATCGCAATTCGCTTGGCACATGGATGATCCTCGATCACATCGAGATCGCGCGGGAGGCGGGGCTGCCCTACGTCTACCTTGGCTATTGGGTGCCGGGTTCGGACAAGATGGGTTACAAGGCCCAGTTTGACGCGGTGGAGATCTATCGCGGCGGCAAATGGGAGCCGATGCAGCACATCAGCGCCTACGAAAACGAAAGCCACCCACTCTCGACCGATCCGATCGCAGAGCAGGTGGCCAACATTTCATTCCCCGATACGCGGGGCTGAGCAAAATCTGTCCCGAGAGAGAGCGGACCGTCTGCCCTGTCAGCCGATGAGAAGCGGCAAGACAGGGGTCATCAGCACGGTTGCTGACATCAGGAAGAGAGTGCGCATACAATGCCGATACCGAAGCGGGCTGCGCGTTTGCTTGACTTTTACTTGCCGGGCCGGCCCGGTTTGATCACTCGTATGAACCATAACACTTCCAAAATTTACTGCACTTGATTGTTTCCGGCTGTTCAACCGGTACGATCAAAGATGCAAATCGTTTCCGGCGGCCAAACGTTGACGCCGCGGCAATTTTGGGGCTTTTGGTTAACAAACCGTTTCCAAACCCGAACCAGCGTTAAGAAAAAGGGCCACCCGAAGGTGGCCCTTTCCAGTTGGATTTGGCTCAGGATCAGTCCTTGAAGCGGCGGATTTCGCCGGACTGAAGCCGCGACCAGTAACTTTCCAGCTCGGCCTTCACGATCGGCATCAGGAAGTAGAGCCCGATGATGTTGACCACGGCCATGGCAAAGATCGCCGCGTCGGAGAAGTCGATGACCGGGCCGAGGTTGGCCGCTGCGCCGATGACGACAAAGATGCAGAAGATCACCTTGAAGACGATTTCCGTGCCTTTGCCTTCGCCGAAGAGGTAGGTCCATGCCTTGAGGCCGTAGTAGCTCCAGGAGATCATGGTCGAGAAAGCGAACAGGATCACCGCAATCGCGAGGATGTAGGGGAACCAGCTGATCGCCGAGCCGAAGGCTGCGGAGGTCAGGCCCACGCCGGACGCGCCGGAGACAGTTTTGATCGCGCCGTTTTCCACGATGTAGAGACCGGTTTCCGCGTCAATCGCCAGCTGACCGGTGATGATGATCACCAGAGCGGTCATGGTGCAGATCACGACGGTGTCGATGAACGGCTCCAGGAGAGACACGAACCCTTCGGTGATCGGCTCTTTGGTCCGCACAGCGGAGTGCGCGATGGCTGCCGAGCCCACGCCTGCTTCGTTGGAGAAAGCCGCCCGCTTGAAGCCCTGGATCAGCGCGCCGACCATACCGCCAGCAACACCCAGACCGGTGAAGGCCCCGGCGAAGATCTGACCAAAGGCCCAGCCGATCATGTCAGCGTTCATCACGATGATGACCAGTGCGGTCAGAACGTAGAGCACACCCATGAACGGAACGACTTTTTCGGTCACCTTCGCAATGGACTTCAGGCCGCCGACGATCACGGCAAAGACCACGGCCGCAAAGATCACGCCAGTGATCCAACCCGGGTAGTCGCCGACAATGCCGGAGATCTGCTGGTGCGCCTGGTTGGCCTGGAACATGTTGCCGCCACCCAGAGCGCCAAGGATACAGAAGATGGAGAACAGAACCGCAAGGATCTTGCCGCCCGGAATACCACGCTCGGCAAAGCCTTTGGTCAGGTAGTACATCGGACCACCGGAAACCGTGCCGTCGTCATATTCATTGCGGTATTTCACACCGAGCGTACATTCGGTGAATTTCGACGCCATGCCCATCAGACCCGCAAGGATCATCCAGAAGGTCGCGCCGGGGCCGCCGATGCCGATGGCAACCGCCACACCCGCGATGTTCCCCAGACCAACGGTGCCGGAGAGCGCCGTGGCCAGCGCCTGGAAGTGGCTGACCTCGCCTGCGTCGTTGGGGTCAGAGTAGTCGCCCTTGACCAGCGCGATAGAATGCCGCGCCGCGCGGAACTGGATAAACCCGAAGTAAAGTGTAAAGACCGTTGCAGCGACAACGAGCCAGGCCACGATCCACGGGAACGACGTGCCGGGGAACGGGCTGAAGATCAGGCTGACGAACCAGCCGGTGGAGCTTGCGAAGGCCGCGTTGACCTTTTCATCGATGGATTGTGCGTGGGCGAGGCCTGGAATGGCCAAAAGCGCAGCGCTCGGGGCCAGCATTGCTGCCCGATTGAAGAGAGTATGCATCTGTCTATAAGTCCTGTTGGTAACGAGCCTTGGCGCTCAGGGGACGATGGTGCAGGGCACCGGAGCAACTTGAACAAGGCTCCCGGCAACAGAGCCGAAAACCCGCGCCCCAAGGGACGACTGCCCGTCCCGCCCGACGATGATCTGACTGGCAGCAGCGTCTTTGGCGATCTCGCACAGAGTTTCGGCAATATGGCCGTACTTGATCACAGTTTCGACCGAAACACCGGCCTTCTCTGCGTCTGCACGAGCAGGTGCGAGAATGGCCGTTTCGGCGCGGGACATTTCTTCCTTGCGGCGTGCGTGGCGTTCCTCAATCTCGGTGGGGGTGAGAAAGGAGTAGGGCGACCATTCCAGAACGTGCGCGATCAGAACGGCGGCCCCCTTCTCCTGGGCCAAGGCCGAGGCAAAGGCGAGCGCTCGCTTGGCCGCAGCACTGCCGTCATATGCGACGACAATCTTGTCTGTCATTGTGGTTCTCCTGTCATAAAACTGTGCTGTTCGCACCGGCATGAGGTAGCAAATGGTAAACAGGCAAATTCCCTGAATACCGTGTTTTGCGCAGGCATACGGACTGAAATTGGCGAATTGGGCCGATCAAACGCATTTTACCTATACGAATCGGTCAAGCCCGCTGCTTCGTTCTGCCGCAGGGCTTCGGCGGCTCCCAGCCAGCCCGCAGAGATCGGCAGACATGCGACGCGATTACTCATATCGCATTCACTTATATGAATGTAAAAGCCCGCGAAGAGATTTGCAACGGTTTCGAGGAGACGCGCCGTGGAGTTCAAGAAGATCAACGACGACATCACGGTATCGCCGCAGATCACATCTGCCGACCTGAGCAAAATCGCCGCTGCGGGCTATCGCTCCGTGATCTGCAACCGCCCGGACGGCGAAGGCGCGGATCAGCCCAGCTTTGACGAAATTGCGACGGCGGCCAAAAACGCAGGGCTCGAGGCCCGCTACCTGCCCATCGTCAGCGGCAAGGTGCTCGATCAGGACGCTGAGGATTTCGAGGCCGCCTTGCGGGAACTTCCCGGCCCGGTTTTCGCCTATTGCCGCACCGGCACACGATCCGCGACGCTTTGGTCTCTGTCGCAGGCCAAAACCATGGATGCGGCAGACATTCTGCAGGCCACAAAGTCCGCAGGCTATGACATGGCGGGCGTCGTGCGCCGCATCGTCAATGGCGGCAAGACGCCGACAGACGAAGGCGACGCAAAGTTCGACGTGGTTGTCGTCGGTGGCGGCGCTGCGGGCATTGCCGTCTCTTCCTCGCTCAAGTCCCGCAAGCCGGGCCTGAACATCGCGGTCATCGATCCGGCGGATGTGCACTATTATCAACCGGGCTGGACCATGGTTGGCGGCGGTGTGTTTGAAGCCGAAACCACGGCGCGCACCATGGGTAGCCTTATCCCCAAGGATGTGCATTGGATCAAATCCGCCGTCGCAGCCTTCGAGCCGGACAACAACGCGGTGATCCTCGATGGTTGCCGGGTGGTGAAATACGACCGCCTGATCGTTTGCCCGGGACTGAAGCTCAACTGGGGGGCCGTTGAGGGGCTGGTGGACACGCTTGGCAAAAACGGTGTGACCTCCAACTACCGCTACGATCTTGCGCCTTACACATGGGAACTGGTCAAGGGGATGAAGTCCGGCCGCGCGCTCTTCACCCAGCCGCCTATGCCGATCAAATGCGCGGGCGCGCCGCAAAAGGCGCTGTATCTGTCAGGCGACAACTGGTTCCGCAACGGCGTTCTGAAGAACATCGACATTCAGTTCATGAACGCAGGCGGTGTGCTCTTCGGGGTCAAGGATTATGTCCCGGCGCTCGAAGAATACGTGAAGAAGTATGACGCAACGCTGAACTTCTTCCACAATCTCGTGCGCGTCGATGGCCCGGCCAAGACCGCGACCTTCAAGGTCGCCAAGCCCGAAACGGAGGCCGAGGAGGTCACCGTCGAGTTCGACATGATGCATGTCTGCCCGCCGCAGATCGCGCCGGACTTCATTCGCGTCTCGCCATTGGCCGATGCGGCTGGTTGGGTCGATGTGGATCAGAGCACCCTGCGTCACAAGACCTATGACAACATCTGGAGCCTTGGCGACGTGATGAACGCGCCAAACGCCAAGACCGCCGCCGCGGCGCGGATGCAAGCACCTGTGGTGGCCAACAACATCGCCGCCGACATCGACGGCGGCTCGCCCGTGTCGCTCTATAACGGCTACGGCTCCTGCCCGCTGACCGTGGAGCGTGGAAAGATCGTGCTGGCGGAATTCGGCTATGGCGGCACGCTGTTGCCGAGCTTCCCCAAGTGGGTCATCGACGGCACCAAGCCGACACGCGCCGCATGGGTGCTCAAGGAGCAGATCCTGCCGCCGGTCTATTGGAAGGCCATGCTGCGCGGCAAGGAATGGCTGGCAAAACCGGAAACCGTATCAGCCAAGTAAAACCACATTTTGGATCTTGAGGTCCCGGCGAAATGCCGGGACATCTGCGCCCTGCCCCAACCGGCAGGGCGCGACATTTTGGAAGGCCCGTCTGGTGGGGCTTATAAAATTCAAATATTAGAATATATAGAGAAGACCACGCGACCCCCGAGTCGTTCCGACCTCGGAGACACAGGACAAGAGCCATGGCCCGCATCACAGCCAAGACCTTCACCCGCTATCTGCCGATCCTCGACTGGGCAAAGACCTACAATCGCGACACCATGACGTCCGATCTGGTGGCGGCGGTGATTGTCACCATCATGCTGATCCCGCAATCGCTCGCCTATGCGCTGCTGGCCGGGCTGCCTGCGGAAATGGGCCTCTATGCCTCCATCTTGCCTCTGGTCGCCTATGCGATTTTTGGCACGTCACGCGCGCTGGCCGTTGGTCCCGTGGCCGTGATTTCTCTCATGACTGCCGCTGCCATTGGCAATCTGGGACTGACAGACCCTCTGGAGATCGCCATCGCCGCAGGCACGCTTGCCTTCATTTCCGGTGTGATCCTGACGATCATGGGTGTGCTGCGGCTCGGCTTTCTGGCCAACTTCCTCAGCCATCCGGTGATTGCAGGCTTTATCACCGCCTCCGGCATCCTGATCGCGGCCAGCCAGCTCAAGCACATCCTGGGCATTTCGGTGCATGGCCACACGCTGCCCGGCGTGCTTGGGTCGATCTGGGAGAACATCGGGCAGACAAGCATCGTTACCGTGATCATCGGCGTCTCGGCCACGGCTTTCCTGTTCTGGGTCCGCAAAGGATTGAAGCCACTGCTGCTCAAGAAAGGGCTCAAGCCACGCATGGCGGATATTCTGGCCAAAGCCGGTCCCGTGGGCGCTGTGGCGGTGACAACGCTTGTCACCTGGCTTTTTGGGCTGAACAACTGGGCGGGCGTGCGGATCGTGGGCGAGGTGCCCATGGGTCTGCCGCCGCTGACCTTGCCGTCTTTCTCGGCGGAGCTATGGAACAGTCTGTTTGTCTCCGCCCTGCTGCTCTCGATCATCGGCTTTGTGGAAAGCGTCTCCGTCGCGCAGACCCTCGCGGCCAAGAAGCGCCAGCGCATCGTGCCGGATCAGGAGCTTATCGGTTTGGGCACCTCCAACATCGCGGCGGCGATTTCGGGCGGCTACCCGGTGACCGGCGGCTTTGCGCGCTCGGTGGTGAACTTCGACGCGGGCGCAGAAACCCCGGCGGCTGGCGGCTTCACGGCGATCGGCATCGCGCTGGCCGCCCTCCTGCTCACCCCCCTGCTCTATTTTCTCCCCAACGCGACGCTCGCCGCGACGATCATCGTCGCCGTGCTGAGCCTTGTCGATTTCTCGATCCTCAAGAAGACCTGGGGCTATTCCAAGGTCGACTTCGCCGCCGTGGCCGCCACCATCGTCCTGACCCTTGGTTTCGGTGTGGAAACCGGTGTTTCGGCAGGGGTTCTGCTCTCCATCGGCCTGCACCTGTACAAGACGTCCCGCCCGCATGTGGCCGAGGTTGGGCTGGTGCCCGGCACCCAGCACTTCCGCAACATCCTGCGGCATGAGGTGGAGACCGATCCAACGATTATCACGTTGCGCGTCGACGAGAGCCTTTATTTTGCCAACACGCGCTTTCTTGAAGACTACGTGCTGAGCCGCGTGACCTGCGATCAGCCGCTGAAACATGTGATCCTGATGTTCCCGGCTGTGAACGAAGTGGACATGAGCGCGCTTGAGACGCTGGAAGAATTGAACCGGCGACTGGACGAAATGGGCATTGCCCTGCACCTGACAGAAGTCAAAGGACCGGTCATGGACCGCCTGAAACGCTCGCACTTCCTTGATGAGCTGACCGGGAAAGTGTTCCTCGCGCAATACGATGCGTGGATGGCGCTGAAGGATGGCCAAGGGCCTTTGAGCAAGGCGTCCTGAGGCGGGTTTTGGCCTGAAGCGGACATTGAGCCTACCCCGTCCCGGACTTGATCCCGGACCTCTTGGCCAGTGCACAAGCCGCGCCATCGACGGGCCGTGGTGCGGCGATCCACCCTCTGATCCCCTCGATTTATCTCAGGAACTGGCGCGCTAGGCTCATGTGGCTCGATACGGCAACCCAATCGCCGTGCCGTGGGGGCGGCCCGTCGATGGGCGCGGCGGCCTGCGGCCTTGATTCCGCGCCTGTGGTGAGATGAACGGCCGCAAAAAGCCACAACTTTCCAAACCAAAAGGGCCGCCCCATCAGGAGCGGCCCTTTCTCTGTTTCTTGTTCAGATCCACCTTATGGGATCAGGTCCGGTACGATGGTCACGATGCCCGGGAACCACCACAGGATCGCCAGACCAACCACCTGGATCAGCACGAAGGGGATCACACCACGGTAGATGTGGCCTGTGGTGACCTCCTTCGGTGCCACACCGCGCAGGTAGAACAGCGCGAAGCCAAAGGGTGGCGTCAGGAACGAGGTCTGCAAGTTCACCGCAATCATGATCGTCACCCACTTCGGATCAAAGTGCGCACCGTAGATCACCGGGCCCACGATCGGCACCACGATGTAGATGATCTCCAGGAAGTCGAGCACAAAGCCGAGGATGAACAGGATGATCATCACGATGATGAAGGCCGTCGCCGGGTTCTCGAAGCTGCGCAGGAACTGCTGGATGTAGTGCTCGCCACCGAAGGAGATCACCACGAGGTTCAGCAGCTGCGATGCGATGAGGATGGTAAACACCATGCTCGTCACCTTCGCGGTCTCACGCACCGCCGGGGTCAGAACGCCGGAGCGGTACAGAACCCAGCAGGAGAACAACAGACCGAACAGGGCGTAGAGATAGAGCGCATTGGCGAAGAAGAACGCCGCCCAGCTCTCTGCACTCACCGTTTCGGTGTTGATCCGCAGGTCGAAGTTGATGCCCACGAGGATCAGCAGAACCACCGACAGGGTCGACCATATGATCACCTTCGGCGATTTGTCCTCATCCTGCAGCTTGCGGTAAGCCGCCAGCATGATGGCACCGGCCGCGCCGAGCGCCGCTGCGGGCGTCGGGTTGGTGATACCGCCGAGGATGGAGCCCAGCACGGCCACGATCAGGATCAGCGGCGGGAAGACAACGCGCAGAAGCTCGTTCTTCGAAAGCCGGATCATCGCATGGTAGCAGCCATACACGGTCATGGCCCATGGCAGCAGCATGAACGCCACGGTGCCGGAGGCGGACGTCAGCGGACCAATGGCCACAACGTCAACCAACAGACCGAGCACAATCCCTGCCGCACCGATGATAAGCGGGAGCGGCTCGGACGACGGCGACACGCCGCGCGCAACCGAAAGGATCAGGCCGAAGATCACCGCCAGAACGGCAAGGCCGGTTCCGATGGGCGCAGCATCCTCGACCATCTGGGCGCGCAGCGCTTCGATCTCTTCAGGGCTGCGACGGGTGCTTTCCGTCTGACCGCCTGTCGCGTCGATGTCTGCCTGCTCGGCCACGGCCGCATCCCAGGCTTCCTGGCCATGTAGTTCGATCATCGAAGCCTGACAGCTTTCCGAGACGTTGGTCCGCAGGCTCGCCGCTTCGCCAAGGTCAGTGAAGCTGGAGACGGTGGTGTCCTGGCTGCCAACAAAATTGACCTGGGACATCAGCATCATGCCTGCGATCAGAGCGATCGGCACACCGAGATACCATGTGAAGGCTTCACCGCGTGTCACCACTTCGCCGGAGCCGGAGCCCAGTTCCACGGCAGGCGCCTTGGACGGGTTGAGCATGGCAAAGCCGAAGGCGTAGGCCGCATAGAGGCCAGCCAAGAGGATACCCGGCAACAGCGCCGCCTGGAACAATGTCCCGACGGAGAGAACCGCAGGCTCGCCCAGATAAGTCAGAGCATCGGTACAGCCCTGAAGCTGCGCGCGCTCTTCCTGTGCGGCGGAGTAAAGGTCACCGGCCAGCGTGCCGAGCAGAACGATCACGATGGAGGGCGGAATGATCTGCCCCAAGGTGCCCGAGGCCGCAATCACACCCGTTGCCAGTTCTGGCGAGTAGTTGTTGCGCAACATGGTTGGTAGAGCCAGCAAGCCCATGGTCACCACGGTCGCGCCAACGATCCCGGTGGAGGCCGCGAGGAACGCGCCCACAACCACGATGGACACAGCCAGACCGCCCGGAAGCGGGCCGAAGACACGCGCCATGGTGGTCAGCAGATCGTTCGCAATCTTGGAGCGTTCGAGAACGATCCCCATCAGAACGAACATCAGAACCGCCAGCAGCGTCTCGATGGACTGACCGGCAATCACACGTTCGTTGATGCGGTTGGTGATGCCCGCGATCACGCGCTTCATCGCGTTGGCCGCATCCCCATCCGGGAAGATCGACTCGGTCGCGTAGCGTGGGAGATCCGGGTGCGTGAATATCGAGATGCCCTTGGAGGGAACCCCGCTGGCCACGAGTGCCTTGTAGGCCTCGGACCCCGTATCAATGGCCTGGTGAACCAGCAGGCCGGCGCTGTCCAGCGCAGTGATGATGCCGAACGACAGAACCCCTGCCCCGCCGATGGCAAAGGCCACCGGGAAGCCCGACAGGATCGCCGAGAACAGCGTAAGGAAGACGATGATCAGGCCGATCTCGACCCCATCCAATCCGAAAATCATGATCTCAGCCCCTTAGAATTCTGCGTGGTCGTAGGGTTCTTCACCCTGTTCGAGCACGTCTTTGTCGAGATATTTGCCTTCGGACTCTTCGCCTTCCTTCCACTCAAGGTAGGAGCGGTAGAAGAAGGCCCAGGCGTGGATGAAGATCATGCCGACCATGGTGATCATCAGGATCTTGAACAGGAAGTATCCGGTGAAGCCATTGGGGCTGAAGCCAATGGTTTCCACGTTCCAGCGCACCGCACGGGCCTTGAGCTCCAGACGCTGCAGCGGATCCGTGGGGGCAACCGGCGGCACGATGAGCGAACGCCACATGAAGAACCATGTGTACATCCAGATCAGCGTTGCCATCGGCAGCATGAAGATCATGGAGCCGATCATGTCGATCATCCGCTTGGTACGGAATTTCACGGCAGCATAGACGAGGTCCACACGCACGTGCCCGCCCTGTACGAAAGTGTACGTCAGGCAAAGAGCCACCACCATCGCGTTGAAAAGCTTCAGCTCTTCGGCAAACCACGAAATGTCGAACTGCAGCGGGATACCGAAGCCGATTGAGATATCAGGCCGGGTGAAAATCCGCTGCATGAAGACGATGATCACCTGCTGAAGCACCATGGCAAGACCGGCCCAGGCAGCAAAGCGCCCGATGGTATTGGCAAAGCCTTCGAGCACGCGCACAACGCCCCAGAGGAAATTGTTGCGCCATATGCCCGCGATGAAGATCAGCACGAAGATGACGAGCGCGACGAAGAAGAGTTCTTTCGACGCCCCGTAGTAGACCACCTTCATCAGGCTGGCCTTGTCTTCGGCGGTGTTGTTCCAGGTGATCCAGTCCAGCCAGGAGCTGGGATGGGTCAACGCATATCCAAGATTGTAGAAGGCCATGGCGAGGTTTTCGAGGATCCAAAGGATCCACCCCCCAAGGCCGGTTGCGGCATCGTCTTCCATGATGTCCCCCAAAGTTGCCCGCGCGAATGGCCTTTTCCGCCATACGGGCGCGCACCTGCCTTACTATGATGAAAGGCTCCCCGGAGGGAGCCTTTCGGTTTATTTTCGAGTGGCTTAGCCGCCCAGAACGCGGATACGCTGCTGAACGTAGTAGCCGTCCGACTTGTTGATCCAGGCCGCGGAGTTCGCGAGGCTTGCCTCGAAGGACTCGCGGATCTTGGCGAAGAGTTCGTCGCCCATGTTCTCGTCCATGACCTCTGCGGAGGCCTTGCCGAATGCATCCCAAACGTCGTCGGAGAACTGCAGGGTTTTGACGCCCTGTGCCTGCAGACGCGCCAGAGCGGCACCGTTGTTGGCAAGGGTTTCGGCCAGCTGGTACTGCGTGGTCGCCATGGAAGCGTAGCGCAGGATCGCTTTGTGCTGGTCGGACAGCTCGTTCCAGACGTCGAGGTTGACGGAGGACGCAAGCGCGGAGCCCGGCTCGTGGAAACCGGCGGTGTAGTAGACTTTCGCCACTTCCTGGAAGCCGGCGCGTTCGTCGGCCATCGGGCCAACCCACTCCAGACCGTCGAGAGCACCGGAGGACAGAGCTTGGTACAGTTCGCCGCCCGGAATGTTCTGAACGGATGCGCCCAGCTTGCCGAGCACCTTGCCGCCGAGACCCGGCATACGGAACTTCAGGCCGTTGAAGTCGTCTGCGGAGTTGATCTCGTTGCGGAACCAACCACCGGACTGGGAACCGGAGTTACCGGCCAGCAGGCCTTTGAGGTTGAAGATCTGGCCCAGCTCGTCGTGCAGCTCTTCGCCGCCGCCATGGTAGTACCAGTTGGAAACTTCCTGCGCAGTGCCGCCGAACGGAACTGCGGTGAAGTAGGCGTAACCCGGGTGCTGACCGATGAAGTAGTAGTCTGCGGAGTGGTACATGTCGGCCTGACCGGAAGAAACCGCGTCAAACACTTCCAGTGCGCCAACGAGCTCGCCCGGCGCTTTCTTGTCGATGGTCAGGCTGCCACCGGACATTTCGGCAACCATGGTTTCGAGGTAGGAAGCCGCGTCATCGAGAACGGCAAAGCCACGCGGCCACGAGGTGACCATGGTCAGGGTGCGGTTGCCCTGAGCATAGGCCGGTGCGGCCAGGGTCGAGGCGGCTGCGGCAGCGCCCGCGCCCACTGTCGAGGCGCGAAGGAAAGAACGACGATCCATTATGAAATCCTCCCATAAGGTCCTGTTGTGCGCAGCCCTCTCGCCACGCACGGATCGGTTAGAGTGAGGGCACCTTGGGCGCAAAGTGGTTTCATTGAAATACCCACTGCTACGGAGTTGGGCAGATTAATTGACCAAAGGACAAGTTTTAGGCGCGATGAGAACGGCAAAATGCACCCATAGGGTGTGTTTTTGGGTGAAACACAGAACCAGAAGGTGAGCTTGCCGGCACAGAGCGACTCACAAGTTGCAGCTGCGCACTGAAAGCTCCCAAACCGCTTGCCTATGAAATGCAAGGGCGCGCGGGCTTGGAGAAGCCATCACAGTCACGCGGTTGATTGTAAGAGGGGCACGGCACCGAGCCGTTTCAGCTCAGAACGTCGAGCCCAAGCCTTCCGCGACCAGAATTGTCAATGTAAGGGGTCACCCCCAAAATCTCAGCGTCTTCGGGCAATTGTTCTACTTGAGTGAATACGTCGCCGTTGGCTACCATAACCGTCCGCGCTTCTAATTTGACACAGAATTGAGGATCCTCGTCCCCGCTCAACAACAGTGGAGGAGCATAGGCGAGGAGTTCTTTACCTGAAAGAGGACCAATGTAGTCTCGCGCGTCGCGCAGCACGCTGTCGTAGGGGTTGGAAGCGCCTTCCACGATTTCGCGAATGAAGAACTCTGAGAAACAACCGTATGCCACTTCAGGCTCCATTGTCATTCCATCCAGAACAAAGACTGGCGCGGCTTGGCCTGCCCCCAAGTCAGACAAGTTGTATGCAAACTGGTCTCCAAACGCATTCATACCGAAACAAAGAAAATCATCCACGCCCTCCCCCCACGCGAATTTCCAAAATTCACGGTCATTCCATTCCTTCAGGGAGTGCCCGCAAGCGCCGCTGACACCCAAAATCCGAAGGTACCCGTGGTAAACGGAAAGCCCATCACACTCAGAGAGCAGTTGCTGATGAAAATCAGGCAAACTCTGCCCGAATTGGCCAATCGTTTTGGGGCACAATTTGACGCCTTTGCAGCGTTGGAGGCTCTTCAGCGTCAAACCAATGTCCAAGTGCGCATTCCCTTTGACGTGACAAAACCAATAGTCACCGACTATTCATCCGAACTCTCACCAGACGCAATGCTCGGAACATTTTTTGGTTGGGATCAAAACGTGGCACCAGTTTGCTATTCACAACCCTGATCGAAAACTTCCGCCCCTTCCCCCAACCCAAACCATAAGGTAGCGTTGCGCGCATGTCCGGCCTGCTCGAACGCCTACGCCCCTCTTATGGACAGAAGCTGTTCCTTCTGGCTTCCGTGCCGATGATCCTTGCGGTCTCGGCCATTGCGATCCTTGTGGCGGCGCAGTCGCGGGCCTTGGCGGAGCGGGAAATTCGCAGCCTTGAGACGCAGCTCATCGAAGCCAAGAAGCGCGAGCTTCGGAACTATGTCACGCAGGCGCGCAACGGGTTTTACTTTGTCTACGGCACCGCCTCCCCGACAGATGATCTGGCCAAGGAACAGGTCATGCAGATCCTCGCCGCGATGATCTACGGCGATGAGGGGTTTTTCTTTGTCTATGATTACGACGGCAACAATCTCGTCTCCCCCCGCCAGACAGAGCTGATCAACCGCAATCACTGGGAATTGACGGACAGCGAAGGCACGGCGGTGGTCAAGCAGTTCATCTTCACCGCGCGGGCCGGTGCGGGGTATATCGAACATCTCTGGCCCAAACCCTCCACGGGGGAAGAAGCCCGGATGATCACCTACGTCACCTCCTTTCCGTCATGGCGGTGGGCGGTGGGCACCGGGGTGTTCATCGACGACATTCTCGACAGCGTCGCCGCCACGCGGGCGGAGGTCGAGGCGCGGGTGCAGCAGACCTTCCTTTATATCGGGGCGATCACGCTGGGGGCCCTGCTGCTGGTTTTCTCCTCCGGCCTGTTCATCAACATTCGCGAGCGGCGTCTGGCCGACGCCAAGCTGAAAGAACTGACGCAACGGGTGTTCGACACGCAGGAAGAAGAACGCGGGCGCGTGGCGCGCGAGTTGCATGACGGGATCAGCCAGATCTTGGTGGGGGTGAAATACGCGCTCGACATTACCAGACGCCGCATCCTGCAGGACGACAACCGTGCCGAGGAAACCCTTGGTAAAGGCATAGACAACCTGTCGGAAGCCATTCACGAAGTACGCCGCATCAGCCGCGACCTGCGGCCCGGCGTTCTGGATGACCTCGGCCTTGGCCCGGCGGTCAAGGCTCTGACCGACGATTTCCGCGCCCGCACAGGCATCGACACGCAGTTTGAAACCGTGGTGTTCCGCAACCGGCTCGATCAGGACAGCAAGATCGCGCTGTACCGGATCGCGCAGGAGGCGCTGACGAATGTCGAAAGACACGCAGGCGCAAGCCGTGTTACCATTGACCTGCGTGGCCACCGTGACGGCGCAACGCTGCGCATTTCCGACAACGGCGTCGGGCTTGGCGAAGCCTCGCGCGGCCCGCGTCAAGGCATAGGGTTGAGGAACATGCAGGAACGTATGGAACAGTTGGGCGGCACCCTGCGGGTCTTGTCGTCGCGCTCCGGCACCGTTATCGAAGCGCAGGTTCCGCTCAGCCACCTTCTTCCGCCCGAAGAAGGCCAACCCGTGAAAACAAAGGTGCAGGCATGACTGAAGTGACCCGCGTTGTTGTTGTCGACGATCATCCGATGGTCGCAGAGGGCATTCAGGCCCTGCTGGACAGTTATGACGATATCGAGGTGCTGGCGACGCTTTCCGACGGCCAGCAGATCATCGACCAGTTGGAAGACCTGAGTCCGGATGTGATCCTGATGGACCTGAACATGCCCGGCCTCGGCGGGTTGTCGGCGACAGAGATGATCCTCGAACGGCGGCCCGACACCCGCATCCTCGTGCTGTCGATGCATGACACGCCCGAATATATCTCAACGGCGCTGAGCCACGGCGCGCGAGGCTATGTGCTCAAGGACGTCCCGACCGACGAAATCAAGAAAGCCATCGACGTGGTCATGGCCGGGGAGCGCTACCTGTGCACCGGGGCCGAGGGCGCTCTGGCCCCGCCGGACAACGGCCGCGAGCCGCTGACCAACCGCGAGCAATCGGTTCTGTTGCAACTGGCGCAGGGCAAGTCGAACAAGGAAGTCGCTCTGGTCCTGGATATTTCGGTGCGCACGGTCGAAACGCACCGCAAGAACATCAAGCGCAAGCTGGGGATTTCCAGCACGGCAGGGCTGACCCGCTATGCGCTGGAACATGGGGTTTTGCAGGGCACTGGCGTGACGGTCTGATCCTGCGGAACCACGTCCCGGGCCCAACCCGGGACCTCAGGCTCCGAAAGCTCAGGCACAATTTCCGCCGAGGCCCCGGGTCAGGCCCGGGGCGCGATCGCTATGACATCACGGGCGATGCGTCAAATCACCCAATCCGGTAGTTCGGGGACTCGCGGGTGATCTGCACGTCATGCACGTGGCTTTCCTTCAGACCCGCGCCGGTGATCTTCACGAAATTCGCATATTGGCGCATCTCTTCAACCGTCGCGTTGCCGGTGTAGCCCATGGCTGCGCGCAGGCCGCCGACAAGCTGGTGAATGACCGTCCCGGCGCTGCCTTTGTATGGCACCTGCCCTTCGATCCCTTCCGGGACAAGCTTGTCCGAGGCCGCGTCCTTCTGGAAATAGCGGTCCGCCGAGCCGCGCGCCATGGCGCCCAGCGAGCCCATGCCGCGATAGGCTTTGAACGAACGGCCCTGATACAGGATCACTTCGCCCGGGCTCTCGTCCGTGCCCGCGATCATCGAGCCGACCATGGCGCAGGAGGCACCCGCCGCGATGGCCTTGGCAAAGTCACCGGAGAACTTGATGCCACCATCCGCGATGACCGGAATGTCCCCGGCCTGCGCCGCGCAGTCCATGATGGCGGTCAGCTGCGGCACGCCCACACCCGCAACCATGCGCGTGGTACAAATCGAGCCCGGTCCGATGCCGACCTTCACTGCGTCTGCCCCGGCGTCGATCAAAGCGCGGGTGGCTTCGGCAGTGGCCACGTTGCCCGCGATGATCTGCACACCGTTCGAGAGTTTCTTGGCGCGCCCCACCGCCTCGATCACCCCTTTGGAGTGGCCGTGCGCCGTGTCGATTACAACAATATCCACACCGGAATCGACCAGTTGTTCGGTGCGTTCAAAGCCGCTGTCACCCACAGAAGACGCCGCCGCAACACGTAGGCGGCCCAACTCGTCCTTACAGGCGGTCGGGTTCACCACCGCCTGCGCCGTGTCCTTGAGCGTCAGCAGGCCGGTCAGCTTGCCCGCCGCATCGGTCACGAGCAGTTTCTCGATCCGGCGCTCTTTCATCATGGCGATGGCCTGCTGGCGATCCGCCGGTTCCTGCAGAATGGCGAGCCGCTCACAGGTCATCATCGCCTTGACCGGCGTGTCGTCATGTTCGGCAAAGCGCATGTCGCGATTTGTCACGATGCCGACAACCTTGTCGTTCTCGTCAATCACCGGAAAGCCGGTGAAACCATAACGCTCGGTCAAAGCCTTGGCATCGGCCAGCGTCTGATTTGGGGTCAGGGTCACGGGGTTGTAGACAATCCCGCTTTCGAAACGCTTCACCCGGCGCACCTGCCGGGCCTGTTCGTCGGCAGAGAGGTTCTTGTGAATAACCCCCATGCCACCGGCCTGCGCCATGGTGATGGCCATGCGGGCTTCGGTCACCGTGTCCATCGCAGAGGACAAAAGCGGAATGTTGAGATCAATGGCTTTGGTCACCTTTGTGCGTGTGTCGGCGGTGCTGGGAAGCACCTCGGACGCACCGGGAACAAGCAGAACATCATCGAAGGTCAGGGCCTCGCGAATCTCCATGGGGGCGGCTCCTTGGGAGGGGATCGGTTGGCACGTCCCTATTGCATGGATCCGTTCCAGTGGAAAGGGCGAAAGCACGCCTTGCGGGCAAGTCCGCCTTTGCGCGGATCAGCGATAGGTCCCGGCGGTGATGAACTCGCCAAAAGCCTCGCACCAGACCAGAACCGTGTTGTACGCGGCAAGATCCACGCCCTCCGGAACGGTGACCACAAAACCAGAGAATGTTTTGACGTCGCCCACCTGCACCGATTGCGCTTTGACCCGTTCAAAACCGGCCTCGTCTTCGACGAACTCCGGCACCAGATAAAGCTTGTAATCCGGCCCCGGCGCCAGCGCGCCTTCGTGCACGATCTCTGTTTGCGAGAGGCTGATGGTCCCTTCCCCCCAATGCAGGAAATCGCTGCCCGCGAGATCACGGGTGAGCGTGGCGGTGTACTCCGCACCCTGTGCCTTTTCCTGCAACATCAACGCGTCGGGCGATTCCGGCTCGGTCAGGATCGGCAGGAAGTAGACGCCCAACGCAAAACCAGCGGCTAGCGCCGCGCCATGGGTGGCGAGAAGGAAAATCAGTTTGCGCATGGGGACCCCTTTTTTCGCTCTGGTCGGTCCATCCGTTTTGCCACGAAAAGAGGACGCGCCAAAACGAAATTGGAGCGCATCCTCATCAAAGCCTTACCAGCCAGCAGGCGGCTTGCCCGCGTTGATCGCGGCCTCGATCTTCACGATCTTGTCGGCAAAAGGTTTGCGGCCCCGGATTTCGCGCCAAACGGTGCCGTTCTGGTGCGGCTTGTAGTAGGATTCCCCAACCAGGCTTTGAAGGCCCTGCCGCTTGGCTTGATCTTCGGTGAAGTCCGGTAGTTTAGGGAAACCTCCGCGCCGCATCCAGGAGGGCAACGCGCGGGCATCGGCGAAAGCCTGGGCAAAGGGCGCACGGGCGGCATCCACGTTCGACATCCAGTTCCAAAGCTGCGCCGCGCTCGGGTTCTCCAACCCGCCAGCGCCAAACCCCGTCCCCCGCTTCGGCAGACCGGATCCGTCAAATTGCTCAAGCGCATTGCGCTGGAAAAGAATAATGCTGTGGGTCAACAGGCCGATGCGCCCGCGAATGGCGTCCTTGGCCGGGTTGGCCCCACGTACTGAGAGGTTTTTGTTGTATGTGCCGCTCTGACCGTTTGTCATCCGATACGACAGGTCAATCCTGACCTCACCGCCGCGCACCTCGTGCGAGATGGGCCAGTTCGTCGTCACATTGCACGAATCCCCGTTCCATTGATGCGCCCGGCTGGCGCGATCGTTCCGTCCAAACCCGGTGTACGTCACCGTGAACGTGATGTTGATCTGGGAGAACCGCACGCGGCAATTGTCAGAATCCGCTTTGACCTCGATCTTGCAGGGCGCGCCCTGAATAAAGCTGCTGCAGATCTTAGGGGATTGGATGCTGTTTTCCAGATTGAACGACACCGTTGTTGTCTCATCCGGCTCTGCCTCGGTCGTTTGCGCCTGCGCCGCGCCAGACATCATCAGAAATACACTCAACACTCTCAAAATCATCGACGGCATTGAAACCCCTCCCTTTTAATAGTCTTGTGACGCCATCAGCTAATTCGGTCCGACCGTCACGCGAACCATGGCACCACAGGTCGGCCGCTCGCGCAAGGAATGCTTGAAATGAGCCACAGCTATTCAACCGGCCGTCTGAACCTGCCTTTCACCGGAATCTGCACCTTTGCCAAGAAACCCCATGAGGCCGACTGGACCGCGCTGGATGCCGATTTCGCGATCCTTGGCGCGCCGTTTGATGCGGGCACCCAGTGGCGCGCCGGTGCCCGGTTCGGGCCACGCGGGGTACGTGAAGCCTCGACGCTTTTCTCCTTTGGCCACGCAGGGGCTTACGAACACGAAGACGATGTGACCTATCTGGGCGAGGACGTGCGGATCGTCGACATGGGTGACGCGGACATCGTGCACACAGACACGATCCAAAGCCACGCCAACATCCGTGCCGGGGTCGAGGCGGCCCTGAACGCGGGCGCGGTGCCGGTGGTGATCGGCGGCGATCACTCGGTGAACATCCCCTGCATCGAAGCCTACGAGGGCCGTTCGCCGTTCCACGTCCTGCAAATCGACGCGCATCTGGATTTTGTTGACGAGCGCCACGGGGTGACGCGCGGCCATGGCAACCCAATGCGGCGCGCAGCAGAGAAAGACCATGTGAGCGGACTGACCCAGATCGGCATCCGCAATGTTTCCAGCACCGCGAAGGAGGGTTACGAGGCCGCCCGTGCGATGGGGGCTGATATTCTGTCGGTGCGGCAGGTGCGCAAGCTTGGCATTGCCGAAACCGCCGCCCGCATCCCGCAAGGCGTGCCGCTCTATATCACCATCGACATCGACGCCTTCTGCCCGTCCATCGCCCCCGGCACAGGCACGCCGAGCCATGGCGGGTTTCTCTATTACGAAGTGCTGGAGCTGTTGCAGGCGGCGGTACAGGAGCGCGAGATCGTCGGGATTGATCTGGTCGAGGTCGCGCCGGACTATGATCCGACCGGCTCCACGAACATCCTCGCTGCGCAACTTTTGATGAACCTGTTGGGATTTGTTGCCCACGCGCAAACAAAGACGGGAGGGATTTGACCCGGCAGAGACCTTTCCGCTAGGGTCTTCCGGGATTTTAGACCGAATTGGATGCGATTCATGTTTTCAAAACTACTGGGCAAGGCTTTTCTTCTTTGCGCATTGGCCGCCGGCCCCGCCACGGCGGCCACGGTCGGCTCTCTCGACAACTTTCGCACTGGCGCGGACTCGCTGACCGGCGGGGACTATTCCGGGACAGTGTCGCAGTTGCAGGCCCTTGGGCATAGCTTTGAACCAGCGGCAAGAGACCTGACCGCAGCCTACCTCGACAGCGTCGATGTCTTCATGCACGTGCGGTCTCACAACTATGCGGGCCGAAACAGGCCTCAGGCGGCGGAAATCACGGCGCTCAAGGAATGGGTCGATGACGGCGGCATCTATGTGCAGTTCGGCGGCAACTATCAGTTTGCATCCGAGTTGAACTACTGGAGCAACCATTTCAGTTTTCTCTATACCGCCCAAACCTATTCCGGCGGAACTTGGAACAGCTCCAGCCATCCGTTCATGACCGGCGTTGCTGCCAACTCAAGTTTCGGGGCAGTCAGCAGCAGTTATGTGCACCATGTCACGTACGTCCGCGATCTGAACGGTCTGCCTTTGTCGCCCGTCACCTTCGCAACCATCGGCGGACGCGGTGCGGTGCTCGGTGCGCAATACGGCAACGGCTATGCCCTGTTCTTTGCCGATGAAAATCCGGTCTGGGGCGCCACTCCGAACGCCGGGGCCATCACGTTCCTGAACAACGTGCTGAACAGCACCGCTGTCGCCCCGGTGCCACTGCCCGCCGGATTGCCGCTGCTGATGGCTGCTTTGGGCGCATTTGGCCTCCTGCGCAGGCGAAAAAACACAGCCTGACCAAAGCGGGAGCAACCGGCTTGCAAATTGTCGCTCAGGCGGCCAAGGCCTCTTGTCGTTACCGTCCTGTAACGCTCTTCTGTCACAGAGCAGTGCATAACAAACGACAGGAATCACCGCCATGGCCCTCCCGCTTGCCGGCCTTACCATTCTCGACCTGACCCATGTTCTTGCCGGGCCTTATTGTTCCATGACGCTTGCCGACATGGGCGCCACCGTGATCAAGGTGGAGCGTCCTGGCATCGGTGACGACACCCGCGCTTTCCCGCCTTTCAAAGACGGCAAAAGCGCCTATTTCGCGGCTATCAACCACGGCAAAAAGAGCATCGCCCTTGATCTGAAAGCCGACGAGGACCGCGCGGTTTTCGAAGCGCTTCTGGCACGATCCGATGTGGTTCTCGAGAATTACCGCCCCGGCGTGATGGAGCGTATGGGCTATGGATGGGAGGATCTGCATGCGCAGTTTCCGGCCTTGATCTATGGCGCGGTATCGGGCTTTGGCCACACCGGCCCGGATTCCAAGCGCCCCGCTTACGACATGGTGGTGCAGGCACGCGGCGGGGTGATGAGCATCACCGGCGAGAAAGACCGTGATCCGGTCCGCGTGGGGGCCTCAATCGGCGATATCGTGGCCGGGATGTTCCTCGCTCAGGGTATTCTGGCGGCGCTTTATGACCGGGAAACAACCGGCAAGGGGCGCAAGGTGGACGTGGCCATGCTCGACAGTCAGCTGGCTATTCTGGAACACGCTGTGGCGATCACATCGGTCACTGGCAAGGCCCCCGCCCCGTCTGGCGCCCGGCATCCGTCGATCACACCTTTCGAGACGTTTCACGCCTCCGACGGGCTGTTCGTCATCGCTGCCGGGAATGACAAGCTCTTCGAAAAGCTCTGCATCGCCCTGAACCTGCCTTTGGTCGGGGATGAGCGGTTTGCCACCAACCCGGCGCGCTGCGAAAACGCACGGCTTTTGAAACGTCTTATCGAGGCTGTGACCATCGACAACACCCGCGCTTTCTGGATCGCCAAACTGACCGCCGCGGGTATTCCGACAGGGCCGATCCAGACAGTCGATCAGGTGATGAAGGATCAGCAGATCCTCGCGCGCAACATGGTGGTGGACGTCTTGGACAAGAACGGTCGCGCGGCCTACAAGGCCGCCGGAAACCCGATCAAGCTTTCCGACGCGCCGGACCCAACAACACGCGGGCCTGCACCGGAACTCGACGGCAACCGGGGCGAGATTTTGCGGTGGCTGGGAGAAGAATAACGGCTGTTTTTGGCCTTGAGCGGTCATAGTGCGCGCACCCGTCCCGGACTTGATCCGGGACCTCAGGGTTAGAGCACAAGCCGCGCCATCGACGGGCCGTGGTGCGGCGATGCAACCGTTGATCCCCTCGATTTATCCCAGCCACTGGCGCGCTAGGCTTATGTGGCTCGCTACCGCAACCCAATCGCCGTGCCGCGGGGGCGGCCCGTCGATGGCGCGGCGCCCTTCGGGCTTGATTCCGCGCTCGGGTGCAGATGAACGGCCGCTCAAGGCCAAACCCACCTTACGCCGTCTGCACAACACCCGCTTCCAGCGACTCCCCACCCCGGCCGGATGGCTTTCCTCCAAACGCCTTGGCAAAGGCCGCATAGAGCGCCTCTCGCGGCTCCCCTTCCGGCCACATCTCCAGATAGACCTCTTCCAGATGCTCACGGAAAATGCGCACCGTGTCGCTGCGCGGCCCGTTGTGCCAGAACCACGCCGCGTAGAGGTTTGCCTGCGGCTGACCGCCTGCGTAACGAATGTCGTCCTCCAACGCCCTGTCAAAACGCGCGCCGCTGTAGCCCGGCACATCCGTGAGTTCGATGCAGGGCCAGACCGCGATCATGATCCGCGCATAGATCGTGCCGCCGTATGCCTCTTCGGTTATCTGCACCGCGCGATCGGCCACAGCGCCCACTTCGGCTTCCGAGCCATACCAGCCCGGCAGCATGTGATGGGCATGTTCTTCCCATAGCGCGAGGTTCTCTGGATCAGCGCGCAAAACGCTTTCCCACCGGTCCCGCAAAGCCGCCCCGGCCTCCTCATGATCCAGCGCCAGAGCACAGTGGTACCACGCCTGCGCCAAGAGCGGCGATTGCGCCGGATCGCGGCCCGTGTCCCGGATCAGCCCTTCGGCCTCCGCGCTCCACTTGTGGAAAAGCCCCATGCCGTCATAGGTTTGTACCCGGCCATAAAATTGCCCATGCGCGATCCAGGCCGCCCGCGTCAGTGTATGGCACAGCAGAACGGTCAGCATCGGCACATGCGGGTTGGTGATGGCAATGTGGCGGATCTTGTCCACTTCCGCCTCAAGCCCGGCAAAATCGTCACCATGTGGTTCAGCAGGCAGGTCAGCGCCCACGTCCAGAAGCGGCTCGATCAGATGGTCAGCGGCATAGTCATGTGCTTTGATCCCGTATCCTACGTCAAAAGGCGCGCTCTCGATCTCGCGCAGAAGTTTGCCCAGACGCACCCAATCCTCGGTCTGCCACGCCTCGTCCAGGAGCGCATCAATGCTTAAGGAGGCCTCGCTGTCCGGCGGAATATCCCGGCTTGGAAGGTCAAACGCCGCCCGGCCCTTTTCAACCAGCTTGCCATCGGTGAACCCGCGCCAGAACCCGGTCACAAGCGCCGTTCCAAAGCGCCACGAAAACGGACCAAGCGCGATCAAGGCGCCGTAGCCCAACACGCTTGCCCAGTTTTCCGTTATGAAAGTCAAAGCCTCGTTCATGGTGGTCTCTCCGCATTCTGCGTCTGATCCAATGATGCTCCCAAATGAATAAGGCGCTATTAAGCAAGGTTTCAGGCGCCGCGTGCCGGATTTGGGCAAGGATATGACGCCACACGACTTTTTAATTGTCTTTTGCGGCGTATGTTTTGATCAGACACGTGATGCAGGCAGACTATGACCGACACAAAAGACCCCCTCGTGATCTTCACGCCCTCCGGCAAACGCGGCCGGTTTCCTGCGGGAACACCGGTTCTGACCGCGGCGCGGCAGCTTGGCGTTGACCTAGACAGCGTCTGTGGCGGGCGCGGCATCTGCTCGAAATGCCAGATCACGCCGTCTTTCGGCGACTTTCCCAAACATGGCGTCACGGTGTCCGAAGACGCGCTGTCGGAATGGAACAAGGTCGAGCAGCGTTATGATGACAAACGCGGTCTGAAACCGGGGCGTCGTCTGGGCTGTCAGGCCACGGTGCAGGGCGACATTGTCATCGACGTGCCGCCTGAAAGCCAGGTGCACCGGCAAGTGGTGCGCAAGGCCGCCAGCGCGCGGGTTGTCGAAATGGATCCCGCCACGCGGCTTTTCTACATCGAAGTGCAGGAACCGGACATGCACGAGCCGACGGGTGATCTGGAACGGGTGGCCCAGGCCTTGCAGGCGCAATGGCATATCGAAGGGGTGACGGCGGATTTCTCCGTCCTCCGCGACTTGCAAAAGACCCTGCGCAAAGGCGATTGGAAAATCACTGTCGCGCTCTTCAAAGCGGACGATAACCCGCCGCGTATCACCGCCGCTTGGCCGGGGCTGCATGAGGGCGGGCTTTATGGTCTGGCGATTGACCTTGGCTCGACCACCGTCGCGGCGCATCTGACCAACCTTGAGACCGGAGAAGTTGTCGGCTCCTCCGGCATCATGAACCCGCAGATCCGCTTTGGCGAAGACCTGATGAGCCGGGTGTCGTATGTCATGATGAACCCCGGCGGCGAGGTAGAGATGACCCGCGCCGTGCGCGAGGCGCTGGACACTTTGGCGATGGAACTGGCTCGGGAAGCGGAAATCGCACCATCGTCAATCCTCGAATGCGTCTTTGTCTGCAACCCGGTGATGCACCACCTTCTGCTTGGCATTGACCCCGTCGAACTGGGTCAAGCGCCCTTTGCGTTGGCGACCTCTGAATCGCTCTCGCTGTCTGCCGCCGATCTGGACCTTTCTTCCCTGCCCGCCTCGGCACAGGTCTATGTCCTGCCGTGCATTGCCGGTCATGTCGGTGCCGACGCCGCCGCCGTGGCCCTGTCCGAAGAGCCGGGCAAGAGCGACGATCTGGCCTTGATTGTCGATGTCGGCACAAATGCGGAAATTCTGCTTGGCGACAGCACCCGCGTGCTCGCCTGTTCCTCCCCCACCGGCCCGGCCTTTGAAGGCGCACAGATCAGCTCAGGCCAGCGCGCCGCGCCCGGCGCGATTGAAGCGATCCGCATTGATCCGGTGACCAAGGAGCCACGATTTCGGGTGATCGGCTGCGACAAGTGGTCGGACGAAGACGGCTTTTGGGCGGAAACCGCCCAGACCGGCATCACCGGCATCTGCGGCTCCGGCATCATCGAGGCGGTGGCCGAAATGCGCATCGCCGGGCTTCTGGACGCAAAGGGCCTGATCGGCTCGGCCGAACAGACCGGCACTGCGCGGTCCGTCCCCGAAGGGCGCACACACGCCTATCTGATCCATGATGGCAGCGCCGACGATGGCCCGCGCATCACCGTCACCCAAGGCGACATTCGCGCCATTCAGCTCGCCAAATCCGCGCTCTATGCGGGCGCGCGCCTTCTGATGGATGAGCGCGACGTGGACAAGGTCGACCGCGTGGTGCTCGCCGGGGCCTTTGGCGCGCATATCTCGCCTCTGCACGCGATGGTGCTTGGCATGATCCCCGATGTGCCGTTGGACAAGGTCACGAGCGCAGGCAACGCCGCCGGAACCGGCGCGCGCATTGCGCTTTGCAATGTCGAGGCGCGGCGTGAGATCGAACGCGTGGTCCGCGAGATCACCAAGGTGGAAACCGCCATCGAGCCGAAGTTTCAGGAACACTTCGTCAACGCCAACGCCATCCCCCATGCCACCGATCCTTTCCCGGAACTGGCACAGATCACCTCCCTGCCCGACGTGAACTTCAACACCGGCGGCGGCGAGAGCGAAGGCGGCGGGCGCAGGCGGCGGCGGCGCGGCTGAATTTGGCGCGCGCCGCGCAATCCCTCTTGCGTGGGCTGCGGCGCGCCGCTAGATACCTCTGCGAGCGCGGGTATGGTGAAAAGGTATCACGGCAGCTTCCCAAGCTTTAGTTACGGGTTCGATTCCCGTTACCCGCTCCACCTTCCCGAAATTCGACGAAACCCGTGCGCTCAGCCCTGCGCTTTCTCGTAGGCTTCGAACAGGTCCGAAACCAACACACCATTGATCCGCATCCCCGTCAGATCCGCGTCGCGAATGTCGAGATCGGCCAGCGTCGCCTGCGCGATTTTTACGTTCGACAGGTTGGCATTGGTTATGGTCGACTGAGACAGGTTGATGTTGTGAAAGGTGGACTTGCCCAGGTTCACATCGTCGAACACCGCTTCGCCGAGGTTCGTGTCCTTGAACTCAGCCTTGCTCAGCACCGCCCAAAACCGCGCGCCCGCAAGGTTCACACCGTCAAAATGCGCGCCGGTCATATTGGCGCGCTTGTAATGGGCACCGGACAGGTCCTCGCCGTCGAAAGGGTTTTCTGTGCTCATGGGGGCCTCCGCGCCATCAAGGTTTGAACGTCAGACAACCGCCTTCAGCCGCCTGCGTAAGTGTTCGACAGACTGTCTCACTTCGCCGCGAATGTCTCCCCCTCTTGGGGCATCAAGCAGCGTTGTCAGCAGCGTTTCCTCGGGCCGCCCCTTGCGGTGCCAGGAGAGGCCCCGCATTACCTTTTCCGCCTCCGCAGGCAGGCGGTCCGGCACATCCAGACCGGCGAGCATCGCCCAGACCCCGCTCCAGCACCGCGCCACGGTCCATGGATTGTACCCGCCCCCACCCGAAACGATAAACCGGGGCGCCAACGCGCGCAGCGCCGAAACCGCCGCGCGGTGACAGCGGTTGGACAGGCTGAGCCGGGCCAAGGGATCTTCTGTGACAGCATCCGCACCGCATTGCAGGAAAATCGCGTCAGGCCGGAAATCCTGAACTGCTGGCAGGATCAAGTCATTCAGAACAAGGTGAAATTCATCATCATGAAAGCCGCGCGGCACCGGAAGGTTGAACGCGGCGCCACCAGCTTCATCGTTCAGCAACCCCGTGAAAGGCCAGCGTTTCGCTTCATGCACGGAAATCATCCGCACCTGCTCGGACCCGGCAAAACCCGCTTCGACGCCGTCACAGTGATGAGCGTCGATGTCGACGTAGGCCACGCGGTCCAGACCCATGTCCAAAAGCCGTTTGATCGTCAGAACCGGCTCATTGAGATAACAGAACCCCGCCGCGCGATCCGCAAAGCCATGATGCGTGCCGCCGCCGGGGTTATAGACCACCCCGCCCCGCGCCACGATCTCCGCCGCCAATAGCCCGCCGCCGACCGCCGTGGCCGGCCTGCGGTACATCTCGGGGAAGATCGGATTGGAGAGCGTTCCAAGCCCGTGCCGCTCACGCACAGCTTCGGTGACCGCGCCATCCGCTTCGGCTTTTCTGAGCGCCGCGACGTATTCGGCCGTATGAAACGCGGTCAGGGCCGCCGGTTTTGCCATGGGTGAAATGCGATAGTTGCCGTCATGCAGCCACCCCAGCGCGCGGCACAGGTCCATGGCCGCCGGCACCCGTTCGATCGACAAAGGATGCGTGCGCCCATAACTGGAGCCGCGATAGATGCGCGCACCGATGAAAAGCGGCGCACTCACCGTCCAGGCGCCCGCGTCGAGAGGAGCAAGGAGGTTTCAGACGTCGCCACCCCTTCGAGCCGCCGAATACGGTTCAGGACCTTGTCGAGCGTTTCGAGGCTGTCGGTCCCAAGCTCGGCAATCACGTCCCAACGCCCGTTGGTCGAATGAACTGCCCGCGCTTCCGGCAGTCCGAGAAGCTGCCGCTTGATCCGATCCGCCCCGCGCCCTTCGATGCCGATCATCATCAGCGCGCGCACCGGATCAGCGCTGGCGTCTTCTTTCAGCACCACGGAAAACCCAAGGATGACACCAGAGGCGCGCAATTTCTCGATCCGCGCCCGCACGGTTGTGCGCGACAGGCCCAGTTGCACCGCCAGATCCGATAGCGCGGCGCGGGCGTCTGCGCGCAAAGCGGCGATCAATCGATGATCCGTTTCATCCAGTTCGAGCAATTCAACCCTCCGTTTCGCACAGAATACACCCGTATTGGCCAATTTGAAGCCTTAATCCCTACGCGCTTTGCAAAGATCATAGGGCAAACGCGAAACAGGACCATGTGATGACACGCATTCTTCTTATCGGTGCGCCGGTGGACAGTGGCAAAACCCGCAAGGGCTGCCTCATGGGCCCCGATGCCTACCGCACCGCCCGACTGCCCGGCGCGCTGAAGGGACTGGGCCACGCCGTGGCAGACCTCGGCAATGTCAGCCCCGATGCCTCTAGCCTCTCTGATGATCACCTGCATGAACTTGGCCTGACCGTCGGTTGGACCTCGGCCCTCAGCAGAGCCGCCGAAGAGGCCATGGCACAGGGTCTGCCGATCTTCATGGGCGGCGATCACGCGCTGAGCCTTGGCACGGTGCATGGCGTCGCAGCGCATGCGGCGCGCCTGAACCGCCCGCAATTCGTGCTCTGGCTCGATGCCCATAGCGATTTTCACACACCGCAAAGCAGCGATTCCGGCAACCTGCATGGCACACCTCTTGGCTATGTGACCGGGCGCTCGGGCTTCGACCAATTCCCCCCGGTCCCACATCCCATCCCGGAGGAAAACCTCTGCATTCTGGGCATGCGCAGCGTGGATGAGGCCGAGCGCGCGGCGCTTGAAGCGACGAACATCCACCGGTTCGACATGCGCGCGATTGACGAGCATGGCATCACCCCCCTGCTGCGTCCCTTCCTCGAAAAGGTCGCGGCTGCAAACGGCCTTCTCCATGTCTCTTTGGACGTCGATTTCCTCGATCCATCCGCCGCGCCTGCGGTTGGCACCACAGTGCCCGGCGGCGCGACCGTCCGGGAGGCGCATCTGGTCATGGAGATGATCCACGATTCCGGCCTGATGACCTCCATGGATCTTGTTGAACTCAACCCCATGCTCGACGAGCGCGGTCGCACCGCACAGCTCATGGTGGATCTTTGCGCCTCGGCCCTTGGCCGCCGCGTCTTTGACCGGCCCACCCCGCGCAGCCTTTGACCTTTAGAAAGCCCTGATATGCTTCCCTCCGAAAAAGCCCTCGTTCCCTTTGTCTCCGTCGATCACATGATGCAGTTGATCCACCAGATCGGCCTGCCGCAAATGCTGACCGGCATTGCAAAGGCCATCGAAGAAGACTTCCTGCGTTGGGAGCAGTTCGACAAGACCCCGCGCGTGGCTGCGCACAGTGCGGTTGGCGTGATCGAACTGATGCCCACGGCGGATGAGACGCACTATGCCTTCAAATACGTGAACGGCCACCCGAAGAACACGCGCGAAGGGCTGCAGACCGTCACCGCCTTCGGCCTTCTGGCGGATATGGACACGGGCTATCCGCTGCTCTTGTCCGAAATGACCATGCTGACCGCGCTGCGCACCGCCGCCATGTCTGCTCTTGCAGCCAAACACCTGGCCCCGAAAGGCGCGACGGTCATGGCGATGATCGGCAATGGCGCGCAGTCGGAATTTCAGTGCCTCGCCATGCAGACGCTTGTCGGGATCGATACTGTCCGGCTCTATGACACGGATACACAGGCCACCGCCAAATGCGCCGCCAACCTTGCGCAAAGCGGGCTGACCGTGGTGCCTTGCAAAACGCCGGAAGAGGCGATGATGGGCGCACAGATCATCACCACCTGCACCGCCGACAAGAAGAACGCCACGATCCTGACCGGCAACATGGTGGGCGAAGGCGTGCACATCAACGCCATTGGCGGCGATTGCCCGGGCAAGACCGAGTTGGCCGCAGATATCCTCACCCGCGCCGATGTTTTTGTCGAATACCCGGAGCAAACCCGCATTGAAGGCGAAATTCAGCAGATGGCCGAGGATTTTCCTGTCACGGAATTCTGGCAGGTTCTGAACGGCGCCGCGCAAGGCCGCCGCTCGGAGGCGCAGATCACCCTGTTCGATAGCGTCGGCTTTGCCATCGAGGACTTCAGCGCCCTGCGCTTTGTCCACGATAAGGCCCGTGAGACCGGGCTCAACCTGCCGCTTGATCTGCTGGCAGACCCGGACGACCCGCGCGATCTGTTCGGTATGCTGATGCGCTCGCCCCACAGTGCCGCCGCCTGAGGCACCGCCCCCCGTGACTTCGGCGCAAAGCTCTGCCATGACAGGGCAAACGCGCCGGAGCTCCCCCATGACCAACAGGCTTGCTGTCATTCTCGGTCTGATCATCGTCGGCGCGGTCGCCGCCGACTACGCGGTCTATGGCAACGAGCATCTTCTGTTCCTCGCCCGGAAATTCTTTGACCTGCTCCAATGGGTCGCCTTCTGGCGCTGATCCGGCGCGGTTTCCAATAGCGAACAGCCAAAGCGCCAAATCCGCATTATTTCGCGTGTCCATCGATAAGAATCGAACCTCGGGCGTTGACTTTTTCGTTCGGCTTTGATTGTTAGCGTTAACAATCACGTACCCCGCTTGGCCCAAAAGGAGACTTCCATGTCCGTCAAGGTTGCCATCAATGGATTTGGCCGGATTGGCCGCAATATTCTGCGCGCCATCATCGAATCCGGCCGCACCGATATCGAGGTCGTCGCAATCAACGATCTTGGCCCGGTTGAAACCAATGCCCACCTGCTGCAATTCGACAGCGTCCACGGTCGTTTCCCGGTTGAAGTGACGTCCGGTGACGATTGGATCGACGTGGGCCGTGGACCGATCAAAGTCACGGCCATTCGCAATCCGGCGGATCTGCCCTGGTCTGACGTGGACATCGTGCTGGAATGCACCGGCATCTTCAAATCCAAGGCGGACTGCCAGGCCCACCTCGAAAACGGCGCCTCCCGTGTTCTGATTTCCGCGCCGGGCAAAGACGCCGACAAGACAATCGTTTACGGTGTGAACGACGCGCTTCTGACCGCCGACGATGTCGTGGTTTCGAACGCCTCGTGCACCACGAACTGCCTCGCGCCTGTCGCCAAGGTTCTCAACGACACCGTCGGCATCACCAAGGGTTTCATGACCACCGTGCACAGCTACACCGGCGATCAGCCGACGCTGGACACGATGCACGGCGATCTCTACCGCGCCCGCGCGGCCGCCCTGTCGATGATCCCGACCTCCACCGGCGCCGCCAAGGCGGTTGGTCTTGTGCTGCCGGAACTGGCGGGCAAGCTGGATGGTGTGGCGATCCGGGTTCCGACGCCGAACGTCTCGGTTGTCGACCTCACCTTCGAAGCCGCCCGCGAGACAACGGTCGAAGAGATCAACGACGCGATCCGCGCCGCTGCCGACGGTCCGCTCAAGGGCATTTTGGGCTATACAGACAAGAAACTGGTGAGCTCGGACTTCAACCACGATCCGCATTCGTCGATCTTCCACACCGATCAGACGAAGGTCATGGAAGGCACGATGGTCCGCATTCTGACGTGGTATGACAACGAATGGGGCTTCTCCAACCGCATGGCGGATACCGCCGTTGCCATGGCCAAGCTGATCTGATCGAAGCGTTAGAACACCAAAAAACGATCCCGGTCCGTATCAGGGCCGGGAACTCCCAGGGCGCGCGGCACGGATCAATCGTCCGATGATTTCCCCTGTGGCGCGGCCACCGCGCCTTTTGCCGACTTGTAGGCGCTGGCCGCTTGCGCTGCAGCCGCAGGTAAGCTCTGCAATGCGCCGGCAGGCAACACTTGGGTTGTTACTGGGATCGGCGGCGAAAAGACCGGTTGCGCCGCAACCTGTCTGACCGAAGACACCTCCTTTACCACGGCCGCCCCCCGGCCCGGCACGCTGGTCAAGGGAAGCGCCGATGCATATCCGATACGCATGTCACTTTCCTTTCTTGCGAAATGCATTCCGGCCAACGCCGGGACGCGTAGATTTGCGACGTCGAGGTTAACCGCGACTCGGTAAAGAAAGGGTTAGCGCCTTTGAAAATAAGGCTCGACCGCGAATCCGGCGTTAACCGGTTCCTGCGTTCCCATGCAATTTCTGCAAAGCGGCAAGACCAAACCGTCAATTGCTCTGCGCTGCAGCATAGCCTATGTTAGCGCCATCGGGACAATGATCCCGACACACCAAACTTACTTCAGGAGACTGATCATGAACGGTTTTTTTGACACCGTCCGCGTCCACATGGAAAAACGCGCCCAATACAACCGCACTGTCCGCGAAATCCAATCGATGCCCATCGACGTGGCACACGATCTGGGTATCTATCGTGGCGACGCGCACCAGATTGCCTACAACGCAGTCTACGGCTGAGCTGAGAATGGCCTGTCACAGCGCCCCAACGCTCAACCTATCTGACAACAAACGCCGATCGGTGGACGAAGCTCCCCGAACGGCGTTTTTCTTTAGCTCTTGCCCAATTTGCTGAGCAAAGCCTTCTGAACCGGCGGCGTGACGAAGTTCGACACATCCCCGTCCAGTCGTGCAATTTCCTTGACCAGCTTTGACGCAATCGCCTGGTGCCGCGCCTCGGCCATCAGGAACACGGTCTCGACCGAACTGTCGAGCACACGGTTCATGCCAACCATCTGATATTCATACTCGAAATCGGCCACGGCGCGCAGTCCGCGCACGATGACCTGCGCCCCCACATCATGGGCGCAGTCGATCAGCAGGTTCTCGAACGGATGCACCACGATTTCGGTGTCGATTTCATCGGAGAACCCTTTGCAGGCCTCTTCGATCATCGCCACCCGCTCTTCCAGCGTAAACAACGGCCCCTTGTCCCGGTTGATCGCGACACCGATCACCAACCGATCCACCAGAGCGGCGGCCCGTCTAATGATGTCGATGTGGCCGAGCGTAATGGGGTCAAAGGTTCCGGGATAGAGACCGACACGCATGGGCTAGCTTTCCTTGTGACTTGCGGGGGGCACGCAACAATATTGCGCAGTGGATTGCAACCCGGAAATCGAAACTGCGCTCAATGGCCCATAATCATGCCTTCGAGCGCGTCCTTCTCCATGGCAAGCTGCGCAAGACGCGCCTTGACCACGTCCCCGATGGTGATCAGGCCAACCATCTCCTCGCCTTCGAGAACCGGCATATGGCGGAAGCGCCCTTCGGTCATCTTGGTCAGCACGCTGTCGGCGGTGTCTGCGCGGGCGCAGGTCACCAGTTTGCGGGTCATGTAGGCGTCTACAGTCTCTGCCATGCACGCCGCGCCCCGATGCGCCAGCACCCGGACGATATCGCGTTCGGAGAGGATGCCCTGCGCGTCCTTGCCGGTTTCGGACACGACCACGGTTCCGATGCGCTTCTCGGCAAGCAGTTTCGCGGCGTCTTCGATCAGACTGCCTGGCTTCACCGTGACGACCCCTTCAGAGCCTTTGCTCTTGAGAATATTCTGGACTTGCATCGGTGGCCTCCTTTTCTTGCTGCCTTACATCCAGCGTCCTTCAGCCCCCCCGGCCTGTCAAGTCAGACGTATCGACACAGGGCCTCCAGCCGCGCCAGTTCCGCGCGCATTCCGTCCACCAGCGCCTTGGCAAACCGGTTCATGCGCGCATGGCGGCGGTCATCCGTGTGACGCACGAGATAGAAACTGCGGGTCAGGCTGACCTCATCGGTCAGGATGCGGCGCAGATCCGGGGCTGTGGGCAAGGCGAAGTCATGCACGATCCCAAGTCCCGCCCCCTGCCGCACCCAGTTGAACTGCACCGAAACAGAGTTGGACGCGAGCGGCACGCGGGTCAGACCCAGATCGCCTAAGTAGTCTAATTCCTTGTCAAAAATCATATCCGGAATGTAGCCGGTGATGCGATGACCATGCAGATCGCTGACCGATTGAATTGGAGCATGTTGCGACAGGTAACGCTCCGATGCCGCCAGATGCAGCTTGTAGTCGGTGATCTTCTGCACAACGAGCCGCCCGGCCGTCGGCGCGCTCACGGCAATGGCAATATCAGCCTCGCGCTGAGACAGGTTCACCACGCGCGGCAAGGCCACGATCTGAACTTCGAGATCCGGGTTTTCGTCGGCGATGGCGGCGCACACCTGCGGCAATAAGTAGTTTGCGCAGCCATCCGGAGCGCCGATCCGAACCTGGCCGGACAGCCCCTCACCGGCCCCCCGCACCGCTTCGGAGGCAAGCGCCTGCGCCCGTTCGGCCTGTTCCGCGTAACGCAACATGCGCGCACCCGACTCGCTGAGCGCATAACCCTGCTGGCTTTTGACAAAGAGCGCTGCCCCGAGCCCCTGCTCCAGCCGCGCAATCCGCCGCCCCACGGTGGCCGGATCCATGCGCAAAAGCCGCCCCGCCGCCGAAAGGCTTTCCCCCCGCGCAACAGCGAGAAAAATCCGCAGATCATCCCAACTTTCGGACATCACACCCCGCTTATAACCTTTGCAAAATTGCAAAACACTTTTGCCGACTTTCGCCTTTATTCGGCATTTTTGCAAGATTACGGTCAGTCTAACGGATGAAGGAGGATTCCATGACCGAACTGACCAACTGGATCAACGGCGAACACGTGAAAAGCGGCTCTGGCCAGTTCACGGACGTCTACAACCCGGCCACTGGCGAAGTGCAGGCGCAAACGCCGCTGAGCACCGTCGAAGAGCTCAACGACGCGGTTGCCAAGGCTGCCGAAGCGCAGATCGCCTGGGGCGCCACAAACCCGCAGCGCCGTGCGCGTGTCATGATGAAGTTCGGTGCGCTCATCAATGAGCACATGGACGAACTGGCCGAACTGGTTTCCCGCGAACACGGCAAGACCCTGCCCGACGCCCGCGGCGACGTGCAGCGCGGTCTTGAAGTCGTCGAGGTCTGCATGGGCGGGCCTGCCCTGCTCAAAGGCGAGTTCACCGACGATGGCGGCCCCGGCATCGACCTTTATTCCATGCGTCAGCCGCTCGGTGTTGTGGCGGGCATCACCCCGTTTAACTTCCCGGCGATGATCCCTCTGTGGAAGATGGCCCCGGCCCTGACCTGCGGCAACGCCATGATCCTCAAGCCATCCGAGCGTGTGCCCTCCACCGCTCTGCGCCTTGCGGAACTGCTCAAGGAAGCGGGTCTGCCTGATGGTGTTCTGCAGGTGGTCAACGGCGACAAATCCGTCGTCGACGCGATCCTCGACAATGATGACATTGCCGCTGTCGGCTTCGTCGGATCCACCCCGATTGCCCAGTACATCTATGGCCGCGCCGCGATGAATGGCAAACGCGCCCAGTGCTTTGGCGGTGCCAAGAACCACATGATCATCATGCCCGACGCGGACCTCGACAAGGCCGCTGACGCGCTGGTGGGTGCGGGCTACGGCGCTGCGGGCGAGCGTTGCATGGCGATCTCCGTGGCGGTTCCGGTTGGCAAGGACACCGCCGACCAACTCATCGAGAAGCTGGTGCCGCGCGTCGAAAAACTGCGCGTCGGCCCCTACACCGCCGATCAGGAAATGGACTTCGGCCCGGTCATCACCGCCGCCTCCAAGGCGCGCATCGAAGGGCTCATCGCCTCTGGTGTCGATCAGGGTGCCAACCTCGTGATCGACGGGCGTGGTTTCGAGATGCAGGGCTATGAGAACGGCTTCTTCTGTGGCCCGTCTCTGTTTGATAACGTGACCCCGGACATGGACATCTACAAAGAGGAAATCTTTGGCCCGGTTCTGTCCCAGGTGCGCACCGAAAACTACGAAGAAGCGCTCGATCTGGTGATGAAGAACCAGTACGGCAACGGCACTGCCATCTACACCGCCGACGGCGACACCGCGCGCGACTTTGCGCACCGGGTCAACGTGGGCATGGTCGGCATCAACTTCCCGATCCCCGTGCCGCTCTCCTACTTCACCTTCGGCGGCTGGAAGAAGTCGGCCTTTGGCGATCTGAACCAATACGGCCCGGACGCCTTCCGCTTCTACACGAAGACGAAAACCGTCACCGCACGCTGGTTCTCCGGCATCAAGGAAGGTGGCGAGTTCAACTTCAAGGCGATGGACTGATCCCTTAACCTAAGACGTTGCAGGGACGGCCCCGGATTTGGGGCCGTCCTTTTTGTGTCTGCCCAAGCGGACCTGACTACCTGACAACAAACAGCGAAACGCCGCCTGCAAATGCATGGCGAGCAAAATAAACGGGGTTCAAATACCCGTTGGGGAGCGCAGAACGCCATTGACGCGACGGCTGGCAACCTACCCACCACGAAGTCCGTCGTTTGCGCGTCACAACCAAGAGTTGCCCTCGCAACCAATTGAAACGCAAAAGAATTTAAAATACTCCAAAAATTTACCTTTTGGTACATTTTCCGACTTGCCCTTACGTCAACAAACTGCGAGCTTGGCCGCGAAACCCGGAATACTACGACGATCGCGAGGGCCGTTTGGCGATTATTCTTTCCATTCATCCGAATCGCGATTTGGCGTTGTTCCAGTTCGAAGGCACTGTTGACACGAAGCAGGGTGCCCGGATTTTTCAGGACTACGTGAGCGCCCCGGGCTTCTCGCCGACCTACAAGATGCTAACGGACACCAGCCGCTTGGACACCGTCGAATCCAACTACCGCAGCATGCTGTCCGGCGTGCTTTCCCTGCGCGAGTCATTGAGCAAATTCGACACGCCGGCCCTGAGCGTCATCTACGCACGGTCGAATTTCTTCTTTGGTATGGCACGGTTACTCGAACAGGTTCAAAACCCGCTGTCGAACATCCAGATCGTCGTCACCCGCGACGAAGCCGAAGCGCTGACGCTGGCCGGACAACCGGAGAAGAGCATGGCAGACCTGCACGAAGCGCTCCGCCGCGAAACGGACCCGGGCGGCGCGCTGCACGTGGTAGACAATCAGGAAAGCGCAAAGAAACCGCCCTCAACAGAAGATTAAGACGCGCGCGCCTTCTTGGTGTACCATCTCAGCAATTGAGCGGGTGCATATTGCGCGCCTTGTAAACATTAACCCGGCTGGCCAGGCTCATGACCATTCACTATCGCATTTCCAGCGAGCACAGATGCATCGTTTACCGCCTTGGCGACCGGCTTCACCCGGATATGTGCCTTGAGGCCTCGCGTTTGATCACTTCGGATCCGGCGTTTTCTCCGGACTACAACTTCATCACCGATCTGCGCTCGGTCATAACCTTCGATGCGGATTACAAGCGGCTTTCACATCTCGCGACACGGCTGAAACCCTTCTATGACGCCATGCCAGCGGAGGTGGTCTATGTCACGCTAAGCGAACGCGATGTGCAGTTCGGCATGTCCCGCATGTTTCAGCAGATCGTCGAAAACTCCGTCGCCTTTCAGTTTCACCTCAGCCGCGATCTGCCGGACGCAGCCCTCGCTCTTGGCCTGGAGCCGCAAACGCTCCAGCGCCTTCTGGACGAAGCCCGCAACACGCCCAGCTCCTGAGCCTCCGCCATCTATTTGCCATTGCACCCTGCGGGGGTTTTGCGCTCAACTGACATCAGGGCAACAAGGGGGGAGAGATGACGGAACCGGATTTCACCATAGGAATCGAAGAAGAATACCTTCTGGTTGATCTTGAAACCTGCGCCCTGATCGAAGCCCCCGAAGGGCTGATGGAGGATTGCGCCGCCGAGATCGAAGGACAGGTCAGCCCCGAATTCCTGCAATGCCAGATCGAGATCGGCACCAAACCCTGCGCTGACATCGCCGCCGCGCGCGACGATCTCAAGCGCCTGCGCAGCACCGTGGCCAAACACGCCCGCGCGCGCGGCATGGCCCCGATTGCCGCCTCCTGCCATCCTTTTGCCGACTGGAAGAAACAGCATCACACCGACAAGGCCCGTTATAACGAGCTGAGCCGCGATCTTGGCGGCGTGGTTCGGCGCATGCTGATTTGCGGGATGCATGTCCATGTGGGGCTTGCGGATAATCCGATGCGCACGGACCTGATGCTGCAGATGAGCTATTTCCTGCCGCATCTGCTTGCCCTGTCCACATCTTCGCCGTTCTGGCAAGGACAGGACACCGGCCTTGCGTCCTATCGGATTTCCGTTTTCGACAACCTGCCCCGCACCGGCCTGCCTCCGCAGTTCAACAACTGGGAAGACTATCAGCGCTCGGTGCAAATCCTGATCGACCTTGGCGTGATCGAAGACAGCAGCCGCATCTGGTGGGACCTGCGCCCCTCTGCGCGTTTTCCGACGCTGGAGACCCGCATCATGGATGTGCAGCCGCGCATGGAAGACACGCTGACACTGGCCGCGCTGAACCAATGCCTGATGCGGATGCTCTGGCGGCTTCGGGTCCGGAACCAGCGCTGGCGCGTCTATGATCCCTTCCTGCTCGGCGAAAACCGCTGGCGCGCGCAGCGTTACGGCGTGAGCGAAGGCATGATTGATTTTGGGGCAGCGCAGATCGTGCCGTTCCCCGAATTGATGGAAGACCTGCTCGGGCTGATCGAGGAAGACGCAGGCATCCTGCGCTGCCTGCCCGAGGTCGAACGCGTGCGCGAGATCGCCTCGCAAGGCAACAGCGCCACGCGGCAACGCGCCGTCCGCGCCGCAGCAGAGGCGGATGGGAAGGACCACGATGGCCAGATGCGCGCCGTCGTCGCCCATCTGGTCGAGCAATTCATGGAGGATCTCTAAGGGGATTTTTGCCACGAAGACGCCGGAAGCGGTGGTCAAGCCGCAAGGCGCGCGGTAGGACCACCGCCAACGAGCAAGCGGAGCCTGTCATGACCATCGCCATCGCCACCTCCGATTACTTCGTGATGGGAGAAACCTTCATCAATCGCCATATCGAGCACATGTTCGGCGGCGATACGGTGGTGATCTGCGGCCGGTTCAACGGCACCGACCCTTATGACAAATCCCTGTTCGAACGGCGGGCCAAACTGTCTTTGAAAGACAAGCTGCTCGCCCCGGTTTCTGCCCTTTCAGGCGCGGCGCTCTACGGCACCTCCCGCCTGCCCTATGGGGACAACCGCGCCGATCTGGCCACCTTCCTGCGCGAGCACAAGGTAACGGCCATTCTGGCCGAGTTCGGCACGCAGGCTCTGGTGGTGGCCAAGCTCGGCAACGATCTGGGCATTCCGGTCTTCACCTATTGGCGCGGCACGGACGCCTCCGCCGCGCTGACCTCGCGCCAGCGGGTGCGCTCTTATCGACTGATGATGCCGCGCCTTGCCGGCATGTTCTCGGTCAGCCAGTTCCTGCTCGACAACCTCGCCAAACACGGCGTGCGCCATCCGAACGCGCATGTGGTGCCCTCCGGCGTCGACATCCGCCGCTTCACCCCCGGCGACAAGCGGCCCGGCTCTTTCCTCGCCGTGGGCCGCATGGTGGAAAAGAAAGCCCCCCACATCACCCTGAATGCCTTTGCCAGGGCCGCGAAGGGGCGCGATGCGCATCTGACCTTCATCGGCGGCGGGCCGCTTCTGGAGCCGTCCAAAGCGCAGGCCGAGGCACTCGGCATCGCCGATCAGGTCACCTTCACCGGGGCGGTGCCCCATGCAGAGGTGCGCGAACATCTTTTGACCACCGAGGTTTTCCTGCAGCATTCGGTCACCGCGCAGAACGGCAACACCGAAGGTCTGCCCACCGCCATCCAGGAAGCGCTCGCCTGCGGCTGCATCACGCTCTCGACGCGACACGCGGGCATTCCCGAAGCGGTCGAAGAAGGCACCAACGGCCTGCTGGTGGATGAATGGGACGAGGATGGCTTTGCCGCGAAGATTGGCGAGATTCTCGATATGCCGGACCGCTCTGCCATGTCCGCCGCCGCGCGCGCCACCGCGGAGGCTAAATTTGACAATGACGTGGGGCTCGCCCGGGTCGAGGCCGTGATCCGGCAGGCGCTGCAAGGCTGAGACTTGCGTTAACGCAATCATGAAGCGCAATTCCCGCCGCGATGCTTTGCATTTTTGCAAAATAGTCTTGCGCCCGCGCCGCTTGCATCCTGTCGCCACCCGCGCGACAATCTGAACAAGCGTTCATTTACAAGGCTCACCCCGCGCGCCGTGACATCCGGCAAGAGGCGGCAGGAGCCCTGTAAGATTGGGGAGGAGACCGATCATGGATTTCGCGCTGAGCGAGGAGCAAACCGCCATCTTCGACATGGCCTATGCCTTTGGACAGGAACACATCGCGCCGCACGCCCGCCAGTGGGAAGCGGACGGCACCATCCCCAAAGAGCTGTGGCCACAGATTGCTGAACTGGGGTTTGGCGGGCTTTACGTGAGCGAAGAAAGCGGCGGCTCCGGCCTCACCCGGCTTGACGCCACGCTGGTTTTCGAAGCGCTCAGCATGGCCTGCCCCTCCGTCGCCGCCTTCCTGTCGATCCACAACATGTGCGCCCGCATGATCGACAGCTTTGGCTCTGACGAGATGAAGGCGCGGATCCTGCCCAAGGTCATGACCATGGAAACGGTGCTGAGCTACTGCCTCACCGAACCCGGCTCCGGCTCTGATGCCGCCGCGCTCAAGACGCGCGCCGAGCGCACCAATGACGGCTACAGGCTTACCGGCTCCAAGGCGTTCATCTCCGGTGGCGGCTATTCTGACGCCTATGTCGTCATGTGCCGCACCGGCGACGCTGGCCCCAAGGGCATCTCGGCGCTCTATGTCGAAGACGGCGCGGACGGGCTGTCCTTTGGCGGGCTCGAAGACAAGATGGGATGGAAATCCCAGCCGACGCGCCAGGTGCAGTTCGACGATTGCTTCACGGCCGCGAACAACCTTCTTGGCGAAGAGGGCAAGGGCTTCAACTACGCCATGGCGGGCCTTGATGGCGGGCGGCTGAACATTTCTGCCTGCTCGCTTGGAGCGGCGCAGACCGCGCTTGATTTGACGCTGCAATACATGTCCGAACGCAAAGCCTTCGGCAAAAGCATCGACCAATTCCAGGCCCTGCAATTCCGCCTCGCGGATATGGAAATCGAACTGCAGGCCGCCCGCACCTTCCTGCGTCAAGCGGCCTGGAAGCTCGACACCAAAGCCCCGGATGCCACGAAATTCTGCGCCATGGCGAAGAAGTTTGTCACCGAAGCCGGGTCCAAAACCGTCGATCAATGCCTTCAGCTGCATGGCGGTTACGGCTACCTTGCGGATTATGGCATCGAGAAGCTGGTGCGCGATTTGCGCGTGCACCAGATCCTCGAAGGCACCAATGAAATCATGCGCCTGATCACCGCCCGCACCTTGTTGCAACGGTAACGCCGCGCCAAATTTCTTGGAAGAAATTTGGAAATTCCGTCAACGGAATTTCCCCCAGCCCAAACCGGACCGCTCCCATGACCGACATCCATATCCGCACAGAGGGCCGCGCAGGCCGCATCACACTGACCCGCCCCAAGGCGCTCAATGCGCTGAGCTACGACATGTGTCTTGCGGTCGAGGACGCTTTGGAAGCCTGGCGGCATGATGCGGACGTGGATGTGATCCTGCTCGACGCTGAAGGTGAGCGCGCCTTCTGCGCGGGCGGCGACATCGCCGAGATGTATCAGACGGGCACCGAAGGGAATCTCGACTACGGTCGGCGGTTCTGGCGCGATGAATACCGGCTCAACGCCAAGCTTTCGGAATACGAAAAACCCGTCATCTCCTTCCTGCACGGCTTTGTCATGGGCGGCGGTGTGGGCCTTGGCGGGCATTGCTCGCACCGGATCGTTACAGACAGCACTCAGATTTCCATGCCGGAAGTGGGCATCGGCTTTGTCCCGGATGTGGGGGGCTCCTACCTGCTGGCGAAGGCCCCCGGCCGTCTTGGCGAATACCTTGGGTTGACCGCAGCCCGCATGGGTCCCGGCGATGCGATCCACGCGGGGTTTGCCGACACCTATATTCCAGAGGCGGACTGGTCTGCTTTGAAGGCGCGCCTGTGCGAGACCGGCGACGCGGGCCTTGTCGAGGCCGCTGCGCAACCTGCCCCAGACAGCCCCCTCGCCGCGCAACAGCCGCAGATTGACGCGCTTTTCGGCGGTGAAGGGCTTCAGGATCTGCTCAACATGATCAAGGGCGACCCCAGTGAGTTTGCCCAGAAGACGCTCAAGACCCTGACCCGCAATGCGCCCCTTTCGATGGCCGTCACGCTGGAGATGCTGCACCGCCTGCGCACGGTCACTGCGCTGTCCATCCGCAAGGCGCTTGAACTGGAGTACCGGGTCAGCCACCGTATCATGGAGCACGGAGACTTCCTCGAAGGCATCCGCGCCGCCATCATCGACAAGGACCGCGCGCCGAAGTGGCGTCATGATCTGTCATCCGTCCCCGCTGTCGACGTCAGCCGCATGCTTGCGCCGCTCGGCAAGGAGGCGCTGCAATTCAGGGAGAGAGGCATGAAGATCGGATTTATCGGATTGGGTAACATGGGTGGACCGATGGCCGCCAACCTGCTCAAGGAAGGTCACAGCGTCACCGGCTTTGACGTGGCAGGCGTGACAGTCGACGGCGCCGCAACCGCCAGCAGCGCGGCAGAGGCCGCCGCAGGGGCTGACGTGGTGATCACCATGCTGCCCAACGGCGCCATCCTCCGCGCGGTGGCTGATGAGGTCATCCCGGCCATGAGCGCAGGCGCGGTGCTGCTTGATTGCTCCACCGTGGACGTGGACAGCGCCCGCGCGGTGGCGGATCAGGCTGCCGCCAAGGGCCTCGGCGCGCTCGACGCCCCTGTCTCAGGCGGTATCGGCGGGGCCAGTGGCGGCACATTGACGTTTATGGTCGGCGGCTCCGATGAAGCCTTTGCCAAGGCCAAGCCGCTGTTTGACATCATGGGCCAGAAAGCCGTGCATTGCGGCCCCTCCGGGAATGGTCAAGCGGCGAAGATCTGCAACAACATGATCCTCGGCATCACCATGATCGGCACCTGCGAAGCCTTTGCCTTGGCAGACAAACTCGGCCTCGACCGGCAGGCGATGTTCGACGTGGTGAGCACCTCTTCGGGCTATTCGTGGACGATGAACGCCTATTGCCCCGCCCCCGGCGTTGGCCCGCAATCCCCCGCTGACAATGACTACAAACCCGGCTTTGCTGCCGATCTGATGCTCAAGGACCTGCGCCTGTCCCAACAGGCCGCGGCAAGCGCCGATGCGGACACACCCATGGGCGAGGCCGCGACAAAGCTCTACGAGCAGTTCGTCGAACACGAAGACGGCGCGGGCATGGACTTTTCCGCCATGCTGCCCCGGTTCGAGAAACGCGGACGCAGCTAAATCAGGCAAAGGGGCGCGACACGGCGCCCTTTCCCGCCCTGCTCCTGAAAAGTTGATTCAGATCATATTCGGTTTTTGTGATACGGTGCAAATGTCTATCTGAAAGACAGCTTCTTCCGTGGGGAACCAATATGTTTGCAAAGAATATGGGTCAAACCGACCGTATCATCCGGACCGTTGTGGGCGTTGTGCTGCTCATCGCCTTCTTCTCGATGGCGGGCGGCATCCTGAAATGGCTGGCGCTGATCGCCGGCGTCGTCATGCTCGCAACCGCCGCCATGGGCTCCTGTCCGCCCTATGCGCTGCTGGGGATCAACACCTGCAAGATGAAAGACCAATAAAGAGAGGGGCCGGAAGGCCCCTTTGCTTTTCCCGCACTCAGACTGTCAGCCGCGTCGCCTGCGCCATACGAGCACGGACAAAGCCGACAGAAGCAGAACACCACCCGCAGGCAGCGGCACCGGTGTCGGTGTAACAATGGACGGGATCGTGGTCGGGACGATGAAGGTCAGATGGCTGATACCCTTGCTCGTCGTGACGGTATTGCTGGTCAAGCCGGTCGCATAGAAATGCGCGACAAAACCCTTGCCCGCCTTGAACACTACAAACTTATAGGCATCCTCAGTTGTCCAGGTGAAATGCCGTGTCTCTCCGCCGGGCGCACCGTCCAAAGCGGTAAAGTTCAGCGAAGCCGACAGATGCGGATCGTCAACTTTGAACACGTCATCGGCGCGGATCAATGCAAAATCCGGCGTCTCGAAACTGTTGATGAAATCAAGCAAGGCGGCTGTCACAACCCCGGCCTTGATGTCGTTGCCCTTGCTGACTGTCAGAACCGCCGTCGGATTCACACCGCCGTTGCCCGTATCCACGGTTACGGTCAGCGCGCTCACAGAAGGCGCGCACAGCGACAAAAAGACAGCGGCAAGCGCCGCAACAATGCGTTTCATGACAAAACCAACTCAAGAATCGGCGTAGGGCAGCTGCGCCGGGAAGCGACAACCATAGCAGCCCAAACGATTCGTTCAAAATTTCCTCATCCAATAAATGAGGATCGCGCAACAATTCGCTGGTTTTTCCGCCTTTTTTGACAATGGCAGCCTTGATCCGGCGATCATGCGTTACGACAGATCAGAGGCAATCCTGTCCGCCGCTCCTTGTGCGATCCTGTGCCCTTCCTCAATCGCCTCCTGCGCGCGGTACAGCTCCAGAACAGAGATATGTTGCAGGTCCGCATCCAGCTTCAGATGCGGCGGATCCGCCGCCTCGCGAGTCTTGCGCACGTAGTCGATCATAATGTCGATCGAGGTGTTGACCACGTCGATATAGTCCGGCGACTTCTCCGTCGGCCCCTCACCCAGAAACGAAATCAGCTGATCCGGCAGGTGCGGTTTGAGGTCCTCGATGGCGAGCCTTTTCCAGATGTCCGGTTGCGTCTGCGGCTTCCAGAGCGCGTGACCGGTTCGGGCATTCGGGTTGACCGCGACGGTTGTCGTGGCGCCAAGCGCGCGCAGCCCGGACATGGGCACCGGGTTGACCAATCCGCCGTCCAGCATCCAGCGCCCGCCCATCTCCTGCGGCGAGAAGACGCCGGGAATGGCGATGGAAGCCCGAATGGCCGGGATCAGCGGCCCTTTCTGCAGCCAGACCTCGCGCCCGGTCGCCATGTCGGTACAGACCGCCAGGTAAGGGTGCTTGAGGTCCTCAATCCGCTCCGGGAGGCCAATCTCATGCAGTATCGTCTGCACGGCCCGCCCCTGCACCAGACCGCCCTTGCGAATGCTCAGATCAAGGTATTGCAGAAACCGGGTCTGCGTCAGCGACAGCGCCCAGTCTTCCAGCGCGTCCAGCCGATCCGCCGCCCAGGCCGCGCCCACCAGCGCGCCCATGGAACACCCCGCGATCACATCCGGGCGCAGCCCCTGTTCTTCAAGCGCGCGCAAAACGCCAATGTGGCACCAGCCCCGTGCGCCGCCTGATCCAAGCGCCAGTCCAAGCACCATGGCGCTACTCCGCTGCCACTTTCCCGGCTTTCAGCATCGGTTTGAGATACCGTCCGGTGTGCGAGCCTTCGACCTCGGCCACCTGTTCCGGCGATCCTTGCGCAACCACGTCACCGCCGCCATCGCCCCCTTCGGGGCCAATATCAATGATGTGATCGGCGGTTTTGACCACGTCGAGGTTGTGTTCGATCACCACCACCGTGTTGCCCTGATCTACCAGTTCATGCAGCACTTCCAAGAGCTTGCGCACATCTTCGAAGTGCAGGCCCGTGGTCGGCTCATCAAGGATATAGAGTGTGCGCCCCGTGGATCGCTTGGCCAGTTCTTTTGACAGTTTCACCCGCTGCGCCTCGCCGCCAGACAGCGTCGTCGCCTGCTGACCGACCTTGATATAGCCAAGACCCACGCGCATCAGCGCATCCATCTTGTCGCGGATGCTCGGCACCGCCTTGAAGAACTCCTGCGCATCCTCAACCGTCATATCAAGAACGTCGGCTATGCTCTTGCCCTTAAACTTTATTTCAAGGGTTTCGCGATTATACCGGGCACCATGACAGGTTTCACAGGTTACATAGACGTCCGGCAGAAAGTGCATCTCGATCTTGATGACACCATCGCCCTGACAGGCCTCGCAGCGCCCGCCCTTGACGTTGAAGCTGAAGCGCCCTGGTTTATATCCGCGGGCCTTGGCCTCGGGCAGCCCGGCGAACCAGTCGCGGATTGGCGTGAATGCGCCCGTGTAGGTCGCCGGGTTTGAGCGCGGCGTGCGCCCGATGGGGCGCTGGTCGATGTCGATCACCTTGTCGAGGTGTTCGAGCCCTTTGATCGTCTCGCAGGGCGCGGGCGTCTGACGCGCACCGTTCAGCGCCATGGAAGCCGTCTTGAACAGGGTCTCGATGGTCAAGGTGGACTTGCCGCCGCCGGAAACCCCTGTCACACAAACGAATTTCCCCAAGGGAAAGTCGACGGTGACGTTCTTGAGGTTGTTGCCCGTGGCTTTGACCACCTTCACTTTCTTCTTGTTGCCTTTGCGGCGCTTTGCTGGCACCGCGATTTCCCGTGTCCCGCTCAGGTATTGCCCTGTCAGGCTCGCCGGGTCCGCCATGACCTCCGCAGGCTTGCCTTTGGAGACCACCTGACCGCCGTGCACCCCAGCGCCCGGACCGATGTCAAAGACATAGTCCGCCTCGCGGATCGCTTCTTCGTCGTGTTCGACCACAATCACCGTGTTGCCCTGATCGCGCAGGTTTTTCAGCGTGTCGAGCAGCCTTGTGTTGTCGCGCTGGTGCAGGCCGATGGATGGCTCGTCGAGCACATAGAGAACCCCCGTCAGCCCCGATCCGATCTGCGAGGCCAGACGGATCCGCTGGCTCTCGCCACCGCTCAGGGTGCCACTTGAACGGGACAGCGTAAGGTACTCCAAACCAACGTTATTCAGGAACCCGAGCCGCTCGCGGATTTCTTTCAGAATCGCCCGTGCGATCTCGTTTTTCTGCGGGGTGAGGTTGTCCGGAACAGTCTGACACCAGTCAAAAGCCTGCCGGATCGACATCTCCACGACCTGACCCACATGCAGCAGATTGTCCGGATCGTCCGCCGGGCCGATCTTCACCGCCAGAGCCTCGTCGCGCAGGCGATAGCCCTCGCAGGCGCCGCAATGGCGGTTGTTCTGGTAACGCTCGAATTCTTCGCGAATCCAGTTCGAATCCGTCTCGCGATAGCGCCGCTCCATATTCGGAATGACGCCTTCAAAGCTGCGCGAGACCTGATACACCCGCCCGCCTTCGTCATAGCGGAACTGGATTTCCTCATCGCCGGAGCCATAGAGGAAGACCTGTTTCACATGCGCCGGGAGGTCTTTCCAGCGTGTGTTCTTGTCGAACTCGTAGTGTTTGGCGATGGCGTCGATGGTCTGCAGAAAATACGGGCTTTTGCCCTTGCGCCACGGAGCCAGCGCCCCGTCGGAGATCTTCAGCGTCTGATCGGGCACCACCAGCCGCTCGTCAAAGAACAGCTCAACCCCAAGCCCATCACATTCCGGGCAGGCCCCAAACGGCGCGTTGAACGAGAACAGCCGCGGCTCGATCTCAGGGATGGTGAAGCCGCTGACCGGGCAGGCAAAATTCTCGCTGAACGTAATCCGCTCCGGATCGCCCTCTTTGGGGGCGGTCTCCAGCACTGCAATCCCATCGGCCAGATCCAAGGCCGTGCGGAACGAATCCGCCAGACGCGTCTCCATACCTTCGCGTACCACAATCCGGTCCACGACCACGTCGATGTCATGGCGAAACTTCTTGTCGAGCGTGGGTGGCGTGTCGAGTTCATAAAACTCGCCGTCAACCTTCACCCGTTGAAAGCCCTGCTTTCTAAGCTCCAGAAATTCCTTCTTATATTCGCCTTTGCGGTCCCGGATGATCGGCGCGAGCAGATAGCCCCGGGTGCCCTCTTCAAGACCCATGACCCGATCAACCATGTCCTGCACCTGCTGCGCCTCGATCGGCTTGCCCGTCGCGGGCGAATAAGGCGTGCCGACGCGCGCAAACAACAGGCGCATGTAGTCGTAGATCTCGGTTACCGTGCCGACGGTCGAGCGTGGGTTCTTCGACGTTGTCTTTTGCTCGATGGAAATCGCCGGGGACAGCCCGCTGATGTGATCCACATCAGGCTTTTCCATCATGTCGAGGAACTGCCGCGCATAGGCGCTGAGCGATTCCACATAGCGGCGCTGCCCCTCGGCATAGATCGTGTCAAAGGCGAGCGAAGACTTGCCGGACCCGGACAGGCCGGTGATCACCACAAGCTCATCACGCGGGATATCCACGTCGATGGACTTGAGGTTATGTTCGCGCGCACCGCGCACCTCTATATGCTTCAACTCAGGCATCGCGCCCCCCGGGGTTAAACAGCGCTTAACAGATAGGCGATCCGGCGCAGATCGCCAATCGAAAAATGAGAACGTTACGCGAACACGCGGTTCCAGCCTTTACATTCTGTTTTCAGAATGTATATGATTTGAGCAAGCCAACAGGAGACGCCCGATGTTTGCCTTTCTTTCGAACGCCCTGCGCGGCGGGGACATGACAGCTCAGGAAGCCATGCCGCTGGTGGCGGATGGCGATGTTGTTCTGATCGACATTCGTGACCCGATGGAGATTCGCGCCTCTGGCAAGGCCAGGGGTGCTTTGGAAGTGCCGTCAGCCACGCTGGCGATGCGGGCGGACCCGCGCAGCCCGGAGTGCCTGCCCGAGCTGAAACAAGGCAAGCCCATCGCGGTTTACTGCGCCTCCGGTGCGCGCTCGGCCATGGCAAAAGGCATGCTCAAGCGCATGGGCCACGAAGAGGTGCACAATATCGGCGGGCTGGGCCACTGGCAGGCAGCAGGCGGCAAGGTCATCCGCTAAAACCTGCGCTTATGTGTGCAGCACAGCCCCCGGGTTCATGATGCCCTTGGGGTCGAGCGCAGCCTTGATCGCACGCATCGCCGATAGTTTCGCCGGGTCGCTGTAGCGCACAAGGTCCGCGGCCTTGTGCCGACCGATCCCGTGTTCGGCGCTGACCGAGCCATCGTAAGCATCAACCAGATCATGCACGAGCTCCGTCACCTCGGCGCTGCGCCCGGCCAGGTCTGCCTTGCTCACCCCCTTGGGCGGGAAGACGTTGAAATGCAGGTTGCCATCGCCAAGGTGACCAAAACAGTTGATCCGCCAGTCGCCAATCCGGCCCAGCGCCTCCGTGGCCTCGGGGATAAACCTCGGGATCTCCGACAAAGGCAGCGAAATGTCATGACTGGCCACCGCGCCGATACGCTTGTTCGCGGCAGGGATGTGCTCGCGCAGGGTCCAGAAATCCTTGCCCTGTTGCAGCGATTGCGCGACCAGCCCGTCGCTGACCAAACCAGCCTCGAACGCCTGCGCAAACAAGTCTTCCAAGGCCGCTTGGGGATCCTGCCCGCCGGACAGGCCCAGTTCGATCAGAACGGACCATTGCGGAGCCGTCTGCCAGGGCTGGCGAATGTCGGGCAAGGTTTCCGCAAGGAAGTCGAACCCGGTTTTTGACAGCAGTTCAAACGCACTGATCCCCTCCCCGACGAGGTCCCGCGCCATGGACAGCAGCGACAGCGCCGCTGCCGGGTCCGGCACGGTCAACAGCGCCGTGCCGATGGCTTCGGGGCGCGGATAAAGCTTGAGGCTCGCGGCGGTGATCACCCCCAATGTACCCTCCGCCCCCATGAGCAGATGCCGCAGATCATAACCGGTGTTGTCCTTGCGCAGCCGTTTCAGCCCATGCCAGATCTGCCCGTCCGGCAGCACCGCCTCCAGTCCCAGCACCAACTCGCGCGCATTTCCGTAGCGCAGAACGTTGACCCCGCCCGCGTTGGTCGAGAGCAAGCCGCCAATCCGGGCCGAGCCTTCGGAAGCCAGCGACAGCGGAAAGAGTCGCCCCACCTTCTCTGCCGCATCCTGCACATCCGCAAGGATACAGCCCGCTTCGACAACCATGGCGTTTTCCTCAGGATAGACGCCGCGCACGCCGTTCATTCGCTCTAGCGACAACAGCAAAGGCGCGGGACCCTCGCGCGGGATTTGCCCGCCGACAAGGCCGGTGCCGCCACCAATAGGCACGAGGCCCACGCGCGCCTTGGCGCAGGCCCGCACGATCTGGGCCACCTCTTTGGTGTTCCGCGGCAAGGCCACATGGGTGACGATACTCGGCCAGCGGCCTCTTGGATCGTCGAGATAACGGGCATCCGCCTCGCGCACGATCCCTTCGGGCAAGGTCGCGGTGAAGGCGGCGTCGGCGGGGGTCAAAGGCATGGAAACGATCTCCTTTCCGCCTGAAGTAGCGGAAACCAATGCAAAGCCCAAGAGCACCCGCGCGTCTACCCGTTCAACAAGTCGTCTTCCTTGTCGCCCTCGACCTCTGCCGCCATCTGATCTTCCAGCGCCTCCACCTCGTTGGACAGATCGTCTTCCGCATGGCTGGTTTCGGCCTCTTCCACCACCGGATGCGGCGCGGCTACGCGCGGGGGCGTGCCGACACTTGCCTCACCGGACACAGGCAGCGGCAGTCCGTCAGGGAAGATCACTTCCCGCGCCGGATCCGGCATCGAGACGCCCGCTTCCATTAGCGTTTTCTTCACCCGTCGGATCAGGGCCGAGCGCAGTTTCAACGGCGAAAATTCCGTGCCGTCAAACCAGTAGTAGACCGTGATATTGACGGTGGAATCCCCTAGTCCATCGGCCAGAACCATCGGTTCGGGATCATGCAACACCGCCTCATGCCCCAGAAGCGTGTCCAGAATGATATCCTGCGCTTCCGAAATCGCCCCATCATACCCGATCCCGACAGCAAAACTCCCCCGGCGCGTGGCGCTTGCGGTGTAGTTCTCGATGGTCGACTTGAAGACCGAGGCGTTGGGGATCTGGATGTGGTTGCCCTCGGGCGAGACAAGAACGGTCGAGCGCGTGTTCATCGAATGCACCACGCCTTGAAACCCCGCCACATCGACAAAATCACCGCGCCGGAACGGTTGGCGCAAAGAGAGCAGCAAGGACGCAAGGAAGTTTTCGGCAATGTCGCGGAAGGCAAAACCGATCACGATCCCGAAGATCCCCGCGCCCCCGATCAGGGAGACCGCCAGCTTTGTCAGCCCGGCGACCTGCAACACGATGTAAAGGCCGATCAGGAACACCGGAAGCGAGATCAATCGCACGGTGATGTCGCGTAGGATCGGTGTCTTGATCCGGTCGGTCAGGCCCCAATTGGCCAGCCGCGCCACGATGCTCGACAAAAAGAAGGCCAACGGCAGGATCAGCACCGCCACCAGAACCGACGGCGCCGCCGCCACCGCCTGATCGCGCAGCGCGCGCAATTCGGTCATAGCCGGGGCCAGCGTGAACTTCACCCGCGCGTTCAGCCGGATCCGGTTGACCACGGCCACAACGCCATCGGTCTTGGCCGCCAGATCACGCACCCATTCCTGCCGCTTCGCGCTGTCGGTGGAGCCATCGAGGAAGACGATCCCATCCTCAACCTCAACATCCACATCGGAATACCAGCCAGAGCTTTCAATGATGTTGCGCAGACGACGCTCGATCTGCTCGTCGCGCACCCCGCCTTCGACCGCAACGGTCTGATTGGTGTCGATCACCTCTTCCTGAACCGGCTCCTCGCTGGCGTCGGTTTCGGTCTGGGCGGACAAAGGCGCGGCCAAAAGGGACAGCACAAGAAACAGGACAGAAAAACAGGATCGTGTCATCGCGGAAAATCCAAAGTGTTTGAATGTGTTTGCAGCAAGTCTCAACGCCCCCATGTTAATAACGAACCTCGTTCCAGCGCCAGCCCCGCATTGGCGCTTGAAACCGTCCCACAGGCGGGCGATGTAAGAAGAAGCGCAACCAATAGGAGCACCCATGGCCCTGCCAGTTCGGGATCAGTTCAAATACTGGGGCATCGCAACAGCGGTGTTCGCCGTGGTGCTGTGGTTCCTTGGCGATGTTCTGCTGCCCTTTGTGCTGGGCAGTGCCATTGCCTATTTCCTCGATCCGGTGGCCGACAGGCTGGAAAACATGGGATTCACCCGTGGCGCCGCGACAGGGATCATCACGGTCATCGCACTGGTGCTCTTTGTGATCCTCGCGCTCGCCGTGATACCGACGCTGATCCAGCAGGCCATCGCCCTGTTTGAATTTGCCCCGGCTCTGTTCCGCGATCTTCAGACCTTCCTGACGGAGAACTTCCCGAGCCTGATCGTCGAAGACAGCCCCATCCGCCAGGCGCTTTCGACCATCGGTGAGACCATCCAATCCAAAGGGGTCGAGCTTCTGAACACCGCGCTCAGCAGCGCCGCCTCCCTGCTCAATCTCGTGGTTCTGTTCATCATCGCGCCGGTTGTGGCGGTCTACATGCTGCTCGACTGGGACAACATGATTGCCCGCATTGATGAGCTTGTCCCGCTGGATCACCGCGAAACCGTGCGCTCGCTCGCCAGTGAGGTGGACCGCGTCCTCGCCGGGTTTGTGCGTGGCATGGGCTCTGTCTGCATGATCTTGGGCATCTTCTATGCCGCCGCGCTCTGGCTCATCGGGTTGCAGTTCGGGCTGGTCGTCGGGGTTTTTGCCGGTCTTCTGACCTTCATCCCTTACGTCGGCGCCATTCTGGGCGGCATACTGGCCATCGGCCTTGCCATGTTCCAGTTCTGGGGCGATTGGTGGATGATCGTGGCGGTCTGGGCAATCTTCCAGTCCGGCCAGTTCATCGAAGGCAACATCCTCACGCCGCGCATGGTCGGCAATTCCGTCGGGCTGCACCCGGTCTGGCTCCTGCTGGCCCTGTCTGTCTTTGGCTCGCTCTTCGGCTTTGTCGGCATGTTGGTCGCGGTGCCGATGGCCGCCGCGATCGGTGTTCTGATCCGCTTCGCCGCCGGACAATACCGCACCAGCCGCCTCTACCTCGGGCTCTTGGGTAAAAACGATACATGACCAATGCCAAACAACTCGCCCTGCCCCTGCCCTCTCTTGCGGCACTGGGGCGGTCGGATTTTTACGTGACCGAAGCCAACGCGCTGGCGGTGGCCCAGATCGAAGGCTGGCAACACTGGCCATCGGGCAAGTTTGTCCTGTCCGGCCCGGCGGGCTCCGGCAAGACACACCTCGCCCATGTCTGGGCGCGGCTCACTGGCGGGCTGATCGTGCCAGCCGAGGCGCTGCCCTCCGCCGACATCCCTACGCTTGCGCAGGGGCCGGTCTGCGTTGAAGACATCGAAACCATTGCAGGCCACCGCGATGCCGAAGAGGCGCTGTTTCACCTGCACAACCTCGTGCTCGCCTCCGGCCACAAGCTTCTGATGACCGCCCGCACCCCGCCCGCGCAATGGGGCCTGACGCTGCCCGATCTGCAAAGCCGGGCCGAAGGGGCGCAGGGCGCGCAGCTGTCCGAGCCGGACGACGATCTGCTTTCTGCAGTGATCGCCAAACTCTTTGCCGACCGTCAGATTGTCCCCGCCGGGGACGTGATCCCCTACCTCGCCCGCCGCATCCCGCGCAGCTACTCCGCCGCACAGCTGATCGTCGAAATCCTCGACCGCGAGGCGCTGGGGCGGCCAAAAGGCGTGAACCGCCCGCTGGCCTCTGCCGTCTTTGACGGCCTGTTCTCGCCCAAGCTTTTGCCAAACGCCCCCGAGCCGTCATAAAATCGTTTCACCCTTTGACCATAAGCCCGCCATGACCCAAACCGATTTCCTCAAAGCCCCGATCCCGCCCGCGACAGACATGCCCGATCTGGACCCCACCGGTCCGGGACGGTTCTTCAACCGCGAACTGAGCTGGCTGGGGTTCAACTGGCGGGTTCTTGAGGAGGCCGGAAATCCGCGCGTGCCTTTGCTCGAACGGCTGCGCTTTCTGTCCATCTCGGCCACCAATCTGGACGAGTTCTATACCGTGCGCGTCGCTGGCCTGCGCGAGTTGGCCCACGAGGGCAACACCACCCCCGCCGCCGATGGCCTCTCGCCCGCGGAACAGCTTGTCCTGATCAACGAAGACGCTCGCAAGCTGATGGCAAAGCAGCAGGAAATGCTCGGCACGCTGCGTCAGGAGATGGAAGCCGAGGGCATCACCATCGTCTCACGCGACAAGCTCACCGCCGAGGACCGCAAGGTGCTCAAGACCGCCTTTATCGAACAGGTCTTCCCGGTGCTCTCGCCGCTCGCCATCGACCCGGCGCACCCGTTCCCCTTCATCGCCAACATGGGTTACTGCCTTGCGCTGCAGCTTGAGCGCACCAAGGACAAACGCCCACTTCAGGCGCTGCTGCCGATCCCGGCGCAGATCGACCGCTTCATGCCCCTGCCCGCCCCGGACGGCCAGTTCCGCTTTCTCCTGCTCGAAGACGTGGTGCTCTTGCACATCGAACGGCTCTTCCCCGGCTATACGGTCAAGGACCAGTTCGGCTTCCGCGTGCTGCGTGACAGTGATCTGGAAGTGGAGGATGAGGCCGAGGATCTCGTGCGCGAGTTTGAGGTGGCCCTCAAACGCCGCCGCCGCGGCGAGGTTGTACGCCTGACCACCTCCACCAACCCGGCCAAGGCCCTGCGGGCCATCGTCATGCGCGAGTTGGACGTGGACGAAAACGAGGTCATCGAGCTGGACGGCATTATCGGCATCGCCGACCTCAAGGAACTGGTGCTGGACGAGCGCCATGATCTGCTCTGGCCGAGCTTCACCCCGCGCGTGCCCGAGCGCGTGCAGGACCACGACGGCCACATGTTCAACGCCATCGCGCAGAAGGACATGCTGCTGCACCACCCCTACGAGACGTTCGATATGGTGGTGCGCTTCCTCAATCAGGCCGCTGCGGATCCGAACGTGGTGGCGATCAAGCAGACGCTGTACCGCACCTCCCGCCAATCCCCCATCGTCGAAGCGCTCTGCGCCGCTGCCGAGGATGGCAAATCCGTCACGGCGCTGGTCGAGCTCAAAGCCCGCTTTGACGAGGCCGCCAACATCCGCCAGTCGCGGCGACTGGAACGCGCCGGGGCGCATGTGGTCTACGGCTTCCTTGACTGGAAAACCCACGCCAAGATCAGCCAGGTGGTGCGCCGCGAGGGCAACAAGCTGGTGACCTACACCCACTGGGGCACCGGGAACTACCACCCGATCACCGCCAAGATTTACACCGATCTCAGCTTTTTCACCTGTGATGCGGCGCTTGGGCGCGATGCGGCGAAAATCTTCAACTATCTTTCGGGCTATGCCATGCCGGAGGATCTGGAGAACCTGCACATCTCGCCCCACTCGCTCAAAAGCGGCATGATCGAGATGATCGACGGAGAAATTGCCCATGCCAAAGCGGGCAAACCGGCGCAGATCTGGATCAAGATGAACTCGCTGATCGAACCGGACATGATCGACGCGCTTTACCGCGCCAGTCAGGCGGGCGTGAAGATCGACTGCGTCATTCGCGGCATCTGCGGGCTGCGGCCGGGCATCAAGGGCCTGTCGGAAAACATCCGGGTCAAATCCATCATCGGGCGCTTTCTCGAGCATTCCCGCATTGCCTGTTTCGGCAACGGCTATGGGTTGCCCCACAAGAAGGCCCGCGTCTTCATGTCCTCCGCCGACTGGATGGGCCGCAACCTGAACCGCCGGATCGAAACCGGCGTCGAGATCTCCAACCCCACGGTGAAAGCCCAGATCGTCAGCCAGATCATGGCGGCGAACCTTGCGGATACGGCGCAAAGCTGGACCATGGGGCCGGACGGTCAGTTCGCGCGCGACGTGGTTCCCGAAGGCACCTTCGCCTTCTCCTGCCACCGGTTCTTCATGGAATACCCGTCGCTCTCGGGGCGCGGCTCTGCCGGGGCATCGGATGTTCCCAAGCTGACGCACACGGATGATTAAGACATGGGGGCTATAACGCCCCTCTGCGCCGAGTTATCCCCAGAATCACAATATTGCCTTAAAATGGCCCCCGCGATGCCGCCAAATCTTAAACGGTGTTTAAGGCTGGCCATCACATTCTCGTTTTTGCACGGAAGACCCGTGGCACGGATCGCAGAACCAGGTCCGTAGCGTCCAAAAGATGCGTCCGGCACAGAACCAAGGTGCCATTGGCGTAGAAGCGCCTTGATCCTTGAAAAGGCGAGCACAATGTCGAGTATTCTGACCAACGAAGGGGCCACCACGGCCCTTGCGACCCTGCGCAACATCAACGCGCAGATCGCGCAAACCCAAAATGAAATTTCCACCGGTAAACGCACGGCCGATCCATCCAGCAATGGTGCGGTCTGGTCCATTTCCAAAACCATGCGCGCCGATATTGCCGGCTTCAAAACCGTCTCCGCCAGCCTCTCGCTGGGCCAGGCCACCCTGTCCGTCGCGCGGCAAGGGGCCGAGACGATCACCGAACTTCTGTCGGACATGAAAACCGAGATTGTCGCCTCACAGGAGGCCAACGTCGACCGCAGCAAGATCCAGAACAAGATCACCGCCCTGCGCGAGCAGATCGACGGCATCGTCGCCACCGCGGCCTTCAACGGGCAAAACCTGCTGAAAAACACCGAAACCACCGCGGGCAGCGGGGTGATCAACGTACTTGGCTCCATCGACCGCGGTGAAGGCTCTGTTTCCTCGACACATCTGACATTCAACCGCCGCGACATGGGCACCGGGGTCTCTGCGGTGTCCGGCTCAGGCGGCGACTACACCGAAGACGCGGTGACACAGACGCTCAACGCCACCCAGAGCGCCACGCTCGACATGAGCAGCCTGGAGGTCGAAGCCGGGGCCGCCTTCTCCTTCTCCATCTACGGCACAGACGCAAACGACAGCACCTTTACCCAGGACGATTACCGCACCACCACCGGCGCCAGCGAAACCCAGGCACAGATGGCAACCAGCGAGATCAGCTATGTTGCCCGCGATGGCGACAGCATCGGCGATGTGGCCAAAGCCCTGAAACGGGCGTGGGATGATTATGCCGCCGGGTATGACCTGTCGACCGATGTGTTGGATGTTCAGGTTTCCGGCGAGTCTCTTGTCGTCTCGTCGACCGTTACGGACGGCACCGATACCATTCGAACCGCCATCAACACGCTGAGCGCCGACGCTGGCAGCACCATTGGCGGCGGGCTGGAAGCGATTGGCGAAATTGACGTGACCGACAACACCGGCGCGGCCAAGGCGCTGAGCCAGATCGAAGGTTTGATCAACTACGCCATCGACGCCGCCGCCGCCTTCGGCTCCGATCAGGGCCGGATCGAGACGCAGTCGGAGTTTGTCGGCAAGATCACAGCGACCTTGCAGGATGGCGTCGGTCAGCTTGAGGATGCCGATATGGAAGACACCTCCGCCCGCTTGCAGGCGCTTCAGGTGCAGCAGCAACTGGCGGTTCAGGCGCTTTCCATTGCCAATGCCGCCCCGCGCCAGCTCCTCGCGCTGTTCCGCTAAGGCCTGATGGGGTGGGCCCGCTCACCCTGCTCCGGCCTCACAGATCCAGATCGACACTGACCGGGAAATGATCGGAGGCCGCCAGAAGCGCCTCCTTCAGTTCCGGCGTGCGCCAGCAGACCGGATCGTCAAACGGATGCCAGATCCGCCAGCTTGGGCGCAGGGCGCGCAAGCCCGGCGAGATCATCACGTAGTCCAGCAGCGCCTGCATATAGCGCTTTTCTCTCGACATGTAGAACCGCGCCGTGGTCGGCTGCGCGCTGATCCGGCTGACCAGCGCCTTTTCAGCATGGGGATCAAACAATTGCGGCGCCGCGTCGCCCAGAACAATCTCGACCGAACTGCGCCCGAACAGGTGTTCGTACTCATCCAGCCCCGGCCCGTCGTTCAGGTCCCCCATCACGATCAGGTCTTCTTCTGCCGCCAGATGCGCCTCCACCCGCTCGCGCAGCCAGATCGCCTGCGCCAATTGCTTGCGCCGGTTGGCAATCGAAAGGCGCATCACCGCGTCGCGCCCTTGTGCCCCATGCGGGGCCTTCGATTTGAGATGTGCCCCGATCATCCGCAGACTGCGACCGCTCGCCAACGTCACGGCCAACTCCAGCGGCGGCTTGGAGAAATTCACGTGATCGAGCGTTGCATCCACGTCCAGATCAATGTCAAACGCCCCGTCAAACCGGGGTGGATCGCTGTCCGGGCTGCCTTGCGGGTCATGCCGCGCGGTCATCACCGCCGGATCATAGAGCAGCGCAATTTCCTGCTGGGTGTCATTGGCAAAGCCGGTCACGATCCCCGTGGTGCGCAAGTCAAACGCCTCGACAAAGCGCGCCAGCGCCCGCGTGGTGCTGCGTTTGCGCGAGGTGTCCGGCGCTTCGATCACCATCACCGCATCGGCGTCCATCGCTGTCAGGACAATCGCAATGGCCTCGGCCTGTTGCTGGCGCGTGACGTTGTAGCGCGCGGACCACGCGCCATCCGCCAGAAGCGCGCCGTCATCATCGAACAGCGCGTCGAACCATTCGATGTTGTAGGTGGCAATGCGCACGCTACGCCGTCTCGCGGGCGGATATCTCGTCCCAGGCGCGGTTGATCTCGGCCAAACGCCGCTGCGAGAGCTGGATCGCCTCTTCCGGAACCCCCCGCGCGATCATCACATCGGGATGGCTGTCGCGCACAAGCTGCCGATATGTCTTGCGAATATCCGCCAGCGGCATGTCGGGCGGAACGCCGAGCACCCGGTAAGGGCTGCATTTCGCCTCCGGTACAAACCGCGCGCGCAGATCATCGAAACACGGCCCATCCATGCCGAAAATCTCCGACACCCGCCGCAGGAACGCGTCCTCATTGGGATGGTAGGTGCCGTCGGCAATGGCGATGTGGAACAGCCCTTCCATCAGATCACAAAGCGTCTGCTTTTCTTCCCCGAACAGCCCCGCAATCCGCGTGGCGTATTCCTCGAAGCCCGCGACGTCCTGCCGGGCGAGGTTGAACACCTTGGCCGCCCCTGCCTCGTCTTCCGGCGCAATGGCAAAGACCTCGCGGAAGGCGCTGACCTCGTCGCGGGTCACCAGCCCGTCCGCCTTGGCCATCTTGGCCGACAGCGCGATCACGGCAATGGTAAAGCCCACCGTCCGCTCCGGCGGCGAGCGCAGTTTTTCAAAAACGGCGGCCAGACCCTCGCCAGCGGCAAGGGAGGCAATCGCGCTCGTTATGCGGGTCCAGATTGACATAAAAGCAGCCTACGCGGTTCAAAAGATAATGTCAGGTCGGGTTTCACAGAATTTTCTGCATCAGCACAAGATCCATCCAGCGCCCGAATTTGAAGCCCACTTCCGGCAAAATCGCCACTTCGTGAAACCCGATTGCCTTGTGAAATGAGACGCCGCTCGGATTTTCACCACTGACCCCGGCAAAGAGCGAATGTGCGCCGTGCCGTCGCAGGTTGTCCTCGAGCGTCGCCATCAGCGCCTTGCCCGCTCCCAGCCCACGCGCTTCGGGGGCCAGCTGAATGGAATGCTCGAAGGTATAGGAATACCCCGGACCTCCCCGAAACTGAAACGCGGTCGCAAAGCCCCGCACATGACCGTCACTTTCCGCGATCAGAAAGAGCGGGCCGCGATGGGCGATGTCCTGCGCCAGTTTGGCTGCGGTTTTTCGCTCCGTGGTGAAGGTGATGGCCGTGTGATCGATCACCGTGTTCCAAAGCGCGGCGACCTCTTCCGCGTCCGAAGCGCGCGCCTCGCGCACTGTCACCTGGCTCATAAGGATACCATGGCGTCGCCATCGGCGATTTCAGCACGCAATCCGGGCGCATCGGCGTTTTCAAACGCGACCAGCGGTGCATCCAGATGCGGGCCAAGCAGGGCTTCCAGTTCCGATGCACGCGGATGAGAGACGATCAGGCGGCGAAGCTCCAAAGCCTCCGCTGGCAAGACAAATCCCGGTGTCGGCGCGTCTCCGTGCCATTCGATCAAGGCCGGGAAAACCCCGTCAAAGGGCAACCGCCCATCTTCGGGCACAGCCATGGTCCAGCGCAGCGTGTCCCGCTCCAGCGACACCTTGCGCCCTGCCATCGGCAAGGCCTCAATCGCGGCATCAATGTCAGGCACCCGGCAAATCCACTTGTCCAGCCGCGCGGCGCCCGAGAAGTCATCAAGCCCGAACCACCGTGCATCCGGCGGCGGCGGCGCTTGCGGGTCTATCGCGATGGCTTCGATGTAAAGCTGCGGCGCCAGTCCGATCAGCGCGTTATGCGTGGCAAACCGATCATGCTGGCCCCCGGGGCGCATGACCCGATGGGTCTGCGCCTCCACATGGGCTACCGCCTCTTCCAGCGACTCGCCCGCAACCGCAATGTGATCCAACTCCAGCAAAGGACGCCCTCGAAAAACCCTGCGTTTGAGGCAGGATAGTCCGAGGATGTCACGTTGCCCAGAGCAAATGCGCGGCGCGTCAGCCCGCCTCTTTCAACTCGCCGCTTTCGATCTGCTCGCGCTCGATCGATTCAAACAACGCTTTGAAGTTGCCTTCGCCAAAGCCATCGTCACCCTTGCGCTCGATGAACTCGAAGAAAATCGGGCCGATCACGGTCTTGGAGAAGATCTGCAGCAGGATGCGCGTCTCGCCGCCATCCACGACCCCTTCGCCGTCGATCAGGATGCCGTGTTTCTTCATCCGATCCACCGGCTCGTCATGGCCCGTGACGCGTTCAAAGCTCAGATCATAGTAGCTCTCCGGCGGCCCCGGCATGAACTTGACGCCGTTTTCCGCGATCTCATCGGTCGCGTCATAGATATCGCGCGCGCCGACGGCGATGTGTTGAATGCCTTCGCCCTTGTACTTCTTGAGATACGCCACGATCTGCCCGGTCTCGCCCCGGTCCTCGTTGATCGGAATGCGAATGCGACCGCAAGGCGAGGTCAGCGCGCGGGAGAACAGGCCGGTGTACTTGCCCTCGATGTCAAAAAAGCGAATTTCGCGGAAATTGAACAGCTTGCCATAGAAATGGAACCACTTGTCCATGTTGCCCTTGAAGACATTGTGGGTCAGGTGATCGAGATAGTAGAACCCCACCCCGCGCGGCTTGGATTGCTCGGTCCACTGGAACTCGGCGTTGTAGGGCGAGGTGTCATAATACTGATCGGTGAAGTAGATCAGGCTGCCACCGATGCCCTTGATCGCAGGCCAGTCCACGGTCTTGTCGGCACCCTCATAAGGTTCCGCACCCATGGCAACCGCATGGTCAAAAGCCTGCTGCGCATCTGCAACCCGCCACGCCATCGAGGGCGCGCAGGGGCCGTGCTCTTCGACAAAACGGGCGGCAAAGCTGCCCGGCTCGGCATTGATCACATAGGTGATGTCGCCCTGCTGCCAAAGCTCGATGGCCTTGGTCTTGTGGTTGGCCACATGGGCATAGCCCATCTTCGTGAAGAGTTCGCGCAGCTCCTGCGGTTCGGGATGGGCGAACTCGACAAACTCGAATCCGTCGGTGCCAGCGGGGTTCTCTTCGGTGATGGTCGATTGCGGGGCGTCGTGCGGGAAAGGTCCCATGAGTGCTCCTCCTGTTGCGCTTTGTGCCAAGGTACGGCATCCGCCATGCGGCGTTTGCGCAAAGATTGGGAGCTTCAACGATTGTTTGCGGCACTCTCGCGCGTTATGCTCCCTTCATGCAAAAAAATAGCATCGAACTGGACGAAACCGACCGCGCCTTGCTTACGGCGCTGCAAAAGAACGCCTATGCCACCGGGCAGGAACTGTCAGACATGCTGAACCTCTCCGCCAGCCAAATCGGGCGGCGCAGGCAAAGGCTGGAGGAAGCCGGGCTGATCATGGGATATCGCGCCCGGCTCGATCCGGCGCGGCTGGGATTGGACGTGCAGGCTTTTGTGCAGGTACAACTGGCCCGGCACGGATCGGATGAGGGCGCGAGCTTTACCCGCCTTTTGTCGACACGCCCCGAGATCATCTCCGCCTGGACCATGACCGGCGAGGCCGATTACCTGCTGCGCGTGTTCTGCCCGGATCTACAGACGCTGAACCGGCTTATTCACGAAGTGCTTCTGGTGCACCGCAGCGTCTCCCGCGTGCATTCCCAGATTGTCATGGATCAGCCCAAGGGCGACGCCCCGCTTCCGGTGTGACCGGACGCATCCGAACGCCACAACGGCGTTCGGCGCTTTGCTGCGGTTACTTGTCCAGCTTGGACAGTTTGCTCTGCAACTCGGCAAGCTGCTTCTTGATCGCGTCCAGATCTTCGCCCTCTTTCGGACTGTCATCCTCGGTAGGACCAGACCAAGCCGAGCCCACGCCGCCGGTCATCGCCTTCAAAAAGGCTTCCTGCTGCGCCTGCATCGCCTCGAACCCGGGCATTTTGGCCATCGGGTTCATGGTGTTCATGTTCTCGACCCACTTGGACTGGCTCTTCTGGAACGCCTCGAACGATGCGGCAAGGAACTGCGGCACCATGGTGCCAGCCTGCGAGGTGTAGCTGCGCACAAGATCCGTCAGCACATTGATCGGCAAAACGCTTTCGCCCTTGCTCTCATGCTCTGCCACGATCTGGAGCAGGTATTGCCGGGTCAGGTCATCGCCGGATTTGAGATCAATGATCTGCACTTCCCGGCCATCCCGGATGAAACCCGAAATATCCTCAAGCGTCACATAGTCCGAGGTTTCGGTGTTATAGAGCCGCCGGCTGGCATATCGTTTGATCAGCAGTGGCTTTTCGGACTCTGCCATATGCGGCCTCCCCTTCATGCAGCATTGCAGCAAAGTCTATGCGACTGCAGAACCCAAAGTAAAGCCTGCCTTTTCCAAGAAGGACTTGCAGGCCTTTGTTCAGAAGAGGCTGCCCTGCTCGGGCGGCGTGTCCTTGGGTTTGGATTTGGCCTTGGGCGCGGGTTTCGGCCGGGACGGAGCCTCTGCGTCGCTGAGAGGCAGAACGCCGTCGGCAAATTCGATCTCCAGCGCCGCCGCCTTCTGCGCCGCGCCCCGCGTTGTGACCACCGCCCCATCGCCGCGCACCACAGCATAGCCGCGTTTCAGCGTCTCGCGGTAACTCAGCGTTTCGCGCAAACGGTCCACCGCCTCCAGCGTCTGCCGCGCCTGTGCGATCCGGCCTGTGTGCGCTTGCTCCATACGTCGGGCAAGGGTCTGAAACCGCTCGGATTGCGCGGAAATCTCGCGCAAAATTGCCCGGTCACTCAATCCATCCGCACGCCTCGCCAGATCGGCGCGGCGCATTTGCACCAAGCGTTCCAAGGCCGGCCCGAGCCGCGCAGCGCGATCGGTAACCTTGCCGCGCTCCGCTGCAATCGCCCGCGTCAGCACCGAAGGCCTGAGCGATCCGGCCTGCTCGCTCAGATGCAGCCGTCGCCTGTCCACCAGCCGTTGCAGGCCCGCAGGCAACCGATCCGATAGCACATCGAGCCGCTGCCGCGGCGCATCCAACAATGCCTCTGCCCGAGGCATCGCCCGCGCCAGATCGCGCAGCCTTTGTCCGCGCACCTCCACCCGCTGACCCATGGCGCGGGTCATGCGCGCGCCTGCCTCCTTCGTCCAACTCATCAGTTCGAGCCGAACAGGCACGGCGATCTCCGCCGCCGCCGTCGGCGTCGGCGCGCGTTTGTCCGAGGCATAATCAATCAGCGTGGTGTCCGTCTCATGCCCCACAGCCGAGATCAGCGGAATGTCAGAGGCCGCCGCCGCCCGCACCACACTCTCTTCATTGAAGCCCCAAAGATCTTCAACCGAACCGCCGCCGCGCGCCACAATCAGCAAATCCGGGCGGGGCAAGGCGCCTCCCGGCGTCAGCCGATTGAACCCTTCAATCGCCCGCGCCACCTCCGGCGCGCAGGCCGCCCCTTGCACCGCCACAGGCCAGATCAGAACCTTGCGCGGAAAACGCTCGCGCAAGCGGTGCAGAATATCGCGAATGACCGCCCCCGTGGGCGAGGTCACAACCCCGATGATCTCCGGCAGGTACGGCAACGGCTGCTTGCGCTCGGGCGCGAACAGCCCTTCGGCTTGCATCTGCGCCTTGCGCTTTTCCAGCATCGCCATGAGAGCGCCCATGCCTGCCGGCCGGATGTCATCAAGCACGATCTGGTATTTGGACTGCCCCGGAAAGGTGGTCATGCGCCCGGTCGCCACAACTTCCATGCCTTCTTCGGGCAAGGTCTGCAGCTTCGCCGCCACCCCTTTCCACATCACCCCGGAAATCACCGCGCGATCATCCTTGAGATCAAGGTAGAGATGCCCGGAGCGCGGCCGCGTCACCCGCCCGACCTCGCCGCGCACCCGGACAAAGCCGAACTCGCCTTCGATCATGCGTTTGACAGCACCCGAAAGCTCAGAGACGGAAAACTCCGGCGTGTTGCCCGCGTCCCCTTCGTCCAGAAGATCCATTTCCCTGCCTTCCCTTGCTTCCGCAGCCCCCCGACCTTAAAGGGTCACTCGACAAGACAAAAGCGCCCCTGCCCTTCTTTGGGCTCAAAATACCTCGGGGTCCGGGGCAGCGCCCCGAACGGCCCGACGCCAACCAATGGAGCCTGCCCATGAACATCCTGATCCTCGGAAGCGGTGGACGCGAACACGCCCTGGCCTGGGCCACGCTTCAGAACCCGAAATGCGACAAGCTGATCGTCGCGCCGGGCAACGCAGGGATTGCGATGATCGCGGAATGTGCCAGCATCGACATCAACGATGGCGGCGTGGTCGCGGAGTTTGCCTCCGAAAACGCCATTGATCTGGTGATTGTCGGCCCCGAGGCGCCCTTGGCCGCGGGTGTCGCGGATCGCTTGCGCGCCGCGGGTTTCGCGGTCTTTGGCCCGTCGGCGGAAGCCGCGCGGCTCGAAGCTTCCAAGTCCTTCACCAAGGAAATCTGCGACGCCGCAAACGCCCCCACAGCCGCTTACGGCCATTTCACCGATGCCGAAGCCGCCAAGGCGCACGTTCGTGAACAGGGCGCGCCGATTGTGGTCAAGGCGGACGGCCTCGCCGCAGGCAAGGGCGTGATTATCGCCGAAACCGTGGCCGAAGCCGAGGCTGCGATTGACGACATGTTTGGCGGCAGCTTTGGCAGCGCGGGCGCCGAGGTGGTCATCGAAGAGTTCATGACCGGCGAAGAGGCGTCTTTCTTTGTCCTGGTTGATGGCGAGACCTGCCTGCCCATCGGCACCGCGCAGGACCACAAACGCGTCGGCGAAGGCGATACCGGGCTCAACACCGGAGGCATGGGCGCGTACTCCCCGGCTCCGATCATGGACGAGGCCGTCACGCAAAAGGCGCTGGATGAAATCGTGCGCCCGACCATGGCCGAAATGGCCAAGCGCGGCAGCCCGTATCAGGGCGTGCTCTATGTCGGCCTGATGATCAAGGATGGCCAGCCGCGTCTCGTGGAATACAACGTGCGCTTCGGCGATCCCGAATGCCAGGTTCTGATGCTGCGCCTCGGCGCACAGGCTTTTGATCTGATGCAGGCCTGTGCCGAAGGGCGTCTTGATGAGGCGCAGGTGACCTGGGCCGATGATCACGCCATGACCGTGGTTCTGGCGGCGAACGGCTATCCCGGTGCGTATGAGAAAGGCTCTGTCATCAAGGGCTTGGATGCGCTTCCCGAAGACAGTTTCCACATGATGTTCCACGCGGGCACCACCCAAAAGGACGGCGCGATCACAGCCTCTGGCGGGCGTGTTCTGAATGCCACCGCACGCGGAGCAACGTTGCAGGAAGCGCGCGATCGGGCTTATGCCATGGTCGACGGCACCGACTGGCCCGAAGGCTTCTGCCGCCGCGATATCGGCTGGCGCGCGCTCTGAGCGTCAGCTGCCCGGCTGGATCACCGCGTTTTCGGTGACGATGAAATCAAGCGGCTGGTCTGTCGGCTCCAGCGGCAGATCTTCCGCTTCCTGCGCGGCAAAGGTAAAGCCGATGGCAAGCGTTGCGCGTTTGGCGCGAAGCCGTTCCAGCGTGCGATCATAAAAACCGCCGCCATAGCCGAGACGCCCGCCGCCTTTGCTGAAGGCCACCAGCGGCACAATCAGAAGTTCCGGCTCGATATAGTCAAGCGTCGCAGGCACCCGCGCGCCAAAGGCGCCGTCCACCATCTCGCAATCCGGCTCCCAAAGGGCAAATCGCAGCGGCTGCCCGGCCGCTTCGATCACCGGCACGCAAACAGGTCCATGGGCGGCGGCCTCTTCCATCGCGGCCATGGGGCTGATCTCGGTCCGGATCGGCATATAGCCGGCCAGCGGCACACCGCGATAGCCGGCCAGCACTTCGCTGAGCTTACCCGCCTGCCCCGGACTTCGCGTTTCAAAGGCGGTCTTGCGCCGGGCAAAGGCGGCTTTGCGCGCTGCTTTTTTCAGATCATCCAAGGACATGCGCCACTTCCTTACAGCAAAACAACAACGGCAAGTCCAAGGAAGGCGAAGAAGCCCACCACGTCCGTCACCGTGGTCACAAAGGCCCCGGAGGCCAGCGCCGGGTCCACCCCGGCCTTCTCAAGAAGCACCGGAATCACGATCCCTGCGAGGCCGGCAACGACCAGATTGATCACCATCGCGGCAGCGATCACCCCACCCAAGGCCGGTGAGCCAAACCAGACGATGCCAACAACCCCCATCACGACCGCAAAAATGATCCCGTTGACCAGCCCCACCATCGCCTCACGCCGGATCACCCGCCAGAGGTTTGATGTGGTGAGGTCCTTGGTGGCCAACGCGCGCACCGCCACGGTCAGCGATTGGGTGCCCGCGTTACCCCCCATGGAGGCGACAATCGGCATCAGCACGGCCAGCGCGACGACCTGTGCAATCGCCGCCTCGAATTGCGCGATGACAAGGCTTGCCAGCACCGCCGTCACAAGGTTCACCGCCAACCATGGAAAGCGGCGTTTTGTGGTTTCAATGTAGTTGTCCGAAAGCGAGCTTTCCTCGTCCACACCGGCAAGGCGCAGGATGTCTTCTTCGTGTTCCTCATCGAGAACCGCCATGGCATCGTCGATTGTGATCACCCCGACGAGCCGCTCGTTTTCATCCACCACAGGCGCGGAAATCAGATGGTATTGATTGAAGGCGTAGGCGACCTCGCCCTCATCCCGGGTGACGGGGATGACGTGGAACACCTCTTCGATCAGCGCGCGCATCAGCACCTCCCGGCGCGAGCCCATCAGCTTTCCAAGCGTGACATTCCCCACAGGGCGCAGCTTGGGATCGACCAGAACGATGTGATAAAACTGCTCCGGCAGATTGTCCGAATTGCGCAGGTAATCAATGGCTTCACCGACATTCCAGTGCTCCGGCGCCATCACCACCTCGCGCTGCATCAGGCGGCCTGCAGAGAACTCCGGATAAGTCAGGGACTGCTCGACAGCGACCCTGTCACTGTCTTCGAGAACCTCGAGAATGGCCTCTTGCTGTGGCTCGTCGAGGTCTTCGACAAGGTCCACAACGTCGTCAGAGTCGAGATCGCGCACCGCCTCGGCGAGAACCTCGGGGTTGAGGATGCCGATGACCTCTTCGCGGATGGAATCGTCAAGCTCCGAGAGGAGTTCGCCGTCAAATTCCTTGCCGTAAAGCTTGATCAGCCGCATCCGGTCGAAGGCGTTGATCTGCTCCAGCATGTCCGCGATGTCGGCCTGGTGCAGCGGCTCGAGCAGGGTCAGAAGCTGTTCCCGGTCGCCGATATCGACCGCGTAAAGCATCTGCGCCACCGCCCTGCGGTCGAGCGCGTAGGCGTCTTCGTCGATTTCGGTTTCGGCCTCTGGGCGGGTGGTCTGGTCTTCGTCCAACATCCCGGGCTCCTGTTGGTCTTTTTCGTTCGGGCGCGCCCCGATTTGCCCCAACTTAAAACCTTTCCCGGGGAAGCTGAAACCGAAAAGCGCGTTTTCCCGGCAACGGCGGCAAAGAACCGAACAGCCTACACGGCGACTGCAAAGCAGGAATTTACCTTTTACCCGTAAGAGCCTAGGTTCGGTGATGTTTTTAGCCGGAGACACCATGCCCCCCGCCACCCTTCACCTTGGCCAAACCCTGTCCTTTGCGGGCGATCCCTTTGCGCTTGGCCCAACCGCGGCCCGGCACGAGCGGCGCGGGGCGGTGCTTGTAGAAAACGGCCTCATTTCGCAAACCGGACCTGCGGATGTGCTTGGCGCGCAGCACCCGGACGCGGCGGTTGTCGATCACGGCGAGGGTTTGATCCTGCCCGGATTCGTCGATGCCCACGCCCATTACCCGCAGACCGCGATGATCGCCAGTTGGGGCAAGCGGCTGATCGACTGGCTGAACAGCTACACGTTCCCCGAAGAAATGCGTTTTGCCGATCCGGCCTATGCCCGGGACATTGCGGAGCGCTACCTGGACATTCTGCTCAGCCACGGGACAACAACCGTCTGTTCTTACTGCACAATTCACCCGGCTTCCGCCGATGCCTTGTTTGAAGCGGCCAAGGCGCGCGGCATGCGGGTGTTCGCGGGCAAAACCTGCATGGACCGCGACACCGCGCCGGACGGGCTGCGCGACACCGCGCAATCCGCCTATGACGACAGCAAGGCGCTGCTGGCCCGCTGGCATGGGCAAGGCCGGGCCGAATACGTGATCACACCGCGATTTTCGCCAACCTCAACACCGGAGCAACTGGAGGCGCTTGGCGCGCTTTGGGCGGAAAACCCGGACTGCCTGATGCAGACGCATCTGAGCGAGCAACTCGATGAAATCGCCTGGGTCAAATCGCTCTACCCGGCAGCGCGCGATTACCTCGATACCTATGAGGCCTACGGTCTGCTTGGTTCGCGTGGGCTTTATGGTCATGCCATCCACCTTGACCCACGCGAAACGGATCGGCTGCGGGAGGCGGACGCGGCCTTGGTCCATTGTCCAACGTCGAACACGTTTATCGGCTCGGGGCTTTTTGACATGGCCGGCTTGACGGCCGCCGGGCAGCGCGTGGGCCTGGCCACGGACACCGGGGGCGGCTCTTCCTTCTCGATGCTGCGGACCATGGCGGCAGCCTATGAGATCGGGCAGTTGCGCGGCACGCCGTTGCATCCCTCGGCCTTGCTGTGGCTGGCCACGCAAGGCTCCGCCAACGCCCTGCACGCGGAGGACCGGATCGGCAATCTCGCGCCGGGGCTGGAGGCGGATATGGTGGTGCTGGATCTGGCATCGACACCGGCGATCGCACAGCGTCACGCGCAGGCCGCCGACATCTGGGAAGCGGTGTTCCCGACGATCATGATGGGCGACGACCGCGCTGTGGCGGCGACCTATGTGGCGGGAGAGAAGGTTTTGCGTCCCGGCGATCAGGGTTTGGACTGACACCTGTCAAGACACGCAGGGCTTGGGCGCACCCGAGGCGCGGCGGAATTTGCGCGCCTCAGGACACCCACAAACCCGTTAGCAGCGCGTGCTTCCCAAGACCAGAACCCAGATGTTGCCCTCGGCCCGGACCAGCCCGTATTCCTTGGCTTTGCGCGACAACATGTTCTTGCGGTGCCCTGGCGAGCGGGCCCAGCCGCCCATGACTTCGGTCACGGTTTTCTGTCCTTTGGCAATGTTTTCCGCCACGAAACACCCACGATAGCCCTGACGCTTGGCCCGTTTCATCGGGCGCGAGCCGTCCGAACCGGTGTGGCTGAACTTCCCGGTGCGGGCGAGATCCATCGCATGGGCCATGGCGGCCTTTTCAAGCGCCTCGGAAGGTTGCAGCGGGCCAAGCCCGTTTTCCGCCCGAAGCCCATTCAGCATTTGCCGCACTTGCTGCGCGCTCGCCACGGCAGGAAGCAGCGCAAGGCACATAATCAAAGCCAGGAGTGTTCGCATTGGAGCCCTCTACATCTTATCCGCCAGAGCCATGGCTAGGCGATTCTGTTTAACGATTGCCTTAGGCAGATCAAACGTCGCGATCTCGAAATCGCGCACGACCTGCCGCCCTTCAACCAATAGATGTCGGACGCGGCGTGGTCCCGCAAGCAAAATCGCCGCCTTGTCCCAGCTGCCCGCCGCCTCGATACCGCTGACATCCCAGAGCGCAAGGTCCGCGCGCTTGCCAACAGCGACCTGCCCGCAGTCACTCCGCCCGAGCACCTCTGCCCCGCCGCGGGTTGCGATGCGCAGTGCCTCGCGGGCGCTCATGGCATCGGCCCCCTTAGTCACGCGCTGCAGCAGCATGGTCTGCCGCGCCTCATCGATCAGCGATCCTGCGTCATTGGAGGCCGATCCGTCCACGCCAAGGCCGACCTTCACCCCCGCATCGCGCATGTCCCAAACCGGCGCGATGCCGCTGCCAAGACGGCAGTTGGAGCATGGACAATGGGCCACGCCGGTGCCGCTTTGTGCAAACAGATCAATCTCTTGCCCGTCAAGCTTCACACAATGCGCGTGCCAGACGTCATCGCCGGTCCACCCCAGATCTTCGGCATATTGGCCCGGTCGACAGCCGAACTGTGCCTCGCTGTAGGCGATGTCCTCGTCGTTCTCCGCAAGATGGGTGTGCAACATGACCCCCTTGTCCCGCGCCAGGATTGCGGCATCCCGCATCAGGTCCCGGCTGACGGAAAACGGCGAACAGGGGGCCACGCCCACGCGCACCATTGCGCCGTCCTTGGGATCATGAAACGCGTCGATCACGCGGATACAATCGTCGAGGATGGCCGCCTCCTGCTCGACCAGAGCATCCGGCGGCAAGCCGCCGTCCGACTCGCCAATGCTCATCGCGCCGCGCGTAGGATGGAACCGCAGCCCCACCTCCTGCGCCGCGTGGATCGTATCATCAAGCCGTGCGCCATTGGGGTAGAGGTAGAGATGGTCGGAACTCATCGTGCAGCCAGAAAGCGCCAGTTCCGCAAGACCGATCTGGGCCGAGACATACATCTCCTCGGGCCCGAACCGCGACCAGATGGGGTAGAGCGTTTGCAGCCAGCCAAAAAGCAGTGCGTCCTGCCCGCCCGGCACCGCGCGCGTCAGCGTCTGGTAGAGGTGATGATGGGTGTTCACAAGGCCGGGCGTCACGATGCAGGCGCTGGCGTCGATCACCGTACCTTCACTGGTCAACCCGGTGCCAATCTCGGCGATGACCCCGTTCTTGATGCGAATATCGACACCGGCCAGCTCCTGCCCGGCATCATCCATGGTCAGCACCGCTTGGGCGTTCTTGATCAATGTTTCTGACATTGGGTCCCTCTCGTTACCCCTTTTCTGAGAGAGACATTCGGGCGCCGGAAAAGGGGAAGTGCGCACCCTGAGAGGAGTTTAGACAGTTTCCTTCAAAATTGCCAAGGCGGCGGCATGAATTTCCGGGTTGGCCGCCGCGAGCGCCCGTCCGCCTTCGTGCACGGGGCCGCCCTGCCAGTCCGTGACAAGGCCGCCTGCTGCTTCGATCACGGCAATCGGGGCCTGGATGTCATAGGAGTTGAGGCCGGCTTCGATCACAAGATCGATCTGGCCCGCCGCCAGAAGCGCATAGGCGTAGCAATCCATGCCATAGCGCACCAGTTTCACCTGCTCCGCCACGCGGCGGAACGCTGCGCCCTCCTCGGCGCTGCCGACTTCCGGGAAAGTTGTAAATAACGTTGCGTCAACCAAAGCCCCCGTAGCCCGGGTTTTCAGGTCAGCGGCCCCTTGTGGGCCGGTTCGGCGTCCCTGCCCCAGACCGCCGGTGAATCGCTCATTGATGTAAGGCTGGTCAATGATGCCAAGGATGGGACCGGTGTTGTCCGACACCGCAATCAGCACACCCCAGGTTGGCGTGCCAGAGATAAAACCGCGCGTGCCATCAATCGGATCGAGCACCCAGGTGAGGCCGGATGTTCCTGATGTTGCGCCGAATTCTTCTCCGAAAACCGCATCCTGAGGACGCCGCTCGGCCAGGATCGCGCGCATGGCCTCTTCTGCCGCGCGGTCTGCCACGGTGACCGGGTCAAAACCCTCCGACAGCTTGTTTTCAGAAGACAGATCGGCAGAACGAAAAAACGGCAGAATCGCATGTCCCGCCGCATCAGCCAACGCATGAGCGGTTTCTACCAACTCATGCTGTTCATTTTCTGTCAGGGTCACGGCAATCCCTCCGGCGCTCAGTTTGGCACAGAGCTACCGCAGGGCGGGACGTGGCTCAAGCCACGTCGGACAGGACTCGCGCCAGTTCGAACAGGCGGCGGCGCTGGTTTTCCGGAATTGCGTAGTAGGAGCGCACGAGATCCAGCGCTTCCTTGTCGCCAAGGATATCCGCAGGGATGCTTTCGGACTTGGGCGCGGCTTCGTTTTCCTCGGCTTCGATGCCTTCGAAGAAGAAGCTGACAGGGACGACAAGCGCATCGGCGATGTCCCAAAGGCGCGACGCACTCACGCGGTTTGCGCCGGTTTCGTATTTCTGGATCTGCTGGAACTTGATGCCAACGTGTTCAGCGAGCTGCTGCTGGGTCATGCCGACCAGCCACCGACGGTGGCGAATGCGTTTACCCACGTGAACGTCTACCGGATGCGCCATTTTTTCTAGTCCTATTCTATTTGTTGCCCGCCCAACCCACGGAAACGGCAAAAACCTTGCTAGATCTGGTCTGGCCGCACCCTACACGGAATTATCCGCAATTCAGTACATCATACAACCATAATAAATCAAGAACGAAGAACGTGCGATGATGGTAAACTTGTTCTCAATTCTCCATAAAGTTGCATGTTCAGCGCGACTGTATACGATTTGAAAACAAGGATACCCACTTGAATATAGGCTCACATTGGCGAAACTCCCGCACAAACGAACGGAGACCCCATGCGAGCGCTTTACCTTACGTCACACGATTCCCTTCCCACGGTCCAGGATTTGCCCGAGCCGGACCCGAAGCCAGGTGAAATCCGCCTGAGAATCGCCGCCTGCGGTCTCAATTTCGCGGATTTGCTGATGCAGAAGGGCACCTATCAGGATACGCCCGCCCTGCCCTTCATCATGGGCATGGAAGTGGCCGGGACAGTGGAAGCGCTCGGCACGGGTGTAACCGGTTTTGCCGCAGGCGATCGCGTGGCGGTCTATGGCGGTCAGGGTGGTCTGGCGGAGGTCGGATGTTTTGACGCAGCCCGTGCGGTCAAGATCCCGGACAGCATGAGTTTCACAGACGCCGCCGCTTTCCAGATCGCCTATGGCACCAGCCATCTCGCGCTGGACCACCGCGCGCGGATGCAGCCCGGCGAGACCCTTCTGGTGCTAGGCGCGGCAGGCGGCGTTGGCCTCACTGCGGTTGAAATCGGCAAACTGATGGGCGCGCGCGTGGTGGCCTGTGCCCGTGGTCCGGAAAAGCTGGAAATCGCCCGCCAGGCCGGAGCGGATCACCTGATCGACGCCAAGACCCAGGATATCCGCGAAGAGATGAAGAAACTCGGCGGTTGTGACGTGGTCTATGACGCGGTGGGCGGCGAACAGTTCACCGCCGCCTTCCGCTCCTGCAAGCCCGAAGGGCGGCTGCTGACCATCGGATTTGCGTCCGGCGACGTGCCGCAGATCAAGGCGAACCATCTGATGGTGAAAAACCTGACGGTGCTGGGCCTTTATTGGGGTGGCTACCTGACGTTCAAGCCGGACGTTCTCACCGGATCGCTGGCGCAGCTGCTGAAATGGCACGAGGACGGGCGTTTGCACCCGCATGTGAGCCATGTTCTGCCGCTTGAGCAGGCCGTCGAAGGCATGGATCTGCTGCGCGCGCGCAAATCGACCGGTAAGGTTGTGATCACGATCTGAGCATCGCTGCGGGACGGTGGGCGGGGCGATCTTCGCCTTGGCGAAGGAGCGCCGCCGCCGTCCTAGCCCTGCTCTTTCGCCCAGATCATGTCGATCATCGCCTGCGTGCCGCGCGAGAACTCAAGCGGGCAAGGATAGTCCGCCCCATCCAGCACACTGGCGTTGAACGCCTCGACCTGATGCACATAGTGATTGTCTGCCGGGAAGCGCCATTCGGTGATTTCCAAACCCGGCCGGTGCAGCTCAACCCGCGCCTCGCCGTACACACCGGCGTTGAACGGCGCGGTCAGGCGGATCAGCCCTTTGTCGCCATGGAAGGTCATCTCCTGCCACGGGCTCATCCGCATCGACACCACGCCGGTGTAGTGAAAGGACGGGAAGCGGGCTGTCACATGGCTCCAGACATCCACACCATTTTCCCGTTCAATTGCAGTGCTGAGGATTTCTTCGGGCTCTTCGCCGGTCACGAAGCGGGTTGCCCCATAGATATAGACGCCAATGTCCGGGATCGCGCCGCCGCCCGTGTCTGGCCGGTTGCGGATGTTGTCCGTGTCCGTGCGGTTGTCATAAGAGAACGCGCCGGAGACCCGTACCAGCTTGCCGATCTCTCCGGCTTGCACAAGGTCCCGCGCCTTGCGCCATTGCGGATGGTGCACAATCATGAAGGCCTCGGCCGCCAGCACACCTTGCCTGTCGCGCTCGAAAATCACCGGTTCAAAGCCTGCGACAGTCATCGCCAGCGGCTTTTCCACCAGAACATGTTTGCCCGCGGCAATCGCCTTCAGCGCGGTGGCCACATGCAGGTGGTTGGGCAGCGGGATGTAGATGGCGTCCACGTCCGGATCGAAGATCAGCGCTTCATAAGAATTCTCTGAAGGCAGCACCCGCAGGCCCGGCGTGCGGTCCAGAAACGGAAGCGCCTTGTCGGCGCTGGAGGTCGCCAGCGCCACCAGGTCGCCGCGCCGCGCCATGTGGATCGCGGGTGCCATATGTTCGCGCGCGAATTTTGACGCGCCCATGATCCCCCACCGCAGATGCTTTGGCATGACCGTTCCCTCCTGCCCTGATTGCGCTACCATCGTGACGTTATCGCCATCCGGCTGCAACCGCTTTGCACGAAAAACCCCCGCGCCAATGAGAGGCACGGGGGCTGAGGGACCACTGGTTACTTGTCTTTGTCGCCGTATCAGGCGCTGGTGAGCATCCCCTGTTCCTGCGCGAGGTTGCGCATGCGGGTCTGCAGCTTTTCAAACGCCCGCACTTCGATCTGGCGGATGCGTTCGCGGCTCACGTCGTAGACCGAAGAGAGGTCTTCCAGCGTCACCGGCTTCTCTGCCAGACGGCGCTGGGTGAGAATGTCGCGCTCGCGCTCGTTCAGCACATCCATGGCCTCGGCGAGCAGCGCGCGGCGCGCTTCCAGTTCATCCTTCTCGGCATAGTCACCGGCCTGATCGGCGTCTTCGTCTTCGAGCCAGTCCTGCCATTGCATGGTGCCTTCGCCCTCGCTGCCCACCTGGGCATTGAGAGAGGCATCCCCACCGGACATGCGGCGGTTCATGCTGATCACCTCGGCTTCGGTCACGCCCAGATCATTGGCGATCCGCGTCACGTTTTCGGGACGAAGATCACCCTCTTCGAGCGCGCCGATGCGGGCCTTGGCCTTGCGCAGATTAAAGAACAGCTTCTTCTGGCCGCTGGTGGTGCCCAGCTTCACAAGGCTCCAGGATCGCAGGATATACTCCTGAATGGAGGCTCGGATCCACCACATGGCGTAAGTCGCCAGGCGGAAGCCCTTCTCCGGGTCAAACCGTTTCACCGCCTGCATCAGGCCAACGTTTGCTTCCGAGATCACCTCGGCCTGCGGCAAACCGTAGCCGCGATAGCCCATGGCGATCTTGGCCGCGAGACGCAGGTGCGATGTGACCATCTTGTGCGCTGCGGTCGAATCCTCGTTTTCCACCCAGCGCTTGGCCAGCATGTACTCTTCTTCCGGTTCGAGCAGCGGGAACTTGCGGATTTCCTGCAGGTAACGGCTCAGACCGGCTTCCGGCGACGGGGCCGGCAAATTTGCATAGTTGCTCATGTCACTCTCCCTCTTGGGCCGCCGAATGTTACGGCGCTTAACATTCCAGATGGGAAGCCCGCGTCGGGGTTTCAACCCCTTTGCGATGTTTCCGTTAACATTTGTTGCTGGGGGCCTTATTTGCGGGGTCCCTGGCGTTTGCCGCTGGTGGTATCGCGACAAGTGTTACAACGTAGTTAACCCAAGTTTCCGTCGAGATAACCTCTGTGACACCTGTCTCACGCAGCTGTGCACTCTGTGTCAGAAATGCGCTGTGGGGGTCACATGTCTACACGAAATGGTGACGCAAAGTCAAGGAATCCTAGCGCAGCGCGTCCAGCACGGACGCCATATCCGGCGGCAACGGCGCGTGGAACAGCATCTCTTCGCCGGTGACCGGGTGGGTAAAGCCAAGCTCCGTCGCATGCAGCGCCTGCCGGTCAAACCCCTGCACCGCCGCAAGCGCCTTGGGGCTGAGCGCCTTGGGCGAGATTTTCCGACGCCCGCCATAAACAGGATCCCCGATCAGCCCATGCCCCGCATGGGCCATGTGCACGCGGATCTGGTGGGTCCGGCCTGTCTCCAGACGGCATTCCACCAAGGACAGCGCAGGCGGGGTGCCATAGGTTTCGAGCACCTTTGCATGTGTGATCGCGTGCCGCCCCTGCCCGTCGAAATAGACCGCCTGACGTTGCCGATCCGTCTTGTGCCGCGCCAGCCCGCTGGTGATGGTGATCTCACCCGCCACGCTCGCCGCAACGCCGCGCATGCCCAGAAGGCGCGGATCACCGCGATCCGGCACGCCGTGGACCAGCGCGAGATACGCCCGCTGCGCGGTATGCTTTTCAAACTGTTTGGCGAGACCATGATGCGCCTTGTCCGACTTGGCGACCACCAGCAGCCCGCTGGTGTCCTTGTCGATCCGGTGCACGATACCGGGGCGTTTTTCGCCGCCAATCCCGGACAGATCTCCGCCGAAGTGGTGCAACAAGGCGTTCACCAACGTGCCATCCGGCGAGCCGGGCGCGGGATGGACCACCATGCCCGCCGGTTTGTTCACCACGATCAGCGCGTCATCCTCATAGACGACCTCAAGCGGGATGTCCTGCGGGACAACGTCATAGTCCTGCGCCTCCGGCACGGTGATGACAATCACATCCCCTTCGACCACTGACCCCTTGGGATTGCTCAGAGGCGCGCCATTCAGCGTCACTGCCCCTTCGGCGATCAGCCTGGCCAGCCGCGTGCGCGAGAGCGCCGCTTCCTCTGGCACATCGCGGGCAAGCGCCTTATCAAGGCGCGGCGGCGGATTGGCCGCGATCGTGACGGATATCTGTGCCATGACTGCTCCTGAAAGCCCCGAGGAAAACCTGCCCGAACCGCCGCAGCTGCGTTTTCTGCGCGTGCTGGTGACGGTTCTGACCGGCGTGATGATCGCCGGGATCGTGCTGATCCTCTTCCTGATCTGGCACCGCTATACCAATGCCCGCGCGCCTCTTCCAGAGGTGATCACCCTGCCCTCCGGCGCAGAGGCGAGCGCTTACACGCAAGGCTCTGATTGGTACGCTGTGGTCACGGAAGACGATCAGATCCTGATCTTTGACCGCGCCACGGGGGACCTGCGCCAGACCATTGCGGTTGAGACCGGCGAGTAACCAAGATGAAGATCGCAACAGCCGCCTACCCGCCCAGCTTCCTGACCTCGTGGAAGGACTACGCGCGGAAGATAACAGATTGGGTCCAAAGCGCCGCTGATCACGGCTCGGCGCTTTTGGTGTTTCCCGAATATGGCGCGTTGGAGCTGGCAACGCTGGACGGGGCGGAAGCCGCACTTGATCTGGAACGCTGCATTCAGGCAACCAACGCGCGCATTTCGGACGCGGACGGGCTGCATGCGGATCTCGCCAGCCGGTTCGGCGTGCATATCCTCGCCGCCTCTGCGCCTGTGCTGGACGAGAGCATCGCCGCCCGGCCGGTCAACCGGGCGCGGCTTTTTACGCCAACCGGCTCTGTGGGCATTCAGGACAAGCAGATCATGACCCGCTTCGAGCGCGAAGAGTGGGACATCGCCCCGGGCGGGCCGTTACGATTGTTCGATACGGCCCTGGGGCGGATCGGCATCCTGATATGCTATGACAGCGAGTTTCCTCTGCTGGGCCGGGCGCTTGCAGAGGCCGATGTGATCCTGGTCCCCTCCGTGACCGAAGCGCTTTCCGGCCATTCCCGCGTTCGGATCGGCGCGCGGGCCCGGGCGCTGGAAAACCAATGTGTGACGGTCATGGCCTCGCTTGTCGGGACGGCAGACTGGTCCGAGGTGATCGACATATCCGTTGGCCGCGGCGGCATCTTTGGCCCGCCGGACACCGGCTTCCCCCCGACCGGCGTTATTGCCTCCGGCGCGCTGGACAAACCCGGCTGGACAATGGCGGATATTGATCCGGAGACCATCCGCACCGTGCGCCGCGATGGGGTTGTGCTCAACCATGCGCATTGGCCGGAACAGCACGGGCGCGACGCCTTGGCGGCGCTGACCCGGCTGCGCTGAAAACTGGGCTTGAATTAAAAGCATATTAAGACCATATACACGCTCGCCCGCTACGATGACGGGCAGTGCAACTCAGGAGAGACCATGGCCAAGGAAGATACGCTCGAATTTCCCGGTGTCGTTAAGGAACTCCTGCCCAATGCGACGTTTCGGGTCGAGCTTGAGAACGGCCATGAGATCATCGCACATACGGCAGGCAAGATGCGCAAGAACCGCATCCGTGTTCTGGCAGGCGACAAGGTACAGGTGGAAATGACCCCCTACGATCTGACCAAAGGTCGGATCAACTACCGCTTCAAGTAAGCAACTCCGCCAAAACAAAAAGAAAACGCCGGGCGCTTTGCCCGGCGTTTTCTTTTTCGCAGTGTCCGAACCGGTCAGGCCAGCAAGGAACGCGCCTCGCGGAAAGACAGCAGCCTGCGGCTTTGCTCATCCCACAGGTGCAGCTTGGCGTTGGCAAAGCTTTCCGCAATGGTCATCCGGTTGCTGTCCTTCAGCATCTCATGATCGCGCAGCACCTCGGTCAGCCGATAAAAGGGGATTCGGCTGTAGAGGTGATGCACATGATGAATGCCGATGTTGCCGGTCATCCATTGCAGCACCTTGGGCATGACATAATGCGAAGAGCCTTCGAGCGCGGCCTCGTGCAACTGCCAATCCGCATCCTGATCCCAATGGGTCGTCTCGAACTGGTGCTGAACGTAGAACAGCCAAATCCCGAGGGTTGCGGCCAACAGCGTCGACGGCACGAAGATCAGCAGAAGCGGCGCCCAGCCGCCGAACCACCAGATCGCGCCAAGCGCCAGGAACAGAACCACGTTGGTCGCCATCGCGCTGATCCAGTATTGCCGCCCGTCAGTCAGCCCGATGGGCAGGCGATTTTGTAGGAAGAAAATGTAGAACGGACCCAATCCGAACAGGACAACGGGGCTGCGATAAAGGCGGTACATCAACCGCCCGCGCCATGTCTCGGCCTTGTATTCCGCGACGGTCATGGTGTGAATGTCGCCAAGTCCGCGACGGGACAGATTGCCTGCACCACTGTGATGGATCGAATGTGTACGGCGCCAGACGTCATACGGCGTGAGCGTCAGAACCCCGAGCGCCCGCCCCAGCCAGTCTCCCGCCGTGCGGCTGTGGAAGAACGCACTGTGGCCGCAATCGTGCTGAATGATGAACAGCCGCAGAAGGAAACCGGCGTTCAGCACCGACAGGCCAAAGGCCAGCAGATAGCTGAACGACAGAGCCCACCACGCCAGCGCCCAGAGCAAAAGGAACGGAACAAGTGTGATCGCCAGTTCAAAGAGGCTGCGGCCAAGGCTTGGGTCGCGGTAGGCGGCAAGCACCTTGACCCAATCACGCGCGGATCGGGGGGCATCGTTCGTGGTTTTCTGAGTCATCTGCCTGCAGTCTTGTTTGTCAGACGATCTCATAGCCGATGAATCTCTCCACGCAAACGATCCATTTGGTCACAAGGCACGGAATTTCGTGTGGACCCCAATATCGAATCCCGTTTCGGCGGCAGTCTGGCAGCTGACGCTTAATTTTTCGTGCAAACGGCCACCCTACAAAGAATCGGTCAGAGCGCCCAACCCGACGCCCCGTCCGGGTCCCTCAGGCCATGCAACCGGCGCGCCGCATGTACAGCAAAGCTGCGCGTCAGTTTGGTCCGGCGCGCCCCGGCGAGCTTGTCTTCCGGTGCCATGCGGATCACCTCGGCACCATAAGCGTCGGCCATGATGAGCCCGGTCTCTTCGGGCAGGATCTCCACCGGAAACGCGGAGTCCACCGCCCAGAAATACCGGTCGCAATAAGGCAGATACCCTTGCCATTTGCCGTCCCCCATAAAGTCCGCGCGGCTCGATTTACACTCTACGACCCACAGCTCCCCCTTGGGTCCAAGCGCCATGACGTCGACGCGCAGCCCCCTGTCCGGCACAAATTCCTCGATCACCGCAAAACCGAGACTGGCCAGATGACGGCAAACACCCCGCGCCAGAAGCTGGCCGGGTGCGAGGGCGGGAGAGACAGGCGAAAGCATGCTCAAAATATACGAACATTTCATGAACAAAGGCAAGCGCCGTCACCGCCCCGCTTTCAAACCTTCGATTTTTCCGTACCTTACCCAAGCAATTTCCAAAGAGGGCGAGATGACCGACCCGCATACCCTGTCCCGCAGCGCAGCGCGCGGCGTGCGCCATGCGCGCGAACTTGAAGGCCACCTGACGTGGCTCGACACCTTCTCGGGCACGGCGCTTGGCGTTTTGTCTGTCGCCTCCGGCATTTACACCTATCTGGGCGTGTCCTCGCTGCTCGATGAGAACGGCGCGATGTCGGTCTTTGCCGCCATCGCCTACTCCGTGGCGGTCTCTGTCGGGATCTTTGTCTTCTGGTCCTACCTGATGCGGTTGTTCCCGGCGGTGCGCACCGCGCGCGCCCGCACCGGGCTTTTGGGCGCCATAGGGCTTGGATCGCTTGCCATCATCGCCATGTCCTCCTGGCTCAATGCCGCCGCTTTGGCCGGGTCCGCTGCCGTGGAGCAGCATTTGGCTGAAACCGTGCAGGACTACCAATCGGCGCTGGAACGCGCCCATGAAATTGCCCTGTCCGGTCAGGCGCTTGAGCGTGATGTGGCCCGTGTGCGCCAGTCCTTCGAAGACCTGTCCGAACAGGAGGCCGCCGGGACACTTTCGGGCCTCGCCGGGCGCGGCGCGGTCTTCCGCGTGCTACGCCAGAAAAGCGCCGAGCTGTCTGCGCTTGAAACCCAGATCGCCGCGCAAACCCCGCTGGTTGACAATGCCTTTACCGAAGGCAACACGATCCTGTCCCGGATGCGCGCACTGACCGTCGAGCAAGGCCCTGTCGAGGCCCGGTCCGTCGAGTTTTCCGAAGCCGCCGTGCGCCTTCAAGGGCTGATCACCCAGTTGCGCCAGCTGTCCGTGGCGCAACTGGTAGAGCGCGCGGCGCAGGATCTTGCCGCCTCTGTGGTGCTGCCGGAACTGGACGGGCGCACGGACGAGAACCGCGCGGATCAGTCGGCGACGATCTCTTCGGTGCTGGAAGTGCTGGCCGCACGTGCGGCGACGCTGGAGCAGGCCGCGCAAAGCGTGGGTAGCCTTCAGCCGCCCGCCGAAGTGACCTATACGCCGATCAGCGCGGCAGATGCTGTGATCCTCTATGCCCGCAACTTTGTGCCATCCTGGGCCGGGGCGATTGCGATTGATCTGCTGCCAATGGTGCTTGTCCTGATCCTTGCCATTACCCACGGCGCGATCCGGCAAGGGCGCGAAGGCGCGGCCATCGAGGACACGCTGACGTTGGCCGAGTTGCGCGCTGCTGTCACCGCGCTGCGGGATGTGGAGAGCGATCTGGCCGCACGCGAAGCGGATCTGCACCCGGCCGAAGACCCCACCCCGGCAGAAGATGACAAGATCGCCCAGCTCAAGGGACCGGCCTCATGAAAGCCAGCACCGTCGCCCGAACGCTCTCGGCCGTGCTGATCTTTCAGCTCGGGATCGGCGCGTTCCTTGTGATTTCCGACATGCAGACCGGCGGTTTTCGACTGCCCGGGATCGGTGCTCCCAGCGCGCCGCGCCTGACAGAACCTGTGCGACCCGGCGACCAAACCCGCCGCTTCACCCCCGGGCGGGACCGCCCCGCCGTGCGCCCTGCGCGGGACCCCGGAGACCTGCCGGAGCGGCTGACACTGACCTTTGAGAACCAGACTTACAGGCTTGAAGGCGGCATTGCCCCTGACGATGCGGCGCGCATCATCGACCAGATCACACAGGCCGATCCGCCGGTCGAAACCGTGATTGTGCAATCCCCCGGCGGCTCGGTACGCGACGCGCTTGAGATCGGTCGGCATCTGCGCACTGCCGGGATCAACACGCAGATGCTGCCGGGAGAATATTGTTTCTCTGCATGCCCTTATCTACTCGTCGGTGGCAAGACGCGCGACATTCCCGGAACCGCGGCGGTTGGCGTGCACCAGCACAGCTTCGGCGAAAACACCCTGCTCCCGGCATTTCTTGCCGTGGAGGACATCCAGCGCGGTCAGGCAGAGGTCATGCAGTACCTCGACCAGATGGGCATTGATCTGCGGGTGATGCGTCATGCGCTCGCGACGCCGGCGGATGAGATCTACATCCTGCTGCCCGAAGAACTCGAACGCTACGGTTTCACGGACAGCTAATCCCAGCCACGGCGCTCGGACGCCTCAAATAAAACGCGCCTTGACATGATACCATTTGGTACTGCATATATGCAATATCAAATGGTATCACAATGGAGTCTGCCATGCCCGCAGCACGCCCCTTGCAACCCGCCTTCAAGGCCCTTGCCGACCCGACCCGCCGCGACATCCTGCGCCGTCTCTCGGCCCGAGAAATGACCATCGCCGAGATCACGGCGCATTGCGACATGACCCGTGCGGCGGTCAAAAAGCATCTCGTGGTGCTCAAGGACGGCAACCTCATTCATATGCGCCATGAAGGGCGCGAAACCCTCTCCACCCTGAACGCCCAGGGGCTGAAACCCGTCACCGATTGGCTCAGCTATTTCGAGGCTTTCTGGGACGACAAGCTTTCCACCCTGCAAACCCTCCTGACAGACGAGACAGAGACATGACCCATACAATCCGCAAATCCGTCTACCTGCCCGCCGACAAACCCACCGTCTGGGCGCATCTGACCCGCGCCGAATTGCTGGGCAAATGGTTTCATCCGGCCAAAGCCGATCTGGCCGAAGGCGAGGACTTTCTGCTGGTCTCCCAAAAGGATGGGGATCGCATGTGCTGGGGCCGTGTGGAACGCGCGACACCGATGGACCACATGCGCTGGAGCTTCACGGTGGGACCACTCAACGGGGTGATGACCGTCGTGGACTGGACCCTGTCGGACAGCTCTGGCGGCACGCTTCTGGACCTGGTGCACTCAGGCCTGCCGGACGGCGCGGAAGACTACGGCCTGACGCTCGCGCTCGACAAGGGGTGGCACGGGTTCCTCGGCAATCTGCACGGCATCGAATAAGATCTCCGCCGCCACTTGTCCGGTGGCCCGCCATCCCCTATGTCAGGCCTTGGCGGGCTACTGCCCTTTCCGTGATCCGATCCATTCCGGTGGCCTTAAGCAAATCCGAGGGAGCTGGCTCTGTCGTAGCTGTGGCTTCGTTACCTGGCACCCACCTGTATATACAGGTCCTCGGGAATGCATGATCCCCACGTCCGCGGTGGTTCCCGCCACATCTGCCAAGGTCGCACTTTTGAGCATCAAAAGTGTCGACGCCGCAGCCCAGCCACTCCGGCCGACAAATCGGGTCGGTGGGTGGGCGCTTTTCGGCTCTGCCGAAACAGGGCAGCCTCCGACAAACAAAACGCGGCCCCGAAAGGCCGCGCGTCCATCCAGCAAAGCAGACCTAGCCTCAGCCCTGACGGCCAAGCACATCCTTCTTTGTTTCGGCCAGAACCGGCACGGGCGCAGGCGCGCGGACCATGTCGCGTTTGCCCCCCGCGGGCGGCTCTTTCTCGGCCAGGCGCATGATCGAAATCCCGAACTGCACACCGGCAAAGACAATCCCGTTGAACACCCAGAGCATTACAACGGCAACGATTCCACCGGAGCTGTGTGTCACCAGATGCCACAGGTTTGCCACGTCAAACCACAGCAGCATCGCCACAAACACCGCCGACAGGCCAAAGCCCGCAATCACCTGACGGATATAAAGCTTGATCAGTTCCGGCATGAGGGACCTCCATCACATTCCGATACTGGAATGATAGGCTTTCGGAACCGGAAAGCAACCCCAGCTGTTGCCGCAGCGCGGTACTATTTCAGCTGAAAGTGAACGTGGTCATCGTGCCGCGCGGCGCGGCAGCCCTGAAAGCGGATGGCCTTGTGGCCAAAGCCCAACCGCGCCACCAAATGCGGCTCGAGGAAGACTTTGCCGATCCGGTCATCGCCCGTCAAAACCCGCATCACCGAGCGCAGGCGAGGTTCATCCAAGGCATAGCTGCGCCACATCGGTTGCAGCCAAGCGAAATCCCAACGCAGGGTTGGCCAGACATCCGGGCATTGCGTGGGTCCCTCTTCAAACGCGAAATACCCTATCGGCGAGCGCGTTGCCCCCGGCGCATATCCGGTCTCATCGCTATAGTAGAAAGCAATGTCCGCCTTCTTTCCATCTTTGTGCGAAAGATGCGGCAAGAGCGGAAACCCGTCTATGAACGGGAAGTTGGCATCGAGCAGCAGTGTTTGCGTCCCCGGATGGCGCCTCTCCATCTCTTCCGCCAGACGCTTGAGCACATCGGCCATCTCGGGCGTCACATAGGTGCGATTGAGTGCGCAATACAACCCGCTTTGGACGCGCAAAGGACCATCCTGCAAGCAGCTGATCGCCACCCGGCCAAAGAGCGGCGCAATCCAGACCGCTCCCAGAGTCAGAACGACGTAGATCACGCAAAAGGAGATCACGCGTCGCTTGAACAGGAGCGCAAGTAACCACGCGAGACCGCCGATCTGGGTCAGAAGCGTCAGAAACAGGAAAATCGCTGTGTGACCGGCGGCGCGAACCGGTGAGAATCTTGATTCGGCCCGCTCAGCCAAAACTCAAAAAGCTTCCGGCTTCGCCTCACGCGCCATGTGATCGAGTACCGCGTTGACGAACCGTGCCTCTTTCCCGTCCGGGAAAAACGCGGAAGCCACGTCCAGATACTCAACAATCACCACCTTCGGCGGAGTGTCCAGCGCGACGAATTCCGCCCCGGCAGCCCGGAACAAAGCGCGCAGCACAGGGTCAATCCGGGCGATGGGCCATTTGGCGACAAGCGCGCGGTCCGTCATCTGGTCGATCTTCGCCTGATAGCTGACCGCCTCTTCGAGGATATTGGTGAACAGGGTCACGTTACCCTCGATCATCTCCTCGCCTTCGAGCTGTTCCACGCCAAAGCGGTGATCAAGGAACTCCACCTTGACCCGGTCGAGCGCCTGTCCGGCCTGCTCCATCTGGAACAGCGCCTGTACGGCATAAAGCCGCGAAGCGCTTTTCATCTTGCGTTTGTCATTGCCGGCTTTGGCAGTCATGCGGTGTCGGACCCTTTGGCGTCGCCTGCGATCTGGAATTCATCGCGGGAGGGGACGAATCCGACGCCCTTCCGCGAAGCGCCCCACCTACGGGCAAGCGCGATCAGATGCAAGGCCGCCGCCGCCGCGCCGCCACCTTTGTTCTGCCCCTTGGATTCGGCCCGCACAATCGCCTGATCCATGTTCTCAACCGTCAGAATACCATTGCCGATGCACAGCCCCTGCAGGCCGAGCAGCGTCAGGGCGCGAGACGAGTCGTTGCAGACGGTTTCGTAATGCGTGGTCTCGCCGCGCACGACGCAGCCCAGAGCCACATAACCGTCGAAATTGCTCATGCGCTCGGCGATGCCGATGGCCGTGGGCACTTCCAGCGCGCCGGGCACTTCGATTGTCTCATGTGTGCCCCCCGCCGCTTCGATCTCGGCCTTCGCGCCTTCGACCAGCTGATCAGCGATTTCCTTGTAATAGGGCGAGACGACGATCAGCACTTTGACGGGCTTGTCAAAGCTCGGGCGATCCAGCGTGTAATGCGTGATATTGGCGGCCATTATCCCAGCTCCGAGATTTTGCGTGTGCCAACGATCTCAAGGCCATAGGCGTCGAGACCCACAACTTTGGGTGTTGGCGAATTGGTCAGAAGTTCCAGCTTTGACAGGCCAAGCGAGGAGAGGATCTGCGCCCCAAGGCCATACTGGCGCAGGGTCTTGGGCGAGACATCATCGTGGGTGTCGAGCTTCATCGCCGTATCGCGCAGCAGCACAACCACGCCGCGCCCTTCAGCGGCAACCGCCTGCATGGCATGGGAAAACTCGGCGGCGCGCCCCGAAGGTCCGGTGCCCACAACGTCGAGCATCGGATCCATGGCGTGCATACGCACCAACACTGGCTCCGGCGTGGAAATATCCCCCTTCATCAGGACGATATGCTCATCCCCGTGGGTTTCATCGACGTAGACACGCATGTTCCATTCACCGCCGAATTCGCTGGTGATGGTCTCTTCCTTGCTGATCTGTACAAGGTTGTCATGGCGGCGGCGGTATTTGATCAGGTCGCTGATCGTACCGATCTTCAGCCCGTGTTTCTGGGCGAAGGCCACAAGTTCCGGCAGACGGGCCATGGTACCATCGTCGTTCATGATCTCGCAGATCACACCCGCCGGGTTCAGACCTGCCAGACGGCTGACATCCACCGCCGCTTCGGTATGACCGGCACGAACCAGAACCCCGCCATTGCGCGCGCGCAGCGGGAAAACGTGACCCGGCGTTGCGATATCCTGCGCGCCTTTGGAGGCGTCCACTGCCACGGCGATGGTGCGCGCCCGGTCTCCTGCGGAAATGCCGGTGCTGACGCCTTCGCGGGCCTCGATCGACGTCGTGAAAGCGGTCTCATGGCGCGAAGAGTTGTTCGTCGACATGAGCTCGAGCCCAAGCTCGTCAATCCGCTTCGACGTCATGGACAGACAGATCAACCCGCGCCCGTAGAGCGCCATGAAGTTGATCGCATCCGGCGTCGCCCATTGCGCGGGAATGACCAGATCGCCCTCGTTCTCCCGATCCTCGTGATCGACCAGAACAAACATACGCCCGTTGCGCGCATCCTCGATGATCTCTTCGGTCGAAGAAATCGCGTCGCGCCAGGAATCCTCTACCGCGCCGGGGGTCTCGTAGTCCGCCATGGGGCCTCCCTTGTCTCAAACTTGACCGGGAAATACGCGACGGGACGGACAAAGGCCAGAGGGGAAGCGCGGCGTGATCAGTCGAAGATATCTTCGATCAGATCAAATGCCTCTTCGAAGAGAGAGCGGCCAAGGCTCTTTTTCTTCTTTTTCTTCTTGTATCCGGCTTTGTGCGGTTTCTCCCAACCGGCCCCGGACTGCCCGTCGGGCCGTGACTTGCCCTTCTTGCCCTTGCGCGGCTGACTGTGCAGCATCGGGTCGGCAGAACCGGATTTGAGGGACTTCATATTGTGCAAAGGCGCGCCACAGCTGGAACACACCAACTCGTGGCGTTCCTTGTCCAGAACCAGCGCAGCTCGGGTGCCGCAGTAACAGCAAGTCGCGATTTTTGTAGCCATGGGCGGAAGATGGCCTTCAATGAGCGGGATTTCAACCGCGCACTGCGTAAAGCGCAACCGCCGCGGCATTTGAGACATTGAGCGAGCCAAACGCGCCCTGCGCCTCGATTTTCACGAGACTGTCGACAGTCTCCTTGGTCTTGGCCCGAAGCCCCGGCCCTTCTGCGCCAAGCACCAGCGCGATGGCGCGGTCCCGCAGACCCTCAACCGCCTCTTCGACCGTCTTTTCGGCTTCGCCGTCGAGGCCAAGCACGATGTAGCCCATCTTCTGCAGAGCAACGATCGTATCCGACAGGTTACGCTCGCGCAGGTAAGGCTGTCGCTCCAGCGCGCCGCTGGCGGTCTTGGCCAGCGCCCCGGTTTCCGGCGCGGAGTGATGGCGCGTGCCGATCACGGCCCGTGCCCCCAAGACCTCCGCCGAGCGCAGAATCGCGCCGACGTTATGCGGATCGCTGACCCGGTCCAGCAGGATGAGCCTTGCAGGCCCCTCACCCAGAGCCACGTCTTCAAGCGTGCCCCAGTTCAACGGCTTCACTTCAAGCGCGGCGCCCTGATGCACGGATTGCGGGTCAATCGGCGCTTTGAAGCTGCGCGGGTCCTGGATTTCCGGCTCCATCCCGGATTCCTTGACCGCGTCCTCCAGCTTGATCGCCGCATTGGGCGTCAGAATCAGGCGCAGTTTCTCCCGGCGCGGGTTCAGAAGCGCATCGCGCACCGCGTGATGACCAAACAGCCAGACGGTTTCAGCCGCGCTGGCCTTCTTCGCCTGTTCCTTTTCCACCACCCACTTCGGTTTCTTCGCCATGATACCACGCCTTTTTCCAACCTGCGCCTGTTCGCACGGAGCGCTTGTCGGGGGCAAGGATTTTTCCTGTTGACGCCCGCTTGCAGGGCTATTAAACGCCCCCTCACGCCGGATGTTTCCGGCGCCCGGTGGGCGACAGGCCGCAAGGTGTGGCAGGGGACTGTAACTCCCTCGAGGCGACTCACGCCTGGTTCGATTCCAGGGTCGCCCACCATTTTTCCAAAACAGAACAACGACGCAAAGCAAGCCTTTTTTGGCTGATGTCCCGATGTGTCAGCGCGTGCTGCGCGGCAAAAAAGGCACCGCCCGATGGAGCGATGCCTATGATTTTCCGCAGTTTAATTCGTCTCAGCCTTTTGAGACCAGGGAAGCCCGGTGTCCGAACTGCGGCATGGCCAGTTGCGCAAACTCCCCGCGCAGCACAAACCAATAACCCCAGAAGATCAAAACGGCCTGCAATGGCACACGGACCAACAGGTAGACCGGTCCCCACTGATGCCCGCCCGGTCCGACGCCGTTCATCGCGGCGTAGATGTTTCCGGGAAAGAACAGGATCAGCACCGCGATACAGCCAAGACCCGCGTAGACCCGCGTCGTCTTGGGCAAGAGCGCCAGAGCAAGCGCGGCTTCCAGAACGCCCGTGGCATAGACAAGCCCCGTCCGCGCAGGGACAAAGTCCGGCAGCATGGCGACCATTTCATCGGTGATGATGAAATGCCCAACCGAAAAGAAGGCGAATGCCGCAGAATACCCGAGCAGTGCACCCTGCCGAATGCCGCCAGCTGCCGAGGTCACGCGCGCGATCAAAGCGGCGATCAGCGTCGGGACAAGCAGAATGGTCAATACGATGAGTGGCGTGATCATTGCTGATCTCCTTTTGAAAAACTGTGTGGCGAAAAACACCCGACGAGACGCCGGGCGATGTCTTCCGGCGCTTCATCCGGGGACAGGGTTTGCAGGCGGCCATCGGTTGCCAGCAGCGCGAGGCCTTCGACAAAACTCCACGCCGCCATGCAGGCGTCCTTCCGCGCGGTCTCTGTCTCCTCGGGCAGGCAGCCGTCGACCACGGAGGCCAGCGCGCCATAGGTCGCCGCGCGCGCCTCTTGCAACGCGCCCGCGTCCGGCCCGGTCCAATACTCTGGTTGCCGCATCAGCGCGAAAAGCTGCGGCTTTTCGAGCGCAAAGAGCACGTAGGCCGTGCCAATGCCCGCGAGCTTGTCCGGATAGGTGCCCGCCGCCTCAGAGGCTGTGTTCAAAGCCATATTGAGTTGGCGAAAACCCCGTTCCGCGACGGCAGTGAGCAAGGCCTGCGCATCCCGAAAGTGGTGATAAGGCGCGCCGCTCGACACGTTCACCTCACCGGCAACGGCGCGCAGCGAAAACCCCTTTACCCCGTTCTGCTCGACCCGGCGCACCGCCCCGTCAACCAGCGCCTGCTTCAGGTCGCCGTGATGATAGGTTTTGCTCTTTTCCTTGCTGGTCTTTGCCATGTTGCCCTCGAATCTGAACGCCGCTTAGATAGAGCGCGATCTAAGCGGTGTAAAGATGAAAGAGTCGAAAACCCCGAAAACTAGCAGCCTGCCTGCCCGCGTGGTTACATCACGCGAACCCGGCTGGCCTTTTCCAGCAGGAACGTCTTTTCCGAAAGATTGTCAGACAACTCCGCCGCCCTTTCATACCGGGCCTTTGCCTCAATCGGCATTCCAGCCCGTTCCAGAACATCCCCCAGCGCCGCATGATAGGGTTGGTAGTCCTGAATTTTTGCTTCCGCGCCAAGCGCTTCGAGCATGTCGAGCGCCTTTTCCGGCCCAAAAGCATACGACACCGCCACCGCCTGATTGAGACGCACGACCAAGGACGGTTGATGCGCATGGAGCAGATCGTAGAGCGCCGCGATTTCGCGCCAGTCGGTTTCTTCCCAGGTTTCGCTTTGGGCGTGGACCGCGCTGATCGCAGCCTGAAGCTGATACGGGCCGATGCGGAGTTTCGGCAAGCAGTGTTCCAGAATCTGCACCCCTTCCGCGATCTTGCCCCGGCTCCATCTCCGCCTGTTCTGCTTCTCCAGCGGTACAAACCCGCCCTCCGAACAAAGCCGCGTCTCCCGGCGGGAATCGTGCAGGAGCATGAGCGCCAGAAGCCCCGCGGTTTCCGTGTGGTCCGGCACAAGCCCCCCCAAAATCCGGGCAAGGCGGATGGCCTCATCGGACAGCTCCTGCCGGTGCAGGCTGTCTCCTTTGGTGGCCGAATAGCCTTCGTTGAAAATCAGGTAGATCACCCGCAGAACCGAGCCGATGCGTGCCTCAAGCTCCGAACGATCTGGGATGTCATACGGGATCTTATCCTGCGCGATCTTTTTCTTCGCGCGGGAGATGCGCCGCTGCATGGCCTCCCCAGTATCCAGAAAGGCGCTGGCGATCTCATCCGTTGTCAGCCCGCCAAGCGTGCGCAGGGTCAGCGCAACCTGATCCTTCTGCGCCAATACCGGATGGCAACAGGTCAGGATCATCTCCAGACGCTTATCCGGAATGGCCTCCAGCATGGTCTCATCCAGCGTTCCGTTCTCAAGATCGAGCAGGTAGGAAATCTCGGGCTGTTTGGCGGCAAAGTTCTGATCGCGCCTGAGCCGATCCAGCGCCTTGCGCCGCGCCACCGTGATCAGCCACCCCGCCGGAGAGCGGGGCAAGCCGTTGTTAAGCCAATGCTCCATCGCCGAGACGATGGCCTCCTGAAGGCAGTCTTCGGCAAGCTGGAAATCCCCCAGCCCGCCAACCAAAGCCGACAGGATACGCCCCCATTCCTCCCGAACAGTCCGTTCAATGATCACATCGGGCGAGGCGGATGGCAGCATGGGTCAGACTGGAAATCCGGTTCAGTCAAAGACCATCACGGGCCGCACTTCGATGCGCCCATGATCGGCGGTGGGAATTTGCGCCGCATATTTCACCGCTTCATCCAGATCGGCGCAGTCAAGAATATAGAACCCGCCAAGCTGCTCTTTTGTTTCGGCAAAAGGGCCATCAATGGTTTCGGTCTTGCCGGATCGCACGGACACGGTTGTTGCGGTTTCAACGCCCTGCAGGGCCTCCCCGCCAATGAACTTGCCATCGTCTTTCACCTTCTGGGTGTAGTCCGCATAGGCCTGAAGATAGCCGCCAAACTCGGGCGAGCCGGGCTGTGGGCCAGCGTTCGGGGTCGAGTAGATGAGGCAGACAAATTGCATGGTGTGTTCCTTTTCCAAACCAGAAGCACCGCGCTCCTGTACCCTCCAGACGAACGGGAAAGACGCAGACCGACACGACCTGACGAAAAAAATGACCCGCACCAAAAAAAATCGGCAAAACCGGTTTGCCGGATCGCTAGGAAGGAGTTTTGTGCAAAGCGGCGCACCCGTCAACGCCCGCGCCGCGTCTTTCACTGCCAGCGCTGCGCGCCTACTGCGGCAGGCATTGCGGGCACTGGCCCTCGACCTCGATCAGAATCCGCTCGGCCTTGAACCCATGCGCCAGCGCAGCGTCACGCACCGCATCGCGCGCGGCGATACCCGGCGCTTCGGCCACCGCAGAGCACGCGCGGCAGATCAGGAAAATCGGCGCGTGGTTTTCGCCGGGGTGCGCACAGGCGATAAAGGCATTCAGCTGTTCGATGCGATGCACAAACCCATGTTTGACCAGAAAATCCAGCGCCCGGTAGGCCACAGGCGGCTGCGAGCCAAGCCCGGCATCCCGCAGATGCTCAAGCACCTCGTAAGCTCCCATGGCACGATGTTCAGCCAGCAGCACCGCAAGCGCCTTTTCCCGCACTTTGGTCAGTTGCAGCCCCTGTTCGGCGCAGGCCTTGCGCGCGGTCTCAAGGCCAGAAGCGATACAGGTGTCGTGATCGTGATGCGAAAATCCCTTGGCCACCATGCTTCGCTTCCCTGCTTTTCCTGCCTCTTGGGTCTTTGATAGATATGGCGGATCGGCTGATGCCACAAGCCTGCCTTGACCCGCCCCGCCCCCACCGATACCTCCAAGGCATCAAAGGATGTTTCATGACCAAGATCACCGACAGCCACTGCCACCTCGATTTCCCGAATTTCGACGAGACCCGTCCCGAAGTCATTGCCCGGGCGCAGGAAGCGGGTGTGCACAGGATGGTCACGATCTGCACCAAGACCCAGAACCTGCCCGCCGTGCGCGCGATTGCCGAAGCCAATGATCCGGTGTTCTTCGCCTATGGCGTGCACCCGATGAGCGTGGCCGACCAGCCTCTGGTCAGCGTGGATCACCTTGTGGACGCGGCGCAGCATCCCAAGATGGTCGGCATCGGCGAGAGCGGTCTGGATTATCACTACACCGCCAACAGCGCCAAGGCGCAGAAAACCTCCCTGCGGGTTCACATCGAAGCGGCACAGGAAACCGGCCTGCCGCTGATCATCCACGCGCGCGCCGCCGATGATGACATGGCGGCAATCCTGTCCGAGGGATACCGCGCCAAGCCCTATACCTGCGTGATGCACTGTTTCTCGTCCTCGGCGGAACTGGCGAAGGCCGCGCTTGATCTGGGCTTTTACCTGTCTATGTCCGGCATCGCCGCCTTCCCCAAGTCGAAGGAACTGCGCGAGATCTTCGCCGCCGCCCCGCTTGAGCGTATTCTGGTCGAGACCGACAGCCCCTACCTCGCACCGCCGCCCTATCGCGGGCGCGAGAACGAGCCATCCTATGTGGTGCACACCGCAAAGGTCGGCGCAGAGACCTTTGGCCTGAGCTACGAGGACTTCGCCGCCGCGACAGAAGCCAACTTCGACCGCCTCTTCGCCAAGGCCGCAGCCTGGCCCGCCGCTCGGGCCGCCGAATGAGCGAACTGCGCTACACCATTCTGGGCTGCGGCTCGTCCGGTGGCGTGCCCCGTCTCGGCGGACACTGGGGCGATTGCGACCCGGCCAACCCAAAGAACCGTCGCCGCCGCTGCTCGCTTCTGGTGGAACGGGACGGCGAAGGCGGCACGACCCGCGTGCTGATCGACACAGGGCCGGACATGCGCGACCAACTGCTCTCTGCGGGTGTCGGCACGCTGGACGGGGTCGCCTGGACCCATAGCCATGCCGATCACCTGCATGGTCTGGATGACCTGCGCCAGATCGTCTTCAACATGCGCGACCGGTTGAATGTCTGGGCCGATGGCGACACCCAGAACGAGCTGATTTCCCGCTTCGGCTATGCCTTTGTCCAACCCAAGGGCTCCCCCTACCCGCCGATCCTGAACCTGCACACCATCAGCGGCCCGTTCGAGATCGACGGGCCCGGCGGGCCGATCCCGCTTGCGCCCTTTACGGTGAACCACGGCAGCATCGACGCGCTTGGCTTCCGCATTGGCCGCGTGGCCTATTTGCCGGATGTGATCACCATTCCGGACGAAAGCTGGCCCCTGCTCGCCGACCTCGACTGCTGGATCGTCGACGCGCTGCGCCGCACGCCCCATCCCACCCATGCGCACCTCGATCTCGCATTGGAATGGATCGCGCGGGCCAAGCCGAAAACCGCCGTGCTCACCAACATGCACATCGACCTCGACTACGAGACCGTCCGCAACGAGACCGCCGCCCATATCGAACCCGCCTACGACGGCATGATCCTGACCCATCCTCTTTGAGCCTCGGGCAAAGGCCTCGCGCGGCCCTGTTTCTTTGTGCTTAAAATATCCCCGCCGGAGGCTCCGGCCTTTCCACACGCGCTGACGCGCACCCAAAAAAAGCCTACCGAAAGCCGCCCGCATGCAGGCCCTCCTGGACGTCATTCTTCCCGTCTTCCTCGTCATCGGCGCTGGCTATGCCGCGGTCTGGAAAGGCGGCTTTTCGGAAAGCGCCGTCGACGGGCTGATGAAGTTCACCCAGAATTTCGCCATCCCCTGCCTGCTCTTTCGCGCGATCTGGACTTTGGATCTCGGCCCGGACTTCAACCCGTGGCTTCTGGTCTCTTTCTACTCCGGCTCCGCCACCGGGTTCACCGCAGGCCTGTTGGGCGCGCGTTACCTGTTCAAGCGCGACTGGGAAGACAGCATCGCCATCGGCTTTTGCTGCCTCTTCGCCAATTCGGTGATGATCGGCCTCGCCATGACCGAACGCGCCTATGGCGTCTCGGCGCTGGAAGCCAACTACATCATCGTCGCGGTGCATTCCCCCTTCTGCTACGGCATCGGCATCACCGCCATGGAAATCGCCCGGGCCAAGGCAAAGGGCGCGCCGGCGCGGGACCTGCCCGCGAAGGTGCTCGGCGCAATGTTCCGTAATGCGCTGGTCATCGGCATCGGCCTTGGCGTGATCGCGAACCTCAGCAATATCACCCTGCCCACCCCGGTCACCGATGCGCTCGACATGATGATCCGGGCGGCGCTGCCCGCTGCGCTTTTCGGCATGGGCGGCGTTTTGTGCCGGTACAAGCCGCAAGGCGATTTCCGTGTGATCGCCTATATCTGTGCGATTTCGTTGATCCTCCACCCGACAATCACCTGGACGCTTGGAACCCTGTCTGGCCTGTCCACACAGGCCTTCCGCTCCGCGGTCCTGACCGCGGCCATGGCGCCTGGTATCAATGCCTATGTCTTTGCCAGCATGTACGGCCGCGCCCAGCGCGTCGCGGCGTCCAGCGTTCTGATCGCAACGGGTTTGTCCGTCCTGACCGCATGGGTCTGGCTGTCGCTTCTGCCTTGACCGCAACAGCGATTAATTTGACGAGGCGTCTAGTTTCGCCAATTATTGCGCCATGAGCATCAACTACGATTTTGGCGATCTCGAAGCCTTTCTGGCGGTTCACGAAACCGGCTCGTTCCATGCGGCGGCGGAGCGGTTGAACCTGTCGCAATCCGCCGTCACCCGGCGTATTCGCAAGCTTGAAGAGGCGCTGGACAGCCTGCTGTTCGAACGCACAACCCGCGCCGTCAAACCAACCCTCGCGGCCAAGCGCCTGCGGGCGCGGGCCGAGGCGATCCTCGAAGACGCCCGGGAAACCGCCCGCGCGATGCGCGATGAGACGGTCGCCTTTGCGCATCAGCGCAACGCCATCATCACCGTGGCGACCATTCCCACGGTTCTTTCCGGCTTGCTCAACGAAGCGATCCGGGCCCTGCCGGAAAGCGGCGCGCAACCGCGCCTGCGCCTGCTTGACCTGCCTGCCAATGACGTGGCCGAAGCGGTGGCGCAGGGAGAGGCGGATTTCGGGATCTGCTCGATTCCCACGCTGGAGCCGCAGACCGCGTTCGAGCTGTTGTTTCACGACCCTTTGGTGCTGACCCTGCCTGCCGGGCACGCCTTGGGTCAGGAACAGGACATGACATGGGATCAATTGCAGGACCTGCCGCTCATCCTTCCCGCGCGGGGCACGGGCAACCGTCTGGTGATCGACGAAGCCATGGCGGCGGCCCATTTGCCACTTGTCTGGACGTACGAGGTTGGCCGCTCTTCCACCGCGCTGTCGTTGGTCCAGGCCGGTCTTGGGGCGGCGCTTTTGCCGCGTTCGGCGATTGGCCCGGCCCAAGTCGAGGTCGCCACACTGAAAACGCCAAGGATCTCCCGCGCCATCGGCCTGCTGTCCCGAACCGGCCAGACAGATACGAAGGTCGCCGCTCAGCTCAAAGCCGCAATCCGCACCGCTGCGTCCCGGATCGAGACCCTATGAACGATCAGCGGCCTGCGCGAGCGGCAGGCGGATTGTCAGGCTGGCCCCGGCATTCACGCGGTCGATGCTCAGGCTACCGCCATGTTTTTCGGAAACCGACTGCGCAATCGCAAGGCCCAGACCGCTGCCATTGGACGGCTCAACCTGACTGAACCGGCGGAAAGCCACCTCTGATTGCTCGGGCGCCAACCCTTTGCCGTCATCGCGGACCGTGACCACCGCATCGCCACCCTCTGCACGCAGATGCACGGAAATCTCGGTCAGCGCGTCGCCGCCGTGTTTCAATGCATTGTCCACAAGGTTCTTGATCGCCTCGGCCAGAAACAGCTTGTCGGCGCGTACCGGCAGGGCTGTGTCCGGCGCATTGAATTCAAACTCAATGCCTTGCAGCAGGATGGTTGGCCCCAGTTCGGCGCAGATCTCGCGCAGGGTTTCGACCAGATCATGGGTCTCATCCGGCAAATCGCCCGCGTTCTGCTGCAGCCGGTCAAGGGACAGAAGCTGATCGGCGATCCGGCCCGAGGCCTTGGCAGCGGTGACAAGATCGGAGAGCCGCGCCCTGCGGGTTTCTTCGGACGGCGCATCGCGCACCGCTTCGGCCATGGATTGCACCGCCGCCGCCGGATTGCGCAGCTGGTGCGCCGCATCCGAGATAAAGACCTTGTGCGCGGTCATACTGGATTCCACCTGCGCAAACAGGCGGTTGAGCGTGCGCACGATGCCCCGCGTTTCATCGGGCACAGCCCGTTTGATCCGGCTGAGGTCATCTGGCGAGCGAATGTCGATGGCATCCTGCAAATCGATCAGCGGGCGCAGACCGAGGCTGACCCCGAACCAGACCACCAGCGCCAGCGTCACAAGCAGTGCCCCGATCAATGTTGCGGCCCGCAGTGCCAGTTGGCGGGCAAAGACAGCCCTGTCGGCCAGCCGTTGCCATGCGGTGATGGTTGCATCTCCGCTCAATTCGTCCTGCGTGATGCGTTCGGTGATCCGCACCACCTGCACGCCTTCATCGCGATAGACAGAGCGAAAGAACTGCGGCGCATAGGGGCTGGATTCGCTGTTTGCCGGGGTGCTTGGCGGATAGGCATAGCCGGTGATGTAGATCCCCCCCGGCCCGGTGACATGGTAGAACACATCCCCACCGGAAATGTCGCTGATCAGATCGCTGGTGGCCGGTGAAAGCAGGTCCCCGTCGGAGACCGCCACGTCCCGCGAAATCGCCAGAGCGGCGGCCAGAAGGCTGCGATCAAACAGCTCTTCGGCGGTTTTCTGGGCGGCGTTGAAGCGCCATGCGCCCAAAAGCACCGCCATGAACACCAGCGGGATCAGGATCAGGGCAAACAAGCGCAGCCGGAGCGAGGCGCGGCGCATCAGCTGGTCCGTTCGAGCATGTAACCCAAGCCCCGCGCGGTTCGGATGGTCACGCCATGGTCCGAAAGGCGCTTGCGCAGGCGCGAAACGTGGGGTTCGACGGCGGTTTCTTCGACATCCGCACCGACGCCATAGACATGATCGGTCAGCTGCGCCTTGGACACGATGCGCCCGCGTCGTTCCAGCAGGCATTCGAGGACCGCCAGTTCGCGCCGAGGGATCTCCAAACGTGTACCGCCCGCCGTAACCTGCCGTGCGGCCCGGTCGAACTCCAGTCCGCCCAACGTCTCGCGCGCGCCGTAATCGAGGTTCTTGCGCCGCGACAGAGCACGGATACGCGCCTCCAGCTCATCCATTTCAAACGGCTTCACAAGATAGTCGTCCGCGCCCATATCCAAACCGTTCACCCTGTCGCTGGTCTCGGAGCGGGCCGTCAGCAGGATCACCGGCACCCCGTCTTCGCGCCCCCGGAGCGCGCGCAGCACGTCCAGGCCCGACTGACCTGGCAGGTTGATGTCCAGCACCACAAGATCGGCCCCTTCGCCCGCCAGAAAACGGTCTGCCTCGTCGCCATCGTGCAAAAGATCCACCGCGTGTCCGCGATCGCGCAATCGATAAGCAATTGCCCGTGCAAGGGTTTCATTGTCTTCGACGACGGCAATCCGCATGTGAACTCCGCTCCGGGCAAGGCGCGCGCAAGCTTGGCGCAAGGTTGGCCCTCCATGATCTGCAGATCGGAGGGGGAATCAACCCCTGCAGAATATTTGGCAGCATGGTGGCCCGGAGGACGGTTCCATGTTTGTCTGGTCAACAGGGAGGATCCAATGACCGTTACCCGATTCACACGCCGCGCCGCCTTGGCTATCGCAGCATCCGCCGCCATCGCGGCCCCCGCCAGTGCCGAGGTCGACTTCTCCGGCAAGACAATTGAATGGGTGATCCCGTTCTCCGAGACCGGCGGTTCGGCCAAATGGGCCAACTTCTTTGCTCCGCTTCTGTCCGAAGAATTGCCCGGCAACCCGACCGTTGTCGTGAAGTTCATGCCGGGCGCAGGCTCCACCAAGGGCGCAAACTGGTTCCAGAACCAGACCCACGAGGACGGCACGCTGCTGTTCGGCTCGTCCGGCTCGACCCAGTTCCCCTACTTGCTGGGTGATCCGCGCGTGCGTTACGAGTACAAGGACTGGAACGCGGTCATGGCTTCCGGCACCGGCGGTGTGGCCTATCTGAACGCCGAGGACGGCGCGAAGTTTGACGGCTCCGCGAACATGCTCAAGGACACCGATTTCATCTACGGCTCGCAGGGCGCAACCCGCCTTGACCTCGTGCCGCTGCTGGCCTGGAAAATGCTTGGCATGAACGTCGAGCCGGTCTTTGGCATCAAGGGCCGCGGCGATGGCCGCCTGATGTTCGAACGCGGCGAAGCCAACATCGACTACCAGACTTCCTCCGGCTACCTCAAAGGCTCCGCCGAGATGGTCGAGGCTGGTCAGGCCGTGGCGATGATGACCTGGGGTGCGCTCGACGCCGATGGTAACATCGTGCGGGACCCGACCTTCCCGGACATCCCGACCTTCAAGGAAGTCTGCGACGCCACCGATGGCTGCGAAACTTCCGGTGAGGCATGGGATGCGTGGAAAGCCTTCTTCATCTCCGGCTTCCCGGTGCAGAAGCTCGCCTTCCTGCCTGCCGGCACGCCGCAGGACGTGATCGACACCTACACTGCTGCCTTTGAGGCCGTGGTGGCGCGCCCTGACTTCGGTGACATCTCTGCCGCGCGCGTTGGCAAGTACCAGGTGTTCACCGGCGCAGGCGCACAGGATGCGCTCGGCACCGCGACCTCGGTTCCGGATGAGGCCAAGGCCTATGTCACCAACTGGCTTGGTGAAGCCTACGGCGTGACGCTCAAGTAAGCGACCACCCGATTTCGCGCAGGGGCCAGCCCACAAGGCGGCCGGCCCCTGCGCCCCTCTTTCCTCACATTTTCTGAAGACATGAAAGGCGGCTCCCATGGAGGCTTTCGCCACAGCTCTTCCTGCGCTTGGCGAAGCGTGGGCCCTTATCCTGCAACCTATCGTTCTGGGCTACCTTGTCCTTGGCGTCGTGATGGGCCTGGCCGTTGGGGTCTTCCCCGGCCTGGGCGGCATCGCGGGGCTTTCCCTGCTTCTGCCCTTCATGTTCGGCATGGACCCGATCCTCGGCCTTGCCCTGATGATCGGCATGGTGGCCGTGGTTCCCACATCGGACACCTTTGCCAGTGTGCTCATGGGGATACCCGGATCATCCGCGTCACAGGCCACGGTGCTTGACGGCTTTCCCATGGCCAAGAAAGGCGAGGCGGCGCGCGCGCTGTCCGCAGCCTTTTCCAGCTCGCTCTTCGGCGGGCTTGTGGGCGCGACTTTCCTGACCCTGTTCATCCTGGTGGCGCGGCCCATCGTGCTGGCCTTTGGCCTGCCGGAAATGCTGATGATCACGGTTCTGGGCCTGTCCATGGTCGCCGTGCTGGCCGGGCGCTTTGCGCTCAAGGGGCTGGCTGCGGCGGGCCTTGGCATCATGATCGGCACCATCGGCGAGGCGGACGCGGGCGGCAGCCTGCGCATGGCCTCTTATGACATCCCCTACCTGACGGACGGGCTGAAGCTGGTGATCGTTGGTCTTGGCATCTTTGCCGTGCCCGAGATCGTCTCGCTGCTGCGACAGGACCGCTCCATCGCCAAAGGTGCCAGCCTCGGCGCAGGCTGGCTTGACGGGGTGCGCGACTGGTTCGCCAACATCTGGCTTTCGGTGCGCTGCTCCATCATCGGGGTGGTTGTGGGCGTCATCCCCGGCCTTGGCGGCTCGGTTGTCGACTGGATCGCCTACGGCCACAGCGTACAGACCACCAAAGACAAGTCGAACTTCGGCAAAGGCGAAGTGCGCGGCGTGATCGGGCCGGAAAGCTCGAACAACGCCAAGGAAGGCGGCGGGCTTGTCCCCACCCTGCTCTTCGGCATTCCCGGCTCCGGTTCCATGGCGATCTTCATCGGTGCGGTGGCCCTTCTCGGCTCCGGCAACATCGAAGTTGGCCCGGGCATGCTCAAGAACAACCTCGACATCACCTATTCCATCGTCTGGCTTCTGGCGCTGGCGAATGTCGTGGGCACCGTCCTGTGCATCGCGGCCTCTGGCGGCATTGCCAAGCTGACCACCATCCGCTTCACCTACCTCGCGCCGTTCCTGTTCATGCTGATCAGCTTTGCGGCTTTCCAGTCCGGTCAGAACTTCGAAGACCTGCTGGCGCTGTTTGCGATTGGCCTGATCGGCATCTTCCTGCGCCGGTTCGACTGGTCACGACCGGCCTTCCTGATCGGCTTCGTGTTGTCCAACCCGGTCGAGAAGTTCACCAACCAGGCGTTCCAGATCGCGTCCTTCCGCTTCCGCAAGAGCTTTGAGGAAGGCATGGACTACATCTTCAGCCCGATTGTCATCGTGCTGATCCTGATCACGATCGTTTCGGTGGTGCTTGGCATCCGTCAGGCCAAGTCGATCATGGCCGAAGGTGAGGTCAACTCCGGAGCCAAGCGCGCGCCGCTGGTCTTCCTGCTGGTCATCGCGGGTTACTTTGTCATCGCGCTGACCAACGCGGCGCTGATCCCGAACTACAACATGACCGACAAGATCATCCCGCTGGTCATCGGTGGCTTTGCCCTGACATGCTGTCTCATCCTGCTTGTGCAGATGATCCGCCGCCCCGAGGGTGACGCCATCTTCGCCGACAAGGAAGTGGCCGGTGATGACGCCGACGCGCCTTACGGGCTGTGGAGCACGCTGGCGTGGTTCGCAGGGCTGATCGCGGCCACCTGGGTGGTGGGCTTCATCCTCGCGTTGGTGGGCTTCCTGGTCTCCTTCCTGCGGGTGCGGGCCGGGGCAAGCTGGGGTCTGACCCTGCTGCTCACAGCCTGCGGCATCGGCTTCATGTGCCTGATGGCGGGTGTGCTGAACCGCGACTTCCCGCCGGGTCTGCTGCAGGGTGCTGTTGATCTGCCCTGGCCGCTGAAATGAGCCCCTTGCGCGTCCTCTGCCTGCCCGGTGATGGCATCGGGCCGGAGATCAGCGGAGCGACACTGACCGTCTTGCGGCAGGTCGCCCCGCTGATGACCCGGCCTCTGGCGCTCGACACCCAGGAGATCGGCTTTGCCGCTCTGGACGCGCAGGGCACCACAATCCCCGAGGCCGTCGTCACGGCGGCCAAGGCGGCGGATGGGGTCATCCTTGGCCCTGTTTCGCACAATGCCTATCCGCCTGCCTCCGAAGGCGGGCGGAACCCCTCCGGCGTGCTGCGTGTTGCGCTGGACCTTTATGCCAATATCCGGCCCGCGCGCTGTTACGACGGGCTGGAGGCACCAACCCGCAGGCCCTTTGACCTCGTGGTCGCCCGCGAGAACCTCGAAGGGTTCTACGCCGACCGCAACATGCATGAAGGCGGCGGCGAGTTCGCCCCCGTGCCCGGCGTCGCTCTGGCCATGCGCAAGATCACCGAAGCCGGATCACGCCGCATCGCCGAGGCCGCCTTTGCACTGGCCGCCCAGCGCCGAGGCCGGGTCACCGCCATTCACAAGGCAAACGTGATGCGCCTGACCGATGGGCTGTTCCTCCAGGTCTGCCGCGAGATCGCCAGCGCGCATCCCGATATCGTCTATGACGAACTGCTGGTCGATGCCGCCGCGGCGCATCTCGTGCGCCACCCTGACCAATTCGACGTGCTGCTCTGCACCAACATGTTCGGCGATATCCTTTCTGACCTTGCCTCGGAGCTGTCCGGCGGGCTGGGGCTGGCCGGATCGCTGAACCTTGGCGAGACCCATGCGCTTGCCCAGGCCCAACATGGCTCTGCCCCGAGCATCGCCGGGCAGGACCGCGCCAATCCGACCTCGCTGATCCTCTCTGCGGCCATGCTGCTGCGTCACCGCGGAGAGCCTCGCGCCGCAGAGGCCATCGAGACCGCCATCACCCGCGCGCTGGCCAGCCCGGAGAGCCGCACCGCCGATCTTGGCGGCCCGCTTGGAGCCGCCGCCTTCACTGACCTTCTTTGCACCTTCATCGACGAGGCCCACTCATGAGCCAATCCGCTATTCCCTTTGTCTTCATGCGCGGTGGCACCTCGCGCGGCCCGTACTTCCAGCGCGCTGATCTGCCCGAGGATCTTGATACGCTGGCCGAAGTGCTGATCGCAGCGGTGGGCTCCGGCCACGCGCTGAACATCGACGGCATCGGCGGCGGCGCGGCGGTGACCACCAAGGTTGCCATGCTGTCCCGCTCCGACGATGACTGGGCCGATATCGACTATTTCTTTGCACAGGTTTCGGTCGAGGACAGGCTGGTCGATTTCAAGCCGACCTGCGGCAATATCCTCTCCGGGGTCGGCCCTGCCGCCATCGAGATGGGCCTGATCGAGCCGAAGGGCGACGAGACCGAAATCCGCATCCACGCGGTCAACACCGGCGCACGGGTCATTGCGCGGCTTCAGACGCCGGGCGGCCAGCTGACCTATGACGGCGACACAGAAATCGCCGGTGTTCCCGGCAACTCTGCCGCGATCCAGCTGACCTTTATGGGGGTTGTCGGCTCGTCCACGGGGGCGTTCCTGCCGACGGACAACCTGCGGGACGAGATCGACGGCATCGAAGTCACGTGCATGGACGTCGCCATGCCTGTGGTCATCGCCCGCGCCTCGGATTTTGGCCTGACCGGGTACGAAAGCGCCGCTGAACTGGACGACAACAGCGCCTTTTTTGATCGGATGGAAGCGATCCGCATCGAGGCAGGCAAGCGCATGGGCATGGGCGACGTAAGCAAGTCCGTCACTCCGAAGTTTGGCCTTCTGGCCCCGGCAAATGCCGGCGGCACCATCGCCGCGCGTTACTTCATGCCCTGGAAGACCCATCCGACCATGGCCGTGACCGGTGCGCAGTGCCTTGCATCCTGCGCCCTGACACCCGGCTCTGTGGCCGATGGCTTGCTGGAGCGTCCTGACGCCTCCCCGGCCAATGTCGTTCTGGAACACGCCTCCGGCACAATCGACGTGCTGGTGGATTTCACCGCCAACAACAATTTCGCCCTGAATGCCGCCGGTCTCGTGCGCACCGCGCGCAAGCTGGCTGACGGCAACGTCTATGTCCCCGCCCGGATCTGGGCCGGAAAGGAGATCGCATGAGCGTTCACAACATACTCGTCGCTTTCAACGGCGCGGACAGCGCGGTGGACGCGTTGAAATACGCCGCCTCCATGGCCGGAGACCAAGCCCACGTCACGGCACTTCTGGCCCATTCCACGCATGAGGTTGTCAACAGCCGCGCCGCCTGGGTTCCGGCCAAGGCGCGCGAGATCATTGCGCAGGCCAATGAAGACATCCTTGGCGAGGTCGAAACCCGGTTCGAGGCGCTGCGCGGCACGCTTGGTCTTGGCGAGCGGTTGCATTTCCGGCGCGTGGCTGGCCGGGTGGACACCGTCCTTGCCGAAGCCGCCCGCAGCTATGACATGCTGATCATCGGTCAGGACACGTCCGAGGCGGTGGATGATCACGTCAGCCTGCATCCCGACAGGATCTCCCTGCTCAGCGGCCGCCCGATCCTCGTGGTTCCGCACGGCTATGATACCGAGGCGCGCCATACCCATGCCGCTTTGGTCTGGGACGGCAGCCGGGCTGCGGCGCGCGCGCTGTCCGACAGTCTCGGCCTCCTAGAAGAGCAAGGGCGCGTCACCGTGCTGACCCTGACCGAGGACACCTCATCGGATCAGATTGCCCCGGTGATGGAACACCTGCAACGCCATGATGTCAAAGCGGAACACCGCGCGCTCGATCCCACCCCCGGCCCCGCGCGGGCGCTCTTGAGCTGGTGCAAGGACACAGACCCCTGCATGCTGCTGATGGGCGCTCATGAGCATTCCAAATTCCGCGAGGATTTCCTTGGCGGCATCACAACCCGCGTCCTGCGCGACGCGCCCACCCCCGTCCTTCTCTCTCACTAACGCTCAAACGGACCACCTGACATGACCTCCTACGAAGCCCACGAACAGCTCAACGCTGCCATTGCAACCCTGCGACAGGTTCGCGACACTCTGGGCAAAGAGCTTTGCCCGACCAAAGGCCAACTGGACATGAAGAACCCGGAAATTCAACGCCTGTCCAACCTGCACGACCGCGCCGCCATGGCGATTTCCGCCTGGCACAAGGGGGTTTGAATGCGCGTCCACATCCTTGACGATTGGTTCGACACGCTGCGCGGCCTGCCCTGTTTTTCCAAGCTGGATGGGCACGACGTCACCGTCTGGACCGATCACACCGAGGATGTGGATCAACTGGCACACCGTCTGAAAGACGCCGACGCGCTGATCCTGTTTCGCGAGCGCACGGCGGTGACCCGCGCCTTGCTGGAACGCTTGCCCAATCTGCGGCTGATCTCGCAGCGCGGCGTCTATCCGCATGTGGACGTGCCCGCCTGCACCGATCATGGCGTGCTCTTCAGCTCCAAAGTCCCACAAGGGACGGCCCCGAATTATGCGGCGGCAGAGCTGACTTGGGCGCTGATCATGGCGGCGATGCGCGATCTGCCGGGTCAGATGGCCGCCGCGAAAGCGGGGCTTTGGCAAACCGGCGTCGGGCGCTCCCTGCGCGGCAAATGCATCGGGCTTTATGGCTATGGCCGGATTGCCAGCGCCGTGGCCGGGTATGCCCGCGCCTTTGGCATGGAGGTGCAATGGTGGGCGTCCGAAGAGGGCCGCGCGCGCGCCCTTGCGGACGGCGAAACGGTTGCGACCTCCCGTGAGGCCTTCTTTGCCAGCTCCGACATCGTTTCGCTGCACCTGCGTCTGAAACCTGAAACGCGCGGGATCATCACGGCTGAGGACCTCGGTCACATGAAAACGGACGCTGTACTGGTCAACACCGCGCGCGCCGGGTTGATTGCGCCGGGGGTTCTGCTTGAGGCCTTGAACGCAGGAAGGCCGGGACAAGCGGCGCTGGATGTCTTTGACAGCGAGCCGCTGACCGATCCGGCGGACCCGTTGCTCGCCCACCCGAACGTGATCGCAACACCCCATATCGGGTTTGTCACCACCGACGAATTCGACAAACAATTCGGAGACATCTTTGATCAGATCGCCGCCTTTGCAGCCGGTGCGCCGATCCACATGATCAACCCCGAAGTCTGGGACGGCTGATCGCCTCTTTCCAAAGCACCTGTGCGGCCCTACTGCTTGGGACAAGACACCTCTTGTCGTCCCTCAGCGAGCCGCCCCATGACACCCACGCACAACCAGACCACGCTTGGCATCCTGTTCATGCTGGGCTTTTGCATCTTCGCCCCAATGATGGATGCGCTGGCCAAGGCGACACCGCATGAGGTGCCGATCCCGCAGGTGCTTGCCGCGCGCTTCTCCATCCAAGTTGTCCTGCTCTACCCCGTCGCCCTCTTTCTGGGTCGGGCGCTGTCCCTGTCGCTGCGGGATATGGGCCTGCACCTCGCCCGCGCTGCCGCGCTTCTGGCCGCGACCGGCTGCTTTTTCACCGCGCTGCGCTTCATGCCCATCGCCGATGCCATCTCCATCTTCTTTGTCGAGCCTTTCATCCTGACGCTGCTCGGCGCGCTGTTCCTGGGCGAGCCCATTGGCTGGCGCCGGGTGGCCGCCGCCGCCGTGGGCTTTTGCGGGGCGCTTCTGGTGATCCGGCCGAGCTTTTCAGACCTTGGCCCCGTGGCGCTCCTGCCGCTTGGCACGGCTTTCCTGTTTGCGATCTACATGCTGATGACCCGAAGCATGAGCCAGCGCGTCGATCCTATCGTATTGCAAGCCCACACGGCGCTTGCCGCCACGACGATGATCCTGCCGCCGCTGCTGATCCTTGACGGTTCGGGATCCGCTTACTTCGACCCGGTCTGGCCCGAAGGACGCGCGGTCTGGACGTTGCTGGGGCTCGGGTTCATCGCGACAATCTCGCACCTGATGCTGACCAAGGCGCTCCGGCTCGCGCCCGCCGGGGTGATTGCGCCATTGCAATATCTGGAAATCGTCGGGGCTACGGTGATCGGCTTTCTCGCCTTTGGCGACTTTCCCACACCGCTCACATGGGTCGGCATCGCCATCATCGTCGCATCGGGCCTCTACATCATTCACCGCGAGCGCCAGTTGGAACGGGAGGTCAACGACCCGCCACCCCCGGTTTGACAAGGCGTGGCGGGGCACAGCCCCGCCCTACGGACCGCGTCCGCAGACCCGACCCTCCCAAACAGTGCCACCGCCGGTAGGGCGGGGTTTTACCCCGCCTCCGGCTGAACTAGGCTCGCACCATGCAACCGGATCGCCCCCTCCTCGGCATCGCCCTCATGCTGGGCTTCTGCGCCCTTGCCCCTCTGGCGGACGCACTGGCCAAGATGCTTGGCCCGTTGATTGCCGTTGGCCAGCTGGTTTTTCTGCGGTTCATTCTGCAAGCCCTGATCCTCCTGCCCATCACCCTGGCCACGCGCCGCCCCATGCGCACGGACCGGCGCAGCTTCTTTCTGATCGCCCTGCGCACGCTATTGCACATCGCGGGGATTGCCACCGTCTTCACCGCGCTCCTCTACCTGCCGCTCGCGGACGCCATCGCCATCGCCTATGTCATGCCCTTCATCATGCTGCTGCTCGGGCATTACGTCCTTGGCGAAGAAGTCGGCTGGCACCGGCTCTCCGCCTGCGCCGTCGGTTTCATCGGCACGCTTTTGGTGATTCAGCCTGCCTTTGATGATGTGGGCTGGCCGGCGCTGCTGCCGCTTGCCGTGGCCTTCATCTTTGCCGCTTTCATGCTGGTCACCCGCCAGATCGCGCAGCACACTGATCCCATCGGAATGCAGGCGCTCTCGGCGCTCCTTGCCGTGGCGCTTCTTGGCCCGCTCATGCTGGCCTTTCCGGGCGTCGCGGCCCTCGCCTGGACGCCGCCCACGCAGGAAGGTTGGGGGTTGATCCTCGCCATGGGCTTTGCTGGCACCTTTGCGCATCTGCTTATGACATGGTCCCTGCGCTACGCACCTGCCGCCACGCTGGCCCCAATGCAATATCTCGAAATCCCCATTGCAACGCTGTTCGGCTGGATCCTGTTCAAGGATCTGCCCGGGCCGCTGGCCGCGCTCGGCATCGCCGTTACCATGGCTGCGGGACTTTACGTGATCCTCAGGGAGCGGGCCAGCCTTTCGGGGCAGCGCGCAGGCCGTCCAGAAGCGCATCAAGGCACGCCACCGGCAGGATAAGCAACATCTTCGGCGCATCGACTGTCACGCGCACCGCGCTTTCCGACGCCTCGTTGGACGTGCCAACACGCCCGTCCGGGGTCATCTTCAGCCCGTCTATCGGCCAACGCAGCCCTTCGGAGCGGCCCTGCACGGCGCCCATCGGAAACAGCGACACCCGGCACCCCGGCGCCAGCATCAGAGGCAGGTCCGGCGGCACCAGCACAGCGACATCCTCCTGCCCGACCAGCACACACCGCCGGTCCGCATGGCGGCACAGAACGGTCAGTGCGGCCAGCTGGTGATCCAGCCTCGCGCCCAAAAATCCATGCGCCAGAACAAGCGGGGCCGAGATATTGCGTAGACATTTATCGAAATCGGTGCTGTCCTGCTCCGATATCCGGTGCAAAACACCGGGTGCCAGCCGCCTCTGATCGGCCTCCGGAAGGGAGTCCATATCCCCGATCACCGCGTCGGGCATAACGCCCAAGTCCAACAAAACAGAGGCTCCGCCGTCAGCGGCGACAATGGCGGAGGCGTCGGGCAAGGACGCGGAAAGCAACTCAGGATTGCATTCCCCGCCGCCAACCAGCAAAACCACCCCGGATGTCCGTACAATTTCAGATTTCATGTCAAATTAATGGCAATTTAGGAAACTGACCACAATCAAGTCATGAAATGATACCCTGCAGGGCACAGATTCGATCAGCTTTCGTCCACTACAGCGTGGTAAACACTCTGTTGCAGAACGAATGAAAGTGAGCAGAGCAATGGTGAGTTCGAGCAAGATTCTGACGGTCTCATACGGCACCTTCTCCTGTACGGCAGAAGGTTTTGACGATCCGCTGGCCGTGGTCAAGGAAACAACCCATTTCTTCCGGGGGGTGGTTGGCGAAGACCGATTCTTCGGGGCAGAGCCCCCGCAATTCGACCCCGAAATCGCCAGTGAACTGATGCGGGCGCAGATTTCTGCGGAAGAGCAGGACGGCAAGCTGACCTTGCGTCCGGCCCTAGCCGCAGGGGCCACGTCGTCCGGAGCTCTGGCTGCCGCGCTCAGCGCAGGGGCCGCGCGGGCCGAACCCGCCGCTCCGGCGCTGCCCGACGACGACACGATTGAGGCCGTCGCCGCAGAGGCGGAGGCTGAAGCCGCAGCTGCCGAAGCGGAGGCCGAGGCTGAGGCACATGTTGAAGAAGCCGTCGCAACCATGGCGGACGATCTCGCCGAACCGGATGAGATGCTCGTCGAGGCCGAGGAAGAAAGCGCGGTCGATGCCGTCGCCAGCGAATCCGTCGACACTGACGACGACGTGGCGCTCGATTTTGACCCTTCCGTAATCGCAGGCTTGGCAGCGGACAGCGTCGCGGCTCTCGCCGATGATACGGCACAGACACAACCGGCGCCGGACATGGACGCCGCCTTCGATGGCCTCGTTGAGGACGAAGCCCCCGCGGCCCCGGCCCGCCGTTTCTCCGATCCCGGCTCCATTGCCGACAAGCTGGACCGTATTCGAGCCGTTGTTGCGGAAGCGCCGCAGGACGATCTGGAGGACGAGGACTCCTTCGACGACGAAGCAGAAGAAGACGGTTTCCTCTCCGCTCAGGAGACGGACAAACCTGTTGCTCACAAGGACGCAGACGACGCCGTTGACCTTGCTGCGATCTCTGAGGCTGCAACAGACGACGCGGAAGACGCCTTTGATCTCGCTGCTCTGGACGCGGATGAGGACGAAGCGGACGATGCCTTCGATCTGAGCGCCCTGATCGGTGAGGACGATTCCGAAGAAGAAGTCGATCCGCTCGCCGCACTGGTCGAAACGGTTGGTGGCCCAGAAGCCGCCGATGCCGCCTTTGACGCCTGGGACGAAGACGCGGGCGAAGACAACGCCGAGGCCGATGACTGGGATTGGGACGAGGATGAAGAGGAGGCCCTGGCTCAGGACACGCCTCCGCCGCCGCCCGCCCCTGAGCCTGAGGTGGAGGCGGAAGCCGAGCCCGAAGCCGAGGACCTTCAGACCCGCCCCGCGCCGCTCCGCGCCCGCGTGGTCAAGGTCAAGCGCGCCGAGTTCGACAAGGCCGTTGCAACCGGCCGTCTCGAAGAGATCGAAGACAGCGCCGAAGACACCCCCCCGCCTGCGCCGCTTGGCGATTACAGCACGCTGAGCGCCGAGGAAGAGGACGAACTCGCTCGCGAACTCGCCGCGGTCAAGGCAGAGCTTGCCGGAGACTTCGACGAAGACGATTGGGATGACGTCGACGAAGACAACGCCTATGCCACGGAAGCGTCGGAAACCGCGGAAGAGGATTGGGACTTCGAGGAAGACGCCGCCGAAGAGCAGCAGCCCGCCGTCGCGCACGCCGCCCAAACGCCGCCGCCGCCGAGCGCCGATGGCTGGGATGACGAGGACGATTGGGACGACGAAGACGAGGATGACTGGGATGCACACCCGGCCGCCGCGAGCGCCGCGCCGCTGCGCCTGGACAATCCCGTCACCCCGGCCCCAATGTCTGAAGATGACGACCAGATCGACACCAACATCCGCTCCGCCGTCGAAGACGTGCGCAAGGCGGTGAAGATGTCGAGCCCGGGCCGCGCCATGCTGACGGAACGCTCTGTCGAAGACAACGACACGTCGCGCATCCTCGACCAGACCAACGAAGAGCTGGAAGAGCCGGAAGGCAACCGCCGCCGCAGCGCCATTGCACATCTGCGTGCCGCTGTCGCAGCGACCCGCGCCGACAAACTGCTGAGCCGCAAGAGCCCGGAAGCCGAGGCCGACGAGGCCGAAGCCTACCGCGAAGACCTCGCAAACGCTGTGCGCCCGCGCCGTCCGCAAACGTCGCAGGCCCCGCAAACCCGCAGCGAGCGCCCAAGGACCGAGGCCGCACAGGAAGCCGAGCGCCCTGCCCCGCTGAAACTGGTGGCGGAGCAGCGAATCGAAGAGGTGGCCTCTGAGCCGGTTCGTCCGCGTCGCATAGGCCGTGACCGTCCGATGACGACAACACCGCGCGCACCGGCAGCCGCCACGCCCGAAGCACCGGTGAACGAAAGCGACTTTGCCGCTTATGCCGAAGAGATGGGGGCCACGGAGCTCTCGGATCTTCTGGAAGCGGCGGCAGCCTACATGTCCTTCGTCGAAGGCCGCGAACAGTTCTCGCGCCCGCAGCTTATGTCTACTGTCCGGCAGGCCGAAGACCGGGAGAGCAGCCGCGAAGACCGTTTGCGCAGCTTTGGCCAACTCCTGCGGGAGGGTAAAATCGAAAAAACCTCCGGTGGACGCTTCACCGCGTCCGAACGCATCAGCTTCAAGCCGGAGCGGGCCGCAGGGTAAACCTGCGCCAACACAGACGCTAGAAAACAAGAAAGGGCGGCTTTTCAAAGCCGCCCTTTCGTTTTGCTGCACCACAAGCAATCGCTCGCCTGCTACACGGCGGCAGACACCACCCTACGCTGATCTCTTGCTCTGAATTGAACAACCTGTAATGGTGTACCTGTTCGATTTGAGGGATTCAGACCATGCGCTTTGCTTTGCTCACAGCCTCCGCCCTTTGCCTCGCCGCGGGCACCGCGCAAGCCGCCACCACGCTGTTCACCGATCGCGCTGCGTTCGAGGCGGCTTTGTCCGAGGTTTTCATCGACACGCTTGATGACCTCACGGTTGGCTCGGTCTCGACCCTTGTGCGCGATGACTTTACGCTCACCGGGGACGTGTTCAAATGCGTCGAGCTCAGCAGTTGTGGCAACAACGGCGGGATCGGGTTCAATCACCCGGCCTATTTGTGGAATTACGCGCCGCAGACGCTTACCTTCAACACCGCAATCAACGGGTTTGGCCTCGACTTCGGCAACAACGCGCCCGGCTCTCTGACGCTAACACTTGATGGAAACCAGAGCGCGGCCTTGTCTTCCGGGTCTTCGGCTTTCTTTGGCCTGATCTCCGACACAACTTTCACGGAAATCGCCTACAGCATGTCCCAGACGGAGTTCGCCCTGACGGACAACTTCACCTATGGCACACTGGCGACCTCGGCCGAGGTCCCGCTGCCCGCCTCGCTCTGGTCGATGCTGGCCGCACTGGCGTTCGGATTTGGCTTGCGGCGCAGGGTGCGCTGACGCCCGGGATCAGGCGTCTTCGTCCTCGTTCGGATCCGGCTGGCCGACCCCGAGGAACACCGAGCGAAACGGCAGCATCCACAAGAAGCCCAACACGATAAAGACCACCAGTTCGAGCAGCATCGGCGGCCCGTCCATGACACCGCGCAGCCAGTCTGCGAGGGTCACGGCCAGAACGATATAGACCGGCAGGCCGATGAGCAGGATCACCAGCGACCAGCGCTTGCGGGCTTTGTAACTCAGGGCCATGGGGCCTCCTTGGCGCAGCCGGGGCAGAGCCCCGGCCTACGGGCTGTCAGTCTTCGAACGGATCGGTCACGAGAATTGTATCGTCCCGCTCCGGCGAGGTGGAAAGTAGCGCAACCGGGCAGCCGATCAACTCTTCGACGCGGCGCACGTATTTGATCGCCGCTGCCGGCAGTTCTGCCCAAGAGCGCGCGCCTTCGGTCGACTCGCTCCAGCCGTCCATTTCCTCGTAGATCGGAACGCAACGCGCCTGCTGCTCGGAAGCAAATGGCAGATAGTCGAGCCGTTCGCCGTCAAGCTCGTATCCAACGCAGATCTTCAGCGTCTCGAAGCCGTCGAGCACGTCGAGTTTGGTGAGCGAGATGCCATTGACGCCGGAGGTCGCGCATGTCTGGCGCACCAGCACGGCGTCGAACCAGCCGCAGCGGCGCTTGCGCCCGGTGGTTGTACCGAACTCATGGCCGCGCTCGCCGAGTCGCTGTCCGTCCGCGTCTTCCAGTTCTGTCGGGAACGGCCCTTCGCCAACGCGTGTGGTGTAGGCCTTCACGATGCCCAACACGAAATCAATCGCGCCCGGCCCGATGCCCGTCCCCGTCGCAGCCTGTCCCGCGATCACGTTGGACGAGGTGACAAAAGGATAGGTGCCGAAGTCGATGTCCAGCAATGCGCCCTGCGCGCCTTCGAACAGAATACGATCACCCGCGCGGCGCTTTTCGTTGAGAATCTTCCAGACCGGACCGGAATATTCGAGGATTTTAGGTGCGATTTCCTTGAGTTGCGCCATCAGAGCATCGCGGTCGACCGGCTCGATCCCAAGGCCCTTGCGGAGCGGATCGTGGTGCTGCAACGCTCGGTCCACCCGCGCTTCCAACGTGGCCATATCAGCCAGATCCGCGACCCTTACCGAGCGGCGACCAACCTTGTCCTCATAGGCCGGGCCGATGCCGCGACCGGTGGTGCCAATCTTGGTGCCCTTGGAGGCCGCCTCTTCCCGCGCCCGGTCCAGCTCGCCGTGAATCGGCAAAATGAGCGGCGTGTTTTCGGCAATCATCAGCGTCTCGGGGCTGATGTCGACGCCTTGTGCACGCACTGTTTCAATCTCATTCACGAGGTGCCAGGGGTCCAGAACAACGCCGTTGCCGATCACCGAAAGCTTGCCCTTGCGCACCACGCCGGACGGCAAAGCGTGCAATTTGTAGACCTTGCCATCCACAACCAGCGTATGGCCTGCGTTGTGGCCTCCCTGAAACCGGCAGATCACATCGGCCCGGCTCGACAGCCAGTCTACGATCTTGCCTTTGCCCTCGTCGCCCCACTGGGCGCCCACGACAACCACATTTGCCATTTTTCAAGCCTTTCAGGTGATGACCTCAAACCCGGCTCCCTATATAGCTGGTACGAACGGGGCGAAACCGAAAAAATGTCACGGCAGAGAGGCAGCGCAGGTCGGCATGTTGAGATGGGCCACATCGGCGGATTTTGACGACCTGGGTCAACTGATGTTTGACGCCATTCACGCGTCGCCCAGCCCGTATTCCCCCGCGCAGCGCCAGGCCTGGCTGTCCGAACCGCGCTCCGGGGCGGACTGGGCCGCGCGACTCGCGGCGCAGCGGGTGGCGCTTTTGGATCTGGACGGGCCGCGCGGCTTTGCCACACTTCGGGCGGACGGTTACGTGGACATGGTCTTTCTTGCGGCACAGGCCCGTGGCCGGGGGTATTTTCGCGCCCTGATCGACAAGATCGTTACGGATGCAATCGCTCAAAGAATCCCGGAACTCACGACTCACGCCAGCCTTGCGGCGCAGGGGCCGTTTGCAGCATTGGGGTTCGAGCACGTCCGTGACGAAACCGTCTCCCGCGACGGTCAAACGCTGGCGCGCGCCTTCATGCGGCGCGCCCTGCCCCCCGTTATCGCGCCCCTCAGCGCGGATCTTGTATCTACTCCGGAGACCCTATGAGTTTTCTTTTTCGTTGGCTTTTTGCGCTGATCCTTCTGGCCGCCACCTATAACCCGACCCCGTATAACTTCGCCCGCTGGGCTTTGGAGAACTGGCAGGAGCAACTGCCTCTGACCGTGCTGTTGGGGCTGGTTCTGCTTGTCGGCTATATCATCTACCTGCGCGCCACCCTGCGCTCGATTGGTACGTTTGGCATGGCGCTTGTCCTGGCGCTGGTCGGGGCGCTCTTGTGGGTGCTTTGGGATTTTGGCCTGTTTGACCTGTCCAACCCCAAACTGACCACATGGGTTGGCATACTCGCCCTGTCCCTTGTGTTGGGAATCGGTCTGTCCTGGTCGATCATCCGCCGCAAGCTTTCCGGCCAGGTTGACATGGACGACGTCGAAGAGTGACCTGCAGCGGAGAAAAATTTTGCCGGAACAAAATTTTGCCGGGGCCAGCCCCGTCGCCTTTGGCGACTCCCCGGGATACTTGAAGCACAAAGAAACGGCCTGACAGGTTTTGGGACGGCTGATTGGCGGGTTGCGCCGCCGCGCAGCTTACCCTACATACCCGCCATCATCGAACAAAGGCGCCCGCCCCTATGGAAAACGTCATTCTGATCGTCCATCTGCTTCTCGCACTCGGCCTTATTGGCGTGGTGCTGCTTCAGCGCTCCGAAGGCGGTGGCCTTGGCATGGGTGGCGGCGGTGGCGGGGCCATGAGCCAGCGCTCGGCCGCAACGGCGATGGGCAAGGTGACCTGGATCCTTGCGATTGCCTTTATCATCACGTCCCTGACGCTGACGATTTTCTCTGCGCAGAATGCTGCGGGCACCTCGATCCTCGACCGGATCGGCAACGCGCCTGCTGCCGAGGAAGGCAGCGACGCGCCAGCTCCGCTGGAGACCGATGGCCTGTTGCCGCCGCCTTCTGCGGATGGCAGCGCTGACACGGATGCGCCGCTGGTGCCGCGCGCCGACTGATCGCGACTGGTCCAAATCCGGGCCTTTACTAAACCTTGAAGACTTAACCCGGACCGCAACAGCATCTTGCGGTCCGCTGGACAAATCCGTCCGAATCCTGTAACAGTCAAATCCCGTGATACTGCGTGCCAACAGGCCAGCAGTCGATCAGAATTTGGCGTTTTCGGACGCAGACAGACGACTTACTCACGGGGCTCCGAGCATGGCACGTTTCATCTTTATCACCGGCGGTGTGGTTTCTTCGCTTGGCAAGGGTCTGGCCTCCGCCGCCCTTGGCGCGCTGTTGCAGGCACGTGGGTTTTCAGTTCGTCTGCGCAAGCTCGATCCGTACCTGAACGTCGATCCCGGCACCATGTCGCCGTTTGAACATGGTGAGGTGTTTGTCACCGATGATGGCGCTGAAACGGACCTCGACCTTGGCCACTACGAACGGTTCACCGGGGTCCCCGCCCGTCAGACCGATTCCATCTCTTCGGGCCGCATCTATACCAACGTTCTGGAAAAGGAGCGCCGCGGCGACTACCTCGGCAAGACCATTCAGGTCATTCCGCACGTTACCAACGAAATCAAAGACTTCATCAAGATCGGCGAAGATGAGGTGGATTTCATGCTCTGCGAGATTGGCGGCACCGTGGGCGATATCGAAGGCCTGCCGTTCTTTGAAGCCATCCGCCAGTTCAGCCAGGACAAGCCGCGCGGCCAGTGCATCTTCATGCACCTGACGCTGCTGCCCTACATCAAGGCCTCTGGCGAGTTGAAGACCAAGCCGACACAGCACTCCGTCAAGGAGCTCCGCTCGATCGGCCTCGCCCCCGATATCCTCGTTTGCCGCTCCGAAGGTCCGATCCCCGCGAAAGAACGCGAGAAGCTCGCCCTCTTCTGCAACGTCCGCCCCGACAGCGTGATCGCTGCGCAGGACCTGCCGTCCATTTATGACGCGCCGCTGGCCTATCACCGCGAGGGGCTCGATCAGGCGGTGCTCGACGCCTTTGGCATCACCCCGGCGCCCAAGCCGAACCTGACCAAATGGGAAGACGTGAGCGACCGCGTGCACAATGCCGAAGGCGCGGTCACCGTGGCCATTGTCGGCAAATACGTGCAGCTTGAGGACGCGTATAAATCCATCGCGGAGGCGCTCACCCACGGCGGCATGGCCAACCGCGTGAAGGTCAACGTGGAATGGGTGGACGCGGAGATTTTCGATCGCGAAGACCCGGCGCCGTTGCTGGAAAAATTCGACGCGATCCTCGTTCCCGGCGGATTTGGAGAGCGCGGGACCGAAGGCAAGATCAAGGCCGCGCAGTTCGCCCGTGAGCACAAAATCCCTTACCTCGGGATCTGCCTTGGTATGCAGATGGCGGTGATCGAAGCTGCGCGGAACGTGGCCGGTGTCGCCCGCGCAGGTTCGGAAGAGTTTGACCATGAAGCCGGGGAAAAGCGTTTTGAGCCAGTGGTTTACCACCTGAAGGAATGGGTGCAGGGCAACGAGAAAGTCTCGCGCAAGGTGACGGACGCCAAAGGCGGCACCATGCGCCTCGGGGCCTATGACGCGGTTCTGAAAGAAGGCTCCAAGGTCGCCGAAGTCTACGGCACCTGCGCGATTGATGAGCGCCACCGCCACCGCTACGAGGTGGACGTGACCTATAAAGAAAAGCTCGAAGAGGCCGGCCTGCGTTTTTCGGGCATGTCCCCGGACGGCAAATTGCCGGAAATCGTCGAATGGCCGGATCACCCGTGGTTTATTGGCGTGCAATTCCATCCGGAATTGAAATCAAAACCCTTTGACCCGCACCCGCTTTTCAGGGATTTTGTTCGGGCGGCGAAAGAGGTTAGTCGGCTGGTGTAAAAACGGAGTTGCATCGACACAACGATCAATGCCACTATGATAAAGTCGATTTCTGCTCGGATTTTCAGCTGTGGCATCTTTTTATTTTAGACTCGCTTTTATCCTGTGTGCGTTTGGGATTTTCTCAGCATGTTTGCCGGTGAAAACTCACGTCGACGCTTATTCTTCAATTCCGAAAGATCTGGATTCTCGGACGATTTATTTGACACCATATTCAGAGTCACAGGTTGGCCCTCAATGGCGAACTAATGCTGGAATACTAGCTACAGTTCTTGCAGAAAAAGGATTTGAAGTCGTCCAAGACAGGTCCAAAGCTAGATTGATTGCCTTTTTCGGATTTGCCGTGGACAAAGGTGAGCAGGTTCAAAGTACGTATTCCATCCCGCAATGGGGAGTCACTGGATACAGCGGAGCCACTACCACTGGCACAATTTATGGAAACTCATATAACGCAACGACAACTTTGACGCCCACATACGGGGTGACTGGTTATTCCACTGGCACTGTGACAAGTACGGTTTACACGAGATCAGTTGCGATTGATATGTTTGACACAGTTAATAAAGAACTTGTTTTTGAAGCAACTGCCGTAAGTAGAGGGTCTTGCAACTCTTTTACCCCTGTCGCAGGAGCTATTATTCGCGCTGTACTAACGAATTTCCCTAACGGGAAAACTGGGACAGTGACTCTACCTATGGACAACGAATGCTAGGATTTCCAGCGGTTTAGCTTCCGCAATCATCGACTTCCCGGACACACTCTGGCCCAACTCGCACGCCATGGACAGCCACAGCCAGCCCGATCAGGTGCTCTTGGAAGAGTCCTTAGCTCATCAAGCAAACCGCAAGAGCATCGCGTCCCGGGCTTGACCCGGGACCTCTCCCTTGCGCCAACCGCGCCGCCCCCGTAAGCACCCCCTTATGCTGTCCTATCAACACGCCTATCACGCCGGGAATCTGGCCGATGTTCACAAGCACGCCCTGCTCGCGCGGGCGCTGTCTTATCTGACGAAAAAGGACAAGCCGCTCTCTTACATAGAGACGCATTCCGGGCGCGGGCTTTATGATTTATCGGGCGCGGAGGCGCAGAAAACCGGGGAGGCGGCGCAGGGGATTTCACTGGCAGAGCAATGGTTTGACCAAGACCATCCGTACCGCCAAGCCCTGCAAACCATCCGGGACAAACACGGCCCCGATGCCTATCCCGGCTCGCCGGTGATTGCCCAGACGCTGCTGCGCCAAACCGACCAGATTCACCTTGCCGAGCTGCACCCGCAGGAACACGCCGCGCTGTCCTACGCCATGAGTGCAAGCCACGCCAAGGTCTACAGCCAAGACGGCTTCGCGCTCGCGCAAAGCCTCTGCCCACCAACCCCACGCCGGGGGCTGATCCTGATTGATCCCAGTTGGGAGATCAAAGACGATTACGCCCGAATGCCAAAATTCGTGGCGAGCCTGACGAAGAAATGGAACGTGGGGATTGTCATGATCTGGTATCCGATCTTGACCGACCCGCAGCATATGCCCATGATCCGGGCCATAAAGCAGGGTCATCCCGAGGCGCTGATCCATGAGGTGCCTTTCCCTCCGGCGCGGAAAGGCCATCGCATGATCGGCTCCGGCATGGCGATCCTGAACACGCCCTGGGGTCTTGCGGATGAGGCAAAGGCCCTGACCAAACGTTTCAAGTCCCTGTAAGGACAGATCATGCTCGAACGTCTCAAGGCCTTCTTCACCTCCCCCACCCCGGAAAAACAACCGCTGCCCGAGCCCGATGCGCGATTGGCGCTTGGCACGCTTCTGGTGCGGGTGGCCATGGCGGATGGGGCTTATCTGTTTGAAGAGGTGGAAGAAATTGATCAGATCCTCGCCAAGGCCTACGATCTCAAACCGCTCGAAGCGGCGCGGATGCGGGCCGATTGCGAAAAGCTGGCCTTCCACATCGAAGACGACCGCGACATGGCGATCCGCATTCGCGATGCGGTGGATTACGATCACCGGCTGAGCAAGGTGGCGGCATTGTGGTCCGTGGTCATGGCCGACGGCGTGAACGATTCCCGCGAACAGGCTCTTGTTGAGTTGATCGAAGAGACGCTGGGCATTGATCGCGGCGACAGCATGGCCGCGCGCGCCGAGGCCAGCATTCCCTGATTTCCGCCGACGCCGAAAAACACTCTTGGTCTGAGCGGCAACCCCGCTTATCTAACCGATATGTTTGGAGACTTTCTTCGTCGGCTCACCGCCCCGGAACCCGCCCCGCTGGATGACGGCGACGCCCGTCTTGCCCTGACCGCCCTGCTTGTGCGCGTGGCGCGTTCGGACGGGGTGTTTGATGACAGCGAAAAAGACCGGATCGACCGCATCGTCTGCGCCCGATACGGGTTGTCGCCGTTCGAGGCCACGGCCCTGCGCAAAGAGGCCGAGGTGCTGGAGGCCGAGGCCCCGGACACCGTCCGCTTTACCCGCGCCATCAAGGATGCGGTTGCCTACGAGGACCGCATCGGCGTGATCGAGGCGCTTTGGGACGTTGTGCTTGCCGATGGTCAGCGTGAGGCGGAAGAGGACGCGCTCTTGCGGCTGGCTGCAAACCTGCTTGGCGTAAATGACCGCGACAGTGCGCTGGCCCGGCAAAGGGTCGAAAAGCGATGATCGCTGCCCTGCCGATGTACGACCGCGCGGAGGTGCAGGCCGCCAATGATGCGCTTTGGGCGTCGGTGCGGGCGCGGCTTGGGTTCGGGCCGGAGCGACTGGATCGCGACAAGGGGCTTTGGGAGATCTGGACCGATCCCGATCTGGTTCTGGCGCAGACCTGCAACCTGCCCTATCGCATGCGCCTGCATGGCACGGTTCAGATCGTCGGCCATCCGGACTACGATCTGCCCTATTGCCAACGCGGCTATTACAACTCTGTTTTTGTCACACCCCACGCCCTGCCGCACGATCTGTCGGCGCTGCTGCGCAAACGTGTGGTGATCAACCAGACCCACAGCCAATCCGGCAACGTTGCCTTGTTGGAGCATGCCCAGACGCTTGGTGTGGAGCCCAATATCGTGGCCGAAAGCGGCGGGCATATGCAGTCGGCCCGCATGCTGTGGGACGGTGAGGCAGATCTGGCGCTCATTGATGCGCAAAGCTGGCGCATGATCCGGCGTTACGATCCGGACAGCGCGGCCCTGCGGGAAGTAACCCGCACCCGCCAAACTCCGGCGACACCGTTTATCTGCGGCCCGTCCCAGGACGTGTCGGTGATCCGGCAGGCGCTGACAGGTGCCATTGCAGACCTGTCCGAAGCGCACCGCATGATGCTCAATCTCAAAGGTCTTGTGAGTTTGCCGGTCGAGAGCAGCCTGTCGCTGCCGATCCCGCCGCAATTGATGGCACAGGCCTGAGGCCGCGGCAGCGGACCGGCATTTGCGGATTGCAAACCCGCGTCTCTTTGCGCCATCCTGCGTCGATCAAGAATCCGCGAAAGGCCGCCCCGTGACCGACACCCCCGTCATCGAGATCAACAACCTGCACAAAGCCTATGGCAGCCTCGAAGTTCTCAAAGGCGTGAGTGTCTCGGCCAAGAAAGGCGATGTGGTCTCACTGATCGGCTCTTCGGGGTCCGGCAAATCGACGCTGCTGCGCTGCTGCAACCTGCTCGAAGACAGCCAGCAGGGCGAAATCCTGTTCAAGGGCGAGCCGGTGAAATGGGCGGGCAGCGGCCATGCGCGCCGCCCGGCCGACGCCAAGCAGGTGCTGCGCATCCGCACGAATCTATCCATGGTCTTTCAGCAGTTCAATCTGTGGGCGCATATGACGATCCTGCAAAATGTCATGGAAGCGCCGGTGACCGTATTGGGGCGGGACCGCGACGAGGTTGAAGCCGCCGCGCGCAGGTATCTCGACAAGGTTGGCATTGGCGACAAATGCGACGTCTACCCCGCGCAGCTGTCCGGCGGCCAGCAACAGCGGGCCGCCATCGCGCGCGGGCTGTGCATGGAGCCCGAGGCGCTGCTCTTTGACGAGCCGACCAGCGCGCTTGACCCGGAACTTGAACAGGAAGTGGTCAAGGTTATCCAGTCCCTCGCCGAAGAGGGCCGCACCATGTTGATCGTGACCCATGACATGAAGCTGGCCGCCGATGTCAGCGATCACGTGATCTTCCTGCATCAGGGTCTTATCGAAGAGGAAGGCGCGCCGGATCAGCTCTTTGGCAATCCGCAATCGGAGCGGCTCAAAGGCTTCCTCTCGGTCACCTCCCATATTTGATCATATTTGGTCATTTCGCCCTTTGTGACCCAACGCCCCTCTTGTAATCCGCAAGGTTTCGCATAACGGTTGGCCATCAAGTCCGCCAGGAAACGCGCGGATCCGTCCAACAGGGAGACATAAATCCATGAAATCCATCCTTCTGAGCACCGCTCTTGTGGCCTTTGGCGCGGGCGCCGCGCTGGCCGATGGCCATTCCGTTGTCCGCATGGGCACCGAGGGCGCCTATCCTCCGTACAACTTCATCAACGACAACGGCGAAGTAGACGGCTTTGAGCGCGAACTGGGCGATGAGCTTTGCGCGCGCGCCGAGCTGACCTGCGAGTGGGTTACCAACGAGTGGGATTCGATCATCCCGAACCTCGTATCCGGCAACTACGACACCATCATCGCGGGCATGTCGATCACCGACGAACGCAAAGAGCAGATCGACTTCACCCAGAACTACACCCAGCCTGATCCGTCGGCCTTCCTCGCCATGGACGGCACCATGATCGACATGGGCTCTGCGGTGATCGCGGCGCAGACCGGCACCATTCAGGCGTCTTATGTGGCCGAAAACGGCGCAACCCTGCTTGAGTTCGCCACACCGGACGAGACCATCGCCGCCGTGCGCAACGGGGAAGCGGATGCGGTTCTGGCCGACAGCGCCTTCCTCGCGCCCTTCGCAGAAGAGAGCGCCGAGCTTGCCATCGTGGGCGAAAGCGTCCTGATCGGCGGCGGCGTCGGCATGGGCATCCGCAAATCCGACGGCGAACTGCGCGACAAGTTCGACGCGGCCATCCAGTCCATGAAAGACGATGGCTCTCTCAACGAGATGATCACCAAGTGGGAAGTTGGCGAGCTGTTTTGATCGCTGATCCCTTTGGGAAACACCAAAGAGCGCCTTTCGGGGCGCTCTTTTTTGTGACGCGGCAACGCTGGCGCGCCGCCGTCCCGGACTTGATCCGGGACCTCATGCCCCATTGGCCCAAAACCGCTCCGGCCTGTAAGGCGCAAGCCATCCGGCACTCACGTCACTCTCTCCGGCCAGCATCTCCTGAGGCACCAGCTCTCCCATCAAGGCCGCCAGCGTCATGCCCGAGTGCATGACTGCCAGATACAAACCTGCCATCACCGGCCCCACGGCTGGAAATTCATCGCCGGGCAATGGCCGATAAGCCAGCGACACCTCGCCCAGCGCCAGCCCTGCCTCCGGGAACAAACCCTTCAACCCTTCCATCGCCCGCGCGCCCGCTTCTTCGGGCGTTTGCGGGACGCGGTCCGATTTGTCTCCCTGATGACCCGGAGTGGTTGGCATCAACAGCCGCCCGTCCGGCAACTGCCGGATCTCGCCAATCGGCGCAGCCAGAATGTGCCGGGTCAGCGGCGGCACAGGCCGGGTACGCAGGATATAGGCCGGGCGCGAGAGCATCGGCAGGTCAAACCCGACATCCGCCAGAATCCGCGCCGATCCCGTGCCTGCCGCGATCAGAACCTGATCCGCTTCGATCTCTCCAACGGCTGTCCGAACACCAGAAACGACGTCGCCGCGCCGGGATAGCCCCTCAACCGTAACGCCGCCGATCCAGCGCGCGCCAAGCGCCACGGCCTGTGCCAAAAGCCGATCCGCCAAAGAGCCGCTCTCCGCCGCAGCCTCGCTCGGGAACATCAACGCAAGCTCCGGCGCAGCCATGACGTTCGGCTCCATCGCGGCAAACCCTTGCGGACCGATCTCTTCAACCGGATAGCCGGTGGCCCGCATGGCCTCCGCCATGGCTCGCAGCGCCTCCGGCTCCTGATCCCAGACCAACGCGCCCACCTGTGCCACAGGCACATCCAGCGCTTGCGCTAGACGGGTATAGGCGGCCATGCTTTCGGTGCGGGCTTTCATGTGATGAGAATCGAGATAATACGAGCCGTTGATCCAGCCAAAGGAGGCATCCGTCGCCCGCCCGGCGCCGCCGCCGACAATCACAACATCCGCCCCTGAGCGCTGTAACTGCCAGGCGCAAACGGCCCCGATGATGCCCGCACCCACAACAATGATCTTCTGTCTGGCCTCGCCCACGCGCGCCTCCACTCGTTTTTTTTGACACCCTGACAAGCATCACGCCGCCCGGCAAGCGGGATAAACCCGCTCAACCTTGACGTAGAGGCATCCGCTTTGGCATCATGCCATGCATATATTCAAACACACCAGAGTTCAGGACCATGCCGCGTATTCTTCCGGCGCTTGCCGCCATCCTCACCTTTCCAGTCGCCACTGAGGCCGCTATTTTCTCGCCAGATGGCGCGACCGCAAGCTCTGCGTTCAACGCCAGTTATGATGCCGGCAACACGATTGACGGCAGCGGACTGCCCATCGGATTTGGTCCGGGCGACATCCACGCCACCTATGCCGCCAACAACCACTGGACCACTGCTGCAAGCACCAACCCTCTGGACCAATGGATCGAGTGGAGCTTTTCCGGTGGGGCCAGCATTGGCGGGCTCTATATCTGGAATCACCTGTCCAACGACATCGCCTCCAATCCGGACTATGAACCCACGCTGTTCTCACTGACCTTCCTCGATGGCGTGGGCGGCACGCTTGCCAGCTTCTCGGGCGTCAACCTGCTGCCGCAGCCGTCATCCGGCCCGGTAGGTCTCAGCCAGGCTTTCAGCCTCGATGCTGTGCTCACCGGTGTTTTTGCCGTGCGGTTCGACGTGGATGGTAAGGAAGGCGCGCTGACGGGCTCACAGGCCTACACTGGCCTCGCGGAAGTGCTGTTCACCGATGGCACGCTTTCGGGGGCTACGCAGCTTGCCCCGGTTCCCCTCCCTGCCTCTGGCCTGCTCCTTCTGGCGGCACTGGGTGGCGCTCGGCTGGCCCGGCGCAGAAAGAGCTGAGGAAATCGCGGCAAGGCCCTTGCGCCCCTGTCGGGTTATCGCGCACAGTCGCGTGATCACTGAAACCAAGAGCCAAGCCGCGCCCCCGTGTTTTCCTACTGCACCGATCCTGCCAGTCTTGAAGGTCTGACATGGCTGTCGTGTTACCTCACGACCGGCAAACACATGTCGATCTATTGGTCCGTGGGCACCGTGCTGCTGCTTCTGGCCATCACCGCACCCACCGCGCTGCTCTTCGGATTTGGCGGCGCCACGGCGGCGCGTGCACCGTTTGCGCCGCTGCGCTGGCTCGGCAAGGGCTATATCGCCATCGTGCGCGGCGTGCCGGATATCGCGTTTTTCCTGTTCTTCGTGATCGCGCTCGACCAGTTCTTTGAATGGATCCGCCATTCGGTGAAATGCCCGGACTGGGACGAACCGATCCGGCAGGGCAACGACTTTGTGGTCTGCGCCGAGGCCAAACTGCCGCTCGGAAACGCCGCGCAATGGGTGCATGAAACCTATGGGTTTTTCCTCGCGGTACTGACCTTTGCCATCGTCTTCGGGGCCTTCGCCGCCAACGTGCTCTTCGGCGCAATGAAAGCCGTGCCGCGCGCGCAGATGGAGACCGCTGAGGCCTATGGCATGACGCCGCGCCAATCCTTTTGGCGCATCATGGTGCCGCAGATGTGGGTCTATGCGCTGCCTGGCCTTTCGAACCTCTGGATGGTGCTGATCAAGGCAACACCGCTTCTGTTCCTGCTCGGGGTCGAGGACATCGTCTACTGGGCGCGGGAGCTTGGCGGTTCCAAAACTGCCCGTTTCACCGACTACCCACACGGGGACTGGCGCATGTGGTACTTCTTTGCGCTGCTGGTGTTTTACCTTTTGTTCACCAAGGTCTCCGAAGTGGTGCTCGACCGGATCATGAAACGCCTGACCCATGGGCAGGCCACGGCAGGCGGTGAAGCGCAAAGGAAGGCGGCATGACGAACCTCTTGCGCAAGGAAAATTTTGCCGGGACAAAATTTTGTCCGGGGCCAGCCCCGTCGCCTTTGGCGACTCCCCGCGGTATTTTTGGCCCAAAGAAGACCGGGGGCATGTCGTGAGCTGTTGGGAGACAATTGCGGATTACGGTCTGCGGTCCATCGGGATTGGTGAGCGGCTGTTGCCGCGCGCGGATTATACGCTGTGCCAGCAGGTGACGCTGATCGGCTCGGGCATGATCTGGAACGTGTATTTCGGGGTTCTGGCGCTGATGTCGGGGTTTTTCCTGGCAACGAGCGCGGCACTGGGCAAAGCCTCTGGCAACCCGTTCCTGCGCAAGCCCGCAGAGTGGTTCATCTTCCTGTTTCGGGGCAGCCCGCTGTTTATCCAGTTTTTCTTTGCCTATTTCCTCTTTCTCAGCCTCAAGAGCGTCTCGCCATTCTTTGATGTGTTTACCTCGGCCTGGCTCGGGGCGCTGATCGTTCTGTTCCTGAACACCGCCGCCTATTCGGCAGAGATTTTCCATGGTGCACTTCTGTCGATCCCGCGCGGGGATCTGGAGGCTGCGGATGCCTATGGGTTTTCCGGCTGGAAGAAGTTCCGGCGGATCACATGGCCGACCATGCTGCGCCTCGCCTGGCCTGCCTATACCAATGAGGCGATCTTTCTGTTTCACGCCACCACGCTTGTTTATTTCTCCGGGTTTCCGGCGTTCCAGCAGCGGGGGGACGCACTGTATTACGCGAATTATTTCGCGGACAAGACGTTTAATCCCTTTGTGCCTTACCCGATCCTCGCCGGATTTTTCATCCTGCTGACCCTGATCCTGATCGGCGGCTTTGGCTGGGTAAACAAACGGCTGAACCGGCATCTGCCGCAGGACGCGCGGCAGAAGGTGAAGCTGAAGCCAAATCTGATGCGGTAGGCATTGAGTTTTGCCTACGCAAAACTCTGTTCGGGGCCAGCCCCGGACCCCGGGATATTTTGAGCACAAAGAAGGCAGGCGCATTCATTGCAAGGCGCCTGCGCAACGCTCTGCTTGCCAGATGCAAATCCGCTCGCTACAAATTTGATCAAATTATCACGTTAACCCCGAAAGAAGGCCCCCATGACCCGCCCTTCCGACTGGCTGCGCAAGAACCCTGCGGTGCGCACCATCCGTGTTGCCGCCTGTGATCTCAACGGTGTGCCTCGCGGCAAGCGCATTCCGGCGCGCTTTGCTGATAAGGCGGTGGAGGGCGGTACGCGCTTTCCCATGTCCGCGCTGAACCTGGACATCTGGGGCGAGGACATCGACGACAGCCCGCTGGTGTTCGAGACCGGCGACCGCGATGGGGTGCTCTGGCCAACGGAGCGGGGGTTTGTTCCGATGCCCTGGCTCGATTCGCCTTCTGCGCTTTTGCCGATCTGGATGTTCCATGAGGATGGCCGCCCGTTCGATGGCGATCCGCGCCATGCGCTCGCCCGCGTGGTGGAGCGGTACAAGGACAAAGGGCTGACGCCGGTTGTGGCCGTCGAGCTGGAGTTTTTCCTGATCGACGACAGCACACGCAAGCTGCAGGTCCCGCCCTCCCCGCGCACTGGCAAGCGGCGCAAGGCGGCGGAGATCCTGTCGATCCGGGCTTTGGACGCATTCGACAACTTCTTCACCGATCTCTACGAGGCCTGCGAGGCCATGGACATCCCGGCCGATACCGCCATTTCCGAGGCGGGGCTGGGACAGTTCGAGATCAACCTCATGCACCAATCGGATGCGCTTGCCGCGGCCGATGATGCCTGGCTGTTCAAGATGCTTGTCAAGGGGCTGGCCCGGCGCCACGGGTTTGCCGCGTCCTTCATGGCCAAACCCTATGATGATTACGCGGGCTCCGGCATGCATGCGCATTTCTCGGTGCTGGATGCCAAGGGCAAGAACATCTTTGATGATGGCGGCGAGAAAGGCACCGATGCGCTGCGCCATGCGGTGGCGGGCTGCGTGAATGCGCTTTACGACAGCGCGCTGATCTTTGCGCCGCATCAGAACAGCTATGATCGCATGGTGCCCGACAGCCACGCGCCCACGGGCATTTGCTGGGCTTATGAGAACCGAACTGCAGCAATCCGCATTCCATCCGGTGCACCGGCGGCACGCCGGATCGAGCATCGCGTGGCCGGAGGTGACGTGAACCCCTACCTCGCCCTTGCGGCCATCCTTGGCGCGGCGATGAACGGGATGGAGGATCAGGCAGAGCCGCCTCAGCCGATCACCGGCAACTCCTATGCGCAGGACCTGCCGCAAATCCCGACCGATTGGGACACGGCGATCAAAGCCTTTGAAGCAAGCGAGATCATCCCGCGCATCTTCCCCGCCAGCCTCATCCGCAACCTGCTTTTGACGAAGAAGCAGGAACTCCACTATATGTCGGAACTGACCACGCCGGAGCAGGTTGAAATCTACCTCGACACGGTATGACCTGCGCGGCCCAACCCCAAACACGTCGGTGATTCATGAAAATCGGCATCTTGCAGACCGGACTGCCCCCCGAAGACCTTGAAGCAGAATTCGGCAGCTATCCGGGTATGTTCGAAACCCTTCTGGCCGGGCACGGCTTTACCTTTGAAAGCTGGTCCGTGGTGGAAGGCGTCTTCCCAGGCAGCGCCGAGGCGGCGGATGGCTGGCTGATCACCGGCTCCAAACATGGTGCCTACGAGGTTCATGACTGGATCCCGCCGCTGGAGGATTTGATCCGCGACATCTATCTCGCGGACATCCCGCTGATCGGCGTCTGTTTCGGCCATCAGATCATCGCGCAGGCGCTTGGTGGCAAGGTGGAAAAGTTCAAAGGCGGATGGTCCGTCGGGCCGACCACCTATAACTTTCCCGAAGGGCCGAAGACCGTGCAGGCCTGGCATCAGGATCAGGTAGTCCAGGTGCCCGAAGGGGCGCAGACCGTGGCCTCTTCGGACTTCTGCGAACACGCCGCCCTGCTCTATCCGGGCAAGGCCTATTCCGTGCAGCCCCACCCGGAATTCGGTGACGGCTTTGTCGGAAAACTCATTGAAACGCGCGGAAAAGGCGTGGTGCCGGACGAGATCCTCGAAGGCGCCGCATCACGGCTGGGCGGCCCGCTGGATCGCGGCGACATCGGCCAGCAGTTTGCGCGGTTCTTCAAGACACGGGGGCTCTCATGAGCAACGCACGCCTCGACACGCTGCCTGAAGCGGCGCAGGCTTATCTCGATGGGCGCAGGCTCGACGAGGTGGAATGTGTCATTTCCGACTTTCCCGGCATTGCCCGTGGCAAGGCGGTGCCAGCGTCTAAATTTGCGCGGCAAGACCACTTCTACCTGCCTGATTCCATTTACTTTCAGACCATCACCGGCGATTGGTCTGACGAGGCGGCGGAGGACATCGGGTTTCTTGAACGGGACATGATCCTGCGGCCCGACATGGAGACGGCCACAGCCGCGCCTTGGACCGGTGACTGGACACTTCAGGTGATCCACGACGCCTATGACCGCAACGACAACCCGATCCCTTTCAGCCCGCGCAATGTGCTGAAACGGGTGGTCTCGCTCTATGAAAAGCAGGGCTGGACGCCGGTTGTTGCGCCGGAAATGGAATTTTTCCTTGTCGCGCGCAACCTCGATCCGGCCCGCTCCATCGAGCCGATGATGGGCCGCTCGGGCCGCCCCGCCGCCGCGCGGCAGGCCTATTCCATGACGGCCGTCGACGAGTTTGGCCCGGTGATCGATGACATCTATGATTTTGCCGAGGCGCAGGGGTTCGAGATCGACGGCATCACACAGGAAGGCGGCGCGGGGCAGCTTGAGATCAACCTGCGGCACGGTGATCCGGTGAAGCTGGCCGATGAGGTATTCTACTTCAAACGGCTGATCCGCGAGGCAGCGCTGCGTCACGATTGCTTTGCCACCTTCATGGCCAAACCGATTGCAGATGAGCCCGGCAGCGCCATGCATATACACCACTCGATCCTCGACACGGAAACCGGGCAGAACCTGTTTTCCGGCCCGCAGGGGGGCGAGACGGATGCGTTTTATCACTTTATCGGCGGGCTCCAGACGCATCTGCCGTCGGCCATCGCGGTGATGGCCCCTTACGTGAATTCCTATCGGCGCTATGTGAAAGACCATGCGGCGCCGATCAATCTCGAATGGGCGCGCGACAACCGCACAACCGGCATTCGCATCCCGATCTCGGACGCAAATGCGCGCCGGGTCGAGAACCGGATCGCCGGGATGGATTGCAACCCGTACCTCGGCATCGCAGCCTCGCTGGCCTGTGGGTATCTGGGTCTGATGGAAGAGCGGCGTCCGTCGAAACAGCTGCGCGGCGATGCTTACGAAGGCGAAGGCGATATTCCCCGCGTTCTGGGGCAGGCGCTGGAGCTGTTTGCCGGGGCGGAAGCCCTGCACGCGGTGCTGGGGCCGGAGTTCGTGAAAGTCTACACCGGGGTGAAACGCTCGGAATATGAAGAGTTCCTGCAGGTCATCAGCCCTTGGGAACGGGAACATCTTTTGCTCAACGTCTGATCCGGGAGGGGCAAAATTTTTCGGGGAAAATTTTGGTTGGGGGCCAGCCCCCGCGCCAAAGGCGCTCCCCCGGGATATTTTTCGGCACAAAGAAACGGGAAGGCCCGAGATGAACCTGCTCTATGCCAATGATGTGAAAGGGGAATACCCCGACAGCTGGTATGCGCAGACGGCCCCCGCGCTGGCGCGATTTGCGCCGCTCAAAGGACAGACGCGGGCTGATGTGTGCGTTGTGGGGGGCGGGTATACGGGCCTGTCCGCGGCGCTGCATCTGGCTGAAGCGGGACTTGATGTGGTGCTGCTTGAAGCCCAAAGGGTTGGGTTTGGCGCATCGGGGCGCAATGGCGGGCAACTTGGATCCGGTCAGCGGCTGGATCAGGAAAGTCTTGAGGGGCTCATCGGCAAGGAGCGCGCGCGTCAGTTCTGGGATCTCGGACAGGACGCCAAGGCGCTTGTGCGCGATCTTGTGACGCGGCACGGGATTGACTGTCATTTGAAGGATGGCGTTGCCTGGTCCGGGACGTCGGAAGGGTCCGTGCGCGAGATGCATGGCTATGCCGAACACATGGCCCGCCACTATGGCTATGACATGGAGGTTCTGGATGCCGCCGGGTTTGAGGCGCTTTGCCCCTCACCCACCTATCAGGGCGGCATTCTGGATATGGGGGCGGCGCATCTGCATCCGCTAGCACTGGCGCTGGGTCTGGCCCGCGCGGCGGATGTCGCCGGGGCGCGGATTCATGAGCGCTCCGAGGTGCACGACATCCGGCACGGCAAGACCATTCGCATTGCGACAAACGGCGGTTTCGTCGAAGCCGATCACCTGATTCTCGCCTGCAACGGCTATCTGGGCGGTCTTGAGGGGCGCGTGGCGAACCGGGTCATGCCAATCAACAACTTTGTTGTGGCAACGGAGCCTTTGGGGGCGCGCACGGCGGAGGTGCTGACACGGGACGTGGCGGTGGCGGATGATCTGTTTGTTGTGAACTATTTCCGGCTCAGCCATGACGGGCGGCTGCTGTTTGGCGGCGGCGAGAGCTATGGCTACCGCTTCCCGCGTGACATTCGCGCGGTTGTGCGCAAGCCGCTGGCCCGGATTTTCCCGCAATTGCGCGACGTCAAACTCGATTATGCTTGGGGTGGTACGCTTGCCATCACCATGAAACGATTGCCGTATCTGGCGCGGCTTGCTCCGAATGTGCTGAGCGCATCGGGCTATTCCGGCCATGGTGTCGGCAACGCGGTTCAGGCCGGTCGTTTGATGGCCGAAGCAGTGAAAGGACAAAGCGCGGGTTTCGATGCGTTTGCCGCCCTGCCCTGTCCGCGCTTTCCCGGCGGCCCTGGCCTGCGCAGCCCGCTTCTGGCGCTGGCCATGAGTTGGTTTGCCCTGCGCGACCGGCTTGGGCTGTAACACTTCCGTAAAACCGTTTCCCGGATGCCACGCGGCGCGTTGACGTGACGACGTGGCTCAAAAGGGCTTTGCCTGCCGCCGCTCTTGTTTTACATTTCTGAAAACATCAATTCGGGAAATTGAAAACCATGACGCCGAACATGCATGACGCCGAAGCCATCCCCGAAGGCGCCCGCGCCGAGATCGACCGCCTTTTGGCCTCTGGCGACCTGTTTCGTTACACCGCGCCGCAGGACGCGCCGGTGACCCTGTTGGAACGGGAGTTTGCGGCGGAGATGGGCGTGAAATACGCGCTGGCCGTGAGCAGCTGTTCGGCGGCGCTGTTCTTGTCGCTCAAGGCGCTGGACCTTCCCCGCGATGCGCGGGTCCTGATCCCCGGCTTCACCTTTGCGGCTGTGCCTTCGGCTGTGGTGCACGCGGACTGCGTGCCGGTTCTGTGCGAAGTGGGCGAGAACTACCGCATTGATCTCAATGATTTCGAAGCCAAACTGGATAAAGCGCAGGCGGTAATCGTCAGCCATATGCGCGGTCATACCTCCGATATGGATGCCATCATGACGCTCTGCGATGCGCGTGACATCCCGGTTATCGAAGATGCCGCCCATTCGCTTGGCACGCTTTGGGGCGGGCGCAAGATCGGCACCATCGGGCGCATTGGCTGTTTCAGCTTCCAGAGTTACAAGCTCCTGAACGCAGGCGAAGGCGGCATTCTGATCACCGATGATCCCGAACTGGTGGCCCGCGCGGTGATCATGTCGGGCGCCTACGAGCACATGTGGCAAAAGCACCTCTCGCCCGGCGACAACTCCGCGGCCTTGGAAGAGGCGTTGCAGCGCTGGCAGAACAAGCTGCCGCTCTACAATCTGCGCCTTGGTAACCTGTCTGCGGCGGTGATCCGGCCGCAGATTGCCGAGATCCCGCGCCGGGTGCGCGACGGGCGGCGCAACCATGATCGCGTGGCAGAGGCGCTCGACCGCAGCCCCTGGATTTGTGTGCCGCCAAAGCTCGACCAAGAGGACCGCGCGCCGGATTCGCTGCAGTTCAACCTGAGCGGCATGAGCGACGACGAAACCCGCACATTTGCCCGCATCGCCGGGGAAAACGGCGTGAAAGTGCAGGTGTTCGGGATGAACACGGACAACGCGCGGGCGTTCTGGAACTGGCAGTTCATGCCGGAGGTGCCGGAGCTGCCGCGCACGCGGGCCATGCTCATGCGCGCTTGCGACACGCGCCTTCCGGCGCGGCTGACCGAAGAGGAATGCGACTGGGTTGCGGGTGTGCTTCTGGATGCGGCCGAGGCGGTCATGGGACCGTTGCGCGCCTTCGGGACCTGAAGGGGCAGCGTGGCGGGGCCAAGCCCCGCCCTACCGGCCGCCATTGCGTGACGTCTGCCTTCTGGTCAGGGATGCAACGAGCATCCTGCGCGTCGGAACCACCCGTTCGGACGGGCGCTCAGCCTCCCCGGGGTTCACTCCAAAGCTGAAATCAGAAGCTCCGCCAGTGCCGCTTCAAGCGCAGGCACAAGATCGCTGCTCTCATCCGGGATCCCGACATCGCTGTTGATCTGGAAAGCGATGGTCAGGCCGTGATCCGCGTAGTGTCTCAGACTGGAGACATAGCCCGGGATCCACCCGCCATGCCCGTAGACCTGCCCGAAAGGCGTGTCCAAATAGCGTGCAACACCGCCGCCGTAGAAGACGCCCGGCGCGTCCGGGTGCACGGGCACGCCCTCCACGAGATCCTCAAGATAGGCGGCCTCAATGGCCTGCCCGGTGAACAGGGCATGCCCCCAGAGCGCAAGATCGCGAGAGGTTGTGGCAAAGCCGCCCCCCGTCCATTCGATGGCCGGGTTCCAGATCAACCGCCCCGCATGATCCATGGTGCGCGGCGCGAGGCCAAAGGCGTTGTCTTCGGCGGTGTACCCAACGGCGAGCATTTTGATCGTGGGTGTATCGGAGGGAACAAAAGTGTTCAGCCCAAGCGGATCCAGAAACCGTTCCTGCGCAAGGGTATAGGCCGCACGCCCGGTTGCTGCCTCCAGAACCATCCCAAGAAGAATGTAGCCGGTGTCCGAATAGGACCAGGCCGTCCCCGGCGCGAACAGCGGCGGCTCATCAAGGACGAAGGCAACGAGGTCCGCCGGATCGACGGGAGTCTCCTCACCAAGAGCAATAAGCGCCGTCGCACTCTTCGCCATATGCACATGATCCGGCAGGCCCGCGGTGTGCGTCAGCAACTGTCCAACGGTCATGGGCTTGGCGTTTGGCACCCGCGCGAACCATGGATACGGCTCAAGATGCGCTGAGACGCGATCTGACCGTGCCAGCACTCCTTCCGCCTCCAAAGCGAGCACAAGTGCACCCCAGACAGTTTTTCCTATGCTCGCGGCCAGCATCCTGTGGTCTTCCGTCATCGCGATGCCGGCCTCCACATCGGCGAACCCTGTAGCATGGGTTTCTACCCGGCCATCAACGCTGACATAGGCCACCGTCACGCCCGGAAACCCGTATTGCGCGCGGAAGGTTTCGAGCAGGGCTTGAACCCTGTCGCCCTCAGTCTGCCTGTCCGCAAAACCAGGGCCGGGAAGCAGCACACAGCAAATCGACAAAAGGGCAACACCGCGCAAGAGCCACGTCATTTGCTCTCCTCCCCAGCGCGCGGCACAACCACGGTGATTGCCCCGTCCCGGGACAACATCGTCTCCCGGTTCACCCAGACCACCACACAAGCCACCGCAAGAAACAGCCACGTGTCATAGGGCTGCGCATCCGGCCAGATCGGCAGGATCAGCTGCCAGTGAAACAGCATCGGCCAGAGCAGGCTGCCGCGCCCGGCGTTGAAAATTGGCGTGACAAGCACAGCCAACGTGATGTTGCCCACGAGAAACGGAAAGAAGTTCCAGCCCGCAAACACCGTGCCCGACAGAAAAAACGCGGGCAGATGCCAAAGCCCCCAAATCGCGCCGATGATCATCCCCGCCCAGAGCGGCGCGACATGACGTTGCAGGATCGGCTGCGCGACGCCGCGCCAGCCGAACTCTTCAATCGGGCCGAGAAACAGCATCATCCCGGTGATCGCAATCAGCGTGCCCAGCCCTTCTGGCGGAATTGGCGCAAGGAGCGGGCCGGACTTCAGGACGGAGCCGATCATGAAAACCACCGGGATGCCGATCGCGATGAACCAGACCCAGACAGACGGCAGGCGCCACTCTGTCAAACGGCCAAGAAACGCCTTCAGCCCGGATGCGCCGCCGTAAACCGCCACCAGCAGGAACGCGGAAATCGCCGGGGCCCAGGTGGCAAGGAAGAAGAACGGATGCGCCCCGCTGATCGCGCCAAAGCGGGACGACGCCCAGTCCGGCGCGACGATATACAGGCCCACCACGCCCCAGGTGATGGCGAATGTCAGAATGAAAAAGCCAGCGAGGGCACGCGACGGGACTTGGAAGGACTGCGGGGGAGTGGCGATATCTGCCATGGGAGGACCCTTCGGGTAAAGCGTTGAAACAGGGCAAACCGCGGACCAATCGGCCCCCGATCCGCATGAAAGCGCCGCCAGTCACGCCGCTCGCAAGCGCGCTGCCGATCCTTGTGCATGTCCCTGCTCATGCCTCTACTCCACGGCCCGGACCGGGTTCATGAAGTCAAAGCTTCCCGGCGCTGCGCCGAGTGCTTTTTCTATGATTGTCTGCGTCACCAACCGCCGCGCGCGCAGTTCTGTTTCCGAAAACCCGAACATGTCGCCATCCGTGAGAAACTGCGCCCCTGTGAACAGGAACTGTATCGTTTCCAGCGGCTTATCCACATCGAACACGCGCTCCTTGTTGCCCTGTTCGACAATCCGGGACAGGATCGGCGACAGCCGGAGCACCGTCTGGACGTTGGTCAGTTCATGCAGTTCGCGGTTCTCGGGGAGGTGCAGCATCTGTGCCACCTCAAGGCTGTCATCATCGCCGATGTGACTGTTTCCAAGAAGCGCCTGCATCTTCTGCATGGCGCTCTGCGACGGGTCATCCGCCACTGCGTTTGCCATATCGACGATCTTGCCCAGAGTCCGGTCAACGATGGCTTCGAGAATGTCGGGCTTGGACTTGAAGTAGTAATAGAATGTGCCCTTCGCGATGCCGATCTCCCGGATGATCATCTCGACAGAACACTTCGCGTAACCGCGTTCCCGAAACAGCCGATCCGCCGTCTCTACGATCTCCGCGCGCCGCTCTTCTGGGGCTTTGACGATCCGTGCCAAGATGATTCTCCGTTGCGCACCCTGATTACTGACCGACGGTCGGTCAGTCAAGCGTGACGAAAATTATCCGGCAGCAAAACCGCCGGGTTTGACCGAAAAAAAACCGGGCGCGTTCCATAGGCGGAACACGCCGGTTTCATGCTCCATTCGCTTTGAAATCACACGGGCGGTCAGCGCCCTTGCCGGGGCCGGTCAATAAGCCATCCTGCGCTTCACAAAAGCTCTGCCTGCCACTCCCCTCGCCTGACCACAGAGGTCACAACAGAATGGAAAAGCTTTTGAATTTCTTCCCTCGCCGGATTGGGCGGAAGCCTTTTGGACGTGCACAGACAGGCCTTGCGCTCAATCGGTGGCGAGACGATCTCGGCGCTGGACAGAACGCCGGACCGCGCTTTTTCCTGAATCGCCGCGTGGGACAGGATCGAATAGCACATGCCCTGCGCGGCCATGTCCACCAGAACCGTCGGAGCATCCGCCTCCACCGCAAATGTCAAAGGCATGTCATGCGCATTGATCCAGCGCTCGATCAGCAAACGCAGCCCATGCGGCGGCCGTGTTCCAACAAGCGGCAAGCCCAGCAACGCCGAGGCCGCGATTGTCTCGCCCGCAAGCCGGGGATCGTCCGGAGGGCCGACAAGATGCAAGGCCTCTCGCGCAACGGGCTCTGAGGTAAAGTCGTCCGATTCTGTCACGTTGAACAAAATGGCCATGTCCATCCGACCATCGCGCAGTTGATCCGCGAGATTTCCGCTCATCAGTTCGGACACGACCAGCTTGATATTCGGGAACCGCTGCCGGGTCTCGACGATCAGACGCGTGGCCAGAACAGGACAGACCGAGCCGGGCAGACCAACCGTCACCTCGCCGAACAAAGCCTCGGGGCCGGACTTGAACTCGCGTTCGGCGACATCGACCAACTCCAGGATCTGGCGCGCGCGGATCGCAAACTGCCGCCCCGCCGGCGTTGCGGTCACGCCATGGGCACTGCGATCCAGAAGTGTAACCGAAAGCTGCTCTTCGAGTTTGCGCACATGTTGGCTCAGCGCCGGTTGCGCGATGTTCAGGGACCGCGCCGCGCGCGAAAACCCGCCAAGATCGAGCACGCGCAGAAAGCTGCGGAGGTGTTTGTTGTCCAGCATCTTTCTATAATGAAATGCAATAATAAGTATTGCAATATAGTATTACTCTATCGCACGTCCTGCTCTTACCCTGTCACCATCCATGACCGTGCCACACGGTCTGCTGATGTTGGGAGGACAACAATGCACTTCATGAAACACCTGATCGCAGGCGCTGCGGCACTGGTTATGGCCACGCCCGCCTTCGCCGAATTCCCCGATAAATCCGTGACCCTGGTCGTCGGTTTCCGCGCGGGCGGGGGCAGTGACGCCGCCGCACGCATTCTGGCCGCCGAGATGGAGACTCAGCTGGGTCAGAAGATCATCGTCGAAAACAAGGGCGGCGGCGGCGGGGCCGTGGCGACGCAATATATCCGCTCGCAGCCTGCCGATGGCTATACCATCGGTTTCGCCGTGGCGACGACCTTCGCCTTTACGCCCTTGACCGGGCGGGTGGATTTCACGGCAGACGATGTCGATTTCATCGCCACCACGCATGGTTACCGCACCGTCTATGCTGCGCCCAAGGAGGCCCCTTTTGACGATTGGGCAGGCATGATCGCCACCGCCAAGGATCGCGGGTGGATCAACTACGCTTCGATCATCCCGCTTGACCGCGCAATCATGCAATACATTGGCAAGAAAGAAGACATCGCCGTTAATATCGTGCCCACCCGAGGCGGCGCAGGCGCACGGCAGGCGGTGCTGGGCGGGCATGTCGATCTGGGTTTCTCGGGCTCAAACGCCTTGCCGATGATGGAAGACGGGGCGCTTAAGGTCATCGCCGCGCTGAACCCCGAAGGCATAGCCGAACATGCGCAGATCCCCACGCTGGGCGGGCTCGGCTATGACGTGGCCGCCAGCGAAGCGGCGGTGTTCTTTGGACCCAAAGGCATGGACCCGGCGGCGCGTGACCGGCTCGAAGCCGCTCTTGCCGAGGCGGTCAAATCCGAGACCTTCCGTGATTTCGTCAACAACAAGTTCCGCGGCTTTGAAACCTTCCGCAGCGGGGCCGACACCGCCGCCTCCATCGCGGCGGACACGCAGGCCTACGAAGGCCTGATGGCCGTGATCGCGGAGTAAGAGCGATCCCGTCCTCCCGCCATCCCGCATCTCCCGGTGCTTCGGCACCGGGGGGGCTTTCGCAGGATTTGATCCTTGGCCTTGTCATCGCAGGTTTCGGCATGGCGCTGCTTTGGTGGATCATCCCGGCGCAGGTCAACGACCGGGGCAGCTTTGGCCTGCCGCCCAGCCTCGCCCCACGGGCGCTGGCTTGGGTCATGGTGCTCTGCGGCACGGTTCTGGCGCTGCAGAACACCCGGACACCGGCGCAGCCGGGCACCGGGCTGAACCTGAAAGACATCGTCTTCCTCGCCGCCTGCGTCACCGCCGTTGGGGTGATGCTCATGGCGATGCAAGCGGTGAGCGGATGGATCGGACGCCCCTATGCAGGTTTCTTGTGCGTTGCCCCGCTGGCGCTGATCGCCTTCACCGCCCTGCACGGCCGCGCCCCGATCTGGGTCTATGCCTTCAACGCAGTTGCCGTCCCCGCGCTGGTCTACGTGACCTTCTGGTGGGGCCTGCGCCTGCCTTTGCCCTAGGACACAGCCGATGGATCTCATTCTGACCGCCATATGGAATGCGCTGTCCTTGTGGACGCTGCTGTCCGTGGCCGGGGGTGTGCTGATCGGCATCGTGATCGGCGCAATTCCGGGCCTGAACGCGCCAATGGCCATCGCCGTGGCCATTCCGCTGACCTTTGCCATGTCCCCGCTTTCAGCGATCGGCATGCTGGTGGGCGTCATGAAAGGCGGCGGGTTCGGCGGTGCCGTGGGCGCAATCCTTCTGAACACGCCCGGCGAGCCGCATTCCGCCGCGACCACGCTTGACGGTCACCCGCTCGCCAAGTCCGGCAAACCGCGCAAAGCCCTGCAAACCGCACTGTATTCCTCGGTTGTGGGCGACAGCTGCTCCGATCTGGTACTGATCCTGCTCGCTCCGGTTCTGGCGATCTATGCCCTCAAAGCCGGGCCGGTCGAACTTGCGGCCATCCTGATCCTGTCGCTGACCCTGGTCGCCTCGCTCTCCGGTCGGTCGCTGGCCAAGGGGATCTTTGCCGCCGCCCTCGGAGCGCTTCTGGCCACGGTGGGGCTGGATCTTGAGACCGGAAACCCGCGTTTTGCCTTTGGTTACATAGAGCTCTACGACGGGCTGCCCCTCGCCGCCGTCGCCATTGGGGTTCTGGCCGTGCCGGAAATCATCCTGCGGCTACAGGACGGACGGCAGGCGAAAACGGCCCGCCCCGATGCCACCTCCGACGGCGAAGACCGCCTCGCCCTCAGCGAGTTCAAACGCCTTGGAAAGCCGATCTTTCGCGGCGCGGGCATCGGCACCGCCATTGGCGCCTTGCCGGGCCTCGGCACCACCCTCGCCGCCTTCCTGAGCTATGCCGCAACCCAGCGATTTTCCAAACAGCCGGAAAAACTCGGCACCGGCGCGCTGGAAGGCATCGCCGCCACCGAAAGCGCCAATTCCGCCGTGTCAGGTGCAAACCTGATCCCGCTCCTGACGCTGGGCATCCCCGGCAACCTGACCGCCGCCCTGCTGGTCGGCGCTTTCCTGATCCACGGGGTCACGCCGGGGCCGATGATTTTCGAACGCAACGCCGAGCTGGTCTATGGCCTGTTCGCCGCGATGATCATGGCCAATGTCATGGTGCTCCTGATCGGCAGCCTCGGGCTGCGGGTCTTTGCCCTGATCGTCAAAGTCCCGCCCCATGTGGTCTACCCGTCGGTTCTGCTGCTCTGCGTGGTCGGGATCTATGTCAGCCAGGGCGGGTTCTTTGCGGTCTGGCTGATGCTGATCTTTGCCGTGCTCGGCTTTGTCATGATCAAGATGGAAATCTCGGTGGTCTGTTTCATCATCGGCCTCGTTCTTGGCCCGATGATCGAACTGTCGATCCGCCAATCCGTGATCCTGCTTGGCCGCAACCCCGTTGCGATTTTTGATCACGTCTTTGCTCTTTGCCTTGTCGTTGCCACGCCGATCGTCGCCTGGATCCTGATCCGCGACCGCGCGCGTTTGTCTGATGGATAGGACCAGCCCGATGAAAACACCCTACACCCCGGATGCCAAAGGCCCGCTCAGCGGCCTGCGCGTGATCGACATGACCCGCCTCGCCGCCGGCAACACGATGACCCATATGCTGGCCGATTTCGGGGCCGAAGTGATCAAGATCGAACGCCCCGGAAAGGGCGACGATCTGCGCCGCTTTGGCGAGGCAGAAGTCTGGTGGAAGGTCTATGCCCGCTCCAAGAAAAGCCTGTCGCTGAATTTTCAAACGCCCGAGGGGCGCGAAATCCTGCTCAAGCTGATCGATAGCGCCGATATTCTGTGCGAAAACTTCGTGCCCGGCACGCTGGAGAAATGGGGGCTGGGGCCGGACGATCTGTGGCAGCGCAATGAAAACCTGATCATCGCGCGGGTGTCCGGCTGGGGACAGGACGGCCCCTACGCGCACAAACCCGGCTTTGGCAGCCTGATCGAGGCCATGTCCGGCTTTGCCGCCATGACCGGCTGGGAGGACAAACCGCCTCTGCTGCCCCCGCTTGCTCTCGCGGATATGGTCGCCGGGGTGACAGGCTTTGGCGGCGTTCTGGCCGCCGTGGTCGCCCGCCAGAACGGCCATGCCAAAGGACAGGTTGTGGACCTGTCCCTGTTCGAACCCCTGTTCAGCCTGCTTGGCCCTTGGGCCGCATCTTATGAGGCCACCGGTCAGGTGCCAAAGCGCATGGGCAACAGCAGCGACGTCGCCGCACCGCGCAACATCTACCCCACCAAAGACGGCAAATACCTCGCCATGTCGGCCTCCATGCAGTCCATGTGGGAAAAGCTGGCGCAGGCCATTGGCCGGCCCGACCTGATCGAGCACCCGCATTACAAGACCTCACAATCGCGGATCGAACACGCCGAAGCGCTGGACCAAATCATCGCGGAGGCGATGAAAACCCGGACCCTGGAGGAAAACCTCGCATATTTTGACAGTCAGGGCGTCACCGTCGGGCCGATCTGCGACATCGCCGACCTGATCGACCACCCCTACATTCGTGGCCGCGGGGTCTTGCAGGACTTCGAAGACCCGGACATGCCGCGTCTGCCCATGCATCAAGTCTTCCCCCGGCTCAGCGACACCCCCGGCAGCATCCGGTCTGCCGCCCCTGCCCTCGGGCAGGACAACGCGGCATTGCTCGCTGACCTTGGCTACGACGAGGCGCAGCAACAGGACCTCTCCGAAAAAGGTGTGTTCTGATGTGGCGCTCCTTGTTGTTCATTCCGGTTCTTGAAGAGCGGTTCGTCGCCAAAGCCGCCAAGCGCGGGGCCGACGCGGTCATTCTCGATCTCGAAGCCAGCATTGCGGAGGCCGACAAACCAAACGCCCGCGCGGCTCTGCCCGATGCGGTGGCCCGGCTGGCCCCGCATGTGGATGTGACCGTGCGGATCAACCCCACCTGGCTGCCCGCGATCCGCGATCTCGAAGCCTGCGTTTTGCCCCGCGTCTCGGCCCTGCACATGGCGCTGTGTGAAAGCGCCGAACAGGTCCGCGCCGTCGACGGGATCGTGACCGAACTGGAACGGGAGCGGGGCCTGCCCGAAGGCGGCATCGCGCTCATCGCCATGCTGGAAAGCCCAGCGGCTGTGCTGAATGCGCCGGACATCGCACGGTCGTCGCCCCGCATGGCCGCGCTCACCCTCGGCGTCGAAGACTACGCCACCGCGATGGGCACAGAGCCAAGCGACGCCCTGCTGCAACCCGCCGGGTATCAGGTCATTCAGGCCGCCCGCAGTGCCGGGCTGGACGCTCTGGTTGTGCCCGCCTCCATCGCCGATTTCCGCGATCTGGACAGCATGGCAAGCGCCGCACAGGCCGCGCGCGCGCTCGGCTCAACCGGCGGCTACGCGGTGCACCCCGGACAGGTCGCCGTGCTCAATCGCTGCTTTGCCCCAACGCCCGAAGAACTGCACTGGGCTGAACGCGTTGTCGCCGCCTCCGCCAGCGGCGACGCGGTTTTCAAACTGGACGGCAAGATGATCGACAAACCGCTTATCGAACGCGCAAAGCGGCAGCTGCAGGCTTCGCGTTAAGGCCAGATCTAAAACGGCACGTCATCCGCCGCGCAGACATAGCGGGACACCACCTTCTTCGTGCCCGCCTTGTCAAAACCGATCTCCAGCTTGTCGCCTTCGATGCCAACAATCGAGCCATAGCCGAACTTCTGGTGAAACACCCGCTCGCCCACGGTGTAGGCGCTGACCGCCGCCAGATCGATCACCGTATTGCGGCTTTCCTTCGGCTGGCTGACCGGACGCTCGCCCTGACGGGCTTGCAGGCGCTTCCAGCCGGGTGAGTTATAGACATCCGCCGTGGCCACCCGGCTCTCCATGCCCCCGGACATGCCGCCCGACATGCCACTGCCTGCCGCCGCGCCATAGCCGCCGCCGTACAATCCGGGCGGTGTCAGCACGTCCACATGCTCTTCGGGCAACTCGTCCACGAACCGCGACGGCATCTGCGATTGCCATTGGCCAAACACCCGTCGATTGCCCGCGAAAGAGATCGTGCAGACCTCTTCGGCCCGCGTGATCCCCACATAGGCCAGCCGCCGCTCCTCTTCGAGCCCCTTGAGACCACTTTCGTCCATCGACCTTTGCGACGGAAACAGCCCGTCTTCCCAGCCCGGCAGAAACACCACCGGGAACTCCAGCCCCTTGGCCGCATGCAGCGTCATGATCGAAACCTTCGCCCCGCCTTCGTCACTGTCATTGTCCATCACAAGGCTGACGTGTTCGAGGAAACCCTGAATGTTCTCAAAGGATTCCAGCGCCTTGACCAATTCCTTGAGGTTTTCAAGCCGCCCCGGCGCTTCCGGCGTCTTGTCGTTCTGCCACATCTCCGTATAGCCGCTTTCATCGAGGATGATCTGCGCCAGCTCAACATGGCTAACCTCCGCCTCGCGCCGCTCCGGGCTTGCCAGATCTTCGATCACATCGTCTTCGGATCCGCTCGCCACCGTCGACCGCATCATCCGGCCCCAGCGCGCAATGCCAACGACAAATTCCTGCAAGGTCTTCGCGCCCTTGCCCTTGATTGCCCCTTGCTCCACCGCCATCGCGGCCCCGTCGAGCAAAGACACGCCATTGGCTCGTGCAATCTGCTGAATGGTCTGCTGCGCCTTGTCACCAAGGCCCCGTTTCGGTGTATTCACAACCCGCTCAAACGCCAGATCATCCGTCGGCGAGACCACCAGCCGGAAATAGGCCATCGCATCGCGGATCTCCATCCGCTCATAAAACCGCGGCCCGCCGATCACGCGATAGGGCAAGCCGATGGTCAGAAACCGATCCTCGAAGGCCCGCATTTGATGGGAGGCGCGCACCAGAATGGCCATCTTGTCCAGATCATAGGGCGCCATGCCGCGTGTACCGCCCTGCATCGCCTCGATTTCTTCACCAACCCAGCGCGCTTCCTCGTCGCCATCCCAATGACCGATCAGCCGCACCTTTTCACCGTCCTGCGCCTCTGTCCAAAGCTCCTTGCCCAAACGGTTCGCATTGCCCCGGATCACCGAAGAGGCCGCCGCCAGAATATGCGGGGTCGAGCGGTAATTCTGTTCCAGCCGCACCACATGCGCGCCCGGAAAATCCTTTTCAAACCGCAGGATATTGCCCACCTCGGCCCCGCGCCAGCCATAGATTGACTGGTCATCATCGCCCACGCAACAGATGTTCTTGTGCCTCTGCGCGAGCAGCCGCAGCCACAGGTATTGCGCGACGTTGGTATCCTGATACTCGTCCACGAGAATGTAGCGGAACCAGCGTTGGTATTGCTCCAGAACGTCTTCGTGTTCCTGGAAAATCGTGACCATGTGCAGCAGAAGATCGCCAAAATCCACCGCGTTCAGCTCGCGCAGACGCTCCTGGTACTGCGCATAGAGAGACGGCCCCTTGTCATTGTAAGCCCCGGAATCCGCAGCCGGAATCCGGTCCGGCGTCAGCGCGCGGTTCTTCCAGTCGTCAATCACCCCGGCCAGTTGCCGCGCGGGCCAGCGTTTGTCGTCGATCCCCGCCGCCTGCACCAATTGCTTGAGCAGGCGCAGCTGATCGTCCGTATCCAGAATGGTGAAATTCGATTTGAGACCAACCAGTTCCGCGTGCCGCCTCAGCAGCTTCACACAGATCGAGTGAAACGTGCCGAGCCACGGCATCCCCTCAACCACCTGCCCCAGCATCCCCGAAACACGGTTCTTCATCTCCCGCGCGGCCTTGTTTGTGAAGGTCACGGACAGGATCTCATTCGGGCGCGCCCGTCCTGTACTCAAAAGATGCACGATCCGCGCCGTCAGCGCCTTGGTCTTGCCGGTTCCGGCCCCCGCCAGCATCAGCACCGGCCCGTCGAGCCGCTCCACCGCCTCGCGCTGCGCCGGGTTCAGCCCGTCAAGGTACGGCTCAGACCGCGCGGCCATGGCGCGGGCGGACAGGGATGCGCCCTCAAAGGCGTCGAAGTCGTCAAAATCGCTCATGGGCGAACCATAGCGCGGCCCGCGGCGAAGCGAAAGAGACGTTCACACAATGTTCCACAGCCAAAAACAAAACCGCCCGGCGGGATACCGAGCGGTTCAAAGCGATGAAATCCGGGTCAGCCCTTGCGTTTGCGCCCCGCAAGCCGCAGCGCGCCGAGCCCCAGCAGGCTGAGCAAACCGGCAGCGGGCAGCGGCACCGGCGACGGATCGACGGGTGCCGCACCGATTTCGACCGTGATCATGTCAGACGGGAAGTTGAACACATAGGTACCGACGTTCAGGTTCATACCGCTCAGCGTCCGGTTCTCAAAGAACGCGTTGCTGCTGAAGACCGTCCCGAAGGTGTAGCCGCTTTCGATGTAGACGATCGTGTTGCCGCCTGCGGCCGCGCCAAAAGTCATCCCGAATTCGGTCACGGTCCCGCTTGTCGCGGACGTCAGATTGTACCCGGGGCCGAACGAAGCTGGCCCCGCCGCGAAATCAAACTGATAGGCGTCCAAAGAGGCACCGACGCCGTCCTCGCCAAGCTGAAAGTTCTGCTGGGTAAACAGAGGCGCGCCGCCCGCGCCATAGGTGGCGTCTGCCCCGCTCAGGTCCAGAGATCCGACTGCGAAGGCGTAAACGTCGTCGCCGTCTTCCCAAACGTTGACCATCACGGATGCACTTGAGGTTGTGGCCAGGGATGCAAAAAGCGCAGCTGCGCCGAGAAGTGTCTTGAATGTCATGTTCCGCTCGTCTGCTTTTGTTTTATGCTCCTATCTTAACGGAAAGCCCGCGTTTCTCCAAACCCGTGTTCCAGTGCGCGACACTCTGGACAAAACCGTGGCATCAAAGCCAAATGCCGTCATGGATCTCGATCTCTCCTACCCCGCCGTCTCCGACCTGCGCCGCAAGGCCCGCAGGCGCATTCCGCATTTTGCCTTCGAGTATCTCGACAGCTCCACCGGCGCGGAGTTGCAATTCGCCCGCAACCGCGATGCACTCGACGCGGTGCACTTCATGCCTGATATTCTGCGCGGTACGATTGATCCGGACTTCACCACCACATTTATGGGTCAGGACTTCAGCCGCCCCTTCGGCATTGCCCCCGTGGGCATGTCCGGTCTCATGTGGCCGGGGGCCGAACGGATGCTGGCCAGCCACGCCTTCGAGCAGCGCATCCCCTATTCCATTTCCACCGTCGCCACCCGTCTGCCGGAGGAGATCGGGCCAGTCGCGGGGGACATGGGTTGGTTCCAGCTCTATTGCCCTGCCGATCCGGAGATCCGCCGCGACATGCTCAAACGGGCGAAGACGAGCGGATTCACCAAGCTGATCCTGACCGTCGATGTGCCTGACGATTCCCGCCGCGAGCGGCAACGCCGCGCCAAGCTGACCTTGCCGCCGAAAATCACCCCGCGCGTGGTCTGGGAAGTGCTGACCCATCCCGAATGGTCCTTGCGCACGCTGGCTTTGGGCGCGCCGCGCATCGTCCTGCCCGAAAGCTACGTGGACAACACCGATCCGCGCTCGTCGCTTGCCCACGCCGGGCATATCATCCGCGGCGAGCCGGATTGGGACACGCTCAAAACCCTGCGCGAGGAATGGCAGGGCGATCTGATTGTCAAAGGCGTCATGTGTCCGGACGCGGCAAAACGGCTTGTGTCAGAAGGGGTTGATTGCATCTGGGTCTCCAACCACTCCGCCCGCCAGTTCGAACCCGGCCCCGCCTGCATCACCCAGTTGCCCAAGGTGCGCGCCGCCGTCGGCCCGGACTATCCCCTGATCTTCGACAGTGGCGTGGCCTCCGGCATGGATATCCTGCGCGCCCTCGCGCTTGGTGCGGATTTTGTCATGCTGGGCCGCGCCTGGCATTACGCGGTGGCCGCGCTTGGCGAAAAAGGCCCGGCGCATCTCACCCACATCCTGACCGATGACATGCGGCTCAACATGGCGCAGATGGGCACACACACGTTAGCCGACCTGCCGGGCCGGCTCCTCGAAGGCGTCTGACTTCCGCCACGGTGAATGCGCCAGATCGCGGAAACTGCCAAGAAAGCTGGCCAGCAGGACCGACACCCGCCGGTCCTTCACCCCCGCCGCGCGCCCCTCGTCGACCACGGCGCACAGATCGGTGAAGGCGGCCATGTTCTCCGAGCCCAGCTGCACCGGGTCCGCATAGCCCATCGACCATTCCGCAAAGGAACGGGCCTCAACTGCCTCATGTTTCAGGACAATCACCGCCCGGTGGCGCGCATCCTGCGCAATGGTGGCAAACAAGATCTCGACCGAAGCACGCGGTCCTTCGAGCACCTGCAGGAACCGCCCTTCATGCAGCGCGAGGAACCCGGTGACCGACCGCGCCGCATTGCGCGCCCGCGCCCCCGCAAGCAACACATCAAGCGCAGGCACCGACATCGGCCCCGCCGCTTCGCTCAGGTAAATGATCCGGTGCAGTGACGTCTCGGGCATGGGCCTCTCCAAAGGTGACGTGCCCACTTCTAACGGCAATTTGTTACAACAAGACTAAGTCGAATCCCGTCAGGATATCTGCTTGCAAGTCCGTTTGTTATCGCTAACGTGCCGCTTCGCCGCGTAGACTACCCAATATCCCGAACTTACGCTGCCTAAAAAAAACGCATATGCGACACTGAAACGGCCAGAACAAGGGACCACCTGTATGACCAGCTTCAACAAGATTCTCATAGCCAACCGAGGAGAGATTGCGATCCGTATTATGCGGGCGGCGAATGAGATGGGGAAGAAGACCGTCGCTGTCTTCGCGGAGGAAGACAAGCTCGGGTTG
>NZ_SRXY01000007.1 GCF_004804335.1 Pacificoceanicola onchidii
TCACTCAAACTCAAAGAGTGATCAAAGCGTCGCGGGATGGAGCAGCCCGGTAGCTCGTCAGGCTCATAACCTGAAGGTCGCAGGTTCAAATCCTGCTCCCGCAACCAAAAACTCAAATCAACGCAAACGGGCTAGACAAGATATCAATCTGGCATGCGGCGCGTTTTGCAAAGCCGCGAAACAGTTTGAATGGAAATTCCAGCGGAAAACGTCGCTACCAAGGAAGCCGCACCCAATCGCAATTCAACAGCAGACCAATCGGAAAGAATTGAATATCGCAAGGCGGGAATTCGCCATTCCGTTGTCGTGTTAGAGCGCACGCGATTTACCCAATAGCTTTTCCGGTCGGACGGGCAGTGCTCATTAATTGTCATCAGTTGGACAATAGCTAAGTTTGGAACGTCTCTCCCAGCATGAATTTTTGACAAGACCCGCAAAAACGAGCTTGATTAACGCCACGTTAAGGGTGGGGATGCCAAATATAAACATCAAAGGTATTTTTGCTGCTATCACTGTGGCTCTGGGCGTGTGCTCCGGTGCAGCGCATGCCAGCACATTGCTGGGAGAAGACGTAACCGGGGCATTGCAGTTTGGCAGTGTTCCGTTGAATTTTTACGATTCCGCAAATGGCTTTGTTCCCAGCGGATACTTGAACTCGAGCGGTTCGACAACGGTCACGATCGCTGACCCGGCCGAGGAATTCGGGTTTATTGATGGATTCTCCGGGATTTACTCAGATTTCACGAATGGCTCATTGATAATCGACCAAGTGGCTTCTTCAGGTTCCGGCGGAGCGAGTAACTGGTCGCTCGTTTTCACAAGTTCCGCTTTCATCGGTGCCACGTTCATCAAAACGTCGGACGCTTTCTCATCGGGCGTGGTGGGCACTCTGCTTGGCGATACGTTCACGGTCGCTTTTGGTGGAGGAAGTCTTTCCACCGGTTCTAATGTGGCGACGTTCTCAATCGAAACGGCGACAGCTGCCGTTCCACTGCCTGCATCCCTGCCGCTTTTCCTGGGTGTACTCATGGCAGGTGCAGCGGTTGTGCGAAGAAAGAGCCGTACATAACCATTTGCTCGGCTCCGCTTTGAAAATCTGTCAAGGGTCTCTTCGTGGAGGCCCTTTTCGCATGTCCTGACGTTCACCTGTTCCTTTCCCACCCGAACGGATTGATTGCCAAATAGTGGGCTCCTCTTGGGCAACATGCGGCTCTAGGGACAACAAGCCTACGGCTCGACATTTCCATTGCAGGGCAGGGATGGCGATCCCAGTACAACCCGGCTTCGAACCCGAGACGGCAGTCTTTCTTTTCAATCCGCTGATCGGCTGATTGTAGATCATTCGGAAGCGTCTGCCGTTTGATTACCACTTTGGCACTGCCTGGGAGCGCTTGCCGAGCGACGTGGAAACGCTGGGCCAACAAATAGTTGGGGCACTCCCCAGTCGCACGTCGTGCGCTCACCGTTTCCCAATGCCGCACAAGAGAGCAACACATCCTAGTAAAGCAAATGATGTAAGAATTTGGTGGAGCCTAGCGGGATCGAACCGCTGACCTCCTGCATGCCATGCAGGCGCTCTCCCAGCTGAGCTAAGGCCCCATCCTTGGGTGCATCTTCGTAAGTTCGTCGATGCCGTGCGCGGGTGATTACGCAATGCTGCGGGCGGGATCAAGCAGAAAAATCCCGCCTCGCAAAAGTTTTTAAGAGTCGTCGTCGCTCTCGCTGGCGACGTCCGCAATTTCGTCCAAAGAGACGTTTTCGTCGTCTTCGTCCTCAAGAACATCATCATCGCCCAGATCAACATCGACGTCATCATCGTCCAGCAGATCGACCTCTTCGCCTTCTTCAGACGCCTTGGCCTTGCCAGCTTTGTCTTCGCCATCTGCTTCGATCTGGCCGCGCTTTCCGGTGTCGAGGTTCACAACCTCACCGGTGTAGGGGCTGACGATCGGATCGCGGTTCAGGTCATAAAAACGTTTGCCGGTGGTCGGGCAGACGCGCTTTATACCCCATTCTTCTTTGGGCATCAGAGATTCCCTTTCAAACTCGTGGTCATGTCGACAATCTGCGCCAACTGCCATAACACTGCGAGCATGTCAAAGCCTTTGGCGCCAATCACGTGGACAAGCGGCATATGGGGCAAATTCGTCTTTCCGGCAACCCACCGATCTCTGTGACCGTACGGCGTTCGGCGCGCGCAAAGAAGCTATCGTTGCGGTTGTCGCGACTCGACGGGCGGGTGACTTTGACACTGCCAAAAGGGGTGAGCGAGCAGGAGGGGCGGGACTTTGTCCTGTCCAAGGAAGACTGGTTGCGCGGGCATCTGGACAAACACGAGGCGGCGGCGATTGTCTCACTTGGACAGTCTCTTCCGATCCATGGAAGAAATGTGGCGCTGGTCCCCGGGTCAGGGCGATCCGTGAAACGTTCCGGCGATACGTTGATGATCCCCGGTGCCGAGGCGCAGGTGCCCCGCCGGGTTCAGGCCTTTTTGAAGACCCTGGCGCGGGACAGGCTTGCAGAGGCATCGGATCGCTACGCTGCGCGCCTTGGCCGTCCGTACAATCGACTGACATTAAGAGACACGCGGTCCCGCTGGGGCTCCTGCACGGCTGATGGCGGGCTCATGTATTCCTGGCGCTTGATCATGGCGCCGCCAGAGGTGCTTGACTACGTGGCGGCGCATGAAGTCGCCCATCTTCAGGAAATGAACCATTCCGCGGCCTTCTGGGCGGTTGTAGAGCAGCTCTATGGCGACTGGCGCGGACCAAGGCGGTGGCTGCGAGAGAATGGCCCGGCATTGCACCGCTATCGTTTCGATTAAGTGCGGGCGGACCGGCGAGAAGGCTATTGACCGCCCTTCATTTGTGATCACAAATGAAGCCATGCAAGCAACCATTTCCCGCCCCGCCGATACCGCCACTTCTGCGCATGATCGCGTGTATCGTGGTCTCAGAAGCCGCATCATGCATGGGCAGATCGCACCGGGTCAGGCTTTGACCCTGCGGGGCCTTGGAAAGGAGTTCGAGGTGTCCATGACACCGGCGCGCGAAGCGGTGAATCGCCTTGTCGCCGAAGGGGCGCTGAGCATGTCGTCCTCGGGGAGAGTTGCAACGCCCGAGTTGTCGAACGAACGGATTGAGGAACTTGCGGCGCTGCGATCCCTGATCGAGGTCGAGCTGGCGTCTCGTGCCCTGCCACGGGCTCACATGGCCCTGATAGATCGGCTGCAAAGCATCAACAGCACAATCGCGGATGCGGTCAGCAACCGTGACGCGGTTGGGTATATCCGGACCAATCTGGAGTTTCACCGAACGCTTTATCTGCGCGCTCAGGCCCCGGCGATGCTGGCGATGTGTGAGACGGTCTGGCTGCAGCTTGGACCGACGATGCGGGCGCTCTACGGGCGTCTGCGACGGTCTGAGCCGCCTCAGTTCCATAGGCTGATCATTGCTGCGCTGAAAGCAGGCGACGAGCCGGGTTTGCGGCTCGCCGTTCGGTCTGATGTGACCCAGGGTCTACGGATGCTCGCCAGTTAGGCGGATGCTGCGCCAAGAGCGGCGTCCATCAGTGCCTTGATGCTGCTTTGCGAGGTCTGCGCGATGATCCGGCCAAGTTCCTGATCCCCTTTCAGCGCAACCAGTGTCGAGCGGCGCGGGATTTTCAGGGATTTCACCAGATCGGACTTGCCGTACTGGTCCCAATCCACGTCGATGAAGACAATGGACTGCTCATAAGCCGGGTTTTGCTTTTTGAGAGCGTTGATAACTCGTTCTTGCGCGGCGCAGGTGCTGCACCAGCTGGCTTTGAAGTCGAGGAAGACGGTATCGCCTGCCTTCAGGTGTTTCGAAACAAGCCCCGGCTTGTAGTCCATGGACGCCGCCGAAGCCGTCAACGGCAGCGCCGTTGCGGCGCCGGTCAGGATGAGAAAGTCGCGTCTGTTCATGAGGTCCTCCTAAGATCAAAGGGAAACGGAAAGGTCGATAAGCCACGTAGGCAAAACCTGGATCAGCCAGGCTTCGATCACGTGATGCCAGTTCAGGATCAGGGCGGTGCCGACAAGGATGAACGTCGCGCCAAGGATCGGGCGGGCTTGTACGGCAAGACGGCGGAGCAATGCGTTGTGCCGCCCAATCGCGCCACGCGTTCCATAAGCAAGCCCGAGAATCAGGGTCGACACACCGGCTGCAAAGCCCAGCATGATAAAGCCCGCCCGCAGGAGGCTCTCACCCTGGCTGGCAAGGCCGATGGCGCTGCCGAGCGTGGGTCCGATGCACGGGCTCCAGACGGCTCCCAAAAGCAGACCGCCGAGGAACTGCCCGGTCAACCCGCCGCGATCAACATTGTCTAACTGAGCATCGGCGCGCGACGACAGGCCAGCAGTGGCGCCGGCCATGATTGCGCTCGCCTGCGGCAAGAGCAGCGCCGCACCGAAGAGGATCATAATGGCCGCCCCGGCTTTTGAGACTGTATCGATATCCAGACCGATGGCATGACCAAAGGCGGTGATGCCAAGCCCGAGACTGACAAAAGACAGGCTCAAACCCGCCGCCATGGCGACCGGCCCGAGGCGACTGGCCTGAAGCGCCGTCGCAATGACAATGGGCAGAACCGGTACCACGCAGGGGTTGATCAGCGTCAGCAGGCCCGCGCCATATGCAAAAACGATTTCCATGCCCTTGTTATGCCGAGAGACATTCCGCGCGTCATCAAACGATGCGCTGACAGGCGGTCACTTGGCTGTGGGAATTGTTTCGTTTCGGTCAGATGAACCCGTTTGCCCGGAAGGAATACTCGGTCTCCTTGCCAATGATCACGTGGTCATGAACAGTCACGCCGATCACGCCGACAGCGCTGACGATCTGTTCTGTCATGTCGATATCCGCAGAGCTGGGTGTGGTGTCGCCGGATGGGTGGTTGTGCACGAGGATCAGCGCAGTTGCGTTCAATTCAAGCGACCGTTTTGCCACCTCGCGCGGATAGACCGGCACGTGATCGACCGTGCCGTCCGCCTGCTTCTCATCGGCGATGAGCTTGTTTTTTCGATCGAGGTACAGAATGCGGAACTGCTCCGTATCCCGATGCGCCATGGCGGTACGGCAGTAGTCGATCAAGGCATCCCAAGAAGACAGCAGATCACGCTCCAGCGTCTTGGCTTTGGTCATGCGGTGCGCCATCGCCTCTGCAATCCGCAGCTGGAGGAAAACCCAACGATCCGCGCCTTGCACCTGAAGGATTCGGTGTTCGGAAGCAGCAATGACGCCACTCAGATCCCCGAACTCTGCCAGCAGACGTTTGGCCAGCGGTTTGACGTCAATCCTCGGAATAGCATTAAAAAGCAGCAGTTCCAGCACCTCGTACTCCGGCATCGCCTCATGGCCGCCTTGCAAAAAGCGTTGGCGCAAGCGTTCCCGGTGGCCGTGGTAGTGAGGACGGGTGTTGCCGCGATCATCCGTGATCAAGCCACCGCCTGCGGCGTTCTTGGGCGAGAGCCTGTCACTGTGCTGGTGGCTGGGCTGAAAAGCAGGGCGGGCGTCGATATCAGGTGGCGGAATGCGCGCTTCGAGGTCTCTCAGCCCTTGCATGGCGGCCTCGGAAAATCCTTTTGCGCCGCCGCTACTACTCGGTTGAGCGTACCCGCGGTTTGCGCCGTCTTTGGTCGGGGCGCTCTTGTTCTTTTTCACGTAATCCAAGTGCCGGGCGATCCAGGCCGGCATGCCAGCGCCGCTCATGCCTCGACCCTCCGAGACAGCTTCGGGAAAAATGATTTAGCCATTGGTGACATGCAGAATCGGCTCTTGGTCCCAGGTCAGGACAAAAGCATGCGTTCACGAAGGTTAATTTGCCGTAAACCACCGGGCGGCCCGCAAGCGCGCCCGAAAAGTATTGTCGCGCGGCAACACGCAGCCATACTGCCCTGTTTTGGTTAGGGCCGTCAGACTTGTCCGAGCGGAGTGTCCGCGATCAGGCCGCCAGCCCCTTGGAACCAAGCCCGAGGAACTTCGTCCGTCGCGCATCTACCAGATCCTTGCCCGATTTCCCGGACAGATCTTCGAGCATTCCTGCGATGGTTTTGCCGACGAGCTGAATCGTAGCCTCGCCGTCTCGGTGTGCGCCGCCCAGGGGTTCCGGAATGACGCGATCTGCGACACCCAGTTTGAACAGGTCCTGCGCGGTCAGCCGCAGAGCCTCAGCCGCTTCGCGCATCTTTTCAGCGTCTTTCCAGAGGATCGAGGCGCAGCCTTCTGGGGAGATCACTGAATATACAGAGTGCTCCAACATCGCCAGACGGTTCGCCGTGGCAAAGGCCACTGCGCCGCCGGAGCCGCCTTCGCCGATGATAACGGATACGAGAGGCACGCCGATTTGCAGGCATTTCTCGGTCGAGCGGGCGATCGCCTCCGACTGGCCGCGTTCTTCGGCCCCTTTGCCGGGGTATGCGCCGGGGGTGTCGACAAGGCTCACCACTGGCAGGCCGAACTTGTCGGCCATTTCCATCAGGCGGATGGCCTTGCGATAACCCTCCGGGCGGGCCATGCCGAAGTTGCGCTCGATGCGGCTCTGAGTGTCGTTGCCCTTTTCATGACCAATGACGACAACGGGCATATCGTTAAACCGCGCAAGTCCGCCCATCACAGCGTGGTCATCCGCAAAGTTCCGGTCCCCCGCCAGCGGCGTGTATTCCGTGAACAGCGCGTCGATATAGTCTTTGCAGTGCGGGCGGTTCGGGTGGCGGGCGACCTGGCATTTGCGCCAAGGCGACAGTTTTTTGTAGAGGTCCTGCAGCAGCGCAGACGCCTTGCGGTCGAGCGCTTTGGCCTCGTCCTCAATGTCCATATCCTCGTTGCCCTGCGCCATGGCGCGCAGCTCTTCAGCCTTGCCTTCAATTTCCGCAAGCGGCTTCTCGAAGTCGAGGTAATGGGTCATGCACGGGTCTCCTTGGTTCCTGCGCTATATGGCCGCGCTTTACGGCGAATGCAACAAAGCAAGATTTGTCGCGCCGGAATGGGTAATGCTGACGGCATGAAAGACAATGAGACACAGACAGGTTTGGAAGGTCGGATCCGCCGCGTGATCCGGCACATCTTTGACAATCCTGCCGGGGATTTATCCGTGGACGCGCTGGCCGAGATTGCCGCTTTGTCGCGGTTCCACTTCCATCGCGTGTTCTCTGCGCTGACCGGCGAAACTGTGGCCGGGGCGGTGCGGCGTATTCGGATGCATCGGGCGGCAATGTGGTTGGCCCATACGCAGATGTCCGTTGGAGAGGTGTCGACGCGATGTGGCTATGACAACGGTCAGAGCTTTGCCCGTGTGTTCAAATCCCAGACTGGCATGACCCCTCTGCAATTCCGGCAACGCGGTGTCCCGGAGCCGGACATTCTTCCCCTCAAGACAGGAGTGAGCCCCATGTTACCGTATGAAATCAAAGACCTTCCGGACCTCCGTTTGGTCGGCCTGCCGCACAAAGGCGCCTACTATGAGATAGGGCGTGCGTTCGAGCAGGTGGGCGCGGTGTTTGCGGCGCAAAACCTCTGGGACCAAGCTGTGGGGATGGTTGGCCTCTATTTCGATTCGCTTGATGAGGTTGAGGAAGCCGATTTGAACAGTTTTGCAGGTGTTGTGGTCAAAGCAGAATTCGACAAGCCTGCGGCCTTGCAGGACTATCTTATCCCGGGCGGTCCTCACCTCGTGACCACGTACAAGGGGCCTTACGCTGGGTTGCCGAAGGCCTGGGAAGACACCTATTGCAATGCAGTCTCTCAAAGCGGGGCCGAATTGGCTGACCGCGCGCCGTTTGAGAGCTATCTAAACAGCCCGATGTTTGTGAAGCCGGATGCGCTGCTGACCGAAATCTGCGTGCCTCTTGTGTCCTGAGGCAGGACGGCCGGTGTCCCGGGGCTTTGCCCCGGGCCGCTGTCATGTCAGCAAAACGGGGATCATCGAAGCAAGCAGCAGACCTGCCATGATCCAGTTGAAGACCCGCAGCCGCGAGGGGTTTGCGAGCATCCGCCGCACAGCGGTTCCAAGTGTCGTCCATGTCAGGGCAGATGCCAGACCCAGCACTGCAAAACTGCCCGCAACCCAGAGAATCGCGCCAAGATCCCGGCTCGTGGCGTACAGCGTGATCGCGCCCAGAGCCATGGACCAGGCTTTGGGGTTGACCCATTGGAATGCTGCCGCCTGCACGAAGCTGAGAGGACGTGCGCCTGAGGTCCGGTCCTGCACTGGCGCTGCATGAGCGATCTTCCATGCCAGCCACAGCATGTAGGCAAAAGACACGATGCGCAGCACGGTGTGCGCAGGCGGCCAAAGGTCGAAGATCTGCATGACGCCAAGGCCGACGGGGACAATCATCAACGGAAACCCGAACGCGACCCCGGCCAGATGCGGCACGGTGCGGCGCAAGCCGAAATTCGCGCCTGAGGCCATGAGCATCAGGTTATTTGGACCCGGAGTGAACAGGGTGGCGGCGCAGAACAATGCAAGGGCGAGTAAGATATCAAGTGTCATCCTGCAATTTCTAGCCAAATGGCGAACAATTAAATTGCAAAGATCGCTGCCAAGGCTGTAATGACGCAATTTATGATCGAAAGCGATGAGATTGACCGCAGGATACTGCGCGAACTGGGCCGCGACGGCAGGCAGTCGAATCTGGCTCTGGCCGAACGGGTCGGGCTTTCCCCTTCTGCCTGTCTGCGCCGGGTCGCGTCATTGGAAAAGCGCGGTGTGATCCAAGGGTATCGCGCCGTGGTGTCTGCAGAGAAAACCGGGATCGGCTTCACGGCCTATATCACGGTGGGTCTGAACACACACACGAAGGCGTCCCAGGAGAGCTTTGAGCGTGCGATGTTGGCGGCCCCGCAGGTGCGGGAGTGCCACAATATCACCGGGGCCGTTGAGTATCTGATGCGGGTCGAAGTGGCCGACCTGCCAGCTTACAAGGCGTTTCACACCGATGTTCTCGGTGCCCTTCCGCAGGTGAATACACTGCAGACCTATGTGGTTATGGGCTCACCCAAGGATGAAAGGGCCTGACTCTACCCGCGCCTGCGGAGGGGTTTTGGGGCGTTGCCCCAGTCGCAGCGTAGCTGCGCCTTCCCCAGGATATTTTGGGCACAAAGAAGCGGAGGCCGGGCGCCTATCCTATGCAGGGCGCCCGGCTTCCTTGCTCAGTTGCCAGCGATCATTTCAGACTGCCGCACGATCACTTCAGCCTGTTTGATCGACGCGATGTCGACGAGGCGGCCTTTGTAGACGGTTGCGCCTTCGTTGTTGGCTTTGGCCTGCTCCATTGCGGCGAGGATTTCACGCGCTTCGGTGACAGCGGCTTCGGACGGGGTAAAGACTTCATTGGCCAGAGCGATCTGCTTGGGGTGGATGGCCCATTTTCCAACCATGCCAAGCGTCGCGGAACGCAGCGCCTGTGCGCGGTACCCGTCATCATCGGAGAAATCGCCGAAAGGACCATCGACGGGCAGCACGCCGTGAGTGCGGCAGGCGGCAACGATGGCAGTCTGCGCCCAGTGCCACGGGTCGGACCAGTGCTTCTGGCCTTCATGCAGCATGTAATAGTTTTCCTGCGTGCCGCCGATGCCGGTGGTCGCCATGCCCATGGAAGCGGCGAAGTCCGCGGCGCCAAGGCTCATTGCGGCCATGCGCGGGCTTGCTGCAGCGATTTCCTCGACATGGGCGATGCCCGCGGCGCTTTCGATGATCACCTCGAAGTTGATCGGCTTCGTGCGGCCCTTGGCGCGCTCGATAGCCGTGACCAGCGCGTCCACGGCATAGATATCTTCGGCGCAACCCACCTTGGGGATCATGATCTGATCAAGGCGCTCGGAGGACTGTTCCAGAAGATCGACCACATCGCGGTACCAGTATGGCGTGTCGAGACCGTTGATGCGCACGGACAATGTTTTGTTACCCCAATCGATGTCGCCGATTGCTTCAATGGCCATTTTGCGGGCCATGTCCTTGTCCGTGGGGGCGACCGAGTCTTCCAGATCAAGGTTGATCACGTCGGCAGCAGAGGTGGCCATCTTCGGAGGCAGCTTGGTGTTGGACGCCGGGCCAAACAGCTGACAGCGGTTTGGGCGCGCGGGGGCAGTGGGCTGGATGCGGAAGGACATGCGTACACCTTTGGGTAAGGAAATTTCGTTTCGAGCTGCTGTTTGGTTATGAAATTACAAGGAGCTGCGCAAGAACTTTGTGCAGGTGCAGCATTTCTACGGGGAGCCCGTCGGTTTGGTGGGAGAATCTTGCGTTCATGATGCAATTTGACGAAGAAAATTCGAGCATGATCAATTCATGGGCGCGTTTTGGGGCGAAATTTTCGAAGGCCAGTGTGCAAAGTACACCGAGCTTTGAAAGGGGGATGCCATGATCGAGACACCATATCTTCTGTTTTTGGGGGATGCGCCTGACGCGCTTGCAGCCAAGGTCGCTCAGGGCATCAAGGATTGGCGCCCGGAAAACTGCGTGGGGCAGTTCCGCATGGAGGGCTGTCAGGCGGACCTTGGTCTGACGGACATGGGCCTTGAAGAGGCGAAAGCCGCAGGAGCGAAGACGCTCGTGATCGGCGTCGCCAACCGCGGTGGCAAGATCAGCCAGAGCTGGAAAAAGGTTCTTGTGGCTGCTTTGGAAGAAGGGCTCGATCTGGCGTCTGGCCTGCATAATCTGTTGCAGGATGAGCCGGACCTCGCAGCCGTTGCGGAGGCTTGCGGTCGGAGTCTGCATGACGTGCGCGTGCCGGAAGTGGACTATCCTATCGCCAGCGGTGAAACGCGGACGGGCAAGCGCGTGCTGGCTGTTGGCACCGATTGTTCTGTCGGAAAGATGTACACGACTTTGGCCGTGGACAAGGCGATGCGCGAAGCCGGGATGAAAAGCACGTTTCGGGCGACCGGGCAGACCGGCATTCTTATCACCGGCGATGGCGTGCCGCTGGACGCCGTTGTGGCAGATTTCATGGCCGGTTCGATCGAATGGCTGACCCCGGACAATGATCCCGACCACTGGGATGTGATTGAGGGGCAGGGAAGCCTGTTTCACGTCAGTTTCTCTGGTGTGACCATGGCGCTGATCCACGGCGGGCAGCCGGATGCGCTGATCCTGTGCCATGAACCGACGCGCGCCCATATGCGGGGCCTGCCGGGGTATAAGCTGCCGACGATTGAGGCGGTGCGGGATCTGTCGCTGGAGCTGGCCAAGGTTGCCAACCCGGCGTGCCAGGTCGTCGGTGTCTCGATCAACACACAGCACATGGGCGAGGCGGAAGCGGCGGAGTATTGCGCGGAGGTCGAAAAACGGCTGGGCCTGCCGACGGTTGACCCGTTCCGCCATGGAGCCGCGAGACTGGCGGAGGCTTTGGCCGCGCTGTAAACGGTGCGCGGCGCTGTTTGCCCGATTGGGCAAAGGCGCCCCGCCCACCGTCCCGATTTGGCACCTGTCCGCGCCTTGGAACGGCGGGTTCGATCGGGATTTTTTGATCAACAGGAAACGAAGGGTCTGGGCATGGGTTTGAAGGTTGAGCGGGATGTGTTTTGGCTGGCTGAGGCATTTACAATTTCGCGTGGCAGCCGGACCGAAGCGCAGGTTCTGACGGTTTCCGTGAGCCGCGGAGGCCATGTCGGACACGGCGAGTGCGTGCCCTATGCCCGCTATGGTGAAAGCCTTGAGAGCGTTGAGGCTGAGGTCATGGGATTGCCCCAGGACGTGACCCGCGCCGCCCTGCAGAACCTTTTGCCCGCCGGTGCGGCCCGCAACGCGGTCGATTGTGCGTTGTGGGATCTGGAAGCCAAAATGGCGGGGCAACGCGCGTGGGAGATCGCCGGTTTGACGGCACCGGGGCCGGAAATCACCGCCTTTACCTTGTCTCTGGGTGAGCCGGACGCGATGGAAGCGGCGGCGCGCAAGCATGCGCATCGCCCGTTGCTCAAGATCAAGCTGGGCACACCCGACGACATGCCGCGTCTCGAAGCGGTACGTCGTGGCGCGCCTGAGGCCCGGATCATTGTCGATGCCAACGAGGGGTGGAGCGCAGAAGTCTACGCGGACCTATGCCCGCATTTGCAGCGCTTGGGCGTGTCTCTAGTTGAGCAGCCCCTGCCTGCCGGCGAAGATGATGCATTGCGCGATATCGCAAGGCCGGTCCCGGTCTGTGCTGATGAAAGCTGTCATGACCGCGAGAGCCTGCCAAAGCTCAAGGGCAAATACGACGTGGTCAACATCAAGCTGGACAAGGCTGGCGGCCTGACAGAAGCGCTCGCCTTGCGGGACGCCGCGCGCGCGGAAGGCTACGATATCATGGTGGGCTGCATGGTTGGCTCCTCGCTGGCGATGGCTCCGGCCGTGCTGCTTGCGCAGGGCGCGTTGGTCGTCGATCTCGACGGACCGCTGCTCTTGGCGGAAGACCGCGCGCATCCGCTGACTTTTGATACAGCCGGTGTGCACCCGTCCGAAGCAGCGCTCTGGGGGTGAGCCATGAAGCCTGTGCTGACAGTTTGACTGTCTGATTGCGGGAAAAGTGGGCCCGGATCCGGCGACGCGACGGGATGCACAGATTTTCACGCACCCTTGACCTTGCCGCAGGAACCTAAGATCACCCAAGCAGGATACTTCTGAGAGGACCATCATCATGACCCGCACCGTCTATCTGAACGGAGAATACCTGCCCGAGGCTGAGGCCAAGGTGAGCATCTTTGACCGGGCGTTCCTGATGGCGGATGGTGTGTACGAGGTGACCTCGGTTCTGGACGGCAAACTGATCGACTTTGACGGCCATGCGAAACGGCTCGAGCGCTCCCTGAACGAGCTTGATATGCCGAAGCCCAAGGCGTTTGACGATCTGCTGGAAATCCACCGCGAGTTGGTCCGTCTGAACGGAATCGAAGAAGGGATGATTTATCTTCAGATCACACGCGGCGCACCGGATGATCGTGATTTTGTCTTCCCGGATCCCGAAACCACGGAGCCGACGCTGGTCCTGTTCACCCAGAACAAGCCCGGTCTGGCAAATAATCCGGTGGCCAAGAAAGGTATCAAGGTCATTTCCATCGAGGATGTGCGCTGGGGGCGGCGGGACATCAAAACCGTGCAGCTTCTCTACCCGTCCATGGGCAAGATGATGGCCAAGAAGGCGGGGGCGGATGATGCCTGGATGGTCGAAGACGGTTTTGTGACCGAAGGCACCAGCAACAACGCCTACATCATCAAGGGCAACACGATCATCACGCGGGCGCTTTCGAACGACATTCTGCACGGGATCACCCGAGCGGCCGTTCTGCGCTTTGCCCGTGAAGCACAGATGAAAGTCGAAGAGCGCAACTTCACCATCGACGAGGTCAAGGACGCGGATGAGGCTTTTGTCACCTCGGCTTCAACCTTTGTGATGCCGGTGGTCGAGATTGACGGCGCTGCAATTGGCGGCGGTGTTCCGGGTGAACGAGCGCTGCGGTTGCGCGAGATTTATCTCGAAGAAAGCCTGAAGGCCGCCGTCTAAGCCCCGCGCATGCGCGATTTCCTCGCCATCGTCGTGATTGTCCTGGTCGTGATCGGACTGGGTGTGTTCCGTGTGCCAAACGAGGACGCGCTGGTGGCGGCGGGGATCAGGGCCGAAGCGCAGGGGGTTCTCTACCAGGCGAAACATCCCTTGTCCGTGGCGGTCGAACGGCGCGCCGTGACCGTTTCCGGCCGGGTGGAAAGCGAGGCCGAAGCCGCGTCCGTGGTCGCTTCGCTCAGGGCGCTGCAAGGTGTCGAAAGCGTTGTCTCCAAGCTGGAGATATTGCCAGCGGTCGACCGCTTTGTCCTGACGATGCGGCGCGAGGTGTCCACCGGAGAAATCGAAGCGGAGGGGTTTGTTCCGAACGCGCAGACGCGGGATGCGATTGGCGGGACGCTTGGCATCGAGGCCAGCCAGTTGACCGTTGCGACCGGCGTCCCGGATGGCAACTGGTCCGACGTCGCAACGCGTCTGGCTGTAGCTTTGGCAGGGCTGGACGTTTCCGGTGTGGCGCGATTGGACGGGCAAACGGCCGTGCTGTCCGGCACAACAACCTTCCCGGCGCAGGCGGATGCGGTGCGCTTCAAGCTGGGTGACATACCGGAAGGCTACGCGCTTGAAACGGACATAAAGGCGCTGGATGACGGTCTGCCGTACAGCTTTATCTTCAGCCGGGATCCTGTGATGGGTGTGCGCTTCGAGGCGAAAACACCACCTGGTTTCGATTGGAGCGCGATGCCGGATCTGCAGGAGGTGTTCAGCCGCCGCAGCTATGAGGCGGCGGGGAACATGGATGACGGGGCTTTTGCACAGGCGCTGACAGCGGTTCTGCCACGGATTCCGGCGTTGCAGAGCGGAGCGATTACCGTGACACCAGGCCTTGTGACCTTCAACGGCGTACCGGTTTCGGATGAGCAGGCGGGGCAGATCGAAGCGTTGCAGGACGCATTGCCGGAGCGGTGGACTATGCTGGCACAGCTTGTGCCCTCCGACACCGGCGCGCCGTTTTGGTTTGAAGCGGATTGGGATGGCGAAATCCTGCGAACCAATGGCGACGTTCCTGCGTTTTTCTGGGGCTGGTTTGATGTGCATGAGCCCGATGCGGCACACCCGGATCCGGGTGAGACCATCGCAGCAAAGATAAACCGACCCGTGTCGGTGTTGGACAGTACGGAGATTGGGAGCATTCCGGATATGAACGACTGGGCCGACCCTGTCTGGACCGGTCTGAAGGCGCTTGTCACCCTGCGGGAGGGGCAAATGCGGTATGATGCGGAGGGGGTGCGTCTGTCCGGTGTCGCAGCCAACCCGGCCGCACGACAGGCAATGCGTGACGCGCTGGGCGATGCGGGCGCGGCGGATGTTCTGCTTGCAGACGATGGCGCGCCGGTGGCTTTCACAGTCTCCTATGATGCGGCAACCGGAGCGGCGATCACCGGCAAGCTGCCAATGGATCTCAACGCGCAGATTTTGGCCGAGGCACTGGGTCTTGAGAGCATGCGCGGCACGCCGACCGTGGGGCCTTACGGCTCCGGCGTGGAGGCATTGAATCGTTTGCGGGCCTTGGCGAATGTTCTGCCGGTCATCGAAACGGCGACGCTCGAATTTGCCGAAGGCGATCTGACGCTCTCGGCCACGGTTACACAAGGTGTGACGCCCGAAGACGTGCCTCTCGACGCAAAGGTTGAACAGGCGGCGGAGCCGCGTCTCGGGACGCAGCGCACCCATGTCCTAACCGGAGAGGCCCAGGTTTTCACCGATGGCTTCTGGTTGCCGGTGGTGCGCCCTGAGGTCTCCGCCTCTACCTGTGAGAAGGGCATGACCTCGTTGCCCGAGGTCCCGTTTCAGGAAGGCTCCTTTGCGCTCCGCTATGACGCGGCTCTTGCGCTTGCGCCCGTGGCGGCCTTCGCGCGGGCCTGCACCTGGACGGGCGATCTTGCGCTGACCATCGACGTGCAAAGCATCGGAACCGGTTTCGAGGCGCTGGACAAACAGCGTGCGCGGCGCCGCGCGGAAGCCATCCGGCAAGCATTGATCAAGCGCGGGGGGGATGCTTCGCGGGTGGCGGCCAACGGTGAGGCGGGGCCAGATTCGATTGGGTACCGCTGGGAATAACCCGTTTCTAGGCTCGCAAACACGCCTTGGCGGCGGCCTGTCCGGCCCAAAGGCCGGTCGCAAGACAGGCGGACAAGAGATAGCCACCTGTCGGGGCATCCCAATCCAGCATCTCGCCAGCGCAATAGGTGCCGGGATGGCTTTTCAGCATGAGATCAACTGTCAGCGCATCCCATTTCAGGCCACCGGCTGTCGAGATGGCCTCGTCAATCGGGCGCGGGCCCTGGTGCGGGACGGGCAGGTGCTTCACGAGCGTTGCCAAGGCTGCGGGCTCGGGCGGCAAAGGGCGGCCGCATTCCATCAGCAAGGCCTGGGCCGCAGGGTTGAGTTTAAGCGATTTGCGCAAGACGTTGGACAGGCTTTGCTTGCCGCGCGGCTTTGACAGGCGGTTGATGAGTGTCTGCGCATCAATGTCCGGGCATAGATCAACGTACAGCGCGGCACCCTCGCGCAGGGCGGGGGTCAGCGGATAGATCGCGCCACCTTCAAGCCCGCGTTTGGAAATCACGGCTTCTCCACGGCTTGTGTGAGCTTCGGACTGGAACCGAACGTTCTTGAGAGGCGCGCCGAAATGACGTGTCATGTGGGCCGACCACGGCACGATCAGCCCGGCGTTTGATGGGGAGAAGGGAGCAACGGGCAGGCCTTGTTCGGCGAAGGGGATGGTCCAGGCGCCGTCTGAGCCAAGCCGCGCCCAGCTTCCACCGCCCAAAGCAAAAATGGTCACATCCGCTTCGAGTGCCGTGGGGCCATCCGGTGTGTCAAAATGGTGCGCCACCCCGTCCCAGCCGGTCCAACGCCACCGGGTGTTCACGGCCAACCCCATACCGTCGAGCCGCGCAAGCCACGCGCGCAGAAGCGGCGAGGCTTTCATGACCTTCGGAAAGAGGCGCAATGTGGAGCCGGTGAACGTGTCTTGCCCCAATCCTTCTGCCCATGCCTTTATCGCATCGGGTGGAAAGGCGCGCAGCATGGGTTCGAGTTTTTCCCGACCGTGCGAATAGTGGTTCAGAAACGTCTCGATGTCCTGCATCCGGGTCAGGTTCAGCCCGGACTTCCCGGCCATCAGGAACTTGCGCGCAAGCGATGGTTTGGCTTCGCAGAGCGTTGTGTCGATGCCGGCGGACACAAGCGCATCTGCAGCCATCAGACCGGCAGGCCCACCGCCAATGATCAGCGCCCGAGGCATTCCGGACCGCCGGGCGTGGGGGTGTGAGGTACGGGCACGCGGTTAAGCATCGTCTTCCGCCTTGCGCAACTCGACCACGCGGCGCGGGTAGGGGATTTCGATGTCATGTTCCTTGAGGGCGTTCCAGATGAGGAAGCCGACGTCAGAGCTGTACTTGTTCTTCCCGTCATCAAGCCCGTTCACCCAAAACTCGACGGCAAACTCGATCCCGCTATCCCCGAAGGCGCGCCATTCACAATCAGGCGGGAACGGATCATCCAGGACGTCCGGATGCGTGGCGACCGCCCTTTCGATGATGTCCGGAACAAGGTTTATGTCTGTGTCATAGCTGACCGAGAACGGGACTTCGTAGCGGTTGGCGCTGCCTTGATCGGAGTAATTGACGATCCGCGTGGTGATGAAGTCCTCGTTCGGGACCACAACCCAGCGGCCATCGAAGGTCTCCAGGATCATCGCGCGGGCCGTTGTCTGAACAATCGTCCCTGCTTCGCCATTGTCCAGTTCGACAAAGTCACCGACGGTGGCCTGTCCTTCCAGCAGCAGGATGACGCCGGAGATATAATTCGACGCGATTTTTTGCAGACCAAATCCAAGACCGACACCAATGGCCCCGCTGAGCACCGCCAAGGAGGTGAGCGGAATGCCCATGATGTTCATCAACAGCAGGAAAGCGATGCCGAAAATGGCGATCTCGGCGGCCTTGGAGGCCAGTTGCCGCGTGGCGGGCGGCATTTCCTGCTGGTTGTTGATGAAGGTCCCGGTCTGCGTGTTGGACCAGCGGCCCAGCCAGAACAGGATGGACCCGGCGATCACACCACGGATCACCGACATGACGGTGAACTCGATGTTGCCGAGGGCAATGGTCATCTCGTTCAACTCGGCAATGGAGTCGTCGAGGAACCCGACTGCATAAAGCGCCATGATCGGCAGCAGGATGAAGCGGCCCAGAACCTTCAGGAAACCATCGGTGACAATCTCGTGCACAAGGATGCGTGCAGCCAGAAACAGGAAGAGACGTTTGCCAAAGGCAATGACAGCGCCAGAGCCGAACAGGGCGCGGGTTGCCTGTTCGCCGATTGCGGTGAAGGCAAAGGCAAGCACCGGCAGCAGGAGCGGTACGAAGATCAGCGCAAAACGCCGGATCGTTGTCAGCAGCCCGCGTTTGCCTTCGGCAGGCGTGAGCCATCCCGTCAGCAGCGGTTTGAGCTGCCGGGTCAGCAGCAGGGCCAGCACGAAAGACGCCGCAAGCAGACCAAACTGCGACCAGGCGGCAGGCGAGGTCAGCCAGGCTTTGGCGATGTCCAGCCCCTGAAGCGCGTATCCCACGACAGGCTGAAGAGCTGGCGGCAGAGAGGCAGGATCAAAGAGCATGGCGCGTCGGAAGCTTTCTGCGAAAACAGGTTTGACCAGACTTGTGCCTTGCACAGCTTGCCGGGGCAAGGGGCGGCGGCGCTTTGGAACTTGCCTTCCGTAACGTGAACAATGACGGATTTCGCTCGGCCATTAACCGCAAGTTCAGGAACAATCGGGAACCCTACACGCGGGGCGTTAGAGAAGCGGGGGCAATTCGCTTGTATCGAATCAGCGTCAGCCTCTTAATAACCCCATCTGTTTAAGGGAGAAAACGTATGTCAAAGAAGTTTGTTTTCGCTGCAATGATGGCCGGAATCGGTTTTTCGCCGGCTCCAGCGGCAGCTGATGATTTCATCAAGGGGCTTGCTGTCGGGATCATTGGCGGTGCGATTGCCAATCAGCCGAAAAGGCGCACAACAACGGTCCGTAGAACGACGAGTTCCAAGCCGAAATACTCCGCTGCGCGTGCCCAAAACCGCGAAACGCAAACGGCACTCAATTACTTTGGCTTCAACGCAGGCTCTCCCGATGGCGTGTTGGGGCGCAAGTCCCGCGCAGCCGTTACGCAATACCAGGTCTTGATGGGCTATGTGGCCTCTGGTCAACTGACGGAGTTCGAGCGGAACTTCCTGATGACATCGTACCAACGCGCCCAAGCGGGCGGTGCGACCACGGCAACCCTGATCGCGCAAAATCCGCGCGGGGTTCAGGGCCTGTTGCTCGATTACCGTGACGAGCAGACGGGCGGCGTGGGCGCGCGCTCGGCGCTGGCGGGGCATTACGGGCTGCCGCCGGTGATCGCCCAGACTGTCAACGAGATTGCCAAGAGTTCCGACCCGACGGCAGAGCAACTGGTGAACCGGCACGGCTTTATCCAGCTTGCGGACATCAACGGCGATGGTCAGACCGACTACATCATCGACACCTCTGTGACCGGTTCGGCCTTCTGGTGTTCGGCGCAGGCTTGTACCGTGCGCGTCTTTGCGTCGACCCCGGAGGGCTATGAACGGAACGATTTTCAGGCGTTCAACGTGACCCCGGCGATGTTTGCCTGCACACGTGGCACCTGTTCCAAAACCAACGATGGCGGCACGCTTATGGCCGCAGCGCCTGTGCCAGCCCCTGTTCCGGCCCCGATGCCACAGCAGCCACAGACCCAGATGGCAGCGGTGACTGTCTCGACAGGCGGCGGGACCGCGCCGGTGCCTTCGGCGGTGCCCTCGGTTCAGGCGCCGCAAACGGCTGCAGTGTCTGGCACGGCCATGCCGAGCTTCTTTGGCGGAGGCGCCGCCCCGGAACGCTCGCTCGCGTCGCATTGCAACATGGTCACGCTCCTGACCACCACCAACGGCGGGTATGTCACGGCGGACACGATGACGGACCCGATGGCGGCCATGGGAGAGCAGATGTGTTTCTCGCGCAGCTATGCGATGGCCAACGGCGACGTGTTGGTGGCGGATTTGACTGGTGTTACGGCCGAGCAGATCTCTCAGCAATGCGCCGGTTTCGGCACGCTGTTGAAAGATCACGTGAATGCCGCGGCGCTGCAGCCGCGCGTCGATGTCCTGCGGAACGTCGGGCAGTTTGTGCTTGGTTCGGGCATGGCCCCGGCGCAGCTTGAGAACACGGCGATGGTCTGCCTGTCGTCTGGCTACAAAACCGATGACATGAATGCGGCAGTGGGGTCTGCGCTTGTGCTGGTTGCGCTGGGCAAGGCGCCTTACGCAGAGCTGATCGGGCACCATCTGAGCCAGGGCTTTGGTATGCCGGAACGCGCGGACTTGTCGCTGGCCTGGTACGGACAGGCGACCGAGGCGCTCGACAGTGGCGCAAAGGCGGTCTTTGGCGCAGGCATGCCGGAACGCGTGACCTTGCTCAAAGCGGCCATGGGCGGTCTTCCGGGCGGTGCCGCGCCAACGGCGCAACCGGTTCAGGCCGGAACAGCAATCCCGGTGTTCGGTTCGGAATAATCTGATCCGCTTACCGCAGCGCGGGCGTCCCAACCGGGGCGCCCGTTTGCCTTTGGGCCTCGGCTGCGGGAGGATGCAGCATGTCCGACCCGATTTGCCCCCTGTGCCTGCGCCATATTCCGGCAGAGGCCAAGCAAAGCCTCCACCACCTGATCCCCAAGCTGAAAGGCGGGAAAGGCGGGCCCACGGTGCTGCTCCACCAGATTTGCCATTCAGAAATCCACGCGGTTTTTACAGAGGCGGAGCTGGCGCGGGAGTACAGCACTGTCGAAGCCTTGCGGGCGCATCCGCGCATGGCCAAGTTCCTCTCGTGGGTCGCGAAACGCCCGCCTACGTTTCATGCCCGCAGCGCAGGTGGAAGACGGAAGCGCTCGAGGTAAGGGGCTATCTTGCGCGGACCTCTTTTCACGGCACGGGCCTCTCGCTAGAGTCCGCGCAGCAACACCGGAGACCAAACCCCATGCCGCACGCACACGTTTTTCCCGTTCGTGTTTATTACGAAGACACTGACATGGCCGGGATCGTGTATCACGCCAACTACCTGAAATTCATCGAACGCGCGCGCTCGGATTGGGTCAAGGAACAGGGGTTGGACCAGAACGCCATGCGCGAAGAGGGCATCGTGTTTGTAGTGCGGCGGATCGAATGCGATTACCTTTTGCCAGCCAAATACGATGACGCTCTCGAAGTCCGGACCACGGTGAAGGCTATGACCGGCGTGCGTTTGGTCATGCTGCAAGAGGTGGTCCGCGGCGAGGAAGCCCTGTTCCGCGCAGAGGTCACGGCGGTTTGCGCGACAACAGAAGGCCAACCGTCTCGGCTTCCTGTGGGTTTGAGAAAGAAGGTTCATTGACTCTTCCAGACCCCGATGTGGTTGTTTCAGTCCGTCAAGGCATGATCTGGGCGGTAGAGAGCCTCGTTGACTTCGAAGAGACACTCAATGCTTTGGGTTTTTCAGGGTACTTCGAAATGATGTTCGATTGGTTTCCTTACAGCGATACACCTGAGCCAATTGATCAAGGAGCTTTGAGCGAGGCTGAGTTGGCAGCAATGGAGCGTGTTCGCTCGGTTATCGGCGCAGCATCCGATGCGACACCGAACGACATGGTACAAGCCGATTTCATTGCGACAGGTTGGCCGCAACGCGTTGCTGTCGTGGCGAAGCAGGCCATCTTAGTTTTCAGAGAGGGTGAGCCGGCAGACGACGCTGTTCCGGCCCTTGGCCGAAAGCCGCCCCGCCCGCCATCCCATCAACGCACGCCAGTCAAGCGATCGTGAGAGCCCCTCGGGCAAAGTCCCGCCGATCCTGCGATATTTCCGGCGGTCTGCCGCAATCTGTTGGCCTTTCCCCTGCAAATCGGGTATGAATCCCGTAATTACGGCCCCAACAGAGGGCTGAGAGGCAGAAAAAGAGCAGGTTCATGGAAACAGAAACCCTTGCGCTCGCGCAGGAGATCGATTTCTCCATGTGGGCGCTGTTTGCGCGCGCAACACTGACCGTCAAACTGGTGATGCTGGTGCTGATCATCGCCTCCATCTGGTCGTGGGGCATCATCATTGACAAACTGGTAGCCTACCGAAAAGCCCGCAAAGAAGCGGCGCGGTTTGATCAGGCGTTCTGGTCAGGGGAGCCGCTGGACGAGCTTTACGACCAGCTGGGCCCTGAGCCAACCGGACGGGCCGAGCGGGTGTTTGCCTCGGGCATGACTGAGTGGCGGCGCTCGCATCGCGAAGATGGCGGGCTGATCGCCAATGCCCAGAGCCGGATTGACCGCAGCATGGATGTGTCCATCCAGAAAGAGGCTGAAGCCTTGCAGAAAGGTTTGCCGGTGCTGGCAACCGTGGGCTCGACAGCCCCCTTCGTCGGGCTCTTCGGCACGGTGTTCGGCATCATGCACTCTTTCATCGAGATTGCGCAGCAGCAGAACACTTCGCTGGTGGTTGTGGCCCCCGGTATCGCCGAAGCGCTTCTTGCCACGGGGCTGGGCCTGATGGCGGCTATTCCAGCCGTTGTTTTCTACAACAAGCTTTCGGCTGACAGTGATCGCATCCTCAGTGGCTACGAGGCCTTTGCCGACGAGTTTTCCACCATCCTTTCGCGCCAGTTGGACAGCTGAGCCATGGCTGCGAGTGTGGTGAAATCCGGGGGCGGGGGCGGAAGCCGCCGCAGGCGTCGCCGCAGGAGCGGTGGCACGCAGCCCATGTCCGAGATCAACGTCACGCCGTTTGTGGACGTGATGCTGGTACTTCTGATCATTTTCATGGTGGCCGCGCCTTTGCTGACCGTGGGTGTGCCGGTGGAGCTGCCGAAGACTGCCGCGCAGGCCTTGCCGCAAGAAACCGAGGAACCTTTGACCGTCACGATCGCCGCAGACGGCTCGATCCTTCTGCAGTCGACCGAAATCAGCCGGGATGATCTTGTTCCGCGTCTGCGGGCGATTGCCGCAGAACGCAGCGATGACCGTGTTTACCTGCGTGCCGATGGCGTTGTGCCTTACGAAGAGGTGGCTCAGGTCATGGGCGCTTTGAACGCTGGCGGCTTTTCGTCGATCGGGCTTGTGACCGACATTGGCGGCCCGGCGCTGAACGGCACGGATCAGTAGGGTCAGGACGTGACAAAGGGGCAGTCCATATCCGCCGGTGCCCACGGCCTTCTGTTGCTGTGGCTCATGGTTGGCGGTGTCTTTGACGCCGATCCGCCTGACATGCAGGTGGCGGATGTCTCTGTTTTGTCCGAGGCGGAGTTTGCGGCGCTCACACAGCCCTCTGCACCGCCCTCGCCCGACCCCGAACCAGAGCCCGAACCGGCTCCTGAACCTACGCCCGCACCTGAACCGGAACCTGAGCCTGCGCCGGAGCCGACTCCGCCGGAGCCTGAACCGACGCCGGAACCAGAGCCGCTTCCAGAGCCCGACCCAGCGCCACAACCGGCCCCTGTTCCAACGCCAATCGAGCCCCCAGCGCCCGATCCCGACCCCGTGCCAGCTCCCACGCCTGCGCCGCCGCCGGTTTTCGCGCCGGAGCAGTCGGTGCGCCCTGTCCCGCGACCCGCCCCGCGCGTTGCGCCAGAGTCTGTTGCGCCCCCAGAGCCGGACACCACCGTGGCCGAAGAGGTCCAGCAGGCCGCAGATCCAGACGCGGAAAACCCGGATCAAGTGGAAGACGCGCAGGAAGCAACCGCGCCGGAAGAGGCGGCAACGGAGATCGTCACCGAAGCCGAGGAACCGGCACACAGCGTCGCCCCAACCGCCAGCCTGCGTCCAAAGACACGTCCTGCAAATGTACGGCCATCGGTACCGGAACAGCCGGTTGAAACCGCCCGGCCCGAGCCTGTCCCGGACGAGGCCGATACGGCCGATGCCGTCACGGCGGCTTTGGCAGAAGCCTTGTCTGGCGGCACGGAGCCTGACGCACCCAGCGGGCCGCCTATGACGCGTGGTGAACGTGAGGGGCTGCGTTTGGCGGTTCAGGAATGCTGGGTCGTGGACGTCGGCAGTCAGGCTGCGAATGTGACCGTGACGCTTGCAATGGAAATGGGCCGGGATGGCCGAGTGATTTCGGGCAGCATCGACATGATCGGTGCCAGTGGCGGCAGCGGCGCGGCGGTTGATACGGCGTTCCAAGCCGCACGTCGCGCGGTGCTGCGTTGCCAGAAAGACGGCTATGATCTGCCGACGGAGAAATACGAGCAGTGGCGAAAGATCGAAATGACCTTCAACCCGGCACAAATGCGTCTGCGATGAGCAGCAAACCGCGCAAATTCCCCGTGACGGCCCCGGTGCCGGGTGTTTTGCAATTCGGTAAATGCGCCTATGGTGGCGCAAACTGCCGGGGATATGAGCAGACCCCGAGGAGGGACGAGACATGATGCGGCGACTTGCCAGTCTTTTGATTGCGGTTCTGGCGCTGATTGGGGGCTTGGCTCCCTTGGCCGTGATGGCTCAGGAACCTCTAAGGATCGAGATCACCGAAGGCGTCGTTGAGCCGATGCCTTACGCGATCCCGGCTTTTGTTGCCGAAACCCCGGATGCAGGACAGCTCGCCGCCGAGCTGAGCCGGGTTGTTGCCGAAGATCTGACAGGCACGGGCCTTTTCCGCGAAATCCCGCGTGACGCGCATATCTCGACCATTGCCAGCTTTGGCGCGCCGGTGCCTTTCGCCGATTGGAAGGCGATCAATGCACAAGCTCTGATCACCGGGGCGGTAAGCCTCGACGGGGCAGGGCGGGTTGTTGTGAAGTTCCGGCTTTGGGACGTGTTTGCCGGCGTCGAACTGGGCGACGGCATGCAGTTCACCGCAACACAGGACGGCTGGCGGCGGCTGGCACATAAAGTGGCCGATCAGGTCTACGCCCGCCTGACCGGGGAGAGCCCGTATTTCGACAGCCGTGTGGTCTTTGTCTCGGAAACCGGACCCAAGAATGCCCGAGCCAAGCGGCTCGCGATCATGGATTACGATGGGGCCAACGTGCAGTACCTGACAGGCTCGGACGCCATTGTTCTCGCACCGCGCTTCTCGCCCAACGGCGAGCGGGTGCTCTATACCAGCTATGCCACGGGCACGCCGCGTGTGCATGTTCTGAATGTCGGTGATGTGCAGAGCCGTGTGTTCCAGGCCGATCAGGGTGTCATGAGCTTTGCACCGCGGTTCTCGCCGGATGGGCGGACGGTGATCTACTCGCTGACCAATGGCTCGAACACGGATATTTGGGCCATGGACATTGCATCGGGCGCGGTGCGTCAGCTGACTTTTGGCCCTTCGATTGAAACCGCGCCGAGCTATTCCCCGGATGGCCGCCAGATTGTTTTCGAAAGCGACCGCAGCGGCACGCAGCAGCTTTACATCATGCCCGCGCAGGGCGGCGAAGCGACACGCATCAGCTTTGGTGATGGCCGCTATGGCACGCCGGTCTGGTCTCCGCGTGGGGATCAGGTGGCCTTCACCAAGCAGAACGCGGGCCGGTTCCATATCGGGGTGATGCGGACCGATGGGTCCGAGGAACGGCTTCTCACGGCATCGTTCCTTGACGAAAGCCCCACGTGGGCACCGAATGGCCGGGTGATCATGTTCTCGCGTGAAACCCAGGGCGCGCAAGGGGCTTCGGCGCTCTATTCCGTGGATATTTCCGGGCGTAATCTCAAACGGGTGCGCACCCCGGCCGGCGGATCGGATCCAAGCTGGGGGCCGCTCCAGTGAGCAAACTTTATCAGACCTGTCGGCTGTGGTAGGCTTTCGGGCAAAATCAACAAAAATGAGCAGGACGGAACGATGACACATATGACAAAGGCGATTTTGCTGATCGCGGCGCTGGCCATGTCGGCCTGTACCAATGCAGATCGGTTTGGTGATGGAGCAGGCGCGGGTGGTGACGCAGGCGCAGCTGTTGGCACTGGGATCATTCCGGGCAGCGCCAACGATCCCACCTCCCCGGCCTATTTCAGCCAGACCGTTGGCGACCGCATCTTCTTTGCCGTTGATCAATCGACCCTGAGCCCCGAAGCGCGTCTGACGCTTGATGCGCAGGCGCAGTGGCTGCTGACCAACTCCGATTTTCTCGCCGTGATCGAAGGGCACGCGGACGAGCAGGGCACGCGCGAGTATAACATCGCGCTGGGCGCACGCCGCGCCAACGCCGTGATGGAATACCTGACGTCCCGAGGCGTTCCGGCGAGCCGTTTGAAGTTTATCTCCTATGGCAAGGAACGCCCGGTGGAGATTTGCTCTGTCGAAAGTTGCTACGCCAAAAACCGCCGCTCCGTGACGGTGATCTCCATGGGTTCGGGTGTCTGACATGAAGTTTGGTGTTGTTCTGGCCCTTGGGCTGACCGTTCTGGCCGGAACAGCCCCGGCGCAGCAAAGCGAAACGCTGGCGGACATTCGGCAGGACATTGTTGTGCTGCAAAACGAGCTGTCGCGTCTCAAGCAAGAGCTTAACACAACGGGCTTCGGCGCGGATGGTTTGCAAACCGGCGGGCCGTTGCTGGACCGGGTGAACGCGATTGAGGCCGAACTTACCCGGATCACGGCAAAGACCGAACAGATGCAAAACCGGATCGATACGGTCGTGCGCGATGGCACCAACCGGCTGGGTGATCTGGAGTTCCGGGTTTGCGAGGTGCAGCCAGGCTGCGACATCGGCAACATCGGCGCCACCCGCCCTCTGGGGGGCGAGACGCCGCAGGTGGTCGCGGTTTCGACGCCGCAGCAGCCCGGCACGGACAGTTTGCCATCCCATTCGGGCGAACTTGCGGTGAGCGAAGAAGCCGATTTCGTCGCGGCCCAGAACGCGCTCAAGGCCGGTGATTTTCATGCAGCGGCGCAAATGTTTGCAACCTTCCGCGATATCTACCCAGGTGGCCCGCTGGAAGCGGCGGCGCTGGTGTTCGAAGGGCGCGCTTATGATGGCCAGGGCGACACGCGCGAAGCGGCGCGGCGCTATCTGAATGCGTACTCGGGCTTCCCGGAAGCGCAGGCCGCGCCAGAAGCCCTGTGGCGTCTGGGCGTGTCGCTCGGCAAACTCGGCAGCACACCGGAAGCCTGCGTGACACTGGCCGAGGTCGCGGGGCGCTATCCGGCTTCCGATTTCGTGCAAAAGGCAGCAGGCAGCCGCGCCGACCTCGGGTGCCAGTAACCGGCCGATGATGGCGGACGCCCCTCTTTCGCTCGATCAACGTTTTACCGATGCCATGGGGCAGCTGATCGGGCCGGATTTCCCGTCTGACATTGGTCTGGCCGTTTCCGGCGGTGGCGACAGCATGGCGATGCTGGCTTTGGCGCACAACTGGGCGCATCGCTGGGGCACGCGGCTTTGGGTCATGACGGTTGATCATGGCCTGCGCGCGGAAAGTGCCGATGAGGCCGCGATGGTCGCCGCCGAATGCGCTACGCTTGGCCACCCTCACGCAACGCTACGCTGGACGTGGGACGGGCAGGGCAACCTCATGGACGAAGCCCGCCGCGCAAGGCTGGAATTGATGTCGTTCTGGAAAGGGCGGCTGAGCCATGTGCTCGTGGCCCACACGCTCGACGATGTGGCAGAGACCTTCCTGATGCGTCTAAAGCGTGGCTCCGGTGTGGACGGCCTGTCCGCCATGTCCACACAGCGCGCTTTGCAGGATCGCCCCGGCGATGCCATGCCGGACCATGATGGCACTTTGCCTCCGCGCCTGAGCGAAGAAGAGGCCAAAGGCCGCCGTCCAAGTTTCCTCTACCGTCCCTGTCTCGCGATGCGGCGGGAGGAGCTTCGCCACTATATTCGAACGCTTCAGGTGCCATGGGCCGACGATCCGTCCAATGATGATCCCGGCTACGAAAGGGTGCGCATGCGGCGGTTGCTGTCCGTACTGGAAAGCGAAGGGCTGCCCGCGTCTGCGCTGGCGCATACCGCGTCGCGTCTGTCGGAGGCGCGCCGGGCACTCAACGAGTCCACCGCCAAGGCCTGGCAGGTGGTTGGCCAAGAGCCGATGGGCACCGGGGATTTGCTGTTTGACCGGGATGGATTCGGGTTGCTGCCAGTTGAGGTTCAGCGCCGGCTGATCGCGTCTGGCCTGCGCTATGTCGCCTCGACAGAGTATGCGCCGCGCGCCGAGAAGGTTGAGACGCTATGGACGCGTGTTCTGTCAGGCGGGGGCGGTACCCTCAACGGGTGCGAGATTCGGCATGAGGGTCCCCGTTTTCGCATGTTCCGAGAGTACAAAGCGGTGGAATCCGAGACACCAACAGATGGGCTTTGGGACGCGCGCTGGTCATTCCAGCTTGGCCGCGCCAGCCATATCGCCGCGCTCGGGGATGCAGGCTGGCGGCAGGTTGCAGAAAAACCCGAAGGTGCGCCGCCTTATCACGCGGCTCGCTCGCTGCCCGCGCTATGGCAGGGAGACAGGCTGATAGCCTGCCCTGCACTGGGTCTGGGCCAGGCAAATTGCATCGTCCTGCGACCGATGCGCCGAAGCGTGCCGGATTTCCATCGTTTCCTTCTTTCGCATTGAACCGCGCGTTATCATGTCTATGTTACGCTGCAACACGCCGACATAGGCGTTTTTCCGAATTCAAAGGAGTTTTCCCTTGGGCAACGCACGCAACATCGCCTTCTGGGTCGTCCTCTTTCTGCTGATCCTGGCGCTGTTCAACCTCTTCTCCGGCGGCGGCTCCACGCTGCAAAGCCGCGAGGCGAGCTATTCCGAGTTTGTTCGCGCCGTTGACGACAATTCCGTCAGCAGCGTGGTCATCGACGGCGAGCAGGTCCGCTTCCGCACCAACGACGGCCAGGACTTTGTCACCATCAAGCCCGAGGATGCCTCGGTCACGCAAATGCTGGTCGACAAGGACATCCCTGTGCGCGCAGAGCAGCAAGAGCAATCCGGCTTCCAGTCCTTCCTGCTTTCGCTTCTGCCGTTCCTTCTGCTGATCGGGGTCTGGATTTATTTCATGAACCGCATGCAGGGCGGCGGCAAAGGTGGCGCGATGGGCTTTGGCAAGTCCAAGGCCAAGCTGCTGACCGAAAAGCACGGGCGTGTGACGTTTGACGACGTGGCGGGCATCGACGAGGCCAAGGAAGAGCTTGAAGAGATCGTCGAATTCCTGCGCAACCCGCAGAAATTCTCGCGTCTTGGTGGCAAAATCCCGAAAGGCGCTTTGCTTGTCGGTCCTCCGGGAACCGGTAAGACGCTGCTGGCGCGGTCCGTGGCCGGTGAGGCCGGTGTGCCGTTCTTCACCATTTCGGGCTCCGACTTTGTTGAAATGTTCGTCGGTGTCGGTGCCAGCCGCGTGCGCGACATGTTCGAACAGGCCAAGAAAAACGCGCCTTGCATCGTGTTCATCGACGAAATCGACGCTGTGGGCCGGGCCCGTGGTCAGGGCTACGGTGGTGGCAATGACGAACGCGAGCAGACGCTCAACCAGCTTCTCGTCGAGATGGACGGTTTTGAGGCGAACGAAGGCGTCATCATCATCGCCGCGACCAACCGCCGTGACGTGCTTGACCCTGCTCTGCTGCGCCCGGGCCGTTTCGACCGCCAGGTGACTGTCGGCAATCCGGACATCAAGGGCCGCGAGAAGATCCTTGGCGTGCACGCTCGCAAGACGCCGCTTGGCCCCGATGTGGACCTGCGCATCATCGCGCGCGGCACGCCGGGCTTCTCCGGTGCTGATCTGGCGAACCTTGTAAACGAAGCCGCGCTTTGGGCGGCACGCGTGGGGCGTCGTTTCGTGACGATGGAAGATTTCGAGAACGCCAAGGACAAGGTCATGATGGGCGCGGAACGCCGCTCCATGGTTCTGACCGACGACCAGAAGGAAAAGACCGCCTATCACGAAGCCGGTCACGCGGTTGTCGGCCTGTCGCTGCCGCAATGTGATCCGGTCTACAAGGCGACGATCATCCCGCGCGGCGGCGCCTTGGGCATGGTTGTCTCCCTGCCGGAGATCGACCGTCTGAACTGGCACAAGTCCGAATGCGAGGAAAAGCTGGCGATGACCATGGCGGGCAAGGCCGCCGAGATCATCAAGTACGGCGAAGAGAACGTCTCGAACGGACCGGCCGGCGACATCCAGCAGGCGTCTGCCTTGGCCCGTGCCATGGTGCTTCAGTGGGGCATGTCCGACAAGGTTGGCAACATCGACTATCGTGAGGCGGCAGAGGGCTATTCCGGCAACACGGCGGGCCTATCGGTATCGGCGCATACGAAAGAGATGATCGAGGAAGAGGTCAAGCGGTTCGTGCAGGAGGCCTACGAACGCGCGTTCCAGATCCTGACGGACCGCAAGGACGATTGGGAACGTCTGGCGAAGGGGCTCTTGGAATATGAAACCCTGACCGGCGAAGAGATCGAACGGGTTATGCGGGGCGATCCTCCGACCTCCGAAGACGACGACGATGGCACCAGTGCCGCTGAGGAAAAGCCCAGCGTGACAGCGATCCCGAAAACCAAACCCAAGGCCAAGCCGAAAGGCGATGGCGGGATGGAGCCGGAACCCACGGCCTGATCACATCACAAGAAAACGGCCGGTCCCTGGGATCGGCCGTTTTTCTTTGTTCGGCCACGTGTCGCAAATGCTTGCACCGCCCCCGCTTTCCTGTTTCGATTCACCGTAATCACCACATCCGGGATAGGAACAATGGCTCAGTCCGATTGGAACCCCACCCTTTATGCAAAGTTCGCAGGGCTGCGTTTGCGCCCGGCTTTGGATTTGCTGTCCCGCGTGCCGGAGTTGCCGGATGGATCGGCGGCCTATGATCTGGGATGCGGCAATGGCGCTGTGGGCCCGGTGCTTCGGGCAAGGATGGGAGACAGGCAGGTTGTGGGAATCGACAGTTCTCCAGCGATGCTCGCCAAGGCGCAATTGACGCAAGCCTACGACTGGTTTGAGGAAACCGATATTGCGGACTGGGCCCCGAACCCGGATGCGCCTGCCGGGCTGATCTTTACCAACGCCGCGCTGCACTGGCTCAAGGGACACGAAACCCTGTTGCCGCGCCTGGCAAAAGCGCTTGTTCCGGGTGGCACTCTGGCGGTGCAGGTGCCGCACCAGAACCGCGCGCCGTCTCACAGGATGTGGCTCAGCCTCGTGGATGAGCTGTTTCCCGGGCGTCTGGATCATGACACGCTGCCCGGCGTTCTTCTGCCGGCGGAGTATCATCACCTGCTCGATCCGCTCGGGCGGTTTGATCTGTGGGAGACGGAATACTACCAACCCCTGCCGGCAAGCGACGATGGTCATCCGGTGCGCCGGTTCTCGGAAAGCACCTATGCCCGCCCGATCTTGTCCGTCCTGAACGAGGACGAACAGGCGCAGCTTGTTGCCGCCTATGAAGCGGTCATTGGAAAGGCTTACCCATCCGCGCCGGATGGCTCGGTTCTGTTTCCAATGCGCCGCATGTTCTTCACTCTTACCAAATCCGCGGCCTGAACTGCCGCCTGCGATCCGGAGATTTTGATGCCCGCTCTGATACCGACCGACCACACTGCCGAGATCACATGGCTTGGGGTGGTGACCAACATGGACCGAGAAGAGCTGTTGTCCGAGGTGCACGACGCGTTGGATCTGCGGTTTGATGGAATCGCCGGATCTGTCCACGGCGGGCTGACCCGCGCGTCCTGTTCCCGTGTCAAATCGCAGTATCCCAAAGGCACGGAAATTCGCAACGAGCGCCAGCTTAGCATCGTGTCGGAAGAAGAGCTTGCGATCATCGCTGAGACGATGGGTGTGGATGCGCTGGACCCAGCGCGGCTCGGCGCTTCGATGGTCATTCGTGGCATCCACGATTTCAGCCATGTCCCGCCGTCCTCGCGTCTCCAGGCCCCATCCGGGGCGACCGTGGCGATCGACATGTTGAACCAGCCTTGCCAGTTCCCGGCCAAGAGCCTGCGGCATGTGCTCGGCGATCCTGCCAAAGGCTTCAAACCCGCCGCTGAAGGGCATCGTGGCGTGACCGCCTGGGTCGCGCGGGAAGGGCGCGTTGCGGTGGGGGATAAGCTGACTTTGCATGTGCCGGGACAGCGACATTGGCAGCCACACGGCTGAGTCCCTGTCTGGTGCCTTGTTGCGTTCGCGCGAAAAGGGTTTCCGATGCACGTCATTTCGTGACTGGGAGAAACGGCGCGCGCCGCACAAAGCGCGAAAAATGTCGGATTTGCTAGGACAGCCTGTCGCATGGGAAGCTAATCCTTTGGTCAATTACAGCAATCCACCAGACCAACGGGACAGCGCGCAAGATGGCTTTCAAGACCGACATCGAAATCGCCCGCGAGGCAAACAAGCTGCCGATCAAGGAGATCGGCGAAAAGCTCGGCATCGCTTATGAGAACCTTGTGCCCTACGGCCATGACAAGGCGAAGGTGAACCAGGATTTCATCAACTCCGTGAAGGACCGCCCGAACGGCAAGCTGATCCTCGTCACCGCCATCAACCCGACCCCGGCGGGGGAAGGCAAAACCACCACCACCGTCGGTCTCGGCGATGGTCTGAACCGGATTGGCAAGAAAGCCGCTGTCTGCATCCGCGAAGCTTCGCTTGGGCCGAACTTCGGCATGAAGGGTGGCGCGGCCGGGGGCGGCAACGCGCAGATCGTGCCGATGGAGGACATGAACCTCCACTTCACCGGCGACTTCCACGCGATCACCGCGGCGCACAACCTGCTGTCGGCGATGATCGACAACCACATTTATTGGGGCAACGAGCTTGAGATCGACGAGCGCCGCGTGACATGGCGCCGCGTGCTCGACATGAACGACCGCGCGCTGCGCGACACCGTGACCTCGCTTGGCGGTGTGGCCAATGGCTTCCCGCGCCAGACTGGCTTTGACATCACCGTGGCCTCCGAGGTCATGGCGATCCTCTGCCTCGCGACCGACCTCGAAGACCTTGAAAAGCGTTTGGGCGACATGATCGTGGCGTACCGCCGCGACCGCTCGCCGATCTACTGCCGCGACATCAAGGCGGACGGCGCAATGACCGTTCTTCTGAAGGATGCGATGCAGCCGAACCTGGTGCAAACGCTCGAAAACAACCCGGCCTTCGTGCACGGTGGCCCGTTCGCGAATATTGCGCATGGCTGTAACTCCGTCATCGCCACGACCACGGCGTTGAAACTCGCCGATTACGTCGTGACCGAAGCGGGCTTTGGCGCCGACCTCGGTGCCGAGAAGTTCATGAACATCAAGTGCCGCAAGGCTGGTCTCGCGCCCGATTGCGTGGTGCTCGTGGCCACCGTGCGCGCCATGAAGATGAACGGCGGTGTTGCCAAGGCGGACCTCGGCGCGGAAAACGTTGATGCGGTGAAGGCGGGCTGTGCCAACCTCGGCCGCCATATCGGAAACCTCAAGCAATTCGGTGTGCCGGTTGTTGTGGCGATCAACCACTTCGTTGCCGACACCGATGCAGAGGTGCAGGCGGTCAAGGACTACGTCACAAGCCAGGGCTCCGAAGCGATCCTGTCGCGCCACTGGGAGCTTGGCTCCGAAGGCTCCGCCGATCTTGCGACCCGCGTTGCAGAGATTGCAGACAGCGGCGTCAGCCAGTTTGCTCCGCTCTACAACGATGAGCTGCCGCTCTTCGACAAGATCGAGCGCATTGCGAAGTCGATCTATCGTGCCGATGAAGTTCTCGCCGATGCAAAAGTGCGCAACCAGCTCAAGGAATGGGAAGACGCGGGCTTTGGCAATCTGCCGATCTGCATGGCCAAAACGCAGTACTCTTTCAGCACCGATCCAAACCTGCGTGGCGCGCCGGTCGGGCACTCCGTGCCGATCCGCGAAGTGCGTCTGTCCGCAGGGGCTGGCTTTGTCGTTGTGATCTGCGGCGAGATCATGACCATGCCGGGCCTGCCACGCAAACCGGCCTCCGAGAGCATTCACCTCAACCAGGAAGGCCTGATCGAAGGTCTGTTCTAAGACGAAATGCAGCGCGCGATCCGATTGCGGATCGCGCGCGCACCGTTTAGGGCAGAGGCGCGAAATCCTTGGATGGAGACACCATGCTTGATCCCGCCGAATGCCCCGATATGCCAACTCTGCGTGACCAGATTGACGTTCTGGACCGCGACCTGATCAACCTGCTGAAAAAGCGTGCGGGCTATATCGACCGCGCCGTTGAAATCAAATCCGCCGTTGGACTGCCTGCCAACATCCCCGCCCGGGTCGAAGATGTGGTGGCCAAGGTGAAGGCGGCGGCGCAGGAGCAGCAGTTGGATTCTGATCTGGTCGAGACGCTGTGGCGGAAATTGATTGAATGGTCGATTGCCCGTGAAGCGCAGACCATCAAAAGAGATTGAAGGGAACCCCATGCGAGCGGCCTTGATTGACGGAAAATCCATCGCAGCGGACATGCGTGCCGATGTCGCAAAAGAGGCCGCGGCCTTGTCAGAGGCCGGATGGTCCCCGAAGTTGGTTTCGATCAGTGTGGGCGACACGGCGGCGGCGGAGCTTTACGTTCGCAACCAAAAGCGCAACGCCGAAAGCGCCGGTGTCGAGTTCGAGGCGCGGGCTTATCCCGAAGAAACCTCGCTCGAACAGCTGACCGGTATTCTGCAGGGGCTCAACGCCGATGCGCGGGTCAACGGCATCATCATTCAGCGTCCCTTGCCGGACCATATCCCGGTCAAGGTGCTGCAAAAGCTGGTGCATCCGCTGAAGGACGTCGAGGGGATGCACCCGGCTTCCATCGGTAATATCGTCTATAACGATCTGGCTCTTGGCCCCTGTACGGCCGTTGCGGCGGTGGAAATCCTCAAAACCTTGCCGCTGCCCATTGAAGGGCTGAATGTGACCGTCATCGGCCATTCCGAGATCGTCGGCAAACCGATTGCCTTCCTGATGATGGGGCTGGGCGCGACGGTGACGGTTTGTCATCACATGACACGCAGCGTTGCCATGCACAGCCGTGCCGCCGATGCGGTCTTTGTTGCCGTAGGCAAACCGGGGCTGGTGACCGGCGATATGCTCAAACCGGGTGCGGCTTTGATCGACATCGGGATCAACCGCGTCGATGGCCCCGATGGGCCGCGCACTGTGGGCGATGCGGATTTCGAGAGCTGTGCCGAAGTGGCCGGCTGGATTACTCCTGTGCCCGGCGGGGTTGGTCCGGTGACGGTGGCGACCTTGATGCAGAACGCGGTTATGGCCACTCGGATGCAGATGGAACAATACCGGGCGTCTTATGCCCGGACAGATTACTGAAGAGGACAACGAGATGACGGCGACTGTGATCGACGGCAAGGCCTTTGCCGCAACTGTGCGTGACAAGGTGGCGGGCCATGTGGCGCGTCTGAAAGACGAACATGGTATTACCCCCGGTCTTGCCGTGGTGCTTGTTGGGGAAGACCCCGCGTCTCAGGTCTATGTCCGCTCCAAAGGCAAGATGACCGTCGAAGTCGGTATGAACTCCTTCGAGCACAAGCTGGATGCGGATACCTCCGAGGCGGATTTGCTGGCGCTGATCGATCAGCTCAACGCCGATCCGACGGTTCATGGCATTCTGGTCCAGCTGCCGCTGCCGAGCCATCTCAACGAAGATCTTGTGATCAACTCCATTGAACCGTCCAAGGACGTGGATGGCTTTCATATCTCCAACGTCGGTCTTCTGGGGACCGGGCAGAAGAGCATGGTGCCCTGCACCCCGCTTGGCTGTCTGATGATGCTGCGCGACCACCATGGCAGCCTGTCCGGCATGGATGCGGTTGTCATTGGCCGGTCCAACATTGTCGGTAAGCCCATGGCGCAGCTTTTGCTGGGCGACAGCTGCTCCGTGACCATCGCGCATTCGCGGACCAAGGATCTGCCTGAGGTGGTGCGCCGCGCTGATATCGTCGTTGCGGCCGTGGGCCGTCCGGAGATGGTTCCCGGGGATTGGATCAAGGATGGGGCCACGGTCATCGACGTGGGCATCAACCGCATTGATGCGCCGGAAAAGGGCGAAGGGAAGACCCGTCTGGTGGGGGACTGCCACTATGAGAGCTGCGCAGAGAAAGCGGGAGCGATTACCCCGGTGCCGGGCGGCGTTGGACCGATGACCATTGCCTGTCTTCTGGCAAACACCGTGACGGCCTGTTGCCGCGCGAATAATCTGGCGGAGCCGGACGGGCTGACCGCCTGATCGTCAGACAGGGACCGGCACCATGGTGCCGGTCAACAGCGCGATCTGCTTTTCCGTGCCGTTCCGAACGGCAAAGACCTCGGACGTGACCACCACAAGCCGCCTGCCGGGCTTGACCACGCGCCCGCGGGCAATCAGGGACTCGCCAATGGCCGGGGAGAGCAGGTGGATCTTGATCTCCGAGGTCACCACCTCCGTGTCCTCGGGCATCACGCTCAGCGCCGAATACCCGGCAGCGGAATCGCCGATGGCAAAGGCAAGCGCCGCATGGGCGAACCCCTGTTGTTGCGACACGTCCGGGGTGATGGGCACTGATATGGTGACCGTCCCGGGTTCTACCGAAAGAATGCGAGCGCCGAGCGTGGTCATCATGCCCTGGCGGGCGAAGCTGTTATAAACTCTGTCCATGCGGCATTGGCGCATGATCCGGCAACAGAGACAAGCCTAGGGCGTTTGCAGTTATAGCCCGGATCACCAATACTCTGCCGCGCTTCGCGCTCTCGAGCCATTGGTGATGGTTGTTGCTTTGATGCAAACTGGAAACGCGTCAGCGCGGCATCGGGATCGCAACGGCGCGCGCGCCGGTGAGAATTGCCATGGCGCCGTATCCCATCATCTCTGACAAAGGCGCGCGGCAGCAGAACAGCCCACCGGTGTAGGCTCCGAAAGCTGGCAGGATCAGGCGCTTTTGATCGACAAGGAAACAGGGGCGGGACAGGCTTTTGCCGCGCGCGGACAGTCTTGCCTTGGGGTGGTAGTGGCCGGAGACCTCCCCGGTTGCCTCCGATGCGATGTGGCGAAAGGTCAGCGGCCCGATGACCAGTGCGTCACGGTGCGCCCCGCCAAGGGATACAGGGCCGGGATCATGGTTTCCTTCGATCCACGTCCAGTCCCGCCCGGCTTGCAGGCGGGTAATCCAAAGCCGTTCGTCCTCGCGCAGGGCCGCTTCAATCTCTGGCGCGTCAAAGCTGTCGCCAAGACAGATCACCCGCTGCGCCGCCGTCGCTTCGATGTCGCGCTCCAGCTTCATCAAGGTCTCGCGGGTCTCGTAGGGCGGCAGCTGTGCGCCGCCAACCGCCGAGAGACGTGCGCTCTTGCCAAGATGAAGATCGGAGACGACCAGCAAACGCGCGTCCGGCCAGAAGAGCGACCCGGACGGCAGGGCTTCGAGAGCCGCTCCGTGAAAATCAAAGGAATGCGAAAGACGCGTGTTCATGACTTGTTCCATGCCATGTCCCTCAAGTCCCGGCAAGAGCTAGCGGGTTAGCCGACCTCGGCCAGCCCGCTTTCCCTGAGCAGTCGGGTTACTTCTTCATCGAGCAGGCGTTCCTCTGCGCCACCGTTTACGGGCACGCGTCCGGGTTCCAGAAACAAGGGGGCCGAAAGCGGTGAGAGGCGGCTGAGGCGAACGTGGTCAATCCGGTTTCCCACGCGGGCGTGCATGTCCCGGATGCGGGAGAAATCGACCAGACCTTTCATGGCTTCAAGCCGCGTGACCTGCATCATCAGGTGATCCGGATCATACTTGAGCAGCGTGTCGTAGAGGATGTCGGAGGACATGGTGGCCTGCCGTCCGGTCTTTTTCGTGCCGCCGAGCCGCCGCTCGATCAATCCGGCGATGGTGGCGGAGGCGCGAAAGGTGCGTTTCATCACGGCGTTGCCGGCAAGCCAGCCATCCAGCCCGACCTCCAGCGCTTCAAGATCGAAAAGCGTACTCGGCTCGCCGACGGCATCCAATCCCCAGAGCAGTGTGGCATAATCTGTGCTGACAAAACCCATCGGGGCGAGGCCCATTTCCTCCATGCGCTTGCTCAGGAGCAGCCCCAGCGTCTGCTGCGCATTGCGCCCGGCAAAGCCGTAGACCACCATGTTTTCCCTCCCATCGTGTGGGAAGGTTTCGATCAACAGGCGGCCGGGTTGCGGCAATTGGCTGTAGTGTTGTTGCAGGCGGAGCCAGTCGGCGGTGTGCCCTGGCAGGCTGGACCAGTCGCTGGCATGAAACAGGCGCAGGATCCGTCCGGAGAGCTGCGTGGAGGTGGCGAATTTGGTGCCGTTGAACGTGGCGATCTTCGGCTTTTTTGCCGCGTCTCGCGTGACCTCGACGATCATTTCGCGCAGGCGGTCATAGCGCACGATCTGCCCGCCGATAAGAAACGTATCGCCGGGCGTCAGGCTGGCGGCGAAGCCTTCTTCCACTTCGCCCAAAGCTGCGCCGCCGCGCCCGCGCCAGCGGACCTTGAGCGTGTCGGTATCCTGAATGGTGCCGATGTTTTGCCGGATACGCTGCGCGGAACGCGGGTCTCGCAGCTGCCACAGGCCATCGGGGCGCTGGATCAGGCGTTTCCATTGGTCATACGCTTTGAGCGCGTAGCCACCTGTCGCGCAAAAGTCGAGGCAGGCATCGAACCTCTTACGGGTCAGCGCCGAAAATGGCCCCGCGCCGTGCATTTCCTCGAACAGTGCATCCGCGTCGAACGGGCCGGAACAGGCGGTGATCAGAATATGCTGGCACAGCACGTCGAGCGGCCCCGGTCCGCGCGGCTCGCCGTCCAGATCGTGCGCCTTTACCGCTTCCAGCGCAGCAATGCATTCGACCACTTCGAAGCGGTTGGCCGGGACGAGCAAAGCTTTGGACGGGGCGTTGTAGCGGTGGTTGGCGCGGCCGATCCGCTGCACCAGCCTTTTCACGTTCTTGGGCGCTCCGATCTGGATCACAAGGTCCACATCGCCCCAGTCGATCCCGAGATCGAGCGAGCCAGTGCAGACAATCGCGCGCAGCTGCCCCGCCACCATGGCAGCCTCGACCTTTTCGCGCTGCGCCCTGTCGAGCGAGCCGTGGTGGATGCCGATGGGCAAAGCCTCTTCATTGGCAAGCCACAGATTGTGAAAGAAGATTTCCGCCTGGGCGCGGGTGTTGTGAAAGATCAGGGTAGTGCGGTGCTGCCGGACCGCGTCCAGCACGGCTGGAATGGCATAGGCCGCGCCACCCCCGGACCACGGAGGCGCTTCTTCGACCTCAAGCATGGAAATGTCCGGTTCCGGTCCGGGATCGGCTTCGATGATTGCACAGGGATTGGGGTGCCGGGCGAGGAACGAGGCCAAAGCTGGCGGGTCTTCAACGGTGGCAGACAGCCCGACCCGGCGTAGGTCAGGGCAAAAATGGTGAAGCCGCGCAAGCGCCAGCATCAACTGGTCGCCGCGTTTGCTTTCCGCCAGAGCGTGGATTTCATCCACGACCACCCGCTTCAACCCCGCAAACATGCGCGGTGCGTCCTCATAGCTTGTGAGAAGAGCCAGCGATTCCGGGGTGGTCAGAAGGATATGCGGAGGATCCGCCCTTTGCCGCCTTTTCTGGGTGTAGGAGGTGTCCCCCGTCCGGTCTTCGACCCGGATCGGAAGCCCCGCCTCTTCGATTGGAATGCGCAGGTTGCGGCGGATGTCAGCGGCCAGAGCCTTGAGGGGGGAGACATAAAGCGTGTGCAGCCCCTCCGTCTCACCTTCCGACAACTCGCACAGGCTCGGCAGAAACCCTGCAAGCGTCTTCCCGCCGCCGGTGGGCGCGATGAGCAAAAGCGACGGCTCGCCCGCCTGATCCAGCATGGCTTGTTGGTGCGGGTGAATGGACCAACCACGCTGGTCGAACCAGTCTTGAAGAGGTGGGGGCAATACCATGATCCATAGATAGCGAGCCTTTGGCAAAAGCAACACGCCTCATCGTCTAAACCCCTTCCCAAGGATTGATTAATCCGCTTCACTCATCGCCGGGGGGACATCCATGCTACACGGAATCCGCATCATCGAATTCGAGGCGTTGGGGCCTGCGCCTTTTGCCGGAATGCTGCTGGCGGAGCTTGGGGCAGAGGTGATCGTCGTGCACCGCAGGTCCGGTGGAGAGAACCCGGCAAAGCAGACGGAAAACCTTCTCGATCGTGGAAAGCGGTCCATCGCGCTCGACCTGAAAAACGCCGATGATCTGAAGGTTGCCAAGGGGTTGATCCGCTCTGCCGACGGTCTGACAGAAGGGCTGCGGCCGGGGGTCATGGAGCGGCTTGGGCTTGGCCCGGAGGAAGCGCTCTGCCTGAACCCCAAGCTTGTCTACGGGCGTATGACGGGTTGGGGGCAGACCGGACCACGCGCCACACAGGCGGGGCATGATCTCAACTATCTCGCCCTCAGCGGGGCTTTGTTCTATGCCGGGCAGCAAGGTCCGCCGCAAACACCGCCGACGATGCTGGGCGATATTGGCGCGGGGGCGATGTATCTCGCTGTCGGAATGCTCGCCGGGTTGCTGAATGCGAAAGCGACGGGCAAAGGCACGGTGGTCGATGCCGCCATTGTCGACGGGGCGAGCCATATGATGGCGCTGCTGCTGTCCATGGGCGCACAGTTTTCGACAACGGCACGGGGGCAATCGCTTCTCGACGGGCCGCATTGGTCGCGCTGCTACACCTGCGCAGATGGCCGGAGCCTGTCCGTGCAGTGCCTGGAGCCACAGTTTTATGCGCTGTTTCTGGAAAGGCTGGGCCTTTCAAACGACCCTGCGTTTGCGCAGCCCTATGAGCCGTCCACATGGGCCGCTGCCACGACACGGCTGGAACAGGTGTTCGCGAGCGCGCCGACGGCGCATTGGGCGGACCTGTTTGCGGGATCGGACGCCTGTGTCGTGCCGGTCCTGACGCCGGAGGAAGCCAAGTCCGATCCGCATATCAGCACGCGAGGTATTTGGCAGGGCGATTTCCCGGCACCCGCGCCCCGTTTTGACGGCGTTGCTGTGCAGCCTGGACCTGTCCCGAACCGGGGACAGGACAGCGCGGCTATTCTATCCGATCTTCAAGACAGAGGTTTCCTATGAGCCAATCAGAAGCCGAGGCACTGCGCGCCTTGCTGGACAGGCGGTTTTCCTGCCGTGCCTATCAGCCGGAGCCCGTTCCGCGCGAAAGTATCGAGGCCGCTTTGGCAGACGCGCAGCGGGTTCCCAGCTGGTGCAACTCGCAGCCCTGGATGGTGCATGCCTGCGGCGTTGAGGAAACGGAGCGGCTTCGGGCTGCGTTGACGAGCCATATCGAAACGGCAACCCATGCACCGGACATCCCATTTCCGCAAAGCTACGAGGGCGTGTACAAGGACCGCCGCCGAACCTGCGGCTGGCAGCTGTATGATGCCGTTGGCGTGGAGAAAGGGGATCGGGCGGGATCGGCGGCAGAGATGCGCAAGAACTTCGCCTTCTTCGGCGCGCCGCATTTTCTGTTGGTCACAACGCCGAAGAAACTGGGCGCCTATGGAGTGCTGGACTGCGGAGCATTTCTGACGGCGTTTCTTCTGGCGCTCGAGGCGCGCGGGATTGCGTCAGTACCGCAAGCCGCCGTTGCCAGCTATTCGGGATTCATGCGTGACTGGTTTGATGTGCCGGATGATCGCGACGTGCTTGTTGGCGCGTCTTTTGGCATCGCGGACGGCGATCACCCTGCCAACAGTTTTCGCACAGAACGGGCGGACCTGCCCGAAGTTGTGATCTGGCGTTGAGACCTCAGTGTCTTCAGATCGAAGAGGAAGAGCCATGTCCGATCATACCGCACACGTGACGGTGCAAACCGACGTTGACGAGAAAGCCGACAAGGTAATCGATGACGGGCTAGAGGTTTTTGGAGAAAAATTTGTTCCCAAGGCCGAGGAAAACCAACAGATCCGGGTCTATGCCCATGCCGCAGATGGCCGGTTCCTGGGCGGGGTGAGAGGCAACACTGGCTATGGTTGGCTTCACATTTGGCAAGTCTGGGTTGACGAAACCGCTCGGCGCCAAGGGTTGGGAACCCGTTTGCTTAAAGCTGCGGAGATAGAAGCTGTTCAGCGCGGGTGTCACTCCGCACATCTCGACTCGCTGAGTTTTCCCGGGGTGCAGGAATTCTACGCGGCACAAGGATGGCTATGTTATGGGGTTCTGGAGCGGTACTTTGCCGAGTACGACTGGCACTCTTTGCGCAAGCGGCTCGTGCCGGTGGATGCGGAAGCGCCCGGAGGCGCTCCCGCGTAGTGATTAATTCGGCACTTCTGCGGTGATGCCTTCGACATAGAAGTTCAGACCAGCCAGATCGCCGTCCGAAGCCACTTCGCCCTCGGCAAGCCAGACAGAACCGTCCTGCTTGTTGATCGGGCCTGTGAAGGGGTGGTACTCGCCCGCCGCGATGGCGTCTTTCATTGCCAGCGCTTCGGCCTTCACATCTGCCGGAACAGCGTCGGTGATTTCACCGATGCCAACCATGCCGGTGGAGATGCCGTCCCATGTGTCTTTGGATTCCCATGTACCATCGAGAACCGCTTGCACGCGTTCGATGTAGTAGGGGGCCCAGTTGTCGATGATCGAAGACACGCGGGGCATGGGGGCGTACTCGCCCATGTCGGACGCCTGACCAAAGGTGATCACGCCGCCCGCTTCCTGTGCTGCCGCTTGCGGTGCGGTGGAGTCGGTGTGCTGCAACACCACGTCTGCGCCGTTTTCAATCAGAGCGCGGGCCGCGTCTGCTTCTTTCGCAGGGTCAAACCATGTGTAAAGCCAGATGATCGAGAACTCGACATCGGGGTTCACCTTCTTGGCGTGCAGATAGGCGGAGTTGATGCCGCGGATAACTTCCGGGATCGGAATGGACGCGATGTAACCAATCTTGTTGGTCTTGGTCATCTTGCCGGCGATGTGGCCCTGAATGGCGCGGCCTTCGTAGAAACGCGCGGAATAGGTCGTCACGTTGTCAGCGCGCTTGTAGCCAGTGGCGTGCTCGAACTTCACGTTCGGGAACTTCTCGGCTACGGCCAGCGTCGGGTCCATGTAGCCAAAGGACGTAGTGAAGATGATGTCCGCACCGGTCAGGGCCATCTGGGTGATGGCGCGCTCCGCGTCGGCGCTTTCCGGTACGTTTTCCTGATAGACGGTTTTCACACGACCGTCGAAATGCGCTTCCATTTTCTGGCGCGCCTGATCGTGTTCATACGTCCAGCCACCGTCACCCGGAGGGCCGATGTAGATAAAGCCAGCGGTCAGTTCTTCTTCTGCAAAGGCAGCGCCGCCAAGGCCAAAGGCCACAGCAGCCGAAGCCAGAAGGGTACGTCTTAGCATGGGTTTGTTCTCCTGTTGGATGGTTTTTTGTCAGTTTAATGGATCAGTGCGACGCGTGGAAGGACCGACCGAGAGAGCCGGGCGCACCATGCGCGCCGCGCGCCGAGATGAAGACAAGCACGATGATCGTGATGAGGTAGGGCGAGGCGCTGAGCAGGGCGACGGGCACATTTGCCCCGGCGGCTTGCAGGTTCAATTGCAGAACCGTGACGCCGCCAAACAGGTAAGCCCCGATCAGCACACGCCCGGCGCGCCAGCTGGCAAAGACCACGATGGCCAGCGCAATCCAGCCCGCGCCTGCGGTCATGCCTTCGGTCCATTGCGGCACGCGCACAAGGCTCAGATACGCGCCACCCAGCCCGGCACAGGCCCCACCAAAGAAGATGGCCATGAGGCGGACCGTGACCACCTTGTAACCAAGCGCATGAGCGCTGTCGTGGCTCTCACCCACCGCGCGCAGGATCAGCCCGGCGCGGGTGTATTTGAGGAAAGCCCAGACGGCGACGACAAGCAGAAGGCTGACGTAGATCATCACATCATGGCTGAAGAGCATTTTGCCGAACACGGGCATGTCCGAAAGGCCGGGAATGTGCACCTTGGAAATCGGCGGCGCTTTCATGCCCTCATAGGGTTTGCCGATCAGGCTCGACAAACCCAGACCCACCAAAGTCAGGCCAAGCCCGGTGGCGACCTGATTGGACAGCAGGAATTGCGTCAGGACACCGAAGCTGAGCGACAGCACAGCGGACGCGGCGGCGGCGGCAAGAAATCCGAAGTAGGGATTGCCGGAGGTCACGGCGACGGCAAAGCCGACCACCGCACCGGTAATCATCATGCCTTCGACCCCAAGGTTCAGAACGCCAGCCTTTTCGACGACCATCTCGCCGATGGCGGCCAAGAGGATGGGCGTCGCCGAAACCATGATGGAGGCGACAAGAAGGACGGGGTTGATCGAACCGAGATCCATTACGCGGCCTCCCTTTTGCCAAACCTGATCCGGTAGTTGGTGAACACGTCTGTCGCCAGAAGGAAGAACAGCAGCATGCCCTGAAACAGCTGAATCGACGCGCCCGGCAGGCTCAGCATCAGTTGTGCCAGCTCTCCACCGATGTAGGTCAGAGCCATCAGTAGCCCGGCCAGAAGGATGCCAAACGGGTTCAACCGGCCAAGGAAGGCAACGATGATCGCCGTGAAGCCGTAGCCTGCGTTGAAGTTGCCGGTGATTTGCCCCGCCGGGCCAGTGACTTCAAAAAGCCCCGCCATCCCGGCCAGAACCCCTGAGATACCAAGGCAGAGCAGGATGATCCGCGCCGGATTGACCCCGGCAAACCGGGCGGCGCGGGGCGCTTCACCGGAGAGGCGGATGTTAAAACCCTGAATGTGCCGGGCCATCAGAACGTAGGCGGCGATGACCGCGATGAAAGCGGTGACAACGCCCCAGTGCATGCCAGTGCCCGCGATGATCTCGGCGTTGTGCGTTGCATCCCACTGCTTGAAATTGCGCGAGCCGGGGAAGCCCATGCCTTCGGGATTGCGCAAAAGGCCTGTGGAGACAGAAATCAGGATGTTCTGCGCCACATAGACGAGCATCAGGGACACCAGAATTTCATTGGTGCCGAACCGGGTTTTCAGAACCGCCGGGATCATGGCCCATAGAAAGCCGCCCAATGCGCCGCACAGGATCATCAGCGGGAAGATCAAGATGCTTTCCGAAGGGTAGAACGCGAGGCCTGCCGCGGCTCCGCAGATCGCGCCCATGATGTACTGACCTTCGGCGCCGATGTTCCAGATACCCGCGCGGAAACCGATGGACAGGCCAATCGCTATCAGGATCAGCGGGCCTGCCTTGACCAGAAGCTGGGGCCTTGAGAAGCCCGCGAACTGCGGATGGAAAAGCGGATCCCAGAAAATCGTGCGCACGGCTTCGATCGGATCAACACCGAGCAAAGCAAACATCAATCCGCCCACCACCATGGTCAGAACGACCGCAAAGATCGGGGTGATAGCGGTCCAGAGCCGCGACGGCTGCGGGCGTTTTTCGAGCGAAATCATGTCAGTGCCTCCGGGCTGGGCCGGGACCAAATCTCATTCATGAGATTTGCCAATTCCATTGATGGAATTGCCGCGCCTCTGCCGTGCCGGTTATCCATGTACATGGGCCACCTCCATGTCATGCGCGCCGCCCATCATCAGGCCAATCTTTTCCATATTCAGGTCCGCCACCGGATGCGCAGGCGACAAGCGGCCTTCGTTCAGGGCGGCAAAGCGGTCAGATATTTCCATCAACTCGTCGAGATCCTGGCTGATCACCACAATCGCCGCCCCTTTGGCCGCAAGGTCCAGCAGCGCTTGTCGGATTGCGGCGGCGGCAGCGGCGTCCACGCCCCAAGTGGGTTGGTTCACGATGAGAACCTCGGGGTTTTGATGAATTTCGCGCCCCACAACGTATTTCTGCAAGTTGCCGCCAGAAAGCGCCCGCGCGGCCGTGTCAGGCCCCGGAGTGCGCACGTCGAACCGTTCGATCACGGCCTCGGTGAATCCTTGGGCCTTGCGCCAGTCGATTAGACCGTTCTTGACGAGGCTTTCCCGCCGCGATGCCGTCAGTACGCCGTTTTCCGTCAGGCTCATATCCGGCGCGGCGGCATGGCCAAGCCGTTCCTCGGGCGCTGACAGCAATCCCATGTCGCGGCGCGCGACCGGGCCGTCGCTGCTGATATCATTGCCTTTGAGCAAGACCGTTCCGCCATCCGACGTCCGTTCCCCGGACAGCGCGGCCAGAAGCTCGTCCTGCCCGTTGCCCGCAACCCCGCCAATGCCCAGCACTTCGCCCGCGCGCACCGCAAAACTCACCTCGCGCAGGGGCGTGCCGAAAGCGCCGGGGGCCGGCAGGCTCAGGGACTTTGCCTCTAACAGAACCGCGCCTTTCTCCACATCCCGCGCAACGGGGGCGGCGAAACTGTTTCCGACCATCAGTTCGGCGAGTTCCTTGGCGGAGGCCTCGGAGGGTGTGCTCTCGCCCACCTTCTTGCCGAGGCGCAGGATCGTGGCGTGATCGCAAATGGCGCGGATTTCTTCGAGTTTATGCGAGATATAGAGGATCGAAGTGCCTTCGGACTTCAGCTGCATCAGTGTCTCGAACAGGATCTCCACCTCCTGTGGCGTCAGCACGGAGGTTGGTTCATCCATGATCAACAGGCGCGGATTTTGCAGAAGGCACCGGATGATTTCGACCCTTTGCCGTTCTCCGGCGGACAGGGTGCCGACGGTACGCGACGGATCGAGCGGCAGGCCATAAAGTTCAGACACTTCCCGGATGCGGCGCGCCAGATCGCGCATGGGCGGCGGATTCTCCATGCCAAGCGCGACATTTTCCGCGACGTTCAACGCGTCGAACAGCGAGAAGTGCTGAAACACCATCGCAACGCCGTTTTGCCGGGCTTCGGAGGGTTTGGAGGGCGAAAAGCTCTGTCCGTCCAGCGTCATCGCGCCTTTGTCCGGCGCAACAAGACCGTAGATCATCTTGACGAGAGTCGATTTGCCCGCGCCGTTTTCGCCGAGAAGCGCGTGAATTTCACCCTTTTGGATGTCGAAGGACACATCGTCATTCGCCACCACGCCGGGATAGGCCTTGGTCAGGCCCTGGATGCCAAGAAGGATGTCCGACATGCGTCCCCGTTCCTTTTTTGTCCATCAATTAGCTGTGCGGCGACCCCGATGGCAATGGCGGCGGGGTGTTTGCCGAGGTGTTTTTGCCCAATTGGGCAGCAGATGCGTTGAATTTGAGCATCCGAGTGACCGAGCGCGGCGAGCCTTTTGCGAAAGCGCGCCCACTTGGTGTCCGAGCCGATCAGGCCGCAAAAAGCGAACCCGTGACCGAGCGCGGCGTGGCACAGGTCAAGGTCCAGCGCGTGCGAATAGGTCACGATCAGGTGGTCCGCGTCCATGGGGGCGTGTGGCATCAGGCGTGCGGGCTGCGCGGCCGGTAGCATGGTGACGCCTGCGGGAATGTCATCGGGAAAGCGTTCGGTTTCGGTGTCGATCCAGGTGACTGCCAGATCCGGAAGCGGTGAGAGAACCTGTACGAGCGCCCGGCCGACATGGCCCGCTCCCCATATCCAGAGGTGGCGCTGCGGCTCGGCCAGAGGCTCGACCATCCAGCCATCCGTGAATGACGAAGGCGGGCGGCACCCTTGACCTCTCGCTTGCGCCAGTACGCGCTTAACAGACAGAGGCATGTCGCCCGGTCCGCGCGCGATGACCGGGCCTTGCAACGCGTCGAGGTCCGGCGCCTCGAACACGTCCGTCCAAAGCGTCACCGCCCCTCCGCAGCATTGACCCATGTCCGGGCCAAGCGCATGGCGCGTCGCTCCGCGCCGCTCAAAGGCGCTTTGCGCGGCTTCCAACTCCAGAGTTCCGCCGCCGATGGTGCCGCTTTGTCCGCCCTCCCAAACAAGCATGGATGCGCCAACCTCGCGCGGCGTGCTGCCGCGCACTTCGGCCACAACGACCCGCGCGACCCGTCCACGTGTAGCAACGGCGGCTTTGAGTTCGGCAAGATCAAAGGACACCGCGCACCCTCCGAACTGCTTTCAGAACGGCTTCCGGCGTGGCGGGGGCGTCAAGCGCAGGATACGCTTCGCCACACGCACTGACCGCATCGGAGAGCGCCATCAGCACGGAAATCCCGTGCATAAAGGGGGGCTCGCCCACAGCTTTGGAGCGATAGATCGTCTCCTCACGGTTTCGCCCGTCCCAGAGCGAGACGTTGAAAACCTCCGGCCGGTCGGAACAGGCCGGGATTTTGTACGTTGACGGCGCGTGGGTGCGTAGCCGCCCATGGTCATCCCAGACCAGTTCTTCCGTCGTCAGCCAGCCTGCACCCTGCACATATCCGCCCTCGATCTGTCCTTTGTCCAGCGCCGGGTTCAGCGAAGCGCCGCAGTCGTGCAGGATGTCCGCGCGCAGGATGCGGTACTCGCCGGTCAGCGTGTCGATCACCACTTCCGAGCAGCTTGCCCCGTAGGCAAAATAGAAAAATGGGCGGCCCTGCCCTTTGATCATGTCCCAGCTGAGTTTCGGCGTCTTGTAGAAGCCGGTGGCGGAGAGGCTCACACGGCCTTCGTAACAGGCTTTGGCGGCCTCAGCGAAGGGCAGGCGATTGCCGCCCACGTGCACTTCGCCGTCCCTGAAGACAACGTCCGCAGGTTCGTCCTGATGAATCCTGGCCAGATGCTCGGCCATGCGATCCCGGATCGCTTCGCAGGCGGCTTTCACGGCCATACCGTTCAAGTCAGACCCGGAGGAGGCGGCCGTTGCAGAGGTGTTGGGCACCTTGGCGGTGTCGGTTGCGGTGATCTTCACCACGTCCATATCCACGCCAAATTCGCTCGCGGCCACCTGGGCAACTTTCTGGAACAGACCCTGACCCATTTCCGTGCCGCCGTGGTTCATGGCGATGGAGCCGTCCTGATAGACATGCACCAGCGCCCCGGCCTGATTGAGATGCGTCAGGGTGAACGAAATTCCGAACTTCACAGGGGTCAGGGCGATGCCGCGCTTGAGCACCGGGTTTTGCGCGTTCCAGTCCGCGATGGCCTCGCGCCGTTCGGTGTAGTCAGAACGCGCCTTGAGCGTTTCAGTCAGATCATTCAGGACAAAGTCCGTGACTGGCTGGCCATAGGGGGTGGACTGCGCTTTGTCTTCCGCAAAATCGCCGTAGTAATTGGCGCGCCGCACGTCGAGCGGGTCTTTGCCCAAGGCGTGCGCCACGTGGTCCATCACCCGCTCGATCCCGAGCATACCCTGTGGTCCGCCGAAACCGCGATAGGCGGTGGCGCTTTGCGTGTTGGTTTTCAGACGGTGGCTTTCAATGCGGACATGATCAAGCGCATAAGCATTGTCCGAATGCAGCATCGCCCTATCCGCAACCGGGTGCGACAGGTCCTGCGCCCAGCCACAGCGGGCGAGTTGCAGAAACTCGACCCCGTGCAGCTTCCCGTCATCATCATGGCCGACCCGGTATTCGATACGGAAATCGTGACGCTTGCCGGTGATCATGAAATCATCGTCGCGGTCATACCGCATCTTGGCCGGACGGCCTGTGGCGCTTGCCACGACGGCGCAGGCGATGGCCAGCGCGTTGCCCTGACTTTCCTTGCCACCGAACCCGCCGCCCATCCGCCGCGTTTCAACGCGCACGGCATGCATGGGAAGATGCAGCGCGTGGGCGACCTTGTGCTGGATCTCGGTCGGATGCTGAGTTGAAGAATGTACGAGCATGTCGCCATCTTCCTGCGGCAAGGCCATGGCGGCCTGCCCCTCGAGATAGAAATGCTCTTGTCCGCCCATGGTGATCTCGCCTTCGAGCACATGCGGCGCGGTGTCGATGGCTTCCCCGGCATCGCCTTTTTGCCAGATACGTGGCTCGCCAAATCGACTGTCCGCATCCATGGCTTCATCGACGGTCAGGATGGCGTCACGGGATTGATAGTCGATTTTCGCAAGGCTCGCGGCCTTGCGCGCGGCAAGATGCGACGTGGCGGCGACAAGGAAGATAGGCTGGCCAAGGTAACGAATTGTGTGCCCGGCGAGCATCGGCTCGTCATGGGCCGACGGTGAACAGTCGCAGTCCGATGGCAGGTCCGAGGCTTCCCAGACGCGCAGAACGCCGGGCGCTTTGCGGACCGGATCCAGATCAATCGCTGTGATCCGCCCGGCGGCGATCTGAGACAGTCCAAAGGCGAGGTGCAGGGTGTTCGCGGGCGCGGGGATGTCATCGACATAACGCGCGGCACCGGTGACATGCAGCCGGGCGGCATCGTGCGGAAGCGGCTTTGCAACGCTCATGCGCGCACCTCCAGCACGGAGGTTGCTGCGCCGAGGTCTTCCAACAGGCAGCGCGAGAGCATGTTGCGCGCCGCGCTCATGCGGTAATCCGCGCTGGCGCGCATGTCGCTGAGTGGCGTGAAGTCCTCTTCCCAGGCATTCCACGCGGCGATGAGTGTCTCATCGGACCACGGCTTGCCGATAATCGCAGCTTCGACGGCGCGGGCGCGTTTCGGTGTTCCGGCCATGCCGCCAAACGCGATCCGGGCCTCTGAAACGGTACCGTTTTCAACGGTTATGTTGAACGCACCGCAAACGGCGGAGATATCCTGATCGAACCGTTTCGACAGCTTGTAGACCTTCAGGGTGTCGGCCTGTTTCGGGATGCTCACGGCCACGACAATCTCGCCCGGGTGGCGATCCTGATTGCCATAGTCGATATAGAACTCTTCCAGGGGCATTTCGCGGTGCGTCTCGCGATACCGCAAATGAACAATGGCACCCAGCGCGATGAGAGGCGGGGGATTATCCCCGATCGGAGAGCCATTGGCAATGTTGCCGCCAATGGTCGCGGCGTTGCGCACCTGTGTGCTGCCGTAGCGGCGGATCATCTCCGCGTAACTTGGAAAATGCGCCTCCATCAGCTTGTGCACCCGGTCCATCGTGACGCCCGCGCCGATGCGCAAATGGGTCTCGGTTTCTTCGATGTGCTGCATGTCCTCGCAGCGATTGAGGAAAATCACCTCTCCAAGCTCGCGCAGCTGTTTGGTGACCCAAAGGCCGACATCCGTGGCCCCTGCGATCAACGTCGCGTCCGGAAGCCGTGCGGCAAGCTCTGCCAACTCGTCGATGGATTGTGGAGCGTGAAAGCCGGGGGACTGACTGTCCCCCGGACCCCCGGTGGATATTTCCGGCACAAAGAAACCGCGGTCTGGTCTGATATGGTTGGGAACCGGTTCCAAGGCTGCGGCTTTGGCGGCGCGGATGATTGGGGCATACCCCGTGCATCGGCACAGGTTCCCGGCGAGCGCGTCGTCAAACGCAGTCTCGCCGTTGAGATGGGCCGTGGCCATGGAACAGGCAAATCCGGGGGTGCAGAAGCCGCATTGCGATCCATGATGGTCGATCATGGCCTGCTGAACCGGATGCAAGGTGCCGTCCGGCGCCGCGAGCCCCTCCACAGTATGCACGGATTTGCCATGCAGTTGCGGCAGGAAAAGAATGCAGGCGTTCAGCGCCTTTGCGCCATCCGCGTCCTGCACCATGACGGTACACGCGCCGCAGTCCCCTTCGTTGCAGCCTTCTTTTGTTCCCTTGAGGCCGCGTTCGTCGCGCAGCCAGTCCAGCAAAGTGGCGGTTGGTGAAACGCCACTCAACGCGATTTTCTCCCCGTTGAGAAGAAAGGCGATTGTCATCGTGAAAAGCCTGCCGCCTTACCATACCTGGCCCAGATTGTCTGGGTCGCGTCCTCGATGCGGCGTAGAAAACGCGTCTTTCTGTAAGTTCAGGCTAGGCGGCGGTGACGCGCATTGGCAAGAAAAAAATGTTGAACCGATGAGCAGTCTCGAAAATCTGCCTGTCTTTTGGGCGGCGCTCTGCGGCGCGGACATCCGCATTTTCGCGCTTCGCTCTTTCGACCGGCTTGGCGAGCGGCTACGGTGCGCCCATGGCCGATCCTCGATTCATTCACCTGCGTACCCACACCGAATATTCCCTGCTTGAAGGGGCTATTCGATTGAAGAAGCTGCCCGCGATGTGCGAGGCGATGGGGCTTCCGGCCATTGCGGTCACGGACACGAATAACCTCTTTTCAGCATTGGAATTTTCGGTTTCTGCCAGTGGTGCGGGCATTCAGCCGATCATCGGATGCCAGTTTGACTTGCGCTATGTTGAGCCTGCCCAGGGGGAGCGCCCGAGGCCGCCTGCGCCAATCGTTTTGCTGGCGCAGAACGAGGCCGGATATGAGAACCTGATGTTGCTCAATTCCTGCCTCTATATGCGGCAGGGATCGGAGCTGCCCTATATCAGTCTGGAGGAACTGGCGCGGAATTCCGAGGATGTGATTTGCCTCACCGGCGGGCCCGACGGTCCCGTAGGCCGGCTGCTTCGCGCCGGCCAGCATCCGGCAGCACAGGCCTTGATGGACCGACTCAATGAGATTTTCGGCGATCGGCTTTATGTCGAGTTGCAGCGTCATCCCGGCGAAGACGGCGCGCCCGAGGCGGAGCGGCTGACCGAGCGGCCCTTTGTCAAGATGGCCTATGCCATGGACCTGCCGCTGGTGGCGACGAATGACGTCTATTTCCCGAAGGAAGAGATGTACGAGGCGCATGACGCGATGATCTGCATCGCCGAGGGCGCTTATGTGGATCAGCAGGAGCCGCGCCGCCGCCTGACGCCGCAGCATTACCTCAAGACGCCGCAGGAAATGGCAACGCTTTTTGCCGATCTGCCGGAGGCCTTGGAAAACACCGTCGAGATCGCCAAACGCTGCGCGTTCATGGCCTATCGCCGGGATCCGATCCTGCCGAAGTTTGCCGATGATGAGGTCAGCGAGCTGCGCCGCATGGCGAACGAAGGCCTGCAGGAGCGTTTGCGGGTCATTCCCCATGCGGTCAGCGTTGAAGAATACCAGGAACGGCTCGATTTCGAGCTCGGCATCATCGAAGGCATGGGATTTCCCGGCTACTTCCTGATCGTGGCCGATTTTATCCAATGGGCCAAAGACAACGACATCCCGGTTGGGCCGGGCCGGGGGTCCGGGGCGGGCAGTCTTGTGGCTTATGCGTTGACCGTGACGGACCTTGATCCGCTGCGCTACAGCCTTCTGTTCGAGCGTTTCCTCAATCCCGAACGGGTTTCCATGCCTGACTTCGATATCGACTTCTGCATGGATCGCCGCGAGGAGGTGATCCGCTACGTGCAGGACAAATATGGCCACGACAAGGTTGCGCAGATCATCACCTTTGGCGCTCTGCTCTCGAAGGCAGCTGTGCGCGATATGGGCCGGGTTTTGCAGATGCCTTACGGGCAGGTGGACCGTCTGTCGAAGATGATCCCGGTGGAAGGCGTGAAGCCGGTCAGTATCGAACAGGCCCTGCGCGATGAGCCGCGTCTGGCGGAAGAGGCGCAGAACGAAGAAGTCGTGGATCGCCTGTTGAAATACGGCATGCAGGTCGAAGGGCTGCTGCGCTCTGCGGGTACGCACGCGGCAGGTGTTGTGATTGCGGACCGCCCGACAGATCAGCTGGTCCCACTCTACCGCGATCCACGCTCGGACATGCCCGCAACCCAGTTCAACATGAAATGGGTTGAGCAAGCAGGACTGGTGAAGTTTGACTTTCTGGGCCTGAAGACGTTGACCGTCATTCAGAACGCGCTGGATCTGATCCTCAAGGGCGGGAGGCAGCTTCACATCGCGGCGGATGGCACCGAGCTTTATGAGCCTGCCGAGGGTGGTGAGAACCAGATGAACCTCATCCCGCTCGACGATGAGGCGACGTACAAGCTTTATGCCTCTGCCAAGACCGTCGCTGTGTTCCAGGTTGAAAGCTCGGGCATGATGGACGCGCTCAAGCGGATGAAGCCCACCTGTATCGAAGACATTGTTGCGCTTGTGGCTCTTTATCGTCCCGGCCCGATGGAAAACATTCCGACCTACTGTGAGGTCAAGAACGGGCTCAAGGATATCACCTCCGTTCACCCGCTCATCGACCATATCCTTGAAGAGACCCAAGGCATCATCGTTTATCAGGAACAGGTGATGCAGATCGCGCAGGTCATGGCGGGCTATTCGCTTGGCGGCGCGGACCTTCTGCGCCGGGCCATGGGTAAGAAGATCAAGGAGGCCATGGACGCCGAACGCCCAAAGTTCGAGAAGGGCGCGGCGGAAAATGGTGTGGACAAGAAAAAGGCGACAGAGGTTTTCGACCTTCTGGAGAAATTCGCCAACTACGGTTTCAACAAATCCCACGCGGCGGCCTATGCGGTGGTGTCCTACCAGACAGCATGGCTGAAGGCGAACCACCCGGTGGAGTTCATGGCCGGTGTCATGAACTGCGATATCCACCTGACGGACAAGCTGGCGGTTTACTTTGAAGAGGTTCGCAAAGGGCTGAAACTGCCCTGGGTACCACCTTGCGTGAACCGTTCTCAAGCGACGTTTGATGTGGTCGATGGGAAGCTGATTTACGGGCTCGGCGCGCTGAAAAACGTCGGTGTCGACGCGATGAAGCTGATCGTCGAAGGGCGCGGAGACAAGACATTTGCGACGCTGTTTGATCTTGCCCGCCGGGTGGAGCTTAAGAAGATCGGCAAGCGACCTTTGGAAATGCTTGCGCGGGCCGGGGCGTTTGATCAACTCGACAGCAACCGTCGCCGGGTGTTCGACAGCCTTGATGCCTTGGTAGCTTATTCGACCGCAATCTTCGAACAGAAAGCCTCGGCGCAGGTTTCTCTATTTGGCGAAGCGGGTGAGGACTTGCCCGAACCGCGCATGTCCCCGGTGACCGATTGGTTGCCTGCGGAACGCCTTGCGGAAGAATTCAAGGCGGTGGGCTTCTACCTCTCCGGCCATCCGCTGGATGACTACATGCCAGCGCTCAAGCGGCAGGATGTGATGACGCTTGATGAGGTAACAGGGCGGGCGGAGCGTGGGGCACTGGTCGCCAAGCTGGCCGGGGTTGTGGCGGGCCGTCAGGAACGCAAATCCGCTCGCGGCAACCGCTTTGCCTTTGCGCAGCTGAGTGACCCGACAGGGGCTTATGAGGTCACGCTCTTCTCGGAGACTTTGGAGAAGTCTCGCGAGTATCTGGAAACCGGGGCCAAAGTGGTGGTGACGGTCGAGGCCACCATGGAGAGCGATCAGCTCAAGCTGCTCGCGCGCGGTGTTGCGCCGGTGGATGCCGTGGCTTCGGGCGGCGGCGTCATGGGGTTGAAAATCCACATCGAAGAACCCGAAGCCCTGCCGCACATTGCGTCGGTTCTGACACGGGCAGTGGATCAACTGCCCAAAGCTGCGCGCGGCCCGGTGATGCTCTGTCTCAACCATGCAGGGCTGCCCGGCGAAGTGGAAATGGACCTCAAGGCGGACTTCCCGGTGACCCCGGAAATCAAAGGCGCGATCAAATCGCTCGATGGTGTTCTTGCAGTCGAGGACTTCTAGCGCGTTTGGGTTTTGGCGTCTCAAAGGGATACCGCATGGCCTCGGGCCTTGGCGGAGCGATTCATTTCAGGTTAAGCATAGGGCGCTTTTGAAACAGGGGCTGTGATGCAGCCTGCGGAGGTTCCATGCGCCTGCCTTTGTTGACCTTGTTCTGCCTAGTGGTTGCCGGTTGTTCGGTGGATCCGCTGGCGCGGGTCGATCGGTTGGATGATGTGGTCGTTGCAGAGGACGCAGGGCGTCTCGACGCCTTGCCGAATTCGGAAGAGCCCGATCTGACCGAGGTCGAAACACCTGCCGCTGCAGTAGCAGAGAAACCGCAGGGCGGGTTTCTTGGGTTTCTGAAGAGGAAAGCTGAAACGGCACAGGCCTCGGAAAATGACCCTGCCGAAGCGCCGCAATCCGCCAGCGCCGCTGTTGAGGAAACACAGGAACAATCCGCCGATGCTGAGCAGGCAGAAGCGCCGTTGCAGACAGCAGAAGCCGCCGCAGAGGATGCACCGCCGCGCGAACGCTCTCTTTTTGTCCGGCTTTTGGGGAAGAACGACACGGACAAAGGCGATCTGACCGAGCCAGAGCAGGTTCAGCTTGCCGCGCTTGCCCCGGAGACGGCGGAGCCTGAAGCACAGGCAGAGCTCGAGGTGGAGCCCCAAAAACGCGGCTTGTTCGGACGGGTTCAGAAAGACGCTGAGCAAAGCGCACCCGCCGGTCCGCAACCCGGAGCGCCGGATTATGCGAAGGTTGGTCCCGGTGTGAAACTCCCTCATGGTGAGGTGGCCCGGCTTTGCGGTGTGTCGCCGCGCAGCTTGGGCAAGAAAGCGGAAAGCTTCCCGAACCGGGGCGGCTATACGCTGTTTGACAGCGAACCCGGAAGCACCGGCGTGCGCAACTTCTATCTTTCCGGATTCGACGATGGCTGCCTGCGTCAATTCAGTGCGGCGCTTGTGATGTTCGGCTCGGTCGAGAGCTATGAACAGATTCACTACGGCGCGCCGGGTATGACCTTGCCGCGTGGTGCGACGGATCAAGCGTATGAGCGGCTGAAAGGGCGTGTTTGCGGCGTGCCGTCAAACAAACCTTGCGGCGCCAAACGCGGTCGGCTGTCAGCAAACACGGCCTTTGTCAGCATCTACGAGCGCTTTGAAAGCACCGGCCGCTGGAGCACGTTGCTTGTGCATGATGGCGCCGTTCTTGCAGTCGACACCAAGGGATAAGCTGGATCTTCGATGAGGTCCCAGATCCGGTCCGGGACAGCGCCGTGCTTCAGTAGTGCGGCGGCGTTTCATCCGCGAAATAGGTCCCGCCACCAGCATCCGCTTCGCGCGTAGCCTCGCGTTGCATCAACATCGCGACCTGCCGGACAAGCTGCTCCATGGCCGAATCCTGCCGGGCGATCACGTCAGAGAGATCTTCGACGGTACGTTCCAGATACGCGATGCGCTCTTCAAGGGCCTGTGTCGTGTCACTCATCTGAGCACCTTTTGCCGGATTGTCGGTCCAGTTAGGCGCTTAGGGGCCCGGCGTCTACCCCGGCCTTTGCTTGCCCCTGCCTGTCCAAATGGGTAGAGGGAGCGCGACCAGTCCAGTCAAGGGAATGAGGCCCATGGCCAAAGTGAAAAAAGCCCCCCGTCCCAAGGCGCAAACGCCCAAGGGATTCCGCGACTATTTCGGAGCGGAGGTGAGTGAGCGCGCACATATGCTGCGAGCCATCGCCGAGGTGTATCATCGCTATGGCTTTGACGCGCTGGAATCCTCTGCGGTAGAGACGGTCGAGGCGCTCGGCAAGTTCCTTCCGGACGTGGACCGCCCGAATGAGGGCGTCTTTGCATGGCAGGACGAAGACGATCAGTGGATGGCACTGCGCTACGATCTGACGGCACCTTTGGCGCGGGTCTACGCTCAGCACCGCAATGACCTGCCTTTGCCGTATCGGCGCTATGCGATGGGGCCGGTCTGGCGCAATGAAAAGCCGGGACCGGGGCGGTATCGTCAATTTTACCAATGCGACGCAGATACGGTGGGTGCGGCAAGCGTGGCGGCAGACGCGGAGATCTGCGCGATGTTGTCCGATACGCTGGAAACCGTAGGGATTCCGCGCGGGGACTATCTGATCCGTGTGAACAACCGCAAAGTGCTGAACGGTGTTCTGGAAACCATGGGTCTGACCGACGAGGCGCAAGCGGCAGATGTTCTGCGGACCATCGACAAGTTCGACAAGGTTGGCGAAAGCGGCGTGCGTGAATTGCTTGGCAAAGGCCGCCTCGATGCCTCGGGGGCCTATATCGACGGTGTTGGTCTGAGTGATGATCAGGCCGCGCCTGTGCTGGCTTTCCTGACGTCGAAGGGCGCGGATGCGGCAAAGACCTTTGCCAACCTGCGGGACGCGATTGGCAGCAGTCAGACCGGGGCCACGGGCGTGGATGAGCTTGAGCAGATCGCGGATCTTCTGCACGCCCAGGGCTATGGCGCGGATCGGATCGACATTGATCCATCGGTGGTGCGCGGCCTCGGTTACTACACCGGGCCGGTTTATGAGGCAGAGCTGACTTTCGAAATTCTCGACGAGAAGGGCCGCAAACGGCAATTCGGATCGGTCTCTGGCGGTGGGCGCTATGACGATCTGGTCAAGCGGTTCACTGGGCAGGAAGTGCCAGCAACGGGCGTTTCGATCGGCGTTGACCGACTGTTGGCAGCGCTCCGCGAAAAGGGCCGCATTCAGAGCACGGCGCAAGGGCCCGTGGTAGTCACCGTCATGGATAAGCAGCGCATGGCTGACTATCAGGCGATGGTTGCCGAGCTGCGCAACAACGGCATTCGCGCAGAGGTCTACCTCGGCAATCCGAAGAACTTCGGCAACCAGCTCAAGTACGCGGACAAGCGCAACTCGCCCATCGCGGTGATTGAAGGGGGTGACGAGAAGGAAAAGGGTGTCATCCAGATCAAGGATCTGATCCTCGGCGCAAAGCTGGCGGCGGACGCCAGCCTGGAGGAATGGAAGGATCACCCAAGCCAATATGAAGTGCCGCGTGACCAGTTGGTCGCCAAGGTGCGTGCGCTTCTGGACCTGCACAAATGACCCTGAGCCAGATCAAGGCCAAGGCCGCCAGCCTGATGGCGGGATTCGAAGGCGAGGGGGCGCAGACGGTTGACTGTGCGATCCTGCAGCCTGCGGAGGTTCTGCTCGACCTCTACGGCGAGGACATTCGCACGCGCGCCTACGTCACGCAGGATCCGGTGCGCGGCGAAGTCATGCTGCGCCCGGACTTCACCGTGCCGGTTGTGGAAATGCATATGGCCGATGGCGCGGAGCCTGCGCGCTACACTTATAGTGGCGAGGTTTTTCGACGTCAGGAAGAGCACCCGGAGCGGGCCTCGGAGTATTTCCAGGTCGGCTACGAGGTCTTTGACCGGACCGATCCGGAGGCTGCGGATGCGGAAGTTTTTGCGCGGTTTTCGGAAGTTCTGGCGCCTTACGGCCTGCGTGCGGTCACCGGAGACATTGGCATCCTGACCGCCGCTGTATCGGGGTTGAAGACCACGGAGGCGCGCAAAGCCGCCCTGATGCGGCATATCTGGCGGCCCCGGCGGTTCCGGGCTCTGCTGGACCGCTACTCCGGCAAAACACCCATACCGGCCTCGCGCAAAGCGCTTCTGGAGAGCGCGGACCCGTGGGTGTCCTGTGCGCCGATGATCGGTATGCGCTCTTCGCGCGAAATCGGGGCGCGCATCGAAGCGTTGCACAAGGATGCCGCCGCCGATCCGATCAGCCACGATGAAGTTGCCTTGATCGATGGGTTGCTGAAAGTCTCCGAAAGCTGCGATTTCGCCTTGGAACGGTTGCTTGATATCGCGGTTGATCTTCCGGCCATCTCGGAGGCGGTCGAGCGGTTCGCGCGGCGCTGCGCGGCGCTGGACGCACGCGGGATCGACACCGGCTCTCTGGCGTTCGAGGCCAGCTATGGGCGCAGTTCGATGGAATACTACGATGGCTTTGTCTTTGGCTTTCTTGCCACCAGCCGCCCGGATTGGCCCGCGGTCTCGTCCGGTGGGCGCTATGACGCGCTGACGCGGCAGCTTGGTCAGGGCCGGGAAATCCCGGCGGTCGGGGGCGTGCTGCGTCCGGGGCTTCTCGTGGATCTGGAGGCAGGGCAATGACGATCAAGCTCGGCGTGCCGTCCAAGGGGCGGCTGATGGAAAAGACCTTTGACTGGTTCGGAGCACGCGGCGTTGGCCTTGCCCGGACCGGATCGGAGCGGGAGTATTCCGGCGAAGTGACAGGTGTGGAGGGCGTGGAGCTGGTTCTGCTGTCCGCCGGAGAGATCCCGCGTGAACTGGCGGCGGGCCGCATTCACCTTGGTGTCACCGGCACGGATCTCGTTCAGGAAAAACTGGTGCAATGGGACCAGAAGGTTGCGCCTTTGGCGGAGCTTGGCTTTGGTCACGCGGATCTGATCATCGCGGTTCCGGCCTGCTGGATTGATGTTGATACGCTGGACGACCTGGATGCAGCAGCGGCGGCGTTTCGTGCGGAGCACGGCTTTCGTATGCGGATCGCAACGAAATATCACCGGCTGGTGCGGGCCTATCTGCATGACGGCGGCGTTGCCGATTACCAACTGGTTGATAGTCAGGGGGCGACGGAGGGGACCGTGCGCAACCTCACGGCGGAGGCTGTGGCGGATATCACGTCGACCGGGGAGACCCTGCGCGCGAACCATCTCAAGGTCTTGGGTGAAGAGCCGGTGCTGCGCTCTCAGGCGACCCTGTTCAAATCGCGGGTCGCGAAGAAAACCGATGCGGAACGCAAGGCGCTGAACGCGCTGTGTGACGTTCTGAAAGTCGGCTGAGACAAGACTGGGGCGCTCCGGGTTATACGAAGCGCCCCTTGGCCTTTAGCCGATCTTGTCTTGTGTTTTCGTCTGGAAATCAGACGCATCATGGCGTTCGTGCAGCTGGCCTGACGGATCGCCACTGGTTCTGTTGACCATCTGCCCACGCTGCACCGCAGGCCGGGCTGCGATCTCATCCGCCCAGCGGATCACGTTCTTGTAGATGCCCACATCGAGGAACTCCGCCGCATCGTAGCTCCCGCCGTGCACGGTGCGCCCGTACCACGGGAAAATCGCGATATCGGCGATGGTGTACTCGTCGCCCACCATGAATTTGCTGTTGGCCAGATGCCGGTCCAGAACATCCAGTTGGCGTTTGACCTCCATGGTGAAGCGGTCGATCGGGTATTCCATGGGGTAGGGCGCATAGGCATAGAAATGCCCGAAACCGCCGCCAAGGTAAGGCGCACTGCCCATCTGCCACATGAGCCATGACAGCATTTCCGCCCGGTTTTCTGTGCTCAGGAAAGCCCCGTATTTCTCGGCGAGATGCATGAGGATGGCCCCGGATTCAAAAATCCGAACGGGCTTGTCGCCGGTGTAGTCCATCAGGGCGGGGATCTTGGAGTTGGGGTTTACCTCGACAAAACCGGAGCCGAACTGATCGCCGTCGCCGATCCTGATCAGCCAGGCGTCGTACTCGGCGGCAAATCCGGCTTCGAGCAGTTCTTCGAACAGGATCGTAACTTTCTGTCCGTTCGGCGTGGCGAGGGAATAAAGCTGATAGGGGTGCGCGCCGCGTGGCAGATCCTTGTCATGGGTCGCGCCGGCAATGGGGCGGTTGAGGGAAGCCCATTCGCCGCCGTTCTCCTTTTCCCAGACCCATTTCTTCGGAGGGGTATACTGTTCGCTCATGGCTTTGTCCTTTGTCGCGTTTGACGCCAAGGTAACCACCCCTGACAGGAATTCCAGAGGCTGGCGGCGGCGGGATACCTGTGCTTTTCTGCACAGATGCAAACTGATCCCCGACCCATTGCGCTTGTGCTCGGTGCCGCTGTCTGGCCGGGCGGGCAACCCTCTCCGACATTGCGCCGCCGCGCCTTGCACGCTGCTGATCTTTGGGTTCAGGGGAAGGTGCGGTTGATCGTGGCCTGCGGCGGGCTTGGGCAGCACGCGCCGAGCGAAGCAGAGGTCATCGCCGCGCTTTGCGAAACCCGCGGGGTGTCCAAAGACGCGCTTCTTTTGGAAGAGAGATCGACCACCACGGAAGAAAACCTGCGATTCGCATTGCCGTTTCTGGCGGACCGTAAGCCGAGCGAGGTGGTGATCGTCACGGACCGGTACCATGCCCCCCGCGCCCGCCTGATGGCGCGCCGACTGGGATTGATCGCGCGCACGGATTGCCCGCCCTTGCCAAATGCGCGTCGCCTGAGGGTGGTTCGGCAGGTTCTGCGCGAAGTGCCTGCTTACGCCTGGTACTGGTTCACCAAGCGCTGAGCTTACAAGACGCCGATCTCCGCCAGCGCCCCGGCCAGTTCCGGCGGAAGGGTGTCTTCGCTTTGGCGCGATCCCGACAAATCGACAGGGGCATCTTCCGGCTTGAGATATCGCCAGCCCTGGAAGGGCCGTTTCGGGGCCGTGGCGGTTCGGATCAAACCCGGCTCCAGAACGATGGCGCAGCGGTCGATGCCGTCTTCTCCCGTCACCCGGTCAAGCCGCAGGATTCGTTGGCGGCACTGGATCAGCCCTTTGATCACCCAGAAGATCGATCCGCCGTTCAAAACTTCGGTCTCGCGCCGAGGCCACATGCGGGTTACGTGGCGCGGCAGACCGTCGGCAAAGCGGGCGCGATAGGTCTCTTGCCAGGCTTCCAGCCCTTCGACGCTTTCCGTGCCGACGCTCAACTTGATCAGGTGTACGGACTTATCCACAGATTCTTCCCCAGATTTCCTATATATCGTATCTTTCTGGTGCCCGTCTTCAAGGTGTTGATGTGGCGCATCGTGAAGAGTAGTCTAGCTATCCATCCGAATCCAACGGAGTCCGAGCCATGACCCGCTTCGCCGCGCCAATCGCAGAACAGATCTGGGATATGAAATACCGCCTCAAAGAGGCGGATGGCACACCGATCGACAGCACGGTCGAGGACAGCTGGCGCCGGATCGCGCGGGCTCTGGCGACTGTCGAACAGGATCAGGCCGGGTACGAAGAGCAATTCTACCACGCGTTGGAGGACTTCAAATACCTGCCCGCCGGCCGCATCACCGCTGGCGCGGGTACTGACCGCAGCGTGACACTGTTCAATTGTTTCGTCATGGGGACGATCCCGGACAGTATGGGTGGTATTTTTGACATGCTCAAAGAGGCCGCGCTGACGATGCAGCAGGGCGGTGGCATCGGCTATGATTTCTCCACCATTCGCCCCAAGGGCGCGCCGGTGCAGGGCGTTGCGGCGGATGCGTCGGGCCCGCTGTCCTTCATGGATGTTTGGGACGCGATGTGCCGCACCATCATGAGCGCAGGCAGTCGGCGCGGGGCCATGATGGCCACCATGCGCTGTGACCATCCGGACATCGAGGACTTCATTTCCGCCAAGTCTGACAGCGCCCGCCTGCGCATGTTCAACCTGTCGGTTCTGGTTACGGATCCTTTCATGGAAGCGGTCAAAGCCGATGGATCCTGGGAGCTGAAATTCGACGGGGTTGTTTACAAGACGATCCAGGCGCGCACGCTCTGGAACACGATCATGCAGGCGACCTACGATTATGCCGAACCGGGTGTGATCTTCATCGACCGGATCAATCAGGCCAACAACCTGAACTATGTAGAGACGATTGCCGCAACGAACCCCTGCGGTGAGCAACCCTTGCCGCCTTACGGCGCCTGCCTGCTTGGTTCAATCAACCTTGCCCGGCTGGTTTCCATGCCGTTCACGGATGCCGCGCATATCGAGGACAAGCATCTCGATGACTTGGTCGCAACGGCGATCCGGATGATGGACAACGTGGTGGATGCCTCGAAGTTCCCGCTCGAAGCGCAACGGCAAGAGGCGCAGAACAAGCGCCGCATCGGGCTTGGGGTGACAGGTCTGGCCGATGCCCTGCTCATGAAGGGTTTGGAATACGGCACCGCAGAGGCCGCCGCGCAGACCGAAGCGTGGCTCAAGCAGATCGCGCGGGCGTCTTATCTGGCTTCGGTGGAGCTGGCGAAAGAGAAGGGGACGTTTCCGCTCTTTGATGCGGAGAAGTATCTCGCGTCCGGCAACATGATGAACATGGACGAGGATGTGCGGGAAGCTGTGCGCGAACATGGCATCCGGAACGCCTTGGTCACTTCCATCGCGCCCACAGGGACGATTTCGCTTTATGCGGGGAATGTCTCTTCGGGGATCGAGCCGGTTTTTGCCTACAGCTATACCCGCAAGGTCTTGCAGAAGGACGGCAGCCGGACCGAAGAGGAAGTGGTGGACTACGCCGTTCAGCTTTACCGCGACATCCACGGGGAAGAGGCGGAGCTGCCGGATTACTTCGTGAATGCCCAGACGCTGGAGCCGCTGGCGCATGTTCGGATGCAGGCGGCGGCTCAGAAATGGATCGACTCATCGATTTCCAAGACGATCAACTGTCCGGAAGACATCTCCTTTTCGGACTTCAAAGATGTCTACATGGAAGCCTACGAGACAGGCTGCAAAGGCTGCACGACCTACCGTCCAAACGATGTGACCGGCTCGGTCTTGAGTGTTTCGGAGGAGAAGAAGGAAAAGGCTCCCGAAGTCATCGCCAAAACCGATGCCGAGCCGCAAACGCCCCATGGCGACGTGGTCTACATGTCGGAGCCGCTCGACCGGCCGGAGCATCTGGAGGGTAACACCTACAAGCTCAAATGGCCGGATAGCGAGCACGCGATTTATCTGACCGTGAACGACATCGTGGTTGGCGGCCGCCGTCGGCCGTTCGAGGTGTTCATCAACTCCAAGAACATGGAGCACTTCGCCTGGACCGTCGCCCTGACACGGATGATCTCGGCGGTGTTCCGGCGTGGCGGGGATGTGTCCTTTGTCGTGGAGGAGCTCAAGGCTGTGTTCGATCCGCGCGGCGGGGCCTGGGTGCAGGGCAAGTACATTCCGTCGATCCTCGCGGCTATCGGAGGGGTGATTGAACGCCACATGATCGCGACCGGTTTCCTCGAAGGCGAAGGCATGGGGCTCAAAGCCGATCCGACCGCGCAGGTGGTCAATATGGACGCCCCGCGCGGCAAGGCCTGCCCGTCCTGCGGCCAATATGACATGCGCATGGTCGAAGGCTGCATGACCTGCGCGTCCTGCGGTCATTCGAAGTGCGGATAACGGGTGTTTGGCTCTTCCCATTCCCGTCCGGTGCTGACAGCATGGCGGGATGACACAAGATATTGTTGACCCCCGTACCCTCGACCGCCTCGCAGATGTCGCCATCTCCGTCGGCCTGAATTTGCAGCAAGGTCAGGATCTTATCCTGACGGCCCCCATGGATGCTCTGCCGCTTGTGCGGCGCATTGCGGCGGCAGCGTATCGGGCCGGGGCCGGTGTCGTCACGCCGATCTTCTCCGACGAGGAACTGACCTTGGCGCGGTATCGCAATGCGCAGGATGAAAGCTTTGATCGCGCGCCGAACTGGCTGCTGGACGGCATGGCCGCCGGGTTTGCCTCGGGTGCGGCGCGGATGGCGATTGTCGGCGACGATCCAATGCTGCTTGCAGAGGAAGATCCGGAAAAGGTGGCACGTGCAGGCAAGGCCAACTCCATCGCTTACCGGCCCGCGCTGGAGCATATCGCGAACTTCAAGATCAACTGGAGCATCCTGAGCTATCCGACGCTATCCTGGGCCAAACGGGTGTTCCCCGATCTGCCTGATGACGACGCGGTGGCCAAGCTGGCGGATGCCATCTTTGCAGCCTCGCGTGTTCTTGGGGAGGACCCGGTCAGCGAATGGAAAGCGCATAACGCAGCGCTCGCGGAGCGGACCGCCTGGCTCAACGGCAAACGGTTTGACGCGCTGCATTTCACCGGTCCGGGCACGGATCTAAAGGTGGGTCTCGCTGACGGTCACGAGTGGATGGGTGGCGCGTCGACGGCGCAGAACGGGGTCACCTGCAATCCCAACATGCCGACCGAAGAGGTTTTCACCACGCCGCACGCGGCAAAGGTCGAAGGGTATGTTCGCTCCACCAAACCACTGTCCCATCAGGGCAGCCTGATTGATGAGATCGAGGTCCGGTTTGAAGGCGGAACAATTACCGAGGCCCGCGCGTCAAAAGGCGAGCAGGTTCTGCTCAAGCTCCTCGATACGGACGAAGGTGCGCGGCGACTTGGGGAAGTGGCACTGGTGCCGCACTCCTCGCCAATCTCGCAATCCGGGCTGCTCTTCTACAACACGCTCTATGATGAGAATGCCGCCTGCCACATCGCTCTGGGGCAATGTTATTCCAAGTGTTTCCTGAACGGCGCGTCACTTTCGGAAGACGAGGTAAAGGCCAAGGGCGGCAACAGTTCCATGATCCACGTCGATTGGATGATCGGAGGGGCGGAGACGGATATTGATGGGATTGCCGAAGACGGCAGCCGCGTACCGGTCTTCCGCCGTGGGGAGTGGGCGCGTTAAGCTTCAGGAATGATGCCCTTTTTCAGGATGATATTGCCGTAAAGACGGCTTTCCCCGGTTTGGACGGCAGCAAAACATCCACGGGCGCGCTCATAGAAGGCGAAGCGTTCCAGTGATCCGAGGTCCGCGGGGTTGTCGGCGGTGCCATCTATGATGCGTTGAAACTGGTCGCAGATCTCCGGGCGCGCGTCCGGATCTCCGACCACCTGCATGGTCAGAGCCGGGTCGGGCACATAGCTGTCGAGCGGCATAAGGGTCAGAATGGCTTCGAGCACTTCGGTTGCGCTAACCCCGTCAAGGCGATGCACGCGCGCGCATGTGGATGTTGCCGGGAAGTTCGCGTCCGCAATGACGATTTCATCACCATGCCCCATGGCGCGCAGATCATGAAGCAGGTCCGGTGAAAGAATGGCGGGAATATTGCGTAGCATGGGGGTCTCCTTGGCTCCACAAAACGCCAGAGCGCGGGAGGTTGCAAGACGTGTCTGAACAGGCGTTGTGCCCCGCCCGGGATCGCGGCAGTCTACGAGCGCAGAACAGGAGCGAGACATGGGATTGATTTGGGTCGGGATCGTGATGGGGCTTGTCGGGACGGCGGCGATGGATCTCTGGGCAATCTTGTTGAACCGTCTGATTGGCCAACCCTTGCCGAACTGGGGCAATGTGGGGCGCTGGGTTGCGCATCTGCCCCGGGGGACCGTGTTTCATGACGATATCGGGGACGTGGCGCCAGTGGCCGGCGAGACCGGCATCGGCTGGGCGTTTCACTACGCGGTCGGGATCCTCTACGGCGTGGTGTTTCTGGTTCTGGCGGGCGGCGGTTGGCTGGCGTCACCGTCTTTTCTGCCGCTCTGGATCTTTGCGCTGGTTACTATCGCGGCGGGATGGTTCCTGCTGCAACCGGGGATGGGGCTCGGCAAAGCCCTGTCCAAAACGGACCGCCCATGGAAAGGGCGGATCATGGGCCTTATTGCTCACACGGTGTTTGGATTCGGCATGTGGTTGCCCGCTGTCGTTCTCTTCTAAAACGAAAAAAAGCGCCCCTCGCAGGGCGCTTTTCCTTTGAGCATCGGCGATGGCCGATGTTCAGAGCAGTTCGATGTTCGACGCGCTTTCGCGGCCGTCACGGCCGGATTGCAGTTCGTACTGAACTTTCTGGTTGTCGGCGAGGCCGGTCAGGCCGGAACGCTCGACTGCGCTGATGTGAACAAAGATGTCTTTGCCGCCTTCATCGGGTGCGATGAAGCCGTAGCCTTTGGTGGTGTTGAACCATTTCACGGTGCCAGTGGCCATATCCGTGGTCTCCTTCAATTAATGCCGCTCGCGGAGGTGCAACGGCCCGGCGTCTGTCAGAGCAAAATCGGTGCTCTGTCGCCGGGTGAGGGAGACAGGTAGGCGATAAAGGTAACTTAGCAGCGCCAGTGTATGGCAGAGCGGGTGATTCTGGGCAAGGGGGGACGACACTGCGGTTGAGTGCGCACCATGGAAAACGGCGGGGCGGATCAAAACCCGCCCTGCCGCGCCTTGTTTAGCGCGTGAACTTCTTGTGCTTCATGCGCTTTGGTTCGAGCGCGTCCGCGCCGAGGCGACGCTTCTTGTCTTCCTCGTAGTCGGTGAAGCCCCCTTCGAACCATTCCACATGCGCATCGCCCTCAAAAGCGAGGATGTGGGTGCAGATGCGGTCGAGAAAGAAACGGTCGTGGGAGATGACCACGGCGCAGCCCGCGAAATCAACCAGAGCATCCTCCAGAGCGCGGAGGGTTTCCACGTCAAGATCGTTGGTCGGTTCGTCAAGCAGCAGGACGTTGCCGCCTTCTTTGAGGAGACGCGCCATGTGCACGCGGTTGCGTTCTCCGCCCGAGAGCGAGCCAACCTTCTTCTGCTGATCGCCACCTTTGAAGTTAAAGGCAGAGCAATAGGCGCGGGAGTTCATTTCCGCATCACCCAGCTTGATCTGCTCGGCCCCGCCGGAAATCGCTTCCCAAACGGTGTCATTGCCAGCGAGATCATCACGCGATTGGTCCACATAGGCGAGCTGCACCGTGTCCCCGTAGCTGATCGCGCCTTCGTCCGGCTGTTCGTTGTCCGTCAGCATCTTGAAGAGCGTGGATTTGCCCGCCCCGTTGGGGCCGATCACCCCAACGATGCCGCCCGGAGGCAGGGAGAAGTTCAGCCCTTCGATCAGGAGTTTATCCCCCATGGCTTTCTTGAGGTTTTCGACCTCGATGACCTTCTGCCCAAGGCGGGGGCCATTCGGAATGATGATCTGCGCGCGGCTGAGCTTTTCACGCTCGGACTGGTTCGCCAGGTCATTATAAGCGGAGATCCGGGCCTTGGATTTGGCCTGACGGGCCTTCGCACCTTGCCGCATCCACTCCAGTTCGCGTTCCAGCGTCTTTTGCTTGGCCTTGTCCTCGCGGGCTTCCTGCTCCAGCCGTTTCGCCTTCTGTTCGAGCCATGCGGAATAGTTGCCCTCGTAGGGAATGCCCCGGCCGCGGTCGAGTTCGAGGATCCAGCCGGTAATGTCATCGAGGAAGTAACGGTCGTGGGTGATGATCAGGATCGTGCCCTTGTAGTCGATCAGGTGCTGTTGCAGCCAGGCGATGGTCTCGGCATCGAGGTGGTTGGTCGGCTCGTCCAGAAGCAGCATCTCGGGCGCTTCCAGCAGCAGCTTGCAGAGCGCAACGCGTCGCTTTTCACCGCCAGACAGCGTGGCGACATTGGCATCGTCGGGCGGGCAGCGCAGGGCTTCCATGGCCACGTCGATCTGGCTGTCGAGATCCCACAGGTTGTTGCTGTCGATCTCGTCCTGCAGCTCCGCCATCTCGTCGGCTGTCTCATCTGAGTAGTTCATGGCAAGCTCGTTGAAGCGGTCCAGCTTGGCCTTCTTCTCCGCCACACCCAGCATGACGTTGTCCCGAACCGAAAGGGATTCGTCGAGCTGCGGTTCCTGCGGAAGATAGCCCACGCGCGCGCCTTCGGCGGCCCAGGCCTCACCGGAGAAATCCTTGTCGATTCCCGCCATGATCCGCATCAGCGTGGACTTACCCGCGCCGTTGACGCCGACCACACCGATTTTCACCCCCGGAAGGAAGCTCAGGCGGATGTTTTCAAAGCATTTTTTTCCGCCGGGATAGGTCTTGGAGACGCCATCCATGTGATAGACATACTGATAAGAGGCCATGATCCGCTCCGATACCATGCGAGAAGTTTGAATGAGGGAAGTATCCTGTTGCGGCGGCAGGTGCAATCGCGGCGCCATTGGAGTTTTTCCACCTTGTCTTGAAGCGCGGGCTGTATGCCCGTATTGCGAAGGAGGTCCAGGATAGACCGCTTGGGGAGAAGGCTTTTGGGTGTGCATGCCGAGGACGGTTTTCTGTTGCGTCCCGGGATGCGGGTCGGGGTTCTGGGAGGATCGTTTGATCCGCCGCATGTAGGCCACCGTCACCTTTCGCTGGAGGCGCTGAAGCGGTTCGACCTTGATCGGGTCATCTGGCTTGTCAGCCCCGGCAATCCCCTCAAACCCGAAGCACCGGCGGCGTTTACCCGCCGTATGGTCGCGGTCAGAGAAATGACGCGGCATCCCAAGCTTCTGGTCAGCGATTTCGAACTTAGGACCGGATCGCGATATACGGCCAACACGCTGGCGCTCATGCAGAAGCGTTGGCAGGGCGTCCGGTTTGTCTGGCTGATGGGGGCGGACAACCTGATCGGGTTTCATGCGTGGAAAGACTGGCAGGGAATCATGGAGCGTGTGCCCGTTGGTGTTCTCGCAAGACCGGGGTCCCGATTGAAAGCCCGGTTTTCGAAGGCGGCGCGGGTCTATGCCCAGGCGCGGCTTCCCGACAGGTCCGCCGGATTGCTTGGCAGGGTTGATGCGCCTTGTTGGTGTTACGTGAACATCCCGCTCCGCCCGGAAAACTCCACGGCGATCCGGGCGAGCGGACAATGGTGAGCGGGACCCGGCAGGGGCATCGGCGAATTGACAAGATGTGATTGGAGAGCGGCTCGAAATGCTTGCTCCCAATTGGGGCTTCCGCTTAGATCGTGACATGACGAAAAACATTTCCAGACGAAGATTTATTTGGTCGGCCTTGTCTTCCGGGGTCGCCATGTCGGCTTTACCGGCATGCGCGAATGCCCCCGAACGGTCTTTGCGCCCGATTGAACGCGGCGCAGGTTTCCTCAAGCAGATCCAAACCCCGGCCGAGGCGCTGATTTCGCGCGCCAAGCTTGGTGGTGACGTCGCGTTTTGCGTGGCGGATGCGCGGACAGGCAACATCCTTGAAGAGTACAAGGCTGGCTTGAAGCAACCTCCGGCAAGTGTGGCCAAGGCTTTGACAGCGGCTTATGCGCTCGACGTGCTTGGCGCAAATCATCAGTTCGAAACCCGGGTTGTGGTGACCGGCGGTGTCAAGAACGGGGTTGTTCAGGGAGATTTGATCCTTGCCGGGGGCGGCGATCCGACCCTCGACACGGACGCGCTTGCGGCGCTCGCGGCCAAGGTGAAGGCCGCCGGGATCACATCCGTGAAGGGCGGGTTCAAGGTGTGGGGCGGTGCACTGCCAAGCGTGCGCACCATCGACACGGGTCAACCGGATCACGTGGGATACAGCCCGGCGGTGTCGGGGCTGAACCTGAACTTCAACCGCGTGCACTTCGAATGGCGCAGGTCGGGGGGCCAATACACGGTGACCATGGAAGGGCGCAGCGAGAAACATCGCCCGGCGGTGAAATTCGCGCGCATGGCTGTCGAGGCGCGTAGCTTGCCGGTTTATATCTACAAGGATCGCGGCGGGCGCGACGAATGGAGCGTCGCGCGCGGCGCGCTTGGCAATGGTGGTGCGCGTTGGTTGCCGGTCCGTAAGCCTGAGATCTATGCCGGTGACGTTTTCCAAACCTTTGCCCGATCTCAGGGGATCACCCTTGGCGCGCCGTCGAGCGTTGGCAAACTGCCTTCGGGAGAGACGGTGGCCCGACATCAGAGCGCGCCGCTCCAAGACATTTTACGAAACATGTTGAAATGGTCGACAAACCTGACGGCGGAATGCGTCGGCATGGCGGCGACCGCGAAACGGTCCGGGAGCAGGCCTGCGGGCTTGAAGGCGTCTGCCAAGGCCATGAACGGATGGGCGCGCGATAAGTTTGGTCTCACGAGTATGAGTTTCGTCGATCATTCGGGATTGGGCGAGGCGAGCCGGATCAGCGCGACAGACATGATGCGCGCATTGCGGGCGCTTCGTCAGGAGAGTGGTCTCAAGACCCTGCTCAAACGGTTCCATTTCCGGGATGAACAACGGCGTATTCTCAAAAACCACCCGGTGGAGGTGCACGCCAAAACTGGCACGTTAAACTTCGTGAGCGGATTGGGGGGCTTCGTGGATCTGCCGGATGGTACGGAACTGGTCTTTGCGATCTTCGCCGCAAACATGAAGCAGCGCGCTGGGCTCGGCAAAGATGACAGAGAGCGTCCGCCGGGTGGGGCGTCTTGGAACAGGCGCGCAAAAACGCTGCAGCAAGCGCTGATCGAACGATGGAGCGTCTTGTACGCGGCCTGAGAGCCTGACGCAGCGAGATGATAGCCTGCCGCGCCAGTGACTATCAGTTCTGGATGACAACCCGCATGTTCTGTTTCCCGACCCGTTGGGTGAGTTCGAACAGGCGCGCGGCATGGTCCGGATGCAGGCGCACGCATCCCGCAGACGCCGGGCGGCCGAGACGACTGATCTGATTGGTGCCATGGATCGCGTAATTGCCATTGAAGAAAATGGCGAATGGCATGGGCGCGTTGTTGTAAAGGCTGGACTTGTGATGCCGGGACAGCCATTTCGCGGACCACGTGCCACGCGGTGTGTATTTGCCCGTGCGCGCGGTCGAGACCGGCCAGCGGTAGGCGACTTCGCCATTGTAAACCACGGTCATGGTTTGGGCAGAAACATCGACCTTGGCCACGAGCGGCGCCGCGGCGCCAATGACAGGCATCAGGCTAAGCAGAATGATGCCGACGACAGTGAAAAGCGTTTTGTTCATTTTGACCCCCGAAACGAAAATGAGTTCTTCCAACCCTAAGCTTATGCATCCACTGTACAGCACCGTTGGTTTCCGATCAGTCATGGAAACCTGACCCAAGCCAGTGTTTTTGCCTAAGGTTTGAAGCAGAAGCGTTTCGAATTGGGGGTAGAGGGCTTACTCCGAAAGGTGCCGAGCCCTGGCACCGCGTTCGATCGCGGCAGCGTGCAGCCGGTCGATGTTCAGTTCGTAACGGATTTCCTCGAGCAACCGCAGTTCGGCTTCGCGCAACGTGCCGTCCGCCGCGGCGACATCGCAGGCCAGTGCATAGGCCGTTTCAAACAAACGCTCGGGGAGATTGTCCCGGATCAGACCGAAAAGCGCGTCGAGCCCGTCTTCCTGTTCGAACAGATCAAACACAAGAGTGGACATGACGCGAATGCGATCGGCGTCATACGTGCCGAAGATCGGCAGGTTGTTGACCGCACTCTCGATTTTCACCAACTCGGCGGTCCGCACGTTCTCATCCGAGGCGGAAACGGCAATCATGAGGGTGACAAGACTGTCCTGGGGGCTGAGCGGGTGCGTGATGTCGTTCATGATTTTGCTTTCTGACGTAATGCGGCGTTGCGGCACAATTTATTGACGCGACTGCCCCGGGGCAATAGGAAGCGCACTCGATATCCCAATTGGAGTGTTTCAGATGTCCGAGATTCGCGAAGCAGCGATGAACTCGAAAGCGTGGCCCTTCGAAGAAGCGCGCCGGATTCTGAAACGCTACGAGAAAAAGCCACCGGAAAAGGGCTACGTGCTGTTCGAAACCGGCTACGGGCCGTCGGGCCTGCCGCATATCGGTACCTTTGGCGAGGTGCTGCGCACAACGATGATCCGCCGGGCGTTTGAGGTGATCTCGGACATTCCGACGCGGCTGATCTGCTTCTCTGACGATCTGGACGGTATGCGGAAGGTGCCCGGCAACGTGCCGCAACAGGATATGTTGCAGGAGCATTTGCAAAAGCCGCTGACCTCCGTGCCGGATCCGTTTGGGACGCATGAAAGCTTTGGCCACCATAACAACGCCATGTTGCGCCGTTTCCTTGATACTTTCGGGTTCGACTACGAGTTTTACTCGGCTACGGAGTTCTATGGCTCGGGCAAGTTTGACGAGGTGCTTCTGCGCGCGGCGGAAAAGTATGATGACGTCATGGCGATCATGCTCAAGTCGCTGCGCGAAGAGCGGCGGCAGACCTATTCGATCTTCCTGCCGATCCATCCGGAGACCGGGCGGGTTCTTTATGTTCCCATGAAGAACGTCGATGCGGCCAAGGGCGAGATCACATTCGACGACGAAGACGGGCGGGAATGGACGCTTCCTGTGACAGGCGGAAATGTGAAGCTGCAGTGGAAGCCCGACTTCGGCGCGCGCTGGGCGGCGTTGAGCGTCGATTTCGAAATGTATGGCAAGGACCATTCGACGAACACGCCGATCTACGACGGCATCTGCCGGGTTCTGGGTCAGCGGGCACCAGAGCACTTTACGTATGAGCTGTTCCTCGACGATCAGGGCCAGAAGATTTCGAAGTCGTCGGGCAACGGCATTTCTATTGACGAATGGCTGACTTATGCCTCGACGGAGTCGCTTTCGTACTTCATGTATCAGAAGCCGAAAACGGCCAAGCGGCTGTTTTTCGACGTCATTCCCAAGGCGATGGACGAATACCATCAGCAACTTCGCGCCTACCACGGTCAAGATGTGAAGGCGCAGCTGAACAATCCGGTTTATCACATTCACAACGGTGATGTGCCGGAGAGCCGCATGGTCGTGCCGTTCTCGATGTTGCTCAACCTCGCCAGTGCGGCAGGCGCACACGACAAAGAGACCCTTTGGGGGTTCATTCGCCGTTATGCGCCTGATGCGACGGCGGAAACGCATCCCGATCTGGACGCGGCGGCGGGTTTTGCCGTGAAATACTGCGAAGACTTTGTTTTGCCGAACAAGGTGTTCCGGGCGCCTGATGAAAAGGAGGCTGCGGCTCTCGAAAGCCTGGCGACGCGGTTGCGGGCGTATGAGGGCGAGGCCAACGATGAAGACCTGCAAAGTCTTGTCTTTGCCGTTGGCAAAGAGAACGGGTTCGAGCCGTTGCGCGATTGGTTCAAGGCACTATACGAGGTATTGCTGGGCCAAAGCCAGGGGCCGCGCTTTGGCGGCTTCATCGCGCTCTACGGGGTGGACGAAACGGTTGCTTTGATCGAAGCAGGATTGGCCGGGAAACTCGGCTGATCCGGATCAGGACCCAATGCGCCGTGCATATCCGCCAAAGGAAGGCGTCGGCGCGGCATGTTCCACTGGTTTTGCAGGCTCCGGCTCTTGCTCGGGCGCTGCAGGTGTGAATGGATCCTCATCTTCGTCAGCTCCGAACGACTGTTCAGCTTCGGCTGGTTGTGTCAGGTCCAGCAGCTTTGCCCGATCATAAACGGCTTGCGTCGGGACGTTGAGCGTTTCGGCGACGTTTTGCGCCTTGCCTTCGAACCAGAGTGTCTTGAACGTTTCTTGAGGCATCAGAAGTTCTTGAGCGAAGCGTCGCGCTTCAAGCAGGGCCGTATCGTCCTTTGGGTGGTATAGAGCCTGAATCCCGACGCCGGGGTGCAACTCGCGTGTTATCGGAATGTGCAAAAGCCAATGTCCCAAGCCTGTGGCGAGCGTCACCCTGTCTTGCCGCGTCCGACCGGTATGGGGCAGCCAAATAACGGGATGTCGGCCCAAGGGAACGTCTAGCAGGACGTCGTTCGGCCTTTCAGAATACTCGACGTCGACGTTGAGCGCCCGGGCGAGCTTGTCCAGCGGACCACCATCCCGCAGCGACATGCCCGGTGTCTGTGACAGCATGTCGTCGACCATTTGCGCGATCTCTTCTCCTGAGATGTCCGCCGCGATAGGTTCGACGTAGGGGTAGCAGGGATAGGCTCGGGGCATTGTCGCTCCTGTTCGGTTTTACAGAAGATTCGTTTTCGGCATTGGCTCGGCTGCTTTTACACGCGGATTCTTTAAGGTTTGCCAAACTAATGCGCCGCTTTTGACCTGAATCTGAGACGATCTACATAGAGTTGATCAAAGGATGGGAGGGTGACATGCGCGGAAGATTATTCGCAATTATACTTGCAGTGCTCTGGTCAGGTTCGCTTTGGGCTCAAGAAGCTTTGCCGCCCAACCCGAAGATACAGGATGTTATCGAAGGGCAGGTTGAAGCTTTTCTCGCGGATGATTTCGGAACCGCCTTCACATTTGCCGGCCCTAGCATTCAGCGGATGTTCCGGGACCCGGAAACCTTCGGATCCATGGTGCGCAACGGCTATCCCATGGTTCATCGACCGTCGGACCTTATGTTTGGCGAACTGAGGGAGATCTCGGGTCTTTTATGGCAGAAGGTCATCGTGGTGGATGGTGCAGGTCAGACCCATGTGCTGGACTATCGTATGGGTGAATATGAGGACGGGTGGCGGATAGATGCGGTGCAAATTTTGCCGACGCCCGGTGTCAGCGCCTGAAACCTGACTTCACGTCATAGTTGTTGTGCAATCCGTAGCGGATTGAATTCGTTCTTTTTTCGAGAGGGTTTATCGCGTGAAACGAGCACCGTACGGTGGTGCAAATACCCGTTAACCTCCGGGCAAGTATTTCTCTTTCCGATCGAGGCAAAATGGCCTCTCGCGTGGAAAGGGAACCCGATGAACAAAGCGATCACCGACGGAATCGTCTTTATGCCGCCGGCCTTTGCAGCCGATAATCTGGGGCAGTTTGCCCGGGGAGATGGAACCCCCGGCTCTGCCACTTACAACGGTTTGCCGACGGCCGCTTTTGTCCCGGCGGACGCGGACTTTGCCGGGTGCCTGGAAGTCCAGAAAACCGACAGCACTCAGAAACTGCGCTATATGGGGCAGACGCCGATCTTCCCCGGATGTTATTTGCGCGTGTCGGTTCGCATCAAGGCGATGGCGGGCAGCCTTGCCAACGTGCGCATTGCCGGTTGGCCGGGGGACGCGGGGGAAAACCAGGTTGGCGGCGTGACAATGACCGGGCCTGAAACCACGCTGACAAGCTACGGCGAGGTGGTTGAGGTCAGCGCGATTGTCGGCACGGGATCGCGCGGCGGTGTGGATATGGCCTGGGGGCCGACGGCGACCTATGGCCATTTCGGGATCGACCTCACCGGCGCCAGCGGCGGTGTTGTCCGCATCGACGATATCGTTATCGAGGACATCACCGAAGCCTTCCTGCGAGACATGATCAACGTCGTGGACGTGCGCGACTTCGGCGCGGTTGGGAACGGCAGCACAAATGACAGCGCGGCTTTCGAAGCGGCGGATGCGGCGGCCAATGGGCGGAAGATTTTCGTTCCGGCAGGCACGTATCGCTTGAACGACTCTGTCGAGATCAACAACCGCATCGAGTTCGAAGGCAAGCTGAGCATGCCGGATGGAGCGATCCTGTCGTTGACCAAGGACTTCGAACTGCCCACCTATATCGACGCGTTCGGCGGGGATGAGGAACTGGCGTTGAAGAAAGCAATCCAGTCGCTGATGAACAACTCCGATCACGAAAGCCTGGACCTTGGTGGGCGTCGTATTTCGATTCATGGCCCGATCGACGTACAGGCGGCGGTTCCGAACCGTACCACCTATGCGCAGCGCCGGGTGCTCCGGAACGGCCAACTCCGGGCCGAGGAAAATGCGGCGTGGGATGAGGAAACGGTGACCAGCCAGGCAACCTATTCCACGAGCAATCAGTGGAAGCTGACCAATGTCGTGAACATTGCCAACATCAAGGAAGGCAGCCTTGTCAAAGGGGCCGGTGTCGGCCGCGAGATCTACGTGCGCAGCGTTGATGTGGGCGCGGGCGAGGTCAACCTGTCTCAGCCGCTTTCGGATGCTATTGGCACGCAGAATTATACCTTCACTCGCTTCAAGTACCTTCTCGATTTCAGCGGCTTTGACCGTCTGAACGTGTTCGAGATCGAAGGGGTGGAATTCCAGTGCAACGAGCGCGCCAATGGTGTGATGCTTGCGCCGCTTGGCACGATCAACGTGATCCGCAACTGTGTTTTCAACCGCCCCGCCAAGCGTGGGATCACCTCTCCCGGTGATGGCTGTCAGGGTATGTTGATCGACCATTGCCAGTTCATCAGCCACGAAGGCGGCGTCTATGCGCAAGACCGTGAAGGGGTGGCGATCAACACCAACGCCAACGATGTGAAGATCCGCAATTGTCGGGCGTCGCAGTTCCGCCACTTCGCGGTGATCAGTGGGGCGCATACGATCATCTCGGGCAACCACTTCTTCCAGGGCGATGCCTCGCCGACCGGGATTCGCACGGCCGGGATCATCATCGCGATCCGCGCCTGCAACTGCCAGATCACCGGAAACTACATCGACAACTGCTTTGTCGAATGGACCAATGAGCGCGAGCCGGAGCCGGACTTTTCCGGGGGCTTCGGCTTTGCTGGCCTGTCGATCACCAACAACGTGATGTTGTCGTCGGAAGTGGCGTCCTGGTTTACCTCGATCGTGGTCAAGCCTTATGGCACCGGCCATCACATCAACGGGATGAATGTCTCGGGCAATACGTTCCGCTGTGTGAATGCCGGGATTGACCGGGTGGAGCGTGTGGACACGTCTTATGCGAACCTGAACTTTGCCAACATGAAGAACGTCTATTTCAGCGGTAACACCTACCACAATATCACCTCGGGCGCGGAAAACCCGCTTCTGGTCAAGCACAGCCAGAACTCGGCCGCGCAGGTTTGGGACGTGGATACAGACAATCGTCTGCCGTTTGGTGGACGGGCGCTTGAGATCGAAAGCCTTGTTGTGCGGTCCCGGCCGCGCGACGAAAACAACGTCTCGAAGTATCACAATCCTTATGCGGTAGGGCAGCAGGGCTCTGATCTCGACAAGGTGCACGTGCTTTGGCCGGAGCCGATGCTTGGGGATGTGACGCTCAAGGTCCGTATGGACAAGTAACCCCTTCGGGGCAAAAGACCGGCCGCCAGTTGGTCAAGCCGGGCTCGTCTTGGACGGGTCCGGCTTTATGCTGTCAGATCGTCGAGGCTCAGAATGAAAGCTTTGCCAAAACCGCCGTTGAGGAAGGCCTCGCTGGGCTGCATCTGCATGATCGAGAAATCGCCGAAGCCGATGTAGAGCTTGGCTTTCGGCTGCAAGGAAACATAGTGCGCGGCAAGTGCGCTGTGTTCCGGATCGCCGTGCCGGACAAAGCGCACGCGGCCCTGCAGGCTCAGGCGCGGATGGGTGAGCGGATCCCCTTTGGGACCCGGCTCCCCCACCATGAGCGAACAGACAGGGTTGGCTTTCAAGGCTGCCGTATGTGCGGCAAGGTCCGAGACCAACGCGAGGGGCAAGCCATCCGGGCCCGGCACAACGCCGATCCGGCTGACCAGAGGCGCGCCGGTATCGGGATCAAGCACCGCGATGGCGCCGAATCTGGCGCGTTGAATGAGCCCTTTGGCAAGGTCGCGGGCTTCGTCGTCTGTCGGGCGGATTGGTGAGGTCATGCTCGTGAAGCTACAGCAAACCCATGACCCGGAAAATCCCGCATCGCTCCGCCTGTCAGAAGTTTCGCCAAATGCCCAGCTTCAAACCCATGGAGGTATCCCCGGTGACACCATAGGTCACGCCGGTTTCCACCATCATTCCGCGTTTGCCAACCGGGAAGACATAAGACGGGGCGAGGCGCAGGAAGGCGGGATCCTCCGCTGGTTGGCCGGTCTGGACTTGCAGGAGAACCTTCCGGTCATTCTTGAGATTCCGGCCCCAGGTTATGTCCATCTTGTAGTCCATCAGCCCGCTTTCGACCTGGTATTCCGCAAGCGTATCCAGCGTCACCCAGCCTTTCTTCAGGCCCCAACCCACGGACAGACCCGGGCGGACCACCGTTTGCTCGCCGATCCGGCCAAGGCCAAGCGCAAAGGCAACTTTCGGCCCGCGATCGCGGTCGCGCAGGGGCCATTGCAGGAAACCCACGGTTTTGCCGTCGCCCGATACGGATCGCCCAAGATCGAGTCCAAATGTTAGCCGGTCCGTCAGCCCATATTCGAGATAGAGCGTGTAATATTGCTCGGTCGGATTTGAGGAGGTCCAGTGTTCAAGGTTCTGTGGCCAGGCGAGGCGCACAGCGGTGCTGAAGAAGCCATGCCCTTTCTCCCGCGGCCACGCGCCTGCAGAGAGGGTCGCCCCCCAAAGTGACAAAACAATTGCCGATATCAACAGGCGCAAGACCATTGTGCCTCCTTCCAGCCCCGTAAGAATGCGTTCATTTCGGTTAATGGCTGGTTAAATCAGGTCGCCGGGGCTGGATTCTCTTTTTCTGCAGGTGCAAAGTGATCCGGTACAACCCCGGGGGTAAACCATGTCTGGCCAGGTCATCACAGTCGCGCAGCAAAAAGGTGGGTCGGGCAAGACAACGACGGCGGTGAACCTAGGTGTTGGTCTTGCCGCTTTGGGCCATCGCGTGGCCTTTGTCGATCTGGACCCGCAAGGGAGCCTCGGGCGTTGGTTCATGACACGCGTGGAGACCCATCCGGAGCGGGTGGAAGGCATGGAGTTCGCCACTTCGTCCGCCTGGGGTATTTCCTACGAAGTGCGCAAGATGACGGCGGATTTCGACTATGTGATCGTCGACACCCCGCCGAAGGCGGACAGCGATCTGCGCCCGGCCTTGCGCGTGGCGGACCTGGTGATCGTCCCCGTCTCGGTCAGCCATGTGGACTTGTGGGCCACCGAAGGGGTGCTGGATCTGGCACAGCGCGAAAACGCGGGCACGTTGCTTGTGATGAACCGGACGCGCGCGGGCACCCGGCTTGGCGCGGACGTGGCCCAGGCGGCGACACAGATGGACGCGGCCATCGCCGAGACAGGCATGGCCAACCGCGTTGTTTATGCGGAATCGCTGGGTCTGGGGCTTGGCGCGCTGGAGATGCCAAAAGGGCCGGCCCATGCAGAAGTGCAGGCCCTCACGGCAGAGGTGGTGCAAGCGCTTTCAAACGGGTAAGAGCGGCACAAAGGAGTGCCCCTTATGACCGATCTTGCCGCCCTTGCCGATCTGATCCGCGCCGATTCCGCCTCGCGCGGCCAGACGATTTCGAAACTGGGGTATTTCTGTGCGCCGTTTCAGCCGCGCTCCGGGCCGTTTGCGGACAAGGTCATCAAAGTCTATCGCGGCCTTCCGGACGCCGAGGCGCTGGACAAGCTGAAACGCTGTCATGACCACTATGTCGAGGCGTTGAATGCTGCCGACGTGGGCCTGCCGGAGACCGAGTTTCATCTGCTGGAGATGGATGGCGCGCGAATCCCGGTGATCGTGCAGGCGGCCCTGCCCACGGATCGGCTCATGCGGCCGCTCATGCAAGCGGGTTCGCGCGACGAGACGCTTGAGATGATGGAAGCGGCAGGCGTTGTGATTGCCCGCTTCTGGCATTGGGCGGAAGGCTCCAACGCCCGCGTCGGGTTTCACCCCTCCATCCGGAACTTTGCCTATGTCGACGGCACAGCCCGGTTCTTCGACACCTTCCCGCCGCTGATCCATTACTCCCGCGACGAAATGGGAAAACTCCTTCTGCTGTTCTCGGAAAAACGCCTGATGCGCATGGTCGGCCCGTTCCTGCAAACGAAGGTCACCGGCATTCAGGATGAATGGTACTCGCCGCCCGAGACGCTGGTTGGTCTCGTCGGCAGCGCCTGCCGCCTGCGTCCGGAATTCGCACAGGACTACCTCTCATGGGGCCGCGATTTCGCTGCGCGCGAGATGCAGCCCTGGGCGGAGGAGGCCATCGCAGGCATGAAAACCCCGCCGCGCCTGCCCGGCTACTGGACGGGCTTCCGCAAAATTCTTGGCCTTCAGGGCGCGCCGAACATCGACAAAACATAAGGCGGGGAACACACTGCACCCCGCCCTTGGTTTCTTTGGGCCAAAAATACCTCGGGGAGTCCGGAAGGACGGGGCAGCGCCCCAATCGCGCCGAAGGCGCGCTCGTCGCCTCGCGAGACGCGAGGCGAAACGCCTCAGACGATCTTGATGCCCGCGTCGGCAATGTCCTTCAGGAACTGGTCAAGCCCCTTGTCCGTCAGAACGTGGTTCGCCATGGCCTTGATCACGCCCGGAGGCGCTGTAGCGACATCCGCACCAATCTTGGCGCATTCGCTCATGTGGTTGGCAGAGCGGATGGAAGCGGCGAGGATGTTTGTCTCGAAACCGTAGTTGTCATAGATCTCGCGGATGTCAGCGATCAGCTCCAGACCGTCGAGGTTCAGATCGTCGAGACGACCGATGAACGGAGAGATGAAGGTCGCGCCTGCCTTGGCGGCCAGCAGCGCCTGGTTGGCGGAGAAGCAGAGCGTGACGTTGACCATCTTGCCCTCATCCGACAGCACCTTGCAGGCCTTCAGACCGTCCCAGGTCAGCGGCACTTTCACGGCGATGTTCTCGGCGATCTCGGCCAGCTTGCGGCCTTCTTCGATCATCTTGTCCGCGTCCACGGCGGTCACCTCGGCGGAGACCGGGCCCGAGACGATGTCACAGATTTCCTTGGTCACTTCGAGAATGTCCCGACCGGACTTCTTGATCAGGGAGGGGTTGGTCGTCACACCGTCCACCATGCCCAGATCGTTCAATTCACGGATGGCATCGACGTCAGCAGTATCGACAAAGAATTTCATGGGGTGCGCTTCCTTTTGATGGCTTGGCCTTTCCTCTCCAGCGCTTTACCCCTTTTGCATGGCGCACAAAACCCTTGATTGTATACCAAGCGATCCCGGCTTCTATGAGACCGGTACGCTTGTTGCGGTGCTCACCACGCAACCCCTTGATCGGCCTTTGGATTACAAGGCTCCGGAGGGTGGGTGTTTTGCTGGCGCGTTTGTCGAAGTGCCGCTTGGACCGCGCAAGGTTCTGGGGGTGGTCTGGGGGCCGGGTCTGGGCGGTTTTGATCCGGCCAAGGCGCGCTCGATCATCCGGGTGCTGGATACACCGCCCATGCGGGACGAAATGCGCCAGTTTCTGGAGAAATGCGGCAGTTACACGCTGACGCCGCTCTCGATGATGTTGCGGCTGGCGACGCGTGCGCCGGGTCTTGGTGACGCGCCCTCCATGCGAAAAGTCTATCGCATGGGAGCCGGTGAGCCGCCGCGCATGACCGATGCCCGGCGCCGGGTGATCGAGGCTGCGCAGGAGATGGGCGGGCTGGCTCTGACGTTGAAAGAACTGGCCGAGACCGCCGGCGTGACGCCGCAGGTGGTCAAAGGGCTGCTGCCCTCGGGCGCAATTATCGAAGAGGAAAGCCCGCGCGACACGCCGTTTCCGCGTTTGGACCCTGACTACGGGGCCAAAGACCTGACCGAAGATCAGAAGGCTGCTGCCGAGCAATTGCGCGCGGCGCAGCGTACGGGCGCCTACAAGACGACATTGCTCAAGGGTGTTACCGGCTCGGGCAAGACCGAGGTGTATCTTGAAGCGGTGGCCGAAGCCCTGCGGCAGGGGCGACAGGCGCTGGTGCTGCTTCCCGAGATTGCCCTGTCGGCGGAGTTCCTGTCCCGCGTCGAGGCGCGTTTCGGCGCGCGGCCCGCGGAATGGCATTCCGGTGTGACCATGACAGAGCGCCGCCGCACGTGGCGCATGGTGGCGGAAGGCCATGCGCAGCTGGTCGTCGGCGCGCGCTCTGCCCTGTTCCTGCCGTACCAGAACCTTGGTCTGGTGGTGGTCGACGAGGAACACGACACCTCTTACAAGCAGGACGAAGGCGTGATGTACAACGCCCGCGACATGGCCGTTCTGCGCGCCTCGATCCTCGGGGCGCAGGTGGTTCTGGCCTCTGCGACGCCGTGCCTTGAAAGCTGGGCCAACGCGGAGGCGGGCAAATACGACAAGCTGGTTCTGGCATCGCGCTTCGGCGTGGCGGTACTGCCAGAGATGAAGGCGCTGGACATGCGCCCGGAAAAGCTGCCATCGACCCGCTGGATCTCTGCGCAGATGGAAACCGCCGTGCGCCAGCGGATGGAGGCGGGGGAGCAGGCATTGCTGTTCCTGAACAGGCGCGGCTATGCGCCGGTGACCATCTGCCGGGCTTGCGGCCATCAGATCGCCTGCCCGCACTGCGATGCGCGCATGGTCGAACACCGGTTTCTGCGGCGTTTGGTTTGCCATCAATGCGGTGAAAGCACGCCGATCCCGGAGCGCTGTCCCTCCTGTGACGCGGAGGACAGGCTGGCTCCGGTTGGTCCCGGGGTTGAGCGGCTTGAGGAAGAGGCAACAGCGCTGTTTCCGGACGCGCGGATCGCGGTTTTGTCGTCGGATCTCTACGGCACCGCGCGCGAGCTCAAGGAACAAATCATCGAAATTGCGGAAGGTGCGGCGGACATCATCATCGGCACGCAATTGGTGGCCAAGGGGCATAACTTCCCGTTGCTGACATTGGTGGGTGTGATTGACGCCGATCTGGGTCTGCAAGGCTCTGATCTGCGGGCGGCCGAACGCACGTTTCAGCTGATGCGGCAGGTTGCGGGCCGGGCTGGACGCGCCGAGAAACCGGGCGTGGCCCTGCTCCAGACCTATCAGCCCGAACACCCGGTGATCCGGGCGATCCTGGGCGGGGACGAGGAAGCGTTCTGGAAAGCGGAGGCCGAGGAACGCCGCGCCGCCGGGATGCCGCCTTATGGCCGTCTCGCCGGAATCATCCTGTCCGGCAGCGAGGCGCAGCAGGTCTTCGACCTCGGCACACATCTGGCGCGCAACGACGCGCCTTTGCGCCGGGCCGGCGCGGTTGTCTATGGTCCCGCCCCTGCGCCGATTGCACGCGTGCGCGGACGCCACCGGGTGCGGCTTTTGGTGAAGGCGGACAAGGGCGTCCTGCTTCAGGGGGCTTTGCGAGAGTGGGTCTCAGGCGTGAAGCTGCGCGGCGACTTGAGGCTGGCGATCGACGTGGACCCGCAGAGTTTCTTTTGAAACGTGTTAGGGCCGAGTGTGGACATTGAACATGACGCGTCCCGGACTTAATCCGGGACCTCTTGGCCAACGCTGAAGCCATATAACGCGTTGCTATCGCCGTACCACGGCCCGCCAATGGCGCGGCTCGTACTCTGACGATGAGGTCCCGGATCAAGTCCGGGACAGGGCCTCCAAATGACCGTTCAAGCCCAACCCCGTCACACCACGGCGATGCCTTCAAAAACGCCCCGCAGTCTTTGCGACATAGCCAGTGGTTTCCCGTCCGGCCCCGTCAAAACCATGGCGAAGAACCCTTCCGCGTGAGCCTGATCCACGTCACCCGGAAACAACCCGACCTCAAACCGGACAGAAGACCGGCCGAGATGACTGATCCGTATCCCGGCATTCACCGGATCCGGAAACCCAAGCTCCGCATGAAACCGGAGGCCGGTTTCCACCACCACAAACCGATGCGCGCCGGGACCGCGGATTTCGATACCCTGCCCGATCTTCCACAGGCTGACCGCCGTATCGATAAGCGACAGGTAAGCGGCATTGTTCATATGCCCGTATTCGTCATTGTCCGCCCAGCGGGTCTGCAGCGGGACAAAGGCGCGGTAGTCCGCGCGGGTTCCGGCAGGCAGGCGGCTCATCTTTCCCTCAACAGGCGGAAGGCGGTGGAGGCGATCCAGCCCGCACCGATGGCGATGGCGAGCGAAAGCAGACCGTAGGCCAGCGGATTGCCCCGGGACAGCTCATACAACCAGCGCTCGAGACCCACTTTACGCACGTCGATTTTCGTCTCGAAGGACGACACCACAGAGCCGTCGCGCGTGAGGAAAATCCGCATGGGATAGCGGCCCTCAACAAGGTTCGCGGGCATGGTGACGGACGTATTGAACAGGGTCGACTCGCTCATCTCGACCGCGCCTTCGAGCATCTGATACTTGTCCTGGTTCTCCCGAATGCGCACGACGGCAGCGGAAAAAGCCTGCGAATCCTGAACCTGCATCGGAGCGCCAACAGAGCGGATGGCACGCTCGATGGACACATGGTGGCGCAGGTCCTCGACTTGGGTGATGACATCGTTCCAAGGGCCGGATGTTGCCACGGCATAGAAGGAGGGCGCGGCGTCCACTTCAACTGCCTGCGTGTTGACCCAGATGCCGAACCGGCGCTCCTTGCGCCAGACCGTCAACGGTTGAAGCGGGCCAGCGAGAGTGATGACCACTTCGAGCGGAGCGCCTTCCGGGATCGGCGATTCCCGCTTGATCGCGCCGAAAATCAGGATTTCGGAACCGTCAAAATCCGTGGAAATGGAGACCTGATCCTGGCTCAGGCCAAGAACCACCTCTTCGGCCCCGAGGGGCAGGGCGAAGAGAAGCCAGAGCAGGGCAAGGCAAACGGCGCGCATCCCTACATCCCCGCGATGCTGAAGACCTCGGCCGGTTCCAGCAAGAGTTCCAGCGCCAGCTTCGCGCATACCAGCAGCACCAACCCGGCCAGCAGGACGCGCAATTGTTCTGCCTTCAGCCTCGCACCAAGCCCGGCGCCGAACTGCGCGCCGATCACGCCGCCGACGAGCAGCAGCACGGCGAGCAGGATGTCCACGGTGTAGTTGGTCGCGGCGTGCAGCATCGTGGTAAAGGCGGCGACAAAGATGATCTGAAAGAGCGATGTGCCAACGACGACCTTTGTCGGCATGCCCAGCAGGTAGATCATCGCCGGCACCATGATGAAACCGCCGCCAACCCCCATGATCGCGGCCAGAACACCCACCAGAAAGCCAACCATCAGCGGCGGGATGACAGAGATATAGAGGCCCGATGTGCGAAAGCGGACCTTGAGCGGCAACCCGTGGATCCAGTTGTGCTTCTTGCGCTTGGGGCGCACGCCGGATTTGGATCGGCGCAGGGCACGGATGCTTTCGATCATCATCAGGCCGCCGATCACGCCCAGAAAGACGACGTAGAACAGCGAAACCAGCAGATCGACCTGGCCGAGCTTCTTGAGGAAGTTGAAGAGCGCGACGCCCAGACTGGCTCCGACAAGCCCTCCTGCGAGCAGAACGCCGCCCATCTTGAGATCCACGGCACGCCTTTTGAAATGCGCCAGAACCGCCGAGATTGAAGAGGCAACAATCTGGTTCGCCCCGGTGGCCACCGCGACCGCAGGCGGAATGCCGATGAAAAAGAGCAGCGGTGTCAGAAGAAAGCCACCCCCGACCCCAAACATGCCGGACAATACCCCGACCATACCGCCAAGACCGAGGATCAGCAGGAAATTGACCGAAACCTCGGCAATGGGCAGGTAGATTTGCATGGCGGCATTCTGCGCTGCCGCACCGTCAAAGGCAACGGGCGACAGCGGGTTTTTGTTGGCGCTAAAGCTTAGCGTTCCTTTACATAAGGCTCGCCCCCGGCGCGCGGCGGGATGGCCTTGCCGACAAACCCGGCGAGGATGACCACAGTCAGGATGTAGGGCAACGCGTCCATGACCTGCACCGGGATCGTGGTGCTGACAACGCTCTCCACCACATCCGGGCGCAGCGAAAGGGCTTGCAGGAAGCCGAAGAGCAGGCAGGCAAAGAGCGCATACCATGGCCGCCATTTCGCGAAGATGAGGGCTGCCAGTGCGATGTAGCCGCGTCCGGCGCTCATCTCCCGGACGAAACCGGCCTGCAGACCTGTTGCAAGATAGGCTCCCGCGAGGCCGCACAGCACACCGGTGATCACCAGCGAGCTGTAGCGCAAGCCGGTGACGGAGACGCCCGCGGTGTCCACCGCTTCGGGGGCTTCACCCACCGCGCGCAGGCGCAGGCCAAAGCGGGTGCGGTAGAGCGTCCACCATGTCAGCGGCACGGCCAGCAGCGCGACGTAGACGAGGAACGAATGTCCGGAAATCATATCGGCGTAGATCGGCCCCAGCACAGGCACACCGCGCAGGGCTTCGGCGAAGGGCAGGGTGATTGGCTCGAACCGCCCGCCCTGCATCAGCGAAGGCGTACGTCCGCCCTGTCCGAACCAGACCTGAGCAATCAGAACGGTCACACCGGACGCGAGGAAGTTCAGCGCAACGCCCGAGATCAGCTGATTGCCCCGGAAGGTGATCGAAGCGAGGCCGTGCAGGCCCGACAGCGCCATGGAGGCGGCAATGCCCGCCAGCATCCCGATCCAGACAGAGCCGGTTGAGAAGGCAAAGGCGGCGGAGAAGAAGGCGGCGATGAGCATTTTGCCTTCAAGCCCGATGTCGATGACGCCGGACCGCTCGGAGAACAGCCCGGCAAGACAGGCCAGAAGCAGAGGGGTGGACAGGCGGATGGTGCTGCCGCCGATCTGGATGAGGGTGTCGAGATCCATGGGCTAAACCTCTGAAGTCGCGAGTTTGAAAGCGGCGAAGCCGAAGACGAGGCCAAGCGCGGCCTCAATCTTGCCACGGGCGGCCGCGTAAGCGTTTTGGAAGGGGCGGCTGGAGAGGGCAAAGCCCCAGGCCGCATGTCCGAAGAACGAAATCACGCCGCCGCACAGCACGTAGAGCGCGATAACCGGCAAGGACGCGTTTGTGACGGCACCGACCGCCGATATGGCCAGCCAGAAGCCCACGGCTTTCGGGTTGGTGACTTGCAGCAGGTATCCCTGAACCAGCCGGGCCACGGTGCCGCGGGTTCCGGTTTTGACCCGGGTCACCGCTGGCGGGCGCATCGCTCTGCGAAACGCGCCGTAGGCGAGCCACAGGAGATAGGCCGTCCCAAAGGCCTTCAGGGCCTGCATGGCCCAGGCTACCTGGCTGAGCAGGAGCCCGATCCCGGCTAGGGTCAGAAGGTTCAGGGTCATGCTGCCCAAGGCAATGCCAGCGCAGGTTGTCAGGGCGGCGCGGCGCCCTTCGCTGCTTGCGATGCCGAGCAGCAGCGCCACGGCAGGCCCCGGCGACAAGGTGCCGACCAGCAAAATGGTATAGGCGGTCAGGATACCGGCAAGCAGGCTCATGTGCGTTTTCCTCGCCCGAACAGCAGGAACAGCTTTTCAAGCGGCATGCGCACCATATTGTCGAGCGCGCCCGTGAACATGATGACCAGCGCCTGGATGACGGTGATCAACTCGCGCGGGATCGAGGTCCAGAGCGCCAATTCTGCGCCGCCCTGATAAAGGAAGCCGAACAGAAGGGCCGCCAAAAACACACCCAAGGGGTGCGACCGGCCCATAAGCGCCACGGCAATGCCGATGAAACCGGCGCCTTCCGTTGCGTTCATCACAAGCCGTTCGGCCTCGCCCATTGTGGTGTTGAGCGCCATCAGCCCGGCAAGACCGCCCGAAATGAGCATGGCCACAACGATGATCCGCACAGGCGAGATCCCGGCGTATTTCGCGGCCGTTTCGGAATGGCCAAAGGCGCGGATTTCGTACCCCAGCCGTGTGCGCCAGATCAGGAACCAGAAGCCGATGCAGGCGAGCACGGCAATGAAGAAGGTCACGTTGGCCGGGGATCCCCGGAACAGCGGATTGTCGGCAGTGGCGAACATGTCCTGGAACGTCGGCAGGTGGGTCGCCTCGGGGAAAGGGCCGGTGGCCGGGTCCATCGCGCGCGGCGGACGCAGCACGTTCACCAGCATGTAGTTCAACACCGCAGAGGCGATGAAGTTGAACATGATCGTGGTGATCACGATGTGGCTGCCGCGTTTTGCCTGCAGGTAGGCCGGGATAAAGGCCCAGGCCGCGCCAAACAGCGCAGCGGAGAAGGTCGCCCCGATCAGGGCAATCGTCCAATGCGGCCACGGGATGTAAAGACAGGCCAAGGCAACCCCAAGCCCGCCGATCATCGCCTGCCCTTCACCGCCGATGTTGAACATGCGCGCATGGAATGCGACGGCGACGCAAAGGCCAGTGAAGATGAAATTGGTCGCGTAGTAGAGCGTATAACCCCATCCGGATGAGCGCATCAGCGCGCCGTCGACCATCAGCGAGAAGGCCTCAACCGGGTCTTCTCCGATCGCAAGGATCACAAGGGCCGAGATAAGCGCGGCCAGAAGGATCGAAAACAGGGGGACGAGAACCGCGTCGGCCCAGGCGGGCATTCTGTTCATGTCGTGCGTCCTTCAGGCTTGTGCGGCGCTTTGCGGGGGGCGGATTGGGCTCTGGAACCGCGTAAAAGCAGGGTGCGATCAGGCATCGGCTTTCTCCGGTTCCGATTTGTTTGTGTCGGTGACGCCCGCCATCAGCAAACCCAGTTCAGTCTGATCGGTTTCCTCGGGCAGGCGTTCGCCCATGATCTGACCGTCGAACATGACGGCGATGCGGTCCGACAGGGACATGATTTCATCGAGCTCCACCGAGACAAGCAGGATTGCCTTCCCCTCATCCCTGAGGCGGACGATCTGCTGGTGGATGAACTCGATTGCGCCGATGTCCACGCCGCGCGTGGGCTGACCGACAAGCAGAAGGTCCGGGCTTTTCTCGATCTCGCGGGCGAGGACGATTTTCTGCTGGTTGCCGCCGGAGAAATTCGCCGCCGCAAGGTTCGGGTTGGGCGGGCGCACGTCAAAACGCTCCATCTTGGCCGCGGCTTCTTCCTTGATCTTGGCATTGTCCATCAGAAGACCCTTCTGGATCTCCGGATCGCGGTGATAGCCGAAAACAGTGTTTTCCCACGCGGTGTAGGGCAGGATCAGCCCTTCGTGGTGGCGGTCTTCCGGCACATGGGCGATGCCGCGCGCGCGGCGGCTCTGACCATCGGAATGCTTGCCCGTCAGGTCGATTTCCTGTCCGTTCATCCGGATGGTGCCCTTGGCATCGGCATACCCGCCGAGCACTTCGAGCAGTTCGGACTGGCCATTGCCCGATACACCCGCGATGCCGACAATCTCGCCGGCACGGACGTTCAGAGAAATACCCTTGAGGCGCTCAACCCCGGCGCTGTCCACGTAACGCAGGTTCTCGATTTCCAGAACGTTGCCACCGGGATGGGCCGGTTTCTTGTCGACGCGCAACAGCACTTTGCGGCCCACCATCAACTCGGCCAGTTCCTCTGGCGAGGTCTCGGACGTCTTGACCGTTGCGGTCATCTCGCCGCGCCGCATGACGCTGACCGTGTCGGTGATCTCCATGATTTCGCGCAGCTTGTGCGTGATCAGGATGATGGTTTTGCCTTCTTTGCGCAGCCCTTCGAGGATGCGGAACAGGTGGTCGGCCTCTGCCGGTGTCAAAACGCCGGTAGGCTCGTCCAGAATGAGAATGTCGGCCTCGCGGTAGAGCGCCTTGAGGATTTCCACCCGTTGCTGGTGCCCGACGGAGAGGTCTTCGACCAGCGCATCGGGATCGACGTTCAACTCGTACTCATCAGACAGTTTTTTGAGTACGCTGCGCGCACGGGCAAGGCTTGGACGCAGCATCGGGCCGTCCTCTGCGCCCAGAATGATGTTTTCCAGAACGGTGAAGTTCTGCACCAGCTTGAAGTGCTGAAAAACCATGCCGATGCCAGCGGAAATCGCCGCCTGGCTGTCCGGGATCTCGGTTTTGTTGCCGCCGATGTGAATTTCGCCGCTGTCCGCTTTGTAAAACCCGTAGAGGATGGACATCAGCGTGGACTTGCCCGCGCCGTTCTCGCCGATGATGCCATGGATCGAGCCGCGCGCGACCTGGATCGAGATATTCTTGTTCGCCTGAACCGGACCGAAGGCCTTGGAAATGCCTTTGAGTTCGATCGCGAGCGGGGCGTTGCCGTCCTTGGGGGGAGTAGTCACTCGGGGGCTCCTGTGCCGACGAATCCGGTAATCTTGGCGAGCAGACCGTCTGCATCGCATTCAACGAAGTATTGACCCAACTGCTGCATCTCGCTGCCATCAGGGCCGGTGCCGCCAAAGGCGATCGTCGCCCGGATCAGGCCTGCGGTTTCGTCGGATTTGACAACGCTGGCGGTCCAGCCGGGCGCATTGGCGCTGAAAGCGCCGGTGTATTCGGTCAGGGCCTCGCGGCCGGATATCGGTTCCGGGCAGCGCGGGTCGCTGTAGACGGCGTTCGCGGCGACCGAAGCGCTGATCTTGTCCGCGCGTTGGTCCGCGTCGCTTTCGCTCCAGGCGGAAAAGAACGTTTCCAGTGATTGAGACATGGCACCCTCTTTTCATCATTTCGGCTGACGAGGTGGTCTGGACAGCCATCATGTTACGGAAAGGGATGAGGTGCCAGAGAAATCAGTGTGGATCGCGCCGTCGGGGGCGCGATCCTTGGTCGTTTCAGGGTCGCCGGATCAGAAATCCAGGACCGGGCAGCTGTCGTTGTCGTAGTAGGCCACGACGTTCAGACCGCCATCAATGATCTGCTGGCGTGCTGCATCGACCGCCATTTTCATGTCGTCGGACACGAGCGGAGCGTTGTTGTCGTCCAGCGCATAGCCAACACCGTCTTCGGCGAGACCAAGGGTCATGAACTTTCCGGTCTCAAGGCCTTCGCCCGCTTTCATGGCCTCGTACACGGCCACGTCAACGCGCTTGAGCATGGAGGTCAGAACCTTGCCCGGGTGCAGGTGGTTCTGGTTGCTGTCCACGCCGATGGACAGGATGCCTTCGTCCGCTGCGGTTTGCAGAACGCCAACGCCGGTCCCGCCTGCGGCCGCGTAGATCACGTCAGCGCCTTGGCTGATCTGGGCATTGGCCAGCTCGGAGCCTTTGACCGGGTCGTTCCATGCCGTCGGCGTGGTGCCGGTCATGTTGGCGATGATCTCGATGTCCGGGTTCACAGCCTTTGCGCCCTGCGCATAACCGCAGCCGAAGTGACGGATCAGCGGAATGTCCATGCCGCCGATGAAGCCCACTTTGCCGGACTCGGACGCCATCGCAGCCATCATGCCGACGAGGTAAGAGCCTTGGTGTTCCTGGAAGTTGATCAGCAGCACGTTTTCGGGCACTTCCGGCAGCCAGCCGTCAACGTTGACGAACTTGGTGTCCGGGTAGTCCTTGGCGACCTCACCCATGATGCTCGCGATGGCAAAGCCGGTGGTCACAATCGGGTTGAAGCCGTTTTCGGCAAAGCGGCGCAGGGCCTGCTCACGTTGGGCTTCGGACTGGATTTCGATGTCGCGGTAGGAGCCGCCGGTGTCAGCGACGAACTTCTCGGCACCGTTGAAAGCCGCTTCGTTGAAGGACTTGTCGAACTTGCCGCCAAGGTCATAGATCAGCGCCGGATCGGCCAGCGCAGCGCCTGCGCTGAGCGCAAGGGCGGCGACGGTGCCGAGGGTCTTTGCGAAAAAGGTCATGGAACTCTCCCAGTCGGTTTAACGGGCAGCCCATCTTTGGAGCCACCTCGAGGAATGCTCACAATTAGGGCGCGTGGCTGCCGGATGGTCAACCGATTCTTGGCACTTTGTCGCAGCGGGGCGTTGCTAAATCCCGGTTACGTCAGGGCAAATCCAGTTTCAGGATCAAAGCATCGACGGCTTTTCCCGGGGCGGGATGGTAGTATCCCGGCCGTCTGCCGACCTGTGCAAAGCGTTTAGCCTTGTAAAAAGCGAGCGCCGGGGTGTTTTCCTCGGAGACCTCCAGGAAAACCGTGCGCGCCTCGCGCGCTGCGATGTCGCTCAAAAACTGGGCAAGAGCGGCGCTGGCTGCGCCAGTGCGCTGGTGTTCCGGATCGGCGGCGAGTGCGAGAATTTCCGCTTCCCCGGCAATGACTTGCCCCAGGACAAACGCATGATCGCTTGCACTAAGCAATGCGAATGGCTGCTCCAGAGAGGCTTCGATCTGATCGGTGCGCCACGGTGTCATATGTTTGTAAGCCCGTGCGGAAATGTCCGCAGCCTGCTCGGGCGTCACTGCGCCTGCTCGCGGGGCGCGTCGAGGATCACCGGTGGTGTATCCCGCGAAGGGGCAGCGTCGGCAGGCCGAATGTAGAGCGGGGCTGGGCGGGGGAAATCCGCCGTGTTGGACAGCCGGGATAGCGCAACTCGGCCTATGACCTCTGCGATTCCACCTAAGTTGTCCATTGAGAGACAGTCGTAGCCCAGCATAAAACCATGCGCTTCGTTCAGGATAGCGTCGAGAGTTTCCGCGCGTGCTCCGACGATCGGCAGACCTGACGGAATGCTGCCCAGTCGCGCGTTGTTTTCGGCCGACGCCCCAACTGTGTCTTCGTAGAGCGCCAACTCAACAGGCTGACCGATGCCGAGTCCTTTTTCAAAAACTTGGACCACGACGTCCACGCCGCGGCGCTGTCCGGGAAGACTCACAAGACAGTCCTCAGCTTCTACAATATCGCGGCCCGAGTGCATCGCTTCGAAGCCCGAAACGCCGATTGCCGGAATGCCAAGTGCGAGGCTCAGTCCGCGAGCCGCGCTGACTGCAATGCGTATTCCGGTGAAATTGCCAGGACCAGTTCCGACTGCGATGGCGTCGAGTTCCGCCCAAACCATGCCATGCTCGTCGAGCATCGATTGGAGCAAAGGCATGAGCCGCTCGGCCTGCCCCTTGGCCATCTCTTCGGTTCGGGAAGACAGAACTTTGCCGCCACACAACAAAGCGGCGGCGCAATGCGCCGCCGATGTGTCAAAGCCAAGGATCAGAGGATCAGACGACAACAGGCCGAACCTCGGTCACTTCGGGAATGTAGTGCCGCAGAAGGTTTTCGATGCCCATTTTCAATGTCAGCGTCGAAGACGGGCAACCCGCGCAGGCACCCTGCATGTGCAGGTACACAACACCCCGATCGAAACCGTGAAAGGTGATGTCGCCGCCGTCCTGAGCCACGGCCGGGCGCACGCGGCTGTCGAGCAATTCCTTGATCTGACCGACAACTTCTCCGTCCTCGCCATCATGCTCCGCATGACCGCCAGCCTGCACCGCTCCGTCGCCCATGACGGGCTGACCGGACTGGAAGTGCTCCATGACCGCACCAAGGATGGACGGTTTGAGGTGATCCCAGTCAATCGTCTCCGCTTTTGTCACGGTGATGAAATCGGTGCCAAAGAACACGCCGGTCACGCCATCGACGGCAAACAGCCGCTGCGCCAGCGGCGACGCAGATGCGCTTTCCGATGACGGGAAATCAGCGGTACCCATTTCCAGCACGGTCTGGCCGGGCAGGAACTTGAGGGTGGCGGGGTTCGGAGTGGATTCGGTCTGGATGAACATCTGGGACGTACCTTCTGTCGCTTCCCTCCTATATGCGCTCCTCCGAGGCCACCGTCAAGATTTGGAACTGTTCTAAATTTGTCTGCGCCGCATCAGAAAGGTGCCGCCGAGGCCCAGCAGGAGAAGCGGCAGGGTCGCCGGGAGCGGCACAACGGCGGCTTTGTAGCCCCAGGCGATATTGTCGATGGCCCAGCCCGACGCGCCGCTGCTGTCGTAGAGCACGTCGATTGTGGTCACGGTTTCCGACGGCGCAAACACGAAGCCCCGGAACTCTGCGGTTTCGCCACTGGACCCGGTGGCACCTGTGTTCACGGAACCCGCACCGTAATTCACCGTATGGGTGCTCGCATCGATCATGTAAAAGGACAGGTAGGCCAAGGCGCTTTCGAAGGTCAGCGAAAGAACCGTCATGCCGCCGTAAGAGCCATCATCTGCCAGTTCCAGCGCATAGCTGCCAATGGGGTTGGAGCCGCCAATGTTGCCAGTCCCGCTTTCAATGGTGGGGTCCCCACCGCCTTGACCGATGCCTGCAATGCTAAGGCCGCCATAGCCGATGGCGCCCGAAACGGTTTGACCGTCGGTGTATCCTGTTTCGAAATTCAGCAGGTACTCCGGGCTGGCGATGCCTGCGGTTCCGAGCCAGAGCGCCTCGGCGGCGGCATTGTCGGCGAAAGTTGCCGCTTCGTTATAGGTTGCGGCAGTTGCGGGCAGGGCCAATGCGGCAAAGGCGGCGGAAAGAATGGCCAAACGAGTCATGAAAAGACCTCCGAATGCGAGAGACGCGTGATGAAAAAGCTTCCCCTACGGTAAGCCGTGCGGGCGATTCGGTCAATTTTTCATGGGCTAAGGAGGCTTGGCAGGCGGCCGGATATGCTTAGGTCACAGACTTGAGACGCTCGCGGCTCATGTCCCCGGGAACAACCGTGATCGGGATCGGCAAAGAGCCTGCGTTCTTCGTCAACTGCGTGACCAAAGGCCCGGGGCCTTTCTTGTCCGCCGCTGCGCCAAGGACCAGCACGCCGATTTCGGGATCGTCGTTGACCTGATCAAGAATCTCACTGACTGGATCACCCTCTCGAATAACCAGTTCGGGATCGATGCCCTGCTTGTCGCGCATCCACTTTGCGAAGACCTCGAAATGCGCCTCGATGCGCTCGCGGGCCTCTTCGCGCATGATATCGCCGACGCCGATCCAGTGGTTGAACTCGTCCGGCGGAATGACGGACAGGATCTCGACACCGCCGCCAGTGTTTGCGGCACGCATGGCGGCAAATTGCATGGCGTTCAGGCATTCTCGGCTGTCGTCGAGCACGACGAGGAACTTGCGCATTGTGGTCTCTCCTGACGGTGGACCGTGGCAGACGGGGTTGCCTCTGTCCAGCGCCGAAGCGAGCCGAGCGGCGGCCGGGCGCTGTTTGCGTGACCGCAAAGGCGCCCCACCCGCCGTCCCGTCAGGCTTCGCTAAGCGCCCAATCCCAATACATTTCCCGCACGCGGCGCGTGACAGGACCGGATTGATAGGCGGTGTCTTCGAAACCCGTCACGGCGGTGACCTTGCTCATGTTGCCGGACAGGAAAACCTCGTCCGCGCCGTGGAAGTCGTCGAAGCTCAGCACGGTCTCGTGCACCTCCATGCCATCCGCGCGCATGTTGGTCATGTGCCGAGCCCGGGTGATCCCCGCGAGGAAGGTGCCATTGGCGATCGGCGTGAAAATCGCGCCGTCCTTGACCATGAAGACATTGGCCGTGGCGCTTTCGGCGACGTTGCCCATGGCATCGGCGACCAGGGCATTGCCGAACCCGCGGGAGCGAACCTCGCTCAGCATGCGGGCGTTGTTCGGGTAAAGACAGCCTGCCTTTGCGTTCACCACGGAGCTTTCCAGAACCGGGCGGCGGAAACGGGTCATGCCGAGTTTGACCGACGCGGTGTCCGGCGCGAAGGGGATTTCCTCAAGACAAATGGCAAAGCCGGTCACCTCGGGCTGCGGCACAATCGCGGTGATGTCGCCGTTGATGCCCCAGTACATCGGGCGCACATAGACGGCGGCGTCCTTGGGATAAGCCTTGAGCCCTTCCCAGACGATCTGAACCATTTCTTCGGTGGTAACAGTTGGGGTCAACATGAGGGCCGCAGCGGAGCGATTGACCCGGTCGCAGTGGGCCTTGAGATCAGGGCAAACGCCGTTCACGTAACGCGCGCCATCGAACACGCCGGAACCGAGCCATGCGCCGTGATCAGCGGCGCGAATGATCATTGCATCGCCTTCGTGCCACTGGCCGTTGAACCAGGTTCGGATATTGCTGCCGGTGGCCATCGCCGTCTCTCCCATCGTCGTTTGGCCGGAGCCTATGCCCGGCGTGCGGCGGCGTCCAGAGGGGGCGTGGCGGTGCGGATCAGTCCCAGTGCACGTCGCCGAGAAAAATATAACCCGCACCATAGATCGTCTTGATCAAACGCGGGTTTTTGGGGTCTTCCCGGAGTTTGGTGCGCAGGCGGGAAATGCGGACATCCATGGCCCGGTCAAAGCTTTCACCCGCCGCGCCGCCCAGCGTTTCCTGCATATGCGCGCGGCTGATCAAGCGCTTCGGGCTTTCCAGGAACAGGCGCAGCACTTCGCCTTCGGCCTGGCTGAACGGGGTTTCGGTCCCTTCGGCATCTTCCAGGGCAAAGCGATCAAAATGTGCGGTCCAGCCGTTGAAACGGGCCACCGTCCCGGTCTCGGTCCGTTTGGGCCCGCGCAGCCGGGCGCGAACGCGGGCGACGACTTCGGACGGGTCGAAAGGTTTGATGATGTAGTCATCCGCGCCAAGTTCCAGCCCGGTGATCCGGTCCTGCACCTGCGCGCGGCCGGATATGATGATCACGCATGCGCCCTGCTCCAGCGCGAGACGGTGCACGAGGCTGAGGCCGTCCCGGTCCGGCAGGCCCAGATCGACAAGACAGATGTCCGGCGTCGTGCGGCGCAGAGCGGCCTCGAATTCCGTGGCGCGGCCAAAGGTCATCGTGCGGTAGCCCGCATCGGTCAGGGCTTCCGAGAGCATCTCGCGGATGGCCGGTTCGTCGTCGAGGATGGTGACTAGTGCGCTCATGGCTGTGGCATAACCTCGCCAAGAAAGGCGGTCAAACCTTCCGCGGAAAATGGCTTTCGCAAGACCGGCACATGCGCGCGGGCCTCAATGTGATGCGGATGATCCGAGGGCAGCGACGTCATCAGGCGCAGCGGCGTGCCGGGCAGGCGGTCAATCAGGGCGAGGCCCGTCTCATCCCCTTCAAGCGAGATGTCCGACAGGATCAACGCCAGATTGGGCAGGCCTTCGGCGAGCGCGATGGCTTCGGCGACGGAAGCGGCTTCGACCACGGCATAGCCGAGCGCGGTCAGCATGTCGCGCACCGAGGCCCGCAGATCGTCGCTGTCTTCGACCAGCAGGGCCAGTGCATCACCAGCCTGCGGTTTCGCCACAGGTTCCGCTGGCCGCAGAGGCAGGCGCAGGGTCACGCGCGCGCCGTTCCGGACGTTGGACAGGCGGGCGGAGCCGCCGGCGAGCTTGGTCATGTCATAGACCATGGCAAGGCCAAGGCCGGACCCTTCGCCGCCCTTGGTTGTGAAAAACGGATCGAGCCCGTGTTCCAGTGCGGTTTCCGAAAAACCGGGGCCTGAATCGGTGACTGTCCATTCCAGCCATGTGTCCTGTATCGCGCGGACCTGCAGATCGATCGCCCCGGTTTCGCCGCAGGCGTCCCGTGCGTTCAGGATCAGGTTCAGCAAGGCATCCTGCAAAAGGCCTTCATCCACCATGAAGGCGCCGGTTGTTGTGTTTTCGGTGGTCAGGGAAATGCCTTCGGGCAGCGTTGGTGTGGCGAGAACCCGCAGGTCGGACAGAAACGCGTCAACGTCCAGCACGCCGGGCTGCCAGCCGCGTTTGCTTGTGATGTCGGCGATCCGTCCAAGCATGTCACCACCGCGCCGCGCAGCGGAGAGGGTGGCGGTGATGAGCGGCTGGGCGGACTCGTCCGTTACTTGACGCGCCAGTTTGGACTGCATCCCCAGGATAATGGTCAGAAGATTGGAGAAATCATGCGCCATACCGCTGATCAACTGGGCCGCCAGTTCCCGGCGGCGGGTCTGCTGCAGGGCGGCGCGGGTTTGGGTTTCCTCGGTGATGTCCTGACTGAGGATATAGACGCCGGGCTCCAGCGGATCAGGGGTGAAGGCCACGCGAATGCGCCGCGAACTGGCTTCATGGGTGAATTCGAACGTGCTGGGCTGCCCGTCCATGGCGGCTTCGAGGTGGGGCTGCACGCGGCCATAGGCCTGAGGGCCAAGGGCTTCGGAGATGTGCTGGCCCAGAATGTCAGAGGGTTGACCGGGCATGACCGTCGCTAGGCGTTTGTTGGAAAACGTATAATGCCCCGTCGCATCGACGCGGGCGATATGGGCTGGAACCATTTCCGTGGTTGTCCGGGTGTGGGCCTCGCTCTCCTGCAACTCGCGCCGAGCCTGTTTCAGGGCCTTGTTGGTTGCCGCAAGCTCGCGGTTGGTCTTGGCCAGTTCCTCGGAGCGTTTGAGCACCTCTTCGGACAGGGTTTCGGAATGGCTGCGCAGCAGTTGTTCCTGAGCCTTGGTGTCTGTGATGTCCGTGTAGACCGTGACCCAGCCACCCTGCGGCAGCGGCGCGCCTTCGACCGAAATGGTGCGCCCATTGGCGCGGGTGCGTTCCATGTAATGCGGCTGAAAGGCGCGGGCGACGTCAACGCGGGTCTGGATGAAATCTCCGGGATCATCCACGGGGCCATATTCGCCGCGCAGCACGAGATGGCGGATCGTGTCTTCGAAGCGTGCGCCGGGGGTCGTGTGTTCGGGGGGCAGATCAAACATTTCAGCAAAGCGTGCATTGCACACTTCGAGACGCAGATCGCTGTTGTAGATGGTCAGGGCCTGCTGAATGAGGTTCAGACCGGCTTGGGTCAGGGCGGTGGTGCTCATGGGGCGGACCCTATGTCGGGGCGCGAGGCTTGGGAAGAGGCCGTGGCGGCGGAGCTGTTTCTTCGAAAGCCGCCCCGCCCGCCCCGACGATCCCGAAAGCGCGTTGTTACAATTGGTTAGATTTTGGAAAAGTTCAGGAAAAAGTTGACCGCCAGCCTGAGAGGCGACCAAGATGGTCACCAGAATCGCGCGAAGCGATCGGGCCTTTGAGGAGAGGTCCAGTCTGGGTGCCGCTATGTCGGCATGACGGGAGGAAAAGCTTTGGTTGAGATGGTGAAGGGCGCAGAGGGACTGCGCTCGGTCCCTGCCTTGTTGGCGCGCAACGTGCGGGAGTTCGGGGATTCCCCGGCTTACCGCGAAAAAGAATTCGGCATCTGGCAAAGCTGGACGTGGAAGGAAACCGCCGAGGAGATCGAGGCGCTTGCGCTTGGTCTGTTGAACCTTGGCGTGAACCCGGGCGATCACATCGCCATTATCGGGCGCAATCGCCCGTCGCTCTATTGGTCGATGGTCGCCGCCGAGATGTGCGGCGCCGTGCCGGTGCCGCTCTATCAGGATGCGGTCGCCGAAGAGATGGAATACGTGCTGGGCCACTGCGGTGCCCGGTTTGTCATCGCGGCGGATCAGGAGCAGGTCGACAAGGTCATCGAGATTCAGGACGACCTGCACCAGTTCGAGCATATGATCTATGTCGATCCGCGCGGCATGCGGAAGTATGATCACACGACATTGCATGACTTCAGCCATGTGCAGGCGCAGGGGCGTGCAGCCTACGACGAATACATCAAGGAGCTGGAGAAGCGGCGCGGGGCGCTGGGCTATGACGACACATGCGTGATGCTCTACACCTCCGGTACCACCGGCAAACCCAAGGGCGTTGTGCTCTCGAACCGCAATATCATCGAAGCCGCCAAGTCCTCTGCCGAGTTCGACGATCTGCGCCGCAGTGATGAGGTTCTGGCCTATCTGCCGATGGCATGGGTCGGGGATTTCATCTTTTCGATTGGCCAGGCGATGTGGAAAGGGTTCTGTGTCAACTGCCCCGAAAGCGCCGATACGCTGCTGACCGATCTGCGGGAAATCGCGCCGAGTTACTATTTTGCGCCGCCGCGGATCTTCGAGACGCAGCTGACGCAGATCATGATCCGGATGGAAGACGCCGGGCCGACCAAGCAGAAGATTTTCAAGCATTTCATGGAGCACGCCCGCAAAGTGGGTCCTGCGATCCTAGACGGCAAACCCGTGGGCATGATGGACCGGCTGAAATACAGCCTTGGTGAGTTCATGGTCTATGGGCCTTTGAAGAATGCCATGGGTTTTTCAAAAGTCCGCGTTGGCTACACCGCCGGGGAAGCGATCGGGCCGGAAATCTTTGATTTCTATCGCTCCTTGGGGATCAACCTGAAGCAACTCTACGGCCAGACGGAGGCCTCGGTGTTCATTACCGTGCAGCCCGATGGCGAAGTGCGGTCGGACACTGTGGGCGTGCCTGCACCGGGCGTGGAGATTCGCATCGCCGACAATGGCGAGGTGTTCTACCGCTCGCCGGGGACCTTCGTGGAGTACTACAAGAACCCGGAAAGCACCGCAGACACCAAGGATCCGGAAGGCTGGGTCGCAACCGGGGATGCGGGCTTCTTCGAGGAAACCTCCGGGCATCTTCGGATCATCGACCGGGCCAAAGATGTGGGTCAGATGGCTTCGGGCGCGATGTTTGCGCCGAAGTACGTGGAGAACAAGCTGAAGTTCTTCCCCAATATTCTGGAAGCCGTGGTGTTTGGCGCGGGCCAGGATCGCTGTGTGGCCTTTATCAACATCGACCTGACAGCGGTGGGCAACTGGGCAGAGCGGAACAACATTGCCTATGCGTCCTACCAGGAACTGGCGCAGCATCCGCAGGTGCTTGAGACCATTCAAGGCCACATCGAAGAGGTGAACACCTCCGTGGCTGAGGATGTCATGCTGTCGGGCTGTCAGATTCACCGGTTCCTCGTCCTGCACAAGGAACTGGATGCGGATGACGGGGAAATGACCCGGACGCGCAAGGTGAAGCGCAAGGTTATCGGCGAGAAGTTCGATGATCTTCTGGCGGCTTTGTACGATGGATCGGACAGCGTCTACACCGAAACGGAAGTGACCTACGAAGACGGGCGCAAAGGCGCGATCAAGGCGACGCTGAGCCTGCGCGATGCGAAGGTTGTGCCCGTGGCGGCCAAAGTGGCGGCGGAATGATGGCTGTCGCTGGTTGCCGGGGGCAACATCGCCCCACCCACCATCCCGTGGGCGCGGCCCTTGGGCTCTGCGTCGGGCTTTCCGCCGCGGGGCCTGTGGTGGCGGCTTCGGCGGACACTGGCATCTGGTTGACTGCTGCAGACCGGTGCATGGAGGCAATGGTCAACGGTGAGCGTCTGAACGTGGAGGGCTTCACCCCTCTGTTCAACAATGCGGATGCAGACAGTGCGTGGCCAGCGCAAGAGTTTTGGCACGCGGGACGCGTGGCAATTGAACAAGTCTCTCGGGAAACCGGGGCAACAGTTCCGATCCGAAGCTGCAAGGTCGTGTCTCAAGCGAAGTTTTCGTCAGACGCCCTGTCCGAAATTGGCGAGACTTTCGGAGAGAGACTTGCAACTGAAAAGGCAAATGGAGCGTTTGTCGACGGGAAAACGCGCCGAAAGGTCGATCTTGGTCGCGTCGTTGCATTGAGCAAGGCAGAGCCAAATGCACGCGGATGCCAAGTGAATGTGCTGTTCATGGTCGATCTGGACAAGGCATTGGCCGTCGCTGAATTCAAAGAACGTCCGGGCCAGGACTGCGGAACAGTTTTGTCGAAGGAAAGCAGTGAATGAAAGACACTGAAGGATACGTCACAGCCGATGGGCGCCAGATTGGCGGCACCCTGATGGAGTTGAAGAACATCACGCTGAAGTTCGGCGGGGTGACGGCGATTTCCGATATCTCCTTTGATATCCACGAGGGAGAAATCCGGGCGATCATCGGGCCGAACGGCGCGGGCAAGTCCTCCATGCTCAACATCATCAGCGGCTTCTACACCCCGACGATTGGTGAGCTGTGGTACAAAGGCGCGAAACGTCCGGCGATGAAACCCTTTGAGGTCGCGCGGATGGGCGTGGCGCGGACGTTCCAGAACATCGCTCTTTTTGAAGGGATGACAGTACTCGACAACGTCATGACCGGACGGCTGACGCATATGCATGCCGGGATCGGGGCGCAGGCGCTTTGGTATGGCAAGGCGCGCAACGAGGAGATCGAGAACCGCGAAAAGGTGGAGGAGGTCATCGACTTCCTTGAGATCCAGAACATCCGCAAAACGCCGGTTGGCCGCCTGCCTTATGGTTTGAAGAAGCGGGTTGAGTTGGCGCGGGCGCTGGCGGCAGAGCCGTCGATCCTGCTGCTCGATGAGCCGATGGCGGGCATGAACGTCGAGGAAAAAGAGGACATGTCCCGCTTTATCCTTGATGTGAATGACGAATTTGGAACCACGATTTGCCTGATCGAGCACGACATGGGCGTGGTCATGGACTTGTCTGATCGTGTGGTGGTCATGGACTACGGCAAAAAGATCGGGGACGGTCCGCCAGAAGAGGTGCGCAGCAATCAGGACGTGATTGATGCCTATCTGGGGGTGGCGCATTGAGACGGGTTGCAAGATTGGGGCGCTGCCCCGCCGCCTGCGGCGCGCGCCCCGGGATATTTGACGCACAAAGAAACGCGCGAGAGACGCGGACGGGAGAGCGGACATGCTGAAAGACATCTTCATCACACCCTTCGCGGATATGATCGACGCGCCGGACTTCCTCTTGCAGGTGCTCTGGGAAGGGCTCGTATCCGGCATTCTTTACGCGCTCATCGCGCTGGGGTTTGTCCTGATCTTCCGCTCGTCCCGGATTTTCAACTTTGCGCAAGGCATCATGGTGGTGTTTGCCGCGTTGACGCTTGTGGGGCTGCATGCCTTTGGCGTGCCCGCGTGGATTTCCGTGATCCTCACGCTGGGGGTCATGTTCGGGCTTGCGGTGAGCATTGAGCGGATCGTGTTGCGGCCGCTGGTCGGGCAACCGGACATCATTCTGTTCATGGCGACCATTGGGATCACGCTTTTCCTGATTGGTTTTGGCGAGATCATCTTCGGCGGTGAAAACAAGGTGATGATCACCGAAGAGCTGGGCATTCCGACGGACAGCGTCCTGCTGGAGCCTTGGGGTGGTCTGCTGATCCTGGAGGAAAAGGACATCACGGCAGTTGCGGTCGCGGCGCTTCTGGTGATTGCGCTGCTGGCTTTCCTGAACAAGACGCGTATGGGCCGGGCGATCCGGGCTTTGGGTGACGATCATCAGGCGGCTCTGTCCGTGGGGATCTCGCTGCAGACGGTCTGGGTTCTGGTCTGGTTCATCGCAGGGATTATCGCTCTGGTCACAGGCATCGCCTGGGGCGCACGGGCCGGGGTCAGCTTTGCGCTCGAAGTGATCGCCTACAAGGCTCTGCCGGTTCTGATGCTGGGCGGTCTTGAGAGTATCACCGGGGCGATCATAGGCGGGCTTCTGATTGGCCTGTCTGAGAAGCTTTTTGAGATTTACTGGGGTCAGCCGCTTCTGGGGGGCAACACCGAGACCTGGTTTGCCTTTGTGCTGGCGCTGATCGTGCTGCTCTTCCGCCCGCAGGGTCTGTTCGGGGAGCGCATCATCGAAAGGGTCTAGGGCGGCGCGGGGCGCGCCGCCGGGGAGATCGAAACGGGTCAAGGCCCCAGGATCTCCCCGACAGAAGGTTGGAAAGAAGATCGCATTTGGCGACAGTGCAGAACGAAGTAACTGAAGGAAAGCGTCGAAAGTCGTGAAGGGAGCCAAACCATGTCCAAGCTAATCGCAATTCTGAACGTTATCGCATGGTCGGGTTTCTGGTGCTTTGGATATTTGGCGCTGACGACTGATCCGGATGCATCCGGGCGCATGGTGACCGCGATGGTGCTGGCGGTGGTTGGCGCGGGGCTTGGGCTTTGGGCCTGGTTCTGGCTGGTCAAGCACACCGAGGAGATCGGCTACGCGCCGAAGAGCGGTAGCCGGGCGCGGTACGAAGTGGACGAGGGTCTCGATGTCTAAGCAACCGAGATTGGATGGAGAGTTTGACGACGCGCAGGCCGAGACATCGCGGGAGCGGGATGTGGCCGACTTGGCCCGCGGGGCCGATGGCCTGACGGAAGGCTACGACGCGGAGACGGTTGCGCGTGGTCTTCTGGAGGCGCAACTCGCGGCGGCGAGTGCCATGTTCACGGCCTCCATGGCCGTCACGACAGGATCGTTCAAGGCCATGGCAGCCTTTTGGGGCGCCGATCAGACCGGCCGGGACGACAAGGACAAGTCATAGGGGCCTGCTTGGGCGGGCCCTGACACAGGGAGGAACCGGGCGTAGGGCGGGGCTTTGCCCCGCACGCCTGGAAAAGGGAAGAGACGGATATGCTGTATCGCACCGCAGGGCAGTTCAAAACGAGTTATGAGGCTGATCAGGCCTTGTTCCCGATCAAGCAGGATGCCTTCCTGCTCGGGGTGATCCTTCTTCTGGCCGTGGTGGTCTTTCCGCTGACTGCCAGTGAATTTACCTTTCAGACGCTGCTGATCCCGATCCTGATCTATTCGCTTGCGGCATTGGGGCTCAACATCCTGACGGGGTTTGCCGGGCAGTTGTCGCTGGGCACCGCCGCCTTCATGGGGGTCGGGGCTTATGCCTGCTACAAGATGATCACCCTGATGCCGTGGATGAACCCGATTGTGGCGATTCTGCTTTCTGGCGTGTTCAGCGCCGGGATCGGGGTTGCTTTCGGCATTCCGTCCTTGCGGATCAAGGGGTTCTACCTCGCAATCGCGACGCTGGCGGCACAGTTCTTTCTCGTCTGGCTCTTCGAGAAATGGGCCTGGCTCTACAACTACAACGCCTCTGGCGCGATCCAGGTGCCGAACCTTGAGATGTTCGGGGTCTACGTGTCCGGCCCGCAGGCCAGTTCGATTGTGCAATACTATGTGGTGCTCTTCATCGTCGGACTGCTGACCTGGGTCTGCATCAACCTCACACGCGGCAATCTGGGCCGGACGTGGAAAGCGACGCGGGATATGGATATCGCGGCGGAGCTCATCGGCATCAACCTGATGAAATCGAAGCTCACGGCCTTTGCAGTCTCTTCCTACATCGTCGGTGTGGCAGGAGCGCTGTTCGTCTTCATGTGGCGCGGGGCGGCGGAACCGAACCTTTTCGACATCCCGCTCAGCTTCCGCATCCTGTTCATCGCGATCATCGGCGGGCTGGGGTCCGTCATGGGCAACTACCTTGGCGCGATCCTGATTGTCGGCCTGCCGGTTGTGCTCAACCTGCTGCCCAATGCGCTGGGCATTCCGATTGGCTCGGCCACGGTGGAGCATCTGAATATCATGATCGTCGGCTCGCTGATCGTGTTCTTCCTGATCGTTGAGCCGCATGGGCTGGCACAGCTCTGGCGGTTGATCCGGGAGAAACTGATCATCTGGCCTTTCCCCCACTAAGGGGACGCGGGGCACAGCCCCGCCCTACGAACTCTGCGCGCCCCGAAGAGGAGCGGGGCGCGCATCCTCAATCCGAAGTGACAAACAGAATTCTCAGGGAGGAGATACCATGAAACACTTCACCAAACTGGCGATTGCCGCCGCAGTTGCGGGTGTGACCGCCGGCGCGGCCATGGCGCAGGAACTTTATACGCCGAACCTCGCCTACCGGACCGGCCCGTTTGCCGCGACCGGTATTCCGCTGATGAACGGTCAGGCGGATTACCTGAACATGCTCAACGCCCGCGATGGCGGCATCGGCGGCATCATGATCAACGCCGAGGAATGCGAAACCGGCTATTCCACCGAAAAAGGCGTGGAATGCTATGAGAAGACCAAGGGCAAGGCGATCGTGACGCAGCCGTGGTCCACCGGCATCACGCTGCAGGTTCTGCCGAAGACCAACGTGGACGAGATCCCGATCCTTGCGCCGGGCTACGGCTTCAGCCCGATGATGGAAGGCACCACCTTCCAGTGGGCTTTCAACGCACCGTCCGGCTATTGGGATGGGGCGGACATGATCGTTCAGTACCTCGAAAGCCAGGGTGATCTGAGCGGCAAGACCATTGCCTTCCTGCACCTTGACCACCCCTACGGCAAAGAGCCGATCCCGGTGTTCGAGAAGATGGCAGGTGACAAGGGCTTTACCTTTGAGCCGATCCCGGTTGGTCTGAAGGAAATGCAGAACCAATCCGCGCAGTGGCTGCAAATCCGCCGCATGCGTCCCGACTATGTCGTGATGTGGGGCTGGGGTGCGATGAACGCCGGTGCCATCACCGAAGCGGTGAAAACCAAGTTCCCGATGGAAAACATGATCGGTGTCTGGTGGTCCGGTCATGACGCCGACCTCGCCATCGTTGGTGACAAGGGCAAAGGCTACAAGTCCATCAGCTGGTCCTTCCCGAACATGGACGCGCCGGTCATGGCGGACATCAAGAAGCACGTTGTCGATGCGGGCAAATCGCAGTCGAACGACACCGAGATGCAGGGCGTGTTCTACGGTCGTGGTATCGTGATCTCCGCGGTTCTGGCCGAAGGTATCGCGGCGGCGCAGGCCGAGTATGGTACCGCCGAAATCACCGCAGCTCAGCTGCGCTGGGGTCTTGAGAACATCAACATGACCGAAGAGCGGATCAACGAGTTGGGTCTCACCGGCATGGTTGCCCCGTTCTCCACCTCCTGCTCCAACCACACCGGTCACTCCGGCGGCTGGATGCTTGAGTGGGATGGCGCGAAGTTCGTCAAGGTCTCTGACCACCTGACGCCGAATGTTGCGTCCTATCAGGAACTCGCGAACACCAAGGCGGCTGAATATGCCGAAGCCAACGCGCCTTGGCCGACAAACGAGAACTGCGGCGGCTGATCGCGGTTTGCCACCGGCGGCGCGATGCGCGTCGCCGGTGGTGCTCAGGCTTTCGCCCGGACCGGAGCGCCGGATAAAGCCAAAGGATTTTGGGTATTTTTGCCAAGAAGACGCAGGGGCAACGTGCCTTTGCCTGAGAGGGATGCACCATGCTGGATGCCGGTAAAACCGACGAAACCCTATTGGAAGTCAACAATATCGAGGTGATCTACAATCACGTGATCCTCGTTCTGAAAGGGGTTTCGCTGAGCGTGAAGCAGGGCGGGATCACGGCGCTGCTCGGCGGCAACGGTGCGGGCAAGACGACGACGCTGAAGGCGATCTCCAACCTGCTGCACTCCGAGCGCGGGGAAGTGACCAAAGGCTCGATCCTCTACAAAGGGGAACGCGTGCAGGACCTTGACCCGGCGGCGCTTGTGAAGAAGGGCGTTATTCAGGTCATGGAAGGGCGCCACTGTTTCGAGCACCTGACCGTTGAAGAGAACCTGATGACCGGCGCCTATACCCGGCGCGATGGCAAAGGCGCGATCGAAGCGGATCTTCAGATGGTCTATGACTACTTCCCGCGTCTCAAAGAGCGTCGGAAGAGCCAGGCCGGGTATACCTCAGGCGGCGAGCAGCAGATGACGGCGGTGGGCCGTGCGCTGATGAGCCGTCCGGAGATGATCTTGCTGGACGAACCGAGCATGGGTCTTGCGCCGCAGCTGGTGGAGCAGATCTTCGAGATCGTGAAATCCATCAATGAAAACGAAGGCGTGTCCTTCCTGTTGGCCGAACAGAACACCAACGTGGCGCTGAAATACGCGCATATGGGGTACATTCTGGAGAATGGCCGGGTGGTGATGGACGGGCCTGCCGCAGAGCTGCGCGAGAACCCTGACGTCAAGGAATTCTATCTCGGCATGTCTGATGAAGGCCGCAAGTCCTTCCGCGATGTGCGTTCGTATCGCCGCCGCAAGCGGTGGCTGGCGTGAGCCAGCGCGGGGCCGCGTACGGAAACGAATGATGTCAGACCACGCTCTCTTCCCGCATCTCGTCGATCCGGGCCAATGCTTCGGCACGCGTGTTGCGGATGTTCGGGCGGAAGTCCTGCGCAGTGGCGCGGCGACGGATTTCCTCTTCGGTCTCGGAGCCGGGCGCATACCGCACGGTGCCGAGCGAATGGGAAAGGTTGATCTTCTTGCCGCGAAACGCGTGCTGAACCCAGGCGGCCGGTTCGATGCGGCAGCCATCGTAGTTGATGAGGAAGAACCATTTGTCCTGCCCCGTGTCGCGGATGCGTTCCTCGATGTGGTCGTAGAAATCCCCGACGTCGCGGGCGTGGAAGAAAGTGAAATGCGAGAAGTCGATTTCGAGAATGCCGGCCTCATGGTCAAACGACACCCGCCGTACGAAATCGCCCGGCGCGTAGTTCGGATCGTGCAGGATCCCGGTGGCCCGTCGTTTGGAGGGCAGGGCATCGAGGCGCACGATGGCGTCTTCGCGGCTGGTGAACAGGTTCGGGTCGAACCGTTCGGTGCGCGCGTCCCGCTCGATCTGCGCCGCCGTTTCCGGCGAGGCGTCAAAGCGGACAGAGCCCATGGAATGCGCCTGGTTCAGCGCGCGGCCACGGCGCGCGTAGTCCACCCAGGCAGCGGGATCAATGCGCATGCCGTTGAGGTTCACAAGGAAGAACCAGAGCGACTCGCCGCTTTCGGCGATACGTTCTTCGATCCGGTCGTAGAATTGGTTCACCGTGGAACCGCTTTGAAAATGCAGGTCGGTGAAATCGACCTCCATGATCTGGCGGGCGTCATCAAAACGGATACGCGGATCAAACTCTGTTTCGGGCACGGGGGCTCCTCCTCTCCTCCAGGTGGCTCACAACCTATAGGCGCGAATGCGTCTCAACCTTGTTTCAGATCAAAGCGCCCGGCCTTGGGCGGATGGAGACGGCGATGACCAGTTACTTTGACGAGCTTGAAACCCGGACGCAGGACGCGCGGGAGGCGGCGCAGCTTGAGGCGCTCAACGTTCAACTGGCGAAATACGGCATGGATGCGCTTGGCGCTCTGGCGGACCTCAAGGGGCTTCCGGTTCTGCGCAAGTCGGAGCTGTCCAAGCGGCAGGCGGAGAACCCGCCGTTTGGAGGTCTGCCGGTGTCGAACATCGCCCATATCTTCCAATCGCCCGGTCCGATTTACGAGCCGGGCGGAACGAGCCACGATTGGTGGCGCATGGGCCGTTTCCTCAATGCCTGCGGCATCGGGCCGGGCGACGTTGTGCAAAACTGTTTCGGCTATCACCTGACACCGGCTGGCATGATCTTTGAAAATGGCGCGCGGGCCGTCGGGGCAACCGTTCTGCCCGCTGGCACCGGCCAGACAGAACTTCAGGTGCAGGCCGCCCGTGACGTCGGCGTTACGGCTTACGCTGGCACTCCGGATTACCTCAAGATCATCCTTGAGAAGGCCGACGCGATGGGCGTTTCGCTGGGCATCACGCGCGCAGCCGTCGGCGGCGGTGCGCTCTTCCCGAGCCTGCGCGCATGGTATGCAGAGCGCGGCATAACCTGCCTGCAATGTTATGCCACCGCTGATCTGGGAAACATCGCCTATGAAAGCCCGGCGCAGGAAGGCATGATCCTCGATGAGCATGTCATTGTTGAAATTGTCACCCCCGGCACCGGCGATCCGGTTGCACCGGGCGAGGTAGGCGAGGTTGTGGTGACTTCGCTCAATCCCGATTACCCGCTGATCCGCTTCGCGACCGGCGATCTTAGTGCCGTGATGGACGGGGTCAGCCCGTGCGGACGCACCAACACGCGGATCAAGGGCTGGATGGGCCGCGCGGATCAGACCACGAAGATCAAAGGCATGTTCGTCCGGCCTGAACAGGTCGCGCAGCTTGTCGCCAAACATGACGCGATCGAGCGCGCCCGCGTGGTGGCCAGTCGCGAGGGTGAAATGGATGTCATGACGGTTCGAATCGAAACCGGCGCAAACGACGCGGCGGCGTTCGAAGCCAGCATCTCCGAGGTTCTCAAGCTGAAGGGCCGCGTGGAACTGGTGCCCGTCGGCGGATTGCCGCGCGATGGTCTCGTGATCGAAGACGTGAGAACCTATGACTGAGGCCCTTTTTCAGGCTGATATTGGATAACTGCAGGTCTCCATCGTAGGGTTTTCATGCGGCACAGCGTTTGTGCCGGGAGTCCACGTGGAGGATGTAGGCATGGGTATTGGCAAACTGGGAGCGGCGACAGTTCTGATCGCTGCCGGACTATTGGGCGGCGTCGCTCAGGCGGCGGGAGATGCGCTGATTATTGGAAATGCCCGCTATGGAGCGGGTCAGTCCTTGTTCGGTGCTGACCGTGTGCATGCAGCGGCTGAGCCTCTTCGCAGAGCCGGGATCAGCGTAACGGCTGTCAATGATGCGGATGAGCCCGCCATGAACAAAGCCTTTACCGACTTTGTTCGCGGCATCGATCCCAAGGATGCGCCTCTGGTTGTCGTGCTTTTGGGGCGGTTTTTGCACAGCCAGAGCGGCACGTATCTTCTGCCGACGGGGGTCGGGCCGCGGATTTCCTCGGAGCGCGTTCTGACCCGGGCCTTCCCGGTTGACGCGGTTCTTGCCGTGCTGGCCGATCACCCCGGGCGCGCTTTTCTGGTTCTGGGAGAAACCGCTGAGGACGTCGACGCTGGTCGCTACCTCAAAACCGGGATCGGAGACCTGGATATTCCGCAAGGCGTGACCGTGATGCAGGGGGCCGCGACGGACGTCGGGTCCTATGTCGTCAATGAACTGGCGCGGCCCAATGTGTGGGTGAGCCGGGCGGAGCGACGCTATGGGTTGACGATTGACGGCTTCAATCCGCGAGAGCACGTGGTGTTTTTGCCCGATGACATTGCAGCGCCGGGCGGTATCGACGGCTCGCAGCCCGATCGCCAGACACGCGAACAAGCGGACAACGCCGCATGGGGCCGTGCGCAGAGGGCGGACAGCGCCGACGGATACCGCAGATACCTTCAGGCATACCCGTATGGCTTGCACGCAGCCGCCGCGCGCCAGCGCATCAAGGCGATTTCCGCAGAGCCGTTTTATGCGCAGCGTCGTGCTGAAGAGGCCTTAGGTCTCAACAGGGAGGAGCGGCGGAAAATTCAACGGAATCTGACGACCTTGGGCCACGGCACGCGCGGCGTGGACGGCATTTTCGGCTCGGGAACACGCAACGCCGTGAAATCCTGGCAGCGCGCCACGGGCCGGGTGCAGTCCGGGTATCTTGATCGGCCACAGATCGTGGCTCTCTCCCGCGCCGCCCGTGCCCGCGCAGAAGAAATAAAGGCTGAAGAAGAGCGCCGGGCTGCGGCGCTCAGGAGTCAGGATAACCAACTCTGGGAGCAGGTGACGCAGCGGGGAGATGAGGAGAGCGTTCGGCGCTATCTGAAAACCTACCCCAAGGGGCTGCACGCAAAAAAGGCGCGCGCTCTGCTTGCGGAGTTCGAGGCCCAGCGTGCCAGGCAGAAGGCCCTTCTGGACCGGGAAGCCTGGGATGATGCGCGCTATGCGGACACGGTGAAAGCCTATCGTGGTTATCTTGATGCCTACCCCAAGGGCGCGTTTGCCGCGCGCGCTCAGGCCCGGATCAAGGAGTTGCGCGGTGTGCGGGACGATGAGCAGGCGTTGGCCAAGGCGCGGGCTGCAGAAAAAGCGTTGGGGCTCAATCCGGTCACGGCGCGTCTGGCCGAAGCGCGGTTGCAGCAGCTCGGGTTTGATCCCGGCCAGGTCGATGGCAAGTTCAACAAGCGTACCCGCGAGGCCCTGCGCGCCTTCCAGAAGACGCATGGACTGAACGTGACGGGCTATCTGAACGAGCAGACCGTAGTGCGGCTGCTGGCGGATGCGATCATCCGGCGCTAAAGCGCAATCGGAAAAGTGGGAACCGGTTCTCAGGCCAAATTGTGCGACAAAACAAAAGGATAGAGCATCGCCTTTGGGCGATGCTCTAAGCAAGCACCTGATCCAGAGCCCTGTCCAGCGCGCCTGCATCCGCCAGTTCCAACCGAACCGGCAGGGTCAGCACCTTGAAGCGAAACGCGCTGGGCAGGCGCACCGCGTCCTTTTCCGTTGTGACCAACTGTGCACCGAGCACGGCAGCTTCCGTCTCGAGCCGGGTCATCAGCGATTGGGTGAGCGGCTGATGATCGTCCAGAGCCTCGGCCCGTTTCACCTCCGCACCCAGACTGCGCAGAGTGGCAAAAAACTTCTCAGGGTGCCCGATCCCGGCAAAGGCCAATGCCGGAAGGCCGTCCCAATCCATACCGGTTTGCAGCGGCGCGAGATGGCCGGTCAGGTGCGGAACGGTGATTTTGTCCTGCCATGTCTCGCGGAAACGCGTCTGCGCCGGGTCGGCGCCGATGGAAAGAAGGAGATCCGCCCGAGCCATCCCAGCCTCCACCGGCTCACGCAACGGGCCAGCGGGCAGGCAACGGCCATTGCCGAACCCGGCAACCGCATCGACCACCACGATCGACAGGGCCTTGGACAAAGACGGGTTCTGAAACCCGTCGTCCATCACCAGCACCGTGGCCCCGGCAGCTTCGGCTGCGCGGGCAGTGGCGGTTCGGTCCTTGCCGATCCAGGCCGGAGTGAAGGCTGCGATCAGGAGTGGTTCGTCCCCAACGTCCGCCGCTGAATGGTTGCGCGGGTCCACCTGCACCGGGCCGTCCAACCGTCCGCCATAGCCGCGCGACAGCACATGAGGCGTCTCACCGCGCGTAATCAAATGCTGAACCAATGCAATGACGGTCGGGGTTTTGCCGGTGCCGCCCGCGTTGATGTTGCCAACGCAGATCACGGGGATCCCTGGGGTGTGCTCCGCAGGCTGCGCCACCCGTTTTGCCGTGACACGGGCGGTCAGGCGCGCCAGTGGGGCCAGCAGTCTTGCACGCAAACCGGGCGCATCAGGTGCGGTGAACCAGAACCGGGGCGGGCGCATCAGGGGCTCCCTTCGCGGTCAAGATGTGCAGCGACATCTGCCAGCACGGTATCGATCAGATCCGCCCCGGCGGTAACCGCATCCCAACCCGCATGGGCCATGGTCGCCGCTTGGTCCGGAGCCACGAGGTTGGACACGGCGCTGGCCAGCGAATCCGCGTCGCGCACAATCCGCGCCGCGCCCGCTTCGACAAGGCGCGAATAACTGGGCAGGTGGTTGGAGACATTGGGGCCGTAAAGGATCGCCGTGCCGAGCGCGGCGGCTTCGAAAGGGTCCGTGCCTCCATGACCAGATGTCATGGACCCTCCAAGGAACGCCAGCGGCGCGGCCCGATACCAGAGCCCGATTTCCTCGGGCCCCTCTACGAGCAGGACCATGGTGTTGTCATCCGGGCTTTCGCCTGCGTCCCAGTTGCAGACGCGCAGTTGCTGGTCCGCGACACAGCGTTCAATGGCAAAAAAGTCTTCTTCCGACGCAGGGACCACGATTAACAGCAAACGGTGCGCCAGTCGTGTAGCCCGCCGATGCGCCCGAAGCACATCGGACGCCTCGCAGGCGCGCAGCCGCGCCGCCAGCCAGACGGGACGCCCAGCCAAGGCCGCAGCGACCTCTTCATACTGACCATCATCGCAGTCCAGCGGCGTGCCTGTGTCTGTCAACGGGCCGGATACGGTTATGATGTCTGCGGGCACACCTGCCCGGCGCAGTTGCCTTTTTTCGGTGACGTTCGCTGCATGGATCCGATTGAACACCGCCATCGTGGCCGGGGTCGGATCCGGGAGCCAACGTGGCACGGCGCAGCGCCACGGGCCGCCCGGCGGGGGCAGAGCGATGGTCTGCCCACCGCTCGCCTGCATGCTGTGCAAAAGAGCGGGACGCAGGTCCGACGCGCCCCACAGGCACAGATCAGGGCGCAGCCTTGCGACAAAGCGTTCGCACTCTGCAATCCGTTCGGGCGGAATCGCGATCTTTTGCATGTCTGGCGGAACAACATCCGCGCCGGAGACATAGATTTGGGCATCTGGGTGTTGCTGAGCAATGCGGCTGCACAGGTTGACGAGCGCCCGCCCGTGATCTGCACCATCCGCATGAGCCCAGATCACCGGGCCCGGCCCCGGTTCGGGCCAGCTGCGTTCCGAACCGGGAGAGCCAAAGGCCATGCCGCTGCGCGCGTAGGTCAGGTATGCCTGCAAGCTAAGGGCGCGCTTGGACAAGAATTACCCCAGTTCTTCTGTCGGAGAGACTTCTTTTTCTTCATCGCGCAAACGGTGCAGGTGGGCGATGTAGTAGCGCATATGCGCATTGTCGACGGTCTTCTGCGCCGCCGCTTTCCACGCGTTGTAAGCTTCTTCGTAGTTCGGGAAGATTCCCACAATGTCGAGCGCGTCCACATCGCGGAACACGGATTTCGACGGGTCGACCAGTTCGCCGCCGAAGACAAGATGAAGTCGTTGCATGTCTGGCTCCTTTGCCTGCCGCGTATGACGATAGCGAGGTTAGCGGGAATTCGCCGAACCTTGAACCGCTTTTCGCCGATGCGGCGTTACAGCCATGTAAACATTGAAGAAGGTCAGAGCAACCTGTCGAGCAGAAGGCTGTGAAGATCAGGCCCGGCGGCCAGTACGCCATTGGTCTGCGGGACGGGATTGTTGAAGCGCAGCGGCCCGCCGCGTTTGTCGGTGGCGCGGGCGCCCGCTTCGTTCAGGATCAGTGTTCCCGCCGCAATGTCCCACTCCCAGGACGGGCGGAACGTGAACATGGCGTCATAGCGCCCCTCGGCCACGAGGCTGAGCCGGTAGGCCAGTGAGGGCCGGTGGCTGCGCTTGAGGTCCGGCACCCCGCGCGGCCAGTGTTCGGCGCGAAGGCTGGGGCGCGTGGCCAGCACCTTGGCCTCTTCGATAGCCGCAGTCCGGCTGACGCCGATCGGCGCGCCGTTGAGCCGGGCGCCGCTGCCAAGCGCGGCGCTATAGAGCTTGTCACGCGCGGGCAGGTAGACCACGGCGGCGGTGACTTCGCCGTTGCGCACGACGGCCAGCGCATGAGCCCAGGTGTTGGAGCCTTCGATGAAGCTGCGGGTGCCGTCGATGGGATCGACAATGAACACGGTTTCGGCGTCCAGCCGCTCTGCGCCGTCCGCGCTTTCCTCTGAAAGCCAGCCGTAATCCGGACGGGCGCGGCGCAGGCGATCTTCCAGCAGGGCGTTCACCGCGAGATCGGCCTTGGTCACAGGCCCTGCACCGTCACCTTTGTCGCGCACCTGCAGGTCGCCACCCACATGGGACAGCGCTTCCTTGCCAGCGGCGCGGGCGGCGTCGATCAGCAGGGAGAGGTCATTCTCCGGCAAGTGTCAGCCCTTCGACAAGCAAAGACGGCACAACACGGCTCAGATGTGTGCGGGCGTCGTTGGCTGGGATCATCCCGCGCAGCATGTCGCGCAGATTGCCCGCGATGGTCACACCGGAAACAGGCCCGGTGATTTCGCCATTCTCAACCCACAGGCCGGCAGCCCCACGCGAGTAATCGCCGGTGTTAGGATTGATCGTCGCGCCGATCATCGAGGTCACGATCAGGCCGGTGCCCATCTCGCGGATCAGATCGTCACGGCTGTGCGCCCCTTGGGTCAGTTCGAGGTTCCACGGAGTCGGAGAGGGGCCCGAGCCCGCACCGCGCGCGGCGTTGCCGGTGGAGGCAAGACCCAGTTTGCGGGCATTGACAAGATCCAATGTCCACCCTTTCAAAACGCCATTCTCGACAATGCTGCGCTTTTGGGTCGGCAGACCTTCGGCATCAAACGGACGGGAACCCGCCGCCCGGGGACGGTGCGGGTCTTCGATCAGAGAAATCCCGTCCGACAACACTTGATCACCCATGTTTTCCAACAACCAAGACGCGCCGCGCGCGATCGCAGCACCATTGGCCGCCGCCATCAAGTGACCGATGAGCGAGGCTGCAATACGCTCGTCAAACAGAACGGGATAGGCGCCGGTCTTTGGCTTGCCCGGGTTCAGGCGGGCGAGCGTGCGCTCTGCTGCGCTAAGGCCAATGTCTTCGGGGCTGCGCAGGTCGCGCTGGAAGGTACGGCTATCACCGTCGTAGTCGCGCTCCATGCCAAGGCCGGTGCCCGCGATGGCCACACAGGAGGTGCTGCGCGAGGTGCGGCGGTAGCCACCTTCAAAACCGTTGGAGGCGGCGAGCCAGACATCGCGTGCGCTATAGCTGGCAGAGGCAGAATCGACTTGGGTGATGCCGTCCTGGGACAGAGCGGCAGCCTCGGCACGGCGGGCGTCGTCTTCGAGTGCCTTGGGGGCAGGTTCCGGTGTGTCGTCGGCAAGCTCCAGAGCCGCAAGATCCCAGGATTGGGCGAGCATGTCCGGGTCGGCAAGCCCGATGTACGGGTCTTCCGGGGCCTCGTGCGCCATGGCCACGGCGCGGGTGGCCATGGCTTCGATTGTGCTGGCGGATGTATCGGAGGCGGACACGATGGCGCTGCGTTGCCCGACAAAGACGCGCAATCCGATGTCATTGCCTTCGGCGCGCTCGGCCTGTTCCAAAACCCCGGCGCGCACGTCGATGGAAACGGCAGCCCCGTTCAGCGCGATGGCATCGGCACTGTCGGCACCGGCGGCCTTGGCGGCGGAGAGCAAGGATTGCGTCAGGTCCTGAAGCGATGTCGGCATGGGGCGTCCCGGATCATTTGGCGTTCCAAACGAGGTAGGCCGGAACGCGGTGCGGTACAAGGGTTTGTCGCCCGGCTTTGACGTGCGCACCCAAAAAGTCGTGCACGACTTTTGCAAATTGCATGGATGCAATTTGGCGCTACTCGGAGGTGACCGCTACGATGGGACCCATTTGCCGGCCCAGGTCGGCGCGGTTCAGCGACGGGGCGAACAGGCGCGAGACGTTGCCATCAAGAAAGAGCGCATTCGGCAGGGTCAGACCGTCGCGGAACAGGCGGGCGAACTCGTAGAATGTGACGGAGGTATCGGAGATCACGAACACGGCGCGTTTGCCGTCTGCAGATGTGCCAACGCCATTGCGCACATAGCGTGAGGTGCTGTCCGGCAGAAAGCGCGGATGCAACTCGCCGTCGATCACAAGCATCGGCCCGGATTGCGTGGCGAAATCGCAGTCCGGACGCTGGCGCTGGTAAGCGCGTGTTTCGATGACATCGGCACGGTTCGCCTGAATACAGAGCAAACCATTGGGCAAAAGGCCGAAGTTGCCGGGGCCGGGGTTGGCAATCACGCGCATCCGTTCCTGCCCGTCTTCGACGTAATGCCCGACAGGCGCGCGATCGTCGTGATACATCCCGGCGTTCATTGCAAAGAGCAGCGTTTTGCCATCGGCGTTCAGTGCGGTCTCGAGCGATGAAAAGTCGCCATACGGCTGATCAGAAGGGTCGTTCAGAAACAGCCGCAGATGCTCGTGCTCCGGGGCCACTTCACAAACCGCGTAGCGGTTGCCTTCAAAGCGCAGGCTCTCGCAAGACAGGGCCGACGCGCCGGTGGCAAGGCCCACGGCGGTCAGTGTCAAAAGAGCCCAAAACGCGCGCATCACCCGTCAAGATCGCGGCGCACCGCGTCCTGAGACATCAGGCGTCGATGCTCATCAAGCTGATCAAACGTGTCGTCCAGCCGGAAGTGCAGCTGCGGCGTATGCTTGAGCTTCATGCCTTTGGACAACAGGTGGCGCAACTCGCCGCGATGTCGGTGCAGGAGGTCGAACATATCCTGCTCGCCCTTTCCGCCCAAGGGCACCACGTAAGCCGTTGCAATGCGCAGATCGGGAGAAACGCGTACTTCGCCCACGGTGATCGACAGACGGTTCAGGTCCGGATCATGGATTTCGCCGCGCGAGAGGATTTCCGACAGGCGGCGGCGCAGGAGTTCGCCCACGCGCCTTTGGCGCTGCGACTGACCGGGACCTTCGGGGATTCTGTTCTTTGCCATGGCCGCAGATGTAAGCCGCTTCATCGCCTTTGCCAAGCGGGGCGCGCCGCGCTATGGGGTGGCAAACGAGAAAGAATGGAGAAGGATGATGACCGAACTGCCGGGCGTTGTGATCACCGGGGTATCCGGACGTATGGGCCAAATGCTGGCGCGCGAAGTGCTGGCCAGTGGATCGCTCAAGCTGGCAGGGGGTCTGGAGCGCGAAGGGCACCCTTGGGTCGGCCGGGATCTGGGCGAATGCATGGGAGGCGCCGCCAATGGCGTCATGGTGAGCGATGATCCGCTTGAGGCGTTTGCCCATGCTCAGGCGGTGATCGATTTCACGGCCCCTGTTGCAACGGTTGCCTTTGCCGAACTGGCGGCGCAAGCGCGGGCGGTGCATGTGATCGGCACCACAGGTCTGTCCGAGGACGATCTTGCGAAGATCAAGGCAGCCTCCCGCCATGCTGTCGTGGTGCGGGCCGGGAACATGAGCCTCGGTGTGAACCTTCTGACCCAGGTGACCAAGCAGGTCGCCGCCGCTCTGGACGCGGATTGGGATATCGAGATCATCGAAGCGCACCACCATCACAAGGTTGATGCCCCGTCTGGAACCGCGTTGATGCTGGGTGAAGCGGCCGCCGAAGGGCGTGGCGTGGCGCTGGACGAGGTCTCTGATCGTGGCCGGGATGGAATCACCGGCGCGCGCAAGAAGGGTGACATCGGGTTTCATGCCATTCGCGGCGGCGATGTTGTCGGCGAACACGAGGTCATCTTTGCCGCCCCGGGCGAGCGCATCGTTATTAAGCACATCGCGTCTGACCGGGCGCTGTTTGCCAGAGGCGCTTTGAAAGCAGCGCTTTGGGGGCAGGACAAAGCACCGGGCGAGTACGACATGCTGGACGTTCTGGGGCTGAAGTAAGTCTTTTCGACGGGCTCATGAAATTTTTGTTTGATTTTTCACGTGGCATCCTGCAGCGTGAAAAAGAGCGCGAAAATTTCATGAGCCATGTCACAGCCAACCTCCCAAACCCTCGGCGCTGATTTGCGCGCAGTCCGCCGGATGCGGGGGCTGACGCTGCAGGATATGGCGCAGGCCCTGAACCGCTCGGTCGGCTGGGTCAGTCAGGTGGAGCGGGATCTGTCAGAGCCGTCGATCACCGATCTGCGCCAGATGGCGTCGCTGCTCGACATCCCGCTGTCCTCGCTTTTCGGCAGGGCGGACACACCATCCGATGAAGAAGGCTTGATCGTCCGCGAAGGGGCACGGCGGCCGATCGGGTGTCGTCAGGCCGGGCTTGTCGAAGAGCTCTTGTCTCCGGATCTGACGGATGACTTTGAAATGGTGCATTGCACCTTTGCCCCCAACTCCGAATGCGACGCGCCGGTCTGCCGTCCGACGCAAGAGATGGGCTACCTGACAAAAGGTCGGCTTGACCTGATCATTGCAGGCAAGCGGTTTTCGCTGAACCCCGGCGACAGTTTCCGCATCCGGGGCGAGACCTTCGAGTGGATCAACCCTCATGACGACCCCGCCGAGGCGATCTGGGTCATCGCGCCGCCGGTGTACTGAGATGAGCTTTGAAGGGTGGATCATCTTTGCGTCGTTCTGGGTGTTGTTCGTCACATCGCCGGGGCCGAATGCGGTCAATTGCATTCAAAACGGCATGACTTTTGGATTCGTGCGGTCGCTGTGGGGCGTGCTGGGCATCCTGACGCAGGCGCTCTTGTTCCTGTTTCTCTCGGCGGCGGGGATCACGGCGCTGCTGACGGCCTCCCCAACCGGGTTCCTGATCGCCAAGGTGATTGGCGCGTTGGTTCTGATTTGGCTGGGCGTGCGCAACTGGCTGCGCGCGGCGCGGCCCGTGCAGGCGGAACCGGCCCCGTCGCACCACATCTATTCCCGCGCCTTCACGATCGCGACGATCAATCCCAAATCGGTCGCCGGCTACCTGGCCGCCTTTTCGCAGTTTGTCCAAACGGACGTGCCAAGCGGTCCGCAAATGTGGGTGATCGTGCCCACCGCACTGACCATCACCGCCGCCAGCTACATGACCTACACCCTGCTTGGCGCAGTGCTTGGCCGGGCGGCGCTCTCTGCGGTGGCCAACATCACCATCCGCCGCGTTCTGGCCGGGTGTTTCATCCTGTACGGTCTGGCGCTTGCCGCGACGGCCATACCCAAAGGAGCGGTATCATGAAGGGTTCTTGTGCCTGCGGGACCATTGCGTTCACTGTCTCCGGCGAGCCTATCGGGGCCTCCTGCTGTCATTGCTCGCAATGCCGCAAGATGTCCGGGCATGTTTGGAGTTCTGCCTACCTGCCAGCGACGCAAATCGAAATCACCGGCCCGGTCAAATGGGTCTCTCTGAGCGCGCAGGCGAAGCGCGGCATCTGCCCCGAGTGCGGCGCGTTCCTGTTCTGGAAAGCCCATGACGAGGAAACGATGAGCTTCGCGCTGGGCGCCATCGACGGCGACACCGGCCTGACCCTTGAAAAGCACATCTTCACCGCGATGAAGGGCGACTACTACGCCCTGTCCGATGGGCTTCCGCAGAAGGACTGAGGCATGAGCAAACCGGCAATCACGCTGCTTGATGGCGGCATGGGGCAGGAGATCATCCGGCGGTCTGGCGAAAAGCCGACGCCGCTCTGGTCGACTCAGGTCATGATTGACCAGCCCGGTCTGGTGGCACAGGTGCACGGCGATTACTTCGACGCTGGCGCGACGGTGGCCACCGCGAACAGCTACGCGATCCTGCGTGATCGCCTGCGGATGGCCGATATCGAAGACCAGTTCGAGGCGCTGACGGTTGGCGCGATGCAAGAGGCCCGAGCGGCGCGCGATGCGCATGGCTCGGGGCGGATTGCCGGGTCGATTGGGCCTTTAAAAGCCACGTATCGCCCGGACCTGCACCCGCCGGTGGCCGACTCCATTCCGCAGTACGCCGAGATTGGCCGGGCCCAGGCGCCGCATGTGGATTTCTTTCTTGTGGAGACCATTGCCTCGCTCAGACATGCAGAGTCGGCGCTCTCCGCACTCAAGGATCTGGGAAAGCCGGTCTGGCTGTCGGTCACGCTGGATGACAAGGACGGGACAAAGCTGCGGTCCGGCGAGGCTGTCGCTGACGTCCTGCCCATTGCGGCGGATGGCGCGGCGGTGCTTCTGGCCAACTGCTCCATGCCCGAAGCTATGCCCGCAGCCCTGGAGATCTTCGCAAAGCAAAGCCTGCCCTTTGGCGCCTATGCCAACGCTTTCACCGAGATTTCCAGCGGCTTTCTGAAAGAGGCACCCACTGTTGATGCGCTGACCGCGCGCACGGATCTCACGCCGGACACCTATGCCGATCACGCCCTGCACTGGATCGACATGGGCGCAACCATTGTCGGCGGCTGCTGCGAAACCGGCCCTGCTCATATTGCTGAAATCGCGCGTCGTCTTCGGGCGGCGGGCTTTGACACCGTTTAACCCTTCGCCGAGGAGCGATTCATGACTGACATTCCCCGCCACGCGCGCGCTGTAATCATCGGGGGCGGCGTAATCGGCTGCTCTGTCGCCTATCACCTGACCAAACTCGGCTGGACGGATGTGGTGCTCCTTGAGCGCAAGCGCCTGACCTCTGGCACCACCTGGCACGCCGCGGGTCTGATCGCGCAGCTGCGCGCGACCAAGAACATGACCAAGCTGGCGAAGTACTCGCAAGAGCTTTACGGGCAGCTTGAGGAGGAAACCGGTCTGGCAACGGGCTTCCGCCGCACCGGCTCCATCACTGTCGCGCTCACCGATGAACGGCATGAAGAAATCCGGCGGCAGGCGGCGATGGCGCGGGCCTTTGGGGTGGAGGTAGAAGAGATCGGCGTGGATGCGGTCATGGACCGTTACCCGCATCTGAACGCGGACGGCGTAAAGGGTGGCGTCTATCTGCCCAAGGACGGGCAGGGTGATCCGGGCAACATCGCCCTGGCTCTGGCGCGCGGTGCGCGGGATCGCGGCGCCCGGGTGATTGAAGGCGTCAAGGCCACCGGGGCCACGCGCGCCGACGGCCGTGTCTCTGCGGTGCAATTCGAGACCGAAGCAGGCGAGACCGGCGAGATCACCTGCGATCATGTGGTCAACTGTGCGGGCATGTGGGGCCGCGAGATCGGCACGATGCTCGGCGCGCCGGTACCGCTGCACGCCTGCGAGCACTTTTACATCGTGTCCGAGCCGATTGCTGGGCTGGAGCCGCTGCCGGTTCTGCGGGTGCCGGATGAATGCGCCTACTACAAAGAAGACGCCGGGAAGATCATGCTCGGCGCGTTTGAGCCGAAAGCCAAGCCATGGGGCATGAACGGCATTTCGGAAAGCTTCGAATTTGATCAGCTTCCCGAAGACTTCGACCACTTCGAGCCGATTCTGGAGGCGGCCGTGAACCGGATGCCGATGCTGGAGCAGGCGGGCATTCACACTTTCTTCAACGGACCGGAAAGCTTTACGCCGGACAACGCTTATCACCTGGGTCTTGCTCCGGGGTCTGACAATGTCTGGGTTGCAGCGGGTTTCAACTCCATCGGCATCCAGAGCGCAGGCGGCGCGGGCATGGCTCTGGCGCAGTGGATGGAAGACAATCAAAAGCCGTTTGATCTGGGGGATGTGGACATTGCTCGTACCCACCCGTTCCAGCGCAACCGCAGCTATCTGAAAGAGCGGGTCAGCGAGACGTTGGGCCTGTTGTATGCGGATCACTTCCCGTACCGGCAGAAAGCCACCGCACGCGGCATCCGCCGCTCACCGTTCCATGGCCACATGGCACAGAAAGGCGCGGTGTTTGGAGAGTTTGCTGGCTGGGAGCGGGCGAACTGGTTTGCGTCCGAGGGGCAAGAGCCAGCTTATGAGTACACCTGGGGCAGACCGAACTGGTTTGCCAATCAGGCGCGCGAACACGAGGCGATCCGCACGGGCGTTGGCATCTACGACATGTCGTCCTTCGGCAAGTTGCGGGTCGAAGGGCCGGAGGCCTGCGCTTTTCTGAACTATGTCTGCGGCAATGACGTGGACGTGGAGCCGGGACGTCTTGTCTACACGCAGTTCCTCAATGACCGCGGCGGGATCGAAGCGGATGTGACGGTCACGCGCCTGTCCGAGACGGCCTACCTCGTGGTGACACCGGCGGCGACGCGGGTCGCCGATGAGGCATGGATGCGGCGGCTTGTTGGTGAGCATCGCGTGGTGATCACCGATGTGACGGCGGGGGAAGGCGTGCTGGCGCTCATGGGGCCGAAGGCGCGCGATGTGCTGAGCATGGTGACGCCCGATGATGTCTCGGACGCCGCCTTCCCGTTCGGGACGGCGCAGGAGCTGGAAATCGGCATGGGCCTCGCCCGCGCCCACCGTGTATCCTACGTCGGTGAACTCGGCTACGAGATCTACATCAGCGCCGACATGGCCGGGCATGTGATCGAAACGCTTGATGCGGCCGGGGCCGAACACGGCATGACCTATTGCGGTCTGCACACCATGGACAGCTGCCGCATCGAGAAGGCCTTCCGCCACTTTGGCCACGACATCACCTGCGAAGACCATGTGGTCGAGGCGGGGCTCGGCTTTGCCGTGAAGACCGCCAAGCCGGACTTCATTGGCCGCGATGCGGTGCTGCGCAAGCGCGAGGCGGGGCTGGAGAACCGGATGGTCCAGTTCCTGCTCACGGATCCCGAACCGATGCTCTATCACAACGAGCCGATCATCCGCGATGGGCACATCGTGGGCTACCTGAGCTCAGGCGGCTATGGCCATACGCTGGGTGCCGGTGTTGGCCTTGGCTATGTGCCGTGCAAAGGCGAAGGCGCACAGCAGGTCCTCGAGTCGACCTATGAGATCGACGTGGCAGGGCGGCGTGTGGCGGCAAAAGCCTCGCTCAAGCCGATGTATGATCCCAAGGGTGAAAGAATGCGGGGATGATCGCTTGCGCCCCCCTTGGCCGCAGGGCCTGCAGCGTTTCGGGACATTACTGAAACAGAGGAGCGTCCATGTGTTGAGAACGCAGCTTGCGTGGCAGAGCATTGGCGATTCACTCTGGTCTCGAAAGGCTATAAAGGGGGCGCATGAGTGATACCTACGATCCGCCGCAGGGCGACATTCCTGTCCTGCATGAAGACAGCGATCTGCTGATTGTCGACAAACCGGCCGGGCTGTTGTCCGTGCCGGGCAAGGGCGAGGGTCTGCAGGACTGCCTGCTGACCCGGCTAGAGGCGGCGTTTCCGACGGTGCGTCTGGTGCACAGGCTCGATCGGGACACCTCCGGCGTGATGGTTTTCGCGCTGACCGCGCATGGGCAAAAACACCTTGGCCAGCAGTTTGAGACCCGCAAGGTCAAGAAAACCTACGTCGCGCGGGTGACGGGGATTCTGGAGCCGAAAGAAGGTGAAGTGGACCTGCCGTTGATCGTTGACTGGCCCAATCGCCCCCGCCAGATGGTTTGCCACGAGACGGGCAAACCGGCTTTGACGGGGTACAAGGTGATCAAGTCCGGGGGCGGCGAGAGCCGCGTCCGGTTGTTCCCGCACACGGGCCGCAGCCACCAGTTGCGTGTGCATATGTTGGCTCTGGGTCATCCGATTCTGGGTGATGCGCTCTATGCGCCTGAAACGGCGGAACAATATCCCCGGATGATGCTGCACGCCGAAGAACTGAGGCTCAACCATCCGGAAAACGGGCGCGGGATGAAGTTTCGGGCAAAGCCTGCGTTCTGAAAGGTTTTGGTTCAGGCGATGCCGGATCCGACAGGAGGCGCTTCCCTTGGAAGCGCCAATGGGGCGCTGCCCCGCCGCAGCAGAGCTGCGCCTCCCCGAGGTATTTTTGGCCCAAAGAAACCCGGGTTCGCGAAAAGGAAGGCGCCCCGATCTGATCAGGGCGCCCGTGTTTGATGCGAGAGCGGTTTTAAGCGGTTTGCCAGCCGCTGACGGCTTTGACCTCGACAAAGTCATGAATGCCCCAGGCACCGGCTTCGCGGCCATTGCCGGAGGCTTTCATGCCGCCGAAAGGCGCACCGGCGCCACGGGGCTGCCCGTTCATTTCAACCATGCCGGAGCGCAACTGACGCGCCAAACGTTGGCGGCGGTCGTCATCGACGCTTTGAACGTAGTTGGTCAGCCCGTAAGGGGTGTCATTGGCAATCTGGACTGCCTCCGCCTCGTTTTCAAACTTGAGGATCGACAGGACGGGGCCGAAGATTTCTTCGCGTGCGATGGTCATGTCGTTGGTCACGTCGGCGAAAACCGTGGGGCGCACGTAGAAGCCTTTGTTGAGGCCTTCGGGACGGCCAAGACCCCCGGCTACAAGGCGCGCGCCTTCGTCGATGCCCTTCTGGATCAGATCCTGGATCTTGTTCCACTGGGTCTCGTTCACCACCGGGCCGATGTGGCGGCCCTCTACGGAAGAGGGGCCAACCTCGACCTTTGCGGCGACAGCGGCGGCCTCTTCGACGGCCGCGTCATACCGCGAAGACTCGACCACCATGCGCGAAGGTGCATTGCAGGACTGGCCCGTGTTGTTCATGATGTGCAGCACGCTGCGCTTGACGGCCTTGTCGTCGGCATCGGCAAAGATCAGATTTGCGCCTTTGCCACCCAATTCGAGGTGCACGCGCTTGAGCGAGTCGGCGGCGGATTTGGAGATTGCGATCCCGGCACGGGTGGAGCCGGTAAAGCTGACCATGTCCACGTCCTTGTGTGCGGAGAGCTGCGAGCCCACGCCGACGCCATCGCCGTTCACCAGGTTGAACACACCCGGCGGCAGGTCAGCGGCATCCATGATTTCGGCGAAGATCACCGCGTTCAGTGGGCTTTCCTCGGAGGGCTTGAGTACCATGGTGTTGCCCGCCACAAGCGCCGCGCCAACCTTGAGCGTGATCTGGTTCATCGGCCAGTTCCAAGGCGTAATCAGCGCACAGACGCCTACCGCTTCGTGGATGATGCGATCATTCGGGGCGTGATCTCCGAGCGGGAAGTCCCATTGGAAGTCCTTGGCTGCCTTGATGAAATTCTTCAGATGGTTGATGCCGGTGCCAACCTGCGCGGTCTTGGACAGGGCAACCGGAGCGCCCATCTCCATGCTGATGGCACTGGCGAGATCCTCGGTGCGGGTCTTGTAGGCGGCATAAATGCGCTCGAGGGCCGCGATACGCTCTTCCGGCGGGGTGGCCATCCAGCCCGGCAGGGCGGCTTTGGCCGCGGCCACCGCGGCGTCGGTGTCCGCCTGGCCACCAAGCGAGATCACCGCGCAGGCTTCTTCGGTGGACGGATCGATCACCGAATGGTCGGTGCCGGCGATTGGATTAACCCATGCACCATTGATGTAGAACTGCTTTTTCTCGATCATGTCTTTGCCTCCCGTTGGCGATCGGAAATGTAGAAAGGCCGACCAAACGGTCGACCTTTTGCGACACTCTGTCACTGCAAAGGAGAAGGTGCAAGTAGCGCCTTTACATCACTAGTTTAGAATGTATCTAAATACAAGACACGGATATCTGAGAGAAACACACAGGAAAGGATGTTTCCATGGCTCTGCGCATCAATCAAGAAATCCCCAACCTCACCGTTCCCACCGATCTGGGGGAGATCACTCTGCACGACTGGATCGGCGACAGCTGGGCCATCCTGTTTTCCCACCCGAAGGACTTCACTCCCGTTTGCACCACCGAGTTCGGCGCGGTCGCGCAGCTTTCCGACGAATGGGAAAAGCGCAACACGAAAGTGATGGGTATTTCTGTTGACGGTGTTGAAGAGCACAAGGCCTGGAAAGGCGACATCGAGAAAACCAGTGGCGCGTCCGCCGGGTTCCCGATTGTGGCGGACGAGGGCCTGACCGTATCCAAGGCGCTCGACATGTTGCCCGCCGACGCCTACCTCCCGGACGGTCGTACCCCGGCAGACAGCGCCACAGTGCGCTCTGTCTTTATCATTGCGCCGAACAAGAAGGTTCAACTCATGATGACCTACCCGATGTCCGTAGGCCGCAACTTCGCCGAAGTTCTGCGCGCGCTTGACGGGTTGCAGCGCACCTATGAGCAGCCGCTGGCCACTCCGGCGAACTGGGAAACCGGCCAGGACGTAATTGTCGCTTTGGCGCTCGATGATGCCGCTGCGGCGGAGAAGTACGGCGATCTGGACATCAAGCTGCCCTACCTGCGCTACGCTAAGGATCCGGCATAAGCCAAGGCCGTTTCATTAGCGCTCTGAGCGCTTACAAGGACCCCCGAAGCCCTGCGCCTCGGGGGTCTTTTGCCAAGTGACGTCCCGCACAGACGCGGGTTCGAAATTGGCGCACTCTTATGCCAATCCTTTTCGGTTGAAGGCACAGGAGGGCTTCCCATGACGACGATCCCCGGAACCCGGACCAAGGCGGTGTTCATGCCCGTTGCGGACGGGTCATTCCCGCCGCTGTACTATGGCGCAGGCGAGGGCAGCGTCGCCATAGCCTCAATGAATGCGGGCAATTCCCAAGGCCTCTATGTCGGCGGCGACGGGATCAACAAAGGGTTCAGGCACGCGCTGTCCAAACAAAAAACCGATCTTTACGCATCAGAGCACACGGCCATGGCGGGTGCGGCGGCTCCGGGCGCCATCGTGACCAAGACTTACACCCCCGAAGATCCCTGCGCTTGCATGACACTGTGCAACAAGCGATTGCCGGGAACCTCCGGCTACACCGGGCTGGCTTTTGCGGATGTTTTCTCGGATGCCCTGTGCCCCCATGGCAATACCATGAACCGGGGCATGTCCTACGTCGCGCCACCTTATGGCGGGGATTACACCAGGGACGCGGATTTTCTGGATGCGATCCGCGAACTGGGGGGCACTGCGGTTGAGGCTGTGCATGGGTACAATCTCTGGGCGAAGGCCAATAGTGCGCCGGAGATCGGCGGATTGCGGCTCTGCATGTACAGTTCCAGCATCTACAATCCGAAGGGCGTGCCGCAGAACGACATTGCGATGGCGATCTATGGCGGGGTGCGGGCCGGGATCATCGCCACCGGTGCCAGCTTGTCCGAAGTGCAGATGCCCGTCGCGTCATCCGGCCCGACCGCGCACAAACCATACTTTGCCGCTGTGAAGGCTTCACTGACATCCTGACCTCGGCTTGCACCCTCCCGCGCGGCGTTGCACTCTGCGCGCAAACGCGAACGGGAGAGCGGCAATGGGCTTTACACTGGCAACCTGGAACATCAATTCCGTGCGGCTTCGGGCGGGGCTGGTCGAGCAGCTATTGCGCGAGGAATCGCCGGATGTGCTCTGCCTGCAGGAATGCAAGAGCCCGGTGGACAAGATCCCGATGGAGGGCTTCGAAGCGCTCGGCTATGGCCACATGGTGGCGCGCGGGCAGAAAGGGTACAACGGCGTTGCGATCCTGTCGAAACTGCCGTTGCGCGATGTGGGTGACAAGGATTTCGCATCGCTGGGCCATGCCCGCCACGTGGCGGCGGAGCTTGAGAACGGCGTGACGATCCACAACTTCTATGTACCAGCGGGGGGCGATATCCCGGACCGGGAGAAGAACGAGAAGTTCGGGCAGAAGTTGGATTACCTGTCGGAAATGCGCGACTGGTTCCATGCTGAACGCCAGTCGAAGTCCGTTCTGGTCGGCGATCTGAACATCGCTCCGCGTGAGGATGACGTTTGGGATCACAAAAAGCTTCTGAAGATCGTCAGCCACACACCGGTGGAGGTTGAGGCTTTGGGGGCGGTGCAGGATGCGGGGGGCTGGGCCGATGTGACCCGCGCTGATATTCCCGAAGGTAAGCTCTATTCATGGTGGTCCTACCGCGCCCGCGACTGGGACGCGGCGGACAAAGGGCGGCGGCTTGATCACGTCTGGGCGACGTCTGACATCGCTTCGTCGGGCCATTCGTCGAAAGTGCTGCGCGATGCGCGCGGCTGGGAGAAACCATCTGACCATGCGCCGGTGTTTGCCTCGTTTGATTTGTGAGGGAAGGGTGGGCTTCGGACCTAGGGTTGATCGCAGGTGTTTGGCGGGTAAAGTTCTGCCATCTGGTGTCGGCTCAGGAGGAGCGTCATGATAAAGGGCCCCTTGGGATTTGAGTTGGATATGGCCCGCAAACTCGCCGAAATCGAAGCGGAAGAACGGCGGCTTGGGCAGAAAGAGGACGCGACCGACGCAGATCTCGCCGAAGCGCGGGTGCCGTCAGAGGCTGACAAGGCCTATGCCGGCGCCGAGGCGCTGATCGCGAAGGCAAAGGCGGATGGCCGGCAAAAGCTTAGCCTTGACCGCGAGGAATTTCGCGCGCTGGACCGGCTACCCAATGAAGTAAGAGATTTGCACCGCGTAGTTGAACTCGACTTTAGCAGTACAAGAGTCTCAGACCTTTCGCCTCTGGCTGATATGGTGTGGCTAAAAGAATTGAATTTTTACGAAACCCCGGTGGACGACTTGTCGCCGGTTTCCGACCTTGTTGAACTTACGTTCCTGGGAGCCGGAAAAACGAAAGTCAACGATCTGCGGCCCCTTGAAAACCTGAGGCAGCTTGACACGTTGGTTGTTTCTGGAACGGAAATTTCGGACATCCAGGTTCTTGCACGTCTAAGTCGTTTGGAGGCGATTTGGATCGGTGACACGAAGGTACGAACATTTCATGCATTGAAATCGTTACCTTATCTCCACACGGTTAGTCTGGATCATATGCGCGGTGCCGACTACTCAGCGCTAAGCCAATTGGAAGGACTAACGGCTTTGCTCTTGGAGGATTCTGATGTCCAAGACATTGGCTTTGTTAAATCTATGACCGACCTCAATTGCTTGGACATAAGAGGAACGGCTGTCGTTGATCTAAGGCCAGCGTACGAGAATCGAAAAATTCTATCTGGCAACTACAATCATTTCTTTGCAGATGATGAGGCCGGGAACGGTTCTTGGTCCGGGATAGTCTTTGAAGGATGTCAGGCGACTCGGGATGATCCTAACTTGGAAGCGATTTCCAAACTAGAAGACGATACTAAGCGCGCGCAAACCTTGTTCGATTACCTTGAGGATTGGGTGCCGCCAAGGAAGGTGAAAAACCACCGCGAAAACCCAACTCCGCCGCAACCTGGTATTGCACCGCTCCAAACTGAAATTCTCGATGGCCGCTTGGTTCGCAGCGGTGCGCATGGTTTGCCGGAAAGCGACGCAATGGCACGGGCCGAGGCCGGATGGTGGGCCTTGAAGGAATATCGCAAAGTCTTTGGCAACAGTTGTAATGTGCATAACTATGGTCAGTTGGTTGCGGTTCTGGATGGTTTCGACATGGCTATGGGTGAAACCTTCGATCCGGATCGGTTGATTCTGATCGGAACGATGGGATCGGCGGTGGTGGCACTGTCCGATGATGGCGAGTTTTGCGAAATGCTGCCAACCGGAGCCAGCGCGCTGCTTGGGCAGTTCGGGGTGCAGATCGAGACCTTTCTCAACCGTTTTCCGGATTGGGTGACCTATAAGGAAGAGGCACAGGGGACCCAATTGACGGTCTCGGATGTTGTCTCCGAGCGCGCTGTGTTTGAACAAATCGAAGACGGGTTGCGCGAGAGCGCTGAAACGGACCGTGAGGTGGTCGAGGATTACGCGGTTCAAGTTCAGTACGGGGCAATAGAGGGTGCTGACCCTGTGGTTGCCAAGGGGCTGGTGGCTTCCACGCGCGAAACTGTTCGGGTTCTGTCGGAAGAGGCGATTAAGGGAGTTCAGTCCGGCGAACTCGTAAGGGGCGAGTTAGATGCCATTGACACGGTCCATAAAACAGAGCTCGCGAAGGTGAAATGGTACGCGGGCGGCTGGGCTATCGTGTTGCTGCGTCGGCGAAGTGCGCCTCTCAGGCAATTGTCGAGACGGTTCCCTGCCCAAATGGGCTGGGTTGATCGCATTTTGGATTATATCGGCGCGCCGAAGGGACTCTGATCGGACGCGGAGCGATAGCCCTGTCCTAAAGATTGCTCCGCTCCCAAAATGCTCTTGCGCGGGTCTGTAGGGCGGGGCTTTGCCCCGCTGCCCTTGCAAGACGGGCCGCGCTGCGCCATCTAACAAATAAAGGTAACCGCAAGGGCGGAGGCAAAGATGCTGGAATTGGGACAAGGGCAGGCGCCGGCAGGCGATCTGGTCAAGGATATCACCGAAGCGGAGTTCATGACCGAGGTGGTCGAAGCCTCGCAGACCGTGCCGGTGATCGTGGACTTCTGGGCGCCGTGGTGCGGGCCGTGCAAGACGCTTGGTCCGGCTCTGGAAGCCGCCGTCGCTGACGCGAAGGGCGCGGTGCGGATGGTCAAGGTCAACGTCGATGAGGCGCAGATGATCGCGGGTCAAATGCGCATCCAGTCGATCCCGACGGTCTACGCCTTCTGGCAGGGCCAGCCGGTTGACGGCTTTCAGGGGGCTTTGCCCGGCTCGGAGCTTAAACAGTTCATTGACCGGGTGATCGAGGCCGCCGGGGGCGACGCCTCGGGTGGGCTGGACGATGCCATTGCGGCGGCGCAGGAAATGCTGGAGCAGGGCGCGGCCGTAGATGCGGCGCAGACCTTTGCGGCGATCCTCGGCGAAGACCCGGCCAATGCGACGGCCTATGCGGGTATGGTGCAGGCGCATATCGCCATGGATGATCTTGATCAGGCCGAAGCGATTCTGAACGGTGCACCGGCGGAAATCTCAACCGCTCCGGAGCTTGAAGCTGTGCACGCGGCGCTCGAGCTGGCCAAGCAGGCGGCGGATGCCGGACCGGTTGCGGAACTGACCGCACAGGTGGAGGCTGACCCGGACAACCACCAGGCGCGCTTTGATCTCGCACAGGCGCTTTATGCCAACGGCGATGGCGAAGCTGCCGTGGATCAGTTCCTCGAGTTGTTCCGCCGGGATCGGGACTGGAACGATGGCGCGGCCAAGGCCCAGCTCTTCACCATCTTCGAAGCGCTCAAGCCGAATGATCCCGTGGCATTGAAAGGGCGTCGCAAATTGTCGTCCATGCTGTTTGCCTGAGGCGGCTTGCGGGCTAGGTCGCGTCTTATGACACGCCTCAAAGATCTGCCGGACATCATTCCCGTTTTCCCGTTACCGGGCGCGCTGCTTTTGCCACGCGCCCGCCTGCCGTTGCACCTTTTTGAGCCGCGCTATCTCGCGATGCTGGAGGACTGTCTCAAGACAAGCCACCGGCTGATCGGGATGGTGCAGCCAAACGAAGTGCCGGGACGAGACGGCCCTGGCCTGCACCGGATCGGTTGTGCGGGGCGTGTCACGCAGTTTTCCGAAACGGAAGACGGGCGCTACATGATCACCCTGACTGGCATGTCGCGGTTTCGGGTTCAGGATGAGGTGGACGGCTTTACACCGTATCGTCGCTGCTCTGTGACATGGACCGGATTCGAGCAGGACTTGCGCGAGGTGGAGCGCGACAGCGGGTTTGACCGGACGGCCTTCCTGAAGCTGCTTGACCGCTACTTCGAGACGCGGGAATTGTCGGCGGACTGGCAAACGCTGGAGGATGCGGAGGATGAGCTGCTCATCAATTCGCTGTCGATGCTTCTGGACTTTTCACCGGAAGACAAGCAGGCCCTGCTGGAGGCCCCGTCTCTCGGCACCCGCCGCGAGACTCTGGTGACCTTGATAGAATACGCCATGCGTGGCGGCGATGGAGATGTGATGCAATGAGCGAAAAAGCGTTTGATCCAAGGATGTTGGAGGCTCTGGTCTGTCCGGTGACCCAAGGCGGTCTTCGCTATGATGCCGAGGCGCAGGAACTGGTGAGCAAAGCCGCCAAACTCGCCTTCCCAATCCGCAACGGGATCCCCGTGATGCTGGTTGATGAAGCGCGCGAGTTGAACGCTTAACCCTTCAGTGTCGCGAGCGCGCGCTCGAAGACAGCCTCGTCCACATTGCCGCCGGAGATCGTACAAATTACGGTCTCGGCCTCATGCGCATCGCCGTGAAACAATGCGCCTGCGAGAGCCACGGCACCGCCCGGCTCTGCGACAACTTTCAGATGCCGGAATGCCAGCGCCATGGCGCGCAAGGCTTCCTCTTCGCTGACCACCACACCGGGGCCGCAAAGGCGCGAGGTGATCGGGAAGGTCAGCGCTCCGGGCATAGGGGTCAGGATGGCATCACAGAGCCCGCCCGCTTCGGTTGCATTGCTGAGCCGCTCGCCGGCGCGAAGCGACCGGGCGGTGTCATCATAGCCCTCCGGTTCGGCAGGGCGCACTTGCATGCCGGGCGCGCGGGCTTCCAACGCCAGTGCGATCCCTGCGGTCAATCCCCCGCCGCCACAACACACCAGAACCTCTGCGTCTGACACGCCGAGTTCCGCTGCCTGTTCGGCAACTTCCAGTCCACAGGTTCCCTGCCCGGCAATGACCTCTGGCTCATCATAGGGGCGGATCAGGGTCAGACCGCGTTCCTTTGACAGACGATCCCCGATCTCCTCTCGCGCCTCCCGGCCGCCGCGCTCATAAAGAACAACCTCTGCACCAAGCGCCTTCGTGTTCTCGATCTTTAAGGTCGGCGCGTCTGACGGCATGATGATCACGGCAGGCGCACCATGTTCCCGCGCGGCGAGGGCGACGCCTTGTGCATGGTTGCCGGAGGAAAACGCGATCACACCGCGTTTGCGCTCCGCTTCGGGCAATGCGGAGACCGCTGACCAGCCGCCCCGGAACTTGAAACTACCCGTGCGCTGGAGGCATTCCGGTTTGACCAGAACCCGGCGACCAGCGATCTCGTCAAGCGCGGACGCGCCAAGCAAGGGCGTGCGTCGCGCGTGCCCTTTGAGCCGCGCGGCGGCGGCTTCGATGCGGGTGATGTCCATGGCGTGTCTCCTCGTGAGCGTGGCCGAAGTTGGGGAGCAGAATGCCCCGGTTGTCAACGCCGCAAGACCCCGGCAGAAGGGGGCATGATTGAAAAACGGGCAGAACGGGACGGGGAGCGCAGCCTGGCGCTCTTTTCGGAGTGTGAACGGTATCGTTACGGGTTGAGCCGGACATGGGACGAGACGTTGCCCAGTGTCCTTTTCATCATGCTAAACCCCTCCACTGCGGATGAGCTGCGTAACGATCCCACGATCGAGCGCTGCCAGAGACGCGCGCAGGCGCTGGGCTACGGAAGTCTCCTGATTGCCAACCTTTTCGCGTGGCGGGCGACGAAGCCGGAAGACCTGCGCAAGGCCAAGGATCCGGTTGGTCCGGAGAACGACGGCGTGCTGCAGGATTGGGGCGCGCGATCGGACATGATCATTGCGGCCTGGGGCGTGCATGGGGCTTTGCTGGGGCAGGCAGAACGCGTTGCGCCGCTCCTGACAGGCGATGTGCGGCACCTGGGGCTGACCAAGGCTGGCCATCCGCGCCATCCTTTGTATGTTTCCTACTCCATCCATCCTCAGAAATGGCCAAAGAACACCCGCTATGCCGTCTGATACAGAGCAATCCCAACCCCTTCAGCAAGAGATCAGCCGCCTGACGACAGAGGTGCAGCGATTGAACCAACATCGGTTCATCCGCGTGCAGAACTCGGTTCCGCGTCTGATCCTGTTCCAGTTCGTGCGGGGGTTGGCCTTTGGCCTCGGCACCGTTGTGGGGGCCTCAGCCTTGGTCTCGATCATCGTTCTTTTGCTCAGTCAGGTGGAGTTCATTCCGATCCTTGGCGATCTCGCGACTCAGATCATTCAGGAAATCCAGCCGCCCGGTGCGGAGTAAGCCCCGTTAAGCGCGGTTAACCTCGAATATCGAAATCCGTTGAACGAAAGCCCGGCATCGCGAATACTAAAGGCGGTGGAGTGCGAGGTTTTCGACCATGTTCTTTCTTGCTGGCCTCATGGGAATGATGGTGCTTGGGTCTGTGGCCTTCGTTGGCTTCCCGACCGGGCAGGATGATGACGACGGCGACCCAGTCGATACTGCGCCCACGGGCGGGGGACCCGCCTTGGAAGAGGGCGGTGAAGAAGACGATGCCCAGGATGGGTCAGGGATTCTGGACTTTGCCACACAAGGAGAAGAGTCGGAAACCGCCGCGCAAGAGCCCGCCACCGCGGGTGAAGCTGCCGCAGAGCCGTCCGCAACCGCTGTTAACAACACCAATGCGGCAGAGCCTGTTACCCAAACGCGCTACGTGGACATTGGCATGACACCGGACCCGGGCAGTGGCCCCCCGTCGGGTGTCAACACACTGTTTGGGCGTATGGGTTTGATCAATATGCCGGGCCTGATCGAGGCGGGCGGCGAAGCGGATGACACGCTGACCGGCACCCCGCAGACGGACCTGCTCAACGGCGGTGCCGGGGACGATTTCCTTGATGCCGGGGCGTCCGATGACCAGCTCCACGGCGGCGATGGCGACGATACACTGCTGGGTGGCGGCGAGAATGATACGCTGCATGGTGATGCAGGCAATGATGTGCTGTCCGGCGGGGCGGGCGAAGACGAGCTTTTCGGCCATGATGGCGCGGACACGATGGTTGGCGATGACGGCGATGACGCGCTTTGGGGCGGTCTGGGTGATGACCTGATGTCAGGAGGTGCGGGCGCCGACGCACTCATGGGCCGAGAAGGCGCTGATACGCTGTCTGGTGGGCTTGGACAGGATACGCTGTTCGGTGGCTGGGACAACGATGTGGTTATCGGTGCCGAACGGGATGCGACCGGGGCGGACCTGGACGAAGGGGACTTCCTGAACGGCGGCGACGGTGATGACACGATCATTGCTGGCGAAGGCGATATTGTGTCTGGCGGGGACGGCGCGGATACGCTGGTCCTCGGAGATTGGATCGTCAACCAGGCCGCCACGCTGATGGACTTCGATGAGAGTGAAGATCAGATCATCGTTGTTTATGACGACAGCAATCAGCAAGCAGACCCGGTTCTGGAGGTTCGCGTGAGCGAGGCGGACCCGGACGTAACCGAGATTGTCGTTGACGGCACCGTTGTGGGCACGCTTGACACGGCCACCGCGCCGAGCGTGTCGTCGCTTGTGTTGGTTGGCGAAAGCGCTGCCTCGGCCGTGATCGGGACCTGATACCGTCGAGCTTGGCAAAATACAGAGAATTGTATTTGCCAAGCCTTCAAAGCCCTTCCCAAATCCAGATGAATCGTTTATCAGCCCGCATCCGCCTGATGCACGGGCGGATATCTCCACGGGCCTTGCTGGACGACATCCCGGCTTGCGCCATAACCCTTGATCCGAAAGGAGACCCCGATGTCGATTACGCCGGAAGAAAAGAACCGCCTGATGAAGGAATTCGCAACCAAGGAAGGCGACACCGGTTCACCGGAAGTCCAGGTTGCCATTCTGACTTCGCGTATCTCCACCCTGACCGAGCACTTCAAGACGCACAAGAAAGACAACCACTCGCGTCGTGGCCTGCTCAAGCTGGTTGCTCAGCGTCGTAAGCTGCTGGACTACACCAAGGCCAAGGATGAAGCGCGCTATCAGGACCTGATCAAGCGCCTCGGCATCCGCCGCTAAGCGCATCTCGGCCCGCTACGGGCCACGAGGGACAAACAAGAGCGCCCGTCTTCCAGCAGGAAGGCGGGCGTTTTTGTTATTCAGTCGGAGAACTCTTGCAGGTAGAGGCGCACGGCCTCTTGCACATGCCGAAATCGATCGCCGCCAAGATGTTTGCCGCCGTACCAGCGGGTCACCACCACGATGTGATCCCGGACGCCTTCCCGTTCGAGCATGCGCAAGATCACCATGCCTGCTCCACTTTCGCCATCATCGTTCTTCAAGGGGCTGTCATGCGTCAGGCAGGCCCAGGTGTTGTGGGTCGCTTTGGCAAACTTCTTGCGGCGTTTCAGCTCCTTTAGAAAGGCCGCCGCCTCTTCGGAAGAGGTGCAAGGCCCGCCGGACACGGCATAGCGTGAACCGCGATCACTGATGATGTTTTCCAGAACGTTCATGACACCGGCGTAGGAGGCAAAGCGGCATGGCACAAGAGTGCTGATGCGGCAAAAGGTAAAAAGGCCCTGGCATCCCCGCCAGGGCCTGCGGACGCATCCCGTGAGTGACACAGAGTCCGGTACCAGTACATGCCTTTTGAAGGCTTAACGTTAGCGGGTCATTGGTAAAGAATCCCTGAAGTTCCCAGTATGGAATTCCGGAGCTTTCGTTGATTCCGCTGGGTTTTCCGGATTCGTGACGTGACGGCACAAAAAAGGGCGCCAGAATTGGCGCCCTTGATCTTCGAAAGCAGGAAGCGATTTACGCTTCTTCTGCCTTGTTTTTCTTCTCCGGAACGATCTCTTCGCCGGTTTCCTGATCGACCACTTTCATCGACAGGCGCACCTTGCCACGATCGTCAAAGCCGAGCAGCTTGACCTTCACGTCCTGACCTTCCTTGAGAACATCAGACGGGTGGTTCAGGCGACGGTTTTCGATCTGCGACACGTGCACGAGGCCGTCTCGCTTGCCGAAGAAGTTCACAAAGGCGCCGAAATCGACGATCTTCACGACTTTGCCATCATAGATCTTGCCCTCTTCCGGCTCTGCCACGATCGAGTAGATCATGTCGTAAGCCTTCTTGATGGCCTCGCCGTTCGGGGATGCGATCTTGATGATGCCTTCGTCGTTGATGTCGACTTTGGCACCGGACACTTCGACGATCTCACGGATCACCTTGCCGCCGGAACCGATCACTTCACGGATCTTGTCGGTCGGGATCTGCATGGTTTCGATGCGCGGAGCGTGTACGGAGAACTCGGAAGCCTCCGACAGTGCCTTCGACATCTCGCCGAGGATGTGCATGCGGCCTTCCTTGGCCTGTGCCAGAGCGGTCTTCATGATCTCGGGCGTGATGCCTGCAACCTTGATGTCCATCTGCAGCGACGTGATGCCGTTCTCGGTACCCGCCACTTTGAAATCCATGTCGCCGAGGTGATCTTCGTCGCCGAGGATGTCGGACAGAACCGCGTAGTCGCCATCCTCTTCCAGCACGAGGCCCATGGCCACACCGGCAACCGGTGCTTTCAGCGGAACGCCCGCGTCCATCATGGACAGCGAACCACCACAGACGGAAGCCATCGAGGAGGAGCCGTTGGACTCGGTGATCTCGGAAACGAGACGCAGGGTGTAGGGGAAATCCGTTGCTGCCGGCAGAACCGCCTGCAGCGCGCGCCATGCCAGCTTGCCGTGGCCAATCTCGCGGCGGCCGGGGCCACCAACGCGACCAACTTCACCAACCGAGTAGGGCGGGAAGTTGTAGTGCAGCATGAAGTTGGATTTGAAGTTGCCGTGCAGCGCGTCGATGAACTGCTCATCGTCGCCGGTGCCGAGCGTGGTCACAACCAAGGCCTGCGTTTCACCACGGGTGAACAGCGCGGAGCCGTGCGTACGCGGCAGCATGCCGGTTTCGGAGACAATCCCGCGGATTTCGTCCAGAGCGCGGCCATCGATGCGTCGCTTGTTCTTGACCACGTCGGAACGCAGCACAACGGACTCGAGCTTTTTCAGCGCGGAGCCGAGGTTGGCATCGGCCAGCTGCTCTTCGGAAAGGGCGGCTTTGATGTCTTCCTTGGCGGCGGCAACAGCGGCAACGCGCTCCTGCTTGTCGGAGATGGCGTAGGCGGCCTTCATCTTCTCTTCACCGGCGGCCTTGGCGGCCTCAAACAGCTCGGAGTAATCCGGCGGGGTGAAGTCGAAGGGCTCTTTCGCGCATTCTTCGGCCAGATCGATGATCAGGTCGATCACCGGCTGGATCTGCTCGTGAGCAAACAGAACCGCGCCGAGCATTTCTTCTTCGGTCAGCTCGTAAGCTTCGGATTCCACCATCATCACGGCGTCTTTGGTGCCGGCGACAACGAGGTCGAGACGCTGCTCGGGGTTCTCGCGGAGGCCCTGCATGTCATCGACTGTCGGGTTCAGAACGTATTCGCCATCCTCAAAGCCAACGCGGGCGCCAGCGATCGGACCACGGAACGGCGCGCCGGAGATGGTCAGCGCTGCGGAGGCTGCAATCATGGCAACAACGTCGGGGTCGTTGACGAGGTCGTGGCTCAGCACGGTACACATCACCAGCACTTCGTTCTTGAAGCCGGGGACGAAAAGCGGGCGGATCGGGCGGTCGATCAGGCGGGCGGTGAGCGTTTCCTTTTCGGTCGGACGCGCTTCACGCTTGAAGAAGCCACCCGGAACCTTACCGGCGGCATAGTATTTTTCCTGATAGTGGACCGTCAGCGGAAAGAAATCCTGACCTTCGCGCGGCTCTTTGGCGAAGGTGACGTTGGCCATGACGGAGGTCTCGCCCAGAGTGGCGATGACGGTGCCGTCGGCCTGACGGGCAACCTTGCCCGTTTCCAGTGTGAGCGTCTCTTCGCCCCACTGCATCGACTTTTTCGTTTCTTTGAACATCGTATATCCTTTTGGAAGCACTCGCGGGCCCTCCCGCGTCTCCCGTTTGAATGGCGGCCCCATTGCCGCCGCCCCCTTCATCCTGTCATGCGCCGGGGACAAAGCGTCACGTCTCAGATGCGCCGCGCATACATGTTTTTCGGGCTTTTGGAAAGCGGGGAAAGCACGCTCTGGTTGGAAAACAGGGCGTTTTTCCGATTTGCTGAACAGCAAGCGGTGAGGCAAAAAAAAGACCCGGGACAAGCCCGGGTCAGTCCAACAGGGAGGTGCGTGCGATGACCCGCACACGCAACGGGTATACCTTCGTATATTGCATGACTTAAAGGTGCCCATGCAATGCGACTTTGATATGGATCAAGAAACGCTGTGTCTTTCCCGCATCATACACCGCAAGATATTGAAACCTTTACGAAACAAGGCGATATCCACCCGACTCCGTCACCAGCAAAGAGGCATTTGACGGGTTCGGCTCGATCTTTTGTCGCAGGCGATAGATGTGAGTCTCCAGCGTGTGGGTCGTCACACCGGCGTTATAGCCCCAGACTTCGTGCAGCAAAGTGTCCCGCGGAACCACGCCTTCGGTGGCCCGGTAAAGGAACTTGAGGATGTTGGTTTCCTTCTCCGTCAGGCGAATTTTGCGATCATCTTCGGTAATCAGCATCTTCATCGCGGGCTTGAAGGTGTAGGGGCCAACCGTGAAGATCGCGTCTTCCGATTGCTCGTGCTGGCGCAGTTGGGCGCGGATTCGGGCAAGCAGGACCGGGAACTTGAATGGCTTGGTCACGTAGTCGTTGGCACCAGCGTCGAGCCCGAGGATCGTATCCGCATCGGAATCGTGACCGGTCAGCATCAGGATCGGAGATTTGACGCCCTGTTTGCGCATCAGACGGCACAGTTCGCGTCCGTCCGTGTCAGGCAGGCCAACGTCCAGAATGACGAGGTCATAATCCTGCTCCTTGACGCGCCCCATGGCGTTGGTGCCGTTTTCCGCTTCGAAGACTTCGAAGTCTTCGGTCATGATCAGTTGCTCGGCCAACGCCTCACGCAGATCATCATCGTCGTCCACCAACAGAATGTTCTTCAGCTGTGCCATGCTTGGGTCTCCGTCTTGCCTTTTCCGTCAGATGTGGACATTTTGCCGGTCCGGCAAGGATTGCTGCAAAACATTCACGCTCTCGTGTCCCGAGCCGTCAAATGTTACAGAAACTCCCGCCTTTTGTTACGGACCCGAGGCCTTTCTATGTCCTTTTCGCCAGATGTGAACGAAATCCTGTCACGGGCGCGGTCTGACCTGCGCATGGGCGTTCCGGTCGTTCTGGAAGGCCCGGACGAGGCGGTTTTGGTTGCATCGGCCGAAACCATCAGCGCGGCGCGCCTGGCGGATATTCAGGCCATGGGGGTCGTGGATCTGGTCCTGACCGGGCGCAGGGCGGAAACGCTCAAGGCGCGGGCATATGATGGCGATGTGGCGCGGGTGGTGCTGCCGGAGGGGGCAAAGATTTCCTGGGTGCACGCGCTGGCCGACCCGGCGGACGATCTCAAATCGCCGATGAAGGGCCCGCTTTCGACCCGCCGTGGGGGGGATGCCCGATTGCACCGAATGGCGATCGCCCTTTGCAAAAGCGCGCGGCTGCTTCCGGCTGCGCTGATGACGCAAGTTGATCGGGGGTTTGGCGCTTCGCGCGGATTGACCTCCATTCCGGCGGATGATGCCGCGCCTCTGCTCGTGGCCTTGCCGCCGCTCTCACACACGATTTCCGCCAAGGTGCCGCTTGGTGCGGCGGAAAACGCGCGGCTCCACATCTTCCGCCCGCAGGATGGCAGCGATGAGCACTATGCCATCGAAGTCGGCCAGCCGGATCGTAGCGCCCCTGTGCTGGCACGGCTGCATTCGGCCTGTTTTACCGGCGATGCCCTCGGGTCCTTGAAATGCGACTGCGGCCCGCAACTGGATGCAGCGCTGACCCAGATGGGGCAGGCAAACAGCGGCGTGCTGCTGTACCTGAACCAGGAAGGGCGCGGCATTGGATTGGCCAACAAGATGCGAGCCTATTCGCTTCAGGATCAGGGGTTCGACACGGTTGAGGCCAATCACAGGCTGGGTTTTGAAGACGATGAACGGGATTTCCGGCTTGGCGCGCAGATGCTGCAGACCATGGGATTTGGCTCGGTCCGGCTTCTGACCAACAACCCCAAGAAGGTAGCGATGCTGGAACAGAACGGCATTGCTGTCGCGGAACGTGTGCCGCTCAAGGTGGGGCAAACGCCTCAGAACGAACGGTATCTGGCGACGAAAGCGGCCAAGTCCGGTCATCTGTTCTGAGGTTTCGCCGGGGGTTCGGGGCAGAGCCCCGCCCTACGGACCGTCTCGTGGGCTTGCAGCGTGTGATCGGGATCATAGGTTGGACCCGAAGGCTATCGGAGGCAGATATGCGATACTCCCTGTTGGATTTGTCACCAGTGCCGGAAGGTTTCACGGCCTCTGACGCGCTGCGGAATACAGGTGATCTTGCCCGACATGCGGAAGGCTGGGGGTTTCATCGCTATTGGATGGCCGAGCATCACAACATGCCGGGGATTGCCTCTGCGGCGACGGCTGTGCTGATCGGCCATGTGGCCGGGCTGACGCGCGAGATGCGGGTCGGGGCAGGGGGCATCATGCTGCCGAACCACGCACCTTTGGCCGTTGCCGAAGCCTTTGGCACGCTGGCGACCCTCTATCCGGATCGGATTGATCTGGGTCTGGGGCGGGCGCCCGGCGGGGATGCTGCGGTGATGCAGGCACTTGGGGTGAACCCGCAGCGCTCCGAAAATTTCCACAATGAAGTGGCCGAGTTGCGCGCCTTGCTTGGACCGGTCAGCCCGGATCGGCAGGTGCGTGCCTTGCCGGGGGAGGGGACGCGAGTGCCGCTCTGGATCCTGGGCTCTTCGATGCACGGGGCGCAGGTTGCTGCACTGCTTGGGCTGCCTTATGCCTTTGCCTCGCATTTCGCCCCGGCGGCGCTGGAACAGGCGCTGGAGGTGTACCGGCGGTATTTCAAACCTTCAGAAAGCCTTGAGAAGCCTCACGCCATGATGGCGATCAACGTGTTCGCCGCAGAACAGGAACACGAAGCGCGTCGATTGCGCACGACGATGCAACAGGCGTTCTATCGCCTCCGTACGGGGAAGCCGGGCAAGTTGCCTGCCCCGGTGGACAAGTTGTCCGATGTGGTCCCGGCAAGTGCGATGCCCGCGCTGGACGAGGCCTTGCGCATCAGCGCGGTCGGTGATCCGGATCAGGTGGAGCAGCAGATGCGACAACTGATTGAGACGTACCGGCCGGATGAGGTGATCCTGACGGGACAAATCCACGACCACCGCGCGCGCCTGCGCAGCTTTGAAATTGCGGCCGACGTTATGACGCGCATCAACGCAAGACAGGATGCAGCATGAACCGGGATGCGATGGTTCTGACGAAAACGGGTCTGCGTTTTGCAGGCCGTATGTGGCCGTGCACCGTTGGCCGGGGTGGCGTTACGGCAACCAAACGCGAAGGCGATGGCGGCACGCCCACGGGCGAGCATCGGATCGCCGGGGTGCTTTTCCGGCCGGACCGGATTGCACGGCCCAATGTCTGGGCGACGCCGATCAGACCGGGGGATCTGTGGTCAGATGATGCAAGCGATCCAGCTTACAACACGCAGGTCAAAGCGCCCTATGCGCCCAGCCACGAAACGCTGCGCCGGGCCGATCCGCTTTATGATCTTGTGCTGCTGACAGACTGGAACTGGCCAGACGCCGTGCCGGGCAAAGGCTCCGCGATCTTCCTGCACCGCTGGCGGCGTCCGGGCTTTCCGACAGAAGGCTGCATTGCTTTCCGCCCCGATCACTTGCGCCAGATTGCGGCGCTGATCCTGCCCGGAACGCGGGTTATCGTCCCGCAGGGGCTCGCGCGGTGAGCGGTTACGCCGTCAGATAGCGCTCCAGCCCGACCAGCATGTCGAGGCATTTCTGCAATTGGGCCCGCGTGATGAACTCATCCGGCTTGTGTGCCTGCGCAATAGAGCCGGGGCCGCAGACGACGACACTCGTGCCCATCTGCTGAAACAACCCGGCCTCGGTGCCAAATGGTACCACATCGCAGGCATTTCCGCCGGTCAACTGATGCAGCAGATCGCGGGCGGGATTGTCCTTGCGCGGTTCGAGGCCGACCACTTCGCCAATCGTGTCTGTCGTGATGCTTGCCTGTGGCGTGACGGTGCGCATGGCGGGAAGAAGCTCCGTTTCGACAAAGCGATTCATGGCCTCGTTAACGAAATCCGCATCGCTCCACTCGACCGGGCGCATCTCCCAGTCGACCTCGGCCTTGCTGGGGATGACGTTGTGCACGGTGCCGCCGGACAGCCTTCCTATGTTGATGGTCGTCCATGGTGGATCGAACCGGGAGCCCGCAGGCGCGCGTGACTTCAACTCTTCAGCGAGATCCAGCAGCCGCGCCACATAGCGCGCTGCGTAGGCCGCGGCGTTTACGCCCTTGTCTGGCGCCGAGCCGTGCCCTTCGAGGCCGGCAAAGCGGGTGGTGTACTCGCAGCAGCCCTTGTGCCCTTCGATGATCTGCATTGACGTGGGCTCGCCTACAATCACCATGGCGGGTTTGATCCCGCGCCGCGCCAGTTCCGGAACAAGGCGTCTTGCGCCGAGACAGCCCACCTCTTCGTCGTAGGTGAAACTGAAGTGCAAAGGGCGCGTCAGAGGGCGCGCGGCCCAGTCCGGGGCTATGGCCAGGGTCGCTGCGAGAAAACCCTTCATATCGCAGGTGCCGCGTCCGAACAGGCGCCCGTCCCGTTCCGTCAAAACAAAAGGATCGGTACTCCAGTCCTGCCCCTCCACAGGCACCACATCGGTATGACCGGAGAGCACAATGCCGCCGGGACCGTCCGGGCCGAGCGTCGCCCAGAGGTTGGCTTTTGAACCGGTTTCATCGTGCCAAATGGAGACGCGCGCGCCGATCGCTTCCAATCGTGTTGCCAGATCATCAATGATTTCGAGATTGCTGACCGCAGAAACCGATGGATGCGCGATCAGCTCTGACAAGATGGATTCGGTTCGGGCAAGAGGCGTCATGAGGCTGTTTCCGACTTGGGCCACTGGGGCAGCACTTCATTGAAAGGTATCAAGCGGCTCATTGCACAAGAGGCGCGGCGGGGCGGTTCAAATTTGGTCAGTTTGTAAGCTGTGGCATGAAAATCGGGCGTTTCGGGAATGAAAACGAACGGTTTTGAAGTGAAAACGACAGTCTTCGACCCGTCAGTGCAGGGTGTGGGAGCGAAAGACTGCCGGGAAAAACTGCAATATCGTGCCGCGCGGTGGCGCAAATTGCCTGCGATGCGTCGCTTTCCCGGTCAGATTTCCCGGAATTCCTGTCAAGTTTTGAAAAATCAGGGAACCGGTTGCAACGCATGCGCGGTCGCGCTTTAGTTCCATGGTATAGAGACAGCGGAAAAAACCGCGACACTGACACGGGGAGCCTGCTTTGGCGGATCAAACAAACGGCGACGCATTCGTCGCCTTTGAGCATGTTCAGAAAAGCTATGACGGCGAAACGCTGGTCGTCAAAGATCTGAACCTATCCCTGCCCAAGGGCGAATTTCTGACAATGTTGGGGCCGTCCGGGTCAGGCAAGACGACCTGCCTGATGATGCTGGCCGGCTTCGAGACCGCCACGCACGGCGAGATCAAGCTTGATGGCACCAGCATCAACAACATCCCGCCGCACAAACGTGGCATCGGCATGGTGTTCCAAAACTATGCCCTGTTCCCGCACATGACCGTGGCGGAGAACCTTAGCTTCCCACTCGAAGTTCGCAAGATGGGCAAGTCCGACCGCGAAGCGAAAGTGAAGCGCGCGTTGGACATGGTGCAGATGGGCGCCTTCGGCGGTCGCCGTCCTGCGCAGCTTTCGGGTGGTCAGCAGCAGCGGATCGCGCTGGCGCGCGCGCTGGTGTTCGAGCCGGAGCTGGTTTTGATGGACGAACCGCTCGGCGCGCTGGACAAGCAGCTGCGTGAACACATGCAGTTCGAGATCACAAAGCTGGCGCATGATCTCGGGATCACCACGGTTTACGTGACGCACGACCAGACCGAGGCGCTGACCATGTCGGATCGCGTGGCGGTCTTTGACGATGGTCGCATCCAGCAGCTCGATCCGCCGGATACGCTCTATGAAAAACCCCGCAACAGTTTCGTGGCGCAGTTCATCGGCGAAAACAACACGCTCGAAGGCATCATAACCGAGATCAAGGGTGAGACCTGCGTGGTCAAGCTTGAGGACGGTCAGGAAATCGACGCCGTACCGATCAACGTTGGCACGGTTGGCGAAAAGACACGTGTGTCGATCCGCCCGGAGCGCGTCGAATTCAACAAGGATCGCCTGAAAGAAGGCGCGCACACGATCAAGGCGACAGTGCTCGAGTTCATCTACATGGGTGACATCTTCCGCACGCGTCTTCGGGTCGCGGGCAAGGACGATTTCGTCATCAAAACCCGCAATGCGCCGGACCAGGTGCGCCTTGAGCCGGGCACCGAGATCGAGATTGGCTGGTTGCCGGAAGATTGCCGCGCGCTTGATGCGGATTAAAATCTAAAGAATTGCAGCGGGCTGGTCGGGGATGATCGGGCCGCTGGCAAGTAAGGGGTCGGAGGTTCGAACCCGTAACGCCGGCCCCCTCAATCAAACGGGTAGTAAAACCTTAGGGAGTATAACGATGAAACTCACCAAGACCCTCATGGCCACAACCGCGCTGACGGTTGCAGCTGCAGCGGCCCACGCGGACGGTCACGGCATGGCAGACAGCATGACGCTTGTTAGCTGGGGTGGCGCGTACCAGTCTTCGCAGCAGAAGGCCTATGTTGAGCCCTACCTGGCAATGAACGACGGTGTGTCTTCCACCTGGGACGAGAGCTCTGCTGAAGCCGTGGCCAAGCTGCGCGCGATGAATGAAGCGGGCAACGTGACCTGGGACGTGGTTGACGTTGTGGCGGCAGACGCCATCCGTCTGTGCGACGAAGGCCTCGCTCTGGAGATTGACCCGGACTCCGATCTAGCGGCGGCGCCCGATGGCACCTCTGCAGAAGATGACTTCGGCGACCTGCTGGTTTCCGACTGCTTCATCCCGCAGATCGTGTATTCCACCACCTTCGGCTATCGCACCGATCTGGTTCCGGAAGGTGTTGATGCACCGTCCGACATCTGCTCGGTCTTCGATCTGGAAACCTACCCGGGCAAGCGCGCGCTGGAAAAGCGTCCGATCAACAACATGGAATGGGCGCTGCTCTGTGACGGCGTGGCCAAGGAAGACGTCTACGACGTTCTGGAAACCGACGAAGGTCAAGACCAGGCGCTTGCCAAGCTGGGCACCATCAAGGACAGCGTTGTCTGGTGGTCCGCTGGTGCTGACACGCCGCAGCTTCTGGCTGATGGCGAAGTCTTCATGGGCTCCACCTACAACGGCCGTCTTTTCTCGGCCATCGTCGAGCAGAACCAGCCGATCGGCATGATGTGGGACGCGCAGGTGTTCGACCTTGACGGTTGGATCATCCCGGCGGGTCTGTCTGATGACCGTCTGGCCCGTGCCAAGGACTTCGTAAAGTTCGCCACGGACACCCAGCGTCTTGCGGATCAGTCCAAGTACATCTCCTACGGCCCGGCGCGCGCGTCTTCGGCTCCGATGGTTGGTCAGCACGCAGAGCTCGGCATCGACATGGCACCGCACATGCCGACCGACCCGGCAAACGCTGCCAACACCTTCCTGTACAACTACGAGTTCTGGGCTGACTACCGCGACGACATCGACGCGAAGTTCCAGGCGTGGCTGGCACAATAAGCCGCTGAGGCGAAACGGCTGAGGCGGGGTTGAACCCCGCCCGCCAAGACAAACCGTGCGAGGCGGGCCTGGTCCCGCCTTGCGCCACCAACGACAAGGGACAGGGACATGCCCAAAGGCTATATCATCGGCCATATCACGGTGAACGATCCCGAGGCTTACAAGGAATACATCGAGCGCGACACGCCGATCCTTGAGAGCTTTGGCGCGAAGTTTATCGTCCGTGGCGGGCAGTCTGAGACTCCCGAAGGCGAAACGCAGAACCGCCACGTCGTTATTGAATTCCCCGATTTTGAGACCGCGAAGCGGGCGTACAATGATCCGGCCTACCAAGAGGTTGCCGAGATCCGCCGCCGCACCGCGACCAGCACCATCATCCTTGTGGAGGGCGCGTGAGCCATGAGTGACGCAACCAATTCCGGCCCCGTCCTGTCTGCCGATGGCACGCCGCTGAAGCGCAGCCTCGCGCGGGCCCTGCGCCGACAGAAGATGCGCGCCCTGATGCTGATCGCGCCGCTCCTGATTTTTGTACTGGTGACCTTCATTCTCCCGATTGCCGACATGCTGTGGCGCTCGGTCGAGAACCAGATTGTGACCAACACCATGCCGCGCACAGTGGTTGCATTGGCCGATTATGACGGCGCGAGCGGTGAGTTGCCCGGTGAGGCGACCTTTGAAGCGGCTTACTACGACCTTTACATCGCCGCCGAGCGCAAGCTGCACACCCGTCTTGGCAGCCGCCTGAACTATGAACAAACCGGCGCGTCCTCGCTGTTCCGCAAGTCCGGTCGCGGGCTTGATGACATCGGCGAAGTTTACATGGATCAGTTCGAAGATCTCGACAAGAACTGGGACGAGGCTGAGCCCTGGGCGGAACTGATGGGCGATCCCGCCTGGCTTGAGGCACAGGGCAAATGGCAGAAAGGTCAGACACAGCCAACGTTCAAGGCAAGCGGTGCGATCAAGGAACTGTTGCCGCGCACGGCGGAGCAATACGCGCTCTTCGCGGAGTTCCAGCAAGTCGACAAGGACAAAAGCCCGCTGCGCGAAGAGCCATGGTCGGCGGTTCACACCGCGCTCTATCAAGATTTGGCCGAGGCGGACGTCTCCGGCTACACCGGCCCTCAGGCCGATTTGCTCAAGGCCGCTGATGCGCTTGTCGCAAGCCCGGATTTCGAGACGGTCACCTTCAAGGCGGGCTTCGAAGAAATCGACGAGGACTGGATGGACCCGGAAATCTGGGTGACGATCCAGACCTACAGCCCGGAACTGACCAACGGCTATTTCCTGAACGCTGTCGATATGCAGAAATCGCCCGATGGCGCCGAGTTCCGCGACGAGCGGGAGCGCATCTACGGCCTGCTGTTCAAGCGCACGATCTTCATGTCCATGGTGATCACGATCAGCTGTATCCTGCTGGCCTATCCGGTCTCTTACCTGCTCTCCAACCTGCCTGCGCGCTCTGCGAACCTGCTGATGATCCTGGTGCTTCTGCCGTTCTGGACATCGCTTCTGGTGCGCACCTCGGCCTGGAAGGTGATGCTGCAGCAACAGGGCGTGATCAACGATATCCTCGTATGGATTGGCATGGTGGCCGATGACAGCCGCCTGACCATGATCAACAACCAGTTCGGCACGATTGTCGCCATGACGCACATCCTGTTGCCGTTCATGATCCTGCCGATGTACTCGGTGATGAGCACCATCCCGCCGTCCTACACCCGCGCGGCCAAGAGCCTCGGGGCGACCAACTGGACAACCTTCTGGCGGGTCTATTTCCCGCAGTCTGTGCCGGGGATCGGGGCGGGCAGTATCCTCGTCTTCATCCTGTCGATCGGCTACTACATCACGCCCGAAATCGTCGGTGGCACCACCGGGACATTCATCTCCAACCGGATCGCCTATCACATCTCGTCCAGCCTCAACTGGGGTCTGGCGGCGGCGCTGGGCACGATCCTTCTGGCGGTGGTTCTGCTGCTCTACTGGGCATACGACCGCATCGTCGGCATCGACAACGTGAAGCTGGGGGGCTGATCCATGGCTGTAGAAACACAAGCAATCAAACGCCCCATCAATTTCGCCGCGCCGACGGTTGGCGGTTTCGGAGCTTTCTTCGGAACCTTTGTCGGGGCCTCCAACGGCTCTTCGATCTTGGGCATCCTTGCGGGCTTCGTCATCATGGCGGCCATCGCCTATGTCCTGCTCGAAGTGCTGGATACGGGAATGGAAAAATCTGCACGTTGGGGGCTTGTCGCGCTCATGGTCGTGGCGGGCTTCCTTCTAGGGGGGATCCCCGGCGCCGTGGTCGGCGGCCTGTTGGGCTGGTTCTTTGGCTGGCTGATCTACTGGGTCGGCATGGGGCGCTACCGCGTGCCACTGCCGCCGTACCTGACCGGCGGGCAAGTGCTCTGGCACTACACCTTCCGTGTGATGTGTGGGGCGATCTTCTTTTTCCTCGTCTCGCCGCTGGTTCCGGTGATCTGGCTGAGCTTCAACGCGCAGGACTTCTTTACAATCACCCCGGAAATGCTGCGCTTTGACCCTGAAGGGTACAGCTTCAAGCACTACCGTGACTTCTTTACGTCGTCTGAGTGGCAGCAGGCGCTGCGCAACTCGCTGATCATTGCACCTCTGGCCACCTTCCTCTCGGTCAGCTTCGGTACGCTGGCGGCGATTGGCCTGAGCTCCGAGCACGTGCCGTTCCGACGCGCGATCATGGCGATCCTGATTTCGCCGATGATCGTGCCGCTCATCATTTCGGCGGCTGGCATGTACTTCTTCTACAGCCGCATGGGGCTGCAGGGGACACTCTTCGGCGTAGTGCTGGCGCACGCGGCGCTCGGGATTCCCTTCGTGATAATCACGGTTACGGCGACCCTGGTCAGCTTTGACCGCTCCTTGACCCGCGCGGCGGCGAACATGGGGGCCGATCCGGTGACAACCTTTTTCCGCGTGCAGATGCCGCTTATTCTGCCGGGCGTTATCTCCGGCGGGCTCTTCGCCTTTATCACCTCGTTTGACGAAGTGGTCGTGGTGATCTTTGTCGGCTCCGCGAAACAGCAGACCCTGCCATGGCAGATGTTTACGGGCCTGCGCGAACAGATCAGCCCGACGATCCTTGCGGTGGCGACGATCCTCGTCTGTATCTCCATCGCGCTTCTGACGACGCTCGAACTTCTGCGTCGCCGGTCGGAACGCCTGCGCGGTATGAGCCCTGGTTAAAGAAATGCCTAAAATGCCTCGCGAATTGCAACTATTCGGCAGGTAGGTTTAGGCGTTTCTTAAAGAGCATGAGCGAGGTTTCCCGGGAACAGTTTTCCGGGGAGTCTCATGACCGAACTCAATCCAGATTTTGCGGCTGAGGCTGCGCGAACAACCAAGCAGGGAGAGGTCTCCTTCTCGGTGAGCGAGGCCTTTTATTCCCGCACGGACAAACGCGGTGTGATAGTCGCGGGCAACACTGTGTTTCAGCGCTTGTCCGGTTATGATTGGGAAGAAATTCTTGGCGCGCCACACAAGATAATTCGGCATCCCGACATGCCCAAAGGGGTGTTCCACCTTCTGTGGGAGCGCCTGCAAAACGACAAGGTCACAGGCTGTTACGTCAAGAACAGGGCCAAGGACGGGCGTTATTACTGGGTGTTTGCGCTCGTCTCACCCACAGACAGTGGTTATCTTTCGTCGAGGATCAAACCAACTTGCGATCGTCTTCCATTGGTAGAGGAGCTCTATGCTGACCTGCTGAAGCGGGAAAAAGAGGATGGTCTCAAACCTGCAGAAAGCGCAGCGCTGCTCGAGGACATGCTTCGGGATCATGGATATGCCAATTACAATGCATTCCAGTCGAGCGCCTTGGCCGATGAGTTCCGCTCGCGCCACGCGCAACTGAACATTCCCCTCGATACCGTTCAGTTGAAATACCTGGAAATGTCCAAGGCGATCAGCGAAGTTGCTGCAGAAACCACCGGCATGACAGAAGCATTCCAGGCGATCCGCACAGTTCCAATGAACATGAGCATCATTGCGTCCCGGCTGGAGAACGCCGGGGGGCCGATCAGCGCGATTTCCGTAAACTACAGTCAGATGCTTGAAGAGATGTCGAGTTGGGTGAACACCTTTGTCGACGGCGACAAATGCGTGTTTTCGCGCATGCGAGCGGCCATTTTGGAAGGTCAGTTCCTGAGTTTCGCACGCGCTTTGAAATCTGACATGCGTGTGTTTTTCGAGCAGGAAGATCCCGCTTGCTCTGATGATGTCGATCTGGACGAAGAGATCTCGCGGCTTGAAAAGCGGGAAGCTGTTCTTTTGGAAAAGACGCTTGCCTCTTTGCAGAACGTCGAAGTTGAAGCCCGCCGGTTCGCGCGAAGCGTGCTTGACATGAAGCGTTATGTGACCGGCCTGAGTTCGACACGGATGATGTGCAAAATTGAAAGCGCTTCGCTGGCGCAATCCGGAACGGAACTGGCGGGGATTGTCGATCAACTCGACGCCGGGCAAAACGAGATCGAAATGCGCCTTGCGCGCGTCGTCGAGTTGAATGCAGTAATTCAAGGCAGCACTTCTATGCTGCGCTCACTCTTCTGAAGTCAACCGGGGCCAGATCCGAGTGCAACTCACCACGGTGATGCTGTCTTTCAATCTGCGCTTAGGGTTTTGACTGACGGCTCGTAGAACGAGAAAGGCACCGGAAATCCGGTGCCTTTTGATTTGGCCCAATGCGAGGCTTAGCTGCGTACGAGCACTTCGTAGGCTTCGGCGATCTCGCGAGTCAGCGCGCCGACCTCGAAGGTATAGTCGCCAATTTGCCCGACCGGTGTAACCTCGGCGGCAGTACCGGTGAGCCAGCATTGCTCGAAACCATCCAGTTCTTCGGGCATGATGTGCCGTTCGTGGACGGTCACGCCACGGTCCGCCAACATGCCGATCACGGTTTGCCGGGTCAGCCCGTTCAGGAAGCAATCGGGTTTCGGCGTGTGCACTTCGCCGTCCTTGACGAAGAAGATATTCGCCCCGGTCGCTTCGGCCACATAACCGCGATAGTCCATGAACAGTGCGTCGGAACAGCCCTTGGCTTCGGCCTCATGTTTCGAGGTCGTACAGATCATGTAGAGCCCGGCGGCCTTGGCATGGACCGGGATTGTCTCCGGCGAGGGGCGCTTCCACTTCGCGATGTCGAGCTTTGCGCCCTTCATCTTGGCATCCCCGTAGTAGCTGCCCCATTCCCAGGCCGCGATGGCGAGGCGGACCGGGTTGCGCGCAGACGCGACACCCATGTCTTCACCCGCTCCGCGCCATGCAACCGCGCGCACATAAGCGTCGGTCAGGCCGTTGGCTTCGAGTACGGCGGCCTTGGCGGCTTCGATCTCGTCCACGGTGTAAGGGATTTTGAAATCCAGCTCGCCAGCGGAGAAGTGCAGGCGTTCGGAATGCTCCCGCGACAAGAAGATCTTGCCATTGTATGCGCGCTCGCCCTCGAAGACGGAACTGCCGTAGTGCAGGCCATGCGTCAGGACGTGGACCTGCGCATCACGCCATTCTACCAGTTGGCCGTCCAGCCAAATCTTGCCATCGCGATCATCATATGCGCCAGTAGCCATAACCATCCTCCTGTTTGCGCTTTTTCAAATGTTGCGCTAATTGTGTCCGTTTCGGACATAAAATTGCGCAAAAACTGAGATTCGCTAACAGTTCCGACTTGGAATGTCAACAAGGCTGACTTAAAGTCTCCTGCAACAGGTGAATTGGGGTGATTGTTCATGGCAGACACTCAGGGAAATCAAACCGTTGGTCAGGAGACTTTGCTCTACCTGACGGACGAGCAATTGCGGCAAGGCATCGAGGCAATGTTCTTTGCGTATCGGGGCTTTACGGCTGATCCGGATCGCATCCTTGCAACGCTGAGTTATGGGCGGGCGCATCATCGCGCACTGCATTTCATTCATGGCGCTCCGGGAACGACGGTCAATAACTTGCTTTCGATCCTTGGCGTTACGAAACAATCGCTCAACCGGGTGTTAAGAACATTGATCGAAGACGGTCTGGTCGAGTCGCGTGTCGGACGGCAAGATAAGCGGGAGCGCCATCTCTTCCTGACCGAAGATGGCGTGGCGTTGGATGCGCGGCTGTCGGATGCTCAGCGGGCGCGTATGCGCGCGGCCTACAAACAGGCCGGGCCAGAGGCCGTGGCCGGGTTCAAAACGGTCCTGGAGGCCATGATGGACCCGGAGATGCGGCGACAGTATCAAAGGCTCAGGGAGGGCCGCGGATGAGTGAACCGGACGCGCATTTGCTGATCGTCGATGACGACGAGCGTATTCGTGGATTGTTGCAGAAGTTCCTGATCCGGAACGGTTTCATGGTCAGTGCCGCACGGGATGCTGCGCATGCCCGGCGACTGCTTGCGGGACTTGAGTTCGACATGGTCGTGCTTGATGTCATGATGCCCGGCGAGGATGGCGTGAGCCTGACCAGAAGCATTCGCGAAACCATGGCCACGCCGATCCTGCTCTTGACGGCAAAAGCGGAAACCGAGGACCGGATTGCCGGGCTTGAAGCCGGGGCGGACGATTACCTGTCCAAACCATTTGAGCCGAAAGAACTGCTGCTCAGGATCAACGCGATCCTGCGCCGGATGCCGGAAACGCCTGCAGAGGAGGCCGCACCCAAGCTGCTGACTTTGGGAGAGTTTCGTTATGATATCGAACGCGGCGAGATGTGGCGGGGCGAAGAACTGGTGCGTCTGACCGCAACGGAAAGCCAACTCATGCGGATCTTTTCCAAGATGCCGGGCGAGGCAATCAGCCGGGCGAAACTGGTCGAGGACCTTGGCAGGGACAAGGGACAGGCGCAGGAGCGCGCGGTCGACGTGCAGATCACCCGTCTGCGGCGCAAGCTGGAGAGCGACCCGAAACAACCGCGCTATTTGCAGACGGTTCGGGGCGCGGGCTATATGTTGGCTCCTGACTGAGGTCGGCCCGAAGGGGCCACATTCACAGATTGAACGATAAAAGCAGAGAGGGCGCGCCATGGCGACGGCATTGATCACCCATTCCGATTGCCTGAAACACGTCACGCCGCAGGGGCATCCGGAGCGCGTGGCGCGGCTTGAACATGTCGGGCAGGCGTTGGAAGCGCTGGACTTGATTCGGGTCGACGCGCCGGACTGTACGGATGAAGATCTGCGGCTGTGCCATCCGCAGGCCTACATTGATCGAATCGGGGCTTCGGAGCCTGTTGGCGGCGCGGCGCAGATCGATTCCGATACCTGGATGTCTCCCGGCTCCATGATCGCGGCGAAACGCGCGGCAGGTGGGGCTTTGAAGGCTGTGGATATGGTGCTTGGAGGCGAAGTGGCCAACGCCTTTGTCGCCACACGTCCGCCCGGCCACCATGCTGAGACAGAAACGCCGATGGGGTTTTGCTTCTTCGGCAATGCGGCTCTGGCTGCAAAACATGGGCTCGAGCGACATGGGCTGAGCCGCGTGGCGGTTTTGGATTTCGACGTGCACCATGGCAACGGCACACAGGATTTGCTCTGGAATGAGCCGCGCAGCCTGTTCATTGGATCGCACCAGATGCCGCTTTGGCCTGGCAGCGGCGATGCCTCGGAGCGCGGCGCGCATGACAACGTGCTGAACCTGCCGCTGGCCCCCGAGACGGGCGGGGCGGAGATGCGTGCGGCCTGGACGCCAGCGCTAGGCCGTTTGCGCAGTTACGCGCCGGAGATGATTGTCGTATCGGCAGGTTTCGACGCGCATCAGGATGATCCTCTGGCGCAGCTCAACTGGAGCGTAGACGATTTCCGCTGGATCACCGGGGAAATCTGCACAATTGCTGCGGATGTCTGTGCGGGCCGTGTGGTATCCGTGCTCGAAGGCGGCTACGATCTCGGCGCGCTGGCAGCATCTGCCAAGGCGCATGTGGACGTGCTTTTGGAGGCTGGGAAATGAGCGACAAGCCGGTAACGGAGATGACCTTCGAAGAGGCCATGGCGGAACTTGAGCAGGTTGTCGGCCAGCTTGAGCGCGGTGACGTGGCGCTTGAGGATTCGATCAAGCTCTATGAGCGCGGCGCGGAACTGCGCAAACGCTGTGACGCAAAGCTGAAAGAGGCCGAAGAGAAAGTCGCTGCGATCACGCTGGATGCGGATGGCAACCCGGCAGGCACGAAAGCGGTTCAGGGCCTGTGAGCGACACCCAGACCATGACGCGAGCGTTTCCGGACGTTCTGAAGGCGGACGCCGCCAGGATTGCGCAGCGGTCCAGCTTTCTGAAAGTGCCGAACCGCCCGCTGACCGATGCCATGCATTACGCTTTGGAAGGCGGAAAGATGCTGCGTGGGTTTCTGGTCCTGGAGAGCAGCCGACTGCATGACGTACCGGAAGCGGCGGCTTTGCAGGCGGCATTGGCTATTGAATGCCTGCATGGTTACAGCCTGATCCACGACGATCTGCCTTGCATGGACGATGACGACATGCGCCGGGGCCGTCCCACGGTGCATCGCAAGTGGGATGAGGCGACGGCGGTTCTGGCGGGCGACGCGCTGCAGACCTTGGCATTCCGCCTGCTTACCAAACCGGAGATCGCGGATCTCGAAGCGCCGGTCAAATACGCAGCTTCGCACCGTTTGACCGAAGGTCTGGCCAAGGCGTCGGGCGATGCGGGTATGGTTCTGGGACAGATGCTCGACATGGAAGCAGAGGCCGCAGACGCGCCTTTGTCCCTGCGGGAAATCGAGCGGCTGCAATCTTTGAAAACGGGCGCGCTTCTGCTCTGGTCCGCAACCGCAGGCCCGGTGATGGCTGGCGCGGAAACCGGTTCGCTGCACAAGTACGGACAGAAGCTGGGGCTGGCGTTCCAGATCTGGGACGACGTGCTCGATGTCGAAGGGGATGCCGCTGAGGTTGGCAAGGCCGTCGGCAAGGACGCCGGGCGGGGCAAGGCAACCTTTGTCAGCCATCTGGGCCTCGACGGGGCGAAACGCCGCGCCGGAGAGATCGTGACAGAGGCCTGCGATGCCTTATCTGTTTACGGAAGTAAGGCCGAATGCTTGCGACAGGCCGCCCGCTTCGTTATTTCGCGCCGAAACTGACCGACCGGAAGGCCCTTTCATGGCTGAGCACCCTGCCACCCCGCTGCTAGATCGCGTGACGCTGCCTTCGGATATGAAGCAATTCTCCGATGCGGAACTGGAACGGCTTGCGGCAGAAGTGCGAGCAGAGACGATCCATGCGGTGAGCCAGACCGGTGGGCACCTTGGGGCGGGGCTTGGCGTGGTGGAGCTCACCGTGGCGCTGCACGCGGTATTCGACACCCCTCGGGACAAAATCATCTGGGACGTCAGTCACCAGTGTTATCCGCACAAGATCCTGACCGGTCGCCGCGGTCGCATGCACACCCTGCGCCAGCAGGACGGGCTGTCAGGCTTCACCAAACGTTCCGAATCGCCTTTCGATCCTTTTGGCGCTGCGCATTCCAGCACGTCGATCAGTGCGGCGCTTGGCTTTGCCGTGGCCCGCGATCTGGGCGGCAACTGCGATACAGGGCACGGGGATGCCATTGCAGTGATCGGGGATGGCTCGATCAGTGCGGGCATGGCCTACGAGGCGCTGAACAACGCCGGTCATCTGGGCAAGCGTCTGATTGTGATCCTCAACGACAACGAGATGAGCATTGCGCCGCCGACAGGGGCCATGTCGTCCTACCTCAGCCGCCTCTATGCCGAAGCGCCGTTCCAGGACCTGAAAGCGGCCGCCAAAGGGGCTGTGAGCTTCCTGCCGGAACCTTTCCGGGAAGGGGCCAAGCGGGCCAAGGACATGCTCAAAGGCATGGCCGTGGGCGGCACACTCTTTGAAGAACTTGGTTTCAGTTATGTCGGGCCGATTGACGGCCACGATATGGACCAGCTTTTGCCAGTGCTGCGCACGGTGCGGCAGCGGGCGACCGGGCCGATCCTGATCCATGCCCTGACCAAGAAGGGCAAAGGCTATCATCACGCGGAACACGCCGCCGACAAGGGACACGCCCGGGGCAAGTTCGATGTGGCCACCGGTCAGCAGAAGAAGGCTCCCTCGAACGCGCCGTCCTACACCAAGGTCTTTGCCGACGCGCTGCTGCAACATGCCGCCGAGGACCCGCAGGTCTGCGCCGTCACGGCGGCTATGCCGGATGGGACAGGGCTGGATCTGTTTGCGGAACGCTACCCCAGCCGGTGCTTTGACGTGGGTATTGCCGAACAACACGGCGTGACCTTCTGTGCCGGGCTTGCGGCGGGCGGGATGAAACCTTTCTGCGCCATGTATTCGACCTTCCTGCAACGCGGCTACGATCAGGTGGTGCATGATGTGGCCATCCAGCGCCTGCCGGTGCGCTTTGCCATTGACCGTGCCGGGCTGGTTGGGGCCGATGGGGCGACTCATGCGGGCTCGTTTGATGTGGCCTATCTCGCGAACCTGCCCGGGATGGTGGTGATGGCTGCCGCGGATGAGGCGGAACTCAAGCACATGGTTGCCACCGCCGTTGCGCATGACGAAGGGCCGATTGCCTTCCGCTATCCGCGCGGCGAGGGTGAAGGCGTGACCATGCCGGAGCGCGGCGAGGTGCTGGAGATCGGCAAAGGACGCATGATCCAGGAGGGCAAGGGTGTGGCGATCCTGTCTTTTGGCACGCGTCTGGGTGAAGTGCAGAAAGCCAGCGAAGCGCTACGCGCGCGCGGTATCACACCCAGCATTGCCGATGCCCGCTTTGCCAAACCGCTGGACCGCGATTTGATCCTGAAACTGGCCGCGGATCATGACGCGCTGATCACCATCGAAGAAGGCGCCGTGGGCGGTTTCGGCAGCCATGTGGCGCAACTGTTGGCGGACGAGCGGGTCTTTGACCACGGGTTGAAGTTCCGCTCCATGGTCCTGCCCGATATCTTCATTGATCAGGCCAGTCCCGAAGCGATGTACGACGTAGCGGCGATGAACGCAGAGCACATCGAGGCGAAGGTGCTGGATGTTCTGGGCGTCGCGAGTCTCGACAAGCGCGCCTAAAGCACCCCAGCCCACAGGCAAACCACGATGCTGTAGAGCACGATGCTCTGAACATATCCGGCAAGGATATAAATCCCGTCACGTGTCATCAGGCCGAACATGATCATCGACACCGCCCCGGCGCTGAATGAGGTCACAAACGGCACGATCTCCAGCAGCGGCCAGGACAGGGCCAGCACGAAGGTCACGAGATAGGCGATCCAGCGCAAAGGGCGGCTGCTGAGGATTCGGAGCCTTCCCTGGCTGTAGCGATCCATCCAGCCTGCGGGTTTGCGCAGCCAGTTCAGGCCTCTTTGCAGTTTGGCGGCGCCGATCTGGCGTCTTGTCAGAAATCCGGGCAACCAAAGGTGCGCGCGTCCAAGCAGCGCTTGCAAGGCCAGCACGGCGACCAGCAAACCGGCAAGGCTTGGCACCGTGGGTATGCCCGACAGGGGCGAGACCAAAAGCACCGAAGGCGCTAGGATGATGGCCGGAAACGAGCGCGTTCCGATCCGGCGCAACATGTCTTCGACAGAAACGCGGTCTTCGTCGCCTTGCGGGGCAACGCGATCGAGAACATCGCACAGGCTGCTTGGCCCTTCGTCCATATCGCCAGTGGCGGCGGCGAGGGAGAGCGTCTCTGCCTTATTCATTGCAAAGCGCCTTCAGGCCGGTGCGATAATCGGGGTAGCGCAACGTGACCCCAAGCTCGCGTTTGATGCGCGTGTTGGAGGTCCGTTTGTTGTCCATGTAGAAACTGCGCGCCATGGGCGGCAGGTTGGCCTCTTCAAAGCGCACCTCGGGTGGAAGCGGCATGCCGAGCAACGTGGCCGCATAGGCGATCACGTCCTGCGGTGGCGCCGGTTCGTCATCACAAACATTGTAAATGGCCCCGGGATTGGGGCTTTGGATGGATGCCTCCAGAACCTGCGCGATATCGTCCACATGAATGCGGCTGAAGACTTGGCCGTCTTTGACAATCCGCCTTGCTGTGCCGCTTTTGACCTTGGAAAACGGCCCGCGCCCCGGGCCGTAAATTCCGGCAAGACGGAAGATGTGCAAAGGCAGATCCGGGATCGCGGCCCAGGCTGCCTCTGCCTCCGCGCGCAACTCACCGCGCCGCGTGGTCGGCGCAACCGGCGTAGTCTCGTCCGTCCAGGCACCGTCATGATTGCCGTAAACGCCGGTTGTCGACAGGTAGCCGGCCCACTCAAGGTTCGGCGCATGGCGCGGCAGCGCTTCGCCGAGCAGGTTTATCGAAGGATCACCGGCTTCATCGGGTCCGGCGGAAATCAGCAGGTGCGAGGCTTGCTCCAAGGAACTCGCAATGGCCTCTTTCTCCCACTGCAGGGGATGGACCCCCTCCGCCCGAATAGCATCCGCCGACCCCGCAGATCGAGTGGTCCCGAAAATGGTCCACCCCTGGGGAACCAGTTGCTTTGCCAAGGCGCTCGCAGAGTAGCCATGTCCAAGAGAAAGAAGTGTTTTTGACATGCGGGGAAGGTATGCCGATCCTATCTCAATGCAAGGGGCGTTGGGCGGCGCTTCGCCGACATCGCGCGGTCCTGCTCGCATCACAGGCCATTTGGCACTAGCCTGAAAGCGCAGCTATTGAGAGGGTTTGCCGCGTGTTTTCCCGCCGACGTGTTTTGTTTTGTCTTGCGAGCTTGCCGATGGCATGTGCAGCGCCCGCTCCGGAAAACAAACCGCCCACGGGTTTTGATCCGCCGCTTTATCCGAACGAAACCCCGGAACTGCGGGCGCAGATCAACACATGGGCCGATCACTATGAACTGCCACGCGCGCTTGTGCACCGTCTGGCGATCCGCGAAAGCACGCATCGCCCCTGGGCACGCAATGGCCCCTACTGGGGCTTGTTCCAGATCCTGCCCCAGACGGCTCGCACCATGGGGTTTCGGGGGCCAAATGAGGACTTGCTCAAGGCGGACGTGAACCTTGAGTTCGCGCTGAAGTATCTCAAGGGCGCATATCTCATTGCCGGCGGCGATCATGACGCGGCCATCATGTGGTATGCACGCGGGTATTATTACGAGGCCAAGCGGCTCGGGCTTTTGGTGGAAACCGGGCTGCGGCCGGGATAGGCGGCAGCCCGAACGACGTCACGTGGCGTAGGTGTCGCCTTCCTCATCCAGAATAAGGCGCAGCTCTTCCAGAAAACGTGCCTCCTGATCGACAGGATAAGCTTCGATTTCACCGGCGGTTTTTTCCGCAACCTCGTCCGACAGGATATCGAGAGGCTGGCCGGTCTGAAGCGCGCGGATATAGGTCTCGGCGGCGCGCTCGAAGTAATACAGGCGGCTGAAGGTCTCGGCGACGGTATCACCAATGACCATCACGCCATGGTTGCCCATGATCATGACTTTCTTCTTCGGATCGTCGAACAGCGCGGCGCAGCGCGCGCCTTCGTCTTCGAAAGCCAGGCCGCCATAGCCTTCGTCGATCACCGTGCGGTTGAAGAACATCGCGCAGTTCTGATCAATCGGCGGCAGACGCTTGTCCTTGAGCGTGGCCAACACCGTTGCGTGGATCGAATGAACGTGCATCGCACAGCGCGCATGCGGGCAGGCGCGGTGCAAGCCGCCATGCAACCCCCAGGCCGTGGGATCCGGTGCATCAGGCCGTGCCATGCTGTCCGGATCATTCGCATCCATCAAAAGCAGATCCGATGCGCGAATGCGGGAAAAGTGCTTGAGGTTGGGGTTGATCAGGAACTTCGTTCCGTCGTCATTCACTGACAGACTGAAATGGTTGGCCACGCCTTCATGCATGTTCATGCGGGCCGTCCACCGAAAGGCCGCAGCGAGATCACAGCGGTCTTGCCAATGTTCGATGTTCGCAATGGGCTGGGGTGCAGACATGGGATCCTCCTGATGTTTGGAGCATAGAGCCAGCGCGCCACGCCGGAGTCAATTGTGCGCGAAGCCCGCTTGAAGCGCGTTCCACACCTTGCGGCCCCTGTGACAAGCTGTCACCCTGCGCGGCAAAACAAAAGGGAGGTGGTCCATGCAGGATCACAAGTCAGGTTTGCAACTGGTGGTGCCGGATGCACCAGAGCCGGAACTGTTCGACGATCCAAGAGCGGCGGTAGAGCGGCTCATCGCTCTCTATGATGAAGCGGCGGCATTCCTGCGGGATCGCTTCATGAAAGCGATGGCCGAGGGGCATCCCGGTGTGCGGATTCGCGCCTACTATCCCGAAATCCGCCTCGCAACGACGAGCTTTGCCTCGGTCGACAGCCGCCTGAGCTTTGGTCACGTCACCGCGCCTGGCTTGTTCGCGACAACAGTCACCCGGCCCAAGCTGTTCCGCCACTATCTTGAGCAGCAGCTTGGCCTGCTGATCGGCAACCACGGGGTGCCCGTTCAGATCGGTCTTTCGCGGACACCGATGCCGGTGCATTTTGCCGTTGCCAACTTCCCGGAAATCACGGTGCCGCAGGAGGGTGCGGCGCAGTTCATTCTGCGCGATGTGTTTGACGTGCCGGATCTGGCGAGCACCAATGATGACATCGTGAATGGGGTGGCCGAACCGGATGCAGACGGCACATTGCCACTTGCGCCCTTCACAGCGCAACGTGTGGATTACTCGCTGGCGCGACTGGCGCACTATACCGCAACCGCCCCGGTGCATTTCCAGAACCATGTCCTGTTCACCAATTACCAATTCTATGTGAGCGAGTTCGAGGCCTACGCCCGTGCGATGCTCGCGGATCCGGACAGTGGCTACACCAGTTTCGTCAGCACCGGAAACGCCGAGATCACCACGCCGGATGGCGAGTTGCCCGTCGCGCCGCGCATGCCGCAGATGCCGACGTATCACCTCAAAAAGGCAAACGGCTCCGGCATTACTCTGGTGAATATCGGCGTGGGGCCGTCGAATGCCAAAACGGCAACAGACCATATCGCCGTGCTGCGCCCGCACGCCTGGATGATGGTTGGTCACTGTGCCGGACTGCGCAACTCACAAAGCCTCGGGGACTTTGTTCTGGCTCATGCCTACCTGCGCGAGGACAAGGTGCTGGATGACGACTTGCCGGTCTGGGTGCCTGTGCCCGCGCTGGCGGAGATCCAGATTGCCCTGGAAGAAGCAGTTGCCGCCGAGACGGAGCTGAAAGGGTATGACCTCAAACGCGTGATGCGAACAGGCACCGTGGCCAGCGTCGACAACCGCAACTGGGAGTTGCGCGAGCACAGCGGGCCAGTGCAACGGCTCAGCCAGTCCCGCGCCATCGCCCTCGACATGGAAAGCGCGACAATTGCCGCCAACGGGTTCCGCTTTCGCGTGCCCTACGGGACCTTGCTTTGCGTGAGCGACAAGCCGCTGCACGGAGAGTTGAAACTGCCCGGTATGGCCTCTGATTTCTACCAGACACAGGTGGGGCGCCATTTGCGTATAGGGATTCGCGCGATGGAAACCCTGTCCCGTATGCCGCTGGAACGCATCCACAGCCGGAAATTGCGCTCTTTCGAAGAAACTGCCTTCCTCTGACGCCGGGTAAAGCCGCTTGAATGGCGCGAAAACGCTTATTCTTATGGGTTTTCGATCCACTAAGCGTTGTGTTTGACCTCTATATACGGTTTTAATGCGCGGCAGAGGCCCAAGGAACTGGGCAGTGAAGGAGAGATAAAAATGTCCAAGCCTATGACGAAAACCCAGCTGGTCGCTGCACTGGCAGAAAAAATGGACAGCGACAAGAAGGCCGCAGGCGCGGCTCTGGACGCGATTGTTGAAATCATCACCTCGGAAGTGTCCGCTGGCGGTGCCGTGACCCTGCCGGGCGTTGGCAAGATCTACTGCCGCGAGCGCCCCGAGCGCATGGTGCGCAACCCCGCTACCGGTGAACAGTTCAAGAAAGAAGCCGACAAGCAGGTCAAGATGACCATTGCCAAGGCTCTGAAAGACAGCGTGAACGGCTGACCTGTTTCCACAGGTTGAGTCTGGAAGGGTCGTCTTCGGGCGGCCCTTTTGCATTCTGGACGGGGACGGCGCTTGTCCGGCAGAGCCGAACGGCGCCCCGCCCGCCGTCCCGTTGGCCTCCGGCGGGGATATTTGAGGCACAAAGAAACCGGGGCGTCAGCAGTCCTGCAGTCGCCGCTTCTGATTGCCGTCGTCGTCAAAATTGCTCTGGTCGAGCCAGACTTTGAACCGCACGTTGAGTGCGTGCCATTCGCTGTCGAGGATTGAGAACCACGCTGTGTCGCGGTTTCGGCCCTTGTACATCGTGGCTTGCCGGAAAATGCCTTCGAAGGTGAAGCCGAGCCGGGTGGCCGCCGCGCGGGAAGGGGCGTTCAGAGCGTCGCATTTCCATTCGAACCTGCGATAGCCCAAATCGTCGAAAGCGTGGCGCATCAGCAAAACCATGGCCTCTGTCGCCGCCGGCGTTTTTTGAAGGCGCGGGGCAAAGTGGATAAAGCCGACTTCGATGCTGCCGACCGCCGGGTCTATTCTGAGCAAGGAACAAAAGCCGGAAATCACGCCGTAACTGTCTGTAATCGTATAGAACATCGGATCTGCCGACCCCTGCGCCTTGCGGCAAAAAGCTTCGGCGTCCGCGATTCCTTGCCACGGTGCATCCGGCAGGTAGGTCCAGCCTGCGTGCGTGGTGTCTTCTGCAAAAGCCGCAAGAAGGGCCTCGGCGTGCGCCTCCCTTGTCGGCGAAAGCGTCACATGCCATCCGGCGAGCGGGACATGGGGCGGGCGAGGGCGCGGGAAAGCGCCCTCGACGGGCAACCCGATGGGTTGCCCAAGGTCGTTTGTCGTATGGGTCACGACGTCAGCCATACACGCGGGTCAGCGCGCCATCGACGGCTTCGACGATCTGGTCGATGTCGTCTTTGGTGGCGATCAGCGCCGGGCTGAAGCACAGGGTGTTGTTGTAGCCCGGGACCGAGCGGTTGGTTGCGCCGATGATGACTCCCTGGGCCATACAGTCGCCGACAACCGCCTGCACCTGCGCTTCCGGGCTCGGCGTTCTGCTATCGCGATCCGAAACAAGCTCTGCGCCGAGGAACAGACCTTTGCCGCGCACCTCTCCGATGACCGCGTGCTTGTCCTGCAACTCGCTCAGGCTGCCAAACATGTAATCGCCCATCTCGGTGGTGTTCGCCAGCAAGCCTTCGTCTTCAATGATCCGCATGTTTTCCAGCGCGGCCGCGGGCCCGGCTGTGCAACCGCCGAAGGTGGAGATGTCGCGGAAATAGTTCATCGGATCCGACGCGTCGTCCTTGAACAGATCAAACACGGCTTCGGAGGTGGTCAGGCAGGCGATGGCGGCATAGCCAGAGGCGACGCCCTTCGCCATTGTCACCATATCCGGCTCGATCCCGTATTGCTGATAGCCGAACCATGTGCCGGTCCGGCCTACGCCGCAGACCACCTCGTCGATGTGCAGAAGAATGTCATACTTGCGGCAGATCGCCTGCACCTTCTGCCAGTAGCCTGCGGGGGGTGTGATGACGCCGCCACCCGCGGTGACCGGCTCAAGGCAGAGCGCGCCGATGGTGTCCGGGCCTTCGCGCAGGATGACCTCTTCGATCTGGGCAGCCGCCCATTCGCCGTAGTTCTCCGAAGGTGCGCCCTGATCGCCGGCGCGGTATTCAAGGCAATGCGGCACGCGGACAAATCCGGGTGTGAAGGGGCCATACTGCGCACCGCGTTCGTCCTGACCGCCAGCCGACAGGCAGGCGATGGTGGTGCCGTGGTAATCGCGGTCCCGGAACAGGATCTTGTTTTTCTTGCCGCCGTAGCGTTTGTGCGCAATCTGGCGCACCATCTTGAACGCCTTTTCGTTGGCTTCCGAGCCGGAGTTGCAATAGTAGACGCGGCTCATACCGGGCATCTTCTCGATCAGTTTCTCGGAAAACAGGGCGCCGGGAACAGAGCCTGCCGACCCGGCGAAATAGTTTAGTTTCATCAACTGGTCATAAACAGCCTTGGCAATGGTTTCGCGACCATAGCCGACGTTCACGGTCCAGACGCCGCCAGACACCGCATCGAGGTGCTCTTTGCCCGCCTGATTCCAGACGCGCATGCCTTTGCCTTCGATGATAATGTTGGGGTCTTTGGACTCAAAAGCCTTGTGTTGGATAAGGTGGTGCCAAACGTGGGCTTTGTCCGCCTCGACGATATGGCTCAGGTCGTTTTGTGAAAGCGTGCCGTCCATGGGAACCTCCTGAGTGGGCGGGTTTTTCGATACTGTAGCAAAGGCACATGAGCCACAAAAGCGGGCAGCCTATAGGGCCAGTTTAAGCGCTCATGTGAGTCCAATAAGAGTGGGTTTCCCTGGGGGCGGCAATTCCGAATTCTTGAATCTCACATTATATCAGATGGTTATACGGTTTTTGCGGTCTTTCGAGGCAGGTCGCAGCGCAAAACCATGGTGCTCGGCAGTTGAATAATCATTGATCGGTTGCGCGTTTTCCGCTCGGATCAGGTCAGAGCGCGAAAAAATGCGCCGCATGAGAGGCAAGCGTCTCGCTTGTCTAGAACAAGAACCTCGCGCCGGCATGGCCCGGTGCGCAACAGGGGAGTTTGAAGTCCATGACATTCAAAAAAGCTTTGCTCGGAGCCGCCAGCGGTGTGGCTCTCTTGACCGGAGCGCAGGCCGCGATGGCGGATGGCCACGGTGGGATCACCGTTGCCTACTTCCTCGAATGGCCGATGCCGTTCCAGTATGCCAAGGCAGAAGGCATGTACGAAGAGGCGCTCGGCGTCGACATCAACTGGGTCAGCTTTGAATCCGGTGTGAAGATGTCCGCGGCCATGGCCTCCGGTGACGTGCAACTGTCCGTCAGCCAGGGTCTGCCGCCCTTCGTGGTTGCAACCTCCGCCGGTCAGGATCTGCAGATCCTCGATGTGGCCGTGTCCTACGCGGACAACGACAACTGCGTCGTGGCCGAAGCGTTGGAAATCGACAAGGACAGCGCAGGCGAACTGGCAGGCAAAAAGGTTGCCGTTCCGCTCGGGACTGCAGCCCACTATGGCTTCCTGAAGCAGATGGCACACTTCGGCGTGGACGTCTCTTCGATGGACGTGGTCGACATGGACCCGCCGGATGGCGCTGCGGCGATCAGCCAGGGCGCGGTCGACATGTTCTGCGGATGGGGCGGCTCGCTGGCTCGTGCCAAGGAACACGGCAACGTGCTGCTGACTGGCGCTGAAAAAACCGAACTGGGTATCCTCGTGTTCGACGTGACATCCGGGCCGGCGGCTTGGGTTGCGGAAAACTCTGATATGGCGGCCAAGTTCCTCAAGGTGACAGCAGATGCCAACGCCATGTGGGCAGACGAGGCCAACCAGGCCAAGATGCTGCCGATCATCGCCAAGGACGCGGGCATGGACGAAGATGCGGCTGCGAGCAACCTCGCAAGCTTCACCTTCCCGGGCGTGGACGATCAGCTGTCCGGCAAGTGGCTCGGTGGCAACGCGCAGACCTTCATGAAAGGTGTGGCGGATGTGTTTGTCGAAGCGGGTTCCATTGATGGTGCGCTCGACAGCTATGCCGATGCGGTGAACACCGGCCCGCTGGAAGCGGCCAAAGGCATGTAATGCGCCTTGGTGCGGAGGCGGCCCGGCTGCCTCCGCATGACAAACCGTCCGCGGTTTTTTCATATCCTCCCATCCCGAATTGCCGGCCCCACCCGGAAGGAAGAGCCCCGTCATGAGCGGTCTCAAGATCGAAAACCTGTCCATGCGCTTCGACCTGCCCAATGGCACGTCTGTTCAGGCGCTCAAGGACGTCTCCCTAAACATCGCCGAGGGCGAAATCATGAGCGTGCTGGGCCCGTCGGGCTGCGGCAAGACCACGCTTTTGAACATCGTCGCCGGTTTTCTCGCCCCGACTGAGGGCGGCATTTTCATGAATGGTCATCAGGTCACCGGACCCAACGCCGAACGCGGCATGGTGTTCCAGCAGGGCGCCCTGTTCGAATGGATGGACGTGCGGTCCAATGTCAGCTTTGGCCCGCGGATGGCAGGCAAGCGCGAAGCGGAATGGGGCGAACACGTCGATCATCTGCTCGACGTTGTGGGCCTGCGGGACTTCAAGGAAAAGGCCGTTTACGAACTGTCCGGCGGGATGCAGCAACGCGTGGCCTTGGCGCGCTGTCTGGCCAATGACCCTGACGTTATCTTGATGGACGAGCCTCTGGGTGCGCTGGACGCGCTGACCCGCGAGAAGATGCAGTCCCTTGTGCTGAAACTCTGGAAAGAGACCGGCAAGACCATCATCCTGATCACCCACTCCGTGGAAGAGGCGCTGCTCTTGGGCGAACGCCTTTTGGTCATGGCGCCACGCCCGGGCCGCATTCACAAGGAATATAACCTGCCGTTTGCGGATCTTGGCGTGAATGCGGATCTGCGTGAAGTCAAGAAACACCCCGAGTTCGCCGAACGGCGCGAAGAGATCCTGGGCATGATCTGGGACATGGAAGAAGAAATCATGGGCAGAGCGGAGGAATCGGCATGATCGTTTTCCTGATTTACGCGGCGATTTTCGTCATCTCCTTCTTTGTCGTGAAATACGTGGTTCAAAAGGCCACCAACGATTTCACCTCGCTCAAGACCGTGACCTTCGGGGATGAATCGGCGGTCAAACCGAACCGGGTGGCGAGCGTCATCTCGGTGCTGACCATCTTCCTGCTCTGGGGTGCGTTTACCGGCTCCAAGCTGGTGCCAAGTTTTGTGCATGCTCCGGGGCCTTTTGTGGGCGACGCGACGTTCACCTACACGGCTGAAGCGGACGGTGTGGAGGCGGACGATGCCACAGTGACCGTCCGGGTATTCCAGGTTGGCACCGATGTCGAAGCTCCGGCGGTCGAGCCGGGCGAAGGCTGGGCCAAAAATGACGCGGACACAGTGGGCGCGTGGCGTTCGGGCCTGATCCGCGTGGACAAGAACGACGAAAAGTCTCGTGGCGAAGGACACAAGGTGGTTGCGGTCAACGGCGAGCCGATTGCGCCGGGCGGTTCTGTTCAGACAGAGTTTGGTCGCATCGGCATGTCGCCGAAAGGCTCGCTCAACTTCGAGCCGAACAAGGGTTGGCAGATGGAGCCGATCTGGCTGCCGCCGCCCGAAGCCGTGCTCAAGCGCATGGGCGAGATTGCCAGCGAAGGCTACCGCGACAGCACGCTTTGGGAACACCTGGGCTATTCGCTCTTCCGGGTTGTCATCGGGTTCTTCTTCGGCGCGCTGGTCGGTATCCCGCTCGGCTATGCCATGGGCCTCAGCAACTGGTTCCGCGGCTGGTTTGATCCGATTGTCGAGTTCATGCGCCCGGTGCCGCCCTTGGCCCTGATCCCGCTGGTGATCATCTGGGCGGGTATTGGCGAGACGGGCAAGATCATCTTGCTGTTCCTCGCGGCGCTCTGGATCATGGCCATCGCGGCGCGGGCCGGGGTGTCTGGCGTGGCGATCTCGAAAGTGCATGCGGCTTATTCGCTCGGTGCCAGCAAGTTTCAGATCATGCGTCACGTGATCGTGCCCAACTCCCTGCCGGAGATTTTCACCGGTGCGCGGGTTGCGATGGGGGTCTGCTGGGGCACGGTTGTGGCCGCTGAACTGGTCGCCGCTGAAAAAGGCGCGGGCATGATGATCATGGTCGCCTCCAAGTTCCAGCTGACCGACATCGTGATCATGGGGATCATCCTGATCGGGATCATCGGTTTCGGGATCGATATCCTGATGCGTCTGGCAGAAAAGGCTCTGGTGCCTTGGAAGGGCCGGATCTGATCGGCACCCCACCTCATAAGCGAAGCGTCACTCCCGGTGAATGACGCAAGGAAACAAGGGCCTGCGGCGACGCAGGCCCTTCTTTTTTGCGCGGGGCTGGGCTTATACTTCGGGGCAAAACCGGAGCAGCGCCATGATCCCCGCAGCGACGCTTGGCCGTTTCACGTCCGCCTTGCCGTTCTTCTTGTCCTTCATCCTGATCCCGCTGGTCTGGATCGGTGCGATCAAGGGCGACCTTTGGGTTCTGATCACGCCGCTTTGCGCGTGGTACCTGTTTTCGGCGATTGATTATCTGGTGGGGCTGAACACCGAAAACGCGGACCCGCAAACTGGGGAAGAGCATCTTTACTGGTACAAACTGCTCACGCAGATCTGGGTGCCGCTGCAGTTCTTTACCCTCTTCGGACTGATTGCCTATGTCAGCGGCTCCACGCATCTGAACGGCTGGGAAAAGCTTGGTGTATTCTTTGGCACCGGCATCATGACCGGGACGGTTGGCATCGTTTACGCGCATGAGCTCATGCATCAACGCAATACGCGCGAGCGTTGGCTGGGGGACATCCTGCTGGCGATGGTGCTTTATTCGCACTTCCGTTCCGAGCATCTGCTTGTGCATCACCGTTATGTCGGCACGCCCCGCGATCCGGTCACGGCGCGTTACAACGAAGGGTTCCATCGCTTCTACCCGAGGGTCCTGCGCGAGAGCCTGCTGTCTTCCTTCAAGGCCGAGAAAGACCTGCTCGCCCGCAAGCAAAAGCCATGGCACGACCGGCGCAATCCGTTCTGGCGCTATTGGGCGCTGCAGCTGGCGATGCTGGGTCTGGCCTTTGCCGTCGGCGGCTGGGGCGGGCTGTTCATGTTTGTTGGGCAGGCCGGTGTCGCGATCTGGCAGTTGGAAGTGGTCAACTACGTCGAGCACTACGGGCTGACGCGCAAACACCTTGGGGATGGCAAATATGAACATGTCCTGCCGCGCCATTCGTGGAATGCGGCGCACAAGGCGACGAATTGGCTGATGATCAACCTGCAGCGCCATTCGGATCATCACTACAAGCCGGACCGGCGCTTTCCCTTGCTTCAGAATTACTCTGAAGACGAGGCACCGCAACTGCCTTTCGGCTATCCGCTGATGGCGATCAGCGCGATGATCCCGCCGCTCTGGCGACGGGTGATGAACCCCAAGGTGCGGGCCTGGCGCACGCGGTACTACCCGGAAATCGAAGATTGGGCGGCGTACAACAAGGGCCGCACACCCCTGCCGCGTTAAGCGTGCTGCGGTGCAGCATGGTCGCACCCCGATCATGGCGGGGTGACATATGAAGCCGGCACAGGTAAAGGGGCGTCAAAACACCCATTCGCATGTGAGGATTCCCATGACCACGCAGGTTTTCGGCCACAAAAGCCCCGACACCGACAGCACCGGCAGCCCGATCATCTGGGCCTGGTATCTCAACGAAATCAAAGGCGAAGCGGCCAAGCCGGTTCTGCTGGGCGAGCCGAACACCGAGGCGGCCTTCGTGCTTGAGCGCTGGAACCTCGACAAGCCGGAAATCATCGCGGACGTCGAAGCGGACGCACCGGTTGTCATCGTTGACACCAACAACCCGGCCGAGCTTCCCGAGAGCATCAACAGCGCCGACATCCGCGCGATCATCGATCACCACAAGCTGGTCGGCGGTCTGGAAACCAAAGGCCCGATCGACATCACCGTGCGTCCGCTCGCCTGCACCGCGACGATCATGCACGACCTGATGGGTGACGACGCGGCCAAGATGCCCGAAGCCATCAAAGGCGCGGCCCTGTCCTGCATCCTCTCCGACACGCTGGAGTTCCGCTCGCCGACCACCACGGACCACGACAAGGCCGTGGCCGAGAAGCTGGCCGCCGATCTGGGCGTCTCCATCGCTGACTACGCGGCTGAGCTGTTTGCAGCCAAGTCCGACGTGTCCGCTTTCTCCGATGCCGAGCTGATCCGCATGGACTCCAAGGAATACGAAGTCGACGGCACCAAGTTCCGCGTCTCCGTTCTGGAAACCACCGCACCGGCCATCCCGCTCGATCGCAAAGCCAGCCTGATGGAAACCTACAAAACCGTCTGTGCCGAAGATGGCGTGGATGAGGTTCTGCTGTTCGTTGTCGACATCATCAAAGAAGAAGCGACCCTTCTGGTGCCGAACGATCTGGTCAAAGGCGTGGCCGAAAAGAGCTTTGGCGCGACGGTTTCGGGCGACACGGTTGTTCTGCCGGGCATCATGAGCCGCAAGAAGCAGATTATCCCGAACCTCAAGGTCTGAGATTGCTCAGGTTCTGAGTATTTTCGCCAAGAAAAAGCACGAAAGGCCTTCGCAAAAGCGGAGGCCTTTTTCTATGCCTCGAAGGGGAGAGGATTGCCAAGGGTGACGCCTGCCGGGCTGATCCGACAATCGAAGCAGAGGATTTCGACACCTTTCGCGCGGGCCTCGGCACAGGCGTTTGCGTAGGTCGGATCAATGTCCGAAGCGAGGCTGACAGAGGTGCAATCGGTGCGCTGGACAAGGTAGAGCATGACAGCGCGGTGCCCGGCCTGTGCCATGTTGGCCAGCTCATTGAGATGCTTGGTGCCGCGCGCGGTGACACTGTCGGGAAACTCGGCAAGGCCGTTTGTGCGAGAGAGGGTGACAGATTTCACCTCGACATAGGCATCTGGGCGGGCGTCATCCGAAAGCAGGAAGTCGATGCGGGAGTTCTCTCCGTATTTGACCTCCGGACGGACCATTGCATACCCATCCAGCCCCGGCACATCGCCCGCCATCAGCGCCGCCTTGAGCATCCGGTTCGGCACGCCCGTATCAACACCGGTGAAATGCCCGCCTTCATGTTCCACCAACCGCCATGCGAATTTCAGCTTTTTCTTGGGATCATCGTTCGGCTCCAGCCAGATCCGCAGTCCCTCGTCCTTGAGCCCCAACATCGAGCCGGGGTTGGCCACATGGGCCGTAATCTCGCGGCCATCCTCCAAAAGGCAATCCGCCAGGAAGCGTTTGTAGCGGCGAATAAGCGTGGCGGGGATGAGGTCGGTTTGAAAGCGCATGTCAGAGGGCTATACCGTGCATGAGACCCACGCAAGGAGCCGCCTCATGTCCAACCCCACCGCCGCAATGCTTGTCATCGGAGACGAAATCCTGTCCGGGCGCACGCGCGATGCGAACATGCACTTTCTGGCGCAGGAGTTCACCAAGCACGGGGTGGATCTCAAGGAGGTCCGTGTGGTGTCTGACGACAAACCGGCGATCATCGATGCGCTGAATGCACTAAGGGCTGGATTTGACGTGGTGGTGACGTCAGGCGGCATCGGGCCAACCCATGACGACATCACCGCCGATTGCGTGGCCGAAGCCTTTGGCGCGCACATCGACGTGCGCGATGACGCGCGCGCGCTGCTTGCGGCGCATTATGAGCGGCAAGGCTCTGAGTTCAACACGGCGCGCCAGCGCATGGCGCGTATTCCCGATGGGGCCACGCTGATCGACAATCCGGTCAGCATCGCGCCGGGCTTTTCCATGGAAAATGTGCATGTCATGGCCGGGGTGCCCGCCGTGTTTCAGGCCATGGTGGCCAGCCTTCTGCCCCATATCACCGGCGGCGCGCCACTGCTGAGCCAATCTTTGCGGATCATGCGGGGGGAAGGGGAAATCGCAGAGCCGCTCGGCGCACTGGCCGCACAGTACCCGGATTTGTCCTTTGGCTCTTACCCGTTCCAGCGTGACGGAGTTTACGGGGCCAATGTGGTGGTGCGCGGGAGCGATGGGGCCAAGGTCGATCATGCCATGGCCGCCTTGTCCGCGCTTTTTCCGCAAACCTGAAATTGCCGCATTCCGGTGATGGACAGTGCAGAAGCTGCGCGCCATAAACGGGGTGTGACTGATACAAATCCTTCCAACGACCGGCTTTTTGCAGCCGTCAACGCCACTTGGCCCGCCGCCGCAACGGTCGAGGCCGGCCCTTGGGTGCTGCGCGAAGGACGGGGCGGGGGCAAACGCGTCTCTGCCGCATCTCCGGTTGGATCGTGGGATGAGGACGACATCTCCGCAGCGGAAAAATCCATGCGGTTGATGGGGCAGACCCCACTGTTTTCGCTCCGGCCCGAGGACGCGGCGCTTGACGCCACGCTGGCGGACCGCGGCTATGAATTGGTTGATTCCACAAACGTCTACGTGATCCCGGCCGCCGCCCTGACCGACAAACCGCTGCCGAGGGTTTGCGCCTTTACCGTCTGGGAGCCGCTCGCCATCATGCGGGAGATCTGGGAAACCGGGGGCATCGGCGAAGCCCGTCAGGCCGTCATGGAACGCGCGATGGGCCCCAAGACCGGTCTTTTTGGCCGGGTCTCCGACAAACCGGGCGGCAGCGGGTTCTGTGCCATTCACGATGGTATCGCCATGGTGCACGCGCTCGAAATCCTGCCGCAACAGCGCATGAAGGGGCTGGGCGGCTGGATGATGCGTGCGGCGGCGTTCTGGGCGGTCAGGAACGGCGCGGACTGGCTCTCGATCCTGGTGACCAAGGCCAATGTGCCGGGCAATGCGCTTTATACCTCTCTTGGCATGCAGCGCGTGGGGGAGTACCACTATCGTATACTGCCGGATAGTGAAGAGACCTGACCGATTTGACCCAAGACACCTCAGACAGCCCGACCGCGCTCAACCTGCCCATGGCAGACCCATTGCCGCCCGAGACGCAGAAATACTTCGACATCTGCCAGGAGAAGCTTGGCATGGTGCCGAACGTGCTCCGGGCCTATGCCTTTGATGTTGAAAAGCTGAACACATTCACGGCGCTGTACAACGACCTGATGCTTGGTGTGTCCGGTCTGAGCAAGCTGGAGCGGGAGATGATCGCCGTGGTGGTCTCTTCGGTGAACAAGTGTTTCTACTGCCTGACCGCCCATGGCGCGGCGGTGCGCGAGCTTTCAGGCGATCCCAAGCTGGGCGAGATGCTGGTGATGAACTGGCGTGTGGCAGACCTCGATCACCGCCAGCGCGCGATGCTGTCCTTTGCCGAGAAGATGACCAAGGCCAGCGCAGAAATCATGGAATATGACCGCGAAGCGCTGCGCGACGCGGGCTTTTCGGAGCGGGACATCTGGGACATCGCCAATGTCGCCGGGTTCTTCAATATGACAAACCGAGTGGCCAGTGCGACCGATATGCGTCCCAATGATGAATACCACGCGTCAGCGCGCTAAAGCGGCCGGGATTGTCTGGCTGCTCTGCGCCGGGGCAGGCATGGCGCAGGATCTGTCGCTGCCGAGCGGCGCCGTTGTGACGCGGGAGTTCACGCGTGATGCAGGGGCTTATGATCTGCCCATCGGCCCTTGGGCGGGTGAGGGCGGCGTGCCCGTCCGCCGCATCGAAGGCACGGTCAGCGCGCAAAGCTGGCGTATCGAAAGCAGCAGCCTCACACCGTTTCAGATCGTCGCGCCCATACGCGAAAAACTGGCGGAGGTTGGCTACGAGATTGTGCTCGATTGCGTGGCGCAGGGCTGCGGCGGGTTCGACTTCCGCTTTTCGACCTTTGTTCTGCCCGAACCGCAGATGTTTGTTGATTTGACGGACTTCATGGCGGTCTCCGCCGTGAACCCTGAAGGCAGCGCCGTGTCCTTACTGGCCAGCCGGGACGCGACCTCGGCCTATGTTCAGATTGTTCGTGTGGGCCAGGCTGCGGCCCTCGCAAGCACCAAGACCGATCTGGCCCCGGTCCGCAGCATGCCGGCTGCGGGCGACGTTGTCTCGCAACTGGAAAGCACCGGGTTTGCCATCCTGCGCGACATGGTATTTGAAACCGGCTCGTCTTCGCTTGGTGAGGGCAACGTGCCGTCTCTGGACGATATCGCGACCTACCTGCGCGCCAATCCTTCGCGGCAGATCCTCTTTGTCGGCCATACGGACGCCGTAGGATCGCTTAGTGGTAATCAGGCCCTGTCGAAGAAACGCGCCGAGTCCGCGGTTCGCTACCTGCGTGACCGGTTTGACATCCCTGCCGCGCAAATCGGCTCTGACGGCGTGGGGTTCCTCGCCCCGGTTGCCAGCAATCTGACCGCCGAAGGACGGGATGCCAACCGCCGTGTGGAGGCGGTTCTGATCTCAACTCAGTAATGCTGCCCTAGGCAGGCTTGCGTCGGAACAGGCTGGTAAAACTCGACCAGGCACCGGCGAGGAAGGCAAACAGCGCGTTAAGCCCGAGCCAACCCGCCACGAACCCGCTCCCGGCAAACACCGCCCCTTCGAAGGTGACGGGCGCGGCGGGTTTGTAGGTGGACATCGCCCGCTCCGCAATGTCGCGATCACCCAGATGGGTGGCCAGCTTGGCCCGCATGAAAGGCCCCGCGCCCTGCAAGGTGGCAAGATCGGCGCTCAGACGATCATGCCGGGCGATATCGCTGCGCATATTGTCCGCCTGTTTCTCGCTCAGCGGGCCTTCTTCGCCCAGCCGTACGAGCAGTTCATCGAGCGTCAGCCCAACCTTTTCGGCGTCCGTTTCATAGCGGGTGACTTGCCGGGACAGCTCGTCAACCGCGCCGCCAAGGCGCTGCATGTACTGTTGAGAATACTCCGGAAACTGCGAAAAGGCGGCTGCACCGCTGACGCCGCCCGCCAAGGCCAGGGTTCGCAAAATCATGCCCCATACTCCTACTCAAGCCCGCGCTCTTTTGCAGTCATGGCGCGTGCGCGCAGTCTAACACAGGGGAAAAGCGGTGACTAACGCCCCGTTAAACCACTTTGATTACTCGCTGTTTTCCGCTTCTGGCGCGGTCTCGGAACTCATGCCATCAAGCGATTGCATGAGACCGGTGACCTGTTCGTCCAGCGCAATGCGCAGCCCATCGACCCAGGACACATAGCCATCCATTGCAGGGGCAGCTTGCGGGACGGATGCGCTGATCTGCGGGGCAAAGACGTAAATGGCGAGGGCCACGGCCATGAGCACCACGATCAGGAAGAAGCCGCGCGCGAAACCGCCGCCGGATTTGGCAGGCTTGTCGCTGTCTCCAACGGATACCCGCCCGTCGTTTGAATCGGTGACACGCGGCTCGGAACTCGCTCGAAGAGTCTGATTGATCTCTTCAACGTCTGGAAGAAGCTCTTTGCGGGATTCCGCTGCGACGGTTGCCGCTTCTGCGGCGGCGCGCCCGGCCACGGCGGCTTCGGACACGGGCCGGTTGCGACGACGGCGCGGCTGTGGGTCCGGCTCCGCATAGGTCTCTTCTGACACTTCGTTGTCTTCGGGTGCAAGATCTTCGCCCCGAATGTTCGCCATATGCGCGCGCGCTTCGCGTGCGCGGCGGGCCTGTTCGTCCTCGTCCGGCTCGGTCAGGCCAAGATCCTGCTGCATTTCGAAGGCTTCGGCTTCCGCCTGGCGCTGACGGCGCTCCCGCTCCGCCTCTTCGCGCAGAACCTCGGCCACTTCGGGATCAAGCTCCCGGCGCCGCGCTGCGGGTGCAGGCTCTTCGGCAACCTCCGCCGCCTCCATCTCCGGCTCCGGTTCAGGCTCCCAGGTTTCCTCCGCTTCGGGCGCGCCGGACAGATCGTCCGCCGTCGCCACCTCCTGATCGGGGTGGTTCTGGAACCAGGTGTGGCCGCAGTTGGAGCACTGCACATCGCGGCCACCTTCCGGGATAACCTCGAGAGGCACCTCGTACTGCGCGTCGCAGTTGGGGCAGATCAGCCGAATTCTGCTCACGTCCTGTCCTTCTTCTCTGCAAGGAGCCGTTGTTCCTGCATAAGTTGCCTGTAGCGCGCGGAAAAGTCCAATCCTTAACCGCGGAACATTGAAACCGGAGCCAACCTGTAGCAAATAGGGGCATCCACGGTAAAGGTGCGGAGCAGACAAGCGTGATCGAGCTGGAAAACGTGGCCTATTCCTACGGCGGTGAAGCGCTGCTCACGGATATGAGCCTTTCCCTGCCTGCCGGGTCTTTTCACTTTCTCACGGGGCCGTCCGGCGCTGGTAAAACGACGTTTCTCAAGCTGTGTTACGGTGCTCTGCGGCCCACGTCCGGCGCACTGAGGCTCTTTGGCGAAGACCTTGCCGCCTTTGATCGCGATGCCGTGGCGCTGGCGCGGCGGCGGATCGGGGTTGTGCACCAGGATTGTCAGTTTCTGGACCACTTGCCCGTGATTGAAAACATCGCGTTGCCGCTCAGCGTCTCGGGCCTTGCCGCGCAGGATCAGGAAGACAACCTTCAAGAACTTCTGAACTGGGTTGGGTTGACCGGGCGCGCCAATGCGCTGCCGCCGGAACTGTCGGGCGGGGAGAGGCAAAGGGCCGCCCTGGCCCGTGCGCTGATCCTTTCGCCGGACATTATCCTCGCGGACGAGCCGACGGGCAATGTGGATTGGGAAATGTCACAGCGGCTTCTGCGCCTTCTGGTCGAGCTCAACAAGATGGGCAAGACCGTGATGATTGCCACCCATGATCTCGCGCTGATCCGAGCGGCCAAGGCGCAGGTGCAGGCCCGCGTCCTGCGCATATCGGATGGCAGCATTCAAGCGGCGGGGGCGGATCTGTGAAGGCCTGGCTCGACATGATGCGCGCCGTGCTGACGCGCGATGCGGGCGCAGACCGCGTTGTCCCGCCCGCCGGGTTCACGGTCTGGCTGACTGTGTTCACAAGCGGGGCCATGGCCTTTCTGACCGTATTTGCCCTGGCACTTTCGCTCGCCTCCGGGCGGCTGGCGGAGTCCTGGGACAACGAACTGGCCCGCAGCGCCACCTTGCGGATCTCCGCGCCTGCCGGGCAGATGGCAGAGCAAACCGCCGCCGCGTTGAAGGTGCTGGAGCAAACGCCCGGTGTGGCCTCTGCCCGCGCCTTGAGCGACGCGGAACAACAGGCGCTGCTCGAACCTTGGTTCGGCCCGGATCTGCCGATTGACAGCCTGCCTGTGCCCCAGCTGATCGAAGTGATCGAAACCGAGGACGGCTATGACAGCGAGGGCCTGCGCCTGCGTCTGCAGGCCGAAGTGCCCGGCGCGGTTCTTGATGAGCACACACGCTGGCGCAGACCTCTCATCGCCGCCGCCGCCAAGCTGCGTGCTCTGGGCTGGGTGTCGATCCTGCTGATTGGGGCTGCCACAGGTGCGATGGTCACGCTTGCTGCCAATGCCGCGCTCGCCGCCAACTCCCGTGTGATTGCCGTGCTGCGCCTCGTCGGGGCCACGGACAGCTACATCGCCAGCGCCTTTGTCCGCCGGTTCACCCTGCGCACGCTCATCGGGGCTGCGGGCGGCACGCTTCTGGGCCTGATCGCGGTCCTGCTGATGCCGGGGGCAGGGGATGCGGGTGCGTTCCTGACCGGCCTGCGTTTTCAGGGGCTACACTGGATTTTCCCATTCTTCGTGCCGCCGCTGGCCGCGCTTGTGGCTTTCCTCGCCACGGGTTATGCCGCGCGGCGCGTTCTTGAAAGGCTCGACTGATGCTGCAATGGATCCGAAGCTGGATATTCCTGATCCAGATGTACCTGATGATGGCGATCCTCGGGCTGTTCTTCTTTCCCGGTGTGATCTTTTCGCCCAAGGTCGCGCGGTTTGCCTGTCGCCTCTATGCCAACTGGGTACGCTGGACCGCTGGCTGGATGGTCGGCCTGAAAAGCGAGATCAGGGGCGAAATTCCGACCGGCGAGGTGCTGATCGCAGCCAAGCACCAATCGTTCTTCGACATCATCCTGATCTTTGGCGCGGTTCCCACGGCAAAATTCATCATGAAGCGGGAGCTTCTCTGGACGCCGTTCATCGGCCTTTATGCTTGGCGTCTGGGCAGTGTTCCGGTGGACCGGGGCAAGCGTGCTCAGGCAATCACCAAAATGATCAAGGATGTTGAGAGAGGCGCGGTGGAGGCCGGGCAATTGGTCATCTACCCGCAGGGCACCCGCGTCGCGCCGGGCAAGAAAATCCCCTACAAGGTTGGGGCCGCCGTGCTCTACAAGCAGTTGCAGCAGCCTTGTGTACCGGCCGCGACCAATGTCGGCGTGTTTTGGCCTCGGACCGGCGTCTACCGCAAGCCGGGGCTTGCCGTGGTCGAATTCTTGCCTGCGATTCCTCCGGGGGTAGACCAGTCGACCTTTGTGAGGCAACTTGAGGATGAGGTCGAAACGGCCTCCAACAAGCTCATGAAGGAAGCTGGCTTCGATGCGGATACTGAAAACGCTTGAAGACCTGCACGCGCTCTATGCGGAGCCTGTGCCAACATCCCTTACAAAGGTTACCGCGACCCTGACGCCGAAATATCGGGCCTGGATCGAAGGCAGCCGGTTTTGCGTCCTGTCGACAGTTGGGCCGGAAGGGGTGCATGGCACACCGCGTGGAGATGATGGACCCGTGGTGCGGGTGCGCGACGAGAAGACGCTTCTGATGCCGGATTGGTGGGGCAACAACCGTCTCGATGCGCTACGCGACATCATTCGGGATCCGCGCGTGGCGCTTCTGTTCCTGGTGCCGGGCAGCAATACGACGATCCGCGTGAATGGCCGCGCGGTTCTGACCGATGACGAAGCCCTGCGCGAAAGCTTCCGCAAAAAGACGCGCCTGCCTGCGACGGTTCTGGTTATCGAGATTGACGAGGTCTACAGCCAATGCGCCAAGGCGCTGATGCGATCGGAACTGTGGGCGCGCAATGACAAGGAAACCGTGCCGACCGTCGGACAAATCTTGTCAGAGATCACCAATGGCGCAGAAGGCGGCGAGGTTTATGACCGGGACTATGCGGAACGGGCCAAGCCCAAGATGTGGTGACCGGCGCGTGGTCAGGCCTGCGCATCCTTGGTTTTGAGCGCGCCGCGTGGACGGTATTTCAAGAGTGCTTTGGCCGCCAAGGCAAAGAGGATGACAAAGGGCAGGCCCCACGAGCCTTTTAGTCGCTCCACCAGAGGTATCGCCGGGGTTTCCGGCAGCTCGGCCGGCAGCACCCCGCGCGACTTTAACCCGGCGATGTCGGCGCGGGTTAGGGGCAAATATCCATCCGGATTGCACTCGTCGGCGGACAAGCTGTATCCCAGAGTCCTGTGCCACATAGGAAGACCGATGACGCGGGCGGTTCCACTGTGATCGCAAAGCTGCATCACGCGCCCATCAGCGCCGGGCAGGCCGCTTTCGACGACGTATGACATTTGCCGATCAAAAGACACAGGTGCGGAGCTGGCCAGAAACGCGACCAAAAGGCCCAAACCCAGCCCCCCAATCCAAACCCGATACCGCATCAGCCTCACCACACATCACCTGTCCCTGTTCTGGCGAACCCTTTTGGCGAGAATTCTGCGTCAATAAGGTTAATTCTGGGCGAGTAGGCATGAAAAAACCCGGTCAGACGGCGCTGACCGGGTTTCTTGTTCTGGCAGGATTGCCTTGATCAGGAGTGGATCGGGCCGTCGCCGCAAGCCAGCGCCGCTTCGCGGACCGCTTCGGAAAAGGTCGGGTGTGCGTGGCAGGTCAGCGCGATGTCCTCGGCGCTGGCGCCGAACTCCATGCCGACGCAGATCTCGTGGATCAGATCGCCCGCGCCCGGTCCGATGATGTGACAGCCGAGGATGCGATCCGTGGCCTTGTCCGCCAGCAGCTTCACAAAGCCTTCGCCCTGGAACACGGCCTTGGCGCGACCATTGCCCATGAAGGTGAACTTGCCGACCTTGTAGGCGACGCCTTCGGCCTTGAGCTGGTCCTCGGTCTTGCCAACCGTTGCCACTTCCGGCGCGGTGTAGATGACACCGGGGATCACGTCATAGTTCACGTGGCCGTGCTTGCCCGCAATGACCTCTGCGACGGCCATGCCTTCGTCCTCGGCCTTGTGCGCAAGCATCGGGCCTTCGATGGCGTCGCCAATGGCGTAGACGCCTTTGACGTTGGTCTGCCAATGGGCATCCGTCGCGATCTGACCGCGCTCTGTCATCTTCACGCCAAGCGCGTCGAGGCCCAGCCCGTCGGTGTAAGGACGGCGGCCGGTGGCGCAGAGCACCACATCGGCGTCAATCGTCGCCTCGCTGTCATCCTTGCGCAGCTTGTAGGTGACGGTTGCCTTGGTCTTGCTCGCGTCCACTTTCTGAACCGCAGCACCCATGATGAAGTTCATGCCCTGCTTCTTCAGAATGCGCTGGAAGGTTTTCTGAACCTCGGAGTCCATGCCGGGGGTGATGGCGTCGAGGAATTCGATCACGGTCACCTCGGTGCCGAGGCGCGCATAGACAGAGCCCATTTCGAGACCGATCACACCGGCGCCGATGACAACCATCTTCTTCGGGATCTTCGGCAGGGTGAGTGCGCCGGTGGAGGTCACGACGACTTTCTCATCAACCGTCACATCCGCGCCCGGAACCGGCGACGGCTCGGAGCCGGAGGCGATCACGATGTTCTTGGCTTCGTGGATCTCGTCGCCAACCTTGACCTTGCCAGCCTCGGGGATGCTGCCCCAGCCTTTGATCCAGTCGATCTTGTTCTTCTTGAACAGGAATTCCACACCTTTGGTGTTCTGGCCGATCACGTCGTCCTTGTAGGCGAGCATCTGCTTCCAGTCGACGGAGGGGCTTTTGCCCTTGAGACCCATCTTGGCGAAGTTGTGCTCGGCTTCATGCAGCTGGTGCGACGCGTGCAGGAGTGCTTTCGACGGGATACAGCCGACGTTTAGGCAGGTGCCGCCAAGCGTTTCGCGGCCTTCGACACAGGCGGTCTTGAGGCCAAGCTGGGCGCAGCGGATGGCCGAAACATAGCCGCCGGGGCCACCGCCGATGATGATCACGTCATAGGATGCCATTTGGATGTCCTTTCTTTAGGGGAGCAGAGGGCGCTGCCCTCTCTGGGCCGTTGGCCCATTCACTCCCGGGATATTTGGGGCACAAAGAAACGGGGGCCTGCGTCATAGCAAGGCCCGGATGAGCAGGTAGACCGTGGCGAGAAAGCCAACGACCCAGATGAGGGAACGCCAGGGGCTGAGCCCCAGCAGATAAGCCGGCAGGTAGAGCGCGCGCGCGATCAGATAGAGGATGGCCACAGCGCCGGTGCTGTGTGTGGCCTTGTCGGCGAATGTGATCGTCAGCGCAGCGATGGCGAAGAGGATGAGGCTTTCGAAATGGTTGTTCATCGCCCGCTGCGCGCGGCCCGCCGTGCCGGTGAGATCGCGTTTGCTGTCGCGCGGGGAGAGCGCATAGCCGGTGCCAACCTGCATCTGCGCCGTGACCGAGTAGATGCAGAAGTGCAGCACCTGAAGCAGGGCGGCGAGGGTGAGGGCGGTGAGTTCGGGGGTCATATTAACACCGGATGGATTCTGTCCTGCCAAACTGGCGATACGCGGGTCATGTGCCTGTCCCCACGTCAGCGCTGCAGTTGGGGCAAGCCAGTGTTTTGCTACCATCGCTGGCGGTCAGGAAGGGCCCGGCGTCTTTTACGCGGTCGTAGGCAGGGCCCTCGCCTGGTTTTGATTGAGGGCCTATCCCGATCACCCGAATGACCTGACCTGAGAACCCGCATTGCGGGCAGGTCAGGTTTTTCGGTTTGAGGTAGGCCACCCGTTTTACAGATCCATCAGCAGGCGGCGCGGATCTTCGAGCGCTTCCTTGACGCGCACGAGGAAGGTCACGGCGCCTTTGCCGTCGACGATGCGGTGATCGTAGGACAGGGCGAGGTACATCATCGGGCGGATCTTGATTTCGCCGTTGATGACCATCGGGCGGTCCTGGATCTTGTGCATGCCGAGGATGCCGGACTGCGGGGGGTTGAGGATCGGCGAGGACATCAGCGAGCCGTAAACACCGCCGTTGGAGATGGTGAAGGTGCCGCCCTGCATTTCCGCCATGGAAAGCTTGCCGTCACGGGCGCGCTTGCCCTTTTCGGCGATGGCTTTCTCGATGTCGGCAAAGGACATCTTGTCCGCGTCACGGATGACCGGAACCACGAGGCCCTGCGGCGTGCCTGCGGCGATGCCCATGTGCACGAAGTTCTTGTAGACGATGTCCGTCCCGTCGATCTCTGCGTTGACCTCGGGCACCTCTTTCAGAGCATGGCAGCAAGCCTTGGTGAAGAAGGACATGAAGCCGAGGCGGGCGCCGTGCTTCTTCTCGAAGAGGTCCTTGTACTCTTTGCGCAGGGCCATGGTCTCCGTCATGTCCACCTCGTTGTAGGTGGTCAGGATCGCGGCGGTGTTCTGCGCGTCCTTCAGGCGGCGGGCGATGGTCTGGCGCAGACGGGTCATTTTGACCCGCTCTTCGCGGGCTGCGTCATCGGCAGACACCGGGGCGCGCGGTGCGGCGGCCGGAGCCGGAGCGGGCGCAGCGGCGGCGGCTGCCACGGCAGCAGCAACGTCAGCCTTGGTGGCGCGGCCATCGCGGCCGGTGCCGGTCACGGCGTCACGGTTGATGCCAGCCTCGGCCATGGCTTTCTCGGCGGCGGGGCCGTCCTTGACGTCTTTGCCAGCGGGCGCGGCGGACGCGGCCGCGGCAGGCGCATCGGCGGCAGCCGGGGCGGCGGCAACAGCGCCTGCGCCCGAGGCGATCACGGCCAGCTTGGCGTCGGCTTCAACCGTTGCGCCTTCGGCGGCCACGATTTCGGTCAGGGTGCCGGAGGCCGGTGCGGGCACTTCAACGCTGACCTTGTCGGTTTCCAGCTCGCAGAGCATTTCGTCCTGCGTAACCGCATCGCCGACCTTCTTGAACCACGTGGAGACGGTGGCCTCCGACACGCTTTCGCCCAGCGTCGGCACCATCACGTCAACCGATGCGCCACCTTCAGCGGCGGCAGGGGCTGCTGCGGGAGCGGCTGCTTCGGCTTTGGGGGCCGGGGCGGCATCGCCTTCAGAGATGTTGGCCAGCAGGGCGTCCACGCCCACGGTTTCGCCTTCACCGGCAACGATGTCGGCGAGGGTGCCTGCGACGGGCGAGGGCACCTCGACGGTCACCTTGTCGGTTTCCAGCTCGCAGAGCATTTCGTCCACGGCAACGCTGTCGCCGGGCTTTTTGAACCATGTGGCCACGGTTGCTTCGGTCACCGATTCACCCAGCGTCGGAACGCGTACTTCGGTCATGTCAGTCTTCCTTCTTCTTACCTTGGGCGCGGGGCCACGGGGTTATTCGATGGTCAGCGCTTCGTTCACGAGCGCCGCTTGCTGTGCTTTATGCTGGCTGGCCAGACCCGTTGCCGGGGAGGCCGAGGTTGCGCGTCCGACGTAACGGGGGCGTTTGTGGCTCGCCTTGATGCGGCCCAGAACCCACTCGATGTTCGGCTCGATGAAGCTCCAGGCACCCTGGTTCTTCGGTTCTTCCTGGCACCAGATCATCTCCGCGTTCTTGAAGCGCTCCAGCTCCTTGACGGCGGACATGGCCGGGAAGGGGTAGAACTGCTCGAAACGCAGCAGGTAAACGTCGTCGATGCCGCGCGCGTCGCGCTCTTCGAGCAGGTCGTAGTAGACCTTGCCGGAACACATCACCACGCGTTTGATCTTGTCGTCGGCGACCAGCTTGGTGTCCGAGTTGCCCTTCTCCGCATCATCCCAGAGGACGCGGTGGAAGGAGGAGCCGGTGGTGAACATCTCGGCGTCGGAGATGCAGAGCTTGTGGCGCAGCAGCGACTTCGGCGTGACCAGAACCAGCGGCTTGCGGTAGCTGCGGTGCAGCTGGCGGCGCAGGATGTGGAAGTAGTTCGCCGGGGTCGAGCAGTTTGCCACGATCCAGTTGTCCTGACCGCACATCTGCAAGAAGCGTTCGAGACGGGCAGAGGAGTGCTCAGGGCCCTGACCTTCGAAGCCATGCGGCAGCAGGCAGACGAGGCCCGACATGCGCAGCCACTTGGATTCGCCGGAGCTGATGAACTGGTCGAACATGATCTGCGCGCCGTTGGCGAAGTCACCGAACTGGGCTTCCCACAGGGTCAGCGCGTTCGGCTCTGCCAGCGAGTAGCCATATTCAAAACCCAGAACCGCGTATTCGGACAGGGCCGAGTCGATCACCTCGTATTGGGCCTGACCTTCGCGGATGTTGTTGAGCGGGTAGTAGCGCTCTTCGGTTTCCTGGTTCACGAACCCGGAGTGCCGCTGCGAGAAGGTGCCGCGGGTACAGTCCTGACCGGCCAGACGCACCGGGTAGCCTTCGACCTGAAGCGAGCCAAAGGCCAGTGCCTCTGCGGTGGCCCAGTCAAAACCCTGACCGCTCTTGAACATCTTGGCGCGGGTGTCGACAAGACGGCCCACGGTCTTGTGGATCGGGAACCCCTCGGGAATGCGGGTCAGCGCCGTGCCGACCTCGGCGAGGGTCTCTTCCTTGATGGAGGTCTGACCGCGCTGGTAGTTGCCCTCTTTTTGCTTGTCGAGGTGGCTCCAGCGACCGTCCAGCCAATCCGCCTTGTTCGGCTTGTAGGTTTTCCCGGCTTCGAACTCTTCGTTCAGATAGGCCTGAAACGCGGCCTTCATGTCTTCGATTTCGCCTTCGGGGATCAGGCCGTCCTTGACCAGACGCTCGGTGTAGAGCGACAGGGTGGTCTTATGGCCTTTGATCTTCTTGTACATGATCGGGTTGGTGAACATGGGCTCGTCGCCCTCGTTGTGACCAAACCGGCGGTAGCAGAAGATGTCGATGACCACGTCCTTGTGGAACTTTTGGCGGAACTCCGTAGCAACCTTGGCAGCATGGACCACAGCCTCCGGATCGTCGCCGTTGACGTGGAAGATCGGCGCCTCAACCACCAGCGCGTTGTCGGTGGGGTAAGGCGAAGAGCGCGAGAAGTGCGGCGCTGTGGTGAAGCCGATCTGGTTGTTGACCACGATATGCATGGTGCCGCCGGTCTTGTGACCGCGCAGGCCCGAGAGAGCAAAGCATTCCGCCACAACACCCTGACCCGCAAAGGCCGCGTCGCCGTGCAGCAGGATCGGCAGAACCTGCGTGCGCTCGGCGTCTTTCATCTGATCCTGCTTGGCGCGAACCTTGCCCAGAACAACCGGGTTCACCGCTTCGAGGTGGCTCGGGTTGGCTGTCAGCGACAGGTGCACCGGATGGCCGTCAAACTCGCGGTCGGATGAGGCGCCGAGGTGGTATTTCACGTCGCCGGAGCCATCTACGTCCTCGGGCTTGAAGCTGCCCCCTTGGAATTCGTTAAAGATCGCCTTGTACGGCTTGGCCATCACATTGGCGAGCACCGACAGGCGGCCGCGGTGCGGCATGCCAATGACGATTTCCTTGACGCCAAGGTTGCCGCCGCGCTTGATGATCTGCTCCATCGCGGGGATCAGGCTCTCGCCGCCGTCCAGACCAAAACGCTTGGTGCCCATGTACTTGACGTGCAGGAACTTCTCGAAGCCCTCGGCTTCAACCATCTTGTTAAGGATCGCTTTACGACCTTCGCGGGTGAAGGCGATTTCCTTGCCGAACCCTTCGATGCGCTCCTTGAGCCAGGCGCTCTGCTCCGGGTCGGAGATATGCATGTACTGCAGGGCAAAGGTGCCGCAGTAGGTGCGCTTCACGATGCTGACGATTTCGCGCAGCGTGGCGATCTGCAGACCCAGAACGTTGTCGATGAAGATCGGGCGATCCATGTCCGCTTCGGTGAAGCCGTAGGACTTCGGATCAAGTTCCGGATGGGCGCTGTCGTCGCGCATGCCGAGCGGGTCAAGATCCGCTGCGAGGTGGCCACGGATACGATAGGCGCGGATGATCATCAGGGCGCGAATGCTGTCGAGCACGGCGCGCTGGATGGCGTCGTCGCTGACCGTGACGCCCTTGGCCTCGGCGGCTTCCTTGATTTTCTTACCGGCGCCCTTGGCTTCGGCCGGAACGGCGGGCATCGGCCATTCGCCGGTCAGCGCGCCGGTCACGTCATCGGCAGGGGCGGGCGGCCAGTCGGCGCGGGCCCAGGACGGGCCGGAGGCCTCGGCCTTGACGTCCATGCCATCGTCGCCAAGCGTGGAAAAGAACTCCTGCCAGGCCGCATCGACCGCGTTCGGGTCATTGGCGTAACGCGCGTACATCTGTTCGAGATATTCGGCGTTGTGCCCCTGCATGAAGCTGGAGGCGTGGAAGAGATCGTTGGGGCTCTGGTCGTTCATGAGAGCGGCTCCTGCTGGTGGGCCTGATTGCCATTGCTTGTTCGGGTGGTTAGCGTGCTTGGGTGTATCTTCATGAAATCAACGGCTAATGAAACACAATTATCTTTTTCTGATTGGCGCTGCGAAGTCTGCGACGACCAGCGTCGCGGCCATGCTTTCGACGCATCCCGATGTCGCGGTCGCAGCGTCCAAGGAGCCCTGCTTTTTTACGGATTTTGCCGCAAGAGACTGGAGCGGACCCAGCGGTGACGCCTTCAGCGCGCGGCTCGTGCGCAGCTTGGGCGACTACGACAGCGAGTTCGCAGCCAATCCTGATGCGTCGTGGCGCGTCGATGCCTCCACCGATTATCTCAGCTGCCCGGTCAGCCCGCAGCGGATCGCCGAATTCGCGGCGTCCGAGCGTGTCGGGCGTGTCATTGTCATGGCGATCCTGCGCGATCCGTTGCAGCGGGCACTGTCCGAGTACCAGCACACCTTGCGGGACGGTCACGAAACGCTGTCGCTGCGAGAGTCCCTGGATCTGGAGGCCACGAGGCGCGAGGATGGGTTTCAGCCTTTGTTCTGGCATGTCGAGCGCAGCAGCTACGCAACGCACATTGCGCGCTGGCGTTCCACAGGGCTGGACTTGAACCTGTTCGGATACGAGGCGGTCAGCACGCCCGATACGTTTATCCGGGATGTTTTCAAACTGATGGATCTTGCGCCGTTGGAGGCGATGCCGAAGGCGGAGACCAAAAATCGCAGCTACACTTACAAGAACCCGATCATCGGCCAGATCATGCGGCACGGCGCGGTCCTGCGCGCGGCGCGCGGCATTGTGCCGAAGCAGTTTCGCGCGGGCGTCAAGGACGCCCTGCTGCGGGTTGTCGGGGCCAAGTACACGCCCGGCCCTGACGAGATTGCCCTCCTGCGGGAGGCGCTGCAAAGCGAAATCGACGCATGTGTCCAAGACCCAGCCATCCCGACGGACGGCTGGACCCTGAGCAAGGCGTGAGAGATCGCTCTGCCGGCTGAGCATGGCTTAGCCGATCTCGATCGCTTGCATGACGGCCTCGCCAAGCGTGGCGGGGCTGTCGGCAACCACGATACCAGCGGACTTCATCGCTTCGATCTTGTCCTCGGCACCACCTTTGCCACCGGCGACAATCGCGCCAGCGTGGCCCATGCGGCGGCCCGGAGGGGCTGTGCGGCCCGCGATGAAACCAGCGGTCGGCTTCCAGCGACCTTTTTTCTTCTCGGCGGCGAGGAATTCTGCGGCTTCTTCTTCCGCGGAGCCACCGATTTCACCGATCATGATGATCGACTGGGTTTCATCGTCCGCGAGGAACATCTCCAGCACGTCGATGTGCTCGGTGCCCTTGATCGGGTCGCCACCGATGCCCACAGCGGAGGACTGGCCGAGGCCCATGTCGGTGGTCTGCTTGACCGCCTCATAGGTCAGGGTGCCGGAGCGGGACACAACGCCGACGGAGCCGCGCTTGTGGATGTGGCCGGGCATGATGCCGATCTTGCAGGCGCCGGGGGTGATCACGCCGGGGCAATTCGGGCCGATGAGGCGCGAGCTGGAGCCTTCGAGAGCGCGCTGAACGCGCATCATGTCGAGCACCGGGATGCCTTCGGTGATGCAGACGATCAGTTCCATCTCTGCGTCAATCGCTTCGAGGATCGAATCGGCGGCGAAGGGCGGCGGCACGTAGATCACGGAGGCGTTGGCCTCGGTGACGTGCTTGGCTTCATGGACCGAGTTGAAGACCGGCAGGTCGAGGTGCGTCTGACCACCTTTGCCCGGGGTCACACCCCCGACCATCTTGGTGCCATAGGCGATTGCCTGTTCAGTGTGGAAGGTGCCCTGCGAGCCGGTGAGGCCCTGACAGATCACTTTGGTGTTTTCGTCTACGAGGACTGCCATTTTGGCGTTCTCCTGAATTGTTCCGGCTGATCCGGACGTTTCTGTTTTGGCGGAGCTTTGGTCACGACTTGTACAGCGTGAGGCCCCAGGATTGACGGCGTTTCTTGTAGATGGATTGCAGGCGATACTTGGATCGACCAACCTTGACGGACCAGGATTCGTTCCGTTTTCCCTTGCGATAGACAGAAACCTCACCGCCGACTCTGCGTGCCAGCTCGGTTATGATCTGTTTCTCAAGGGCCAACGAAACATCCGGCTCCGACCCGTCCGCATTCAAAGGAATGCCGTCCAAATGGATGCGGCAGCTTTGCGCGGGCACGACACTCAGGAATGCACCTGAGCCGGTCGGGAACTTCGCTTTGCCAACCTTCTGGAAAGATGCCTTGACCTTGTGGCTCTGAAAACTCGGAGCATGGTCAACGCAGATTTCCTTGAAGGCGCGAACGATCGTCTCGCTTGTCGAATTTGCATACGCGGCACTGCCGGACGCAAGAACAAGCGCGATAACTGCCGCTGACAAACCTGCGAACCGCATCAGCCTTTAACCGCCTTTACGATTTTCTGCGCACCGTCTTTGAGGTCATCCGCGGCAATCACATCAACATCGGAGTTGTTGATGATGTCCTTGCCCGCTTCGACGTTGGTGCCTTCGAGGCGCACAACCAGCGGAACCTGCAGGCCAACTTCTTTCACAGCAGCCACAACGCCCTCTGCGATCACGTCGCAGCGCATGATGCCGCCGAAGATGTTGACGAGGATGCCTTTGACGTTCGGGTCGGAAGTGATGATCTTGAACGCTTCGGTCACCTTCTCTTTGGTCGCGCCGCCGCCTACGTCGAGGAAGTTGGCAGGCTCGGCACCGTAGAGCTTGATGATGTCCATGGTCGCCATGGCAAGGCCCGCGCCGTTCACCATGCAGCCGATCTCACCGTCGAGCGCGATGTAGTTCAGGTCGAACTTGGAGGCCTGAAGCTCTTTGGCATCTTCTTCGGTCTCGTCACGCAGCTCGGAGACTTCCGGCTGGCGGTAGATGGCGTTGCCGTCAAAGCCAACCTTGGCGTCGAGAACTTTCAGCTCGTTGCCGGGCATGACGATCAGCGGGTTGATCTCCAGCATCTCCATGTCTTTTTCCATGAAGGCTTTGTAGAGAATGCCCATCAGCTTCACGCACTGCTTGACCGCTGCGCCTTCGAGGCCGAGCGAGAAGGCGATGCGGCGGCCGTGGAAGGCCTGGTAGCCGGTGGCCGGATCAACGGAGAAAGACAGGATCTTTTCCGGTGTAGAGGCTGCAACCTCTTCGATGTCCATGCCGCCCTCGGTGGAGCAGACGAAGGACACGCGGGATGTCTGGCGATCCACCAGCAGCGCGAGGTACAGTTCGCGCTCGATGTCGGAGCCATCTTCGATGTAGATGCGGTTGACCTGCTTGCCGATCGGGCCGGTCTGGTGCGTGACAAGCGTCTTGCCGAGCATCTTCTTGGCTTCTTCAGCGGCCTCTTCGACCGATTTGGCCAGGCGCACGCCGCCCTTTTCGCCTGCTTCGGCTTCCTTGAAGGAGCCCTTGCCGCGACCACCTGCGTGGATCTGGGCTTTGACGACCCAAAGCGGGCCATCGAGTTCGCCTGCGGCGGTCTTGGCATCTTCGGCCCGAAGCACAACGCGGCCATCCGAGACCGGTGCGCCGTAGGAGCGCAGCAGCGCCTTGGCTTGATATTCGTGGATGTTCATGGGTCGTCTGTCCCCGTTTTGCTACGATTTGATGACGATATAGGCGCGCATACACCGACGGGTTAAACAAAAAATTTCTGTTTTGCAGGAAATAGGGCGCTTTTTCGACATTTGTGATCACACCCTGACGGGCTGTGATCACAAGTTGATTTTATGTTAGCGCTTGGCAGAGATTCGCGCTCTGGTTAGGGTCGCGTGACGTTGAGGTCAATCAGGAGAAACCGGTGCAGAGTTGGGCCACGGTCATGACCGTCCGCGAGCCACCGCAGCTCGTTCTGAGCAATGTGATATGGCATCTGGAAACGGGCGCGGCAGAGGTTCATGTCTGTTTCGATGACCCCGACGACGGGCTTGCAGATGATCTGGAGCAGATCCCCGGCGTCTTTGTCAGGCGCTGCGATGACGCGCACTGGCGCGCTCTGGCACCGCGCCGAAAGCGCCCGGACTCGATCAACCGCCGTCAATCGCTCAATGCCAATCACGCGCTCGGCGAGACGAAGGCAGACTGGCTGTTTCATATAGATGCAGACGAGTTTCTCTGGCAGCAAAGTCCGCTTGGCGCGGAGCTCGAGGTTGTCGCGGAACTCGACTGCGAGTTGCATCTGCCCGTGGCTGAACGGCTCTATCCGGCCGGTGCTACGCGAGCGACGATCTTCGACGGGTTCTTCCGCACCAGCACCAAGGGCCTGAACCGCCGCGCAGATGGCACGTCAAATGATCCGGTGATCTTTGGCGATCATCTGGCCGTCCTGCTGCACGGAGTTCTCGGCCATTCGGCGGGCAAATGCGGTGTGCGGCGCGGGGCCGGGCACCGTTTGGGCATTCATTGGTCTTACAAGGGCGACACGCGCCACCGGACCGAACGCTACAAGAGCACATCGACCCGGCTCTTGCATTTCGACGGGCTGACCCCGCTGCACTGGCTGTCAAAACTGATCCGCTACCGCGATACGGACCCCGAAGTCATGAACATCGCAGACCACCGCAAAGAGCAGATCGGCCTGATGCAGGCGATGATTTCAGAGCCGGATGGCTTGCGGCAGCTGCATGACGAGCTGCGCGTGTTCGATGAGGCGCGCCTGCAGCGCCTGCGCGCTTTCGGCCTGCTCGCCGAGATTGGGTTTGATCCGGCCCCCGTGTTTGCGAAGTGGGGTGTGAGCATGCCGGATCTCACGCCGGAAGCCTTCGACGCGGCGCTGCTCGCGCAGAATCCGGAGCTGCAGGAGCTACAGGCGATCCTCCATGACTGACACCCGCACGACATGGGGCACGGTTTCGACGGTGCTGGAGCCGCCGCAGATTCTGCTGGCCTTTGCCGCGTATCATTTGCACGCCGGGGCCTCGGAAGTGCACCTTTACCTTGATGCGCCTTGCCCCGACGCGGAGCGATGGCTTGCGCAGAAACCGCGTGTGACGGTTACAATCTGCGACGCCGCGTATTGGCAAAGTGAACACGGTCGAACCCGCCCGACGGATTCGCGCGAACGGCAAGTTCTGAACGCGCGGCACGCCTATGCGCGGACAAACTGCGATTGGCTGGCGCATATCGACGCGGACGAGTTTCTGATCCGGGTGCCGCAAATCGTGCGGTTTCTTGCGGACTGCTCGCCGCAGATCAAGGTTGTCTCTTTACACAATGCAGAGCGTGTTCTGCGCCGTGGGCAAATTCCCCGAACGGTCTTTGACGGCCTGTTCCGCAAGCCCTTCCCGACAAAGAACAGCGCCGCCGAACGCAAAATCTACGGCGAGGGTGCGGACTTCCTGTTGCGCGGCTTTTCCGGTTACGCCATCGGCAAGAGCCTTTATCGCGTCGGGGCAGGGCTGAAACTCGACCTGCACGAACCGGCGCCGACGGACTATTGGCGTGGCCCAACGCCGGAACGGGTCTGGTTTCCGCGCATGGGGCTATTGCATGTGGACGGCTACACGCGCGCCCATTGGGAAGACAAGCTCCGCAAGAAAACCCGCCTGCTTCGCCAGGATACACCGTCCGGACACAATCCGGCCCGCACCAGGCAAATCGCGCATTTCCTGGAAGAACCTGACGGGGATGTGGACACCGACCGGCTTTATGACATGACGCGCTGCCTGTCGTATCGCCAGCTGGCCCAGATGCTTTTGCACCGCAAGCTTCTGCCCGAGACGCTGTCGCTCCGTGCGGCCCTAAAAGCCGAGTTTCCCGAAGCAACGGTCGATCTTTCGCCCGAGGCCATCGACGCGGCACTGGCGGATATCAGACATCGCAGCCAATAAAAAAGCCCGGGGCCAATGGGCGCCCGGGCTTCGATCTTCAATCAGGTCTGGCTTATGCCAGGGAGCTGTCGATGCCTTTGCAGGCTTCAACGAGACCTTTGACCGCGTCGACCGACTTGTCGAACATCTCTTGCTCTTCCTTGTTGAGCTTGATGTTGACGATCTTCTCGATGCCGTCTGCGCCGATGATGGTCGGAACGCCGACATACATGCCTTTGACGCCGATTTCGCCGTCACAATAGGCTGCACAGGGCAGGACGCGCTTCTGGTCCTTGAGGTAGGCTTCGGCCATCTCGATTGCGGAGGTCGCCGGTGCATAGAACGCGGAGCCGGTCTTCAGCAGGCCAACAATCTCTGCGCCGCCGTCACGGGTGCGCTGAACGATTGCGTCCATCTTCTCTTGCGTGGTCCAGCCCATCTCGATGAGGTCCGGCAGCGGGATGCCGCCAACGGTGGAGTACCGTACGGAAGGCACCATTGTGTCGCCGTGACCGCCCAGAACGAAGGCGGTGACGTCTTTCATGGAGACGTCGAATTCTTCGGCAAGGAAGTGGCGGAAGCGGGCGCTGTCGAGAACGCCGGCCATGCCGCAAACCTTGTTCGCCGGCAGGCCGGAGAACTGCTGCAGTGCCCAGACCATCGCGTCGAGCGGGTTGGTGATGCAGATGACAAACGCGTCGGGTGCGTTGGCCGCGATGCCTTCGCCCACGGACTTCATGACCTTGAGGTTGATGCCCAGAAGGTCGTCACGGCTCATGCCCGGCTTGCGCGGCACACCCGCGGTCACGATGCACACGTCCGCGCCCGCGATGTCGGCGTAGTCCTGCGTGCCCTTGAGCTTGGCGTCAAAGCCTTCGCTGGGGCCGGATTCGGCGATGTCGAGCGCTTTGCCCTCAGGGGTGCCCTCTGCGATGTCGAACAGGACGACGTCGCCCAGTTCTTTCATTGCTGCGAGGTGCGCGAGCGTGCCGCCGATTTGTCCAGCGCCGATTAGGGCGATCTTGGGTCTGGCCATGGATCTCTCTCCAGTCCTTCTTGAAATACGCAGCTTGCCTAAGCCTTTCCCCGGCGTCGCGCAAGGGCGCTGCGGCGCGGCGCAATGTCCGTTAGGGCTATCACCTGCTTCGCGAACGCGATAATGGCAGAGTATTCGACAGCTTAGAGAGGAAAGCCCGTGGAGCTTTTCACCGCATCCGTTTTTGCGTTCACGATCCCTGCGGTGATTTTTGCCGGAATTTCCAAGGGAGGGTTCGGGTCCGGCGTGGCCTTTGCCAGCGCGTCGATTCTGGCGCTTGTGCTGGAGCCGGGGGTGGCTCTGGGCCTCATGCTGCCGCTTCTGATGTTGATTGATGTCAGCAGCTTGCCCGCCTACTGGCGCAAATGGGATTGGTCGGCCGCGCGGGTTTTGCTGATCGGCGGTATCCCGGGGACGATCCTTGGCGCTCTGTTTTATGCGTGGGCAAACCCCGATGCGATCCGTTTGATCATCGGACTCGTCGCTTTGCTTTTTGTCGCGTGGCAAGCCGCGCAGAAAGTCGGGCTGATCCGGCTGGGCGCGGCGCGGTTTGGCGAGAAAACCGGATTCGTTGCCGGTCTGGTTCTTGGCTTTACCAGCTTTGTCAGTCACGCTGGCGGACCGGCGGCTGCGGTGTACCTGCTGGGGCAGGGGCTTTCCAAGACCACCTATCAGGCCACAACGGTCCTGATCTTCTGGGCAGTCAATCTCTTTAAGTCCGGGTTTTATGCCGGAATGGGGATTTTCACCCGCGAGACCTTGATGCTCGATCTCGCTCTGGCGCCATTTGCCATTCTTGGCACGTGGCTTGGCATCAAGGCGCACCACAAAGTCAACGAGCGGGTTTTCTTCGCAATCACTTATGTCGCGTTGGCGCTGACCGGTATGAAGCTGATCTGGGATGCGCTCACTTAAGGTCCCGAGCGTCGCAATCCACTATAGGAAAGTGCATGATGGGGGAGTTGCCGTTGCAATGGGTCACTGGATCCAACCGGCGGCACGAGGCCAGCCGTCTCCCCCGGTCAGATCACGCATCGTCCCCTTGAGGTGGCAACGCTTCGGCCAGTTCTTCGAAGGCCTGGCCGCTGGCAACGAGGCAGGTAACGCCCTGGGCCGTGGTCACGGTAATCGTCCACGAGCCGGTCTCGAGAGAGGCGAACACTTCCATCATGTTGTTGTTGGCCCCAAGGCCCATGGACTGGCGCGTTTCGCCGTATTTGTCCGCGAGGCGCTCTACAACCAGATCGCGCGGTGCACAGTTTTGTGCGCCCTGCGCCTTTACCATTGTCGCGGCCCCAAGGAGGATTCCCGCGGAAAGCATGGTCAGTTTCACAAATCTATCCGTCATCGCTTTGCCCTTTCGGCTGGCGCCCGGTGGTGTCGCGGCTTTGCCGCCTGACCGGGAGTATGGATCCTCTCTTGCTTTGATGAGCGCTCCCTCAAGCGCCCGTGTTCTGCCATTGTTCGGCTTGATCCAACTTTGTGGTTCAGCCTCCAACAAAAGGTTAATGCAGCGTACGGTCGTTCCAATGTGACACATTTCGCCGGAAAACATGGGAAAAATCCGGGCAGTTCTGCGCTGCGGCAATTTCCTTCTTGAACTTTCCGGTAAAAAATGCCCTTCCTCACGCAACAATATTGCTCAGAGGAATCTCCCATGGACATGGCCGCCCGCCCGTATCGCTCCGTTCTCTACATCCCCGGTTCCAAGGAGCGCGCGCTTGAAAAAGCCCGTGGCCTGCCTGTGGATGCCGTCATTTTTGACCTTGAGGATGCGGTTGCACCGGGCGAGAAACCGGCTGCGCGGGACACGCTGAAGGCTGCGCTGGCCGAAAGCTACGGCAACCGCACGCGCATCGTGCGTATCAATGGTCTTGATACCGAATGGGGCGCGGACGATGCCCGGGCTGCGGCGGACATGGACTGCGATGCGGTGCTGCTTCCGAAGGTTGAAAGCGCCGCCCAGCTGGACGCTCTGGCTGCGCTGGTCGGGGACAAGCCGCTTTGGGCGATGATGGAAACGCCGAAGGGCATGCTCGCCGCTGCTGAAATCGCCGCGCACCCGCAACTCAAGGGCTTTGTCATGGGCACCAACGATCTGGCCAAGGAGCTGAACTCCCGCTTCCGCCCGGATCGCCTGCCCATGATGCCGGGGATCGGCCTGTGCCTGCTCGCCGCCAAGGCGCATGGCGTGGTTATCGTCGATGGCGTCTATAACGCCTTCAAGGATGACGAAGGGCTCAAGGTGGAATGCGACCAGGGCCGCGACATGGGCATGGACGGCAAAACCCTGATCCACCCGGCGCAGGTGGACATCGCCAACACCGCCTTTGCCCCGTCTGATGCGGAAATCGACCTCGCCAAGCGCCAGATCGAAGCCTTTGAGGAAACCGTGGCCTCGGGCGGCGGTGTTGCGGTGGTTGACGGTAAGATCGTCGAGAATCTCCATGTCGAGACCGCCCGCAAGACGCTGGCCAAGGCAGAGGCCATTGCGGCCCTTGCCGAATAACGTCAGTCTCGCTGCAGCACAGCAAAGGAGAAAGCCATGCTGCTTCTGAGTCTCGGCGTCGCGCTCTGGTGCGCGGCGCATTTCTTCAAGCGCCTCGCCCCGGAGGCCCGCGCCAACATGGGCGACAAGGGCAAAGGTCTTGTCGCTCTGGCCATCGGTGTTTCCATTCTCATGATGATCTTCGGATACCGCATGGCGGATGGCACCTTTTTCTGGGGGCGGCACCCCGCGACGGTCGGCATCAACAACCTGATCATGATCGCCGCGCTCTACCTCACCTCGCCCGGCCCGTCGAAAGGCGCGCTGTTCTACAAAATGCGCCACCCGATGCTCACCGGCTTCCTGCTCTGGGCGCTGGCGCACCTTCTGGTCAACGGCGACACACCCTCGTTCATCCTCTTTGGCGGCCTCGCGCTCTGGGCGGTTGTCGAGATGAACGTCATCAACCGGGCCGAGCCGGACTGGACGCCGCCGGAAAAGGGCAGCATCCGCAAAGACGCCATCTTCCTTGTGGCTTCTGTGGTGCTGCTTGGCGTGATCGGTATGGTCCACACCTGGCTTGGATACCCAACTTTCGGATAAGCTCATGAAACTCTATCGCTTCCTTTCTGCCGATGACACGTCGGACTTCTGTCACAAGGTCACCGCGGCCCTGAACAAGGGGTGGGTTCTGCATGGCGACCCGACCTACGCCTTTGATGCGGCCAATGGCGTGATGCGGTGCGGGCAGGCCGTGGTGAAGGACGCGTCGGGCGAATACACACCTGATCTCAAACTGGGAGACCAATAAATGGCCAAGACCAACCCCGGCCGCTTTTTCGAAGACTATGCCATCGGTCAGACAATTGATCATGCCGTCCCGCGCACCGTGTCCGGTGGGGAACGGGCGCTCTACCACGCGCTCTATCCCGCCCGTCACGCGCTCTACTCTTCGGATCAGTTTGCACAGGCCTCCGGCCTTCCTGCCTCGCCAATCGACGATCTGGCCGCGTTCCACATCGTCTTTGGCAAGACCGTCCCGGATGTCTCGCTCAATGCGGTGGCGAACCTGGGCTATGCCGAAGGGCGCTGGCTCAAGCCGGTTTACCCCGGCGACACTCTGCGTTCGACCTCCGAAGTTATCGGCCTGAAGCAGAACTCCAATGGCAAGACCGGCGTTGTGTACGTCCGCACGCGTGGCCTGAACCAGCGTGACGAGACCGTCATGGAATATGTCCGCTGGGTCATGGTGCGCAAATCGAACCTTGATGCGCCTGCGCCGGACACCGTGCTGCCGGATCTCAAGAAGGTACTGGTGCCCGAAGATCTGACCATCCCCGAGGGACTCGATTTCTCGGGCTATGACTTCACCCTCGCAGGGGAGCCGCATCGCTGGGGCGACTATGAGATCGGTGAAAAGATTGACCACGTCGACGGTGTCACCATCGAAGAAGCGGAGCACATGATCGCAACGCGCCTATGGCAGAACACGGCCAAGGTGCACTTTGATCTGACGTTCCGCCCCGAAGGCCGGCTGATCTACGGCGGGCACGTGATCTCCATGGCGCGCGCCTTGTCCTTCAACGGTTTGGCCAATGCACAGATGATCGTTGGCCTCAACGGGGGTGCGCATGCAAACCCCTGCTTTGCCGGGGATACTGTGAAAGCCTGGACAGAGGTTCTGGACAAGGCAGAAACCAGCGCTCCGGGCGTCGGGGCCATTCGCCTGCGCCTTGTTGCGACCAAAGGCGGCGAGGCCTTTACGCTCAAGAACGAGGAAGGGCGGTATGACAAGAACGTCCTGCTCGATCTCGATTACTGGGCGCTTATGCCAATGTGATGCACGGATCTCATGCGAGCGCGGTGCATCGCAGCGGTTCAGTCAGATCCAATTTGCCCCCGTCACGGCTGCCGTGTCGGGGGTTTTTTCGCTCCAAGGTCAGGCAATCAGCATAGTCGGCCAGATTAGGCGTTTTCCCGTACCCCAAAAATAAACGCCATTCTTACGAGCAGATCGCCTGCTTTCGTCATGTCTTTGTCAAAAATCAATGACTCGTGCCAACCGCTGCTTGTAGCCTTGAGACGTGGGAGAGATTTGTCTGCTCAAAAGGGGGTACTATGTCACCACTCAGTCTTCCGGCCGCGCCCGCCGATGTGTTGAACATACCGGACCATGAAATCGCGACGGTTGTTCGCGATCTGATCGGTCACCGCAAACTGTCGCCCCTCATGCGCCGGATCAACGCGGGTCTGTCCTCAGAAAACCAGACCTTGCGCCAGCAAAGCCGGACGGCATTGGACCGCCTTGGGTTTCCTGAGTAAAAAAATCAGACTTGGAATCAAGGCGGTTGCCTGCGAATTAGGCTTCTGCCCCCGGGTTTTGCAATTTGTGATCACGCTTTTTGTGCTGTGATCACAAATTAACAGAAAACCGCCAAATTGCGCCAAAAAACCGCGCCTGTTAGCGCTTAGCCCTCGTGACTTGCCCGGCCAAACCGTTAAAACACCCTCGAAGAGAACTCATAAGAGGGAAATCTCGCATGGCCGACGTCAACCGGGGCAATCGCCCGCTCTCTCCATTCATGATCGGGCAATACTACCGTCCGCAGATGACCTCGATCTCCTCCATCATGGTACGGATCACAGGCATTGCTTCGCTGGGTACGGCATTCTTGCTGGTCTGGTGGCTGCTGGCAGCAGCAAGCTCGCCTTCGTATTTTGCCGTGATCGACGGGATCCTGCGCAGCTTCATTGGCGATATCATCCTGCTGCTCTCCACCTGGGCCATCTGGTACCACATGCTCGGCCGTCTGCGTCACGTGATCTGGGACCTTGGTTACTGCGTCGAGGTCGAGATTTCCGAGAAGATGGGGCTCGGCATGTTTGTCGGCGCCACCGTCCTGACCCTGTTCACCGCACTCGTTGTATAAGGAGACCGCGACATGGCATTCCTGACAGATCGCAAGCGCGCCATTGGTCTTGGCTCCGGCCGCAGCGGCACGCACCATCACTGGAAGATGATGATCACCTCCGCCGCTCTGGTTGTGCTGGTCCCTCTCTTCGTCTTCACCTTCGGCGCAGGCATGGGCGGCACCCATGAAGAGGTTCTGGCCTACTTCTCCCGCCCGTTCCCGGCCATCATCACCGCTCTGACCGCCGCCGTCGCGATCCTGCATTTCAAGGCAGAGACCGAGGAGGCGATCGTCGACTACGTGCACGGCGTGACCGGCAAGCTTTTGATCGTGGCGGTCACGGCGTTTTCCTACGTCCTGATCGCAGCGGCGCTCTTCGCCCTCGTCAAAATGGCCCTCTGATCCCCGCGCGCTGCAAGGAAAAAGAACAATGACAACAGCTTACCAATACGAGACGCATGACTATGACGTCGTGGTGGTCGGGGCCGGTGGCGCCGGTCTGCGCGCGACGCTCGGCATGTCGGAGCAAGGTCTCCGCACCGCCTGTGTGACCAAGGTTTTCCCGACCCGCTCGCACACCGTCGCGGCTCAGGGCGGCATCGCCGCCTCGCTTTCCAACATGGGCCCGGACAGCTGGCAGTGGCATATGTATGACACGGTCAAAGGCTCCGACTGGCTCGGCGATACCGACGCCATGGAATACCTCGCCCGCTCCGCCCCGGCAGCGGTCTATGAGCTTGAGCACTATGGCGTGCCTTTCTCCCGCACCGAAGAAGGCAAGATCTACCAGCGTCCTTTCGGCGGCCACACCACCGAATACGGTGAAGGCCCGCCGGTTCAGCGCACCTGCGCCGCGGCTGACCGCACCGGCCACGCCATCCTGCACACGCTCTATGGCCAGTCGCTGAAGAACAACGCCGAGTTCTACATCGAGTATTTCGCCATCGATCTTCTGATGGAAGACGGCGTCTGCAAAGGCGTTCTGTGCTGGAAACTCGACGACGGCACGTTCCACGTCTTCAACGCGAAGATGGTGGTTCTGGCGACTGGAGGCTATGGCCGCGCCTACTTCTCCGCGACCTCCGCGCACACCTGCACCGGTGACGGTGGCGGTATGGTAGCCCGCGCTGGTCTTCCGATGCAGGACATGGAGTTCGTTCAGTTCCACCCGACCGGCATCTACGGCTCCGGCTGCCTGATCACCGAAGGCGCACGCGGCGAGGGTGGTTATCTGACCAACTCCGAAGGCGAGCGTTTCATGGAACGCTACGCGCCGACCTACAAGGACCTCGCGCCGCGTGACTACGTGTCCCGCTCCATGACCATGGAAATCCGCGAAGGCCGCGGTGTGGGCGACGAGGGGGATCACATCCACCTGAACCTGTCGCACCTGCCTGCCGAAGCCTTGGCCGAGCGCCTTCCGGGCATCTCCGAATCCGCGAAAATCTTCGCCGGTGTGGACGTGACCAAAGAGCCGATCCCGGTTCTGCCGACCGTACACTACAACATGGGCGGCATTCCGACGAACTACTGGGGCGAAGTGCTCAACCCGACGGCAGACGATCAGAACGCAGTTGTTCCGGGCCTCATGGCCGTGGGCGAAGCGGGCTGTGCCTCTGTTCACGGTGCCAACCGTCTTGGCTCCAACTCGCTCATCGACCTTGTGGTCTTTGGCCGCGCCGCCGCGATCCGCGCTGGCAAGGTTGTTGACCCGAGCACCGCAACCCCGGTTGCGCCGAAGTCGGAGATCGACAAGTCGTTTGACCGCTTCGACGGGCTGCGCAACGCGTCCGGCGCGATCCCGACGGCTGACCTGCGTCTTGAGATGCAGAAGACCATGCAGCGCGATGCTGCCGTCTTCCGCACCGGCAAGACAATGGCCGAAGGCGTTGAGGCCATGACCGAAATCGCCGGCAAGATGGGCGATCTAAAGGTCACGGACCACAGCCTTGTGTGGAACTCGGACCTGATGGAAACGCTTGAGCTGACCAACCTCATGCCGAACGCTCTGGCGACAATCGTCGGCGCAGAGGCGCGCAAAGAAAGTCGTGGCGCTCACGCCCATGAGGACTACAGTGAACGGGATGATAAGAATTGGCGCGTACACACGATTGCTCGCGTCAATGACTCTGCGGTTGACCTCAGCTATCGCCCCGTCATCACCGATCCTCTGACCACCGAGGATGAAGGCGGCATCGAACTGAAGAAAATCGCGCCCAAAGCGAGGACCTTCTAATGCGCATGCCCCTTATCCTTTCCGCCACCATTGCCACTCTTGGCATGTCTTTGCCTGTCGCCGCCCTGGCGGACGACACTTCGGCGGAATCGGAACAGGGGCAACGCGACATCCTGATCGCCTGTAACGATCGCCTGTTCGGCGTGCCCCACGGCGGGCAGGAGATCGTCATGGAGACCACCTGGCGCAACAACATGCCCATGGTTCGTGTGATCGAGGGCGGCGCCCGCTCCGAGCACGAAGCCTTTGAAGTCAACGCTTGTGCGGCGCGTCACCTCGGCCTTGGTGCCGTGACGCGCGGGGCAGGAGGCATGGGCTATGGCGGTTGCTACCCCGGTGCGCCGAAAATGATCCGAGGCACGACTTATTGCTTCAACTGAACGCACATAAGACGGCGCTTTTGATCGGCGTGCTGGCTCTTGGCGCCTGCGATTCGCAGACCCAGGATCGCATCGCCCGCGAGGCAGCCCGATCCACCGTGACCCGTGTTGTCACCGACCGCTTCCCCGGTGTTCCGGTGGAGCCCACGATCAACTGCGTGATCGACAACGCCACGGCCCCTCAGATCCGCGCGCTTGCGCTGGACACCGTGGGCGGCGTGACGGAGTCGAGCATCGAGATTGTCACCAATATCGTCTCGAAACCCGAGACCCTGACCTGCCTGGCGGCCGAGGGGCTGCCGGCCCTGCTTCTATAAGGAGAGCGAGATGGTCCAGTTTACACTCCCCAAAAACTCTACAATCCGCACCGGCAAAACCTGGCCCAAGCCGGACGGCGCAACAAACGTCCGCAAGTTCCAGATTTACCGCTGGTCCCCGGACGATGGGGAAAACCCGCGTGTCGACACGTACTTCCTCGACATGGACAAGTGCGGCCCGATGATTCTCGACGCGCTGATCAAGATCAAGAACGAGATTGACCCCACGCTGACCTTCCGCCGCTCCTGCCGCGAAGGCATCTGTGGCTCGTGCGCGATGAACATCGACGGGATCAACACGCTGGCCTGTATCTATGGTCTCGACGAGATCAAGGGCGACGTGGTCAAGGTCTACCCGCTGCCGCACATGCCGGTGGTCAAGGACCTGATCCCCGACCTCACCCACTTCTACGCCCAGCACGCCTCCATCATGCCGTGGCTCGAGACGAAAACGAACCGCCCGGCGAAGGAATGGAAGCAGTCCATCGAAGACCGCAAGAAGCTCGATGGCCTCTATGAATGCGTCATGTGCGCCTCCTGCTCGACATCCTGCCCGTCTTACTGGTGGAATGGTGATCGTTACCTCGGACCGGCCGCGCTGCTGCATGCGTACCGCTGGATCATTGACAGCCGTGACGAGGCCACCGGCGAGCGCCTTGATGAGCTTGAAGATCCGTTCAAGCTCTACCGCTGCCACACCATCATGAACTGTGCCCGCACCTGCCCGAAAGGCCTGAACCCGGCCAAGGCGATTGCGGAAATCAAGAAGATGATGGTTGAGCGCGCGGTCTGATCCAAAGACCGGTTCAACCAAGACAAAACCCCGGGACGTCCAGCGCGCCCCGGGGTTTTTCTTTTATTTTCCAGAAGGTTGACGCCACGACAATTGCACCCTGCGCAAAACGCGTTTGCAGGAATTGGGGGCTGTCTCGCCGTGCTTTCGCGCCTATGTCACAGGGCAGGGAGGAGTAGCCAACCCCTTGAAAGGCAACTCCAATGAGTGAACGTGTAACACCTCCGCAAGGTCAATCCGCCGCCGCCCGCGCCGCGCTTGAGGCACTGGAACAGGCCTGGGCCTATTTCACACCCGAGACCCGCAAGGAAGCCGACACGCCGGTCTATGAGGACATTCCCCTGGCCGCCTGAGCCTCTGATGAACCCTGCATCGCAAACCTGTGGTGCAGGGTGCTCTTTCTTTTTCTGTTCAGACCCAAGGCCAGTCATTGTAGGGCTTGGAAATGCTCGTCTTTGTCGGCCTGATCATCGCCTTTGTCCTCGTTGCGGTCTTTTCGAACCGCAAAACACGCCGCTGCCGATGGCGTGAATACCGTCTGGCACAAGACAGCCGCTGGACATGTGTGGCCTGTGGAGGCGAGATAACCGGACCACGGGGCACACCCCCAAAATCCTGCCTGATGGACGATCAGAACAGATGACGAAGGACAACCAGACATGAGCCAGCCCCCGAACGACGCGGAGGCCCGCCGACAGATCAAACCGGTGATCTGTTATCCGACGCAGACGCTGCCGCAACCTGACCTCGGGCTCTACACGGCGGCCCTCTCCACAACACACGTCACACAGACGGTCCTCGCCCCGCCGCGCGATGCCTGCGCCTTTCACGTGCCGCGCGGCCACTTCTTTCGCATCACTTCCGTCGACGGCCCTCAGGTGGGGGATCTCAATCTGTGGAACGCCAACGATCTGTCCGAACGGTTCTATTCCGGCAAAACCCGGGCGCTGCACGGTACGCATGTGACAACCGGCGACAGGCTCTGGAGCAGTTTTCCGGCCATGCGCCCCATGGCGACCATCGTCGAGGACACGCTGGATTGGTACGGCATTGATGAATTCGGCGGCTCCGTGCACGATGTGATCGGCACCCGCTGCGATCCGTATACGAACCATCTTCTCAGCGGCGGGCAATACCACAACTGTTGTCATTCAAACCTGACACGGGCGCTCGCCAGCGCCACGGATCTGCCGCTGCAGGATGCCGAGCCACATGTCCACGATGTGCTCAACGTTTTCATGTGCACCGGGTTCACGCGCGACACGGGGCAGTACTTCATGAAAGCCTCACCGGTTCGCCCCGGAGATCATCTGACGCTGTTCGCCGAGATTGATCTGCTTGGCGCACTCAGCGCCTGTCCCGGCGGCGATTGCAGCGCGGAGCACAGCTCCGACGTCGCCGCCTGTTACCCTTTGCAGGTCGATGTTCTGGCTCCGGATCCGGCAACGCTTGCCAATTGGCAAGAGCCCGCGCGCAACGGCTACAACCGCACCCACGGTCTGTAGGGCGGGGCTTTGCCCCGCGCCCCTTTGAGCAAAAGAAACGCCCGCAGCCGAAATGGCGCGGGCGCATCTGATTCAAAAAGGGAACCGGTTCAGGCGAAAGCCGCCTCCAGCGCGATTTCCACCATGTCCCCAAAGGAGCGCTCTCGCTCTTCGGACGGCAGCGCCTCATGCGTCAACAAGTGGTCAGACACGGTCAGAACCGCCAAGGCCCGCACCCCGTATCTTGCCGCGAGATTGTAAAGCTCCGCCGCTTCCATTTCGACGCCGAGAATGCCGTGCCGTGTCATCTGCTCGTTCAGATCCGGGCGCTCGTCGTAAAACACATCCGATGAATAAATCCCGCCCACATGGCAGGAAATACCCCGGTTTTGGGCAACATCGGCTGCATTTTTCAAAAGCCCGTAATCCGCACAAGGCGCGAAATTCAACTCTTTGAATATTCCGCGCGACGGTGTGGAAAGGGATGATGCTGTCATTGCCAGAATGACGTCCCGAATATTGACGCGTTCCTGCATTGCACCGCAGGAGCCAATTCGGATCAGCGTTTTTGCGCCATAATCCCGGATCAATTCGTTGGCATAGATCGACAGGCTCGGCATCCCCATGCCCGAACCATGGATCGTCACCCGGTTCCCCTTATAGGTCCCGGTATAGCCCAACATGCCGCGCACGCGATTGACGCAGGTCGCCTCGTCCAAAAAGGTCTTGGCTGCCCATTCCGCCCGAAGCGGGTCGCCCGGGAGCAAAACGGTTTCAGCGATTTGACCCGGCTCTGCACCGATATGAACTGTCATTCGCGCAGCCGTTCAGAGGCTGAGGTCGTCGAGCGACGAGCCGTTTTTCAGTGCGTCGATGACCCAATTCGGTTTGCGGCCACGGCCGGTCCAGGTTTGTGACGGATCAGCGGGGTTGGCGTATTTCGGCGCACCTTTGGAACCTTTGGTACCTGCACCGATGACTTCATCAAGCGAATAGCCGAATTCCTTTGCGGCTTTTTCAGCGGCGCGTTTGGCTTCGGCGCGGCGACGCGCATCAACAGATTTCAAAGCTTTTTGCGCGTCCTTGATGAGTGTTTCAAGTTCTTCGCGCGCCATTTTTTCAAGGTCGATCGACATTGTTTTTCTCCATTTCCTGTTTCGACAAATAAAATTAACCCGGCAATTCACAAGCGTACTTTTGTGTCAGAAGGTTAATAAACTCAAAATAGGCGGAAAGTGACGCTAAAAAGCGAAAGGCGGCTCTCCGTTTGGGAGAGCCGCCTTTGCGTCAATCGTTTCGCAGTTGTTGCTGCGGATCGGTTATTGTGCCGCAACCGCCTTGGGGTCAGCCAGCACCGCCACATCATGCATGATGGCGTTCAGTTCAAAGTCTTTCGGGGTGTAGACCTTGGCAACTCCCATGGCCAGCAGGCGCTGGGCGTCGTCGTCGGGAATGATCCCGCCGACAACCACCGGGATGTCCAGACCTTCGTCGCGCAGGCGTTTCATCACCTCTTCGAGCAGCGGAATATGGCTGCCGGACAGGATGGACAGGCCGATCACATGCGCGCCATCCTTGGCCGCTTCGATGATCTGCTCCGGGGTCAGGCGAATGCCTTCGTAGTCAATTTCCATGCCGCAATCGCGGGCGCGGAAAGCGATCTGCTCAGCGCCGTTGGAGTGACCATCAAGGCCCGGCTTGCCAACGAGGAAGCGCAGGCGTTTGCCCAGCCGGTTCGAAACCGCGTCGACCAATTCGCGAAGATCATCAAGGCCTTCAGTCTTGTTCGAGATGGCTTTCGACACACCCGTCGGGCCGCGATACTCGCCATGGACATTGCGCATCTCGCCGGCCCATTCGCCCGTGGTGACGCCCGCCTTGGCGCATTCGATGGAGGCCGGCATGACGTTTTCGCCGGTTTTGGCAGCCTCGCGCAGCGCGGCCAGCGCGGCTTTCACGGCGGCATCGTCACGCTCCCCGCGCCATGCGTTCAGACGCGCGACCTGCTCTTGCTCGACCGCAGGGTCAACAACCATGATGCCGCCGTCTTCGCCCACGAGAGGCGAGTCCTCGCCTTCCGTCCAGCGGTTCACGCCCACCACGGTGGTTTCATTCCGTTCAATACGGCCGAGGCGTTCCGCATTCGATTCAACGAGGCGGCCTTTCATATAGTCGATCGCGCCAATTGCGCCGCCCATGCTTTCGATATTCGCCAGTTCGGACCGCGCGCCCTCTTTCAGCGCCTCAACCTTGCGATCGACCGCCGGGTTGTTCTCAAACAGGTCGTCGTATTCGAGCAGGTCCGTCTCATACGCGAAAATCTGCTGCATGCGCATGGACCATTGCTGATCCCAGGGGCGCGGCAGGCCAAGCGCTTCGTTCCATGCGGGCAATTGCACGGCGCGGGCGCGGGCTTTCTTGGACAGGGTCACCGCCAGCATTTCGATAAGAATGCGATAGACGTTATTCTCGGGCTGCTGTTCGGTCAGGCCAAGCGAGTTGACCTGAACGCCATAGCGGAAACGGCGGAATTTCGCATTCTCGACGCCATAACGTTCGAGCAGAATTTCATCCCACAGATCCACAAAGGCGCGCATCTTGCACATCTCGGTGACAAACCGAATGCCTGCGTTCACAAAGAAGGAAATGCGGCCACACAGCGCCGGGAAATCTTCCTCGGCCACGCGGGGGCGCAATTCGTCCAGAACCGCAATTGCCGTGGCCAGCGCAAAGGAAAGCTCCTGCTCCGGCGTCGCGCCCGCTTCCTGCAGGTGATAGGAACAGACGTTCATCGGGTTCCATTTCGGAACGTTGTGATAGCAATATTCCGCCACATCCCCGATCATCTTAAGGCTCGGTTTCGGCGGACAGATATACGTGCCGCGGCTCAGGTATTCCTTGATCAGGTCATTTTGCACGGTGCCCTGCAATTTGCTGACATCGGCCCCCTGTTCCTCGGCCACCGCGATATAAAGCGACAAGAGCCATGGCGCTGTCGCATTGATCGTCATGGAGGTGTTCATCTGTTCCAGCGGGATCTGGTCGAACAGCGCGCGCATGTCGCCCAGATGACAAACCGGCACGCCCACCTTGCCCACTTCGCCGCGGCTCAGGATATGATCGCTGTCATAGCCTGTCTGTGTCGGCAGATCGAACGCCACGGAAAGGCCGGTCTGACCCTTGGCCAGATTCGCACGGTACAGCGCGTTGGATTTTTCGGCTGTCGAGTGTCCGGCGTAAGTGCGGATAAGCCACGGGCGGTCGCGTTCGGGCTGGGTGGTCTCGGTCATCGGGGCCTCCGTAGAGCAGGAATCTTTACCGCAATCATCTTGCGTTTCAGACTGGGTACACGAAATTTTATGACCCTGTCAATTCGCCGCGTTGCAGCGATTGGGTTAGATTAGCGCAGCAGACTGTCTTTTGGGAGTCGCTGCGGCGCGGCGAAGCGCCTCGCTTGGCGATTTGGCCCTGTTTGCGTCCGGGCAAAGCGTCCCGATACCAATCCCGCTCTTGCCCAAAGCCGCCTTGCTTGCAAGGCTGCGGGCAATGACGCAACCGGTGACACTTCCGCTCTGGCTTTTTGTGCTCATCCTGCTTTTCGCGGTGGTGACATTTGCCTCGCATTTTCTGTTTCCTTCCGTGCGCTGGTTCTTTCGGCGCCGGATGGAACGGGCTGTCGGGCAGCTCAACAAACGTCTGGAGCGGCCCATCGAGCCGTTCAAGCTGTTGCGCCGGTACGATCTGATTCAGCGTCTGTGCTACGACCCGGACGTGACCGAAGCCATTGTCGACTATGCCCGCGAAAACGGTGTGCGCGAGGACGTCGCCTTTGAGCGCGCGCGGCGATACGCGCGCGAGATTGTCCCGTCCTTCTCGGCCTTCTCCTATTTCGGCTGGGGCGTGCGCGGGGCGCGGTTTTTGTCGAACGCGCTTTACCGCGTGCGGTTAGGCCACATGGATGCAGAGGCGCTGGCAAAGGTCGGGACCGACTCCACCGTGGTCTTTGTCATGAACCACCGCTCCAACATGGACTATGTTCTGGTCACCCATTTGGCGGCGGATCGGACCACACTCTCTTATGCGGTGGGCGAATGGGCGCAGGTCTGGCCGCTCTCCGCGCTGATCCGGTCCATGGGCGCTTATTTCATCCGGCGCAGATCGCGCGACGGCCTCTATCGCAAGGTTTTGCGGCGCTATGTGCAGATGGCCACGGCGGGTGGCGTGACGCAGGCGATCTTCCCGGAAGGGGGGCTGAGTCTTGACGGTGCGCTGCGCGAACCCAAGCTGGGGCTGCTCAGTTACATCCTTGATGATCTCGATCTGGACGCGCGCGACGTGGTGTTTGTGCCGGTGGCCCTCAACTACGATCGCGTACTCGAAGACGTGACGCTGATCAATAAGGACAAGACCGGTGCGGACCGCTTCGGCGTGTCTGTGCGGCATGTGTTTGCGGCCATCGGCAAGCAGATCTGGCTGCGTGTGACCGGACGGTTCCATCGCTTCGGCTATGCTGCGGTCAGCTTCGGTGCGCCGCTCTCGCTGCGCCTCTTTCCCGAATTGTCGGAGCAACCGGACAAGCTCAGCGAAGAACTGATGCAGCGCATCGCCGGGATTGTCCCGGTTTTGCCGGTGCCCTTGGTCTGCCACATCCTTCTGGACGGGCCGAAAACCCGCGCAGAGGTGGAGGTTGCCTTTGCCGAGCATCTAAAACAGCTGGGAGGCGTGCACGTCCACCTTCCGCGCAACAATCGCGACTATGCGGTCGAAACAGGTCTGCGCGCGCTGGTCGAACGCGGCATCCTAACGGAGCAGGACGGGCGTTTCGGGATCGCCCAAGGCAAGCGCGACATCGTGACATTCTATGCAAATTCTCTCGCCCATCATCTGAACGCCTGAAAAACAAGGGCTTTCTGCAAGCGCATTGGAAATTCTGCAATCGCTCGGTTATAAAATTACAAAAACGGCGCCCACGTGGTTGCAATATTACGCGGCCGCGCGTATTCAGGGCTTCAATCCGCGATTCTGCAGTGCAGAGGGAGCGGTTAACGAATGGACAAGCTAGGAGGCCGCCATGGCACTTGATCTGCAATCCGGGATCGCCCAGTACGACGCGCCGGAAAAAGACCTCTACGAAATCGGTGAAATGCCGCCCATGGGCTATGTGCCCAAGCAGATGTACGCGTGGAGCATCCGCCGCGAACGTCACGGCGATCCCGACAAGTCGTTCCAGGTCGAAGTGGTCGACACCTGGGAAATCGACAGCCACGAGGTTCTCGTTCTCGTTATGGCGGCAGGCGTGAACTACAACGGCGTCTGGGCGGGCAAGGGTGTTCCGATCAGCCCCTTCGACGTGCACGGTCAGGATTACCACATCGCAGGCTCCGATGCGTCCGGCATCGTTTGGGCCGTGGGTGACAAGGTGAAGAACTGGAAAGTGGGCGACGAGGTTGTCATCCACTGTAACCAGGACGACGGCGACGACGAAGAGTGCAACGGTGGCGATCCGATGCTCTCCCCGACGCAGCGTATCTGGGGTTATGAGACCGGCGACGGCTCCTTTGCCCAGTTTGCCCGCGCTCAGGCACAGCAGCTCATGCGCCGCCCCAAGCACCTGACATGGGAAGAGGCCGCCTGCTACACGCTGACGCTCGCCACCGCCTACCGCATGCTCTTCGGTCACCACCCGCACGAGCTGAAGCCGGGCCAGAACGTTCTGGTCTGGGGTGCTTCGGGTGGTCTTGGTTCCTACGCGATCCAGCTGGCCAACACCGTTGGTGCCAACGCGATTGGCGTGATCTCGGACGAGAGCAAGCGTCAATTCGTGATGGATCAGGGCGCCAAGGGTGTCATCAACCGCAAGGACTTCAACTGCTGGGGCCAGCTCCCGACGGTGAACAGCCCCGAATACAATGAGTGGCTCAAAGAAGCGCGCAAGTTTGGCAAGGCGATCTGGGAGATCACAGGCAAGGGCAACAATGTCGACATGGTCTTCGAACACCCCGGTGAGGCGACCTTCCCGGTCTCCACTCTGGTTGTGAAGAAGGGCGGCATGGTTGTGATCTGCGCCGGCACCTCCGGCTTCAACACCACCTTCGACGTGCGCTACATGTGGATGCACCAGAAGCGCCTGCAGGGCTCCCACTTCGCCCACCTCAAGCAGGCCGCGGCCGCCAACCAGCTGATGCTGGAGCGTCGCCTCGATCCGTGCATGTCCGAAGTGTTCCCGTGGGACGAAATCCCCGAGGCGCACATGAAGATGCTGCGCAACGAGCATAAGCCGGGCAACATGGCCGTGCTGGTTCAGGCCCCGACAACTGGCCTGCGCACCTTCGAGGACGCACTCGAAGCCAAGAAGTAAACACGTCGGCCGAATCCCTCTCGGCCTCGAACGCCCGCGAATCGCCTCCCGGCATTCGCGGGCGTTCTGCGTCTCAAGCCGCCTCATTTAAAACCAGACACTTGCGCAAACGCCCCCTCGCAGTTTTTGGGGAGGGATTTTTCGCGAATATTAACTCAAATCACCGCATGCTAGAGTTGTCTTAACGCTTCATTAACCACCGAAGAGAGAGGCTCACTATGGGACATGATTGGATACTCGACGTTCTGACCGACCTGGAAACGTTCGCACGCTCGAATGGTCTGCCGACTCTCGCAGCGCAGCTGGACGAGGTGCATCTTATTGCACAGGCCGAGATGGCGTCCCGTGGTGAGGGAACCAAAATTGGCGTTCGCGGACAGCATGCCGCAGTTGGATGCTCTGATAGAGCAATTGGAATGCGCGGAGTGTCTTGACGACCTCCAGGGCGTGATCGAAACCCTGCGCGATGCGTTTGGTGTCGATCACCTGATTTACCATTGGGTTAACAGTGATGGCGATCAATATGGCTGCGGCACCTACGATATGGTCTGGGTCGAGCGTTACATCGCCAAAGGGTATCTTCGCATCGATCCGGTTATTGTTGGCTGTTATCAGCAATTCCACCCGGTCGACTGGAAACAACTGGATTGGTCAAGCAAGGCAGCCCGCACCTTCATGCAGGATGCCATTGCTCACGGTGTCGGTAATCAAGGTTACTCCATCCCGATCCGGGGGCCGAACGGGCAATTTGCTCATTTTACGCTCAGTCACAACTGCAGCGACGAGGAATGGGAGGTCTTCAAGAAGCAACACCGCCGTGACCTGATCCTGATCGCGCATTCATTCAATCAAAAGGCGCTGGAGTTCGAGCCGGGGCGCAAGCCCGAAGCCGCCCAGCCCCTGTCCCCCCGCGAGATCGAGGCCATGACGCTGCTCGCCAGCGGCTATAACAGGGCACAGGCGGCCAACTCGCTTTCCATTTCCGAGCACACGCTCCGGGTGTATGTCGAAAGCGCGCGCCACAAACTGGGCGCGATGAACACCACCCATGCAGTGGCCCGTGCCCTGAGCCGGGGGCTGATTGTTGTCTAATTGTTAAGCTGAGTGAACCTCGGCTTAATTTCCCGTGCGCCGTGGTCAAATCTCATTAACCACGCCCCGTCAGATTTTCCCCATCAACGACGCATTGCTCAGGGGAAAACACAATGATCCGTTACGTTTATGGGGAAGACCTGCACAAGTTTCCGCGCCTCGCCCGCACCATGTTCGAGGACCGCGCCGCCCAATTCAAATCCCGCCATGACTGGGACGTCTCCGTGGACGAAGACGGTCTGGAGCGCGACGAATACGATCACGACAACCCGCTCTACATCATCTGGCAGAACGCGGATGGCACCCACGGCGGCTCGCTGCGCCTGATGCCGACCATGGGCCCGACCATGGTCAACGATCATTTCACCCATCTGACGGACGGCGTAACGATCAAGTCGCCGCTGATCTGGGAATGCACCCGCTTCTGTCTCGCCAAGGGCGCGCGCCCCGGCGTCGCCGCCGCTTTGATGCTGGCCGCCGGTCATATCATGGAAGAGTTCGGCGTCGAGCATTTCGTCGGCGTGATCTTTGCCCATATGGTCCGCGTTTTCCGCCGCATCGGTTCCTGCCCGGAAGTGCTCGGCACAGTCGGCGAAGGCCGCGAAGCGATCAGCGTCGGCCTGTGGGAGTTCACCGAAGACACCCAGCGCGCCGTGGCCAAAAGCGCAGGTCTGTCCATTGACCTCTCCAAGCGCTGGTTCGAAATGGCCTTTGGCAGCACCATGACCACCGAAGAACTCGCCGCCGCCTAAAGCGTCTGGCACCCGGCAGACGCCGGGGGTAGGGTGCGCGCATGAACGCCCCAGCCCTCACGCTCTCCGACGATCAGGCCCACGCTTTTGACCAGGTGACCACGCTTCTGCGTGGCGCCGGGGTCGATCTGGACGAAGGGCTTTGCCTGCCCGCACAAGAGGGACGTCAAAGGGTCATGGCCCTGATGGGTAAGGCGGGAAGCGGCAAGACGCTGCTTCTGGCCGAACTGGTCAAGGCCCTCGAAGCCATTGATGTTGAAATCATTTCCGGCGACTATGAGAGCAAGCGTCGCCGCGAAAAACGTACCCTCGCCATCCTCGCCCCCACCAACAAGGCCGCCAGCGTCCTGCGCATGCGCGGCGTTCCGGCCACGACGATCCACCGAATCATCTACACGCCGGTCTACGATCCCGAATATGAAAAGCTGGCCGAATGGCTGATGGGGAACGGCGAACGCCCTGATCTCGAAGAGATGTCAGAAGAGGCCTTCGCCCGCGCCGAGGCCAGCTATGTGGCGAACAAGTCCGTCCCGGCCGCTTTGGCCGCCGCCGGTCTCAGAGGCAGCGATTTCATTACCGGCTGGAAGCGCCGCGACGAGCCGCTTGACATCGGCTTTGTCGATGAAGCTTCCATGCTCGACGATCGTCAATTCGATGATCTCAAAGAGATTTTCCCCAACCTCGTCCTCTTCGGAGACCCGGCCCAGCTCGCGCCCGTCAACCAATCCGGGAAGCTCGTTTTCGACAGCCTCGCCGATGAGCAAAAGCTCGAGCTCAGTCGCATTCACCGACAGGCCGCCGACAACCCGATCCTTGATCTCGCTCACGCGCTGGCCGATCCTCAGCTCGGCTTCGAGGATTTCGAACGCCTCGTCGAAGAAAAAGCGGCGCAGGACGACCGCGTCATCTGGGCACAGCGCGTCGAGGTCGACCTCATGGCCCGCAGCCCGGTTCTGGTCTGGCGCAACGCCACCCGGATTCGCCTGATCAAAGCGTTCCGCGCCGTCCATGGCGCTCCAGACACCGAACTCCTGCCGGGTGAACCTCTGATCTGTGACGGCATCGAACTGCCTCTGAAACACCGCAAAAAGCGCCTCGATCTGGAGGCGCGCGGGCTGATCAAAGGCGCGCAGGTCATCTACCTCGGCCCGGGTCGCAAACCGGGCTTTTCCAAACTGCATGTCATGGGCGCGCTGGAGCCGCAGGTCTCCGCTGCCTCCATCGTCAAAATCGAAAAACCGGACGAAGAAGAGCCGTTCATCCCCTATGCCGCCCGCATGGGCGCCACCTTCCTGCATGGCTCTGCCGTCACGATTCACAAGGCGCAGGGCTCGCAATGGGATGACGTTCAGGTCTTCGCCCCGGACCTTTATGCCGCCGCCCGCATGGGCCGCACCGAAGCGGGCCAGCCTTTGTGGAAACGCCTCGCCTATGTGGCCATCACCCGCGCCCAATCGCGCCTGCACTGGGTGGTGCGCAACCGCCTGTCGCGCCCCGTCGAAGGGCTCAGAACAGACGATCTCGGTGGCACCCCCGCGCCGCTCGCGCTGGAAATGGAACAGGACGGCCCAACCCTGCTTTGAGAGCGCTCTCGCGGTTTCTTTGGGCCAGAAATACCTCGGGTGAGCCCCAAGGGGGCGAGGGCAGCGCCCTGAACCGCGTTTCTGCAAGAAACGCGCTTGCGCGGTGAAACCCCTAACGATTGAGTTTCTTGAGCCGCGCCGTCACCGACAAACCATGCGCCTCAAGGCTCTCGGACGACGCCAGAACCTCCGCCGCCGGTCCAATCGCGCGGAGCGCTTCCGGCGACATGCGCGCCATGGTCGTGCGTTTTACGAAATCCATCACCGACAGGCCGGAACTGAACCGGGCCGAGCGGGCCGTGGGCAGAACGTGGTTCGGCCCGCCGACGTAATCGCCAATCGCCTCCGGCGTCCATTGCCCGAGGAAAATCGCCCCCGCGTGGACACATTTTTCGGCAAGCCCCTCCGGGTCCGCCACGCACAATTCCAGATGCTCCGGTGCAATCCGGTTCGACAGCGCCGCCGCCTCATCCAGATCCCGCACCGTAATCACAGCGCCAAAATCGCGCCAGCTTGCGCCCGCAATCGCGCGCCGCTCCAGTGTTTCCAGACGTTTGTCCACTGCCTCGGACACCGCCTGACCAAAATCTGCGTCCGTCGTGATCAGCAGAGACTGCGCGCTTTCGTCGTGCTCCGCCTGGCTCATCAGGTCGAGCGCGATCCAGTCCGGATCATTCTCCGCGTCGGCAATCACCAGAATCTCGGACGGGCCGGCAATCATGTCGATGCCCACCTTGCCGAACACCCGGCGCTTGGCCGCCGCGACAAAGGCGTTGCCCGGCCCGGTGATCTTGTCCACCGGCGCGATGGTCTCGGTGCCATAGGCCAGCGCGGCAATCGCCTGCGCGCCGCCGATCCGGTAAATCTCGTCAACACCCGCGATCTTCGCGGCAAGAAGAACGGCCGGGTTGGCCACGCCATCGGGCGTCGGCACGGTAATCGCCAGCCGCTCCACACCCGCCACCTTGGCCGGAATCGCGTTCATCAGAACCGAGGAAGGATAAGAGGCCAGCCCGCCGGGCACATAAAGCCCCGCCGCAGACACCGCCGTCCAGCGCCAGCCCAAGGTCGCCCCTTCGGCGTCGGTCCAGCTTGCATCCTCGGGCATCTGCCGGAGGTGATAAGCCCGAATGCGCTCCGCCGCCTGCTCCAGCGCGCGCGCCTCCTCTTCGGGCACCTGCGCGCACAGCGTGTCGATCTCAGCTTCCGAAAACCGCATTCCGGCGGCATCCAGCTCCATGCGGTCAAACTTCGCCGTCAGTTCCAGCACCGCCGCATCGCCGCGCGCGCGCACATCGGCGATGATCCCGGCGACGACATCGTCAACATCCGGGCTGTCCTCGCGTTTGGCGCTCAAAAGCGCGGCAAAGGCGCGCTCGAAATCATCCTGCTGGCTGTCGAGAAAGACGGGCATGGCACGGTCCTTGAAATTGAATGGAAAGGCTCAGCGGCCTTTCTTGGCGGGCTTCACCTTGCGGGCACCCTTGGCGGCGGCGAGGATTTCCTCGGCGATTTCCTCGGCCTCTTCGGGTTCGAAATCCATCGGGATCTCAAGCCCCTCGCCGTAGATGAACAAACGCACCATGCCGTGATCGGTCGGCCCGATCTGCAGGTTGGCTTCGATCTCGCGTTCGTCGTTGATGCCCATGTTTAGGTCCACCTTGTTTTGACATGGGTAGGTAGCGGGGCAGGGCTTGCTTTGCAAGGCGGCCTGAGGTCACTTGCGGTTATGACCGTGACACTCGCCCCTTTCTCGCCCGATGACATCGACTGGCTCGTCGAGGCCCACCAAAGCCAATACGCACAGGACGAAGGCTTCGATGAAAGCTTTGGCGCGCTGGTGGCGCAGATTCTGAACGATTTTGCCGCAGACCATGATCCCGAGCGAGAGCGCGGCTTCATCGCCTGGGAAGACGGACAGCGGCTCGGCTGCATCTTCTGCGTGCGGCTCAGCGATGAGACCGCCAAGCTGCGCCTGTTCTTCCTCACGCCCGACGCGCGCGGCAAGGGGCTGGGCAAGCGGCTTTTGCAGGCCAACATGGATTTTGCCAAAGACGCGGGTTACCGTCGCATGGAGCTTTGGACACATGAAAGCCACCGGGCTGCCTGTGCGCTTTATGCGGCACATGGCTGGGTGCTGCGCGCGTCCAAACCGGTGACCAGCTTTGGCGTGCCGTTGATCGAGCAGGCTTGGGATATCGATCTGTCTTTGGTATGATTTTGCTCGAAAGGCTCCGGATTCGGTCTTGCAATCGGATTTTGCAGATTGTATCCCGCCGCCAGTGCCGCCTTAGCTCAGTTGGTTAGAGCGCCTGATTGTGGATCAGGAGGTCCCCCGTTCGAGCCGGGGAGGTGGTACCACCCCCACCCATCTTTTGATTGTCATTTGAGCGCCTTGCGTGGTTTCTATTGCTGTGAACCGGCAAAGGAACGCGCGTCATGTGGCAACAATCCGAATTCTACCCCGATCCGCGGATCGAAATCCTCGATGAGCGTTTTCGCCCGCTTCTGGTGACAAACACAGCCGTAGAACGCCTGCACACTGGCATGCGCTGGGCCGAAGGACCGGTTTGGTTCGGGGACATGCGGTGCCTGCTGGTCAGCGACATTCCCAACAGTCAGATCCTGAAGATCGAAGAGGAAACCGGCGCGGTTTCCGTGTACCGGCGCGGTCCCTTCACCAATGGCAACACCCGTGACCGGCAGGGGCGGCTGGTGTCCTGCGAGCACGGCACGCGCAGCGTGACCCGCACGGAGCTTGATGGCACGGTGACGGTGCTGGCAGACAGCTACCAGGGCAAACGGCTCAACGCGCCCAATGACGTGGTGGTGAAATCCGATGGCTCGGTCTGGTTCACCGATCCGACCTTCGGCATTCGTGACTACTACGAGGGCTACCGGGCCGAACCGGAACTGCCCACTCATGTCTACCGCATTGATCCGTCAGGGGAAATCACGGCGGTGATCACCGAGATCGACCATCCCAACGGGCTGGCGTTTTCGCCGGATGAGCGCATCCTCTACGTGGTGCAATCGGGCGCGCCGCGCTGCATTCATGCCTATGACGTCTCGGGAGATGGGCTGACTGTGTCGAACGGGCGCCGCCTGATCGAGGCCGGGGAACAGGGCACGCCGGACGGTTTCCGGCTTGATACGGACGGCAACCTCTGGTGCGGCTGGGGCACGGGCGAGGGGCTCAACGGCGTGCGCGTCTTTGCCCCGGATGCCACGCCCATCGGCATGATCCAACTGCCTGAACGCTGCGCCAATGTCTGCTTCGGCGGCACCTACCGCACGCGGCTTTTCATGGCGGCGAGCCAGTCGGTTTACGCCCTGCACGTCCGGGCGCAGGGCGTGGCTTATTTCTGAAGGTGAAAATTTTGCCGGGACAAAATTTTGTTTTGGGGGCGCTGCCCCCGTCCTGCGGACTCCCCTGAGGTATTTTAGGCCCAAAGAAGCGGGGCGGGTTACACCTTGATGATCGTCTTTCCGGTATTGCCGCCTTTGAGCATGGCGATGAAGGTATCGGGGGCGTTTTCCAGACCGTCGGTGATGTCTTCGAGGTAAGTGATCTCGCCGGCGGCGACTTTCGGGGTTATCTCGGCGAGGAAATCGGGCAGGGCGTGCCAATGGTCGAAGATAATGAAGCCGTTTACATTCAGGCGCTTGGTCAGGATGGCGCGCCAGATGTGGGGCAGCTTGTCGGAGGTGCCGCCGCCGTACCAGGCGATGGTGCCGCAGAGCGGGATGCGCCCGCCGGTGTTCATCAGGGGCATGACGGCCTCGAGCACCTTGCCCCCGGTGTTTTCCCAGTAGATGTCGATGCCATCCGGGCAGGCTTTGCTTAGCGCCTTGCGCAGGTCCGAGGCGCTGTCATAGGCGCGGTGATCAATGGCGGCGTCGAAGCCGAACTTTTCTGTGGCCAGCGCGCATTTCTCCGCGCCGCCCGCCACGGCCACGGTGCGCAGCCCCTGCGCCTTGGCCAATTGGCCAACCATGGCACCGACCGGGCCGGTGGCGGCGGCAATGGCGAGGGTTTCGCCCGGCTTGGGCCGCCCGTATTCGCTGAGCGCGCGCCAGGCCGTGAAGCCCGGCATGCCGAGAACGCCAAGCGCGGTCGTCACCGGGACCGATGGGTCCAGCTTGCGCAGGTCCCCGCCTTTCAGCACCGCATGTGAGGCCCAGCCGGTCATGCCGGTCACACTGTCGCCCGCTGCCAAACCGTCTGCCCGAGAGGTCAGAACCGTGCCAACCCCTTGACCAACCATGGTTTCGCCCAAGTTCACCGAGGCCGCATAGCTGCCCGCGTCATCCATGCGGCCGCGCATGTAAGGGTCCAGAGAATGGTGGCTGACCGCGATCAGAACTTCGCCTTCGCCGGGGTCCGGTACCGGTCCGGTTTGCAGGGCGAAGTCCTCCGGAACCGGTTGGCCAACGGGTCTGCGGGCGAGGGTGATCCGGCGCATCTGGTCTGTCATGGAAAATTTTCTCTCATTGGTTTTGTCAAGAAGACTTGCGCCATCCGGGTTCTGCCCCACACTTTAGGATCAGAACAGCGGACAGCAAGGGAGGGCTGGATGCAAGGTATGATGATGGAAATGCCGTTGCGGATCATCGAGATCCTGAAATACGCGGCCGAGTGTCATCCCGGGGCGGAGATCGTTTCGAGACGCTGCGAGGGGGATCTGCACAGGGAAACCTACGCACAGGCCTATGCACGCTCCGCGCAACTGGCGCATGGTCTTGCGCGCCTTGGGGTGTCTGCCGGGGATCGGGTCGCGACGCTGGCGTGGAACGGCTACCGGCATTTCGAGCTCTATTACGCCATCAGCGGCATGGGGGCGGTGTGCCACACGATCAATCCGCGTCTGTCGGCGGAACAGATGCTCTACATCATCCAGCACGCGGGCGATCAGGTGATCTGCGTCGACCTGACCTTTGTGCCGATTCTGGAGGCGCTGGCAAAGGCGCATCCCGAGGAAATGCGGCTGGCCCAGACCCATGAGAACGGGCGGCAGATTGTCGTGATGACGGATCGCGCGCATATGCCGGACAGCGATCTGGATTTGCTGTGTTACGAAGAGCTTCTGGACGGCCAGCCAGAGACCTATGACTGGCCGGTGCTGCCCGAGGACACGGCGGCGGGGCTGTGTTACACCTCCGGCACCACGGGCCATCCCAAAGGCGCGCTCTACACGCACCGCTCGACCGTTCTGCACGCGCTGTTCCTGTCGGTCACCGTACCGCGCAGCCTGCATGAGGGGGCGCGCATCCTGCCGGTCGTGCCGATGTTCCACGTCAATTCATGGGGGCTGCCCTATGCAGCGCCGATCGTGGGGGCCTCGCTGATCATGCCGGGCGGCGCGCTGGATGGGGCTTCAATCTTTGATCTGATGGAGAGCGAACAGGTCACCGCAAGCTGGGGCGTGCCGACAGTCTGGCTCGGCCTTGGGGCAGAGGCCGAGAAACGCGGGGCCGTACCGTCCGCGCTGGATCAGCTTGTGATCGGCGGCAGTGCCGCGCCGCGCTCGATGATCGAGTTTTTCGAGACACGCGGTGTCGATGTCTGCCACGCATGGGGCATGACGGAGATGAGTCCGGTCGGCACCCATGGCCAGCTGTCTCATCACATGAAGGACAAGCCTTTCGAAGAGCAGATGGTGATCAAGTCCCGGCAGGGGCGGCGGGTTTTCGGGGTCGAGATGAAGATCTCGGACGAAGACGGCAAGACCCTGCCGCAGGATGGCGAAGCGGTGGGCGAGCTTTATGTGCGCGGCAACTCCGTCATAGCGGGCTACTTCAACAACGAAGAGGCCAGCCAGGAGGCATTTGACGATGCGGGCTGGTTTGGCACCGGCGATGTGGCGTCGATTGACCCTGACGGCTTCCTCTACGTGCAGGATCGCGCGAAAGATCTGATCAAGTCGGGGGGCGAGTGGATTTCCTCGATTGATCTGGAAAACATCGCCATGGCGCACCCCAAGGTCGCCTCCTGCGCGGTGATTGCAATCCCGCATCCGAAATGGGATGAACGGCCTCTCTTGGTGGTTGCCCCGGTCTCGCCGGAAGACCCGCCGAAACTGGAGGACATACACGAGATGATGCTCGAACACGTGGCGAAATGGCAGTTGCCGGACGCGATGGAATGCGTCGAAGCCCTGCCCCTGACAGCGACGGGGAAGGTATCAAAACTCACGCTGCGCAAGCGGTTTGACGGATACGTTCTGCCCGATGCTGGCTGACGATCTGCGGGGTAAGGCCCCTGTCACCACCGATTGGTTCACGCTGGATGCCGCACGCGTTCAGGCCTTTGCCGATGCGACCGAGGATTGGCAGTTTATCCATCTCGATGAGGCCCGCGCCGCAGAGGAAACACCCTTTGGCGGGGCCATCGCGCACGGGTTTCTGACGCTCTCCATGCTGTCGGCCATGTCTTACCAGGTGGTGGACGCGCTGCCCGGCGTGGCGTCGAGCGTGAACTACGGTTTTGACCGCGTGCGTTTCATCAGCCCCGTGCGGGTTGGCGGGCGTATTCGCGGGCTGTTCACCGTGGCTTCGGTTGACGAGCTTGACGGGGCGCTTGACGTGCATTGGGACGTGGAAGTGCAGATCGAAGGGCAGGGCCGCCCGGCGCTCGCCGCCAATTGGATCACCCGGTTTTTTCTGGAGCAGTCCGATGGATGAGCGGTTTCGCGAAGAGGCCTACGCGTGGTCGGCGCATATCGGCATGCGGATGCTGGATTGGTCCGACGGATTTGCGCAGTTCGAACTGCCGCTGGAGCCGTTTATCATGAACCGCCACGGCAATCCGCATGGCGGCGCGCATGCCTCATTGCTCGATACGGTCATGGGCTATGCGGGCTGCTGGACGGGCGATCCGGAGCAGCGCCAGATGTGCCTGACGCTGAACCTCAACGTGCAGTATCTCTCGCGCCCCAAGGGCCAGCGCTTCATCGGCACCGGGCGCAAGACGGGCGGCGGGCGCAGCACCTTCTTCGCCGAAGGTGAGATCACGGATGAGACCGGCGAGTTGATTGCCAAGGCCACCGGGACGTTCCGCTATCGCAAGGGCGGGTGAGCCCGAAGATCAGCGCGCCGCGATCGCGTCCCGGATCGCCTGCATGTTCGCGCCGTAAACCTCCGGCTGCTCAACCGAGCCGCCCCGGAATACGGCGGAGCCGGCCACCAGCACATCTGCGCCAGCCTCGGCGACGAGAGGCGCGGTTTTCGGGTCCACACCGCCGTCGATCTGGATGTGGATCTCGCGATCCCCGATCATCTCGCGCACGGCGCGGATCTTGGCTGTCATGTCGATGAACTTCTGCCCGCCGAAACCGGGGTTCACCGTCATGATCAGCACCATGTCCGCCAGATCAAGTACGTCACGCACCGCTTCGGCAGAGGTGCCGGGGTTCAGCGCCACGCCCGCCTGCATGCCTGCGCCGCGGATGGCTTGCAGGGTGCGGTGGATATGCGGGCCGGCCTCGACATGCGCGGTCAGCATATCCGCGCCTGCATCCGCGTAGGCCTCGATATAGGGGTCCACAGGCGCGATCATCAGGTGCACGTCCATGAAGGTCTTCACATGCGGGCGGAAAGCTTTGACGGCGGGCGGGCCGAAGGTCAGGTTCGGCACGAAATGCCCGTCCATGACATCCACATGCACCCAATCGGCGCCCTGATCTTCGATGGCGCGGATTTCCTGCCCGAAGTTGGCGAAATCGGCGGACAGGATCGACGGGGCGATCTTGATGGAACGGTCAAAGGCCATGACAGGTCTCCTGATGCGAGCTTGTTTAGGCTTTAGAGTGCAATCCGAAAAGTGGGAACCGGTTTTCGGAAAAAATTGCACGAGATGGCAAAGTGCAATCCGAAAAGTGGGAACCGGTTTTCGGAAAAAAGTTCTGGGCGGCGACCCCGGTTTTCAGGTCAGAGGGTGGTTTGCGAGGTAGAAACGCGGGACGTGACTGTCAGCGTTAGGCCTGTAGCCCCACGTCCCGGACTTGATCCCGGACCTCAGGGTTAGAGCACAAGCCGCGCCTATCGACGGGCCGTGGTACGGCGATCCAACCCTTGTTCCCCTTGATTTATTTCAAAAACTGGCGCGCTAGGCTGGTGTAGTGCCAGGCACCAACCCAATCGCCGTGCCGCGGGGACGGCCTGTCGATGGGCGCGGCGCCCTTCGGGCTTGATTCCGCGCCCGTGGTGAGGGGAATGACCGCCGTCAGTACCCGGCGAGCCGATCAACCAGCCCGATCAGCGGCATCCCCGCTTCGCCGCGTCGGATGTTTTCTGCGATCACCCGCGCGGCAGAGCCGGGGCGGGTTTCGGACGCCACATGCGGGGTGACGGTCACACGCGGATGGGCCCAATAGGGATCACCGGACGGCAGCGGCTCCACCCGGAAAACGTCCAGTGTCGCGTGGCTCACCTGACCGCTGTCCAGCGCTGCGAGCAGCGCCGCATCGTCGATCAAAGGCCCGCGCCCCGGGTTGATCACCACCGCCCCGCGATGTAGCAGGGCCAGCGACTGGGCGTTGAGAATGTTCTCTGTCGCCCGCGTCTCCGGCAGCAGCAGCACCACGATCTGTGCCCCGCGCAGCGCCTGCGCCAGACCGGTGTCGCCATGCAGGCACTGGATGTTGGCGATCTGCTTGGGGCTGCGGCTCCAGCCTGTCACCGGAAAGCCAATGCCGCGCAGCGCCCGCGCGCAGGCCTTGCCCAATGCGCCCAGCCCGAGGATCGTCACCGGGCGATCCGCCGCGATGGGCGGCGCTTCGTGTTCCCAGACGCCGTCCGGGTTCACGATATGCTTGTCCATGCCAAGGTGATGGCGCAGCACATGTCCCGTCACCCATTCCACCATGCCCTGGGTCAGCCCTTCCTCATCGATCATCCGGCACAGGGGCACCGTCAGGGTCGCATTGCCGATCACCTGCTCGACCCCGGCCCAGAGGTTCAGCACCGCCTTCAAACGGGTGAAAGGCGTGAAATCCTGCACCTCCGAGGAAGGCGCGTAGACGATGTAATCCACGGCTTCGGGCGCCATCTCGGTGCCGATTTCAGTGTCCAGACCGGCGGCCGCCAGCGCTTCGGTCAAGGGCGCTTCATACGCCGCCCAGTCTTCCTTCGGGGCGGCGAAAAGGATGTTTACAGTCATCGAGAGCCTTTACGTCTTATCTTGGCCTGTGGATATGCGCGCTCTGCACCAGGCCGAATGCGATCATCAGCACCAACATGGCAGAGCCGCCGTAACTCACAAGGGGTAAAGGAACCCCTACGACAGGCGCAAGACCCATCACCATGGACATGTTCACCGCAAAGAACAGGAAGAAGGTCAGCGCGATCCCGAGCGTCAGCAGCGACGAGAAGCGGTCCCGGTTCTGGACGGCGGCGACGATGCAGAAGATGAGAACCAGCACATAAAGCGCCAGCAGGGAGAACCCGCCGACAAAACCGAACTCTTCGGCCAGCGTGTTGAAGATGAAGTCCGTGTGTTTTTCCGGCAGGAAGTTCAGACGGCTCTGCGTGCCCTGCATGAAGCCGCGCCCGGTCCAGCCGCCGGAGCCCATGGCGATCTTGGCCTGCGTGATGTGATAGCCCGCGCCCAAAGGATCGGAGGAGGGATCAAGGAAGGTGTCGATGCGGCGGAACTGGTAGTCTTTGAGCAGTTGCCATTCGGTGCCACGGCTCTGGAACACGGCCCAGATCCCGCCCACGCCAGCCGCGATCACGGTGGCGAAATAGGCCCAGTGCACACCAGCCAGAAACATCATCAAGCCGCCCCCCGTCAGCAGCAGGATGGCGGTGCCAAGATCCGGTTGCATCAGCGTCATGGCGGTGGGGACGAGGATGATGATGACCGGCAGGATCACCCAGAGCGGGCGCGATGTCTTGTTCAGAGGCAGCCAGTCGTAATAGGCGGCGAGGAACATCACGAGGGTGATCTTCATCAGCTCCGAGGGCTGGAGCCGCATAAAACCAAGGTCAATCCAGCGCTGGGCGCCCATGCCCACCGCGCCGAAAAATTCGACCATCAGCAAGAGGAACAAGGCCCCGAGATAGGCCACAAGCGCAAGGTTGCGCCACAGCCAGATCGGCACCATGGCCACCACGAACATTGCCGCGAGGCCCAGCCCGAAGCGTTTCATTTGCGGTTCGGCCCAGGGGCTGAAGCTGCCGCCTGCCACGGAATAGAGCATCAGGAAGCCGACGCTGGCCACTGCGGTCAGCAACACCACCAAAGGCCAGTTCAGATGCAGGATCTTGCGCCAGCCGGTGGGGACGGTTTTGACGGAATACTCAAGATAGGTCATGCGCGCCCTGACCGTCCGGCCGCCCGTTCTTCGCGTTCCCGCGCGAGGCGTTCCTGCTGTTCCTTGATCCTCGGGCGCATGCTCTTGGGGTAGGCCTCCAGCGGCGGATCGCCCTTGTAGAGCGCCTGCAAGGTCACATCGCGGGCAATCGGGGCCGCCGCCGTGGAGCCGCCGCCGCCGTGTTCCACCACCACGGACACGGCGATCTGCGGCGTGTCATGCGGCGCGAAGTTGACAAAAAGCGCGTGGTCCCGCTCTTCCCACGGCGCGTCATTTTTGACGATGCGGTTGAGGACCTGCGCGGTGCCGGTCTTGCCGGACATGCGCACGCCTTCGCCGATGATGCGCGATTTGTACGCGGTGCCCTGACGGTTGTTGGTGACCGCATACATGCCGCGCCGGATCTGGCGCAGATGGTCCTCGTTCAGCCCCAGCGAGGTGCCCGCGCGGGACGGCGTCTCGATGCCGTTGATGCTTTTGACCAGACGCGGCGAGATATCCCGGCCGGTGGCGATGCGTGCGGTCATCACCGCCAGTTGCAGCGGCGAGGTCAGAACGAAACCCTGCCCGATGGAGGCGTTCACGCTGTCGCCGATTACCCAATCGCTGCCGCGTTCGCGCAGTTTCCAGGATTTGTCCGGCATCAGCCCGGCGGTGACGGCGGACATCTCGAGCCGATGCGATTCCCCAAGGCCGAGGCGGCGGCCCATGGCGGCGATGTTCTCGATCCCGACTTTCAGCGCCAGATCGTAGAAATACACGTCGCAGCTTTCGCGCAGCGCCCCTTCGAGGTTCATATGACCATGGCCAACCCGCTTCCAGCAGTGGAAGCGGCGGCTGCCCACCTCCATGTGGCCGGGGCACCAGACGGTCTCGTCGGGGCCGACCAGCCCCGCCTCCATGGCGGCAAGCGCCGTGACCATCTTGAAGGTCGATCCGGGCGGGTAGGCGTCCTGCACGGTTTTGGAGGCCAGCGGGCGGTGATCGTTGTCGCGCAAGCCGCTGTAATCGGCCACGGAAATCCCGCGCACAAATTTGTTGGGATCGTAGGACGGAGCGGAGGCGATGGCCAGCAGATCGCCTTTCTCCAGATCCATGATGACCACGCTGGCGCTTTCCTCGCCGAGCCGCACTTTGACGTAGTCCTGCAGGGCGCTGTCGACGGTCAACTGCACATCCGAGCCGGAATCGCCCTCACGCCGGTCCAGCTCGCGCATGACCCGGCCCACGGCGTTGACCTCGACGCGCTTCGCGCCGGCCTTGCCGCGCAGCGACTCCTCGAACTTCGATTCAACGCCGACCTTGCCGATCTGGAAGCGCGGTATGCGCAAGAGCGGCGGCGGATCTTCGAAACGGTTGAGATCGCGGTCCGACACAGGCCCCACATAGCCGACCACATGCGCAAAGGTTTCGTGCTGCGGATAAACCCGCGAAAAGCCCTCTTCGGTGACAATACCGGGCAGGGCCGGGGCGTTGACCGCGACGCGGCTGATGTCTTCCCAGCTCACGCGATCGGCCACGGTCACCGGAAAGAATGGCGGCGTGCGCTTCATCTCGGCCTGTGCGCGGTTGAGATCGTCTTCATCCAGCTCGACCAGCATGGACAGACGTCCGATGACCTCGTCCACGTCCCCCGCATCCTCGCGCACCAGCGTGATCCGGTACGTCGGCTCGTTCTCGGCAATCACCCGGCCGTTGCGGTCAAAGATGCGCCCGCGCGACGGCGGGATAAGGCGGATGTTGATGCGGTTCTCTTCGGCCAGGAGGCGGAACTCATCCGCCTGATCCACCTGCATATGCCGCATCCGAAGGCCGAGCAGCCCGGCAAACGCCAGCTGCCCCCCGCCAAGGATCAACCCCCGGCGGGTGATGCGCAGGGCGCTTTCCGATGTCTCGCGTTGCGTCCGTTTCATAGGCTGCGTCCCATGGGATCGACCTCACCGGGCGCGCTGCGGCGCACCCGGAAAAGCACATGGCTCAGACCCACCACCAGCGGATAGGCCAGAACCGTCATGATATATTGCGTGATATACAGGAAAAGCGCACCAGCGGGCACGATCAAGATCCCGAGAGTGAGCCGATAGGCAAGAGTCAGCACAAAGAGCAACGTCGCCACGGTCAGCCATTCCGCGACAAAGGTGGTGTCGCGCATCCGCCGGTCGCGCCTCTTGAGCCATTCGGCACCGATCAGGATCGTCAAGGCCCAGAGCCCCGGAGGGCGACCAAAGAGCAGGTCCGCAAGCAGCATGACCCCGGCAATGAGCAGGGCGGGCACGTAGTCCGGGCGGCGCAGCGACCAGGCAAAGGTCAGCGCCACCAGAAGATCCGGCCCGGCGAACTGGCGGGGCAGGGTCTGGAGCGGCAACAGATGCAGGAAGATCACCAGCGCGGTGAGCGCCAGATAGGCCCCGCGCATGGCCCAGATATGGCCCGGCCCGCGCTCAACCATCGCCGCCCGCGCCCTCGTCTGTTGCAGGCAGCGGCTCGCCCGCGTCGGGCAGCTCTTCGGGCAGGATCAGGGCGCTGGGGCTGGAGACGCGGCGCGCGCCGTGATCGCGCAGCACCCGCAGGAATTCGAGCCGTTCATAATCCGCCGCCAGCCGCGCGCGCAGCCGCCCGCCGGGGTCTTTGGCCACCTGACCCACCAGCAGACCGGGCGGGAAAACCTCGCCATCGCCGGAGGTCACGATCCGGTCGCCCGCGCGCACCTGATCGGGGTCTTCGAGAAAGTCGATGGGCGGCGCGGCTGTGTTGTCGCCTGCCACCAGAGCGCGCTGGCCAGAAGGTTGAATTTCCACCGGAATCCGGCTGGTTGTGTCGGTCAGCAGGATCACCCGGCTGGTCTGTTTGCCCACGCCGCTGATCCGCCCCACAAGCCCGATTCCGTCCATGGTGGCCCAGCCATCGACAATGCCATCGCGGGAACCGACGTTGATCAGGACCGATTGCCGGAAGGGTGAGCCGGAGTCGGCCAGCACCACGCCGGTGATATAGGTCAGGCGCGGATCAAGCTGCACGTTGTTCAGGTCGCGCAGGCGGGCGTTTTCCTGTTCGAGCTGAAGCGCCGCCTCTTTCCACGCTGTCATCTGACGCAGCTCGCGCCGAAGTTCCTGATTCTGTTCGTGAATGCGCTGGTAGCTCTGGAAGTCGCGCAGGATGTTCACCGCGCCTGTCACAGGGGCCATGGCCCAGTCCATGCTCGGCACCACCGCGTCGATCACCTGGGCGCGGAAGCGTTCCACGCGGGGGCTGTCGATGCGCCAGACAAGGAAGATTCCCAGAAGACAAAGCACCAGAATCGCCAGAAGCAGACGCTTCAGCGGCGTGGTGAAATCATCGCTTTGTCGGTCCTGGGCCAAGGGCGCTCCGCTGCTGTGGTGTCAAAAGACTACAAGACGCGGCGCGCCCGGTACAGCCGGGCCGTCGCGCGGCGTCAGCTGTCGTAATCGATGGCGTGGCGGAGCTGCTTTTCGTATTCCAGCGCTTTGCCGGTGCCAAGCGCCACGCAGTTCAGGCTCTCGTCCGCGATGGAGACCGCGAGGCCGGTCTGTTCGCGCAGGGCCAGATCGAGATCGCCCAAAAGCGCGCCGCCGCCGGTGAGCATGACGCCCCGGTCGACGATGTCCGCTGCCAGATCCGGCGGGGTGGATTCGAGCGCGGTCATCACCGCTTCGCAGATGGATTGCACCGGCTCGGACAGGGCCTCGGCCACCTGGGCCTGGCTGATTTCCGTTTCTTTCGGGACGCCGTTCAGAAGGTCACGCCCGCGAATCTGCATCGAAGAGCCGCGCCCGTCGTCGGGCATGCGCGCGGTGCCGATGGACGTCTTGATCCGCTCGGCGGTGCTTTCGCCCACCAGCAGGTTCTGCTGACGGCGCAGGTAGTTGATGATGGCTTCGTCCATACGGTCGCCGCCGACGCGCACGGAGCGCGCGTAAACGATGTCACCCAGAGACAGGACCGCCACCTCTGTGGTGCCGCCGCCGATGTCGACAACCATGTTGCCGGTGGGATCGGTGATCGGCATGCCTGCGCCGATGGCCGCTGCGATGGGCTCGGAGATCAGGCCGGCCTTGCGGGCTCCGGCGGACAGAACCGATTGGCGAATCGCACGTTTTTCAACCGGGGTCGCGCCGTGGGGCACACAGACGATGACCTTGGGCTTGGAGAAGGTGGAGCGTTTGTGAACCTTGCGGATGAAGGCCTTGATCATCGCCTCGGCGGTGTCAAAATCCGCGATCACCCCTTCGCGCATCGGGCGGATGGCCTCGATGCTGCCCGGCGTGCGGCCCAGCATCAGTTTCGCGTCCTCGCCAACGGCCAGAACCTTCTTCACGCCGTCCTTGACGTGATAGGCGACCACCGAAGGCTCGCTCAGAATGACGCCGCGTCCCTTCACGTAGACAAGCGTGTTCGCCGTCCCGAGGTCAATCGCCATATCCGACGAAAACGCGCCAAGGAGTTTGTCCAGTCCAAACATTCGAGCTCTGCCCCATAATCCGATGGGCCCGCGACTCCCCAAGTCCGGACCGGGTGCTCTTATAGGGCCGCGCCTCCAAAGGGGGAAGGGGATGAATGACCCAAATCAGCGTGAAACCGCCGCAGGCGGGCCGCCTGATCCGCGCGCAGAGGAAAAACAACCTCAAATTGTCGAAACACGGTCCTGATATTGCCGAAATTCGCGGCTTCCTTGGGCGGAGTTTCTGAATGTGTCGCAAAATGGAGTGCGCGTCTTGTTTCGTAAGGGTTTGGGGATGGCGGCAAACTACATTGCCGGAATGATTGGCACCTTTGGGCTGGCCATCGCGGCGATCCTTTGGCTGGATTTCCATGAGCAGGCGATCGAGGCGCGGGTTTCGTCCGAGGATTACTCGATCGGGCAGTGGATGGGCACCTTTGTCTCGCGTGGGCAGTCCGTGGTGCGGCGCGGTGCCATGATGGTCAACCTCGGCGGGTCTCTGAACAGCTATTTCCCGGATACCACATCGGGTTGGCATCGCCGCGCGTGGAGTCCGTCTTATGAGCAGGCGCTGCACAAGGTGCGTAGCATGTCCGGCGATCTCACGGATGATCAGATCGGAATCCGGGACGACCCGCTGGGCTGGGCCGAGGAGAACGCCGAGCGCGCGTTGAAGGGAGCTTATGACAAAAGTCCGAAGTCGCGCGCGGCGGTCTATGTGAAAGGCGACAAAGTCCTCGTCCTGACTGCGCGCTACGCCAAGGCCAACCCCTTGTCGCAAACCGAACGCTGGCAGGCGAAGGCCATGCAGTACGAGTTTCGAGACGGCAAGTTGGCGCGGAGCTTTGGGGGCTATGCGTTTCACTACCTCAAATCTTTCGGCTGGCAGCACGAGTTGTCCGGCAAGGGCTATCGTCTGCGCGCGTCGATGGGGGGCGAACTGGAGCTGATCGTCGTCACCAACGCGCCGCTGTCGCAGGCCAGCCAGGTGCTGGCATCCATTGACTACGCGGGGCTTGGTTCCGTTGTTGGCATCTCCGAGGAAGACGCGCAGGCCCGGCAGGGCGAGCTGAACGCACAGCTTGAACGCCAGACCCGCGAGGCGCAGCAAAAGCAGGCGCGTATTCAGGCCGATATCGAAAGACGGCTGGCGTCCAAGGCACGGCGCGCGCGGGGAAGTGGTGTTCAGGAGGTCTGCATCACGCAAGGCGGTCAGAACTACTGCGCTTGGGTGGACAATTGATCCACAGCCGCAGGGCAGCCGTGATTGCGGTGACTCTCTGAAATTTCAGAAAAATTGCGTCAAATCGCCGGGGCAATGCCCCGGTCTTGCCGTTTTTCGGCGTTTCTAATGTGGAAACAGACGGCGGATTCGACAAGGAGTGAGTTGCGGTGTTTCGTGCAGGTTTTGGAACGGTGGCGAATTTCATCATCGGCAGCCTTGGTGCGATCTTTCTGACGATCATCGGGCTGGGCGTGATGGATTATCACCGGCAGGCCGTGGTTGCGGGGGTTGCGCCTTCGGAGTTCGGCCTTGCGGGCTGGACCCAGAGCTTTGTCGAACGCGGCAAGGACGCCGCGCGCCGGGCACAGATCGAAACCCGCCGGGACGGGCCGATGAACAGCTACTTTCCGGGCGATACCGGAGGCTGGCAGCGCTTTGAGTGGAACGAAGGGTTCGACATTCTGCTGGCCGGACCGGACCGGGAAATGCCGGATTGGGAAAAGGATTTCAGGGCGGAGCTGGAAAGCAATACACACTTCAAGGCGCTCAAGGCCGTGGATCATGCCGCGGGCAGTCTGCGCAATCGCGGTAAGGGGCGGAACATTGCGGTCTACCTCAAGGGCGAAAAGGCCATCATTCTGCGTGCCCGGATGAAGGCGGGAAAGTCCGGCTTCATGGCCGCGCTGGAGGCCAATATCGCGGGCTCGGCCCTGACTGACAAAAAACGGCTGGTCAAAGCCTACAGCGGCGTGGCCTTCGAGCAGATCTCCCGCTCGCGCAACAAGAGCGGCGGCTACACCACGCGCCTCAAGGCGCTGATCGGGGATGAACTGGAGATTTCCGTAAAGACCAACACATCGCTGTCCGACATCGACAGCGTGCTGCGCCATATCCGGTACAAGGATCTCAAGGCGCTTGTCGGTGCCGAAGCGGACAACTCCGGAACCCGGCAGCGAGATCTGACGGCGGAACTGCGACGGCAGGAGATGGAGCGCAAGCGCAAGGCGGCGGAAACCAGACGCCGGATCGACGAGCGTCTGGAACGCGAAAAACGCTTTGCGCGCGGCAGGGATATCGCCGAGGTCTGCATCACCGAAGGCGGCAAATCCTATTGCGCCTGGGTTGATTGACCGGACCGCCGACCCATCGAAGAAAAGTATTTGAGAATATCGGACAGAAAATGAGCAGTCACCCCGATCCCCAGTTTCGCAAACCCGCCGTGCCCGCCTTTGTCTGGGCCGGGCTTGTGGTGGCCGTCTTCCTGATGGCCCTGCCGATCGTCGATTTCATGATGTTTTCGGTTGCGGGCAAGAAGTTCGGCCGGCCGACGTCTTTCATGGCCTACGTGGAATACCGGCTTGATATCGACATTCCCGGTGTCGGCGCAGAGCAGGTGGCGCAGACGGCGGAGCCGGAGTTCTCCGACAAGCCACTTGGCGCGATGACTATCGAGGAAAAGCGCGCCTTTGCCAAACATCTGGATGATGTTCTGCCCGCTTCGCATGATGGCTGGACGCGGCGGTCCTATGAGAAGGCGGACTACTACCGCCTGAACCCCGATCTCGCGCGTTGCATGGACCACAAGATCCCCGCCTGTCCAAGCGGGACGTCCGGCAGCTACGTCACGGTCTATGAAAAAGGCGACAAGCTGATCGCCGTGCGCCTGCAATTCCAGCGCGACCGCGATTTCCGCAAGCCCGGCGTGTACATCCCGCCCGGCAAGATCAAGTCGCGCGGCAAACGCCGGGGCATGATCAGCCACATGTTCGGCGGGGTCGGGAATGGCTCGTATTGGGACTACAAATACTACAAACCCTTCATGCGGCGCGGGCAGTTCAACTTCGTGCAGCGTGAGCGGCAGAACGCGGACTATACCGGCGTGCTGATCAACTATCCCTACCGGATTTTCATGCGCCAGCGGCATGACGGTGTGTTTGACGCCTTCATCGTGTCCAACGCCGAAGGCTATGAGGTCAAACGCTTTATCCAGAAATGGGACTGGGAGCAGATCTCTGCCATGATCGCCCCGGTCGCCTCTGGCCTGCGCAGCGGCTCCCAGATCGAGGCGGAGACAGGGGGCAGCGCCCATACCAGCGTTTGGCGCAAACCGGCCCCGGCCAGCAGCGCGACACATCAGGATTCGGGCAATGACAACTGCCCGAAACTCAGCTCGGACGAATACCGTGAACAGGCTGAACAGTTGCAGCGTCTTCTGCGCGAGCAGCGCCAGATGGGCGAACACGGCGGGCGCGTGGTGCGGCGCAATTGCCAATACGTGGTGGTGCGGAACTGATTGCCCACAGGTCCAGGGCCTGTGAGCAATCACCAGACCGCGCCAGTTTCAGTCAAAAATTGCTCAGTTCCAGGCATTTGAGCGCAGGAGTAGCCAGCTACTGCAAGCTCAAATAACGCGGAAATGAGCAATTTTTGCGAAATCCCTGAAGGGACGCGGCAGATTTTGCCTCCACCCTCCCGTCTCTTCGCTTCCGGGGATTTGCCCTGCTGCACTCAGAGACGGGCGCTGGCGGCAAAATCTGTCTCGCGCTGGCGCGAACTGGTGATTGCCCACAGGCCCTAAACCGACGTCCAAGTCGGTTTTGAACCGGCAAAGGTCGGCTGGGCCGCGCAGGAATCGGCTCATCCTGTAAACGTCTTTGTCAAAGAAGCGTTTGTCGGAGTCCCGCACTGATGAAAACCCATGTGAAAGCTCTCGTTGTTGGCGGCGGTGCCGTCGGCACCTCCATCGCCTATCATCTTGCCAAGGCCGGTTGGGACGATGTCATGCTTATCGAACGCGATGAGCTGACCTCGGGCAGCACATGGCACGCCGCCGGCCTTCTGCCGCTGTTCAACATGTCCTATGCGACAACCCACATTCACAAGTATTCGGTCGATTTCTACAAGACGCTTGAGGAAGAGACCGGGCTGAATGCCGGCTTTGCCGTGGTGGGCAACCTGCGCATGGCGCAGACGCAGGATCGCATGGACGAATACATGCTCTATGCTTCCACCGCCGAGACCTGCGGCGTGGCCTATGAGTGGCTGACCCCGGAGCAGATCAAGGAGCGCTGGCCGCTGATCGAGACCGGCGATCTCAAGGGCGCGATCTATCACACCGAAGACGGCTACATTAACCCCGCTGACGTGACCCAAGCCATGGCCAAGGGCGCCCGCCAGCGCGGCGTCGAGATCGTGCGCAAGATGCAGGCCGATGCCTTCCACTGGACCGGCACCCATTGGGAAGTCACCTGCACCAAGATGGTGGAAAAGGGCGGCAACCTGATTGAATCGGATGAGCAGGTTGTGATCACCGCCGAGCATGTTGTCACCGCCAGCGGCAACCACGCGCAGCGCACCGCCAAGATGCTGGGTATCAAGATGCCCGCCATTCCGGTGGAGCACACGTTTATCGTGATGGACAAAGACCCGGAGCTGGTCAAATGGCGCGAGGCGGGCAACCCGGAGCACCCGGTTGTGCGCGATGCGGACAATGAGAGCTATGCCCGCGAAGAGCGCGGCGGCTGGATCCTCGGTATCTACGAGCACGGAGCACCTGCGCGGTTCGAGCATGGCGTGCCGGACAGCTTCCGCGCCGACCTCTTCCCGCTCGATCTGGACCGGATTGCCGATCAGTACATGGCCATGGCCGAGCGCGTGCCCTCCTGTGCCGAGAGCGGTCTCAAGGACGATTTCAACGGCCCGATCTGCTACACGCCCGACGGCAACCCGCTGGTCGGCCCGGCGCCGGGGCTGCGCAACATGTGGCTGGCTGAGGGCTTCTCCTTCGGGATCACCGCCGCAGGCGGCACCGGCTATTACCTCGCGCAGATGATGGTCGATGGTGAGGCCGAGATCGACATGGCCTCGCTCGACCCCAAGCGCTATTCGTCGAACTGGATGACCACCGAGTTCGCGGCACGCAAGAACGAAGAGTGTTATGAGCACGTTTACATCCTGCACCACCCGGACGAAGAGCGCCCCGCCGCACGGCCGCTGCGCTGCTCCCCCGCCTATGACCGCCAGGCCGCGCGCGGCGCGCAATTCGGCTGGGTCAACGGCTGGGAACGCCCGAACTACTACGGCCCCGTCGGCGCGCCGGAGGACTTCGATGCGCAGGCCCGCTCGTTCCGCCGCGGCGGTTGGTGGCAGCATGCCGTGGAAGAGGCCAAGGCGATCCGTGAGGGTGTTGGCCTGATCGACGCCACCGCCTTCACCAAGCATATCGTAAAGGGCGCGGGCGCAACCGCGTTCCTTGATTGGTTCACCTGCAACAAGCTGCCGAAAGTGGGCCGCATCAACCTGACCTATGCGCTGACCGCGCTGGGCACCACGCGCACGGAATACACCATCGTGCGCCTGAGCGAGGACGAATATTACCTCGTCTCCGCCGGGGCCTGGTCCGAATATGACGCCGACTATCTCAGGAAGGCGATCGAGGACAAGGAAGCCGAGTTTGGCCGCATCGAGATGCAGGACGTGACCACGCAATGGGGCGTTTTTGCCATCGCCGGGCCGAAATCGCGCGATGTGCTCAAAGAGGTCATCAAGGACGCCGATCCCGAAACCGCCCTGTCGAACAAGCGCTTCCCCTGGCTCTCCGCCCGCCAGATCGAACTGGGCATGTGCCCGGTCAACGCGATCCGCGTGGCCTACACCGGCGAGCTTGGCTGGGAGCTGCATCACCCGATCGAGATGCAGAACTACCTCTTCGACCTGCTTGAGAAAGCCGGTGAGAAGCATGGTATGAAGCTGGTCGGCGCACGGGCGCAGAACTGGCTGCGTCAGGAGAAATCCTACCGCGCCTTTGGCAACGAACTGGGCCGCGACGCAACCCCGGCGGAGGCCGACCTGCCGCGTTTCATCGACCTGGGCAAGGACTTCTACGGCAAGGACAAGCTGGTCGAGACCGGCGTGCGGGTGAAGTGCTGCACGCTGCTGATCGACGGGCCGGAGGACGCCGATCCCTGGGGCCGCGAGGCGCTCTATACGCCGGAAGGCGAGCGCGCGGGGCGTCTGACATCGGGCGGCTACTCCGTGGCCTTCGAGAAGTCCATCGGCATGGGCTATGTGAAGCCGGAGCAGGCGGTGGAAGGGACCAGGCTGAAGGTCAAAATCCTCGACCAGCTGTGGGACGCGGTTGTCACCTGCGACAGCCCCTATGATCCCAAGAACGAGACCATCCGCAAGGATGGGTGAGCTATCGGATTAAAGATCGAAAGGCCGGGCGCGCAAGTGCCCGGCCTTTTGCATTACATCGGGAGCCGCGCCACGCTCAGCGCCCGCCCCAGAAGACTGCCGGACAAAAGCCCGACTGGCACGCCCCAGCCGAAGCCAAAGGCCAGCCCAGCCGTCACCTCCGGCGCGATGCTTTGCCCGGCCCCTGCAATGAAGTTCGCGCAAAAGAGCACCAGCAGCGTGACAAGCGTCAGCCGCTCCCCGCGCAAATGCACCCGCGCGCCTTCCCGCCGGACGGTCCAGCGTGGTTGCAGGTGCAGACCCACCCAAACCCCGGCGCAGGCGGCCAGAAGCAAAAGCCCAAGCGCAACCGGGCCAAGAGACAAGGCACGATTGACGGACAAGAGCCCAAGCAGCGGCATCAGGTATAGCACCCAGACCGGCGTGAGGCGGTCCTTGCAAGCGCGCAGACCAAGCAGGATCAGGACAATGAAAAGGGGGTAAACCCAAAGCGGGATGTTCACAAATATCTGGGCCATGGTGGTCTCCTTGAAGGCGTGACACCATCAAACCGGCATGGGGCGAGGGCTCCAGCGCGGATGCGCGAACAGCGGCGCCATCGCGCCTGTGACAGCTCCCGTAACTGGCGCATCGCGAATGGCGGGTTGTGTTTGAGCTTTTCGGACCTAGGTTCGGGACAACGCAATCCAAAAGGAGACCCGACATGGGCCTGAATGTTTACCTGTCCGGCGAGATTCACACCGACTGGCGCGAGCAGATCATCGAGGCCTGCCAAGGGCTCGACGTGAGTTTCTCTGCCCCCGTCACGGACCACGCCGCCAGCGATGATTGCGGCGTGGCGATCCTTGGCGAGGAGCCGAACAAGTATTGGCACGACCACAAAGGCGCGATGGTCAACGCCATCCGCACCCGCAAAGGAATCGAGGATGCGGATGTGGTCGTGGTGCGCTTTGGCGAGAAATACAAACAGTGGAACGCGGCGTTTGATGCGGGGTTTGCGGCGGCGCTGGGCAAGTCGCTGATCATCCTGCAACAACCCGAGCATGACCACGCCCTGAAAGAGGTGGACGCCGCCGCGCTCGCCATGTGCCGCACGCCGGGGCAGGTGGCGGAGATCCTGCGCTATGTGCTGACCGGCGGTTTGCCAGCGTAACCTGATTTGATTCTTTCGCATCAGTGGAACAGCCGGTAGGGCGGGGCTAAAAAGCGCTTCGGGCTTTTGTTGTGACACGAATGCTCTGCCGCGCCTGAGGCGCTCTCAAGCCATTCGTGTCGCATTTTTTGGTAAGCCCGAAACGCGGCAAGCCCCGCGCCCGCCGCAGCAGGAGCGCTGGACGGGTTTGAGCAATTCCATGATGTGAAGCCTGAAAAGAGGCGGCCGCCAAGATACGGATAACGTGGCCGGGGCGTTTATCTCCCGGCGTATTCGCCTGATCAGATCGAACATCCCCCTGTGGGGCTGCCCGCGCAGCGTGGTGAAGGCCGCGCGGATCAATCCGAGTTTTCAGTTTGGATCCGGGGGTGATCCTGCGCGCAGGCAGTGAACAAGTGCTTACACCACCGCGCGGAGGTCCCGGGTCAGGCCCGGGACGCGCGCCCTCAACGGGGCGGTGTGTTCAGCCCGATCTGCACCGCGGGGCGCGCAAGGAAACGCTCCACATAGGCCACGCAGTTCGGGAAATCGCTCCAGCCGACGATCTCCTGCGCGCCATAGAATTCCAGCCCCCGCAGCCATGGTGCCAGCGCGATATCGGCGATGGAATACTCCCCCGCGATCCAGTCCCGCCCTTCCAGCGCGCCGTCGAGCACCGCCAGAAGGCGCTTTGCTTCGTTGATGTAGCGCTCGCGCGGGAGCGGGTCTTCCACCGCGCTGCCGGCGAATTTGGTGAAGAACCCGAGCTGGCCGAACATCGGGCCAACCCCGCCCATCTGGAACATCAGCCACTGGATTACCTCGGCGCGCTTTGCCGCGTCGGAGCCGATCAGCCGGCCCGCCTTGTCCGCCAGATAAATCAGGATCGCACCGCTTTCGAACAGGCCCAGAGGCGCGCCGGTTGGCCCGTTCGGGTCAATGATCGCGGGGATCTTGTTGTTGGGGTTTAGGCTCAGGAACTCCGGACTTTTGACATCCGCATCCGACAGCGTCACCCGGTGCGCCTCGTATGGCAGGCCAAGCTCTTCGAGCAAGATGGCCACCTTCACCCCGTTCGGCGTGGGGAAGCTATAGAGCTGAATGCGGTCCGGGTGCTGCGCGGGCCAACGTTTGGTGATCGGGAAGTCTGACAGATCCGACATGGGCGTTTCCTTGGAATTTGCAAAAAGGGGGGAGGGCGGAAGGTGGTTTCCCACTGCCGCGATGCTGCTTTTGTGGGGATATGGGGCGGTAAATGGTTAAGATCAACAGGCGGCGTTTGTCCGCGATGCGAACAGGACAGTGAGGGGCACATCCATGCTTCAGGAATTCAAGGACTTCATCGCCAAGGGCAATGTCATGGACATGGCCGTTGGTATCATCATCGGCGCGGCCTTTACCGCGATTGTCACGTCGCTGGTGGGCGACATCATCAACCCGCTCATCGCGCTGTTCACCGGCGGGATGGATTTCTCGGGCTGGTTCTATGCGCTGGACGGCGGCGAGTATGCCTCGATCACCGCAGCCGAAGAAGCAGGCGCGCCGATCTTTGCCATTGGCCGGTTTGTCATGGCGATCACCAACTTCCTGATCATCGCCTTCGTGGTGTTCATGCTGGTGAAAACGGTTAACCGCGTCAAGGAAGCCGCGGAAGAGGAAGAAGCAGCAGCTGAAGAAGAGGCACCGGCGGGCCCGAGCGAGCTGGACGTTCTTCTCGAAATTCGCGACTCGCTCAAGAAGTGACGCGAATAGGTTCGGTAACGAGTTGGCCCGCCTTTTGGCGGGCCTTTTTCATCTGTGGCACTCTTCGAGCGCCATATAGGCAGCCAGCCCCTGTTCCGGGTGATTATCGAAATGCGCATCGGTCTCCCAAAGCGAGACGATGCGGTCATTGCGGAAGGTTCGGAAGTCCTGCCGCAGGCGGCACCAGCCCGCGACCATCCAGCCCACGGGCAGATCCCACACCACCAGCGGGTTGATCTGGCGTTCCTGCGCGGGGGCATCGTTGGTGCGGTAAGACAGGCCAAGCACGCGCCGCTCCCGGATGGCTTTGCGCACGGTAGAGAGCGCCTCAAGGCTGCTGTCCTGCCGGTGCAGCGAGTAGTAGGGCGCATCCAGAAGCCGCCGCTCTTCGGGGGCGGGCAGACCGGCCTGAATCTTGGCGCGGGCTTCACGGGCGGCGGCGGCGAGGGACGGATCGCCGGTACGCTCGACAAAAGCCAGCCCGACGGCGAGTGCGTCAAGCTGGTCATGGGTGAAGGTCGGGTTCGGCAGATCGAAGCCGGGGCGCAGCACATAGCCAACCCCGGCCTCCCCGTCGATTGGCAGGCCGGACGCCTGAAGGTGAGCAATGTCGCGGTAGACCGTGCTGAGACTGATCTCGAACCGCTCTGCCAGATCGGAGGCGCGGGTGACGCCGGAGGCGCGCAATTCGTTGACCATTCGGAAAAGGCGTTCGGCGCGGCGCATGGCGGTCTCCTTGGTTTGACGGGAGCATGACCCTGGGGCGGGTCATGCCACACGAGGTACGAAGTCAGGCCAGAGCCTCTGCCTCAATCTCGAACATCAGAGGCGCGATGGCCAGCCGTGTCACGCCGAGCAGGGACATGGGCGGGCGGACACCTTCCGGGCCGAAGGTCCTGCCGAGCAGGTCGAAGTTCTTCAGGGCGGCGTCCACATCGGTGGCGTATATGCGCAATGAGACCACGTTGGCCGGGCTCATGCCAGCCTCAGTCAGAACGGATTTGAGGTTCTCCAAAGCCAGCGCGATTTGCGCGCGCATGTCGCCGGGGTGCTTCGGCGCGCCGGTTTCATCGACGGCGGTCTGTCCCGCGACGATGAGCCGCCGGGAGGCTCCTGTCACCACTTCACCCTGATTGTAGCCAAGCGGAAGAGACCAGGGCCAGGGGTTGATTGCGTTTCGTTCCATGGGGTTACAGCCTTTCGTGCCTGTTGTGATAGCTCCTTTGACCACAGCCCTCCTGTCACCGTGGTGAGAGGAGTGTTTTGCAGCGATTGAGGACTGGTTGCCGCCCTGCGCGGGGGAGGCTATGACGCAGGCGGATTGCGGAGCCCCGGTATGACCAACGCCAAGACACTCGCTTTCGGCAGCGTGGCCGTTGCCCTGATCGTTCTGGCGATCAAGGCGCTGGCGTGGTGGGTGAGCGGCTCTGTGGCGCTGATGTCCGACGCGCTGGAAAGCGTGGTGAACGTGGCCACCGCCGCCGCCGCGCTCTGGGCGGTGCATGTGGCCTCGCAACCGGCGGACGACGATCACCCGTTCGGGCATCACAAGGCGGAATACTTCAGCGCGGTTCTGGAAGGGGTGCTGATTGTCATCGCGGCGATTTTCATTCTGCGCGCGGCCTGGGACGGCTTTACCAGTCCGCCGCCGCAGATCGAGGCCTGGCCTGGGCTCGCGATCAACATTCTGGCCTCGGTGATCAACGGCGCGTGGTGTTTTGTGCTGCTGCGACGGGGGCGCGCGCTGCGCTCGCCCGCGCTGGAGGCGGACGGGCGGCATCTGTTGACCGATGTTGTCTCTTCTGTCGGGGTGACGATCGGGGTGCTTCTGGCGGTGATGACCGGCTGGCTCTGGCTCGACGCCGCGCTGGCGGCGCTGGTCGCGGTCAACATCCTGTGGTCCGGCTGGCGGGTGATCCGCTCCTCGGTGGGCGGGCTGATGGACGAAAGCGTGCCGGTGGCAGACCTTGACGAGATGCGGGCGCTGATTGCGCAGAACGCGGACGGGGCGGTCGAGGCGCATGACCTCAAGGCGCGCCACGCGGGCCGCGCGACCTTCATCGAATTTCACCTCGTTGTGCCGGGCGAGATGACGGTGGACGAGGCGCATGACATCTGCGACCGGATCGAGGCGGCCCTGCAGGGCGCGATCAGCCAATGCACCGTGACGATCCATGTGGAGCCGGAGCACAAGGCGAAGCATTCGGGGATCGTGGTGCTCTGAGGGAGGAAAATTCTTCGGGGAGAATTTTGTGGGGGCCAGCCCCCGTCCTGCGGACTCCCCCGAGGTATTTGGAGCCCAAAGAAACAGGCGGGCCCGGGGGGATGGGCCCGCCTTTTGGGTTTTAGGCCGCGAGGGCCAGCGCTTCGGTGGTCTCGATCCCGAGCGCTTCGCCGACGGCTTTGTAGGTCAGCTTGCCTGCGTGGATGTTGAGGCCGTTGAGCAGGTGCGCATCGTCCATGCAGGCCTGCTTCCAGCCTTTGTCGGCGAGGGCCAGCATGTAGGGCATGGTGGCATTGCCGAGCGCGATGGTCGAAGTGCGGGCCACGGCGCCGGGCATATTGGCCACGCAGTAGTGCATGATGCCGTCGACGTCGTAGATCGGGTCCGCGTGGGTGGTCGCCCGCGAGGTTTCAAAGCAGCCGCCCTGATCGATGGCCACGTCCACAAGCGCCGCGCCGGGCTTCATCATGGGGAAGTGATCGCGGCGGACCAGCTTGGGGGCTGAGGCGCCGGGGATGAGGACCGCGCCGACAACCATGTCTGCCTGGGTCAGGTGCTCTTCGAGCAGGCCGGAGCTGGAGTAGCCGGTGCGGAAGACGGAGCCGAAGGTGTCGTCAAGGTAGCGCAGGCGGTCAAGCGAGCGGTCCAGAACGGTCACATCCGCGCCCATGCCTGCGGCGATACGGGCCGCGTGGGTGCCGACGACGCCGCCGCCGATGACCAGAACGCGGGCCGGGCCAACACCGGGCACGCCGCCCATCAGAACGCCGCGGCCGCCGTTGGCCTTTTGCAGGGTCCAGGCGCCCATTTGAGGCGCGAGACGGCCGGCCACTTCGGACATCGGCGCGAGCAGCGGCAGGCCGCCACGGGCGTCGGTCACGGTTTCATAGGCGATGGCGGTGCAGCCGGAGGCGAGGAGGTCGCGGGTCTGCTCCGGGTCGGGGGCGAGGTGGAGGTAGGTGAAGAGCAGCTGGCCTTCGCGCAGCATCTTGCGCTCACCGGCCTGCGGCTCCTTGACCTTCACGATCATGTCTGCGCTGGCGAAAATCTCTTCGGCGGTGTCCAGAATGGTTGCGCCTGCGGCCACATAATCCGCGTCCGCAAAACCGGCGCCAATCCCTGCGCCTTTCTGAACCACCACGCTGTGGCCGTGGGCGATGGCTTCCTGCGCCGCATTGGGCGTCAGGCCGACGCGGAATTCCTGCGGTTTGATTTCTGTGGGGCATCCGATTTTCATGGCGAGTCTCCTGTTCTCTTTGACAGAATGTCGCAGAAGGTGCGTGCAATTTGCTTCTGCATTTGAAGCGCCGTGTGTTAACTTTTCGAAGAATCCTTCGATGAAATGCGCTAACAGCGGGAGAACCTTGTGCCTGTGCAGATAGACGAGACAGATCGGCGTATTCTGCGGGTTCTGCAGAAGGAAGGCCGGATTTCCAATGCGGACCTGTCGGAGAAGGTAAACCTGTCGGCCTCGGCCTGTCACCGGCGGGTTCAGAGGCTGGAGAGCGATGGCGTTTTGCGCGGGTATGTGGCGCTGCTGGACGCGCGCAAGATGGGGTTTCCGTCGACGGTTTTTGTGGAGATCAAGTTGCAGGCGCAGGCGGACGACGTGCTGGACGCCTTTGAAAAGGCAGTCTCACGGGTGCCGGATGTGCTTGAATGTCACCTGATGGCGGGCACGGCGGATTACATCCTGAAAGTGGTGGCCGAAGACACCGAGGATTTTGCCCGTATTCACCGGCAATATCTGACGCGGCTGCCGGGGGTGGCGCAGATGCAGTCTTCCTTTGCCCTGCGTACGGTGTTCAAGACGACGGCTTTGCCGGTCTGAGTATTTTAGGGCTTGGGGTGGTCGTCGTACTCGCCGGACAGGATGCGCTGGGCGTCGCCTTCGGGATCGTCGTATTGGTTTGACCGGATCGTAAAGACGAAAAACGCAAGACCTGCGCCGCCGAGGACCAGAGAGATCGGGATGAGGTAGGTCAGGATATTCATCGGGTTACCTCAGGCGCAGGGCGTTGAGCGAGACGGTGATGGAGCTGGCCGACATGGCCAATGCGGCGATCAGCGGCGAGCACAGCCCGGCGATGGCGAGCGGTACGGCAATGATATTGTACCAGCTTGCGATTGTGAAGTTCTCGCGGATTCGCTTGACGGCTTTCTCCGCCGTCTGGGCGGCGTCCGGCAGGGGCGCAAGGCTTTTGCCGAGCAGCACGATGTCGGAGGCCACGCGGGCGGCGTCGAGCGCGGAGGCGGGCGAGATCGAGACATGGGCGGCGGTGAGGGCGGCGGTGTCGTTGAGACCGTCGCCGACCATGAGCACCTTGGCGCCGTCATCGGTCAGGGCCTGAATACGGGTGGCCTTGTCTTGCGGCAGGGCCTCGGCCAGCCATTGGGTGATGTTCAGACGGGTGGCGAGCGCCTCGACGGCGGCAGTGGTGTCGCCGGACATGAGGATCACGCGTTTGCCAGCGGCCTGAAGCGCGGCCACGGCCTCTTCCGCGCCATCGCGCAGACGGTCTGTGAAGGTGAAGGCCTGCGGCGTGCCGCCCTGGATGCTGAGCCAGGCGGATGTCATCTCGGAGGTGCCCGCGCCGACCCAGGCGGCGCGGCCAAGGCGGACGCGATTGCCTTGCCAGATCCCTTCGGACCCAAAGCCGGGGACTTCGGTGATCCCGGTCACTTCTGCCGGTTCAATCCCGGCCTCGCGCGCGGCAGAGGTCAAGGATTGGGAAAGCGGGTGGGCGGAGCCCATCGCCAACGCCAGCGCAATTTCGAGATCGCGGCGGGTGAAATCCTGCAGGTTTGTCAGTTCCGGCGTGCCTGCGGTCAGGGTGCCGGTCTTGTCGAAGACAACGGTGTCGACCTGTGCGAGACGCTCCAGCGCGGTGGCATCCTTGATCAGCAAGCCCTTGCGGAACAGGCGGCCGGAGGCGGCGGTGGTCACGGCAGGCACGGCAAGGCCAAGCGCGCAGGGGCAGGTGATGATCAGAACGGCGGCGGCGATGTTGAGCGCAATGCGCAGATCGCCGGAGTAGAGCCACCAGCCGACAAAGGCGAGGGCCGAGAGGATGTGAACGCCGGGGGCGTAGAGCTTGGCGGCCTTGTCGGCGAGCGAGGTGTAGCGCGAGCGGCCCGATTCCGCGACGGCGACCAGATCGGCCATGCGGTGCAGCGAGGTGTCGCGGCCCACGGCGGTGGCGCGGATCAGGAGGGGGCCGGTGAGGTTGACTTCGCCCGCGCTGACGTCGCGGCCCGGCTCGGCCAGAACGGGCAGGGTTTCGCCAGTCAGAAGCGAGCGGTCGAGTTCGGAGGAGCCTTCGGTGATCACACCATCGACGGGCATGCGCGCGCCGGGTTTGACATGCAGGATGTCCCCGATGGCAAGCTCGGAGACAGAAACCTGTTCTTCGACCCCGTCCACCATGCGCCACGCGCGTGGCACTTCGAGAGCGGCAAGCTCTTCGGCGGCGGAACGGGCGACGGAGCGGGTGCGGTGATCGAGGTAACGGCCTGTCAGAAGGAAGAAGGTGAGGGCGATGGCCGCGTCGAAATAGGCGTGCTCGCCCGATAGCGACGTCTCCCAAAGCGAGGTGCCGACAGCCAAAAGGATCGCCAGCGAGATCGGCACGTCCATGTTGAGCGCCCCGGCCTTGAGCGCGGTCCAAGCGTTTTTAAAAAACGGCTGAGCCGAGAAGGCGACAGCGGGCAGGACGATGGCGGCGGAAATCCAGTGGAAGAGATCGCGCGTGGCCCCCTCTGCCCCGGACCAGACGGCGATGGACAGAAGCATGACGTTCATCGCGGCAAAGCCGGAGACGGCGAGGCGCATCAGCAGATCGCGCCCGGCGCGGTCCGTGGCGGTGGCGGAGATGGCGGTCGAGTCAAGCTCGTGCGCCTCGTAGCCCGCCCCTTCGACAAAGGGGATGACATCGGCTGCGGACACATTCGGATCTGCTTCGATGCTGACCCGTTTCATGGTCAGGTTTACGCGCGAAGACCGCACGCCCGGCGCGTCCGACAGGGCGCGTTCGACCGAGGCCATGCAGGCGGCGCAATGGATCGTTGGCAAGGACAGGACGATATGCGCCTCTACGGGCTCTTGCGCGGCGGCAAGGGCTTCGGCGGCAGGCGCCGCGGAACAGGCCGGGCAGGCCGACGCGGGTGGGCGCATCGTCGCGGTCATCTCAGCCTCCGATCGTCATGGTCAGGCGTTGCTGGAACTCGGTGCCATCCAGCGAGACGGCCTTGAGCCAGACGTCCCAGTTGCCGGGGCGCAGGTCCACATAGGCCACGTAGGCGCGGCCGTTGTAGCTGAACTCCGGTGTGATGTCCTCTTTGACATTGGTCGGGCGGCCAACCTTGGCTTCGAGCTTGCCGGCCTGAACCGGACGGCCGTTCTCATCGGTGATCGACAGCAGAAGCATATCGCCGTCCAGCGTCGCCGCGATGTCCCAGCCGAGCGCTTCCTGTGCTTCCTTGCGGTCGTTGAAGGTCTGGCTGGCGATGTAGGAGTTTTTCACCTCCAGCCCCGGGAAGGTTTTCACCGCGTTGTAGGCCAGCGCGAGGTTGACACCGATGATGATCCCGAACGCGCCGACAAAGATCGCAAGGACGTGCCAGCCGGTGAGTTTCCGTTCCTTCGCAGTCGCCATCAGTTGGCCCTCCCGTTGAAGATCGTGTCGTTGTGGGCGCGGTCCCCGGTGGTCAGGTCTTCGACCCAGAAGCGGAAGTCCACCCGTTCGCTTTCCGCCGGTTCAGAGCCGCGCGGCGCGATCACGTAGACCTTTTGCAGATGGGTCTCGTTGGCCGGGACATCGACGGTCTCGTAGGGTGTGCCCTCAAGCTGCACCCGCAGGTATTCGTTGCCGGTCAGAGTAATCCGGAACGGGCGGGATTCGCCACGTTTGTTCAGCAGGCGCACATCGTAGGTGTTGCGGATGGAGCCGTCCGACAGGGTGACAAAGGTCGGGTTGCGCACCGGGGCCACGGTCATTTCGATCTCGGGCCGGATAAACAGGGCAAAGACCAGCCCGATCCCCACCAGCGACCAAAGCGAGGTGTAGAGAATGACACGCGGGCGGAAGATGTGCTTCCAGACGGAGCGCGGCTCGTGGCCTTCGCGTTCGCGGGTTTCGTCCGACAGGGCAAGGTAGTCGATCAGGCCGCGCGGCTTGCCGACCTTGTCCATCATGTCGTCGCAGGCGTCGATGCACAGCCCGCAGGTGATGCAGGCCATCTGCTGGCCGTCGCGAATGTCGATGCCCATGGGGCAGACGTTGACGCAGGCGGCGCAGTCGATGCAATCGCCAAGCCCTTCACGGTTCTTGCCTTTGCCGCGCGCTTCGCCGCGCCAGTCGCGGTAGCCGATGGTGAGCGTGTCCTCGTCCATCATGGCAGCCTGAATGCGCGGCCAGGGGCAGGCGTAGATGCAGATCTGCTCACGCGCAAAACCGCCGAAGAAGAAGGTCGTCAGCGTCAGAACCAACATGGTGGTATAGGCGACGGGGTGCGCATTCAGCGTGACAAGGTCGACAAGCAGCGTCGGCGCGTCGGTGAAATAGAACACCCAGGCCCCGCCGGTGGCGAGACCGATCAGGAACCAGACGGTCCATTTCGTGATGCGCAGGCGGGCTTTGCGGAAGTCCATCTTCTTTTGCCGGTGCAGGCGGAGGCGGGCGTTGCGGTCGCCTTCGATCCAGCGCTCGACAAGGATATAGAGGTCTGTCCAGACCGTTTGCGGGCAGGCATAGCCGCACCAGACCCGCCCAAGCGCAGAGGTAAAGAGGAAGAGGCCGAGGCCCGCCATGACCAGAAGGCCAGCCACGAAGTAAAATTCGTGCGGCCAGATTTCGATCCAGAAGAAGAAGAACCGGCGTCCGCCAAGGTCAAGCAGTACCGCCTGATCCGGCAGTTCCGGGCCGCGGTCCCAGCGCAGCCAGGGCGTGATGTAGTACACGCCCAGCATCAGCGTGAGCAGGACCCACTTGAGACTTCTGAAGTTTCCGGAAACGCGGCGGGGGAAGATTGGCTCGCGGGCCGCATAGAGGCTCGGCGCTGGCGTGTTGCTGTCGGACACGGGGGATTCGCTCCGTAAAGGATTTTTGTTGCTGCCCTTTTCCCAGCTTGCGCGCCCGGCCTCCTTGACCTGCATCAAATACTACATCTTCAATTCAGGTTTTGCGTGGCGGCAGCGTCGGCGTCTCGGTAGGCCGCGCGGCCTCGCGCCTGATCCAGCGGGTGAACGCACGCAGGGGTGGGCGCTGCACGCCGGGGCGCGTGACGAGGTGATAACCGGACTTGCGGGTGTCCTTGAACAGCACCTTGAGACGCCCGGCGCGGATGTCATCTTCGACAAAAACCCCGGCCAGCGAGGCGACGCCCTGACCTTGCCGCACGGCCTCGATCATCATGTTGCCGGGCAGCGCGGTGATGGCGCGGCCGGGCGCGCTGGTGACGCCATGCTCGGACAGCCAGTCCGTTGCCTCCGTGGTGCCAAACTCCTGAAGCCAATGGAAATCCCGCAGGTCCGAAGGTGTCTGAATGGTCTTGCTTTCCACGAGATGTGGCGCGGCGACGACCACCACGGCGGACTTGACCAGCAGTTCGGCCTCCAGTCCCGGCCAGTTTCCGTTGCCGTAACGCAGGGCGACGTCGATGCCGCCGGGCTCCAGCGCGCTGACCGCCGCGCTCGGATCGACCATCAGAGAAATATCCGGGTGCTGCTCGCGAAAACGGCCAAGCCGAGGCATGAGCCATGAGGCGGCAAAAGTGGGGGTGGTCGAGAGCAGCAGCGGGCGGTCGGCGTCCGTGCCGGTCAGAGATTCGACGCTCTGGATGATCTGGCCAAAGCCGTCGCGCAAGGCATCGGCGAGGGTGCGCCCCTCCGGCGTCAGGGCAAGGCTCCGCCCGCTGCGGTCGAGCAAGACAACGCCCATATGCGCCTCGAGCTGCCGCATTTGTTGACTGATCGCGGCGTGAGTGACGTTGAGCGCCTGCCCGGCCGCCTCGACAGAGCCGGTCTGCGCATAGGCGGCAAAGGCCCGGAGGGCGGTGAGTGGGGGAAGGTTGTTCCAGTTCATATGTAACCTTAGCTTACAGTATGAGAGTATTCCTGAGTCGCTTTATCACAGGTTTCAGCGCAGAAAAGAAACCGGAAAGGCGATGAAGAAAGGATAAGGCCATGTTTGGAATATTTGCAAAAACTTTCATGACGGCAACCCGCAGCCAGCCAGAGTTTCGCGATCGCCATGATCTGCCGAAACTGTCCTGGCGCGATGAAGATCTGCCGTTTCGCAGCCATGCGGGGCAAAGGCGGGGCCGCGATGATTGATCCGATCCTGTACATGCCGCCGCCTGTGCAGGGCGGGGCGAAGCCTGAGCGCCGGTTGCGCTGGATCGGGTTTCTGCTGGGAAAATGAAAGGACGCCGGTGCTTCAGGAAACGCGCGAACAGGACGAAGCACCGGCGTCAGGACCCCACCTTGTGAGCGGGGTTTTGGAGTAACCGGGGGGAGGGCCCCGGCTTATGGGCTGAGTTTTGCGCGAAAGGGGGCGGGCGACCTTGATGCAAATCAAGTCCATGCGCGTTACACGCCGGATTTTGAATATTATTTTTGATGTATGTTTTATTGGGTGTTTTGGCTTTGTGGGGCAGCCGTTCCCGGTGCCTCAGCGCGGAATCAAGGCCGCAGGCCGCCGCGCTGGAGGTGAGATGAACGTCCGCAAAAAGCGCACCTCTCACCAAAGCTGAAACGCCAACCCCTCCGCGCAGCGTCCGGAAAACCTCCGGTAATCCGGACTCCCTGTCCAGGCATCGGAAGGATAGTCTGACCCGAAACAGGGAAAGGGTGAGCATGCATTGGCTCAGAACGGGTCTTGCCGGTGTCGCTGGCACCGCAATTGCCTTCTTCGCGCATCTGGTGACGGCGGTGCGGGGGATCTGGGACGGGGTTGAGCCCGTGCCCGCGCAGCGCGTCTATTTCGCCAATCACACCAGCAATGGTGATTTTGTGCTGATCTGGGCTTCGCTCCCGCCTGCGTTGCGGGCCCGTGCGCGGCCTGTGGCGGCGGCTGATTATTGGCTGACGTCGCCGCTCCGGAGTTTCATCGGGCGCGACGTGTTCCGCGCGGTGCTGATCCAGCGTCAGGCAGAGGCGCGCGTGGATGACCCGGTGGGCCAGATGGCCGAGGCCATAGACAAGGGCGACTCGCTGATCCTTTTCCCCGAAGGCACCCGCAACATGGGGGATACGCCGCTGCTGCCGTTCAAATCCGGGCTGTTTCACCTCGCGGAGCGCTGCCCGGAGGTCGATCTGGTGCCGGTCTGGATTGATAATCTCAACAACGTCATGCCCAAGGGCGAGGTGATCCCGATCCCGCTTTTGTGCACCGTGACCTTTGGCGCGCCGCTGGAGCGCGCGCCGGACGAGGACAAGGCGGCATTCCTGAAACGGGCCGAGGCGGCCCTGCTGGCATTGGCGCCGGGAGACGAGACATGACAGCCCCTGCTGAATTTCTGCAACTGATGGCCGGGGTGCTGGGCATCCTTCTTGTCGCCTCTGTCATCGGGTTTGTGCTGAGCCTGAAGCTGAACCGGGACGGCAGCAATGCGACGATTGAAAACCTCAATGCCCGGATCAAGGCGTGGTGGGCCATGGTGGCGCTTCTGGGGCTTGCCATGCTGGCGGGGCGCACCGGGGTTCTGATCCTCTTTGGCCTGCTGAGCTTTGCTGCCTTGCGTGAGTTCCTGACTCTGACGGAAAAACGCCGGGCCGATCACTACGCGCTGGCGGGCAGCTTCTTCATCATCCTGCCGCTGCAATACGTGTTTATCGGCATGGGTTGGTACGGGATGTATTCGATTTTCATCCCTGTCTACGCGTTTTTGTTCCTGCCGATTGTGGCGGTGCTGCGCGGTGAGACGGACCGGTTCCTGATGCGTATCGCGGAGACGCAATGGGCGCTGATGATCTGTGTTTTTGCTGCCTCTCACGTGCCAGCCCTGCTGACGCTCGATATTCCCGGTTTCGAAGGCAAATCCATCCTGCTGATCGCGTTTCTCGTCTTCACCGTGCAGTTTTCCGACGTGATGCAATACGTCTGGGGCAAGCTGCTGGGCCGCCGGAAGATCGCGCCGAAGCTGTCGCCCTCAAAGACTTGGGAAGGGTTTGTCGGCGGGGTTCTGACCGCCTCGCTTGCAGGGGCTTTCCTGTGGTGGCTGACGCCGTTTGCCCCGTGGCAAGCGTTCTTGATGGCGCTGGTTGTGACCCTGATGGGGTTCTTTGGCGGGCTGGTGATGTCGGCGATTAAGCGGGACAAGGGAATCAAGGATTGGGGCCATCTGATTGCCGGGCATGGCGGCTTTGTCGACCGGCTCGATTCGGTGGTCTTCTCTGCGCCGATCTTCTTCCACCTGACCCGTTTTTTCTGGACCTGACCCATGACCGAGAGCCGACGCCCCCTGAAAAGCCGCGACACCGCCCTGGCCGCGCGTGCCGCGCAAAAGCTGGCCGCGACGCATGTTACGCCAAACCAGATTTCTGCCGCATCCATCGGGTTTGCCCTGCTGGCGGGTGGCGCGTTTTGCCTGTCGGACTGGAGCGTGTGGTGGCTGCTGCTGGCGGCATTGGGCGTGCAGATGCGCCTGCTGTGCAACTTGCTCGACGGCATGGTTGCCATCGAAGGCGGCAAGAAAAGCGCCACCGGCGCGTTCTGGAACGAAGCGCCGGACAGGCTGGCGGATATTCTCATTCTGGTGGGCATGGGGTTTGGCGCGGGCATCCCGGCGCTGGGCTGGGCGGCGGCGGCTCTGGCGGTTCTGACGGCTTACGTGCGCGAACTGGGTGTCAGTGCCGGGGCGCAGGCGGATTTCAGCGGCCCGATGGCCAAACCGCACCGCATGGCGGTGGCGACGGGGGCGGCTTTGCTTGCATTGGTTTTGCCCGTTGCCTGGCCTGTGCTGGAGATCGGCCTTTGGGTGATCACGCTGGGCGCTGGGGCCACGGCTCTGCGGCGCAGCGCTCGGGTGCTAGAATGGTTGAAGCGGAACGGGTAGTGGGCGCGACGGCGAGCTCCCGGATCAACTCCGGGACGGGCGCCGCACTTTGGTTCCACAAACGAAAGCGGGCCGGGAAATCCCGGCCCGCTTCGCAGTCTGAAGGGACGTCAGACCTTATTCGGAGGCTTCACCGCCGCCAAGGCCGTGCACGTAGGTGGATACGGCGCGGATCTCGGCTTCGGAGAGACGCTCGTTCCAGTTCGGCATAACGCCGTAGCGGGCGTTGTAGACCGTGTCATGCAACGTGTCGTAGTCGCCGCCATAGAGCCAGATCGCGTCATTCAGAGCAGGGGCGCCCTGATAGCGATCCCCGCTGCCGTCTTCGGCGTGACAGGACGAGCAGTTGTCGAGGTAGACGGTCTCACCGGCTGCCACCAACTCCGCGTTCTGCGGCTCGCCGCCCGACAGGGTCATGACGTAGTTGACCACCTGGTCGATCTGTTCGCCGTCAAGCAGCTCGTCGCGACCAAAGGCCGGCATTTCGGAAACCCGCGCCCAGTCTTCGTCGATCTCCGGGTTACGGATGCCGACGGTGACGGTGGTGTGGATGTCCTCGATGGTCCCGCCCCAGAGCCAGTCGTCGTCCAGCAGGTTCGGGTAGCCCTTGGCACCAGCAGCACCGGCTCCGTGACACTGGGCGCACCAGGTCTTGAAGACGGCGGCACCGGCGTTGAGCGCATAGCCGTTGAGTTCCGCATCCGCTGCAATCTCGGTCAGCTCGACAGAGGCGAGCTTTTCGTTGATTGCGGCGTTGCTTTCCTCGACGCGGGCAATCTCTTCCGCGACTTCACCGCGGGTCGAGTAGCCCAGCACACCGGCCGTGGCGGAGTTCACCAGCGGCCATGCCGGATAGGCGATGGAGTAGCCGATGCCCCAGACGATACAGACGTAGAAGGTCCACAGCCACCAGCGCGGCAGAGGCTTGTTGTACTCCTGGATCCCGTCCCAGCTATGGCCGGTCGTCTCATAATCGAGATCGTCGTTTTTCTTGTTGTCACTCATGTCCCGGCCTCCTTATTCGGCGGGTTTGTCATCGTGGCGGAACGGGATGTTCGCGGTATCCGTGTGGACCGCTTTGGATCCGGGCCGAAGGGCCCAGATCACGATCCCCATGAAGAAGGCGAACATGCCCAGAAGCGCCCAGCTGTCTGCGAGCTCACGCAGGAAGGAATACTGTTCCATAGTCTTCCCCCTTACCGGCTTGCGTCAGGCGTGAAGGTCGAGAAGTCGACCAGTGTGCCCAGCATTTGCAGGTAGGCGATGAGCGCGTCCGCTTCGGAGATGCCCGGCTGGCCATCGAAGTTGCGAACATTCACCTTGTCGCCGTAGCGTTCGAGCAGACCGTCAAAGTCGCTGTCCGGATCGGCCTGGGCTTTGAAGTCAGCCTGGGCAGACGCGATCATCTCTTCGCTGTAGGGCACCCCGACCATGGCGTTGGTCGCCAAAAGATCACCGATGTACTTGCCATCAATCATCTTGTTTTCGAGGTAGCCATACTTCGGCATGACCGATTCCGGCACAACGGACTGCGGATCGCGCATGTGATCGACGTGCCATTCGTCAGAATAGCGGCCGCCAACACGGGCGAGGTCCGGACCGGTGCGCTTGGAGCCCCACTGGAACGGGTGGTCGTACTGGCTTTCGGCCGCGAGGCTGTAGTGGCCGTAACGCTCCACCTCGTCGCGCATCGGGCGGATCATCTGGCTGTGGCAGACGTAGCAGCCTTCGCGCAGGTAGATCTCCTTGCCCGCCATTTCGAGCGGGGTGTAGGGGCGCATGCCTTCGACATCCTCGATGGTGTTGTCGAGGTAGAAGAGCGGCACGATCTGAACGATGCCCCCGATGGTCACCGCCAGGAAGGCGAAGACGGCCAGCAGGGTTACGTTCTTTTCAAGGATCGCGTGTTTATCAAGAATTGCCATGTGTCCGGTCCTCCTTATTCGGCCGGCGTGGCGTGAGCGGCGGCGGCATCGGCTTCAACAGCCGGGGCGCGACGCGCGGTCATCCACAAGTTATAGCACATGATCAGGGCACCAGCGAGGAACAGCACGCCCCCGAGGCCACGCACAACGTACATCGGGAACTTCGCGCCAACGGTGTCGGCAAAGGAGTTCACGAGGAAGCCATTGGCGTCCACTTCGCGCCACATCAGGCCTTCCATGATGCCGGTCACCCACATGGATGCGGCGTAGAAGACGATGCCGATGGTGGCGAGCCAGAAGTGCCAGGACACGAGGCTGAGCGAGTAGAGACGCTCACGGTTCCACAGCTTCGGCACAAGGTAGTACAGAGCGCCAAAGGTGATCATGCCGTTCCAGCCAAGCGCGCCGGAGTGCACGTGACCAATGGTCCAGTCGGTGTAGTGCGACAGCGAGTTCACGGCGCGGATCGACATCATCGGACCTTCGAAGGTCGACATGCCGTAGAAGCCGACGGAAATCACCATCATGCGGATCACGGGATCGGTGCGGAGCTTGTCCCATGCGCCCGAGAGCGTCATCAGACCGTTGATCATACCACCCCAGGACGGCATCCAGAGCACAACCGAGAACACCATGCCCAAGGTCGAAGCCCAGTCAGGCAGCGCGGTGTAGTGCAGGTGGTGCGGACCGGCCCAGATATAGATGAAGATCAGCGCCCAGAAGTGGATGATCGACAGCTTGTAGGAGAACACCGGACGTTCGGCCTGCTTGGGGATAAAGTAGTACATCATCCCGAGGAAGCCCGCGGTCAGGAAGAAGCCCACGGCGTTGTGGCCGTACCACCACTGAACCATGGCGTCCTGCACACCGGAGAAGACCTGAACGGACTTGGAGCCCCAGATCGAGACCGGAATGGCGATGTTGTTGAACAGGTGCAGCATGGCAACTGTCAGGATGAACGACAGGAAGAACCAGTTGGCCACGTAGATGTGCGGCTCCTTGCGCTTCACGATCGTGCCGACGAAGACGGCGAGGTAAGCCACCCAGACGATGGTCAGCCACCAGTCAACGTACCACTCGGGTTCGGCGTATTCCTTGGCGTGGGTCGAGCCGAGCAGGTAGCCGGTCGCCGCGAGGACGATCACCAGCTGGTAGCCCCAGAATACGAACCAGGCGAGATTGCCGCCCCAGAGGCGGGCGGCGGAGGTGCGCTGAACCACGTAGAAGGATGTTGCGATCAGGGCGTTGCCGCCAAACGCAAAAATCACCGCGGAGGTGTGCAGCGGACGCAGACGCCCGAAGTTGGCGAAACCCTGTGCCCAGTCAAAGTTGAGCGCCGGGAAGGCCAGCTGGAATGCGATAAAGGTGCCGACAAGGAAGCCCACGGCCCCCCAGAAGGCGGTTGCGATCACGCCGGCGCGGATCACGCCGTCCATGTATTCGTTTTGCGGATGCACCGTCACCGTGTCTTCGTCGGTGTTCCGGAGAACCCAGATGAACAGGCCGCCCGACACCAGCAAGATGATGAAGGCGTGCACCTGATAAGCCAGATCGCGGGCATAGTTGGTCGCGACCATCGCAAAGATCGCCACCAAACCAAGCACCACGAGCTTGATATAATTCGACATTTTTCGTCCCTTCGTCTGAACCTGCACGATTCGGAGTCCCGGCAGGCGGTTTTTAGACTGGGAGGGTTTTGCGTTGTCCCGGGAAAAGTAACCTTGATCTGCATCAATGGATTTCCGGTTGTCTCTTGATGCGTATCAAAGTGCGGCAATCTGCGCCCGGGTTAGCGTCTTACAATCAGACCATTCATGCGACCGAGGAAACGCCATGAGTTACAAGACTATACTGACAGTCGTTACGGACCCCGATCTCGCGGAAAGCATCGTCAGCCATGCCGCAGCGGTGGCGCAGGGCGCGCATGCCCATCTGGATGTCGTCTGCTTTGGCGTCGACCGGACCCAGACCGGGTATTACTACGCCGGGGCGAACGCGATGGTGCTTCAGGAAACCCTGAACCGTGCCACGACAGAGGCCGAAGCGCTGGCCGCGCAGGTGCGGGAGGTGCTGGGCCGGTTCGAGCTGCGCTGGAGCGTGGAACATGGCGTGGCACAACTGGCGGACATCGGGCGGCACGTCGCGGCGCGCGCCCGCTTCGCGGATCTGGTTGTCCTGCCCAAACCCTATGGCAAGAATCACGGGGTCGAGCTTGAGCCGGTGATCGAAGGCGCGATGTTCGAAGGTCAGGTGCCGGTGGTCGTGGTGCCCGACGATGTCGATCCGCCTTCTGCCCCGAAACGTGTGGTGATTGGTTGGAACGAAAGCGCCGAGGCGCTGCGCGCCGTGCGGGCGGCTCTGCCGGTGCTCAAGGGGGCGGAGCTTGTGCATGTGGTGGTCATCGACCCGCCGAAACACGGCCCGAACCGCTCCGATCCCGGCGGGATGCTGTCGCAATACCTCGTCCGGCACGGGATTCGGGCGGAGATCGACGTTCTGTCCAAGACCCTGCCGCGCGTGTCAGACGTGCTGATGCGGCATGTCACCGATGTGGGCGCTGACCTGGTGGTGATGGGAGCCTACGGGCATTCGCGTTTCCGCGAGGCGATTCTCGGCGGTGCGACGCGCAACATGCTCGAACAGGCCAATGTGACGGTCTTCATGGCGCATTAGAGCGTTTCCAGTTACGATTGGATCACCAATGCTCTGCCACGCTTCGCGTTCTCAAGCCATTGGTGATGCTTGTTGATTCAATGTAAACTGGAAACGCATTAACGCGCCTCGCCTTCGGAAAAAGAATCAGTCTGGGCGCCGCACGGTGCCCTGGCTGATGGAGACGGCAGAGCCGGTCAGATGCACGGCCGTAATCTGATCGCCCTGCATGGTGACCGCAAGGTCGAGCTGCGATGCGCGGCCCATTTCCACCCCTTGGTGAAGCACAAACCGGCTCTTGCCGGCGGCAAGCGCGCCCGCCGCCTTGAGTTGCGCGGCGAGGATCGCCGTGGCGCTGCCTGTGGCCGGGTCTTCGGGAATGCCTGCGGTGGGCGAGAACATCCGCGCCCGGAAATCGCAATCGCTGCCGGGGGTATAGAGATAGGCGCTGTCGACCCCGGCGGCCTCCATGACGTCCGTCCAATGCGGCTCAATCGGGCGGGCCTTGGCCAGCGCCGCCAAATCGCGCACGGGAATATAAAGGAAGGCAGGCCCTCCCTGCCAGAGCCCGGCCGCGTGGGTGTCAAAGCCAAGTTCCGGCTCTGTGAGCCCGACGGCGCTGGCCAAAGTGCCCGTCGGGGGCAGGGTGCCTGTCCCGGCGAAAGGCACCACCGGCGCTTTGAGTGTGGCCGAAACCGCGCCCGCCGTGCGGGTCACCGCGACAGGAACAATACCGGCCTCTTCTTCGAGCACGATCTGCTGTGTGAAGTCCCCTTCCGGCGCGGTCTCCAGAGCCAGGTGAATGGCGCAGCCGATGGTGGGATGCCCGGCGAAGGGGATCTCTCCATCGGGAAAGAAAATCCGCACCTTGGCTGAATGCGCGGGATTCGCCGGGGTCTGAACAAAGATCGTCTCCGAGAGATTGAACTCCCGCGCGACGATCTGCATCTGCTCCGTGCTCAGCCCGTCAGCCCTCCGAACGATAGCCAAGGGATTGCCCGCAAAGGGTTTTTCAGTGAAGACGTCGCAAGTAAAGAAACGCAGGTCAGGCAAATACGCCGCCGTCCGCATCGTCTCCGGCCTCTTCGAGCAGGCGCGTCAGGTCCGGGATCGTCACGTGGCGCTTGCCTTCAAGATGGATCACACCGTCCCGCTTGAGCGCGGAAATCTGGCGGCTGACCGTTTCCAGCGTCAGGCCAAGATAGTCGGCCATCGCCTCCCGTGTGAGAGGCAGATCAAACACCAGCGGCCCGTCAGAGCCCTTGAGTTTGAGGGACGCATCGCGGCGGGCAATGATCGACAGCAGCGAAGCAATCTTCTCGCGCGCGGTCTTGCGCCCGAGCACCAGCATCCATTCGCGCGCGGCATCCAGCTCGTCCAAAGTCATTTCGAGCAGGCGCTGGGCGATGTGGGGCGTGCGCAGCATCAGGTCCTCGAACGGGGACTTGCGGAAGCAGCACATCACCAGATCGGTGGTGGCGACGACGTCATAGGCCGCGCAGTCGCGCCCCGGACGGCCCACGAAGTCCGACGGCAGCAAAAGGCCCACCATCTGGGTGCGGCCATCTTCCATGGTCTGGGTCAGGCTGGCGATGCCGGACACGACGGAGCCGACGAAGTCCATGCGGTCGCCTGACCAGATCACCGTCTGGCCCGCTTCGAACTTGCGATAGTACTTGATGTCCTCAAGCAGCTCGAGTTCGTCGGTCTCACAGCGTGCGCAAACGGCCCGATGCCTGATCGGGCACGAATCGCATTGTTGCGAGACGGCAAGACTGCGTTCGTTTAGCATCGGGGCACCCGTGTTGATCTGGGTCAATGTCTTCTACCTAGTATGCGCTTAACCGTACGCGTATGGACTCGCGAAATCAACTCGCCCGGCTGGGCCTTTTTGACGCAAAAGTACCGCGTTACACCTCGTACCCTACGGCGCCGCATTTCGCTGGCGGCGTAGGGCCAGACCGCTTTGCCGCGTGGATTGAAGCGCTCCCCGTTAATGGGGAAGTTTCGCTGTATGTGCACGTTCCTTTTTGTCGCAGACTCTGTTGGTTCTGCGCCTGCCGGACGCAAGGCACAGCGACACTTAGCCCGGTCGAAGCTTATGTCGAGACGCTGAAGGCCGAATTGGCGATGCTGCGGCGGCATCTGCCAAAGGGAATCAAGCTGTCGCGGCTGCATTGGGGCGGCGGAACCCCGACGCTCCTGACGCCCGACATGATGAAAGATCTGCTGGGCGCGGTCCTTGAGACCGCCGAGTTTGGCGAAAATGCAGAGTTTTCCGTCGAGATTGATCCCAACGAAATCGACGGGGCGCGGCTGGATGTGCTGGCCGAGGGCGGCATGAACCGCGCGTCGATCGGTGTGCAGGATTTTGATCCGGCAATTCAGGAAACCATTGGCCGACCTCAGGGGTTCGATGTCACACGGGCGGCGGTGGACATGATCCGCGAACGCGGCGTCACCAGTCTGAACGCGGACATCCTGTTTGGTCTGCCGCACCAGAACCAGATGAAGATCACCGAAACGGTGCAGAAGCTGCTCAGCTTCAACCCGGATCGCGTGGCGCTTTATGGCTATGCGCACGTGCCGTGGATGGCCAAGCGCCAGCAGATGATCCCGTCGGATGCCCTGCCGACTCCGGCGGAGCGGCTTGCTTTGTTCGAGACGGCGCAGCGGTTGTTCCTCTGGGATGGCTATGAAGAGATTGGCATCGACCACTTTGCGCAGCCCTCCGACGGGCTTGCGATTGCCAAGAAGGTCGGCAAGCTGCGGCGCAACTTCCAGGGTTACACCGATGACACGGCCTCGGCGCTGATCGGGGTTGGGGCCTCGTCCATTTCGCGTTTCCCGCAAGGGTTTGCCCAGAACGCTCCGGCGACGTCCGCGCATACCTCTGCCATTCGGGAAGGGCGTTTCTCGACCGCACGCGGCCATGCCTTTGCCGGAGAGGATCTGCTGCGCAGCCGGTTGATCGAGATGGTCATGTGCGATTTCCGCATCGATGTTGCGGAGATTCTGCGCGACCACGAGATCACGCGCCCGGCGCTCATGCGGATTTTGCGCGATGCGGCGGGGCAGTTCGAAAACCTGCTGGATGTGACGCAGGATGCCCTGATCATCCCGCCCGATGCGCGCCCGCTGACCCGGTTGGTCGCCCGCGCGTTTGACGCCTATGATCTGAGCAAGGCGGGGCACAGCTCCGCGATCTGATCAGTCTTTTTGAAGACCCGCGCCCCAGGTGCGCAGCAAGGCGTTCAGCGCCTTGCGTTCGTCCGGGTTCAGTGATGCCACCAGCGCGTGCTGGTTTGCCACGTGCTCCGTCACTGCCGCGTCAATCGTCTGAAATCCCTGATCCGTCAGTTTCACGATAAAGCCGCGTCCGTCGCCGGGGTTGGGTTGGCGCGCCAGCAAGCCTGCCTTCTCCAGCTTGTCGAGCCGGTTCGTCATGGTCCCGCTGGTCACCATGGTGGAGGCAAGCAGGCTCTTGATGTCCAGAGCATGCGGTGGCCCGGCGCGGCGCAGCGTGGCCAGAACGTCAAAGCCGGCCGCGCTCAGCCCATGTTTTTCAAAGACTTTTCCATGCGCCTCTGCCACGGCCTTGGCCAGCCGCGCAAGGCGCCCGATCAGCGCCATCGGGCCGACGTCGAGGTCTGGGCGCTCGGCGGTCCACTGCGCGATAATGCGGTCAATATCATCCATGAGCGGACTCTACACAGGTTTTGCGAAGAGCTGAAACGGGTGATTTTGGCTCATGTATCTTGACGTCGAGATAAATGGATATATCTTGATGTCAGGATAAATGACCTGTTGGACGAAAAACCATGACCCGCACTCAAGACATACTCCTGACAGCGCTGGCCCCTGCGGCCTGGGGCGCGTCTTACATCATTTCATCCGAACTCCTGCCCGGCGCGCCGCCAGTGATGGTGGCCGCCTTGCGCGCGCTTTCGGCCGGGGCGCTGTTGCTGCTGGTCACACGGCAAGTCCCGCGCAAGGACTGGATCGGGCGGCTTCTGGTGCTGGGCGTTCTGAACTTTGCTTTGTTTTTCAGCATGCTTTTCATCGCCGCTTATCGCCTGCCGGGCGGCGTGGCGGCGACCCTGGGCGCGACGCAGCCGCTGTTTGTGCTGTTCCTGGCGTGGCTCTGGCTGTCTACCCCCTTGTCTTTGGCTGCCATCGGCGCGGCGGTGACTGGGCTCGCGGGGGTCGGTCTGCTCATCCTTGGCCCGAATGCAGTGTTCGACTGGATCGGCATCGCGGCGGCGCTGGCTGGGGCAGTGTCCATGGCGGCGGGCACGGTTCTGGCGCGGCGCTGGCAATTGCCGGTTGCGCCGCTGACCTTCGCCGCCTGGCAACTGCTGGCGGGCGGGCTGGTCCTGTTGCCGATTGCGCTGCTCGTTGACCCACGCCTTCCGGTTCTGGATACGCGCGGTGTTCTGGGCTTGCTCTGGCTTGGCACTTTTGGCGGCGCCTTGGCCTATTGGGCTTTCTTTCGCGGGATCCGTCGGCTGGGGCCTGCGGCGGTGGCCGGGCTCGGCTTCCTCAGCCCGCTATCCGCGGTTCTGCTCGGCTGGGGGATTCTCGGCCAGGCGCTCACGCCGATGCAGATGCTCGGTGCGGCACTGGTGCTTGGATCGGTCTGGGCGGGACAAAGGGCAAATCGCCCGGCTCAGCCCGCCCGTTCGAGGAACGCCGCGTTGAACAGTGCGCGGGTGTAGGGATCCTGCGGGTTGTCGAAAAGGTCAGCGGCCTCGCCCGCCTCAACCACGTCACCTTGCTTCATCACGATGACCTTGTGGCTCATGGCGCGCACGACCTTCAGATCGTGGCTGATGAAGAGATAGGCGAGGTTGTACTTGGCCTGAAGCTTGCGCAGCAGATCGACGATCTGCACCTGAACCGTCATATCAAGCGCGCTTGTCGGCTCATCGAGCACCACAAGCCGGGGCCGCAGCACCATGGCGCGGGCGATGGCGATGCGCTGGCGCTGACCGCCGGAAAACTCGTGCGGGTAGCGGTGCATCGTTGCCGGATCGAGGCCAACCTCGGTCATGACTTCGGTCACAAGCTCCCGCGCCGGACGTCCATCGGGGGAGCCGTGCACGCCAAGCCCTTCGGCGATGATCTGCTCGCAGGTCATGCGGGGGGAGAGGGAGCCAAAGGGATCCTGAAAGACGATCTGCATCTCCGAGCGCAGTCGCCTGAGTTCGCGCGTCGACCATTTGCGCAGATCCTGCCCGCGATAGGAAATGCCGCCCTCGGAGCCGATCAGCCGCATGATGGCGAGCGCCAGCGTGGTCTTGCCTGACCCGCTTTCACCCACGATCCCCACGGTTTCCCCGGCCCGGACCGCCATGGAGGCGTCATTGACCGCCTTCACGTAGCCCACGGTGCGTTTCAGCAAGCCGCGCTGGATCGGGAACCAGATTTTCAGGTTCTCGGTGCGGGCGATTTCCTCGGCATCGGCGGGGACTGGCTCGGGCAGGCCCGTGCTTTCCGCCGACAGGAGCATTTGCGTGTACGCATGTTGCGGATTGTCGAAGATTTCCAGCGTCGGCCCCTGTTCGACAATCTCGCCGTTCTTCATCACACAGACCCGATCCGCGAATTTGCGCACGATGGTCAGATCGTGGGTGATGAACAGAAGGCTCATGTTTTCCGAAGCTTTCAGCTCCGCCAGTAGCTCCAGAATCTGCGCCTGAATGGTCACGTCGAGCGCCGTTGTCGGCTCGTCCGCGATCAGAAGCTCTGGCCCGTTGGCCAGCGCCATGGCGATCATGACGCGCTGGCGCTGCCCGCCGGACAGCTGGTGCGGATAAGAGGTGAGGCGGTTTTCCGGATCGCGAATGCCGACCTTGTTGAGCAGGTCGATGATGCGGGCGCGGGCCTTGTCGCCGGTGAGGCCCTGATGCAGCAGCAGGCTTTCGGCGAGCTGTTTTTCGATTGTGTGCAGCGGGTTGAGTGAGGTCATCGGCTCCTGGAAGATGAAGCTGATGTCATTGCCGCGCACGTCGCGCAGAAGTTTGTCCGGCGCGCCGATCATCTCCTGATCGTTGTAGCGCACGGAGCCTTCGACGGTTGCGGCATCCCCGAGAAGGGAGACCGTGGAGAGCGCCGTGACAGACTTGCCCGACCCGGATTCGCCGACCAAGGCCACGGTCTCGCCGCGCGCAATGTCAAAGCTGACGCCTTTGACGGCCATGGTGCTCTGACCGTCCTGCGAAAAGCTGACCTTGAGGTCTTTCACTTCAAGGATGTGGCTCATGTGAAGGTCTTTCGCGGGTCAAAGGCATCGCGCACGCCTTCGAAGATGAAGACAAGCAGGGAGAGCATCACCGCAAAGACGGTGAAGGCCGTGAAGGCGAGCCATGGGGCTTGCAGGTTTTGTTTGGCTTGCAGGGTCAACTCGCCGAGCGACGGGGCCGAAGAGGGCAGGCCAAAGCCGAGGAAATCGAGGCCAGCCAGCGTGCTGATCGTGCCGGTGACGATGAAGGGCAGCATGGTCAGGGTGGCGACCATGGCATTGGGCAGCATGTGGCGGAACATGATGGTCCAGTTCGACACGCCCAAAGCGCGGGCGGCGCGGACGTATTCGAGGTTGCGGGCGCGCAGGAACTCGGCACGCACCACGCCCACAAGCGCTGTCCAGCCGAACAGGATCGACAGGACCACCAAGAGCCAGAAACTTCGCCCAAGGATCGCAAAGAGGATGATGATCACGTAGATCGACGGGGTTGCGCCCCAGATCTCGATCACTCGCTGGAATATCAAATCCAGCCAACCGCCGAAGAAGCCCTGCAACGCCCCGGCGATGATGCCGATGATCGAGGCGCAGATGGTGACGATCAGGGTAAAGAGGATCGACAGGCGGAAGCCATAGATCACCCGCGCGAGCACGTCCCGTTTGGTGTCATCCGTGCCGAGCCAGTTTTGGTCATTCGGGGGCAGGGGGGCCGCGCCGGGGCGGTCCACGGGGGTGGTGTAGCTGTAGGGGATGAGCGGCCAGAGCATCCAGCCTTTCTCAAAGTCGCCTTCCAAAGCCTCGCCGCTGTCCACCGCTTCGATCAGGTCTTCGGGCGCGTCAAAGCAATCCTCCAGCCCGCCGGTCTTGATCAGACATTGCACCTCCGGGTCGCGGTAGGCGGCCTCGGTTCGGAAATCCCCGCCAAAGGCGGTCTCCGGGTAGAAGTTGAAGATGGGGGTGAAGTACTCGCCGCGGTAATTGACCACGATGGGTTTGTCGTTGGCGATGAACTCCGCAAAGAGCGAGAGGATAAAGAAGAACAGGAATATCCAGAGAGACCAGAACGCACGGCCATTGCGGCGGAAGTTGCGCCAGCGGCGTTGGTTGAGAGGGGAGAGTGCCATGTCGTCAGCCCTCCCGCTTTTCAAAGTCGATGCGCGGATCGACGAAGACATACATCAGGTCCGACAGGATATTCACCACAAGGCCGATCAGGCCAAAGATAAAGAGCGTGCCGAAGATCACCGGGTAATCGCGCGCCACGGCGGCTTCGAACCCGAGACGGCCCAGCCCGTCGAGCGAAAAGATCGTCTCGATGATCAGCGAGCCGGAGAAGAACACGCCGATGAACACCGCCGGAAAGCCCGCGATGACAATCAGCATGGCGTTGCGGAAGATGTGACCATAGAGGACGCGTTGTTCCGTGAGGCCCTTGGCGCGGGCGGTGATGACGTAGTGTTTCTTGATCTCGTCAAGAAAGCTGTTCTTGGTCAGCAGGGTGAGCGTGGCAAAAGCGGAAATCGTCGAGGCGATGACCGGCAGGGCGATGTGCCAGAAGTAATCGCCGATTTTGCCGATGAGGCTGAGATCGTCGAAATTGTCGGAGGTCAGGCCACGCAGCGGGAAGATCTGCCAGTAACTGCCGCCTGCGAAGAGTACGAGCAGGAGGATGGCAAAGAGAAAGCCGGGGATGGCGTAGGCGACGATGATCGCGCCGGAGGTCCATGTGTCAAAGCTGGACCCGTCCTTCACCGCTTTGCGAATGCCGAGCGGGATCGAGATGATATAGGCGATCAGCGTGGACCACAGGCCAAGGCTGATGGAGACGGGCATCTTTTCGATCACTAGATCAATGACCGAGATGGACCGGAAGTAACTCTCGCCAAAGTCCAGCGTCATGTAGTTCCACAGCATGTTCAGGAAGCGTTCGAGCGGCGGTTTGTCGAAGCCGAATTCTTTCTCCAGCTGCTCGATGAAATCCGGCGGCAGGCCTCTGCGGCCCACGCCGTCTTCGCCTGCGGCGGCAACCTCGCCGCCACCACCTGCGATGCCCTGGAACACGTCACCCTCGCCCTCGATCTGGGCGATGATCTGCTCAATTGGCCCGCCGGGGACAAACTGGACGAGGGCGAAGTTGATGATCATGATCCCGATCAGCGTCGGGATGATGAGCAGCAGTCGTCTGAGGATATAGGCGCCCATGGGGGGTTAAAGCGCCCCGGCGTCGCGCAGCGCCTGCGCCTTGTCCTCGTCCCACCACCAGATCGAGCTTTCACCCATGGACAGCGGCGGCGGGTTGTCGGCGTAGGGGCGGCCAAACACATCGCGGTAGGCGATGGTGTGCGTGCCCTTTGTCCATTGCGGCACCCAGATGTGCATGGCGCGCAGAACGCGGTCGAGCGCATGGACGGCCACGTCCAGTTCTTCGCGCGTTTTGGCATCGGCAATCACGCGGATCAACTTGTCGACGCCTTCGTTCGAAAGGCCCGCCACGTTCACGGAGCCGGGCGTGTCCACCGAAGCGGAGCCAAAGATTTGCTGAAGCTCATCACCGGGGGTCTGCGACATGGCGAAACGCTGGGTGACCATGTCGTAATCGAAATTCTTCTCACGCTCCTGCGCTTCGGCGGGGTCCACGCGGTTGGCGGAGGCGTCGATGCCGAGGCGTTTCAGGTTTTCGATATAGGGGTTGATGATGCGGTCAAAGCTGGGGCTGTCGTTCAGCACCTCGATCTCCAGCTTCACGCCGTCCTTGTAGCGGAAACCATCGTCCCCCACGACCCAGCCCGCCTCTTCGAGCATCTTGCCCGCGCGCCGCAGGGCGCGGCGGTCTGCGAGGTCTGCGGCTTTGGACGTGGCCGGAACATAAGCCTCTTCTGTAAAGACGGTTTCCGGGAAGTACTCGCGCAGCGGCTCAAGGATGGCCAGTTCCGCTTCGGAGGGCATGCCGGTGGCCTCGAGGGTCGGGGAGTTTTCCCAGAAGCTGTCGGTGCGGTTGTAGAGGCCGTAGAACAGGCTCTCATTCGACCATTCGAAGTTGAAGGCCATGCCGATGGCTTCACGCACGCGCGGATCGCTGAACTTGTCGCGGCGGAGGTTGAACCAGAAGCCCTGCGTGCCGGAGGGGCGGCCATCGGGCAGCACTTCTTTCTGAACATAGCCCGCGTTCAGGTCCGGGAAATCGTAACCGGTGCCCCAGACTTTTGAGCTGTACTCTTCGCGGAAGAGATAGGCCCCGCCTTTGAAGGCCTCAAAGGCTGTGGTGTAATCGGCGAAGTACTCGAACTTGATCGTGTCGAAGTTGTTCTGACCCACGTTGATCGGCAGATCGGCGGCCCAGTAATCATCGCGGCGCTTGTAGGTTACGGATTTTCCGGGCTCGACGCTGTCGAGCAGATAGGCACCGGAGCCGAGCGGTGGCTCAAGGCTGCTTTCGGTGAAATCCACGGTCTCATAGTAGGCTTCCGACAGGATCGGAATGCCGCCGGCGGTCATCAGAAGTTCACGCAGCGGGCCTTCGGGATCGAAGGTGAACTTGATCGTGTGATCGTCGATCACTTCGACGGATTTGAAGTACTGGAAGGTGGTCTTGAAGGAGGGGCGGCCCTTGTCCTTCAGGATGTTGTAGGAAAACAGAACGTCCTGCGCGCGCACCGGGGAGCCGTCGCTGAACTGCGCCTCGGGCCGCATGCGGAAGATCACCCACTCCCGGTTTTCCGGATATTCGAGGCTTTCCGCCACGAGCCCGTACATCGCGTCCGGCTCTTCAAGATTGCCGGACATGAGCGTGTCATAGAAGACGGAGGCCCCGGCGGCGGCGTTGCCCTTGAGGATATAGGGTGTGAGGCTGTCGAAGGTGCCGAAGGCCCATGTGGAGAACTCGCCGCCCTTGGGCGCATCGGGGTTCACATAGTCAAAATGGGTGTAATCCGCATCGTATTTCAGGTTGCCAAAGGTCGAGACGCCATGCGCTTCGATCGTATCCCCTTCGGCGGAGGCGAAGGTCGCCGCAAAGGCGAGCACAAGCGCACCAAGCGCCACGGCGGTGGGTTTGACCCGGGATGGCAGCGTGATGCTCTGGCTGCGGGCTTCGTGTCTGTCCATGTGCTCTCCCCTTGCGATTGGGGCCATTTTCGGCCTGTTAACCATGTTATTGGGGCTAGGCTTGCATTGATCAAGTTGAGATTGCGTAAACGTGAGCAATCTCACGCGCCATTTGATCAGTCTGCGTGACATGAATGCCGAACACGAAAAAGGGCCGCACCCTGTGGCGCGGCCCTTCGGAAAATCGGAAGTGTGGTTGAGATCAACCGCCGACGGACTGCAGATAGGCGATCAGGTTCGCGCGATCCGTGTCCTTCTTCAGGCCTTTGAAGCTCATGGTGGTGCCGCTGGCGGAGCCTTTGACGTCCGTCAGGAAGGTGTTCAGGTTTTCCGGGGACCATGTGTCGCCAACCTGGTTGAGCGCACCGGAGTAGCCGAAGCCGTCGATCGCGCCGATCGGTCGATCCACAACGCCATTGAGGTAGGGGCCGGTTGCGTTGGAGCCGTCGAGCTTGTGGCAAGCCTTGCACTTGCCAAAGACTTTCGAGCCCTTGTCAACGTCGGCCGCGGCAAGAAGCGTGGCGAAGTCAACCTCTTCTTCGGGCTCGGAGGAGCCGCCGGTTTCCACCTCGATCACATAGGCTGCCGTCTGCTCGCCGTGACCGTGGCCACCGCCGGTGTGGTATAGCACCTCAGCACCCCACTTGCCCAGCAGGAAAACCAGGAAGGTGCCGCAGACACCGCCCACGATTTTTGTCAATGTCATCGTATCCAGCATGAGTAGCCCTGTTTGTTCGAAACTTGGTTCGGCGGCTATCTACGGCTTCCCTTCGCACATGGCAAGGTATAGAAGCCGCGACCAATCGCCCGATCCGGGGATTTTGCACTTTTTGGGAGTGGCTGCCATGAGCAACTGCATCGCCTTTCAGGGGGAATTGGGCGCCTATTCGCACCAGGCCTGCGCCAACGCGCGGCCCGACATGGAACCATTGCCGTGCAAAACCTTTGAGGATGTGATCGACGCCGTCAAAAGCGGCAAAGCGGCGCTGGCCATGCTTCCGGTGGAAAACACGATCTATGGCCGTGTTGCGGACATTCACCGCCTTCTGCCCGAAAGCGGGCTCAAGATCATCGGAGAGGCGTTTGTGCGTGTGCACATCAATCTTCTGGGGGTGCAGGGCGCGAAGCTCGAAGACGTGAAAGAGGCGCATTCCCACGTTGTTCTCTTGCCGCAATGCGCCGGATTCCTGAAGGAGCACGGGATTCGCGGGCGGGTGAATGCGGACAATGCCCGCGCCGCGCGCGAGATTTCCGAGCGCGGTGAACCTGCGGTTGCGGCGCTTGCGAGCGAGCTGGCGGCTCAGATTTACGGGCTCGACGTGCTGGCACGGCACATCGAAGACACCGATTCCAACACCACCCGCTTCTTGCTCATGGCCGATCAGGGCGACAACGCGCGCCGGGGTGAGCACGGGATGATGACAACTTTTGTCTTCCAGGTGCGCAACATTCCGGCGGCCTTGTACAAGGCGATGGGCGGTTTCGCGACAAACGGCGTAAACATGACCAAGCTCGAAAGCTACATGGTTGGCGGCTCTTTTACCGCAACGCAGTTTTATGCGGATATCGAAGGGCACCCGGAGGATCCGGCCGTGAAACGGGCGCTCGAAGAGCTGGAATACTTCACCTCGATGCTCGAAATCCTCGGGGTGTATCCGCGCGATTCGCAGCGCGACTAGATCAGCAGGGACGCGGCCCCCTCAAGGCGCAGCAGTTGCACCTTCGTCTCGATGCCGGTGCCGCCCGAAAAGCCGCCCAGTCCGCTTGCGCCCAGCACGCGGTGGCAAGGGATGATGATCGGGATCGGATTGCCGCCGCAGGCCTGACCGATGGCCTGCGCCGGTACACCCAGATCACGCGCCAGATCCCCGTATTGCCGGGTTTCTCCAAAGGGGATTGCGGACATGGCGGCGCAAACGGCGCGCTGAAAATCGCTGCCGTTGACCTGCAAAGGCAGATCGAAGGTCTCGCGCGCCCCGGCACAATAGGCCAGCACCTGCGCTTCGGCTTCGCGCAACAGGGGCGTGTCCTCTGCATCGCCATCCCGCCAGGCGAGTTTGGTGATGGCATCATCCGTTGCAACAACTGTCAGCCGTCCAAACGGGGTGTCGAAAGCGCGTTCCATACCGTGATTTGCCTTTTCGTCACGAGTTGCGCATTCAAATTCGCCCAGCGAGGCTGTAAGGGCAAGTCAACGATAGGAGGCAAGAGCCATGGATCAGAACGAACTGGCGCGCATTGGCGCATCCGCGGGACGGCGCGTGATTGGCGTGGGCGCGCTTTTGGGTCTGGGGGCTTTGCTGCTTTACGTGGCGCTTGTGACCCCCTTTGCCAATGTGATCTGGCAGGGTGCGATGATTGCCTGCGGGCTGGCGGCGATCTGGGGCTCGCAAGCCATGTGGCGCGCGACAAGCATCGAGTTGATCCTCACCGAAGAGGGTTTGTTCGAAGACAACGGCGCCGTGCTTGCCCTGATGGACAACGTCGAGAAGGTCGATCGTTCGCCTTTTGCGATGAAGCCGTCCAACGGTTTCCTGATCATTCTGCGCGAGCCGATGCCGCGCGCCTGGCGGCCCGGTCTTTGGTGGCGCACCGGCAAGCGGGTTGCGGTTGGCGGGGTGACATCTGGCGGCGTGACCAAACCCGTCGCGGACATCATGACGCTTCGGGTCAAACAACGCGACGGCAGCATGGAGCTGTGACGCGAAAAACCCCCGGCCTGCGCCGGGGGTTTTTGTTTGCAGAGCGTTTTGGCCTCAGTTCAGACCGGCAACCACCAGTTTCGGCGTATAACGCGGGCGGGTGAAGCTGTAGGCGGTGATGGTGAAGGCATCGAGGCCGATGTTGAACACCGGATCATGCGCGTCCCAGGTCTCCACGAGAACCAGCTGATCACCGGCAAGCCCATTCGGCAGACGATCCTGGAAGTCCGCCATGTCGGCGCTGGACAGTGCAGCCATGTCACCGCGGGTGTCGGACCACAGGAAGCTCCAGGACGCGGTGTCGCCGTCATATTCGACAAGCGTCAGGCGCAGCGCCGTGCCGGTGGGTTCGGCCTGGGTCAGGACCCGCAGCAGCTCATAGGTGCTGTCGACATAATCGTCACCGATCTCGTTGGTCTCGCGGGAGAGCATGTCGGAGATCACGAAGTTGGCCTTCTGGTTCACCGATTGCTGGCGGAATGCATCGAAGTAGACCCAGCAAGCGGCAAAGAGCCAGAGCAGCACGGGCATGATGATGATGGCTTCAAGCGTGACGTATCCATCTTCGTCGCGGCGGAAGCGGCGGAGAAGTTTGGCGGGGGCTTTGATATCCATGAGGCCTCTCCTTAGCTGGGTTCGTTGACGAAGGCGGTGGATGTGACGATGGCGGTGTAGCCTGCCGCATCCTTGGCAAGGCTGGAGCTGAGCGTGCCCGCCGGGGTGATCGGCTGATACTTGTAGCAGGCGCGGAGCAGCATGATTTCCTGATCGCCACCACGGTAGTAGCTGCGCACCGGGTTGATGTCCTGGCTGACGTCGACGCAATCGGCGCTGGCTTCGGGCGCGGACCAGTTGCGCATGTCGAGGCTGACCATTTCGAGGCGCAGCATCTCGTCACAGGCGGGCAACACGGCGGCGGTGGCGCAGATCTGGGCCTTCAGCTCGTCGTGGGTCGTCAGGGCGCTGCTGTCGAGCCGCAGATCGCGGACCGTATCGTCCATGGCGCGTTCCAGCGCCGTCTGGCGGATCGTCACGGTGCCCAGTTCGATGGCCGAGAGGATCAGCACGAGGAAGACCGGGGTCCAGAGGGCGAAGGGCACCACCATGGAGCCGCTTTCCTCCGTGCGGAACCGGGTGAAGGCGTTGGTTACACGAGCAATCATTGGATCAACCTCAGGGTCTGGAGGGTGCGGGCGATGGCAGAGAAGGTCTCATTCAACTCGCTGCCATTCACATCGTAGTAGTGGGCCGGGGAGGTGGCGCAGTCGCTCATGGCCGCAAGACCGGCCGCGGGGGCTTCGACACCAATGGCATAGATCACCACGCCGTTGTCCTTGGCCGCGCCGCAGACCTGGCTCAGGTAGGCATCGGCGGTCGAGCCGTTTTGAGTGACTTCGTAGGCGTAGTAGGCGTCATAGTAGTCGCTGTAGGAAATCACGCCGCGGGAGTAGGCGAACCAGTAGTAGCTGTTACCGATGGCGCTGGTCTTGAGCCGCGCGTGCAGCTCGGTGTTGTCCATCTGGCGCGGCCCGCCGCCCTGGGCGAACTGGTAGCGCGAGGCCATGATGTCCATCAGCGTGCAGGATCCGGCTGTCGTATCGCAGTCGGCGTATTCCGCCATTGCCGCCGAAAGATAGGCTGCCCAGCCAATCGTGGCGCTGGTGTCATAGTCCGGATCGTTCTGCGTCCAGGAATAGGGCTGGTTGCGGAAGGCGTTGTTCGGATCGCTGCTGATCAGGTGCGTCCAGAGGTAGACGTCGTTCGCATCACCGGGGTTGTCGACCATCTTGATCGAAATCCGGTCATCCGAGACGTCAACCGTTCCGTGATCGTCCACCCAGGCATTCGACATGCCGTACTTGCGGTCCGATTTCAGATCGTACTGCGAGGTGTTCTGGCCGTCGGTCATCACCACGATGAATTTCATCGTTTCGGTGTCTTCGAAGGTAGACGGGCGCGGCGTGGTCGGGGCGCTCATGGCGCCGGAGCTGACCATGCCGTCAATGATCGGGCGTGCCGAAGGATCGAGCAGGGACGCCCCCCATTTCACGCCAAGATCAATGGCGGTGTTGCCGTTGGCGACCAGCGCGTCGATCTCTGCCTTGAGCAGGGTCGCATCGCTGCTGTGCGGGATGATCCGCGCGTTGTTGCCAGCGGGGCACCAGGATTCATTGGTCGCCGGGCCACCGCCGTAGGGGTCGAAGTGGGCAATCTGGTTCAGCGCATCCACCGTGTTGACGGCCGTGGTGGCGTAGTCAGAGGATTCGAAGCTCACGCAGTTCGAAAACGGATGCACGGCATCAATGTTGAAATAACCGGCCAGATCGTCGCCAAGGTTCACGGTCGCGCTGTAGGGCACGATGGAAATCGAAACCAGCGGATCGGGGTTGTCGGCGGGCAGCAGGGTGTCCACGAAGGATTTCGCGGCTTCCTTGAGCTGATCCACCTTGGACACGCCCGCGGAGTTGGTGATGTTCATGGAGTTCGAAATGTCCAGCACCAGCGAGATCTCGACGTTGCCCACACCGTTCACGGCGGTGGCAAGGCCGTCCGCCTGAAGCGTGTCGACGCCGATCAGACCCATCAGGTGCGAAGGCATGGTTACGCCGCCGACCGCCGTGATCTGGCGGTTGTTCGCGTCCTGCATGACATCGACGCTTTGCAGCGCGTCCGACATGCCCATGGCCGAAAAATACTGTTCGACGGTTGCGGACGGGTCCATTTCATTGGTGACATTGGCCGCGGCGATCACTGCGCGGTCGAGCGTGTTCTGAACCTTGTTGCGCTTCAGCTCTGCATAGATCATGTCGATCCCGATGCCGCCAAAGACCATCATGACCAGCGCACCGACAACCGCGAAGTAGGACATGCTGCCGGACTGATCAGCCATGAACCGGCCGAGCCAGCCGCCGGTGGCAGACCGGGGTTTGCAGAAAACCGTGTTGGCGATGCGATCAAGACTGTCTGATACCATCTTCATTTCGTTACCTTCCTCCAGCCAGCCATCGGGGGCAGGGCCGCTGGGTCACATTGCGATGGCTGTTTTATGCGTGTGAAAACGGGCCAAATTGGGGCGATTTGAACTGCAATTTCCCCTATTTTTAAGGGTTTTGGTGGACAGTCTGACACCTTTTCGCATTTCTGTTTCGCCCCCGAAAACAGTTGCCCCAGTTTGCCCTCGGCGAGAGCAGAATCGGAGCGCGATTCAGGCGAAAAGATGATTGGGTCTTGGCGATGCTCTTGTTAGGCTCGCCTTGCAATTGGGAGGTGCACGACTGAGTCCCGCAATTCGTGCGGACGACGTGCACAGGAGGAGGCCCCAGCATGTCAGTTGTTCCAAGCAACGAACCAACGTTCCGTGAGTCTGTTGATCTTATGTATAATCGCGCGGTGGCGCTCATGGATCTGCCGCCCGGTCTTGAGGAGAAGATCCGCGTCTGTAACGCGACCTACACCGTGCGCTTTGGCGTGCGCCTGCGCGGCAAGATACACACCTTTACAGGCTACCGGTCTGTTCACTCCGAACATATGGAGCCGGTGAAAGGCGGTATTCGATTTGCTCTGGCCGTTAACCAAGATGAGGTTGAGGCGCTGGCCGCGCTGATGACCTATAAATGCGCTCTGGTCGAAGCGCCCTTCGGCGGCTCGAAAGGGGGGCTGTGTGTGGATCCGCGCGAATATGACGTGCACGAGCTTGAACAGATCACCCGGCGGTTTGCCTACGAGTTGGCCAAGCGCGATCTGATCAATCCGTCCCAGAACGTGCCGGCCCCGGACATGGGGACGGGCGAGCGAGAGATGGCTTGGATTGCGGACCAATACGCCCGCATGAACACCACCGATATCAATGCGCGTGCCTGCGTCACCGGCAAGCCGCTGAACGCCGGGGGCATCTCGGGCCGGGTCGAGGCGACGGGGCGCGGGGTGCAATATGCCCTGCGCGAGTTCTTCCGCTATCCCGAGGACAAGGCGGCTGCCGGGCTGTCCGGGAAGCTCGAAGGCAAGCGGGTCATTGTTCAGGGGCTCGGCAACGTGGGCTACCACGCGGCCAAGTTCCTGAGCGAAGAGGACGGCTCCAAGATCATCGGGATCATCGAGCACGATGGCGCGCTCTATGATGAGCGGGGGCTGGACGTCGAAGCGGTGCGCGACTGGATTGTGCGCCACGGCGGTGTGACGGGCTACCCGGACGCAACGCACACGGCAGAAGGCAGCAGCGTGCTCGAAGCCGAATGCGACATCCTCATTCCGGCGGCGCTGGAAGGGGTGATCAACCTTGGCAACGTGCACGCCATCAAGGCTCCTCTGATCATCGAAGCGGCGAACGGGCCCGTGACGGCGGGTGCGGATGAGGTGCTGCGGGACAAAGGCGTGGTCATTATCCCGGACATGTATGCCAACGCGGGTGGTGTGACCGTGTCCTACTTCGAATGGGTCAAGAACCTCAGCCATATCCGCTTTGGCCGGATGCAGCGGCGTCAGGAAGAGGCGCGCCACCAGCTTGTCGTGGACGAGCTGGAGCGGCTCGATGTGGCGCTGGGCGATGCCTGGAGCATGACGCCGAGCTTCAAGGAGAAGTACCTGCGCGGTGCGGATGAGCTTGAGCTGGTGCGCTCCGGTCTCGATGACACCATGCGGATTGCCTATCAGGCGATGCGGGCTGTCTGGCATGGGCGCGACGACGTCCGAGATCTGCGGACCGCCGCCTATATCGTGGCCATTGACAAGGTGGCGGCGAGCTACCGCGCCAAGGGCCTGTAGGTCCGGGCCCTACCAAAGCGCTCTTGGGCGCCCCGCTGCCACACCGGCAGCGGGGCGTTTTTTGTGGGACGGGGGCCCGGTGCAAAACCCAGGTCTGAACATGGAGCGCACCGCCCGGTCGGCGGACAATGCGGCGGGGTTTCATAAAATCCGCGCCTATGTTCACCCTCTCGCCACATTTCCGAACGGTTTGAATACCGTTTCCTTTCCTAATCTTCACCATACCGGCTGCGAGGCTGCGCCGGTTGCAGGAGCAAGGGGACTGGCATGCGATCCGAAGCCAGACAGAACCCGGCATTCTTGGGGGAAGAAGTCGGACACACCGAAACCATCGCACGCGCGTGGCGCGCTGCGATGTACCGGGTTTGCTACCCCGGTCGCCATGCTGTGTTGGTCAGACAGATCGAAGACGATGGCTCGGACTGCCGCAGAACCCGAGGGTTTGCACGCCCACACTGGACGCCGGGCAGGGCAAAGAGCACCTGCACGACGCGTCTGGCCTCATTCGCGCTGATATCAACCTGGGATTGCCAAAACCTATCCGAAAGGCGTGGTTTTGTTGACGCTCGGTCACCCCGGCAAATGGTTAATACCTTAATTTCGCGCGGCATCCGTACGATTTCCGCCCAACTCTCGGCGCATTTACCAATCATTAACTTATTCAACCCCGCAGCGAGTGAGGGGACGAACGCAAGGAAAACCACTATGAAACGGACGCTGCTTCACGTTGACGCCTTCGCGACTGACGAAGACGGCAACGTCACGATTTTCTCGGTGTTTATGGTCATGTTGATTCTGATCATTACCGGGGCTTCGATCGACATCATGCGCTTCGAAGCCACACGGGCCAAAATGCAGAGCACCATGGACCGTGCGGTTCTCGCCGCTGCGGATCTGGACCAGGAACAGGACCCAACGGCGGTTGTACATGACTACATGAACAAAGCTGGTCTTGAATCGGTTCTCGCCACGGTTTCTGTCGATGACGGACTGAACTACCGAACCGTTCAGGCGGATGGCACAATCGATCTTCAGACGTTTTTCCTAAAGATGTCCGGGTTTGACACGTTAACGGCGCCCGCCAGCAGCACTGCTGAGGAGAAAATCTCCAATATCGAGATTTCGCTTGTGTTGGACGTGTCCGGCTCCATGGGCGGCACGCGTATTGAAAATATGCGCGAAGCGGCATCGCAGTTTGTTGATACCGTCATTGAAGGCAACTCCGAAAGTGGACTGACGACCATATCGGTAGTCCCTTACAACGCGACTGTGAACCTCGGCGATGATGTTTCCACCTACTTCAATCTCGAGAATCTCTATGCAACCCGGTTCCAGAACAATGGCTGGGGGAATGGAGACCAGGACGCGCCAGGGAACTCCCTGTGCCACAACGCTGCCGAGAACTACGAAGAAGGCCAGGCCAGTGCGGCCTGTACTGACGGCGCGGAGCCGATTGTCCACTACTCGAACTGTGCAACATTCGAGGATGCCGACTTCCGCAGCGCCTCGATTGATCCGACGGATGTTCTTGGACGCCTCGCGCACTTCGATCGCTATTCGACGAACCAGTACTCCACATCCCTCTCCAGCCCGTGGTGCAAAACCGGCAGCACAAGCGCCGTGATCGCACACAGCTCGGACGGCACGCTACTGAAAAACCGTATCAACAGCCTTAACGCTGGCGGCAATACAGCCATTGACCTGGGCATGAAATGGGGCGTGGCGCTGTTGGATCCCGCGTTGAACCCGGTGGTTTCCCAGATGGCAACCGATGGTCTCGTGGTGGCGGGTGCTGCAGATCGCCCTTCAGCCTATGACAACGCGGAGGTGATCAAGTTCATCGTTGTCATGACGGATGGTGAAAACACCACCCAGTACGACCTGAAGGAAGAGTACAAGTACGGCAACTCGGAAGTCTATGTCGATGACCGTGGTACAGCGGACAAGAGCGATGACCGCTATTCGGTCAAGGTCATTGACCGCAACGGCGGACATGATGACACCTACTACTGGGTGCGCTTCCGGGATGGCAGCTACAGTGATCGGTACCGGACCTACCCGGACGGTGGCGCAAACGCTGTCCGATTGCCCAATGTCGAACTGTTCTCCCGCTTTGGTACCAAAGCCGCAGCCATCAAGTTCCTCGAAAAGCCCTACTACGACGGGAAAGTATCCTACAGCACTTACTCGAACATGTACTACGGCTCCGAAGCAACCGTGAACGGAAGCTCGGCAGACTCCCGGTTGTCCGCTATCTGCAAAGCTGCACGGGATGAGGGGATTGTCGTCTTTGCGGTCGGGTTTGAAGCCCCTGCCGGAGGACAGGCCGCAATGGAAGACTGCGCGTCCTCTGCCGCCCACTACTTCGATGTCGAAGGTGTTGAAATCACTGAGACGTTCCACGCCATCGCGCGCCAAATCAATAGCCTGAGGTTGATCCAATGATGTATCGTATGTCAGATCTTTTCTCGCGCTTCCGTCGTGACGAAGACGGGAACACGACGATCGAATTCGTAATCTACTTCACGGTCTTCTTCTTCATCCTCGCGGCTGGCGTCGAAGTTGCCTACATCAACCTGCGCCACGCCATGCTGGAACGGGGGGTCGATCTGGCAACGCGGGACATCCGCCTCAGCACAGGCCACATCCCGGCCTATGCGGACGTCCGCACCAAGATCTGCGAAGAGGCCTCCGTGCTGGATGACTGCGAGAACAACCTGCGCCTCGAAATGGTTCAGGTCGACCCGCGCGATCTGTCCGGTGCGCCCGCGGACGCCGACTGCCAGAATGCCGCAGAAGACCCGCGGCCCGTGCGCAGCTTTACCAACGGTCAGGACAACGATCTCATGCTGATCCGCGCCTGCCTGAAGTACAAGCCGATGTTGCCGGGTATCTCGCTGGGCAAGGAACTCAACACGGACTCTGACGGTTATGCACAACTGGTTGTGACATCCGCCTTTGTCCAGGAACCGAGGTAACGACAATGCTTAAGACGCTTCTATCCAAACTGCGCGCATTCCGCCGCGACGAAGCCGGCAACGTCACCATCGAAACGGTGATCTGGCTTCCCCTGATCATCGCCGTGCTTGGCGCCACCTTCTCGCTGCACGATGCGTTCCGTTACAAGAGCCTGAACATCAAGGCGGCTTACACGATCTCCGACGCGCTCTCGCGGGAAACCGATCCGATTGACGGGGCTTACCTCGACGGGATGGTGGACCTGCTGGCTTACCTGACACGCTCCGAAGGGCCGTATTCCCTGCGCGTCACGCTGGTGCGCTACAATGCCAAGAAAAGCAAATACGTATCGGAATGGTCCAAGACGCGCGGCGACTTCAGCCGCCTGCGGACCAAGGATCTGAAAACCATGCACGAGCAGCTTCCGACCTTGCTGCACAATGAGCGGGTGATCGTGGTCGAAACCGCCACGGAGTACGAACCGCCGTTCACAGTGCCCGGGCTGACATCTGACGGGTTGTTCTACAACTACGGCTTCACCCGTCCGCGTTTTGCTCCGAAAATCGTCTGGAGCGACGCCTGACGCCGCGGTGTCGCGCTCTGGCCCGGCTTTGTCGCAAACCGGGCGGGCCACCCCGGACAAGTTATTGCTAGTTTGAAACAGGGCTGCCACGGTGGCCCTGTTTTTTCGTTTGGAGGCAGAAATGCGGTTTTCGGGCCTGAAAGTGCTGAAAGAGGGGCTGACCGGCAACAAAGGCTGGACACCGCATTGGCGCGATCCGGAGCCGAAGGACGCCTATGATATCATCATCATCGGCGGCGGCGGACATGGGCTGGCGACGGCGTTTTATCTCGCCAAGGAACATGGGCTGACCAATATTGCAGTGCTTGAGAAAGGCTATCTCGGCGGTGGTAATGTCGGGCGCAATACGACGATCGTGCGCGCGAACTATGGCCTGCCCGGCAACTCGGAATTCTACTCTCATTCGCTGAAGCTCTGGGAAGGAATGGAGCAAGAGCTGAACTACAACGTCATGCATTCGCAGCGCGGTATTATCAATCTCTTCCATTCCGACGGCCAGCGCGACGCAGCCGCCCGCCGGGGCAATGCCATGGTCAACCAGGGCGATGACGCCATCCTGCTGGATCGCGAAGGGGTGCGGCGGATGCTGCCCTATCTCGACTTCGATACGGCGCGGTTCCCGATCTACGGCGGGCTGTACCATCCACGCGGCGGCACCGCGCGGCACGATGCGGTGGCCTGGGGATACGCGCGCGGGGCGGACATGCGCGGGGTCGATCTGATCCAGAACTGCGAGGTCACCGGCATCGACATCGAAGGCGGGCGGGTCACGGGCGTGCAGACCACGCGCGGGGCGATCCGGGCGAAGAAGGTCGGGATCGTGGTCGCCGGTCGCTCTAGTCAGGTGGCCGCCATGGCCGGGATGCGCCTGCCCATCGAGAGCCACGTTCTGCAAGCCTTTGTCACCGAAGGGCTGAAGCCGGTGATCGACCACGTGGTGACCTTCGGCATGGGGCATTTCTACATCAGCCAGTCCGACAAGGGCGGGCTGGTCTTTGGCGGTGATCTGGATTTCTACGCATCTTATGCGGCGCGGGGCAACTTGCCGATGCAGGAACACGTGATGGAGGCGGCGATGACGCTGATGCCGATGATCGGCAAGGCCAAGCTGCTGCGGTCCTGGGGAGGGATCATGGACATGTCCCCGGACGGCTCGCCGATTATCGACAAGACCGGGATCGAAGGCCTCTATCTCAATTGCGGTTGGTGCTATGGTGGGTTCAAGGCTGTGCCGGGGTCCGGCTTCAGTTTTGCGCACCTGATCGCGCAGGATCGCCCCCATGATCCGGCCGCAGGTTTCCGACTGGACCGTTTTGAGACCGGGCGGGGCCTGATGGACGAGGAGGGGACCGGTGCGCAGCACAACCTGCATTGATTCAATCGGAAAGGGTGGAGCTATGAGTATTTTTTCCAAGAAAACGCAGATGGTTCTGGCTTTGTTGTTTTGCACCGGGGCGGCCTCCGCCGAGGAAATCCGGCCCGGCTGTTATGAACGGGTGTATTCGGATGCGCATCTCGCGGGCCAGCCTGCACAGGTGGTCTCTGAAATTCGCTTTTATGTCGGCGAGTGGCTGACAGAGGTGGCCCGGCGCGGCGCGCTGGAAGTCATCGCTGCCAATCAGGGCCATGCGCGCCGGGATGACAACGCCGGGCGCGTCATGACGCAATTCCTGTTCTGCGGCAGCGAGACTGATGAGACCGTCTGCCAGGTAGAATGTGACGGTGGGTCCTTGTTTGTGACCAGGCAGACCGGAGACAGCCTGACGTTCCGCACCCGCTACCTTCTGGTCGGCAACAGCGAGGAATGCGGGGGGCAGATGGATCTGGCGGAAGTGCCGGGTCAATGGGTGTCTTATCGCCTCAACCGTGTGTCGACGTCTGTTTGCGAAGGTATGTAGCAAGATGAGAATAACCTGCCCGATCTGCGGGGAGCGGGACCGCCGCGAGTTCTATTATCAAGGTGCGGCCAGCATGCTGGACCGTCCGGACCCGGACGCGGACGGGCAGGTCTGGAGCGATTATCTGCACCTGCGCGACAACCCGGCCGGTCTGACGCGGGAGCTTTGGTACCATGAGGCGGGCTGCGGCGCTTGGCTGATCGTGGAGCGCAACACCGTGACCCATGAGATCATCGGCACGGAGCTTGTGGAGGCCGCCGATGCGGATTGAGGGCAAGGGGCGCATTGATCGTGGGAACAAGATTTCCTTCCGGTTCGATGGGCGGGATCATCACGGGTTTGCCGCAGACACGCTGGCCTCGGCCCTGATGGCCGAGGGCGTGCGCCTGATGGGGCGCAGTTTCAAATACCACCGCCCACGCGGCGTGCTGACGCTTGGCTCAGAAGAGCCGAACGCCCTGGTGACTGTGGGGCGTGGCTTGGCTGCGGACCCGAACACACGCGCAACGATGCAGGAGATCTACGAGGGGCTGGAGGCGCGCAGCCAAAACCGCTGGCCCTCGCTCGACTTTGACCTGATGGGCGTGAACGATCTGGCCGCGCCTTTTCTTGGTGCGGGGTTCTATTACAAAACCTTCATGTGGCCCAAGGCCTTCTGGGAAAAGCTCTACGAGCCGGTGATCCGCCGCGCGGCGGGGCTTGGTGCGCTGAGCGGCAAGGCTGATGGCGAGCGTTGTGACAAGGCATTTGCCTTCTGCGATGTGCTGGTGATTGGCGGCGGCCCGGCGGGTTTGATGGCGGCGCTCAGCGCGGCGCAGGCCGGGGCGGATGTGATCCTCTGCGAAGAGGAAAACGGGCTTGGCGGGCGTTTGCGTTATGAGGACGAAGAGATCGGCGGCGGCCGGGCGCATCTCTGGGCCGACGACATGGCGGAGCGGCTCGCCGCGATGGAGAACGTGCGGATCATGACGCGCACGGCGGTGACCGGGGCGTTTGATCAGGGCACATTCGGGGCATTGCAGCGTGTCTCGCACCATCTGGCCAAGCCCGGTAAACGCCCGCGCGAGACATTCTGGCGGATCGCCGCCAAACGCGCGGTGCTTTGCGCGGGGGCTCTGGAGCGACATATCGCATTTCGCGACAATGACCGCCCCGGCGTGATGATGGCGGGCGCGTTGCGCGGCTATCTCAACCGGTTTGGCACGGTGCCGGGGAGAAACGTTGCCGTTTTTGGAAACAACAGCGACGCCCATCGCACCGCGCGCGATCTGGCGCAGGCCGGGGTCAACGTGGTGGCGCTGATCGACAGCCGCCATGACGCCGAAAATCTGGCAGGGGATGTGCCGTTTTATCCCGGCGCTCAGGTGGTGCGGGGGCTTGGGCGCAAAGGGCTTGATGGGATTGTTTTGCGCTTGCCGAACGGGCGCGAAGAGCGGTTCGCGGTGCAGGCGCTGGGCGTGTCCGGTGGCTGGAACCCTTCGGTGCATCTGACCTGCCATATGAACGGGCGTCCGGTTTGGGATGAGCGCCTGCTGGCCTTTGTCCCAAAAGACGGGGCGGTTCCGGGCATGCGCGTCGCCGGCGCGGCGCGGGGCCGGTTTTCGACGGCTGAATGCCTGAAGGAAGGTGCGGATGCCGGTTTGGAAGCGGCCAAGGCATTGGGGTTCTCCGGCGACTTGCCTCGCGTGCCGGACGCCGAGGCGGGCCGGTATCGCATTGGACGGCTGATGGCCGTTGCGGGCAAAGGCCGTGCCTGGCTCGACTTCCAGAACGATGTGACCGTGAAAGACGTCAAACAGGCAGCGGCGGAAAACTTCCGCTCCGTCGAGCATATGAAACGCTATACAACGCAGGGCATGGCCACAGATCAGGGCAAGAGCTCGAACGTTCTGGCGCTTGCAGTGCTTGCGGACGCGACCGGGCGGGAAATCCCGGAGACGGGTACGACCACTTTCCGCCCGCCCTATACCCCGGTTGCGATTGCAGCACTTGGGGCAGGGGCCGAAGGCAAGGGCTTTGCACCGGAACGCTTGACCACTTCGGATGAGAGCACACGGGCGCGCGGCGCGCCGATGATCGAAGCCGGGCTATGGTATCGTCCGTCCTATTTCCCACGTGCCGGGGAGGAAACATGGCGCGACAGCTGTGATCGCGAGGTGCGCATGGTGCGCGAGAATGTCGGGGTTTGTGATGTTTCCACCTTGGGCAAGATTGCTCTGCAGGGGCGAGATGTTGGGGCGTTTCTTGACTTCGTTTATGCCAACACCTTCAGCACGCTCAAACCCGGCCGGGTCCGGTATGGAATCATGCTGCGCGAAGACGGGCATGTGATGGACGATGGCACCACAGCGCGTCTTTCAGAGACGTCCTGGGTCTTGACCACCACCACCGCGGCGGCGGGGCAGGTGGTGCGGCATCTCGATTGGGTGCGGCAGGCGTTTTGCCCGAACATGGACGTGCGGTTTGTCTCTGAAACGGAACAATGGGCGCAATTTGCCGTGGCGGGCCCGAAGGCGCGGGAGTTGGTGAACGACCTGTTGGACACGCCTATAGACGGCGAGGTTTTCCCCTTCATGGCCTGCGCGGAGCGACAGATTTGTGGGGTGAAGGGGCGGCTCTTTCGCATCTCCTTCTCCGGAGAGCATGCCTATGAGGTGGCGGTCCCGGCGCGCTACGGCGCCAGCTTGTTCGGCCTGTTGGCCGACCGCGCGGAAGCGATGGGAGGCGGGGCCTACGGGATGGAGGCGCTCAATGTGCTGCGCATTGAGAAGGGACATATCACACACGCGGAAATCCACGGGCGCACGACCGCCTTTGATATCGGCTTTCAGCGGATGCTGAGCGGAAAAAAAGAGTTTATCGGCAAGGCTTTGGCCGCGCGCCCAGGGCTTTTGGAAGAAAGCCGCGAGCAGCTGGTTGGTCTGCGGGCGCTCAAGCCGGAACAGCCGCTGCCCGCTGGCGGACATCTGTTCGAAACGGACGCAGAGCCGATCCGCGAAAACGATCTGGGCTATATCACCAGCACCTGTTTTTCGCCGACCTTGGGCGAGACGCGGGCGCTGGCCTTCCTGCGCAATGGTCGCGCGCGTCACGGGGATCGGATCCGGATGGTCGATCACTTGCGTGATCAGGTGACGTGGTGCGAGGTGACCGATCCGGTGGCGTTTGACCCTGAGGGAGGGCGGCTTCGTGACTGATTTGATTGCGAAAACCCCGTGCGCGGGGCTTCTGCCGGTCAGCCATGGCGGATGGTCCTTGAGCGAGGTGGACTGTGGGCCGATTACGTGGCTTGCGCCATTCCATGGACAGGCAGAGGCGCTCGATGCGGCGCTGCAGACGGCCCACGGGCTGGGTTTGCCGCGTCCGGGCAACAGCACTCGGGCTGGCGCGGCCCGGTGCCTTTGGTTCGGCAAGGAACAGGTGATGCTGACGGGGGTGGAACCCGGAGATGCGCTCGCACAATGCGCCGCCATGAGCGATCAGAGCGATGGCTGGGCTGTGGTTCGTCTGGAAGGAGCAGACGGCGCAGACGTGCTGGCACGGTTGGTCCCCATCGACTTGCGGCCATCGGCTTTCCCGGACGGGGCGGTCGCGCGCACGTTGTGTCAGCATATGACCGTCACGATCCTGCGCGAAAATGTCGATGCGCTGGTGATTTTCGCCTTCCGCTCCATGGCAAAGACGCTGGTGCATGACGTTGAGACAGCCATGGTTTCGGTTGCCGCGCAGCACGCGGCACCTTAAATAGCCCGTCAACCCAACGGGAGATGACCCATGCGCCTTGCTGCTCTGTTTTGCCTTGTTCTTGCGACGCCAGTTTTTGCCGAGGAGAAAACCGCCGATTGCGAGGCGCAAATGGTGGTGGTGTCCAAGGCCGTGGATGCCCGGGTCGAAGGTGTGCGAAAGGGCAAGATCCGCCGCGAGCTGCGGGCCGAATACGGGCAGACCGCCGCCGATATGCTGGTCGAGTTTGTCTACGGCGTGCCAGAAGAGCAGATCGACGAGATCAAAGACGCCTATCAGCAGGCTTGCGAAGCGCAGTAACATCTGCGGTGAGGTTGTCCCCAGACGCCCCGATTCCCTGTGGACAAGTCGCTCAGTTGACTGGACACAGCGCCGCGTTGCTCCAATATAGGTTGCCATGAGCCTGCCCCCCGGATTCCTGGACGAATTGCGCAACCGCACCAGCATGGCCCAAGTGGCCGGGCGCAAGGTGCTGTGGGACAATCGCAAGTCCAATCAAGGCAAGGGCGACATGTGGGGTCCGTGCCCCTTTCATCATGAAAAAACAGCGTCTTTTCATGTGGATGACAAGAAAGGATATTACTACTGTTTTGGCTGTCAGGCCAAGGGTGACGCGATTTCCTTTGTGCGTGAGACCGAGAATGTCGGGTTCATGGAAGCGGTCGAAATCCTCGCCCAAGAGGCCGGCATGGAGATGCCGAAACAGGACCCGCGCGCACAGCAGAAAGCCGATCGCCAGACACAACTGGCGGAGGTCATGGAGCAGGCGGTTCAGTTCTTTCGCCTGCAACTTCAGCGCGGTGTGGCGGAAGAGGCGCGGCGGTATCTAGACCGGCGCGGGCTCGATGCGCGGGCATTGGAGCGGTTCGAGATAGGCTTTGCGCCCGGCGGGTGGGAGAACCTGCGCGAGGGGCTGAAGGCCAAAGGTGTGCCGGTTGATCTGATGCTGGCGGCGGGCTTGGTCAAACAATCGGACAAGGGGCGCGAGCCCTATGACGTGTTCCGCAATCGGATCATGTTCCCGATCCGCGACGGGCGCGGGCGGGCGATTGCCTTTGGCGGGCGGGCGATGGACCCGAACGACAACGCCAAATATCTGAACTCGCCGGAAACCGAGCTGTTCGACAAATCCCGTAACCTCTACAATCTGCGCCCCGCGCGGGAGGCCTCGGGCAAGGGGCAGGCGCTTGTTGTGGCCGAAGGGTACATGGACGTGATTGCGCTCAGCGAGGCGGGTTTTGGCGCGTCGGTAGCGCCGCTCGGAACGGCTGTGACCGAGCCGCAATTGCAAATGATGTGGCGGATCAGCGACGAGCCGATTATCGCTTTGGACGGGGACAAGGCAGGCCTGCGCGCCGCGTACCGGGTGATTGATTTGGCCCTGCCGCTTCTGGAAGCGGGCAAGGGACTACGCTTTGCCATCATGCCGGAGGGCAAGGACCCGGACGATCTGCTGCGGGCAGAAGGGCCGGATGCGGTCAAAAAGGTGCTTGATGAGGCTATGCCGATGGTCCAGCTGCTTTGGCGGCAGGAAACCGAAGGCAAGGTCTTCGACAGCCCTGAACGCAAGGCGGCGTTGGACAAGGTGCTGCGCGCACGGATCGCCAAGATTCAGGATCAATCCCTGCGCCGCCACTATGGCGACGACATCAAGGACATGCGGTTTCAGCTGTTCCGAGGCCAGCGCGGCGGCGGGCAGGGCGGGCAACGCAAGCCCGGTTCCTGGCAACGCCGCGACTGGCGCGCACCGCCTCCGCCGTCGGCCGGAGCCAAGTCCTCCTTGCTGGTTGCGGGCGGCGAAGAGGCGGAGTTCCAACTGCGCGAAGCGGTTGTTCTGGCAGCCATTCTGAGCGCGCCGGAGATTGCGGTGGAGTTCGAAGCCCAGCTCGATGCCATGCCGTGCCTTGATCCACAGAGCGGGTTGATCCGGGACATGATCCTGCGCTCGATCGGCAATGAGGCGGCCATGCGTGACCGTGTCGAGGACGCAATTGGCCGCGAGGCCCTTGAAAGCCTGTTCAAGGCACGCCATGTCAGCGTTGTGCCCTGTATCCGCCGTCCAGGGGATGCCGAATTGTCTCGTATGACCGTGGCCGAGGAACTGGCCAAAATGGATGCGCATCAAGGCTGGCAGGCGGAACTGAGCGAAGCTGAAGAAGACCTTGAGGATCTGGCCGACGAGGCTGTGACCTGGCGATTGGCCCAGGCCGCACAGGCGCGCGCGCAAGCGGGCCGGATCAGCGATGAGGACGACACGGACTTCGACGTGGGACCAAACGGGGCGCATATGGACAAGTCGGAGCGCAGTGCGTTTGATTCGCTTCTGTCACAGATTCGTTTTGACAAGCAGCGCCGCTAACTGTGGCGGCAGTGCCGACACGGTGAAGAAACAGTAAGGAAAACAGGGTAAACGGGTCAGCGAATCACTCGAATGCCGGAATGATTCGTGCTAACGAATCACATCGCGACCGAATCCCCGATGAGGAGTGCCTGATGGCCGCCAAGGACAACGACGACGCCAAGCCGCAGGATCAGGACGAGGACGTAAGCCTCGATATGAGCCAGGCCGCCGTCAAGAAGATGATCGCCGAAGCCCGTGAACGCGGCTACATCACCTACGATCAGCTCAACGCCGTTCTGCCCCCTGACCAGGTCAGTTCCGACCAGATCGAAGACGTGATGTCGATGCTCTCCGAGATGGGCATTCAGGTCACCGAGGACGACGAAGAGGCGGAAGAGGACGAGAACAAGGGCTCGACCGAGCTTGTCGAAACCAAGAAGGCGGGCGAAGTCGCCGTCTCCTCCGGTGCGACCGAAAAACTCGACCGCACCGACGATCCGGTCCGCATGTATCTGCGCGAGATGGGCAGCGTCGAACTGCTCTCCCGCGAAGGCGAGATCGCGATTGCCAAGCGCATCGAGGCTGGCCGCAACACGATGATCCTCGGGCTGTGCGAAAGCCCGCTGACCTTCCAGGCGATTACGATCTGGCGCGAGGAACTTCTGTCCGAAGACATTCTGCTGCGCGATGTGATTGACCTTGAAACCACCTTCTCCGGCCAGATGGGTGAAGACGGTGATGTCGAAGAGCCCGTGGTGGATACCTCTGGCGTTGAGGCCGCGCCGAAGGCGAAGTCCGATCAGCAGGAGCTCGACGCAGACGGCAACCCGATTGCCAACGACGACGACGATGATGACGACGAGCAGGCCAACATGTCGCTCGCCGCGATGGAAGCTGCGCTCAAGCCGCGCGTGCTCGAAACGCTGGATCGCATCGCGCAGGACTATGAAGAACTGGCCGAAATGCAGGACAGCCGGATTTCGGCGACCCTGAACGAGGACAACAGCTTCTCCGAGGCGGACGAGGCGCGCTACCAGAAGTTGCGCAGCGAGATCGTTGAACTGGTGAACGAGCTTCACCTGCACAACAACCGGATCGAAGCGCTGATTGACCAGCTTTACGGCATCAACAAGCGCATCATGTCCATCGACAGCTCCATGGTGAAGCTCGCCGATCAGGCGCGCATCAACCGTCGCGAGTTTGTCGAAGAGTATCGCGGTCACGAGCTTGACCCGAACTGGCTTGAGCGTATGGGTGAGAAGTCCGGACGCGGCTGGCAGATGTTCATCGAACGCTCCACCGAGAAGGTCGAAGACTTGCGCGCCGACATGGCGCAGGTTGGCCAGTACGTCGGTCTCGACATCTCTGAATTCCGCCGCATCGTCGGACAGGTTCAGAAAGGCGAGAAAGAGGCGCGTCAGGCCAAGAAGGAAATGGTCGAGGCGAACCTGCGTCTGGTTATCTCGATCGCCAAAAAATACACCAACCGCGGCCTGCAATTCCTTGATCTCATTCAGGAAGGCAACATCGGCCTGATGAAGGCGGTCGACAAGTTCGAGTATCGCCGCGGTTACAAGTTCTCGACTTATGCCACATGGTGGATCCGTCAGGCGATCACCCGGTCCATTGCGGACCAGGCGCGCACGATCCGTATCCCGGTGCACATGATCGAAACGATCAACAAGCTGGTCCGCACGGGCCGTCAGATGCTGCACGAGATTGGCCGCGAGCCGACGCCGGAAGAACTGGCCGAGAAGCTGCAAATGCCGCTCGAAAAGGTCCGCAAGGTGATGAAGATCGCCAAGGAGCCGATCTCGCTCGAAACGCCGATTGGCGACGAGGAAGACAGCCAGCTTGGCGATTTCATCGAGGACAAGAACGCGGTTCTGCCGCTGGACTCGGCCATTCAGGAAAACCTGAAAGAGACCACCACGCGGGTTCTGTCGTCGCTCACGCCGCGTGAGGAGCGGGTTCTACGGATGCGCTTCGGCATCGGCATGAACACCGATCACACGCTCGAAGAGGTTGGCCAGCAGTTCAGCGTGACCCGCGAACGCATCCGCCAGATCGAAGCGAAAGCGCTGCGCAAACTCAAGCACCCGAGCCGCTCGCGCAAGCTGCGCTCGTTCCTGGATCAGTAAGCGATGGCGTTCTGGAAAAAACTGTTCGGCGGCGGCGGGGACAGCAAAGCCCCCGCCCTCGAGACAATTGAGTACGAAGGCTTTCGCATCACGGCTGATCCGATGAACGAAGACGGCCAGTTCCGTCTTTCGGCTGTCATCGAAGCAGAGGTCGACGGCGAGACCAAGACCCACCGCCTGATCCGCGCCGATCTCATCCGCGAATACGACGTGGCAGTCGAGGCTTCGGTGAACAAGGCCAAGCAGATGATTGACCAGCAAGGCAAGCGGTTGTTCTGAAGCCGAACGCGCAGGGGGCTGCCGTGAAGACCACCACCTTTGTCATCTCGACGCAGGGGCAGGGGCTCTACGAGTTCACGCCTCAGGTCAAGGATTGGGCGGCGGGCAGCGGATTGCTGACGCTGTTTGTTCGCCACACCTCCGCCAGCCTGCTTATTCAGGAAAATGCGGACCCGGAGGTGCAGACGGATCTGCGGGCATTCTTCCACCGGCTTGTCCCACCGACCACCGATCCGTCGATGTCCTACCTGACCCACACCTATGAAGGCCCGGACGATATGCCTGCGCATATCAAGGCGGCGATGATGCCGGTCAGCCTGAGTATCCCGGTGCAGAACGGGCGAATGGCGCTTGGTACGTGGCAGGGGGTGTACCTGTTCGAGCATCGCAATGCACCGCACCGGCGCGAAGTTGTGGCGCACCTGGCCTAAGGCGGGAATCCCGGACTTGCGGGGCGGGCCGCATTTGATACCCTCACGCGGTCTGCCGAAGGAAGGAACATCATGCGCCGCATGCTGAGTGGAAAAATGCTGGCCGTATCGGCATTTGCCCTGATCGGGGTCGCGGCTTACGCGGTGCCGCAGTTCCTGCTGAGCGAGGTCGAGACGTCTGGCGCGCTTTGCGCGGGCCCCGGCGCGGATGGCAAGCTGTGCCGTTTCATCGGCGGGCCAATCGAAATGGGCGGCACGCCGGTATTTGTCGAGAAGTTTCAGCATGCCTTCCTGCCAACCACGCGCAAGATCGACTTCGTCGACGGGTTTGGCGAGACCTGGACCGCCCCGCCGAAAACGCTGACCGATGGTGCGTCCATCCCCACCTTGCTGGAGCCTCTCATGGGGGACCGGCAATCACGCGAGTATCTTCTGGCGGCGGCGCTGCACGATGCCTATTGCGGTGTTGGCAATGAACAGCTGGAGACCTTCCAGACCCGCCCGTGGGAAGAAGTGCACCGCATGTTCTATGAGGCGCTTCTGGTCGCAGGCACGGATCCGATCAAGGCCAAGATGATGTTCGCCGCCGTCTATCTGGGCGGCCCGCGCTGGAATGACCCGGAGCGTTCGCTCAAGAATGTCAGCGTGGAAGCGCTCAAGCTTGAGGCCAAGTGGTGTCTGGAATGGATCGAAGACACCAACCCCGAGCCGGAGGAGATCATCGCCTGGATGACCCGCCGGGAAGAGGCGCTGAAGGCCGGTGAAAACACGAAGCCGGTCTATGACATGCCGGATGGGATTTAAGATGCCGGCGGCCGCGATAAACGTTGCCGATGCGCATATCAAGGCGCTGGCTCCCGCGTTGTCTGACTGGTGCGCGCTGATCTTCGACTATGCAGAGCCAGCCTGGCGCGAGTATCGCTCAGCCGAATGGTACGTGGCCAAGCTGCGCGAAGAGGGGTTTTCCGTTGAGGAAGGCTCCGGCGGTATGCCGACGGCCTTTTGCGCACGCTGGCGCAATGGCGATGGGCCAACCGTCGGGTTTTATGCCGAATATGATGCGGTGCCCGGAAATTGTCAGGCGGCCCGCCCGGAACGCGCCCCGCGCGACGGGCTTGGTTTCATGGCGGCAGGCCACACGGACCCACATTCCGCGCTCGGCATGGGATCGCTGGCCGGCCTTCTGGCGACCAAGGCGGCCATGGAAGCGCTCGACATTCGCGGCACGCTGCAAATGACCGGCGAGCCTGCGGAAAAAGTGCGCGGCTCGAAGCCGATCCATGCAGCGAAGGGGTATTATGACGGGCTGGACGCGATGTTGTCCTTTCACCCGTTTTATATGCTGCCGCTTTGCAACACGGTGCGTTGGGACACCCATTGTGGTGCGGCGTATTCTTTTGTCTACCGTTTCCTCTGCGAAGTACCGCAGAGCTGGGGCGCCACTGATGGTGCGCCGATCCCGCAGTCCCATTCCGACATTCGTGCTCCGGGCGCCAATGATGCGCTGATGCAGATGTATCAGAATGCGCGCGCCTTGCGTGACAGCATGCTGCCGCACCGGGGCGGCTGGTCCGTGTCGGAGGCGATCCTGTCCACCGGGCAGGCCACGGCAGACAATTTGCCCGCGCTGATGGCCGATTTGCAGTACATGATCCGTGTGCCCGATTTGGAAATGGCAGAGCAGATTACCGCGCAGCTTGACCGTTTGGCGGAACATGCGGCGCAGATGACAGGGTGCCGGGTGGAAAAGCACTGGGTGTCCAAATCGCGTCCGGGGCTGGCCAACCACGCTTTGGCTTCGGCGGTCTGGCAGGGCCTGCAGGAAGTGGGCGCGCCGGTCTGGGATGACGAGGCCCTGGCCCTGGCAAAGCAGGTTCAGGAGGCTTGCGGGATGGAAGCAAGCGCTGCGCCGCTGATCCCGGAATGCACACAGCTTATCGCGCCGCAAGAGGCCGAAACGATCCTGCGCCGCGATCTGCCACCGTCGCAAGCGAACAGCACGTCCGACGACTATACCGACATGACGTGGCACTGCCCCACGGCGCGGTTCTACATTGCGCGGCCCGCGCTGCGCGGTGGGCCGTATCCGCCCTGGGCGATGAATGCGCTTGGCGGCATGCCTGCCTTGATTGATCCCACGGTGATCTGCGCGGGGCGCGTTTTGGCACGTGCGGCCCTGCGGGTTCTGACCTCGGAAGATTTGCGGCGCAGCACGCGATCGGAGTTTGAGCGCCGCCGGGTTGAGCAGGGGGCCATTCCACCTTTGGCTGATTACCCGGCCCCCGTGGATCTGCCGTGGCCGGAGTATGTCGAAACCCGGCGCGGTCGCGACTGGCATATTCCCTCGAAAGGGCAGCCATGAAAGCACCTCTCGCTCTGGTTCTCTGCACACTCGCGGGCATGGCATTTGCCGACTGCGCCCCGGAACAGCGGTTTTTGTCATGCAAGATTGATGGCAAGGCCCGTTGGCTAGAGGTCTGCGTTGAAGGCAGCGCGGTGGTCTACCGCTACGGCAAACCCGGCGCCCCGGAGCTGGAGCTTTGGGAACGGGCCGAAGACATCGCCTATGCGCCTTGGCCGGGTTTTGGTCGGACGATTTGGGAAGAGGTAACCTTTGTAAACGGCGGGTACAGCTACGTCGTGCACGGCAGCATCGACAAAGGCCTTGCGGTACAGGAGGCACCAAACGCTGTCGGTGGCGGTGTAGAGGTTTTTGAAGGCGCCCGTTCGATTGCCCGCCTCACCTGTGATCCCGAAACCGTGGCTTTCGATTGGAGCGATGCAATCTCCATGGCGAAAGCGGCCGCTGGCCTTATCTGGGACCCGGAAAACCAAGCCTGGCGCAGGCAGTGAGTCTCTTTCGCCACGCGGTACACCCCCAGCATCTAGAGGAGTGAATTGCCCTCTACCCAAAACCTAGGGACTGACCTATAGTGCCTGTGGATAAGTGCGGACCAACCGCGCAATCAGGCACAAAAAGAGCAGAAAAAAGAACGAGGGGGACGGCCAATGCGCTGCCCGTTTTGCGGAAATATTGACACACAAGTAAAAGACTCGCGTCCGGCGGAAGATCACGTCGCCATTCGCAGGCGTCGTTTTTGTCCTTCCTGTGGCGGCCGGTTTACCACCTATGAGCGCGTACAGTTGCGCGATCTGGTGGTCATCAAGTCCAACGGCAGGCGCGAGGACTTTGACCGCGACAAGCTGGAACGCTCCATCCGGATCGCCATCCAGAAGCGTCCCCTTGAGCCGGATCGCGTGGACCAGATGATTTCCGGCATTGTGCGGCGGCTCGAGTCCATGGGTGAGACGGACATTTCCTCGCATCAGATCGGCGAGATCGTGATGGAAACCCTGGCCCGGATCGATACCGTGGCATATGTGCGTTTTGCGAGCGTTTACAAGAACTTTCAGGCTGCTGACGATTTCGACAAGTTCGTTTCCGAACTGCGGCCCGACACTCCGGCGGCACCGACCGACAAGTGAGCGAAACAGACCGGAAACACATGGCTCATGCCCTTGGCTTGGGCCGTCGCGGGATGGGCAAATGCTGGCCCAACCCGGCTGTGGGCTGCGTGATTGTGAAGGACGGCCGCGTTGTTGGGCGCGGCTGGACACAACCGGGCGGGCGGCCCCATGCGGAACCCGAGGCCTTGTCGATGGCAGGGGAAGCGGCCCGCGGGGCAACGGCCTATGTCACGCTGGAACCCTGTTCCCATCATGGCCAGACGCCGCCCTGTGCTGAGGCTTTGATCAAGGCCGGTGTTGCGCGCGTTGTCGCTGCCGTCTCTGACAGCGATCCCCGAGTCTCCGGGCAAGGCTTCGAGATGCTGCGGGCAGCGGGTGTAGAGGTTGAGACCGGGGTCTGCGCCGAAGAGGCGTTGCACGATCTCAATGGTTTCTTTCTGAAGACCGAACAGGGGCGGCCTTGGGTGACGCTGAAACTCGCGATGAGCGTGGATGGTCGCATCGCGACCGCCACGGGCGAGAGCCAATGGATCACTGGCCCGGCGGCGCGGCGCGCCGTCCATGCGCTGCGCAACACCCATGACGCTGTCATGGTGGGCGGCGGCACGGCCCGTGCCGATGACCCGTCCTTGACGGTGCGCGGCTTTGGCGCGGTCAAGCAACCTGTGCGCGTGGTGGTTTCACGCTTTCTCGATTTGCCGCTGATGGGGCAATTGGCGCGGACGGCAAAAGAGGTGCCGGTCTGGATTTGCCACGGCCCGAACGCAAATTCCGAAGCGTTGCAGACGTGGCGGGGCTTGGGGGCAGAACTGCTGCCATGTCGTTTAACGGGCGGCCGCGTGGATCCCGCAGCCTTGATGTCCGCGCTCGGCGCGGCGGGGCTGACCCGCGTGTTTTGCGAAGGAGGCGGGCAGCTTGCGGCGTCCTTGCTGGCTGCGGATCTGGTCGACGAGCTGCATGTTTTCACTGCCGGAATGGCGCTTGGGGCGGAAGGACATCCCGGAATCGGAGCCTTGGGCGTTGATCGTCTGGCTCATGCACCGCGATTTTCGCTTGTGGATAGTTCGGTGGAGGGGGAAGACATCCACCACGTGTGGCGCCGCACTGCGGAACTCTAAAAAATTCCGGAGTCTCAACTGGATGCGACCGTTTCCTGAGCAGCGAGCTCTAAGGCAATGCTGCGGTGGAAAATCGGAAAGTCACTTGGTTTTCAGCGCGTTGCTTTGAAGTCTTCGAGCACGACACACGCAAATATTAGTAAGGTGTTAATAATTCGCGAGTTTCGCCGCTCAACGCCGCCACAAGTGTGCCCGGCTCGCCAGCAGGCCCTGCAGTTTTGACAGGGTTCGGTTGAACGGACCCGGCGTTGGAACGGCGCCTTCGGCCAAGCGCTCAACGATCACTTCCGGCGGGCAGGGCAAGCCTGTGATCGGGTCGCGGTACCGTGGGTAGTCGATCAAGGTTGCGTGGACCAAGGCCAGCAAATCCGGGCGTGGCCCTGCGAGGCGGCGCGCGGGGACAGGGCCAAGATCCTGCGTCAGGCCCCAGCCTGCATAAAAAGGGGCACCCAGAACCGTCACGGAGACCCCGCGCAGCAAGGCCTCGAAACCGGATAGCGATGTCATGGTCCAGATCGCATCGACCTGTTCGAGCAAGGGCGCGATCGGCGCATTCGAGAGCGTGAGGTCTGCCCATCGCTCCGGGTCTTCAACCGCCCCCGCGCGCAGCCCGGCCTCAACGTCGGGATGCGGCTTCCACAGGATGACCGCATCCGGGTTCTCCGCACGGCAACGCGCCAGTAGCGCGGCATTGCTCTGCGTCTCCGGGCTGCCTTTGAGAATGGAGGCGTCGTCCTCAACCTGCCCCGGAACAAGGATGCGTTTACCGCCCGGCAATGTGGGTAAATCTCCGGATAGGTTGTATTTGGATAAGCCCGCGGCGTTAATACTGCTTAACAGGCGGCGGGCGCGTTCGATTTGGTCGGGCCGGATATCCACAGCCCGTGCCCGGATCAAGTCTTCCAGACGCGAGGCACGTGCTGGATCGTAATAAATCCCCTGCGGGTCGAGCACCAGCGACAATGGCGGGATCAGTTCCGCGCCAAGCCCGCGAGAGCGCAGAAAGCCATCTTCGACACGAACGGTGGTCTCCTCCGTGGCCTTGCCCGCCCAGGCCATGCGTCGTCGCCCGTCTTCCTGCGCGATGGTTTGGGCCTTATCCACATCATTTTCGAAGCGTATCTTTCTGTGTTTGCCAAAGAATTTCTGAAGGTGGTCTCTTTTCCACAACCGCATGCCGCTGGCCACCCACCCAGCCTGATCATCCCGCCAAGCCTGCGCCTGCGCTTCCAGTGTGCCGAGCACCTCTTCGATCTCGCAAACCCTGTCCCGAAAGGGATCGTACCAGCGCGGGTAGAGGATCATCGCCCCGGCAAAGAGCTGCGCCCGCGTCAGGTTGCGCTGGCGGCGCGCGATCACGGTTTCGTCTTCCGTCAGCCCCCATCCGGCATAGAACGGCAGGCCAAAAACACGCGGCTTGTGTCCTGCGAGGATCGCCTCGAACCCCATCTGAGACGAGACGGTGTAAACCTTTGTCGCGCCTTCGAGGATCTGCCAGGGCGAGGCTGCGCCATCATAAAGGGCAACATCGCCGCTGCCGTCGGTGTCCCGAAAATGGCCCGGCCTGTGACCCGCAGTGGTTTCCGGATGGGTTTTGATCAGAATGCGTGCGCCGGGGTTTTCCTCACGCGCGACGAACAGCATTTCCAGAAAGCGATTGCGGTCTGCGCCTGACGCGGTGACCGAGGCGTCTCCCTCGGTCTGGTCAATCACCAGAACGTAGCCCGGTTCCGGCAGGTCGAGATCCAGCCTCGTGGCGCTGTATTTCGAAAGATGCGCCGCCTGCATGCGTGCCATGGCCCCGCGCGCCCGGTTCAAGAGCGCCGTATCGTCCAGGGGCGCTGTGGCCAACAGGCTTTCCAGATCGGACGGGCTGCGACCATCAAAATGCACGCCGGTCTGGTCAATGAGCAGGCCAAGCGGCGGCTCGCCGTCGCGGCCAGGGTGCAGGGATCGCAGGAAACTGTCTTCGATCCGCACCAGCGCGGCACCGGACCTGGCTGCCACAGCTTCGCCCCGATGCGCATAGGGCGATTGCCCCCAAACGCCGATCAGATCGTCCGGACCGGGACGGCCAAACGAGACGCGGAACCCGGACAGCGAGAGAATGCGCCGTAGCCGCTTCTGCCTCAGGAAGCCCGCCGTGAAGACAAAAAGACGCCGAGGGATTTCTCCCCCGGCGTTGCCCTGTCCCTCGGGTCTTGTTCGCAACGGCTTAACCGCCGCTACTGCTGCCGGTTCCGGCCAGCGTTTCAGCCGCAGACGTGATTGTGGTGACCGCACCCAATGTCCCGGTCAACGCGGCGATGGTTTTGTTCCACTGGGTGAACGGCGCTTCGGTGACGTAAAGCGTGTCCTGATCCCGGACGACAAAATCGCGGGCCATGAACATGCCATTCGGCTGCGTCAGGTCCAGAACGTAAACCAGTCTCTGGGCACCGATCAGATCCGTGCGGCCAAGCACGGTGTTGGCGATCTCCGCCGGTTCATTGCGGAAAATGAACACGCCGGTGGGGTCCGACGACGACGCCAGAAGTCCGCCGACTTGTGCGATGGCCTCAACAGCACTGATGTTCTGGCTCTCAAACGGTACGCGGGCCTGCGTGCCGGTTGCGCCAAGCGCGGTAAAGGCGCGGGTGTCTTCTTCGACCAGAATACGGTCACCACCGCGAAGGGCGATGTCGAACTCGGGATGCTTGTAGAGATCCTGGAACCAGATGGTTTCCGCCCGGTCGCCGCGCAGCACTTTGACCTGCGCAATTTCCGGCTGAATGGTGATGCCGCCCGCACGGGCCAGCATGGTTGAAAGCGTCCGGGTCGGGCGTTCAATGGCAAATACACCTTGACCACCGACCGCTCCGATCAGGCTCACGGTCGAGCCATCCCCCGCGAGACGGCGCACCTGCACCTGCGGGTCCGGTGTCTGTTCATTGAGCTTGGAGGTGATGATCTGGCGCAGCCGTTCCGGCGTGTTGCCCGCAGCGCGGATGCGTCCCGCGTAGGGCACAAAGATGAAACCGGAGCCGTCAACCTGAACCTCTTCGAGGCTGGTCGCATTGGCGGGGCCGCTGGACAGCAACCCGTCGTCCACGTTTTCCCAGACCGTCAGGCCCAGCGTATCGCCGGGGCGGATCGTATCGGAGCCCAGCGTTGCGGCATTGGTGAAGGCTTCGGAAAAACCAAGCGCCGGGACAACCGCCGTGGCGCGCGTCACGCGGTCATTGACGGAGACGATGAATGCATCGCCCTGTCGTTGTACGGAGCCTGCAAAGATTTCGCGTTTGTTCGGGCCAACGCGTGGCAGGCCGCAGGATGCCAGAACGGACACCGCGGCCAGCAAGGCGACAGATTTCGCCCACCGGGAGGGGGAGTATTTCACTGCTCGGTCTCCTCGACCTTATGTTCTGCCTCAGGTTTTTCTTTTAACGTACCGGCATTTCTCGAAAAACGCCAGAGTTTAGAGGCAGGCCGGCCTAATGCACCACGCGCAACTGTTGCCGTGGAGCCGCGGTCCCGCGTTTGAGCGCTTCATAAGGATCGTCCGGCGCAAGCATCATATCAACCACCTGACGCAGCAATTGTCGACGTCCGCGCGCCGAGTAGAAGCCGCCGGGAAGTTGTGATGTTTCAAGCAGATAGCGGCGGTAGTCCTTGTAAGCGTGCATGTTCGGCCGCGAGGGTGTCGCAAAGAACTCCGGGAGCGGCTGTGTCGAGACGAACTCCGGTTTGGAATAGACCGCATCCCCGAAGACCTTGATCGGAATCCCGCGCCAAAGCGCTTGCTGTGCAGCGGTGGAATTGACGGTAACGGCAGTACGGGCATCCACCAGAAGCTGAGCAAGCTTGCCGCCACGGACGTAATGCACCCGGTCCGCGACGCCGTATTTGGCAGCAAAATCCCGGATTGCCTGGCGCACGTTCACCCGCCCGTCCTCCAGAGGATGCGCCTTGAACACCAGGTGATGATGCCCGGGTGCGCCGCTGGCAAAGCCTTCGATCACCAGTTCGAGAAACTCTGGCATCGTGTCGAACGGCGAATGCTTCTGGAACGAGCTGTCGTGCTCAAGCTGCATCAGCGCGAGGTGATAAGGAAAGCCGCCGAGCCGAATGCGCGTGGTCGCAATGACCCTGTCGAGCCATGTTGCGGGCATCAAAAGCAGCCGTTTGAGATAGAGCAGGAACTCTTGCACCACGGTCAGCGAGCGATGCGGTTTGAAGTTCCGGTAATCGCCATTCCGGAACATGACAAACCAGTGATAGAGCGCGCCATAGAAGATGTGCTGCCGCATGTCGCCCCAATGCGCCGGGGGCAGGGGGGCCTCCATATCGGACATCTCCAGCGCGCGTTTCATCTCGTCGATGCTCATGGTCATGAGACGGGAATGCCCGTTGGAGCCACCGCGTTCGTAAGTCACCCAATAGGGGCGCATGTAGCCTTCTTCAAAGACATGCACCATGATCCCACGTGTTTTCGCCTCTTCCACGGCTTCGGCATGGATGCGTCGGACATCACCGTAGAGAACAATGTCAGTGACCTGTTTCTCCGCCAGCAGATCGACAAAGGTCTGCCGCCACGTGTCCTGCGTGCCGCAAAAAGGAATGTAGGTCGAAGGATGAAACCAGAACGCGCGGTCGCCCGCGTTGAACCCGACGCGCCAGACATCCGCTCCGGTCTTGCGCAGCATCTTGCCAAGCCGGTTAAAGAACGGCCCGTGCGGTCCCTGAAGGAACAAAAAGACCCGTTTCTGTCCGGTTGCGTTGCTCATGACGGCGTTCTATGTCCTATCCCTGACCTTTTTCTTAACGGCGAACCTCGGCGAAATTAAGGCCCGGTTTGCTTGACCACGCAGGAGCTTTGGCATGTTTACAGGCATCGTGACCGATATGGGCGAGATCCGCGAGCTGGAGCAGCGCGGCGATCTGCGCGCGCGCATTGCCACGGCCTATGACACCGCCGGGATCGACATCGGGGCCTCGATCGCCTGCGATGGCTGCTGCCTGACTGTGGTGGCTTTGGGCGATGACTGGTTCGATGTGGAGATCAGCGCAGAATCCGTGTCAAAGACCAACCTCGATGTCTGGAGCGTCGGCCGCCGGATCAACCTGGAACGTGCATTGAAGGTGGGCGATGAGCTGGGCGGGCATATCGTGTCCGGCCACGTGGACGGCGTGGCACAGATCGTTGCCATGCAGGACGAGGGTGACAGCACCCGCGTCACCCTGCGCGCCCCGGAGGCGCTCGCCCGCTACATCGCGCCAAAAGGCTCCGTTGCCCTGAACGGCACGTCCCTCACGGTGAACGAGGTGAACGGCTGCGACTTCGGCATCAACTTCATCCCGCATACCAAAGAAGTGACCACCTGGGGCAATGCACAGGTCGGCGACCGGGTGAACCTCGAAATTGACACCCTGGCCCGCTACGTGGCGCGGCTGCGGGAGTTCGACTGATCCCGGTTTCTTTGGGCTGAAAATACCTCGGGGTGCGCGAGGGGCTGGCCCCTCGTTCCCGCATGTGGCCTTTATTCCGCCGGTTGAAATCCCATGATCAACTGCCGCAGACCCAACGCCGCCCCGACAAAGATCGCCAGGAACGTCACGGGCGCAGAAAGCGCCAGAACGGAAAACGCCGACAGGCCCTGACCCACGGAACATCCCAACGCCGTGACAGCGCCCACGCCCATAAGCGCCGCGCCAAGAATCTGGCGGCGCAACTCGCGCGGGTCTTCGCAGGCTTCCCAGCGGAAATGGCCCCGGATTAGCGAGCCGATGAATGCGCCAACCCACACCCCGGCGATGGAGCCCACCGCAAAGGACAGCGGGCGGGCAGAGCCGGTCATCCACCACATGATGCTCTCGCCCAAGGGCGCGGCAAAACTGTGCGAAACCACGGGCAGAGCTTCGAAGCCTTCCCGCGCGACCCAGGCGGTCCCGGCCCATCCGATAATGACGCCAAGCCCCACAGCTGCCGCCCAGAACACCTGCATCGGCTTTTTCCACAGCTCTTTCGAGGCAGCGGCAAAGGCCAGAACCGTCAACCCAATCGCCATGCCAATGGCCGCGATGGGCAGGCCAAGCGTGCCGCTGAGAATGTGGGCAATGCCGGGCGGCGTTTCCCCGAGGGTCACGTCCGACTGGTAGAACAAGTATTCGCGGATCGGTGCAAGCGGACCGGACAGCGCCACGAAGGTGGCGACCCCCATGACCAGAACGATCACGAAACTGCGCAGATCACCGCCGCCGAGCCGTGCCACCGCGCCATAGCCGCAGTTGCCAGACAAGGCCATGCCATAGCCAAACACCAATCCGCCCGCGATGGAGGCCATCGGCATCCAACGAATGGACAGGTAGTAGGTGGAACTGTCGACAAGCCAACCGGTAGACATGAGAAGAAAGCTGCCAATGATGGCAACCCCGATGGCCACGCCCCACATACGCATCCGCACGTTGGAGCCGCCATAAAGCATGTCTTCAATGGCGCCGAGCGTGCAGAACCGTCCCAGACGCGCCGCAAGCCCCAGAAGCAGCCCGCCGATCAGGCCGAACAGGGCAACCCAGTGGTGTTCTGACAGTAAATCAAACAAGCCTGACCCTCCTCTTACCGGCCCGACATGGTCGCATTATGAGGGGCAAAGCCTTTTCAGGCAAGAATTCTTGCCGTGATGAATGCGCGCAGGCGGGGGCGGTTAGTCTTCCTTGCAGAACAGCTCGTAAACGCATTCAAGCATCTTGCGCGGACGATCATCCGCGAGGCGATAGTAAATCGCCTTGCCGTCCCGGCGCGGCACAACCAGCCCTTCGAGCCGCAAACGCGAAAGCTGCTGGCTGACCGCGGCTTGCCGCGCGGACAGCAGATCTTCCAGTTCGGTCACGGATTTTTCACCGGAGACGAGATGACACAGGATCATCAGCCGCCCTTCGTGGCTGATGGCCTTGAGAAAAGAAGACGCCGTGGTCGCCTTGTCGATGATCGTATCAAGCTCGGCTTCGGTCAGGTCATCATGCAAGACGGGAAGTACATTGCTCATGTCCCTCGGGTCCTCAGTTCAGCGCCGGTTGGTAGTCGGTCTTCTGCTCAAGCAACTGTGCGAAAACCGGCCAGAAGAAGTCTTCCCCGACATACCCTTCCATACGGGCAATTTCCTTGCCGTCGGAGGTCAGGATGAACGTAGGGGTGAAATTGACACGCCGCGCGTATTCGATGCCGTCGGGCGGGCCAACATGCAGATCCGCCCGGATCAGCGGCGCAAAGCGGCCTTCTTCCGTCTTGCCATAGGCGGGCGCAATCTGATCGTCCCACGCAGCGCAATAGGCGCAGCCGGGCTGCTCAACCATCACAAGGTTGATTTCATCTGCCACGGCAGCGGAAGCCCATACGGCGCTTCCCAAAACCAAGGCTCGGCAGAGTGCATTGAACGTCATCACGCACCATATCTGTATTGACTGATGCAATACATAATCTGAATATGTGAATTGATCAAGGTTGGAGGCCCCGTGTTCGATATATCCTTTGCAGGTGCGGCGTTTGCCGGGCTGCTCAGCTTCTTTACCCCCTGTATCCTGCCAATGGTACCCTTTTACTTGTGCTACATGGCCGGGATCTCGATGTCGGAGCTGCGCGATGATGCGGGCATTGCGCCGGGTGCGCAGAAACGGCTTATCGTATCGGCGTTGTTTTTTGCGGCGGGTGTGACGACCATTTTCGTTCTGCTCGGCATGGGCGCGACGGCTGTCGGGCAGGCTTTTGGCGCGTGGAAAGACACGCTGGCCTATGTCGCGGCGGCGGTGCTGTTTGTCTTTGGTCTGCATTTCCTGGGGGTTATTCGGATCGGTCTGCTCTATCGCGAGGCGCGGCTTGAAAGCTCGGCGGAGCCCACCTCGGTTCTGGGGGCTTACGTCATGGGGCTGGCCTTCGGTTTTGGTTGGACGCCCTGCGTGGGTCCGGCCCTCGCATCCATCCTGATGATCGCCAGCGGCATGGGTGATATCTGGCGTGGCGGTTTGCTGCTCCTGGTGTACGGTGTGGGTATGACTGCCCCGTTTGTCATTGCCGCGCTGTTCTCGGGCCCGTTCCTGCGCTGGACCGCCCGCAACCGGAGCAAATTGCAATACGTGGAGAAGGTCATGGGCGTGATGCTCATTCTCTTCGCCATCCTGATCGCCACGAACTCCGTCAACGTGATTGCGCAGTGGATGATCGACACGTTCCCGGGGTGGACGTCCTTTAGCTAAGCGAAATGGGAGGAGAGACATGAAACACTGGTCAGGCATCGCCTTGGGTCTTCTGATGGCCCTGCCAGCAACCGCAGAAATCGGTGACGACGGGCTGCACAAACAGCCGTGGATGCGCGACACCTTCAAGGATCTGCGAGAAGATCTCGAAGAGGCCAATGGTGAAGGCAAGCGGCTGGCGATTTTCGTCGAACAGCGCGGCTGCATCTACTGCACCAAGATGCACGAGGAAGTCTTCATCGACACGGGCATCAGCGACTACATTGCAGAGCACTTTTTCGTGGTGCAGGTGAACCTCTACGGCGACACGGAAGTGATCGATTTCGACGGAGAATCGCTGTCCGAAAAAGACCTCGCGCGCAAGTGGAACGTGCTCTTCACACCCAACATCGTGTTCCTCCCCGAAGAGGTGCCGGAGGACGCAACCGGCATTGAAACTGCCGTCGCGGTCATGCCCGGCGCATTCGGCAAAGGGACGACCCTCGACATGTTCACATGGGTCGCGGAGAAACGTTACACGCTTGATAACGGAGAGAATTTTCAGCGTTATCACGCGCGTCGCATTCAGGAACGGAACAACGGATCCTTCGACTAAAGTGCGACAGAAGGACCATTAATTCACTTCTGTGAATTTGTTGTTGCGTTCGAAGGGTTCGGTGGCCTACGGTATACACCAGCCAAATTCGAGCGACGGCCCGCAAGGGCCAAGCCAGGCCTAGGGAGGGAATATGAGGCTTACAGCAATCACGATGGCGGCAACGCTGATCGCAGGGACCGCGTTCGCTGATGGAGTGGCGCCGGGAGAGGTCCAGTACGGCGAGTACGGCGAAGTCGCGGCATCTCTGTCGGGCGCGCCCGGCGACGCAGCGAACGGTCGCAAGGTCTTTACGACCAAATCCATGGGCAACTGCGTGTCCTGTCACGCGGTATCCTCGCTGGATGACGTGCCTTTCCACGGCGAAGTTGGCCCGGCGCTCGACGGTGTCGGTGAATACCGCAACGCCGAAGAACTGCGCGGCATCGTCGCCAACGCAAAGATGACATTCGAAGGCACGGTGATGCCGGCTTTCTACAAGACCAGTGGCTTCATCCGTCCGGGTGATGGCTACACCGGTAAAGCCCCCAAGGGCGACCTGGCGCCGATCCTCTCGGCTCAGGACATCGAAGACCTGGTCGCTTTCCTGCTCACGCTCAAAGAGAGCTGACCGACTAACCTTTTAAGGAGACAAGACGATGGACTTTACGCGTCGCGAAACGCTGGCACTGGGTGCCGGTGCTGCGCTGATGACGATCCTTCCGTTCCGCGCGAATGCGGCGGTTGAGGATGTTATCGCAGAATTCACCGGCGGTGCTGCTGTCGCGGACGGGGGTGTTGACCTCACCGCGCCGGAAATCGCCGAAAACGGCAACACCGTGCCGGTGTCCGTGGAAGCAGCTGGCGCCTCTGCCATCATGCTGCTCGCCGCAGGCAACCCGACCCCGGGCGTCGCCACTTTCAACTTCGGCCCGCTTGCCGCAACGCAGGCCGCGTCCACGCGCATCCGCCTTGCCGGCACGCAGGACGTCATCGCCATCGCCAAGCTGGCCGATGGTTCCTTTGCTCGCGCGTCGAAGACCGTCAAGGTCACCATCGGCGGCTGCGGCGGCTAAGGCATATTCGAGGAGATCTGAACAATGGCATCTGGTGTCAAACCCCGCGTGAAGGTTCCGAAAAAAGCGGCTGCTGGTGAAGCAATCACCATCAAGACCCTGATTTCTCACAAGATGGAATCCGGTCAGCGCAAGGACAAAAGCGGCAACGTAATCCCGCGCTCGATCATCAACCGCTTCACCGCCGAGTTCAACGGTCAGTCCGTTGTCGACGTGACCTTGGAGCCGGCGATTTCGACCAACCCGTACTTTGAATTCGAAGCAACCGTGCCCGAGGCCGGTGACTTCAAATTCACCTGGTACGACGACGACGGCGACGTTTACGAGTCGACGAAGTCCGTCAAGATCGGCTGAGGCAGGATCCTGCCCCGCCGAACAGGTGGGGCAGGGTGTCTTTAGGGAGGGAATTAAATGAAAATCAAGGCACTGACGGCAGTTACGCTCCTGCTCGCGGCACCCATGGCGATGGCGGGCGGCGCCGATGATGACACGCTGGTCATCAACGAAGAGCTCGAAATGGTCACCAAGACCGCTGCGCCTGCGCATATGGAAAACGTCGACGAAATCATGTCGGGCTGGCACTTCCGCTCGGATGAAACCCAGGCGCTCCAGATGGACGACTTCGACAACCCGGGCATGATCTTTGTCGATCAGGGCATGGATGTGTGGAACACCGCCGAAGGCAGCGAAGGCAAGGCCTGCGCCGATTGTCACGGTGATCCGGCAGACAGCATGGCGGGTGTCGCGGCGACCTATCCGAAGTGGAACGACGCCTCCGAAGAAGTCCGCACCTTGCAGATGCAGATCAACGGTTGCCGCACAGAGCGTATGGGCGCCGAAGCGTACAAGTATGATGCGGGCACGGCGATCAACGTCGAAGCGATGATCACCTCGCATTCGCGCGGCATGCCGGTGAACGTGGCCATCGACGGCCCGGCAGAGGCCATGTGGGAAGAGGGCAAGGAACTCTACTACACCCGCACCGGTCAGCTCGAACTGTCCTGCGCGAACTGCCACGAGGACAACTACGGCAACTACATCCGCGCCGACCACCTCAGCCAGGGTCAGATCAACGGGTTCCCGACCTACCGTCTGAAGAACGCGAAGCTGAACGGCGTGCACAGCCGCTTCAAGGGATGCGTGCGCGACACCCGCGCCGAAACCTACAGCCCCGGCTCTGCTGAGTTCGTCGCGCTTGAACTCTACGTGAAATCGCGCGCCAACGGCCTGTCGGTCGAAGGCCCCTCGGTTCGCAACTAACCTCACCCTCAAAGCCCCGCGGTTTTCGCTAATCGCGGGGTTTTTCGTTAACATCTTATTCACACATGCGCATGTGTGTCGCGAATAGAGAAAGAAAGTCCCTCCCCATGATCTCAAGACGCGATTTTCTGCAGGTGTCTATGGCTGCCTCCGCCATGGTTGGTGCGTCCGGTTTCGGCAACTGGGCGCGTCTCGCTGCCCAGCAATCCCTGACTCAGGACCAACTGCTGGAATTTGACACCTTCGGCAACGTGAGCCTCATCCACGTCACCGACATCCATGCGCAGCTCAAGCCGATCTACTTCCGCGAACCGTCGATCAACATCGGCGTGGGCGGCAACAAGGGCGCGGTGCCCCATGTGACCGGTGCGGACTTCCGCAAGCTCTACGGCATCAATGACGGCTCCCCGACCCATTACGCCCTCAGCTCCGGCGATTTTTCCTCCCTCGCCCAGGCCTATGGCAAAGTGGGCGGCATGGACCGCGTGGCCACTGTGGTCAATTCCATCCGCGCCGCGCGCCCCGATGCGCTGCTGCTTGACGGTGGTGACACGTGGCACGGCTCCTACACTTGCTATCACACCGAAGGCCAGGACATGGTCAACGTGATGAATGCACTGAAGCCGGACGCGATGACCTTCCACTGGGAGTTCACGCTGGGCTCTGAGCGGGTGCAGGAACTGGTCGAAGGGCTGCCCTTTGCCGCGCTGGGTCAGAACATCTTTGACGCGGAATGGGACGAGCCCGCCGAAGATCTCTTCCCGCCGTACAAATTCTTCGAGCGCGGCGGCGTCAAGATCGCCGTCATCGGTCAGGCCTTCCCCTACATGCCCATCGCCAACCCGCGTTGGATGTTCCCCGAATACTCCTTTGGCATTCGCGATGAGCGCATGCAGGAAATGGTCGACGAAGTGCGCGCCGCCGGGGCCGAACTGGTTGTCTGCCTGAGCCACAACGGCTTTGACGTGGACAAGAAAATGGCCAGCCGTGTCAAAGGGATCGACGTGATCCTGACCGGTCACACCCATGACGCGCTGCCCGAGCCGGTTCTGATCGGCGAGACGATCCTGATCGCCTCCGGTTCAAACGGCAAGTTTGTCAGCCGCGTCGATCTCGACGTGCGCGACGGCCGCATGATGGGCTTCCGCCACAAGCTGATCCCGATCTTCTCGGACGTGATCGAGCCGGACAAGGACATGGCCGCTTTGATCGACGCCGAACGCGCGCCTTACAAGGCCGACCTGGAAGAGGTGGTCGGCCAGACCGACACGCTCCTCTATCGCCGTGGCAACTTCAACGGTTCCTGGGACGACCTGATCTGCGACGCGCTGATTTCCGAGCGTGAAGCGGACATCGCCATGTCGCCCGGCGTGCGTTGGGGTCCGAGCCTGATCCCCGGTGACGACATCACCCGCGAAGACATCTGGAACGTGACGTCCATGAGCTATGGCGAAGCGTACCGCTCTGAAATGACCGGTGAATTCATCAAGGTGATCCTTGAGGACGTCGCCGACAACATCTTCAACCCCGATCCCTACTACCAGCAGGGTGGCGACATGGTCCGCATCGGCGGCATGGCCTACCGCTGCGACGTGAGCAAGCCGCAGGGCGAGCGGATCAGCGACATGACCCTGCTCAAGACGGGTGAAGCCATTGATCCGTCGAAGAATTACGTCGTCGCGGGCTGGGCTTCGGTCAACGAAGGCACCGAAGGACCGCCGATCTGGGACGTGGTGGAAAGCCATATTCGGAAACTGGGAACAGTGACGCTGGAGCCCAACAACAGTGTTGAAGTTGCAGGCCTTTAAGGCCGCAACGACAAGAGGAGACAAGCCATGAGTACAGAGAACAAGGGCGCCTCGCGCCGCCAGTTCCTGACCGGAGCCGCCGCTCTTGGGGCGGGAACAGTCGCAGCCGCAACCGCGCGCGCCGCCGGTCCGGACCCGTTGATCACCGAAGTTCAGGATTGGGCCAGCGGCCTTGGCGATGGCGTTGACGCAACGCCCTACGGCCTGCCGATCGAGTTCGAAGAAGACGTGATCCGCCGCAACGTCGAATGGTTGACCGCCGACACGATCAGCTCGATCAACTTCACGCCGATCCACGCGCTTGACGGCACGATCACCCCGCAGGGTTGCGCCTTCGAGCGTCACCACTCCGGCGCGATTGAACTTAAAAAAGACGATTATCGCCTGATGATCAATGGCTTGGTCGACAAGCCGCTGGTCTTCACCTACGCCGATCTCGAACGCTTCCCGCGTGAGCAGCACGTCTACTTCTGTGAATGCGCGGCGAACACCGGCATGGAATGGGCAGGCGCGCAGCTCAACGGCGCGCAGTTCACCCACGGCATGATCCACAACATGGAATACACTGGCGTGCCGCTGCGCACCCTGCTCGAAGAGGCAGGCCTGACCGCCGCCGGCGATTTCAAGGACAAGTGGGTTTACGTCGAAGGCGCGGACGCCTCGTCCAACGGCCGCTCCATTCCGATGGAAAAGGCGATGGACGACGTTCTGGTCGCATTCAAGGCCAACGGCGAAGCGCTGCGCAAAGAGCACGGCTACCCGGTGCGCCTTGTCGTACCCGGTTGGGAAGGCAACATGTGGGTCAAGTGGCTCCGCCGCGCCGAGGTCATGGATGCCCCGGTCGAGAGCCGCGAAGAGACCTCGAAGTACACGGACACACTCGAAGACGGCACTTCGCGCAAGTGGACCTGGGTCATGGACGCCAAGTCCGTGGTCACCAGCCCCAGCCCGCAGTCCCCGATCAAGCACGGCCACGGCCCGCTTGTGATCACCGGGATGGCGTGGTCCGGCCATGGCAAGATCACCCGCGTCGATGTCTCCAAAGACGGTGGCAAGACATGGGAAACCGCGCGCCTGTCCGACGGCGGGACCGACAAGGGCCTGTCGCGCTTCTACCTCGACACCACATGGAACGGCGAAGAGATGCTGCTGCAGTCCCGTGCGATGGACGAGACCGGATATGTTCAGCCGACCAAGGCGCAGTTGCGTGAAGTGCGCGGCCTGAACTCGATCTATCACAACAACTGCATCCAGACATGGCATGTGAAAGCCGATGGGGAGGCTGAGAATGTCGAAGTCTCTTAACCTCTATGCCGGAGCGGTCTTCGGGATAGGGGGGATGTTGGTTGGCGGTTACATCTTCGCCAACGGCAATGTGTCAAAGGTTCCCGAAAACCCGCCGACCCTTGCTCCTCTGTCCGAAGAAGCGCTTGCCGCGATCAAGGCGCGCGATGACGCGCGTGAAGCCGCCAGGGTCGCCGAAGCGGAAGCCGCAGCATCGGCAGCCGCCGCAGCCGAGGCGGCCGCAGCAGCTGCTGCTGCGCCTGCGGCAGAAGAAGAGCCTGCGCCCGCGATGGAAACGGCAACCGCCACCACCGGCGAAGGCCTCGTTTTCGCCCTCGGTCGCACGGCCCACGCCGAAGAACTGGCGGCTTGGGATGTGGACGTTCTGCCCGACGGCACCGGCCTGCCGGATGGCTCCGGCAACGCCTTTGACGGCGAAGGCATCTTCGAGGACAACTGCGCCTCCTGCCACGGCTCCTTTGCCGAAGGTGTGGACAACTGGCCGAAACTGGCTGGCGGCGAAGGTTCCCTCGCGGACGAAGACCCTTTGAAAACAGTGGGGTCCTACTGGCCCTACCTGTCCACGGTCTGGGATTACGTGCACCGCTCGATGCCCTTCGGCAACGCGCAATCGCTCAGCGCGGACGAGACCTACGCCATCGTGGCCTACATCCTTTATTCCAACGACATGATCGACGACGATTTCGAACTGTCACGGGACACATGGGGTGAGGTGGAGATGCTGAACGCCGGAGGCTTCATCGTCGATGACCGCGAAGCCACGGAGTACAGCCAGTGGCGCGGCGAGCCTTGCATGGAAAACTGCAAGGACGGCACCGTGGAAGTCTCTATGCGTGCCACAGTTCTCGATGTCACGCCGGATGAAGAGGGCGCTGCCCCAGCCGCGGAAGAAACCGCCACCGCATCCGCCACCACCGGCGAAGGCCTCGTTTTCGCCCTCGGTCGCATGGCCCACGCCGAAGAACTGGCGGCTTGGGATGTGGACGTTCTGCCCGACGGCACCGGCCTGCCGGATGGCTCCGGCAACGCATTCGACGGCGAAGGCATCTTCGAGGACAATTGCGCCTCCTGCCACGGCTCCTTTGCGGAAGGCGTGGACAACTGGCCGAAGCTGGCTGGCGGCGAAGGTTCCCTCGCGGACGAAGACCCTTTGAAAACAGTGGGGTCCTACTGGCCCTACCTGTCCACGGTCTGGGACTATGTGCATCGCTCGATGCCCTTCGGCAACGCCCAGTCGCTCAGCGCGGATGAGACCTACGCCATCGTGGCCTACATCCTTTATTCCAACGACATGATCGACGACGATTTCGAACTGTCACGGGAGACCTGGGGTGAGGTGGAGATGCTGAACGCCGGAGGCTTCATCGTCGATGACCGCGAAGCCACGGAGTACAGCCAGTGGCGCGGCGAGCCTTGCATGGAAAACTGCAAGGACGGCACCGTCGAGGTGACCATGCGCGCCACAGTTCTTGACGTGACCCCCGATGAGGAGGGCACGGAAGCGGCTGAGGCGGCTCCGGAAGAGCAGGTTGCCCAGGTGACCGAGACCGCTCCGGCGGCTGAGACCGTGGCCGAAGAACCCGCCGCAGCAGGTGGTCTTGATCCTGAGCTGGTTGCGGCTGGTGAGAAGGTCTTCAAGAAGTGCAAGTCCTGCCACAAGGTTGACGGCGGCAAAGGCACAGGCCCGTACCTGAACGGTGTCTGGGGTCGCGCGATTGGCGGCGTCGAAGGTTTCAAGTACTCTGGAGCCATGGCCGAACACGGCGGCGTCTGGGACGAGGAGACCATGTCTGCCTTCCTGACCAAGCCGAAAGCCTACATCAAGGGGACCCGGATGTCCTTTGCGGGCCTGCGCAAGCAAGGCGACATCGATGCGGTAAACGCATATCTCCAGTCGATCAGCCAGTAAGGCTGCGACAGAGGCTCAATGACAAGACCATGCCCGCGAAACCCGTGGGCATGGTTTGCACTGGGAGGGATAGATTTGGCGACGAACCTCAATGTTCTCGCCCCCATTCTTGGCGGTACAGCCCTTGTGCTGGGTATTGCCTATGGGGTGACGGCGCGCGATTATCGCGGTGCCGAGATTACAGCCGCACTCAGCCAGGCTGCCGCGTCGGAGCAAACCGCAGAGGCGGCGACGGAGAAACTCTCCGGGCTGCGCGCCGAAGTGACGGCTTTGACAGAACAATCCGAAGCACAGCTTGCAGAGATCGCGGCTTTGAAAGAGCAGCTGGCCTCCGCCCAAAGCGCTGCCGCCGCCGCGCCGGTTGCGAAGGCGGAACCAGAGCCCGAACCGGAAGAGACCGAACAGGTCGCGGCGTCGGAGTCGCCTTTTGGTGATCCCGCGAACGGGGCCGAGGTGTTCAAGAAATGCAGCGGCTGCCACCAGATCGGCGATGGGGCGGTGCACCGCACCGGGCCGCATCTGAACGGGGTTTTCGGCCGCCGCGCCGGTGAATTCCAGGACTTCAAATATTCCAAGGGCATGGAACGTGCATTCAGCGATGGCATGGTCTGGGATGCGGAGCATCTTGACGCCTATATCGAGAACCCGCGCGCGCTGGTGTCCGGCACCCGCATGTCATTCCGGGGGATCAAGGACCCGCAGGACCGGCATGATCTGGTCGCCTACCTGCGCGACTTCTCGGACAATCCGCAAAACATCCCGGAATCTGCGCCAACAGCGGCGGCGCGAGAAGTGGAACTGCCGCCGGAGATCCTCGCGATGGTGGGCGATCGGGACTATGGCGAATACCTCGCCTCCGAATGTCTGACCTGCCACAAGCAGGACGGCGCAGACGACGGCATTCCGTCGATTGTCTACTGGCCGACCGAGGACTTCGTTGTCGCCATGCACGCCTATAAGCAGAAATTGCGGCCGCATCCCGTCATGCAGTTGATGGCCGGGCGTCTGAGCGACGAGGAAATCGCCGCGCTGGCCGCCTATTTTGCGGAAATCGAGTAGGGAAGGGTCTGGTATTCCACAGTTTTCTCACAGCGCCGAACATGGAATGATGCGCCAAGAGCCGGTGCTCTTGGCTGGTCCGGACGGGTTTTCCGGAGACCAGCGTCATTTTTCCCGCGCGCACACACCGGGCAGGGCGCTGCCTTTGAGTGAGAAATCCGATGGCGTTCCGAACGCGAATCCTGCTTTTTGCCTCCGCGGTGGCCCTCGCCGCCGCCGTCGGAGCGCTGCCGGTCTGATCCCGCCCACCGCGGCGGGCCCCGGTCCTATTGCAACAATGAAACGCCCCGTGGCTTCGGTGCCTCGGGGCGTTTGTGTGAAAGTCGTCCCGCCCTGGTATCCAGCCTCTTCCAAGATCGCGAAAATCCCAATTAAACAATTGTGTAGCGGTGATCTAATGGTGCAGGATCGCGAGACGTCCTGCCGCAAAACGCGGCATCCGTTCGGGCCCAGGGGAGACACGGCCTGAGCAATTTGTCACTTAGTCCGACAGGAGGAAACAGGACATGACACTCAACAGAAGAGGGTTCCTCGGTGCCGGGGCCGCAGCGGCGGCCACGCTGTCCGCGCCTATGGTTCAGGCAGCCAGCCACGGCAAACCCAAGGTCGTCGTGATCGGCGGCGGCGCCGGCGGTGCCACCGCTGCGCGTTACATCGCCAAGGACAGCAAGGGTGAGATCGACGTCACCCTGATCGAGCCGACGCGGGTGTACTACACCTGTTTCTTCTCGAACCTGTACATCGGCGGCTTCCGCGAGCTTTCCAGCATCGGCCACAGCTATGGTACGCTGGCAGCAGAGTATGGCATCAACGTTGTGCACGACTGGGCAACCGGCGTGGACCGCGACGCCAAAACCGTTGCGCTCGCTGGCGGCGGTAAGGTGCCTTATGATCGTCTGGTCATCAGCCCCGGTATCGATTTTGTCGACGGCGCGGTGCCCGGTTGGGATCTCGCAGCCCAGACCAAGATGCCGCATGCCTACAAGGCCGGAACCCAGTCCGAACTGCTCAAGCGCCAGATCATGGCCATGCCGGAAGGCGGCACCTATGTCATGGTCGCCCCGCCGAACCCGTTCCGCTGCCCGCCCGGGCCGTACGAGCGGATTTCAATGGTTGCGCATGTGCTCAAAGAGACCAACCCGACCGCGAAAATCATCATCGCGGATCCCAAGCCGAAGTTCTCCAAGCAGGCGCTCTTCGAAGAGGGCTGGGAAAAGCACTATGGCGGTATGATCGAGCGTATCGGCCCCGACTTCGGTGGCGAAAACGTCTCGGTGAACGCCGATACGATGGAAGTCGATATCGACGGTGAAGTGGTCAAGGCTGACGTCTGCAACGTCATTCCTGCACAAAAAGCGGGCGCGATCTGTGATGCGGCTGCCCTGACCGAAGGCAACTGGGCCCCGGTCATCGGCCACACCATGCAGAGCCGTCTGGATGAAAATATCCACATTCTTGGCGACGCAACCAACCAGGGTGACATGCCGAAGTCGGGCTTCTCCGCGAATTCTCAGGCGAAAGTTGCCGCCATGGCCGTGCGCGGCGCGCTGACCGGCTCCCGCGTGTTCCCGGCGAAGTTCTCCAACACCTGCTGGTCGCTGATCGACACCGACGACGGCGTCAAGGTGGGTGCGTCTTACGAGGCGACCGACGAGAAAATCGCCAAGACCGACGGTTTTGTCAGCCAGACCGGCGAAGACGCCGAACTGCGCAAGCAGACCTATGAAGAGAGCGTTGGCTGGTACGAGGGTATCACCACCGACATGTTCGGCTGATTTCTTCGAGCAGGACTATGTGGAGGGGCGGGCGTCGTGTCCGCCCCTTTGCTTTGGTCGGGCCGGTATTGCGCAAGCCTGCTTTGACATGTGGAACCGGGCGCCGCGTGGTGCACGCAGGCAGCTCGGCGCAGTTTGGTTAACAAAGTATTCCCATTCCGCCCGCTACAATTGAAGGAAGAAACGTGAATTTACGCCCGCCCCTTGCGGGTGTCTGGGGGCAGTACTAAGACTCTATAAACTCCTAGGCTTTAGGCATTGACGCAAACACCAGCAGGCAGGTTCCCGATGAAAGACCCGATTGACGTTTACATGAACACTCTCGTTCCCATGGTGGTTGAGCAGACCAGCCGTGGCGAACGCGCTTACGACATCTTCTCGCGCTTGCTGAAAGAGCGGATCATTTTCCTCAATGGTCAGGTGCACGACGGCATGTCGAGCCTGATCGTGGCGCAGCTGCTGCATCTCGAGGCGGAAAACCCGTCGAAGGAAATCTCCATGTATATCAACAGCCCCGGCGGCGTGGTGACCTCCGGCCTGTCGATCTACGACACCATGCAGTACATCAAGCCGAAGGTCTCGACGCTGGTGATCGGCCAGGCGGCCTCCATGGGCTCGCTGCTTCTGACGGCCGGTGAGGCGGGCATGCGCTTCTCGCTCCCGAACAGCCGCATCATGGTTCACCAGCCCTCCGGCGGGTACCAGGGTCAGGCGACCGACATCATGATTCACGCGGAAGAGACGCTGAAACTCAAACGCCGCCTCAATGAAATCTACGTGAAGCACACAGGCCAGACGCTCAAGGCCGTGGAAAGCGCGCTGGAGCGCGATAACTTCATGGATGCCGAAGAGGCAAAGAAATGGGGCCTGATCGACGAAATCGTCACCTCGCGCCAAGCCGGTGATGACGAGGCAGGCAAATAAAAACTGTGTTTCGCCCGATCCACGGGCGAGGCAAACTTTCGGATTGCTCGCCCCTTTGGCCTGCCATAAGCTGACGGGAACAGGGCGTTCGGTGCGAAAATACGGCGCGTGCCTCGGTTCAATTTGCGAACCGGGGACCGTCAGGAAAGGTGCAATATGGCGACGAATTCAAGCGGTGACAGCAAAAACACGCTCTACTGCAGCTTCTGCGGAAAGAGCCAGCATGAGGTCCGCAAGCTGATCGCCGGGCCGACGGTGTTCATCTGTGATGAATGCGTCGAGCTGTGCATGGACATCATCCGCGAGGAAACGAAGGGGGCCGGGCTCAAGGCTTCCGAAGGCGTGCCAACTCCGCGCGAGATTTGCGATGTTCTCGACGATTATGTGATTGGTCAGGGCAAGGCGAAGCGCGTGCTCTCCGTGGCAGTGCACAACCATTACAAGCGTCTGAACCACGCTCAGAAGTCCTCTGACATCGAACTGGCAAAGTCGAACATCCTGCTGATCGGCCCGACGGGCTGCGGCAAGACGCTGTTGGCGCAGACGTTGGCGCGTATTCTGGACGTGCCGTTCACAATGGCCGATGCCACCACGCTGACCGAGGCTGGCTATGTCGGTGAGGATGTTGAAAACATCATTCTCAAGCTGCTTCAGGCGTCCGAATACAACGTCGAGCGCGCGCAGCGCGGCATCGTCTACATCGACGAGGTCGACAAGATCACCCGCAAGTCCGAGAACCCCTCGATCACCCGCGACGTTTCGGGCGAGGGGGTGCAGCAGGCTTTGCTGAAACTGATGGAAGGCACCGTGGCTTCCGTTCCGCCACAGGGCGGGCGCAAGCATCCGCAGCAGGAGTTCCTGCAGGTGGACACCACCAACATCCTCTTCATCTGCGGCGGCGCATTTGCCGGTCTCGACCGCATCATCAAGCAGCGCGGCAAGGGCTCGGCCATGGGCTTCGGCGCGGATGTGCGCGACGAGAGCGAAGCGGGCATCGGCGAGACCTTCCAGGATCTCGAGCCGGAAGATCTGCTGAAATTCGGCCTGATCCCGGAATTTGTGGGCCGTCTGCCAGTTGTCGCGACACTCGAAGATCTCGACGAGGATGCTCTGGTCACCATTCTGACCCAGCCGAAAAACGCGCTGGTCAAGCAGTACCAGCGGCTTTTCGAGATGGAAGAAACCGAATTGTCCTTCACCGACGATGCGCTGTCATCCATTGCGAAGAAGGCGATCGAGCGCAAGACCGGCGCACGCGGCCTGCGCTCCATCCTTGAAGGCATCCTGCTCGACACCATGTTCGAGCTGCCGGGTATGGATGAGGTGACAGAGGTGGTTGTGAACGAAGAGGCCGTCGCTTCGGACTCGAAACCGCTGATGATCTACGCCGATCAGAAAAAAGAGGAGGCTTCTGCAAGCTGATCGCAGGGCCGACGCAACACATAGTAGGGCGGGGTTTTACCCCGCCTTTTCTTATGAAAGGTAGACCATGATCAAACGTATTTCCTCCGGCGGCCCGTTCGAGGCCAAGATCGGGTATTGCCGCGCGGTTGTCGCGGGTGGTTTTGTCCATGTGGCCGGAACCGTGGGCACAGGTGATACGGTCGAAGAGCAATGCCGCAGCGCGCTGGACGTCATCGAAAACGCCTTGAAAGAGGCCGGGGCGAGCTTCGCCGATGCGGTGCGCGTGAACTACTACCTGCCCGACGCCGCAGAGTTCGAGCCGTGCTGGCCGATCCTCTCGGCGGCTTTCGGAGCCAATCCGCCAGCGGCAACGATGGTCGAGTGCAACCTGATCGATCCGAAATTCCGCATCGAGATTGAACTGACCGCCCTCGCGCCCGCGTCTTAAACCGGGTTGGGCGGGGTCAATGTGTAGCCCTCGCCCAAGGCCTCCTGCACCGCCTCAGCATTTAGCGGCTCCCAATACGCGCCCGCTTCGATGAACCCCTCGGCGGACAATGCGGCCTGTAGAGCGGGCATGTCCGGCTCGCCAATCGCAAGCCGCGCCCGCCCGGTATCGGCATGATGCCAGACCCGGCTCAGATGGTTGAACAAGGCCGGCGTTCTTCCGGTAAATCCTTGCAAATGCGTCAGTATATGCCCTGTGGCCACGGATTTACGGCGCGCAATCACGCCCACCCGTTGGTCCGTTCCAGCCGAAAACGCCACCACATGCAGCGCTGAGCCTTCTGCGGCCAGAATGTACCTGGCGGCTTTGTATCGGGCGATTTGCACGCCTAAAGGGTGTCGTTCGGGATGGAAAATCTCGTAGCCCTGCCCCGCGAGGTGGCGTTCAATCGCGCCTTCTCCAAGCAAGGCCCCGCGCGATGGTCCCAGCCCGCTGCGCGATACATAAAGCTTCTCCGGGCCTTCCGGCGCAATGTCTTTGCCGAACCGATCCGCCATGAAGGCGCGAAAGGGCGCGGTTCCCGCGCTGATCGCGCCCAGACCAAACCCTTGCCCCGGCACGATCAATCGCTCAACCCGGGCCGCAGGCTGGACCACGCGCACCGGCAGATCGATCCCACAAGCCTCCAGGAACGCCTGTTGAAAGTCGAGCAAGTCCCCCGCCGGGCGATTGCGGCGCGGGATGAACAAGAGCCCGTCGGGGCTTTGTTTGAGGTGATCCAGACCCCACAACCGGCAACTGCTCTCGACGATGAAATGCGCAAAATTGCTCCACATCACGCCGCCCCAGAACCAGGTTCCGCCGATTTCCTCCAATGGCTCGGCCGGGGGCGGGAAGGGCAGGTTAAGCCGCCGTTTGTTGCGCCAAAGCGGCGCTTCTGGCACGTCCTCGCCTTCGGCGGTCATCACCCCGCAGGGCACCGCCAACCCGTTTTCGGACGGAGCTTGAACCACAGCATTGCGCACCACCCGCAGGCTTTGCGACCAGCCGCCCGCCGGGTCCGGTGGCGGAGTGACCAGCCGCGAAGGCGCGACCGCGCGCGTGCAAGTCCAGACGAAGCGGGTGGACACGGACATATCCTGACGGAACCCCTGTTCGCGCAGGATATCCTTGCAGGTTTTTGCCCCGTCGATCCCGTATGCGTTCGGGTGAAACTCGATAACGACCGCGCGAATACCGGACAGGTCCGCGTGTTTCAGCAGATCCAATTCCCCGCCTTCGATGTCCATCACCAGAACCGTTGGTCGGAAGGCACGGCGCACAGTATCGAAGCTTTCGGTGGGCACAGAGACCGGCCGGGTTTGCCGTGCGTCCTGATCAATCAGCGATGAGCCGAGGAAGGAGTTGCGCAGGTAGAACGTCACCGCCTCCGGGCGGTTCGGGCTGCTAAGCAGCACCCGATTGCGCAGCTCGATCCGATCCTCCAGCGCGTTCAAAGCATGCAAGGCCTTGATATGCGGTATCAAATCCGGGTTGGCCTCAAATGACAGAACCGCCTCTGGCCGGGCGTTCCGGGCAATCACGGCCCCGACAATTCCAAGCCCCGCACCAAGTTCCAAAACCCGATCCGAAGGGCCAATCACGGACAGAGCGCCAGCAATTTCCTCGCCTTCGTAACGCGCTTCAGCGATCCGCCTGATCCGGGTCTCGGTCAGGAAAGGCGAGGGCGGCACACGCACGCCTTTGCACTCCACGGCTGTCGCGGTTTCGCTCATCGGTCTGCTGCTCGGCTTTGTTTAACGAAAGGTTAAGAAACTCCCGTGTATTTCGCCAGACTTATTGCGAAAACCTGGTAAGCAGGGGGAATGTTGCGACACGGCGGCCACTGGACGGCCCGCACGGATTTCGCCATATAGGGGGGAAGACAGACAGGAGTCGTCCATGGGCATTCTCAACACTCTTCTGCGCGCCGTCACCTGGTGGAACGGTCAGACCCTGAACACGCAGATCTATACCTGGCGCAACGGCAAGAAGGTGGGCGAGGATGAGCAGGGCAACGTCTTCTACACCAGCCACGATGGCAAGCGCCGCTGGGTGATTTACAACGGTGAGGCCGAAGCAAGCCGGGTCTCTCCCGATTGGCACGGCTGGCTGCACCACACCTTTGACGATCTGCCGTCCGAGACGCCGCTTCCGCACAAGGACTGGGAAAAAGAGCATCTCGAAAACCTGACCGGCACGATGCAGGCGCACGCCCCTGCAGGCTCTTTGCGCCGTGCGGAACCGGCGGATCGCCGTGACTATGAGGCCTGGAGCCCCGAATGACTCATTCCACCACGGAAGTGATTGTGGGCGGCGGCGTATTGGCCGCCGCTTTGGCCTTTGGGCTCTATGCTGTGCAAAGCGCAGGGTTCGAACTCGGCGGCAGCGAGTACCCGCTCCGCGCGTCTTTCCGCTCGCTCGAAGGGGTGAGAGTTGGCACCGATGTGCGGCTTGCGGGCGTTAAGGTGGGCACGGTGACGGACATCGCACTCAACCGCGAAACCTTCCGCGCTGACACGGTGGTGAGCATCCAAGACGGCATCGAAATCCCCGACGACAGCGCGATTATTGTTGCCTCCGAAGGTCTCCTGGGTGGAAATTTCATCGAAATCAGCCCTGGCGGCTCGCCCTTCAATTACGCCGAAGGCGATGAAATCCTCGATACGCAAGGGGCCGTGAGCCTGCTCTCGCTCCTGTTGAAATATGTCAGTGGCGGGGGCGACGAATGATCCGTGCCGCGCTGCTGGCTGCGCTGCTGCCCGTTGCCGCAACGGCGCAGGAGTCTGTGAACCCCGGCACCGGCGCGGTGCTTCGGGTGCTCGACAAGCTGAACGCCAAGGTGCTCGACGTTACGCTGGCCAATGGGCAGGCGGCGCAGCAAGGCCTCATCGAGATTGTCCTGAGCGAATGCCGCTTTCCTGTCGGCAACCCGTCGGGTGATGCCTATGCCTTCATGACAATCCGCGAAGCGGGCGTGGCGCAGCCGGTCTATCGCGGCTGGATGGTCGCCTCATCCCCGGCGCTGAACCCGCTCGATCACCCGCGTTACGACGTCTGGGTGATGCGGTGCACCACGTCCTGACCGGCTGAAGCCAGTGGCACGGATTGAATATCCGCGTCTCCTTCCAACGCCTCCTCCAGAAGGGCGCGATAGGCGCCGCGCGATACTTCCTTGCCGCCAAGGGAGGCCAGGTGCGTGGTCAGGAACTGCGTGTCGAAAAGCGTAAAGCCCGCCCGTCGCAGCACATCCACCAGCCACGCCAAAGCGATCTTGGAGGCATCGGTGCGCCGCGAGAACATGGATTCGCCGCAGAACGCGCGCCCCACGCTCACCCCGTAAACGCCGCCAACCAGCGTGTTTTCCGCCCAAACCTCAAGCGAATGCACATGCCCAAGGTCGTGCAATTGCGAGTAAAGCTCCGAGATTTCGCCGTTGATCCAGGTCTCTTCCCGATCCGCACAGCCGTCCAGAACGCCTGAGAAATCGCGGTTCAGGGTAACGTGGTAGTCATCGCGCCGAAGCGCACGGGCCAGACTGCGGGAGATGTGGAACCCGTCCAGCGGGATGATCCCCCGCCGGCGTGGGTCGACCCAGAAGATTTCCGGATCGCCCCGATGCTCGGCCATCGGAAAGATGCCCGAGCGGTAGGCATGCAAGAGCAGGTCAGGTGTGACGCGATGCTCATCGCTCATGGCTTAGTCGAGCCCTCCGGCCTCCAGCCACTTCTCCAGCCAGTGGATGTTATATCCGCCGGTATGGATGTCCTTCTCCTGCAAAAGCGCATGGAACAGCGGCACGGTGGTGTCGATGCCATCCACGATCAGCTCTCCAAGCGCCCGTTGCAGACGCGCCAGCGCCTCTGGCCGGTCACGGCCATGTACGATCAGCTTGGCAATCAGGCTGTCGTAATAGGGCGGGATCGAATAGCCGTCATACAGCGCGCTATCCATGCGCACGCCAAGACCGCCGGGCGCGTGAAACGCGGTGATCTTGCCGGGGCAGGGGGAGAAGTTCGGAAGCCGTTCGGCGTTGATCCGCACTTCGATCGCGTGACCGTTGATGACCAGATCTTCCTGGTTGAACGACAGCTTTTGGCCTGCGGCAACGCGAATCTGTTCGCGCACCAGATCCTGGCCAAAGATTGCCTCTGTCACAGGGTGTTCCACCTGCAGACGCGTGTTCATCTCGATGAAATAGAACTCGCCATCCTCGTAGAGGAACTCCACGGTGCCCGCACCGGAATAACCCATCTCGCCAATCGCCTTGGCACAGATGCCGCCGATATGGGCGCGCTCTTCGGGGGTGATCGACGGGCCGGGGGCCTCTTCAAAGACCTTCTGGTGACGGCGCTGCAGTGAGCAGTCCCGCTCGCCCAGATGCACGCCACCGCCCTGGCCATCGCCAAACACCTGAACCTCGATGTGTCGCGGTTTTTGCAGGTATTTCTCGATATAGACCTCATCGTTGCCAAAGGCCGCCTTGGCCTCCGAGCGCGCGGTGAGGAAGGCCTTTTCCATGGACTCTTCGTCCTTGGCGACCTGCATCCCGCGACCCCCGCCGCCAGCGGTGGCCTTGATGATCACCGGATAGCCGAAGTCCGCGCCGATCTTCTTCGCGTCTTCGAGCGTTGGCACGCCGCCGTCGGAGCCGGGAACCACCGGGATACCCAGTTTCTTCGCGGTGTCCTTGGCGGTGATCTTGTCACCCATGATGCGGATGTGCTCGGCAGACGGACCGATGAATTTCAGATCATGGTCTTCTACGATCTGCACAAACCGTGCGTTCTCCGACAGGAAACCATAGCCGGGATGGATCGCCTGTGCGCCGCTCACCTCGCAGGCCGAAATGATCGCAGGGATCGAAAGATAGCTGTCGGTGCCGGGGGCGGGGCCGATGCAGATGGTCTCATCCGCCATGCGCACATGCATCGCGTCGCTGTCTGCGGTGGAGTGCACAGCCACGCTCCGAATGCCCATTTCGCGGCAGGCCCGGATGACACGCAGGGCAATCTCGCCCCGGTTGGCGATCAGGATTTTGTCAAACATTGCGCGCCCTTACTCAAGGATCACAAGCGGAGCGCCGTATTCGACGGGGGCGCCATCCTCGATCAGAATGCGCTTGACCGTCCCGGCACGCGGCGCCGGAATATGGTTCATCGTCTTCATGGCTTCGACGATCAGAAGGGTATCGCCTTCCTTGACGGTGCTGCCGACGCTGATGAAGGCCGGGGACCCCGGTTCCGCCTGCATGTAGACGGTTCCAACCATGGGCGAGGTGACCGCACCGGGGTGCGCTGCCGGATCTTCGGGAAGATCGTCTGCTGGCGCGGCGGCGGGGGCCGGAGCCGCAGCGGCGGGCGCGGCAACGGGCACGCTGTGCTGGACGGGGGCGGCCGCGATCGGGGCCTGCGGCTGCACGCGGCTGACCCGAACGTTCAGGCTGTCGTCTTCGCCGTATTCGCGCTTCACCTGCAGCTCGGTCAGGTCGTTGTCGCGCAGCACGTCCGCCAAAGCCTTGATAAAGGCGACATCTGCCTCGTGATTCTTGTTGCTCATGCGATCCTCGCCAAAATGCTCCGTGGCCGCCGGTTCTGCGCGGGCGGCCTGACTGCAGCGTATATAGGGCAAGCATGATGCGGTGAAAAGCCGCGCACGCGGGGAAAACGCGGGTTAACCGGACCCGCAGGCCCGGCAAATGCGCTTCGCGGTCCGATTGGGCGCGCTATCAGGCTGTTTCGACGAGTTTACCGGCCTCTTCGTAGCCGCTCATTGCCGTTGAACGTTGCGGCTCGGGTGCAAGCGCGGGGTCGGTCTCCTGAGCCTTCGGCGGATCGCGTTTGTCTTGCGCCTCCTCCGTCCGTCGGGTCTCTGTTCTTGGCGGGGCGCGATCTGCTTGGCGCTCCAGTTCGGCGCTTTCAGGGGGTTTGTCTTCCGTCGCTTCGGATTCGTCCTGCCTCGAGGCCTGTTCGTAGAGCATTTGCGAGATTTTGATCTGCATGATCGACGGTGGGGCGATGTGGGTCGTCGGGTCCGGATCCTTCTCTTGCCGTGAAGGTTGGATCGCCGGTGGCTTGCGATTGGAAGAGGACGCGCTGCCGCCGGATTGGCTCATGGGCTGCACGCGTTGCTGCGGTGTGGGCTGTTTTTGCGCGCCGGGCAAGCCAAGGGGATGTCCCGTGGCGAGAGGTGCGATCCAGGTTGGGGTCGGGCCTGCAAGTAGCATCGTTGTGCTCCGTCCTTAGGGCCCCCACCATTAGAAACTAACACATTCCTGAGATTATCGCAGCAGGACGCCTAAAATTCAAAGCAGATACCGGAGCCGTGGTTACCATTGCGCAAGGTTTGCGGCGGTGGTTTGGTTCCTTGGTGGACAGGATGGGGCAGAAACCGGGGCGAAAAACGAGGATTGGACGCAATCCAAATTATCCCTGAAACGAAAAAGGCGGGCCGTTGTGGCCCGCCTTTCAAGAGGTTAAAGCGCTCACCCCTTATTCATGCGATTTTCGATGAGTTCGTCGACGACGGAGGGGTCGGCGAGGGTGGATGTGTCGCCCAGGGAGCCGTAGTCGTTTTCAGCGATTTTGCGCAGGATGCGGCGCATGATCT
>NZ_SRXY01000008.1 GCF_004804335.1 Pacificoceanicola onchidii
ACCTGCTGCTCACCATCGAAGCGATGAAAATGGAAACCGGCCTCCACGCCGAACGCGACGCAACCGTCAAAGCCCTAAACGTCACACCAGGCGCTCAAATCGACGCAAAAGACCTACTCATCGAGCTGGAATAACGGGGAGCGAATCCAATGGACTGCGCGAGGCTTTGGTGCCGCACCGGTGGACGCATACACAAGAAACCGGAGGTTGGATCACAAGAGCGCACTGTCTGATCTGAATACGCTTACGATCCATGAAACTGCAACCTCAGGATTTGGCGTGACAATCCACGCCAGTCCCTGAGTAGCCAGCCTGGAGGAGACATGGCAGCACGCAGCAACATATCACAACACAGCTTTGGCAAAGCCGTTTTAGGCGATGCGCTCTGCTGTGCTCTGAAGCCGGGCAAACCGCGATCAATCAATGGCGCAAGCAATTCAAACCAAAGGCCAGCGTAGGTGTCAGAGGAGTCTCAAAATCAGGAAAGCGATTTGCTGATCGCGCACGGGCTGCGTCCGACAAAACAGCGCAGGCTAATGGCTCGGCTTCTGTTTTTTTCTTCGGGCCGACACATCGACGCGCAAATTCTTCACAACGAGGCTTACAAAGAGAACGAACGCCTGTCCCTCGCCACTGTTTACAACGGATTGCGCGAGTTCGAGCAGGCCGGTTTGCTGCGGCGCGTTGCCGTCCCGAGTGAACGGGCTTGGTTTGATACAGATACCGGCCCGCACAGGCACTTCTACATCCAAAGCGAAAACCGTGTGCTTGACGTGAAAAACGACGCGGCCGTAACGCCGCCGCCCGGTTACCGGATTACCCATGTCGACACGGTGGTTCACTTGCAGAAGATCGAAGCGGATTGAAAGACGCGCAGTGGATCAATCTGGACCCAGAAACCGCCAAATGAATATCGCAGCACCGAGGTCAAAACGACCTTCGACAAACTTCCCCGGGCGAAGGTGTATCGTGATCTGTCTCATTTCGAGACAGTTCTCGCCCCGCTCGGGATGACAGCCAGACCTTCGATAGCTGAAACCAGAAATCCTGTTAACCTGAGCTCAATGAGGGCGCCTTGGTCAGCGGCCCGAACGCGTAAATCAATCAATCCAGTTATCGAGTTTCAGACAGGAGGTGTCGGGCAGAACGCCGATATTGCAAAGCAGACCGTCGGCAACGTGCCACGCTGTTTTGCCCAAGGGAGGAGCCAACAACCATGAGTGTTGTCAGCAAAATGCCGCTTGTCGGCAGAACATCAGACGTCAATGAGCGTGAAAGCATGGAGCTCTGGCGCCATGTGTTTGGCGGGGTATGGGGGCCCGTTGATCTCGTCGAAATTGGTGACGGCAGATTGTCGGGAAGCCTGCATAGCCGAAAGGTCGGCGCGCTTACCTTCAACCAGTTGGAATTCGGGCACCAGATCTTCAAATGCGTCAAGGGCAACAACGCGCAGCGAGGTGAGCCTTTCTTTTCGCTGACTTTCCCGGAAAGCGGCGCCGCCAAATGTCACGTCGGTGACCAAGCCATGCGGCTTATTCCAAAGCACGCGTATCTGATCAACGTGGATCTTTCCGCGCGGCTCGAGGTCAGCAAAAGCTATTCGACGTTCAATATCCAGATCCCGGTCTCTGCCTTGGAGTATCGCTTGGGTCGGCGCGTAGGTATTTTGCCACGAAGCGTCCTGCAGCCAGACACGATTTACCATCATATGCAGCACCTGATTTCGGAGCTCACATCAGAAGCCAATCAGATGGGCGAAGACACGTTGGGGTTTCTTTCGAACCAGATGCTGGACACGGTTGCCTTCTTTCTGACGGCAGGAAACAGCGAGTCCGAAGAAACGCTGGCCGTGCAATGCGTGCGCGCGCGCGTGCTCGCCTATCTGGACGAAAGCTTCCACAACGAAGCGCTCAATCCCGCGATGATCGCGAAGGATTGTGGCATATCAAGGAGCTACCTTTACAAGGTGTTCGCGAACGGCCCTTCGGTCATGGAGCACCTGCGCCATCGGCGATTGGAGGCCGCGCGCGACATGCTGGAGCGCAGCCTCGTCAAGCATTCCATGACGTCGGTCGCGATGACCTGCGGATTTTCCAGCTCGAGTGAGTTCTCGAGGCTGTTCAAGAAACACTTCGGCGCCAGCCCAAGCCAGTTCTGAGCGCCCGTGCTGGCGTGGGTGGTTCACGCTTGATTGAGCACCCAACGCGCGGCCTTTTCGGCGATCATCAAGGTCGGCGAGTTGGTGTTCCCGCTTGTGATTTCCGGCATAACGCTGGCATCGACGACCCGCAGACCCGACACACCCTTGACCCGCAGATGCGGATCCAACACGGCTGTCTTGTCTTGGACATGACCCATTTTGACAGTTCCGGCAGGGTGGAAAATTGTCGTGGCGATGTCCCCGGCCAGCTTGGCCAGTTCCTCGTCCGTCTGATATTGCTCGCCGGGTTTGTACTCTGTCGGGCCATAAGGTTTCATCGACGGTTGCCGCATGACCTCGCGAACCTGGCGCAGGCTGTCTGCCGCAATTTTCCGATCCTCATCCGTGTCCAGGTAGTTCGGAACGATATGCGGCGCGTCGCGGTAGTCGGCCGACTGTATGCGCACGTGGCCACGACTGGTTGGATTGAGATTGCAAACGCTTACAGTGATGGCGGGAAATTCGTGAAGATCATCGCCAAAGGCCTCGAGGCTGAGCGGTTGCACATGGTATTGCAGGTTCGCATGGGTGCGCGCGCTGTCTGACCGTGTGAACGCCCCAAGCTGGCTTGGGGACATGCTCATCGGTCCGGACCGTTTCAGAGCATACTCCAGACCAATAAACGCCTTGCCCATCATCGAATTCGCAAGCGTGTTCAGTGTCCGGGTTTGCTCGACCTTGAAAACGGTCCGGATTTGTAGGTGATCCTGCAGGTTTTCACCAACCGCAGGCGCATCAACAAGAACATCAATACCCAGAGATTTCAGCAGTTCTGCCGGTCCGATACCCGAAAGCTGCAGGATCTGTGGTGAGTTCACGGCGCCTGCGGACAAGATCACCTCGCCCCGCGCTTTGACGGTTGCCGTGCGCCCCTTGTACCTGATTTTGGCCCCGGTGCAGCGCAAGCCCTTGCCCAGCACCTTGTCAAACGTCAGTTTCTTGACCTGCGCTTCCGTCAGGATGGTCAGATTTTTTCGCGACTTCGCGGGGCGCAAGAAAGCCTTTGACGTGTTCCACCGCCAACCGGAACGCTGATTGACGTCGAAGTAACCAACCCCGGCATTGTCACCCCCATTGAAATCGTCTGTCTTCTCAACCCCATACTCGGCCATGGCATCGGAAAAACTGTCCAGCACGTCCCACCGCAAACGCTGCTTCTCGATGCGCCATTCACCGCCATGACCGTGCAGGTCTGAAAACCGGCTGTTGTGGCCGGTTTCGGGGTCTGCGCCATCGTCCAGCCGGTAATGGTTTTCGTGGGCTTTGAAGTCTTTCAGAGAGTGCTTCCAGTTCCACTCTTCATCACCCGTCAACTCGGCCCAGTTGTCATAATCCCGCGCCTGGCCGCGCATGTAGATCATGCCGTTGATCGAAGAGCAGCCGCCCAGCGTCTTGCCGCGCGGGTAGATCAGGCTGCGTCCATTGAGACCCTTGTCCGGCTCCGTCTTGTACATCCAATCCGCGCGCGGGTTCCCGATGCAGTACAGGTAGCCGACGGGAATATGGATCCAGGGATACGTGTCCTTCTTGCCCGCCTCCAAGAGCAGGACCTGGTTTTTTGGATCGGCGCTCAGCCGGTTGGCCAAGAGGCAGCCGGCCGTACCGGCGCCTATGACAATGTAATCAAAGAGTCCCCCTGACATGGTCCGCTCCTGCGCTATTGCGCGACAGGCATATCGAACTCAGCGCCCTTGCTGATGCTCTCAGGCCATCGTTGCATGATCGATTTCTGCTTGGTGTAGAAGCGCACGCCTTCCTCGCCGTAAGCATGCGTGTCGCCAAAGAGGCTCTTCTTCCAGCCGCCGAACCCGTGCCAAGCCATGGGAACCGGGATCGGAACATTGATCCCAACCATCCCCACCTGGATGTGGCGGCCAAACTCGCGGGCGATATTGCCATCGCGCGTAAAGAGGCTGACGCCGTTGCCATACTCATGTGAGTTGATCAGATCCATGCCTGCCGCGAAGTCCGGCACCCGAACGCAGGACAGCACCGGCCCAAAAATCTCTTCTTTGTAGATCGTCATGTCCGGCGTCACATGGTCAAACAAAGTCCCTCCAAGCCAAAAGCCCGGATCATTTTGCGCCAGTTCATGTGTGCGGCCATCCACGACAAGATCAGCGCCCTGATCCACGCCGGATTGGATATATCCCGCGATCCGGTCGCGCGCGGCGGCGGTGACAATCGGGCCCATTTCGGCGTCCATTTCACGCCCGTCCTTGACCTTCAGCGTTTTGAGCCGTTCGACCAACATCGGTACGATCTTGTCGGCGACATCGCCCACCAGGGTTGCCACGGAAATCGCCATGCAGCGCTCGCCCGCCGAGCCAAAGGCCGCGCCCATGAGCGCATCCGCGGCTTTCTCAAGGTCTGCGTCCGGCATCACCATCATATGGTTTTTTGCCCCGCCCAGCGCCTGAACCCGTTTGCCGTGGTGCGCGCCCGTTTCATAAATGTAGTTGGCAATGGGTGTGGAGCCGACAAAGGAGATCGCCTTGACGTCCGGATGCTCCAGCAGAGCATCAACAGCCACCTTGTCCCCTTGCACAACGTTGAAGACGCCATCCGGGAAACCCGCTTCCTTCATCAGCTCCGCGTAGAGCAAGGACGGCGTCGGATCGGTTGGTGACGGTTTCAGAACAAAGGTGTTTCCGGCTGCGATGGCCACGGGAAACATCCACATCGGCACCATGACCGGGAAATTGAAAGGCGTGACGCCCGCAACCACGCCCAGCGGTTGGCGGGTCGTCCAATTGTCGATCCCGCGGGAGACCTGTTCAGTGTAATCGCCTTTGAGCAACTGCGGGATGCCGCAGGCAAACTCGACAATATCGATGCCGCGTTCCACTTCGCCGCGCGCATCGGTAAAGACCTTGCCATGTTCTGACGTGATTGCGCGCGCCAGATCGTCTTTCCGCTCGTGGAGCAAATTGAGGAAACGGTTCATCAAGCGCGCCCGGCGGATCGGCGGCATGGCCGACCACGCTGGGAAAGCAGCGCTCGCGGCCGCGACCGCCTTGTTCACCTCGTCAACATCTGCAAGCGCGACCTGTCCTGTAACGTCCCCGGTTGCAGGGTTGAACACCTCTTGCGTCCGGCTTGTTCCGGCAAATGTGGTCTGGCCGTTGATGTAGTGGCCAATATCTTGAATCGTCATGGCTTTCTCCCTGTTTGGCAGAAGAGTTTCGAGGGTCTCGGGTCAGCTCCGGCCCATCTCGTAGAATTCATCGTTGGGGCGCATCGACGTGATGTTGGCCAACCGATTTGACATCCCGAAGAACGCTGTAATCGCGGCAATGTCCCAGGCATCCTCGTTGCTGAAACCGTGTTCTCTGAGCGCCTCGAAATCTGTATCCGAGATGTGCCCAGCCGCGCTCATCACTTTCATTGCGAAGTCGAGCATCGCTTTCTGTTTCGGAGTGATGTCTGCCTTGCGGTAGTTCACGGCAACCTGATCGGCGATCAGAGCGTTCTTGGCTCGCACACGCAGGATGGCCCCATGCGCGATCACGCAGTACTGGCATTCGTTCGCGTTGGACGTTGCAACGACGATCATTTCCTTCTCGGCGTGGCTCAGGCCACCATCCCGGTCCATGAGCGCATCATGGTATGCGAGAAAGGCTCTCAACTCGTCCGGGCGGTGCGCCAGGGTCAGAAACACATTGGGAATGAACCCGACTTTTTCCTGAACTGCCAAAATTGTTGTGCGAAGATCGTCGGGCAAATCGATGACGTCAGGCACCGGAAATCTGCTGATTTGGGACATCAGACACGGGCTCCTTTCAAAGCTTATGGTTGGTAGAGAGCCACGCTTGTCAGGTAATCCAGAACCAGCTTTCGATCAGCTTCGCCCAGCTTGAGCACCATGTAGCCTTTCACCATCGCCCGAGAGTCCGTGATGTAGCGGTCCAGCGTTTCGCGGTCCCAAACCGCCCCCGTCTCCGCAAAGGCCTTCATGGCTTTGGAGTATTTGTAACCCTTGATGATCCCGACGGGACGGTTGACGATCCCGTTCAGGGTGGGACCCCGCGCCAGGATCACGGCAAGCTGCACGTCGGAGCCGTCCTCCGGCGCAAAGTCGTACCACGAAGACTCCTGCGAGATCAGGCCATGGCACTTGTTGCAGGTTTCCTCGTAGATCTCTTCGCCGGTGTTTCCGAATTCCTGGGAAAGCACGGCGGTTGGTGCCCCGACTGACATCATCACAGCGACGGTGCCGCCGCAGATCTGGCGGAGTTTTGCAGACAATGATTGCACGGGATTCTCCTTCGTCCGTGTATAAGCTGTCTTGAAGTGAATGACGGTCAGAAGCGCGGGCCGGACAGACCGGCCCGCACTCGTCATTGTTCAGGTCGGGGAGATGTAGCCGTAGCGGGTGTTATCCCGGATCCCGTCGAGCAGCGCGAAGTCGGTCTTCAGCTGCTGCACGCCATCGTTGAGCATCGGCTCGAAGTCCGCGCGCAAGTCGATGTTGAACATACGGGCCGAGTTGTACCCAAGGATCGCGCTCTTCACGAGGCCATCCGCAGCACCCAGCGGGGCAAAGCCATGCTTTTCCTGCATGTCTTCAGGGATCTCGATCCGGCGCAACGCTTCGATCTGCCATTGCGGCGAGCCGTAGAAGACGGAGTCCGTCCCCCAAACAACGTGATCGGCGCCCATATGTTTGATGAGCGTGCCGAGCAGAGCAGCAGCCAAACGCGGATGGGTCACGCAGGCATTGGCGAACGTTGTGCCAAGTTCCGCATAGACATTTGTAAGCCCGTTGTCGGACACCGCGCGACACAGATCGCTGGCCCATTTCAGCTCACCGGTGCGCTCGAACTCCTCCAGGAACTCCGTCGGGTCTTCCAGGAACGGCCGCATCCCCGAATGGTAGATGATGAAATCCATCTCCGGGAAATCCTTGGCGACCTTTTCGACATCCCACACCGTGTTGTACTGCCATTTGTCGGCCCAGGACGTCTCGTAATCGGCCGGCATCAAACCCTTGTGGCAGGCGAACTTGGTCTTGCCGTGTTTGATGGCCTTCTCGAAGAACGGGTACATCAGCTCTTCGTCATCGAGACGGTAGGGATGTTCCGTGGTGGCCGACAGGGGATCCCCGATCGTGTAGGCTTTCCACCCATCCATCGGAGCTCCGTTTTCCAGCGCCTCATCGACCTTGTCCATCCAGCCATCCTGGCCGGGCGTGATCACATGGTGACCATACATGCGCTGCGTACCCGCGAGCTTGTTGACCATGTCGCGGGTTTCGATGATCGCGTCGTTTGAAATGAACGTCCAGGACGGGTCATCAAACGGAGCACCCGACAGGACAGCAACCTTGGTGTCCGAATTCACGAACATCTGACGCATGTAGTTGTCGAACTTGTAGGATGCGAGGGTCAGCTCTTCCTGTTGCAGCGCGGGGTTCCAGTTCTCGGCTGCGAACAGACCAAGGCCCAGCAGCCCTTCCTGGTCAAAGCCATCGTGCACCATATGGGTCTGGGCATCGAAAACGAACTGGTCCTTGTACATGTTGGCGCGTTCGTCCGCCGCGCCCGCTTCCTGGGCTTCTGCGGCACTGACACCGAACACACCGCCAAAGACTTCATTCATGGCCATGAAACCGGCAGCCATCCCGGCCGTCGAGTTCAGGAACTGTCGGCGGCTGACCCCGTGGCGTTTCGCGTTTTCGTCGGCGAGCTCCTTGATCCGCTCCTCGACTTGCTTTTGCTTTTTGGACTGCGGCAATGGCGTGAATTCACCATTGGAAATCATTTGCGTCGGAACCGGAGCTTCGAACTCGAGATCCTCGGCCATGTTCAGTTTGTTTACGTCTAGCAGGTCTGGCATTGTGTCCTCCTCTGTGCCTTTTCTGTGGGTTAATTCAGTTTTAAATCAGCGGCTTGATTGCCACTAAGCGCAGGTCCTGCCGTCGGCAGCCCCGCATAGATTGCCCGTTTCAAACCGACCCGATGCTCGGTTCGGTAGTCGGGAGCGTGGGTCAAAAAGACGACGATCAGGTCGTTTTCGGGATCGACCCAGAAATTGCATCCGGACACGCCGGGCCAGAAAAACTCGCCGACCCCACCGGGTGTTTCCTCGACCTCTTCCAGACGCACGGCAAAGCCCAAGCCAAAACCCAAACCATTCGGAGGCCAGGGCGCCGTGATCCCAAGCGCCGGTGTGTACTCGCCAAACGACACATTCGAGGGCAAGTGCTGTTGCACCATCAGGTCAAAGGTGTCGGGAGAGACAACGCGCGCGCCGTCGAACGCCCCTTTTTCTCGCAGCAACCGGGTGAACCGGACATAGTCGTGGACGGTTGAAAACAGCCCTGCCCCTCCGGAAAACCAAACGGGCGATGATGAGAAATCCGGGGGTAGCTTCTTTTTGATGCTGCTGTCGGGAAAGTCCGCAACGCGTGACATCTCAGGTTTGAATCCGGTGTCACGCATCTTGAGCGGTCCGAAAACAATGGACCGCAGCGCCTCATCAAGCGAAGCCCCTGTGATAACCTCGATCACACGACCCAGCACATCGGTTGACATGCCGTATTCGAAAATTGTTCCGGGCTGTTGCATCAGCGGAACCGCCGCGAGGCGCTGGCAGATCACTTCATTGGCGACCGAAAAATCATAGACCTTGGCGTCTTTGTATGTCCGGTGGAGTGGCCCGTCGCCGAACTGACCATAGGTTATCCCCGCCGTGTGAATGAGCAGATCATGCACCGTGACCGGACGCGAGGCAGGTTCCGTGCTGCCGTCCTCCAGAAGGACACCGGCCTCACCAAACCCCGGAACAAACTCTGAAACCGGATCCTGAAGGTTCAGCCAACCTGCCTCCACCAGATGCATGGCTGTGATCGAAACGACCGGCTTTGTCATTGACGCGATCCAGAACTGGGTCTCCAACGTTGCGGGATCTCCCGTGGACGTCCTGCACCCATGACTGTTCCGGTGTATCGAGATGCCTTGCGAGACGACTTCCACGGCACATCCCGCCATCCGCCCTTCAGCGATTTCCAGATCGACCCAGCGGTTCAGATGGCTGGCGTCAAATTCTACTGCGGCCTTCGTTTCCATCGCCCTACTCCACCAAGACCGTGACAAAGGCCGGGAAGGCGAAGAAAAAGAACACCATCACGAGGTAGATCAGAACAAACGGCAGCGCACCGGTCGCGATTTCTCCCAAGGTCGCGCGCTTTTCTGAAACCCCCGCAAGGACATACAGGATCATACCAATCGGCGGCGTGATCAGGCCGATTTCAACCAGCATCACCAGAATGATGCCGAACCACAGCGGATCCCAGCCGGCAGCGTTGATGACAGGCAGGATGATCGGGAGCGTGATCAGAACCATGCTGATCGGCTCCACGAACATGCCAAGAATGAAGTAGAGGATGACAATGGCCACAAAGAGCCAGATGTCGGACAGGTTCAGCCCCCCAAGGTAGCGTACCAGTGCCTGCGGCATCTGAAGGTAATCCACCGCAAAGCTCATCACGGCGGCGCCGACGGCAATCATCAGCAGGAACGAGGTGGCGATCGCGGCTTCTTCGCAGGCCCCCATCAGTTCCTGGAAATTCAACGTGCCGCGAAACAGACTGATGATGATCGCGCCAAGTACACCTACAGCGCCCGCCTCTGTTGGGGTGGCAATCCCGGCATAGAGGGATCCAAGCACCATTCCCATCAGTACGAGGAATGGAATGACACCTTTCAGCGCGCGGATCCGTTCCCAGAGCGGGTATTTTTGACCCTCTGGCGCTGCGGATTTGTCGATCGTGGCCCAGATGAAGGTGACCAGAGCGAAAGCCGCGATCATCATCAGCCCCGGAATGATCCCCGCAACAAAGAGCTGCGTCACCGGCACGCCGGCAAGCGGGCCGTAGATGATCATTGCGATGCTCGGCGGGATCAGGATGCCAAGCGTTCCACCGGCTGCAAGTACGCCAAACGCGAGTTGCGGTTTATAGCCTTCGTCCATCATCTCGGGACCGGCCACACGCCCCATCGTTGCCGCCGTAGCAAGGCTGGAGCCCGATACAGCTGCAAAGACGCCAGACGCCAGGATCGAGGCATACGCCAGACCGCCACGCACCCGGCCCATCCAGTAGCGCGCTGCGGCGAACATCTCTGTCGATGCATTACTGCGGACGAGGATCGAACCCATCAGGACAAACATTGGAATCGCGGTCAGCTCAAAAGTATTGGTCGCATCCCAGGCCCGTTCGCCGGAGAAGTTCAGCGTGACCGGCGGCAGCCAGATCAGCATCGCGGCGACCCCCAGGGCCATCAGGCAAAATACGACAGGCAAACCGCTCAGAAGCAATGCAAACAACATGACGATCAGGGCGATGGATTTCGCCGAAAGCCCAAGGGTTGCAGTGACATAAAAGGCGAGAAACAAGGCGGCGCCGGTGCCAAGAGCCACAAGGAACGAACCCAGCCCGGAGCCGATGAAAGCCCCTGCGAGCATGATGCAGGCGAACACCAACACCAGCTGGCCTTGCGACAGAGGCAGATGCACAAGCTCAGTCGCGAGGCAGATCACCAGCACTACTGGCAGAGCCGCCAATATCAGGCATACGGCGTGGTTCCGAACTGTTCCCACAACCGCGAGGACCAGACTCAGGGCGGCCATGCCGATCACAACGGAGGTTTGCGGCATCCAAAGCGGCGTGTTGAGCAGGCTCCAGCTCCGCGTGTCAGACGCGTAGTTCTCGAACCAGAATCCGGCCGCCTTCCAGAGAATAAGCAAAGTAACAAAGGCGGCGAGCCAGGCTTGGCCGCGCATGATGTCCGGCAGAAATCTCTTGGGTAGTGCGTTGACCACCATGTCGACACGGACGTTTGCGTCCCGTCCGACAACAAAGGCAGCGCCAAGGAACGTGATTGCAATCACAAGATAGGTCGACACCTCGGTGACCCAAATCGTGGCCTGCCCGAAAAAGCTCCGACCGATCACTTCAATATTCACGCTGATCAGCATGGCAAACAGGCAGGCAATCGCCAAGAACCGGCTGACGCTCACCAGGGCGGTCAAACTTGCTTGAGGCGCTTCCGCCTCAAGCTCGTTGTTTATGACGTGATCGGTCATCTAGGCGCTCACTTCACAGCTTCGCGTGCAATTGCGAGCGTTGCATCGGCGTCCAGTCCGACACGGTCCATGTCTTCCCGCCACGCTTCGATGACCTTGCCAACAAGGCGCTCGTCGTAGGCGCGCTCCATTTCCGCATCGCCGATTTCATCGAACGTCACACCCGCTTCGCGCCACATGTCGGGAAGCGCGTCCGCGCGTTCGCGCCATTTCTGCTCGAAGTCTGCTTCGATGGCGGCGAATTCTGCAGCAGCAGCTTCGCGAACATCGTCAGGCAGGGCTGCCCATGCGTCCTTGTTGACGATCATCGGAGCGGGGAGAACGCTGCCGAGGCGCCAGTTCGACGCATTCGTAATCACCGAGTTGAACCCGGCTCCCAGCGCCCAGCAGCTATCGGTGATCACACCTTCGATCACGCCCCGCTCAAGCGCGGGCAGCACCTCACCGGCACTCAGCGAAACGGTCGTCGCGCCAAGCTCGGCACCGACAAGGCCCATGCCACGGTTGTTCACGCGGAGTTTGCGACCGTTCCATTCTTCCAGCGTCGTGATCGGCACTGTGGAAAAGAGAGTCTGCGGGCAGAACGCCGATTGCAGAACCTGGATCGAGTTGTACTCATTCTCGAAAATGGCGCGGAATTCTTCGCCCCACTGCGATTCCGAAAGCGCTTCGAGATCATCAAAACTTTCGGAAATCCCGGGGATCGAAGGCACCGTAAAATGCGGCTCGGAACCGGTGTAATAGGCGGGGATGGTCATTGCCATCTGCACTGCGCCGTCACGTACCCCTTCAAGGTAGCGATTGCCCTTCAGGATAGACGAGTTTGGGGTGATGATGAGCTTTCCATCCGTCGCCGCCGCTATTCTGTCCGGCACGGCCAAAGCAACATCCTGATAGATCGTGCCCGCCAAACCGAGATAGGCCATGGTCCATTCGGTTGTGTCGGCATGGGCCATGGGCGCTGATGCAAAGGACGCCAGAACGGTCCCCGTGATTGCAAAATGTTTCAATTTCTCCTCCTGTCTTCGCATTGTTCGAGTTGTTTGCGGTATCCGCTCCGTTTCGAATGCGGCCACCGGGCTGTGACATCAGGTTTGCCGAAGCGCCTCTCCGCTTCTTGTGATCCGCACCACTTTGTTTTGTGTTTCCATCCACCGAAGTGTTGGGGGTCTTGGAGCAGTCGACTTTCGTGGGGCCCGTCGCTCCAATTTGAATGCGATACGGCACTCGTCCTCAGGAAGCTGAGATTTACGGTTATTTCCTTTTCCCAGGACTACCTAAATATGGCGCGCTGGCTATTTCAGATCGCTTGTGATTTCGCTAAAATACCCACACCTGGATCTGCGGATATCATGCAGCAAGGCACTTGCCCGGCCCCGGACAATTTGAGACGCCTTACTTTCTGATTTTGAAGAGAAAAAATCTACGATACATCCCCGACAGTCAGCCGAGCAATCACATGCTTTTTCCGCCTTCGACGCTTTGTTTTCCATTTTTATGACGCGATTTGGCATCCGTTCCTCCCTCCGGGTTTCGATCAAGAGACCCTGCTTTTCGGTGCCGGCTTCCAATCATTTCGATATTTCTGATCCCGTTTCTTGTGAATCGCAGCACTAAGCTTTCAGAATCCGTCCACGTCATCGGAAGCGTTCAGGACTTCGCTGCCGAGAATGGATCGTGCCAAAGGCGCGCGCCCTTCAGGGGCACCCCAAGCCTTCAAAACTTGGGTTAAATCCATAAAATCTCGAGCCAACCTGTCTCAGACTGTCTCAATCTGAGACGGTTCCATGCCGCCCGCCGAGGCTCATCGCGTCTTCCGTTGCTCCACCGTTCCCTTCGAAACAGGGTGCTCCCGAGTTGGAAACGCGAAACCAGCGAAACGGGAGGACAGCCTTATGGCACCAACACGCGATGAACAGCACTGGATGTATCGCAACATGGTCACGAGCAGAAAGTTCGAGGAGACCATCGCGGGCATCTACTTCGAGGGCAAAACACCGGTTTTCAGTATGGCCGATGGGCCGATTCCGGGGGAGATGCATCTCAGTGACGGACAAGAGCCCGTTGCAGTCGGCGTTTGCGCGCATCTCAACGCAGATGACGTGGTTACGGCCACGCACCGGCCCCATCACCAGGCGATTGCCAAAGGAGTCGAACTGAACAAGATGGCCGCCGAAATCTTCGGGAAGGCGACCGGTCTGTCCGGTGGTCGCGGCGGACACATGCACCTGTTTGATGCAGACGTTAACTTTGCCTGCTCCGGCATCATCGCCCAAGGCATGGGTCCCGCCGTTGGGGCGGCATTGAGTCGGCACATGCAAAAGAAACCTGGCGTCGGCGTGGCCTTTGTCGGGGAAGGCGCGGTGAACCAGGGGGGATGGCACGAGGCGATGAACCTTGCAGCAACCTGGAACCTGCCATTTGTCTGCGTGATCGAAGACAATGCCTGGGGGATCTCGGTCCCGAAGGAAGACTCGACAGCCATTTCCAACAACGCCGACCGCGCGGCTGCCTACGGCATCCCCGGCATTCGGGTGGCCGACAACGATCCTTTTGCGATCTACGAAGCGGCAGGTGAAGCCATTCGGCGCGCCCGGGCGGGGGAAGGTCCGTCTTTGATCGAGGTCGAAACCTATCGTCTTGCTGGTCACTTCATGGGCGATGCCGAAGGCTATCGGCCCGAAGGGGAGAAGGACGCTTTGTTTGCCAAGGATCCGATCCCGAAAATGCGCGCAACGATGCTTGCGAGCGGTGTCGCCACAGAGGCGGAACTGGACGCCATCGAAGCCGAGTCCACAGCCCGCGTCGAGGCCGCGATCACGTTTGCCCGCGAAAGTGCTGATCCTGCGCCAGAAGACGCGCTGACAGCTGTGTTCGCATAAGGGGAGGAAGACAATGAACGTACCCAACGAGAGAAAACTCACCATCGCGCGCGCCATGGCCGAGGCGGTGGCCCAGGAAATGCGCGTCGACGATGGCGTCTTTGTGATGGGCGAGGACATCGCCGCCCTTGGCGGGGTGTATGGCAACACAAGAGGTCTGCTTGACGAGTTTGGCTCGGAGCGCATCCGCGACACGCCGATCTCTGAAACGGCCTTCATCGGCGCAGCCGTGGGCGCGGCACAGGACGGGATGCGTCCGGTTGTCGAGTTGATGTTTGTCGACTTCTTCGGCGTCTGTTTTGACGCGATCTACAACCTGATGGCCAAAAACACCTATTTCTCCGGCGGCAACTTCAAGGTGCCGATGGTCCTGATGACTTCCACAGGGGGCGGCTATTCGGACGCGGGACAGCATTCGCAATGCTTGTACGGAACATTCGCTCACCTGCCCGGCATGAAAGTTGTTTGCCCGTCAAATGCTTATGACGCGAAAGGCCTGATGACCGCCGCGATGCGGGACGACAGCCCTGTGGTCTACATGTACCATAAAAGCCTTCAGGGAATGGGTTGGCTCGCGACGGAACCCGGCGCCACGGTGCACACGCCGGAGGAGAGTTATACGGTCGAGATCGGCAAGGCAAAGGTCGCCCGCGAAGGCCGTGATGTCACAATCGTCAGCGTCGGCATGGGTGTGCATCATGCGCTGAATGCGGCTGCGCAGCTAGAGGCCGATGGCGTCAGCGCCGAGGTGATTGACCTGGTGAGCCTCGTGCCGCTGGATCGCGACACGATCCGGGCCAGCGTGGCCAAGACAGGGCGGCTGATTGTCGTGGACGAGGACTACATGTCCTACGGCGTTTCCGGCGAGGTCATCGCAAGCGTGACCGAGCACGACATTTCCGTGCTCAAGGCCGCGCCAAAGCGCGTCGCTTACCCGGATGTCCCTATCCCTTACGCGCGGGTGATGGAGCAATTCTGTTTGCCAAACCCCGAAAAGATCATCGCCGCTTATCAAGAAATGAACGCCGCCTGAGACGGCCCAATTCCGAAAACAAAGCGCCGCGTCACCTGCGCGGCGCCGACTTCACACAGGACAAAGACATGGCAACTGATATCAAAATCCCGACGGATCTTTGGGAAGAGGACGAAGAGACCGTTATCACCAGCTGGCTGGTAAACGATGGGGCGTCGGTCGAGGAAGGCGCATTGATTGCCGAAATCATGACCGCGAAAGTCCAGTACGAAATTCACGCACCGGCCTCGGGTGTGGTTTCCATAGCCGAAGAGGCCGATGCGGTTGTGGCCAAAGGGGCGGTCATCGGGTCGATTACATGAGCGGTGCAATCAAGACCGTTCCGCTCAAGGGTGTGCGCGGCATGATCGCGGATGCCATGGTGGAAAGCCTCACCATCGCGGCGCAGCTCACGCACCATGGCAGCGCGGATGCCTCCGCCTTGTTGGCCGAGAAGGCACGCCTTGCCGAAGGCGATCAAAAGGTGTCCGTAGAAGATTTGCTGATGCTCGCCGTGGTGCGCGCATTGGCAAAGCACCCTGAGGCCAATGGCAAAGTCGAGGCGCGCGACATCCAATTGCACGCCTCTGTCGATCTTTGCGTTGCAATCGCCCTGCCGGGGAACCTGCTTGTCGCGCCAGCCATCTTTGGCGCGGACGAGATGGATGTCGGCGCACTCCGGGCCGCTCGTCAGGATCTTGCGGCACGGGCCAAGGTGAACAAGCTTTCCGTTACAGAAATGACAGGTGGGACCTTCACGGTGTCGAACCTTGGGCTGACGCGGGTCGAACACTTTACCCCCATTTTGAACCAAGGGCAGATCTGCATTTTGGGCATTGGCAAGATGACGGATCGGGCTGTGCGTGCAGATGACGGGGGCATCGAACTCAAGCCGCATGTCGGCCTGTCGCTGACGTTTGATCACCGAGCACTGGACGGCGCGCCTGCGGGGGACTTGCTGACGTCGATCTGCGAAGAAATCGAAGCAATGGCGGTTTGAAGCCGTCTGCGCACAGGCGCCCGAAATCGTGGCTCGGAGGGGGCCGAAACCGGCTCCCTCCGAAGCGCTTCGCGCCTGAAACTGCCTCGGAACCGCTCAGAGAACGAACCGGGCGCTGCATTCCGAGATCCTCGATTCGGACAAGAGAACAGGGAGGAAATCATGTCCAATGACACAATCCACATTCACCTGGAGGTCAGCGTTCCCGCTGCGAACCGATCAGGCTTCATCGAGTTGATGAACGAGCTTGTCGTGCACACTCAGTCAGAAGACGGAACGCTTGTCTATGAGTGGTACGAAGTGGGGGATACGGGCGTTTGGCATATTCTGGAGCGCTATGCTGACGCCGAACGCGGTGATCTGCATGTCAAAGGCTTTGCAGAGAACTACGCTGGCCGTTTCTTCGAGCTCGTCGACAGCTGCACCGGTATCGTCTCTGACAATGCCACGCCCTACATCAAGGCTGTTCTGGAAGGTATCTCGCCGCTGTATATCGTTCAAAAAGGCGGCTTCAACCGGTTCTGATCGAGCCAATCCCGCCCGGGTTACGTCGGGCGGGATATGCCGAATGCCTTCATCTTTCGGTGGATGGTCGCACGGCCCATACCCAGCGTTCTGGCGGCCCTGGACACGTTCCAACTTGCGCTCTGCAACGCGTCAAGGATCAGAGCTTCTTCATCACAGGCATGCAGTTTGGCGAGTTTGCGTGGACCGGTGGATTCTGTGTGAACAATGGCAAGATCCAAAGCGGAAATGTGCTTTCCGTCGCCTTGCAAAAGCGCTTGCCGCAGAACATTGCGCATCTCGCGCACGTTGCCCGGCCAATCGTAATCCGCAATCGCCTGCAACGCATCGGCGTGAAAGTCCACGGATTGCTCCGCCAATACAGCAGCAACCGCCCGGGCCAGAACGTCCGGCTTTTCCCGCGCACGAACAGGCGGCAGGACAAGGCTCATCCCGCTCAGCAGATAGTAGACATCATCCCGAAACGCCCCTGACAAAACCGCCTCTCGCAGCGGCTTCCGGCTGGTGCTCAGAATTCTGACGGGATGGTCCGTTCCGCGTTCCGCTTCTTCCAAAAGGCTTCGAAACGCGTTCTGCGCATAACTCGGCATCTCGTTCACATTGTCGAAAACCAAGGCCGTGGCCTGATCCAGCCCGCCCGCGATATGGGCCTGTTCGATCAGGGAATGAATATAGCCGCGATCATCGTAGGTGTCTGATAAGGAAGCGCAATCCACGGTGACGGTATTGCGGCAGGACGCCAGCAAAAGCTTGACCAGCATGGACTTCCCTGTCCCGGTCTCCCCTTCGATGAGCATAGGAACGCCGTGATCAAAACTGTTTTGCGCGCGCTCACAAAGAGCGGCCATTGTTTGTGATCCGACGGCAAGATCCTTGTAAGTCGACGGGAGATTGCGGCGTTTGGGCGGGTCGGACTTGGGACGGAATCCGGGGAAGGATTTTGCGTTCTCCATCGGCGTACGCGTCCAGAGATCCAAAAGCGGACCTTTGTCACGCCGCACGGAGACCACACGCCCAGGGACGCGATCCAAACTGCCGAGGTCCGTTCCGAAGACCTGCGCAAAGGACTGTCCCGTCAAGTCAGAGTGCGCCTCGACACCAGACAAAAGATGCGCGGCAGACGTCGCGCCAAGGATCACGCCTTGATCATCGACGGCGACCAGTTCTGCCCCCTTGATGAGTTCGCGGCGTCCCGGCATCGCGACCGAGACAATGGCCGCATCCTTGAAGTCCCGGAGAAACAGGGTTTGCTGCACCCTGCTCGCCGCTGCGCTCAGCAGTTGTTGCGCAAACAGGCCATCCCCCGGAAGCCCGCGGTCAAGCGAAGACAGACTGGCAACGCCGATGACCTCGTTCGACGCATTCCGAAGCGGCACTCCGGAACAGGAATACCGCTGCAGGCGGGCGTAGAAGTGTTCCTTTCCGCGAACGGTGACTTCCTGACCCACTGAGAGGGCCATCGAAACGCCGTTTGTGCCCGCCACCCGTTCATCCCAGATCGACCCGAGGGCAATGCCGTTCCACTCGGTGTCATCGCCCTGGCCTTCGAGACGGACCAGCACGCCATCCTTGTCGGTTACCACCAGACAATGTCCGGCGCCGGACGCGATCCCCCCGAGTTTACGAAAGATCCCGTGACGGCCACCAACCTGCTCAACCAAAGCTTCAAGTCGAGGCGCCACCTCTGACGACTGCAATCTGAGGATCGGGTTTCCCGCATCACGGTTCAACTTGTGCGCATACTCACACCGGTCCCATGATGATTTAACCGCATTGCTGGCATGCGTTTCAAAGATCGTCGCTGGCATGAAAGCCTCCTCCCAAAGAGCCTTCTAAGCAAGCCTGAACCAAAAGCCGGGTTCTGTCCACTTCTGAGATAGGCGCGCGCCCCGCGCACCATGACCCTACCGCTTCGCATTCAGGCTTACAGAACGCGCCCCGACCTTCGGGACTTACACGCTTTATGGGCCATAGGATCACATCAAAAAATACCTCAAAACGCGAAAACTGAATTCTATTATGTCGGCTTTATATGTTTTTTCCGATCAATAGATCTGCCCGGTGCGGGGCATGGCGGCGCTTTTCCCCGACGCAGATCATCCGGTCGGGCCGTTCCGATCGGGCTTCGCTCCAAGAGGACAACGATGAAATACGAAAATTTCCAAACATTCACCGTCGACGTCAAAGACGCCATCGCAACAGTCACCTTCGACTTTGGATCGGTGAATGTTCAGGGTCAGGAAATGCTGGCCGACCTGAACAGCCTCGCCATGCGGCTGGAACGGGACCGTTCCGTCAAAGTGGTGGTGTTCCAATCCGCCAACCCGGAAGTCTGGGTTTGCCACTATGACACCGAACTGCTCAAGGACATGTCCGAAGAGGCGGTGTCCCGTGACGAAGTGCAGCTTCTTGACCTGCAAGCAGTCTGCGAACGGATCAGCAAGGTACCCCAGGCCACCATCGCGAAACTTGAAGGCTTCGCCCGTGGCGGCGGCCACGAACTGGCGCTGGCGCTGGACATGCGCTTCGCCGCACGCGGCAAGTTCAAGTTCATGCAAATGGAAGTTGGCATGGGCATCTTGCCCTGCGGTGGCGGCGCTTCGCGCATGGCGCGGCAGACCGGTCTCGGCAAAGCCTTGGAGATCATCCTGAGCGCACAAGACTACGACGCGGATGATGCAGAGCGTTTGGGCACGATCAACAAGGCACTCGAGCCGGAAGAGATCGGCCCTTTTGTAGATGCGCTGGCACAGCGCATCGCGCAATTCCCGGCGGAGTCGATCAACGCTTGCAAACAGATGGTCTACGAGTCGATCGACAAGCCCATTGATGAAGCGCTAAAGGCCGAGGCCTACTGGCTGTATCAGGCAACCAGCAAAACGCCCGCTATCAAACGGTTTACAATCGCGGATGAGCAGGGGCTCGAACACGACATCGAGAACCAGCGCAACTGGGGTGATCTCGTGATGAAGGTACAAGAGATCAACTGACGTTGAAAAGCAATGTCGCGCCGGGGACACCGGCGCGGCACCCGTAACCGCGCACAGCTGGCATACGCCCCGCATAGGGGAAACCGATATAATGTTTGTGATTTGGTCGGAGCGAGAGGATTCGAACCTCCGGCCCCTGCCTCCCGAAGACAGTGCTCTACCAGGCTGAGCTACGCTCCGACCGTGAGGCGCGGAGTAGACCAGCCGCGCGGCTTTGGCAAGATCACTTTTCCTGTTTTCTTGACCGCAGGAACGGAGAAATGCGGAAAGACGAACCATATCCGCGCGAACGGGTCCGCAAAACCGGGGTTTGAGACGTGGCACCCTTCGCAGCTTCGCGAGTCACGATGTAAAGCCCCGACGCAATGATGATTCCCGCACCGACAAAGGTCTGCGTGTCGATCGTTTCGCTGAAGATGAAATAGCCGAAGATGGACGCCCAAATGATCTGGGAATACTGCATGGGCGCCACAATGGCCGCTTCTCCGCGCTTGTAGGCCGCGATCAGCGAGAGCCCCGCCAGAAATCCCAGAAACGAGATCAGCGCCGCGCCGCCCAGATGCGTTAGAGGCATTGGCTGGTAGACAGTGACCATCAATCCTCCAACCAAAACAAAATTGACGGCCATGGGGTAAAGCAACAGCACAACCGCACGCTCGTCCCGCCCGATCTTGCGCACGATGATAGAGGCCGTCGCTCCAAACACAGCGGAGCCCATGGCCGCAAAATGGCCAGCGGACATCGGCGCGGTTCCGGGTCTCAGAACAACCAGAACCCCAATCAGCCCAACCAGCACGGCAGCGCCCCGATGCAAGCCCACTCGTTCCCCAAGGACAGGAATGGACAGGATGGTGATGATCAGGGGCGCGGCGAACAGGATGGCGTAAGTCTGCGCCAGCGGCAGCACCGTGAAGGCATAAAATGCGCACATGCCGGCGACCACAACACAAGCCGTTCGCAGGGCTGTCCACCATGGGTGCACCGGACGCAGGTTCCCGTGGGTCGCGTCGCGCATCAACATGAACGTCACAAGCGGAAAGGACATGAGCGTCGAGAAGAAGATCAACTGGAACGGCGAATAGTGCGCGCCGAGGAACTTGATGACGACATCATGCGTGGCAAAGAGGGCGAAGGCGAACAGGCCAAAGCCTGCGCCTTGTGCGTTTGGAGTCATGGTCCGATCCTGTCGTGGGTCTGCAATGTCAAACTACGACAGGCGCGCCATGTAAAGAGCCATCGTACAGGAGCAAGCTAGAGTTTGCGCACCATGCGCGTTGCGTAGTCAAATCCAAGCACGCCGCGCAGGACACTGGCGCTCTCCGTCCCCGTGGTTTCAAAGCCGAGCCGCTCATAGAGCGCTTTTGCCCGGGGATTCGTGTCGATCACATCGAGCGTGACCGCGTCGAATCCTTCTCTTTGCGCCATGGCAAAAAGCGCATCAAAAAGTGCGCTACCAACACCCTGACCACGGGCGGCAGCGGCGACGCAAATGCCATCCATCTGCAAAACGCCGTCAGGCGCGTTTCGTTCCAACATAGCCAATGGCACCACGCGCCAGAGCGCACTCATTCCGTAGTGACGCCATAGATCGGCAAGCCCGCTGGAACTGAACCCCTGCCCGCCTGCTTTGAAAGCCGCAATTCCGAGCAAGGTTCCCCCGTCTGTGGCCGAGATGACAGCCCGAGTATTGACCGTATCCGCAAAAAAGGCCCGGGCGCGTTCGCCCGGACCCATGAGTTTTCCCAGCTTGCCGCCGAAAGCCTCCCAATAGAGCGCGGCCGCTTGGGCCGCGTGTTCTGGTTTGAGACCTTCGGAGATCTGCATCGGTTACAGGCTGGCGTCCAGCGCTGCGACGATGGCGTCACCCATCTCGGAGGTGCTGACCGGCTGCTTGCCTTCTTCGCCCAGCAGGTCCGCAGTGCGGTAGCCGTCCGCCAGAACCTTCTCAACGGCGTCTTCAAGGCGGGTCGCTTCTGCGCCCTGATCGAAAGAGTAGCGCAGCGCCATGGCGAAGCTGAGAACACAGGCGATCGGGTTGGCTTTGCCCTGACCAGCAATGTCCGGCGCGGAGCCGTGCACCGGCTCATACAGCGCCTTGGGACGCCCGTTTTCCATCGGCGCACCAAGCGAGGCGGACGGCAACATGCCAAGCGATCCGGTCAGCATCGCCGCCGCGTCCGACAGCAGATCGCCAAAGAGGTTGTCCGTCACGATCACGTCGAACTGCTTGGGCCAGCGGCAGAGCTGCATCGCGCCAGCGTCAGCGTACATGTGGGACAGCTCGACCTCGGGGTAATCCTTCGCCACCTCGGTCACAACCTCGCGCCACAGGACGCCGGATTCCATGACGTTGGCTTTCTCCATGGAGCACAGCTTCTTGTCGCGGCGCATGGCCAGCTCAAAGGCCGAGCGCGCAACACGGTCGATCTCGCTCTCGGTGTAGCGCTGGGTGTTGATGCCGACGCGCTCGTTGCCCTCTTCGATGATGCCGCGCGGCTCACCGAAGTAGATGCCGGAGGTCAGCTCGCGCACGATCATGATGTCGAGACCGGCCACAACGTCTTTCTTCAGCGAAGAAAAATCCGCCAGAGCGTCAAAGCACTGCGCCGGGCGCAGGTTGGCGAAAAGGTCCATCTCCTTGCGCAGTCGCAGCAGGCCACGCTCCGGTTTGACCGAGAAATCAAGGTCGTCGTACTGCGGGCCACCCACGGCGCCGAGCAGAACCGCATCGACTTCCTGAGCCTTGGCCATCGTATCGTCGTGCAACGGTGTGCCGTGCTTGTCGTAAGCGCAGCCGCCAACAAGGTCCTCGCTCACGTCAAACGTCAGGTCGCGCTTGGCACCGAACCAGTCGATGACCTTGCGAACTTCGGTCATGACTTCGGGGCCGATGCCGTCGCCGGGCAGGATGAGGAGCGAAGGGTTGGTCATGGGGGCTGTCCTTGTGCGGAAAATCTCTTGCGCATCGCCTACCCAAGCTGCGTGGAATGGTCAAGAAAGCAAGGGCCTCAGACCGGTCTCAAGCGCATCCCAGACCCGCCTGATCCGCGGTGTGGTGCGCACGGCTTCATGCGCGGCCAGCCAGACCGGCAGGCCGGGCAGAGGCACTTCGGGAAACAACCGCTCGACCGTGGTGTCCGTGTCGCCGACGGAAACCTGAGCAATGCCAATACCGCACCCGGCGCGGATCAGCTCCCAGCACACCCCGTGATGATCACAGCGTGTCGCGAACCAATCCCTCGTGGCCGCAAGCCCGAACTCCCGCATTCCGCGCACCAGCAAATCAGACCGGTCATACCCGACCAGATCGCGCGACCAGACATCGCCAAAGTGTTCCGGACGCCCGGTTCGCTCTAGATAACTCTTGGCTGCAAAAAGACCCAGCTTCAGAGTGCCCAGCTTTTTTGTCACGATATCAAGCTGTTCGGTCTCATACATCCGCACGGCAATGTCTGCCTCGCGATAGAGCAGGTTTTCCGGCGAGTCCGTTGGCACCAGATCAATGCTGATTTCCGGCTCCTCGGCCCGCAGCGTTGCAAGGATCGGCGGCAGGTGGTGATGCGCCATGAAGACACTGGCCGTAATCCGAACCGGACCGGAAAGAGAGGCCGACCGGCCCGCCGCTGCGAGGGACATACCGCGCATCCCTTCCGCCATGGCCTCTGCGTGGGGCAGCAAAGCGCGTCCGCCTTCGGTCAGAGCCAGGCCGCGCGGTTGCCGGGTGAAAAGCTCCAGATCCAACGCCTCTTCAATCCGCGCGATCTGCCGTCCTGCGGTGGGTTGCGAAATCCCCAGCGTCCGCGCCGCCTCCGAGAGCGAGCCATGGTTCGCCACGGACAGGAAGGTCTGAACCAGAGACCAGTCGAGTTTAGACAGATCAGCCATTCACGGATGAATACACGATATGCAAATCCTGACAATTTCAAACCACACGCGCATAGCGCATTCTGTTCTCGCTGTTAGGAACATGGAGATGGCCATGAGTGGAAGAGTCTTGATCCTCGGTGGCTCCGGCCGGTTTGGACGCAATGCCGCCGAGGCATTCTGGAATGCCGGCTGGCGCGTGACACTATTCGATCGCTCCAGCGACACCTTAAAGGAGGCGGCCAGGGGCGTGGACGTGATCGTCAACGGCTGGAACCCGGCTTACACCGATTGGGCGAGAGATCTGCCGGCCTTGACGGCACAGGTCATCTCCGCCGCGCAAGCCTCTGGGGCCACCGTTCTGATTCCCGGAAATGTCTATGTCTTCGGAGAAGATGCACCCGAGCAGTGGGACGAGAGCACCCCGCATCGCGCGCTAAACCCGCTAGGCCGCCTGCGCATTGATCTTGAGGCCGCCTACAAAGCCTCCAGCGTTCAAACCATCGTGCTGCGCGCAGGGGATTTTCTGGACACGGAAGCCTCCGGCAACTGGTTCGACAAGATCATGGCTCCGACGCTTTCCAAGGGCGTTCTAACCTACCCCGGTGCCCTGGATCGCCCCCATGCCTGGGCGTATCTGCCTGATATGGCCCAGGCAGCCGTCATGCTTGCCGAGCAGCGTCATGCGCTTCCGCAGTTCAACGACATTCCCTTCCCCGGCTATACCCTGACCGGTGAAGAGATGGCGCAATTGTGTGGCGAAGCTCTCGGGAAGCCCGTTCGCGCCAAACCCATGAACTGGTTGCCCTTGCGTCTGCTCAGCCCATTCTGGCCTATGGCCCGGTGTCTGCAGGAGATGCGGTATCTGTGGAACAAGCCCCACAGGCTGGATGGCTCGACGCTACATGATCTGCTGCCCACGTTTGCCCCAACGCCCCCGGCAGAAGCACTCGCGCGCGCCATTGAGCCGGTCCTTAGGGCGAAAGGTCCAGATCGACCCAAACCAAACGGTGCGGCCCCGCGTCCGGCTCCGGCGGGCTGACCCCGGCGTCCCGGACCAAGAACCGGCGATCCGGAAGAACATAGGACACCCGCATCTCACCGGCCCGCTCCCAGCGTACGGTCGCCTGACCAGGCAGCGGATCCTGTAGGCGCGGATGCGCGAGCACGTCATCCATGGTGGCGCGCAAGCCCTGTCCGCGCTCTGGATCGAGGTTGAGATTGCCAAGCAGGATCACTGAGCTGGGCAAATCGGGGGGCAGAGCACCGTTCAGGGCATGGAGCCACAACAGCACCTCATCCCGGTTGCGCCGCCCGTTCCGGTCTTCGGGGCCATCGAAGACGGGCGGCGTCGCGGAAACGGTCAACAGCATGATCGGCCCGTCTGGATGTGCAACCTCTATGGCCCAATGGGCACTGGTCGACAGACGTTGTATGCCTGCCCCCGTGTCTTCGCGGCGCATCAGCGTTTCGGGGGCATTTTCCCATAGCAACGTGGATTGATCCGCGACGAGCCGCATCGGCCAACGCGACAGGATCGCTTGCCCGCCCTGTCCCGAAAACCAGCCGTACCCTTGCGCATCCCGCGGGCCACCAAGCCTGCCATCCCCGTCCAGATCCAACTCCGTCGGCATGCCGGTGTTTGGCCGCGCTGCAAAGCTATGAGGCAAATCAAGCCCGTCCTTTTTCAAACGGGTCTGCATCCCACTCAACGCGGCCAAGCCAGCGTCGAAATCAACATGAGTTAGGAGCACGATGTCAGGATTGGCCGAAACAAGTGTCTCCAGCCCCGGAACCGAGCCCTCTTTGGACAAATCCCTCAATAGAAGTCCCGGCCCTTTCCGGCTGAAATCCCCGGCGTATGTGGCAACGCGAAAGGTCTCCGCCGTAGCGGGCAAAGCCAGCAGAAAAACCAGAAATGTCAGGCAGGCGCGTGCAAGTCCGCCTGCGCATAGGCCCGCCGACGCTTTTCTTCGATCAACTCGGCGATGCGCAGCAGCGCGACTCCCCGCATGATCAGGCTGACAGGCAGAAAGGCCCATGCGCTCATTGTCCAGATCACTGTCTGTTGGTCGGTCAGATTGATTTCATAGGCAAAGACCGAGGCGCTCTTGAGAACCGCCGGGATCAGGAATGGCAGAAGAAACCCTAATACAACGTTAACGGCAGCGTCTCGCTTGAGCCGATTCAGGATGTCGCCGCCAGCTGTCGGATCAAACAGCGGCAGGTTGACCCAGAAATTGAACGCGCCATGCCGGATCGGCCAATTCATGATGCGGACGGCAAAAACGAACAGCACCAAGGCCACCATGGAGACGATGTAAGCAAGACCAGCAGAGGTGCGAAGCAGGCTGATGTCTTCCAGCGCCGCGTTGCTTGGAGCCAAAAGCACCATCAGGCGCACAGGCGAGAACGGGAAATCAATCGCATTTCCAAGGACCGCGCCAATCGATGCCAGAAAATCGCTGAACACTGTCGGATGCACTGCCCCGCGATGAATGACGCAAAGAACCAGAACAGTGAAAAACAGCGCCAGAAAGCGCATGCGATTGTATGGCGGTGCGTCACGGAATTCGAGAAGCGACGGGAATTCGGAGAAGTATTCAACGAAGGTCAGTGCCGCCGCAACCAAGGCCAGCAGGGCCACCATTTGTGCCGTATCTGCAGAGACGCCCGGAAGCATCGCTGCTGGCATGGCAATTACCAATGCCACAAGGAACGCTCTCGCGCCCGCACTGATCATGCGTCTGATCACTGACCTGCCCCTTCAGTTCGGACGAGCGCGATTCGATGCCGCACCCTTGTTCCTGACTGATGTTTCCGCCGATTAAGGCGGTTCGCCTCATTATTGCCCAAGTTTTGCCCCTTTTCCCAAGGATCGACAATACAGGCTTTTCAGGATCACCAAATTTGAGGCGATTTCGCGAGGTCACTGGTGCCTGAATGCATCAATCCCAAGACCAGTTTGCGGCACGGCTATGGCCTCCTACTAGATGTTGAGCACTCGCCCGCAGGAGGCACGACGTGATAACGCTATCTGGCGTCAATTCGTTAATTTATCATTAACGCACAACACGTTATAAGAGACTCACCCGCATCGCTTACACGCGTGACGCCAACTCCCGCGATAACCAGCTTGGGTTCGCAAGGAAAATCGTGGTGGCCTATGCGCAAACACTCCAACTGAAAGGCGCGCGCGAAGCGGGCGGTCTTGTCACCACCCCGTTCTTGAGCTTCCAATGGCTCAGGTATTTCTGATTTACCCAACACTTTTGGCCCAATAAGGTCGCGGCAGATCGAGCGAGAGGCTTCCTTGGACTCATTGACACTTCCTGAACTTTTGGCGTGCGTCGAGAAACGCTGGTCGCCTGTCATCGGCGACCCGAGCATTATGGGATGGGCGACGGTGGCGGCCTATGCTCTTGCGGGCTGCCTTGCCTTGTATGCGTCGCGGGTGCGGCGGCGGGATCGGCGTTTCTGGTTGTTCCTTGGCGTCCTGCTGTTGGCTTTGTGCATCAACAAACAGCTGGACCTTCAATCCGCGCTCACCGCAACAGGCCGCTGCATCTCGAAGCTGCAGGGGTGGTATGACGAACGCCGCGCGTTTCAGGCGAAGTTCATCATCGCCCTACTCGGGATAAGCACGCTTGTGCTGTCCATCGCACTATACCGCATGCGGCGTGCGTTCCATCGCGTTGGGCTGGCCTTGATCGGGTTTGCCGTTTTGCTCACCTTTGTCGCGATCCGCGCCGTGGGTATGCACCATTTCGATGCGGTGATCCGGATGGAGTTGGGCGGCATGCGGATGAACTGGATTTTGGAGTTGTCCGGGATCCTTCTGATCCTCGTCAACGCGATCTATGCGATCAGAGGACGCCGGAAACGGCGAAAGCATTCGCGCGGCGCGGCTGATCCGAACATGCCGTTCAATCGCAACGGGCACTGATCCGTTCGACAAAAGAAAACGCCCGCCACCAGGATGGGGCGGGCGTTCTGTTCGATCCGGCTTCGCTTAGACCCAAGGACGCGCCTGCGCCGCCTTTTCTTCAAAGGCGTCAATCGCCGGAGCCTTCTCAAGCGACAGACCAATGTCGTCGAGCCCTTCAAGCAGGCAATGCTTCTTGAACGGGTCCACCTCGAAGGAGAAACTTTCGCCTTCGGAGCTGCTCACCGTCTGGTTCTCCAGATCCACGATCATGCGCGCGTTGGAGCCTTTTTCAGCGTCTTTCATCAAAACGTCGACAGCTTCCTGCGGCAGAACGATCGGCAGGATGCCGTTCTTGAAGCAGTTGTTGTAGAAAATATCAGCGAAACTGGTCGAGATGACCGACTTGATGCCGAAATCCTTGAGCGCCCACGGGGCGTGTTCCCGCGAAGAGCCACAACCGAAGTTGTCGCCCGCCACGAGGATTTCCGCCTCACGATATTGCGGCTGGTTCAGCACGAAATCGGGGATTTCGTTGCCTTCCCGGTCAAACCGCATCTCGTCAAAGAGATTCACGCCAAGGCCGGAGCGCTTGATGGTCTTCAGAAAGACCTTGGGGATGATCATATCGGTGTCGATGTTGACCAGCGGCATGGGGGCCGCGATCCCCGTGAGTTTTTCGAACTTGTCCATTCTCGTGGCTCCTTACGCTGCGGTTTCGGACATCAGGGTGCGCACGTCCGTCAGTTTGCCGGTCAGCGCTGCCGCTGCGGCCATGCCCGGGGACACAAGGTGCGTACGGCCTTTGTAGCCCTGACGACCTTCGAAGTTGCGGTTGGACGTGGACGCACACCGCTCGTTCTCGGACAGCTGATCGGGGTTCATCGCAAGGCACATGGAGCAGCCCGCAAGACGCCATTCAAAGCCAGCATCGGTAAAGATCTTGTCGAGACCTTCCTCTTCGGCCTGAGCGCGCACAAGGCCGGAGCCCGGCACAACCATGGCACGGCCAACCTTGATTTTCTTGCCTTCGACGATCTGAGCCGCGGCGCGGAGATCTTCGATGCGGCCGTTGGTGCAGGAGCCGATAAAGACCGTGTCGATCTCGATATCGGTCAGCTTTTGGCCGGAGGTCAGACCCATGTACTCGATGGAGCGCTTGGCCGCGTCGACCTTGCCGCCAGTGAAATCCTCCGGAGACGGCACAACAGCAGAGATCGGCAGAACGTCCTCGGGCGAGGTGCCCCAGGTCACAACCGGCTCGATCTCTTCGCCCTTGAGCGTGACGACCTTGTCGAAATGCGCGCCTTCGTCGGTGAAGAGCGTTTTCCACCAGCTCAGGGCGGCCTCAAACTGCGCACCCTTCGGCGCATGCGGACGGCCCTGGACGTATTCATAGGTCTTCTCGTCCGGCGCGATCAGGCCCGCGCGTGCGCCGCCTTCGATGGCCATGTTGCAGACGGTCATACGGCCTTCCATCGACAGATCACGGATTGCTTCACCGCAGTATTCGATGACATAACCAGTGCCGCCGGCGGTGCCGGTTGCGCCGATGACGGCAAGGGTGATGTCCTTGGCGGTCACACCGGGGCGCAGCTTGCCGGTGATCTCGACCTTCATGTTTTTAGACTTCTTCTGGATCAGCGTCTGCGTCGCCAGAACGTGCTCCACCTCAGAGGTGCCGATACCATGCGCCAGCGCGCCGAATGCGCCGTGGGTCGCGGTGTGACTGTCGCCGCAGACAACGGTCATGCCCGGCAGGGTCCAGCCCTGTTCCGGGCCGACAATGTGCACGATTCCCTGACGGATGTCAGACACCGGGTAGTAGTGAATGCCAAAATCCTTGGCGTTCTTGTCGAGTGCGGCCACCTGAATGGCGCTGTCCTCGGTCATGTTCTTGGGATCTTCACGGCCCGCTGTTGTCGGGACGTTGTGATCCGGAACGGCAATCGTCTTCTCCGGTGCGCGCACCTTGCGGCCCGCCATGCGCAGCCCTTCAAAGGCTTGCGGCGAGGTCACTTCGTGAACGAGGTGACGGTCAATATAGAGAAGGCAGGTGCCGTCTGCGTCTTCGGATACGACATGCGCATCCCAGATTTTATCATAGAGCGTTTTGGGGGACATGGGTCCTCTCCCGTTTTTGAAAATAGGCTGGCTGTCAGGCAGGCTGGACGGTCACGCGGACACATCCGCGCGCCTCATAGGCGGGCGAGCACGGTGTGCGTAGCACCATGAAAGCGCTCGCGGAGGCGGACGCGGTCACCGAGATTGATGATCTTGCTCATAGGTTGCCGTTTACGCGCTTTGTCTGAGTCTCGCAAGAGCGGGCTGACGTCTGGTATGCGCCGCTCGCCAGAAAGCAAATGGCCCTGATCTGATTTCCAACGTTACCGGCGGCCATCGTTCCGGGTCACTGTGGCCATACGGGAGACCTGAGATGCAATGGGAAAGCTTCGGACGCCTCCTCTTCGGCGTGTGAACAAACCCTTTTTGCCTTGCGAACAATACGGGTTAGCTTTGATTCTTGAAAAACCGCTTAAAGATTTGTCCTTTCCTCCCCTTTTGCACAGGTATGCATGTTACGCCATTTCGGAGTATGGTTCTGCAGGGTGCGGCGGTTTTGTCCACTTGCGCAAACGGGAAACAGAGCTTTAGTCATTAACAGTTTCGTCATCCAATAGGTGAAAGCGGCTATGCCGAGCCCACTGAACATCGTGAATGTGGTTTTGATTGCCATCCTCGCTGTGGCCGCCCTGACCATTCAGGCGGACCATGGGACAGCAATTACCGCGCCTGCACTGGTCATGAAATGACCTAAGCCCCTGTTGCACAGGATCTCTTGCCCTACTGCTCTTGCAGTGTACCATCACGGGTAAGGGGGCGGCATGGAAACAGAACAGGCACCTGTAGATGAGGCCCTTGGCCCACTGAACCAGCAAATCGCCGATCTGATCGGTCAGGGCGAAGCCGCAATTGGCAGCCTGTTCCGTCCGTGGATTGCCTATCAGATCGCCATCATCGCCGTTTTGTTCCTGTGCGTGCATCTGCTTGCGCTGTGGCTGCGGCCTCAAGTCGGGAACTGGCTGCGTTCTCGCGAAGGCTGGCCCAAGTGGAAACTCCGGATCGGCCTGATCGTTCAACGCCGGGTCCGCATGATCCTCTTTGTCCTCGGCATCTGGACGATCGTCTGGATCATGCGGGAAATCACCTGGCCATCGCGCTCTTACCTTTTGACCATCGCAGGCAACCTCGCCACGGCCTGGTTGTTCATCGCCTTCGCAACCCGGTTGATCGTCAATCCCTTTGCGCGTGGGTTGGTCAGATACGGGGCATGGATCTGGGTCACCTTGTCCATCCTAGGATTGACCGACGAAGTGCAGGCACTTCTCGACAGTCTGGCTCTGACCATCGGCGAGTCACGCCTGTCGCTCTGGGTCTTGCTCAAGGCGTTCGTTCTGGTGGGCCTGTTGATCACCGTGGCCCGCCTTGTCGCAAGCTCCAGTGCCGCCAGCATTCGGCGAAACGAGGACATCAGCCCTTCGATGCAGGTGCTGGCGGTTAAGTTCCTTCAGGTCGTTCTGTTCGGAAGCGCCTTCTTCATCGGCCTCAAACTGGTTGGCGTGGATCTGACCGGCCTTGCCGTCCTGTCCGGCGCCATCGGTGTCGGGCTTGGCTTTGGCTTGCAAAAAGTCGTGTCCAACCTGGTCTCCGGGATCATCATCCTGCTCGACAAGTCGATCAAACCCGGCGACGTTATCAGCCTCGGAGAGACCTTCGGGTGGATCCAAAGCCTTGGCGCGCGCTACGTGTCCGTCGTCACCCGCGACGGCAAGGAATTCCTGATCCCGAACGAAGACCTGATCACCGGGCAAGTGGTCAACTGGTCTCATTCCAACGACTTTGTGCGCCTCGATATTTTCTTTGGCACCGCTTACGGCGACGATCCACATGCGGTGCGCAGGATCGCAATCGAAGCCGCCAAGAGTGTGGACCGGGTGCTCAGTTTCAAACCGCCGGTTTGTCATATCGTCGGCTTCGGGGACAGTTCGGTGGACTATATCCTGCGCTTCTGGATCAGCGATCCGACGGGTGGTCTGACCAACATTCGTGGAAACGTGTATCTGGCGCTATGGGATGCATTTCAGGAAAACGGCATCTCGATTCCCTTCCCGCAGCGGGAAGTTCGGGTTCTTCCGGATAGCGGCACGGTTGCAGCATCGGAAAAACTGTCTGAACCCGAGATCCGTTAAGCTATTGGTAAGGCATAGGCTGCAAAGATCGCGGCATGGCTCGAACCGTAAATCGCTCACAAACGGAATGGCAGGACCCGGCAACACGTCGCTTTGACCAAGCGCCGGGTCCACATGTCCCGGCCAGAGGCGGGTCCTCGAACGCGACGAACACGCTCTCCCTGTCCGATTGGTTCAAGAGATTTTTTCACCGGCCAAGACATCGCGATACAGCGCCTCTGCCGCGCAACAGCAGAAGCTTGCCACGTCAGTAAGCGGTTTCATCCGGGCCAGAGATCGGTGGAAAGATACTTCAGCCCACTGTCACAGATGACAATGGCCACACAGCCACCGCGTTCCGGCCCCCGCAAAAGGGTGACAGCCGCGGCAAGATTGGCCCCGGCGGAATAGCCCCCGAAGATGCCTTCTTTCTGAGCCAGCAACCGCGCATGCGCTCGGGCGTCTTCGCCGCTAACCGTCAAACAGCCTGCAAGCGGCACATCTCGCAAGTGAACGAGATCGGACATCAGGTAGCCGCCCCCCTGGATGGGGTGATCAGGGCAATGGGTGGGTCCGCCTCCGATCGCTTCTGCCCCGAAAGGCTCAACCGCGTAGCATTTCACCTCGTACCGCGCAAAAAACCGCGCCGCGCCGCCCAGCGTGCCGCCGGATCCGGCGAAATCGCAGAACGCCGTGACCGCCCCTTCGGATTGCTCCCAAATCTCCGGTGCGGTTCCCGCTTCATGCGCCGCCGGATTGCCGGGATGCCCGAACTGATCCGCCCGGAACGCCTCCCGCTCCAGGGTGATCTTTTGCGCTTCGGCTTCGACCAGGGCGAGGTCGGCACCGGACACCTGCCCCGGCACACCACCGTCCGCCTGCGGAACAATCACAACCTCTGCACCCAACGCGCGCATCATTCGGGCCCGTTCGACCGAGTTTCCCGCGCTCATGACCGCAACAAAAGGATGCCCCAGAACGCCGCAAACAATTGCAAGCCCGGTGCCCATATTGCCGGACGTCAGTTCGACTACGCATTGGCCCGGCTGCAGGCTGCCATCCGCGCGCGCCGCCTCGACGATTGCTTTTGCGGCCCGATCCTTCTTGGAAAAACCCGGCAAGAGATAATCCAGCTTGGCGAGGATACGGCCCTCAAGCCCCAGGGATTGGCCAACTCGGGAAAGCTCAACAAGCGGCGTGCCCCCGATGGCGTGTGAAATATCCGGCAAAATCATGCCTCAAGCCATGCGCGCGCCGACCTTGCGAGTCAAGCTGTGCCGCACCGGACCGCCCCCTTTCAGGCGGAGCGTTATCGCAAACCGCGCGCTTTTGTTGCGGGTGTTCCGGGCTGACAACCGGATTTGGCTGACGCATAGTTCACAGGCAATCAAAGAGGGGAAATTTCATGAGCGACGACATCGTTATCCTGAGCGGCGCCCGAACTGCCATTGGGACATTCGGCGGATCACTGGCGTCTACGCCGCCAACAGCGCTTGGCGCAATCGCGGCAAAGGCGGCGCTGGAACGGGCCGGTGTCGAAGGCGGGCAAATCGGAAACGTGGTTTTTGGCACGGTGATCAACACCGAACCAAAGGACATGTACCTGAGCCGCGTGGCTGCGATGGATGCGGGCATTCCCGACAGCGCCCCGGCTCTGAACGTCAATCGCCTCTGCGGTTCGGGCGCGCAAGCCATTGTGTCCGGCACACAGTCCCTGATGCTGGGCGATGCGGATTTCGCACTGGTCGGCGGTGCGGAGAACATGTCGCGCAGCCCGTTCATCAACCCCGATCAGCGTTGGGGTGCCAAGATGGGCGATATCCGCACACTGGACATGATGGTCGGCGCGCTGACCTGCCCCTTTGGCACCGGCCACATGGGTGTGACAGCGGAAAACGTCGCTGCCGAGAACGAGATCAGCCGCGAAGCGCAGGACGCCTTTGCCCTGGAAAGCCAGACACGTGCAGCGAAGGCCATCGCGGAAGGCCGCTTTGCCGATCAGATCGTCCCTGTCGAAGTGAAGCGCAGACGCGAAATGGTTGCGTTCGACACTGATGAACACCCCAAGGCCACCACCCTTGAGGCCCTCGGCGGTCTGCGCCCTGCATTCCAGAAAGACGGCAGCGTCACCGCAGGGAACGCCTCCGGCATCAACGACGGCGCCGCTGCGCTGGTGCTTGCCCGCGCGTCTGCCGCGGAAAAGGCTGGCCTAACGCCGCGCGCCCGTATTCTTGGCTACGCCCTTGCGGGTGTGCGTCCGGACATCATGGGCATCGGCCCGATCCCGGCCTGCCGCGCGCTTTTCGAACGGACGGGCCTCTCGGCAGGCGACTTTGATGTCATCGAGAGCAACGAGGCATTCGCCGCGCAAGCGCTGGCCGTGAACAAGCAGCTCGGCCTTGATCCGGCGCTGGTGAACCCGAACGGCGGCGCGATTGCGCTTGGTCACCCGGTTGGGGCGACAGGGGCCATCATCACGGTGAAGGCGCTCTATGAATTGGAGCGTATCGGCGGCAAGCGCGCGCTGATCACGATGTGCATTGGCGGCGGACAGGGCATTGCGCTGGCGCTGGAACGTCTCTGATCTGATTTTTGGCCGGGCCTTCTAGAGCGGCCCGGCCTACTCCAAAAGCCGCGTAACCATGGCGCTGTCCGGCGCGCCCAGACCGTCGATCACATCAAAGTGGTGCCGATCCGGTTCGATCACACAGGCGCACCCCCACGCTTTTGCCAACCCATTTGCCTGCTCGACAAAGGCTGGCCGCTCGTCTGCGCCCACCCAAACTGTCACCGGCACACCCGGCGCTGGGTGCAGCATCGGGCTTTCGGCTTCGGCTTCGGCCTCGTCGATCTTCAGATCCCGGTTCATCGAGGTCTTCATCAGGGGCCGCAAATCGGCCACGGGCGAGATCGGCAAAACACGTTTGAGCCGCGCACGGACATCTTCCGGCAAAACGCCCGGCTCCGCCAGACGCGCCACCAGATGCCCCCCGGCGGAATGTCCTGCGAGATGGATCGGCCCGTTGATTTCATGCGCCACAACTGTCACCGCATCGGCAATCTGACGAGTGATATCGCTGATCCGCACGCGCGGGCACAGATCATAAGACGGCATCGCAACCGCAAAGCCCTTCGCCCGTGCCCCGTTCGCCAAATGAGACCAATCGGAGCGATCAAATTTCATCCAGTAGCCGCCATGGACGAAGACCACCAACCCGGCAATCGGACCATCGGGCAAAAACAGGTCCATCGCCTGTCTTGAGCCGTGACCATACATGACACCCAACCGCGCGCGCCCCGTCACGGACATGCGTTTGCGAAAGGCATCCGCCTCTGTTGCCCAGCGTTTCGGAAACTCGGCTGCGCCAGTGATATACGGCGCGTTGGCGTAGGCATCGTCCAGTTCCATGAAATTCCCTCTAGAACCCCTATACATTCACCACAACAAATGCTCTGCCTTTTGCCAAGACCGTGAATGCGGCCACACCTCAAAAATTCTGCGGGAGGACACACCCATGCCCAATCAGGCAACAGACCTAAAATCCCTGCTGAAGGACCCGAGCCTTCTGGAGCCGCGTTCCTATGTGAACGGTGTTTGGGTTGAAACCGGCACCACCTTCGATGTGACCAATCCCGCACGGGGCGATGTGATTGCCCAAATGGCCGATCTGTCTCGTGACGATGCTAAGGCAGCGATCGGCGCGGCCTATGCAGCGCAAAAGGACTGGGCATCCTGGACCGGCAAGGAACGCGCCGTCGTTCTGCGCAAGTGGTTCGATCTGATGATGGAAAATCAGGACGATCTGGGCACCATCATGACCGCCGAGCAGGGCAAACCGCTGACCGAGGCGAAGGGCGAGATTGCCTATGGTGCATCCTTTGTAGAGTTCTTCGGTGAAGAGGCCAAACGCATCTATGGCGAGACGATCCCTGGCCATCAGCGCGACAAGCGGATCACGGTTCTCAAGCAGCCCATCGGCGTAGCAGCCTCGATCACACCTTGGAATTTCCCCAACGCCATGATCACACGCAAAGCCGCGCCTGCCCTTGCCGCGGGTTGCGCCTTTGTCGCCCGCCCGGCGGCGGAAACGCCGCTTTCTGCGACCGCTCTGGCCGTACTGGCAGAGCGCGCGGGGATTCCGGCGGGTGTCTTCAACGTCGTGTGCTCGTCGCGCTCGTCCGACATCGGCAAGGAGTTCTGCGAGAATCCGAAGGTGCGCAAACTGACTTTCACCGGTTCGACCGAAGTGGGGCGTATCCTGTTGAAGCAAGCGGCCGACAACGTGATGAAATGCTCCATGGAACTGGGCGGCAACGCGCCGTTTATCGTCTTTGACGATGCCGATCTTGATGCCGCTGTCGAAGGCGCGATCCTGTGCAAGTTCCGCAACAACGGACAAACCTGTGTTTGTGCGAACCGGATTTACGTGCAGGCCGGAGTCTATGACGCCTTTGCCGAGAAACTGGCCGCGCGCGTCGGCCAGATGAAGGTGGGCGACGGTCTGGAGACCGGTACGGACCTTGGGCCGCTGATCAACAGCGATGCTATCGATAAGGTTCAGGAGCATGTCGCCGACGCCACCGCAAAGGGCGGCAAGGTTATCCTCGGGGGCGGCACACCTCTGGACCAGCCCGGCTATTTCCTCCCGCCGACAATTGTGACGGGCGCTACTCAGGACATGGCATTTGCCACCGAAGAAACCTTTGGTCCGCTCGCGCCGCTGTTCAAGTTCGAAAACGAGGACGACGTGATCCAAATGGCCAACGACACCATCTTTGGCCTCGCCTCCTACTTTTACGCAAAAGACCTCAGCCGCGTGTACAAGGTCGCCGAAGCGCTTGAGTACGGCATCGTTGGCATCAACACGGGCATCATCTCGACCGAGGTCGCGCCCTTTGGTGGCGTGAAGCAATCCGGTCTTGGCCGCGAAGGCTCGCACCATGGGATCGATGACTATCTCGAACTCAAGTACCTCTGCATGAGCGTCTGACATGGCAGAGCCGCGCATTGCCCGGCTCTACCTTTATCCAGACCTGCGCCGCCGGGTGGAAGCCGGGCGGCGCGGGTTCCTCACATCGCTTGTTGATCTGCTGCGTGGGGACGGCTGGGAAGTTTACCTTCGGAACGACACGCCCGAAGAACTGCACGAAGCCCGCACCCGTTCGGGCTACAGCCTTGTTCGTATGATCACGCCGCCCAATCGACGCGGCCTGACATTCCGCCGAACCTACTTCGCGCCTTTCTGGCACATCGAACGGGTGGCGGAACGTTGGGACTGGCCCGTTGCAAAGACGCCCTTTGATCCCAAAACCGTACAGCCGCACAAGGCCCTGCGTTTCCTGAACACCATGCGTCACAGGCACTTTCACGGCGCGAGGCTGTCTCGTGATGGGTTTGCTCTTGTTCCTTTGCAAGGGCGATTGCTGGAACGGCGCAGCTTCCAAAGCTGCTCTCCCATACAAATGCTGCAAACGCTGCTTGAGCATGAACCGTCGCGACAAGTTCACGCAACGTTGCACCCGAAGGAACGCTACACGCCGCAGGAAATCGGCGCTCTTGACCGCCTCGCAGCCTCTCCCCGCTTCAGCTATGGCACTGGCGAGACGGACCGCTTGCTACCTGCCTGCGATTACGTAGCGACGATGAACTCTGCGACCGCCTTGCACGGGTACTTCCTTGAAAAACCAGCCGTGCTTTTCGGCAAGATCGACTTTCACCACATCGCGTCAAACGTGTCGGAGCTTGGTGCGGCGGAAGCCATTTCCCGCGCAGCGCAGCAGACGCCCGACTATGCGGCCTATCTTTGGTGGTTCTTCCGCGATATGGCCATCGACGACAGCCGCCCTGACGCCCCGGCGCGCATCCAGGCGGCGTTGAAAGCCGGAGGATGGCCCGTATGAGTGACGATTTCCTCGCCCCCGAGCCGCTTTTGCCCCGTCAGGTGTTAGACAGTTGGGCCGACCTCGCGCGCAGCGGGGCGGGCTCGCCCTGGCTTGAGGCGCATGAGGCCGAGGCTTTGGCCAGACACGCTCTGGTTACGCATGAAGGTGTGGCGCTCATGGAAGCGGTGACCAAACAATTTCGCGAGCCTGTCGACGAGATTGGTTGGGAAATTGTCGGAGCCGATGATCCCGGAGATAACTGGGCCGATCATGCCGACCCATCACGGGCGATGGACCTGCTGCGCCGCAAAATCCAGATGGCGCGGCGCAACGGCGTGCGTTTGCTCTACAAGATCTGGCTGAAACCGGCGGGAGCGGCGGGGTAGAACCCCGCCCTACCGAGCGTTGGCGTCGCACCAATGTGCGACGCAGGGTTAGATCAGGCTACGGGCGTTATAGCCCGAAATTCCCGAGCCCTTTGAAGTCCATCTCGCCCAACAGCATTTTGGCGGAGTCCAGATCGCCTTCGGTCTGGACCAGAACGCGATTTCCGATCAGACCCAAGATCTGCTCGTCCTGAACCGCAAACCGCTGACGCCCGATCCGTTCAACCTTCATGCCCATGACAGCGGCATTCGCGACCATTGCGCCCATGGAAGCCACCATCGGATTGTCGGCCATCAGAGTCAGCTTCACATCCTGACCGTCCGGCCCCTTGTAGTTGGCCTCGGCCCCGACACCGCCGCCCATCATGGCAAGGCCGGTGTTCATGTCCGAATTGATCTCGACGCTCCATCCATCCGGTGCAGCTGGCAGAAACGCACCGAGGCTGCTTGTTTTCATCTCCATCAGCTTTTGCTTGGCAAACTCGATTTCATCCAGCGCATATTGGATGTCGCCATCCTCGTAGGCCTGCAAAGCCGATTGCAATGTCTCGGTAACCTCATCCGCCAAAGCAGGGGTCGCTGCCGCGAGAGCGGCGATAAGAGCGAGAATGCGTGTCATGGAACCTCCGGTAACAATATTTTCGGGGAATCTGCTGCGGATGGTGTGTCATGACAAGTGGGGTTTTCCGGCAACCCCTTGTTCGGAACCTCGGAACGGGCCAATGTGATCCCATGCTGGTCAGCCTCGCTCTCCCCGCGATTATTCTGATGATCGCCGCCGTCGCTGCAGCACGCGCCCTGGAACGCCTGATGCCGGAGAGCCTTCTGGGTTTGGCTTTGACTTTCGTTCTCTCGGCGGTGCTCACTTGGGCTTTGGCCTCCGGACTTTTCGCGCTGCTGTACTACTGGCGCGGCGCATCCCTTGCCACAACACTTGGCGAGGCAGAGGGATGGCGGCACATGGCCGGGCTTGGCCTCAAGGCCGCCGTGATCTGGGCGCCGCTGCTGGCTTTGACCGTCGCAACAGCACCCCGCAGATGGCGGCACAACGTCTGGTAAGGACCAGCCCCTCTTGATTTTCGCCCGCCAAACCGTCAGGTGAAGGGGAAAGGAGACGGCCAGAGCATGTTTGCGCTTCTACAGCTTATCGTGATCGGCTTTGCGGTGTTAACCGTGGTCTACGTCGTCCTCTCCATTTGGTCGCGCCGCGTTCGGCGGGCCAAGCTGATCAACGAATGGCATGACGAAGGCCATGAAGGGGACCGGGACAAGTTCGTGGAGGACGGCCTGCAAGACTATGATGGCTCATTGCGCCGCAAGCTGATCCTTGGCGTCTACGTGGTTCCAATCCTCGTGATCGGGATTATCATCTATCTGACGAATTTCCACTAAGGGGGCCGGGATGGTCTATGTGAAATGGGTGTTCATCGCCGCCTTCTGGCTGCTGGTTCTGGCGTTCCTGCACTACACGCTGCCGCAGCACGACATTGCGCGCATCACCGACACCTATGAAAAACGGGTCGACCCGGGCGAGAACAGCCTGTTCTGGGCACAGGCGGATGTGGGTTCGGACGGCACCCTGGCCACGCGCGATGTGTTCTTCATCCAGACCCGGCGCGCCGGTGATGACGTGATGGTCTATCGCAACGAAGACACTGGTTGGGGTTGGCCGCCCTATTTCAAATTCGACACATCGAACCTGCAGGCCGAAGCGGCCGATCTGCGTTCTGGTGCGGAAGATCCCCAATGGGTTGTGATCAAGCATTACGGCTGGCGCAACGAGTTCATGACGGTATTCCCCAATGCGATTTCGGTTCGACCGGTGGACAGCCCGGATGTGCGGATCATTCCCTGGCTGAATATCGTGATCCTTATATCGCTTTTTGCCGTCTACTGGGCCATTCGGGTGCGGTGGAAGCGGTTTTGGGCGAACCGGGTAGACCCGGCTTTGTCCCGCGTGGGTGATCGGATTGATGAGGCGCGTTACGGCAAGTGACGTATGGTCCCGGACCTGATCCGGGGCCTCATCGAAAACCATACCTTGCCCTTTGCGCCGCCCCACTGTTCTATCGCGGTGGGAAACAAGGGGGTTTCATGGACAGTCTCATCGTCACGATCCGGATCGGAAGACTTATCCTGACAATTCCTAAACGGGTCTTGGGCTGGATGTTCTTCGACTGGGCGCAGCAACCCTATGCAACGCTTGGCCTGACCTTCATCTTCGCCCCGTATTTCGCCGCCGTGGCAACGGATTACATGCTCGCCCAGGGCAGCGATCTGGCCAGCGCAAAGGTTGAGGCGCAAACGCTTTGGTCCTCTGCCCAGACGGTCGCGGGCCTTGTCATCGCCTTCACTGCGCCATTTTTGGGCGCCTGGGCGGATGCGGCCGGACGCAAACGGCCTTGGATCTTGCTGTTTTCCGTCCTCGCCATTCTCTGTGCCGCCTTGCTTTGGAACCTCACGCCGGATGGCGCGAGCCTGATGCTGATGCTGGCCGCGTTCTGGACCGGCTTTGTGTTTTCGGAAATGGCTTTCAACCTGAACAACGGGTTTTTGCCAGACCTCGGAACCGACGAAGAGGTCGGGCGCATATCCGGCACAGCGACGGCTTTCGGCTATTGGGGCGGCGTGATTTCGCTGTTCCTCATGCTGCTGTTCTTTGCCGAGAATGAAACCGGGAAAACCCTGATCGGCCTGGCCCCTGCCCTTGGCCTTGATCCCGAAACCCGCGAGGGTACGCGGTTTGTCGGGCCTTTCATTGCGCTCTGGTTTGCGGTTTTCCTGATCCCCTTTGTCCTGTGGAGCCGGGACAATCCTTCGGTCAAACGCACGCGCCCCGGCTTCAGAGAGGTCCTGCATGAGCTTTGGACCACGATCCGCCGCGTTGGCAAACAACCCTCGACGCGCTCTTTCTTGCTGTCTTCACTGTTCTATCGGGACGCTTTGACCGCGCTTTATGCCTACGGCGGGATTTACGCACGGCAGGTTCTGGATTGGGAGACCATTCAGATTGGCGTGTTCGGCATAATCGCCGCCATTGCCGCCGCCGTGATCAGCTGGATCGGCGGCATTGCAGATCAAAAATTCGGACCAAAACCGGTCATTGCCGTCTGCATCTGGGTTCTGATTGCGGTTGGCAGCATCATCGTGGGCATGTCGCGCGAGCATGTCTTTGGCATTCCTCTCGCCGAAGGCTCCCTTGTGCCAGACATCCTCTTCTACATCTGCGGCGCGGCCATTGGCGGGGCGGGCGGGGCGCTCTATAGCGCCTCTCGCAGCATGATGGTGCGCCATGCGGACCCGGATCACCCGGCAGAGGCCTTCGGCCTGTTCGCATTTGCCGGCAAAGCCACGGCATTCCTTGCCCCGGCTTTGATCACCCTCTTCGGTGTTTTGACCAATTCCAACCAGCTGGCCTTCGTACCCGTGATCATTCTTTTCCTGATCGGGCTTTTTCTGCTACGCTGGGTTCACCCAGACGGAGAACGATCCGCATGATACGCACTGTTGTTTCGGCACTTCTTGTACTCGTTTTGTGTTCCTGCTCGACTGGCAGCGGTCGCGACATTTCCGGTGAACGCATCAAACCGGTCAAACTCGACCCGGTCCTGTCCTCCAAGCAAGCCAAGCAGCTGTTCGGCGCCAAGGCCACCGGCTCCCCACAGAATCCGGCACCCTTCGGCTCTTATGCGCGGGGCTGTCAGGCCGGTGGCGCGGAATTGCCGGAAACCGGCCCCACATGGCAGGCCATGCGCCTGTCGCGCAATCGGAATTGGGGACAGCCGGAACTGGTGGATTATATCGAGGATCTCAGTCGCAAGGCTGCACGCCAGCCCGGATGGAACGGTCTGTATATCGGTGACATGAGCCAGCCACGCGGCGGTCCGATGCTCACCGGTCACCGCAGCCACCAGATCGGGCTGGATGTTGATATCTGGATGCTGCCTGCGGACAATCTGAACCTCACCGTCCAGCAGCGTGAAAACATCTCTTCGATTTCGTTGCGTCGGTCTTCGGGCGCGTACACGAACAACAACTGGACCCGCGCACACCATGAAATCCTGAAGGCGGCCGCGTCCGATCCGCGCGTGGCGCGCATCTTTGTCTTCCCCGGTGCAAAGGTGAAAATGTGCAACGACGAAAAGGGCGACCGCGCCTGGCTGCGCAAGATCCGGCCCTGGTGGGGACATCACTACCACTTCCATGTGCGCCTGACCTGTCCCAAGGGCGCGAAGGGCTGCGTCAATCAAAACCCGCCCCCCGCTGGCGATGGCTGTGCGGATGCGCAGCAATGGGTGAACAACATCCTGAACCCGCCGCCGCCCGATCCGAACGCCAAACCGCCCGTACCGCGCCGCGAACTGACCATGGAGGATCTTCCCAATCAGTGCGCCGCCGTTCTGACAGCGAAGTGACCTGACCTTCCATGACTTATGAAAAACTTGGCGGCCTTTTGGCCGCCGTTCTCCTGTGCTGGCCTTCGCTTGGTGTTGCGGCGGATGCGCGTCTTGAGTTCGTTGGAAGTTATCACTGGCCAACCGAGGACCACGGCGCAGGCGGCTTTTCGGGGATCGAAGTCAGCCCGGACGGCAAGGCATTCACCGCGATTTCCGATCATGGAACCCTGTTGACAGGAGAGTTCGAACGCGACGCCAACACAGACCGAATCACCGATGTGGCGTCCACCCCAGTTCGTGGATTGCAGAACGCCCGGGGCACGCGGAAAGACGCCGACCGTTTTGATGCGGAGGGACTCGCCGTTGACACCACGGGCCGCGCATTTGTGTCTTTCGAACAGGCCAACGTCATCCACGGCTACGACAGCCCCGGACGTGTCGAAGAAAGCTTCACCTCCCGAGCGTTCAAGCGCCTGCAAACCAACTCCGGTCTGGAAGCGCTGGCCATCGACAACGCCGGGCGACTCGTTGCTATTCCCGAACGCTCCGGCAAGCTGACCCGCCCTTTCCCGCTCTGGCGATTGGAAAACGGCACGTGGCACCACCGGTTTGATCTGGCCCGATCTGGCGGGTTCCTCATGGTCGGGGCAGATTTTGGCCCTGATGGGAAACTCTACACGCTCGAACGTGTGTTCAGCGGTTGGGGATTTCGCAGCCGCATCCGGCGCATCACTTTCGAAGGGGATCAGGTGACCGAAGACCTGACGCTGCTCGAAAGCGCGCTTTGGCAGCACGACAACCTTGAGGGCATTGCTGTGTGGCAGGACAGTTCGGGCGACATTCGCCTGACAATGATCTCCGATGATAACTTTCGGTCCGTTCTGCAAACCCATCTGGTCGAGTATCGCGTAGTCGATTGATCTGATGGACCCTCTTGCCAGAGCGCGATTCAGTCGTTAAACGCCGCCCGTCCGGCACGTTTCCGGGCCAAGTCCCCGCAACCTTGCAAAAACGGGTCCAAACATGACACGCACGCATATTCCCGGCATTCTTGCCATGGCCGCCATCGTTGTGGCCTCGAACATCCTTGTTCAGTTTCTGATCCTAGACGGCCTCCTGACCTGGGGCGCGTTTACCTATCCGCTCGCTTTCCTTGTCACCGACGTGATGAACCGCATCTATGGTGCCGGGCCAGCGCGCAAAGTTGTGCTCGCAGGCTTTGTCACCGGGGTCATCTGTTCGCTGATCGGCTCGCAGATTATGCTACAGGGCGATGGCTATGAATATGCCGCCGTGCCGCTTCGGATTGCCGTGGCCTCCGGTCTGGCTTTCCTAATCGCGCAGCTCACCGACATCACCGTTTTCAACCGCTTCCGGAGCGGCCTTTGGTGGCGAGCGCCTCTGGTTTCAACCCTGATCGGCTCTGCGCTGGATACGGCGATCTTCTTCACCGTGGCCTTTTCCGCATCGATCACCGTCTTCGGTGCCGATGCAGATGCTGCGATCAACTGGGCATGGGGTGGTGTGCCGTTCATGAACGTTGGCGCGGAAGCCCCGCTCTGGGTGACGCTCGCCTTTGCCGATTGGCTCGTCAAACTGAGCCTTGCGCTCATCGCACTGATCCCCTTCCGGATGATCGTTTCGAGAGCATCTTCGCCGGTTCCGGCCGCATAAACGAAAAAAACACTTTGCGGATTTAAAATCCCGTGTCACCATCATCTTGAGGGCGGCGATACGGGACACCCCAACATCGGCTGTGCCTCATGCGTTTTAACAGCTGAAAGGAGGTGATCCAGTGGTCAGAGAAACATTGGAGAAAGGTGTCGGAACAGTGCGAGGAAAAGCAACCTAGGGCAGCCCCTGGGGCGTGTTTTCCCCGAAACTGGCGAGCAGCCTAACCGGCACCGCCTCCTATACTTCTCGAAGGGTCGCCCGCAGAAGGCGGCCCTTTTCGATTTTTTCAATCCATACTACCAAAGAACCCATGCGCATTTCGGACGACATAACCATCGAGGATTGGGAACTGACGGAGCAATTTGTCCGGTCCTCGGGGCCCGGCGGTCAAAACGTCAACAAGGTTTCGACAGCGGTGGAATTGCGCTTCGAGGCGGAGCGTTCCCCCAACCTACCCGGCCCGGTGAAGTCGCGGCTGCGCCGCCTTGCCGGACGACGCTGGACGAAAGAAGGTGCATTGATCATTCAGGTCGAGGAGACCCGCAGTCAGGCTCGAAACCGCGAGATTGCGCGCGAGCGTTTGGCAGAATTGATCCGCAAAGCCCTAGTCAAACCGAAACGGCGCATCGCGACCAAACCCACGCTCGGCTCCAAGAAACGAAGGCTCAAGGCCAAGAAAGAACGGGGCGAGCTCAAAGCCCTGCGCGGGAAGGTCGACCCTTCCGCCTGAGGCTCAGAACCGATCCAGCAGGCGGTCCAGATAATCGAGTTCTGCCTGAGGCCGTTCTGCCTCGCCTGAGCGTTCACGCAACTGATCCAGAAGTTCCTGAGCGCGGCGGTAAACATCTTCGCCTTGCAGCATCCCTTCATCTGTCCCGGTCTGTCCGGTGTTGCCGGGATTGCGTCCGAGAGGATCGCGCTGCTGTTGCGGATCGCCGCCTTCGGCAAACCCCTGCTGACCCTGGTTCTGCTGCTGTTGCTCTGCCAAAGCCTCGCCGAGGTTCCGCAGCCCTTCGCGCAAGGCCTCCATCGCTTCGGATTGCTGGTCAATGGCCTCTGCGAGATCGCCGCCCCGCAGCGCATCTTCAGCTTCGTCCATGGCGCCTTCGGCACGGCCCAAAGCCTCAGCGGCCCGATCTCCCGCTTCGGTCCCCTGTTCCGGCAGGTTCTGACGCTGGCGGTTCAACTCGTTGCGCAGAGCGCGCTGACGGCCGGCAAGACTGTCTTCCATGGACTGGCCGCCGTCACCCTGACCGGATTGCTGGCCGGGCTGTTGGCCCGGTTGTTCACCCTGCCCTTGCTGGCCGCGTCCCTGTTGCCCCTGACCTTGCTGCCCTTGTTGACCCTGCTGGCCTTGCCCTTCCTGACCGGGCTCCTGTCCGTCCTGGCGCTGGCCGCGGTTGAACTGATCCTGCAAGTCCTGAAAAGAATCGTCCGACAGTTCCTGCTGATCACGCAAGGTCTCCGAAAGGCCCTCCATCGCCTGCTCACCGGGCGATTGGCCGCCTTGCCCCTGACCTTGGGTGATCTGCATGTTCTCGAGCATTTCCTGCAACTGACGCATCGCCTCTTGCGCTTCAGCCATACGGCCCTGTTCCATCAATTCCTGAATCCGGTCCATCATGCGCTGAATGTCGTCCTGAGACATCTCGATCATGTTGTTCGGATCCATCGGCTGGCCGTTCGGATCCTGTTGCTGTTCCCGGCGCTGTTCCTGCGCTAGTTGCCGCATGTAATCCTGCGTGGCTTCGCGCAGTTCCTGCATCAACTCGGCGATTTCCTGATCCGACGCGCCGTTTCGCATCGCCTCTTCCAGACGGTCCTGAGCACGTTGAAGACGTTTGCGCGCGTCTTCCAGATCGCCTTCTTCGAACTCCAAAGCCAGATCCCAAAGCTCTTGCGCAAGTTCGTCTTGTTGCTCGGCGGTCAAGCCTTGCAGCGACGTGGTTTCCAGACGCTCCAGAGTGTCCCGCAACTTCAGGCGCAGGACTTCGGTGCGGAACAAAGGACCCGGCTTGTTGGCCACGGCGCGCAGGATCATGGAGATGTCGCCAGAGTTTTCTCGATTCCACAAAAGCGCTTGCCGCTGTTCGATGACAGCCGCCGCAACAGGATCAAAAAAACGTCGGCCCGGGAGTGTCATCAGAACCGGCTCTGAAAGACCCTGTTGTCCGCGTGCGTCGCGCACGGAAAGCTCCAGCTTCACCGGCAGGTTGGCCCAGGGATGAAGGGAAAAGTTCTCCACCAGATCCTGCGTGAACTCTGCCCGGTTTCCGGAGATTGGCATTGGCAAGGGCACCTCGATCGCGGGACGCGTCTCCGGATCAATGGCGCGCCCAAAGCGCCGGTCAACCTCGCCCAGCGCCAGCGTAAACGTCGCAAAGCCGCCTTCGATTCCATGATCGTCTGATGCCGTGAACGGGATTTGCGCTTCGCCGTCGAAACTGACTACCACGTCGCCGTCACGGGCCACGGTGGGGGGCGCGTCGGGGATCATAGCAATCTGCCAAAGGCGTCCGCCCGGCCCGTCGATGGCCAGTTCTCCGGAGCGCACCACTTCAAAGTCCTGCGCAGTTTCCACGTTGCCCTCTTCCGGCAACGGGCGCCCGGAAATGCTTTCCTGCACACGAAGCGCACCAACTTCGCCATACATCCGCAGGGTAATCTGCGCGCCTTCGGGCACATCCATATGCGGTGCGGTGATGTCGTTGAGGTAAACCGACGGAAGCCGCGTGTAAGGTGGCGGAGCCATCCAGCCTTCCCAACTCGGCCCCTGTGCCAAATCCGGCCCGCCAGCACCCATGCCGGTCACGGAACCCACGCGCACCAGCGATCCGAACAGGATTGCAACGGACAGGAAAAGCAAGCCCACGTATCGCAACGCAAAGGGATCCTGCCGGGACAGTTTCAAGTCCGGCGCTTCGGCTCGCACCCCATCCAGAGCGCGTTCCATCCGCTTGCGGTGTGCCGCCCAGACCGCCCGTGAAGCGTCGTCCGCTTGCCCCGTGGCCTGCCTGTCGAGCAAAGAAAAGATCGGCCGGCCGGGCATCTGCGCGTCGATCCGGTCAAGCGCATCTTTCCGGGACGGAAATTGGAAACGGCGACCGCCCCAAACCGCGAGGAAAAGGCCAGCGGCGACGATCAGCACACCAAGCCATAGCAGCGTCGTGCTGGTCAGTACGTCTTGCCCGCCCAGCATCAAAACGGACAGCACGACGATGACCAATGTCCACAACGGCCAGAACGCGCGTACGGCCCGTTCCGCCAGAATGCCGACCCAAGTCAACGAAACCGCACCGCGGGTGCGGCGCATCACGTCTTTAAGCGGCTGTTCGTTTTCGGTCATCCATTGCTCCGATCAGGGGGCGCACCCCTGTCGGTGCATCATAACCATGAAGGAATGGTATCGCGGTTTATGATTTCGTCAAAGGTTGGACGTTGCCGAATGACAGCGAATTGATCGCCATTCACCAGAACCTCGGGGATCAGGGGGCGGGTGTTGTACTCGCTCGACATTACAGCGCCATAGGCCCCGGCGCTGCGGAAAGCCAGCAAATCACCGGCCTTGAGCGGTGGCATCAGTCGGCCTTTGGCAAAGGTATCGCCGCTTTCGCAAACCGGGCCGACAATGTCGTATGGCAGCAGATCAACCCCTGCATCTGCCTCCTGAACGGGCACAATCTCGTGGTGAGCCTCGTACATGGCGGGGCGGATGAGGTCATTCATCGCCGCATCCAGGATCAGAAAGCTGCGCCCGTCGCCCTGTTTGACGTAGATGATTCCGCTCACCAAAAGGCCCGCGTTCCCGGCAATGAAGCGCCCCGGCTCAATCTCGATCTCGCACCCCAGATGCCCGACGGTGCGTTCAATCAGCGCGCCGTAATCGGTGGGCAGCGGCGGGGCCTCGTTGGACCGCGTGTAGGGAATCCCCAAACCGCCGCCGAGATCGAGGCGGGTAATCTCATGGCCATCAGCGCGCAGAGCTTCGGTGAACTCCGCCACTTTCTTGTAGGCCAACTCATATGGCTCAAGTTCCGTTAGCTGCGAGCCAATGTGTACGTCGATCCCGACGACCTTAAGCCCCGGCAGTGCCGCCGCCTCTGCATAGACCTGCCGCGCCCAGCTCAGCGGAATGCCAAACTTGTTCTCGGACTTGCCCGTGGCGATTTTAGCGTGGGTTTTTGCATCGACGTCCGGGTTCACCCGAATGGTAATTGGCGCGACCACGCCCATCGCGGTTGCCACTTCCGAGATCGCGCGCATCTCCGGTTCGCTCTCGACGTTGAATTGCCGAATACCGCCTTCCAGCGCCGCGCGGATTTCTTCCTTGGTTTTGCCGACCCCGGAAAAGACGATTTTCTCGCCCGGCACACCCGCCGCCTTGGCCCGAGCATATTCGCCGCCGGACACCACATCCATGCCTGCGCCCTCTGCGGCCAGGGTTTTCAGGATCGCCTGATTGGAGGCCGCCTTCATTGCGTAGCAGATCAGATGGCTGGGTGCCCAGGACAGAGCCTCGTCAAACAGACGGAAATGACGCTGCAACGTCGCTGTCGAATAGACGTAGAAAGGCGTGCCGACTTGCGCTGCGATCTCAGAGATCGGCACGTCTTCGGCGTAGAGTGCGCCGTCGCGATAAAGAAAATGATCCAAAGCCGCCTCCTGAGCCAAACCTTCGCCGATGTAGCGCAGTGGGCGGAGAGGGGAAAGGGGCCTCTGCCTCTAAGCTGTCGTCAGACCGGTTTGGACCGGAAATACAGATAAAGAGGCAGCCCGCAGCTGACCCCGATGCAGAAGGTCGCCGGGATAGCCAGCAGAGCAATGAAGTTCCGGCGCACAGCCACCTCTGCCAGAATCCAGAGCGTCAGCGTGACGGCGGCAATGGTCAGATCCCAAGTCAGACCAGCGGTTGAGGCGTTGACGTACCATGCGTCGATAAGGGCACCAAGGCTCCATGCGTTTTCCGACAGATACGTCAGGAAATAGTACATCGGATGCACCGTGCCCCAAAGGGCCAGAGCAAGCCAAAGGTGCCGCAGGCTCACTCTGCGCTCTCTTCGCTGCCCGGCGGGATGGGTTCGCCATCGGCGCCGCATCCGGCCAAGGCCAACATCAACAGAACTGCCAAAGCCCTCATGCCAAGACCTCGCGCCAGCGTTTGACCTGGGCGCGCACCTGTTCCGGCGCTGTGCCGCCATAGCTCATCCGGGAAGCCACCGATTTCTGCACTGTCAGCACGTCGAAGATCCCTTCGGTGATTGCGCCGTTCACGCCCTGCATGTCCTCAAGGGACAGATCCGGCAAATCGCAGCCCTGTCGCTCTGCCATCGCCACCAAGGCCCCCGTGACATGATGCGCGTCACGGAAAGGTAGCCCGGTTTCGCGCACCAGCCAATCGGCAAGATCGGTCGCCGTGGAAAAGCCACTGGACGCCGCCGCCTCCAAAGACGGTTTGTTGCCGGTCATGTCCTTGACCATGCCCTCCATCGCGGCGAGTGCCAGCATCCAGTTGTCGGCGGCGTCAAAAACCTGCTCTTTGTCTTCCTGCATGTCCTTGGAATAGGCCAGCGGCAGCCCCTTCATCACCATCATCAGCGCGACGTTCGCCCCGAAAATCCGACCAATCTTGGCGCGGATCAATTCGGCAGCGTCGGGGTTCTTCTTCTGCGGCATGATGCTGGAGCCGGTGCTGAACCGGTCCGAGAGCGTGACAAAGCGGAATTGCGCGGAGGACCAGATCACCAGCTCCTCGGCGAAACGGCTGAGGTGCATGGCGCTGATGCTGGCGACGCTCAGGAATTCCAGAGCAAAGTCCCGCGCAGACACGGCATCCAGCGAGTTTGCCATCGGACGGTCAAAGCCGAGCGCCTCAGCGGTCATGTGCCGGTCAATCGGGAAGCCCGTGCCAGCCAGTGCCGCCGCGCCCAAGGGGGATTCGTTCATGCGGGCGCGGGCATCGCGTACGCGGGACAGATCGCGGCCAAACATCTCCACATAGGCCATCATGTGATGCCCCCATGTAACCGGCTGCGCGGTTTGCAGGTGGGTAAAACCGGGCATGACCCAATCGGCCCCCGCCTCCGCCTGCGACAGAAGCTCCTTGATCAGGGCCAGAAGTCCACTTTCGGCGGCGTCGAGCTGATCCCGAACCCAAAGCCGGAAATCCGTCGCCACCTGATCGTTGCGCGACCGACCGGTATGCAATCGGCCCGCCGGCTCGCCAATGATCTCTTTCAGACGGGCCTCAACATTCATGTGAATGTCTTCCAAAGCCGTGGAAAATTCGAAGGTTCCGCCTTCGATTTCTGACAAGACCGTGAGCAATCCTTTCCGAATGGCCTCTGCGTCGCTATCACTAATAATGCCCTGCGCGGCGAGCATCGCAGCGTGGGCCCTCGATCCGGCAATATCCTGTGCCGCCATCCGTTGATCGTATCCGATCGAGGCGTTGATCGCCTCCATGATCGCATCCGGTCCAGCGGCAAAGCGGCCGCCCCACATCTGGTTCGAGGTCTTGTCCGACATTTCGCGTCCTTCGGAGGGATAATGAAAACTCTTGGTCTTGCGCTGCTCTATACCGCCACGATGGCGCTTGCAAATCCGGCGGTCGCCGACGTCGCCGCCGCCGAAGCCATGCGCGCGGGCGATATGAAAAAACTGACCTTCCACAGCGAAGCCAAAGAGGCCGGAACGGCGGAATTCATGACCTTTGAGGGCAATCCCCTGACGCTCGCTGAATGGCAAGGAAAATGGACGGTTGTGAACTTCTGGGCAACCTGGTGCGCTCCTTGTCGCCATGAAATGCCAATGTTGTCAGAACTGCAGGCCGAGATGGGCGGGGAGACATTTGAAGTGGTCACCATCGCAACCTCTCGCAATCCACCCGCCAAGATGAAGGCTTTTTTCGAAGAAATTGGCGTGGATAACCTGCCGCTGCACCGCGATCCAAAATCAAAATTGGCGCGTCAAATGGGCGTGCTAGGTTTGCCGGTTACTGTGATTCTGAATCCTGAAGGCAAAGAAGTGGCGAGGCTGACCGGTGACGCGGACTGGTCTTCCGATCATGCAAAGGCTGTTTTGGCAACGCTTACCGGCGGCTGATTGAGGTTTGGCTTCAGCAACACAAAGGGCGGCCACACGGACCGCCCTTTGTCGTAAGCATTGAAGAGAGAGAGAGAGAGAGAGAGAGAGAGAGAGAGAGACTTCAGACGATCACAGTGCGTTTGCGCCGGATCCAGATCTTTTTCTTTTTCTTGCTGTCGTCAGCTTTGTCTTTGCTGTCATGCGCAAGGTGGTCCGACCCGGAGACATCCATACGGACACCAATCTCTGAGGGAACACTCACCAAGGCTAAACTCTGGGAAGCCAGGATGAGGACAAAGATCGAGATACGCATTTGTTTCTCCGGGTCGCGGGCCCCCACCCACAGTTAGGAGAATTGGACGAAAATGTGACGCCGCGCAACCCCATTTCGCCATATTTCCCATATTTACCATATAGTTATACACAATCCCGCCGCAACAGAGCGATTGTCCCCCTCATGACAACAACAAACCTGACGCAACGCCAGTTTTGACAGTTCTGCCACTCTGCGCACAATGCGAGCAGGGAGGGCGTGCATGCCGTTACATCTACTTGTTCCTTTGGTCGTCGGTGGCATTTTCGCCATCATGATCGCGACGGTCCTGATGGGTATGAACAAACCGCGCCGGTTCGAAACGGACAAAGAAGCCGTCTACGCCTGGTCCCGCGAATACCCGCGCGCGTCCGTCCTCCAAACGTCTCTCGCCGCCAACAAGTCTGCTGCGCTGATCCGAAGCGAAGAGGGTCTTGGCCTCGTCTGGGCCATTGGCGCGGACAGCACGGCGCGGTTCCTCGCCGGGGCAGTCGTTTCGCAAACGGTTACGGGGCTCACGCTCGAACTGCCCGATTATGCCGCGCCGGGTGTTCAGCTGGAGCTCGAACCAGACGAAGCCCGCGACTGGGCGGCTCAGATTGGTGAGATTGGATGACGGACGCGCTGACCTACCCTGATGTTGTCTCCTTCGCTGTTCCGTTCTTCATCGCGGCCATTTTTGCCGAGTTGTTCTGGATCCGAATGACCGGGCGGGGCGGTCGTTACGAGACACGGGATACGGTGACATCCCTGATCATGGGCGCGGGCAATGTTGCCGCCGGGATCGCTCTTGGGTTTGTCGCCTGGGGTTTCTTCATGGTTCTGTGGAACCTGACCCCGCTTGATCTTGGCGCCTCGATCCCGATTGTCGTCCTGTGCTTTGTGCTCGACGATCTGCGGTATTACTGGGTGCACCGCTTTGGGCACCGCATCCGTTGGGTCTGGGCCAGTCACGTCAACCATCACTCATCTCAACACTACAATCTGAGCACCGCGCTGCGTCAGACGTGGACCTACACGTTCACCTTCATGATGGTTGTTCGCGCTCCGCTAATTCTGCTCGGGTTTCATCCGGCGATGGTGCTGTTCTGTGGCGGGTTGAACCTGATCTACCAGTTCTGGATCCATACCGAAGCCATTGGAAAAATGCCGAAATGGTTCGAGGCGGTTATGAACACGCCTTCTCACCATCGCGTCCACCACGGCCGCAATCCGCGTTACCTTGATGCCAATTACGCCGGGGTTTTCATTGTCTGGGACAAGATGTTCGGCAGCTTTGTACCCGAAGACCCGCAAGAAAAACCCGATTATGGCCTCGTTCATAACATTGGTACTTTCAATCCGATCCGTGTTGCCTTTCACGAATGGGTCGGGATCTGGCGCGACATTCGGCAACCTGGCCTTAGCTTGAAACAGCGTTTGCTCTACGCCGTCGCCCCGCCCGGCTGGTCGCATGATGGCTCTCGCGAGACCTCGGACCAGATAAAGACACGTGCCACGAAACGCGGCTGATCGAGACGCGGAAAACCTGACTACCCTGAGCTTGGGTTTTCATCCATCCTGCGACCAAACCGTTGCAGTGCCATGCGAATTTCGGCGCAGCGCCTTGTAACAAACCCGTGATGACCCCATATCAAATGTATACAACAGTACACACAGCTATAGATAGCCATGTTTGAATTATATCTGACAGGACCTTACGTCCCATTCACCGTCGCGCTTGCCTTGCTTTTTGGGCTGCTCGCTCTCGAGCTCGTTTTTGCCATTCTGGGAGGGACACTTCTGGGCGCTGGCGGCGATGGGCCCGATTTCGATGTCGATGGCCCTGACATGGATATTGGCGATCTGGACATTGATTTCGACGCGCTCGACGTGGACGCCGGCGATTTCGAGCTGCCCGATCTCGACATCGACCCGGAGATCGAAACGCCGGATGGCGCCGCTGCAACGGGCGGGATTGCCGCATGGCTCGGCTTTGGAAAAATGCCGGCACTGATCTGGCTAGCCTCCATCCTGCTTGCCTTCGGCGCGACCGGTCTGGTCATTCAGTCCATTGTAACACTAGTGCTTGGCACTGCTGTTCCCGCGCTCATCGCAGCCGTCCCTGCCGGGATCATAGCCATTCTCTTTGCCCGCCATTTTGGCGCGCTTTTCGCCCGGCTTTTGCCGAAAACCGAAACTCAAAGCCTGTCCGAGCGTCATTTGGGACGCCGCCCCGGCACCGTCACGCAAGGCACTGCCGCACGTGGCAAACCGGCCGAGGTGCGCGTCACGGACCGCTACGGCAACACCCATTACCTGCGCGCCGAACCGCTTCGCGACGATGCGCAGATTTCCCAGGGAAGCGAAGTCCTCGTCCTGCGCCACAAGCGCGACGGCGGCTACCGCATCATTCCTCTCAATCAATAATATAGGAGTTTCAAAGACATGGATCTTGTTACCCTCGGCATCATCGTCGTTGCCGCCCTCGCCTTTCTCCTTCTTATCGGCCTTGTTCTGGCCCGCCTCTACCGCCGCGCCACCCGAGAAGTGAGCCTTGTCCGCACCGGTGCGGGCGGCAAGAAAGTCATCATGGATGGCGGCACGCTCGTGGTTCCGCTGCTGCACGAAGTCTCGCCGGTCAACATGAAGACCCTTCGTCTTGAAGTGAAGCGCGATGGCGACGGAGCCTTGATCACCCAGGACCGCATGCGCGTGGACGTGGGCGTGGAATTCTACGTTTCCGTTCAGCCCACCGACGAAGGCATCGCCCGCGCCGCCCAGACGCTTGGCGACCGCACCTTTGACGTCGAACAACTTCGCGAAATGATCGAAGGCAAGCTGATTGACGGCCTGCGCGCCGTGGCCGCTCAGATGACCATGGACAGCCTGCATGAAAACCGCGCGGATTTTGTTCAGGAAGTGCAAAACACCGTGTCCGAGGACCTTCTGAAAAACGGCCTGTCCTTGGAATCCGTCTCGCTGACTGCACTCGACCAGACCCCGTTTGAGGCGCTCGATGAGAACAACGCGTTTAACGCGGTAGGTATGCGCCGCTTGGCCGAGGTGATCGCCACGTCCAAAAAAGAACGTGCCCAGATCGATGCGGAAGCCGAGGTGTCCGTGCGCCGCGCCGGGATGGAAGCAGAGCGCCAGCGCCTCGCGATTGAACGCGACGAAAAACAGGCCAGCATTGAGCAAATCCAGCAGGTTCAAACCATGCAGGCTGCTCAAGAGGCTGAAATCGCGGCCCGCCGCGAGGATTCGCTGCGCGAAACCGAACGCTCCCGCATCGCCCGTGAAGAGGCGATCCGCAGCGCGGAAATCCTGCGCGAAAAGAACATCCGCGAAGCCGAGATCGCCAAAGAGCGCGAACTTGAGGTCGCCGATCAGGAACGTCAGGTGATCATCGCGCAGAAATCCGAGGAAGAAAGCCGCGCCCGCGCTTCGGCTGATCTCGCCCGCGCTGAGGCAACCAAGGCAGAAGAAGCTGTTTTGACCGCCAAGCAGGTGGCCGAGGCCGAGCGTCTCAAGCAGATTGCCCTGATCGAAGCCGCCCGTGAGGCAGAGCGTGAGGCCACCAAGGTCCGGCTTTCCGCTCAGGCTGAAAAAGACGCCGCGCAAGACCGCGCCGATGCCCGCCGCGAGGAAGCACAGGCCGACGCGGACGCAATCACCATTCGCGCGGAAGCCAAGAAGAAGGACATGCTGGCCGAGGCCGAGGGTACACGTGCCATCACGGATGCCGAGAACGCACTGTCCGAAGGCATTATCGCCATGAAGATCGCGCTGGCCCGTCTCGAGGCCATGCCGGAAATCCTCGCCCAGACCATGAAGCCGGTGGAGAAGATCGATTCGATTCGCATCCATCAGGTTGGAGGTCTCGGTGGCGCGAATGGCGGCGGCTCGGGCGAAGGCGGTGAAAAACCCGTGGTCAATCAGGCGCTCGACTCCGTCATGGGCATGGCCGTCCAGATGCCTGCCCTGAAGAAACTGGGCGAAGAGCTTGGCGTGTCGATGGATGGCACCATCGAAGGGATGGTCAACGGCGTGCTGGGCGATGTCCCCGCGTCGAAATCAGCCCCGGCGGACGGCACCCCGCCGCCGAGCGACAACTGAACCAAACCGCCCCGGGCTTGTGCGAAGGCCGGGGCGTCTTTTGTTGGTCAGCGGCAGTACGATCCGGAGCGGTATTGCGCCGTGTCGAAGTGGAAATGGTCCTTGTGGAAGCGGTCCGAGTTCGGACCCAGCACCGTGCCAAATGTGCCGCAAGCGGACTTATGCATGGCTTTCAGAGCTTTACCATTCTTCCCGCCGCCCCAGTCCCGCAGAACTGAAATCTCCGTTCCATCCTGCAAATAGACCGCGTTGATGTCGATGGCGTTGCCTTTGCCATGCTCTGAAATCCGGGCACCGGGCTGATGGTTTCGGGTTCGGCAGACGTAATGCGCTGAGACGTGAAGCCGGCTCAAACCGCCGCCGCGTTTGCCAACCGCTGGTTTCGCTCCGGTCTCAACCCAGGTGGAGAGCGCTCTGGCGGTGCGGCAGTTGATCGTCGCTGGCTGGCTCAGGGCGACATCCCCGACCGCGCGCAGCCGAACCGCGTCTTCGACACCACAAACACCGCTGCCGGGCACATCGCCAATCGGCTCACCGATCAGAAGCGGATCACCACACAGGCCGCCGCCCTCGACAGTGCTGTTTCGAGAGGATGCGAAAGCTTGCTGCAAGAAGCCTCGCACCCCTTCCAGATCACTCTGTTCCTTTGGCTCGTCACGACTGCCTCCACAGGAGGCCAGAGCCATCACCAAACAAAGACCAAACCCATAAACCTTCACCGATCCACCTTTGCGCGACCAAAATCCGGAGCATCAGTATCCTGACCTGCATCCAGAATGCCACGGCGGATGGCCCGCGTGTGGGTGAAATAGGCGTGAAGCTGCTCACCGTCGCCGGTTCGAATGGCCCGCTGCAGCGCCATGAGTTCCTCGGTGAACCGGCCCAAAATCTCGATCGTCGCCTGCTTGTTGGTCAGAAAGACATCGCGCCACATGGTCGGGTCGCTCGCGGCGATGCGGGTAAAATCGCGGAAACCGGCCGCAGAAAACTTGATCACTTCCTGATCGGAAACCCGGCGCAAATCGTCCGCAACCCCAACCATCGTGTAAGCGATCAAGTGCGGGACATGGCTGACAACAGCGCAAACCAGGTCGTGATGCGCGACCTCCATGCGTTCTGTGTTGGCCCCGAGCTCCTGCCAATAGCTTTCCAGACGCACCACAGCCTCGTCTTCCGAGCCTTCGGCCGGCACAATCAGGCACCATCGGTTGTCGAACAAGGTTGCAAAACCTGATTCCGGTCCGGAATGCTCCGTCCCAGCCATCGGGTGCGCTGGAACAAAATGCACGCCGTCGGGGATATGCGGACCGACGGCTTCGATAACCGTCTCTTTCACGGAACCCACATCTGTGACCGTGGCCCCAGCTTTCAGATGCGGCTCGATCTCCTTGGCGACAGCCCCCATGGCCCCCACGGGCACCGCGAGAACAATAAGGTCCGCATCCTTGACCGCTTCGGCGGCGCTTTCGCAGACCTCGTCGCACAACCCGATCCGCCGCGCGGTTTCGCGGGATTCCGGGCTACGGGCATACCCACTGACGGTCTCGGCCACGGACCCACGTTTCATGGCCCAGAACATGGAAGACGCAATCAGACCAAGCCCAATCAAGGCCACCTTTTTGTATGGCTGGGTCATCTCTCGCCCGCCTTAAACAATCCGATGCTGTGAGCCACGCGTCGGCAAGACGATTCATCGCCCACGGTGATCCGCAGCGCATTCGGCAAGCCGTATCCAGCCACGCGGCGCACGATGATGCCCTGCTTTTGCAGGTAGGTATCGCAGGCCTCTGCCTCGTCCTGACAGCTGAACCGAGCCAATACGAAGTTCGCCATGGAGGTATCGCACGGCACGCCGTGTTCGCCCAGCGCCTCTGCGAGCCACACCCGCAAACGGGCGTTTTCGGACCGGCAATACTCTGTATAGGCCGTATCTCGCACCGCAGTTTCCGCCGCCGCGAGCGCAACCGTCGAGAGGTTGAACGGCTGCCGGATCCGGTTCAGCACATCAATGATTTCGTGCGGGCCATAGCCCCAGCCAACACGCATTCCTCCAAGCCCGTAGAGCTTGGAGAATGTCCGCGTCATGACAACGTTTTCCCGCATTTCCACGAGCTTCGCGCCACCATCATAGCCTTCGACATACTCGGCATAGGCCCCGTCCAGAACCAAAATGGCCTGCTCCGGAATGCCTTCGGCCAAACGTTCGACCTCGGACAAGCCGATCATGGTGCTGGTCGGGTTGCCCGGGTTGGTCAGAAACACCACGCGCGTGCGATCCGTGCAGGCCTCCAGGACCGCATCCACATCAACCACACGCTCTTGCTCCGGGGCCACCACAGGTGTCGCGCCAACCGCATGCGCGATGATCTTGTACATGGAAAAGCCGTGTTCTGTGTAGATGATCTCTTCGCCCGGACCTGCGTAGGCCTGCGCCAACATGTGCAGCACCTCGTCAGAGCCGACACCGCAAATAATGCGATCCGCCTGCACGCCATGGATCTCGGCGATGGCAGCCCGAAGCTCCGCATGATCAACCGACGGGTAGCGATGCACGTCATGCGCCGCCCGCGCAATTGCTTCCTTCACACTGTCAGCCGGGCCGAACGGGTTTTCGTTCGAGCTCAGTTTGACGATGTTGCTCATGCCCTCAATGCTGGATTTACCGCCAACATAGGGCGAGATTTCCATGATACCGGGTTGCGGATCGATCTTGGTCATCGCGGTCTCCTTGCGGAAATCTGCTTACCCCCGCAGGCCTGTCATGAAAAGCGGGAAAGACCGCGACAGAGACGCACTACACGATTACCGCCTGCGCTTCTTGCTGGCCTACTCCGAAGACCCGTTTGTACCGGTCAATTTCCGCGCTCGGCCCCATGGCCTTGTTCGGGTTGTCAGAAAGCTTGACCGTCGGGCGCCCATTCGCACTGATCGCTTTGCAAACAAGCGAAAACGGCGCCAGCCCATCGTCCGGCGCGAGGCCCCGGAAATCGTTGGTCAGCAACGTCCCCCACCCGAAAGACACCCGGACCCGCCCTTCAAACCGCTTGTACAACTCGACGATCTTCGCCTCGTCCAAACCATCTGAAAAAATGACAAGTTTCTTAGTGGGGTCTTCACCGCGTTCTTTCCACCACCGGATCGCGGTCTCCGCACCGGTGGCCGGATCACCGCTATCGATGCGAATGCCGGTCCATCCGGCCAGCCAGTCCGGCGCCTTTGCCAGGAAGCCTTCGGTTCCATACGTGTCCGGCAAAATGATGCGCAGGTTTCCGTCGTGCTCTTCGTGCCAATCGGCCAGCACATCGTAGGGCGCTTGAGCCAAACTCTGATCGTCTTGCGCCAAAGCCGCGTAAACCATGGGCAGCTCGTGAGCGTTTGTGCCGATCGCTTCGAGATCGCGGTTCTTGGCGATCAGGCAGTTCGACGTGCCGACAAAACTGCTGCCCAGTCCTTCCAACATGGCCTGCACACACCAATCCTGCCACAGGAACGAATGCCGCCGACGTGTGCCAAAGTCCGCGATACGCACACCCGGTTCTTGCCGCAGGTCCTCGACCTTTTCCCAAAGCTTCGTCATGGCGCGCGCATAAAGCACCTGAATCTCGAACCGCCCCATGGTGTTGAGTACTGCACGCCCCCGCAACTCCATGAGCACGGAAAGCGCCGGTATTTCCCAAAGCATAACCTCGGGCCAGTTCCCCTCGAACGTCAACTCGTACTGATCCCCGACCCGCTCAAGATGATACGGCGGCAAAGTCAGGTTCTCGAACCACTCCATGAAATCCGGGCGGAACATCTGGCGTTTGCCGTAGAACGTATTGCCGCGCAGCCAAGTGCTTTCACCGCGCGTCAGTTTCAGGCTCCGAATGTGATCAAGCTGCTCGCGCAGTTCGCCTTCATCAATCAGGCGCGCAAGCGGGACATGTTTGGAGCGGTTGATCAGGCTGAAAGTCACCTGGGTGTCACGCCGGTTGCGGAACACCGATTGACACATCAGCAGTTTGTAGAAATCCGTGTCGATCAGCGATCGGACGATCGGATCGATTTTCCATTTGTGGTTCCAGACGCGAGTGGCGATGTCCAACTTTCAGCCCCTTCTTCGGCACCCTTTTGTGATACGCCAGTTTCCCTTTGAGGTGAAAGCGGTTTCTCCCCGCGCTCCGCGCGCGCCAAAGCCGCGATTAAATCTTTCTTTCTCAGAGGCTTGGTGATGAAATCGTCCATCCCAGCTTCTGCGCAACGTTCCCGATCACTCTCGAAAGCATTTGCCGTCAGCGCCGCAATATGCGGCTGAGCCGCATCGAACGACCGGATAAGGCGTGTGGCCTCCACCCCGTCCAGTTCCGGCATCGCCATGTCCATGAGGATCACATCCGGTTTGCTATCCAGGAAAACCTCAACCGCTTCGCGACCGTTCTCGGCCTCGATCACCTCGACCGGTTGATCCTTCAAACATCGGTTCACCAAAAGCCGATTTGTCGCGTTATCTTCCGCCACCAGCACGCGCATGCGCTTCGTTATTGTGCTGCCAGAACGCGCTTCTGTGGTGTCGCTTACCGCCTCTTCTGAAGCCGGACGGCCAAGGGCAACCGTCACCTCAAACGCAGAGCCGCCCGATGCCGGGGCGGGCATGAGACGGATGTCTCCCCCCATGCGGCGCGCGAGCGCTTGGGAGATCGCCAAACCCAAACCGGTTCCGCCGAAACGACGGGTCGTTTCTGCATCGGCTTGATGAAACTCGCCAAAAATATGCTCTGCGCGATCTTCCGGAACACCAATTCCGGTGTCTTCAACCACGATCCGCAAAAGCCATCCTTCCGACAGAGGCGCCGCCGAGGATCGAACGCACACACCACCGGTTTCCGTGAACTTGATCGCATTGCCGATCAGATTTACCAGAATTTGCCTAAGCCGACTGCCATCGATCAAAACCAGTTCGGGCAGTGTGCCGTCTGTCTCCAGATCCAGAGATAGCCCCTTGTCATGCGCCATTGCCCGCAAGAGCCGGGCCGTTTCCTGGATGACTTTTCCCGGATCATAAGCCCGCTGCTCAATCTGAACTTTGCCAGCCTCAAGGCGTGAGTAATCCAGAACATCATTGATAATGGAAAGCAGCGAAACCGACGCGGTCTGAATCATGGAAACATATTCGTCGTTTTCCTTGCCAAGATCCTCCTCTGCAAGCAGATCCGACATACCGACAATCGCGTTCAATGGCGTGCGCATTTCATGGCTCATCGTTGCCAGAAACGTCGTCTTGGAGCGCGCACCTTCTTCTGCCTGAATCCGGGCCTCGGCCATTTCCTCTTCGTGACGAACCGTGTCGGTGACGTCTCGCTCGATCGAAATCAGCGTCTCGATCTGGCCGTTTGCGTCGTAGACAGGAACGCGGCTCATATCGACCCAGAACGGCCTGCCGTCCTTGGCATAGCTCAGGATGCGTGCATTACAGGCTGGCGCGCTGACCAGTTTGGCCAGTTCGTCAGAGCCCGGATTGTTTGCACTGCCAGGACCGGACAAAAACTCCCAGGGTTTCCTGCCAATCACCTCTTCCCGGGAGAACCCCGTCAACTTGGCAAAGGCCTGATTGACCCAGGAAATCGTCATGTCGGGTTCAAACAGGATTACACTGTCATTCGCGTGTTTGGCGACGAGGGACAGCTTGCGCATGTCCCGCCCGCGTTTTGCCAGTTCCAAGTTCAGCTCATTGAGCCGGGTAGAGCTGGCAATCAGCGCTTTTTCATTCTCTTTTCGTCGTTGAAAAGCGCGCGCCGACACGCTGATGAAGTTCTGTGTAAAGAAAAACAGAAAAGCAACTTCAAGAGCATACGTCGTTAACCCATGCCCCGAATCCTGCCCCATTACCACTTGGTACAGAGCAAAACTCACGGCACTCGCGCCGTAGACCGATAGTTTGCAGAATATCGCGGCGGGGTGCAGGTTGAGCGCGAAACCCGCGTTCACCGCTGCGGCCATCAGGAAGCAGAGAGCAGCCAACTCTCCCTCGTGGTTGTTCGCGGTCGAAATGCAAATGAACACGCATCCGGAAATCGTGAACGCCTGAACAAGTCCTCCAAAACAGGACAGAAGCGAAATCGGTCGAAAATCGACCTCTCGCGCCCTGAGACGTTGCGCGATTTTCAGAAGAACAAACTCGAACCACTCGCCGAACAACGCGAGAAAAAACGCGATGATCGACGCCTCAAGGGAGTTGAAGGCACCAAGGTACGTCACTCCGATCAGTGTCGCGACCTGCCTTTGCCAAACATACCGAATCCGCGCCCTGGCATAACGGTCAAAGAGCGCGCCTGAACTATAGCGCACCTCAAACTCGTCGGCGCGCGCAATCGGGTTGGAGGCTCGTTTGGTGGACATCTCCGGCTCACATCAGGGTGAGCCGCTTTTACGCCTACAAAGTTGAGAATTGGCGAATGCGTTAGGGCGAAATATTATAAAAGTCTAACACCGGTTTGGCGCATGTTGCCTTCCGCTTCCGCCAGGCTTCCATCCATGTCGATCGCCCGGCAAAGATCCGTACGGACAGAAACCTCAAAACCCAGCTTGCTGGCATCGACAGCCGAGAAGTTCACGCAGAAATCTGTCGCCAAACCGACCATGACCAGCGATGAAATCCCGCGCGTTCGCAAGTAACCTTCGAGACCCGTTGGAGTTGTGTGATCGTTCTCGAAGAACGCGGAATAGCTGTCCACTTCCGGACGAAAGCCTTTGCGAATGATCAGGTCGGCCCGATCGACCAGCAAGTCCTTGTGGAACTCCGCTCCCGGTGAGCCCTGAATACAGTGATCCGGCCAGAGCACCTGAGGACCGTATGGCATATCGATCAGACTGAACGGCGCTGCGCCCTCATGCTGAGAAGCAAAGGATGAATGCGTGGCCGGGTGCCAATCCTGGGTCAGAATAACAGCCTCGAACTCATCCATCATCCCGTTGATGGGAGCAACAATTTCGTCGCCCCCGGCAACGGCCAAAGCGCCGCCCGGGCAAAAGTCGTTCTGAACATCGATGACAATCAAACCGCGCATGGCGTTCTCCCCGCTTTCTGTGATCAGCGTAAAACCGGGGCAGAAAAGCTTCAACCGGAATGCGGCAACGGGCCACTTGGCGAGGCCACAGGATCGGCGTAAGAGGCACGCCATGTATACCGTCTGCGCCCTCTACCACTTCACCCGCTTCGCCGATCACGCCGCTCTGCGCCAACCGCTCCTGGACCTGTGCCGTGATCAACAGATCACCGGCACGCTCCTGCTCGCGGCCGAAGGGATCAACGGAACGGTGGCTGGCCCCAAGGCCGGCATTGACGCTTTACTCGATCATATCAAGGTGCTGCCAGGGTGTGCCGATATCGAGTGGAAGCTCTCTACGGCGGCGGAGCGCCCCTTTGCCCGGATGAAGGTGCGCTTGAAGAAAGAGATCGTCACGATGGGTCAGCCGGATGTGGATCCGCTGGCCAAGGTCGGGCACTATGTGGACCCGGCCGATTGGAACGATCTGATCCGATCCGACGATGTGGCACTGATCGATACGCGCAATGACTACGAAGTGGCCATCGGCACTTTCGAGGGGGCAATCGATCCGCAAACCGATACCTTCCGCGACTTCCCGGAATGGTGGGAAAAGAACAAGGACCGCTTCCACAACAAGCGGATTGCCATGTTCTGCACCGGCGGAATTCGCTGTGAAAAATCAACGAATTACCTATTGGGACAGGGTATTGAAGACGTCTACCACCTCAAAGGCGGCATTCTGAAGTACCTTGAAGAGATGCCCAAGGACGATAGCACCTGGCAAGGCGAATGCTTTGTCTTCGACGGGCGCGTTTCAGTTGGCCATGGGCTTGCGGAAGGGCCGCACAAACTTTGTCACGCCTGCCGCCGCCCAATTCTGCCAGAGGACATGAAACGGCCAGAATACGAACACGGCGTGTCTTGCCATCTGTGCATCCATGAGACCTCGAACGATGACAAAGCGCGGTTCCGCGAACGTCAAAAGCAAATCGCTCTGGCCAAGACACGTGGTGAACGGCACTTGCACGCAGATGTCGAGGATTATCCGGACGCGCTTTAGGCCGGAGCCGTCGCTCCCCTCGCCCGATTGCCGCGCGTCACGATCATAACCATGATCGCGATGTTCAAGCCGTTCCAGACGATGCCATTAACAAAGGCCCATTGGTAGCTGCCGGTCCAGTCATAGATCGCACCTGACAGCCATCCCCCCAGTGCCATGCCCAGAATCGTCATCATCATGACAAAGCCAACCCGCGCGCCCGCCTCTTTTGCGGGCAAGTATTCTCGCACGATGACCGCGTAACTCGGCACGATTCCACCTTGGCTCAGCCCGAAAATCAAACTGATCGAGTAAAGGCTGACGAGCCCCCCGGCGGGCAGATACAAGAACAGTGCGACCGCTTGGAGCGTCGAGCCGATAAGAAGTGTACGAACGCCGCCTAACCGATCTGCGAGTGCTCCGGAAATCAGACGGGATACAACGCCGCCGAGCAACATTAGCGACAGCATTTCTGCGCCCACCGCCGCGCCAAAACCCATGTCCACGCAGAGGGCCACGATGTGGACCTGCGGCATGGACATGGCCACACAGCATCCGATCCCGGCAAGCCCCAGAAGCCATTGCAATTGCCGTGGTGTGAAGCCGGTGTTTGCCGCCCGCTGTTGGGTCAGGGCTTCCGCCTGCAATAGCGTGTCAACCGGGATGCGCCTGCGCAGCAATTGGGCCAAGGGCAAAAGAACCGCGAGGGTGATCACTCCCAACGCCAGATACATCCAACGCCACCCGGCATCCGCCGCCATCCAGGTCAGCAGTCCCGGCCAAACAGCCCCCGATATGTAGTTGCCCGAAGCAGTTATGGCCACCGCTATGCCGCGCCGCTTTTGGAACCATTGAGAAATGTCGGCGATCAATGGGCCAAAACAGGAGGCGGTGCCAAATCCGATCAGGAACTGGACCAATGACAAACTCCAGATTGACGGCGAAAGCGCGGCCAGGCCATAGCCAACCGCAATCAAAAGCCCCGCTCCGGTTAACGCCAAAGTGATGCCAAAACGGTCAACAACGCGGCCTATAGCGAAGTTGCCGAGCGCGAAACCAACCATGGTTGTGACGTAAGGCAACGACGCAACCGCTCGGCTCGAGCCAAACTCGGCCTGAACCTCGGGCATGACAACGGTCACGACCCACATTCCGACGTTTCCCACCACAGCAATCAGCAACGTGATGACCAGACGCAGCCAAGCGTAACGCGAGTCGGGAGCGGTTTCGTTCATCATAGTTCTGGACAGTAAGCTGCGAAGTGACGCACTGATAGGTCCAAATCACGCCTCGCGGGAGACCCAGATGGACAAACCAATCGAGCATCACGTCCTCAGCGACGGCGATACCGAAGTGACCGTGCTATCGATCGGCTGCGCCATTCAGGACTGGATCGTTGGTGGACGGCGCGTCGTCCTTGGGTATGAAAATTTCGAAGACTACCGTGAGAACCCGATGTCCATGGGCATCACGATTGGCCGCGTCGCCAACCGCACCGCGGATTGCTCATTTGAATTGGACGGAGCGACTTACCATTTGACCAGCCGAGGCGGTCAGCATCACCTGCACGGAGGCCCGGGGGGGCTTGGATGGCGGTCCTGGTCAATGACGGATCAGACGGACACAGCGGTTAAGCTCAAGCTGCATTCTCCTGACGGAGATCAAGGATACCCCGGAGCTGTGGATTTCGAAGTGCAGCTCAGTCTGAACAATGGCGCTCTGACCTGGGACATGACCGCGATTCCGGATCGCAAAACGCCAATTAACATGGCGCAACACGTCTATTTCAATCTCGCCGGGCAAGGAGACATTCTCGATCACTGGTTTCGTCTCAAGGCGTCACACTACACGCCGACAGGTCCGGATCTGATCCCGACGGGTGACATCGCGCCGGTGGATCGCACGCGGTTTGATTTCCGAGAAGGCTGCGTTCTTCGGGAAAAAGGCGATTTTGGCGAAGGATACGATCTGAATTACGCCTTGGATCTCGGAGGCGGGCCAGCGGCTGAAGTCCAGTCCCAGGATGGCATGACACTGCAGATGTGGACCAATCGCAAAGGCTTGCAGTTCTACACTTGCGGTCACCTGGGACCTTTCGGTTCACCTCATCCCGGGGTCACACACAAACCTTTCGCCGGTTTCTGCATAGAAGCCCAGGACTTTCCGAACACGGTGAATACACCTGCCTTCGGTTCTGTGTATTGCACGCCGGACAGCCCTTACCGGCAACGCACGACCATTCGAATTTCGCTGGACTGATTTCGTTCAAGCGCGGACTCGCCGAGTCAAAAATACCCTCGAACCAAGCTACCGGCGAGCAACGCCCAACCGTCTGCAATCACAAAGAACGCCAGTTTGAATGGCAGCGACACGATGGCTGGTGGCACCATCATCATACCCATGGACATCAAAATCGCGGCGACGACGAGATCGATGATCAAGAAGGGCAAAAAAATCAGGAAACCTACCTGAAAGGCCCGCGCCACTTCTGACAGCATGAAACTGGGGATCAGAACCGACAGCGGTGCTGCGGGTTCCAGAACAGTATCGGCCGCATCAGGACGCAAATCAGCCATGGCGCGATACGTGTCTGGATCCGTGCGTCCCGCCATGAAGTCCCGGAATGGATCAAGGGTGAGCGAGACGGCTTCTTCAACCTCAATCTGCTCTTCCAGCAGAGGCGAAACCCCGCTCTCCCACGCTTGCGTGAACACCGGTTCCATCACGAAATAGGTAAGGAAAAGGGCAAGACTCACGATAAGCATATTGGGCGGTGATTGCTGCAAACCGACGGCTTGGCGAAGAATGCCCAACACCGTCACCATGAACGGAAAACAGGTCACCATGATTGCGATGCCGGGCGCGAGGCTTAGCAAGGTGATCAGTGCAATCAGTTGAACACTGGTTGCGGTCACTGACCCACCCTCTCCCAGGTCTATCGCCAAGGATTGAGCGTCTGCCGCGAACGGCAGTGCCACGAAGACAAGCGCGAGAGCGAGCCTGATCATCGGTTAGGCGGGTGCCTGAAAATCGACGACTTCGGTCAGTCGAACCGCCAACTGGCTGTGACCATCGCCTTCAACGACTTCCAACACACCAATGCCTATCAGTCGCTCTCCAACAAAAAGCTCCACCGGATCTTCGAGTTTTTTGTCCAGCGGTAAAACCGATCCTTCGGCAAGCTGCAGCAGTTCGCGAACCAAAGGCCTTGCCCGCCCAACCGATACAGTGATTTCGATCGGAACACTGGTGAACGGTGTGCCGTGATCGGGCGTTGAACTTGTCTGTGTGCTATCCATTGGCAAGTTTTCTCCGGTTATCGTGGGTAAATCCTGCGACCGCTTCCTTGACTGAAGCGACAAGGTCTCCAAGATCGATTTGTTTTTCAGTGCTGCCGAACCGAATATCGGCTTGTTCGTCGGAAAGGGTGTCATCTGCGACAACGATTACCGGAAAGCCAAGTTCCTCCGATAACACTTCGTTAACGACGGAAACGTTTTCAGGAGAAACCGCGATATTGACGTCCACGGACCCAATCTCCTTGGTCATTTCTTTGATTTTTTCAAATAGATGCACGCCAATCGTTGCTTTCGCCATTTCTGGCAGAAGCACATTGATCATCTCATTCAAAAGTGGCGACACCGCATCAACCATGTGGTTGCTTGCCTCGTGATACGTGAAAGACAGGTCTTGCAAGTGTTGGCTGAGCGCGCTGGACAATTGCGCGCTTTCATTAGCCTGGGCTTTTATCGCGTCGTCCCATCCGGCTTTGAAACCGTTCTCAAAAGCATCCAGCTTTTGCCCTTCTAGATCCGCTTCGTCGATTGCCGGTGCGGACTCAGAAGCCGGTGATTGACGTTGTTCGCCAAAATCCTCGAAGATCTGCGTAAGCGGATTCATCCGACTTCTTCCTTGTCTTCGTCAAGCCAGCTGCGGAGAATCTCGACCGTTTCCGTTTTTCGTTCTTCGATGAGGTTTCGCAGACGTTCCACAGGGTCCTCATCCGAAGAGTTGTCGAAATCCACCATGCCCATGCCTCCAAAATCGCCGCCGCTACCCATGACCGGCAATTCGGCGAAGCCGTCATCCATCTCGATCTCTCCATCAAGCGCGTCGCCTGCTGCGGCCTCGATGGGCGCGGGCAATGCAGCTGCTGCGCCAATATCGTCATCTTTTCTCGAGAGGATCGGGCGGACGACAAACAATCCGAGGATCAGCGCCACAACGGCCAAAACGCCGATTTGAATAAGCCTCATCGTATCCAAAGCACCCGCGAACATTCCCGGTTCAATAGGCCCGGTTCCCAGACCCTCTGGGCGCTCAAACGGCAGTGAACGAATGGTGATTTCGTCCCCGCGATCTGCGTCAAAACCAACTGCGGAGGCAACAAGCGCTTGTAAAGCTTGCAGTTCCGTTTCCGCCAGCGGGACAAACTGTTGTGTGCCATCTTCCGCAGTCGTATATGTTCCATTGACCAGAACAGCCACGGTCAAGCGTTTGATTGCGCCCGGAACCCGAGTGATTTCCCGCATCGTCTCAGAGACTTCATAGTTGATACGCTCGCGCGTTTCGGCTGTTTTTGAGGAAGAGTTATCACCACCGCCCGATTGGCCGTCGGGCAGATTCGACGCGACACTGACGTCGCCCGAACCCGTGTTTTGGGAGCTGTCATTCCGCTCTTCCGTGTCTGTCGATACGACAACCCGGCCTTCGGGATCAAAAACGCGCTCGCGGATCGATTCTGCTTCGGTTTCCGTATCAACACTGACCTCAACGACCGCATTACCCGTGCCGACTCTGGCTTCCATCAACCGCTGGACACGCTCTCGCAGTTGCGTGGCCTTGTCGTCAGCAGATTGTCCTGTCGGGGTATCTGCTTCCGCCCCGATCAGACCACCTTTGCCGTCGATGACGGCTACGCTTTCCGCCTCTAGGCTCGGAACCGCGGAAGCCACAAGAAACTTCAAAGCTCGCGCCTGTTGAGGAGACAAGACACCGCCCGTTGTTGTGACAGAAATCGATGCCGAAGGCGTGACGTCACGCTGAAACGGGTTGGCGCTGCTGTTTGCGATGTGGACGCGTGCGGTCGCGATTTTCGGGTTGGACACAATTGTCCTCGCCAGCTCTCCTTCCTTTGCTCTCCAATACGCCGCGTCGAACATCTGCGACGTCGTCCCGAACCCGGAGAGAGTGTCGAGCAACTCGTAGCCTTGCGCGCTGTTCGCAGGCAGCCCTTCGCTGGCGAGCGTCAGCCTTAGAGAATCACGCTCTGAGCTTGGAACGAAAATCGCACCGCCGCGCACGTCAAATGGAACGCCACGCGTTTCCAATGCCTGAACCACTTCGCCAGCGGCACTGTTTTCCAGTCCTGCATAAAGAAGCGTCATGTTAGGGGCCGCCGCCATGCGTGCGATACCCAAAACGGCGAGAATCATGGCCAGGGACGCTCCAAGTGCCACAATCCTTTGCCGGGCGCTCAACGCATTCCATATTGATAAGCTTTGCTGCAAGGGAAACCTCCGCTCCAAACGTTCTGTTCGGTCGCCGTCAAACTGACCCATTCGCCTTAACAATCAGTTAGCCCATTCGGCATATAACGCTTTGGAACGCAAAAGAGGTTGAGCATGGCTGAGACCACGGCAGACGAAGAAGAAATCGAAGAGAAGAAACCATCAAAGCTACCGCTGATCATTGGTATGGTGCTTGCAATTGCTGGCGGTGGCGGCGGTTTTTTCGCTGTTTCTTCCGGGTTGCTCGGAGGTGCCTCCAGCCAAGCCTCAGAAGAATCATCCGAAGCCGAAGTAAAGGACGGAGTGCCCATAGAGGCGACTCCTCTTGCTGACATTTCCTTTGTCGAAGTGCCCAAAATGCTCATTTCTCTCGGCCCGGGCGCAAAAGCTGACCACCTTCAGTTTCGCGCAAGTCTGGAGGTCAACAAGAAGTACGCCGCCGAAGTCGAGGGGCTGCTTCCCAGAGTGCAAGACGTAATGAACAGTTATCTAAGAGCGCTTGATCCGAGCTCCTTGGAAAAACCCGGCGCGCTGGTGAAGCTACGCGCGCAGATGCTGCGGCGCGTTGGAATGGTCGCTGGAGAAGACCGAATTCGAGACCTGCTCGTCTTGGAATTCGTGTTGAACTGAAAGGGATGGGAATGGACCTGATTGCAGATATTTTGTTGGTCGCCGGGGCGCTCGGAGCCGGGTTTTACTGTTTCATTCTGGCACGTCGGCTGACGAAATTTACGGATCTGGAAAACGGGGTCGGTGGCGCCGTCGCTGTGCTTTCCGCGCAAGTGGATGATTTGACCAAGACGCTGAATGCCGCACAGGCAACCGCGGGCGATTCGTCCAAGTCACTGCAAGAGTTGACCGAGCGAGCAGAAGATGTCGCCAAGAGGCTCGAACTTATGGTCGCATCGATGCACGACCTGCCAGACCAGCCGAAACCACAGCACAATCCCGTGCAGCCGCCGCAGTCTGACACCGTCTTTTTCCGTCATCCAAGGAACTGAGGAGACAAAATGAAAACCTCCCAGAACGCCAAAGCCGCCAGCGAGCGAAAGAAACAGCCCAAACGCGGGCGCAAAAACATGCGTGGTGCCCTCGCCGCAGTCGGAGGCTTGCTTATCGCCTCCGCTGTTATCCGTACGGTTATCGGAGCTGGCGAAGCGTTTGCGCGCGAAGGCGGCGATGTCGCAGAAAGACTAATTCCAACGCAGAGCGCCGCCCTGGAGCACAAAACAGCCGATGAACATGCTGCCATGTCAGGGGTGAAACCTGGGCAACAGGATATGGAAGCTGGTGTTCGGCGTATCGCCGATGATGACTTAATGCCGTTGATCAACGCCTTGAATGAACGAGAAAACAGGGTCAAACAAAGAGAAGAAGACATCGCGATTCGAATGCAGGCGCTTTCGCTTGCCGAACAGGAAATTGAGCGAAAACTGGTTGCTCTTGAAGATGCAGAACAAAAGCTGCGATCGACACTGGCTCTTGCCCAAACCGCCGCCGAGGATGACCTGACTCGTTTGACGGACGTTTATGCCAATATGAAGCCGAAGCAAGCGGCGGCGTTATTCGAAGAGATGGACCCGGATTTCGCGGCAGGGTTTCTCGGACGGATGCGACCAGATGCAGCTGCAGGCATTATGGCAGGACTGACACCCGGAACGGCCTATACGATCAGTGTGGTTTTGGCTGGAAGAAACGCCAACGTTCCCAAACAGTGAGCGTTTTTCGAAACGCCCTCACCGAGTAGCACCCGAATGCACGGAACGACACGCTTCAAGTAGGTGTTAAAGCGATGCAGTTTTCACGTCTTTTGTCCGCTCGCTGGTCGCCATTTAACCGTTCATTAGTCCGGAAAACCGCGTTCAAATTGCCTGGTCGCGTTTGTGGCATGCACGCCATCGTGACAGCGGATTCCCGCGAACGGGATTGATTTTCGGTTCCGTTTGCGCAAAATCTCCCAATTCTTTGCTCTTGGAACGAGTTGCTGCCATGATCACCCGTAGAACTTTCGTTGCCGCCGGTGCGGCTGCCGTTGCGATGCCCGCCCAGGCCTTTGAAGTCGATCCCGTTTTTCGCCCGCAGAAAGTCGGCATCAAATCTGACCTCGCTCCTGGACAAATTTTGATTCTCCCCCGCGCGCATTTTCTCTATTTCATCGAAGCGCCTGGACAGGCCATGCGTTACGGGGTGGGTGTTGGAAAGGCGGGGTTGGAGTTTACCGGCAAGGCCAAAATCGGGGCTAAGAAGGAATGGCCGACTTGGCGCCCGACCAACGAAATGATCGAGCGCGATCCAGTAGCCTACGGAAAGTTCAAGGACAACGATTACGTCCAACCGGGCGGGCCCGGGAACCCACTGGGCGCGCGCGCACTCTACCTGTTCCAAAACGGACGGGATACGTTCTTCCGTATTCATGGGACGACGTCGCCGCGTTCGATTGGTCGTTCGGTGTCCAACGGCTGCATCCGGATGATCAATGATCACGTCAAGGATCTCTACCAACGCGTTCCGATTGGAACCCCTGTCACGGTTCTGTGACATCCATCGGTTTTGGGCCGAGCAAACGTTTTGATCTGATCGTAGTCGGCGCCGGCCCCGCCGGTGCTGCAGCGGCCAATGCGGCTTCAAGGCGCGGCGCACGGGTCGCATTGGTCGACAAACGCGCTTTCCCGCGGGACAAGCTTTGCGGTGGTTGCATGACTGGCCGCGCGATGGTGCACTACAGACGGATATTCGGCGAACCGATACCACGCGTCCCCATCGTCGAAAGCCGCGATGTTTCATTTTTTGCGTTTGGGGAAGACCTGGGCCAAACCCATGGCGTATCCCCGCTCTATTTCGGCATGCGCCGTCAATTGGATCTGCATCTGGTCGAGGCAGCTTTTGCGAATGGTGCCATTGATTTCACTGGCCAGTCCGGCTCGCTGGATCTGAGTACAAACCGCCTACATCTGCAATCCGGCGTGCTTGAAGCGCCAATAATCATCGCAGCGGACGGGGTGAACAGTCAAATCGCGCATCAGGTGTATGGTCAGGCCTTTGATCGTTCAAAAATTGGTTTCGCACTGGAAGTCGAAATCCCAGAAATGACTGACACCGAGTTGCGCATCGACTTTGGCGCAGCGGAGTGGGGCTACGGTTGGCAGTTTCCCAAATCAGAAGGCGCCACGATTGGACTGGGAGGTGTGCTTTCCCGAAATGCGGATATGAAGAGCGCTCTTTCCAGCTATCTTGACAGACTGAACTTGAACACGTCGTTGCGTCCAAAAGGACAGTTTCTGCCCTTTGGCGACTTCCGGACAAAACCGGGGTCTGGTCGAATCCTGTTTGCAGGGGACGCCGCCGGCCTTGTCGATCCAATTACCGGTGAAGGAATAGGACACGCGCTGTTCAGTGGGGAAGCGGCGGCAATTGCTGCAACAAGTGCTTTGAACAGGGGGAGCCCCGATCAGGCCTTGAACGCCTATGTTCGTGCGTTGAGGCCCGTGCACCAGGGATTGAAACATGCGAGGCGCCTGCGCACCATCATGTTTCATGAACGGCTCAGATCAACGTTTGTGCGCAGTTTTCAGTCCTCGCGAAGTCTCCGCGGAGAGTATTTCCGCATGATGGCCGGAGAATTGGAATACGGAACGCTAATTCGTCAAGTCGCCACCCGCCTTCCCGGCTTCGCCATTCGTGCATTGCAAAGAATTTGAAAGAACTCGCCACCGATCCGTCGGGCCCTTGCCACTTTCGCGCCCCATTTTGCGGCTCTTAATCCTTTTTAAGGAATTGAGGGGCAAAAAGGCGCAAGGAGGAAAGACATGGCAGTCTTCGGTTTCGTCATTGGCAGCTGCATTGGCAGCATCGTCGGCCTGATCGGCTGGACGGCCTTCGACCTTTCCTTCCTTCAGGCATTCAGCCTTTATGTTGCAAGCGGCGCTGTTTTGGGCCTTCTAATGGCCATACAGGGGTGCCTGCGCACAACTCTGGCTGCAAAAATCCCGGCAAGCGCCTGAGGCTAGTTCTGCGGCAGCACGCGCGCGATCAGTTTCTCCACTTCCGGGCCTACGCCTTCCACAATCCGGGAAACACCCTCTGCGTTCGGGTGAATGCCATCCGCCTGCATGAACTCCGCGACATCCGCGGGCGCATCGCCGTCTTCCATCAACCCATGGAAAAAGCTCTCCAAGTGTAGCGCGCCATAGGTTTCCGCCAGATCTGGATAGATCGAGTCGAAGGCCTGTTTGTATTCGGAGCCGTAATTTCCGGGGGCTTCCATGCCAATCAACAGCACTTCAATATCGCGCTGCTGCGCAACCTGAAGAATGCCATCTATGTTCTTGCGGGCGACCTCGGGTGCAATGCCACGCAGAAGATCATTCCCCCCAAGCGTGACGATCATCGCATTGATTTCGGGCGTCAAAGACCATTCGACACGCGCAAATCCACCCGATGTCGTATCCCCTGACACCCCGCCATTCACCACGCGAACATCATGGCCTCTGTCAGCCAACCAAGTCCTGAGTTGCGGGACAAATCCTTCCTGTTCGATCAGGCCGTACCCTTGGGTCAGACTATCCCCCAAGGCCAGGATATTAACGTCCGCAGCGATTGCTGGCGGCGCGATCAAGACTATGGCCGCCGCCCCCTTGCTGACGCGCTGCAAGGCCCCATATGTAAAAAGTTCAAACATAAGGACGTCTCCCTGACATGCCGAATCCCGTTTTATCTCTAAAAGATGTGACCCTCAGCCTGAAGAGCAATGCCGGGATGGTGGAAATTTTGCATGGAATATCGCTTGATATCCAAAAAGGAGAGACGATCGGCATGATCGGGCCCTCCGGATCCGGAAAGTCTTCTCTTCTGATGGTCATGGGTGGCCTCGAACGCGCCACCTCGGGCAGCGTTCTTGCCATGGGAGAAGACCTCACAAGCATGAACGAGGACGCCCTCGCGCGATTTCGGCGTGACAACATGGGCGTGGTCTTTCAATCCTTCCATTTGATCCCGACAATGACGGCCCTGGAAAACGTGGCGACACCTTTGGAACTGGCCGGTCACAAGGATGCCTTTGATCGGGCCAAGGCGGAACTGGAGACGGTTGGTCTGGCGCATCGCGCCGATCACTACCCTGCTCAGATGTCTGGAGGCGAGCAACAGCGGGTGGCCTTGGCACGCGCGTTGGCGCCGCGGCCGAGCATTCTTCTGGCCGACGAGCCAACGGGCAACCTCGATGGGACCAATGGCAAGGCAATCATGGATCTGCTGCTCGGGCTTTCTGAGAAACATGGGGCGACGCTTGTCATGGTGACACACGCGCCGGACCTTGCGGCCCGATGTGACCGCGTTGTGCGCCTGCGCGATGGCGGTATCGACACGTCAGAAGAGGCCGCACTGCGGGCGACCGCATGAGCCTGCAGATCGCGGCCCGGTTTGCACGGCGGGAGTTGCGCGGCGGACTGCACGGATTTCGAATTTTTCTAGCTTGCCTGGCATTGGGCGTCGCAGCCATCGCCGGCGTAGGATCCGTCCGTTCAGCCATCCAATCCGGCCTGGAATCTCAGGGGGCAGTACTGCTCGGCGGGGATGCGCAGGTGGAGTTCACCTATCGGTTCGCCTCCGAAGAAGAGCGCGCCTGGATGGCAACGATTGCGTCCGAAGTGTCCGAAGTCACGGACTTTCGATCCATGGTGGCGGTCACGCGGAATAAAGAGACAGAACGCGGCCTGACGCAGGTGAAGTCTGTCGACAGCGCCTACCCGTTGCTGGGTGAGTTGACATTAGACCCTGCCATACCCCTCGATGAAGCGCTGGCGAACCGGGGCGCCGTGATGGCTCCAATCCTGGCAGACCGGCTGGGATTGAGTATTGGCGATACGTTTCGTCTAGGGGAGCAGGAGTTTTCCCTGAGTGCGCGGATCACGGCGGAACCGGATGACGCGGGCGATGGCTTTGGTTTGGGTCCACGGACGATTGTGCGCACGCAGGATCTCGACGGATCTGGCTTGCTGGAGCCCGGGTCGCTGTTTGACACGGAATATCGCCTGTTGTTGCCGGAAGGCACGGACCTTGACGAAGCGGCAGCGGATGCCCGCGCTATGTTCGAAGACAAAGGTCTGAAATGGCGGGATTCGCGCAATGGTGCGCCGGGTATTGCACGGTTTGTCGAACGGCTCGGTGACTTTCTGGTTCTGGTTGGGCTCTCGGGCCTCGCAGTTGGGGGCATCGGCGTCTCAGCAGCCGTGCGCGCATATCTGGCACGCAAGACCAGCGTGATCGCAACGCTGCGCACTGTCGGCGCAAGCCGCCGGGTGATCTTCCTGACGTACTTTCTCCAAATCGGCGCGCTCGCATTGCTGGGTATCATTCTGGGCCTCGCCTTGGGCGCGCTGGTACCCATTCTGCTTGGGCCATTGATCAATGCCGCGCTGCCTGTTCCCGCAGTCTTCGCCCTTCATCCCGGACCGCTGGGCGAAGCGGCGCTTTATGGTGTCTTGACCGCGCTTGTCTTCACCTTGTGGCCGTTGTCCCGTGCAGAAGAAGTGCGAGCCGCCACTTTGTTCCGGGATGCGCTGGACGGCGCGCGCGCCCTGCCGGCGGCCCGTTATCTCATCGCTATTTTTGTACTGTTGGGCCTGCTTGTTTGGACAGCCATGGTTTTTTCGGGCAACCCCTCTTTGACGCTCTGGGCGGCCGGCGGCATTCTTGCGGCCTTGTTGGTGCTTACCTTGGCGGCGGAAGCCATGCGCTGGCTCGCACGTGCCGCGACCCCTGCAGCCCGTGGTAAGCCCATTTTACGGTGGGCTTTGTCAGCCATCGGCGGACCGGGGGAAAGCGCCGGGGCGGTTGTGCTGTCCCTTGGCCTTGGCCTCGCGGTGCTCGCCGCAATTGGTCAGATCGACGGCAACCTGCGCAGCGCCATTGACCGCGATCTTCCGGACGTCGCACCCTCCTATTTCTTTGTAGACATCCAGAAAGACCAGATGGACGGCTACATGGAGCGGCTGAACAATGATCCGGCCGTGAGCCGCGTCGACAGCGCGCCAATGCTGCGCGGGATCATCACCCAGATCAACGGTTTGCCTGCCCGTGAGGTGGCTGGCGGGCACTGGGTTGTTCAAGGCGACAGGGGTATCACCTATGCAGCGGCCCCCGACAGCCGCACCACGATCACTGAAGGTTCGTGGTGGCCCGAGGATTACAACGGCCCGCCGCAGGTCAGTTTTGCCGCCGAAGAGGCCGAAGAGATCGGTTTGAAAATCGGTGATACGGTCACGGTCAACATCTTGGGCCGGGATATCACAGCCGAAGTGACATCCTTCCGGGACGTGGACTTCTCCACCGCAGGGATCGGCTTCGTCATGACGTTGAACCCCGCCGCCCTCCAAGGCGCGCCGCATACGTTCATCTCCACGGTCTATGCCGAGGAAGAGGCCGAAGCGCAGATCCTGCGTGATCTGGCTGGACAATATCCTAACCTGACGGCGATCCGCGTACGGGACGCCATCGACCGCGTCAGCGACCTGCTCGAAGGCATTGGCGCGGCCATTCGATGGGGCGCGGCGGCGACCTTGTTGACCGGGTTCCTGGTTCTGATTGGCGCAGCCGCAGCCGGAGAAGGCGCGCGCACCTATGAATCCGCGGTGCTGAAGACCATGGGTGCCAGCCGTGCGCGCGTTCTGCAAAGCTTTGCTTTGCGTTCGGCTTTGCTCGGGGCGGGCGCTGGGATTGTTGCGCTTGGCGCGGGCATCGCCGGTGGCTGGAGCATCAGTTTCTTCATTATGGACACAGACTACACCGTGATCTGGTCGTCGGCGTTCGGTGTGATCCTTGGCGGCATTCTGGCGACGCTGCTGGCGGGGCTGGCCTTTGCCTTGCGACCGCTCGCCGCGCGTCCGGCGCATATCTTGCGCGCTCGGGAATAGGGAAAATCGGCAATCGTGTCACCTTGAACATGGGCGCATTCACTGTCACCCATGTTGCAACCGCAGCAATTTCCGGATGATGCCATGACCGATTCCCTGCCCATGCCGATCACGGCCCCGCTCACCAACGCCCAGCGCACCCAGTTGATCAATCTGGTGCGGCGCGCGGCGAAGGCTGAAATCCTGCCCCGCTTCCGACAGCTCGGAAGCCACCAGATCGACACGAAATCAGGACCACAGGACCTTGTGACGGAAGCGGACAAGGCCGCAGAGGCCATGATTACCCGGGGTATCCAGGTCATGTTCCCGCACGCATTGATCGTTGGTGAAGAACACGCCTCGGCCAATCCCGAGATCGTCGATCAGATTGCCGAAGCCGAACTGTGTTTCACCATCGATCCGGTGGATGGCACATGGAACTATGCGCATGGTCTGGCTGTTTTTGGCGTGATCGTGTCGATCCTGCGCTTCGGACAGCCGGTGTTTGGTCTGCTCTATGATCCGATCCTGAATGACTTTGTGATCGCGGATAACGAAACGGACGCGGAGCTGGTTCTGCCGCGCCGTATTCGGCGCAAACTGAACACTTCCGAAGGCGGGCCAGTGGAAGAGCTCAAGGGCTTCTTCCCGCTGAATCTCGTTCCCGAGGACAAGAAACAACAGCTCGCCGCGACGATGCCCCGCTTTGCCCGCGCCAGCATGCTGCGCTGCGCCTGCCATGAAATGCGGATGGTCGCGCAAGGCCAGATGGACTTTGCCCTCTTTGCCAAGCTGACGCCTTGGGATCAGCCTGCGGGCGTCGTTGCCATCCGGCAGGCGGGTGGTCATGTGGCCATGCTGGACGGCTCGGAGTATCGCGGCGACGTCAAGAGCGGCTACCTGCTGGCCGCGTGCAATGTCGAGACATGGGGCCGCGTACGCGATGTGTTCGACTTCCTCGTCGAGGCGCCAGAGCCGGAAACAACGGACGCGCCGGAGAAAAACAGCTTTCCCGGCGAAGAGGCGGTTGATAACGACGCGTAAAGACCCTTCCTAACGCCCGGAGCTGATCCCATGACCGAGAACAAACGCATCGTCCTGTCGAGCGACCACGCCGCCATTGACCTGCGGCAAGCCATCGCTGCCCATATTGCCAAGCGCGGCTGGGAGCCGGTCGACATTGGCCCTATGACGACAGAGAGCACGCACTACCCCAAGCACGGCGAGGCCGCTGCTCGGCAAGTGGCCTCGGGCGATTGCGCCCTTGGGATCATCCTGTGCGGCACGGGTCAGGGCATCATGATGGCCGCCAACAAGATCAACGGCGTACGCTGCGGCGTGTGCTCGGACACCTTCTCTGCCGAGATGATCCGCGCGCACAACAACGCAAATATGCTGTCGCTGGGCGCTCGGGTTCTGGACGAAGCCAAGGCGATTGAGATCGTCGATGCCTTCCTCGATGCGGAGTTTGAAGGTGGGCGGCACGGCCTGCGCGTTGACATGATCTCTGCGCTCGAACGCTAAAACCCAAGCGTTTCACCAAACGAGAAAGCCCCCGGATCTCCGGGGGCTTTTTTTTGTTACTCGGCGGCTTCTGCGTAGTCCGACATGGGCGGACAGGTGCAGATCAGGTGGCGGTCGCCATAGACGTTGTCCACCCGGTTGACCGGCGGCCAGTATTTGTCCACGCGGAACGCGCCCGGCGGGAAGCATCCCTGCTCACGCGTATAAGGACGATCCCATTCGCGGACGAGATCTTCCATCGTATGCGGCGCGTTCTTCAAGGGGTTGTTTTCCTTGTCGATCTCGCCGTCCTCGATTGCCCTGATCTCTTCGCGGATCGCCAGCATCGCGTCACAGAACCGGTCCAGTTCAGCCTGCGTCTCGCTCTCCGTCGGCTCGATCATCAACGTGCCCGCCACAGGCCAGCTCATGGTCGGCGCGTGGAAACCCGCGTCCATCAAACGCTTGGCGATGTCTTCGACCGTAACACCCGCGCTCTTTTCAAATGGACGCGTGTCCAGGATGCACTCATGCGCCACACGGCCTTCACCGCCGCGATAGAGCACGTCATAGGCCCCTTCAAGACGCTTGGCGATGTAGTTGGCATTCAGGATCGCCACCCGCGTCGCCTGCGTCAGACCTTCGCCGCCCATCATCAGGATATAGGCCCAGGAAATCGGCAGCAGGGACGGCGAACCAAAGGCCGCCGCCGAAACCGGCCCGACGGAGCCGGGCTTGATCGGATCGCCCGGAAGGTGCGGTTCAAGATGCGCCTTGACCCCAATCGGGCCCATACCGGGACCGCCGCCGCCATGCGGGATGCAGAAGGTCTTGTGCAGGTTGAGGTGGCTGACGTCGCCACCCAGATCGCCGGGACGCGACAAGCCCACCATGGCGTTCATGTTCGCGCCGTCGATGTAGACCTGCCCGCCATGTTCGTGGGTGATCGCGCAGACCTCTTTCACAGTCTCTTCAAAGACACCGTGGGTCGAGGGATAGGTGATCATGCAGGCAGCAAGATTGTCCGAGTGCGTCTCCGCCTTCTCACGGAAGTCCGCCAGATCAATTGAACCTTGTTCGTCACATTTGACCGCAACCACCTTCCAATCGACCATATGGGCGCTGGCCGGGTTGGTGCCATGCGCGTTCACCGGGATCAGGCAGACATTGCGATGCCCCTGCCCGCGCGCCTTTTGCCAATCGCGGATCGTCAGAAGACCGGCGTACTCGCCCTGCGCCCCTGAGTTGGGCTGCATGGAGAAGGCATCATAGCCGGTGATCGTGCAGAGCTTTTCCGAAAGGTCGGCGATCATCTCGCCATACCCCTGTGCCTGATCGGCTGGTGCATAGGGGTGCAGCGCCGCAAAGGCACTCCAGCTGACCGGCATCATTTCTGCTGCCGCGTTGAGCTTCATCGTGCAGGAGCCCAGCGGGATCATTGCACGGTCAAGCGCAAGGTCACGGTCCGCGAGACGGCGCATGTAGCGCATCATTTCGGTCTCGGCCCGATTCATGTGAAAGACGTCGTGCTGAAGGTAGCTACTCTGCCGGATCAAACCTTCGGGCAGACGGTACTCCGGCGTGAAATCATCATCCTTGCGCACAAGGCCAAAGGCACGCCAGACCGCTTCGATCGTTTCCGGCCGTGTCCGTTCATCCAGCGTGATGCCAACCTTGTTCGCGCCGACACGGCGCAGGTTGACCCCTTCGCGCACTGCGGCTTGCAGAACACCGCGCTGCAAGAGACCAACGTCGACGGTGATCGTGTCAAAATACGTCTCCGGCTCAACCTGAAAGCCCGCGGCTTCCAGCCCCTTGGCCAGCCGCACGGTCTTGCGATGAATGCGCTGCGCGATGGCACGTAGCCCTTTTGGGCCGTGGAACACCGCGTAGAACCCGGCCATGACGGCCAGCAATGCCTGTGCGGTACAGACGTTCGATGTCGCCTTTTCCCGCCGAATGTGCTGCTCGCGTGTTTGCAGCGACAGCCGGTAGGCCTTGTTGCCATGGCTGTCGATGGAAATCCCGACGATCCGCCCCGGCATGTTGCGCTTGTACGCGTCTTTGCAAGCCATGTAGGCCGCGTGTGGGCCGCCGTAGCCAAGCGGAACGCCAAAACGCTGCGTACTGCCGACGGCGATATCCGCGCCCATCGCGCCCGGTTCCTTGAGCAGGCACAGTGCCATCGGATCGGCAGAGACGATGCCAATCGCTTTCGCAGCATGGAGTTTTTCCATGTCTCCGGTCACATCACGCAGATGGCCATAGGTCCCGGGATACTGAAAAATCGCGCCGAAGACGGCGTCGGCTTCCATGTCATCCGGAGCGCCCACGATCACTTCGATGCCCAAAGGCTCCGCGCGGGTTTTCATCACGGCGATGTTCTGCGGATGACAGTTCTCATCGACAAAGAATGCCTTGGCTTTGGATTTCGCCACCCGCTGCGCCATGGTCATGGCCTCGGCACAGGCTGTCGCCTCGTCGAGAAGCGATGCGTTCGCCACCTCAAGCCCGGTCAGATCACAGACCATGGTCTGATAATTCAACAGCGCCTCCAGACGCCCCTGCGAAATCTCTGGCTGATACGGCGTGTAGGCCGTGTACCAAGCGGGGTTCTCAAAGATATTGCGCTGGATCGCGGGCGGCGTGACGGTGCCGTGATAGCCCTGCCCGATCAGGCTGGTCAGAACCTGGTTCTTTGACGCAACCTGACGCATCCGGAAGAGCAGCTCGCTCTCGGAATAGGGTTTTCCGAAGTTCAGCGCAGCCGCCTGGCGGATCGCCTCCGGCACGGTCTGTTCAATCAATCCGTCAAGGTCGGACACGCCGAGCACAGCCAACATATCGGCCATCTCGTCCGGAGAGGGGCCAATGTGGCGCCGGTTGGCAAAGTCATAGGGCAAATAGTCAATCGGGTCGTAGGTCATCCCAAAGCCTCCGTCTCAGAGAGGGGGCACGAAGCCCCTGCTTTTCTTGGCAAAACATGCAGCGCGCCAGTCAAGACCGCGTCATCCCGCAATCAAGCCGCGCAAATCTCCGGTAGGGCGGGGCTGGGCCCCGCACCCCATCCGATCAACTGCTGATGAAGTCCTTGTAGGCCGCTTCGTCCATGTAGTCGTCCATGACGCTCATGTCTTCGACCTTCATCTTGAAGAACCAGGCGTCCCCTTCGGGATCTTCGTTCACTTTGCCGGGATCCTCGACGATGGCCTCGTTCACTTCGACAATCTCGCCATCCAAAGGGGCCAGGATGTCGGACGCCGCCTTGACGGACTCGATCACCACAACCTCGTCATCCTTGGCGACTTCGGTATCCGTGTCGGGCAGTTCAACAAACACAACATCGCCAAGCTGCTCTGCCGCGTGTTTGGTGATGCCGACAACAACGAGGTCACCTTCGACCTGCAGCCATTCGTGTTCTTCTGTGTATTTCATCGCTCACTCTCCTGTTGGCTTATCTTTTGAATCCTGCCGGAACAAACGGCAGTTCCGCAACCTGCACCGGCATGCGCTTGCCGCGCACATCTCCCCAAAGTTGCGTTCCCGGGGTGTGAAGCCCATCCGCAACGATCCCCATGGCAACGGGACCGCCCACTGTAGGGCCAAACCCGCCGGAGGTGACAAACCCGATTTGCTCGCCGCCTTCAGCATCGGCAAAAAGCGCTACGTCACGGCGCATCGGCGCTCGTCCTTCGGGCCGCAGACCAACGCGTTGGCGGTCTACACCGTTGTCGAGCGCAGCAAGGATGACCTCCGCGCCGGGGAATCCCCCGGCCCGATCACCGCCCGTACGCCGGACTTTCTGGATAGCCCATGTCAGAGACGCTTCTACGGGGTTCAAACCACCATCCATGTCCTGACCATAAAGGCACAGGCCGGCCTCCAGCCGCAGCGAATCGCGCGCGCCAAGGCCAATGGGCTCGACTGTTTCATCGGCCAGCAAAGCCCGCGCCAAATCGACCGCTTTTTCATTTGGTACGGAGATTTCGAACCCGTCTTCGCCTGTGTAGCCAGACCGGGACACCCAACACTCGACGCCCAGAATGGAAACGGTGGCGACATCCATGAATTTCATGTCTGCGACCGCAGGGCAAAGCGCAGCCAAGGCCGCTTCCGCACCCGGTCCTTGCAAGGCCAGAAGCGATCGGTCTTCGATCAACGAAACCGTGATGCCCTTCGGTTCAAGAGCCCCTTTCATCAGTGCCAGATCCGCATCCTTGCAAGCCGCGTTGACCACGACAAACAGGTGATCCCCGCGATTGGCGATCATCAGGTCGTCTTCAATCCCGCCCTGCTCATTTGTGAAAAACGCATAGCGCTGCCGCCCTTCACCGAGGCCGACAACATTCACCGGCACGAGGCTTTCCAGAGCCAAGGCGACGTCATTGCCCGACAGAACAACCTGCCCCATGTGCGAGACATCGAACAAGCCAGCCTGCGCTCGGCAGTGCTGATGTTCTTTGAGCACCCCCATCGGGTACTGTACGGGCATCTCATAGCCCGCAAAAGGCACCATCTTGGCGCCCAGTTCGAGATGCAACTCGAACAAAACCGTTTTCATCAGATCGTCGTCAGCCATACGCCCTCCGGTCCGTTTTCCCGGTCCGTTGCTGGGCAAGGCTCGGGCATTTCGGTGCGGTCCTGACCACACCATCCATGCCCCCTCTGTCCGTTCGCCTGAGATCGCTATCCCTTCGGCGGGTGCGCTGCCGCACCACTCTCCAGAGTGTTATGTCGCCCGATGGTCCTGAAGCCTGAGAGTTTCCGGGGCGGTTGCTCCTTCGGCACCGGCTTGAGGCCGGTTCTCCCATCGCGACATGAGTTTACTAGGCGACTTAGGACGCTGTGGCAAGATCCGCTTTTTGCGAGGCCGCGTCACAGGCCGGAACAGGCTGCAAAATATGGATAAGTGGCCTGTTGTTGCAGATCAGCGCATCAAGCGTGATCGGGTCGAGCGATTCGTAGAACGCGCTTGCCGCTTCATTCAGAGCGCTCCGTAACCGGCAGGCTTCGGTCAAAGGACAGGTGTTGTCCACGTCGGCAAAGCACTCTGCCAAGGGCACAGGGGCCTCCAGTTGCCGAAAAATTTCGCCGATCTGGATTTGACTGGCAGGCCGCGAAAGTTCGAGCCCGCCGTTTCGCCCTCTTTGCGTGCGCAGATATCCCAATTGAGCCAACTGGTTGATGATCTGAGCGAGATGGTTTTCCGAAGCGTTACAGGTCCGGGCAATCTCTGCCTTGGTCACAAGTCGGCCCGTGTTTGCAGCGCAAAACATCAAAACCCGCATGGCGATATTCGTTCGTTTCGTAACCCGCATCGGATTGCCTTTTGCCCGGAATGTCCCAATTGTTCATACAACATCCCGAAATCGGCGGATTGATTCACATCAAGCGAGACCCCTAAATCTCAATGCAGGATACATATTTCTTTGGCTATGGGTCGCTGGTCAACATAGCAACCCATGGCTTCAACCCGGTTCACAAGGCCACGGCAAATGGCTGGATTCGGGCATGGCGTTACACGCCGCGGCGCAGGGTGGCCTATCTGACAGCCGTCCGCGCGCCGGGCAAAAGCATCGACGGGCTGATTGCGCCGGTGCCACAGGATGGCTGGGCCGCGCTGGATTTGCGGGAAGCGGCTTATGAACGTCTGCCAGCGAACGATCATATCGAGCATGGCGCAGGCGCGGCGGAGGTGGCGATCTACGCCATCCATCCCGATGACCTGCACCGCCCCGATGCCGATCACCCTGTTCTGATGTCCTACCTAGAAGTGGTCCTGCAAGGCTATCTTCGGGTCTTTGGCGAATCCGGTGTGCGAGATTTCTTTGAGACAACCGACGGGTGGGAGGCCCCGATCCTGGATGACCGGGCCAAACCCGTCTACTCCCGGGCACAGACATTGACCAAAGACGAAACCGCCCTCGTTGCGGATCTGCTCCGGGAGTATGGCTGCCGCGTGGTCCGCTGACCTCGGATCGTTACTGAGCCAGAGATTTCGCCGGCACAGTTTCGAGCAGTTGCATCACGTCGCCCATGTTCGGCCCACGCTCCTGCCCGGTCAGCGCCTTGCGCAGCGGCATGAACAGACCTTTGCCTTTGCGGCCCGTGGCCTCTTTGACCGCCGAAGTGAATTCACCCCACGTTGCGTCCGTGTAGGGCGGCTCGGGCAGCAGGGTCATGGCTTCGGCAATGAACTCCTTGTCCTCGTCTGCAACCAAAGGCTCCGCGCCATCGCGGAACAGGGTCCACCAAGGGGCGATGTCCTTGCGGGTTGTGATGTTCTCGCGCACGACTTCCCAGAACAACTCAGCCTTCTCCGCAGGCACGCCCAGCGCCTCGACCTCCGCCCGAACCGCGTCAAACGGCAGGCCGTGCAGTTTCTTGGCGGTCAGCGGCTTCAGGTCCTCGACATCGAATTTCGTCGGGGCTGAGCCAAACTGCTCAAGCTCAAAGCCGTCTGCAATCTCTTCAATGGACGCGCGCAGCTCAACCGGCTGGCTGGAGCCAAGACGGGCCATCAGGCTGAGCAGCGCTTCGGGTTCGATCCCGGCTTCGCGCAGGTCCCGCAGAGCAAGCGTGCCCAAACGTTTCGACAGGGACTCGCCTTGCGGGCCGGTCAAGAGAGAATGGTGCGCAAAGGACGGCGGCGTGCCGCCCAGCGCTGTGATCATTTGAATTTGGGTGGCCGTGTTGGTGACGTGGTCATTGCCGCGCACAACATGGGTGATACCCATTTCCATGTCATCGACTACGGAGGCGAGCGTATAGAGGAACTGACCATCGGCCCGGATCAGCACCGGATCGGACACGGATGCCGCGTCAATCGACACTTCGCCAAGGATGCCGTCATCCCATGCGATCCGCTCATGATCCAGCTTGAAACGCCAGACTCCGTTCCCACGCTCTTCGCGCAGCGCAGCCTTCTGCTCATCTGACAGGTCCAGTGCCGCGCGGTCATAGACCGGCGGTTTGCCCATGTTCAGCAGCTTCTTGCGCTTGAGGTCCAGTTCCGTCGGCGTCTCCCACGCCTCGTAAAACCGCCCCATCTCGCGCAGCTTGTCCGCCGCAGCCTCATAGCGTTCGAGCCGCTCCGACTGGCGCTCGATGCGGTCCCATGTCAGACCGAGCCATTCAAGGTCCTGCTTGATCGCGTCAACATACTCCTCTTTCGAGCGCTCCGGATCGGTATCGTCGATACGCAGCACGAATTGCCCGCCGGTTCTGCGGGCGATGAGGTGGTTGAACAGAGCGGTGCGCAGGTTGCCGACGTGGATATATCCGGTGGGCGAGGGCGCGAAACGAGTGACGGTCATGGCAATGTCTCCTGATCCGGCGCGTGTTTTCATAAGAGCGGCCAATTGTCCAGATTGGGCTTTCGCCTATCCCCCTCCGTTGCCATGATAACGGTAACAAAGAGGTTTCCATGACGAAGATTCTGACGGTCACATTCAATCCCGCCCTCGATCTGGCCACCAGCGCGGCCTGCGTAGAGCCCAATCGCAAGCTGCGTTGCGCTCCGGAGACCGCCGAGGCGGGCGGCGGCGGTGTAAACGTGGCGCGTGCGGTGACGCAACTGGGCGGCAAGGCGCAGGCTTTGGTGGCCTTGGGTGGACCAAACGGGGCGGCCTTGGGCGGCATTCTTGATGCGATGCAGCTTGATTGGTGTCGCGTAGAGGCCCCCGGAGACACGCGGCACAGCTTTTCCGTGACAGACGAGTCGCGCGGGGATCAGTATCGGTTTGTGCTGACAGGTCCGGTGTGGACTTCTGAACAACTGGATGCGGTGTTAAACCAGATCGCCGAAACAACGGCCGAAGACACATTGATCGTCTTCTCCGGATCCATGCCCCCCGGTGCGCAGGTTGGCTTCCTGTCCGAAGCCGCGGCGCGCCTGCTGCCGCGTCGCGTGATCATCGACACCTCCGGTCCACACCTGGAAAGCGCGGCAAAAGGTGAGGCCCCGGCCCCGTTCATCCTGCGCATGGACAGCCATGAGGCGCGCGAGTTGTCCGGTTTGCCGCTCGAATCCAAGAAAGACAGCGCCGATTTCGCCGAAACTCTGCGCCAGCGCGGCGCGGCAGAATGCGTTGTCATTGCGCGCGGCGCGGATGGATCCGTCATGGCCGCGCCAGACGGCCTCTGGCACGTCAATGCCGCCAACGACAATGTCGTAAGTGCCATCGGCGCAGGGGACAGTTTTGTCGGCGGTATGGTCATGGGATTGGCGAATGGAGAACGCCCGGAACAAGCGCTGCGCATGGGCGCCGCTGCGGCCTCTGCCGCGGTCCTAAGCAAAGGGACGCAGCTTTGCTTGCCAGCCGATTATGCGCGCATGTTGCCGGTGACACATCTTACGCAGCTTTGACCGGCGCCCGCGCAGGCCAGACTCGCAGCGCCGCCAGCATCGCCGCAAGGCTCATACCAGACAGAAGAAGTAGGCAGCCCCCCATCCCCATATCGCGACCCGCCCACCCGGCCAGCGGATAGGCAATCAGAAAACAGGCGTGGCTCAGGGCAAATTGCGCGGCGAACAGCGCAGGCCTTTCGTCTTGATTGCCGGATTGTGTGAGCAATCGGCCCGCTGGCGTGAGCACAGCTGCGTAGCACAGGCCCGCTCCCGTCAGAAGAACAAGGCACAGCCACACGGGCGGCAGGTCCATGCCGACAAGAAGCAATCCGCCGAAACCGCCAAAACCGACAAGACAAAAGCCCGCTGGCAGCATGACCCTCCGGTTGCCGAAACGTTCCAGAACGCGCGGCAGAGCCAGCGCTGCTGCCATCGATCCGGCACCGAAACAGGCCATGGCCAGCGCCAGCGCGCCTTCTCCCGCCCCGAATGTCCCGCGCACAAGAACCACGGTGTTGACCAGAACAAAGGCCACTACACAGGCCACGGCAAAGTCCAGTGCCAGCAATCCGCGCAACCGCGGCACAGCAAGGAACAACATTACACCGCGGGTCAGGCGCTCCCGAAACGGTCGGTGCTCAATTGAACGATCAAGCGGAGGAACTCGGCTCCGGGCAATCAGCAGCGCCGAGCCGAAAAAACCCAGCGCAGTTCCTGCGAAGAGCGCCGAATACGGCATGATCAGAAGCAGCAGGCCCGCCAGAGCGGGTGAGACAAGCATTTCCAGGTCATAGGCCAGCCGGGACAGAGACAATGCACGGGTGTAGTCCCTTTCATCGGGCAAGACGTCCGGCAACACCGCCTGATACGTCGGCGTAAAACAGGCCGAGGCCGCCTGAAGGACAAACACAAGCGACAGAACCTGCCAAACTTCCGTGACAAGAGGCAGACTGAGCGCCGCTGCAAGCCGAACGATGTCGGACCCTATCAGAACTGCACGGCGGGGAAGGATAACGGCCCAGGCCTGAGCCAAAGGCGAGATCACAACATAAGCCACCATCTTGATAAAGAAGACCAATCCCAGAACGGCGCCGGCGCCTTCACCGGCGAGATCAAAGGCCAGCAGGCTGAGCGCCACGGTCATAAGCCCGGTTCCCACCAAGGCAATCCCATGCGCGGCAAACAAGCGCAGGTAGTTCCGATTGCGAAACAATGCGTTCATGCCGCGACCCTAGCAACAGACGCCAAGCTGTGTCAGCTAGGGATCATGCGCGCATTCATCTCTCTTGACCTACCAGACAGCACTGTCGCAGCGCTTGCGGACGTCATGGACCAGCTGCCCGGCGACATACGCCGCGTGCCGGAAGAAAACCTGCACCTGACTCTGGCGTTCATGGGGGACGTGCCGGAAGATGCGGTGCAAGCCGCCCATGAAGGGCTCGAAACCATTCGGGCGCCTCGGTTTGGTTTGTCCTTGAACGGGGCAACGGTCTACGGCGGCAGGCACGGGCAGGCCATCGCTCTTGAAGCCGATGGCGAGGCCCCGCTGCACGAACTTCATGACCGCATTCGCGCCCGCCTGCGTGGCGCGGGCATCCAACTCGAACGCCGCCGCTTTAGACCACATGTGACGCTCGCCCGGTTGCCGGGGCGCGGGGATCCCGGACCGGCACTTGGTGCACTATGCGCACTTCAAATTCCGTCCTTTTCCGTGACCAGCTTCAGCCTGATCCAATCGACCTTGCATGAAAGCGGCGCGATCTACGAAACGCTCGCCACGTATCCGCTGTCCTGACCCTTCCGTTCAGACATCCCCAGCCCCATATCTGAGCCATGACGGTCGTCGATTTCCTTCGCATCGCACAAGACGCGGTTAACGCCTTCCCGCGCGCGTTCCGGGAGGCGGCGCAAAGCGTGCTGTTGCGCGTGGAGGACTATCCGGACGCCGCGCTTTTGCAGGACATGGGGATCGATCACCCGCTGGACCTGACCGGCCTCTATTCCGGCACACCCTTGACGGAAAAAAGCGTCATGGACCCAGCCCCATGGCCCGACACGGTTACCTTGTTCCGACAGCCGATCCTCGCAGAATGGCGCAGCCGGGGAGACGTTGCGCTTGAAGACCTGATCACCCACGTGGTTGTGCACGAGTTCGCCCACCATTTCGGTTGGAGCGACGCCGACATCGCCACAATCGACCGCTGGTGGGAATAACGAGGCGCGTTAATGGTCTTGCGAGCGCTGCATCATCATCTGATGGACCGCGTGCATCCCCTGCTCTGCCATGGCCGTGACTTCCGCCGCGTGGACATGCAACGCAGCGACCACCTCAGGGTCTTCGGAGGTCTGGATCACAACCAATCCTTCGTCGGTGATCTCCACAAAAGACTGGATCGCCTCTGAGCGTTCAAAAAAGATGTCGAGCGTCGGGCTTTGGATAATCACTTGCGGATCCCGTTTCTGACCCACCCGATCAATCATGCCGACCGTATGGTTCACAAGCGCGTCCATCACCACCGGATCATCCGAAACCGTCACGGTGCGAATCCCGTTCGGCAGGTTTTCAACTTCGCGTTCTATCTTGTCAAAGTTTCGGAACATGAGCGCCAGTTCTGCGCTCTCTTCCAGCGTCGCATCGCGCCCGCGCAATCCCGGCATGGTCATTTCATCATGACCGGTCCCATCCGCGCCGTGCAAATGCCCATGGCCATGGGTCATCTGGGCAGGAAGCGCTGTTGCTCCCAAGCTGGCAAACACAGCAAAAATACAAATACGGATGATCATGGCGCCCTCTCTTGTCGGAACGCCGCATGATACGCGCAATTTGGTGTCAGCCAAGTCGTGCCGCGCAGCCTGCGATCAAATGGCATAGGCGCGCAGAAAGTCTCTGTCGGGCTCGATCCCCAAACCCGGCCCCTGCGGGACGTCAACCAGCCCGTTTTTCTCCCGCACTTGCCTTTGAATATCCAAAGGTTCCTGCAACAACTGGTCGCGGAACCGGTTGTCCGTGGTGTCGAACTCCAGCCATGGTTCCCAAGGGTTCAGGCCTCCGGGCATCGGAGGCATCGCTGCAAGCAGATGCAGGTTTGTCGCCACGGCGACGGCTGAACCCCAAACATGGTTCACCACCGGTGTGAAATGGGCGTGGCAGAGCGCAAGCACGCGCAGGTATTCCGAAATTCCGCCCAAGGCGCAGACTTCCGGCTGCGCGATGTCGAGCCCTCGGTTCTCCAGAATCGCGCGCCAGCCCCAGCGGCCAAACTCCGCCTCTCCGCCGCTGATGTTCACAGACAGGCCTGCGCGCAGTTCGCGATACCCATCGTGATCTTCAGGCGCGACGGGCTCTTCGAACCAATAAGCGTCCAGTTCTTCAAGCGCTCGGCCAACAAAGAACGCATCGGACGTGGTGTAACAATGATTGGCATCGACCATGAAAGGGAAGTCCTCGCCGACCCCGCGGCGCACCGCCTCGCACAGACGCACGTCCTCGCGCGGGCCAAGGCCGACTTTCATCTTGGTTGCCGCAAAGCCCATGTCCCGGATCGCGGCGGCCTCATCAATGAAGCGGGCGACGTGATCATCCACGCTCTCCCGCTTGAGCATCATGCCATACCCATAAGACCGCACCTGTCTGCGGTGCGCGCCGCCGATCAACGTATGCAGCGGCAAACCCGCGACCTTCCCGGCGATATCCCAAAGCGCAATATCAACACCGGAGAGGGACTGCATCGGCATGCCCTTCTGCCCGTGATCGCGCAGAAGGTTATAAACCTTGTGCCAGAGCACATCACGGTCCAGCGGGTTTTGCCCAAGAAGCATGGGCTGGATCACGCCTTCGACGATTCCCTTGTTGGCAACGGCAACCGGGCCCGGACCGAAACACTCACCCCAACCGGTGATCCCCTCATCGGTCGATACTTCAACGATATGGGCGGTGCGCTTGGCATAATACTGCTGCGAATACCCCAGTTCCTCGGGTAAATCGTATTGCAGCACGTGGCTGCGAATGCTCGTGATTTTCATGTGTCCCCTCCCGGACGCGCGGGGCGTCCGGGGTGATCCGCGATCACAAAGGCGCCGTCAGCTTTCGTCCCGCCAACGGTTCACAATTGGATAGCGCCGGTCAAGCCAGAAGGCACGACGGGTCAGGCGCGCGCCCGGGGCGGACTGGAAGCGTTTGTATTCGCTGATGTACAACAGATGCTCGACCTTTTTCACATCTTCACGCGCATAGCCTGCGTCGATGCACTCGGCGACGCTGGCCTCTTCATCCACAAGCATGGTCAGGATGCCGTCGAGCACGGGGTAATCGGGCAGGCTGTCGCTGTCCTTCTGATCCTCGCGCAGTTCTGCGGAAGGTGGCTTGGTGATGATCCGCTCCGGGATCACTTCCCCTTCCGGCCCGGCCATCCAGTCCCGGTGATTGACATTCCGCCACCGACACGTCTCGAAGACGCGCGTTTTGTAGAGATCCTTGATCGGGTTATAGCCGCCCGCCATGTCGCCGTAGATGGTAGCATACCCCACCGCGACCTCGGATTTGTTGCCGGTGGTCAGGAGCATCTCGCCGAACTTGTTCGACAGCGCCATGAGCAACAGGCCGCGCAGGCGCGACTGAATGTTTTCTTCAGTAAGGTCCGCTTTGGTGCCCGCAAACAAAGGGGCGAGCGTGTTGGTGATCGCGTCCCGCCCTTCCTTGATCGGGACAAAATCATAACGGACACCCAAGGCCTCCGCGCAGGCTTTCGCGTCTTCCAGCGAGTGCTCGGAGGTATATTCCGATGGCAGCATGACGCAGCGCACGTTTTCCGCGCCCAAGGCATCCGTTGCAATGGTCGCCACAAGCGCCGAGTCGATACCTCCGGACATGCCGAGCAGGACCTTGCCGAAACCCGTCTTGCGGCAGTAGTCGCGCAGGCCTTCGACCATGACGCGGTAATCCTGCTCCCACTCATCGGGATGCTGAACAAACTCACCATCCCGCGCTCGCCAGCCCTCGGGCGTCAGGTCAAAATCCACATGCGCGATGTCTTCGTCAAAGACCGGCAGTTGCACCGCTGGCTTGCCGTGCGGGTTCAGGACAAAAGAACCGCCATCAAAGACCTGATCATCCTGCCCGCCGCACATGTTGAGATAGGCCAGCGGCAAACCCGTCTCCACGACCCGCGCCACCATATGGTTCAGCCGGGTCTCATACTTGTTGCGGAAATAGGGTGAGCCGTTCGGAACAACGAGGATCTCGGCCCCACTTTCTTCCATGGCCTCGACCACATCCGGATACCACGCATCTTCGCAAATCGGGATACCAAGACGCACGCCATTGACGGCCACAGGTCCTTGCATCCGCTCTCGCGAGAACAGGCGCACTTCATCGAAGACGTTGAAGTTGGGCAAGAAAAACTTGTGCGTGACCGCCTGAACCTTGCCGCCCGACAAGATGTAATAGCTGTTGTGCAGCTTTCCGTCTTCTCCCGGGCACGGACCGCCAATGCCCAGCGCAGGGCCATCGGCGCAGTCCGCAGCCAGCTTTTCGATCTGATCGACGGCATCGCGCACAAAGGCGGGCTTCAGAATCAAGTCCTGCGTCTGATAGCCCACCGCGAACATCTCTGGCAGCGCAACAAGATGCGCGCCGGCCTCGCGGCCCGCGTCCCACGCGGCCTTGGCCTTGGCGATGTTGCCCTTGATGTCCCCGACCGTCGGGTTCAGCTGTGCCAGCGTCAGGCGGAAATGATCACTCATGCCCTGTCCTTCTTGAATGCGTCCACGCTCAAATAGCAGATGCGCGCGCAGGGGGAAGCCCGACCGGCAAAAGAGATTGCTCCATCTCCATCCCTCCTTTACGTTTCCGCACCAGAAACAAGGACTTTCGCAGGAACTGGCAGGACGCGCATGAAGCTTGCAGGCATCACATTTCCCCTCGCAGCCGCTCTTGGCTCCATGGCTCTGGCTCAGACCGACGGCGAAGTCGTCACCAAGCAATACGATGATGGTGGCGTCTACGAAGGCACGTTTCAGGACGGGCTTCAACACGGCACCGGCACGTATCGCCTACCAAACGGGTATGAGTACACCGGTGATTGGGTCGACGGAGAAATCCGCGGCAATGGCGTAGCGCGGTTCCCGAATGGCTCTGTCTACGAAGGGCAGTTCGCGAAGGGCAAACCCGAAGGGGTTGGCAAAATCGTCTTTGCCGATGGTGGCACCTATGAGGGCTCCTGGCTCGATGGCAAGATTACCGGCCAGGGCGTATCGGTCTATGCAAACGGTGTGCGCTACGAAGGTGCGTTCCGCAATGCTCTGCACCATGGCAAAGGCGTGATGACCGCGCCGAGCGGTTATGTCTACGAAGGAGACTGGATCAACGGCGTCAAGGAGGGCGCCGCCAAGATCACTTACCCGGATGGTTCGATCTATGAGGGCCGTGTCGCCGATGGCGAGCGGGAAGGCTCCGGACAACTGACAGTTACCGACGGGCATATCTATGAAGGCACCTGGCGGGACGGCCAGCTGGACGGGCAAGGCAAGCTGATCCAGCCCAACGGCGATATCTATGAAGGCGCTTTGGTGGATGGCCGCCGAGAGGGACGCGGCAAGGTCACCTATGCGAACGGCGACATTTACGATGGCGAGTTCAACAACGATCAACGCCACGGCACGGGCACGTTCACTGGCAAGGACGGCTATACTTACACCGGCAATTGGATCACCGGTCAGATCGAAGGTCAGGGACAGGTGACCTATCCCGACGGGTCCATCTACGTGGGCGCGTTCAGCGGGGATCTCGCAAACGGCAAAGGCAAGATCACCTATCCGAGCGGCGACACTTATGAAGGCGATTGGATCGACGGGGTGATCGAAGGCGAGGGTGTTGCGGTCTATGCCAACGGCCTGACCTATGAGGGTACGTTCAAGAACGCCAAGAATGACGGCAGAGGAATCATGTTCCGACCGGACGGCTATCGCTATGAGGGTGACTGGCGCGGCGGGCAACGGCATGGCACCGGCAAAGCGCTCTATCCCGATGGCACGGTTTATGAAGGCAGCTTCCGCGACGGGCAACGGGACGGCCTTGGCACCATCGTCATGGCGAGCGGCTTCCGGTACGAGGGTGAATGGGACAAGGGTGAGATCTCTGGCCAGGGCCTGGCGACCTATGCCAACGGCGATGTCTATGAGGGCAGCTTCCGCAATGGCAAACGGCAGGGTCAGGGGATCATGCGTTATGCCAGCGGCGAAGAGGCCAGCGGAGAATGGATCAACGGGGCGCTGTCTGCGGACGGGGCGACTACGTCCAACGGCGTGACACCGCAAAACCCGGAGACCCCGCAGCCCGCGTCGGACGACAACTAAACCACCGCGCCATCGTCCATCTGATCAAGGAACTCTGCTGCTTGGGCGAGGATCGCCGAGCGTTTCTCGGCGTCCATCCGGTCCCATGTGCGGTACATGTTACCCATACGGGCATTGCCCGAAAACCGTGCTCTATGGCGGTCAAGGAAATGCCAGTACAGCAGGTTGAACGGGCAGGCGCCCTCTCCAACCTTGGCCTTCACATCATAGGCGCACAATCCGCAGTGGTCCGACATTTTGGCGATGTAATTGCCGGATGAGACATAAGGTTTGGACGCAATTACCCCGCCATCAGCAAACTGGCTCATCCCAACGGTGTTCGGCGCTTCCACCCATTCGAAGGCATCAATGTAGACGCTGAGATACCATTCATGCACCTGCGCCGGATCTACACCGGCGAGCAGCGCGAAGTTTCCAGTCACCATGAGCCGCTGAATGTGGTGGGCATAGGCCTCGTCGCGCGTTTGCTCCACAGCTTTGGACAAACAGCGCATCTTTGTATCGCCACCCCAGTAGAGTGCAGGCAGCTTTCTTTCGTGTTTCAACGTATTGCGCTGCGGATAGTCTGGCCCTTCGTGAAAATAGATCCCACGCACGTATTCGCGCCAGCCGATGATCTGCCGAATGAACCCCTCAACCGCGTTCAGCGGCGCGGCCCCGGACCGATAGGCCGCCTCAGCGGCCCGGCAAACGTCCAAAGGGGCCAGCAGGCCGATGTTCATATAGGCCGACAAAAGCGAGTGGTAGAGAAAGCGCTCGCTGTCCAGCATCGCATCCTGATAATCACCGAACTTCGGCAAGGCGTGCTCGATGAAATGCGCCAATGCGCGTTCGGCTTGTTCCGGTTCGGTTGCAAAATGGAAGGGACGCAGCGTGCCAAAACCATCGCCAAACCGCGCATCGACCAAAGCAAGCACTTCTTCGGTCACGTGATCCGGTTGGAACCGGAGAGGCGCTGTATTCACCTCATCCGGCGCGGGTTTGCGGTTTTCATGGTCGTAGTTCCACTTTCCGCCTTCTGGTTGCTCCCCATCCATCAAGAGATCCGTTTTGCGCCGCATCTCGCGGTAGAAATACTCCATCCGCAAGGCTTTGCGCCCCTGCGCCCAAGTCTCGAACGCCTTGTGGGAAGCGATGAAGCGGTCGTCTTCCAGCAAGGACACCCTGAGCGGGGCAGCCTGCAAGATTTCGATCAAGCGCCACTCCCCCGGTTCCGTTGCCAGAACTTCCTGCGCACCGGTCTCCTCCGCCCGGCGCAGAAGCTCGCCAACGATTGACCCGCTGTTGTTCGTGTCGTCCAGTTCCGAATACCGCACGTCCCAACCGTTCGACCGCAATCGCGCGGCGAATTTGCGCATGGCGGAAAAGATCAACGCGATCTTCTTGGGGTGATGAGGGACGTACTCCGTCTCCGCCGCAACTTCCGCCATCACAACAACGTCCCGCGCCTTGTCCGCGGTCCGCAAGGCTGCAACGGTTTCGGTCAGCTGATCACCGAGCACCAGAACCAGCCGGGTCACCAGACAATCTCCTTGCCAGCATAGTCGAAGAACCCACCGGTTTGCGCCGGGGTCAGCCCTTCGATCACCGAGACCAGTCGTTCGGCGGCTTCTGGTGCAGGAACAGACGGATGCCGCCCGAGATACTTTTGGGTGAAGGCCGTGCGCACCGTGCCAGGATGCAGGCAAACGCAAGCAAGGTGCTTGTGTGAGCGCGCCAGTTCAATTGCGGCGCCATGCATCAACTGGTTTAGCCCTGCCTTGGCCGCGCGGTAGCTGTACCATCCGCCAAGACGGTTGTCGCCAATACTCCCCACCCGCGCTGAAAGGGCGGCAAAGACGGCGGGCCGATCCTTGGGCAAAAGCCGCACGGCGTGCTTCAACACGAGCATTGGGCCAATTGCGTTCAGAAGATACTGATCGGCCATGGCTTTGGGATCCAGCGCCGAAAGGCTTTTCTCTGGCTGCGCGCCTTCGATCTCCAACGCGCCAGTCGCCACAAACACCAGATCGAGAGGCCCGTTCAAGGCGTTCAAATGGGTCTCGACCAGGCTTTCATTGGTGATATCAAACCCGTGGCTGCGCCGAGAAAGTCCGGTGACGTTGACGCCATTTGCGTTGAGCTGCGCCGAGATCGCCGATCCAAGCCCGCCGCTGCTTCCGATAATCAGTGCTCTTTCCATCTCCGCGAGGTAGCGGAGGGGATCGCCGATTCAAGCGCCGCCGACATCTTCCGGTGCAATAGCCACGGTTTTGAGAACAGCGTGGCATGTTGAGCCAGGTTTCAGATCCATTGCCCGTGCCGAGCGGCGCGTGATCCGCGCAAGCACGCGCCCAGCGGGCGTGGACAGGGACACAATCGCTCCGGGCCCGCCGCCTTCGCGAATGGCTTCGACCGTGCCTGCAAGGATGTTCAAGGCAGAGAGCCCTTCAGGCTTCTGTTTGGCCAGGATCACTTCCTGCGCCGGGACCCGAAGCCGAATCGAGGCCCCAATTTGCTGCGCGACGCGCGGCACGTGCAGACGAACACCGCCCGCTTCCAACTCGCTCAGGCCGTCATCGTGATGCGCCACCACAACCGCGTGCAGCATGGCCCCGGCGCCGCGCACGCCAGCCGGCAAAACGTTGGCGTCCGCCAGAACCTCCACCGCAGGTCCCTGCCGCGCCACACGTCCATCCTGCAAAGCGACAACGGATGTCGCCAGACGCGCCACTTCAGCCGGCGCGTGACTGACGTACAGAATAGGAACACGCGCCTCATCCCTGAGACGTTCGAAATACGGCAGGATTTCTGCCTTGCGGGCCTCATCGAGCGCCGCCAGAGGTTCATCGGCGAGGATCAGTTCCGGTTCAGCCAAGAGCGCGCGTCCTATCGCAACCCTTTGTTTTTCACCGCCCGACAAGGCCCCCGGGCGACGATCCAGCAGCTCTTCAAGCCCCAACATGGCGATAACCTTGCCGGGTTCCGTCGTTTTGCGCCGCTTGGCAAAATACCGGCCATACCCGAGATTTTGCCAAACCGTCAGATGCGGGAACAATCGCCCTTCCTGGAATACATACCCCAGCCGCCGTGCCTCAGGCCGCAGGCAGACGCCTTCCGACGTGTCCAGCAGCACGCGGCCGTCCACTTCAACCCGCCCTGCGTCCGGACGCAGCAACCCCGCCACGGCGTTCACGATCGTCGTCTTGCCCGAGCCGGACCGCCCGAAAAGCACCGTCAGCCCAGCTGGCGCGTCGAACTCGACATCAAGTTCCAACCGATTGAAGCGGTGCTGCAGGCGCACGGACAGGGTCATGCGCCACCCACCCGTTTTGCCGCCCGTCGGGACAGCCATTCGCTCATCAACAAGGCGCTCATGGCAATGGCCACGGAAATCCCCACGAGGCGCAGGGCGGAGGCCTCACCGCCCGGCACTTGCAGGAATGCATAGACTGCGGACGGCAAGGTTTGCGTTTGGCCCGGTATGTTCGAGACAAATGTTATCGTCGCCCCAAATTCGCCCATGGCCTTGGCAAAGGCGAGAATGGCTCCCGCGATGATCCCTGGCAGCATCAACGGCAAGGTAATGGTCAGGAAGGCCCAAACACGGGACGCACCCAATGTGGCTGCGGCTTCCTCCAGCTTTGGATCAATCGCTTCCAGCGACAACCGCATTGCCCGAACCATCAATGGGAAGGCCATCACCGCCGCCGCAAGCGCCGCCCCGGTCCAGCGGAAAGCAAAAACGATGCCGATGTCTTGCAAAGCCGCACCGAGCGGCGCTTTGGTGCCAAAGGTCAAAAGAAGCAGATAGCCTGTCACAACCGGTGGCAGGATCAGCGGCAAATGCACCAATCCGTTTACGATCTGTTTGCCCCGGAAGGACCAGCGCGCCAATGCATAGGCGGTGAAGAGGCCAAACGGCAAGGAGACCAACACGGCCCAGAAGGCAACGCGGAGCGACAGCGTGACCGCCTGCCATTCCTGCGGCGAGAGCCAGTCCATCAATCCTCCAACACCGTGAAACCCTGCGCTTCGAAAATCGCGCGGGCCTCATCGTTTTGCAGGTATTCAAGGAGAGCCGCTGCGGCCGGGCCGCTCCCTGCAATCTGCGAGACGGGGTAGCGGATAGGCGCATGGCTGCTGGCCGGAAAAACTGCCAGAACCGACAACTCCGGCTCTGCGGCGGCATCGGTTGCATATACGATGCCAAGCGGCGCTTCGCCGAGCGCGACAAGGGCGAGCGCAGCGCGAACGTTGTCCATCTGTGCCACCTGAGATTGAACCGCCTCCCAGATCCCCAGCATCTGCAACGCTTCCATACCATAGATCCCGGCAGGCACCGCCTGAACCAACGCCATGGCCAACCGCCCCTCGCCTAGCCGGTCGGGCAAATCCGTCAACCGCTCCAATGGCTCACCCTGCCCGATCAGAACCAATTGATTGCCGAGAAGATCACGCCGCGTGCCCGGCTCCAGCAGACCCAGCGCGCCGAGGTGATCCATCCAGCCTTCGTTGGCTGACAGAAACACGTCTGCCGGTGCACCATGTTCGATCTGCCGCGCCAGCGACGAAGAGCCCGCAAGGGACATGACGAGATCATGCCCTGTCGCCGCCTCGAAGCCGGTTTCGATCTCATCCATCGCTGTCTTCAGGCTTGCAGCCGCGAACACGGTCACGGTTTCGGCGGACACGGACCCGCCGAGCATCAGAAAACAGAGGCAAATCCAACGCATACAGCGCAATTGAGGGCCCTTTCTCGTCCTTGGACCAAATCTATACCGCAGAAATGCCGGAAAAACAGCGGTTACGGGTGTGTCGCGGAAGCGCACGGGGTCTGGTGCTGACGCCGCGTTTGGCACTACGGTTCAACCGGGCTCGTCATTCGAGCGAACAGAACGAAGGAATCCCGACATGGGTTTTGTCATTGACCCCGCCCTGCATCCTTCTGTTGCCGTGACAGGCAGCGAAGATCGCTTTCCGGTGCGGCGCATTTTCTGCGTCGGTCGCAATTACGCCGCGCACGCCCGCGAAATGGGCAAGGATCCAGATCGCGAGCCGCCCTTCTTCTTCACCAAACCCGCCGACGCTGTTGTCGATTCCGGACAAACCGTGCCCTACCCGCCGCAGACACAGAACCTGCATTACGAAGCGGAGATGATTGTCGCCATCGGGACAGGCGGACGGAACATTCCGGAAGCGGACGCGCTGAACCATGTCTGGGGATACGGCACGGGCAACGACCTGACGCGCCGCGATCTTCAGAAGGTTGCCAAGGACATGGGGCGTCCGTGGGATTGGAGCAAAGGGTTTGACAACTCTGCGATCATTGGTCCGATCAGCCCCGTCTCAAAAGTGGGCCATCCCTCCAAAGGCTCCATCAGACTGACGGTCAATGGCGAGACAAGGCAGGATGCTGATCTTGAAGAGTTGATCTGGTCCGTCCCGGAGGTGATCTCGATCCTGTCGCACTCCATCGCCCTGCAACCCGGAGATCTGATCATGTCTGGCACCCCAGCGGGCGTTGGCGCCCTGAAGCCCGGAGATGTCTGCACCGCGTCTGTGGTCGGCCTGAGCGATTGCACCGTAACGATTGGGGATCCGGTATGACATTGAAACTGCACAACTACTTTCGCTCTTCCACGTCGACGCGGCTTCGGGCTGCGCTCAATCTCAAGGGGCTGGAGCCGGAATACGTCGCTTATCCGCTCAAGGAAAACGCCCATAAGTCCCAAGAGTTTCTGGCGATGAATCCGGCTGGCCTGGTTCCGGTTCTGGAACTGGCGGATGGCACCGCGTTGCCGCAGTCCCTTGCGATCATCGAATACCTCGAAGACGCCTATCCTGAACCTCCCCTTTTGCCTGCCGACCCTGTCGCACGCGCCCGGCAACGCGCACTTGGCTACATGATTGCCTGCGAGGTACATCCGCTCAACAACCTTCGGGTCTTGCAGTTCATCTCCTCCGAGTTCGGCGCAGACGCTGACGGGCAAAAACGGTGGTTCACCCATTGGGTCACCGAGACGTTTGATGCCGTGGAGAAAACTCTGGCCGCCAGCCCGGACACAGGCCGTTTCTGCGGCGGCGAGGCGCCGGGATTTGCAGACGTGTGTCTTTACGCGCAGGTCTGGAACAACAAACGGTTCGGCATCACTCTGGACCCCTGGCCGACGATTGGCCGGATATTCGAGGCGTTGGACAGGGAGGATGCCTTTTCCCGAGCCGCCCCGCCGAACCAGCCGGACGCGGAGTAAACAGAGAATCGGGTGCGTTGCGAGGTTGCCGTGCGTTTGGCCATGCAGCGGGGTTCCACCATCGAGAAAGAGAGAGGTGGGCATGTCGCAAAGCCCCGTAATAGTCGGTCTGATTGGCAGCGGCATTCAAGCCTCTCGCACACCTGCAATGCATCTCGCGGCGGCGCAGGCGCTTGGGTTGGACTACCAATACGATCTGATCGATACGGATCAACGACCGACCGAAACGTCGCTGAGCGCTTTGCTTTCTGATGCCGAGGCCAAGGGATACTGCGGCCTCAATATAACCTATCCGTTCAAAACCGAGGTCTTGGCTCATCTGGACAGCCTGTCAGAGGACGCCAGAACCATGGGGGCCGTGAATACGGTGCGCTTTGAAGACGGCAGGCGGATAGGTCACAACACAGACTATTCCGGCTTTGCTGAAAGCATGCGGCACAGTCTCCCGGATGCCGATCTCCGCGAGGTTCTTTTGCTTGGCGCCGGGGGCGCAGGTGGCGCGGTGGCGCATGCGTTAAAAAGCATGGGGACAGGATCATTGCTGATTCACGACGTGAACCCTGATCAGGCGGCGACTTTGGCAAACCAGACTGGCGGTGTCGTGGTCCGCGATCTGAAACGGGCCGCCTCCGTCGCCGCAGGAATCGTCAACGCCACACCAATGGGCATGGCCAAGCTGCCCGGCACGGCCATCCCCACTGCTTTGCTTCGCCCGAATCTCTGGATCATGGACATCGTCTATTTCCCCCTTGAGACAGAACTGCTCCGGGCCGCGCGCCAGATCGGGTGCCGAACGGCAAACGGCGGTGCCATGGCTCTGTATCAAGCGGTACATGCTTTCGAGATTTTCACCGGGTTGAAACCTGATCCGGCCATCATGCGGGCACGGTTTGACGCGTTTGATCGGTAGCAACCGGTAGGCGGCACACACTTTCACCGCCCTAATTGGTTTCTGTTTGATCTCGCCCTATAATTTAGTAATTCATGAATTATGGAATCATTGATCGCAACTCAACTATCCTGCCTAAGCCACCCTCAGCGGCTTGAGATCTTTCAGCTGTTGATGCGGCGTTATCCCGGCGATGTTTCCGCTGGCGAGATCGTGTCTGCGCTTGGCCTGAAACCTTCGACAGGCTCGGTTTATCTTGGCGCTTTGCATAACGCCAAGCTGGTCAGTAAACGCCGGGAAGGCACGTCTTTGCTGTACCGCGCGGAACTGGACTCAGTGACCGGTCTGTTTGGGTATCTGCTGGAGGATTGTTGCCTGGGACGGCCCGATCTTTGTCCGCAGCCTGCGCCAATTGACAAGGGGCAGTTGAACGTTGTGTTTCTATGCACCGGCAATTCCGCGCGGTCCCTGATGGCCGAGGCCATTCTCAGGGATGCCGACATTCCCGGCATGTCGGTTTATTCCGCCGGAACCCATCCATACGCCGAGCCAAATCCTGTTGCTCTGAAAACGCTTGAAAAACGAGGGCACGATACCGGGACCTTGCGCGCCAAACCTCTGGAAGACGTAGGCGACACCTTGCGTCACGCCGACATTGTCCTGACGGTCTGTGATCGCGCCGCCAACACCGAAGGGCCAAAATGGCCGGGCAACCCGATCCGGGCCCATTGGGGTCTGCCGGATCCTGTGGGAGTGGAGGGGGATAAAAAATTCCGAAAAGCCGCTTTCAAACAAACCTACCGGGCGCTGCGTCGCAAGATTGATGCTTTTGCCGCCCTGCCACTGAACACCCTGTCACGCGCCGACCTGCAACATGCGGTCGACGACATTGCCAAACTGGAGCCTTGAGCCATGACCACCTACGCATTGAACGGCCTTGGCCGCATGGGCAAACTCGCCCTTAAGCCTCTTCTTGACCGCGGCGCGTCCGTTGCCTGGATCAACGATACGGTCGGCACCCCGGAAATGCATGCACATCTGTTAGAGTTTGACACGGTACACGGCCGTTGGGATGCCGCGTTTTCGCATGACGACAGCAGCATCACCATCGATGGCGTGACCCTGCCGGTCCACAATGCCAAAAATCTCGAAGATCTGCCTTTGGAAGGGGTTGATGTGGTGATTGATTGCACGGGGGCCTTCAAAACAGAGGCCAAACTCGCCCCGTACTTTGCCGCCGGGGTCAAAAAGGTTGTTGTCTCCGCTCCGGTCAAAGACGGGAACACCGCCAACATCGTGATGGGGGTCAACGACGATCTTTATGACCCAGCGCTGCATGACATCGTCACGGCGGCGTCCTGTACGACGAACTGCCTTGCGCCGGTGGTCAAGGTCATCCACGAAAACCTGACGATCAAACACGGATCGATGACCACGATCCATGACGTGACCAACACGCAAACGATTGTCGATCGTCCGGCCAAGGATCTGCGGCGCGCGCGGTCTGCTTTGAACTCGCTGATCCCGACAACCACGGGAAGCGCGACGGCTATCACGCTGATTTACCCTGAATTGAAAGGCAAGCTGAACGGCCATGCGGTCCGCGTGCCATTGCTGAATGCCTCTCTGACCGACTGCGTTTTTGAGGTTGAGCGGGAGACGACGGCCGAAGAGGTCAACGGTTTCTTCGAAGACGCGGCAAACGGCGCGCTCAAGGGCATCTTGGGCTATGAAACCCGCCCACTTGTCTCAACCGATTACACCAATGATCCGCGCTCTTCGATTGTAGACGCGCCATCCACCATGGTGGTGAACGGGACGCAGGTGAAAATCTATGCGTGGTACGACAATGAATGGGGCTATGCCCACCGGCTTGTGGACGTGGCCTTGATGGTAGGACAGTCTCTGTGAAACAGGGGCTTTCCGCCTATGTTGCGGTGACGGCGGCATATTGGGCTTTCATGCTCACTGACGGCGCGTTGCGGATGTTGGTGCTTTTGCACTTTCACAGCCTCGGCTTCTCGCCGGTGCAACTGGCCTATCTCTTTGTCCTCTATGAAATCGCGGGCGTGATCACCAACCTGTCGGCTGGCTGGATCGCTGCGCGCTTTGGCCTGACCTCCACGCTCTACGCCGGGCTGGGCTTGCAAGTGATCGCCCTTCTGGCGCTGACACAGCTCAACCCGGAATGGAGCATTGCCGCCTCGGTGGCTTTTGTCATGCTGGTTCAGGGGGCTTCGGGCGTGGCCAAGGACCTGGCGAAAATGTCGTCCAAATCTGCGGTCAAACTGCTCGCCCCGAGCGACGGCGACGGGTTGTTTCGCTGGGTGGCCATTCTGACCGGATCGAAGAACGCGGTCAAAGGCCTCGGCTTCTTGCTTGGGGCCGCACTTTTGGCAACGCTCGGCTTTCAGGTTGCCATCCTGTCCATGGCCGCCGTACTTGCGGTGATCCTGGCTGCTGCGGTCCTCAAGATGCCGGGCGGTCTGCCTCGGGGACGCAAGGATGCAAAGTTTTCCGAAGTCTTTTCCAAGAACGCAAACGTCAACTGGCTGAGCCTCGCCCGCGTCTTTCTTTTCGGCGCGCGGGATGTCTGGTTCGTTGTGGGCATCCCGATCTATTTCTACGCGGTTCTTTCGGATGGAACGGAAGACGGAAACAGGGCCGCCTTCTTCACGATCGGAACCTTCATGGCGGGCTGGATCATCCTCTATGGGATCGTGCAAGCCAACGCGCCAAAACTGCTCAGAGCAAAAGACCGCGGCATTGGAGAATTGACCAACCTTGCACGCGGGTGGGCTTTTGCACTCGCCGTGGTCCCGGCGGCTTTGACCGTTCTGATCCTTCTGGCCGGGACCCCCACCACCTGGCTGACCATTGCACTTGTGGTCGGGCTTTTGATTTTCGGCGCGCTGTTTGCCGTAAACTCCTCTCTGCACAGCTACCTGATCCTCGCCTTTACAACGGGTGAGCGCGTGACGATGGATGTTGGCTTCTACTACATGGCCAATGCGGCGGGACGTCTGATCGGGACGGTACTTTCCGGTGCCAGCTATCAGCTTGGCGGGTTGCCACTTTGCCTCGGAACTGCAGCGGCCATGGTGACGTGCAGCGCCCTCGCAGCCCATAAACTGCGCCAAGGTTGACGCCGGGATTCGGCGCTTTCCGGAGCAGTTTAGCGCCCAGTACTGTTTGCGCTAACGGAAGTGTCGTACACTTCCGTAAAAATCTGCGTTCGAAATCTAACGCAACTTCAATACATTAAGGGCATTCAACGGGCCTGTTTCCGCAGTGCAGCGGTATTTCTTGTTGACCCAAGGCGATCCAATGTGAATATTTGCCCGTGAGTTAAGCAATTGCTCAAAACGGGAGGAACCTAATGAATACCACCATCCGCGCTCTTCTGGGCGCCACCGCGCTGACGGCCACCGCAATGGCGGCCTCTGCGGACAATCTCACAATCGCCACCGTGAACAACGGTGACATGATCCGCATGCAGGGTCTGACGGACGACTTCACCGCCAAGACCGGTCACACTGTCGAGTGGGTGACGCTCGAAGAAAACGTTCTGCGTCAGCGTGTTACCACGGACATCTCCACCAAGGGCGGTGCTTTCGACATCATGACCATCGGCATGTATGAAACGCCGATCTGGGGTGCAAACGGCTGGCTGGTCCCGCTGGACGATCTCAGCGAAGAGTACAATGTCGACGACATTCTGCCCGCCATGGCTGGCGGCCTGTCCCATGATGGTACGCTCTACGCTGCGCCGTTCTACGGCGAAAGCTCCATGATCATGTATCGCACCGACCTCATGGAAAAAGCTGGCATGGAAATGCCGGACGCACCGACATGGTCCTTCATCCGTGAAGCCGCTGCGGCGATGACCGACCGCGACGCGGAAATCAACGGCATCTGCCTGCGCGGCAAAGCTGGTTGGGGTGAAGGCGGCGCATTCATCACCGCGATGTCCAACTCCTTCGGTGCACGCTGGTTCGACATGGACTGGAACGCACAGTTCGACACGCAGCCGTGGAAAGACACGCTGGAGTTCTACGTTGGCATGATGAACGAGAGCGGCCCGGCCGGTTTCGCCACCAATGGCTTCAACGAGAACCTCTCGCTGTTCCAACAGGGCAAGTGCGGCATGTGGATTGACGCCACCGTGGCGGCGTCCTTCGTGACCAACCCGAACGACTCCACCGTTGCGGACAGCGTTGGCTTTGCCCTCGCACCTGACAATGGCCTCGGCAAGCGGTCCAACTGGCTTTGGGCATGGGCGTTGGCCATCCCGGCAGGCACCCAGAAAGAAGCCGCTGCGAAAGAGTTCATCGAGTGGGCCACTTCCACGGGTTACATCGAACTTGTCGCTTCGAAAGAAGGCTGGGCAAATGTGCCTCCGGGCGCACGGACCTCGCTCTATGAGAACCCCGAGTACCAGAAGGTGCCTTTCGCACAGAAGACTCTGGACTCGATCCTGTCGGCTGATCCGAACAACTCCACCGTCGAGCCTTCGCCGTATGTTGGCGTTCAGTTCGCCGCCATCCCGGAGTTTGCAGGTATCGCAACCGAAGTGAGCCAGGAGTTCTCCGCGGTCTATGCCGGCCAGCAGTCCATCGACGAGGCGCTTGAAAAGGCGCAGGCCATCACAAACGACGCAATGGAAGCCGCTGGCTACCGTTGATCGGCCTCTAAAACCAAGGGGCGGTCCTCGCGCCGCCCCTTGGTAATCCCCTTTCTCTTCGCCAAAATCAGCAAGCCCCGCCCCACGGCGGACAACACCCGCTCCAAAGGGAGGATATAGATATGGCGACAGCACAGTCGCGATCCGCCGCCCGCTTGATGATGACGCCTGCCGTTGTCCTTTTGCTGGGCTGGATGCTCGTACCCCTCATCATGACCCTCTATTTCTCGTTCAAGAGATACCTGCCGCTGCGCGGTGGTGATCTGGGATGGGTGGGGTTCGAAAACTACGTCCGGTTCGTGACTTCCAGCGCGTTTTGGCCCTCGGTCCAGACAACGCTGATCATCGTCGGTGGCGTGCTTGTCATCACCATCTGCCTTGGCGTTCTGCTCGCGATCCTTCTGGATCAGCCGATGTGGGGACAGGGGATCGTGCGCATCCTTGTCATTGCGCCTTTCTTCGTCATGCCCACCGTATCCGCGCTGGTCTGGAAGAACATGTTCATGGACCCGATCAACGGGCTCTTTGCGCACCTTTGGAAATTCTTCGGGGCTGAGCCGATCCAGTGGCTCTCGCAAGCCTCCTTGCCCTCGCTTGTCATGATCGTCAGCTGGCAGTGGCTGCCCTTTGCAACGCTGATCCTGCTCACCGCGATCCAATCTCTCGACAGCGAGCAGCTTGAAGCCGCCGAAATGGACGGTGCCCCGGCGCTCAAGCGCTTCTGGTACATCATCCTGCCGCACCTCAGCCGCGCCATTACCATCGTGGTTCTGATCCAGACGATTTTCCTTCTGGCCATCTTTGCCGAGATTTTCGTCACCACAGGCGGCGCCTTTGGAACCAAGACATTGTCCTACCTGATCTTCCAGCGGGTGCTGGAAAGCCAGAACATCGGGCTCGGCTCGGCGGGCGGTGTGTATGCCATCATCCTTGCGAACATCCTGGCCATGTTCCTGATGCGCATCGTTGGCAAGAACCTGGACTGAGAGAAGGACCTGACATGGCACGCTCTGTCACAACACAACGCAAGACGATCAACACGGTGCTCGCATGGGCGGTTGGCCTGCTGATCTTCTTCCCGATCCTCTGGACCATCCTGACCAGCTTCAAGACCGAAGCCCAGGCCATCAACGATCCGCCGATCTGGTTCTTCTTCGACTGGACGCTGGAAAACTACAGCGTGGTACAGGAACGCTCCAACTACATGAAGTTCCTTTGGAATTCGGTCATCATCGCCGGTGGCTCCACCGTCCTCGGCGTGATCATCGCGATCCCCGCCGCATGGTCCATGGCCTTTGTGCCTTCCAAGCGGACCAAGGACATCCTGCTCTGGATGCTCTCCACCAAGATGCTCCCGGCGGTTGGCGTTCTGTACCCGATCTACCTCTTGTTCATCAAACTCGGCCTTCTCGACAGCCGCTTTGGCCTCGTGATCGTCCTGATGCTCATTAACCTGCCGATCATCGTCTGGATGCTCTACACCTACTTCCGCGAAATTCCGGGGGAAATCCTCGAAGCGGCGCGGATGGACGGGGCAACCCTGAAAGAAGAGATCATCTACGTGCTGACCCCGATGGCCATCCCCGGCATCGCGTCAACACTCCTGCTGAATGTCATCCTCGCCTGGAACGAAGCCTTCTGGACGCTGAACCTGACTGCCGCCAACGCGGCACCGCTCACGGCCTTCATCGCCAGCTACTCGTCTCCCGAGGGTCTCTTCTACGCGAAGCTTTCAGCAGCCTCCGTCATGGCCATCGCGCCAATCCTCATCATGGGCTGGTTCAGCCAGAAACAACTCGTCCGCGGCCTCACCTTCGGCGCAGTGAAGTAAGGAATAGCACAATGGGACGCATTACCCTTGACCAGGTGACCAAAAGCTTCGGCGAAGTGAACGTCATCCCCCCTCTGGATCTGACCATCGAAGACGGTGAGTTCGTTGTCTTCGTCGGCCCCTCGGGCTGCGGCAAGTCCACGCTTCTACGGCTGATTGCCGGTCTTGAAGATGTCAGCTCGGGTCAGATCCGTATCGACGGCAACGATGCCACCGCCCTTCCGCCTGCCAAACGCAGTCTGGCGATGGTGTTTCAGAGCTACGCGCTCTACCCGCACATGACTGTCCGCAAGAACATCGCCTTTCCCATGAAAATGGCCGGTGTTCCGGAAGACGAGCAAAAGCGGCGGATTGAAAGCGCAGCCAAGGCCCTGAACCTGGCGGATTATCTTGACCGTCGCCCCGGCCAACTCTCCGGTGGCCAGAGGCAGCGTGTGGCGATTGGCCGTGCGATTGTACGAGAGCCGGCGGCATTCCTCTTTGACGAGCCGCTTTCAAACCTTGACGCCGCGCTGCGGGTCGGGATGCGGATGGAGATCAGCGAGCTTCACAAAAAGCTCGACACGACAATGATTTACGTCACCCACGACCAGGTGGAAGCCATGACCATGGCGGACAAGATCGTGGTGCTTCAGGCTGGGATCATTGAACAGGTCGGCTCTCCGCTCGATCTCTACCGCGCTCCGCGCAATCGGTTTGTCGCCGGCTTCATCGGCTCTCCCAAGATGAACATCTTCGAAGGCGAGGAAGCCAAGAAGCACAATGCGCACGCGATCGGCATTCGCCCCGAACACCTGACCGCATCCAAAGAAGGCGGTACGTGGAAAGGCACCGTGGGCGTGTCCGAACACCTCGGGTCCGACACCTTCCTGCATGTGCATGATACCGGCCTTGACGAGACGATCACCGTACGTGTTGGCGGCGAATTCGACGCTCATCACGGCGACACCGTCTTCCTCACACCGGAGCAAGACAAAATCCATCGGTTCGGTGCCGACGGCCTGCGCATCGACTGAACCCCAAGAGCTTTCCGGAAAGTCCCATGACGATCAAACTCTCCAACGCCACATTGCCTGATCTGCCGGGTTCGGTTGGCCATCCCGGCTATGATCGCAGCATGTTAAGCGCGGGCATCCTGCACTTTGGCGTCGGCAATTTTCACCGTGCCCACCAGGCTGCGTATCTCGATGCGCTCATGGCCAAAGGCGAGGCGATGGATTGGGCCATTGTTGGTGCGGGCGTTCTGGAAGGCGAAAAACGCGGGCGCGCCATTCTGCAACAGCAAGACTGGCTGACAGCGCTTGTCGAGCAGGAGGCGGACAAGTCCGAAGCCCGTGTTTTAGGCTCGATGATTGATTTCATCGAGCCCGGGGATGCTGAAGCGACCATCGCCCGCATGACTGGGGAAGACATTCGGATAGTCTCCATGACCATCACGGAAGGCGGGTACTTTCTTGATGCCAATGACAACTTCGACCCATCGCACCCACAGATCCAGCACGACACGGCAAACCCGAAAACACCGGCCACGGTCTTTGGCCTGATCCTTGCGGCGTTGCGGAAGCGTCGCGATATGGGCATCGCGCCCTTCACCATCATGTGCTGCGACAACATTCCTCACAACGGGGATGTGACCCGGCGCACTCTGACCGGGCTCGCTCGACTTTCCGATCCTGCCTTTGCCGAATGGATCTCGAAAAACGTTGCCTTCCCCAACGCGATGGTAGACCGAATCACCCCAGCGACGACGGAACGGGAGCGCGACATACTAAGCAAGGAGTTTGGCATCGACGACGGCTGGCCCGTTTTCTGCGAGGACTTCACGCAGTGGGTTCTGGAAGACACCTTCCCTCTGGGTCGCCCGCCGCTTGAGAAAGCCGGGGTGCAGTTCGTCCAGGATGTGATTCCCTTCGAACTGATGAAACTGCGCATTCTGAACGCGGGGCACGCCGTGATCGCCTACCCCGCCGGGCTCATGGACATACACTTCGTTCACGAAGCGATGGAACATCCGCTGATCCGCGCCTTCCTGCGCAAGATCGAAGAACAGGAAATCATTCCGCAGATCCCGCCAGTGCCGGATACGCAAATCAACGCTTATTTCGACAAGATCGAAGAGCGGTTTTCCAATCCGAAGATCGGGGACACCGTGCGCCGCCTTTGCCTAGACGGATCCAACCGGCAACCGAAATTCGTCATACCAGCGTTGCGCGATGCAATTGGGGCGGATGCAAAATGGGACGGGCTTGCGCTGTGTTGCGCACTATGGTGTCGGTACTGTGCGGGCGTGACTGAGTCTGGCACCGTTATCGAACCCAACGATCCAAACTGGGACGATCTTGCGCAAAAAGCCACGACGGCCAAAACCCGACCGCAAGCATGGCTTGAACAAGGAGCTGTTTACGGCGACCTTGTAACCCATGATGCTTTCAAGGACCGTTTCTCTTTTTGGCTCGATGCGCTTTGGACCGATGGCACCGAGGCGGTGCTCGCCCGATTCGTCGAAAGCGATTGAGCGTTGATGGATGGCGCGATCCAGACCGGGCTCGTGATCTTCGATTGCGACGGAGTGCTGGTTGACAGCGAACCCATCTCGCTTGCCGTCACGCTTGAACACCTCGCTCAGCTGGACTGCCCGATGACCGAAGCCGAAGGCTACGATCATCTGCTGGGAAAATCATCGTCATCCAACGCAGACTGGCTCCGCCAAACCTACCGGCTGGAATGGAGTGATACGCAAGTCGAGGACATGCGCACCGCGCTCTACGCGCGGTTCCAGGAAAGCCTGACAGCTATTCCCGGTGTCGCTGACGCCATTCAGAGGCTGCCATGGCCCGCCTGTGTTGCCTCCTCCTCGCAGCCGGACAGGATACAGCTTTCGCTATCTCTGACCGGGTTGGACACTGTGCTCGGCACCCATATCTACAGCGCCACAATGGTCGAAAACGGCAAACCGGCCCCGGATCTGTTCCTCTACGCTGCCAAACAGCGCGGCATTGCACCGGAGCATTGCATTGTTGTCGAAGACAGCCCTGCGGGCGTTGCTGCGGCGAAAGCCGCCGGGATGCGCGTGATCGGATTTGTCGGAGGATCGCACGCCGGTCCCGCTAACTTGAAGGACAAGCTTGCAAAATTGCAGCCCGATGCCATCATCGGCCATATGAACGATCTTCCCGGAACGATCGAAATGCTGAGCAACACGCGGTGACCTCATGACAAGCCATGTCTGCGCCGTGGATGTCGGCACCCGGAGCGCGCGCGCCGGGGTCTTTGCCGCTGATGGCACCATGCTCTCCCGCGAAGTGTGCGGCTTTGAGGTGCACGAAGAGCAAGGCGTGCAGGCGGAGTACGCCAGTCGCGACATTTGGAACGCGGTCGGAAAGGCTGTGCGCGCAGCCGTGGCGAACGCAGGTGTTGCGCCGGAGCAAATCCGGGCGATTGGCTTCGATGCGACCTGCTCACTCGTGCTTCTGGACAAAAGCCATAACCCGATTGAACTCGGCCCTGATGGGCGAGACACCATCGCGTGGTACGATCATCGCGCGGTTTCCGAAGCCGATGAATGCTCGTCCGTTGACGCGGAGTTGATCAGGCATCTCGGGCAATCCATGTCGCCGGAGATGGAAACCCCCAAGCTTCTCTGGCTCAAGCGTCACAGACCGGAAATTTGGACTGCGCTCGGATGGGCCGGTGATCTGGCAGATTTTCTGGTGCTGAAAGCCACTGGAAAAAATGCGCGCTCGGTCTGCACCTGCGCCGCAAAATGGCCGTTTCTGCCGAAGTCGGGCGGATGGCAATCGGCGTTTCTTGAAGAGATTGGCCTGGAAGATTTGCTGGCTCGGGCCGACTTGCCTGACATGCCAATCTCTGTCGGCGACCCTGCCGGGCATCTGACGAAACACGCTGCTAATCATCTGGGCTTATCTGTTCAAACAGTCGTCGCGGCGGGTATGATCGATGCTTTTGCAGGAGCGCTGGGAACGCAGGGTCTCTTCGACGATCATCCCAAAGTGGCCAAGAAAACGCTGATCACCGGAACCTCCAATTGCATCATGTCGCTCGGTGATGCACCGCTTTACCGCTCTGGTATCTGGGGGCCGTACCACGGCGCCGTGTTGCCCGGGTATTGGGTCAGCGAAGGTGGGCAATCCGCTGCAGGCGCGCTTCTTGATTACCTTCTGGAATCCTGGCCGACCCTGCCGGAAGTCGCGAAACCTTCACACAGCGCGGTTCTCGCGCGGTTACAGGGTCTTCTCGACCAACACGGACCTTCGTTCGGCAAAGAGATCCATATCCTGCCGGACTTCAACGGCAACCGCGCCCCATTGTCAGATCCTATGGCAAAGGGAGTCATCAGTGGACTGACGCTGGATCGCAGTTTCGACGGACTTTGCGCGCTGTATTGGCGCGCTGCGGTATCACTTGCCCTTGGTGTGCGTCAAATCCTCGAACACATTGATGGCGAGAGCAGCAAGGCAGACCTCGCGATGGTGGGCGGCTTTGCCCAAAGCGATCTGCTGACCCAGCTTTTCGCAGATGCAACAGGACAACGCGTCCTGCGTCCAATCGAAGAAGACACGGTTCTGCTGGGGGCCGCGACAGCCGCGTTTGCGAGCCTTGAAGAAGATTGCGATCTGACGCGCATCGCCCGCCGCCTTGCCAAAAAACCAACGGTGTTTGTGCCCTCTCCCGTCGCACAGGACGCACACGGCAGAGATTACAAAGTCTTTTTGACAATGCAGGCGCATCGGGATGAAATTGCTGCTCTGACCGAGCGACCCTGACAGGACAATTTATGGCTTCTCTTCCCAAGAACAAGTTCAAGGCGGCAATCAAACAGTTTCAGGTTCAGCGTGGGCTCTGGTGCTCCATGCGCGATCAAATGGCTGCGGAGATGATGGCCGGGCTTGGGTTTGACTGGATGATGTTCGACACGGAACACTCCCCCATGGATCCGGTGAGCCTTGTCCCTCTGCTGCAGGCTGTCGCCCCTTATCCTGTGTCACCGATAGTCAGGCCAACCTGCCTGAACGTAGCGGAAATCAAGAAGTTGCTGGATATCGGTGCACAAACCATCCTCGTCCCCTATGTCCAGAGCGCCGAAGAAGCTGCCCTCGCAGTCTCTGCCGTCACATATCCCCCCGAGGGCATTCGCGGTGTCGCGGGGCTCACGCGCGCCACGCGTTTTGGCTCCATTCCCGGCTATCACAAGGCTGCACGGGATGAGATCTGCCTGCTTGTTCAGGTGGAAACCCGCAGTGCACTGGAACAACTCGAAGACATTGCAGCGGTCCCGGGGCTCGACGGCATCTTCATCGGTCCTGCCGATCTGGCTGCTTCCATGGGCTATCCCGGAGAGCCGAACCACCCGGAGGTTACACAAGCTGTCCTGGATGGCATCAAGCGTATCCGCGCTGCGGGATTGCCGCCCGGCATTCTGACGCTTTCTGCGGATGTGCGTGACCAGGCGATTGAAGCCGGCGCCGTGTTTGTCGCCAACGACTTTGACCTCGCAGCGCTGCGCAAAGGTTTGACAACGTAACGAAAAACCCCGGCTCGATGGCCGGGGTTCTGGTTCAGAAGTCGAGGTTCGCGACGCTCAATGCATTGTCTTGAATGAACTCGCGTCGCGGCTCCACCACATCACCCATCAACTTGGTAAAGAGGTCATCGGCCCCTGCCATATCGTCGATGGTCACCTTCAGCAGCGTGCGTGCATCCGGGTCCAGCGTGGTCTCCCAAAGCTGATCCGGGTTCATCTCTCCCAGACCTTTGTAGCGTTGCAACGTCAGACCTTTTTCGCCTTCATCCAGAATGGCTTGCAGAAGCTCCAGCGGACCATTGATGGCTTGCCTGCGGTCTTTGCGCTCCAGCGTTGCGGAGGTGTTGTAGACAGACTGAAGCGCCTGCGTGAAGCTGCCGGTTTTCAAAGCCTCTCCAGAGCGCAGCATCGGCCCGTCCATCGTCCGAACCTCTTCCACACCGCGCAGAATGCGCGCCAGACGAATGCCCTTGTCCTGCGTGATCCTGCCCTGCCAGCCGCGCTCGTACTCAAGCGCCACAAGATCAAGCCGCGCCGCGACCTTGTCCGCCACGCCTTGCAAATCCGCATCCACCGCGCCGGGCACAAACGCCCCGGCAATGGCCGCCTGCTCAAGGATGTGGCGCGGGTAATGGGTTGGGAAGGCGTCCAGAACGCGCTTCAACTGCCGCGCTTCTTCGACAACACGCACGAGATCCTGCCCCACGATCACCTCGCCGGTGCCTAGCTTCAGCTGAGCGCCCTCAATGCCTTGTTGGATCAGGTAATCATCGAGTGCCGTCTGGTCTTTGAGATACACCTCGGACTTGCCCCGTGCGACTTTGTAGAGCGGCGGTTGGGCGATATAGAGGTGCCCGTTTTCCAGAAGCTCCGGCATCTGACGATAGAAGAACGTCAGAAGCAGCGTCCGAATGTGCGCTCCGTCCACGTCCGCGTCCGTCATGATGACGATCTTGTGGTAGCGCAGTTTCTCGATGTTGAACTCGTCGCGCCCGATCCCGGTGCCAAGCGCCATCACAAGGTTGCCGATCTCCTGCGAGCCCAGCATCCGATCAAAACGCGCCCGTTCCACGTTCAGGATTTTACCACGCAGCGGCAAAATCGCCTGAGTGCGGCGATCGCGGCCGGTCTGTGCAGAGCCACCCGCAGAGTCGCCCTCCACAAGGAACAGTTCCGTTTTGGAGGCGTCCTTCTCGGAGCAATCCTTCAGCTTGGCCGCATTGAAGCTCACGTCCATCGCCGTCTTGCGCCGCGTCAACTCCCGCGCTTTGCGCGCCGCTTCCCGCGCCAGAGCCGCCTCAACGATCTTGCCAACGATCTGCTTGGCCTCGTTGGGGTGTTCTTCGAACCATTCCTGAAGCTTTTCGTTCATCAGGCTTTCAACCGCTGGACGAACTTCGGACGAGACCAGCTTGTCCTTGGTTTGGCTGGAGAATTTCGGATCCGGCACCTTCACCGAAAGCACCGCGGTCAGCCCTTCACGGGCGTCATCACCGGTGAAGTTCACCTTCTCCCGTTTGGCGATGCCGCTCTCCTGCGCATACTTCTGCAAGGTCCGCGTCAGCGCACCCCGGAAGCCCGCAAGGTGCGTGCCGCCATCGCGCTGCGGGATGTTGTTGGTAAAGGGCAGGACGTTTTCGTGATAGCTGTCATTCCACCACATGGCGATTTCCACGCCAATATCGTCCCGCTCGCCAGTCATGTAGACCGGCTCTTCCATGACGGCCTGCTTGGAGCGGTCGAGGTATTTGACAAACTCCTTGACGCCACCCTCATAGAACAGCTCCGTGCGAAGCGGTTCCACCGGGCGCTCATCTTCAAGGATAATCCGCACGCCGGAGTTCAAAAAGGCCAGCTCCCGGAGGCGCTTTTCCAGCACGTCAAAACTGTATTCGAGATTGCTGAAAGTGTCCGTCGACGCAAGGAAGCGCACCTCCGTGCCCGTCTCCCCTTCCGCGTCGCCGACCACGCGCAGATGTTCCGATGTCTCACCATGCTCGAACTTGGCAAAGTGTTCCTTGCCGTTCCGCCAGATGCGCAGCTCCAACCACACGGACAACGCGTTCACAACAGACACACCCACACCGTGCAAACCACCGGAGACCTTGTAGGAATTGCTGTCGAACTTCCCGCCTGCGTGCAGTTGGGTCATGATGACCTCGGCGGCGGACACCCCTTCTTCGGGGTGTAGATCAACAGGAATACCGCGCCCATTGTCGCGCACGGAAACGCTGGAATCGGCGTGAATTTTCACGTTCACATAGTCCGCGTGTTTGGCCAGGGCTTCGTCAATGCCGTTGTCGACCACTTCGTAAACCATGTGGTGCAGGCCAGAGCCGTCATCGGTGTCCCCAATATACATACCGGGACGCTTGCGAACAGCCTCCAAGCCTTTGAGAACTTTAATGGAATCGGCGCCATATTCTTCGGGGGCGCCAGCAGCGTCAGACATGCCGTCTTCCTTCGTTATTTGGTCCGGATGTATAGCCTGAAAGCAGGGGATTGTCACGCAACAGACACAATATTTAGTGGGTATTCGTCCCTTGGACGACAAGCGATTCCAGCCCCTCCTCACACACCTCTATGCGCTGCGCACGATCGCCAAGTTCAGCAAAGAGTTCCGGACCGGTTCCGGTCATCCAGGCCTGCGCGCCGAGGGCGCAAATCTCATCGTAGAGCGCGGCGCGCCGCCGCGCATCAAGATGCGCCGCAACCTCGTCCAGCAAGACGATCGGTGGTGCTCCAAGATCTTGCGCCAAAGCCCGCGCATTGGCGAGGATCAGTGAGATCAGCAGGGCCTTCTGCTCTCCTGTTGAACAATCCGACGCAGGCACCCCCTTCGCCGAAAACACCCCGTAAAGGTCTGCCCGATGCGGCCCAACCAACGTCCTTCCAGCCGCGATATCGCGAAACCGGCTCTCTGCGAAAGCCTCGCGTAGGTCTTTTTCGGTTTCGGGTATCGCTCCTTCGGTTTGCGTCAACTCGAGCGACGCCACGGGAAACCGTGTCTCCGTCGCCTTCTGCGCCTCGGAGAGTCGGGCAACCGTGGCCACGCGATTTGCGTGTATCAACGCGCCGGCGCGCGCCATCTGGGTTTCCAGAGCCGTGTACCAATGCGCATCGCGCACCTGCTCCTTGAGCAACCGGTTACGCTCGCGCATGGCCTTCTCATAATCGAGCACCGCCTGTGCGTGATCGGGAAAAAAGGACAAAACCGCCCGATCCAGAAACCGCCGACGCCCCTCGGCCCCTTCGATCCAAAGCCGATCCATTGCCGGAATGAGCCAGACCACACGGCACAGCTTGCCCAAGGCAACCTGAGAGGCGGCTTTGTCGTCAATCTTGACCTGTCGCGCCGCTCCCGCTTCGGACGTGAACGCAATCTCATGGGCCCCATCCGCGCTCTGAACCGACCCGGCGATCTTCCACCCCAAAGCCTCGGGTCGCCGTGCCATGTCCGCCGCCGACGCCCGCCTCAGGCCCCGCCCGGGAGAGAACAGGGACACCGCCTCGATCAAGTTGGTCTTACCGGCTCCGTTTGCCCCAAAAATGGCAACAGGACGCGGATCAACATTCAGCCTGACACGCTTGTGAGACCGAAAATGCGACAAGGAGAGCGACGTCAAATGCATACCGCGCGCCCCTGTTTCTTCTCTGGAAAAGTATCCCCGCCGGAGGCAAAGATTTTTGGTCTAAAAATCTTCTTCGCCTCAGACCCGCATGGGCATGACAACATAGACCGCGCTCGTGTCCGTGCCTTCACGCATCAAGGTCGGATCGCCGGAAGAGTTGAAGAGGAAAACCGCGTTTTCCCGATCCACCTGGCTTGCAATCTCCAGAAGATACTTTGCGTTGAAACCGATCTCGAGCTGCTCATCACCGTAAGCAACGGCCAATTCCTCTTCGGCTGCGCCGCTGTCCGGCGCATTCACCGAAAGCACCAAACGGTCTTCATCGAGCTGAAGCTTCACCGCGCGAGAGCGCTCCGAAGACACTGTCGCCACGCGGTCCACCGCCTTGGCAAACTCCGATGCGTCCACTTCCAGTTTCCGGGTGTTCCCTTGCGGGATGACTCGCGTGTAGTCGGGGAAGGTTCCGTCGATGACCTTGGAGGTCAACGTGATGTCCGGGGTGGCAAAGCGCACCTTGGTCTCGGAAACGGACACCGCGATATCCATATCATCCTCGTCGAGCAGTTTGCGCAACTCACCAACGGTCTTGCGCGGCACAATCACACCCGGCAGATCCTCGGCCCCGGCAGGCAAAGGCGCATCAATTCTGGCCAGGCGGTGTCCATCGGTCGCCACGCAGCGCAGCGAACGGCCATCTTCGCTGTCCGCCACGTGCATGTAGACGCCGTTGAGGTAGTAGCGGGTCTCTTCGGTCGAAATCGCGAACTTGGATTTGTCGAACAGGCGGCGCAGGACAGCCGCCTTTGCGGAAAAGTTCGACTGGTATTCGGACGAGGCCATGACCGGGAAATCGTCTTTCGGCAGAGTGGCCAACGAGAAGTTCGAACGACCCGCCGCAACGGTGAGCCGCCCTGTACCCGCTTCCTCTGTGAGGGACACAAGCGCGCCGTCGGGCAGTTTGCGCACGATCTCATGCAATGTAACCGCTGACACCGTTGTCCCGCCGGCCCGTTCCACCTGCGCCGGAGCCTTGTCCAGCACTTCGATGTCGAGGTCCGTCGCGCGGAAGGTGACCGTATCGCCTTCAGCTTCGATCAGCACATTCGCCAGGATCGGAATCGTGTTCCGCCGCTCCACTACGGATTGCGCTTGCGCCACGGCGCGCAGCAGCGTCGCCCTCTCAATGCTGATCTTCATCGCCCTACCCTCTGCAAAGCCGGACGCTTACCCTAGCGGGCACAATCCCGGCTTCCAAGCCCGTTTTCACGTTTTGTCTCGCGGAATGGGAACCCCGTCAAGGCAAAGGGGCGATCCGGTGACCGCCCCTGCCCAACTTGTTGTTTCTCAGACTCAGAACAGGCGTTCACGCCTCAAGGGCGCGGCGCAGCATTTCGATGTCTTCTTCGATTTGGCCGTCCTGCTGACGCAACTCTTCAATCCGGCGAACACCGTGCATCACAGTGGTGTGGTCACGTCCGCCAAACCGGCGACCGATCTCCGGCAAGGAACGGCTGGTCAACTGCTTGCACAGGTACATCGCCACCTGACGCGGCCGCGCAAACGTGCGCACTCTTTTGGGGCCAACGATATCCGACAGGCGGATGTTGTAATGGTCCGCCACCTTGCGCTGAATTTCGTCGATGGAGATCTTGCGCTCCGACGCCCGCAGCACATCCGCGAGGCTGTCATGGACAAGATCCATGTTGATCGGCTTCCCGACCAGAGAGGCAAAGGCGAACAGACGCGTCAGCGCGCCTTCGAGCACACGCACGTTGGTGCTGATCCGCTGTGCGAGAAACTCCAGAACACCTGGCTCGATCTGAAGGCCAGGATAATGCGCGCGGTACATTTCAGCCTTGGTTTGCAGAATGCCGAGACGCAGTTCGTAATCCGTCGGGTGCAGATCCACCACGAGACCGGACTGCAAACGCGAGCGAATGCGGTTTTCGAGATCCTTGATCTCATCCGGCGCGCGGTCTGCGGAGATGATGATCTGCTTGTTCTGATCCACCAGCGCGTTGAACGTGTGGAAAAACTCTTCCTGCGTGGAATCCTTGCCTGCGATGAACTGCACGTCATCGACCATCAGCACATCCACGCTGCGGAACATTTCCTTGAAGTCCATCATGCGGCGCTCGCGCAGTGCCTGAACAAAGCGATACATGAATTGCTCAGCAGACAGGTAGAGAACCGTCAGATGCGGATTGCGCGCGCGCAACTCATGGGCAATGGCGTGCATGAGGTGCGTCTTACCCAGGCCAACGCCGCCATACAGGAACAGCGGGTTGAACGTGACAGGGCCGCCTTCGGCCACGCGTTTTGCTGCGGCATGAGCCAGTTCGTTGGGTTTTCCGACGACAAAACTGTCAAACGTAAAACGCGCATCAAGCGGAGCGCCGGGCAGGTCTTCCTGGGCGGGCTGAGGCGCCTGAGCCTCCGGCGCGGCTTTTTGAACCTGCGGCGCTTCTACCGTATTGGCAGCCTCGGCCACCGCAAAGGCGAGCCGGCGAATGGACGGATTGAAGGACGATATCTGGGAAATCAACAAATCCCCGAAATTCTGATCGACATAATTCCCGAAGAAATTCGTCGGTGCATAGAAGCGCGCAACGCCATTTTCGAGGCCACAATACTCGAGTGGTTCAATCCACGTCTTATAATTGTTGTCGCCGATTGTTTTGCAAATGTTGCTCCGCAAAACGCCCCATTGTTCGTCCGTCATATGTCCCCGTCCATGTCTTCCACTGCCTTTGCCTGCACCGAATCCCAACTTCGGCGGCGGTCACAGACGCTTGGACAAAACCATCCCCGCCCATGTGAAGATCACATGAGTTCGGCCCATCGGCCGTGGACGTACGATTTGGCAGCCTTGGCGGCAGCTAAAGCTTCAGGTCGATGTGACCCATGTTTTGTCATTGGACATGGCCGGGGTGTTTCCCCGATACTGATACCGCTTGCGCTGCGGCGTGAAGCAGCCAGCGTCAAAGTCGTGAATGTGCCGACTCGATGCTGACAACCTGTCCCCCCCGCGATGTGACTCGCAGGATGAAACTACCAAGTCTGCCATCAATCGGGCAACTGATCTTCGTATCTTGACTCGGCTTTTGGGGAAAAGAATCTCTTGGTGTTCCAATATGTTGCCAAATAGACAAACGGCGCCACATATAGTGACGCCGTCCGAAATTCACACAATATTTTGAATCTGGTTCAGCCCAGAGCCTTCACGCGTGCCGCCAAACGCGACATTTTGCGAGAAGCCGTGTTCTTGTGGAAAACACCCTTGGTCACACCGCGCATCAGCTCGGGCTGGGCGGCGCGCAAAGCTGCCGTAGCGGCATCTTTGTCGCCGGATGCGATGGCTTCTTCAACATTGCGCAGGTAGGTGCGGATGCGGGAACGGCGGGCTTTGTTGACGGCAAAGCGCTTCTCGTTCTGACGGGCGCGCTTCTTAGACTGGGGCGTATTTGCCATGATGATCTGTCCTAGGTTGGTCGTGTCTGTGTATCTGGTTTGCAAGCGCAACGCCGTACTGACCCGAACCTCTCTATCGGACCGATTCTTGCCAAGCGGGCATCACGCGCATGTATGGCGGAGGCGTATAGTCTGTTTGGCCCGGGTTGGAAACCCCAAAGCGATCCTTGCGGCAAACTGGCTTGAACGCCTCCGGGAATGCTTAACGATCGCGGAACTGCGGGGCGCGCTTTTCGGTAAAGGCCCCCATGCCTTCCTTCTGATCCTCGGTCGAGAAGAGCGAGTGAAACAGACGGCGCTCATAAAGCAGACCTTCTGCCAGCGTCGTCTCATAGGACCGATTCACCGCTTCCTTGATCGCGATGGTCGTCAGCATGGACTTCTCCGCGATCTTCTCGGCAGAAGCCTTCGCCTCTTCCATCAGCGTCTTGGCCGGAACAACACGGCTGACCAGCCCGGAGCGCTCTGCTTCGTCGGCGTCCATGAAACGGCCGGTCAGGTTCATCTCCATCGCCTTCGACTTGCCGACAAAACGAGTCAATCGCTGGGTGCCACCCAGGCCCGGGATCACACCAAGGTTGATTTCCGGTTGGCCGAACTTGGCGTTGTCTCCTGCGATAATGAAATCGCACATCATGGCCAGCTCGCATCCGCCGCCCAGCGCGTAACCCGCGACTGCGGCGATGATCGGCTTACGGGTTCGGCAAATGGTCTCGCCTTCCCGGCCAAAGAAGTCGGACATGAACATGTCGACATAGCTCTTTTCGGACATCTCCTTGATGTCCGCACCCGCTGCAAAAGCTTTCTGAGAGCCGGTGATGATGATGCAGCGCACTTTGTCGTTCTTGTCCGCATCCATCAAAGCATCGCCCAACTCACCGAGCAGATGGGAATTCAAAGCGTTCAAAGCGTCAGGGCGATTCAGCTTGATCGTGCAAACGTGATCTTCGATTTCGACGATGATCGTCTCATAGGCCATGTGGCTCGGCTCCGGTCCATTTCCGTCAGGCGCTAACGCTTACCATTCCTCACAAACGGTTCAAGCTATCTTTGGCACAGAGGGCAGTAGAAGGACGACCGCCCGGACTGCACGATTCGGGCGATTTGGCCCCCGCATCCTTCGGTTCGGCATGGCTCGCCTTCGCGCCCGTAAACATCGAATCTATGCTGAAAATATCCAAGTTCTCCATCAGCTTGCCGGAAATCCTTGAGCGACGACCCACCCGCATCAATCGCCTCGTCCAGTACCTCCCGAATGATCGGGACAAGCGCGGCAATACGCCGTTCGGCGATCCGATTGACGCGGCGTCCTGGGTGAATTCCGCCACGGTAAAGCGTTTCGCAAACATAGATGTTGCCAAGACCCGCGACTATTTTTTGGTCAAGCAGGGCCGTTTTGATCGGCATGGACCGCCCCTTCAGCGCCTGATCCAAGTAAGATTCGCTGAACGCATTTCCCAAGGGCTCCGGGCCGATACTGGCAAGCAGGGGATGCGAGTCCTGCGTCTGCGTCGGCAGCAAATCCATCGCTCCGAAGCGCCTTGGATCGTTGAAAGTCACGCGCGCGCCGTTCTCCATATCCAGGACAACATGGTCGTGTTTCTCCGGCGCAGGGTGATCGTGTACGAACTGCCCAAGCGGATCGCCTGACACCAGCATCCGCCCGGACATACCGAGGTGGATCAACAGGGTCTCACCCCGGTCCATATCCGCAAGAATGTACTTCGAGCGCCGCCGAAGCCCCAAAACCCGCGCGCCTTCCAGTCGATCTGCCATCTGATCCGGAAACGGCCAGCGCAAGTCGGGCCTATTGACCTGTGCCCGCACAATCTTTTGCCCCTCCATTGCGGGCGCAAGCCCACGGCGAACCGTTTCGACCTCAGGCAATTCAGGCATATCAGCTTCCGGTGTTTGTGATGGCAGCGTTCACTGCAAACGTAGCGTCACCGTCCATTCACTTCCAGAGCATGCGCAAACAGGTCTTTGAGATGATCGTGGCCGCTGATCCACCGCAAGATAAACGTGGACCGGCCATCTTCGAACTCGAGCCGGTAGGATTCCGACGAATCCTGTTCCGCGCGCTTCAATTCTGCGAGATCGTAGCTCTGGTGCCGAAACAGCCAATCTGTTTTGTGCAGCGTATTACCATCAACCACGATCCGGGTTTTGAAGTTCACAGCGCACAGATAGCCGAAGACCGCGACAAGCAAAAAGAGCGTCAGCCCATCTGCAAAGCTGCGCACCTCTCCCATCTGAAACGCCAGAATAACGATCCACAAGATCAACAGCGGCGGAAGGTATTTTGCGCCGGCGGTGGTCTCGAATAGGGCCATGCCCCCGAAAACCTTGGGTTTTGACTTCGATCCGAAATGATAGATCGTCCGCACATCCGCGGCTTCTTCGACCAGCTTCGGCTTCCACCCGCGCCGGATATCCTTGAATCCCAATAACACCCGAATTGCGCGAAATCGGATAAACGGGATGATCAACAGCAGCGGAACTGCATAGATAAGCAACATGCTCATGGACTCGACACCCTGTACTTTGCGCGGATTTGACCGTTTGTCCTTTGACTTCCGCAAGTTTAAGGACAAATGCGACGCAACGAAGGCCGGATCGGACCCATTGCATGACTGACCACAACGACCAAACCACGCACTTCGGATTTCAGGACGTCCCGGAAGGTGAAAAAGCCGGGCGCGTTCAGGGTGTTTTCCAGTCGGTCGCGACAAAGTACGACGTGATGAATGACGCCATGTCGATGGGCATTCACCGCGTCTGGAAAGACGCGATGATGGATTGGCTGGCGCCGCGCCCCAGACAGCGTTTGCTCGACGTCGCGGGCGGCACCGGCGACATCTCCTTCCGCTTCCTCAAACGCGCCGGTCATGGCCATGCGACGGTGCTCGATCTGACGGAACCCATGTTGGTTGAAGGCCGCAAACGCGCAGAAGCGGCCGCAATGGCAGACCAACTCGATTGGGTGGTCGGCGACGCCATGAAGCTGCCCTTCCCGGACAACACATTCGACACCTACACGATTTCCTTCGGCATCCGGAACGTGACCCGCCCGCAGGAAGCGCTCAACGAAGCTTTCCGCGTGTTGAAGCCGGGCGGGCGGTTGATGGTTCTGGAATTTTCGCAGATTCCCAATGAGTTGATGCAGAAGGTCTATGACCTCTATTCCTTCAACATCATTCCTCGCCTCGGGCAGGCCATTGCCGGAGATCGGGAAAGCTACCAATATCTTGTTGAATCCATTCGAAAGTTTCCGGACCAGGACACTTTCCTCGGAATGGTTCGGGCAGCGGGTTTCGAAAACGCAAAGTACCGCAACCTGACCATGGGCATTGCCTGCCTGCACTCCGGCTGGAAGATCTGAGATGCGCGGCCCTCACAACGTCTGGCGCCTGATCCAAACAGGCGCAACGCTGGAACGAACCGGCGCGATGAAAGCGGTCCTCGATGCCATGGACGCGCCGCCTGCCCTGCGCCTTGCTGCAAAAGTGGTCTGGCCGTTCCGTTGGCTGGGGGAAAAGGGCGATCCGTCGATGCCCGCGCCGTCTCGCGCGCTCTCCGCGCTTGGGCCTGCTTACATCAAGTTCGGGCAAATCCTGTCGACCCGCCCGGACGTGGTTGGCGATGAGATGGCGCAGGAGTTGCGCATCCTGCAGGACAAACTTCCGCCGTTCTCGATCGAACAGGCCAAAGAAGCGGTCGAAGCCGAGTTGGACCGCCCGGTGAGTGAGGTGTTTTCGGAGTTTTCCGAACCGGTTGCCGCAGCATCCATTGCGCAAGTGCACAAGGCTCGTCTGGCCGAAACCGATGAAATTGTTGCAGTCAAAGTGCTGCGGCCGGGGATCGAACGCCGTTTTCGCAGGGACATCGACGCCTTCTACTTTTCCGCGTCGGTTATTGAATTCCTGTCTCCGGCCTCCCGGAGACTGCGTCCTACGGACGTGATCGAACACTTCGAAGGCGTGGTCATGGGGGAGTTGGACCTCCGCCTTGAAAGCGCCGCAGCCAGCGAGTTCGCGGCTAACACCGTCGGCGATGATGGCTTTCAACTGCCTGAAATCAAATGGAACCATTCCGGCCGCCGCGTCATGACGCTTGGTTGGGCAGACGGGGTGCCGCTTGGCGACAACGATGCCCTCGATGCCATGGGTCACGACCGAGTCGCGCTCTCCGAACGGGTTCTCCAGCTTTTCCTGAGCCATGCGCTGCGTGACGGTTTTTTCCACGCCGACATGCACCAGGGCAACCTCAAGGTTGCCGCCAATGGCGATATCATCGCGTATGATTTCGGAATCATGGGGCATATCGACGAGTACACACGTCGAGTCTACGCCGAGATTCTCTACGGGTTCATTCGCCGGGACTACCGCCGCGTCGCCGAAGTTCACTTCGAAGCTGGCTATGTTCCCGCAGACCAGGACGTTGACGAGTTCGCGCGCGCGCTGCGCGCTGTTGGCGAACCCATCTTCGGAATGGACGCAAGCGGCATTTCCATGGGCAAACTGCTGGCGTACCTGTTCGAAGTGACTGAGCGTTTTGGCATGGAAACCCGAACCGAACTCATCCTTCTGCAACGCACGATGGTGGTGGTTGAAGGGGTGGCCCGCTCGCTGAACCCACACATGAACATCTGGACTGTCGCAAAGCCCGTCGTTGAAGACTACATCAAGCAGAGCATCGGGCCGAGGGCTGTTGCCAACGACCTGGGGAAAACTCTGCGTGTCCTTGCCCGATTTGGCCCTCGACTGCCCGACCTTGTTGAATCGGCTCTGATCAACCAGTCGCACCCGCCGGTTGACCGACCAAAATCGCAATGGCGCGGTCAGGCACTGTTCCTGATGGCCGGTCTCGCGCTTGGCGTAGCGTGCGCATTAACAATAAGCGCGATTCTCTGACCAGCCTCGCACTCACCGCGAGTTGTTACCTAGGATCTGCCGTCAAGTCGTTGGTGACCTCAGTCCAGTAATCATGGATGGCGGCACCTCGCTGCCGTCCGACAAACGAACCATCACATCATCACCGTTTGCCCTGACCTCGATGATCCGACTGTAGGCTTGAGGTGTCGAAATTTCGATCACCTCTTCTCCTTTATATTGCTCGATCTGAAAACTGTACGTCCCCACCGGCAGGAGATTGCCGTCTGCGTCGGCGCCTGTCCACATGATGTCTTCTGGCAAATCGTCCAATTCGAACGTCTGAATGGTCTCTCCTGCAGAGTTCTTGACCATAAGCTTCGCGTGAGTCGCGTTCTCCGCATATTCGGCCCGGATTGCGATTGGCGAGTCAGAGAAGAATACCGGCGAGCGCGTCAGCGCTTCCTGACCAATCCAATCCGCGGCCTGTTGCAATGCATTGCCCGCCAGCTTGGCGCCCATCTCTTTCAAAAGATCGTTAGTCAGGATTTGCTGCTCAACCGATGAGAACGTTGCAAGTTGAGAGGCGTAATCGCTTGAATCAATGGGATTAAGCGGGTCCTGATTCTGGACTTGTACCGTCAACATCTGCACAAACGTGTCAAAATCCGAACTCAATGCGGACCGGCTGTTGCTTGTCTGAGATGTCGGCGAACCTGCTGTTGTCGCAGTTGTGGGCGCAATAGCATCTACCATGGTGTTTCCTTATAATCTAATATCCAAACCGTCTGTCGCGGCGCTCTGCCTTTGGACGGGTCCGTTTTCCGAAAGCTCGGGGTCGACGTGAGAACTGGCCGCAGTACCGTTCGGTCGCGCATGGGCGTTTCGATCATCCTGTTCGTTTTGCGGACTGCTGTCCCCAAAGGAAAATCCGGCCGTCTCATAACCCACATCCGCCAACTCCCGGGCGAGTTGGTCAACGTTACGCCTCAGCAGGTCCAGTGTTTCGGGGCGATCGGCCTGAACCTGAACAGACAATCCGAGATCAGTGGAAATCATTTGCATCCGAACGCGGCCCAACTCTTCGGGGTTCAGCCGTATTTCGATCTTGCCTTCGGATAGCTTCGGCATCTTGTCCAGGATCTGGCGCATGATCACAGCATTTTGCGGACGAACGTTTTGAGATGAGACCAACGGTTGAGACCCCTGTGCAGACATCACGCGACCGTCGTCAACGCGCGCAGGCGCGAAGCCTTCTTCTGTTTCGAAAGTCTGCCTCGCCAGATCCGCTGATCGGTCGACGGGTTGCCGCACCTGACCAGGTGCGGCAGCGCCTATTGCCTGCCCCGCGCGAACCGAATGCACTTTGCCAGGAATCGCGGCCTTCACTTGCGTTTCTGACGCGTTAATCCGTGTATCGCTTTTGTCCAATCGAGCGTGGCGCAACTCTGTTCCAAGTTGCGCTGATTGGGCCTGCATTTCGGTGAAAGAAGGTGCTAGCAAAGTCCGTCGACCGGGCTTGCCGGATTCGACAGCACGCGTGATGCTTTCGATTCGCTCCTGAGACAGCAACTCGAGGCTTGTACCAAGCACTGCGGGTTTCATGGACGCAGGGTCAGACCGAACAGTGTCTGTTTTTCCGACGGCTTCGCCGGGCTTCACTGGCACGTCAGATGTGCTGCCCCCGATAAGCACTTTGGTATCCAATTCGCGCCCTTTAGCACCCCTTTCATCGAGCGAAACTTTCAGGTTTGAAGTCAACGCCGATGGTTGCCCAGCCTTCGCATTGGCTTCGATCTCAGAGCGTTCAGGCCGCTGGGAGGTCAAAACGGTTGCGTGACCGGGTTTGACGGGCTCCGAAACATTCAAGCGCGACGCCTCTGGAAACGTCGGACCGGCTGTCACCAGAGTTTGCTCAGGGTTTTGCGCTTGGTAAGCTCCGCCAGGTGTTTCCCAAACGGCTCCGCGTTGCCCATTAAACGGCCGCATTTCATCACTGACAACCGCAGATCGGATCGCTTGCGGTAGCGACCTTGCCCGGTGCTGTTGCGCTTGTGGGCTTTCGCCGCCGTACGAAGATGAAACACTTGATTTTTTGACACGTTCACTTGACGGAAAAGCAAACGTCCGGTCGGCAGAACGGGCGTCTTCTGCCGGCAAGGAAAGCTTGTCTTGGCCGCGTGTTTCCGAAACCATTGGAGCGATGCTCACCTTCGCAGAAACACTCGTGCCCATTTGGTCAACAATGCGCGCCGATTCACTTCTGATGAGTGCAGCATCTGCATTCAAAGTAGCTTGAGTAGCTGCCCCAGATTGCCCGGCAAGCCTATGTGTCTCCGAGTTAATTGAGCCAGTTTCGGATCCGGTTTTGTAAGCTCTCTCCCCCGCGAATTCGCCGATTCCCGCTTCGCGCCCGTCATCCACAGCAGATCTCATTGAACGTAAGTGGTCTTCCTCGAGTTCATGGGAAACTCCCAGGCGATCTGAGCCATTCGTACCCGTGGCGTAACGGATTGCCACAGGCTCTTCCAAAATACCTGTGTCCGTCTCAAAGTTCCGATGAGTCCGCTGTTCTCTGTCATGGTCCGCACTTGGCATTCTTGCACGCGATTCATCGTCGACCGGAACATCCTCAATCGACGCTGACGCAGTGGCACGGATCTCTACATCAAGCTCGGCGGAGTTATTTGCGACCTCATGTCCGCGGTCTCCTTCGACCGAATGCAGAACCTCGTTTCGGCGACGTCCCTGCTCCGTCTTTTTGTCAGTATCCGAAGAAGCTTCTTCATCACCGGACAGTTGAGCGGCTTCAGCTTTCCTGGGTTCCGTCTCGGACCCATGCTGATCTTGTCTTGAGCGCTCCGCTGCGTCCTCAAAAACAGACGCGAAGTCCGCCGAATCGGTTTTGGCTTGCCCCGCGATTGGAGGATCTGACCTTGTGTTCTGAGTGAGAAAAGCTGTGAGTTGATTCAGCATTATCGGGTCTCCGGATTTCTTCCGTTCTCATCACTTAACCGGATCATCCTTACCGGTTCTTTACCGCAATCGCAGAAAACAGATTCATGTGAGTCGAATTGGAGGCAAATCATGGAAGTTAATTTTTTGTTGCCTGGAGGAATGCAGACTAAACACGAATCCCTACGGGACGCCGCACAAGCGCTTGAGGCAAATTTCCTTGCTGAAATGCTAAAGGCAGCAGGCGCGGGAAAAACCCCTGAAGCGTTCGGTGGAGGCGCAGGCGAGGATCAATTCTCGTCTTTCCTAATCCAGGAGCAAGCTCGCGCTATGGCGGCGAAAGGCGGCATAGGCCTTGCAGAACAGCTTTTTCAATCAATGAAGGAACAACTCAATGAGTGACAATGTAAAGCTCGATCAGCTCAAAACGCTTATTTCAGAGGAGCGAAACGCTCTGATGAATGGGGATTTCGACCGCATCGCGGAACTCATGGAAGAAAAGGAGCGGCTGGCCGCCGATCTGGGAGGGCTTGACGAGGATGATGCAGACGTGGCCCCGATCCGCGATGGTCTGCGCCGAAATCAAGAACTGTTCGATCATACATTGGCAGGGATTCGAAACGTCGCAAATCGGTTGGGTGAAGTGAATAGAGTGCGCCGAAACCTCGAAACCTACGACGAAAATGGTCGAAAGAAGAACCTTGGAAGTCCTGAAATCAAGAAGCTCGAGCGAAGAGCATGATCAATTCAATCAAATTGGCTGGAATCCGGACATGTGCATTAGCCCTACGTTAGGATTCGAGCCCCATGTTGGCGCTGCACTCGAAAGGGTGGCGCAAATCAGGAAACTGCTGGTTTGCACGCGTCAGAAAGACGTCAGAGATGCCTCTTTTGGCAAATGAAACCGGCGCAAAAGCGCCACTACAAAGCAAGGACAAAACATGTCTAGCATCCTGACGAACAACGGCGCCATGGTGGCGCTGCAGACCCTGAAGTCGATCAACTCCAACCTGAGCACCACACAGTCGGAAATCTCCACAGGCAAACGCGTCGCGAGTGCCAAGGACAACTCCGCTGTTTGGGCCATTTCCAAAGTTATGGAAGCGGACGTGAAGGGCTTCAAAGGCATTTCGGACAGTCTAAACCTCGGTCAATCCACTGTTGCGGTCGCGCGTCAAGCCGCTGAAACCACCACCGAGCTGCTGACCGACATCAAAGGCAAGATCGTTGCAGCGCAAGAAGAAAACGTTGACCGCGACAAGATCCAGGCCGACATCAACGCCCTTCGCGACCAGATCAACGCAGTGACGGGCGCCGCCCAATTCAACGGATTGAATCTTCTGTCGAACACTGACTCGACCGAAGGAACGGGAAGCATCAACGTACTTGCCTCCCTCGACCGTTCCTCGACCGGTGTTGCCGCAAGCGACATCAACGTGGGTAAGCAGGACCTCGGAACTAGCGCGGCGGCGGCTGGTACGATGGGCAGTGACGTCTCTGCAGGTAACGGTGCAGCCGTCGGAGCCACTGCTGTCTTCACGACTTTTGACGGCATCGGAGCAAGCGACGACATTGTTGCAGGCGCATCGTTCAGTGTTTCGGCAACCGCGTTTTCTGGCGACGATAGCGGCGATGCATATGACTTCAATGCAGCTGTTGTCTACGTTGCGCGAGAAGGCGACACGTTCTCCGACGTTATGGACCAGATGGTTACCCGCCTGAATGTTGCAGCGGCTGAGGCTGGCTTGGAAGTCACCTTCGCGGAAAACGCGACGACGGCTGGTCAGATTGACTTCACTAACAACTATGATGAAGCCATCACAGACGGCAGTACCGTCGAACAGTCTGATAATGCCGACCTTGCTACTATGCAAAGCGAAGCGGATGGCACAATCGGTGGCGGTCTGGAGATTCTGGCAGGTTTTGATGTTTCGACTGACGACGGCGCAGAAGCCGCACTGGTTGGCATCGAAAGTCTGATCCAGACGTCGATCGACGCAGCTGCAGCCTTCGGTTCAGCTCAGGGGCGCATTGAGACGCAGACCAACTTTGTCCAAGGCCTGACTGATGCTCTGAAGTCCGGCATTGGCACCATGGTCGACGCGGACATGGAAGAGGCCTCTGCGCGTCTTCAAGCACTGCAGGTTCAACAGCAGCTTGGCGTTCAAGCACTGTCCATCGCAAATCAGGCGCCGCAACAGCTTCTCTCGCTGTTCCGCTAATACAAAGCTGGAGGCCGGCTTCCCGGCCTCCAGTTTCCGAAAAATCAGACAATCATGACCAGAAGGTTCTGAAGTGAACGCACATTCTCTTGCCCAACGTGCTTATTCTCAAACCGGTCGCACCACCAAAACTGCGCGCAGTACAGAATATGAACTGATTGCTCACGTTACGCACCGTATCAAAGCAGCCGCAGAAGCTGGTCCGTTGGCCTACCCCAAACTTGTAGAAGCGCTGTCAGACAATCAGCGTATTTGGACTTTCCTAGCAGCCGACGTTTCGGACAAGGAAAACGCGCTGCCTCAAGATCTTCGCGCACGAATATTTTACCTCGCCGAGTTTGTTCAACAACATACGGGGAAAGTCCTAATGAAAAAGGCACGTATCACGCCTTTACTGGAAATCAACGCCGCAGTCCTGCGTGGCCTGGGTGCGAGAAGGAGCCGAAAATGAGTGGGCTTGTACTTAAACTCGGACCAAGAGAGCGCGTCTTAATAAATGGCGCTGTCATCGAAAACGGAGATCGTCGTAGTCGTCTTTCAATTGTCACACCAAACGCAAACGTCCTTCGGCTTCGAGATGCCATTCACCCGGATGAAGCGAAAACCCCGGTGAGGCGGATTTGCTATGCAGCTCAACTTGTTTTAACCGGTGACGCAGACCCTCGCGAAGCGAAAAACCAAATTCTCCTAAGGATCGAGGAGTTGAGTCAAATTCTGGTGGATCCTGATAGTCGAAGACTACTGACACAGGCAAGTAGCGCGCTCCTCGGAGAACAGTACTATCAATGCCTTAAGGCCCTTCGCGCGTTGATTCCACGAGAGGACCGGCTTTTGTCCGCGCCAGAGCAATGACGTTCCAACCGGTACTCGTAGGATCTGGTCTGGTCGCCTGGCAATTTCTCAAATCAACTGGGGAAGCGCAAAGAACAACTTTCAACTCTTCAAGCGAAATCACGCGTGATACTGACTATTTTGAAGAAAAAATTGGCTCGATACGAACTACCGATGAACTGGTTGCAGACCGCAGGCTGCTCAGAGTCGCTCTCGGCGCTTTCGGGCTTCAGGATGACATTGACAACAAGTTCTTTATTAAAAAGATCCTTGACGAAGGAGGTGTCGACAACGATGCCTTGGCGGTAAAACTCGCGGACGAACGCTATAAGAGCTTTGCTTCAGCATTTGCTTTCGATTCTCCCGTAGGACCGCGCACGCAGTTAAGCTTTTTCGGGAACGAAATCGTGACGCGATTTAGGGACCAGTCATTCGAAGTCGCCGTCGGCAATCAGGACAATGATCTAAGACTGGCACTCAACCTAAGTCGAGCTCTTCCCGAAATCGCAGAAGGGGAGTCGTCGGATTCGACCAAATGGTTCAAAGTTATGGGAACAACAGCTCTACGGAAGGTATTTGAAACTGCGCTTGGTCTGCCCAGCAGTTTCGCCCAGATCGATCTGGACAAACAGCTTGAGGTCTTCAAGGAAAAGTCCGCCAGTCGATTTGGTGTTTCCACAATTGATGAATTGGCACAGCCTGAGAACTTAGAGAAGGTTGTACAATCTTTCTTACTGCAGTCACAAATCAGTCAATCGGCTTCTATTGGATCAGGTACAATTGCCTTGTCACTGCTCCAGTCCATCCCCCGGACATCAATTTCGCAGCAATACTGACGATACTACCATCGTCACATCGGTAATTGGCAACGGAAACAGTACGTCGCTGCGTCGGAAAGTGTCCCCGGTCAAGCTTTAGACTTGAATGTGTGTCTATGTCTGTTCACGGTTTCCTCTAGTTTTAATCTGATCTCACTTGGCTTCTCACCGCAGTGGATTTAGCGCTTCCAACTGCAGGTGTCTTGCTGGTCGGCCGAGACGCGCCAGAACGGCGCAATAGTAGATCGAGTTTCTTAAACGCCATCGCCGGTCCGGTGGGGGAAGTATCAGAGAGAAATCCATCGAGTGGTGCCCATGCGCGGATAGCTTGGTCCAGGACCAGGTCTTCGCCATCACGATACAACCCAGCGCGAACCATGGTTTCGGAACGCGCGTAAGATCCCATCAATTGACGCACAGTCGTGATCAGATCGTTTTCCTGAGCACTTGCGGCTTCTGGCAAGCTGCGTGAAACCGAACGGAGCAAATCAATGGCTGGAAACCGACCACGTTCGGCGATTTGCCGATCCAGAACCACATGACCGTCAAGAACACCCCGCAAGATGTCGGCAACTGGCTCATCCATATCAGACCCTGCTACCAAAACGCTAAAGACTGCAGTAATGTCTCCTTCGTTTTCTATCGCTCCAGGACCGGCTCGCTCTGCGAGACGCATGATCTGGTGCGCCACAGATGGGGGATGTCCACGTAGTGCTGGCAGTTCTCCAGAAGCAATTGCGACTTCCCTGTGGGCTTCGGCGAATCGTGTAATAGAATCAGCCAGATACAAGACATGTTTACCTTGATCTCTGAAATACTCTGCAATTGTCATCGCGGCCAATGGGCATCTTCGCCGTTCCAGCGGTGACCGATCAGAGGTGGCGGCGACAACGACACTGCGAGCCATTCCTTCTGGGCCAAGCACTGATCGAACGAAATCTTGAACCTCTCGTCCCCGCTCGCCGACCAGAGCAAGAACAACCACATCCGCTTCCATACCCTGAGCGAGCTGCGCGAGGAGGCGCGATTTGCCGACGCCGGAACCCGCAAACAGACCGATTCGTTGGCCTTTTACAATGGGGAGGAGAGTGTCGAACACAGCGAGCCCGGTCCCAAGCCGCTCACCAAGACCGCGCCGCGCCGCAGCCGGCGGCGGGCTTGCGCGGAACGGTCGACGGTGCGTCCCGGGGCCAAGAGGGGCGCCATCCAAAGGGCGACCGTAAGGATCGATGACCCGCCCGATCCACGAATCACAAGGTGCCAGAACCGGCGCACCCAAGACCGCAACGCGATCCCCCTGACTGACCCCATCTGCGGCTTCATCTGGCAGCATCGCTACCAATTCATCTCGAATTCGCAGTACTTCGCCTTCCAAAGTGCCGCTCGGGTGAAACAATCTCAAACGATCGCCAATACAAGCCGTATGGGCGAGGCCTGTTATCCAAATGGCAGTTCCATCGACGGAACGGACACGGCCCACACTGCGCACTGATTGCATTTGCGCGATTCTCTTGCTCAGACCCTGAATGACATTCTTGTCCATCGTTCGCTCCGTAAATGTTTCTGCAAACCGTTTCTAAAGGAATCACAGTTAAGTTTTGGCTTAAGCAATCGAGGGAGAAGCCCCGATGTTCCAAAACTTGGACGTCTTTAGAACGGCGATGGCCATGGCCCGACACGCAGGTACCAAACAGGCGTTGTCCGCACAGAATATCGCAAATGCCGATACCCCCCGGTATCGCGCCCAGCAGGTCCCAGAGTTCAAGGATACGCTCCGCGGCTCCATGATCGGGCAACGCGCTACGCGTTCCACCCACCTGAATGGCGCGGCGGACCGCTCCGTTCCGATTCTTGAACGACAAAAAGGCATGGATCCGAACGGCAACACCGTTTCCCTCGAGCTGGAGATGGTAACTGCTGTGGACGCAAAGCGGCAGCATGACCGTGCATTGGCAATCTATCGCAACAGCCTGTCCGTGATTCGGGCAAGCCTTGGTCGCACCTAAGGGATTTGATTTATGAGTGCTTTTTCTGATGCATTGAACGTTACGGCTGCGGGATTGAAGGCTCAGGCAACGCGCCTGCGCTTGGTATCCGAAAACATCGCAAACGCCGATACACCAGGGTTTCGCCGGAAATCTGCACCTTTCAAGCTGGAACAAGGTGAAGGAACACTTGATCTGGTCAAAACCGGACGGGTGCAGTTCGATCGATCTGACCTTGAACTGATCTATGACCCGTCTCACCCGCTTGCGGATGAAAGCGGCCACTACGAAGGATCGAATGTCGAACTGGTGATCGAAATCGCGGACGCGCGCGAAGCACAGCGCAGCTACGAGGCCAACCTGAAGATGTTCGATCAAACCCGCCAAATGTCGTCGAGCCTAATGGAGCTGCTTCGACGCTAACACAACAACACAGACCTGAAACGTCGTGAAAGGAGACCAGAATGGACGTCCGATCGCTTTACGCTGCGCAAAGCTATGCCGCCTCTCGCCCGGCAACAGAACCAGACGAAACAACTTCCGGTGGATTGCAGGAAAAATTCACCGAAGCCGCAACCGACTTCGTCGGAACACTACGAGAGGCCGAAGAAACCGCGCAAGCCAGCATGACGGGCAACGCCGATCCGCATGCGCTTGTCGAAGCACTGGCGCAATCAGAGCTCGCTGTTGAGACCGTTGTTGCCGTGCGCAACAAGGTGGTTGAGGCCTACCAGGAAATCCTGCGGATGCCGGTCTAACGGCATGATAACAGAAGCCATCTTCTTCGACACGCTGCGGCAAGGTCTCTGGATCGCGACGATAACGTCCTTTCCGATCCTGGCCGCCGCGCTGCTCGCCGGTGTTAGCGTCGGTTTGTTCCAGGCGTTGACGTCCATCCAGGAAATGACCCTGACGTTTGTGCCGAAACTCATGGCCATCGTCATCGTGTTCTGGATGTCGATGAGCTTTATGACACGCACGTTAGTCGAATTTTTTCAATCACATATCATCCCAATCGTGACCGGAGGATAACATGGAATCCGCTGGATATGCCGCCCTATCGCGCCTTTCTGGTTTGAAGAAGGAAATGCAGGTGATCGCGAACAATATCGCGAACGCCAACACCACCGGCTTTCGTCAGGAAGGCGTCATTTTTTCGGAGTATGTCGAGAAAGCGGACGGCGGAACAGATGTCGCCATGTCAGCGGGCCGGGTACGCAACACCTCTTTCGATCAAGGCACGCTCAAACAGACAAACGGCACTTTCGACCTCGCGATTGAGGGCGATGGGTTCTTTTTGATCAACACCCCCAATGGTGAACGGCTTACCCGGGCCGGTGCCTTCATGCCTTCGGCGGCTGGAACGCTTGTGACCCCTGATGGGTACGATGTGCTCGGCGACGGCGGCGCTCCGGTCTTTGTACCCCCTGATGCATCGGATCTTGCCTTTGCGCCGGACGGCACCATGAGTAGCGACGGCGTTCCGCTTGGCCGAATTGGCGTCGTTCGACCGTTGGAGCCTCTTCAGATGGTTCGGGAGGGCGGGGTGATGTTCCGCGCGGATGACGGATTCGAACCACTCGAAGAACCGCGCATTTTGCAGGGCTTTGTCGAAGCTTCGAACGTGGACCCAATCCTGCAGGTCTCCCGCATGGTCGAGGTCCAGCGGGCCTACGAGATGGGGCAGAGTTTTCTGGAACGCGAGGATGAGCGCATTCGCGCAGCCCTCAAGACCATGGTTAAGTAAAGGAATACCAATATGCGTGCTTTGCAGATTGCAGCCACCGGTATGGCCGCACAACAGACCCGGGTAGAGGTGATTTCCAACAACCTCTCCAACATGAGTACAACTGGATATAACACGCGCCGCGCCGAGTTCGCCGACCTGCATTACCAGCAGGCGACACGCCCCGGCACGATCAACGCCTCGGATGGGACGGTTCTCCCGACGGGTGTTCAGCTCGGTCTCGGGGTTCGGCCTTCGAGCGTCTCCGTGATGCTGTCCCAAGGCGCTCTCGCCGCATCCGGCGGCGACCTGGACGTTGCGATTGAGGGGTCCGGTTACCTTGAAGTCACGCTGCCGTCCGGGCAGCCAGCCTACACTAGGGATGGTGCGCTCAAACGCACAGGCGAAGGGTTGATTGTAACCTCGGAGGGCTTTGCCGTCGCTCCGGAAGTCACCATCCCCGACGATGCGGTGAGCATCTCCATCAACCCGGACGGCGAAGTCTACGCGTATTTCCAGGAAACCGCAGAAGCGCAGCTTCTTGGTCAGTTCAACCTGGTTGGGTTTACCAACGCAAAGGGTCTGCAAGCCATTGGCGACAATCTCTTTCTGGAGACAGAAGCCTCCGGTGCGGCGCTGCAGTCAACGCCCGGGCAGGACGGGCTAGGGACGTTGCGTCAGGGATTTCTTGAGGAAAGTTCCGTGGATCCGGTCCGCGAGATCACCAACCTGATCGAAGCCCAGCGCGGCTACGAGCTCAACTCCAAAGTGATCTCCGCTGCCGACCAGATGCTTGCCGCTACGAGCCAGGTCCGGTGATGCTCCGGCTGGCTCTCCTCGTCTCGCTTCTGGCAGGCACGGCTTATGCGGAATCGGTGGTCGCAACCCGCACGATCCGGCCACAGCAGGTCATCATGCCCGGAGACGTTCGGCTCGATCAGGCAGAGATTTCCGGCGCCTTCAAACGCCTGGACGCGGTGATCGGTCAGGAGGCGCGCTTTGCGCTCTATCCCGGGCGCGCGGTGATGCAGGGCTCAATCGGAGAACCGGCCGTCGTAGACCGCAATCAGGTGGTCGAACTGATTTACATTCACGGCGGGCTTCGGATCGCTGCCGAAGGCCGTGCTCTCGGGCGCGGCGGGGTCGGAGAACGCATCCGCGTCATGAACACCGGCTCCCGCACTGTGCTGTTCGGAGAAATCGCCCCGAACGGCACGATTATCGTCTCGAAATGAGGAAGACTATGCTGAAGAACCTGTGCCTTATCGGCCTGATTGTCCTGGCCGCCGCCTGCGGGCGCATCAAGCACATCGGCCAGGAGCCGAAGTTCACGCCCCAGACCCAAAGCCCGGAACGTGTGGCGATGATTGCAGAGGGACTTCCCGAAGCGCCTCCGCCGCGCCGCGCGACGGAACGCGCCTCACTCTGGAGCAGCCGGCAAGGGTCTCTCCTCGGGGATCGCCGCGCGATCAAGCGCGGGGATATTCTGACTGTGGTCATCGACATTCAGGAACAGGCCTCGATCAAGAACAGCACGTCGCGGTCCCGGTCCGGCTCTGAATCCCTCGGCATTCCCGATTTCTTCGGCGTTCCGGAGCGTATCAACCAGAACATCACCGATGGGGCCAGTCTGGACAGCGCGGTATCGCTCGACAGTGCGAGCAGTTCCAGCGGCGATGGTTCCGTCAAGCGCAGCGAGCAATTGACCCTGCGCGTTGCCGCCACGATCACAGATGTGCTCCCCAACGGGGTTTTGTCCATCGAAGGCAGTCAGGAGGTGCGCGTGAACTTCGAGCTGCGTGAACTTCTGGTCACGGGCTATGTCCGCCCCGAAGACATCTCTCGCAAGAATGAAATCACCTATGACAAAATCGCATCCGCGCGGATTTCCTACGGCGGCCGCGGGCATATCACGGACGTGCAACAACCCCGGATCGGCCAGCAGGTGCTGGATGTGATCCTGCCGTTCTAAGGAGGTTACCATGCGCAAACTTCTACCCATCCTTCTGGCCCTGATCGGCACAGGTGCAGGCGTTGGCGCGGGGTTTTTCCTGATGCCTGCCCCGGAAGAACATGCCGAGGGTGAGATGGTCGAATGCATCACCCCCGAAGAATATGCCAAGGCAGAAAAGCCGCCCGAAGAAGAGCACGAACCGGAGACGCGGGAGTATGTCAAACTGAACAACCAGTTTGTCATCCCAATCATGTCCGAAGACCGGGTCAGCGCCCTTGTGGTAGCCGCCTTGAGTGTCGAGGTTACCACGGGGTCGACTGAAATCGTCTATACCCGAGAACCGAAGCTGCGCGATGTATTCCTTCAGGTTTTATTCGATCACGCCAACATCGGCGGATTCAAGGGTAACTTCACCAACGGCGGCCGCATGGAAGACTTGCGCGGTGCCCTGCTCGAAGCCGCCCGCCCGGTGCTAGGCGATGCTGTGAGCGATGTCCTGATCACAGAAATCGCACGCCAGGATTCCTGAGATCACTGGAACCACGCGTCCCAGCCTTCGAGATAGTAGGTTACCAAGGCGTGGCTCTGGATGTTGTTGATCTCGACATCCACCTGCCCCGTATCCCGGCCAAAAACCTGCGCGCTGCGCCACGTTTCGGAACTCAGGTACAAAAGCCCGTCAGGCAGGTCAGGCATACGCGCTGCCAATGGCGAAAAACCGGCCATGACGAATCCCCATTCGCCAAAACTCGGCACATGCACGTGGTAAGGTGTGATCGAAAGCCCCCCGCCGGGAGCATAGGGGTTCCCGGTCGCCTCGATTGTTTGAGCGACAGACCAGTACGCGTTGCGCGCAAACAGCGGTGAGCCCGCCTGCGTGACCATAAGGCCGGTCGCTGAAAGCCGCTGAACAAGCAGCCCATAGAATTCCCGAGAATAGAGCTTGGACAAAGCGATGTTCTTTGGATCGGGCAAGTCGAGAAGGATAACATCGAATGTCTCCTCTGACTCTTCAATAAACCGCCAAGCATCCTGGTTGATGATGCGCACGCGCGGATCACGCAACGCACCGGAGTTCAACGCGGCAAGATCCGCCTGATCGCGAAACAGTTCGGTTACGCGCGGGTCCAGATCCACGAGGGTGACCCGATCAACCCCGTCATGTTTCAGTACCTCGCGAACCGCCATTCCGTCGCCGCCGCCAAGGATCAGAACAGACGCAACACGTGGTGCAAGGCCCATGGCGGGATGCACCAGCATTTCGTGGTAACGGTGCTCGTCCTTTGTGTCGAATTGGATGGAATAATCGAGGAACAGCCGAACACGATCCCGAAACCGGGTGACCGTGATCTGCTGGTACGGCGTAGCCTCCGACAGGACCACATCATCTTCGAAGAGTTGCGCTTCGGTGACGGATACCATGCGCTCACTCTGGAGAAGCGCCGTCAGCGTAGCCAGAAGGGCGACAGCCCAGACCACCCATTGCAACCGCGTGGCCACATCTCGAAACAGAAACAGCGACAGCCCCGCGACAACAAGATTCAACGCGCCGAAGACAAGGCTCGCCGACATCAGACCAAGGTGCGGGATCACCAGAAGGGGAAACGCCAGAGAGGCGACAAGCGCGCCGACATAGTCCACCGTCAGCACGTTTTCGAACCGGAAATCCGGTGCGCCAATGCTCTTCAAAACCCTTGCGATCAAGGGAATTTCCATGCCGGAAAGCACGCCCACGGCAACCAGCATTCCATAGAGCGGCACCGCCACATCGCCAAGCCATGCGTAGGAAAAGAACAGCGCCGGCGCCATGAACCCGCCGATGATCCCGAGGCTGATCTGCGCCCAAGAAAACCCGCGCATGGCCTCTCCCACGAACCTCGATGCCCATGCGCCGATGCCCATCGAAAACAGGAAAACACCAATGACGATGCTGAATTGGCGCACGCTGTCGCCAAGTAGGTAGCTCGAAACTGTCGCCGCGATCAGTTCATAGATCAGCCCCGCGACTGCAATCAGGAAAGTCGCGGCGAGCAGCCATGTCTCGCGCAGACGCGCGTGTGTCACGACAGGATCACGGCCGCGATAATGATCGAAAGCGCGACGAAGACTGAGCCAATCAGGATGGCGAGCGACGTGTTCTGGTCTTCTTCAATTTCCTTGATCACCGAAAACGGCGTCATGATGTTGATGATCCACCAGCAGAAGGCCATCAGAACAACGCCCAAGACCGTGAAAAAGATGGTGCTGACGACCTCCGCCAGCTGAATTGCGGAAAACAGATCCATAAGATCCCCCTGTTATTTTACCCTGCCGACGACGCCGATGACGTTACCGCCCGAGCCTCGCCTGACGGATTGATCCAAGTCCGAACTTTCCCCGCCGGCGCCGTAGTATGAGACATAGCTCGTGCCTGCGACGGCGAGCGTTGTGAAGGTGACAAAAGCCATTCGAAAGAGGTTCATCAGTCATCACTCCAATCGCTGTGGCTCCACCGGCGCGCGCGGTGCATGAATTTCTTGCCATAGGTCACGGCGGACAGAATGCCGAACCCGAACGCCAATAGCAGCAGCCACATACCGGAGGATTGCCCCTCGCGGGCGGACACCGTGACGGCGGTTGCGTTTCTGCCATTGCCCCAGATCCCGGCTTCGGGCTGGTCTATGGTCAGCGTGTAAGTCCCCGGCGCAGGCGGGCGGAACGTCAGGCTGGACGAGCGATTGCCCTCACTCCAGGACTCACCATCCTGCCGGCCATAGTAATACTCGACGGTACGGCCCGCTTCGAACACCGGCACATCTTCGGGATCGGTCAACTCCATTTCGAAGTAGGACCAGGCGTTGGAGACGTTGGCGCTGATCTTGATCGTAGCGAGCTTGTCCGTATCCCGCAGATCAAAGGTCACATCGCGCGGCAACGCCCGCAACCCTATTTCAGTCGGGGCAAGCACCTGGTATCCGGGCAGAGAGATGAAGGTGATCGCAATAATGAGGCAGCAGGCCGCCGCAACACCGGAGACAAAGGCAACGAACCCCGTGTTTTCCCCCGCCTTGTAGGGCTGCAGCGCGTGTACCCCATGCGCCTTGAGATCACCGGATTTGAGGCCAAAACTCTTTTTGACCTCCGCCTGTGGCAGATACTCGGACTTGTAGATCTCCCGCTCCGTCCCGGTCTCGGAGAAATCCAGCATCCCCGAAAGGCACATCGCAGAAATGGTGGTTGTCACGTCGCCCACGGTCGGAGACCAGGTGAACTCGCCTTCCACAAAGGTCAGGCGGCTCTTCGTGGTTTGCAGGTATTTGTAGCTTTCACCGTTGTAACTGGCCGTCGGCGCACTTTCAGCGTTTTCGACCCAGTATTCGCTCATCCAGAGCCCCTGCGGCGTGCCGCGCAGACGCCGCGAATAGACCAGATGACCATCCTCGACGGTCAGCCAGGCATAGCCATGGGTTTCGGAGAAAAGCTGATGTTCGACCCATTCCCAGGTCTTGCCGCCGTAATCCTCGCGGTGGCCAAGCGTGCCGATGATCGTCCACTCGATCCCCTTGATCACGCCTTTCATGCCAAGCGTGAACGGGGTGTTTGGGCGCGGCATGTCAGAGAATTGCCGCAGCGCGCGATAGCCGTGCAGCGCGTCAAGCTCCGTCCCGCAATAGCCGCAGACATGCGTTGTCACCCGCCCGCCGCCGAGAATGTCGAGCCCCGCGCCACAGGCTGTGCAGTTGATCGCCTCAAGCGTCGCCGCGCGGGTCATGGCAGCGCCTCCACGCGGATATCAAACGGGTCGTGCCAGAAGCCCAGGTACCAGGATTTTCCGCCCTGCCAGAACTCGCCGGACATCAGCGCGCCGTTCTCCGATTGCAGGTTCAAAAAGCGATAGGTCTCCCCCACTGTCAACTGCTCGCCGAAAGAGCCGCGCAGGGCGACGCACTCCGCCTTGTCGGCTTCGGCCACACGCCAGGTCTCGTCGCGATGCTCCCAGGCCATGCCAACACCGGCTCCGGCGGGAATATCCGGCCACATCTCCTGGCGGATCGGGTACTGCAGGACAACATCGCCTTCATCGACCGAAACCCAGACGCCGCGCTGGTCTTCGTCGAGGCCCCAGAATTCATCCCACCAGCCGCGCCCATAAGAATAGCGCGCATGGCCCATGATCTGCACGGAGTTGCCACCGAAATGCACGGTGTCGCCGATACCGAAAAGCGAAGGCCCGTCATGCATCTCTCCGGACTGACCGGCGTTACGCAGTTGCGCGCCATCAAGGTAAAGCGTGGTGCTGCAGGACGGGCAGGTGACCATGGTCACATAAGAAATCTGCTCCGGAACCGCATCGCCGCAATTGGGACAAGTCAAATCGGACATGCCGCGAAAATGCTCTTATACCGGATGCAATTGCAACGGGAAATTGCAGGTAATCTTCACAGGGAGTCCAATGCCGCGTGGACCGTGCGCCGCGTCACCGCCCCCTCCCAGTCTTCGCCAAGCAAGGCGTCCGCGAGCGGCGACTGCCGCAGCACAAGACGCCGCCAGTGATGCAGGATCAAAAGCCGCAACGCCGCGCGCTTTTCGGGATCATCCGGGCAGCGCTCCATGCCTTCAAGGGTCGCTTGCGTCAGCGCCTTGCAGGCCGCGCGATGCGCCGTGGACGCGATGCTTTGGCACACCCAATCGGGCAACGTCCCGGCAAGCGGCGTCGTCAAATACGCCCCCTCTGGCACCGCCCCGGAAATAAGCCCGCTTCGGCTGGTCAGCTGAACGGACCGGCCCGGCGGCAGGCTTTGCGCCAGCGGTGCTGCCAAATCCGGGGGCGATACAACCAGAGACACAGGGCCGATCTCGGGCGGTTGCACAGAGTAGATCAGCGGACGCACAGCTTCCGTTTCCCGGCGCGCTGAGGCGGTCAGAAAATGCACGGAACTTCGCCCGTCCCGGCGGCTTTCGATCCAGCCATCCTTCTTGAGCCGGTGCACCGCAACCCGAAGCGCCTGATCGGTGATGCCAATGGCCCCAACCCGCGCCGCCAGTTCCTTTCCGCCGATCCCCTGCCCCGCGCCGCGCAGTGTGTCGCCCATGATCGTCACAATCACAGACCACGTCCGAAGCGGGCCCAGACCTTCAAAAAGGGCAATCTCTTCAGCAATCTGCGGCATAGGCTGAGGCATACCGCACCCTATGCCGCCGCTGTCAGAGCCTCAAGTGGCGTTCATCGTCAGAAGCTCATACTCGGCAACCATGTCTTCCGCGCTGTCGAGAATACGCACGTGCCAGCGCACCTCGCCATACTCTTCGTTGCGCGGCGTCTTCGCCTTCACCGTCAAACGCACGTGGATCGATTCCCCCGCCGCGACCGGCTTCATGAAACGCAGATTGTCGAGGCCGGTGTTGGCCAGAACCGGCCCTTCGTTCGGCTCCACAAACAAACCCGCGGCAAAGCTGAGCAGCAGATAGCCATGCGCCACACGGCCCGGGAAAAACGGGTTTCGTGTGGCGGCGGCATCGTCCATGTGGGCATAGAACGTATCGCCGGTGAACGCCGCAAAGTGCTCGATGTCTTCCAGGGTAACGGTGCGCGGCGCGGTTACGATGGTCTCGCCCGGCGTCAGTTCGGTGAACCGGCGGGTAAACGGATGTGCACCGCCGCTCGTTTCCGGCGCGCCGGGAACCCATCGCCCACCCAATGCGCTCAGCATACGGGGCGAGCCCTGCACCGCGGTGCGTTGCATGTAGTGCTTGACCGCGCGCACGCCGCCAAGCTCCTCACCACCACCCGCACGGCCCGGCCCGCCATGGATCATATGCGGCATCGGTGCGCCGTGGCCTGTGCTTTCCTTCATGCTGTCGCGATCGTTCAGGTAAACCCGCCCGTTCCAGGCCGCGACGCCCATCACCGCCCGCTGCGCAACCTCCGCATCATGGGTGATCACCGAGGTTACAAGCGAGCCGCCGCCACGATTGGCAAGCGCGATGGCGTGATCCAAATCGCGGTACGGCAGGACCGTGCTCACCGGCCCGAAAGCTTCGGTATCATGCACACGCTGCGCAGCGTCAGGATCGTTGCACCGCAGCAATGTTGGCGTCAGGAAGGCGCCTTTTTCCTCTGCAAAAGCCTCCGGATCGCCGCAAATCAACTCCGCCTCGCTGCGCAGCATTTCAATCTTTTCAAGCACATCCGCGCGCTGACCCGCGCTGACCAGAGAGCCCATACGCGTGTTTTCTTCGCGCGGGTTACCAATCGTGATTTTCGCCAGCTGTGCAGATAGGGCCGCCTCCACCGCGTCCAACTGGGTTTCCGGCACGAGGATGCGGCGGATGGCCGTGCATTTCTGGCCCGCCTTGACGGTCATTTCGCGGGATACCTCTTTGACAAAGAGATCAAACTCCGGCGTACCCGGCTCCGCATCAGGACCAAGGATAGAGGCGTTCAGGCTGTCCTGCTCCGCCACGAACCGTACACCCTGACTCAGGATGTTCGGGTTGGACCGCAGGCGTCCGGCTGTGGCCGCGGATCCGGTGAAGCCCACCACATCCTGGCAGGTAAGATGATCGAGCATATCCCCGACCCCACCGGCCACGAACTGCAGCGCGCCGTCTGGCAGGATACCGCTTTCCAGCATGATCCTGACGGCCAGTTCGGTCACATAACAGGTATCCGTTGCCGGTTTGACGATGGCTGGCACCCCGGCCAGCAGCGTCGGCGCGAGCTTTTCCAACATGCCCCAAAGCGGAAAGTTGAACGCGTTGATGTGAACCGCGACGCCCAGAAGAGGGGTGCAGATGTGTTGGCCAAGGAAGCTGCCAGTGCGGCCAAGCTGCTCTGTTCCGCCGTCGAGGTATACTTGGTGGTCCGGCATCTCCCGGCGTCCCTTGGAAGCGAACACGAACATCGTGCCAATGCCGCCGTCGATGTCGAAGGCGTGATCCTTTTTCGTCGCGCCGGTCAGGTAGCTGATCTCATAGAGCGCGTCTTTGTGCTCCTGCAACGTGAGGGCAAGCGCCTTGAGCATCCGCGCCCGATCGTGGAACGTCAGCGCGCGCAGCGCGGGCCCGCCGGTGGAGCGTGCGTAGTCCAGCGCTTCCGCCACATCCCAGTCCCCGTCCCCGGCCCGCGCAATCAGCGTCCCGTCATAAGCACACGCAACCTCCCGCGCCCGCGCCCCCGGCGAAACCCAACGCCCCGCCACAAAACTCCCAACGTCCCGAATATCCAAAGCCGTTCCTCCAAAACCTTTCTAAATTATTGACCGAGCGTTCGGTTTATGCAAGCTCAAGCAACAGGAGGAGCGTTGGATGAACGGATTTGTTTTGGTGGAGGACCGGGGGGAATGGGTTGAGGTTACGCTTAACCGCCCGGAACGATTGAATAGTTTCAACGATGTGATGCATCGGGAGTTGCGGGCGGCGCTGGAGGAAGCGCGGGACCGGGGCGCACGATGCATCCTTTTGACCGGCGCGGGACGGGGATTCTGTGCCGGGCAGGACCTTGGAGACCGGGATCCGTCGAAAATGGACGGCCCACCGGACCTGTCGAAAACCGTGCGGACTTTCTATGCGCCGCTCGTGCGTTTGATCCGCTCCATAGAGGCCCCCGTCATCTGCGCCGTAAATGGTGTCGCCGCCGGGGCCGGGGCAAACCTTGCGCTGGCCTGTGATATTGTCCTTGCCGCACAGAGCGCCAAGTTCATCCAATCCTTCTCCAAAGTCGGACTGATCCCGGATACCGGCGGCTCGTGGCATCTGCCCAGACTGCTGGGAGAAGCGCGCGCCAAGGGGCTTGCCCTGACAGCCGAGCCACTTCCCGCGCAAAAAGCCGAAGACTGGGGCCTGATCTGGAAAGCCCTGCCAGACGAAGATCTGATGACGGAAGCCCGCGCCATGGCCGAAAAATTCGCGAACGGGCCAACGCTCGGCTACGCTCTGACAAAACAGGCCATACAGACCGCCGCGACGGACACGCTGCATGATCACCTCGAACTGGAGGCGGATTTCATGAAGCGGTGCGGCGAGAGCGCCGACTATGCCGAAGGCGTCAGCGCCTTCCTTGAGAAACGCAGCCCGGAGTTCAAAGGCAAATGACCCCGCACATCCGCGCCAAACGCTCCGCCGAGGCCATGTGGGCCAATGACAAGGCCAGCCAGTGGCTGGGCATGGAAATCGCTGACGTAAATGAGGGCACCGCCACGCTGACGCTGGTTGTGCAGGCGCATCATTGCAATGGTCACGCCATTTGTCACGGCGGCTTTATCTTTACGCTGGCCGACAGCGCCTTTGCCTTTGCCTGCAACAGCCGCAACGCCGTAACCGTCGCTCAGCACAACACCATCAGCTTCATCGCTCCGGGCAAGCTGGGAGACACGCTCACGGCCACCGCGCGCGAGGTGTCCCTGCGCGGACGCAGCGGGCTTTATGATGTGACCGTCACCAATCAAAATGGCGAGACAATCGCCGAGTTCCGGGGTGCCTCGCGCACCATTCAGGGCCAGCTATTCTCGGAGGAGGAATAACCATGATCGACCTGACCCCAGATCGCAAAACGCTCGACCCGATTGAAATCGCCTCGCGCGATGAGATCGGTGCCCTGCAACTCGACCGCCTGAAATGGTCGCTCAAACACGCCTATGACAACGTGCCGATGTACCGTCAGCGGTTTGACGAAGCAGGCGTGCACCCGGACGATCTTCAAAGCTTATCTGATCTGTCGAAGTTCCCCTTCACCTACAAATCGGACCTGCGGGACAACTATCCTTTTGGTCTGTTTGCCGTCCCGCGCGAACAGATCGCCCGCGTGCATGCCTCCTCCGGCACCACCGGCAAGCCCACAGTGGTTGGCTATACGGCCAATGATCTGAGCAACTGGGCCGATCTGGTCGCTCGCTCCATGCGCGCCAGCGGCACGCGCCCCGGCGACGTTGTCCATATTGCCTATGGCTATGGTCTGTTCACCGGCGGTTTGGGCGCGCATTACGGCGCGGAGCGGCTTGGCTGTACGGTTGTGCCCATTTCCGGCGGGATGACGGAGCGGCAGGTCACGCTCATTCAGGACTTCCAGCCGACCACCATCATGGTCACGCCATCCTATATGCTCAACATCCTTGAAGCCTGCCACAAGGCGGGGATTGATCCACGCGAGACCTCGCTTCAGGTGGGGATTTTCGGGGCCGAACCCTGGACCGATTCCATGCGCTCGGAGGTCGAAGCGGCATTTGATATGCACGCGGTCGACATCTACGGTCTGTCCGAAATCATGGGGCCGGGTGTGGCAAATGAATGCGTTGAGACCAAGGACGGGCCGGTTATCTGGGAGGACCATTTCTATCCGGAAATCATTGATCCCGTGACCGGCGAGGTGTTGCCCGATGGCGAAATGGGCGAGTTGGTGTTCACCACGCTGACCAAGGAAGGCCTGCCCATGGTGCGTTATCGCACCCGCGATCTGACGCAGCTTCTGCCCGGCACGGCGCGGAGCATGCGGCGCATGGCCAAGATCACAGGGCGTAGCGATGACATGATGATCCTGCGCGGCGTGAATGTCTTCCCGTCCCAGATCGAAGAGCAGGTCATGGCAACGGGCGGCCTTGCGGCGCACTACCAGATCGAACTGTTCAAGTCGGGCCGCATGGACGCGATGCGGGTCATGGTGGAGGCGGAGGCTTCGGCCGCGGATGAGGCCTCGCGCAATGCCGCGGCGCGAATGCTGGCCAAGCGGATCAAGGATATCGTTGGTGTCTCGACCGAGATCGTTGTAGGGGACCCGGGCAGCGTCGAACGCTCTCAGGGCAAGGCGCGGCGTGTCGTCGACAATCGCGGGGAGGGCTGATGGCCCGGACCATCGCCAAGGATCACGAAGAGAAACGCGGACACATCATGACGTGCGCCGCCAAGATCTTTGCGACCCTTGGCTATCACAAGGCGTCGATGACCCTGCTCGCGCAGGAGTGCGGCATGTCAAAGGCCAACCTCTACCACTACTACGACAGCAAGGACGCGATCCTGTTTGATCTGCTGGATCTCTATTTGTTTAACCTGCGCAATCGGATCCTGATCCTCGATTTGCGCGGGATGAGCTCAGAGGCGCAGTTTCGTCATGTGGTGCGTGAGATTCTGCTCGCCTACGAAGGTCAGGACGACCAGCACAAGGTGCAGATGAACGCGCTGGAGTCCCTGCCGAAGGACCAGCAGGAACATCTGCGCAATTACCAGCGCTCGCTGGTTGGGTTCATGTCCCAGATCATCGCCTATGCCGGGCCGGAAAGCCTGTCGGACGATCTGAACCGCCTGCGCGGCGTGACCATGTCGGTCTTTGGCATGCTGAACTGGTTCCACATGTGGAACGCAAAGGCGAACCAGCAGGAGCGGGAAGAGTACGCCACGCTTGTCTGTGATCTGACCCTGAAAGGGCTGAACGAGATGTAAGGGGCCTGCGCCCCCTACTGATCGTAATCGACCACTACGCGGTCCGTGAGCGGGTAGCTCTGGCAGGACAGCACGTAGCCCTTTTCCACCTCGTAGTCTTCGAGCGCGTTGTTCACCAGCATCTCGACCTCGCCTTCGACCACCCGGCACTTGCAGGTCGAACAGACCCCGGCCTTACAGGCGTAAGGCGCATCGAGGCTGTTTTCGAGCGCCGCTTCGAGGATCGATGTATCGCGGTCCATCTCAAGGCTCTGCGTGGCGCCATCGAGGGTGACGCGGGCTTTGACCGTGCCTGTCTTGGCGCTGTCCTTGCTTGCCGCTTTGCGCTTGGCGCGGCCTTGCTGGCCGCTCGCAAACAGCTCGTATTTGATCTGCTTGTCGTCCAGACCATGCGCCTTGAGGGCCGAGACGATCCCCAGCATCATCGGCTCCGGACCGCAGATGAATGCGAGATCGACCGAGGCAATATCGACCCAGCCGGAACGGAACAGAGCCGCGCATTTTTCTTCCGTCACAAGGCCGGTAAAAAGGTCGATGTCCTGCGCGTCGGTCTCCAGCACATGGATCACGTTGAAACGGCCCATGTGGCGGTTTTTCAGGTCTTCCAGCTCCTCCCGGAACATGATCGAACTGACGGATTTGTTCGCATAGACCAACGTAAAGGCGCTCTGCGGCTCCCGCGCGAGAACCGTGCGGATGATCGACAGAACAGGCGTGATCCCTGACCCGCCCGCAAACCCGAGATAATGGCGGGCCGTGTCCGGATCCAAAGCTGCGTGGAAGGTGCCCATGGGCGGCATGGCTTCGAGCACGTCACCAACCTTCAGCTCTTCATTGGCATAGGTCGAAAACGCACCGCCATCGACCCGTTTGATGCCCACCTGCAGCGTCGCATCGTCGAGCCCTGCGCAAATCGAATAGGACCGCCGCAGCTCTTCGCCGTCGAAGGATTTGCGGAACGTCAAATACTGGCCCTGAACGAATTCGAACGCCTCGGGGTCAGTGGGCCGAAGCGTCACCTCCACCGCGTCGCGGATCGTTTTGCGCAGGCCTGTCACTTCAAGCTGATGAAATCGCGCCATGCCGTGGCTCCCTTCAGATACATTTGAAATAGTCGAACGGTTCCAGACACTCCGTACAGCGCCATTGCGCCTTGCACGGGGTCGAGCCGAACTGACTGAGTTTCTCTACGGCTGTGCTTCCGCAATGCGGGCAGCGCTCCGGGCCACCGGCGGGCTGCGGCGGCGCAATGCCGTATTCTTCGAGCTTTTCGCGCCCCTTGTCCGACAGCCAATCGGTGGTCCAGGCCGGGGAGAGCTGACGTTTGAGCTCAATCTTTTCAACGCCATGATCGCGCAAGGCTGTCTCGATATCGAGGTTGATGATGGAGGTCGCTGGGCAGCCCGAATAGGTCGGCGTGACCGTGACCTGCAGGGTATCCCCCGCCCATGCCACGTTCCGAATGATCCCCAGATCCACAAGAGAAATTACCGGAATTTCCGGATCCGGCACCGCGTCCAGCCAATCCCAAACCTGCTCAACCGAGGCAACCATGGCGCTTACCACTTCGCCCCGGGATAGGCCCGCTGCAACCACTGCATGGTGCACAGGATATGGCCGAGGTGCTCTGTGTGCATCCCCCCGTCGCGCCCGCCCTTGTGCGCAAAATCCCCTTCCGGAACGGTCAGCGTCGCCTCTGCCAAAGCCGGCAGAACAATCGCGTCGAACTCGGCCCGCAGAGACGCGGGATCCGGCGCGACACCGGCCGCCAGCATCGCGGCATCGGTCTCGTCCGAGGCAAACATCTCGCCCACGTAGGGCCAGAGCCGCTCAAGCGCCGCCTGCATACGTGCATTGCTTTCCTCGGTGCCGTCCCCAAGGCCAATCACCGTCCCGCGCGAGCGATCCAGATGGTAGGCCACTTCCTTGGAGGCTTTCTCGGCAATCTCGGACACGCGTGTGTCGGACGAGCGCACCAAATGCCCCAGCATCACAACCTGCCAAGCATCAAACAGAAACTGCCGCATCAGGGTCTGGCCGAAATCGCCGTTCGGCAGTTCCAGCATCAGCACATTGCGAAAATCCCAGACGTCGCGCAGGAAAGCCAGATCATCCGCAGAGCGCCCTTTGCCTTCGACCTCGGCGGCGTATTCCAGCCAAAGCTGGGTCTGGCCAATCAGGTCAAGCGCGGTGTTGGCCAGCGCGATGTCCTCTTCGAGCACCGGCGCATGGCCGCACCATTCGGACACCCGGTGCCCGAGGATCAGCGTGTTGTCCCCCATGCGGCAGAGGAATTCAAACAGCGCGGTTTTCTCCATCACCTCGGCCATCACATGTGCCCAACTTCATCAGGAATGTCGAAAAAGGTCGGGTGGCGGTACACCTTGGACTCGGACGGCTCATAGAGCGGGCCCTTGTCCGAGGGCGAGCTTGCAGTGATCTGCGATGCCTCAACCACCCAGATCGACACGCCTTCATTCCGGCGCGTGTAGACGTCCCGCGCATTGCGGATCGCCGTTTCCGCATCCGGCGCGTGCAGACTGCCGACATGACGGTGGCTCATGCCGTGCTGACCACGGATGAAGATTTCCCAAAGAGGCCATTCCCTGGACATGTACGTCCCTCCATAAATCATTGAGCGCACAAGAGTTTTCGAAAACTCTTGGCAAATTCCCTCGCAGGGAATTTGTTACTCTGCCGCGACCTTGGCCGCCTTTTTCTTTTCGGCGTGGGCCAGAAGACCCTCGCGCACCCATGCGCCGTCATCCCAAGCCTTGTTGCGCGCATCCATGCGCTCCACATTGCAGGGGCCGTTGCCCTTGAGAACGTTGAAGAACTCGGTCCAGTCCGGCTCCGAGAAATCGTAGCCGCCCTTCTCCTCGTTCCAGGACAGGTTCTCGTCGGGAATGGTCAGGCCGAGGTATTTTGCCTGCGGCACGGTCTGATCGACAAACTTCTGGCGCAGGCCGTCATTGCTGTCGATCTTGATCTTCCACTTCATGCTTTGCGCCGAGTGCACGCTTTCCGCGTCCGAGGGGCCGAACATCATCAGCGAGGGATACCAGAAGCGGTTGAGCGCATCCTGCGCCATGCGTTTTTGCGCTTCGGTGCCCTGCGCCATCTTCATCATGATGTCGTAGCCCTGCCTCTGGTGGAAGGATTCCTCCTTGCAGATACGGATCATCGCGCGGGAATAGGGGCCGAAAGACGTGCGCTGCAACGGCACCTGGTTCATGATCGCTGCGCCATCCACCAGCCAGCCCACCGCGCCAATGTCGGCCCAGGTCAGCGTGGGGTAGTTGAAGATGGACGAGTATTTCATGCGCCCGTCGAGCAGCATTTCCGTCATCTCATCGCGGCTCACGCCGAGCGTTTCAGCCGCGCAATAGAGGTAGAGCCCATGGCCCGCCTCGTCCTGCACCTTGGCGAGCAGGATCGCTTTGCGCTCCAGCGTAGGCGCACGGGTGATCCAGTTGCCTTCGGGCAGTTGGCCGACGATTTCCGAATGGGCGTGTTGGCCGATCTGGCGGATCAGCGTCTTGCGATAGCCCTGAGGCATCCAATCCTTGGGTTCGATCCGCTCGCCTGCGTCGATGCGCGCCTGAAAGGCTTCGAGCAGTTCAGGATCGTCATTGGTGGCTTCGGACTTGACCATTTGTGCATACATCGGATCGTCTCCTTATACCCGTTCGAGGATCAGCGCGGTGCCTTGTCCGACACCCACGCACATGGTGCACAGCGCGTAGCGCCCGCCCGTGCGTTGCAATTGGTAGGCCGCCGTCAGCACAAGGCGTGCCCCGGACATGCCGAGCGGATGGCCCAGCGCGATGGCCCCGCCGTTGGGATTCACGTGGGGCGCATCATCGGGCACCCCAAGTGCGCGCAGCGTGGCAAGCCCCTGCGCGGCAAAGGCTTCGTTCAATTCTATCACATCCATCTGGTCGATGGTGAGACCTGTGCGGCTCAGCACCTTGCGCGTGGCCGGAACCGGGCCAATGCCCATGATACGCGGTTCCACCCCGGCGCTTGCCATGCCGACGATGCGGGCCATGGGGGTTAGATTGTTTGCTTTGGCGGCGGTTTCATTGGCGAGAAGGATCGCCGCTGCGCCATCGTTGACCCCCGAGGCATTGCCTGCCGTGACCGTCAGATCGGGACCGTTGACACCTTTGAGTTTGCCCAGCTTGGCGGCGTCAGTTCCGGGACGCGGATGCTCATCGGTGTCTACGACAACAGGATCGCCCTTGCGCTGCGGAACCGAAACCGGCGTGATTTCATCCGTGAAAAGGCCGGTCTTGTTTGCTTCGTCCCAACGCGCTTGCGATCGAGCGGCAAAAGCATCCTGATCCGCGCGGGAGATGTTGTAGTCCTCGGCCACATTGTCAGCCGTCTGCGGCATGGAATGGGTGCCGTACATCTGGTCCATCTTCGGATTGACGAAGCGCCAGCCGATGGTGGTGTCATAAACCGCATTGGCCCGGGTGAAGGCCTGCGTCGCCTTGGGCATGACAAAAGGCGCGCGGGACATGCTCTCGACACCGCCCGCAATCACCATGTCGTAATCCCCGGCCTTGATCCCGCGCGAGGCCATACCAACCGCATCCATGCCACTGGCACACAGGCGATTGATCGTTGTCCCCGGCACATCAACCGGCAGGCCCGCCAGAAGCGCCGCCATACGCGCGACGTTGCGGTTGTCCTCACCCGCCTGGTTGGCGCTGCCGTAGATCACATCATCTACGGAGGCCCAATCCACATTCGGATTGCGTGCCTTCAACGCAGTGATCGGCAAGGCCGCCAGATCGTCCGCCCGAATGGACGACAAAGCGCCACCATACCGCCCAATGGGCGTACGTGTGGCATCGCATATGAATGCTTGGGATGTCATTGTGTTCGCGTCTCCTCCCGCCGGCATTCGCCGACCGTATGGTCGAAATAACGCGACAGACGATTCGGCGCAAGAAAAACGTTACAAAAATCTATCTGTTCTATTTTTCGTGTAACGAATTATTCAGCTCGTCATGATGTATCGAACCGAACCCGGCTCGATCAGGGCCGCAGTCAACTGGCCGGTCGCATAAGCGCCCGTATCCAAAGGAATGCGTCCCTGCTCTGCTTTTGGCTTGCGGGTGATGATGTGACCGTAGGCCACCCAAGTCCCATCCGATCTCACCTTGTTGAAGAACCCGGACCGCCCCCAAAGCAGCTCCTTTTCGCCCTGCGCCTTGATCGGAAGTTCAGGATCAGCGCCCGCGTGGGTCACCGCAACGTTGCCTGACTGCCAATGAAGCGGCAGGTCTCGGAGCCAATCCACAAGGTCCTCCCCCATCTTGGCCCGCAATTTCTGGCTCAAGGTTACCCATTCCGTTTCGCTGCCGGTTTCGGGCACGCCGCGCAGACCATAGCTGGCCAATGTCTGCAGCCCGCCATTGCGCTGCCAGCGAAAGCCCCGCGCGGGCGGATCATCCAGGAAATCGAGCAACATGCGTTCGTGATTGCCCATCAGGCAAACCATCATGCCACCCGCGGATTTCTCCAGCAGGTGCAACCTTTGCAAAAGACGCGCACTGTCATCCCCCCGATCCACGTAGTCGCCGACGCAGATGAACCGGGCGCTGGGATGGGCGTCTTTTTCAAGCTGAATCAAGAGCCGTTCAAACAACGCGTCACAGCCATGCAGATCGCCCACCGCATAAAACGGCGCCTCCGGCGCAATCGGGGCGGCGAATTCTGTCTGGCTAGACTGATTTTTTCGAAACAGGCGCATGTACGTGACCTAGGCGCTTTCTTGCAGAAGGCCAAGTGGCCGAAGGACGCGGAAGCGCTAGAACGCCCGGCCCAGCGCATTGCGCAGGCGGCCAAGAGCTTCGAGGTCTTCGGTCTGCGCCAGCTGACGTCTTTCGAGCGACTTCTTGTGCTCTTCCCGTGCCATCTCCTGCGCCGCTTCGAAGCGCGATTGCGCGCGGCGTGCCTGGACAAGGCTCTCGCCTTCCAACGCGCGTGCCATGGCCATTTCCTGCAGAATCGTAGCACGGCGGGTCACAAGCCAGGTCTGCCAAAGGGTGTCGGCCCCGGACATTTGACGCGCGTTCAAGGACGCGCCGTCCTGCTGAACCGCCTTTCGCAAATCATCAATCTGCGCAAGCTCGTCGTTCAACCGTTTGGTTTCCGCCATGTTCTTGCGGTGTTTTTCCAGCGCGCGCTCCTGAAGGATGTCGCTCACCCGGATGATATCGTCGAATTGACCGCTCATTTCCAACCTTTCCGGCGCGCTTTCGCCCGCATGGCATCGGCAAATCGGATCGCCGCCGCGACGGGGCGGTAATGCTCCGTGGCAATTTCGTCACCAACATTCGTGGTCGCGAAAAGCGCGCGCGCCGTGGGCGGATCCGAATGGATCGGGACGTCATTCTCTTCGGCCAGAGCGCGGATCTTGGCCGCGATTTCATCCACACCCTTGGCGACACACTCTGGCGCAGCACCTGGCTGGCGGCTCCATTTCAGCGCAACGGCATAATGCGTCGGGTTGACGATCACCACATCGGCCTCGGGCACGTCACCCATCATCTGGCGCATGGCAAGCTCTTGTGCGCGGCTGCGGCGCGCCTGTTTAAAATGCGGATCGCCCTCGGATTCCTTGAACTCGTCGCGGACTTCCTTGTGGGTCATGCGGTTCTTGCGCAGGTGCTCCGCCCGCTGCCAGAAGAAATCAATCCCGCCGATGACCATGGCGATCAGGACCACCAGAACCAGGAAGTCCATCATGAGGCTCATCATCATGACCGTGCTTTCCGCGGCACCAGCATAGATGCTGCCGACGATCACTTCGAGCTTGCCATTCAGGAACATGCCGAGGCAGACCGAGTAGACGAAAAGCTTGACGAAGCTCTTGAAAAACTCGAACAATCCACGCCGCCCGTACTTGTTCTGGGCGTTGGATATCGGGTTCAACCGCTGGCCCTTCGGGGTCAGTTTCGACGGCGTAAACAGGATGCCTTTCGAGGCGAGCAGCGTGAGCAGGACCATCCCTCCGGGCACGAGAAATATCGGCAAGGCAGGGACCAGTGTGGCGGTCATCACTTCACCGGCCACCTCGGTTGCACCATCGCGGAAGAACAAGGCTTCGAGGCGGTCCGGCTGCTCGATCAGCGGCAAAAGCGCGGTGGCGAACTCCTGCAATACGGGCGCTCCAAGCGTGAGCCCGCAGAGTAACAGGCCAAGGTAGGACATTGCTGTCGAAAGGTCCGGCGCACGCGCGATTTCACCCTTCTTTCGGGCATCCTCCAGTTTCTTTGGGGAGGGTTCGTGACTCTTTTCCGCGCCTTCTTCCTCTGCCATCCGATCACCTCAACGGATTTGCCAGGAAGGCTTCGACCGTTTCCAGCCAGACAGTCAGGATGATGGGCGCACAAAGGAACAGCATGGCGATGGAGCCAAACGTGATCACCGGGGATCCAACGAAAGCGACCATCAACTGCGGCATAGCCTTGTTGATGACGCCAAGCGTCAGGTTATAGAGCACCGAAAGGATGACAAAGGGCGCGGCCAGGCTAAACCCGAGCGCAAAGGTTTGCCCGATCCTTTGTCTCCCGGCATCCGCAATCGCGGCCGGATCCGGGAACTGAAGCGGCGCCAGAATCTCGTAGGACAAAACCAGAAAGGCCGCCGCCTTGACGTGAAATCCCGTTGCCATCAGCAGGGCAAGCGCTGCAATCGTGAGAACATGACCAATGGCAGGCAAGGGGTCGAGACCTTGCGAGCCGAGGATCTGCGCCAGCGACGTGGATTGCGCAGCGATGGAGCCCGCAATCTGAATCGCGAAAATGAACAGGCGCAGCATGAGACCAAGGAAAAGGCCGGACAGCGTTTCGGTCATCAGGGCACCGACGAAGTTACCGAAGCTGGGCGCAGGCAGGTCAATCGTGTTCAGAACTGACGGAGCCACAATCGCCGTCAGGGCAAGCGACAAGATCAGGCGAACACGAACCGAGAGCAGCTGCTCTCCGAGGCCAGGCAAAACAAACATGGCAGCCGCCACGCGCAGAAAGACGATAAGGCCGCCCCAGAAACCAGCGGCTGTTAGCCCGACAACATCTTCGAGACCGGCGATCATGCCGCAACCACACCAATCAACGCTGGCCGCGCTTCCAATCCGATTTCTTCAAACGACATGACGGGGTTGGTCATCCCCTTAGCCGCCATGACCGTTCGCAAGAACCGCCTGCGCCGGGAGGTTGTGACAACGGCTGGCATGACGCCTTTGTTGCCAGCATCGTTAATTTGCTCCGCCAACCCATCGGTCAAGGCCTCGAACCGATCCGGTGGAAGCGCGACGTCCAACGAGCCCTGACCGCCTTCGATCTGGTAGGACATGAATGTGTCCTCCCACTCCGGCGCCAGTTGAATCAGCGGGATCGTACCATCGTCGCGCCGCAATCCCGCAACCAGTTGGAAACCCAAGCGTTTGCGTACGTGCTCGCAGATTTCTTCCGGTTGGTTTTGCTGGCCACGCATCTCGGCAATGGCTTCAAGAATCAGCGGCAGGTTACGGATCGATACCTGTTCATCAAGAAGCAGCCTGAGCACATGATGCAGCGTATCGATCTGAACCTTGTCCGGGATCAACTCGTCGATCAGTTTCCGGTTCGCTTCCGCACGCGCAACATTGCTCAAAGAAGTCATTTCATCAATCAGCCGACGGAGTGCTTTCAACGTCAGGAGCCTCCCGAAATTGCGCCGGATCACTTCAAGCAGGTGAGTCGCCAGAACTTCCGTCGGCGTGACAATCGTCGCTCCGGTAATCGCGGCCCGTTCTTGGTCTTCGGGTCGGATCCAGCGTGCCGGCGCACCATAGACCGGTTCGGTTACATCCTGACCAGATGGCAACGCCGCATGATCCTCCGGCATCAAGGCAAGCACGAAATCGGGGTTGAGCTCTCCCCTTGCCATTTCGACACCGTGAATCTTCACGACATAGGTTCCCGCGCGCAGTTCAGGCGCATCCGTCAGACGCATTTCCGGCAAAATCAGACCGTAGTGCGACGCGACGTGAGTCCGCATGTTGGCGATGCGGGCGTCCAGTCCGGTACCGGGATCCAGTACCATGTTCACCAGATCCGGAGAGAACTCCACGTGTATGTCGTCGAGGTCCAGAACGTCTCCCATTCTCTGCTCCTGCGGAACACTCTCCTCTTCATCGCTCTCGGCCGCTTCGTCTTCGGGCTCAGGTCGTTTGGCCAGCCACCACGACGACACTCCCAAAACAATCGCTCCTGCCATGAAAGGCACAAAGGGCAAGCCAGGAACCAATGCAAACAACCCCATGAGCACTGCGACTGTCGCCAATGCGGACGGATGACGACCAAGTTGACCCAAAATCGCAAGATCAGTCGCACCGGTTGTCCCCCCGCGCGCGAGAAGCAAGCCCGCGGCGATAGAAATGATCACGGCCGGGATCTGGGTAACGAGACCGTCTCCGACAGTCAGTATGGCGTAGGTTTCAACGGCGTTGGAGAAGGCCATGCCGTGGACAAAAACCCCCATAGCGATGCCCATGATCAAGTTGAGGCCGGTGATCAACAACCCGGCGACGGCATCGCCTTTTACAAATTTGGATGCACCATCAAGCGATCCGAAAAACGTGGTTTCCTGCTGCTCGCGATCTCGACGCGCTTTGGCTTCCGCGTGATCGATCGCGCCTGCCGCCATATCAGCATCGATGGCAAGCTGCTTCCCTGGCATGCCATCCAAAGCGAAACGCGCGGACACCTCTGCCATGCGAGCCGCGCCCTTCGTTATAACAGCGAAGTTTACGATCATGAGAACGCCGAATACGACCAGGCCAAGGAAGACGCTTCCACTCATTACGAAGCTTGCGAATCCTTCAATAACCTCACCGGCAGCGCCGGTTCCGGAATGGCCATTTCCGATGATGAGTTTTGTTGAACTGACGTTCAAAGACAGGCGCAACATCAAGGATGTGAGTAGAATTGTCGGAAAGGCCGAGAAATCCAAAGGGCGCTCAATAAACAGTGTTACAGTAAAAATCAGAATCGCGAGGCCAAATGAAGCGGCCAGCCCGATATCGAGAACCCATGACGGCATTGGTAGTATCATCATGACGATGATTGCCATCAAGGCCAAAGCAAGTAGAATCGTAGGTTTTCGGAAAGATGCGAGACTAAGATTCATATAGTTCACTCAATTCTTGAGGTTTGAGAGTCTCGAACTTACGAGTTCGAAACCCTACCTTCCCGCTCTCCCGCGACCTTTTTTGGAAAAGGGGTGGGTTATTTTGGAGGCCTTCTGGGTTTATGGCATACTCTTATGAAAATTGATTAAAATTGAGTTTCAGATCGATTTCCTTGCTATGGGTCGATGCTGGTTTCCGCAAGAAGCGCTCTTAGCGTTGCACGGCTTTCCGCGACACCGCTTGTCAATCCCTCTACGTACTCGAGGCTTGGAAATTCAGGCGCAGCTCGCTCAACTTCTATTAGGCGCGCGGCACGAGCCAAGGCTGTATCATCGTTTTCTGCGACGCGCGCCCAGTCAGAAGACAGCCAAGCATTTTTCAACGCTGACGTGTCATCGCCTAAAATTTCATACAACTCCCGAGCATAGTTGTGATCCCCCATCCTTTGCCTTGCCTCAGCTCGCAGGGTGTCAACCACGTCACCCCTTAATCCAACGAGGTGTATTTCCGCTTGTTCTGGCTTCCCTAAATCTAGGAGCGCGCTGGCACGCAAAACCCTGAGCTCCCGCCCATCGCTTTCGGTTTTCATAGATTGCATCATGTCCAAAGCAACATCCGACAAACCGGTTGAAACCAAACGACGAACTATTTTCAGGTTGATTTCTTCGGGACGAGCGCGTGCGTCTTTCAGCTTTCCGCCCATCAAGTATTTGAGAAACGGAATGTCCGCGGCGTTCTCGACAACCGCACGCATTACCGCCGTATGCATTTCGCTCATTACTCGATCAGGAACGCCGCTGCCGTCGCTCAAAATGCGGAAACTCTCATCGTAATTCTTGTCGAGCAATAGAGTCCTCAACTGGGCCTTCCAAAGATCTGGGCCCAATGGGCTATCGCGGAGTTCCGACGCATAGGCCGCTGTTAACTCCGAGACTTCTCGCGAAACGGGCTCTTGTTTTGCGTGGGCAATTTCAACACTAGTAGTAATTGCATGCGGAGCATCTTCCTCAGGAAGCGCAGTAATCGAGCTCAGATGTATTTCAGCTTCTTCGAAATTTCCGTCCATTGCCTCAATGGCGGCGACGCCCAATTTCAAACGGTCTGTCGGGCCACCATGCAACCGCTCCAGACGACGCAGAACGTCTTTAGCAATATCGGACTTACCTGCCGCAGATAACTTCGTCGCCAGATGTTGACCCAAATATCCTCGAAGATGCTGAGGAAGATTTTCCATTCCACCAATGATCGCAGGCGCGTTGTAGTGAGTGCTTCCCTCTTTTACCGCGCCACTAAGAGCGGCCCAAAAAGCAGCATAACCATCACAATTTGCCTGCATCGCAAACCATCCCGTAGGGTCCACTTCCCCATCAAGCAGGTAACTCATAGACCACAGGATTGGGTCGGGATTATCTGAAACGGCCTGCAAAGCCGCGCGAGCCTCCGCACCAAATCCAAAGTGTAGCAAACTTTGAACGTATGCTTGCGCTGACTTAGAGTTCACGTCGTCAAACTCGCCGAACAAAGCACGCCTGCCATCGGCCATAACATCCAGAACAGAGTTTGCCGAAGACCATTCGGAGATATTGAGTCCGTTGTTGGGCGTACAATGATTGGCTCCAATCGATATCGTCCCATTTTCAAATGGAAAAGTCTCTACTTCCATCAATTGACTCACTGCGTAGCTCTGCGATGAGCGAACATTGCCCAAAGTTTTTTCGTCATTATTTGGCCACGAGTCTCGATCACGGTTTGTCACTTCTGGTACAGTCGGATCAAGTAAACCTTCGGTTGTTGCCCTAGCCAAACTGCTAGCGATATCTCGGCTCAAATCAAATGCCGAGGCATTTTCGGACTGGTCCGAAAATCCTTCAAAATCATTCAAACGCCCTGGCCGCAAAATGTTCACGGTGGGGATGAGCGGTTCTCGTCTCACAACAGGTCCTATGCTCGGAGTCCCGCCAATCCGAATATCCGAAAGCTCCAATGCCAACTCACGCACATTTTCAACGGATTCGGGCAAGCGCGGCTTTTCCGCTACATCCACGGCCATTACCGAATCTTCCGTTGTAGATGAATCGCTAAAATCCAGAACAATCATGGATTCACGCAAAGTGAATGAGCTATGGTCGCAGGAACAGTTCAATGTGATTTCAACAACGGATTCGCCTGGCACTTGTTCCACCGACTGAATCCTATTTTTATTTATCCTATCAAAAATCTGATCCAGCTCGAATTCTAAGCCTGATTTTTGCAACTCTACGCGAACCGTTCTACCATCTTCCGCTTCCACCACGTCATAGCCTACTTCCGTAGGTACAGAAAAAACCAATCTGGTGAAATCGCCGTGCTCCCCACTTCTTGCGACAACAGTTTGCGCATGGGGAAACGTCGGTAGAAGAATCACGAGTAAAGACAGAGCAAACCGTATCATGCAGCTTCCTGTTTCACGGACTTCAACGCTTCTTCCAGATCGATAAAGCTTGGACGGAAATGTGACGGAGCGTTTTGCCGACCAACCTCAATACAGATATTTGTTGCGTGGTTGTGCAGGTTAGCGATCAGAACTTCGCGGATTAGCTGATAGAAGTGCATGTCCTCTTCAACAACACCCTTAACTTTCGAGGCGAAGGGGGCGGCAAGTCCATAAGCTAGAAAAACTCCAAGGAAAGTTCCGACTAGGGCACCCCCAATCATCTTGCCCAGAACTTCAGGGGGTTGGTCGATCGACGCCATGGTCTTGATCACACCGAGGACCGCCGCGACGATTCCCAAGGCTGGCAAAGCATCCGCCAAGGCCTGGATAGCGTGGCTGGAGTGCAGTGCGTGATGCTGCATACCTTCAATGCGCTTGTCCAACACTTCTTCGACTTGATGAGGGTCGTCATAGTTCATCGAGACGGAACGCATGGTATCACAAATCAGTTCGATCGCGTATTTGTCCGCTAGAATTCGCGGGTACTTTTGGAAAATCGTCGATTCCGCCGGAGATTCGATGTGTTCTTCGATCGCGACCGGACTACTCCGGGCCAGCCTGATCAACTCGAAAAGAAGACAAAGCAAATCGCGGTAGTCATCTGGCTTCCATTTGGCACCCTTGAAAACCTTGCCAACGTCTTTCAGCGTGTGCTTTACAGCGCCACCGTCATTACTGATGAGGAATGCGCCCGCCGCAGCACCCCCGATCATCATAAACTCGAAAGGCAAGGCCTTGAGAATGATACCGAGCTTACCGCCTGCGAGCATGTAGCCACCGAATACCATGACAAAGATCACGGCGATACCGACGATACTTAGCATTTTTTACTCCCGAAAGACTCCGTGATCCCAGCATGACACCGAGCCGTTAAGAACCTCTCACCGGCTCCAAAAAATCTGCTACATCACCAGGAATTCGGCGTGCAAAGCCCCAGCGGCCTTGATGCTCTTTAGGATGTCGATCATGTCCCTGGGGCTGACCCCAAGAGCATTTAGTCCAGCTATGACTTCGGACAGAGATGTGCCGGAGGGCACTTCCGCAAGCCCAATACCCGGCTCCTCTTCGATCCCAGCCGCCGTCCGCGGGATCACGACGGTTTCACCTTCAGCAAAAGGGTTTGGCTGCACGACAAGTGGAGCTTCCTGAATGCGTAGGGTTAGGTTGCCCTGAGACACGGCAACACGGGAAATCCGAACATCCGCGCCCATGACAATCGTGCCAGACCGCTGATCTACCACGACCCGCGCTTTACGCTCCGGTTCAACCGAGAGGTTCTCAAGCGCAACAACTGCGCGCGCGGGTGAAACTGCGCCCGTTTTTTGCAGATTCACCGAAACCGTTCCCGCGTCCAGCATCGTGGCCGCGCGGCGACCGACGCGGCGATTGATGACTTCTTCGATCCGCGCCGCCGTCGTAAAATCTGGTTCCCGCAAGGCCAGCCGCAGAGTAGAAAGCTGAGTAAAATCGAACTCGACCTCGCGTTCCACACGGGCTCCGGAAGGGATAACGCCGGCCGTGGGCACCCCCTGAATGACCGCTGCTGCCTCCCCTTCTGCCGCAACACCTCCAGCGATTACGGTTCCCTGGGCGACAGCGTAAATCTGACCATCAGCTGCATTCAAAGGCGTCATGATCAACGTTCCACCAAGCAAGCTGCTGGCGTCACCAATCGCAGACACTGTAACGTCTATCTGGTTCCCCGTGCGCGCAAACGCGGGCAAGCGAGCGGTGACAATCACGGCTGCAACGTTCTTGGGCCTGAACTGCTCGCCAGTCACATTCACCCCGAGACGTTCAAGAATGTTTGACATGATCTCCTCGGTGAAAGGCGCATTCCTCAGGCCATCCCCGGTTCCATTTAGACCGACAACCAGTCCATAGCCGACCAGGTCGTTCGATCGAACACCGTCCACCTCGACAAGATCCTTGATCCGAACCGACTGTGCCTGAGCGATGCTCGCGCCGAGAAAAATCATGAAAAAAACGGTGAGAAATTTACGCAGTCGCATCAAAGAAACTCCGCTAGGGACAGTCTCTGCGAGCGGGCCGTAATGGCGTAGAGGCTTTCGAGCTGGCCTCGAATGACCTCGTATCGCGACGCGGTTTCATAGGGCTCCGCGCCAATCAACTCCAATTTGGCGCTACTGGCTGCGGTTCGCTCCGCGGAATTTCGCGTTTTGGTCTCTTCGATGCGCGCCTCGAGTGCGCCTAGACCCGCCCGAAGTTCAACGATGGGCGACTGCGCCGCCAGCAAATCCCGGCCAGCTTGTGTCAGAAGTTCGACCTTTACGTTGTCGTCCAACGTCAAACTGGCGTTGGATGCCACTGCCGCCATGGCCAAAGGCTTCAGAAGTTCGCGAAAGGTCGCATCCGTTGCACGGATGTCGACGCTTGCCGTTTCGTTTTCGCTCAAACGAATTGGACTGAGGCCCGTATCTGACCCTTGATAGATCGTTGTCTCATATGCTCCACCGGTGTCAAAAAAGGCATCGAGTTCCGCCTCGATTCCGGCAAAATCCGTCTGACCCACCAGGGCGGTCGACAATTCGGACATCATGTCTTCGACCGTGGCAACCGCTGCTCGGTCGGTCGCCGTTCCCGCAAACAACGAGCGCCCGGCGACAGAACGATTGAGAGCGCTCAACATCTGACCCATCGCGCTCATCCCATCGTCGGACATGGTCGCCAATAGCTCGCCCGATGGAGTCAACTCGGCGGCAATCAACGTTTGGGAGAGCGTTTGCGTGCGGGATTGCATTTCGCCAAGCGTGGTTTGGATCGTACTTGTTATGTACGTCGCCTCGGTCACATTCACCGCAAATGCATCCAGCTTGCTGAGCGTACGGTCAATGGAAAGCAGGTTGCTCAGGTCACCATTGAGGTATTTTCCGGCATCTTTCACGAGACCCGTTGAAACCTCCACGGCCAGTTTGTCCATTTCCTCACGCAACCGCACTTGATTTGTCCGAAGCACAAGTGAGCGGGCCAGATTACCGACAGAATCCATCTTTTCCTCCTTAGATGTTCATCAGCCGCGCAAGCAGCTCGTCCACGGTTTGCATGACCTTGGCATTGGCGGCGTAAAGCTGCTCGATTTCCATGAGGTTCTGCAGTTCGAAATCTGTATCGACGCCTTTCGACAATTCGACTTCTTTCAGGCCCGTGTTCTGGGACAGGGCAAAAATGTGACGGTTCTCCGCGCGGACCCGTTCGCCGACAACGTCGGACGCAAAGTTTGCAACTTGGTTCATGAAGCTTGATGAAACCGGGTCCAGAGTCGCGGACGACGGGAGGACTTTTTCCTCCAGTGCTGCAGTTATGGCCGTCAAGAGCGTAGCGTCGCCAACCTCACCTTGTGTGAGCGCACCCAAACCGTCTCGCAGACGCCATGTTCCGCCGCCACCCGGGGCAACCAGGTCATTCAATTCGATGCGCTGGGCGATGCCGACTTCCTCAGTCGGATCAAAAGCCAGACCTTCATCCGTAAACAGGCCAGGATCCCCTACAGCCAGCGTTGTGTCGGGTCCGCCGGGTTCAAAACGCTCGATCAGATCGCGGGCGATTCCGTCCAGCTGCGCTTGCCGTTGAACGGCAATATCATCGCGCAGCTCAAAGGCCGCCCCGAGTGTCCCGCCGGCGAGTTGGCCGCCGTTGCGCGAACTGACCGGGATTCCATCCAATGTCAGCCCACTCAGATCTCCCGCTGCAAGCGTCATGTATGGGCTGATGGTGTTTGATTCGGAAAACCCGATTTCAAAGGGTTTGCCATCGAGCAAAACAGCTCCACCCTGCGTATAGACAGCTATCGTATTGTTTTCCCGAGGAACAATCCTCAGAGGGACGATGTCCGACACGGAGTCCAGCAATCGTGCGCGCTCATCCAGCATCGGAGAGATGTCCGCTCCGGTGGTTCCTGCCTTGACGAGGTCATTGTTGAGTTCCTCAAGACTCGCCATGGTTTCATTCAGAGTCCGCACCTGAGCCGCGATGGCGGAGTCGGCGTTGACCCTTTCTTCCTGAACCAGGTTCGAAAGCTGGTTCAGCTTGCCTGCAAGATCATTGGCGGCGGTTGCGATGCTCTCCAACCTTTGTGTCGAAGCCGGATTGGCGGCGCCGGTCAACAAAGTGTTTTCGAATACCGTAACCAAATCCGTCAGCGCGCCCGGTGTCCCGGTTTCGCCGACACCCTCCTCCAGTCTGTTGGCAAACGACAATAGATCGTTCGCCCATCCAAGACTGGAATCAGACACGCGCCGATCTGAAATAAGGGCGGCGTCCGTGTGGCGCACAACGCCGTCCACGCGGACGCCGCCAATCGATCCGATCGAATCCGAGGAGAGAGCCAAAGAGCGGCGTCCGTAGCTTTCGGTGGTTGCGTTTGCGATATTGGTCGAAACGATGGCCGCACCGCGCGACGTGGCACGCAAACCACTGAATGCGTTCATGAGTGTTCCGGAAAGCGACATGACTCAGTCTCCTTGGGGTTCGATTTTCAAACCGTTATCGTTTGATGTTCGTGGTTTCCTGGAGCATCTCATCGACGGTCTGGATGACTTTGGCGTTCGAAGAATAGGCGCGCTGCGTCTTGATCATCGACGTCAGCTCCTGCGCGACGTCAGTTGTCGATTCTTCACGGGCATAGCTTCGGATGTCACCCGTCGGGCCATCGCCTGCGTCCCAAAGGAAGTATGGCCCGCTGGCAGGGGACGGTTTGAAAGTCTGGTTGTCCGTTGGAATCATCCCATTCGGATTCGGAAGATACGCCAGTGGAACCTGGTAGAGAGTCTGGCTCGCGCCGGTGTCATAGAGGGCCGTAACATAGCCGTTTGCATCCACTTCGACAGACACCATATTACCGACTTCAGACCCATCCTTTACGATGGAGATCGGGGAAAATCTGTCGGACAGTTGTGACAGACCGCTGATGTCGCCAATGGCACCAATGTCAAACTCGATAGGTCCGCCAGCGACATCAACAATCGCGAGGCCACTCACGGGATCGTACGCCCCGCCCGTTACAGTTGTGACGTTCAGAATCTGACCGCCGTCATCGCGGGACGGATCGAACTCGACGACATATTCACCAATTACGGCCCCAGCCTGCGCCGAATCCGTCATGACCATGGTCCATTCGTTCGATTGACCACCGCCCGCTGCGGGAACGGTCGGGGTGAAGGTCATGGAAATTGACTGAGACACGCCAAGGTTATCAAAATACTCCACGGACAGGTTATACGGATCGCCAGAGGACCCTTCGACCGTATCGGAAGCAGGTAGGTTCAATGACATTTGCACAGCCGTGGTCGGATCTGCTGTCAGCGTCAGGCTGAACTGAACAGGCTCCAGCCCGTCCGTTGTATCGCGGGGATATGACGGCACGGTGCCATCGGGGTTCGCTGGCCAACCCATCAGGTAGTACCCTGCCTCATTGGCCAGGTAGCCGTTTTCGTCCAGCCGGAAAGACCCGGTGGTCGTCAGCAGCAATTCCGGATCCGACGTCGCATCAAATTTCGACGCAGAAACAACGGGAAGCATCCCGCCGCCACGAACCGCAAGGTCGGTCGCGTTGTCTGTTGAGACCAGAGAACCCTTCTGGTCGATCAGTCGGATATTGGACGAGGCCACGCCGCCCGCTGTATAGGTGCGCCCGCCGTTCGGCATGACCAGAGCATTGAATTCCGTTTCCGCCCGGCGGTAGCCATAGGTCGAGCTGTTGGCGATGTTGTCGGAAATCGTACCAAGCCGGGCTGCGTTGGCCGTCAGACCAGAGACACCGGCATTGAGGGAAGAGGAAATTGTCATGGACACGCCTTTCTGCTGTCGCGGTTCAAATCCGAGACAACAGATAGAGGCGTTAGGTTACCGGGTGGCTAACAGTTAAAAATCAAGCTTTTCTTCCCGCACATTTTTCCCAATCACTCCTTGTTCGACGCATTCCTCAGGAAAACGATTTCCAGACGGTCGTTACGAACATCCATGCGATTGCTGACTTTTGGCTCGCGGTCGGCATGGGCTGTCACGCGATCCACGCGATCTTCGGGCAGCCCTGCGCGAAACATCATATCGCGGAACTGATCGGCCCGATCCCCGGAAACGTCCCATTTCGGATTCTCTGCGATAACGAGTGGATAAGCCGCTGTGTGCCCTTCAATGGCAATCGGATTGGTCACCATCTTCGAGGCCTGGACAATCACCTGAGACAATTCACGCAGCAACCGTGTCGGTTCACCCTTCTCATCGAACAGCCGGGCATTGCGTGTCCCGAAGAGCTCGATAACGAGGCCTTCATCCGTCACTTCGGTGTAGATGTGCTTCATCAGCTCATCCGCAACCATGCTTTCGCCGCCGCGTCCCATAAGCATGTCTTCGGCCTGTTCGAAAACCTCGTCTTCGGCGGCTTTCTCAACATCTTCGCCTTGAGAGAAGCTGCCCTTCTCCCGATTGTCCGCAGTCGGACGCAAGCTTGTTGAGCCCGTACCCATGCGCGGAAGGACGTTCTCTGCAAACACGGACTCGCCGCCCAAAGGACCATCACCGCCGCCGGACACGCGGGCGAGGGCAATTGTTGGCGTAAAGTAATCCGCAATACCTTTGCGCTGTTTTTCTGTTGTCGCATTCAGCAACCACATCAGCAAAAAGAAAGCCATCATCGCGGTCACGAAGTCAGCGTAAGCCACCTTCCACGCGCCACCGTGGTGTCCATCACCACCGGAGACTTTCTTTCGTTTGATAATGATTGGTGCGACCTGATTGTCGCCACTCATCTCACCACCTCTTTTCCCACCGGAGCCGGTATAGCGTGAGGAGTTTTACCAGCGACTTAACAAATAAAAATGTCGCGTTAATGCGCCGGGAGACTTGGAAGATGCCAGGGACAGGACCCCAGAGCATGCACAAGTGGCGGCGGCGTGCCGATAATCACACAAACCCCCAACTATGGCGGGTGATGAATGGACAGCGCCGGGCAAAATGACTAGCAACAAGAAAGTCGCATGACAGTCGAAGGGGGAAAGCCATGCCGAAGAGTAGATCGGCGAGATCTCGGCTCAAGTTTTGGGTGCCGGGGGCCGCTGCTGGCATCGCGACAGCTGTTTCCGCTTTCAGTGCCTACGGTCAGGAAACGCCCTTTGTACCGAGCCGCAACTCCTTTGGTGTTCCGGGTCTGATTGACATGCCCACGGCAGAGGTTGATCCGGACGGGACTCTCTCGGCGACCATGGCCAAGATCGGCGACAGCACGCGGACGACGATCACCTTTCAGATCACGCCGCGCCTGTCTGGATCGTTCCGCTATACAGGCATCGAAAACTTCAACCATCCGGCAAGCAATGCGGATGGCGTCTATTATGACCGCTCTTTCGATCTGCGTTATCAGCTGATCAAGGAATCCGACTACCTGCCCTCGGTTGTCATTGGCCTGCAGGACTTTGTCGGCACCGGCATCCTGGGCGGCGAATACATCGTCGCGACAAAATCCGTGGCCCCCGGGGTCAAGATTACCGGCGGTTTGGGTTGGGGCCGTCTTGGCAGCTACAACAGTTTCGGCACCACCGGCAGCCGGCCCAACGTGGTGCTCGCAACCGGCGGTGTGCCAACCTATGATCGCTGGTTCCGTGGCCCTGTCGCCGGTTTTGCCGGGATCACCTACGCCCCGAACAGCAAATGGAACTTCTCGCTCGAGTATTCCTCGGACAACTACACCGAAGAAACCCGGCTTGGGCAGATGTCCAAGGACAGCCCGTGGAACTTTGGTGTGGACTATCGCTGGAAGAGCGGTTCACAGCTTTCGCTCTACCATGTGAATGGCAATGAGGTCGGAGCGCAGTTCAGCATCGTGCTGAACCCCAAGACTTTCGGCATTCCCGGCGGCAATGAACCTGCGTCTTATCCGGTGCGTGTCCGCCCCGCGGGGTCCGCAAACGATTTGGGTTGGGTCGGGAATGACGCCGTCGCCGCTTCGGCAAAGAGCGAGCTGCGCGCACTGACCCAGAAAGACGGCCTGACCGTCGAAGGCCTGCATCTTGAAGCGCGGCGTGCCACGGTTCGGCTTGTAAACCCGACGTATGGCGCACCCAGCCAGGCCATCGGTCGCACCGCGCGGGCGATGAGCCGCACGATGCCAACCTCCGTCGAAGAATTCGTTGTCATTCCTGTGGTCAACGGCATGGCCATGTCCGCCGTTACCATGCGGCGCTCGGATCTTGAACGGCTGGAACACGACAATGCCGACGCCATGCTGGCCCGCACGGCAATCTCGGACGCCTATGGCCGCCTGCCCAAAGCCGATCCCGGCATCTACCCGAAATTCAACTGGTCGCTTGGGCCTTACCTCGCGGCCACGCTGTTTGATCCCAACAATCCCGTTGCAGTGCGCGGCGGTCTGAGGGCCACGGCCGATTGGGAAGTCGCGCCGAACATCACCGTGTCCGGCTCTGTCACCACGAAACTCTTCGAGAACGGCAACGGCGCCATTCGTCAAAGCGAAAGCGCGTTGCCACGTGTGCGGACCGACGCGCCGCTCTACAAGCAGGCAGACAATGCGATTGAGTATCTGACCGTTGCGCTGCATGGCCGCCCCGGCAAAAACCTCTACTCGCGCCTGACTTTCGGCTATCTCGAACCGATGTACGCCGGTGTCTCCGGCGAGATCCTTTGGAAGCCGGTGAACAGCAGGCTCGCAATCGGGGCCGAGCTGAACTACGTCCAGCGCCGTGATTTCGACATGGGCTTTGGGCTTCAGGACATGGTCACGGTTGACCCGGTCACCGGCGCGCGCCGCGAGATTCCCAACCTGAACGGCCATATCTCTGCCTATTATGCCTTCGGAAACGGCTTCCACGGGCAGGTTGATGTGGGTCGTTACCTTGCTGGCGACTACGGCGCGACTGTCGCCATCGACAAGGAATTTGCCAACGGCTGGCGCATCGGTGCCTACGCGACAAAAACCAACGTCTCGGCGGAGGATTTTGGCGAAGGGTCCTTTGACAAGGGCATACGGTTTACCGTGCCGTTTGCCACGCTTCTGGGAACGGCAACCCGCAGAACCGACAATATCACGGTGCAATCGCTGTCCCGCGACGGCGGCGCAAAACTGTCCGTCCGTGGACGCCTGTACGATCAAGTCCGGGAATACCACGAACCGGATGTGGCACGCTCCTGGGGGAGGTTCTGGCGATGAGCGCTATTCTGAAACGCCGTTTCGGCCTTGCCCTGATTGCAAGCCTCGCGCTGGCCGCCTGTGGGTCTGAACCCAACCCGGCTGTGGACTACCTCAAAGGCGTTGTTGGCGGCGCGAAGACCGACTCCAATGCAGGCGGCGTTGTAACTGCAGATCAAACCGCACAGGTCCTCGCTGCGACACCATCGCCTGTGGAGTTCGTCAACATCGAAGCCCGCAACAGCCAGGCATTGATGATCGGCATCGAGCAGAACGGTCCCTACTCCACTTACGGCACCGCAGCGCGGCAAAGCCTCGTTTTGCGCAGCGGCATGATCACCGCGACAAGAGGCTTGGGCGGCGATCTGATGAGCAGCGAGGAAGACGCGCTTCTGCGTGCCGTGCAATCGCGTCAGGCTGGCAATGCCGGCTACCAGATGCATTTTCTGACACCGGGTGATGAAACAAAGACACTGAGCTTCCAGTGCTCCGTCGTTCCCGGCGGCACCCAGGCGATCAAGGCGGGCGAGATCAACAGCGGCGGGACCGTGATGACAGCCACTTGCCGGGGTGAAGGTGGGCAGTTCGACAACACCTATGTGGTCGACAAACGCGGCACGATTCTGGCCGGGCGTCAGTGGGTTGGCTTTACCATCGGGTTCATCGGGACGCAGGCGCTGCGTCGCTGAAAACTGCGGCCCGCCTAGTGCGGGTCGACGCTCTTGAAAACGGTGGCGAACATCACGCGGAAATCCGTGCAGATGTTGCGTTTCGGCTCATATAGCTTGTCGATCCGCGCTTTTGTCGGAATGCAGCGGCGGCAATAGACCGCTTCGGTATCTTCCGCCGTTTGGCATTGTTCCAGAAGCACCTCTTCGCGCTTGTGAAACACCACGGAAGCAAGGCCGGTAATTCCCGGCCGTGATCTCAGAACCTCGCGGTAGATTTCCGGGTACATCTCAACGTAACGACGCAGGGGCGGGCGCGGGCCAACAAGGCTCACATCACCACGCAAGAGGTTCCAGAGCTGCGGCAGTTCATCAAGCCGTTTGCGCCGGAGCATGGCACCTGTTGCGGTAATCCGGCTGGATTTGTCACCGCCAGACACACCGCGATCCCCTGCGTCCGGCTTCATCGTGCGAAACTTCCAAAGCAGGAAGGCCTGATCCGGTGTCTTCATGCGCTCAGCTTTGTACAGCAGCGGCCGCCCTTCCTTGATCAATAGAAGCAGCGACACCCAGATGATGACGGGCATCAACACGGCGCCCAGCACAAAGGCGCTCAGGATGTCGATCAAACGTCGAAACGGTGTCATGGCCATTCTCCCGTGGCCTGCGCGCCTTCAACTAGGTGCACAGGATCAGCTGCCTGCTCAGAGAGCGCGCATAAGCCATCAAGCCGCGTGGTATCAAGCGCCATCCTCTGCATCGCTTGCGGCGGCGCGGGTTTCCATCGTACATCGGCCCCGGCAGCGCGTGCGATGGCTTCCATGGATGTGGTCTGAGGGGCCGCGACATTGATCGGGCCTTCAAAATCCGATTGCAGAAGGCCGGTAATGCAGGTGGCCAGATCCTGCGGTGCGATGTAGCTGCGCGACGGGCCAGACCCATCGGCAAATTGATCCAAGGTTACAGTGCCCTCTGGAGAAAGATTGGCAAAAAGGCTTTCTGCCCCCGCAACATTACCGATGCGCAACTGGACCGCGCGCGGCCCATGAGGATGTGTTTCCCGCCATTGGGTCACGGCCCGCTCTGCCAAGAGTTTCGAAAGGCCATAGGCGTTTGCCGGTTGCAGGGCGCTGTCTTCGTTTATCGGTGTCGTCTTGGGTTTGTAGATCGCTTGGGTGGACGCATGCAGCACGCGTTCTGCTCCCAATTCCGTCGCCAAATCCATCGCCGCGACAGCTAGCCGCGCGTTCGTCGAGAGCGCCTCATCATCCCCTCGCGTCACCCCCCACACACTTATAATTGAATCAATCCGTGGCAAAACTGCCGCATCTTCTCCGGGCTGCCAGGTGACCGCTCCGGGAAAGTCCGTAAGGGTGCGAAAAACAGGAATGATTTCATAATCTTGCTGCGGGATGTGTCGCCAGACTGCGCGCAACATCCGCCCCAGCTTCCCGCTCGCCCCCAGCATCAAAACGCGTTTGGTCAATTGCCCGCTCTCCCGGCGCTTGTCATTCTTCTTCCAATCTGGACCGGGACTATCTATCAACGGTAACAAGTTTTGATACAATATGTTGGTCAGAGATGTCTGGGGGCAACGTGACTGCGAAATTCAAACTCCTGACGGCCTTCGCTGCGTTTCTGGCGTTGGCAGCCTGCAGCCTTCCACGCGGCGCAGCCCTGCAATCGGAAGTCCTGAGTGAAAGCCAGGCCGAGAGTCCGACCTTTCAGGTGGTACCGGTCACACGCGAAAACATTCCTGGAATTCTCGCTTGGTCCGCACACAGCGGCTACGGCCACTACCATTGGCCAGCCACATCCAACGGCTCGACATCGTCGATGATCCGGACGGGGGATCGGATCGATGTGACGATCTGGGACAGTCAGGACAACTCTCTGATCACCAACCCCGGGCAACGTTTCACCAAGATCGAAAACCTCGAGGTCGACGGCAACGGTTCGATCTATCTGCCCTATGTAAACAAGGTTGGTGTGCGTGGACTGACAACGTCGGGAGCACGTGCGAAAATCCAAAGCCGCCTGGAACCGATTGTGCCCTCTGCGCAGGTTCAGCTTAGTCTGCAACAGGGGCGCGATCATTCGATTGACGTTGTTGGCGGTGTGAACAAACCCGGCGCCTACCCCATGCCGTCGCGCAACTACAAGATCCTGAACGTGATCTCCGATGCGGGCGGCATTCCCAGCGCCATGCGCAACCCGCAGGTTCGCCTGCTCCGCGGAAGCAAGACCTACGAGATTTCGGCCGACAGGCTTTTCGAAGACGGCTCCAAAAACGCGCTCATGCATCCGCGCGACACCGTTATCGTCGAGCCCGACGAGCGCGCCTTTACCACGCTTGGCGCCTCTGGAACCGAAAACCTGATCTACTTCCCGAAGGACGAAGTGATGGCCCTCGAAGCCATGTCCTTGATGGGCGGTATCGCTGACCTGCGTGCTGACCCGAAGGGCGTTCTTGTCCTGCGTGAATACGCGGCCGAGCACCTGTCCCACAGCGGCCCGGGGCCTGACATGCAGCAGGTGGTCTTTACCTTTGACCTGACCAGCGCGGATGGTCTCTTCGCGGCCAAGAAGTTCCCGATCCATCCAGATGATACGGTTCTGGCAACGGAAAGCCCGGTCAACGCGGTGCAAACGGTCTTCAGCCTTGTCGGGTCGGTCTTTGGATTGACGGCGAGCGCGGCCAATCTGGCCCGATAATATCGAAATCAACAATACAGGCGCGCGACCGAACAGGGGCGCGCTTTTGTTGTTTTCCCAATCTGAGACCACGACTGGGTCTTCCCTTGAAACACCACGGAGCATCCTCATCGATGCCAGAGGCCCCTGACATGGCAGACGAAACCCCGATCATGATCCCTGCCTGGGTTGACGGGACGTTGACGCCTGTTGAAAAACTCGCCGTCCATCAACGGGGGCTCAGGCACAAGGCCGTGTCCGTGTTTGTTGTGCGGGATGGAAAAGTTCTGCTGCAACGCAGAGCCCTGGAGAAGTATCACACCCCGGGCCTTTGGGCGAACACCTGCTGCACACATCCGCATTGGGGCGAAGCCGCGCAGGATTGCGGCCAGAGGCGCGTAAAGGAAGAGCTGGGCATCACCGGCCTTTCTCTCGCGTTCCGGCAACAGGTTGAATATCGGGCGGATGTTGGTGGCGGGTTGACCGAACATGAAGTGGTCGATCTGTTTGTGGCGGAAGCGGCGGATGACATGCCGCTTGTTCCGAACCCTGACGAGGTGATGGACACGGAATGGATCGCCATCAGAGCGCTCAAGAAACGCGTGGCTGAGTATCCAGAACGGTATACGCCTTGGCTGCGCATCTATCTTGAAGACCATGCACAGGTTATTTTCGGCTGATTGCCGCGTCCGGATTTTGGCCTGAAACAGCCCCCGCAGGCGGAGCTCTTTAGTCCTGTTCCAGCTTCACGCGCAGTTCACGCAGAACAGGCAGCGCGGCGCGGACCTTCTCGTCCCCCAGTTCGCCGACCATTTCCGTGATCAGTGGCGAGATCGCCGCCAGTCCGGCATCGCGTGCGGATTTTCCGGCGGGCGAGATCGAGACAAGTTTGCGCCGGGCATCATCCCAATCGGGCCGAATATGCACGTAACCGGCCATCTCCAGTTTCCCGAGTGTATTGGTCATCGCGCCGCGCGTGACATGAAACGCGCGCGCCAACTGCGCCGGGGTGCGCTCGCCGCCGCGTCCAAGGTGATTCAGCACGGAAAAGTGCGAGATTTCCATCTTCTTGGGCAGAACTTTGTTCAGACGCGCCCGAAGCAGCTGGTCCGCTGTCAGAAGCTCGCTGAACAGCGAGATGGCAAGTGTACTGGCGTCATTCATAACGGCCCCTCGAATACTCTGTCGTGGGTTAGGGACGGCACTTTCCGGCGCGCCTCGGCCACAGCGGAAAGATCAAGATCGACCACGAAGACCCCGGTCTGGGTGCCCGCGTCCAGCAACACCTCGCCCCACGGTGATATGACCATACTATGCCCATAAGTCCTGCGTGTCCGGCCTGATCGTGCGTCATGGGTTCCGGTTTGTGCCGGGGCGATGGCAAAGGCACCGGTTTCAATCGCCCGCGCCTGCAAAAGCGGCTGCCAGTGCATTGGCCCGGTTCCGGGAGAAAAGGCGGCCGGCACGGTCAGAATCTCCGCTCCCGCCTTAGCCAGAGCGCGGTAGAGATAGGCAAAACGAATATCGTAACAGATTGTCATACCGATCTTGGCCCAGGGAGTAGCCGCAACCACAGCCCGCTCGCCCGGCGCATAACCGCTTGATTCGCAGTAGGTTTCGGTTTCCGACACCTGCACATCGAACATGTGCATCTTGTCATAACGGGCCTTTATCGAGCCCTTGTCGTCAATCAGCAAGGAGCGATTGGCAAACCGTGCCTCTGGCGGATCGGACTTCAGGGCAAGCGATCCCAAGAGGACCCACTGCTCCCGTTGCGCTGCAAATTCACGGACCGCGCGCAGGGTGTCGTCTTCGGCTTCGGTCTTCAGAACTTCGGTTTGATATGCCCGGTCCATGGAGACGATGTTGGTCACCTCGGGCGTCAGAACGAGGTCCGCGCCAGCCTGCGCGGCCTGTTCCAACATCTCAAGAAGCCCGTCCAGGTTCCGGCTCACGTCATCGCTGGCGCAGGTCTGAAGCAGCGCGACCCGCATCACCCGGCCAGCATCGCGTCCAGTTTGCCCGCGCGTTCCAGCGCATAGAGCTCATCGCAGCCGCCGACGTGTTTTCCGCCGATGAAAATCTGCGGCACCGTGTGACGCCCACCGGCGCGATCCATCATCTCGGGCTTGCGGTTGGGTTCCTGCAGGACATCCACTTCTGAAAACTTCACATGCTTCTGTTTGAGCAAGCGTTTTGCTGCGTGGCAGAACCCGCAGAGGGGCGAGGTATAGATTTCAACGTCTTGCATGTCGCATGTCCCGTGTGGTGTGGGACCTTACTTAGGCTTCTTTGCCAGCCCGCGCCAGTACACTCACGAAAACCTCACTTGCGCCACACGCAAGGCAGGCATCCGCCGCCGCTGCGAGGGTCGCGCCGGAGGTCATGACATCATCGACAACCAGTATACTTCGACCCGCCACAAGCGGCTCGTGACTGGGTGTGACCTGCAACTGTCCCGCCAGAATTTCAAAGCGCTCGTCGCGGCTCTTTCCTTTGAGCATCGGCGTCGGGTGCACCCGGTGCAAGAGGTCCGGCACATAGTCGAGATCAAGCACGTCCGCCAAGGTCTGAGCCAGCAAGGCGGACTGATTGTAGCGCCGGGAAAGGTGGCGTCTCACGTGCAATGGAATGGGCACAACCAAAGTATCGGGGCGCACGATTGGACGGGTGATCCGCGCCATCCACTGCGCGGCAGGCTTCGCGATATCGTGCCTGTCGCCGTGTTTGAGCGCCAGCACCAAACGGCGCGCACGGCCTTCGTAAACAAGCGCTGCTCTGCCGCGGCTCCACGGGCGCGCGATGGTAAGACAATCATCGCACAGCTCCTCGCGGTCAGACTGCCCGGACAGGCGTTTACCACAAAGATCGCAGGACAAACCGGCGATGAATGGTGTTTCCTTCCAACACGCGGCACAAAGACCGAAGTCTTCATCCACCATGGCGCCACAGGACAGACAGCGCGGTGGATAGACCATCTGAACGATCGATTGCATCCGATCTACCCAGCCCATAGTTTTCCCCTCATGTCACAGCCGCTTCCCTTGACCGACCGCAAGGCCCTGATCCGCAATCGCACGCGTGTTTCCGACCCGGCCGCGCTGTTCCTGCATGAAATGGCTCGGGACGATGTTCATGATCGCCTCGCGTTGGTTAACAAGGACTTTACAGATCCGGCGATCGTGACGCCTTTCCCGGCGATTTGGCAGGAGGATTTTCCCGAAGCGCGGATCATTTCGGATGAAGAAACGCTTGGTCTGGACGAAGCAGCCCACGATCTCATCGTGCACGCCTTGGCTTTGCATTGGGCCAATGACCCCGTCGGTCAGCTGATCCAATGTCGCCGCGCCTTGCGTCCGGACGGGCTGCTGCTTTGCCTGACCTTCGGAGGTGAAACGCTGCACGAGTTGCGCAGCGCGCTCGCAACGGCTGAAGCGGACATAACCGGCGGGCTTTCCCCCCGCGTCCTGCCCATGGGCGAAATCCGCGATCTCGGCGCGGTCATGCAAAGGGCGGGTTTGGCCATGCCTGTCGCGGACTCGCTGAGCCTGAACACCAGCTACGAAACCCCGCTGCATCTCATGAGAGAGCTACGCGCGATGGGAGAAGCCAATGCTCTGTCCGGGCGTCTGCGGCACCCGACACGTCGATCTATTTTAATGAAGGCCGCGCAACTTTATGTCGAGCAGCACGCGGGGCCGGATGGCAGAATACCCGCAACGTTCGACATCATAACCCTGACCGGCTGGGCGCCCGACGACAGTCAGCCAAAGCCACTCCGCCCCGGTTCCGCGACGCAAAGTCTCGCTGAGGCGTTGGGAACCGAAGAAACGCCCCTCAAGGATTGACGCATCGCGAAAAGGCGATACTTACGCCACAGCCAAAGGGACAAGAGGACGCATGAGATGCGCGACATGACCGACGAAGCCGTAGTGCCAGCCCATGCGCCCGCGGATCATCCGGCGATCAAACCCGCCAAAGTGGGTATTCTGCTCGCCAATCTCGGCACGCCGGATGACTACACCTATTGGCCGATGCGCCGGTATCTGAACGAGTTTCTCTCAGACAAACGTGTCATCGACATCGCATCTTGGAAGTGGCAGCCATTGCTGCAACTGATCATCCTGACCAAGCGGCCTTTCACCTCCGGCGCGAACTACAAGTCGATCTGGAACCACGACAAGGGCGAGAGCCCGTTGATGACAATCACCAAAGATCAGACAGCCAAGATGGCCGCAGCCATGGAAGAGCGTTATGGCGAACAGGTGATGGTCGATTTCTGCATGCGCTACGGCAATCCATCAACCAAGTCCAAGGTCCGGGCGATGGTCGAGGCCGGTTGCCAGAAGATCCTCTTTGTGCCGCTTTACCCTCAACAGGCCGGAGCGACCTCGGCAACCGCGAACGACGAATTCTTCCGCGCCTTGATGGAAGAAAAGTGGCAACCCGCCGTGCGCACCATCCCACCGTATTTCGATCATCCGCTTTATATCGACGCGCTCGCGCAGTCTGTTGAAACGGCCTATGCGGGGCTGGATGACAAACCCGACATGCTGGTTTGTTCCTACCACGGCATGCCCAAGCGCTACCTGCTCGAGGGCGATCCGTATCACTGCCAGTGCCAGAAAAACACGCGCCTGCTGAAAGAACGGCTTGGCTGGAACGACACACAGATCTGCACCACCTTCCAGTCTGTCTTTGGCTCCGAGGAGTGGCTGCGCCCCTATACGGTCGAGCATGTCGCCGATCTGGCCAAGCAAGGCAAAAAGAAGATTGCCGTCATTGCCCCGGCCTTTGCTGCCGATTGCATCGAGACGCTCGAAGAGATCAACGAAGAGATCCAGGAAAGCTTCGAACATGCAGGAGGGGAACAGTTCACCTACATCCCCTGTCTCAATGATGACGATGCTCATATCGAAGCGCTGAGCGCGGTGATCGAGACCAACCTGAAAGGCTGGCTCGAGTAGCGTCAGTGGACGGTTCGCCGCCCCATCATGACGCGGAGACGGCAGTCCTCGCAGAGCAAAGGAAGTCCGGCTCGGCTCGCTGCGTGCATAAGGTTGAGCATGGCGCAGGGTGAAACCAGAAAGCTTGCCTCGGCGAGCGCAACCCCCCGCCTTTGTTCGGTTGCCGCCATGACGAAACGCGCAATCGCAAGTTCGTCTTCGGAGTAGCCTGTCGCCTCGGGTGAAAGGATCAGCGGGGCGTGCCAGCCGTGTTTCTTTAGCAGGTCGAGCATGTCTTCGAAACCGTTCAGGCACGACGCGGCGCGTTGCTCCCCAAGGCATTGGCGCAGGTCATGCCAAACGGCCATCTGCGCCGCTTCGCCTTCGGCCCAATGCCGAAGCATACCGATCAAGCGGCGCTCTGGTCCCCGTAGACCAACGTCAGATCTTTTAATGTCCGAATACCACACGAACGCCTCCGAGTTCTCTCGGATTTATTCCTGACAAAAATTATCAGCAAAGTCAATCTGGAGACTAATCACCAAGCTCCAAGAGCGTCAGAGCCCGGTTTCCTGCTCGATTTGACGCCGTGATTTGCGTTCCCGCTCTGTCGCGCTCTTGAGCTGACCGCATGCGGCCATGATGTCTTCGCCGCGCGGCGTGCGAATCGGGGAGGCATAGCCGGCCTTGTAGATGATGTCCGCAAACCGCTCGATCCGCTCCCAATCGCTGCGCTCATAGGGAGAGCCGGGCCATTCGTTGAAGGGGATCAGGTTGATCTTGGCGGGAATGCCCTGGATCAGCTTGACCAGCCGCCGTGCATCCGCATCTGTGTCGTTCACATCCTTGAGCATCACGTACTCAAACGTGATACGCTCGGAGTTGGACAGGCGCGGGTATTCACGCAGCGAGTTCAGCAAGGCTTCGATGTTCCAACGCTTGTTGATCGGCACCAGTTTGTTGCGCACCTCATCGGTGGTGGCGTGGAAGCTGACCGCCAGAAGACATCCGATCTCTTCGGCGCATTTGGCGATTTCCGGGACAACGCCAGAAGTGGACAGCGTGATGCGGCGGCGCGACAGGGCGATTCCTTCGCCATCCATCACCACCTTCATCGCGTCGCGCACGTTGTCGAAGTTGTAGAGCGGCTCGCCCATGCCCATCAGAACGATGTTCGACAAAAGACGCGGACCGGCATCGCCAGTACCAACACCGGGCTCCGGCCACTCATCCAGATCGTCCCGAGCCATCATAACCTGACCGACGATTTCAGCAGCGGTGAGGTTGCGGACCAGCTTCTGTGTGCCCGTGTGGCAGAAGGAGCAGGTCAGCGTGCAGCCAACCTGGCTTGAGATACACAGCGTGCCGCGATCGGCCTCGGGGATGTAGACAACCTCGACCTCATGCCCGCCGGCGATCCGCACGAGATATTTGCGTGTGCCATCGGCGCTTACCTGACGGGAAACAACCTCCGGCACTTCGACCACAAAATGCTCGGCAAGCTGGGCCCGGTAAGCCTTGGCCAGATTTGTCATCTCCGCAAAATCGCGCACGCCCCAGTGATAGATCCACTGCCAGATCTGGCCGGTGCGCATCTTGGCCTGCTTCTCGGGCGTGCCCATGCCAATCAGAGCCTCGCGCAGCTTTGCGCGGGTCAGACCAACAAGATTGACCTTCCCGTCCTCCGGCAGTTTGCGGGGGATGGTCAGAACGTCCTGGGTAATCGGCGCCTCGGTGGCCATGACACGTATCCTCAAGAAAAGAAGCCTGTCCCATACAGGATTCGCCAGAAAACACAAAGGGCCGAGTGACCCCGACCCTTCAAATCTCAACCGCTGCAGCGCGTGATCAGTTGCAGCGCTTTTCCGCGTCCGTCACGGCGGCTGTGAAGCCCAGCAAAGAGAAAGTGTCTTTGGTTGTTGTCCCACGCGATGACACGGCTGTCATGACAGCGTCAGCGCCACGCTTCATGGCCGTGATCAGTTTCGTGTCGTCCTGCGGCGTAGCCGGCCAGGCCCATTCGCCCTCTGTATAGAGCTCAAACTCGTTGCCGCTGATGTTCACGTTCACCGTGGATCCATTTGCAAAGGGATAGCCACCGGTAAAGGCGACCTGTCCCTGTACCTTCGCATCCGGGCGGTAAAACACCATCAGCAGGATTTCGCCGCGGGTCACGGCAACAACGCGGCCATCCTTGGTGTTGACGCTTTCCTTGAACGTGGTCACCGCCCAGCATTCGCGCGGGTCCTGTCCTTCAAAGACAGACCAGTCCGTCATGGCGTCGACGCGGTTGGTGCTCTCTTCCTGCGCCGCCGCAAAAGACGCGGTCAGGGTCAGCGCCGTTGCGGCGATCACGCGCACAAAGCTTGATTTCATCTCTCGCAGCCTCCAGCTGTCTTTGCCTCAATCGTACAGGCCCGCCCTTGGGATTCGAACCGCCCTTTGGACAGGGCTAGACCTTTTCTCTCGACGGCGGGACAATAGCCTGAAATAGCTGAAAAACGAAAGCCCTCTTGGCAGATTATCGCTTAGACGTGAGACACCCATGACAGCCCCAGCCTTGCTTGCAGAAACCTATCGCGGTCCGTTTTTGGAGAACGCGCACTTTGGACACGCCGTGATCAGCGATGCCTTGGGTGTCGTCGAAGCCTGGGGAGAAGGCGAAACCATCGTTCTGCCCCGCAGTTCTTCAAAGATGATTCAGGCCCTACCGCTGGTCGCCAGCGGGGCAGCCGATCATTTTCATCTGACAGAGGCGCAACTGGCCCTTGCCTGCGCGTCACATGAAGGGGCACCTCTCCATGTAGAGGCCGTGTCCAAGTGGCTCAATGATCTGGGATACAACGAACCCGATCTGATTTGCGGTCCGCAAACGTCGCGCGACAAGGAACTGAAGTTGCAGATGATTCGCGATGGCGAGAAGCCGTGCAGGATCCACAACAATTGTTCAGGCAAACACGCAGGTTTCCTTACGCTTACGAAATACCTGCAGGCTGGCGCGGATTACGTTGACCCGGCGCATCCGGTCCAGAAAACCTGCCGCGACGTTTTCGAGACGATCACGGATCGCGACAGCCCCGGTTTCGGCGTAGATGGATGTTCCGCCCCGAATTTCGCCACGAGCGTTGCCGCGATGGCCAAGGGCATGGCCTGGTTTGCAGGCGCACACAAACGTGAAGATGCCCTGAGCGTTGCGGGGGCTCGTCTGGTTCAGGCGATGTATGCCCATCCGATGATGGTAGCCGGGCATGGGCGCGCCTGCACTTTGCTGATGCGGGCTGCCAACCAGCCTGTGGCCATCAAGACCGGTGCCGACGGTTACTTCATCGCGATTCTGCCCGAGCAGGAGCTGGGCGTTGCCTTGAAAGTGGCGGATGGCACGACTCGCGCCGCAGAAAGTGCGATTGCCGCGATTCTGGTGAAACTGGGCGTCGTTGATGCGAACCATCCTGACGTTCAGCGATTCCTGTGCCCCGACATCAGGAACTGGGACGGTCTTGTGACTGGACAGGTTCGACCAGCAATCACCATGGCGCACTGATCACGCGCCACAAAAGAAAAAGGCGCTGCCGTCGCAGCGCCTTTTCCAATACGTTCCGTAACTGACGATTAGTCAGCTGCGGCAGCCGCGATGATTGCAACCAGCAGCAGCGGGATCAGCAGACCAGCGGAGGAGGAGGATGCTGCGGCTTCTTCAACCACAACAACGGGCTCCATCACAACGTCGTCCTTGGCATAGGAACCGGCCATGGCGGTGGATGCTGCACCAGCAAAAGCGGCGGCAAGAGCGATTTTCTTCATGTTCTTCTCCAGAAATTTGCCCGCCGCGCCCGAACTGAGGAACGCACGACAGGCACCCAAGACTTACCTCGTATGATTGTCTAAGCAGTATTTTAGGGCGATTGCAATTGCATCTTGGCTTGCCCTAACGGCCGCTCGAAAAAGTGTCGTCAAATTAGCAACACTTGTGTGCCAACTTTCGCCATGCCGAAAAGCTCTGCAATGTGCTCATTATAGAGGCCAATGCAGCCATTGGACGAACGACGACCGATCTTTCGCGTGTCATGCGTGCCGTGAATGCGGTAGTAGGTCCAGCTCAGGTACAGGGCGTGCGTGCCAAGCGGATTGTCCGGGCCCGGGCCGACGAAATCCGGCCATTCCGGGTTGCGCTTCTTCATGGAGGGCGTCGGCCGCCAGGACGGGCCTTCTACTTTGCGCACCACTTCGGTCCGGCCTCTGCGCGTCAGGTCTTCGGTCAGCGGAACGGAGGACGGATACAGGTGATAACGCCCGTTATCTTCCCAGAAGTGCAGCGCGCGGCTGCTGATATCAACAAGGATCGCCCCACCATTCAGGTTGTTGAAATACGGCTGCCAGTCCAGTGTCCGGAAGCTGGAAATGTTGCGCCGCACCACCGTGTTGATGTCACGTTCGATCTCTGTGGTGCCTTCATTCACGTCCTGCGCAAGCGCTGGCGCGCCGATAAGCGCGGCGCCCGTGGCAAGGAAATGACGGCGGTTCATGCCTTTACGTGAGGGAATGGCCATGCGCCATACTCCTGTCGAATAACAATTGGATGGCCAATATTATGGCTCGAATGTCTCAGTCGCAATTCAAACCCGCGTGTTTGGGCGGGCTCACGCCGATGTGGGTTTGATTGGCAACGGCTGGCAAGCTAAGGAAACGTTAACAGTAGTTGTCCAAGAGACGTCAGATATGAACCGCCGTAGTTTTCTCGCCCTCTCCACAGCCGTGGTCCTCACTGCCTGTGCAGAGCCGCAATACAGCAACGCGCTTGGGCCGGACGGCAAACCGCTTCCGAAAGTCTACCGAATCGGAGCCGGCGCTACGGCCAAGATCCAGTTCCGCACGCTCGACTCGGTCAACGCTCTGCGCCAGGCGGCCGGTGCCCCGCCGCTGCAACTGGATGCACGCCTGACCGCAGCTGCCGCGACACATGCGCGTGACATGTCCGTCCAGAACCGGCCCTGGCATTTCGGCTCGGATGGCTCTTCCCCGATCGACCGCGTTCAACGCGCGGGCTATCAGGGCCGCATCGTCGGTGAAAACATCTCCGAAACCTTCGAATCCGAGCTTGAAACACTCGGTGCCTGGATGGAAGACGAAGCCACGCGCAAGGTGATCCTTGATCCCTCCGCCCGCGACCTGGGCTTTGCCTGGCATCAGGAAAGCGGCGGAAAGATCTGGTGGACGCTGATCACCGGCTCGCCCGAGCTGTCGGTTATTCCCGGCGCAGCGCCTGCGATCCCATCCTAATTACGGTGTGATACGGATCGGCGTGCCGTCCTTCACCATCGCATAGATGTCTTCCATCTCACGGTCCCGGACCGCAATGCAACCGGCTGTCCAGTCACGCCGCCCGTCGCGGTATTTGCGCGGCCTGCCGTGGATGAAGATGTCGCCACCCGGGCTTTTTCCCAAGGCCTCGGCCTCTGCAATGTCCCGCGCGTTCGGATAGGAAATCCCGATACTGAGGTGGAACTGGCTGTTGGGATTGCGGCGGTCGATCAAATAGTCGCCCTCCGGCGTCCTGCCGTCACCGCGCACCTTCTTGTCCCCTGTCGGGGCAAATCCCAATCCGACCCGATAAGCCTTCAGCACTTCGCCGTTGTGCAACAGATACATGCGCCTTGCGCTCTTGCTGACAAGCACATGGGTCACTTCCGGACCGTCGTATGTCTTGAACTTGCTGCTGCAGGCGCCCAGCCCGAGCAGCATGGCCAGTACCAGCCAGACCTTTAGAAACTGCATCGATCTACCCATTCAGGTTTTTCGTTCACCATACCCGAAAACGATAACCCGAAAAAGCTAACTCTTGCATTAAACTTTAAGTGAGAGACCCGCCGCCACTTCCACGTGAGTCGACCAGCGGAACTGATCAACCACCTGTACGAAGTCCAGCGTGTACCCCGCCTGCACCAGCGTGGCGCAATCACGCGCGAAGGTGACCGGGTTGCAGGAAACATGGGCCACGCGTGGCACTTTCGCCCGCGCAATCTCTGCAATCTGCGCCTCGGCCCCGGCGCGCGGCGGATCGATCACCACACCATCAAGCCGATCAAGTTCATCCAGCATCAACGGGTTGCGAAACAGGTCCCGCGCTTCATGCGTGACATGCTTCAACCCTTCCGCATTGCGCCAACCATGGTCCAGTGCCTGCACCATGGATTTCTCGCCTTCGACCGCATGCACCCGCATGTCTCTCGCCAAAGGCAGGGCAAAAGTCCCGCATCCGGCAAAGAGATCCGCGATCTTGGCGTTTTTGCCCATCGCGCCAAGCGCTTCGCGGACCGCCTCCAGCAACGCTGCTTCGCCTGCTGCCGTGGCTTGCATGAACGAACCAGGCGGAGGCACAACGTCGGCGGTGCCAAAGCGCTGATACGCTGGACGCCGCGTGATGACTTCGTCATCCCACGCCAGCCGAGCCAGATCGAATTTTCGCGCCAGATCAGACAGGGCCACGCGAAGCTGCGTATCAACGTCCTTGCCACCCGAAACAAACACGTCCAGCCCGCCCAGGCTTTCGGTTACGAGCACCGAAAGCTCGCTTTTGCGGCTGGCCCCGAGGATCGCCAACGCCTCGACCATGGGCAAAGAGCCGGCAAGCGCAGGCGTGACCAGTTGGCAGTTCGGGACCGAAACAACAATGTCGGAAGCCTTCTGGTGGAATCCCGCCAAGGCGCCCTTCTTTGTGCGGCGCGCCGAGAAACGCGCTCTGCGGCGCGACTGTGCGGGCGAAGTCACACAGGCGCGAATGTCCGTAGACAACCCGTGCGCATCCAGAGCACGCGCGACGATGTCGGTTTTCCAGTTTTCGACAAAGGCATCGCTCGCGTGCTGGAGCTGACACCCACCGCAGGACTTGGCATGCGCGCAAGATGCTTTCACCCGCTCCGGCACCGGGGTCACGATGCTGGGCTTGGCCATTACACCGTTGACGATGTCGCCGGACACTTCTTCGCCCGGCAAGGCTCCGGGCACAAAGATCGGCCCCGGCGCAATGCCGTCACCCTTGTGGCCGAGCCGTTCTATTGTGATCACTGTCATGACGCGCCTCTAACCCGGTTACCCCGGCTTCGTCCAGTCGGCTCAGGAATGCTCGGACCTGTGCCGCATTACGCAGATGATGGCCTGTCTTGCCCGGGCCCACACGCTGCAAAAGCGCCAGAGGTTTGCGCCGCCCCGTATGGCGCGTGTCCCAGATCCACTTGGTGAATTCCCAATTGAACCGTTCCGGGCAATTCTCCTGCATGTCAGGCCGCGTGCGACCATAGTGACGGATCGTGCGCCAAAACACGCGCCATGCCCTGACATGCAGCGGGAAATCGAGAAAGATATAGGTGTCCGCCCGCGAAAACCGGTGTTCCCATGTCGCCGACAGTCCGCCTTCAAAGACCCAGATCGGTTTGGCCTGTTCCGCCATGGCCATGGCGATCTTTTCATCCCGGGGGCGCTCTTGCCAGCCCGGCAAATGGTGAATGCGATCCACATGCACCACCGGAAGGCCGGTTCTGTCGCCAATCATCCGGGCAAGCGTTGACTTGCCGGACCCCGGTTGCCCGACGATCATCACCCGTTTCATTCCGCCGCTTCCTGCGCTTCGTCCGAGCCAAGGAATCCGCCCGATTGCCGCTCCCAGTAGCGCGCATAAAGCCCGCCCTGCGCGAGCAGCGCTTCATGCGTTCCCTCTTCGGCGATCTTGCCATCGTGCATCACGATGATCCGGTCCATGCTGCTGATCGTGGAGAGCCGATGCGCGATGGCGAGCACGGTTTTACCCACCATCACACGTGTCAAAGCGTCTTGAATGCTGGCTTCAACCTCGGAATCAAGGGCGGAGGTGGCCTCGTCCAATACCAGAATCGGCGCATCTTTCAAAATGGCGCGCGCCAGGGCAATTCTCTGGCGCTGCCCTCCGGACAGTTTCACACCGCGCTCGCCCAAATACGCCTCATACCCTTCGCGGTCTGCATGATCTTTCAAACCGAGAATGAAATCGTGCGCTTCGGCACGGTGCGCGGCTTCGAACACCTCCTCGTCGCTGGCATCGGGGCGGCCGTAGCGGATGTTGTCCATGGCCGAGCGATTGAACATGGCCGTCTCCTGTGTGACCATGCCGATCTGGCGCCGCAAGCTGTCCTGTGTGACCGTCGCAATGTCCTGCCCGTCGATCAGAACATCGCCCCGCTCAACGTCATAGAGCCGCATCAGGATCGATACCAGCGTGGACTTTCCTGCACCCGAAGCCCCGACAACACCCAGCTTCTCACCCGGCGCTATGGTCAGGTTGATGTGCTCTACGCCACCGGTTTCGCGCCCATAGGCAAAGCCGACATCGCGAAATTCGATCCGTCCCTGATCAACCGCCAGCGCTCCGGCCTCCGGCGCATCCACCAGATCATGCGGCGGCGTCAGCGTCCGCATGCCGTCTTCGACCTCGCCAATGTTGGCGTAGAGCCCCATAAGCGCGAACGATACCCAGCCGGTCATCTGAGCCAGCCGCAAAGAAACCGCCCCGGTAGCGGCAATGTCCCCTGCGGAGACCATGCCAAGGCTCCAGAACCAAAGCGCGCCGCCAACCATCATGACCGGCAACAAACCGGCAAGCGCCATGAGCCAGAAGCGAAATGCGACACTGACACGGCCAAACTCGATGAACCGCGTGCGATAGGTTCCGATCGCGCCCAGCGCCGCCTGATCCTCATACTCGGAGTGCGCGAAGAGCTTCACGGTCTTGATGTTGGTGACCGTATCCACCATCTGCCCGGTGATCATCGCCCGGGCCGCCGCGCGCGCCTTAGACTTTTCACGCACCTTGGGCATGAAATACCGGATCAGGAAACCATAGGCGACCATCCAGACCACCAGACCCGCCGCGATACGCCAATCCACCGTGCCAAGCAGCAGAACAGCCCCCACCACTGATGCCACGGCAAAAAGCACCGTGTGCAGGATTTCCGTGATGACGTCGTTGAGCGCCCGTGCGGTCTGCATCTCCTTCTGACTGATCCGCCCGGCGAAATCATTGTCAAAGAAGCTGACCGAATGGCCGATGGTGAACCGATGTACGCGGCTGAGAATAAGGCTGAACACGTTCGGTTGCGTGACCTGCGTTTGCAGATAGGCGTTCACACCGAACAGCACCGGTCGCAGAACAATGAAAAAGCCCAGTGCGAAGATAAGCAACAGGACATTCGAGCTGAAAACAGTCTCTGTTCCAGCCGAAAGCGCCCCATCCACCACCCAGCCAAGGATGACGGCTGACGATACTTCAACCATTCCGCCCAGCACCGAAAACACGGAGGCAAGGATCAGCGGCGGCCATGCCCCACGGATCGCCCACATCGAAAACCGCCACAGGGTGTCAGGCGGAGGGCCGTCCGCTTCGGCAAGATGGTTTATCCATTCAGTCGGCTTCATAACGCTGCCTCGGCACTGCCTGTGCTGTTGTCTGTATCCGGATCAAGAAACCCGCCGCTCTGGCGCGCCCAGAACCCAGCATATAGCCCCCCTTGCGCCAAAAGCACCTCATGCGTGCCGTCTTCGACGATACGCCCGTTGTCCATCACCAGAATGCGGTCCATTTGGGCAATGGTTGACAGGCGGTGCGCGATGGCGATTACGGTTTTGCCTTCCATGAGGCCATACAGCGTTTCCTGAATGACCGCTTCCACCTCGCTGTCGAGCGCGCTGGTGGCTTCGTCCAAGAGCAGGATTGGCGCATCCTTGAGCATCACACGCGCCAGCGTGATCCGCTGCCGTTGCCCCCCCGAAAGCTTGACCCCCCGTTCACCCACATGCGCGTCATAGCCGGTCCGGCCTTCCGGATCTTCCAGATCCAGGATGAAGTCATGCGCTTGCGCCTTCTTGGCGGCCTCAATGATCTCTTCATCGCTTGCCTCTGGCCGCCCGAACCGCAGGTTGTCCCGCACGGACCGATGCAACAGCGCGCTGTCCTGCTGCACCATGCCGATCTGCTGGCGCAAACTGTCCTGCGTAACCCCGGCGATGTCCTGACCATCTATCATGATCCGGCCCTTCTCCACATCGTAGAAACGCAGCAGCAGTTTCACGAGCGTGGACTTGCCCGCCCCGGATCGCCCAACCAGACCGATCTTTTCGCCCGGGTTGATCGTCAAAGACACCGCATCCAGACCACCTCTGTCCTTGCCGTAATGGTGCGAGACCTCGCTGACCTCGATTTGCCCCTCTTTGAACTGCAAAGGCTTGGCCGCATCCGCATCAACAAGTGTGATCGGCTGGGCAATGGTTTCCATGCCTTCCTGAACCACGCCGATTTCGCGGAACAGGCTCGTGGTCGCCCACATGATCCAGCCGGTCATCGCGTTGAGCCGCAACACAAGCGCCGACGCCGCAGCAACAGCTCCGGCAGAGGCATTGCCCTGCGACCAGAGAACAATCGCCCAGCCGACAACACCGACGATCAGCAGGCCGTTCAATATGACCAAAGCCACATCCATGGTGGTATAGAGCCGCATTTCCCGCTGGAATGTCCGGCGCGCATGTTCGATCGCCTCACCAGCATAGGCCATTTCCTGATCGTGGTGCGCAAACATCTTGATCGCATGGATGTTGGTATAGGCATCCACCACCCGCCCGGTGATCTTCGAGCGGGCGTCACTGGACGCTTTCGACGCCGGGCTGACACGCAGGACTGTCCACCGGATAAGCAGACCGTACAGCACGACCCAGATCAGCAGTGGCAGGATCAGCCGCGCATCTGCGTCCGCAAGCAAGACAGCCGCCCCGACGACATAGGCAATCGAAAACGTCATGGCGTCAAAGACCTGAAAGGTCACTTCGCCCACGGCAGGCGGGGTTTGCATGATCCGGTTGGCAATGCGTCCGGCGAAGTCATTCTCGAACCAGCCAACAGACTGGCGCAGCACATGGCTATGCGCCCTGAACCGGATCAACGTGCCAATGTTGGGCAACATGGCGTTGTTCAGCAGGGCAACATCCACAACCTGAATAATCGGCCGAAGAACCAGGATAAATACGGCCAAGACAATCAACGTCGTGCCGTGGGTCTCCCAAACCTGCTCGGGCTGACCGGACAGGATGTCGACGACCCAACCCATGGCCCAGATCAGGCCGATCTCGATCCCGGCCACAACAATGGACAGCAAAACCGCCCAGACGAAAATGCCCCGGAAAACACGGGTGTAATTCCAGATAAAGGGCAGGACTTTTTGCGGCGGCGTATCCTGCACAGGATAATCCGCATAAGGGTCAACTAGGTTTTCAAAGAAGCGAAACATATCGGAAGCCTCACGTATAGGCACTGGCAAATTTGACGAGGGGCGGGACCTGACGGGCCCACACACAAACAGGGCGACTCAGGCTAGGCTGGTTCGAATCCTGTTCTTCATCATCAAATTTCCTCCGATAGGTGATGTTGGATTAGCGGAAATCCAAGCTCTTGTCACCCCTCTTGGTTGAGCAGTTTCAAAAGCGCCTCTTTTTGAAGGGTAAAACCTGATGCAATCCAGAACCTTTGCAGCTTTGTCAGTGCTTTACCAAGCGCTGGTCCTTGCAGGTGCGGCATCAAATCTTTGGCGGTCACGGGAAACTGAGCCTGTGTTCCGGCTTGGATCTGAGCTTCGGTATCAGAAGCCAAAGGCATTTCCAGCATGGCAGCACGCAAGACAGCAACGTCCTGCGCAACCGCACCGCCGTCACGCCAGGCGATCTCCGGCAAACCCTTGGAGTCCGAGATACGACACTGCAAAAGAGCCAGCTGCTTTTGCGCCTGTTTGGACAAACGCAGCGCAGCGCCATCGAAAAATCCCGTTGCCGCCATACGCCTGAGCGCATCCGGACCCAGCGCCATGGATTGCTCGTGGATGATCAGCGGGCCCAACGCGCGTGTCGTGGCGCCCGGCATGATTCGGTGCAAGACACCTGTCTGCTCCATCACGCTAACGGCCACGGTGGGGTCCGGCGCGGCGAACAGTTTGCACAGTTCAGCACCCACTCGCTCTCTGGAGAGGTGGTCCAGACCATCCAGGTTTTCGGCAATCGCGGCGAGGGCCTCCGGATCAACGCCCGCCTCCGGGTTGCCGTACCAGGCCGTAAATCGGAAATACCTGAGAATCCGAAGATAATCTTCGCGAATGCGCGTCTGCGCATCCTGAATGAACCGAAATCGCCGCGCGCGCAGATCCTCCAACCCGCCAAGCGGGTCCTTGATCAGACCATGCCGATCCGCATAGAGAGCATTCATCGTGAAATCGCGCCGGATGGCGTCTTCTTTCATGGTTTGAGCAAACCGAACCACGGCGCGGCGTCCGTCGGTCTCCACATCCGCGCGATAGGTCGTCACTTCATAAGGCTCGCCATTGGCCACAACCGTGATCGTGCCGTGATCGATACCTGTCGGGATCGCCTTCAACCCACTTGCCTTGGCGAGCTTCAAAACGTCTTCAGGCCGCGCAGAGGTGGAAATATCCACATCGGCCACAGGTTCACCCAATAGTGCATTGCGCACACAGCCGCCGACAGCAAAGGCCTCAAAACCCGCCTCTTCCAGCGTTTTCATGACAAGCTGTGTTCCCTTGGCTTCCAGCCAAGACCCCGAAACCCGAGTCATTCCGAAACTCTGTCCGCCAGGACCCGCAGCATACGCGCCGTCGCGCCCCAGATGTAATATGGGCCAAGCGGCGCAGTAAAATACGATCTGCGGTGCCCGCGCCACCGCCTGCTTTGCACGGCGTAACGCGCCGGATCCGTCACATGGGCAAAGGGCGCACGAAACACCTCTTCGACCTCACCCTTTTCCGGCAAAACCTCAAAGGATTCCCGAACAAGCCCAAGAACCGGTGTCACAAGGAAGCCCGTCACCGTCTCATGCGTCGGAAGAGTTCCAATGACCTCGACATGTGTCTTGGGCAGGCCGATCTCTTCGTATGCTTCGCGCAGCGCTGCATCGACAACGTCCCGATCACCTTCATCCTGTTTACCACCGGGGAAGGCGATCTGGCCTGGATGATGCTTCAAACGAGACGACCGCTTGGTCAGAATGACCTCAAGACCCAGAGGCGTCTGCTCAAACGCGCAGAGTACACCGGCCGGGCGCAGTTTCCGATCCGCAGGCAGGACAACGTCCGGGTTGAGATCAAAATCAGAGGTTACCGCCCCTTGGACGGTAACCGCTTTTCTCAAAGCATTGATCTGTTCAACGGTCTCCATCGTTCGCCTCGAACCCCACAGTGGCCGGGTCCAAAACGTAGTGGGCTCCGCAGAACTGGCAATCTGCCGTCACTTTCCCGTCCTCGGTTGTCATCTTCTCGATATCCCTGGCGGAATAAATCGAAAGACTCTGGCGCACACGTTCTTCGGAGCAGGTACACCCGAACCGGATCTGTTGCGCATCGAAAACCCGAGGCTGCTCTTCGTGGAACAACCGCACGAGTAATTGGTCCGGAGACACGCTCGGGCCGATCAATTCAAGCTCCTCAACCGTCCCGAGATGCATATTGACGCGTGTCCAGTTCTCTTCGGAATCTTCATCGACAACGTCATGGGCTACGAGCAAGCCTTCGTCACCCGACCCACCATCCTGCGCAAAAGGTGACGCTTTTGGCATATGCTGCAGCATGACACCCCCGGCACGCCAATGCTCCGGAATGCCAGGCGCGCTGGACCGGCCGTAGGACAGGGCGAACGTCGTCGGCAGCTGCTCAGACTGTGCAAAATAGCTGGATGCACAATCCGATAGGCTGTTGCCCGCAATCGGGGTGATACCCTGATAGGGCTGCATGCCTTCGCCCTGGTCAATCAGGATCGCAAAATACCCCGTGCCAAGCTGCTGAAACGGCGGTGCGTCGGTGATTCGATCCTCGTCGAAGCTGGCATAGGCCCGGATGCGCGCGGGTTGCCCTTCTTCGTCGGGGCCATAGTAATCCGTTGCGATCATACGCACGGGCCCGTTGGTCTGCACCTGCAAGGACAACTTCCAACGCAGCTTGATCGTTTGGCCGATCAAGGCGGTGAGCAAGGCCATCTCTGCAACCAGGGCCTCCACCGGGGCAGGATAATTGTGCTGTTTCAAGACGCCACTGAGCACGCCGTCAAGGCGCGCAATCCGACCGCGCATATCAGAGCGGTCAAGCTGGAATGGCAGGACGGTATCGTCCCAGGCGATTTTCGAGCCAATGGTCATGGGGTTTCCTTATCAGCCAAGCGCTGGCATACCGCAGCCATATAGGAGCGATCAAGGCGAGCGCAAAGGGGCGATGGCATGATCCGGAGATACGGGCAACCTCCCAAACAGGGTCTGAGGTACAAATCCAGACCGGGAGTCTACGCAATTCTGCCTCGGAACGGCCGTCTTCTTCTGACGCATCAAATGCATCCAGAGCCGGAATTCCAGTTACCTGGTGGGGGTATAGACCCGGGCGAGCACCCGCTGACAGCCCTCCATCGTGAGGTTTTCGAAGAAACCGGTTGGCACATTGCAAACCCACGGCGGTTGGGTGCATTTCGTCGATTTACCTTCATGCCGGAGTACGATCTTTGGGCAGAAAAGCTCTGTATTGTCTATCACGCCTGTCCGGTTCGAGCGCACGGCGCGCCAACCGAAGATGGCCACAGTGCCCATTGGTTGACTCCCTTCGCCGCCGCGCAGAGCCTGGGAAATCCCGGCGATCGGGCTTTTGTGATTCAGAGCTTTCTTTGAGAATCAGGGCTGGCTGACGGCGTCAAACTCCAGAAGAGCGGCGGACACATCGTCCCCGAGCGACTCGGCGTTTTCCATGTCGGCGGTCAGTCGCCAGAACATGTCTTCCAAAAGCTCGGGTCCCTCGCCGCCGGTTTCAACGCTCTTGCGGAAAATGTCCGCGAGCCCCTCCTCCTCCAGCATCGAGCCGTCTTTCATGACCGCCTCTGTAAACCCGTCGGAGTAAAGCAAAAGCCGGTCACCGCACTCCATCTTGAAGCCGACTTGATCGTACATCACCTCGTCAACCAAGCCGATTGGCAATCCGCCGCTGCCTAGAAACTCAACGGCGCCATTGCGGCGCAACAGTATCGGCGGCGGGTGGCCCGCCTGAATCATCTGCATATCGCCGCTCTTCAAATCGGCGGAGACAAACGCCATCGTCAGGTACTCTTCCACCCCCGGATCCGCCGCCAGTCTTTCGTTGAGCATCTGGCCGGTTAGGGCCGGTTCCCGCATCAAGTAGTTCTGGTCAGACCGTTTTTCCAAGGCGATGTTCTGATCGGGAAAAGCGCTGGACATATAGCCAGCAACCCGTGCCGTCACCATCGCAGAGGTGATGCCGTGGCCGGACACATCAATGCTGTAAAGACCCATACGATCTAATCCCGGGGCAAACATCCCAACCAGATCGCCACCCACGTGACCACAAGGCTGAAGCAGCAAGCTCACCCGGGATGTGCCAAAAGTGCGCACGCGCTCCGGAACGAGCGCCTGTTGAATTTTCCGAGCTTGCTTGAGGTCATTGTCGATCGCTTCATGAATGCTCTGCAACTCGGAAAACGCTTCTGAAATCTGGCGGTTCTTTTCCGAGAGCTGCCGCTCCATCGAAACGACGCGGGCACCTGCGTTGATGCGCGCACGCAATTCATGTGCGTTTACCGGCTTTGTCAGAAAGTCATCGGCACCGGCATCAAGCCCTTGCGCCACATCACCCTTGTCACTCTTGGATGTCAGCAGAATGAAATAGCCATAGGTCTCATCCTGAATTTCCCGAAACCGGCGGCAGAACTCCAAACCATCCATGCCCGGCATCATCCAGTCAGACAGCACCAGATCAGGAGGCGTTTGCGCGCAAATCTCAAGCGCTTCCAATCCGGACTTTGCCTGCAGCACGTCAAAACCGGAACGCGCCAACATTGAGCTGACGATTTTCAGCTGCATCGGGCTATCGTCCACGATCAATACACGTCGAACGGCATCCGGTTCATTGTTCAATTCATTTTTTGCGCGTGCCTGCACGGTCTCTCTCAGCCTCATGGGCAATTCAGTTCGTCCAAGGCTTGATACGGGACCCCAAGTTAACAGGCTCTGAAATCTAAAATCTGAATGAATCACCTTTTGCGTGAAACGTACCGTTCACCTTTGCTGTCTATCAATGCACGCAGTAGTGGAGTAACCGAACATGATTGACTGGGCACGCGTTGGTGAACTGCGGGAAGAAATCGGTCCTGAGGACTTTGGTGAGGTTCTTGAGCTGTTCTTGATGGAGGTCGAGGGCGCTATTGATCTGCTTGATGGCGCACAGGGAGACCCTGTGGTCACAGAAGAGCAGATGCACTTTCTGAAAGGTGCCTCCCTCAATCTCGGCTTTGCCGATCTGGCCGCGCTTTGTGAAACTGGGGAAAGGGCAGCCGCCGCAGGCGATGCGAATGCTGTGCCATTCGGCAAGGTGCGCGCCACCTTTGATCAGAGCAAAGCCGCCTTTTTGACAGACTTCCCACAAAGGTTTGCCGCCTGAACCGGATCGCGCTCAGAGTAGCTTGTGCAGGTCTGCCAAAGAACCCGGGTTGGTACCGTCAAAAGCCTGCCGCCTGAGCCGACGCATGCTGGCTATCCAGCGATCCATGTCCTCCGCACGGCGTTGAGCAAAAAGCGCAGCTTCCTGATGCGGCAGGATCAGGAATCGGCCTTCCTTCAACCCATCAAGCAAGGCCTTGGCGACATCGTCTGCCCCGAGCACCCTGTCATGCGGGCGTTGATCCTCGGGGGCCTCGTCCGCATAACCAAGCAATGGCGTGGCAACATAGAGCGGGCAAACCACGCTTGCATGGATACCCTGATCGCCATGTTCGATCGCCAGAGACTGCGCAAGACTGACGGCGGCGTGTTTCGTCGCAGAATAGGGCGCATCGCCGATCTGGCTGATCAGTCCCGCAGCAGAGGCCACGTTGACCAGCCATCCTTCACCACGTTCCAGCATTTCCGGCAGCAGTAAACGGGCCGCGCGCAGGTGCGCCATGACGTGCACATCCCAACTGTCTTGCCATTGCTGATCAGGGGCCGCTGCCGGCCCGTCAAACGCCCCCTTGGCGAACCCTGCGTTCGACACCAACATGTCGATTTCGCCCATCTCATCGCGAGCCTGTTTCACGAGCCGCTCAATCTCATCCGGCTTGCGAACATCGCAGACGGACGCCACGCCACCCACCTCCTGCGCCACTTTGGCAGCTGACTGCGGATCAATGTCGCTCACGCACACTTGCAAGCCTTCGCTGGCCAAAGCGTGGGCAATCGCCCGGCCGATGCCCTGCCCGGCACCAGTGACAATCGCGGTGCGCGCGTTCAGTTTCATATAATGAAATTCGAGAGAACTTCGTCCTCGGTTATGTCGGTGTAGACAAATCCCGCGGCATCGAGCTTCTCGTACAGAACAGTGAAGTTTTTCGGATCGCGGGTCTCGAGGCCAATCAGAACCGAACCAAAATTGCGGGCGGATTTCTTGAGGTATTCGAACCGCGCGATGTCATCGTCCGGCCCTAGCATATCAAGAAAACCACGCAAGGCACCGGGGCGCTGTGGCAGACGCAGGATGAAGTATTTCTTCAGGCCCGCGTAAGTCTGCGCCCGTTCCTTGACCTCCGGCAACCGCTCGAAGTCAAAGTTGCCGCCCGAGGTAATGCACACCACACGGCGACCGCGAATCATCTGGCCCATGTCCTTGAGCGCATCAACCGAAAGCGCCCCGGCAGGTTCCAACACAATCCCTTCAACATTGAGCATGTCGAGCATAGTGGTGCACAGGCGATCCTCATTAATCTGCAACGTGCTGGCGAGACCGACATCCTTGAGCCGCTCAAAAGTCACATCGCCGATACGTGCCACCGCCGCGCCATCCGCGAAGGTGTTGACCTTGTCCAGTGTCACCGGCTTTCCGGCTTCAAGCGCCGCGCGCAGACAGGCCCCGCCTTTTGGTTCGACGAAGGTGTAATTCGGCTTGCTTCCGAAATAGCCAAGCAAGCCGGAGCCAAGACCGCCGCCGCCAACCGGAACAACGAGGGTATCAGGAACGCCCCCCAGCTGCGCTTCGATTTCCGCGCCGACGCTGGCCTGGCCTTCGATCACGTCCACGTCGTCAAATGGCGACAGGAAAAAGCCGCCCTCCGCCTTGGCATGATCCTGTGCCGCCGTGAGACATTGATCGAAGTAGTCGCCAACCAGCCGAATTTCGACACTATCCCCGCCGAACATCGCGGTTTTCTGGATCTTTTGCTGAGGCGTCGTCACCGGCATAAAGATCACGCCGCGCACACCAAAGTGCCGACACATAAAAGCAACGCCCTGCGCATGGTTGCCGGCGCTGGCACAGACGACAAGCTCAAGGCCATCCCGTTTGCGCATGGCGTTGAAGGCCCCGCGCAGTTTGTAGCTGCGCACCGGGCTCAGATCTTCCCGCTTCAGCCAGATATCGGCACCGTAGAGATCCGACAGATGGGCATTCCGCAGAAGCGGTGTTTCGGGGAACACCGCTCGCATCGCTTTGGCGGCCGCGCGGGCCTTATCCTGAAAATCGCTCATCTGGCATGAGTGTCAGGGGTTGAGCCCGCTTTCAAGTCACTCGATGGGACGACCTTGCACATAATGCCCATAGAGCGTGGTCAGGATAGACACGCCGATCATGGTGGCAAACCAACCGGTGACGATGTTGTAGATCAATGTGATGACCGAAGACTGATCCCCGCTGAGCATGGTCGGAACCTGCAACAGGAACGTACCGACCATCATGATCACGGCAAGAACGACAATCGCGCCATCCTTGTCCTTTGTCGCGGTCCAGCTTTCGGCAATCGTCAGTTTCTGATCCACCGTGCCCGCTGGCAGCATGACGCCAAGCCGGAAGAAGAAGTACGATCCGGCCAGCACGATACCGGGCAGGATCAGCAGCTGCACCATCGGGATCACCATGACGATCAGCATCGTGACGAGGATCGCAAGCGAGATGACCAAACCGATCAGCATCGAGCGCCCCAGGTAACCAAGGATCTTGCCGCCGTGCCATTTGGGGAGCCATCCCTCTGGGCGCTCTTCCAGCAGGACATAGCGGTGCCAGGCAACGGCGATCCACAAGCTGGCGACCACGGCGGCAATGCCGAGGAAGAAGACTTGCAAGGCAGATCCCGGATCCAGCATGAATTGCTGACCGGGCACCACCGCCGCAGGCATGGCCATGTAGCTCACAATCTGAAACGCCGCCTGTACGCAGTACAAAAGCAGCGACACCCGCAGCGCCATGTCGAGATTCTCAAACACCAAACGCACGGAATGCGTGAAAATCGTCCAGCCTTTCATGGCTCATCTCCTTGTATGCAACCGAAGGGCTAGCACGCAGGTCAGCGCCGTCAACGGCTATCCTTGCCGAAGCGGACAAAAGGCAGTAAGCCGCGCGTCAATCACTGACAGAGGATTCCAAGCATGTCCGCGCCCAAGAAAGTCGTCCTGGCCTATTCCGGCGGCCTCGACACATCGATCATCCTGAAATGGCTGCAAACCGAATATGGCTGCGAGGTTGTCACCTTCACCGCCGATCTCGGTCAAGGCGAAGAGCTTGAGCCTGCACGCGCCAAGGCAGAGATGCTTGGGATCAAGCCCGAGAACATCTACATCGAAGACGTGCGCGAAGAGTTCGTGAAAGACTTCGTTTTCCCGATGTTCCGCGCCAATGCGGTTTACGAAGGTCTCTACCTGCTCGGCACCTCCATCGCGCGCCCGCTGATTTCCCAGCGGCTTGTCGAGATTGCGCATGAGACCGGCGCCGACGCCATCGCCCACGGCGCGACCGGCAAAGGCAACGATCAGGTGCGGTTCGAGCTGTCCTCTGCGGCGCTCGACCCGGACATCAAATGCATCGCACCGTGGCGCGAGTGGGACCTGTCTTCGCGGACCAAGCTGCTTGAGTTCGCTGAAATGAACCAGATTCCGATCGCCAAGGACAAGCGCGGCGAAGCACCGTTCAGCGTGGATGCGAACCTGCTGCACACCTCTTCCGAGGGCAAGGTTCTGGAAGATCCGGCCGAAAACGCGCCCGATTACGTCTACCAGCGCACCATAAACCCCGAAGATGCGCCGGACACGCCGGAAATCATCGAGATCACCTTTGAACAGGGTGACGCGGTGGCGATCAACGGTGAAGCGATGAGCGCGGCGACGGTTCTGACCGAATTGAACGAGTACGGCCGCAAGCACGGCATTGGCCGTCTCGACTTTGTAGAGAACCGCTTTGTTGGCATGAAGTCCCGCGGCGTCTACGAGACACCGGGCGGCACCATCCTGCTCGAAGCGCACCGCGGCATTGAGCAGATCACGCTCGACAGCGGCGCTGGGCACCTCAAGGATTCGATCATGCCGCGCTATGCGGAGCTGATCTACAATGGCTTCTGGTTCTCCCCGGAGCGCGAGATGCTGCAGGCACTGATCGACAAGAGTCAGGAGCACGTCTCCGGCACCGTCCGTCTCAAGCTCTACAAAGGCTCCGTGAACACCATCGCCCGCTGGTCCGATCATTCGCTCTACTCCGAAGCGCATGTGACCTTCGAAGATGACGCCGGTGCCTATGACCAGAAGGACGCAGAAGGGTTCATCACCCTGAACGCTCTGCGTCTGCGCCTTCTGGCGGCGCGGAACCGGCGTCTGGCGAAATAGGCCTGAAAAAGGACTTTCCAAAAGACCCGCCTGTGCAGCAGGCGGGTCTTTTCTTTTGGTGCGAGCACCGCCGCAACGTCACGGTTGCGGGTCATTTCGCCGCTGACTTACCTGCCTTCAACAGACTGGAGGACAGACATGCCACTCACCGACATTGCCGCCAAAATGCAGCGCGGCCTTGATAAGAACCCCCTTGAACAATCGATCAAGTTCGATTGCGCGGAAGACGGGGCGATCACACTGTCGGGCGGAACGGCCCATCTGGCGGATTTGGACGCCGATTGCACGATCAGGATTTCCGAAACCAACCTAGAAAAGCTGATCGCAGGCAACCTGAACCCGATGACCGCCTTTGCCATGGGCAAAATCAAGGTCTCCGGCGACATGTCTTTGGCGCTGAAGCTGAGCCAGCTTCTGGGTTAAGCCGCCGCGCGTTTCATCTGCTCGTAGAAAGGCATCGCTTCATCCGCCAAAGCCTTTGCTCGGCCTTCCAGCTCCGGCAAAGGCCCCTCTGCCCCGGCAAATTCCGTGCTGGCGTGCACGGATTTATACCAGACCGATGCCCATGCCCCATCAAAGCTCTTTGGCCCTTCTGGCCATTGCAAAACCGCTGGGTCCCAATCGAGGCCAATCCGTTCGCAAAGCCCGCGCAGCGCATGTTCCGGGCTTTGTCGAATGTCGGCGCTGTCGATCACCACGGGGGATTGCCCCAAGGCGCGGCAGTGTTCGAACAGCTCTGCTTGTTTGGCAAAGCCAATGTCGTCTGCCGTCGCTTTTGGATACCCCTTCATGAAACTCGACACGACCCGCGCGGGATGGCGCAATAGAAATACGTTGGTCGAGTCCGCCAGGAAATCGCGCGGAATCCCGTCAATCATATGTTGGCACATGTGCTTGTGATAGACATGCGGTTTGCCGTCCGGGATTGGACCAATCAGTCTCTGTTCCACCGCAATTGCGTCTTCCGGGCGGCTTGCCTTGACCTCCTCGGCCATCGGATGATCAAGCGCGGTCAGCCGCAAATACGGCCCGTAAAACGGCTCATCCCAGGCTGCAAAATCGGCGCGGTTGCCAAAGGCGTACATCATCGCCGTCGAAAGGTTTCGCGGCCCGGACCACATGGCCAGTCTCATGGTGTCACCATTTCCTTGTAGAGGCCGCGAAGCCGTTTCGTCATCGGCCCCATCTGCCCATCCCCAATTTGCCGCCCGTCGACCATACCGACCGGCGTTTGTGCGCCAAAAGTGCCCGTCAGGAACGCCTCATCTGCACCATAGGTGTCGACAAGTGAATAATTCCGTTCGAAGACGGGAATGCCGTTGGCGCGGCACAGGTCGATCACCTTTTGCCGAGTGATGCCGTTCATGCAGTAATCGCCGGTCGAGGTCCAAACCTCCCCCTTGCGTACGATGAAGAAATTGCAAGCGTTTGTCGTGTTCACGAAACCATGCACATCGAGCATCAATCCCTCATCCGCCCCGGCCTTCTCGGCGGCGATGCAGGCGAGGATGCAGTTCAGCTTGGAATGGGAATTCAGCTTTGGATCCTGCGTCATCGGCAATCCACGAATATGCGGCACCGTGGCAAGCCGGATCGGACGGGGGATGGACGGCTTTGAATGCTCCATGATGATGACGATCGTCGGTCCCAGTTGTGACAGACCGGGATGCTGAAACGGACGGGTTTTCACACCGCGCGTTACCATCAGCCGGGCGTGGGCATCCGTTGTCATCGCATTGGCACGTTGCGTCTCTATCACGGCGGAAATCACCTCGTCTCGGGTCAAGCCGATATCTAGATCGATTGCTTTGGCAGCCTCAAAAAGCCGGTCCATATGCTCATCGAGAAAGGTCCAGCGCCCATCGTAGAGCCGCAACCCTTCCCAGACGCCATCACCCAACATGAAGCCGGAATCAAAGACGCTGACGGTTGCCTCTGCCCGTGGTTTCAACTGGCCATTCACCCAGATCAGAACGCTCTCATTGCGCGCATCTTCTGCGGCCTGATGCGTTGTCACGTGATCGTCCATTTGCCTTGTGCTTTCTTCGATGATTGTCTCCAAGACGACGGGCGGGTCGCCTTTCGGCAGAGAAAGGCAAAGCCTTTTCGAAAGCAACAGGTGACATGTGAACGGGTGCACTTAAATCTAGACGTATCTGAACTGGGAGACCCTCATGAAGCGCCGCACCCTTTTTCGTTCTGCCGCCGCTCTAATTGGGCTGGGTGCGCTTGGAGCCGGAGCGAACAGCGCTTCGGTGCGTGGGAACCGGTATTACCAAGGGCCCGTTTCCGATCATTTTGACGGCACACGCTTCTTCAACCCGGATGGTGCCCAACCAAAGGGGTTTTCCGATCTCATGCGCTGGCGCTTTGGTCCCAAGCCGGCGGAATGGCCGGAGTCTGTTGTTGGAGAGATTGCCAAACCGGCGGATCGGGTCAAGGACCTGACCGTGACCATGGTTGGGCACGCAACGATGCTGATCCAGATGCAGAGCCTCAACATCCTGACCGATCCGGTCTGGTCCCGGCGCGTGTCTCCGCTCAGCTTTGCCGGTCCGCGGAGGGTTGTGGCGCCCGGCATTCCGTTTGAGGCTTTGCCCAAGATCGATTTGGTCTTGCTCTCTCACAACCACTACGACCATCTGGATCTGGAGACACTAACACGCCTGAAAGCGCATGATCCGCTGGTGATCACACCGTTGGGCAACGACACCTTGCTGTCCGGGACCGGATTGCGGGTGCAGACCATGGATTGGGGGGATGAGGCCTCGTTCGGCGACCTCGGCGTGCATTGCCTGCCCAGCCACCACTGGTCCGCGCGGGGCATGGGGGATCGGTCCATGGCGCTGTGGAGCGCCTTTATGCTCACCGGCGCAGCCGGGCCGGTGCATTTCATCGGCGATACAGGGTTCGACAAGGGCAGGCCTTATGCCGGTCTGTCAGATCGGTTCGGCGCGCCACGTGTCGCTTTGCTACCCATAGGCGCATACGAGCCGCGATGGTTCATGAAGGACCAACACCAGAACCCGGAGGAGGCTGTGCAGGGGTTTCGCATAAGTGCCGCGCGTTTTGCCATCGGGCATCACTGGGGCACGATCCAGTTGACCAATGAGGCACGGGATGCCCCGCTGAGGGCTCTGGAGGCCTCCTTGCATAAACACGAGATTTCACCGGACAGGTTTCGCGCGCTTGCGCCGGGGGAAGTTTGGGCTATCCCCGCCTAACCGCTCAAAGCGGCGCTTTCGAAAAGAACAATCATCCGCCGGATGATCGACCGAAAGGTCAACCACAGAAGCGCAAAGCTCCCAATCGGGATCACGAGACCAACCAGCACGCTGCGGGCGATGCGCCCCGTGGTGTAGCGCTCGATAACGCCCAGTTTCTGCGGTAGCTTGTCAACAACCGTGGCATAGGCCGCGCCAACATCATTGCCTTTGGTCCACCCTTCGAAGGAGCGGTCATGTTTGGCATAGCTGCTCACGTCCTGATGCATCTGGTGAAGCCCGGTGCGCTGCGCTTCCAGCAAGCTGTCGAGCACCGCATTACTCGCCCACCCGGTGATCTGAAGGCTGTAGGGAACCAGCAGATGGAGCGCGAGAAACAGAACCAGCGACAGCTCCGCAACCGTCCGAACCAAACTCAGCACGTGGATATGCAGTTTCAGCGTGCGCGCCAGGATCCATAGACCAACGCTTGCCAGCACAATCACCAAGAGCGGCTTGGTCAGTGCGGCGGCGATGGCCGTCAGGCCAAGCAGAGATTCGTCGATAACACCGGCGACGGCCATGGCACCCCAGGCCCGTTCGAGCGCGAGTCCAAAAGCGGCCGCGGCTTGACCCACTTCGACCGAGGCGTGCACCACCACGTCGATCCCGAGGCTTGCGCTTTCGATGACTTTCACCACCGCAAGCAGTTCGGTCAGTGCGATGAGATCGTCGCCAACCTGTTCGCGCGATGCTGTCAGGTAGGCGTGGTTCTGATCAGCAATCGCGCCGCCACCAAAGAGCGGAGCGGCCCAATCGAGCAGCCCGAAGGCCAGCAACACCGCGAGCCCTAGAGCCAGCGCGCCAACACAAAGGCGCAGCGTCTTCGGGTCAACCTTGACCGGAACAGGAGGTGTTTTGACGTGAGGTTTGGGTGTGTCGCTCATGAGGCCCCCTTGCACGTCAGCGCGGCCAGATCCGCAGGGGTTCCCTGAAACAGATCAAGATCGACATGACCGGTAATGCCCGTCACACGCCCCGTCTGACTGTGCTGCCAGAATGTCCAATCCTTGATCCCGGACGGAAGCCTCGGGTGATTTGCATATTCGGCAAGCCAGAACGGGTATCCCTCCAGAGGCTTGCCAAGGTATTCGCGATAATAGGATCCGTTTGAGTAGATGACCGGTTTACAGCCGGTTTTTTCCTCCACGTGCTTCAACCACTTCAATGCCGTGTCCCCGACATCGCTGTCTGAATCGGACGCAGGAATACTCTCCAGATCAAGTGCAGGGGGCAGCGATCCGGGGCCCACCGTGACGTGGGAAAGGTAATGCTCGGCCTGTTTGATCGGATCATCACCTGGGATATAGAAATGATAGGCACCGGCGGTGAGCCCCGCTTTGCGCGCACCCGAGATGTTTGCGGAATACCGCGGGTCTTTGTAGGTCAGCCCGGCTGTGGCTTTGACATAAGCGAACTGCATGCCCGCCCGCGCCACCTGCCCCCAGTGTACTGTGCCTTGGTAGTGCGAGACATCAATCCCCGCGAGCGGCGTTGTCGAAGCAGCGGCCTGCGCCCCTCCGGTTTTAGGCTTGGCTGGTTGTGGCTGCGCAACCGACGGCGGCTTGTTGGCAGTTGTTGCGACCTGCGGAGCGGTCACGCCAACCGTAGGCCGCGCCCATGAAAAGAGCACCAGCCCAGCGAAAGCCACAAGGGCGAAACCAATCGGAACGGGTGGGTCGGCTTTTGTCAATGCAAATGCACTCCAAAGAAACAGGCGAACTAATCTTTGGAAACTATACCATAAGGCGTATCACCCTGTCATTGAGAGACTTGCCCCTGCGTCAACCCTCGGGGGTTTCAGGGAAACTTCGCCATGTTTGCTCCTTTAACCCGCTCGGAACGGTAGCATTGACCCATGACCGGCAGGGCGCAGAACCGCCTGCCTCTTGCCAGCACACTCCTTGTGACGGATCCATCCGCAAAGGTGGCAGGTCTTCGATTGCATGAGTGTCGCGCGCCAGATTGCAGCGCGTGGTCATCGCCCAGAGCACATCTTCGTCGCTCGAAAGATCGACGTCGTCATCGACAAACACGATTGTCTTCGTGAAAGGCATCACACCGGTCAACCGGCGCGACAACTGGGCTAGATCCAACTGCTCCGCTGCTCCGGACTTCAGCGCGACATAGAGCAACAGCATCCCGCCCCCCGCCGCAGCAAAGCGGATATCGGCAATCTGCGACAGGCCACCTTCGGCCTGCAAAGACAGCGCCAGCGCCAAAGCACCGCCGAGGGACAAGATCGATGATTGCTCTTTGCCAGGGCCAAGACAGCTTTGGAGCACACCACCGGGGCGGTGTGTGATCTCGTCGATCTCGATAACCATCAGATCCGGCCCGGCATGTCCGTCATAGCCCAGAAATTCGGGCAGAGTGACACCCTTGGGCCTGTCCCCAAGTGTTTCCGGCACCGTTTGGGCGGTCAGCCTGCCGTGCAGCACAAAATCAGACTGCGGCAGATACGGAGCGGTCTGTTCGGCAAGCTGCACAGGAGCACCTGCCAGCGCCCCTGCCAATGACAGTTTGTCGAAGGCAGGCGGCAGATGCGCCGTGGCCGTGGCAGAGGCAACAGCAACAGCGGGCGGCACGCCGATGTTGACGGAAATGGGCAAATCATGCCCTTTCGCATGCGCTTCCAACGCGCGATGCCGCAGAGCACGGCTTGTCAGCATGGAGATGCCGAGGCGGCGTTTGTCCAGCACCAACATGCGATGCGCAGAAAGCGCGAGGCCAGCGCCAGAACACCCGGTCATGACAAAACCCATGGTCACATAAGGACCGGCGTCGCGGGGGGTAATTTTCGGGAAGGGCAAAGCTGTCAGGTCCAGCGCAGCTTCGATATGATCGGTGGTGCCATTAATCGGCGCGCAGGGTGCCAATGCACGAACAACCTCAGGCATGGGTCTCCCTGCGATACCCGGAAGCCAGGACTTCAAACGCTCCTCGCAGCCATAAAGCCCAAGCAAAAGATCAGGCCCACTGCGTTGCTTGTAGAGAACCGCCGGTTCAGCACCGGGGCGCGGCCGAGCGGGAAGACCAGCGTGATGCGCCGCAAAGTCCGCGCAGGCCTCATCAGGTGAAAAGCCGGTTTTGACGTGGAAAAGGCCCGGACGTCCGGGGCCTTTCAGGGAGGCGAGCGCCGCGCGGATGTCCCGCGCGGCCTCATTGGTTTCAGCCTCAGGCCGGAGCATCGGTGAGCACCGGTGCCACATCATCCGCCTTCTTCGGCTGGCGCAGACGATCATAGATCATCAGGACAGCCGGGCCGATGAAGACTTCGGAAAGCAGCGCCAGCAGCGCACCGCAAGCCATCAGCAGGCCAAAGCTCTGGATGTTCGACATGGAGGACAGGTTGAATACCGTGAAGCCCGCCATAACCACAACCGTGGTGGTGAACACCGCGCGGCCAATGTCCGTCATCGACCCCTGGATCGCGTCTTCCATCTTCTCACCGATGGCGAGACGATCGCGAACACCGTGGAAGAAGTGCAGCGTGTCATCGACGATCAGGCCGGTGATGATGCCACCGATCAGCACGGTGAAGGTGTCGAGCGGGATACCGAGGTAGCCCATGATCCCGAGCAGCACCACAAAGGGAGCCACGTTCGGCACCATGCTCACAAGGCCAAGGCCAACGGAGCGCAGCGCAAGCGCCATCATGCCGGTCACGAGCGTCAAAGCGATCGCATAGGACACGGTCATGCTGTCCAGAACCTTCTTGGAGGTCTTGGCAAGCAGGGCGATGAGGCCAGTGCTCTCGACAGTCGCAGTGTCACCAAGAGCGGCTTCAAAGCGGGTTTCGATGGTTTCGATCACGTCGGTGTAGAGCTTGGCTTCAAGCCACGGCGTCTGGAAGGACACACGGCCCGACGAATAGTCCATGGAGACATAACGCTTCATGTCGTCGATACCCTGACCTTCGAGCAGCAGCAGCTGTTCCCAGATCTCTTCCTGGCCGGGGATCGTCCGTGCGGCCAGATCGCCATCGTTCACCGCCTGGTTCGTCTCTTCAAGGAATGAGATGATCGAGGTGTGGCGACCAATCGGGATGTCCACAGCGCCGTAAGCTTCGCGGGCAGTGGCCTCAACAGTCTTCATCAGCGTCTCATCACGGAAGTCGAGACCTTCGGTCGGCGTGATCACCATTTCAAGGTTCACGGTGCCGTTGAACGTGCTGTCGATGAACTCCGTCGACTGACGCGCCTGATTGTCTTCCGGCAGCCAAAGCAGGGAGTTGTGCGAGTAGCTGAGGTTGACGATGCCAAGCGCTGCGGCGAGCACAAAACCACCACAAAGGGCCAATGTCCGGCGTGGAGCCTGAGCCGCCGACATGGCGCCTTTGGTCAGAACCGTGGCGATGACACCCGGCTTGTCGGATTGCTTGTTCAGATAGCGTTCCGGCAGGGTGCGGAAGACCAGCGTCGCCCAGGTCATGGCAAGCAGGTAAGACACACCCACGGAAACCGTACCAAAGATGCCAAGCGCAGTGATCGGTGCAAGCGGTGCGGCAGCAAGACCAATCAGACCGCCAGCAGTGGTCAGCGCAGTGAAGAGGATCGGCGTGTTCGCCTTCTTCACAGCCAGTTTCAGCGCCTCACGACCATCCTTTTCGGTGCTGCGGGTTTTCAGAACCGTAGCGATAAAGTGGATGTAGGTACACAGCCCCACCACGAGCGTCATGGGAATGAGCAGCTGAACCGGTGGCGTCATGGCGGTGCCGGTAGCAGCCACGGTGGCCAGCGTGGTGAAGATTGCGGTGGCAAAGCTCAGGAATGCGCCGATGGCCACAAGGAAGCTGCGGTGCAGGAAGAGCATGGCCAGAACGGTCAGGATCACACAAGCCAGCGTGAAACGCGGCATGTCGCCTTCCATCATGGCAACGATCTCGGTCGACAAAACAGGCGCACCGGCGATGGAGATATCAAAGCCTTCGGCCTGATACCGCGCTGCGATTTCGCGAGCGGCAGCAGTCATTTCCGCATATTGCGGCGCACCCAGAAGCGGGCGTTCGCTGAGCGGGGTAAAGACAATCTCGCAGGTCGCGCCACTGGACGGATCCGGTGTGCAGTCCTTCGCAGCCGGGGCGTAACGATAGGGCTCGATCACAACGGCCGCGGTGCTGCCATCTTTGGAGACGATGAAGTTCTGATAGAGCGGCGTATCAAGGATACGATCGCGCAGTTCCTGCGGATCACGGCCCCGCTGGAGCATGTTGCGCACAAGCTCTTCGAGGTACACACCGCCGTCTTCGTGCTCGATGAACGGGATGTTGTAGGGCGAGAAGATCTCCGAAACATAAGGCACATCATCCGCCAACTCGCGGTGCATCCGGGAGAAGGTGTTCAGGAACTCAGTGGAAAAGACATTCTCGGATTTCACGGCAACGACGAGACGGTTGTCCTGACCGAACTCGCGGCGCATGTCATAGTAAGTGTGCAGAGCCGGGTCGCTTTCGTGCATGAAGGCTTCGACGCGGCCGTCTTTCTGAAGGTTGGGAAGATTGGTCGCGACGTAACCGAAGACGGTCGCAAGCAGCAGGACGAAGGCGATCAGACGACGTTTGTAAACCGTCTGGAGATACCGCGTCATCGCCCCTTCAATGAAGGAAAGCGGATTCATGGATCGGGCTCCTGTTGGAAGAGAAGGGGCGCAGCCGGATCAGGCCGACTGCGCCGGTTCGGATCAGTTCGACGCGAAGTTGTCGGAACGGAAGTCTTTGAAATCGCTCGCAGGGTTGGACAGATCGTCCAGTTCGAACCAACGCGACGGCAGGCCGATGTTGAACGCTTCGCCTTCGGTGTGGAAGTCAGAGAAGGACACCACGCGACCCTCTTTGATGGTCGAAACGCGATACTTCTCCGGAGCGAAGACACCGTTCACCCAACGCAGGTCCAGCGTTTCCAGAACGCGCTGCTCGTTCGGCGCATCGGCGTTGAAGCTGGAGTAGATCGGCATGAAGGTTTCGGTGTCGGCCCACAGTTCACCGTCGCGCAAACCGAGGCGGATCACCTCGTCTTCGGTGCGCGGGGTCACATAGATTTTGTAAACCGGGTAGCCACGGAACTCACCAACACCAAGCATCTCGCAGTCATAGTCATCGGCCTGGCGGATCAGCATCTCGCCAACGGCCAAGTCAGAACCATAGAGGCGTTGGGACAGGTCTTCGGACTTCACGTCGATGATCTTGTCGGCGGAGGGCAGGTAAACCCAGACTTTGTCCGGCAGCGCGGGCTCAAAGCTGTCGCGCACGGAGCTTTCAACACCGGCCAGCTCGGACGGGTCGAACACATAGGAACGGAGGCGGCGGTTGATACCGTCATTTTTGTGGGCGGCGGCGATACGACGGGTTTTGACGGCACCGGTCTCGTCGGTGATGGTCATGTGAACAACGCGCCAGCTGTCGTAGCCATTATAACGGTTCTGAACCGCTTCCATGACATCGCGGCAATCGTTCATCAGCGGCGAGGTTGGCGTCGCCTGCTCAAGCAGCGGTTCGGCTTGTGCCATACCTGCGAGCGCGCCTGCGGCAGCCGTTGCAAGAGCGAGAAGAGAAGTGCGGGATTTCGAGAGCATTTTTGATTTCCTCAGGTCAGATTTGAAATGGAACGGTCATTTTTATTCCGCAGCCAACCTCGCCTAAATCGATCAAAAAACAAAAAGGCGTTTCGTTCTGTTGTCTGAACATTTCACACAGAACATTTGAATTGTGACAGAACATGGCGCAACTTACGCGTTAGTTAACACACCATAGAGTTCTTTTTTCGTGCGCCTGTTACGCAAATGGCCCTTGTATACTTGGATTTTGGCGCATCTGGCCCGAATGTCACAGAATGTGCCGAGCGATCACAGACTGCGCCCTCCGCGAACAACTCATTTGAATATTGAACACAACGTAACAGGGTTAATCTGTAACTTTTCTCTCATGAACTGAATTCCGCAATTCTGATTCCGGAGAAATAAGATGGATTTAAAAATCTGTGGCATAACCAATCGTGAAGAGCTTGGCATCCTGGATCAGGAAGGCGCGCGCTACGCGGGGTTGTGGACCGGCATCGCTGGGCATCCCAAAAGCCTGAGCGATGCAAAGCTGGCCGAACTGGCTGAAACCGCCGAGCATGTCACCCCGGTGGCTGTCTGCGTAAAACGGCGCGTGAAAGAGCTGTGCGCACTCCTGAAACATACACCTGTACGCCACGTGCAGCTTCACGGCTTCAATGCCCCCAGGGATGTGGCCTACCTCAAGGACCAGGGCATGACCGTTATCAAGACGGTGCATGTGGATGACGACGGCCAAAGCCCGATCGAGCGTCTCATTGACCCCTACCGCGACGCGGGCTGTGACATCTTCCTGATCGACCGCATTGGCGGCGCACAGGCGATCGGCTCCACGGGCGTCAGCCTGAATGCCGACATCGCAGATCACTGGGGCGCACGTCTGAAGGGATCCCGGATCTGGCTGGCCGGTGGTCTGACCCCGGACCGCATCTGCGACCTGTCCGAGAACGGCGGCTTTGAAGCGGTCGACGTCGATTCCGCCGCCCGCATCAAGGGCGGCGCCATTCACCGTAAAGCGGCGCGGATGCTCGTCCTCGCGTCCTCTCCTTCCACCTTCTTTCAGGCTGCATCATGATGAACCACACACCCGACTTTTCCCGGGCAACGCCTGTGTTGCCAATGACCCCGGCGCGGTTGCGCAAGCTGTGCCCCTTGATTATGGCGGGCGATCCGTCGTTGGACGCCACCCGCGAGCTACTCCGCTATTGCGCCAAGATTGGCGTGGCGATGGTTGAGCTATGCCTGCCGTTCCGCAACGCCTTTACCGATGGCAAGACACTGCTGCAGGCGCACGAACGGGCGCTGCGCAATGAAGCCAGCGCGCGGGCCGTGATCGAAATGGCCGCCGAGTTTACCGATCAGATCGACATCATTCTGCTGGCCGATTCGAGCCATACCCTGCGCCCCGAAGGTTTCGAAAATATCCTTGGCATGGCCAGGCAGGCCGGGTTTGCCGGTGTTCTGCCCCACGGGTTGCCGCCGGTGCTGACTTCGCGGTTCGATCTTGCTGCCAAAGGTGCCGGGCTTGCGCAAGTCGGCACGATTTATGCCAATGCTCTGCCCGAGGTTCGACAGCTTGTTCTGAACCGCGCCGGGGCATTCATTTACCTTGTCTCATCCTATGGCCGCTCCGGCGGCTCCGTCGATCCAGCGGATCTGACCTGCCAGATCGAAGCTCTGCGCAGCCACACATCGCTGCCTATCGCGCTCGGCTTTGGTCTCAAAACTCCCGGAGATGTGGCCCGAGCCTTCGAGGCCGGCGCTGACATTGCCATTGTCGGCAGCGCCATTTCCGGCGTGGTCGAAACCGCGCTCGCCGCCGGGCTCGACCCGGTCGAAGAAGCGGCACTCTTCATCGAAACCCTGAACACGGAGACACTCTCATGAGCGCGCTCGACCGCAGAATGGACCTGCGCAACGCGGTGCTGCAGTATTCCCCCAGTGATCGCCCCGGCGTGGCCCGCCTGATCATTGACCAGCGCCACCCGTTCTTTTTTGATCATCCTCTGGACCATGTTCCCGGCTTGCTATTGCTCGAAGGTGCTGTTCAGGCGGCGCAGAACTGCGCCACCGCGCCCTGCTATGTCAGCGCCATTCGCGCCGAGTTCATTCAATACGTGATGTTCGACGATCCCGTGACGGTGGAGACCTACAGCGCCGAACGCAATGGGCGGCAATGTTGCAAGGTCGAGGTGCATCAGGCGGACAAGCTGCGCGCCCGGATCGAGGTGGAGCTGACCCGCCAGATCCGCCCCCTGCCCCGCCGCGCGGACTTTCATCCCGGTGACGGCCTACAACCCTGCGAAGGGGACTTGCTCAACAAGGTGCGCGCCGAAAATGTGCTGATCACGACGCCCGTTGTGGGCAAGGACAGTGTCGAAGCGCGGCTCTTGCCAATCTCCAACCGGTGTCTGTTCGCGGACAGCACACAGGCCGTCCACCCGCTTTATCTGCTCGAATCCTTCATGCAGGTGCAGCGCTATCTCAACGCCACGGCGGACGGCGATCATCGCATCCGCGACATCCTCACCGGCGTCAGCATTGAACAGCTTGAGCCGCGCTCTGACCTCTCGGGCGGCGTCTTCCTGCGCGGTGCGCGTGACTTCAGCGAAACCGGGCGCGGGCGTTTGAGCCGCAGCGCATGGCTCTACGCCGGACAAAAACCCTTTGCCAAATGTTCCATACAAACCGCCCGCGTCAAAACCCGGGCCAAGAAAGATCAAGGAGAAGCCTGATGGATCCCGTTCATATCATTGGTGCCGGTGTATCCGGTCTGGGCGCTGCCCATTATCTGGCCGCGCGCGGCATTCCCAGCGTCATTCACGAGGCCGGCTCTTACGTTGGGGGCCGCGCCGCTTGTATTCAGCAGGGCGAGCATGCCTTTGAGATCGGCGGCAAGAATTTCTCAAGCGCATGGCCTCGGTTCAATGCCCTGTTACAGGAATTTGGCCTGACGGAGTTCGAAGACCAGCACCCCGGTTTCCACATCGTCCTGAACGATGCGCTGGTGGCCTTGGAAAAGTCCAAGACCCTGTCGGGCGATCTGCGCCTTGCCTCTGCCCTAGGCCCGCGCGGCGCGCTGCAGTTCCGCAATTTCCTGAACTATGCCCGGCAAAACGCCGACCGGCTCAACTACACCTCCGGGCTGATTGAACAGGTTGAAAGGCGATGGGATGACAAGACCATCGACAAACACTTCACCAAGAAACTGAACGACGGGCCGTTGCGGCTCTTTTCGATCATCATGGGTGGTGCGGAGCCGTCCGAGCTTTATCCATCGCTGATGATGCTTTTCGCCTCGGGTTTCGGCAAAGGCTCACACCACGCGATTGCAGGCGGCATCGGACAGTTCCATGACAATTTGGCCAAGGGCAAGACCATCCGGTTCGGCTCCAAGGTACGCAAGATCCTGACTTACGACGGTCATGTCAGCGGCCTTATGCTCGAAGAGAAAACCGGCCCGCGCATGATCCCGGCCAGCCGCGTGATCTCGGCGGTTCCGGCTCATGTTCTGCGCCAGATGGCTGACCTGCCTGCCTATGGCCGCGTCGCGCTGGATCAGCTGCGGTATTTTCCACTGGCCATGGTCAACGTCGTCTATGACGCGCCCGTCTTCAAGGATGGCGTACACTCGATCATGTTTGAGCCAGGCGCACCTTTGGGCCATTGCTCGGCCAACCGTCTGCATTCACCGCATCACGTGCGCTATACCCTTTCGGGCAAGGCCGCGCGGAATATTCTGGACCGGTCCGACAGCGAGCTGGTGCAGATCGCCGAAGAAACTTTCTCCAGACGTCTACCGATCAAGGCGGGCAAATTGCGTGTCCACGTTGCCCGACACCCCGGTGGTATTTGCGGCTATGCCCCTCACTTCACGCAGAAAAAGAAGGACATCCTGCGCGCCGCCGAGAGCATCAGCGGGCTGGAGATCGCCGGGGATTACCTTGAAGGGCACACGATGGAAGGCTGCCTGACCTCGGCTGATCTGGCGGTTGAGCGGATGCTTACCCCGGCCCAGCGCAACGCCCCGCCTGCGCGGTGGGCCGCAGAATGAGCGCCGATGTCCAAGCACTGCCCCGCCTCGCGCCAAACCGGCGCGAGGTGATCTGGGCGGCGAGTGCCTGCGGCGTCATGAGCGGCGCCGCCATCGCCCCCGCCGTGCCCCTTATGGAAGAGGCGTTGGCGGGTGGGTCCGTGATCTGGGGGCGGGTGGCTTTGGTGCTGCCCGCTCTCGTCATTATGCTGACCGGCCCCTGGATCGGGCGGCGCACTGCACAGATGGATCAGCGCAAAGGCTTCGTCACGGCGCTTTGCGCCTTGGCAGGCTTTGGCATTTTGGGCGGCTTCGCCACTGGGTTTGGATGGCTTTTGCTGAGCCGCATCGGCCTTGGCCTTTCGACCGCCGCTGTACTCTGCTTTGCCACCGCCGCAATTGCTGCGCTGTATCAGGGAACGGAACGCGCGCAGGTGGTGAACCGGCAATCGGCGATCAACACGTTTGGCGGGGTGGTCTTTGTCCTTTTGGGCGGGTTGCTCTCACAGATGGGCTGGCGTTTGCCATTTGTGCTCTACCTTCTGGCACTGCCCGTGGCGTTCTTTGCCTCCGGCCTGAATTGGAAAGCTCCTGTCTCTCAGAGCACGCTACGCCCGGATCTGAAACCGCTGAGGCGGCCCTTGGCAACAATCGCTTTGGCGATGACGGCGTTTTACCTGATCCCGGTACAGGCGCCCTACATGGCGCCATTGGCGGATGTGCCGGCTCTGGCGGGTTTGACCATTGCCACGGCCACTTTGATCAGCGGGATCACCTCCTGGCGCATTGCCGAGCTGACCAAATCTGCGCCCGAGCAAACCGTCGAGAGTGCGGCGATCATCTCGGTGATCCTTGGGTTGATGGAGTTCGGCCTTGGCACTTCGTTGCCCGCGCTCTTGATCGCGGCAGCGCTTTTGGGGGCCGGGTTTGGTGTGCTTTTGCCACTGACAGTCCGGCGTATCATGGCTGCAGGAAGCCCCGAGACAGCCAATGCCACGGCGGGACTCATCGCCTCCGCACTCTACACTGGCCAAGTCAGCGCCTCGGTGCTCGCCCTGCTCCTGACATCAACTGGAAGCGGCGTGCCGTTTGTTGTGTTGTCACTCGGTTTGGCCTTGGCCAGTTTCCTCCATTGGAAACGTGACAGGTTGAAGCCTTGGGGCCGATGGATAGCCCGGAACATCGCCTGAACCATCGACACGCAAGACCAAAAAAACCGCCCCGCGTCCGTCGACGCGGGGCGGTTTTTCATGTTCACAAAGGGTGCAGGCCTCAGACCATCACACCCTTGGGAAGCCGGAAGCTGCGACGTGTAAAGGCGTAGAGCGCGCGCAACAGATCTTCTACAGCGACAGGCTGTACCTCGAAGTGATCCGCGCCGGCTTCCAAGAGCTCAATCCCGTGGTTGTTCGTCTGCTCATTAAGCAAAACCATGATCGGCGTGACGGCATTGCGCGCCCTCAGTGATCGGCAAAGCGTCAAAGTCACGTCAACAGGAACGCTGTCCATGACGATCAGGGCCGAGACCATGGCCTGGTCAAAGAGGTTCTCAACTTCCTGAGGCTCCACCGCCAGGATTGGAAGAAACCCCCGCCCGCCAAGGCTTTGATTCAAAACGGAACCAGGCTGAGCCTTGGTTCCGAGAATGACGATCGTCTCTGCGCCGACGGGCGGCAGGCGTAGTTTGGGTATCACGCGAATAGTCCTGCCTTTTGTCCTGCTGCATTTAGATAGGCCTTGGTTGTCTCTTGAATGCCGCGCTCTCCGGAAAGAAGCGCTGTGCCCACCAGAACACCATCAAAACCGGTATCCATTGCCCGGGTCACCGCACTGGGCGACAACAGGCCAGATGCGCTGACCAGAAGCCCGCGATGCGTGGCTTTGGCCAAATCAAACAGCGCCTCGCTCTGCTCGATCCCGCCATCATCCGTTTCCTGAGCGCGAATGTCCCGATTGTTGATCGCAAGGATCGCACCGCTCGGGAGCATCAGCCCGTCGAGCTCCTTGGCATTTGCCGCCTCGACAAAGGGCGTGAGGCCCATGGCAAGCGCGGCTTCGGCGAGACGGAGAATATCGGCGCGGCGCAGCAGGGTGCAGGTCAGCAAAACGGCGCTGGCCCCCGCCTCTTTCGACGCATCAAGGTGTCTCTGAGAGGTGATGAAGTCCTTGCGCAGGACGGGTAGGCCGGTGGCGGCCATTTCAGACACCATGCCGATATTGCCCTTGTGCCAGGCCCCCGTCGTCACGGATAGACACGGCGCACCAGCGTGTAGATAGTCGTCTGCAATCTGGCTCACAGAGCGTTTCGCCAGCAGCGGCCCGACTTTTGGGGAACTGGGTTTGATTTCAGCGATGAGCGGGCAAACTGCCCGCTCAAGTGCATCATGAAAGGACGATGTCATGCCATGGCCACCAGTTTCGGGGCCTCGGCGGCGGCAAAAGCTTGCGCCTTTTCAAGCGTGCGGTAGGGCGCGCCATCCTTCATGCAATCGAGCGCAAGCCAGGTGCCTTCAGCCAGATTGCGAACGACACCGCCTGCCTGCAACGCCATCCCGGCATTGAGGGCAACGGTTTCCATCTGGGCGCGGCTGGCCTTGCCTTTCAGAATGTCAGTCAGGATACCGATGTTTTCCTGAAGATCACCGCCAGCGAGATCGCCAAGCATACTGTCTTTCCCAAGCCCCAGATCCGTCGGCAAAAGCCGATGCGGCAGGGTTTCGTTTGCCCGCACCCAACGGTTGGTGGCAACGCTGAGCAACTCATCCACGCCAAGGTTCGAGTGCACGATGACAGCCGGAATTTCGAGAGATCCGGTGATCTGGTGAACCTGCTCGAACAGGCGTTGAGAGGAGGCGCCGATCACATGAGCTTTCATGTCATAAGGACAAATCAGCGGCCCCAGCGAATTGACGAAGCGCCCGATCATCTTGAACGGCAGCGGCATAGCAGCAATAGCCAGCCGTTTGCACACCGGCGCATAGCGCTGAGGTGCGGCAAAGGCGAGACCAACCTCTTCGAGCATGGCATTGGTAAACTCATCCGACGCAGTCCGGGCAAGGCCCAGCGCGTTCAGGATATCCCCGGAACCAACCGAAGAAGAATACGCAGACGAGCCGCTTTTCAGAACTTTGCCACCCGCGGCGGCAACAACAAAAGCGGAGGTCGTCGAGATGTTGAAAGTCGAGCGCCCGCCCCCGGTGCCCACGATGTTCACCGCGTCGCGCGCGGCAGGCAGGGCTTCGGGCGGGTAAGCCTCTCGAATGAAACGCACAAAGCTGCGCATCATCCCAAGATTGGAGGGCAATGCCGAAAGGGCGGCAAGCACCGCCACGGTTTCGGCCTTGGGGCGAAGGCCTTCGTCGGTGGCCCGCCAGTAGTCGAGCATCTGATCTTCGGTCGGGATGCGTCCAGCGATAAGCTGGCCTGCGGTCTGTTCCGGCGTCATGGCCTTCGCTCCTTGTCTTGGTTGGTCAAATGGCGCCCGATCAGGCCGCCTGCACCTGCTTTGCGTCGATCATCGTCTCGATCTGGCCGATGGTGCGGTAGAGATCCGCGTCCAGCTCGTCAGGGGTGATCGTCATCTCGAATTCCCCTTCGAGGAAAGCGATCAGTTTGAGCACACCGAGGCTGTCAACGATGCCGGTGTCGATCAGGTCGAGATCGTCGGTCAGTTGATCTGCGGGAATATCCATCGCGAATTCTTCGGCGATGAACGTTCGCAAGGTTGGGTAGGACATGGGAAAACTCCTTTGTTGATAGATGTCCGAGGTCGGCCGTCACGCGGTCGCGCTCTGGCAGTTTTGAGCCAGCATCCGCCGGCAGGCCTTCCCATTGGAGTTCTTGGGAACCTCCAGCAGGGAAATGGTGAAATTCCGGGGGATCGCCGCAACCGGCAGCCGCTTCATCAAATGCAGACGCAGATCGAGACTGTTCAGGCCCTCGCCCTTGGTCTTGACCCAGGCATTCAGAATCGTGCCTTCGCCGGACCGCGTGACAAAGCTCAACGCTTCGCACACACCCGCGTGCCCATTGAGATGCGTGTCCACCTCATTGAGATCCACGCGCACGCCGTTCAGCTTGACGATGCTGTCATTGCGGCCAACAAAATGGATGATCCCTGCCCGATCACGGCGGACAATATCTCCGGACCGGTAGTAGCGCTTGCCGTCATGCACGACAGTAGCCTTGGCGGTCAGCTCCGGGTCCGAATAGCCGCGCATCATCGTCGGGCAATGCACCCACAACTCGCCCTCGCCTTTGCCTTCGATCGGCATGCCTTCGGGATCGGCCAGAAGGTATTCGACGTAGGGCAACTTGCGCCCGAGCGGCAGCGGGTCCGGTGTGCCCTCACGCGGCACCTCGTAGAAGAACGTGTCGTTTGTCTCGGTGCAGCCATAGATGTTCAGGAAGCGCGCATTGGGAAAGACCTGAAACAGACGTTCCAGTGTCTTGGCGGGCATGGGCTCCCCGGCAAAGAGCACAGAGCGCACCTCTGGCAAGATCGGATTGCCGGGCGCTTGCGCCACCAGCTTGAGCGCGGATGGGGCGGAATGCCAAACGGTCACGCCGGACTGCTTCATCATCTCGACCAGACGCGCGCCGTTACGGGCGGTCTTGGCATCCGCAAGCGCCAGATCAGCGCCGGACATGAGAGACGCAAAGATATCGAGGAAAGAGAGATCGAAGGCAAAGGGCGCGTGGCTCAGCAGACAATCGTCGATATTGAGATCAAGCTCATCGACCACCCAATTCTGAAACACGTTCAGCGCGTGGGCTTCGATCTCGACCCGCTTCGGCTTGCCCGTCGATCCAGAGGTGTGAAGTACCGCAGCAAGGTTCTGCTGCGAAACCACCACGTTCGGACGCGGAATGAGGCTCTCCAGAACAGACGCCGGGGCGGGCGGCTCCGCATCACCCAGTTCAACCAGGGATACGCCCATCTCCAGAGCCCAGGCTTTCAACCGCTGGGCAGTCGTCTCATCGACAATCAGGGCGGCCGGATTGAGATCCGTCAGAATGTCCATCAACCGCCCGTCCGGATGCGTGGGGTCAAGCGGCGCATAAGCACGGCCAGTCGACAGGACGGCCAGAACGGCGGCCAGACAGCCCGGCGACTTCTCGGCGCAAATGGCCACCACCTCTTCGCCAAGAACACCGGGTCCGGGCAGGCGGGCAACGATTTCTTCGGCCAATGCGCTCAACGCGCGATAACTGGTTGTTCCCCCAGCGCTGTCGACAATCTTCGAGCGCGGGGTTTTTTCCATTTCGACGGTCAGGCAATCGGAAAACGCCCGCGTGCCTACGATCTGAAAGAAGTCCTGGTGCAGCATGTCAGTGTCCTCGAATGGTCAGGTCCAAGGGCCCTAAAGGCCAAGCATCGCAGCGATGCGGTTTTTCTGAATGTCGGAGGTGCCGGAGTAGATCAGCCCGCCCATGGCGTTGCGCAGATGGCTCTCGACCCCGGTTTCCACCATGTAACCAGAGCCACCATGCAGTGTGATGGCGTCGATGCTGTTCGCCACATGCGCCTCGGAAATCGCCAGCTTGGCAGAGGCAAATTCGAGCGACGCATTGCCGCCCCCTTCCATCGCCTGCACCAACCGCGCGAGCCACGACCGCGCCGATTGCAGCCGCATGTGCATGTCGGCGATGCGGTGCGAGATGGCCTGATACGAGCCAATGGCCGCACCAAATTGCTGGCGCTCTTTGGCATGGGCGATGGAGCGGTCCATCTGCCGCCGCATTTCCCCGGTCTGCAGAGCAAAGATCGACAGGATCTCCCAACGCATGACGTAATCAAGGATCGAGAACCCCTGCCCTTCGCGCCCGATCAGGCGGCTGGCAGGCACGCGCACATTGTTGAAGTAGAGGTCCGCCATGGGCGCGGTGCGAATGCCCATTTTCTTGCGCGGCTTGCCGATGGTGAAGCCTTCGGACTTGGTATCCACCGCAAAAGCCGAGAAGCCGCCCAGCGCGCCTTTCGTCGGATGCGTGCGTGCATAAACCACCATGATGTCAGCAATCGGCGCGTTGGAGATGAAGCATTTCTCGCCATTCAGGATGTAGTCATCGCCATCCTTGGTCGCGGTCGTCTTCATCGCAAAAGCGTCCGAACCGCTGTCCGGCTCGGTAATCGCATGAGCCCCCACCAGCGACCCTTCCGCGAGCTTGGGCAGTAATTCAGCACGCAACGCGTCAGAGCCGAACCGCTCTACCGGCAGACAGGTGCTGCACAGATGCGTGGAGAGCGAAAAGCCGAGGCCGCTGTCTTCACAAATGTGACCGAAGGTCTCCAGAAGATCGGTCAATTCCGGCACGGATAGCGCCAGACCACCCTCTTCTTCGCTGGTGACAACGCCTGTCAGACCGGCCTCGACAACCGCTTTCCAACGGTCCGTGCCAAAACGGCCCATCATGTCGTCGTCTTGCCAGCCGTCATTGAAAGCCGGGGCCCACTGCTCCAGACCCTCAAAAAACGGGGCCATCATGTCGGTGCGGTAATTCTCAATAGTGCCGCCAAGCGGCAGGCTGCGGATCGCGCGCATCACAGGTCTCCAATGTCGGGAAGTTCAAGAATGAGGCTGCCGTTCAGCCCGCCAAAACCCAGCGAGTTTTTCATGACCACGCCGGTGGCCAGGGTCCGGTCTGCCTCTGGAAGGGACAGGGTAAAGGGGACGTCCTCCGGATCTTTGGTCGACAGCATCGGTGGGGCTTTGCCAGACTTCAGCGCCAGGATCGTGGCCACGATCTCGATTGCGCCTGCGGTCCCGAGCAGATGGCCCGTCGTCCCTTTTGTCGAGCTGATGATCAGATCGCCTTTGCCGGTGAACACACCGTCCAAAGCCTCTGCTTCAGCCGCATCATTGAGAGGTGTGCCGGTGCCGTGGCAGTTGACATACGAGATGTCCGACGGCTTGCGCCCGGCCTGCTGCAAAGCTTGCTTCATGGCGCGGGTCAAGCCGCGAGGATTGGGGCTGGTGATGTGATGGCTGTCGCTCGCGAGACCCATGCCGCTCAGGCGCACAATCGGCTCGGCACCGCGCGCCTTTGCATGGTCTTCGGCCTCGATCACGAGTATGGCAGAGCCGTCGCCGATCATCATCCCCTTGCGGGTACGATCAAACGGGCGACAGGTTTCGCGGTCCATGGCGCGCAGGGCGTTGAACCCGGCGAAATCGGCAGCGCGCATCCGGTCGCTCCCGCCGACAATCATAATGTCAGCATCGCCGTTACGAACCCGGCTGAGCGCATAAGACATGGCGCCCAGCGACGACACGCAGGCGCAAGAGAAGGCGCAAAGAGGGCCGTTCAAATCAAAGACCTGTGACAGCACATGCGCGGCGCTGGCGGGGGTCACCAGATCCGGGGCGTCCCGCTCACCTTTTCCGGCCATCAGCGCATCGCTGTAACCGTCCATCAGCCCACCGGACGTGGTGGCCACGGCACAGCCCACGCCGCGCGGCATCTCGGACAAACCGGCCATCCGAATGGCCTCCAGCGCGGCGAGTATGCCGTGCCCGGCGCAGACAATCTGCGGTTCAGTCAACCCGGACAACTGCCCGGCGCGCTCGGCCTGTCTCAAAGCCTCTTCCGTGTCGCGGGGGTCAGCCGCATAGGCGCGCCGGGCGCGGAAACCCGATGTGTCAAAATGCATGGGTGCATCGGGGGCGTCACCGCCCTGCGCCAACAAGTCTTCAAAAGCGGGCAGGCCAATGGCGCCGCGCGCCACCACACCCAACCCGGTCACAACAACAGAGCGGCTCATATGCAATCTTCCATCTGCCTTATCCCGATACGGACGGCCACGCTGCTGCCTGCAGTGGCAGGCGCCGCGATTTGCCAGTGCTCCGACCCTCGCTGGCCCACATCCGGGCTGTTCAGCAGGTCGTGCACGGCCAGAAGGCCGCCCGCACCGAGATAGTCGATTGTTCTGGGTGAAAAGGTCTGCGCCGCAAAAGGGGTTTGCGGCTTGGCTCCGACCTTGGGTTCCGGGGTGTTCTGATTGACGATGGACATCAGCTCCGGCGCGCCATGTACGCCGCGCGCGGCAGCCACGCTCTCACGTTCCAGCAAAAGCAGAACCATGGCCTCGCCGTAGGATTTGCCCGGCGTGGTTTGCGCCCTTGCTGCCAGGTGATCAGCAATTGGCGGCGCGAAATCCTCGTAGGCAGCGACAAGAACCCGCTCGCAGCGTCCTTCGCGCAGCCAGTCCGTGGCAATCTGCAAGGCATCTAGGCCCGCACCACCCGCGCTGACAGCCGCAAGACACGGCCCTTCTATGCCAAACTCAATGGCAGCGGCCGAGATAGGGTAGTTATGCGTGGCCTGCGCAAAGCTGACAGGGTCAACGCCGCGCGGACCCTTTTTGCGTAAGCGCATGTGCATTTCGAAAACCTGGGCGCAGCCGTAACAGGAGCCGGAAATCAACCCGGTGCCCGGGCCCGCGATATCCTCGCGGCTCAATCCGGTCTGCGCCAGAAGGCGGGTGATCATGTCATCAAGACGGAAAGACACACGTGTGTGACGGCCTTTCGACGTCCGGGCGTCCGCTTCCGCGGCCCCATGATCAAGATAATACAAAGGAAAAGGACCAAAGGGAGCATCTGCCATGGGCCGATCCGGAGGGAGGAGGTCCTGGGAGGCGGCGTCGGCCAGACTTGCCGATATTACGATGCTGTCCATCATGTCAGTGCAACCCTTTGGTCAGTCGGTGGGGATAGTTGCGCGCTCAAAGCCAGGGAGGGGGTGCTCCGAACGCGCGAGACAGGGAGTAGAAACAAGCGAAGTTTCAGTAAGCCGAGCTCTCACCGCTCAGCGAGTGGCGTTCGTCGCCCTTGAGGGGCGGGTTGAACACACAAACCAGACGCATGGTCTTGCTGGCCTTCAGCCAATGCTTGTCATGCTTGTCGAGCGCATACATCGTGCCAGGGGTGATGACGTGCGCCTCGCCGGTCTGGGTATCCACAACTTCGCCTTCGCCTTCCACGCAGTAGCAGGCTTCCAGGTGGTTTTTGTATTCCAGAAGGGAGGCCGAACCGGCTTCGATGATGGTATCGGTCAGGGAATACCCCATCTTGTCTTTTTCGATCAGGAGACGGCGGCTTTTTCCGTTGCCCCAATCAACATCGCGCTCTGTATTGGCGATCTTTTCGAGAGAATTGATAATCATGGTGTCCTCGTGTCAGGTTTCTCGGTGTCCAGGATATTGGGCTTATCTTCCTGCCATCCCGGCATGAATCATTTATAGCCCATCTATTTCGTGGATAGTTTGTAGTTTTGTTCAGAAAGATTTTTGTTAAACACGAAAAATTCTGGCGAGCGCGAGATTTCGTTCAGAAATCGAAGGCCTCTGTTACAGAGTTTTTTGTTTAGATTACAGTTATTTAATAGAAAATGGCCGCCGGTAGTCCGACGGCCGCTTCTCTCAGAACAAACTGAATTTGGTACTTTGACCAGGTATTATTTACGCCATATCGGCCACCAACGATCCGGACTTGAATTTGGTATCTGTTAGAAACATGGGGGCGTGTTTTTCCCTTAAACCATCCAAGATCATTTCGTGCGGCAGGTCATCGTATTGCCCGTGGTCATGCATAATCTCCATATAAGCGCGTCCGGTTGTATCGAATGCGTGATGCACACAATCATTCTCTCCATCGAAGTCCAGCGGAGTCATTCCATACAGTTGGCAAAGACGCGCATTAAAGACTGGGGTCGCCTTGATCCAGTGCCCGTTCAGAAAAAGAGACACCAGAACATGATAGTGAAACACCTTTGTCCCCATCAGCTGGGCAAGCTGCGGGGAGCACAGGTGGTTCTTCACGTCAGTGATCCAGAGCCTGGCGGGAATGCCGGCGCGTCGCAGAAGCGCGGTGTAGACCACGGATTTGTGGATACACAGGCCCGAACGCCGCTTCAGGATCGCGCTCGCCTTCATTGCCTCTTCGGAAAAATCCGCATTGTAGATCTCGTAGAAGAGTCCGTCCCGAACGGCATAAAAGAGATCCACGGCTATTTTTTTCGGATCATCGCCGCTGTTGCGCGTGGCTTTGTCAAAGAATGCGGCCACACCGGGATGGTCAAAATCCAGGAAGTCGGTCCGCGCGAGGGTCGCAGGTGTCATGTCAGATATCCTCCAGGGTGGTACACAGCGCATTCGGCAGAACCACGCTGATTTCTGTTCCAACGCCCAGCGTGCTCTCGATATCGATACGCCCGCCAAGCCCGTTCACGATAGTCTTGCAAAGATACAGCCCGAGCCCGTAGCCGCCCGAAGCCCGTCCCCGGGATTCATCGGCGCGCCAGAACGGCTCGGTCATGTAGTTCAGCTGATCGGCGGCGATGCCGACCCCTTGATCCTGGACCGCAATCCGCATGTCGCAGCCGCGTTCTCCGTCATCGGAAAAGCGCACAACAATGGGATTTCCTTCCCCGTAACGCACTGCGTTGCTTACGAAATTCTTCAGAAGCACGCTGGTCAGGAAGCTGTCGAAATAGGCCGTCTTGCGACCAGTATCGTTGCGGATAGAGATGTCCACGCCCTGATGCGTCAGCTGGGCGATCTGCTCGTCCGCGTAGGGTTCGATGTCGATGAAATCCGCCGTGCTTTCGCCTGCGCTGCGTTTTTCGGCCGCGAGGATCGAAGACAGGATCTCTTCAACCACGCTGATGTCCTTGCTGATCTGCTCGCGCAGCTTGGCATCGTCCACCATGTCCTTGCGCACCTTAAGGCGGGACAGAGGCGTGAGAATTTCATGCGGCAGCGCCAGAAGCATGTGGCGGCGGCTTTCGTGAATACGCTGCAACTCTGCAACCATCTTGTTGAAGCCGTCCGCAAAAGTCCGATATTCGCCGAACGTCTTGTCGAGCGGGATCTGATAACTCAGATCTCCCTCTTCGACGCGCTGAATGCCGTGGGTCAACACGTCAAACGGAAGCGTCAGCCGACGGATGAGCAAGAAGATCGCGGCGATAGCGAAGAGCACGGACATAACCACAACGCCAACAAGAAACAGCGCGTAGGTCGAAATGGGGCGGCCAAATTTTGGCAGGATGCTAACCGTATCCCCCCGGACCGAGACCGCCGCGTAATTGTCACCCAACCGGGTGATCGCAATGCCGTCGGAATCCTCCAGAGCCGCGCGATAGATGTCGGCAAAACGCGAGTTTTCCGCCTCGGCACGGGTCATAAGGATCATCGGTTCTTCCCCGATGGCCTCGACCGGCTCATCGGGGTGCATTGCGTTTTCAGTGAAGGCATCGAACAGGGCGCGCGACAAATAGCGACGGGGGTGCTCATCCGCCACGCGCTGAAGCGAAAGGATCAACACGAGGCTCAGCAGAGCCGTCGACACCAGTGTCGCCCACAGAAGGTGGCTGAAAACGGACCGCGTCCGCACCCAAAGCCCGGCCTGTTCGATAATGCTGCTCATGAAACCTGCTCTGTCCTTATGCAATATCCCTGCCCGCGCAGGGTCTTGATGAAATCCGTGGCAAGCCCCTGCTCCCGGAACTTCTGGCGCACGCGATAGATGATCGTATCAATCATAGCGGGATCACTTTGGTCATTGTACCCGATATGGTTAAGGATGTCGGCCCGGCTCAGGATGGCCCCATCGGCGTCTGACAAGGCCGTCAGGACCCGCATTTCCAACTCTGTCAGATTGACCGCGTAGGCCCCATAAACGGCTGACATATGCGTCGGAGACAGGTGCAAACCGCTGTGGGTCTCCTGCTGGGGTGCGGCCGGAACGACCTCTGTTGCTGTATCATCCCGCTTGCGCCGCACAACTGCACCGATGCGGGCAACCAGTTCGCGCATTTCCATCGGTTTCGCCACGAAGTCATCAAACCCGCTTTCCAGTGCGACGATGCGATCCGTCAGTTCCGCCCGTGCGGTCAGGGCGACGATCGGGATCTCTGCATAAGGCTTGCCGCTGGAGCGAATCGCGCGGCACACCGCCATGCCGTCCAATTCGGGAAGCATCATGTCGAGCAACAGGCAGTCGAACTCTTCTGCATCGAGCATCTCGAAAGCCTGAGACGGCGCGTAGCTGAGACTCAGCTCCATACCGTACTTTTCGAGTGCGGGCTGCATCAGGCTGCCCAGTTCTTCGTCATCGTCGAGGATCAGAACGCGCAAGTCTTTTATCCTTTATATCTGCGTTGCTGTTGCGGGGTGAGCGGGCCGCGCGCAACGCGGCCACGCTTCAGAACGTGAAGGTGTAGCCCATCTGGATCGAGCTTTTGTTCGGGTTGGCACCGTAGATCGACGTATCATCTCCAAAGGTCGTCATACCGCGTAGGTTGAACTTGCCGTTCTGGCCCACGGGCACATCGTAGGAGATTTGCGCCAGACCGCTACCGTCATGTGGAACATAGAAGCCAAGCAGCGAAAGATCGCTGTCGCCCCAGATATTGTTCCAGGCGGCACGGGTGAAAACCTGCTGCTCCGCCAAGGGTTCCTGCCTGCGGGATGCCACGCCGTAGATGGCACCGGCAGCGAGCCCGTCCAATCCTGTTGCACCGGCCAGGGCGTCGATCTGGGAGCCGGTAAGTCCCGCTGTATTAAGGTGATATTCCAGTGTAACGGAGATATCCTGCTGCCCGACAAGTTGCATGGGCAGAGCCCAGTTCATGCCCACAGCGGCGCTGTAGTGCCAATCCTTGCCGGCCCCGGCACCAACACCGTCACGAAAACCCAGAGACCCGAGAGACGTACCCAGCGCCTCGTCCGCGATGCTCAAGCGCTTCTGCGCCATGACCTCGGTATAAAGCACCAGATTGTCGCCGACACCGCCGCTTAGCTCAAAGCCAAAACCGGGGTCGCCATCAATCAAGACTGCATTTGCAGTCAACGAAAGGTTGTCTCCTGTCGGCGGCGTTACCTTGAGGAACCAGGCATCCGACGGGTTGGTGCGGTGCAGTTGCAAACCGTAGTTGTCAGCGTCGGTCCACCCCGTGCCAAGATCTGCGTCGATCTCGGGGCGATACCCGGCCGTGACAAGCGTTTGACCAATGGTCGTTGTGCCGGTCAGGGCAAAAACGCCCAGGCGTTCGTTCCGGCGATCCGCAGGCGCGGCACTGCCGGTCACGACAAGGCTGTCATCCTTGAACCAATCCGTCGGGTTATACCCCGTGGCAACCCCGTTGCGGATGTTGATCCGACCAAGTTGCAGCGTGGTTTGCGGCCCAAGCGCAAAGCTGAAGGCCAGCTCCTGCACATCGAAGTTGAAGTCATCCTCAAAGCGGAAGCTCCGGCCAGAGACCGTGTCGGCCCGCGCTCTCAAGTTGAAGAGCAACGACGTGCTGTCGGTGATCTCACGCGTTCCGAAATAATGCGCAGACAGGCGGAAGGCATTTTCGCTGTCGCCATTGATATCGGTGTTGTGGAAGGCCCGCGCTTCAAGCTCCAGCGTTCCGTGACGCATGCCGCGGCGCTCTTCGCTGGCGAGCATGGCTTCGCCGTCAGCGCTGATGTCACCCTCCGGGATAACACCGTCTTCGGGCAGAGCTTCCGTCATCTCGACCTCCGGTGGGAGTTCACCCGGAAGATCAGGCGGCAGTTCACTACCGGCGACCTCAGGGGGCAGCTCTGGTCCGCCGGGCGTGGTTTCGGCGGCTTCCAATGCACCCGGTGCTTCGACGGGTTCGGGTTGGGGGTCGACGCTCACATCCCCGGCGCCGGGCAGATCAGGTGGGAGGTCAAAATCCTGTGCTGCAGCTGGAAGGGCGAGGATGAGGGCAAGCGTCGGAGCGACCGAATGCATCAGAAGGCGTTTCATGGTTTCGTCTCCTTTCTTTACTGAGTTACGGGAACCGGGCTGGGGTCAGCCCTTGAAGTTCGGGAGCCATTCTTTTTTGAACCAGGAAGACGGGATGTCCTTGGCGCGGTAGTTGCCCATGGTCATCACGGTCACCTTGTTCGGATCGAAGCCATCAGCGATGATGATTTCGGTCGGACGGGTCGCGCCCATGGCGTTCTTCAGCTTGCGATACCAGGCCACTTTGATGAGCTTGCCGGAGCTGGTGTAGTACTTGCCCTTGATCGGCTGGTTGCTCTTCTGATCCACCCAGAAATCCACGGCGCTGTAAGGCGCGGAAGAGGCTTTCTGTGTCAGACGCAGCTTGTGGCAGCTGTAGTTTTTCTTGTCACCGCCCGCCACGGTCTCGGAGCCCGAGAGCGAGACGTTGTAGTCGCCGACAAGGTTCGAGCTGACCACGTCACCGTTGGAGGCGTTGCCGAGCAGACGCTGGCGTGGGGAGATGCGAACAGAGGCCTTGGACGACGGATCGTAGAGCCAAAGGTTGTTGCCATTGCGCAGAAGGATCTTGCCCCGATCTGCGGACGGCGCATTGATGTGCACCAGGGTCTGAAACTGGCTGCCGGTGGGGCGAGAGTAGGTGGTGACAGAGGTCTTTTCCTTCACCTTGCCGCGCTCATAGTTGATCAGGGAAACATCCACGGCAAAGCTGCGCTGCGGGTTCCGAATGGCGTCAGTCTTCTTGAGGATGGTCGCGGCGTTATTGGCGGCAAAGGCCGGCAGGCCAAGCGAGCCCATGGAGACGGCAGTTGCACCGCCAAGAAGAAGGTTAGCGAATTCACGACGATCGAGTTCCATTGGTCTTTCCTTTCGTGGTGCAGCGCAGGGCTGCGATTTTTCAGTTGAGACAGTTTTGGGTCGGATAGGGTCTTGGAGGTGCCGGGGGCCGGGGCGCGGCCCCTCGGCGTGGGTATGGGGATCAGGCCCGTTGCAGGCTTTCGACGATATTCAGGCGAGCCGCTTTGAAGGTCGGCCAGACCGAGGCGAGGAAGGACAGGGCCACCAGCGTTCCCACAACACCAATCGCGAAGGTCGGATTGTCGAGGACCATGAGCTGCACGGTCAGCGGGGTTGCATTCGAGGGCGGCGTCCACTGTAGGCCAGCGGCGTTGATCACGTTGGACAGCAGGATGGCGGAGCCGAGGGCAATCAATGCGCCGATGAGGCCAATCATGGTGCTTTCCGTGAGGAAGAGTGCGCGGACAAAGCCCTTGCGGAAGCCCAGCGCCCGGATTGTGCCGATCTCTTTCACGCGCTCCACGATGGTCATCGAGATGGTGTTGACGATGGTGAAGACGATCACAATCGAGAGTACGATGCTGACGACGATGAACATGAAGGTGAACATGCCGAAGATGCGGTCAAACGTCGGGTCCACTTCGGTGAAGTGATAGACGGAAAGGTCCAGACCGGCCTCGGTCATCACCGCATCAACACGCGCTTTCACAGCATCCACCTGCGCCGGATCGGCAACCTGAAGCATCAGGGCGGTGGCTTCCTGGCTGTCACCATAGAGAAGACCGCGGGCCTGCTCGAAGTGCATCATGATGAAGCTGTTGTCGATTGCGCGGACAGCCTGGGCCTGCGCGCTTTCAATACCGACGCGCGCAATGTTCGGTACACCGGCAGAGGTGGCGGCCATAACGTTGAGCTGCGGTTTTTCGGTGCCGTTGCCCTGATCAGCAAGACCAGCTTCCGTGCCAACAAGAGAGGTAAAGTCCTGCTCTTCAACAACCAAAGTAGAGGCGTCAACCGGCGCATCCTGACAGTTCGGCACGCTCAGCGCCTCACACATGCCCATCAAACGGGCCATACCGAGACCCACGATCACGCTTTCCTGACCGCCAGCCGCCAGACCGGTAACCGGGGCAACCTGACCGATGTTCCAGCCATCCCAACCGCGCATCGCGTCGATTTCCGCCGGAACAATGCCGGTACCGATGAACGTTTTGGAGTTGCCGGTTTCAGCGTTGCCAGCCACGCCGGCAAGGTCAATGCGGGGCGTGATGACGGCGATGTTTTCCGCCAGCATCGGGTCCGCAGCCAGAAGGGCGGCAACCTTGTCCCAGTCCTTGATCGTATAAGCATCGGGGTTGGCGGCACCGAACTCCAGGTAACCGTTGCGATAAACCTGCAGGTTGCCCTGCTCCTGAATCATAGAGGTCTGAACCCCGTACCAGATCGACGTGACAAACCCGCCAAAGAGCAGCGCGGCAAGCCCGCCGATGCCGATGGCCAAAGCGGTTGTCACCGACCGCCGGGCGTTCTTGAAGATATTGCGTAGAGCGATTTTCCAAATCATGGCTCAGTACTCCCCGGCCGTCTGGCCGTCGACGATGTTGATGATTGCGCTTCCGGGGGTGATCAGATCGGTGTCATGGGTACAGATCACCACGGAGGTGTTGAGTTCGACCTTGATGCGATCCATCAGCGCGACGATCTCGCGCGAGGTCTTGGTATCGAGGTTTGCTGTCGGCTCGTCCGCGATCAGAAGCGTCGGTTCGCTGACAAGAGCGCGGGCAATCGCCACGCGCTGGCGTTGACCCCCGGAAATCTCACCGGGACGACGATCAACAAAATCGCCAAGACCAACCGCTTCGAGGTACTCTAGTGCGCGCGTCTTACGCGACGCCCAGGACATCTTGCGGTTCAGGAGCGGAAATTCGACGTTTTCACGCAAAGACAGCACCGGGATCAGGTTGAAGCTCTGGAAGACAAAGCCGATGTGCTGCGCGCGAAAATCGGCGGCCTGCTTGTCGGTCAGCTTGGTAACGTCTTCACCCAGGATCTCCATTTCGCCGTCAGTGGGGCGATCAAGAAGACCCAGAAGGTTCAACAGCGTGGACTTACCACTGCCAGACGGGCCGGTGATGAAGGTAGTCGCGGCTTTCGCGATGCTGCCCGAGACACCTTTCAGCGCGGGCACTTCGACGCGATCCATTTTGTAGGTCTTGCTGAGACCTTTGAAGCTGACGGCCACATCCCGTGCAGGGCGCGCGCCAGGGTTCTGCGCAATGTCGTATTGGAACGACTGGGGGTTATAGGCTTGGTTCACTGTTACGGTCCTCACGGATGGATGTTTGATCTACATCCAATTTACGGACCGAGGAGTGATTCACTCAAACAACAAAGAGTGCTAAATCAACGCGCTTTGAATATAGGATTTCTGAGATATGACATTCTCCAACATATAAGCGGAACACTCCGTCATATTCGCGGAATAAAATCATATTGGTGATAGAAAACAAAAAAAGCCGCCGGACGGATCCAGCGACTTGTACTCGTTAACGGAACGACAGGTCAGGCTGTTTGGGCGCCCGTAACATCGTCAGTTTCGCGTTGCAGAACATGCATGGCTGTGGCCGCGAGCCCGAGCGCAATGAGCGCCATGACCGCGCGCATCGTGTTCCAGAAGAACCAGTCCGCGCTGTATGCGCTCCAGATCGGCCCAGCCTCGCCTATAGAAAGGGATGCGGGATCAAGAGCCTCCAAAGCGTGGTTCATTGGCACGTTGATGTTGACCGTGGGCAGGAACGACCCGCCAAAGTAGACACCCGCAGCAGCGAGCAAGAACAACCCCGCCGCTTGCTTACCCTTCACATACAACAGTGCAGCGCAACTCAGAGCAATGATCGGTGTAAACAAGAAAGTGAAAAGAAATACACCGTTTCTGGTTCCCTGATTCAGTTTCTGCATTGCGTGAATCGCGTCAACTTCCGGCAATGTATTGAGGCCCTGCATTACGGATACAGAGTATGCGTAGAAAAAGCCACCAATGGTTCCAAAAAGAATGATGGGCGTCAGGCAGAGAATGTAATTGAGTCTAAACATGGACGTGACTCTCCTTTACGGATGGCTCTTGCGTTAAACCAAACATAGTGCATTTCGCATGAGAGCTAAATGGCGCCACACATCATTCCATAAAACAGCTTAAATCTGCGATAAATGATTGTTCATGATGTTTTGTCACAGAACATGACAGCACGCTGAACGCTCTATGATCCGGAGCGCTGGTATTTCGGAGTTTCATGACGGTTTTCGCCTCAAGCCGTTATCTCTCGTCAGCTTGCACGTAAAAGGTGTGTGACAAAACGTTCAGGCCGGACACCAACGTGTCCGGCCCGCTTTGCCAAATGGCATGTTTTACCAGAATCGATGCGGGGTTCTTGCCCGGCGTCAGGCCTGAATCGGGGTCGTGACCTGGCCAACCAGAGAATACCCGCGTCCGCGAACGGTGCGGATGAAGTCTACCTCCGCACCGGCTTCCTTGATCTTGGTGCGCAGACGGTAAATCAGCGCGTCGATACTGCGCGAATAGATCACCGTGGTTCCGTGCACCTCGCCAAGCAGATCATCCCTGTTCAGGATTTCCCCGGGCCGCTGAGCAAGCGCGGCGATCAGTTCGAATTCCATCGATGTGGTTTCAAGCTTGGTGCCGTTGACCAGCACCTGCGCGCGCTGTGTCTCGATCTGGAGGACATCGTTTTCAAGCGTAATCTCGACCGCGACTCCGGACTTGCCGGGCGCGGCCGGTTGCGGCGCGGCTGTGCTGACCGGTTGCGTTGCGGCATCCGGCGCGCGGGTCCGGCGCAGGATCGCATTGATCCGGGCCACAAGTTCGCGCGGCTCAAACGGTTTTGTCACGTAGTCATCGGCGCCTGTCTCGAGGCCAACCACCATGTCTGTCAGCTCTGTCCTCGCCGTTAGGATGATAATCGACACATCCTTATAAGGTGCATTGGAGTAGCGGATCTGGCTGCACATTTGCAGGCCGTTGATTTCCGGCAGCATCACATCAAGAAGGACAAGATCATATTTCTTGGCCTCCAGCGCCTCAAAGCCCGCACTCGGGCTGTGAACCGCATCGAGTTCAATGCTGTAGTTTTTCAGAACATCCGCCGTAAGGGTGGCGAGTTCGACATCATCATCGATCAGAAGAACGCGTATCATGACAGTCTATTCAAAAATAACATAAAATAACATGTGATGGGGCGGAAGCTTGGCAGTAATCTCACGGCAACATGTCACTCGGTTGTTCTTGTCTGGTTGCTTTCGCATGAACGTCTTCCCCGACGTTAACTTTCTGCAGACACGACTTAAAGGAGAAGAGTGATCGAGTCTACAATTTAAAGGTACTTTGCCATGAGAACAACAGAGATAAAACCCAATAAGTCGACTCAACTTGAATCCAAGGGCGGAGAGGCGGAGACGCCGACCCGGCTGATCGTCGGGCTCTCCGGCGCTTCGGGCATGCCGTTCGCCCTCAGGTTGTTGGAGATATTGCAGGGGATTTCTGTTGAATCGCACCTGATTGTCTCCAAGGCCGCCGTTCAGACCCTCGGCGTGGAAACGGACGGCGGATATGACATGGCGCGGTCTCTGGCTGACCACGTTCACTCCAATGCAGACATAGGAGCATCCCTTGCCTCAGGGTCTTTTCGCGCACACGGCATGATCATCGCACCCTGCTCCGTCAAAACCCTCGCGGAGATTGCCAACGGAATCGGCAGCAGCCTTCTCACGCGCGCGGCAGATGTCACGTTGAAGGAGCGACGGAGGCTTGTTCTCGGCGTTCGGGAAACGCCTTTGCACCTTGGGCATCTGCGCAACATGACCGCCGCAACCGAAATGGGGGCGATCATCGCCCCGCCAATGCCGGCCTTCTACACGCAAGGTCAGACGCTCGATGATCTGGTGAACCATCAGGTGCAACGGTGGCTTGACGCGCTTGGTCTACACGTGACTCTCGCCCCAAGATGGAAAGACGACGCGCAATAACGGGAAACCGTGGAAAATCTTCCCGTCTCGCCTATATCCAGCACGATTACTATTGCGTTGCTCGGCCTGTTCTCCGACAAAAACGGTTAATCCTGAATTGCGGAGACATGTATGAGCGAGATCAGCCTTCTGCCCATCATTGCCATCCTGCCTTTTGTAGGCGCGTTGATGCCCGGCATCGTCATACGAGCCGGACGAAACGCCTGCGCGGCCTTTACAGCGGCTCCAACGCTGCTGGCGCTTGTGATGCTCGGCACGCTTGCTCCTTCCGTTTATGACGGCACCGTCTATACAACGCACTTTTCATGGATTCCGCAGCTCGGACTGGAGGCCTCCTTCTTCCTGGACGGTCTTGGGCTGATGTTTGCCTGCATGATCCTAGGTGTCGGTCTGCTGATCACACTCTACGCGCGGTTTTACCTGTCGGGCGATGATCCGATGGGCCAGTTCTACACTTATTTGCTGCTGTTCCAGGGCGCGATGCTCGGGATTACCTTGTCAGACAACATTTTGCTTCTGCTCGTGTTCTGGGAACTGACTTCGCTCAGCTCATTCCTGTTGATCGGCTATTGGAAGCATCTGCCAGAAGGACGACAAGGCGCACGTATGGCTCTGACTGTCACCGGCGCAGGCGGGTTGGCCATGATCGGCGGCATGTTGATCCTTGGCGACATTGTCGGCAGCTATAACCTGACCGACATCCTCGCCGCCGGCGATCAGATCAAGGCAAGCGAATGGTACTTGCCCGCTCTCATCCTGATCCTGCTTGGCGCGTTTACGAAGTCTGCTCAGTTCCCGTTCCACTTCTGGCTTCCGCACGCCATGGCTGCGCCTACTCCGGTTTCAGCCTACCTGCACTCAGCCACCATGGTGAAAGCTGGCGTGTTCCTAATGGCGCGCATGTGGCCCGCGCTCGCCGGGACCAGTGAATGGTTCTACATCGTCGCCACCATTGGCCTGATCACCATGGTGCTTGGTGCGGTGATCGCTCTGTTCAAGGATGATCTCAAAGCGCTTCTGGCGTTTTCCACCGTCAGCCACCTCGGACTTCTGACCATGCTGCTTGGTTTTGGGACCAAGGCCGCGGCGGTCGCGGCGGTCTTCCACATCCTCAATCACCTGACATTCAAGGCTGCTCTGTTTATGTCCGCCGGGATCGTCGATCATGAGGCAAAGACCAGAGACATCAAACAGCTTGGCGGGCTTCGCAAGCTTATGCCGATCACGGCGACCATCGCGACAATCACGGCCCTGTCCATGGCAGGCATTCCGCTGTTCAACGGCTTTGTCTCAAAGGAGATGATGCTGGAAGAAGCCACGCATACCGTCTGGTGGGAAAACCCTTGGATTGTTCCGGCGCTGGCGACGCTCGGCGCAGTGTTCTCAGTGGCCTATTCCCTGCGCTTCATCTTCCACACTTTCGATGGCCCGGTCCGGGACGACTACCCGGCCAAGCCACACGATCCGCCGTTTGGCATGTATGCCTCCCCGGCGTTCCTGGCCATCTTCGTTGTCATTCTTGGCCTTTTCCCCGGTATTGCGGACGGAATCGTCGGTATGGCCGCCTCTGCCGTGATTGGCGAAACGGTGCATCCGCACCTCGCTCTTTGGCACGGGTTCAAACCGGCGCTCTACATGTCCATCGTTGCGATTGTCGTCGGCATCGTGCTGCTTTTGCTTCACAGACCGCTTGATGCAGCCTGGCTCGCAGCGCCCCGACCCGAAGCCAAGCGCCTGTTTGACGATCTGATCCGGGGCGTCGTCGGGCTGACCCGGCGGGTCAACGACGTTCTGCACAATGGTGCGCTAAGCCGGTATCTGGCAATTTTCTGCGCCTCGACCGTTGCGATTGGCTATCTGGCCTATAGTGGTGGGGGCCTGCTTCCGGCCACGCGAGAGATGTTGCCCACCCCGCCGCTGGCCATTGTCGCCTGGGCCTTGATGGTGCTTGCGACGATCCTCGTGGTTGTCCTGCACCGCACGCGCTTTGCCGCGCTGATTGCGATTTCCGTGATTGGCCTCGTGATCTCCATCGGCTTTGTCTACCTTTCCGCACCGGACCTCGCGCTGACCCAGATCAGCGTGGAGACGGTCACGATCATGCTCCTGCTGCTGGCCCTGCACTTCCTGCCCAAGGAAACTCCTGTCGAGTCCAGCATTGGCAAACGCAGGCTGGATGGGTTGATCGCGATTGGATCAGGCTTGGGCATCGGTGCATTGGCCTATGCCTTCATGATGCGCGATTTCTCTTCGATCTCCGGCTATCACCTGGCTAACAGCTATGAAGGTGGCGGCGGTACAAACGTGGTGAACGTGATCCTTGTCGACTTCCGGGGCTATGACACCTACGGCGAAATCATCGTTCTGGGCATCGCCGGTCTTGCGATTTATGCGCTCATGGAAACCTTGCTCAGCGGACCTGCCGGGGCCCGTCTCAGGAACTCCGGGTATAACAATGACCGCAGCCATGACCGCCATCCCCTGATGATGGTTATCGCCGCGCGACTGATGCTGCCCATCGCGGGCGTTGTCGGCATTTACATCTTCCTGCGCGGCCATAATGAACCGGGGGGCGGCTTTGTGGCTGGCCTTGTCATCTCCATCGCCTTGCTCATCCAATACATGGCATCGGGCTTTGCCTGGACCACGCGCAGGCAAAGGATGGAATACCACGGGCTGATCGGCTTTGGCGTTGTCATTGCGGGCCTGACCGGCCTCGGGGCGATCCTTGCCGGAACGCCCTTCCTGACATCGTGGTTTACTTACATCCACCTGCCGCCCATCGAGGAATTCGAATTTGCCACGGCAGCCCTGTTTGACCTTGGGGTTTTCCTTTGCGTGCTTGGGGCCGTGATGCTGATGCTCTACTCGCTGTCCCGCCTTGCGCGCCATTCCGGAGAAACCGTGAACACCGAACCCATGGACTACGACCCGTCAAAAGCGCCGACCTTCTTCGAAGATGGTTACCGCACCGAAGAGGAGGGGCGCTGACATGGAAGCTCTTGTTGCATCCGCCATCGGCGTTCTGACGGCCTGCGGGGTTTACCTGATCCTGCGTTTGCGTGTCTTTGCGGCGATCCTTGGCATTTCTCTGCTGTCTTACGCGGTTAATGTTTTCCTGTTTTCGACAGGTCGGCTGGCCACGGGCGCAGCGCCGATCCTCGACAAATACGCCGAGAACCCGGTCTATACGGACCCTTTGCCACAGGCTCTCGTGCTGACAGCCATTGTGATCAGCTTTGGCATGACGGCAGTGCTCGTGATGTTCACGCTTGGCGCCTATCTCGAAGCGGGCCACGACCGGATCGACATGGATGAGGTAGAGCCGGACATAGATGATCCGATCACCGAAGGCATCGCCCTCGATATGAGCGCCGAGCCTGCGGAGGACCGCACATGATCGAACATTGGATCATCGCCCCCGTCGCTCTACCCGCGATCATCGCGCCGCTGATCGGCTTTGTCATGCGGCACGACATCACCGTTGCACGGGCCTTTTCCGTTGCCGGGAATATCCTGCTGGTGGCGATTGCCGCCGGGCTGGTGGGGCTTGCCGGGAACGGAGACGTGTATGTCTACCGCCTCGGCGATTGGCCTGCGCCGTTTGGGATTGTGCTCGTTCTCGACCGCCTCAGCGCCACCATGGTTTTGCTGACAACGGTGCTTGCGCTGATTGTTCTGATGCACGCCATTGCTTCGGGGTGGGACAAGAGGGGCCGCCACTTTCATGCGCTCTGGCAATTCCAGCTGATGGGCATTTGCGGCGCGTTCCTCACCGGTGACGCCTTCAACCTCTTCGTTTTCTTCGAAGTTCTGCTGATCGCCTCTTATGGGCTGATGGTCCATTCCGGCGGTCGCGTTCGGATGCAGGCGGGCTTGCAGTACCTTGTGATGAACCTTGCTGGCTCGACCCTCTTCCTGATCGCACTGGGCACGCTTTATGCCACAACCGGCACGCTCAATATCGCGGATCTGTCACTGAAGGTTCAGCAGATGAACCCGGACGACGCCGCGCTTCTGCGTGTCGCTGCGGTTCTGTTGTTGCTCGTCTTCGCCATCAAGGCTGCCATCGTGCCGGTACATTTCTGGCTACCCGCCACCTACGCCAACGCTCCAGCCCCGGTCGCGGCGCTGTTTGCGATCATGACCAAGGTCGGCGCCTATGCGATCATCCGCATTCACACGATTGTCTTTGGTCCCGGTACGCCCGCGACCGAAGGTTTGATTTCCTCCGTGCTGTTCCCGGCGGCGCTGATCACAATTGCCGTTGGTGCAATCGGCGTTCTGGGCGCGCGCAGGTTGATGAGCCTGCTGGCTTATTCCGTGATCGGATCCATGGGCACGCTCATGCTGGCGATTTCGGTCTTTGAACCCCACGCCATGACGGCAGCGCTCTACTATATTATCCATTCGACCTTTGCCGCTGCGGCTTTGTTCATCATCGCCGATCTTGTCGTCAGTAGGCGCGGTAACGATATCCTGAGGCCCCAACCCAAGACCCTGCAAAACGGTCTTTTCGCCGCGCTGTTCTTTGGCGGGGCCATCGCTATGGCGGGGATGCCGCCTCTGTCCGGTTTCCTCGGCAAGCTCCTGATCCTCGACGCTCTGCGCGGACCATGGATGGCAGCCGCCTGGATCGCGGTTCTGGTCGGGAGCCTGATCACGATCCTGGGGTTTGCCCGTGCTGGCTCAACGCTCTTCTGGAAATGCGAACAGGTCACCCCCGAAGAAGGCACCGAACCCATCGACAGCACGCCGCCCCCGCCCGAAGCGTCATTCATAGAATGGGCACCAGCGGGGCTCGCCATCCTTGCGCTTGCTGCGCTGACCATCTTTGCCGGGCCTGCCGTGCGCTATGCCGAAGGCGGGGCCACCGAGCTCTTTAACCCGGCGAGTTATATCGGTGCGGTTCTGGATCCCGAGGCCAAGACAAAGGTGTTCGGCAAGGACAAGAAAGACGACAGCCACGCCAAACCGGCCAAAGACCACGGGGAGGATCACTAAACCATGTTTAAGCGCATCTTCCCCCACCCGCTTCTCAGCTTGCTGCTGGTCATCGTCTGGACCATGCTCGTCAACAAATTCACCGTCGGGAACCTCGTTCTCGGCGTGATTATCGGCTTTGCACTACCAATCATGACGGCGGCCTACTGGCCGGGCAGACCCGAGATTAAACGCCCAATCAAGATTGTCGGCTATATCCTGATCGTGCTTTGGGACATCGTTGTTGCCAACGTTCAGGTTGCGCTGATTATTCTGCTCAAGCGGCACAAGAATATTCACTCGCACTGGATTGTTGTACCTTTGGAACTGACCTCGCCCGAGGCTATCACCGTCCTTGCCGGAACAATCACCATGACGCCCGGTACGGTCACCGCGCTTTTGTCCGCCGATGCGGGCAGCCTGCTTGTGCATTGTCTGCACACGGACGATCCGGAAAGCGTTATCGAAGAAATCAAATCTCGTTACGAGAGCCGCCTGAAGGAGATCTTTGCATGATTGCCTATGCCGTGACCTTCGCCATGGCCTGCTTTGGCATCGGCCTTGTGTTCAGCCTCTGGCGCTTGTTGCGCGGACCAACCCGCGCGGATCGCATCCTGTCGTTGGACACGATGGTGATCAACTTCATTGCCATCCTCGTGCTCTACGGCGTGGCAAACGGAACAAAGGTCTACTTCGAGGCCTCCATGCTGATCGCCATGGTCGGCTTTGTCTCAACCGTTGCCTTCTGCCGCTTCCTGCTGCGCGGCGATATCATCGAGTAAGGAAAGCCCATGATCCAGGACATCATCATCTCGGTCTTTATCGTACTTGGCGGGGTTTTCGGGCTGGTCGGGTCTTTCGGCCTGGTCAAACTCCAGGACGCGATGCAGCGGCTTCACGCGCCGACCAAGGCAACCACGCTTGGGCTGGGTGGCGTGCTGATTGGTTCGATGATCTATTTTGCGCTGGTCGACGGGCATTTTTCGTTCCACGAGCTTCTGATCACCCTGTTCCTTTTCATCACAGCGCCGATCACCGCGCATTTCATGGCGCAAACCTATCTTCGCATGCACCGCGATGAGGCAGATCTTCCGCCCTCAGGCCGCCCTGTTGGCTGGTCCATCTACCAGGATCCACCGGATTTCAGCGCCGACGATTGACGCCGATCCGGGCCTCACGGTCTGTCACCTTCGGGTGAGGTCTGATTGCAGCCATTGCTTTGAAAAATCTGCGCGGGCACGGTCTCCTCAAAAGGAGACCCTCATGACCCGAATACTTGCGTTTCTGACTTTCGCCGCCATCACCGCTTTCGCCCCAATGCGCGCGAGTGCGGATGAGATATTCGTCGCCGGTGGCTGTTTCTGGTGTGTCGAAGCCGATTTTGAAAAGGTTGGCGGCGTTCGGGAGGTCACCTCGGGATACACGGGCGGCAAGACCAGCGCGCCGACCTACAAACAGGTCACAGGCGGCGGAACCGGCCATTATGAAGCGGTGAAAATTCAGTTCAATGCCAACAGGGTGAGCGCACGGCAACTCTATGACATGTTCTTCCGCTCTGTGGATCCCACCGACGCGGGCGGGCAGTTCTGCGATCGTGGCGCAAGCTATCGCACGGCCATCTTTGTCACAAACGGAGCCCAGCGCGAGGCGGCCGAAGCGGCAAAAGCTGCGGCTGCCAAGGAACTTGGGCGCAAGATTGTCACCCCGATCCTTGACGCGGGCAAGTTTTACAAGGCCGAAGGTTATCACCAAGACTACTACAAGGGCACCAAACTGGTCATCACACGCTTTGGCCCACTGCGTCAGAGCAAAGCCTACAAGCGCTACCGCGATGCCTGTGGCCGAGATCAGCGCGTGAAGCAGCTTTGGGGCAACAACGCCGCGTTCGTCAATTAAACGAAGCGTCCTGAACGTCCTTGAGGTCGGGGATCACGTCGGCGGTGCCAAGCCGCGTAACCATCAGAGCCCCGGCCTTTGAAGCCAGCCTTATCGCTTGTTCCATCGGCATGCCGCGATCAAGACCGGCAATCAGGTAGCCCGTAAAGGTGTCCCCGGCCCCGGTTGTATCAACCGGATCAACCTTGAAGGCCGGGAAGTCCTGAACCGTCTTTTCTTCAGTCTCATACCACCGACATCCGTCGGCTCCGAGCGTGACAACAATGTCCTTTACGGACAGATCCGCCACCGATTTTTCGGTGGCGTCTTCCAATTGCGCCGCTTCTACCGCGTTCAACACGAGCAGATCCAAAAACGGCAGCACCGCCTGAACCGCGTCCGCTTCGAAAGGCGCCGCTGCATAGGCAACGCGCAACCCTTTTGCCTGCGCCATGCGCGCGCCTTCGGCCTGCAATGTCGTTTCATTCTGCGTCAGAAAGAAATCACCAGCCTGCGCCTCTGCCAGGGCATTGATCAGGCCAACTTTCTTCAATGCGGCATTGGCACCGGGGTGCAGGATGATCGCGTTTTCACCCGCTTCATCGACAGCGATAATGGCATGTCCTGTGGCCTCGTCAGATTTGGCAATCTGACGGGTATCGACACCGTATTCTGTAAGCCGATCCAAGGCCCAAACGCCATCCCCGCCAACCGCCCCGATGTGCACACAACGCGCGCCAGCCCGCGCCGCCGCGACAGACATGTTCGCGCCCTTGCCGCCCAACCCACGGGTAAACCCCGTTGCCGCAAGGGTTTCTCCGGGCGCAGGAAGGTGAGGAACGCGATAAACCAGATCCGCGTTGATCGAGCCGAGGTTGAAGATAGTCATGTGAGAACCGACGTTTTGGGTGCGCAGAGAATGCGCACCCTACGACGGATTATCAGACTTTGCACGCCGCGAGAATGGCCATGTTGAGAATGTCATTCGCGGTCGAGTTGGTCGAACAGATCTGGATCGACTTGTCGACACCGGCAAGGATCGGGCCGATCACGGTCGCGCCCGCCATCTCCTGCATCAGCTTGACCGAGATCGACGCCGAGTGCCGCGCCGGAACAACAAGAATGTTGGCCGGGCCAGTCAAGCGCTGGAACGGATAGGCTTCCTGAGCCTTGAGGTTCAGTGCCACATCAACGGTCATCTCGCCTTCGTATTCGAAGGAAACGCCGCGCTGATCAAGCACGCGCGGCGCGATGTGCATCTTCTCTGCCCGTTCCGAAACCGGGTAGCCAAAGGTCGAGAAGCTGACAAAGGCGACACGCGGCTCAAGTCCAAGATGCCGGGCCACATCAGCGGCACGCTCGGCTATATCCGCGAGATCATTTTCGTCAGGCCATTCATGCACAAGCGTGTCCGCGATCAGAACAATCCGACCCTTGTTCAGAAGTGCTGTCACGCCCGCCGTGCCATTGCCCGCTTCTGCGTCAAACACATGGTTGATCAGCTCCATGACGTGGGCCGATTTCCGAGTCGCGCCGGTGATCAACCCATCGCCGTGCCCGTGCGCCAGCATAAGCGACGCAAACACATGACGATCCCGCGCGGCAAGGCGGTGAATGTCCTGACGGTCCATGCCTTTGCGCTGCAAGCGCTGGTACAGGAAGTCTTTGTAAGCTTGCAGGTGACGTGTGTTGCTGGCGTTCACAACTTCAAGCTCGCGCACGGCGTCGCCAAGACCCGCCGCTTCAAGCTTTTCTTTGACGTCCGCCTCGCGGCCAACAACAAGCGCTTTGCCAAGACCGTTGCGTTGATACGAAACAGCCGCGCGCAGAACGCGGGGATCGTCGCCCTCGGCAAAAATCATTCGAGCCTGGGCCGCACGCGCACGAGTGTTGATGCCGCGCAGAATGCTCGCCGTCGGATCCATGCGGACCTTGAGCGATTCTTCGTAGGCTTCCATGTCCACAATCGGACGTCGCGCCGCGCCGGTTTCCATGCCCGCCTTGGCCACGGCCGGCGGAATACGGTGAATGAGACGCGGGTCAAACGGTGTCGGGATGATGTAATCGCGGCCAAAAGTCAGCGCGCGGCCATAAGCCAGCGCCACTTCGTCCGGCACGTCTTCCCGCGCCAGTTCGGCCAGCGCCTGCGCACAAGCGATCTTCATCTCGTCGTTGATGGCGCGCGCATGCACGTCGAGCGCCCCGCGGAACAGGTACGGGAAGCCGAGAACGTTGTTCACCTGGTTGGGATAGTCGGAACGCCCTGTGGCCACGATGGCGTCGGCGCGAACCTCATGCGCTTCTTCCGGCGTGATCTCCGGATCGGGGTTCGCCATGGCGAAAATCACCGGATTGTCAGCCATGGAAGACACCATGTCCTGCGTCACCGCACCCTTTGCCGAAACGCCGAGGAAGACATCCGCATCCTTCATTGCATCTTCGAGCGTACGCGCATCAGTCTGCGCAGCGTGGGCCGATTTCCACTGGTTCATGCCTTCGGCGCGGCCCTGATAGATCACGCCCTTGGTGTCGCACATGATGCAGTTGTCGTGTTTCGCGCCCATGGACTTCACCAGTTCCAGGCAAGCGATCCCGGCAGCACCGGCCCCGTTCAACACGATTTTGCACTCTTCGATCTTCTTGCCCGAGAGATGCAGCGCGTTGATCAGGCCAGCCGCGCAGATAACCGCCGTGCCATGCTGGTCATCATGGAAGACGGGAATGTCCATTTCTTCCTTGAGGCGCTGCTCGATGATGAAGCATTCCGGCGCCTTGATGTCTTCAAGGTTGATACCACCAAAGGTCGGCCCCATCAGACGTACGGCTTTGCAGAACTCGTCCGGGTCTTCTGTGTCGAGTTCGATGTCGATGGAATTCACATCAGCAAACCGCTTGAAGAGCACGGACTTGCCTTCCATCACCGGCTTCGAGCCCAGCGCCCCAAGATTACCAAGCCCAAGAACCGCCGTGCCGTTCGAGATCACCGCAACAAGGTTGCCCTTGTTCGTGTAGTCATAGGCCAGTTCCGGATTTTCAGCGATGTCTTCACAGGGCACAGCAACGCCCGGTGAGTAGGCAAGGCTGAGGTCTCGCTGCGTGGTCATCGGAACGGTGGCCTGAACCTCCCATTTGCCCGGCGTCGGCTCGAGATGGAAGGCCAGCGCTTCTTCACGGGTGAATTTGGGTTTCGACATGCTTCCTCCCGGACGTCATAGGAATATCGGGTTTTCCCCGGTGATAGGGAGCCTTAATGTCACGCGAAACCCGTGGGGGGAAGAGGACGTGAACGCTAACAAGCCAACAGTTACGCCAATGATGGCGCAATATCTGGAGATCAAGGCCCAGTATCCGGACGCCTTGCTGTTCTACCGAATGGGCGATTTCTATGAGATGTTCTTTGATGACGCGGTCGCGGCGGCTGAGGCGTTGGATATTGCGCTCACCAAGCGCGGCAAGCACGACGGTGAAGATATCCCCATGTGCGGCGTTCCTGTACATGCAGCTGAGAACTATCTGCTGACACTGATCCGCAAGGGATTCCGGGTCGCGGTGGGCGAGCAGCTGGAAAGCCCGGAAGAGGCGAAGAAGCGCGGTTACAAAGCTGTTGTGAAACGCGATGTTGTGCGTTTGGTGACCCCCGGCACGTTGACGGAAGAGACTCTACTGGAGGCACGCCGTCACAACTTTTTGGCTGCGTTGAGCCAGGTTAGAGACGAATTCGCGCTGTCCTGGTGTGATATCTCGACAGGCGCGCTGCACGTCATGCCGCTGTCCCAGGCGCGGATCGGTGCGGAACTGGCGCGCTTGGCGCCCTCGGAGGTTTTGACGACGGAGAAGGTCGAGCTTTCTCTGCGTGAAGTGTTCGGCGACTTAGGAATAGAAGCCACTGTTCTCGGCGCCGCCTCCTTCGATTCCGCAGCCGGTGAAACGCGTGTCTGTGAGGTCTTTTCGGTTCAAACGCTTTCCGGATTCGGGAATTTCTCCCGGCCTGAGCTTTCCGCTTTGGGCGCCGTTGTTGACTACCTCGAGATCACTCAGAAGGGCCGGTTGCCGCTTTTGAATCCGCCGCGGCAGGAAACCGTGACGCGGCTGATGCAGATCGATACTGCGACGAGGCGGAATCTGGAACTGACGCAAAGCATGAATGGCGGACGCAGCGGATCGCTTTTGGCCTCTATCGATAAGACCGTGACGTCGGCAGGCGCCCGCTTGCTGGAACGGCGCGTATCTTCTCCGTCCCGCGAACTGCCAGTAATCCGCGAAAGGCTGGATGCTGTCACATGGGCCTGCGAGTCACCACTGGCCAATCCTGTACAGGACTGTTTGCGTCGTGTGCCTGATCTCGACAGAGCCTTATCCCGTTTGGGCCTCGAACGCGGCGGGCCTCGAGATCTGGCTGCGGTGCGAAACGCCGTTACGCAGGCGGAAACCGTGTCATCCCAAATTTCCGAAGCGGCTCTACCAGAACTGTTGGAGAAGGCAAAACAGTCTCTAACAGGGCACGAAACGCTTCTGGAGCTGTTGGACGCCGCGCTCATTGCAGAGCCGCCGCTGCTCGCTCGCGACGGAGGTTTCATTGCGCCCGGTTACGACGACGCTCTTGATGAAGCGCGGAAGCTGCGCGACGAGGGGCGAGGCGTCATCGCCGCCCTGCAGGCACAATACTCCGAAACGACAGGCGTCAAAGCGCTAAAAATCAAGCATAACAATGTCTTGGGATACTTTATTGAAGCGACGGCGATGCACGCGGACAAATTGATGTCCCCGCCGCTGTCGGAAACCTTCATCCACCGCCAAACCACTGCCAACCAGGTGCGGTTCACAACCGTGGAACTGTCGGAGTTGGAAACCCGGATTCTAAACGCCGGGAATGAGGCTCTGGAGATCGAAAAGCGGCTCTATTCCGCCTTAAGTCGCGCGATATTGGATGCTGCCCCTGCCCTTTCGGAACTCGCATTGGCCCTGGCGGAATTCGATCTGTCCATCGGTTTGGCCTCGCTGGCGCGGAGTCGGGATTGGTGCAAGCCGCAGGTCGACGATAGCAGAGCCTTTGCCATTGAAGGCGGTCGGCACCCGGTAGTGGAAGAGGCTCTAAGCAAGGCCGGCGAGCCGTTTATCGCGAACGACTGCGCATTGACCGCCGAAGGTGAGCGCGCGTCCGTGACCTTGCTGACCGGTCCGAACATGGCCGGTAAGTCTACATATCTTCGGCAGAACGCGTTGATCGCCCTTCTTGCGCAAATCGGCTCTTACGTCCCTGCCCGATCAGCCCACATCGGCCTGGTGAGCCAAATCTTCAGCCGCGTCGGCGCGAGCGACGATCTCGCGCGGGGCCGTTCCACGTTTATGGTCGAAATGGTCGAAACCGCCGCGATCCTGAATCAGGCTGACAGCCGGGCTTTGGTCATCCTTGATGAAATCGGACGCGGCACGGCGACATATGACGGTCTGTCCATCGCCTGGGCGACATTGGAACACCTTCACGAAGCCAACCGGGTGCGGGGCCTTTTCGCAACGCATTATCACGAGATGACAGCGTTGGCGGGAAAACTCCCCGGGGTGAAGAATGCGACGGTCGCGGTGAAGGAATGGGACGGCGAGGTCATTTTCCTTCACGAAGTACACGACGGGGCCGCGGACCGATCATACGGCGTGCAGGTGGCGCAATTGGCCGGACTGCCCAAGGCGGTGATCAATCGTGCGCGTTCCGTACTGGATGCTTTGGAAAAAGGTGAGCGGGATCGGGCCTCTCCCAAGGCTTTGATCGACGATCTTCCCTTGTTTTCGGCGGCCGCTATGGCGCCGCCTCAGCCAGAAAAACAGGCTGGGCCTTCCGATGTGGAACGTCGCCTTCAAGATTTGATGCCGGATGAGATGACCCCACGCGAGGCCTTGCAGGCGCTGTACGATCTCAAGGCATTGGCCAAGAGCTGACAAACAAAATCATCCAAAGAAAAAGGCGGGGCTAACCCCCGCCTCGTTCCGTTTCACATGAAACCCTGTTTCAGCCGGTCATCGAAGACACGCCTACCTGCGCCGCGCGCAGAAGACGGTCATGCAGGGTGAAGCCTTCGGCAGAGATCTGGATGATGTCGCCCGCCTTGGTGCCCGGAACCGGGGCTTCGAACATGGCTTCGTGAAGCTGGGGGTCGAACTTGTCACCAACCTCGGGCGCAACGCGCTTGACGCCGTGGCGATCAAAAACGGTCAGAAGCTCCTTGAGCGTCAACTCAACGCCTTCGGTCAATGCGACGGAGGCTTGACCTTCTGCTTCCTTGGCGGCATTCAAAGCTCGCTGCAGATTGTCGTATACCGGGATCAAATCCCGTGCGATGCGTGTTCCACCATAAGCCTGCGCCTCTTGACGATCCTTTGCAGCGCGCTTGCGGGCATTTTCCGCATCGGCCAAGGCCCGCATGAAACGGTCCTTGTATTCGTCACGTTCCGCTTCGAGCGAGGAGAGGATCTCTTCCGGGGTCGGCTCGGCTTCGGCCGCTTCTGCTTCCTCGGCTTCCAACGCTTCGATGTCGTCGAGAAAATCGTCGTCTCTCGGGTCTGCCATTCTTCACCTCTAACTTCGGTCGGCGATGAGCTTACCGACCAACTGCGCCGTGTAATCCACAATCGGGACAATCCGGCCATAGTTCAAACGCGTGGGTCCGATGACCCCAACCGCGCCAATGATCTTACGATCCGCGTTCATATATGGAGACACCACCAAAGAGGAACCCGAAAGTGAGAAAAGTTTGTTCTCGGAGCCTATGAAAATGCGAACGCCGTCGCCCTGTTCGGTCAAATCAAGGAATTCTGCGATGTCGCGCTTGCGCTCGAGGTCATCGAAAAGGTGGCGGATGCGTTCCAACTCATCTTCAGCGGAGTCATCGCCGAGAAGATTCGCGCGTCCCCGGACAATCAACCGTTCGGAACTGTCTGATTCGCCCTCCCATATCGCGACGCCGGCTTCGATGAGCTCAGCGGCGAGACTGTCGATCTCCTGACGTCTGCGCTTGGTTTCTTCGATCATGACGCGGCGCAGTTCGTTCACCGTCCGCCCTTCCGCCAGTGCATTCACGAAATTCGCGGCTTCTCGCATGGAACTTGGAGTTTGCCCTGGCGGCGGGGTGAAAACCCGGTTTTCGACGTGGCCGTCTGCGAAGACAATGACGACAAGCGCCCTGTCGTGGCCGAGGCTGACGAACTCGATGTGCTTGAGAGGTGCCTCGTGCTTTGGGGTCAGAACAAGCGAAGCGCCCTGTGTGACCCCGGACAACGCGGATCCGACCTTGTCGAGCAGCCCCCCGACGTCCTGCGTGTTAGCGCCCATTGTGGCGTCAATCTTCTCGCGGTCCGTGTTATCGAGATCCCGTACTTCCAACAGACCGTCAACAAACATGCGAAGGCCTTGCTGCGTTGGAATGCGTCCCGCGCTGACGTGAGGGCTGTCCAGCAGACCGAGAAACTCCAGATCCTGCATGACGTTCCGGATCGTGGCGGCGGAAACTTTCTCCGACAAGGTCCGCGTCAGTGTCCGCGATCCGACAGGTTCGCCAGACTCGAGATAGCCTTCGACCACGCGGCGAAAGACCTCCCGCGAGCGATCATTCATTTGGGACAGGAGTTCGTGTGCGCTGTTCATTCTGACCTCGACTGCGTCAGATCATTAAAGACGCTGCGCCGGTGACGTCAATCGGGCTTGCGTGTTGACCCCTGCCCCGTCTATCCGTGGCGCAACTTTGGATTAAGGATGTGGCCATGAGACCTTCAGGACGGAACCTAAACGAAATGCGCACAGTTTCAATCGAGACTGGCGTTACGAAACACGCCGAAGGGTCTTGCCTGATCAAGATGGGCGACACGCATGTTCTGTGCACCGCGTCTGTCGAAGAGCGTGTGCCTCCGTTCATCAAAGGCTCCGGCCTTGGCTGGGTGACAGCTGAATACGGCATGTTGCCCCGCTCCACTTCTTCGCGGATGCGCCGTGAAGCGGCTGCCGGAAAGCAAGGTGGGCGCACTGTGGAAATCCAAAGACTGATTGGACGGTCCCTGCGTGCTGGTGTTGACCGCGTGGCGATGGGTGAGCGTCAGATCACCGTCGACTGTGACGTAATCCAGGCGGATGGAGGAACCCGGTGTGCTTCGATCACCGGTGGTTGGGTTGCGCTGCGCATGGCAGTGAACAAGCTGATGAAAATCGGTGACATCAAAACCGATCCGCTGATCTCGCCGGTCGCGGCCATCAGCTGCGGGATCTATGCTGGTCAGCCAGTGCTTGATCTGGACTATCCGGAAGACAGCGAAGCGGGTGTCGATGGAAATTTCATCCTGCGCGGTGACGGTCAGTTAATTGAAGTGCAGATGTCCGCGGAAGGCGCAACGTTCTCTCGAGATCAGATGAGTCAGTTGATGGATCTGGCAGAGAAGGGCGTGGGCGAGTTGGTCGAAGCTCAAAAGGCAGCGCTGGCATGACACGTCGTTTCGAAGGCGAAACGCTGCTCGTCGCGACACACAACCAAGGCAAGCTGGAAGAGATCGCGGATCTCTTGCAGCCCTTTGGCGTCAAGGTTGTGGGCGCCAAAGAGATGAATCTGCCGGAGCCTGTCGAAGACGGAACGACATTTGTCCAAAATGCCCGGATCAAAGCCCATGCCGCGGCCAAAGCGACGGGATTGCCTGCTCTGTCTGACGATAGTGGCATCGAGATCGACGCTCTGGACAAGGCGCCCGGCGTCTATACGGCGGATTGGGCAGAAACAGAGACTGGTCGTGACTTTGTCATGGCTATGGAGAAGTCCCACACCTTGCTGCGGGAAAGCGGCGCGGCGCAACCTTGGACGGCACGGTTTTGCTGTACTTTGGTTCTTGCCTGGCCGGACGGTCACGACGAGGTCTTCCCCGGTGTCATGGAAGGTCAGGTGGTTTGGCCGATGCGTGGGGATCAGGGACACGGCTACGATCCGATTTTCCAACCGGAAGGGTATGATGTAACTTTCGGCGAGATGGACCGATGGGAGAAGAACAAAATCAGCCATCGCGCGGATGCGTTCCGCAAATTCGTAGCGGGCTGTTTTGACAGTTGAAGACTGGCAGAATGGCGGCTTTGGGCTCTATGTTCATTGGCCGTTCTGCGAGGCGAAATGCCCGTATTGTGACTTCAACAGCCATGTGACGCGCGGGATTGATCAGGCAGTTTGGGCTCAGGTGCTTGCCAAGGAAGTACGCCGTGTTTCCGGGCTGACAAAAGGTCGGGTCCTGAACTCCATATTCTTTGGAGGCGGGACACCATCTTTGATGGAGCCTGAGACCGTCAAGGCTGTTCTTGAGGCTTCAAAGGAAGATTGGACGTGGTCCAACAATATCGAGATCACGCTTGAGGCCAATCCTCGCTCCGTCGACGCGGTTCGGTTTGAAGGTTATGCAAATGCCGGTGTGAACCGCGTTTCGCTTGGTGTTCAGTCGCTCCGAGATCCTGATCTGAAAGCGCTCGGCAGACTGCATGGAGTCGAGGAGGCAAAAGCGGCCTTTTCCGTCGCGCGGTCTGTTTTTGATCGGGTCAGTTTTGATCTGATCTATGCCAGGCAAGGCCAATCGCTCGAAGACTGGCGTGATGAGTTGCATGAAGCGCTGGATCTTTCTGTGGATCACCTATCGCTTTACCAACTGACAATCGAGCAAGGTACTGCCTTTGGGGATCGGTACAATACGGGGCGGCTGAAAGGCCTTCCTGACGACGATTTAGGCGCGGATATGTTTGAGCTGACTCAAGAGATCTGTGCTGAAGCTGGCATGCCGGCTTATGAAGTCTCCAATCATGCGGCGCCGGGCGCGGAGTCCCGTCACAATCAGATCTATTGGCGGTATGGAGATTATGCCGGCGTAGGCCCTGGGGCGCATGGCCGTCTTACTTTAAATGGCAAGAAGTTCGCATCTGTCTCATACTCTCAGCCTGGCAAGTGGCTTGCTTCGGCTCAGGGTGGCTCAGGTGATGTGAGCTTTGAACGGCTTAGCGGCAAAGACCAGGCTGGCGAATACCTGATGATGGGACTGCGGTTGCGCGAAGGTGTTTCGCTTGATCGTTTGCGGTCTTTTAATTCCCGGGTTCTGGCCGACGATGTTGTTGAGCATCTCGTAGACCTTGGCCTTGCCTGGAAAACGGAAAATGCTCTGGGCGTTACAGAACAAGGGAAGCTGGTTCTGAACGCCGTGATTGCAGAGCTTCTTCCCTAGTTGAGCCGTTTCCTCAAACGCTCAGCATGCCGCACAATGAATCCAGCTGCTCAAGCGTATCATAGCTGATCGTCAGTTTTCCGCTCTCTTGATCCGGCTTGTGGTCAATAGAAACCTTCATTCCGAGAGCAGCCGAGAGATCAGCTTCCAATGCGCGGGTGTCCGCATCTTTTTCGACCTTGAACGTTCCAGTTGGCTTGGCTTTCGGAGCAAGCGGTTCGTTTGACTTCTTTGCGAGCTTTTCCGCTTCCCGAACAGATAGCCCCTTGGCGACAATGGTTTTGGCGAGGGTTTCCGGCTCAACCGCTGTGACAAGAGTTCGGGCATGGCCTGCACTCAACTGACCCGCAACAACCATGTCCTGCACGGTTTCCGGAAGGTTAAGAAGACGCATGAGGTTGGCAATATGGCTACGGCTTTTCCCGAGGGCTTCAGCCAGTTTTTCCTGCGTATGGCCGAACTTGAACATCAGTTGACGATAGCCCGCCGCTTCTTCGATCGCGTTCAGGTCTGCGCGCTGGATGTTCTCGATGATTGCAACTTCCAACACTTCGGTATCGTCGAATTGCCGCACGAGAACGGGAACCTCGTGGAGCTGTGCCATCTGGGCCGCGCGCCATCGGCGTTCACCTGCGACAATTTCATACTCTTCAGCGTTTCGCGGGTTCACCCTCACGATCAGCGGCTGGATAATTCCCTTCGTGCGGATCGAATCCGCCAATTCCTGCAACTGATCTTGGGTGAACGTTCTGCGCGGCTGATCCGGGTTCGGGACAACGCGTTCGATCGGGACAACTTGATCGGGTCGCGTTGGGGAGCTTTTTTCCAACTGTTGAGAGTTAACGTCTACATCCGCCATCAAAGCCGAAAGTCCGCGCCCCAGTCCTCGTCGTTGTTCTTTTTTATCTGCCATGAGTTACTCCTGTTAGGCGCGTTGTTCAGGCTGCGAGTTTCGCGTTCTTTTCCATGAGCTCTTCGGCGAGATGGCGATAGGCCGCAGCACCCTTTGATTGACCGTCGTAGGACAGAACCGGGAGCGCGTAAGATGGCGCTTCGCTAACACGCACATTGCGCGGAATGACCGTTTGAAAAACCAAGTCCGCAAGGTTGGCGCGGGCGTCGGCTTCAACTTGTTGCGACAAGTTATTTCGGGCGTCGTACATGGTTAGAATAATACCTTCGATCCGAAGATCGGGATTCGCCGTTTGCCGCACGTCACGAATGGTGAGCATAAGCTGTGAAAGACCCTCCAGTGCGAAAAACTCGCTTTGGAGCGGCACCAGCACCGAGTCTGCCGCGACCATTGCATTTACAGTCAACAAGTTAAGAGACGGCGGGCAATCGATCAGAATGTAGTCAAAATTCTGATCGTCGATTGCTGGCTGGCGCAGCGTATCGTGCAAGAGGAAGCTGCGCTTTTCGTTGGAAATCAGCTCGATGTCCGCAGAGCTCAGATCGACCGTAGCCGGGATGATTTGCAACCGTTCAGAACTTGTAGACTGAATCGCTTCACAAACATCTATATCTTCTAACAGAAGGTCATATGTGGTGATTGTACGATCTTCCAATTCTATACCTAGTCCGGTGGACGCGTTACCCTGAGGGTCTAGATCAATGATCAAGATGTTCTGACCTATTTCTGCAAGGGCCGCGCCCAGATTGATCGTGGTGGTCGTCTTGCCAACGCCGCCTTTTTGATTGGCCACCGCTATGATTTTGGGTTTGGATGTCCTTACTGCATCAGACATGAGAAATTTCTCCAATTTCCAGGATCACTGCGTCTTGGTTCGTTTTGCTTTTATGGACTTTGGAGGTGAAGCTCCAGCTTTCCTTGGCTGTTGCGACCTCTTCTTCCCACTGTGCACCTTTGGGAAGCAGGGCTTTGCCGTCGGGCGCGATATGTTGCTCAACGAACCCCAACAGGGTGTTTAAAGGAGCAAGGGCTCGTGCGCTTACAATAGTTGCCGGAGGAAGTTTCGTGTTTTCAATTCGTTCTGACTTTACGTGGATGGTTAATCCTGTTTCGCGCGCCACGGTTCGCAAAAAAGCCGACTTTCGTTGATCGCTTTCTACCATAGTAACTTGAATGTCTGGCTTTTCTTCTGCGGTAAGGATGGCGACAACCATACCGGGGAAACCACCTCCGCTGCCGAGGTCAACCCAGGATCCGCTGGTCTGGCGCGAGAGGCTTAGCAGTTGCGCAGAATCCAGAACATGTCGGGTCCAAACTTCGGGAAGAGTGTTTGGCGAAACGAGATTTATTTTTTTGTTCCATCGCGTCAGGAGATCGATGTAGATCTCCAAACGGTGTTTTGTTTCACGTGAAACATCGAGTCCGAGCGTCGCGGGGGGCTTCATAGGCTTTCATCTTCCCCTGTCAATCAGCGTACTTTAGCCAAGATTAGCGTCAAAGCAGCAGGTGTCATCCCCTCAACACGGGCGGCCTGACCTAGGCTGTGCGGCCTCACCCGATTCAGTTTCGACTTCAGTTCAGAGGAAAGACTCGCCAAAGTGTTGTAGTCAAAATCATCCGGAATCTTCATCGCCTCATCTCTCTGTAGAGACTCAACATCCTTCTTCTGCCGAGCAATGTAATTGGAATACAAAGCTTCCCGCTTCATTTGGTTGCCGATCTCTGCCTCGATTTCAGACAACTCCGGGATCCGCTCCGCGAGTTGTTCAAAGGACACGTCTTTCAATGAAAGCGCTTGAAAAGCCGTCCGTTTTTTCCCGTCCAACTTGAGATCGACGTCGAGTTCCGAAAACACCTGATGGGTCACAACAGTTTCTTTCGCGAGCGCGAGCGCGTTTTCGAGAGAATTCAGTTTTCCCTCAAAGAGCCTTTGTCGCTCCTCGGAAACACTACCCGTGGCCATAGCCTTCGGTGTAAGGCGTTGATCGGCATTGTCTGCCCTGAGAGACAAGCGGAACTCTGCGCGGGACGTGAACATGCGATACGGTTCAGAAACGCCGCGCGTGGTCAAGTCGTCCACCATGACACCGATGTAGCTGTCACTGCGACCAAAGGATATCCCGTCTTTCCCAAGCGCCTTCGCCGCTGCATTCAGCCCCGCGACGAGACCTTGTGCGGCGGCCTCTTCGTAGCCCGTTGTCCCATTAATTTGCCCTGCCAAGTAGAGCGATTCCAGCGATCGTAACTCAAGATTAATGTTCAGCTCCCGCGGATCGACATAATCGTACTCGATCGCATAACCAGGTTGGAGGATTTGAACATTTTCCAAGCCATAGATGCTCTGGACATACTCATGCTGAACATCAACTGGAAGAGACGTAGAAATACCGTTTGGATACACCGTGTGATCATCAAGCCCTTCTGGCTCCAGAAACACCTGATGGCTGTCCTTCTCTGAAAATCGAACGACTTTGTCTTCAATCGATGGACAATACCTTGGGCCGACACCTCCGATACTGCCTCCGTACATAGCGGATCGTTCAAGATTGGCTTCGATTATTTCATGCGTCTTCAGGTTGGTGTGAGTTATCCCACAGGATATTTGCTGCGCTGTAACGGAAGTCGAAAGAAAGGAAAACAGTGTCGGATCGGTATCTCCTGGTTGTTTGTCCAGAATATCCCAGTTGATCGTCCGACCATCCAGGCGAGGCGGCGTTCCAGTCTTTAGCCGTCCGAGCGCCAACCCAAGGTCGTCAATCCTCTCCGCCAATCGCACTGAGGGTTTATCCCCCATTCGACCGCCCGGTTTTTGATCTTGTCCAACGTGGATCACACCTCGTAAAAATGTGCCGCTCGTCAAAACGGTCGCGATGGATCGAATCTCGGTTCCGTCTCCCAAGACAACACCGGTCGCCGCTCCATTTTCGATAATAAAATCGGAAACTTCTGCCTCGATCAGTGTCAAATTCTCAGTGTGCTTCAACTCCTCTTGCATAGCGTCGCGGTAGAGTTTGCGATCGATCTGTGCACGAGGTCCTTGAACGGCAGGACCCTTTTTTCTGTTCAGCAGTCGATATTGAATCCCAGCTTTATCCGCCATACGGCCCATGATGCCATCGCACGCATCGATCTCACGAACGAGATGTCCTTTACCCAAACCACCAATCGCTGGATTACAGGACATCACGCCGAAATCAGATTTGCGCAGTGAGATGAGCGCAGTTTTTGCACCCAACCGAGCCGATGCGGCCGCGGCTTCTGTTCCGGCATGTCCGCCACCAACGACAACCACGTCAAACTGGTTTTGTTTCACGTGAAACACTCCCTATTTGCCAACGCAAAATGAAGAAAAAATCTCGTCGAGCAAATGCTCCACATCTACGTAGCCAAGCAAAGACTCCATCGACCGCGCCGATACCCGAATCTCTTCGCTGGCAACATCATACAGCTCAGGCCCCTCAGCCAACAGAACCAAAGCGCTCTCCAGATGAGTCAAACCATCTTGAAGCGCAACCTTGTGACGTACACGGCTTGCGACCCCCGCTCGAGAGGACATCTGCGAAAGCGTTGTTTCCAGCGCATTCAGAAACTCCGAGACACCTTCACCAGTGATGCCTGATATGTCGCCATCTCTATCTTGAACATCCGCCTTACCTTTGAGAACGAAATCATGCTGCCGAACATCCAGCGTTGGCTTTTCATCCTGTTCCAGTAGATGAATTCGGATATCCGCTTCGGCAGCGCGTTTTAAAGCGCGATCAACACCGATTGCCTCAACCGCATCACCAGTTTCTCTCAACCCCGCCGTATCAATGAGCGTCACAGCGTATCCACCCACATCCATGCGAACTTCGATGACGTCCCGCGTGGTCCCAGCAATTTCCGAAGTAATCGCCGCATCGCGACCAGCAAGATAGTTCAACAGCGTAGATTTTCCGACATTTGGCGATCCAACAATCGCAACTTCAAACCCAGTTCTGACGCGCTCCGCTGCTTTAAGACCGCTCAACTGCTGTTCCAAATCCAAACGAACTGAATTCGCCAGCGCCCGAACTTCGTCAGTCACATCAACCGGGACGTCTTCATCCGCGAAATCTATCGTGGCTTCCAGCAAAGCAGCCGCCCGGATAAGGTCCCTCCTCCACTGCTCAACCAACTTCCCGATAGCGCCTGACAAAACATCTGACGCCTGTTTTCTCTGCGCTTCTGTTTCGGCATCTATCAGATCTGACAAGGCCTCAACCTGGGTCAGATCCATTTTTCCGTTTTCGAGAGCCCGCCGCGTAAATTCTCCGGCCTCTGCAATTCGAAGCCCCTCCATCCTGCTCAGAAAATCGAGAAGAGCGGATACAACGGCCAAACTCCCATGCACCTGAAACTCGACGACTTCTTCGCCAGTGAAACTCTTGCCAGGTTCAAACGCAAGGACAAGAGCCTCGTCCAGAAGGGCGCCGTGCTCATCAACAAGTTTTCGCAGTCCGGCAACCCGAAATGCCGGAACCGATCCGCACAAAGCCCGCGCCGCTTCAAACGCTCGCGGTCCCGAGACACGAACAATCGAAACGCCCGCCCGTCCGGGCGCTGAAGCCAGCGCAAAAATCGTATCCATCGGCAAGAGCCAATCAGGTGTTCATCGAATCAAAGAATTCGCTGTTCGACTTGGTTTGCTTGAGTTTCGAAAGAAGGAACTCGATCCCGTCCGTCGTGCCCATCGGATTCAGAATGCGACGGAGCACAAAGGTCTTTTGGAGATCGATCTTATCCACCAGAAGATCTTCTTTCCGGGTACCAGATTTCAAAATATCGATGGCCGGGAAGACTCGCTTGTCTGCAATTTTCCGATCCAGAACGATTTCAGAGTTACCCGTGCCTTTGAACTCTTCAAAGATCACTTCGTCCATTCGCGAACCGGTATCGATAAGCGCAGTTGCGATAATCGTCAGAGATCCGCCTTCTTCGATGTTTCGCGCAGCGCCAAAGAAACGTTTCGGTCGCTGTAGGGCATTCGCATCCACGCCACCGGTCAAAACTTTGCCAGAAGACGGCACAACAGTGTTGAAAGCCCTACCAAGTCTTGTGATTGAGTCGAGAAGTATAACTACATCTCGTTTGTGTTCTACCAATCGCTTGGCTTTTTCAATCACCATTTCGGACACGGCAACGTGGCGCTGCGCCGGTTCATCAAAGGTAGAAGACACAACTTCCCCTTTCACAGAACGCTGCATGTCCGTCACTTCTTCAGGACGTTCGTCAATCAGGAGAACGATAAGATAGCACTCGGGATGGTTCTTCTCGATAGAGTGCGCGATGTTCTGCAGGATCACCGTCTTACCCGTCCGCGGTGGCGCAACGATCAAACTACGCTGACCCTTCCCGATCGGTGCAACCAGATCGATCACACGTGCCGAGCGATCCTTGATCGTCGGATCTTCGATTTCCATCTTGAGGCGTTCATCGGGATAGAGCGGTGTCAGGTTGTCAAACGCGATCTTGTGGCGTGCTTTTTCGGGGGTCTCGAAGTTGATCTTCGTGACCGACACCAGGCAAAAGTACCGTTCTTCCCCATCCGGCGCCTTGATTTCCCCTTCAATCGTGTCCCCTGTACGAAGCGAATACTTCCGGATCATGTCAGGCGAGACATAGATATCATCAGGACCAGGCAGGTAATTGGCTTCAGGCGATCTCAGGAAACCAAACCCATCCTGAAGCACCTCCAGAACGCCATCGCCAAAAATGTCCCAACCGTCATCTGCGCGTTCCCGCAGAATCTGGAACATCATTTCACCTTTGCGCATCGTCGATGCGTTTTCGATCTCCAGCTCTTCGGCCATCGAAAGCAAATCTTTCGGGCTCTTGGCTTTCAGATCGGCAAGGTTCAATCTTTCTTGGCTCATAGCACTGATACCGGACCAAACGGCCCGCCTTTTATCTCTTTGGGGAAGAACGCTCCAGAGCAGGAGCAAAATCCTCCTACCGCACCAAGGGTCTGTTCGTCAATCTCTCAGCCCTACCCCGCCCTTGATCAAAGAAATTAAGAAAGAAAAAAGGTTTTTGTTTTTAGTATAGGGAGAGGTTAACTGTGGATTAATGGATCACCCCACGGGTTGCCCACAGCTAGAACTCGGTTGAGCGTTTTGTGGACAAGTCCAGGAACTTTCCACCAAACCCAAGATTCTCAGGCATCCTGACGTTTGTACAGCCCGAGGGATAACTCGGTCGGCACAAGTTTTCCTCTTCACCAGATTTGTCCTTCTCACAGGCCGAACAACGCATCTGTATGTTGGGAAATCGCCGGGTTTATCCTCTGTCTTGCATGCGCTTCGGTTTTTCCCCAGAACCATAGGAAAGGATGAACACACGGTTTTTCGCAGATTAATCCACATGAATCTTGATCTTCTTCTCGCGTCCGGCTCTCAAATTCGCGCGGATTTGCTTCGTGCAGCGGGTCTTTCCATTGAAATCGAATCGCCGCGTCTGGACGAACAGGCGATCAAGGCAGCTTTGCTTGCAGAAGAGGCTTCAGGGCGCGACATCGCCGATGCCTTGGCTGAAGCGAAAGCGCAAAAGGTGTCGAGGAAGAATCCGCAGTTCCTCGTATTAGGATGTGATCAGGTACTGGAGTTTGAAGGACGGATCCTGTCAAAGCCTGCCAGCGAAGAAGAGGCACGCGAACATCTGCTTACCTTGAGAGGAAAGACGCACAGATTGCTGTCTGCAGCTGTGCTCTACCGTGAGTCCCGGCCCGTTTGGCGGCACGTCTCAACAGCAAGGCTGACGATGCGCCCGTTTTCCGACGATTATCTGAACCGTTACCTGGACAGAAACTGGCCCGACATCGGATCAAGCGTTGGTGGCTACAAGTTGGAGAAAGAAGGCGTGCGCCTGTTTACGACCATTCAAGGTGATCACTTCACCATTTTGGGTCTGCCTCTTCTGGAACTTTTGAACCACCTCGCAATCACGCGGTTGATAGATGGTTAGAATGAGATTCATGATGAAATTCTCAAACTCCTGCGGGGCGTTTACGCTATGAAATTCCGCCTCGGCCTCACAGGCTCCATTGGTATGGGAAAGTCGACAACCGCACAGATGTTCGCAGAAGAAGGCTGCGTTGTCTGGGATGCAGATGCAGCGGTTCACCGGCTATACGCTAAGGGAGGATTTGCGGTTCTCCCAATTTCGGAAGAATTTCCCGGCTGTATAGAGGAAGGGTCTGTTTCCAGAGAGAAGCTGCGCGCTTTGATCGCATCCGACTCTACTGTTCTTCCTCGCATTGAAGCCATCGTTCACCCGCTTGTCCAACAGGACCGCGCAGACTTCGCAGCGCAACATCCCGGCCACATCGGGGTCTTTGACATCCCGCTTTTGTTCGAAACGGGTGGTGATGTCGAAATGGATGCCACGGCCTGCGTCACCGTCTCGCGAGAAGTTCAAGTTCAACGGGTATTGGCGCGTGGCACCATGTCTCCGAAGGATCTTGATCGCATTCTGGAAAGGCAAATGCCGAACGCGGAAAAATGTGCCCGCGCAACCTATGTCATCGAAACAGACACGCTTGAGAATGCGCGCACCCAGGTGCAAGCTATCGTCAAGGATATTCAGGACAGGCCGACCCATGCGTGAGATCGTACTCGACACGGAAACAACTGGATTCGAGCCGTTTCAAGGCGATCGAATCGTGGAAATCGGTGCGTTGGAACTCTTCAATCACATGCCGACCGGGCGCACTTACCATCAGTACATCAATCCCGAACGCGACATGCCAGATGAAGCATTTGGCGTGCATGGCATTGGTCCCGATCTTCTGGTCAGCGGGCCGCGCCCTGCTCAGCCGGGCGAAGTGACGCTCAAGGACAAACCGGTTTTCAAGGCGGTCGGTCAGGCCTTTCTCGATTTTATCGAGGACAGCGATCTCGTGATCCACAACGCCAGCTTCGACATGAAGTTCCTCAATGCGGAACTCAAATGGATGGGATTGCCGGAAATAGACAACGCCCGTGCGGTCGATACGCTGACCATGGCGCGCAAGAAATTTCCCGGCTCTCCGGCCACGCTCGACGCGCTGTGTCGGCGCTTCAGCATCGACAACTCGGCGCGTACCTTGCACGGGGCTTTGCTGGACAGCGAAATTCTCGCTGAAGTGTATCTTGAGTTGATTGGCGGAAAGCAGCCGGACTTCGGCCTGGCCGCTCCGGTCAAAACGTCTTCCGGGTCGACTTCCGAGGTAGAGGAAAACTGGCGCCCAATGCCGCGCCCGAAGCCGATCCCGTCTCGGATCACGGAAAAAGAAAAGGCGGCTCATGCCGCCTTTGTCGAAAAGCTTGGAGAAAACGCGCTCTGGTTGAAAACCTGAGCGCAACTCTCGATCAGGACACCGGCGCAGCCGCTGCTTCTTGCTGACGCTTTGCGATCTCTGCGCGATAGAGCGCGAGGAAATCGATCGTGTCGAGATTGAGCGGCATAAAGCCACCGTCACGCGTGACGTCAGACACAATGCGGCGCACAAACGGGAAGAGCATGCGCGGGCATTCGATCAGCAGGAACGGATGCATCTGGTCTTCCGGAACATTTTCGATCTGGAACACACCAGCGTAATCAAGTTCCAGAAGGAAGAGGTGGTCGCCCGTCCCCTTGGACTTTGCTTCCACCTTCAGCTTGAGGATCACCTCGTACTGGTTGTCGGCGGACCGCTTCTTGGCATCGAGGTTCACCTGAACCTGAACATCAGGCTGAACTTCGCCGGTCACACCTTTCTGAGAGAGAATGTTCTCGAACGACATGTCCCGCACAAATTGTGCCAGAACATTCATCTTCGGGGGCTGGCCGGCCTGAGGCGCCGCGCCGTTTTCGTTTTCTGCCATGGGCCGAACTCCGCTGGATCAAAAATTTTCGCGCCAAGCCTTAACAGGCAGGCCGGACAGGCTCAATGCCTCGTCCAGCCGGAACCGGGATGATTGGGATTCTTGCCGTCGGGGACTTCGGTAAACTCCCCTTCAATGACATCATCCGGTTTCGGATGCGAGGAACGAGGTGTGGGCTCAGGGCGCGGAGGCTCCCGATGCATCTGACCGCCCATTTCAAACTGCGTCACAGTGACCCTTTTCCGGGCCCAGGCAATGACGGCTTCGCGCACCGGCGGCAGCAACAGAGCAAAGCCCACGGCATCGGTGAAAAAACCCGGAGTCAGCAAAAGAGCGCCGGAAATCAGGATCATCGCACCATGGGCCAAAGGCTCGCTGGGATTGTCCAAACGGGAAAAAGACGACTGCAAATTGGCAATTGCTGCCCGTCCCTGTTGCCGAACCATGTAAGTTCCCAACACCGCTGTAAGAACAACAATTGCCAACGTCGGCCACAACCCGATCAGACCGCCCAGTTGGATAAACAAGGCGATTTCGATCAGGGGAACCATGAGAAATGCAACAAACAACCACATGGGTGGGCTCCTTCCTATCCCGGCGCAGGTAGACTTGCCTGCACTCAGCACCTACATAGGAACCCAACAGCCCAATTGCCATCCACCCCCAACATGAGGTGCCGATGAATTCGCCTATCTTGCAGCTTCTGGTCCTTGCCGGAATCGCCATTTTCCTTGTCCTGCGCCTGCGCAGCGTGCTCGGCACGCGCGAAGGGTTCGAAAAACCACCGGCTCAGTCATCACCCACCACACGGCGCGATGGTCCCGAGCTTGAAGTGATCGAAGGTGGACCGGATCTCGACATCACGGATCACGTCCCGGACGGTTCTGACAGTGCGCTTGCTTTGGCAGACATGAAACGCGCCGAACCGGGTTTTGGCGTTTCCGATTTCCTTTCCGGTGCACGCGGCGCCTATGAGATGATCCTGATGGGATTCGAGCGTGGAGAGATCGAAGACCTTCGTCCGTTCCTTGGTGAAGATGTCTTTGAGACGTTTGAAGCCGTTGTCGAACAACGCGCCGAACAAGGCCTGACCATCGAAGCGGAGTTCGTTGGTGTCCGAGAAATGACACTGACCGAAGCGACGTTTGACCCAGAAACCCGCCGCGGCGAGGTGACGGTGAAATATGTGGGCGAGCTGACCTCGGTTGTCAAAGACGATACCGGTCAGGTGATCGAAGGGTCCGCAACGGCCGTCAAAAAGCAGAAAGACACCTGGACCTATGCCCGCATCATGGGCAGTGACAATCCAAACTGGCAGCTTGTCGCCACGGACGAATGATACGAACAGCCCTTGCAGCGCTCTTTGCTCTCTTCCTCATGACAGACCAATCAACAGCAGAAACCGAGGTTCAATATCAGATCCTCGGTTTCGATGATTTGAATGGCTGGCAAGAGGATGATCAGGAGGGCGCGCTCAGGGCTTTTCGGAACACGTGTATGGACTTCGATGATCCGGATTGGCGCGCCCTGTGCAAGGTTGCCGGTGATGCGGAGAACGCGAGATCCTTCTTCGAGCTTTTCTTTCGCCCGGTTCTGATCAGCCAGGGTGAGCCGGAGCCCGCGCTTTTTACTGGTTACTTTGAGCCGGAGCTAAGCGGCTCCCCCTACCCAACCCCCCGATACCGGTACCCAATCTACAAAATGCCTCCCGAGGCCCGGAAAATCCGGCCATGGCTGACGCGGCGGGACATTCTGACGTCCGGAGTTATGGACAATCGCGGGCTTGAGATCGCCTGGGTCGATGATCCGGTGGAATTGTTTTTTCTCCAGATCCAGGGATCAGGACGGGTTCGCTATCCCGATGGACGTATGGTCCGGGTTGGCTATGCAGGGTTCAATGGTCACACCTATCGTTCGATTGGCAAGGAACTGGTGCGTCGGGGCACGTACTCCCAGCACCAGGTTTCCGCTGAGGTCATCAAGAACTGGGTACGCCGCAATCCGATCGCGGGCGAAGAGCTTTTGTATCACAACAACTCTTATGTCTTTTTCCGCGAAGTCAGCGAGGTGCCTTCAGACAAGGGGCCGCTCGGAGCCATGAACCGATCCATCACGACGCTCCGATCTGTGGCAGTTGATCCGAAGTTCACGCCACTCGGAGCGCCGGTCTGGATCGAGAAAGACGGCGCAATCCCGATTAATCGCTTGATGATCGCGCAGGACACGGGGTCTGCCATCAAGGGCGCCCAACGCGCTGATATCTTCATGGGAACCGGGGATGAGGCCGGCCGGATTGCGGGCACGATGAAAGATCCTGGCCGCATGATTGTCCTGATGCCGATCCAGCGTGCCTATGCCCTTTTATCGGATCCCGCGTTATGAGCCGCAGGCGACTGCGCCCTGACGAGTTGGATTTGTGGCAGCAAGTTGCCAAAAGCGCGGACCCCCTGAACAAACGACCGATTTCCAAGGAACCTTTGGAAATCACGGTGCCCAAGAAGCGCAAGGAAGCCCCTGCCCCGAAACCGATTTCACAATTCGACGTCGGCTCGAACACGTCTCCGCATACGGAAACGCATTACTTTCCAAAGACAACCAGTCAGAGGCTCGAAACGGAGCCTGTGAAAATGGACACGAAGGGATTCAAGCGCCTCAAGCGTGGGAAGCTGGTGCCGGAAGCGCGGATTGATTTGCATGGCATGACATTGGATCAAGCCCATCCTGCCTTGAACCGCTTTATCATGACGTCGCACACACGCGGCATGCGGCTTGTTCTGGTGATCACCGGCAAAGGATCACGCGAAGATCCCTATGATCCGACGCCCCATCGGCGCGGTGTTTTGAAACGGCAGGTTCCCATGTGGCTCCGTCATGCGCCGCTGTCCTTGATGGTTTTGCAGGTTGCCGAAGCGCATATCAAACACGGCGGCAGTGGGGCATATTACGTGTACCTCAAGCGGAGTCGCTAAACGCATACCGTCTTATGCCCAGCGCCATGAAGACCGTTGTAAGGATGAAATAAAACGCGATTCCAGCGTATTGCGCCTCAAGCCCGATCCCGAAATCCAGCAACGCACCGGTGATCCCCGGGCCCAAGGCCGAGCCAAGAACCATCACGGCGGCAGCAGTCGCCTTGATCGCGCCGAGGTGTTTTGTTCCGTAGAACTCTGCCCAGAATGCATTGGGAAGCGTGGCGTTGGCACCTGTGGTCAACCCCATGAAGACCAGTCCCAGAAGAACGTGGGAAATTTCTGTTCCCATCCCGTAGATTGCGAAGGCGACGACGCTGGGAAGCTGAAACCAGGGGATCAACCGCGCGGTGCCGAAACGGTCAAGCATCCAGCCCGAGATGAGCATCGCAACAAAGGCGACCCCCGTGTAGACGGGGAAAAGCGCAACCAGATCAATATGACCCCATCCCTTGACCGCAGCATAGGGCACTTGCTGAAAGAAAAACGCAGTGCCAAAGGCCGCCGGGCCCAGAACGGCGGGCACCATGAACCAGAACAGCGGATGGCGCAGGCAGTCCACACGCGTCCAGTGTTTTTGATTCATGCCTGTGGAGCTGTCGGTTTCAGCGTGGCTTTGCGGTGTTCGTTCCTGTTTCAGTAGCAGCACGATAAGCGGCGCGGCACCGATGCAAACCGCAGAGACGGCTATCCAGAGCACGCGCCAATCGACAAACAGCATGAGAGTGACAAAGCTGACGGGCAGGATCGCTTCGCCCAAGGCATAACCAAGCCCGGCGATAGACAGGGCGCGCCCACGCGAGGCAAGAAACCAGCGGGACATGGACACAACGGCCAGATGGCTCATCATCCCCTGCCCGCACAGCCGCAGCGCAAAGATCACCAATGGGAGCAGCGCAGCCCAAGGGTTGAGCGCCATGGCAAGACAGGCGACGGCCAGCGCAATCAGAACGACAACGCTCAGGCTGCGTGTCCTGAAATGATCGGTCAAAGCTCCGCTCCAGAGCATCACTACTGCCGACGCCCCGGTGCCAAGCGTATAAATCCCACCCCATGCGCTGTGGGTCAGAGCGAAGCTTTCGCGAATTTCCCCGGAGAAGATCGAAATGAAAAAGGTCTGACCAAAGCTCGACAGGAACGTCAGCAGGATGCCGACGGACAGCCACGAAAAATTGCCGAACAGAAAACGGAGCGTACTCATGTTTCCGCTATCGGCCCGAAAGATCCGCCCTGCAAGGGTAAATCAGCGGTTGAGCGCAGCCGTGACGTAGTTCACCGACAGATCCTTGTCCGACAGGCTCCATTTCCAGCTGATCGGATTGAACACGAAGCCTTTTCGATCCACCGGGTCCAGCCCGGCCTGCCGCATCAGATCATAAAGCTCATCAGGCGTGATGAACTTGTTCCATTCATGCGTGCCCTTGGGCAACCAACGCATGACGTATTCCGCCCCGACAATCGCCATGGCAAAGCTTTTCGGGTTGCGGTTGATCGTCGAACAGATGTGAAGCCCGCCCGGTTTGAGCAATTCACGGCAAGCAGTCAGGTAAGCCAGCGGGTCCGCGACGTGTTCGACCACTTCCATGTTCAGAACAACATCAAACCGTTCTCCACCGGCGGCGACGGCTTCTGCGGTTGTGTTGCGATAATCAATCTGCAGACCGGATTGCTCAGCGTGGGTCATGGCCACCGGGATATTGCGCTCTGCGGCATCCACGCCAACAACCGTTGCCCCAAGCCGTGCCATAGGTTCGCACAAAAGCCCTCCGCCACAGCCAATATCGACAATAGACAGGCCCTTGAACGGTTCTGGCTGGGTCAAATCGCGGTCGTACTCACCGGCGATTTGCGTCGTGATATAGTCCAGCCGGCAGGGATTGAGCATGTGCAGCGGTTTGAACTTGCCGTTCGGATCCCACCACTCCGCAGACATCGCTTCGAATTTCGCCACTTCCGCCGGATCAACCGTAACTGTCATGACATTCCCCATGGTCTTTTCGCTGATGCTCTTACATATAGTTGCATCATGGACAAATACCCGAGCCAAAAGCGCGCAGTGCAGTACTTGTACCCTCCCATAGACCCTTATGACCATCGGCGGCTTGATGTCGGGAATGGGCACAACCTGTATGTCGAACAATGTGGGAACCCGGATGGGATCCCGGTCATTGTTCTGCACGGGGGTCCGGGCGGCGGGTGCAGCCCCGCGATGCGGCGGTATTTTGATCCCAAGGTTTTCCGTGTCGTCCTGTTCGATCAACGGGGCTGTGGGCGGTCGCGCCCCCATGCCAGCGTGTCGAACAACACGACATGGCATCTCGTCTCCGACATCGAAGCGATCCGCGAAACACTCGGCATCGATCAGTTCATCGTCTTCGGCGGAAGCTGGGGCGCCACGCTTTCACTGATCTATGCGATCTCCCATCCGGAGCGGGTGCGCCATTTGGTGTTGCGCGGCGTCTTCCTCATGACTCAGACAGAGCTGGACTGGTTCTATGGTGGCGGCGCGGGTCAGTTCTGGCCGGAAACCTGGGCGCGTTTCCGCGATCTGATTCCGGTTGAGGAGCGGGACGATCTGATCACGGCCTATCACCAACGGCTGTTTTGCGGTGATCTGCGGGTCGAGACAAAACACGCGCAGGCGTGGTCCGCCTGGGAAAATGCTTTGGCGTCAGTTTATTCGTCCGGGCACGGTGGCGAAGCGCCGGGGGATTATGCCCGTGCCTTTGCGCGTCTCGAGAATCACTATTTCGTCAACAACGGCTTTCTGGAGCACGACGGCTGGATCCTCGCCAATGTCGACAGGATCGCGGCAATCCCCGGCGATATTGTTCAAGGTCGCTATGACATGATCTGCCCGCCGCAACGGGCCTGGGAGCTTGCACAGGCTTGGCCCAACAGTGATTTACACATGATCCGCAACGCCGGTCATGCCTTGTCTGAACCCGGAATCAGCGCGGAACTGGTGCGGGTGATGGATCGGATCGCGGATTCTTTTGACGTATAGGAAAGCTGTGCACGTCGAAGGATTGTTCCAAAAACGACGCTTTGGTCGATTTTCGACATAATGCTTTACAGACGCCACTCGGTCGTTAACTTGTGAGTCAAGTATAACAAAAGATCGACAGGGATCGTGAATCCAGTACTGACAATCATACTCCAACGCCTGGCCCTTGGCCTTCTCACACTGCTCATCGTTTCATTCGTGATCTTCACAGCAGTGAACATGCTCCCCGGCGACTTCGCCGAAGCCTTGCTCGGACAGTCAGCAACCCCCGAAGCGGTTGCCGCTATCCGAAAAGACCTCAATCTCGATCAGCCTTTCTTTGTGCGCTATTTCTCATGGCTTGGCGCCATGCTGACCGGCGATCTCGGGGTGAGCTATGCGCAGTTGAACTTCCAAAGCAACATGGGTGCGTCGACGTTGAAAACCGTCGCCGATCAGATTGCACCGCGATTTGCCAACACCATGTTTCTTGCCGGGGTGACCGCCTGTATCGCGGTTCCTTTCGCCGTAACCTTGGGTGTTCTGGCGGCGCTTTACCGGAACTCGGTTTTCGACAAAGGCGTGAACATCGCAACGCTCACGTCGATCTCCAGCCCGGAATTCTTCCTGGCTTACATCCTTGTTCTTTTCCTCGCCGTTCTGAACCCGCTGTTGCCGTCGATCGCAAACATCTATCAGGGGATTTCGTTTCAAGACCGACTGGTCGCCACGCTGCTTCCGGCCCTAACACTGACCCTCGTCGTGACGGCTCACATGATGCGCATGACGCGCGCCGCGATCATCAGCCTTCTGGCCTCTCCCTATATCGAAATGGCACGGCTCAAGGGCATCTCGCCTCTGCGCGTCATCGTCAAACACGCTTTGCCGAACGCTTGGGCGCCGATCATCAACGTGATCGCGCTGAACCTTGCGTATCTCATCACCGGCGTTGTTGTTGTCGAAGTGGTGTTCAACTATCCGGGCATCGGCCAGCTGTTTGTCGATGCGGTGAAGAACCGGGATATTCCCGTGGTGCAGGCCTGCTGCCTGATCTTTGCCGGGGCGTACATCCTTCTGAACCTCGCCGCTGACATTCTTTCGATCATGACCAACCCGCGCCTGAGGCATCCCAAATGAACACGTTGCTTTGGATTATTGTCGCGCTCGCCGTGGTTGCCGCGCTGGGCTGGGCCTTCCGTTTTGCTGGTCAGATGGTGACCGGGAACAAACCTTACTTCCGGGACATGCCCTACGCGGTCTCGTTTGGTTTTGCGCTTGGCGCGGCCCTGTTTGTTGGCGGCGTCTGGCTTTACCTGCAACCGCCTGCAAATGAAGCCGGTGTGCCGCGCGCGTCGGTGGTTTTCTGGCGCTGGGCTGTACATTTCCTTATTGTCGCAGCCATCGCGGCCTTCATCTTCCGCCTGCTTGGACGCGCCGTTGGCACACAAGCTTCGCGCAAGATCTTTCGGCAAATGCCGCTGACCGCCGCGTTTGGCATCCTCGTGATCCTGATCTACGGGTTTGCCGCGGTCTTCGCCGGGCTGATTGCGCCATACGGACAAGATCAGGTTTTCTCGGCCGCAAACGTTGTTCCGGGTGGTGATCCCGCGCTGGGCGGCAATCCGGACTTCCCCTTGGGAACCGACCAGATCGGCCGCGATATTCTCTCCCGCCTGATCTACGGCGCGCAGAACACCGTGGGTATTGCCTTTGCCACCACCTTGCTGGCCTTTGTGCTGGGCGGAAGCCTTGGTTTTCTCGCCGCCACGTTGCGCGGCTGGGTTGACCAGCTTCTGAGCCGCGCGGTGGACGTGCTGATGGCCATTCCTTCGCTGATCTTCTCGCTTTTGCTGATCACTGTGGCCTCTGCCTGGGTCAGTGGCACGGGTTTGACCATCGCCATGATCGTGATCATTGCGGTGATCGACGCCACCCGCGTCTTCCGTCTTGCTCGCGCCGTTGGCATGAACATCGTTGTGATGGACTACATCGAAGCGGCGAAACTGCGCGGTGAAGGGCTTGGTTACCTGATCTTCAAGGAAATCCTTCCAAACGCCACGGCACCGCTTCTGGCGGAGTTTGGTCTGCGCTTCTGCTTCGTCTTCCTGACGATCTCGGCGCTCTCGTTCCTTGGCCTTGGCATTCAGCCGCCGCTCGCGGATTGGGGGACGATGGTGAAAGACCTCTCGGCCTTCATCAACTACGCCGCCTTCGCCCCCCAAATCGCCGCCTCGCCGCTTCTGGCTGCCGGTGCGATTGCGCTGCTGACGGTTGCCGTGAACTTTGTTGTCGACTGGATGCTGCACCGGTCTTCCGGGCTGAAGGAGTAAGCCATGTCTGACCGCCCTACCCTTGTCGAAATGCGCGGCATCAAAATGGAAGGCCGCAGTGATGAAACCTGGACGCCGATTATCAAAGGTGTCGACCTGACCTTGCAGAAAGGCGAAGTGCTTGGCCTCATCGGTGAATCCGGTGCCGGCAAGTCCACGCTTGGTCTCGCCGCCATGGGTTTCACCCGCGATGGCGTGCGGATTTCCGAAGGCAGTGTGACGTTTGACGGGATCGATCTGCTTGCAGCCTCTGCCGAGCAGAAGCGCGCGCTTCTGGGCAAGCGGATTGCCTATGTGGCGCAATCCGCCGCCGCGAGCTTTAACCCGGCGCACAAGCTGATCGATCAGCACTCCGAAGGCCCGACCCAGCACAACGTGATGTCAAAGGCCGAAAGCGAAGCTGATGGGATGGAGCTGTATCGCAAGCTCCGGCTTCCAAATCCGGATGAGATCGGTTTTCGCTATCCGCACCAAGTCTCCGGTGGCCAGCTCCAGCGGGCGATGACCGCGATGGCCATGTCATGCCGCCCCGATCTGATCATCTTTGACGAGCCGACAACGGCGCTCGACGTGACCACACAGATCGAAGTGCTCGCCAGCATTCGTGATATCGTCGAAGAGTATGACACGGCGGCCATTTATATCACGCACGACTTGGCCGTGGTTGCCCAGATGGCCGACCGCATCAAAGTTCTGCTCAAGGGCGACGAGGTTGAGGAAAACGAAACCCGTGAGATGCTCTCGAACCCGAAAGAGCAATACACCAAGAGTCTCTGGGCGGTCCGCGAGTTCCAGCGGCCGCAAAAACCGCCTGTTTCAACCGACGCCACGCCGGTGATTTCGGTTCAGGGTGTGACAGCGGCTTATGGCAAAATCGATGTGTTGCACGATGTCAGCTTTGACATTCATGCCGGGCGAACCGTTGCGGTTGTGGGCGAAAGCGGCTCTGGCAAGTCCACGACAGCGCGTTGCATCACCGGGCTTTTGCCGCCACGCATTGGTCATATTGAACTGGATGGTAACACCCTGCCTCTCGACTACCGCCAAAGGGACAAGGAACAACTGCGCCAGGTTCAGATGATCTATCAGATGGCCGACACAGCGCTGAACCCGCGCAAGAAGATCGGCGAGATTATTGGCCGTCCGGTCGAGTTCTACATGGGGTTGAAGGGCCGCGAGAAGCGCCGCCGCGTCGAAGAATTGCTCGACCAGATCGAGCTGCCGGCTGCGCAGTATTTTGACCGCCTGCCATCGGAGCTCTCCGGCGGACAGAAACAGCGCATCGGGATTGCCCGCGCCTTGGCCGCCGAACCGAAGTTCATCATCTGTGACGAAGTGACCTCTGCGCTTGATCAACTTGTCGCCGAAGGCATTCTGCGTTTGCTCGCAGACCTTCAAGATGAGCTTGGCCTTTCCTATATGTTCATCACCCACGATTTGGCGACCGTGCGCTCCATTGCGGACGAAGTGGTGGTGATGAAAGATGGGAACGTGGTTGAACAGGGTCCAAAGACCGACATGTTCCAACCTCCGCATCACCCTTACACGGACTTGCTGCTCAGCTCGGTTCCGGAAATGGATCCGGATTGGCTTAGCACGCTGCTCGCGGAACGCGGTGCCGATAACATCGGCGACGCAGCCGTTGACAAGATGGCCTGATTCCGCGCCAAATCATCAAAACAAAAGGCGGCTCAGGCCGCTGCCAACAGGGAGACCACTCAACATGACACGCATCAGCAGACGCGCTCTATTGACCACCGGTGCAGCCGCCGGTGTTCTCGCAGCCTCTGGCCTGCCCCTTCGGGCGATGCCGAAACGCGGCGGACGCCTTCGTGCGGGCCTCGGCGGCGCAAACACTTCTGACAGCTGGGATGCCCGGACGCATTCCGACCTGTTCATGATCGCAGCGGCCCAGGGCACCGTGTTCGACAGCCTCACCGAGGTGAAGGCGGACGGTACGCTGACCGGCGAACTTGCGGAAAACTGGGAAGCCTCGGCAGACGCCAAGACCTGGACTTTCAACCTGCGTCAGGGCGTGACCTTCCACAACGGCAAGGCCTTTGGTGCAGACGACGTGATTGCATCGCTGCAAATGCACGTGGCCGAAGGCGCGAAATCGGCAGCCAAGCCGATTGTCGAAGCCATCACCGACATGAAGAAGATCACCGATCATCAGGTGCAATTCACGCTGAAGGCCGGCAACGCCGACTTCCCGTACCTGCTGTCGGATTATCACATCCTGATGTACCCGGCGGGCCAGATCGAAGAAGCCATCGCCAACGGCATCGGCACCGGTCTTTACAGCGTTGTCAGCTTTGAGCCCGGCGTGCGCATGGTCGCAAAGCGGGTGGACAGCCACTACAAGGGCGACGCAGCGGGTCACTTCGATGAAGTGGAATACATCGCGATCAACGACAACACCGCACGGATGAACGCGCTGATGACCGGCCAGGTCGAAGCGATCAACCGGATCGACTTCAAGACCGAAGCGCTCCTCAAGGCGAACCCGATGGTCCGCATTCAGGAAGTGACGGGCAACCAGCAGTACACCTTCCCGATGTTGACGAACGTCGCGCCGTTCAATGACGTAAACGTCCGCCGCGCGCTGAAATTTGCGATCAATCGTCAGGAAATGGTCGACAAGATCCTGCTTGGCCATGGTCGCGTCGGCAACGACACACCGATTGGCCCCGCCAACCAGTACTTTGCCTCCGACATGGAGCAGACCGCTTACGATCCGGACAAGGCAAAGTTCTACCTCAAGGAAGCGGGTCTTTCCTCGCTGGACATCGACCTGTCTGCCTCCAACGCGGCCTTCGAAGGCGCGGTTGATGCGGCGCAGCTCTATCAGGCATCGGCCAAGTCCGCCGGCATCAACATCAACGTGGTGCAGGAACCGAGCGATGGCTACTGGTCAAACGTTTGGCTGAAGAAACCGTTCTGTGCTTGCTACTGGTCCGGCCGTGCGACGGAAGACTGGATGTTCGCCACCGCCTACGAAGATGGTGTGCCGTGGAACGACACCCAGTGGGGCCGTGAAGACAGCGAGCGTTTCCAGGATCTTCTCGTCACCGCACGCGCGGAGCTCGACAGCAACAAGCGCCGCGATATGTACGGCGAGATGCAGCAGATCCTCAAGGACGACGGCGGCGTGGTCCTGCCGATGTTTGCCAACTACGTGCAGGCGGTCTCCAACAAGATCGCCAACCCGGACACGGTCGGCAACCTCTGGCAAATGGACAACGCCCGCATGGCGGAGCGTTGGTGGATGGCGTAAGCCTTACCGGATTAGAACAAAAGAACGCCCCGGAATTCCGGGGCGTTTTTCTTTGTTGGGATCGGAAAGCCTGCATCTTTTCGAAGAAGAGTTGAAGATTCAGTCGCTGGAAACGTTCCAGCTCGCACCGATAGAATTCTCTATGAATTTTAATGACTTAACGCGCGCGAAGCTAGCGACATAAGCATGGTGAACACTTAGGACAAGTTCTTGGAAGTCTTGATCGTCTTCGAGCGAGAACACGTCGAGCCCGAAATTACAGCATGCATCTTTCATAAAGTGATGCCCGTGTTCCGTGGTTTTCGAATAGTTAGTTAACTCAGATACTGCTTTTTCAGCTTTCTTGGTCGCGTCTTGGCTTTCCGAAAACATGTTTTCAGCAAGCCAAGAAGTAACCATCTTTTTAGATCCGGTCAAAGACCGCTCGCAATTTGAGATAAACGACGGCGGAAACTGGCGAAAAATCTCTTGCCACACAACTTGTCTAATCGGATCCTTCTTTATTTCGTCCAAGGCTCTTTCAATTTCGTGTATGACGCCTGTTGCAGGAACGCCGTTGACCTGAGGATCGGTCGGACCAAGACTAGAGTGTTTTCCCATCACAATCTGTTTGGTAGCGCAGGCAATCATAGTCCCAGCAGACATTGCTATTTGCGGTACTATGGCCCTGATGTCCTTTCCAAACATGGCATAAAGGTATTCTACAATTGCTCTTGCTGCTTCTATTCCGCCGCCGGGTGTGTGTAAAATAATATCCAGCCCTTTGTCTCTTTCGACATTGTGTATGACGGCCATGAGACCGTTCATGTCAAAATCGTTGATAGACAACGCTGGATGCGGGGGTTTTTGTAAGAAGCCTGAGTAATAGGCAATTACCGGTCGCCCTACATAGGCAGACAGATTGCTAAGGTAGTCTCGTCTCAGCTCGTCGCAAACGAGATCAACGCTCTTTCCTTCGGCAATCCTGCTATTGATATCAGTGTCAACTTCATTCCATGTCGGCATCTTTGGGTATCGAATGCGATCTTACAGTTATTGGTGTAAAATCTCCGTACAACGAAAAGCCCACAGTTGTCACTGACTTTGATTGTTCGAAAGTATGAGGACTTGCTTTCAAGGCGTTTGGGTCAAGAAGCCCATTCTCAAAAAGTCTATCAACGAGATTCTTTCCGCTCATCGAATCATCCTCCGAATTCCGATTCCAGAATCTCATGGAAGAGTCAATACTTCAAGCGCTAATTGGGTTGCATTTAAAGAACGTAGCGACTCAGATCTGCGCTACGGGTCAACTCACCCAGATGCTTCTCCACAAAGGCCGCATCCACAGTCACGCCTGTGCCCGCCTGATCCGGGGCGTCGAAGCTAAGCTCTTCAAAGACCCGTTCCATCACCGTGTAGAGACGTCGCGCGCCGATGTTCTCGATCGTTTGATTCACCTCAGCTGCGATTTTGGCCAGGGCGGCGATGCCGTCTTCGGTAAACTCAACCGTCACCTCTTCGGTCGCCATAAGCGCCGTGTATTGCAGGGTTAGGGCGTTGTCGGTCTCCGTCAGAATTCTCACAAAGTCCGCTTCGGTCAGCGCGCGCAGGTTCACGCGGATTGGCAGTCGGCCTTGCAGTTCGGGCAAGAGGTCAGACGGTTTGGCAATGTGAAACGCGCCGGAGGCGATGAAGAGGATGTGGTCGGTTTTCACCGGGCCATGTTTGGTTGAAACGGTGGTGCCTTCGATCAGCGGCAACAGATCGCGCTGCACGCCTTCGCGGGAAACGTCGCCGCCACGCGCTTCCTGCCGTGCGGCGACCTTGTCGATTTCATCAAGGAAAACAATGCCGTTCTGCTCGACTGCCTCAATCGCGGCCAGTTTGACCTGTTCGTCGTCGAGCAGTTTGTCCGCCTCTTCTGCGATCAGCACCTCATAGCTGTCCGCAACGGACATGCGCTTGCGCGTGGTTCGGCCACCAAGAGCTTTGCCGAAGAGATCGCCAAGGTTCATCATACCCATCTGGCCGCCGCCGGGTTGGCCGGGGATGTCCATCATGGGGAAGGGCGAGGCTGTCTCGGCTACGTCGAGATCGATCATGGTATCGTCCAGATCGCCGCTCTTGAGCTTTTTGCGGAACATCTCGCGCGTGCCTTCGCGGGCGTCCTCTCCAGCGATGGCCGAAATCACGCGTTCTTCGGCGGCCTCATGGGCGCGCGCCTTGACGTCTTCACGCATGTGCTCGCGCGTCATGGCGATGGCGGCATCCACCAGATCACGCACGATCTGTTCCACGTCACGGCCAACATAACCCACTTCGGTGAACTTCGTTGCCTCAACCTTGATGAACGGCGCGCGGGCGAGTTTTGCCAGACGGCGGGAAATCTCGGTTTTGCCAACACCGGTCGGCCCGATCATCAGGATATTCTTGGGATAGACCTCATCCCGCAGATCGTCGGACAGTTGCTTGCGCCGCCAACGATTGCGCAATGCGACGGCAACGGCGCGCTTGGCGTCGGCCTGTCCGATGATGAAACGGTCGAGTTCCGAGACGATTTCGCGCGGGGTGAGGTCAGTCATTTGGGGTCCTTGATCTTGCGCCAACCTTCGCTGCCGTCGTCCATCTCAACACCCTCACATCCCATTTCGGAGAGCAGGGTACGGCAGTCTTCATGGGACATGCCGGTTTTGAGGGCGAGGGTATCGAGGCTGCGAATGCCGTTTGGGGCTTTTCGTTTGTCATCGAGCAAAGTGTTCAGAAGCTTCACCCTTTGCCGTTTCCGGTGGGCATCGGGGCCGAGGAAACGATCAAAGAAGGCGAGGGCGTCTGAAACGATGCTCATGGGGATATGGTCTCTACCGTCAGGTTTCCATTGGTGTAGACGCAGATGTCGGCGGCAATGGCCATGGCGGACCGGGCCACCTCTTCGGCGTCCTTCTCGCTGTCCATCATGCCACGGGCGGCGGCGAGGGCAAAGTTTCCGCCGGAGCCGATGGCGGCAATGCCATGTTCCGGCTCCAACACATCACCTGCACCGGTGATGATCAGCAGATCAGTGCCGTCGGTGACGATCAGCATGGCTTCGAGCTTTTGCAGGTATTTGTCGGTGCGCCAGTCCTTGGCCAGTTCGACAGAGGCGCGCTGAAGCTGGCCGGGTGTGGCTTCGAGTTTGGCCTCAAGGCGTTCCAGCAGGGTAAAGGCATCCGCCGTCGATCCGGCAAAGCCGCAAACCACGTCATACCCACCAGGCGAAAGGCGGCGCACCTTGCGGGCGGTGCCTTTGATCACAGTCTGGCCGAGGCTGACCTGCCCGTCACCGGCCACGACGACCTTGCCGCCCTTGCGCACGCCGATGATCGTTGTGCCGTGCCAGCCGGGGAAATCGGTATCGCTCATGTGCTGCCTCCTGTGGTGCTCCCGTTCATATGGGGGATTTGGGTATTTTTGCCAAGGAGAAGACCGGAAAAGAGAAAAGCCCCGCCGGGTCGGGCGGGGCTTTCGTTGCTCGTGTGACTGCGGATGCAGATCAGAGCGATTCCGTAATCCAGCTTTCCAGCGCGGCTTTCGGAGCGGCACCGGCGCGGTTGGAGACAACCTGACCGTCCTTGAAAATGAACAGAGCCGGGATGCCGCGCACGCCCATGGCGGCGGCAGCGTTCGGGTTCTGGTCAACGTCGACTTTGGCGATCTTCACCTTGCCTTCGTATTCGGCGGCGAGCTCTTCGAGAGCCGGGCCGATCTGCTTACAGGGGCCACACCATTCGGCCCAGAAGTCGACAACAACGGGAACGTCGGAGTTTTTGACTTCTTCGTCAAAGGTGGCGTCGGTAACGGCAACGGTGGCCATGGTGGTATCTCCTGAAATAGGGGCAGCGTGTCTTTGGAGGGGGAACGTATGGACGGGTAGGGGGCGCGTCAAGATGTGGTCGCACGGGCGAGGGCCTGTGTCACGGTTTCGTGCGGCAACGGCATGTATTGTGCTGTTGCGGTCCACAGGATCGCGGTTTGGATGTCCTTGTCGGGATAGACTTGTGTCAGGGCCGCGGCATAGGCGCCCATCTGGCGCAGGAGCCCTTCCGGCGTCTGCTCGGGCGTATCCGGCACGGCGCGGTTGGTTTTGTAATCCACAACGAGGATGCACTCCGGGGTGATCAGAAGGCGGTCCATGATGCCATGAATCCGTCCAAGGTTCGGCAGGTCCGCCGTGATCGGAACTTCGGCCAAAGTGTCCGGAGTGAAAAGGTTCGGGTGGGTATCCAAAGTTAGAAGGGTTTCGCCAAGCATCGGCTCGGCCTCCGGCCAAAGCCCCCGCGATTTGAGAAGTTGCTGACCGGCGGTGGCACGCGCTTCCGGCGTCAATGGCGCGAGCAGTTCGATCAGTTCGTGGATCAGAGTGCCGCGCGCCTTAGCAACGTCCTCTTCGTCACCGTGATCGCCGGGTAATGCCTTGGCACCGCCCAGATCAGACGGGCTACGCGCCTGAGGCCGGGCAGGGGGCTCCGGGGTCGGCTCGAGCAGATGGTCCGGAAGGGCACGCGTTTGTTCGCTTTTCTTTTCAGGCGCGGTCATGTCAAGCTTGGCCCAATCGCCGTGGCTTAACGTCAGACCAGCGTCAGCCCCCAAATCCCCAAAATCAAAAGAGGTTTCCTCGGCCCCGCAGCCTTCCATACCGCGCTGAACCTTGTCATACCACGCATTCCCGGATTTTCCGGTCTCACCAGCGGCCGCTACAATCAGCCATTTTTCGGCGCGTGTCAGGCCGACATATAGAAGACGATCCCGCTCCCGGGCTTCCGCCTGTTTGGCAGCGTCAATAGCGGCGCTGTGCCGGGCAGGCAGGGCGTCGCTGGTTTGCTTCCACAAAAGCCCATGCTCATCGCGCAGAAGGGTTGCGCGCAGCGTGTCCTTGCGTTCCGCGCAATCGGGCATGATCACAATTGGTGCCTCAAGGCCCTTCGCGCCGTGCACCGTCATGACACGCAGGGTTTCACCCGCGCTTTCGGCGGCACGCTTGATTTCAAGGTTGTCGCTTTCCGCCCATTCCAGAAAGCCGGTCAGCGACGGTATGTCTGTCCGTTCATAGCTGAGCGCCTGCGCAAGAAGAGCATTGATCCCGTCTTCTGCCTCTGACCCCAGCCTGCCAACCAGAAGGCGGCGGCCCTTGTGGCGTGTCAGGATGCGTTCGATCAGATCATAGGGGCGCAGAAAGTCGGTCTGCCCGTTCAGGTCCAAGATGATGTCCAGAACCTGCGGAAAATCCTCCCGCCGATCGCGCAGGGCTTCCCAAAGATAGGCCTTGTCCTTGCGCCTGTGCGCGAGATCGAAAAGCTGTTGTTCGCTGATCCCGAAAAGCGGCGAGCGCAGGGCGGTGGCCAGGGACAGGTCATCTTCGGGTGTCGCAAGAAAGCGCAGCAGCGCCATGATGTCCTTGACCGCCAGTTCAGCCATGACTTTCAACCGGTCTGCCCCGGCAATCGGCAGGCCCTCCTGTTTCGCGGCGCGGATGATTTCAGTGAACAGACGGGAGCGGGACCGCACCAGGATGAGAAAATCCCCTGCGTGTACGGGCCGGGCTTCATAAGTGCCGCTGTGGCCCTTCTCGATCGGAAGCGGGGTTTTCCGGTCGATGGTTGTTTTGATGAACCGCGCAATGCGCTGGGCGAGGATCACGGTTTGATGCTGCGCCCCGACGCGATCTACCGGCTCGAACCAGTCACCGTCCTTTTCCTCTTCGACCTTGCCGACCACCGGCCAGAGATCGACGCGGCCGGGCATTTGGTCCTTGAAGGCGATGTGTTTCTGGTCCGGGGTAAAACCGGAGGCCTCGGCGTTGTCGAATGTCATGTCGACCAGCCGCAGGATCGGATCGGCAGAGCGAAAGCTGTGCTCCAGCTCCATGGCGTTCAAGGGGGCGTCCGTTTCCTTCAGTCGTCCGCCGAACTCATCCCGCATGTGGTCAAATTCGGCAGGATCGGCCCCTTGAAAGCTGTAGATTGATTGCTTCTTGTCCCCGACAACGAAGATGGTCCGCCGCACATCCGCCCGCGCGCCTTCGCCAGCGGTGAACTCCTGCGCCAGCCGTTCGATGACTTGCCATTGCACCGGAGATGTGTCCTGCGCTTCGTCCACCAGAATATGGTCAATGCCGCCGTCCAGCTTGAACAATACCCAGGCCGCGACCTTCGGGTCATTCAGCAGATCCCGTGCCCGAATAATGAGGTCGTCGAAATCCAGCCAGCCGCGCAGCTGTTTGGCCTGCTCATAAGCCGGAACAAAGTGGGCGGCGAAGTTGTGTAGAGCGATGTCCCGTTCAGCCGCGAGCAACGAAAACCTACGTTCGCGCGCGCATTCGACCCGAGACAGAAGCATCTCCATTTTCTCGACAAGACCGGGCGCAGCCTCGCGGACCTTTTTCACAAACAGGCGTTTGTTGACGGTACCCGCCTTTGTCAGCGAAGCGGTTTCGATCAGAGACAGGCCGGCGCTGTCGGGTGATTTCCACTGCTTCAGCGCATCGGCCAGTTTCTGTCCATTGCTACCGCTTCCATCCAAGACGGGCAGAATGGCGTCAAACAAGCTCTTTTCGTCGCCAAGAAAAACTTCACCGGCTATGCTTTCTTCGGTGAAGTTTTCCGGTAACCCATAAGCGCCCAAGATTTCACTGGCGCTACGCGCTTTGATGAAATCGGCTTTGTTTCGCGTCAGACCCGCCAGTAACGAAGCGCTGTCGTCGCCCGAGATGTAGGGCGCAAGCGCGTGCAGCAGATGCGCCTGCGGCCCCTCTGCCATCTGATCAAGGATCTCGGCACGGAGACGCTCTGCGGCGCGGTCTTCCATCTCCTGAAACTGCGGGCTGACCTCAGCTTCAAGCGGGAAGCGCCTGAGGAGAGATGAGCAGAACGAGTGAATGGTCTGAATACGCAGACCACCGGGGGTCTCGATTGCGCGGGCAAAGAGCGTGCGGGCATCGCGCAGAAAGTCGTTATTCAGGCTCTGTTCTACCCCAAGAGAGCGCAATTCCGCACGCAAAGCATCGCTTTCCAGCATCGCCCAGGCGCCAAGTCGCTTGAACAGGCGGTTCTGCATCTCTGTGGCCGCCGCCTTGGTGTAGGTCAGGCACAGGATGTGTTCCGGCAAAACGCCTTCGAGCAAAAGGCGCGCAACACGGTCGGTCAACACCCGGGTCTTGCCCGAGCCCGCATTGGCGGCGAGCCAGGTGGAATTGCCGGGCGCGGCGGCGTCGACCTGACGTTGTGTGGCGAGATCGCGGATCATGTCAGATCCTCCCGATGCGGGGCGTCGGTCACGTCCCATTCGCCGAGGCGAGACAGGTGATCATAATCTGATTGATCCGTGTCGGACATGAGCGCCCGGCGTGCCGTAAATCCCCGAGTTGGGGCGAGATAGGCACTGATCAGCAGGGTCAACTCCTCCCAGACCTTGTCTGGCGGCGACTCTTCCAAAGGCGCAGGAACCTCCCTTGGATCACCGGGTTTGAGAGAAATAAACAGGGCGCGCTCCACGTGATCCGGCATCAGATCCGGAAAGGCACCGCGCAGAACCATGGCGGCCTCGAGCAGCAGCTGTTTGTCAAAATGCTGCTGTTCCGGGCCGGTAGGGGCCTTACCTGTTTTGTAGTCATAGATATGCGCGCCGCCGCGTTCGTCGATGTCGATCCGGTCGGCCTGTCCCTTGAGCGTAAAGCCGAGCGACGGGATTGCGACGCGCCCACTGATTTCGAAATGCGCCGGTCGGGCTTTGGTTTGCCTGTCGGCCTCGGTTTGGGTGAACCAGCTTGCGACCTGGCGAACCTTGTCCTGCCAAAGCACGCGCATCACAGGGAAAGGTACGAGGTCAGGATCATCCAGCAACGCCTTGGCATGGTCTTGCAGAGCGCCGGGCGTGATGCGGGACGGGTCATCCCGCGTGTCCTTGACGAAGTTCTCAAGAACCTTGTGCACCAAAACACCGCGCAGGAGCGCATCAGGAGCCTGCATCAGCGGATCCAGCGGTTTCAGACGCAGCACTCTGCGCGCATAAATGGCAAAGGGATCGCGCACCAGTTTCTTGATGTCCGTCACCGGAAGCTCGCGCGGGCGCGCCTCAACAGGCGGGGCGGGGGAGGGGCGCTTGGCCGGGGGCGTCTCTATTGGGGCCTCGACGGTGCGCGCGTAGGACAGCCACGTCTGCCCTTTGCCCCGCATGTCTTGCAATGCTTCTGGCCCAAAACGATCCGGCAAACCCTTCATCAGGTTTTCCATCCGGTTCAGCCAGCGGGAAGTGACGGTTTCGGCGTCATCGGATTTCAAGGACCGGGTCAACCAGACCTCTCGTGCGGCTGCGGCTTGCTGGAAGTCATGGGCAGAGAGGCCGATGCGGCGTTCGGGCAAAAGCAATCCTGCCTGCGCCCGTAAAGCGCGATTGAGCCAGGGATCCGCGCCGGGCATTTCGGGCCACGACCCTTCGTTCAGCCCGGCCAGGATGAGCAGGTCTGCGTCCATAACCCGGGCCTCGAGCGTGCCCCAAATCAGGATGTCCGGATGGCCAGCATCCCGGTTTCGCACCTCTTCGCTCGACACAATCGCTCCGAAGAGGTCTGCGTAGTCACGGGCTGTCAGGGTTGTGCCATGTTCCGCCTCGAGAGACAGGTCAGCAACGATTTCCGCAAGCTTGCGCCCGGCGTTTTCGTCCCAAAGCCCACCGGACCCGTCTCCCCCCGGCCCGGCGGCCATCCGTTCGGCGAGGGCGACGTGATAATCGATCCATACGCTCAGGTGCTGTTCGCCCGGGCTCCGCCGGTCGCAAAACACTTCGGCCACCCAGGCTGCCCAATCTTCGCATTTGCGGGCGGCGCCAAAGGCGTTGAGCCGATCCGGGGAGGGGTAGGGCATGCCTTTTCTGCGAATATGAAGCTCGAGATCGCGGGTGTGTCTAAGGTGGTCGCCGCGTTCGGAACCGGAGTGGGTCAGCGGGTGCTTCAGCAAGGTCAGAAGCGATTCCGCCGTGAGCGGCTCTGTCAAAAGCACGGCCACGTGGCGCAGGAACCGGCCCGGAGGCGTCAGCTGGGCCGGGGTTCCGGCGCTGTCGTCCGGTACGATGCCCCAGCGATCAAGGGCGGACGTTACCTGTCGGCTCAACATGCGATCTGGCGTGATCAGCGCCGCGCGCTCGCCTTTCTCCGCCGCATCCCGCAGGCGCAGCGCAATCGCGAGCGCCTCTTCGCGCGCTGTCGGGGCCTCGACAAGGGTGATGTCCGCGCAGGCTTCGCGCAAATCTGGCAGCTTGGGCCCTTCACTCATCCATTGATGTGTGACCGGCGCGGGCCGCAGGGCGAGCGAGATCAGCCGATTGCGCGCCGGGGCCGGGGCCGGGGTCTTTGTCCAATGCTCAATACAGTCTCTATTCAGGCCCAAATCGCCCATAAGCCGTGCAAATCGATACTGCGGATGATCCTCGCCTTTGAGGGGTTCGCCAAGCTGATCCCAGACCGACACCGGCATATCGAAATCAAAACCGGGCAGAACGACATAGCCATTCGGAAGCGCGGCCACAGCCTTAATAAAGTCCGCCGTTGTGCCGCGAGAGCCGGTTGAGCCCGCGATAACAATCGGGTGCTCTGGCGGAGTGGATTGCCAAGAAAACAGTCTCTGTTTCAGCGCAAGTCGGGCATGAGAGGCGCCGTCCGGCTCACTTGTTTCGTCAAAAAATGGCTGCACCGCATTGAAAAACGTCAGTGCGCGCGCCCAATGGCCGGACTGGTCGCTGACGTCGAGCCCTTCGATGGTTTCCGGCGAAACGCCTTCTGCATGCATCTCCTCCATGATCGTGACGAGACTGTCCGAAAGATCATACAGCGCCGCGCGGGGGGCGAGCCCGGGTTGCGCTTCCAGCAATCTCGACACGAGGCCGGTCATTTCCAGCCGTCTCCGCAGTTTTGGCACAGGCTGGGGCAGGGCGGCGCGGGTCAGCGGATCCGCCAGATCAGTGACCAGCCGAATGCGCGGCAAGAGCGTGGCAGGCCCTTCGTCGAAAAGCGTCTCGACCCGCCGTTTCATGCGGGTTGTGTTGACATAAAGCTCGACCTTGGCCAGCGCATCCGGCGTCTCGCCGAACCGCGCGCGCAGGCCGTGCACCAGCGCTTCGCCGAAATCGACACCGGGGGGCAAGGCGAAGAGGCGTGGATCAGCCATGCAACATGTCCTCAGCCAGCGCGATGCCGTCCGGGTGCCCCACGTCGCACCATTGGCCGGGATACAGCGCCCCGTGCAAACGCCCCGTGTCGGCCATCAGGCTCCACAACTCCCGGAGCGAAAAGACGGTCTCCTCAATTTCCGCCAGGCGATCGGTCTTGATGATCTGTGCGCCGGTAAAAACGACATCACCGGGGCGTGTGAGTTGACCATCAGAACCGATATCAAAGTCTCCGCCGCCTTTGCGCCCAATCGCACGGTCAAGCGGAACACAGAGCAAAAGCGCGTCCATGGTGTCCGGGTCCCATGTTTTCGCCAGTTGATGCAGCGGGTTCGGGCCACGCCACGCGGCGTCTGTGTTCAGTGTATAGACAGGATTAGTCCCAAGCAGCGGTAGCGCGTGGCGCAACCCGCCGCCCGTGTCGAGAATCTCCGGAGTTTCGGAACTGACACTTATGTCCGTATCCGACAAATGCGCTTTGATTTGATCGGCGTGGTAATGCGCGTTGACCACGCGGGTGGTCACGCCTTCGGTCAGATCCAGAGCATGATCCAGCAGAGGTTTGCCCGCGACGGGGATCATCGGTTTGGGCTTATCCTTGGTCAAAGCGCCCATGCGCGTGCCAAAACCGGCGGCAAAGAGCATTACGGCGTCGGGCATGCGGCTTTTAACCTTTCGAGATGGTCCGGTGTTGGGGCGGGCAAGTTGGCAATCACGGGGCGCAGTGGAGCCATCGCCGGGTGCTTCAGATCGTTTTGCAGATGTGACCAAACACGGGGGATGAGATCGATATAATGCGGCTTGCCGCGTGCGGCGGCGAGCCTGGCAAAGACACCCAGAATCCGCAGATTGCGCTGGGCGCCAAGGACGGCAAGCGCGGCTCGGAAACTGTCTTCCGGCAAGTTGGAGGCGTCGAGGTAATGCCGGATGCAGGCAGTCACGGTCTCTGGCCGGACGTCTCTTCGGGCATCTTCCAACAGGGAAATCAAGTCATAGCCGCGATGCCCGATCAGGGCGTCCTGAAAGTCCAGAAGCCCGGCGCGGGCAGGACCAGTTCGATCCGGCAGATCAAGGATGTTTTCCGCGTGGTAGTCACGCAGGATCATGACATCGGCAGTTGGCGCGTGTTGGGTCAACAGCGATTGGAAGACGGCGATTGCTTTGTCTTTGCCCGTGCTGCCGGGCGCGTAGAAATCGAAGGCGAGATCGATCATGTCTGCCAGTCGGCCCGGCGTGGCTGTTTCCAAACCGGGCGGCGGCGCATGCTTGTGCAAAGCGAGCAGCGCATCCGTCGCCATGAGGTAGAGACGTTCCTCCGAGGCCGCATCTGACGCAAGCCGCGCGATCAAGCCATCTCCGAGATCTTCGATCAGCAAAAGGCCCGCAGCAGAATCTTCGCCGAGGATGCGCGGAGCACTGAGGCCTATGGACGTTAAATGCCGGGCAAGGCGGGCAAAAAGCGCAACATCCCCTTCCGGGTCTTCCATCAGGATGGCCGATCCAGATACTCCGATCAGCCGGATATATCGCCGCGCAGAGGCGTCACCGGCCAACGGCTCTCGCCGCGCATCGGCCCATCCGTTTTTCTCAAGAAACGCCTTCATGACAGGCAATCCTGCACGAACGCACCCCAGCGCGGATGCTGCCATTTCGCTGTCAAAACGCGGGCGTCGTCTTCGTGGCCATCGGCAAAAGTCAGAGACAATGCATCACCCGGACGCAGCTCTTCGAGCTTGTCCGGCCATTCGATCAGACATATCGCGCTTTCAAAGGCGTCGATCAGGCCAAGTTCGACACATTCATCAGGGCTGGACAGGCGATAAAGATCGCTGTGCCACAGCTCGCCTTTCTGCGTGTCGTAAACCTGCACCAGGGTGAAAGTCGGGGAGGGGACATCTTCGGGTTCGATCAACAGGGACTGGATCAGGCTTCGCGCGAAGTGCGTCTTGCCTGCGCCAATTCCACCGCTGAGCAACAACGAGTCGCCGGGTGTCAAATACTGCCCCAGACATACCGCCAATGCGGCGGTTTCTTCAGGACTGGTCAAGGTCTTGGTAACGGAATGGGCACTCATGCGCCGCAGGATACGCTCCGCAGGCCCGGCTGCAACCCGGATCAGCCTCCTACCGCACGCTGTTTTGAAACGGTCAGGCCATGCTCGTTGCGCCGCGATTCAACAAAGGCGAAACGCACCATCGTCGCGCCCGCCGAGACTGGCTCAACATGGCACAATACCTCGCGACCATCTTGCAAGCGCAAAGGTTCATGCCAAGCAGTGCGATCCTGCAAAGTGAGCACATAGTCCCGCATTTGCGGCCATATTTCGCTGGCGTCACAGGCGCGCTGCCAGACTTCCGTGGCATCCGCGATGGTTGTTTCGTTGAACGCACCGTCGGGATCGCATTCCCAGAACTGGCGGTAGGCCGCGTTGCAAAAGGTCAGAACGCCGAGCCTTGAAAAAACCGCCACGGCATCGGGCAAGCAATCAATGACGGACTGGGAGAGTTCCAGTTCAGACCGGAACCTGCGTGTCAGCGAGATTTCGGCACTGATATCTTCCAGAAGGAACGCCACGGCACCATCCGGGTGAGGGCGTCCGGTGATCTTGTACGTCAGCCCAGACGCAAGGCTCCAAGTCTCGCAATACCGGTCATCGCGCGCGGCGGTGATCACGTCAGTCAATTGCTCGCGCCAGGTTGCGTAGTTCTTCGGCTCCGGCATCATGCGGTTTTCGCGCATGTGATCGAAAAAACTGAGCAGATTGGGCCGTGCAGACAAGAAATCCATCGGGAGGCGGGTCAGATCGACCAGGGCGGGGTTGAAGAGGACAAGCCGCCGTTCACGATCGAAAACGGCAAGGCCGATTGGTAGGTGCGCAAAGGTTTTTGCCAGGGTTTGTACAAAGTTGCGCTGGGCCAGCTCTGCCTCGATCAGCGTATCGATGTCGGTCGCGAAGTGCATCGTACCGTGCTGGGTTCGGCGGCTGGTGATCTCGAACCAGCGCGATGACCCGTCGGATTGCTCGATTTGCATCCGCGAGTTTTTCGGCTGTTTGCCATCCACGTTCTGTACCGAATTCAGTGCAGGCGTACCGCGTTCCGGGTGGGCGTTCAGACTGAGGGCTTCGAAGGACGTGTTGCTCCAGACCAACTCTCCGTTTTCGCCAGTCACCCAGATCGGGTTCGGCGCCACGTCAAACGCGATGTTCAGGCGATCCAGCTCTTCGGATTGGACAAGATACTGGTGTTGAGCCACCGCGCCCATGGGTTCCGAGCGAAGCAAGACCCGGATCAAGGAGCCTTCGGATGTAACGCGCAGCTCTGTCGGGGCCATATCGTTAGATGCAAGAACGATGTCGCCGGGAGGCGGTGTTTCCGGCAAGTCGGGAAAACGCTCTGCGAAAACATGGTGCAGGTCGGACCAAGTAAAGCCTTCATTGAGCGGAGCATGAACGACGTCACGCGCATCTGGAGTTGTATCCAGAAGCCGGCCATTTTGGTCAAAAAGAAAAACCGTGTCCGCAACAGTATCTGCTCGGCCGCGCGTGGACGATTGCCTCGTCATCCGTGTGTAGAACAACCCGGCCGCAGCGATCAGAGCCAGACCGAAGAGAATTCCGACAGCTAAGGCTACAAGATCATTCAATAATCAGCCTCGCATTGTTTTCAGCTTTGTAATTCTACCTAGCTTTGAAGTGGTTTATGAAGTGTTAATTTCCAGCTCAACCTATTGACTTCATATTTCAATCGGTTGGTTTTTTCCCAATGTGCGCCCAGGTTGTGCTGCTTCTGCAACAATCTTGCTGCGGGGCCAGACCACTTCGACAACCGCGCCACGTCGCTCTCCGGAAACATGATCGGGTGAAAACGGGTCTGATGCATTGGCAAAGCTCAACTGAGCACCGCTTCGCTCCAGAAGGGTTTTGGCGATAAACAGTCCGAGCCCCATGCCTTCGTATTCTGGGCGCGCCTTGCGGTCGGCGTCACTTTTGCGCTGGCGCATGAATGGGTCACCAATCCGGCCAAGCAAGTGCTGTGGAAAGCCGCGGCCATCGTCGATGATTCGGATGGAAATCACATCATCCGTCCAGATTGCCTCAACCCAGACTGTGCTGGCGGCAAAATCGACTGCGTTTTGCACAAGGTTTCGCAGACCATGAATAACTTCGGGACGGCGCAGGATTTGCGGTTGGGCGAACTCGCCGCCGGGGCCGGGACCGTCTTCGAAAATGACTTCCTTGCCCCGTTCCTGATGCGGCTCAGCTGCTTCCCGGATTACTTCGATCAGCGGGGCAAAGCGCATGTGCAGATCGTCTTTCCCGGCTCGACCCATGGACCGCAGGATGTCCCGGCACCGATCGGCCTGTTCTCGAATCAACAAGGCGTCCTCGCGCAGATCGGGTTGGTCATCGAGCATGTCGGCCAGTTCGGATGACGTCAGTTTGATCGTTGCCAGAGGCGTGCCAAGCTCATGTGCCGCAGCGGCAACAACGCCGCCGAGATCGTTCAGTTTCTGCGCCCGAGCCAAGGCCATCTGCGTGGCGGTCAGAGCATCGGACATGGAGTTCATCTCGCGCGTTATTCGCCGCGTGTAGAGCGAGATGAAAACAAGCGCGATGGATATGGCAAACCACTGTCCATAAACGAAAAGATCGGGGATCCGCAGGATGAAACCCATCTCCGTCCGGAGCGGCAGGTGGAAGAAAACCATGCCGGAGACAAGCAGGAACGCCGTTAAGCCCAAAATCAGTGTCGAGCGCAGCGAAAGCACCGAGGCGGAGACCGTTACAGGCCCCAAAACAAGCACGGAAAACGGGTTGTGCATGCCGCCGGTGAGATACAGGAGGAAACACAGCTGCAAGAGGTCAAACATGACCATCAGGAAGTTTTCGGTCTCTGACAGACGCTTGTTTTCGGGGAATATGAAAATCGCTACCAAGTTGCCGACAACGGAGACACCGACGGCCAGATAGCAAAGCCCAAGCTCAAGCTGGAGATTGAAGAACTCCCGCGCAATATAGATCGCCGTAAGCTGACCGGCGATGGCAAACCACCGCAAGAGGATCATGGTGCGCAGCCTGATCCAGTTGCTGCGCTGATACTCACTGGTCAGGCTGAGGTCGTTATTTGCCATCTGCGCTCATTCGTCCCTTGCAGGCGTTTGATGGATTGTTACCTGTCCCGTACGTGTTCGCAATGGGAGAGCCGATCATGCCGCGTCTTGCCTTGTTTTCTGCCAGTGTTGCTGTTGCAGCCCTTTTGGGGGGTGTTTGGTACGCCACTTCCGGGCCGTCCAGTGACGACCAGTTTGCCCAATGTCGCAAAGGGGCCATTGCCGGGGGCACCGGATCCATCGGTGGTCCGCTCGAACTGGTCAATGCCAAGGGTGAGACTGTCACGGACAAGGATTTCATTACCGAGCCGACATTGCTGTATTTTGGCTACACGTTCTGTCCGGACGTCTGCCCGCTTGATACGGTTCGCAACGGGGATGCCGTGGATGTCCTGGCCGAGCAAGGTTACTCCGTGACCCCGGTTTTCATCTCGATTGATCCGGAGCGGGACACGCCGGAAGTGATGGGGGATTATGCCAGTGTCATTCATGACAAGATGATCGGGCTGACGGGCAGCCCTGAGCAGGTGAAGGCCGCGAGCCAGACCTATCGGACTTACTACAAACGCCAACCCGCCGAGGATGAGTTCTACCTCGTTGACCATTCGACGTTCACCTACCTCGTGCTGCCGGAGCATGGATTTGTCGAGTATTTCCGCCGTGAAATATCTCCCGAAGACATGGCCGAAACCACTGCCTGCTTCATCGACGCGTCGTGATGCGGGGTTGACCGGAGAGTACCAAAGTATGCCAAGCGTTTGACCCCCGCCCCCTGCGGCACTAATACTCGAAGCACTGAAGGCGCGAACAGCCGGGAGGACGGGGTTTTGGCAGAAAACAGCATCGACGAATTGGGCGACGACCGCACACTGCTTTTGGTCGATGATGACGAACCGTTTCTGAAACGGCTTGCCAAGGCCATGGAACGCCGTGGGTTCGAAGTTGAAACAGCCGGATCGGTTGCCGCGGGCAGAGCTGTGGCAACAGCCCGCCCGCCTGCTTACGCCGTGGTTGACCTGCGTTTGGAAGATGGCAACGGGCTCGACGTGGTCGAAGTCCTGCGGGACAAACGCCCGGATAGCCGAATTGTGGTTCTGACAGGTTACGGCGCGATTGCGACGGCAGTTGCCGCAGTGAAAATCGGTGCCACGGACTACCTTTCGAAACCTGCGGATGCGACGGATGTCACCAACGCACTGCTGGCCAAAGGGGATGACCTGCCGCCGCCGCCTGAGAACCCGATGAGCGCGGATCGCGTGCGTTGGGAGCATATCCAGCGCGTCTATGAGCTGTGCGACCGCAACGTTTCCGAAACCGCGCGGCGGCTCAACATGCACCGCCGGACCTTGCAGCGTATTCTGGCGAAACGCTCACCGCGCTAAGCGTCAGGACAGTCCAAGCCGGTCCCGGGCGGACAGGGCTCGGCTTTCAATGTCGATCATGGATTGAATGTACCACGAATAATCGGTGCCTTCAGAGGCCCCGGCTTTTTCCAGTGTCGCCCGCGTGTTCCGCGCCCTTTTGGCACTCAGCCCAAGCGCTTCTGCAACGGCAATGCGCGATTGTTGCATGTGGCTGAGCCGCAGGGCGTGTTGCTGTTCACTCAGTTGACCGGTCAAGCGCTCTGCTTCGAGCAAGTCCATCTCTTCGGATTGCTCATTGAGCATGGCATTGATGCCGATCTCGATGGAGGTCATGTCATCCAGTGTTTGCGTGATCGCAGGGGCAAGCGCATTTCGGTCAAACGATTGCTCGCTCCCCACGAGCGCACGGACCGCGCCAAGGGTCCGGCCCATAAGATCGCGTTCCGAGCAATGTACCATTGCCGGATCCGACAGGTTGCCGCCGCATCCTTCGGAATGGGCCTGAGCATTCTGCAAGATGGCGCGAATGCCGTCCTCCAGAGCGATCACGTCTTGCGTCACGGCCCGTTCGCGGGCGGAGTTGACGGCAACGGGCTCTACAAGGAAGGCCGTGTCGCCGCGTGAGGCTTCGAACATGGAAGGCGCCTGATCACAGGCGGAGACGGAAACAATCATGAAACCCAAAAGCGCCGCTTTCTGATAGTCCACCGATAACCTCCTGAAGTCATTAATTTGTTCAGAGGGCTAGGAAGGGAATGCGGCAAGAATGGGGCAGATTGTTTCCAATCTGGCGTCAGTGGTTTGGCTGTGACATTTGACCCACGGTTGGTGTCAGAGCGCGAAACGTTTCACGATCCGGTCCACGCGGGTTCCGTCCGGACGCATGTGGTCCTTTTCAATCACGTGATCGTCGACAAACCCCAGACGGTCATAAAAGATGAGCCCGCCCGTGTTGTCCGAGGTGATCTTGGCAAGGATCGCATCGCCTCCGCGCTTCCGGCAATCAGAGAGCGTCTTTTCGAACAACGCATAGCCCGCCCCTTTCACCGGGTTCTCCCGATCCGTGAAGCTGCCGATGCTGTAGTGACCGGGTGTGTCGAGAAAGGCGACCTGAAACCCGACAACGCGGCCCTCGCTGAGGACGACGCTGCGGACAGGCGGGCCGAGCCGGTACTGGCCTTCAAACAGATCCTCGGTGAAGCGGTCTTCGTGGGCCGTGGTGCCGCCTTGGGCGATGATATGGTTGATAATCCGAACGCAGGCCGGGACGTCTTCGGGCAGCATGTCGCGGGTTTCCAGCATGTCAGAGGCTCTCCATCAATTCACTGAACCGCGCGGTGAAGTCTTCCCGCGTTTGGACGGGAGGGCGCAGAATGATGGACAGATCGGAGATCATGTCGATATCCGGCGCGCCGAAGAACTTGTCTGCCTCTGCCCTCGAAAACCCGGCGATCTGCGTGGCTTCCATCCAGGCGCTGATCCGGTCTGCTTTCTTGATCTGTCTCTTGAGCGACGCTGGCGTGGCGGCAGGAAGACCAAAGCGAATGTGAATGGCGGCGGTCAGGCGCTTGTCGAGCGTTTCATAATTCGGGCCGACGGCTGCTTTGACCGGGGAAATCATGTCGCCTATCACGTACTCCGGCGCATCGTGCAAAAGGGCGGTCAACCGATCCGCTGGTTTGGCCTTGGGGCAGAGCCGACCAAAGAGCTTTTCGACCAACAAAGAGTGTTCCGCCACGCTATAGGCGTAGTTCCCTTCGGTCTGACCATTCCACCGGGCAACAAAGGCAAGGCCATGCGCGATGTCTTCGATTTCAATGTCCACAGGAGTCGGATCCAGAAGATCCAGTCTGCGACCGGAAAGCATGCGCTGCCATGCGCGGGGTTGTCGTGCCATAAGGGGAGCCTCGGGTTATCTGTCTTGGGCGAGATAGAACGCGTTGCGTTCCATACCGCCGCAGAAACGATAGCCCAGCGCAGGGAAATGCTCACCCAGAAAATCTAGGTACATGTTTCGCTGCCAGCGCTTTTCGGCTTCCAGAACAATCATTGGGGCATTGTCCTGTATCAGACGTGATGCACCGAGCAGCGCAGGTTTTTCGAACCCTTCCACGTCCAGATGCAGGATGGAAACCTGCCTGTCCGCGGGGACGAGGCTATCGAGAGTGACAACATCAACATTGACGGTTTCCCCTTCGTCGCCGGACTCCACAATCCGGGCTCGTGCCGCGCTGGCGCTGCCGCCTTTTCTGGAGAGTTGCAGGGGCAGTTGACCGGCGGCTTCGCCAACGGCGACGGGGTGCAGCGTGACATTGGTCAGACCGTTCAGCGCGATAGTCTGCTTGGCGGCGGCAAAGCTCAGAGGATTTGGCTCAAAGCTGATAACGCGCGCATCGGGATCCAAGGCCTCGCACAGGGCTGGAAAGAAATCGCCGATGAACGCGCCGCCGGTGACGATATCGCCGGAACTGACACGCCGTCGCATCAACTGCAGCGTCCCGGGTTCATAAACGGCCCCGTCCGCTAGGAGCTTGGGGATTTCCCGATTGTCGTACTCAACGGGAACGCAATAGAAGCCGTATTCGTTCACGCAAATGCGGTGTTCGAAGTCCATGCCAGCCCTTTGGTTCGCCCCGTTTGCAAGGACGGTTACGGCATCGCGGCGTGTTGTCAATCGGCAGACCCTTTGATAACTCGGCACGGTTCAAACGTGTGTCATCAGGAGCAAGAGGCATCATGACTCAGGACTACGTCGTTAAAGACATTTCCCTGGCAGGGTTCGGCCGTAAGGAACTGGACATCGCCGAGACGGAAATGCCCGGCCTGATGGCAACGCGCGCGGAGTATGGCGAGAGCAAGCCGCTCAAGGGCGCGCGCATCGTCGGCTCGCTGCACATGACCATTCAAACCGCCTGTTTGATCGAAACGCTGGTGGCGCTGGGCGCGGATGTGCGCTGGGCGTCGTGCAACATCTTCTCCACGCAGGATCATGCGGCCGCGGCGATTGCCGAAGCCGGTATTCCGGTCTTTGCCGTCAAGGGCCAGAGCCTCGAAGAGCACTGGGATTATCTCGACAAGTCCTTCCAGTTCGCGGAAGGCGCGAACATGATTCTGGACGATGGCGGCGACGCCACGCTTTACGTTCTGCTTGGCGCACGCGCCGAAGCCGGTGAAGACATCATCCCGGTGCCGCAGTCCGAGGAAGAAGAAGTCATCAAGGCCCAGATCAAGAAGCGCATGGAGCAGTCCCCGGGCTGGTTCACCAAGACGCGCGACGCGATCAAGGGTGTGTCCGAAGAGACAACCACCGGCGTGCACCGCCTGTATGACCTGCACAAGAACGGCCAGCTTCCGTTCCCGGCGATCAACGTGAACGATTCCGTCACCAAGTCGAAGTTCGACAACAAGTACGGCTGCAAGGAATCGCTTGTCGACGGCATTCGCCGCGCAACCGACGTGATGATGGCGGGCAAAGTGGCGGTGGTTTGCGGCTATGGCGACGTGGGAAAAGGGTCCGCAGCTTCGCTCGCCGGTGCTGGTGCGCGTGTGAAAGTGACCGAAGCGGATCCGATCTGCGCGCTTCAGGCTGCGATGGACGGTTTCGAGGTTGTTCTGCTTGAAGACGTTGTGGCGGACGCCGACGTCTTCATCACCACCACTGGCAACAAGGACGTGATCCGCATCGAGCACATGCGCGAGATGAAGGACATGGCCATCGTCGGCAACATCGGTCACTTCGACAACGAAATTCAGGTGGCGAACCTGAAGAACCACAAGTGGACCAACATCAAGGAACAGGTGGACATGATCGAGATGCCTTCGGGCAACCGTCTGATCCTGCTGTCCGAAGGGCGTCTTTTGAACCTCGGCAACGCCACGGGCCACCCGTCCTTTGTGATGTCCGCCAGCTTCACCAACCAGGTGCTGGCGCAAATCGAGTTGTGGACCAACGGCGAGAACTATGAAAACGGCGTCTACATCCTGCCCAAGCATCTGGATGAGAAGGTTGCGCGCCTGCACCTTGGCCGGATCGGTGTGAAACTGACCACGCTGACGGCGGAACAGGCGGCTTACATTGGCGTTACCCCGGAAGGCCCGTTCAAACCGGAACACTACCGGTATTGATCACAGCGGGCGGAAACGCCCCGATCAAATTGGAAAGGCCGGGCCTCATGCCCGGCCTTTTGCGTTTCGCGATGTTACGACGTCAGTGCTGACACGAACCCTTCCCGCACCACTGCGGGATCATAGGCTTTTCGAGAGAAGACCTCGCGGACCATTGGGGCGAAGTATGCCAGAGGTTTCATGTCATAATCCGGATCGAAAGAGGATTGATCCCAACGTTCGCAGAACTCTGCGCAGCTAGCATAACAGGGGTGATCCTTGAACTGGTCCCGGGCGTTGCGGTCCCAACCGTAGTGATGGGCGTAATACAGCATCTGGAAAATGCCGTGATGTTCGACCACCCAGGACACATCCCACCGGACAAAAGGGCGGATCACTTCCGCGGACATCCTGTCGTGATTTTGCGGGGCCAAGCCATCACCGATGTCATGCAATAGCGCGCCAACGATCCAATCAATATCCGCCCCATCCCGCTCAGCGCGCGTGGCCGATTGCAGCCCATGTTCTAGACGGGTGAGCGGATACCCTTCGAGCGTAATTTCCCCTGCGCGCCGCAACTCTTCCAGAACGCGGTCCGCAGTGAGCGCGAGAAAGGGCTTTTCCAGCTTTTCAAGCAGCAGATAGTCCTCTTCGGTGCCGTCCTTCATCTGGGTGAAGCTGACAATCGGATTTTCAGTCATCGCGCGAATCCTTTCTTGTCCATAGCGGTCCGGGCTCCAGCGGACGGCCTGTGCGAGTGATCGTGCGGAACCTCATCGTATAGAGCCAGTTTGTTGCGGTAGTCGAGCGTGCAGGCCTCCAGTGTGTCGGTCACGCACATTGGCGGCGTGCTGTTGTGCAGCCAGCATGTGGCCCTCCTTTGAAGCCGTGATCGCCATGGGGCCATCGTACTTTGGCCATCGTGCCAAATCCAAAAGCCGAAGTCTGTCGTCTTTTCGACATCCGGGTTTTCTGTTTGCGGCACACGCGCTGCCACGGTGAATTTCTCCTATGAACGGCAATTGCAAAGGCCTCGCCATTCTAGGGTTGTAATTCAGGCCTCAGACTTCTCGAAGCCGGAATTCTGTGTAGACTGTCAATAGGATGCAATTTTTGGGGGGCCATCAATGAAGGTCGCAACATTCCTTTTGGCGGCGCTTTCAGCTGCTTGGTCCGGTGCCGCGCACGCCTCTGTGGCGTCTCCACTGCAAACCGGCAGCTGGTATCAGGTTGGTCGAATGGCGGACAGCGATCTGGGCATGTTCGATGGGAACGGCGAGTTGATGTGGAATTATACCTTTGGCACCTATTCCAGCGAAAATCAGTCCGATGACTTCTGGCGTCCGTTTGATGTGTGGTCCGGCATGGACATCGTTTTCATAACAGGAAACGGCAACATCTGGACTGTCGTGGATTATGCGTCTCTGCGGTCTGCAATTGACGCAACCGCAAGTGAGTTTGGCCACAACCTGACTTGGAGTGCGTCAACCTCCGGATCGCTCGAAGCCAACGTTTTGAGCCGTGGCTCCGGAAATGCTGAAGATCCATGGATTTCCTATTATGGTGGCCACAGCTCGGCGGTCAGCGGCAACGGGCTATTGTGGGGCGAAAACGATTGGTATCGCGCAAGCCATGCACAGCTCAAGAACAGCAATGGCGGTGTCAACGTTTGGGTTTCGCTGCAGCCTGCCGCCGTTCCCCTGCCTGCCTCGGTCGTGCTTTTGGGAAGCGCGTTGGCTGGTATGGCGGTTGCCCGTCGCCGGAAAAAACCAGGGCCTAAGTGAGCCGATTTCATGGGATTTCCCCTAGATTTGTTGGCTGCGCTTGTTCAAGGTGCGTGTGGATAAGATTTTCAGCATAACTCAAGGGAGAGTGGACTTATGGGCAAACGCGACGAGCTGATCGAGAAGTACGCCGACGATCTGAAAAGCAAATGCGGCATGGATCCGGACATGGATCTGCTGAAGAAGGTTACGATCGGCTGTGGCCCGTCGATCTACGATGCCGACGCGTCGACCGTCGCCGCCAGCCAGCCGGGTGAGCTTGAAACCGTCAAGAACAACTTCCTGATCAAGAAGCTGGGTCTTGCGGATGGACCGGAGCTTTCGGATGCAATCGACAGCGTGATCGAAACCTACGGCAAGTCCGAGCGGAACAAGTACCGTGCTGTGGTCTACTACATGCTGACCAAGCATTTTGGTAAAGAGTCTGTATACGGCTGATAGCCTTCAACAGATTGAAAACAAAGGCCTTCGGTGATCCGGAGGCCTTTTGTTCTGAATGCAGGAAAAATTGCGCGGACTTCGGATTTGCGGCTTCGGTCGCTGATTGGCTATACATGGATCAAACAGGCCAGAAGGCCGGACACAACCAAGTTCGCGTGTGGTGCGTAGGGAGCACGCGGGGTGATGGGGTGCCGGCCTTTGTGGTTCGGCACCCCTCTTTTCTTTTTCAGAACAGCGCCAGAACCAAGCCCATGACCGCGCAGGCCAGGGTTGCATAGCCGCCGTCGATGGCCGTCAGTTTCATCGGGCGGCCCGCGTAGCTGTTGTTGAGCGCGATCCAGGGCGTAATGAAAAACGCCCCGACACCGGCACCGGACACGACCCCGGCAAACACCCCGTCGACCCCGCTGGATGTAAAGACATGGCGCATGAAGCCAGCGACGATCAGTTGAAAGACGAAGCCCATGGCAAAGAGCTTCGGATCCATGCCGCCTTCGGGATTGCCTTCTTCATCGACAGGAATGCCGGTTGCTTCGATCCAAGGCTTGGACAGGACGTTGTACCAAACCGCACCAATGGCAAAGGCTGCGATTGTGGCGACGAGAATGCTGACAAGTTCCATGGAAAACCCCCTTTTCGCGCAGTGTCAGCCCATGCTGGCGCAGAAGCGAAGCGTTTCCTAGGAAAATCTATGCGGGCAATCCGGCGCGGTCACAGATGATTTGCCACTCTTCTGCTGTCACAGGTTGCACCGAGAGGCGGGAGTTCTTGACCAGCACCATATCGGCCAGCCGCTCTTCTGCCTTGATGTCGTCAAGGGTCACCGGGGTTTTGGCAGTGGCAATGGCCTTGATGTCCACGCACTCCCAGCGCTCGTCGTCCGTCGTGCTGTCCTGATGCGCCTCTGCGATCACCTCGACGATGCCAACAACAGCCTTTTCCTTCTGGGAGTGATAGAAAAAACCGCGGTCCCCCACGGCCATCTCACGCATGAAGTTGCGCGCCTGATAGTTGCGCACGCCATCCCATTCCTCGCCCGCGTCACCCTTGGCCTGCTGGTCTGCCCAGCTCCAGGTGGAGGGTTCCGATTTGAACAGCCAGTATTTCATCCGCCGATCACCCGCTTCCATGGGGTCAGGCTTACGCTCTGGAACAAGCCTGCTTTGGCGTAGGGGTCATTTTCGGCCCAGGCTTCCGCAGCGGTCATGTTTTCCACATCCAGGATCACGAGGCTGCCACACATGTCCCCGGCCTCATCGAGCAGCGGGCCCGCCTGATTCACCACGCCTGTGGCGTCGATATAGGCAAGGTGCGCGTCACGGTTGTCTTTGCGGGTTTGCAAGGCACCGGGTTTGTCGTGGGCGAGCAGGGCGATGAGCATGGGTTATTCCTCCTTGAGCGGTCTTGAAAGCAAGGCCTCCATGGCCTCTGCAACGGTTGTTTCGGCTGTGGTCAGTTTTGCGACAGCGGCACAAACCGGCAAGGTCAGCCCGCGTTCCTGAGCAATTCGGGTAACGGCACGGGCCGTGGCCGCGCCTTCGACAGTCACCCCCGTATCAAAGGCCTGCCCTTTGCCAAGGGCAAGGCCATAGCGAAAGTTGCGGGACAGGTCCGACGTGCAGGTCAGCGTCAAATCCCCAAGACCGGACAGGCCAGCCAGCGTTTCAGGACGCGCTCCGAGCGCCGCTGCCAGCCGGGTCATTTCGGCAAAGCCACGGGTCATGAGCGCGGCCCGCGCGCTGTCACCCAGCCCGGCCCCAATGCATGCACCACAGGCGATTGCGATAACGTTTTTGAGTGCGCCGCCAAGCTCCGCCCCGACAACGTCCGTGCTGCGATAGAGCCGCAGTGTCGGCGTTGACAGCTGGGCTTGCACGGCTTTGCCAAGCGCCTCTTCCTCGCAGGCGAGGGTCAAAGCTGTCGGCAGCCCCCGCGCAATATCGGCCGCAAAGCTGGGGCCGGTGAGAATGGCTGGCGTCGCTTCGGGCCAATGCTGTGCGAGAATGGCAGCGGGGCCGGTGAGAGACTTGAGATCGATGCCTTTGCAACAGGCCACAAGCGCTTTGCCGGTCAGCGGCGCTTCGATCTGGTCGGAGAAGCCGCTCAGAACCTGCATGGGCATGGCAAAAAGCAGGGTATCCATGCCAGTGGCCGCTTCGAGGTCGGGCGTCACGGTCACGCCGTCTGGCAAAGCCATTCCCGGCAACCGAGCGCTTTCGCGGTGCTTGGTCAGATGCGTGGTATCTCGGGCCCAAAGCGTGACGGGCCGTGTCTGACCAATGGCAATGGCAAGCGCTGTCCCAAAGGCCCCGCCGCCGAAAACCGCAACACTCATGCCTTGGCCCCCTTTTTGCCCGACCCGATCAGCGGTGCCGCGCGTTTGTCCAAAGGCCAGCGGGGCCGCGCTGCAAGCGACATGTCAGACACCCGGCCAAGGGCAAAAAGCTCTGACCCGGCATAGGCAATCATCGCGGCATTGTCCGTACACAGGCGTAGAGGAGGCGCAGTGAACCGGAGATCTTGCGTCTCACAAACGACTTCGAGCGCCGCGCGCAACGCCTTGTTGGCGGCCACGCCGCCGGCGACGGCTAGGGCGGGTTCACTTGGGTTTTCTGCCCGGTAGAGCGCGATGGCGCGGCGGGTCTTCTCTGCCAGCACATCCCGCACGGCAGCCTGGAACCCGGCGCAGAGGTCGGCGCGATCCTGTTGAGTCAGTCCGCCCTGATCGGTGATCAGCGCGTCGCGCTGGCGCAGGATTGCGGTCTTGAGGCCGGAGAAGGACATATCACACCCCTCCCGATCCAGCAGCGGACGGGGCAGGCGGAAACGCTTTTCATTGCCCTTGAGAGCTTCGGCTTCAACCGACGGCCCGCCCGGCTGCGTAAGGCCCAGAATGCGGGCGGTTTTGTCAAAAGCTTCGCCGGGTGCGTCATCAATCGTGCCGCCGAGCCGGGAAAAGTCTTCCGGCCCCCGAACGATCAGGAACTGGCAGTGCCCCCCCGAGACAAGCAGCATCAAGTAGGGGAACGCCAAACCATCGGTCAGCCGCGGTGTCAAAGCGTGCCCGGCAAGATGGTTCACACCGATCAACGGCTTGCCAAGACCTGCGCTCAGACCTTTCGCCAGCATGACGCCGGAAAGGACGCCGCCGATCAGGCCGGGACCTGCGGTGACTGCGATGGCGTCGATCGCGCTCAGGGAAACCTCGGCTTCGTCCAGAGCTTGTTCAACGCACAGATCAAGCCGCTCTGCATGGGCGCGCGCCGCGATTTCCGGAACCACGCCGCCAAAGTCCGCATGCAACGCGTTCTGACCCATGACAACGGATGACAGCACGTCCCGCCCGCGAACCAATGCGGCCGCAGTGTCATCGCAACTGCTTTCCAAGCCCAGAATGAGGGGGGGAGATGTCATCAGCCGTTCCCGTTGCCTTCGCCTGTCTTGCCGAGTACCACCCTGACACCCGCCTCACAATCCCGGAGGATTGATGCCTGGACAACCGCCGATACTGCTAATGACCCGCCCAAGGGCTCAGTCAGAGCGTGTTGTCGTGGCATTGGAACAGGCCGGCGCGCGTTTTAGAGCGGTCTATTCACCATTGATCGGTATAGAGACTATCGGGGACATGCCGGACCAAAGCGCGCTCTCCGGTCTGATTTTCACATCGGCAAATGCGGTGCGGGTCTGGGTGGAGCGGGGCGGGCGATGCGATTTGCCGTGTTTTGTTGTCGGGCCTGCGACGGAAGCGGAAGCAAAGGCGGCTGGCATGCAGGCGGAACGCGCGCGCGGGACGGCCGATGATCTGGTTGCTTTGGTAGAAGCGCGACGTCCGGCTGGGCGCTGGTTGCATGTGCATGGCACGCACACACGAGGCGATGTTGCCCCGCGTTTGGCGGCGGTGGGGATCGATATCAGCGGCGTGGCGCTTTACGATCAGCCCGCGCTTGGACCTACGCAGGAGGCGCTCGGGGTTCTGGCGGGTGAGATTCCGGTTGTGGCACCGCTTTACTCCCCCAGAACCGCCGCACTTTTCGCCAAGTTGCCGATAAAAGCGCCGCTTCTTGTCGCGGGTCTCAGTGAAGCGGTGGTCAAGCCGCTCGCGGCCCTGCATATATACGGTCAGACAACAGCAAACCGCCCTGATTCCAGCGCGATGTTGGCTGCGATTCTGGACCTGCTGGAAACCGCAGGGGAATCGGTTGAGAATTGACAGTCGCGACCGCCGCGATCCCACGCGGCGTGCGGGACAAGTGAAAGGGTGAGATCAGGTGGCAAAGGCAAAGTCCAAAAAGCCCATCGACAAGGAAGAGGTTCAGGCCGAAGCGCCCGAAGCCAAGGTGGAAGAGAATTCCGAAGCCACTTCTGAAGCGACGGAAGCGGATACACCGGAAAACGAAACGCCTGAAGCTCCGGCTGATTTGCCGGAAGAGGTGTCCTCCGAAGACGATCAAACCGATCCGTTGCCCGAAGACGAGACCATCGGTGAGGACGCTCCCGAGGATGGAACTGCCGAAGGTGACGTTGAAGACGTCTCTGACAAGGCTGAAGATCAGGACACTGAAGTCAGCGATCTCGAAGAGGCGGAAGACCTGTCCGCAGACGTGGAACCCCTGGAAGAGCCGGAACCGGCAGATGTTGCCCCCGCAGAGGGTGAGCCAACCCCTGCGCCCGTGGTTCAGGAAAAGATCATCGAACGCAAAGGTGGTTTTGTCCCGACGGTTCTGGGCGGCGTCGTCGCAGCAGCGCTGGGCTTCGGCGCGGCCGAGATGGATCTTCTGACCGGCTCGGACGCCAATCCATTTGAGGAAGAGGCGCGTACGACCATCGCAGCCCAATCCGAGCAGATCGCGGATCTGCAAGCCAAACTTGAAGAGGCACAAAAGGCCATCGCGATTGTCGATCTGCAGCCGTTGACCAACTCTCTTGCCGGGGTGGAAGACAGCGTATCCGGGATTGGCGAAACCGTGACGACTCTCGAAGGGACGTTTGCCCAGTTCGACAGCCGTATGACCGCGCTGGAGAAAGCGCCGGTTGCCGGTGCCGTTGGCCCGGAAGCCATCGCCGCCTATGAGCGCGAGTTGCAAGAGCTGCGTCTTGCCATCTCCGCGCAGAAGCAGGCTGTCGAAGAGCAAAAGGCAGAAATTCAGGCAATGGCCGAAGAGGCGCTCGCCGCCAACGCCAATGCTGAAGATCAGGCCACTCTGGCTTCCAGTCGCGGCGCGGCCGCAGAGGTGATCGCTCTTGTTCAGGAAGGCAAAGCGTTTTCGCAGCCGCTTGCGCTGCTTGGTGAAAACGGCGTCAGCGTGCCACAAGAGTTGAGTGACTTTGCCGGGGATGGCGTTGCCACGCTGACCACATTGGTCACGGAGTTCCCCGATGCCGCGCGTGCGGCGCTGACCGTTGCACGCCGGTCGAACGCCGGTGAAGGTGGCGGCGGGATCGGCAACTTCCTGTCAAACCAGCTGGGGGCCCGTTCCGTTGCACCGCGCGAGGGCGACGATCCGGATGCGGTTTTGTCCCGTGCAGAGGCGGCTGTGAAAAGCGGCAATCTGGATGCCGCTCTGTCGGAAATCTCAGCTTTGCCAGAAGCGGCACAAGCGGAACTGGCTGATTGGGCCGCGCAAGCAGAGGCGCGCCGCGCCGTTCTGGCTGCTGCTCAATCGCTCGCCCAAGACTTGAATAACCAATAAGGGTCACGAAATGCTTTGGTCACTTATCAAGATTGTCGTTTTTGTCGCGCTGGTAGCGGCAATGACCCTTGGCGCCGGCTACCTGATGGAAAGCACTGGCGGCATTCAAATCACCGTCGCCGGGACCGAGTTCACGCTTGGCCCGCTGCAATCCGTCCTTGCAGCCATCGTGCTGGTGGTGCTTGTCTGGCTGTTCTTCAAGATTTTCTCTCTGCTGATCGCGCTGCTCAAGTTCATCAATGGCGATGAAACGGCATTGAGCCGCTACTTCGACCGCAATCGCGAGCGCAAGGGTTTTCAGGCTCTGTCCGAAGGCATCATGGCGCTGGCCTCCGGTGAAGGGCGTTTGGCCATGGCAAAGGCGTCCAAGGCAGAAAAGTACCTTGGCCGGCCTGACCTGACCAACCTGATTTCTGCACAGGCGGCAGAAATGGTTGGCGATACCAAGAAGGCAGAAGAGGTCTATAAACGGCTTCTGAAGGACGAGAATACGCGCTTTGTCGGTGTTCGCGGCCTGATGAAACAGAAGCTAACCAAGGGCGACACGGATACCGCGTTGAAATTGGCGGAGCGCGCGTTTGCGATCAAGCCGAAGCACGTTGAAGTGCAGGACACGCTCCTGCGCCTGCAGGCGGAAGGCGCCGACTGGTCCGGTGCGCGGAAAACGCTGGAAACCAAGCTGAAGACGGGCGCTCTCCCGCGCGATGTCTATAAGCGCCGTGATGCGGTTCTCGCGCTTTCCGAAGCGCAGGACACCAGCGATGAGGCCGCCAGCGCAGAGGCCGCAATCCGCGCCAACAAAGCGTCCCCGGATCTGATCCCGGCGGCTGCTTTGGCCGCCCGGGCATTCATTTCTCAAAACCGGAAACGCAATGCGATCCGGGTTCTGAAGAAGGCTTGGGACGTCCAGCCTCACCCCGATCTCGCGGCAGCTTTTGCTGAAATCGAACCGGATGAAACGCCGGACGCGCGCGTGAAACGCTTCGGAGCGCTGACGGCGATCAAGCCGGAACATCGCGAAACGCGGCTGCTCAAGGCGGAGCTGCATCTCGCTGCTGAAAGTTTCCCGGACGCACGGCGCGCACTGGGCGATCTGGTTGAAACCGATCCGGATGCGCGCGTCATGACCATCATGGCGGCAATCGAGAAAGGTGAAGGTGCGCCCGACAGCGTTGTGCGTGGGTTCCTTGCCAAGGCGCTTACGGCGCCGCGCGGGCCGCAGTGGGTTTGCGACAACTGCAACTCGATTCAGGCACAGTGGACACCGCTTTGCTCCAACTGTGGTGCCTTCGATTCGCTCACTTGGAAAGTTCCGTCGCAGTCCGAACCTGTTCTGCCGGGCGGCGCTGACATGCTGCCGCTGATCATCGGCGCAATCGAAGACCATAGCCAAGCCCCGGTTCCGGTTGAAGAACCCTCTGAACCGGATCACCTTGAGGACGTTTCTCAGGCAGTCGAGGCGGCTGATGGTGCAGAGGACGCCGAGGTAATAGAGGCGGAAGCCACCAAAACAGAAGAGGCAAAATAGCCCTTTTCAGGCGGCGGGCTGTTTGCTAATAGCCCGCCACCAGTGCCGCTGTAGCTCAGCTGGTAGAGCACGTCATTCGTAATGATGGGGTCGGGGGTTCGAGTCCCTTCAGCGGCACCACTTTCCTATCCGAACATGGTTAGAGACATCCGGCGCTGCGGGCAGAAGCCCACAGCCAGTTGGATTGTTCTCGGGCGTTCACCGTTTCCCGTAGTAAAGGCCCACAACGTGTTCAGCCTGGGCAAAGAATAACCAGCGCGACGTGGCGATTCCGGCCATGTGTGACAGGACAGCGATTACCGCGGCGAAGTGGTGTGGGGAAAACCACATCAGTAGGATTGGCAGGACAAAAGCCAAAGTGAAGGAAATCACCCGCAGCTTGGCCGCGTGTTTGCGGCCGACCACATGCACGAACTCGCGCAGCAAATAGTTGGTGCCAGTGTGCGGCGGTTCAAACGCACGCACCGCGCCGCGCGAGCCGAGTCCCGTGGCGGTGCCCATGTTGGTGCCGGAGTTGGCAAAGGCTTGATCCCCCAGCTTCCAATAGGCCAGCTGAACCAGTGCGGCGATGGCCAGAAGTGCGATTGCGGCATCGATTTGCCCCGCCAGCAACGCACCACCTGCGATCGAAAACGACAGGAACATCACGGGTGTCAGTTTCATGTTCCAGCGCGGAATGGTTTTCAGCTGGGTGTAGATCATCGACGTGGTGAAGACCGTGAGCAAACTGAATAGCGCCCCGATGAAACCCAGCAGGGCGAAGCTTTGGTCCCAAAAGACCAGTCCCGCAGCGTAAGGTGCCAGAACCAACAACGCGACAACTGCGCACCAACCTTCGCGGCTGAGCCAACTGGTTTTCCATTGGGTAAAGGCTTTCCATGCGCGTTCGGGGCGGCCGAGGTGAAAGGTTGAGGCCAGCAGGCCACCCACAGCCAGTACGTATGCGATGAGAAAGAAGACAAACGCGACCCAGCCTGTGACGGCCGGAAGCCCGAGCCCCAGAAACATCAGAAGGCCAAAGCCGAGGCCCGACAGGGTGGTAAAGACGATAACGGACGGTGCGGGGTGCATCAGGCGTCTCCTCCGGGGAGTTTATCCAGGGCCTTGTCGAGCCAACCCATGAACCCGCCGGGGTTTTCTGCGACCGGGGCCAAGAGAGGGGCAAGGATATCGATTTCACTCTCGATGGTATCCTTGGGGCGGGGAGGCAGGTACTTGTTGACCGGCTTGGTGCCTTGTTCGGGCATCAGGTCCATGCCGCCGCGTTCGGCCACCAGTTGCGAGACGTCGCTGTTCGGATCGCCGAGATCGCCGAAGTGGCGCGCGCCTGCGGGGCAGGTGCGGACGCAAGACGGCACGCGGTCCTCCTCTGGTAGGTTTTCGTTATATATCCGGTCGACACAGAGGGTGCATTTCTTCATCACGCCTTCGGTCACGTCGAGCTCGCGCGCGCCATAAGGGCAAGACCATGCACACAGCCCGCACCCGATACAGTCGCTTTCGTTGACCAGAACAATGCCGTCCTCAACCCTTTTGTAGCTGGCGCCAGTGGGGCAAACGGTGACGCAAGGCGCGTCTTCGCAATGCAGGCAGGACTTGGGGAAGTGGACAAGCTGCGCGTGACCTTGTTCGGGCTGCACCTCGTAGCTGTGAACCCGGTTCAGGAAAGTGCCGGAGGGGTTGCCGCCATAGGCATCCTGATCCGATAGGGGCGCGCCATAGTTTTCGGTGTTCCAGCCCTTGCAGGAAATCACACAGGCATGGCAACCGACGCAGGTGTCGAGATCGATCACCAGACCCATTTTGCGGTCCGTGGATTCGGGGAGTTGGGTCATGGTTTGCCTACCTTCCACGCCAGTGACTTGGGGCCGGTGCCCACCGGTGACTTGATGGGATCGAAAGCAGGTTGGCTTTCGGTCATGCCGTCCGGGTTTGCGGCCTTTTCGATCTTGACCTTCAGGTCAAACCAGGCTGCCTGACCGGTAATCGGGTCCGAGTTGGCCCAGCGAAGCCCGTCGCCCTTGGGCGGCAGCAACTCGTGGATCAGGTGATTGAGCAGGAAGCCTTTGGTTGCCTCGGGCGCATCCTCTTCCAAAGCCCAGGCCCCTTTGCGTTTGCCAATGGCATTCCATGTCCAGACTGTGTTTTCGTTGAGCGCGGCCATCTCCATCACCGGCACGGTGATCTCGCCATGCGGTGACGTCACCTTGGCCCAATCGCCGTCTTGAAGCCCGTGTTGGCGCATCAGCTTGGTCGGCACGTAGAGCGGATTGCGGCCATGCAACTGGCGCAGCCACGCGTTCTGAGTTCCCCAGGAATGATACATCGCCATTGGGCGCTGGGTCAGCGCGTTGACTGTGAAGCCGTCGTTGCCGTGCTGGTCGGTCTCGTACCAGATCGGCAGTGGGTCGAGCCTGTCCTTGATCCGTTGTCGCAAGTGATCGGGCGGTTGTCGCTCGCCATGGCCTTCGGCCGCGAGCTGGAATTTGCGCATGGGTTCGGAATAGAGCTGGAACAGGTATGGCTCCGGTTTGTCATAGATACCCATGCCGACCGCCCAGTTCTGATAGGCCGCGTTCCACGGTTTGTAGTAGTCCCCGCCCTCCGGGATGTGCGCCACGTAGAACCCGCCGTTTTCGATATAGCGGTTCAGCTGTTCAGGGTTTACCTCTCCCCGGCCTTCCTTGTCGCCATTCTCGCCCCGGAAGCCTGCCAGCGGTCCGATACCCGGCTTGCGCTCGTGGTTGACGATGTAATCGGCATAGTCCTGCCATTTGGCGCTGCCATCTTCGTGGGTGAAGCCGGGCAGTTTCATCTTGTTGGCCAGCTGCACAAGCGCGGTCTGGAATCCGCGCACATCGCGGTCCGGCTCGATCACCGGCCAGCGGATGGCATCAGCGGCAGCATCGGCTTCGCAGATTGGGCGGTCGAGCAGCGAGATACAGTCGTGACGTTCCAGATAGGTAGTGTCGGGCAGAATCAGATCGGCATAGGCCACCATTTCCGAACTATAGGCGTCGGAGTAGATGATCCGGGGGATCACGTACTCGCCGTTGTCATCCTTGTCGGTCAGCATCTCCATGACACCGGTGGTGTTCATGGTTGAGTTCCACGACATGTTGGCCATGTACATGAACAATGTGTCGATCTTGTAGGGATCACCCGCGTGGGCGTTCGAGATCACCATATGCATCAGCCCATGGCTGGACATCGGGTTTTCCCAAGTGAACGCCTTGTCGATGCGCGCGGGGCTGCCGTCTTCTTTGAGCGCCAGGTTCTCTGGTCCGCGAACAAAGCCCAGATGGGGCCCGTCCAGAGGGGCGTCCGGCGTCACCTTGCAGTGCGGGGCAGGGTGGGCTTCGACCGGTTTGGGGTAGGGGGGTTTGAAGCGGAAGCCGCCGGGTACCTCAACTGTGCCAAGGATGATTTGTAGCACATGTAGGGCGCGGCAGGTCTGGAAGCCGTTGGCGTGGGCCGAAACTCCCCGCATCGAATGCATGGAGACCGGGCGGCCGATCATCTTGGAATAAGTCTCGCCCCGGAAGTCTGTCCATTCCTGCTCAATCTCAAACGCCTCGTCAAAGGCGACACGCGCCAGCTCGCCCGCAATGGCGCGGATGCGCGCGGCGGGAATGCCACAGGTCTCGGCCACCGCCTCGGGGGCGTACTCATCGGACAGGTAGCGCTCGACCATGTCATGAAAGACCGGGCGATGCGTGACGCCGTCCTGTTCGTATGTTGCCGACAGGTCCGGGCGCACACCGGGTTTGTCAAAGGCGGTCGGCTCTCCGGTCACACGGTCTATCACCAACGGCTTGCCATCGCCGTCGCGCAAGAAAAGGCCCTTGGTCGGGCCTTCGCGGGCATCGATCAAAACCGGCGCGTTGGTGTAGCGGCTGAGGTAATCGAGATCGATCTTGCCGGCTTTCATCAGCACGTGGATCATAGACAGAATGAACAGCCCGTCCGTGCCCGGCGTGATGCCGACCCAATCATCCGCCACGGCGTTATAGCCAGAGCGGATCGGATTGACGCCAATCACCCGCGCGCCGCGGGCCTTGATCTTGCCGATGCCCATCTTGATCGGGTTGCTGTCGTGGTCTTCGGCAACGCCGAAAAGCATGAAGAGCTTGGTGTGCTCCCAGTCGGGCTGGCCAAACTCCCAGAAAGCACCACCCATCGTATAGATGCCGCCCGCAGCCATATTGACCGAGCAGAAGCCGCCATGCGCCGCATAGTTTGGGGTACCAAAGTTCTGCGCCCAGAAGCTGGTGAAGGATTGTGACTGATCGCGGCCGGTAAAAAAGGCCAACTTCTCGGGGTTTTCCTTGCGGATCGGCTCCAGCCAGCCCGCCGCGATTTCAAGCGCCTCGTCCCAGCTGATCTCTTCGAATTCGCCTGACCCCCGAGGACCGACGCGTTTCAACGGTGCCCTTAAACGTGAAGGCGCATTGACCTGCATGATCCCGGCGGACCCTTTCGCGCAGAGCACGCCCTTGTTCACCGGGTGATCGCGGTTGCCCTCGATATAGGCGACCTTGCCGTCTTTCATATGTACGTTGATGCCGCACCGGCAGGCACACATGTAACAGGTGGTCTGCCTGATCTCGTCCGAGACCTTGGGGGACGTGTTGATGTTAGGTTGCTGGATAGTCATCTGGCGTCCTTCTGTTGCGGCGTATCAGGCCAGCAAAGTCTTCCCCCCAAGGCTCACCCCGGCGACGAATTGAGTTTCAACGATGATGTGGGCGATTGAGGCCCCTCCCGACCAAAAAAGAACTGGCTACACATTCACTTTTTTCCGACGGTCGCGATTGCAACGAGCAAGAAACGCCGCGGGTTTTGGCTCATGAAAACCATGATGGTGCTTCGGATCAAGCAAAACGAATGGGTAGCGCGCTCATGATCGTGTGTTTGGTGTGGTCATCGGGTGACATTTCCTGACTTCTGCCCTGTTCAAAAGCGCTGCAACGGGACGCATGGTCCTTTCCCCTAGCCGTTGAAGTAGCTCACCGCCTTGTCTGGGAAAGTCCGGAAATCAAATGGCTCGGGTGCGTCTATTGCCCAAAGCGGCTGTTGTGCGCTGTGGCGGAATGGACCTGTGATCAGGCATGGCCACATTACGCGAGCTTTTAACTGGGCTCGTCCGAGGACAGCCTTTGCCGCAGTTCTGTCTTGAGCACTTTGCCATAGTTGTTCTTGGGCAGCGCATCGGTGAATCGATAGAGCTTTGGCCGTTTGAACCGTGCGATGCTTTGAATGCACAGCGCGTCGAGATCCGCTTCCCGCATGGAGGCCGCTTCATCCAGTACAATGAAGGCCGCAACAATCTCCCCCCACTCAGGGTCCGGGGCACCCACGACAGAGACTTCGCGGACATCCGGGTGAGAAAGGAGCACTTCTTCGACTTCACGCGGATAGATGTTGGACCCACCTGAAATGATCATGTCCTTGGACCGATCATGCATGGTTACGTAGCCATCGTGGTCCATGTGGCCCATGTCTCCGGTCCACAACCACCCGTCCTTCAGTGTCTTGGCCGTCGCGTCCGGGTTTTGCCAATACCCTTTCATGACCGTTCGGCCCCGAACCACGATTTCACCAACAGTTCCCGCCGGGACCGGCTTCCCGGTTTCGTCAAAAATGTCCACAACCACTTCGCTTTGAGCCAGCCCAACGGAATTCAACCGTGCGCGCCACCTTGGGTGGGTCCGGTCCGCAACGGTTTCGCGCGGCAATGCGGTTATTCCCATCGGGCATTCGCCCTGCCCATAGATCTGTATAAAACGGGGGCCCATGACATCGACGGCCTCAAGAATATCGGCTTCGTACATGGGACCACCCGCATAGACGATTGTCCGCAGGCCATCCCCCTTCAACCCATTCTGCCTTGCGTGATCCACAAGACGGCGCACCATCGTGGGGGCCGCAAACATCGAACATGGACCAATCCGCGGAGCCAGATCGAGAATTTCGCCGGCATCAAAGCCCTGACTTTCAGGAACCACATGGCGCGCACCGCGCATAACATGCATGAAGTTGTAGATGCCGGCGCCATGGCTCATGGGCGCGGCGTATAGAATCGCGTCGTCCGAACGGACGTTCTCTACATCAACGAAATAGCTGAGCGCCATGGAGGCGATATTCCCGGTTGTCATCATGACACCCTTGGGCTGCCCGGTGGTCCCAGACGTATAAAAGAGCCAGGCGGTGTCATCTGAGTCCCTAAGAACGGGCAGCGGCAAAGCCTGGCCGGTTGTCATCTGGGCATAGTCGCGAGAGCCGAACGATATACAGGTGACGTCCACTTCAAGAAGGGTGGTCAGGTCCGTCGCGCGGGCGGAATCGGTAAAGACATGTCTCGCTCCTGAATCTGAAATGATCCAGGCGGCCTCTTTTGGATGAAGCTTGCCATTGATGGGCACAGCAACAGCGCCGCACCACCAGATGCCGTAGAGCGCCTCAAGGTATTCCGTGCGATTCCCACTGAAAAGCGCAACGCGATCACCGGCCCTTACCCCGGCCTCTGTCAGTCGCGCGGCAAGCGTAGCGGCGGTTGTGGCAAAGACCTTGTAGGTCGCAACACACTGCGTGCCTGTGAAGAGCGCCGGAGCTTCGGGGTCTCGTGTTGCCGTGCGAAGCAACCATTGGGCAGGGTTCATTGCGGCTCCTTGAGCAAGAGTGGCGCTGAATCCAGCGCCGACATCTAAGGTGGATTGAGCCACTCTGCTCGCTTTCCAGACGCCCTATCAAGCCCCTTCGATTCCATTCGGAATGACGAGTTGGCGGACCGGCAGCGGATTCGTGTGCACGCGCTCATCAGACAGCTGTTTTGCACCGGATGTTTCGGGCAGTTCTCACTCTTGAGCGACTGTCTCTAGATGGATGAAATGCGAGTAAATTGTTTATTTCCATATATTTATGATGTTCCACGAGGGGCGCATCACAGCAATCATCAGGTTTTTTTCTCCGTTGGTCAAAAAACTTGTAAAAAGGGGTTGCGGGTTTTGTTTGTTATCCGTAGAAGGCCCCTCACCGGCGGCGCTGAGGCGCTGCACGGGACGCCGGACGGGACGGCGGGGCGGACGCCTCGGGGTTCTTGAGGGTAGAAATCAGAGGTAGATCTGGGCGGGCGCGCCGTTAAGTTTAGGGCGCATCCGGTTGGTATTTGTCTTTGGGTGCTATTTGACATCGCGAGTATCTGAAGAGATATGTGGGCGGCTTGGGTTCATTTCG
>NZ_SRXY01000009.1 GCF_004804335.1 Pacificoceanicola onchidii
GATAGCGATACCCAATCACTCAAACTCAAAGAGTGATCAAAGCGTCGCGGGATGGAGCAGCCCGGTAGCTCGTCAGGCTCATAACCTGAAGGTCGCAGGTTCAAATCCTGCTCCCGCAACCAAAAACACACAAAGACATTAGGCTAGATCCCAAACCGCCTGAATCGGGTCACGATGCGGGCTTCCATATCATCGCGACCGCACCTTACCCTCATCAGAGTAACAATGGGGGAGCAACAGGATGGATGTGCGAGACTTTCTGAAACGCTATGAGGCGGCTTTGGCGTCTCAGGACTGGGCGCAAGTGTCTCCGCTGATACACGGTTCTGCGCGAGTGGTGTTCTCGGACGGCTCTGTTCACGAGGGACTGGGTGCGATTGAGCGGGCGTACCAACGAAATTTTGCGGCAATCAAGAGCGAGCGCTTTGTGATGGATAACATCCATTGGGTGTTCGAAACCGCGGATCATGCGGTCTACATGTTTGATTTTCACTGGAGTGGTGTCATTCAGGGGCGCGAAGCTTCTGGTTCTGGTCGGGGGGTGACGGCTTTGGTCCGGGAAAACGATATCTGGCTTCTGAAGGCCGAGCAGTTGGGACCTGCATGATGCAAATGCATTCCGTAAAGCGCAGAGAATGCCGGGATTGAACTTGCCGGGTGCACGCCGCGCTGGACTTCGAAGGTCAACTGGGCCATCAAGGCAGGGAATACAGAACAGCGGGGGATGACCCGCTTCGAAAAACAGGGCGCGCACAATGGCTGACGGTACTTTTGCGGTTTTGATGCTCATTCTTGGCTTGACGGATATGGGCCGGAACTATTGCGGGACCGAGACGGGATGTCTGGGCAAAACTGATGCCACGCCGCGGTTTGCAATTTCCGCAGGCACGGTTCTCGAGCGCCGCGCGGATGAAGCAAGCGAAGTCTATTTTCGTTACGATCTTGGTCACAAGCGCGGCCCCTTTGGAAACGCGGTTGGCGTTTCGATTGGTGAACACGGCGAAACCTGGATCGGCTTTGGCACGACTTATACGTTGCAGGCGCAGGGCAGCCCGTTTTTTGCGGAGTTGCACTCCATGCCCGGCATCTATTTCGACAATGGCGGCTTTGACCTGGGCGGGCCGATCGAGTTCCGGTCCGGGATTGAACTCGGCTATGAAAACCGACGCGGTTGGCGATACGGTCTGAGTTATGACCATCGGTCCAACGCGGGCATCTATGATGACAATCCCGGGATCGAAACTGTGCAACTGCGCGTTAGCATCCCGACACGGTAAGCGGACTTTCGGCGGAAAACCGTCGGGAGGGCTTCGAATCTTTGACAGGGCTAGCAGGCTTGCGGATACTGCTGTCACGGGTGAATGCACGTTTTGCGTTTATTGTTTTGCCCGGCGACACTCTTGGGTAGGGTGGCTCAAGTGGTTGTTTTCGACATTGAGGAGCATGATTTGTCTGTAAAATTGAAATCCTTGTCTGTATTGGCCCTGGCTTTGGCAGGTGGGCTGGCGTCGACGGGGGCCCATGCGGCAACGGCTTTGCCTGCCGGTGTCGCCGTTGGGACAGTTCCTGGCGGTGAAAAGTCGATCTCGTCCAGCGTGTTCGACATCACGATCAATTTTGTCGGGGGATTGACCGCCTCGCAGCAATCCACGTTCACGGCGGCCGAGTATTTCTGGGAAACCATGATCACCGGCTACCAGATCGCCTTTACCGTGGGCGGTTCCTTGTACGAAGGCCCGACGATCAATGCGCAAGGGACCGCCATTGATGGCGTTGGCGGCACACTTGGCTCTGCCGGTCCTACGACGGCCTATTCCGTTTCGGATGGGACCAACAGCTTTGCGTATGTCGATACTGGCATCATGAACTTCGATACCGCCGATCTCGCAAATATGGAGGCGGACGGAACGTTCTTTGACGTGATCGTCCACGAGATGGGGCACGTGCTTGGGTTCGGGACACTCTGGAACACCGACAGCATTGGCGGAATCTTCACTGGTACGCAGAACGTCTATACAGCCGGATCCGGCGAATACACTGGGGCTTATGGCCTGACCGCGTACAATGCGGAGTTTGGGCTCAGCGAAACTTTCATTCCCGTGGAACTTGGTGGCGGGCCCGGTACTGCTGACGGCCATTGGGATGAGGCGGATTTCGCCGGTGGTCCTCTGGACCTGATGACTGGTTTCATCGGAGCGCCGACACCGGCGGCAGATGCTCCGTTTGCGGCGATGACATTGTCGGCCACCACAATCGCGTCCTTTGCCGATATCGGTTACACAACGGCCGTGACACATGCCATCGCGCCGGTTCCGCTTCCGGCGGGCCTTGGTCTTGGCCTATTGGCTTTGGGTACTTTGGCGGGTGTGACACGCCGTCGAAAAGCGCAAGTTTGACTGCCAAGAGTTTGAAAATGAACACCTTTGTCGCCGCGTTGAGCTTTTGCCTCAGCGCGGCGACTGTTCTTTGGGCCGGGTGCGACCTGTCCGGCTTGACCGGTTCAGAGCGGATCTTGATCTATGACGTTGTGGATGCAGATACGCCTCGGGCCGTTCCGCTCCTGACGGTTTTCAGCGATGGACGCGTCCGTGTTGCGATGCCGGGAGAGGCGAGGGACGATCACATCGGCCAATCGGATGTCCGGGCGATGTTTCAGGCGATTGAAACCGCAGGGTTGGCGCGTTTGACCAGCGAAGAGATCGCGGGATCATTCTCCGCTGACGGCGCGCAGGATGGCCGTGTGCCCATTAATCGCGTGGCGGACGGGGCTACCAGTTTTGTCGTTCTGGATGTGCCGGGCTGCGAAGCGCACCTGTCTGTGGCAAACAGCGCGTTTCATGCATTGGCGCATCCAGAAGCGGAAGCATTGCAGTCTTTTCGCGAAATCGAGCTGCGCCTGCTGAACATCGTGACAGCTGTACAGACGCGCTGACGCTTGACAGAACGGCCTTGGGGCAGGCAAGAAAAACCATGAAAATCTGTGCCTTGACCATGGTTTACCGCGATTACTGGGCTCTGTCCCGGTGGTATGCCCACCATGCGGCACAGCTGGGGGCGGGCAATCTGTTTGTTGTGGCGCACGGAGCGGACCCCAGGATTGCGGAGCTCTGCCCGGGCGCCTCTGTTCTGACTGTCCCGCGCGGTGATTTCGCGCATTTTGACCGCAGCCGCGCCGCGATGCTCAACGGGTTCCATGCCGGTTTGAACGAAGCCTATAACTGGGTGATCCGGACGGATGCGGACGAGCTGATCTGTTTTGATCCCGATTGCTATCCTTCTTTGCCGGACGCGATTGCCGCCAATGCCGATGCGCCCGTGTTGACGGCTCTCGGGTTTGATGTGGTGGAGCAACCGGATGATGCGCCGGTGAGCGCAGGTCCGGTTTTGGCACAGCGGCGGCACATCGCCTTTTCCGGCCATTATTCCAAAGCCATAGCGGCGCGGCGTGCGATGGATTTTGCCTTGCATGGCGTGCGTGTCGCGCCCCGGCGCCTGGAGGGGTTTCCTTTCACCATGCCGCGCGGGCTGTACCTCGCGCATCTCAAATACGCCAACTCAGAGGTATTGCAGGAGGTAAACGCGGTGCGCATGGACGTCGGCAATACGGATGCGCCGGGTGTTCCGGGGACGGGCTGGAAGGAGGCGGACGCGGATGCGACCCGCTTCCATCAGGCTTTTTTGGAAAAGAAGCTGCTGGCTTGGGACAAGGCAGAGCAAAAAGCCTTCGATACCCTGTCGGTCAAACCCGCGAGATTGGAAAAGGGCTCGATTGTCAAAACCCGCGCGCTCAAACTGCCGTATCGCACCGTTCTGCCGGAGCGGTTCGGCGCGCAAGGCTAAGCCCGAGGTCCCGTACCGATGTTTGATCCGCTGATTTCTCTCCTGCCGATATACGCGCTTTTGGCGCTGGGGGCGCTGGCCATTCGGGTGAAGCTGATCAGCCCGGAGGGCTTGCCGCATCTGAGCCGCTTTGTTTTGGTGATCTGCATGCCGGTGATCGTGGCCTCCGCCGTCATGCGCGCCGGGGACTTAAGCGCATTCAACTGGTGGTTTATCGGCGGCTATGCTTTTGCAGCGCTGATCGTTCTCGGGATTGGCAGTTTCGTCATGGTTCGCGTCTTCGGACTCAAAGGCCCGCTTGGCGCGATGATGGCCATGGGGATGTGTAGCTCGAACACGATTTTCCTAGGCTACCCAATTGGCCGTGTTCTGTTTCCGGAGCAAGCGGATGCGCTTTTCGCCTGGATCATAACGGCGGAAAACCTCGTTGTGATCCCGGCGGCCATTGTCTTGTCGGAAGCTTTGTCCGGGGAAAAAGGGCAGGGGATCGCAGCCTCGCTACGTCAGACCTTAGGCCAGATGGTGCGCAGCCCGGTTTTGATCGGCCTGGTGGCGGGGCTGTTGATTGCCGGCTTTGGCATACCGATCACCGGACCGGTCGAGACGACACGCGGCATGATCGCCGCCGCCACGCCGGTTTTGTCGCTGGTGTTCGTCGGGGGCACCGTGGCAACGGCGCAATGGCGCGAGGGCGGCGCGGCGGTCATGGCGGTAGCGCTTGGAAAACTGCTGGTGCATCCGCTGGTTACGGTGGCCGTGCTGCTCATGATACCCGGCGTTTCGCAGGAAATTGCATTAGCGGGCCTGGTCTTTGCGGCGATGCCGATGATCGCCATCTTCCCGATCCTGGCCGCGCGCCATGGCGGGGCGGCGATGGCCTCTTCCGCGATGCTTTTGACGACGTTGCTCGGGGCGATCACGGTGAGCGCCGTTGCCGTTTTGATCCCTTAGGGCAGGGCCGGGAAGGCCCCGCTTCCGGTTCCCTGGATCAGCCTTTCAGGGCTTTGTTCAGGTTCTCGTCGATTTTCTCGAGGAAACCCATGGTTGTCAGCCAACCCTGATCCGGGCCGACAAGCAGCGCGAGATCCTTGGTCATGTGACCGGATTCCACCGTGTCCACGATCACCCGCTCCAGTGTTTCTGCAAAGCCCTGCAAAGCCGCGTTTTCATCGAGTTTGGCGCGATGCTTCAGACCGCCGGTCCAGGCATAGATAGACGCGATGGAATTGGTCGAGGTGGCCTCGCCCTTCTGATGCTGGCGATAATGGCGCGTCACCGTGCCGTGGGCGGCTTCGGCTTCCACGATCTTGCCATCGGGGGTCATCAACTGCGACGCCATCATACCGAGCGAGCCAAACCCCTGCGCGACGGTATCGGACTGAACGTCACCGTCGTAGTTTTTGCAGGCCCAGACGAACTTTCCGTTCCATTTCAGTGCGCAAGCCACCATGTCGTCGATCAGGCGGTGTTCATACCAGATGCCAGCAGCTTTGAACTTCTCTTCGAACTCGGCTTCGTAGATCTCCTGAAACAGATCCTTGAAGCGGCCGTCATAGGCCTTCAGGATTGTGTTCTTCGTCGACAGATACACCGGCCAGCCGATGTTCAACCCGTAATTCAAGGACGCGCGGGCGAAATCCCGGATCGAAGAATCGAGGTTGTACATGCCCATGTAAACCCCGGCGTCCGGCGCGTCATAAACCTCGCGTTCGATCACCGTGCCGTCCTCGCCTTCGAATTTCATCGTCAGCTTGCCCTTGCCGGGGAAGGTGAAATCCGTGGCCTTGTACTGATCGCCAAAGGCGTGGCGGCCGACAACAATCGGATCGGTCCAGCCCGGCACAAGACGCGGCACATTGCGGCAAATGATCGGCTGGCGAAAAACGACACCGCCCAAAATGTTTCGAATTGTCCCGTTTGGACTGCGCCACATCTTCTTCAAACCGAACTCTTCGACCCGCGCTTCGTCCGGTGTGATGGTCGCGCATTTCACCGCAACGCCAACTTCCTTGGTCTTTTCGGCGGCGTCGATTGTGATCTGATCCTCGGTGCGATCGCGCTCTTCGATGCCCAGATCATAGTAGAGCAGGTCGATGTCCAGATATGGCTCGATCAGCTTATTCTTGATGAAATCCCACATGATACGGGTCATCTCATCGCCATCCATTTCGACGATCGGGTTCGCGACCTTGATCTTCGTCATCGGTTTCTCCTTGGGGGTTGGCTGGGCGTTTGAATCGCTTCTAACGGGTTTTGATCAAAGGATCAATAATTGTATGCCATGGTATGCAGTGAGGGCTTTCGTCCTTCGAATTAGCGCGGCTTTCTAAAGACCAAACTAACGGTTTCGAAACTTAACCGAGGCTAAAGACAGGTCCATGGGAATTCTGCGCGGAACTTGTCTTGATGTGATGCTGATGTCCGGTGCGTTGCTCCTTTCGGGGGCCGTGGCGGTGTCCGGAGCATTTTCGCCATTTGTTGCGGGGGCGGGCACACCGGTGCTTGTGCTGGCCGCGCCATGGGGTGTCGGGGCGGCGCATATCGCGGAACAGGGCGGGGGGGCGGTAATCGGGCCGAGCCAGACCGTTTTCGGCGCTCTGGCAACCTTTGATGATCCGGACCCAAGGGCGAGGCTGAAACGGCTTGGGGCGTGGGCAGTGCGAGACGGGCAGTTTCTCGCCATGTTCTGTAAAGGCGGTACAGTGTGAACGAAGCGGGCAATAAAGAAACGCAAAGCCAGGCTGGCAAGGCCGTATTGGCCTTGGCCTATGTTATGGTCACGCTGCAGGCTGGATTTGATGTCGTCCTTCAGGGTATGCCCGGACTGGCGACGGGCGCGATTTTGGTTTTGGCGGCTTTTGCGACATTGGCCGTACAGCGAAAATCAAAGATGGCTGCGGATGTGGTTGCGGTGTGTCTGGTCGGTCAGGCGATCGTTTGCACCGCGGCATTCCAGGGGCATCCCTGGCAGATCGACACGCATATGATCTATTTCGTCATGCTGGCCGGGATTTCGACACTGGGTAGCATTCGGGCCTTGTTGCTCGGTGCGGGCGTCACGGCATTGCATCACCTCGGGTTGGCATTTGTCCTGCCCGCGCTGGCGTATCCTTCTGCGGACCTGTTTGAAAACCTCGCACGAACCGGGCTGCATGGTGCCCTGGTCGTGTTTGAGACGGGTGTTCTGGTCTTGTCGATGCGCCGGGATCAAAGAATGGTGCGCCAGATTACAGAGCAAAGCGAGTCCCTTGCGGATCAATCCCATCGCGCCGAGATCGCGGAAAGCAAGGCGCGCACCCTGATCCGGGAGGCGGAGACGGCGATTGGAATTTTGCGGGGCACGTTACATGAGTTGTCGGAAAGACGTCTCGATTGCCGGATCGACGGCGAAATGCCCGAAGCCTTCGAAGATTTGCGAACAGACTACAACCTCGCCGTCGACCAGTTGGATGCGGCCTTGTCCAAGGCGCTCGGCATGGCGCAGAGTTTTGACGGAGAAGCCCGGTTGCTGGGCGCGTTGATCGACGATCTGGCGAACGGCACCCGGTCCCAGGCGGACGGGCTTGGCCAACAGTCCCGGCACGTTGCGCAGTTGAGTGAACGGCTTGAGGAAGCGTCGGCGCAAGCGCAGCGCGCAGCAGATCGTGTAGCAAAGGCCCGCCGGGAGGCGGACCAGGGCGGAGAAATCACAGGGCAGGCGGTGGCCGCCATGTCGCGGATCGAAAAGAGTTCTGATGAGGTCGGCAAGATCATGGATCTGATCGACGACATCGCCTTCCAAACCAACCTTTTGGCTTTGAACGCCGGGGTGGAAGCGGCGCGCGCCGGTGCATCCGGTCGCGGTTTTGCGGTTGTTGCGGGCGAGGTTCAGGCGCTTTCACAGCGCACGGCCGACGCAGCGCGCGGCGTGAAAGATCTGATATCCAGCTCGGAAGAGGAAGTGGCCTCGGGTGCGCGGCTTGTGCATGAAGCCGGGCGGCGTCTTTCGCTGATCGTGGAGCAAGTCAACGAGGTCAACGCCTTGATCGAGGATATTCGCGGTGATGCCGGTGAGCGCGCTGCAGAAATGGCAACGCTGTCTCAGCAGATGGCGTCTCTGGACTCCGAAGCACAAAAAATTCTGGAGCAAAGCGCCGAAATGGGCGGATCGGGCCACAGATTGCAAAGCCATGCGGATGAGTTGGCCAGCCTGATGGGGCAATTTTCAGTCAAGCAAAGGCAAAGCGATGAGGAAGAGTCCGCGCGGCTGGCCTGACCTTCTAACCGTCACGTCGCGTTTTCCGCGAACTCCCTGCGGCGCAGACGCAAAATAGCCCACAGTGCTCCAAAAACCTGCAACAGGATACCCAAGGCGACGGGCAAAGGTGTTCCGTTGAACGCAAGGCTGACCGGCACGGCCAGGATTACGGCGCCGACCGTTGCCAGCGCCCCGATCACGGAAGCCGCCAAACCGGCGATATGCCCCATGGGCTCCATCGCCAGAGCATTGAGGTTGCCAAGCGTCAAACCGGCCTGGAAGAAAACCCCGGTTTGCCAAACGACAAATGCATAAAACAGCGTATCGCCAGACACGCCCCAGAGAAGCAGAAAAATCATCGCACTGGTCAAACCCAGCTGCGCAATCAGCATGGCCGTGACCAGCAAGCGCATGCCAAGGCGCATCACCAACGCAGCGTTAAGAAAGCTTGCGGAACTCGCCACGATGGCAATGCCGCCAAACCAGAGCGGGAAAGCGTCGCCCTGACCAAAGAAGTCATCGTACAAAGGTTGCACAGTGGAAATCATCGTGAACAGGATCGCGTAACAGAAGGCCTGCGAAACGATCGACAACCGCACGCTGGCATGCGACAGAACTTCACGCGTGGCGGAGCGTAACTTGCTGACTTGAAACGGTATTCTGCGGGGTTTTGGCAGTGTTTCCGGCAACCTCAGCGCAAGCCATGTGGTGACAACCAAAGTAAAAATGGCAAAGGCGATGAAGATCGTTTGCCAGCCGCCAAGCAATACCAATTGTGCCCCTAGCAACGGTGCGATGGCAGGAACAACCGTGAACACGATCATGACAAAGGACATGATCTGTGCCATGCCGCGCCCGGCATATAGGTCCCGCACAATTGCCAAGGCCACGATCCGCGGAGCGGCGGCACCGATCCCTTGCAGGAAGCGCGCAAACAACAGAGCTTCCAGGCTGTTCGCAGAGAGTGCGAACGCGATGGCCCCGACATAGAGCAGGGCTCCGACCAGAACCACCGGCTTGCGCCCAAAGGCATCGGAGAGCGGGCCGCTGAACAACGTGCCGATCCCCATGCCCAGAACGAAAATGGTCACAACGAGTTGAACCCGGTTCGGATCATCCGGGGAAAACACGGACGTCAGCTGAGGAAGCGCCGGCAGCATGGCGTCGATCGCGAAGGCGATATTGGCCATGAGCATCGCGATGATCGCGACAAACTCCGCTTTGCTGGGCAAGTTGGTCATGGGGACTCCGGTACTCTTTAGTGCCGCACTACACCTGCTGCGGCTACAGGCGAAATTTGCACAATTGCACAGGTCGAAAGCCATTCCGGCACAGGAAGGTGCCGCGTGTTTTCAATGCTTGCGCTTGGCCCTGTGTTTTGGCGCATCGTCTTCATTTGCGACGGGTCCGTCCTCGTGTTTCAGACGCGCAATCAACCATTCGGTGTGCTCTTCGCGTTTGCGCATGGCGAACATACCGAACTGCTGAACCGCTGCAGCGAAGATCCCAAGACCAAGCAGGATGAACAGCGTTGTGCCGACTTTGCCGAGTGCGGTCGCCGGTACGAGATTGCCGTAACCCACCGTCGAAATTGTCACGACGGTAAAGAAATAACTGTCGAGCCAACTCCATCCTTCGACATGCCGAAAAAACACGGTCCCGCCCGCGATGATCAGGATCAAAGTCGCAATGAGCGTGAGGAGCTTGATACGGTTCATGGCGCATCGGGGTCCTTTGCACCGAGGATTTCGGAAATCACGCTGCTCCAAAGCTCCGGCGGCTGCGCGCCGGGCACCGCGTGTTGTTGCGCGACGATGAAAGTCGGCACGGAATTGATGCCCATGCCGCGCGCCGCCGCGTCGCGCTCCACGATCTCGCGGCGGTCCTCGTCGGTCGAGAGCAAACGCATCACCACGGAGGCGTCCATGCCGTTCCCGTCGGCGATGTCGGCGAGAACCTCGATGTCACCAATGTCCCGCCCGTCGACGAAGTAGGCGCGGAAGAGGGCCGAAACGATTGGCGTCTGAACGCCTTCCATCTCCGCCCAATGGATCAGGCGATGCGCATCAACGGTTGATGGGGTCTTTTCAATGGCATCAAGATTGATCTTCAATCCCGCTTTCTGGGCATGTTCGATCACCGGCATGTAGGCGTTGACCGCGCCTTGCTGCCCGCCGAATTTCGACTCCAGATAGGTCCGTCGGTCCATGCCGTCCTTCGGCATGTCCGGGTTGAGCATGAAGGGCAGCCAACGCACGCGGAACGGATGGTTCGGGTTGGCTTCAAGCGCCCGGTCCAAATTGGCCTTTCCAATGTAGCACCACGGGCAAATCGGATCGGAAAAGATATCAAGCTGGGTCATGATAGGGTCCTCGGCTCACTGCGGAAGCGTGAGCGCTTTGCGTTGGAGTTTGCCATTGGGATTGCGCGGCAGGCTGTCCACATGGATATAGGCGCGGGGCTGTTTGTAACGGGCAAGCCGGTCTTCGGCGGCAGTTTGGAGCAAGGCGTCATCCAGCTCGGTTTCCCCGGTGTAGAAAGCCGCGATCACGCGCACGCCGGGTTTGACCTCGACGTCGGTGACGGCAATCTCCTGCACGCCGGGCAAGCCGGACAGGGCGGCTTCGACCTCGAGCGGCGAGACGCGGTAACCGCCTGCATTCATCATGTCATCGGAGCGGCCGAGATAGTGGATTTGACCGCTTTCGTTCATCACGCCTTTGTCGCCGCTGAGAAACCAGTCTTTGGCGAATTTGTTGGCAGTTGCCGCCTCGGCCCCGACATAGCCAAGCATCAGGCCCGGATCGGTTCGGTGCACGGCGATGATGCCTTCCGCGCCAAGGGGAACGGGCGTGCCGGTATCGTCGACAAGCGCTATGTGGCGGCCGGGTTGCGGTGCGCCGAGCATGCCCGGGGTGTTGGGCCGAGAGGGTGCGGAGGAGATGAATGTGGAACACTCCGACATGCCGTAGGCTTCATAAATCTCGCCTCCGGTGGCCTCGCGCCATGCGTCGCGGACCGTATCGGGCAGTTTCTCCCCGGCGGCGAGGCCATGACGCAGCTTGCGCAAAGGTGGCAGGGGGTACTTGAGGAGTTGACGGTAAACGCCCGGGGCGGCAGCAAAAATTGTCGCGTCATTGCGCGAAAGCAGCAGTCCCAGCTGCGCAGGATCGGTTCCGGCCGCCGGGATCAGGGCGGTTGCGCCTTTTGTCCAGGGGTCCATCAGTCCGGTGCCGAGCGTGAAGGTCCAGTTGAAGGCTCCGGCGTGCAGCATCCGGTCCGAGGCGGTCAGCCCGTACCAGCCATCCATCATCATCTGACGCGCCCAAATGGCACGATGCGCATGACCCACGGCTCGCGGCGTGCCGGAGGTGCCGGACGTGTAGACGATATAGGCCAGCCTTTCGGGATCGCCGAGCGCGTAGTCGGCGGGAGGCAAATCGTGCCAGGCTTCGTAGGTTTCGGGCCCGTGGACGGGAATGCCTGCCTCGGGGCAGGCAATGCCGTCGCCGCGCAGGATCGCCGTGGGCGACAAATGCTGCACGATTTTTGTCACTTCGTGCACGGTCAGCTGGGAAGAGGTCGGAACCGGCACGATTCCGGCGGCAATGGCACCGAGGTAGGCAATCGGGAAATCGACGGTGTTTCCAAGCCGCATCAAGAGGATGTCACCGGGGACAAGACCCGATTGCAGCAAGCCCGTTGCCGTGCCGCGCACGGCCGCGATCAGGCGCGCATAGGACCAGCGTTCCGCCCCGGTTGGCTTCACGATGGAAAGCGCGATCTTGTCCGGTGTTTGGGACCCGGCGCTCAGCACATGGGCTGCGAGATTGAATGGCGCGGGGCAGGGGGCAAACGCCCCCTCGAAGAAGAGTGACTGCATGGATCAACGCTTAGGCCCGCGTGGCATCGCTTGCAAGGGGGCGGGCCGCGTCCTATAGCTTTAGGCCATGACAAAAGACCCCAGATCCCTGATCCGAATTGCCCGCAATACTGGCCATGAACACGGCGGTGAGCCGCTTGATCTGGGTCAGCGTGTGCGCGACTTGCGCAAAGACAAGTCCTGGACGCTGGAGCAGGCGGCCAAACAGGCGGGATTGGCGCGTTCGACCTTGTCGAAAATTGAAAATGGCCAGATGTCTCCAACCTATGATGCGCTCAAGAAGCTGGCGGTGGGTCTGGAAATTTCGGTGCCACAACTGTTCACCCAGCCCCAGCAGGAAAAGGTGAACGGCCGCATGGCGTTTACACGCAGCGGCGAAGGCCACAGCCATGCGACGGCGACTTACGAGCATGAACTGCTCGCAGAGACGCTGACCCGCAAGAAGATGTTGCCTTACCGCGCCCGTGTTCGGGCCCGGAGCATGGATGAATTCGATGGTTGGGTGCGCCACGACGGCGAAGAATTTCTGTACGTTCTGACCGGTGTGATCCGGTTGTACACGGAGTTCTACGAACCCGTCGACATGAAGCGCGGTGACAGCGCCTATTACGACAGCACCATGGGGCACAACGTGGTGTCGATCAGCGAAGAGGATGCGAACATCCTTTGGGTTACGTCGCTAGGCTGACCTGGCGGACGGCGCAGCAATCTGTGCGGTCAATCGTTCAAGCCAAAGAAAGTCCAGCAGCTCTTCCTTCGCTTCGAGAAGCGTCAGATCGTGCCGTTCGGCAAGGTGCTGGCTGAGCTGTTGCTGGTTCTCCACCAGATCCGGCACCACGGTTTCGTCCACATGGGGAAAGCGGGTCCTGAAGCGGGATAGAAAATCCTGCGGCAGGGGCAGTGTCAGGCTGTCGTCCATCAGCACGTCTCCTCGTTACGAGATTTCATGCTGGAACGGAAACCTGAACAAACCGTGAAGCCAGAGCGCGTATTCCGGCTTCACGGGTCTCTTTTGACGCGAACGAGCTCTCAGAACGCTTAGCGTTCAGGCAGCAACCCGCGCGGGCTGAACCGCAGCACAAGCAGCAGGATCAGACCCATGGTCAACAGCCGAAGATGCTGTGCGCTGTCCTGCAGATGCGCCTTGAGCGCCGAGCCATCCGCCATGCCCGAGGTCACAAGCCCCATCAGCGCCTGACCCATCGGCTCCACCTGCACCCAGAGGAACCAGATCAGGAAACCGCCGAGCACAGCGCCAAGGTTGTTGCCAGATCCGCCAACAATCACCATCACCCAGATCAGGAAGGTGTAGCGCAGCGGCTGATAGCTCGAAGGCGTGAGCTGGCCATCGAGCGTGGTCATCATCGCGCCCGCCACGCCGCAAATGGCGCTGCCGAGGATGAAGACCTGCAGATGGCGGAAGGTCACGTCCTTGCCCATGGCCCGCGCCGCGGTTTCATTGTCGCGGATCGCGCGCATCATTCGGCCCCATGGCGAGTTGAGCGCCAGTTGCGCCAGCACCAGGAGAACAATCAGAACCACCGCAAAAAGCATGGAGTAGCCAAGCTTCACGGTCAGCGTCGAGGCGGTTGTCGGATCAAGCCCAAAGCCCGCCGCCCGCTCTACAAAGGACGGATCGTTTTGCAGATCGACCTCATAGGGCACGGGCCGGGGCAGGCCGATCACGTTTTTCACGCCGCGCGCCAGCCAGTCTTCGTTTTTCATCACCGCGATGATGATCTCCGCAATGCCCAGCGTTGCAATGGCGAGGTAGTCGGAGCGCAGACCAAGCGCGGTTTTGCCGATCACCCAAGCCGCACCCGCCGCCAAAAGCCCGCCAATCGGCCAGGCCAGAAGCACGGGCAGGCCGAGCCCGCCCAGATTGCCTTGCAGCGCCGGATTGATCGCCTCGATAGCCTCGACACCGGGATCGAGCAGCCAGCGATAGACAAAGAAGCCGACCACCAGAACAGCCGCCGTCAGCAGGCCGTTCTTGATCCGTGTCCAGACAAGCACCGCACCGATCACCGTGGCCGCGCCAAGGAGCAACGCGCCTATCACACGCATCCCGCCCGCAGCCCAGGCCTCGGACACAGGTGCCGTGGATGTCAGCACAACGCCAAGGCCCCCGAGGGCCACAAACCCCATGACGCCAACGTTAAACAGCCCGGCAATCCCCCATTGCAGGTTCACACCAAGCGCCATAACCGCGCTCACCAATCCCATGTTCAGGATCAACAGCGCCGCGTTCCAGCTTTGCAGAAGGCCGGTGCCAAGGATCAGCACCGCGACGAGGGCAAAAAGTCCGAACGTGCGCATCTTACACCGCCTTCCCTTTGAACAGCCCGGTGGGCTTGAACAGCAGCACGATCACAAGGATCACAAAGCTGACTGCGAATTTGTAGTCGGTGGACATCAGTTGCACGAGCCCATCGGGTGCGAGGCTGTCTGGCAGTGCATAGTTCAGCACTTTCTTCCACGCGTAAGTGATGCCGACCTCGCTGAACGCGATCACAAACCCGCCTGCGATGGCCCCCAGCGGATTGCCCAGCCCGCCGACAATTGCGGCGGCAAAGATGGGCAGTAGAAGCTGGAAATAGGTGAAAGGTTTGTAGGATTTGTCGAGCCCGTAGAGCACGCCTGCGATGGTCACCAAAGCTGCGACAATCACCCATGTGACCCGCTCGACCTTCTCTGGATTGATGCCGGAAAGCAGAGCCAGATCTTCGTTGTCAGAATAGGCGCGCATGGACTTGCCGGTGCGCGTGCGGTTGAGAAACCAGAAGAGCAGGGCGACAACCAAAATGGCCACAACCACGGTCAGAGCCTGCGTCGTGCGGATCGCCAGCCCCTCGCTCAGACCCGTCATCGCCTTGAAGTCACGCGCAGAAATCAGGAAGCGCTCACCATCGGCAAAACGCTGGTCATCGGGGCCGAGGATGATCCGGGTGATGCCGTTGTAGACAAACATCACACCCAGCGAGACCATCACGAGGATCACCGGTTTGACCTTTTGTTTTCTGTAGAAGCGATAGACCACCCGGTCTGTCCCCAACACCAGAACCGCCGTCGCAGCGATCCCGAACGGCACCGCGAGAAGCGCTGTTGGGAGCGGTCCAAGGCTGATCCCCCAGCTCTGGAACAGCCATGTGAAGATGATGACCACCATCGTGCCAAAGGCCATGGTGTCGCCGTGGGCGAAGTTGGAAAACCGCAGGATCCCGTAGATCAACGTCACCCCCAATGCGCCAAGCGCCAACTGGCTGCCATAGGCGACGGCGGGGATCAGTACGAAGTTCGAGAGCGCGATGATCGCGTTGAGTAAATCCATCAGTCCGCCTTCACACATTGTCCGATGTAAGAGATGACCTGCGGCCCGCTCATGTAATGCACCGTGTGACGGGCATCGCCGTTTTCAGCAATGCTCAGCAGGTGCCGCGCATCAAAACTGCCGCCCGACAGGGCATAGCCGCCCGAGCGCAGCCCAACCAAGGTCACATCGCCGATGTCCGAGACCATATCGAGCTCCACCACCAGCATCTCATTGTTCATGCCGCCACCGCGCCCGCTCAAAGCGTAGCCAAAGCCCGCCTCCTGGCAGCCCTCGGCCTCATAGCACTCGGTCGCATAGGCGCAGGTCAAAGCAATGTCCTCACGCACTGGCGCGTGGTCGATCGAAAGCTGCTCGCCGCCAAAACTGCTGCGGGGCTGTGCGGCGGCGGGCTCGGCCAACGCAGCCATTGCTAGACAACAGATGAAAAGCCGCATCAAACCTCTCCTGTACAGGTGCCACGGAACCGCTTGCCGCGATTGCCGGTGTAAAGAAAAGAGCCGTCCTCAAAGACCTGAATCCCGTAGCCGTTGCCAAAGCCCTTGACCGCCCAGACCCGCGCATCATTCCCGGCGCTGAAACGGGCGGAGTAGGGGCCTTGCCAGTCGATCCAGAGCCGCCAGTACGCGCCGTCGCGTACCACCTTTACGGCCAGGGTCGAAGGCGCGCACATCTCCTTGGCGTCGCCGCGACACTGCGTCTGGGCCGTGCAAAGCATCTCCGCTGTGGCGGGCAACCCAAGCGCAGTCGCCAAAACAAAGGCGATCAAACCGCGTCTTTTCCCGGCAAAAATCTTCAACGTCGCCCCCAACACGCGGCTCATCCCCCGAGGAACGAGCGCCGCACCTCGTCATCAGCCAAGAGGCCCTTGCCCGTTCCGGTATGCGCATTTGCCCCCTGAACCAGCACAAAGCCTTTGTCCGCAATCTCCAGCGCCTGGCGCGCGTTCTGCTCCACCATCAGGATAGAAATCCCGGTGCGCGCCACCTCGATGATCCGGTCAAACAACTCGTCCATGACAATGGGAGAGACGCCCGCGGTCGGCTCATCGAGCATCAGAACCTTCGGCTCGGTCATCAGCGCCCGGCCCACGGCAACCTGCTGGCGCTGGCCACCAGACAACTCGCCTGCGGGCTGAAAGCGCTTCTCCTTCAGGATCGGAAACAGATCATAAACCTGCGCCATGGTCGCCTTGTAATCATCCTCTCGAATGAAAGCGCCCATCTCCAGGTTCTCTTCCACGGTCATCGAGGTGAAGATATTCGACGTCTGCGGCACAAACCCCATGCCATGCCGAACTCTTGCCTGCGGGCTCAGATCCGTGATGTCCTCACCGTCGAGCATCACATGCCCTTGCCGCAAGTCCAACATGCCAAACACGGCCTTCATCGCCGTCGACTTGCCCGCACCATTCGGCCCGACAATCACCGCGATCTCACCCTTCTCAACGGCGATCGTACAATCATGCAGAATGTCCGGCCCGGATTTCCCGTAGCCGCCGGTCATGCTGTCACCAATCAGAAACGGTCCCGGCGTGCCAGGCCGCGCCTCTTCGTCGCCGCGATAGCCATCCACTGTTCCCATGCCCGCAGCGTTGCCAAGGCTCATGTCCCGGTTGCCACGATCATCATAAGATCCACCGCTCATCGCGCAGCTCCCTTGCTTCTTTGGGCGCAAAATACCTCGTGGTTTGGAGCAGCGCTCCAACGCGTGCGCAGCACGCGCCCGCCGGGTGTCTCGCAGGGCGAGGCGCAATCCCTCATCCCACCGCGTCCTTGTTCTTCAAACCTGTTCCAAGGTAGGCCTCGATGACCTGCTCATTGGCCTTGATCTCGTCCAGCGTGCCTTCGGCCAGCTTCTTGCCTTCCGCCATGACGATCACCGGATCGCAGATTTTTCCAATGAAATCCATGTCATGCTCAATCACGCAGAAGGTGTAGCCGCGTTCCTTGTTCAAACGGATGATGGTATCTGCGATGGTCATCAGGAGCGTGCGGTTCACGCCCGCGCCAACCTCATCGAGAAACACGATCTTGGCGTCGACCATCATGGTGCGCCCCAGCTCCAGCAGCTTCTTTTGTCCGCCGGAGATTGCCCCGGCCGGGTGATCCGCCAGATGCGAGATCGTCAAGAACTCCAGCACCTCATCCGCTTTGGCCCTGAGCGCGCGTTCTTCATCGGCAATGCGCTTTCGGCCAAACCAAGTGTTCCACAGCACCTCTCCCGATTGCCCGCCCGGCACCATCATCAGGTTCTCGCGGCAGGACATGGAGGAAAACTCGTGCGCAATCTGGAAAGTGCGCAAAAGGCCCTTGTGAAAGAGCTCGTGCGGCGGCAGGCCGGTGATGTCCTCGCCATCCATGAACACCTGACCAGAGGTCGGCGGCAGAGCGCCCGCGATCACATTGAACAGCGTTGTTTTGCCAGCGCCGTTTGGCCCGACGAGGCCGGTAATGGAGCCTTTGGCGATTTCCAGCGAAGCTCCGTCTACGGCACGGAAACCGCCAAAATGGCGGTGAAGGTTCTCAACCCGGATCACATCCCACATCCCTGTTTGCGGAGCCCTTTGGGGCTCTCATGGCCGAACCGGCCCTTATGGCAGCGGCGCGGAGATGCCCCGCGCCGCCGAGTTTCGCAAGCCCCTATTTTGGGGCAAAAGGCCGAATTAGTGGTAGCCCACAACCTTCAGCGCGCCACCGTCGACGGTGTATTCCGCGTAGGAGCCTGCGGCCTCACCCGGGCCAACCAGTTCCACGCCGGTCGCGCCTGCGTAGTCGATCTCACCGCCACCGGCGAGGATTTCGAGCGCCTTGTCCAGCTCGCCCGGCAGGATCACTTCACCCGGCGCATTGGCCACGTCCATGATCTTGCCCGAGTAATCGCCCGGCTCCGAAGAGCCAGCGGCCGCCATGGCCAGCATGATCAGTGCGGCAGCGTCGTAGCTTTCGCCCGCATACACAGCCGTGCCGTCAATGCCGGCTGCTCCCGCCATTTCCGCGAACTTCGGACCACCTTCGTTTTCGGAGCCAGCGATGGTGCCGATGGCGCCGTCGATGTCTGCGCCGAAACGCTCGGTCAGGCTGTCGCCGATCATGCCGTCGCCAAGCGCGAACATGTCAAAGGCGCCGGTGTCGAGCGAGGCCTGGATGATGCCCGCGCCGCCCTGGTCCACATAGCCCAGAACAACCAGCGCATCGCCGCCCGCAGAGGCCAGCGCGCCCACTTCAGCGGAGTAGTCCGCCTTGCCGTCTTCGTGCGCTGCGGTCAGAGTGACCGAGCCGCCACCGGCGGTGTAGTTCTGGTTGAAGGCGTCGGAGAAGCCTTTGCCGTAGTCATTGTTGGTGTAGGTCACCGCGACGGAAGAAATGCCCTTGTCGAGCAGGATCTTCGCCAGCACGGCACCCTGACGCGCGTCAGACGGGGCGGTGCGGAAGAACAGGCCGTTGTCTTCGGCTTCGGACAGCGCCGGGGATGTGGCCGACGGCGAGATCATCACCATGCCGTTCGGCACAGCGGCGTTCGCCAGAACCGCGCCTGTCACACCGGAGCAATCCGCGCCCATGATGCCTTTGACACCTTCGGAGGTGATCAGACGCTCGGCAGCGGCGGTGGCCGCAGCGCTGTCAACACAGGTGCTGTCCGCGCGGACCGGCTCGATCTTTGCGCCATCCATCAGTTTGCCGCTGTCCGTCACTTCGGACATCGCCATTTCAGCGCCAGCCGCCATGGCCGGGGTCAGGCTTTCAATCGGGCCGGTGAAGCCGAGAATCACGCCAAGTTTGATCGTATTCGCGTGGCCGTCAGCATAGGCCGCGCCCGCGAGCATTGCAGTGGCGGTTGTCGCCATCAGCAGCTTTTTCATTGTTGGTCTCCCTTATTGGAACGTATTGTCCTGCCGTTCAGCCTATGCCCCGGTTTGGCAAAAGAAAAGGGGGCGTGTGGGCCTGTCGTTGCGCGCGCTCCCTTGCCGCCCGCGCCCCGCGCGCCCATATCTTGCAGCAGGAGGTGCCTTATGACGAGATTTGCGATTTCCCTGATTTTTCCGCTGCTTGCCAGCACTGCGACGGCCGGGCCAATCGAGACCGAAGCCGGCACGTTGCAGGCGGTGACAGTGGCGGAGGGCCTCGATACCCCGTGGGCCTTCGATTTCCTGCCCGATGGCACGATCCTCGTGACGTTACGGGATGGGGCGATTGTTGCGTTTCGGGGCGAAGAGCGCTGGCTTGTCGAGAATCCGCCGAAGGTGCTCGCGGACGGGCAGGGCGGTCTTCTGGACATCATGGTGCCGCGCGACTTTGCGCAAACGCGCGAGCTGTTCTTTACCTATTCAAAACGCCAGTTCATTCGCGGCTCCGGCACGGCGGTCTACAAGGCGACACTGTCCGCGGACGGGCGCAGCCTGACGGGCGGTGAAACCATCTTCGAAATCGCGCGCGGCTCCGGCGGCGGGTTCCACTTTGGCTCGCGCCTCGTCGAATCCCCGGAGGGCACGCTGTTTGTGACAATCGGAGACCGGGGTAATCCGGACACCGCGCAGGATTTGGAAATGCACAACGGCTCGGTTGTGCACATCACCAAAGACGGCGATCCGGGGCTGGGTAATCCGGAACTCGACGGCCTGCCCGAAATCTACAGTTACGGCCACCGCAACCCGCAAGGGGCCGCGCTCGATGGCTCCGGTCAGCTCTGGCTGGTCGAACATGGCGCGCAGGGCGGGGATGAGGTGAACCGGGTGGAGCCGGGCGTGAACTACGGCTGGCCGGTGATCTCTTACGGGGTCAATTACAACGGCACCAAGATTGGCGAAGGCACGGCAAAAGAGGGCATGGCCCAACCGGTCCACTACTGGGACCCTTCCATCGCACCGTCCGGCATGACCTTTTTTGAAGGCGGAGACTGGGACGGTAACGCCTTTGTCGGCTCTTTGAAGTTTGACTATATCTCCCGCCTCGCGGGCAATCCGCTGCGCGAGGTGGAGCAGATCCGGGGTGAGGAGACAGGCCGCGTGCGCGATGTTGCGCAAGGGCCGGACGGCAAGCTGTGGTGGCTTTCGGTGTTCGAAGGGGCGCTTTACAGGCTGGAATAGCGGTTTGCCGGACTTTCCCGGCGGCTTTTGCCGTGTAACCATGGGGCAGGTTTCCAAAGGAGTTTGCCCCATGCGCGCTTTGATCCTCGCCCTTCTGACCAGTTTTTCGCTCTCCGCCCCGCTCCAAGCCCAGGAGCAGCAGCCGGTCTTCGACAGTTACGAAGACATGCGCCGCGTCATGGACCAATTGATCGTCACGCGTCAGGTGCAGGAACTTATGGTGCGCTTTGGCGGTGGAGACGAGATGACCGTGGCGCAGCTCAACGATCTTGATGCCACGGTCGAGCGGCTCTACCCGAACAACTTCGAAAACGTCGCGGTGATGCGCAGGCTTCAGCACGGCGGCGGGTTTACCCAGGAGCTTCTCGTGTACTGGACCGGTCTGAACTACCTCTATGTCTACGTGTTCTACCACGACCGGGGCGGTGAGGTGGTCTCGATCAACTTCCGCTTCAACAGCGATTACGCCAAGCTGACGGGCTTGTTCTGAGAGCGACGTACAATCGAGCGGAACTTTCTAACGGAGGCCATCCATGCATGATCGCATGGATGGCCTTTGCTTTTTTCAGCCGGTCCGCTTTTGTGTGCGTCGGCGAGGGCATCACAAAAACTTATGCCCCAATTGGAAGCCGGGTTTCGGGGTTTCATTTTTGAAAGTCTAATTTTCTGAAAATTGTAAAAGAGTTCACTAAATCAGGTGTTTACGTGAAAACCTGACGTGACTCATCAACCTGCGTATGCGGAAATGATGCCAAGGCGCGTCACCGATTCCCGCGCGTCTTTGCGCCCCACACTCACCAAGGACGAGGACTATGACCAACCATGAGAAGGACCCCCTGACCCCCAACAAGCGCGACGGTGATTATCGCAATCACGCGTTTCTCGCGCGCGGCCCAAAGAAGACCATGATGGCGATCAAAAGCCCGATCGTCGCTTTTGGTTTTGTTGTCTGTCTGGCGATCACGCTTGGCGGCGGGCTTTTGACAGCGGCCATGTATCTTGGCCACAAACCTGCTTCGCAGGGCGACGTGTCAAACTGACAGACGCGTCGCATGGGCACCACGCTCTCTATAGGGCGTGGTGTCGTAGTGGGCCCGGTAGCATTTCGAGAAATGCGAGGGCGAGGCAAAACCGCAGGCCAGCGCCACGTTGATCACGCTCATGTCGGTCTGCATCAAGAGGTTCCGCGCTTTCTGAAGGCGGAGTTCCATGTAATAGCGTTTTGGCGAGCGGTTCAGGTAGCGCCGGAACAGGCGTTCAAGCTGGCGCGTGGACATGCCCACATCCTTGGCGAGGATCGAGGGGCTGATCGGCTCTTCGATGTTGGCTTCCATCTGCTGAATGACCTGGCTCAGCTTCGGATGACGCACGCCGATCCGCGTCGGTACTGACAGGCGCTGCGTGTCCTGGTCCGTGCGGATGGAGCTGTAGATCTGCTGGTCCGCCACCGCGTTGGCGAGCTCTTCGCCATGGTCATTGGCGATCACCTGCAGGAACAGATCAATCGAAGAGGTGCCGCCAGCGGTGGTCAGATGTTTGCCGTCAATGGTGAAGACGGATTTGGTCAGGATCACGTCCTCGAACTCCTCGAGAAAGCTGTCCTGATTCTCCCAGTGAATCGTGGCGCGCTTGCCGTCCAGAAGCCCGGCCTTGGCCAGCGAATACGAGGCGGTGCACAGACCGGCAAAGCCGACGCCCTTGCGGGCCTCGCGCCGCAGCCAGTTCAGCAGCTTCTTGGTGGTGGCGTCCTGCACATTGTGACCGCCGCAAACGACAACCGTGTCGCTCCGGTCCAACTCTTCGAATCCGGCATCCACGTTAAAGGCCGTGCCGGTGGAACAGGCAACAGTATCGCCATCTTCGCTGACAATCCGCCAAGCATACAGGGGTTTGCCCGCCATGCGATTGGCCAGCCGCAGGCAATCGAGCGCGGCGGCAAAGCTCAGAAGCGTGAAGTTGTCGAGCAGAACAAAAACGAAGCGGCGAGGCTTCTCCGGAACGCTGTCCAGCTCGACGATCGGTGCTTTGGCGTTTGGGAGCATCTGGCGGCATCCTTCTGGCAAATTGCGACACACCGTGTCGTGTTTGTAAACGAGTTGCTCACGGCTATTGCGGCGCGTCAAGAGAGGGGACAAAATTCATGGGTTGGGCAAGTGCGCTGCATTCGTTATAGAGCAGGAACGTTAACGCTCACGAAGACACAAATTCTTAAGATAACCGGAGAAGACCAATGACCGAGTGGCAGAAATCGAACTGGCGCGACCTTCCGCGGGTTCAGATGCCCGACTATACGGATGAGGCCGCGCTGAATGCCGTTGAGGCACAGCTGTCCAAATATCCGCCGCTGGTCTTTGCCGGAGAAGCGCGCAACCTCAAGACCCACATCGCGGCCGCAGGGCGTGGTGAGGCTTTTGTTCTGCAGGGCGGCGATTGCGCCGAGGCTTTTGACCAGTTCAGCGCGGACGCCATCCGGGACACCTTCAAGGTGATGCTGCAGATGGCCATGGTGCTGACCTATGGTGCGAAAGTGCCGGTGGTGAAAGTGGGCCGCATGGCGGGTCAGTTCGCCAAACCGCGCTCGGCGCCGACCGAGGTGGTCGAAGGTGTGGAACTGCCGAGCTACCGAGGCGACATCATCAACGAGCTGGCCTTCACCCCCGAAGCCCGCATCCCTGATCCGAAAAAGATGCTGCAGGCCTACACGCAGGCGGCGGCCACGCTGAACCTTCTGCGCGCCTTCTCGCAGGGCGGCTATGCCGATGTGCATCAGGTGCACCAGTGGACGTTGGGCTTCACCGATGGCAACGGCGCCGAGAAATACCGCGACATGGCAAACCGGATCACCGATACGCTGGACTTCATCAAGGCGGCGGGCGTGTCCGGGGCGCAGGCTCATGCGCTGCAGGTCGTGGATTTCTTCACCAGCCATGAATCGCTTTTGCTGGAGTACGAAGAGGCGCTCTGCCGTCTCGATTCGACCTCCGGCAAGTGGCTGGCAGGCTCCGGTCACATGATCTGGATCGGAGACCGCACCCGTCAGCCCGATGGCGCGCATGTGGAGTTTGCACGCGGAGTGTTGAACCCGGTTGGCCTCAAATGCGGCCCGACGACCACCGCCGAAGACCTCAAGGTGCTGATGCAGAAGCTCAACCCGTCCAATGAAGAGGGCAAGTTGACGCTGATCGCGCGCTTTGGTGCGGGCAAAGTAGCCGAACATCTGCCGCGCCTGATCAAGGCCGTGCAGGAAGAGGGTGCCAACGTGACATGGGTGTGCGACCCGATGCATGGCAACACCATCAAGTCGGCGACCGGCTACAAGACCCGCCCGTTTGACAGTGTTCTCAAAGAGGTGCGCGATTTCTTTGCCGTGCATGGCGCGGAAGGCACCGTGCCGGGCGGCGTGCATTTCGAGATGACCGGTCAGGACGTGACCGAATGCACCGGCGGCGTGCGCGATGTGACCGAAGAGGACCTGTCGGACCGCTACCACACCGCCTGTGATCCGCGTCTCAACGCGTCGCAGTCGCTGGAACTTGCCTTCCTCGTGGCCGAGGAGCTGACCCAGCTGCGCCTCGCCAATGCTGAGGCAGCCAACGGCTAACGCGGTTAACAAATCTTGCGATGAAAGCCCGCCCCAAACGAGGCGGGCTTTTGTTTTCAAATCTTTGAGAGGCGATGTTCATGTTAAACCTGAAGAAGGATCAACACCTGTTCGTGGTCGAATTGACCTACGTCGCGGATATGGAGGCGGTGGATCGCGTGCTCGATCCGCATCTGGATTGGGTCAATGCGCAGTATGATACCGGTGTGTTTCTGGTCTCCGGGCCAAAGGTGCCACGCGATGGCGGAATCATTCTGGCTCAGGCGTCATCGCGCGCGGCTCTGGAGACGCTGCTTGCCAGCGATCCCTTTGCGACAGCGGATGTGGCGGAGTATCGGGTGACGGAATTCATCGCCCGGCGCATTGCTGAATAAAAAGACGGCCAGACATTCTGTCTGGCCGCAAGCGTGTGCCCGGGCGCGCTGACGAACCGCGCCGGAGCCGGAAAATCATCAGTCGTTAGAGACAATCAGCCGTAGATGACCGCGCTGCGGCAGCGCCGGTTTCCCGCTGTCCTTCGCCTTGAAGACGGCGCGCGGCTCGGCCATGCCCTTGGTCTCGGCTTCGGTCTTCACCGGCTGGGACTTGGACAGGCGGGGCAGCGGAACAGCTGTGCCTTGATCCTCCGCTTTGATTGCCTGCGGCTTGCCGGGATTGGCGATTTTGTGGGCCGGGGTGACCGCGATATTGGTGATGGTGAAGCGGCGCGGCGTGCGGCCAATGCGGCCTTGGGTGATCAGCGCTCCAAGCGCCCGGCTGACATCCCCGAAATCGGAGCGCAGCGGCAAGATGATCATGTGACCTTCCATATCCGGCTTGCCGAAACCGCCCTCGGCGGCGAGATCAATGCGAATGATCGACTGCTCGGCAAACAGCGCCTCGACGGCGAGGCCGAACTGTTCGCGATCTTTCGGCGCAATCATGGTCGACAGCGGCATCCCTGCGATCTGCATGCCCATCAGATCGGAAAGATGGGTGCCAGCGACGCGGATCTTGCCCATGGTCGGCGCGATCTTCTCCATCAGGAAGGCGTTTTCCAGCGCGCTCTCCATGCCGCGCGGGTCCACCTGGCTGCGCAGCGGAATCTCGTTCTCGCCGCAAAGCCCGTGCCAATAGGTTTCCACCAAGCGGATCGGGGCCATCCGTTTTGTCTTCTCGCGATCCGTCATCGAAACCACGTCCTGACCTTTCCCACCGTTGCCAAACATAACCGTTGCTCCTGGCTCTGTCTCATCTGGCTGGAGCCCCCGTTCCGCCCTGACGATTTAATCATTTTTGCTAAATCATTACTAGCAGATCAGCGTCGCAATTTCGCCCCATTTGTCACCAAGAGGTTAACGCTTCAACAATTCATTGAATTTTCAATGCTTTCGTTGCTTCTCATAATATCCCTGTTTCCCAACGTGTTAACCATTCTTAACGGCAGCAGCGCTTGCTTTGCCGGTTTGAGGGCGATAGGCCGGAAGCGTGAATTGCAAGGAGGCCGAGATGCGCCAGTCAATGACCGGATTTGCCTCGCGGCAGGGCGAAGGATTAACCTATTCCTGGACGTGGGAGTTGCGCGGGGTCAATGCCAAGGGGCTTGATCTGCGGCTGCGTCTGCCGGACTGGATCGAGGGGCTCGAGGCGCAGGTGCGCGCCCGGCTGACAAAGGCGCTTGGGCGCGGCAATGTGCAGGTCGGCCTGCGGATCGCTGCTGCCGGCGAGGAGGGCACGCAGAGCCTTGATGACGCGCAGCTTGGCGTGGTCCTGGACGCGATGATGACGATCGAACAGGCGGCGAAGTCGCTGGGATTGAACCTCGCGCCATCCACCGCAGCCGATATCGTCGGTCTGCGCGGTGTGCTGACGTCCGAGGCGGGCGACGTGGATCTGAAGGCGCTCAGCGCGGCGCTCTTGGCGGATTTTGATGACGCTCTGGCTGACTTCCGCGCCATGCGCGCCGCCGAAGGTGACAAGCTTGCCGAGGTGCTGACCCGCCAGACCGATGAAATTGCAGCTTTGGTCGAAGAGGCCGAAACCCGCGCGGCAGACCGTGCTCCGGCGCAGGAGACGCGCTTCAAGGCTCAGCTTGCCCGCGTCATGGACAACACAGAAGGGCTGGACGAGAGCCGCATCGCACAGGAATTGGCGCTGTTGGCGGTCAAGGCGGATGTGACGGAAGAGATCGACCGGCTTCGCGCCCATGTCACCGCCGCGCACGAACTGTTGGCGAGCAAAGGGCCGGTGGGGCGCAAGCTTGATTTTCTCATGCAGGAGTTCAACCGTGAGGCCAATACGCTTTGCTCGAAATCCGGCGATGCGGCGTTGACGACAACCGGTCTGGCGCTCAAGACGATGATCGAGCAAATGCGCGAACAGGTACAGAATGTGGAGTAAGACGTGATGTCACAACGGCGCGGCCTTCTGATCATCCTGTCCTCGCCCTCCGGCGCGGGCAAATCGACCTTGTCTAAACGGCTTTTGAGCTGGGATCCGAGCTTGAGTTTCTCTGTCTCGGCCACCACCCGCGCCCCGCGTCCGGGCGAAGAGGATGGCAAGGACTATCACTTCATGAGCGAAGAGGCGTTCAAGCGGACCGTGGCGGAAGATGGCATGCTCGAACATGCCCACGTGTTTGGCAACTTCTACGGCAGCCCCTGCGCGCCGGTTGAAACCGCCATCGACGCGGGGCGGGACGTGCTGTTTGATATCGACTGGCAGGGGGCGCAACAGATCCGCAACTCCGCGCTTGGGCAGCATACGCTGTCGATCTTCATCCTGCCGCCGTCGATCCCGGAACTGCACCGGCGGCTCGTGTCGCGGGCGCAGGACAGCGACGATGTGATCTCCAAGCGCATGCAGAAAAGCTGGGACGAAATCAGCCACTGGGGCAGCTATGATTACGTGCTGGTGAACGACGATCTGGATCGCACCTTTGCGGATCTTCAAACCATCGTCAGCGCCACCCGTCTGCGCCGCCTGCAACAGCCGTCGCTTGTCAGCCATGTGCGCCAACTTCAAACGGAATTCGAGGACCTGACATGACGCTTTATGCATTGGACGGCGTGGAACCGCAGGTTGCCGAGGATGTTTTTGTGGCCCCCGATGCCAATGTCATTGGCAATGTGGTTCTGGAGCCGGGAAGCAACGTCTGGTTCGGCTGCACGCTGCGCGGTGACAACGAGGAAATCCGCGTCGGCGCGGGCAGCAATGTTCAGGAAAACGTCGTCTGCCACACGGACATGGGGTATCCGCTGATGATCGGGGCTGGCTGCACGATTGGCCACAAGGTCATGCTGCACGGCTGCGTGATCGGCGAAAACAGCCTGATCGGCATGGGGGCGACGATCCTCAATGGTGCGAAGATCGGCAAGAACTGCCTGATCGGGGCAGGGGCGCTGATCACCGAAGGCAAGGAAATCCCGGACGGCAGCCTTGTGATGGGCGCGCCGGGGAAGGTGGTGCGGCAACTGGATGATGCGGCGATTGCCAAGCTGCGCCTGTCTGCCGAGCACTACCAGCAGAACGCGGCGCGGTTCATGGCTGGGCTACGCGCGCTTTGAACAGGGCGAAAAATTTGTCGGGGCAAAATTTTGGACGGGGCCAGCCCCGCCGCGGCGCGGCCGCGACTCCCCGGGATACTTGAAGCACAAAGAAGACAGGGATGACTTCATGAAGCCGACGTTGCAAAGGCCGTTTGTTCCACTGATCGAGGGTGCGTCCCGGCCGGTGGTGTCGCCGATCATGCCGTCTGTGGTGTATGCCTCGGACAGCCCCGATGCGCTGGATGCGCAGTATGAGGGATGGGTTCAGGGCCATACCTATGCGCGCGAAGGCCATCCAAACGCCGACCTTCTTGCGGCGCGGATCGACGCGTTGGAGGGGATGGAGAACGGTCTTGTCGTCGGCTCCGGCATGGCGGCGGTCACGGCGGTTCTGATGGGGCTGTGCAAGGCGGGCGATCATGTGGTTGGCGGCAATCAGCTTTATGGCCGGTCGCTGCGGCTCATGGCCGAGGATCTGCCGCGTCTCGGGATCGAGACGAGCCTGGCGGATCCGTGCGATGTGGATTCGATTGAGGCGGCGCTCAGGCCCGAGACCTCAATGGTGTTGATCGAAGTGGTGTCGAACCCGACGCTGCGGGTGGCGGATCTTGATGGGATTGCCGCGCTGTGCAAGGCGCGGGGCGTTTTGCTGGTCGTTGACAACACCTTCACGACGCCCGCCGCAATCCGCCCCGAGGAGCACGGCGCGGATATCGTGCTGCATTCGGTCACCAAGCTGCTGGCGGGGCATTCTGATGTCACCCTTGGTTGGGTTGCGGCGAAAGATCCGGATCTGGCCGCGCGCATGCGGGTGTTTGCGGTGACAACCGGTTTGACGGCGAGCCCGTTTGATTGCTGGTTGGCTGAGCGCGGTCTGGCGACCTTTGCCTTGCGGTTTGATCGCACACAGCAAACGGCGCAGCGGTTGTCGGCGCATCTGGCGTCGCAACCCGGTGTCAAACGCGTGCTGTATCCAACGCGGGCCGATCATCCTGATGCGGCGCGGGCGCAGGGGCTGCTCAAGGGGCAGGGCTGCAACATGGTCAGCTTCGAGATCGAAGGCGGGCGCGCGGCGGCCAATGCCTTTGCCAAGGGCGCAAGCGGCATCGCATTTGCGCCGACGCTGGGGGACGTAGGCACGACGCTGTCGCATCCCGCCTCGTCCTCGCACCGGGCTTTGACGCCGGAGGGGCGGGCCGAGATCGGGATCACTGAAGGGTTCTTCCGGGTTTCCGTGGGCCTCGAAGAGCCGGAGGCGCTGCTGGCCTGTTTTGACGACGGACTTGCGGCGGCGCGGGCCGTGTAAGCCATGAACGCGCAGGCCTACCTTGACGCGGTGCCGCTGCCGGCCTTGCTGATCCGAAAGACCGAACGTGTGGCGGCGGTCAACGCCGAGGCGACGGCGTTGCTGGGAGACGGTTTGGCGGGGCGGCATTTCATCACGGCGCTGCGCCAGCCTGCGTTGCTGGATGCGATCGAAGCCTGTTTGACGCGGCAGGCGCCGGGCGAGGCGGACTACCGTGTTGCCGATGGTGAGGCCGACTCGACCTATCGGGTCACGGTTCGCCCGGTGCCGCTGCTCGAAGGCGGGTCCGGCGCGTTGTGCTGTTTTCAGGACGTGAGTCATCTCGAACACTCCGACCGGATGCGGCGCGATTTTGTCGCAAACGTCAGTCATGAGCTGCGCACGCCGCTGACTGCGATCATGGGGTTTGTCGAAACCCTCAAAGGGCCTGCGGCGGATGACGCGCCTGCGCGCCTGCGGTTCCTTGACATCATGGATCGCGAGGCGAGCCGGATGAACCGCCTTGTGGGGGATCTGCTGTCGCTGAGCCGGGTCGAGCAGGAAGAACGCGTGCGCCCGACCAGCCAGGTGGATCCGGCGGAGTTGATCCGCAGCACGCTGCACGGGCTGGAGCCGCTGGCGGAAGAGGCCGGGGTGAGCCTGGCGTCCGAGCTGCCGTCTGCCGCCTTTACCATTGTCGGGGATGCGGATCAGATCCGGCAGGTTCTGACAAACCTCGTGGAAAATGCCGTCAAGTATTCCGGGGAGGGGGCTTCGGTGACGGTTCGGCTCGACGCGCCGGAATTTCGACCGCGCCTGCGGTGTGACGGGATTCGCATCACGGTTGAGGACACGGGGGCGGGTATTGATCCTTTGCATCTGCCGCGTCTGACCGAACGGTTTTACCGGGTCGACAGCCACCGTTCGCGCGAAAAAGGCGGGACCGGGCTTGGCCTTGCGATCGTAAAGCACATCGTGTCGCGGCATCGCGGACGATTGTCGATTGAGAGCACGCTTGGCGCAGGATCACGGTTTTCGGTGATTCTTCCGGTTGGCTGAGAAGGAGCCTTGCGCGAGCATTTCCACGGACCTGGGCGTGGCTTCTGCTTTGGCTCCAGCGTAAACGATGAGGTCCCGGATCAAGTCCGGGACGGAGGCAGCTAAACATCCGTTTCAGGCCAGGGAAAACTGCACCTTAACCCCACGTCACTAGACAAATTTCGCATTTATCCAGCGGTGTCATGAAACTGTTACACAGCTGTCACAAAAGCATTGCGCAGGGTGCTTAGGACCCGCCTCAAGGCGACATCATGGGGATGGTCGCCAAGAGACTTTCAGGAGTTCGACATGAACATCAAGCTCACCGCTTCCGCGCTGGCCATTGCCGCCGTTGCCACATCCGCCGCAGCGCGCGACAACGTGCAGGTCGCCGGGTCCTCCACCGTTCTGCCCTACGCTTCCATCGTTGCAGAAGCCTTCGGCGAAAACTTCGACTTCCCGACACCGGTTGTGGAATCGGGCGGCTCCTCCGCTGGCCTCAAGCGTTTCTGCCAGGGTGTTGGCGAAGAGCACACCGACGTTGCAAACGCCTCCCGCGCGATCCGCGAAAAAGAGATCAAGGCCTGTGCCGAAAACGGTGTGACCGACATCATCGAAGTGCGCATCGGCTATGACGGCATCGTGTTCGCCTCCCAGTTCGACGGCCCGTCCTACACCGCCTTCACCCAGTCCGACATCTTCAACGCTCTGGCGCCGAAGGTCATGGTTGACGGTCAGCTGGTCGACAACCCCTACACCAAGTGGTCCGACTTCAACGCCGATCTGCCGGCTGAAGAAATCCTCGCCTTCATCCCGGGCACCAAGCACGGCACCCGTGAAGTGTTCGAAGAAAAAGTGATCGCGGCAGGCTGTGAAGCCACCGGCGCCATGGAAGCGATGATCGCTTCCGGCATGTCCGAAGACGACGCAGAAGATGCCTGCCTCGAAGTGCGCTCCGATGGCCGCTCCGTGGACATCGACGGTGACTACACCGAAACGCTGGCCTCCATCGACGCCAACGCCAACGCCATCGGCGTCTTCGGTCTCGCGTTCTACGAGAACAACACCGACAAGCTGAAAGTGGCCACCATGGCTGGCGTCGAGCCGACCACCGAGAGCATCGCAGCCGGTGATTACCCGGTGTCCCGCCCGCTCTACTTCTACATCAAGAAAGCCCACATTGGCGTGATCCCGGGCCTCAAGGAATACGCTGAGTTCTTTGTTGCAGACGAGATCGCTGGCCCCGACGGCCCGCTCGCCGAGTACGGCCTTGTCTCCGATCCGGAACTGGAAAAAGTCCAGGCCATCGTTGGCGACGAAGTGACCATGGGTGAAGGCATGTAATTGCCTTTCCGGACCAAATGTGGTCCGGGACGCTCGGGGGCGGCATATTCCGCCGCCCCCTTTCTCTTTTAGATCTTTTTCCAACAGCAGACCGCAAGCAAACGGGGGGCAAATGCCGTTACTCTGGCTCATCGTCATCGTGCTCGTGATTGCGGCCGCAGGCTATGTCCTCGGCCGCTCTCGCGCGCTTTCCAGTGCGGGCGGTGAAATCCGCGGCATGCACAGCCTGCCAAGCTATTATGGCTCCAATGCCATGATGAAATCGGTTGTACCCGCCTTCCTTCTGTTGGTTGTCTGGCTCATCGCGCAGCCGATCTGGATTAACATGTCGGTGTCCGGGATGATCCCGGAAAGCGAAGTGGCCGAAGGCTCCAACCTCGGTCTGGTCATGTCCGAAGTGCGGCGCACCGCTGATGGAATCGACGCCGCCACCGCCGAAGGCCTGATGACCCAGACCGTTGCCAATGGGTCGGACCCTGCCGCCGTGACTGCCGCGCTCAAGGATGCGGGCAAGATCGTCACCAACGAGCTGACCGCGCCGATCCTTGCCGCCGCACAGGAATGGCGGGCGGAGCAAAAGAACGGCACCCTGTTCATGACCATTGCGGTTATCGCGATTGCGGTGCTGGGCCTGCTTTGGGGGCTGAAAGAAGCCCACGCTGATTTTCGCGCCCGCAACACGGTGGAGCGGGGGATCAAGGCGATCCTGATCGCCGCCGCCTCCATCGCGATCCTGACAACCATCGGCATCGTTTTGTCGCTGATCTTCAACACCATCGAGTTCTTCAGTCTCTATCCGGCTTCCGAATTCTTCACCTTGCTGGAATGGGCACCGAGCTTCTCTGGCCGGGGTGGCGCATCGGCCCTGGGGATCCTGCCGCTGCTGTGGGGCACGCTCTATATCAGCATCGTCGCGCTTCTGGTCGCCGTGCCGATTGGTCTGTTCGCCGCCGTCTACCTCTCCGAATACGCCGGTCCCAAGACCCGCGCCTTTGCCAAGCCGCTGCTCGAAGTGCTCGCCGGTATTCCCACAATCGTTTACGGTCTCTTCGCGCTGCTGACCATCGGGCCGATCCTGCTGACGGTCTTTGGCGACGAAGGCACTGGCTGGATGCAGGGGCAGCGCGCGGTGATGACCGCAGGGATTGCCATGGGCATCATGCTGATCCCGTTTGTCTCCTCGCTGTCCGACGACATTATCAACGCGGTGCCGCAGGCGATGCGCGATGGGTCTTACGGCCTTGGTGCAACCAAATCCGAGACGATCAAACAGGTGATCCTGCCCGCCGCTTTGCCGGGGATCGTGGGCGCTGTTCTGCTGGCTGCTTCCCGCGCTATTGGCGAGACCATGATCGTGGTGCTGGGGGCAGGGGCCGCCGCGCGGCTGTCGCTCAACCCCTTCGAGGCCATGACCACCGTCACCGCCAAGATCGTCAGCCAGCTGACCGGCGACAGCGACTTTGCCTCGCCCGAGGCGCTGGTGGCCTTCGCGCTTGGCATGTCCCTCTTCATCCTCACCCTGGGGCTTAACGTTCTCGCGCTCTACATCGTGCGCAAATACCGGGAGCAGTACGACTGATGACCGACGCATCCATCAACCCCGCTGTACCCAAGCGCCACGGCTCGCTGATGTCCGCTGACGCGCGCACAGCCAAACGCAACGCCGCTGAAAAGCGTTTCCAGATGTACGGCATGGCCGCCATTGGGGCGGGCCTGTTCTTCCTCGTGGTGCTGATCGGTGCGATCCTGTCCTCCGGGATTGGCGCGTTTCAGCAAACCTTCATCACTGTGCCGGTCTACCTCGATGAGGCGAAGCTCGACAAAAAGGGCAACCGCGATCCGGCGGAAATGGCCAAGGTTTCGACCTTTGGCTACAACCCGCTGATCCAAAAAGCGGTTCTGGCCGCTGTCGAAGAGGCGGGCATTGAAACGCCTCTGAAGAAGTCGAAGAACATGAAGGCGCTTTTGTCCGCTTCCGCCGCCGCCCAGGTGCGCGATGTGGTGCTGGCAAACCCCGACATGGTCGGCCAGACGGTCGAGTTCCGCATGCTCGCATCCTCGCGCGTCGACGGCTATCTCAAAGGCCGTGTGCAGCGTGAAGACGTTGCACGTGACAAGAACATCGACGCCGAACACCTTGATCTGACCGACGCTCTGCGCGAAGCCGGGATCGTCAGCAAGGGTTTCAACGCGGGCTTCATCTTTGGTGCGGATGCCTCCGAGAGCCGCCCGGAGCAGGCGGGCCTCGGCGTGTCCATGCTCGGTTCCTTCTTCATGATGATCGTGGTTCTGGTGCTGTCCTTGCCCATCGGTGTGGCCGCGTCGATCTACCTCGAAGAGTTCGCCCCGCAGAACCGCTGGACTGACCTGATCGAGGTAAACATCGCCAACCTCGCGGCTGTGCCGTCGATCGTCTTTGGTATCCTTGGCCTCGCGGTCTTCATCCAGTTCGCCCACCTGCCGCAGTCCGCGCCGCTGGTTGGCGGGCTCGTGCTGACGCTCATGACCCTGCCGACAATCATCATCTCCACGCGCGCCTCGCTGAAGGCTGTGCCGCCGTCGATCCGCGATGCGGCGCTTGGCATTGGCGCGTCCAAGATGCAGGCGACCTTCCACCATGTGCTGCCGCTGGCCATGCCGGGCATCCTGACCGGGACCATCATCGGTCTTGCGCAGGCTCTGGGGGAAACCGCACCGCTGCTGCTGATCGGTATGGTCGGCTATATCGCCACCAACGTGCCCGATGGCATCGCCGCTGGCTTCCTGTCGCCCAACTCGGCCATGCCCGCCCAGATCTACGAATGGGCCAAGCGCGCCGATCCGGCCTATTACGAACGGGCCTGGGGCGGCATCATCATCCTTCTGGTCTTCCTTCTGACCATGAACCTCATCGCCATCATTCTGCGCCGCCGCTTTGAGCGCCGCTGGTAAGGTTAGCTGGTAAGGGAGTAAACCTCATGTACGACGCACCGCTATTTACGGAGAGAGACGTGACCGCAAATACCATCAAGATCGGCGCACGCGGCGTTCAGGTCTTCTACGGTGACACCCATGCCATTCGGGACGTGGATGTCGATATCGAAGACAAGACCGTGACCGCCTTCATCGGCCCCTCGGGCTGCGGCAAGTCGACCTTCCTGCGCACGCTCAACCGCATGAACGACACCATCGACATCTGCCGGGTCGAAGGGGACATCCGGCTTGATGGCGAGGACATCTACGACAAGCGCGTGGACCCGGTGCAACTGCGCGCCAAGGTCGGCATGGTGTTCCAGAAGCCGAACCCGTTTCCGAAGTCGATCTATGACAACGTGGCTTATGGCCCGCGCATCCACGGTCTGGCCAAGAACAAGGCAGAACTGGACGAGATCGTCGAAAAGGCCCTGCGCCGCGGTGCGATCTGGGATGAGGTCAAGGACCGCCTGACCGCACCCGGAACCGGTCTCTCGGGTGGTCAGCAGCAGCGCCTGTGCATCGCCCGTGCCATCGCCACGGAACCCGAGGTTCTGCTGATGGACGAGCCGTGCTCCGCGCTGGATCCCATTGCCACGGCACAGGTCGAGGAACTGATTGACGAGTTGCGCCAGAACTACTCGGTGGTGATCGTCACGCACTCCATGCAGCAGGCTGCGCGTGTCAGTCAGAAAACCGCGTTTTTCCACCTCGGCAATCTCGTCGAGTTCGGCGAGACCGCGCAGATCTTCACCAACCCCGAAGACCCCCGCACCGAAAGCTACATCACTGGACGGATCGGATAAGCCATGCAGGAACAGTCCCAGCACATTTCATCGGCCTTCGACCGCGATCTTGAGGGCATTCAGGCGAACATCCTGAAGATGGGTGGCCTTGTCGAGGTCGCCATTCGCGAAGGCTCGATCAGCCTGGAAAGCCGTGATGTGGATCTCGCCGAAAAGGTCCGCAAGGGCGACAAGGTGATCGACGCCATGGAAGAGGCGCTCAACGAAGAGGCTGCCCGCGTCATCGCCCTGCGCGCACCCACTGCGATTGACCTGCGGGTAATCCTGTCGGTCATGCGCATGTCGGCAAACCTCGAACGTATTGGTGATCTGGCCAAGAACATGGCCAAGCGGACCTCCGTGCTGGCCGAGATGCCCAACATCGACGGCGGCGCGCAATCCCTGCGCCGTATGGCGCGCGAGGTCGAGGTTATGCTCAAGGATGCGCTCGACAGCTATATCCAGCGCAACGAGGCGCTGGCGCTCGACGTGATCGAACGCGACATCGAAATTGACCAGATGTACAACACGCTGTTCCGCGAGTTCCTGACCTTCATGCTCGAAGATCCGCGCAACATCACCGCCTGTATGCACCTGCATTTCATCGCCAAGAACATCGAACGTATGGGCGATCATGTGACCTCGATTGCCGAGCAGGTGGTGTTCCTCACTTCCGGCAAGAAGCCGGACGAGGCGCGCGAGAAGCAGGACGATACCTCCACGGACGCAGAACTCAGCACGCCTCTGGCGGACTGACAAAAGGGATCCTGAGCCATGGCCGCCGATCAACCCACCGTTCTTCTGGTCGAGGATGAGCCCGCGCAACGCGAGGTTCTGCGCTACAATCTCGAAGCCGAAGGGTTTCGCGTTGTGGCCGGGGAAAACGGCGAGGAGGGGCTTGTCCTGATGGACGAGGAAAGCCCCGATGTCGTTGTCCTTGACTGGATGCTGCCGAAGGTCTCCGGCATCGAGGTCTGCCGCCAGCTCAAGACCCGGCCCGAGACGCGGGCGGTGCCGATCATCATGCTGTCCGCCCGCTCCGAAGAGGTGGACCGGGTGCGCGGTCTCGAAACCGGGGCGGATGACTACGTGGTCAAACCCTATTCGGTGATCGAGCTCATGGCCCGCGTGCGCGCGCAACTGCGCCGGGCGCGGCCTGCGGCGGCGGGGCTGGTTCTGGAATACGAAGACATTCGCCTCGACAGCGAAACCCACCGCGTCACGCGCGGCGAAGAGGCGCTGAAACTGGGGCCGACAGAGTTTCGTCTGCTCTCGACCTTCATGGAAAAGCCCGGCCGCGTGTTCACCCGTGAACAGCTTCTGGATCGGGTCTGGGGCCGGGATATCTACGTCGACACCCGCACCGTGGACGTCCACGTGGGCCGCCTTCGCAAAGCGCTATGCAAACACGGCGGCGAAGACCCGCTGCGCACGGTGCGCGGCGCGGGCTATGCTTTGGGTTGATGAGCGTCACGGATTGAATGCGACTTCCGTCTAGCACTTTAGAAGGTGCAGACGCGGGCTATTGTCTGCGCATAAGATGGGGCAGGAGGAGCATGCATGGACCGGTTCGATACGATTCCCGAAACCGCGCTGGCCTGGCACAAGGCGGGCAGGGGCGCGGTGCTGGCCACGGTGATCGAGACATGGGGCAGCGCGCCGCGCCGCGTCGGCAGCCAGTTGGCGATCAGCGGCGATGCCCAGATCGAAGGCTCGGTTTCGGGCGGCTGTGTCGAGGGGGCGGTGATCGTCGAAGCGCTCGAAGCTTTGGAAGCGGGCGAAGCGCGCGAGCTGGAATTCGGCGTCTCTGACGGCGACGCTTTTGCCGTCGGGCTGGCCTGTGGCGGCACCATCCGCGTGCTGGTGGAACCCATCGGCAGCGTCCTGCCCGAAGCCATGCTTGAGGCGCTCTGCGCCGCCCGCGCCACGCGCGAGCCGATTGCCTATGTGGTTGAACTTGATAGGCAAAAGCGGGCTTTGACAAAGGACGGTTTTGAGAGCCGGTTCCGCATGGACCGCTCCGGTTTCGAAGAGGACAGCCGCACCTTCGTTGCCATTCACAACCCGCCTCTGCGCCTGATCGTGGTGGGGGCGGTGCATATCGCGCAAGCGCTGATCCCCATGGCAAAAATCGCGGGCTATGATCCGACGGTGGTTGATCCGCGCGAAGCCTTCGCCAGCCCGGAGCGTTTCCCCGGCGAAACCCTTGTGCATGACTGGCCCGATGATGCGCTGGAGGCGCTGGGGCTGGACAGCCGCACGGCGCTTGTCCTGCTCACTCATGATCCGAAACTGGATGATCCGGCTTTACACAAGGCTTTGAAATCACGGTGTTTCTATATCGGTGCGCTTGGCTCGACCCGCACCCATGCCAAACGCGTGCAGCGCCTGACAGAGGCAGGGTTTTCCACGGATGAGATCGCCCGCATCAACGGACCCATCGGGCTTGATATCGGCGCAGCAGGGCCGTCCGAGATTGCTGTCTCTGTCATCGCAGAGATGACCCGAACGCTCAGGAAAGGCGCATGAAGTTCGGGGAACGGCCCGTCTCCGAGGCCGCTGGCAGCGTTCTGGCGCATTCGGTTGCCTTACCGGGCGGGCGGCTCAAGAAGGGGCGTGTGTTGACGTCCCAAGACCTTACGCAACTGGATGCTGCGGGCATCAAGACGGTGACCGCAGCGACTTACGAGGCGGGAGACGTGCCAGAGGACGCGGCGGCAGAGCGGCTTGCCCGGGCGCTTGTGCCCGATCCCGAACGCGCCGGTCTGCGGCTTGGGAAGGCCGCAACAGGCCGTGTGAACATCCACGCAGAAGATTCTGGAATCGTTGAAGTTCTTGCCGACCGCATACACGCCCTGAACGCGCTGCATCCGATGATCACTGTGGCCACGGTGCCCGAATGGCAGCGCATCGGCGCGCGGGGCATGGTGGCGACGGTCAAGATTATCGCCTACGCGGTGCCCGAAGCGGCGCTGGAGGCAGCCTGTCTGGCCGGACAATCCGCCTTGCGCCTGCGCCGCGCCACCTGCGCCACGGCGGAGTTGATCCAGACCGTGCTGGAACCCGGCGCAGACGGGGCAAAAGGGCAGAAAGTGACCGAAGAGCGCCTGGCACGGCTTGGTGTGGGCCTCGCGCCGGAGCATCTTGTCCCGCATGAGACCGCACCGCTGGCCGAAGCGATCCGCGCCAGCTGTGCCGATGCCATCCTGATCCTGACCGCCTCCGCGACCTCCGACACCCATGACACGGCGCCCGAAGCGCTGCGGCGTGCGGGTGGCACAGTCACCCATTTCGGTATGCCCGTTGATCCAGGAAATCTTCTGTTTTTCGGTGAGTTGCAGGGCAAACCTGTCATCGGTTTGCCGGGCTGCGCCCGCTCTCCTGCACTCAACGGCGCGGATTGGGTGATGGAGCGGCTGCTCTGCGGTGTGCCGCTGCACCCGCGCGACATTGCCGGGATGGGCGTGGGCGGTTTGCTCAAGGAAATTCCGCAAAGGGGCCGACTGCGCGAAGCGTGACGCCAAAGAAAAAGGGCCGCGTTGCGGCGGCCCTTTCAAGGTTTTGGCACGGGGTGATCAAAACCCGAGCGCGCCTTTCAGCTGGTCCAGAACCCCGGCAAGCGCATCCGGGTTGTCCTTTGCCTGCTGCAGCAGAGCAGTGGCGCCGGTTTTGGCCACGGGGCCCAGATCGGAGCCGTCGATGTACTCGGCGACCTTGTCGAAATCAAAGCCTTCGACGGTCAGCAGATCCGTGATCGAGACCTCTTCCGCAGCCTCGGCAGCCGCTTCCGTTGCAGCCTCGGTGGCTTCTTCGGCTGCTTCTGTTGCGGCTTCGGTCGCGGTTTCCGTTGCTTCCTCTACAGCTTCCTCAGCGGCTTCGGTTGCCTCTTCAGCGGCCTCTGTCGCTGCCTCGGTTGCTTCTTCAGCCGCTTCGTTAGCCGCCTCGGTTGCTTCTTCAGCTGCCTCTTCAGCGGCTTCTTCAGCCGCTTCCGCGGTTTCTTCCGCGGCTTGCTGTGCGGCGCCGGTGGCTTCTTCAGCGGCTTCGGTTGCGGCTTCTGCCGCCTCGTCGCCAGTGCCCAGAGCGTCGTTCAGCATCTGGCCTGCGTTCTCGACAGCCTCGTCCACCGCTTCTTCGGCTGCTTCCACAGCTTCTGTTGCGGCGGTTTCAGCAGCCTCAACTGCTTCTTCCACGGCTTCTTCGGCTTGCTCGGTCACCTCTTCGACAGCCGTTTCAGCGGCTTCCTTGGCTTCCTCGACAGCGGCTTCGACTTCGTCGGCCACTTCTTGAGCGGCTTCTTCGACGCTTTCAACAACTTCTTCGGCCGCTTCAGTGGTCTCTTCGGCGGTCTCGGTCACAGCGTCCGTGGCCGTCTCGGTCGCGGTTTCGACGGCCGCTGCACCGGTGTCGGCCATATCTTTCGTCGCCTCTTGCGCGGTCTGGCTGGAGTATACGAAATACCCTCCAACGGCCACGATGGCAGCAATGCCTGCTACGATGATATTTTTCATGACATACCTTCCTTGTCAGGGTTTGCGCCCGGCACGATGCCGCAGCGCAGAGATGCCCCTTCAATGAACGGGATTTTTCTGCAACTGCAAGGGGAAAGCGTCAGCGCTTGCTGCATATCCGGCGAAATGCCGCTTGAATCGCGCCGGAGGCAAGTTTACTTTGCCCCCCTAACCACTACTGGAAATTATCAGGAGCAATCCCATAGCCCGCAGACCCCACAACGCGCCCCCACAGCGCGACACAGGCCCCCGCGTCAACGGACGTATCCGGGCGCCTGAAATCCGTCTTATTGGTGCCGAAGGCGAAAACATCGGAGTTGTCTCGCCGGCGCGCGCGATGGATCTGGCTGAACAAGCCGGGTTGGACCTTGTTGAAATCTCGCCCAATGCGAACCCGCCGGTGTGCAAGATCATGGACTTCGGCAAGTTCAAATACGAACAGCAAAAGCGCGAGTCCGAGGCCCGCAAGAAACAGAAGATCATCGAGGTCAAAGAGGTAAAGTTCCGTCCCAACACGGACACCCATGACTATGATGTGAAGATGCGTAACGTCTTCAAATTCCTTGAAAACGGCGACAAGGTGAAAGTCACCTTGCGGTTCCGTGGCCGCGAAATGGCGCACCAGAACCTGGGCCGCGAGCTGCTTGAACGGGTGGCCGAAGACGTCAAGGAACTCGGCAAGGTCGAGAACATGCCGAAGATGGAAGGCCGTCAGATGGTCATGATGATCGGGCCAAACGCCAAGTAAGCGACTGACGCCAAGAACAGGAACCCGCCGCAGCCCGGCGGGTTTTTTGTTGGGCTGGCGCAACTCGGATGGGGCAGGGATGAGCACGTTCTGGAATGATCGCTATGCGACGGAAGGCTATGTCTTTGGCACGGCCCCGGCCGCCTTTCTGCCGGCCCATGCCGGACTGATTCCCTTTGGCGCTTCGGCGCTTTGTGTGGCGGATGGCGAAGGGCGCAATGCGGTCTGGCTGGCAGAGCAGGGCTGCGCGGTCACGGCCTTTGACGTTTCCGAAAATGCACTTGCGAAAGCGGCGAGCCTGGCTGAGACGCGCGAAGTCTCGGTCGATTTTCACCAAAACGGCATCGAGGACTGGGATTGGAACAGGCAGTACGATCTGGTCCTGGGCTGCTTCATCCAGTTTGTCGGCCCGCCGGAGCAGGCAACGCTTCTGAACAATCTCAAACGCGCGGTCGCTCCGGGCGGGCGGCTCATGCTGCACGGCTACACGCCGGAGCAGGTCGCGCTTGGCACGGGCGGTCCGGGGCGCGAAGAGAATATGTACACCGAAGCGCTGCTGCGGCAGCACTTTGGCGACATGAATATCCTGCGCCTTGCGACCTATGAGGCCCATCTGAACGAAGGAAGCGGCCACAAGGGCCGCTCCGCATTGATCGATCTGATTGCTGATAACGTTTGAGCATTTCGCTCAAAAGCGGGAACCGGTTTTGAGCTGCTCGGACATGTGTTTTCGCAAAGTTAGTCGAGGAAGGCCTTTTCCACGACGTAATGCTTGGGATCAGAGTTCGCGCCCTCCACGAGACCGTACTCCTCAAGCATATCCTTGAGTTCGAGGTTGAACGCGAGGTTGCCGCAGATCATGGCACGGTCGTGCTCGGGGTTCAGCGGCGCGACTCCAAGATCGGCAAAAGCCTCGCCCGAGCGCATCAGATCGGTGATGCGGCCCATCTTCGGGCTCTCTTCGCGCGTTGTGGTCGGGTAATACTTGATCTTCTTCCAGAAGCCCTCACCGATGACTTCATTGAGAAGCTCATCTTCTTTCAGGCTCTCGATCAGATCGCGGCCATAGGTCAGCTCGCCCACTTCGCGGCAGGTGTGGGTGATCACGATCTCATCGTAATCCTCATAGGTCTGCGGCTCGCGCAGGAGCGAGGCAAAAGGGGCAAAACCGGTGCCGGTGGCGAAGAACCAGATGCGCTTGCCGGGCAGCAATGCGTCATGCACCAGCGTGCCAACAGGCTTGGGGCGCAGGATGATCTCATCGCCGGGCTGGATGTGCTGAAGTTTCGAGGTCAGCGGACCGTCCTGCACCTTGATCGAGTAGAACTCCAGTTCTTCGTCCCAGGACGGCGACGCAATGGAATAGGCGCGCAGCAGCGGCTTTTGACGGCCTGTCTTGGGATCCGGATCGCCCATCAGACCGATCATCACAAATTCGCCGGAGCGAAAACGCATGGTGGCGGGGCGGGTGCAGCGGAAGGAAAACAGCCGGTCGGTGTAATGCTGGACCTCGGTTACGGTCTGGGCATCCGGCATGGCCATTTTCTTCGGCGCGTCGGCCTTGAGGGCGGTGGATTCGGTCACGGGCGTCAACTCTGTCATGATGTCATTTGCCGGTGGTCTAAACCGACACCTTGGATTTAGCTTTGATTTAGGTCAGATGAAAGGCGGCATCGGGCCACGGCTGTCAATCAGCCGCGCATGCGGGCCTGATAATCGTTCTGCTGCCAGTCCGCGCGGAAAATCCACTGATCTTCCGGCTGGCGTTTGGCGAGGGAGTCGTCGATTTCCACCTCATCAAACCCCGCGCGGCGGGCCATGGCGTATTGATCCGCAATCACGTGGCCTTTGGCGCGCAGGCGGCCCTTGTAGCCGCGCAGCCGCAGAAGCCGCGCGAGGGTGAAGCCCCGTCCATCGGCAAAGCTCGGGAAGTCGATGCGGATCATCTCGACGTTGGAGGCGGTCAGGGTTGCGGGATCGGTGTCGGACGCCAGATCGGTGATCTCGCCGGTGTATGTGTCTGCGGCAAAGCCGCTGTCGGTCACGATGGGCATGTCATGCTCCTATGTCTTGTCGGGGTCCGGGGCAAAGCCCCGGCCTACTTTGTGTTGCGCGAGATCACACCACCTTCGATGTGAATGCCGCATTCTGTCTTGTCCTGGTCGCGCCAGCGCCCGGCGCGCGGGTCTTCGCCCGGCTTGACCTTGCTGGTGCAGGGCGCGCAACCAATCGAGGGGTAACCCTGTGCCACCAGCGGGTGCTTGGGCAGACGGTTTTCCTCCATATAGGCGCGGGTGTCCTCCGGCCCCCAATGGGCCAGCGGGTTGACCTTGATCCGGCCCGTGGCGTCTTCCAGCTCGAAAAACTCCATCTCGGCGCGGGTTTTCGCCTGATAGCGTTTGCGTCCGGTGATCCAGCCGTCGAAGCCTTCGAGAGCCTGTTGCAAAGGCTCCGTCTTGCGCAGGGCACAGCAGGCATCCGTATCGGAAAACCGCAACGCGCCATAGGGATCCCGGCTTTCCAGAGTCCTGGCGCTGGTCTGAATGATGCGCACATTTTCCAGATGCAGCCGCTCCGCGATCTCCTGCTGATAGGCAAGCGTTTCGGCAAACAGCAGCCGCGTGTCGATGAACAGCACCGGCGTCTTGCGATTTACCATGGCCACAAGGTGCAAGAGCGCCACGGATTCCGCCCCGAAGGACGAGACCATGGCGATCTTGCCCGCTTCCGGATCGCGCAAAGCGCCTTCGAGGACCGCGGTTGCCCCGTGGTGCCGGTAGCGCGCGTTGAGCGCATCAACCCGCTCCCGCAGCGCGTCCAGATCCGGTGACGGCTGTTCCGCGCCTTGGGTCTCTTCGCCAAGAAGAACCGACATGGGCTTTACTCGGCGGCCACGCGGGCGGGGTCGCGCTCGTAAAGCGCGGCCTTGAACGGCGGCATGCCAACCCGGCGGTAGGTCTCGAGGAAGGTCTCGGAGGCATCCTCGCGCTCTTCCAGATAGGCCTCGACCAGCCGTTCCACGGCCGGAACGATCTCGTCATAACCAAAGCCCGGCCCGGTGCGCTGACCCAAGGCCGCGTTTTCCGTGTGATCGCCGCCCAGCGTGATCTGGTAGGTTTCCACACCTGCGCGGTCGAGACCAAGAATGCCGATGTTGCCAACGTGGTGGTGCCCGCAGGCGTTGATGCAGCCGGAGATCTTGATCTTCAGATCGCCGATGTCCTTCTCGATCTTGAGCTCGTCAAACCGCGTGGCGATCTTCTCGGCAACCGGGATGGACCGCGCCGTGGCCAGCGCGCAGTAGTCCATGCCGGGGCAGGCGATGATGTCGGAGATCATGCCGATGTTCGCGGTGGCCAGGCCATGCGCTTTCAGACGGGCATGAATTTCCGGCAGGTCGGACTTGTGCACATGCGGCAGGATCACGTTCTGCTCATGGCTGATGCGCAGTTCGTCATGACCGAACTCGGCGGCGATGTCGGCCATCACGCGCATTTGCTCGGCCGTCGCATCGCCCGGCGTCTGGCCATGCGCCTTGATCGAGATCTGCGCGATGGCATAGCCCTCGGCGCGGTGCTCGGCGAGGTTGGTATCGGCCCAGGAGCGGAAAACCGGATCGGCATCATACGCCCGCTCGAAGTCGGAAACCGTGCGTTTGGCGAAGTCCGGCGCGGCGAACTGCGGTTTGATGGTCTCGAACAGGGCAAGATCTGCGCCGTTGAAGGCGGCCTTGGTCTCCTCGAAACGCTGATCAACAAGCGCGCGGATCTCCTCAAGGCCGTGCTCATGCACGGTGATCTTGATGCGGGCCTTGTACTTGTTGTCGCGGCGGCCAAGCAGGTTCCAGACCGATACCACGGCCTCGACATACGGCAGCAGGTCCTCCTGCGACACGAAGTCATTGACGATCTTGCCGATCATCGGCGTGCGGCCAAGCCCGCCGCCGATCAGCACCGCATAGCCGATCTCGCCATCGCGTTCGACGATGCGCAGGGCGAGGTCATGGGCGGCGGTCACGGCGCGGTCGTTCGGGCTGCCGGTGACGGCGATCTTGAACTTGCGCGGCAGGAACTGGAACTCCGGGTGATCCGTGGACCACTGGCGCAGCAGTTCGGCCACCGGACGCGGGTCGGCGATCTCATCGGCGGCGGCACCGGCGAAATGGTCGGCAGTCACGTTGCGGATGGTGTTGCCGGAGGTCTGGATCGCGTGCATCTCCACCTCGGCCAGCGCGTCGAGCATGTCCGGCACATCCGAGAGCAGCGGCCAGTTGTACTGGATGTTCTGGCGCGTGGTGAAGTGGCCGTAGCCCTTGTCCCAACGCTCGGCGATATAGGCCAGCTGGCGCATCTGGGCGCTGTTCAGCGTGCCATAGGGGATGGCAACACGCAGCATGTAGGCGTGCAGCTGCAGATAAAGGCCGTTCATCAGGCGCAAGGGCTTGAACTCGTCCTCGGTCAGCGAGCCGTCGATGCGGCGCGCGACCTGGGCGCGGAACTGGCGGTTGCGGTTGGCGACGAAGTCGGCGTCGAAGTCGGAGTAGCTGTACATGGCTGTGTTCTCTCGGGTGGGGCCTGGTGCGGTAAAACCCGTGGACGGGTTTTGCAAAATCCTTGGAAGGATTTTGATCAGCGCTCAGCCTGTTTGCCGTGGAAATAGTTGGAGGGGCCGGTCCGGCGGAAATCCTCGCGGAAGTGCGTGGGCTCGGGGCCGGTGTCCCCGGCCTTCACATCGGCGAGGTAGACACCCACCGCCTCAGCATGGCGCTGGCTTGCCTCGACGAGACGCAGCTGCGCATGAGCTTCATCCGTGAGCAGCTCGGCCCGGGACAGCTCGCGTGTCCAGTTGTCGCGGGCATCGAGATAGATCACGTCGCCTTCGATCAGGGCGTTGGCGGTGATGACTTTGGGGGTAAAGGCGCGAGACATCAGGAAACCTCCTGTTTGCGAATTTCAGTCAGGGCAGAGGCCGCGGCGCGCGGAGCAATGCCATAAAGGGTCAGGGCAGGGCCGTGCAGCTCGGCCTCTGCGAGATCCTGCGACAGCGTGCCAAGGCTGGAGGCCAGAACGTGCTGGTCCGGGCGGGAGGCGTTGGAAACCAATGTCACCGGCGTGGTCGGATCGGCGCCGTGCATCATAAGCCGTCCCTGAATGAACCGTGCTGCGCGCTTGCCCATGTAGATCGCCGCGACTTCGCCGGGGCGGGACAGGCTGCGCCAGTCCTGCTCGGCAAAGCCTTCAAGCACATGACCGGTCAGTATGCGCAGGCTCGCGTTGCGGCCCCGTGTGGTCAGCGATTGGCCAATGGCGGCAACCGCAGCAGAGGCGGCGGTGACGCCGGGCACGATGGTCCAGCCAATATCCTCAAGCTCCAGCGCCGCGATTTCCTCGTCCAGCCGGGCAAAGATCGCCGGATCGCCGCCCTTGAGGCGCACAACCCGCAGGCCTGCATAGGCGTAAAGAACGATCAGACGATTGATCTCGTCCTGCGGCGTGGACGGGCCAAAGCCGGTCTTGCCAACCGCAACAAGCGTGGCCTCGGGGTTCGCCAGCGCAAGGATCTCATCGGTCACAAGCGCATCGTGCAAGATGACGTCCGCCGCCTCCAGGGCGCGCACGGCCTTCACGGTCAGAAGCTCTGCATCGCCCGGGCCGGACCCGACAAAGCAAACCATGCCGCATTGGATCAGGCTTTCGGTCTTGGCCGGTGCGGTGGTGCTGTGCTGGGACATGGGTCATCCTTTCCGTGGCGTGTTCTGGATCACTATATAGGAAATTGTCCCACAAATTGGCTATGGGGTTGCGAATATAAGGACGTATGTTCTATGTCGTGCCAAATCCGAAAGGGTTGTCCCGAAACCTCGGCCATGTTGGAACAAAGATGAAGATTGACGAAACCGACCGGAAAATCCTTCGCGCGCTGCAGCAGGATGCCAGCCAATCGCTGGACGAAATTGCCAAAACCGTCGGCTCTTCAAAGACCCCGGTGTGGAATCGCATACGCAAAATGCGCGAAGCGGGGGTGATCGGTCAGCAGACCGTTCTGCTCGACGCCGAAGCGCTTGGATTTGATGCCACTTTCTTTGTCCTGATCCGGACGTCCGAGCATGATGCAGACTGGCAGCAAGCCTTTCTCAAGGCGCTGCGCGAGCGGCCGGAAGTGCAGGAGGCGCACCGGCTTGCCGGGGACATCGACTACATCCTCAAGGTCCGCGTGCGCAACGCGCGGGCTTATGATGTGTTCTACCAGGCGCTGATTTCCGAGGTGAAGGTGCACAACGTCACGGCGCTGCTGTCGATGGAAGAGATCAAGGCCACAACCGAACTGCCGATCTGACGCCGCGTGCCGAACCGGCCGGGATCACCGCGAGACCATCACCCGCTTCAATCCGTGAAAATGGTAAAGGTTTGCGTATTCCGGGGTCTCGATCAGGTGGAGGCCGGACAGACGCGCGAAGAGGATTGGCAGGGCGATTTGCAGCTCCAGCCGGGCGAGCGGCGCCCCGACACAGAAATGCAAACCGCCGCCGAAAGCGGTGTGGGTCGTCAGAGGCCTCTTCGGGTCAAAACGGCCCGGATTCGCCCAGACCTCGGGATCGCGGTTGGCCGCGCCCAACAGCAACGCAACCTGATCGCCGCGCCGAAACGTATGGCCGAAAACCGTCGTCTCTTCATAGGCATAGCGGGTGAACATGTGCAAAGGCGGATCAAAGCGCATGATCTCTTCGCTCACCGCTGCGGCGGTTTCCTCGGTGATCCGGGTGCCGGTTTCCAGCAGGGTTTTGATACCGTTGCCCATGGTGTGCACCGTGGCTTCATGCCCGGCGTTCAGCAGCAGGATGCAGGTGGTGATCAGCTCATCGGTTGAGAGCTTTTCGCCGTCCTCTTCGGCGGCAATCAGGTGAGTAATCAGGTCATCGGCAGGGCGCTTGCGGCGCTCCTCAACATAGCCGCGCATGAAATCCGCGAAGTCCTGTGCGGCACGGGCAGCGCGGGTTTCGATCTCGCGGTCCCGGCGGGCCTGGTAGAGCGCGACCATGTCATTGGACCAGCGCAGTAGTTGCGGCGCCATGTCCTCGGGCACGCCAAGCAGGCGGCAGATGATGATCACCGGCAGCGGCTGACAAAATGCGGGGAGCAGATCGACCGGTCCTTCCGGGATGGCATCGATCAGGTGATGGCTCAGCGCGGCAATCTCCGGCCCAAGCGCCTTGATCCGGCGGGAGGTGAAGGCCCGCAAGACAAGGCCGCGCAGCCGCGTGTGCCGGGGCGGCTCCAGCTCCAGCATGGAATGGGCCTCGACAGCGTAGAACGGCGCGAGGTGTTCCGGGACCTCGGGTGCCTGTTCCGGCGGGACCTCCCGGCCAAAGCGGCGATCCTTCAGCAGCGTGTTGACCGCCCGATGGCTGACCGCGCAGGGCATGGCGTAGTCCTCCCAATAGGCCAGATCGCCAGCGCCCCGCATCCGGTCATAAAACGGATAGGGATTCTGAACAAAGCCGGGATCGGTGGGGGATTGGGAAAAACGCTGCATGGCGACAGAGTGAAAGGCAGCAGGCGCCAATGCAAGTGGGGTATCGCATCGACGCAGAAATCGCCGTACAAAAGCAGCATGTTGAACAATCCGATCAAACGCGGGGCGGTCGCTTTGCTGTCTCTTGGGGCGGCGGCGGGGCTTTGCTGGGGTGTGTGGAGCTATGGCTATGGCCAGGCTCTGAGCCAGGTGGCCGGGCGGGCGGAATCCGATCTGGCGCTGGCTTCGGATCGGCTGGTGACAGAGCTGCAACGCTACCAGATGGCAGCGGTTCTGATGTCCGGGCATCCGGGCCTCGCGGCGCTGCACACCGGAGGCGACCGGGCGCGGGCGGACCGCCTGTTGCTGGAGACAACGGACAAGACCGGGGCGCTGACGGCGATCTATCTCGACACGGATGGCGTTGTGCTGGCTTCGGCCTTTGGCGAAGCGCCGGCGGGACTTGCGCAAAGCCGCTATTTCGAGCGCGCGCTGCATGGCGCGCTTGGCAGCGCCTACGGCTGGGATCTCGGGTTTGGCCAGCGGACCTACGTCTATGCCGCGCCATCTTTTGCCACCGATGGCAGCGTGCAGGGTGTGCTGATCGTCGCGGTGGACATCGACGATCTGGAGGAAGACTGGGGCGGCTCCAACCCGGCGGTGTTTTTCCGCGATGGCGACGCGCGGATTTTCCTGACCAACCGCTCCGAATTGCTCGGCTGGCGGCGTACGGAGCGCGGGATGGCCCCACCCGCCGGTCTGCCCCGGCTCATCACCTCGCAGCAGATGTTCGGTGTTGAGATTTGGCAGCAATCGCTGAGCCCTTATGTGCCGACGGTTGCGCTGCACCTCGAAAAGGCGATCCCGGTCATCGACATGACCGGCGAAGTGTTGCTCGACACCGCGCCCGCACGGAGTATCGCCAACCTCCAGGCGGCGGCGGCGGCGGCGCTTTGCCTGTTTTTCGGCGCGCTTTTGTCCTGGGCGACGGCGCGGCGGCGGGCTCTGGCGGAGGCGAACGTGGAACTGGAGGCGCGCGTGCATGCGCGCACAGAAGACCTGACCGAAGCCAACACACAGCTGCGCCGCGAGGTCTCGGAACGGCTTGAGGCGGAAGCGGCCCTGAAACGGGCGCAGGACGAGCTGGTGCAGGCGGGCAAGCTCAGCGCGCTGGGGCAGATGTCGGCGGGGATCAGCCACGAGTTGAACCAGCCCTTGATGGCGATCCAGCAGTATGCGGAGAACGGCGAGGCGTTTCTTGCTCGGGGCAAGCCCGAAAAGGCCGGGGCCAATCTTGGCCGGATCGGCGATTTGGCCGGGCGCGCGGCGCGGATCATCAAGAACCTGCGCGCCTTTGCCCGCAATGAGAGCGAACCGATGGGACGCGTTGACCTGATCGCGGTGATCGACACGGCGGTAGAGCTGACCGAAGCGCGGTTGCGCGGCGATGGGGTGACGCTCGATTGGCAAAGGCCGGAAGGGCCGGTCTATGCGCTTGGCGGCGAGGTGCGGCTGGGGCAGGTGTTTGTCAATCTGATCAACAATGCCGCCGATGCCATGGCCGGGCAGCCGGACAAGCAGATCGTGATCCGGCTGGATGCGGACGCAGAGCTGCGCGTTCTGGTGCAGGACAGCGGACCGGGGATCGCCGATCCCGAAAAGGTCTTTGAGCCGTTTTACTCGACCAAGGAAGTGGGCGGCGGCATGGGGCTGGGCCTGTCCATTTCCTATGGTTTGGTGCAAAGCTTCGGCGGCAACATCCGCGGCACCAACACGGAACACGGGGCGTTGTTTACCGTGGAACTGGAGTATTGGCGCGAGGAGGCCGCCGCATGAGAATGACGCACGACGCTCGTCCGCAAAGCGAACATCGCCCCGCCCGCCATCCCGCCAAGGGAGGTGCATCATGACCCGGCGGGTGCTCGTGGTGGACGATGATGCAGAGGTGCGCGAGGCGCTGGGGCAGACCTTGGATCTGGCGGATTTCGATGCGTTGACTGCAGGGTCTTTTGTCGAGGCGAAGGATCATATCACCGATGGGTTTGACGGGGTGATCCTGTCCGATGTGCGGATGCCCGGACGCGACGGCTTTCACCTTCTGGGCTATGCGCAGGAGCAGGATGCGGATCTGCCGGTGATCCTCCTAACCGGGGAAGGTGATATCCCGATGGCGGTGCGCGCCATGGGGGAAGGGGCCTTTGGCTTTCTCGAAAAACCCTGTTCTGCGGCGGAGTTGACCGCGATCATCACCCGCGCCATGGCGGCGCGTGCGCTTGTGCTCGAAGACCGCGCCTTGCGCGTGGCCCGGGAACGGGGCGATCCGGCGGCGCGGATGCTGTTCGGGGCCTCGGCGGCGTCCGAAGACATGCGCGCCCGCGTGCGCGCCGCCGCCCGCGCCGGGACCGATGTTCTGATCGGCGGCGGTCCGGGTTCCGGCGTGTCCAAGGTGGCCGAGGTCATCCATCTGAGCAGCGCCCGGGCCAAGGCGCCGTTCGAAAAACGCGCGGCCTCGGGGCTGACACGCGACGGGCTGGCGCAGGTCTGGCAGGCCAGCCAGGGCGGCACGCTCTTTCTCGATGAGATCGGCGGGGCGTCTGACGATGTGCAACTGGCGCTTCTGGATCTGATGGAGCAGGGCGGGGCTGTGCTGATTGGTGGCTCTACCGAGGATTTGGCCGGGCGTGTGGCAGCGGGCAGTTTTAGCGCGGATCTCTATTACCGGCTCGAAGTGTGCCGGGTGCGTATTCCGATGCTGGATGAGCGCCCCGAGGATATCCCGGTTCTGTTCAATCACTACGTCTCTCAGGCGGCGGAACAGGCGGGCATTGAACCGCCGCTTGTGACCCCCGATCACATGGCCGGTCTCATGGCACAGCGCTGGCCAGGCAACGCCCGCTCGCTCATGTCCGCAGCCATGCGCTTTGTGCTGGGCATGCCGGAGGATCTGTCGAAGACGCGCGATCTGGGGCTGGCCGAACAGATGGCGCAGGTCGAAAAGATGCTGCTGGCCTCGGCGCTGGGGCGGCACAATGGCAAGGCCTCGGAAGCCGCCAAGGCGCTGAAGCTGCCGCGCAAGACCTTCTATGACAAGCTGGCGAAATACGATCTCAAGCCCGAGGCGTTCCGGCGCGAGGGGTAGCGCTCTAATAGTGGTGCAGCCAGCAGGTCTCGACAAAGCGCTCCATCCCATCCGGGATATGCGGCACGGACCAGTCCGGCCCGGCAAAATCCGCCAGCGCCGCACGGCTCTCCCAGACGGAAATCATCGCGTATTCATCGGGGGCCTGCGGTGTTGCCTCGCCGAGGATCACCTGAACACAGCCCGGCGCGGTCTCGACAGAGGCGCGGGCGACGGTCCGGAACAGCGGTTCGAACTCGGCACGGAGCGCGGGTTTGATCTGAACACGGTAAACGCGGGTGAACACGGGTAGCCTCCGTTTCGAACTTCAAGGCCCGCAAAGCTTGCCCGATCTGGCGTAGAAGTTTCAACAGTGAGTCGAAGCTGTGCGGATTTCCGCACAAGTCCAGTCGGGCGTTGTGCGGGATTTCGCACAGAGGCCGCACGCAAAAAACTCTGAACAGAAAGAAAACAGGCGTAACCTGCTGAAAAAAAGAACATTCAAGAGGGTGTTTGCAAAATATTTGGAGCGGCCTTGCACGATTTGGCGGCTCACGGTCTTGTGACGGTACGGGTGCCCGAGGAGGGGTGCCACGACACACAAACATGTATTCCCGGGAGGATACTCATGAAAAAGTTTCTCATGTCCGCGGCGGTTGCCGCGCTGACCATGACCGGCGCAACCGGTGCTATGGCGGCCTGTGACGATGGCGAGATCGTCATCAAGCTCAGCCACGTGACCAACACCGACCGCCACCCGAAGGGCATCGCGGCTTCGCTTCTGCAGGAGCGCGTGAACGAAGAGATGAATGGCAAGGCTTGCATGGAAGTCTTCCCGAACTCCACGCTCTACAACGATGACCAGGTCCTCGAAGCGATGCTGAACGGCGACGTGCAGATGGCCGCGCCGTCGCTGTCGAAGTTCGAGCAGTTCACCAAGCAGTTCCGCATCTTCGACCTGCCGTTCATGTTCAAGAACATCGAAGCGGTTGACGCCTTCCAGAACTCTGACACCGGTCAGGCGATGAAGGAATCCATGGTGCGCCGCGGCCTGCTTGGCCTCGCGTTCTGGCACAACGGCATGAAGCAGATGTCTGCCAACAAGGCGCTGAACCTGCCGTCCGATGCAGCGGGCCTGAAGTTCCGCGTGCAGAACTCCGAAGTGCTCAAGGCGCAGATGGCGGCTCTGGGTGGCTCTCCGCAGCCGATGGCCTTCTCCGAAGTCTACGGCGCGCTGCAGACCGGCGTTGTGGACGGTCAGGAAAACACCTGGTCCAACATCTACGGCAAGAAGTTCTTCGAGGTGCAGGACGGGATCACCGAAACCAACCACGGCATTATCGACTACATGCTCGTGACCTCCGCTGACTGGTGGGACAGCCTTGACGCCGACGTGCGTGACCAGCTGGCGGCCATTGTCGCGGACGTGACTGCGGTTCGCAACGCCGAGAGCTACAAGGTGAACCAGGAAGCCAAGGCCGCGATCATCGACGCTGGCGGCATGGTGCGTGAGCTGAACGCAGAGCAGCGCGCAGCCTGGGTTGAAGCCATGAAGCCGGTCTGGGGCCAGTTCGTGGGTGACGTCGGTCAGGAAAACATCGACGCCGCACAGGGCATCAACGCCAACTTCTGATCCGCCTGGATCACAGGTCCGCCCCCGCCGGGGCGGACCACCCGCGGCAACAGCGCCGCGCAAAATTCTTCGCAAGAATTTTGCAAAAGTTTTTCGAAAACTTTTGTCCGCACTGACCGGCCGGGGATGCTCCGGAGCCTGTCGTTCGGCATAACTCGGGGGAAGGGACATGTCATCTCATCACCATAAAGAGAGTATGATCGGGGCCTTCGTCTCCGAGCTTGAGGAAACCTTCATCGCCCTGATCCTTGGCGCGATGACTCTCATCACTTTTGTCAACGTCGTCCTGCGCTACGGCTTCAACTCGGGCCTGATCTGGGGGCTGGAAGCCACGTCCTTCCTGTTTGCCTGGCTTGTGCTGTTCGGTGTGAGCTACGCGGTCAAGACCACCGCCAACCTCGGCGTTGATGCGGTCCTGAACGTGGTCTCGCCGCGCGCGCGCCGCATCATGGGTCTGATCGCCGCTGCGGTCTGCGTGATCTACGCCGCGCTCTTGCTGAAAGGCGCGTGGGACTACTGGGCGAATTTCGCCAACCTGCCGCAGACCACCGGGCGCTGGTTCCCGACGGGGTTTGAAGAGATGAAGCGCACCTCCTACCGCTCTTGGTACGAAGTGAACGACATCCCGATCCCGGAGATCCTGCGCTTTATCGAGCCTTTGATGAACTACGGCGACGCTTACGAGAAGATCCCGCGTTTCATCCCCTATTTCATTCTGCCTTTTGGCGCGCTTCTGCTTCTCATCCGGTTCATCCAGGCGACCATTCGCATCTGGACCGGGGTCGATGAGAGCCTGATCGTCAGCCACGAAGCCGAAGACGACGTCGATAACGTCGCACATCTGAACAAGGAGGACTAAGAGAATGGACGTTGTCATCCTCTTTGGTATGGTCATCGGCCTGATGTTGATCGGTGTTCCGATCGCGGTCAGCCTTGGCTTCTCATCCATCGTCTTTTTGCTGGTGCTGTCCGATACCTCGCTCAGCTCTGTTGCACAAAGCTTCTTCCAGGCGATGGCCGGGCACTACACGCTGCTTGCCATTCCTTTCTTCATCCTTGCCTCTTCGTTCATGTCGACGGGCGGTGTGGCGCAGCGGATCATCCGCTTCTCCATCGCCATCGTGGGGCACCTGCCGGGTGGTCTGGCGATTGCGGGTGTCTTTGCCTGTATGCTCTTCGCCGCGCTCTCCGGCTCGTCCCCTGCAACCGTTGTGGCCATCGGCTCCATCGTGATCGCCGGGATGCGCCAGGTGGGGTATTCCAAGGACTTCGCCGCCGGTGTCATCGCCAACGCGGGCACGCTGGGCATCCTGATCCCGCCGTCCATCGTGATGGTGGTCTACGCCTCCGCGACGGATGTCTCTGTGGGCCGCATGTTCCTTGCGGGTGTCATTCCGGGCCTCATGGCCGGGACCATGCTGATGATCACGATCTACGTCATCGCCAAGATGCGCAACCTGCCGAAAGGCGAGTGGCAGGGCTGGGGCGAGGTCGCACAATCGGGGGGTGAGGCTGTCTGGGGCCTTCTGCTGATCGGCATCATCCTTGGGGGCATCTACCTCGGGTTCTTTACCCCGACCGAAGCCGCCGCCGTGGCTGCCGTCTATGCTTTCTTCATTGCGAACTTCATCTATCGCGACATGGGGCCGCTGGCGAACAAGGAGGGTGGGGAGAACCTGTCTCTCTTGCGCAAACCGATCGCGCTGATCACCGTCTTCTTTCACAAGGACACGAAGAACACGCTGTTTGAGGCCGGTAAACTGACCGTCACGTTGATGTTCATCATCGCCAACGCGCTGATCCTCAAGCACGTGCTGACCGATGAGCAGATCCCGCAGCAGATCGCTTCTGCCATGCTGGATGCGGGTTTTGGTCCGATCATGTTCCTGATCATCGTGAACGTGATCCTGCTGATCGGTGGTCAGTTCATGGAACCCTCGGGTCTTCTGGTGATCGTTGCACCGCTGGTCTTCCCGATCGCGCTGCAGCTAGGGATCGACCCGATCCACCTTGGCATCATTATGGTGGTGAACATGGAGATTGGCATGATCACACCGCCGGTTGGTCTCAACCTCTTTGTGACCTCGGGGGTTGCCGGGATGCCGATGATGCGGGTTGTCCGCGCGGCCCTGCCATTCCTCGCCGTGCTCTTCGTCTTCCTGATCATGGTGACCTACATTCCCAAGATCTCGACGGTGCTGCCAAACGCGGTGATGGGACCTCAGGTCCGCTGTACAGGTACATTGCCGTCGGAGCCGCTGGAACTGGCCTACTGCAAGGCGACCATGGGGGCGACCACCGAGTAAGGTCCTGGTGCGACAAACAAGAAAGGCGGCGCTTTGAACAAGCGCCGCCTTTTGTGTTTTCTGCCGATGCCTCCGGCGGGGATATTTGGCAGAGAAGAAGCCGGGAGCGGGGTTATTCAGCGCTGGCGTTGAGCGCGTCGATGATGGGCACGAAATCCGTGGCCTTGAGGGACGCGCCGCCGACCAGCGCGCCGTCGACGTTGGAGACGGCGAAGATCTCGGCCGCATTGGAGGGTTTGACGGAGCCGCCGTAGAGGATGCGCACCGAGCGGCCGACACCTTCGCCGAAGCGGCGCTCGAGGCGGGCGCGGATGAAATCGTGCACGTCGCCGATCTGGTCCGTTGTCGGGACCTTGCCGGTGCCGATGGCCCAGATCGGCTCATAGGCGACGACGAGGTTGTGGCCGGTGGCCCCATCCGGGATCGAGCCGGCCAGTTGTCCGCCGATGATGTCGAGCGTGTTCTGTGCCTCACGTTGGGCGAGGCTCTCGCCGCAGCAGAGCACCGCAACCAGACCCGCATCCCAGGCCGCGCGGCATTTTGCGCGCACGTCTTCGTCGCTTTCACCGTGATCTTCGCGGCGTTCGGAGTGGCCGAGGATGACATGGCTTGCGCCTGCGTCTTTGAGCATGTCTGCGGCAATATCGCCTGTATGCGCGCCCTTGGCCTCTGCGTGGCAATCCTGCCCGCCGATCATCACGCCGTCTGCCTTGGTGGCGGCTTCCGCGACCAAAGTGGCGGGCGGGCAGATCAGCACTTCTGCGGCGCCCCCTGCGGCCTCGGCCATGGCGCCGAGTTCGTCCAAGGCGGCCCGTGTTCCGTTCATTTTCCAGTTGCCTGCGGCGAGTTTGCTGCGCATCGAGGTCTCCAAATTGACTTTGCGCCATCATCGCGGGGCAGCGCGCGGCGTCAAGGGCGCTTGCGCCAGAGGCTGCGAGATGACATGGGAAAGGCGATTGAGAGGGAGGGGTAGCCATGATCCCGAGGTTGGACGCGCAAAAGATCGAAAACAGAGACCCGGAGACGCTGGCGGCCCTGCGTCGCGGTGCCGAGGAGATCGGCTTTCTGACCGTGCACAACACGGCCATTGGTGCGGCGCGCATGCGCTTTGTGCTGGCGGCTTATCGGGCCTTTTTCGCACTGTCGACCGAGGAAAAGGCACAAGTGGACATGGCACGCACCGGATCGAACCGGGGCTGGGGGGCGTCCGGATCCGAGCAGGTCGATCCCGAGGCCAATCCCGATTACAAGCAGGTCTTTGACTGCGGGTTCGAAGCGCCTGAGACCGGGCTGTCGGTCTACGCTTCCAACCTTTGGCCCGCCGCACCCGCGGGTTTTTGCGAGGTGGTCGAGGCCTATTATGCCGATGCGCGCACCGTGGCCATGACGCTTCTGCGCGGCATCGCCGAGGCGATCGGCGAAGACCGCGATTACTTTGATAACAAGTTCGACCGGCCCATGGCGCTTTTGCGGGGCAATTATTACCCGCCGCGCCCGGATTGGGCCGGAGAGAAGGATTTCGGCATCGCGGCCCACACCGATTACGGCTGCCTGACCTTGCTTGGCACCGACGGTGTGCCGGGGCTTGAGGTGCAGGGCCGGGATGGCAACTGGATATCTGTTGAGGCGCGCCCCGGCGATTTTGTGATCAACTTCGGTGAGATGCTGGAGATGTGGACGGAAGGCCGCGTCAAGGCCACGCTGCACCGGGTGAAGGGCACCGCCGAAGAGCGCATTTCCGTGCCGCTGTTCTTCAACCCGAACCATGAGACCAATGTTGCGCCGAAAGGGTCGGATGAGATCATCCGCGCCGGGGAGCACATGGAGAAACGGTTCAAGGAAACCTATCTGCATTTGCAGAAGGCCGGGTGATCCGTCCTGACAGGAACTGACAGCAGGGCGGTGTAGATCCGGGCGTGAGACACAGCTTACAAGGATACTGCACATGCTCACCCTCTATTACGCCCCGCAAAGCCGCGCGACGCGGATTGTTCAATTGATCGAAGCGCTTGGCGTGCGCGACAAGGTCGACATTCGCCAGGTTTCGGTTGTCCGGGCGGACGGCTCCGGCGGGCGCGACCCGGCGAACCCGCATCCCGATGGCAAGGTGCCGCTTCTGGAGCATGACGGGCAGGCGATCCGCGAAAGCAACGCGATCATGATCCATCTGACCACGCTGTTCCCCGAAGCGGGGCTCGCGCCTGCGCCGGGCACGCCGGAGCATGGGGCCTATCTTGGATGGATGACGTGGTACGGCAACGTGGTGGAGCCGGTTCTGGTGGCCAAGCTGTCGGGGATCGAGCACCCGGCGATTCAGTCTAATTTCCGGGGTTGGGACGAAGTGATGGCAGAGCTGGAGACGGCTCTGGCGTCCGGGGACTACCTGATGGGCGCGCGGTTCACGGCGGTGGATATTCTCGTCGGATCGATCTTTGCCTGGGTGCCGGGGCTGGCTCCGGACAGTGCTGCGATCACCGGATGGATTGCGCGGTGTCAGGCGCATCCGTCTTTCGCGGCTGTTGGCGCGTTTGAGGCCGAGGCTATGGCCGAGGTGTGATCCTACAGGTGGCGCAAAGCCTCGCGGGCGAGCGCCACCGCTTCTTCGGGATCATCGAGCGCCGCGCCGGGCAGGGACCAATAGGGCATGGCCGCGCCGGAGCCGTCCTTGCGCGTGTAACGCCAGCGCGCGCAGCCCATCTCTTCCAGCCGGTCGATGAAATCCCCGGCGCCCTTGATCAGGATATCCCCTTCGGCCAGCATCACGGCAAAGATCGTGCCGCCGTGGTATATCCCCAGCCCGCCAAACATTTTCCGGGTGCTGATCTCTCCAAGACCGGCGAAAAGATCGCGGGCAAAGGCGATCTCTTCGTCCGAGAGGCTCACTGTTCGCGCTCGGCAGACAGCTCTTCCACGTCCTTGAATTTGATCGACTCGCCGCAGCCACAGGCATCTGTCACGTTCGGATTGCGGAACTTGAAGGCGGATTCCAGCAGGCTGGTCTCGTAGTCGATTTCCGTGCCAAACAGGAACATCTGCGCCATTGGGGCAATCATCACCCGCGCGCCGTCCTGTTCGACCACCTCGTCGTTCGGATCAGCAGAATCGACATAATCCATGGTGTATTCCATGCCCGCGCAGCCGCCTTTCTTGATGCCGATGCGCAGGCCATGGCGGCCGTCACGATCCATCAGTTTGCGAATCTGTTTCACGGCGGGGGGTGTTATTGTGACCGCCTGTTTGCCGGGAATGCTGAACATGGGATACCTCTTTTGCTCTACAGCCTATCTAGGACGCCTGTGCGGCAATCTCAAGAAGGGCCTGCGTGCCATAGGCCATCACCAGCGCCCAGGAAAAGGATGCCAGCGTGCCAATGATGACATATTCGCTGGCCTTTTGTCCCTGTGACGCGGTGTCAAAGCGCAGAACGGATTTGGCGGCGATCAGAAAACCGATGCCCGCAGGCTCGCCGATCATCACCAGCACGAAGATGATGAACCGCTCCAGCTGGCCGATCAGGCGGCCCGCGTCGGGCAGGCTGTCGTCGCTGATCTCGCCCTGGTAGCGGGCGGTCAAAAGGCCCACCGCCATGCCGCCCGCGATCACAGTCAGGATCAGGCCGGAGGCGAGCAGGGCAGGGGCGACCAGATGGACAGCATCGTTGTCCCACCAGCCCAGCGCCATGGCGCCGGGCCAGAGCAGCGCGGCGGCCAGAAGGCTGACCAGATGCGCCGCCTGATCCAAGAGAAACGGTGCCAGCCCGTCGCCCTGTCCGGTGGCGCGCCAGATCACCTTGATCATGTCGATGACGAAATGCGCCGCCGCTACCATGGCCGCCACCTGCCAGACCCCGCCCAGCGCGAGCGTTGACAAGGCAAAGACGATCAGAACATGCAGGCCGAGCACAAGCACATTGCCCTTGTGCGCCACCATCTTCTTGGTTTGAAACAGAAAATCCGCCAGAACATGGGCGAGCAGCAAAGCCGTAAAGACCTGAAGCGCCGGAGCGCTGAGCGGTGGAACAAGGTCCATCAAGGTCATGCGCGGCGCTCCCAGGTCTCCTGTATCTGGCTCTCATAAGCCTCGATGGCCTCCAGAATGGCCTTTGCCCCGGCCTTCGACAACCGGATTTGCACGGCCTGACGGCTCACGCCGAACTGCGTGGCGATCTCTTCCTGTGTCGGGCTTTGGTTGCGCAGTGCTTCGAAAAGCGCCGCGGCCTGGGCAGGGGTCCAGTTCTGCGATTGCCAGTCCAGCAATCCGGCGATGGCCTGCAAAGACGGGCCGATCCTGTCAGGGAATGCCAGCCTTTGGTGCCGGTCCATTCCATCCAACACGTCGCCAGCCTCTGTAAAGGCTTCGCCACGCGCCGCGCCAAGATCACGCGATCCGGGAAGCTGTGCTGCGCCAAGGCCCACGCCGATACGGGTCGAGAGGGGCAGGTCCGGGTGTTTGGTCAAGGTTGCGATCAGGCGCAGGGCGGCGCGCAGGGCCATGTCTCCCTCGGGCAGAAAAACCTGCCATCCGTCGCCGCGATAGCGGTCAAAGACAAAGGCATCGGGCGGCAGGGCATAGTCTTCGGCAAACTCGGCGACGGCGCCGTGCAGCACAGTCATGGCGCGGTCCACCATTGCACTGTCTTGCTTGCGCGAGGAAACAAGATCGCCGGTCAGGACCGCTGCGAAAGTGAGATTTGTCCAATCTGCCATGTGCAAGCCGTAAGGCTTGCACCGCGTCAAAGCAAGCCTTTTGACTTGCTAATGATCAAAGCAAGCCCAAAGGCTTGCATAGAGATCACATGAAGCCGAGTTCCAGCCGTGCTTCGTCGGACATCATGTCCATACCCCACGCGGGCTCCCAGGTCAGTTCGACCTCGACGCTTTTGACCCCGGCCACCGGCCCGATCGCGTCCGAAAGCCATCCCGGCATTTCCCCTGCAACCGGGCAGCCCGGCGCGGTCAGGGTCATGATTGCCTTCACCTCGTTCTCGTCATTGATCTCAAGCGTATAGACCAGCCCAAGATCATAGATGTTCACCGGGATTTCAGGGTCGTAAACCGTGCGGCAGGCTTCGACCACCTGGTCGTAAAGCGGATGATCCGTGCTCGACGGCGCAATCAGCGGCGTGCCTTCAATCGGCGGGCTTGCATCGGTCATGGTGGTCCTCTCAGCGTATTCCTGAGTTTTCATATAGGAAAAGCGCAGCCGGGGTAAAGGCCCGGCGTCACGCGACCAATGGTTCCACCTGTTTCAAGGCAGGATCCCGGACGCCGGATTGTCCCGCCCGCCCAGCAGCCTGCCATCCGTTTCAAGTATCACGCAGTAGTTCCGCCCGTTCGCCGTGCCAAACAGCGTATCGTCAAACGGATAGATCCGCCGCCGCACGCGCCCGCAGCCGGGATACAGCTCCCAGAGTTTCAGGCCGATCACCCCGCCGCAGGCATCCAGAAGATAACCCGCGAGAACCCCCGAATGGGTGGTGCCATTGCCCGAAATGCCAAGTCCTTCGCCGCCGTCCCAGCGATCTGACGCGCGGCCCTTGCGATCAAGGAAGGTCGCCACAGGCGTGCCCGGCGGCACCAGGTGATCCGCGGCCCGCACGCCCCGGCGCCAGCCGCCCACGGTGCGCATGGCGTTCACCGCAACTTTCGGCAAAACCACGCATTCGTCGCAGTTCCAATAGCGGTAATGCGCGTTGAGCCAGTCTTCCAGCGCTGCATCGAACCGGCTCACGCAGACCCCGGACGGGGCCATCGGCGGACGTTCGAGGATCAAACCGCCGTCCATCACCTCAGGCCTCCGTGCTCTGCGCACCAGGGGCGCGCAGACTGTTTGTCAGCGCGTCGATGCGCGACAGGTAGTGTTCCAGCGGCGTGATCTGTTCCGCCTCCAGATCCGGATGGGTGTCCAGATAGGCCCGACCGTCAAAATAGGCGGACGGGCTGCGGCCTTCGCTCCAGCCGATCTGCATATAATGGACAAGCGGGTCGACACCGCTTGCGGCCACGTCCTCATAGGTTCTGCGATACCAGCCCGGATCAAACAGACCGGAGGCTTCGATCCGCGCCCGCCGCGCCGCGTCCGAGCGGGCGGATTGGGACAGTTGCGCCTTGGCCACCGGCTCGATGGCATCGGGCAGCGGTCCCGGCGGCACGTCTTGCGCCTTCAGCCGGGCATTCTCGGCCCGCAGCTTGTCCAACTCGTTTTGCGCCGTGGCGGTCTGTGCCCAAAGCCCATCCGCTTCCCGCGCCATCCATTCGAGGTAACTGGCGAACGCAGCCTGGCTGCCCGCATCATACGGCGCTTGCACCGCTTCTTCATAAAGCCGCTCGAGCCGGTCAATCGCCCGCTCCAGCGTGAAGTCCTGCCGCACCTGCTGCGTGACGGCTGCGATATCCTCTGGATCCCAGCTTTGCAGCTGCTGCGCCATCCATGCGCTGTCAAACCGATCCGCCCCGGTGAAATAGCGCGGGCTGTAGTTCGAGGCCGCCCATGTCTCGAGGCTGTCTTCGGTGATTCGCGCCCCGGCAAGCTGCGGCACGATGGGAATCACGGCGCAGCCGCTCGCCATGGCCTCCAGCGCAGAGCGCCCGACGGCAAAGGCAATGTCGTAATCGGGCAGGAAATACTCCGGGCGCGGGCGCGGATTGCCATAGGCATAGCCAACCTTGTCGAGCGCAAGCCCATTGTCCGCACAGGCCTGTTCCAGCATCTCAAGCTCATGCGGATAAAACCCGCTTTGCCCGAACAGCACGGCCCGGCCTGGTGTTTTTGCCACCTCGCGCACATGCGAATAGCGCTCCGTATCGACAAAGTTCGGCAGGCTGCGCACGCGGTCCTCGGCAATGCCAAACTCCGCCCGAAGACGCGGGGCCATGCGGTCTGAGGTCACCACGTAGCGTTTGATCCGGGGGTGATCGGGCACCCGCTCCACCCAAGGGCGCGTGCCGTGCCAGAGATGAATGGCGGGGGTGTGCTCGAACCGGGCGAGGGCGGCCATCAACGGCAAATGGTGATGACCGTGAATGACTTCGGGCACAAAGGGCAGATCGCTCAGCCGATCACAGACCGAGATGCCGCTTGGGGTGATCAGATTGGCGATTTTGCCGGGCAGGGGGCAGAAGATCTCCACCTCATGGCCACGGGCTTTGAGCGCACGGGCGATTTCCGCCGTGTACATTTCCGTTCCGCTATAGGTCTCCAGCGCCCTCTGTGTGATCAGAATTCTTTTGCGCCGCGCCTGAAATGACTGCCCCAAGTCCTGCCCCAGAATGCGCTGCCCCTCCTTTACCTTTGGTTAATATTGGTAAATCCGGCATTGCCTTGCGTCAAGCGTACGGGCGCTTATTCAACCTGCCGAAGCAGGCCGGAGCCTGCTTATCAACCTGCGCGGCGGAAACGGCGCGATTGCCAGAGCGGCCAGCCCATCATCTGGCTGACCGTGGCGAACTTGAGCCCGCGCCCGGACAGCCCGTCCAGCGTTTGCGGCATGGCCTTGACTGTGCCGCTTTGGATGTCGTGGCTGAGGATGATCGCGCCGGGTTTAGAGCCTTTGAGGATGCGCTTGGCGACCACGGAGGCGCCGGGACGGCGCCAGTCCTGCGGATCGACGGACCACAGAATCGTTGGCAGGTTGCGCGCCTCGTACAACATCAGCCGCTGGCGCTTGGTAAATGAGCCATAGGGCGGCCGGAAGGTGACGGGCGGGCGGCCCGTAACCTTGAAGATCGCATCAGAGGTGCGGTCGATCTCGCTCAGGACTTTCTTGTCCGAATACCTGGCGAGATTCGGGTGGGTCCAGCTATGGTTGCCGATCTCATGCCCTTCATCCGCAATGCGGCGCACGATGTCAGGCCATGTAACAACGCGATTCCCGATCAGGTAAAACGTGGCGCGCAGGCCGCGGGCCTTGAGCATGTCGAGCAGAATCGGCGTGAGTTTTGGATGCGGGCCATCGTCGAACGTCATGCCAACAACGGGCGAGGGCGTGCGCACGGCCATCACCGTAGCCGCGTCGCGCTGTGCGACGTCTTTTGGCAGGGCTATCACCGGAGCGGCGAGGGCTTCGAAAGGATGCGTACAGGCAAGCGCAGCACCGCTGGCGGACAAAAACGTCCGTCGGTTCAGTTCAAACATATGGGCCACCCCCGTGGCAGGATTTACAGTACAGCAGACCGAAGCATGAAGGCGCAGCAGGGGCTTGATGCGCAAGGAAAATTTTCGGCAAGTGCCGCCGGATCGCGCAATGCGTGTCTCGCCGGACACGCCAATAGAAAGCCGCGGTTCATTTTCCTCACTTTTCGTCTTGGAAAGCGCTTGACGCGCCAAAGCCCCGCACATAAAAGGCCCCTCACACCGAGGCGCTCAGCTTCGGCGGCAGTGAGCGGTTGTAGCTCAGATGGTTAGAGTACCGGCCTGTCACGCCGGGGGTCGCGGGTTCGAGCCCCGTCAACCGCGCCACCACTGCCCCGAAACGAAGCGCCGAAGGAAATGCGCGGTTGTAGCTCAGATGGTTAGAGTACCGGCCTGTCACGCCGGGGGTCGCGGGTTCGAGCCCCGTCAACCGCGCCACTTCCTCCCCCTCCCGAAAAGAACAACACGGTCAGGGCATGTGGATGTGGCCCGCCGCGCGCGGGTCTGCACATGAACTAACGAAAATTTGCGGTGTTAAACGCAACCTTTCGTTCAGAATTCCGCTATGCTGTCACACAGCAGTGAGGAATTCCTGACTGCCTGTCCCTGTCCGGATCGGATACACCGCTCCAACACGACAAAACGCCCCAATCCCGGGACAAGGGAAGGGGCGCAGCAGTTTGGGACAAAAAGATGTGCTGGTCCGGAAAGTTACCGTCCCCAGGTGCGCACCGGGCCGCAGTCCATGTGAACGAAGTTGGACTTCGTATAGCGGCCAACGCCGCCGCCGTTGCAGGATTGGGCCGCACGGGCCATCTGACTGACGGAGCGCGAGGAAAGCCGCAGGTCCGCCGCTTGCCCACGCAGGTGACGCGAGTTTTTCGCGACGCCGCCGGAACGCGAGCGAAGCATCGCGTTGGTTTTCGGGCTGCGGTAGCCGGAAATCAGCATGTACGGCTCGGTCACATCCATCAGGTTGTGCGCCGCCGCAAGAATGTCGATCGTGCGCGTATCGATTTTCTTGACGTCATTGGTGCGCCAGTCGCGCATGAAATAATTCACTTCCTTGATCGCGTCGGCAATGTAATGCCCTTCGATCCAGTAAATCATGTCGATCCGCTCGCCGGTGCGGCCGGAGAACATGCGAATGCGGCGAATGTCGCCGGACCCGCGCAGGAAGCCTGCTGCATTGGAGAAGGTGGGGGCTGCTGCGATGGTGGTGGCCGCAAATGCGCCAAGCACGCCACGCCGCGTAAAGCTGCTGGAAGTCATATCTGCCATTTTGAAAGCGCCTGTCCCGTGGTCGCTGGTTGCTACTGTATGATGCGCATCGTTGTGCGCCCTGCCATCTATCCCCAGATGCACAATCCGTATGACACGAATCGGCGGCTCGAAAAAGGGTGTTTTGGGGCCTTTTCGGGGGATCAAGGGGAAAGTGGCAGATTCCTGCTCAAGCGTTGCCACACTGTGGCGGGAATGCGCCGCGTTGCATTTGAGCTAACGGGATCTAAAGAAGTTTGTGCCTTGTCGGAATTGTGAGTAGACAGCCGCAGGTCACTGATTACTAATGAAAACATAAACGGGCGTGCAGGAACAAGGATTATTTTATGAAACGGGTTTCAGTCTCCTTTGGCCGAACATCGGCGATCGCTCTTCTCGCGGCTGGCGTGATTTTCGCCACGGCGCCGAAGGGGCAGGCGCAGGACAGCTTCTCTTTTCAGGTGACCGCCTACAAACAGGCCGTGGCCGAACGCATCGGCGAAGATGAAAGCGTTGCCGAGTTTTACCGCCTGCGAGGCTTCGAGCCGATCTGGACCGGACCGTCGGACGAGGACAGGGCACGGCGCGCGGCACTGTTTGACGCGCTCTCCATGGCCGCCGATCACGGGCTGCCCGGACGCCGGTACAATGCGGATGCGCTTATGGCGCGCATGGCAACGGTTCAGACCGGACGGGATCGTGGCCAGCTCGAACTGGACCTGACAAACCTCTACCTGCGCTTTGCCCATGATATTTCCACCGGTGCGCTCGACGGCACAAAGGTCAGCCCCGGCATCAAACGCAAGCCGCCGCGCCATGCGTCTGGCAATCTTTTGGCGCGTCTGGTCAAGGAAGATCCGGCGTTTGTGATGCGCGATCTTGCACCGCGCACCGCCGAATACACCCGCCTGATGCGGGCGAAGCTGCGCATGGAGCACCGCATTGCACACGGCGGCTGGGGTCCGGTCGTTCCGACGCAAAGCCTCAAGCCCGGCTCCAGCGGCCCGGCTGTCATTGCCCTGCGCAATCGTCTGACCGCCATGGGCTACCTGCGATCCTCGCTCAGCGGCACCTATGATTCCGCCATGGAAGCCGCCGTCAGCCAGTTCCAGGAAGACCACGGCATCGAGGTGGACGGCGTGGCCGGGGCCACAACCATGCGCGAGGTCAACACCACGCCAGAGGCGCGGCTGAAGTCGATCATCGTCGCCATGGAGCGTGAGCGCTGGCTCAATCGTCCCGAAGGCCGCGGCAAACGTCATGTTCTGGTGAACCTCGTGGATTACCACGCGCAAGTCATCGACGATGACAAGCTGACCTATGAAACCCGCTCGGTGATTGGCCATCAGGCCATGGACCGCCGCACGCCGGAGTTTTCCGACGTGATGACCCACATGGTCATCAACCCGTCCTGGTATGTACCGCGTTCGATCATCGTGAAGGAATACCTTCCGCTGCTGCGCAACAACCCCGGTGCCGTCGGGCACCTGCAGATCGTTGATGCGCGGGGCCGTGTGGTGGGCCGGGGCCGCAGCTTTGCGGGCTACTCCGCCCGCAGCTTCCCGTTCAACATGCGCCAGCCCCCGGGGCCGCGCAACGCGCTGGGTTCGGTGAAGTTCATGTTCCCGAACAAGTACAACATCTACCTGCACGACACGCCATCGCAGCATCTGTTTTCGCGTACCGTGCGGACCTTCAGCCACGGCTGTATCCGTCTCGATGATCCGCATGACTTTGCCTATGCGCTGCTTGGCCCACAGGAAGACGATCCCAAGGGCACCTTCCACCGCATCCTGAACACCGGCGCGGAAACGCGGGTCAATCTGGAGCAGGAAGTGCCGGTGCACCTGATCTATCGCACAGCCTTTACGCAGGCGAAGGGGCAGATGAACTACCGCCCGGACGTCTACAACCGTGATCAGCTGCTTTGGCGTGCGCTGGCGAATGAAGGGGTGGCGCTGCGCACGGGTCGCAGCTAAACCTCGCCCGGTGACACCAAGCCGGGAATGCCTGACATGACATCTTATACAGTGTCTCAAATCGCCGAGGCCCTTGGCCTTGAGGTCTTCGGCGATGGGTCCATCCTGATTTCCGGCGTGGCCGAACCGGCCTCTGCGGCATCAGATGAGCTGGCGCTGGCCATGAAGCCGGAATTTGCCGCCGGGATTGCCGAAGGGCAGGCGCAGGCCGCCATGCTCTGGAATGGCGCGGATTGGCAAAGCTACGGACTCAAAGCCGCGCTCACCGCCCCGCGCCCGCGCTTTGCCATGTCGGGCCTGTCGGCGATGATGGACAAGGGGCAGGGCTATGCCCCCGGCATTCATCCCACCGCTATTATACATGACACCGCCGAGATCGGCGCGGACGTCTCCATCGGCCCCTTTGCCATTGTTGAGGCCGGTGCGCGCATTGGCGCGGGCAGTCATATCGGCCCGCAGTGTTTCGTCGGCTGGGACGCAGTGATCGGCGAAGGCAGTCTGCTGCACACCGGCGTGCGCATCGGCGCGCGGGTGCAGATCGGCGCGCGCTTCATTGCCCATTTCGGAGCCAGCGTCGGCGCGGATGGTTTCTCCTTTGTCACGCCAGAGCCTTCCGGCGTGGAAAAAGCCCGCGCCAGCCTTGGCGAGGAAGGCACCTCTGACGTGCAGCCCTGGGCGCGCATCCACAGCCTTGGCGGCGTCGAGATTGGCGATGACGTCGAACTGGGCGCAAATTCCTGCATTGATCGCGGCACCGTCCGGGCAACCCGCGTCGGCAATGGCGTCAAACTCGATAACCTCGTGCAGATCGGCCACAACGTGGTCATCGGCGATCACACCATGGTCTGCGCGCAGGTCGGCATTGCCGGATCCTCCGTCATCGGCACGGGCGTTGTACTCGGCGGCATGTCCGGGGTGTCCGACAACCTGACCATCGGCGATCGCGCCATCCTGGGCGGGGCGTCTGTTGTGCTCTCCAACGTGCCGGCAGGGCGCGTGGTGCTGGGCTATCCGGCGATGAAAATGGACAGCCACATCGAGAGTTACAAAGGCCTGCGCCGTCTGCCGCGCCTGTTCCGCGACGTCGCGGACCTCAAGAAAGCGGTTTCAAAACTCACCGGGAATGACTAAATCACGGGCAGGGCGCGAACAGAGGTTTTATGACCATGACCGAGACCATGACCGTTCAGGACCGGGTGATTGAAATCATCGCCGAACAGGCGCTTCTGGAGCCATCCGACGTGACGCTGGACAGCACGCCGGAGAGCCTCGGGATCGACAGCCTCGGGCTCGTCGAATCGATCTTCGCCATCGAAGAAGCCTTCGACATCTCGATCCCCTTTAACGCGAATGACCCGTCGGAGAGCGATTTTGACATCTCTTCCGTGGCAAGCATCATCGCCGGGATCGAAACGCTGATGAAAGAGCAAGGGTCGTGAAACGGGTTGTCATCACCGGGGCAGGGACGATCAACCCGCTCGGTGACAGCGTTCCGGCCACGCTTGAGGCGATGCGCGAAGGGCGCTGCGGCATCACCGATCTGGCGTTTCGGGATGTGGAGCGCCTCGCCATCGGCATCGGCGGGCAGATCAAGGGCTACGATCCGGACACCCACTTCAACCGCCAGCAACTCTCGCTTTATGACCGTTTCACGCAGTTCACGCTTCTGGCGGCGCGCGAGGCTTTGGCGGACTCCGGGCTCGAGTTCACCGGTGAACTGGCAGACCGGTCCGGCGTTGTGCTCGGCAATTCCGGCGGCGGTCTGCTGACGCAGGACGAGAATTACCGCGCGGTTTATGAAGAGGGTAAAAACCGCGTGCACCCCTTCGTGGTGCCCAAGCTGATGAACAACGCTGCGGCGAGCCACGTCTCCATGGAGTTCAACCTGCGCGGGCCGAGCTTTACCGTCTCGACCGCCTGCGCCTCGTCGAACCACGCCATGGGGCAGGCCTTCCAGATGATCCGCACCGGCATGTGCACGGCGATGATCACCGGCGGCTCCGAATCGATGCTGTGCTTTGGCGGCGTAAAGGCCTGGGAAGGGCTGCGCGTCATGTCCAAAGACGCCTGCCGCCCGTTCTCCGCCACGCGCAACGGCATGGTGCAGGGCGAAGGCGCAGGGGTGTTTGTGTTCGAAGAGTATGAGCACGCGCGTGCGCGCGGCGCGACTATTCTTTGCGAAGTGCTTGGTTTTGCAATGACATCTGATGCCGCCGATATCGTCATGCCCTCCAAACAGGGCGCGGCGCGGGCCATTTCGGGCGCCTTGAAGGATGCCAGGGTAAACCGCGAGCGCGTGGGCTATATCAACGCCCATGGCACCGGAACGGCCGCCAACGACAAGACAGAATGCGCCGCCGTCGCGGACGTCTTTGGCCAACACGCCAATGATCTGATGATGTCTTCGACCAAATCCATGCACGGCCACCTGATTGGTGGGACTGGCGCGGTTGAACTGCTCGCCTGCATCATGGCTCTGCGCGACGGGGTGATTGCGCCGACGATTGGCTATGAAGAGCCGGACCCGGAATGCGCACTGGACGTGGTGCCCAACGCGGCGCGCGAGGCCGAGGTGGACGTGGTTTTGTCGAATGCCTTTGCCTTTGGCGGGTTGAACGCGGTTCTGGCGATGGGACGCGCTTAAACCGAGCGATTGCGCCGCGCTGATGCGCGTCGCCCGGCAGGGCCGCCCACGGATCGTGGGCGGCCCTGTGTTCTTTGAGAGGTATCTGGCTTGATCGGGATATTGTGCACTGCGCGTCCCGGACGGGCTGTGCTCACCGTCCGCGCCAGATCCACCCGCCGCCGAAAATGCGCGTGCTGTCCGGATCATAAAACACGCAGGCCTGGCCCGGGCTCACCCCTTCTTCCGGCGTCAAAAGCTCGACCTCTGCCTCTGTCTCCGACAATGGCCGAATGATCGCCTCCCGCGGTGGTCGCGTCGAGCGCACCTTCACCGCCAGATGCCACTCGTCTCGGGCGGTGAACGGCTCATCGCCGAGCCAGTTGATCTCCCGAACCGGGATCACGCGCGTCGCCAGCATCTCCTTGGGGCCGACGATCACCTGCTTGGCGTCCACATCCAGCCGCACCACGTACAAAGGCTCGCTCAAACCGCCGATGCCAAGACCCCGCCGCTGACCGATGGTGTAGTGAATCACCCCGTTGTGCTGGCCCAGAACGCGGCCATCGGCATGCACGATCTCCCCCGGTTCCGCCGAGCCGGGGCGCAGTTTTTCGATGACAGCGGCATAATTTCCGTCCGGAACAAAACAAATGTCCTGACTGTCGGGCTTGTCCGCCACCGCCAATCCGTATTTCGCCGCCAACTCCCGAGTCGCGTCTTTCGAGGGCAGGTGCCCAAGGGGAAAGCGCAGGAAATCGAGCTGCTCCGGCGTCGTGGAAAACAGAAAATAGCTCTGATCCCGGTTGCGATCTTCGGCGCAATGCAGCTCTGCGCCCTGCACGCCCACCTTGCGCTGAATGTAATGACCGGTCGCCATGCAGTCGGCCTCAAGATCCTTCGCGGTCTCCAGAAGATCCTTGAATTTGACCCGCTCATTGCAGCGAATGCAGGGCACGGGTGTTGCGCCGCCAAGGTAGCTTTCGGCGAATTCATCAATCACCGCATCCTTGAAAATATTTTCATAATCAAGAACATAGTGAGGGAAGTTCATCTCTTCCGCCACGCGCCGCGCATCATGAATGTCGATCCCGGCACAGCACGCGCCTTTCTTGGCCAGCGCCGCGCCATGGTCATAGAGCTGCAAGGTCACGCCGACCACGTCATAGCCCTCTTCCTTCAGCTTGGCAGCCACAACGGAGCTGTCAACGCCGCCGGACATGGCAACGACAACGCGGGTATCTTCAGGCGCTTTGGGCAGGCCAAGCGAATTGAGCGGGGCCGGATCGAGGGGCATTGGGGCGTCTCCTAGGAACAAGCCGGGAATATAGGAAAATTCGACACACTCTCAAGGGGGCGCTTTAGCTGCTGTTAAATCCTCCGTGTTTGATTGGCCTCAATCCGAACGAGGGAAAGACGAGCATGTACCTGAAGAAGATCGATGGTCCGCGCGCGGTAAAGCTGCCCGATGGCACGATGATGACACGGGCTGATCTGCCACCCGCCGAAACCCGGCGCTGGGTCGCCTCCCGCAAGGCGGCGGTTGTCAGGGCGGTCCAATTTGGGCTGTTGACGTCCGAACAGGCTATCGAACGCTACGCGCTCAGCGCCGAGGAACTGATGTCCTGGGTGCGGGCCTCCGCCAGGCACGGCGAAGAAGCGCTCAAAGCCACGCGGGTGCAGAAATTTCGGCAACCTGAGGTTGAATGACAAAAAATCTCCGATAAAGTTAACCCGTGGTAAGTTCGCGTTAACTATTTTCCGACAGGTTCACGGCAGCCTGAGGAACAAGCTGGAGATTTTCAATGCGCATTCTGCTGGTCGAAGACGATCCGACAACGTCAAAAAGCATCGAATTGATGTTGTCTCATGCCAATCTGAACGTCTATGCGACGGATCTGGGTGAGGAGGGGATCGATCTCGCCAAACTCTACGATTACGACCTGATTCTGCTGGACCTGAACCTGCCGGATATCAACGGACATGAAGTTCTGCGTCAGCTGCGTGTGGCCCGTATCGAAACGCCGATCCTGATTCTCTCCGGCGATGACGATACCCAAAGCAAAATCAAAGGCTTCGGATTTGGTGCAGACGACTATATGACAAAGCCGTTCCACCGCGACGAGCTGATCGCGCGCATTCACGCGATCATCCGCCGCTCCAAGGGGCATTCGCAATCCGTCATCCGTACAGGCAAGATCTCCGTCAATCTCGATGCCAAGACGGTGGAAGTGGGCGGCAAGTCGGTGCACCTGACCGGCAAGGAATACCAGATGCTGGAGCTTCTGAGCCTGCGCAAGGGCACCACGCTGACCAAGGAGATGTTCCTTAACCATCTCTATGGCGGCATGGACGAGCCGGAACTGAAAATCATTGACGTTTTCATCTGCAAGCTACGCAAGAAGCTTTCGGAGGCCACCGGCGACGACAACTATATCGAGACGGTCTGGGGCCGTGGCTACGTGCTGCGCGATCCGGAACCGGGCCAGGACGAGCCGAAACGTCTCGCGGCCAGCGCCTGACACTGGACCTTGCCTGAACGCGGCCCTATCACTGGCACAGTGAACAGGCGCAAAGGGCAAGGGCATGGCCGAACCAGCAGTAGAGACGCTGAGTGAAGAGGCGGCGCGCGCAGAGCTTGCCGCTCTTGCAGAAACTCTGTCACAGGCCAATCGTGCGTATCACACGGACGATGCGCCAGAGATTTCCGATGCGGATTATGACCGGCTGAAACAGCGGAACGCGGCGATCGAGGCGCGGTTTCCGCATTTGAAACGCGAAGACAGCCCGTCTGATCAGGTCGGATCCGCGCCGGCGGAAGGTTTTGGTAAAATCCGCCACGCGCAGCGCATGATGTCCCTGTCAAACGCCTTTGAAGACGCGGACATCACCGATTTCGACACGTCTTTGCGCCGTTACCTTGGCCTGAGCGAAGATGATGCGCTGACCTATACGGCGGAGCCGAAAATTGACGGTCTTTCTCTGTCGCTGCGCTATGAGAACGGCAAACTCATGCAGGCGGCCACGCGCGGCAATGGCAGCGAGGGTGAAAACGTCACCGCAAACGCCCGCACCATCACAGATATTCCAGAGCAGATTGACGGAGCCCCGGAGGTGCTCGAGGTGCGCGGCGAGGTCTATATGAGCCATGCCGATTTCGCGGATCTCAATGCCCGGCAAGAAGCGCGCGGCGGCAAGACCTTCGCCAACCCGCGAAACGCCGCCGCCGGCAGTCTGAGGCAACTCGATGCGCGGATCACGCGTGACCGCCCGCTGCGATTTTTTGCCTATGCGTGGGGCGAACTTTCCGAACCTTTGGCCGAAACCCAGATGGCTGCGATCGCACGGCTCAAGGATTTTCGTTTTGAAACCAACCCTCTAACCGCGATTTGTGAGAACCCGGACGCGATCCTGGCGCACTACCGCAAGATCGAAACGCAGCGAGCGACGCTTGGCTATGACATCGACGGCGTGGTCTACAAGGTCAATGATCTCGCACTTCAGGCCCGCCTAGGGTTCCGCTCGACCACCCCTCGCTGGGCCATTGCACACAAATTCCCGGCCGAGCTTGCCTGGACCCGCCTAGAAAAAATCGACATTCAGGTCGGCCGGACCGGCGCGTTGTCGCCCGTCGCACGGCTGACCCCGGTCACCGTCGGCGGCGTGGTCGTCTCCAATGCGACCTTGCACAACGAAGATTACATCGCCGGCCGCGACAACGAGGGAAACCCGATCCGCGATGGCAAGGACATCCGTGAAGGCGACTGGGTTCAGGTCTACCGCGCAGGCGATGTGATCCCGAAGGTCGCGGACGTGGACCTGAGCAAACGCCCCGCAGAGTCCCAACCCTTCGTGTTTCCGACAATCTGCCCGGAATGCGGGTCCGACGCGATCCGAGAGGAAGGCGACGCCATTCGCCGTTGCTCCGGTGGTATGATTTGCCCTGCCCAAGCAATTGAAAAGATGAAGCATTTCGTCTCGCGCAGCGCGTTTGACATCGAAGGCTTCGGCGCAAAACAGGTGGAGCAATTCTACACCGACGGTTGGATCAAAGAGCCAGCGGATATTTTCACATTGAAGGACAACTACGGCTCAGGCTTGCAGCAGCTGAAGAACCGCGAGGGGTGGGGTGAGAAATCTGCTGGAAACCTGTTCGATGCCATCGATGAACGGCGCCGTATTGCTCTGCCGCGTGTGATTTTCTCTCTCGGCATTCGCCATGTGGGCGAAAGTGCCTCTGCACTGCTGGCCCGCCACTACGGCACGTGGCCTGCGTTCGAGGCCGCTATGGTTAACGCCGCGCCCATGGACGGGGCAGCTTGGGACGATCTGCTCTCCATTGACGGGGTTGGTGCGGTCATGGCGCACTCTCTGGTAGCGGCGTTCAACCAAAGCGCGGAGCGTCAGTCCATCGATCGTCTTGTTGCCCATCTCGACATCCAGGAAGCGGAGCGCCCGAATACGGAAGGCAGCCCGGTGGCCGGCAAGACCGTGGTTTTTACCGGAACGCTTGAACGCATGACCCGCGCCGAAGCCAAAGCGCGTGCCGAAGCACTTGGCGCGAAGGTCTCCGGTTCGGTGTCCGCAAAGACCGACATCGTCGTCGCCGGGCCCGGCGCGGGCAGCAAGGAAAAGAAGGCGCGCGATCTTGGTCTCATGATCCTCGACGAAGACGGATGGCTGGAGTTCATCGCCGGATGAGCGGCCGTCCCGAAGCGCTTTTCGGTCTGTTTGCCGATATCAAGGGGCTTGACGGGATCGGGCCGAAAACGGCTCAGGCTTTTGAGAATCTTTCTGTTTTTGCGCCGCGCGACCTGCTGTTCACACTGCCGCAATCCATTGTTGACCGGCGTTTGAAGCCGTCAGTTCTTGATGCGGACCTGCCGGGTATCGCGACGGTCGAAGTGCAGATTGGCCAGCATCGTGCCCCGTCGAAACGCGGCGCGCCGTATCGGATCGAGGTGGATGACGCGCAAACGCGATTTCAATTGGTGTTCTTTCATGCCCGCCCCGAATACCTGCTTCGGACATTGCCGCACGGCGAGCGCCGGATCGTGTCTGGCCGGGTTGAGCTCTTTGACGGTGTGCCGCAGATGGTGCACCCCGAGCATGTGCTCGAACCCGAGGAGGCGCAGGCCTTGCCTGAGTTTGAGCCGGTCTATCCGTTAACGTCTGGCGTGACGCAGAAAACCATGTCGCGCGCCATGGCGGATGCGTTAACCCGTTTGCCGCAACTCGAAGAATGGATCGACCCGAGCCAACGCGCGCAGGAGAACTGGCCATCCTGGGCCGAAGCGGTTGTTCAGGCCCACGCGCCGGATGGGGTTCAGGCCTTGGCGCCGACGGCACCGGCCCGGGCGCGGCTCGCCTATGACGAGTTGATGGCGCATCAGTTGACCCTCGCGTTGGCTCGGGCGGATCGGCGGCGAGGACGCGGCATGGTCTCCGAAGGTGATGGCCAGTTGCGATCCAGGGTTCTGAAATCTCTGCCGTACAAACCAACCGGGGCGCAACTTCGGTCGATGGACGAGATCGCCGATGATATGGGCCAGCCGGAGCGGATGAACCGACTGCTTCAGGGGGATGTCGGGGCCGGCAAAACTCTCGTGGCCTTCATGGCATTGCTGGTCGCGGTCGAAGCGGGCGGGCAGGGCGTCATGATGGCGCCAACCGAAATCCTCGCGCGGCAACATCTGGAAGGGTTGCAACCTCTGGCCGAAGCTGCCGGGGTCGTGCTGGAAGGATTGACCGGCCGGGACAAGGGCGCAGAGCGTGAGGCCAAACTTCAGGCCTTGGCGCGCGGAGACATCCAGATCCTGGTTGGCACCCATGCGGTTTTTCAAAAAGACGTGTCCTTTCAAGATCTTCGAGTTGCTATCGTTGATGAGCAACACAGGTTCGGCGTGCGCCAACGGCTGGAACTTGGCAAGAAAGGGCAAGGTGCAGACGTTCTGGTGATGACGGCAACGCCCATTCCACGCAGTCTTGCCCTCGCGCAGTACGGCGATATGGACGTCTCCGTTCTGGACGAAAAACCGCCGGGCCGAAAACCGGTCAAGACCGCATTGCTGTCGACTGAACGCATGGACGAGGTGATTGATCACCTGCGCAGCGCGATTGCCGAGGGGCGACAAGCATATTGGGTCTGTCCGCTGGTCGAAGAGAGCGAAGTGTCGGATCTCATTGCGGCTGAGGCGCGGTTCAAACGGTTGCGCGCGGCGTTCGGCGAGGGCGTTGTTGGGTTGGTGCACGGCCAGATGCCGAACGATGAGAAGGACGCCGCCATGGCGCGGTTCGTAGCGGGCGAAACCAGTGTGCTGGTCGCCACCACTGTGATCGAGGTCGGGGTGAACGTGCCCAACGCCTCCATCATGGTGATCGAGCGGGCCGAAATCTTTGGCCTTGCGCAATTGCATCAATTGCGCGGGCGGGTAGGGCGGGGTGAGGCGGCTTCGACCTGCCTATTGATGTACCAGCCACCTTTGTCGGAGAGCGGGCTCAAGCGTTTGACGACCTTGCGGGAAACCGAAGACGGGTTCCGGATTTCCGAAGTTGATCTTGAAATGCGAGGATCGGGGGATCTGATCGGGACCGCGCAATCCGGACTGCCGCAGTTTCGTGTGGCCGATTTGGAACGGCAGGCCGGGTTGATGGCAATTGCGCAGAGCGATGCACGCCGGTTGCTTGCGGAAGATCCAAATCTGGAAAGCCCGCGTGGCGTTGCGGCACGACATCTGCTCTGGCTGATGCGCCAGGATGAAGCCATTCGGTTGATCAGCGTCGGGTGAGATACCGATTGTTTCAGATTGTGGAGACGCGCGCACCGGGGGAAGCGGTGCGCGCGCAGCGGTGATCCAAAGGGGAAGTTCGGAACCGCGAGGCCAAACTGAAGAGCGATATAAGGGTAAACTCAGTTTGTTCCCATTTGTTCTCATAAAGTTCTTTACAACGCGTAAACAATATGAGAACAAATAAGCAACGAAGGGGAACATCGGAGCGAAGACCATGATTGATACAGTGAAAACGGTCCTTACCCGCCAGACGGCAACGTTATGGCAGGACGCCTTGGGCGCCGTGTCTCTCGTTGTGATCTTGATGGGTGTTCTGCATCTTCCCTCTCTCGTCTGACTTTCTGCCTGCGTTTTTATAGTGCCCCAGGTCTTGTCCGCATCATCCTGTCCCCGATGCGTACGCCTGTCCCAACCGGTCTGCCTGCCTGCGACCGAACCTGATCTGGATGCATAGCAAGACGCGCCACTGACCGCCGCCTCCTTCCGGAGCGCGGCGGCTTTTTTGTTTAGAACTTGTAGGCGAGGCGTAGCCCGCCCCAGTGCCGGCCACGAACCGTAATCGGAGCGGACAGGTCCTTCATCATGACAAACACGCCGCCCCCCATATCGCGCCGGTACACCTGCAGCAGGAACGGCATTTCGTTCCGGCCCGCCTTCAGGCCAACGCGATCATCGAATATGCGGCGGTTCCGGCAATTTGCCGCGTTCCAGACCGGATCTTCGCTCAGCGGACGGCTGAACTTCAAATTATGTGTTGGCAGATAGCCGTTGCGATCCACTGCGGCACAGAAAACAATGTTCTGCCCCCGTTCCAGAACAGGTTCCTGAATGGCTGGCAAGGCCTCATCCGTCAGGTTCGTGAAACGTGTCATCACCTGTTCAGGATTGCTGCCCGGGATCGGCTTGTAATCCGTATCGAACAGATCAGCCTCCTGAATGCGGCCGGAAACGATCGCCTTCTCGAAGGCTTCCATGATTTGCCCGGCAAGGTCTTGGACTGCGGTGATCATCGGCCCATCGTCACTGCTGCCGCCCAAGGCCACGGCCCCTTGCAAGATGGATTCCGATGTATCCACCAGCGTTTCACAGCGTGTGTTTGCCTCATCGACGCCCCGGGCCACTTCCTGAACGGAGCCGGCGATCTGTTCGACGGCGGACGCGACAATGCCAACCGCGCGTTGCGCGGACTCGGACGTATCCGTGAGCGCATGCGCATCGGTTTGCAATTCTTCCACGCGGGACTCGATGGTCATCAGGGCCCGATCCGCATCGGCGCTTCGGTCCAGAACGGCCTTGGCGTTTGTCGATGTATGTTCCGCGCCGCGGTGCAGTGCGCTCATCCAGTCCGACAGTTTCTTGACCGTGGCAGAAATCGTATCGGCGGCGTTGCTGGTTTTTTGGCTGAGTTCATTCACGGCGTCAGCGACAATTGAGAACCCTTTGCCGGCCTGGCCCGCGCGCGCCGCTTCGATCTTGGCATTGACGGCAAGCAGTTTCACCTGCCACGAAATATCGGCGATTTCGGAGTTGGAGACCTGAACCGCGCGCAGCATTTCCTCCACTTCCGGGCCTTGCGCATGGATGGTGCGCACCCACTCCGCCAGCATTTGAGATTGCGCGCCATTTTCCGTCAGCAGAGCGGTCGATTCCCGAACGCGGTTGAGCGCATCATCGGAGGCCTTCGCCATGCGCTCCGCAGCTTCCAGCATGGCACTGCCCGTCTGGGACAGATCGGAGGCGTTGTGCGTAATCTGGTCCAGTCCCGCGATCTGGTCCTGACAGCGCGCATCGAGGTCACTCAGGAAGCCGCCCACATCGACAGTTTCCCTGCCGAGGCTGGTTGCGTCCTGCGTCAGCGCGGTCAGGCGCGCTTGCGTGTCGGGGACCGACAGGTTGTCTGGTTGCTGCATGCCACCGTCTTTCAAAGCTCAGGCGGCACAGATAAACAAAAAGTACAAACAGAGGTTTAAGCGCTGTGCGTTTCCCGCACCTTTGCGCAGGCCTCGGCAGCCGCTTCAATCGACAGCAGGATCGAGGCATGTCTGTTCTTGTATGCGGCGGCGGGGCGCAGCACTTCGAAACCGTCAAAAGGAGCCGCTGGCGTCGGACCGTCGGCTTTCAGCATGGCCCGCAGAGAATCGCGTGCGGCCAGGATCTGCGCCTCGCTGCTCCCAACGATCGCGCCGCCAACGACGGCAGCCGCTGCCTGACCCAGCGCGCAGGCTTTCACGTCCTGTGCAAACGCCGTGACCTTGCCGTCCTGCATCACGAGGTCAACAACCACGGTCGAGCCACACAAAGGCGAGCGTTTCTTGATGGTTGCATCGGGCGTATCAAGGCGTCCCAGACGCGGAATATCCGCGGCAAGTTCAAGAATGCGGCCCGAATAGAGCTTGATCAGATCGCTTTCGGCCATTGCGCCTTTCCCTTTTATCGTCCTGCTCTTAGATAGGCGTGAAGTCTCCTCAAGCAAAGGGTTTTTACCCCATGTCCTTCGATCCTTCGACCTTGGTCTATGACGCAAACGGTTTGATTCCCTGCATCGCGCAGGATGTTGAAAACGGCGACGTCCTGATGATGGCGTGGATGAACGCGGAAGCTGTGGCGAAAACACTTAAAACACGCCGTGTAACATATTGGTCCCGTTCGAGAAAGTCTTTCTGGATCAAGGGTGAGACTTCAGGTCACATCCAGGACCTCGTGGATTTGCGCGTGGATTGCGATCGCGATTGCCTGCTGGCTATCATTCGGCAGACTGGTGCGGCCTGCCACACGAATCGCAGATCGTGTTTTTACACTTCGGTGATCGATGGCGAAAAAGAACTCATGAAGCCGATGGAAGACTAGAGACCCACCATGGCCCGGATGTCTTCGGGGCTCGCGCCCTCGCTGCGATAGGTCGCGATGGCGCGGGCGTCGCAGCGTTTGGCAAGCCGTTTGCCGCGCTCGTCCCGTATCAGCTGATGATGCGTGTATTTCGGTGTTGGAAGCCCCAGAAGTCTTTGCAAAAAAACATGAATTTTTGTGGCGTCGAAGAGATCCTCGCCTCGGATTACATGGGTAATGCCTTGCGCCGCGTCATCCAGCACGACGCTGAGGTGGTAACTGCCCGGAAAATCCTTGCGGGACAGAACGATGTCACCGACAGCAGTGATCAACTCCTCCGAGGTGAACCGGACGCGTCCGGGCATGTCCTCGCGCGGTGCGCCATCCTCGTAAAAGCTGAACGGTTCCTGCTCGCTCAACGCGTCCAAAGCGCGGCGCATGTTCAGCCGTAGAACCTGTCCTTTTGGCATGACAGGGTTCACCGGCCCATCGTTTGGCCGACAGGTGCCCGGGTAAATCAACCCGTCCGGGCCATAGACCAACTCTGTGCCTTCTTGTGGCGCATTTGCGGCAGCGACAATGTCACGCCGTGTACATGAGCATGGATATAAAAATCCTTTCTCCCAGAGTGTTACGAGGCACTCTTCATATAGCTTCACGTGTTCGGATTGCCGCACGGGAGCAGCGTCCCAAGTGATCCCTAGCCAGATGAGATCATCGTAAATCTGCTGCTCCCATTCTGGCCGGGCGCGGGTTTGGTCGATGTCCTCGATGCGGAGCAGGAAGGTGCCGTTGGCTCGTCGTGCGCGATCAAAGGCAAGAAGCGCAGAATAGGCGTGTCCGAGGTGCAGCGGACCCGTTGGGCTGGGTGCAAATCTTGTGATAAAAGTCACTTTTTTTCAAGCACGTATACGCGGGAGTTCATGTTGAGGCCGGGAAGGTGTTCGCCGTATTCGTTGAACAGTTCCCGCACGGTGCCATCCGCTTTCATTCGATCGACGCAGGACTGATAGGCTGGATCCTCAAGGGTGTGATCGTTGAAGGAAAACACGGTTAATCCCGCTTCGGGTAACGTGTCGACGATCCGCTCGAGGACGCCAAGCGGTGCGGCGCCTGCTCCGATTACACCCATCGCCGAGATCGCTCGGTATCCTTGCGGGAGCGCGTCTTCCGGGCCAATCAATGTCAGATTGCGATAGGCCCCTTTTTCGCGGGCCTGCGCCAACATGCCCTCTGCGAGGTCAACGCCGTCGACAACGGTCACGCCGGCGGCACGCAAGGCGAGGCCGGACAAGCCGGTGCCGCATCCGAAATCCAAAACAGGGGCATCGAGGGAAGGCAGAAATCGCACCAGGGCCTCGGCGCAACGCCCCGGTGTGACATAGCCGTTTTCCGCGACTTCCGCCTCGTAACTCTTTGACCACGCGTTATAAAGATCACGGGTCTCATCCGCGTTTCGGGCCGCATAGACTTTGTCGAAATAGCTCTCTGCCATTCCGCAAGCCTGCCTGCTCAAACCCGGTCCCGTCAAGAATTAAGCCGCGTTTTGTTCTGCCAGCCACGCGGACCAGACGTCCTTGGCGCGGTCCGTATATCCCTTGTAGCGCGCTGCACGTCCCTTGCGACCGCCACGCACACCGTCCAGCGGGCGGAACAGGCCAAAGTTCACGTTCATCGGCTGGAAAGTCTTGGCCTCCGCGCCGCCGGTGATGTGATGGATCAACGCCCCGTGTGCACTGTCCTGCGGCACGGAAGGTATTGTCTTTCCAAGCATTTCAGCCGCCGCATAGCGACCGGCGAGCAGACCCATCGCAGCGCTTTCAACGTATCCTTCCACGCCCGTGACTTGTCCTGCAAAGCGGATATTCGGTTTGGACCGAAGGCGCATCTGCTCATCAAGCAGAGTCGGCGAGTTCAGAAACGTGTTGCGATGAATGCCTCCAAGGCGCGCAAAAGATGCATCCTGAAGACCGGGAATCATTTTAAAAACAGAGGACTGCGCGCCGTACTTCATCTTCGTCTGGAACCCGACAATATTGTAGAGCGTGCCAAGCGCATTGTCCCGGCGCAGCTGCACCACGGCATAGGCCTTAACCTCCGGATCATGCGGATTGGTCAGGCCAACCGGCTTCATTGGCCCGTGGCGTAGCGTTTCCCGGCCACGTTCGGCCATCACTTCGATCGGCAGGCAACCGTCAAAGTAACCGGCTGTTTCGCCTTCATGAAACTCGGTTTTGTCCGCCGCCAGAAGGGCGTCTATAAAGGCCTCGTACTGCTCTTTGGTCATCGGGCAGTTGATGTAAGCCTTGCGCTCTTCTTCTGTCTCACCCTTGTCATAGCGTGACTGCCGCCACGCCACGTCCATGTCGATGCTTTCCGCATAGACAATCGGCGCGATGGCATCAAAAAACGCCAGCCGATCCGAGCCGGTCTCGCGCTGGATGGCTTCGCCAAGCGCCGGGGAGGTCAGAGGTCCGGTTGCAAAAATCCACTGTCCTTCGTCAGGCAGATCAGTGATTTCTTCATAAGAAACAGAGACGTTAGGAAGCGACGTTAAAGCATCCGTGATGCTCTGCGCAAAAGCCTCCCGATCCACAGCCAAGGCACCGCCCGCTGGGAGCTTGTGGTCATAGGCCGTGTTCATGATCAGGCCATCGGCCTTTGCCATTTCCCAATGCAGCAGGCCCACGGCGTTCTGTTCGGAATCGTCTGAACGAAATGAGTTCGAACAGACCATTTCCCCAAACATTCCAGACTGATGCGCGAATGTCTTCACCTTGGGGCGCATCTCGTGCAGCACCACGCGCACGCCCTGTTTCGCGGCCTGCCAGGCCGCTTCCGATCCGGCCATTCCGCCGCCGACGATGTGGAGTTCTTCTGTCATGTCGCGCACATAGTGCATGTGCGCCGGTCTGCCAAGAGCGGCCTAGCTCCAGTCCGGTTTGCGCTTTTCCAAAAACGCGGAAATGCCTTCCTCCGTGTCGCGCCAGAGCATGTTCTCCACCATGACATCGCCGGTAAACCCGTAGGCCGCGTCCAGATCCATGCCCATTTGGTCATAAAAGGCCGATTTCCCGATTTTCACCGCCGCGGTCAGTTTGCCCGCAACGGTTTCGGCCAGCGTCTGGGTCTCCGATTCCAACGCCTCCGGGGGCACCACGCGATTAATCAACCCCATCTGCTCGGCCTGTGCCGCGTCGACAAACTGTCCGGTTGTCAGCATTTCAAACGCCTTCTTGCGCGGGACGTTCCGGGACAGGGCAACCATCGGCGTGGAGCAAAAAAGTCCGATATTCACGCCATTTACGCCAAACCGCGTCCCTTCAGCGGCCACCGCCATATCGCAGGAGGCCACCATCTGGCAGCCCGCTGCCGTGGCGATCCCATGCACCTGTGCGATCACCGGTTGCGGCAGGCGCGTCAGGCCTGTCATGACAGATGCGCAGCGGGTAAACAGATCCTTGAAGTAGGCCGCGCCGCCGTCTTCGGCCTGCCGCCCAGCCTGCATCTGCTTGAGATCGTGCCCGGCGCAAAACGCTTTTCCGGAGCCCGAAATCACCACGACGCGCGTCTCTCGGTCGTCCTGCAGCGCGTCGATCTGGGCCTGAAACGCCGCCAGCATCTCGTCGGATAGCGCATTCAGCTTCCCTGGCGCGTTCATCCGCAGATGCGCGATTCCGTTTGTGTCGTGACGTTCCAGAAGTTCCATCTTGTCCTCCGCATTTTCCGCAGCTTAGCTGGCGTAACAAAGGGAGGACAAGCGTTGGAATTGAAAGTGGGCAGGGAAGAGATGATGGCCTTTCTGGGGGAGGTTTTCCCGCAGGTCGAGGGCATGTTTGCAATTGATCATCTGGATGAAGAGCGGTTGATCATGCGCCTTCACAGCGACGACCGGCATTTGCGGCCGGGCGGCACGGTGTCGGGTCCCGCGATGTTTTCGCTGGCGGATGTTGCGGCCTATGTAGCCACCATGGCCTTTGTTGGAAAACAGGCGCTAGCGGTCACAACCCATTGTTCTATCGACTTTATGCGCAAACCCGTGGCCGGTAGGGACGTGCTGGCCCATGCAAAGGTGCTGAAGCTGGGAAAGGCGCTCTCGGTCACCGATGTGTTGCTCTATAGCGAGGGCAGCGACAAGCCGGTGGCCCACGCCAGCCTGACCTATTCGATCCCGCCGAAGTAGATCAAAGCACGTTTTCGCCGCGTCTCAGGCTACGGACGCGCACGTCGTCCGTTTCAAAAGCGGCGGCGAGAACGGGCAGGGCGCGATCGGGTTGCGCATCGCCGCACATGAAAATGTCAAAGGCCGCATAAGCCACCTCGGGCCATGTGTGCACGGTGATATGGCTTTCGGCGAGCACGGCAACACCCGTGATGCCCTGCGGGGAAAACCGGTGCGTGTGCAGATGAAGAATCGTCGCGCCGCACGCGAGCGCGGCCTCGCGCAGGGCGCCCCGCACCCTGGTCTCATCGTCAAGCCCCGCGCCGCCGACCACGTCAACGATCAGATGTTTGCCCGCAAACGTCACCCCGTCTTCGCGGGCGAAGTGATCCGGTGTGCTTTGCTTTTCGGGAAGGGGGGTATCTTTCACGGAACGGTCCGATGTGGCGTGCTTGCGCCGCATCATACCATGAAAAGGAGGCGCGGAAAGACCCGCGCCCCGAGTTTGTTCAGCAAGAACAGGGATCAACCTTGCCAGAACATCTTGCTTGCTTCGCGGTGGGCCGACATCCGGTTGAGGCCAACATCGTTCAGCAAGTGCGGGTCCAATTGGGAGAGCGCCTTCCGCGTTCGGCGGCGCTGCGCCCATTTTGCGGTGACGACTGCAAAACGGAGCGCCAGCGATGCCAGCGGGGGAAGCGGATGTGCGGCGTCGAGGAAAGACAATGCGTCGCGTGTTGCAGCCTGTGCCATGGGAAACTCCTATAATTGTATTGACACAAATCACCGTTATTCGGTACATATTTTGATACATGCCGGAATGTATCAGGTCGAGGGAAACATTGTTATGGATACAATTTTGCAGCGCTGCGATCTGAACGGTGGCGGGCCGAAATATCGCGCGGTGGTTCTGGCGATCCGTGATGCGATCTCGGCAAAGGATCTGGCGGAAGGCGACAAGCTGCCGCCCGTGCGGGAACTGGCCTGGCGTCTGGGCATCACGCCGGGGACGGTGGCGCGGGCCTATTCGATCCTGACGGACGAGGGCGTTTTGACCGCCGAAGTGGGCCGCGGCACCTTTGTGGCGGGCCCTCCTGCACCGGTGGCGAGCATCAAGTGGAACACGGCTCATGCGGCGGAAGATACAGATCAGGTTAGTCTTTTTTCACCCAAACTTCCGGATGTGGGACAGGTGGCCTTGATCCGGGATGCCTTTTCGCGGCTTTCGGAGCGCCCGGCCCAAGACCTGTTGAACTACCCCACCTCCCGCGCCTTTGCCCCGGCGCGGCGTGCCGTGTTGCGCTGGCTGGAAGGGTCGGTGCTTGGCCCGGTTTGCGAGCAGGACATTGTCCTCAGCCACGGCGGACAATCTGCGATTTCTCTCGTCATGCAGGCGGTGCTCAAAGGCGGGCGTCCTGTGGTGATGGTGGAACATCTCAGTTACCCCGGTTTTCGCCGCGCCGCAGAGCTTTTGCGAGCCGAGGTTGTCTCTGTTCCGATGGATGAGAAGGGGATTGTACCATCCGCATTGGAAGAGATCGCGCGCAAACATGGCGCACAATTGCTTTGTACCAGTCCCGAAGTGCACAATCCGACAGGCCTGTGCACTCCGGCAGAGCGGCGCGCGGAAATCGCCAAGGTGGCACGGCGTTGCGGCTTTCATGTGATGGAGGACGATTGTTACCGCCTGGGCCGTCCAAACGCGCCGTCTTATCGGTCCTATCTGCCGGAGCAGGGTTGGCACGTCTCGTCTTTCTCGAAATGCCTGACACCCTCCTTGCGCGTCGGTTTTGCGGTTGCGCCAGAGCCGCATCGCGCCACCCTGCGCCGTACGGCGGAATATGGTTTCTTCGGGCTCGCCAGTCCTTTGGCCCATGTGACCGAAGACATTCTGACCCGGCAGGAGACTTATCGCATGATGGATGCGGTGCGCGCCGCCTTTGGCAAATATGTGCGCGCGGCGGTCAATGCGCTTGGCGGCTATGATCTGCGTTGGCACGACGATGTGCCGTATCTGTGGCTGATGTTGCCTCAGGGCTGGCGCGCCAGCAGTTTTGTTCAGGCCGCGGAAGCGGAAGGGGTGCAGTTGCGCAATGCCGATGAATTTGCCCTGCGCAACGGCAACGCGCCCCATGCTGTGCGGCTTGCGATCAATGCGCATGTGTCGTTGTCGAGCTTTGAGTCGGCCATGGGGCGGCTGCGGCGCCTTCTCGACAATCCACCGGAGCAAATCGCCGTCTGAAGCCGGGTGTTTTTCGCACGAAATCGGGAGTTTTCTGCATGATTCCGATGCCAGAGGGACTTTTCGGCACGATATTGGACCTTTACCCGCTGCGTGCCGAAGATGAAACGGAGCTGACCAAGGCCGCCGCTGATCCGCTGATCTGGGCCGGTCACCCCGCCACAGACCGCTTCAAACCGGAGGTGTTCAAACCGTATTTCACCAAGCTGCTGGACAGCGGCGGCACGCTCATCGCGCGCGACAAGACGGGCCGCGTCATCGGGTGTTCGCGGTACTACGATCCGCCCGATGCGCCGGGGCAGGTGGCCATCGGCTACACCTTTCTGACGCGGGATCATTGGCGCGGGCGCAGCAATCGCGTCATGAAGGATCTGATGTTTGCCCATGCGTTTGAGACCGTTCCCGAGGTTTGGCTGCACATCGACCCGTCCAATATCCGCTCGCAAAAAGCGACGGCGCGGATCGGTGCGCAGCACGTGGGCACAGGACCGTTGACCATGGGCGGCAAAAAGGGGGGTTGGCAGTCGTGGAAGATCACAAAGCCCGAATGGGAGGCGACTCGGGAGCAGTAATGTGGGGTAAATTGATACCTTTATCGTAACTCATTGAATTTCATATCTTTAAAACCGCTTCCCGCGCTTGACGGGGTTTTTCACATCAGTATAACCCGCCCATCGGATTTACGAGGCCGTGCGCATGCGCGGCCTTTCCCTGTCTAAGATGGATAAGACCCATGAAAACCTTCTCTGCTACACCGGCAGACATCGAGAAGAAATGGATCGTGATCGACGCCGAAGGCGTTGTTCTGGGCCGTCTCGCCTCGATCATTGCCATGCGCCTGCGCGGCAAGCACAAGCCGTCCTTCACCCCGCACATGGATTGCGGCGACAATGTCATCGTCATCAACGCTGAAAAGATTCAGATGACCGGCAAGAAGCGTGAAGAAAACTTCTACTGGCACACCGGCCACCCGGGCGGCATCAAATCCCGCACCAAGGCACAGATCCTCGAGGGCAAGCACCCCGAGCGCGTCGTGACCCAGGCGGTCAAGCGCATGCTGCCGGGCAACCGTCTGTCCCGCCAGATCATGACCAACCTGCGCGTTTACGCCGGTGGTGAGCACCCGCACGAGGCGCAAGAGCCGGAAGTGCTGGACGTCAAGTCGATGAACAAGAAAAACACCCGGGTGTAATCATGGCTGATCAGATCAATTCCCTCGAAGAACTGGGCGCAGCCGCAGGCGTAGACGCCGCTGTTGCCGTCGAAGAAGCCGCTGCCCCGCGTGAGCCCGTCCGTGACGAGCTGGGTCGCTCCTATGCCACCGGCAAGCGTAAAGACGCTGTTGCCCGCGTGTGGATCAAGCCCGGCTCCGGCAAGGTCACCGTGAACGGCAAGGAAATGAACAAGTACTTTGCCCGTCCGGTTCTGCAGATGATCCTGCGCCAGCCGTTCCAGGTTGCCGGTGTCGAAGACCAGTTCGACGTCATGGCAACCGTCAAGGGCGGTGGCCTCTCCGGTCAGGCCGGCGCGGTCAAGCACGGTGTCTCCAAGGCGCTGCAGCTGTACGATCCGTCCCTGCGCGGCGCTCTGAAAGCTGCCGGCTTCCTGACCCGCGACAGCCGTGTGGTTGAACGTAAGAAATTCGGTAAGCGCAAGGCGCGCCGGAGCTTCCAGTTCTCCAAGCGCTAATCGCTTTGGCATACGATACGGGGGTCGCGCAGTTTGCGCGGCCCTTTTTCGTTTCGTGCTGTTTGTTTCGGTGAGGCCCGGTTAAAGGTTAACAAAGGCCAAAAGAGCCGCGACTGGAGACACAGCATGCCGATTTGCCGCGCCGGAGCGCAACTGATCCACTTCGCCCATATTCCCAAAGCGGGCGGGTCGAGCATCGAAGCTTACTTGCGCACAAAAGGCACGCTGGCGATGACCGCATCATCACGCCCCGAAGGCTTGCCCTGCACGCCGCAGCACTTCCACGCCGCCCTGTTTGAGCCGCTGTTTCCCGCCGATCTCTTCACCGCGCGCTTTGCGGTGCTGCGCCATCCGGTGGAGCGCATGGTCAGCGAGTTTCTCTGGCGTTCGGAGCCTCTCAAGCCTCTGCAACGGGTGGCGCGCCCCATCAAGGGGGGCCGCGCGCGCCGGATCAAGCTTGAGGATCAGAAGAAATCCCTGACCTTCGACGAATGGGTGCCAAAGGCGCTGGCCGCCCTCAAGCGCGACGGCTTCATCTATGACAATCATCTGCGCCCGCAGGTGGACTTTGTGACCGAAGACATGGGGCTGTTCACGCTCGAAGCGGGCCTTGATCCGGTGTTCCGCTGGCTTGACGCGGTGACAGAAACAGCGGCGTCCGACGGGCAGTTCTGGGCCAAGAAATCCCAGACCCCGGCGCCCGCCATGAAAAAATCCACCCGCCGCGCAATCGAGACGCATTACGCCGAGGATCTGGCGCTCTGGCAGAGCATCCACGATCAGCAGACCGCCCCGCAAACGGCGGAATAATCAATCCCGGTCCAAAAGGCCCAAACCCCGCAGGTACACGCCAATCCCGGTCTCCAGCAGATCCTCGGGCGGGAAGGGGGATTGCGTGCCGGGTGAATTCCGCGCGAAAAGCTCCACAACCCCGTGGCTCAGCGCCCAGACATGGGCCGAAAACATCGCGGGCGGTGGGCGGCGATCCGGCGGAATATGCTCGGACAACCGCGCTGCGGCCTTCTCCAGAACTCCACGTGCCTTGGCGGAAATCGCGGCCAGCTCCGGCGAATGGTTCACCGAAATGCCGGATTCGAACATGGCGATGTAGTGACCCGGATATTTCCGCGCAAAGGCCAGATAAGCCCGGCCCGTCGCTTCGAACGCGGCCAGATCGGACGGCCCGCCCTTGTTGTAGGCGTATTCCATCACATCGGCGAAAATCTCGTAGCCCTGCTTTGCCGCCTCCGCGATCAGGTCTTCGCGCCCGTCAAAGTGCCGGTAAACCGCCGCTGGCGTCACCCCCGCCTGTTTCGCCGCCTCCGAGAGCGTAAAGCCCGTCGGGCCCTTGGCCTCGATCAGGCTCAGCGCCGCTTCGACCAGTGCCTGGCGCAGGTTGCCGTGGTGATAGCCGCGCTTCTTGACCATCACGCGTCCCAAATCTCCGGCCCGCCGCAGATTTTCGGGTCTGCCGTGCCGACGGAGCGGGCGTCCTTGCGATCATAATCCAGCGACGACAGAACATGCCGGATCGCCGCCAGCCGCGCACGTTTCTTGTCGTCCGACCGGATCACCGTCCAGGGCGCGGCCTCGGTATGGGTGCGCTCCAACGTCTCCTTGATCGCCGACGAATAGGCATCCCAGCGGTTCAGCCCTTCAACGTCGATCCACGACAGCTTCCACTGCTTGAGCGGATCGCCTTCGCGTTTCAGGAACCGCCGCAGCTGCTCTGCCCGCCCGACGTTGAGCCAGAACTTGAACAGATGAATGCCCTCATCGGCGAGCATCTTTTCAAACTCCGGCGTCTGCTGGAAAAAATGCGCGCGCTGATCGTCCGTGCAGAAGTCGAACACCTTCTCAACCACGCCGCGATTGTACCAGGAGCGGTCAAAAAACACGATTTCGCCGCCCGACGGCAGATGGTCGATATAGCGCTGGAAATACCATTGCGTCGCTTCAAGCTCGGACGGTTTCGACAAAGCCACCACGCGCGCCCCGCGCGGGTTCAGGTTCTCGCGAAAACGCTTGATCGTCCCGCCTTTTCCGGCGGCATCGCGCCCTTCGAACACGCAGGCAATCCGCGCACCGCTCTCTCGTGCCCAAGCCTGCATCTTGACCAGTTCAACCTGCAACGTCGCCATTTCCTTTTCATAGGCCTTGCGCTTCAGGCCTTCGGAATAGGGGTAGCTGTGCGAGAGAATATCGTCTTTCTCATCGCGCTTGATCGCATCGCGCACCTCTTGCGGCGCGCGGTCGTTGAAATAGGTGCTGATGGCACCGTCGAAAGGCAGATCAGACATGCCGGGCCTCGTGTGTTTTACTCTATATGGGGTGTTTTGGCGGTTTGCGAAATAGCCGAATGGGGTTTGCCGCGAAAGTTGCGGCGCCCTGTGTCCCGGCTAACCCATTGACCGGCTTGACCGAACGGTGCTGTAACCCGGTCTTCACCTTTGGCGCAGACACTCCTCGGCGGATCCACTGAAACATCGGATTGATGCGCGACGGCCTGTCCTCAAGGCCCGAGCGACAGCCCTTCGGGGATGCTCGATCTGTACAGGCGAACAAGCCGGAGTTTGGCACCTCCGGACGTGAAATCCGTAACGGGCGGCCGCCTTTTTCAGGCACTACGTTCTTAAAAGTCCCATCCCCGTCCGGCAGCACTGCCGTGGCGGGCAGGGGGCTTTAGTCCTTCGCCAGCGGATGGTGATCCAGCACCAGCTCCCGCAGCCGCTCTTCGAGAACATGCGTATAGATTTCGGTTGTCGCCACATCCGCATGGCCCAGCAGCGTCTGGATCGAGCGCAGATCCGCGCCGTTTTGCAGCAGATGCGTCGCAAAGGCATGGCGCAGCGTGTGCGGCGTGACCTTGTCCGACGCGACCCCGCCCGCCACGGCAAACTCCTTGATCAGCGCGTAAAACCCGTGCCGTGTCAGGTGACCGGCCTTGCCGCGCGACGGAAAGAGAAAGGCCGATCCGGGTTTGCCCTTGAGCCTTGCGGCCTCATCCTGCGCGTCGCGCTCCGCCAGCCAGGAGGCCAGCGCTTCGCGTGCAGGCGGCGAGAGCGGCACCATGCGCTCCTTGCCGCCCTTGCCCCGGATCAGCAGCATACGCGGATCGCCCCGCGCGCTCGACACCGGGAGCGAGACCAGCTCGGTCACACGCATGCCCGTGGCATAAAGCACCTGCATCAGACAGCCATTGCGCAGCTTGTCCGCCTCGGTCCGACCATAGGCACTCGCCGCCGCCAGAAGTCGGTCAACCTCTTCAATAGACAGCGTTTTCGGCAGGCGTTTGTCGCGTCCGGGACCGGCGATCTGCACCGCCGGATTGTCCTCGCGCAGCCCTTCTTCAAAGGCAAAACGGTAAAGCTGCTTGATCGCTGAAAGCCGCCGCGCGCGGGTGGAGCGGGACAGGCCCTCGCGGTCGCAGAACACGAGGTAGCTTTCCACATCCGCCTTCTGCGCGCTGGTGAAATCCAGTCCTTCGCCGCCCAGCCACTCGCGCACATGGCTCAGATCGCGCGCGTAGGCGGCCAATGTGTTGCCCGCCGCGCCGCGCTCTGCGGCGATGGCCTCAAGGAAATTGGAGATCCAGAAGCGGTCCGCGCTCATCGCCGCGCCCGTTCCGCATCCAGCAGCATCAGCTGCAAGGAGGCCCGCCGCGCAACATCTTCCAGCCCCACGGCCCGGAGCGTGACAATTGCATCGGTCAGATCGCGCCCGTTGCCCTCGGCCCCGGCGTTGAACAGCGCCACGGCGCGCAGGATAACCTCACCCAGACGCCCCTGCGCCAACTGGTCCTGCAAAACCTGCGGCACAGCGGGACCGGAAAAGCCCATGGCAACGGCCTGCGCGTGTGGCAGACCGGAAACTGTTGTCTCGCCCGGGCTCTGGCCTCGGGCGATGGCGGTCAGGAAACGCGCCTCGGGGCCATCATCAGCCAGTGTCGCGCTCAGCGCCTCGTAGCCGGGGGAGAGGAAAACGCTGCGCAGCGCCATGCGTTTGGCGCGCCCGGACAGGTCCAGCGGCGCAAGCCGCTCGGCAAACAGATCGGCAAAAGGCACCAGAAGCCCGGCGCTCGCCATCTGCGACCAGACCTTGGGCAGAGCGATGGAAATCGCCCCAACCGCGCCGCGATCCAGCGCCTTTTCGAAGTCCTGTAGCGCATCAATGCGATCCCAAACCCCGCCAGAGGCCGCCGGTTTGCGCAAGGTATAAAGCCCCAGAAGCTGGTTGGCGGGCAGGGCACCGACACGGGCCAGCCGTTCCGCCGCCTCGATCTGCGCGCGCCAGCCATTGTCGCCCCCCAGATCCAGCACCGAAAACGCCAGCGGCAAAGGCGCGGTGGGCAAAGGCTCACCCAGAGCCTCGAACAAGCGGAACTCCAGCGGTGAGGGGCGCACCGGCGGGATCAATGCGCCGCGTTCCTCGGCCAGTTCATCGTCCAGAAAGCGCTCCATCAGGTCGACCTTGCGCGCGGGCAGATCACCCAGCGTGCGCGCCGAGCCAAGCAGCAGCGCCGCCCGTTGCCAATCGCCGCCCCGCGCGGTGCAGAAAATCCGGAGCGAAATATCCTCGCTCAGTGCCGGTTTGGCTCGGAGCGCCCCGCAAGGCGCAGCAGTCTGGCCCAGCAGCAGCCGCAGGTCCGACCAGCGCGCAAACAGGTCCGGGCTGTCATGGCCGGCAATCTCGATCAGCGCCAGCGCCTCTTCCACGGCCCCCAGCCGGATCAGCCAATCGAGCCGATGGCCCAGATGGCGCACCGCCGCTGCGCCGCCCGCAGGCGGATCGGCCTCGGCCAGCATCAGCGTGTGCAACAAATCGCGCAGCGCAGGCACCGCCGGGCGCGCCGCAGTGATCAATTCTCCCAGCCGCACCGGATCAGAGCCGAGCCAGAGCGTGGCCGGAAGGCCCGTCACCCGCGCCGGCAAAAGCCCCGCGCCGCCCGCATTGGGCGCGCCCAGCGTGGTGGAGGACACATCAGGCGGCAGGGCGCTTCCGGCAACCGGCTCGCTTTGCGCGCTTGCCATGGATGCGCCACAGGCCACACCCAAAGAACACAACAGTGTGAAAACACGGGCCCGCACGGGCAATTTGGCACGATTACTGATCATCAAGCTCCACGGGTAGACGAATCTCTGTTTGCGGCGGGCTGAAGTCGGCGCCAAAGAACGGCCCGACGTAGGCATAGCCAACCAGAACTATTGCCCCAAGAACAAGAAGATAGAACAAGTATTTCAATAGGCGCCCCATGTGCGCGTCTCCCTGCCTCACTGTTTTTTCAAGTTTATACCTAGCCTTTTTGTCGCGTTCACGTCATTCACGCAACGAAGAAACGAATGGGCGAATGATGGCCGAAGAGACGCAAGGGGCGGAACCGGTTCTTTTGAAGACGGTTGTGCTTGTGGGGATGATGGGTGCGGGCAAGACGGCGGTGGGCCGCACGCTGGCCGCGCAGCTGGGGGTGCCGTTCAAGGATTCCGATCACGAGATCGAAGCCGCCGCCAACATGACCATCGCCGAGATTTTCGAACGCGACGGCGAGCCGTTCTTTCGCCGCAAGGAAACCCAGATCATAGACCGTCTTCTGGACGGCGATCCTTGCGTTCTGTCCACCGGCGGCGGTGCGTTCATGAGCGCCGAGAACCGCGAGATGATCAGCGCCAAGGGCGTCTCTGTCTGGCTCAACGCCGATCTGGAGGTGCTCTGGGAGCGGGTCAGGCACAAGGACACGCGCCCGTTGCTGCGCTCGCCCGATCCCAAGGGCACGCTGACCGCGCTTTATGAAAACCGTGTGCCGACCTATGCGCTGGCCGATGTCACGGTGCTGTCCGAAGGCGGGCGCACGCTCGATGCCCAGGCAGGCGTGGTGCGCCAGGCGCTTTTGGACAGCCGCCCGGACGTATTGGAGAAAAAGACATGACCGAGATCGTCGAGGTTCCGCTTGAAGGGCGCGAATACCAGGTGCGCATTGGCGAAGGCCTGCTGGCCCGCGCCGGGGCGGAGATCGCCCCCTTGCTGCACCGCCCGCGCGTGGCGATTGTCAGCGATGCCAACGTGGCGGCTTTGCATCTCGACACTCTGGTAAAGGCGCTTGAGGCCGAGGGCATCGCCTCGGTTTCCCTGACCCTGCCTGCGGGCGAGGCCACCAAAGGCTGGCCGGAGTTCACCCGCACGGTCGAATGGCTGCTTGAACAGAAGGTCGAGCGCCGCGACGTGGTGGTCGCTCTGGGCGGCGGCGTGATCGGTGATCTGGTGGGCTTTGCCGCCGCGGTGCTGCGCCGGGGCGTGCGCTTTGTGCAGGTGCCAACCTCGCTCTTGGCGCAGGTGGACAGCTCCGTCGGCGGCAAGACCGGCATCAATGCGCCGCAGGGCAAGAACCTGATTGGCGCGTTCCATCAACCGTCTCTGGTGCTGGCGGACATCGGCGTACTGGGGACACTGACCGAACGCGACTTCCTTGCGGGTTATGGCGAGGTGGCCAAATACGGTTTGCTGGGCGACGCAGATTTCTTTGACTGGCTGGAAGTGAACGGGCCGAAGGCGGCCGCAGGCGACATGGCCGCGCGCGCCTATGCGGTTAAACGCTCGGTCGAGATGAAGGCCGAGATTGTGCTGCGCGACGAGACGGAGCAGGGGGATCGGGCGCTGCTCAACCTCGGCCACACGTTCTGCCACGCACTGGAAGCGGCGACGGGCTATTCGGATCGTCTGCTGCATGGCGAGGGTGTCGCGATCGGCTGTGCTCTGGCCTTCGAGCTTTCGTCGCGGCTGGGCCTGTGTTCACAGGAAGACCCGAGCCGCGTGCGCGAGCACCTTGCGGCCATGGGCATGAAGCGCGATCTGCGTGACATTCCGGGCGATTTGCCGGATGCCGAGGTGCTGCTGGACCTGATGGGCCAGGACAAGAAGGTCATCGACGGGCAGCTGCGCTTTATTCTGGCGCGCGGGATCGGCGCGAGCTTTGTCACCTCCGAGGTGCCCAAGGATGTGGTGCTGGACCTGCTCAAGGAGCAACGCGCGGCCTGCAGCTGACCCTGCTTGCGACAGCAGGAGGTCCCAGATCAGGTCCGGGACAGGGGGCGCACAAACCATGTCTGACTCCAAACAAAAACACCCCGAACCGGCGTTCGGGGTGTTTTCGCGTTTAGAAACCGGCGTTTAACGGATGTAGGCCTGCGTGTAGCCAACCGAGCGCGTGGTCCGCAGACCGGCGTCCAAAGCGGCGGCAGAGGCATAGGGGCCAACCATCACGCGGCGCAGCGTCTGACCGCCGCGCTTGAGCGTGCCGTAGCGCACTGGCAGACCGGCGGCGCTCAGCCGGGCCGCAGCGGCCTGAGCCTTGGCCTTCGTGGTGAAGGCCCCGATTTCCACGTAGCGCGCACCGCTTGCCTTGGGCGCGGAGCGGGTGGAGATCACCGGCGTTTTGACCGCATGGGCGCTGCCGCTGGTCGAAATAATGGGCGTCGGATACTGCTTCGTGTTGCCGACATAGGCGATTGTCGGCTCTTTCTTGCGGTGGACGCGCACCGAAGAGGTCAGCTTGCGCGGCACCCGGTTGGTCCAGACCTGCTGCGTGTCGCGGTATCCCTCGACCGTCTGATAGGCGCGGTAGGGGTTCAGCCGGTCATCGGACCAGGCCGGGCGGTATCCTTCGGGCACCGCAGACACCAGAACCTGCTGCTGGCGCTCATATACCTTGCGCGGAACGATCCGGGTCTGCGGGGTGATGGCGGGAGCAGTGGCTTTGCTGTCCTTCCAGCCACGGCGCACGGAGGTCACCTGAGGCGCCTTTTGCGGACCGCAAGCCGAGACGTATGAACGGCCATCGACCACGCGGGTGCGCGAGCCGTTGATGCAGGGACCGGCGCCGGTGGCGGGCGGCGCGGCGCGCACGGTGGCACGCGGCTGCGTCGGGGCCGGAGCGGGCACGCGGCGCACCACACGCGGGGGTTGCGCGGCGGGCGGTTTGGAAGCCGGGGCGCGGCGCACCACGGGGGCGGTGCGCGCGGTTGTGGTCGGGGCCGCAGGGGTCAGCGTGCCGGAGCCGCCGGGCAGAACCCGGATGGTGCCGCTGGGCTGGGCCAGGGTCACGCCGGACCGGACCGGGGCAGGCTGCGGATCGGCGGTGATCTGCACCGGCCGCGCTGTTGGCGCCGGCGCAGGGGCCGGGGCGGTTGCAGTGACCGGCGCGCTTGCGCCGCCGCCGCCGCCAAATGTCGGAGTCTGGCCGCAGATCTGCTTGCGCTGGCGCGTCACGCGCGGCACCCATGTCACGTTGCCATCAAACCCAGCGCGCACAAAGACGCAGCCTTTGTTGTCCACAAACTGGCGGCCATTGAAGGACGCAGGCGGGAAGTTCACCGGAACCGCGTCAAGGCCCTGCGCCGCGGCGGGCTGGGAAACCATCCCCAGTCCGGCTGTGAACAGTGCGATAATCGTCAAGGATTTCAAAGTCATGTCTGCCCCCACAGATGCTCAAAGCACATTGCACCATGGATGTGCCCCTGTAAAGCATGGAAAGGTTAAGGATTTACCCGCAAAACAATTCGTGATTGATCGCACGCCTCGGCTGCCCGGAGTCCTTGACGGAATCCGGTGCCATGACAGTGCAGACCCAAGGTGAGGCCGCTTTACTGCGTGCCGAACATCCGGTCGCCGGCGTCGCCAAGTCCCGGTACGATATAGCCTTTTTCGTTCAGCTTCTCATCGAGGGAGGCGGTCACAACCGGCACATCCGGGTGCGCCTCTTTCATGCGCGCAACGCCCTCGGGCGCGGCCAGAAGGCAGAGGAAACGGATGTTCTTGGCGCCCGACGCCTTGACCATGTCAATCGCCGCAACCGAGCTGTTGCCCGTGGCCAGCATCGGGTCAACCACGATGGTCAGACGCTCATCCATGTGTTGCGGCAGCTTGTTATAGTATTCCACCGGCTCTAGGGTTTCCTCATCACGGTAAAGCCCGATGAAGCCCACGCGGGCCGAGGGGATCAGCTCCAGAATGCCATCCAGAAGCCCGTTGCCCGCGCGCAGGATCGAAACCAGCGCCAGCTTCTTGCCCGCAATCACCGGCGCGTCCATCGCGCACATGGGCGTTTCAATCGCCTCGCTCGCCATCGGCATTTCGCGCGTGACTTCATAAGCCAGCAGCAGGCTGATCTCGCGCAGGAGGCTGCGGAATTTGCCGGTGGAGCAATCCGTCTTGCGCATCTGCGTCAGCTTGTGTTGCACCAGCGGGTGGTCGACGATGGTCAGATGGTCACTCATGCGGTCCTCGCGTTTTCGATTGTCTTGAGCACCTTGGCGCGGGTCTCTTCATCGCAGAAGGCGGCGGCCATGGCGGTTCTGTTCAACTCTGTAAAGACATCCGCATCCCAGCGAAAGGTCTTGGCGAGAGCGGCATATTCGCGGCGCATGGTTGTATGAAAAAACGGCGGATCGTCGGTTGAGACGGTCACTTTGACGCCGCGCTCCCGAAGCCTGTCGATCGGGTGCTGATCGAGGTTTGGGAAAACCCCGAGAAAGACGTTGGAGCCCGGGCAAACTTCCAGTGTCACGCCTTTTTCGATCAGCATATCGACGGTCGCTAGATCACCGATCACCCGAACGCCGTGACCGATGCGTTCCACGCCCAGATCCTCGACCGCCTCGCGCACCTCCTCAGGCCCGCGCCATTCGCCCGCGTGGGTGGTCAGCTTCAGTCCCGCTTCGCGCGCCATGTCATAGCTGTAGGCAAAGTCGCGTTGCTTGCCCTTGTTCTCGTCGCCGCCCATGCCAAAGCCGCAGATCCAGTCTCCGGCGGTTTCCGCCGCGCAGAGCGCCGCCGCCTTGGCTTTTTCCGGGCCGAAGTGACGGATGCACGTGACGATGCCTCGAAGCGTGATGCCATTGGCCTTTTCCGCGGCCTCCGCCGCTTCGCGAATGGCGTGCAGGTATTCGCGCCATGCGCCCACATCCCCGCCGCCGCAGAAATCGGGCGAGAGGAAGGTCTCCGCATAAACCACGTCATTGGCCGCGCATTCCTCTAGGAAGGCGGTGCACAGGCGGGCGAAGTCTTCGGGCGTTTGCAAGACGGAGGTCGCCGCCTCGTAGACCGACAGGAAATGCACAAAGTCGCGGTAGGCATAAGAGCCGTCCGCGTTGAAGATCCCGCTCAGATCGACGTTCTTTTCCTTGGCCAGCCCCCGGATGAAGGACGGCGGAGCCGCGCCTTCGAAATGCAGGTGCAACTCGGCCTTGGGCAGGCGGGTGATGGCGTCGATGGCCTCTTCGTCCAGAGGCGGGCGGTCTTGCAGGGTCATGAGGAGAATCCTTGGCGGCACAATTTGACGGCGGATATCAAAACGCATCCGCCGGGGGAAGGCTCACAGAACAGATCGCCCGGGTCCCTGCGCCGGAACGCCGAGGTGGGCCGCAACGCTGGCGGCGATGTCTGCAAAACCGAAGGTGCCCAGATCGCCCGCGCCGCAGCCCGCGATCACAACAGGCACCTGTTCGCGCGTGTGATCGGTGCCGGTCCAAGTGGGATCGTTGCCGTGATCGGCGGTGATCAGGAGCATGTCGCCCTCCCGCAGGCGCGGCAGCAGCTTGCCCAGTTCCGCATCGAACCACTCAAGATGCGCCGCATAGCCCGCCACGTCGCGGCGGTGGCCATAGAGGCTGTCGAACTCGACAAAATTGGCGAAGGTGAGCGAGCCGTCCACGGCGTCTTCCACCAGATCGGACAGGTGCTCCATGAGCGTGGCGTCCGGCCCTTTGCGGACCTCGTCGATGCCTTCCATGGAGAAGATATCGCCAATCTTGCCAATGGCATAGACGTGTCTTCCTGCGTCTTGAACCCAATTGGTCAGCACCGGGCTGGGCGGGCGAATGGCATAGTCGTGGCGGTTGGACGTGCGCTCAAACGCGCCCGGCTCTCCGATGAAGGGGCGCGCAATGACGCGGCCCACCTTGCGCTCGTGCAGCATCGGTGAGAGCCGTTCGCACAGGTCAAGCAGCCGGTCCAGCCCAAAGCTCTCCTCATGGGCGGCGATCTGAAAAACGCTGTCGATGGAGGTGTAGCAGATCGGCTTGCCCGTCCGTATATGCTCTGCGCCAAGTTCCGCGATAATGGTTGTGCCGGAGGCGTGGCAATCGCCCAGAACACCATCGACGCCCGCGATCTCGCAGACGCGCTCGGTCAGCTCTGGCGGAAAGGTTGGCACGGTCTTGGGGAAATAGGTCCAGTCCCACGGCACCGGCAGACCGGCGATTTCCCAGTGGCCGGACGGGGTGTCCTTGCCTTTGGAGACCTCGCGCGCGACGCCCCAACGGCCCTGTGCCGTGCCTTCGGGTGTGCCCATGCCATCCGAGGCTTTTAGCGCATGGAACAGCCCGAGCCGCGCCATGTTCGGCACGCGCAACGGGCCTTCGGGGCGCTTTGCCGCGCACCATTCGGCGATATGGCCCAGCGTGTTGGCCCCACTGTCCGGGCGATCCCCGTTGAAATAGGTGTCCGCATCCGGCGCGCCGCCGATGCCGACGCTGTCCATGACAATCAGGAACGCGCGGCTCACGCGATGCGCTCCCGCACCAGGGCGTCGCCTTTCGGCGCTTTGCCAAAGCGGATCGCGGCGCGGATCGTGGCCTCCGCCTTGTCGGCCTCTTCAAGCCGGGCGGCGTGGATGCGGCAGAGCACGTCACCTTTGTTCAGCTTGCTGCCCAGACGGGTAACTTCCGACAGGCCCACCATCGGGTTGATCTGATCGCTCTCGACCTGCCGTCCGCCGCCCAAGGCAACCACGGCCAGCCCCAGCGCTTCGCCATCAATCGAGGCCACGGTGCCGGGGGTGTCGACCTCCACCGCGCGGATCACCGGGGCTTCGGGCATGAAGCGCCGCCAGTCCTCGACAAAGTTGATCGGCCCGCCAAGCCCGTAGACCATTCTGCCAAAGCGCTCTGCCGCCGCGCCGGAGGCGATGGCCTCGATCATCTTGGCCTCGCCATCTTTGATGCCGACATTGGCCAGCACCTCGGCGCCCAGCGCGATAGAGAGTTCATAGAGCGGCCCGCTGTCGCGGCCTGTCAGTGCGCACATGGCGGCGTCAACTTCCAAGGCGTTGCCCAGCGAAGGGGCGAGCGGCTCGTCCATGCCGGTGATCAGCACAGAGGTCTTGCAGCCTGCGCCATTGGCGGTGTCTACCATGGCACGGCTGAGCGCGCGGGCCTCTTCCATGGTTTTCAGGAAAGCCCCGGAGCCGGATTTCACATCCAGCACCAGCGATTCCAGCCCTGCCGCGAGTTTCTTCGACAGGATGGAGGCGCAGATCAGATCGAGGCTTTCGACCGTCGCGGTCACATCGCGCACGGCATAGAGTTTCTTGTCCGCCGGGGCGATTTCTGCGGAGGCGCTGACAATCGCGCAGCCCGCATCTTTGACCACCTGCCGAAAGCGGCGCTCGTCCGGGGCTGTGGCATAGCCCGGGATGGCGTCGAGCTTGTCGAGCGTGCCGCCCGTATGGCCAAGCCCGCGCCCGGAAATCATCGGCACGTAAACGCCGCAGGCGGCCAGCGCCGGGGCCAGCACCAGCGACGTGCAATCGCCCACGCCGCCGGTGGAATGCTTGTCCGCAACAGGGCCGGGCAGGTCCCAGGTCATCACATGGCCGGAATCGCGCATGGCGAGTGTCAGCGCCACGCGGCCCTCTTCGCTGAGCCCGCGCAGGCAGACCCCCATGGCAAAGGCCCCGGCCTGTGCATCCGACACGGTACCATCGGCCAAACCTTTGGCAAACCAGCGCAAATCGCTTGCAGGGACAGACTCTCCCTTGCGCAGATGCGCGATAATCCGGCGGGCGTCGGTCATGTGCGCTCCATATGGTCCGGGTTGAACGCGCCGGGCAGCAGATCGGCGACCGTGGTCACGGTTTCCTTGCCGTCGGTGGTGGCGAGTGTCACTTTGGCCTCGCGTTTGGCGAACTCGGCGATTTTCTGGCGGCAGCCGCCGCAGGGCGGCACCGGTTCAGGGCTGTCGGCAATGACGTAAATCTCTTCGATTTTGGTCTCACCGGCAGCAACCATGGCCGCAATTGCGCCCGCTTCCGCACAGGTGCCTTCGGGATAGGCGACGTTTTCGACATTGCAGCCCACGTGAGTCGCGCCAGAGGACGTGCGCAAAGCAGCCCCGACCTTGAATTTCGAGTAAGGAACATAGGCGTTTTCGCGCGCCGCGCGGGCGGCGTCGGACAATGACATTTCTGATCTCCCTGGCAGGTCCGGCCATGTTGCGAAGCGGGGCCGCTGAATGCAAGGGGGAGAAATCCTGTGCGCGCAGCGTCAAACGCTCCAGTGGAGCGTTTGAGGATTTCTCGGGCGAAGCCCGGGGATAAGATCCAGTTCGGCCGCGCGATTGGGGATGTCTCGGGCGAAGCCGCGGCAGCAATCCGGTATGCACAACGGCAACTCTTTGGAATAGCCTGAGACAGTTTGTACCGGATCGCGAAGCGGTCCGGTTCGCACCCGACCTCGCCCCCCAGGGCGGGTGCGAAGTGGCGTTCCGGTTTGAAGTGACCCGACGTGGGAGCCGTGGGGCCAATACTGCACTTTGAGTGTAACCCGCCCTCGAGGCCGGGTGCGAACCTGCGGAGGCGCTGCTGGCAAGAGTCTTTGCTGCTTTACGCCAGCCCCAATCGTTCCGGCAGCCCATCCCGTGTCTGGTCGGTGAAATGAAACCCCTGCCAGCCGCGTGCGGTGGCGGCGGCGATATTGGCGGCGACGTCATCGACCAGCAGGATCCGGGACGGCGCAAGCCCGGCCCAGCGCTCGATCTGGGCAAAGAAACCCGCGTCCGGCTTGGCCGCACCCATGCGCCCGGAGGAAAACACCCGTTCGACATGATCCGCATAGCCCATCTCGTCCTCGATATAGGCGCAGCGGTGGTGCTCATTGTTGGTGCCGATTACATGCCGCGCCGGATGCGCTTCGATGTGGCCGAGCATCCAGGCATCCGGATGCGCGTCCTTCTCGAACCAGTAGCGCAGGAAAGCCGCGCCGCTGATCGCAAAATCATTGCGCGCCAGCCAGTCCGAGACATGCTCCAGCAGATCCACCCGGCCGCGGATGATCGCCTTGAAATCGCCCGCGGTGAACATGTCGTGGGTAAAGACCGATGGATCGATCCCGAGGTCCGCCTTCATGTCATCGGCCCAGAAAATCCGCCCGTCGCGCATGTTGGCGTTCAGGACACCGTCGAAATCCCAGACGATCAGATCGGGCTGCATGGCTTACCCCTGAAACGGCAGGAAGGCCTCGACGGCGGCCTGCGCGATGACGGTGATCTCGCCGCTGTCCGGGTTGGTGATGTTGAGCCCGCCGTGGACCGCCTTGACCGATGCGGTGCCACGGGGCAGGGCGCTGGCAAGGGCGGCACAGTCGAGCGCGTCCGGCTCCTGCACAGCCACCGTCACGCGCACCTCCATTGCGCTGTGCGGCATGTCAAGCGCGCCGAAAAGCGGGATCGAGGAATGACGCAGCGCGTCTTCGATCGCCCGCCCGGCGGCCTTCTGGTAATCCTGCCCGTGCAGATCATTGCCCATACCCATTTCGATGATGAAACGCTGCATGTCAGATGCCCTCCAGCGCGACGGAAATGGCGACATTGGCCATGACGGTTGGATTGCCATCCCCATCGGGGCGCGGCGCGTCCAACCCGCCTTTGACCGCGTTGACCGTCACCTGCCCGTAAGGAAAGACGGCGGCGACTTTATCTTTGTCAACCTTGTCAGGGGCTTGCACGCCCACGTCCACAGTGATCCGCATGTCGGACTTGTCCTTGCCAAAGAGCTCGGCGAGGTTGATCGAATTGTGCCACAGCGCGTTTTCCACGGCGCGGCAGGCGGCCTGGGTATAGTCCTGACGGCGCAGGGAGGTGCCCATGCCGAATTCGGTGAGGAGTCTTTTTGGCATAGGATCGGGGCCTTTTGCGATACGCGATTGCGGGCAGGGAAACAGGCGGATGGGGGGATGTCAAACCGGAAGGGGGCGCCCCAGAATAAGAAAAAGGGCGCCAGATGCGGCGCCCTTTGCTTTGGTTTTCCGATTAGCCGGTGTTCAGCTCTTGCGGCGGCGACGCACGAAGGCCAGACCGCCAAGACCTGCAAGCAGCATCGGCAGGGCCGCCGGAAGTGGAACCGGGGCTGTGGTGCCACCGCCGGTGGACGACAAGGAAAAGCCCGCGCCAAAGCCGTTGATCTGCTCATCGAAGAGCGGCACGATATCTCCGCCGCTGGTGATGCCGTTGTTAGAGTGGCGTACTTCGAGGTAGGACAAGAAGGCCGCGGTCAGATCCAGTTCGCTGCTTGCAGTCAGGCTTTCGAAATAGGTGCCGTCAAAGCCCGCAGCGGAGAAAATCCGTGAGGTCGAGCCATCAGACAGGCGGGTCGAGTTCTGGATTTCGATGAAGAGCACGTCAATCGTGCCGAGACCGGGATTGCCTGTGTCGAAGTTGTTGCTGGCGTAGACATTGTAGACCCCGGTGAAGGACGACACGCTGCCGCCCCCGACATCATAGGAAATGTTCGCGGTCACACCCATGTCCAGCTTGCCAACGCTGACCGCGCCGGAGCCGGTTTCAGGATTGTAGGTGCCAAACTGGAACTGGGCCGGGTCGAAATCATCGGTATCGAGGCCGAAGGTCAGAAGGATGGTGCCGGTGCTGGAGATATTGAAGGGATCGCCGGTCACGGGCGGGGCAGCCGGAATTTGCGAGGGGTCCCAGACCGTGGCCTCTTCGGTCAGAATGCGGCGGTACTCATCGAAGAAGATGTAATCGCCGGTGCCCGGATCCTGATAATTCGGATCGCCAGCGCCGGTGACGGAGATTTCCTGCTCGACGCTGAGCAGCGCGGTCGCCGTAAAGGTCGCCGCCGAAGCTGCCGCGGGCAAAAGCGCCGTAAAGGCAAGGGAAGCCAGAAGGCGGGATGTAGTCAAATGCATTGCTTAACTCCGGGTTCGGTCTGACCCGCCGTCTGGCGAGCCCATTACCGTTACCACCGCCAACACATTTTTGCCACAATTGTAGCGGGTTAATCGTGGTTAACAGTTTGTTGACGTAACGGAAATTGTGGCTGAAAAACCAGTCAGGGACGAAAGGTGCGCATGAAACTCACCAAAAAAGAGAGCGGCCCGTCTGCACGCGCCGCCCTTTGTCTCTGTTTTGCTGACCCGAGTGAATCAGAACGGGATTTCGTCGTCGATGTCACGGGCCGGGGCGCGCGACGGGCCGGAGCCCGAATTGCGGTCGTCATAACCGCCACCGCCGCCACCACCATAGTCGCCGCCGCGGTCGTCGTAGCCGCCGCCACCGCCACCAAAGTTGCCGCCGCCACCGCCGCCGCCTTCACGGCTGTCGAGGAAGGTCAGCTCGCCAGCATAGGGGCGCAGCACCACTTCGGTGGAATAGCGATCCTGGCCGTTCTGGTCCTGCCATTTGCGGGTTTCCAGCTTGCCCTCGATATAGACCTTGGAGCCTTTGCGCAGATATTGCTCCGCCAAACGCGCGAGGTTTTCGTTGAAGATCGCAACGGAATGCCACTCGGTGCGCTCGCGGCGCTCCCCGGTGTTGCGGTCTTTCCAGTTTTCAGAGGTCGCGATGCGCAGGTTGCAAACCTTGCCGCCGTTCTGAAAGCTGCGGACTTCCGGGTCGCGCCCCAGATTGCCCACAAGGATCACTTTGTTCACTGAACCGGCCATGCACTCTCTTCCCTTCGAATCTTGTCGGCAGATATTTGCCGCAGCCTATACCAGCGCGCGGGCAAGCGGAACGGGGCGGGTAGCCAAATCCGGGTGAATAGGTATAGTGCAGGCGATTTTGTGCGTGAGCGTTTGAGGACATCAGAATGGGTCGGGGGATAATTAGTCTGTTGGTCGGGGCGGCGCTGCTGTGCATGCCGGGGCCGTCGATTGCCGATCAGATTTCCTCGCAGGGCCGTCTGCGGATCTTCTCCAGCCAGACCAAGGTGCTCGATAGCCGCGCCGCCGAGCAGTACAACAGCTCGGTCCGGCTCAAGCCGCCAAGCGTGATTACACCTACGAAATATGGCGTTCTCGATGGCAACCTGCCGAAGTATCGCGGCCGTTATCAGGGCGAATACATCGAAATGGCCCGCGCCGCCGCGCGCAAACATGGCGTGCCGGAGGATCTCTTCCTGCGGCTGGTCAACCAGGAATCCCGTTTCAAACCCAAGGCCCGCTCGCACAAAGGCGCGATTGGTCTCGCGCAGCTGATGCCGGGCACGGCGCGCCAGCTTGGGGTGGACCCGCATGATCCGCGCCAGAACCTCGAAGGCGGGGCGCGCTATCTCAAGATGCAGTATGCCACCTTCAAAAGCTGGCGTCTGGCTTTGGCGGCCTACAACGCGGGCCCCGGCGCGGTGAAGAAATACGGCGGCGTGCCGCCTTACCGCGAGACGAAAAACTACGTGAAGAAGATCTGGGGCTCGTAACGCCCTCACCGGACTGTGACCAGCGGTGATCAGGGATCCCGCGGCACCGGTGCTACGCTTGCCCTTAACAAGAGGGGACAGGCGCATGGCACGTAAAACCAGAAAACGCACGAAACAAACCGAAACGGCGCAGGGGGCAAAGGGGCTGTCTCGCCGCGCGCTGGTTCTGGGACCGGCCGGGCTTTTGGTGCTCGGCGGCGCCGGATGGTGGGGCAGCTCGGCGGTCAGCCGTACCCAGCATGAACACGATCTGTCCCGCATCGGGAACGGGCTGCCGAGCGTCGTTCAGATCCACGATCCTCTTTGCAACCAATGTACGCAGTTGCAACGCAATACGCGCAAGGCGTTAACCTGTTTCGAGGACGGAAGCCTTCAATATGTGATTGCCAATATCCGGACCGAAGATGGCGCGGCCTTTGCCAATGGCTTGGGGTTGCCGCATGTGACCTTGGTGCTCATGGACGGGCAGGGCAGCGTGCAGGACGTTCTGCAAGGGGTCCGCAGCCGCGAAGAGTTGAAACCCGCGTTTCAGGCGTTTCAGGCGCGCGCGTGATCCCTAGGATTGGCGCGCGCCCTTGCCTCACGCAGGCGGCGGCAAGGTCAGGTCCAGCGCGCACCAGACCGCATCGTGATCGGAGGTCTCCTCGTCAACGCGTGTGAAGCCCGCCTCGGTCATACGGTCATGGGTGAACTTCGACAGCAGGATGTGGTCGAGCTGCTGGTTCTTGCCGTCGTAAGTGTAGGTGTGCTGCTCATCCACGGGCAGTTCCGTGGTGGCCGAGATCAGGTTGTAGCTGGTGTCCAGCTTGCCCGCCATGATGTTGATCGGCTGGCTGCGCGGCTCATCGTTGAAATCACCGCAGATCAGCGTGAAGGACGGCTGTCGCATGGAGCCCTGTTCCACCCGTGGCCTTGAAAGATCGCGCATGATCTGCGCCTGAACATTGCGCAAAAGGCGGGTCTGCTCGGTGCCGCCCCGGCGCGATTTCAGGTGACAGTTGAAGATGGTCAGCACGGTGTTGTCGATCTCGATATCAACCCGCAGGAACTTGCCCAGCGATCCCATCTTCTCGCGCTCGCCCGCATCCACGTAAGCCACGGCGGTCTGATCAAGCCGGGTGACCGGGAGAATGGAGGCGGGGGTGGCGCTGAGCACGGCGACATTCTGGCCGGTGAAGGGATCCAGCGTGTCCGAGCAATAGATGTGTTTGAGCGGCGAGCCGAGCTCCTGCAGCTTGGCCAGCAATGGGCCAAGTGTGACCTGCCCCTCGACCTCCTGCAGGGCGATGATGTCCGGGCCGTGGCCGCCTTCGGGACCTATGGACATGATCGCCTTGGCGACAAGCTCGATCTTTTCGGCAAGCCCGCCGGAGGGCAGACGCAGCCCCCAGCGCTTGAGCGGCTCTTCATTGTCGAAGAGCCACATGGTGTTGAATGTGGCAAAAACAAACGGCATGGCAAATTTCCTCCCTGAAACGCACAAAACCGGGATGCGGAATGGCACCCCGGTTGTAGCGTACAGGAAATTGCACGTTTGTGGAGAGTTATTCTCAGCCGCGCATCTGACGACGCTTACGCGCAAGGCCCAGTCCGGCGAGACCGGTCAGCAGAAGCAGACCGCCCGCGGGGAGCGGGACGGGGGCGACGGCGGAGGCGCGCACTAGGGCGATGCCGGAATAGAACTGGCCAATGTGATGAGCGGTGTCAGCAATATGCGTGTCTGGACCACAGGCCGATCCGGAGGGAGATGTGCACAAGAAGCCGTAGCCGCTGACGGCTTTCTCAGAGGCAAACGTCAAGATCGCTGCGTCCTCAAATGTGGTGCCGAGGTAAGAGGTGAAGGCCGAGGACTCGGTGGGCGTGACGTAGCCCGGTGTCGTCATGTCAAGCACACCTCCCGGCAAGAAATCGTAAATCATGCCGAAAGCATCGAAGAGCGCGGACATCTGGCTCCCGTTGACCAGCGTGAACCCCGCCGATCCAAAGGTGCTCAAGGCTGTGGTGACGGTCATGCCTTGGGTTGATGTGTAGTCCAGGAACTCCAGAATGGTGCCGCCATCGTCTACGATGGTCAGATCACCGGTGGTGGCAAAATTGCCGGTTCCGACAAGCGTGGCCGCCTGCGCCGCGACTGATGACAGGCTCAGAACAGCTGCGATCGCAACTGACTTCAAAAGTTTCATGGAAAATCCCCCCGAGAATTTCAATTCAGCTTTACGGTCCGGTGACTTCGCGAGGATGTCAACAAGTCTATACCCAAGCGTGTGCTTGGGTGTATCCACTGCACGTTAAGCTATATTTTGGAGTCGCTTTTTCAGCCCGTACCGGGCGTGGCGGCGATAAACGAAGCCACAAAACGCTGCGCTGACATGAAAAACCGAGGCGCGGAAGAGCGCCTCGGTTTTTTCCTTTTCGACGCGCGGATCAATCGCGGATGGATTGCTCGCGCAGGCCGTCCGCCAGCAGGTTCAGACCCAGCACCAGCGACAAAAGCGCGATGGCGGGGACAAGCGCCGGGTGCAGGTAGATCGACAGCAGGCGCCGCCCGTCGTTGATCGTGGTCCCCCAGTCCGGGCTTTCCGGCGGCAGGCCGAGGCCGAAGAAGCCGAGCGTGCCCAGAAGGATGGTCGTATAGCCAATCCGCAGGCAGAAATCGACGATCAGCGGCCCGCGCGCGTTGGGCAGGATCTCCCACAGCATGATGTACCACGGCCGCTCGCCACGCGTCTGCGCCGCCGAGACGTAATCGCGCGTCTTGATGTCCATGGCGAGGCCCCGGACGATGCGGAACACGGTGGGCGAGTTCACAAACACCACGGAGACAAAGACCACGAGGATACCGCCGGGAATGTCGAAGAAATCCAGCGGCCAGAAGGTGATCTTGGAGCCGTCCGCATTGATGGACGCGGCGTAGATCAGGAACATCGGGATCAGCGTGATGGCGAGCCAGGTGTAGTTCTTTTTCGGCTGCGTGCGATAGCGCGAGTGGATCAGCACCGCCATGAACACCAACGGGAAGAAGAACAGCACCACCGCCATGTATTGCGGCAGACCTGCTGCCACGATCTCCGGCGTTACCAGAAGGTAGAACAGCAGGATGACCGGGAAGGCGAGGATCAGGTTGGCGAGGAAGGACAGGAAGGTGTCCAGCTTGCCGCCGTAGTAACCCGCAGGCAGGCCCAGCGTGATGCCGACCATGAAGGCAAAGAGCGTCGCCAGCGGCGCGATGGCCATGACCACGAGCGAGCCTTTGACCATGCGCGAGAAGACATCGCGTGCGAGGTTGTCACCGCCCAGAAGATAATAGGGGTAGGTGCCCTCATCGGCGCGGGCCACGGGAGTGCCGGGGACCTTGTTCTTCATCGACGAGACCTGGCTGAGCGGGTCATGGGTCGAGACCAAGTCGAACAGCCCGGTGAAGAGCGCGGTGTAGACCCAGAACATCACCAAAGCAAAACCGATCATGCCAATGACGGAATCGAAGAGCTTGCCGTAAAGGCCGAGCCGCGTCTTGTAGCGGATCGAGACCGCAAAGGTGGCGATCAGCGCGATCCAGACCGGCAGGAACTGCTGGCTGATGCCGCCGATGATGCCCGCGCCGGTGCCCATGACGGCCCCGATCACCAGATAGGCGAGCAGGAGCACGAGCATGGCAAGGCCAAGCCAGTTCGAGCCTGTGCGGGTCAGCCCCCAGATGCCGCCGGTGGCATTGGCGGTGCCGTCGGGGTTGGGCTGGATGCCCACGTCCGGTTCAAAGAACGAGAGCACCACGCGCAGGATGATTACGGTCAGGAAGACCGGAACGAGGATCATGAAGATGGGGTCGAGGACAGCGCCCAGGCTGCCGGTCCATGTGAGCTTTTCCATGGGGAGCCTCCTTTAGGTGACGCTGATGCGCGGGTTGAGATAAACGTAGCCGATGTCCGAGATCAGCTGGGTGACCAGCACCACGAAGACCGACACGACGGAGACGCCCATCAAAAGTTCGATGTCATTGTTCCCGGCGGCTTGTACCAGAACCCAGCCAAAGCCTTTGTAATTGAACAGGGTCTCGACGATCACCACGCCGTTCAGCAGCCATGGAAACTGCAGCATGATCACCGTGAACGGCGCGATCAGCGCGTTCCTGAGCGCGTGTTTCAGCACGATGTTGCGGAAGGAGACGCCTTTGAGCCGGGCGGTGCGCACGTAGTGGGCGGTCATGACTTCGGCCATGGAGGCGCGGGTCATGCGGGCGATATAGCCCATGCCGTAAAGCGCGATGGTCAGCACCGGCAGAAAGAAGTTCTCGAAGGTGGCGTTGTCCATGGCGGAGGTTGCCGTGCCCTTGAACCATTTCAGGCCAACGGCCGAAGAGGCGAAGACCGCGATGAACAAAACGCCCGAAACATATTCGGGGGTTGCCGTGGTGGTGATGGAGACGGTCGAGAGGCTGCGGTCCGTGGCGGAACCTTCGCGCATGCCAGCCAGCACGCCGATGATCAGCGCGGAGGGCACCATCAGCAGCATCACCCAGAACATCAGCTTGCCAGTCAGGGCCAGACGGGTGCCGATGATCGAGCCTGCCTCATCCTTGAACACCGTCGACCAGCCCCAGTACCCCTGAAGAATGCCGCAGAAGCTCGGCGCGTCGGCGATGTCCATGCCCGGCGTCGCGCAGCGGGCGCGGGTGGTGCCGTCGGTGCCTTCGATCACATAGCCCGGCACGATGCCCAGCCATTCGCCGTAGTTGCGGAAGATGCGTGCGTCAAAACCGGTGTTGATGCCGGCCTCGATCTCTTCGTCCGTGGCCTGACCGCTGCGCACCTTTGCGAGGAAGTCCGGGTCAAGCGCGGACCGGTAGCCGTTGTTGGACAGGAAGGTGGCGACCTCGTGGTCGGCCATGCGGAAGTTGCCTTCGGACTTGGCGAGTTTTTCGAGGTTCGGATAAAGGTTCGTCAGAAGAAAGACGATGAAAGTCAGGCAAAGCGCGGTGAGGATAAGCACCCCCGTCCGGCGCAGGATGAAACGTCCCATGATGGCCCCTGTTGGTGGCGTTGGCTGCCGGGTTTGCTGCCCGGTCTTCTGGAAAAAAGGCCGCGCCCGAAGACGCGGCCTTCTCGATGAGACGGCTTAGCCCGCCACGCTCCACTTGTAGGCCTGCGGCAGATACGCGATGTGCATCTCCGCGCCGACAATGCTTGGGGCAGAGTGACGGTAGAGCGAACGCCAGTACGGCTGGATCGTCACACCTTCGTCGATCAGGATCGCCTGCATCTTGGCCATCACTTCACGGCGCGCATCGGCGTCCGCGATGGAGTTGGCCTGTGCCAGCAGCGTGTCGAACTCTTCGTTGGCAAAGCCGAACTCGTTCCACGCCTCGCCGGACTTGTAGGCCAGCGCCAGAACCTGCGTACCCAGCGGGCGGTGGTTCCAGTTGGTCGAGGAGAAGGCGTATTTGGTCCAGTCGTTCCAGAAGGTCGAGCCGGGGAGGATCGTGTGACGCGCCTTGATGCCCGCATCGTTGAGCTGGGCCACCACCGCGGCGGTGGTGTTCTTGCGCCAGTCATCGTCGATGGACTGCACTTCGTGCTCGAAGTCACCCATGCCCGCTTCATCCATCAGGGCCTTGGCCTTGGCGGGATCATAGGGCAGGCGGCCGACGGAGGCGTCATGCTCCGGGTGGACCGGGCCAACATGGCAGTTGTCCGCGCCAACACCGCGCGAGGCATAGCCCAGCTCAAGGCAGACATCGTTGTTCACCGCCATGGCGAGCGCCTGACGGACACGCTTGTCCCCGTAGATCTTGTTGCCATCGCCGTCTTCGGCCAGCTGGTTCGGACGGATGACGATGGTCGAGCCTGTGGCAATGTTCGAGTTCTGCCAGCCAAGGCCGTCCATGATGTCGATGAAGTCACCCACGGTTTCGTAGAAGACGTCCACCTCTTCCGCTTCTGCCGCGGCAACCCAGGCTGCCGGATCCTGACCGTAGTCAATGATTTCAAGCGTATCGATGAACCAGCCGCCGCCTTCCAGCGCCGCATCGCCCCACCATTCGTGGCCGGATTTTTCGATGACCGCTTTGACGCCGACCTCGTTGGAGGAGATCTTCATCGGGCCGGTGCCGACCAGCGTCGACAGATCCGCCGTCGGATCATAGGACGAGTGCACGATCGCCGCCGGATAATCCGCCATGCCCGGGATCAGGGTGATGTCCGGCTGGCTGGCGGTGAGCAGAACCGTGTGGCTGTCGACCACCTGGATCGCGCCGTCGCGGGCCTTGCTGGTCGCTTCATCCACGAGCGAGGCCATACGGGCGGCCATGGAGTTGCCCTCGACCGCCTTGTCACACCAGCGCTCGATGTTGCGTGCCACGTCTTCGGCGGTGAAATCGTCGCCGTTGTTCCACTTGATGCCCTGACGGACTTTCAGTGTGAACTGGGTGGCGTCCTCGTTGGCTTCCCAGCCTTCCAGCAGCATGCCGCGGAAAGTACCGTCGGAGTTGTATTCGATCAGGTATTCGATCACGCCGTGCGTGACATAGGCCATCTGGGTCCAGTCATAGGTGCGCGGGTCCTTGTGGGCGCGGACCTCGGACTGCATGCGGATGGTGCCGCCGCGTTGTGCATGGCCTGCGGCCTGCGCCGGAGCACCAAGTCCGCCCAGCGTGTAGGCGGCAGCGGCGGTCAGGCCGAGCGCGGTGGTCCGGGCGAGGAACTCGCGGCGGTCGATCTGACCGGCCTTGAATTCTTCCGCGTACATCTGAGCGACCGGATGCCTCCGGTTGGCGTGGGTGCGTTGCGTCATTCTGTTCTCCCTGTGACACATTATTTTGTTTTCATTTTGTTTTCTGGTCAGGCATTGCCAGCCGGTTTCCCCGTGACCCGCCGCCGCCTGATCTTTTGTCGGTGTCATTGCGCATGGTTTGGAGCCCGGCGTCAATGTTCGGATTCGCCTTTTCATTGTCTAATTGCGACATTCACATCATTCAAAAACGACCACGCCGGGTTGCGCAAGGGGAATGCGCGCGAAATGGCCCCTAGGCAGAGCGGTCCCGATTTGACGCACGCCGGCGCAGGGCAGAGGGCGTCTGACCTGTATGATTCTGAATGAAACGGGTGAAATAGGCCGGGGAGGCAAAGCCGAGATCGCGGGCAACCTGCTGGATCGCGGGCTTGGGCCGGGCGAGGGCGATTCGAGCCGCGTGCAGCTTGCGCTCGGTCAGGATATCGGCGGCGGTCTTGCCGCAGCTCTGGCGGCAAACACGGGTGAGATGGGTCGGAGTCACGTCAAGTGCGTCGGCATAGTCGGCCATCAGTTTCGACGTGGCGAAATCGCGTGTGACCTGCTGCGCATAGCGCTGCACAAGCCGGGTGGCGGCGGTCTCTTGGGCGGCGTCGAGCGCGCCTTCGCTGACCTGTCGGTTCATCCAGACGGCGAGCAGCGCCGTGTGCGCGGTGATCGCCTCATCGAGATAGGCCCGGCGCTGCGCCAGCTCGCGCGAGATGGTGTCGATGGTGCCGGTCAGCTCTGCCTGGGCCAGCCCGTCGCGAATGCGCAGATGCAGCGGCGTGTGCGGGAAAGTGCTGGTCATGTCCGGCGGGCTCTCGACGTAAAGCGCCTGCGCGGTGCCCGGCAGTTCGATGGAAAACAGCGTGCCCGCAGGCAGGAACACCGCGCTGTGCATCGACACGCCACGGCGCACACCGTTGACGATCACCCGGCCTTGCCCGCGCGTGACCCAAAGCAGGAAGTTCTTGTCGCGATCATGCTGAAGCGCGAATTTCCAGTCCGCGCCCTGCGCCGCAAGTGCATAGGAGCCGCAGCTGACAGGACCTTTCGGTGCCGGGGCAGGCGGCATGGCCTTGCGCAGGAAGGTGGGGACGCCCGTCATGCCAGATCTCCGGGATGAATGCGGGACCAGGCCTTCATGCGGGCCTTGAACCAGGTTCGTTGGCGCTTGGCGAATTGCCGGGTCAGGATGGTGGCGCGGTCGGTGGCCTGTTGCAGGCTCATGTCTTCGCGCAGCACGGCGATGAGTTCCGCCGCGCCGATGGCCTTGGCGGAGGGCAGATCGGGCGACCAAGTGGCGCGGTTGGCGCGGGCCTCATCCAAGGCACCGGCCGCGATCATCTTGTCAAAACGGGTCTCGATACGCGGGGTCAGCCAGTCCTTTGGTGCATCAAACAGGGCAGTTTGCGCACGATCCAGTGGCAAAAGCGGCGGCGGCGTCTGATCCTGCCACTGCGCAAGACCCTTGCCGGTGGTTTGCAACACTTCCCAGGCGCGCATGACGCGGGCGGGGTTTTGCACGTCGATCCGGCTGCGTGTCTCACTGTCGAGCGTAGCGCAGACCGCGTCCAGACCGGCGTCTTTCAGGAAAGCCTCGCCTTCGGCGCGCAGCTGCGGCGGCGTCGGCGGGATGTCCGCCAGCCCTTCGGTCAGCGCGGTGAAGTAAAGCCCGGTGCCGCCGGTGATGATCAACCGCTCACCCGAACGCATCAGATCAGCCACCGCGCGCAGCCAGTCGCCGACGGAATACGGCGTGTCATAGGGGATGTGCCCATAGAGCGCGTGGGGCGCGGCGCGCTCTTCTTCTTCGGACGGCCTTGCGGTGAGAATGCGCCAGTTTTCATAGACCTGGATGGCGTCCGCATTGACGATCACACCGCCCTGATCCTGCGCGAGGGCCAGCGCCAGCGCGGATTTACCGCTCGCCGTGGGGCCCGCGATCAACACGTGGCCCGCCGGATCGAACCCGGCCGCCACCGCGCGCGCGGCGTTCATGTGAGAGACTGCCATGCCTTGCGTCCCGCTCCACCCTGTCGTCCTGCCCCAAAGCCCGGCGCATCCCGGCATCGGCCATTGCAGCCGCGACGGTTTTGCGCCAAACATGGCGCGATCATATCCCCCAGCCAAGACGGAGCGCAACATGAGCGAAGCAGCCACGCCGGAAACCAAGTTCAAGCGGGTCATGTTGAAGATCTCGGGAGAGGCGCTCATGGGCGATCAGGGCTTTGGCCTGCACCCGCCAACCGTTCAGCGTATTGCAAATGAAATCAAGACGGTACACGACATGGGCGTGGAAATCTGCCTGGTGATCGGCGGCGGCAACATCTTCCGCGGACTGGCGGGCAGCGCGCAGGGGATGGAGCGCACGACGGCGGATTACATGGGGATGCTGGCCACGGTGATGAACGCGCTTGGCATGCAGTCCGCGCTCGAAGGCATGGGTGTGTTCTGCCGCGTGATCACCGCCATTCGCATGGATGAGGTGGCCGAGCCCTATATTCGCCGCCGCGCGGTGCGTCACCTTGAGAAGAAACGCGTGTGCATCTTCGCCGCCGGAACCGGCAACCCGTATTTCACCACCGATACCGCCGCCGCGTTGCGCGCCAATGAAATGGCCTGCGAGGCGATCTTCATGGGCAAGAACGGGGTGGACGGGGTTTATGACAAAGATCCGCGTGAACATGCGGACGCCAAACGGTTTGACGAGATCACCTTTGACGAGGTTCTGGCAAAGAACCTGAAGGTGATGGACGCCTCTGCGATTGCGCTGACCCGAGACAACAACCTCGATATCATTGTTTTCCCGCTCGATGAGCCGGGCGGGTTCAAAGGGATTCTTGCGGGGCAGGGGACCTATACGCGGGTGCACGGCTGATCCTCGCCTGCGTGCCGCGCCAGTCGCGCGGCGTCTCGCCAAAGTGGGCCTTGTAACGGCGCGTGAAGGAAGACGGGGAGGCAAACCCCGTCGCCGCGGCGATCTCCCGCACCGATTGCCCGGTTTCATGCACCAATCGCCGCGCGCGGTCCAAACGCAGTTCAAGATAGACCTGCGCCGGGCCTTTTCCTTCTGTGTTCTGACAGCGGGCGCGCATCTGTTTGGCGCTCATGTCCAAGTGATGCGCGATGGCGGTCAGCGGGATGGGCGCATCAATGTGGGCCGCCATGACCGCACGCATCCGGCGCAGCACCGGATCAATCACAGGCTCGGGCGCGATGCCCTGCGGTCCCCGGCAACATCGGCGGGACACGTCCGCGAACAGATCCGGCGCGATGGCCGCAGACAACCAGGCGAGCATGGCCTGCGTCACGGTCAGCCCGCCCTTGGCGGTGAGCCTGTCGCGTTCCACAACGAAATCCGCGTCCGAACGGGCGATGTCCGGCCAGAGCGGCGTTGCGTAGCGGCTGAGATCACCCGCAAGCACCGCTTCGCGCCCTTTGAGCAGGCCGGTCTCTGCCAGAACATGGGTGCCGCAGCCAATGCCGCCGAGCGTTGCCCCGGAGCGCGCCGCGCGCAGCAGAAAACCGCGCAACCCCATGCTGAGGAAATTTAGCGGCGCCGGGCCTGACAGAATAAGGACAAGGTCAAAGCCTTCGGGTTTGTCCCAGCCGGTTTCATCCGGCACCCGCGTGGCCCCGTCTGACAGCGTGACCGGCAGGCCCGTGGCGCTGCGGATCTGCACCGTGACGAGGGCGCGCCCGGCGCTGTCGTCCACCGCGTTCAGGACATGCCGGACCAGCGCAAGATCGAGCGCGGGCGCATCCGCGCAAAGCACGATGGCAATCATCATGGCAAGCCCTTTCCGAACCCGGTCCATCCGGGAAGCCCCGGCACGGGTGATCGCCCAGAAAGTTGAAGATTCCCTTGATCGCGCGGAATTTTCCGCATGATATCGGGCGTTTTGAGGACAGTCGGGAGAATTCTCTACAGGCCGGTGTGAATTGAAGAGGGATGGCCCGATTGTGCCGCTCTGCGGGGCATCTGCACGGATTTTCCGGTTTTCCTTGTCGCCCCATGCTCTATACAACACAGGCCTTGCAAGGGTATAGCAGGTGCGACTGACGCCGCCCAGGCCGGGCGGTTCTTGAACAGGGGAGACACGAGGCAGATGTCCGGAGAAGATTTCGAGCTTGATACCGATGATCTCAAACGCCGCATGGACGGCGCGATTGCCAACCTGCGGACCGAATTTGCGTCGCTGCGGACGGGCCGCGCCTCCGGCTCCATGCTCGACCCGGTGATGGTCGACGCTTATGGCGCGATGACCCCGATCAACCAGGTGGGCACCGTGAACGTGCCGGAGCCGCGCATGGTGACGGTGAATGTCTGGGACAAGGGGCTTGTGGGCAAGGTGGAAAAGGCGATCCGCGAAAGCGGTCTTGGCATCAATCCGCAGCTCAATGGCACAATCATCATGCTGCCGATCCCGGAACTGAACGAAGAGCGCCGCCGCGAGCTGGGCAAGGTTGCCGGCCAATATGCGGAAAGCGCCCGCGTGTCGGTGCGCAACGTACGCCGCGACGGCATGGACCAGATCAAGAAGGCCAAGTCCGACGGCATGTCCGAGGACGACCAGAAGTTCTGGGAGCAGGAAGTGCAGGAGCTGACCGACGAATATATCAAGAACGTCGACGCCGCGCTTGAGACCAAGCAAGAAGAGATCATGCAGGTCTGATCCGGGACCGGGGCGCCGCCCGCGCGCCCGTCCCAAACGCCCTTGTGCAAGGATAGCTCAATGAACAAACCCCTCCGCGAGACCGATGGTCCGCGCCATGTGGCCATTATCATGGATGGCAACGGGCGTTGGGCCACGATGCGCGGGCGGCCGCGTCTGTTCGGGCACCACGCCGGGGCGAAACGGGTGCGGGAGGTCGTGGAGGCTTGCCCTGATCTTGGCATCAAGTACCTGACGATCTTTGCCTTTTCGACGGAGAATTGGAAACGCACGCAGGTGGAGGTGGCCGGGCTGATGAGCCTGTTCCGCCGCTATATCTCGAAAGAGGCCCGGGCGCTGAAGAAGCAGAACGTGCAGGTGCGGTTCATCGGAGACCGGGTGCGGCTTGATGACAAGCTGACCACGCTCATGGATGAGCTGGAGCAACTGACCGCCGATTGCACCGGGACCAACCTGACGATTGCTTTGAACTACGGCGGCCGCGACGAGGTGGCCCGCGCGACAAAGCGGCTGGCGCAGGATGTGGCGGATGGCAACCTTGATCCGGCGGATGTGGATGAGGAAACCCTGCCGAAATATCTCGACACCCATGTGCTGCCCGACCCTGATCTGGTGATCCGCACCAGCGGCGAGGCGCGGATTTCGAACTTCCTTTTGTGGCAGTCCGCCTATGCGGAATATGAGTTTGTCGACACGCTCTGGCCGGATTTCTCGGCAGAGGAGCTTGGGCGGCTTGTGGGCTCATACGGCAAACGCGACCGCCGGTTCGGGGCGGTGAAGACATGAGCGCGCAGTGGTCTGATCTGCGGGCGCGGGTTTTGTCGGCGATTGTCATGCTGGGCGTAGCGATTGGCGCGTTCCTCTCTGGCCCGGTCCTGTTTGTGCCTTTGGTGGCCTGCGCGACCGGCGCGATGATCTGGGAGTTGAGCCGGATGCAGGGGACGCGCTGGCCTGCCGCTCCGCTGGCTTTGGCGGCGCTGGTGGCCGTGGCGGTGCTGGTACGCGGCTGGCAACAGATGATGCCGGTGCTCGGTCTCGATCTGTTGCTGGCGCTGGTGCTTGGCGGCGTTGCGGGCTTTGCTTCCGGGAAAGATCGAGGGATTACAGGTGTTTATGCGGCGGCGGTGGCGCTGACCGGCATTCTGATCGTGACCCTGCTCGGCTGGCGCATTGGCGAGTTGCTGCTGGTGACGGTGCTGGGCGTGGTGATCCTGACCGATGTTGCGGGCTATTTTGCCGGGAGGATTCTTGGCGGGCCGAAGTTCTGGCCCAAGGTCAGCCCGAAGAAGACATGGTCCGGCGTCATTGCCGGTTGGCTGGCGGCGGGGGTCTTTGGGCTCTGGGCGGGATTGGCCTGGTTCGACGGCGCGCTGATGGGGCTGGCCGCGATGGTCATGTCCTTTGCTTCGCAGCTTGGCGATATCGCCGAAAGCGCGCTGAAACGGCGGGCCGGGATCAAGGACAGCTCGAATCTCATTCCCGGACACGGCGGGTTTCTTGACCGGTTTGACGGTGTTGTCGGCGCGATGCTGGTGCTGGCGCTTGTCACGGCGCTGCTCTGATCGGACATGAACGACAAGCGGCGCATATCCATCCTCGGGGCGACGGGCTCGATCGGGCAGAGCACGATTGATCTGATCGCGCGGGCGCCTGAGAGCTATGACGTTGTGGCGCTGACCGGCGGGCGCAACGTTGCGGCGCTGGCGCGCGATGCGATTGCCTTGAACGCGGATGTGGCCGTGGTGGCCGAGGACAGCGCCTTGCCTGCGCTGCGCGAGGCGCTTGCAGGCAGCGGCATTGAGGCGGCGGCGGGGCGCGCGGCGCTGATTGAAGCCGCGCAAAGGCCAGCGGATTGGGTCATGTCGGCGATTGTCGGCGCTGCGGGTCTTGAGCCGGGTTTGCGCGCCTTGCAGGGCGGCGCGGCGCTGGCGCTGGCGAACAAGGAAAGCATGGTTTGCGCCGGGCCGCTCATGATGCAGACCGCGCGGGACGGGCAGGGCACGCTCTTGCCCGTGGACAGCGAACACTCGGCGGTGTTTCAGGCGCTGATCGGTGAAGATTTGACGGCGGTGGAACGGATTGTCATCACCGCCTCGGGCGGTGCGTTCCGGGACTGGCCTTTGGAAGACCTGGAGAAGGCGACACCTGCGCAGGCCGCGACCCATCCCAATTGGGACATGGGCCAGCGCATCACGATCGACTCGGCGTCGATGTTCAACAAGGCGCTGGAGTTAATCGAAACGAAGGAATTCTTTGGCATTGATCCCGGCATGATCGAAACCGTGGTGCACCCGGAATCGATGATCCATGCGCTGGTCGGCTTCAACGATGGCGCGCTCATGGCGCATGTGGGGATGCCCGACATGCGGCACGCCATCGGCTTTGCCCTGCATTACCCGGAGCGTCGGGCGCTGCCGGTCGAACGGCTTGATCTGGTCACGCTCGGGCAGATGACCTTCCGGCCAGCCTGCGAGATGCGCTGGCCTGCACTCCGGCTCGCGCGGGAGGTGATGGAAACCGGCGGGTTGAGCGGGGCGGTGTTCAATGCGGCGAAGGAAACGGCGCTCGATGGGTTCATCGAAGGGCGCATTTCCTTCCCCCGGATGGCCGGGGTTGTTGAGGAAGCGTTAACCCGCTTTTCGGCCACTGGTGGCCTTATTGATGCCGAAGTTACTCTTGATAACGTCGCTCACGCGGACCATCTCGCAAGGCAGCATGCCAGCGAGATCATGCGCGACGGACCGTAGGGAAAAGGGGCAAGACCTTGGAATTCACCACGCTGGTGCCGATGTTCGGCGGCTCGCTCTGGACAATCGCGTTCTTCATCGTGACCTTGTCCGTCATCGTCGCCATCCATGAATACGGCCATTACATCGTCGGCAAGAAATCCGGGATCTACCCGGAGGTTTTCTCGCTCGGATTCGGGCCGGTGATCTGGTCAAAACACGACCGCGACGGCACGAAATGGCAGATCGCGGCCATCCCGTTTGGCGGCTACGTGAAGTTCCGCGGCGATGCGAACCCCTCGGGCGGGCGCGACGCCGAGGTCTACGACAATATTTCAGAGCACGACCGCCGCACCACTATGGACGGCGCACCGCTTTGGGCGCGCACCGCGACCGTTGCGGCGGGGCCTTTGTTCAACTTCGTGATGTCGCTGGTGATTTTCGCCGGGATTTTCCTCTATCGCGGCCAGACAGCGGATCCGCTGGTGGTCTCGGAGCTGAAACCCTTGCCCTTTGTGCAGGAGTTGCAGGAAGGCGATCAGATCCTCGCTATTGCCGGGAAAGCCCTGCCAAGCGCCGATGATCGCACGTCTTATGACGCTTTCATGGCGAACCTGCCGTTCGAGCCGCAGCTGGACTATCGCGTGCTGCGTGAGGGGCGGGAAATGACCGTGCAGGGGCCGTATTTCCTCGCGCCCATCGTCGGCAGCGTGGCGCCGCGCTCGGCTTCGATGGATGCGGGGCTGCAGGTGGGTGACGTGATCACCAAGCTGAACGGACAAGACGTCTTCGCCTTCAACCAACTGCCGGAGGTGATCGAGAATTCCGGCGGCGCACCGGCGGAGCTGGAAATCTGGCGCAACGGAGAGGTGCTCAACCGCACGTTGATCCCGCGCCGGGTGGACGAGCCTCAGGACGAGGGCGGTTTCCGCACCGTTTATCGCATCGGTCTGGGCAACGGCATTCTGTTCGAACCGGCGATGGAATCGATTGGCTTTGGTGAGGCGCTCACAGCCGGGGCGCGGCAGGTCGGCACCGTCATCCATGGCTCGCTATCGGGCCTGTGGCACATGGCGACGGGCGCGATCAGCAGCTGCAACCTGTCCGGCGCAATCGGCATTGCGCAGACCGCCGGGGACATGGCGAGCCTTGGCCTTGTCGACTTCATCGGATTTATCGCGGTGCTGTCCACGGCGATTGGCCTGCTCAACCTGTTCCCGATCCCGGTTCTGGACGGCGGACACCTTGTTTTTTATGCCTACGAGGCAATCTCGGGCCGCAAACCCAGCGATCAGGCGCTGCGCGTTCTGATGTCGATTGGCCTGACTGTTGTGCTGGCGTTGATGATCTTTGGTCTGAGCAACGATTTGTTCTGCCACTGAGGACAATGAACGGGGCAGGGGTCAAAATCCTGCCCTATTTCTCTGTCAGAACGGTCCTGTAAGCAAAGGGACCGAATCCATGCAAACGATTCACGCCGGATACCGCAGCATGAGCCTGCTCGTCTCGATCAACTGGGACACGCTGCTCTATATCGCGACCATCGTCTTTGCCCTGTTCTTCGGGGCCTACCTGGGCGCCTTCCTCGTGTAATTCATCGCGAAGCCGGCTGCGCAGGCCGTTTTGCGCCGATCCGTAAAGATACCGCTACATCTGGTGGCATTACGGGTCTTCGGCTTTTGACAACCCCGCCCAATCCCGATACTGACTCTGCAAGACAGGTCGGAGTGGATTGGCTATCATGGCAAAGCGTTTTTCTGCGCGCGCGGCGCACACCCGTATTAAGGCTCATCGTGTTTCCACCGCGTCAAAGGCGGCTTTGATTGCCGTGGCTTTGGGCGCAGGTGTGAGCGGCACAGTTGTCCCTCAGGTTGCATATGCGCAGACCTTCTCGTTCAGCTCCGTCTCTATCGAGGGCAACAATCGAATCGAAGGCAGCACCATCCTGTCTTACGCCGGGATTGCGCGCGGGCAGGCGGTCAGCGCCGCCCAGCTCAACGACGCCTATCAGAACATTGTCGGCTCCGGTCTTTTTGAATCCGTCGAGCTGATCCCGCAGGGCTCGCGCCTGCTGATCAAGGTGGTTGAATACCCGACGGTCAACCGCATCAACTTTGAAGGCAACAAGCGGATCAAGGACGAGGACCTGTCGTCCATTGTCCAATCGCAATCGCGCCGCGTGTTCAGCCCGCGTCAGGCCGAGGCCGACGCGCAGGCCATTTCGGAAGCCTATTCTCAGCAGGGCCGCATCGCCGCACGGGTTTCGCCCAAGGTGATCCGCCGGTCCAACAACCGCGTTGACCTTGTGTTCGAGGTTTTTGAAGGCGGTGTCTCCGAGATCGAGCGCATCGGCTTTGCCGGCAACGGCACCTATTCGGACCGCCGTCTGCGCCGGGTTCTGGACACCAAGCAGGCCGGCCTGCTGCGCGCGGTGATCAAGAAAGACACCTTCATCGAAGACCGGATCGAGTTCGACAAGCAATTGTTGAACGATTTCTATTCTTCGCGCGGTTATGTGGATTTCCGCGTGACCGGGGTGAATGCGGAACTGTCCGAAGAGCGCGACGGCTATTTCGTGACGTTCAATGTCGAGGAAGGTCAGCAGTTCAACGTGGGCGAAGTTCTGGTGAACTCCGATCTGCCGGACGTGGACGTGGAGCTTTTCGAAAAGGCGGTCAAGCTGCGCAGCGGCGTGACCTACTCGCCCAGCAAGGTCGAGAACGAGATCGCCCGGCTTGAGCGGCTGGCGATCCAGGAAGGGCTGAACTTCGTGCGGGTTGTGCCGCGCATCACCCGCAATGACCGCGATCTGACGCTGGATGTCGAGCTCATGCTGACGCGCGGCGAGCGCATCTTTGTCGAGCGCATCGACATCGAAGGCAACACCACCACGCTGGACCGCGTGGTGCGCGAACAGTTTACCGTGGCCGAAGGGGATCCGTTCAACCCGCGCGCCATTCGCGAAAGCGCCGAGCGCATCCGCGCGCTTGGCTTCTTTGGCGAGGCAGACGTGCAGGCCCGTGAAGGCTCCACCCCGAACCAGGTGATCGTGGACGTGGATGTCGAAGAAAAACCGACCGGCTCGCTGAGCTTTGGCGGATCCTACTCCACGACAGGCGGTTTCGGCGCGTCGATCAGCTTCTCGGAGCGCAACTTCCTTGGCCGGGGTCAGGCGTTCAGCTTTGGCATCCAGACCGGGGAAAACGCGAACCGGTACTCGATGAACTTTGTGGAGCCTCGTTTCCTTGGGCGCGATCTGGCGTTTGGTCTTTCGCTGAACTACGCAGAAACCAATCTGACCTCGACGGCCTACAACACGGCCGAAGGGGTGTTCCAGCCGTCGATCGCTTTCCCGGTGTCGGACAATGGCCGCCTGCAGCTGCGCTATACGCTGCGCTACTCGAATTTGACCAACAACGACAACTCTGTGGTCTACAATTACGCACCGATGGCCGACAACACCGACGCTTTGATTGGCGCTGAAATCGGTGCTGAACTGGCGCAGGGCGAGCGGTTCGACAGCTCGGTTGGCTATACCTACAGCTACGATACCCGCCGCACCGGTCTTAACCCGAACGCCGGTGTTCTGCTTGAGTTTGGCCAAGACTTCGGCGGTGTCGGAGGGGACAGCAACTTTATTCGCACCAAGGTCAAAGCGATTGCTCAGACGAAGATTTTCAATGAGGAAGTCACGCTGCGCGCCCGGTTCGAAGGCGGCGCCCTAAGCTATTCCAAAGGACAAGGCCGTGTCTCCGACCGTTTCCAGGTTGGCCCGAACATCATGCGAGGCTTTGAATACGGCGGCATTGGTCCGCGTGAGTTCGTTCCTGGCACGGATATCAACGACTCGCTTGGCGGGAACTACTACGCAGTCCTTAGCCTTGAGGCGGAGTTCCCGCTGGGCCTGCCGGAAGAATACGGCATCACGGGCGGCGTGTTCTATGACATCGGCTCTGTCTGGGGTTACGATAGCCGTGTTGCCGGCTCGAATGTGCTTTATGATGACTTCAGCGACCGCCACGTGGTGGGGGTCTCGATCTTCTGGGACAGCTTTGTCGGCCCTCTGCGGTTGAACTTCTCTGAGGCGATCAAGAAGGAAAAGCGCGACCAGCCGCTGAACTTCAACTTGTCCGTATCCACCGAGTTCTGACATGATCCGGCTTTTGGCCTGCCTTGTGCTGGGGATCTGGCCTCTGGCCGGAAGCGCGCAGCAATTGGGCGGGCCGCTGAGCACCGGTGTGGTTGAGAGCACGGTGCTTGTGGTGTCGCTGGACCGGGTGTTCACCGAAAGCGCCTTTGGCCGCCGGACCATCGTGGAAATCGAAAGCGCGACGGCGGAACTGGCTGCGGAAAACCGCCGGATCGAAGCCGAACTGGCTGAAGAAGAACGCCTGCTGACCGAACAGCGCCCGAGCCTTGCCGTGGAGGATTTCCGGACCCTGGCGAATGCGTTTGATACCAAGGTGCAGCGAATGCGCGATGAGCAGGATGCCAAGGCCCGCGCCGTCAGCGCGCGCCCCGAAGAGGCGCGGCGCCGGATGATCCAGGTGGTGCAGCCGATCCTGCGCGAAATCCTGCTCGACAGCGGCGCGGCGGTCATTCTCGAACGCCGGGCGGTGATTGATGCGCTGCCGGACGTGGACGTCACGGCGCTGGTGATCGAACGGATGAACGACCGGATCGGGGACGGATCGGCGCTGGAAACCGCGCCCGAAGACGATCAGTAACAGGCCGGGTGCTTGCCCCGCGCCGCCCCTGTTGCTAGTCACGGGGCAAGACAAAGAACAAGGACACGGGCCATGACCGACACGCTGCTCAGCGCTGACATCCAGTTGATCCAACGGATTATTCCGCACCGCTACCCATTCCTTCTGGTGGACCGGGTGGTGGACATCGACGGCACGCAGTCGGCCACGGGGATCAAGAACGTGACCATGAACGAGCCGCATTTCCAGGGCCATTTCCCGGGCATGCCGATCATGCCGGGTGTGACCATTGTCGAGGCCATGGCACAGACCGCCGCCGTGATGGTCGGCACCGCGCTGGATATGGCGGACAAGGAACTGAAGGTCTATTTCATGGCCATCGACAAGTGCAAGTTCCGCCGCAAGGTGGTGCCCGGCGATCAGCTTTTGATGAAGCTGACCACGCTGCGCGGCAAGCCCGGCGGCAAGGTCTGGAAATTCGGCGGCGTGGCCGAGGTTGAAGGCGAGATGGCCGCAGAGGTCGAGTTCACCGCCATGATGGACATCCCCGCGTGACCCCGGCCACGATCCATCCGGGCGCCATTGTCGAAGAGGGCGCGGTGCTGGGAGACGGCTGTTATATCGGCCCGTTCTGCCACGTCGGCCCGGAGGTTGTTTTGGGCCAGAACGTGGTGCTCAAGAGCCATGTGGTGGTCACCGGGCAGACGGAGATTGGCGATGATACGGTGGTCTTCCCGTTCACCGTTCTGGGCGAGATTCCGCAGGATCTGAAGTTCAAGGGCGAAGCTTCGAAGCTGATCATCGGCAAGCGCAACCGCATCCGCGAGCATGTGACCATGAACACCGGCACCGAAGGCGGCGGCGGCGTGACCCGCGTCGGCGACGATGGTTTGTTTATGGCCGGTTGCCACGTGGCGCATGATGCGCAGGTGGGCGATCGGGTGATCGTGGTGAACTCTGCCGCGCTGGCCGGGCATTGCGTGCTCGAAGACGACGTGATCATCGGCGGGCTCTCGGGGGTGCACCAATGGGTGCGCATCGGCAAAGGCGCGATCATTGGCGCGGTCACCATGGTGACGAATGACGTCATTCCCTATGGTCTCGTGCAGGCCCCGCGCGGCAAACTCGACGGGCTGAACCTTGTCGGTCTCAAACGCAAGGGCGTGGCCCGCTCGGACATCACCGCGCTGCGCGCCGCCTTCCAGATGCTGGCGCAGGGCGAGGGGGCGTTTCAGGATCGGGCGCGGCGTTTGGGCGATGAAACCCAGAGCGATTACGTGCGCGAGATCGTCGACTTCGTGCTCGGCGAGACTGACCGTTCTTTCCTGACGCCGGGCTGATCGTTTTGACGGAGGGCAAGCTGGCGCTGATTGCGGGCCGGGGCGCGTTGCCTGCGGCCGTGGTCTCGGCCTTGCCCGAAACACCGGTGATCTGCGCGTTGCGCGGGTCGGAGCCGGACGGGGTAATCCCGGCACATGTGTTTTCGCTCGAACGGCTTGGCGGCTTTCTGAACAGGCTGCGAAAAGCCGGTGTGACACGGCTGTGCCTGTGTGGCGCGGTGGACCGGCCCGGGCTCTCGCTGATGAAACTCGATCTTGCCACGATGCGGATGCTGCCGCGAATCCGGCGCGCGCTTCGGCAGGGCGACGATGGTGCGCTGCGCATCGCCATGGGGTTGATCGAGGACGCCGGGTTCGAGGTGGTCGCGGCACATGAGGTGGCCCCGTCGCTGCTCCCGGAGGCTGGCGTTCTGACCCGGGCAGAGCCGCAGGACGCGGTCTTCCGCGCCGCCGAACAAGGTGATGCGGTGAGCCATGCGCAAGCAACAGATGATCTCGGGCAGGCCTGCGTTGTGACCGGCGGCGCGGTGATCGCCCGCGAAGGTCAGGATGGTACGGACGCCATGCTGGCGCGGCTCAGCCCCGCACCGGGGGCGGTGTTCTACAAAGCGCCCAAACCGGGGCAGGACCGGCGCGCGGACCTGCCGGTGATCGGCGCAGAAACGGCGCGGCGCGCGGTGGAACTGGGCCTGTCGGGGCTGGTGATCGAAGCGGGCGGCGTGATGGTTCTGGACCGGGCCGAGGTGCTGCGGATTTTGGACGAGGCGGGCCTGTTTCTCTGGGTTCGGGAAAGGCCTGAGTGATGCGTGTCTTTATCACAGCCGGGGAAGCCTCGGGCGACAAGCTGGGCGCGGCCCTGATGCAGGGGTTAAAAGAGCTGATGCCGGAGGTGACCTTCCGGGGCATTGGCGGGCCAAGGATGGAGGCCGAGGGGCTTGATAGCCTGTTTCCCATGGATGAGATTTCGATCATGGGGATCGGCGAAATCCTGAAGGAATACCGCCAGCTAAAAGCGCGCATTCGCCAAACGGCGGATGCGGTGATCGCAGAGAAGCCGGACGTGCTGATCACCATCGACCTGCCGGAATTTTCGTTACGGGTGAACCGCTTGGTCAAGGCGGTGAGCGATGTGCGTGTGGTGCATTACGTGGCGCCGACGGTCTGGGCATGGCGTCCGGGGCGGGCGAAGAAGATGGCGAGCCATGTGGATCAGGTGCTCGCGCTGTTGCCGTTTGAGCCGCCCTATATGGAAGCGGCGGGGATTGATTGCGATTTTGTCGGCCATCCGGTGGTGATGGACCCGCAGGCGAGCGAGACAGAGGCTGAGGCGTTCCGGGCGCGGCACGGGATAGATGGGCCGATGGCGCTGATGCTGCCCGGTTCGCGCCGGTCCGAAATTGCCCGGCTCATGCCGATTTTCACGGACGTCGCGGCGCGTTTGCATGACGCGCGGCCGGATTTGCGGTTGGTGCTTCCTGCCGCGCCGAATGTGGCGAAGACGGTGCAGGAGGCGGTGGCGGGTTGGCCCGGCGCGCCGCTGATCATCACGCCTGATCAGGACGCCGATGGCGCAGAGAAGCGCGCGGCGTTTCGGGCGGCGGATGTGGCCTTGGCGGCGTCCGGCACGGTGTCGCTGGAGCTTGCGGCGGCGGGTACGCCGATGGTGATCGCCTATGACATGAGCTGGCTGTCGCGCCAGATTATCGGGCGGATGCTGCTCGTGGATACGGTGACTTTGGTTAACCTGGTGTCCGAGACCCGCGCGGTGCCGGAGTTCATCGGGCAGAAATGCCTGCCGGAGCCGATTGCCGACGGTGTGCTATCGGTGCTGGCCGATCCCGGAGATCAGAAAGCGGCCATGGCGCTGACGATGGAACGGCTGGGGCAGGGGCAGGACTTTCCCGGATTACGCGCGGCGCGGGCCGTGCTGAACGGTCTGGCGGGATCAGCGACGAAGCATTGAGCGGGCCATTCCGCTCACCACAGGCGCGGAGCAAAGGCCGCAGGCCGCCGCGCCTATCGACGGGCCGTCCGCACGGCACGGCGATTGGGTTGTCGTATTGAGCTACACATAACTAGCGCGCCAGTGGCGGGGATAAATCGAGGGGATCAGAGGTGGGATCGCCGTACCACGGCCCGTCGATAGACGCGGCATGCGCTCAGTCCACGTTGGGCCCAGCGCCCATTTAGTGCTGATCGTCCCAGACCACGAGCCATTGATAATACTCGCAGTCCAGCGTCCAGAGGTGTTCGCCGGGTTCGTTATAATGTTTGGACACAAGGCCGATGCGGTTCTGGCTGGTCACACCCATCACCGTGTTCAGCGATGTCTGGACGTCCTTATCCTTGGGTTTGACATAGCCGCCGGTTTTCGGGTCGATATCATAAACAGTAATCGCATATTCATCGGCCCCCTTGGTATAAGCACACCAGACGAAATCACCGCTTTCCCACCCTTTTTCCTCTAGGACGTGATAAAGCGGAGGAAGAGAGCTTCGGCCCATAAGCGCCGGGTAGAACCCCCTGATGTAGTCATCCGTCAGGCTTCCATCGATATGTGTGCGATGCCAGCGGGTGAGGAACTGCGTGTCTTTGAAAATCCCGCCGCGTTTTGGTTGGTTCGCCAAGTCGGACAACTGTGACAGAGCCTTTTTGCGCGTGGGGCTGGGCGTTGGCAGGTTTGGCATCTTGTGCAGCGGCGGATCGCCCTCGACGGTACGCGGCGCGGAATAGATCATCAGCATACGCGTGTCTTCGGGATCGGTTTTTTTCTCCCCGGTGTAATCGACACGTTTGCGAACGATGAACCCGTAATCATCTCCGTTCACGTACCAGCCGTGCTTCTCAGCACCCGCATAGCCCCAATAGACGAGAACCGTGAAATTCAGATAGGGGAAGCGCTTGTGCAGAAGGCTGACCATTGTTTCTGAATAGGCCTGACAATTGCCGAGTTTGGATCGGTTATCGCTTTCCAGATGTTCGCTGAAATAGCGCGCGACTTGAGCTGCGCGCTCTGCGCGATTGTAGCAGCGTTTGGTCTGGGTCTCGATGGCTTCGCCAATGCGGTTCACGGAGGCCGAAAGGGTCGCAGGGTTGCCGGAATCCCCGGCAGCATCGGAAATGACCCCGTTGGCCTCTGCATCCGTCAGCGCGCTGCCTTTGCTGTCGCGCTTTTCAATCATCTTGACCGCCGTATAGGCGCTGAGCGCCGCCAGGGCGACGGCCTGATATTTGGCGGCAACGCGGATCACTTCGCGCGGGTCCGCGTAGTTCACCTCAAAGGTCAGAGACAGCAGATTGTCGTCGTGTGTCGTGGCCGTAAAGGCGGAGGCAATCGCATAGACTGCGTCACTCAGATCATTGGGGTTGATGCGCTTGAGATCACTTTCGATGTCCGAGATGTCGGCATTTTTGTCCTTGGCACGGCGTCCCGCAATAATCGCCAATTTGTTTGTCGCACCATGCACCTTGTCGATATGCGGCTTGAGCCCGATTTTGACGCGGTCGAGGGCGATCTTCTTGTCCAGATTCTTGAAGGCAGCCTTGATTTCGGAGTGCAGATCATCCACCTGCTGGCTCAGCCGGTTCACAGCGTTGAAGATCTGATCCTCCTTGGTTTCGACCGGCAGGAATGAGGCAATCGCCGAAATCGCAAATGAAGCCACCCCAAGCCCGGCGGCGAGCTTTGTCGTCCAGGTCAGGCCTTTCATGACCTCTTGAAAATCGTTCAGTGTCTTGCCCGCGTCGGAAAGCTTGGCCGCTTCCTTGTGCCAGGCCTCCATTTTCCCGGCTGCGTCCTTGGCATAGCCTGCGTATTTCTTCGCGGTCTGGGCAGTGTGTGCGGCGTCAGCCATGGCAGTCTCCGATGGGCAAAAAAACAGCGCGGGGCAGGCCGCGCGGATTTGAAAAAAAGGTTAATGCAGAATGACGGTTTTGCCTTTCCGATCAAGCCTTGATGTCTGAAAACCAATGGTTGAACGAAAAAAGCCCCCGTCAACCTGCGCTGACGGGGGCTTGGGACCGGATGGAACCGGGTTTACTGGTTCAGCGAAGACGCCTGATCAAAGGCGGCGGTGAAGCCGCTGAGGGACATCTCGACGGTCACTTTCTGATCCGGCGCCAGCGCGGGCACGAGAGAGACGACGGCCTTGGCCCCCGCCTTGAAGCGGTTGATGTCTTCCTGGGTGAAGCCGACGCGGGCGTAGCAGCCGACCGGCGCACAGAAGCTGTACTCGTAGCGGCGGGCCTGTCCGCCATCGACGGAGACGCTGAGCTTTTGCGTCAGCAGCGTTTCGAGCGGTACGACAAAGGTGCCGCCCGCAACCGCGCGGCCGCCATTGTTCAGTTTGAAGATGCTGACTTCGGCAACGGAGGCGCCGGCCTCATCCTTGAGCAACTGGTACATCTGACAGACGTCTTCGGCTTCTTCGATCTGAAGGCACTGCAGCGACCAGTCGTTGAAGGTTTCCTTGATGTAGGTCTGCGGCTGACCGGGCTGCGCCGGGGCGTCCGTGTCGGCCTCTCCGAGGTCAAGTTCGCCGCCAATGTTGGTGCTGCCAGCCGGGGCCTGTTCGGTTTCGGTGGTTTCCTGCGCCATGGCCGGTGCTGCGCCCAAGGCTGCAAGCAGCGACAGAAGAAGAAGGGGTCGTGTCATGAAGTCCTCAAAAATCCTCTTTATGGTTGCCGAACCGCTTACCATGTCCAACCGGGGCTGTCAGTGCGGAAATACCTGACCTGTTCACTCAGCGCGAAAAAATGCCGGGGGAGGGTGGCTGGATTCGACAAAATCTCTTGTCGAAAAGGAAAGGGGCCACACACCGGGCCCCTTTCCGTTTTGCTCCCTGTCGGACTGGCCGACTTTTCATTGAGGCAGACGCTACGAAAGTTGCAGGCCGTGGTCAACAGGGTTTTTTCGGGAATTTTTCTCCCGGAGTTCAAAAAGTTACCGAAGTCTTGCCCTAGCGCAAAATGAGCGCTCGGCAAGACTTGGTTGCGATAACACGCAGGCGCAATTCATGTTGTATGCGCCCGCAGCTCAGGCGCTATCAGTGGCAGGCGGGACGGGTGCCCGGCAGCAGGACCTTGTCGATCACGTGGATCACGCCGTTCTCGGCCTGGATGTCCGCGATGATGACATTGGCCATGGCACCGGTACCATCGGCAATCTTGACGCCATCGGCCCCGGCGCTGATGCATAGGCGCTCGCTGGTCAGGACCGGCTTGAAGTAGTTGGAGCCAGCCGGGATCATGTCGGCCATGAGCTTGCGATCATCGACGTGATAGAGCAGTACATTGGTCAATTGGCCTTTGTTTTCAGGCTTCAGGAGCGTGTCCACGGTGCCGTCGGGCAGGGCGGCGAAGGCGTCATTGACCGGAGCGTACACGGTGAAGGGGCCCGGACCGGAGAGAGTCTCGGCAAGACCGGCGGCCTGCACGGCGGCGACGAGGGTCGAGAAGCGCTCATCGCCGGCTGCGATGTCGACGATGGTGTTGGCGGTGGCGGCCCCGGCCGCAACCGTGAAAGCCAGCGCTGCGGCCGCGGTTTTGAGAGTTAGTTTCATGAGGTCGTCTCCTTGATGGCGGGGCATCGTGCACCCTGTTTTCTGATTGTTCAGTGCAAGGGCTACGCAGCGTCAGGGGCTGTGGATTGTTGGCCTCACGCGTCCGTGAAAACATGTGATCAGCCCGGGGGCGTCTGTCGATAACGTTGCGTCAGGACAAAAAAAGCCGCGCCAAGAGGCGCGGCCAGTCTGACAGGGAGGAAGTCTGCCGGAAATAGGAGAGGACATGTCATTCCCGGCAAAAGCACTATGGAACAAAAAGGTTAAGGATGTATGTTCAATGGCGTTTTGCAGGAATCCTGCGGCACTGGACACGGGGTAAATCCCGCAATTTTGTCCGCGTTGTCGGGGCTGATTTGACGTAAAACGACAGGAACATCGGGAGACAGGCAGATGAGTGACGGGATTTTTGTTGGCGGCGGCGGGGCTGATTACGGCGAGAAACAGCACCTCACGTTAAAGTATGCCAACCGTCACGGATTGGTGGCCGGGGCGACGGGAACCGGCAAAACGGTCACGCTGCAAATCCTCGCCGAAGGGTTCTGCAAGGCCGGTGTGCCAGTGTTCATGGCCGACGTCAAAGGCGATCTGTCCGGCATGGCCAAGGCGGGTGATCCGGGCGGCAAGCTGCACGGTCCGTTCATGGAACGCTGCCAGACCATCGGTTTTGACAACTTCGGCTACGAGGCTTTCCCGGTCACCTTCTGGGACCTGTTTGGCAAGCAGGGTCATCCGGTGCGCACGACCGTGGCCGAGATGGGGCCGCTTCTGCTGGCGCGGCTGCTGGAGCTGTCCGAGGCGCAGGAAGGCGTTCTGAACATTGCGTTCCGCGTGGCCGATGAAGAGGGGCTGCCGCTGCTGGATCTGAATGATCTGCGGGCGATGCTGGTCTGGGTTGGCGAGAACCGCGCGGCGCTGGGGCTGCGCTACGGCAATATTTCCACCGCCAGCGTGGGCGCCATCCAGCGCCGCCTGCTGGTGCTTGAAAACCAGGGCGGGGCGGAGTTGTTCGGCGAGCCTGCGCTGGATCTGTCGGATTTCATGTTCACGGACAGCGAAGGGCGCGGGCGGGTGAACATCCTCGCCGCCGACACGCTGATGCAGAGCCCGCGGCTCTATGCGACCTTCCTGCTCTGGCTCCTGTCGGAACTGTTCGAGGAACTGCCCGAGGTGGGCGATCCGGACAAGCCGAAGCTGGTGTTCTTCTTTGACGAGGCGCATCTGTTGTTTGACGGCGCGCCCAAGGCGCTGGTGGACAAGGTGGAGCAGGTTGCCCGCCTGATCCGCTCCAAGGGCGTTGGGGTCTATTTCATCACGCAAAGCCCCGATGACATTCCCGAAGACATCCTCGGCCAGCTTGGCAACCGCGTGCAACATGCGCTGCGGGCGTTCACGGCGCGGGACCGCAAGGCGCTGCGGCTGGCGGCGGAAACCTATCGCGAGAACCCGGAATTCGACATCGAGGAAGCGATCCGAGAGGTCGGGGTCGGGGAGGCGGTGACCTCCATGCTCCAGAAAAAGGGCGTGCCGGGCATGGCGCAGCGCACGTTGATCCGCCCGCCCTCGTCGCAGCTTGGGCCGATCACCCCGGCAGAGCGGGGCGGCGTGATCGGAGCCTCGGCGCTGTCCGGAAAATATGAGGCGAAGCTGGACCGCAATTCCGCCTATGAGATGCTCAAGGCCCGCGCGGAGGCTGCGGCCAAGGCGGCGGAAGAGGCGGAACGGCTTGAGGAAGAGCAGGAGGCGGCGCAGCGCGAATACAACGCCGGGCGGCGCTATTCCGGCAGCAGGGTGGGGCGCTCGACCTCGAAACCGGTACGGCGTTCGTCACGGTCCAAGAGTTTTGGCCAGCAGATGCAGGACATGGTGGTCAAGGAACTGACCGGCACCACGGGCCGCCGCATCGTGCGCGGGCTGTTGGGTGGTTTATTCAAGGGACGGTAGCGCGGCCCGTCAAACGGCAATTGCTTTTTTGAAGGGTTGAGCGGTGCAGGAGGAAGCTCGTGCACTGCATGAGTTTTGTGTTTCAGCGGCTTGTTTTCAAACAGATAATCGAACTCCCCGCGACTCGCTTTCAGCAATTTTTCAGGGATTGCCGCCTTGACCACTGTGCCGCAGGTTGCGCACTGTCCGTTATGAGACGAGCAGACCAGACAAGACGGAACCGGAGCGCAGGACACTGGCCTGACCTCCGGGAGAGGGTCATTCTACACCCTTGGTCTAATATGCCAATGTTACGAAACCGGCCTAGGCTGGTCTCAAGAGAGAGGAACAGCCAATGCAAATGAGCGATTCCCGGCAGATAGCCGCGCCGCAGGATGTGGTCTGGACAGCCATTTTGAACCCCGATGTCCTGAAAGAGTGCGTCCCCGGCTGCACCGAGATGGCGGGCAGCGCGGAAGAGGGATTTGAAGCCACCGTTGTGCAAAAAGTCGGCCCGGTCAAAGCCACGTTCAAAGGGCAGGTGACCCTGTCGAACATGGACGCCCCGAACACGGTCACGCTGTCGGGCGAGGGCAAAGGCGGCGCGGCCGGTTTTGCCAAGGGCGGCGCGGTGGTGACGCTGGCTCCGGGTGAGGACGGCGGCACGTTGCTGAGCTACGAGGTGGAGGCCAAGGTTGGCGGCAAGCTGGCGCAGCTTGGCAGCCGCATCATCGACGGCTTTGCCAAGAAGATGGCCGACCAGTTTTTCAACAATTTCCAGGAGGCGGTCGAAGGCCCCTCCGATGAAGCCGAGGCCGAGGAAGGCCATGGCACAGAACACAAGAAAAAGGGGTGGTTCAAGCGTCTGGTCTCATAGGCCGGCGCGGGTCCAAACCCCAACCCAGACACCGATATTTCGACATCCAGGGAGGAGAAGAATGGCAGAGATTACACTGACGGTGAACGGCCGGTCCGTCACCAAGTCGGTCAAGGGCAACACGCTCTTGGTCGAGTTTTTGCGTGAAGACCTGCGGCTGACCGGCACCCATGTGGGTTGCGACACCTCGCAGTGCGGCGCCTGTGTGGTGCATGTGAACGGCAAGGACGTAAAAGCCTGCACCATGTTCGCGGTTGAGGCCGATGGCGCAGAGGTTGCAACGATCGAAGGTGAGGCGGCCCCGGACGGCACGCTGAGCGCGGTTCAGGCGGCGTTCCAGGAGCATCACGGCTTGCAGTGCGGCTTTTGCACGCCGGGCATGGTGATGACCGCAACGGCGCTTTTGCGGGATAACCCCAAGCCGACGGAGGCCGAGGTGCGCGATTACCTGGAAGGCAACATTTGCCGCTGCACCGGCTACCACAACATCGTCAAGGCGATCATGGCGGCATCCGGTCAGGACGTCACCAGTATCGCTGCAGAGTAAGCCGGTTTCGCGTGGAGTGCCGGGGCACAGCCCCGGCCTACGGGACCGACACACGGTAGGGCGGGGCTGGGCCCCGCAACCCCCAAGGGAGGAATGAGACCATGCCCAAGGATCATGGCATTGGCGCAAGCCCGAAGCGGCGCGAGGACGTCCGCTTTCTGACAGGCGCCGGAAATTATACAGACGACATCAACGTTTACGGTCAGACCTACGTGCATTTCCTGCGCTCTGACGTGGCGCACGGCACGATCAATTCGGTGGACACCGGCGCGGCGGCGGGCATGCCCGGCGTGGTGCGCATTTTCACCGGCGCGGACTTCGAAGGGGTCGGCGGTCTGCCCTGCGGCTGGCAGGTGACGGACAAGCACGGTGAGGCGATGAAAGAGCCGGGCCACCCGGTGCTGGCGCAAGGCAAGGTTCGCCATGTGGGCGATCCGATTGCCGCCGTGGTTGCCGAGAGTCTGGAGGAGGCGCGCAACGCCGCCGAGGCCATCGAGGTGGACATCACCGAACTGCCCGCCGTGGTCGACATGAAATCCGCCCTGGAGGCTGGCTCGACCAAGGTGCACGACGATCTGAGCGACAACCTCTGCTATGACTGGCAGTTCGGATCGGATCAGGCCGCCGTCGATGAGGCTTTCGCCAACGCGGCCCACGTGACCACGCTGGATCTGCGCAACAACCGTCTGGTGGCAAACCCGATGGAGCCGCGCGTGGCGCTTGGCGATTACAACCGCGCCAACGATGAGAGCACGCTTTACACCACCTCGCAAAACCCGCACGTCATTCGGCTGCTGATGGGTGCCTTTGTTCTGGGTTTGCCGGAGCACAAGCTGCGCGTGGTGGCCCCGGATGTGGGCGGCGGATTTGGCACGAAGATCTTCCACTATGCGGAAGAGGCTTTTGTGACCTTTGCCTCGCGGCAGATCAATCGCCCGGTCAAGTGGACCTCGACCCGCTCCGAGGCCTTCATGTCTGACGCCCATGGCCGCGATCACGTGACCACGATCGAGCTGGCGCTGGATGCGGACAACAACTTCACCGGTCTGCGCACCGACACACACGCCAACATGGGCGCGTATCTGTCGACTTTCGCCTCCTCGGTGCCCACGTGGCTGCACGGCACGCTGATGGCGGGCAACTACAAGACGCCCGCGGTTCAGGTGAACGTCAAGGCGGTGTTTACCAACACGGTTGCGGTGGACGCGTATCGTGGGGCAGGGCGGCCGGAAGCGACCTTCCAGCTGGAGCGCCTGGTGGACAAGGCCGCGCGGGAGCTGGGCGTTGATCCCATCGCGCTGCGCCGTCAGAACTTCATCACCGAGTTCCCCTATGCGACGCCGGTTGCGGTGGAATATGACACCGGCAACTACCATGCGACCATGGACACGCTGGAAAGCATGATCGACCGCGAAGGCTTTGCCGCTCGCCGGGCCGAGAGCGCATCGCGCGGCAAGCTGCGCGGTCTGGGCGTGAACTGCTACATCGAGGCCTGCGGGATCGCGCCGTCGAACCTCGTCGGGCAGCTTGGGGCGCGCGCCGGTCTCTATGACGCGGCGACGGTGCGGGTGAATGCCACTGGCTCGATCTCGGTGATGGTTGGCGCACACAGCCACGGGCAGGGACACGAGACTGTGTTCCCGCAGGTTGTGGCCGAGATGCTCGGGATTGATGAGGGCATGGTGGACATCGTCCATGGTGACAGCTCCAAGATCCCGTTTGGCATGGGCACCTATGGCTCGCGGTCTCTTGCGGTTTGTGGCTCGGCTATGGTCCGCGCCACGGAGAAGATCATCAACAAGGCCAAGAAGATCGCCGCCCACCTGTTAGAGGCCTCCGAGGCGGATATCGAGCTGAAGGATGGTCAATTCTCGGTTGCGGGCACGGACAAATCCGTGGCCTGGGGGGATGTGACCCTTGCTGCCTATGTGCCGCACAACTACCCGCTCGAAGACATCGAGCCGGGCCTCGAGGAGACGGCCTTCTACGATCCGGCCAACTTCACCTACCCCTCGGGCGCCTATGCCTGCGAGGTCGAGGTGGACCCGGAAACCGGCAAGGTTACGGTGCTGGATTTCGCAGCGGCGGATGATTTTGGCAACGTGGTCAACCCGATGATCGTGGAAGGTCAGGTGCACGGCGGTCTGGCGCAGGGGATCGGGCAGGCGCTGCTCGAAAACTGTGCCTATGACGAGAACGGCCAGCTTCTGAGCGCGTCCTACATGGACTACGCCATGCCGCGCGCGGATGATGTGCCGTACTACAAGGTCGACCATTCCAACGTGACGCCCTGCACGCACAACCCTCTGGGTGTGAAAGGCTGCGGCGAAGCGGGTGCGATTGGTTCGCCGCCGGCGCTGGTCAACGCGGTGCTCGATGCACTGAACGCCGCCGGGCATGACATCGGGCATATCGACATGCCGCTGAGCCCTTCGCGCGTCTGGTCTGCGATCAACGGCTGATATCTGAGAGCGCCGGGGGCATTCTGCCCCCGGACCCCCTGAGGATATTTTTGGCACAAAGAAACATGGGGCGCGGCCCCGGTTCGAATGCCAGGGAGAAATGACAATGTATGCATTTGATGTAGTGCGCCCAAGCAGCCTTGATGAGGCGGTGGCGGCGCTGGGAGAAGAAGACGCGCAGGCGCTGAGCGGCGGGCAGACGCTGATCCCGACGCTGAAACAGCGGCTGGCCATGCCGTCAAAGCTGGTGAGCCTGACGGGAATCGCGGATCTGCAAGGTGTGTCTGCTGATGGCGGTACAATCACGATTGGCGGAGCAACACCGCATGCGACCGTGGCGGCCGAGGCGGGCAGCTTCCCGGCGCTGGCTCAGCTTGCCGGGAACATCGGTGATCCGGCGGTGCGCAACCGGGGCACCATTGGCGGCAGCCTTGCCAACAACGATCCGTCCGCCTGTTATCCGGCGGCGGCGCTCGGGGCAGGGGCCACGATCACGACCAACAGCCGCGCCATCGCGGCGGACGACTACTTCCAGGGCCTGTTCACCACGGCGCTGGACGAAGGCGAAGTGGTCACCTCCGTCAGCTTCCCGGTGCCGGAAAAGGCAGCTTATGTGAAGTTCGAACAGCCTGCGTCCCGCTTTGCGCTTGTCGGTGTCTTTGTGACCAAATCCGGCGGCGATGTGCGGGTCGCGGTCACAGGCGCATCCAACGACGGTGTGTTCCGCTGGAGCGAGGCCGAGGCCGCGCTGTCCGGCAACTTCGCACCTGAGGCGATCGACGGCCTGTCCGTGTCTGGCGACGACATGATCAGCGATCTGCACGGCTCTGGCGCCTATCGCGCGCATCTGGTGGGTGTGATGACCAAACGCGCTGTCGCGGCCGCCAACGGCTGATCCCGGAGCAGTTGATATGGCCCGGTCCTGTTCACGCAGGGCCGGGTTTTTTGTGGCCATCCGGAATTGTTGCAATTGATTTGATCAAATTTATCACCGAGGGCTTTCCCTCAGATCGGATCGGGGTATTCTGAGCCTCAAATCGTTGGAGGATGCCATGAACGAGATGACGCCCGGGACCCCGAAACTCAAAGCCAAGGACGCGCCCGATCTTGGCCGTTTCGATTGGGAAGATGCTTTTCGCCTGAACGATCAGCTGAGCGAAGAAGAGCGGATGCTGGCCGACGGCGCCCGCGCTTTTGCGGCAGAAAAACTCGCGCCGCGCGTTGTGCAGGCTTTCGAGGAAGAAACCGTTGCGCCGGAAGTTTTCGCCGAGATGGGCGAGATGGGCCTGCTTGGCGTGACCGTGCCGGAGGAATACGGCGGCATTGGCGCGTCTTACGTCTCCTACGGCTTGGTTGCGCGCGAGATTGAGCGGGTCGACAGCGGGTACCGGTCGATGATGAGCGTTCAGTCGAGCCTCGTGATGTATCCGATTTATGCCTATGGCTCTGAAGAACAAAGGAAAAAATACCTCCCCAAGCTGGCGAGCGGGGAGTGGATCGGTTGTTTTGGCCTGACCGAGCCGGATGCGGGCAGCGATCCGGGCAGCATGAAAACCACCGCGAAGAAAACCGACGGCGGCTATGTGCTCAATGGCTCCAAGATGTGGATTTCCAATTCACCGATTGCGGATGTCTTTGTGGTCTGGGCGAAGTCCGAGGCGCATGGCGGCAAGATCCGCGGCTTTGTGCTTGAGAAAGGTGCCAAGGGCCTGTCCGCGCCTAAGATTGGCAACAAGCTGTCGCTGCGCGCCTCTGTGACCGGTGAAGTGGTCATGGACAATGTGGAAGTGGGTGAAGACGCGCTCCTGCCGCATGTGCAGGGGCTCAAAGGGCCGTTCGGCTGTCTGAACCGCGCGCGCTATGGCATCAGCTGGGGCGTTCTGGGGGCGGCTGAGTTCTGCTGGCACGCGGCGCGGCAATACGGGCTGGACCGGCAGCAATTCGGCAAGCCGATTGCCCAGACGCAGCTGTTCCAGAAGAAACTGGCGGATATGCAGACCGAGATATCTCTGGGGCTTCAGGGCTGTCTGCGGGTCGGACGTTTGATGGATGAGGCGCAGGGCGCGCCGGAGATGATCTCGATCCTCAAGCGCAACAATTGCGGCAAGGCGCTCGACATTGCGCGCATGGCCCGTGACATGCACGGCGGCAATGGCATCTCCGGGGAGTTCCAGGTGATCCGTCACATGGTGAACCTTGAGACGGTGAACACCTATGAAGGCACGCATGATGTGCACGCGCTGATCCTTGGCCGCGCACAAACCGGGCTACAGGCGTTTTTCTGAACCTGCGCGCATCAGGGGCAGGGTTCAAACCTTGCCCTTGGTGGATTTGTCCGAGTTGCCCATCTGGCGTCCGGACATCTTATAATCGGTATTATGTAAATATAATGGATGCCGAAATGGCCCCCTGACACAACTGTCCGGGCCAATTGACCAAATGGTCATTTTTTTACCGTGAATCCTGTGGCATACTTAGTCCCGGCGCTGGACAGCTTGCCCTGAGCGCGCTTAGCTATGCGCCTGTACCGACCTCGCGAAATGATCGCCACAGGCCGGTCCTTGCAGACACACCGCTTGGTCCACCACGCCTTGCCATGGAGAGCCCAGACCGATGAAGGCTGAATTTCGAGACACGTTGATCGAACTGACGAACATGGACAGTGTCGAGGCCGTCTGGGCGCTTCACTGCGAGACGATGGCCTCATACGGGTTTGACCGGCTGATTTATGGTTTCACGAACTTCCGCACGGAGACCTCGCTCGGTGATCCCAATGATTTTGTCATCCTGAGCAATCACACGACGGCCTATCGCAAAGGGTTTGTCGAAGGTGGCCTGTACCGCAATGCGCCGATGGTGCGTTGGGCGCTGGCCAATGAGGGTTTCTGCAGCTGGCGCGTGATGGCGCCGCGTGTGACGTCCGGCGATCTGAGCGATCAGGAGCGCAAGGTTCTGGAGTTCAACCTGTCGCACAAGGTGCACGCGGGCTACACGATCAGCTTCAAGTCCGTCTCCAGCCGCGCCAAGGGCGCAATTTCGCTGACCACGCGGGCCGAGCTGAGCCAGGATCAGGCGGATGAGATCTGGGCCGAACACGGTCAGGATATCGTTCTGCTGAACAACATCGCTCACCTGAAAATCCTCACCCTGCCCGTCCCGCTGCAGAATCAGACCCTGACGCCGAGACAGCGTGAGGCGCTGGAATGGGTTGGCGATGGCAAGACCATGCAGGACATCGCGCAGATCATGGGATTGACCCAGGCAACGATCGAAAAGCACCTGCGTCTTGCGCGCGAAACGCTCAATGTCGAGACCACGGCACAGGCCGTCGCGAAGGCCGCGTTTCACAACCAGATGTACATTATTGAAGCGACGTGAACAGTTGTGCCACGGGGCGGCGATTGTCATCGAAACGTCACATAAAGAACGAAGGCTATGTGCCTGATAAGCTGTGATAAAGATCACACCTAAGTCACCGTGAATTCTGCGTAAAAAACGCCTGAAATCCAAAAGGTCGGGAAATCCCGACTTTTTTTACGTGGCGTCATTTGCCAATCTGTAATCGTTCCGTGAGTGGTGGCTTTAGGCCATGGAACACAGAGGTCCTACCCCCGGGTATTGTCCGGGCTCTGAGATCTTGCCGGCTTTGTCGGCGCTGGTTTCGGCAGGGCAATTTCCGCCTTTGCCGGGCCGGCATTTTTCCGGGGCTCCCGCTTCATCCCCAATGTCTCAAACGTGGGGGCCCCGGATACCTCCCCTGCCCGCTTTTATCGGTCGGCAACAAAAAACGGCGCGCCCAGATGGACGCGCCGTTCCTTATTGTCTGTGCGGGGGCTGAATTAGCCCTGAGCGGCCTTGGCCACCTCGGCAGCGAAGTCTTCTTCGACTTTCTCGATGCCTTCACCAACCTGCATGCGCACGAAGCCGACGATCTCGGCGCCCGCGTCTTTTGCGGCCTGCTCAACGGTCTTGTCGGTGTCCATGACGAACTGCTGACCGGTGAGGGTCACTTCGGCGAGGAACTTCTTCATGCGGCCCACGATCATTTTCTCGATCACGGCGTCCGGCTTGCCGGATTCCTTGGCGATGTCGATCTGAACCTGCTTTTCCTTCTCAACAACGGCCGGGTCGAGTTCGGCTTCGTTGAGGGCCTGCGGGTTGGCCGCTGCGATGTGCATGGCAACCTGCTTGCCGAACGCTTCGTCGCCGCCCTTGAGCGCCACGAGCACGCCGATCTGGCCCATGCCACCGGCTGCCGCGTTGTGCACGTAGGAGGCAACCACGTCGCCGGTCACGGACGCCATGCGGCGCAGGGACATGTTCTCGCCGATGGTGGCGATCTTGTCGGTGATCAGGTCAGCGACTTTCTTGCCTTCGACTTCGGCTTCTTTCAGCGCGTCAACGTCGGCAACACCCATGGCGGCACCGGCGATGCTGGCAACCATGCCCTGGAATTCGGCGTTCTTGCCAACGAAGTCGGTTTCGGAGTTCACCTCGACGGCAACACCTTTGCCACCGTCGACCTTGACGGCCACGAGGCCCTCAGCGGCGGTACGGCCGGACTTCTTGGCGGCCTTGGCGAGACCCTTGGTGCGCAGCCAGTCAACAGCCGCCTCCATGTCGCCATCGGTTTCGACCAGCGCTTTTTTGGCATCCATCATGCCAGCGGCAGTCATTTCGCGCAGTTCTTTCACCTGCTTTGCAGAAATAGCCATGATTGGCTCTCCTCGAATTTGTCGTGTTGAGGCAGGCCCGCGATGGCCTGCCCCGATCTGTCACAGTGAGATGTCAGTCCTAAGACAGACCGGCGATTATTCGCCCTGTGCTTCGGCCTCGGCCAGAACCTCTTCGACGGGCGCTTCTTCGAGCGCGCCGAGGTCAACGCCTGCGGCTTCCATCTGGCCGGTCATGCCGTCGAGGGCCGCGCGGGAGACGAGGTCACAGTACAGAGCAATCGCGCGGGCCGCGTCGTCGTTGCCCGGGATGATGTAGTCCACGCCTTCGGGCGAGCAGTTGGTGTCGACGATGGCAACAACCGGGATACCCAGCTTGTTGGCTTCGGCCACGGCCAGTGCTTCTTTCTTGACGTCGATGACGAAGAGCATGTCCGGAACACCGCCCATTTCGCGGATGCCGCCCAGCGAAGCTTCGAGCTTCTGCTGGTCACGTTCCATGCCAAGACGCTCTTTCTTGGTCAGGCCTTCGGCGCCCTGCTCCATGGTCTCGTCAATCGCCTTCAGGCGGTTGATGGACTGGGACACGGTCTGCCAGTTGGTCAGCGTGCCGCCGAGCCAGCGGTGGTTCATGTAGTACTGTGCGCATTTCTCAGCGGCGTCTGCGATCGGCTGAGCCGCCTGACGCTTGGTGCCGACGAAGAGAACGCGGCCGCCTTTGGCAACGGTGTCACGGATTGCGTTCAGCGCCTGGTCCAGCAGCGGAACGGTCTGGGTGAGGTCCATGATGTGGATGCCATTGCGCGCACCGTAGATGAACTCGCCCATGCGGGGGTTCCAGCGCTGCGTCTGGTGGCCAAAATGAACGCCAGCTTCGAGCAGCTGACGCATGGTGAACTCGGGAAGAGCCATGCTTCTATTCCTTTCCGGTTTCATTTCCTCGGCGGGGGATCAAGGCAGTTGCCTCAACCGGTGGACCTTTGGGGATGTCTGTCCAAGAGGCCCGCCCCCGCCTGCGGGGTTCGTGCGCGTGCCTTTAGAGCGGTTTGACCGGGAGTGCAAGGGGGGATTGGGGAATGGGCGGAATTGGTGTTGAGCGCTCAATCCGCTCGCCACAGGCGCGGCTTACGCTTTGGCCAAGAAGTCCCGGATCAAGTCCGGGACCCTGCCTCAAAATGACCGCTCAAGGTCCGTCCGTTTAAAGAAACACCCGCTCCACAAACCAGAACGCCCCGACCAGTGCGATCCCGACCGAGGCGGGCACGGCGACGAAGCGGCGGTAGGCCTGGAGTTGGTCAAGGAACGTCACCGACAGGAAGCACAGAGCGCAGAGCGCCGCTACGGGCCAGAAGAACACCGGGGCCCCTGCCCCCATGCTGTCCACAAAACCCGGCCCGTTCAGGGCAAAACTCAGGCCGACGAAAGCCAGCGCCAGCACACCGTAGACGATCTGCCCCGTGCGAATGTCTCCGTCGCCATCGTCGATCCGCTGCGCCAGCACGACCAGCACAAAGGCCATGGCGATCACCGTCAGCTGGCCGATCTCGACACCGATGTTGAAGCCGATGAGGGCCGGTACAAACTGTCCCTGCGGCAGGCCGAATTCGCCCAGAACGCTGGCAAAGCCAAGCCCGTGCAAGAGACCGAAGACAAAGATCACCAAAGGCCGCCAGCGGTGCAGCTTGTCCGACACGATGTTTTCAACCGCCACATAGACGATGGAAGCGGCGATGATCGGCTCGACGATGCTGCCGGGGATGTTCACATACCCCAAAGCGCCAAGCGCCAGCGTCACCGTGTGGGCCAGTGTAAAAGCCGAAATCTGCCAGATCAGCGTGCCAAGCCGGGTCGAGAGGAAAAACAGGCCCAGCACAAAGAGGATGTGGTCCAGCCCTTTGGGCAGAATGTGGTCAAACCCCACGGGGATGTATTCGGCAAAGGTCGCCATGGCGCCTTTGGCATCGCCCCCGGCCACGGCAATCGGCCCGCTGCTTTCGCCGGACAGATACCCGGTGTAGGGCTCCGAGACACCCTGCTGGCGCAGGATCAGCGTGCCGTATTGCGCAGGCCAGCTGACATCGACGTTTGACGCACCGGCGGGCACATCGGCCTCGAAGGTCATGACCGTGCGGCGCGCGATTTCCTGCTCGCTAGCCGGGGGCACCAGAAACCCGGTGACGGACACGTCAAGCAAGGTTTCATCCGCCTTGATGGCCAGCCCGCGAATGATGGCATCCTGTTCGCCGCGCAGCTTTTGCCCCATGTCTTCGGGCGGCAGCGCCCGCATGGCGTCGATGTCATCAGAAAACGGCGTTTCGTTGGTGTTGAAAATGCCCTGCAGATCAGCCCCGGAGACGATGGCCTCCGCATCAAGCTCGATCACCAGTTCCAGACGCCCGGAAGAGATGGTCAGATCGCCAATAGCGGGCTGAACCTCATGCGAGGCAGCCCCCGTGACAGACGCCAAAACCATCAAACATGCCAATAGGATGCGCATACATAGATCCCCTCACTGTCCGGGGACTAACCTGACGCATTCACGGAGGGTTTCAAGCGCAAAAGCGCGTGGCGTCAGAGTTCGATGACCCGGACATTGCGGCCTTTGGCTGCCAGCGCGATCTTGCCTTCGCAAAGCCGCAGCGCATCGTCGCCAAACACTTCGCGCCGCCAGCCGGAAAGCGCGGGAACATCGCGCAGACCGGCGGCGATGGCGTCCAGATCGGCGGCGGGGGCAATGAGTTTCGAAGCCACGCCGGAGCTTTCGGTGCGCGATTTCAGAAGCACCCGCAGCAAATCCGCCAGCGCCGGGTTCACCTGAAGCTTGTCGCGGTTGTCGACCACCTTTGGCAGTTTGTCTTTCGGACAGTTCAGCCCGTCCTTGACCGCCTTCAGAATGCCGTCGGCGATATCGCCTTTGCGCGCCTCACGCAAAAGCAAGCGCGAGCGGCCCAGATCCCCCATGTTCTGCGGCTTCGTCGAGGCCAGCTCGACCAGCGCATCATCCTTGAAAACACGGTTGCGCGGGATGTTGCGGCTTTGCGCGTGGTCCTCTCGGAAACGCGCCAGCTCGCGCACGATGGCAAGGAACTTCGGCGCGTTGGAACGGGTGCGCACCCGTTTCCAGGCGTCTTCGGGGCGGGAAATATAGGTTTCCGGGTCGGTCAGCGTGCCCAGTTCTTCGGCCACCCAACGGGCGCGGCCGGTTTCTTCAAGCTTGCGATTGAGGAACTCGTAGATCTGCCGCAGGTGCGTGACATCCGCCAGCGCATAGGTCTTTTGCGCGTCGGTCAGCGGGCGGCGGGACCAATCGGTAAAGCGGCTGCTCTTGTCGATGGAGGCCTTGGCGATGCGTTTGACCAGCGTCTCATAACCCACCTGTTCGCCAAAGCCGCAGACCATGGCCGCCACCTGCGTGTCAAAGAGCGGTTTGGGGATCACCTTGTGATCAATGAAGAAAATCTCCAGATCCTGCCGCGCGGCGTGGAACACCTTGACCACGTTTTCATTGCGGAACAGTTCGATCAGCGGATCAAGCGCCAGCCCGTCCACCAGAGGATCAACCAGAACCGCATCCGCATCATCGGTGCCGGGCAGAGCCAACTGGATCAGGCAGAGCTTGGAATAATAGGTCCGCTCGCGCAGGAACTCGGTGTCGACGGTGATATAGGGCTGCGTTTCGGCCTGTTTGCAGAACTCGGACAGGTCTGCCGTGGTGGTTATCGTTCTCATGGGCCGCCGCTATTTCCTCTTTATCGTTCTCTTCTTCGCACGTCTCGTGCACCCTAACCGGATTTGTCGGCCAAGGGCAATTGACCGATAGCGCTACAACTCGAACTTGCTGCGCTCCCCCGCCGCAAAACGCCGCAATGCTTCGGGATAGAGCCGGTGTTCCTGCACCAGAACCCGCGCCGCGAGGGTCTCGGCGGTGTCTTCGGCCTCGATCGGCACGCGCGCCTGACCAAGGATCGGGCCGTCATCAAGCGCGGGCGTGACCTCGTGCACGGTGCAGCCTGCCTCGGTGTCGCCGGCATCCAGCGCGCGCTGATGGGTGTTGAGCCCTTTGTATTTTGGCAGAAGCGAAGGATGAATGTTCAGCATCCGCCCCTGATAGGCTTCGATGAAAGACGGCGTGAGGATGCGCATGAACCCGGCAAGGCACAGAATGTCCGGCTGGCTGGCATCAATATGCTCGCGCAGCGCCGCCTCGAAAGCCTCCCGATCCCCTTTGAAAAGCCGATGGTCGACCGCCGCCGTGGCAATGCCCATCTCGGCGGCCTTTTTCAGCCCCCCGGCCTCCGGATCATTGGAGGCCACAAGACAGGCGCGGGCGGGATGATCGCCGGTCATGCTTTCCACCAGCTTGACCATGTTCGAGCCGCCCCCGGAAATCAGGATGGCAACCCGTTTCACGAAAGCGCGCCCTCGTAAGACACGCCACCCTCGGCGGTCACGGTGCCAAGGGTGCAGACGGTCTCGCCCGCCTCCGCCAGCAGCGCGCTCAGCGCCTCGGCCCGGTCTGCGGCCACAACGACAATCATGCCGATGCCGCAGTTGAAGGTCTTGAGCATCTCGCCCCCTTCAATGTTGCCGGTCTCCATCATCCATTTGAAAATCGGCGGCAAATCCCAGGCGTTCAGGTCGATGGTCGCGCCCATACCTTCGGGCAGAACGCGCGGCAGGTTCTCTGTCAGACCGCCGCCAGTGATATGGGCCAGCGCGTGCACGCCCCCTGCCCTGACCGCTTCAAGCGTCGGTTTGACGTAAAGCCGTGTCGGCGTCAGCAGCGCCGCGCCGAGCGATCCGGTCCCCCAGGGACACTCCGCGTCCCAGCCAAGGCCGGAGACTTCGACCAGCTTGCGCACAAGGCTGTAGCCGTTGGAATGCACGCCGTCCGAGGCCAGACCCAACAGCACGTCACCCTCTGTCACACCCGCTGGCAGGTCCGCGCCGCGCTCCATCGCGCCAACGGAGAAGCCCGCCAGATCAAAATCTCCCGCCGGATACATGCCCGGCATTTCCGCCGTCTCACCGCCGATCAGGGCACAGCCCGACCGCACGCAGCCTTCGGCGATGCCTTCGACCACCCGCGCGGCTGTGTCCGTGTCGAGCTTGCCGGTGGCGAAGTAATCAAGAAAGAACAGCGGCTCTGCGCCTTGGCAGACCAGATCGTTGACGCACATGGCGACCAGATCAATGCCAACGCCGTCCACATGGCCGGTGTCGATGGCAATCCGGAGCTTAGTGCCAACCCCATCGGTCGCGCCCACGAGGATCGGGTCTTCGTAGCCTGCAGCCTTAAGATCGAACAGCGCGCCGAAACCGCCCAAACCGGACATCACGCCGGAGCGGTTGGTCTTCTTTGCGGCCGGTTTGATCCGGTCCACAAGCGCATTGCCCGCATCAATATCCACACCCGCCTGCGCGTAGGTCAGCCCGTTCTTGCCGTCGCTCATCATCCGTCCCTTCCAGATCACGCCCTGCACCTAGCCGAAACCGCGGCGCGCTGCAATTGCCGCCCGTGAAACCGTCTGTTTGTCAGGCAGCCCGATCAATTCTGCGCCCGCACAGTGAAATTATGCAATCGCAGCATTGCACTCAGTTGAGAATGATTCTAGATCGCGATTTATGATGTGTTATCAAGGAGCCGACCATGCAGACCGGATCTAAACTTCCCGATGTGACCTTTAAAACCCGCGTGCGCGATGACAGCATCGAAGGGCCGAATCCCTTCCGCTGGCAGGACAAGACCACCGCCGATTATTTTGCAGGCAAGCGGGTGATCCTGTTCTCCCTACCCGGTGCGTTCACCCCCACCTGCTCCACCTACCAGCTGCCCGGTTATGAAAAAGGATTCGCCGATTTCCAGGCCGAAGGCATCGACGCGATCTACTGCATGTCCGTCAACGACAGCTTTGTCATGAACAAATGGGCGGAAGCGCAGAACCTCGAGAATGTCGCGGTGATCCCGGATGGCTCCGGCGAGTTCACCCGCAAGATGGGCATGCTCGTGGCCAAGGACAACCTCGGTTTCGGCATGCGCTCATGGCGCTATGCGGCCGTGGTCAATGACGGTGTGATCGAAGCCTGGTTCCAGGAGCCGGGCCTCGGCGACAACCACGCGGAAGACCCCTACGGCGAAAGCGCGCCCGAGTCCGTGATGGCCTACCTCAAGGCTCAGGGCGAGAAAGCCGCCTGACCTGTTCCGGCTTTGATTTTCGGCCCGGGCGATCCCTCGCCCGGGTTGTTTGTTTTTCGCACGTTCCGCGACTTGACGCCCCCCGCCCCTCTGATACGAAGACTTCCACGGTGGGCCTGTAGCTCAATTGGTTAGAGCAGGGCGCTCATAACGCCTTGGTTGCGGGTTCAAGTCCTGCCGGGCCTACCAAACCCCCGCCGCACAACGCCGCATCGCGATGCTGGAATCGCAGGCGATTACGTGTCGATCTGGCGCAAAGCGGCGCGGAACTCCATGAAGACGAACTCAACGAACATGTGCCAGTTCGCGTGCATCTCCGGCGTGCCGACCAATGTCCCCTCGACCGCGCGATCATAGGCGTGCAGCAAGGCATCCTGCGCCGCCGCCAGTTGCGCCGGGGTGAATTGAAAACGGCTGTGGCTGCTGGCGAATTCCCGGGCAAAGGCATCAATGCTCTGCCCGCCAGCCGCCGTCTGAATCAGGCGCGCCATGAATTTTTCAACCATTTCCGTCTGCTGCACATTGGAGTGCGCAAAGAACACATCCAGTTCAGGAGCCAGTTCGCTCAGCTTGGTGTAAAATGCGGTTCGAAACTTGGCTTTCTTGAGGAAAATCGTCTTGAGCGCTTCGCCAAGCATATGGAAATTATAAGTCATTCAAAGAGTTCCCGATCGGGATGGAGTGTCGCCATGATCTGTGATCACGTGGCTGACCTAACGGAAAGGAGATTAATGTCAACTTAAGAAGTCGCATTTCTCGCGGCTACAACTTTAACCACCAAAACCATTGCTCTCGCGCCCTTTCACCAGGTGAAATCCGCGCGCGCCCAATTGCAGATTTCGCGCGCATAGGCTTGCGCGTTTGCCTGCCTCGCGCCAAAAGGAAGTCATGACAAACGCTCCTGAAATCCTCTGTATCGGCTCTGCGCTCTGGGACGTGATTGGCCGCACGTTCAGCGATATGAAGCCGGGCAATGATGTGCCGGGCCGGATCACCAGAATCCCCGGCGGTGTGGCGCTGAACATCGCGATCACGCTGGGCCGCTTCGGCATGCGCCCGGTTCTGCTCAGTGCAATTGGACAGGATCCGGAAGGCGAAGAGCTGATCGGGCGCTGCGAAGGCTTCGGGATCGACACGCGCCATGTCTACCGCTCCGAAGACTTGCCCACGGATGTCTATATGGCCGTCGAGGCTCCCGCCGGGCTGATCGCCGCAATTGCCGATGCCCATTCGCTGGAAACCGCCGGATCGCGCATCCTGACACCGCTTCTGGACGGATCGCTCGGCTCTGCAGAGGTCCCCTACGCGGGGCAGATCGCGCTTGACGGCAACCTGACCGACAGGCTGCTGACGGATATTGCACAGAACCCGGCTTTTGCCGCGGCGGATTTGCGCATTGCCCCCGCCTCCCCCGGCAAGGCCGAGCGGCTGCGCCCGTTCCTGAGTGCCAAGCGCGGAACGCTTTATGTCAATCTCGAAGAGGCGGGCCTTTTGTGTGATTGCAGCTTCCGCAGCGCGCCCGAAGCCGCGACCAAGCTGATCGAACGCGGTGCGCGCCGCGCAGTGGTCACCCACGGCAGCGAAACCTGCTGTGACGCGACCGAAGACGCGCTGATCGCCGAACGCCCGCCGCAGGTGAATGTCACGCGCATCACCGGCGCAGGGGATACCTTCATGGCGGCCCATATCGCCGGAGAGCGCCGGGGATTGTCTCGCGAAGAAGCGCTCGACTTCGCCCTTGAGACCGCCGCCGCCCATGTTTCCGGAGAAATCTCGCTATGACGCTCTACACCACATCCCCCGAGGTTCAGGCCGCATTGGACGCGGGCAACCCGGTTGTCGCGCTGGAATCGACCATTATCACACACGGAATGCCCTGGCCGCAGAACCTGGAGATGGCGCGCAAGGTCGAAGACACCATCCGCGAGAATGGCGCCACCCCGGCGACGATTGCCGTCATGGATGGCACGCTGCATGTGGGCCTGACGGATGAGCAGCTTGAAGCGCTTGCCCAGGCCAAGAATGTCGCCAAGCTCAGCCGCGCCGACATGGCGGTCTGCATGGCGCAGGGGCGCACCGGGGCGACAACGGTTGCGGCCACCATGATCGCGGCACGCCTTGCCGGGATCGGCGTTTTTGCCACCGGCGGCATTGGCGGCGTTCACAAAGGGGCCGAAGAGAGCTTTGACGTCTCCGCCGATCTTCAGGAACTGGCTCAAAGCCCAGTCACGGTGATCGCCGCTGGAGCCAAGGCCATCCTTGACCTGCCCAAGACGCTGGAAGTGCTCGAAACCCTTGGGGTTCCGACAATTGCCGTTGGCCAGGACGACCTGCCTGCCTTCTGGTCGCGCTCTGCCGGTCATGCTGCGCCGCTGCGCATGGACAGCGCCGCAGAGATCGCGCGCGCGCAGGTGATGCGGGCGGCTCTGGGGCTGCCGGGCGGGCAGCTTGTGGCCAACCCGATCCCGCAGGAGGCCGAGATTCCGCATGAGGTGATGGCGCCGATCATCGCCCAGGCCACCGCCGATGCGGAAACCCACGGCATTCGCGGCAAGCAGGTCACGCCCTATCTGCTGCAACGCATCTTTGAATTGACGGAAGGCCGCTCTCTGACCGCCAACATTGCGCTTGTCCTGAACAATGCCCGTCTGGGTGCAGAAATTGCCCGCGAATTGTGCACTATTCGCGGCGAATTGGCCTGATTAACCATTATCCCATTGTGGCTGCGGCGCGCAGTGCTTAGCTATTGGGCAATGACGCCACCTGAGTTTTTCTGACGATGAGTTCCTCGCCTTTCGAGCCGGACCCGAAACGCCCGGGCATCTTTGCCAGCCTGCGCTCCAGCTTCCTGACCGGACTCGTGGTGATCTTGCCGGTTGGGCTAACGATCTGGCTTGTGTGGAAGGTCTTTGGCCTGATCGACGGCTTTGTCCTCCCGCTGGTTCCGGCGAACCTCAATCCTGAGCAATACATCGGCATCAACCTGCGCGGCGTTGGTGTGATCTTCCTGTTTTTGTTCACCATTATTGTGGGCTGGATCGCCAAGGGGCTGATTGGGCGTTCGCTGATCCGCTTCGGGGAAAGCCTTGTGGAACGCACCCCCGTGGTGCGGTCGGTCTATTCCGGCATCAAGCAGATCGCCGAAACCGTCTTTGCCCAGAGCGAGCGCAGCTTCGAGAAGGCCTGCCTCGTCGAATACCCGCGCAAAGGCATCTGGGCGATTGCCTTCATCTCCACCGACACGCGTGGCGAGGTGGCGGAAAAGGCGCAGACCATGGGCGGGATGGTGTCGGTTTTTGTGCCAACCACGCCGAACCCGACCTCCGGTTTCCTGCTGTTCTTCCCCAAGGATGACGTGATCGAACTCGACATGACCATCGAAGAGGCGGCAAAGCTGGTGATTTCGGCGGGGCTTGTCTACCCGAACGGGGAAAAGGCCAAAGCGGCGGTGGAATCGCAGCTCAAGAAAGCCTCCTGAGCCCGCTTTGCGCCGAAATTCTTAGCCGAACATCTTGCGCAGATTGGCTGTCTGGCGACGGCCCAGATCGTCGATGTGATCATTCAGAAAGACCCCGGCCGCGCGGCGGCCAGCGGTTTTCAACTGTGCGATAACCGACGGCACCGGCACGATTTTCGTGGCGACCGAGAGCATGTTCATCAGGTCATCATCGGCAATCATATGCACGCGCACGTCTTTCATGGTGCCGGGTTTGACGGTGCCATCAGCCAGCAAGCGCTGTACGAAATCAATCGCGCGCAGCTCGCTCAGAAGCGAAGAGTTGAACCCGATCTCATTGATTCTGTTCTGAATTTCCGGCGGCGTAACCGGCACGGATTCGCGGTGCAGCGGGTTGATGTTGACCACCACCACGTCGTCCGGCAGGTCCGGCTCAAAGAAGGGAAACAACGCCGGGTTGCCGGTATAGCCGCCGTCCCAGAAGGCCTCCAGCTCGCCGCTCTCCGGATCTGTGACCTCAACCGCCTGGAACAGCGTTGGCAGACAAGCGGAGGCCAGGATGGCATCGGTGGTGATCTGTCCGCCGGTGAAAACCCGGATCTTGCCGCTGCGCACCTGCGTGGCGCAGACAAAAAACCGCGGGCCGGAGATCGAACAGACCTCGTCAAAATCGAACTGTTTGACGATCCGCTCCAGCGGGTTCTGGTAGAACGGGCCGCTGGCATAGGGCGAGAACATCCGCGACAAAGCCTCGCCGAAGACGTAAGGCGCGGAATATTCAAGCGTTTTGCTGACGATGCCCGGCGACGGCAGGAAGGGCATCATCCAATCGGGCAGCGTCATGTCGTCGAGCGCGCCGATCTGCTCCCACAGCCAATCCAGTTTTTCCCGCGCACCCGCGCGCCCTCCTTCCAGCATACCCGATTTGATCGCAGCGCCGTTCAACGCTCCGGCCGAGGTGCCGGACATGGCGGCAATCTCGATCGCGTCCTCTTCAAGAAGGCGGTCCAGCACCCCCCAGGTGAAGGCGCCATGGGCGCCTCCGCCTTGCAGGGCGAGGTTGATACGAACGGGAACGGTCATGCGGGCCTCGGTCAGTTACTGTACGAAAACGGGCGTTTCCCGCACGATTGCTTAAAGCGCGGTCCAGCCGCCATCGACGCTCAGCGTGGTTCCGGTGATCTGCGCGGCGGCATCCGAACACAGGAAGACAACCGTGCCGCCAAGCTGTTCGGTAGTGGCAAACTCCTTGGACGGCTGGCGTTCTAACATGACCTTCTCGATCACCTCTTCGCGGCCCATGCCGTATTTTTCCATGGTGTCGGGGATTTGCGCCTCGACCAGCGGGGTCAGAACATAGCCGGGGCAGATCGCGTTGGCGGTGATCGGCTCGCGCGCGGTTTCCAGCGCCACAACCTTGGTCATGCCGACAACGCCGTGTTTGGCTGCGACATATGCGGATTTGAACGGAGACGCGGTCAGCCCGTGCGCCGAGGCAATGTTCACCACCCTGCCCCACCCGGCCTTGCGCATCATCGGCAGCGCGGCGGCGGTGGTGTGGAAAGCGGAGTTCATGTTGATCGCGATGATCGCGTCCCATTTCTCGGCCGGGAATTCATCAATCGGCGAGACGTGCTGAATACCGGCGTTGTTCACCAGAATATCGCAGGCCCCCGCCTTTTCAATCAGGGCGCGGCATTCGTCGGCTTTGGACATGTCGGCTTTGATATAGCGAACCTCCACACCGTGCTCCTTGGCGATCTCTGCGGCCAGCGCGTGGTCCTCATCGCGGTCGGTGAAGGAATTGATGACAACGGAGGCCCCGGCGCGGGCGAGTTCGCGAGCGATTCCCAGACCGATTCCCGAGTTGGAGCCGGTCACGATTGCGGTTTTGCCGGAAAGTGTCATGGCGGTGTCCTTTGATGCTGCTTTGCAGCAAGCCTAGGGCGTCAAAGGCGAAAGGAAAAGCCAAAGCGCCAATCTATGCTGGCTTTCCGGGCAGTTTTTTGATCGCGGACGCCGATCCTCGCCCTCAAGAGACACCACCAAAAAAAACCCCGGCCGAAGCCGGGGTTAAGTCATTGAGGCAGGTTTCATACAGGCAAGAAACCTATCGAGCAGTGATTTCTTTATAAGCAACTCCGCGCCCGAGTCCAAGGTAAAAGTTTGAAAAGGCGTAAAAGCCCAGTTACGCTCAGCGTTAACAAACAAAGGGCGGTAAAGGATTGTCTCCGAAATGTATCTAAACTTTTTCCAAAAGCTCGGACTTGGCAGCACGGCGCTGTCCCTGATTCTCGCAGGCACGTTTGCAGGCGCAGAACCAAAGCATGGCATAGCTATGTATGGCGAGCCGCAATTGCCACCGGATTTTGTGTCCCTGCCCTACGCGAATCCGGATGCGCCGCGTGGCGGCGAGATTGTCACCGGGGAGACAGGCACCTTCGACAGTCTCAACCCGCACATCCGCAAAGGCAAAACACCGTGGCAATTGCGCTTTTTGGCGTATGAGTCACTCATGGGCCGCAGTTGGGACGAACCGTTCACCCTGTACGGGCTTTTGGCCGAATCCATTGAGGTCGGGCCGAATCGCGAATGGGCCGAATTCACCCTGCGCCCGGAGGCAAAATTCTCGGACGGCAGCCCGGTCACCATCGAGGACGTGATGTGGAGCTACGAGACGCTCGGCACCATCGGCCACCCACGCTATCACGGCGTCTGGGGCAAGATCGGCAGCATGGAGCAGACCGGCGAGCGCAGCGTGAAGTTCACCTTCAACGTCGAGGACCGCGAACTGGCCCTGATCGTCGGCATGCGCCCGATCCTGAAAAAGGCGCAGTGGGAAGGCAAGGATTTTGCCGAAAGCGGGCTCGACGTGATCCCGATCAGCTCTGCGCCTTATGTCATCTCCGACTACGAGGCCGGGCGGCACGTGACACTGAAGCGCAATCCCGATTACTGGGGCAACGATGTGCCTTACATGCGCGGTCAGGCCAACCTTGATACCATCCGCATGGAGTTCTTCCTCGAAGGTACCGCCCAGTTCGAAGCGTTCAAGGGCGGCCTGCTGAACTCCAACCGCGAGACCAACCCGGTCAAATGGGATGAGCAGTACAGCTTCCCGGCAGTCGAAGCCGGCGATGTGGTGAAATCCACCATCCCGAACGCGCGCCCCACCGGTATGACCGGTTTCGTGATCAACAACCGCCTTGAGAAATTCGCCGATTGGCGTGTGCGTGAGGCGCTGATCACCGCCTACAACTTCGAGTACATCAACGAAGCCATCGTCGGCAGCCGCAAGAACCGGATCAAGAGCTACTTTGGCAGCTCTGTCCTTGGTATGGAGCCAGGGGCCGCGAGCGGACGCGTGGCGGAACTTCTGGAGCCGCACAAGGCCGATCTTCTGCCCGGTACGCTGGAAGGCTATGCCCTGCCCGTCTCGGATGGCTCGGCGCGCAACCGCAAGAACATCGCCCGCGCGATGGACCTTTTTGCCGAGGCTGGCTGGACCGTGCAGGACGGCATGATGAAGAACGCCGATGGCGAGGTTTTCACGCTGGAATTGCTGCTCAGCCAGGGCTCGGCGGAGGAAGGTGCCATGGCGGACACCTATGCCGAAGGGCTGAAACGCCTTGGCATTGATGTCACGGTGACCACCACCGATGACGCGCAATACCGCGAACGCACGGGCAAGTTCCAATACGACATGACCCCCTTCCGCCGCGGGTTGTCGCTCAGCCCCGGCAACGAGCAGCTGTCCTACTGGTCCTGCGAGACGAAGGACGTTGAAGGCGGGCGCAATTGGGCGGGTATCTGCAACCCGGCGATTGATGCGATGATCGGCACCATGCTGAACTCTACCAGCCGCGAGGATTACGTCTCCTCGGTGCGGGCGCTTGACCGTATGTTGATGGCGGGCCGCTACGTGGTGCCGTTCCAGGACAAGTTCGACGTCAGCTTCATCGCCCATGCGGCAGAGCTGCACTACCCCGAGCGCCTTCCCGCCTACGGCGATTGGATTGGATTCCAGCCTAACGTATGGTGGTCGGAGGACAAATAAGTCTTCCAAAACCAAAAAGCCAAAGAGGCAGTCATGAAACGAGCAGTTCTGATCATCGCGCTGGCCATGGGAATGGCCGGCTGCGCCACCGTCGAAGGCGTGGGCGAAGACATCTCCAGCGGGGCGCGCAAAGTGTCCGGCTGGTTCTGAAATCCCGGCTCCTAGTACTTTTCGCCTAGTTCCCTTTTCGCGCCTCGCCCGCCTATTGTAGGAGGGCGAGGAGGAGCGCAACGTGATGAGCGAACCGGCAAAACCGTTTTTCGAAAACAATCAGACAACGGCATTGGTGGTCGACGATCATCCACTGTTTTGCGATGCGCTCACGCTGACCCTGCAATCCATCGCCGACTTCGAAGAGATCCGCAGCGCGGGCACGCTTGAAAAGGCGCTCGAAGTGGTCGGACAGGATCCCGCCATCGGGCTGATCGTGCTGGACCTGAACCTGCCGGATGTGAACGGGCTCGACGGGCTGGTCCGGCTGCGCAATGCCGCGCCGAAAGCGCCGATCATCATCGCTTCTTCGATGGCCGACAACACCATGATCAGCCATGCGCTCAAGGCGGGCGCCGATGCCTTTGTACCCAAGCATTCGCAGCGCTCGGTGTTCCGCCGCGCGTTTGAAGCGGTGGCCAAGGGACAGGCTTTTGTTCCCGATGGCTACATTGATCCGCAGGCGGGCAAGGAACCGGCGCAGGACGACGCGCTCGCACGGCTGGCCAGCCTGACAAACCAGCAGGCGCGCATCCTGCATCTGATCTGCGAAGGCAAGCTGAACAAGCAGATCGCCTATGATCTGTCGATCGCGGAAACCACTGTAAAGGCCCATGTCACCGCCATCATGCGCAAACTCGGCGTGCACAGCCGCACCCAGGCGGTGCTGGTCGCGCAGGAGGCGCGCTTTTCGCGGGTCTTGCCAACCGGGGAATAAGCCGTAACCTGAAGACCACTCGGATCCTTACACAAGGTCAGGCAATTGGACGGAGCGACGAAACGCTCCGCACGGGGGGAGATCGGGGCCAAATCCGCGCTGCGCGTGGCACAGGCCTCCTGCACCGGTCCGGACAGGGCCGGAACATTGGCAACGCGGTTGGGCCCCGGGCCTTTTGCGCTGGTTTGCCTGTTTGTTTCTCCCGATGCGGATTTCGCGGGGCTGACCCGCAACAGCCACCGCGCCTTTGGCGGGGCGGATGTGCTTGCCTGTACCACCGCCGGAGAGATCGGTCAGGACGGCTATGAGGAAGGCCAGATCATCGCCATCGGCTTCCCTTGCAGCCATTTCGCCACCAGCACGCTGGTGATCGACGCGCTCGACGAGCTTGATGAACAGGCGGTGATTGATCGGCTCATTCAGGACCGCATGGCACTGAACCAACGCGCCCCGGAGATGCAATCGGAGTTTGCTTTCCTGATGGTGGACGGCCTGTCGCTTCAGGAAGAGCACCTGACCGGCGTGCTGACCGCCGGGCTTGGCCCGACACCGCTGTTTGGCGGCTCCGCCGGCGATGGCGAAGATTTCCGGTCCACCTTCCTGTCGCGCAATGGCAGCATTCGCCAGAACGCGGCGCTGCTGGCGCTGGTGCGCTCGCGCTGCCCGGTACAGGTGTTCAGCCTCGACCACATGGTCCCGGGCGAGACGCGCATGGTGGTGACCAAGGCCGATCCCGACCGCCGCGTGGTGCAGGAGATCAACGCCGAACCTGCCGCGCAGGAATACGCGCGGCTTCTGGGCAAGGACCCCAACCAGCTCTCCGCCTTCACCTTTGCCGCGCACCCGGTGGTGGTGCGGCTGGGCGATACACATCACGTGCGCTCGATCCAGCGCATGGATGAAAACGGCGATCTGGTGTTCTTTTCGGCCATCGACGAAGGCATGGTGCTGAGCCTCGCGGACCATCGCGACATTGCCGAACATCTGGACGAACGTCTCAGCGCTCTGGGCGCTGTGGGCAAACCGGATCACATCCTCGCCTGCGATTGTCTGCTGCGCAAGATCGAGGCCACCCAGCATCAAAGATCCCGGCAGGTCTCCGACATTCTGACCCGCAACAACGTGGTGGGCTTTTCGACCTACGGCGAGCAGATCGGCGCGCTGCACGTGAACCAGACGCTGACCGGCGTGGCCTTCTACCCGGCGATGGAGGATGTCTGAGCCATGTCGCTGGTGAACCCCGCGGATTCGGTCGAACGGCAGAACGAAAAGCTGATCAAGATCGCCGAGTCGCTGATGAAGCGGGTCGAATACGGCTCTGAACCGTCCGGCGCGGCCTATGAGCAATTCGAGCGCGCCGCCCTGCTGGAAAAGCGGGTGCGGGAACGGACGCTGGAGCTGGAGCGCACGCTCAACCTGCTGCACGAATCCAACGCCCAACTGGCCGCCGCCAACGACGAAACCGAGGCCGCGCGCCGCAATCTCGCCGATGCGATTGAAACCGTCTCCGAGGGCTTTGCGCTCTTTGACAGTGCCGAAACACTGGTCATGTGCAATTCGCGCTTTTGCCGGGATTTTCGCGATACCGTGCGCGATCTCAGCCCCGGTCTCGCCTTCTCGCAATACGTGGATCAGGTCAGCCGCTCGCGCTACCTCGCGCTGCCGCAGGAAACCTCGGCCCGGACCTGGGCCGACAAACGGCTGCGCCGCCACCGCGATCGCCATGTCATGTTCAATGTTGAGCTGGCCCATGACCGCTGGCTGCAGGTCTCCGAACATCGCACCGCCAACGGCGGCACGGTGGTTTTGCAGACCGATGTGACCGACCTGATCCGGCTTGAACGGCAGGAACGCGACAAGCTGCGCGACAAGCAGACTCGCATGATCCGTGCCACGCTCGATCACCTAAACCAGGGTGTCTGCATCTTCGACGAAAAGGCCCGGCTTGTGGGCTGGAACGAGAAGATCGGCACGCTGCTCGCCCTGCCCGCCCGGCGCATGCAGCTGGGCGCGTCGTTCTTTGCGCTGCTGGATCGGCTCGGGGACGACATCGTCTTTACCCGCGGCCTGACGCAGGAAGGCTTTTCGAACTGGGCGCGGCAGGACAGGCCGCGCGAACAGATCAGTTTCGAGATCCGCCGAAGCGGCAGCATCACCTTGCAGATCTTTGGCCGGGGCATGCCCGACGGCGGGTTCGTGATTTCGGTCACCGATGTCACCACGGAACGCGAAGCGGCGCAAAAACTGCATGAACTCAATGAGATCCTCGAACAACGAGTGATGGAGCGCACGCTGGAACTTGAGGATGCGCTGTCTGCCGCAGAGCGGGCGAACGCATCGAAATCGCGCTTTGTCGCGGCCGCCAGCCATGACCTGCTCCAGCCGCTGTCAGCGGCAAAACTCTATATCGCGTCGCTGGCGGACCGCTCCACCGACTCCGCCGAAACGGTGGTCCTGGCCAAGACCGAAAGCGCGCTCAACAGCGCCGAAGCGATCATCGACGCGCTGCTCGACATCTCGAAACTGGATGGCGACGGGGTGAGCTTTGACGTGGGCACCGTGGCGCTCAATGACATTCTGCGCCCGCTGGTTGATGAAATGGAAGTGCTCGCGCTGAACAAGGGGCTGGAGCTGCGGCTTGTCGGCTGCTCGCTCAGTGTCGAAAGCGATCCGGCCTACCTGCGGCGCATCGTGCAGAACCTGCTCGCCAACGCCATTCGCTATACCGAACAAGGGCGGGTTCTGCTCGGCGTGCGGCGGCGCGGTGGCATGGCGCGGATCGAAGTCTGGGACACCGGCCCCGGCATTGCCGAAGAGGATCAGAACAGCATTTTCGAAGAGTTCAAACGGCTGGACGCGGGGGCCTCCGACAACGACGGTCTGGGCCTTGGCCTTGCCATCGTGGAGCGGGCCTGCGCGCGGCTTGGCCATCCCATTGGCCTTTGGTCACAGCCGGGTGTGGGCAGCTGTTTCATGGTGAACCTGCCGCTTGCAGGGCAAGCGGCCCCGCGCGATCCGGCCAAACCGCGCATGGCCCGGCCCGTGTCGCTGGCCCATGCGGGCATGATCACGCTCTTGGTGGAAAACGATCCTCAAATGCGCCGCGCGATCACCGTCCTGATGGAAAGCTGGGGCGTGCACGTGATCGAGGCCGAAGACGCCGCTTCGGCCCTGACCCTTCTGGAGGACATCGAGATCAGCCCGGACGCCATGGTGCTCGATCACCAGCTTGGCGCCGGGGCCAGCGGGCTGGACCTCTATCGGACAATTTCGGAATCGCTCGGTCCCCTGCCCTGCGCCATCATCTCGGCAGACAGAACACCGGAACTGGCCGCCGCCTGCGAAGACGCCGGCGCGACCTTCCTGCAAAAGCCGATCGACCGGCAGAAGCTCAGCGCATTGCTCGAAGCCGCTGCCGGTCGCATGATTGCCTCCTGAGGCGGGACAGATTTACATCATGCCGCTGCAGCGACCGCGCGGCTTCGGCATGCCAAGCCTTTGCGGGTTGATCACCAGGATCCAGCGCGGCGGATAACCCGGCGCTTGCGTCTTGCGATAGACACAGCCGTTGGACATGGTCCGGTACTCACCACGGGGCGCAACAACACCCTGCGTGCTGATGAATGGCTGGGCCTGGGCGAGCATCAGCTCCTTCGGAGCGCCGCTGTCCACGGGCGGCAGGGAAACAAGACCAAGGGCAGAAGCAGTGACAAGGGCAGTGAAGCTCATGAGTTGGCTCTCCTTCGTTTCTGGGGCGCGCAAAAGCGCCGATACGGACGGTGTGACACCCCCACAGCCCTGAACCGTGTCCCGTAAACGTCAGAAAGATGAACTTCCGGTTTAATTTTAGCAGATTTCTTTGCGATGGCGCTCAGGTGGAACTTCAAGAATACCCGACAAGCCATTGAATTTACATTATAAGTCAGATTGCGATCACGATATCCGCGCGCAATCCGCCCAAGGTCTCGCTCTCGCCAAGCCGCAAGACACCGCCATGCGCCCGGGCAATATCCGCCGCAATGGCAAGCCCCAGACCCACGCCCGGCCCTTTGTCCTGGTTTCGCGCCGGGTCCAACCGCACAAACGGGCGCAGGGCATCCTCCCGCTGATCCGCCGGAATGCCCGGCCCGTCGTCTTCCACCCGGATTCGGAGCGATTTCCCGGTGATCATCACCGACAATTCACAATGCGAGCCGTAACGAATGGCATTGCCCGCGAGGTTCTCGATGGCCCGCCGCAGAGCACGGGGCCGCAGCGGGTAACTGCCGCTCCCCTCAACCTCCACAAGCCGCACAGCCTGCCCGGCCCGCTGCGCGTCCTCGGCCACCGATTGCACCAGCGCCACAGGGTCCGTCGGCTCCACCGCAGAGGTCTCTGCATCCCCTCGCGCAAACTCAAGGAAGGCATCAATCAGTTGTTGCATGTCCTCCACGTCCCGCTCCAGCGGCGCGCGGTCCTCATCGTCCAGCAAGGACAGGCCAAGCCGCATCCGCGTCAGCGGCGTGCGCAGATCGTGGCTTACCCCGGAAAGCATCATGGTGCGCTGTTCGATCTGCCGTTCGATCCGCGCCCGCATGTCGAGAAAAGCATGCCCGGCGGAACGCACCTCGATCGCGCCAGAGGGCGAATACGGCTCGTTCCGCCCGCGCCCGAACGCCTCCGCCGCCCTGGCAAGACGGGTGATGGGCCGCAGCTGATTGCGCAGGTAGAGAAAGGCGATCACGGTCATCACCAGACCAAAAAACACCATGTTCACAAGAAGTTGGTGCGGATTGCTCGCCGAAACCCGCCCGCGGCCGAAGTCGACTTCATAAACCACACCGCCGCGCTCCACGAAGAGCATGACGTCGCGATCATCCGGCAGACTGATCTGGCGCAGACCCTCCACCCTGTCGCGCAGAACCCGCATCACAACGATCCCGGTAAAATCGTACCAGCGCCGCATGTCCGCCTCCGGAACGTCGTCCCGCGCGACGGGTTTGATCGCCAGATCCAACGCCTGCGCCAGCGCCGCATCCTCCGGCCCCGCATCCAGTACAAAGTTGACGGAGCGCGCCAGTTCGCGGCTGAGCTGCACCGTCACCCCTTCGAAATGACGCTGCACAAACACCACGGAAACCACCAGTTGCAGCGTGACCACCGGCAGGACCAGAATGAGCGCGGCACGGCCATAAAGGCTGCGCGGCATATAACGTTTGAGCCATTCGAACGACATGGGCTAAGCCTAGCCAATCACCCCGGCCCCCGCCACCCGCGAAAGGACCTCGCCTTGATCGATCCGCAACCTGATTTCCTCCCTATCCCCGGCGAAGCCGTCACGCTTGCACCCGGCCTGCGCCGGATCCTTGCGCCCAATCCGTCGCCGATGACCTATCGCGGGACAAACACCTATCTGCTGGGGGAGCGTGAGATTGCGGTGATCGATCCGGGGCCAGACTCAGCGCCGCATCTGGAGGCGATTCTGGCCGCCGTGGCGCCAGACGCGCGGATCAGTCATATCCTTGTCACCCACGCTCATCTCGACCATTCGCCGCTCGCCCGCCCGCTGTCCGAGCGCACAGGCGCGCCAGTCTACGGATTCGGCCCGGCAACGGCCGGGCGCTCCGACGTCATGATCCGATTGGCGGCGGACGGTCTGACCGGTGGCGGCGAAGGGGTGGATTCGGCATTTGAGCCAGATGAAACCCTTAACGATGGCGCGGAACTCACCGGCAAGGGCTGGACGCTCACGGCGCTGCACACACCGGGCCATATGGCCAACCATCTGGCGTTTGCCTGGGGCGACGCGCTCTTCACCGGAGATCTTGTCATGGGTTGGGCCAGTTCGCTGGTCTCGCCGCCGGACGGCGACCTGACGGACTTCATGCGCTCCCTCCGCAGTTTGCAGAAACGGCCATGGGCAACCTTCCATCCCGGTCACGGCGCGCCGGTGAGCGACCCGCAACAGCGCCTCGAAGAGCTGATCACCCACCGCCTGAGCCGCGAGGCAGCGATCCTTGCCGCTCTGCAGGACGGCCCGGCCACCGCCGCCGATCTCGCCGCCCGGATCTACACCGACACCCCGCCCGCGCTCCTGCCCGCCGCGGAACGCAACGTATTCAGCCACCTCATTGATCTTGTGACAAAAAACGCGGCCCGCGCGGTAGAAGACCTGTCCATTTCCGCGCGCTTTTCTGCGGTTTGAGAGGAAAATTCGAAAAAGCTGAATTTTGTTACAAAACCCTCTGGACGCCCGGATTCCACATTGCTATACGCCCCACATGTTCCGGCGTAGCTCAGCGGTAGAGCAGTTGACTGTTAATCAATTGGTCGTAGGTTCGATCCCTACCGCCGGAGCCATAAAAAGCCCTTAAGGTCAGAACCTTAAGGGCTTTTTTGGTTTTTGAGATACAGGGTCAGGGGCCGCGTATCCGCCCCCTGAAACCGGCCAATTCAGCCTTCAGCGCGTTTCACTTTCTGGTGCTCGTCTTCGACAAGACCGATTTTCCAATAGCCCGAAATATAGGTGTCGGCGCGGGGCAAACCCTTTTCCTGATGCAGGAAGGCCCGCAGGGCGCGGACAACCGCGCTTTCCCCTGCGATGCAGGTCTGTACGCGGCCTGAAGGCCAGGGCAGCGCGCGGATCAGCTCTTCCTGTGCGGTGGAGGGCTGCTCGGGGTGCGGGTGCACGAGCCAGTGCGTCTCGATGCCGGCGGGCGCGTCGATCTCCTGTTTGTCCTCCGCAGAGGTCACTTCGAAGATCGCGACCCCTTTGGCATCTCGCGGCATGGCTTCGAGCGTGGCCGCAGCGACCGGGATCGCGGATGGGTCCGCCGCGACAAGGTACCAATCCGCGTCAAAACGCGTGACCTTCGCGCCGCTCGGACCGGCGAATCCGAGGAAGTCCCCGGTCTTCGCCTGCATGGCCCAGCGGGACGCGGGGCCGTTGTCACCATGGGCCACAAAGTCGATCCACATCTCCCGCGTCACCGGATCAAAGCCGCGCACCGTGTAGGTACGGCGCACGGGCGCGGGTCCACCTGAAAGCCGCGCGGCAAAGGCCTCACGGCTCTCATCCGGATCCGGGATCATGATCTTGCAATTGGCGCCGTTGCGGTCCTCGGGGAAACCATCCAGCTCCGGCCCGGCAAAGACAACGCGGATCATGTTGGGGGTCAGGTAGCCTGCCCGCTTCACCGTCAGAACGCGCGGGCTGGGACGGCCAAGCGCCTGTTTTGCCTTGGTTTTCAAATTGGATAACACGCTCATTTCATGCCTTTCCTATGGCAGGTTAGCCTGGCTGCGTCCGGGGACGGTGGCTGAGCTGCTGGGTTGAGGGGTCCGGGCTTAATCCGCCCGGATGATGACCTGCGTGCCCCACGGATCACGCAGCATCAGGCCGGTTTGGGGCCGCGTATAGGCCATGCCACGGCTGTCGAGGCTGCGGGCCAGGGCTTCGATCCCGGCGCCGTCTCTCAAGCGCAGCGTATAGGCCGCAAGACCCAAGGCCACGTCCGGCCGGACGGCGCCCGCGCGCGCGTGCCAGATATTCGCGGCGATATGGTGATGATAGCCTCCGCTGGCGTAGAATTGCGCGCTGTCCATTTCGTTGCGAATGGCAAAGCCCAGCGTCTCCACAAAGAAGCCTTCGGCCTGTGCAAGCGCGCTGACCGACAGGTGCAAATGCCCGATGCGCAGGCCTTCGGGCGCACGATACGGCGTGTCCGGCGCGGCGCTGTCAAAGAGAGCCTGCAAATCCAGCGGTCTGGTCGGGAAATCGAGACGCCCCTCAGGCGCTTGCGGCCAGTGCGCCCGCGGTTTGTCGGCGTAGATCTCGATCCCGTTGCCTTCGGGATCATTCAGGTAAATCGCCTCGCTGACCCCGTGATCCGATGCCCCGATGATCCGCGTGCCAAGGCTGACCACATGGGCAAACCAATCGGCCAGATCGGCGCGGCGCGGCATGAGATAGGCGGTGTGAAACAGACCCGGCGCACCGCGCGGGGCCTTGGTTGCGCGCGGATCGCTCTCAAGGGTCAGCAGGGTCTGCCCCCCTGCCCCCAGAACCGCCTGCCCGGCGGCCTGCCCCACCACATCGAGGCCAAGAACCGATTGATACCACCGCGTCATGCCGGGCAAGTCCGCAACGCGCAGCGTTGTAGCCGCCACGTAGAACGGCATGTGAACAGGATGATCCTCCGGCATCACATCAACCGGGGTCTGGTCAAGGTTTGCAAAGCTCATGGGACTCTCCTTTCGAGCGGCAAAAGGGCCGCCAACCTCTGGCGGCCCGTCCGGCAATATAAGCGCGGCGGCTGCGCTACGGGACTGCGCGTGCCGCACACGCATTGTGCGCGTCAGCGCGGCCAGTATTCCGCGATCAGGCTGAGCAGGAACTCCCCGGTGTAGGCCGGGAAAGCCGCCTTCATCTGGGCCACGGCATCGTCCGGCGTTTCCGCCGAGGCGATCACATCGTCCATCACCCGGATATAGGCGATGGCGGTGTCGAGATCCCCGCGCGTGGTCGGCAGACCATGCCCCACCAGAAGCGTTTCAAAGGCCGGATCGCTGCGCAGCCCTTCGAGCGTCGAAATCCAGTTCGAACGGTCCACGCCCGGTGCGAAATAGACGCCGTTGTAGACAAGGTCCTGAACCACCGCGACTTTCTGTTCCGGCAGAACCGCGACAAGCATGTGCGGCGCTTCCACGTCCTTGTAGTGGCGCAGCTCAACAGGCACGCCCGCCATGGTCATCGTGCCAGCCGCAACATCACCGCCGCTCAGCACATTTGTCGGCTCCGGCCAGTTGCCGCCCGTGGCCTCGGCCCGCATGCCGTCGCGCACCTCTGGCAGGGTCGAGAATTCGACACCCTCGATGAACGACGCCCCGCCCCAGTGATCGGGATGTTCGTGGCTCAAAAGCGCCAGACCCACGGGCTTGCCCGTGGCTTGGATCAGCGCGCCCACCTCCTGCGCCGTCGGCGGCAGCATCGTGGCATCCACCAGCAGGAGCTGATCGTCGAATTCGATGATATGGCTGGTGACATTCACCGCCTGGGCCGGTGAAACATAGGTGTGAAAGCGCAGGCCGCCCTGCGCAAAGCTGTGAACCGTGCCGCCGGGCATCTCGCCCTGGGCCAAGGCCGCGCTCGGCGCGAGGCCGCCGCGCAGAAGGGCAATAGCGCCCGCAGTCAGGGTTGCGCCCTTAAGCAGCGCGCGCCGCGAAATCGTGTTTCCAAGATCAGTCATGTTCCGTTTCCCTGTTCCATGAATACGCCGTGTTTTGCGTGTGGCAGGGAATGTAGACAGTCGCCCCCTTTTCGATTAGGCAAAGATGATCGCAAACTGCTATCCAAATTTTCGAAAGATGATTGACGATTTCAGAGGTCTTGCCGTCTTCGTGGCGGTCACCGAAGCCGGCAGCTTCAGCGCGGCGGGGCGGCGGTTGAACCTGTCGACCTCCGTGGTCAGCCACCATGTCTCAAAGCTCGAAAGCAAGCTTGGCGTCAGCCTGTTTTTCCGCTCCACCCGCGCGCTGACCCTGACCAGCGAAGGCCACAAGATCCTCGATGCGGCCAAACGCATGGTGGCCGCCGGAACCGAAGCTTTTGACGCCCTGTCCGGCGAGCTGGACCAGCCGGTGGGCACGCTGCGCATCACGATCCCGGCCTTCGGGCAGTGCACCTCGATGCACCGCGCGATCTGGGATTTCGCGCTGGAGCATCCGCTGGTGTCGATGACCGTGAACAGCCTTGATCGGCAGGTTGATCTGGTGAGCGAAGGCTATGATCTGGCCATCCGTTTGGGCAAACTGGCGGACAGCACATTGAAATCAAAGCGGATTGGCCGGTTCCGCCGGGTCATGGTCGCCTCCCCCGGCTATCTGGCAGAGCGTGCACCCATCGAGACCATCGAGAATCTCGCGCAATGCGATTTCGTCGCGTTTTCGATGATCAAGAGCGCCATTACCATGGTCCGCAACGGCGAGACCGCGACGTTTGAACCAGAGCGTCACCGGCTCGAAGTCGATTCCATCGCCGCCGCGATTGCCGCCGTGAAAGCCGGGCTGGGCTGTCAGCATCTGCCGGAATCCGAAATTCTGGCGGATCTGGCGGAGGGCAGCCTTGTGGAGGTGCTGCCTGCGTGGAAACTGCCGGACCTTGGCATCTACGCAGTCTGGCCGGACAGCGGCCCGCAAAAGCAGCTCACCCGCCGTCTGCTCGATTACCTGACCGAGGCCGCAAAAGGCGAGGCCGACGGCCCCGCCTGAATGCCTGCACGCGCTTACTGCAGCACGCCCACTTCCTTGTAATAGCGCGCCGCACCGGGGTGCAGTTCCATCAACCCGCGCTTGGAAGCCGCAAATTCAAGGCTCAGCGCCTTCGCCCATGGCGCGTCCGAGGTCACTTGGTCAATGTTGTCCCAGAAGGTCTTGGTGATCCGGTAAACCGTGTCCTCATCGAGATCATTGCGCACCCCGATACCCACCGCCGTGTCAAAAGAGATCACCGGGGTTTCGTTCTTCTGACCGTCGTAAAGCCCGGTGCCGATTTCATTGCGGTAGCGCCATTTGCCAAGGAACTTTTCAACCACCTCACCCTGATCGCTTTCCGGCCCGAGGAAGCGGATGTCCTCGGTTTCGGTGAACTGGATGAAGTTGCCACAAGGATCGAGACAGCCATTCACGTAGACGTCGATCTTGCCATCCATGAAGGCCTGAAAGCCAGTCTGCCAGTTGGCTTTGATCGCGTCGTAGTCTTCGCCCACGACCAGCCCGGTGGTCGCTTCAACCCAACCGCGCGCCGCGTTATAGGCGCCGCCGCCCTGCGGGCCCAGAAAGACCGTGGCCCCTTCGATGTCATCGAGCAGTTCGATGTCGCTGTCTGCCCGCACCACGAAGTGATAGGCGCCATAGGGGAACCACATCAGCAACGACAGGTTCTTCGACAGCTCCGGCGCGTCGGCCTGCTTGGCATACATGGCCTTGCCGCCCGCCATCAGGTTGTAGACAACCGGGCTGGTCATCGACATGTCGAGATTGCCGCGCGCCACCTCCATCATGTGCAGCGTCGCCGCGCCGCCCCCGGACACCTCGATCGAGACGTCCTCGAGGTTGTCGCTCACCACGTTGGCAAAGGTGGCCATGGTCACCGCCTGCCCCAGGCTTGGGGCAATGGTGGCCATCTTGAGGGTCACGTCCTCGGCCTGTGCGGCCGTGGTCAGGGCAAGCCCCGTTGTCAGTGCTGCAAGTGTTCTACGCATAGCGTTCCTCCCGTTATTTATCTGCGTTTGTCTGTGACGTGATGTCGATCGGCGATGGCTCCCCTCCCAGGAACCGATGCGCCACGATAAGGCCGAGGCCCGCCAGCACCGCCGGCCCGGCAATGATCATGGCCGGAAACAGCACCAGGATCCCGGCACCCGTTCGAAGCAGGCGTTCGATGAGGCTGAGTTTGTTCCTTTCGAACCCGGTCAGCGCTGACGTGAGCAGCCACATGGCCAGCGTAAAGGCAAAGACGATCCAGCCCAGATCCAGCCAGCCCACGGTGGCCAGATCAATCATCGCATTCGAGTTCGGCAGCTCGCTTCCGAACCAGACAAACAGGGTCTGAAGCTGGTAGAGCACCGCCGGGTGATAGACGAAGACAAAGGGGATCAGGAAGCCCGCGAGCGCCAGCCGCGCCGCCTGAAACCCGGTGAGCACCGGATCGGCCTTGGCAATGGGCGCTGCAGCAAAAGCCGCCAGCGCCACCGGCGGCGTCACCGTCGAAATCACCGCGAAGAAGACCACAAACAGGTGCAGCGTCAGCGGCGGGATGCCAACCGCGTCAATGCCGGAGCTGAGCGCGATCACGATGATGAAATAAGTCGCGCCCGGCGGCAGCCCCATGCCCAGCACAATGGCCCCAAGCGCCACCACGATCAGCGTCGAGAACAGCGGCCCGTTGGCCAGTTGCGCCAGCAAGAGCGAAAGCCGCCCGCTGAAGCCCGAAACCTGGATCAATCCCACGATCAGCCCGATGGCGGCCACGATGATGATGATCGCCGCCGACATCCGCCCGGCGCTGACAAAGGCGCTGTAAACGCCGGGCCAGTTGCGAAAGCCCCGAAACAGGACAAGCGCGCTGATCAGGGCGACAACAAAACCGTAAAAACCCGCCTTCTGCACCGAGGGCTGCGCAAAGAGGAAGTAGCTCAGCACACCCAGCGGCAGGATGAAGACAAGGCATTGCATCAGCTCGCTTGAGGTCAGGTTCGGTCTTTCTTCGGCGGGCAGCGGGCCAACCCCCTGCCGCCGCGCCTCGAAATACACGGTCAGGAAGGTGCCGAGGTAGAAGAAGATCGCCGGGACAATCGCCGCCACGATGATGTAGCGGTATTCGAGTCCGATCTGGCCCGCGACGAAGAAGGCCACCACCCCCATGACCGGCGGCATGACCTGCCCGCCGGTGGAGGCCGCCGCCTCGACTGCCGCCGCAAAGGCCGGCTTGAAACCGGATTTCTTGATCACCGGGATTGTCATCACGCCGGTGGAGACAACGTTGGAAATCGCCGCGCCGCTGAGTGTGCCGAACAGCGCCGAACTGGCCACCGCAGCATGGGCCGCCCCGCCGGTAAAGCGCCCGGTCAGGCGGTTGGCGATTTTCATCAAAAGCCCCCCGGCCCCGCTGGCCATCAGCACCGCGCCGAAGACGATGAACACAAGCACATTGCCGGACACCACCTGCAGCGGCTGGCCGAACATGCCCCCTGTCTGCGACCAGAAGTTCAGCACCATGCTGCGCATGCTTTGGGAGAACGTGGATTCGGATCCGGCCAGAATGCCGGTCCAGTCCGGCAAAGCCCCGCGCACAAAGAAATACAGCACCCAGAACAGGCAGAAGCCAACGATGAAAGTGCCGAACATGCGCCACGTCAGGTACAGCACCAGCGCCGTGGCAAGCGGGAACAGGATGAAATCAACCGGGTTGGCAGAGGGCAGCGCCCCGCCGTCAATGGCAAACAGCCCGATGATCCAGAGCATCAGAACCCCGGCCGACAGCGCCGCGCCTCCCCATTTGAGCCAATCGGGCGTGCGCGTCTCACCCAGAAACGAAATCACGAAGGAGAACACCAACGGCAACCCAAGGATCAGGCCCGTGGGCAGCAGGAAACTCTGCTCAAAGCTGCGAAACCCCGCGCCGAGCCAGTGTTCGCGAAACAGCATGCGTTTCTCGCGGCGCGACAGCTCGTCGAAATCCGCCGTGGTGATCTCGATCAACCAGCGCACAAACTCGGTCAGCGGCCCGGAGGCGGCGTAGATCAGGATGATCAGCGTGAAGACAAAGGCGAGCAGATCGCCAACCTTGCGGCTTGTCGGTGTCTCGATCATGCGCCCGCGCCCTCTCGCAGTTTCTTCGCTTCCCACAGGTAGGTATTGCGCGCGGTGGCGTTGATCTCGGTTTCCGCAAGCGCCTCCATCGTCTCCGCCTTCAACGCCTCGGCAGATGCGCCAAGCGCAAGAAGGTGATCGCACAGCTCCAGCCGCCATTGCAGATCCGGGGTGGCCTGCGCCTGTGCCTCAAGCGCCTCAACACCGCCAGCCAGCTCAGCCATGTGCCGCGCCCGCGCCGCCGAGGACAGCGTGCCCAGATGGGTCGGGTTGCCATCGTACCACCCCAGCGTGCCCGTCGCAAAAGCACGGGCCGACCAGGACGCCTTGCCATAGAACTCGCCCAGCCAGGGCTTGTCCGCCAGATGCGGCGGCAGGGAGATGCTGGCGGCGATGTCGTCCTGAGACAGCCCCGCGTCCATGCCTTCCGCCGTATGGCGCATCACGTGCAAGATCGCCTCGCGCGTGGTCAGCAGCACCTCGCGCACCCGGTCCGCGCCAAAGACCGGTTGGGTGTGCCCCGGCGCCAGCACCTCGGCCCCAAGCTCCGCCAGCATGGCAAGGCTTTCGGCCCATTTCGCAAAATCCCGGTAAGGCGTGCCGCGAATGGCATAAAGGTTAGGAAAGGCATGATACCAGTTGTCACCGGGAAACAGGATCTTCTGCTCCGGCAGCCAGACCGCCATGTGATCCGCCGTCTCTCCCGGCGCGTGGATCAGCCGCGCCAAAGTCCCATCAAGGTCAATATCCCTGTCCTCGGCGAATAGCTCCGTCGGCGGGATATGCCCCGCGCCCATACCTTCCATCGGGCGATTGCCCGGCCCGCAGCCAAGCGAAATCCGCTCTTCGGGTGTCAGCCCGATGCCAAACTGCGCCATGGTCCGCCGCCCCAAAGCCTTGTTCGGCGCAATCCGCGTCTCGTCCTGCCCCACCAGATCGGACTCGAACCCGGCGCTCGCCAGAATGGGCACCGTTTGCCCCTCGCTGAACACGCTCGCGCCGGAGATGTGATCGCGGTGGCTGTGTGTGTAGATGATCCGCCCAACGGGCTTGTCCGTCTTCTCCCGGAAGGCCGCCAGAACATGCGCCGCCGCGCTGGTGCTTTCGGAGGTGTCAACGATGGTAACCGTCTCGCGGCCTTCGATCATATGCTGGGTCGAGGCGGCATAACCCACGGCGGTCCAGACACCGGGCGCAAGGTCGACCACCTGTTTTCTGAACTGGGTCTCATTGTGAACGACAAGACTGTTATTTGGCATAAGTCATTCCTTCACATAGATTTTTCCTGCCGGTCCGCGATAGACCACGGTCAATTCCTCGGGCACCTCGTCCCCCTCTATGAGGAAAGGCAAAATACCGCGTCGGCTGGATTTTCCGCGCATGCCCCGAATGTCGTCATCGGACCGTGTCACCCGCTGCGCACAGCGCCGGCCCCAATCGGCGAGCAGCCCGTAAAGCCGTGTGATCTCGGCCTCATGGCCCGGCTCCTTCGCCAGATCGTGGAACTCGTTCGGATCGTTTTGCAGATCAAACAGCATGGGGCGGAACCCGCCTTCGGCGTGCATCAGCTTGAACCGCCCGTCAAACACCATGAAAAGCCGACAATCCATCGGGTCGAGCCCCAATTTCACCGCCTGCGGCGTCGGTGAGTAGTCAAATTCAGACACCGCGAAATCGCGCCACTCCGGCGTCTCGCCGCGCAGCCAGGGCATCAGCGAGCGCCCCTCAAGGATATGCGGCACCGCCTTGCCACCCGCGAACTCAAGGAACGTCGGCGCAAGATCAATCGATTCCACCAGCGCCTCGCAAACGCTGCCCCGGCTGGCATCCGCCTCCGGGCGCGGATCATAGACAATCATCGGAATCCGCACGGACGGGTCATGAAACAGATCTTTCTCCCCCATCCAGTGATCCCCGAGGTAATCCCCATGATCAGAGGTCAGCACGATCATCGTGTCCTCCAGCCGCCCGGAGCGTTCCAGATAGTCCAGCAACACGCCCAACTGATCGTCGCATTGCTTGATCAGCCCCATGTAGGCCGGGATCACCTTGTGCCGCACGTCTTCGCGCTGAAAGGCAAGGCCGATCTTGTTGGCCATATAGGCCTCGTAAACCGGATGCGCGTCCTGCCGTTCACAATCTGCGCGCAGCGGCGCCGGGACATGGTTGGCCCCGTACATGTCGTGATAGGGGCTTGGGACGATATAGGGCCAATGCGGTTTGATATAGCTGACATGGGTGCACCACGGCCCCTCTGCCTGTTCGATGAAATCAATCGTGCGCTGGGTCAGCCACGGCGTTTCGCTGTCCTCTTCGCGAATGTTGGCAGGTTTGTCGGCGTTCTTGAACATCCAGCCAGAGGCGATGTCCCCGTCTTCGTCCACCCCGGCATTGGCATGGGTCGCCCAGGGGTTTTCCGAGGGATACCCCTTTGATTTCAGGTATTCATTATAGGGCGAGCGGCGTTCGTCATAAAACCCGTCAGGCCCCTGCCCCCACAGCCCGTCATCGCGAATCCAGACGTCAAACCCGCATTCCGCCTGCCGCGCGCCAATCTCGCTGTCGGGGCTGAGACCCAGCCGGGCCAGCCCTTCGGCATCGGCTTTCATATGCGTCTTGCCAATCAGCCAGCAATCCATCCCGGCCCGGCGCAGGTGATCGCCCATGGTCATCTCGCCCACGCGCAACGGAAAGCCGTTCCACGCCGCACCATGCGACGAGACATAGCGCCCGGTGTAAAAACTCATCCGGCTCGCCCCGCAGATCGGCGATTGCACATATGTATTGGAAAAGCGCACGCCCATCTTGGCAACACGATCGAAATTCGGCGTGTGCAGATGCGGATGTCCCGCGCAGCTGAGGTAATCAAACCGCAGCTGATCATACATGATGAACAGAATGTTCATCGCAGTCCTCCCTAAGTGCGGCCACGGTTATTCTGGGCCGTCGTTGGATCTCACTATTGCCGAAAAAACCGGCGTGTCCTAATGTGCAGTCCACCAGGTGGACCGATGCAAGACACGCCCAACCCCAGCTCGACCAAGACCATCCGCGCGCTCGATCGCGGCCTGCTGCTTGTCGAAACCCTGTCGCAACGCGGGCAGATGACGCTGGCCGAATTGCGCAGGTCCACCGGCCTCAGCAATCCAACCTTGCTGCGCATTTTGCTCACCTTGCAGGAGCGCGGCTGGGTCCGGCGCAACATCGCCGAAGGCCGCTATGAGCTGGCCCATTCGCTGGGCAATCTGCTCGGGGAGACCGCGCGCGCCCACCCTCTGGCCGAAATCGCTGCGCCGTACCTGCTGGAGTTGAAAAGCCGGCAGGCGGGATGGCCTTCGGACCTGTGCACCATGCTCGGCGCGGGACGGATCGAGATCATTGAAAGCACGCGCATTCGCGGCCCGCTCGCCATGACCCGCACCGCGCTCGGCATCCGCCCGTCCATGGTGCTCTCCGCCCACGGCCGCGCAATCCTGTCCTTTTCAAGCAAGGAACAACGTCAAATTCACCTCGATGGCATGAAAAAAGCCGCCAACAAGGAAGATCAGCGCTGGATCGAATCCGGCAAGCTCGACGCCGTAATCGCGCAAACCCGCGCGCAAGGGTTTGGCCTGCGCGAGCCGAACTACTGGCAGCCGCCCTTTGATCCCGGACCGGAACACGCCGCCATGGCGGTGCCGGTGCTGTCGAAAACCGGCGTGCACGGCTCGATCAGCCTGATCTGGATGGCCGATGAGATGAGCCTCGACGAGGTTCTTGCGCTCGGATCCCTTCAGGACCTGCAAAAGTCCTCGGCCCGCATTGGCGTCGCTCTCGACCGCGCGGGCATCGCCGCGCCGCGCGTCGCCTAGTCTGATCTGGGCCCATAGGGATTGCGCCCGCCCCTCAGGTGCTCTTCAATCCCAGCGCATCACTCATGGCCAGCGCCGTCATGCCGCCGTCGATGGTAATATCCTGCCCCTTGATCCAAGCGCTTTGCGGCGACGCAAGGTAGAGGATCACATCGGCAATCTCCGACGGCGCGCCGGGACGGCCCACCCGCCCGATGGCCTTGGCCACCTTGTCTCCGAAGGCGGACTTGAAATCCTCGAGGATCCCGGTGCTCACCGCCGCCGGGCTGACCGAATTCATCCGCAATCCCCGAGCGATCATCGCTTCGGTTTCGGCGATGGTGAAGGCAATCACCGCTTCTTTCGACAGGTTGTAGGCGCGCACATGATCAATGCCGCGCGCCTCTACAAACGCCTGCGCCTCATCCGGGGCACAGGCCATCAGCGCCTTGACCTCGTCGATATTGTCCCGCCACGCCGCACCCGCTCGCGAGGCCACATTCACAATCGCCGCTCCCGGGGCGAGCTTGTCCAGAAACCCGGTCAGGAAGCTGCGAAACCCAAGGAAGTTCACCCCGAGGATCACGCTTTCGAGCCCTTCGCGCGGCGGCAGGCCCGCGTTGTTGATCAGCGCATCATAAGGCCCGTGTGCCGCGTCCAAAGCTGCGGAAATCGAGGCCGGATCGTTCAGATTGACCTCGATCCAGCGCGCCGCGCCCTCCGCAGGGCGCGTGACGTCAAAGGCCGTGACCTCATGTCCCTGCGCCACCAGTTTCTTTGCCACCTCCGCGCCGATCCCGCTGGCGCCGCCCGTCAATGCAACCTTCACCTGCAATCCTCCCCATTGCACACCCGCCCGGTCCGAGACCTCTGTTTCAGACCCTGCGGCAGGAAACATGCAGCAAGCACAGGTTTGACTGCAAGTGTCCAGAACCCCGGCGCGCGCCGGGCGCACCGGGAGGCGGGACTTACATGAAGTAGCGCAGCCAGAGGTAGACGTTGGAGATCGCCAGCGTCAGCAGCATGATCGGGAAAGCAATCTTCATGAAGGCCAGGAACTTGATCGGCTGCTTGGCCTTTTCGGCAAAGGCTGCGACGGTCAGGTTCGCGCTCGCCCCCAGCAAGGAACCGTTCCCGCCAAGGCACGCCCCAAGCGCCAGCGACCACCACAGCGGTTCAATCGCCTCCGGCCCGCCAAAGGTGCCTTCGGTGGATTCGATCAGCGGGATCATCGTGGCCACAAACGGGATGTTGTCGAGGATCGCCGACAGGATGCCCGAGGCCCAGAAGATCAGGAAGGAGGTCCACATCAGATCGCCGTCCGTCACCTCCAGAACCTTCTCCGCAAAGAAGTTCAGCAGGCCCACGTGCTCCACGCCCGCGACAATCACAAACAGGCCCGCGAAGAACAGGATCGTCACCCATTCCACCTCGCCAAAGATGTGATGCACCGATTCCGATTGCTGCTCTGCGGTCTGATGCCCGTAGGCCAGCAGCATCAAGAGCGCCGAGCCCGCCAGCGCGCTGGTCCCCGGCTGAATGCCGTAGCCATGACCCACGGTGAAACCAAAGATCACCAGCGCCAGCACGGCCAGCGATTTGATCATCAGCGTCACATCCGTGATCGCGCCGCTTTCGTCGAACTTCATAATGCGCTCACTGGCCGAAGCCGGAATTTTCGCCAGCGCCTTGCGGTTCATGACGTAGATGATCGCTGTCAGGATCACGAGGCAGAAGGCCGAAATCGGCGCAAGGTTCCAAAGGAAATCGTTAAAGCTGAGCCCGGCGGCCGAGCCGATGATGATGTTCGGCGGATCCCCAATCAGCGTCGCGGTACCGCCGACATTGGACGCCAGAATCTCGGCCATGAAGAATGGAAACACCGGCGTTTCAAGCGCGTCGGTAATCAAAAGCGTGATCGGCGCGATCAGCAGCACCGTGGTCACGTTGTCGAGCATGGCCGAGAACACCGCCGTGATCAGCGTCAGCATGATCAGGATGCCGGTCGGATTGGCCTTGACCGACTTCGCCGCCTTGATCGCAACATACTGAAAAAGACCGGATTTTGACGTGATGGCCACGATCACCATCATCCCGATCAACAGCGCGAGCGTGTTGGCATCGACGCCCGCAAGCGCTTGTTGTTGATTGATGATACCAAAGATCACCATCAGGGACGCGCCGAGCATCGCCAGGATTGCCCGGTTCATTTTCTCCGTGATCAGAAGGGCATAGACGGCAATCAGTATGCCGGTGGCCAGCCAAAGCGGGTCAATGCCGATGAGGTTGGCCATGGAAAAGCCGGCTTCTCCGTGGTGTGCGGAAGACTCAGTCAATGTTTCGGTCCTGTGGAGTTGGATTTGGGTCAGAGAGCATTGCCAAACACGCTCAAGTCGCCCGGCGTTCCTTGCCATGCGCCGAACGCCGGCAAACCGTGCCGAAAACCAAGCATTTGCGATGCGCCACACGCGATGACGCAGGTTTGGCAGTGCACTCGGGCCCTAGTCCAGAATTCGATCAAAGATGGCGTTGGCGCTGACCGTGCCGACAAAGCGGTTGGTCTCCGGCTCCACAAGGATCACGTGCCGCTTGTAGCGGTAGATCATCAAGATGGCTTCCATCAGCGGCGTTTCCGGCGCCGTTGTCGGAATGTTTTCCGGATCGGACATGTGCTCGCACACCGTCTCTTCTTTCAGCCGTTCGATCTGGGCATCGAGGTCCGACTTGTCCAACGTCAGGAACCGCAGGTTGTCGAAGTTGGTTTTATCGGCGTTCCCGGTCACAGAAATCGACGCGGCCCGCGGCAGCAGCATGCTGAGCAAGGTCGGCGCGGTGAACACGCCGCGATAGGTGCCATTGTCCTCGACAACGGGCAAAAACCGGGCCCGGCTTTCGCGCAAAACGTGAAAGGCGTCAAAAACCGTGGCATCGGGGGAAATGGTGCGCTGGCGATCCGTTGGCAGCATCGCATCAAGGCAGGTCAGATTGCGGCCGGGCATGGTCCCTCTCAATCTATGTCAGCAAAAAGTGCCGCATACCTGGGCCTTTGGCAAAAGCCTCGGGTGTGTCGGGCGCGGCTTCAATGCGCCCATTGCCCGGCAATGTCAAACCCGGTTTTGAGAAATAATTCGGCCGTTATCGCAGACAAAAAACCAAGCAATATTCGCAGGTTTTGGCACGTTTGTTGCCTTGATCAGCACAACTTGGTTCGGCGCTTTTAAACCACCCGTTGCGCCGCCGTCGCTGCGTGTGAAACCGGCCTCGGGCGATTCAAGCCCAGCAGGGCGCAAGCCGTCAGTTCAACTGCTGATGCACTGTTTCCGTCAGATCCGTCAGCGAGAAGGGTTTCGGCAGGAAGACGGAATTCGGGATCTCATCGCGCCCCTCGCCAAAGGCGTCTTCCGCATAGCCCGAAACGAAGACAACGCGCACATCCGGGCGGGCTTTGCGCGCCTCACGCACCCAACTTGGCCCGTCCATACCCGGCATCACCACGTCCGTGACAAAGATGTCGACGTTCAGCTCATCGTCTTCCAGCGTGCTCAGCGCCTCTTCGGCGGTCTCGGCTTCGATCACCGTGTAGCCACGCAGTCGCAACGCTCTCGCGGCAAAGGCGCGAACCGGCGCTTCGTCCTCGACCAGCAGCACAACACCCGAGCCTTTCTCCGGCAGCTTGCGGGCTTCCGGCTCCGGCTTGGCAACCTGCTCCTCCTCCGTCGGCTCAAAAGACGGCAGCAGCAACGTAAAGCAGGTGCCCTGCCCCACGACGCTGTCCACGAAGATGAAACCGCCGGTCTGTTTGACGATCCCATAGACCGTCGACAGCCCCAGACCCGTGCCCTCACCGGGCCGTTTCGTGGTGAAGAACGGCTCAAAAACCTTCTGCAGCTTGTCCTTCGGAATACCCGTGCCCTGATCGACGATGCGCACCGAGACGTAGACCCCCGGCTCCACCACCGCGCGGTCCCGCTCCAAAGGCTCCCGTAGAACGCGGCGCTCGGTCTCGACTGTGATTTCGCCACCGTCCGGCATCGCATCGCGCGCATTTACCACGAGGTTCACGATCACCTGTTCCAGCTGACGCTTGTCCCCGCGCACCGGCGGCAGGATCGGATCGTGTTTCAACGTCAGCGACACCCGTTCGCCTACCAGCCGGTTCAGCAAATGGGTGAGATCCGACAGCGTATCCCGCAGGTCCAGCACCTCCCGGCGCAGGTTCTGCTTGCGCGAGAAAGCCAGCAATTGCCCCACCAGCGAGGCCGCGCGATTGGCGTTCTGGTTGATTTGAACAAGATCGTTGTAATCCGGATCGCCCTGGTCGTGGCGCAGCAACATCAGGTCACAGTGCCCGGAAATGGCGGTCAGCAAGTTGTTGAAATCATGTGCAACCCCGCCGGCCAGCTGACCAATTGCCTGCATCTTCTGGCTCTGGACAAACTGCATCTCGAGCGTCTTGAGTTCAGTCGCGTCATTGAGCACCGCAACGAGGCAGGATTTGCCGTGATCGGTGACCTGCTTGAGCGTCACCTGAACATAAATGTCCTTGTCATCGCGCGTCAGACGCAGAAATTCGGACCGGTGCAACCCGCGTCCTTCGCTGGCTTCTTGCAGCCAATCCGCCAGAGCCCGCCCAAGCCCAACCATATGTTCCGCCAGATTGCCGCCGCTGGCCCCGTCCAGCGACAACATCCGCTGCGCTTCGGGGTTGGCGCGCAGGATCGTGCCATCGGGATCCACCTTGACGAGCGGCACAGGCAAGTTGTCAAAACCACCGTCAAGATCCGCGTCCAGCGCCTCGTCCTGCGCTTTTTCCGGCATCGAGAGCAGGTTCAACTCAAGCCGACCCGCGCCAATTTCCGCACAGTGCAGAAGCATCGGAACAGGCCCATCCGCCGTCACGATCTTGTGCACGCCGCCCGATCGCAGCGGCATGTCCTCGATCATTTCCTCGACCCGCTTCACGCGGCGGCCCGCGATCTCTCTTGCGCGCGCGTTCATGTAAAGCACCGCGCCATTGCGCCCAAGCGTCAGAACTGCCTGATCACCGCGCGCGGCGCTGGCCTGCGCGCTGTCAGGCTCGAGCCGCCAGAACACGATTGGACCGGGCAGAATTCGGGTGTAGACACGAAACCCCTCTGCGTGGCTGGTGATGTCTTCAACAGCATAACCATCTGATTCTGCGCGATTTTGAAGCCGGTACAGAATACCCTCGGCACTGGCAAACACATCGCGCAAAACCTGTGCGAGCGGCATGCCGTGTTGCGCGGAAAAGCGGGTGCGCGCGGTCTTGTTCGCGCCGATCAAACCGCCTTCGCCATCGGTGACAAAACAATAATCCGGGTCACCCTCGACCAGATCAATGAGCAAGGTTGTGCGCCGCATGCGTCGCCAATCCGACAGCGCCTTGGCCAGCAGCCAGCCGATCCCGATGCTGCCCATCGCCCCAGTCGCCGCCAGAAGTGCCGTGCGAACAACACCTTCCTGAACAAACCAGGAGGCCACAAGAGACGCGGCAGCCATCATCAGCATGGCAAAAGCACCATACCGAAACGCAAGACCAAGGCTGTTGTCACTCTCCTGGTAGGATGTGGCGCTCATTCCAACTCCTGTTCGAATCTTGTCCGTAGTTAACACCGGCGACCCTTAATCGCTGGTTAACCGTAAACAAAATGTAACCAGAAACAGAAATAACACAAACAAAATGCAACCAAAGGGTGATCACCCCCGCTGGAGGCACACAATAAAGAACCCGTCACCCCCATCGGAGGGCAAAAACTGCCGTGAGGCAAGGGTTTTCCATCCGGGGTTTTCGTCCAGGAAGCGCGCAACCTGACCCATGTTTTCCTCGTGCAGAACGCTGCAGGTGGCGTAGGCCAGCACACCGCCCTGCGCCGTCAAACCCGCGCAGGTCTTCAGAATTTCAGCCTGCGTGTGGGTCAGGTCGGTCAGCGCGTCTTCGGTCAGGCGCCATTTCCCTTCCGGGGAGCGCCGCCACGCACCGCTGCCCGAACAGGGCGCATCTGCCAGCACCAGGTCGAACCGACCTTTCGGCGCTTTGATCGTGCGCACCTTGACCCCGGCGCGCTCCGCCCGGTTCGGCAGGTCTGCCATGCGCCGGGGGTCTGCATCATGCGCCATGATCTCACATTCGGGGCATTTCGCCGCCATGGCGAGGGTTTTGCCGCCGCCGCCCGCGCAGTAATCCAGCACGGACATGCCGCGCTCCAGCGGCAGCATGTCGACCACGGCCTGGCTCGCAACATCCTGTAATTCCACCAACCCTTGTTCATAGGCCGCGCTGCGGGCCACGGCACGGGCGCCGCTGATGACACGCAGGGCGTCGGGCGCAAGCGGATGGGGCTCCGTCTCGATTCCAGCCTCGGAAAGCGCTGCCTGTGCCTGTGGCAGATCGGCCTTGAGCCGATTGACCCGCAGGAATACCTCGGCCCGGTCCCGCAGCGCCTGCGCGGTATCCGGTGCCTGCGCGCCAAGGCTTTCGGAGAAGCGCTCCGCCAGCCAATCGGGCAGATCCCAGGCTTCAAATCCCTCGGGCGCCCTGCCCTGTTCGTCATCTGTCAAAGGCTCCGGCCCGTGGCGGCCCCCAATGAACAGCGCTTCAGGATCCGCCCCCTGCCCGCGCAATAGGCCAAGCACCCGTGCACGGCCTGTCTCGCCGCCCCCGAGCGCCGCCGACGAGCGCCAGCGCCGCAGCACATCAAACACGATGTCGCGCACCGCTGCCCGATCCTTGGAGCCCGCATAGCGCGCGCCCCGCGCCCAGTTGGTCAACGCCCGTTCCGCGGCCATGCCGGCGGTGATCTGGTCAATGATTTCGATGGCGGTCTGAACTCGGGCGGCGGGCTGCATGGGCGTCTCCTTTTAGAGGCCCGATGTGGCAGGACGCGCCCCCGCTGTCCAGTCACCGCGCGCGAAGCAGCCTGCGATAGCGTTTCTGCGCGCCTTCGAGATGTCCGCGCATGGCCCGTGCCGCCGCCTCTGCGTCCTGATCCAGAAGCGCCTCGACAATGCGTTGATGTTCCTCGTCGATGAAAGCGATGTAATCCTGCGGCGTGCCGGACAAAGCCTTGTCTTCCAGGGCCTTGCGCGGGATCGCTGTGGGGCCGAACATTTTCAGAGCCTCGACGAAGCAGGGGTTGTTTGTGGCCTCGGCAATGGCGACGTGAAAGGCAAAATCCGCATCCGCCGGACCTTCTGCCGTCACCGCCCGCGCCGCCTCCACGATGGCCTCGATCTGCGCGCCGGAACGGCGAATGGCGGCCATGCGGGCGCTTTCCACCTCGATGGCGGTGCGCAGTTCCAGCACCTCGATCACCGAGGACAGCCGGTCAAAATCGATCTCTCCGAAAGGCACCGTGACGCTGAGACTGTCGCGCACCACAAACACCCCCGCGCCGCGGCGCGGCTCCACAAGGCCATCGGCGCGCAGCGCGGCAACTGCCTCGCGCACCACCGTGCGGCTGACGCCATAGGCCGTGCACAGCTGCGCCTCGCTCGGCAGGCGTGCCCCGATGGCAAACTCCCCTCCGAGGATCCGCGCCGACAGCGCCTTTGTCGTGGCTTCCGTCAGCGTATCGCCGCCTTGCGCCTTCACAATCACCGCTTCGTCCTTCCGCGCCCATAATCATATGACTTATATCTGTACTTGTATGATAACTTGAAACCTGTTTCAATGATTCTGAGGAAACAATGGGTCATACCCATAGTACAACTCTGACTCGCCCGGACGATCGAACCAACCAAGGAGCGCATTTTCATGAAACGCCTTCTCATCACCGGCGCCGCTGGCGGGCTTGGCACCGCGCTGCGCAGCCGCCTCGCGCCGCTGGCCGAAACCATACGGTTGTCGGACAAAACCGTGCTGGACGATCTCTCGCCGAGCGAAGAGTTTGTCCAATGCGATCTCGGCGATGCGGCGGCGGTTGAGGCGCTGGTTCAGGGCTGTGATGGCATCGTGCATTTCGGCGGCAAGTCCATCGAAGGGCCATGGTCCGTGATCAACAACGCCAATATTCAGGGTGTGATCAACCTCTATGAAGCCGCCCGCAAACAGGGCAAACCGCGCATCGTCTACGCCTCGTCCGTGCATGCCGTTGGATTTTATCCGCAGGATCAGGTGATCGACAACACGGCCTACCCGCGCCCGGACGGGCTTTATGGCATCTCCAAGGTCTTTGGCGAAGCGGTGGCCCACGCCTATCACGACAAATTCGGACAGGAGACCGCCATCGTGCGCATCGGCTCCTGTTTTGAAGAGCCGCGCAATCACCGGATGCTCTCCACATGGATGAGCTTTGATGATTTTGCCGCCATGATCACCCGGATCTTCGATGTGCCCAAACTCGGCTGCCCGATCCTTTACGGCATGTCGGACAACACCGCGAAGTTCTGGGACAACAGCAATGTCGACTGGCTCGGCTGGAAACCGCAGGACGACTCCGAGCGCTACCGCGCCAAGATCGACGCCGCCATGCCAAAGCCTGCCCCAGATGCCGCTGATGTGCTCTGGCAGGGCGGTTTGTTCTGCACCGATGACATCCATGAAGAAGAGTAGGCTCTGACGATGATTGCTCCGAACGATCTGCGCGGGATCATCCGATCCGGCCTGCTGTCCTTTCCTGTCACACCATTTGACGCCGACGATCGCGTCAACCACGCCGCCTTTGCCGCGCATCTCGAATGGCTGTCGCAAACGCCGGTTGCCGGGCTGATTGTGGCGGGCGGCACCGGGGAGCTGTTCTCGCTCACCCCCGAAGAGGTGATCGCCGTGGTCAAAACCGCGAAGGCGGCACAACCCAACGATCCGATCATCGCCGGATGTGGTTATGGCACGCGCATGGCCATCGACATGGCACAGGGGATCGAGGCGGCGGGCGGCGATGGTATCCTGCTTTTGCCGCATTACCTGATCGGCGCGCCGCAGGCCGGGATCGAGGCGCATATCCGCCGGGTCTGCCAGTCCACCAACATGGGGGTGATTGTCTACAATCGCGGCCAATCGGTTGTGTCGGCTGAAACTCTGGCGCGGCTGGCCGACGATTGTCCGAACCTTGTCGGTTTCAAGGACGGCACCGGCGACATCGACACGGTCAAGCGCATCACCGTGCATAACGGCGACCGCCTCGCCTATATCGGCGGCATGCCGACGCACGAATTGTTCGCCCAGGCCTATCGCGGCGCCGGGGTGGACACCTATTCCTCTGCGGTCTTCAATTTCGTGCCGAACACCGCGCTGAAATTCCACGCGGCTTTCCTCGCGGGTGATGACGCCACCTGCGAGCAGATGCTGCGTGACTTCTATTATCCTTTTGCCGCGATCCGCGACCGCAACACGGGCTACGCGGTTTCGGCGATCAAGGCAGGCGTGGCTCTGCGCGGCTTTGACACCGGGCCGGTCAGAACGCCGCTGACCGATCTGAGCGGTGAAGAGCGGGAGATGCTGGGGGCCTTGATGGCCGGATACGATTGATCGGGGGCCTCGCACCCACCGCGCGCTGCCCTAACCTCTTGTTCACAAACAAAAGGCAGGTTTGCCCGCGGTACCACTGACACTCGGATTAATCCGCTCTGGCTCCATCAAAGCCAAGGCGGGCAGCCCCATCGGGGGATGTTCGATCTGATCAGACGAATAAGCCGGGATTGAACACCCCGGCCTTGATGATCCGTACCTGGGCGGCCGCCTTTTTCAGGCTCTCACATCACCCATAGGCAAACCCCGTCCGGCGAGCATCGCCGTGGCGGGCCAAAACGCTGGCGTCAGACGTCCACCCCGTGTGATCCATCCTCGCAATCCGCGAAGTTGAACAGAGCCGGAACCAGCCGTTCCGTCACCGGGTTCACCATGTTGCTGGCTTCGCCGCTCACCGGGTGCGGCATGTCTCCCATGAGAACCGCCACCGCCATCAATGCCGCCAGCGCCACCGCCTTTACGCCGGAATGCTGACCCGAATACGCGCGATGAAAGATGCTGTGTGCCATGTTCGTGACCTCTGTGTTCCATGTCCTCAAGTGAACTTGCCCGTTCACTTTGCCGCAAAGCCCCGCACACGGTCCAATCACGTTGCCGCGCGCGAGTGTTGCAAACGGCTTTGCGGATCAGGCTACATCCACCTGTGCGGGCGTCTCCGAGAAGGCTTCGGTCTGGAACACAAGCGCCTGCATCGTCTCATCCCAGGCGCGCGCACCAAATCCCGCCTTGCGCTTCAACGCGGCCACAAACGCCTCCGGCGTGTCCAGCCTGTCCCATTCGGAAGGCAGCAGCAGCGCCCTTTGGCGCGCATCATGCAAGATCACGCCGCTGATGCCGGGCTGCAATGCCTCAGCCAGCGTCGCCTCGCTGGACACGGGCAGATGTACAGGGTTTGACAAAACACTGATCGACAGGCTCAGCCCGGGCAGGTCCACGTCCTTGATAGGGTCGAAACGCGGGTCGTCGAACCCGGCCTTGATCGCGTTCTTGACCACATCCTGAACCAGAGGCGCATGGGCGGTCATCGAACCGGCGCAGCCGCGTGGCATCCCGTGCTGCTTCAGCGCAACGAAACTGGCCGCATGGCTGCGCAGCTGCACCGCGAAACTATCGCTGTCGATCACCGGCGCGATCCCCCGGCGACAGCGCGACACCAGCCCTTGCCGCGCCACCTCCAGCAGCGCCTTGCGCGCGGCGGTATCCACGATAGAGGCCCCCGGCGGATACAGCGCCCAAGCGCCATAGCCGATCCCCTGCCCGGCGCGCGACGTGCCGTGATAAGCGCTGTGCAGGCCAAGCCGCAACGCCCGCGTCCCCGCCCCGGTCTGCGACGTCAGCCAGCCCGCCAGCGCCAGATACCCGCAAGCATGCAGGCCGCTCAGCGCCTCCGGCTGGCCGGTCTCCAGCAGGCGCGCGCAATGGGTATCAAGGCTCTGCGCCCGGGTCTGGCCATGCAGGTGGCTCAGATCGGTGCTCAGCACAAACAGCGTCTCGCCCTGCATCCGCGTCAGCCGGTCGATCGCCCGCGCCACCGCGCGCACATCGGTCCGGCCGATCAGGATCGGAACAACCGGCACCTTCGGCAAAAAATGCCGGGCAAAGGGCAGCTGCGCGTCAATGCCGTGTTCATCTTCGAAGGCGGTTTCCTCGCCATGGGCAAGGCCGGAGCGGATCAACGCCTGACAGGCGCGTGTGTCGATGCGCACCCGCTTGTCCAGAACCCGCACCACGTCATGCCCCGTCGGCACGCCGATCCCGTCAAAGGTTTCGTGATGCGCCGTGGACAGGACGATGATGCGCGCAGGCTGAGATTGCGCCGCCGCCGTCCAGGCCGCCGCCGCCAGCGCGCCGCTGTGCTCATAGGGACCATGCGGCGCGACAATAGCCTTGGGCGCAGCCGGCACCGCCCGCGTCATGGCAGCAAAAGGCCGGGCCAGATCCGCCAGCATCCGATCCAGAGCGTCTTGCTCCGGCGGACAGAACCGCCCCGCGATTCGACTGACACGCTCTGCCATACCGGCCCCTCTTTCTGCAGCGCCGCTACCATAAAGCGCCAATCGCGGGGAGCGAAGATGTATTTTCGGCCTCAAAACACCCGCGCGCGCACCGCCGACCCCTTTCAATTTGCGAAAAGTTTCACGCTAACACCGGGTTTGCGCAACATTTGGAAAAAAAATCACAGCAGGCGGCAACTTTTTCCGGGTATTTGCGGTTGACGCCCCGGCCCCCTGCTCATAATGTCCACCCCGCACGCAAACCGGAGCCCCGCAAGATGTCCATTCTAGTGGTAGTCGTAGGAAAAAGGCGCATGGCCGAGTAATCGGAACCAGACGGTTAACCCATGCGCCCCCGACAAAATCGGGGGCTTTTTTGTGAGCACATGAATGAAGTGTCAAAATTGGAGATAGACGATGGCACGTCAGATGACCGGCGCGAAAATGGTGGTCCAGGCCCTCAAGGATCAGGGCGTGGACACGGTATTCGGATACCCCGGCGGTGCCGTCCTACCGATTTATGACGAGGTTTTTCAGCAAAACGACATTCGCCACGTGCTCGTGCGTCACGAGCAGGGCGCGGTTCATGCGGCTGAGGGCTATGCCCGCGCAACCGGCAAGCCGGGTGTTGTTCTTGTGACCTCCGGCCCCGGCGCGACAAACGCCGTGACGGGCCTCACCGATGCCTTGATGGATTCGATCCCGATCGTGGTTCTCACCGGTCAGGTGCCGACCTTCATGATCGGATCCGACGCCTTTCAGGAAGCGGACACCGTGGGCATCACCCGCCCCTGCACCAAGCACAACTGGCTGGTCAAAGAGACAGAGCGCCTGTCCTCGACCATCCACGAGGCCTTCCACGTGGCGACCTCCGGCCGTCCCGGCCCGGTGCTGATCGACATTCCGAAGGACGTGCAGTTCGCCTCTGCCTCCTACCAGCCCAAGCCGAAAGCGGCCACGCGCCACTATCAGCCGCAGGTCAAGGGTGACATGGAGATGATCACGGAGCTGGTCGAAGCCATTGAAACGGCAGAAAAGCCGATTTTCTACACCGGCGGCGGCGTTATCAACTCCGGCCCGGCGGCCTCGCAACTCCTGCGCGAACTGGTTGAAGCCACCGGTTTCCCAATCACCTCCACGCTGATGGGGCTTGGTGCCTATCCGGCGTCGGGCAAGGCGTGGCTCGGGATGCTCGGCATGCACGGTCTTTACGAGGCCAACCTCGCGATGCACGGCTGTGATCTGATGATCAACATCGGCGCGCGGTTCGATGACCGGATCACCGGCCGTCTCGATGCGTTCAGCCCGAACAGCCGCAAGGCGCATATCGACATCGACCCGTCCTCGATCAACAAGGTCATCAAGACCGACATCCCGATTGTCGGCGACGTGGGCCATGTGCTCGAAGACGTGCTGAACCTGTGGAAATCGCGCGGCCGCAAGGTCAACCGCGAAGGCATCGCCAAATGGTGGTCGCAGATCGAGACGTGGAAAGAGGTCAACTGCCTCAGCTACAAGAACTCCGAAACTACGATCAAACCGCAATACGCGCTGGAACGCCTTGAGGCGCTGACCAAGGGCATGGACCGCTACGTCTGTACCGAAGTGGGCCAGCACCAGATGTGGGCGGCGCAGTATCTTGGCTTTGAGGATCCGAACCGCTGGATGACCTCCGGTGGCCTTGGCACCATGGGTTACGGCTTCCCGGCCTCCGTGGGGGTTCAGATGGCCCATCCCGAAGCGCTGGTGATCAACGTGGCGGGCGAAGCCTCGTGGCTGATGAACATGCAGGAGATGGGCACGGCGGTGCAGTACCGTCTGCCGGTGAAACAGTTCATCCTGAACAACGAACGCCTCGGCATGGTGCGCCAGTGGCAGCAGCTGCTGCACGGCGAGCGCTACTCGCACTCCTGGTCCGAAGCGCTGCCCGATTTCGTCAAGCTCGCCGAAGCCTTTGGCGCCAAGGGCATCCTCTGCAAGGACCCCGCCGATCTCGACGATGCGATCATGGAAATGATCAACTACGACGGGCCGGTGATCTTTGATTGTCTGGTGGAAAAGCACGAAAACTGCTTCCCCATGATCCCTTCGGGCGAGCCGCACAACAAGATGCTGCTCGGCGACGCCAAGGCAACCAACGCCATCGCCGGCAAAGGCGCGGTGTTGGTGTAAAACCACGGCAAGGAGGGTTGCGCGGCAGCCCTCCTTTCCTCTTGAACCGGTCGATGGTGTCATGGCCTCTGGTCCCAAACCTTTCATCCCTCTGAACCCGGCGACGGATCCGGTGGCTCAGGCGCGCGCGCTGATCAAGAAAGGCGCGCGGGCGCAGGCGGCGACGCTGTTGCGCAACGTGTTGGTGCGCGACGGGCGCAATGGCGCGGCGCGGCAGATGCTGGCCGGTCTTGGCCCGGAGGCGCGCCGCGCCGTGAGCCTGACGCCGCAGGACAAGCGCGCGGCCAAGGCGATTCAGGCGGCGATGGAGGCCGGACAATGGCGGCAGGTCGTCAGCGAGGCGCAGAGCCTGCTGCAACGTCAGCCGCATGTGGCCGATGCGGCCAACGCGCTGGGCAATGCGCTGTTTCAGCTTGGTCGGCCCAAGGACGCGCTGGGCGCGTTCAACCACGCGGTGCGCGTCGATCCTGTACAGCCGGATGGCTATCTGAATATTTCTGCGCTCTACCTGAGCCTTGAGCAGCCCGATGCCGCCCGTCAGGCCGCGGAAGCGGCGCTTGATGTGGCGCCGAAAATGGCGCTGGCGCATCGCGCGCTGGGGCTGGCCCTGATTGATGCGCTTCGGGTGGCGGAAGGCGAAGCGGCGCTGCGAGACGCCTGCGCGCTCGATCCCAAAGACCCGCTGGCCTGGGATGCGCTGTGCCGGGCTCTGGAGCAGAGCACGCGGCTGGAGGATCTGGACGACACGGTGACGGAGGCGCTGCGCCACTGCCCTGGCGATCCGCTGCTGCGCTTGCAACAGGCGGGGCTTCTGGCCCGGCGCAAGGAGTTTGCGGCGACACTGGAGACGCTGGACGGCCTGAGCACCGCTGCCCTGCCGCTGCATTCGCAATCCATCGCGGCGCAGCTGCGCGGGCAGGCACTTGACGCGTTGCAACAGGACGGGGCCTTGCAGGCCTTTGCGGAGATGAACGCGGCGCAGGCGCGGCTGCACCATGTGACGACGCCCCTGCCCTTCCTGACGCGGCTGGACGCCCGCGCAGGCGGGCTCAGCGATTTTGATGCCTTGGATTGGCAGACCGACCCGGCAGCGCCCGGCCCGGTGTTCCTCGTCGGCTTCCCGCGCTCCGGCACAACCCTGCTCGACAGCATCCTGCGCGGGCACGAAGGCGTGGCGGTGGTCGAAGAGCAGCCGCTGATTACCCCGCTGACGGACGGCATTCCCGAAAGCGGCGAGGCCGCCGCGCTCTCGGCCCTGACCGAAAGCCAACTCGCAGAGCGCCGCGCGGGCTATCTTGCCGCCTTCGAGGCGCAGATCGGCGCACCGCTGGGCGACCGGATGGCCATCGACAAGATGCCGCTCAACATGACCGAGGCGGGCACGCTTGCGCGGCATTTTCCGAATGCGCGCTTCATCCTCGCCCTGCGCCACCCGGCGGATTGCGTGCTGAGCGGCTTCATGCAGAATTTCCGGCCCAATGACGCGATGAACACCTTTCTCGATCTGGACAGCGCGGCGGAAGCCTATGACAAGGCCTTTACCCTGTTTGAAGGCTACCGCGCGCGGCTGGGTCTGAGCGTGGTGGAGATCCGCTACGAACATCTGATCCGCGATCTGCGCGGCGCGGTGGAGCCGGTGCTGGATCACCTCGGCCTGACATGGCGCGACGAAATGGCGGATTACCAGAAAACCGTCAAAGCCCGCCCGATGGTCCGCACGCCGAGCTATCGGCAGGTGACCGAAACGCTGTATACCGGCGCCGATGGCCGCTGGAAACGCTACGAGACAGACCTGCAGCCGGTGCTGGACCGGCTGAGCCCATGGATTGACCGCTGGGGCTACGCCGTCTGACGGCGCCCGGCAAAACTGAGGAAAGGAACGACCGATGTCGGCGCTCAACATCAAAAAAGGCTCCACGAAGCACTCTGCCTACAACCTGCGCCCGAGCTTTTCGGATGTTCAGGAGAGCCATACGCTGGCGGTGCTGGTGGAAAACGAGCCGGGGGTTCTGGCCCGTGTGATCGGGCTGTTTTCCGGCCGGGGCTACAACATCGAAAGCCTGACCGTGGCGGAGGTGGACCACGAAGGGCACCTTTCCCGCATCACCATTGTGACCACCGGCACGCCGCAGGTGATCGAACAGATCAAGGCGCAGCTGGGCCGCATCGTGCCGGTGCATGACGTGCACGATCTGACCGTCGAAGGCGCTGCGGTGGAGCGCGAACTGGCGCTGCTCAAGGTCGCGGGTCAGGGCGACAAGCGGGTCGAGGCGCTGCGTCTGGCGGACATCTTCCGCGCGCAGGTGGTGGATTCGACATTGGAAAGCTTTGTCTTCCAGCTCACCGGCCCGTCCGAAAAAATTGACGCCTTTGCCGAACTGATGCGGCCCCTCGGGCTGACCGAGATCGCCCGGACCGGGGTTGCCGCCCTCGCCCGCGGCGCGTGATCTTTCGAGAGGTTTCGGACCATTCCTGATCCGACCGGCGCGCGCCCTTCGGGCGCGCGTTTTGTTTTGGGGCGCTGCCCCGTCGCGGCAGGGCCGCGACTCCCCGAGGTATTTGTGGCCCAAAGAAACCGGGGCGAGCCGGTTTTCGGCGCGTGCCCGGGTTATTCGGCAGGAGCGGCTTGCGGGGCGCCGCGTTCCACGCCGTAGGCCAGCATGTCGTAGAGATGCCAGGTGGCATGGCCGAGCAGCGGCAGAGAGATCAGCAGGCCGACAAAGAACGGCAGCATCGAGATCAGCGTGAAGACCGCGATGAAGGCGGCCCAGCCGAGCATCGGGATCGGGTGGCTGGCGACATATTGGAACGAGGTGATCATGGCCGTGACGAAGTCGATTTCGCGGTCCAGAAGCATCGGCAGCGACAGCACCGTAATCATGTAGAGCAATACGGAAAAGCCCGCGCCGACCACCGTGCCGACCACCAGCATTGTCAGCCCGTTGCCTGTCAAGAAGACCTCGAAGGAGCTGGAGACGTTGGTCATGGTCGACAGGCCAAGGAACAGGGCAAAGATCATATGGGCGAGGAAGAACCAGAACAGGAAGACCACGATAATGATGGCGCTGATCGAGGGCAATTGCCGTTTTGATTGGCGCAGAACGACGCTGGTGATCTGCATCCAGTCGAGCGGCTGGCCTGCTTCGATGCGGCGCGAGACATCGTAGAAGCCGACGGCCGCGAACGGGCCGATCATCGGGAAGCCGACGGCGGCAAAGACCAGCCAGTAGGATTGGCCCGTGATGGCTGTGATCCATGTCATCAGCCAGCCGCCGAGCACGTAAACCCCTGCAAACAAAAGCGCGAAGCCCGGTGCCTTGCGCAGATCCCGTGCGCCGCGCCGGAGCGCTTCGCGCAGCAGCGCAACATCGACCCGTGCCAGGTCCGGCACCCCCGGTTTCGGTGTGTCTGGCATCAAAAGCTCCCTTTCCTCTCCTCCGGCATTCAGTAAATGCGATATGACGCGGACAGACAACATGCCTTTGAAAAACATCTTTTAAGGGCCGGTGATGGCGGAGGTATGCCGTGGTAAAGACCGGACGCATGCGCCCTGCCCTTGCCAATCCATCGCCGCTCTGTCACCTCTGAGCGGCGCGGCTATTGCGCCGCGTTTCCGGCACAAGAGGACCAGCTCCATGCACGACACCCTGCGCGGTTGTCTTTGGATGATCGGCACGATTGTCTCGTTCACCTGCATGGCCGTGGCCGGGCGGGCGGTCAGCCTTGATCTCGATACCTTCGAAATCATGCTCTATCGCTCCCTGATCGGCATTGTGATCGTTGTGGCCGTGGCGAGCGCCTTCGGGACGCGGCACCAGATCGGCGTGCGCAGGATGGGCCTTCACGGGCTGCGCAACATTTCGCATTTTGCCGGGCAGAACCTGTGGTTCTATGCCATCACCGTGGTGCCGCTGGCGCAGGTGTTTGCGCTGGAGTTCACCTCGCCGCTCTGGGTGATGCTGCTCAGCCCGCTGGTGCTGGGTGAGCGGCTGACCATGGGGCGGGCGCTGGCGGCTATCGGGGGCTTCATCGGCATCCTGATCGTGGCCCGGCCCAGTCCGGAGACCTTTCACATCGGGCTGGTCGCTGCTGCGCTGGCCGCTATTGGCTTTGCCGGTTCCGCTGTTTTCACCCGCCGGTTGACGCGGACGGAGCCGATCACGCAGATCCTCTTTTGGTTGACTGCCATGCAGGCTGTCTTCGGATTGCTCTGTGCCGGGTTCGATGGCGATATCGCCGTGCCCGATCCGGCCAGCCTGCCCTGGATCGCCGTGATCGCCTTTGCCGGGCTGGTGGCGCATTTCTGCCTGACCACGGCGCTGTCCCTTGCCCCCGCTACAGTTGTCATGCCAATCGACTTTGCACGCTTGCCGGTTATTGCCTTGGTCGGAATGCTGCTCTACAGCGAAGACTTGGACCCATGGGTGTTTTTGGGAGCCGTGGTGATCTTCGGGGCCAACTACCTGAATATCCTCAGAGAGACGCGGGATTCGGCGAAAAACGCGCCTGTTACAAAAACGTGACGCAGCGTCGCGACACGTCAAGCTGACGTATGGTCAAAGATTGACCGATTCCCCCCCGGCACCCTAGCGTATGCGCAGGAGGCGGCCTTCACTCGGGCCGATCAACAGAGACTTCCCAGACAGGGATGAGGGATATTATGTACAAAGCCACACTGGGGGCCACCGCACTGGCCCTGACCACCACAGCCGCAACTGCAGGTGGTATCGAGCGGTCCAGCAACGACTACGGTTTCCTGTTCACCCCGGGCAACGCGTTCAGCCTTGGCCATGCCATCGTGACGCCGACGGTATCCGGTGAATATGCGCCTGCGCTGGGCGGTGGCAGCACCGGGAACATGGCGCGCAGCTATGGCAGCTTCAGCTTTTCGGCCAAGACCGATCTGAACGACAAGCTCTCGCTCGGCATTTATCACAACCAGGCCTATGGCGCGAATGCCGCCTACTCGCAGGGCTTCTACACCGGGCTGACGGCGGACTGGCAGTCCAAGCAGACCTCGCTGATCGCCAAGTACAAGATCGCGGATCGCTTCTCGGTGTTTGGCGGCGCGCGCTACGTGCTGTCGACAGCGGATATCGTCATTCCTGACCAGATGATCCGGGCGAGCACTGCCGCCGGTGTGGCCGCAGGCATCACGCAAATTCAGGCGGGCATTGCGCAGCTGACCGCGGCAGGCGCACCGGCTACCGACCCGCGCCTGATCGCGCTGCAAACGCAACTGGCACAGACAACCGCCTATGGCACCGCCGTGGCAACCGCTGCACCGGGCGCGTTCCAGTACACCGCGAACGGCGCGCAGCGCGGCGACTTCGGCTACACCATCGGGGCGGCTTACGAAATCCCGGACATCGCTCTGCGCGTTGCGCTGACCTACGAGAGCGCCGTGACGCACAAGTTCGGCACCACGGAGTCCCTGCCCTTCTTTGGCATCCCGACGGACAGCACCACGGAAATTGAAATGCCGCAGTCGCTGGCGCTCGACTTCCAGACCGGCATTGCGGCAGGCACGCTGCTGTTTGGTGGCGTCAAGTGGACGGAATGGTCCGCCTGGGAAGTGCGCACGCCGGGCTATGAATCGGTTACGGGCGACGAGGTCACCGGCTTCGATTCCGATACGATCACCTGGAAGCTGGGCATCGGCAAACAGTTCAACGACAACCTCTCCGCCTTTGCGCAGGTCACCTACGAGGCTGGCGACGGCGGCGTGGCTTCGCGTCTGGCCCCGACCGACGGGCGCACGTCCTTCGGCATCGGCGCACAGTTCACCGAAGGCGCGCACAAGCTGCGGGTTGGCGCGGAATACGTGAAGCTTGGCGATGCGACGGATGCCTCGGGCACCGAGTTCACCGGCAACTCCGCATGGGGCGTCGGGGTGTCTTACACCGCGAATTTCTGATCCGGTTTCAAAGATTTGAGAGACGCGCGGTGGCCCGGCCCCCGCGCGTTTTTCTTTGCGCAGGATTCGGATCGTTTGCGGGGCGCGCGCGTGGGACACCCCTTGTATGACACAGACCTCTCTCTCCGCTCGCGCCTGGGCCGAACTTCTGCTGCTGGCCCTTGTCTGGGGCGGCTCCTTTTTGGCCATTCGCACCGCACTGGACGAGATCGGCCCGCTGACGTCCGTGCTTTATCGCACCGCGCCTGCGGCCCTGATCCTGCTGATGGTGCTGCGCTGGCAAGGGGCGGCCTTGCCAAAGGGCGCGGCGCTCTGGGGGCGGCTAATGGTGATGGGGCTTTTGAACAACGTCATTCCCTTCACGCTGATGGCCTGGGGCCAGCTGCACATCGAATCCGGTCTGACCGCCATTCTCAACGCCACCACGGCGATTTTCGGCGTGTTGATCGCGGCCATGGTCTTTGCCGATGAGCGGCTGACGGCGCGCAAGGCACTTGGGGTCAGCCTCGGCTTTGCGGGCGTGGCGCTCACCATCGGGCCGGGCGCGCTCACCGGCTTCAGCGTGACGTCTCTGGCGCAGATCGCCGTTCTGGCCGGAACCCTGTCTTATGCCTTTGCGGGGGTCTGGGCGCGTGCGCAGCTCTCCGGTCTCTCGCCGCTCGCCGCTGCCTTTGGCATGTTGACCGCCTCCACCGCCGTGATGCTGCCGCTCACCTTGCTGGTCGAAGGGGTGCCGCCCGTAGCGCTCAGCGCGTCCGCCTGGACCGGCATTGCCTATTACGCAGCGCTCGCGACGGCGCTGGCCTATCTGCTCTATTATCGCGTGCTGAAAATGGCGGGCAGCGGCAACCTCCTGCTGGTCACCCTGATGATCCCGCCCATTGCCATTGTGCTGGGCGCGGCTTTTCGCGGCGAAAGCCTCGGGCCTGCCGCTTATGCGGGCTTTGCCCTGCTGGTTATGGGCCTTGCGATCATCGATGGCAGGGTTCTGCGGCGCAACAGGGTTTGACGCCGCCCGCCCCCGCGCGTAATCCATGCCTGAAGTCAGATGAGGGATGGCATGCTCTACAATTCCGCCGCCGATTGGCGCAGCGCCCCGCACAAGCGCGCCGTGATTTTCGCCATGTCGGGGCTGGGCAAGACCCATGTCTCGAACCTTCTGCGCGGCTCGGGCAACTGGTTTCACTACTCCATCGATTACCGCATCGGCACGCGATACATGGGCGAGTTCATCGCCGACAATGCCAAGCGCGAGGCGATGAAGGTGCCGTTCCTGCGCGATCTTCTGATGTCGGATTCGATTTTCATCGGCTCCAACATCACCTTCGACAATCTCACGCCCGTCTCGACCTACCTTGGCAAACCCGGCGATCCGGACAAAGGCGGCGTCGAGATCGAAGAGTACCGCCGCCGTCAGGCGCAGTTCGAGCGCGCGGAGCGGCAGGCTTTGCTCGACACGCCCTATTTCATCGACCGGGCCGAGGCGCTGTATGGCTATCCGCATTTTGTCTGCGACACCGGCGGGAGCATCTGTGAATGGGTGGACCCGAGCGATCCGGCTGATCCGATCCTGAAAGCGCTTTCGGACGTGGCGCTGATGGTCTGGATCAAGGGCGACGAGGCGCACACCGAAGAGCTGATCCGGCGCTTTGATCAGGCCCCGAAACCGATGGCCTATCAGCCCGCGTTTCTGGACGGGGCGTGGCGGGCCTATCTGGACGAACAGGGTTGCGCGGAGGCGGAGGTGGACCCCGATGCCTTCATCCGCTGGACCTATGCCAAGGCGCTGGCGCACCGCCAGCCGCTCTATAAAGCGATGGCGGCGAAATGGGGGGTGACGGTGGAAGCCTCTGACGTGGCCACGGTGCGGGACGAGGCGGATTTCGACGCGGTGATTGCGGCGGCTTTGAAGTAAGGCGCATGTGCGCGGGTCGGTTTAGGCCGAGCCGTCCTTCGAACCGACTTTCATACACAATTCATCCACAGGAAACCCCGCGGATTCGCCCACAAGATTCTGTTAACCCATTCTCCGAATCGATTGAGAATCAAAGAAAATCCTCCTACCCGAGTAGTCCCGGAGGATGACTATGACCGCCTTTAATACACCGATCACACCCGCGCCCCTGAGCCTGACCTCGCAGACCGTCACCGAGTTTGACGGGCGGATTGCAGAGCTGGCACATCTGCTCTTTGACATCATGTCCGAGGCGGGCGGCGTGGCGCTTTCGGCTTCGGCCATCGGACGGCCCGAGCGGCTGACGGTGGTGGACCTGCCCGACGCCTCGGGCACTTGGCGCGCGCTGGCGCTGGTCAATCCGCGCATCACCGGCGGACATGAAGGTGTGACCGATCAGGCGAGCCTCTTCCCCGGCTCCGCCCCGGTGTTCCGTTTCACCTCTGTTGATGTGGTCTTTGAAACGCTCGAAGGCGAGACCGTTACGCTGGAGGCAGACGGGCCGCTGGCGGTGGGCCTGCAAGCGCAGATTGACGTGCTGGACGGCGTTTCCAACGCTGAGACGCGCACCCTGCACTGACCGTCAGGAACAGCCCGCCAAAGTCCGCAGCAAGGCCGCTGTGGACCCTCGAAGTGGCAGTGTGAAGCGCGTTGCTCCGCCCTCATCGGCAATCGCCACCTCCGCGCGGCTGCGTAACTGCGTAAACACCGCGTGATCACTGGGTACGGACACGGCAACCCCGTTGCGCACAGGGGTGAAATGCCAGCCCATGTGCGTGTTGCTGGTCTCCTCCCCTTCGCCAAATGCGAGGCTCCAGCTTCCGGCCACCTCCGGCACGCCGGCAATCATCAAATCGCTGCGTCCGGTCTTGTTGCAGAAGTAATAAAGCCCGCGTGATCCGTCCGGCGTGTTGACCCCGGCGTAGCGCGTGCCGTTCTTGAGCGCGCCGTTTTCCCAAGCGATCTCAGGCGCTTCCGCTCCGATGTCCGAGCAGTGCTCCGCCACGCATTGCGCGTAGGCCGGATTGTCCGCCGGGCCGAAGTTGGCAAGACAGGCCCAGACGCAGCGCTGCATGGCCATCGGGTCCTCTTCGGCCTGCAACGGAGCGGCGATGAGCAATGACATGAAAACAAAGGCGGTTCGGATCATCGGGTCCTCCTGAAATAGAATTCAAACTGTTCCGCCATTGCCCTTCCCGGTCAACCCCACCTTGCCGCGCCGCGCCGGATCGCCTACATCCGTCAAACGTTTCAACCCCGGAGTGTTCCATGCCCATCAAACTGCCATCCGACCTGCCCGCCTACGACGTGCTCGCGCGCGAGGGCGTCATGGTCATGGGTGAGCGTCAGGCGGCGCGGCAGGACATCCGGCCTTTGCGCATCGGGCTGCTCAATCTGATGCCGAAGAAGATCCAGACCGAGAACCAGTTTGCCCGGCTGATCGGCGCGACGCCTTTGCAGATCGAACTGTCGCTCATCCGCATGAGCGAGCACCAGACCCGCAACACCGCCGCCGATCACATGGAGACGTTTTACCGTCCGTTTTCGGAAGTGGAGGCCAGCGGCGACAAGTTCGACGGGCTGATCATCACCGGCGCGCCGATCGAACATCTGCCGTTTGACGAGGTGACCTATTGGGAAGAGCTGACCCGCGTCTTCAACTGGACGCAGGGCCATGTGCATTCCACCTTTGGCGTATGCTGGGGCGGGATGGCGATGATCAACCACTTCCATGGCGTGGCCAAGCACATGCTGGACCACAAGGCCTTTGGCTGCGTTCGGCACCACAATCAGGCCGCCGCCTCGCCGTACCTGCGGGGGTTCTCGGATGATATGGTCATACCGGTATCGCGCTGGACCGAGCTGAAGCGCGAAGAAATCGAGGCCGCCGGTCTGCCGATCCTGATCGACAGCGCGGACACCGGCCCCTGCCTTGTGGAAGATCCGGCGCATCGCGCGCTCTATATCTTCAACCACTTTGAGTATGATTCCGATACGCTAAAGCAGGAGTATGATCGGGACGTGGCCGAGGGCACGCCGATCAACGTTCCGGCGAATTATTACCCCGATGATGATCCGTCGCGTCCGCCGTCGAACCGCTGGCGAAGCCATGCGCATCTGCTTTATGGCAACTGGATCAACGAGATATACCAGACAACGCCGTTTGATCTGACGAAGATCGGACAAGAGTGATCATGCTCAAGGCGCTGCTTGTTCTGGCGGGATTGGCGGCGCTGCTGGCGGCTGTCACCCTCGTTCGGGCCGCGCGGCACGAGGCAGCGGCGCTGCGGGATTTCCCGCCCGTGGGGGATTTCATCGAGGTGGACGGCACCCGCGTGCATTACGTGATGCGCGGCGCGGGGCCGGATCTGGTGCTGCTGCATGGCTCATCGGGAAACCTGCGCGACATGACGTTTCAGCTGATGGAGCGGCTGGCGCAGGACTACCGGGTGATTGCCTTTGACCGGCCCGGACTTGGCTACACGGATGCGCTCGACAATCCGACAATCACCCGGCAAGCGGATCTTCTGGCGCAGGCGGCGGAGGCTCTGGGCATCGAGAAGCCGATTGTCATGGGCCATTCCTATGGCGGCGCGGTGGCACTGGCCTGGGGTGTGTCGCGGCCCGAGGATGTCTCGGCGCTGATGCTGCTGGCCGCGCCCGTCTACCCGTGGGACACGCCGCTCAGCACCTATTATCGTGTCCTGTCGAACCCTGTTCTGGGGCCGGTGGCGATCCCGCTGATCACCGCCTTTGTTCCCGATCGCGTGGTGGAGCGGAACGTGGCGGAGGTTTTTGTCCCGCAAGAAGAACCAGACGGCTACGCCGCCCATTTTGGCCCGCCCCTGACTCTGCGCCGGGTATCCTTGCGCGAAAACGCAATCCAGCGCGCGCGGCTTCTGGCGGAGATGACGGCGCTGTCGAAAGACTATGACCGGCTGACCATGCCCATTGAGCTTCTGCACGGCACGGCAGATGACACGGTGAGCGCCGCAATCCACGGCATTCCCTTTGCGCAGGTTCATCCCACGGCAGAGATCACTCTGCTCGACGGCATCGGCCACATGCCCAACCACAACCGCCCCGGCGCGGTGGTCGAAGCCATCCACCGGGCAGCGGCGCGCGCGGGATTGCGTTAGCGCCGGAACGCGGCGGGCAGGATGTCTTCGGAGGGCCAGAAGCCGGATCGCAAGGCCGTGTGATAGCCTTGCCGCAGGTGCGCGGTTTCCATGGCGGCGGCGGCCCCTTCGGCGTCATAAGTCAGCGTGCAAATCTCGACCTGACCGTCCTCGTGCAGGACCGCGTAGCGCGTCTCGGTCCGGCCATCATGAGGCGGCATGCCAATCACACCGGCGTTGACCCAGAACGTGTCCGCCACGCGGCGCTGAAACGGAATGCCGCTATGCCCGGCAAAGACGTACGCAGGCTGCGCATCCAGATGCGCAATCTCTGCGCGCAGCACGGCATCCGGCGTGTCCGGCCAGAGAAAGCGGTTCACCGCGCGGGTGCCGCCATGGACAAAACCCAGCCTGCCCCATTGCGACCCGAGTATCAGAACATCCGGCAGACCGGCCATCCAGCTCCGCGTCTCTGCGCTCACCTGAGCGTTGGCATGGGCGTACCAGCCCGCAGACAGCAGATCGCAAGCCGTGCCTTCCTCGAAGCCGCAACCGCAGTCCAGCGCCCCCTCGCCCAGCTGCCGCTCCACGTTGCCCGCAATCACATGGCAGCCCCAATCGCGCACCTCGGCCACAGTCTCTTCGGGATGCGCGCAATAGGCCACCACATCGCCGGTGCAAATGGTGCGATCCGCCGGGATACCCCGCCGGTCAGCTTCTGCCCGCATCGCGCGCGTGGCGTGCAGATTGGAATAGGGCCCACCGAAAATCAGCAGCGGCCCGCCTGCGGGCAAGTCCCCTCGAAAAATGCGTTCGGTCAGCATTGGCCCGCCCTTGATCCTGAAGGGCCGCGCCCCCATAACCCCTTTATCACTAGAGGAATACAGCCGACATGGAACCCGAGACCAGCCTTCTCGACACAGCTTTCTGGATCACATCCGCGTCAATTCTGGCGCTGCTGACCCTGTCGGCCTTTTTCTCCGGCTCCGAGACGGCTTTGACCGCCGCCTCGCGCGGAAAGTTGCGCGCCGGGGCGGACAAGGGATCGCGCGGGGCGGAAACCGCGCTCAGGATCACCGAAGACAACGAGCGGCTGATCGGCTCTGTGCTCTTGGGCAACAACCTTGTGAACATTCTTGCCACCTCACTGGCGACGGCCCTGTTCACCTCCCTGTTCGGCGAAAGCGGCGTGGCGCTGGCGACGCTGGTGATGACGCTGCTTGTGCTGATCTTTGCCGAGGTGCTGCCGAAAACCTACGCCATAACCAACCCCGAGACCGCCGCATCGCGCGTCGCGGGGCCGATCTCCGTGGTGGTGCGCGTCTTTGCGCCGGTGGTTTCTGCCGTGCGCGTGCTGGTGCGCGGGGTTCTGAGCCTGTTTGGGGTCAAGACTGACCCGGACAGCCATATCCTCGCCGTGCGTGAAGAGATTGCCGGCGCGTTGCAGCTTGGCCACTCCGAAGGAGTGGTGGAAAAAGAAGACCGTGACCGGATCCTCGGCGCGCTGGATCTTGCGGATCGCACCGTTGAAGAGATCATGCTGCACCGGTCCGGCATCGAGATGATCGACGCGGGCGCAGAGCCGCAGGCGATCCTGCAACAATGTCTGTCCAGCCCGCACACCCGCCTGCCCGTCTATCGCGGCGAGCCGGAGAACATCATCGGCGTGGTTCACGCCAAGGACCTCGTGCGCGCCATGTACAAGCTCTACGAGCAAAGCGGCGACCAAGAGGCGCGCTTTGCCGATTTTCGCGTGCTCGACGTGGCGATGAAGCCGTATTTCGTGCCGGACACCACCTCGCTCGACGATCAGATGCGGCAATTCCTGCGCCGAAGGACACATTTTGCGCTGGTGGTGGATGAGTATGGCTCGCTTGAAGGGCTGATCACGCTCGAAGACATTCTCGAAGAGATTGTTGGCGAAATCACCGACGAACATGATCCCCTCGACGAAGACACGCTGGAGCGCGGCGAGGACGGCAATTATTCGGTTGATGGCGCCATGACGATCCGCGATTTCAACCGCGCCACGGACTGGTCCCTGCCCGATGAAGAGGCCAACACCGTGGCTGGTCTGGTCATTCACGAAGCCCAGATGATCCCGACCGTGGGACAGGTGTTTTCCTTCCACGGCTTCCGTTTCGAGGTGATGGCACGGGAAAACAACCGCATCACTCAGCTGAAGGTGCGGCCGCTGTAACTTACTGCGCTTTGTAGCGCCGGAACGGGGCGCGGTGCGGTTTTGACGGGGCTTTTGCGGCGGGTTGTGGGTCAGGCGCAGGCTTTGGGGCCGGTTTCCGGCTCGCCTGACGTTTGAGATCAAGGAACGGTTGGGCGAGCAAGGTTGCAAAGCTGATCCCGGCGCAGGCAAGGCAGACCTGCTGAAGCGCTTCCACAAGCCGCTCCGAGGCCACCTCGCTCAGGAAAATCTCCCACAGAACTGCGCTTTGGCCGAGCAAAGCCCCTATTCCGGCCCAGATCACCGCAAGACCGAGGGCGGTGCGGGTCTGCGCGATGCGCATATCAGGGAGTTTCCGCAGCCGCGCCGGATCAACGCCAATGGCGCGCACCGGCAAAACCGGATCATGCCAGATCACCGCAACAAACATCCCGCCGATCAACTGCGCAAAGACCAGCCAGCGGATCACAAAAAGCCAGATCTGCTCGCGCGCGGTTTCGGCATTGTGGTACGTCATCTCCCAGACATCAGTTGTATGATCCTGGGCCAGCATCGCCAGAAGCGAGACTAGAGCCTGCGCGGCATCCACGCCAACAAGCCCGACGCCAGCGCAAATTGCCAATGCAAACAGCACCATACGCAAGGCGAACTTGCGACGGAGGCTGCGGATGTCCTTAGGCAGTTTGTCCAGCGGCGAGGCGTCGATCAGCAGCCAGCGCAACCAGATGAACATCATGCCCGAGAAGAAAACCACGGTGAAAACCGTCTGCCAGAACGGCATGGAGATGTCGAAAGGCAGGGTAAAAAGCCAGGCCAGAAGCAAGGAGATCGCTGCTGGCGGCAAGACAACCATCGCCGCGAGGCCCGGTTTTGCAAAGGTCTGGCGCCAGACGCCCGGTGATTGACTTGTTTCTACCATGACGCCCCTTGTGCCGGGCAATCATGGCAAGTCTCTGACCCATTTGAGGAATTTAGGCGCGCAGCCGTGTACCCTTTGGATCAAACGGCGGCTCTTCAAGGATTGTCGCGGTATGCGGTTTGCCGAGGATCATCACCTCAACCCGATCGCCTGGTTTGGCGGTGCCTGCCTTGATGTATCCAAGCGCAAGGCTCATGCCGACACCAAACCCATACCCACCTGAAGAAACGCGGCCAATGCCCTGTTCTTCCTTGAAAATTGGCTCACCGCCAAGGGCATCTGCCTGCGATACCTCCGCCTCTGTCGAGTCAATCTGAAGAATGCGTAAATCTTCACGTGATGGATTATGTATGACCTTTAGAAGACTGTCTTTGTTCAAGAAATCCTTCTCCAGCTGGCAGAGTCTTTCGAGCCCGACTTCCTGCGGCCAGTATTCCGGGCTGTATTCGCGCCCCCAGGAGCCATATCCCTTCTCAAGCCGCAGGCTCATCAGCGCGCGGCTGCCCACCGGACCGGCGCCAAACTCTTTCCCGGCTTCCAGCAACGCTTCGTAAAGGGTTTTCTGATCTTCTGCCTTACAGTGCAATTCCCAGCCAAGATCACCGGTGAAGGATACGCGGAGGGCCAGACAGGTGACACCGGAAACCGTAATCCAGCAGCTTCGCATGAAAGCGAAACTGTCCGAGCCAAGCGACACGTTGGTCATGCGTTGGAGCATGTCCCGCGCCGCAGGGCCCGCAACGTTGAAGCCGCAAAACGCCTGGGTCATGCTCTCGAAGGAGACGTCCTCGCCGCGCGGCACGGCATCAAAGAAACGCTTGTGATACCGCTCCGCCATGCCGGAGCCGATGATCCAGAATTCTTCCTCCCCGGGGCGTGTAACCGTGAAATCCCCGGCGATTCCGCCGCGTTTCCCGATCAGCGGCGTAAGGCAAGAACGCCCCACCGCGCGCGGCATGTGATTGGCAAAAACCGCGTTCAACCAGTCCTCCGCGCCCGGCCCGGTGACGCGGTATTTGGCGAAGTTGGAGATGTCGATGATCCCGGCCTTCTCGCGCAGCATGGTGCATTCACGGCCCACGCTGTCAAACCAGGGCTGACGGGTGAAGCCAGCGCTTTCCGGCGTTTCGTGGTCAAAATAGAGCGGATGCTCCCAGCCCGCGTTGAGCCCAAACACCGCTCCGAGCGCCTTTTGCGACTCATAAACCGGCCGCACCTGCGCGGGCCGCCCGGCCTCGCGCTCCTCTAGCGGGAAGTGGATCTTGAACCGGTGCGCGTACTGGTCCTTGACCCGCGCCTTGGTGAAAGCCTCATCCGCCCAGTCGTCAAACCGCGCCACATCCCAGGCGAACATGTCGTATTGCATCTCGCCTTCGATAATCCACTGCGCGGCCATCAGGCCCATGCCGCCCGACTGGCTAAAGCCCGGGATGATGCCGTTGCAGCAGAAGTAGTTCGACCGCTCCGGCACCGGCCCCATCAGCACGTTTGAATCCGGCGACCAGATCATCGGGCCGTTGATCACCCGCTTGATGCCTGCACTACCGATCACCGGCACGCGATCGATGGCGCGCATCATGTTGTCTTCGATCCGGTCGAGATCATCCGGGAAGAGGTCATGTGCGAAATCGAGCGGCGTGCCCTGTTCGGCCCAGAGCCGCACGTCGCGCTCATAGGCCCCGATCAACAGGCCCTGACCCTCCTGGCGCAGGTAATACTCGCCGTCCCGGTCAGCGACGGACGGAAGACGCCGGTCCAACTCTTTGATTTCGTGAATTGTTTCAGTGACGAAGTACTGATGTTCGGTCGGCTGAAGCGGCAACGTGATCCCGGCGAGCGCGGCGACCTCACGGCCCCAAAGCCCTGCGGCATTGACGATCCAATCGGTGCGAATGTCGCCCTTCGGCGTGCGGACGATCCATGTGCCATCCGGCTGCTGTTCGGTGGCCGTCACCGGCGTGTGGCGATGAATGTCCGCTCCGCGCGCCCGCGCGCCTGCGGCATAGGCGGCTGTGACGCCGCTCGGGTCGACATTGCCACCGTCCGGCTCGAACATGATGCAGCGGATGCCGGAGAAATCAACGAGCGGGTGCAGACGTTCGGCCTCATCCCGGCTCACCTCGTGGAAGTTCATACCATACAGCCGCGCCTTTGCCTCCTGAAGCCGCAGCTGATGCTCTCTGGCTTCGGTCTGTGCGAGGTACAGGCTGCCGGGTTGAAACACGCCGCAGCCCTGCCCGGTCTCGGCTTCGATATCCTTGTAAAGGTTCATCGTATAGTGCTGGAGGCGGCTGATGTTGGTGCTGTCGTGCAGCCCGTGAATGTTCGCGGCGGCGTGCCATGTGCTGCCGGACGTCAGCTCGTCCCGTTCGAGCAGAACCACATCGGACCAGCCGAGTTTGGTAAGGTGGTAAAGGATCGAACAGCCGATGACACCGCCACCGATCACGACCGCCTGAGCTTGGCTGCGCATGAAAGCCTCCTGTTTGCCTGACGCCTAGGGTGGCGCAGGAAAAGCGGGCCGAAACGACGGTTCCCGACATCTCGTGTCGTGTTTGGCCAAGTCTGAACAGGCCTGTATGCCTTGAATTAGCGTTAACAGAAAAAGGAGTGCGTCATGAAAACCACCACCAGAGTCGTTGTGATTGGCGGCGGCGTTGTTGGCGCGTCAGTCCTGTACCATCTGACAAAGCTTGGCTGGTCCGACGTGATGCTGGTTGAGAGGTCCGAGCTGACGTCGGGCAGCACATGGCACGCCGCGGGCGGGTTTCACACGCTCAATGGTGATACGAACATGGCCGCGCTTCAGGGCTATACAATTCGCCTATACCGAGAGTTGGAAGAGATCACAGGCATGAGCTGCGGCCTGCATCATGTAGGTGGAATTACCTTGGCAGACAATCAGGAGCGGTTTGATATGCTGCTCGCGGAACGGGCCAAGCATCGCTACATGGGGTTGGAGACGGAAATCGTCGGCCCCGAAGAGATCGCCAAACTGGCTCCGATCGTGAACCTCGATGGGATCATCGGGGCGCTTTATGATCCTCTGGACGGGCATCTTGATCCATCGGGGACAACCCATGCCTACGCCAAGGCAGCGCGCATGGGGGGCGCGGAGATCGTCACCCATTGCCACGTGAAGGAAACCACGCAACGAACTGATGGAACTTGGGAAATCTTCACCGACAAGGGCACGATCCACACCGAACATGTGGTCAATGCGGGTGGTCTCTGGGCGCGGGAAGTTGGGGCCATGGCGGGCGTTTATCTGCCGCTTCACCCGATGGAGCACCAATATATCGTCACCGATGAGACGCCAGAGATTTATGAACGCGAAACAGAGCATCCGCATGTGATGGATCCTGCAGGCGAAAGCTACCTGCGGCAGGAAGGTCGTGGGCTTTGCATTGGATTCTATGAGCAACCCTGCCGGCCCTGGGCGGTGGATGGCACGCCATGGAATTTTGGCCATGAGCTCTTGCCAGACGACTTTAACAAGATCGAAGACAGTATTGAATTTGCTTACAAACGCTTCCCTGTTCTTGAACGCTCTGGCGTGAAGTCCGTGATCCATGGGCCGTTTACCTTTGCGCCGGATGGCAATCCGTTGGTTGGTCCGATCCCCGGTCTACGCGGCTATTGGAGCGCATGCGGTGTGATGGCGGGGTTCTCCCAAGGAGGCGGTGTCGGGCTGATGCTGGCGCAGTGGATGGTGCATGGCGAGTGCGAACGGGACACGGCGGCGATGGACGTGGCGCGGTTTGGCGACTGGATCAGCCCGGGCTACACCCTGCCGAAAGTCATTGAAAACTATCAGAAACGTTTCTCTGTCAGCTATCCGAACGAAGAGCTGCCCGCCGCGCGGCCAAACCGGACCACGCCGATGTATGACATCTTTGACCGCATGGGTGCAGTGTGGGGACAGCAATACGGGCTGGAGGTGGTGAACTACTTCGCCGAAGGGGATGAGCCACGGTATGAGACCCCGTCTTTCCGCCGCTCCAACGCCTTTGAGGCCACCGCGCGGGAGGTGAAGTCCGTGCGCGAAGCTGTTGGAATCAATGAGGTTCACAACTTCGGAAAGTACCGTGTCACTGGCTCCGGTGCGCGGGCGTGGCTGGATCGGATCATGGCCGGGCGCATCCCGAAGCCTGGGCGACTTTCGCTGACGCCGATGCTGGCGCCCTCGGGGCGGATCATCGGGGATTTCACAGTGTCCTGTCTTGATGAGCAGACCTTCCAGCTGATTGCCAGCTATGGCGCGCAAGCCTATCACATGCGGTGGTTCCTTCAACATGAAGAAGGCGGCGTAAGCATTAAGAATATAAGCGATAAACTGAACGGATTTCAGATCGCAGGGCCGAAGGCGACGGAGGTTTTGCAAGCCTGCACGCGCGATGTGGTTGATTTGAAATTCATGGATATTCGCAAGATGACCATCGGCATGACAGAGTGTCTGGTGCAACGCGTCTCTTATACCGGCGATCTGGGGTATGAGATTTACTGTGATCCGATGGCGCAGCGGCAGCTTTGGGCCACTCTGTGGAGCGCGGGGCAGCCTCTTGGGATGAAACCTTTTGGCATGCGGGCGATGATGAGCCTGCGGCTGGACAAGTTCTTTGGCTCCTGGGGCGCGGAATTCAGCCCCGATTACACCTGCGCGGAGACGGGCCTTGATCGGTTTATCTCATGGAAAAAGAACACGAATTTCATTGGGCGTGCGGCCGCTGAGGCGGAGCGTGACACACCCCCCGAACGAATTAATGCGGCCTTTGTTGTTGAGACCGAGGACGCGGATGTGCACGCCTATGAGCCGGTTTGGATTGACGGCGAAGTACAGGGGTTCTGCACCTCGGGCGGCTATTCTCATCACACGCAGCAATCCATCGCGCTGGCCCTGATCCCGCGGGATCGGGCGGTGCCGGGGCTTGAGGCGGAGATCGAGATCCTGGGCAAACGCTGCAAGGCGCGGTTGCTGTCTGAAGTGCCTTTTGACGCGGATGGCGCGCGGATGCGGGGTTGAAAGCAACGCTGCTGATGCAGAAAAAAATGTTGCGTGCGCGGCATTTAGGGCAAGATCCCTGTCTTGACACAAACCTGTGGCGGATTGACACAGCTGAGGGTGACACTGCGTCAACGGGTCTGTTATAAGACCCGTCATGCAAGATATCGCCATTCTCATTCCCGCCGCCGGTGCAAGCTCGCGCATGCTCGGCAAGGACAAACTTTTGGAGCCGGTGGACGGTGTGCCACTGCTGCGGCGTCAGGCTGATCGGGCGCTGGCGACAGGCTGTCATGTGACGGTAACCGTGCCGGATCATGAGCACGCCCGCTGTGCGGCCCTTTCGGGTTTGCCGGTGCAGCTTGTGGCTGTGCCAGACGCGGGCGAAGGCATGTCGGCGTCGCTTCGGCGCGGCGTGGCGCTTTTGCCAAAGGGGCTCAAGGCGGTGATGATCCTGCCCGGCGATATGCCGGATCTGGAGCCGGAAGATCTGATGCGGCTTGTGACCGGGTTCCGGGCCGTGCCGCATCCGATGTTGCATCAGGCAACCGCCGCCGATGGCACGCCGGGACATCCGGTGCTGTTTCCGGCGGATTGTTTTTATGCACTGACCCGGCTGACCGGGGATCAGGGCGCGCGGGATGTTCTGCGGGCAAACAAGCACCGGTTGGTGCAGGTGCCGCTGGAGGACAATCGTGCTCTGGTCGATCTGGATACGCCGGAGGCCTGGGCTTCCTGGCGGGCGGCGGCTGTGGCTTAGGGGTTAACGGAGCCGCACCGTCTCCCCCAAAGCGACCATTCCCATCACAAAAGGCGCGGAATCAAGGCCGCAGGCCGCCGCGCCATCATGCTGGAAGTATGTCTCTGACATGACGAGTCGTCCGTCGCACCAGAGGTGCGCCAACATGTTCTCGGCACGCCTTTGGCGTGACGGCACGGCGTTTCCCTTGGTTCAAACGTTGCCGTTGAGGTCCCGGATCAAGTCCGGGACGCGGTATGCTCAAGGCCCTCTCCAAACCGCAAAAAAACGGGGCAGATAGCTCTGCCCCGTTTTCTGTTCCGGCCCATCGAGAACCGGAACACGCTGCATATGCGGGTTCCGGCCTCCCGGTTATTTGGTCAGAAGCTGCGCTTCGTGCTTCTTGAGCGAGCGGCGCGCGGCACCATAGGCCTTGAGCCCTTCGGCCTGCTCCAGTTCCGGGAAGAGTTCGAAGATCTCTTCGCGCTGCGCCGCGCCGATGCCCTTGAGGGTGTAATCACCGGGCTGGAAGCTTTCGGTCCATGCGCCGTTCGAGAGGATCACTTCGTGGTTCTCGAACATCACGTGGATGTAGCTGACGCCAAGGCTTTCGACCTCATCCACCCCGTCCAGACCAGTCAGGTGCTTGGCCGCGACCAGAACTTCCCGCTCTTCGAAGTAGAGCGCGGTCTTGTCGTTGGCCACCAGAACGCGGTGGTTCGGCGAGACGAGCATGTCATGCTCCGGCAGGTTGTTCCCCAAGGCGCCCTTCTGGATCAGGATCGGCTTGAAGTGCGGCTTGCGGGCCAGATCGAAGCCCGTGAGGTCCTTGCGGCCCACCCATTTGATCTCCTGGATACCGTTGTCACGGGTGATGACACGGTCGCCGGGCTCCAGATCCTCGACAAGGCGCTCGCCCTGCGGCGTGGCAATCAGCGTGCCGGGGGTGAAGCAGGGCACCACCTCTTCGATTTCGAAGAAGTCCATGGTGCCGGTCACGTCGCCGTCGGCGTTCAGGAATTCGACGGTACCGTCGATGCCGTTGCCGTTGCTGTCCGGCGAGGTGTCAACGATGCGCCAGTCTTCACCGCGCACGCCGGCGCCGGTCAGATCGAGAATGTCGAAGTCATCGCCTTCTGCGCCACCATCCACGGTGTCATTGATGCCAGCGGTCGGGCTGCCGACGATGATCACGTCGCGGTCTGCACCGCCCGAGATGCTGTCTTCGCCGTCGCCGCCATCGAGCGTATCCGCGCCCTGACCGCCGATCAGCGTGTCGTCGTCGCCGCCACCGTTGATGGAGTCTTCATCAATGCCGCCGTCAAGCAGGTCATTGCCAGAACCGCCAATGAGAGTGTCGTCATCGTCCCCTCCGAGGATCGTGTCGTTGCCAAGCGCGCCCATGAGACTGTCGCGGTCGTTCTCGGTGTTGACGTCCACATCGTCGGTCTGCTCCAGAGGAGCGAGGTTGGAACCGTCGATGAAGTCGTCACCCTGGCCACCGTCAATGGTGTCGGAGCCATGGCCGCCAAGCAGCGAGTCATTGCCCTGGTTGCCGGTGATCAGGTCGTCGTCGATGCCGCCGTCCACGGTGTCATCGCCCTGACCTGCGTCGATGGTGTCATCGTCGTCGCCGGTTTCAATCGAGTCGTCGCCGGTGTTGCCTTCGACATAGTCACGGCCGTCGTCCGTGTTCGGATCCGAAAGGAAGCCGAGCGTCGGGAAGAACGGATCGTCGCCCTCGTAGTTCGAGAAGGTGTCAACGCCTGCGATGATCGTGTCGTTGCCGGAGCCGCCGGTGATCGTGTCCGCACCCTGCGGGTCGATCAGAAGGTCATCACCGCCGCCGAGACGCACGAGGTCATCGTCTATCCCTGGGTTCACTGTGTCATTGCCGTCGCCCGCAACGATGGTGTCATCGTCGTCGCCGGTGCTGATCACGTCTGCGCCGCTTGTTCCGGTCTCGTTGTCGAGATCGTCAGAGGGATCGGGGTCCTCATCAAGACCGTTGAAGGGGTCCTGATCCTGAAGCGCCGGGTCGACCGGGAAGATGTCGGTGTCGATGCGGCCGAGATCTTCGGGGGTCACGGTGACGACGATCTCGCCTGTGTCCGTGCCGCCATTGCCGTCATCCACGGTGTAGGGGATCGTGTCCTGACCCACGAAATCCGGGTCCGGCGTGTAGGTCACCGTGCCATCGGGGTTGAGCGTGGCGGTGCCGTTGGTCGGATCACCCACTTCGGTCACGGTCAGCGGATCGCCATCAGGATCGGTGTCGTTATCGGACGGATCCGGGATCACAACCGGCGTGTCTTCCGGTGTGGTGGCCGTGTCGTCTTCGGCAACCGGATCGCCGTTCGCCGGATCCACGGTCACGGTCACAGTGGCCGTATCACTGCCGCCGTTGCCGTCTTCGATGGTGTAATCGAAGGTGTCGGTGCCGGTGAAGCCGCCATCCGGGGTGTAGGTCACGGAGCCATCGGGGTTGATGGCAACCGAGCCGTTGGTCGGATCGGTGGTCGAGGCCGTGGTCAGCGGATCGCTTTCCGGATCGCTGTCGTTGCCCTGCACATCAATGATGACCGGGAAGTCCTCGGTTGTGGTTTCGCTGTCGTCCACCGCGGTGGGCGCGGTGTTCGGATCGTCGCTCACGGTTACCGTAATGGTGCCGGTGTCGCCCAGACCGCCGGTGTCGCGCAGCTCATAGGTGAAGCTGTCGGTCCCGGTGAAACCCATGTTCGGCGTGTAGGTCACGGTGCCATCGGGGTTCAGCGTGGCGGTGCCGTTGGCGGGCGTGCCGATGGACTCGACGATCAGATCCGCAGGGGAATCTTCGGCGTCGGTGTCATTGTCGGTCGGGGTCAGGGTGACAGGCGTGTCCATCCCGGTGGTTTCGGTGTCGTCAAAGGCGACCGGGGGCGTGTTGCCGTTGTCCGGCTCCACGGTCACGGCAACTTCGCCGGTAGCCGAGTTCCCTTCCGGGTCTTCGATTGTGTAGGTGATGGTCGCCGGGCCGTTGTAGCCCACGGGCGGCGTGTAGGTCACGGTGTTGTCCGGGTTCACCGACACGGTGCCGGTGTCCACGGTGGCGCCGGTCACGGTCAGCGCGCCGCCTTCCGGGTCGCTGTCGTTCTCAAGCACGTCAACGATGACCGCCACGTCCTCAGGTGTTGTGGCGCTGTCGTCCACGGCGATCGGCGGCAGGTTGCCATCAACGTCCACAGTGGAGAAGTGCACGTCCGAGATGGTCACGGCCTGGGCCGCCTCGGCACCGTTGCCATAGGTGATCTCGATGGTGTGCACCGGCTCGGAAATGGTGACAAGCAGCGAGCCGCTGGCATCAGTGAAGGTGCCTTCGGTGGTGCCGGTCGCGGTCTGGCCGGAGGTCGACACCGCCCCGGCTGGGGTCAGCGTGACAGGAACCGGGTTGCCGTCGATGTCAAAGGCATTGACGGTCACGATGTCTTCGAAGGCGCCGAGGCCGAGGTCTTCGAGATCGCCGTTCACGGCCGACATGTCGATGTCGTTGATCCGGAAGGAAACGTCCGTCACTTCGTCGGTGTAGAGATCATCGGAGGCCGTGAAGACCAGCGATGCGGAGGAGGTCGCCGGGGCACCGTCGTCATTGGTGTCGTCGAACAGCTTCAGGAAGGAGTTCGGGCTGATGTCCTCACCGTCTTCCACGTAGCCTTCGGCGTTGAAGGTGAAGGCGGTTGCGTAAGGGTCCAGCGCGTTGAAAGTCACGCCGACCGCAACACCACCGGTATCAACCGAGGTTGTTGTCCCGTCGTCCAAGGTAGTGCCGTAAGGGCCAAAATCGCCCCAGTTCAGAAACAGATCAGCCATGTTTCGACCCTCAATCCTTTCCCGGGGAGAACCCGGTTTGCAGCAGCGGTGACAATGCGCACCGCACTGCCCGTTTCCTCGTTATCCCGTTGGGCCAGCGATTTGTTGCGAAGTGGTCGGCGTCATAAACATTCCACGCCCCCGGCACGGAACACACATCACCATAGCAGCACGAGCGGATTCTCCGCCCTCGCGTCACCTCGCATTCATCCCGAATGCTCAACAGTTCAGCGGCCGCCCCCGTGGCCAACAGACATCACCCCCCAGTGGGCTTGCGTTAATTAATACGCTCTCAAACATGTCCCACAAAGGACAAATTTGGCCGTCGCTTCCCCGTTGCCTCAACGAAAGGCAGGATTTTGCCCGAATCCAAAGCAATTTTTAACAAATTTTTAACGGTATTGTTTCCGAACAGACCGGTGGTTTTTTACAAGATTTGATCGAATCTTTGGAGAAATCCCGCATTCCGCACGCTTTCGGGCTGCGCTGTCAAACGGACTGTTTACGTTTCAAGAACAATCGACAAGCTCTGCCGCGGTTTCCCGGATTGCCGTATTTCCCCGCGAAATGTGGCACGGCCTGCGGCAATTGACGAACCAATAAGCAACCGTGGGTTGGATTGTTTACGTGGCGATAATCAATGTCGCCGCGAATCGCCGAATCGAAAATCGCAGGCGCCGCGTTTCAGCCATATTTTGCGGAGCCTCGACAAAAAACATGTCAAAGCAGAGTTGCGACAAGCGAAAAACAAACAGGAATTGAAGGGGAATTCAGCGGGAGATCACGCAGGTCTTGCTGCGAGACTGGTACCCAAGGCCGGACTCGAACCGGCACGTCCGTTAGGACGGGGGATTTTGAATCCAGCCGACTCTCCGCAAGATCAGCACCTTGGCCTGATCGACGCCCCCAGACAAAACAAAAACGAAACGTGAATGGGTGAGCCGCCCGAAAGGAGGGGTCGCATGCCTCGCAACATGTCATTTGCGCTGACGCTCAACCAAGTGCGCAACCGTGAAAAGGACGTGACCCGCCGGTTCGGATGGTGGTTCCTGAAACCAGGCGATGTGGTCAATGCCGTCGAAAAGGGCATGGGCCTGAAGCCCGGTGAGAAGATCAAGCGCATCTGCCAAATCGAAATTGTCAGCATCCGCGCTGAGCCACTGAACGTGATCACCCACGAAGACTGCGCGCGCGAAGGCTTCCCCGATTTCCGCCCGGCCGATTTCGTCGCGATGCTGACCAGTCACTATGGGTGCCCAGACGACAAGCAAGTGAACCGGATCGAGTTCCGCTACCTCGACACTCCCACTCAGCAGAAAGGACAACAAACATGAAACCCGACATTTGTATCTACCACGCCAACTGCGACGACGGATTTGCTGCGGCCTACGCAGTGTGGAAACGGTTTGGAGATGGAGTGAAGTTCATCCCTTGCCAGTACGGCGACGAAGCGCCGGACGTGACCGGTAAAGACGTCCTGATGGTCGATTTCTCGTTCAAGAAAGACGTTCTGAACGAAATGGCGAACAAGGCCGCGCGCATCATCGTTCTGGATCACCACAAGACCGCCGAGGCTGAGCTGGCCGGCTTTCTGAATCTGGAGCGTTTCGACGGGCCGCTGGAGGCGTGGCATGCGGATCGCATGATCGAAGGCGTCGGCGTCCACTTCGATATGGAGAAATCCGGGTGCCGTCTTGCATGGGAGTACTGCTTTGGCCGCGAACCCATGCCGGAATGGATGGAACACGTTGAGGACCGGGATCTGTGGCGGTTCAACATTCGTGGTACAAAGGAAGTCTGCATCGCCATCCGGTCGTTACCCAGGGACTTCGAGCTCTGGGACATGTTCACGACAGAACGCCTTGCAAACGATGGTGTGGCCATCCGGCGCTATGTGGACATGATCGTGAGCAACATCTGCGACACCGCCTTCATCGAGGAAATCGACGGCCACGCGGTTCCTGTAGCGGCTTGCTCCTACGACTTCGTTTCCGAAACGGCGCACGAGCTGCTCAATCGCAACCCGACAGCCCCATTCGCGGCCTGCATTGTCCGATCCTATGACGGCGTGACGTACTCTTTGCGCTCGATGGATGACCGCATGGACGTTTCAGAAATCGCAGAGGCGAATGGTGGTGGCGGACATCGGAACGCTGCTGGCTTCCGTGTCGCAGCCTAAAACCAACAACAGATAGGAGACGGATATGGCGACCTACATAGCGAACAACGCGTCGCGGGACACCGTGACGGTCACACTGTCAAAAGCGGAGGCTGAAGCGCTTCTGACCTCAGCCAGCCTCGGAGAAGATGCTTTCGAAGCAACTGCAAACGGCATGACACGGGCTGCGTATAGTCGCGCGAGCGACGCTCTATACGCCGCGACAAACACCAGCGCTCGCCGCGCCGGCTTCTTTGACTAGTTCACTTAGCGCCGGAGCTTCCGATGCCATGCGGACACCCCGAATGCGCAGGCTTTTGCCCGATCTGCACAGCCGAAACGGATGATCTCGGGCCACCCTCAAACTCAACGCTCAGAAAGGACATACCCATGAGCAAGAACGAAGCGGCGATCGAAGCCGAAATCAAAGCGAAGGGCCTGACAGCCAAGCGCATCACGCCCGCCGATCTGGACGCGGAAATCGTGGCAGAGGATTACCACGTATTCCCCGGTTCCTGCCTGACGGTGTGCTGCCTGACGCTCAAGAACGGCTTCACCGTTACCGGTGAAAGCGCCTGCGCGAGTCCCGAGAACTTCGACGCCGAAATCGGCCAGAAGATTGCGCGCGGAAACGCCCGCGAAAAGCTGTGGCCGCTTCTTGGTTTCCGTCTCCGTGACCAGTTGGCCGCTTGACGAAACGAGGCCGGGCCCTGCCCGGCCTGACAACCCCAGGAGCTCCAATGCACCTTTCAGAACTGATCAACGAACTCGAAGACTTACTCGATCAAAACGGCGACATGGTTGTTCAACTGGATAGCGGCCAGCCGGTGCAGGAAGTTGATTTTTCGTACCCGATGGACCCGGGGATGAAAGCACCTGCTCTTCCCGCCGAAGCGATCGTCATCAAGTAGTCGAACAACCTCAGGAGGCCGATATGGCAAGCAATCTGAACCCAAGCGCAGACCTTTCCGATCTTGATTATGACGACTGGCACGATTGCGAGGATTGCGGTGGATCAGGTCAGGACGACAGTATGTGCGAGTGCGAGCGAATAGAGGACATTTGCTTCTGTGCGGTTCCGACGCCCGTCCGGTGTGACACATGTCGGGGCAAGGGTGGATGGCACATTGACCGCGCCGCCGAAGATCAGGCGTTACACGAAGCTGACAATGACAGAGCCTGAAAATCACAGGCAGTAAAGGTGATTTTTATGGGTATTTACCCATAGAAAGACTTGTTATTATGGGTAAATACCCATATTCTAGTTTCATCGACAGAGGGCAATGCGCCCACAATGAGAAAGGAGATTGTCGATGAAAACTGAACTGATCATCCCCAACCTTGATAACGATGGCTCTGACAACGCCGCACTGATCGAACGCAACATCTCAGCGATGTGTGCAGCTTTCGGCGGGGCAACTGTTTATCAGGCCAATGGCTACTGGATCAACGAATCCGGCACCCTCTTCCGCGATCCGGTTTCCGTGATCGTCAGCGCCGCCACCGAAAAGGACGGCGCTTTGTCTGTCCTTCGGGAAGCCGCCCGGGAGATTCTCAACGCCACCGATCAAGAGGCCGTTTTCATCGCGGTTGGCGATCAGGCCGAAATCATCGAATGAACAACACCGGGGCGGGCAACCGCCCCGGACCACCGAAAGGATAAGGTTATGCCCGTCGCAATTGTCATGCCGGTGTCAGAAGTCACGCCGGCCATCCTTGCTCAAGAGAGTGACGCGCTTCTGCTCGCGGCGCTGTCAGGACTAAAGGACGCTCCGAACTTGGCCACCGTCCTTGAAGCCCAGCAATGGCTCGCCACCCTGCCCCAGCCCTCTGGTTGGTACGACTCTCCGGAAGCCGCCCTCGCAGAAGCCAAGCGGTTGCGCCAGTCGGAGAGGTTGACCGGTGAGTTCGTTTCGAAAGCCCGGGCCTCTCTAAACATGTCGCGCGCGGACTTCGCAGAAGCCATCGGCTATCGGGGCAACAGCAACACCAGGCACAAGACCATGTTTGAGGTCGAGAACGGCGTTAAATCCCTAAGCCCGGAGGCCTCCTTGGCTCTGCGGGGTTTGCTGGCCGAACATGGCCTAGAAAGCCAGTGACTACGATTCCTCAAAGTCGGTTCTGGATCCGCTTAGAGCGTTGACGCCTGGATCGTAGTATCGGCGCATCTCAGACGCCCCGGTCAGGCCGCAGTGTCGGCACTTGCATCGAGGCAGGATCCGCTCGCGCGTAAGCCCCTCCGCAGCTTCGGGGAATGGAATGTCATTGGGCCTTTTGCAGTGACCGCAGACGAAATGCAGGACGTTCATGCGCTCTTAACCTACCGATGCAATCTATAGGTTCATGCGTAGAACATATAAAGAACATGAAATGGAAGTGGTTATGCTCGCCCCCTTCGGCGGGAAGCCCGTTGCGTTCATTTGGCCAAAAGACTGGCTCGAAGAAGACCGTCGCCGAAATGCTCATTATACGACAGTCGAACCGGACAACGGTGAGGAAAGCGATTTTTTCGCCGATGGTTGAAGTAGACTGTCCAACGCAGTGTGCAAGTAGCGGGCTTGGAAGTGTGCAGCGTAACGGCAGGCATGAAGGCTGGCCCGGAAAGGCCAGCCTGTGAGTTACGATGTCGCCTTAATTTAGGCGGCTTCTATTGCTTCTTTGAGAGCGACATTATTCAATAGAGTGTTGAACCATGCAGCTTCCTTGCAAGCACATACGAAGAGACGATCCTCGCTGCGGAGAGTGGAGAGAAGCCGGTCACGCAGTTGTGCCGCCGAGCCGTGAAACTCGACCCACCATACTGTTTCGAGAACCCTGCCAGCTCTTGCCGAAATCTTGCGGATCAGATCGTCCATCTGTTTGTGAGACGGAACGGGACCATTGAGGTCGTACGAAATGAGATAGCTTGCCATGTTCAAACCCTCACAATTCGACGTCTGCAATGAAGGGGTGGTTTCCCTTTTGGACGGGTTTTCCAGTGACCTTGATGACCTTGCTGCCCCTGGCCGCCTTCCGCATGGTTTCTTCCAAACGACGCTCTGTCAATTCCACGATGAAGGCTTTGACGGATGCCATAACGTTGTCGAAGCTGTCAGCACGCCCACAGGAAGGGCAGGAGAAAACATCTTGGGGATCAGGATTAGCAGGGCCTTTCAGCGCTACGCGACACGCGCCGCAAAGGACGCTCTTAGTATTATCAACCATTAAGGTTGCTCCGATGTTGAGCCAGTTGATGGTTGACCATTTCGGTGAATCAGTAGATAACGAATCTACAGATTTCGAAATCTTCCGCCACCAACCGGCGGGTTTCTCTTAAGGCGGTGAGGTCGCACCCTCACCGCCTTTTCTTTTAAGTGATTCGGCACGATCTGTCCATGCACCCACCAGATGTGGGGATGTGTAAATACAGTCCGGACGAAATCTTGTGTCAGTTACAAGACGGGTACTGCCCCTGAAAAATGCGGAAGAGCGCCCCGCCACTTCTGACGGGGTGTTGTCTTTTCAAGAGTCTTTCCGTTCAACTCCGCCCGCCTCGATGCGCTGGCGGCGGTATGCTCCGCACAGCGGGATTTCGCAAAAACCCCCGCAGCACAGCCACGGGCGACGGTTTCGTCAATCCGATCCTGATCCTGCAGGGTGAGCCCCTGAGCGCCCGGAAGCGCATCACCGATGGCTTGGCTCAGGCCGGGCACATTTCCCGGTGTCGAACTGAAACACCCCGCCAGCGTCAACACACTCGCGACGGCCAAGATCAGCCTGGATCGCTTGTCCAACAGCTTTTGCATTCTCCGCCTCCACTTCTGCTTCGTGATCCGCGCGGCCGGACTGATGCAGCCAGATCCCCGCGCCAATGAGGGCGATCAACAGACCGCCCAATGCTGCAAGTCTGATCATGTGGTCGCACCGATCAGGCAAAGGTCCCGCTCTTCGGCGCGACGGCGCACAAGGCCGCGCAGGACGCGCCCTCCCGCTTTGTTCCACCAGGTCAACGCCTCACACCCGCCCGCAATGTCACCGGCATTCAGACGGCGCGTGGCGGTGCTCTTCCCTGCCCCGGCCACGCCCACGTTATAGGCCAGTGACCCATAGGCGGCGTCTCGCGTCGGTGGCAGGCGCGCGGAGATGGTCTCAGGCGAGAAATAGCCGTGCAGGCCGTTCCGGTAACTGACCAGCTCACGTTCCAGCATCGCGCGGCATTCGGCTTCGGAATAGCTGTCCCCGAGCTTGACGCCCTTGGTTTCGCCGTAGCAAACGGTCGGGATGCCCACGGGATCGAGATAAGCCTCAAGTCGCAGCCCTTCCCATTTGGCGACCAGCGGGAAAGCATGATCGAGGAAGGCTTGCGCGGCATCGGGGCTGGCCTCTGCCTCGATCGGTTGAGCCCCTGATCGCTCCACCGGTCCCGGCTCCTGAGACATCCAGATCCCGCCGCCAAGCACGGCAATCAACGCGATCAGCCCAACCCACGGCGGGCTGTGGAAAGTGCTGCGATCCTTGGGATGCTCGATCCCCTGACGCAAGACGCGCCCGAAGATGCCGTATGCGAAACAGGCCATCGACAGCCAAAACCAGATGCGCGGGTTGGTATCGACGCCTTTGGCCCAATAGATCACATCGCCCAACCAAAGGACGACAATTCCGAGATAGATTGCCCACATCGAATGGGACCGCGCCGCGATGGCGCGGGCGTTGGGTACAAGTTTCATTTCTTCCTCCATAAAAAAGCCCGCTCGGAGGCGGGCAGAAAACGGTCAGTTTTGGTTCAGGTCACTTCGGCCAGAGGTTTAACCCCTTGAGCGCGGCGACGGCCGCTCCGGCGAGGACGATCAGACCGGCAATCGCTTTGAGAGTTGCGCCCAGTCGGCGTTGCGTCCGATAGGCGAGAAGGATTTCACGAATAGTCGCTCCCTCTTGGATTAGGTTTCGAAGCTCATCGCGTTCATCCTTGTCCTGGAATATCTCCGCCAAGGATCGGAGCGCCGCGAGCTCTGTTTCTGTGAACGAACGGTCCAACGTGTTTTCGCTCATTACCAGTCCTCTTTCTTTGAAGCCTGCTCAAGTCGCAGGGTCGATTTGTTGCCCGATAAGAATGCCGCCTTCGAGAAAGACGCGCAGGTTTGCCGTGTCCCACACCTGATAGGACGCCACCTTTCCAACCTCGAAAGCCGCCATTTGCGCGGCGCTTACGTCGAAGAGCCAAAGGCCGTCGCCGCTGTGCACCCCGGTGACCTCGACGTCGGCAGCGCCGCCTTTGGAGCGGCGAATGCGCATCGCGAAGTCACCGGCTGTAACCGCAGCCCCTGCCCCGTCTTGGGCCAGCATTTCAAAGGGCAACGCTTCGCCCTTGGTGTAATCCTCGATGTCATAGCGTTCCGACATTTGCCGTCGCCCTCCATGTTCTGGCGCGCCCGGTGGCCGCATGTTTCAAAGCAGTGCCGGTGGCCATGTGTGTAGCCGCCTTCCCAACCGGCCCATCGAACCCGGAAGGGTCAGGTTCCGGCTCGGGTTCTTCCTGAGGCGTGAGCAGAAAGGTGGACGTGAACCAGGTCTTCGGGTTTGCTATCCCGGTGGCAAAGTCTGCTGGCGCATACGCCCCGGTGTCGCGCGTGATCTGCCCTGTACAGGCGACCAGATCATAAGTGGTGTTCTGCCCGATCACGGTTTGCCCATCGAGCTCCGGATGGTTCAGGTCCAAGCTGCCGGACTGGTGAGCCATAGCCGCACCGATCACCACCAAAGAGCCGTCTCGCGTCACGTCCACCGCCGATACTGCAATCGGGTTATTGCCCCCGGCCTGTTCCACCGAGAGGGAAACCTCTTCGACGCCGCGAAAGGCGCGGATGTTGAAGCCGGTGCTGTGGGTGCTGTAGATCGTGCCGCTGAAGACCAGCTCCGTCGGCGGGCTGGCGCCGACGGTCAGCACGCCAACCGCCCCCACCGCGTCAACGAGCCCATCCGTCCGAATGCGCCGGACCGCGTCATCCACATCCGAGACAATGTCGAAGTTGCGTTGGGTGTTTGCCCCGCCGAACCACTGGATCAGCAGAACGTCACCAGCCTGCAGAGCCAAGGCGGAGATGTCGGCGGTCTTGCCGGTCCCCGCAAGTGCCACTTCACCCAGATAGGTTATGGGCATCAGGGGTAGCTGCCCAGGTCAAGCGCCGTCGCATCCCCAAAGCCACGCCCGCCTTCACCAAAGAAGGCCGTGTAAGCTGCCTGATCCGCCGCCAGCAGTTCCGCATAGGTCATGCCGGACGCGGCAACGTCGATCAGATGGTATTGGTAGAGAATGAAGCTCTGACCATCATCGGAGCGCAGGCTGTTATAAGGCGGGATGTTCCCCCAGAACGCCTGATAGATCGCGTTCAGGCTGGCATTGCTGTTGGGCGATCCGCTCCACCCGCTGGAATTCAGGGGCTTCTGGCGCGGCCCTGTCGTGTTGCTCAGCGAGCCGAGCAACAGGCGGTTGGTGGCAAAGGCCGCCGTGTTGCCCATGCCGGTGAAGTAGAGGTTTGTCGTAGCCGTCGCCACGCGGGTCACGTCAGCCCAGACGAACATGGCAACCTCGCGCCCCGGATTGTTGGCGAGATAATCACGGATTGCGTCCGCCCCGTAGATCCCGGCGCGGTGTCCGCCCTGCGACGTGCGGCTGACGACGCCATGCAGCGCCCCGTTTGTGGTCCGCTCGAAGGCCCCTTCTGCTCCGGTGAAGGTGTTTTCGA